>JAWKOU010000001.1:1620000-6420000 GCA_041391085.1 Caldilineaceae bacterium
TCCTTCCTTGCGGTTAGGTCACCGACTTCAGGTGTTACCAACTCCCATGACGTGACGGGCGGTGTGTACAAGGCCCGGGAACGTATTCAACGCAGTATGGCTGACCTGCGTTTACTAGCAACTCCGGCTTCATGCAGGCGGGTTGCAGCCTACAATCTGAACTACGACCGGCTTTGATGGGATTCGCTCCAGGTCACCCTTTGGCTGCCCATTGTACCGGCCATTGTAGCGTGTGTGTAGCCCTGGATATAAAGGCCATGCTGACTTGACATCATCCCCACCTTCCTCTGGTTTGATACCAGCGGTCTCGCTAGACACTTGTAACTAGCGACAAGGGTTGCGCTCGTTGCGGGACTTAACCCAACATCTCACGACACGAGCTGACGACAGCCATGCAGCACCTGCATACGCTCCCCGAAGGGTCGTTCCGCTTTCGCTTCACTACTACGTACATGTCAAACCCAGGTAAGGTTCTTCGCGTTGCATCGAATTAAACCACACGCTCCGCTGCTTGTGCGGGCCCCCGTCAATTCCTTTGAGTTTTAGCCTTGCGGCCGTAGTCCCCAGGCGGAACACTTATCGCGTTTGCTTCGGCACAGACAGATTTGACTCCACCTACACCTAGTGTTCATCGTTTACAGCGTGGACTACCGGGGTATCTAATCCCGTTCGCTACCCACGCTTTCGCACATGAGCGTCAGGCCAATGCCAGGGTGCCGCTTTCGCCACTGGTATTCCCCCCGATATCTACGCATTCCACCACTACACCGGGAATTCTACACCCCTCTCATTGCCTCAAGCCAAGCAGTTTTTGACGACCTCTCCCAGTTAAGCCAGGAGCTTTCACGCCAAACTTGCTTAGCCACCTGCGTGCGCTTTACGCCCAGTAATTCCGGATAACGCTTGCCACCTACGTATTACCGCGGCTGCTGGCACGTAGTTAGCCGTGACTTATTCCTGAGGTACCGTCCTCTCTCTTCCCTCAGAAAAGGAGTTTACAATCCAAGAACCTTCATCCTCCACGCGGCGTTGCTGGATCAGGGTTGCCCCCATTGTCCAATATTCCTCACTGCTGCCCCCCGTAGGAGTCGGGACCGTATCTCAGTTCCCGTGTGGCTGATCGTCCTCTCAGACCAGCTACCGATCATCGCCTTGGTGAGCCATTACCCCACCAACTAGCTAATCGGACGCAGGCCCCTCTCGAAGCACCTGAATTTTATTTGTGAACCCTCCCGAGTCCACAAAACCATGCGGTATTAGCCATCGTTTCCAATGGTTATCCCCCACTTCGAGGCAGGTTACCTACGTGTTACTCACCCGTCCGCCACTTTCAGACTCACCGAAGTAAATCTTCACGTTCGACTTGCATGTGTTAGGCACGCCGCTAGCGTTCATCCTGAGCCAGGATCAAACTCTCCGTACATAAACGAGAATTTAATTCTTAACACAAAGACTCTGCTGTCTTATCACTCTTTAGTTGTTAATGTACACTCTCGGAACGAAGCCCTATTATATTCGGTTTCGTCCATCTTGCCAAATCGCAAGAACTCTGTTTTCACATTTGTTCCTGTGATTCTGCTGCCCTGCTAAGCTCCCATTCGGAAGCCCTAGCGCTGGGCACAAGCGAGAAGTCTATCACTTCTTCATTCACCTGTCAAATCGCAAGAACTCTGTTTTCACATTTATTCCTGTGACTCTGTTGCCCTGCTAAGCTCCCATTCGGAAGCCCTAGCGCTGGGCACAAGCGAGAAGTCTATCACTTCTTCATTCACCTGTCAAATCGCAAGAACTCTGTTTTCACATTTATTCCTGTGACTCTGTTGCCCTGCTAAGCTCCCATTCGGAAGCCCTAGCGCTGGGCACAAGCGAGAAGTCTATCACTTCTTCATTCACCTGTCAAATCGCAAGAACTCTGTTTTCACATTTATTCCTGTGACTCTGTTGCCCTGCTAAGCTCCCATTCGGAAGCCCTAGCACTGGGCACAAGCGAGAAGTCTATCACTTCTTCATTCGCCTGTCAAATCGCAAGAACTCTGTTTTCACATTTGTTCCTGTGATTCTGTTGCCCTGCCAAGCTCCCGTTTAGAAGCCCTAGCGTTGGGCACAAGCGAGAAGTCTATCACTTCTTCATTCGCCTGTCAAATCGCAAGAACTCTGTTTTCACACTTATTCCTGTGACTCTGTTGCCCTGCCAAGCTCCCGTTTAGGAAGCCCTAGCGTTGGGCACAAGCGAGAAGTCTATCACTTCTTTATTCGCCTGTCAAATCGCAAGAACTCTGTTTTCACACTTATTCTTGCACTCTTTATCCTACTAAGCATTTTAGTAGGCAGACTGAAAAATCTTAAACTTTTAAACTGCTTGTCCCGGCTACACATCCCTCATCAAACAAGCCTGCATCAACCGGGACTTTCTATTTTACACAGCCTAGCCTAAGTTGTCAAATCCCAATTATGTTATTCTACAATAAGTAATACTTCGTTCTGTTCAACCCGCTGTCCAGGAGAAACCGTCACATTTTTCACCTTGCCCGCGCGCAAAGAACGAATTTCATTTTCCATCTTCATCGCCTCTAAAATCACAAGTGGCTCACCATCCACTACCTGGGCGCCTTCTTCCACTAAAACTTTTACTACCAATCCTGGAATCGGGGCGCGCATGGCTAACTCACCATGAGGCAACGTCGGTGCTTTGCGGCCAGTGTTAAGTTTACGTGTCCGCTCATCTTCCACTTGGACCTGAAATTGTTCGCCACGAAAGGTGACTTTATAGTCATATAGATGCGATTCCACTAACATGTCAAAGCTGCGTCCATCAAAAAGTACACTATAAAGCTCTGGAACGCCACTTTGACTAAGGTCAACATTAATCAAATCACCGTTAATGGCCACTTGGCCTTGATTAATTTCAACCTCGTACTCATTTAAGCCAACTCGTGCGTAATATTTCACCAGCGACCTCCCAGTGCACGCAAACGACCTGCTTGTTTCCAGGGGCTATGATCCGCCGTGCCATTGGCCGAAGATGTATGGCCAATGTGGACAGCCTGGCGTCCTTCCTCGTGGGCAATCATAGCGGCAACCGCCGCCACAATTTGTTCATACTCAGAAGATTGAGAAGAGCGCGTTAACTGACGCCGGTTAATAAAGCCTGTGTCAAAGGTGCCCCAGATAAACTCAGTGCTGTCCATCAATTCTTGGTGAAAAGGAATGGAGGTTTTAATGCCGCCAATTCGATATTCATTGAGCGAACGTCGCATACGCAAAATGGCCTCAGCTCGGTTTTCGCCCCAGGCAATGAGTTTAGCGACCATCGGATCGTAATATAAGCTAATCTCACAGCCGCGATAAAGCGCACTCTCTACCCGTACACCAGGACCCGTCGGCTCTTTAAGATAGGTCACCGTCCCGGTGCTCGGGAGGAAGTTATTAAAGGGGTCTTCGGCGGTAACACGGCACTCAATAGCCCAGCCTTTGGCGATGATGTCACTTTGTTTATACCGCATCCGCCGACCGGCCGCAATGGCAATTTGTTCTTTGACAATATCAACCCCAGTCACCATTTCCGTTACCGGATGTTCCACCTGTAGCCGTGTGTTCATCTCCAGGAAATAATACTTGTTATCTTTACTGTCAAAGAGAAACTCAATTGTGCCGGCATTGACATAGCCGACCGATTCAGCGGCGGCCACTGCTACCCGTCCCATTTCCAAGCGCAGGGCATCGTCAATGGCCACACTGGGCGCCTCTTCAATCAGCTTCTGATGGCGGCGTTGGATACTACATTCACGCTCGCCCAAGTGAATGGTGTTGTTATGACTATCCGCCAAGATCTGCACTTCAACATGGCGGGCATTTGTAATCAACTTCTCCAGATAGACTTCGTCTTTGCCAAAGGCGTTTTGCGCCTCGCGCCGTGCGGCCGCCAATGCACCGGCAAATTCAGCCGGTTCATGGACAGCCCGCATTCCCTTGCCGCCACCGCCAGCACTCGCTTTGATCATAAGTGGGAAGCCGATCTCAGCTGCCGTGGCGACGAGTTCTTCGTCGTTCAGCCCTTTCGCCGAGCCAGGCACCAGCGGCACATTGCGCCGCGCCACAGTTGTACGCGCGGTCGATTTGTCCCCCATCTTCTCAATGGCGTCGGGGCTGGGTCCAATAAAGGTAATGCCGACATCCGCGCACGCAGCCGCAAATTCAGCATTTTCCGAGAGAAAGCCATACCCCGGATGAATTGCATCAACCCCAGCCTTGCGCGCGACATCGACAATTTTGTCAATCCGCAAATAGCTTTCGCGACTAGGCGCCGGACCGACAGAATAGGCTTCATTGGCGTAGCGCACATGGAGGGCTGTGCGATCCGCTTCCGAAAAAATGGCGACCGTGGGAATCCCGCGTTCTTCACAGGCGCGCACAATCCGTACGGCAATTTCACCTCGGTTTGCAATCAACACTTTTTTAAACATATCATTCCTCAGATTGTCTGGCCCAAATTTTCTGACGATGTAGACGGCCTTCAACAATAATTCTGTCATACGGAAAGGGTGTTGGCGCCAATTGATCACTTTCATACCACTGACCAAAAACAGCGTCGCCCGGCGTCAAAATCAAACGGCGAAAAGACCAAATCGTCAGGTCGATCGATTGGCCAACTGCTGTTGCAAAGTCATCTTCAACTACACCATAGATATGACTAATGCCGGTCAGGTAGCGCGTCTCCCAAACCCCAAAAGGCAATCGCCCATCTTCGCCTGGCGCACAGGTAACGCGTAAGGGAATATCACCGCAGCGCACCAGTAGGGTTGCAATTTCTGCGCCTTCTTCTCGCCCGATCTCAGCTGCTTCGATTTGACCAGCAAAAGCATAAGTCGCCGGTGCAACCCGTGCCAAGCGCGCCGGCCAGGGCTCTTTCTGCACCACAAACCAACTTTCCACCGTTGGATCGGGAAAGAGGATGGCGGTTTCTAAGACCGCGGTCAATGGTTCTCCCTGTTTGATGCCAGGATAGCCCATGGCGCGATATTGCGTTGCAGAGAGTTCAAATTCAATTTCAGTTAATGCCATAAGTCTAGGATGCGTAAATACGCGCTCCACCTTTCCATTGACGCCATTGCTGTTGGCGCCATTGCCATTAATGCCGTTATCGCTCACGCTTAGCTCGCAACCCACAAAATGACTTACAGAGGGATGTTGCCATGTTTTTTAGGCGGAAGGCTGCCCCGTTTATTTTGAAGCATTTCTAGGGCATTGATCAGGCGCGGCCGCGTTTCATGTGGTTCAATCACATTATCAATAAAGCCGGATGCGGCTGCGATATAGGGATTGGCAAAGCGCTCACGGTACTCGGTCACCAACTCGGCCTTGCGCGCCACTGGATCATCCGCCTCACTCAATTCCCGGCGGAAAATTACATTGACAGCCCCTTCCGGCCCCATCACGGCAATTTCAGCACTCGGCCAAGCCAAGACCAGATCGGCGCCTAGATGGCGTGGATTCATGACACAGTAGGCGCCGCCATAGGCTTTGCGCACAATCACGGTTACCTTGGGCACGGTTGCCTCCGAAAACGCGTAGAGCAATTTGGCGCCGTGCCGAATAATGCCGCCATGCTCCTGATTGACACCAGGCATAAAGCCAGGAACATCTTCCAGCACAACCAGAGGAATGTTAAAGGCATCACAGAAACGGACAAAGCGCGCTGATTTTTGGCTGGCCTCCACATCCAAAACACCGGCCAATACCGCCGGCTGTTGCGCCACAATCCCCACTGCGCGTCCCCCCAGCCGGGCAAAGCCAACCAGGATATTCATGGCCCAATGTTCATGCACTTCAAAAAATCGGCCATCATCGACAATGTGGCGGATTACCTCTTTCATATCATAGGGGCGGTTGGGATTGTCCGGCACGATGGCGTCCAACTCCAGATCCTGACGCAGCGGATCATCCTGACCGCTGCTTGGTGCGGGATCTTCCATATTGTTGCTGGGCAAAAACTCGATGAGGCTTTGCACAATAAAAATGGCATCTTCCTCATTTTCTGCGGCAAAATGGGCCACGCCGGACTTACTAGCATGGATAAAGGCGCCACCTAGCTCTTCAAAGGTAACTTCCTCTTGAGTCACCGTCTTGACCACATCGGGCCCCGTGACAAACATCTGGCTGGTGTCTTTGACCATTACCACAAAATCTGTCAATGCTGGGCTGTAGACAGCACCGCCGGCACAGGGTCCCATGATGATGCTAATCTGCGGCACAACACCGGAAGCCATGACATTGCGATAGAAGATCTCCGCATAGCCGGCCAGGCCACGCACCCCTTCTTGAATGCGCGCGCCGCCTCCTTCATTCAGGCCAATCAGGATTGCGCCATTCTTCATCGCCATATCCATCACTTTGCAGATTTTCATGGCGTGGGTCCAACTGACCGTGCCGCCAAAGACCGTAAAATCTTGCGAAAAGATATAGACAAGCCGGCCATGAATAGTGCCGTACCCTGTAACAACACCGTCACCAAGATACTTTTGATCGGCGAGGCCAAACTCAGTGGTCGTGTGGGTGACAAAAACATCGATCTCGCGGAAGCTGCTCTTATCAAGCAACAGATTGATCCGCTCGCGCGCGGTCATCTTCCCACGTGCATGTTGCCGCGCAATCCGTTCTGGACCGCCGCCCTGGCGCGCTTCAGCCTTCCGTCGATAGAGATCTTGAACCTTGGGGTCTTTCGATTGTTCGCTCAACAATGCCCTGCTTTCTAGTTGGCCCAGTCACCACCGCCTGCTCAACCCTATAGGCAAAGCAGTGATGCGGGCATTTTTAATGCACCTTATGCGGAGGGAATCGGTTGGATTAGTCCCTCATCTTCCTGGACGGTATGGGACATGTGGTTATGGTGTAACCAAAGGTAGAGGCCACTCAAGGCAAAGGTAACGGCAATGGTGCTCCACTGCATGATCCCTAGGGGGATAAATCTTAAAGGCAGGCCAGGATAAAAGCCCAAACCATAGTCTACATAATCACTTAAGATAAACCAGCCAAAGCTGGCGATGGTGGCCAGGCGTGTAGGCCGGAAGTAGAGCAAGAGCAGCACCCCCTGTCCCACCAAGCCGATATGGGTCAATGTCATAAAGACGCTATCAAAGGTGAAGAGCGGCGCGCCATAGACAAGCGCGGTATTGCGCCAAAAGACCAGCCAGGCAGTAATGGTCCAGATCCCATATTTAATCGCGCCCATTGCGCAAATTGCCAAAAACCAAGCCGGCGCCCGCCGAAAGACAACAGCGCCTAGCAGTAGTGACCAACTCCACACGCCCAACATCGCCCCCTGCCGCGCCCAACCAACCGGGACGCCTGGGAAATAGGTAGAGATCCACAGCACGGTCGAGACGATGGCAACAATCCAGAAAGCACGCTGGGCGCGGTTCTGGGCGGCGGTTGACCAATGGCGATGGGCAATAACAATCAACAACCCCAGGCCGCTCAGGAGGCCAAAAAGTGGGCAATCAGGAATAAAGGGCCAAGCCCACGTTGGTGTAAAGGGGCTGGCCATGACAAAGCCATACCAATAAAGTAGACCGCCAAAGTAGGCGACGACATCAATGACCAGCAGTAATGTCAGGAGTGGTGCAGTGGCGGCCAGCGCCTGCACACGGGAAATTTGCGTCAAAAACCAGTTCATTTTCCTGCTCCAATGAAGGTCAATTCTCAACAGTTGATGAGCGCAAAGGCTGAATGGGTATCCCCCCGACCTTTGCGCCAGGCGGGACATCTTTATTGACAAGCGACATTGCGCCAACGGTTGCGCCATCTCCAATGATGACACCGGGAAGGATTGTGCAATTTGCGCCAATGATCACGTTGCGTCCAATCTGGACAGGGCCGGTGCGCCATTCATGAAGAAGATACTCATGCGCAAGGATAGTCGTATTATAGCCAATAATGCTGTTATCTCCTACACAGATCAATTCTGGAAAGAATAAATCCGGCGTTACATGCCAGGCGAAACTTACATGCTGCCCCACTTGCATCCCAATGGTACGATAGAGCCAGCGTTTTACAGCCAGGCTCATCATATGACGGGCGATCATGATCACAACGCCATTACGCAGCGCTTTCCAAGGGGAAACGGTGCGGTGCCACAGGACAAGACTGTTCCGTTCATCCACGGTTGGTCGGATTGTCAAGCGACTATGGCGGAGATTACGATCAGACGCTGTTTGTATGTCCGCTTGTATTTCCATTATGTCAACGACTTATCATCATTAAGAACAACGCGGCGGCAGCTCCAACCAGTGTACAGAGACCAAAAAACAAAAGTGAAAGTACAATAAGACCACAGCTAAAGGCAATGTTGCTGGTTGCCGCGCGCGAGCGCGTCAAAAACGAAAGACCGGCACCGGTAAGCCCCAATGCAATGCTGGCCACAAAGGTGGCTAACCCGGCGCTCAGTTCGATGGGCAAGAGCAACATCCGATAGGCAACATAGAGCGTTATAACTCCCCCGGCAATTGCACTGGCAGCACTGAGAAAAATAATTGGCAATGACGGGCTGGATGGTCCTTCGGCAAAATCATCATAGCGTTCATCCAGGTCTAACTCACCTAGACCCAATTCATCTGAGCCAAACTCATCTAGGTCAAACTCCTCTGGGTTAAACTCCTCTGGGCCAAACTCAGCCATATTTACATGCGTCCCATTACCAAACTCGTCTGAAAAGTCTTGCTGAGAAAATTTACAGTGCGGTTGCTTTGACCACCACAATTCCTATTATGTGCAAACTGTGGTTGTCAAACAGAGCCCAATATAAGGGTGTGTCCCATTTCCGGGGGCCGAGTCGAGTCTCCCCAATTTCTCTGCCAGAACTCCCCCGAAAATGTGGTACCCCCCCCACTATAAAGGCCAAGGTGGCTTCCCGTTCCCATTATAATGCTACGCTATGCATTAACCTGAATTAGGATCTTGCCAAATTGCTGATTCTCCATCATGCGTGTCATGGCGGCGCGAAAATCTGCTAAAGCATAGACCGAATCGACAACCGGATCCAATTTTCCTTGGAAGACCAGGCGCATCACCTGTTCATAGTCATCCTGCGCACCCATGGTGCTGCCGATAATGCGCAACTGTTTGCCGAAGATCAAATTAACCGGCACTGCGGCGTCATACCCACTGGTGCCGCCCACAGTTACCAGCCGCCCCCCGGTCCGTAAGGTGCGCAGACTGCTGGGCCAGGTAGCCGCGCCCACATTATCAACCACCATGTCAATCCCTTCACGCCCAGTGGCGCTATAGACAGCACGAGGCCAATTGGCCTCCGCACTGCGATCATGGACCCAGTCAGCACCCAACGCCAGCGCCTGTTGCGCCTTCTCTGCTGTGCTGGCAATCATAAAGACCTCAGCACCAGCCAACTTCGCAATTTGCAGGGACGCCGTGTTCACTCCTCCACCGGCGCCGACGATCAGGACCCGCTCCGCAGCGCGTAGATTACCGGCGATCATTACATTGTGCCAGGCAGTTACATAGACCAGCGATGCGGCTGCCGCTTTTTGTAGATCATAGCCGGACGGAATTGCCACCAGATTACGCGCCGGCACGACAACATAGTCGGCACACGCCCCACGCACCGTTTCCCCCAGAATGTGGCCGGTGGCGCAGCGATTTTGCTCACCGCGAATGCACGCGCGGCACTCCCCACACCACAACAGCGGATTCGCAGTGACCTGCTGTCCCACTTGCCAACCAGTCACAGCTTCGCCTACCTGGGCAATGGTTCCACTAAAATCACTGCAAGGGATGTGGGGGAAGTCCAGCTTTAACCCCTTCCACCCCAATCGCACCCAATTATCCAGTCGATTTAGCGCCGCGTAGGCCACGCGGACCAGCACTTCATCCGGCCCCACTGTGGGCATGGGCGCGTCATCGGTTAGCGCATAGACATCAAAGTCGGGGCTGTGGGTTGGGAAGGTGATAGCACGCATGAGGAGATCCTTTGCAAACTTACGGATGACACACTTAATAAATCAGTTAGCTCATTGTACCGAATGGCAGGCACAGAAGCAAACAAAAGACATAGAACGCGCTCAAACTTGAGCTGTAGCCCCGCAAAGCGCTACTCTGCAAAATGGAAAAGGTGTGGTAGAATTGACTTAATTTAACCTTGACTTAAAAGGAAGGCTCATATAGGTCTACGAGTGAAATCGCTCAATTTATACTCCGCCGCAGCACATAGTAACATTTTCACTCGTGTGCAAAATGTTACTTTATGGCGCAGCTTAGTATATCTCTGGTACTGGTAGCGATTTCACCTCTTCGCCCATATGAGCGTAAAAGGGAAACAGTGCTGGGAGAAGTTATGACGGAAACTCTGGAAAGCTTAACTGATAAAGTGGCGGTCATTACGGGTGCGGCCAGCGGGATTGGCAAAGCAGTCGCAACCGCCTGTCTGCAAGCCGGCATGAAGGTTGTTTTGGCTGATGTTGAACAAGCTGCGCTGGAGGTAACAACAGCACAGTTGCGTGCTGCCGGTGGCACTGTGCTGCCGATCGTAACCAATGTTGCCGATCCTGATGCGGTGGAAGCGTTGGCTCAAGTAACCATGAATACCTTTGGCGCGGTGCATTTGCTCTGCAATAATGCAGGCGTGGCCGTGGATGGGCCCCTGTGGGAGATGAGCTTGCGCGATTGGGAATGGGTGTTGGGGGTAAACCTCTGGGGCGTTATTCATGGCATCCGCGCCTTTGTGCCACGCATGTTGGCGCAAGGGGACGCGGGCCATATTGTCAATACCGCCTCGATTGCCGGTCTCGTCTCGACACCGGGGCTGGGGGTCTACAATGTCTCTAAACATGGCGTCGTCACCCTCTCCGAAACGCTCTACCAAGAGTTGCAACAGGCCCACGCCAACATCCATGTCTCTGTACTTTGCCCCGCTTGGGTCAAGACGCGTATCGGTGCATCAGCCCGCAATCGCCCTCCCGCCTTGCATGACGAACCGACAGTACCCAACGCGGCGCGCCAGGCTGGTGACCAGGCAATGCAACCGTTGATCGACAATGGCGTGGAACCGGAATATATCGCCGAACAGGTTCTGGCCGCCGTACGCGAACGGCGCTTCTACATTCTAACCCATCCCCCTTTTACAAAGTTGGTGGAAGAGCGCATGATGGGCATTCTACACCATCAACCGCCAAAGGCGCCGGGGCTTGGGTGATTGGTGATTGGGTGTTCGCTTGCGGGCGCTGTGCGCCATTGGTAATTAATCACCCAACTGCGAATCATTCTCTGTCACCATAGGATAAACTGTGCCAACCGCTGGCAGCCCGTGGCCAACAGCCTCAGGTTGCCAGCCGACGGCAACTCTTCATCAAAGCATTAATAACCCTTCTTCAAAACAGGTGCTGCTATGCGCGAAATGTCAATCCAGGAATTACAAGAGAAGATGAGCAGCGGGCTCTACAGCGCCCGCACCCTTACCCAGATGTATCTCGCCCGTATTGAGGCGCTCAACCGGCGCGGCCCTGCCGTTAACGCCGTCATAGAACTCAATCCTGACGCCCTGACCATTGCCGAGGCGCTTGATGCGGAACGAACGGCCACAGGACCGCGGGGACCACTCCACGGCATTCCTATCTTACTCAAAGATAATATTGACACCGGCGACAAAATGATGACCACCGCCGGCTCGTTGGCGCTGGAAGGGCACATGGCCGCGCAAGATTCCTTTGTGGCGGAAAAGCTACGTGCAGCCGGCGCCATTATTCTGGGCAAGACCAATCTTAGTGAATGGGCCAACTTTCGCTCCACCCGTTCCTCCAGCGGCTGGAGCAGTCGCGGCGGCCAGACGCGCAACCCCTACGCCACCGACCGCAACCCCTGCGGCTCCAGTTCCGGCTCCGGCGTGGCCGCGGCGGCGAACTTTTGTGCGGTGGCGATTGGGACAGAAACCGATGGCTCGATTGTCTGTCCTTCCACAGTCAATGGCATTGTAGGCATCAAACCGACAGTGGGCCTGGTCAGCCGCCGTGGGATTATTCCCATTGCGCACACCCAAGACACGGCTGGCCCCATGGCGCGCACAGTGGCCGATGGCGCCACGGTATTGGGCGCCTTGGTTGGCATCGACCCGACCGACCCAACCACAGTTGCGAGCGAAGGCAAGTACTACCATGACTACACCCAATTTCTTGACAAAGATGGGCTAAAGGGCGCGCGCATCGGCATTGCGCGGAACTTTTTTGGCTTTCACGAACGGGTCGATGCCATTATGGAAGAATGCGTTGCCGTACTGCGACGTTGCGGCGCGGTGGTGATCGATCCGGTGGAGATCAAAACCGCCAAGTTGCTGCGCGACCCCGAATGGGCCACCCTCCAATATGAGTTTAAAGCCGATCTGAATAACTATCTGGCTGGGGTCGGTCCTAATGTGGCCGTCCATTCGCTAGCCGATGTCATCGACTTTAATAACCGGCACGCCGCCAAGGTCATGCCCTACTTCCAGCAGGAATTGCATCTCATGTCACAGGCCAAGGGATCACTGGACGACGAAGAATATAGTCGCCTGACCGCCGAAAAGCTACGGTTGGCGCGCACAGATGGGATTGACGCCACCCTGCAGGAACATAGGCTGGATGCGATCATGGCGCCGACCGGTAGCCCCGCCTGGGTCATTGACCCCATTGACGGCGACCGCTTTTTAGGCGCCAGTTCCGGGCCGGCTGCCGTTGCCGGTTACCCCAACATCACCGTACCGGCTGGTTATGTCTATGGCCTGCCGGTGGGCGTCTCCTTCTTTGCCGACGCCTGGCAAGAGCCAACCCTGATCCGCATAGCCTACGCCTTTGAACAAGCGACCCAAGTACGCAAAGCACCCCAATTTTTAAAGACCGCAGATTTAACCAAAATTTAACGAAGGAGTAAAACAATGAGCAAAGAGTACAAAGTGGGCATCATTGGCTTTGCCCACATGCACATCAACAGCCTGGCGAAACAGTTTGGCCAACATCCACAGGTGACCTTGACCGCCTGCGCCGACACCAAGCCGGATCAGCCGGAGCTGCGCGATGCGCTCTACACACGGGGCTGGAACCAACGCCATGCGCTGGAGACATTGGGAGTGGCCAAAGCCTACGCTGACTACAGTGCGATGTTGCAGCAGGAAGAGTTTGATGTAATCATCTGTTGTTCTGAAAATGCTAAACATGCCGAAGTGGTCGAGGCGTGTGCGGCAGTCGGCGCGCATGTGGTGGTGGAAAAGCCAATGGCGAGTTCGCTGGCCCACGGCTTGCGCATGGCGCGCGCCAGTCAGGCTGGCCCGATCGATGTCGTGGTCAACTGGCCCACCACCTGGTCGCCGGCCATTCGCAAAGCCAAAAGCCTCCTCGAGGCGGGAGAGATCGGTCGCGTCATCGAAGTGAAGTGGCGCGGCGGCCACTTGGGGCCATTGGGCTATGGCGTCTCCCATCCCGGCATTACCGAAGGCGCCGGCCCCATGAGTGGGGTAGAGCGAGGCGCCACCTGGTGGCACCAAAAGGCGACCGGCGGCGGCGCCATGCTTGATTACTGCTGCTATGGCTCACAACTGGCACGTTGGTTGATTGGTGAGCAGGCGTTGGCTGCCGTGGGTATGCGCGCCAACCTGAACAGCCACTGGGGTGACGCCGAAGATAACGCCGCGATAATCGTTCGTTTCCCCCAGGCCATGGCCCTCTTTGAAGCCTCGTGGACCACCATCGATCATGGTGTGTCGCCCGGTCCCATTGTTTACGGCACAGAGGGCACGCTGGTCGTGGAGCGCCCCAAAGGCGGCGCAGAAAGTGTCCGGGTGGAAAAGGGCAATGGTCAAAGCACCGTCCACAGCGGCGAGACATTGGCAGCAGGCCGCCAAAATATTGCCGAAGAGATGATCCACCACCTAGAGACCGGCGCAGCACTGCACCCTACCTTGCAACTGCCCTTTAACCTGGAAGTCATGGCGATTTTGGATGCCGGCGTGCGTGCGGCGGAAAGCGGCAGGCTCGAAGCGGTAGAAAATGGCACATGGTGCATTGGCTAGCTCATTTGGGCGTAGATCCGGCGTTGACTTGTTGCCCTACACGCGTTCCTAGCACTTGTTGGGCAACAAGTTACCCAACAGGTTGCGCCGCGATCTTCTAGATTTGAAGGAAATGATGGAAAAAAGAGGATTACAGTTCCTACTCCCCTACATGCGGCCCTACCGCAACATACTGCTCATCGGCACAGTGTATGCCCTGATTGGTGCGGGTTCCAGCGCCTTTAGCCCTACCTTGCTGGGCTGGGGCATTGATAATTTGACGAGAGGCATTACTGCGTTCAACCTGGCGCTCTATGCGTTGGGGCTCATCGTGCTCTCAATCTTGGTTGCGCTCTTTCGTTACCTGCTGCGTATGCTCACCGGCGACATTGCAGCGGGCGTCTCCTATCGTATGAGCCAGGATCTCTTTCACCGGCTGTTGCTCTTTGATTACGAGACGCGTCAGCGTTATGGCACAGGCGATCTGCTCTCGCGCGCCACCAACGATTTTATCTATATCTGGCGCTTCTACAGCGCCGGCTTCCAAATGGCAATGCATTCGCTTTTTCTGTTAATCATCGGCGCCGCGCTGATGGCGTTGACGAGCCCGGCCATGGCAGCCCTGGTGGTGGTCATGCTCGTCATCAGCATTGTGGCGCAGCTCCGGCTGGGCGGCATGTTGGAAAAATCCTTTGCCCATGTTCAGCAGGAAGCCGGGCGTCTTTCCGCCTTTACCCAGGAACATCTCAATGCAGTGCGTATGTTGACGGCCTATGCACAAGAACGGGCTGTCGGCGACAAATTCAGAGAAGCGAACAAAGTCTTTGTCGAAAAAAATATGGACTTTATTGTCCGTTCCGGCCTGGTTTCGCCGCTGCCAAGTTTAATGGTGCGTGTCGCCGCCACGATTATTGTCTTGGTCGGTGGGCTCTACATCATCAATGATCAGTTGACTGTAGGCGAGTACGTACAGTTTATAGTCTATTTGGGATTGCTCAACAGTGGTGCGCAGCAGATTACCGGCGCCTTTGAACGGCTGCAACAGGGCAATGCCGCGGCAGGGCGTATCGGGGAAGTGCTTCACCTCCTGCCCAAGATTAACGATGCGCCCGATGCCATTGACCCGCCCCTCCAAGGCGCAATCCGCTTTGACCATGTCAGCGTCTACGCCCCCGACCAGGAGCGCTGGCTTTTACAAGATATTAACCTGGATATTCCTGCCGGCGCGACTGTAGGGATCGTCGGGCCAACTGGCGCCGGCAAAAGCATGTTGATCAGCCTTCTGGGGCGGATTTATGACCCCGACCAGGGCACAATCAGCCTTGATGGCTATGATCTCCGCCATATTCAGTTGACAGCCCTACGCCGCAACGTGGTCTATGTACTCCAGGAAACGCTCCTCTTTACCATGCCCTTGCGCGGCAACATTGCGTTGGGGATGATGGATGTGGGCGATCCCCAGATTTATCGAGCCATGCAACAGGCGCGTCTGACCAACGATCTGCCCCAGTTGCCCAAAGGCTTAGATAGTTTGGTAGGCGAACGGGGGACCACCCTTTCCGGCGGTCAACGCCAACGGACAGCGATTGCACGCGCGCTGGTGCGCGACCCGAAGGTGTTAATCTTGGATGACGCACTGGCCAGCGTAGACATGCAGACCTCAGCGGAGATTATCAATGAATTGCGTCAGGCGCAGGAAGGGTCAGGGCAAAGGCGCACCTCGATTATCGTTAGCCAACGGATGGCCGCCGTGCGCGATGCCGATGAGATTATCGTATTAAACGAAGGGCGGATTGTGGAACAGGGCGATCACAATACGTTGCTGGCCCAAGATGGCCTTTATGCCGAAATGTATCACCGCGAAATCCAACAAGCTGAGGAGGAAATCGCTCATGGCTAAGCTGAAAGAACAGAGCAGATCGGACAGCAGTGCAGCAGATTTGGATGACAAACGTAACGGTCAGGCTAAACAGGCAAACAAAACAGCCACCACAGCACAGGGCGCGCCCAAGGAACAGGGGGCAAATCTGAGCCAAGATTCCGCGCTGATCCAACTGTTGGCGACCTCCATCCGCCCTTATTGGCGCTCGACGATTTTTGCTTCAATTTTAATGATAGGTGTGGCGGCCATGAATGTCGTGCCCCCCTATCTGCTACAACAGGCCATTGACGGCCCGATTGCCAGGGGCGACATTCGCGCCCTCTGGAGTATTACCATTCTCTACGGCGCGACGGCGCTTGCGCTCTTTGGATTTACCTTTGCCTACACTTACCATCTACAATTTGCTGCCCAGCGCGCGTTGGCCGATCTGCGGACGCGCCTCTTTGACCACATCCTACGCCAGGATTATGCCTTTCTCACCAGTACACCGACCGGCGATCTGGTTACGCGCCTGAGCAGTGACATCGACAACATTAACCAGGTGCTCTCCAGCAGCATCGTCGTGATTTTGGTCGAGGGGGTTACTTTTGTTGTCCTGGTTGTTGTCATGTTGGTCACCAATTGGCGCCTGGCGCTCTTAGCCATGGTGCTTATGCCGGTCTTGGCATTGGTCACCCGCTACTTTCGCCAACGGATTCGCAGTTCATCCAGCGGCGAACGGACAGCCATGGCGCGCATTAGCTCTTTTCTCAACGAACATCTACATGGCATGACGGTGGTCCAACTCTTTGGCCATGAAATCGCCAGCGAGCAAGAATTCGATGCCTACAACAGTCACTACCGGCGCGCCCTAATTGATCTTCGCTATCACAGCGCAGTCTTTCTAGCCGTACAGGAGGTGTTAGCCGCTGTGGGTACGGGTCTGTTGCTCTATGGTGGTGGACGCGGCGTTTTGGCCGGCTGGGCTACGCTGGGCACGTTGGTCGCCTTCTTCCAGTATTCACAGCGCGCTTTTCAACCCATTCTTAATCTTTCGCAACAGTACAACGCGATCCAGATTGCCTTGGGCGCTGCGGAGCGTATCTACCGCATGTTTCAGATGGAGCCTAAAATTCAGAGCCCCGCCCAGCCAGTAGCATTGCCTACGGTGCGTGGCGACATTGAATTCCGCAATGTCTACTTTTCATACTTGCCCGATGAACCGGTCTTACGTGGCGTAAACCTGCACATTGCCGCCGGCCAATCCGTGGCCATTGTCGGGGCGACGGGCGCCGGCAAATCAAGCTTGGCCAGTCTGTTGGCGCGCTATTATGAGCCGACCGAAGGGCAGGTTTTGCTTGATGGGATTGATTTGCGCCAGCTAAGCCTGACAGACCTGCGCCGCGCCGTGGTAGTGGTGCCCCAGGATCCTGTCTGTATCGCCGGCACCATTCGGCAGAATATTGGCTTATACGAGAGTAATGTCAGTGAAGAAGCAATCCACCAGGCCGCCGAGTTTAGCAATGCAGCGCGTTTTATCGAAAAGCTGCCCGGCGATTATGATTTTGAGCTTTTACCGGGCGGAACCAATATCTCCCAAGGCCAACGCCAACTGCTGGCACTGGCGCGCGCGTTGGCCTTGAATCCCGACGCGGTGCTGGTGTTGGATGAGGCAACAAGCAGTATTGATACGGCAACCGAGGCCTTGATTCAGGAGGCGCTAGAACGGATTCTACAGAAGCGCACCAGTCTGATCATTGCTCACCGCCTGAGCACAGTACGCAGAGCCGACCGCATTATTGTCATGGAGCGGGGTAAGGTGGTGGAAGATGGCAATCATGCCGAGTTGCTGCAACACGACGGCTACTATGCACGGCTACATCACCATCAGGTTTTGCCCCGAACAGCCTATCCGGTCTGATTCAGGGGTGGGAATCAAGGAACTGGAACGTTCACAAGCCCGGCAGTTGCGGAGATGCCGGGCTTGTTGCATTGCTCTCTTCTGCGCATTAAGGGTGCAGCGGCTGCATACCATAAGAATAGGTGCGCAGGGGTGAAAAAGAACTATCATCGGCGTCCTTAGTGGCAGCCAACTGCCGGGTGACACTTTGAGCCGAGTTGATAATAAAGCGGGCGCCCTGTCGCTCAAAGATGCGAATAAAGGCTGCGACCACAGTCGGATCAAATTGCTTGCCGGAACAGCGTTTGAGTTCGGCCACAATCTGTTCCGGCGCGATTGCCCGGTGATAGGGACGATCCGAAGCCATCGCCTCCACTGCGTCACACAGACTTAAAATGCGCGCCTCCAACGGGATCTCTTCACCGGCTAATCCAGCCGGGTAACCTAGCCCATCCCAGCGTTCATGATGATAGCGAATGAAGGGAGCGAGATGCTCAAGCCCTTGGCTGGTAGAGACAAAATCCGCTCCAATCTCTACATGACGCTGCATAAACTGATATTCCTGATCGGTTAGGCGCGCCGGTTTGTGGAGAATTATATCGGGGATGCCAATCTTGCCAATGTCGTGCAAATAGGCGCTTTGCCGCAAGATTTCGAGCTGGGCCAGGGGAAGTTTTAGTTCAATGGCAATTGCCACCGCATAGGTCGCCACCTGCGAGGCGTGGTTGCCGACGTAGGGATCACGCGCGGCGAAGATTTTTGATAACAGCAAAAGTAACTCATGGTTGCGCTGTTGAATAACACAATTACGGCCGGCCCCATCCTGCGTACAGCGCAGCAAGAGTTGATCCTTCTGTTCCTGGAATTGGGGACAAACCACCATTTGGTAGATCCAAATGCTCGGTGCGACCATTAAGAAGACAACCACCGTAACCAATCCCAACAATGCAAACGGCGTGAGTGTTCCTTGCAGGACCATAATAAGAACAAAAACCGTGACCGCCACGGCGCTACTTAAAATTATATAGGCATAAGTTTGAGCACTTTGTAGCATTGATTGCTCCTTCACAGCACGTACTTGATGACGTATAGAAGTTTCTAGTACACTGCGACCTAAGTAAATCAGTAGTTCAGTAGAGCGGTATATCAGTCACTGTCTACTGTCCCACTGTCTACTGTCCTACTGTCCTACTGTCTACTGTCCCACTGGCCTTTGTGACGCTGCTCAGTATAGATCTCAATAGAGGTCTCGGCAAATCTTACAAAAACCTTAAGAAAAAACTGATTCAATGCCATAACGATGTTCTACTACTTTTGTATCCCCAACAGAGAGTCTGATAGGGTGAGCGGTATAGCATAAATTGCGCAGATCTCGTTCTGTTCTGTTAGAAATGACTGAGTCCGCTGCAAAAAGTCCGACTTCTGTGATTCGCGAATCTCTACCACCGCTAAGGCTCTTTTAGAAAAATAAATATCCAAGGTGACTTTCACTGGCGATCACAACGCCGCTTGGCAAACCTGCGCCCAGCCAGTGACAGTCACCGGATTGGGTCTATCAATATTGGCCGCCCAGCCCTACTTTCGCGCCACATAAACGATCCATTCGTCCAAATCATAGAGAGGAACGCCATCCCAACGAGGATAGACATCAACTTCGGCAAAGCCTGCTTCACGCATCATGCCCTGCATAGTGGCCACAGCATAACTTTGGTCACAGAGATGGACTTCGGTATATTCGCCAGTCTCCAAATGTATGATGTAGAAGCGTTCATAGGCCAATTCTTCCTTATCATCCCAGAAACGTTCACCCAGATGCAGAAAAGGGCTATCTCCCCACAGACCGGTGTCGTCGGTAAACCACCAATTGGTGCTGGTCTTGTCCACTCGATCTTGGTTGAGCAATTCCACCACCAGTTGTCCGCCTGGCTTGAGCGACTGTGCCACTTTATCGAGCAGTTGCTGGGTCTCTGCTTTACGAAAGACTGAGAGTTGACCATAAATAAAGAACGCCGCGTCGAAGGCCGTGGCTGGCAATTCGACGGCGCGTACATCCTCCTGGAAAATGGTCACCCGTTCCGCCACACCTGCTTCTGTCGCCAGTTTACGGGCATAGGCTACGGCGGCAGGACCAAAGTCAACGCCGGTGACGGTACAGCCCCGTTTGGCCAGCTCCACTGTATAAAGGCCGGGGCCACAGGTCAGATCACAGATGTGCATCCCTGGTTGGAGGCCCAGTTTGTGCCACATCCAATCAAGTTGCAGTTGACGTTCTGCGGCAACGCGTGAAGCAGCGCCATGTGCTTGATCGAGATGTTCACGCAACATCCGTTCCGAAAATTCAGGATCATCCCAGGGCAGATTGCCGCCTTGTGTCCAAGCCTGCGGACGATTGGGGCGACGGTAGATCTGCCAAAGAGCATTGGTCAGTTTTTTGTCAATTGCTTGCTGTTCCATAGAGATTTTCTGAGGTTGCTTCTAATTCTAGGTTGATGCGATAATGGTGCCATACGATCTTTGAAAAATAAAATTCCAATATTTACGGAAAAATCAGGAGAATCTATGAAAATCCAACGCATTACCCCCTTTTTGGTTGATCGCTTTTTGCTGGTGCGGGTCTATACAGATGAAGGACTGATTGGCAACGGCGAAGCGGGTCTTTGGGCTCATCATAAAACTGTACACACGGCGATTGAAGAGTTGAGCGATTACTATATCGGCAAAGATCCCCTGCGTATGGAGCATCATTTCCAGGTTGTTGCGCGTAACACTCACTTTATGGGCGCAGTGTTGAGCGCGGCCATGAGCGCCATTGATGTGGCCCTGTGGGACATTATGGGCAAAGCATTGGGGGTCCCAGTCTATCAACTGTTGGGGGGCAAATGTCGCGACAAAGTGAAAGTCTTTGCCAATGTGGTTGGCAAAACGCCGGCTGAGTTCGGTGCAAGTGCGGCGCAACAGGTGGAAGCCGGCTACCTATCCCTGCGCACCCAGCCCTTCTTGCCCGACTTTGAAAAGCAGACGCCGACGCAGGTCATCGGCAATGCGGTCAAGATTGTAGAGGCAATCCGCGAGGCAGCGGGCTATGAGGTGGATTTAGGGCTAGAACTCCACCGCAACCTACGTCCCGAAGAGGCGATTGCCCTGGCTCCTGAATTGGCGCCCTTCCGCATTCTCTACTACGAAGATCCGCTGGCGCCGGAAAGCAATGAAGCACTCGAATATGTGGCGCGCCATGTTCACTTGCCCATTGCCAGCGGCGAGCGTTTCTACAATATCTACCAGTTCAAAGATCTCATTGACCGCAAGATTGTCAGCCTGATCCGCCCCGATCTCTCCTTAGCCGGCGGCTACACCCAGGCCAAGAAAATTGCCGCTATGGCCGAGGCCGCCTTTGTGGGCATCTTTCCCCACCTCATGGGCAGCCCCTTTAATATTGCCGCCTTTGTCCAACTCGACGCCGCCATTCCCAATTTCGTCCTGCATGAAAGTCTGACTAACGTCGACATTTTCAATGACATCGTTGACAATCCGCCCGAACGCCAGGGTGGCCATATTCTCGTGCCCGACCGCCCCGGTATTGGGCTGGAGATCCTGGAAGAGAAACTAAGCAAATATCCCTATCGGCCGCAACGGATTACCGGCTTTTATCACGCCGACGGCTCCGTCGCACATTAGCAATAATTAACGGTCAGCGCAAAAGGAACATACAACGGTATCAATCTTCAGTGCTCAGTCTTCAGTGATCAGTGTACAGAGGACTGATTACTGAAGACTGAGCACTGATTACTCATCGTTGTATATTAGTTTTGCCGCCACTGATAATTACTGGAGAATGGGAAATAGGTAAGTGTCTGTCCGTAAATTCTCTGTGCCCAGGTCCACAACTCGACAAAGTAATGGATGCCACAACCGAACTTACGGATAGGTTCTTAGCTCAATGAAAGGAGGTGTAGGCATGGCTCAGATCATTCGCATAATCACCTTTACCCGGTGTAGACTGCGCCTCGCCCGCACATTGCGCTAATCGGCGCAGTCACCTCGGGGTTTGCCATCCTTTGCTTTTTGGTTTTCTTTGAAGGAGAATACCTTGTATGGCTAATCCTTTGGTAGTAACGCTCTTTGGCTCGCCGACTCTCTCGATTGACGGCCAACGCGTGACCGGCTTCCGTTCCAGCAAAGCGCAGGCGTTGCTCTATTACCTCACCGTCACCGGACGTTCCCATACGCGCCCCGCGCTGGCTGGTCTCTTCTGGGGAGATCAACCCGAAGCCGCCGCGCGCACCAGCCTGAGCAAGTGTCTCTCCAACCTGCGCGATCTGGTTGGTGACGCTATGTTGATTGAGCGACAGACCGCTGCCTTTAACCGCCATCAGCCCTATCACCTGGACATCGAACATTTTCTAGCTGGCATCCGTCAGCCACCCACGCCGGAGACCATTCACACCTGGCAAGCCGCGCTAGCGCTCTACCGTAGCGACTTTTTAGAAAGCTTCTATGTGCGCGACGCGCCCGACTTTGAGCAGTGGGTGCTGGTACAGCGCGCCCATTATCGCGAAGCCGTGGTGCAAGGGCTGCATACCCTGGCGAATTGGCATGAGCAACAGGGCGACCTGCCCCAAGCCATCAGCTACACCCGCCGTCTGTTGACGCTGGAACCGTGGCGCGAAGAGGTGCATCGCCAGTTGATGACGCAGCTGGCGTGCAGTGGTCAACTGGCAGCAGCACTGGCGCAGTTTGAGACGTGTCGCCGAGTCTTGGAGGAAGAGTTGGCAGTCGAGCCAGATGCGGAGACAGTGGCATTGGTCGGCGCGATCCGAACCGGTACGTTTGACAAGATGACAAAATGGCAAGATGACAAGGTGAACAACACGGACGATCACCCAGTCATCCAGTCATCCAGTCATCTTGTCATCCCTTCTCTGCCCATGCCACCCACGCCACTCATTGGGCGTGAGCACGAATTGGCCGAATTGGGAGAGATGATCAGCAATCCACAATGTCGGTTGATTACGATCACCGGGGCTGGGGGCATGGGTAAGACCCGTCTAGCGTTGGCGGTTGCAGCCGAGCAACAGGCGCAGTTTGCGAGAATTTTTCGGTTGCGCCGACACATTTACAATTCACAATTCACCGTTCACGATTTACAATTTGTTGCAGCTCCGCCGCCTCACATCTTATGTTCCTCAACTTCTTGCGTGGTCAGATCGCGCCCTGGCCGCAATTCTTTTTCATAGGCATCAATTTGGCGAAAGATCGCCATACCGGCCTTCTCGTAGAGGCGTGTTACGCCGGTCAAGCTCGCCGCATTGACACCAAGACCGACTTTGCCAATCCCCCGATGATAACATTCACCAAAGCAATGATGCAGCAACGCCAGCCCTATCCCTTGTTTGCGCCAGGGGCGACGTACGCCCAAGCGGTCGATCCAGGCCATGTCGGGAAATTCGTCATCCTGGGGAAAGCAGATGACAAAGCCAGCAAGTTGCGCCCCAGCCATTGCCAGAAAAATCAGGCTTGGGTCATAATGCGGTTTCCTCTGCAAGCTCTGCCACCAATGCGCGAAGTTTGCTTCTGCTATGGTCGCAACATGGCCCCAATGATCTTGGAAGGCGTCTTGATCCGCCGCGTACAAGGCGGCTTCCTCCCCCGGCTGCAACGGATGGATGTGGATATCTGGCGGCCAGCGTGGCGCTGGCGGTGGACTGGACAGATCGATCTTCATGTTATAGAAGCTTCGTACGCGCTGATAGCCATGATTGCGCAGCAGATCAAAGGCCGTTTGATGAGTGCTGATACTATTGCAGAGCAAGCTCACGCGTGCATCGGCAGGGGCTTCCCCTAACCGTTCGCGCATACAGGCTTCGCCCCATGCGGTGAGATAACTGCCGAGCCCGCGTCCAACATAGTCAGAATGTACGCTCACATAGAGCGAATTGCGCACGTGGGGCGGAGGGCTGATCAGATCGGCACCCGCCACGATCTGGCCGGTGGCGGTGACCGCGACCCGACTATCGCGACTCGGCTCAAAGCCAGGGGTTTCCCACTCTGCGCTATAGGATTCTACTGTGAATTCCGGCTGTCCATAGGTGGCTGTCGCCGCCGCACCGAGCATCGCCACAATCCCGGGCAGATCGGCATGTGTTGGCGGCCGGATGGTAAACTCCTGATCGGTGATTGGTTGGACGTTCATCCTTGATTTTTGCTTTCTATACCAATAGGACTTACGCAATAGTCTGGGAACGCCAGCATCCTTGCTGGCTGCCGCCAGGGATGGCGGCGTTCCGGTTGCGTAAGTCCTAACCAATAATTCCCTACAGATTGACTACCCGAAAGCCACTCACCGTATCGCAGTGGGTTGGCGGATTGCCATGGCGACAGGCACACCGCACCCGTTGGCTGGCAAACGACCCTTGGTGCATGACCCGGCAAACTTCGTCCGGTGCATCGCCATTTTCGCGGCCATCGTCCGTACTGTACGGATACGCATAAGCTGACAACTCATCATACGGTCCCCACAAGGTTGAAGTCCATTCGCGCACATTGCCGAGGGCATCGAGCATGCCATAGGGGCTGGCGCCGAGCGGATAACTACCGACGGGTGTTGTATCCCCAATCGTGAAGTCATAATTGCAACGCTGGACATCCGGTGGTTTGTTGCCCCAAGGGAAGAGCCGTCCATCTGTTCCGCGCGCCGCCTTCTCCCACTCGACCTCGCTGGGCAGCCGCACCCCGGCCCAGCGGCAGAAGGTCACCGCATCATGCCACGAGACGTGGGTGACAGGGTGATTGGCTTTGACGATTGTTTCATCGTCTTCTCCCGTTGGCCGCTGCCACGTTGCACCCACGATTTCAAACCAGCCCGCCGTGTTGATGCCCCAACTGTTGCCACGCACTTCAGCGGTGGTGTGGTAGCCGGTGGCCTGGATAAAGAGGGCAAATTGTGCCACCGTCACCGGCACGCGCGCGATTTGATAGGTGGGCAGGTAGAGTTGATGTTGTGGCAATTCAGATGCATCCGCCAGTTCATCTTGCGCCGGGTCGCTGCCGATCCAGCAGTTGCCGGCGGGAATGGTGATCCAGTCGAATGGCAGGGTAGGCATAGCGTTCACTCCTTACGCTTGTTTCATGAATTTACCAATGCACCCCGCGCTGGCGCGGGATGACCGGACGGACTTTGGGAACGTAATGCTTCAAGGCTCATCTGAGAAAAGTGTGAGTTGATGAGTAGGCAACTGGGCGGTAAGCAACGTCACTCACACTTTTCTCAGATGAGCGAATGCTTCAAGGCGCGTTACCAATTCTTTTTCATATTGTAGCCCGTAATCTTATAACCGTTGCGCTGATAAAAGCGCTGTGCCCGCTGATTTGTCCCGGCGACCTGTAGGCTCATACTACGAATGCCCTGGGCAGCCAATTGCACTTCCGCCAGGCCAAGCACTTCCACGCCATAACCCTGGTTTTGGAAAGGCGCAAAGAGCTCAATGCCATCTAACCAGGCAAAGCGATCCTCACGATTGACTGGGTACCACAGATAACCGATCTGCTCATGTTCGGCATTCTCCTCACGCTCGATTGTGTAGAAGTAGTTATCTGGTGTATTGATACCTTGCCAGATGGCCCATTGTTTGCGCGGTGGCGACTTGCCTGGCTTTTTCCAGTGGGAGATCAAAGTTAGCGGCCATTTCTTTGGCATACCCTTCAAGATAAAAGGCGAGAAAAGCGCTAAAGGCGTTTTCTGGGAGCGGTTTGAGGCATAGCATAGTGGTGTCCTCGGTTTTTATGATTTGATGGCGCGCGTGGCAAAATGGGTCGGCATATACGGAACAAGCGGATGCCCATCGGCGTAGCGATCCTCAAAAAAGCCGGCAAGCAGAAAGCCAGCTTCAAGCTGACCACCGATCTGGTCGTCAAAGGTGTGGCTGAATTGCAGCGTATCCCCTTCGGCGCTATCCTGCCTCCTCATTCCCCAATCAACAACTCCGTCACCACTGGATAATGATCGCTGACAAAAACTGGCGGTTCGGCATCACGCACAATGGTGCAGGAGAGAGTTTGCAGCGGCTCTTCTCCTGCCCGCGCCATGATCCAATCCACCCGCCAGAAGACGCTGCCGCCCCACTCCAGAGCAAAGTAGTTGACGCCACGAAAGCCGTGAAAGGTGCTCGCTTCGACCGAATCGGCATGACCGGCGGCCCGGTACGTATCGACAAAACCCGCCTTGAGCAAGCTCCGATAGACTGACGACCAAGGGTTACAGTTGAAATCGCCACCCATGAGGATCGGCAATGTGCCAGCATGATCCAAGTCTGCCAGTTTTTGCAAATTGCGCTCATGGCCTGCCCAATTTGCGCCTTCGCTGGCATCGTTCAGATGGGTGTTCAAATAAATGAACGCAAGACCACTTTGCTGGCAACGCAATTTTACCCAGGTCGTACTGAGCAACGCATCGTCTTCGAGGTCGGTCAGATGGGGCAATTCCTGCGCCAGCAAGCCAACGAAGCCATGATCTAGCAAGGCAAAGCGTTCCGCCTTCCAAAAGATGGCCGTGCCTTCCCCATATTCTGTGGGAAGTATCGTCTGATAGTCAGTGAATTCGTGCTGATAGGTTGCCCAATGTTCTGGCTCAAATTCTTGAAAGCCGATCAAGTCAGGCTCATAGCGTTTGATCGTCTTGACATTGAAGGCCGCCCGATTGGCCCAAACATCGGAGACATGCTCGATGTCGGCTGCGGGGGTGGTATTGAAATTATTGAGGGTCATGATACGGATGAAGGTCATTGTTGCTCCTTTGGATTGATGTTGGCGATAGCGTCTTTGATCTCCGGGAGGACGCCCAGTTGTTGCCACAACGACAACCGGTCGAGGAGATCCCAGATTTCGATAATTTTGCCATCGGCAATGCGAAAGATGTTGACGCCCCCATAGCGCACCTGGCGATGAGTGGCGGGAAGACCGGCAAACTCGCCCTGTTGGACGCCGTAAAAGGTCCAGCGCACCATCACGCGATCCTCTTCAGCAAGGATCTCATCAACGGTCATCTGGCAGCTATCCGACCAAACGGCTTTGAGCCGTTCCGCCCCCTGCTTGATGGCTTGGGCTAAATCAGGTGTGTAGATAGCATCGCAGACGGCTGGGTCATGCAAGGCATCAGCAAAATGGCGGCGCACGAGCGCTTTATTGGCTTGTTGGGTTGACATGTCGAGCTCCTTATCTACACAACTTGTAGCAAGAGTCGTGCCTCAATTTCGCCGTTGTCGATGCGACCCGTCGGCTGAAAACCCGCTTGTGTACAGAGATGCGCCATCACTGGATTGGCGATATCATAGCTGATCTCAATCGCTTGGACGCCCGCCTGCGCTGTGATCTGCGCAAGGAGTGCGGCCATCCCTGCACGCCCGTAGCCGCGGCCTTGGTAGCGCTGGTCGATCATAAAACGGATAATAAAGTCAACACCTGACTTGGCATTATCATGGTGGGCAGGAATGCCCGTAGCGGGCCAGCGTCCGTACATGGCAAAACCGACCATTACCTGCTGGTCATCAATGGAGGCGTAGAGGCCATAAAGTTGCCACCACGGTTCATAATGCGCCTGCGCCAACGAGACGCTGTTGGGTGCGACAAAGCCGATGCGCACTTGTTCTTCGGTGGGGGTTAATGCCGTACAGTCAATCCAGTTGTCACTGGTAATTGGTTGAAGTGCGATCTTCATGTGCTTCCTTTCTATTAAGGGCAACTTGATTTCCCTTACACAAGTTTGCGTGCTTGCAGCGAAAAGAGTAGCGGCACCATGTTATGTTGCTTTGTCAAGCGCCACAGGCCATCTTCGCTTTGCACCATACCCGCGATCCGTTCGCGGAAGGTGAAGGGAAATTCATTAAAAAATTCGATCTGGAGACCAACACCAATCAGCGCATTGAAAACTTCGCTGAGGCTATGATTCCAGTTGTAGCCGTGAAAGACGGTATCATCTTCCGCTGCATACGAACCCTGGCTCGCGAAGTGGAAAGGCTCTTCCGCAAAGAAATAGGGATTGTTCACCTTGAGTTCCGGTGAGTCACTGGCAAAGATACGCGAGAAGGGATGGAATTCCACCATATAAAAAATCCGCCCGGTTTCAGAAAGTGAGTAATGACGGTTGCCCACGCCTTTAAATCATGGAGCCAATTCAGCACACCATAGGAGGTGAAGACAATATCGAACTGACCGGTGAGTCGATTGGGCAAATGGAGCAGATCGGCACAGACAAAAATGGCGGGAATGTTTACCTCTGTACTTAGCGCGCGGGCGAGCTCAATGGATCGATCCGACAGATCGACACCAGTGACAGTCGCTCCTGCCCGCGCCCAAGAGAGCGTATCTAACCCGAAGTGGCATTGCAGATGGAGCAAACTTTTACCCGCTACGTCCGTCAGTTCAGCGCGTTCCACAGGGCGCAGCGTACTAACGCCCGCCTTGAACTCCGCCAGCCTGTAGCGCGGGGACTGTTCATGCAGAGGCGTCCATGCATTCCACAACTGTTGATTGGCTTGCAAGTAGGTATCCATACACCTCCCTATCGGTTGTTGCTGTTACATACGTTGGTTCGCATCTCGTACACGAATTACCTGATAATGGCTATCTTCCCACAGCTCCGCTACGGGATGGAGCAGATCGAATTCTTCTCTGGTCATGCCAAAGTAGATGATGTCATAGTGGCGACCATTGGTATAGACGGTACGACGTAAGCGACCCTCGAAGACAAATCCCAGTTTTTCATGCATCCGTAGCGAACGTTCATTAAAACTGTAGACCAGGGCCGTTAGCTTTTGGTAGCCTAACTCGCGGAAATAGTAGCGCGCCACAATCTTGATGGCATCGCTCGCATAGCCGCGCCGCCAGTAGGGGCGGCTAATCAGCACGGCATATTTGAAGACGCCGACGCGCCGTTCGCAATCGAAGGTGCTGATTTACCAACCTGCTCATCCTCCTCATTTTCAATGATCCAGTAGAACGCGTCGTTGCCCGGTTCACGCTTGCGCAGCTTCTCGAAGTTCGCGCGATCTTCCTCGCGATAGGAGGGGAAACCAATCTCGCTATTGTAGTTTTCCGCCTCAGTGTCATACTCGCCAAAGTCTTGGGCGGTGGCTTCCAGATCTTTCTGTTCGATGGCGCACAGGCGAACGCGCTCGCCGCGCCAGAAATGATAATTCGTCACTTGTCCTCCCCATTGGTTATAATTTTTGGATTGATTCTTGGCTCATCTAAGAAAATTGTGCAAACCGATGATTTGTCCAGAGGGAAATTATTGCGTTTCCACAATTTCGTCTGATGAGCGTTGATTCTTTTATCGCTTCTCAAGGATATACGAGTGGGCTATAATTGTCCCACGGTTGTGTGCGAATAGCATAGCAACGTACCGCGACGACAGCGCGACGAGATTGGGGGAAGTATTACCAGCATTCTCGCTATGTCTGACTTACATTAACTTACATGGCTTGAAGGTCCAGAAGTTCGTCATCCCAGTCTAATTGTCACCGGCTTTCGCGCTAGCTAAGCGCAGCCCTTGCTCTTGTCATTTTCGGTGTTTGCTTTGCGTGAATAGGCTAGATCCCTTATACTATATCCTATGAATAAGAAACGACATGCCGAGTTGCTCCATACATTGGATACAATTCTGGATAAGTTAGTCAATGAATACCATTCAGAAAAGATCATTCTTTTTGGTTCACTGGTGACAGGCAATGTGAACGAGTGGAGCGATATTGATTTGGCAATTATCAAAGAAACTTCTAAGTCGTTCATTGATCGCTCGGTCGAAGCCGCTTTGCTTTGTTTGGCACCAGTTGGGGTTGATTATTTGGTATACACGCCGAAAGAATTTTCTCAACTAATTCGTGATAAGAACCCCTTTGTGCTCGAAGAGATTGTAAACAAGGGCAAAGTATTGTATGAGCGCACAGCTATTTCAGCAGTGGCTTGATTTTGCTACTGAAGATCTAATAGTGGCACGATTGGTCTTTGAGGAAGGACATTTCGCCCATACCTGCTTTTTGTCCCAGCAGTGTATCGAAAAGGCATTGAAAGCGGTTTTGATTGCCAAAGTCAATCAATATCCACGTATCCATAACCTCACCGATTTACTGACCCAATGCATAGCAATCGATGGCAGCTTTTCACAGTTTGTTGCTGATTGCGTCACCGTTGACCAGTATTATATCCCCACGCGTTACCCCGTAGGAGTGCCGGGCAGTTTCATGTCAGGGCCGCCAACGAATTTACATGCCATGAAAGCGATTGATGCCGCCGAGAGAATTCTGCAATATGCTATGAGTAAAGTCTAGATCCTCCTATGTCTCACTTGCTTCAACTAACCCTGTTCGGCAGCCCAGAAATTCGTTTGCATGGCCAGCCTGTGATCGGCTTCCGCTCTAGCAAAGCGCAGGCGTTGCTCTATTATCTCGCGGTCAGTGGGCGTTCTCACACGCGCCCCACGTTGGCTGGTCTGCTTTGGGGTGAGCAACCGGAAGATGCCGCGCGCACCAGCCTGAGCAAATGTCTCTCCAACCTGCGCGATCTAGTCGGTGACGCCATGTTGATCGAGCGACAGACGGTTGCCTTTAACCGCAATCAGCCTTATCAACTCGACACCGAAAACTTTCTGGCCGGCATTGGTCAACCACCCACGCCGGAGACCATCCACACCTGGCAAACCGCGCTAGCGCTCTATCGCGGCGACTTCTTGGAAGGCTTCTATGTACGCGATGCGCCCGAGTTTGAACAGTGGGTGCTGGTGCAACGCGCTCACTACCGCGAGGCCGCGCTACAAGGGCTGTACACCTTAGCGAATTGGCATGATCAGCAAGGCGATCTGCCTCAAGCCATCACCCACACCCGCCGCTTGTTGACCCTGGAACCGTGGCGCGAAGAGGCGCATCGCCAGTTGATGCATTTGTTGGCGCGCAGTGGGCAACGGGCGGCGGCGTTGGCACAATTTGAAACTTGCCGACGGGTGTTGGAAGAAGAGCTGTCGGTTGAGCCGGATGAAGAGACAGAAGCGTTGGTCGAGGCGATCCGAGCTGACAAAATCGTTGTGCTTTCTTCACCTCCGGTGGTTGTGTCGTCAGTGCCTGTTGCCAACAACAACTTGCCGATTCCGCCCACGCCATTGATTGGGCGAGAGCGCGAACTAGCAGAATTAGGGGAACTGATCAACAACCCGCAGTGTCGGTTGATCACCATCACTGGGCCGGGTGGCATCGGTAAGACACGACTCGCACTAGCCGCCGCAGCAGAGCAAAGCGGAAAATTTCAGCAAGGTGCGGTCTTTGTCCCGTTGGCTGGTGTTTCGTCGGCGCAATTTCTGCCGCAAGCGATGCTCAGCGCGCTCAACGTACCCTTGCAAGGTGAGCTTTCACCAGAGCAACAGGTGCGCGCGACGTTGTACAACCAGGAGCGTTTGTTGGTCTTCGACAATTACGAACATCTGCTGCCAGATGTCGCGTTGTTGCTCGACCTGCTGCACTATGCCCCCAGGCTCACCCTACTGGTGACATCGCGGGAACGACTGGCGCTGCAAGCGGAATATTTGCATGAATTGACCGGGCTGGCGTATCCACACCCATCGTCAACTCCTTCAGGGGAAACGTTGTCGCCGGCAGTGGCTGATTATGCCGCAATTCGACTCTTTCTCCAGCGTGTACGCCAAATCCAGCCGCGTTTTGCGCCGAATGCAGAAGAAATGGCCGCGATTGTGCGCATCGGTCGCATTAGCGAAGGAATGCCCCTGGCGCTAGAACTGGCGGCGGCTGTGGTGCGCGAGCAGTCCTGTATAGTGCTTGCCACGGCGTTGGAACAGGGGCAAGCCAGATTGTCGGCGCGCCTGCGTGATCTGCCCGAACGCCATCGCACGATGACGGCAGTTTTTGACCATTCGTGGCAATTGCTTGCGCCGGAGGAACAGCAGGTGTTAGCGGCTCTCTCGCTCTTCCGTGGCGGTTTTGTCATGGAGGCCGCCGCGCAAGTCGCCAATGCCAACCCGACGATCTTATTGGCGCTAACGGACAAATCCTGGTTGCGTTGTAGCCCAAGCAGCCGTTACGACATTCATGAACTAGCACGCCAGTATGCCAACGAACAACTGGTAAGCTGTGGCAATTTTGATGAAGTACAAAATGTTTACACACAATATTTTTTACGCTTTGTGCAATCGGCAAAGACAGGTCTTGAGGATGCAAAACCGAATGAGTGGATGCTGCAAGTAGAGCAAGAACTGGATAACCTACGCGCTGTCCTTAAATGGCTTATCTTATACAGGCCAGAAGATGCCTTGCGTATGATTTTCGCTTTGTTTATTTTTTGGCGTGGCAGCGGTCATGTTCAAGAGGGATACGACTGGTTTAGAGTTGCGCTGGCGCATTCTGACTCAGTTTCGCCGTTTGTGCGAGCCAATGCTTGTATTGAGGCAGGCTTCCTGGCCATTTGTAAAAACGAGATTGCTGAGGGAGAAGAGCTGTTTGCGCAAAGCCTCGCACTTTATCAACAACTGGATGCAACTGATCTAGACGTTGCCAAGGGATTGGCTTATGCGCTCAACCGACAAAGTCTTGGCCCACTCTTTCGCGGTGACTATCAACAGGCGATACATTTATGTCGCCAAAGTTTGGCAGTGGCGCAACCGATTGGTGAACTGTATCGCGCATCGCAGTGCTTATACTTTATTGGCGAAGCACTCTATCTTCAAGGCTTGTTTGATCAATCGCAACATGCGTATGAGGAGAGCCAAATCTTGCAAGATGCTTCAGGCAATTTTAGCAGTGAAGGTATGAGATTTATCCGTCTGGGGCATGTGGTTTGTGCGCAAGGCAAGCTTGCACAAGCCGATACGTTGTTCAAAAAAGGGCTGATCATCGTTGCCAAGCGTCATGATCAGGTAGGGACTGGCATGGCGCTGATTGGACTGGCAAGAATGGCTGTCATCCGTGGCGACTATCAACGCGCAACTATCATCACAGCAGCCAAAGAAGAAATGCTTGCTGTCAACCCGATTGTGCGCTATTGGCCAATGGATCGCATAGAAAACGAACGCACACTGACGATCATCCACACTCACTTGGATGATATCGCCTTTGTCAGGACTTGGGCCGAAGGTGCAGCCATGTCAGTAGAGGAAGCCGTGGCTTATGCGCTGGCTGACCCTGTGCCTACCTTAACATCACTGGCGCAATCGGCTTGACCCCGGCGCCGGTTGCCACGCGCAAGGCGTTGGTTGCGGTGTAAACAGTTGCTCAACTGTTTACACCGCAACCAGGGCGAGGCGCTGGTTTACGACTTGCCAAAAAGTCGCAACCGCGGCGCGTTGGTCATCAAAAAAATCTTCAAAAAAGCCAACAAACTGAATCTGGGGTGGATACGCATAGCGTTCCCCATCCTCCCCCAATTCATTTACCCAGTCTGCTGGCTCACGGGCATCCACGATAACAAACAACTCCGGTGGATAAAGATAAGGACGGCCTTGATCATTCAAAAGGCGGTAATCGTCGGCCTCAATGCCGATGACCACATATGGTTGACCAAAGGTCAGGTCTGGATACTCTCCCATTGCGTGTTTTAGCGTAACAATCATCGTTGCACCTGCTTGCGTTTTACGTCCATACGTCCAATTCCTGTACGTTCATACCAGTGATACTCATAAGTGACCTCGCTGATCTCAAACAGTGGGCTACTTTTCTTGACCCATTGCGAAGCTGTACCCCCATAATCCGCGACCAAGCGCAGCACATCACGGATGCGCTTCCCTTTGGCAATCACACGCGATTGCGCCAACATGCGCGGAGTGAGTTCAGTAGCCATACTCGCCATTATAGCAAACCCTTTTCCAATCTGCAATGGTATGAGGTACTTTCGAGGAACGTATGAACATCACCAACGCGACCGGCTTGACGCCAGTGCAGACTGCCACCCTCACGGCGTTGGGTGCGATGGAGGAAAGAGTATAAAGTTGTTAAAGTGCGCTTATACTCTGTGACTTGTGTTATCTATCATCGCACCGCCCCAGCGTTCGGTGATCTTGCCATATTCGATGCGCAAGATTTAATTCCCGTCAAGAAGACAGGTTGCCCGTTGCGGCAATCCCCATAAATTCACTAGAGTGAATACTGCTGGCGCTTCCGCAATAGACTACTTGTCACCATCATTGTCTGCTCGCCTCTCACCAGCCGCTACGGTGCAGGCAACGCATCAATTTGTTGCAGGATACCAAGCGTGTCCACTTGCGCCCAGCGTTCCACGATTTTGCCGTTCGCAATGCGAAAGATGTGAATAGCGCTGACGGTTACAGGCTTACCTGTCGGTGGAATCGAACCCCAGGGTGCGGGCCATTCGCCCAGATGTGTGCCACGCATCGTCCAGCGCACCACCACTTTATCTCCTTCGGCGATCATATCGTCAATGATTAGATAAATTCCTTTCCCTGGAAAGCTTATTTCCAGGTTTGGGCGGGCGTTGATAACCACTGGTCGTTTCCCTTACTTGTTCAGCCCCCGGCCATCGCCCGCTCGATGGCACTGGGAAAGCGCGTCTCAAAGTCGAGGATGCCGACCCAGCTTGGGTTGATAAAGATACGGCTCATGCGTGGAAAGATGGGGGCTACTTGAGCCAGCCAGACTTGCCCGCCCTCCTCACCAAAGACCCGTTTGCACATCGCCGCGTATTCTGGTGCGATGCCATCCACGGTGTCGAGATGAATCGGGCCGCGGATCAGTAGCACTTTGTAGGGCATGGTATCACTGTCAATGGTCAGGGCGACCTGGTCGCCATCCTTTAAAACCTTCATCTTGGGTGCATCCGGCGGCGTCCCTAGCACGATTTCGGCGCCGTTCCAGTGAAAGCCAATCGGCACGACACGCGGTGTACCATCGCTCCAGTTATAGGCAAAGCGCGCCGGGACAGTCGATTGCAACAACCGTTGTGCAACCGGGTCGTTGAGGTAGGCGAGATCGCCTTGTTTGGTGGGCATGAATAGCTCCTTTTGAGAGTAAGTTATGCACTTGGCTCAATATTGTGATTGAGCCGGAAAAAGTTGGTCGGATCATACTCCGCTTTTAGGGCGGCCAGTCGGGCATGGTTGGCGCCATAGGCGCTTTGCACCCGCTGCGAACCGTCATCAGTGTCGAGATGATTGACATAAACGCCGGTCGAAAAGGGGGCAACCGCCTGCCAGAAGCTGCGCGCCCAGGTAATGTTTTCTTCAGCGGTGGCCGGATCGGTCCATTGGGCGATGATGTCAAAATCCCATAGGTCCCGGCGGTGGACAAAGGCCGTAGCATCCGGGGCGGTACGGCTGGCAACGCCATGCAGATGGAAAAGAATCGCCACCGATAACGGCGTCAGCTTGCGACTGGCATGAGCAATGATCTGGTCAATCACTTCATCACTCAACTCACTGAAGTAGCCCGACTTCCAATAGCGTGGCAGACCAAAGGGTGCGGCCCCATCCAGCATCGACTGTAGTTGTGTGTAGGGCAAGGGGCCAATCATGTCGGCCAGGGGTGCGCCAAAGGCGCGGAGCGGGGCCAGCGCTTGTTGCCCCTCGTCCAACGCGCCAAACCAGCCGGCGATCAGGGCCACGACCGGCAGCCCGTCCGGCGTGCTGATCATCCCGGCATAGACGGTCAACGCATCGGGGCAGTTGGCGCTAAAGTCCCGGTAGAATTGGAACACTGCTTTGGCCTGATCGACCGGATAGAGCACCATCCCGCCTAACACCGTCGGCCCAACGGGGTGGAGGCGAAACGCAAAGTCCGTAACAATGCCAAAGTTGCCGCCGCCCCCACGAATGGCCCAGAAGAGATCGGGATTTTCGGTGGCGCTGGCTATCACCTGGCGGCCATCGGCCAGCACGATTTCGGCAGAGAGCAGATTGTCACAGGCCAGGCCATGCGTGGCGAGCAGCCAGCCCAGGCCACCGCCCAACGTCAATCCGGCTACACCCGTGTGCGAAACCGTGCCGCCCGTGGTCGCCAGCCCAAAGGCTTGGGTGGCCTGGTCCAACTCGCTCCAAAGTACGCCTGGCTCGACATGGGCGGTACGCTGTGCCGGATCGACCTGGATGCCTTTCATGGGCGAGAGGTCGATCATCAGCCCATCGTCGCAGACTGCCTTGCCGGCCACATTATGCCCCCCGCCGCGCACCGAAACGATCATCTCCTGGGTGCGGGCAAAGTTGACCGCCTGCACGACATCGTTGGCAGTGGTGCAGCGGGCGATCAGCGCGGGGCGGCGGTCGATCATGGCGTTCCAGACGGTACGCGCGGCATCGTAGCCGGGATCAGCGGGACACAACAATTCTCCCTGCAAACTTGCCTTGAGGTTATTGATCGCTACTTGTGCTAGATTTTGCATAAGTCTCCTCTCCTTCTCTTTACTTCAACTTAAAGAGGGCAACCAGGGCGGCGCCATCTTGGGTCTTCAGGGTGACACGGTAGCATGTACCGGCTGCGCCTTTGGGGGTCTGCCAGTTGTTGATAAATTGGCCACTGGTCGGGTCATAGCGTAGGCCGGTTCCACCTGTGGTGGGTAAATTGTCGCCAATGGGATCTTCTGTGCCATTGCCACAGGTCACCTTGGCACTAGTAAAGGCTGCAACGACTGCGGTGTCGGTCACTTCGGTGGCGCCAGCAAAGAGTTCAAATTTGAGCGGCACCGTTGCCCCACTCTTGACCGTGTTCCAGACGCCATTCATATCGACAGGTTGGTAAAAGCCAGTGAGGGTCAACGGAATAACTGCTGGGTTGACCACCAAAACACCGTTGAGATAGCTAAAGTTGTAGTTGTTGTCACTGCCACCGGCGCAGACAATGACGTAGGTGCCGGCGGCGGTGTGGGGCGCACTGACCGTACAGGTTGGTGTGTGGTCGATGACCGCCGCACTCTCCCCATTGACAAAGCCCGCCGTTTGAAAGGTAAAGACCGGATCGGGCGTGCCAGCAAGGATCGTCTGATCGTCGGCTTTAATCGTGAGAAGCGCCTGGTTGATCGCAAAGCTGACGGCGCCGCTGCTGCCGCTATGATTCGCATCACCCACCCAACTGGCGGTGGCCGTCGCCGTGCCGACGTTGAGATGGTTGGCATAGACCAGCGCGCCGCTAACCTCGAAGGGCGTCAACCCGACACCGGCTGCCGTTGCCGTACAAGGTGTAATAGCTACCCCCGTGTAGACAAAGGGCGCGCCGGCTGTACAATCCACGCTGACCGTGGAACTTGCTTTGTCGATGATAAAAGCGCCTGAACCAGTGCTGCCATTGTGATTGGCATCGCCATCCCAACTGGCGTTGGCCGTGGCATTACCGACATTGACGTTATTGACATAGACCAGGGACCCGCTCACATCGACGGGCGTCATGCCGGCGCCGGTTGCGGTCGCGGTACAAGGGGTGATGGCAGCGCCGGTATAGATCACTGGCGCGCTGACACAATTTACCGTCACTGCCGAGGACGCCTTATCAATGAGAAAGTTGCCTGAACCGCTGTTGCCGGTATGGTTGACATCGCCGTCCCAATGGGCTGTGGCGGTGGCTACACCGGCGTCAACGTGATTGGCATAGACCAGGGTTGCACTCACGTCAAGGGGTAATAATCCTACGCCAGACGCCGTGGCGGTGCAAGGGGTGATGGCGCCGCCGGTGTAGGCAAAGGGCGCGCCAAAGGTGCAATCGACTGTTACGCTTGAGGGCGCCTGGTCGATGATGAATTCGCCGACGCCGGTGCTGCCGGTATGATTGGAATCACCAGCCCATGTCGCCGTCGCTGTAGCTGTCCCGGCAAAGAGATTATTGGCATAGATCAAGGAGGCGCTGACATCGACTGGCGTCAAGCCGGCGCCGCTGGCCGTGGCCGTACACGGCGTGATAGCTGAAGCTGTGTAGAGGAGATGCGGTGGACAAGTGACAGTCATGGTAGACGCAGCCTGGGTGATGCTAAACGTTTGCGCCACGTTAGCGGCTGGATTGTAGTTACTATCGCCGCTCTGGCTGGCGGTGATCGTGCAACTACCAATGCCGGTAAGGTGAACGATGTTGCCGGTGCTTGTACAGTTGCCGGTCGCCGCAAAGCTAACCGGCAACCCGGAAGACGTGGTGGCGCTGACGGTGAAGTCAGCATCGCCATAGCTTTTGGCAGGCAGTGGGTCAAAGGTAATGCTTTGGTTCGATTTCGCCACGGTTAGATTATACCGCAGGCGTGGTACGAGGCCGCCCCGAATGGCCGAGGCGTCATTGTTGCCGGGGGGTGAGAGCGTGACGGCATAGACGACAAAAAATGCATACGTGCCAGCCGTGGTTGGCGCCGTGATCGATACGATGCTATTGCCGTTGTCATTGAGGATGGGCGCGGGGCTAGGGCAATTGGTGCCCAGGGTGCCGGGGACATCATTCGGCCAAGCAGCGGGCATCCCCGGATCATCGCCCGTTGGCGCGCCAAAGGTTGCCGTTGTCGCGCTCATGGCGCCGCCAGCCGGGACGCCGGATGCCGCGCTGTCGTAGCTGATATTGACGATTTGGGCATCATCCACATGGGCATTGCCGCCACAAGTCAAGAAAAAACTGACTTGCGGTGTCAGCACCTGACCGGCTGCCACTGTCCCCAAATTGATCGTTGTCTGGTTGTCCAGGCTGACAATGTCGCCATCATAGGCAATATTGTCGGCAAAAACAGCCAGCGGGGTGGCGACTACCCCGATGATGATGGCGATGCGTAACAGGATGAAACCGATTGGTAAAAGTTTTTGCATAAGCTGTGCTTCCTTATAGTCTCTTTTTCCGGTCAAGCCAACGCTGGCTCGACCAACACTGCTACATCTTTACACATATCCCACGGCTTCGAGTCCTGGTTGGTGAGGATGATCACGGTCAACCCATCCTCGACAAAGCGCGCCATGCAGGTGGTAAAGCCGAACGCCCCCCCGGCGAAATTGAACAGCTTGTGGCTGCGAAAATTTTGCACAGGCCCGGAAGCCACTTCCCCATCGGGCAGAATGAGCGGCGACCACAGTTCCTCCTGTTGGCGATGCGAGAGGATTGTCCCGTTTGTCAGTGCCGCATCCCACTTGATCAGATCACTCAAGGTGGAGAGCAACCCACCATTAGCGGCATTGGCTGGTATGCTGGGGGATAAGTTGATGCCCCGCCAGATCATGCGCGGCACGCGATACACCCGGCCATCCTCGCGCTCATAGCCATCGGCGCGGTTAGGGATGACAGCGCGCCAATCGTTGTGGCAGGTAGCGTTCATGCGCAACGGTTGAAAGATGCGCTCGTGGAGAAACGCATCATAGGGTGCGCCGGTCAACTGGTGGATGATCATGCCCAGGATGTTGTAGTTGGTATCGACATACTCGAATTGCGCGCCAGGGGCAAAATTCAGCGGTCGCCCAAAGGCGTGCTGGTCGATCTTGTCTACTGTCAACTCCTCGCAATCCCAATCCAGTGCCCACTGTGGGATACCGGAGGCGTGCATGATCAATTGACGGATGGTGATGGTGTTGGCGGGATCTGGCAGACCCGGGCGAAAGCGATCCAGCGCTTCATCCAGGCTCAGTTTTCCGTCTGCTACCAGTAGCATGATGGCGGCGGCAGTAAAGCCTTTGGTGATCGAGGCGATCTGATAGACCGTGTCGGAAGTGGCTGGCGAGCCGTGTTCGAGGTTGGCAAAGCCATAGCTCTTTTCGATCATGGTAACACCGTCCTTGATCACCGCCAGCGATAGGCCAGGAATCAGCTTGCGCTGCATGTGTTCATAGATGTAGGTGTCAAGTTGTTGTTCTAAATTTGGGTTCATTCTTCTCCTCGGTGCAAAAGGAATTTCGGCTCAACGGGAACGCCGGGGCTTACTAACCATCTTCCGGGAAGGTTCGACTGGACGATCCTGTCAACCGAACTGACCTTCCCGGAAGATTTGCTGGTCAACCCCTGGATTCTGGATGACCTGGAGTTTCTTTATTATCAAACTTTAATGCTGTTTGTATTCTCAATTTTTCTAAATTACGACATCTCAATGTCAAAATTTGGCAAAATTGAGACATTTTATTGATATAATTAAAGGGAAGTAAAATCCTCACTTCTTGTCTGCTGTACCATCTGACGAATCACATCGACGACCAACTCCGGCTGACAATCTTGAATGCTATGATTGCTCTCGGTGGCGATGATGTGTGTGCTGTTGTGCGAGAGCGCCGCCAGTTCCTTTTGCATAGCCAGCCAATTCGCCGCTGACGCGCTTGCAAGCTCTGGTGGAAAGCCTTCTTCCCACTCATCGATGCCAGCGGTGATCACCACCAGCGGCAATTGACCGAAATGGCCGGTTGCCTGCACTTGGGCGGCGCTAGCGGCAATATCCATGCCTTCTTCATTATGGAACGGATCAGTCCACTCGGCCATCAACGTGTTTCTCATCTTGGTAAGGATGGCTAGCTCGGACGGCGTGGGTGGCGGCAGCAGTTGCAAGTCGCGTAGGGTTTGATCAGGATGGGAAGCATCCAGCAAGACCAGGCCCGCTACAGCCTGCGGATGTTGATGGGCAAAAAGGCGCAGGTGTAGCCCAGCAAAGGAATGACCCACCAGCAGATAGGGGCCGTGGATTTGCGCTTGCTGAAGCAGCCGCCACAAATCATCGACCACATCCTGGCTGGTGCGCGGTTTAGGCGCCGGATCGCTTTGGCCCAGCCCCGCCCGATCATAGAGTACGGTGCGCGTAAAGTGTTGCACTTCTGCAGCCAGATTTGCTAATGACGCTGCGCCACAGCCCATCCCGCATTCAAAAAGGACGGTTGGGCTGCCGGCGCCAGCACTTTCCATAGAGAGGTGATAACCACCTACGTCAATGCGTTGTTTATGTACCACGATTGCTCTTTTCACTAGTTACAGAATCGATTGTTGCTAGCAATGTTGACTGTCCTGAAGCTATACGGGGTTCTATCTCGCCATCAGATGATCGAGATCTGCTTCCCATAACATCGGCAACGACAATGTATTTTGTCGCAGTCAAGCTCACAGTATTACCTGAGGCAGCCCCAGCATTAATCACCATAGAGCGATCCGCAGGCTGCAGAGGTACGCGAAACGAGACAAAGTAAATTCCAGGTGTTGCCACGTTGACCGCAAAAGCGAGTTGTTGTGTGCCACCGCCGGCCAGTACGATATGAGAGACAACTTCGGCATTTGGATTGACCGCTCGTCGTACACGGTCTCGGATTGGCGGGTCCACGAATCGCGTAGTGCCATCGGGGTCAAACGCCGCTCGTTGAACAAGGAAAATCGGATGCTCGTCCTGATACGGTATGCGCATGTCGCACAGTCCTTCATTGACCAAGGCGACTTCTGCCAAGATGCAATAGCCAGGACCATCGGGGCGGCGTGCCGATGTCGCTGTAAGGTCAGTACGGATGACAGAAATATCTCGGGTCTTCACTGTAGCCAGTTTGTTTTCGTCCTGAAGCTTTTGAAGTTCTGCAACTGCCTTCTCGCGCTGACGGAAAACAACGAAGCCGTAGATTGCCCACACGCCAGCAATAACCAGAGCAAAGATCTCAACAAAGTTCTTTATATCAGCAATTGTCACAATTTTATCCTTTCGCGCTGGGCAGCAAATGCGCGCTTTTACATCCACTACATCTAGGCCCATGTCCAGGTCACCAAGCAGTGCAAAGGTGGACTATCCACCAATTTGCGAGAACACAGCAAAGGTCGGCCGACGGGTGCAATTGTGGACTCAATCAAGTTGCTGTTACCGGTCAAACCCGGCTACATCCTTGCACATATCTCACGGCTTCGAGTCTTGATTGGTGAGGATGAGCATGGTCGTGAAGGTGGAAAATCAAGCATCAACGCCAGTTTCCCATAGGCCTGGCCAGTTGCCCTTGATAGGCTGAGGATAGCCTGTATCGGTCTTGTCGGAAGCAATATCGTACCGAATATACTCGTTACCCTTGAAAAAATATGACTTGCCATTATTCCATAAGACAGCGGCATTCACACCTGCGGCGAAGCTGGCGGGGAATCCGGGCCAGTTCCCTTGAATGGGTTTAGGGTATCCTGGATCAACTCTATTCGTTGTTACGTCATACCGCATGTATCGCGATCCCTTGAAAAAGTAGACTTTGGCGTTGGGCCACAGGATGGCTGCATCAATCGTATCTGCCCATAAGCCAGGCCAGCCGCTTGCAATTGGCTGCGGGTAGCCAGAATCGACCCTGTCGGTTGCGATGTCATATTGTAGGTACTGACTACCGCTGAAAAAATAGACCTTGCCATTGCCCCCTCCAACAACAGCATTCACCCCTGCTGCGAAGCTGGCTGGAAATCCCACCCAATGGCCCTGAATGGGTTTTGGATGACCTACATCAACGCGATCGCTCACTACATCATACTGCGCATACTGCGGCCCTTTGAAGAAGTACACTTTGCCGTTCGGCCACACACTAGAAGGCGATACCGGCCGTGGGTAGAGCATTGACGCAAACTGTGCATCTTGTGCGTCTATATCAGCGCCACCTGTTACAGCAACACCATCTTGCATGATGGAGTCGGGAAGCCAATAACACATAATTGAATGGGTATCAGCTTGCGCCGTAGCGAGCAGGGCTGACTTAGGCTGCGGTGTGAGAACTTGATTGATGACTTCCTGTCTAGGCCAGCCCTGTGTTGCCATGAAATAGGCAATGGCTTTCTCTGCATCAATACGGTTGGTAATCTCTTGGCGCATGTGCTCGTGAATGAACCCCAACGTATGACCAGTCTCATGGCGAACTACACGGCGGAATTCGGCATCAGGCGTATTCATCGTGAACCCCTGAAGATTCATGGTTGGCTGATCAATAGGGATGTGGAGAATATCGGTTCCTAAATAAGACCAGTAGCCATCGGGGGACCGGGCAATGCGTACCTGAGCATCACCCATCGTCAAAGCAAAGCGAACGTTAGACCACTGCCCCCACGCATTCATGTGCGAGAGGATACGTGTGCGAAGATTAGCCGGCGGGTTGTCAAGAAAGCCAACCGTGAGTCGAACACCGCTGGCTCCCCAGTATCTGGTTGTAAGTGCGGCGGTGTATAGGGGACCAATCACGACACCGGGGGCAGTTGCCCGCAGAACGCCTGTAGCCGGTGCATTGACAGGGTTGATTCTGGTCGCTGTCGTAGCCGCCCGAGTCCATTGGTGCATAGGTAACGATTTGATTGTGCAACTGATAGTATTCATCACGCTCTCCTATGAAAATGACGAGGCAACAAGGTGACCTACCTGTTACCAATTTTCATTCTTCCAGGTACATGGCTGCTCCTGAATTTTTCGTGAGCAGATATGTACCTGGAAGAATGACTCGGTGAAGGCTCTGACTAGTCTCAGGGCATATTTAGCGCGGTGTGAACCAGTGAACACCACTCCACGTAACAAAAAAGATCACGCCGTTGCCGCGATCGAACGCCGACCAGATGCCGATCACGCCAGCGATGATACCGGCAACAAGGGCAGTGACCCCTATGGCTGTGAGTAGGGTAGCGGTTGCAGCGCCGCCTGCTGCGAGTGCCTGCATCCCCTCATGATCCACCTCAACGCGAACGCCCCACCAATAGCTTACTTGTGAGACATGGTTACCCAGATCGATTGGATCGCGCGCGATCACACCGTTCTGCTGATCGCTGTTTTGGGCGCCCGCAGGCACTGACAACTTACGGACAGCAGCTTCCATTTGATACGGGCTTACTTCACCGAACTCTAGCCGCTCACCCGGTTTTGCCATTTTGAGAGCGTCGAGCAGATCACTCTCTGAAAATCGCTGCACCTTCGCCAACTGTCTGACCTGATTCTCTAGTTCAGCCAGACGAGCTACCAATTGTTGATTATCATCTGTTTGAACATCAGTGGGTGTAAAGTCAATAGGCATAGAATCCTCCCTGTCAAGTAATTATCATTGTAGGTTGACTACACAACTGCTACTTACTGTTTCCTGCCAGCACATACTTATGCTTCAACTCCGGCCCCGGCGGCACCTTGTCAGTGCTGATGCCTTCTTTGACCGTGGTCAGTTGCGCCCCTTTGGACAATAAGGCTGCTGTCGAGACTGAGGCGATATCTGTACCGTCATTGCCAATTTCGAGATAGGTGCCGGGCGTCTCCACAAACGCTTCGCCGGCTTTGTAAATGGTCTCAGCGCCCTGGTCATCGCGCACGGTCAGTTCGCCATTCATTACCATCACGACTAACATGCCGCCGTGGGTGTGGGACGGGGTCCAGGCGCCCGGCGCAAAGTCCGAGACGAGATGTTGCAGTTCAAACTCGCCCAGCGCTTCGGTGACCGGCTGCTTGTGTTGATAGGTCACGGTCGGGCCGGGGGGCGCGTTGTCCGTGCTAATGCCTTCCTTGGTCGTGGTCAGTTTTTCGCCGGCCGGTAAGAGGGCAATCGTTGCCACTGAGGCCACATCCGTGCCAGCGTTGCCAATTTCGAGATAGACGCCGGGAATCTCGACAAAACTCTCGCCCGGTTTATAGACTGTCTCTTGGCCGCCATCATCACGGACGGTTAACTCGCCGTTGCGCACCGTCACCACCAACATGCCCCCGTGGGTGTGTGAAGGCGTCCAGGCGCCGGCGGCAAAGTCCACAATCAACTGCACCACTTCAAATTCACCACTCAATTCGGCGACTGGTCCGGTTGCAGCAGCATCCCCACTCGCCGGCGCTGCGGCAGCGGGGGCTGCGACTGGCGCCTGGATGGGAACACAGGCCGTCAACACGATGGCAAACAACAGCATGAAATACTGCATGAAATAGCGCGGGATCAACTTCATAAGTCTGCTCCTTGTACTTGATAAGCCTAGATAAACGATAGGTAAGAATTAGGTGGCTAGGGTAACGGTTGCTCCCACCTGTTTGAGCAGGTTGAGATCGTTAAAGAGCCAGCTTGCCTCGGCAATGCGGTTGTCGCGCAGCCGCAACAGAAAGATGCCTTTGTTGGTCCATTGGCGACCAGTGGGTGACACACCTTCAAATTCACCGGTGTGTGCGCCACTGGTCGCCACCCAGATCGCTACCTGATCGCCTTCCGCCAGTATCTCTTCAATTTCGACATGATGGCCGGCAAAAGTGCCATAGATCCAGGGCAGAATAGTTTCTTGCCACGCCTGGGCCAGGGTCGGGGAAAGAAGTGTATCCAGTTCCGCCCGATCTTGGGTGTTGATCGCCGCCACCCAGCGACGGACAATTGCCTTATTGGCTTCGGTTGTCATCGGATCACCCCCTTGTTGGGATTCGGTAAGTGCCTGTAATGCGGTCATGAACGCTACGGCATCGGCAAACCCCTGCTGCCGCCCCGTGCGCGGGTCTTCCAGGCGAAAGCGCCAGGTGATCCGTTCCGGCGGGCCACGGTTCTGCTCCTGCCACACGGTTAAAAGATAGATGCGATAGTAGGGTGGTTTATTATTCATGATGTCGATTTTTGGCGCTTCTCAGATCTGAACGAACCCGCTATCAGAGTCATTGCTGCGTTCTTTCCGATCGAAGTGAGTAAATCTCTGTACTCTTGAACAGTGACCTACTCGTTCACCACAATAGCGTCAGCCAGACCGTCGCCAGTTACATCAGCGAAGAAGGTGCCGCGGCTGCCGTAGTAAGGACCCATGGTCCAATCCTCATTGGGGGTAAATCGCCCGCCATCGGAGCGACGCACCGTCACCGTATCGTCGTTCACCACAATAGCATCGGCCAGACCGTCACCGGTCACATCAGCGAAGAAGGTGCCGCGGCTGCCGTAGTAGGGACCCATCGTCCAATCCTCATTGGGGGTAAATCGCCCGCCATCGGAGCGACGGACTGTTACCGTATCGTCGTTTACCACGATAGCATCAGCCAGACCGTCTCCAGTCACGTCAGCGAAGAAGGTGCCACGGCTGCCGTAGTAGGGAATTTCTGTCCAGTCCTCGTTGGAGATAAATTGCCCGCCATCAGAGCGGCGCACCGTCACGCGGCCCTTATCTGTACTGCCTCCGCCTTCTGTACATAACTCGTCAATGAATAGTTCTTGCCCACCGATGGCAAAAGAGCCAATGGCGCCGGACAACTGGAGCGTACCTTGGTCGTTGCCTGTGCCATTTGTAACGGCGACGGTTGCCCCCCCAATCGCCGTTCCATTGAGATCAACAAAATTCGCAAAGTTGCTAAAATTCCCATTGGTCTCAATGTTTAAGTTGCCGCCATATTCCCCAAAGCGTAACGAAAGGGCCGTCACAGAACTGCCAAAGGTAAAGGCCAGATTGATATTATTAACAATCATCTCTTGGCCCGATCCGCCGGATTGTCCGCTGTTCGCAACCTCGGCAAACCCATCCGGTGTCAATGTACCATTGCCCCATTCAAACTCTTTCGCGGTGATGGTGACGCCCGAATCGCTGAATGTATCTCCCACATGGTAGGTGGTTCCTAAGGCAAGACTCTCAAATCCCACACAACGCGTTTGCCCATTCCCGATGCAGAGATCCACCAAGACCCCTTCATTTTGACCACCTTTGAGGACAACGGACCGGATATTCTGACCAGAGAGACGTATGGTGTGAATGCTATTGTCGCCGGCGATAGTGGTGCGGTCCAGGACACTGCCACCACTATCGAGTGCAGTGATTTCCAACGGTTCGGAGGTATAAGAACCGGCGGTCACCGTAACTGACGATGGGGATTGGGGAAGGTCGATATGAATACCGGCTTGATCAAACTGCAAGCCATGTACGCCAGGGGCGATGTCGTTGACGAATGGCTCCATCGTACCCAATCCGGTAAATCCGAAACCGGCAATGCTAAATGTCAGCCCCATCTTTGTATTATCAGCATAGCCACTAAACTCAACACACTGCGCTGCGGGTACAAGGGCTGCTGCTTCCCCTGCTCGCATAGCTGCGCCTGATCCACCGGCTGTAGGTGCGACTGGCGGCGCACAACTCGCTACGAAAAGCACTAGAATCGTCAGTATCGTGGTATACCATTTGTTCGTTGCCATGATGCTCTCCTTACTTGCTGCGTAGCTCACATAGTTCATATGCCGTATAGCGAAATCAGATAAAGTCTGCACAAACGGGGTAGTTGTACTTCCAGGTGCGACTACTTCGTTTATGCGAGGTTAAAGCGATTTGTCTATTAGCATAGCAGGCTATCGGGACGACAGCGCGACAAGATCGCGACGAATTTTTCTAGAAATCTTCTATAGGTGGCGTTACCTGAGTATTCTTGCGCGCTAGTTACGATATTTTGTAAAAGAGCGCGTCCCAAATTAGGGGCGACAGACGAGAAGCACAAATGGGCCTTGCTAGTGCTTCGCCCCATTTGTGATACGCACCCTTGTAAAAAGATCATTAGGTAATATTCTGACGAACATGGTATAATCAATGTTCATGAGGATTGATGAGTTTATTTGGCTGCCCGATATAGCGGAAAAACTGGCCTTCAAACATAGCGTGACTCCTGAAGAGGTTGAAGAACTCTTTTTCAATCAGCCACGCATCCGTTTTCATGAGAAGGGGCATGTACAAGGCGAGGATATGTACACGGCCTTAGGCCAAACAGACTCAGGGCGCTATTTGATCGTGTTTTTCATCTTCAAACCCAGTAGGCGTGTATTGATCATCAGTGCGCGTGAGATGGAACCAACAGAACGTAGACGACACGCGAGAAAATGACGGCCGTGAAAGATAAGGACAATATGCAAGAGACAAACATAAAAGATCAACTCCCAGAGAACTTTACAAGCATTGAGGAAGCCGCTGAGTTTTGGGATACGCATAGTCTGGCTGATTACTGGGATCAAACGCATGAAGTTGAAATCGAAGTGCGCGCCCCGCGTCGGCAATGGGTTGCGCTTGCCAGCGAACTGGCGCAGCAGGTGACTGAACATGCACAACGCGAAGGCATTTCGGTAGAAACTTTGGTCAATCTCTGGGTGTCAGAACGTTTACACGCCCATGCATAAGCGTTACAGTTTTCGTTGCATCATATTTGCAATAAATCTACAATTTACTGGTTATTTTGACGCAAACCGGGAAACGTGGTAGGATTTGGCAATTATCTAATCAACCACGAACACGAAAGGAGGCGCACTAATGACAATCATAAACCAGCTCAATGTCACTATCCTGTGCAGCGTGCGCCTCAAGCCCAAGGTTTAGAAGCTGCGCACTCTCCACAAGGCTTGTTACTGATTTCTACCTTCACCTGTGGAGGCTCTTTCATGCGCCTTGAACTAACCTTATTCGGCACTCCGGAAATTCGCTGGCATGGTCAGATCGTGACCGGCTTCCGCTCCAGCAAAGCCCAGGCATTACTCTATTACCTAGCCGTTACTGGCCGCGCCCAGGCGCGCCCGACGTTGGCCGGTCTGCTGTGGGGCGACCAACCCGAAGCGGCGGCTCGCACCAGCCTGAGCAAATGTCTCTCCAACCTGCGCGCCCTGGTCGGTGACGCCGTGGTGGTGGAGCGGCAGACGGTCGCCTTTAACCGCCACCACCTCTATCACCTGGACACTGAACACTTTCTGGCCGGCATCGGTCAACCACCTACGCCGGAAACGATCCACACCTGGCAAGCCACCCTGGCGCGCTATCGCGGCGACTTTCTAGAAGGCTTCTATGTACGCGAGGCGCCTGACTTCGAACAGTGGGTGCTGGTGCAGCGCGCCTACTACCGCGAATCGGTGGTGCAAGGGTTACATACGCTTGCTAACTGGCATGAGCAACAAGGCGACCTGCTCCAAGCCATTAGCTACACCCGCCGCCTGTTAACGTTGGAACCGTGGCGCGAAGAGGCACACCGCCAGTTGATGATGCGGCTGGCGCATAACGGTCAACGCGCGGCGGCGTTGGCCCAGTATTTGGTCTGTTGTCAGGTGTTGGACGAAGAGTTAGGGGTTGCGCCGGATCAGGAAACCATGACCCTCTATGAGCAGATTCGCGACGACAAAGCATGGCTAGGTAAGCGGAACGGCCAAGGTGCAGGTCACGCCAGTCCCCCGCTGCCGACGTCACCCACAGCCCTGCCAGACGAGGCACGCGAACGGCTTTTCACCGTTCCCGCCGCTACAACGCCACTTATTGGACGGGCGCAAGAATTAGCCGAATTAAGCGCGTTGCTGACCAATCCCATTTGCCGCTTAATCACCCTCTTTGGACTGGGGGGCATTGGCAAGACGCGGCTGGCATTGGCTGCAGCCAGTGAGCCAGCAGTGACAACAGCTTTCCCGGCCGGCGTCGCCTTTGTCGCGCTGGCCGGTGTCACCACACCGCAATTTTTGCCTGATACATTGCTCAACGCCCTAGCGCTTGTACGCCAAAGCGCGCAAAGTCCACAACAACAACTGCTCACCTGGCTGCGGCCCCGGCGCCTGTTGCTGGTGTTGGATAACTATGAACACCTGTTGCCCGATGTCGCCTTGTTGCTTGAATTGCTGCAAAACGCGCCACAGGTGACACTGCTCGTCACCTCGCGCGAACGGTTACAGTTGCAGGCCGAGTGGCTCCTGACCCTCACGGGGCTGGCTTACCCAACGGAACTGTCGGTGCTGGCCACTGGCAGCGCAAATCAAGACGCGGCTGAACATGCGTATCCGGCGCTGGCGCTCTTCTGGCAACGTGTACGCCAGCTTCACCGTCACTTTGCGCCGGATCTGGCCGAACGCCAGGCCATCCTCCAGATCTGCCGGTTGACTGAAGGGATCCCATTGGCGCTGGAACTGGCCGCGGGCGCCGCCCAACACTATCCCTGCGTCCAAATCGCTGCGGAGCTGGCGCATGGCCAACCGCCGGCAGCGCGGCCGCTGCGGGATCGTCCCCTGCGCCATCAAAGCCTTCACGCCAGCCTTGACCATTCTTGGCGCTTATTGACACCAGCAGAACAGCACCTCCTGTGCCAACTGGCAGTCTTCCGTGGCGGGTTTTATGGCAGCGCCGCGCAACAGGTTGCCGGCGTAGCTTTGCCTGAATTGGCAACGTTGGTGGATAAATCGTTGGTGCAACTGGGGACAAATCCGTTGGACGCCGAGCGCTATGCCATGCACGAGTTGATCCGGCAATATCTCTTTGCAAAATTGCAGGCGGCGGGTGAACTCACTGCTGCCCAGCAACGCCACTGCCATTACTATCTGGCGCTGGCGCAGGAGGCCGAAGCCAAATTGCATACCACAGAACATCGCCAGATGCTCGATTGTCTGGAGATCAATCATGATAATTTGCGCGCGGCCTTGACCTGGGCGTTAACCAACGCGTGTGATCTGGCGCTGGCGTTGGCCGTCAGTCTGGGGAGCTTTTGGCGCCACCGCGGCTATATCAGGGAAGGGCGTGACTGGTTGCAGCAGGCTTTACAGAAAACGGCGACGCCATCGCCGCTGCGGGTCAAAGCGCTGGTGCGGCTTGGTGACCTGATGGGGGCGCAGGGGGAGCGTGAACTGGCCTTTACATACCATCAACAGAGCCTTACCCTGGCCCGTGAACTAGACGATCAGTTGGGGATCGCGCTGGCCTTGCGTTCGATTGGTTGGTATTACATTCACCTTGACAAAGCACGCACCATTCGCTACTTTGGGGAAGCGCTCACCCTCCTGCGCACCCTGGACGACGAGCGGCGGATTGCGCAACTGCTAGGCGACCTGGCGCAATTGGTCTTTGAGCAGGAGAATGATGTGGCGAAAACCAGACAGTATCTGCAAGAGAGTTTACTCCTGGCGCGCAAAAATGGCGATGCGCGCAGCCTGATGCAGGCGCTCAATGTTGAGGCGCAACTCGCCAGCCGCCAGGGAGATTACGCCGCGGAAATGCGTCTGTTGCAAGAAACATTGCCCCTGACGCAGATGTTGGGCATCAAACAAGATGAAGCGTGGATTCTCTGCGCCCTAGCCGAGACCGCTCGTTATGTGGGCGAAGTGGAGCTGGCGCGGCGCTCGGGTGAAGCCAGCCGCACCCTCTTTCAGGCGTTAGGCTCGAAGTCGGGACTGGCCGTTGTCTTGCACCACTTAGCAATGGTGGCGCTCTTTGCCCACGATCTGTCCACTGCCCAACAACACTTTGCCGAAAGTTTACAACTCAGCCAGGCAACCAGTCGCCAGCCGCTGATCGCCCGCTGTCTGGCCGGTCTGGCTGGTGTTGCCAGCCGGTTGGGCGATGGGCAACGGGCGGCCCGTCTACTGAGCGCTGCCCACAGCTTGTTCACCACCATCCCACCTTTTCTCACGCCGGCGGATCAGGTCGACTACGAGCAATTTCGCGAGGCGACACATACACAACTAACCCAAGCGTCCTACACAACTGCCTGGCAAGAAGGGGCCACACTGTCTGTCGAGCAAGCGGTGGCTTATGCTCTGGCTGAACCATACGCACCAAGCCAGGAGGTGGAATTTCAACGGCAACGCACATAGCATCCGTCTCTAAAATTTGGACGGAGTTGGGCATGGTGCGACTGGTGTAACATCTGACGCAAATTGTTGCGTACCTGTGCTTCGCTGCCATCCGGCCAGAAGGTAAAGGCTAGGTGATGGCGCTTGGGGCGCGTGGCGATGGAGCAATAGGTAGGCGAGCAATGACTGCCTCCGCGTCTGGTTGACGGTCGTCACCGGCTGGTCAGCATAGGTCAGTTAAAGATCACCCAACAGGCGAATGTGGAGGATCAGCATGGTTTATGTACTTTGGTGATACGAATGAGAAAAGTTGTGCCGTACATTACCATGCTTCGTGGATAAAATAAAAATTTTTCCAAAAAATCTGCTAATCATTTAACAGAATCTAACCTGTGTGTAATGGATTGCCTATTAGATAACCGCTGGCCAAGAAGCCATTACGCGCAGCACGAATTGCTGGCACAGGATCCAACGCTTGCAAAATTGCTGTTTTCTATTGACCAGGTTTGACATCTCTCCGGTCGCCAGTTATACTTTTCATAGTATATTAAGCTCTGAATGAAAATCGGACCGCAGTATAGAAAATAGAGCTTCAATTTTCTGCACTTATCCTAAACCTTAACCCAAAAAGGGTAATTGTAGAAATCAATTGCAGAAGACCAACCCATACATAATGAATCTGACCAATGTTTGGCAAAACCGGAATATCGCAGTAGCATTCGCCTGTGCAGCAGGTGCAGCTAGACGCGCGTCCCGGTGACTGGTTGATAACCAACGCCGTGGCCGCATACCACGGCGTTTTTGATTGGCAACGGACTGAAATCAAGCGTCGTGGCGACTAGACCACGACGCTTTTTGTTGCAGAATAAGTGAATTACGGAGCAAAGCACCTATGCACTTGACAACCGATGAGGTGCGCCATGTGGCGGAGTTGGCCAAGCTGGCGCTGACCGAAGCCGAAATTCAGGAATATACGGAACAGCTATCGGCCATTCTTGACTATGCCGCCCGGCTGCAAGAGGTGGACACCAGTGGCGTGCCCCCTACCCCGTACGTACTGCCGCTGACCACGGTCATGCGCGAGGATGTGCCAGCCCCTGGTCTTTCCAATGCCGAAGCGCTGGCCAATGCCCCTGATAGTGACGATGGCTTTTTCCGGGTGCGCGCCGTTTTTGAAGAATAAGTGTACCCGATCAACACAAACTTAGGATGACAGCAAGAGCATGGACAAAGCCTTACACGAACTAACCATCCACGAAGCATTGGCCGCTATGCGCGCCGGCGCCGTTACCGCCGTTGCGTTAACCCAAGCGCTACTAGATCGCATCAACGCCGTCGATCCCCAGGTGCAAGCCTACCTGACCGTGACCGCAGACGCGGCTTTAGCCCAGGCCAAGCGCGCCGATCAAAAACGAGCCCAAGGGCAGGAAGCGCCGCTGTTAGGCGTTCCCTTAGCAATTAAGGATGTCCTGGCCACAGCCGGTGTGCAGACGACCTGTGGCAGCAAAATCCTTAAAGGCTTCAAGCCACCCTACACGGCCACTGCGGTCCAACGGTTAGAGGACGCCGGCGCGGTTATGCTGGGCAAGGTGAACTGTGATGAATTTGCCATGGGCTCCAGCAACGAGAACAGTGGCTATTTCCCCACCCACAATCCGTGGGCGTTGGACCGTGTACCCGGTGGCAGCAGTGGTGGCTCCGCCGCGGCGGTGGCAGCCCATGAGGCATTGGGCGCCCTAGGCACCGACACCGGCGGCAGCGTCCGCCTACCCGCGTCTTTCTGTGGCATTGTGGGGATGAAACCTTCCTATGGTCGGATTAGCCGCTATGGCCTGGTAGCCTATGGCAGCAGCCTTGACCAGATTGGTCCTATGGCCCAAAGTGTGCGCGATGCAGCATTGTTGCTCCAGGTGATCGCTGGCCATGATGAACGGGACAGCACCAGCCTGCCTGTCCCTGTACCGGACTACAGTGCAGCGCTGCGGGACGATGTAGCCGGCTTGCGTATTGGCCTGCCCCAAGAATATTTTATTGAGGGAATGCAGCCGGAAGTCGAACAGGCGGTGCGGGCCGCAGTGGCGCAGCTAGAAGCGCTTGGCGCCACCGTGACACCCGTTTCCTTGCCCAATACCGACAAGGCGTTGCCGGTCTACTATCTGGTCGCCACCGCCGAAGCCAGCGCCAACTTGGCACGCTACGACGGTGTCCGTTTTGGTCACAGCGCCGGCGCCGACAGCATGTTTGACAACTTCCGCCAAAGTCGCGGTCAGGGCTTTGGGCCAGAGGTCAAGCGCCGCATCATGTTAGGCGCTTATGCCCTGAGCGCCGGCTATTATGACGCCTATTATCTAAAGGCACAACAGGTGCGCACCCTGATCAAGCAGGATTTTGAAGCAGCCTTCCAAACAGTCGATCTCATTGCCTGCCCGGTCTCACCGACGACAGCCTTCAAAATCGGAGAAAAGAGCGACGATCCACTGGCCATGTATCTGACCGACATCTTTACCATTAGTCTTAATGTAGCCGGTATTTGCGGTATCAGTGTGCCCTGTGGTTTTGACCAGAACGGTCTGCCGATTGGCCTGCAACTGGTCGGTCCCCACTTGGGTGAGGAAGTGGTGTTGCGCGCGGCCTACGCCTACGAACAAAGCACCACCTGGCATACGCGCCAACCGGAACTCGCCTAAGACAATTTACGTATTATTGTTTACACTTTATGATTGTGGTGATTGGGTCACTTATCCTATGAACTGCTCAGCTTTATCTTTACACGGTCTGCTCCCGGGCCGTGGTGTTGGTGGATTGGCCATTGCACGCGGCCGGCAATCTATGAGCCCTGTCGGATCATAGATTGTGATCGGCTTGCTCCGGCAACGATCGCAGTGCGTTTCCAATCAAGCCTTGTCGAATGCAACCCATTTGGAATACGCACGCCTTGGATCAGATTGCCTTGATGGTCAACGCGTATAAAGGTCAACAATCCACTCGACAAGGAACCATCATTACCCTCTCTGATCATCCACAAACTAATGCATAGATTAACTAAATAAATACCACAGCCTCTGCTTGCAGCTATAGACGTTCAAGGGAAATCACCGGCAAAAACCGTTTCTTTGGGGAAGCACCTGGTTTCTGAAAATCTGAGGTATGATCTGAATCACTATAGAATGTGCCAAACAAGCAGATCCATGCTGTGGGTTGCCAAATAGAGAAAGATAAACTACCTATGAATGCGGTCGCTTTACCAACACCTGTGTTAGAGAAATCCCCACTACCTGGAACTGTAAATACCCATAGCAATGGCGTCCACCGGCGTCTGCGCGCCCACGAGAGCCGCCTGAGCCGCCGAGTCGTCAGCGTGCCCCCTTCCGGCATTCGGCGCTATTTTGACATTGCCGCCACGATGGAAGATGTCGTCAGCCTGGGCATTGGCGAGCCCGACTTTGTTACCCCTGAACCGATCTTACGCGCCGGCATTGCCAGCCTGGAGCGCGGCAATACTGCTTATACATCGAATGCCGGCATGATCGAATTACGTGAAGCAGTGACCCAGAAACTCACTACGCTTTATGGCGGCCCTGCCTACGACCCCGAAAAAGAGGTGCTCATCACCGTGGGCGTCAGCGAAGCGATGTCGCTTATTATGCAGGCGATTCTGGACCCCGGCGATGAGGTGATTGTGCCGCAGCCCTGCTTCGTCAGCTATACAGCCAGTGTGCTGCTGGCCGGCGGGACAGTGGTTGATATTCCCACCCATGCTGATACGAATTTTCAGGTTGACCCGGCGGCGATTGAAGCGGCCATTACACCACGCACCAAGGCATTGCTGATTGGCTTCCCCAGCAACCCCACCGGCGCCGTCATGGACCGAGAGGGGCTCTTAGCCATCGCCCGCATTGCCGACAAGCATGATCTGATTGTGATCTCCGATGAAATTTACGACCGCCTGGTCTACGGCAACCATCAACATGTTATGTTTGCAGCACTGCCCGGCATGGCCGACCGTACTGTACACTTGGGTGGGATGAGCAAAGATTATGCTATGACCGGCTGGCGTGTGGGTTATGCCCTGGGGCCGGCGGATCTGATCGGCGCCATGCGCAAAATCCACCAATATCTGATTATGTCGGCCTCCACGATGGGTCAAGAGGCAGCGTTGGTGGCGTTGACCGACCCACGCGCCGAGGAGTATGTCTGCCGTATGGTCGCCAGCTATGACCAACGGCGCCGGCTCATTGTCAAGGGGCTCAACGAGTTGGGTTTGGAATGTTTTGAACCCAAAGGCGCCTTCTATGCCTTCCCCAGCGTGCGCAACACCGGGATGAATGAACATGAATTTTGTGAGCAGTTGCTGCGTGAAGAGCGGGTGGCAGTGATTCCCGGCAGCGCCTTTGGCGCCGGCGGTGAAGGCCACGTTCGCTGCGCCTATGCGGCCAGTATGGAGAATATTGAACGCGCCTTAGAGCGAATGTATCGCTTTATGCAGCGGCACGGGTAAAGATAGAGTGGGACAGTGAGACAGTGAGACAGTGACTCAGTAAAACTGACCCACTGTCCCACTGGTGGATTCATAAATTGTAACCGCGCGCAATATAGATAGGATCAGTAGCCAAGACCACGTAGATAACGAACCATCTCTTTGCTGCGCTTGGCTTCGCTAAGCGGGTCAACAATCGGCACACCGGAGACGGCCGTCACCCAGCGGTCGTAGCCGATCTCTTCCAGGACAGCGCGCACGCCGGCAAAATCGACATTGGCATATTCGCCCACATCACACCAGACCGGATCATAGAAACCATCGGCGCGGCGTGAAGTCGAGGCATAATCTTGCAGGTGGACATAGTTGAGTTGATGTTGGAAGTCGCGCAACGATTCAACGGCGTCGTAGCCCCACAGTTCAGCATGGGAGACATCAATACAGAGTTTGGCCTTGTCAAGCAGACTCATGTAGGTCTTCCAATCCTCAATCGAGTCGACCAACAGATTGGTATGAATATGATAGCTCAATTCTAAGCCAAATTGGGCGGCATACTCGGCCCACTGTTCGGCGCCTTCAGCAGCGGCTTTGATATCCCCTTTGGTCACGGGCCGGCCTTCCGGCTTTTTGCCGTTCATATACATAAAACAGTCGGCTCCGACTTCAGCGGCAAATTCCATACGCCGCTTGTTGCGTTCCACATTTTCAAAATCACGGTCGTCCGGCGAACCGCCGGCGGTATAGACGACCATGGGCAGACCCACATTTTCACAAATACGACGCAAGCGTTGGGGTGTCCCTAGCCAATCCAGGGGCAGGCGACATTCCCAACCCTCCCAACCAGCCTCCTTGAGCGCAGCCAGGCAGGGTTCCAGATCAGGATTCTTCCAGCGCAAGGTGCTGACAGCAAGCTTGAATGACATTCAGTTCCTCCTCATCGTGGGCGATAGCAGTTACATGAAAGGGGAGACAATCATCGCGGTAGATAGCGTGACCTACTTTCATTATACTGGCAAGCGGCAACGACAACAAGCTGTCAAAAAAAGACGGGTGCGTCCCATTTTTGGGGACTGATCGAGCAACTAAAATTTGTTAACCAGAGTAAGCCCCCAAATGTGGTACGCACCCAAAAGACAGTAGCGCGCCATTAAGGCGCACCGTATCTTCCAGACTGACCTGCAAACATGAACGCACAGCGCGGGCAATAATGGTTGTGACGCCTACTGACTCCAATCCTCAAATTGTAATTCAGGGATTTGACTAAAATCACGGTGATTTCGTGTTACCAGAATAGCATTTTGGGATAAAGCAATTGCAGCGATACGCAGGTCAAGTGTGCCAATACGAATTTTACGTGACCGTAGTTTTTGGTATTGTTGCTGAGCGTCGTTATCAAATGGTAGTATGATCAAATCACAAAAGTATATAGCTGTTGAACATAACAACTCATAGGCCATCGACAGATTACCCTTATTTTGTGCGATTTGAGCTAAACGGCCACGCATCTGCTCCTCCATAGTAACTGCCGTTGTTACAATTTGTTCTCTCGCTTGTTTTTGTATTTGTGCACTAACTTGTGGATGATTGTGCTGGTGCAACGTTATGTGATCGGTATCAAGAATATAGAGACTCATACAGATTCCGGTAGGTCCTCTACATCTAACTGGCGACGATAATCAGCCATTTTTTCGAGAAAATCATCCCAAGTTGGATCGTCTTGAAACATACCAGCCTTAGCAAGCCAAGGGTTTTGTTCAACAGCTTCTGCTGCCTCCACATCAACTTGCACCACTTGTGTTTGTTCAAGTAGCTCGCGAATCAATTGCTGAACACGATGAAGCACTTCTTGCTGAGTCGCGCCATGAACTGTTATATCAGGCCAAAGTACAGGCCGCGCGCTATAGCCATTATTCGGATGTTTTCGTAGAATTACATCAAATGTCATTACATTCTCCCTGGCTAAAATTGTTTTAACCACACCAACGACTTCATGTAAGTTTTTGGCTCATATCGGTATGCGACTGAAATTGCCGATCTTATCTTGAGGGCAAGCAGTGCAATTTCAGTGAGTCGCCCATATGAGCGAAGTTTTTATACAACGTCAAAGATGTAGTAAGTACGAATATTATAGCATAATTCCACCCCAGATCATACCCCACGCACTGATAGGGTGCGTCCCATTTTCGGGGGATTCCAATGTAGGCCCAACAAGCTTGCTCGGTGTAATCCCCCCAATGTGGTACGCACCCAACTGATAGCGAGCGGTTGTTACGATTCACAATCCATAGTAAAATAGGCGAAGAGTGCCGGGAATGATTCCAGAGGAAAGTCAAATGCAATATGAAGTGATCGCCATTGGTGGCGGCATTGCGGGTTCGACACTGGCGAAAACGCTGGCCGAACACAAGGTGCGCACCCTCCTGTTGGAACGGGAAGAGCAATTCCGTGATCGGGTGCGCGGCGAAGGGATGTGGCCGTGGGGAGTTGCCGAAGCGCAACGGTTGGGGATCTACGATCTGTTGCGTTCCGCCTGTGGTCATGAGGTGCACTGGTGGAATAACTACAGCGGCGCCAGCCGTTCGGTAATCCGCCGCCATTTGCCGGCAACCAGCAGCCACGGGGTTGGATCGCTTACCTTCTATCACCCAGAGATGCAGCAGGTGCTGCTCACTGCGGCCCAACAGGCAGGGGTAGAGGTTTGGCGTGGCGCGCGTGCGGTGCGTGTCACCCCAGGCGCACCGGCCACTGTCACGGTGCAACACCAAGGCAAGCTCGTCAGCGTCAGCGCGCGCCTGGTGGTTTGCGCAGATGGGCGCAACTCACAGGCCCGTCTTTCGGCCGGCTTTCCCGTACAACGCGAAGCGGCGCGCTTGGCCATTGCCGGGCTACTCTTTGAAAATCTAGCCGCGCCCACCGATGAAATTAGCATGTTTGTCAACCCGCGGCGGCCGGGCCAATTCGCCATCTTTTTCCCCCTGGGCCGGCAACGTCATCGCGTCTACTTTGCGTTTTCCCTGCAAGATCGCACACGTCAACTCTGTGGCGCCCAAAACATTCCCCGCTTTATCAGTGAATGCCTCCAATCAGGCGTACCTACAGAGTGGTTTGCTGGCGGTACGCCAGCTGGACCTTTAGCGATGTTTCAGGTTGCCGGCGCCTGGGTAAACGAACCCTGCCGGCCTGGCGTTGCACTGGTGGGGGATGCCGCGGCGGCCAGCAATCCAAGCTTTGGCTGTGGATTGTCGCTCACACTGCGCGATGTGCGGGTACTGTCCCAGGAACTGCTGGCAACTTCCCATTGGAGCGAAGCAACACTGGCCTATGCGCGCCAACATGACCACTATTACGCCAACTTACGTCGTAAGGAGGGCTGGCTGACCGACCTCTTCTTTGCCCTGGGGCCCACAGCGAATCAACGCCGCGCCCATGTAATGCCCCTCCATCGCCAGGAACCCGAACGGGATGTGGATATTGTTGGCATTGGCCCGGATGATCGCCATGACGAATTGGCGCGTGTACGCTTTTTTGGCGAAGATCTCCTGCCTGCCTATCTTCTTTAGACTTTTCAAGAAAATAAGTATCCTCTTGATCGTGTTGCTCGCCTAACGATTCACAATCTCTTTTCCATAGTCACCGAAGTCGGCGTAGTAAAACCGGGGTGGCAGGTATATTCAATGGGTTGATAGCCCAGGTTGGCATAGTAGTTTTGATGGGCAGGCAAAACCAGCCGCACGCCAATTTGCACTCGCGCCAGGCCATAGGCTTGCGCCCGTGCTTCAACCAAACGGATCATCTGTTGCGCCACCCCCAGCCGCCGCCAACTGGGCACGACCGCCAGCCGGCCAAAATAAAGATACTCCGCTCGCGGTTCGTAGAGTACACAGCCAATCATTGCTCCCGTAGCGACCGCTTTGATCGCGCCGCCCTTGGCCAACTTTGCGGCAATGGAGGCGACCGTCTCCGCAAAGGCGCCAGAGGGCGGATCAAGTTTGTCCCAAAACTCAGCATAGGCGGAATGGATCACCCCCAATAAATGGGATACATCAGTAGGCGCCGCCTCCTCAAGCGTGACTTCTTCCCCCTGCCGCAAAAATTTGTTCACCGCTGCCGCGGCTGGCTTGTCCATCAGACACTCCTACGCTACTATGTTGTACGCGGTTACAGTAGGACAGTGATACTGACTTACTGCTCTACTGTCTCACTGCCCTACCGTCCGATAACGAAAGAATGGGAAAGATTTATGCTACGCACCGTAACAGCAACACGCTATATCCAGCCTCTGCGCGAAGGTGGTTCATTGCCGGCCATCGTTGAGGCGGATGATGGCGAACTCTATGTCATGAAATTTGTCGGCGCCGGCCAAGGGGCCAAAGCGCTGATTGCCGAGTTGATTGCGGGGGAGATTGGACGCGTGTTGGGTCTACGCGTGCCGGAAATTGTCTTGATTGAGTTGGATGCCAAGTTGGCGCGTTCTGAATCGCATCAGGAAATTCAAGATTTGCTACAGGCCAGCGTCGGCCTTAACCTGGCATTGCGCTATTTGCCCAGCGCCTTTGCCTATAATCCGTTGCTGGAACCGCCGGTTGAACCGACCTTGGCCTCTACCATTGTCTGGTTTGACGCCTATGTCACCAATGTGGACCGCACGCCGCGCAATGTCAACATGTTGCTGTGGGAAGAAGAACTCTGGCTGATCGACCATGGGGCCGCGCTCTATTTTCACCACGATTGGGGCGACTATCTGGCGCGCAGCCGTTCACCCTTTGCCTTCATCAAACAGCATGTGCTTCTGCCCCTGGCCAGCCAGGTGCGTGAAGTGGACCCGGCGCTGCGCAGCCGTCTGAGCGATGAACGACTGGCGCAGATTGTGGCTGAAATTCCTACCATTTGGCTAGGCGGCGAAGAGATCTTTGCCGACGAAGAAGCCCACCGCAACGCCTATCTAGCGTATCTATGCCAGCGCCGCGCCGCCGCCGAACACTTTGTCGAGGAGGCAGCCAATGCCTACGCTGCACGCCTATGATTATGCCTACTTGCAGGTGGCGCCCCGGGTGGAGCGCTGCGAATTTATGCGCGCCGGCGTTATCCTTTTCTGTCGCACGCAACGTTTTTTGGCTACAGAGATTGCGCTCGATCGAGGACGGCTGGCGATGCTGGCGCCAACACTCAGTTGGACCACGGTGCAGGCCCATCTTGCATTAATCCCACGTATCTGCAATGGCGAAGGGCCCATTGGCCAGCTTGACCGCGTCGAACGCTTCCGCTGGCTCACCGCGCCTCACAGCACCGTTATCCAAAGTTCATCGGTCTACTCTGGCCTCTGTGTTGACCCAGCCGCGGCGCTAGCACACCTGATGGCAGAGATGACTGGATGACTGGATGACAAGAAAAGCTCTTCGGTAGTGCCCTGTATACGAGTATAGCACCTGTAATCATCGTGTCATCGTGTCATCCGGTCATCGTGTCATCCTAAGCCCATGCACCTTTGGCCATCATGCCGCCATCAATGTTGACATAGGAGCCGGTCATAAAGGAGGCTTTGTCACTGGCCAAGAAGAGCACCACATTGGCAATCTCTTGTGGTTGACCAATGCGGCCTAAGGGGTGAGCGGCGCCCCACTGGTCACGCATGCTGTCTACAGTCTTACCTTCATGGGCGGCGGCCTCGGCCACCAGCGGTGTTTCAATCGTACCGGGATTGACGGCCAGCACCCGAATATTGTCCTTGGCATATTCAAGTGCAAGCTGGCGTGTCAGCGACAGGTCACCCCCCTTGCTGGCCGCATAGGGAGCTACGCCCAACGCCGACTGCAACCCCTGGACGCTGGCCGTGTTGATGATCGCGCCGCCGCCCCGCTTCTTCATCTCCGGCACACAATATTTGGTCATCAGGAAGCGGCTTTTGAGATTCACATTGATAATCCGGTCCCACATTTCCTCTGGCAGTTCATGGGCCGGCAGATAGCTGCTGGTCGGTTGAATGCCCACGTTGTTGCAGAGGATGTCAACACCGCCAAACTCGCTGACGGTCTGCGCCACCAGTTGTTGGCATTGGGCAGATTGACTCACATCCGCCCGTACAAAGAGCAACTTGCCCTCGGCCTCCTGCGCCAACTGGGTAATCTCGGCGCCGGCGGCCTCATCCACATCCGCGCAGGCCACATTGGCGCCGGCGCGCGCGAAGCTCAAACTAATGGCGCGGCCAATGCCCTTGGCACCGCCCGTCACAATGACAGTTTTCCCACTGTAGTCTCCCATAATCTCCCCCTTTGTGTTTGCTCAGAACTTTAAGTTAAAGACTGGACTCTGGCGAATTTTCTGGGTGCGGGTGAAAAATTACCAATGGCGCACAGCACCCGCAAGCGAACACCTAATCACCAGTGTATTCCGTAAAAAACACCCCCCCGACGATTGCGGTTACGGCGCAGAGGCTGGCGCGGCGGTGGCTTCGGTCTCGGTTGCCGCTGGCTCCGGTGTAGGTGTAGCCGGAATTTCGGTGCCGGGGGGCACCAGATAGACGGCGCGCCATGGCTGGTAAACGCTGTTCATCGTATCGGTACGTGTGGTGCCACTCTCGACAATCGTCCGTGTCACCGTGACGGTCATGCCTAACTGCTCCCATTCCACCTGCTTGCGTTGTCCTGGCGCTAAGGACTCATCGATCCGATACTCAGGCGCGGCCGGCTTGATGATCTCTGTCTGTTCAGGCTTGCTCACCGTCACCTCCCGATTGGGTTTGGTGCCGTAGAGATTGAAGGTGATGACGCCGTTGCTGGTATCCACCTCTGGGTCGATCAACAGATAGGCGCCCGTGTCGTTGCGGAAGCGAAAATCCACCGTCGGGGTATAGATGGTCGCGTCCAGTCCTGGTTCGCCATACCAACTGACTACATAGCCGTGGTTATAGCGTTCCACAATCGGCAGGCCGGCGCTATAGGCGGCGCGAAAGACGGTCGTGCTCACCTGGCAGACGCCACCGCCCACCCCCACCGCAGTCTGGTCACCCCAGATGATCAGCGAGTCTTCAAAGCCATTGGCGGAGGTCACATCTTCAACGCCTTGGTTAAAGCTAAAGATTTCGCCTGGTGGAATAACCAATCCGGCAAACTTCTCAGCCGCCACCTCGATATTGCGTACACGCGCTGCGCTGCTGCCGGCAAAATAGGTTGTACCGCTGGCCACTAATTCACGAATGCCCATCTCGGCCACTCGATTCATGTCCACTGCCGGTGACGTTTCCACCAGCACCAATTCGGCTTGGGTCGCGCCCTTGGTTAACGCAGCGTGCACCGCAGCAATGGTGGCCTCGATGTCGAGATGGCGACCGGGTTGGCTGGGCTGTAAGACAGTGACGCTCCCGGTGGCAGGATTAAAGTGCAGGCGGGCATCACGCGCCGGCAGATCAAACTGTTCCGCCCAATCCGTCAGGCGGCGACGCAGGGGGTCGTTATCTATGCGCAGCGGGCTGTGCATCACCACCATCGCTTCAATGAGCGCAGAATCGACGGCCAAGTCAAGCTCAAAGTCAGCATTGTGCAGCAAAACCGGCTGGGGCAGCGCCACGGCTGCCAACGCAGCAGGGGTCGGCGCCGCAAGTGTCTCAGCCGGTGGCGCAAGATCAACCACATGCAAGGGGACGCGCACAACATCTTCAGCGCTGTGCGCTTGCAAGGCGGTCAACAAATCCATGAGCGTCTGCTCTATGTCCACCGCACGACCCTCTTCTGCCGGCAACATTACATCACCTATTTGGCGGGCTGGCAGCCCCGGCTGTTGCACCTGAGCGGCGACCTCAGCGATGGCCTGGCGGAGCAACTCTTCATTAAAGCCAAAGTCCGGTTGAATCTTTATCCCGCCTAAGGCAGCCACAAATTGCTCACCCAAGCGCCGGCCGATTGCGCCCTGACGGCCCACCAAATAGGCGCGGTTGACGGCGTCCATGCGATCAACTTCAGCTTTGACTTGGCTGGCCGGCAGTGGCCACTGTTGCTCGCCATAGGTCAGGGCTACCGCGGGCGGAGGATAGCTGGCCAATGTGCGATTTAAGCGCCCCAACGCTTGCACCCGCGTAATACCACCAAGCGCGGTATCCGCCACCATGACGCCGCTAAAGATGCGGCTGCTATACCAGAATTGCCAGCCAATCACAATGGAAGTCAACGCCAATACCAGGACAAGCAAAAGCAGCGCCAGAAAATCAAAGGGCGTCCGCGCGATGGGCGAGCCGGGAGTGCTTGATCGAGCCAAGCGAGAGCGATGGGAAGCAGATAAAGTTGATTGCATAGCGGTGCACCTACATGAACAGTCAATGTCGTTAAGTTAAGCAATGATCGTGCCAAAGTAATCAGTGATCAGTGCTCAGTTTCCAGTGTGTGGCTTGAGACTGGCTACTGAAAACTGGAAACTGATGACTGTTAACTGAATGACATTGCATGAACAGTTAGTTAGTCATTGGTGATTGGGTGATTAATTACTAATCGCCCAATCACCTGTTCTAGATAATTATTGCAGTAACGGCGCAATTAAAAACGCCGGCAGGAGTGCGTCCAGCAACGCCAGTAGCAGGAAGGGGGTCATCCAGGCGCCGATGCGCAAGAATCGACAGAGCGTAACCCAAAAGGGTTGTGTAAAAAATTCTTGGATTCGGCGTGGCACCCAGCGCAGCGTATAATTTTCATCGCCAACATAGAGTAAAGGTTGCAATAGAAGCAAAAGCGCGGTGAGCGCAATCGTTAAAATGGTCCATTTGTCCATTTCCCCGCCTACGTAGCCTGTGAACGCCAGGGCCAGAGCCAGCACGGTGGCCAGCAGTCCTGTAATCGCGCCTTGCACGGGACGCATGACCTCACGCCAGCCCAAAGCGACAAAGACACTGATGGGCAATAGGCCCCAAAAGAAATAACGACCCTGATGTTGGACAAACTTAAGATTGTACCAGATATACCCAGCCAGCACCGCGAGCAACATCACGGCCAAAAAGATCAGTATCCAACGCTGGTAATCATCAATATCCGTGTCCGGGCTGCCTGACAGCAAACGAATCAGCGTCCAGAGCAAGCCAAGAAAGAGCACACCGGTAAAGATCAGCAGCGCCGTATAGATACGCTCATCCATAAAGGCGCTCATCCAGCCAAAGACGCCCCAAAAACTTTTAAAGGTAAAGCCAAAGGCGCGCTCACTATAGCTGACCAGTCCATTGCTTTGGATCCAATCCAGCGTGCGCGGCTGGCCGGCTACCACCAGATCATGCCAGGTTAGACCAAGCACATCGCGACCGCCGTAAAGATGTAAATTGCGCACCCACCAGGGCAATCCCAACACGAGCGCCGGCGCCAATGCCCAAAGGCTTGCGCCAATCCCCTGCCGCAACGTGGCCAGCACTGGGCGATTGGGGGCTCGACCACGCCAATAAATGGCCATAATTGCCACAAGGCAAAGTGGCGTCATCAAATAGGCATAAATTTTGGTGAGTAGCCCCAACCCAAGCACCACACCCAAGCCCAGCAATTGCCGGCGGCTATGCGCTGTGGTGTGGACAGAAGCTTGGTTAAACTGTTCTCGCATCCACTGAAAGAGCAACGCCGCGGCAGCTAGGAGTAAGAGAAGTGCTAAGGTATCGTTGTTGAGCGCCGCCGTCACGGCAACTTGCATGGGTAAAAAGGCCACAAACGCGGTGGCGCCCAACGTCACCATTGGCTTATCAGGAAAGGCCAAGTTCACACAGTGATAGAGCAACAGAATGACAATACTCCCTAGCACCACGCCAAAGAGACGCAAGGCAAGCAGATTGCCGCCCGTCAGCCAGTAGAGAGGGGCGGCCAACAGATAATAGAGTGGCGGCTGATACCCCTCATAGCGCAGTGGCTCAATGCTCAATTCGGGCGCAAATTTACTGCCGACCAACGACGACTGATAATCCTGATCATAGTCACCCATGCGCAACACCGGCAACTTGCCTTCGGTGGCAATATGGGCAATATAGTTGTAGTGCGCCGGCTCATCGGGCGCTTGCCAGGCCGGCGTTAAACGGGCAAAGTTTACGGCAATTAGCACATAGCCAACCATCACGACCACAAACCAGCGACGCGTATGGTGGAGATAGTGCTGATCCAGTTCGGAAATTGGTGGCATAGTCAACTGAGCTTCGCCGCCATCATTTCGTCGTCAAGTTTGGTAAAGAGTGCGGTTGGCGCCTGTAAGGCCTGTCCAGCCGGCAAAGGAGCGGCCTGCCAGCGCCCAACTGCCGGACGATGGTCGTAGCGCAGGGCCAGATGCTCACCACGAGCATCAGCCACCATCTCGGTGTATTGGCGGCCAAAGAGCGGCTCCGTATAGCCCAGCAAGCTGTGTAGTTGTTCGCTGCTGTGGGGCAAGATGGGCGCCCACATGAGTTTGAGCCAATCAATCGCTTGCAAGGCCACATAGACCGCCGTGGCGGCCGCGGCGCGATCCTCGTTGATGCTCTTCCAGGGCGCCTTGTCGTTGAGATATTGGTTGACCCGTTGGCTCAACCGGCGCGTCTCGGTCAGCGCCGCCTTGAGTTTGACGGCGTTATAGAGATCGCCCACTGTTACAAAGCCACCTTTGATTTCAGCCAGCAACGCTTCATCAGTCGCGTCGAAGGGCCCAGGGGCGGGGATGACGCCGTCAAAGCGTTTGTAGGCAAAGCCAAGCATCCGATTGACCAGATTGCCCCAGTTGGCCACCAACTCGTTGTTGATGCGCTCCATAAAGTCCTGCCACGTAAACTCTACATCAGCCGTCTCCGGCGCTTGGGCTGTCAACACATAGCGCACGGCGTCGGCCTGAAATTCGCCCAACATGGAGTTAAAGCCAATCACGTTGCCGCGACTGGTGCTAAACTTGCCGCCATGCAGATTTAAATACTCGTTGGCTGGCACATCATAGGGCAGGTTGAGTTGCTCAGCGTTGCCGTCATTATAGCCCATCAACATTCCCGGCCAGATAATGGTGTGAAAGGGAATATTGTCTTTGCCGATAAAATTATAGATCAACGCTGCTGGATTCACATGGGCGTCCCACCAGTGGCGCCACTCATCCTGATTGCCAATCAAGCTGGCCCACTCAATCGCCGCACTGAGATAGCCAATGACCGCATCATACCAGACATAGATCCGTTTGTTCTCAAACCCTTCCAGAGGAATCTTGACCCCCCAGTCAATATCACGGGTAATGGGCCGGCCGCGCAATTCCTCGAGCTTCAGTTGGCCGCGGGTAAAGTTGAGCACATTGGGCCGCCAATGCTCTTTGCCATGCTGAATCCAGTCGAGCAAGGGCTGGTTCAGCTTCCCCATATCGAGGAAGAAATGCTCGGTCTCGCGCACCTCAAGGTCCGTATTACCGGTAATTTTGGAGCGGGGATTCTTTAGCTCTAGCGCATCATAGATACGGCCACAGGTGTCACACTGATCGCCGCGTGCATCGGGAGCGCCGCAAAAAGGGCAAGTGCCCTCTACATAGCGGTCAGCCAGGAAACGCTCAGCCTGTGGATCATATAATTGCTGCTGGCGATCTTTATAGACGTAACCGGCCTCCAGATGGCGCAAAAAGAGCTTCTGCGTCACGTCCCAGTGGTTTTGCGTGTCGGTATGGGTATAGAGGTCAAAGGTCAGCCCCATCGTGAGACAGCCCTCAACAAAAAGTTCATGATACTTATTGACTACCTGCACCGGCGTCAACCCCTCAGCATCAGCCTTGAGCATGATCGGTGTACCGTGGGTGTCGGAGCCGCTGACCATCAGCACATCGTTGCCGATCATGCGCTGAAAACGGGCAAAAATATCCGGAGGCAGATAGGCGCCGGCAATTTGGCCAATGTGTTTTTCGCCATTGACATATGGCCAAGCGACCCCCACTAAGACTTTTTTAGGCGTTGTTGTCATAGATCACTCATCTATCTTATATGTCACTTATTCACCGGCCCAATGGCCAATCAGGAGCAGTATACCATAGAGCAACAAGAAAAAGAGCAGACCGCCGGTCATACAGCCAATGCCCAAGAGCGCCGCCGCGCGGCCGTAGAAAAACCAGATCAGTCCGCCGCCCACACCATAGAGCAACACGAAAAAAGCAACCACCAGTTGGCCTTCGGTGCAGCGCACAAAATGACGCGAGTCAAAATCAAAAGTTCGGCGACGCATGGTCCGTAAATTATAGCGGGGATGCAGGGTAAAAGCAAAGAACTTGCGTTGAGGAACGGGGTGTGTTAAAAAAGGGGGAGCGTGGCGGGTGGCGAGTGGCGGGTCACATACTCACATTTACGATATAAGTTCATCGCCAACTGACCGCTTTTTACAAACAACGCAAGTTTTGGTATGAACAGCGCGCCACTCGCCACAACTTGTCAGTTTGCAACTAAACTTCGGCAACAAATAGTGGAAAACTTCTTATGCACCCATTGCACAATGTTACAGTAGTTTCGTTAGAACAGGCGGTGGCGGCGCCCTTTGCCACACGGCAATTGGCCGACCTTGGTGCGCGCGTGATCAAGGTGGAGCGGCCGGAGGTGGGTGACTTTGCCCGCCACTATGACAAGACGGCCAATGGCCTTTCCAGCCACTTTGTCTGGGTCAACCGGAGCAAAGAGTCGTTGACCCTCGATCTCAAACAGGCAGCCGGCAAGGAGATTTTGCACCGTTTGCTGGCCAAGGCCGATGTCTTTGTGCAAAATCTGGCGCCGGGTGCAGTCGATCGTCTCGGCTTTGATGACGCCACCTTGCGCACCCGCTATCCCAGGCTGATCATTTGTAACATTAGCGGTTATGGCGCCACCGGCCCCTATCGTGACAAAAAAGCCTATGACGCGCTGATTCAAGCCGAAGCCGGCCTCTTCTCCATTACCGGCAACGAAGAGACGCCCGCCAAAGCCGGCATTGCCGTAGCCGATATTGCCGCCGGCATGTATGCCTACAGCGGCATTCTGACGGCGCTCTACATGCGCGCGCAAAGCGGCGAGGGCTGTACACTGGAAGTTTCCCTCTTTGAAGCGTTGGCCGAGTGGATGGGCTACCCAATGTATTATACCATGGGCGGCAGTGCACCGCAGCGCACCGGCACCAGCCACGCCGCCATTGCACCCTATGGCCTCTTTCCCACCGGCGACGGGCACACAGTCATGCTCAGCATCCAGAACGAACGGGAGTGGGTGCGTTTTTGCGCCGAGGTCCTCGAGCAACCGGCATTGGCCACAGCACCCCACTTTGTCAATAACAGCCAACGGGTCGCCAATCGGGCGGCCCTGCGCGCGGCGATTGAAGCTGTCTTTGGCCAACTCACCATTGAGACGGTGCTGGCGCGCCTGGACGCGGCGCAGATTGCCAATGCCCAAGCACGCACCATGCAGGAGTTTATGGCCCATCCTCAGCTACAGGCGCGCAACCGCTGGCAACAGGTGGAGACGCCCACTGGGCCCCTAGCGGTGTTGCGCCCCCCCGTGAGCATCAGCACCGGCGCCTTTGATACTGAGCCACTCTACAGCCCCATCCCCGCCCTCGGCGCACAGACAGCATCCATCCTGGCCGAACTGGGCTATGCCACGCAGGAGATTAACGCCCTCCAGACGGAGGGCGTGATTTAAGTGTGGCTGTTTGAATGATTCCCCTGGGAGACGCCGCTTGCAGACGCGGATCTGGTAACGTGGATTTGTTCTATGCGATCTAGATCCGCCCTGCTCTAATCCGCGCGCTCCAGATCCGCATCTACACAGCTGCTAGAGCAACTCCGACGACTGTGATGAGCTGCCGGCTACCGGGCGATCCAACCCTTCCAGCCGCCGCTCCAGCGCAGTGACCCGTTGGGTCAGGTGCTGAACATGCAACATTAATTGACCAATGGCCTGGTCCACCGTAATCTCCATATGTTCCCACATCTTGATGATTTGGCTCATATCGTAAGTGTTCATCTACTTTTCCTTGCTAGTCAATCTCCTACTGGCGCCTGCCACAACGCCCCTTTGCCGGCAAGAAGAAGCTTTGTGGCAGACGTTGGATAATCCTGTATTGTTGATGAAGGTTAGACAATCCGTGGCGTGCACTATGTCGTGAGGTCGCACACATTATCCACATTTTATACGATACCGTGGCAAAGATTCTATCGCTTATCGCATAACTTGTCAATACCCAAATTGCAAAAAACCGGCTCCTCAAAGCCGGTTTTGCCCCTCTCGCATTACATTTTTTTAGGGAAAGTGCACCCAAACAATGCGTAAGCCAGCGTGAGAGGAATGCCAATCTTTATTTCAGCACAAAAGCTTAAATATCAGCAAGTTTGCCTACTCATATTTGAAGCCGGCCTGCTCTGCCACCATTGTCAATAATTTGGAGCTAGAACGCCTGGGGCCATACGCGCCCGTCTCCCATTCGCTGACGGTAGGCTGACGCACGCCCAATTCCTGAGCAAACTCGGCTTGGGTCAACCCCATGTAATGGCGCAGTGCTTTGACCAAATCCGCATCCCACAGCACAATGTTGCCCTGCCGACGCACCTGATAGATCCGGCCCGGTTTGCGAAAGGTGATCTGCCCGTTGTCCAGATCAATGATTTCCACATGATAGCCGGCTTCCATCCACGCCGTCGCCTGGACTGCGCCTTTGCGCCGGTTACTCCACCACGCGCGTTGGGTGTGCGCCGACGGCGGCAACCGTTCGCCAATTAACGTTTCAATTTTGTCAAGGGTCAGGGTAACCACATCTTCCCCTTGTTGCCGCAAATATTCCTGGAGCGCTTGATACTTACTACTTGAATTCATAGCTACACTTCCATCCTTGGCTGCTTCCCCTTCACCGAAAGCAGAATTTCCAGGATACAAATTGTACAGCATTACAGGAAACTTTACAACTCTGCGAGTGCGTACCACATTGGGAGGCTTGCATCGCACGACTCAATGCATCCCTCTCGGTAAGCCCCGTCTTCAGTCTTCAGTCTTCAGTCTTCAGTCTTCAGTCTCCCGTCTTCCGTCTTCAGTCTCCCGTCTCCCGTCTCTACCAAGCCCCGTGATCGTTGTAACGCCCTTTGCGTTTCGCGCTTGCGGGTGTACAATCAGGGTCATTGTCATTATAGAGCTATGCGAGCTGCTCTGTGACGCAGTGCCCCCAAGCAAGCAGCCTCGCCAATGGAAGAGGACACGCAAATGTCTGCAAAGTATCGTGTTGCCATCATTGCCAGTGGCCGCATCGCGCGGGAACATGCCCGCGGTTGGCAAGCCTGTGAAGAGACCGAGATCGTTGCAATTGCCGATTCACACCCAGAAGCGTTGGCCACCTTTGGCGACGATTTTGACGTGGCGAACCGCTATCTGGACTACCGTGAAATGCTCGACAAGGAACGCCCCGATATTGTCAGCGTCTGCTCTTGGGATCCCATGCACGCGGAAATGACCATTGCGGCCGCAGCGCGCCGCCCCAAGGCGATTCTCTGTGAAAAGCCGATGGCGGTCTCGTTGAGTGAAGCCGACGCCATGATGATCGCCTGCCAGCGCAATGGCGTCAAGTTGGCGATTGGCCATCAACGGCGCTATTACTCCGCTTGGAATGAAGCGCGGCGGCTAGTGCAGGAAGGCGCCATCGGCCAACCGGTGCGCCTTTGGTCGGCCGTCACCGCCGGCATGATGAACACCGGCACCCACTGCATCGACTTTCAGCTCTATGTGCTGGGCGATCCTGAAGCGGAGTGGGTCATGGGCGCGGTGGAGCGCCACACCGATCACTTTATCTTTGGCCATCGGGTTGAAGATCGCTGTGTCGGCATTATCGGCTATCCTGGCGGCGTCGAGGGAGTAATCGAAAACGAGATGAACAAACGCTACCAAGTAGGCGCCACCATCTACGGCAGCGATGGCATCATGGAGGTCAATGACAACAGCCTGCGCTATCTGACGTCTAGCGGCCAGGGTTGGCAAACCTTTACCCCCACTGAAGGAGAACAGAGTGGCTATGGTCGCGCCCATATCGACCAAGCCTATGGCATTGTCGCCTGGATCGAAGGGCGGGATGAAGCGTATCGGGGCCAGGCCAAACATGGCCGCGCCGCGCTGGAGATCATGTTAGCGGTCTACGAGTCAGCACGCTGTCATGAACGGGTCGCCCTACCGCTGCAGACGCGCGCGAATCCCCTGGACGTAGCGGTCGAAAGCGGTGTCATCCCCGTCACCCGCCCCGGCGCCTATGACGAACGTTCGTTTCTCGTCCGGGGCGAAGGCATGAGCTGGGTGGGCAAGCAGTAGGACAGTGGGGCAGTGGGGCAGTGGACAGTGAGTCAGTGGACAGTGGGACAGTGAGTCAGTGGACAGTGGGACAGTGAATCAGTGAGACAGTATAGCCCCACCGTCCTACTTAGCCACTATCAGTAGACCGCAACGAAAACAGAGGTTGGATTAACCGGCTTCTGGACTACGCGACTACGCGACTGTGCGACTGTGCGACTGTGCGACTGTGCGACTGCGCGACTACGCGACTACGCGACTATATAGTATCTATCATCACCAAGGAAGGAACTTATATGAAACATTTTCAAGGTGCGTGGCCGGCGTTGGTCACCCCCTTTACTACGCAAAATCAGGTTAACCTGCCCGTGCTGCGTCAATTGGTCGATTACCTGGTTGGGCAGGGCATTGGTGGGCTCTATGTCTGCGGCAGCACCGGCGAAGGGGTCTATATGACGGTGGACGAACGCAAGGCTACGTTGGAGACCGTGCTCGAACAGGTTAACGGCCGCATCCCCACCATTGCCCACGTTGGCGCGCTGGTGGCCACCGATGCGATGGCCCTGGCGCGCCATGCTCAGGAAGCCGGCGCCGATGGGTTTGCCAGCATCATTCCGCCCCTCTATGGCAATACGCGCAGTATCATTGGCTACTTTACCAGCCTGGGCGCGGCCGCGCCTGAATTGCCCCTCTTCACCTATATCTTTGGCGGCCCTGTCGATGCGGTTGCGCTCATGCGCGCAATGATGGAGATTCCGAACCTGGCTGGCAGCAAATACACCGGCCCCAACATGTTTGAATTTCGCCGCATTATTGAGTTAGGCGCGGGCAAGTGGACGGTCTTTTCGGGCATGGATGAGCAGTGTCTCTTTGCCGCCATGTTTGGCGCCAGCGGCAACATTGGCTCAACGTTAAACTACATGGCCGGGCTTTATCGGGAAATCCATGTTGCGGTGAACCAGGGCAACTTTGGCCGCGGGACTGAATTACAGTTGCAAGCCAACACCATTACTGGGATTATGATCGAGAGTGGTTTTATGGGCGCGCTCAAGGTCGTCATGACCCGTCTTGGTTTTGATTGTGGGGCGCCCCGCCTGCCCAACCTGGCCCTGAGCCAGGACGATCAGCAAAGACTATTTAGTCGGCTGGATGCAGCCGATTTTACAGCGCTAACGGAGATCTAAGATGAAATATGTAGCACAGATGGCGGCAGACGACCTTCAGAGCTTTGTCTGCACCCTCTTTGAACGCATGGGCTGTCTGCCCGACCATGCCGTCGACGCCACCAAGGTTTTGCTCTACGCCAGCCGGCGCGGGGTGGAGACCCACGGCGTCCGCAACATCAAACCAATTTACTACCGGCAGATCAAGAATGGCATAGCCAACCTGCGCCCGCAGTTCAAAATAGACCATGAAACGCCGGTGTCGGCCCGCGTTGATGGCGATGCCGGTCTGGGACTGGTGGGTGCACCTTGGGCGATGCGCTTGGCCATGGCAAAGGCGAAAACGAGCGGGATTGGTCTGGTGGCCATGCATAACAGCTATCACTACGGTGCGGCCGGCTACTATCCGTGGATGGCGCTGGCCGAGGACATGATCGGCATTAGCATGACTGGGCGTATCTATGCCGGCGGCAGTGAGTATGGCGTCCTCCCCACCTTTGGCGCCAAGGCCATGTTCTCCACCAATCCCATTGCCATCTCTGCGCCCACCGCGGAAGAGCCACCGTGGCTGTTGGATATGGCGACCTCGACGGTGCCCTTTAACCGCATTACGATGATGCGTGATAACGAGATGATGATTCCACTGGGCTGGGGGGTTGACGAAAGTGGCCAGCCCACCACCGACCCCGGCAAGGTGCGGAATCTCTATCCACTGGGTGGCACACGCGAACAGGGCGGTCACAAGGGCTACGGTTTGGCTACCTTGGTGACGATTCTCTGCAACGTCCTTTCCGGCAGTTGGGATATGTTGGGCGAGGGCAAAGCCTATGGACTTAACAATGACGGTCACTTCTTTGCCGCGATGCGCGTGGATCTCTTCCGTCCGCTGGCAGAGTTTAAGCAGGGCATGGATGCGATGATCCGTGCGCTCCACGAATCACCCAAGGCCGCCGGCCATGATCGCATCTATGTCGCCGGCGAGATCGAACATGAGACCGAACAAGAACGGCTGCGCACCGGCATCCCCCTCACCGAGACGATTGTCGAGGATCTGCGCGAACTGGGCAAGGAATATGGCGCGCCCTTCCCGATCTAGCTTCAAGTTTATACTATACTAACGAGCGCCAAGAAGTAACACTTTTTGCACGAGTAACGGGTTACTTCTTGTGCTGCTCGTCAGTATAACAGAACGGAAACCCGACTTCTGAGACTGGAGAGTAGAGACTTGTATATGCAACCGCTAATCTCCAGTCTCTATGTTGTTGCGCCTGAAATGGTTCAGGCGGCGGCGCAACAAAGGCTTCGCATTAGACATCGACAAAAAATTGTCGATGTTGTCGCCCTTAGCGCCTACTCTCCCCATAACTCCGGATCTCATTTTGAACCGAGTGTAGCAGGGGCTACCGCGTCAACATCTGTCCCCAGGAACCGTCGTTCATAATATGAAAGTAGCGAATGGTGGCGTCTTCGTAGCAGGCAATGAGACGCCCCCGTTCAAAGGGCTGCACCACCGTATGCTGACAGAGCCGCTCTTCTCTGGCCACTTCCCCCATAGCCGCCTGCACGGCGGCATCGGTGCACCACAATTTGCCAAAGCCACGGCGGGGCAAGGGTGGCGAAGTGGGCTCTCCGCCATAGGGGTTGCAGAGAAAGGTCACCTGATCTTCCGTCCATGTATCTGGGTAGACCTGCCAGTGGCCGTCGTCAAAGAGAACATAGATCTGTATTTCCGCCTCAAACCATAACATAAAACGATCAAAGTCTGGGCCTGGCCCAAACTCATTGAGCGCCACCGGATCAAAGGTAGCCGGCCCTAACGGGCAGCCCATTAGCATCAACAGATTGGGATAACTGGCCAACGCAATATCGATGGGCATGGTACAACTTTGCGGGTCAAAGGGGACGGTAGTCGAAAGCCCCGCCACACTTGCCGTAATCGCATTACCTCCATCTATATCAGTGCTCACCGTTAGCGGACTGCCGACCACTGGGGTGGCAGTTGGGCGGAGCAGAGCCGTTGGTGATGGTGTTGAGCTGGGCAAGGTCGCCGTCGGTGGCACTGGGGTTGCAGTCGGCGGTGGTGGTGCAGCAGACACAGGAGTCGGCTCAGGCCCACTGCCACAAGCAGATAGGAGCAAGAGCAGCAATGCCATCAAGAACAAATTAAGTTGGGTGCATGGGCTGCGACTGGAATGAATGCAGGGAGATTGTCTAGCAATAGCCAATCTGTTCAACTAAAACTCCTTTAAGGTTTATTGGTTACTGTAATTGGCCCTAGCTCAATGGCAAAGTCACCGGGACCCGCACTAATGGGCAGCCGCTGGCCGGAGACCGGATCATAGAGTCCAACGGCAATTCGATAGTCACCCGGCACAGCATCCTTGGCGAGCAGAAAGCCGTAATGATCGAGCACTTCGCCTTCGCCTGGGCGCCAGGTGGAGATGGGACGCATCCACTGGACAGGCTGGCCATCGCGCTGCTCCACCTTGACACCGCGCGGGTCGAGCAGATGCACAAAGACATGATAATCCGCGGCAACCGTCCGCAGGCTCTGCCAACGCAGGGCCAAGACAATACTGTCGCCGGGATGGGTCTCGGCTGTAATATCATAGCCGTTCAGTTGGATCCAGCCATTCGTCGCGGTAACACGTTCAGCACCGGCAGGATCACCAAAGATCAACCCAATCCCGGATTCGCGCACATCTTCTTTACCGGCAATCGCATAGGTGGCGAGGCGCGCATTGTCCGTGTTCGGCAGACGATTTTCCTGGAGCAAGAAATGATCCACACGCAGAGGGCGCTCCCAGCCTGATTGATTGGGCGGTCGATCATCAGAAATGACCCAGAGGCGACGATATTGCGTGGTCAACTTTTGTAGCCAGGCACTGTTACGCGCATCCAGCGTTTCTTCACTGGTAAAGCCATAGACGGGCAGACGGCCGTGATAGACGTTGGCAAAGTTCTGGGTCTGGGTTGGGCGCAAGTAGAGAACGGCGTCGCCGGCTTGTTCCAACCGTTCGATCCGGTCAGCCGCGGCATGTTGATCACTGTTGGTCAAGGCCATCTGATAATTGATCAGCAGCGCAAAGACAATAGCGCAGAGCACAAAGCCGTGGAGCCAGCCATAAAGGCGGCTAAAGAGTTCCCCGCGTGACCGGGCATAGCCCACCAACGCCGAAAAACTGATCACCACACCGACCAGAGGTAACAGGATGCCCTGCCAATCGATTTTGCCGGCTGTCTGGGTCGCGCGCCACCAGGCCAACTGAAGATTAGCTGCCTGTAGATACTCCCACTGGCGCACCAGTGGGGAATAGCGCCACTGGGTAAAGGTCTCTGGCGCAAAAAGCGGCTCGACGGTGGCGGCCAACCAATTTTGGACCAACCCAAAGGGGACTAACATGCCTAGCCACTGCACGCCCACCGAAAGCGCGATCAGGCTATAGAGAAGAAGGCGTCCCCACCCCCTTAGGGCATGAGGCTGGTGCAACTCCTGCCAGGCTGGGCCAATGAGCAAGGCCAGGAGCGGCAGCAACGGCACCAGAAAGCGCGGTCCCCAGCTAAAGCCGCCATGCCACATGTACCACTTGCCATAGAGCAGAACATAAAGTAGCGTCAGTACGCCAATCGTCGCCAGAATCCAGCGCGCCTGTCGCCGGAACCAACCAATGCCCCCAATGCCCAGCAACAGCACCGGACTATACCAGATCATCCCGCGCGCCGGCCCTACCAACAGTCCGGTAATGCCAAAGAGCCAGGGGGCGCTAAAGCTTTCACTCTCGACATAACCACTTTCCCACACACTGCCATAGCGCAACCAGTTCCACCAGAGCGAGAGCAGGCCGGCCAAGATAATCGGGACGGCGAAGGTAATCAGCGGACGCCACTGCTGTGCGAGCATCCTCCCCCAAGCCGACCAATCGCGGTAATTTACGCGGTTGCGGTCGCCATGATATTGACGTAGAGCCAGCAAAAAGGCCACGGCAAAGATCGGTAACGTAACCAAGTTTACCGTGCGCGCCAGATAGGCGACGCTCCAGGCCAGCGCGCTACCGGCTAGATAGCGCTTACGCCCACTCTGGCTGTAGCTAAGTAGACCATAGAGCGCGCCTAATAAGCCCCAGCCGCAGATCGGATCGCTAAAAAAGGTCTGGGTGTAGGGCCAGGCCAGGGTAGCCAAACCAAAGATGAGCGCAGTGGCCATCGCCGTACGATTGCGCCAACCCAAACGACGCCCCATGCGATAGAGCAGCGCGCCCGTCCAGGCGGTGAGCAACGGGTTGAGCAAAAGTGCGCCATGCACCAGCCCAATGGCAGGGATCTGGCGCGCCAGCCAGACCAGAGGCAACGCCAGCAGAATCATGCCCAGCCCCTTGCGGCTGTAGAGTTCGCCATCAAGGCCGTAGCTGCCCTGCTGAATGTCCATCCAGAGCAGTTGGTTACTGTCCGCCTCATGACGGCGCACGATGCTCTCGGCAGTCGCAAACATGGCCAAGCCATCGCTGCTCTGAATAATTCCCGTGTAGGTAAAGAGATAGCAGCTTAATAAAAGGCCAAAGAGCGCAAAGGCTATGCCCCGATCGGTCGTTTTGATGTCACGGATCACGGTTGATACTCTCGTTTACTCGTATCTATTGAGCCATTAGAGGTGACAGTCACTGGCTCATCACCCCTGGCAATGACCACGGTAATGGCGACCAGTGACTATCACCTCAACTTACTTTACTTCAATACTAAAGACAATCTGCTCTGCCGTCGTACCGTCCGCCAAAGTCAAGGATTGCCGACCGTCATCGGTATAGAGACCGACCTGGACTTGATAGACGCCAGGTGTGGCAGTCGTCGGAATCAGCAGCCTATAGGGGTCGCGAATCAGCTTGCCCGGCTGCCACATAGCGGTCGGCGCGAGCCCCATCACCGGTAGGTTGTCTTGTTGGGCGACAAGTTGGCCGGCCCCATCGACCAGATGCACAAAGACCGTGTAACTGGCGGTAACCGGCGTCTCTGCCTGCCAGTATAACACCAACGCAAAATCCTGACCTAGTTCGGCTTTTCCCCATTTGGCGGTGTGCAACAGGATGGGACCGCCCGCCACTGCCACGGTCGCCAGGGGCGTGGACACGAGATGCATGACCCGCGCCACTGTACACTTGCCAAATGTCTCTTCTGAAATTAGCTTTATAGCGGGCTGGGCAAAGTAACGCGCGGCATGGGTGGGCAAGTCGTTATAGGTCACCCACCAGAACTCATCTTGACCGGCATAGGCATCCAGCCGTGCCGCGATCATCTCATCCCAGGGACGGTCGGTGGGGTCGTAGCCGTCGATGACGCGCAGGGTATACGCATCCCCCAGCCAGGGGTAGAAATCGCGCCAAACCTCAATTTGGTCGCTCACAATGCGTTGGTTGGGCCAGATGGCTTCCTGCTCCAAATAGGCAATTGCCTCACGACAGGGATGCTTGGCCAGCCGACTCGCCGTATAGGCTTGGGACAGGGGGGCAGCGCCAACACTCGCCCCCACCAACGCTAGGAGCATGACCCCAACGCCAGCCTGCGCCGCAACTCGCTGGAGGTGCAGCCCCGTATTGACGCCAGGCCAGATTTGCCCCAATAACTCTGCGGCAATCAGCACGAGCAACAGGGTGCGCGTGATAACCGTTGCCGCCATGAGCCAATGTTGATCCGGCAACATGACCAGGTAGAAATGGGATTCCGCGACATTGATCAGGCTGAGCATGATCATCAACAAAATCCCGCGCAGCGTTGGCAGCAGTAGAACCAGAAAGGCCAAAATCCAGACCAGGAATTGGGGGCTCCAGCCTTTGCTGTAGAGAAAGAGCCAGATAACGCTGACGGCGGCAAAGGCGACCGGCGTGCGTGGCGCTTGCCAGTTGTAGGCGCGGGTATAGAGCCAGAGGTAGAGCAGGACAAAGGCCAGCGTAATTCCACCCCACGGCAATTGACTTGGCCAGAGTTGGCGCTCCAGCCCAATCAGGTTGCGCATATCAAGCGGCACCAGTCCATAGCCGTAGTAGCCATCTAACAGCGCCCAGACGCTTTGCCACGGCGGGCGAATACTGTTAATGCGAAAGCTGCTCAACGCCAATGCGAGGTTGCCTTGGGCCAACGGATAGCCTACGCCCACAACGATCACGGCAAAGAGCAAGCTGTACAGGGCCGGTCGCAGCAGATTGTGCGGTGATTGCGGCTTAAACCACGTGGTGCGTACGGCGCGCCAACTCAATTGGGCGCCCAGCCAACGAATGGCCAGCGGCACGAGCAACGCCGGCGTCAACTTGATCAGAAAGCCCAAGGCCGCGGCCACCGCGCTGCCCAGCCACCCCCAACGCTGGCGGCTGAGCAACAGATCAAGCCCCAGCAACATAAAGAAGAGGGGCATCGCTTCAAACCAACCGATCATTGTATAGACCGGCACAAAGAGCAGCGCATAGAGCAAGGCCGGGTGGAGGATGGGGCTCAAGCTTGGCAAGGAGTTGGCATCATAATGGGCAGAAGAGGCCGACGCCAGCGCCCCCAGCGGAGGATAGCCCAATTTGCGGGCCAGCCGATAGATCAGGATCAGGTTGCCACATTCAAAGAGCAGTAACTCTAGCCCAAAGAACAGATGGAAAAAGAGGCGTGGCTCCACCCAAGGTGGAATCCGGCTGGACCAGGCAAAAACCGGCAGCATGAGCGCCGGGAAGAGGGGCGGATAGGCCGTCCACAGGTTAACAAAGGTTGTATAGCCACGCGGCCCTTGCAGACCCCACTCATAATAGAAATCATAATCCGAGGCATCCGCAATCAAACCGCCAGGGCGAAAGAGCAAAAGCGCCAGCAAGTGAAACGCCGCAAAGAGCACCAAAAGGGCAAAAAAGCCGGCGTGAACGCGATAGAATGTACGCAACTTAGCAACCATAATTGGCTATTGTGCGCCAAAGAGTGCAAAATTTCCAAATTTGCTAGCGAATCGCAAGCCGTTCATGGTGGCTGGCACGATTATAAGTGGGACAATTTTTTGGGCAAATCCAACAGGATAGCGCCACCCTTTCCCATTTCGGGCAAGAGCCGGTATAATCAAGCAAGACGCTGGCAACCGTAGCAAAAGGAGCCGAACCATGCCGACGGAGCACGCACAGCGCGGTTTGATTGACCGCGAAGAGCCCTCTTCCCAGCCATCCTCCCAGAAAGTATCCGCGCCGGACCAAGCGTACATCACTTGGTTGCGCCAACAGGCCATGTTGGAAGCGGCCAAGCACCTGGCCACTGGCTACTCCGGTCAGAGTCGCCAATGGCGCCATCCCTATGCCGAAGCGCAACCTAGGGCCGCAGCAAACCGGGCGTCGGTCTGGTTCACGGCTTACCCACCGGCCATTGTGACACGCCCTGGCGAGTCAGTGTTGCAGACGCTGGGCGATGCATCACTGTGGCAAGCCTTTCAGACCATCGGCATCCAGGCCCTGCATACCGGCCCCATGAAGCAAGCCGGCGGCGTGACCGGCACGACCTTCACACCGACCATCGACGGCTACTTTGACCGCATCGGCCTTGCCCTGGACCCGGCCTTTGGCGACGAGGCGGCGTATCAGGCCATGAGCCACACAGCCAAAGAATATGGCGCGCTGATCATCGACGACATCGTGCCTGGCCACACCGGCAAAGGCGCCGATTTTCGGCTGGCCGAACGCAACTATGGCGACTATCCCGGTCTCTACCACATGGTGGCCATCGATCCGGCCGATTGGTCGCACTTGCCCCCCGTGTCGGCGGGCCAGGATGCCGTGAATCTGACGCCGGAGGTGGTTGACCAACTCCACGCCAAAGGCTATATTGTGGGACGGCTTTCACGCGTTATCTTTTATGAGCCTGGGGTCAAGGTCACCAACTGGAGCGCGACCGCGGTGGTGCGCGGGGTTGATAGTGTGGAACGGCGCTGGGTCTATCTTCACTACTTTAAAGCGGGCCAACCGACCCTCAACTGGCTTGACCCCTCCTTTGCTGCGCCGCGCTTGGTTATTGGCGACGCCCTCCACTCGCTGGAACAGTTGGGCGCCGGCATGGTGCGGCTGGACGCCAATGGTTTTCTGGGCGTTGAAGCGCGCGCCACAGGACCGGCCTGGTCCGAAGGGCATCCGCTCTCGCTGACAGCCAACCAACTAATCGCCGGCATGGTGCGCAAGGCGGGCGGCTTTAGCTTTCAGGAGTTGAACCTCACCGTCGATGACATTGCAGCCATGTCGCAAGGGGGCGCTGACCTTGCCTATGACTTTATTACTCGTCCCGCCTATCATCACGCCCTGGTCACTGGGGATACGGCATTCTTGCGCCTGATGTTACAGACGGTCCACGACTACGCCATCGACCCGGCGTCGCTGATCCACGCCCTGCAAAATCACGATGAACTGACGCTGGAGTTGGTTCACTTCTGGATGCGGCACAAGGACGACCGCTATACCTTCCAAGGCGAGGAGGTGACCGGCGCTGAACTGCGTGAACAGATTCGGTCGGTCATGTATGCAAGGTTGACCGGCGAAAATGCGCCCTATAACCAACGCTTTGTCACCAACGGTGTCGCCAGCACCACAGCCAGCGTCATCGCCGCGGCCCTGGGCATCCGCAATCTGACCATGATTACGGAGGAGCAGAAGGCACAGATCCAGCAGGCGCACCTGTTGTTGGTTATGTACAATGCCTTCCAGCCAGGGGTCTTTGCCCTCTCCGGCTGGGATCTGGTGGGGGCGCTGCCGCTGCCGCCGGACACAGTTGCGTCACTCTTGGCCGATGGCGACACCCGCTGGATCAACCGGGGCGCCTATGATTTGATGAATATTAACCCGACTGCCGATACATCTACGGCTGGCTTACCCAAGGCAGTGGCGCTTTACGGCCCGTTGCCGGTCCAGTTGCAAGATTCCCATTCGTTTGCCAACCAACTGCGCCAGTTGCTAGCCGTGCGCCAACAGTATCGTATCTTTGCCGCCCGCCAGGTGGCCATTCCTACGGTGCAAAACAAGGGACTGCTGGTCATGGTCCACGAACTGCCCGATGCACTGGGCATGCAGCTAACGGCGCTGAACTTTGGCGCCACAGCGATCGAGGAGACCATCACCCTCAACTCGCGCTATGCTTCCCGACCCGTGCGCAACATGCTGACAGAACAAGCAGAGGGCGCTGTCGATACCGCCGGACAGCTACACATCACCCTGACGCCCTACACCGGAAAATCATTGCTCTTTTAAAGCAACCGTAGGGGCGACCGCAAGGGTGCGCCCCCGTGGCAATCAGTCCACAAATGAAGGATGGAGAACAATTAACCATTCATTATTCTCCATTCTCCACTAATTATTCCCCCCTTCCTACATCCTACCCCGCAAGTAAGAGACCAACTCCGCCACTGCCACCCGTTCCTGGGAGACATCATCACGGTTGCGCACCGTCACCGTCTGGTCTTCCAACGTCTGGTAGTCCACGGTGATGCAGAAAGGGGTGCCGATTTCGTCTTGGGCCAGGTAACGCTTGCCGATATTGCCCCGGTCATCCCAAACCACGGCCATCTCTTCCAACAGGTCGCGGTAGATGGTGCGCGCCTGCTCGACCAGTTCGGGCTTGTTCTTGACCAGTGGGAAGACCGCGGCCTGATAGGGCGCCAGGCTGGGTTTGAGTTTGAGCACCACCCGTTTGCGCTCCCCATCTTCCCAATAAGCGTCGGCGAGAATCATCAGGAAGAGACGGTTAATCCCCACCGCCGGCTCAATCACATGGGGCACAAACTTGCGCCCGGTGGCCGAATCCACATAATCGAGCGCCTGCCCCGAATGGGTAATGTGTTGGCGCAGGTCATAGTCGGTGCGGTAGGCGATACCCCACAGTTCCTTCCAGCCAAAGGGGAAGTGATAGTCCAGATCATAGGTGTCCAGGCTGTAGTGACTGCGCTCGCGGTCATTATGGCGCCGCCAGCGCAGATTCTCCGCCTGGATCCCCAAGCGCTCCGTCACAAAGCGCCACATAGCCGCCTGCCACGCAGCAAAGAGCGGCTGCCACGGCGTCTCCTCCGGGTCAAAGAAATATTCGATCTCCGCCTGTTCAAACTCCAGCGTGCGAAAGACAAATTGGCCGGTGGTAATCTCGTTACGGAAGCTCTTACCGATTTGGCCCACGCCAAAGGGCAGCTTCACCCGCGTCGAGTTGAGGATCTGGCGAAAGTTGGTAAAGATACCCTGGGCCGTCTCGCCACGCAAATAAACCTTGGACTTCTCGCCCGCCACCACGCCAATGCCGGTCTCAAAGAGGATGTTGAAGTCTTTGGGTTCGGTGATGGGATTGCCTTCCGGGCTGACCAGCTTATGGTCAACGATAAAGCGGGCCATCGCTTCCGTATTCATGTCAGTGATATTGACGCCCGCGGCCTGGTCGGGATGCGCCTCCAACCACGCTTCAATCAGATGGTCAGCCCGATAGCGTTTGTGGGTGATCTTGTCTTCCACTAGCGGATCGGTAAAGGAACCGACATGGCCGGAGGCGACCCAGGTCTGGGGATGTAGCATGATCGCACTGTCCAGACCCACCATATCGTCACGGCGGGTGATGAACTCGCGCCACCACGCATCACGGATATTTTTGAGGAGTTGTGCGCCCAGCGGGCCATAATCATAGGCATTGGCCAGGCCGCCGTAGATCTCGGAAGTTGGATAGACAAAACCCCGGCGTTTGGCCAGGGCAACTATCACGTCCAGCGCTGTCCCGCTGGCAGGGGTAATCACGTCCAGCGTAGTCTCGCTGGTGTGGGTTGCTGTTGATGGCATAACCGCGCTCCTTTCGTTTGTGCCACAACCATAAATCGATAACCGACAGTCGATGCTAGTTGTGGGGACCCCAAACGGACAGGGCGGTTCCACCCCACTTGACAAGCGCTTGCAGTGAAGGGAATTCTGCAATACGCCAATCCACTTGATTCTATGCAATTGTTGCGGCTCCCGATGCGCCACTACCGTTCAACGCCGCGTAAGGCCAAGTATAATCAGAAATGGGAGGGAAGTAAAGATCGCGGATCGATGATCTGGAAATCGTGCAACTGTTCGGGAGGCAAGCGCGCTTGAGGTGATAATTACGATCTTCTCACCAACTTCCTTAGGATTGACTTTTGTCCTTCAATGGCGTATGATACTGTCGTCAACCAATCCAACTGATAGAATGAGCTTTGGATCGATGGTCATTACTGAAACGTCAGTACTCACGAGACAAGTTCGGACGCTACTTAGTGATGAAGAGTACCGGCCATTGCAAGTTGAACTGGTAAGACACCCAGAGATGGGATCGGTGATTCCAGGAAGTGGTGGATTGCGTAAAGTACGTTGGTCAATGCCGGGCCGTGGCAAACGCGGCGGTGCGCGCATTATCTACTATTGGGTAGTCACCCAAGATCAATTGCTGATGCTGCTCATGTATCCCAAAAATGTTCGAGATGACCTGACACCCGTCCAGGTAAAAATGCTGCGGCAGATTGTGGAGGCGGAATACCCATGAATGATGAATTGTTTGCCGAATTGTTAGCCAGCGTGCGCGAGGGAGGCGCCATCTTGCGTGGTGAGCAAGCGCCGACGCGTCGATTTGAACTTTCTGCGCCGGATGTAAAGCATATTCGCGAACAGTATGAACTGTCACAAAGCGAATTCGCTGCGCTGTTAGGTGTCAGCATCAAGACGCTGCAAAACTGGGAACAGGGTCGCCGTACACCCCATGGCACAGCACGCGTTTTACTACAAGTGGCCGCTAAACATCCAGAAGCAGTGTGGGATGTAGTTGCGCCCGCTGTTCATGTAAACACTTAAAATTGTCGATTTATAGACTCAGCCATCTTTGACCTCATCCTGCTCGACTTTGCCATCACGGATGTGGATGATGCGCCGGCAGTAGTCGGCAGTTTCGGGATCGTGGGTCACAAAGATGATTGTCATGCCCTGTTCCCGGTTCAGTTGCTGGAAGAGTTGCATGATCTCGACGCTGGTGGCGGAATCAAGATTACCCGTCGGTTCATCGGCCAGGATCATGGCCGGTTGATTGGTCAACGCACGGGCAATGGCAACCCGCTGTTGCTGGCCACCTGAAAGTTCATTTGGCTTGTGGTCAAGCCGGTCACCCAGCCCCACCAGGTGCAGCACCTCTTCGGCCCGTCTGCGCCGCTGCCGGCCACTAATGCCGGCATAGATCAGGGGCAGTTCCACATTGGCGCGGGCTGCGGTGCGGGGCAACAGATTAAAGCTCTGAAAGACAAAGCCAATCTTGCGACAACGAATCTCAGCCAACTGACCATCAGAGAGTTGGCTGACATCGACGCCATCGAGCTTATAGAGGCCGGCGGTCGGCACATCCAGACAGCCGAGAATGTTCATCAAGGTGGACTTGCCGCTACCGCTGGGTCCCATAATGGCGACCATCTCACCGGGGTAGATTTCGACATCAACGCCACGCAGCGCTTGGACTTCAATATCGCCCATACGATAAATTTTGGTCACGCCGCGCACGGCGATCACCGGCTGACGGGGCTCTGGCTTGCCGTTGGTGGATTGGACCATGGGTTAGTTCCCGCCAAAGAAGACGCCGCGCAACTGTTCCGCGCTGCTGCGGCTAACCAGGGCCACGGTGTCGCCATCGGCTAACCCCGCCAGGATCTGGCTCTCCTGCTCATTGCGTAGGCCCAACTGTACCTCCTGCAACACCGGCGCAGCGTTGACCAGCTTATAGACAAAGGCTTGATTGGTGTCGCGATTTAACTGGATAAAGCGGTTGGGCAGCAAGATGACACTGTCCACCTGCGCGGTGGTGATAATGGCGGTGGCGCTCATGCCGGCGCGCAGTGGGGCGTCGGTCGGGTCGGGGGTGACGGTCACTTCATAGGCGATGACACCGCCCACATCGTTGGCCGTGGGCGAAATGGCAGTAACCTGGCCGGTCAGATCACGGTCGGGGAAGGCATCGACGCTCAGGCGCGCTTGCTGTCCCACGGCCACCTGGCGCACATCGATCTCATCGACCAGCACCGTCATGTGAAAGCTGGCCAGGTCGGTGAGCAAAACGGGCGCCAGTTGGCTTGTACTCAGTTCCCCGGCGCGAATATTGACCTGGCTGACTACGCCGCGGAAGGGTGCGATCAATTGGGCGTTGTTGAGGCTATATTCCGCCTGCATTTGGTTGAGTTCGGCCTGGCGCACCTGGGCCTGGGCAATGCGCAGATCTTCCTGGTTGGCGCCCTCCAACAACGTCTTTAGGTTATTTTGGGCGGTGATGACATTGCTCTGAGCCTGGCGCAACTCTACCTGGGATTGGGCGATCTGGTGCAACGACGCGGCCACCTGGGCCTGGTCGGGCCCTTCCTCGGTCAATGCGGCCTGGGCTTTGGCCAACTCATAGGCGATGGTCGCCTGTTGTAACTGAGCCGACTGAGGCAGGGCGCCAATATTCGCCTGGTTTTTGACCTGGTCGTAGGCGCGCTGCGCCTGTTGCAGATCCGCCTCGGCCTGGCGCATCTGGGCCAGGTTGACCGTCTGCTGTGCGTCGGACGGACCGACCAGCAACTGACGATAGCTGGCCTGGGCGCTCTGCAAGGCCGCCTCGGCGCCGGCAACGCCACTTTGGGCTACCACCACAGCAGCCTGGGCCGCGGCAATATCTTCGGTGCTGGGAGGTGTTTGCAGCTTGGCAAGCTGGGCCTGGTTGATCTCCAGCGTGACCTTGGCCTGCGCTAACGCCAGGGTCAGTTCGGTGGTTTCCAGGGTAGCCAGAGGTTGGTTGGCTTCCACTGTCTGCCCCGTCGTCACCAAGACCTCGGCGACGCGACCGGCTGTGCCAAAGGCAAGCGAGAGTTGCGCCGCCGGCTCAATGTTGCCGGTTGCGTTCACTGTGCTGGCAATGGCGCCGCGCGTCACCGTAGTAGTTTCATAGCTGGGCGCCGCCGCTTCGGCTTGCGCCCGCTGGTAGCGCTGGTAGCCATACCAGCCGCCACCCCCCAGAATGATGAGAATCAGCAAAAGGATCAGAAGTCTACGCATAGGAAAATGCTTTCATCGAGAGATCGTGTGCCCAGATGCAAAATAAAACTTGCATCATCAAGAGTATAGCCGATGTCATGGGAAGCGGCAACGTTTCGGGGACAGTGGAACAGTGGGGCAGTATGCGCGACTGCTCTACTGTCTTATTTGAGTAGGTTGTCAATTCTGAACTTCGCCACTAAGGCTGATCCAAGAAATTGAATCCCTTTTTAGGTGACTGCCACTGGCCTAGGCAACCTAGGAGTACGCCAGACTTGGTGGCCAGTGACAGTCACCTCAGCGCGGTAATCTATTCCCTGGAACGGCCTAAACTCAACTTATGTTCAATCTAAGAACGGAACTACTTTCTGAATTGTGGATCTTTGCGTACAATATTGTGCATACAATGCTGATTGTGTATTGATTGACTGTGTTTTGACCACAGAGTGTGTGAGGCCAGAGCAGGCCAGCCAGGAGCAAGCGCAAATGGATGAAAATTCGTCACGCCAATCGGGTCCCAAGCTTTTTTTGGTTATTAGCAGTACGCTGATCATCATCTGGTCGGGCTGCATTTTAACCTTCTTGCTGGGCTTTTCGGTTTGGAACCGGGCAAGCTGGGGGACAAAAACCTCGATTGTTCGTGCAGACAGCGCACCGGTCACGACAGTACGCGCTGTGGCGCCGGCCGCGACCCCAATGGTCATCATCGCTACGCCAGAAGGGGGTGATTATGAGAGCGCGGTCCTGAAGAATCTTTACGTCCAGGTGAACCCTTCAGTCGTCAATATTACAGCACTCAATCTGGGCAGTACGCTGAACTCACTCAGTCCCCATACCTTTCAAGATGGTGATCTTTTTCCTGCCAGCGGCGGCTCCGGTTTTGTCTGGGATGAATTGGGACACATCATCACCAATCATCATGTGGTGGATGGCGCCAATCAACTGCAAGTGACTTTTGATGACGGGGCAGTTGCAATTGCTGAGATTATTGGTGTGGATGTCAGCAGTGATTTGGCTGTACTACAAGTGGATCCAGATGGTTACTTCCTGCGCCCAGTACGCCGTGGTCAGATGGCAGAGGTTACGGTGGGGATGCGCGTCGCAGCGATTGGCAATCCCTTTGGCCTGGCCGGCACCATGACCAGCGGCATTGTCAGCGCGTTGGGACGCTCGATTCCAGCCAGCAACTCCTTTAACATTCCGGCCTCGATCCAAACTGACGCAGCCATTAACCCCGGCAACTCCGGCGGTCCCCTCCTCAATGAGCAAGGTGAGGTGATTGGCATCAATGCCCAAATCCGTTCCGATGTACACGCAAACAGTGGGGTTGGGTTTGCCATTCCCATTGCGATTATCGAACGGGTTGTGCCGGCGCTGATTGAAAAGGGCGCCTATCAACACAGTTATATGGGGGTAAGCGGAAGTACGCTCAGTCCAGTTTGTGCTGATGAGCTGGGGCTTGATAAAAAACTGCGCGGCGCCTATATCAGTGAAGTTCTACGGGGCACGCCGGCGGCACACGCCGGCCTTCAAGGCGGCAGCCGCGACTCTACCACCAAATATGTGGGGATCTGCCCGGGCAAGGCAGGTGGTGACGTGATTTTGGCAATCAACAATCAGCGGGTGAGCAGCTTTGACGATGTGCTCGCCTACCTTGAGTACTATACAAGTCCAGGGGATACGGTAACCCTGCAGGTGTTGCGTGATGGTCAAACGTTAGCCATCGCAATGACCCTGGCGCCACGCCCGGACCATTTGTAGATTGGCGCCTAGCAGTAAGATAGAGCTGAAATTATCTCTCTTTCAGTGAGCGTATTGCGCAATTGCAATTCTTTGCCCTGTGATCTTATAGGTTAATCGTCAATTTCAATCACATGCTCGGATTCGCCGCGGCGCCAATTGCCATTGGCATCGCCCACTGCCCAGGCAGACCGGATATGAATGGTGCGCCGTGATTTGGCGGGCGCTGCGGCAGGTGCAGGGGTTGTACGCAATGCTGTACTGGTGGACTCGGCAGCGGCTGTTGTCAGACGGTTCTGCAATAGCTTCCAGCCTGCGCGCAGCGCCAAGCTTGCAGCGCCGGCCAGGATCGGTAAGGCAGCCCGCACTACGACCGCAGGGAGATTTTGCCGCTGGACCGGCAGCGCGCCTTCTGTGTCGTAGCCACAGTGGGCGCAATAACGTGCATTCAGTGGGCCAGCCTGGCCACATTGTGTGCAAATCCGTTGAACTTCACTCATAGTAGTATCCTTATCACCTAATCGATCACCACAATCCGGTTCACGTATGCTATATACTCAGTTCAAAATTAAGATCCGACGTTTTGTAGAGACTGGAGATTAGAGACTGAAGGTTAGAGACTGGAGAGTCGTGTACGCAATCTCTAGTCTCTACTCTCTAATCCCCAATTGTTAACGCCGACTTTGTTATTGCCAATTTATCAAAATTCCTTAAACTGTGTATCATTGGGTTAGTCTATCATTAAAGAACAATATTCGTCAACCAAACTTTAGTATGTCAGATTCACTACGCCTGGTCAGTGGCGGTTATATGCGCCGACCAGATATCCAACATATTATCCAGCAGCTTTATGCACTCCAATGTGTAGAGTTGATCGGTTTCAGCAATATCGGGAAATCAGCGCTGCTCCGCCTGCTGGCCCAGCCCGATGTTTGGACGCAGGAGCTGGGCGAAGCCGGCAATGAATTTCTGCCCGTCTATATTGACTGTAACCGCATGTTTGAAATGAGTGATCACGGTTTCTATGAATTGGTGCTGCGCTGTTTACAAGAGAGCAGCGACCAGCTCTCGGCCCTGCCCGAACTGGTGGGCGCCTATGAAATGTTGGTTTCACCCAGCAGTGAATTCCAGGTCCCGTTGAGCTTTAACCGAGGGGTCACTACGGCGCTACAATCGACCCGGCGCAAATTGGTCTTGCTCTTTGATGAGTTTGATGAGCCCTTTGCGCAGATTGACTCGCGCGTTTTTCTGAACCTGCGCGCCCTCAAAGATCGCTACCGCAACACCCTCGTCTTTATGACCGCCACCGGGACACCGCTTACCCAACAGCGACCGGATGATCATTGTGGGGAATTTTGCGAACTGTTCAGCCACCACACCTGGTACCTCGCGCCCCTGACCCGCTCCGATGTGGAACGCTTTGTGCGCCGCTATATTGCTGTCCATGAAGTCGATTTCCAAAGTACCGATATTGATTTTCTGCATGAATGGGCGGGGGGGCATCCGCGCCTGTTGGATGGTCTCTGTCGCTTGTTGGCCGAGGCATTGGAGCAGGCCGAAGAGCCACTGGTGGACCCCATGGAGCGGTGGCAACTTCACCGGCGGGTAGTACGCCAACTGCGTACCGACGAAACGTTGCAGTTGGAATGTTCAAAGATCTGGGAACGCTGCACCGAGGCGCAACAAAATGAGCTGCTTGGTCTGTTCAAAGCTGACCATGTTGCGGATCAAACCGTCCTGGCGCAACTGACGCGGCAGCATCTGTTGCTAAAGGTCGGCGGTAAGCCGGAATTCTTTTGTCGTCTGCTCTCTGAATTTGTACAGCGCAAAGTTGTACAAGCCAGGCCCGAATCGACAGCGTTGTGGGTGGATGTAGAAAGTGGTGAAGTGCTGGTGAATGGCCAGCCGGTGGAGACTCTCACCAACCTGGAGTATCGCCTGATGCTGCTCCTCTTTCAAAATCTGGATAAGATTATTGACAAATATCAGATCGTCAGCCATGTATGGGGTGATGAATATATTGATGAGGTCGATGACGCCCGCATTGAGAAGCTGGTGAGCCGTCTGCGCCAGAAGATCGAGCATGAACCAGGCTCGCCCCACTTTTTGACAACCGTGCGCGGTCGTGGCTATAAGTTGAGCACTTCTTAAGCCAGAATTAGCTTCTTGTGCAGATTTGCACAACCAAAATTTGGGCGCAGCCTGATTCGGGGCTATACTTAATAATAGAGCATTTTAAAAGAGCCTAAATAGAACAATTTACAGGTAGTTTTTATTTAAAAATCTACGTTTCATCCTTCAGGAGAGATGTTAGGAGAGATGTTATGACGGAAGTTGCCGAATATACGCCCGCGGCTGTGGAAGAACAACCACGCAATGTTATTGCCTTTTCCGGCACCCATCGCAGTATGGCGGTTGGCATAGCCATGTTTGCGGCGGCGGTATTGGCTTTTTCAATGGACTTAACCCACGTCTTTTTTGCACGTGCGGTGGCTTGGACTTTTGTCTTCTGGGGCGCTTTGTTGATCTATGGCAGTTTGATTGATGTTTATCAAAGTTATGAGATCACGGATGACACATTGATTATCCGCAATCCTGTGCGGTTTTTGTTGCCAACCAAACAGTGGGCATGGGCCAATATTCAGCGCCTTGATGTGGTTGTAAGACGACCCGATGCCGAATATGAAGATGCAACCCTTAAAATTTATTATCAAGAGCCAGGCGAACTGAACATCGAACGTGAAGATCGGGTTTACCATCCCGAACTTGCTCGACTGATCATTGAACGCGCCGGCCTTCAGCCCGTTGAGAAGACTAATCCCCAGGATTTTGCGCACCTGCCGCAGGGCAAGGGCGCTTATATCTGGAACAAGACCGGTCGCATGGCGAGTTAAACTAGCCTAATTTTCCCTTGAGAGCCACAGCTTCGTCCTTGATGACACTGTGGCTTTTTTATTTTTCTGCATTATCGTGCGGTTGTGGTGAAAAGCGGAGTTTTATCTCTCGGCTCATAGTGAGGAAAACTCCGCTTTTCATATAGAGCAAAGTATAGAAATGTTTTAGATTGAAAAGAAGGTAGACGATGAGTACGTTAGAACATACTGTCAACAACTTTGGCGGTGTCATCATTAGCCCTACAGTGTTGCCCGCCACCGTAGAAGAGTTTCAGCAACAGCTAGCGACATCGATTGCGGTTTGGAGTCAGGACGATCTGCGTCTAGTCTGGGTCGAAATTCCGATTGCCAAAGTTGCCTTTATTCCGGTGGCGGTTGGTATGGGCTTTATTTTTCACCATAGCACAGAAGAACAGTCCACCCTGGTCTATCGCTTGCAGCCCAACGCCTTTATTCCACCCTATGCATCGCACTATATTGGGGTTGGCGGAGTGGTGATCAACGAGCGGAATGAACTGCTGGTGGTTTGTGAAAAGTATCATCGGGTGAATCGCCCGCGTTTCTACAAGTTGCCTGGCGGGTTGGTCGATCCAGATGAGCATTTGGCCGACGCAGTGGTGCGCGAGATCTTTGAAGAAACAGGGGTCCGCGCCCAATTTGAAGCGCTTATCTGCTTCCGCCATTGGCACCGCGCCCGCTTTGGAAAGTCAGATATCTACTTTATCTGCCGTTGTACGCCCCTTTCCCATGAAATCGTCAAACATGAAGATGAAATCGCCGAATGTCTTTGGATGCCGGTAGATGAGTATCTGGGTATGGAATCGGTGAGCGCTTTTAACAAAGAAATTGTACGCGCGGCCGTTGGCAGTCCCGGCATTACCAAAACCTGGATCGATGGTCATGGAACGCCTGTCACCCACGAATTTTTTATGCCCTAAAGGAAAGAAGCAATCATGCCAAAACCGATTACAATCAAAGATATCCAAGTCATCACCACGCAGCCTACTTCTCAGCGCTTAGTCATTGTCAAGGTCAACACGTCGGAGCCGGGGTTGTATGGTCTGGGCTGCGCCACCTTTACTCAACGCTTTAACGCCGTGGTTGCGGCGCTGGAAAAACATCTGATTCCTTTTGCCATCGGACGTGATGTCAACCGTGTGGAAGAGTTCTATCGCATGGCCACGGTGCACAGCTACTGGCGCAATGGCCCTGTTCTGAACAACGCCATTTCCGGCATCGACCAGGCGTTGTGGGATATTAAGGGTAAATTGGCCAACATGCCGGTCTATGAGTTGCTGGGTGGAAAGAGCCGCGAGGGCGCCGCCTGCTATGCCCATGCCGATGGTCGCGACCCACAAGAGGTGGCCGACAATGTGCGCAAATATATGGAGCAGGGCTACTACCACATTCGCATTCAGATGGGTGGCTACGGCGGCGCCAAGGCCGATGCGCGCAAACCAGAAGGCTCGCCCGCCGGCGCCTACTATGATCCGCGCGCGTATATGCGCAATATGTTGCGCATGATGGAGCATGTGCGCAATGAGGTCGGCTGGGAGGTGGAGTTGCTCCATGACATCCATGAGCGCCTTGCCCCGATTGATGCTGTGCAATTTGCCAAAGATGTGGAACGCTTCAAGCTTTTCTTCCTGGAAGACGCGCTGGCGCCGGAAGATAATGTCTGGTTCGAGCGGATTCGCCAACAATGCGCCACCCCGCTCTCTATGGGTGAGCTATTTAACAACCCGCAAGAGTGGCAATATCTAGTCGAAAATCGCCTGATCGACTTTATCCGTATGCATGTAAGCCAAATGGGAGGCATTACACCGGCACGCGCCGTGGCGCTCTTTGCCAACATGTACGCCGTGCGTACAGCCTGGCACGGCCCGGGCGACACCTCGCCGGTCGGCCACGCCGCCAATTTACATTTGGATCTATGGGCGCCCAATTTTGGCATTCAGGAGTGGTGCCGCTTTAGCGACGTTTTCTATGAGATCTTCCCTGGCCTGCCGGAAGTGCGCAATGGGTATATGTATCCCAATGACCAGCCAGGGCTAGGTATTGACATCAATGAAAGCTTAGCCGCCAAGTATCCTTGTCAGGACTTTGTAGAAGAGTGGACCCAAACCCGTTGGCCCGACGGAACGCCGGCGCGTCCATGAGGAGGTAGACAGTGATCAGTAGACAGTTATCAGTGACAGTTATCAGTTGACAGTTATCAGTTGACAGTTATCAGTTGACAGTTATCAGTAGGCAGTGACTGTCAATTCTATTCAGGACGGGTCAGACCAGGGTACAGATGACTGGATACTGAACACTGAACACTGAACACTGAACACTGAACACTGAACACTGATTACCCACATTTGCATGTTCCTTTTGCAGCTACTAATATTTTTTGCTGCAACCACAATAGGATCTTTCGTTGGCGGTTGTGGGGACCACAGAGCCAACAAGTTACAAGGAGTAAAGACGATCTTGACTATGCGCCGCTATTTACTCATCCTTCTGATTGTCATCATGCCACTGGCAATCTCCTGTCGTCCAATTGCCAGTGGCGGCAGTAATGCTGTCGCCGTTGCGCCCCTCGCCGGTGGTGAATTCAACAAGTTTTTTCCCAAAGATTCAGGTGATTACAACGTCGTTTATACCCAAGAGAAGGAAGGCTTTGCCCAGGCCAAACTCAACCTAAAGGGAGTTGAGGTTGCCACCCTCTCGGTCACCGACACGGCCAATGCCCTGGATGCGTTGGACAAATTCAAACAAAGCAGCGAGAAGATTGGCGACTATCCATCGGCTGCAGTAGGTAGCCTAGGCACGGCCATCCTGGTGGCCGATCGCTTCCAAGTGCAGGTGCGCTCCAAGGACGCTAGCTTTAGCGCCGACGACCGCGCCACATGGCTTCAACAGTTTGATCTGGCCGGGCTAGCCGGACTCAAGTAACCATCATCGCTTCAACTTTCCGCAAGCTGCAAGTTGACCTTTTTTACACATATTTGTAGAAAAGACTTTGCTCATATGGGCGACTTACTGAAATTGCACTGCTTGCCCTCAAGCTAAGGTCGGCAATTTCAGTCGCATACCGATATGAGCCAAAGACTTTGTCGAAAAGATGACAGCTTGTACGGAATATCACAGAGGAAATCTTATGGCTAAGTCGATTCCGGACTATGTAAACCGTCTACCAAAACGCAGCGTCACCGTCTACGTGCTGCGCTCACTTGATTTTATTGTGCCCGGTGAGTGGGAAAATGTGGTTGATTTTGAAGAGATGGTCATGAAGGTGACCGGTGAGCGCGATCCTTCGCTCATCATGGCGGTGACCAAGCGGGCTGACGCGCTCTTCCTGGACCGTTCCGAACGTTACCGGCGCGCCTGGGGGCTCTATGGGACAGCCGATAGCACAGACCGTCTGTTGGCCACGGCGGCGCTGGCCAACAAAATTGGGGAGCGGGTACGTTTTCTCTCGCTCTTGCAACGCATTACCCCCAAGGCCGACAAGGCCCAGACCATTGATTTTAGCATGAAGTTGGTGATAGAGTTGCTCAACTTCTGTCTGATCAATGGCATCCCAGGGGACAGCGTCGGGGATTTTGTCGCGGCGCTGGCTGACTACAGCAAAGAGTCACTCATACGTATGTCGGCGCTCGTCTGTTTGGATGGCATCATGCCCTTAGGGCCAGACTTTGCACGTGTCGTGCTCAATACACTGGATAATCTAACACCTGATGAACTGGCCGGCAATGGCACCTTTAAGCAGATCCAAAAAGAGATCCCTGGCAATGATACGGGGAACAAGTTGGCTTTCGTGCTCAAAAGCGTGGACAGTGTAAAAGGCTGGATGGAGAACTTTGTCAGCCAGAACAACTTGACCTCTGAGAAGGTCTTGACCAATCTCCAGCACTATATTGATGTCAATGACAATCGGCTCGACTACTGGAGCGCCTTTGTGGATATGACCACCAACTATTACACCCACACCGGCACCCAAACCATTGCCCGCCGCATCATCGAACGCGCCGTCAACGAGATCTAAGCCGCGGGTAACGTTTGAGCCATTATACTTCAGCAGCAATGAAGCGGGCGCGTACTCCAGTGGACAGTAATCAGTAGGGCAGTCTTGTACACTGACCTACTGTCTTACTGTCCCACTGATTACTGTCCACTGGAGTACTGATCACTGTCCCACTGAGGTTACAGTCCACGCCACCCGCCCCTTACGCCTTAATCGCACCACTCGTAATCCCACGCACATAGTAACGCATGCCAAAGACAAAGAGAATGACCAAGGGCAGTGTGGCGACGGTGTAGGCGGCCATACGCGGTCCCCAATCGGTGATGCCAAATTGGGAGGTAAATTGAGTGAGCCCCACCGAGACCACCTGCACCTCGGAGCTGGTAACAGTGATGAGGGGCCAGATAAAGTCGTTGTAGGTGCCAATGAGATGCATAATGGCCAGGGTCACCAGGATGGGCCAAGAGAGGGGGAGGGCGATACGGCGATAGAGATCAAACTCAGAGGCGCCATCCATGCGTCCCGCGTCAAACAATTCCTGGGGCAAGGTGGCAAAAAAGCTGCGACAGAGCAAGATGCCAAAGACCTGTCCACCGGCGGTCCAGGGCAGAATCAAGACCCAAGCCGTATCCAGCAGCCCTAATTCCTTGACCAGAATAAAGGCAGGAATCAGCGTCAGCACGCCAGGGATCATGAGTAACGCCAAAATGATCAGGTAGATCGGCTCCTTAAAGGGAAAGCGATGGCGGGCAAAGACATAGCCGCTAAGCGAGGCGAGCAAGACCACCGCCACCACCGAACTCAAAGATGAAGCCAGCGTATTGACAATATAGCGCCACATGACGCTAAAGCCATCCACATAATTTTGCCAGCGCACCGGGTGGGGCAGCGCCCAGAAACGGCCATAGATTTGACCATTATCTTTTAACGAAAAAATGATCATCAGCGTAATGGGCACCAGCGTCAGCGCCAACAAGAGCAGCAATGCGCCAATAATCAAGCTTTGTTCGGTCGCTTCCCGGTATAGTTTACGCACCTTTGCCTGTTGCGCAGCCGCCACAGTTGCGCGCTGCTGCGGAGAGAATGGCGCTACGGTCGCTTTTGGGTCAGTCATGGCTGTATGCTTTGTGCTCATCCTATGCCTCATATTCCACCGATGAAGTAACGTAGCGCATGTTGAGAATGGTGCCGCCCAGAATGACAAGGAAGAGCACCGCGCCAATGGCCGATGCAAAGCCAAAGTTATTAAAGCGCACCGCCTGGTAATAGAGTTCAAGGGCCGGCGTATAGGTCACATTGCCTGGTCCGCCGCCGGTGGTGAGAAAGATTAACTGAAATTCCTGAACGCCGCCAATAAAGCCCAGAATCAGGAGCAGACGGAATTGTGGCACCAAGAGCGGCAAGTCAATGCGCCAGATCCGTTGCCAAATCTTGGCGCCATCCACCTTGGTCGCATCAAACAACTCCATGGGAATTGAAATTAGCCCACCATAAAAGATCAAGAGGGCAAAGGCGCTGACCCAGGGGAAGCCAATCGCGATAATGGCACCCAACGCCGTGTTCTTGTCCCCTAGCCAGACCCGGGTCCACTCATCCAGCCCGAACGCTTCCAACGTTTTGTTGAGCAGTCCAATGTTAGGGTCATAGATATTCGCCCAGAGCAAAATTCCTACGACACCGGGGACTACCAAGGGGATAATAAAGAGCGAACGAATGCCATATTGGAGCACCCGGTTGCGGACATGAAAGATTAGTTCCGCCACCAAGAGGGGCATGGTTAAGGTCTTGATAAAGCCGGACAGAATCAGTAGAACCGCATTCTTCATCCCTACCCAAAAATAGGCGTCACCCCAGATATTGCGGAATTGCTCAAACCCAACCCAGCGCGTCTCCACCCCTGGTTTCCAGACGGTAAAAGCATGATAAAGACCGGAGAAGGCTGGGTAATAGTTAAAGATCAGCAACAAGGTAACCGTCGGCAACAGAAACAGATAAGAGACGCGCGCCTGCCACATCTGCTGACCGATATGACGGGTCGGTGCGGCGCGCACTTGCCAAAAGTGCTGGCCACTGGCTGTCGTGCGCACCCAGAGGATAAAGAACGCTAGCAGCAGGATCAGCAGCAAAGGAATCCCGACTTGGATGACGGTCTGGAGCCGTTGTCGCGTCGAAAACGCGGCGGCCGCGGCGGCTTTATTAATAAAGCGGGCCTCGCCCTGATGGTCGCCAACCAAAAAGGCGCTGCCATCCTGGGTTACCGCCACCGCTTCCACCGCGGCGCCCGCCTCACTCTGTTGTTGAATCGAGCCGTCGGTCCCATTTAACAAATAGACGATGCCGTCTTGGCTCCCAGCCACGATCAAGGCGCCATCCGGGGTCATAGCCACTGCATTGACCCCGGCCGACAGGGCCACTGTCCAAATGGGCGTGGCATTGGCGCCGTTGAGCAGCACCACGCTGCCATTCTTGGCGCCGGCCACCACGCGCGCCCCAGTGCGCACGGTCGCCACAGAGAGCACAGGTTGTTGTAAATTGGCTGACCACAATTCTGTACCGTCCGTGTTTAAGAGAATAACCTGGGAGTTACGCGCACCGACCACCACGCGCGCCTGCTCTGTACCATAGATCGCGACACTATCGGCGACATTGGGCAGTCCCACCCGCCAGCGTAACTCGCCGGTGACGCCATCCAGCGCCAGCACATCCCGATTCTCCGCCACCGCGGCCACGAGCGAACCGTCCGCCGCAATCGCCACGTCAAGCAAAATGTGGCTGTGGCGATAGCTCCAAAGTGGCTGCCCTTGCGCATCCAACAGGTAAACGCGCCGATCTTCGGAGGCGACCGCGGTTTTGCTGCCATCCTCAGTGGTCGCGACGCCCCAAACGGTGCCGGCGGTCTGGAATTCCCAGAGCAGCGCGCCCGTGGAATTCAGCGCCGCCACCTTATTGTTGCGGCTGCCGACAATCTGAATGCTGCCATTGCCGGCAAGCGCAACACTGTAGACAATATCGCCGGCCGTATAATTCCACCCACCGCTTTGCGCGTAAAGGGGGACAGCCACCAGCAACAGGATCAAGAGCGTCAGGGTCAACAAAAGCTGGGCGCGCCACCCTACGCTCACCCGATTACATTTATATAAGGGAGTTCTGTTAACAATCTTCACGTTATACTGAGCAGAAATGAAATGGACGCATTTCACAAACCAGGTTTCTCGGCAGAAACCTGGTTTGTTTGCGTCTGATTGATTTCCGTTGCGCATATCTTCCGTCTTTAAGCGCTGTATCCTACTTTAGTAACTGAGTAACTGAGTAACTAACTCATGTTACGCACCTTCAAATTTCACAAGTTCTGTCCTCGTGTAGGGAGCATCCTCAGATGCGGCTCCAGCGCAAAAAAGCCGCATCTGAGGATGCTCCCTACACGAGTTAGCTGAAACCCTGCGTACCATGAGTAACTAAAATAGCCTCAGTACACGGCATCTCAATGCCCTTGGGCAGAGTCGGTAGATGTTGTCCCGTAGGGACCTGTTGAGTTTAGGATTAGAAGCGATGATTTAGGCGCTCACCCCGCTTTGGGTCATCTCCTCTCTAAAATCATGCGTCTCTACGGGACGAAAGCTACGGAGTCGCTACTGGTTTTCCGGTTTCTTGGACGGATCTTCCAGGTCCTGCGGCGTCAACTTGAGATGCTCCAGGATGCCGTCAAAGTTGTTCTCTAACGATGCCTGATATTTAGCTAGAAAATCGTCGAGGGTAATTTCATCCGTAAAGTACTGTTGCGCTAGGTCAACCCACTCGCGCACAGTCGGCTGGTAGTCGGCCACGCCACGGGCGCGGTAGGTGCCGGCGGTATCTTTTTCGGTGTTGCCGATGAGGGCCAGGTTGGCAAAACGGGCCGCAATCTCCGCCGGCAACTGGACATTCTTCACAATTGTCGGGCCATTGACGCCGCCTTCAGGGTTGTTCGGGTCGAGGCGGTTTTGCAGATAAAGTCCATAGCCTTCAGGGCTGGTGGCAAACATCAGGAAGTCCACTTCCAGGTCATTCTGTGCCTGATCCTTGGCGGGAATGCCCCAGAAGCCAATGTTGACTTCAATCGTGCGCGCCGGGGCATCGACCGCGTCCCCTTCCATGGAGGGATTGTTAAAGCTACTGATCTCGAAGACGGTGGCGGCCTGATCATCGGCTGATGGGGTGGGGGTGGGTGCGCCCTCTTCAGCCGCAGTGTAGCTATAGGTACCCTCGGCCAGACTGCGAATATTCTTTTCAAAGTTAGAAAGCAGCCAGGCGCCATCCAGCCGGATCGCCGCTTTCTGGGTCAGGAAGAGCGGATAGGCGTCCTGGGTGCCGATCCAGCCCGGAGGGGCACAGCGCTGGGCAAAGTCCTTGAAATTCTCATACATCGCGCGCCACTCAGGGCCATCCACCCGCTGTTCGCCATCGCGTAGGGCAATCATCTTGCGCACAATGTTAAAGGTAATGTCGGTCGCATCATCGTTATAGGGATCGCTAGGGTCATAGCTCCACTGATCATCAATGCCTTCACGGAAACAGTAGTCCCCTTCCTGGCAGCGCACCAACTCAGCTTCATGGCGGGTATACTGATCGGCGTACATGCGCGCCATCCACCCAAAGCGCAATTCCCAGAAGGAGCGGAAATCACCCTCAATCGCCACCGGAATATAGCCAGCTTCAGAAAGAGAATCGCACCAACTCAGGAATTGATCCCAGGTAGGCTGATTACGTGGGGTTTGGGCTACAGCCTCGGCGTCGGCCAAGATCCCCGCTTTGGCAAAGGCATCTTTGTTATAGAACCAGAGCACCTGCACGGTCTCCAGGTTGAGCATATAGGTGGCGCCGGTGACCGGGTTGCGCATGTTGGCCAGCGCCGCATCGTCCATATCCTCGCGCCAGGAGTGATCGGTGTAGGGCGAAACTTGATCCAGATAGGGCGAGAGATCCAGGAATTTCTTGTCGTTGACCAGATCAGCCACTACATTGGCATTCATCAGCGACGCCGCCGGCACGCCAGCCGCAAATTGAGTGCGGATCCACTCCTGGTAGCCTTCCGACGGTTTCAGTTCGACGACACATTCTACTCCTGGGTGTAACTCGTGATAGGCCGCACACATGGCCTCCCACGTCTGGGTGTCACGGCCTTGGAAGGCAACGACAATCTTACCCGACAACTCAGCCTCAGGCGTAGGCGTTACGGCAATCTCCACCATCTCTTCGGCAGGGGTGGGTGTTTCGGCAGCAGTATCAGCGGCAGTGTCGGCCGGCGCTTCGGCTGCCGGCGGGGCAGTGGGGGCGCATGCAGCCAACAACAGGAGCGTCAACAGCGCAAGCACCATGACGCCATAGCCAGCACGGCTGGATGCGCCAAGCGTGCGCCATAATGAGTGATGAGCAGATTTCCTGACACGATGTGACATCAGCTTTCCTCCTTTGGTCGATCAAATTAGGGATGTATGATAATTCAGGTCGCAAACAGATGGTTGGGTTGAATCTTCTGGTCGCTGGTGTGTGGGGTGGTTTTATTGTACCGAATTCACGGGTTGCAGGCAAATGATAAATATAGTATTGGGTGCGTGCCACAAACGGGGCGAAGCACCAGCAAGGCCAATTTGTGCTTCTCGTCTGTCGCCCCTAATTTGGGACGCGCCCAATACTATGACGCTTTGGGGGTACACACCCAAGACATAACCTGGACATTGACGAATTGCGCAAAGTACACTACAATACAGCCATGATTGGTTGGCTGTTGAACTTCCCTTAGATTTAGAGAGGCTCATCATCAGATGAGCAGACTACCTGAGCTACAATAGCCCCGCTATGGCACTTCCCCTAACGCGGTAGCACTATCGGCTATTTAATCTTTGCCGGTGTAAGCTGGCCACAGCTTGTTGGGCAAAGATTTTCTTACACCTACCTGTGTAAACGCGAAGAAAGTTTTTGGAAAACTGCAAAGTTTTAATATCAGAGGAGAATATTTTATGTCAGAGCAGAAATCAACTGCGCGAGCTACACTCTCTCGTCGTCAGGCGCTGAAGTTGATGGGCGCCGGGGCGGGCGTGGCGGCGTTGGCGGCTTGCGCCATGCCGACGGCCCCCACCGGTGGCGCCGCCACCGAAGGTGAAGCCGCGCCGGCGCAAGCGCCCACCTCGATGGTCGTTGCGCACCGGCGTGAGTACTTCCAGGAGATGGAGACCCTCTTCGCCAAAGCGGTCACCGATTGGGCTGCCGAAAACAACATTGAAGTGGAAACGACGGTTGTGGCCGCCGAAGCTACCGAAGACTTTGTGCCCAAAACATTGGCCGCGGTGGAAGCTGGCAATCCCCCCGACCTTATCTACCATGTGCGTTTAACCCAGCAACTCTATTTCTACAATGCCCTGCAAGCGGTCACCGACACCGTGAATCAGGCCATTGACAGTTATGGCCAGCCCTCTTCCGGCCACGTTCGCAACAACATGATTGATGGCGAATGGTGGGCGATTCCCTTCATCAACAATGGCGGCGGTCAATTTGCCCGGCGTAGCCTCTTTGAGGCCATTGACGTTGATCCCCTTACCGGTCTGGACACCTATGATGCCATCCGTGCTGCCTGTCTGAAGCTCTCCAAGCCGGATGAGCAGGTTTACGGTTGGGGCCGCACTGTCAACAAGGGTGGTGATGGTCAAGGCACCGTTACTGACATTCTGCTGAACTGGGGTGCGCGCATTACCAATGCGGATATGACGGAACTCACCTTTAATTCACCCGAAGCGGTGGCCGCGGTGGAGTGGTTGGCGGCGGTCTATACCTCGGACGAATACGCACCGATGTTGCCCCCCGGCATTTTAGCCTGGACCGATTCGAGCAACAATGAAGCCTATCTGGCTGGTAATATTGCCTACACGGCCAATGCAGCCAGCGTCTATGCCAAGGCCAAAGCTGACGGCAATCCGGTCTTTGAAGATACAGTGGTGCTCAACACGCCAGTTGGCCCATCTGGCCAGCAGTTGATCGGTGGCGGCGGTGATGGGCAGATGTATGTGCCGACGGGGGCCAAGGCAACTGAACAAGCCAAAGCCTTGGCATTACATCTACTTGACCCTGAAATTTTCCTGCCGATCTCCTTGGTCTCTGCCGGTCTTTTCTTGCCGGCCTATGAGGCTTATCTGACTATGGAGCCTGTGCTGAAAGCCTTTGAGGCCGACGAAAATCTCGCCCGTATGGCTGAGCAAAAGCAAGGGGATTTCGTCGGTCTTTCCGACCCGGCTGACCCCAACCCCTACTTTGATGCGTTGCAGGCCGAAGCGGTCTTTAATGATATGATCCTTGAAGTCATCACACAGGGTGTTGCCCCGGCGGATGCCGTCGCCAATGCCGAAGGCCGTATGCGCCAGATTGGCGAGTCCATGGGCGCAACCTTTGGATGATGGGTAGGTGGGTAGATTAGTAAATAGGTAAATCAGTAGATAGGTAGTGTCTGCTGATTTACCTATCTACTGATTTACCAGTCTACCAATAAATTGAATTGCCATTACTTACTTGAAAGAAACAATCATGCATATTGAAGCACCGCGTGAGTTAATTATGGAATTGACCCGCCTTTACGAAGGGGAACGGTATCCCAACGGTCGTCCGCGCGTATCGGATGATCTACTGGAGCGGCTCAAGCCCATCTCCACCGAAGAGGCATGGGGGGTGTTACGTCGCAACGGGTATAACTTACAATTTGAGGGTAACTGGCTGGAACTTCATCCTGGTCGTATCCTTGTGGGTCGCGCTGTAACCGCCATGATGCTGCCCCATCGCCCGGATTTTCATGATCTGGTGGAAGAAAAGGGCAAGGCAGAGGGACGCATCGGTGGGCAGAACTCCTGGGTGATCGACACTTTGGAGACAGGTGACGTGATGGTCGTAGATATGTTTGGCAAGATCAAGGATGGCACCTTTATCGGCGACAATTTGGGCACCTCGGTCAAGACGCGCACGCAAGCCGGTGCGGTCCTTGACTGTGGTATCCGCGACCAACGCGGTTTGAGCCAACTAGACAATGTCGCCTTTTTCTGCCGTGGTTTTCATCCCACGGCGATCAAAGATGTAACCTTGGCCGGCATTAACATTCCAATTCGGATTGGTGAGGCCACGGTCTTGCCGGGAGATGTGGTCTTGGGCACGCCAACTGGCGTTACCTTTATTCCAGCGCACTTGGTGCAGAGTGTCGTAGAGCGTGGTGAGGATATTATGCGGCGCGACGCCTTTGGCCACTTGCGCCTACGCCAGAAGCGCTACACACCGGGCGAGATTGATCGCGCCTGGCCAGCGGAAATTGAAGAGGATTTCCAACAGTGGTTGGCGGCCGGCAACCCAGAAGATTAATCACCTAATCAACCAATTACTAATTTGACAGGCAGAGAACGCTATACACATAGAGTTATTCTCTGTGTGTATAGCGTTTTTTCGTGTGGGAACGCCTCACACCGCTTCGTTGTTTGGGGTGTGCGTACCACAAATTGGACGCACCCTTATATGGGCTGTTCCAGTAGTATGATATATAGAGTTTGTCTGCAAACCAGTTGTGATAGTTGGGAGTTTTTCTCGCCCTACCAGGTTGTCGCAGCATGTTGCAGATGAGTTCTGAGAGGAGTTTTTTATGGCACAACGAGCAGAGTCGTTTCCATCGACCACGTTTACCACTGCGCCTCGCCGTCCTGCGATGCAACGCATCTTTGGTCGGGACTGGCAGATCGCGTTTATCTTTATTGCGCCGATCATCATTTTGATGACGGTCTTTATTGGCTGGCCTTTTTTCAAGGCCCTCTACACCAGCATGACGATCCGCACTTTGGCGCGGGAAACCAAGTTTGTCTGGTTTGACAACTACATTCGTCTCTATCAAGACACCTACTACTTGCAGGCAGTGCGCAATACCATTGTCTTTACGGCCGGCTCGATCGTCAGCAAGCTGATCTTTGGCATGTGCGCGGCGCTGTTGCTCCACTCACAGAAACGCTTTCGCAACTTGCTGACCGGGCTGATCTTGTTGCCCTGGATTATTCCCTCGGTCGTGCAGGCACTGGCCTGGCGTTCGATTCTGGATCCGCTCTTTGGCGGCTTGAATCCAATCTTGATGGGACTAGGCGTCATTCATGAACCTATGGCCTGGCTAGCCGATCCAAAACTGGCCATGCTCAGCGTGATCACCGTCAATGTCTGGGCAGGCATCCCTTTCTTTACCGTCAACATGTTGGCTGGGCTGCAATCGATTGACGCCGAACTCTATGAGGCATCAGAAATCGATGGCGCCAATGCCTGGCAGCGTTTTGTCAATATTACCTTACCTGGTCTACGCTACGTCATTGCCGTCGCGACACTGCTTTCGACCATCTGGACCTTTAACGGCTTCGAGACCATCTTCCTGTTGACCGGCGGCGGCCCCGGCAATGTAACCAAAGTCTACGCCATTCTGGCCTATGAAAAGGCAATTCGCGGTCTGCAATTTGGCCCTGGCACGGCGGTGGCCTTTAGCCTGACGCCCGTGTTGGCGATCTTCATTCTCATCCTCTCCCGCTATATGCGCCGTGATGTTTCGCGCGAGGATGTAGGAGGCACTTGGCAGGATACCGTCATTGATGCGGTCGGCTGGGTGTTGGGCGCGATTGGCGCGATTATTATCTTCCCCGTTCTGCTGGTGGCCCAATGGGTGGGTAGGCTGCTGCCGGCGCGCCAGGCGCGCAGCCGCAAGCGCAACCAACTTACCGGCAGTATTGCCCGTGGGTTTGGCATGGCGCTGATGCTGGTCTTTGTTCTCTTCCCCTTCTACTGGATCCTCATCACCGCCTTTAAGGGCAACGCCCAAATTGGCGAACGGTATGGCATCTTTTGGCCAGAGCCGTGGACGCTGGAGCAGTTTAACCGGCTCTTTATTGAGCAGCCCTTTACGCTCTGGTTCCAAAACTCGGTCATTGTCAGCGTAACGACGACCGTGTTGGCGGTCTTTATCGCAGCGATGGGCGGTTATGCGCTGGCCCGCTTGCGCTTCTGGGGCGCCCAGACCATGACGACCATTTTGTTGATCACCTACCTGTTGCCCGGTGCGCTCATGTTTATCCCCCTCTATGGCATTTTGGCCGACCTGGGAGTGATCAACACACGGTTGGCGCTAATCCTCACCTATCCCACAGGCATGATTCCCTTTGCCACCTGGCTGCTCATGGGCTATTATCGCGCCATTCCGGAAGAGTTGGAGCACGCGGCCATGGTTGATGGAGCCACGCGCATGCAGGCGTTCCTCCGCGTGACCTTACCGCTGACAGCGCCGGCGCTGCTGGCAGTGACCCTCTTTGCCTTTACCAATGCCTGGAAAGAGTTTCTCTTTGCCTTTGTCTTCATCAGCAGTGAGCGTTTGATGACGTTGCCGGTGGGGTTGGCGCAGACGATCTTTGGTGACATCTACCCGTGGGGCATGTTGATGGCGGCTTCGCTCATCATCTCCATCCCCGTGGTGATCTTCTACATGTACGGCCAGCGCTTCATGGTCGCCGGATTGACGGCGGGGAGCGTGAAGGGATAAGACGATTGAAATCGATATTACCAGCCCCTCACTCAACAAATTTCCCATCTTCGCCGCACTGGGCATCCAGGAAGTTTGGCGCTATGATGGTGAACGGGTCGGCATTTGGGCTTTGGCTGGCGGTGACTATCGTGAAGCGGCAGAAAGCCAACTATTAGCAGGGGTGACCGGTCCTATCCTGACCAAATTGCTGGAAGCCGGCCGGCAGATGAAACGCACGGCCTGGTTGCGGCATGTACGCAACCAGGTGCGCCTGGCAATGGCGCCCCCAACTGACTAAAGGGCCCTTCTGCTGACACTAGAAAACTGGGCGCAACAACTAAAATTAAATCCGGCCTCAATGACTGAATCATCAACCAAATTCGCACAAAAAACTCGAAAGCGAGCCAATGCCATGAAAATTACCGACATGCATGTCACCCCCATTGCAATTACCGACCCGCCCCTGCTCAACGCGGCTGGGCTTCATGCGCCCTATGCCTTGCGCGCCATTGTGGAAGTGGTGGCCGACGACAATACCTATGGCTTGGGAGAAGTACCGGGCAGTTCAGGCACTCTTGCCGCATTGGAAGCAGCACGTGAAGTGGTGATTGGTCAAGATCCCTTCCAACTCAACGCCATTCAACAGGCACTCTTTGACCGCTTTGGCGATGAAGGCGCCCACGAACGGGGCGCAATGCCGTGGGATCACCGCCGCATCGTCCATGTCAACAGTGCAATTGAAGTGGCGCTTATGGATCTCATGGGCAAGGCCACAGGTCGGCCGGTCTGTGATCTATTGGGGGGCCGTGTTAGGGAACGGGCCGAGTTCTCTGCTTATCTTTTCTACAAATATGAAGGCGTCGGTGGCGAGCTGGAATTTGGCACGGACCCCAACGCCAGTGGTTGGGCCGCGGCCAGACAAGCAGCCGCGCTCGACCCGGCTGGCGTCGTGGCGCAGGCGCAAGCCATGTGTAAGTACTTTGGCTTCAAATCGATCAAACTCAAAGGCGGTGTGTTCCCACCCGATGAAGAAGCCGACGCGATCCTGGCCATGTACGAAGCCTTTGGCCCTGGCACGCCGCTGCGCCTGGATCCCAACGCCATCTGGAGCGTTGAGGCTGCGATCCGCATCGGCAAACGACTGGAAGGGGTGCTTGAATATTACGAAGATCCGGTGCGCGGCCAGGAAAATATGGCCAAGGCGCGCCAGGCGCTCAACATTCCCTTTGCCACCAATATGTGTACGACTTCCTTCGAGGACATTCCGGGCAGTGTGCGTCTCGGCTCGGAAGATATTATCTTGAGTGACCATCATTTCTGGGGCGGTCTTCGCGCCTCCATTGAACTGGCGCGCATCTGCAAGACCTTTGGCCGCGGCCTCTCGATGCACTCCAACAGCCACCTGGGCATTTCACTTATGGCCATGGCTCACCTGGCCGTCGCCACGCCCAACCTCACCTATGCCTGTGACACCCACTATCCCTGGCAGTCGGAAGAGGTCTTGGTCGGCGGGCGCATCCCTATCGAAGATGGCTGCGTCACGGTGAGTAATGAGCCAGGGTTGGGGGTTGAACTCGACCGTGCGGTGTTGGCTAAGCTGCATGAGCAGTACAAGGCCTGCGGCCTGACCGAGCGCAACGACGAGATCGAGATGCAGAAGGTGCAACCAGGCTGGAAATTCCAAGCAACGCGGTGGTAAAGTAAATATCTACGATGTACGAAATTGCATTTGCTGAAGGTGTACGCAATGATTTAGCAGATTTGCGCGCCGATGAAAGAGCACATATTCTTGACGAAATTGAGATTCAGTTGCAATATGAACCAAATTGAGATTCAGTTGCAATATGAACCAAAATGGGAAACCAGTGGCGACTATCCTAAGCACAGTTGATTGGGATGAAGAGCAGTTACAGCTAGCACAAAGCGATAGTTTTTGGCAGCTTATTAGCCAACGGCGTACGCAAAAATTGATCAGTCGTGCCGAATTGGAACGTAGATTGCTGTCCAGCGAATAAGCAATGCCCTTACTTGATCATTACCGCCCGCCACTCTATCCCCGCCGCTCTATCCCCGCCACCGGTGGCATGGCTTTCACGATGCCTGGGCGACCTATCAGCGCACCTGCCGAGAGCAGCGTGCACGGCTAAACTAGCCCAAGGAGACACACCATGAATCCTGCCCAACAAATTGCCCTCTGGGCTGACCAATTGCGGGCGATGGCTGCCCACGGGCTGCGCTTTAGCCATGATGACATTTATAACCAAGAGCGTTATACGGCCATCCAGACCATTGCGCTGGAGATGTTGGCACTGGCCTCTGGTGATACGTTAGAAAATATTGAGCCACTCCGGAACACGGTACTTGCCCAAATCACGCCTTTTGCTGTCGGTGATGCTGCTATTATGGATGACGCAGGCCGTCTGTTGCTGATCCGTCGCGCCGACAATGACCTGTGGGCCATGCCTGGTGGCGTGCTGGAAGTCGGTGAGACAGCCGCAGCGGGCGTTGTGCGCGAGGCTCTGGAGGAGACCGGCGTCCACTGCGAGGTTACCGGATTGGCCGGCGTCTTTGATTCACGCCATTGGGGCGGACGCAGCCGCCATCACCTTTATCAATTTGTCTTTCTCTGCCGACCGCTAGCAAAGCCGCCCGTTACCCCACCAACCCACGCCCATGAGGTGCGCGAGCAGGCATGGTTTGCGGAACCTGAGTTGCCACCGGATATTGATCCCAATCATATGGGACGCATCCCTGTTGTATTTCAGGTCTGGCGCGGGGAACGAACAGCCTACTTTGATAACTAACAAAGCAGAAAGCGTATAGATCACTATGAGCCAGTCACAACGTCCAATCACCCTTACCCCTGCAGCTTTTGAAAAACTCCACACCGTCTCCACCGCCACACTCACCTCACAACTGAGCAAGCGTGGCTTTCGCAATACCTTTTTACAGGGACTCTTCCCCCTGCGCCCAGATATGCGCATGGTCGGCTATGCCTTTACCCTGCGCTATGTGCCCATGCGCGAGGATCTGGTGGATGAACTCTATGACAATACCAAGAATGTGCAGCGTGTTGCCGTCGAAAGTGTGGGCAAAGATGATATTTTGGTCATTGATGCCAGGGGCGATGTACGCGCGGCTACCTTGGGCAACATCCTGGCCACCCGCTTGATTGCCCGTGGTGCGCGCGGTCTGGTCACCGATGGTGCGCTGCGTGATACGCCTGGCTACCGTGAGCTGGATTTCCCGGCCTATGTCAAAGGCGCCCACGCCGCCACCTCCTTTATGATCCACCATCCGCTCGAGATGAATGTGCCAGTTGGCTGCGCCGGCGTGCTCATCATGCCCGGTGATGTGTTGGTGGGTGATGCCGAAGGGGTCGTCGCGATCCCGGCCAAGGTGGCCGAGGAAGTGGCCAACGACGCCTACGAACAGGAGCGCCTTGAAGAGTTTATCCAACAGAAGGTTGCCGGCGGCGCCAGCATTATTGGTGTCTACCCCCCCAACGAAGCGACCAAGGCCGAATATGCCGCATGGCGACAGGCACAGAAGTAGATTAGTAGCGGCAAAAGGAATTTACAAATGTGGGGAATCAGTGCTCTGTTTTCAGTAGACAGTCGTCTGTACCCTGATCACTGCCGACTGATTCCTGTCTACTGAAAACTTTGTAGGTGGGTCTTTCCGCCACGGAATTGAAATGCGCCCTAAGGATTCGCGGCGTTGGACGAAGATGGCTGTCACTGGTAAACTGAATACTACTGCATTACTATACGGCAAATAGCGCTAGTATAGAAAGCTACCCCGACTATTTATTTATTTGTATTATCCTAAAATGGTGGTATGCCGGGTTGTATGTGCTCATTGAGCAAGGGCCATACAATTGCGTTTTACTGCCCAAAACTCAAGGAGACTTTTGCTATGAAGCTTGAGCACGTTGCAATCAATGTACCAGAACCGGCGGCGATGGCAGCCTGGTATGCCGAGCACCTGGGAATGCGCATTGTCGTAGCCAGCAAGGAATCACCCTATATGCACTTTATTGCAGACGATGCGGGGAGTATGGTGGAACTTTATAATAACCCAGCAGCGGCGCTCCCAGATTATGCCAATATGAGTCCGTATAATCTCCATCTCGCCTTTAGCTCCACCAATATTGAGGCGGATCGAGACCGTATGGTGGCAGCCGGCGCCACGCTGATCGGCGATGTCAGCGCGACCGCCCGCGGCGATAAGTTGCTCTTTTTGCGTGATCCGTGGAATGTACCCTTCCAATTTGTACAGCGGAGTTCGCCTTTGCTCTAAGGCTGTTGCAGAGGAGATTGGAGGTTTGTGCACATCATCTCCAATCTCTATCCCCAGTCTCTCCCAAATTTCAGATCTCATTTTGAACCGAGTATAGTCTCATCCTCTACCTGTGCAACGCACTTCCACATATTAAATTGAAGTTGCACGATTTCCCGCATATAAAAATGGCAATTTCAGCCGCGCACTTATATAAGCCAAACTTTTACAGCATTATTCTCACAAAAATCCTAAAATAGTGACAACATACTCAGAGGACCAATCTGCACCTGATGATTGGACAAAATCTGTTTACTTTTTGCGCATCAAAATCTCCACAGTTTGCGTCTTACATTATAAGCGATCAACGATTAAACAACGCTTGTTGCGTATGCTAATGGTCAGCTTTATCACAGCTTGATGTCAAACATCTGTTATACTAGTTCTACTGAACCGGCATAGGATCGGTGAAGAACTGGTAGAAGCTTAACCAGGTTGATCAAACCCATCGCTGTTCAAATTAAACGCTCATATGGGCGGCAAACTGAAATTGCACGACTCCTCAAAGAGAAAAATGGCAATTTCAGCCGCATCCCTATATGAGCCAAATTGAAAAGGAGCATGAAATGTTCAGTATCCTACCATCAGTGAACGTATTGCGTCGGGGAAGTCTTGTAATGCTACTGGTACTAGCGCTAGCTGCCACAATGATCCCCACCGCAGCTTTCGCCGCCCCCGAGGCAGCCCCCGCGCAAAGTGGGGGTTTTCATATTGTCAGAAAGGGTGAAACCCTCTCCCAGATTGCCCGCTACTATGGGGTAACCGTTAATGCATTAAAGGCTGCTAATGGCCTCAGCGACGCCAACTATGTCTATGTCGGTCAGCGTCTCCATATTCCGGGCAGCAGCGGTGCTCCGGCAGGTTGTGCCAGTTATTACTATGTCCGGCCGGGCGATAATCTTTCTCGGATTGCTGCCCGCTTTGGGATGAATACCTATGCACTGGCCAGTTCCAATGGGATTAGCAACGCCAGTTACATCTACGTGGGTCAGCACATTTGCATTCCCAACATTTATGGCGGCCCCAGCTATTATCCCCACGACGGTCACGATCAGCATGGTGATGGCGGCCATGATCACCACGGCGACGGCGGTTATGGACGCTATGTGGTCAAGGCTGGTGACACCCTGAGCGAAATTGCGAAAGGACATGGGACATCGGTGCGTCACCTCATGCAAATCAATGGCATCCACGATCCGAATTATATTTACATCGGTCAGGTCCTGCGACTTGGATAATATACCGACGAGCGCCAGGAAGTATCATTTTATACAGGAGTAAACTGCTACTGCCTGTGCTGCTCGCGAGTATAAATAACGGCTGCAACAATCGGCCCAGCTAACCTGGATAGATGCGGTTCTGATAAGGCAGAGCCGCATCTATCTATTTCCCCCTATAAAACTGGAATCTGCTGCTATCTAGCTTTTTGTCTTGCCGACATATCCTTTATACTGAATGGCAACAGTTACTATCATCCTTTGCTCAGTAAGAGATGTGTCCATTGACAAAATTTTCTGTTGCCGTGCATCCCTGCACACAATTGTGGAGACGCGCCCAAAGAGTTGGTTGGCGTATAATGAGTTTGGCTTTGCTCTGTTTGGCAAGCGGCTGCACTTTTTTGATTCAGCCGCCAGCCAGAGTGCCGCTGCCTCCCGCTCGTCAGTTTGGCCCAGTTGGCGGCTCCCTAGAATTGATTGATGGCCCGATCACGGTGGCCCTTGCGCCCAATCTGCCGGATCCCTATGCAAAGCAGATTTTAAATTCACTGCTAGAGACTCCACAACTGCTCACCAGCAGTGGACCGCAGCCTTTGATCGTGCTCGATCAACTGGAGAATGCGCATGCCCGTGTTTTGGTCTCTCAGCCTGGACAGGGTGACGGCATGCTCTTTGAACGATTTTACGCAGTCGTGGCCCCCTTTGCAACAGTGACAGATGATATACCCCTCACTGAGTTGCAACAACGGTGGCAAGGCTTTGGCCACGGCAGTTTAATGATAACACCTGACGCCGCGGCCATGTTGCGCGGGCCGTGGGGGGCGCCGGCAGGTCCAGTCGTGGGTGTCACGGCCTTGCTCGACAACCTAGAACACACCCCTGGTGCCTTGGGCATCGTCGCCTTTGACCAGCTTGACCCCCGCTTCAAGGTGCTCACTGTCGATGGTTACAATCTGCTCGATAACCATTTTGACACCACAACCTATCCTCTGGGTATTGCTGTCCGGGTGGAGGGTGTGGGCGCAACCTTGCTGACGCCATTACTGCGCCAGCGGTTGGCGTTACCAGCCACCAACCGCGATCCTTCAGCCTTGACCACCCTGATGATGACCGGTGTCACCGCCATGTCCCGCGCCACGGCGGCAATGATGGAGCGCAAAGGGGTGCTCTTTCCGGCCGCCATCATATCGGCCACCCTGGCCGCGGCCGATATTACCCACATCAGCAATGAAGTGCCCTTTCTGGATGATTGTGTCGTCAACAATACTGTTGACAACCTGGTGCTCTGTAGCCATACCTCCTACTGGGAAGCGTTGGCTGCCGTAGGGACCGACATTGTAGGTCTCAGCGGCAACCATGTCAATGACTTTGGCCGAGACGGCGCCCGCCGCTCACTGCAGTTCTACAAAGATCACCATATTCCCATTTATGGCAGCGGCTTGACCATTGAGGAAGCGTGCGCGCCGTTGCACTGGGAGCATAATGGTAACACCTTTGCCTTTTTCGCTGTGCTCGCCTTTGGTCCCTCCACGGCTTGGGTGACGGAGAGCGAACCGGGCGCCTGTTATTATTACGACCGCAAAGAGGAGATCTTGGCCGCAGTGCGCCAGGCAGCACAGGAAGTGGACATCGTATCGGTCGAACTTCAGTATGTAGAGACCTACTTCCCCTACCCGACCGCTGAACAGGTTATCGAATTTCGTGAGTTGCGTGAAGCAGGCGTTGACATCGTTACCGGCGTACAGAGCCATGTGCCACAGGCGTTAGAACCCTATGGCAATGATGATGAGCACGGTCCCAGCATGATTGCCTATGGCTTGGGTAATTTCTTTTTTGATCAGATGTGGAGTTGGGAGACGCGTACAGAGCTTTACATACGCCACACGATTTACCAAGGGCGTTTGCTGAACACTGAAATTCTCACCGGTGTTCTCGAAGATTTTGCCCAACCGCGTTGGGCGGAGCCGACAGAACGGGCGGACATCTTACAACGCATCTTTGCGGCTGCGCCACCGTAATAAACCGGGACTTGCCGGGCCGTGCCGACCGGCGCACATGTTTGTACAGCGGCTGAGATCGCTGGGTTCTATTAATCTTGGCTACGTACACACCTGACAGGTTTTGGAAACCTGTCAGGTGTATCACTGGTCAATTTTCTACGCTCATAGGGGCGAAGGGGTGAAATTGCTACAATGATCAGAGAGAAACGAAGCGATTTCACCCGTAGACCTATATGAGCTATTTTCTAATATCAGTCGAACACTACCCCTCCAACAGCAACGCTTCGGGATCTTCTAGCAACTCTTTGACTTTGACCAAAAATTGTACGGCTTCTCGGCCATCGACAATGCGATGATCGTAGCTCAAGGCCACATACATCATAGGGCGGATCACAACCTCACCCTTGAGCGCAATGGGACGTTCTTCAATCTTGTGCATACCCAGAATAGCGACCTGCGGCGGGTTGAGAATCGGGGTGCTGAGCAGTGAGCCAAAGACGCCGCCATTGGTGATCGTAAAGGTGCCGCCGCGCAGATCCTCGATCGAAAGCGTCCCTTCCTGCACCTTGCGGGCAAATTCCTTGATCGCTGCTTCAATCGCCGCAAAGGAAAGACGACCGGCATCGCGCAAGACCGGCACCACCAACCCCTCTTCGGCACCGACGGCAATGCCAATGTCATAGTACTGTTTGAGCACGATTTCATCGCCTTGGATTTCGGCATTCAGGGGTGGGAAGGCTTTGAGCGCCCCAATCACCGCTTTGGTAAAGAAAGACATAAAGCCGACTTTGATCCCATGACGCTTTTCAAACTCAGGGTTGCGTCGCTTGCGCAGGTCCATGATCGCGCTCATGTCGATCTCGTTAAAAGTCGTAAGCATGGCTGCCGTCTGCTGCGCTTGCACCAGCCGTTCGGCAATCGTGCGCCGCCGTCGGCTCATGCGTTGACGCGTTTCGCCACGGGGGTCAGCCGTAGTCTGATCGACGTGTGGCGGCGTGGCATGGGGCGCAGACGGCTTAGCAGGCGTAGCGCTGGATTGCGTGCGTAAATAATTTTCCACATCTTGTTTAGTGACACGCCCCCCAGGACCGGCGCCGTGGACGTCGCCAAGGTCAATCCCTTGTTCGGCCGCGACCCGCTTGGCAACCGGCGTCGCCCGTTCTTCCTTGGCGGGGTCCGGCGTCGATGCAGTCGGCGCGGGTGTCTCATGCTCTGGTCTTGGTTCCTGTGATGCACTTTGTGGCTCTGCAGCCGGTGCTGCCGCAGCTTGCGCAGTTGCGCCATTAGCAGAAGGTTGGTCGGCGGCGCCTTCCTCAATCACGCCCAACACGTCTCCAATCTGAACATCGGCACCCGCTTCACGCTCGATCTTACCTAGTACACCATCCTTGTCAGCAGGGACTTCGAGATCAACCTTATCGGTCTCTAACTCGACTACGGCCTCGCCCGCCTTGACTGGATCGCCGACATTTTTCAACCAACGGGCTACGGTCGCCTCCACCACCGATTCTCCTAATGCGGGGACAATAATATTGGTCGCCATAGTTACTCCCATGTTAATTATTCGTGGCTCATATGAGCGTTATTGGTTATTGGTCATTGGTTCGCTGTGTGACCGCAAAAATGCTGAGGTCAAGCGATCATTCAGCGGTAAAGGCGCGCTCTATCAAGTTGGCTTGGTTGATTTTGTGCCAAGCGGTCGACCCTTCGGCTGGATTGGCCCGACGCGGTCGACCAATATAGTGCAGTGGCCAGCGGCGTTGGGTAATAACCTCCAGTTGCGGTTTGGCGGCAGCCCATGCCCCCATGTTGCGCGGCTCCTCCTGCACCCAATATAGCTGGGTCAGATTGGGATAGCCGGCAAAGAGCGCGTCGAGATCGTCAGCGGGGAAGGGATAGAGCTGTTCAACGCGCGCAATGGCGATTTCTGGCGTCTGCTCGCGCAGGTCACTGGTAACCAAATCGACGTAGATCTTACCGCTACACAAAATCAGCTTTTGCACAGCATCCCGACTGCGCTTACCACTGATCAGCAGCGGATCATCCAACATGGGCTGCCATTTTCCCGTGGCTAATTCCTGCAAGGTGGAGGCGGCCAGCGGATGGCGCAACAAACTTTTGGGGGTCATAACAATCAGCGGCAAGGGATCGGTCTGGAGCAAGAGCGCCTGTCGCCGCAGCAGGTGGAAATATTGCGCGGCCGTCGTGGGATAGGCAATGCGGATGTTGATCTCCGCCGCCATCTGCAGAAAACGTTCCAGGCGCCCAGTCGAATGATCGGGGCCTTGTCCTTCATAGCCGTGGGGCAAGAGGAGCACCAGTGACGGCGTCTGGTCCCACTTGGCAAAGCCGGCTACGACAAACTCGTCGATGACAGCCTGGGCAGTGTTGACAAAATCACCATATTGCGCCTCCCAAATGACCATCCGTTCTGGCCGCTCAATATTGTAACCATATTCAAAGCCGATGGTTGCGGCTTCGCTCAATGGGCTGTTATGGATTTCAAAAGCGGCTTTGGCCTGAGGTAGGTGATGCAACGGCGTATAGGGATTGCCATTCTCGGCGTCAAAGAGCACGGCGTGGCGGTGACTAAAGGTGCCGCGTTTGACATCTTCCCCCGTAATCCGAATGGCAATCCCTTCCGCCAAGACCGAGGCCAAGGCGAGCTGCTCCGCCGTGCTCCAATCAACGGTCGGCTCATCTTCTGTATCGAGCGCGGTTTCGTTGCGCCGCCGGATGCGCTGTAAGCGGCTGTGGAGTGTAAAGTCAGGGGGCAGTTGCATGAGCGCTTGGTGTAGTTCACGCAAGGTTGCTGCCGCCACGGCTGTATGCACTTTGCGCGCCGCACCAGGGGGCGCTAACTCGATTTCCGGTGCGACGGCTTCGTCCGTGCCGATATCATCCAAGATCTGTTGCAATTCTGTCAGGCGTTGTTGCACAAGTTCATCGGGGGTCTCTGCGGCTACTTTGCCGGTTTCTACCAAACGCTCGGCCCACTGCTGCCGCACCGTTGGCAGTGCGTCAATGATCTGATACATCTTGGGTTGGGTGAAACGCGGTTCATCCCCTTCATTGTGACCATAGCGGCGGTAGCCAATCAGGTCAATAAAGAAATCACGTTTAAAGTGATTGCGATAGCCTATGGCCAGCCGCGCAGCCCGGATGCAGGCAATGGGGTCATCGGCGTTGACATGGATGATCGGGATTTTGAAGCCCTTGGCCAAATCGCTGGCATAGAGGGTGCTGCGCGTATGGCTAGGATCCGTGGTAAAGCCGATTTGATTGTTGGCGATGATGTGAATGGTGCCGCCGGTGCTGTAACCATCGAGACGGGTAAAGTTAAGCGTTTCGGCCACAATGCCCTGACCGGAAAAGGCCGCGTCCCCATGGATCTGAATCGGCAGGGAACGTAGTTGGTCTTGCCGCGGCGGTCCCGGTTCATCAACAAAGGAGCCGGCTGCGCGCGCCATCCCTTCCACCACGGGATTGACATGCTCCAGATGGCTGGGGTTGGGCGCCATGCGTACCGTCAGGTTGATGGCCTGCGCCCCCTGCACTGCGCGTTCGGCGCCGGCATGATATTTCACATCGCCAGTCCAACCCAGTTGGCTAAGACGGGTCAGCGAGGCGCTGTTGACTGGGTCTTTGAACTCAATGAGCAGATCGCGATAGGGTTTTTCCAAAATATGCGCCAGCACATTGAGGCGTCCACGATGGGCCATGCCAATCAGAATCTCGTAGATGCCGCTGTTGACGGCGTGAGCAATCACCTCATCTAAGATAGGCGTCAACATATCCAGCCCTTCAATCGAGAAGCGGGTCTTGCCGGGGAAATTGCTCTGGATAAAATGTTCAAAGCTCTCGACCTGGGTCAGCCGCTCCAGCAGTTTTACTTCATCAATCGGCTGGGCGGCTGGGCCATAGCTATCAGCTTCCACTGCCTCGCGTAGCCAGGTGCGCACTTCGGGAATACGCAGATGGTCAAAGTCGTAGCCGGTGGAGCCGCCTGAATAGATGTTACGCAACGCTTGAATCGCTTCCCAAGCATTGGTGGTCCGTGCGGCGATGGGTCCACCAACCAAGCTGGCCGGCAAGCGCTGGAGATCCGCCTCAGTCAGGCCGTGATAGTCAAGCGCGAGCGAAGGTTCGCCTGGTGGCGCGGCGCCCAGGGGATCCAGTTGTGCCGCCAAATGGCCATATTCCCGAATAGATTGGGCCAAATTGGCGACACCCACCGCCTTTTGCAGATCTGCTTCTGCCACCCTACCCGGAACAACTGCGGGCGTTCGTGGAAGCATGGGTGCGCTTGCGCCATTTTGTGAAGGGAAAGATTCGGGTGGCTGCCACTGTTGAAAAAAGGCGCGTGTCGCTTGATCAACCGAGGAGGGATCTCGTTGATAGCGTTCGTATAACTCTAGAACATAACCAGCATTGGGGCCTTGAAAATCAGTCCAGGTTAGCATAGTCGATTCATTGTGGTTAGGCGTGATGCCATAGCATATTAAGATGAAAGTTTCATGAAAAGTTTAAGCTTTTGAGCACTATCCTAAAGTGAAATCGACAAGAAATCAGTAGGTTTGCGCACAGGGTGCTTCTCATTTTTTGGCATATTGACGATTTGCGCCATCTTGCATAAAATAGGCACAGTTTTTATACTAACGAGCGCCAAGAAGGTACACTTTTTACACGAGTAATGGGTTACTTCTTGTGCTGCTCGTCATTATAACAGATCCGCGTAGAGACGAAGAGGTGGAATCGCTGCGCTTCCCGGCAAAAGACGGCACGATTGCACCCACAGATTTTGATGACCTTATCAGATTGAAACAGAGCAAAGGGCTGGTTGCATGGACCTATTCCGGCTTGAACGTGTGGAACAGCGCACATTGAGCGACGAAGCAGCAGAGCGTTTACGCGACGCCATACGCACTGGTGCACTACGCCCCGGCACACGCTTGGTGGAGCGCGATGTTGCGGCACGCCTGGGGATGAGTCGCATCCCTGTGCGTGAGGCAATTCAACGGTTGGTGGAAGAGGGATTGGTGGACAAATCCCCGCACCGAGGTACTTTTGTTTACGCGCCCAGCCGTGCCGAGATCGAAGAAATCTCCTCCTTGCGTGTGGTGTTGGAACGTTTTGTGGTGGAACGGGCCATGGAGCGTTGGACCACCGAGGCCGAGGAAGTACTCAAGGCCATTGTTGGCCATATGCGGCTCGCGGCTAAAAATGAAGATATTCAACAACTACAGGAATGTGATTATCATTTTCATAACACGCTGTGGGAAATTGCCAGCCACTCCATGTTATTAGAAGTGGTTTCGGGGTTGCGTTCACGCATCAATCGTTTTCTCCATGAAGCTACCAGCCTGTTGCCGCCCACAGAGGTAGACACGCACATTGAGTCACACGTCCATCTCATTTACACTTTGCGTCAAGGCAATGTGCTGTTGGCCCAAGCAGAAATGACCCGTCATGTCCTGGCCGCCACCGCCCGCATTCTCACCTATTGTGACTTTAGCGACGGTGGCAATCTATCTATCAGCAAGCAGAAGGAATAATGTTATGTCAGATAAACTGAGGATCCTGATTGTCGGCGCGCATCCCGATGATCCTGACTATTCAGCCGGAGGAACGGCGGCGCTTTACGCCCGTCATGGCCATCAAGTCAAGCTGGTCAGCCTGACCAATGGTGATGCCGGTCATCATGAGCAGGGTGGTGCGCCATTGGCATGGCGGCGCCGGCAGGAAGCGGCTAATGCCGGCGCGCAGCTCGGCGTGGAGTATATTACGCTGGATATTCATGACGGCGCGCTGCTGCCCACTTTGGAAAATCGCTATCAGGTGATTGCCCTCATTCGTGAGTTTCAGCCCGATCTCATCACGGTTCATCGCCCCAATGACTATCACCCCGATCACCGCTACACCTCACAGTTGGTGCAAGATGCCTCATACATGGTGACGGTGCCCAATGTCGTCGCCCATGTGCCCCATTTGCGCGTCATGCCGGTCATCGTCCACACGTGGGATCGCTTTCAAAAGCCCTACCCCTTTCAGCCCGATGTGGTTGTTGCGATTGACGAGGTGGTGGAGCAGAAGGTAAACGCGCTCCACTGTCACACCTCACAGATGTATGAGTGGCTACCGTATAATGGTCGCTACTTGGAAGAAGTGCCCGCTGGAGAAGAGGACCGCCGCGCTTGGCTGCGCCAACGGCAGGATGCGCGACTGCGGCTGCAAGCTGATCTCTACCGCAAGCAACTGATCACACGCTATGGCGATGCCAAAGGCGCCCAGGTGCAGTACGCGGAATCGTTTGAGGTCTGTGAATATGGCAGTCCGCTGACAGAAGAAGCGAGGGTGCGTCTCTTCCCCTTTTAAGCTAGCGATCAGTAGGACAGTAGGACAGTAATCAGTAGGACAGTAATCAGTAGGACAGTTTTACTGTCTTATTGTCTCACTGTCCCACTGTCTCACTGCCTCTATGATAAGCCCATCTTTTGCAGATTCTGATAGCTGATGGCCAGGCTGTCAAAGGGATTGCCGGGACAGATATCCTGTTCCACTGCATACCATTCGACGCCGGCTTCCTGACACGCGGCGAGAATGCCCGGCCAGTTAAGGTTGCCGGCGCCCACTTCGGCCATGGTCTGTTTGCCTTCGCTCATCACCATATCCTTTAAGTGAATGACCGGCATTCGATTCTTCATGCGCCGCGTCCACGCAATGGGGTCGCCGCCGCCATGTTGCACCCAATAGGTGTCGATCTCTGCCTGCAGATAGCGCGGGTCACTTTCGCTGTAGATAATGTCAAGGCCGGTGCGGCTGCCGCCATTGTAGGGGTAGCGAACAAACTCAAAGCTATGGTTGTGATAGCTAAAGGTTAGACCGGCGGCATGAAGCTTTTCGCCTACTTGTGATCCCTCAGTGGCAAAGCGCTTGAAGCCATCTTCGCCAGCCTCACGATAGGGCGCCGGCATACTGCCAATGGCCACATGTTTACAGTTCCATAATTTGTGCTGAGCAATGACGCTATCCAGGTCATTCCAGAGCAGATCGTAACCGATATGTGTGTTACAGATGGTCAGGCCAAGGTCATCGACCATCTGCTTGACCTCAGTGTGGGGAATGGGGCCAATCGCGGAGACCTGGACCGCGGTGTAACCAATCTCTTTCACTTTGCGCAGGCTCGCGGCCAAATCGGCCGCGGTCTTGGTAAATTCGCGGACGGTGTAGAGTTGGGCTGCGACAATTGGGGTGCTCATAAGCTGCTCCTCCTAGTTTCTCTCTTTGCTTTGCTATGCTCGACTCGCTCACAGATAAGAATCGCGCACCCGTGTGGGTGGTGCGTTTTGATTCTCTTCACGTAGTGGGTGTAAAGCACCATTAATGGCAGTCGAGCGTATAGTTATTAAAGATGTTTCGTAACTACTCAGCCCGCTCCTAGCCGGTCCGTGACCGGCGCCAGTCACGGACTGGCTAAGAGCGGGTAGGCTGAGTAGTTACGATGTTTCTTCTATTGTTCCTTGATCAGAAGGAATTGTCAACTATGGCTTTGCGCTAACCCTGCTTCTGACACCACCCTCCCTTGCGCCAACCTGATGACCTGATCCGCGTAAGCCAATGCCACAGGTCGGTGTGAAACCGCCAACACAGTAAGATTCCCCTTCTGCTGCAACAAACTTTTCCAGATCTGCACCTCTGTCTCCACATCCAGTGCACTGGAAAGATCATCAAAGACCAGCAACTCTGCGCGCCGCACCAACATGCGCGCCGCGGCGGCGCGTTGTATCTGCCCGCCGGACAGCTTGACGCCCCGTGGCCCCACGTGTGTCGCCAAGCCCTGTTGGAGTTGGTCAACGTCCGGCGCCAACACCACCGTCTGAATCGCGTGCGTCAGTGCGCTTTCCGTGGCCGGCCAGCCGAGCAAGATGTTCTCTTGCAGGGTGTCGCTAAAGAGGCGCGGCACTTGGGCCGTGTAAGCTGCCCGTGGCGGCACAAAAAAGGTAGCCGGGTCAGCCACCCGTTCCCCATTCCAGTCGATTTCACCACTGTCACAGGGCAACAGGCCCAACAATACCTTGAGCAAGGTGGTTTTCCCCGCGCCGACCTCGCCCGTAATGACGATGAGCGACCCACGCGGCAGCGTAAAGGAAATGGCGTCGATGCCGCGCCCGCTACTTGGCCCGCTACTTGGGTAGTGATAGCTGAGGTTGCGCACTTCCAGTAACTGCAACTGATCCGCAGGGGTTTTGGCCGGATGCACAACGGTGGGCAAGGGACCAATCTGGTAGACTGGACCATGCGTAACCAGTGTCGTAACCGGCGCATCTTGCACCATGGCCGCCAGCCGCACAAAGGAGACTCGCGCCTGGCGCAACTCTGTCATGGTCATCCCAATGATGTGAACCGTCTCGTTGATCGCGCCCAGGTAAAAGGCGAAGAGCACAAAGTCACCCACGGTAAAGCTGCCACTTTGGATAGCATTCGCGGCCACCAGCAGAATCAAACCTGCCCCCAGGCTGGTGATGTTGCGAAAGACAGCTTCCAGCAATGCATTGAGTAACCGACTGCGCACCATGGCCTGGCGGCGCGCTTCATTGAGGGTTTGAAAGTGGGCGAGCACAGGCGACTCCGCCGTCGCGACCTGCACCGCCTGTACGGCGCCGAAGATTTCACCGATGAAGTTGGTAATTTGGTCGGTAGTTGCGCGGCTGGCCTGAAAGAGCCGTTCCATGCGCTTGCGCACGCGGTTGGCAATGATCACCACACCGAGCAACGGGCCAAAGACGAGCACCGTCACCCAAGGATCAATGCGCACCATTACCACCACGGCGATCAGGGCAAAGAGCAGATGAGCGACGAAAAAGGTCGTTGTATAGAGAAAATTGACCGTGACAATCACATCATCGCGCAGGCGGCTGACCGCTTCGCTGGGTGACATGGGCAAGGCTTGCGCCGCCGGTCGTGCAAACAGGTGGGTGAGGAGATTCTTGCGCAAGAGCGCACCCAACGGATGACGAAAGAGACGGTTGCCCACCACATCGACGACTGTTGCTACGGCGCGCGCTACGCCAATCCCGATGAGTAGCCAGACCAGACCATTGATGCCCCAAACGAAGGGCGCGTCACCGGTCAACCCATCAAAGAATTGGCGCATGAGTAGGGCCGTGGCCTGCGGCAGGAGCGTGATAAAGAGCAACTTGGTCACGGTGACGAGCAGATAGGTCCATGGTTGAAAGCAAAGCAAACGCCACAGGTGACGCCAGGGGATTGGTTCGTTGGTTGCATTCATGCCAACACCTCCGACAGCCCCGTCTGGAGCAAATGGGCAAACCGGGAATGGGCGTTCTGTTCCAATGCGGCGCGCGACCCATATTCCAGCATCCTGCCGTTGTCAAGGATCAGAACCTCATCAACACGGCGTACTGTACTCAGCCGATGGGCAATGATGATGGCAGTACGCCCTGTCAATAAGCGCTCAATCGCCCCCGCCAAGCGCGCTTCGGTCACAGGGTCCAGTCGAGACGACGCTTCATCCAGAATGACCAGCCCAGGATCACGCAGAAAGATGCGGGCGAAAGCGATCAGTTGCGCCTCGCCGGCCGACAGACTGCCCCCACTGGCAGTCAGCATGGTGTCCAGGCCAGCAGGCAAGTTTTTCAGCCAGCCCATTAATCCTAATTCCGCGAGGGCCTGATAAATTTGGTCGTCAGTGATGGCCGGATGCCAGAAGGTTAGGTTGTCGCGCAAGGTCGCCTGAAACAACTGCACCTGTTGTGTCACCAGCCCGACCTGTTGGCGCACCTGGGCGAGGGGTAGGTGGCGCAGATCGGATTGGTCGTCATTCCCCAGACCAATGCGCCCTTGTTGCGGGTCATACAGCCGCAGCAGCAACCGCGCCAATGAACTCTTGCCGCTGCCCGTGCGGCCAAGCAACCCTAGGATCTTTCCTGGTTGCAAGTGAAAGGAAATATCCTGCAACACCGGCACACCTGCTGTATAACCAAAGGTGACTTGCTCAAAGGTGACGGACAAGGCAGCCTGTTCTTGCAACACCGCATCCTTGCCAACGAGATCACGGCTCCCTCCCTGAGCAGAGGAGGGTTGGGGAGGGGTTGGGGGTAATATCGCATTAGCTTGCTTTACAGCCAATCGGCTTTGCACAGCCTGTAACTCCCGTAGCCGCACAATACTGCTGCCGGCGCGCTGAAACTCTTCCATTTGGCGGGTCAGCGCGTTGATCGGCGTACTCAGGAGCGTGATGTAATGAAAGACCAGATAGATGGCGCCAATGGTCAGCGCTTGTTGGTTGTAAAGGTAGGCGCAGAGCGCCAGCACCCCGCCTGTGCCCACCGCTCCTAGGACTGTCAGCCCGGCAAAGGGCAAGCTAAAGGTCCAGTTTTCCCACAAGCTCTTGTGGAAAACGGTGCGCAGGAGGGCATAAAAGCGCTGCATGGTGTAGGCCACGGCGCCATTGGCTCGAATCTCTTCGATGCCACCCAAACGCTCTTCCAGATAGGCATAGAGATCGGCGTTGGCCTGGCGATGGGCAACCGCACTGGGAATGCCCAGGTTGCGCAGCCGCACCAACGTCAGCAACATCACCAGCGCTAGCGCCAACCCTAGTAGCCCGATACGCCAATCGACCTGGAAGAGCAGCGCCAGCACGCCCAGCAACAGCAGCAGATTGCCCAAGACCAACCCCACAAATTGGGAGAAAAAGTTGGCGAGCAGGGTCACATCGCTATCTATGCGCTCGATCATCTCACCGGGTGTGCGGGCATGGTGAAAGGAGAGATCAAGGTGCAGACAGTGCGCCATTAGGTCAAAGCGGAGCCGGTTAGTGGCCAGCCATGCAATATCTTCACTCAGGTAGGCAGCCAACACGGCACAACCCTGCTGCACCACCACCGCACCGATGACCCACGCCGCCAATCGTGTCAACGCGGCTAAGGAAGCACCGGTCGTCGCCATATCTAGAAAACGACCAATGAGCTGGGGCGGCAACAGTTGTAAGCCAATGCCGGCCAGGAGCAACAAGGCCAGCCCCAGTAAGCGCCGCCACTGGGGCCGGAGATACTGTTGTAAAACGGTATAGTACTGGATCAAAGGCAGGTTCACTGGAAACTCCGTTTGCTAGTTGTCAAATTCGGGTGCATATCAAGTTGGGGGCAACCTGCTCACCGCGAGTCCGTGACTCGCCGGGTTGCGAGTCACGGGCTCGCGGTGAGCGTAAAAACGCGCTCCCATCTTGATATGCACCCGTCAAATTCGGTTTGGGTTGCCATCAAGCATAAATAGAGGTACACTAGTAAATCCCGGCGTAAATAAGGCCAGAGTAATTTCTGCCTTTTTCCACGGGTTGCGTGGCCTTATTGACTGCCGTGGTATTTACGCCCAACTGTACTAGGTAACTGATACCTCTGTTGGTTCAGGTTACCCAAATCAAAGGGATGCCTATGGTTAAGCCTTTGCCCGTCGGCCTCTATACGTTTCGCGATATTATTGAAGGCGGTTTCTTGTATGTGGACAAAACCCGCTGGATCTATGAGCTGGTCCGCTACCGCAAAGGGATCTACTTCCTTTCGCGCCCACGTCGTTTTGGCAAAAGTCTGCTGGTCTCCACTCTATCTGAGATCTTCCACGGCAATCGCGATCTGTTTGAGGGGCTTTGGCTCTATGCGAGCGACTACGACTGGAAAGAACATCCGGTGATTCATCTTGATTTCAGTCAATATACAGCCGATAATGCCGAGCAATTAAAGTCCATCATCAAGGGGTACTTACAGGATGTAGCGTTTGATCACGGGATCACCCTGCGTGAAGACGGCTATCAGCAACAATTTGGTAGTCTGATTCGCCAACTGGCCGCCAGAGAACGTGTGGTGATTCTGATTGACGAGTATGACAAGCCGATTCTTGACCACCTTGATAATTTAGAAGAAGCGCAACGCGTGCGCGATGTCCTTAAAGCGTTCTACACGGTGATCAAAAGCTTAGATCGCTATATTCGCTTTGTGTTTCTTACCGGTATCAGTAAATTTAGCAAAGTCGGCGTCTTCTCAGGATTAAATAACCTGGACGATCTAACGACGAACCCCACTTTTGCTGCAACTGTTGGTCTGACTGAGGATGAAATCCGGATTCACTTTGCTGATTATATGGCTGATTTTGCAAAAAAAGAAGCGATATCCACAGCAGAACTGCTAGACCAAATGCGCTATTGGTATAACGGCTTTCGCTTTGCACCAGGGGGAGAAAATGTCTATAACCCCTTTTCTACGTTGCTCTTTTTTAGACAACAGCGCTTTGCGAGCTATTGGTTTGAAACTGGTACACCGACCTTTCTGATTAATCTAATTCGGGAGCGAAACTATGACATTGAGATCATTGAAAATCTGGTCGTCCCCGAAACAGTTTTTAGCGCTTATGAACTAGAAAATCTCAACATCACGCCGCTGCTATTCCAAACCGGCTATTTGACCATTAAGGATTATGACAAAGAGACGTTGTTGTATACCCTCTACTATCCAAACTATGAGGTAGAAAATGCGTTTCTCAACTATTTGCTGAATTCTTACAAAAGCACCCAACGTGAACTCGTCGAGAAACATCTATGGGACCTCATACACGCCTTACAGGCCAATGCGTTGGAGGCATTCTTTGCCACCCTGGCCATCTTCTTTGCCCAGGTGCCCTATAACATTCAGATCAAACAGGAAAAATATTGCCAAACGATTTTCTACCTTATCTTTAAGCTCATTGGTCTTAAAATCGATGCGGAATTGCACACCAACCAGGGACGCATTGATGCGGTGATTGAGTTAGCTGATCGCATCTACCTTTTTGAGTTCAAGTTAGACGGCAGCGCCGCCGAAGCCTTACAGCAGATCAAAGACAATCAGTATGCACAGCGCTACCGTTCAACAGGCAAAACTCTTCATCTCATCGGCGCCAATTTTGATACAGCTACCCGCACCATCACAGAGTGGAAGCTTGAACACGATTTAGCGACTGACACTTGACATATTGGCTAGACTCTGGTAAGCCCGCAACGCTAGCCCATTGGTCACACCGCTAAAGGTGTCCAGCGGTACAAGGGTTGCGTTAGGAAAGAGAGTGGTCAACATCTTCTGAAAGATGGGGATCACCGAGGAGCCGCCGGTTGTCACCACGGCATCAATCTCACTCACCGTCACTCCTGCCATGTCGATCACGGCTTGAATCCCTTCGCGCACCAACGACCGTTCCTCGTTGATGGCCTGGTTAAACTCGCGGCGACGCAGCTCCAGTTTGAGATCGATGGTCTCTGCCTGAAATTGTAGCTTAGTCTTCAGGTCATAGGAGAGCCGGCGCTTGGCCTGTTCGATCTGCTCAAAGAGGGCAAAACCATAATTCTGCATAACCAGCGTCTCCAGCGCGGCGAATTTCGCTGCTTCCGGACTGAAGCGCAGGGCGCGCTTCATGACTGCCAATGCCTTGGGCCGCGAGAGGTTGGGAATGGTCTGCCACTGTTTGAGTTCATCGGCCAGATCCTCTGGGAAGGGAATGGGCCGGCCATCAAAGTTCGTGTCAATCGGCGTCATGGCGCCAAAGTATTGGGCCACGTACTGGCGCATAAGGCTGCTGTCCAGGTCATCCCCGCCCACCAAGACGCCGTGGGTGGCCAACATCTCATGGACGCGCCGGTCGGCGGCGCGCATCACCGTGAGATCGAGCGTGCCGCCGCCAAAGTCAAAGATGAGCACCGTCTCCGGCTTGGTCACCTGATTGAGATAAAAGGTGGCCGCTGCCACTGGCTCCGGTACAAAATCCACCTCCTCGAAACCTGCCAACGCCGCCGCTTCGCCCAACCGCTCCTGGGCGCGCTGATCCGCTGCCGGATCCGGCGAAAATTGCACCGGGCGGCCTAATGTGGCTTGACGGATGGGTCTGCCTAGGTGCTGCTCTGCCGCAGTGCGCACCTGCCCCAGGATCAGTGCGATCAATTCTTGCAGCGAATAGTAGCGGCCAAAAATGTCAGTGCCGGTGTACGAATCGGAACGCAGCCCTGTCTTGATCGACTGAAGTAGCCGGCCTTGGACACCGACATCATCGGCAATCGTGACATCTTGAATGATGGTAATTGGTCCATCAGGCTCGAGCGGCCCTTTGTATTGCTGGGCAACGGTGTACTCAATTGTGCCCACATATTTATCTTCATAGATCACTGACCGGCCCGTATCATGTTCCAAAAAGGTCTGCACTGCCTCCAGCCCCAAATATTGTTCCTGAGTGCGCGTGACATAGATCATGGAGCGCAGTAAGTTGGGGTTGGCATTCAACGGATCCAACGGAACGGTCCGGATCTGCGCACCATCAAAGAAAGCTGCCGAGGTGTGCGTGGTGCCAAAGTCAATGCCAAGGCGGATGGGCTGCTCAGTGGTGTACGTTTGGGTCAAAATGTTTCCTCCGGTTTAGTGCGTAATCTGTAACTACGTGATCGCTGAGTTTATTGGCGGACTATCTCTTCAGTGTGCGCTGGGTCGCTTTGCTGGTCATTTGGTTGCCTGCGCTTGTGCAAAAAAGTCAATCAGCACCTTTTGCACCAACTCCGGGTGGGTATGATGGAGCGCGTGGCTGACACCGGTTAATTGAACATGATGTATATGCGGGAGCCATCGCCGCGCTTGAGCAATCTCGGCAGCGGTCATCAATCCCGCCTCTGCCGGATCGGCTTGGAGCAACAGCACGGGACACTCTATGGCGGATAGCAATTTCGCCAGATCATAGCCGTCTGCCGTTTCAGCAAAGCTGTCCAGCAAGGCCGTAAATATCTCCGGATCATTTTGGTGCAAATTGGTCGCCAACCACTGAAAGACGGGCGACTCTTCACCATAGGCCACGCGCATGGGCGCTAGCTCGGTCTGGCCTGGGATCTCAACCGGCGCATTCTTTAGTTCTTCTATCAATGCATCCATCGCGTATTGACCACCAGCCAGCTTGCGCCAGGCCACCAATTTATCACGTCCCTCCTCCAGGTGAGTCTGCCACGCCTCTGCGCTCAAGGGCGAATCGCCTATCGCCAGTGCACGGATGAGATCCGGGCGTTGACCGGCAATCAGCAGCGCCACGATGCCGCCCAATGAATGACCAAAGAGATTGACAGGTTCGCCCACGCTTTGCTCGATGAAAACAATCAGATCGGTGGCGTAATCTTGCAGCCGATAGCAGCCAGGTGTCCACCCTGATTGCCCGTGGCCGCGCAAGTCAGGTGCATAGAGATGCCAATATTTTGCCAATTCAGGCATGATCGACTGAAAGGATTGCCAGCGCGCCGACCCACCGTGGAGCAGCACGAGGGACGGACCAGCGGAGGGCCACTCGACATAGTTTAGCGTGACCGTACCGGTGTGGAAAGCCTGTTCCTGAATCATTTGTTTCCCCTAATTCTTCTATTTTGTCCCGTAGGGAGAATTGAGTTTAGAGAGAGAAATCAATGATACACCCCTATCCTAAACCCAGGCGTCCCACCGGGACGGATTAACCGGTCATAATCGTGTTTTATCTTCGCCGTTGCCCGGCAAGCTGCGACCCCCAATCATAGAAACAGCCGTTCTGCGTAGTGGCCAACCGATCATACCATTCCGGTGAGTGCCCACGTGGACGCATTGGTTGCTTTCATTCGTAGGTGCGGTTTCCATACCGCACGTTCTCGGTTATATGAAGTTTGTGCGGTATGGAAACCGCACCTACAAATACCGTTCCGCTTGGGTTGTAAACATCTTGGCATACTGCCCTTGACGGGCCATTAACTCCCCATGGGTTCCCTCCTCGATCAGCCGGCCATCTTCCAGCACCAGGATCTGTTGCGCCATGCGCACGGTGGAGAAGCGGTGGGAGATAAAGATGGTCGTCTTCTCCGCCGTCAACTCGGCAAAACGCTGGTAGACCTCGTATTCGGCCAGAGCGTCAAGCGCGGCGGTCGGCTCATCTAAGATCAGGATCTGGGCGTCACGCATAAAGGCGCGGCTCAAGGCTAACTTCTGCCACTCACCGCCGGAGAGATCAACGCTGTCTTCAAAGGTGCGACCCAGCAATGTTGCATACCCTTGAGCCAGCTTATCAATGACAGGCACGGCCCCGCCTTTGGTCGCAGCTTGCACAATGTGCTCCTCTTCACGCAACCGCTCCAACTGGCCAAAGCCAATATTTTCGCGGGCCGAGAGATGATACCGAACAAAATCTTGGAAGATGACGCCAATGGTGCGGCGCAACTCCGTGAGGTCATAGTCGCGTAAGTCGTGGCCATCAAGCAAGATTTCGCCATCTGTAGGATCGTAGAAACGGGTCAACAGCTTGATCAGCGTAGTTTTGCCCGCGCCATTTTCGCCGACCAATGCCACCGTTGTGCCGGGGCGAATGGTGCAAGAGACATCCTGCAACACTGCGCGGTCAGCGCCAGGGTAGCGAAAGGAAACGCGGCGCAGTTCAATACCTTGCTGCAACGGCTTGGGCGCCGACCGTTTGGGCTGTGACCCATTTGTGTACTGTGTCAGCGCCCCAGCCACACCATCCGGCTTCAGTTCCAAAAAGGCGTAAAGGTTCCCGACAAAAAGGCTGTGCTCATAAAAAACCCCCATGGAAGTAAAGAGTTGGCTCAACCCACTGCGCACCTGTTCAGCAGCCTGAAAGACCAGCGCAATATCACCCAACGTGATCTGGCCGGTGGCGGCTTGCACAATCGCATAGCACCAAATCACACCCACGCCGCTCACTGAGAGCAGCGCGGTAGCCATATTCCACCGTTCCTGAGCCAAAAATAAGGACTTGTACTCGCTCACTAACTGACCACTAAAATCACGATAGCGGGTGAGAAAAGGCGCCTCCAGGCCAAAGAGGCGCACCTCCTTCACGGGATCACGTTGGGTAAGCAAACCCTGCAAGTAGTTAATCATCCGTTGCGCCGGGGCACGACCTGTCCACATCCGAAAACGCTGGTTTGTGTAACGCGCCCGCGTGATCAATTGCGGGACTGTCAACACCAATAGCAGAGGAACAGCCGCCGGATGCAGTGGCGCGAGCAGGCCCATGGTGGCCACCAGTGACAGCACTAGCCCAGAGGTTTCCAGCACAATCCAGGGCAGATTTTGGGTGCGCCAGACATCGCGCAGGGCGTTCTCCAATTGGTCATAGAAGCTCGGCGTTTCAAAAAAAGCAATATCAAAACTGGCCGCCTTTTCCAGAATCAAGGTGCGGGCATAGTTATCGACTTGAAATTGCAACACATCGCGCAGTCCGCTGCGTAGCGACGCGCTGATATCACTGGCCACCAATGCCAGAATAAAGGCTCCTACCGGGATGAGAAGCGTCGGCCAATCAATCGCCATAGGTTGCCCACTGGCCTGCACCAGGAGACTAATCCGATCAATAATGACCTTGGTCAACCAAATCTGCGCCGGTCTGGCCAGGGAACCGACGATCGTCAGCACAGCAATGAAGAATGTGTAACGCGGATTGGCTGACCAGACCAATTTAAAGGCCTGAGGATAGCGACCTAAGACTTGCAATAGGTTTTGTAACTGTGTCTTCATTGATTTATAGTACCTTTACAAGTATCGTTCTGCCTGCGTGCTAAACATCTTGGCATATTGTCCTTGGTGGTCCATCAACTCACGATGGGTTCCCTTTTCGATAAGCTGGCCATCTTCCAATACTAAAATCTGCTGGGCCATACGCACGGTGGAAAAACGATGCGAGATAAAAATGGTCGTCTTCTCCGCCGTCAGCTCGGCAAAGCGCTGGTAGACCTCAGATTCGGCCAGCGCGTCGAGCGCGGCAGTTGGTTCATCTAGGACCAGGATCTGAGCATCGCGCATAAAGGCGCGACTCAAGGCCAGCTTTTGCCACTCGCCACCGGAAAGGTCGACGCCAGCCTCAAAGGTCTTGCCGAGAAAGGTTTCATACTGGCTAGGCAACCGTTCAATGACCGGAACCGCACCGCCTTTAGCGGCTGCCTCTATAATGCGCTCCAGATCGTCGCTATGAGCCAGCTCACCAAGCCCGATATTCTCCTTGGCCGTAAGATGATAGCGCACAAAGTCTTGAAAGATTACACCCATTCTTTGGCGCAATGCTTGGACATCATAATCTCGCAAATCATGACCATCGAGCAGGATCACCCCTTCGGTTGGGTCATAGAAGCGGGCCAGCAATTTCACCAGGGTCGTTTTGCCCGCACCATTTTTACCCACGACAGCCACACTCGCGCCGACTGGGATACAGCAGGAAACGTTCTTCAGCACCAAGCGCTCTGCACCGGGATAGCGGAAACTCACATTACGAAACTCGATCCCATGCTGAATCGGCGCGGGAAAGGAACGCCGTTCTGTTGTTGCTCTTTGCGCTAGCGCTCCGTCCACCGCGTCTGCCGCTAGATCCAGAAAGCCAAAGAAGATGCCCACAAAGAGGCTATGTTCGTAGTAGGCGCCACCGCGGCGGAAAAGGTCGCCTAGGTCGGTGCGCACCCGTTCCACGGCCTGGATCAAGAGCGTCAATTCGCCAATGGTAATGCGCCCCAACATAGCCTGAAGAATAGCGTAGATCCAGACCAGCCCCGCCCCCAATGCCGAAAAAATGAGCAGCACCACATGTCTGCGCTCCTGCGCAAAGACAAGCCCCATAGTCTCGGCAAAGAACTGCTGCCAAAAGTGACGAAAGCGATCGAGAAAGGGGCGTTGCAAGCCAAAGAGACGGATCTCCTTGATTGCCTCACGGGAGACCAAGAGTTTCGAGAGATACTCAACCATGCGCCGGGCTTGGGTCTGGCGTACAAAGAGATGAAACATGCTTTGCGCATGTTGGGTCTCGATTAAGAGGCGCGGGATCGCGACAATGAGCAAGATAACCATGGCCAGCGGGTGCAATTGCGCCACCACCGTCAACATGACACCCAGGGAAAGCAACTGCCCTGCCGAATCTGTGACGTGACGCGCCAAATTGTGCACGCGCCAAAGCCCCTCATTGGCACGATCAAGTTGATCATAAAAGGTGGCCGATTCGTAAAAAGCCAAATCCAATTGGGCTGCTTTTTCCAGCAACAAGCAGCGTGCATAGTGCTCCGCCTGAAAGCGCAAAAACTGCCGGCTACTTTCGGCCAATCGTTGGCTCACCTCGCCCAGTACAAGCACTAGCATCAACGCGCCCACCGGCCATAGCACAGCTTCCCACGGGATACCAGTGGTTGTGCCGGCATTGTTTTGCACTGCACCGATGATGTTGTCGATGATCACCTTGGTCAACCAGATCTGGGCCGGCGCACTTAAGGCGGCAATGATCGCAAACGCTGTACTCAAGAAAGCGTAGCGCGGGCTGGCAGTCCAGACCAGCTTGACAACCCGTGGATAGTAGCCGACCAAGCGCCGCAATGTCTGCCATTTTTCCTGCATGAAGGATCCTTTCGGCAATTAGCATATCTACTGCAATCAAGGGTTATTTTTTGCAAGCAATTACATCAAAGTAGTGCCAATGTTTTGGACCACTGACCGCGCGGCCATCTTCATCAATTTCGCTAAAGTGCTCAAATGTAAAATCGCTAAAAAGCTGACGCGCTGCGGTCGCGGTATGGAAGGTCATGTGTGGATTACCAGCCCAGTCGTCACGGTTGCCAAAAATCTGCCCGGCAAATCGACCACCAGAACGCAGCGCGCCGACAATTTGCTCCCACAGCGCTGTAAAGTGGGTTGGTCGGCAAAAGGGCAAACTGTAGCCGGCATAGATCAGATCCGCTGACGGCAAGGTGAGATCCTCAAACGCGGCCACTTGGGTGTGCAAGCGCGGCTGACAGTTTAGCGGCGTTTGCCCTTGCAGACGAACAATGGCCTCGGCTTGCTGGTCAATGGCCAAGACCTGCCACCCTCGCTCTAACATCGCCACCGTGTCTGTACCCTCGCCACAGCCCAAGTCAATGGCTTGATAGGGAGTTGTCGCGCTCCTATCCGCAAAACGTTTCAGAGCATTCAGTAACAGCGGTCGCGGCGGGCGACCGGCGCGCGCTTGATAGTAGTTGGTCCACCGGTTGCTGTCGGCTTGTGTGGTCATAATTGGTAAATCCCCTATGTATTATGCGACATCAAGATGCGCCCTATCATTCAAAGATAAAAGCTGCACCGGCGTTGGGGGATAGAGGTCCCATTCCTCCTCACCTTTGATGGGGCACAGCCGCACCTGGCTAATGGCACAGTTGGCCAACTCAAACCAACGTGGCGTCTCCAGCGTCAGTCCCAAGAGGACATGCAGCAAATAATTACCGATGCCGCCGTGGGTCACCAGGACGATGCGGGCGTCAGCAGCAAATTCATCGTGTAGGCGTTCAACCACGCGTTGGCTACGGGTAAACATGCCGGTATAACTGTCGCCGCCATGTGACCAGCCATTTGCTGTAATCTCCGGTGGCAGGTTAGCCGTGGGAAAGCGCGCCTGTAGCTGCTGCCGGCTTGGTCCCGTATAAAATGGCTCAGTCCAGCATTCGCGCAAATCAGTCCAGACGGTTACATTTGGGCAGCCGACAGCTGCCTGCAAGATCGTCGCCGTTGTTAGGCAGCGCGCCAAAGGGCTGCTGACAATGTGGGTGATGCCTGCGGCGGCCAGCCGTTGGGCCGTCTGTCGGGCTTGGTTTTCGCCTCGCGCGGTCAGTTCGCTGTCGGGCGTCCGGCAGGTGGGATCGACCTGGCCGACGCACTCACCGTGGCGTACAAGAAAAAGATGCATAGATTTGTCCTATGGATATACAAGAGTATAATAACGGAACTTGAAGTTGCCGGTCACTGTAGAAGTGACTGGCAACTCAATGTCATTCAGTTAACAGTCATCAGTTCCCAGTTTTCAGTAGCCAGTCTCGAACCACACACTGGAAACTGAGCACTGATCACTGATTACTTTGACACGATCATTGCTTAACTTAACGACATTGACTGGCAACTTGGTGAGTTACGGCAGCAACTCCACGCGCACCCGCATGGCCAGCAGCGCCGCGGCAGAGCGATTCGCCACCTCCAGCTTGCGGTAGATACTTTGTAGATGTTTCTTGAGCGTACCTTCAGCCATCTCCAGTTTCTGTGCTAACGCCCGATTGGTCAGGCCGGTCGCTTCTTCATCGCCCAACAGCAGAAAGATCTGCCACTCGCGTCGGGTGAGGGTTGACCACGGTTCGAGCGTAGCGGCAGAAGCGGGCGCGGTCTCGCCTGCGCCCGCCGGTGCGGCCGACTGCGGCACAGAGGTTGATGAAGCTGCAGCCGTTTCCACCGCCCTGGCTTGATCCTGATCAGGCTGGGCATGGCTGACCACCTGTGCATAGTGCAAAATGTAGCCAAAACCACGCCGAGTCTCCAGATAAGTGGGCTGGTTAGGGCTCTCTGCTAACTTTTTACGCAAACGAAAGATCACCAAATCGACGGCGGTTGGATTCAGTGTGGACAGAGTTTCGTCAGTGCAGCCGTGGGTTGCCCACATTGCAGCCAACAGCGCGGGCTTCGAGACGACCTCGCCTGCGTTGCAGCCAAGGCGATGGAGAACGCGATACTCCTGGGGAGTGACCACTAATTCACGCCCCTCCCAATAGACACAGCGACGGCTCTGATCGATAATGATCTCCGGCACGGAAGGTCTCCTGAGGATATAGTGACAAATTCTTTGACTAAAAGCTGCGAGTCCCAAACGCGGCTTGTGTGGAGAGCATTATAGTAGCAGATTCAGGATAGATCAATCCCCAATGTGGGGTAAAAAAGGAGTAGAAATTGAAACAGTTTTGAAATAGTTCTACTATAGACTTTCTCTACAGAATTCGCTATAATATAGATAGAAGCGGATCGCTTCGGTAGCTTCAGGCTACCATTAATTCCTCTCTATTATTACCACGAGCGACTGAGGCTGCGAGTCCCAACGAATTTAGCCTCAATCGATAGCTTCAGCACATTGGTTGCTTCTGGTTATACTCCGCCGCAGCACATAGTAACATTTTCACTCGTGTGCAAAATGTTACTTTATGGCGCAGCTTAGTATAGCGCGCATATGGGCGCAAGACTTACACCCCAAAGCTTTGCAAAGTTGTCTGACAATCGGGACACCAGGTGAAATTGGCGCGGAATTCGCTGTGACAAATTGGGCAATAGTTTGCCGCGCCCTGATCTTGCCGTAGCGGTTGTGCATAAATTTGGTCAAGCGTAAAACCGGCCTCTTGACCCATTGCGGCTAAGCGCGCTTGGCGTTCCACCCAGAATTCCACCCATTCAGTACATGTCATTAACTGTTGGGCGCATTGAGCATGGTGAAGCTCCTGCCGCAACAAGCGCCCAAAGTCAGCCGCCGGCAATAACACGGCCGCCACCGCCACCGCTTCAAAATCGGCATAGAGCTTACGCGTCACATGGTCGAGCGCGCGCATGGCCGAGACCGGTGAGAAGAACAACCCCAACTGCTCGGAAACGGCCGCCAGCCAGGTTGTCTCATGCAAGATTCGGTGATAATAGAGCGTCGCCGCCAGACAGAGCACATAGGTTACCGCGATCAGGATCAATACACGCGGCAGTGCCAACACCACCAATGCCTGACCATAGAGCGCCAACGGCAGCAACACAAAGACGTTCAGCACGAGCAGCAAAGAAAGAATTTGCAACACACTTGCCGCTTCAACCGCTGCCGCGTAGCGTTTGCGGATGCTAGCCAGATCCGTGTTCTGCGCCAGATAGTGGCGAATAGGTGTCGCCCGTGCTTCGACCGGCGCGCGACGCAGACTTTGCAGTAGCTCGACCAACTGTTGGGCGCGCCGGGGTGAAGCCGCCGTCAAGCGCATCTTGGGGTTAAAGATGACTGTTGCTCCATCAACCTCAAGCCCATCTACTTCAGCATAAGCAATGAAGTGAAAGTCGTCCAACTGATACTGCGCATCGAAATGGCCACGCCCCTGAACAAAGGTGTAGAGTCCGGTGCGGGTAGGTAGCGCAGTCAAGCCCCGGGTCACAATGGTCTGTCCTAACGGCCACGGGTTGATCACGAAGCCCGGCCAGGTGTTGACGCACCAGGCATACCCCCACTGCGTCACAAAGAAAACCTGACCGACATTGAGCAGCGCCACACTGTCGATCAGGTAGAGCAAGAGCAGATAAGGGAAAAGTTCATCCAGTACAGCGTGCATGGGCTAGCCAAACGCTTAGTGCAAATTGTTCGTCTGTTGCGGATCGACGGCATACTTATCTTTGCCGCCAAAGAGGGATTTGATCCCATGCCAGATTGCGCCTAGGACGGCGAGAATCCCCAGGATCAACGCCTTGCCAAACTTGGCCAGGGTCTTCAAGAGCCCGGTCTGCACCACCGCCGCGCCGGCGCCACCGGCGATCAATGCCGTCAGGCCGATTTGGGCCAGCTTATCCCCCTGCACATATTCGGCGTAACGCTTCCCTTGTTTGTAGGAAAAACCACCCAAAATCTCGTGCACCTCCGGCAACAACCCCTTGAGTTCTTCCGGGTCGGCCACCAACACCACCGACATGTAACCGGTTCGTCCTAACAGGCGTGTGTTGTAGTTGACCAACTGATACGTCTTGCCCTCTTCTTCGGAATCGGCCAGAATGGTCCAGGTGAGATTGTGGCTCTGTTCATCATAATGAGGCTCTTCATACCAGCCAATGATGTGCAGCGGTGCAATACCACGTTCGGCCCGAATTTTGTTTGATTCCTTGGTGCCCTCCTTGATCGAGGTCAAAATCGCGTCGGCGTCGAGCTGATCTTTTTCCTTATCAGGCACATAGCCGATTGGCTTATGCTCAAAGAGCAGAAACCAATCTTGGCCTTCTGCCCGCGGCACGATCATGCCCACTTCAGAGCCATCCGTGGGATTGCCAATCTGCTCCATAATTTGGCGGGTATCTTCCGCGCCGGCAAAGAGATATGCTTCGCCCAGGTCGATTTGGGCCAGGTTTTCACCCAGATCGACTGTAGTGGGTCCTTCTGTCCAAGAAAAATCGGTTGATTGAGCGGCGACAGGGAGCGCAGAGAGCGCAATGAAGAGCAAAAGGGTGCAGAGTACAAACGCAGAACGTGATGAAGACATGGTTTCCTCCCGAGAGATTGGATGGAAGTGCATAGCTGCCGCATTCTGGCATGACACACAACGCGCAGCCAACATACAGAGACCTGCGAAATGGCAACACAGTGCAGCTGATTTGCATACTTCGCGCTGATGCGTCAGAATCGATAGTGCGAACGCTACGGAACAACCACAAAAAGGAATAAAATTTGCGGATCATTCAACTACATCACATGATTGAACGTAATTGTTCTTTCATTTGCGGCATTATAACCTATTTTTTCTGTCAGATCAACCCCCAGTTTTTGGGAGAGGTATGTAGGTAGATAGAACGGAAGAGGGAATCCCTATGCACCTATTTACTGATTTACCTATCTACCTATTTACTAATTTACCGTAAACGAGGGCGAGGGAAAATTCTATGTGGACCCCTGACCGCACGGGCGGTGTAAGTATTGTGGGCATGGGGCAGTTGCCGGTGCTCAAAGAAAATCCTAAATCGCTCAAAGCGATGGGCGCGGAGGCAATCCATTTGGCCCTAGCAGATGCTGGGATTACTCGGGTTGATGCGCTCTTTGTGGGCAATATGCTGGCTGATGAGTTGCAAGGGCAGAAGCACATTGCCACCTTGATCGCCAGCGAAGCGGGACTACATGGCGCAGAGGCGCTCCAGGTGCGGGCTGCCACCGCCACCGGTGCGGCGGCGCTGCGCATGGCCTACTTTGCCGTGGCCAGCGGCGAGGCGCGTACCGCAATCGCATTGGGCGTCGAGAAGATGAGCAGCGACCGCAGCCAAGTGGTCTCGGTATTGGCCAAAGCGCTGGATGCTGAGATCGAAGTGCCGGCTGGGGCTACGCTGCTCAATCAGAACGCGCGCTTGATGGCCATGTATCTAGAGCGTTACGGTCTGACCATCGACCTCTTCAACAACTTTGCGATCAACGCGCACAACAACGCCCGCTATAATCCGAATGCGCTCTTTCAGGACAAAAAGGTTACCGCCCGCATGATCGCCACATCGCCGATTGTTTCGCCCCCATTGCGCCTCTATGATGCCGCGCCCATCTGTGATGGCGCGGCGGCAATTGTCTTAACCCGCAACAACGAAGCGCGTGCCTTTACCGACATGCCGGTCAAGATCCTCAGTTCCAGCGTAGCCACCGATTATTTTCGTATTGACCAGCGCGCTGATCCACTTCACCTCTACGCCGCCGCCAAGTCTGCCCATGACGCCTTTCGCAAGGCCAATGTCCACCGCAACGATATTGACTTCTTCGAGGCGCACGACGCCTTTAGCATTATGGCCTGTCTGCTGCTGGAGGCGGTCGGCTATGCCAAACCGGGCGAAGGGTGGCGCATGGCCGCGGAAAATCAGATTGGGTTGAAAGGAGCGCTGCCCATCTGCACGATGGGCGGACTCAAGGCACGTGGCCACCCCATTGGCGCCTCGGCCATCTACCAGACCTGTGAAATTGTGCTGCAACTGACCGGCCGCGCCGGCAAAAACCAGGTAAAAAATGCGCAGCGCGCCCTGTTACAAAGCGTGGGCGGCGCAGGGAGTACAGTGCTGACGCATGTGTTTGGGGTGTAAAAATGTCTGGCCCCTCTACAAGGTTCGCCTCTTCGCCTTGGGCGATTACCTTGCACGGGAAGCGTTAGCCGACGCGGGGGATCTTGCCACAAGACGAACAGCGCACCCTCTGCTCATTGATTTTACCCAGCTTCATGCCAACGCATAGTTGCTCCTTCGCTTCTATTTCTGATACAATCAGAATTAACTTATTTTTGATTAAGTTATTTTTAAACAAGTAAATCTATTATGAAATTTATTGGACGCACCTACGAGTTGGATTATCTGGATCGGTTGTATGCCCAACGTGAAGCCAACCTTTGCATTGTCTATGGACGACGACGGATTGGCAAAACGCGCCTATTGACGCACTGGTTAGAGACGCGCCAACCGCCGGGCTTTTACTGGGTGGCAACCGATTCATCAATGACGGCCATACTCCGTTCACTCTCCCATGCGCTCTATGAGCAGATCCACGGCACACCCCCGTCTGATCCCCACTTCACCTATTTTGACTGGGATGAGTGGCTGCGGGAATTAGCGCGCTTTGCCCAAGACCGTCGCCAAAAGGTTGTCGTGATCTTGGATGAATTCACCTATGCAATTGACGCTTACCCGGACTTGCCCCATAAACTACAAGCGGCGTGGGATCAAACATTAAAAGGGTTACCCATTCTTTTAGTGCTCTCCGGTTCGCAGATCGGCATGATGGAAGACGAAATCTTGGCCCAACGTTCGCCACTCTATGGTCGAGCAACCGGACTATTGCATCTACGGCAGTGGCCCTTCAAAGATGTACGCGCCTGTTTCCCACGCTATGACATCGAATCGTGTATCGCGCTCTACTCGGTCTTAGGTGGCGTTCCTTATTACTTGGAACAGATCGACCCGGCGCAATCGGTGGTCGAAAATATTGTACAAAGGGTCATGCAGTCGCCGTTATTGGTGCAGGACGAACCACGCTTGCTGCTGCATGACCACTTTCAACAGCCTGGCCTCTATGCAGCCATTATCGGTCAGGTTGCCAATAGCGTCTATACTCCAAAGGAGATTGCCGAGTTATTGGGCATAGAACCGGCAACGGTGAGCAATTATCTTAATACGTTAACGCGGATTGGGTTGATCGAACGCGAAACGCCGGCAACCGAACGCCACCCAGCGCGCAGCCGACGCAGCCGCTACCGCGTCGCCGACCCCTATTTGCGTTTCTATCACCGTTTCCTGGCGCCCCATTTACCGCTGCTCCTGCGTGGTTCGTACCGAGCCGTGTGGAACACGATCGAGCAACATTGGCGGGCGTTTGTCGGCACGTATACCTTCGAGGAGCTTTGCCGTGAGTGGGTCTATGTGGCCGCGGAATTGGGCCTGTTGCCCTTTTTACCGCAGGTTGTTGGTTCGCACTGGGGCAAAACCGAACAGATCGATCTGGTGGCGATCAACTGGGATGCCGCTAGTGTCCTCTATGGGGAGTGTAAATGGAAACGGGAGAGCAGCTTCAGCCTGAGTGAAGCGGAAAAGCTGGTGGAACGGGCAGAACAAGTTGCGTTGACCACACAAAGCGGGCGGCCCTTTGCCAAACACTACATCTTCTTCTCGCGCTCCGGCTTTAGTGAACCGGTCCAGCAATATGCCGCGGAAATTGGCGCGCAGTTGGTTGATCTGGAGATGTTGGATACGGTCTTCGCACAGGCGACGCGATAGTCATTACAACTGTGCATTTAGATCCCATTAATAGAGAGTTTCAAAAATAGCACCATGGACGGCCTCAAGGCGCGCGGCCACCCCATCGGCGCCTCGGCCATCTATCAGACCTGTGAGATTGTGCTCCAATTGACCGGCCGCGCCGGCAAAAACCAAGTAAAAGATGCGCAGCGCGCCCTGTTACAAAGCGTGGGCGGCGCAGGGAGCACGGTGTTGACACACGTGTTTGGGGGATAGTAGAACTCTTTCATAAGATACCCTAATCCCTGCGTGCTAGATACACAGCGAATCTATACCGCAAGTGCTCATAGATGAGAATAATGTACTGATGTTCTTATTCTCATCTATGGCCTCAGTATAAATAGGATTGGGAAAAGAGGATAAGAGCTGCTAGAAGATAATCCATAGAGGGATCATGGACTGTTACTTGGTTAAAAACTTCGGCTCTTCCCTAATTAGCGAAGAGCCAAAATTTCCAAGCATTCAATTATTTGAAGACCATAGGTAGGTAAACTGGCCAAGATGGTTCAGTTACGAGATCTCCGGTATCTTCTAAAATATGAGCTACTCGTATACTATCAAATGTAGCAGATTTAGCTTCTCCATTGATCCATACATTGACAGTAAAGGCCTGTGGTCCACTCCACCCTGTTATCTTAGCAATATTAGTACTGGTAACTCCGGGCTTAGTCACACCAGTAATGACATTTGCTACCGTGATTTTGTTCGTCGCTGAAATTGAAGTAGCACTTTTATCCAGTAATTGAATCGTATAGCTCGCATCTGAAGCAACATGTGTGGCGCTAATAACTAGGAGAGGATAATCGGTTACATTCACCCAAATGACTTCTGATTCGATCTTTCCATAGTTTGTCATAGGATCATTCTCAGTGATAATAGCCGTTGGTCCAGGAATATCGAATAACTGTGCTGTCGGTGTTGACCAAGAAGATTTTGCTGGGTCAAATGACTCTTCCCAAGCTGTTGTCGACACTACAACGGTGGTAGAGGCAGTGATCGTTGCAGTCAGGTTACTCGCTGCGACCATCGCCATATAGACTCCTGATTGAGTGTAAGTATGCACAACAGATGGACCAATATCATTGCTGCCATCTCCAAAGTTCCATGTGTAGGTGACATCCTGGCAATCAGCCAATTGCGCCGTTAAGGAAACAGCTTTACCCGGTAGAACAGGGCTGTTGCTCCAGACTGTCAATTTGGGTACACCAAACTCAACGTCGCTCCCTTCCTCAAAATCATTCCAGGTATTGATCATGACATTAGGTGCTTTGAATTCATCAGCTAGTCTCCATAATGCATTCCAAGTGCTACCGCAATTGGCAGGGATCACACGTAGGACATCTTCTTTCCAATGAGCCAGGCTATCGTCAAAGCCAGGCCAGACACCGCCAATCATGATCTTATGCTCACATTTGGTTTTCATATCCCGATAGAAGGTTCTCATGTACCCTTCGCCCCAATCTATACCATTCCAGCCTCCATTGGTTGGGCGAACCCACGCATATAATCCGTCAAACTGCTCGTCACAGAAAACTGTTTCTTGTGCAATAACCGAACCATTCGTTACCGGCTCTGTTTCAGTTATCATCTCTACTTTGGAAATCAGCGTTAGCGGAACGCTAAGCTCTTGTCGAACTTTATTCCAATCAATATAGTCTTTGAATTCTTTATACGGAAATATGAATAGAGTTGAATGATCTAACTGCCGTAAGTTAACGTTCCGAACAAGATAGGTATCTTTGGCATAAATGAGATCATTGATGATCTGCGTCATATAAAGATCTTTAACCTGTGTGAAAGTAAGTGTGGTCGTAGGGATTGCCCGAAGTGTCCCTACATCGTACATAATTGCGATTTTGATGTCCGATCCTTCCTGTTCTGCCTTTGTGTAGAGTTCGCGGGCAACCAGATCATTATGACGACGATCTAATTGATTCGCCCCTTCTACCTCCGGTCCATACCAATCAATGACAATTACATCTATACAGCGCTCTTTTGCTTCCCGAAGATGTCTGGCAATGACAGCCGGATCATCTGAGCGATATGATGCTGGTTGGATTAAATTATGATTGGGTAAGCCATGCCAAGTCTGATAAGCGGCATAGATTGTCGCTGTTGACTCACAACTAGAATAGATTAAGGGATTTGTATTTACGGGGTTAACCGCCATTGCTGTGCCAACTTGGGCTTGCAGGTTAGCTGGACGAATCAGAAGGAGCATGAACATGAATGTACCTACGCCAATTAGGATAACAGGCACAACCAGTTTGGTGCGCTGCCAAAGAAGATCAGCATTGATTTTCTGTACTTTCGCCATCATTCACCTCGGTGTACAATGTAGAGGCCGTACCACATACAAATTCACCCTGGCCACCGTCTGACATGCGCTCAGGGAGAGTTTGACGCGGCATCATCAGCCAACGGATATCTATGGATTCTTCTGCTACGGAAAGCGATTGGTACAAATAGAATTAGGAGAGCATCAATACGGTTTTTGCTATAGCAATTTCAAGTATTAGCGTATCATGATGCATCAGTCAAAATCAATGTCTTTGTGTGTCAAATGAATTGCTGATTTTGTCAAATATGGCAGGAATTGCTTGCGTTGTGCTTACGTTTGTAGGGCGAAATCGGCAAGATGATCTATGGCATTGCCTGTCACACCACGATCATGTCTTATCTTTGTAGACGGAAATCACTCACATCAAGGCCAGGTGTCACATGAGAACCAAAAAATCTCACCCATTTGGGAACTTAATCAGACACTATTTACAGCAGGGTCACTTCACCCAAAATGATCTTGCCGACGGGGTTGAGGTCGATCCGACCGTGATTGCGCGTATGTGTGGCGGTGAACGGCTCACCGATCGCAGCCGTATTCTGGCGATCATTCGCTGGTTTTATCAGCAGGGTCTCATTTGCCATGAGCAGGAAGCAACCGCATTATTGGAAGCGGCTGGTCATGCCAGGTTAAATGCAATTGAACCCAACGAACTAGGCATTCAATTGGAAACCGATTCCAACAATGAGCAGGTGAGCAAAGAAGGTGTATCAGGAAACACAGTTATCGATGTGAAAACACCGGTCGAAGCCGGCATTTTCAATTTCCACCCAGACAGGCTGGCCGTCATTGAAGGCTATGATCTCTGGTTTAGCAGTTCGGCGCAAGGTCATTGGCAAATCTGGCGACTGGATACGCAATCTGGCGTTGCCTTGCCCGTTGAGTTTGCCATACCTTGGGAACAGCAAAAGCAAGATCTGCTTGTACCGGCCATCTCCATAAGTAATGCGAAAATCGCCTTTGCCATGGATGCTATCCATAGCTCGAATGCATATAATCGCGATCTATATGTAGCTAAGCTTGATGGGACAGATGTACGTAAAGTAACCCATCTCCCTTTAGATACTTATCACCCATCGTGGGTTCCAGATGGAGAGGGGAAAGGAGGAGAACGACACAATCAGAACAATATCGTCTATCATGTCGAAATTGATGAAAAATCGACGAGCCAGTTACGGCAACATGGAATTTGGATTACGAACGTTGACACAGGGCAGTCACGCCAACTGACTTGTAGTATGGACTACGACCCTGTATGGTCGCCCAATGGACAGTACATTGCCTATCATTCATTGACATCTACCTGGTGCATAAAGATCTTGGAATATCCTGCTATTCTTCACGAGCAGGAGGCATGTTATACGTGGGTAGCCACCGATGGGGGCAGCAAAGCAACGTCAGTCGCGTGGGTCAATAACTATGAAATAATCTTCGCCGCCGAGGTAGATGGCAAATGGGATCTTTATAAACTACCTGTGCTGCGTGGAAAGACACTTACCAATCCTGAACGGATTACCTGTAAACATGAAGGTAACATGTATCCAGCGATCTTTGGTGAGCGGATTCTTCTGTGGCAGGCATATCCACATGAGCCAAAAGTTGAGGATGGGCCACAAACGGATAAATTAGCTGAACTCTTTGTTATGGATCTCAACCAAGGCGTTGAAACACCGCTAATCACCGGTGTCGGCAATGTGCGTGATGGCTTTTTGGTGCGTCGAACTCCAAGTTATTTACGTCAGATAGGGGAGATCGATGTAACATAAGCCAAGATAATTGTCCTCTATGCCAACGGCAACTGCATTCATAAATCCGACAATTTGTACAGCGCATCTTCATAAAGGCCAGTCCGTTTGGGTGGAGATAGGGCTGAGATTGCAAGCTTATAGACGAACCTAAAAAGTCGCCCTCCTACACAGCCGAATAGCCAGCCATGTATTTGTCACTTCTATATGGCGGCTGTTCGCGCCTGACGCGACAACAGGGTTAGCAAACTTATGAGGAGAAGATTGCTGATCAACCACGCCCCCAATGTCAAGATTGCTTCTGTGGGGGTATGGAGTAGATAGGCAAGAACAGGCAGTAGGGTAAGCAACGCCCACAAAACGGCAAGTCTAATGGAGCGCTGGTTTATGCGCCGCCAGCCAGGGAGCGATACATTGCTGGACCCATTGCTGCTTCGCCGGCCCTACGCTAGGCGCAGGAAGTTCCTCGGTGTAATCCATGCTATCAGCATAGTGCACCCGTTGGTACATGTCATCGAAGGCCGCCTGAAGATCCAATGGCGCAAGGATCCATGCCGGGGAAGGGCGAAGTTGTCATTGTTGCACCTCCATGCTAAAGTTATGGGCGTACTTTTTACAACGTAACACGAACAGATCAGCGCTCATATGGGCGAAGAGGTGAAATCACTTCCGATACCAGAGACAAATGAAGCGATTTCACCCGCAGACCTATATGAGCCACAGATCAGAATGTCAATAAGCGTAACAACCTCAACGATAACTATGCCGCAAGCCGCTGATTTACTCGTTACCAATGCCGCTGTTTATACAGTAGACCCGACCAACCTGCACGCAGCAGCGGTGGCTGTCCAAGGCAATGTGATTGCCTTTGTCGGCAGTGCGCGTGAAGCGGAAGCGTGGCGCGGGCCACAGACAGAGGTCATTGATGCGGGCGGCAATACCCTTTTGCCGGGGTTCATCGATAGCCACTTTCACCTACTCTGGGGTTCACTCAAACTCAATAGCCTGCAACTGGACAGTGCGACCGATCTGGCACAGATGGGGGAGCTGCTGTATGCCTATGCCACGGCTCATCCAGAACAGGAGTGGATTGAGGGCTACCAACTGCGTTATCAAGTGACGCAAGGCGCACAAAGGCTGGATCGCCACTTCCTCGACGCGATTGTACCAGACCGGCCGGTGTTGCTCTTTGCCTTTGACATGCATACGGCTTGGGCTAATACGGTGGCGCTGCAACGGGGCGACATTCTCAAGGGCCGGGACTTGCCGCCGGGCAACGCGATCGTCATCGACCCAACCACCGGCGCGGCTACCGGCGAATTGCGTGAACCGGAAGCCTATACACCGGTGCGCACTTTGATCCCAAAGCCGGACAAGGCACAACAGCACGCGCTGCTGCGTCAGGGGTTGGCGTTGGCGGCGCAACATGGCATTACCAGCGTCCACAACATGGATGGCACTGCCGAGACCATTGCCCTCTATGCCGCGCTGGAGGCCGCCGGCGAGATGACCTTGCGCATTTATGTTCCCTACGACGTCAAGCCGGAGACACCGCTGGAGGCACTCCAGGAAGCGGTCGCCTGGCGCCAGCAATATCAAGGCAGCCATGTGCGCGCCGGCGCGGTTAAGCTCTTTATGGATGGGGTGCTGGAGTCCACCACGGCGTTTATGGTTGATGATTATACCGCGCCCACTGGGCAACCGTCCGGCAACCGCGGCAACGCGCTCTACAGTGCAGAACACTTTAATCGTATTGCCGCGGAGGCGGATCGGCTGGGGTTGCAGATCTTTGTTCACGCCTGTGGCGATGGCGCAGTACGTCGCACCCTGGATGGCTACGCCCACGCCCGCCGCCAGAACGAACAGCCAGGGACGCCGCGCGACAGTCGCCATCGGATTGAACATATTGAGGTCATTCACCCCACTGACATTGCCCGCTTTGCCCAGCTAGGAGTTATCGCCTCCATGCAGCCGCTACACGCGCCCGTTACCGGCCAAGAAGGGGAAGTCTGGATGACGCGCGCCGGCGTTGAACGTTGGCCGCTCAGCTTTGCCTGGGAAACCTTGCGTCAAGCCGGCGCGCACCTGGTCTTTGGCAGCGATTGGCCGGTGGTGACGCTAGACCCACTGCAGGGCTTCTACGCTGCGCTCAATCGTCGGCCGTGGGCTCCTGAGCACCCCGTACAACGACAAGATCTGGCCCAGATCATTGCCGGCTATACGCATGATGCGGCTTATGCTGAATTTCAAACAGGACGTAAGGGGATGATCCGCACTGGCCTGTTGGCCGACCTAGTGCTCTTCGATGGCAATCTTTTTGCCACACTACCAGCGGAGATTGCCCAGGTGCGCCCGGTGCTGACCGTCTGTGATGGCCGGGTTGTCTTTCGGCAGGGGTAAGCGAATGACTGAAGATGAACTTGCGCTGCTGGTGGCTACAGTGCTACAAAGCGCCAAATATCGGCATGTCACGCCGGATCTGGTGCGCACCATTGGCGCCCAGGAATTGAGCAAGCGACGCAATCTGAAAGCAGCGGTCAAAGCGACCAAAAACAAGCTACACCAGACCGTCGGCGCCTATTGGCAGGGCGAGCAGGATTATACCGCTTGGTTGTCCGCCTTGGCGAATGCAGCCTCCGATCCGCGGTTACTGCGGACCGTGGCGCAAACTATTATGGCCCATCACGCCTCCACACAGGAACGGCTGCCGATCCTGGATGAGTTCTACCCTACCATCTTGGGCGGCTTGCCTCCGATCCATTCAATCCTTGATCTGGCCTGCGGGCTTAATCCACTTACCATTCCTTGGATGCCCCTTACAGGCCAGGTGCACTACCAAGCGTGTGACATTGCCGGCGATCAGGTGGATTTTCTGCGCCAGGCCTTGCCGCTACTGGGCGTTACCGGCGATGCGGCTCTTTGCAATCTGCTGCAGGAGATCCCCGCCTATCAAGCCGATGTTGTGCTGCTCTTAAAAACTTTGCCCTGTCTGGAACAGGTGGATCCGGCGATCGGCGTCCATTTGCTGGAAAAGATCGACGCGCCGGTGGTGATCGTCTCTTTCCCCGCGCATAGCCTGGGCGGACGGCGCAAAGGCATGACCACCACCTACCCCGCGCATCTGCGCGCCTTGCTCCAATCCTCAACCTGGCGCATTGAAGAATTTACCTTTGCCACTGAATTAGTCTTTCGGCTGACAAGGTAGGGGTTCTAACGCATAGCCTAAATGTAACGATTCAGCCGATTTGAGGTGACAGTCACTGGCCGGACACGCTTTACAATGACCGAAATCGTACCGGCTAGTGACTGTCACCTCTGATGTACCCATAGGTCTGCTGCTTAACGGGTCACCAATGGCAAATAAATGTCCTGTGGAGCCCAGAGTAGGGCCGGCGTCAGCGGATCCCCCAGCAACAGATAGACATAGCGCGTCGCCTGACAACAGGTGGTTGAGGCAAAAAGGTTCATATAACCGGCTGCCGTGAGTTCACCAAGCCGCGCTTGAAAAGCCGGCGCCTTCCACAATTTACGATGAAACCCTTGCTGCATCCAGTCATGGCCCACAGCGACCGTAAGACCGGCAGAGCCCCAGACCGCCACCGCGCCGCCGTTGGTATGGCGCAAAAAGCGTTCATCAATGGTGTAGCCACTCGGCGAAAGATAGGTAAACTGCGCGGTATAACAGGTCATCTCCAGCAGGATGAAAGGTTGCTCCACATTGGTCAATTCAAAAATATCATTGGTGCCAAAGAGATAGGGAGGATCAAAGTTGGGATCGGTTGTTGCCCACAGGAAATGATTGCCGTGGCCATTGTAAGTAACCAGACCAGGTCCTTGGTTAATCTCGTCAATGGTGCGCAGATGCGCCTCTTCAGCGTTTGGCTCGCGCCATGTTTCCGTAATGCCGTTGGCGCTGGGATCGTAATAAAGACGGCGTGTGATCACATTCACTGGTTGGACAGCGCCAATCCCACTGCTGGGGTCACCCTGGCTGATCAGATCGGACAGATAGGGGAAATTGCCGGCGCTATCTTTGGTCCCATTGGGGAGAATATAATTATCAGCGATGTAGAGAGCGGTGTGATGCCAGAGCGCGCCGGCATCACGTTGGGCGCTCGCTTCATAGCGCAGGATCTTATCGACCACTGTCGTGAGTTGCGCTTCATCTTGTACAGACAATCGCCCCAACCAAATATCCTCCAAAAAAGCGGGATCAGCTTCCTCATCCAGCGGTGAAGCGCCATCTAGTTGGGCAAAACAGGCTTCGCAGGCCGTCTCGCCGATCCACGGATCGATTGGCGCCCAGTAGGCCGGCACAATATTGACATTGGCCATCCCATTTTGGCTGCCTGTGTAGTTGCGCGGATCAACACTGGAATCACCGACCAGAATCGCGGCCATTGGCGCCGGGCGCCAATGGCTGACGGCATACCGCAAAAAGTCGCGAATCGCCGTCGGATCAACTTGGCCATAGCTCCAGGCGTCGTAGATCTGCTGCACATCCATCAGTTGCACTTGATACCCTTGTTGGCGGCGATGCTCAAGCAATGGCGCCAACTCATCATGCAGCCAGGCCGGCGCAATATAGACTGCATCGGCGCCTTCAATCGTGTCAAGCTGGAACGGTGTATTGGGTGCAACCGTTGGGTGATAGAGGTCACTAGAAGCTGCCAGCAAATAATCATGGGCGGCCGGGCCATCTTCAAATTGGGTTTGCGGGCCGGTGGGAATTTGCAACACGACCGGCGCCGTAGGGTCCGTAATGTCATAAAGGGTGCGGTCAGCAGGAACGTTTTGCAATTGATAACGCCAGAGCCCGGCTACCCCTTGAAAGTTGGCGCCTTGCTCCTGAAAGTCAAGCAGCACCGGCTGACGCCAGGCAAGTTTGTCAATGCGGATCATGCTCGGATCGCGTCCCGCCAATAAGACCAGGTCTAGGCGATCAGTTTGCACCGTTTGGGTAAAGGTATGTTGCCAATCTTCAAAAAAAAGGTCGTTGGACCAGGTTAATGTCTGCACGATCTCGCCTAGGTTCAGATCTAAGGTATGGGTTGCGGCAGAGCGAGCACTCCCTGTGAGCGTAAAGACCGACGGGGCCTCACTGCCGTAATCAAGAGGCAGCGCATGAGTCAAGGTAATTGATGTAGTCGGGTAGGGCGCAGGATCGGTTGGATCAACGACACCAATTTCCATTTTGGCGCTAAACCAATGGTCCCCATCAATACCGGCCATGTTCGATTCATAGATCTGGTTCTCTTCCCAGATGCCGTGTTGAAAGGCGCTTTGGCGTAAAGGCGCCAGCCTTGGAAAGAGTTTGCGTGTCGCCATGCGTAGCCTGGTAGAGAGATCATTGGGATCATTGGCCAGCCAGTAGGTGTCGGTAATACTCCAACGGTTGCCGACTTGCATGGTTTGGTCAGCCGGCTGGGCGTAGAAACGCAACTCTGTTGTGGGGTCAAGCAGGCCATCACCATCATGAATTTCGAGGGGCAGCGGCTTCCCTTGCCAGAGGAGTTGGAGTGACGCCAATGCGCTCTTTTCCGGGAGCCCGGCGGCGAGTAAGGCATCTCCCCGCACCTGCTGAATGCCAGCCGCGGTCACCTGAATTTTATAAGCATTCTGCGCTGCTAGCGGGTTGGTTGGTCCGCTGGGTAGCGGGTCGAGCATTACGGGTTGATTGGTGAAAGTGGTCAGGTCGAGCACCGCATCGGCATCAGCGTTTGGCAAGGCAGGCAAGGCTCTGGCGCCGGCAAGGGTAGCGCGCAGATCCAGGGCAATTTTGGTGACACCGGCCTCTACATAGAGGGGGCTCAGGGCAATAACACCCACGCGCTGCCCGCGCAGGCGCCCTTCGCGCAACAAAAAGAGCGGCGCTGTCGGCAGACGCTGCCGCTCCTTCAGAATCGGTTCTGGCAGGCTTTGCCCATCAATCACCGGTGGAACGAGAGGATCGGCTTGAGGAATAACGCCCGACCAGGGCGCAGATGTCAATTGTTGGATTTGCGGCAGCACTTCCCCAACCCTTGGCAAGAGCACGGTTTCCAACTGCATCGGCAACAGCCATTCGCCCACCGGCTGTTGAGGCAACTGTTGTAGGGCCGCAGCCCATTTTTGCATTGCAGCTTGATTCTCCGCTTGGTCACTGCTTACGTTTGCGGCAGCAGGTGCGGCAACCTGCCAGGTGAAGGTAACCCCCTCCGCTGTGGTTGTGACCACATGGCGCAGGGCATCCGCCGCCGCCGTGGTCGGAGCGGACACGCCTAACGCGTTTGCCGGTGCAGCAATTGCTTGCATCCCAACAAGTAACGAATGACAGGAAAGCCAGATCGCCATACAAAAGCGGAAAAGTTTGAGGAACATACGAAGGTGTTTTCAAAATCCCTAAAAAAATTGGCTCATATCGGTATGCGGCTGAAATTACGCGATTGTCCAGAGAGGGAAAGCGCAATTTCAGTTTGCCGCCCATATGAGCGAAAAAATTTATAAAAGCACAGATAATGTTTCGCGTTACCCTACACCTGACAGATTTTGAAAACCTGTCAGGTGTGTACATGGTCAATGTCAACAGAACCTAGCGCGTGACCATGGGCAGATAAATCGTCGGGGTAAGGATGGTAATGGGTCCGTAGTGATTTTCTTTGCCATCGAGTTCAAGCTCCACCAACCAGAAACGCAATTCGTACAACGGTGGGTCGTACTGCGGATTATAGGGCAGGGTCAGTTCATAGACGCCGCCGTGACTGCCTTGGCTGGCAACCAAATAGGAGGTCAGCCGGGTGGAGGTGGCAAAGGCAGAAGTCGAGCCCATGTAAATATGGAAGCCTTGGGTCTCTTCTTCCGCTGCGGTCTCCCAACGAATCAGAATGGTCTCGTCTTGCGGATCCGCGGTGAAGCTCACCAGGTCAATGGCCTTGGGATCAGTCGGGACAGAGGTTTGCGCCACACCCAAATCCTGGCTAAGACTGCCGCCTGGTTCCAACGGTGGCAAGGTGACCAGATCGGACACCACGCGTACATAGCCATCCGGTGGAATCACCTGGATCTGGTAGGTATCTGGCGTTAAGTCAGCAAAGCTAAAGAGGCCGTCCTCATCCGCAACGACGCGGGCAACTTCATTGCCATCACTATCAAAGAGAATGACCGTTGCGCCAGGAATGGGTTCTTCACCTTCGTCGCGCACACCGTTACGGTTGCGATCGTTAAAGACGACTGCCTCGACGGATGCCGGTACGACAAAACCGCCATCGCGCGCGTGGAGAGCATTAGCAAAACCGGTTTGAATGATCGCTGTACGGCTATTGCGTTCCAAGCCGGTCCGCACACCGTCGCTGTCAATCGAGTCATCAGTGCCACGGTTTGCCTTCGTCGGCACCAACCCATCGGGAGCGACAAACTCCAAATAGTAGCGACTGTGAGGCAAGGCTGGCGTCAGGAAGCCGCCTTCGCTGTCGGTCGTCATGGTCATAACCTGAACACTGCTGGCCCCAACCAGACGATAAAGTAAAACCGGCTGATCGGGCATCCGCTCCTCGTTCACCTGGCGTAGGCCATCTCCATTGGTATCCAGCCAGATGACACCGCCAATGCGGTCATTGGGATCAAGATAGTCAGGAATCCGATCACGATCATTATCATCGTTGGTTGGATCCCCATCTAAACTGGCGTCTTCATCTATGGTCGGAATCCCATCACCATCGTCGTCCGGATCAAGGTAGTTGGGAATGCCATCCCCGTCGGTGTCCGGGCCCGGGTTGGTCGCCGGGTTGTTATCACCATCTAGGTTGGCGTCTTCGAAAGGGTCAGGAACCCCATCACCGTCGCTATCCAGAATGGTGCAATCCGCTTCCGCCTCACCATAGTTGCCGATGTAAGCATTGTTGCGTTCAATGCCTAAAACATCGATCTGATTACCGGGATTGGTGCCAACCGAGTTGGGCAACTGGTTAAAGGAATCCGAATCATTTTCGATCAAACGTACAATGCCATTACAAGCGCCTGTATTACGGAAAGTAAAGACTTTGACTTCCTGGCCGGCGCTCCATTCATAGACACCATGGTCACCCCCCGTAAAGGAAACCACAAAGGAAAGATAGTCAGTGTTTGGATCTTCCGCAGGGCCATCAATACGTGAAGTCAGCGACCACGACGTTCCTGGCGTCGAACTGACTAAGTTACTTACAGTAAAGCGACTCAAGCCAACAGCGTGGGGTGCTTTGATGGTGACCTGCGATGTTAGCGTCAGATTGGGTGCGTGCGGGTCCGCATTGGGGCGCATATAAACCTCATAAAGCCCGTGGCGGTAAAAGATGCCGAACTCGATCCCAAGCGAATTATCATTGTCCAAATAATTCGGAATACCATCGTGATCACTGTCATCGTTGCGGGGGTTGCCGTCTTGATTGGTGTCTTCGTCAATGGTGTTGATGCCGTCACCATCATCATCTCGGTCCAAGTAGTCAGGGCGGCCATCGCCATCGGTATCCCGACAGGGGATGCCGGTGGGACATTCAGCGCCATCCGGGACGCCATCGACATCACTGTCACCATCACCGGGCGGGAAGTCATCAGGATCCAGATAATCAGGGATGCCGTCGCCGTCGCTGTCATCATCACGAGGATCGCCATTGTTATTGGGATCTTCGTTAATGGTCAAAGCGCCGTCACCATCGTCGTCTAGGTCGATCATATTCCAGATAAAATCGCCATCGGTGTCATCATTGGTCGGGTCGCCATCACCGTTAATATCTTCGTAGATGGTCGGCACGGCATCGTTATCATCGTCATCGTCCAGATAATTGGGGATGCCGTCGCCGTCAATGTCATCGTTCAGCCAATTACCGTCATTATTTACATCTTCATACCGTGTGAGCACGCTGTCGCCGTCGTCGTCGATATCGAGATAGTTGGGCTTGCCGTCACCGTCTGTATCGGGGCCGGCATTGGTGGCCGGATTATTATCGCCATCCGTGTTGGCGTCTTCGATCTGGTCCGGGACGCCATCCCCGTCACTGTCATTATTCGCAGCGGGCGTACAGTTGGCCGGAGTGCCATAGTTGCCGATATAGGCATTATCCTTGGCGATCCCCAAGACGGTAATTTGATTGCCCGGATTGGTGCCGACCGAGTTGGGCAGTTGATTAAAGGGATCCGTGTCATTATTGAGCAGAGCCACTGCGCCCAAACAGGCGCCACTATTTTTAAAGGTAAAGACCTTAATTTCTTGATCGGCTTTCCAATCATAGACAGTACGGTTGCCACCTGGGAAATCCACCACAAAAGAAATGTAATCGGCAGCGGTATCTTCCGTTGGTGCATCCATCCGCGAGGTCGTGGACCAAACTGCGCCGGCCACAGTACTTTGCAGATCAGAAACAGTGAATCTGTCCGTCCCCGTAGCATGGGGCGCTTTGAGCGTGACCTGCGCCGTCAGGGTTAAGTTAGGCGCACTCGGCGTCACGTCCGGCCGCATATAGACCTCATAGGTATTCCCACTGAGCACGATCTTGTATGCGATTCCCTGCGTGTCCATCGGTGCAGCTGGTGCAGCTTGCACTTGTGCTGTCAACGAACCGGCCGCAGTCAACCATATTACTAGGATGCTAACCAGTACGTTTATTCTACGAATGACAAAATCCATAGTTACCTCCAACAGAAGACGAAATAAAATATATGCAGCTGTTACAGCTTCAGAGAAATATGAGCGTTCTCAACAAAACTTAAACTCAGTAGTCCGCGGTCACATAATTCACATCATAATGTGGTCCAGAGCAGGTTAATCCGACCACTGTTGCCGTTGCGAGCTACGGATACTGAAAGCGATCCATTTTACATGAGTAAATTTCAATGCTTTTTAGTTTGGCTCATATAGGTCTCCAGGTGAAATCGTTCGTTTTTTCTCTGGTGTTTGAAACGATTTCACCTCTTCGCCCATATGAGCGTTTTGGTTTAATTCTTAAATTTTTTGGCTCATATCGGTATGCGACTGAAATTGCCGACCTTAGCTTGAGGGCAAGCAGTGCAATTTCAGTGAGTCGCCCATATGAGCGTATTTTTTAGACTCAACAGGATCTCATGTGGTTGCCAAGTGCGACCGGCAAAATAATCTCGGAATCTTTGAAAGATTCCGGGATTATTTTGCCTCTACCAGCCGAAATCCAGATGAACTATTTTTTATTGTTTTGGTGTATTGTCGGTATGACATCACTGCGTCGTATCGACAATACACTGATAAACTTACTACTGGATCCTTAGTGACCATCTAGAAATCGCTTGTGGATTTAAACCTGTCAGGTCTGAGGGACCTGACAGGTTTGGTCGTCAACTTATCGCCTGACAGCCACTTATCGCTAAATCCTTACTGCTGAATTAAGGGCATAAAGATCTTGTTCAGCATCGACTCTTCGTCCGGTTGTGTGCGGGCGCCGCAATCTGCGGCACTGCCATAATTGCCGAGATAGGCGTTGTCATTGTCAATGCCCAGCACATCGATCTGATTCCCCGGATTGGTGTTGGCCGAGTTTCTGGCGTTATTGAACGTATCACCATTTTCCATCAGGCTCACGGACCCCAAACAAGCGCCCTCATTCGCAAAGGTGAAGAGCTTGATCTCTTGCCCTTCTGCCCATTGATAGACTCGATGGTCGCCATCGGTGAAGGTGACCGTAAACGAGATATAGTCGGCATTGGCGTCCTCGCGCGGCGCATCGACGCGTGAGGTCTGTGCCCATTCGGTGCCGGCCACCAAATTCTGCAGGTCAGCCACGGTAAAACGACTGCCATCCCCGGCATGCGGTACTTTAATCGTCACCTGTGAGGTTAAGGTTAAATTCAATCCATCCGGCGTGACATTCGAACGCATATACAAGGCATACACACCTTCTTCGTAGGCAACCTTGAATTCAATCCCTACACTATCAGTCGAACCCGCATCTAGACTTGGACGCATCGTTGGCGCGGCCATGCTCACATGGGGTGTCATGGCCAGCACCAGCAAGCCAGCCAACATACTTAGAAGAATTTTCATGCGATTCATGCACAGCTCCTTTAATTTGGGACTCTGGATTTCAGATTTTGGATTGATGAGCGTTACCGGATTTGTTGACATAATTCCTTTGCGGTGCTCGGCGCTTTGAAAGCGCCGAGCACCTCTACACGAAGTCCGAATATCAACAGAACCTAGTTACACTCATCACAAGTCCAAACTCTAAAATTCGTTACTTCATCTGCTCATTGATGATATAGTTACCGGCCAACGATGTATTACCAGGGTGGATAAAGATGTTGGCGACAATCGTGTTGAGATCATTGCCAGGGCCCGCCGCAATGGTTTTGCCATCCATGTTGACATCGGTCACGGCATAGCCCGCCACAATAAAGTTCGCGTTGAGGCTAGTATTCTGCGGATTGCCCAAGACCTTGATCAACACCGGGTTGACATCGTTGTTTGGACCAGCCTGGATCACCTTGGAATCACCATTGGTGTTGCCGGCCCACATCAGATGCTTACCGCTCACAACTACTTGGGGATTCGTGCCCTGAACATTTGCACCAGTGGTGAAGTCCGCCACACCGGCCACAGCGCCCAAGGTCACCGGGCTAGCCGTCTCCACCGCCAGGTGGTTGCGATGACGCACGACGACTAGATACTGGGCGCCTGTCAACTCGTTAAAGTTGAGCGGTGCCACACCGGTAGTATTGACCACATCGCCATCACGCTGCACGAGGCCGGCGCGGGTGGCAACCACAGTGGCCGGGTTGGCGGGATCACGCAGTTCGACAAAGACCCAGTCCACGATAGCATCAGTGCCGGTGGTGTTAAAGACGCTGGCTGCAGCCACTTCACCGCCGCCGTTGCCTGCGGTCGCAAAGCCCAATGCCCGATAGGGTTCAGCCGCAGGAACCAGGCCGGCTGCGCGCAGATCGTCACGCATGAGGCCAGTGCTAGACTGATAGGCGCCTTGCAGGATGACCTTGATTGCGACCAATTTAGCCGGATTGCCTTCCATATAGTCAGGCGTGCCGTCGTTATCCTGATCCGGGCAGCCGGCGCTGAAGTTCGGACACTCAACGGTGTCGAGAATACCGTCATTATCCGAATCATTGCCGTCGCCGTCGGTCGTGCTTTCATCCGGATCGAGATAGCTCGGAATGCCATCACCATCGCCATCGGTCGCATCCGCCGGGCTGCCGTCATGGTTCGGATCGTTGCCCTCATTCGCAGAGAGAATGCCATCACCATCATCGTCGTTGTCCAGATAGTTCGGTTTGCCATCACCATCGGTGTCATCGTTGAGCGGGCCACCGCCGTTGATGTCCTCATTCTTGGTCAGCACCCCGTCGTTGTCATCGTCCGGGTCGAGATAGTCGGGCTTGCCGTCACCGTCAGTATCCTGGCAGGGCAGGCTAGGACATTCCACATCATCGGTGATGCCATCGTTGTCCGAGTCGTTGCCGTCGCCGTCGGTCGTACTTTCATCCGGGTCGAGATAGCTCGGAATGCCGTCGCTGTCAGCATCGGTCGCATCCGCCGGATCACCGTCATGGTTCGGGTCGTTGCCCTCATTCGCAGAGAGAATGCCGTCACCGTCATCGTCGGTGTCCAGATAGTTGGGCTTGCCGTCGCCATCGGTGTCGTCGTTGGCCGGGTTACCGTCGCCGTTGAGATCCTCATTCGCAGTCAGAACGCCATCGTTATCATCGTCCGGGTCCATGTAATCGGGCTTGCCGTCGCCATCACTGTCGCGACAGGGCAGGCTGGGGCACTCAATGTTATCCGGCACGCCGTCGTTGTCCGAGTCGTTACCATCACCGTCAGTCGTGCTTTCATCTGGGTCGAGGTAGCTCGGAATGCCATCACCGTCGCCATCGGTCGCGTCGGCTGGGCTGCCGTCATGGTTCGGATCGTTGCCCTCATTCGCAGAGAGAATGCCGTCACCATCGTCGTCGGTGTCCAGATAGTTCGGAATGCCGTCGCCATCGGTGTCGTCGTTGGTCGGATTGCCATCATTGCTGATCGGCTGCTCATTCTTGGTCAGGACGCCATCATTGTCATCATCCGGGTCCATGTAATCGGGCTTGCCGTCACCATCACTGTCCTGACAGGGCAGGCTAGGACACTCAATGTTATCCGGCACGCCGTCGTTGTCCGAGTCGTTGCCGTCGCCGTCAGTCGTGCTTTCATCCGGGTCGAGATAGCTCGGAATGCCATCGCCGTCGCCGTCGGTCGCATCGGCTGGGCTGCCGTCATGGTTCGGGTCGTTGCCCTCATTGGCAGAGAGGATGCCATCGCCGTCGTCGTCGGTGTCCAGATAGTTGGGCTTGCCGTCGCCATCAAGGTCATCGTTGGCGGCATTGCCGTCGCCGTTGAGATCCTCGTTCGCAGTCAGGACGCCATCGTTGTCATCGTCCGGGTCCATGTAATCGGGCTTGCCGTCCCCATCACTGTCACGACAGGGCAGGCTGGGACACTCAATGTTATCCGGCACGCCGTCGTTGTCCGAGTCGTTACCATCACCGTCAGTCGTGCTCTCATCTGGGTCGAGGTAACTCGGAATACCATCACCGTCGCCATCGGTCGCGTCGGCTGGGCTGCCGTCATGGTTCGGATCGTTGCCCTCATTCGCAGAGAGAATGCCGTCACCATCATCATCGGTGTCCAGATAGTTGGGCTTGCCATCGCCATCGGTGTCGTCGTTGGTCGGGTTGCCATCACTGCTGATCGGCTGCTCATTCTTGGTCAGGACGCCGTCATTGTCATCATCCGGGTCCATGTAGTCAGGCACGCCGTCGTTGTCCGTGTCCTGACAGGGCAGGCTGGGACACTCGACATTGTCCGGCACGCCGTCGTTGTCCGAGTCGTTGCCGTCGCCGTCAGTCGTGCTTTCATCTGGGTCGAGATAGCTCGGAATGCCATCGCCGTCGCCGTCGGTCGCATCGGCTGGGCTGCCGTCATGGTTCGGGTCGTTGCCCTCATTGGCAGAGAGGATGCCATCGCCGTCGTCGTCGGTGTCCAGATAGTTGGGCGTGCCGTCGCCATCAAGGTCATCGTTGGCGGCATTGCCGTCGCCGTTGAGATCCTCATTCGCAGTCAGGACGCCATCGTTATCATCGTCCGGGTCCATATAATCAGGCTTGCCGTCCCCATCACTGTCACGACAGGGCAGGCTGGGACACTCAATGTTATCCGGCACGCCGTCGTTGTCCGAGTCGTTGCCGTCGCCGTCGGTCGTACTTTCATCCGGGTCGAGATAGCTCGGAATGCCGTCACCGTCGCCATCGGTCGCATCGGCTGGATCACCGTCATGGTTCGGGTCGTTGCCCTCATTCGCAGAGAGAATGCCGTCACCATCATCATCGGTGTCCAGATAGTTGGGCGTGCCGTCGCCATCGAGGTCGTCGTTGGCCGGGTTACCGTCGCCGTTGAGCTCCTCATTCGCAGTCAGGACGCCATCATTGTCATCGTCGGGATCCATGTAATCGGGCTTGCCGTCGCCATCGCTATCACGACAGGGCAGGCTAGGACACTCAATGTTATCCGGCACGCCGTCGTTGTCCGAATCGTTGCCGTCACCGTCAGTCGTGCTTTCATCCGGGTCGAGATAGCTCGGAATGCCATCACCGTCACCGTCGGTGGCGTCCGCCGGGCTGCCGTCGCTATTCGGGTCGTTGCCCTCCGTGTTGCTCAGTTTGCCGTCGCCATCATCGTCATTGTCCAGATAGTTGGGCTTGCCGTCGCCATCGGTGTCGTCGTTGGTCGGGTCACCGTCACCATTCGGATCTTCATTCTTGGTCAGCACGCCGTCATTGTCATCATCCGGGTCCATATAGTCCGGTGTGCCGTCGCCATCGGTGTCCTGGCAAGGCTGGCTGGGACATTCGGTAGCATCGTCGATGCCATCACCGTCACTGTCGCCACCATTGGCGCCAGCGGCGCTGTCATTTGGATCGAGGTAGGCTGGAATGCCGTCACCATCGGCGTCGGGGCCAGGATTGGTGGCCGGGTTGCCGTCACCATCGGTGTTGGCGTCTTCCGTGGCCGTAGGCGTGCCATCGCCATCATCGTCGGGGTCGAGATAGTTGGGAATGCCATCGCCATCGGTGTCATCATTGGTCGGGTCACCGTCATTGCTGACCGGCTGCTCATCCTTGCTAGGAATGCCATCACCATCATCATCGGTGTCAAGCCAGTTCGGAATGCCATCGTTGTCGGTGTCCGGGCAGTTCGGGAAGCCCGGTATGACGGGGCATTCGACCTTGTCCGGCACGCCGTCACCGTCGCTGTCGCCGCCGTCGCCGCCAGGGGCGCTACTATCATCCGGATCTAAGTAATCCGGAATTTTGTCGCCGTCGGTATCGATCGCATCCTCATCATCCTTGTTGGCGTTGGGATCGTTGCCTTCTGTGTTGGAGAGGGCGCCATCATTGTCGTCGTCATTGTCCAGATAGTTCGGAATGCCGTCGCCGTCGGTGTCATCATTGGCGGGATTGCCGTCATTGGACATCGGCTGCTCATTCTTGGACAAGACGCCGTCATTGTCATCATCCGTGTCCAGGTAATTGGGAATGCCATCGTTATCGGTGTCGTCATTGGTCGGATCGCCATCGGCGCTTTGCGGCTGTTCGTCGGCAGTCAGAACACCGTCACCATCATCATCGACATCCAAGTAGTCCGGCACCAGATCGCCGTCGGTGTCGTCATTGGTGAAGTCACCATCGCCATTCAGATCTTCATTGATGTCGAGGACACCATCACCGTCGGTGTCGGCGGTGGCGCAGTCGGCTGTGCCTACGTCATAACGACCGCTATAGATGTCACCATCATTCAGCACATCGATCTGGTTGCCGTGGTTGAGTGTCCCCAAGCCCCAGAAGGGATCGTTGGCGTTGTCCATCAACTCAATCGGGCCGGAACAGACGCCAGAGTTTTGGAAGGTGAAGACGCGCAACTCTGCGTTGTTGGTATTCCAGTGAAAGGCATTGTTGCCGCCCGGGAAGGAGACATAGAAAGAGATATAGTCATAGCTATCAGCGCCTTCGACCACACCATCGTCACGACCAGCCACGGTCCAGGTCGTTCCTGTTACCTTACTGGTCAGATTATTAACGGTAAATGGACTAGTCGCATTGTGCGGCACCTTAATTGTCACTTGCGAAGTGAGTGTGTAGTCGGAGGAGACCGCGGTCGGTCGCATCCAGACTTCATAGGCGCCGGCATTGTAGGTAACTTTGAATTCGATGCTTGGGCTCTGGGCTGCGGCAATGCCGGAGGTGAGCAAGAGCAGCAGGATACCAAGCACCACAGCTACTTTATGAATGTGTTTTTTCATGTTTGCCTCTGTTGATACAGGTTAAATCATGATTACCTAACGAGTTGGCGGGCAGACCGGATAGCTTTATAAAACCTGCCAGGTCCTGCGGATCAGGCGCTAAAGCTGAGTTTGGACAACAAGTTGTCATCAATTTGTTATGTTGATGATGGCCCCATTGTGATAAACTATGGACAGTACACCAACGCAGTAAATCTGCTAAATGTCTGGTCAATAAACGCATGCCAGCCGAACAAAAGTGTGCTCTTTGCCTGTGTTGTCAAGCTGTAACTCGTCAGTACAGAATGACCAGGCTTTACCTTGTTCCAATTTGTTCTGTTGTTACGCATATAAAAGAGCAGAGGCCGGGAAAATCGTAAAGCCCAGATTGGCAACCCATGAAAAATTTGCTATGCTACCTACGGGAATACGGCTCGCCAGAGACCATTTCCGACCGAGGCAGCCTGTTGACGCAGGCTGTCTCTTTTTTTTGCGCTTTGTTCTTATCCTTCCCCTTTCTTGAATCTATATCGTAGGTGTGGTTACAAACCACACCTATGATACTCCCTACTTCTTACTCCCTACTTCCTACTTCTTACTTCCTCCTCCCCCTTCCCCTACGGCAACTGCTGTTGCACAATAAAGTTGGCGGCAGTGGCGCCATTGCCTGGGTGAACGAAAATGCTGGTGAGCACGATATTGACATCATTCGTAGGGCCGGCGGCAATGGTTTTGCCGTCCAGGTTGGTGTCGCTACGGCGGTAACCGGTTAAGATATAGTTCACATTGAAACTATAGTTAGCCGACGTTGAGAGAACATCGCCCAGAATGGTGCTAATATCGTTGTTCGGACCAGCGCCAATCACACTAGCATTACCGTTGGCGTTGCCTGCCCAAAGCACCTGCTTACCACTCATGGTGCGTTGGGCGTTGCTGCCATAGGCGGCGGTGGCGGCATTGGTAAAGTCCACGGTCGCAGTTGCCAATGACAGTGTAATGGGCGCCGCCGCCATCACGCCTAAGTGATTACGATGTTTGACCGCCACGTAGACCGTGTTGTTCGCCAACCCACTGAAACTGATCGCTGAGGCGCCATCAATGCCTACGACATCACCATCGGCTTGGAGCAGCGCGCCCTGGCTGGCTACCACAGTGGCTGGCGTGGTGGCGTCACGCAGTTCCACCAGCACCCAGTCGACAATGTGGTTGGTCGTAAGCACAGCGCGATTGCTAATGCTGGCGCCGTCCCCGTAGGGACTGACCAGCGGGAAGTCGGGCAGACTACGCAGTTGGTCGCGCATAAGGCCGGTGCTTGTTTGGTAGGCGCCGCCCAGGATCACCTTGATGGGCACTGTGACGCCGGCACAGGGGATTGATGTCAGTTGACCAATCTGGCCGCGGATTTCGCCGCTGCCATAGGCGGCGCTGTGCAGGTTAAAGTAGGTCAACCCAGCCAGAATGTTGGCTTGGTCGCCTTCGGCAAAGGCCCATTGGCTCGTCTGTGGGCTGGTGAGGCCGGGCAACGTGTGAACAATGCCGGCACTGACGCCAGGCGCTGCAAAGCCATGAATATGGGCCATCGTCGGCGTCAACCCGCTAAAGCTCAGGCTGTAATCAAGCGTATTCGCCAGTGTGTTAACAGCAACCATCGCACTACCCGTGGCGGCGCTAGTGTTGGTCGGAACCTCCTGCGCGCCATTGAGCGTGACGGTCGTATTGAAACAACCATCGACAAAGGCGGCGACCGGCGCTGTGGTCGTGAGCGGGGCGGCTGCATTGTTGCCGGTGTTGCTCTCACCACTGACCGGCGTCGTCGTTGCATTAAAGGTCACAGGGCTACCGCCGGTTGCGGCGACAATCGGTACGTTAAAAATACTGCTGCTGCCATTGTTGATGGACCCGGCGTTGGCACAGGTCACCGTCTGTCCGCTAGTGGTGCAGTTCCATCCGTTGCCGCCGTCGAAGGTCGCAGGGGCGCTAACGCCGGTGGGTAAGGTGATCGTTGTGTTGATCGGGCCGGTAGCCGGTGCGCCGCCCTGGTTGGTGACAGTAACAGGCAGATTGCTCTGGACGCCCGCCATCAGCGCCGGCGCCGGTTGGCCGAGCGCAGTGATCAGGTCGGGTGCGGTAGTCACAGCGTCGCGGTAATCGACATCGCCACTGCCATTGGTGTTGGGATAGGTCGCCGCCGGGTTCGTGATGCCGGCGTTGACCGGACCAAAGGCGCCGGCATTGCTGTCCACGCCATCATCCAGCCCATCCTGGTCGGCATCGACGCCGGTCAAGGTAACGCCGGCCTCGGCTGTGTCATCCCCTTGCGCGTTGTCGCTGTCGCCGTCCAGATAGTCAGGCATATCGACGCCATCAGTATTCACTGGGGTCAGACCGCCGGCGCCATAGGCGGTGTCCACACCATTGCCATCGACGGCGCCACTCGGCGCCACATAGCCCGCCGTCGTCTGCGCTTCGATGTTGTCGGGAATGCCATCGCCGTCGCTGTCCACATCAAGAGCGTCAGGGATGCCATCGCTGTCGCTGTCTACGGTCAGATCCCCTTCCACGCTGTCGAGGATGCCGTCGCCATCATCGTCGGCATCAAGGCTGTTGACCACGCCATCGCCGTCGGTGTCACAGTCGCCCTGGCCCAGGTTATAGTTGCCCAGGAAGTCATTGCCGGGGTCGCTGCCCAGGATCGTCACATCGATCTCCTGGCCGGGGTTGTTGGGCGCCACGTTGAAGGGATCGTTGTTCTCCATCAGGCTCACCGGCCCGGCGCAGATGCCGCCATTGGCAAGGGTGAACATCAGGATCTCCTGCCCGCCCTGCCAGTTGATCGCCGTGTGATCATTGGTCGGGAAGTCGAGCGAGAAAGAGAGATAGTCAGCAGTCGTATCCGCCGCCGGCCCTGCACTGCGCGAGGTGACCGACCATGCAGTGTTTGCCACCTGGGCGGTGATGTTGGTGGCGGTGAAGGCGCCGGAGCCCATGAGATGGGGCGCCTTGATCGTCACTTGACTGGTGCCGGTCGTGCCGGGGGCAGCCGGTGTGTCCGTGGCGCGCATCCAGATCTCATAAAGACCAGTGCCACTGTTGTAGACAAGCTTGTATTCGATACCCTGCGCGCCTTCCGCGACATTGGTCACCGTCACGGCAATATCCACGCTGTCGGTCAGGTTGCTCGTGTCGGTTACGGTCACGGTCACGTTGTAGACATTGTCGCCGCCATTGTCCGCCGGGGCTTCATAATTAGGTGCAACGAGGAAGGCCAGGTTGCCATTGCTGTCGATGGTTAGCAAACCGGCATCGACCCCACTGAGGCCATAGGTAAGCCCACTGCCTTCGCTATCAGAATCGTCAGTTGCGTTGACATCGGTAATGACCGTCGTGTTTTCAGGAATCGTGATCGCAGCAGGATTCGCCCCAGGTTGGACAATCGTTGGGGTGAACACGGGAACCCCTGTGTCAAGCGACATATTCCCAATCAGGTTGAGCGTTATCGGTGTGCCACCCGGTCCCGAAACCAAGACAGGGGTCGTATCAATTTGCAATACAAGGTACACCACGTCAGTTGGCGTCCACGCACTACTGTAGGTAAAGGGAAGTGTAAACGTTGTCCAGTCTAACGGCGCAAAGGTCTGGGTGATCGTCCTTGAACCAGAGAGATCGCCAACCAGATGCGAGGCGCCATAGTTAAGCCGCCAGAGGCTACCATCATTGTTATCCTGCAAGAGAGTAGGACGCATCCAAAACTTCAGTTCATAGGCTTGGCCATCCACAAATGAGATTGGCGCACCGGCAGCATCGACCATATCGTCAAAACTGAAGTGTAGGGTAGCCTTAAAACTGCCTGAGCCGGACGCAACACCGACAAGGTAATTACCGCCCTGCGGTGACACAGTTGCATCGGCGCCAAATGCGTAATTTCCTTTGGTGAAGGGTGTATTGGCTGGATTCATGACCCAACCATTTGTACCAAACACGCCTATTGTTGCATCGTCGTGGGCCATTGCATCGGCATCATAATCTGTGGTGTAGATGACAATCGGATTCGGTCCGCCTTCCGCCACATCGGTCACCGTCACCGCAATCGGTTGGTCATCGCTGCCGGCGCTGTTGCTGGCGCGCACGATGACATCGTAGACATTGTTGCCGCCGCTGTCGGTCGGGTTCTCGAAGTTCGGGGCGCTCACAAAACTTAGCGCACCGGTGTTTTGGTCAATGGTGAACTTGGCCGCATCCGCCCCACCCACGATGCTGTAGGTGATCGGCGCGGTCCCTGTCACCACCACCGTCGTCACCACCGTTGTGTTCTCGGGGATGCTGACGCTGTTGCCCGATATGATGGTCGGTGCAACGCTCGTTGGGGCGACAGAAGAAGGCAAGCCTGTTGGGCAGGAGATGACCGGCGCCGGCGCAAGCCCTGGATCGGTTGTATTGTCGAAAGTATTTCCCGTAGAAACATTATAGGACGCGTTAAAGCTGGCCTGCGATGGCTGTAAAGCGCTATTCAGGACGGTAAACACACCCCCACCATAGACAAAAATATCGTCTTTCAAGGTCGTGGTGTGTGCGTTGTAACTGTTGTTATAGTAGGTGTTGTTATCGGAGCTAGGACTCGCCCCGCCGCCAACTGTAATCGCCCCACCGCCGGAACTCCCAGGGGTGGTAGACGGGTTATCCGTAACGCTGTTTGAGTCAAAAACCGAATTGTTGATCTGGATGTCCCGGCCGGCACCACTTACGATATAGACACCACCCCCTCCTGTAACGGCGGTAGCAGCCAGCACTTCATTGTCTTTAAAGGTGCTGTTGTCAATCGTGATGTCGCCGCCGCCCTGGAAGGTAATAGCGCCGCCTCTCTGGGTAGCGCTGTTGTTATAAAAAGAAGAGTCAGCAATGGTGTAAGGAGAGCCGCTTTCAACCGCAATCGCCCCACCAGCGCCTACAGCGGAGGTAGTGGCGTCGTTGTTGACAAAGGTACATTGGTTGATGGTGATATCATCACTGCCGGTAAAACGGAACGCGCCACCGTATTCGGCACCATTGCTATTTCCCGTAACGTTACATCGTTCAAATACCAACTTATCACCATCCGAAGCATGCAAGGCTCCCCCGTAGTTGTCGGTGTGATTGCCACAGAAACTGACGTCGTAAAAATTTACCCCTCTGGATGTTAGGATTTCCACGGCCCCACCCGGAGAACCTCCGGTAGAGCTGTTATTGCTAAAGCTAACATTTTCAATGACAAACTGTGCTCCGTCATTGGTGAAAAGGTTATTCGAAACCCCTTCCAGGCGGAGTGCGGCGCCATGTGCGCCACCCGTAATCACGTTATTGGCAAAGGTAGAGTTGCTAATTCGCAGTCGCGAACTGGCCTGAAATCCGCCAGGCAGGATCCATACGGCATTACTTGCGCCAATACCGGTTGTATCTTTGAAGATAGTATCCAATATGCTCCAGTCATAAGGTTGTCCACCGGCCATTGCTCTGATCGCACTGCCGCCGGTGCCTCCGCCATTGGAGTTATTGATTTGCAGACCCTGAATCACAATCGTGCCTTTCCCTAAATCCAGCACCCTTTTTTGGTCGCCATCAAATATGGTCGGATATGTTTCGGGGTCATAGCCGCTTACATCTGTCCCCGTGGCGGCATTCGGAAAGCCGCCGACGACTGAGGTGCCATCGCTAATGCTGGCTGCGTTAAAGACGCCACCTGTATTCACGATATAGGTTCCTTCAGCTATGTAGATAATGCCGCCGGCCACCAGGGCTGCGCGCAAGTCAGCTTCGCCCAAGGCATTGTCCCAGCTTGAACCATCTCCGCTGCCTGTAGCCGTTTGCTTGACAAATACTTCACCGCCAGTTGGCGTGGGCGGTGGCGTCACATTGTCCGCCACATTGGTCACCGTCACATTGATCGTCTGATCATCCGTACCGGCGCTGTTGCTAGCGCGCACTGTCACTTCGTAGACATTGTCACCACCGCTGTCGGCGGGTGCCTCGAAGTCTGGCGCAGCATTGAAGCTCAGTTGGCCTGTGTTCTCGTCGATGGTGAAGAGTGTATTATCTACACCACCAGTGATGCTGAAGGTGATTGGGGTCGTACCTGTAACGATCACAGTGGTCACCGATGTCGTGTTCTCGGGGATGCTGACACTAGTACCTGATGTAATGGTCGGCGCAACGGCGTCCAAACAACCTGATGGTGCCAACAGCGCCTGATATACGCGCACATTAACATTTAAACTGACCAACGAAACGGCGCGGATACGCACTTCATCAAAGGGTTGACTGGTTGTAAACCCGATGGTCCGTTTGCCACTAAAAATGGGGAGATCGAGCAGGCTACCCGCCGCCACTGACTCCTGTTGGCTGTCGTCCAAGTAGGTCTCCAACACAAACGCATTTAACAAGCTACCACCCAGACCACCGGTATCTTCAACCACAAACCCGGCGAACGATCCGGCGGGATAGGAGGCAACCAGCGGGTCAGAGACGGCGATCTGTCCACCACCAGCAAGACCAAGGCCGACATTGATAGTGGCATAGTTACTGGTATCGCTATCAATGACATTGGATGCACCATTTACTTCACAACCGGCACAGATGCCCGTCACACCGGTTTCTGCATCGTTAATGCGGACGGGGTAAAGCGGCTTCAGCCAATTCGTACCCAAGCCCGCATTACAGGTGAGCGTTGGCCCTGCTTCGGCCTTTTCGAGGACGGCATGATAGATGCGTGTCTCGCCGCCAAGATTGAGACCAATCGGCTGCGCCTGATAGAACTCAACCGCATCAAATGGTTGAGCAGTCCAGAAACCGACGGTATATTCGGATACGCTACCCGCACCGATCAGCCCCAAAAGGGAGCCGTCAATGATTGACGTACCGGACTTTGCCTCTTGTTGGGCGCCATTGAGATAGGTGCGAACGGTGATATTGTCGAAAAGGCTGAGATCGAGCAAGCCCCCTACCTTCGATATCTTAAAACCGGTAAAGGTGCCCGCCGGATAATCATCGTCCGATTCAGTGACGCGGATACTGGCATTGGCAAAGACTGATAGCACGGGGAATGAAATCGCTCCATAGTTGGTCGTGTTGCTATCCGTGGTATTGTTCGGGTTGCTGATGGTTGGACAAGTCAATCCAGTACAAAGGATATTAGGCGAGCGCGTCGTCGTGGCGCTTACCTGGAAGGTACTCTGCACCCAAGGTGTTGTCACATTCCCGCTCAGATCACTCAGGGCAGCGAAGGGGGCCGCTGCCACCGATTGCGCAGCAAAGAAGTCATTGTAGAAATCCGCAGCAAGCGCAGACAATTTATTGAGGCCTGCCCAATCTTGCGCAGACGCGAAAAGCTCCGCCACGGGACTCGTGGCAGATTGGGAAACCGTGGCTGCCGACGGGGCTGCCGCCAATGGGGCCAGCGGCGCAATGAGAAGACTCAACGCCGTGAGGATCGCCAGCAGCGTCTGCTGCCGGTGATGATTTTGTCTTTGTCTATGCATATTCTCTACTCTCCTAAGTCTTGCACTACCTAAGCGCAACAGCGTGCTATCTAGTCGGTGAGCTACACTCTAATCACCAAAAATTTCTTTCTCTTCTTTAATTCAGATTACTAAAAAGTAATTTTCTTGTATATAGGTCTCTGGTACTAGCACCCTATGCCACTGCTGTAGAGCTGCGGAGAAGTTGGAAAAGTTACAGCGTTTGTAGGAAGCGTGTGAAGAAATTGCCGTAGACGGAAATGATCATTACTGTGACGCGCTGACGTCGACATGCAGGAATACGTTTGGGTGGTGGCCCGTTGTGGCGCCAGTGAGACGGATTATTCCACCCACTGGCACGATAAGCAGTATTTGACTCATGTTGCCGTCCAATTTTTCTTCCACCGCAGCCGGTCGGTTGGCGCCAACCCAGGCACGGTTGCTTGGTTACAGGGCATACGTTGGGCTAGGTACGGTTGCCATTTGGAGTGTACACACCTGACAGCTTTTTAAAAGCTGTCAGGTGCACCGCCGGCTAATTCCGCCCTATCGACCTAACCTAATGCACACCAGTTGCTTACATATGCCGTAAGTAAGTATATAGCCGGTAACGATCCTTGACCATAGGTCTTTGGTACTATTTCAGGTGTAATCTAAGAAATTTCGCGGAGTTTTTCTCAATTTCCAGCCAGATGACACAGAGATGTAGGACCCTGTCCTACCCGCGGCTCTAGCATTTGTCCTAGACCAATTCCTGCCATCAGCATTTATTGTGTACACCTGACAGGTTTTGGAAACCTGTCAGGTGTGGGTAGCGCCAATGGCAACAGAACCTAGTTCACGGCGCTTGTCCTTGAATGACATAGTTGGCGGCGATGGTGCTGTTGGCCGGGTGCGTAAAGACATTGTAGAAGAGCAGGTTGATGTCGTTGCCCGGGCCGGCGGCAATGGCGCGCCCATCCAGGTTAAGGTCGGCGGCCAGATAGCCGGTCACAATGAAGTTGTGATTATGATTGCCATTGCCTGCATCCCCCAGCACAGCAGCAAGAATCGGGTTGCGATCATTGTTGGGGCCAGCCACGATCACGCGCTGGTCGCCATTGACATCGCCCATCCATAGGAGATAGACGCCACTGCTGTGGTGCACCTGACTATTGACGCCGTAGCTGGCCGCGTCGTTCATGGTGGTGAAGTCAATGGGCGCGGTCACCGCCGAGAGTGCCACCGGCGCGCCGGTCATGACGCCCAGATGGTTGCGGTGGCGTAGCGCGATATAGTAGTTGCCGCCGGCCAGCGTCACGGAAAGCGGAGTGCTTCCGTCGAGCGCCACCACATCCCCATCGCGTTGGAGCAGGCCGGCTCGCCTGGTGATCACCGTTGTCGGAAGCACCGGGTCGCGCACTTCCACCAGCACCCAGTCGACGATGGCATCGTTGCCGGCCAACGTGAGCAGAGTAGCGTCTCCCAGCGTGGCGCCGTCGCCATAGGGGCTGGTCAGCGGGAAGTCGGGCAGGGTGCGCAGCTCATCGCGCATGAGTCCGCTGCCGGCGTCGTAAGCGCCTTGCAGGAACGCTTTGACCGGCAATAGCAGTGCGCTGCCACAGTCGGCTTGGCCCAAGCCATAGACGCCCAAAAAGTCGTTGCCGGGGTCGTTGCCCAGGCCAAAGACATCGATCTGCTGGCCTGGGTTGGTCCCCGCCGAGTTGGGCAAGAGATGGAAGGGGTCATTGTTTTCCATAAGGGTCACCGGTCCGGCACAGACGCCCCCGTTGGCAAAGCTAAAGACCAGCCGCTCCACGCCATTCTGCCAGTCAAAGGTCTGCGCATTGTTAGTGGGGAAGGTAACCTGCAATGATAGATAATCATAGCCGGGCGCCTCGCTGGGAGCGGTAACACGCGAATCGACGGTCCAGGTCGTGTCGGTGTAGGGAATCAGGTTGGTTACAGTGAAGGCGCCGGCGCCGGCCACATGGGGCGCCTTGAGCGTCACCTGCACCGTGCCCGTCTGGTTGAGGGGTAGCGGCTGGGCTGTCGGCCGCATGTAGACTTCGTAGCGGTCGGCGCCACTGTTATAGATGATCTTATACTCAATGCCACCATTCGTAGGCTCGCTATCGTCACGGAAGCTGGCTTCGCCATCGCTGTCGCGATCCGGTAGGTCGGCAGCGCCGCCATCAAGCATCCCATTGACATCCGTATAGGTTGTGCTGGCGTTGATGTACTCCGCCTCACTGGCGTCATCGAGGCCATCGTTATCTGTATCAAGGTCGAGATAGTCGGGATTGTCCGCACCATCCGTGTTAACCGGCGTCAGGCCGCCCAGATAGATTGTGAATACACCGGTGGCTGCAATCCCGCCGCTTGGGGCAACGTAGCCAACCGTCGGCTGGGCTTCCACATTGTCGGGGATGCCGTCGTTGTCGCTGTCCAAGTCCTTATAATCCGGCACGGTATCGCTGTCAGTGTCCACTGGGGTGGCCGGCGTCGGGCCAGCTTCTACACTGTCGAGGATGCCGTCGTTGTCTGAATCAACGTCCAGCAGATCGTAGACACCATCACCATCGGTGTCCTGGAAGCCTTCGGTGCGATTAGAAATCCCATCACCGTCAGTATCGTTTAGATCATCGGCCGGATCGTTCGGGTCAAAGCCCGGCACGCCCACATTGGGCAGCAGCACCGTTTCGACGTAATCGGGCAGCGTGCCGGCATCCGTGTCGCGGAAGCTCGTAGCAAGATTGGGATCTGTGACGGCATAGCTACTGTTGGGCTGCCAGATTGTCTCTACATAGTCAGGCGCCAGGTCGCCATCGCTATCTTTGTACGCCGTCGGATCATTCACATCGGTGCCCTCTTGGGTCTCGACATAATCGGGCACGAGATCGCCGTCGCTATCTTTGTACGCCAGCGCAGCATTGGGATCGGTGCCATCCAGCAACTCCTGATAGTCGGGGACGCCATCGCCATCGGTGTCTTGATCATCGTCGGCAGCGGCGTTGGGATCGGTCGCTGGGAGTAAGACATTGGGATAGAGGACCGTTTCGACATAATCGGGCGTACCGCCGCTATCGCTATCTTTGAAGTCGCTGGCGTCAGTAGGACTGGCGCCAGCCAAATTCTCAACATAGTCGGGGACCAAATCGCCATCGCTATCCTTATAGTCCGCCGGATCGTAGGGGTCGGCGCCATCGTTGATTTCCACCCCGTTCGGCACACTGTCATTGTCGGCATCGCCCAAGGTATCCATGATACCGCCGAAGATACCGGGCAAGCTATCTATGCTATCGGCAATACCGTCCTGATCATCGTCGGTCGGCGTGTCGATTATGCCGTCGTTGTCGCCATCAAGGCTGCCGTAGCCGGCCTCGACAATGTCGTCGGTTCCGTTGTTATCAGAATCGCGGTCCAAGTAATCAGGCAGATCAACGCCATCATTATTTTGTGGCATTGGGTCACCGGCGTCACCCCAGGTCAAGGGAGCACCATCGGCGTCATCCACAATGCCGTCGTTATCGCTGTCGAAGCCCTCCAGAACACCGTCACCATAGGCATCGAACAGACCGCTGCCGCTTTCCAACAAATCGCTGGAGCCATCGTTGTCGCTGTCCAGGTCGCGGTAGTCCGGCACGTTGTCGCCGTCGCTGTCCACAGGTGTATTCTGGGGCGTATCAATCATGCCGTTGCCGTCGCTATCGGCGCCATCGGCCATACCGTCACCGTTGGCGTCGGTCAGCGGGAGTCCACTGGGCGCAGCTTCGCGCACGTCGTTAATGCCGTCGTTGTCACTGTCCAGGTCACGGCTGTCGGGGATGCCGTCGTTGTCGGTGTCAATGGCGCCATCACCCTCAACCGTGTCGGGAATGCCGTCATTGTCGTCGTCTGGATCCAGGAAGTCGGCGACCGTGTCATTATCGGTGTCCGTGGTCGAGGTGGTTACGGCAATCTCGCCTGTATCCACAATGGTGTTGAAGCCAGAGCCGCTCAAGCTGGCAGGTTGTGTATAGGTTGCGGCGGCTACATTCGCAACTAGCTTGAACTCAATAAAGCCCTGGCCGCGGGCCATGTCATACGTATCAAGGGCCACAAAATTGAACCCTTGTAGGGTAAAGCCGTTAGCATTGCTACATCCAGCCGCGGTCATGGCGGTTGTCGAATAGCCTGTATTGGGCGCACCCCAGAGGTTTGTGAAGAAATCTTCACCGGTGTTTGCGTTGTAATACTGGCATTCGCTGATATTGAAGTAGCGCTTATCGAACGTATCAAAGGTACGCACAAGCGAGGCCCAGTAGGGATGATTTCCCCAAGCCGGAGCACAGGCGGCGGCACTATCCTGCGTATTGCTGGCATTCGTCCCAGATAAGCCTTGGATCGCGCTCACAAAGATGTTGTCCGGCGTTCCAGCTTGCTCCAGATATTGACACTCATGCAGGTTAAAGTAGCGGCGTCCTAGCGTATCAATGGACCGGAGATGAGCGCGCCAGAAGATGTGCCCGCCGGAGCCGCCAGGGCCGCAGATGGGGCTGCTATCCGCGAGATTTGATGCATTGGTGCCTGTCGCAAATGGCCCGCCGGGGACGGCAATCGTGGTAAAATCATCAAAAATGCTCGGCTGGAAATATTGACATTCGTGAATGTTGATGTAGCGCTTGCGTCCCACTGCTAAAGGACCGCTAGTGGCGGACACGGGTTCGCCCCAAAGCCCCGCGGTCGGGGCGATGGTTAACTGTTGCCCCGACCAGACGGCGCTTTCATTCATCGCGCCGCCCTGGCCTGGGCTATCGTTACAGACATATTCGCCTGGCGCTGGATTTAGGCAGTTACGCGTGCTGCCAGGGACGCGCACAAAGCCTGCCGGCACGGTCGCATTAACGGAAGTACCGGTGCGGACCAGATCGCCCGTATTGTTGTAGTAGATGCGCTCGATAAATATATCACCCTGGGATACGGCCACCGAATCCTCAAACGTGACGCCACCATCAGCTGAGAATTTTTTGTCGATAGCCACATTGTCCGGCGTTGGGGTCACGGTGATCGTGCCCAGATCATCCTGCGTACTAAAGGCATCACCGCTGATGACAGCCGGTTGGTCGTAGATGCCGGGTGCGACATCAGCTACCAACGTGAATTCAATGAAGCCTCTGCCGCGGGCTGTGTCATAGGTATCCAGCGCCAGAAAATTAGAACCTTGTAAGGTGAAGCCGCTCGCACTACTACATCCAGCCGCGGTCATGGCACTTGCTGAATAGCCCGTGTTCGGTGCGCTCCAAAGGTTCGTAAAGAAATCTTCACCTGTACCTGCATTGTAATACTGGCACTCACTGATGTTGAAGTAACGTTTGTTGCGCGTATCCAGCGCACGCACATTCGATGACCATAACGGATGATTGCCCCAAGCCGCCGCACAGGAAGCTGCACTATTGGGCGTATTGCTGGCATTCGTTCCGGCCAGCCCTGTATCGACCACAAAGATATTGTCGGGGGGATTCCCGCCACCGGCAGGCTCAAGGTATTGGCACTCATGCAGGTTGAAGTAACGTTTGCCTAGGGTATCGACAGCGATTCTTGACGACGCCCAGAAGACATGTCCACCTGAACCGCCCGGTCCACAAACAGTGCTGCTGCTGGGCGTGTTCGCGGCATTGGTGCCTGTCGCAAATGGCCCGCTGGGAACGGCAATCGTGGTAAAATCATCATAAATACTTTGCTGGAAATATTGACATTCATGAAGATTGATGTAACGCTTGCGTCCCACTTCTAAAGGCCCGCTGGTCGCTACTACTGGCTCGCCGAACAAGCCCGCAGTCGGTGCAATATTCAACTGCTGACCAGACCAGACCGCGCCCTCGTTAATGGCGCCGCCCTGGCCACCCGTGGTGTTACAGACAGTCTCGTTCGTGGTCGGGTTTAGACAGTTACGCGTGCTGCCGGCGACGCGCGTAAACCCCGCGGGCACAGTGGAACTAATCGTTACATTTGTCCGCACCAGGTCACCCGTGTTGTTATAGTAGACGCGTTCAATGAGCGTTTTACCTTGCTCAACGACCGCGTAGTCGCGCCAGGTCGCGCCGTTGTCCGTTGAAAATTTCTTGTCGATGGTGACATTGTCCGGCTCAGGCACAATGGTGATCGTGCCGCTGTCATTCTGGGCGCCGAACTGATTGCCACTGAGCGTCGAGGTTTGATCATACGCACCCAAGGCAGCGTTGGCCACCAACTTGAACTCAATATAGCCTTTGCCACGCGCCGTATCCAGCAGATCCAGCACGCGCAGGCTGTGGTTGCCTGTGTAGGTCCCATAGGGTGGCCCACAGTTGGGTGAGGTGTTTGGTGTAGTGCTCGTGTTTGAAGCGAGGTTGAACGCATCGTGATCAAGATCGGTGGCGTTGTCCAGGGTGTAGTGGCATTCGTGAATATTTAAATAACGGTTGCCAAACAGGTCCATATTTTTGACGGAGTTGTTGTCGAGCACATAGCCCGCTGCCGGTCCACCACAGCCAATCGAACCAACAGCAGCATTGCTTGCACCTGAGCCCCCATTCCAGCCTGCATTGTCCTGCGCGCCTGCGCTATAGTAATGACACTCGTGCAGATTGATGTAACGTTTGCCCAGCAGATCAATCGGGGTGACCGTTCGCGTGCGCAAGAAGCTGCCCGCAATGGCCGTACCACAGCTGGCCGCAGCGTCACGACTGTTGCTCACATTGGTTCCCGCATTGGCTTGCACATTGTAGGCGGCTGTGTCGTACTTCCTTCCCGCACCGTTCACAACATATTCACACTCATGCCAATTGAAGTAGCGTTTGCGCCCCACCTCCAGCCGTCCAGCGGTGGCAGTGGTGGGCTGTCCAAAAAGACCGGCCGTGGGTGCAATGGTTAACTGCTGCCCCGACCAGACCGCGCCCTCATTGATGGCGCCACCCTGTCCCCAACTAGTGTTGCAGATGCGCTCGCCTGGCGTCGGCTCCAGGCAGTTCTTTGTGCTGCCCGGCACCAGCGCAAACCCCGCCGGCACGGTCGTGTTGATAGTAACACCGGTGCCGATTGAGGTTCCAGTATTGTCGTAATAGACGCGCGCAACCACCACACGCCCTTGGCGCACAGTAGTATCATCCGTAAAGGTGCTACCGTTATCGTTCGAGAACTTCTCCGTCACGGTAACTGTAGCTTGCGCCTGCACACTTTGTGGGCTAAAGAACCTGTTGTATAGATCAGTTGCGCTTGCGGTTAAAAATGCTGCCCCGGACCACGCTTGCGCTTCGTCCAGCGCGCCGGTTGGCGTGCTTTGGACTGGCGCCAATGGTGCAATAAGCAGACTCAACGTCGTGAGGAGCGCGAGGAGGCTCATACATGCCGACCGGCGGTGCAGTCGCTGGGGGCCAGCCAGTACAGTCGCCCTGCGTAATGAGTGATTCATGATTGATACTCCGTTTAGGATGCAACAAAAACGCATACGGAAGGAAGCGGATCAATGGAAAAGAGACCATTCAGCCCAGGAATTTCATCTACCTTGGATTACAATATTTCCACAAAGTACTTACAAATTCATTACAAAATTCCCTAAAAGCTTAGTGGCGATTGACGGCGCTGACCAGTGACATATGTGGTAGAAAGTGAAACCTTGTCGTTACGAAATAGAGCGCAGCCCTGGCCAAAATGAAACCAAAACGTTACGATTTCATAAATGACCAGCGTAAAATGCAACACACATGCAAGCCACAAAGCCCAATTCGCCCCCTCTTTCAGAGGTGAAAAGGTTTGTTTGACATTTTGTAGAATTTTTTGTAATCTAAACAAATTGCAACAAAGGTATATGAATTCTAACGGATCGGGAGTTGGCGCTATGGCACACATTCACGCCGCTACGGTTAGGTTGTACCTGTTGGGACAATTCCATCTACTGCGTAATGACCAGCCCGTCATCGAAGAATTCCGCTCAGATAAGGCACGCGCGCTGCTGGCCTACCTGGTGTTAGAAGGAGACCGACCGCTGGCGCGCGATCACCTGGCGCACTTGCTTTGGGAGGGGTATGCCCTGAAAACGGCGCGTGCCAGTCTCCGGGTGACCCTCTCCAATTTGCGCCAAGTGCTCAAACCACTACAGTTACTGCGGACCACCAATCAATCTGTCTACTTGCAAAGCGACAATCGTTATTTCTGGTGCGACGCCCTGGCCTTCAGCGCGTCGCACCACCTGCCGACCGGACCACAGGGGGCGCCTGTCGCCCCCGGCCCTTCTTCGCTTGAGTCAGGCGAGCTTTTGGCAGGCTTCGACCAAATCGATAGCCGCCCTTTTCAAAGCTGGCTCCAAGCGCGCCGGCGCTTCTATCAGAATAGACAGGGGAGCAACCGGCAGGCATTGTCGTTACCAGACGCGGCTAGCCTGCGGGAGCCAAACGATACGCGCCATGCCGAGGGAATATCCCCAGCCGCAGCGCCACCGCGCGCGGTGGCACCTACCACCCATTGGTTTGCGGCGCCGGAGATCTCCCACTTCTATGGGCGTGACGCCGAACTCGCCCAGTTGCAGCAATGGGTCGGTGAGGAAGGTTGTCGCGTTGTGGCCATCCTCGGCATGGGCGGCCAGGGCAAGACCGCGCTGGCCGCCACCTTTGTCCACACCCTACAGGTCACCGCTTTTGACCTTGTCATCTGGCGGTCCCTCCTCAATGCCCCACCGCTGCCCGAGATCCTGCAGACCTGGCTGCAGCTTTTGTCAGGACAAACTCTTGACGAGTTGCCCCCCAGCCTGGACCGGCAGCTCGATCGGCTGCTGGACCAGCTACAGCGCCGCCGCTGCTTGTTGGTGCTCGACAATGCCGAGAGCATCATGATGGGGGGTGAACGCGCCGGCGCCTACCGTCCTGGCTATGAAGGCTATGGACAGATCTTGCAACGCATTGCCACCACTCCCCATCAGAGTTGTTTGCTGCTCACCAGCCGCGAAGAGCCCTATGGCCTCCAACCACTTGCGATAGGGGCGCAGACAGTCCAGTTGTTGCGCATGGGCGGATTAGCCGCAACGTCCAGTTGGGCCATGTTGCAGGCGTTGGGCCTGCATAGCGGGGAGGAGGTCGGCGCCCAGTTGGTGGCGCGCTACTCGGGCAACCCCCTCGCCCTCAAACTGGCCGCCGCCGTAATCCAGGATCTCTTTGGCGGCAATGTGCGGGCCTTCCTGGCCGAGGAGACGCTGGTCTTTGACGACATCCGCGATGTGCTGGAGCAACACCTGGCCCGCCTCACCCCATTGGAGTGTGAGCTGCTCTACTGGCTAGCTATTGAGCGCGAGCCGGTGAGCTTCGGTGCGCTACATGACAATCTGGTGGAAGCGGTGCAGCGTACTGCGGCGCTGGAGGCGATCCGCTCGCTCCAGCGGCGTTTGCTCCTGGAAGTCGCCGGCGAGCATCTGGGGCTCCAGAATGTCATCATCGAATATGTCACCGAACGGCTGGTGACGGCGGTCTGTCGTGAGTTGCGGACCTTGGCCGCCCCCACCGCGCCCAGGCCAGCCCGCCATCAGCTCACGCAGAGCCACCTCAACCACTTTCCCCTGGTCAAGGCGCAGGCCAAGGAATATGTGCGCGCCAGCCAGGTGCGGCTGCTGCTCCAGCCGGTCGCAGAGTGGACTGTGGCCCAGTGGGGCAAACCGGCCACTGCCCTGCATCTGCAACAGTTGCTCGATCACTTGCGGAGCGCTGCCCCGTTAGCGCCCGGTTATGTCGCGGCCAACCTTCTACACCTATTGCTGCATCTGCAGATCGACTTACGCGGCTTTGACTTTTCACAACTTGTCCTGCGGCAAGCCGATCTGCGCCAGGCCCATCTACCTAGCGTCAATTTAACCAAAGCGGATGTAAGCCAATCCCTCTTTACAGAACCAATGGAGATTGCACGCTGCCTGCACATTAGCCCAGATGGGCAACTGCTGGCCACCGGCACGGCCAATGGGCAGATCCAACTCTGGCGACTGGCGGATCATCAGTTGATACGCGAGCTGCCCGCGCATATCGGCCCAATCTATACAGTGGCTTTCAGCCCGGATGGGCGCTGGTTGGCCAGCGGTGGGGCGGACAATATGGTCTACTTATGGGAGTTGGCAACCGGGGAATGTCGTTGTCGTTTGCATGGTCATGCCGGGGAAGTGCTGTTGGTTGCCTTTACCGCCGATGGCGCAACGTTGTTCAGCCTCAGCCACGATAACACGCTCTGTCTCTGGGAGATGCAGCGGTTGCTGACAACTTCGTTTTGTGATCAACCGCGCCGGCATGTAAGCGCAGGCGGGCAGGATATCTATCGTGCAGCCGGCGGCCCCATGCTGGCCGTTAGCGGGGGCGATAGCAATGTCATCTACTGTTGGGATATTCTGAATGGCCGACTTCAGGCAACACTGTACGAAGCGGGCAATGTTATCACGGCCGTCGCCGTTAGCCTTGATGGCAAACTTGTGGCGAGCAGCAGCAATGATCAGACCATTCGGCTTTGGGCGCTCAACGGCCGGTCGGCACAGGCTGGGCATGCACCGCCATTGTGCGTCTTGCCGGCGGCAGCCAACGCGCTGGCTTTTAGCCCAGATGGCGCGTTGCTGGCCAGCGCCTTCGAGCAACATCTCTGCCTGTGGGAAGTGGCTAGCGGTCGGTTGTGTTGGCGTACGGATGGGCATCAGGGACGGATCACGATGTTGGTCTTTAGTCCCACTGGTCGCACGCTCGTCAGCACCAGTTATGATCAGACAACGCGCTTTTGGGATGTGGACGCTGGCCAAACGGAGTATATCTTGCACGGCCAGGCCAACTGGGTTGATTTTGTAAAGTTTAGTCCCAATGGCGCCAGCCTGGTCAGTAGCGCGGTTGACCACACTGCCCACCTATGGGCACACGATGGCCATCACCTTCATGCCTTGCGTGGTCATCATGGCGCCGTACAGCACTATGCCTTTAGCACTGATAATCAGCTACTGGCCATTGGCAGCGGCCTTGCCACAACCATCCACATTTGGGATGTGAAGAGTGGCGATGTGCGCCACACCTTGCGTCAGCATACCAGTGCGATCAGTGCCAACTTAGCAGCTAGCCCCGCCGGCCGCACGCTAGCCAGCGGCAGTGAGGATCAGACAGTCTGTTTATGGGATATGGGCACGGGCGAGTTGCATACTGTTTTGCATGGCCATACGAGCCATATCAAGTATATTGCCTTCAACCCCACCGGCGATCTGCTGGCGACTGCCAGCAGTGATTGTACGGTGCGCATTTGGTCGCTGCCCGGTGGTCAATTGGCACACGTTTTGCGGGGACATGATGCGCTCTGTAGCTTTTTGGCATTCCACCCTGCCGGTCGGCTGCTGGCCAGCACCGGTGAGGATAAAACGGTCCGTTTGTGGGATACTGTCACGGGCCAGCTTTGTCAGACCTTGGCAGAGCATACTCAAAGCGTGCTTTACGTCAATTTCAGTTGCGATGGGCGCTGGCTTGTCAGCATCAGCGAAGACCAGCAGATGCGCATATGGACGGCTGTCCCATCGGCTGGCGTGTATGAACTCCGCCATGTGCTGCCCGAACATATTTTCAAATTGAATTGCGCCGTTTGTACACCGACTGGCCGCTGGTTGGTCACAGGCGGTATGGATAGGGCAGTGCGCGTGTGGGATCTAGAAGAGGGGCAGGTTTACCGTACGTTTACGGGACACACCAATATCATTACATCCGTTGACATCAGTCCCACTGGTCAACAGATCGTCAGTTCCAGCAGCGACGGCACGGTCCGGCGCTGGGACATGCAAACGGGGCAATGCTTGCAGGTGTTGCGCCCCACGGGGCCCTATACCGGCATGAACATCACTGGCGTCACCGGCATTACCGCAGCCCAGCGTGCGGCTCTGAAAACCTTAGGCGCCGTGGAGGAGCCCATACTCCATTTTGATAAAGGTTAACTATTTGAGTTGACGCGCAAACCTGTCAGGTCTGCGCGTCCTGACAGGTTTAGATTTACAAGCTCATGTTACGCAGGGTTTCAGTTAACTCGTGTAGGGAGCATCCTCAGATGCGGCTCCAACGCAAAAAAAGCCGCATCTGAGGATGCTCCCTACACGAGGACAGAACTTATGAAAATTTGAAGGTGCGTCACATGAGTTACAAGTTAATTCTTGACGCTTACTGAGTAAATCAGTGGGACAGTGAGACAGTAAATCGGTAGACGTAATCACTGCCCCACTGTCTCACTGTCCCACTGCCTCACTGTCCCAACTACTTCACACCTATACGGCAGTCCTCCTTACGGTAGCCGCTCCTGAATAATATAGTTGGCGGCGATGGTGCTGTTGGTGGGATGGAGGAAGACGCCGTTATAGATGGGGTTGATGTCGTTACCCGGTCCGGCGGCAATCACCCGGCCATCCAGGTTGACATCACCCGCGCTGTAGCCGACGACAATGTAATTGCGATTATGCTCAGTATTGCCCGGCGCGCTGAGCACGGCGCCCAGGTTATAGTTGCCCAGGAAGTCATTGCCGGGGTCGCTGCCCAGCGCAACGACATCGATCTGTTGGCCGGGGTTGTTGGGCGCCACGTTGAAGGGATCGTTGTTCTCCATCAGGCTCACCGGCCCGGCGCAGATGCCGCCATTGGTAAAGGTGAACATCAGGATCTCCTGCCCGCCCTGCCAGTTGATCGCGGCATTGTTGTTGGTCGGAAAGTCGAGTTCAAAGGAGAGATAGTCGGCGCGCGTATCTTCGGTCGGCGCGTCGGTGCGCGAGGTGACCACCCATGCGGTGTTTGCCACCTGTGCGGTGATGTTGGTGGCGGTGAAGGCACCGGACCCCATCAGATGGGGCGCCTTGATCGTCACCTGACTGGTGCCGGTCGTGCCAGGCGCGCCGGGGGTGACGGTCGAACGCATCCAAATTTCGTAGCGGTTGAGCGCGGCGTTGTAGACTACTTTGTATTCGATGCCGGCTTGGGGGACGTAGGCGGTACCAAGGGTATAGGCTTGGTAACTGTTGGGGGTGATCCCGTTGGCGGTGATGGCTCCTGCGGTTGCCGTGCCGGTAACCGCAGCATTGCCCAGATCGACCCATTGCGCCCCATTCCAGCCGACCACGCGCAGATTTGCCAGGTTGCCGTTGCTCAAGGTGGCGATACCGCTGTTGCTATCCCAGTGCAGGGTCAGGTTAATGGCAGCAGCCCCGCTGACATTCCAATATTCAACCGCACTGACCTCCGTGATCCCGGCGCCGAAGGCCGTGCCGGCGTCGGTTTGCGGGTTAGAGAGCCAGTAACGGGCGTCGATCTGGTCGGTGGCATTGGCCGGGGCGCTGATGTCCAGCGGTCCATAGCGTCCGCCGTCGCCAGTGGGGAAGGTAAAGCCATCATTGCCGATTTTGCGAACCGTTCCATCGATGTGGCTTGCATCGGCGGCGTTGGTAGCGGTAGCATTGTCGAGAAAGATGACGATGCCGTTGTTGGGCTCGTCGATCGCACCGTTCTGAAAGGTAAAGGCGCCGGCCACTTCGATATTGCCGTCATTGGTGACGGTGGCGCTCGAATTATTCGTAAAATTGCCGCCAAAGTGGACGATCGTTGTCGCATTGACGTGGACCGTCCCCGTATTGGTAACATCTTGGGCAAAGGCCGCTTTTACCGGCAGCAGACTCACCAACAGGAACAAGGTGAGTATCAGGGCACTTATGGCGCGCCGCCGGCGGTCGGGCCCCCGTTTTGCTGAATGGATGTTCATGTGTTGTCCTCAATTTGGTCTTGTCTACACCTGTCAAGCGCATCGCACCTGACAGGTGTTTGCTTCGTGTTCCTACCTCTTACGGCGCAGCGTCAACCGCAAAGTCAAAGGTTTCTGTGTAGGAATCACCATAAGCATTCGTCATAGTGACGGCCAAGGTGCGCGTGCCGGCGCCATCGGGGGCAAAGGTTAGGTATCTCAGCTTTTCAGTCCAGTAGGCCGTTGATACTGTGAGGGGATTGGCGATCATAGTGAGTGTCTTGGCGCCACTGTCGTAGTTGCCGGTAATATGGGTGCTGGGCACCCCACAGGCGGGGCAGGCCAACAGATCACCACTACCAGCACCGTTGACAATCGCAAACTCAACTGTACTGACACGTTCTTCCAAGGCGAAGATGGAGAACATTTTCGGCAACCACTGCGGTCTATTACTCGCCAAAAGTGTACGCGTGACCGGCACAAACTGGCCACTGGAAATATCGAAGAGCAAGTTGTAGATCGATATTGCCCCTCCATCTAATCCATAATAAAGCATCTGAACGAGCAGCCGCCGACCATCTGGCGATGCAAGGAGTTTGTAACCCATGGTACCGTTCTGTGGAAATGCTCCCGGATCCTGATAATAGTCGTAGTCAACCCAAGGACCTGGAGGCGAATAGGTGTGGCCTTGTCGGCTAATGGGCTCGAGCACAATATTGGTAATGTCACTCTGATTGCCACCGGTGTCGAATGATATAACAGGGAATGCCGACCCGTAATCATAGCTTGTATTACCACGAAATTCTATACTTGCTAAATCCGGCAGTGCCGAAGCCACCGCAAACAGTCGGCCATCAGGCAATGCGGCAAATTGATCCGCCATGCTGCCGTATAGGCCAAGTTCACGTTTCGATAACTCAATTTCATTAAGCATAGTGATAACTCCACTCGCGCTGACTTCCATCTTGCGCAAGCCGCTTGTTATGATATCTTGAACCGGCAAAGAAGAAGCGGTTACATTTGAATCCCAGGATGGCCCAGGCGCGGGGTTTTCTCGGCGCCGCCTAACTCCTGCATACAACACATCACCTTGTACACGCGCAAGAGCAGTACCCCGAAATGAAGGGTTTGTTGCGGGACCGAAGGGATTATTCGCATCAGTATCGAGATTTTGCTGAGATAGCAAATGCCCGGCAAAGTCATAAAGGCCCAAAATGGCAGGTGAAGGAGAAGCTGCACCACCTTGCGAAGCAAACAGTACGGCAAAGCCAAAGGAAGTAGCAGCAATCCCATAGCCGTCGACGCTCTGGTTCGTCACATTCGTGAGAGAATCGGCCTCGCCAAGCGTGTTCCCATTCTGATCAAGAATAATGTGTCTCGGTTGGTAGAGAGGATAATTCGAATTTGCATTTAACGAACTCACGACCACATTACCATTATCCAAAACAACAACATCACCTCTAAGGTATCCTGTCTGGTTGGGGCTGATTGTGTGCCAAGCAGTGACCTCAACCCCCTCATCTGTTGTGATGACGACGCCAAGACCAGCAGTAGAGGCTTCACCGACAAAGAGCAGATTCCCGTTCGGTAGTGGTGTAACCATGAGGGGCCGGCCCGTCTCCTGTAACATCGTTGAAGGCACTGGCACAACGAATTGGGATACTTGGTGATAATCAGCGTCATAGACAGTTGCAATATAATCCCAACTATCGTCGTACATTGGATAACTTTGAAATCCTTCCACGACAACGAACCGATTATTATCGAGCCAAGCCACATCAGTAGCGCCAATGACACTGTAATGGGGCATCGCTGCTTTAATTTGCATCAATCCGTCCTCACCATTTGCGGAGGAGATGGTTATGCCGCTATCATTGGTGGCGCTGCCGCTGCCACCGCCATTCCCGCCCACCGCACAATTCCAGGCGCTACCGTCATAGACCTGCAGACAGCTATCGGTCGTGTTGTAGATCGTCAACCCTGCGGCGGGACTGCTGATGGCATCGCGTTGGGCCGCGGTAACAGCACGCCCTGATTGGTCGACACGATGTCGAGCGCAGCCGACGGGTCGGGATTGCTGGTGCCGATGCCCATCTGGGCGCTGGCCGGGATCACGATCGTCAGCATGAGGGTGATAACGATCAAAAGATACGAGAGTTTTTTGTTCATGGATGTTCGTTCCTTTGGACGAAAGCAAAAGAGTTGGTTGATTGCGTAACACTCGTAACACCTGACAGGTGCGGCACCTGTCAGGTGTCGGCTGGTAACCGCTTACTGCCACGCGCTGCCATCGTAGACTTCCAGCACATGGCTATCTGTGTTGTAAATCAGCAGCCCGGTTGCCGGTGCGCTGATGGCATCGCGTTGCGCCGTCGTCAGCCGCGGAAAGAGCACGCCCTTGTTGATGAAGTCAATATCGAGAATCGCCGAGGGATCCGGCGTATTCGTGCCGATACCGATACCGGGAATACTCTGTGCGTAGCCGGTGGCAACGGCGGTCAACCGTAGCGCGGGGATGAGAATCGCCAGCGCCAATAAAATAATCCCAAATCGTCGCATTACGTTCTTCCTTTCTAAGTAAATTTCATAGTAGACAATATTCAGAATGATTTTCAACCGCAGCTTGTAGTGGTTAGCGTCTATTTGACAATACTACATATTGTGCAGATCTCTTACGATGAATATTATCTAGTTAATTCAAGTGGATACAGCAAGAGGACAAAGATTGATTGTGTGCTGTATAGTTGTAAGTTACGCTCTGCTCACCGAAAACTCCTTCTTCTCATTAACTTAGATTACTAAAAATTAATTTACCTGTATACAGGTCTCCAGTACTAGCGCCCTGTGCCACCGCTGTAGAGCTGCAGAGAAGATTGAAAAGATACAGCATTAGCAGGAAGCGCATAAAGAAATTGCCGTAGCCCCAAGTGGTCATTTGCTTGCTTTTTACTGCTGTATATTGCCAGCACATTTGCCCCAGGGTCTGTTGCCATTGCGGATTCGGCCCGTTCAGGGTGCATTTCACTTGGGGGAGAGACGTGCCGGGGACGGGCACTAAGTGATTGGTCAGACCGCAAAGGTGCTTGCCCGTCCGGCACGTCGCCTTACCTCTCTAAACTCACCGGTTCGTTATTCATAGGTGTCCACAGCGGGTTGTGGTATACTTACAAGAGGATGTGCACAAAGCTGCCGAGAAGAGGCAATGTCCCGGCAGATAATTTAGTATACTTGGTGCGGGTCCTTGGCAGTGGCGCCCACAGGCAGTCAACGGTTTTCAGCAGGTGGGCTATGCAAAAATATAATTTCCGGCAATGTACACCATCAGCGCGATTACTCGGCCCTCTCTACTGAACTGTTTGATATTTTTCGCATCCTCAAGGCGCTGAAGCAAATTGTGCTCGATCTCACCGCCTAAGCGGCCACCGCAGCCAGGAAAACGACCACGAGCGGTGCGCAAATTTTTGTCATCTGGTCCAAAGGAAGGGAGATGATTATGCAAACCTATTCATTTCGGCAGTGTACCTTAACCCAACTCGACCATTGGTTCGGTTTACGCTATAGTTTCTCCAATACGGTGTTAGATCAGTGGTTACAAACAAAGGTTGCCTTGACCGAGATTGAAACCACACTGATCCAACGCCTACAGACGCTTCTGCTTGAGAATGTCGATGGCTGGAATGAACAGGAACTTTCGCTACATTTCATTGGCCCGCTCTTTAGCCTTGTCCACTTTACTGTGCCTTATCGTTTCAACCTTTTTTCAGAACGCCGTATCAGCGCCATTGTTACTGGCCTACAAAGCGAAATCGAGCTGAGTGGCGAACCGGATGGGTTGATTGCAACCGGCTATCGCGAGCCGGAACTGCCACTGTTTGCCTTTAGCGAGTATAAACGGCAACGTGATCCGAATGGCGACCCGGCCGGTCAGGTGCTAGCGGCCATGTTAGTTGGGCAAGCACTCGATTCACAGCCTAAGCCGCTCTATGGCTGCTATGTCGTCGGTTACGATTGGCGCTTTGTCGTTTTGGAAGGCAAGCACTATACGATCAGCCAAGACTACTCAGCGATTCGTCGCGACATTTTCGATATTTATCGTATCCTTAAAGCCTTGAAACAGATCGTGATGGAGTTAACGGCATAGAACTTATATGGTTGCATAACAATTGCTGCTGTTCTAACCTTTTGTGGTATATTTAAATTCGACTATAGATCTTTGTGAAGAAAGCGGGAATAGGACGATGCTTACCACAGAACAGGTGTTAGATGCACAACGACTGCATGATCGAGCTACCCGTGGTGACACATTAGTTGACGATGAAAAAAAGCGTTTGCACGCATGGTATGCTGAATTAGAGCAACAAGAAGCGCAAGTATTATTTGGAAAGCCGACACCACCGCCCATGGCGATAATCAAAAACGCCGGCGTAGAAGAGAAACTTTCCCGGCTACAACAAGAGGTTGATGCCCTTCTTCTCCAATTGAACGAAACAACAGCACGCCTGCGTGAAGTGATGGAGCAGAATAAGCATTTACGCAGCGAAATCGCCCTATTGAAAACACAAGTCGCCCAGCAAATTGCCCTAGATCGGGCTTTGCCTACCAGCCTATGATTGATGATCCAATGCGCAGGATAGTACGACAACGGGCGCATTTTGCCTGTGAATACTGTGGTTTGCGCGAGGCCGACGTTAGTGGCGAGTTGACGATTGACCACTTTCAACCCACGTCAAAGGGTGGCACTGATGCGTTGGAAAATCTGATTTACTGTTGTATCTGGTGCAACCAACGTAAACAAGCATACTGGCCTGCATCAACAAATGATCTCCACCTGTGGAACCCACGACAAAGTCGGGCAACCGAACATTTTTTACTACTCGAAAGCGGCGAACTGCAACCTTTCACGGATGTCGGCGCTTTTACATTGCGTCGCCTGCAACTCAACCGCCCTGCCTTGATTGCTTATCGCTTGCGCCAACACCAATTGACAGAACAAGATCAACTATTGACCCATTACCGCGATTTGTTAGCCCTCCAAACACAAATGATTGCCCAACTAACCACTGTGATGCACGAACAACAAGCGCTGCTCGCTGAACAACAGATCTATTTGGACCGCCTCCTAAGGCGGCACTGATCAAATAGTCTGCTATATATCCTTCCCAGAAGGCGGTAGCCTAAGACTCGGCCTGGTAAGCAAGGCTTGTTTTTTGGGTCTTTGATGAAGAACGGGATCATTATTTCCTCCACACGGTCGGCTGGGCGGATCGCAAGCATGTTTGAAATACTGCCTTATATGTGCGTCTGCATAATGATAAATTCTATATTGAAGTTGACGGCACCGAACAAGGGATCGCCACCGATCTATTGGAAGCGGGCGTCCCTAAGGAAGATATTGTGTTAGCCTTTCATCATCCTGCCATGCGACCCTACACCGAATTTGCCGTGGCGTAAAGATAAGATGACAAGATGAAGGGGTGACACGATGACTGAGCTTGTCGAAGTCACCGTGTCACCCCCTCATCCGGTCATCTTGTCATCCGGTCATCTTGTCATCCGGTCATCCCTTCACCTTGTCACCGGGTCAGGGCACCTGCCCCTGCACCACATAGTTGGCCGCGGCGCCGGCGTTGCCCGGGTGGACAAAGATGTTGTAGAGAATGAAGTTAATGTCATTGCCCGGCCCGGCGGCAATCACGCGTCCGTCCAGGTTGACATCGCCATTGCTGTAGCCGGTGACGATGTAGTTGGCGTTATGATTGGTGTTACCCGGCGCGGCCAGTGCTTCACTCAAAATGGTGTTGCGGTCATTGTTGGGCCCGGCGCCGATGACCCGGTTGTCGCCGCTGGTGTTGCCCATCCAGAGCGCATAAACGCTCCCTACGACCGCCTGACCATTCACCCCATAGCCGACGCTGGTCGTAAAATCCACCAACGGGGTGGCCGCGGAGATGGCGACCGGACTGATCGTCATTGCACCCAGGTGGTTGCGATGTTTCACCGCCACATGGTAGTTGCCGGCCGCCAAGGTAAAGCTGAGTGTGCTCACCCCATCCGTGCCCACCACATCACCGTCGCGCTGGAGCAAAGCAGATTGGCTCGCGACCACAGTGGCCGGGGTGGTGGCGTCACGCACTTCCACCAAGACCCAATCCACAATCGCATCATTGCCCGTCACCGCAAAGACACTGGCGTTGGCCGTGGCCGGCGCCGCATAGGGTGAAGTGGTCGGCAGCAGGTTCTGGCTGCGCAACGTGTCGGTCATCAACCCGGCGGCCTTGACATACGCACCTTGCAGGAATGCCTTGGCCGGCAGCGTCACCGCCGTGTCACCGGGCACATCGGTCACCGTCACCGCAATGGCCTGGTCGTCCGTGCCGGCGCTGTTGCTGGCCCGCACCGTCACATCATAGACATTGTCGCCGCCGCTGTTGGCTGGGTTCTCAAAGTCCGGCGCTGTGATGAAGCTCAGCGCACCGGTGTTCGGGTCAATCGTGAAGAGGGCCACATCCGCACCACCCACGATGCTGTAGGTGATAGGGGCCGTACCGCTAGCCGTTACCGTCGTCACCACCGTCGTATTTTCGGGGATGCTGACGCTGCCGCCACTGGTAATGGTCGGGGCCACGGCTTCTGTCACATCCGTCACCGCCACGACCATATCCACGCTGTCGGTGAGGCCGCCGCTGTCGGTGACGGTGACGGTCACGTTGTAGACATTGTCGCCGCCGTTATCCGCCGGGCTTTCATAGTCAGGGGCGCTCAGGAAGGCCAGATTGCCATTGCCATCAATGGTGAAGAGCGCTGCATCCAGGCCGCTGAGCGTGTAGGTCAGGGTACCGTTGCCCTCGATGCCGCTATCGTCAGTGGTATTGACATCGGTGATCGCCGTCGTGTTTTCGGGAATGCTGATCGCGGCGGGACTGCTCGCGGGTTGGGTGATGACCGGCGCCGCGTTGGCCGCAGCAATCGTCACACAGACCGCCGCGCGGTTGTCCTGACCGATCAACTCTATGTCATCTGCGGCCAATGTAACCGTGTTGAGCGCGTCGCTACAGGTGACGCCAACACCGCTGAGGGTTACGGTGCTGGTAATTTCATCGGTGTCGTTGCTGGCGATGACCAGGGCCGCGCTCTTGGCGCCCGCGCTGGTGGGACTGAAGAGCACGGCGACCGTGCAGCTTTCGCCATCGGCCAGATTTTTGGTTAAAGGCGAACACGTGCTGCTGGGGTCAACCACCACGAATTGGTCACTGTCGGTTCCCTCCAGGGACAACGCCTGAATGGCCAGGTTGCCGGTGCCATCATTAGTGACCGTCACACTTTGCGCCGGCGCCGCGCTGTTCACAATCGTGTCGGTAAAGGTCAGGCTGGTCGGCAGCACGGTAATATCCGGCGCTTGGGCCACGCCCGTACCGCTCAGATTGACGGCGACGGAGGCTTCGTCACTGTCGTTGCTGGCAATGGTCAGGACACCACTCTGCGCACCGGCTGCATTGGGCGTAAAGGTGACGCCCACAGTACAACTGGCGCCGGGATTGAGGGTGGCGCCACAACTGTTGGTATTGGCGAATTGTCCGCTGCCATCGTTGGTCATCTGGATGCTGGTCAGGTTGAGCGGGGCGTTGCCGCTGTTGCTAATGGTCACGGTTTTGACCGGCGATGTCTCGCTCGTGCCCACATTGCCAAAGCTATTGGTGGTTGATGTCACCGTGATTTCGGGTGCGACACTGGCGCGGGCCAGGGTGAAGTAATCGCCGTCGGTAAAGTCAATGGTCGTCGCACAGGTCGTGCCGTCACAGGTGAAGAAGATCACATCGTCGCTGTTGGTAAAGATTGGGTCATCACTGCGCAGCAGGAAGGCAGCTTGGCCGGCGCCCAGGCCAAAGGCGCTCTGCGGCACACGCATGGTCACAACCCCAATTGGCGCAGTGCTCGGCGCCGTCTCTTGCACGGTCCAGATGCGCGCCATACGGGTGAGGGTGACGCCCACGCTGGTGGCAATAGCGGTGGCGCCATTGTTGTTGCCCCAGAGCAGGAAGCTCTGATCGGCGTCAAAGCTGTTGATGTTTTCGGCGTTGGTGGCCGCGATGCCGCCCAGCCCCATGGTGATCAGGTTGTCGCTGTTGACGCTGACCGACTGTTTCTGTTCCAGACCGGAGGCATCGTCACGCCCAATGCCGGCCACGTCGTTGTGATAGTTGCTGTTGCCGGCGTAGTTCCAGATTAGCGTGCCGTCGGAGCTGACATAGTTGCCGCTGGCCGTGCTGCCGGTCACTGTGCTGAGGCGCATGGTGATGCCATATTTGACGGCCAGGTAGGAATAGACCCGCTCCATCTCAGCTGTACTCAGATTGCGACTATAGGTAATCGCTTCGGGGATCAGGCCATCCCAATCTTCACCGCCGCCGTCGCTACCAACGCCAATCTTGTTGCCGTAGTTGGGCTGGTCGGTGACAGTCATGTTCATCTGGACATCTTCGCCCGAGTAGCTGAAGTGCATGCCATTGGTGTTGCCGTTGACGCCACGCATCCCCCAGATCATCGACTGGTTGGTGGGCAAAGTTTCGCCCGTAAAGAGATCAACCGTACCGCCGCCATCAAACCAGGGGCTGATCCAGGTGCCGTCTAGATCCATGGTCGGGTCGTTGTAGTTGTCACCCGAAGCGTAGAGCGTGCGCACGCCGCCGACCACATCGGTGTTGCCCACGGCGATCATGGTGAGATCGTCGGTGGTCTCGACCACGCGCCCGCTGTTAAAGAGGAAATCGTCGGCAAAGTCGAGCGCCGGGTTAAAGTTGCTGCGGGCGGTGCCAGCGCGATAGGTCGGTTTTTGTCCCGCCGTCGTTTGGGTCAGATCCAGACCGGCGCCCGAGAGGTCGTTCCACTGCTGTACACTGTCGCCTTCGACTGCTGTGGTGGCACCGGCATCGCTGTAGACATCCATGTCGGCACGTACCCAGTGGGCGAGACCATCGGCAACACCGCCGGGCGCAATCGTCAGCGTTCTGGGGAGAACGATGGTGTTGTTACAGACATTAACCTCAATGCCATCGGTGGCCGCTTGTCCCCACACTTGAATGTTATCAATCAGTGCGGCGTAGTAAGGATTATTATCGGTTTCGTTGTTGGCAAAGATTACCTGTACAATACCGTCGGCCGGCGCGATAAAGGTGTGCGTCGCCTCTTTCCATCCGCCGACATAAGGCAGTTGATCGGTAGATTGGTTGGCGCTGACCAGGGTATTGTCGCCGCTGGCATCGATCACCTTCACATCAAAACGCACCAGGTAGTTGTGGGCGGTCGAGGCATAGTTGTAGCGCAGTGTATAAGGCTGATTAGGCGTTAACCCGGCGAGCACCTGGCGCAATTTGCCATCCCCCGGCGAACCATTGAGATCGATCGTAAAGCGATATTCGCCGCCAAACCCATCATGGGTGTCGGTGGGGCCAGAGTCGGCCCAGCCTGGGACATTGGTCTGGTTCAGGCCAATCGGCCCGGAAGAGTAATTCCCGTTGACAACATAGTTTAGATCACGGGTGATCATCACATTGTCGATGTTGGTGCCATAAAAAATATTGCCGTCTGCTTCGTCGTTTTCAAAGACGATTTTGACCTGACCATCAGCAGGCGCGGTGAAGAAGTAGCGCAAGGTACACCAGCCTTGGGTGACCACATGCCCTTTGCAACTAACGCGCTTCTCGTAGAGCTTGGCGTTGCTGGAGTCCAAAAGTCGGGCATAAGCGTAGGTTGTCCACCAGGCATGATTCTCATAGTTAAACTGAAATGCATAGATCTGGCCGCTTTGTAAGCCCGTAACCATCTGCTCAATCTTGCCGTTGCCCGGCGAACCGTTGAGGTCAACGGCTTTGCTGTAGAGCAGACCAGGGTGAAAGTTATCGACCGGGCCGGATGTTACCGTCCAACCAGACAAGGCGTCGTTGGCAATATTGAGCGCCGCCGGGCTGGCTTCAAAATCGCCGTTGACCACATAATTGAGTGGAACATCGGCGACACGCACATTGTCGATGATGATGCCGTGAAAGATGTGAACATCTGTGCTCAGATCTTGGAAACGCAGGGTGACCGCGCCGCTAGCCGGTGCGGTAAAGCTCTGGCGGAAATGTTTCCACCCCTTGTAATTGGGGTCGCCATTGGTGGTCACTGTCTGGTCGATAAGAGGCGTTGCGCCATCCAGCAACTGAGCTTTGGCTTGTTCTCCACCCACTGTGTTGACCGAGTAGTCAAATTCAAAGACGTAGCTCTGGCCAGCCGTCAATCCACTAACTACCTGGCTGACCACACCGGGACCAGGTGAGCCCGCCAAATCCAGTTCGTTCAACGACTGATCGGCGTTGTAATAGCCATTCCATACATCAACCTTGCCGCTTTCAACCGTCCAGTTCGGAATGTCGGTTTGATTGAGACGCTGTGCGCCATTATCAAAGGAGCCATTGAGTACATAGTTGATCAGCCGTCGCGCCACGCGCACATCGTCAATTGTAAGACCATAATAGGCGTTGCCGTTAGTGTTCAAGCTCTCAAAACGCAACGTCACTGTGCCATCTGCCGGGGCGACAAAGGTCTGACGAAAGTTTTGCCAGCCAGTGTGGTTGGGATCGCCAGGCGATGTGACCGTTTGGCTCAAGATTGTGCCGCCCACTGCATCGAGCACTTTAACATCACCCTGCTCGGCCCAGTTGCCATTGGTCGTATAACTAAACTCAAAAAAATAGCTCTGACCACCGGCAAGGCCTGTAATTGTCTGTTCGACTGCACCAGGACCAGGCGTGCCATCCAGGTCTAATTCACTATTGGAGCCATCAGGATTAAAGTAGCCATTCCAAATGTCCACCTTACCACTCACAACGTTCCAGCCAGGAATGCTAGTAATGTTCAGGCCATTTGGGCCCATTTCAAAGGAGCCGTTGACCACCATGTTTTCTTCAGGATGCACCGTGGTGAGCCACTGATTATAAGCCTGTGGCCCCACATCGCGAATCGCACTGGCTTCTGCCATTTTTGGTTTGCCCCAGAGCGGTTGCAGGGTTGCCGTCAGTTGCCCAGCCAATGTACCCCACCAGCCATCCAGGCCAACCCAGCCGGCAGCCGTCTGCGCCATCTCCGGCGTCGGCTGCAGCACCCCCACCGTGGTCGTCCCTGCCACCATCAGGATCTGGGCGCAGACGACAATCCAGGTGAGCACTTTGTATAAACGTGATTTATGCATAATTCTTATCCTTTGCTTGTCTACCAAACCGTGAGGAAATGACAAGATGAAGGGATGACAAGATGAAGGGACGATTTTCATCCTGTCATCTCGTCATCCTGTCACCTTGTCATCTCCTGCTACGGCGTCACCGTGATTGTCACTGTCGCCGAGGCGCCGCCCGCAAGCGAGGCCCAGGTGCAAGTTACAGTCCCACTATTCTGATTGCAGTTGCCGCCACCGGTGGGGACGGCGGAGCCAAAGCTTACGCCGACCGGCAATTGGTCGGTCATTACCACGTTGGCGGCGGTGATCGTGCCCTTGTTCAATACTGTGATGGTGTACGTAAAGGGCACACCGACGGTGGCGTTGGCCACACTGGCACTCTTGGTAATGGCCAGGTTGTATTGGTTAAGCGTCGCGCCACCGCCACTGCTGCCGGGTGTCGCGCCGGTCAGCACGACGTTAACGGTGCTTTCGTCGCTGTCATTGCTGGTGATGACCAGGAACGCACTGCGGTTACCGGACGCGGTGGGCGTAAAGGTCAGTTGTACAGTACAACTGCCGCCAGCGCTGACGCTGGCGCCACAGTTGTTGCCGCTGATGGCGAATTGCCCGGCATCGGCGCCGCTCAGGCTGATGTTGCTAATGTTTAGGCTGACATCGCCCAGGTTCTGGACCGTCACCGCCTGTGCCGGCGACGTGTCGCCGGTGTTGACCTCACCAAAGTCGATCACGGTCGGCGTTACGTTGATCTCGGGCAGCGTCGAGCTGGTGCTAAAGGTAAAGTAGTCGCCGTTGTTGAAATCTACGGTGACTTCGTAGTTGCCCCCGCGCGTAGTCAACGGATAGGTGCGATCCACGGTGCCAAAGTTGGGATCGCTGGCGTGGACAATAAGGGTGCGTAGGCCGGCGCTTGATGCTGCGGCGCGCGGGAGAATGACGTTGACCGCGCCTACCGCGCCGCTCTCTTGCACCTTCCAGACACGCGCTAGGCGATTGCTCGTCCCACCGTTGTAGTTGGCGCTCAGGCTGACGCCGCCATTGTTGTTGCCCCACATCAGGAACTGCTTATCGGCGCTAAAGGCAGCACCGTTGTCTATAATGAGCGGATCGTCGCTGTTGACACTCTTGGACTTGCGCTGTTCCAGTTCAGAGGCATCATCACGGCCGATGCCTGTCACATCATTGTGATAGGCGCTGTTGGCGCCATTGCCGGCCCAAATCACGACGCCGGCCGAATTGACATAATCGAAATTTGTGGCGGCGCTGGCTGGGTCCGCATCCAGGGTGACACCATACTTGATGGCGAAATAGCTCTCCACTCTGGCCTGGGTGGCGGCGTCATGTTGCTCTTTATAGATGGCGATTTCAGCAATCTGGCCGGGGAAGTATTCTCCCAATTGCGGGTCACCGCCGATGTTAGCAAAATTGCCAATGTCAATCCCGGTCGTACCGATCTTGTGCGCAGCAGCCCCGGTATAAGGCTGACCATCATACGTGTAGGAGTGACCGCCCACATTGAACTGCCAGTAATAACCGACCAAGCGGGTTTCGTTGATCACCGGTTGGAAAGTGGTGTTGTCACGGTCAAAGCCATCCATCCAGGTGGCAATGCGGTCGTTGTCCGACATGCCCAACTGCGGGTTGTTGCTGTCACCCGCGGTCAGGCCAAAGTCTATCAGATTACGCCAACCGGTCTTGGCCGTCTGCTGGTTGTAGATCACATAGACAGAGCCGTTGCTGTTGCTCCAACTGGCGGCCGTAAACTGTGCCTGTAAGCGGGCATCCGGCACAAAGGTGACGGAAGGGTTGAAGTTAAACTTGCCATTGTTAGCCAGCCACTCTGGTTTGAGGGTGGTGGTGCTTTGCAGCGCATCATTGGCATTCAGGCTCTGGTCGCGCCAGGCATCGACAGTAAGGCCGTCGGTCGCCGGGTTCCCGGCACTTTCCGCTCCTTCATTGGCCTTGTACCACGCCGTCAAATTTCCTGCGACGCCACCAGGAGCCACAGCCGGGGCAATAAAGGTGAAATAGTCACCGCTGGCAAAGTTGTAGGCAAAGCTGCCACCGCTTATGGCCACCTCGTCCTGCGTGCCGGTGGTAAAGTCACCGTCACCGTCAGTGTCTACAATCATGTAGTCAGCGCCCATGCTGAGGCTCACCTGGACGGTCGTAATGGTGCCGGTCTCCTGCACTCGCCAGAGGCGCGCCATGCGATAATAGGGCGTTGTGGGGGTAAAGCTGTCCGGAGTGTAGGCCGTGGCAAAGCTGGCCGCGCTGTTGTTATTGCCCCAGACCAGGAAGCTTTGATCCGCGCCAAATGCGCCGCTATTGTCAATGGTTACCGGATCGTCGCCGTTGGCGCTGGTGGACTTGCGCTGATCCAGGGCACTGGCGTCATCACGGCCGATGCCGGCTACGTCATGGTGATAGGGCTGATAGGTGACATCACTCGTACCCGGCCAGATGACCGTCGTGCCGTCGGCAGCCAGATAATCATAGTTGCTGGTGGCGCTGGCGGGGTCAGCGTCCAGCGTGAGGCCGTTGCGAATGGCCAGGTAGCTGCGCACGCGCGCCAGTTCGACGCCGGTCAGCTTGCGACTATAGATGACGCTTTCGCTGATGCCGCCATCCCAGTTCTCGCCGCCGCCATCGCTGCCGATGTTAACCTCACGGAACATGTAGAGATCCGATGCGCCTAGAATTTCCATATTGTTGGCATGGTCATACCCACTCAGGCCGGCCACCAGGTCGTTGCTCACTCCGTTGGCGGCGCGCACGTCAAAGATGTAAGGCTGGTTCTGTGTGATCGGCGACGCGAGGTGGGTGACATAAGCCGGTGAGCTGTAATCCGACCAGGGGTTGAAGTCCAGGTTTGTGACATCCAATGTGGGGTCGTTGCCATTGTCGCCGGTGGAAAGGATGGTGTCGATGCCGCCGGTGGCGCTCTTATAGCCCACGCCCAATATGGTCACATCGCTATAAACAGGCATGATCTGTGAATAGTTGGCCATGTAGTCATTTAAGAAATCCAGATAGGGATTGTAATTGGTCTTGGCCGTGCCATCGCGGTAGATGGGCTCACGTCCACTGGTAGGCACCACATCCAAACCATAGCCGGAGAGATCATCCCAGCGCTTGATCTGGTCCCCCGCGGTGGCGGGTGTGCCATTTGTGTTGTTGAAGACATTCTGATCCGCGCGCACCCAGAACTGCAGGCCGTCGGTCACACCGCCGGGCGCCGCGGTGATGGGAAGCGGAGCGCTGGTTGAGCAGATGTTCACCGTACCAGCGGCGACTGTGGTCGAGCCGAAGACGGACACGTTGTCGATGAGGGCGCCATGGCTTGTATTGCCGTCGCTCTCAATATCGCGGAAAAGGATGCTCACGCGACCATCGGCGGGCGCCGTAAAGGTGTGGCGCGCCTCACGCCAGCCATTGGTGCTGGGCAGACCACTCAACCCGGTTGATTGATTCACGTTGACCAGCGCGGCGCCGCTGGTGGGCAACACCTGGGCGCTAAATTGCGCATTGATGCTATCGGCGGTGGAAGCGTACATATAGCGCAAGGTATAACTCTGGCCGGGCGTCAGGCCGCTGAGGTTCTGGCGCGCCGTAACACTACCTGGCGAACCATTGAGATCGATGGTGTAGCGGTACTGTGAGCCTGAAAAACCATCGTGCATATCGGGATAGTCTGTAATGCTCCAGCCGGGTACAAACGGCTGATTTAAGCCGGTTGGGCCGCTGGAGAAGTTGCCGTTGATGACGAAGTTGAGGTCGCGGCTGATCTGGACATTGTCCACGACAATGCCGAGGGTGGTTACGCCGTCGGTCTCGTCATTTTCGAGCACGACCTTGACCGTACCATCGGCAGGAGCGGCGAAGCTATAACGCAGTGTACACCAACCCTGATACGACATGTCATGGTCACAGGCCACGCGCTGATCTAAAAGAGCAGTGCCGCCCGAATCCAGCAGACGGATAAAGGCATAGCGCGTGGCGTTGCCATTCGAGGCATAGTTGACCTGGAAAGCATAGACCTGCCCAGCGGTAAGACCAGTAACAGTTTGTTCCAGTTTTCCATTACCTGGTGTGCCGTTTAGATCCACGGCTTTGCCATAGAGCAGGCTGGGATTAAAGATATCTACCGGACCGGAAGCAACCGACCAACCGGGAATCGCGTTGCTGGCAATGTTGAGCGCCGTGGGTCCCGCCTCAAAGTCGCCATTGACCACCCAGTTGAGCGGCGCCGCGGCAATGCGCACATTGTCTATGGCCAGGCCCACATTCCCGGCAGAGATACCGGCAAATTGTACTTTGGCCATGCCGTCGGCCGGCGCCGTAAAGGTAGCGCGGAAATGTTGCCAGCCGCGTACATTGGCATCGTTCGTTGAGGTGAGGGTCTGATTGACGAGCTCAGCAGCCCCCGAATCAAACACTTTGATCGTGGCCTGCGTCGAGCTGTTGTTTTCGCTGGTATATTCAAAATCTAGGGAATAACTTTGGCCAGCGGTCAGGCCGTTGACCGTCTGCTCAATGGTACCCGGCGTGTTGCCGTTGACATACAAATAGCGGGTCGAGCCATCAGCCCGGAAGTAATTGTTGTAGATGTCCACGTTGCCGGCCGTCACCGTCCAAGCGGGGATGCGGCTCGTGGCGTTGACGATAACCGGGCCGCTGTCGAACCCGCCGTTCTGCAGATAGTTGGTCAGCCGCCGGGCGATGCGCACATCATCAATCGCGATGCCGTTATTGGTGGCCGGAGTGAGGGCGATAAACTGAATTTTGATCTGACCATCGGCGGGTGCAGTGAAGGTCTGGCGGAAGGGAATCCAGCCGCCGTTGTTCGCGTCGCTGGGGGAATTTAGGCTCTGGTTTAGCACGTCCACATTGCCAGAATCAATCAACTGGACGCTGCCGGTTGCCGCGACATTGCCCTCCGACATATAGCCAAATTCAAAGAAATACGTTTGGCCCGCCATCAGCCCAGTGACCGTCTGCTCAATGGTGCCTCGTGTATTACCGCTGACATAGAGTTCGCGGTCGGAGCCGTCTGGCCCGGTGTAAGCGTTGTAGATGTCTACATTGCCGGCGGTAACGGTCCAGCCAGGGATGCGCGTGGTCGCATTGGTAATGACTGGCCCCATCTGGAAGGAGCCATTGACTACCATGTTCTCTTCCGGTTGAACGGTGGTCAGAATTTGGTTATTTGCCAGCAGACTGACATCGGGCAAGGCGCTGGCTTGGGCCGCTTGGGGCGCGCCCCACAGCGGTTGCGCCCAGGCGGCCAAATCGCCGGCGCGGGCGACGAGCCAGCCGCCCAGGCCAAGCTCCTGCGCGACTGCTTGGGCTAGTTGGGGCGTCGGTTGTACGACAGCCACCAGCGCCCCGGCGGGGAGGATGACCTGCGCAAAAATGATAATGAATGTAAGCAGTGACTGAAGGGAGGAAGGCGCTCTGCGCCTGGGTGAATGGTTCATAGTATTGAACTCCTGAACAAAGGACTGAGCGGTACGTATCGTACAAAAGTGATTCCGGTTAGGGTTGTATAGTTCGCCAGGCATGACCACTTATGTCATAACAGGAGCCAAGCATGACTCGCAACGGGCGGCTACACATTTTGCGAACATCAGTTCATGGGTTGTGGCGAACAAGAGGAAGGGCGAGAGGAAGTGTTTCCACCGGCGGGTATAGGCGCGCGTCGAAACTGACTATACTCTCAGTTGGCATACCGCCGTTGGCGAGGGCACAGAAGTCATTGATAGGGCAGGAGGTGCGCTCCTGTTTGGCGTCCGCCGTTTGCCGTCCACTGCTTGCTACCACCCAAGCTGCCTGTTGGCGCAGGTAACCGCTGCACTAGGCAGCGTAGCGCTTGGTGCCTGTTAACATAACAACATCATCTTAACTTTTCGTAATGATATAACTATTCACCTGACTTGACCATAGGACTTTGGTACTATTTAGCCAAAACCTCAGTAATTCCTTTGAGATTTTGGGCAAATTTCCAACAAATGGTTTAGAGACGCAGGCATTTGTCTGAGCGGCAGGTTGTCAGACAACGAGGCAGGAAACGTTAGAGGGAGCACTCTTTGCATAACACATCGCATCTATGCTCACGGGCAGCACAGAAAGGTTCATTTGTACAGGAGTGAAATGAACCTTCCTGGCGCGCGTTGGTATAAATCGCTATGCAAAAATGTAATCAATATGTAATGTTGTTTCTCTCGACAAATACATAAAGATATGTTATAATGTCTTATGGTAGGATTGCCGTCCAATGCTTTCTACCACCACGGCCGGTCTGTTGGCGCAGATCGGCTTTTTTTTGTAACGGACATAGGAAAGAAGAATCAATAGCCCAATGTTCGCTCAACGAGGTTGAGCAAGGGTTCACCAGCCAGGTAACGACGCAGGTTTGCGGCAAAGAGGTCAACCACATTGTCAAAGTGATGTTCAATATGGCCGGCCAGGTGGGGGGTGATCAACACATTTTCCTGCCGCCACAAGGGATGGTCGGGCGGCAGTGGTTCCGGCGTGGTGACATCGAGCACCGCGCCGCCAATCTGTTGCGCTTGCAACGCAGCCAGCAGTGCATCCTGATCGATCAGCCGGCCGCGGCCAATGTTGATCAACAGGGCATGCGCCTGCATTTGGGCGAGTTCGGCCGCACCGATGAGATGGTCTGTTTGGAGAATGAGCGGCACGCCCAGCACCACAAAATCGCTTTGGCGCAACAACGTCGGCAGCTCGGCCAACGTAAACCAGGCTTCCGGCAAGCTACCCTCAGGGTCGCCCAAACCGGGCGGGCTATACCCCTCATAGCGCAATGATCCCCCAGAGCGCCGCGTCGCCAGAATGCGCATGCCCAGCGCCTTGGCCAGGCGCGCGATCTCACGCCCAATCGCGCCATAGCCCACAATTCCCAGCGTGCGGCCATAGACCGGGTGCGGCCACAGTTCATGGATGCGCTGGTTGGGATACCAATAGCCTTGGGTTTGATAGGCCAAGAGTTCAGGCAGGCGATGAGCCCAGGCCAGTAACATGGTGATCACATATTCGGGCAGATGGGGTAAATGGGCGCCGTTGGCGCTGGCAATCGGGAGCGACGTGCGCCACAGCGGCGTGTCATGAATATGGTCGATGCCGGCATTTTCCATCTGCACCCACTGTAGGCCAGTCGCGTGGGCCAAGGAATAATCACCCCGTCCGGTAAAGAGCACCTCGGTTTGCGGCGTTAACGCCTGTTCGATCTGCTGACCGTCTTTGGCCCAGAAGTGAACAATCTTGGCGTCTGGCGCAATGGCATATAAGCTGGCAAGTTGTTTAGGGGTGAGTTGACGGGTAGAGAGAATATGTAGGCTCATTGCTGCACCTCTTCCCAGACGAGACGCTCAAAGCCCACAGCGACAATGGCGTAGGTACGCAGTTTCAATTCAGCGCCATATTTTGCTTGCAGCGTTTGCCGATACCGTTGTAGCTGTGTTCTAGCCTCGGCAAGTTGGTTGACAACGGCATCCAACCCGGCCAGGTCAGGATGGCTCATTTGTTTGATCTCTTCACCGGTCAACGTCCGTGTCCCTTTACTCCCTTTTGCCCCTTCCGGTTTACTTGTCACCTTACTTAACGGTAGAAATTTGAATTCAAAGAGCAGATCAAAGACAGTGTAATGACGCATGCCGGGGCGAATGATCATGCTGAGATCGCCATAGCCGCGCTGAAGGGCAGGTTCAGAATCCATGATGTACAGGTGGTTATAATAGAGCAGCGATAGGAAAAGCGTCTTTAAGGTCAACTCATTGAAATGCAGGTAGTCGCGATTGGCATAAACCGCAAGCAGTTCTTGCTCTATGAAGGTGCACAGCGGTTGAATCTCGCCACGTGCGAAGAGCGCATCTGCGGCGGATTTAGCCACAGACTGTTTGCTGGGCGCCTCTACAGTCAGCAACAAGATACGCTCAGCATAGAGTTTACGGATCACTAAATTGGGAATTCTTAACTGCGTTTTGCCCGCAGGCAGAATACCGCTGATGGTTAATGAGCCTAGATAACAGAGAACCGAAGCCAAACGCTCATCTTGCATATCGGGTTGCCACATCTGCTGCACGCCAAAATCAGTCCCGATTTCAGATACGCTAATCGTCTCTTCATTCAGGGCTGCCACTAACAGTGGTTTGCCCATCGGAAAGCCGGCGACATAGGCCAGCTTATTTGAGTCCGTCTGTAAATTGCGGTCGAGCATATTGGGGGGATATTCACCGGTCCGTTGCCAATAGCGCAGAAAGTAGAAGACCAACGTTGGATTATAGAGATGCGAGATTGGCGGCGTTTCGTTCAAGGGGGCGGCTGTCGCTGCTGTGGCTGACAATGTAGCATCCTTCCCCCTGCGCTCTGGCGGTGCAACTTCGGTGGTAAACCAAGAGCCGTTGTAAAAGATCCGCATCATCTCCATGGCCTCGCGCGCGCGTATGGATGTAAAACCCTGTTCCGCCGCCAACCGACTCACCAGATCTGCGACCTCGTCCTCGCGAAAACCACAGAGATCATTGACCTGTTGAAACCAGTAAATATCTTCATTGACATTGGCGCCACTGGAGGCGTCGTTCATCACGATCGGTGAGACCCCGGTCATATAGACTCGCTCCAACCCCGCCCCGGACGCAGCGCTCTTGATATTCTTGAAGAGCGTCTTAAACATGCCTTCGCCCTTGACCAGATCCAGATAGCGTTGTTGATTGTTGCCCTGTGTTCCCATCAGGACTTCGTTGGCAAAGTTGTCATATTCGTCAATAAAAAGATAAAGCTTATGGCCCGATATTTGTACAACATTCAAGAGTGAACTAAAGGTGGCGAGGGCATCATCGCGGTAGACATCAATTTTGTCATTCAAATAGGACGCATAGGTGCGCTGGAAATTTTGGCAGTTGACATTGATTTGGTTGTGCAGGGCCCGTTCAATCTGCTCAATTGGCCCATGCGACATCACAGTGGAAAAATCCCAACGCATGACCAAATAGTGATTGTGGAGCGGGGTTGGGTTTTTCCCAATCGCGAGGGGTCCAAACAGACGCGCAAATGCGTCCGCTTTGGCCACATCATAATAGTTCATTAACGTCGAAAGCCAGAGACTCTTGCCAAAACGGCGCGGACGCAGCAACAGCAGTTCCTTGCCCCATTCCTCAATAAAGCGGATGTGCTGGGTGCGGTCAAGATAGATGTACTGCTCTGTCATTAGCTCGTAGAAATCACGCCGACCATAAGGAAATTTCATAGAATCATCCCAACTCGATAGATACACAGTAGTCACTCAAATTATACCATGCTTGCAGTTGATAGGGGTATCATCCTTTGGGTCGAGGCGCGATACATGTTAGGCGAAGAATCCGACCGAGCCACCGAATGAATTTGGCGTCTGACAAAGCAAACCGGCTTAAGCCCGATTGGGATGCATTGCCAGTGTGCTTGAACACAGCTTAGGTTGACAGGCGTCGATTTCAATCGATGCACGCTCTTTTTCACGCATTTGCAGCAGACCCCCAGTCATCGGCTATAATCTGTGATAACTGATCATGCTCTGGGCGGGACCAATCGTGCGCTTTAGCGCTGCTTCCCTTGTCAGACGGGCAGCTGAATGCTCGTCTTAAATCGCGTAAAGCGCACCCGCCCCACCATACACACAAGGAAAACCCAAATGGACCTTCAGCATAAAACGATCCTGGTTGTCGGTGGCGCCGCCGGCATTGGGCAGGCCACGGCCAACCTTTGCGCCGAACGGGGCGCCAGCGTCATCGTCGCGGATTTCAACGAAGCCGACGGCGCAACGACCGCCCAGGCCATCAACGGCGCTTTTATCCAGGTTGACGTGACCGATGAGGCCAGCGTCCAGGCCATGTGCTGGCGCATTGAGCAAAGCCACGGCAAACTGGATGGGCTGATTCAGACCGCCGGCATTCTCAAGGGCGCCTATCTCTCTATCGAAGAGTTTGACATGGCCACCTTCCGTCAGGTGCTCGATGTCAATACCGTCGGCAGTTTTCTCTGTGCCAAATATGCCGTGCCGTTGCTCAAGCGCGGTCAGTTGCCCGTGATCATCCTCATCTCCTCGCCGGCGGCCTATGGGGTCAGCTCCTCCTATGCCTATGCCGTGAGTAAAGGGGGGGTCAGCGCGTTGGGCACGACCATGGCCGGCAAACTGGCGCCGGAAGGGATTCGCGTTAACGTTGTTTTTCCCGGTGGCATCAACACCTTTATGAAGCGTTCGGTCATTGAGGCCGACGCCACCCGCCAAGGCCAAGATCCCCAAGCCGCCGTCGACGCTGCCATTCAGTCCGGCCTGGGGGAACCGATGGGCGTGGCCAGAGTGCTGGCCTGGCTCGTCAGCGATGAAGCGGATTACGTACGCGGCTCCGTCAGCACGCGCTAACCAACTGATACGGCTTGAATTGACGACACGACCTAGCGACTACGCGACCAAAGGACACAACCATGAATCTAATTGTCACCGATATTGAACGGATTACTGTGCGGGCGCCGATGACGCCGCGCTGTGAAGAATGGAATGCCCGCGAAGTATGGCAGTGGTGTATCTGTGAAATCATCCGCCTGACCACCGATGCCGGCCTGATCGGCTACGGCGAGACGCTGCCCCATTACACCTGGGGACGAGTGTCGGACGAGGCGATTGAACGCGTCAAGGGCAAGAACGCGGCCGAATTCCTGGGCGACGACACCCTAGGCGCCGGCTTGCAGATGGCGATCTATGACGTGGTGGGCAAGGCGCTCAATGTGCCGGCCTACCGGCTCTTTAATCTGCCCAAGGTGCGCGAGGCCGTACCGATCGCTTGGTGGAATATTGACTTTCCGCCTGAAGCGCTGGCCGAAGAGGCCAAGGCGGCTGTGGCGCACGGATACACCGCCCTCAAAACCAAGGCGCGGCCCTGGTGGGATGTCTACGAGCAGGTGGCGCAGATGGGGGCGGTCACGCCGCCCCACTTTAAGATCGACATGGACTGGAACCAGATGTTGATCAACGCCAGCAACGCCGCGCCCGTCCTTAACGAACTGGACAAACAGGAGCGGGTTGCGCTCTATGAATCGCCCATCTTTCAACGGGATACGGAAGGGCAACGCCTCTTGCGCCGCAAGACGCAGAAGGCCATTGCGCTACACTTCGGCGATCCGCCTTTCCCGGTGGCCGTGCGCGATGAGCTCTGTGACGGCTTTGTCATCGGCGGCGGTGTGGCCCGTGTCCTGCGCGATGGCACGCTGGCCGCCCAATTTGACAAGCCCTTCTTTCTGCAAATCGTCGGCGCCGGCATTACCACCGCGCTCTCGATCCAACTGGGCGCGGTCCTCACCCATGCCCAATGGCCGGCGGTCAACTGTCTCAACAACTATACTGACGATCTAATCGTTCATCCGATCCAGGTCTCTGAAGGCTATGCCCACGTGCCAGACACGCCGGGGCTGGGCATTGAAGTGGACGAAGCCGCGCTAGCAAAGTACAAGATGGAACCGCCCTATGCGATCCCGCGCCCCAAGTTGCTCCTTTCGGTTGCTTGGCCGGGCAACCGGGTGCGCCACTATGCCAATATCCAGCAATGTTGGACCGACGCCTTTGCCGGCAACATTCCCGTGCAAGACCGAGGGGTGCGTATGCACGTCCGGCGCGATGATGGCTCGCCAGGGTGGGCCGAAATGTATGATCGGGCCACGGCGGCGCCATTTTGGAGCAGTTCATTATAGGGTAATTTCACAGAATAAACTATCCACACAGGGTGACTGTCGCTGGCCACAACCGCGCTTGCCGGCAAACCTGCGCTTGGCCAGTGACAGTCACCTTGGCACTTATTTTTCTGAAATAGCCTAAACAGAGGAGTACAGACGATGACTCAACCCATCATTTCGCCGTCCTATCTCCAAACCCTCCAGGCCATTGAACGGCGCCTGCTCTGGTTGGCGACCCACATGGTTCACCATGCCAACCGGGTGCGCCCCAATCCTGATGGCTCCAAGGTGGGGGGCCATCAGGCATCTTCGGCCTCGGTGGTCTCGATTATGACAGCGCTCTACTTTCATTTCTTGGCGGCAGGGGATCGCGTCTCCATTAAGCCTCACGCTTCCCCCGTACTGCACGCCGCCCAATATCTGTTGGGACAGCTCCCCCAAGAGTACCTGACTACCTTGCGCGCCTACCAGGGGCTGCAAGCCTATCCAAGCCGCACCAAAGATCCGTCGCCGGTGGACTTTTCCACGGGTTCGGTCGGGCTAGGCGCGGTCGCGCCCTCCTTTGCCGCGCTGGCCCATCGCTATACACAAGCCCACTTTGCCGATGCCCCTCCACGCCGTTTTGTCAGCCTGATCGGTGATGCGGAACTAGATGAGGGCAATGTCTGGGAAGCGATTCTGGAGCAGAGCCTGAGCGGCCTGGGCAACTTACTCTGGATTATCGACCTCAATCGCCAGAGTCTGGATCGGGTGGTGCCGGGCATGAAGGTCAAGCTGTTGCAGGCCATGTTCCGGGACAGCGGTTGGCAGGTGCTGGAGGCCAAATATGGCCGTGCGCTGCAACAGATCTTTGCCCAGCCCGGGGGTGCACTGCTGCGACGGCGGATCGATGAGATGAGCAACGAGGAATATCAGGCGCTGCTACCCCTGACCGGCGCCGAACTGCGACCACGCCTGGTGCATGTAGGCGGGCGTGATGAGATTGGGCTAATCGAACTGTTACAGCCGCTCTCCGATGAGCAGTTGCCGGCACTCTTCGCCAACCTGGGTGGTCACGATCTGGCTGAGCTAATCGGCGCGCTGGATGAGAGTGGGCGGGAGCCCGGCAAGCCGACTGTCCTCTTTGCCTATACCATCAAGGGCTGGGGGCTGCCGCTGGCCGGCGATCCGCTTAACCATTCCAAATTGCTGACCCAGGCTGAAATGGAGCGACTGCGCATAACGCTGGAAATCCCGGCGGGTGACGGCTGGGCGTCCTTTGCACCTGACTCTGCGCCTGGCCAGCTTTGCACCCAAAGAAGTCGCCAACTCTATCCTGACAATCCGCCGGCCCCTACGCGCCTGTCCGCAGAGACCATCCCCCAAGAGCTTGCCATTCGCACGGTAGGTGAGGTGAGCACCCAACAGGCCTTTGGGCAGACGCTGATGAGCATTAGCCGCAAAGCGGAACTGGCCCAACGTGTGGTCACGGCTTCCCCCGATGTCTCTACCTCCACCAACTTGTCAGGCTGGATCCTCAAGGCCGGCGTCTTTAGCGCCGTAGCCCATGCCCCCCGCCCCGATGAAGAGCAGCCGCACGTTAGTTGGCAATATAGCATTCACGGCCAGCATATTGAACTGGGCATCTCGGAAATGAATCTCTTTATGACGCTGGCGATGTTTGGGCTATCGGCGGAGTTGTGCGGCCAACAGTTGATTCCGATTGGCACCGTCTATGACCCCTTTGTCTGCCGCGGCCTCGATGCACTCATCTATGGGCTCTATTCTGGCGCCAAATTTATCTTTGCCGGCACCCCTTCCGGCGTGACCCTGGCGCCGGAGGGCGGTGCACACCAATCCATTGTGACCCCATCCCTGGGAATGGAACTGCCCAATCTCAATGCCTACGAGCCGGCCTTTGCACTGGAGCTGAGTTGGATCATGGCCGACGCCCTGCGTCAGTGTTGCTATGACGATGGGCGGGCCACCTATCTACGCCTCTCAACCAAGCTCATCGACCAAGCATTGCTGGAGCCGGCGCTGGCGCGGCTCGGTCGTGATCTGCTGCGCCAGCAGGTGTTAGCCGGCGGCTATCGGCTTGTTGATTGGCGCGACGGCGTCGCCGCGGATGGCCGGCAGCCGCTGGTCCACCTGGCCGCCAGCGGCGCCATGATCCCCGAAGCCGTGGCGGCGGCCAAAGTGTTGCAGAGCCAGGGTATTAACAGCAACGTGCTCAACCTGACCAGCCCGCGACGCCTCTTCGAGCAGTGGCGTCGTCAGCAAGATGACCAACGGCGCGATCCCTTTGTCTGGCTCATCCCCCCCGACGAGCAGCAGGCGCCGATTGTCACCCTTCTTGACGGCGCCTCGCACGCATTAGCCTGGTTGGGCAGCGTCTATGGCGCGCCGGTCGTCCCGCTAGGGGTGGATAGTTTTGGCCAATCCGGGGCGCTCGCCGATCTCTATCACCACTTTGGCATTGACGCGGCCAACATCGTCGAGGCCGCCCAAAAAATAGTGGAACACTTGTGAAATTTAGGCGGTTGACATTCCGGAAAATAGGCCCACGCCAAACGAGCGCGGGCACGATTTGTGGACTGTTCTCAGAATATTTGTAGGCCGCCTCATCTGTGAAAAAGAAGGGAAAACTTATGCGTATCGCGGTGACGGGAGGCAGTGGCGCGATTGGCGTCTATGTCTGTGCTGAATTGCTGGGCGCTGGTCATACCGTGGTGTCGGTTGACCGGACACCACCCGCCATTGACACTATTGACATAGGCTTTATCGAGGCCGACCTGCGCGATCTGGCGCAGAGCTGTGCCGCATTGACCGGTTTTGACCAGGTGGTGCACTTGGCCGCCATCCCTGATCCCTATAACGATCCGCCGGTTGAAGTGATCACCGTCAACACTGCCATCAACTTCTGTGTCTTTGAGGCGGTGCGGCGCAATGGCATCTCCCGCATTGTCTACGGCTGTAGCGATTCGAGCACCGGCTTTGGCATCCACAACACTGCGCTCAAGCCGCGCTATGTGCCGCTTGACGAGGAACATCCCCTCTGGCCCCATGAAAGTTACAGCCTCTCCAAACACTTTGGCGAGCGCATGGCCGAGACCTATGCCAAAGCCTATGGCCTGGAAGCCATTTCCCTGCGCTATAACTGGGTGTGGGTCAAGCGTTGGCATGAAAAAGCGGCGGCAATGGTGGCGGACGCCCGCGCCGGACGCTTTGATAAGGCAAATGCCTGGATCGGCGGCTATATCTCGGTGCGCGATGTGGCGCGGGCTTGTTTGGCGGCTACACAATACCGCTTTCCAGCCAACCAGGAGACGCACTATGAGGCTTTCTTCCTCACCGCCGCCAACACCACCTATGCCATCCCTACGCTTGATCTGTTGCAGGCGATCTACGGTGAACTTCCACCGCAGAAGGAGGCCGATTACTATCAGAACAACCCCTATGCCTCGGTCTTTGATCTACGCAAGGCAGCGCGCTTGCTGGGATGGACGCCCCAGGATCTGTGGCAAAACTTTGAGGATTGGGAGTAAGGATCATGCACGCTTCTTCAACGGTCCGCGTTGCCGTCTATGGCTGTGGCCGCTTTGCCAACCAAACGCATTTGCCCAATCTGGGCAAAATACCAGGCGTAGAGGTCGTTGCCTTGTGTGACGCCGACGCCCAAGCGCTGCACACAACCGGCGACGCCTTTGGGATTGGGCAACGCTATACCGACGCCCATGCGATGTTGGCAGCTGAACATTTCGATGCCCTCTATTCGATTGTGCCGGCCTATGTACGTGCAGAGGTGGAGATTGCGACGGTGGCACGAGGCATTCACCTCTTTAGCGAAAAACCGCAAGCGTTACAGATGGCGCTGGCGCGGCGGATCGATGACGCCATTCGTTGCAATAGGGTCATCAGCACGGTGGGCTTTCGCGAGCGTTATCGGCCCCTTTTCCAACAGGCACGCCAGTGGTTGGCCGATAAAACCATTACCCATGTCCGCTTTAGCAGCATTGGCAACTTGCCCACCGCGCGCGCGGATTGGCGGGGTAGCTGGTGGTCGGATCTGGAGAAATCGGGCGGGTCGGCGCTGGACTGGGGTGTACACGCCACCGACTATGTGCGCTTTATGACCGGGTTGACAGTCAAAGAGGCGCAAGCCTTCTATCATCAAGTCCCGGACTATGCCTTGCCTCTTGCCTATTCGTTTCATTATGGTCTAAGCAACGGTGCGCCCATGACCATGACCTTCCTCAATACCACGCTTGTACGCCCGCCCAATGAGCCGTGGTTTACCATTTTCTATGTCGGCGGCTATCTGGCCATCCACGGCTATGAACGGCTGGAAGCGAATGGAGAGACAATCTACACGGCGGAACCCTTTGACCCGTGGTTTGAGCAGAGCCGTTGCTTTATCGAAGCGGTGCGCACCAACGACGCCAGTTTACTCTTGAGCGATTACCACGATGGGCTCTATTCGTTGGCGCCCGTGTTGGCAGGCTGGGCATCAGCGCGCCAACACGGGAAGATGGTTGATGTTGCGGCATTTATGGCTGACGCTTAGTGATTATAGATAAGCCGTCAACCCCAGCCGTTCAAATTGCTCCGACGGCGCGTCATTTTCCTGCATGAGCTTGACCAGCAAGCGGATCATGCGTTCTTCTACCTCCGCATTCTGAAGCGGCTGTTCCTGGTCTGGGTCGGTGGCCAGGTCATAGAGCAAGGTGGTCATCGGATGGCCGCCGGCCCAGGGGCGGCCGGGCAGCTTCATTACCTTGGCCTGTTTGGTAAAGCTAAAGGGGCCGGCTACCTCAAAGTCGATAAATTGTTCTGCATCAAAGAACTTGCGCATATGGGTGGGCATGAGCGTGTACTGGTAAAGCGGCGCATTCTCCTGGCTGGCCGGTGCGCGCATGTAGACATAGCGCCCGTCGGTGCAGTTGACATGGCCGCCGTGATGGCCAAAGAGAATCGCTTCACGGGTCGGCGCATTGTGGGCAACCACATTACGTAGGGGAATGCCCTGCATATCTGCCGGCAATGGGATACCAAAGTATTCAAGCAGGGTGGCGGGCAGGTCGATCATCTGCGCAAGGCCATCGACGCTGGTGTTCTGACGCTTACTCCGTGGATCCCACACAAAGAGGGGCGTGTGCGCGATTTCGTTATAGAAGGGGTGGGTGTTCTTGGCCCACCAATCATGTTCGCCCAACAGAAAGCCATGATCGGTGCAGACAATGAGCATGGTGTCTTCCCACAGATTGTAGCGGTCAAAGGCGTCAAGCACCTCGCCCATGTAGGCATCACACATGGAGAGGAGCGCAGCGTACTCATAGCGCAGGTGCTGCACCTCGTCGGGCGTCTCTTCCACCCCGCGGTAGGGGGGCCAGTCAAAGTGGCGGCCAGTGTAGGTGTGGGGATAGAGATCTTTCCACTTGCGCTGGCTAAAGAAGGGCTCATGGGGATCAAAGGTCTCAATCTGGAGAAACCACTGGTCCGCGGCATGGTTGCGCCGGATAAAGTCGAGGCCATTGGCAAAGGTACGCGGCTGAGGCTGCGACTCTTCGGTGGGCATGAACTGGCGGTTGACCCAATCCTGCCGCCACATATCTTTAACAATGTGCGGATCTGAGTTGGTCGAGCGGCGCTCCACCACCACTTCCGGGATCGCCGGCGGCGCCACCTGCCCTTTCCACGGATCGCCCTCCTGTCCCCGTTCAAAGTCCCATGTCGTATAGCGGTTGTGGTAGGTCATGCCGCCATCCTCGAAGTAGTGATAATGGTCGGTCGAGAGATGGGAGTGGATGCCGTGGCGCTGCAAGGTTTCAGGCATGGAGTCATCAAAGGGCTCTAAGGGTCCCCAACTCCGGTGTAAGAAATTATAGCGTCCGGTGTGCAACTCACGGCGGGCGGGCATACAGGGCATGGAGCCCACATAGCAATTCTCAAACTTGACCGAGCGCTCGGCCAGCCGTTGAAAGTTGGGCGTGTGGGTCCACTCACAGCCATAAGGCGCGAGCATGTGGCGGTTGAGCGTGTCGAACATAACCATGACGGCTTTCATAAATTCTGAACTCCTTCTGTTTCATTTGTCGCTCCTATGGGCAAAGGGGTGCAATCGTTGCAGTTGCTAGAGAAGAATGGAACGATTTCACCCGTAGACTGATAGGAGCCTAATTTGTTCTACCAGGGTTGATGAGTCGCCCCACTAGCTTTTGCACCACCATTACTTCCTCCGGTGTCAGCGTTTCCTCAACCAAGCCAAACAATTCACGCATAACGCCGTGGGGCAGGGTGACAGCAAAAGTCATCGCCTCTTCCTGCTGTTTTGTCCACGCTTCGCTAATACATTGGCGAATAAAATCACTGCGGTTGTCGGTCAGTTGATCCAGGCGATCAATATCTTCTGTGTACAAGCTGATGTGTAACTGTTTCCGTTTCTGCCCATCCGGTTTGGCGGGGCGACCAGGAGCATGTGACATAAACGTAGCCTCTCTTTTGTTGGGCGACACCTTGAAGCCATCTAGTACAGTTGGGCGTAAATACCATGACAGTAAATAAGGCAAAGCCGCTCGTATAAAAAGGCGAAAATTGCTTTGACCTTATTTACGCCGGGATTTACTAGGTATATGCCACCCGGTGTGAAGGTGTGGGTAAAGATAGAAGGTCGGTGCAGGTACTTTTGCTTCCCATCACCGACGACTCTATTGTACGAGAAAATAGATTTTTGTCAACACTATTGAACAGCAACTGCAAAATGCCGCGCAAAATTTATGTAAGGGGCATTCCCAATTTTTGTGTTTACATAAATAGGAATTTTTCGCTTATTTGTTCTATATTTTGTTGACAAAAATCTGATTTATCAGGTATAATATAGTTAGTTTTGCAGAGAGGAGAAGGGACACAAAAATGTCAACTGCGATGGTGGTCACCACGGTGATCACTGCGGATGCAGATGTGGAAAAAGTGAAAACTTTTACCTTGGAACAGATTCGTGACAATGACCGTGGATTATTGGACAATTTGTTGAACCAGGGTGTCGACGCCTGTGTGATAACGGCGATCCTTAATGTTGATGAGTTTCTTGACTATATTCGTATTCGTCGCCGGCAGGGAACTGCCCAAGCCCAGGAGCAAGCAGAGGCAACCGCTGAACCATCACCAACGGTGGTGATCACAGACGGCATGAGCGAAAGTGAGTTTATGGAGTATACCTTGCAACAGCTCAACAAGGGAGAGCGCACGCCGCTCGTTCCGCTTAGCGAGGAAACGCTAGAAGCCATTGAAGAGGAGCACATCGGTCAGCACTTTTCGTGTTACCCGTTTTTGTACTGAGTGCACCATCGGCGGTAGGGACCCTTGGCTTCGCTTCATTGAAGCTGATGCCATTGAAATGAGGAGCATTGACACAGTACTTGACACATTCCTGAGGTGCACGTGGTTATCTACAGCTACTATAATCCCTGGCTTTTGAGAAAGAATAGATGTATGAACAACGAAAAGATGAATCAGATTCTAACGGAGTTAAGCAAGCCTTTTCACCCGTCGCGCATTACCTGGCGTCCGGGTAATCTGACGGAAAAGAAGGATAAAGCGTTGGCCCTGGCCTATGCCGACCTGCGCGCCTATCAAAACCGGCTGGACGAAGTCTGCGGCCTCGATTGGTCAGTCAGTTACACACCTTGGGGTGATCGTTTGATCTGTCATCTGACGATCAATGGCGTCACCCGGAGCAGCACAGGCGAACCAGACGGCAATGCAGAGGACATTACGAATGGTTCACCGGTTGGCACCGCCACCGAAGCGCAGGCGTTTAAGCGGTCCTGTGCCATGTTTGGTCTGGGGCGTTATCTATACAATCTACCCTCCGTCTGGGTTGAATATGATACAGAGCAAGAACGCTTTGCCGATAAGGCGTGGGCCAAGCTCAATGGGCTGGTTGCTCAGCACTACCAACGTTTTCTGGAAGGTGAGGTGCAGCAGGAAAAGAGTGAAACAGTCGGCGAAGATGCAGCACAGCCGGCAGAGGCCGCACCGGCAGATCAAGCAGAAGATCAAGCAACTGAAGTCTTGACACCTTTACAGCAGTTGGAAGCGTTGGGCCATGAACTCTACGGTGAGCAGTGGGAACAGGTGCGTGATCATAATGTGAAACGGCTGGTTGGCGAACGCAGCGAAACCAATGGCGCGCTTTCACAGGCACAGATTCAAAGGCTCATTGTTGGCTTACAGAAGCTAAAACGGCAACGGCAAGCGGCATAGGCGGAACAGCAGCTGAGCTTTTGCCCAAAGTTTAGGTTCTCCACGCCGTCAATAGAAACTTGTTAAAGTAGTACAGTGTAAACGAAATTCTGCTAGAGTAGAGGTGGTCACCCAAGTCTTCCTGGAAGGGGCGGCGGATGGTGAAAGACAGGAGGTGTGCGTTGCCCCTTCCAGGAAGACGCACGCCAGCGCACCCGCATTGGCTAAACGAGCAAAACTTAGATTACAGTGTAGTAACGGGGTAAGCGGAAACTATGCGATGGCACAGGTGTGAAGCCCGATGCATCGGGCGCTGTTCTCTAGCCGGGGCGATTTATCCCCCGGCGAATGTCGCAATGTTCGCGCTTGCCTAGTTGTCTGGCCGCTTAATTTTCGCGGCACTAGGATAAAGTAGCGAAGCAGTAGAAACGTGGAAAGTAGAGAAGGACAACAATGTACCAACAGATCATGTTGATTGGCAACCTGGGGAGTGACCCAGAGCTGCGCCATACGGCAACAGGCACCCCTGTATGTAGCTTTCGGCTGGCCGTTCACAAACAATGGCATGGCCAAGATGGCGACCCAAAGGAAAAGGTTACGTGGTTTCGGGTGACAGCCTGGCAAAAATTAGCCGAGGTGGTTAATGAACACCTGAAAAAGGGACGCAGAGTGTTGGTTGTGGGCGAGGTGGAAAATGCCCAAGCCTATGTCAGCAAGACCGGTGAGTTGGCGGCCACCAACGAGGTGACAGCGCGCACCATTCGCTTTTTGGATGGCGCCCCGGAGGATGAGTCCCAGACCGCTGAAGATCTGTTTGAGACCACAGATGTAGTTACTACGTCGGCAGCCGGGGTGGCGCGCCAACGTGGTCAGCGCCGTCCTGCCATTGATATTCCCTTTTAAGGATACGATGACTGCGCACATAATTGATGAAATGTTAGAACATGCAATTCGGGATGCTTTGCAAACCGCAGATCCGCACCTCTGCGCTGAAGCGCGCGCCTGGCTTTGGGTTTGCTGTCCAGATGTCGCCGACGATCTCGGTTTGGCCTACCCAGCGGATGCCCAAGTACAACAGCAGGCAACCCACTATAGCTACCGGTTTGCAGTAGCCTAAGTCCAGTGATTCACACAAGAAGCCCGACTTTTGACAAAAGTCGGGCTTCTGATTTTGTTAAAGCAGGCGGAGACATTCCTCCGTCCCTGTATAGTAAAGTGCGGTCGAGGCTGGTGGTAGCGTTACTGCAAAGTGATCGGTGTTGTGGGCCAGGGTTTGCTCATGCAAAAGATCATAGACAACTTCAGTTTGCTTGGGTAGTTTGAAGGTGCGCAGCCCGCCGGCCACTGTATGTACGGCCAGCAGATCGGGCGTGGCATAGAGCACATCCCCCTCCTCATTGTAGAGATGGACGCCGGCAAAGCGCGCAATGCCACGCAGCACCGGCGACGGCACAGTGGGGACGGCGCTGTAGACCGAAGTCCAGGCGCGGGTGGGGTCTTCCGGGTGAAAGGTTTTGACGCCAAAACCAGGGCGACAGCGCCCCAAGGTATAGACAATCTCGCCCAAGACGGCGGCGTCGGGGTCTTCCAGGTGGAAGTTGGGGGCGATGGCGCGCGTCGAACCCCAGAAGAGTTCTTGGGACAGGCCCCGGGTAATGGGATGCTCAAAGTTGGTCAGATGCATAAAAGGACCGTAGTAACTCCCCCCCTTGCCAAAGCGGAAGCCGGTCAGATCGGTCATGTAGTCGGTGTGGGGTCCAACCTCCGGGTAATCCTCATTGATGTAACCGGCGGCGTAGAGCCAGAGTGCAACCTTGTTGTCCCGGCAAATGAGCTTTTTGAGCCGCTGGCGGCGCGCATTGTTGAGATGGAAAGGATTGAGGAAGATGTAGAGCTTGTACTCCGGCACTCTCCCTTCCAGCAGGTCGTTGAGCAGATAGAGGTCATGGGGCGCGCCAAAGCGGTTGAGGTTGACGACCCGTTGGTGCCAGATGAGCGGGATGTCGATGTTGTTGCGATTGGCTTCATAGAAGAAGGATTCGTCATCCAGCAGGACGGCGACCTCGGCGGCGGGGGTGCGGTTGAGTTGTAAGGCCCAGTTACCGATTTCATCAAAGCGTTTGTACCAACGCCGCGCCTCATCAATGATCTGTGGACTTTCCACAAAGATGTTGTTCTCCAACCAGGTAATGCCCAACCCGTGGGTGGCCACCTGGGCAAAGTTCCGCTGATAGATTGCAATCGAGTGCTTCACCGGATGCATGCGCCCGCCGGGGTCAAAGTTATTGTGCATCAAGGTGTCTTCTTCAAAAAAATACAGCTTGCCATGCACCCGCAGCGATTCGGTCGGCTGCATGGGCAATCCATCGCCGCCGACGCCGCGGAAAGCGTAGGTGTAGGGGCTGACGAAGAAGTCCACATGGGGCGAGCGGAGCGCTTTCCACAAACCCAGGTGACCGCTACGTTGAATGGTGGCAACTTCGCTGGAAGCCAGATTGCCGTAGTCGGCGTTAAAGAAGGCGTCATTCCAAGCGAGTTCCATCAAATAGCCGTAGAAGGCGCCGGCCAGCTTCTCACCATCGGTCTCTTCCTTCACGGTCTGGCAGAAGCCAATTAAGGCATCGGCGGCGACCTCGGCATAACAGGCGTAAAAGTCGATCACCTTTTGCTCGCGCTTGGGGTCGCGGAAGAGCAGATGGGTCGTGGTGGACTGTTCGGCGGTCGAGGGCACGGCAGCCGTCGCAAAGGTCACGCTATCGTCACCCCAGGCCGCGCGCAAGGTGCTTACATCGTCGGCATAGCGCCGGCGTAACCACTGCTGGAAGGTGCGCTGCATGGGGGCGCTAAAGTCGCCGCACGCGGGGTTCATAGAAGACCAGGATTTGATCCACTCGCCACAGGTGCCGGTCGCCACTTGATAGGCGATGACCCGGTCATACAACCCCGCCTCGCGCAGATGTTCAATGTAGGCCCGTAAAAGGTTCTTGACCTGGGTCTGCCAGACCAGTGATGCATATGACGCCGACGTTTCCGGCCCGTCGGTCAGCACCTCCACCTCAGCAGGGTGCGCTTTGGCCCACCAGTCAAAGTAGTGGGTTTCAAACCCCATGCGCAGCAGAAAGAGGGCGTCCGGGTCGGCCTCTAAGATGGCCTGCAAGCGCGGCGCGGTTTCGGTAAAGTCAAAGGGGCTGTTGTCCTCAAGCCGGGGTGTTGTCCACTCCGAGCCGACAGCGTCAATTGAGTAGATATGGATGTTGTTCCGGGCAAAGGCGCGCACACTTGCCTGAATCGCCTCAATGCCATTTGGATCCAGCCCGCCGATGAGGTGACAATTGGCAAAGACCGGACGGCCGTTTAGAAACAAGGTCGGCGTACCATTGTGAATGCGGACATGGGCTTGCATATAAACCAGTGCTTCTCCTGTTTTGCAGTTGAGTTTTGGGTGAGATGTCTATCTTGTAACCACTTGTGCTATATACGCTAAATTGTATAACACATCACCAGAGCGACGCTAGTCGGCCGATGATAGATTTATTCGTTGCATCCAACGGTTACTTTGCCACTGTAAGAGGGGTGCGTACCACATTTTCGGGAGCGCTCTGGCAGAGAAATTCGGGAGGCTCGACCCAGTCCCCGAAAATGGGACGCACCCCTGTAAGAGCATCAAAAAGTTGACGAAGGCCCTTTGCAAAACCGGCGGCGCCAATAACAAAGACCACTCGTCGCCTCCATCTTCACTCCGCCAGAGCCTTTCCCTTGTCGCGGCAGGTGCAACGCGATCCTGGAGACAGTACGGCGATACATCCAAATTATGCAATTTCGGCGTTTTTCTAGTAAGATTGTGGGTAGGAGATTGTCGATAATATCATGATTTAATTAAGAAAAGATCACAAAACTATGTCATCACTCAATCATGGTGCAGTCCAAGACCAGACATCTGAAACAGATGATCGAACGCTCTTGGCCGCATGTCAACGTGGCGAAACGGCTGCTTGGGAAGAACTGCTAGGGAAATATGAACGACTCGTTTTTTCTGTGGCCCGCTCTTCCGGTCTTTCTACCGACGATGCCGCCGATGTCACACAAATTACCTTTGCTTATCTCCTGCAAAGTCTGGCGGTGGTCCACCCAGAAACGGTCAGCGGGTGGCTGGCGACTGTGGCTCGACGGCATAGCTGGCGTTTGCAAAAACGTCGTCAACGTGAACACGCGCGCGAGATTAATGATGATGTCTTTGATTCCTCTTTTGCTGATTCATTATTCCCCGGTCGCATTGCTGCCGATCCGCTCGATCGTTGGGAACTGGTAGAATGGCTGCATCATGCACTGGCGCGGTTAAATGACCGTTGCCGTCGACTCTTGATAGCACTCTATTTTGATGAGCAGAAACCCTCCTACCAGGCGATTGCGGAAGCCTTGCAAATGGCTGAGGGGAGCATTGGACCGACCCGCGCCCGTTGTTTGAAACAGATGCGACAACTGCTGGAAGAAGCAAATCAATCTAAATAAATTTCCAAAACATGTATTTTCCCTCAACATGTATTTTTCCTCGTCTCGCCGCGCACAAGTAGGTAGGATCAGGACAAACTTATCTGCTTTTCACTGCCTTATAGGATTAAATTTATGACAAGACCTGCGACACCCACCTCTGAAAAGCTGCTTGATTGGCTTGAAGGAAGACTTTCTCGTGAGGAATCTGAAGCAATCGCATTACAAGTTGCGGTTGCAAGTGAAGATATACAGATGGAAGTGGCCTGGCTGCGGGCCTTTTTAAAATTGGCCGACACCATTATCTGGGAAGCGCCCTTGCCAACCGTACATGCTGCGCTGCGTCAGCACTTCGCCGACAACGTAAAACCTGCACAGCCGACGGCTGTGCAATCGGATGCGCGCGTTGGCCTCTTACAGCGTATTGTGGCTGCTTTATCCTTTGATAGCCATCTTCGATTCGAGGCAGCCGGGGCGCGCGGTGCTGAGCAACAGCCGACGCGCCAATTGATTTATGAGTCAACCACAGCCGATATCGCGCTCAACTTTCATCTGGATACAGTCGATACATTGACCTTGATGGGACAAATTTTGCCAATCGGTGATAGCTCACCGACAGCTTATGCGGTGCAAATGCTCCAGGCGGAACGTGAAACGGCCATCGTCATGGCTGATGAGTTGGGTGAATTCATCTTTACCGGACTGCAACCCGGCGCGTACCAGCTAGTCGTCAGCACCGAGCAATTTGATTTGACGATTCCCGATCTTGTGCTGGATCTATAACTGGTCCGTTCATTCAGTAGAAGGGGTGAGTTTGCCACACGCTGAATATGCGCATGTGCTAATGGACTCTTCTCCTTTCATCAATGAGCCAACTGATAAGTTAATGGTAAAATTTCTACTTACGGAAGAGTGGGTTATTGAGTTACTGGCCTTGCCTACTCAAGCCGAGCAACTCGCCCAATTGAATACTGCCACGCTCTTGCATAGCACCGGATTGGCTCACTTATTGGACCACGCCGAACAATTGGTGCAACGCAATCCAGGGCGCGCACACCGGCTGATCGTGCTTTGTGAATATGCTGCCGAGTACCTTGCGGCGGCTGCTCTAATGCCGCGCGCTCATTATTTACGCGCACAATGTCACGCCATCAATGGTGAGTTGGCTGAAGCATTGACTTTGATCGAAAGCGCTTACGTCCGGTTTCAGCAATTAGGCATGGAAGCCGAGGCCATGCGCACCTTTGTGGGGCGTATGCGCGTCCTTGGCGAACAGGGGGATTTTCGCGCAGCGCTGAATGCAGGAGAGAAGCTGGTCAATTGGCTGGCAACGGTGGAGGCTTCCGATACCCCTCTTCCTGCCCGCGAAGCCGCTATGTTGCGGGCGCTCGTCAAAAACCAACAGGGCATCTGTTATGATCAACTTGGACAGTTCCAAGATGCGTTGAGGGCGTTTGAAACGGCGGAAGCAATCTATGCAGAGCTAGCCATGCCCAGGGAGAGCGCCGGCGTCAAGAATAACCGTGGTCTGGCCCTCGTCTATTTGGGTAATGTGAGTGAAGCATTGACGGCTTTTATGGCAGCCCTTGCCATTCAGCGGGTAGAAGAGTTAATCTTGCCGCAGGCCCATACCCAGAGTAATCTGGGCGAGGCCTATCTGCTCATGGGCAACTACCAGGCTGCTTTGGTCGCCTATCAGGAAGCGCGCCGTCTGTTGGCGACGCAAGCCGCCCTAACCGATGAACAGGTCAACTTACGCCAGATGGCCGACGCCTACCTCGCCTTGAACCTTTATGATGAAGCGCTGATGACCTACCGTGAGGCAGCCTATCATTTTGACCGGGCTGCTATGAAACATGAACGAGCCTGGGCGCTCTGGGGCATTGGCGCCACGCTTGCCCGTCAACAGCAGCCATCCGCCGCGGCTGCCGCGTTGGGGGAAGCCGCCGCGCTTTTCCGCACGGTGGATAATATGCCGCTATTTGCCGGCGTGCGTTTGGAACAGGCTGCCCTGTTGGCGGCGCAAGGTGATCAAGCAACTGCCTTCGTCTTCGCTGAAGAAGCCTTGGCTGATGTCATGATGGATGAGTGGCCAATTCAACAATTTTTTGCCCATTTGCGACTCGTCGATCTGCATCTGGCGACTGTTCAGGTTGATGCAAAATCGTCGGCAACGAACGGTAATGAACACGTTATCAAAGCGGCAGAGCACCTACACGCCGCTCAACAGCTTGCCGACCGGCTGGCTTTGCCCCACTTGCGTTACCGGCTTTCCCAGCGCTTTGCCCAGTTGCGCCTGCTGCAAGGCTCTATTAATGATGCCATAACCATCTTTGAACAAGCCGTGACAGAGGTCGAAAGTTTGCGCAATAGGTTGTCCATGGAAACCATGCGCATTTCCTTTTTGCATGACAAGTTGTCGGTCTATGAGACATTGGTGCAACTCTATTTGGATCGCGGCGCAGAAGCCGATATCCGCCGCGCCTTTGAAATGGCCGAACAGGCGCGGTCGCGCACCCTGTTAGAGCGCATGGCCGGCCTGATTGAACATCAATACAGCGATGTTGACGACCCGCAACTGAAAGAGCGCCTGGAGACTTTACAGGCTGATCTCAATGCAATTTATAGCCGACTCTTGAATCAGGAAGGTTCTGATGAGGTAGGGGGAGTTGCCGAACGCTCACTCTATAACGCGACGTTGCAGGCGCGCGCCGTTGTGCTTGAACAGGAAATTAGTCGGTTGCGTCTGATGATTGCACCGCACACAGCAGTCTCTAGCATCATGGATGTTTTGCCTCTTCCCTTTTCGCTGCAGACGATCCAAGAACAGTTGGCCGCGGATACAGTGCTTGTCGCCTATTATCTGCTGGCTGATGAGATTATTGCCTTTGTGGTCATTTGTAATCAACTGCATGTCATGCGTCAGTTGGGCAGTCGTGCGGTGATAGAGCAGGCGTTGCAACGGCTTTATGCCCAGTGGCAACGCTTTCGTGTCGGCGCACCCTTTGTGACACGGCACATGGTCATGCTGCAACAATCTACCCAGCGTATCTTGCAGAGTCTATATGATGACCTGTTTGCCCCTATCGACCAACTCATGGGGGCGCTACTGCCCAAAGCGCATTTATCAGGAGAAAGCCCCTTACGTTTGACAATTGTTCCGCACGGTTTTTTGCATCAGGCTCCGTTTCAAGCATTTTATGATGGTCAACAGAGCCTGATCGAGCGCTACCTGATCGCCTATACGCCGAGCGCGACAACCCTGGCCGTTGTCGATCCGCAGTCTGACTGCCTGCCGATGGATGCTTTGGTCATGGGCGTCGTCGACTCTGATATTCCGGCTATCCAGACCGAAGTCGATCTGGTGGCTGCCATTCTGCCGTCAGCACAAATCTATATGAATGAGCAAGCAACAGCCCAGATATTGATGGCACAAGCGCCCACATCTGCCTTGATTCACCTCGCCTGTCATGGTATTTTTCGCGCCGATAATCCCATGTTTTCGGCCTTGAAACTGGGCAGCGGTTGGCTGACCGCAGTGGAAATCAGTCAATTGCGTTTGCACGCTGCGCTGGTTGTGCTGAGTGCCTGCGAGTCCGGACGTGGACATACCTCCAATGGTGATGAGATCTTGGGATTGGCGCGTGCCTTTCTAGGCGCGGGCGCTTCAACCTTGGTGGTTAGCCAATGGATGGTGCAGGACGAGGCTGCGGCCATGCTAATGGCCGATTTTTACACCCACCTGGCATCCGGTCTACAACCGGACGCCGCCCTGCGCCTGGCACAGTTAAGCGTCAAGCAATCTTATGCTCACCCCTATTACTGGGCGCCCTTTGTGATCATGGGTAATCGTGGGTGGCAATGAATTAAGCGGCATGTCGTTAGTGAATTGTTTGAAAGGGATTGTTATGTTGTGTTCCAATAGCAGGTGCGGACGCACCATCAGCTTTCTGCCTATACTTAGCGCAGTCGTGGCTCTCATCTTAACATTGATAATGGGTCAGGCGGTTTTCGCACAAAGCAGTGATTCTGACCCAGCGACGACCCAGGTTGTGGTCAAGTTGAATCCCCTGCTTGGCGCAACCATTGAAGAGATTAACGCGGACTACGGAACAACCACGTTAAAGCCACTGTTAAATAGCGCCGGCATCTATCTTTTACAGACGCCAGTCGGCATCACCGCCGCCAATTTAGCCGGTAAAATGGCGCTGGATCCACGCCTGCTCTATGCCGAACCCAATTTTGTGGGTGAAGCGCCGGAGGGCGCCGGTCGACACACCTGGGGCTGGGGTGGTGAGGACAGCAAACCGTTGGCTTCCCAATATGCCATTGACCTCTTGGGGTTGCCGGCAGCTTGGGAACTTAGCCGTGATGGCAACCCGGTCGTGGTTGCTGTGTTGGATAGCGGCGTACAACTAGAGCATCCCGCGTTGGCTGGCGTTTGGACCGAGACGCGCTATGACTTTGTCGATGATGACGAAGATCCCCAAGTCGTGATGGCGAGTGCAACTGATATTGCCATTGGGCATGGCACCCATGTTGCCGGGATCGTGCATCTGGTCGCTCCCCAAGCGCACATTATGCCCCTGCGCGTGCTTGACACCCAGGCCCGCGGCGACATTTTTCGCCTGGCGGAAGCAATCGTCTATGCCACGGACCACGGCGCCAATGTTATCAACATGAGTCTGGGTACATCGGAAAAGTCGGAACTCCTGAACGAAGTTACCAACCAGGCAACGGCGCTCGGTGTGACAGTGATAGCCGCCGCCGGCAATCTCAATGCGAAAGATCGTCAATTCCCCGCAGGCAATAACTGTGTCTTGGCCGTCACTGCTGTTGACGAAGGGTTGCGAAAAGCAGATTTTGCCAATTATGGCAGTTGGATCGATCTTGCGGCACCCGGCGTGAGCATTTATAGTGAACTGCCGACCAATGGCTATGGTTGGTGGAGCGGTACATCAATGGCAACACCCTTTGTTGCTGGTCAAGCCGCCTTAATCTATAGCATGAATTCCAGGCTGAATGTACGTCAAATTGCCGAACTCATTGTCGGCACTGCTCGCACGGTTGATGACGCCAACCCGGATTTACGCGGGAAATTGGGTGCAGGAATACCAGCCGTTGGCGTAAGTCTGCAACGGCTGCAAACCGGTGATTTGCCCCAGGTCGGTGGGGTGATGAGTGGTAGTTGTCTGCAATTACCTGCTACAACTGTGGCTGTATCCAATAGGGATAAAGACAATGTAAAGATGATCAACGAATCATCCCAGGCAAATAACATCTTTTTGCCGTTGATCGTTCAATAAAGCATTCGCCCGTTCCAAAGGGACGACTGAGTTTGGGCCAGGCAAATTATTACCTCTACTAATGCCTAACTTCAGGCGGCCCTACAGGACGAATTGACCCAACCCAAAGAACCTAAGTCTGTCCAACAGACCGGCGCTTTTCACGCGTTCGGTCTTTTTTATTATCCAATATTTACTGCTATTTTTTCCTGTTCTTCTTCTGTCCACAACCCCTGCCTACATGACGATCAGAATCATGATATTTTTAATTTATGTATTTTGGGCCTGAACTATATGCACTATTAAGTAGCACGGGTTTTAGCTGTAAAAATACTGAATAGAACAATCTATTTGTTCACATTTTTACAGTATAGATCTCCGCGATAATTTTGTCTCATCCATCCACCGGGGGTCCTGGACAAAGCCATTAAGTTAAGGACTTACACCCCTGACGCGGAGCGCCCAAACGGGGTTCTTACGCTGGAGCGTGAGGAACCAGATTTGCTTACCTTAATGGCAGTGAGGGTCCTAGAGGGAACCCAAACAAAACTTTTCCGGCAAACTATATCTATTGTTATCAGGCGAAAGGAAAAAATTATGGTTACCCAGCAGCTTTGGGCAATTCCAACAGTGGCGACTCCCCAACAGGCTGAGCAGCGCCATCTCAAATGGCGGAATATTCACAATTGGTCGGTTGCTGAAGCTACAGAAGCGCACCTGCTGCCGGTTGAAATCCAAGGCGCATCTCTTCCCATCAGCTACACTCCCAAAATCCTCATCTATTCCCACGATGCTTATGGGCTGGGCAATATTCGGCGCACATTGCTGTTGGCGCAGACTATGCGTGAAGAGTTTGCTGACGCCGCCATTCTTATGGTGACCGGTTCACCAGTGATTCATTCGTTCCGCATCCCGGAGCGGGTCGATTACATTAAATTACCCTGCCTGGATCGGGTGGCTGCCGATGCTTATGAGCCGCTTTATTTGGGGCAACATGGCGCTGCCGTCAAGAAGATGCGACAGGACATGCTGCAACGAGCCATTCTTAATTTCAGCCCTGATCTGATGATTGTCGATAAACGTCCTGGCGGTGTTGATAATGAGTTATTACCCACCCTGGCGGCCCTACAACGGCGTAGGAATCGCCCGCGTCTCGTTTTAGGTGTGCGCGATATTCTCGATGAAGCGGAGCGCACCCGCCGTTCTCTCGCCGACGGCCAATCCTTTGAACTCATCGAGCGCTACTATGATGAAGTTTGGGTCTATGGCGTGCCAGAGATCTTTGATCACTTGAATGAGTATGGTTATCCGGCGCAGATAGCCGCGAAAACACACTATTGCGGCTATCTGCGCCGACCGGTTGCGGCGCCCAAAACCAAAAAAGGGGGGCCCCGTATCCTGGTGACAACAGGTGGCGGAGCCGACGGCAGCGCGGTGGTGGAAGCCTACCTGGCCGGCCTGTTAGAATTGCCCCGCAGCGTTACGTTGCGCTCGAAGATCATCTTTGGCCCACAGATGCCGACAGCCGAACGCCAATCATTGCTGGAACGCTTCGGTCACCTGCATGATGTGAAGTTCTGTGACTTCAAAGATGACCTTACCGGGGAGTATGCCAAGGCCGATCTAGTCGTTGCTATGGCCGGCTATAACACCGTCTGTGAATTGCTCTCCAGCGGCAAGCGGGCAGTTTTAGTGCCCCGTGAGCATCCGGTGCAAGAGCAGTTGATCCGGGCGCGCCGATTGGCCGAAATAGGCATCTTTGACATGGTTACGCAGAGCGAATTGACGCCAACTGCTCTCATGACAACCGTCATGACCGCGTTGGCCAAAGATGTAGCCGGTGAACCGCCCATTGACTTGGACGGTCTGCCCCGCATTCGCCAACGCGTGAACGCATTGCTCCGTGGGAAGTAAACGATGAAACGTCCAGGGATTGTCTTAATCCTCAGCGGTTTCCCACGCCGTTCCGAGACCTTTGCGCTGCAAGAGGCGCTGGCGCTCTATCGGCGTGGACTCCTAACCGCCATCTTTGCCACCAAATCAGGTGATGGACTCCCCCCACAACCCGGGTGTGAGGAGCTGTTGGCGCAGGTGCAACTGCTACCGGCTGGCGCAGTGGAAGAACAAGCCGCGGTTATCGTACAACGGTTGATCGGCGAACCTGTTGCCGGGATTCATGCCTACTTTGCCCACACGCCGACCGCCGTGGCCATGCAGGTGGCGCAAGAGTTGGGTGTTCCCTATGGCTTTAGTATGCACGCCAAGGATGCCCGCAAGGTGACGCCGGCTGAATTGAACCGCCGGGCACGTGGCGCGGCATGTGTGGTTGCCTGTAATCCAGATGTGGCACGTGCGGTTACCGATCCGAATGCCCCGATCAGGATGATTTCTCACGGGGTGGATCTCGAACGCTTTAGCCCGCAACCGCTGCCGGCTGAACCGCCGCTGCGGCTCCTGGCTGTGGGTCGATTGGTAGAGAAGAAAGGGTTTGACACCCTGCTGCGCGCGGTGACCAATCTGAAGTTCCCATATACGCTATCGATCATCGGTGATGGCCCGGAGAAAGCACATTTGGGTGCGTTGATCGAACAATTCGGGCTGCAAGAGCGGGTTAGCTTGCACGGTGGCGTCACCCATGCCGAATTGCCCAATGCCTATGCCCAGGCTCATATCGTAGTGGTGCCTTCCGTGGTGGACCGCAGTGGTGATCGGGACGGTTTACCCAATGTGTTGTTAGAAGCCCTAGCCTGTGGTCGTCCCGTGGTGGCCAGCGACATAGCCGCCATTGACAGCGCGATCTCTCATGACGCAACTGGCTTGTTGACGCCGCCCGGCGAGCCGGTTGCACTGGCGGCTGCCCTCAATCGCCTGGCCGGACGCCCTGATCTGCGGGCTGCGTTGGCGTTGAATGGCTATCAGTTAGTTGCGCGTAAATTTGATTTGCAGGATTGCAGCAGCCGTTTTTGTGGTTTGATCGAAAAAATTTACAAGTTGGAACCGAAAGCCGCAACTCTTCGGTCGGTCGCTGACATCGCTATAATCCAGGAGCGAGTCATGACGCCAGCACGTAGCTAAACTACCGTAAAGGCCACAAAAAGCGCAAAGTACCGTATCGGTTTAAAGTCCATTTGCTCAAAGTGAGGGAATCCATGAACACGCAAGACAAACAAGAAGTAGCGTATATTTTGAAGGGCTATCCACGCATTTCTGAGACCTTTATTATCAATGAGATCTATCTGTTGGAGCAGATGGGGCTGAAACTGCACATCTTTTCGCTCAAGCAAGCGGAGGAGAAGAAGAGCCATGCTGTTGTCAACAAGATCTGGGCTGCCGTAACCTATTTGCCGGCGACCTCGTCGATCACAGCCACGCCCTTTGTCCGCTGGCTGTTCAAACATCTGCCCAGTTTTGGTCAAGATCATTGGCGTCTCTTGCGTCAACGCCCCCATGTTTATCTGCGTGTTTTACTCTATGCCATTTTGGGACTGAGTCTGCAGGTTTCCGTGCGCGGCGGCATCCGTTTTAAGAAGAGCTTTATTAAGGAATTTCTGCAAGCCGGTGCGATTGCCGAGCAAATCCTGGCTACCGGGACAGTTGGCCACCTACATGGTCACTTCTGCCACGGTGCAACCACAGTCACCATGTTGGTCAGCTATCTAACCGGCATTCCCTACAGTTTTACTGCCCATGCCAAGGACATCTATCTGCCCGAGCTGAACCCCAAGGGTCTCTTGCAAACCAAATTGGCCACCGCTGAATTTGTGGCAACCTGCACCGACGCCAATCGCCAATATCTGGAGCAGCTTTACCCCACCGGGGCGCGCATTCACACCATCTATCATGGTCTGGACACCAATCTCTTTATCCCGCGAGCCAGCGCAGAGGCGGCAGAGACGCCGCTGATCCTTGCCGTCGGACGCTTTGTAGAGAAGAAGGGTTTTTCCTATCTGATCGAAGCGTGTCGCATCCTGCGTGACCGTGGGCATCATTTCCGGTGTCGCATTGTTGGCCAGCCCGATGAGCAATCGGCCTTGGTCCAACAGTTGGTCATGGAAGGCAATTTGGCGGACGTAATCGAGCTTCAGGGTGGCGTCACCCAGGAAGAGTTGCGCGCGATCTACGCAACTGCGACGATCTTTGCCCTGCCCTGTTTTGTGGTCGATAATGGCGACCGTGACGGCATCCCTAACGTGCTGGCCGAGGCCATGGCCACCGCGCTGCCCGTAGTCTCCACTAACATTTCCGGCATCCCCGAAATTGTGGAACATGGTGTCAACGGCTTACTGGTACCTCAGAAAAACGCGGTTGCCCTGGCCGACGCCTTGGAGAAATTATTGCTTGAGCCGACCTTACGTCATGCATTGGGTCAGGCGGCTCGCACCACCATCACCGAGGTCTTTGATTCCTGGCAGACAACCATTGCGCTGCGTGACCTCTTTCAGGAGCAACTGGCAAAGCGGCAAAGCGCCGCCACAAGCGCGCTTGCTCATTCAAGCCAATCCGCTACCCATCAGCCGCTGGTTGGCCTCTCCTGATTACGGCGGTGATCGAGACAAACGCCATTGTGTTATGCAAGGATGATCGGCCAGATGCTTACTGACAAATCTACTTTGGCAAAACCGCCGCAACCGACCGCTGGTGCTCAGTGTGCCTTTTTGCGTGCGCCATATCGAGATTGGGAACCAGCGATGCTGCTGGCTTATTTTCAAGCGCGCACGACACCTCGCTCCTTCGCTCTACGTGATGAGGAGCAGGCCGGACGGGCACAGATTGAGCAACTGTTGACCAACTGCTTTACCTACAATGATGAGTCCTATCACCTACCGACCGGTTTTGATTGGACGGCCAACCCTAGCCCGGACATTGAGTGGCTGATCCTGCTACACAAGTTCTATTTTGCACCCGGCTTAGGTGAAGAATTTGTCCGACAGAGGGACGAGCGTTATTTGCACAAGTGGATTGAATTGACGGAAGCGTGGATCGATAGCGTGCCGCTCGATTTTCTCTCCAGCGATGTGACCGGACGGCGGGTGCAGAACTGGATCTTCGCCCATCACGATTTTGTCACCCGTGCACAAACTGCGGCGATCCCGCCGGCATTTTACCTGAAATTTCTACGCTCCTTGCAGCAGCAGGTAAATTATCTCTATATCAATCTAACCCCTGCGCGCAATCACCGCACGATTGAGCTCTATGCCATCTTTATGGCGGCGGTTGTCTTTCCCGAATTTGCCGATGCTGAGCGCTGGTTGGCGCTGACCCGGCGCGAATTGGTGGAAAATATCCATGCCGATCTGCGCGCCGACGGTGTCCATTGTGAGCAATCAACCGATTATCACCACCTGGTAGTCAAGAATTATCTGGGGGTCAAACGGCTGGCCGCGGCCAATGGCATTGACTTTGCACCAATCTTTGATCAGTTGCTGCAAAAGGCGCTCGACTTTGCCATGACTATCCACCGCCCCGATGGTAAGATTCCGTCCCTTAGTGACGGCGATTCGCGCTCCTTTCTCGATCTGCTGCGCCAGGGCTACGACCTCTATGGCAACCCCGCCTACCTCTATGTGGCCACGCAGGGACGGCAGGGGACGCCGCCATCGTTCAGGTCACTTTGCTTTCCTGCCGGCGGATATACCATTCTGCGCAGTGGCTGGGGCGAAGGGCAATGCGCTTTCACCGATGAACGCTATCTGGTCTTTGACTGTGGCCCCCAAGGCGAGGGCAATCACGGTCATCTCGATCTCCTGAGCTTTGAGGCTGCGGCCTTTGGGCAACCGCTGGTGGTCGACCCGGGACGCTACACCTATCATGAACCTCATCCTGAGACAGGCGAAGTGAACTGGCGCGCGCGTTTCCGCGGTACAGGTTATCACAACACAGTGCAGGTGGATGGCAAAGAGCAGATCCGCTATGTGTTCCATAAGAAAAAGTTTAAACTGCGCGGCCCTGAGCCGCGCTGGGAGCTGCGCACTTTTCTGTGCACTGCCAACTTTGATCTGGTGCATGGTCTGGCGGCTAGCGCCGAGTATGATGCTGTCCACGAACGCATCATCTGGTTTGCTCAGCGCGACTACTGGCTCATTACCGATATTTTACGCGCACCGACACGCCATCGCTATGATCTACACTTTCATCTGGCGGACAGCGCCCAGGAGCGGACAACGGTGAAGACAACGGACAAGACGATCCTGGTCCAGGCGCCCCATTTGCTCCTGGCCCAACCAGTGGACGACACAACCGAGCTTATCATTCAGGATGGTTACCTCTCGCGCACCTATGGTGCAAAAGTGGCCGCACCGGTTGTGCGCGCCACGCGCACCGCGGCCATGACTGTTTTTCACACCGTGCTCTATCCCTATGCAACCGTGGCGCCCCAAGTGCAGGTTGTGGTGCTGCCGCTTGGATCGCAAGATAAAGCGACAGATGCCGACGGAGTAATCGCCGTACAGGTGCAAATTGCCGATGACGACCACGCTTATACCGATACCTTCCACGCAGCGCGTTCTAAGGAAGATGTGCCCTATCATTATGCCTACACCCGTGTGTAGGCATAGCAACCTCTTTACCTTGATACAGGGGGAACCATGTCTGCGATTCACGACTTGCCTGCTGACGCCACCATGCCATCCTTGCCGGTGGCGCTGGATCCCGTGCTAATGGCGGCGCGCTTTCAGCCATTGCTCTTCCCTACGGATAGTCCGACGAGTGACCGTTTTCGCGTTGCCGGTTGCACGATTGGGCGTGTGAAATATAGGGTTCAGGAAAAGTGTGTCATCAGCTACACCTTGCGGATTGAAGACAAAGACAATGAGCGCGCGGAGGAGCATCTCTTTTGCGCCCGTCTCTTTCCCACGGGGCTCTCCCATGCCCGCTATCGCAAAGCGCAGCGGGAACCACTAGTGCAGTCGCACCATGGCGATGCTGTGATGCACTTGCCTGAGCTAGACATGGTGATCTGGGCTTTCCCCAATGATCGGAAGATCGCCGGTCTTGCCCGGTTGATGGCGAGCGCCGCCCGACAGAACCAAGATCTGGACGACCTTGTCACTGGCCATTGGGGAACGGACTGGCAGATTGTCCGGCACACTCATGAACTGGTGCATTATGTGCCGGAACATACCACAACCGTGCGCGTGCGTCTGCTGTTGGATAAGGCAGCATCCAGCGCACAACCGGTGCGCGCCCAGGAAGCAACCCTCTTTGGCAAAGCGTATTACAACGACGAAGGTGCTGAGACTTATCGCTTGATGCAGTTGCTTTGGCAGCGCAATGCTCGCCAACTAGAGGGAGTGCGCGTTGCCCAGCCCCTGGCCTATGACCCGGAAACACATGTTTTGTGGCAGATGGGCTTGCCAGGGCGCACCTTGCTCACCTATGAACTGGGCAGTCCGCACTTTCTGGCACTTTTACCGGAGGCTGCGCAAAGTGTAGCACGCCTACACGTCGCTGATTTGCTCTGTGCACGCACCACTCACCTGGCCCCTTGGCTCAGCCAACTGCCAAAGAGTGCAACGCTACTTGAGCAGGTGCGACCGGATCTCCTGCCATTCGCGCATGCGTTGGTGCAGGCTCTGTTGACAAATGCACCGCAGCCGGGGGATGAACCGCAGGCTACCTTGCACGGCGACCTACATCTGCAAAATTTCTTTGTTGACGAAAGCCAGCCAGTTGGTCAACGGCTGGCGCTGATCGATCTGGACAATCTCAGCACAGGGTCACCCTGGCGCGACTTGGGCAGTTTTTGCGCCAGTCTCTATTATCGTGGTCTGGTGGAGGGAAAACCGATGGCGTTGCTGCGACAAATAGTTGAGTCTTTCTGCACTGCCTATGCCCACTATGTACCCTGGCCGTTGTCACGGTCAGCGGTCGATTGGTACACCGCCGCGGCGCTGCTCAACGAGCGCGTTCACCGTTCCATCTCCCGCTTGAAAGCGGGACGGCTAGAGCTACTCGATGATCTGATTTGGCTGGCGACCTCACTGCTCAGCAGCTAATAGTGTGCGTTCATTTCTTGTTCAGGAATTTCATAACTTGGACATTCGCATCGACATCAGCAAAGAAATAAATATCCACAAAGAGCACAGAGAAAGCGCTCTGTACTCTCTGTGGCCCACAATGGCCTTAGAACCGCACGGGATGTGCTCACGCCCTGTGTTCAAGTCAATAAATTCTTATGTCTTAGCCTTTGCTTCGGCTTGTCTGCCAGCAGGAGAGAAAAATGGCATCAACATGCTATCCACGCCGAATCTATTTAGTGCGTCATGGCGAAAGTGTATGGAATGCCGAAAAGCGCATTTCCGGACAGGGCAACCCACCGCTTTCGGAGGTTGGTCGCCAACAGGCGGCGGCACTGGCCCAAGTATTATGCAATGTCCCCCTCACGGCGGTTTACACCAGCACATTGCGACGCACATTAGAGACTGCCTATCCCGTTGCCGCCAATCATGGACTGCCGATTCAGCGCCGGGCAGACCTTTGTGAGATCTGTCTGGGTGAATTGCAAGGTCGTTATCGTGACGAACGCGACCCAGCCGCACAAGCACTCTGGCAGCATTGGCAAGCCGACAAAGATCAAATGCGGCTTCCCGGCGGTGAGACCTTTATCGAATTTGAGCAGCGAATCCTGTGTTGTTGGGAGACGATCTGCGGCGCAAATGCCGGCGGTTCACCCTTAATAATTGGTCACCGCAGCACCAATCGCGTCATATTGGGTGCGATCATGGGCTGGCCGCACGCCCAAGCCAAGACATTGCCCATCCGTAATAAATACCTCTACGAAATCATTCCTGGTCCACAACCCGCTATTGCCACGATTCGCCTGGATGAGGGCAAAATCGGCCACCGCTACGCAGAATTTCGCACGTAACTGCCAGAGACCTGATTTTCTATATTGCCAAACTAAAAATTTGTACCGTTCGCGCCTAAAAGGCAACCGGCTCACGACGAAGCCCCCATCTTCCCTGGGCAGATGGGACAAAACTTTTCTGGAGATCAATAACAGGTAATATGTCTACGGACACCAATAATCATGAAAATTCTGGCCGTAGAGACTATCTCCGCCAGAACGTAGGTGCGGTTTCTTACCGCGCGATCATCGTTGACAAGTTCGTGCGGTAAGAAACCGCACCTACAAAATTCCTTGTTTTCATATCAGATTGTATTTTTACCAATGTCCGGCGGCACTTATAGGGAAGGTGATTGCAACGAAGACTAACCGCGAAGGCATACAAAGATACAAGAAGTTTAAGGTAAATATCTCTTTCTGTCCTTTGACCAAGGAGAAGATGCACGATTATGAAGACGCTTTTGTTTTATTGTCAACATGTGCTGGGTATGGGGCACCTCATGCGCAGCAAGGCGCTGGTGGAGGGATTAGTTGGCGATTTCAAGGTGGCTTTCCTCAATGGCGGCGAACTGATCCCCGGTGTTGAGTTTCCCGACGAAGTGGAAGTCATCAACCTGCCGCCTCTTAAATCGGACGCCGCGTTTACTGGCATTCAAGCCGTGGATGGCCAAAGTCTGGCGCAGACCAAGCGGGTGCGGGCCGACCTGCTTTTAGAGAGCTACACCCGGCTCCAACCAGATGCGTTGGTGATTGAACTCTTCCCCTTTGGGCGTAAGAAATTCGCGTTTGAGTTAATGCCCCTGCTGGCTCGCATTCGCCGCGATAAGAGTCCAACCAAGGTCGTGTGCAGCCTGCGCGACATCATGGTCAGTCGCCGCGATCAGTGGAAACATGAGGCACGCGCTTGTCGCCTGCTTAACCGCTATTTCGACCTGCTGCTCGTCCACGCCGACCCCACTTTCCAGCGGCTGGAAGAATCGTTTGGTCAGGTGGCCGCTATTGAGACGCCGCTGGTCTACACCGGCTATGTGGCCCAACAGGAAGAAGCAGAGGAACCGGCCGCGCTCGAACCGTTGATTCCGGTGCAGCACCCCATGATCCTGGCCAGCATTGGCGGTGGTCGCGTGGGCAGCGAACTGTTGCTGAGCGCCGTCGCAGCGAGTGTGCAGTTAGCCCAAAGCCGCCCCCATCAACTGATCATCTTTGGTGGGCCCTATATTCCCGACGCCGAATTTGTCCAATTGCGCGAACTGGTTGCCGGACAGGGGCACATTGTCCTCCAACGCTTCACCAACCATTTTTTACACTACATGGCCCAGGCCGATCTGTCGCTAAGCATGGCCGGCTATAACACCTGTATGAATCTGCTGACTACCGGTGCACGGTCGCTGCTCTTCCCTTTTACCGGGGGCGACAACGATGAACAGTCGATCCGGGCGCAAAAGCTGGCCCAACTGGGCGCTGTGGGCGTTCTTGAGTCGGCAGACCTAACACCGGAGCGGCTAGCAATACGCATGGCCCAGCAACTCAATGCACCGCCGCCTACAACGAGATTAGATCTCGACGGTGTTGCCAAGACCGCGGCTGCCCTCCTAGAATTAGTCTCCACACCGCTAGTAACGCCGGCAGTTGGACATCGTACGAGGCAATTGGCTGCAGAGGAGGATTGCCAACCGACAATCCGTCATCTATCGCTGGCAACCATTCCTGGCGCGGCGCAGTTGCAAAACCAACTGCGTCCCTTCTTGGAACGCTTTGGGGAAGTTCACAGCGACACTGGCAGGCCAGTTCACCTCTTCTTGCGCGACGATGATGTTGACGATGATGAAGAGACCCTGCGCGAGTTGTTGGATGTCGCGCTGGCGCGCGGCGTCCCCATCAATCTGGAGATCATCCCCAATGGGCTGACTGACGCCGGCAGCCGTCTGATCGCCGATCATAAGCGCTTCACCCCACATCTGGTTGGGTTGGATCAGCATGGCTGGCAACATCTCAATCATGAACCGGACGGGCGCAAGTGTGAATTTGGCCCCAGCCGCACCTACGCCCAACAGTATGATGATATTGCCCGGGGCAAGGCGCTGCTGGAGAGCACCTTTGAGGATCTCTTCACGCCGGTCTTTACGCCTCCTTGGAATCGCTACACCGCCGATACGTTGCAGGTAATTGACGAACTGGGCTTTGCCGCATTTTCCGGGCTCTTGCAGAATGCCCCAGTGACCGGTTACGGTTTTCAAGATCTCTCGGTAACGCTTGATCTCTACCGCTGGAAAGGTGGCGCGGTCATGAAAGATCCTGCGCTGATTGTGGCCGATCTAATTGACCAGATCCATAGAGGGGCTCCAATCGGGTTGTTGTTGCACCACAAAGTGATGGATGTCGATGCCTTTGCCTTTTTGGATGGGCTGCTGGCGACGTTGCGGCGTTATCCCTTTATCCACTTTCACACCTTTATCACTTTGCAGAAGGTTGCGGTTGTCCCATGCCTATAAAAATCTGTTTGCGGTATGGTCGGTTTTTCTTGCTGGCGCTCCTGCTGTTGATTGGCGCAACTGGTATGCACCGGCCAGCACCCCACGCCAAGGATGAGCGTGAAAAACAGCTTGTCATTACGATCCATTCACCCTTGACCATTGGCGTAGCTTCCAATGCAAGTCTGCTCATTGCGATCACCAATGGCTATGGCACGCCGGCGGGCGATCTACCTATCATGCTCTATGTCGACAATGTCATTGCGCAAGAAGTTGAGAGTAACGGGCAAGGGTTTGCCTTCTTACACCTGCCGAGTGGTTTGACCGCCGGTGATCATGCACTTGTTCTACAGGTGAAAGGCAAACATGGTTTCCGTGATGGTTGGTTGCAGGCTACTCTCCGGGTGACGGCTGCCGCCGCCTCGGCGGAACAGGCTGTAGCCGCCCCGGCGCCAACCGTACCAGCGCCGGCTGTCTTGTCAACGCAACAGCCTCTGCCCGACAATGTGCCGGCTGCGGCAACACAGGCTGCGCTCGCTGTAGCAACCAAGCAACAAGCCTTGGCGCTGCCGACACTTGTTCCACCGACGCTGGTGCCCCTGCCAGTCGTCGCTACTATCCTTGGAGCAAGTAAGGATCCGGAAAGCGCTGTGCCACCTAGGGCCTCTGCAATCACCAAAGAATCCATGATGGCCGCGCTTGCTTCCAATCAGCACGGGCTGGTGACTGCTGTGCCGGTTCCCGGTGCGCAAGTCCCGCTTGCCCTTCCAACGTCAGCGCCGGCTGCTCCAATGCCGACTTATTTCTGGCATCTGCCGGAACTAGGCTTTGGCTTTGTCGCCGGGTTATTTGTTATGCTTTTGTTTTTCGTCGCAGGTCGTATACGGCAGCGGTGGGTTGGAGTACAGCAGATGCTTGTACAGATCGGGCAAAGACCATTATCATCGCTCCCGGTCAATCGTCACATCGGGCGCAGCATGAGCAACTTTCAAACCTTGATCATCAACCACATCCGTGCGGCTAAATGGGGGTTGCTCTGCGCGCTGGCCAGCATGGTGGGCAGCGCGCTCATGGATCTAGTCAGTCCGTGGCCCCTCAAAATTATCTTTGACTATATTTTACTGGACGCCCCCCTGCCGCCAGGGATGGCGTTCCTAGAGCAGTTCACCGGCGGCGATCTGTTGACCTTGCTCTTTGTCGCGGCGGCGGCCATTGCCCTGATTGCCCTGTTGCAAAGCGGTTTTGCCTATTTGGAAAATTACTTGACGACGCGCGCCGGCTACCAACTGGTCAACACGCTGCGTCGGGAACTCTTTCTCCATTTTCAGCGGCTCTCCTTGAGCTTTCATCAGGAGTCAAAACGGGGGGAATTGGTCTTTAATGTGGCGGATGATGCGCAGACCTTGCGCGATGCCTTTGCCGATTCAGCCCTGTCGCTGATTACCCAAGCACTGACCGTGCTCGGTATGTTTGTGATTATGTTCTATGTCAACTGGCAATTGAGTTTGATCCCGCTGATCACCTTCCCGCTGCTCTTTGTCGTTTATGGTTATCTGCAAAAGCGGCTCAAGACCCAGGTGCGCACATTGCGTAAGAAAGAAGGACAGATTGCAGCGCAACTGACCGAGAACCTAGCGGTCATGCCAGTGATCCAAGCTTTTGGGCGGGAGCAACATGAAGCCGACCGCTTTGACGTCGAGAACAACCAGAATCTGGAAAGCGGCGTCCAGATTGCCCGGCTAGGGGCCGCGCTCAATCGCACGATCTCCATTATCAGCGAACTAGGCCTGGCCGCGGTGGTCTTTGTCGGTGCATGGATGGCGTTGGGAGGCACGATGACCCCCGGCGATGTACTGATCTTTGTCAGCTATGTGCGTATGCTCTACAAACCCCTGCGCCAGATGGTGAAGATGTCCACCAAGTTGAACAGCGCCTGGGTAGCTGGCCAACGCATTGCAGCCGTACTCGATATTGAGCTGGAGATTCAGGACAAGCCAAACGCAATCCCTGCCCGCAACCTGCGTGGGGCATTGGCTTTTGACCACGTTGCTTTCCACTATAAAACCGGCCAACCAGTCCTGCGCGATGTTTCATTCCAGGTGAAGGCGGGCCAGCGGGTGGCTTTGGTTGGCCCCTCTGGTGCAGGCAAATCGACCATCAGCAATTTGCTGTTGCGTCTCTATGATCCACAACGGGGTGTAATTCGCATCGATGGGGTCGATCTGCGCGACTACCAACGCGCCTCGCTCCGTCAGGAGATTGGGTTGGTCTTGCAGGAATCCCTGCTCTTTGGGGCGACCATTCGTGAGAATATTTGCTATGGCAAACCAGGCGCCACCCAAGCGGAGATCGAAGCCGCGGCGCGCCAGGCGCATATCCATGACTTTATTACAAGCCTGCCCAAGGGCTATGCAACCCAACTGGGCGAGATGGGCAGCAACCTCTCCGGCGGCCAGCGTCAGCGCATAGCCATTGCCCGCGCACTGGTCAAGGATCCCGCGATCCTGATTCTGGATGAGCCAACCTCGGCGCTGGACGCCGAGTCCAAAGCCCTGGTGGATGAGACGCTCAATCGCTTGCAAGGCGATAAGACCATTCTGGTGATCGCCCATCAGTTAAGCAGCATCCAACACTTTGACCAGATTATTGTTATGGAGCAAGGGCGAGTGGCCGAGCAGGGTACCCATGCCGAACTGTTGCTCAGACGTGGTCTCTACGCTGAACTCTACCGGCTGCAAAATCCCACACCCAGCGCCGCACCGGCGCCCACAACCGGCCACTTCATGCCAGCCCTGGCAGGAGCAGACTAATGCAGCGTCAACCCTATGATCACTATCGCAACTTATTAGCCACGTTGGCGAGTGACACCATTCCACTGGATGTGCTGGCGGAGGTGGGCCAACGGTATGGTTGGTGGCAGCCGCAGCGTGTTTGGCAGCGCACCTATGGCCGTTTTCAGCTGGGTGACGAACCGTTGGTGACACTGATCTATGAAACGTTGGATCTGCCCCAACAACTCTGTGTTATCAATCTCTATACCGCTTTCCCAAACGCTTTTGCCCTCTGCCAAGCTGTGGCCCATCATGATCCGCTAGGCTGGTTTTGTGTCACCCGTTTCCCCTATGATCCCCTGTTACCGACCTTACCGACGGCATTGGCTTTGCCCGGTCAGCCAAAGGTGTTGCGCTATCGCCCTGGCAAGCGTTGTACGATCCGCTTTGTAGGGGGTTCTGCTGACGCGCCCAACGATGGGCCAATCCCCGCCCGTTTTGCCAAGGTCTTTTCTGATGACCGCGGTGCGGCAATCTATCGGGAGAGCCAAGCGCTTTGGGCGGCATCACAGGCCGGTGTGCTTGATTTTGCCGTGGCCCGACCCATCAGTTGGCAGGAGGGGCTCCAGACATTGTGGCAGGGGGCCGTGCCCGGCGCACCGGTTGTTGACCGCCTTTTATCCGCCGAGGGACCAGCATTGGCCGAACGTCTGGGCCGGGCCGCGGCCTCGCTCACCCATGCTGATTTGCAGCCGCAGCAGCGCACCGATGGGCGCAAACAACAAAAGCGCTCTACAAAGTATGTTGAACGGCTGTGTACATTTTTCCCAACCTTGACGCCGGCGCTGGAGTGGTTGCTTGATCGGCTGACTGCTGTTCATACAGAGAGCGACCCAACTCGCTTGCGCCCCATTCATGGCGCGCCCCATCCCCATCAATGGCTAAATGATGGCACCCGGCTGGGTTTGGTTGACTTCGACGGCTTTGCCCTGGGCGATCCCGAACTGGATGTGGCCACCTTTATGGCTGAGATGGATTTTGAAGATTGGGAAAGTGCACCGGTTGCAGCGATTAATGCACGCTTTCAAGCTGGCTATGAAGCGGTGGCCGGCCCTTTGGATGAACGGCTACTAAACGCCTATCGCACCCACAAGCGACTGAGCAAGGCGCTGCGCAATGCCTACGCCGTGCGCGCCGACAATGATATGCGAGTTGAACGCGCCGTAGGACAGGCACTGACATTGGCTATGCAGCTATGAGGGATATTCTGCCAAAGTGCATCTGTCGTTGTACCTTGCGTCCTATGGCAGAAGCCCACGCCAGAACGAACCACCCAACAACAGAGCGTAGACGGTTATGTCGCCGGGATAAGCCGGTGACAGGGCGAGTGTAACGGCGCGTTCGTGGCCAAAATCGTGAAGAGCACGCCAGTCGTTGGTTGCTGTAGACTGGTAGAGAATCTGGCCGGTACAGGCGAAGAGGGTCAATCCTGCTGTGCTCTGGCTACCAACCAGGCTCAGGATTTTCGCGCCGTTCTCTATGTCCCAAACGGGATGAGCGCGGGCTGATGCTTGTCCGGGCGCAACCTGAAATTCCCACAACTGCTGATCGATGCTGGCGTACCAGTTCTGAACAGGGGCATCCCCAGGCGGGGCCCAGAAGTTGACAACCGATGTCGGGCTGGCCGGTGTGGTCACTCGCTCGACAAAGTGACCGGGCTTACCCTCCCAGATTTGCACCACAGCGTCTGTCGGATCCCATACGGCAACCCTGAATAGGCCGTTGTCAGCCAGCGCCAATGCCAAGACCTGACTCCGCCTGCGCCAGGGGATGGGGATACTTTGCCACGGGCCGCGCCAGTTGGCAGCTAGTTGGATTGTGCCATCGCTGGTCGCAATGGCAATCGACTTGCCGCTGGGTGTAAAAGCAACGTGTGTGGTTGATGCATCTGTGGCCAAAGACCAGTGGTCGCCGGCATCTTCGCTCACCAGAAGGCCACCCTCTGTCGCCGCAACTACGGTGTGATCTTGAGAAAAGTGCGGCGATAAGGCCAGCGACCGAATGTCAAGAGTAGGCAAGCCTTCATTAAGGCAGGCCCAGGTCTGGCCGCCATCCACCGTCCGCCAGATCCCCTCTTGCGGGCCGTACAAAAAGCCCGTTTCATCGCAATCGAAATGGGGGGAGAGCACCAGCCCAGTCAAGGGGCGAACCGGGAGGGTGAAGCAGGGGCGCCAGTTGCTGCGGCCTTCGCTGATCCATGCTCCCTCGTTGACCAAACCAGTGATCACATAATCATCGCTTACCGCCAGACTGAATGCGCCCGCTCGGTCAAGCAGACAGCGCCACCCGTTGCCCGCATCGTCCACAGCGTAGAGACCGGCGTTTGTGGCGGCCAAGAGGCGCCCAGCGGGTGCGGCGCCCAGCGCATTGATGCTGGCCGCTGGCAACGCGTCGCTTTGCCAGCTTTGGCCGCCATCGGTTGACCGGTAGAGGCCGTGACGTTCCGTGCCGGCATAAACTGTCTGATCTTGCACAAAGCGGGGTGACAAGGCCAGGCTGACAATCGGTGCGGCTTCTGCAGGAAACGCCAATTCTTTCCAGGCCCGTGCGCCGTTATAGCTGTAGTAGAGGGCGGTCTCCGTGCCGGCAAAGATGGTTTCATCCTGTGCAAAGTTAGGGGAGATGGCCAGGGCATAGACCGCAGCGTCAAGTAGGCCAAAGCTGCGGTATGACCAGCGCTCGCCGCGACTGTCGCTGTAGTAGATGCCATCTTCCAATGTGCCAGCGACGATAATTCCATCCATTGCGTAATTGGATGAGAAAGCAAGGCAGAGGACAACTGGAGCCGGCATGGGGGTGGATATAGCCTGCCACCCTTGTCCGCTATCGCGAGAGATAAAGAGTCCTTGGCCGGTCCCGGCCAGGAGTGTAGCATCCATTGCATAGGTGGGAGAGACGGCCAATGCGATGATCTCTAGGGGGGCGGCTGGCATTCGTCGCCAATCGTCTTGGACACTCCGATCTAGCTGATCGGTACAGTATATCCCTGTCCGCGCGCCAGCGAATACACGCGATCCTTCGTCCGCGCTAAACGCCAGCGCAGTCACCGTCCCTGGTGAAGGGGTGCCGATGATAGACCAGGAGTGTAGAGTAGCACGACGAGAATTCATTCCGGGTCGGTTCATTGTGTCTCTTGTGGTTGTACACGAGGCGCAATCACCTCATGTTTCCAATCCTTAACATTGCGGCTGGCTGTGTCAAAGGCGATGCCCAACAGAATTACCGTTTTACTGCCACCCAGATAGGATTGGGCATACTTCATTTTGCGTATCTGATTCAGGGCAACTTGCGCATTACTCAGTTTGAATTCGAGGATGTACACAACATCGGTCAACGCCAACACAGCATCAATACGGCCAACATTGGTCATCCGTTCTGCATAAATTGTAAAGCCTAACAGCCGCAGCGTCAGGTAGACAATCGAGTGATAATAGGCTTCTTGGGATAAGAAGAGGCGACTCGGAATCGTGGCAAAGAGCGATTGTAACAACAGGATAAAGCCATCAACGTCAGCTTGTTTTAAGGCGTGTTGAAAGTCAATCAGCAAATTTGACTGGATACGCTCCAGACCGATTTCCAAATAATCGGCAAGCAGATGTTGTTGAAACGCCTGGGCAACTTCATGGTTAGGATAGCCCAGTTCATAGGTTGTTCCAGTTAACGCTTGGTTGACCTGTTTGACGGTGAGATAGCCGGTTTGAAAAAGCAAGGAAATCACGCTGAGGTTATTGACATCTGCGCTGTTGAGCAAGGTATTGCTGGCTGTTATGCTTTCTAATTCGTAGGCCGCTATCCGATGCCGACGCAAAAGTTTGATTAAAAAAGTCGGCGTCCCGGTTGCGAACCAATGATTTTCAAAGCTCTGCTTATCCAGAAAGAGTAATGTTGAAAAAGGGACATAGACGCGGTTTACCCCATCCCAGGAATAGCCGTTGTACCAAAACGCGATTTGCGCCAATATGCCCGTCCGACTCAGCTGATAGGTATGGGCCAAACGGTCAATATACACGGCAAAATAATCTTCTAACTCGGCCTGTGTATAGCCAAGCAGCGTCGCAAAACGGGGATCAACCGTAATGTCGGTTAGATTGTTGAGATCAGAAAAGATAGAGACTTTCCCATATTTTGAAACACCCGTGATCAAGGTGAATTGCAAATGTTCCGCAACCGAGGATTTTAGGACAGAGTAGAAATCTTTGAGTGTGTCAACATTCTCTTGCACCGCTTCATTGTTTTCGAGCAGATCGGTAATCGGCTTATCATATTCGTCAATTAATAAGGTAATCTTGCCCTGGGTGGAAAGATGTTGTAGCAACTCGCGAAATTTCTGCTTATGATCGCCCTGCCGTAGCTGAAAACCGAAGCCACGCGCTAGCTCATCTATATAGTCACGCAACCCCTCGACAAGTGGTTGCGTGCGATAACTCACATCATTAAAATTGAGCAATAACACTGGAGAAGGTTGCCAATCCAGTTTATCCTCAATCCACAATCCCTGAAAGAGCGCACGATTTCCCAGGCAGATCTCCTTGATAGTCGTCGTCAACAACGATTTGCCAAAGCGCCGCGGCCGCGACAAAAAGACAAAACTGCCAACATTCATCAGGTCATAGATGAGCTTGGTTTTATCAATATAGATCATGTTTTTTTGGCGCAGCAGCGTGAAAAATTGCTCGCCAATCGGTAATCTTTGCAACATGGTGAGTACGTGCCCCCGTTATACGCTGTGACAGCCATCAGCACATCTTTACTCCTGTACAAATGTACCTGTCTGGCGTCGCGCAGTCGATCCCCCATGATTGTAGCATGGGCATGAGCAAAAACCAAGGGATAACAAGTATCATTCACCGACGCTGACGCCTGTTCCCGCCGTTTTTCAAGGTGTTTTTCAAGGCTCCACACACTCCTGCGGTTTGCGATGATGCACAAAGACATCCGTCGTCAACGCCTGGGCGGCGCCGCCTACGGCGATTTCGAGCGCTTTTTGCAGGATGACGGCGGCATCCATGATCCCGCTTTTTTGCAGTTCCACTAGTTGCCCTTGGCAGGCATCAAATCCCCAGCCGTGCGGCGCCGCTTGCACCTGGGCAAGCACGGTCGTCGGCTGATAGCCGGCATTGTGGGCAAGGGTGCGCAGCGGCTCTTCTAAGGCTCGACTCAGAATCTGGTAGGCAATCGTCTCGTCATTGTTCTCCGCCGGTAGCGCCGCCAATGTACATTGCGCCAGCAAGAGCGCCACCCCGCCTCCCGCCACCACCCCGCCCCTAAGTGCATGGCGTAGGGTGGTCACCGCGCGTTGAGCCAACGTCTTGAGCGTTTCGGCGCCGGTCGCGGTCGCATCCGCCACGCGTACGATGGCTGTCCCCCCGGCCATCCGCCCCAAGCGCGCCTGCAACTTCTGCTGCGTATGTTCATCGGTGGCGATTTTGACCTGACTACGCAAATGGTGGAGATGTTGGCGGATGTGGCGCGGGTTGCCTTTGCCGCCAAAGAGACCAAACAAACTTTGGGTAGCCCAGGCGCGCCGGGCGTAGCCTAAGTCCGTGACCTGAAACGTGTGGAAATCAGCGTAGGCCGCGCGATAAAAGACCCGCCCACCGGTCAATACGGCCATATCCTCTAAGGATGCAACCTGATCTGCCTCCAGCACATTAGGAGTGCGTACGACCAGCGTCTGCACAGTTTTGGCCTGATTGTTCTGCACCAACAGGCCAATCGCGCGGTCGGAGATTTCTTTGGCGACGATCACCAACTTGCGTACGCCAGCCTTGGCGCACCGCTCTAGTGCTGGGATAAGTTGGTCAGGTTCCCGGATGGCAAGGTCGCTGAGCAAAAGCGCCGCGTCCGCGAAGGTCGTCTGCTGGCGTGCGGTGTCGGTGACAAAAAGACGCGAAGACCAGCCGCTAAGGTGCCAATAGGTTCCCTCAATATACTCCCGCTCCAATCCCAACCGGTTGCCCTTCTCCACCACCACTAAGCCATCGGCGCCCACAATATCAAAGACCTCGCCCAGCAGCTCGGCCAGCGCCCAGTTTCCCTGCACCAAGCCACGAGCAAAGTGGGCAATGTTCTCCCGCCCCGCTAGGGGGTGGGCTGCCAGTTGCAGATGTTCCTGCACGGACCGCAGCCCCTTCTCCAGACCGTTGCGCAACAGCATGGCATTGCAACCGCCACCGGTGATGGCGCGGATGCCCGCGTGCAGGAGCGCTTGATAGATCACCGCCGTCGTGGTCGTGCCGTCGCCCATCTCCTGGTGCATCTGCCACAGGGCATGACGCAGGAGCATTGCGCCGACATCGGGACCACGGGGCGTAATCTGAATCATGCGTCGGGCAATCAGCGCGCCGTCGTCCAGAATTTCCGGGGCTTCGCTGCGCTTTTGCCCGGCCAAGGCCACCAGGCGCGGCAACGGCCCCAACGTCGGGCGGATCACCGTCATGAACATGTCAACCCCCCGTTGCAAGTCATGGTAGGTCTGCGGTTGCGTAACAATGGCCGGTTGCTGTGCTGACGGCCTACGCGCACTGGCCGCGCGAAAGCCAGGTAAGTTTTGCCTACCATTAGCTGCAACATCGGAGTGATCAGTCATAATACGCTTTCTACTTGAGTAATCAGCGTTATCATCTTGTCATTTATCATCTTGTCATCCCTCATCCCTTCAGCCCGCTAGCCACCAACCCCTGGACAAAATGGCGTTGCAACAAAAAGTAGACTGCGGCCGGCGGCCAGGTGGCCAGGAAGGTGCGCACCATGACCGCGGGATAGTCAGTGGTGCCGACGGGCGACCAATCAGAGAGAATCACCGTCTGCACCCGGTAGGCAATCGGATAGTAGGCGGGATGGCCGGCCACAGTCATACTAGGCCAGAGATAATCGTTCCAGACGCCCAAGAAGGTGACGATAATGAGCGCGACAATGGGTGGTTTGAGCAGCGGCGCGTAGAGGCGAAAGATAATCGTGAACATACCGGCACCATCGACCTTGGCGGCGTCCTCATATTCCCTGGGCAACATGTCATAGCTCTGCTTAAAGAGAAAGATGGCAAAGGGCGGCACCCAGCCATAGATAAAGAGTACCGGCCACGCGCCAATCAAGCCATGCCCGCCTCGCCCCAGCAGATCATTGCCCCCTACCAGCGGAAACCAGGCCATTTGCAAGTACATGGGCACCAGCATCAGAATACCGGGCATGACCATACCGGAGAGGAAGAGCAGAAAGACCTGATTCTTGCCCGGAAAGCGCAGCTTGGAAAAGATGTAGCCGCCGATTAGCCCCACCAGGATCGTGACCAGAATGTAGAAGACACAGCGGTAGAGGGTAAAGAGGTACGAATCCCACACCCCAGCGGCCAACGCGCGTCCAAACAGTTCAACGTTCAACGTATTGGGAATGGGCAGGATGGTCGCGTCCAGAAAGCGCTCATTCGTGGTAAACGACCCCAAGGCCATAAAGAGCACCGGGTAGATCATGATAAAGCTGGAAACGCCAAGGAAGAGGTAGCTCAGCGTGATAAGGGCAATCTGTTGTCTGCGCATTTTCTTTGTTCTCTGTGGCGAGTGGTGGGTGGCAAGTGGCGAGTCAAACGGACCGTCACCCGCCACTCTTACACCCCATACTGTTTGCGATATTCATTGAGTTGCCAGCCAATGAAGACCAACAGCATAATAAATAACACAAACGACTGCGCTGTCCCCAACCCCATCTCCAGCGCGCCAAAGGAGTCATTGTGGATGCTGTAGATCAGCGTATAGGTCAGGTTATCGGGCCCGCCGGCGGTGATGATCTTGGGCACTTCCCACATCTGCATGGAACCGATCATGCCGGTCACCGAAATAAAGAGCAGGACAGGGACCATTTGTGGGATGGTAATGTAGCGGAGCAGTTGGCGGCGGTTGGCGCCGTCAATCTTGGCCGCGTCATAGAGATTTTCGTCAATACCCTGGAGGCCAGCCAGGAAGAAGATCACGGTAAAGCCAATGCCCTGCCAGACGGAGAAGAGCACGGTAATAATCGGAATCCAGAAGGTGCTGCGATACCAGTCGATTGGTTCGACGCCGAACTTAAAGAGCACCATGTTCAAGACTCCTTGCGTCGAGGGGGCCAGGTAGATCTTAAGCAACAACGCCACCACCGCGCCGGAGAAGACCGCCGGCAGATACCACATGGTGCGAAAAACCCCTTTGCCCAGCAGATTTTGGTTCAAGACCAGCGCCGTGAAGAAACCGCCGCCAATATTGAGGGCCAGGATCGCCACGGCATAGAGGATCGTGCGCCCGATGACTTTGAGGTAGAACCAGTTCTGGAAATCAGAGAAAATAAAGGTGAAATTTTGCAGCCCCACCCACTGCGGTGGTGTAATGATATTCCACTGGGTAAAGCTGATCCCGATCAGAAAAGCCAACGGCACATAAGTCATTACCACAAAATAGACCAACATGGGAACGAGAAACGACCAGGCAATGATCGCTTCCCGGTGACGGCGAACCCAGCGACGCATACGCTGTCCCAGGGTGGGTTGCGCCTGTTGCAGATAAAGGCGGCCAGGAATGATTTTGCTGCGCATCACACACCTTGAAAATCACTTTTTGCGTGCATTCAGATCAAGAGCTTAGACAAGAACAGATTCACCCTCGAGTTCGGTTTCTTCATCTGCATCTTCCGCCAATTGGGCGAGCACTTGTTGAAAGGAGAGCGTTTGGCTCCGATCCGTAAGTGGCTTTTGTGCTTGCGTTGGCGGCGCGGTCAATTCTGCTTCAACAGCTTCTAATGATAGCACCGGGGAGTCAAATGCTTCGCGGAACCATTGCACAGGTTGCATTAAATCTTCTAAGGACGCGCCAATGGGTGCAACTGGATTCTTGCTATAGTTTAACAAACGGCCGTCACGTTCATAAAAGACCTCACGAATCGAATAGCGTCCATTTTTGTCGCGAAAAATACGATAGGTCCAAATCACGAGCGTTTCCCCCTTGGAGCACCAAACCAGGGTTGTCCCCGAAAACGTAATACATTATTAGGTTTATGCCCGATTCGTTCTATACGGACAATCATAACGATGTCATCAGCATTATAGTAAGACTCGAAATTCACCAATACGCAACTCCCATTCGCCTATTTCCGGTGGATCACGACGAAAGCGATTCCCTATCTCTACAGTTGGCTCGTTGGTCAATTGGGTGTGAACCGCATCCAAGATGATATTTTGCTCAAATTTGCGAAAATAACGCAAATCATCTAGGGCAGTTTGGGTAAAGTCGATTTCGTACATGTCACTATTTTACACTCGATTCGCTTGCTCAGCAATCAAATTCGCGAGATGAATGGGAAAAGAAGGGGTCGTATCATGGTGTGCTTGGCAACAGTGAAAAGTAGCAAACGTAACGTAGGCATAGGCGCTACTAAAAGCAGCGCCTACAAATTGTCAATCAACGTCTACCCCGTCTTGCGCACTAACCCTTCAATGGCGGTCTGGAGTGCATCCAGTTCGCTCTTGATCGCGTCCGCACCCAGGTTCCCCTTCCAGATCCGCTGGTAGGAGTTGTTCCATTCCGACCAGATGCGTGAGCCGTTCTTGGGCCAGCCCGGTAGGGGGCCGGCGCCCCCTTCCAGCAAGGTTTTCATGGTGACGCGCACGATCTCCTTGGCGCCGTCGGTCTTGTAACCACCCAAGCGATCATAAGTCTCATGTTGCTCCAGCAGTGACTTGAGCGCCGGGATCCAGATGCCGGCATTGTCGGCCAGCCAAGCTTGCGTATCCTCGTTGGTGAGGGTCTCCTCGACCAGGGCAATGGCCAATTCCGGGTTTTTGCCATTCTTGAGCGGCGAATTGATCTGGTTGCCGATCACAATCGTGGCCGGATGACCGCCCGGCGGCAAGGGGAATTGGATCGCGGTTGCGTCCACATTGCCTTCGCCCACCGAAGTGGCGTCATTGTTCCAGCCCGGCTTCACCGCAATCACGCCGTCGTTAAAAAGCTTGCCGGAGCCAGCTTCGCCCTCGGCCTGGGTGATCAACGCTTCGGTTGAACTCCACATCAGTTCATTGTGGAAGAGCCAGGTGTCTACCGCGTTCTCCGCATTAGCGGAAGGCACGCCCAAGTCGCTGCCCAATGGGGCATCGTTCTGGTTGAACCAGTGCAGAATACGCATGGCCGTACCGTAGGTGTTGGGGTCGGGGCCATAGGTGAAGTAACAGTTGTTGCCCCAACGGTCATCGGGGTTCACCTTGGAAATCGCCTGGCAGGCGGAGACCAACTCTTCCCAAGTGGTGGGCAGCTTGGTGCGATCAAGACCGGCCTTTTCCCAAGTGGCCAGGTTAATAAAAAGCACATCGGCGCCGGATGACATAGGCAGACCATAAACCTGGCCATCGACCGTAGCGCCGCGCGTCGTGCCTTCAGGAAACAGTTGCGCCGCCTCCGCCGAGACCGGGTTGTAGATCCCCAACTGGACAAACTCGTTGACATAGGCCTCGCCATAGCTCACGTCGGGCACGATCCCAGCAGCCAGCGACATCAACTGATTCTGCCGCAGATCCCAATCCCAACTGTGAGAGGTGATCTTGACCGAGACGCCCGGGTGCTTTTCTAGGAAGGGCGGGAACAACTGGCGGGCAAGACCACCCCAATACCAGGTCTTTTTAAACTCTTCATTATCGGGGTTTGCTTCCCAGGTAGTCGTCAGATCGGGGATGTCGGCATTCCACCAGACATCCAATTCAATCGCCTCGGGGGCCTGGCTGGGCTGTTGCGCCGTTGCGCCGCCCACTTGGGGTGCGCCACCCTGCTGGGGTGTCGGTGCGACACAGGCGTTTAACAACGAAGCGCCAGTTGCGGCGCCCACCAACCGCACAAATTCACGACGGGTAAAGCCATTGTTGGGAGCCATCTTTGTTCCTCCTTGTTCGTTTTAACATTGGCTCCTATAAGGATACGGCTGAAACTGCAAGACCTTCTCACCGGTTTCTCACCGACAAAAGAGGACAACTTCAGTTCTTTACCTATAGGAGCATCGACTTTAGTTCCGAGCAATGTTGCGATGACACCAAATCGACTCTCAATGCGCTGCGCTTTGGGGCAGCAAAAGCGCTGGGGATAGGGTCGAATAAACGCTAGGACAAACTGCAAACCAATTGCCAGCATGGCAGGGGCGCCGCGATGAACAGATCAGGCCAAATCTGCGCGAGATTTCGATTACTTACAAGAATAGGGATGAAGACGCCGTAAGCATTGGCGCCCGGAGCAGACTCCAGAATAAAGGGATTGTAGCACGGGTATTGGGGTCTGTCAACCGGCTTGCAAGGGGTGGGAGCGTCCCACGCAAGTGGCGAGAAGGTGACTGTCACTGGGCAACACGGAGTGGGAGGCATTGCAAGGTCTTGCGCCCAGTGACAGTCACCTCTGGTCGCAAATAGTTGGGACGCACCCGCAAGGGGTAAGATCGTTGCAATTACCAAAGAAGGATGGAACAATTTCACACAGAGACCTAGATGAGCCAAAGTAAAATGCACCCTCAAGGGGTCAGGGGAGGGGAGTATTCTGGTGTGGTGCACGTTTCATGCATTATAGCGCGATTTACTGCAATATTTTCTAAAAATGACTGTTTTAACACTTCGTCTTCGATTTTTGCGGCATAATGGACAAGCAAGGTGTGGGCATTTTCCAGGATTTCGCCGGCCCGTACATCATGGAGGGTGTGCAGCACCGAGTAGCCGACCCAGTAGGGCAACAGCCAATCCTCTCTCATCTGTCCTTGGTTCTCTGCAATAAACTGCAAGAGTAGATTGCACCATACCTTGGCAGTAGAGGCCGCCTCTTGGTGCAGCGCGATTTCAGCCAAACTGGCATAGACAACCGCACGGCTAACTGCCAGGTGTAGCTGTTGAGCAAGGATCATAGCATCTTTAAGGAGCGCTTTAGCCTCTGTCCAACGCTGTAAAGCAATCAAGGTGCGCGCAACAGCAAGCTTTGTCTCACAGAGTGCAGTCGGCAAATTTACCTTTGTCGCGATTTGTATCCCTGCTTCTCCCGCCGCGAGTGCGGCAGCAAAGTCCTCTTGAGCAAGATAATTATTGGTAATGAGAAGATAGAGATTGGCTTGATGGTAGGGGATGGCAAGCTCCTGCGCTACCTGGAGTGCTTGTTGTAGATACCGCTGTGCTTGTTGAAACTGTCCCAAGCGGCTATAACATTCGCCCATCAAGGCAGCGCCATGCATAGTTGTAACCCACTCTCGAGCAGTGCGACTGGTGATGACAAGAGAGTGGGCCAATTGCAAAGCTTGCGACCAGTTGTTGGCATCTTTATAAAAGTTTGCCAAATTGGTAAGGGCCAACCGTTCCAGCTTATCATTTTGGAGATGCCAGGCCAGTTCCAGGGCGCTCTGATAATAGGTAGAGGCGACAGCTAGATCTTGTTGGGCTTGAAAAATCTGTCCTACGCCAATTACCCCCCTAATTTCATCATAGGTTGCATTGCTCTGACGGGCGTAGGCCAAACCGGTTTCATAAGCCGTCAGCGCGGCCGGTAAGTCATGATATAGCAGACGGATATCGCCTGTAACGATATAGCCGCGCGCCAGCAGTGCAACGGCAGAAGACGCATGCGCCAATTGTAGCCCTTCCAGCGTTAGCTGAAGCGCCGAATCTGGCTGGCCTAGCCACCGCTGCATGGCCGCCGTCGTCAACAAGAGCATGGCCAGCGTACGCGTTGCATGCTCTTGTTGGCTATGATTTTGTCCGCCGCTATCTGCTTGAGTAGCGATCCGGCGCCGAACATAGGCGACGGATTGCTCCATCAATTGATAGCCCTCTCGATATAACCCCAAAGCATCATAGAAGCGGAAGAGCGCCTCTCCGCTCTCGGCCAACGTCTCAAAGGCTATATGGTTGCTTGCCCAACGCCAGGCTGCGCGTATATTGTCCAGTTCATTACGCAACGTTCGTTGTAGCTTAGCCTGATTGGGTGCGTTGGTCCACTGTTGGATCTGCTGGAAGTAGTAGGCATAGTGCCGCTCATGCACTTGCTTTGCTCTTTCTACTTGCTGTTCTAGCTTCGCCAAAGCATATTGACGAATCAGCTCATGTAGCTCAAAACGATCGGATCGAGTTCTGTGTAGGAGTGAATGTTCAACCAAGGCGGACAAATTGCCAGATGTGGTATCGGCAACCGCCAGTGCAGCATCGCCGGAGAAGCCGCCATGAAAGACAGCGCAAGCGGCAAGCACTGCGCTTTCTGTGGGGGAAAGGAGTTGCCAGGAATAGTCAAGCACGGCCTGCATAGTGCGATGGCGCGAGGGCAAATCAGCCAGAGAGGTAGCGAGAATTGCATAGTTGTGTTGCAACTGTTGGGCGATCGTCTTTACATCATGTTCCTCGGTTAACGCGGCCGCCAACTCAATCCCCAACGGTAAACCCCCGACGGCATGACAAATCGCAGCAACGTCGGCCTGATTCTCATCAGTCAATGTAAAGCCGGACGCAACTCGCGTGGCCCGCTCTATGAAAAGCTGAAAGCTTTCATATTTGAGCAACTGTTCTTTTGCAGTAACCTTGCCTTCTGCTGCAGTGGGGGTCGCCAAGCCCTCCAGACGATAGAGATGCTCTGCTTGTAGATTCAAGCGTCGGCGTGCTGTGACTAACACTTTTGCGCCATAGACGCTTTGCAGCAATTCCAATAGAAAACCAGCCCCGGCGACAACATGCTCAAAATTGTCAAGAATTAACAGAAGACGCATCTTGCGCAGACGCTCAAACAGTTGGGCCTTGAAGGGACTGTCCCCCAAAAGCGGAAGGCGCAATGCCTCGCTAATGGCAAAGGCTAATTGGTCCTCTAGATTATCCGTCGCTTTTGCTTCCAGCAGCGAAACAAACCAGACACCGTCGGCAAAATAGAGATGCCGTTGTGCGGTCGCTTCGGATTCTAAAAGGGAATAGGCTATGGCTTGGGCCAGACGGGTTTTACCAATCCCCCCCTCGCCAACAATGGTGACGAGCGGATAGTGGGGGTCGAGCAGCTTGCTCCGGATGGTTGCAATTTCTTGCGTGCGGCCAATCATGGGGGTTAGTTGGCGTGGCAGATTGTTGGGAAGCGGCAAGAGAGCGGTGCGATAGGCTGTAGCACTCTCTGCCTCTGTGGCTGGCTTGGTTTTATCCACCAAAACGGTTTCGCTGATCTGCCGGTAGAGCGCGGTGGTTTCGGACATGGGCGTAACAGCCAACTCGTCAGCCAATACTTGGACACAACTCTGATACTGAGCCAATGCCGCAGTCCGCTGGCCACTTTGCGCCAAAAATAACATCTGTTTGCGGTGCGCTTCCTCATTCCAGGGTTCCAGCAACAAGAGGCGGCGCGTCGCTGTCAAAGCTGATTCATAGGCTTGCAGCGCTGAATAGCGGTCAGCCAAAGTCTGTAGCGCATTGATCACCAGGCTGTGATATTCGGCACGCTGTTGTTGCACCCATACTTCAAACGGGGCAGCGTTGAGGATTTGAAAGCTTTCTAAAAATTCTCCTTTATACAAACCAATCGCTTCGCGTAAATCATTCAGGGAAGCATTGGGTGCAGATAAGCCCGTACTGAACAGTTCTACATCCAGCCAGTAGGGCTGTCTTTGGTTAAAGGCTAGATCATGACGAGAAATGATGAGATAGTCGCCCACCAATTTGCGTAAATTGGAGATAACATCGCGTAGGTTTTTGCGCGCCCGATTTTCTGCCATATCAGGCCAGAGAATGGTGGCCAAGAACGCACGGGTATGAACACGGCCGGTAACAGCCAGGTAATAGAAGAGCGCCTCTGCCTTGCTGGTAATAAATCCAGTCAGTCGCTGCCCATGTAATGTTGCTTGTGGCGTCCCTAGCAATTGTAGTTTCAAGTCTGTGTTCATAAGATACTATATTTTCGACGTTTTTTCGGCGTCTTTCCTGTATTACTATTCTAACTACAGTTGCTATCAAAATAAGCGCAAGGGTAAAGATTGATTATACCCAATATTAAGGAATGAGCCGTAAACAACTTGTGCAAATGGAGCATAGAGATTGGAGATTGTGCTCGTGCAATCTCCTATGAAACACGCAAGTGCTTGAATTGCCATTCCTTAGGCGCCAGTATCAATGGTGGATAATAGAGCTATGAATGATGGACGTTACCAAGAAACTCAGCAAAAAATTGTTGATGCAGCAGGCCAGATCCTGCAAAAACAAGGACAAAATGGCTTGTCTATTCGTGCGATCGCACAAGCTGTAAAGTCTAGTCCCGCCAATTTGTATGAGTATTTTGCCAATAAAGATGCAATTCTCTTTGCCCTAGGCGCACAAACTGTTGCTCAATTGATCACCACCTTAGAACAGGTTGATCAAACGCTAGCGCCATCAGAATACCTGGTTGAATTAGGACTGACCTATATTCACTTTGTCCAACGTCACTCCGAATTAATGAAGCTTGTCTGCCAGGGCTCACTGAGTGTAGGCAAAAATGTTTCTTTCCCTTCGATTACCAGCACTTTCCCACCAGTCGACCACTCTACCACCGAACAAGTGACGCTCTTTACAATCTTTGAAGAGGCAGTGCAACGCCAGATGCACAGTCAAAGCTCTTCATCTGGGCACGACATGGACCTCCGTGAGCAAGTTTATGCGTATTGGTCATTGGTCCACGGCTATGCAATTTTATGCATTACTGGGGGGGTTGCTAACCCATCCTCAGTTTGCAAAACCAAGATTCTCAAACAATTCGCAGCCACGTTTTAAAAACTCAACAGCAAGTCTATAAAGCAAGACTTCTAAGGAGCAAGGCGTAGCAGCACATCGCCGGATTCTGTTTTCATAGCTTGATTTGCCCCGCCCAATGGGCCCCGGACGATAGCGCTACTATCAAGTAACTCTATAAAATTTAGGCTCATATCGGTATGCGACTGAAATTGCCGACCTTAGCTTGAGGGCAAGCAGTGCAATTTCAGTGAGTCGCCCATATGAGCGAAAATTTATATCTAATTAGAAGTGAGTGAAGCTTAGCAAAGAACTACTAAAGCGTCAAAATAAATCTATGACTTTTATGAATTCGGCGTTTATTCGGCGCTTTTTCATTAACCTATCAACTGTAGGAAGCGACGAGTTTGATTTGTAGTAAAAAAGATTTGGCAATAACTGATTAGCCAAGCAATATTACCAGATGGGGCTGTTGAAATGTCATAGGGGCACGCCTCTTTGTTTGGGGAGTTTCCAATGCAAGCTTTACAAAATACTAAAGTTTCATACAGTAACAAAGCTGATCATCAATACGATCAAAAAGGGACAGAGCGATCTGTGCTACTAATTGAGGCAGATCAAAGTCTGCGTACATTGTTATGTCGAGTGTTGCAAGAAAATGGCTATTTGGTGCATGAAGCCAGCCAACGTCAGGAAGCCTTGGCCGAATTACATCGTGAACACCCCGATTTGGTCCTGTTAGGTAGTTCGCGCGCCGTCCCCAGCGATTTTGAACTTTACCAAGAACTGCGGTGCCACACGCAGGCGCCCATTATTATGTCTTCCACCTGGCCGCAGCGCGAGCATACCAGATATATTGAGCCCAATACGAATGATACCTACATTCCCATGCCATTTCGAGCCCAACAACTCATGGACTGCATCTCCCTCGTCTTGCAGGCAACAACGTCTAACGCCTTGCAATTGCTGCCCCATAATTAGCAATAAGGCTCCTATAGGTTTCTGGGTGAAATCCGACCCATTCTTCGCTGATAATTGCAACAATTTCACCGCTTCGCCTCTATGAGTGCAATGCCACCTCATAATTTAGCAATTAAAAAATGCTGAGACGCGCGCGGTCTCGGCATTTTTTCAATTTGCGTCTATAATACAAAAAACGTTTACCCATCGATCTTCAATGGTGCGCTGGGTGAATCTCAAAATCGTTTCAACTATCTGCGGTTGTGATGAAAACCGGAGTTTTCCACTGAATTCTCAGTCAGAAGCAAAACTTTGATTTTCATTCAGAGCAGGTACAAAGGAGGAACAATATGAAAATTACTGGCGTAAAAACAGCCGCCACCCGCGGGCATGGCATGCACCTGTGGATCAAAATAGAAACCGACGCCGGCACAACCGGCCTGGGCGAGTGTGTCCACGGCGGTATGCAAGCCATTGCGATTATCAACTATTTGGCGCCTAAGCTTGTCGGGCGCGATCCCTTTGCGATTGACGCCATCTTTGAGGAAATGCGCCGCAGCCATGTCTTTGATGGTGGCGATGCCGGGGCATTGATCACGGCGCTCACCGGCATTGAAATTGCGTTGTGGGATCTGAAAGGCAAAGCGCTGGGCGCACCGGTGGTTGAGCTATTGGGCGGTAAGTTTCGTGACCAGATTCGCGTCTATGCTGACTGTCAGGTGGAGCCGGGCATGGATTTCGACCAGATCAAGCAAGTGGTCGAAAATGTGGTCGAACGGGGCTTTACTGCACTCAAGATCGACCTGGACATTGGCGCCTACACTACCGGTCGCCAATTCGATCGCGCCCTTCTGCGTGATAAGTTTAACTACACCGCCAGCGAACGCGAACATGAGTTGATGCTGGAGATGGTGGACATGGTCACCGAAGCCGCCGGCTCGGATGTCTCTGTCGCCGCCGATGTCCACACCCGGCTAGATGTGCCAAGCGCAATCCGCCTGGCGCGCGATCTAGAGCCGTACCACCTCATGTGGCTGGAAGAGCCGGTGCCGGCCGAAAATGTGGACGCCATGCGCGAGGTCACCCGTTCCACCACCACGCCCATCTGTTCCGGCGAAAATCTCTACTTGCGCCACGGCTTCCGCGATCTGATCGAGAAGCAGGCGGTCAACATCATTATGCCTGATATTCCCAAATGTGGCGGCCTCTCCGAGTGTCGTAAAATCGCCAACATGGCCGAGATCTACTACATCCCCTTTGCGCCCCATAATGTTTCATCGCCCATTGGCACACTCGCCTCGGCCCACGTCTGTGCCAGCGTACCCAACTTCCTGGTGCTCGAATTCCACTGGCTGCACCGCGACTATTGGAGCACGATCATCAAGGAAAAAGAAGATATTATCAAAGACGGCTTTATCACCATCGGCGACCGCCCCGGCATCGGCGTCGAACTGGATGAAGAAGTAGGGCGTCAATATCAATATCCCGGCACGACCTGGTTTGCTTAGTAACCATCTAAAAATAACTTCCCGTTTTAGGTGACCGGCACTTGGCAAGTGCCGGTCACCTAGATGGGCATAATTTCTAGATGATTCTACTCTAGACCATGCGACTATACGACAGCGGGCTACTGATTACGCCTGCGGCTGACTCTCATCCTCACTCTGGTAAATCCCCGCTGTCAACCGTGGCAACTGGGCCATGTCATAGGCCGGCTCAAATCCTTTGACAATGGCCACGTTGCGCGCCACCTCTTCCGGCCAGCGCATACCGACAATCGGCGCGTGGATTCGGCTGTCCGACAGCACAAATTTGAGCGCCACTTCATAGAGATCGCGCGCATCCTGCCATTCCGGCGCGAGCTGCTGGGCAATGCGTTGGAACATGCCGGAGGTCATAGTGCGCATGGTGACAACGCCCAGATCCGCCACCCGCGCCTGGTTGAGCACATGGAGCGCCGCAGCCTGGTAGATGAGGTTATAGCGCACCTGCATCACATCAAAGGCGCCGCTGGCAATGAGCGGTTGCGCCGTCCACGGCTCTTCGACGGTAAAGCCCAGAAAGCGTACCTTGCCCTGGTCACGCAACTGCACCAAGGCATCCAGCAGCCCTTCCGCCAGAATGTGTTTCACTTCGGCGTCGGTATACATGCCGCCGTGAAACTGGATAATGTCGATCCGGTCTGTGCGCAGCCGCTGTAATGATGCTTCGACACTGGCCGTGACCGCGGCCGCAGTCAAATCTCGATAACCAACTTTGGTGGCCAGCGTAAATTCATCGCGCCGCTGTGCGGTCGCTTCCCCAATGATCGATTCGCTGTTACCTGCGCCATAGCTGGCCGCAGTGTCGATGTAGGTGATGCCGACGTCGAGTGCGGCATGAACGGTGGCAATCGCGGTCTTGCGTCCTGCCGGCGTAAAGGGGTCCCAATCGCGGGCACGGTTGACACCGCCAAAGGGGTAGCCGCCCAATGCAATCCGGCTGATGGTGAGGCCAGTTTTGCCAAAGAGGATCTGTGGAATCATCGCACACTCCTTATAAAACCTGTCAAAGTCGCATAGGTAGCTCGTGGTTGCTCCGTGTACGAAGGGGCGACTTTTATAGGGTCTGTCTATTCGCTCAACACAACCGGTGCTTCTAACGCTTGGGCTAGATCAGCAATGAGATCATCCGGGTGTTCCAACCCCACCGAGACGCGCAGCAGATTGTCGGGCGCTTTGGTAGTTGGCCCTTCAATGCTAAAGCGATGCTCAATCAAGCTTTCCACGCCACCCAAACTGGTCGCTTGGGTAAAGAGTTTGGTGCGACCGGCCACTCGCTGTGCATTTTCACGGCCGCTGCGCAATTCATCAGGGCAGAGTTGGAAGGAGAGCATTCCGCCAAAGTCGCGCATCTGTTTGGCGGCAACGGCATGGCCGGGATGGTTCGCCAGCCCCGGATAGTGGACGGTGCAAACTTTGGGGTGATTTTGTAGATACTCAGCTATCTTACGCGCATTCTCACAGTGGGCGCGCATGCGATAGGGCAGCGTGCGAATGCCACGTAGCAGGAGCCAACAATCAAAAGGGGAGGGCACGGCGCCGCCGGTGCGCTGAATGAAGCGAACCCGTTCAAAGAAGTCGCTGTTCTCCTTGGCGATCACCGCGCCGCCCAGCACATCGCTGTGGCCGGCGAGATATTTTGTCGTGGCATGAACTGCTAAATCGGCCCCCAATTCCAACGTGCGCAGGAGCATGGGCGTGGGCCAGGTGCTGTCACAGGCCAACACCGCACCAGCTTCGTGGGCAATTGCCGCCACCGCCGCGACATCAGTAATTTTGAGCAACGGGTTGGAGGGTGTTTCGATCCAGATAAGCTTGGTGTTGGGCCGGATGGCGGCGCGCACAGCATCCAAATCCGTCATGTCTACTTCGGTATATTGCAGCCCCCAGGGTACAAAGAGTTCGTTGACGAGTTTACCGGTGCCAAAATAAATATCGTCGGGAATCAACACGTGATCGCCGGTCTGCAACGCCTGAAAGATCGTCATGATTGCGGCCATACCCGAGCCAAAGGTGGCGGCACAGACACCCCCTTCGAGGGCGACCAAGGCATCTTCGAGGGCGCGGCGCGTTGGGTTGTCGGCACGGATGTAACTATAGCCGCTGGGATACGTACCATCTTCAGCCCGTTCAAAGGTGGTGGAGAGGTGAATGGGGGGCATCACTGCGCGGGTAGAAGGGTCAATGCTTTTGCCGGCATGGACGGCAATTGTTTCGATTTGCATCGGTTTAGCTTTCTTGTATTTTCCTATTAGTCAACGGCCAATCTGAATCGATCCTGTAATGACAAGCGCAGGTAACAGAAGCGCCGCACTCTTGTCGGTTGATCATATCACTGAATCAACGCAGTGAAAAGTGTGACGCGATTCGGCACAGTGGGTAATTCAAGTGCGAGGCTTCAGGGGGTTGGCAGCAAGTTCACTGTCATACCGGGCGCTGCTGTCGGTACGCCTCTTCAATCGCCACTCGCGCCGGATGTTGCGGAACCGCTACGGCTTGCGTTTGGCCCCGTTGATTGGCCAGCCAGTGGTCCAGCAATCGAGCTTGTAGCGCCTGCTCAATCACAACGGAGTCAGGCTGGCCAGCCAGATTGTGTATTTCCTGGGGATCCCGACGTAAGTCGTACAATTCCGCCGAACCGTCGCCGTAGCGAGCATACTTATGCCTATCGGTCTGCACCATGGCCCGCCCCGTCAACTCACAGAAGGCCGCCGAGCGGATCGGTACCGCAGGATCTTGGAGCAATGGCCGGATGTCTTCGCCCTGCAACGTTGCCGGCGGTGGAACATCACAAGTATGAAAGAAGAGCGGAATCAAATCGAGCGTACTGACTAATGCCGGCGACCGCTGGCCCACCGGCACGCCCGGTCCGCGCAAAATCAGCGGCACATGAACCATGCTGTCGTAGAAGAAGCCTTTGTAAGCCAACCCGTGATCGCCCAGTGCATCGCCGTGGTCGCTGGTGAAGATGATCAGCGTGTCGTCGAGGATGCCCGCCCGCTCCAACGCGGCCAGAATCTTGCCGATGCCTTCATCAATCAGACTGATGTTGGCGTAGTAGTGGGCCCGCCAACGGCGATACTGTTCCGGTGTGGCCTGTGACGGGTCGATCTGGAACATGGCGTTGCTAAGTGTGCCCTGCCCTTGCTTACGTTGAGCCGATGGCTTGTTGACTAGTTCCGCGGCAGAACCAATCGGTTCTGGGATTGGCGCGTCGTAGTACATCTCTGCCATCGCTTGAGGCGGATCATAGGGGTCGTGGGGGCCGGGGAAGCTGACCCACGCGGCAAAGGGTGTGTGGCCATTGCGCTCGATCCACGCCGCAGCTTGGTCGCCGACAAAGGCATCAATGTGGTACTCCTTGGGCCACGGCTTGACCGGCGCGCCCAGGCTTTCAAAGTAGCCGGGATCAGTGGTTGGGTGGGGACGTTCGAGCCCACGCTCGCGCAGGAATTGCACGTGGTCATCGGGCAGATAGACGTGCCGTTTATCCTCGGCAATGATGCGCTCATCAAAGCCACCTAGCGTGTCCCACGGGTAGAAGTGCATCTTGCCGATGGCCGCGGTCTTGCGGCCGGCAGCGGAGAGCAGCGCGGGCCAGGTTAGGGTGTCAGGTCGCAGCCAGGTGCCGTTGGTGAGCACGCTGGTCGTGGAGGGGTATTGCCCCGTCATGATCGCGGCGCGACAGGGCACACAGACCGCACCCGGCACAATGCAGCGCTCGACAACCAACCCTTCACGCGCCAGGCGGTCCAGGTTAGGGGTCTGCATGAAGTTAAGACCGTAGCAGGGTAGGCTGTCCCACCGCTGTTGGTCGGTGGTGATAAAGAGTAGATTGGTAGACATGGGTAGGGCAACCCTCTTTTATGAGCAGATGAATCTTATGACTCCAACCTATGGGGATACGCCCGCCGCCAACCCGGTTTGCCAAACTCCTTGTTCGCCCACAGCGCATCGTCGGCGGGCGTGTAGACCAGGTTGTAGTCGTGGGATTGTTGCACCGCGTGCATGATCTGCCGATAGAGAATGGCATCAAGCCGTCGGTATGCGACGGCATGATCGGGGGAATTAATCAGATTGTGCTGCTCGACTGGATCCGCCACGAGATCGAAGAGACCGCTGTTGCCGTTGCCATATTTGACCAACTTGTAGCGCCCATCAAACGCCATCCACCCCGCTTGCAAGCCACCGACAAGCACCTCATGTTGCGACTCACCGGCCAACCCAAGCCCGGGCAGCGGCTGCGAATCCATGTGGTCGGGCACGTCGAGGCCGGACGCAGCAAGCATGGTGGCAGTGACATCAGTGAGGCAGACCAGATCATCACGCGCTTCACCGGTACCACCGCCGGGGGGACGCACCAGCATGGGTACGTGGCAACTGCCCTCGTAATAGTTGCCCTTGGCATTCACACCATGATCGCCAACCATGTCACCGTGGTCGGAGGCAAAGATGATGAGCGTATTGTCCAGTTGGCCGCTCTCTTCCAGCGCCTCCAGAATCCGGCCGACCTGTCGATCAATCTGGAGAATGAGGGCCGAGTAATGGGCACGGACCTTGCGTTTTTGCTCGTCGGTGTAGGGGCCAGTTGTCTCTGGCGTCCAAATAGGTACGCCGGGGCGCCGCTGTGCATAGATTCCGGCACTGACATCGCGGTGGATCGGATCGCCGGGCGCGGGATCGGGAATCTTATCGACATCGACTTTGTTCAGAAATTCGGCGGTGGGGTCGTAGGGATCGTGGGGGCCGGGGAAGCCGACCATGCAGGCGAAGGGTCGTTCATCGTCATAGTCACGAATAAAGCGCGCCGCCTCTTCACCGACAAAGTAATCCCAGTAACAATCCCAGGGGAGGAGTGAGACGCAGGCGCCCCGATTTTCATCATATCCCGCGTGCTCTTTGCCCATGTACTTGCGGTGGCCCCGCGCTTGCAGATAGTGCCAGTAGTCATCCTGAATGTTGATCCAGACTTTGTCCTCACAGGCAATCCGGTGCTCAAAGCCGAAGGAGGCATCCCAGGGATAGAAGTGCATTTTGCCAATGGCCGAGGTCAGATAGCCATGATCCGAAAGTAGTTGGGCCCAGGTTGGTATACCGCACTTGGCGTGGTCAGGACGCAGATAGTTGCCGTTGGTGAGCACATGGGTGCGCCAGGCATTCATGCCGGTCAACAGGGCACAACGGGCCGGGACACAGACCGGGTGCAAACTGTAGGCGCGGTTGTAGCGGATGCCTTCGGCGCCAATGCGGTCGATGTTTGGCGTTAAGATGTGGGGAGCGCCATAGCAGGAGAGAAAATCATGGCGCAGTTGATCGGGCATGATGAAGAGCAGGTTGGGACGGCTGGTCATTGGTTGGTTCCTTTTTGAATTCGCTGCAAAAAGCCAAAAAACCAGGAGTGAGATCGTGTCTCGCTGGACAAGCTTATCAAATCAGCAGCAAAGCTGTTTGGGGTGTAGAACCCTTAATGGTTTTCCGGGAAGCGTTCGCTTTGACATGTGCGCCATTGCGGTCACTCAGACAAGAGATGAGATTCGTTTCGAGCGTAGTACACATTATAGACATGTATCAACATCTGTCAAATGCGGTTTTTCCAGGCCATTGCAACTGATTGCCAGCGCCAGTCACCTTCCAGCCCCTTCTGTAGGATGCGCGCCATGTCACAGCGGGATCACGAACTATACTGAGCTCTGTTTGAAAACTGAAGTTTCTTTCTCTGGTAGGGTCACCTAAAACTTCAGTAGATGAGTGCTCTTGCTCTCTACTTGCCGGCAACTACCAACTGCTCTACCAGCGCTGCCACTGTCGCCCACCGATCGAGCGCCCGGCCCCGCGCTTGGGCCGCAGCAACAACCTCCGCCGGTAGCAGTTCTATCGCGACCGCAATGTGTGGGCCGGCGGCATCGGCAAACCCGCACGAGTTAGCAATATAGGGATAGCGCCGCGCCAGCGCATACAGTTCCACGGCCTGTTCCGGCTTCTCCTGAACCGCCGACACACATGCCGCTAAACAGATGCCCTCAACGCTCGTGCCAAAGAAGCGGTTCTCAAGCGCCATCTCTAAAACAGCGCGCAGCGCTTGCTGGGCCTGGTTCACTTTGCCTGCTGCCAGGGATGCAAACCCAAAGGTGGCCAGGACATCGTGCTCTCTAGCTCGTATGCCCAACCGCTGATGGATTGCAATACTTTCTGCCAACAGCTGCTCAGCCTCTAGGCACGCCCCCTCTCCCAAAACAGCAAAGCCCAGGTGCCAGAGCGCGTAAGAGATCCGTCCGGAATCGTCGACCGCTTGGGCAAGTTGCAAGGCACTCGTTGCGTAAACGCGCGCCTGGGCGTAGTGTCCCAAATGTAAAGTTGCCTCAGCAAGTTTTGCGCTTGCACTCGCCGTCCTTGCACGGTTTCCAAAGTCCTGCCAGATGGACATTTCCTCCTCATATAAGCGCTGGGCTTCCTCAAATTTGCCTCCATACAAGTAACCAACACCCAGCAGCCCCATGCTGCCGGCAAGCAGCGTTTTGTCCCTAGTCTCCTGGCAGATCGCCAGGCTCTGTTTTAGCAGCGTTTCCCCTTGGGCGGCTTGCCCCTGTAGCACCTTCGTGAAGCCCTGGGTAGCCAACACCTGGGCAATGCCCCGTTGGTCGCCCAAGGTACGACACAGATCCAGGCTTTCTTCAAGGAACTGTGAATTTCCTTCATAGGTATTCATAATATCTACTACGCTAGCCCCCAATAAAGAAAGCACCTGCGCGGTTTCCCATGCGTTATGCAGGGAACGGTGTAGCGCGAGAGACTGCTTGAACCACGTTTGGATCTCCACCTTGGTTACAGCCTGTTGGCCCAGTTCAAGGTAGGTTGCGGCGCGCTCTAGCTGGCTGTTTTGGTCACGCAAATCGGGTCCATTTAACAGGCACAGGCTTTGCTGCACCAGACGCTGGGCGCGTTCGCTTTGGCCCAGTAGACGACTAAAGCGCGCCTGCCAGGTCAGAATCTTGGCCCGTATACGCAACGCGTCACCATCCGCCGGCGCGTCTAAAGATTCCGCAGCGCCGCGACAGGCCGTCTCCCCATCATGATAGCGTCCCCGCCATTCATAGAACAGGCCCAAACAGTTGATAGCCCGATCCAGGTGGGCGATTTCACCATGCGCGACCGCCCACCGCCAGGCCACGCGCACATTCTCGCCCTCTGCTTCAATCTCCTTGAGCGCTCGCTGCTGATGGGCACCCTTCAAATCGTCCTCGCGCTGGTGCAAAAAGTCACAGAAAAACGTGCTATGGCGGCGGCGGGCCGCCTGTTCATCCGTTGGCGATTGAGCCAGCTTTTGGGCCGCAAATTGGCGCAGCAGCTCATGAATTGTATAACGACCATCTGCTGCGCGGTGGAGCAGAAACTTGCTCACCAAGGCCAGCAGATCCGGCAGCGCGGCATCCACCACCGCTTGGGCAGCTTCCTGCGTGAAGCCGCCGCGAAAGATCGAAGCCTGTTGAAAGACGCGGCGTTCGCGCGCGGAGAGCAGCGACCAGGTGTGGGTGAAGACGGCTTCCAGATTCTGGTGTCTGGCGGGCAAACCTTGGCTATTCGGACTATTCGCTTGCAGAAAGGTAAAGCTGTGGGCGATTTCGTCAGCAATTTCGCCCGGAGTGAGCATCTCGCTCCAGGCTGCGGCCAGGACGATGCCCAGGGGCATGCCGTCCACCAGACGGCAGATACGGGCCACATCCGCAACCGCATCAGAAGTTAGCACATAGCTGGGATGCAAGCGGCGAGCGTGATTGAGAAAAAGCGTCAGCGCCCCGAAATGCTGCCTGATCTCTTCGTCAGCCAGCGTCGCCAACGACATCGCTTCGTCGGGATAGGATAAGCCTGCCAGGGGGTAGAGTTGCTCGCCCTGAATTTGCAGCCTGACGCGCGAGGTCGCCAACACTTTGAGATCCGGCGCCGTTTCCAGCAGCGTCGTAACGAATTTCGCCCCCTCCAGGAGATGTTCAAAGTTATCCATCACCAGGAGCATCTGCTTTGCGCGCAGATAGTCGAGAATCTGCTGCTCCGGCGGCGTATCTTCGTAGAAGGAGAAGTGGAGTGCTTTGGCCATGGCCGAAATGATCTCCGCGGCAGATTCCAATGGTGCCAGCGCGACCAGGACAACGCCGTGCTGGAAACGCAGCTGTTGGGCTGCGGCAGCTTCCAGCGCCAAGTGCGTTTTGCCGATGCCGCCCGGCCCCACAACCGTCACCAGCCGCACAGTCGGGTCGGTCAGGAGTCTAGCCAAGTCGGTCAACGCTTGCTCACGACCAATCAGCGGCGTGAGGGGCCGCGGGAAAGTCTGCTTTGCAGCAACGACGGGCTCCCCAGTGACCTGGCCATCAATTGCGCCGTCGCGGATCTGTGCAAAGAGCTGAGTCGTTTCATGGGAGGGTTCAACCCCCAGTTCGGTGATCAGCGCACGACGGCACGCTGCATAGTGGGCCAGAGCTGCGCTGCGTTCGCCACTGCGCGTCAGCAGATGCATCACCTGTCGGTGTGCCTCTTCCTGCCAGGGATCCAATGTCACCCAGCGCCGTGCATAATGCAGCGCTTGCCCATACGCGTTTTCCTGTGCGTAGTGATGGGTAAGCTGCTTGAGCGCCTGGCCGATCTGCCGTCCAAAATACTCCCGTTTGAGCAGCAGCCATTCCTCGAAAGCCGGGCTGTCCGCCAGCGAAAAGCCGGCAAGGAAGGGACCTTGGACCCGGGCGACTGCTTCTTCAAGTTGGTGCACCATCTCCGGCTCGTATGGCGCTGATGCAGAGAACTGATCGAAGATCGCCACATCCAGGTCGCTGTCGTTTGCCGGATTAAATTGGATAGTTTGGCGGGTTATTATTAGATAGGAGGGGGTAGCCTCACGGTCGCCAATGACGCGACGCACGTTGGCCAGTGCGTTACGCAGGTTGGTGCGTGCCGACGCTTCGGGATAGTCGGGCCAGAGTAAACCGGCCAGTTCCTCACGATTGTGGGAGCGTCTCTCTACGACCAAATAGGCCAAGAGCGCCTGTGCCTTTTTTGACGTGAAGCCGGAAACCGGACGGCCATCCAGCATAACCTGGAAAGCGCCAAAACAGGAAATCGCCAAGTGAGCCATGATCGGGACCTGTCAAGAAATTTCTGCTGGGATTGACTACCTTCTATTTTACCCTATTTGTTGATCCAGTGCGATTTGATCACGGTGTCAGTACGGTTTCATTGCGTTTTCGATGCGCCCGTACTGTATCTTGTGTTTAGACTTTTCTAATCTGATCTCACACCTTATTTTGGCAAGAGAATAAGGCGCAAGAGTAAGAGATATTCAGTGAATAGGATAAATAGTAAATGCAAGATCATATTGAATTCATCAGACAGCTGGTTGCGCAGGGCGGGCCAGCATTGTCAGACTATGAGGTATTCAATGACTGGTTACATGTGGTCGCCAGAAAAGTTCGAGATCATGAGTTGAGCCAGCACGATATTCAAGAAATACGTACTGCATTTGGGTACGCTCTTTCGGAAGAGACAATACAAGGTTTCGGTTATAAAAAGCCTCATGGCTATCCAGGTGATTATGAAATGCTTGAGAAATTATACTTAGAGCATGTCTCAAGTGATGCGAGTCTAGCGAATTGGGACAATTTTTTCCATTGGCAAAGATGCGTAATCGCAGTAAGAAATCGAAAGCAATTTTTTATTTGTTTGCTGAAATGTTTAGAGCATTCAAGTTGCAGTGAACAAATGCAAGTTCTAGATTTAGCGAGCGGTCCGGCAAGATGTGAATGTGAGTTCTTGCGAAACGACAGTACCGGCAAAACATTCTTTGATTGTGTAGATTTTGATGGAGACGCTATTGCCTACGCAAAGAATTTATGTAGGGAACATTTAGAGCGGATAAATTTTTACAATGCTAACGTATTTCGATTCAAAACTAGAAATCGCTATCAGTTAATATGGTCTGCCGGTCTTTTTGATTACTTTGACGACAAACAGTTCAAATTTTTACTCAAACGGCTTGTCACATTGCTGGATATAGAGGGAGAGCTTGTTATTGGAAACTTTTCCCCAGACAACCCGACACGCGATTATATGGAAATTGTAGGCGACTGGTATCTATATTACCGTACCCAAAATGATCTGATGACGCTTGCCCAAGATTGCGGGATTTCTGCAACTGACATTCGAATTACTCAAGAACCGGAAGAAATCATTCTTTTCCTGCACATAAAAAGAGGCAATAACTTTATACCGCTTTCTTACGGAAAAGAGATTTGCAGAGGCTGATCCCTCCTACTATCAGTACACCGCAACGGTGTTGGCGACACAGGCATCAGTCTCGATTCAGGAATCCAGTCCTGTCTCATGCCGTTGCGATCTACTGACTATACCTTTCTGACGGTTCTCCAAAATGAGTACAGAAAATCGACGTTATCACGCATACCTGCTGCGCCTCTGGCAAGTCAAGGCACAAGGCCACTTGGTGTGGTGTGCCTCCCTTGAAGACGCGCACAGCAGCAAACGGCTTGGCTTCGCTGGGACAGAGGCACTGTTTCGTTATTTACGGCAAGAAACTGAAGAGTTGTCAGCGGTAACAGAGAGTGTGGAAGAGGATGAAACTTGTGGATTGATCTAATTTCTACGCAAGAAAGGAACGCACTATGAAACAGCATGTTGGATTGATGATGGTATTCTTACTGTTCTTGGTATTTACCATCAGCGCTTGCCAACCAATTGTTGCACCAACCACGGTTGGGCCTGATCGCGCGACCGAAAGCGCGCCTATCGTTGTTGTTGACTTTGAAGCCATCGCTCCCACCTGTGCTGATGGCACTGTCGTGTTGTCCGATAGCTCATTCCATGCTGGCAGCACTGAAATCGTTGAAATCGTACAAGAAGAGGGTGAACGCTACTTTACCATCACGGCGGTCTCTTCGCCTGTAGCCTACCCCGATAGCACCTTGGTCGAGCCGGGCGAAGGCGTCGATACAGTGGATGGTGGTTTCTTTGTCATTCACCACGGTAGCGGCACCGGCTCCCTCGCCGGTACGGAAGAGATCTACACTGCCACGCCGCCCGAAGATGGGACCGATTTGCCCTGTGAACCGGTGGGGCCGGTCGCCAAATTGCAGGGAATCATGATTATACCGGAAGGAACATCAATCGATGTGGGCGAAACTGGCATGCCGGCGACCAGGTTCGAGGCTATTGATATTGCGTGTGCAGACGGCGGCGTCGTCCTATCCGCAGAACCAATGGTTGCGGGTCGCAGCGAAGTTTCCGCGACGCAGGAACCGGATGATCCGTTCTTCTTGATCAATTCGCGCATGTTCCCAACGGCCTATCCTGATGGTTCTTGGGAGGCGCCGGGCGCCGGTTTCGACAAGCCGGATGGCACTTTTATGGTGCTCCACCAGGGCCATGGCGTCGGCGAATTGGAAGGCAGCAGGATACTCTTCACCGTTGTCTCCACAGAGGCCGACGACCTACCCTGTGAACCGGTTGGACCGGTGGTCAAATTGGCAGGCGTGATTATTCATGCAGATGCGGCACAGTAGGCCAACTGGCTGCCTGCCTTTGGACCGCACTTCCCAGCCGACGACGCAGCGATCGATGTGCTGTATGAGCTGTTAGGGGTGACGATTGAGGAGTAGAGAACGTAGCATCACAATCTAAACGGCAAAGCCCACACCGGTCAAGTTGGTGTGGGCTTTGTCTTATGGCCTATATGAGCCTCAATCTTTCTGGGATTGGGTCCTTACGCGCGCGGCAGGTCCAAGATCTCCTGGCACGCCTCCTGTACCGTTTGCAAGCCTTCCTCAAAGCTCACATTGCCGTAGAAAAGATCGGGAGAGGTGTTGGCCCAGTTGTCCTGCAACTCCTGGAAGCGCAGGTTGTAGGGCATGGGGAAGGGGCCGGGCACAGCTTTGTCCAAAAAGAGTTTGTTAAGGGCGCGCTCAAAGATCGGATGTGACTGCGCCAGGACTTGCTCATCGCCCCAGACCGATTTGCGGGCATTGGGTTGCCCCGTGCCCTGCTCCAAGGCAGACCAGAGGCCGGCTTCGGTCGAGGTTAGGTAGAGCATCAGATCGACGGCCAAATCGGGATGGGCCGTGTCGGCCCAACAGGAAAAATTGGAGTGAAAGGCCGTGTAGCCGCGTTTGCCTTCGGGACCAAGGGGGAAGAGCACCCAATCCAGCGGGAAACGGTCTCCCACTTCCTTGATCCAGCCGTTGACATTGTAGGTGCCGGCGACGCCCAGACCAATGTTACCAGAGATAAAGTCAACATTTTCTGTGCCCAAATCGGCAAGCAAGGGTGCGGCGTGTAACTCGGTGCGTAGGCTGGTTAACCAGCGCGCGGCTTCAATGTTCATCTCATCCGTGCCGAAGAGGAACTGCTTCCGTTCCGGATCCATCATGTCACCGCCATAGGCGCGCACCAACGACTCAAAGTCGTAGTAGCTACCCGGCAGATAGTTGGAACCAAAGACGTTATGCTCTGGATCGCTCATGGCGCCGGCCATGGCGGCAAAATCGGCCACGCCCCAGTCATCGGTCGGCATCGCCATGCCCGTCGCGGCGAGCATATCAAGGTTGATGGCCACAACGGCGGGATTTCCCGGGTGGATGATAAAGGCAAGGCCATAGAGAACGCCATCTAACTTGCCGCCTTCCAACGCGGACTCAAAAAAGTCATCGAGATTCGCATCCGGGCGCGTGGCCAGGTGATCATCCAACGCCAGGAACATGCCTTTGGACGCAGAAAAAGGGAACCATTTGATGCCGCTAAAGACTACATCCCACAGCGTGCCGGAAGCCTGGCGTGCCAGTTGCAACTTGGACATCTCACCGTAGACAACCGTTTCAATCTGCAGATCCACTTCGTCGGCATGAGCCTCGGCCCAGCGCTTTGAGAATTCGCGCTGATAGTCATGCACCACAGAGTCGTGCGTGGCAACACTCATCTGCGCCTTCTCCGTCCCGGGCTCCGCCGCGGCGCCACTCATCGCCCCGCCGCCGGCGACGGGTACACAGGCCGCGGTCAGCAGTAGCGTACCGCCAGCGGCGCTCAGGGCTAGAAACTCACGTCGGCTAAATCCACTCTTCTTATCTGTCGTCATGGTGTCTCCTCCTCTGGTTAGTTGAACGTCAAAAGTGGGGATGGTATGAACACAGGCAGTAGAGGCGGGAATCCTTTAATTGGTTGGCTCTGTGATCCCCACAACCGCCAACTAAAGACTCTACTGTTTTCAAAGCAATTACGAGTCAACAGGATTTCCTGTGGTTGAAACAAGGAAAAATTATGGTAGGTGCGGTTTCCGCGCCCATTGGGCTCCCGCTCCCAGGCGCGCACGCTCTTGGATAAACCAGGTGTGTGCGGTATGGAAACCGCACCTACGCCTTGTCAACCACAGGAAATCCCGAAGAGCCGCAATTACAACATCTGTCACAAAGATTGCGTAAGCGAAGGTAGCGCAGAGAATAAGCGCAGGGAATCGAGAACTGAGTATCTTCATTATAAACATGCACCTCGATCTGTCAAATGACTTTTTCTCAGGCCGCGGTACGCAACCGCGCGTGAAGTACTAGATCTGCGGCAAGCCAGACTCGCCGACCAACGGTCGCCATTCCCCCGCGGTGGCGGCTCGAATCAACAGCCGCTCTGCCTGGCTTTGGCGGATACGCTGTTCCAACGTCACGGGATTCCATTGGGCCAACAGTTCGGCGCGCAGTTGCTCGCGCACCGCGGCATACGCAGGATCATGCCCCAGATCCTTGAATTCGCCCGGATCATTCTCCAAGTCATAGAGTTCAACCGGGTCATCCAGGCTGTAATTCAGCTTGAAGCGCCCCCGCCGCAACATGGCCATAGGCCGGATCACGCCGTGGGCCAAATATTCGGAGAAGGCCATATCCTTCCAGTCGGCGACATTGCCACGGGCGAGACCGAGCAAACTGTCACCATCCAACGGCGCTACGGCCGGCGCGCCCGCAAGCTCAACCACCGTCGCCACCAGATCGACAAGCGAAACTGTTTCCGCAACGCGGCGACCTTCAGGCAGGTGGCCAGGCCAGGCGATAATCATGGGGATGCGGGATGACTGTTCGTAGAAGTTCGACTTGCGCCACATACCGTGTTCACCGGCCATCTCGCCATGATCGCTGGTGTAGATGATCACGGTGTTGTCGAGCTGTCCGGTCTCTTCCAGCACATCGATCATACGCCCAATTTTGTCATCCAAATAGGTAATGAGCGCATAGTAGCCGGCCCGCGCCCGGCGCAGTTCCGCTTCCGTGTAATCGATCAGGCCAAACATGGTGCGCATGCGTTGATAGACCGGATGCAGCTTCTCCAGATGGCCAGGTGGAAGAGTGGGCAAATCTATCTCCGCCGGCGGATAGAGATCCCAATATGGTTGCGGCGCAACCAGCGGAAAGTGGGGCGCAATAAAGGAGGCGTTGATCGCCCACGGCTGTTCTTTGCGGGCAGGGTCGCGCAGGTAGGCCAGGGTGGCCGCTTCGACCTCGTCATCGACCTCAATCTCTTTGGTCGTGCCTGGGCCGGCTTGATAGACCCCCTGCCAGGGTTGCTTGGCCAGAAGCACCCCCTCACGCCAGGGATAGATGGGGTGACGATTGTCGCCATGCGGGTCGCGGGCCAACTGGGTACGGAAGCCGTGCAGCTTGTCCGGCCCGACAAAATGTTGCTTGCCGGCCAGCACGGCGTCGTAACCCACCGCGCGCAGTCGATGCGCCCAGGTGACGGCGTTGGTGGCCAGGATCGAGTCGTTATCCCACACCTCGATATTGCTAATATAACGCCCCGTCATAAAGGACATGCGCGAGGGCAGGCAAAGGGGCGAGTTACAGTAGGCGTTTTCAAAGAGGACACCCCGTGCGGCCAGCCGATCCATATGGGGTGTGCGCACGATCGGGTGGCCATAGCAGCCGCTAAACATGGGGCCATGCTCGTCGGACATAATCAGGAGGATGTTGGGTTGAGTTTGGGTCATGGATTGCTCTTTCTTGATGGTATGATATACTAAGAGTCGTTGACATTTCACAGCCCTCCAGAGCGGAATTGCACATTTCTAAACTATACCGTCAGAGGGCGCACTGTAAATGTCAACAGAACCTAGGGCTGTCTGCGCTGACAGTGGAATGAATCTGTCATTTGGGTAGAGATTGTAGGGGAGATTTTACTTTCAATGATGACTCATACAGTAACGATTAATGAAGCAAAAAGCAAATTGCTTGATGAGTTAATGGGGGATACACAAATCGATCCGCATCCAATTATTGTGACGCGGGACGACTCTAGCACCCATAAAGGAGAAACGGTGGCCATGTTATTGCCGCCCAGTCTGTTTGAAGATTCTGCGGAAGACAAGCCTGATCTCTACGAGTTTCAGTTGCTGCTCCTGGTGCAAGAACTTGATACAGTCGAGCGGTAATGGGCTGAAATGAGCGTCCAACAAACATTTGTGGAACGATTTCCGAAATTAACCACAAAGCTGTGGAAATCTTGTCCGGAGCAGATGAAGAGAATTTGCCTAGCATTGGACTTGGCAGCCAAACATCTCTTTGTTGAACAGCTCACCCTAGAAAAAATTAGTGCATTGCGCCACTTTATCGATCTGATTTGTCAGGATGTGACTGATGCAGCCGACATCCGAGAGGCAAAGAATAGACTCACATCTGCCGGACTCCCGCCAGTTATGGGTGGCAGCCAGGAACTCGTTGATTTATACGTCGAGGAATTATCTTTCACCCAGGATTGTTGAGGCGTTGGAGTTGAACCTTTACCCTTAGTCCTAAGAGAGCCATCCGTCCACAATCCTCTGCGTACTCTCGACTTCTACATTTAAGTTGGCGGCGCGAAAGCTCTGCATAGCCGCGGTGAAGGATGTCATCGCCAATTGTTCAGCTTGCTTCGCCATCAAGACCTGACCAAGCGAACGCTGGGCATAGCCAACCAAAACTGGATCGTCATTCTGCTTGGCGATCTTTAATGAATCACAGATCAACTGTTCCGCTTCCGGCAGATTCCCTTGCTTGAGGCGGATTTCACCAAGCGCCCGTAAGCCGTCAGGATAGGCATTGTCATTCTCTTCCTGCAAGACGCGTTGGGCAAAGGATTCAGCTTGCGCTAAGTCATCCAATGCAGTATAGACTTCGGCCAGGATCTGCATGGCATAGGCCCGACCGAGCGCACGACCAATCTTTGTAAATAGTTGCAGGGCCTCTTCTGCTGGTTCAACAGCTGCCGCAAAATGCTCGGCAAGCCGGCGCGCAAAGGCTAGATTATAGGTCGCTTCCGCAAGTTTGTTGGTACGCCCAGTCATGGCAAAAAAATCAATGGCCTCCTGTAAATATTGTTCTGCCTGATCGATCTCCCGCCGCCAGCCGCAGATCGCACCCAGATTCATACCCGCATTGGCCTGGCCATAGGCATATTGGGCGCGCCGGGCAAATGCTAGCGCCTCCATATAGGCAGCTTTCGCCCCGTCAAAATCTCGTTGCTTCGACAGAACATAACCTTCCAGATTGGCGCCATCATGACGAATGCGCCAGACCTCCTGCTGCGCCTGGGAAAACTCTCTGCTATGGGCATGTAGATAGCCAGTTGCTCTGTGTAAACTGGCGGATTCACTCATCCAATCTGCTATCGTTGCGGTGGCGACGCGATACGCCTGTAACGCTTTTGTCGACTCCCCTTGCAGTTCAAGGATATCACCTTTGAGCCGATGAGCCTGCACCTTGAGAAAAGGAATTTTCCACAGGCTTTTTTGAATATCTTCCAACGCCAATTCCTGTTCACCCAGCGTTTGATGCAGCTTGGCTTTCAGGAATCGCAAGATCTCTCGCTCTTGCTCGGAGAGCAGTTGGTGCGCCGCAATCGATCTCAGCACCCGTTCCGCGGCAACCGCTTGCCCTTGATCAAGCTCTGTATTTAGATGTTCTTGCAAGAGATAGACCGTTAAGCTCGCCATGCCTGCGGCCTGGTAATGGTGTCCGGCAGCAGTAAATTGTTGATAATACAAACAAATTTGGGCTGCTTCCAAATGAAGCGAGGCCGCTTCATCACCATCCAGACGCCGCAGGATAGTCTCTTGGAGAATCGGTAACATCGTTACACTGCCCTGTCCATCGGCCTGGAGCAGACGCCACTCCAGCAGTGTTGCCAGCGCCCGCTGTTCATTTTCAGTGGACCAAGCGGCTTGGGGCATGGGGGTTTGAAAAAGCGCAATCAGTTCAAGCAAATGCATTTCCTCAACATTGAGATGACGCCAAATGCGTTGGAGCAACAGTTCAATCGACGGTTCTAAAGCTAAGTCCTCTAGGGCTAGGCCCTGGCGACGCATCGCCTGCAAGCGAGCCAGATAGAGTTCGATCAGCCGCGGATTGCCTTGGGTCTGTTGATGCAGTTTGAGCAGCGCTTCATGCTGTAATGCAATATCGGCCTTGCTGAGCATCTGTTGGAGCGCCGCAAAGTCTAAACCTGATAAAACTACCACATGATCTGCATCGAGGGCCAGTTTTTGACCGATCAAGAGGAGCGGCGCCATCTGCCGCAAGCTGTCCAGCAAGGGGACCAGACGAGTGTGGGCTTGCACCTCCGCCGGACGCAGCAGATCCACCTCATCAAAACAGAGCAGCACGCGCCGATTGGCTAACTCAGCCAGATCATGGCGCAACAAGCTGCGGGTATGTTCCTGAATGCGTCCCTGATCGGCCATGAGTTGCAGCCAGGTACCTGTGATCTCTTGTTGATGGAGAAAATAGGCCAGGGCAAAGATGACACTGTTTTCATGGTCATTTAGCCCAGGTCGGAAGGTAAACCAGAAGAATGCGCTGGGGGCGAAATGGTGCGCCAAAACGGCGCCAAAGGTGGTCTTCCCGATTCCACTGGGGCCATGGAGCGCAATCGTCCTGCCCACAGTCAGTTGCGCCAAGCAAAGATCCAATTCTGCTTGGCGTCCGACCACACGCTGCGCCTGCGCCGGCGTTTCCAGACGCAATGATGGCCTAAAGAGTGCAAATAATTCTGCCACCAGCGCATCCAAGGCTTTCTGATGTTCACGCCCTTCCGCTGACTTTGATGTACTGAGCAGAAGATGAATTTCACTGGGCTTTAATGGTTTTTCCGTGAGGTAGCGCAACTCAAGGATGCGCGCCCACGGCAATGGGCGGTTCTTGTCGCCTTGGCCGATTGTCTTAACGGCGCTCCGAATGAGATCGCAGAGCACATTGCCACAGGTCAAGGCATCCTGTGGCTGATCGATAGAGACCCGCGGCAGCCAATGGCCCAGCAGATAGGGTGCTGCCAGGGGTGAATTCTCCCCTACCCAACCCGGTTCATGAAAATGATCGAGGGCCTCTTTGATCAGAACTCGATACTGTTTCTCCGCAGTCGGTCGTTGAGGTTTGGCAGTCTGTTTGCGCTTCGTCATGGTTGTAAATTTTCATCCCACAAGGTAAGCGAATGATCCAAGGTGGGAAGTTTGTATGGCAAAACGGGAAAACAATTCCCGGTAACCGGCGCTACAATAGATGCAGAATGGGCCAACAGCCACAGACCAACAGCTACAGCCACAATCCCTTGCCGACTGTAGGTTGCCAGACAAACGCTGTTGCTCATTCGCTTTGTTCACGGTAGGCTGAAGGGTGACTGAACCGCGGCGTGGGACGCCACATCCATTGCGCTGAGGTGTAGTCACCTAGAAGCTCTGCCAGTAAGTATATCATCTAACTGTTGTAATACACATTCAAAACATAGGAGGGTGTACAAATGTGTTACTTGTCTAATCTAAGCAAGGGAAAGATGGAAATATTTCGTTATTTCAAACATTTAACCCTGTATCTGATACCTATTAGCTTGATGGTTATGCTAGCAATACCGATTGTGGCTTTGGCACAGAGTCCTAACAATGTATCTGGTTATTGTGAAATCCGATTTGGCGGTGGTGGGAAAACATGGAGTCGTGGGGGATATGTGAATGATGGTCAACCACGTCTGTTGTTTTCCAATGTCCCGGCGAGTGACTTTATTCGCTCAACCAGTGGACCATGTATATTTCATATCTATAACAGCACTGGCTACAACGGCCGCCAAGTATCATTGGGTACCGATTTGGCCAAAAGAATTAGGGCTGGGGTCTGTGGCGTTGACGGCACAGGTGATACTTGGCGTATTCGGTCGATCGTTATCGACAGAGTAAGTGGCGAGGACTGCAAGATACGCATCGGTGGCAATGGCGTGCGCATGACTTACTCCTCAGCAGCGCATGTTTCTGTGCCGATCAATCAAACCCCGGCAATGAATCGCATTAGTTATATATCGGGAACTGGTTGTAAAGCGACTCTCTACAACAAGCCTTTTCAAAGAGGGAAGAATAAAGATATAGGCCCTTTCAGCGGCTCAACTTATGATCCAGGGTATCGGGTACGCTCACTAAGTCTCAATGGTTTTGGGTAATCCCATCCTCAGGTCAAGTGAAACCTACAGTTTTTGACTACGAAAATTGTGGATTTCACTTCGGCTTCAGCCTGAATGAAAACTCTTGTCTATTGAGGGTGAGAGTCTGTGTTGAGGAGGTGAGTCTATTGAGGAAAGGTTATAAACATGAATCTACACGCTATGTTACGATTATTAATTTTCGTCCCGATATTTGGATTAAGCATTTTCATATCAGGTTCTACCCTCCAAGCAAGTCAAGTGCCGTACACAAGAATCATCAATAAACATTCTGGTATGTGCCTAACAGTGCTACCTGAATACAAAGGCATTAATGGCGCCTCTGTGATTCAAGCGCCATGTGAATACCCTATTAAAAAGCACCAACTTTGGTACATATTATCAATCGATGGCCGTTCACGGTATTATAGAATCATTAGTGAGTTGGATGGCAAATGTTTAGATGTTCCCCTCGAAGCAAAGGATTACAACGGTACAAAGCTGCAAATGTGGGACTGTTATGGTCTGGGTCAGTGGAATCAGATTTGGTATCAAAACCGGTTCGAACAAAAAAGTCACGGCTATATTACTGGATATTGGAATTGGGTCAATAAAGCAACACACAAATGTTTGGATGTCCCCTTGGAATATTATCGTGAGAGCGGTACGCGGATTCAGCAGTGGAATTGTTATGGCAAGGGTCAATCAAACCAACACTGGGGCGATCTATTTTGGCCAATGCGATGAAGAATGTTTGGCACGTAACTATCCAGCCGACGTGCTGGGAGCAGACTCAGCAGCTTGGGTTGACGCAACATCCTCCGACCTGTTCTCGGCACGTCGGCATAGCCTGAATAGTTATGACACTTTTAAATTCATAGCTACTCAATCTGGTGAAATTGTTGTACAGTTGACTAATCTTAATCATGGATGCAACCTCTCCTTCTTTGATTGCCGACCATAAGTTTATTCTATCGGGAAACAACTATTTTACTAGATTCTCTGTCTAAGCTCAGGATGTTTATTATGTTGAAGCATCGCATATGAACCCTGGTATTGTAATGGATTGTTTACTATCTCTGTTGGTCCAGTGTTGCCAAATTTAGATTAAGCAAGCCAAACATCTCTACTTCCCCTTTGTTGCTCGTTACTATTACAAAGCTGAATCATGCGAAGGAGACAAGGATGAAAAAACAGCTACGTTTCTCTGCAATAGTGGTAGGAGCAATTTGCGCCATCCTATTTTCAGTTTTCTGTTATTCTAAGTCATATGCTCAAACTTCTGATGGTGATTGGGGATGCTGGCTTACGGAGGGCGATAAGTGCAGTTGGGATGCTCAGGACTGGGGCAATGCAGATTATACGCCCCTGGCTGGTGATGTCAATGGCGATGGCAAAGCAGACCGCATTCTCTACCGCTCCTCGGATGGTGACTGGGGATGCTGGCTTACGGATGGCGGCAAATGCAGTTGGGATGCTCAGGACTGGGGCAATGGAGACTATACGCCCCTAACTGGTGATGTCAATGGCGATGGCAAAGCAGACCGTATTCTCTATCGCCCTTCGGATGGTGACTGGGGATGCTGGCTTACCGATGGGGATAAATGCAGTTGGGATGCTCAGGACTGGGGCAATGCAGGTTATAAACCCCTAGTCGGCGATGTCAATGGTGATGGCAAAACTGATCGTATACTCTACCGCCCTTCGGATGGGGACTGGGGATGCTGGCTTACCGATGGGGATAAATGCAGTTGGGATGCCCAAGATTGGGGGAATGAGCGTTATATACCGCTGGTTGGCGATGTCAACGGTGATGGCAAAGCTGACCGTCTTCTCTACCGCCCTGGTGATGGGGGCTGGGGATGTTGGTTTACGGATGGTGACAAGTGCAGTTGGGATGCTCAAAACTGGGGAAATACAAACTATACACCGCTGGTTGGCGATGTCAACGGCGATGGCAAAGCCGATCGTATCCTCTACCGCCCTGCTGATGGGGACTGGGGATGTTGGTTTACCGATGGCGCTAAGTGCAGTTGGGATACTCAGGACTGGGGCCATGTGGGCTATACACCACTAATTGGTGATACCAATGGTGATGGCAAAGCAGACCGTATACGATATCGCACCGGGTTTGTATCCCCATCTATTCCCAATCTAGTCCTTTTATACGTCAACGCTGACAATGATCTGCATGTTTATATCGAAGATTTATTTAATCGTGCCCATGCAGGGGCGATGTATACAGACGGTATTGTATTGATGGCATTAGATGGGCCTGAGGAGAATGACAGTTATCTGTACCGCCTTGATGGCGGTAATATCGACGATTGTACAAAAGTTGATCCTCAAAAAGAAACCGGTGGGGAAAATATCTTTGTAGATTACACCTGTAATGGGAAGTATATCGATGGTCATAATGTGTGGCGATTTTCAGAAAATTTCGGTGCTCCGGAAACTTTGACCCAGTTTATCAAAGATTCCATCCAGACCTATCCTTCAGCACAGAAAATAATTTTAGCACTAGTTGGCCACGGTGGTGGTTGGAGTCCAAATAAACTTCCGGGACAACCGGATCATATTGGCGGTCAACCTGGTTATGACCTGGATGAGTTCGGCGGCTTGTTATGGGATTTCCATGCCGCCCCCGGCACTAATAGCGGCCATGCCCTTTCAACCACCGATTTAGGCAGTGCCTTGCAGGCGGTGCAAGAGGCGACAGGACGCAAAATTGATCTGCTCTATCTTGATGCTTGTCTAATGGGCATGTGGGAGGTGGCCTACGAGGTGAAAGATAGCGTCAACTATCTACTGGCTTCAGAAAGTTGGAGTTGGACTTCATTCCAGTATGAGCGACATCTGAGCGCGGTCAAAGCAGGTGCGACAACTGAGCAGATCGGTGTGGCCTGGGCGCGCCATGAGGCCGATTTCATCAAGAAGAAGTTCCGCACGGCCTACACCTACTCACTGATAAGGCTTGGCATGATGAATGAACTTAGCACAAAGCTTGATGCGTTGGCAGATGCGTTGACAGCGACTCTGCCAAGCAACAAGTTAGCGTTAGCTGAGATATTCACGGCCACGGATCGGTTTGATAGTACACAGGATGAAAACTATGTGATCGATGGGCAGGACAACTACGCCGATTTGGGGCATTTGTCGGAGATTATCGTAAAAAAATTCCCGACGAACATCAACTTGGTTGATGCCGCTCAAGCAGTCAGCACAACCTTGGCATCGACCATTATTGCCAATGAAGTGGAAAGTGGCATTTTGCCGGCTCCCTATCCTCCCAATCGATGGACTTGGCAAAAGCCAACCGGACTAAGTATCTACCTGCCGCTCAACCCGAACGCTGACGATTGGAAGCGCACCCATTATCATCAATTACGTTCCTCGGAGGAACATCGTTGGGATGACCTCATCACCGCCTTTTGGGGGATCAACACAGAAGCGCCGGACGCGCCGCAATGCCCAAGTCCATGTGGCTTGCCACCTACGCCGTTATATGTTGAACCTGACGACTCATTTGCGATCTACTTGCCGTTGGTTACACGCTAACAAGCTTGATTTGTAGGATATGCAGCCCGGCCATCAAAACGGTCCCTATGTCAAAAAGGGGCCGTTTTGATGGCCAATAAGGTTACTCTCAAGCAAAATCGATTGCAATATCTAGTTCAAAACGCCCCATACGGCTCCGACTCAACCGGTGTAAAATCAGCTGGCGGATACTTGGCCAGCACGGCATCATCCAGCTCCGTCCCCCAGCCGGGCCCAGCGGGCGGCGCGCCATAGCCATCCTCAATGACCAGCGGGTTGGTCAGCACCTCCTGGTAATAGGGCAGCGAGTTGAGGAAGAGTTCCTGCATGTGGCAGTTGTTGATGCTCATATCCAGATGGAGGCTGGCCACGGTGGAGATGGGGCCGTTAGAGTTGTGAGGCGCCAGAGTCACGTAGTAGGTCTCGGCCATAGCCGCGATCTTGCGCAACTCGGAAAAACCGCTGGCGTGGCAGATGTCGGGCTGGATGATGCCGACCACATTCTGCTCCAACAAGGCGCGGAACTCCCAGCGCGTGTAGAGCTGCTCACCCGTTGCCACCGGCACATTGACCGAACGGACAAACTCAGCCATGGTGTCGGCATTGTCAAAGAGAATCGGTTCTTCCAGCCAGGCAATGTTGAACTGTTCCAGCTGTTGGGCGGCGCGACGGGCGCTCCACGGGTTGAGGCGGGCGCGCAGGTCAATGGCAATTTCAATCGTCGGCCCCACAGCATCGCGCACCGCGGCGACAATGCTGATGGCGCGCTGCATACGTTCGGGCGTTACCACTTGAGGGCTGCTGCTAAAGGGATAGAGCTTGAGACAGCGAAAGCCGCGCCTGACCACTTCCTTGGCACAGTCGGCATACCAGGCAAACTCGGCATCCAGCGGACCATGCGCGCTGGGGCGTTCGAGCGAGAGCCAGCCGTTGGCATAGAGCGGCACGCGGTCGCGCACTTTGCCACCCACCAACTCATAGACCGGCACGCCCAGTGCTTTCCCCTTGATGTCCCATAACGCCAGGTCTATCGCGCTAATGGCGCTGATGGTGACGGCCCCACCGGTCCAGGTGACGCGGCGATGGAGCGAAGTCCAGAGATGTTCAATTTGAAAGGGATCTTTGCCGCGCAGATAGAGGCCGAAGTTTTCAATTTCAGCCGTCAGGGCCGCGTCTTTATATTGCAGACTTCCTTCACCAACGCCTGTAATGCCACTGTCGGTGTGGATACGCACAAAGAGCCAGTTGTTGTGCGGCTCGGCGTGAGCCTGCATACGAATGACTTCTAGATCGGTGATTTTCATATATATGCTTTCCAGTGTGACTTTGGCTGATTATACTGACGCGGGCTAAAAGTCCATGCCACATTGGCAGTCACCTCGCTTGCCCCATCAGTGAAATGCACCCAATGCGCAGCGCAGTGATGACACTTGTTCTCAATGATCCATCGCGGCCCCATCATCCGGATGAAATAGCCCCGGATGGCGCCGCGCCGGCCCGATTTTGGCAGTGACCGCGGCGTCATCTAGTTCAATACCTAGCCCCGGTTTGGTCGGCAGCGCAATGTAGCCATTCTCCACGACAAAGGGCTCGGTCAAGTAGCCTTCACCCAGATGGACCTGCTCCTGTGCCAGAAAGTTGGGGATGGCGGCATCCAATTGCAGACCGGCGGCCAACGAGATTGGCCCCAATGGGCAATGGGGTGCAATGGCCGCATAGTAGGCTTCGGCCATGCCTGCGATCAGGCGACCCTCAAAGATGCCGCCGGCGTGGGAGAGATCCGGTTGCAAGATCGAGGCGGCCCCCTTTTCCAACACTTCACGGAAGGCCCACTTGGTAAAGAGCCGTTCACCCGTGGCAATGGGAATGTGGGTCTTACGCGCCAGATCGGCCATGACATCCACATTTTGACATTGGACGATCTCTTCAAAAAACATAGGCTGGAGCGGTTCCAACGCCTTGATCAACAGACCGGCGGTTTGGGGGCTAATTGCGCCGTGAAAATCAATCGCGATATCAACCGCGCGCCCCACGGCATCACGCAGCGCACCGATACGCTCCACCACTCGATCCACAAAGCCGGGTGTTTCAATAATGCGCGCCGGACGTCCACCCCGAATGCCGGTTTTGAGGGCCAGAAAGCCCTGCGCCACTTTGGCACGGGCGTCCGCCACCATCTCCTCGACCGTCTCGCCGCGGCAATGGGCGTAGACCTTAATGCGGTCGCACAATGGCCCGCCCAGCAACTGATAGACGGGCAGCCCCACTGCCTTGCCCGCCAGATCCCAAAGCGCATGTTCCACACCGGAGAGCGCACTGGTCAGCACCGGTCCGCCCCGGTAGAAGGCGTGTTTATAGATGGCTTGCCAGTGATGCATGACACGCGTCGGATCTTTGCCCAGCAGATAGGGCTCAATCTCGGCAATCGCCTGGACAATGGTCGCTGCGCGATTTTCCAAGGTCGGTTCGCCCAAGCCAACCAGCCCTTCGTCGGTGTGGATCTTGAGGAAGACCCAGCGGGGTTGCACAATGAAGGTTTCCAAAGCTGTGATACGCATGGCTAGGCCAGATCCTCCGCCCAATAAAATTGACCATAGAGATAGACGAGATTCTTTGGGTTGTCATCAAGCAGCGCGCCAAAAGAGATCTCCTCGACCAGGCGCACGGGTCCCGGTGCATCCTCACGATAGGCCGACTTGCGCGCCTCGGTCTCGGTGGCAAAGGCAATCCACTGGCCCTGATCATCACGGAAGGCGTAGAGCTTGCCGCTCGTCGGGGTCGCAATCTGGACATTGCCCTCCACAAAGGGGCGAATGCGACTTTGGGGGGCATTATGCTCGACCAGAAAGTCGAGCCAGGCTTTGCGCATCTGCTCGGCCACGGTGGGGTGCTGGGCGATAACATTCTGTTGCTGGGTGGGGTCACTGGGCAGATGATAGAGTTCCGAGGGACCACCCTGGGGTGCACAGATCAGCGCCCATTCGGCGTTGGTGATGGTGCTGGGCTCCACAATGCGGTCCGAACCGACCCAACCATCAAAGATTGCCCCCTGCACCGGTGTGTAAGAGGCGTCGCCGGCCCCCGGCGGGAAACGGCTGGCAAAGGCATAGTCGCGCAGCGCGGTCGCCTCGCCAGTGACCAAGGGCAAGAAAGAACGCCCCTGCACATTACCCGGAATGGGCACGTCCATAAAGTCAAGCACCGAGGGCAAAATATCGACCGGTTGCACCAAGCCCTGGACCCGCTGCCCGGCGCCGATGCCTGCGGGGTGGTGGACAATCAGCGGTACGTGCGCTGTAACTTCATAGAGCGAACCCAACTCTGCCCCCGGCTTGCCCTGTAAATTGTGTTCGCCAAAGAGATGGCCGTGATCGGAGAGCCAGATGATCAGCGTGTTTTTGAACAGTCCCAACCGCTCGGCCAACTGCAAAAAGGCCCCCATCCAGCGGTCCACCAAGGTCACATTGCCGGCGTAGAGGGCGCGCGCATTGTGGAGTTCAGCCGCGGTCATATAGGTGGGGCGGCCATAGTGAGGATAGAGCATCTGGTCGCCCCTGTAATCGGGATCGGCATAGCGGGCGTAATCATAGGGCGGGCAATCAAAGGGTTCATGGGGATCCCACATATCGATCCAGAGAAAGAAGGAGTCATGTTTGGCGTTGCTCTCCAGCCAATCCATGGCCGCCGACAACGTGCGCGGGGCACAGTACTCCCGCTCATATTGGCGATGGTAATGGTTGCGCAGGTAGCTATCCAGACTGGCAATACTCTTGATCTTGTGGGGCTGCGCCGGCTGGCGGATGGGCAAGGTCGGGTCGGTAATCCACCAATCCCCCTTTTGACCGCGCACAAATTCCAGCCCCTTAAAGCCGCGCGTATAGTTGTAATCATGCGTACCCAACATGGGCGTGTCCCAGATCATCTGCGTGTGGACGCCTTGGCGGGCCAGCAGTTGGGCCAGGGTTACATCCTCCGCCCCCAAGGGTTGCCAACCACGGCAAGGGAAGCCATATTGACCGGTGGCCAAATCCCAGCGCGCCGGCACCGTGGGGTAAGAGGCAATATAATAGTGGTCAAAGAGGATGGAGTGTTGGGCAAAGCGGTCCAAGTTGGGTGTCTGAATCCAGGGATTGCCATAACAGCCCAGGTAATCGCGCCGAAAGGTGTCATTCATGATCACGATGACATTCATGGTGTGCTCCTCTTTTCGAATCATCAACCACTCAATCTTACCACCGAATGAGGAATGGGGGAAACGCGTTTTTGGGGTATGGATTGGTCAGAGCAGCAACATTGGGCTGCCCTATCAGGAGGCGCCGGTCAACCCAGGCTGATGGAGCGGTATCGTCAACGCCGCGGCGAGGGGGGCAAAGTCGGCGTCAAGTGTCCAGAGCGTCGCGCCGGCAGGGACTTGGAGCGCAATGATTATGTCACCCAGAGGCCAACAGTTTGTCTGGCCCAAGGCGTTGCGTGGATCTTGTAAGAGAGCGGCAATCAATTGCTCTACCTTTGCTTGATTTTTAAGCGAACGGGGATGCGCAGAGAGATAATCAGCAATTGCGTTGAGTTTGGTGCGTTGCTCAGCCAAAAAGGCGGGCAGATGGCAGGCCGCAGACTCTTTGCGACAGGAGGCTGCGACTGTGTAAGAACCTCCCGGCTCACGAATGATGCCTGACCCAACTAAATCGCATATGATTGCATCTTGAACTGCTGATACATAGGTCCAAAATGTCTGTCGAAGATTATGAGCTATCTGTATACCCAGAAATTGATGACCTAACTCATATAGTTGACCACCGGCACGGTACGCTTGGCTAATAATTTGCGTACATCGTACTGCCGAACGTGGGCGAAATGCACGTTGACCTTCGAGAATGTGTCCAAATGCAGTTCCCCAATTTGTGTGCTGGCCCATAACCGCATGGACGTGTGCGTAGTCTGCAACAACGGTTCTCTGGTATTCCATCCACACATAATGCGAGGTGATCGCCCGGATCGACGGTAAGGCTAATTCCTGGTTAACTTTTTCTCGTTGTACCGATGGAGCTAAGATGCGCTGAACTTGTATGGATGTCTCGACAAAGACTGTCTGTGGTGGTTGATTCACAGTTCCTCAAGGTATGACTGCAACAGGGTATCATCATCAAATGAAAGTACGGGCGGCAACCCACTTTCAATTAGTAATTGAAATGCTTCTTCTTTTTCTGCTTCACTAGGATTTGAATTGCGGAGAGTTTCCAACGCAAACCGCAACGCAGCCAGTTGTTCCTGTGATAACCGTTCGGGCATCATCTGCTTTACGCTTAACATAAGCCCAGCACAAAACTCTTGCACAGTCTGGGGCGCAATCCCCCAAAGCGCGGGCAGCCCCTGTTGCCAGGAGGTGATACACTCTTCACGCGTCACTGGATCGTCAGGATGTCTATCTGCCTGATCAAGCCAGCGTTTCAATTGCCCCAGTTGTATGTAATAGTAATGCTGGTGAGAGCGTTGCGTCTGTTCATATTTGTCAATCTCCAGGACAATAGCAACCGGCTGCGCTGTCTCCTCACTCGTCAGCAACACCGGCGTATGGGTCGCCCGCGTCCGTTTTACCAGATCTTGCAATTGCGTTCCCGCTTCACTCAATGGGAGTGTGTATAACATAAGTAGCTCACCTCTTGAACGACACAGATTGATAACTTAGTATACCATAACGCGCCGAGAATACATAAGATGTTACAAAGTTTAGATAAGCAGCCATGTTCGGGAATAAACCACGAACATGGCTAGTTACTTGCTCTGTAAATACCAGAGATAGCCCCCAAAGAGGAAAGTGCCGGCGGGATCAGGGATGATACCTGCCAAACTCGTATTCATCCATTCCCGTGCCGCGGTCAAAGACTCCTCACCCATCTCGACCGCGGCAATTACATTCGACTGCGTCAGCATAAACTCAACATATTGCGCGCGGGACATGGCAAGTTCATTGGTATACGTTTCCTGTGCAAACGTAAAGCCATAGTTTGCGGCCTCTGCGCTGGTTAAAGGCGTTTCGTCTCTGGGTGGCTTGGGATAGCGTGCCAAGAATTGTTCCTGATGCCACGCAGTATACGCTCGATTCTCTTGCATACGATCTGTGATGAAGTTGTCGTAGATGACAAGCCATCCCTTCTCTTGCAAAACCCGCTGCGCTTCTGGCAGAAAACGGCTGCGGTCAATCCAATTGATGGCCCCACAGACCGTAAGCAGATTGAAGGATTGGGCCGCAAAGGGCAATTCCTCTGCCGGCGCACAATAAAAAGTCAGCCCTGCCTGATCGTGCTGATGCGCAACGTCAATCATTGCGGCTGAGCTGTCGACACCGACAACATGGTGCGCAAGGGCTTGGAGGGCAACCGTCGAAAGCCCCGTGCCGCAGCCGACATCAAGGGCCTGATCCAGCTTATCTCGCCGACCAAGCCGGTGGCCGATCTTCGCCATGATGATAGGATGATAATAGGGACGATGGGTAGCGTACCCTTCTGCGACGCGTTTGAAGGAAAAGAAATTCATCAATTACCTCTTTCCTTTACCAATCCCCCGAAAGGACCACCGAATCCAAATAGAGAAAGGCCCGCTTGTCTGTATCGCTCTCGACAAAAAAGGCGGTGTTGAGCATAGACCAGAGGTTGGCCATGGCCGCCATGCGCATGGGTTCAACACCGGGCAGGTTGGCCAGATCAAAGACTCGATCATTGCACTGGAAGCGCAGATAGGACATGGTGGCCAGGTCAAAGTCGAGGCGCAGATAATACCAATTTTGTTTGGTGGCGATCTCGTTGTAACAGAGGATCTGATCGCCATCGGGCAGATCTTCCCAGCCCTCGGGGGCCAGGTGAAAATGGGAGCGGGTCTTGCCGCTGCCACCAATGTCATGCAGGGGGACACGCTCCTTTTTGAATTGCCAGCGCCCGACAAATTCACCATTAAGCGCATTCAGATAGCGCAGGTGGGGCATAATGCGCTGCGGGTTGTCCCGTTGGCGGTCCACATCCTGCAGGTCGAAGAGCACACCCACGGCGCGCACATCGGTCTCGGACAACTGCAACGCAGACGCCTCCGGCTTAAAGGTAAAATAGGCCTCCAGCCGGATCGGCCCTAAATGGCGATAGGTGAGCCGCTTGACCCCCACAGCCAGCGCACCGGCACGCGGCCGCGTCGCCAATTTGAGCGCATAGGTTCCATTCATGGAGCCGTCAGTGCCGGTGTCCCACATGCTCAAGTTGCTCAACATGGGGCCACGCAGGTCGCGATAAGGGGGCAAGATCGAGTCGAGCGACCCCTCATAGTTGCCGATCAAGCTGGTCCAGCCCTGGATGCCCCGGTCAAAATCATCCGCCACAATAATGCGCGGCAACGGGTCAAAACGGCTTAGGGCTGGTTCACTTTGTAACAATGCCAATCGTAGATCATCTCGCATAACCAATCACCAATCACCTAATCACTATTTTCACTCTTTCAACACCAGATAAACAATCACCGTCACGCTTGCTCCTGCCGGCGCCTCACCGGTCAGCCGCAACCAACCACCAAAGTGTGTGACGCGGCAGAAGGCGAGATCGCCCTCGTACTCTTCAGTGGGAAGGTAGAGGATTTCTCCTTCATGGCACCAGTGCATGCCATCCGGCGAGATCTCGACATGCGCGGCCAGGATGGCGGGCAGATTCTCCTTGGCCAGCACACGGACAAAAAAGATCGCCTCGCCGGCCCAGGCAACCTCATAGGGTTCGGTGGCAAATGTACCGCGCCAGGTAACATTGCGTTCAATGACGGCAGTATGGCTCTCGCGCATAGAACTTACCTTTTCCTCCGCTATAGGCGCAACCGCGCCCGTCAGGATGCTTGCTCAATGGTCTAGAGTTTGTATTGTAACAATTTTGCGAAGAAGCAACAAGAGGCGAAAAATAAGGGCCTTCGCGACAAAGTGGCTTGATAAGTAAAGTGGCGAGTAGCGAGTGGCGAACCTGCCACCCGCGACTCACCACCATGCTCTGTTTCGATCTACTAACACGCGTAGACCCAAAATAAGCTAATAGCTACCCCTCTTGCTCAGCTTCCTTATCCCTGTCTCAGTTCCTCAGCGTTGTCACTCGCCACTACTAAGCGCCACCAAAGGCAAATAAGCAAAAGCCAACTGTTCACGACAGCGCGGCAGGTCGGTGCGGAAGATGAGATTAGAGCGGCGCTGGGTCAGCGCTTGCCCGCGTAGTGGTTCAGTCTGGAAAAAGCATGTGTCCGCTGGTAGATTGTTCAGGTCAATCCGGGTTTCAAAGCCGGTGCGGTCCGCCGTCGTGATTGGGGTCAGCGTCGCCGGCGTCGGGCCGGCATAGATCCCATAGCCGGTAATTTCAGTCGCGCCATTCCAACTGGTGTAGAGGGTGGCGGTGGTGGGATCGGTGCTGTAGAGTACCACTGCGCGCGGAGCCGCGGCCGGTGTCGCCTGCCAGTCATCACGAAAGGCACGATAGGAAGGACCCCCCATTGCCACCTCAAGCGCGATCGTGCCATCGCTGCGCACTTCGGTTACCTTTGGCCGATCCCCCCAGCCAATGACGGTGTTGCCATTGTCCAACCGTTGCACGTTGCCCATAATGAACGAATATTCGCTGGTATCGTTGGGATATTGCCAGATGCGGGTAACGGTTTTGGCCGTTTCGTCTACGGCATATTCAAGGGCGCGCGAGTGGGGTGGCGTGTGTTGATTGCCATTGTCGAACAAAGTCAAGTGGCCATTCGGCAGCCGACGGATGTCATGCTGGCGCCAGAAGCCGCTGTCATTGGTAAAGGTAAACTGGTTGCCCTTGCCGCCCAAACGCCAGATCACCGCCCCTGTCTGCCGGTTGATCTTGGTAATCTCCGCCATATTGCGGCTGGAGATGAGCCAGTTGCCGTCGCTATCCACCGCGATCGCGTTGGTATGCATAAAATCGACTGAGCTATCGGTTAGGTCATGATAGGTTTCTGCCACCGGAATGTGCTCGCTGCCGTGCCATTCAAAGACCACATTTTTGGCCGAGTCCTGTTCTTGCAACACAATATCGATCAAGATCCCATCAGCAGGGCCGCCAAAAGGCTCCAGGTTATAGGGGATTGGCACATAGCTCAACAAAATGGCGTGACCATTGTCCAAGAGCAGAAATTCATGCTCATCGGCGCCATAACTTTCGTAGCCATTGCCGATGGTCCAATGGTCAACCACGGTGTAGGTCTCATCCATCACATCGACCGCCCCATTGGTCCAGACGAGCACATTTTCGCCCAAATTGTAGGTCAGGAACGCCTTCTCTTTTACAGTCTGCTTTCTGAAGTTGGTTACAATTTTATCATTAGGTGTGGGTTGAATGTAGAGCGGTTCGCCCGTATTGTCCAGAATCGTTAAAGCGCGTTGGCCATCAAAAAAAAGTCCCATGCTGGCCATAAACAAGTAGCCAGTTCCGGCGCTCTGCGCCGGTGTCGTGACAGTGGCGGTCATGACCTGGGCAAATTCGGGGTGGGTGTAGTAGCGCGGCGGCGTGATCGCCGCGGGAGCAGCGTTAACTGGCGCGAGCGGTGCTGCCGTGGCGAGAGACGCCGTAGCCGTGGGGGGCAAGGACGTAATCGGGTGCACTGTCACTGTAAATTGATAGCTGGCGCTGGCTACCAGCGCGCCGGCGGCGGTCATCAACCGCGGCTGAATGCTTACCAAGACCCTTTCCCCATAGGCAAAAGGGAGGTCAGGGTAGAAGAGTAGCGTGAGTTGATCATCCGAGAGAACGGTTCTCCCCGTGTGCAAGCCGCTCTGGCTGCCAACAACTCGAAAGGCCCCTGCGATCAGGGACCGTGCATGAAGCGGTGTGCCGACACTGATGGCAAGCGCGGTGGTAGGACTGACCCGGACTGCATTGGCCTTGGGCAACACATAGAGAATTGGCCGTTGCTTAGCGGTCTGGCTGTGTCCTGGCAGCGAGTCAAAAGAAAAGAAGACAAGCATGAGTGTGATGAGGGCGACAATGGCTTTCATTCGTTTTGCAAAGAACTCCTCTTTGCGTCCCTATTACAACAACGTTCTGTTCGACAGGATGAACAAGCTGTAAAGCAACAAGCACCCGTAGGAGTACAGGCTTTGCCCCAATGACACCCACGTTTAGGCGCGATTGGTTGACGGCGCATCACGCCTGCGCACCGCCAACCATGATTGCCTGTCAGATAATGCGCAGTTCAGGGTCAGGGGTCATGGACATGAGGCTGACACGCGCCGCGATCTTGCGCGCCAACTGGCGTAGGGCGAGCGCGGCGGGGCTTTCCGGCGCGGCCACGACAATGGGCAGACCGCTGTCGCCGCCCTTGCGCACTTGCGGATCCAGGTCAACGCTGCCCAGATATTCCGCGCCCAGTTGTTGCGCAGCCCGTTGACCACCGCCACTGCCAAAGATCTCCCCACTCATATTTTCAATGACGCCGATAATCGGCACCTGGAGTTGTTGAAAGGCTTCGGCTCCACGCAACGCGTCGCTTACAGCAACAGCTTGGGGGCCGGTGACCAGAATGCTGCCGGTCAGCGGCACGCTCTGCGCCAGACTCAGTTGCGCGTCGCCGGTGCCGGGCGGGAGATCGACGATGAGATAGTCAAGCTCACCCCAGCGCACATCAGTAAAGAGTTGCTGGATCGCCTTGTGTAACATGGGCCCACGCCAGACCAGCGCTTTGCCCTCCGGCACCAAAAAGCCCATGCTGATCACTTCTACATCAAAGGCTTGAAAAGGCACCATCTTGTTGCCCTCCACACGCGGTTTGCCGGAGAGGCCAAACATCATAGGAATGTTCGGCCCATAAATATCGGCGTCCAATACACCGACTGCCGCGCCCTCCAGCGCTAGGCTGACCGCCAGATTGGTGGCGACAGTGCTCTTGCCGACCCCCCCCTTCCCGCTGGCTACGGCAATAATATTTTTCACCGGAATGTTGAGTTTGCCGGCAATGCGGCTATCACCCCGCACCTGGGCGTCAAAACGCACATTGACCTGGGCGTCCGGCGCGATGCGCTTGATGGCGGCAATCGACTCCTGTTCCATCTGGCTGCGCAACGGACAGGCCGGCGTGGTCAACATGATGGTAAAGCCCACCTGGTCGCCATTGACGGTGAGATCGCGCACCATCTTCAGCGACACGAGATCGTTGTGGAGTTCGGGCTCTTGGACGGTGCTCAGCGCTTGGAGCACCGCAGCTTCGGTAATTCCATTATTTTTTTGTCCAGACATGCTCTTTCCTTTTCCTTTAAGCATTTTCGTTATTTATGACTAACTCAGCCTATCACAAAAGTGAAAGGCGGTGCAGTAGGCAAGCCCCCACGCGGGTAAATTTCTCTGTGCAATAGGTGTTGTTCAGAAGCCGGTTCATTCTTTGCATCCCTAGTACAGTGTCAGCGAAGTTCCGCTAGTTTAGGGCGCTACCAATATTCCGGGATTAAGGCCATGAAACTCGACGTAGGGCAAGCGTGTTTGCGGCCTTAATCCCGGAATATTCGGTAACCGGGTCACCACTTGCTAAACCGTCATAATTTGCTTTACAGTGTACTAGTACAGTGTTACCGAAATTTTGTGAGTTTAGCCAATGCAGGTGCGCTGGCGTGCGTCTTCCTGGAAGGGGCAACGCACACCCCCTGTTTTTTACCATCCGCCGCCCCTTCCAGGAAGACCTGGGTGACCACCTCTACTCTAGCAGAATTTCGTTTACAGTGTACTAGGGCGTGCGAGCCAAGAAAGCTGCCACTTCCTGGGCCGTTGGGATGCCGACGCGGCCACCGGCTTTGGTGCAACAGAGCGCGCCTACCGCGCTGGCGTAGCGTAGCAGTTCATCCCAGCCCATGCTTAGGGCCAGCCCGGCGGCAAAGGCGCCGTGGAAGGCATCGCCGGCGCCGGTGGTATCCACAACGGTCACGGGGAATGCCGGCAATTCACCGCGCGTTGCGCCCCGCTGCCAGATCAAGCCGTGCGCGCCCAGGGTGACCACCACATTGGGCGCTACCGTGGCCAGTTTGGCCAAACCGGCGGCAGCGCTCACCTGGCCACTATATTCATAGGCAAAGCGTTCCGACGCCACCACATAATCGACCCTGGTGACTAACTCTTCCGTCTGAGGGCGGAGTGCGTCGGCGTCAATGACCATCGGCACCTGCTTGGCTTGGGCATAGCAGGTTAACTCCTTGGCCAGCTCAAATTGGTGGCCGTCGATCAGGATACTCTTACAGTGGAGTTGGGCCAGGTCCAATTGACCGGCGCAGGCGCCTTCACTGTGGCCCCGATAGTTGACAATCGTGCGTGCACCGTCGGGTTTGACGATAATGGCCGAGAGGGGGGTTGGCTCGGCGCCACGGATCACCCAATCCGTCTGTACACCGGCGATATGCAATTCGGCCATGTGCAGGTCGCCATAGACATCCGCACCGAGATAGCCTACAAAGGCAGTTTTGCAGCCCAGCCGCGCCGCCGTCACCGCCCCGTTGGAGGCCAACCCGCCCCCGCAGTTGAGCAGCGCCGTGGCCCGCGTCTTCTCGTCGGGGCCAGGATGGTGGGGCACATCAAAGACCAGATCATGGCAAGCAAAGCCGGCGCAGAGGACATCAACGGTAAGCGGATTGATGTTGTGCGCCTTCAACGCGTCGTCAGCAAACGTTGGCCTGGTCAACATGGTGCAACTCCCTCATACAATTTGGCGTAAATCCACGACAGCGTAACTATTCAGCCGTCCCCTTCGACAAGCTCAGGGGACGGCTGAATAGTTACACGACAGCAAGCATTAGAACATTATCGGATACGCGGGGATTTTCACCAAAACGGCGGCATGATTATTGCCTAAAATCCACTGCCATTTGTGAGGAGTCGCCCATACGATACTGAGCACAGCCATAGATGCCAATAGGCAATTGAGAAATGATTTGGATATACATACGCGCCTAGTAAATCCCGGCGTAAATAAGCCCATAGTAATTCTGCCCTATCCACTCGAGTAATTTTGGCTTATTTACTGCCGCACCCAGAGAGGGTTCCCGATTTACGCCACAATGTACTAGAAACAGCGGGAGCCCTGGTCTCACACCTTACTTATCTGACAAAACACGAGCACGACAATGTCACAGTAAGCAGCAGGCTACCTCATGAGAGGCGCTGCGTCAGCAAGTTTGTCGATGTAGACATAGTAGGCGCCCAGGTCCATCCCCGCTTCATTGCCAAAGTAGCTCTGCAAATGGGCGGGGCCGGCCGGTAGATCTAAGGTGAAGATGGCCCCTTTGTCGTTCTCCTCGACCGACTGCTGCTGGTCATAGGCGCCGATCTGCAACCGCGCCATCGTAATCGGCAGCGCATGCCCCCCGCCATAGCCACTCTCCAGGCTCATGGCGCCATAGGTGACCAGCGGGCCAGGAATCCCCGCGCGGAGCGTGCGATCTTCCTCCCGGGGCCAGCGCCGCAACTCCACACGATAGCGGCCGGCGCTGATCACATCCACCTCCCAATAGCCATTATAGAGCAATCCCGCCCGCACTTGACACTGATTCCAGACACAATCACACGGCTCGTTGCGCCAATCATGGGAAGAGAGCAACACGCTGGGCGCGGCTGGGTCGCCCAGGGGAATGGGGATCTCCGCATCAAATTGCTGCGAAACCTTGACCCACCACGCCTCATACGCTTGCCGTAGTTCCGCCACCACTGCCCCATGATCTGCGGCAATGTCCTGCGCCTGACCGGGGTCCGCCGTCATATCATACAACTCTTGGCCATTGACCAGCCGCCAGCGGTTGGTCATCACCGCGCTCTTGCGCCACTTGACCGGGTGGGTCAAACGCTGAGAATCGGTCACCAGCGCCCGTTCCGGCCAGGCGTCCACGCTCACCGACGCGTCATGGCGCAGGAGCGGGGCCAAACTGACGCCATCAAAGTCCTGCGCCTGCCAATCGCCCAGGGCACAGAGGTCGATCAGCGTAGGGAGGATGTCCACATTGGCAGTCACCACCCTAATGTCGCGACCTTGGGTCAGGCCGGCGGCCGGCCAATGGAGAAAGCAGGGCACCCGGTGACCACCATCATATTCCGAGTTTTTCTGGCCGCGCATCCCCGCATTAAAGCCGCTGGTGACAAAATGTTGGGCGTCGGTCTCGACACCGCCCGCCGAACCATTGTCGGTCATAAAGATGAGTAGGGTGTTCGCGGCCAGCCCCCACTCGGCCAACTTCTGGCGCAGGATGCCCACGTTTTCATCAATGTTGGTGACCATGCCATAATATTTGGCCCGTTCGGCATGGGGCGTCACGGCCAGATAGGGATCACTGTAACGGGGCGCCACCAGGTGCGGAGAGTGGGGCGCGTTGGTGGGGATGTAGCAGAAGAAAGGGCGATCCCGGTGGCGTTCGATAAAGTGGAGCCCTTCGTTAAACCAGATGTCGGTGCAGTAGCCTTGGTAGGTCCGATAGCCTGTTTGGGTCCAGTAGGTGTCGTCAAAGTAGTTGTTGCCCCAGTAGTCGGCAGTGTTGCCGATGCCGCCACCGGCATGAACCACCACCTCCTGAAAGCCACGGTCCTGAGGGCGATAGGGATAGTTGTCGCCCAGGTGCCACTTGCCAAAGATGCCGGTGGCATAGCCGGCCTGGGCAAAGAAGGTGGCCATGCTCACCTCGTTCTGGCGCAGGAGCGAGCGCCCGCCAATCGTGTGCCAGACGCCGGTGCTGTTGGCATAGTGGCCGGTGAGGAGTCCCGCCCGCGTCGGTGCGCAGGTCGGCCCCACATGATAGTTGGTCAGCCGTACGCTTGCGTGATGCAACTGATCCAGATTCGGCGTACGCACGGTCGGATTGCCATGACAGGCAAGATCGCCATAGCCCTGATCATCGGTCAGGACAAAAACAACGTTGGGATGGGTGGTGGTCATTGAGTGATTGGTCATTGGGTGATTGGTCATTGGGTGATTGGTCATTGGGTGATTGGTCATTGGGTGATTAACGAGGGGGTTGCTGTCGGCAGCTACTGTGTGGCAAAGCTTGATCGACTAGATTGCACTGTAACATCATAACACTGGAGTGAAGTATAGCTGGTGGCTGCTAGCTGGTGGCTGCTAGCTGCTAGCCGGTGGCTGCTAGCGGCTAGCAGCTAGCTATGAAGAAGCACAGGCCAGCAGCCAGCCGCTTACCGCCAACAGCCGCGTACGCGTTTCAATCTCTAGCCGCGCAGAGAGGAAGAGGGCGCCCGCTAAAGCGGGCTGTCGGAGGTGGCGGGTGGCTGGCAACTGCTGGCTGGTGGCTGCTAGCGGGTAGCTACGAAGAAGAACAGGCCAGCAGTCAGCCGCTTACTGCCAACAGCCGCGCAAGCGTTTCAATCTCCGTCCTGTTGAATCGTGGAACGTTGCCGCGCTACTCGCCACTGCGCCACCCTAGCGTTTCAATATCCGCTCTGTCGGATCGTGGAATGCTGCTGGCATTCTGGGCTATCGTCTGGTGCGCATACCAACGTTTCAATATCCGCTCTGTCGGATCGTGGAATGCTGCGCACTCACCAGTTTGTTGACCTTTACAAAATCGGTCGTTTCAATATCCGCTCTGTCGGATCGTGGAATGCTGCTTCGCCGGCGGCGCTACCGAATTCGCCGTCGTCATCCGCGCAGCGTTTCAATATCCGCTCTGTCGGATCGTGGAATGCTGCGAATGATCCCAAGCTGCGCTCGATCAACGACAGTTGTTTCAATATCCGCTCTGTCGGATCGTGGAATGCTGCTCCGCTCGGAGGCGAGCCTTATGAGCCCGGTCTCGGCTGTTTCAATATCCGCTCTGTCGGATCGTGGAATGCTGCGAGAGTTGGCCTGGCCCGGCGCCTGCCGGTTGTGATGTTTCAATATCCGCTCTGTCGGATCGTGGAATGCTGCTTTAGTTTTAGTTCAATCTGTAGTCTTTAATCAGAAGTTTCAATATCCGCTCTGTCGGATCGTGGAATGCTGCTATCCAAGGCTCCCTGATGCCCATCCGCATTTTGAAGTTTCAATATCCGCTCTGTCGGATCGTGGAATGCTGCTTCGTGACCTGACGCTGGAAACCATGGTGCAGCGCGTGTTTCAATATCCGCTCTGTCGGATCGTGGAATGCTGCGGTGTATCTGATACCGCGCATCATCGAACACCTACAGTTTCAATATCCGCTCTGTCGGATCGTGGAATGCTGCCGGCAGGGCGGGCAGGCGCCGACGCTGGTCGTGACCGTTTCAATATCCGCTCTGTCGGATCGTGGAATGCTGCGCGTCCAAGCTTGGCGGCGGCCTGACCAAGCTCGTGTTTCAATATCCGCTCTGTCGGATCGTGGAATGCTGCGGTCTCCTGACCAGGTACATTCATGCTCGGTGGCGTGTTTCAATATCCGCTCTGTCGGATCGTGGAATGCTGCACGGTGGTGCTCCAGCTCCTGAACGGCGATTTCGAGTTTCAATATCCGCTCTGTCGGATCGTGGAATGCTGCCCCCGCTGCCCATTTCGACCGCCCGGCCCCACAGCGTTTCAATATCCGCTCTGTCGGATCGTGGAATGCTGCACCCCGTCATCTGCGCAGCCAGGGAGAGCATCAATGTTTCAATATCCGCTCTGTCGGATCGTGGAATGCTGCCACGGACGGCAACCATTGCAGCGGCTGCTTCGCCGTTTCAATATCCGCTCTGTCGGATCGTGGAATGCTGCTTGCGCTACCCCGACCATCGACCATGCGCGTGAAACGTTTCAATATCCGCTCTGTCGGATCGTGGAATGCTGCACCGATCCACAAACGCCTTTGCCGCATCAGGCACTATGTTTCAATATCCGCTCTGTCGGATCGTGGAATGCTGCTCCCAGCGTTTGACGCTGCTCTTGCTGGCCATCTTGAGTTTCAATATCCGCTCTGTCGGATCGTGGAATGCTGCATGTCCCGCTCCACCGTCCAACTTACGCTGATGCGTGTTTCAATATCCGCTCTGTCGGATCGTGGAATGCTGCGCATAGAAAAGGAGACAATCATGGAAACAGTGAAATGTTTCAATATCCGCTCTGTCGGATCGTGGAATGCTGCGTCAAGCTATCAAACCTTAAATTTTCGTGCCTTTTGGTTTCAATATCCGCTCTGTCGGATCGTGGAATGCTGCGTATGGCCAGGTTGCACCGTATGGCTATGGTCACGAGTTTCAATATCCGCTCTGTCGGATCGTGGAATGCTGCAAAGCAGCGCTTTGCACGACAGTTTGAGGCGATATGTTTCAATATCCGCTCTGTCGGATCGTGGAATGCTGCGTATGGCCAGGTTGCACCGTATGGCTATGGTCACGAGTTTCAATATCCGCTCTGTCGGATCGTGGAATGCTGCGCTCACCGGTGGCGGCTGTCTGGTGCTGAGGTGAAAGTTTCAATATCCGCTCTGTCGGATCGTGGAATGCTGCAGCCAAGTCTACAACTGGTACAAAGAATGGAGCAAGTTTCAATATCCGCTCTGTCGGATCGTGGAATGCTGCTGGGATGGTCGGAATGCTGCAAGGACGGCTCCAAGATGTTTCAATATCCGCTCTGTCGGATCGTGGAATGCTGCGTGTGCAATGCCCGTTGCGTACTGCGTCAATGATTTGTTTCAATATCCGCTCTGTCGGATCGTGGAATGCTGCCTAGGTTGAAGGAGTTGGCTGGGAATCCGGGGCGGCGTTTCAATATCCGCTCTGTCGGATCGTGGAATGCTGCAACTCCAAGCCCGGCGCCATCAGGCAACTGGTGACGCTGTTTCAATATCCGCTCTGTCGGATCGTGGAATGCTGCAGCATACAGCGACCTTAAACTGGTATGAGCCTGGCAGTTTCAATATCCGCTCTGTCGGATCGTGGAATGCTGCCCCGGATGGGCGTAGCGGTGACGCCGAGGTGTTTCAGTTTCAATATCCGCTCTGTCGGATCGTGGAATGCTGCACATAGATGATGACCCGGCAATTTTTGACTTTTTCATGTTTCAATATCCGCTCTGTCGGATCGTGGAATGCTGCCCATTGACAGATGGTTACATTGCATCCTGGTCGGCGTTTCAATATCCGCTCTGTCGGATCGTGGAATGCTGCAGGTTGACTTCTTGCACCGGATCTGGCTGTCCGAAACGTTTCAATATCCGCTCTGTCGGATCGTGGAATGCTGCGCGCGAAGGCCATCACGCTGAACGCCAGCGACCAATGTTTCAATATCCGCTCTGTCGGATCGTGGAATGCTGCGACGATCCCCTGGCGGCGGAGGATTTCCGCAAAGCCTATGTTTCAATATCCGCTCTGTCGGATCGTGGAATGCTGCGCGATACTGTACCGGAGGAACCAGAGTTTCTGCGCGTTTCAATATCCGCTCTGTCGGATCGTGGAATGCTGCACAGAATACTGCGATACTCCCCTGGAACTGATTGGTGTTTCAATATCCGCTCTGTCGGATCGTGGAATGCTGCGCGCGACGTTCAGGAGTTCCAGCAAAAGTTGCTCGATGTTTCAATATCCGCTCTGTCGGATCGTGGAATGCTGCTCACGTCATGCGTATGGCCGGCAATGGTCACGTCATGTTTCAATATCCGCTCTGTCGGATCGTGGAATGCTGCCTCATGCGCCGGGCAACGTGAGCCGCCATCAACCAGTTTCAATATCCGCTCTGTCGGATCGTGGAATGCTGCGCCGACCTAGTTTGGTCGCGCTTGGGCAGCGACGTGTTTCAATATCCGCTCTGTCGGATCGTGGAATGCTGCCGCTGGTCTTGTTTGCCGTTATTTGGGCCAATTTGACCTGGCGCATTCAAAAATGGCAATGAGGGCCGTCTGAGACGGTCAACTTCAGGCAAAATTGCTTAGCTATTCGGCTTTTAAGGTGCGTCATCCGCAAATCAATTTTTGCAGAAAAAGGGGGCAGGTTTGCGGTGCGTCTACCGCTGGACGCCTTTGCACACTTGTGCCAATGACCCGCTTTGGCCCCCGGCACAGGCAAGGTTTGCGAAACCAGGACGCTCAAAGCATGATCACGCAGGGTCCGCCGGCCCACTCACGCAGACCGAACCACTGCGCTACCCGCCACGCGCAACCCGCCACTCCCCCCATCATACCACATCATTACAAAAACGACGAAATTCACAGTTGACGCAGCGGCTGCGTTGCGGGGTGGCCGCGGGCATCTGCTGCGTTAGCGCCATGCGCCGGATCTCCAGCAGGTGGCGGATCGCGTCGTTACGCAGGCGATTGGTCATTGGCACCTTGACCACCCGCTTGCTGGGGATCAGGTAGATGGCGCCCTCTTCCACCGGCTTGCCCCAATCATCCTCCAACATCATGGCGTAACAGGCCAATTGCAGCTTAAAGTGGCGGCCCGGTTCGCGGCGGCTTAGCTTAAAATCGACCGGGATCAGACGCGGCCGGTTGTCATCCTGGGTCTCAATCACCATATCCACTTGCCCGCTACAGCCCAATTTCTCGGAAAGCACCGGCACATAATAGTGACGTTCGCCCGCTTTGACGCCATAGGCGCGCAGGCTGCGTCGCTCTTCTAATTCATTCACCCGCTCCTGCACGGCGATGCCCGCGTCCATCTTATAAGTCGTCGGTCGCACCCCGGGCAGACAATATTCGTAATAGACCACACGTGGACAATACTCATACTGCTTCAAGTCCACAACGCGTAAGAACCATTGAGTTTCGAGATCGTTCATGGTTGTTCCTTTCTGGTGGCGAGGGGCGAGTAGCGGGTGGCGGGTTACGAGTGGCGAGTGATCACCCGCTACCCGCTACTCGCCACCCGCCACTCACATCCCCTGACTGATGCCCAGCCGGCCGCGCCAGTCCTGTTTGCAGATGGGGAAGAGGTCGATGCGGCCGGCGGCTTTGCCCAAGCGCGCTTCGATCTTGAGCATTAACTCTTCCTGGTGATTGGTGCTCAAGTCACCGAGAAAGGCGCTATATTGCACCCGGTCCAAGCCATAGTCGAGACAAAAGTCTGCGATCTTGGCGCGGGCACTGTCATCGGGAATATCGTAGATGAGTAGGCATTTCATGGTGGATGTTCCAGTGGCGGGTGGCGAGTGGCGCGGTGGCGAGTGGCGGGTACTCGCCACACCGCCACCCGCCACTCACCACCCGCTACTCACCACACTGACACAAAGGCTTCGTACTCTTTGCGCTCACCGCGCAGGTAAACAGCCAACCGCCGTGCTTGCATCTGGATGATCTGGCGCAGGGGATGGCGCTTCTCTTCGTAGCGTTCGGCGGCCTCCAGCCGGGCCAGCACCTTGTCGGCTAGGCTGTGGCGGGCGGCTTCGGTCAGTCTGCCCCGCTCGTCCATCTCTATGGCCGTGCCCCGGTTGAAGATGGCCATGACGGTGCGGTCGACCACCGTCTGGCGGAACTCTTCGACCATGTCAAAAACCAAGCTTGGTTTGCCCGGCCGATCGGTGTGGAGAAAGCCGCCATAGGGATCGAGCCCGGCCAAGACCAGCGCCCGTTCCACCTGGCTGTAGAGAATGCCATAGCCATAGTTGAGCGCGCTGTTAAAGGAATCGGTGGCCCCTTGGGTGACGCGACCCGGCCACCCTGCTTCGACCAATAAGAGTTTGCCGATGGCCTGCCAATACTTGCTGGCGGCGCGGCCTTCGATCGAGAGCAGTTGGCCGCGGCACTGTTCAATCGAGGTATAGAGCGGCTCGATCCGGAGCCGGTCTAGTTCCGCCAGGTGATCTTGCACGTCGTCGGCCAGCAGGCGCACGGCCTCGAAAATTTCTGGCTCCTTCTCCTTGCGGTTTTTGCTCATGTACTTGAGCAGGTTGACCTGATTGCGGATCTTACCCTCGGCAATGGTTAACGCCACGGCGAGGCCCCGGCGATCCTGCAGCGCCAGCAGTTGTGCGCGGCGCGTCTCCACCGTGGCGGCCAACCCTGCACTATACAACGTGCCCACGGGATGACCGCGGCTGTCCAGAAAGTGAATCGGAATCCCCTCTTCGGCGCAGGCGGCCACCACATCGCTGCTCAGACTGACCCCCTTGCCGGTCACCAGCACTGTTTCCAGATGCATAATCGGCGCATCAAGGCGCTTCTCCCCCTGGCACGTCACGCGCAGTCGCCCCTGATGCTTGGCGACAAAACTACCGAACTCGTCGATGATGAGATGTTGGATTTTAGGCATGATGGGTTCCTTTCGTGGTGGCGGGGGGCGTGTTGCGAGTGGCAGGGGGCGTGTTGCGCTGTTGGGCGGATGTCGTCACCAGGCCGGCGATGATTTCATTGAGTAAGGCGAGCCGATGATCGATGACATCATTGGCAAAGACGTGGCGAGCGCGATAGTACCAGCCTTGGGTTTCACGGGCGGAGCCCAAGGCAATGCGTAAAAAGCGGCCATAATCTTTGCCAAAGCCGCGGCCATAGCCTTCTTCAATGTTCGCCGGCACAGAAGCGGCTGCATCCACCAATTGCCAGGCAGTGGTGCGCCCTTGTGGTGCAGCTAATAGTTTTTCTGCATCAAACCAAGCCAAATCGGCTAAAAAGAGCGCTTTGCGATAGGTGCGAAAGTCCCACAACGGCGCCCGTGTGATGGCAACATGCACCTGCTCTACCCAATCGTCGTAGCTTGTCCATTTCATGCAATGACCTCCGTCTTGTTCGTTGATTTAGTGGTGGCGGGGGGCGAGGTGGCGGGGGGCGAGTGACCACCCGCTACTCGCCACCCACGACCCGCCACCCACGCCCCGCCACCTCGCCCCCCGCCACCCGATACACCCCACACCCCTTCACCACATTCTTCCCCACGTGCGTGCTTTGGCCCCAGAGGAGCCAGGGGAGGAGGGGGCGCCAGTCGGGGGCGTGGTAGGTGGCGCGGCCGATGTAGCCACCCAGCACTTGTTGGCGACCGAGACGGCTGGAATAGCCCTTGACATCCCACCAGTGGGTTTGGTCCGCAACCAGATGCACCTGGTCGGCGTAGGGGTAGATGTCCCGTTTGAGCACTACCGGCGCGCCGGCGATGGTGGGGCGGCCCTGGCCATGTTGGTGGGCCAGGTCAAGAATGCGCTTCACTGTCTGTTTGATTAGTGGGAAGAAGTCCGGCGTCTTGGCCGTATGCTCGCCTTGTGTGACCAGGCGCATGGGCGTGAGAAAGTCAAGCGTGAGCTGGTTGCCCTGCATGGCCAGGTGCGCCAACAACTGTTCCGTCGCCTGACGTACATCCTCATCGGTCACCGGCAGCGTCTCCGTGCGCACCATGCGCTCCTCCGGCGCCATCATGCAGCGGGTCTCCCCTGTCAGCGGATTGACCGCGTCGATCTGTTCGATCACGAATTTGCCGCGGGTGGCTGTTGGTGAGTGGCGAGTCGCGGGGGGCGGGTACTCGCCACCCGCCACATCGCCACCCGCCACCTTCCGCCCGACGCCAAACTCGCCCATACCGCCGGCGGCCAGGGCGACGTAGGGAAACATGGCCCAGCTTTCGCCGTAGAGCGCGGCGCCGAAGGTGAAGGTCGCGCCAGGCGCAAAGTGGCTTGGGGCTTCCGGGGGCGGTTCAATCGCATAGGCGCGGCGGGTGTCCCCCTCGTCGGGATCATCCGCCTCGCCACTGAGCAGTCGGCAGACCGGGCAGAGCGCCTGGTGATAGTGCTCGGTCTCCGGGTCGCGCTGGCTTTGGGGGCAGAAGGTATGGCGCAGCACCGTGGCAAAGGCGCCGCGCAACGAACTGCCCTTGAAGTCGTCAAAGAGAATCGGAGTGATGGCGCGCGCGGTAAAGCGGATGTGGTGGGCGGTGAGGGGGATGGTGGGGCGGGTGGCGAGGGGCGGGGTGGCGGGTGGCGAGGGGCGGGACGTTGTGTACATGGTTGACATGGTGACCTCTTTCTGGTATGTTGAATACAACCTAGCGATTTGGCCGCTTAATTTTTGCGGCAATAGGATTCGTTATCAACAAGGATCGTTCTATGAATTGGCAAGATCGGATTGTGATCGACCCTGAGATTTTAACCGGCAAGCCTGTCATCAAAGGGACGCGGCTGGCTGTCGAGTTCATTGTTGACCTGCTGGCGTCGGATTGGTCAGAAGCCGACATCCTACGCAATTATCCGGGTTTAACTCATGCCGATGTGCTCGCGTGTCTCCAGTATGCCAGCGCCACGCTGCACGCCGAAAAAGTCTATCCGGTGGCGGCCTAGGCTATGCGCATCCTGGCTGACGAAAATTGTCCTGGCGATCTAGTTGATGCCTTACGCAGCGTAGGTCATGATGTCGTCTGGATTCGGGACGATGCGCGTGGCAGCAAAGATCCTGCTATTTTGGCCCGCGCCCAGGCAGAAACTCGCTTAATCCTCACCTTTGACAAAGATTTTGGCGAGCTTGCCTTTCGCGCGAGGCTGCCGGCAGCAAGTGGTATCATTCTCTGTCGCCTCCATGGCCTGCCGCCGGCACGGATTGTCGCCATTGTCCTTGCTGCGTTGGACAGTCGGCCAGATTGGGCCGGTTATTTCACCGTTATCGCCGAACAACGTATCCGGATAATCCCATTGCCTGCCCCCTACTCCACCCGCCGATAAAGCGTGTAGCCCCGGCTGCTCCGCTCCACCCGATAGGGGAGGATGATGGGACGGAGAAGGCGGTCTTTGCCGGTGCGCATGTTCTTGCCGGAATAGATGTCAACCTGCTCGAAGGTCACCTCGGGCGCACAGTCATCCATCAGTTGCAAGGTGCCATCCAGCGTGAATTCCTCTGTCGTTTCGTCCAGACGAGTGAAGGTTGCCGGCAATTCCTCTACTAGCTGTGAAGCAGCTATCGCCTGCATGAAGCCGCCCCGCTTGCCCACATACTGAATGGTTGTGAGCCATTGTGACCAAGGCGCCTCCTGCTCTTCTATCATCGGTATGCTCGGTGCAAAAGCAAGCTGTAATACCCCTTGCCACTGGACATATTCGCGAAAACCAATGGTGTTGATCATCCCGCGTGTCAGTCCCGTTTCCTCATCAAGCGTTGGTTTGCCCTTCATCGGTTTCAGGATCTTGGTAAAGGTATTGGTCACTGCAATCTGTTCTGGCCCAACCAGAGCGACGTTGGCGTCACGAATGGACGGCCACAGAGTCTGCCCCATAGCGACACCCGCCTGCTGAATCGCCTGGGCCAACACCGCCATCTTCAGTGCATAGGGCGTGGGCAACAGGAGCGACTTCCCGCCGGTCGAGGTGGCCGTGGCCAGCTTGAGTGAGATGAGACTCACAGGCTGAAAAGTTGTAATATACCACATGAGATTATCCTGTTACTCTAGTGGCGGAAGGCATAGGGTTCACACTGGCTGATCAACCCCTGGAATAATTCGGTCAGGTCGGCCAGGTTGGCAAAACGTTGCACCACAATGCGATTGGCGTGAAGTTGATTCAACGATTGGGCAATCCGTTCGGTCTGTTCGACAAAGCCGCGGTTCAAGGGGCTAACCAATGGCGCCGGCGCTGAGGCCGTGCTGTAGCTAACGACACCTTTCACATCAACAATATGAGGGTGTTGGGTGCTGCGCATGGCGCCATTGGGCTGGATAAAGGTGTAGAGTACACTCTCCAACAGGGCCGCTAGCCGCGCCTTACGCCCAACCGCGTCAATAGCGTGACTTTGGTTGATATCGTTGTAGCCAATCCGTTGCGCCTCAATGTTACAGACAATGGCATATTGTCCACTATTGGCCGGACGATGAAAGATCGCCTGGCCGAGATTGCCCTCACGTTCTTTCTTGTCAGTAGGAATTTCCCGCCGATCCGGGTCATACTTGACATGGAAATATTGCTCGGTGGTGACGGCATCAGGCAGACCGACGGCCCAGCCAAACTCGACCACGCTCTTGCGCGGCGTTGACTGGCCTTCAGTGATGAGATTGCCCTCGATGTCATCCAAGGTGCAGGAGAGCAGGCGGTCGATGATCTGAATCTGGGTTGGTTTCTCCTTTTGTTTGAGCCACGCCCGGAATTCTTCATCGGCGGACATGCGGTTGGCGTCAAAGATGGCACAGGCCGCACACAGGGGTAAGCCGCGGTCGCGGCTAACGGCGTAAAGATGTTCGGCTTGGATATGTTTGAGCATATCGCCACTAATCGCGTTGACACTGTGCAGTCGCCCGGTTTCATCGACAACATTGACAATACGGGTCTGGATCTGGTTGCCTTCGCCGCCTTCGTTGTTGAGCGAATGGAGGTTAATGGTGGCCTGAGCGGCAATCGAAAGGTTATAAATGGTAGTCATGCTTAAATACTCCTGATCGTGTTATAAATGTTTTTCTTGTGTATAAAGTCACTTCAAAAGAATGATGATTCGTAGGGGCGCACCCTTGCGGTCGCCCCTGCGTCTTGGGCGACCGCAAGGGTACGCCCCTACGCGGGTTCTGTCTGTGGCGTCGCCGGCTCCTTGGGATCACGGGCATAGCCAAAGGCAATGAGCAAATTGCAGACCGTCTGGGAGCCATGTTCATCAATCAACTGCACAATGGCCTGGATGTCGTCAGTGGTAATGGCTTTGCGCCGTGATTGACCTTTGGTACGCTCATGGACGCGCGCGTTTTCTTCGTTGTAACTCTGCATAAAGGCGCCCAACTCCTGGATGAAATCGTCGGCGTATTGGGCCTTGCGTTTTAGCTCCTGACCCAAGCCATAGCGCACCTCAAAATTGCTGCTTTTGCGCCCAATGTATTGGGGGATGACGGTGCTGCGCCGAATCGCTTCGGCTATGTTGCGAAAGCCTTGGTTCTCGACAATGGGGGTTAGTTTGGGTGAAGTCATGGTGAGAAGCCTTTCTAGATTCTCTTCACTAAAGGGTTTGACATAAAAAGCGCTGCGCTCCAACGCACTGATCAGGTAGTTGCCATAGCCGACGCTAAAGGCAAAGAAGCGTTGCAGATCATTGCCGGCGGCAAAGTCCCGGTAGCGCTGGAGAAGGGTATTGCCTTCGCTTTTTTCTTCTTCAATCACACCGATGCGCTCAATATGTTCCTGTACAATGGTGCGGTAGCGGCGCGCGTCTTGGTACGAAGTGATCTCTGGCAACCAATCGGGCAAGCCCAGAAAGGAAAGATTCATCATGGTGTAGGAATTCTGGCTGAGCAGTTGGTAGGTCGCCACATGCATACCCGCCACCAGGTTGCTCACGCTGCGCTGCTGAAAGATGTTCAGTTGCTCGGCCTCAATCGTGTACTCCAGCAGCGTATCGACATAGAGCAGCGCAGCCATAATGTCGAGCTTAACCGAGGTGCTGTTCCAAAGCCGTTCACGAAATGCTTTGAAGATATGTTGATGATGGCTCAATGCCAACGAGTGAGGCGCCAGAATGTAGGTCTTGCGCAGATCGGCATTGGTGGCGTTGCGCGGCGCCGACGCTGCCCAGAGGCCAACGGCTTTTAGATAATCGAGCAGCCAGAAATTCTTCTCATTGCCCATACTCAGGCCGTTAGCTTTGGCGCGATTCTGCCCTTTGCCCATGTGGGGGTTAAAAAGCTGCGACGCAGTCACGCTTTCATCATAGCCGCCAGCTTTAGCGCCTTTTTTCCACGCTTCGATCAAGCTGCCACGGTCGGCAGTTAACGATGCGAAGATGCCCAGCAGTGTGCGCAGATTGAGTGCAGATAGACCTTCACCCGAGCGGCGCCACTGTTCCACCAGTCCGTTGTGGATCGCTTGCGCCTGCATGCGATAATCACCCAGGTAAGTTACTACCGTCCAATCCGCTGCTGGTTTGCGATCAGCCAACTGCTGTTCCAACTCGTCGCCGGTTATCTTGCGTTCGGCCAGTTGTTTGCGCTGCTCGTTGTATTGGCGAAAATGTTCCCACTCCGCATCAATATCACGCATCCGTAATCCAGGCAGGTCGACCGGCGCGGCGACCTTGCTGCTGGTGAGATAGGGGATCTGCTCAAAGGTGCCGACTTGTTCGATCCAGTCAGCCTCCACCACCACACCGGCATCGACCACATAGCAACTACCCCGATCCTGTAACACAACCTGCGCACTGCCCATGCTACGCTGCACGATCTCTTTAATGACTTCGGCCATGCCAAAGGCCACCAAAGTATCGGTCAACGTACCCGATTCTTTGGGAATAAAATAGTGTTGTTGATACAAGCATTACCTCCTTTGCAATTCGATCATAATTCCCGTCATTGTGGTAGGGGCATGCGGTCGGGCGGGAGACTACACTGGTGAAATAAGATCTGCTCATTCCGCCCGACCTCGTGCCCGTCTGCGGTCTTCGCACTACAGCGCAATACCCTGTGTAAAATAATCAATCGCTTTCTTTTCCAAACAGGCTGAGTTGTATTGCTTGCTTGTCTACATTATAATCATCTGAAACAATGCGTACGTTGAAAGGGTGAAACATCAGCCGACACGTTTCATATAACCGTTGAAGATCATCAACGGATAGATGCCATTGACGTTTATATGGATTCCACCTCATATGTGGAAAACATTGCTTGAAAGGAGCAAGATACATGCCAAACTGACGATAAGGAATCTTTTGGAGCCTAAAGGCAATTTCTTTTTGGCTCTGGATAATAATCAATGCATTAGGTTGTTTCAAAATGTCCTCCTACCATAAGAATATATATGGGATTGTATTTCTTGGCGATTTTAGCATGGCATTGGCGGTGTTGTCAATAGCCAATTTTCGCTTGGAGATCATTTTGTGCTTCATACCTAAATTTGATAAAATGCAGTTACGATTCCTTGAGAGGGAATATTGAAAGATATTTATTCTTATGGGTCCTAGCAACGATTCTACAGAGGGAATATTGGCTAGGACCATCTTTCTAATCTTCCTGTGATAGCCCATCACACAGTCGCAACATGCGGGCAATCCACAAATAAAGCAAGAGAGCTTGAAACTTTTGCGGCTCCACCAGATAATCCTCTAATCGGATCGGGGGCGCTTTGGCGATCAGCGCATTTTGAATTGGCCCCAAATCAGTAAGCGCCAGGGCAGCTACCGCCGCTTTCGCCGCAGCGGGATGTAACTCATAATCCCGAAATTCATGAGCTTGGGCGCTGTGGTGGCGGGTGATGGCGGTTAGCACAGCGCGGGTTAGATCATCATGACCACAAAGTTCAGCCACGATCATCGCGCCTGCCACGGCGCTTTCTCCGGCATGGGGCGGGCGTTTGCACTGGCGATCCGCTTGCTGCTTGGCTGTTCGGTGGGTCGCGTCGATGGGTGACCAATGGGTGTGGACAGCCATGTAGCTGTCATCGGTAATCGGTTCGCCAATGCCCTGTTGGTAAAGCCGCACCCACCGTTGCCAACGTTTGTCCATCTTGGCCAGGTCATGGAGAGCAATGGCGCTTTGGATCGCCTTTGTCAAGCCTGTTGGAGGCAGGTCCCAAGCCTGGGCCAACCGTTGTTCGATATAGGCATAGTCGGTGGCAAAGTCGCGCCGGTAGACCTTCAGCATATTGCCAATGTGATCGGTGTAACTTTCCAGTGCATAGCTGAAGCCATCTTGACTGTTGCGCTGCTTGAACTCCCCGGCAGCGGACGCCCAACCACCGGCTTCGGGGGGGACGATGCGAAAACCTAGATCAGCGTCATAAGCGCAAAACGCACTGTTGATCACCACCAACGCTGTGCCATCCAACAAGGAAGCGTCGGTCACCTCTTGCCAATTGATGGTCACCAGTTCGGTCGGATCGTCGGGATTGGGTGTTGTTGCCAGCGGAAATTGCATGAGCCAATTTTGCGCATCTTCCGCTGGTTGCCATTCTTGGGCATACTCCTCTAGCGTCCGCAGCAGCCCCTTGACCGTTCCCCGCCAGAGGCCAAAGCCTTGGGCGCGAAAGGGATTGCCTGCCGCCGTCGGTATGGGCGCAGCCAGGACGGTAATGTTGTCAATGCGTCGAATCAAGTTGCGCCGCTGTTCACGCGCCCCTTCTTGCATGGCGGCATAAATGTCTTGCCACAGTACCCCCCGTTGTCGCTGCATTGCCGCCAAGAGTTCGCGATCACTGGTTGTATGTACTTCGTCAATTACTTCCTGTTCATCTTCAAAGTCAAGCACTTGCCCTGAACGGGGTAGAAAACTTTGCCAAGCGCCTTCACAGAGGGACTTGGGATAGGGCAGATAGTCTGGGTAGAGAACGCCGGCGCGTTCTCGCGTTGGCACCGCATAAAGATGCACCGTCCCTTGTTCCCCCGGATATCGAGCACAGCGACCGGCCCGTTGGAAGATCGCATTGGCCGGGGCAATTTCCGTGTGGAGCGTCTCACAGGTAATGTCCAGCCCCACTTCGATAACCTGGGTGGCCACCACGATCATGCTGTCCACGCTCCACTGTGTCCGATCTTTGCCAAATTCGCGGCGGATGCGTTCCTCTTTGGCCTGCCGATCGGCCGGTAGAAAGCGACTGTGGAGCAGCTCTACCTGAATCGCCGTCCCTTTGGTTGCCGTTTGGAGGGCCAGAAAGAGTTCCTGGGCGCGCTGCACCTGGTTGCAGATGACCAGAGTGCGTTGTTGATGCTGCGCCAGAATTGCCTGTGGTGAAAGCGTTGTCTCGTGAACGCAATAGTGACGACTACGCATCTTTCCTGTCCCTCCTGCGGCAATGGCGGCATACTCTTCGCGCGACACCTGCACCACTTCGGCATCCAGCAGATGTGCCAATTCGTGAAGCATGGTGCTGGAAAAGGTCGCCGTCATCAGCACAAAGGGCACGATCCCCTTGACCTCCATCAGCAGTTGCAATACGGTCGTCAAGGCCCCTTCCGCTCCTGCGTCATCGGCCAACGGAAAGAGATGAAACTCATCAAAGATCAGATAGCTGGCGTAGAAAGCGCCGGCATTGAGGTTGGCCATCCCCGGTGAAAGCGAATAGGGAACGGCCAACGCACTACTCAAACTTTGGTCAATGGTGGCGAAGATTAGATCACCTAAAAACTTAGGATCCTGGGATTGTTCACCTGTTTGAATCTTATCCTCTGGTGGTTCAGCGAGTACCATTTCTTCCGTAATCAATTTGTGTATTTCTGCTTTAAATTGATTCGCCAAGACGCGCATTGGTACTGAATAGATGCACTTGCGTGGGAACACTGTTGGCTGATTTCGGTCCCATGCTTCGATAAAGGGCCACAACGAAGCCAAGGTCTTTCCCGTGCCGGTTGGTGCTTTTAGGATCACATTTTTACCCTGGCGGAGAAGTTTGGCTACTTTTTTCTGATAATTATAGAGTTGCATAGTAAGCTCCTTAGCTACGAAACAAACTATTTGCACGCTGATCATCGAAGTCGATTTCATCACCGGAATTAGTGGCAGGCGAGTTTACTTCATCAAGTCCATAAGCACGCATGTAGCGTTTGATTTCGCTCAGTAATTTAACGCGTAAGTTCGTTGGCTCTAACACCTCTACATCCGCACCCCAGCCGCGAATCCAGGGCAGCATCTCTTGGGGTTCGGCAATGGTGGCTTCCCAGAGCAGGTAGCCATCGGGCTGTTCCATTACTTTTTCACTGCGATGCCAGCGCGTCTCGCGCACGCGCCGGGCGACGCGAGGATGAAACTTGAGTTGCACCGTCACCGGCTCGCCATCGGTATACCAGATGCCCCAGGCGTCTTTCAGTTGCTCTTGCGGGTCAAATTCGGGCGGAATGGTGTAGGATTCCCGCAGGTCTTCAATGCGTTCGATCCGTTCCAGCTTAAAGGTAATACGCTGTTCCCGATCGCCGTGGACGCCGGTGACATGGGTGGTCTGACCCACGGCGTAGGGTTCAATAAAGTAGGGCGCAAAGGTGTATTCGCGAATGCGTTCATCTTTGCCTCGATGCCAGAGGGTGACACGCCGCCCCTCCGCCCATGCCAGTGTCAGTTTTTCCAGCACCTCCAAATATTTGGGATCATGGCGTTGCGCTTCATCGTCCATCACATCAGCGGAAAGGCGCAGGTGGGTGCTAACACGCGGCGCAATCCGATCTAGTGATTCACCCACTTTGCGCAATGCCGCTGCGGCATGGGGATTCTTTTTATCCATGCGCGTCGCCAATAACCGGGCCGCCAGATGAATCGCCATCGACTCATGAAGCGTTAAGCGCAAATGGACCAGATAGTTGCTGCGGTCGATCTTCCAACGTCCCTCATCGAAATCATCAGGGTAAATATGTTTTGGTAGGTCGGGTAGACAGCGCGTAATCGTTGAGCGGTTGACCTCCAATTTACGGGCAATCTCGGCCGGTTTTAGCCCTTCCGGATGAGCCAGCAGCAGTGCCTCAATCTGGCCAAGTCGCGCTGCTTTATTTTCCACTCGTGACATGATGCTTCCTTTCAATGACTATCGTAATGCTTACTCGTTGCAACTGATTTGAGCATAGCACACGTCATGCGCAAATCCCGCAACAGTCGCGAAAATTCATCAAACATTGCTGTCTCTTCGTGCGTTAGCGGATCAACAAGAGAGAGCGGGTGGCGAGTGGTGGGTGGCGAGTCTTACGCCGCTTACCACTCGCCACCCAATTCGGCAATCTACGCTGACTATCAGTCGGCCTTGGGATCAAAAGGATATAATCCCCCCGCGTCATCTTCATACAGGTAAATACCTGCGTCATTCATGCTGGGCAATCGCCGTATAATGGTTGACCGATCTACATGCAACAAACGGGCCAACTCGGCGGCGGAAATGCCAGGCTGTTGCGTAATGAGATCACGCATTCCCTCAAAATCATCTTCTTTCTTATGCCAAAACGCCATTGGGTCACCTCCATAACTGAGAATGGTTGAGTAAACAAACACACTCCCAGCATGGCGGCGACGCGTTGCAGGTAACGCAACACGATTGGGCAAATTTTCATAAAAAACACCCACAGCGCCAATCTGCTGTGGGTGCGAAGGTCAGGAGGATGAGGGTGATGGGCTCTCAACTCCTTGCTGTGGAGGTCGGCAGAAAGGAAGACCGAACATAGGGTTGTTTGGCTGCATCAAAAGTTAGAGATAACCTGATTATAGCGCAAGTTGTGCGCCTGTCAACTTACAATTTGGTTCTGCTGCTCCGTCTGTGCGTTCAAGATTTCGTAACGCGTCACATGGCCCGCCCTTGCTAAAAACGCCACCGTATAGGGGGGCTGAGCGGTGGCGACTTTGCTTCATTTCATCTGATTTTCATCTTTGGCTGGTACAATCTTAAACGTATATTTTGCGTATATCACTGTGGACTCATGCCGCAGGCTGTACGGCGTGCGCTTGACGCCGGACGTTAGCAGCCCACTCCACGTTTAGCGCGTGGTGTCGATGAGTGTCAAAGAAAGTTAGTAAGCTATGAAATCTGTCTATCGCCGTCTGCCGTTGCGCTTCCTCCCGCGGCGGTTTTTCCCGCTCTATCTTCCCCTGTTGGCCGTTGGTCTGGCGCTTCTGTTATTGCTGGGGGGCCTTTATGACTCCTCCCTGGGGCTTTTGCTGCCGCAGCACAACACGGTGCTGGCCAGTGTCACCAAACTGGCGCCCCATGAAACCTGTGCGGTCAGCGCGGCCGAGGTCTGTTTTGCGGTGCTTGGCGATTTTGGTGAGGATGGCCGCAGTGAAGCGGCGGTGGCGCAACTGGTTAAAGGCTGGCAGCCCAATTTTATTGTGGCGTTGGGCGATAATAACTATCCCGATGGCAGCGCGGCGACGATTGACGCCAATATCGGTCAATATTTTCACGAATATATCGGTAACTACCAGGGCAGCTATGGAACGGGCGCGCTAGAAAATCGCTTTTTCCCCATTTTGGGCAATCATGACTGGCGTACCAAGGGCGCCACGCCCTATCTGGACTACTTCACCCTGCCGGGCAATGAGCGGTACTACGATTTTGTGCAAGGGCCGGTTCACTTCTTTGCGCTGGACAGCGACGCGCACGAGCCCGATGGCAACGGCGTCCACTCTGTCCAGGCCGATTGGCTCCGTAAAAAGCTGGCCACGGCCACAGAACCGTGGAAAGTTATCCTGCTCCACCACCCCCCTTATTCTTCCGGTCGTCATGGCTCACAGACACGCTTGCAGTGGCCCTTCCAGGCGTGGGGGGCCGATGCCGTGCTGGCCGGCCATGATCATCTCTATGAACGGATTGTGCACGATAATATTCCCTACTTTGTCAATGGCGCCGGCGGCAACTCATCGCTCTATAAATTTACGACGGTGGTGGCGGGCAGTCAGGTGCGCTATAATCAGGATTACGGCGCCATGCTCATTGAAGCGAGCGCGACATCAATCAACTTCCGCTTTGTCACACGCCGCGGTGACGTCATTGACACCTATACGCTGGACCATCCTACCCCAGCCACTCCCACGCCTGCTTCGTAATGGTGGGGCTTCACATGTTCGTGGCTCAGCCTGACGGTGTGCCCACAGGTGGCGGGTGGCGGACACAGAACTTGGCCTGACCCGCCACTCGCCACTCGCCACTCGCCGCCCGCAGGCCAAGTTCTGTGTCGCGCGGAGCAGCAATGACTTAATTGCATTTCGCGCTAATCCGAATTTGCGCATTTTTCCAGCATAATATATAATCACGGTTGTCCGGTGATTATTTGCAGTGCGGCTAGAAACCGCTTCGGGGGAACTGCAAGTAGCCCGGACTTTTTTTATGCAATAATCTAGCAGAACTTGCGTGACACTGTACTTGTGTACTGTGAACGAAATTCTGCTAGGGTGGAGGTGGTTACCCAGGTCTTCCTGGAAGAGGGCGCTGTACACCTCCTGTTCTTCACCATCCGCCGCCCCCTTCCAGGAAGACGCACGCCGGCGCATCCGCGTGGGCTAAACTCGCAACAATTCCCTGACACTGTAACATTTTATGGGCGCCATTGACAGATGCGGCTCTAGAATGCGCGGATTAAATCTGCACACGCCCCACCACTCGCTACCCGCCACCCGCCACATCGACCGCCGGCCGCGATGCCGCGTTCCCTTTTTCCACCCGTCCCAAGTAGAAGGCAATCAAGATCAGCGGCAACACCATCAGATAGTTCACGCCCAGCGCGCTTTGGAAGCCCCACTGCTCGGCGATCACCCCCGTCCACAGCGGCGGCGCCATGGCCCCTAGCGTCATGGCAATACTCAACGTGCCGGTCACGGTGCCGGTCTGTTCGGGATAGAGGCGCGAACCATAGGCCAGCGCCGTGGGAAAGAGGCCCGAAAGACTGAGCCCGGTGAGAAAGGTGCCGACAACCACCAGCCAAGGCTGGCTCAGCAACACCAGCGGATAGGTCACGGTAATGCCCACGGCCAACACCATGAGGGTCATGGCATAGCCCAGTTGCTCGGCAAAGGCGGCGCAGCCAAAGCGCCCCAGGGTGAGCGCGACATAAAAGACCGAGACCATGGAGACCGAAAGAAAGGTGGAAAAGCCGGCCGACTGCTCCATAAAGAGCGCGATCCAGCCCAGCAGGCTATAGGCGACGCCGTTATAGACAAAGGCAATGACAAAGAGCGCCAGAAAGGGCCCATCGCGCAGCATCGTCAGATCCAGCCCTTGCGCCTTGCTCTCCTCGGCCGGCGTCTGTTCCGCCCGCGCAAAACGATAGGCGACCAGGCTATAGGCGAGCCAAATGGCGGCGGTCCCGCCCAAGGCCCAGCGCCACGGCACCCCCTGGCTGAGCAGATAGCCGATAATGAGCGGAGAAATGGCCGCGCCTACCCCATAGACCCCATGCAGTGTGTTGAGCGCCCGCCCGCGCGACTCTCGGTTGGCGTCGGCAATGAGGGCATTGATCCCGGTGGAGAGTGATGACTGTGCAATGCTGACCAGAATAAAGCCCACCACAAAGAGCAGCCAGAGTTGGGCGCCGGCGGTCAACGCCAACGCGATGGCCAGGATCAAGGCCGAGAGCCAGACCAGCCGCCGCCGCCCCACCAGGTCGGAGCCAACGCCGGCCAACAGGTTGCCAAGAAGACCACCCACCGCCCGCGCCGGGAAGATCAAGCCAATGGCCGCCAGGGTGAGACCGGCCGCAACAAACTCTTTGGTAATCGCCGGCATCACCGACGGAATCAGCACCGCAGCCGTGCCGATAAAAAGATAGCCAATCAGACCGACATAGGTCAAAGTACGATTCACGTGTTATGCCTTTCCTAGTTGTGTTTAAACGATCAGCCTGCAATCGGGGACCATGAATTTACTATCATGAATTTGCTATCATGAATTCACTATCATGAATTCACTATCATTATAGTGTCATTCCCACGCTTTGCAACCTTTGCCGTTTTAGTAGGGTGTATTTCAGCTTTAGGATGAGTTTGCACTGGCCAGGAGGGAACGTGCCGGGGATGGACCAAGTGCTTGACGCGTGCACAGCGCTACTTGGGGTCCGTCCCTGGCACGTTCCCCTCAAAGTGAAGTGCACCCGTTTTAGTATTAAAGGAATTTTACGAAACTGGGCTCTTTTGTCATAATAACTCATGTTACGCGGGGTTTTAGTTAATTCGTGTAGGGAGCATCCTCAGATGCGACTCCAGCGCAAACAAAGCCGCATCTGAGGATGCTCCCTACACGAGGACAGAACTTATGAAAATTTGAAGGTGCGTAACATGAGATAATAAACCAGTGCGTCGCGCAATACGCAACACGCGTCACGCAACACGGCCCCCCAAGGTTGAGCCTTTTGCCGCCAACGCAACAAAGTGTAGCCAATGATGGATGTGATCGAATCGCAAGTCAATATACAGAGCGCAGAGTTCCAGGCCAATGCTGCCCACAACCAAGCGTTGGTCGCTGAATTACGCGCCCGCTTGGCCCAGGTGGCGCAGGGCAAGGATGCGCGGGCGCGCCAACGCCATACTGAACGAGGCAAATTGCTGGTGCGCGACCGGATCGACCGGCTGCTCGACCCTGGGTCACCCTTTCTGGAACTCTCCCCGCTGGCCGCGTGGGAGCTATACGATGGCGACGCACCCTGTGCCGGCATCGTCACCGGCATTGGGCGGGTGGCTGGGCGTGAGTGCCTGATTGTCGCCAACGATGCCACGGTCAAAGGGGGCGCCTACTACCCCATGACCGTCAAAAAACATCTGCGCGCCCAGCAGGTCGCACTGGAGAATTGCCTGCCCTGCCTTTACCTGGTCGATTCGGGGGGCGCCTTTTTGCCCATGCAGGATGAGGTCTTTCCCGATGTCGATGATTTTGGCCGCATCTTCTACAACCAAGCCCGCATGAGCGCGGCCGGCATTCCGCAACTGGCGGCGGTTATGGGGTCGTGCACCGCCGGCGGCGCCTATGTGCCGGCCATGAGCGATGAAGCGATCATCGTCAAAGGCACGGGTACGATCTTTCTGGGCGGACCACCGCTGGTCAAGGCCGCCACCGGCGAAGAAGTGAGCGCCGAAGAACTGGGCGGCGCCGATGTCCACACCCGCATCTCCGGCGTGGCTGACCACTTGGCCGAAGATGATGACCATGCGTTGGAGATCATGCGCGGGATCGTCGCCACCCTCAACCGGCGCAAAACGGTGGATCTCGACCTGCGCCCGCCGGAGGAACCGTTGTATGATCCGGCGGAACTCTATGGCATTGTGCCCCCTTCCTTTAAGATCGCCTATGATGTGCGCGAGGTGATTGCGCGTCTGGTCGATGGCAGTCGCTTCCGTGAATTCAAGGCGCGCTATGGCGAGACCCTGGTCTGTGGTTTTAGCTATCTGCAGGGCTACCCTGTGGGGATTGTGGCCAACAATGGCATCCTCTTTAGTGAGTCGGCGCTCAAGGGAGCCCACTTTATTGAGCTTTGCACGGCGCGGCGGATTCCGCTGCTCTTCCTGCAAAATATCACCGGCTTTATGGTCGGCAAAGCCTACGAAGCCGGCGGCATTGCCCGTGATGGCGCCAAGATGGTCCATGCCGTGGCCAATGCGCAGGTGCCCAAATTGACGGTGGTCATCGGCGGCTCCTTTGGCGCCGGCAACTATGGCATGTGTGGCCGCGCCTATGGCCCCCGCTTTTTGTGGATGTGGCCCAACAGCCGCATCAGCGTCATGGGGGGCGAGCAGGCCGCCAACGTGCTGCTGACGGTTAAGCAAGATCAGCTCGCACGCCAGGGTGAAGCGCTGCTGACGCCGGCGGAACAGGCCGCCTTTATGCAGCCGACGCTGGACAAGTATGAGCAGGAAGGCAGCCCTTACTACGCCACCGCCCGTCTCTGGGATGACGGCATTCTCGACCCGGCAGAGACACGCACGGTGCTGGGCCTGGCCCTCGCCGCCACGCTCAATGCGCCGATTGGAAAGACCGACTATGGCGTCTTCAGAATGTGAGTTATTCTCCAAGATCCTGGTGGCCAATCGGGGCGAAATTGCGGTGCGCATTATCCGCGCCTGCCAGGAACTGGGTATCCGCACCGTGGCCGTCTACTCTGCCGCCGACGCCACCGCGCCCCATGTGTGGCTGGCCGACGAAGCCGCCGCGCTGGGCCCCGCGCCGGCCGTTGAATCCTATTTGCGCATAGATAAACTCATTGACGTTGCCACCCGCTATGGCTGTGATGCCGTCCATCCCGGCTATGGCTTTCTCGCCGAAAATGCCGATTTTGCCGCGGCTGTGATTGCAGCGGGTCTCACCTGGATTGGTCCAGCGCCGGCCACCATCCGCGCCATGGGCTCCAAAACCGCGGCGCGACGCACCATGCAGGCGGCCGGCGTGCCGGTTGTGCCGGGCTATCAGGCAGGGGGGACAGACGCCGAACTCATGGCCGCGGCCCAGGATCTCGGCTATCCGCTCTTGGTCAAGGCGGCGGCAGGGGGTGGCGGCAAAGGGATGCGTACGGTCCAGGCCGCGCCCGAGTTGCCCGCTGCGCTGGAGTCGGCCCGCCACGAAGCACGCCATGCCTTTGGTGATGATGAGATCTTTCTGGAAAAGCTGGTGGCACAGCCCCACCATGTTGAGTTTCAGATCTTGGGCGACCAGCACGGGAATCTGGTTCATCTCTTTGAGCGCGAATGTTCGATCCAGCGCCGTCATCAAAAGATCATTGAGGAGAGCCCGTCGCCGCTGCTCAATCAGATTTTGTCCGATAAGATGCTGCGCCAACGCATGGGTGAGGCTGCCGTGGCCGCCGCCCGCGCTGTAGACTACGTCAACGCCGGTACGGTCGAATTTTTGGTAGATGAACAGGGGAATTTCTATTTTTTAGAGATGAACACCCGGCTGCAGGTGGAGCATCCCATTACCGAGTTGGTGACCGGTGTCGATCTGGTGCAGACACAGATCCAGGTGGCCGCCGGCGCGCCGCTGCCCTTCACCCAGGCTGATCTCCACCAACGGGGCCACGCCATTGAGTGTCGGATCTATGCTGAAGATGCGGCCAATGGCTTTGCGCCGTCGATTGGCGCGCTCCACCTGGTCAAAGAGCCCACGGGCCCCGGCATCCGCGTCGACAGCGGCGTGACCAGCGGCGACACAATCTCTCACCACTATGACCCCCTGTTGGCCAAGCTGATTGTGCTGGGCGCCGACCGGCAACAGGCGATCCAGCGTATGCTCTACGCCTTGCAGCACTACGTCATTCTGGGCGAGGTGGTGACCAATCTCACCTTTTTGCAGGCCGTGTTGGCCCACCCGGCCTTCGCCGCCGGCGCCACCTCCACAGCTTTTCTGGAGCAACACCTGCCGCACTGGACGCCGCCAGCAACCCCACCACCAGATGCGGTGTTGATCGCCGCCGCGTTGGCGGATTGGTTGGGGCAAGCCACACCGGTCGCCACTGCCCTTGACCAGGCCGGGGCCGATCCCTACAATCCGTGGGCAGTCAGCAATGGATTTCGCTTAGGACACGAGAAAAGATGACCGGCATCTTGAAGATGCCGGTCATCTTGACATAACGCGATGAGGAATAACCAATGGCTGAGTTTCGTTACACCATAGACAGCACAGATGGGGAGCCTATTCCGGTGCGGGTAGAGCCAAACGACAGTGGCTATCGGATCGAGGTCAACGGCCGCGCTTATCAGATCACGGCGCAACTGTTGTCTGATGGGCAGCTTAATCTGGTGGTGGATGGCCAACAAGCGCAGGGCTATGTGGTGGCGACACGCCAGGCCGATCAGGATCTACGCCTGGTTTGGCTCGGTGGCCAAAGTTGGTCGCTGTTACGCCATGAAGGTCGGCAACGACGGCGGGACAAGCGTTTGGCCGCCGCGGAGGGCGCGTTAACCGCGGCCATGCCAGGACAGGTGCGGGCGGTATTGGTCACGGTGGGGGATCAAGTCGCCGCCGGCGCGCCTTTGGTCATTTTAGAAGCCATGAAGATGGAGTTGCGCGTCACTGCGCCCAAAGCCGGCGTGGTGGCCAAGGTGCACTGCGCCGTCGATGAGGTAGTGAAGCGCGGCCAACGCTTGGTCGAGTTGGCCGCCCCAGGAGGTGAACCATGAATCGTCTACGCCGTTCGCTGCTCTTTATGCCCGGCGATAGTCTGCCCAAGATCCGCAAGGCGACGACGTTGGCGGTCGATTGCATCGTCATGGATCTGGAGGATGGCGTTGCGCTGAGCCAGAAGGTGGCGGCGCGCCAGGTCGTGGTGGAGGCATTGCAGAGCTTTGATTTTGGCGCCCGCGAACGGTTTGTCCGTCTCAACGAGATTGAAAGGGAACACTTCTTGCCCGATCTCGAAGCGACGATCGGCGCCCGTCCTGATGGCTATGTGCTGCCCAAGGTGAGTGACGTTGACCAACTGCGGCAACTCAGCGATTTACTGGACTGGGCGGAAGCACGGCGCAATTGGCCCACAGGTGTAATCACGATCCTGGCGGTGATCGAGAGCGCGTTGGGGATCATGAATTTGCGCGAGATTGCTCAGGCTACCCCGCGGCTGCGCGCCCTGCTTTTTGGCGCCGAGGATCTGGCTAGCGATTTGGGCGCAATGCGCACGCCACAGGGGGTGGAGGTCGCCTATGCGCGCAGCGCGGTGGTGATGGCGGCCGCGGCCTATCGTCTCCAGGCGATTGATATGGTCTTTTTTGATCTCAATGACCTGGCTGGGTTGGCCGCCGAGTGTGAGGTTGCGCGTCAGCTAGGGTATGTCGGCAAAATGGCGATTCATCCCAAGCAACTGCCCATCATCAACCACGCCTTTGCCCCCACCGCGGCGGAAATTGAACAGGCGCAACGGCTGATGGATGCCTATCACGCCCGTTTGGCGGCAGGCATTGGCGCCTTTGAATTTGAAGGACGCCTGGTCGATGGCCCGGTGGTGCGCGCCGCCGAAACAGTTTTGGCGCGGGCTAGGCAGGCGGGGTTGATCGAGTAGGGGGGAGCCGGTTACAGACGCGGATCTAGATGGCGCGGATCAGATTCGTGCAGCCTAGATCCGTGTCTGTAATGGGGTCTCTTTCCTTCATATAGTATTGTTGCGCCTAGCTACCGTAGGGTTTGGGTCGCTACAGGGCTTCAGCCTCAGGTGCCCATTCCCGCTGGTAGCAAACCCTACGGTAGCTAGTTGTTGAGCCAGGTTATCAATCGAAGAGCAGGCACATACCTATGGCAGGCAAATATTACGAAGAACTGAATGTTGGTGATCAGATCCAGCACAGCTTGGGGCGCACGTTGACTGAGATGGACAATGTGCTCTTTTCGGCGTTGACCATGAATACGCAGCCGCTCCATTTGAATGAGGATTTTGCCGCTAAGCATACACAATTTGGTCGGCGCATTGTCAATGGCATCTTTACGCTGGGGCTGGCGGTCGGTATCACCGTGCCTGAACTGACCGAAGGCACGATTGTCGCCAACCTGAGCTATGAGAGCGTGCGCCATCCCCATCCGCTCTTTCATGGTGACACCCTCTACATGGCTAGTGAGGTCATTGAAAAACGTCCCTCCCGTTCGCAGCCGGGCCGCGGCATTGTCCGCTTGCGTCACATCGGCCGCAACCAAGATGGTGAGATTGTCATTGAGTTTGAACGCACGGTATTGATGCTGATGCGGCCCACAACTTAGAATTAGAAAATCCCGGGTTGCGTATCCCTGGTCTTCACGGTAAGATCCCGTTGCGCACAGAGGCGCGCATCGATTACCCAGCTACAACCAATGGAGGAAGCACTGTGAGAATTTTGATTCAATATGCCTTTACCCCTGAACAGATCGACGGCTTGCGCAGCCTGGCCGCCCGCTATGGCCATGAGGTGGTTTATGCCGCGGATGATGCCGCCGCTGTTGCCGCCGCGCCGGAGGCCGAGGTGATTCTGGGCTGGTTCAAGCCCGATGTCTGCGCCGCCGCGCCCAAGTTGCGTTGGATTCAATCCTTTAGCACCGGTATGGAAAAGTTTCTCTTCCCTGCCATTATTGAACGGGACGAGGTGAAGATCAGCAACGTGGCGGGGCTCTATGCCAGCCAGGGCGCCGAACATGCTTGGGCGCTGCTGCTGGCGTTGACGCGGGGCATTCATACCTCGTGGGATAATCAAAAGCGCAAGCAGTGGGGCGGCGGCGCCAGCATTGAATTGGCCGGCATGACGTTGGGCCTGATTGGCTTGGGGGGCTTTGGTATTGAGATGGCCAAACGTTCGCAAGGGTATAACATGACCATCCTGGCCATTGATCCGGTGCGCACCAGCAAGCCGGACTATGTGGCGGAATTGAAGCCCACCACACCGGAAAATCTGCACAGTCTGCTCCAGCGTTCGGATGTGGTGATGACGGCCTGTCCGCTGACGCAGGAGACCTATCATCTGATTGGTGCGGCAGAATTAGCCGCCATGAAACCGAGCGCCTATCTAATCAATGTCACCCGGGGCGGCATCATTGATGAGCCGGCGTTGGTCGCCGCGCTCCAAAGTGGCCAGATCGCCGGCGCCGGGCTCGATGTCACGGAAAAGGAGCCCTTGGCCGCCGAGAGCCCCCTCTGGGAAGCACCCAACCTGATCATTACTCCCCACCGCGCCGGCGCCTCGCAACATCGCCCGCGCATGGTCTATGAGTTTTTCCTGCAAAATCTGGAACGCTACTGCCAAGGCGAAACGCCCCTGGCGATTGTCGATAAGCGGAAGGGATACTAGTAGCGAGGGGCTGGTAGCTGGTGGCTGTTAGCTGCTGGCTTTTAGCTATCCGCCACCAGCCAGCAGCCACCAGCCAATTTTGGGGGATTGTCAAAACGCTATTCTTGTGTTATGGTATAGTGGAACCGAGAGTAACTTTTGTGCCCGTGAATGATAGACAGATGCTTATGCCAGCCAACAGCCGTCAACTACAGATAACCAAGTTCAATCTGCTTAGCCTGCTTAGCCTTGAACTCCTCCTTACGAGGGGGAATTTGTGCTGGGGAAGGAACGGACGGTAGCAGCAACGGCTGGCTGAACGGAGTATGACGGAGAGCTTCCTCATGTAGGAAGCTCTTTTTATTTTCTAATCTTTGTACTTTTTATACGATGTGCCAACTCTATTTTACGACCAGATCGACAAGGAAGGGATCATGATAGGCTACAACGGAACCAATGGACAACAGAGCAATGGTCAACGCAATGGACAACATAACGGCCAACAGAATGGCCAACAGAACGGTCATGGGCGCACGGCTTGGCGTACGGCGGCGCGCTTCGGGATGCAAAAGGGGCAGATTACCAAATATCAGCCCTTCCCGCATATCTCCTTGCCGGATCGGCAGTGGCCTAACCGCACCATTGACCAGGCCCCGATCTGGTGCAGCGTGGACCTGCGCGACGGCAACCAGGCATTGGCCATCCCCATGAGTGTGGAACAGAAGGTGGAGATGTTCCAACTGTTGGTGGAGTTGGGCTTTAAGGAGATCGAAGTCGGTTTCCCGGCTGCCTCCCAAATCGAATTTGACTTTCTACGCCGGTTGGTCGATGACCACTTGATTCCTGATGACGTGACCATTCAGGTATTGGTGCAGGCGCGGGAACATCTCATCTATCGCACCTTTGAGTCGCTGCCAGGGGTCAAGCGGGCGATTGTTCACATTTATAACTCGACCTCTGAATTGCAGCGCCGGGTGGTCTTCGGCATGTCCAAGGCGCAGATCGTAGAGATTGCCGTAGAAGGTGTCAAGCTGATCAAAACCCTGGCGCCCACGCTGCCCGACACGGCGATTATGTTGCAGTACTCACCCGAAAGCTTCTCCTCCACCGAGTTGGACTTTGCTCTGGAAATCTGCGAAGCGGTGGTAGATGTCTGGCAGCCGACGCCAGCCAAGAAGATCATCCTCAACCTGCCGGCAACGGTAGAGGTTTCGACGCCTAACCTGCACGCCGACCAGATTGAGTGGTTCTGTCGCAATTTGCGCGACCGGGAGAGTGTAATCATCAGTTTGCACACCCACAATGACCGGGGCACTGGGGTGGCGGCTACCGAGTTGGGGTTGTTGGCCGGCGCCGACCGGGTCGAGGGCACCCTCTTTGGCAATGGCGAGCGCACCGGCAATGTCGATATTGTGACGCTGGCGCTGAACCTGTACACGCAGGGGGTCGATCCGGTGCTAGACTTTAGCAACATCAACCGCGTGCGCGCCATCTATGAACGGTGTACGCGCATGAAGGTGCACGAGCGCCATCCCTATGCCGGTGACCTGGTCTTTACCGCCTTTTCCGGCTCCCACCAGGATGCCATCAACAAGGGCCTGAATGCCCAAGACCCTGCCCCTGGTGCGCTCTGGCAAGTGCCCTACCTGCCGATTGACCCCAAGGACGTGGGGCGCACCTACGAGGCGATCATTCGCATCAACGCCCAATCGGGCAAGGGGGGCGTCGCCTATGTGCTGGAGACTGAATTTGGCATTGCCATGCCCAAGACCATGCAGATTGAGTTTGGCAAGGTGATCAATGAGCTAGCCGATAAGCGCGGCGAAGAGCTGACGCCGCAGCAGATCCATCAGGTCTTTACTCGCACCTATCTGGAAAATAGCAGCCCCTTCCATCTCATTTCCTTCCGCACCGAGACCCAGGTGGAACATGGGCAGAATCAAGCGGTCACCTGTGTGGCCAAGCTCAATGTAGACGGCGTGGTCCACGAGGTGACCGCGGTCGGCAATGGCCCGATTGACGCCTTTATGGTTGCGCTGCAGGAAGAGTTAGTGCCGGAGTTCCAATTGGTGACCTATGCCGAGCATTCGCTGGGCCTGGGCTCAGAGGCGGAAGCGATCGCCTATATCCAGATCCAGACCCCATCGGGGGCGACCTTCTTTGGCGCCGGCACAGACACCAATATTGATCTGGCGTCGATCAAAGCCATCCTCTCCGGGCTCAATCGCGCCTTCCAGAGCCAACGCAGCGCGATGGAGATTCTAGTCAAATAAACTAGAATGGCCACACGACATAGTGGACTTGCTCGATTGAGTAGCGGGTGGTGCGTGGCGAGTCATGTGCCGTGCTAACCGCACGGGATTTCAATCCCGTTGCTGGTTGCAACCAATGAGTTCATTTTGCGTATTGTTTTATGCAGTCATCGGTGATTGCTAAAATAAATGGAGTATAAAACGCAAAATGAGATACCTAGAGAAAGAGATGAGTTCGTCCATGAAAAACCCTGGCTTAGCTGCTGTCTTGAGCGCCATCCTCCCTGGTCTGGGTCAAATTTATAATGGCCGCATCTTGTGGGCCATCTTCTGGTTCATTGTCACTCCTGGCCTGTGGATTGGGTCGGGTGGTTTCTTGGGCTGGATCTGCCATGTGCTCGCAGCCATGCAGGCTTATGGCTATGCCAAACGCCATCCGCACGGCTAACGTGGTGGGGCGTAAAAAGAGGCCCAGAATCCCAAAGATTCTGGCCTCTTTTTCGATGTACTACTTCCCTCCTATTCCCCCAAATCCAGTGCACTGTCAGGGAAGTTTGACTGGATTCGAGGTGGTCACCACTTGCTAAACCAGCATAATTTACGTAACACTGTATTAGATAGTTTTTATGTGTGAACCGCTGTTCGCCTGCCTGGCTGCTGCGCCTTGCGTTTGCGTGGGTGGGGTTGACCATGTTCCAGATAGTATTTCAACTCTTCCGTAGTATGGGCGGTGATGCGCTGCAGGTAGAGGTGAACAAAGGGCAAGACGAAAAGTCCAGGCAGCAGTGTTAGTTCCACATCAGCGTGCGCCCCAACCAGACATTGCTTTTCGCCCAAGGCTTGTACCGACCAGGTATTTTGCGCCCGCTTGAAAAAGGCCGGCAAGCCCGCCGTTGCTGCATAGGTAAAGCGCATCGCCGCTTCGTCATAGGCAGTAAACTTTTCTTCAATCTGGCCAAAGCCCGGCCCCGCGCAACTCCGACCCGCCACCTGTGCGGTCGTCGGGGCGGAGGGATCCGCCAATGCGGCGGATGCGGGGATCATGCTGGCCCAGTGGCTGATGGCGGCAAATTCGTGGGCCAGGATCTGCCATGCTTTGACCGCAGGGGTGTTGACGGTAATTTGCTTTTTGATTTGCAGATGCATTACTTGTTCCTGTTTAGAGATAGTTGGTAAGCATAAGGTTTTCTGCCGTCCCCTTCGACAGGTTCAGGGGACGGCAACCTTGTGTTGGAACACTAGCGTTGCCTTACGCCATACGCCGCCAGCCCACAAACTCCAAAATGGCAAAGAGGGCCACAATGTCCGCGACAATGGCTACGGCCCACCAACCCGTAGCGCTCAAGGGCAGCCAGCCGCTCCACAACAGCACCGCGCTGCCAATGACCCAAAGCAGATCCGCCTCTAGAATCAGCAGCAGACCTCCCTTTGATAGCGCCGGTTGTCTGGTCATCTGATAGATCAGCAGCGCGAAGAGGAGCAACCCTACGCCTAGGCCGCGGATAACCCAAGCCGCAGTGGGCGAGGGCAAGCCCAAAAAGGTGGCGACATAGCCGCCATCGACCACAAAGAGCAGCCCGCTCAACGATGAAAAGAGCGTATTGGCCAGCAAAACGCGCCGGGCAAAGGTGGCCTGGTCGCCAGCGTGTAGTTGAGATTGGGCCATTGTGTTTTCAACCATCATTGTCTGTGTCCTTTCTTTTGACAACTAAATATGATATTGTCGAACGGCTCAAGTTTACACTCCTGGCACGCAATCGATGACCAGCACTGCGCACCTGAGCCATAGCCCGACTTTAGCGCATGAAACGCTGCCAAGTCCAGGCCAAAGAGTGCCAACGCCTGCCAAAATGGTGAATTGGCAGGCATTGGCACTCTTTGGCACTGCTCTAAGTTGTTTGCAGTAGATCGGTAGATCAGTAAATCGGTCCTGACGGCGAATTCCCGATCTACCGATCTACTGATCTACCGATCTACTGATCTACCAATTTACTGATATACTAATCCCCATGAACCACTATCGTACGCTGCTCAGCACCTACCTCAAACCGTTGTGGCAGTTGTCGGTCTTCTTGCTGCTTCTGCTCTTAGCCAATGCCGGGTTGCAACTGCTCAATCCGCAGATTATGGCGCGCTTTATTGACGGTGTACTGGGAGGTAGTGCATTTTCAGAACTGCTCCAATTGGCGTTAGCGTTTCTGGTGCTCACCTTTGTGGGCCAGGCCATCACGGTGGCGGAAAGCTATGTGGCGGCCAATATTGGTTTGCAGGCCACCAATCGTCTGCGCGCCGATTTGGCCATGCACTGTCTGCAATTGGATCTCTCATTCCACAACCAGCGAACACCCGGCGAACTGATCGAACGGATTGATGGCGACGTGGGACAACTGAATCAATTTTTTGCGCGCTTGACGGTCGATCTCTTGGGCAATCTGCTGTTGATGACGGGCATTTTTGGCGTGCTGTTGTGGATTGATTGGCACGTGGGCGCGGCGCTGTTGCTCTATACGATCTTTACCCTCGCTGTCATCTACCGGTTGCGCGACATGGCTGTATCCCACTTTCGCGCGTCACGTCAAAACGCCGCCGAGCTTTATAGTCTGTTGGAAGAACGCATTGCCGGCACCGAAGATGTACGCGCCAATGGTGGCGTTGCCTATGTTCTCCGGCGCTTTTTCGAGCGCTCACGCGTAGCCTGGCGTGCGGATGTCAAAGCACATTTGGCAGGTACAGGCTTTTATAGCGTTATGGTGCTGCTGCTCACACTGGGCAACATCTTAGGATTGGGGTTGGGGGCCTATTTTTTTTTACAGCATGCAATTTCCATTGGTACGGTCTACCTCATCTATCGCTACACTGAATTATTGCGCACGCCAGTCGAGCAGATCGGGCGGCGTATTGAGGAGCTTCAGCAAGCCGGCGCAGCGATTATGCGCATCCATGATCTGCTTGCCATCCAACCACGCCTGACCGACACGGGGCAACAGACCTTGCCGCCAACGGCGCTCTGTGTGGAGTTTGACGCCGTCTCTTTTCACTATGCAGACCAGCTCGCATCACCCGCCCCGTCCGCCACAACTTTACCGTTGGCCACACCCGCACTTGCCACCCAGCCTTCTGTGCTGCACAACATCTCTTTTACACTGCCGGCCGGCAAGACGCTGGGGCTGCTCGGACGCACTGGCAGTGGCAAGAGTACGCTTACACGGCTGCTCTTTCGCTTTTACGATCCTGTGACCGGTGAAGTGCGCCTCAATGACATTCCTTTAGCAGCGCTGCCGCTGACCACGCTGCGCGCACGGCTGGGCATGGTCACCCAGGAAGTACAACTCTTTCATGCTACGGTGCGGGATAACCTGACGCTCTTTAAACAGGGCATTGCCGATGCAACGATCTTGGAGATTGTCCATATGCTTGGGCTTGGTTCGTGGTACGCCGCGCTGCCCGCGGGGTTGGATAGTAAGTTGGCGCCGGGCGGTAGTGGCCTTTCGGCAGGGCAGGCGCAGTTGTTGGCCTTTGTGCGCGTCTTCCTGCACAATCCCGGCCTCATTATTCTGGATGAAGCCTCATCCCGGCTTGACCCAGCCACCGAACGCTTGCTGGAACAGGCAATTGACCGGCTGCTGGCTGGGCGCACCGCGATCATTATTGCCCATCGGCTGGCTACGGTGCAACGGGCCGACTATATTATGATCCTGGAGGATGGTCAATGTGTTGAGTTTGGCGCACGCTTCGCCTTGGCGCAAGATCCTACGTCACGTTTTGCGGAACTGTTGCGGGTGGGGCTGGAGGAGGCGTTGGCATGAATGGTTCACCCAAAAGTAGTAAGATGCCACCGTGGCGCTATGTGGTGCGGCTAGCTCGCTATCAGCCACTGCTCTATTTGACCAGTGGCTTGCTGGCCAGCGTTATGTTCTATGTAACGCCCCTCTTGCCGGGGCTGGTGGTGCGCCAAGTGCTGAATAAGCTGACGGGTGAAGCCCCGGTCAATCTCAGCCTGTGGACACTGTTGGCGCTGTTGATCGGCATTGCCCTGGCGCGGCAAGGCTTTATGTTGGGCGCGGTGGCGGCTGAAACTTCAATTAATTTTGTCCACGGCACGCTCTTACGCCGCAATATCTTGGCGGCAATTCTACACTTTCCGGGTGCACAGCCGCTGCCGGCTTCCCCTGGTGAAGCGATTGCGCGCCTGCGTAATGATGTGTGGGAGGTAACCGGTTTCGTCAGTTGGACATTAGACCCGGTCGGCCAGTGGTTGGTGATGGGCGCCGGCCTATGGGTGTTGGCGCGCATTAGCCTCTGGACCACGTTGATCATCTTTCTGCCCATCATTGCCACCATTTTGGCGGTAAATCTTGCCTCTACCCGCATCCAGCGCTATCGCCGCACCAATCAGGAAGCCATTGGCGCCGTCACCGATCTGCTGGGCGAAATCTTTGGTGCGGTGCAGGCGGTCAAGGTTGCCGGCGCCGAACGGGCGGTGATTGCCTACTTTGAGCGCATTAACGAAGCACGACGGCAGGCCGGCTTGCAAGATCTGCTCTTTAGCCGTCTGATCGAGTCCTTTGCCATCAACGCCGGCAATATTGGGATTGGCATTTTGCTGCTTACGATCGCGTGGACCTTGCGTGCCGGAACAGTTGCGACAGCGTTAACCGTGGGTGATTTTGCGCTCTTTGTCTCCTATATCGGCTGGCTCAGTATCGTAACCAGTATGTTTGGCGATTACCTGACCAAATATCGGCAGGTGGGCGTTTCCTTGCAGCGCTTAGCAGCCTTGATGCCCGGCGCGCCGCCAGCCGCCCTGGTTGACTACGCACCGATTCATTTATGGGGCGCCTTACCCGCCATTCCACAGCCGCGCAAAAGGTCCGCCGATCGACTGGAAACGCTAACCGCCTGCGGTCTCACCTACCACTATCCAGCCACTGGTGGCGGTATTGAGGATGTGAACTTGTCGCTGCCGCGCGGCACGGTCACCGTGATCACGGGGCGCGTCGGCGCCGGCAAAACTACCTTGCTCCGCACGTTGCTGGGGCTGTTACCCAAGGCAAAGGGTGAGATTCACTGGAATGGGAAGATCGTCAGCGACCCAGCCACCTTTTTTGTACCGCCACGAAGTGCCTACACGCCTCAGGCGCCGCGCCTCTATAGTGAATCGCTGCGCGATAATATCTTAATGGGGCTGACGGAAGAAGCCGTTAACCTGCCTGATGCACTGGAGACGGCCGTGCTCACACAAGACCTGGCACGCCTGGAACAGGGCTTGGATACGCACGTGGGGCCGCGTGGCGCCCGCCTCTCTGGTGGCCAAATGCAACGCACCGCCGCGGCGCGTATGCTCGTGCGCGGCGGCCCCCATGGCGCAGAGTTGTTGGTCTTTGATGATCTTTCCAGCGCCTTGGATGTAGAGACGGAGCAACTGCTGTGGGCGCGCCTTTTTAGTGGTGAGCATCGGCCCACCTGTCTGGTCGTTTCGCACCGGCGCGCGCTCTTGCAACGGGCGGATCATATCCTTGTGCTAAAGGATGGCAAAGTGGAAGACGAGGGAACGTTGACTGTGCTTTTAGCGCGCTGCCAAGAGATGCAGGCGCTCTGGAATGTAGAAAGTTAGTATAGACAGTAAGTCAGTAGGACAGTAGGACAGTGAGTCAGTCGTGTCTTTAGTTGGCGGTTGTGGGAACCACAGAGCCAACAAATTACACTTTAGTTGGCGGTTGTGGGAACCACAGAGCCAACAAATTACAAGGACAGTAAGTCAGTAGGATACTGTAACCTTGCAAGACTCAAATTTGGCCAGAGGCGGTAATGGCGGCTATGATCAGAGGATCAGATGTTTAATCCTGCTGTGGAGGTGCATACCTTATGTTAACTGCCATGATCGTTGGCGCCGGTCACCGCGCCCTGACCTATGCCGGCTATGCCCAGCAACACCCGGACGAGTTGCGCATTGTGGGCGTGGCCGACCCGATTGCGGCGCGCCGCCAGTTAGTTGCCGACCGTTTTGATTTAACCCCAGCCCAATGTTTCCCGTCGGCGGAAGCGTTGGCCGCCCAGCCTAAGCGCGCCGACTTCATTATCAATGGCACCATGGATCATCAGCATGTGGCGACATCGCTGCCCCTGTTGGCCGCCGGCTATGATCTGTTGCTGGAAAAGCCTTTTGCCGTCAATGAAGCGGAGATGTGGGCATTGGCCGCAATGGCGCAACGTCATCAACGCACGGTTGCGATCTGCCATGTGCTGCGTTTTGCCCCCTTTTATATGGCTATCCGCCAAAAGGTGCTCGACGGCGTGATTGGGGATCTGCTCAACATTCAGGCGGTGGAGCATGTCTCCTACCATCACATGGCGGTTGGCTTTGTGCGGGGCAAGTGGAACAGCAAGCACAAATGTTTTTCGCCCATGCTCATGGCCAAGTGCTGCCATGATCTGGATCTCATTGCCTGGATGAAGAGCGGCATCGCACCCGTGCGGGTGGCCAGTTTTGGCAGCAATTTTCAGTTTCGTCCGGAGAAAGCGCCAGCGGGTGCAGGTGAACGCTGCCTGGTGGACTGTGCCATTGAAGCCGACTGTCTCTATTCGGCGCGCAAGCACTATCTGGACCATCCCAACCGCTGGGCCTTCTATGTGTGGGACGCGCTGCAACAGGAGGTAAAACCCGCTAATCTGCCGGCCAAACATTACACAGAGCTAACTCTGGCCGAGAAAGAGGCGTGGCTGGCCAGCGACAACCCCTATGGTCGCTGTGTCTGGCGCTGCGACAACGACGTGGTCGATCACCAATCGGTGGCGGTCGAGTTTGCCGATGGCGCGACGGCCACTCTGAATATGGTCGGCGGCGCGGCGAAGCCGGCGCGGTCGCTGCACCTGGTGGGTACCTTGGGCGAAATTCAGGGCAACCTGGAGGAGAGCCGCTTTGTCATTCGCCACATCGATCCCCGTCCCGGCTGTGAATATGCTGAAGAGGTGGTGGATTTGAGCATTGGTGGCGACATGACCGGCGCTTTTGGCGGCCATGGCGGTGGTGACCTGCGGCTCATGGCGGACTTTGTGCGTCTGGTGCGGGGCGAACAGCCCTCAATTTCAACGACGACGCTGGCAGATTCGATCAATGGCCATTTAATTGGCTTCTGCGCCGATCGCGCGCTGGAAGAAAAGCGCGTGGTGGAAGTGACCAATTTGCGTAATCTAGCGTAAATTGGCGCAACTCATTCCATCAATTGGTGTTGCAGTAAAATATACGGCACTCGCGCATAGATAAGAATATTGTGTTTGAGTACAACAGTCTGAATTCTTCTCATCTATGGCAGTGCTTATACCGACGAGCGCCAGGAGGTATCATTTTGTACAGGAGTAAAATGGTACTTCCTGTGCTGCTCGTGAGTATAGTATAGGAAAGTGGTAACGCAAAGGATCTCTCAACAACTATGCTGACAAGTGTTGTACGTTATATGAATATGGCGCGTCTGGAAGTGCGACCATGGATTTGGTCGCTGTGGATTCTGCTTTATCTGAGTGCATTTGCACCGGGGCGAGCAATCGCCTTGGCCCTGTTGAGCTTCATTAGCTTTCAGACGTTGAAAGAGTATTTTAGCATTATGCCTATGCGCCAGGCCGAGCGACCTGTGTTGCTTTTGGGGTACCTGACGATCCCCATACAATATGGTCTGGTTGCGCTTGAGCAATCGGCGTTACCCTTTGTCTTTATCCCACTTTTCATTGCGCTTTTGAGCGTAATCGGCTGGCGGAAATATGGCGCAACACCGCAGACCCTCAACAGCACGGTCAAAATCGGTTGGGGTGTCTTTACCTTGGTCTTTCTCTTCAGCCATCTCGGCTTACTCCTGGTGCGGCCACTGCCGGAAGAACTTGGGGTCACGGGCGAAAGTTTGTCGCTCTATCTGTTGTTGGTCGTAAATGTGCAAATTGCGGTACAGTTGTCATTAACTCGGCTGGGCGTGAATGAATGGTCGCGTTTGATGCCTGGCGTACTGCCGCTTAGCCTTACCGGGCCGCTGAGCATTCTGGCTGCCGGCGTGGTGGGACTCAGCCTTGGGCCGTGGTTGACGGCATTCTCACGGCAGACCGCGCTGTGGGCCAGCTTGATGGTCGGCGCTAGCGCCTATTTGGGCAATGCCACGCTTCGCGCCCTCTTCCATATGTTGGAAACTAGTGAAGATGAACGGCTGATCCCTGGTTTAGGAGGCATTCTCACCTTTCTTTACCCACTTGTCTACGCTGCGCCGCTTTTTTTCTACATGTACCACATACTCTATGGCTAAATTTTTACGCACCTTTATTTTTCTGTTCATTTTGCAGCCTCTGGTACGCGTCATTTTGGGACTGCGCGTCGAAAATGGGCAGGCGTTACCTACTCAAGGGCCAGCCATCATTGCCGCCAATCATAACAGCCACATCGACACTATGGTATTGATGGCGCTCTTTCCGCTGCGCTGTCTGCCCAAGTTGCGTCCAGTGGCTGCGGCCGATTATTGGATGAGCAATCGCTGGATCACCTGGTTTTCCCGTAAAATTGTCAGAATCGTGCCCATCAACCGCGAAGGGACCGAAAAGGGCGTCGATCCCTTGGAAGCCAGCTATGCAGCCCTGGCCGAGGGTTCAATCCTGATCTTCTTCCCCGAGGGCTCGCGCGGTGAACCAGAAAAGTTGTCAGACTTTAAACCAGGGATCACCTTGTTGGCGGAGCGCTTCCCAGAAGCGCCGGTCATTCCCGTCTATCTCTATGGCCTCGGCAAGGTGTGGCCCAAGGGTGCCGGCTTGGTCGTGCCCTTCTTCTGTCATGTCTTGGTGGGCGAACCGATGTACTGGGAAGGGCAGCGACTAGGCTTTATGCGGCGGTTTAAAGCGAGTATGAAACAATTGGCTGCGCAAGGTGATTTTCCTGTGTGGCAATAGTACCGTAAGGGCCGCACCCTCACCGGTAGCCGAGGGCGACCGCAAGGGTACGCCCCTACCCAATGCCAAATATATCTACTTGGTTCTGGCTTTGCCAGGTTAGGCTATTTCAGAAAAATAAGTAGCCAAGGTAACCTGTCACTGACCATAACCGAAGGACAAGACAAAACGTATGGTAAAGTCGTAGCGGGATGAGACAAAACAGAGCTAACGAGAAGCGGGATGGATTCATAGTTTCGTAAGGATTAAAGGCGAGGAAAAGAATCGGCAAGGGGCGTCAAACGGGAAATTCCAGGGATAAAGCAGGCGCGGTGCAGGGAGTCCGAGGGTTGAGAAGAGCAAGCAAGCGAGTCTAGCGGGGATGACCGAAAAAAGGCGCAGGCCGAAATCACCAAGCGTTTTTTCACGCTTGGTTCTGAGTGAAGACCCGAAAAACACATGAAGGGCATCGCTGCGTCATTCGCCCTGGGGTTTCCTATCACAGACCCATCGTATTTGAGCAGGCTCAGGGCGCAAAATTAGGCGATGCGGCATCAGGCGTCGGTGGTGGTTTTGGCTTGCTCTGCCTTGAGTTGACGCACGCGTTGCAGTGCGCGTAAGTTAATTAGCACATAGATCAAGGTATCCTGATTGGTAATAGAGCGCTGGTTACGCAATTTGGGTCGCTCAATGCCGATCTCGAGGGCTTGGCTGTTGATGCGTTCTGTGGCCGAACGCTGCTTGTAGAGGTTGAGATACGCCTCACTTTTGCGGTCGAGGGTGTGACGCACGTAGTTGCCCGGACTGGTGGGCAGGGTGGTGATACACCCCTTGGGCCAGTTGGCATGGTCGAGAGGACAGCTTGCACCGGTCCGTTGCGGAAAGAGCAAGGGGCAGGCATAGCGCGCACATTCATGCTCGACCAAACAGCTGGAACGCTCGATGAACTTGGACTTGAGCGGCATGGACAGACCAGCGGCGCAGAGCGGCAAGCCAGCGGCATTGAACTGCTTCTGTGGCCCGCGATCGGACCAGGGGACGGCGGCAAAGCCCCCCGCCTGGTGAAAGTACTCGTAGACATAGAAGGCATCATAGGCTTTGTCCAGTGCCCCATAGCGTGGTTTCCGACCCAAGTTTTCCTCCACCTGGGCCATGAGCGGGTGAAAGTAGCTCTGGTCACTCTGGTCAAAGGGTTGGGTCAGTTCGGCGAGGACAAACTCACCAAAGACCGGGTCTTTGGTGGCGACGACGCCCGAGGCATAGCCCCAGTAGAATTCGCCCACGGTCGCTTGCCGGGCTGGCAAGCCTTCCTGGGTGGGTGTGTTGTCTGAGCCGTCATGCGTGGGGACGTTGTGGCGCTTTTTACACCCCAGTTTACAATCCTGGTCACCTTTGGGTTGGCGATTTTTATTATAGCGGTCCGCCACTTTGGCCTTGGGGTTGTTCTCTCGCACCCACGCGATGATGTGCTTGGTGTCGAGCGAGATTTCGTCGCCAAAGAGGCATTCCGGCGGCAGTTCGGCATCCAGCAGGCGCACAGTGGCGGTAAAGAGAAAGGCCGCTTGGGCATGGTCGAGGTCGCGCAGAACGCGACTGAAGTGACGGGGGGTGGGTAAGCTGCGCTCGACATCGAAGCCCCAGCGGTAGGCGGTCGAGGGCACGAGTGGAAAGCCAAAGAGCCAGACTAAGGCCGGCTGTTCGACTAACGCATCTCGCAGTTTTTTCATCGACTTCAGCCCTTTGTCGAGTTTGAGCAAGTAAGCCGCCACGAAGGCCGCACGGGGCAACGGAGTCGGGCCCGGCCATAAGCGGCTGGTGGGCCGTTCAGGAAAATTGCCCCACTCCAACGGACCGAGCAACGTCAGATAGGTGTGAGCGGCCGTGGATTCCTGCACGAAGGCCGGCAAGCTTGCTGGTGCCACTTGCGCCAGCGCCGCCAAATGAGGCCGCACCAGCCACGGGCTGGCTGGGAGGCGCTCCGCACCGCGCAACCACCGCCACCACCGCATGACAAACGTGAAAACGTGTGGTATCATGGTCTCGTCTCCTTGTTGGTGTGGACGGGTCTGTGATAGGAAATACTTCCCGCTGACAGGGGGACTTTTTTTATACCATAATGCAGTTTTTCGCGCTACCATGCATCGCTCTACCCCAAACGGGGTAGGCTTTATGGCTTTGGAGATCTGATTCCGTTTTTTCGGCGCCGATTTTTACCCAACCACCAGCCAAGGTGCACCGCCAACGACAAAAAAAGGTTCGGTTCCGAAAAACGGCACCGAACCGCTTTACATTTTGGTTTGTCTTACTAGGCCAACCTTACCCTGTGTTTTGTCTTGTCCTTATAACCGCGCTTGCCGGCAAACCTACGCTTGGCCAGTGACGGTCATCTTGTGTGGACCGTTTATTCTTTGCAATTATGGGTCTACGCGTGTTAGCGGATCGAAACAGAGCATAGTGGTGCGCCCAGAGAGCTCCCGCGGATGGCAAGTTCGTGACTCGCCACCCGCCACCTTACTTGCCAAGTACACTTTGTCGCGAAGAGCCACAATTACCTAACCTGTTTTGTTTATAAATAGATTGACTGCATCACGCAACATAGCTGCCGCGGTAGGAATTGGGCTATCTTCCCAGATCTTGTGATAGAGCGTGCCATAGAGATCGCTTTGGATTTCAACACCCATTTCCCACCCACTACATCCACCCAGAAACTCTTGTTGGGCGAGCACGGTGGGCGCAACCGTGAGTTGATAGCCCTGAGGGGTTTGCTGGGCAGTGGCAACAAGCTTTATAGTGCGCCCCTGTTGCAACTCTGCTTGAAGCTGCTCTGTGGTAATGGCGGCAATCCCCTTGACCGCAACATCGGCCAGTGTGGCAGGGAAACCTAGCACGCTATTGGCGATAATGACCAATTTGTTCGCCGTATCCCAGCCACCCACATCAAGCGTTGGGTCACTTTCGGCGATACCACGCCGTTGCGCTTCTTGCAACGCCGCAGCAAATGACTCTCCCTGTGTCATCTCCGCCAAAATAAAATTCGTAGTACTGTTAAAAATGCCCCGCAGCTGCCGAATCTCTGCGGCCACCAGATCACGCCGGCCAATGTTAATGACGGGCAGGGCGCCACAGACGGTTGCGCTGTAGGCCAACCCTGCTCCTTTGTTTTTGGCCAGCTGATCAAGTTCCAGGTATGCCAATACCAACGGCCCTTTATTCGCCAAAACCACACTTATGCCCTGCTGTAGCGCCGCGCGGGTAATGCTGAGCCCCGGTTCGCCATGCTGTAGATTGACCGGCGATGCTTCCATGACAACGTCGCACGTTGCACGGCTAAGCTCGGCGACCACCGGCGTGTCTCGGTAATCCTCCAGATCGCACACGCGGCCGCCATTAGCTTTGTAGGTGCACAACTGGACTGGGTCAAAGCCCGACGGGCGCCGGGCGGCGCCGCTGCTGTCCGCAATGAGGACGACCCGAAAGGTCAACTGATAGTGGCGTTGCAGTTCTTCGGCTTTGCGCGCTAGGATTGTGAGTAAGCTGCGGTTAACGGCGCCTAATCCGACCAGCGCCAGGCGAATTTCACGCATAGGTCACTTCCCAGCAGCATGGGCTTTGACCATTTGTGCAAAGCGGGCAAAGAGCAAGTCAGCATCGTGTGGCCCGGGACTTGCTTCAGGGTGATATTGCACACAAAAAACAGGACGGTCCGTTAAGCGCAGTCCTTCAACTGTGCCATCATTGAGATTGCGGTGGGTAATTTCAGCCGTTGGCGGCAAGCCCTCTGTACTGACGGCGTAGTTGTGATTTTGGGCAGTAATTTGCACATTAGTGGAATCCACATCACTTACGGGCTGATTCCCCCCGTGGTGGCCAAACTTGAGTTTGTAGGTGCCTCCCCCCAGGGCTAGCCCAATAATTTGGTGGCCAAGGCAGATCCCAAAGGTGGGAATTTGGCTCTCTAACAACTCTTTGACCGCTTGCGCGGCATAGGGCGCGCCGGCTGGATCACCGGGCCCATTGCTGAGGAAGATCCCATCTGGTTGCAACGCCAACACTGTTTGGGCTGACGTAGTGGCCGGCACCACGGTAACACGTAGACCATGACTAGTTAACCGACGCAGAATGTTATGTTTGATGCCAAAATCATAGGCGACCACCAAGGGGGAATCTGCACTCTCGGCCCGACCGGTTGCCGCCAGCGGTTTTCCGGCGGCAACCGGCGACCACTCCTGCTTTGTGCCATCTGCCCAATTGTAGGGCTCCTGGCAGGTAACCTCGCGCACCAGATCGCGTCCATCTAGTCCTTCCCAGTTGCACGCCATCGCCAGCAATTCTGCCTCGCTATGGCTGCCATCGGTGCAGAGGGCCGCATGCAAAATCCCTTTTTCGCGCAGGCGCCGCGTCAAGGCCCGCGTATCGATCTCGCTAATGCCGGGAATTGCATAGTGGGCCAAATAGCTGTCCAGTGTTTCATTGGCGCGCCAGTTGGAGACCACAGGGCTGATTTCGCGCACGATAAACGCCGTGATCTGGGGCCGATCACTTTCGACATCCTCCACGTTAATTCCTGTGTTGCCTACATGTGCGACCGTCATACAAACCATTTGCCCGCGATAGGAAGGGTCGGTGATCACCTCTTGATAACCGGTAAGACTGGTGTTGAAGACCACTTCGCCCACAACGGTGGTCGCGGCGCCAAATGCTTTGCCCTGATAAACTGTGCCATCTTGCAGCACGAGGGTTGCCGGTGCGAGAGTTGTTGTCATTTGCTCCTCGGTTCATATTGTTCATAACGATAGGCCAACCGTAGCGGCTGCCACTCACCCCATTTAAGCAGCCGGTTCCAACCTGTCTGGCGAGCCGCCGCATCATTGGCTTGTGGCTCTTCGACTAAGTTCATCAAGACCGCCACCTCATCACAGTGGTGAAACTTAGGGCAATAGATGCAAGCCTGCCAAACTTTGGGGCTTATAGACCAACGATCCACCAAGTCAAACCCTAGGCGCGCGAAAAAGTTTGATCGCAATGTTAAGGCGCAGACCTGGCTAAAACCGCGCTCACGCGCCAATTCAACTAGTTCAAGGACGAGTGTACTACCCAGGCCTTGGCCATGTTGACTTTCATGGATCGCAACCGAACGAATCTCCACAAGCTTATCGGTGAGCGGGACAATCGCGCCACACCCCAGAACCACTGGCTCTTGCGCATGTTGCACTTGGTCCGGCGTTGTATTGACAGCTACCAACCAGTCCTCTAGTGTCTGATGCACATTTTCTGCTGTGCGTGGCAACATAATATTTTGTGCCGCAAAGCGATTGACCATGGCGATAATTTCGGGTACATCCCCCGGCTGCGCCGGGCGAATCGTTATGCTCATTTCTCTTCTTTTTCCTATTTTGATCACGGCTGCTCTACTCAGTTCAGCCATACCTGGACGATAGTGCATGAATGAAGGTTGACCAGTCAATAAGTCGCATAAGTTATTATCTGTTTGTCTTGCGCGAGATATAGCTGCGCGGCTATATCTCGCTCGGATTGATTACAAGGTTTGTAAAATTTCGCCGACCACACCGACGGCCTTCGCCAACTCCTCTTTGCTGATCACCAGCGGCGGCACAAAACGCAGAACATTGGCGCCGGCGTTGACCAAAATGACACCTTTGTCGTAGGCTGCGTTGATGATAGGCCCAGTTTCGATGTCCATTTCAATCCCCACCAGTAGTCCTTCGCCGCGGATCTCTTTGATGTGAGGGCTGTTTAATTCTTCCAGCAACTCTTTCAAATAACTCCCCTTGGCCTTGACATCATCCAAGAACGCTTGCTGCGAGATACGGCTGACCACATGGTGGGCCACGTGGGTTGTAAAGGGATTGGCCGCAAAGGTGCTGGCGTGGTCGCCTTTGTGGATGGTGTCTGCCACCTTTTGGCGCATGAGGATCGCGCCAATCGGCAGACCGCCGGCCAACGGCTTGGCAAGCGTCATTAGATCCGGCTCAATGACACAGGGCTTGGCCCCATGATCACAGGTGGCGCAGGCTGAGCGGTCGCTATGGCAAACGGTGTGATGGCCCCACAGGTTGCCGGTGCGGCCTAGACCACATTGCACTTCATCATAAATGAGCAGTGCATCATACTGATCGGCGAGCGCTCGCAGTCCACTCAGAAATTCACGGGTGGCCGGGTAGATCCCCCCCTCGCCCTGAATGGGCTCAACAATGATGGCGCAAACATTTTCATCCATTTGGGCGCGTGCGCTTTCCAAATTGTTGAATTCAGCAAAGCGGATGCCTGGCACAAGGGGTGCAAAGGGTTCCTGATACTTGGGACGTGGCGTTGCCGCCAAGCTGGCAAAGAGCCGGCCATGAAACGCATTGGAAAAAGCCAGGATATGATATTTTTCGGCGTGACCATGTTCGCGCGCATAGCGGCGGGCAAACTTGAATGCACCTTCGTTGGCGTCTGCACCGGTCAGGCTGAAGTGAACCTTATCGGCAAAACTTAAGTCGCATAGAAGCTTTGCCAATTTCGCATGGGGTTCGGTGTGGTAGAGGTTGCTCACATGCAACATCCCCGTGCTGGCAGCCTCTTGAATCGCTTGATTGATCCCAGGATCATCATAGCCCAACGCGTTGACAGCAATGCCGGAGACACAATCAAGATACTCGTTGCCCTCTGTATCATAGAGCATACAACCCTTGCCGCCGGCCAGCACAAAGGGAGGACGACTATAAACACCGAGCACATAGTCCTGTTCCATTGCAATTGCAGCTTGCTTATCCATGGTTTCTCCTTATTAATCCTCGTTGTAATCCTACAGGTTGTAATACGTTAAATTTGGGTTTATGTCTCACATAGCTCTTTGGGTGAAATCGTTCCATCTCTCGCTGGTGTTCGCCGCGATTTCACCTCTTCGCCCATACGAGCGTGGTTCGTTTTGCGCCACTCTGCTTGCTGCACGGGTCGCGTGCGCCCAGCAATTTCACCCTTTCGTCCTAGGCGCGTAAACTTGGGGAGACGCCTAAAGGACTGATTGCGCTCCAGCTGTGCTACCGGATTAAGTCGAACCGATAATGCCGGTTCCTTCTCCTTCCTGTACACCAGCCAAATTGGTGATGACAGCCTGCGCAACACCATTGCGCACCGCTTCGGTGGCGCTCCGCACCTTGGGGATCATTCCGCCTGTAATGATTCCTTCCTCAATCCACTGCTCAGCTTGGCTGGCGGTTACGGCCCGTACCAGCCGCCCAGCCACAAGAATGCCAGGGACGTTGCTGATAAAGATCAGCTTGATGGCGCCTAATTTAGCGGCAACGGCCGTGGCGGCATGATCGGCATTGACATTGTAGCTAAGGGCATCTAATGCGCCAAAACTGATAGGACTGACCACAGGAACAATGTGGCCTTTGAGCAAGGTTTGCAACAACTGTGTGTCGACATCTTTGATTTCACCGACGCGCCCAAGATCGCCTAGCGGATGCCACATCTTTTCCACATAGATGGTGCCGGCATCTACACCACTGATGCCGGCCGCCATAATGTCGGCGTGGACCAAGGCACGGACGATACGCTTGTTCATTAGCCCACTGAGCACCATTTCCGCCACATCCAGACTTGCGTCATCGGTTACACGCAATCCTTCAATAAAAGCAGTGGGCAATCCCAACTTTTTTTGATAATCGGCGATAGCCTTACCACCACCATGAACGATGACGGGGAGATTTCCATCGCTCAGGACTTTCTTGACAGCCTGTGTGAGGCCAAACAGGAAATTTTCATCATCTAGTTCATTACCGCCCACTTTCAACACGATGATGTAGGGGTCATCCACCCCTAAATTCTGATCGGAGGCGACTTGACGCTCTGCTTGAGCAAGGTGTCTACTTTGCATCGGTTTTTCCTCAGAGATTTCAGACATAGAGGTGCTCCATTATTGCTAACAAAACGCTAGTGCATCTGGGCGTAAATCGGGAACCCTAGTCTCACACCCTGCGAGCAGGTACGATGAGAGAATCTTGGGTGCGACGCAAATGCTTGTGTCACCGGTATAAGTGTTCAACGATACATGTGCGATCATTTGTGCCGCACAATTTCCTTCGCTTGGTTATTGCACCCTACACCAAAATAAAAAAAGCTCTCCGTCTGGAGAGCTTCGCAAGTGGCAGAGGCAAAACCGCGCGCGCAAAGTTCCAGATCGGTCTACCCGACAGGACTGCGACTTGGCCTAAAGTACAAAAAGCTGAAGGTTAAATCATTGGCTACCATGGTGCGTAGTGTAACATGAGGTCGATGGCCTGTCAACCTGGGATAAATCGTTAAAGCATTTATTCGTGGGCAATGACGCAACTTTTTTGTATAAGGAGCAAGTGATTGAATCTCGTGTAACGCGGCAACACTGTTACAAATGGACGTTTGTGTACATTTTAGCAATAATTTTTGACTAAAAGTGTTAAATTGGGGGTTGAAATCGTTTAAAATGCCTGCTATAATCTGGCAGATTCACTGGTGTACAAGCTTCTGGCTGTGTGTGAACTAAAAGATCATGGCATGAGAGTTCGCGGCAGAGTTCGCGATAGAAGAGTTCACAGAAATGTTTCACGTGAAACATTAGCAGCAGCTATAGAAAATTCAGCAAAGTGGAATATAGGCAATTGTAGGAATTTTTCGTTACAACTGCTCATTATTCATGTATAATAGTAGTAATCAAATAAGAACTTGAGTATGGGATGTCAACAACAAGTAACGTTCAGTCACCCAATCACGAGATTCCAGTAATTGATTATGAAGGGAGCGGTTATAAGGAAGAATTCTGGGAAGGCCAAGGCCGTGACTACGAGGATGCGGTAGAGCGGATTGCGTTAGAACAGTTGCTACCTGCGCATGGTTTGCGTATCGCGGAGCTTGGGGCAGGGTTTGGGCGCTTAGCCAACCTGTATCAGGGTTATGAGCAGATCGTGCTCTTCGACTACAGTCGTACTCTGTTGGCGGACGCTGTTAACCGTTGGGGGAATGACGAACGCTTCGTGTTTGTAGCAGGCAATCTTTATCAATTGCCTTTAGCGACTGGAGTTCTGGACTCTTTGGTCATGGTGCGGGTTATGCACCATCTGGCAGAGGTTCCATTAGCTTTAGCGCAAATTGCACGAGTTCTGCACAAACAAAGCGTCGCTGTTCTAGAATACGCCAATAAGCGTAATCTCAAGGCAATGGTGCGGTGGTGGGGACGCCGTCAAAGCTGGTCGCCTTTTGCGCCGGAACCCATTGAATTTGTTGACTTAAATTTTGATTTCCACCCGCGCTGGATGAACCAACGCTTGACTGACGCTCATCTAGAAGTTTACCGTCAATTGGGTGTTTCACATTTTCGGCTGCCTTTATTAAAAAAACGCGTTTCAGCCCAGCGCCTAGCGCACCTTGATAAGCGTTTATTTCAAATGGGTGGTCACTATCCTGTGGCACCAAGTATTTTTGCACAGGTGCGTCTTTCAGTCCCGCAGCCAAGAGTTATGGCGCAAACCACAGGAAAGGACATTGCTGCTTTGTTCCGCTGTCCAGATTGTCGGGCTGAACGATTTGAACTGATTGAAGCAACAAAGCTTCACGACCAGCAGCTACGGTGTCAACAGTGCCACAATGTTTATAGCAAACACAATGGCATTTGGGACTTTAAACAAGCAATTCGCCCATAGGCGCTTACCGCCTGAAATGGTTTAGGCGCAACAAAGTAGCGATATTGCTAAGTCATATTATAACGGAAGTGAGTTGCAAATTCAAAATTTTATAACCCCGACTCTTTATAGAGTGATTGTTTACCAATTTTGTGCATAAGGAGAGAATAGTTTGAGTATGAGTGAGCAAAGAATACTTGACTTCTCAATGGATAGTGATTTTGATACTGATTTTGACAGCGGCTATGGACGCGATTTTGATCATGAAATCAGTGAAATCGATGTGGAAAATACCGGTTTGCAAAATGATGATGACACAGAACTTTCCACACCGGTTGCGCGCAGCCCAGAAGAAATTCTGGCGCATTTACTGTCGTTAGGCCGTTCACAAGGCTATGTTTCCTATGATGATGTTTTGAGTCTAATGCCTGAAGCAGAGAACAACATGGAGCAGGTAGAAGATATTTTTGCCTCCTTGTTCGAACAGGGCATTGAAGTTGGCCAGGTGCGCGAAGAAGAGAATGATGATATTACCGATATCGAAGGCGATCTGATTGAAGAAGAGACCTTTGATCTGACTCAGATTGAGATCGATGATTCGATCAGCCTGTACTTAAAAGAGATTGGCCGTGTTCCACTGCTCACCGCTGAAGAGGAAGTCGCTTTGGCAAAGCGCATGGAAAAGGGGCGTGACTCTCGGCGCAAACTCGCCCAGGGGATTGAATCATGGGACGAGCGCGAACGCCTGCTTTGTCTTGTCCGGGATGGGCAAGCGGCTCAGGAGCACCTGATTAAGGCCAACAGTCGCTTAGTGGTTAGTGTTGCCAAAAAGTATGTGGGGCGAGGTGTGCCTTTCCTGGATCTGATTCAGGAAGGCAATATCGGCTTAATTCGTGCTGTCAAAAAGTTTGACTACCGCCGCGGTTATAAGTTCAGCACCTATGCAACCTGGTGGATCCGTCAGGCCGTTACCCGCGCGATTGCGGATCAGGGACGTACAATTCGCGTTCCGGTGCATATGTACGAGCAGATCAACCGCTTAACTCGCACCAGCCGTCAGTTGGTGCAAGAGCTTGGCCGGGATCCGACGACTGAGGAAATTGCCGAAGAGTTGGGCGTTTCGCCGCGCAAGGTTGAACATATTATGCGGGTAAGCCAACGACCATTAAGCTTGGAAATGCCTGTTGGTGAAGAAGAAGATAGCTATCTCGGTGACTTTATTGAAGACGAAGATGCTGCTGCCCCCAGCGAAGCTGCGGGCCAACAGATTCTGCGCGAGGTCATCGACGAGATTTTCCAAAGTCTGACGCCACGTGAGGTAAGAATTCTTCAGTTGCGTTTTGGTTTGGTCGATGGCTACTGTTATACGCTTGAAGAAGTTGGCAAGAAATTTGGTGTGACAAGGGAACGCATCCGCCAAATTGAGGCACAGGCGCTGAGCCGTTTGCGTCATCCCAGCCGCAGCCGCAAACTGCGTGATTACCTCTAAGCCGACCTCCCTTTCTGTCGAAAAACCGGCGCTACGGACAGCGCCGGTTTTTTCATATGGTTGCAACACTTCACGCCGCGTAAAACTCTTGAAATTTCAAGAAAGCTTGGCTTTCGCCAAGTTATACACTTTTGAGTATAATCAAGCTTAATTAGGCGCTAATGTGTTGCGCCTGAAATGGTTCAGGCGGCGGCGCAACAGAAGCCTTCGGCAACAACATCGACAAAAAATTGTCGATATCTGTGCTCTTAGCGCCTAAGCACGATTGTAAGACAACGCAAACCTCCGCTGTCGGCGCAGAAGACATTTAGTCATAAGTTGCCCTGGTCACTAGCAATGGTTGCCAGGTTTTAAGGATCAAGTGTATGGCGACATTTAACCGATTGGTGGCAGCAGTGGTATGGTTAGTTCTGCTCGTAGCCCTAAGCATCTTTGCTGTGGCGCCTTTGCGTGCGATTGAACAGTTGCAACAAATGCTGACCAGCACGACGCTATTCCTAACAGAGCGGCAGCTGCAGAATCCTACTAACTTTATTATTGCTCAAGCCACTCTCGGGGTTGTTGCCATTCTGGGCTTTGGCATTATGTTTTGGCTGGAGTTATGGGGGATGCGGCGGCATGGTGTGCGGATCCGAACGGCAGAGGGTGGTTCCGCCGAATTGGACACGGCCAGCATTTCACGCCGGTTAGAGTGGCGTCTGGAACAAGTTGCTGAAGTTACTAATGTGATCCCAGTGGTAAAGGCAAGGGGAGGCTCGGTGGATATCAGACTTGAGGTTGAAGTTGCCCCCGAAGTCGACATCCCCATGAAAACCGACGAAGTCGTCGCAACTGCTCGCGATGTGATTGAAGAGGATATCGGTCTTGACTTGGGCAAACTGGATGTACACCTCCGCTGCGCACCCTTTACCCCTAGCTTGATCGGATAAATGACTAGACATCAGAATCTATGACTGAACAACGACCACCCAATGGCGCCAATGGCTCCGTTTCTGTGACAGTCCCCCACCTTGAGCCTGATCTACCTGCTACTTCCCCATGGCGAACGCCAATGCCCCCCTTTCCGGCGGCTGATCAGTTGCCTAATCCTACTCTAACTGTTAATGGTAAAGAACTACCATTAATGACGGTGCTGGAATCTCTGCTCTTTGTCGCTGATGGGCCGGTGGAGGTGACACAATTAGCCAAAACGTTAGCGTTGGACAGCGAGGCAGTCTACGCCGGTTTACAAGTGCTCGACCAGCACTATATTGCCACGGCGCGGGGCCTGCGCATTCAGGAATATAATGGTAAATTTCAATTGGTCACCTTGCCTGTGTTGGCGCCGCTGATTGAACATTTTCTCAATTTGGACCTGAGCACGAAATTAAGTGCGCCGGCGCTTGAAACATTAGCCATTGTAGCCTATCGCCAACCGGTTACGCGCGCCCAGGTTGAGGCCGTCCGTGGCGTGGATAGTTCAGGTGTTTTGCGTTCACTAGTGCAGCGTAATTTGATTCAGGAAAGCGGCCGTCTAGAGGGGGTTGGCCGACCTATTCTTTACAGTGTCACCGAGACCTTCATGCATCACTTTGGTTTGGTTGGTTTGGATGAGCTACCTCCACTGGAGACGACAGAAGCGGACACCTTGTGGGCTGCAACCAAGTTGGCTGAACTAGAAGACGAAGCCGCTTAGCTAGTGTCTGTTGCGAAACGCGCTAAACTGCCGCAAAGACCGCCAAGAGCGCTAAGCATCACCAGAGAAAACCTTCGCGCTCCGCGCCCTTCACGGTGAAAAGTGAGTTCGCAACAGGTACAGCAATTCCCGCTAAGTGATATACACTGGAACTGTCAGCCGAATGGGTGGAACATGTCAGATGTTTCTGCGTATTGTGTGCCATAATGGAGTATAGAATTTGCTCGGCGTGATATGAATGAAGGAGCAGGCATATGCGAACGTGGGCACGTTTAACCGCAGTACTAATTTTTGTTGCACTGCCCATTTTTTTTTCGTTACAGAACAGCACCCCACTTTATGCGCAGGATAAGTCGCTGGTATGGGACCGGTTTGATGTTAACATCAATGTAAATACCGATGGCACGTTTGATGTCCAGGAACAGCAGACCATCCGCTTTACCAGTGGCTCATTTAGTTTCGGCTATCGCGATCTACCCATCCAAAACTTTGGCTATGCCGACCAGTGGGCAATTACAGATGCCGGCGGCCATACCTATCAACAGGCTAGCAGTGGTAAATCTCCCTATACGTTCACCGTCGAAAATAATGGCGCCCACTACATTATCTATTGGTACTTCCCACCGCAAGAAAATAGCACTGAAAGCTACACCCTAAGTTACCGCGTCCATGACGGTCTGCGTATCTATGACCAGGGCGATCAGGTTTGGTGGAAGGCGATCTATGCAGATCGCTCTTTCCCGGTGCTGGCCGGGACTGTACAAGTGACTGTGCCGACCGGTGGGGAAGTGACAGAATGGGCTGCCTATGTCAATGGCAATGACGCACGCAACGGCAATTGGGCGACAGCAACAGTAAGCGCGGATAAACAGAGCGTTGCCTTTGCTTTGCAGCGTCGGCTGGACGCGAACACGTACTTTGAAGTGCGCGCTCAGTTTCCACATGGCATTGTGCCCAGCGCTGTACCTGCCTGGCAACAACGGGCGGATGAACTGCAGGCGCAACAGGCGGCTGATTTGGCCTATCGCCAAAAATGGGGGCCCTGGGCGACCTTGGGCTTTGGCGCCCTAGGACTCTTGCTGTTGTTGGGAGGACCGGCGGCCCTCTATATGCTGTGGTATCGTTTTGGCCGTGATAACCCGGTGGAAATGGTGGCCGACTATCTGCCGGAACCACCCGATGAGCTAACCCCAGGCTTGGCCGGCACTTTGTTGGGTGAAAGCGTGGACATGGAAGATATTATTGCCACGTTGGTCGATCTTGCAAGGCGTCAAGCCATTAGTATTACCGAAGAGAAGGAAGAAGGCTTCTTCCGCATGGGGACCGATTTTATCTATCGCCGCGAGCGTGATGATGTAAAACTGCTGCCCTATGAAGAGGAGTTGCTTGATGCTGTCTTTGGCCGCAAAGAGGAAGTGCAGCTTTCTGATCTGAAAAATAAATTTTATGAGAAGATCTCGGGGATCAAAGCCAGCATGTACGAAGCGGCAACAGCAGCCGGGCTTTTTTCTCATCGGCCTGACAGTGTGCGCCAGTTTTATGCCGTCCTAGGCGTTGTCGGTTTGATTATAGCCTTTGTGGTGGGCAGTTTTCTGGCTGCTACCTTTGGGGATCTCACCGGCGCGGCGGTATTGCCTGGCGTAGGACTTGGGATGACGGCGTTAGGGCTCTTAATCCTCTCGCAAAGTATGCCGCGTAAAACACAACATGGCGCCGAGGTCGCTGCGCGTTGGCAGGCATTCAAACGGTATCTGCAAAATATCGACAAATATGCTGACATGGAAGCACAAAAGGGGATTTGGGACCGTTGGCTGCCCTATGCGATTGCCTTTGGCATTGACAAAGCTTACATTCGCAAATTTGAGGCGGTTGATGCGCCGGCGCCGGGTTGGTATATCCCGTCACCCACGGTCTATGAGCCCTACCGCAGACGCTACTACGGCCAACCCTGGATCGGCGGTTCGGTCAATGGCGGACCGGGGGGGAATGGCCCAGCCACGGCCCAAGGACGTGGCAGCCAGGAGGGTGGCAGCTTTGGCGGTGGGTTGAGTGATGTGAGCCGTGGCATGGGCGCCAGCCTGACCTCCATGAGCGCTGGGCTTGGCACGTTGCTCAACAGCGCCAGCAGCACCTTTACCAGTCGCCCGGCCAGCTCCTCGTCTGGCGGTGGTTGGAGCGGCGGTGGTGGCGGTTTCTCCGGCGGCGGCGGTGGCGGCGGTGGAGGTGGTGGTGGCGGTGGTGGCGGCTTCGGCTAAACCGTTGCAGTTGACCAGGGCTCTGATGTTTGGTCATGTCATAGAAGGTAACTACTCAGCCCTACCCGCTCTTAGCCAGTCCGTGACTGGCGCCGGTCACGGACCGGCTAGGAGCGGGCTGAGTAGTTACCATAGAAGTAACCAATGGCCGATGACAAATGACCGGTGACAAACAACCATGACAAATGACTAAAATCTGCTAAAGGAACGCACAATGATTGGTGGAGGACGTACTGTTGGCGCCGGCTTTATGATCGGCAGTGTAGTATTGTTGGCTGCTTTCTTGGCCTGGGTTATAACGGCCTTTGGCACAAGTGAAACCAGCAGCGGTGGTTTGGCCATTGGGATCGTATTGGCGTTAGCCGTCTTGGCCCCGATTTTTGGCATTGGCGCTTACCTGTTTCGCAAAGGAACAACGGAAAAGCGTGAATTGGCGACAGTTCAGCAAGAGAAGAAGATTCTCAATATGGTGCTGACCCAAGGCCAGGTAACCATTGGCGAGTTAGTGGCAGAGTTGGAAGTGTCGCGCGATGCCGTAGAGGATATGATCCGTAGCGTGGTCGGTAAGCAACTTTTTAGCGGCGCGATCAACTGGGACAAAGGCATTCTCTACAGTGTAGAAAGCCAGTCACTGACCGATAATCGTAAATGTCCCAACTGTGGTGGCGAACTAACCTTTGCCGGCAAGGGCCTGGTCGTCTGCCCCTACTGTGGTAGTGAAGTCTTTCTGACAAAACGCGCCGCCGCCGCGACATCGGCATAATCCCCATAGATAAAGGAGCTAGATCATGAGCGAGCAATTTGTAGAACAAGCCAAAGCCAATATGGGCGCCATAGAACGCCTGCTCAAAGGTTTGCCTGGGATTCAGGGCTATACGGATAAAGAACTGCGGCGCGATGCCGATAAACGGCTACGCGATCTGCTTGCGGCGCAACTGGCCGAACAAAAGCAGCATCTTCTCGCCGTACAGCAAAGACTGTTACAGAGCGGTGGCCTGCGTTGGCTGGATGATGTGGACCAGGTCGTGCAGAAGGTGCAGATTTTGATTGATCGGATTCGCACCGCTTCTTATGGCTATGCCGGCCTCTTTGATGCCGTGCGCATTAGGGAGGAGCAGTTGGCGGCACTGCACCGTTTCGATGAAGCATTGGCCGGCCAAATTGCGGAGATAGCTAAGTCCATTAATCAATTAACAGGCGCGGTGGCGACTGTGGCAACGGACAGCACTGCGTTTCAACAGGCGCTGAATCAACTGCTCGATCAGGTGGTGGCAATGGATCTACTCTTTAACCGGCGCCACAATGCTGTACTCTCGCCGGATCTGCTGACAGATACGCATGACCTGCCTACCGTGCAGTAAGAACCCACCTGAAAACTGGTTGTGGCTCTCCGTCTTATCTCGGGTACTTATTTAAGGAGGGAAATCCTATGGCCCGTATTATTGATGTCATCCAAGCCCCCAATCAAGGCCCAAACGAGCTTGTAGTGCGTATTCCTGAAATTGGCGCCGGCGACTTTCGCATGGGCAGCCAGGTGATTGTGCGCGAAAGCCAGCGCGCCGTCTTTTATCGCGACGGCAAGTCGCTCGATCTCTTTGAACCGGGACGCCATACCATCTCGACCATGAATGTGCCGATCTTGGCCGGGTTGCTACGCCTGGCCACCAGCGGCAGAGATATTTTCACGGCAGAGGTCTACTTTGTCAACATGCGTGAGTTTACCGACCTAAAGTGGGGGACGCCTCAGCCGATTAGCCTGCGCGACACGGATTTAGGGCTGGTGCGGTTGCGCGCTTTTGGCCAGTATACCATTCAGATTGACGACCCCAAGCGCTTTGTTGACCAGATCGTAGGTGTACAGGGCATCTATACGACCAACCAGATCGAAGATTATCTACGCAATGCTGTGATTAGCCGGCTGACCGATCTGCTGGGCGAAAATATGACCAGCATTTTTGACCTGCCCCGTCTCTTTGATGAGATTTCGGCGGGGATGCGCGCCAAGGTGCAGGACGATTTTAAAGCGATGGGCATTGCCCTAAAGCAATTTATGATCGTCTCGATCAATCCCACTGACGAGACGGCCAAAGCGATTGACGAGCGAGCCAGTATGGGCGCCATCGGCAATGTGGATGCCTATATGAAGTTCAAGACTGCGCGCGCCATTGGCGATGCTGCCCAGCAACCCGGCGGTGGCACGGGTGAAGGGTTGGGCCTTGGCGCCGGTATTGGCATGGGCGCCGGCATGGCCGGGATGATCGCCAACGCCATGAGCGGTGCACAGACCGGTGCGCAGAATCAACCGGCAGCCGCGGCGGCCGCGGCAACACCGTCCGTCATGACCTTGGAAGAGGCCGCCAGCTATTTGCGGGTGGCGCCGACGGATGTGCAGGCACTCATCACCAGCGGTGAGATTAAAGCCAAACAGATTGGCAGCCAATATCGGATCAGCAAAGAGGCGATTGATGCTTATTTGAATAGTTAGGGGGAGACGGGGGTAGGAAGACAGGAGTAGGAAGACGGGAGTAGGGAGTAAGGGCGTCGCTGATGCACATGTGATTTTACCGATGTGCATCAGCGACGTTTGTGTTTTTGTGTAGTTTTAGCTGGGACCTGGCCAGACCGTTCAAATCAGAAAATGCCGGCGCCTATCGCTCTGCGTTGTACACGTTAAGCTTATTTGAACGGTCTTGGTGCTATTGTAGGATCACCGGCAGGTAGAGGTGTTCCGAAAATTGCTGCGGTGGGGTGGTCGCACGCACCTGGCCGGAGTTTGGGTCCACCATGAGGGCGCTCACATCCACTGCCTCGAATGCATCGCCAGTGATCCGGTGTAACTCCTGTAAGACATCATTGTTCCACCGTTCGTCCGGCGCACCGGAGATATACCACGCCGAGCCGTTGTCGGCCAGGATGATCCCGTAACGCTTCATGGCCGTTAGAATCACCTGCACCTGGGGTGAAAAGCCGCTAATATCATAGGCAGCTTTGAGCCGGAAGCGTTGCCCCATGGGTGGATAGTTGGCGTCGGTAATGCTGGAGGCATAGTGGCGCGCCGGCCAGAGATAGGAGCGTTGCGTCTCTGGCGCCGTAAAGCGGATTGCATGGCGAATCTCGCCGCTGGCCACTTCCTCATAGCGCACCAGCCCCGGCACAATAGGCAAACCGGCCGCGTCCGCGGAGGTCCAGGTATCGGGACGCAGTGTGTGGTTCTTCAGATCAAAGATGGCGCCCGATCCCGCCGTCCATGAGCCATCTTCTTGCGGATAAGCGGCGTAGAGTTCATAGAGCAGACAGTTGTCATGGTCTAGCATGAGCACATGGCGGTCGCCATGACTATTCGGCCCGCCTTCAATCGGCGCGTCGGTCGGCACAGGATAGGGGCCGGCGTCACTCTCATCGGCATAGTCAAAGGTGACATTGACCTTGGCCTGGTTGCTTGGCACCGTAATAAAGGGAATGCCAATGGGGCCATCATTCCACAAGCCCGATCCAAAATCGGGGTGCATGGTCTTCGTGCGCCCAATCGTGTTGACATAAGCCTCTGACCGTTCCGCCACCGGCGCCGCCACAATCGACGTATTCCAGATATTGTCAGCGGGAAAGATGTCGCAATTCCCAATCTGTGGTGGCTTGGGCGTCGGCGTCGGCGTGCTGGTCACCGTGGGGGTGCTGGTGGGCGTGGGTGTGGGCTGTGTGGTGCTTGGATGGGTCGGTGTCGGCGTGACGGTGGGCGTAGCCGTCGGCGTGGCCACAGGCGCGTTGGGGTTCTCAGCTTTCCACGCTTGTAGCAGTGTCAGCAACGCCTGCGGCGGGTTGTTAGGGGTATGTTGCCCCCGCTGATCGAGCTGGTTGAGCCCGTGACAGGAGGTGCAGACGCGAATCTCCCCCGGCTGAAAGGTTAGCCAGTATCGTTCACGCACAATGCCCATACCGCTGGGGTCAGTCATTTGCCAGGTCATGGCGCGTTGAGCCGGGACAAAGGCCGCCACCGAACCATCGGCGGCAATCGCGACGCTTCCGGTCGGACCATCAGGGTTGGTGGGATTGGCCGCCACCGCTGCCGGGTCGTGTAGCTGCTGGGCAATGACGCGCCGGCCCGGCGCAGGCGTCGTGCTACAACAGCCCGTCCAACCGCGCAATTGGTCGCCCTGGAAAAATTGGAAGTAGGCGACGTCATAGATCTTGCCGCTCTTGCCAACGCTCTCCACGCCGCCGGGCACACGCAGGTTAAAGGGCTGTTGGGTATCGGCGTCATCACGGGTGGTCACGTTGCGCATGACCGCCAGGGCCAGGCCATTTTGTTCCAGCCAGGCTCGGAAATCTGCCACATTCACCTGGGCCTGGTCAAACATCTGTTGCTCCGGCCCCGGCGCTTGAGGATGCTGTGTCAGCGTCGGCGTCGGGCGCGTCCGCACCTCGACCGGATTTAGCTCCCATAGCGGTCCGGAATAGGTAACCAACACATCGGGCGACCAGTAACTCAGCGTCTTGGAAATGCCACCAGTAAGTGGCTGGTCAACACTCCAATAGCTGTCACTGCCTTGGGTGAGCGTCTTTAAGCGAAATTCATAGCTTGAACCGGTTTCGCCGCTGCCACTTTCTGTGTCGCTGTCGGCGGTGTGGACTGCCACCAATGTACCGTCAGAGAGGGGCAGTGGTTCCCGGAAAAGCCCCGGATGGTTCGGGTCATCGGTCGGCGCCTTACGCGTTACATAGGTAACGCTAATCTGGTCACCATCCAATCCGGCCGGCGCATCTAGCCGGATCACCTGACCGGCGGCATGAGTGCCAAACTCGGGCGCATCAATGCCATAGTAGCGCCCTGGCGTTTGGGGATCTTCTTTGATCTGGAACATATTCTCTATGGGATTGGGGTTAAAACGGGGCACGGCGCTGCTGTGATAGGTCAGGTTGGGATCATTGTCGAAATTGGGCTCGAAGTAGCCGTGCAGTTCATGGCGTCCCAGGTGATTCAGCACTTCGCCTTCGGTGCCATCTTGATTGATCATCCAAGGAAAGAATTGATTGAACGAGTGGCCGACCAAATGGGTGTTGGCCAGCAAATCTTTACGACAGGTGCGCGGCTCAGGAAAGATTTCGGCGCGTACGTTGAGATTATAGGTGGCGTTGGCCGACTCATCGCTGTAGTTGAAGGTGCCATAGTGATTGCCGCTATTGTTGCACTCATTCTGGCCTAAGCTGTCGTCAGCATCGGCGTCGGCTTGCTGGTCACGCTGGAGATGATCCCATTGGGTGAAGATGACGCGGCCAGAGGAATCGACTGTCGGTGTAAAGTCCCCCGATGGGGCGTGGTTGAGCAGCCGCAGCTCGCCGGTGGCCGGGTTAAGATTCCAAAGACCGCTGACCGTGGGCGCCAATTCATACTCATCGCGCTGGGGGTAAAGATGGGTGGCGCCATTGCGGGGGCGGTCAGAGGTAAAGATGATACGATCGTCACTGCCATAGACAGGGCTAATGTTATTAAAACTGGCTGGCTGGTTGGCGACCTTGGTGATGACTGGCGTTTCATTTTGGCCAAGACCGGTGATCTCATAGAGTTGCCAGACCACATTTTGCCAGTTGTAATCATACTGTTTGGTCGGCGCCCCCATAACCATGCTGAAGATCGCTTTGGCGCCGCTCCAGTGGACGGACGGATCGCGCACGGCAATGGCGCTAGCGCCGGCCTGCAACCCGGCGGCAATGCCATAGCCGGCGGCGGCAGTCAGATTTTTCAACGTCCCGTCGGGGTAGCGAATCCAGAGATCCCCCCCACGTCCTACCGAACTGAGATCGCCTTTATGATTGCCAAAGGTTGAGGTGATCGTAGTAAAATCTTGGCGAATGGGGACTTGGGTAACAAAGAGCACCGGGTAGGCCAGGGTGGGACCTGCGCCTGGCCGAAGCATGGTAGCAGCTGCGGTGGGTAACGCCGCCAGGGGACTACACACAATCATGAGTAAAAGAAAATGCGTAAAAAGCGTACGTCGCACAAAGACCTCCTTGGATAGGCGCTCTTCAAAATAGGGTTCAGGACCACAAACTATTGCTTTAAGACTGTACCGCAAGTTGCCTTTAGCCGCTTAACGGTGTGCTGTCGGCAGTTCCATGATTTCACTACGATTTCACACGCAAGTCAAGCGCATTTGTGATCGATTCTGCTCCGACATTCCGCCGCTTATGATTACGAATGGCTTGAGTAGGACAATCTCGGGTGGCGAGTGGTGGGTGGCGGGTGGCGTGAAATCTGCCCCTCCGCCGCTCGTCACCCGCTACTGATAGTTAGGTTGATCTACGAACAAGCGCAGAGCCCACAAGCTTTAATTGCCGGTTGCAGGGTGCAGAGATTGAAACGCGCTGCCATTATGGTGTACAATAGGCGCAGTTGATACACTTTTTTGTATGTCAATCATAAAAAATCGTTTCTGGTCTGCGTCCAGATTGTCTAATGGTGGACGCAACACGCAACACGCAACACGTAACCATAGTTAACTAAATACAAAATTACATGAAATTAGATCACATTCGCAATATTTCAATTATCGCCCATATTGACCACGGCAAAAGTACGCTAGCCGACCGGCTCTTACAGATGACCGGCACGGTGACCGCCCGCGAGATGAAAGAGCAGTTGCTCGATTCTATGGATCTGGAGCGGGAAAAAGGGGTCACGATCAAGGCTAGCGCCGTGCGCATGATTTACACGCATAATGGCGAGGAGTATGAGATCAATCTGATCGACACCCCTGGCCACGTGGACTTTAGCTATGAGGTGAGCCGCGCCTTGCAAGCGTGTGAAGGCGCCATTTTGGTCGTCGATGCCTCACAAGGCATTCAGGCCCAGACCATGGCCCATCTCTTCACCGCCTGGGAACAGGATCTCACCATTGTGCCGGTCATCAACAAGATTGACCTGCCCGCGGCCATGCCCGATGATGTGGCCAAAGAGGTCGAAGATCTGCTGGCCTATCCGGCGGAGGACATGCCGCGGATTAGCGCCAAGGCTGGGATCAACGTGGAGCAGGTGCTGGCCCATATTGTGGAAGAAGTGCCGCCCCCTACCGGCGATCTGGCCGCGCCGACCCGCGCCTTGGTCTTTGATTGTCAATATGACGCTTACAAAGGAGTGATTGCCTACATCCGCGTCATTGATGGCGCCATGAAGCCGAACGATCTCTTGCTGGCCATGACCACCGAAAAGCAGATTGAGCCGTTGGAGATTGGCGTTTTGACCCCGGCGATGTTGCCGGTGCAGGAGCTTCACGCCGGCCAGGTCGGCTATATTGCCACTGGCCTGAAGACCATCCAGGATCTGGATGTGGGCGACACGATTACGCTGGTCAAACGGCCGGCTACCGAGCGCCTGCCCGGCTATCACCCCATGAAGCCCATGGTCTTTGCCGGTCTCTACCCCTCAGATGCCGATGATTATGTGGATCTGAAGGATGCGCTGGAAAAGCTGCAACTCAATGACGCAGCCCTGACCTATGAGCCGGAGACGAGCCAGGCGTTGGGTTTTGGCTTTCGCTTAGGCTTCCTCGGTCTCTTCCACATGGAGATTGTGCAGGAGCGGCTGGAGCGTGAGTATGATATGAACATCATCTTTACCGCGCCCTCCGTCGAATATCGCGTCACCAAGACCGACGGCAGCGTGATCCTCATCGACAGCCCCGCCGACCTGCCGGAGCCCACCTATGTGGCCAAGATCGAAGAGCCGTGGTGTGAGTTGCGTCTCTTTACGCCGTCCGAATATATTGGCACCATCATGGATCTGGTGACCAAGCGCCGCGGCCAGTTGCGCAACCAAAATTGGCTGGACACCAAACGGGTCGAAATCTCCTGTATGATCCCACTGTCAGAGATCATCGTTGACTTCTACAATGACCTAAAGGCGCGCACCCGCGGCTATGCCAGCATGGACTACACGCTGGATGAATATCGCGAGTCGGACATGGTCAAGCTGGACATCTTGGTCAACCAACAGGCCGTCGACGCCCTCAGCGTCATTGTCCACCGCGACGCCGCCTTTCACAAAGGCCAACGGCTGGTCAGCAAAATGAAAGACATCATCCCACGGCAAATGTTTGTCGTACCGATTCAGGCGGCGGTGGGGAATAAGGTAATCAGCCGGGCTAATGTACAGGCATTAAGAAAAGATGTTCTCAGTAAATGCTATGGAGGTGATGTGTCAAGAAAACGTAAGCTTCTTGAAAAACAAAAAGAGGGGAAAAAACGCATGAAGATGGTTGGTAGTGTGGAAATTCCCCAGGAAGCCTTTATGTCTGTGCTGAAACTTGATGAAGAATAACCAAAAAGATTGCAACATGCTTGCTTTGATCTCGCCATCCTACTCCAGACTGTTAACTTAAAACAAGCCTGTTGCAATCTTTAATTACTGCGACCCATCGTCTTCCTCTAGCTCAAGCTCCGCCTTGATCATTTGTAGAATTCTCTTAAGCTTCTTTGCAGGAACATAGCCTGGATGAGGAGTGCGCTCTTGCAGCGCTTGACCGTGTTCTTCAAACGATACATAAAGTTCTAGATTCTCGATCCGGTTGTCCAGTTTGTTGCCGTTTTTGTGATGAACCACCTCAGTTTTGGCCAATGGTCGTCCTAAATGTTCTGCCATAACTAATCTGTGTTCGGCAATATATCCTGTTGTACTCGCCATCTCATTGTAAAAGGAGTGGTCTGGATAGACCTTAACCTGAATATAGCCTTGCTTTATCGTGCGACCGCCACGCCAAGTTGTGGACTCGGGACCGGTGTGTAGACAACTACTACACAAACCAGTAAACCCTTCATTTCTGATAGTTGACGCAAAAGTCATGCGTTCACGATCGCAGCGTGCACATCTAACAGGGACACGTTGGCCGGCACGTCGTGACCAATAAACAACACACCCGTTTTCCAAGGTTTCATCTTCCCATTTCTCATTATTGACACATTGACGACAAATCCCCAAGAAGGTCACTCGGGTTGTGTTATTGGCGATGAGCATACGCTCACGACCACAGGAACCACACTTGACTGGTACATACGGATCTTGCCGTCTTGACCAATAGATTATACTCCCATTCGGCAAGTGTTTATCTTCGGTGTTTGTTAAGGGACTACCTTCTGTTTTAACCAAGCCATACTCTCTGATGCGATTGCCAATCGTTTTTACGGAAACACCAAAGTATTCGGCAATTTCCTGGCGCAGCAATCCCTGTTCACAATACATCTGTTCCAGGATAGCTTTGGTAATTTCAGGATGTTTTTTGCGGGGTTTCATTGGTCCACGATCCTTTCTATTGTTGTTACGTGCATTCCCAGATAGGTGTTGATATAACGCCAGCCCATTTCACCCAGCACCGCTTTGCACTGAAAGAGATTAAAGTCTAAGCACCTGCACACATCGTACAAAACAAGCATCTCAGTGTGAATAGCTTGGGGAAATTCTACACCGGCATCGTCTTGCAGTTCTTGGCGGAGTTTGCGCAATGCACATAGCCCTTTCATAGTTGCTTCCATAGTCTGCCACTCCTTTGTTAAATTATCACTGACAGTTGTTTTGCAAAAATAAAATTTAGTTCTACTTGGATTGACTTATCTACTATCCAGGGTTACACTCACAGATGCTTAAGTCACAACTTGTATGCGAAAGCGTCAGATGTAAAGAAATTATATGCAAAAGAGTCAAAAATGTCAAAAATCAGTATGCAATAGCGACGAAATCAGAGAAAGATTGAAGTTGCTACAAGAGACACTGGGCATAACTCAGGAAGAAATGGCACGATCAGGTGGGCGCAAACGGGTTAGCTATGCTGAGTATGTGCGTGCAAATGCGCCCAAAATGCCCGGTGCGGACTTCATTGCCAACCTGGTGCTCAACACCGGCGTCAACGCCAACTGGCTCTTGACCGGCCAGGGGGAGATGTTCAATACTGAGTCGAACGCCGTGGAACCAGGAATGCAGGAGGTGTGGGCGACCTACCAGCGGCTGGGTGAGAAGGAGCGGGCGCTGTTGTTGGAAGTCGCCAGGGCGTTTGTAGGAACGGGGTTACAGTAGAACATTTGCTTTTACCGCAGACAAAGAGCAGTGTTATAATTCGTTTAAGCTTTTCAGCTACAAATTTTTATATGAGCGGGTCTGGAACGGATGGTGCTAGATTACGAACAACTACTCAAAAATGAAGTTGTCATTGCAGCAATGAGCGCGGCCTGGGTTGATTCGCAACCGGGGGTTTCCGGTGGGCATGAAGAAGGCGGCTTTGTCCTACGCAATGCCGACAGACAGATCGAAGTCTTACGCTGGGTAACAGGTGTGCAGAATAGCATCTGGGTCCCACCCCATCCCGGCTGCAAAATTGGCGAAAGTGATATTCTGGCCTCCTTTCATACCCACCTGAATACAGGCAGCAATTATCTGCAAGAGCCGAGCGAAACGATAAACGGGCGGTCCGCCATGATCCTGATTTAAAGGGTGCATTCTATGTCGGTGAATTTATCGTGACAAACCGGCTAATCTATCTCATTCGGCCAGACGGGCAGGTGGTTGAAGTTGGACGTAGAGACAAAGTGTTAGAGGGAGAATAAGCATGGCAGTAACACTACTCGCCGATGTCTACCAAGGTGCAGTTGCTGTATCGACCGCCAATGTGATGGCGGTTGCCAATAAGCGGGCAAATGAGTTAGGCATTGATAGTTTGAACAGCCTGATCACAATGACCCAATATCTACAAGATGGGGCGATGTTCTGGCGTGTCAACTATGGACCCAAAGAGTATATCAACAAGCGTGGCGGCGACTTGATCATTGATGTGGATGCACTGAATGGGAAAATTGAGCGCGTGCTGTGGGGACAGTAAAAGGCACACCGGCATCAACGCCAACTGATTCTTGACCGGCCAGGGCGAGATATTCAATACCGACAAATGGTGAATTGCAACCTTACACAATAAAAAACACTAATACCACACCTGGCGGGGCTGCCAAGTGCGGTATTATTTTTACAATGGTGTTATTCCAACCCTTCCACCGAATAGGGCAACCCCTCCGGCCAGACATCCTGCGGTTCATAGCCAATCACTTCCCGCGCCAGTTCCAGATCCAGGCGTGGTTTGTCCACTGGTTTGCTGGTGGCAAAGAGAATGACCGATTGCCCCGGCGCCGGGTTGGGCGATTCGACACAGCGTTCGTGAAAGCGCTTGGCATCATCATGGCTAAAGAAGACATTCTTGCCCATCTTGCTCTGCACCAGCCGTTCCGCTTCGCCCCGGTTGCGCGGCAGCCAGCCAATGCGCACACTGATGACCGAAAGGTTGTGGACGCGCGCATACATGTCGCCCATAATCTCATTCCACACTTTGGTCAGTGCATAGTGGTTGACCGGTTTGGGGCCATCTTCCACCGTAATCGGGTGACCCAGATCGGTATGGCCGCTGACCGTCTGCAAGGTGCTAGCCAGCACCAGCCGCTTGACTCCCAAATCCTTGGCCGCCTCACAGATGTAATAGCAGCCCACCACATTGGGTTGGAGCAACACATCCATAAAGTCCGCCGGGTTGGGATAGGCGCCCAGGTGAATAATCGTGTCCATGCCCTCGACCGCCTGGTAGACTTTGTCACGGTCATTCAGATCCCCTTCTATAAAGTCCTGCAGCCCCGGCGTGGGCCGGCGTGCAAAGCCGCGCACATAGTGACCGCGTGTTAATAAATGTTCACAGACCGGCTGCCCAATCGCACCGGTGGAGCCGGTAACCAAAACCCGGCGTGGTTCAGTCGCTTTTCCAATCATTATCGCTGACATCTGTTTTGTCTTTCTACTTTGCTATATAAAACGAAGACACTGCGCGCGGGACCCTAGGCGCCTACTACCCGATTATTTATTTGATCCCCTGCTGCGTCCTGAGACGCGGAGCGTGGAACGAGTTTTTCTTAAGTTTACAACTATGAAGCAATCACCAATCACCCAATCACTAATCACCCAATTCCCCAATCACCGCGGCGCCACAACCGCACCGCTCTGCGCCGAACGTTGCGCAGCGTCGAAGACTGCCATCACACGGCGCACTTCCGCCGGTTTCACGGCCAATTCCGCCTGACCGGTGAGAACATCCCGAATATTTTCATAGTAGCTACGCCACCGCCCCGGCACGGTGGAAATTACACGCTGGGTGACGCCGTTGTGGAGGACGCCGTAGTTGGCTTCCGGTTCCACTGCACTGTCGATGGCGCCGGCGCGCATGGCGTCCTCTTGCGGGTCCAGCCCATATTTGCAGAAGGTGGCTTTGTCGCCAAAGAGATGAAAGCGCGGTTTTTCAATGGCGGCCATACTGGAGAGATCACAGATGCCGGTGGTGCCATCGGCAAAGTGGACGCTGACCAGCGCATGGCTCTCCACATCTCGGTCGGGAAAGTCATAGTGGATGCGACAATAGACCCCTGCCACCGGTTGCGGACAGAGTACCAACAACTGGTCAAGTAGATGTGCGCCCAGATCATAGAGCCGCCCGCCGCCCTTTTCCGCCGTACCACGCCAGCCTCGTGGCGCGCCCCAACGTTGCCAGGCCATTTCGATCCAGCGCACCTTGCCCAACTCGCCGGCGGCCAACAGCCCGCGCACCGTGAGAAAGTCGCCATCCCAACGCCGGTTTTGAAAGATGCTGAGCATGGCCCCTGTGCGCTCTGCGGTGGCGAGCATCCGGTCGGCCTCGGCCAGGGTGACACACATGGGCTTGTCGGTGACCACCGCCTTGCCCGCCTCCATCGCGCGGATGGCCAGTTCAGCATGGCGATCATTGGGCGTGGCCAAAACCACCAAATCGATCAGGGGATCGGCAATCACTTCCTCAAAGGAGGCGTAGGCGCGACACCCGCGCTCCTGCACAATCTGCTCCCGTTTGGCCGGATCGCTCGACGCGACGCCATGTAAGGTCAAGCCCGGTGTAATGTTGATCAAATAACTGTGAAAGCTGCGACCGGCATAGCCATAGCCGATGACTGCTGCGCGTGGTTCCGTCATAGAGCGTTCCTTTTGCGTATTGCGTGTTGCGTTACTTTTCTCCGCCGTTCCCAGGGCCGTCAATCGAAATCGTGTCGGTCACCTGTCGTCTTGTCATCCATTAGCTTGTCATCCGGTCATCCTGTCGTCTCTTCCCCCTTGGCGCTGACATCAATGCCGGCCAATTGCTCAAAGAGTTTGACCACTGCAGCGTCATCCAGCCGCCCATGACCGGCCGCAGACGCGCCGATAAAGAGTTGGTGGGCCAAGGCGGAAAAGAAGAGGGGGAAGCGCAGATCTTTGCCCGTTTCCAACACAATGTCCAGATCTTTCACCCAGATTTCCACAGCGCTGTGGGGGGTGTAATCATTTTCCAACATGTGGGGGACGCGATTTTGGAACATAAATGAGGAGCCGGCGCTGTTGCAGATGACATGGTAGATCTGGCGCGGGTCCAGCCCGGCGCGCACGCCAAAGGCCAGCGCTTCCGCCGCCGTGGCAATGTGCACGCCGGCCAGGATCTGGTTGACCATCTTCATGGTGGAGCCAAGGCCATACTCTGTGCCCATACGGTAGACATTTTCCGCCAACGCATCGAGCACCGGCTGCACCTGCGCAAAGAGGGCGTCAGGCCCGGCGGCCATAATGCTCAATTTTCCCTCGGCCGCGCGCGCCGTGCCGCCGCTGATGGGTGTATCCAACATCTGGAGACCCAGGTTGGCCAATTTCTGCGCGGTCTGGCGCGCAAAGGCAGGACTGACGGTGCTACAGATCATGACCACACTGGCTTTGGGTAAGTTCTGCGCCGCCTGCCCTTGGCCAAAGAGCACGTCGGTGACCTGATCGGCATTCAGCACCACAATGATCAACACATCAGCGCCAGTGGCGGCTTCGGCCACGGTGGCGGCGCCTTGGCCACCGCCCGCCACAAAGTGTTCTACCGTGGCCGGGTTAATATCATATCCGCGCACCGTAAACCCGGCGCGCAACAATGAGTTAGCCATGCCCATCCCCATCGCACCCAGACCTATAAAACCGACCCGGAGCGTCTGTGTGGTCGCACTCATTTTGTTTCTCCTTTATTTTAGATCGTCATGACGATTAGGGTTATATTGAGTTTGTTGCGTATTGCGTGTTGCGTGACGTCACTGCAGCCATTGGTCTAGCCAGGCGAACGCTTCGGCCTGCATGGGCAGATCAAATTTGTGCGGTCCCGGATAAAAGGAGGCGCGATAGTGTGCGCCGGCGCCAGCCTTGGCGTAGACTTCGGTCAGGATTTGGTTGGCCCGCTCCATTTCCGGCAGGGTGAAAAGTTGATCTTCGTTATTATTAAGCACCAAAGCGGGCTTCGGGGTGCGCAGCCCCAGGATCTCCGGATAATCCAGGTCGTGGGCCAGGAGCGGCACGTAGATCATCCAGGTGTGGGTATGGGATTTGTTGAGCAGGTAATCACGCCAGGTGCTCATCATGCCCACCGTCACCGAGCACGCAATGCGGTTATCCAAGCCGGCCAAGAAGACCGAGCGCAGTCCTCCGCCGGAGAGACCACAGCAGCCAATACGTGCAGCATCTACATCATCCCGGGCGCAGAGTACATCAAGGGCCGCCTGGTCATCGGTGAGCCAGACGCCCGGCCAGGTAGTGCCGGCACAGAAGAGCGACTTGGCCATAATCGACTCATGATTCGCCGCCCAGCGGTTGTAACGTTCAATGCCATCCACATCCTCCCAGGCTGGATCGGTGACATCGCCGCGGATCACTTGAGGTGTATCGGCCACCAAGACACGGCGGCTGCCAAAGGCAAAGGTGTCATGGACCAGGACAGCATAGCCCCGTTTGGCCAGCTCGTTGGCCCAGGGGACGCCGGCATAGTAGTGTTCATGGTGACGAACCATGAGGGGGTGGATGTCATGGGCTGTGCGCGTGATTTTGTGATAGCCAAAGAATTTGTTGCCACTGTGGTCATGGAGCGCCATGATGGCCGGCAATTTGCCTGTCGCATTGGCCGGCTTGAGGAAGAGCGCCTGGGTAGGTGGCCCATAGGGCAGTTGCCAGCTCAGCTCTTCAATATCAATGCCATCATAGGTAAAGCGCCGCTGCACGGTCGCGGTTGGTGGCGCCGTAACGGGAGGTTGGGCCAGGCGTTGGCGCAGCCGTTCGTGGGCCGCCGCATGCCAGATCTCCAGATCATCCCAACGTGGATTGCGCCATGATAAGGCAGCCGGCTCATCACTCACCAGCGCCGCCGCCCATGCGCCATAAGCGCCAAGTAGATTGAGTTCCATGAAGAGAATCCTTTCTTAAGGCTATGTAGACCCTTTATTTCTTTGCCGACGCCTACGTGATAATGTGCCAGAGCCAGCGGATTGTGACAGCAGCCAACACAAGCCAAAGCGCCACAATGACTACCGCCGCGGTCCAGTTGACGGGCTTTCCCTGTTGCATGGCGATTTGCGCCCGCGCCCGACACTCCGCCATTACATCAGCGGGAATCCACTTCAACACCAGCCAAATCCCAATGGGCAACAGAATCAGGTCATCCAGATAGCCCAGGATTGGAATCGGGTCGGGAATGAGATCAATGGGACTAAAGGCATAGGCGACCACAAGCCCAGCCAAAAGGCGCGCACCCCAGGGCACGCGCGGGTCGCGATAGGCCAAATAGAGCGCATAGATTTCAGCCTTCAACCGCCGCGCCCAGCCTCGCCAGGTAGAAAGAGAGTAGGTCATTTGATCGAGCTTTCTTGGCCAGAGCCTTTTTTCTGATATACTCTTCTTTTGAAGATAAAGATTTTCCACCGCCCCTTCGACAAGCTCAAGGGTTATTGGGAAATCTTTATCTGAATGTCTATCTATTGTACCTGCACTACGGTGACTAGGAAAATGCACCAAGTGCAGTCAGCAGGAACATTCCCCAAACTATGCCCGTCCTAGATGGGCAGACTGCGCAAAGGTTACACCTTAGTTAAACACTTAGACTCATGCGCTGGACCAATGACCAATGACCAATGACAAAGACCCTGCGTCTCACGCACCAGATTCTCCATCTAGGAACATATTATGCACCGATTACAGATCACGTCCCCTCGTCTACTGATCATCCTGCTCGCCATGCTTAGCGCTGCCATTGCCGTAAGCTGCACACCCGTCATCCAATCCCCCACCTCGCCTTTAGCCATTGTCGGGCCAGAAGAACGCACACTCTATGTAGGGCCGCAGTGGGCGGAGTGCGCTGACGGTCAGCAGTGCTTGCAAATCAAATATACTCCAGACAGTGAATGGGAGTCCCTTGCACATGGGATTGCCGGCTTTGACTATGAGCCTGGCTATGACTACGAATTACGGGTCAACCAATATCCGCTCGCCAATCCAGCGGCGGATGGTGCACCTTTCCGCTATGATCTGCTGACAATTGTGAGCAAAACCGTGGCGGAAGAGAGCGGGCCGGCCTTACCGATGAGTGCACTGGAAAACACAACCTATACCGGCATCTATACCGACACGACGGTGACGCTGAGCGCAGGGGTCTATGAGGGTGCACCCTTTGTAGCCGGCGGGGCCGCACGACCGCGGGTGACATTGGTGCAACCGACGGCAATGGGGGATTTGAATGACGACGGCGCCCGCGACGCGGCCGTGCTCTTGGCCGAAAACTCTGGTGGCAGCGGCGTCTTTACCTATCTGGCCGTTGTACTCAACCAGGCGCAAACGCCGCAAAATGTGGGTACCGTTTTGATTGGAGACCGCACCCAGATTCGCGCCTTGACCATCCGTAGTGGTCAGATCCACTTATCCATTATCACCCAAGGCCCGGATGATCCCTTCTGTTGCCCCTCGCGCAAGGTGCACCTGGCTTTTGCGTTGCAAGAGGGGCAAGTGGTAGAGGTTAATCGGATTGATGAAGGCCGAGTGGGTTTGGCCGATCTCTACGGCACAAGTTGGCAGCTAAGCAAACTGGATACGAATGAACCAATCCCCGCCGATGTCGAAATTACCCTGGCCATTGACGCCAGAAAGGTCGCCGGCTTTAGCGGGTGTAATCAATACAGTGGCGCGGTCAGTGCCGGCAATGGCGCCTTGCCCCAGTTGATCAACATCCAAACGCTGGTCTCCACCAAAATGGCCTGTGTGTCGGAGGTCGGCAACTTGGAACGCGCCTATCTGACCCGTCTGGCGAATGTCACCCAATGGCGCTATTTGGGCGGCAATCTGGCCTTGACCTACCAGGGCAGCGATCTCTTTGGCACGCTGGTCTTTACGCCGGTGGCCAAGTAGCCGATCGTATTTGCCTGGGAATCAGGTGGCAGGTGGCAAGTCGCGAGTCACGTATCCCCCGCCACTCGCCACCGAATGGGCGCACTAACTAGCAAAGATCCCAAAAATCTCAGTTGCCTCTCTATATGCAATCATGTACAATCATGAGTGCGCAGTTATATACTGAGCAGCACCCAGGTCACTCAAAAAATAAACTATACATGAGCTGAACAAACAGCTCAACGAGTTCACGCAACACGCTCCGTATATTTATTTTCTCGTGACCCTACAGTCACATTCAAACAAGGGAGGAAAAGATGGCATTTGTTGGAGACTTTGAAGCCTATATGCCGTTGGACTTTAACGGCGCGGCCTATGGCAAGGATGGTGTGTTGGCGACCCTGGACGAAGCGGGGATTGACGCCTGTATCCTCTTTGTCGGCGGCGTGATGCCCGACCCACGTGAGCCGAATGCAGAGATGTTGGACATGGTGCAGGGCGAGTCGCGCATTTTGCCCGGCTGTCTGGTCAACCCGACTATGGGACCGTTGGCGCTGGATGATCTGAAACGCTGTGTAGACCGGGGCGCACGCACGGTCAAGTTGATGGCGGCAGGCCACCGCTATCGCATTGATTCCTGGTGTGTGGATCCGGTCCTGGAGTTGGCCAAGGAGTTGGGGATCACAGCCACCATCCACTCCGGCTCTGAGTTGAGCGGCTGCTCACCAGCCTATATCGGCGCCCTGGCTCAGCGCCATCCTGATGTGACGATCATCATGGACCACATGGGTTACCGCGAGTGGACCGGGTTGGCCGTACAGGCCGCCCTGGCCAATCCCAACATCTACTTGGGCACCACGCTGATTGCCGCGGCCGAACCGATTACGATCAAAAATATTGTGCGCGAAAGCGGTGTGGGCGCCGACCGCGTGGTCTTTGGCTCTAACAGTCCAGCCGGCGTCGCACCGCATGGCGTCAACGGCATCCGTCGCGTCGGCTTTACCGCCGCAGAAGAAGCGCTGATTTTAGGTGAAAACTTCCGCCGGATCTATAACCTAGCGTAGGATGACAAGATGACCGAATGACTGGATGCGGCTGGCCTGCGTTAGAAGATGGGGTTGAAATCCCTTGCTAAGGGTAAGTAGTCGCCGTTCGGCTATGATCACATCGAAGCCTCAGGAGTGGCAAAACCCGCTTCATAGTACACACCGAGAAGGCAACCGTTATGAAGCGTGCTTCTAATACAGTGTCAGGGCAAGCGTTACACCCTGTTTTAAGAGAGAGCAACCGCATCATCCGGTCATCTTGTCATCTTCGTGGTTCCCGCAGTGTAAAGCCCAACAAGCTGCCCAGTAGGCCCATGCCGGCAAAGAAGAGAAAGACCTGTTGATAGGCCGCCACTACCGGCAACGATTGGTCAAGATAATGTTGTAAGATGACACCGCCCAACGCGGTGCCGATCATGGCGCCGACAAAGCGGATCATGCTGTAGAGACCGGTGGCCGTACCGATCTGCTCTTTCTCCATCTGCCCCACGGCGGCCCGATGTAGCGCAGCGAGAACCAAGCCCGCGCCTAGCCCATAAATGCCGAGGACGACCGCAATCGCCCAAATCGGCGCCGAGGCCGGGAAAAAGGCAAAGACCAACATCACCCCGCCCTGCACGCCAATGCCGATGACAGTTGGCCAGCGGCTGCCCCAACGGTCGGCCAGTTGACCGCCAAAGCGCACAATCAAGGACATGGTCCCGGCGCTAATCATGGTGACGCTGCCAATGTAGGCCGCCGTAAAACCATGGACATCGACCAGATAGAGGGGAATAATAAACCCTTGCCCCGCCATCACCACCATGCGCAGCGCGCCACAGGAGGAAGCGACCGTAAACATTCGACTGGTGAAGATGGCGAAATCGACAAAGGGGTTTTGCCGCCACCACTCCCAGAGTAGGAAGGCGCCAAAAAAGATCACCATGAGCAGTCCCAGGCGCCAATCCTGCAAGGGCTCGACGCCGGTAATCGGCCGGCTGGAGAGAAAGAAAAGCAGGCTGGTCATCGCACCGGCCAACAGTAGCACGCCCCCCCAATCAAAGGAGCGCCAGAAATGAGGCTGCACCTTGCTCAATCCGGAAGGCACAAAGCGGCTCACGACCACGAAGGCGAGGACAGCAACTAAGAGTGGTGGGGCATAGGCTGCACGCCAGCCCCAATGGTCAACCAGAAAACCAGCCAGCAACGGACTGACAAAGCCCGTGGTTGGGCCAACCGTACTCCAGGTGCCCAAGGCCTTGCCGCGCTCTTTGGTCGGGAAAATGCTGGAGATCAAGGCCATCCCCAAGGGCATCATGCCGGCGACGCCACAGCCTTGGATGGCGCGGCCGGCCATGAGCCAGGCCAGGCTGGGCGCCCATAGGGTCATAATCGTGCCGATGGTAAAGATCACAATTCCAATGAGAATCAACCGGCGTCTACCCACCGCGTCACTCAGGCGACCATAGACCAACATGAGAAACATAAAGGGCAGGGTAAAGACCGAATCGACCCAGGCCGTCATATCGGCGGCGATCTGAAAATCGTTGCGCACAATCGGCAGCGCCACGCGCGACATGGATGAGAGCATGGGCATGAGCATGGAGGGCAACATAAGGCTCAGGAGAATGCGGTTGGCTGCGGCCAACGAGATCGCGCTCGGTGCGGCTTCGCTGGAAGCCTTGCTAGCTGTAGCAGTGGTGGCAGACGAGGTTTCGCTACCAGCGGTTACTCTCATGCGAGATAGTTGCGCCGCTGATTGGTCTTTCATGGTGAACCTTCCTTCGAACAAAATTTTGGGTAGTCACCGGATAAAGTATACCATGAATTGTGGATGCTGGCGAAGTCGCCAAACAGGCAAAGCTGGCGACAGCCAGCGGACGATGAGTGGGGTGCGCTGCCATGCAAAATTAAATTCCCTTGTCTCCTCTGTGGTATACTGAGCTAAATTACCCCGTCGAGCCAACCATACCGAGCCCTGCCATCGCGGCATGTGTGCGGTATAAATCAAAACCAGAGTGTGCCATGCAACCTTCTGCCACCTATGGCCGCATTAGCGGCTGGGGCGCATATGCGCCGCAACGTGTGATCACCAATGACGAGCTTTCCCAGCGCCTCGACACCAGTGATGAATGGATTGTGCAACGGAGCGGCATTCGTGAACGTCATGTGGCCGCCCCAGAGGAGACGACCTGCACTATGTCCGTGGCCGCGGCCCATGCGGCGCTACGCCAAGCCGGCATAACCCCGGATCAACTTGACCTGATCATTGTGGCCACCTCGACACCAGATCATCATACGCCGCCGGTCTCGAGCGAAGTGCAACATGCCCTAGGCGCCACCAATGCCGCGGCCTTTGTAGTGGTGACCGGCTGCACCGGCTTTGTCTATGCGCTGACCATTGCCTATCAATTTATTGCCACAGGCGGTTACCAGCATATTCTGGTGATTGGGGCCGAGTTACTGAGTCGCTTTGTCAACTGGGAAGATCGCAGTACTTGTGTGCTCTTTGGCGATGCCGCCGGCGCTGTGGTGGTCCAGGCAACCAGCCAGCGCTGTGGTCTCTATGGCTATAATCTGGGGTCTGACGGCAGCCAAGGGCAGCAGATCATTTTGCCGGCCGGCGGTTCGGCGCAGCCCTTTGACCAACAGGCGCTAGACACCGGCGCCCATTACCTGCAAATGAATGGACGCGAAGTCTTCAAATTTGCCACCCGCATTATCGGCCCAGCCTGTCACCAGGCGTTAGCCCAGGCGCACCTGACCCTGGCCGACATTGACTGGATCATCCCACACCAGGCCAACCTGCGCATTATTGAAGCCGCCGCGCGCCAGATGGAGCTACCCCTCGATCGCTTTCTCATCAACATAGACCGCTATGGCAACACTTCCGCCGCGTCGATCCCACTGGCGCTGACCGAAAATCTGGCCACTGGGCGCGTCCGCCCCACCGATAAATTGCTCTTTGTCTCCTTTGGCGCCGGCCTAACCTGGGCCGCGGCGGTCGTACAGATGCAGGCAGAGAGTGAGGTAGTGGGACAGTGAGGCAATAACTGCGCAACTGATTTGCTGTACTATCGTTCTTCTGGCCATTGAGGACAGGTTTGATGGTAGGCTCTCCCCGGAAAAAAGAGAGACCACTCTTCGTGGGTAAGGTTGCGTCCGGCCGTCTGGCAAGCCTTGGCAATCAGCCCGGTGATCGATGCTGTCCACAGCCGCACACTCTTATCGTCACCCCCACTGATAAGCCACTGCCCATTTGGGCTAAAGGCTACGCTGCGCACTGTGTCAGAGTGTCCATAGAGAATCCTGGGTTGCTCCCCCCACTGTTGCCTGTCCCACACGTGGATCTTGCGTTCAAAGCCCGTGCTGGCCAGCAGCTGTCCATTTGGGCTAAAAGCTGTGGAAAAGATGGTGGAGATGTGCCCTCGAAGGATCTGTGGATTGGTAAGGCCAGGAACTTCCCACACTTTCACCAGCCAATCCAGTCCACTACTGGCCAACAATTGGCTATCAGGACTAAAAGCTACACTGCGCACGGCAAAGTCATCAGCTTTGACCATATAGAAATGGGATGGATTCGCCACTTCCCAAAGCCAAAGCCTCCCCTCCCGTTGATTGCCACTCATCCGTAATTCATCGCCGGCGGCGAGCCAACGTCCGTTTGGACTAAAGGCGACCGCACTGATAATGCCCAGATTATCTGTAAAAACTTGGGATGGTGTTGCCGGATCGCCCATCTGCCACACACGAACAGCATTGTCTCCATTAGCACCGCCACTACCGCTGGCCAGCAGCTGCCCATCTGGACTAAAGGCCACGGTGTGGATGGCGCTCTTGTGCTCAAGTATGACCGGGCGCCTGTTCAGGGGGTCGGTTAGATCCCATAGTCGCACCGTTTGGTCCGTGCCAGCACTGGCCAACCAATTTCCTATGGAACTGAATGTGATAGCATTGACCGCGCCCTGATGGCCCGTCAGCACAAGGGATTCTTCCAAGTGGGCTGTCTTGCGGAGGTGAATGGCGCCATCCGTGCCCGCGCTGGCAAGCCACTGTTGATCAGGGCTGAAGGCTACAGATGTAATCTCGGCGGCGTGGTCAGTAAGGATGTGTGGTTCGATCAACGGATTGGCCATGTCCCAAAGCCGCACAATCTGATCTTTGCCCGCACTGACTAACCAACGGCTATCCGCGGTAAAGGACAAGGCGACAATCTGAAATTCATGTCCGCGCAGCACGCGGCCTTCTGCCGCTGGGTTGTTCATATCCCAGAGATGCACGGTCTGATCCCAACTGCCACTGGCTAGCCAGTGGCCATCGGGGCTAAAGGCTATGGCGGAGACATTATCGGTATGGCTAGGCGCCAAGATGCGCGGTATGGCAGTAGGGTCACTCATCACCCAAAGCCGCACCGTCCGATCACGGCTGCCACTGGCCAGCCAACGATCATCAGGGCTAAAGGCCACGGCCCACACCGGTGCAGGATGTTGATCCAATACCAAAGACTCGACGTTAGGTTCATCTAAATTCCATAGACGAATCGTGGTGTCGGCGCTGGCGCTGGCTAGCCAGTGACCATAATGGCTAAAAGAGAACGCAACAATCTGGTCACGATGACCGGCTAATAGTTGTGGGTTGGCCGTTGGCGTGCTCATCGACCACAGGCGGATTTGCCCCTGTGTATCACTACCGGCCAACTGCCGTCCGTCGGGGCTGAACACAAGGGCGCTCACATTATTCTCCTGGCCACCTAGTGTCAGCGTGTCGCTAACCACCTGGGTCATCGACCACAACTTCACCGTCGCGTCGGCGCCGGCGCTGGCCAGCCACTGCCCATCAGGGCTAAATGTAAGCGATTTGGCTAGCGCCGTATGCCCTTCCAGCACCTGTGGCTTTGCATTTAAATGATCCATACGCCACAAATAAATCTTTTTGTCTAGGCCAGCGGTGGCCAACCACGCTTCATCGGGGCTAAAAGCCAATGCCCGGCTGGGCTTGGGCTGGAGAGGTAATATATGGGGTGTGTTTGGATCTGTCAGCGACCACAGCCAGACCTTTTCATCACTGACGACAGCCAGCCAGTGGCCTTTAGCGCCTAGCGCCATGGTTACGTTACGCGAGAAGAGACGCGGAAAAAATAAATCTGCATAGGTGCGCAGTGGAATACCGCCAACTTGCTGTAACAGCCGCCGAAAATCGGTTTCCGCAGAGATGAGAGAGGAAGGATGATCGGAGCCCTGCTCGAAAATCGTCTGGCTTGCTTCGGCGGCAATCAGCAACGCTCGTTGCGGATCTATGTCAACCAGCCGTACGCTGTTGGCAACAATAAGATCGGCGCCAATGAGTTGGTTGAGATTGTCAGCTTCTGCCTTAGCGCTTTCAGCAATTATTTTTTGATGGTTCGCTTCCTGCGTTTGGCGGTCCGCTTCCTGTGCTTGGCGGTTCGCTTCTTGGCTACTTCGCATTGCCATCCAAGCAACGATGGCAATAATTGATACCAGCACCGCCAGACCGTTGCGCAGCAAACGTAAACGATCATTGAGTTTAGCCTGTTCCTGCGTACGCGCCTGTTCCGCTGCTAATTGAGCACGCTGCTCTGCCTCACGCCGCAGCATTTCTTCATGCTCTGCACGCGCCGCGTCTTCGGCTTGTTGGCTAGCCATGAGAAAATTTTGTTCACGAGGGTTCAACCGTTCTTCATTTTCCGCAGCCCAGGCGCTCGCTTGTTGCAATGGGAGGCTGCGATAAAGGTAACCGGCAGCTTTGTCATTTTCCTCCCAAATGGCGGCTGCTTCTCCCAGGCGATGCAAGATTAACAAGCCTTCCCGGTCATCCGCCAACCACTCGCGTAATTTGTGCCAGGCACGGATCAGTGCTTCATGCGCCACCTGTACTTTGTCGCTATCTGTCGTAATTAAACGGGTGTCGGCTAATGTCCTGAGCACATCGTTCACTTCTTCCGGATTGGCGTTATTCAAATTGAGTTCATCTGGACGTACATGGCGGCGTGTATCTTGTGCATCTTCACCCAACTCGGTCAAACGGAGGAAAATGGCACGAGCAATCATCTGCTGCTTAGAAGTAAAAGAATTAAATGTGTCATCGGCTGTTTTGGCTATGGCGCCCTGGACACCACCGGCAGCCTGATAGCCAGCCAACGTCAATGTACGACCGCTGCGCCGCTTCCAAGTTTCGAGCAAGGCATGGGAAAGCAAAGGCAGCGCGCCCGGCTCATTGCCCACATCCTGTAACATTTGTTCAGCCAGCCCTGGTTGAAGTTGCCAACCGCCCAGTTTGGCTGGCTCTTCAATCGCTCGACGTAGTTCTGCCTGGCTCATGGCGCCAATGTACTTCTGCTGAGTTTCCAGCACGGCCCGCAGCGCAGGAAAGTCGGCACAAAAGTGATAAAAGTCGGCGCGTAATGTCAACACCAAGGTGACGACGCTATCATTGCCGGTGGCAGTGAGCAAGTTGTCGACAAATGCTTGGCGCTCATCCCGATCTTTGCAAAGGGTGAAGAGTTCCTCAAATTGATCAACCACCAACAGTAGTCGATTTCCGCCCTGGACAAGCCGATGGACATAGAGATCAAGGCTGCGCGCCTCATGTTGGAGATCATCCATCAAGATTGCCTGTGTACGTACCGATTCACTGTCACGGGTGAGACTGCCGGCCAGGGCCTTTAAGGGATGCGCCGTGGGTGTAATGATGCGGACGAGCCAGCGTGTGCTACTCGGAGGCAGCGCTATACCCTCGGCCAAAGGTTTTTTCCCCTGCAAGGCAGGAACCAAGCCCGCGCGCACCAACGAAGATTTGCCACTACCCGAAGCACCGACTACGGCCAGCAGGTGACTGGTTTGGCTTCCGTTTGTCGGTGGGGGAGGAATGAGCGCTGCTACTAGCTCAGCCGTCAATGCTTCACGACCAAAGAAGCGAGCCGCATCACCGACATCAAAAAATTCCATGCCTTGATAGGGAGAGTCACCTGGTGCAGGCGCATCAGCATCAGATGGTTGCAACTGGTGTAGTTGTAGCGGGCCCTGCGCTTCAATATGTTGTTGATAGGCTGCCATAGCGGCCCGGAATGCTGGGAAGTTGCCGTAGTTGCTTCTAGCAATTGCCAGGAGTTGATCCAAACCATTTTGCCGAATTGCTTCTGCCAAAATGTTGTGCCAATTGGTCTGCGCGCGCGGGCTGAAAGCGATCAGGCTCGGCTCAAGCCCGGCATCCTCGGCAACGACGCGCGCGCTTGATTCCTCTGGGTATAACTCGGCAAACGCGTCACGCAAAGCGGCGAAGATGGTTTGGCTCTCCATAAGGCTCTCTTCGGGTAGAAACAGATAAGCTGTTAGAGGTCTGTTGAATTGGAAATTGCTAAGGTACTATTTGCGATAGCACTATTCTACTGCTTTCCTTGCGTTTGCGCCAATCTTTTGATTGCCACAAGTTGGCTCCACCTAGCGATGAAAAACCAAGAAAAAAGGCAATAGCCGGAAAGTCAGTGAGACAGTTAGACAGTGAGACAGTTGGATAGTGGTATACAATATCGTTCCACGGATTTATTATTCTACTGATTTACTGTCCGACTGCCCCCTTGCCCAATTCCCAAGTACCCTTTCGCCGTCTCCTCATCGGCGAGGATGGCGGCGGCGTCGCCTTGGAAGGCGATATGCCCCTCACGTAGAATATAGGCATAGTCGCACCAGCGCAGCAGGCTACGCGCGTTCTGCTCCACGACCACCATTGTAATGCCGCTATCGCAGAGGGCGCGTAAGGTGCGGAAGACTTCGGTGACGATAATGGGCGCTAGGCCGGCGCTTGGCTCGTCCAGCAGCATGATCTGCGGTTGCGCCAGCCAACCGATCGCAATGGCCAGCATCTGCCGTTCGCCGCCGCTCAGTTGGCCGGCGCGTTGCGCCTGACGTTGGGCAAGAATGGGGAAGAGTTCATAGGCGCGCTGGAGCAGCGGCGCGGCCTGGTCACGTTTCAACTTGCGCACAGCTAGCAACAGATTTTCGCGCACACTCATGGTGGTAAAGACATTGGCCCGCTGCGGCACATAAGCAATCCCATAGCTGCCGATCTGTTCGGTAGCCAGCCCTTGCAAAGGTATGTCACGCAGCACAATGGCGCCCCCCAGTTGTGTCGTCAGACCGAAAACACTTTTGAGTAGCGTACTTTTGCCACTGCCATTGGGGCCGAGGATCGCCACAAACTGGCCTTCAGCCACGGTCAGGCTGACATTGTGTAGGATCTCCAATTTACCGTAGCCGGCAGTCAATTCACGAATTTGTAACATAGCCCTCACATCTGCCTACATTGTCCTATCATTCACCAAAATAGACCTCACGCACCTGAGCATTGGCTTCAATTTCCGCCGGCGTTCCTTGCGCAATGATACGCCCCAGATGCATCACATAGACATAGTCTACAAATTCAAAGAGGATCTCCAGCCGGTGTTCGACGATGAGAAAGGTCAGCCCCTGGTTACGACGCAGGTCGGCAATCCGTTCAAAGATCGCATAGGCCAGTGCCGGCGCCACGCCAGCCGTCGGTTCATCCAGGAGCAAGAGTTGGGGCGCGCCCATAAGCGTGCGGCTCAGCGCCAACAATTTCATCTGACCGCCCGATAGATCGCTGGCCTGGTTGTCATAATGCTTCTGTAGCTGCACCTGGCGCAGCTCTGCGTTAGCCTGTCGTGCAAACTGATATTCCTGTGGCAGCCAGCGGCGGCGCCACGGCGCCTGGGTGGGGCGCTCACCAAGTTGACCCTTTACCGGTAACAGCATATTGTCCAACACACTCATGCGGCCAAAGAGGGACGGATCTTGAAAGCTGCGCGCCAAACCAAATTGGAAGATCTCAGCGGCAGAAGAGCGGGTAATGTCATGGCCGGCAAAGTGGATGTGGCCATGGTCCGCGGCCAGAGCGCCGGCTATGACATTTAAGAGAGTGCTTTTGCCACTGCCATTGGGGCCGACCAGGCCAACCAACTGGCCGGCCTGCACCGTAAGTGAGAGATCATCGACTGCCACCAGCTGTTCAAAGCGTTTGGACACTCCTTGTAATGTGAGCATGAGATCTCCTATAAGTCAGGGCTGTTGGCTGTTAGCTGCTGGCTGTTGGCAGGCACTGATTCGCAAAATTTGCTCTGTGTGTTCATATTTGCAGCTATCAAATGTCTAATCTCCCGCCGTCAATTTGACATCGCTAAAAATTACATGGGCATCGGTGGTGCGCGTCGGTTCGGGCAACAAGCCCTGTGGTCGATAGCGCAACATGAGCAGGAGAATGGCGCCAAAGAGGATAAAGCGCACATAGTTAAACTCCCACTGTAGGCCCAACATGTTTAGCTGAATGGCCGAAATGGCCGTCACCCGATCCAGAATGGTGATGAGCAAGGCGCCTAACAAGGCGCCCCGGTTGTTGCCCAATCCCCCCAAGACTGCCATCACCCACACATCCAGTGTGAGGCCAACCACATAATCATTGGTGCTGGCAAAACCCAGGTTGACGACAAAGAAGACGCCGGCAATCGCCGCCAATGCTGAGCCAATAAACATGACCTGACCGCGAATCTGGGGCGCCGTCTTGCCCAAACTGGCGGCCACCACCTCATTCTCACGAATCGCCTTGAGCAGACGGCCATAGGGGGAACGCACCAGCCGTTCACAATACCAATAACAACCACCGGCTGTGAGCACAACCAAACCAGCAAAGAGCGCCGCGGCCAGTCGTTTATCGCGCACAGCCTGAAAGGGTTGGGCTAGACCGGAGAGACCATTGTGGGCGCAGATAATCGGCTCGTAGCCGCGCACAATGATGCGTACGATTTCACTGCCGACGAGCAGCACCAGCGCCAAATACCATTCTTCTTTAAGACGCAGCGCGGGGTAAGAGGCGAGATAGCCCACCAAACCGCCAATCAGGGCGGCGATTAACAGAGTAATGAGAAAATTGGCCCAACCGACCAGCGGCAGTGTGCGCATAATCTCAGAACGTAGTTGCAGTGCTTGGCCCAAAGCCGTGCCACAGGGATAGATGACTGCTTTTCCGGCCAGCAGCGGCAAGAGCCTGGTATAAGTTAAGCCAGCGGTATAGGCGCCAATGGAGACAAAGAGCGCCAAGCCAAAGTTGGGAATGCCGGCCAGGCCATATTGGAGGTTAAGGCTCAACGCCATGATCGACGAAATGCCGAAAAAGGTAAGGAGTGCAATGATTGTAGCAGGAATATCGAAGGTCATGGTAGGTAATAATGAATGGAAAATGGTTAATGATTGATTCTGTAAGGGACATAGGGATTGGTTATTGTTTAAAGCCCTGGGGTCGCAAGAGCAACACTACGATAATAATCAAGAACGGAATTGCCGGCTTAAAGCTAAAGTCAAGGCCAAAGCTCTGGTTGAGCACCTGCATCACGGTATTTTCCGAGAGCGCAACCACATAGCCACCCAGGATTGCCCCGGTAAAACTGGTCATGCCCCCCAGCACCGTGGCTGCAAAGACCGAGAGAATCGCCAGCCAGCCCACCAACGGATCGACAAAGGTGTAGATGCCCCAAAGTGCGCCGGCCACGCCGGCCAAACCGCCCACAATGAGCCAGGTGAGATCATGGACGCGGTGGAGCGGAATGCCCATAATTTGCGCCAATGTTTGGTTGTCGGCCAGGGCGCGCATTTCCCGCCCAATGAGCGTATAATTAAGCAACAACGTGAGCAGAATCACAAAGCCAATGCTGGTGGGCGTCACCCAGAAAAAGATATTGGTCAGGGTGACCCACTCATTTTGGAACAAAACCTTTTGCGTCACCTGAATGCGCTTATCAAAGAGATCGAAGCGGTCGGCACAGAGAAAAATGATGTAGCGCAAAATCAAGCCCAGCGCAAAGGAGGCCAGGATCATGGCATAGGAGGAAAGCTTGCGCGCCGCCAGCGGGCGATAGACCGCACGATGGGCCAGCCACGCCACCGCAGCGCCGACGAGCAGCGCGCTGCCCAACACCACCAACGGCTGCGCAGAAAACATTGTCGAAACGATGAGCGCCGTATACGCGCCCACTGTAATCAGTTCGGCATGGGCAAAATTGGGCAAGCGGATCACAGCCAATGTCAGGGTCAAGCCCACGGCCATCAGCGCGTAAAGACTGCCGACCTGGATAGAGCGGATAACCGAATCGATTAACAGAGCGGTGGACAAAAGGACCTACAGTTCTATGGTGGTATCCCGAATTGGGTGCAAATTTAACTTGCATCTCTGGACAAGTATACTGAGCTGCGCCATAAATTAACATTTTGCACACGAGTGAAAATGTTAATATGTGCTGCGGCGGAGTATATGCAAGTTATACTACTCTTGGTATACCATCATTCTATGTGCTGAAAGTTGTTAGGATACCTATTATAGCGGGGGTTGATACTTGAGACAAGTCATCTACTTTACGGGGTGCATACCACAAATGGGGCGAAACACCAGCAAATCTAATTTGAGCTTCTCTTCTATCGTCCTTAATTTGGGACGCGCCCACTTTACGGAGGTGTATTGCGCAAGACAGTGGCGACCGACTGTCCCACTGTCTTACTGAATACTGTCCACTATCCTACCGCCGCCGCAGTGTCCTAGCCTTTGAGCGCAAAGCCCTGGACGCCTTCTACAAAGTACCGTTGCAGAAAGAGAAAGATAAGCACAGTGGGCAAGGTCGCCACGGTGGCCAATGTAAAGGCAAAGGGATAGTCGGTGATTACCCCGGCACGCGCGCCCTTAAAGGAAGCGCCGCTCAACATGATGCGCTGAAACCCAAGCGCGACTGGCCAAATCGCTTCGTTGCCGCCGGTTACGACCAACGGCCAGAGATAATCATTCCAGATTGCGACAAATTGAAAGATAACCATGACCGTAATCGCTGGCTTGAGCATAGGCAAATAGACATTGAGCAAGACCTGCAACGTGGTGGCACCGTCTACACGCGCTGCTTCTTCAAAATCTTTAGGAATGCTAAAGTAGGTCTGGCGCATAAGGAAAATATAGAAAACATTGACCATCCCGGGGATTAACATGGCCGGCCACTCGTTGATAAAGCCATGACCACCCTGCCCCAGCATGTCATTGCCGCCGGCCAACGGCCAACGCGCCATCATCACATAGGTGGGCACATAATAGACGATTCCCGGCACCATCATGGAACTGAGCAAGAGAATGAAAACTGTTTCGCGTCCCCGAAATTGCAGACGGGCAAAGACATAGCCGGCCAGAATCGCGACCGCGCCGGGCACTAATACATACCAGCCAATCCGCAGGAGCGTGTTGAGCACCCACAGCGGAATCTTTGATTGTGTCGTAAACAGGACAGTGTAGTTCTCCAGATAGAGTGAATCGGGGAGGGGAAACCAGGTGCTCTTGGCGTAAGCTTCCAGGGTGGAGAAAGAGGCGGCTACGCCAAAGAAGAGGGGATAGGCCATGACCAGGCTGCCCAGGATCAACAGCAACTGTAGACCAATCGGCTCCCAACGGAGGACCCGACGGCGCGGCTGGCGACGGTGGCGGGCGTTAAGTTGTGTAGCGCTCATGCCGACACCTCGCTCCGTCCTTGTTGCATTAATCGCATGCCGGTCAGGCTAAACCAGAGCAAGATGAGCGCCATAATCACGGCGCCGGCGCTGGCTACGCCCATATTGGTGTTGACAAAGGCATCATTATAGATCTGTAACAACATGACATTGGTCATATTTTGCGGTCCGCCCTTGCTGATCAGCAGCACTGCTTCAAAGATCTGGAAGCCGCCAATAATGCCGGTGACCAGCACAAAGAGGATCATGGGGCGCAGCAGCGGGACAGTGATATAGCGTAGCAGCCCCCAACCGCTGGAACCATCGACCATGGCCGCTTCATAAAGTTCCGGATGAATGCCCTGCAACGCCGCAAGGAAGAGCACGACCGATGTGCCGACCCCGCGCCAAATGGTAAAGGCTACAATAAAGACGCGCATCCAATTGCCTTGCACCGTCCAAATGACTGGCTGCTGGCCCAAGCTGGTGAGGATGCTGTTGAGGATGCCGTCAAAGGGGGAGATAAAGATGACTGCCACTTGTGCCATAATCGCGGCCGAGGTCAGGGTGGGAATATACCAGAGCGCACGATAGAGTCCCCGACCGAAGACCTTTTGGTTAAGTAATACCGCAATAAAAAAGGCAACCGTGGTCTGAAGTAGCAAGGATGAAAGGGCAAAGAGCGCAGTGTTAAAGATGATCCTAGGGTAAGCGCCGTGGAGATAGGTCAGATAGTTGTTGATCCCGATCCATTGCGGCACGCCGCTAATGCCATTCCAGCGCGTAAAGCTCAGGGTAATGTTGAGCACCACCGGCGCAATGTTGAAGATCAGGTAATAGAGCAAAATCGGCGTCAGGATCAGCCACGCTTCCAGCGCGTGGCGATGGCGATAGCGCCACCGCTGCCAGCCTGTGATGGGTTGGACTTTAGTCTGTTCCGGTTGAGCCTGGATGGAAATAGTCGACATAGCAGGTTATGATAGTAAAGAGCATTGCAAGTATATCATCATTGGATTTTTAATAATAATTTCCTTGCTGCATCACTTCCGGCAGCATCTTCGCTGCCAGAAGTGATGCGCCAACGCTAGAAAACCTTGTTGCGCAGCCTTACTGACTCGCCGCCATCACTTCATCGGCGGCTTGTTGGGCGCGATCCATAATATCTTCCACCGGCGTCTCTGTGGTGAGAACTTCGGTGAGCATGTCGTTGTAGATCTGCCAGAGCTTCTGCGGATCCTTGCGCCATTGGGGCAGGATGCCTAACTCCGGATTGTTGAGCAGTTGGTCAATAAAGGCCGCGGTGGCGTCATCCACATTGGGGCGTAACTTTTCCAGCGCACTGCGCGTGGAGGGCAGCCGGCCCAGGGTCGGGTAGACCAGATCCTGGACATCGTCCCGCGTCAGGAACTTGATCCACTCGGCCGCGATATCCGGGTGCTTGCTCTCTTTGAGGACGGCATACATAACATTGCCGACGATAATGCTGGCGCCTTGGCCGCCGGCCGGAATCGGCACCGCCGAGTAACGACAATCTTCGCAGCCGGAGGATTGAGCCCAACCCACATGCCAACTGCCGGCAATTTGATAGGCAGAGAGGCCATTAAAGAGTTGGGTGTAGACACGCCCTTCGTCGGGGTCAAAGGTTAGGCCAGGCGGCGTATAGCGGTTGATCTCGCGCAGGAATTGCATGACCGGCCCGGCGTCCGGATTGTTGAAATAAGGATAAGTGCACTCGTCTTTGCACATGGGAGCGCCGGCTTGGGCCAGATAGACGGCCACACGGAAGATGCCGCCGACTGAAAAGCCGACCGGACCTTGCAAGGTGTAGCCATAATATTCGCCATTGCCCGCTTCTGTAATCTGTTTGGCCTGAGCCAGCAGATCATCCCATGTGGCCGGTGGTTCGTCACAATTGAGTCCAGCCTTTTCAATCACGGCGCAGTTGCGTTCAAAGCCAAAGACGCCGGTAAAGGCCGAAAGCCCATAAATCTGATCTTTGTAGACTCCGGCGGCATAGGTGCCGGCAATCAGATTGTCCGTGCCATCGACCAGCACATCATCCAGCGGCACCAGCGACCCCAACTCGGCATATTGTTGGAAGAAGTTCTCGCCCACGACAATGTCAGGTGCGTTGTTGGCCAAGAGCGCTGTCACTAAATTTTGGCGCAGTTCTTCGTCCCAGCCATGATACTCCAGCTTGACCGTGACGCCAGGGTGCTCTTCCTCGAACTTCTCAATGATATATTTGCCATATTTGCCCTGGCCTTCCGGGTCGGACTCCATGCTGTTCACAGTGCCGCCTTCGGCCCAAACCACAAGTTCAATCGTATCCGTGGCGGCGCCGCTATCGCTCCCACTGGACGCGGCAGGCTCTGCTGGCGCGGATGGCGCCACACAGGCGGCAAGGACAAGCGCTGCCATGCCCAGCAACAGACCAAAGATCCCTCTGGCGCCCCAGCCTCTGTATCTTCCCTGCGCATGCCACCGGTTGGCGTGCCTCCATTTTATCGGTTGACGCATATGTTCTTCCTCCTGGCTCGGTTTTTGTAGATAAGGGTAACTACTCAGCCCGCTCCTAGCCGGTCCGTGACCGGCGCCAGTCATGGACTGGCTGAGAGCAGTCAGGCTGAGTAGTTACAGATAAGGTTAATAGTGATCGCTGTGTAGAGAGTCGCGACCTAGCCGATCATAACATAAGCCGGAGCGGTGATCAAATGAGGTTATTATACTAACGAGCGCCAAGAAGTAACACTTTTTGCACGAGTAACGGGTTACTTCTTGTGCTGCTCGTCAGTATACGTCAGGGTGAATTGCTGTTTTGGCTCATATCGGTATGCGACTGAAATTGCCGATCTTAGCTTGAGGGCAAGCAGTGCAATTTCAGTGAGTCGCCCTTATGAGCGGCTGTTTTTATCTAAGTTACCCCACAATATTTTCACATGACTAGAAAAAAATGTTAAAATATTTTACAGAAAACATCAACAAAACGATGGCGCTGGACCGCAATGGGAACAATTTAGAGCGCTGGCGTAGTTGCAGTGATTGATGAACAAAGTTTTCCCCCGGCGCGCAAACGGTTGTTACCTTTTATGAGTGATTATCCAGCCCTTTCTTCCCGCTTACGTGATCGAGTACTCCAATATCTTGGCTGTGCTGCCGCAGAACCATCGCTGCCGGCATTGGAGCAGTTGCTTGCGGCCTATGTGCGGCGCGTGCCCTGGGAATCGGTCTTTCGCATTGCCAAGCGGCAGCGGGTTGCAGTGTTGGCCGAACGGCCACGGTGGCCAGAAGAATTTTGGGCGGATGCACTGGAGCGCGGCGGGGGCGGCACTTGCTTTGAAAGCAACTATGCCTTTTTGAGCCTATTGCGTGGGTTGGGCTATACAGGATATCTGACCATTAACAATATGGGCGCAACCATTGGCTGCCACACGGCGATTGTAGTGCCGCTGGCCAATGAACAGCGCTTGGTCGATGTCGGCATTCCCCTCCATACAACGCTGTTACTTCGCCCTGATACAGTCACCCAAGCGCCGTCACAGTTTCACACCTACATTGCACGGCCCGAAGGGGACAATAGCTATCAGATTGAACGGACGCATCACCCCAAACGCTACATCTATACATTGATCGATCAGCCCGTGCCGGATGCAATGTACCGCGCCGCCATGATCCAAGATTATGACGAGGCTGGTCTCTTTTTAGATCGACTGATCATTACCTTGGTGATTGATGATAAAGTTTGGCGCTTTAATGGAAGTGAACAGCCATTGCGTTTGGAAGCTTTTGAGCGAGAAGGCAAAATCGAGGTACTGTTGCCGGAACTCTTGCTGGCACGCCGGCTCGCCACCCACTTTCATATGGACCGTCTGACCCTTCAGCAAGCGTTAGATGCACTGCGTGCCTAGGTATACCTCAGCGCGGCACATGAGCCCACTAGCCCTTGAAAGTAGCGACCGAATAATCCCAGAATCCGTGGCAGATTCTGGGATAGCTATAGTTGTTATCCCTGGCCTGCGTAAAACACTGCGGTTGCTTTAAAAATAATCTTGTGGCGCCCATACGGGTGTGGCGGTTGGGGCGTTGAAGCGCGGCGCCGGCGGAGCAGGGGTAATATCGAGTGTCATGGTTTTGTCGTGCCGTTTTAACTTCAATTTGAAGACTTGGCCTTCCTTGTGTTCATGCACTTTATTCTTCACCTTAGCTTTATCTTTAAAAGCAACATCATCCAGTGATTCGAGCAGATCCCCCACCTGTACACCGGCGTTTGCCGCCGCATTGCCCGATTCCACCTCTAAGACTTGATTGTTTTCGTCAACCACCACACCAAGGACAGCCCCAGCCAGCGAAAGCAAGATGGCCACCTCCGGTGTTGCTTGGGGTGGCATGGCAATGGTTGGCGCGGCAGGTTGGTTGCAGGCTGATAAAATCATTGTAAAAGCAACTAAAGTGATTAAGGAACGCGTAATTTCATAGTGATACATTTCTTTTTCACCCTTCAAAGTTAGAGCTATGCCGTCACCAGTCAAGGAATTACAGTCATTGCATCGACATTGATAGTATATCACAGGGGATAGTCGGCACTATCTTGACGATTTCTCAACGAGTTTCAGATATGGGTGCAATCCAATCCTTGCGCCATTCTTTCTGATATGTCTATAATAGTAATGTGAATTGGTTTTGTGTTTGCTGGACTGCCCTACGAGGATTTGAGACATGTCCTACTAAGAATGTAGCGTTTGCGCGGTACTATAGATGCTCTATTTCGTAGATGTGTGGTAACTATTTAAGGAGCGCTACATGAAACTATCTACCTTCTTCGCTTTATGCCAACCGCGGAACTTTCCTTTTGGCATAAAGCTGCAAAATTTGGGGCATCAAAGTAAGCGCGTACGGACAATCCTTAGTCTTGTCACGCTGACGCTGCTGGTGGCCGCCTGTTCCCTTCCTGCATTTCCTGGCCCAGGCGCGACTCCGACAACTACCGCAACCGTCGCCGCCCCCTCAACAGTTGATGAGGATTCTACGGGCAGTACGCCGACAGCTACAGGGCAAGAAGCCGCCTCCATGACCGGCACAATCACGGCGACAGCAGCCATGACGGCAGCAACAATTGCCACCTCGACCACTTCAGGCACAACGGCACGCGTTTTACTACCAACGCCCCAATCGGCCACGGCTGAGACAACGGATGCTGTGTCGGCTGGAGAGACAACCAGCGCACCCGTTGTCCCCCCAGCCGATGAGGCTGCCGCTCGTCTACAAGCGCCTGCCGGTTTTGTCGTGCGCATCTTTGCCAGTGATCTCAGCGGACCGCGTCTCATGACCGTGGGGCCAGATGGCATCCTCTATGTGGCGGAACGGGGCGCCAACCGGGTCATTCGGCTGCCGGATGCCAACCATGATGGGCTGGCCGATGAAGTTCAGGTCGTAGCAACGGGGCTCATGGGCGCACATAGCGTCGAATGGTTTGACGGCTGGCTCTATGTCGCTGCCAACAGCCGTGTGGTGCGGCTGCGCGATGAGAACAATGACGGCGAATTTGAAACGCCGGAGGTGGTCACCGACAACATTCCCAGCGGCGGTGTCCATAGCACCCGTACACTTCACTTTAGTCCTGACGGCAAACTCTACGTCGCAGCCGGCTCGAGCAGCAACAATAACCCGGAAAGCGACCCGCGTCGCGCTGCCATCATGCGCTTTAACCCCGACGGGTCAATCCCAGAAGACAATCCTTATGCCAATGATACCAACCCACAACGCCGACCAGTCTGGGCCGAGGGCTTGCGCAACAGCGTTGATTTTCTCTTTTTGCCCGATGGCCGCCTCTGGGCTGACCACAATGGTGTTGACGGTTTGGGGGATGATGTGCCACCGGAGGAGATCGTGATCAATGTGGAAAAGGGTAAGCACTATGGCTGGCCCTACTGCTATACGCCCACTTTGGGGGTCACGCCGCCTGGCACAAATGAGGTCCGTGATGAGCGTGTACCCCTCGATCCTAATATCTTGGCCAATTGCAGCGCTGCGACGCCGGCGCTCTTTACCGATCTGGCCCATCAGGCGCCGTTGGGGATGACACAGTACAACGCCGACGCTTTCCCGGCTGCGTATCAAGGCAATCTCTTTGTCGCCTACCATGGCTCATGGAACAGCTCGGTACCACGCGACTGCAAAGTGCAAATGGTCGTCGTGCGCGATGGCGAACCGGTCAGCAGTGAGCCCTTCCTCACCGGCTTTCGCGACAACGACCAACAGACCTGCAATCAAGCTTGGGGCCGACCCGCCGGCGTCACTGTCGGCGCCGCCGGTGAACTTTACGTCAGCGATGATGAAAATGGCAACATCTATCGGATTGTCTACGTAGGAGAGTAATCCACCTATTTTTTTAGTGGCTGCGGCCACTTCTCACTGTTAACAGGGGATTTCAATCCCCTTATTAATTCATGTGGGATTGAAATCCCACCGTAACCAGAAATGGAAGAGAAATGCGTATACCCTATGAACAGATGAAAGCGGAATTTACCCGTGTATTGCGCCAAGCCGGTTTGAGCGAAGTGCGGGCGGCGCGTTGTGCGGAAATTTTTGCAGAAAATAGCCTGGTCGGTGTGGCGTCGCATGGGCTCAATCGCTTTCCGGGGCTGATTGACTTTATTCACAAGGGCTATGTTGACCCCCAAGCCGAGGCGGCCAAAGTTGCCGGCGCCGGGGCCTGGGAACAGTGGGACGGCAACCTGGGCGTAGGGCCGCTCAATGCCGATGCTTGCACTGAGCGCGCCATGGAACTGGCTCAGGACTATGGCGTCGGCTGTGTGGGGCTGCGCAACACCAACCACTGGATGCGCGGCGGCTACTTTGGCTGGCGAGCGGCAGAGGCTGGCTATGCCCTCATCAGTTGGACCAATACCAAGCCGAACATGCCGGCGTGGGGCGCGGTCGATGTGCGGGTGGGCAATAATCCACTGGTGTTGGCCGTACCCAAAGCGGAGGGTCCCGTCGTGCTTGACATGGCCATGAGTCAATTTTCCATTGGTCGCATGGAAGGCGCCGCCCGCGCCGGCGCCACTTTGCCCATCCCCGGCGGTTATGACAGATCTGGCCAACTCAGCCAAGACCCAGGCGCAATTCTGGACGCCAACCGTGCGCTGCCCATGGGTTACTGGAAAGGCTCTGGTCTGGCGCTCTTGCTGGATTTGGTGGCGGTCTTGTTGGCCGGCGGCCTAGCCACCCACCAGATCGGGCAACAGGAGACCGAGTACGGCGTCTCCCAGGTCTTTATCGCCTTTGCCGTGAGCCAGAACAGTAGCCGCGCCCATATTGAAGCGACGGTCGAAGCAGCCATTGCCGACCTGCACAGCGCCACACCGGTAGAGGCCGACGCCGCCATTCTCTACCCCGGCGAACGGGCCCTACAGACGCGCCAGGGAAATCTGATCCACGGCATCCCCGTCGAACCGGCAATCTGGGAAAGAGTCATCGCGCTGTAAAGCAGCCCGGCACGGATCAAAGATTGACCTGTACAGCCGTAAAACAATCCCGGAATCTTTAAAAGATTCCGGGATTATTTTGTCCCAAAACATACAGTATACTAACGTAATGCAAGCGTCCTTCCAATGTAAAAGGAGTAGACTAGATTCATAGTTGAACGTTATATTGCGGTTGCAGTGAAAACCGGAATTTGCTAGGCGGCTGAACATGCAAAGTTTTCAGTAGACAGTGATCAGTAGACAGTGATCAGGGTACAGACGACTGGATACTGAACACTGATTACCTACAATGGTATGTTCCTTTTGCCGCTACTGTATAAAAATGAGGAGGAGCGCTTATGCGTCTAGATAAGTATACCCAGAAGGCCCAGGCTGCGCTGCTGGAAGCGCAGAACCAGGCCGAACATTATAACCATGCTACGGTCGATCCTGAACATCTGCTTCAGGCGCTGTTGCAACAGGAAGGGGGCGTCGTGCCGGCGGTCATCAACCGCATTGGGACCGACCCAGCTTTGTTGGAACGCGCCGTGGAACAGGCATTGGCCAGTAAAGCGCGCGCGGCCGGCGCATCTATGCAGATCGGGATTGGCCGCGAGTTGGGCAACGTGCTCAAAGAGGCGGAACAGATTGCCGCCAATATGAAGGATGAATATCTCTCGACCGAGCATATGCTCATGGCGATGGCTTCGACCCATGGCAAGATGCGCGATCTGTTGGCGCGTCACGGGGTCGATTACAACGCCATCATGCAGGCATTGGCTGCGGTGCGCGGCAGCCAGCGGGTTACCACTGACAACCCGGAAGCACAATATGAAGCGCTGGCCAAATATGGCCGTGATCTGACCGCCGAGGCGCGCAAAGGCAAGCTTGACCCGGTCATTGGGCGTGATGAGGAGATCCGCCGCGTCATCCAGATCTTGAGCCGGCGCACCAAGAACAACCCGGTGCTCATTGGCGAGCCGGGCGTTGGCAAGACCGCAATTGTGGAAGGCTTAGCTCAGCGCATTGTCAACAGCGATGTGCCGACCAGCCTGCGTGACAAACGGCTGGTGGCGCTGGACCTGGGTGCGCTGGTGGCCGGCGCCAAATATCGAGGTGAGTTTGAAGAGCGGCTCAAAGCGGTGCTACAGGAGATCCAGAGCGCCGAAGGGCAGATCATTCTCTTTATTGACGAAATGCACACCCTGGTCGGTGCGGGTGCAGCCGAAGGGGCCATGGACGCCTCCAACATGCTCAAGCCCTTGCTAGCGCGCGGTGAGTTGCACGCCATTGGCGCCACGACCCTGGACGAATATCGCAAACATATTGAAAAAGACGCTGCCCTAGAGCGCCGCTTCCAGCCGGTCTATGTGGACCAGCCCAGTGTCGAAGATGCGATTAGCATTTTGCGCGGCCTAAAGGAGCGCTACGAAGTGCATCATGGGGTGCGCATTACCGACCCAGCGGTCATTGCCGCGGCGACCTTGAGCCATCGCTACATCACCGACCGTTTCTTGCCTGACAAGGCGATCGACCTGATCGATGAGGCCGCCAGCCGGCTACGGATGCAGATCGACTCCAAGCCGCAGGCGCTGGATGAGATCGACCGCGATGTAATGCAGTTGGAGATTGAGCGGGAGGCGCTCAAAAAGGAAAAGGACGAGGCCAGCAAGCAACGCCTTGATGAGTTGGAGCAGGAACTGGCCAACTTCAAGGAGCAGAGCGCCCAATTATCAAGCCGCTGGGAAGCCGAACGTGAGGCAATTGCGGCGGTGCGCGAATTAAAAGAAGAGATCGAAGCGGTGCGCAATCAGATCGAACAGGCCGAGCGCGCCTATGATCTCCAAAAGGCTGCGGAATTGCGCTATGGCAAGATGCGCCAATTGGAGGGCGACCTGAGCCAGGCCGAAGAGCGCGTGCGCCAGTTGCAGGGCAAAGGCGCGTTGCTCAAAGAAGAGGTGGACGCCGAAGAGATTGCCACCGTGGTGAGCAAGTGGACCGGCATCCCCGTCGCCAAGTTATTGGAAGGGGAGCGGGCCAAGCTGATCCGCATGGAAGAAGTGCTGCACGAGCGTGTCGTGGGCCAGGCCGAGGCCGTGAGCGTGGTGGCCTCCGCCATTCGTCGCAGCCGGGCTGGTCTGCAAGATCCCAACCGCCCGATCGGTAGCTTTATCTTCTTGGGGCCGACTGGCGTCGGTAAGACCGAGTTGGCGCGCACGCTGGCCGAGTTTCTCTTTGATGATGACCAGAACATTATTCGTATTGATATGAGCGAATATCAGGAACGCCATACGGTGGCGCGGCTCCTGGGCGCCCCTCCTGGCTATGTGGGCTATGACGAGGGCGGTCAGTTGACCGAAGCGGTGCGCCGGCGCCCCTATTCGGTAGTGCTCTTTGATGAAATCGAAAAGGCGCATCCAGAAGTCTTTAATGTGCTCTTGCAGGTGCTTGACGATGGCCGCTTGACCGACGGTCAGGGGCGCACGGTGGACTTTCGCAATACCGTGATCATCATGACGAGTAACCTGGGCAGCCAGTATATTTTGGATTCGTACACCACGGCGGACCAGCAACAGGCTGACATGACCAGGGTGGACGAAGAGGTGGAGCGCAGTGTGCGCGCAGTCTTGCGCCAACACTTCCGCCCCGAGTTTCTGAACCGAGTGGATGAGATTGTGGTCTTCCACGCGTTGCACAAAGAGCAACTCAAGGCTATCATCGAGATCCAACTGGAGCGGCTGCGCCAACTGCTCAAGGAGCGCAATATTACGCTGGAACTGAGTGACAAGGCCAAAGATCTGATCGTGCAAGAAGGATATGATCCTGCCTTTGGCGCCCGCCCGCTCAAGCGAGTAATCCAACATCGCATTGCCGATCCGTTGGCCGTGCAGATCTTGGAGGGCAAAGTCTTCAACGGCGAACATCTGCTGGTCGATGCATTGGGAAATGAGCTAACCTTTACGGCGGTAGAGGCGTTAGAAATGTAAAGTTAGACTGCGGCGGCTCTCTGTAGTAACTAGTCAGCCGACGCGTCGGGAGCAGACCGCTGGATAATTGGTCCATCCCCGACGCGTCGGCGTAGTCTGAATCGCTACCCGCTGTGAGCTCTGTGGCTGTGGTTAAATCTTGCGGCCAACCCACGGTGACTGTAACGAAAAGCGGGGCAAGGTTAATTCGGCTCCTCACCCAGCACCACCTGCAGCCTGGACTGTTGACCATCTCGCATAATCGTCACGGTCACAGTATCGCCTACGGTGTAGTGATCTTCTAAGAAAGTTTCCAGGCCATCAAGTGTCGTTACACCCACCTCATCAACCGCCAGCAAAATGTCACCACCGACATAGACGCGCTGATTGCCAACAATAGCCTCGCTTTGGGCGCCAAGCACACCAACCTGTTCCAGAGGGCTGCCGGTATAGAGTTGGACAATTAACAAGCCGTGGGTGCTCGGCAGTTCTAGGCTGGACGCCAACCCCGGCTTGATTTCATAGGCATAGCGTACGCCAAGCCAAGGATGGCGATAGCGCCCTAATGTCAACAAATCGGGCAAGATACGTTTGATCGTATCTATCGGCACTGCGAAACCAACACCAGCACTGGTTCCAGTTGGGCTAAAGATGGCAGTGTTAATCCCAATCACGCGTCCACTTGAATCAAGCAAAGGTCCACCAGAATTGCCGCGGTTGATTGCGGCATCCGTCTGAATGATCCCGGAAATGGTGCGCCCACCGGATCCTTCTAAGGTACGCCCCAGCGCGCTGATGACGCCTGTTGTCAAAGTCCGACCAAACTGGCCAAATGGGTTGCCAATTGCAATGGCGCGTTGTCCCACCTTCAAATCACTTGAGGAGCCAAACTCCACCGGCGTCAAACTCTCTGGCGAAGCATCCACCTTCAGTACCGCAAGATCATTACGCCGGTCGCCCCCAATCAGCGTAGCCGGCAAGACAAAGTCATCACTAAAGGTGACGTCGATTTCACGCGCCCCATCAATCACGTGATAATTAGTCAGAATGTGACCGTCCCGATCCAAGATAAAACCGGAGCCGGCCCCTTCTTCGGGTACTTCAAAGAAAAAGCCACGCCGTAAGACTTGTGTTGTAATGCTGACAACCGAAGGCGCCACCCGATTATACACATCAATCACGCGCCGTTCAGCAATATCCAAGCCGGCAGCATCCACCTCAGCAGTCGAGATCAGCGTTGGCGCACTTGCCGTTGGGGTAAAGGTAGGCACCAACGCCGGCGTTGCCAGTGCCGGCAGTAAAGGAACTAGCCTTGCATCCAAGCAGCCGTTGAGGCTGATAAGCGCCACACAACTGCCAATGCAGCAGAGAAGAAACAGCCGTTGGAGCTTGCGTAAATCGTGTTTTAGAGGTGTCATATGCCCAATCGTGGAATCAATACATACTCCGCAGCAGCACATAATAACATTTTCACTCCTGCAAAAGTGCTATTTTATGGCGCTGCTCAGTATATCTTGGCTCATAGGGGTCTGCCGATGAAATTGCTTCTTTTCTCGCTGGTGCTCGTTGCGATTTCACCGCTTCGCCCTATGAGCGATATACCTTACTTCGTTTGCACTTCATTTGCCACAGCCATGCATTCGTCAAAGTTGCTTGCTATTGTAACACACTTTTCACGACAATGGTTAGTCAATGGGAGAAGAATTGTTATGAAATCTGTGTTTCATAGTACTAGCCAATCAAAAAGCTCTTTCTCATCAGATGAGAAAGAGCTTTTTGATTAACTTTTCAACATTACGTTTGGCTCATATAGCTCTGCATATGAAATCACTTTCTCGCTGATATTCGTAGCGATTTCACTTTTTCACTTCGATGAGCATTACCTTTTCTAATGAGGGCAGATAAAATATTGAGATAACCGGCTAAGCGGCATCGGCTAGTAGGTAACCATCACTTTGTCATTTTCCAGGGCATCGCCAAGCGCTACGGCCGACCGATAAGACAGCGTGTTGGATGTTGGCGCCTTATGACCACTGGTAGCCGCTTCACTATTCATTTGTTTGGAGCTAGAAAAGCGGTAACCAATCCCACGTACTGTCAGCAAACGATCAGGGCGCGCCGGATCCTTTTCAATCTTTTTACGCAAGCGGCTGATTGCAACTTCAACCAAGTTTGAGCCATCTGTGGAATCATACCCCCATACAGCTTCTAACAACTCTTCTTTGCTAACCGTTTGATCAGAGTGGGTCATCAAGAAATGCAGTAGTTGGAATTCTGTGCCTGTTAGCTCAACCGGCTGACCACCTACTGTGACTTGATGGATCTCACTGTTGAGACGAATATCACCGCGTTCAATGATCTGGAAGACATATTGATTATTTTGAAAGTTGGTGCGCCGCAGAATCGCACGTAGCTTTGCTTCCACCTCTTTAAATGTGAAAGGCTTTACAATATAATTATCAGCGCCAATTTCTAAGCCGCGTACGATATCATCTGGTCGGCTAAGTGCAGTCAACATCACGACAGGTACATCGGACCGTTTACGAATTTCTGCGCAAGCGGAAAAACCGTCCATGCCTGGCATCAAAACATCCAACAAAACCAGATCAAAATGATGCTCATCAAAGCGTTCAACTGCTTCCAGTCCATTCTCCGCGGTAACGACATGATAGCCCAGACGACGCAACGACATAGACAACAGTTGCAGCATCATTTTTTCGTCATCAGCAACAAGAATGCTGATAGCTTCGTCAGAAGAGGCGCCGCTATTTAATGCTGAACCTTCAGTTTTCAAATTGTCTCGCATTTCTCTATGAGTCGGGTTACCTTGTTGAGGGTTCAATGTTCAACCTCCAATCCCACACGTACAAACGATGCAATAATTTTCCTCCGTACATTTTTGCATGTCAACGCATGATTGAGCATCTGCAAGAAGATGCATATTACACCCCACAAAAGGATCAGTGATTAATGACATCATTACAACATATTGCATAGATGGTACATGCGAACTCGTCAGGAAACCATTGTTGATCCACAAGGAACCCGTAGGTTGTTTGTAGTTTATTCGTACAATAAGCTGGGCATTTACTCACCAACGCCGTTACAACCCTCAGACAAAGTGAATTTTACCATTTGCTGGCATCGTCAAGATTGGTCAATCCTTCTTTGAGGGCATAGAGAGCTGCCTGAGTGCGGTTGGCCAAATGTAGTTTGCTTAAGATGTTACTGACATGTGTGCGCACAGTGCGTTCGCTTATAAACAAGGTATTCGCAATATCCTGATTTGAATACCCACGCGCCACATAGACCAAAACTTCAATTTCACGTTCTGTTAACGGATCATCGGAAGGTGGCAAATTTGACGGCCGATTGAGTTCGCGGATCAGTTTGCGTGCAATGGCAGGATGCAGGGATGATTCACCCCGGTAGACATCGTGAATGGCCTGTAACAACTCTTTGGTTGAGGTCTCCTTTAGAAGATATCCCAACGCACCAGCTTTGATGGCGGCAAAGACTTTTTCATCATCAGAATAGCTGGTCAGGACAAGGATCCGGGCATCAGGATCTTCTTGTTTAATTTCCTCAATCGCCTCTATCCCTGATTTGCGCGGCATCATCAAATCCATCAGAATTACATCCGGATTTAGTGAGCGCGTCTTTAAAACCGTCTCAACACCATCTGAGGCTTCGTCAATTACGTCGATATCTTCTTCTGTTTCCAATAACGCACGAATGCCCCCACGCACGACATGATGATCATCGGCAATTAGTACACGTATCCGTTCATTCATAACCTTCTCCAAAAAACTGAATTAGTAAAGCCCTAGACTGACCTTACTGAGCTATTTGTACCATCGATAACATGCTGATGAGGCGACGTAGTGGGAGTGTAACAAATCTCACATTAAATTATACGCTTACCTCTAAAGCAAAACAAACCTGACTCCCTGTTTGTGCAAATGAGACTTATAAGCGAGCAGCTCTAAGACACTTGGCGAAAGCACCTTGCGGTATTGTAACAGTATCTTCGCCGGATTTCCTCCGATAAATTGCGGGTTTTTTGTATAAATAGAGGTCAATTTGTCCAGTGCTGGGGATAACTCTGGGGAAAAGTGGTAAAGATTAGGGGATAAAGACGGTTATAAGTGTCGCATAGCTTTATCCCCATTTTGTAAGAGTTATCAGTCGAATAGTACTATAGCTGTCTACAACCACAACATCTGGGTATTCTTAAAGTTTACCCAAAAACTTCTCTATTTTATCCCAATTATTTCCCAAAAGTTATACCACTATCCCTATGCAGCTCCAATGCGCCTCGCGGCTAAATATAGATAGAATAAAGCTACGCTACACTATATCTAGGCATGTTTCAGACACTTAACTGCCACTGAGCCACTTATCCCCATTTTCCCCACCCCCTACTAATAAGACTATAAATAATAACTAATAAAAAGAACCATTATCTATAACCTTCTGTTTACGCAGCTAATGAAGGAAGGAGTAGGGAGAAAGATAAAGATAAAGATAAAGACTGCATTAATTGCCCCCGAATCGTGTGTAAATTACACCTGGACAAAAGTATAAACAACTCTACACACAACTCTACACACAACTCGGGGCCATCCATTTGTTATTTACCCCATAGCCGAATACAGGGACAAATATATGAGGTAACCTCCTATATAAGGTGGGTTATCCCACTTTGAGTTTCAAGGGGGGCATATTGTCCCGTTCCCGAGTCTTGGAAGGGTAGTCGACAATCTTATCCCATTCATCGGCCGCTGAACGTGCGACAACGGCTACTACCGGTTCGCTGTCGCTTATATTAAAGACTTCATGGGGCACGCCCGGTTCGATAAAGATGAAATCGCCGGCTTTATGTTCGACAGTATATTCCAGGTTAGGTCCGTATTCATGGCGAACATGACCTTGCAGGATAAAGAGCATGACCTCGAAGCCGTCATGAATATGGGCATAGGCGACGGCTCCGGGCGGCACACTAGCTACATTCATCGATAACTGTTTGGCATTTGTATTCTTGGCTGAAAGCCCAATTTTATAGCGAATGCCATTCCAGGCGCGGCTGGTTGGGCCACCACCGCGCACCCAAGACAGTCCTTCCTTGCTTTCCACATATTCCATCAGTTCTTTGCGTTCGTCAACCATAGTGCGTACTCCATCCTCAAAGAGCAGTAAGTTAGAAAGAACAACGCTCATCAGACGCAACGGTGGTATGCCATAAATTGTGTAAATTGCCTTTTGTGCAGAGATGCAAATTGAATTTACACAATTTGGAATACCACCGACAAAATTGTGCAAGGCTCATCTAGGTCTCCCGGTGAAATCGTTGCAACTACCCATGAAGAATGGAACGACTTCACCTCTTCGCCCATATGAGCGATTGTGCAAATGTGATTGTCTACTGCTGATGAAACCACCAATTTTTACAATTTACGTGGATGGCCAAGATCAATTTTCTGAAGCCAACCTAACCCTAGCTTATAATAGTAGCTTGTAGTAGCAGCAGATCCAAATTTTTGCGGGAATAGCGCGCTAGAATCGACTGTTTCTCGCACAATTGAAAAAATCGAAAAGAGATGTCAATGGGTGCATTAATTCTCTCTTCCATGCTCTTGGGCATTGCCTTTTGCGCACCGCCGGGAGTGGTCACGGCGGAAGCGGTCCGGCGTGGTGTTGCTCGTGGCTTTGGCGCTGCGCTTGGGATTGAGTTAGGCTCTTTGATCGGTGACGCACTGTGGGCCATCATTGCCCTGGTAGGGCTGGCCTTTCTGGTTCAGAACGATGTCGCACGACTGCTTTTAGGCATTGTTGGCATCTATTTCGTCCTGCGGCTGGCCTGGAACGCTTGGCAGGATGCGCAGCGGGGCATCCTGCCGGAAGCACGCGCGACTAGCGCCGGCAATGATTTCTTCACTGGCGCGGTGCTCTCGATTGGCAATCCGTGGGCGGTGGTCTTCTGGCTAACTGTGGGCGCATCGACAGTGACCAATGCCGTCGCTCAGCCACAGGTGATCCATCTAGTTGTCTTTTTTCTGGCCTTTATGGTCGCGGCGGCGCTCTATGCTGTGGTCATGGCCAGCTTAATTGCCTTTGGCCGGCGCTATGTCAACGTGACATTTTTTCGGGTGATCAATGGCGCTTGCGCCCTCTTTCTTGGTTATTTCGGCCTCCAACTCTGTTGGAATCTCTTGCAGGAGTTACTTACATGAATGGCGATGTTCCAAAGCAATCAACCCGCACCGCGGTCAGCAGTGGCACGGTATGGGAGCGGTTGGCCGGCTACAGTCGCGCCGTGCGCTATGGCAACCATATTTATGTCTCTGGCACCACTGCCACCGCCCCTGATGGTGAAGTGGTCGGTCGTGGCGACCCTGCGGCGCAGACGCACTTTGTGATTGATAAAATCGAACAGGCCCTGCAGCAACTTGGGGGCTGCCTTGAAGATACTGTGCGGACGCGCCTCTACATCCGTCACATCACTGATTGGGAGCCAGTTGCCCGTATCCACGGCGAACGCTTTGGCCCGATCCGGCCTGCCAATACGCTGGTGCAGGCGCAGTTGGTCGGTGATGATTACCTGGTGGAAATGGAAGCCGAGGCAGTCATTGGCGCCGGCGCCGCTCTAACGGAAACTGCACATGAAATTTAGTCTACGTCTAAATAACGATCTGCCGATACACGAATACGTAGCTTTGGCCCAAGCGGCCGAGGCCGTCGGCTTTGACCAATTTTGGGTAAGCAACGATCTCTTTCTGCGTAGTGCCCTGGTGATCTTGGCGGCGGTAGCCCAGGCTACGCAGCGAATTGAAATTGGGACGGGAATCCTCAATCCCTATACCTTGCATCCGGCCGAGATAGCCATGTTTGCCGCGACCATGGATGAAGTGAGCAGCAACCGCTTCAACCTGGGCATTGCTGCCGGCGCCGGCGAATTTCTCAAGTGGGTGGGGATTGAACAGCAAACGCCACTCGCCGCCACCCGGGAAACAATTCAGGCCATCCGGCGCCTCTTACAAGGCGAACGTGTCGCGCTAGCGGGTCACTTTTTGCACTGGAATGAAGAAGCCTACCTCCGCTTTCCCGCCCCACGCGTGACACCCATCTATCTAGGCGCAATGGGACCCAAAATGTTATCGCTGGCCGGCGCGCTGGCCGATGGCGTCTTGCCGCTCCTCTTTCCGCCGGAACACTATTTTGCTGTCGCGCCGTATCTGGTACAGGGACAGGCAGAACGTGACACGGCGCTGCCGTCCCTTGATTTTGCCGCGTGCATCTGGGTCTCCCTGGCCGAAGACCGCGTCGCGGCGCGCCATGTCTTGGCCCAGAAGATTGCCTACTATGGTCATGCCTTGGGGCCCCTCATCCTGGCGCGGCTCGGTCTAACGCAAGCCGATTTTCGCCCTATCGAGCAGGCCATCATGGTCGAACGGGATGAGGCCAAGGCTATCCGTCTGGTGGATGAGCGCATGTTGCGCATCGGCGTTGTCGGTGGGTCAGACGATGTCATCGCGCGGTTAGAGCCCTTGGTGGCGGCCGGCGCGAACCATCTTAGCTTTGGTCCTCCCCTTGGGCCCGAGCCTCACCGGGCCATCCAACTTCTGGGCAAAGTCATCACCCACTTTCGCCCCCGCAGACCAATAAATTAGCCATTCATAATTTTTCATTTTCCATTAATTGTTAACTTTCCCCTCCCTGGTGAAGTTCTTCCCACGGAATCGGGCTGACCTCGTCGTGCCGTAATGTACGCGTCGCCACCCGATCAATACGCATAATCAGCCGACAGGCAGGATCGGGGCAGACGGCGCGACTGTCGGTCTCCATCCAATCTGCTGGTTGGTTATGGCGCTGTTTGGCCGGCAGTAAGGGAATGACCGCCTGCAAGGCATAGAGACAAAAGTCGGCGCCGGCCGGTAAGGAAAGCTTACCCCCGCGTAGGTGAAAACAGTCGCCCACGTTCATCGTACACGTACAGTTGCCTTCAATCGCCTCGACCACAACCGTGAGGTCATAGAGTTGAAATTGATCTTTGCGCATGGTATCCTCCTTGGTCATGCCCTATATCAGGAGTGAGTAAACACTGTCCACTGTCTCACTGTCCACTGTCCCACTGTCCACTGTCTCACTGTCCACTGTCTCACTGTCCACTGTCTCACTGTCCACTGTCTCACTGTCCACTGTCTCACTGTCCACTGTCTCACTGTCCACTGTCTCACTGTCCACTGTCTCACTGTCCACCTGGTTTGAATCGCACTCTGTTCCATGATAGACTTCTAGCTATGACTGAACTTTTTAACGTCCAGACGCCGGCCACGGCGTGGCACCTTTTTCAGCAGCATTTTACCCCGAAGATCCGCACTGAGCGAATCGCTACCGTAGACGCTCGGCAGCGTATTCTAGCCGCGCCGATCATTTCTCCTCAAGATCTGCCCGATTTTCAGCGTTCCACGGTGGATGGCTATGCCGTGAATGCCGCCGACACCTATGGCGCAACGCCCACCTTGCCGGCTTTTTTAGACCTGGTGGGCGAAGTGCCGATGGGCCAGGCGAGTGTCTTGCGCCTGGGGATGGGCGAGGCTGCGTTGGTGCATACCGGCGGTATGCTGCCGGCGGATGCCAATGCCGTGGTCATGGTGGAGAATACGCAGAAGGTGGACGTGAGCAGTATCGAGGTGATGAAACCGGTAGCCGAAGGCGAAAATGTCATCCAGATCGGCGAAGATGTGCGCGCCGGCGCCACTGTGCTCACGCCGGGGCGCCGGTTACGACCGCAAGACTTGGGCGGGCTGCTGGCTTTGGGCATTACCGAAGTCGCGGTTGCCATTCCACCACGGGTTGCCATCCTCTCTACCGGGGACGAGGTGATTCCGCCCGAGCAAAAACCTGCTCCCGGCCAAATTCGCGACATTAACTCCTATTCACTGGCTGCCTTGGCCCAAGGCGCTGGCGCTGCGGCGGTGCACTATGGCATTATTCCCGACAACCGCGCTGCGCTTACCCAGGCTGCCCAGCGCGCCCATGCCGAGTGTGATATCGTCGTCCTATCCGCCGGCAGTTCCGTCAGCTACCGCGATATGAGCGTGGCGGTAATTGCCGAGTTAGGCGCGCCTGGGGTGCTGGTCCATGGCGTCAGTGTGCGCCCCGGCAAACCGACCATTTTGGCCGTCTGTGACGGCAAGCCGGTCTTTGGCCTACCGGGGAATCCGGTTTCGGCCATGGTGATCTTTGACCTTTTTGTAACGCCAACGATTTATGCGTTACTCGGCGCAGCCCAACCCCGCCCACCCCAGCTACAGGCCCGGCTGGCGCGCAACGTCGCCTCCACCACCGGCCGCGAGGACTATGTACAGGTGCGGCTGGAAGAACGGGAGGATGGCCTGTGGGCTGTGCCTGTCTTGGGCAAATCTAATCTAATCTACACGTTGGTTAATGCCGAAGGGATGATTAAGGTGCCGCTCGATAGCAACGGTATTGCCCAGGGCTCATGGGTGACGGTCTATTTGCATTAGGAATAATTAATGGAAAATGGAAAATAATGAATGGTTAAGTATGGGCCTAACCATCCCGGTGATTATGTCGACAATGTCATATTAGGGGTGCGCCAGCAGGATAGGCGTGGATCTAGCGCATGCGGATTCAATCAGCGTTACCTGGATCCGTGTCTGTAAATGGTGCCATCATCTTAATGTGACATTGTAAAATTAGTTACTCATCCGGCACGACTTTGTAACACGCAACACGCAGCACGCAACTCAATCATGCAACCCAATCCTTCACAATCACAGACGCTCTATCTTCATGACATTGCCCTCGCGGATGCTATTGCCGCCTGGCATCAGCTATTGATGACGGAAGGCATTCTGACGCCTTTGCCCAGTGAGGTGGTCACGCTGACCGCGGCGCGCGAGCGGGTGACCGCAGTGCCGGTCTGGGCGCGCATTTCGGCGCCCCACTATCATGCCGCGGCCATGGATGGCTACGCCGTTCAGGCCGATGACACCCGCGGCGCAACGGAAACCAGCCCCAAACAACTGCTCATTGGCCAACAAGCCTTTTCTGTCGATACCGGCGACCCGCTGCCGCCCCACACCAATGCGGTGATCATGGTGGAACAGGTGCAGCGAGTGGAGCAGGGGGGGCAAAGCTGGATTGAGATCCTGGAACCCTCGCCGCCCTGGCGCTATGTACGGCCCATGGGTGAAGATATGGTAGCGACAGAACTGGTACTGCCGGCTAATCACCAACTGCGGCCTCAAGATTTGGGCGCGATTGCCGGCTGTGGCCATGGCGTGGTCGAAGTCTACCGCCGGCCGCGGGTGGCGATTTTGCCCACCGGCTCTGAATTGGTTCCGCCAGGGACTGAGCTAAAGCCGGGTGATATTATTGAATATAACTCGCTGATGTTAGGCGCCCAGGCCGAAGAAGCAGGCGCAGTTGTAACGCGTTTACCCATCACTGCCGATGATTATGTCACGATCCGTGACCTGGTGGCCCAAGCGTTGGCGGAGCACGATCTGGTGGTGATCAACGCCGGCTCTTCGGCTGGCTCGGAAGATTACACCGCCCAGGTTGTGGCCGAATTAGGGCAACTTTGCGTGCATGGCATTGCCATTCGTCCCGGTCATCCGGTCATTCTGGGTGCGGCGCAGGGCAAGGCGTTGGTGGGCATCCCCGGCTATCCGGTCTCCGCCGCCCTGACCTTTGATTTGCTGGTCAAGCCGCTGCTTTATCATTGGCAGGGGCTGTTGCCGCCGGTCCGGCCCCAAGTACATGCGTTGCTGACCCGCAAGGTGCTCTCGCCGATGGGCGAAGATGAGTTTCTGCGCGTGACGGTGGGGCGGGTCGGGGAGAAGGTGGTGGCGACCCCTTTGGCCGGCGGCGCCGGGGTGATCAGTTCATTGGTGAAGGCCGACGGCATTGTCACCATCCCGCGCTTTTCTGAAGGGCATCATGCCGGCGAGCGGGTGACCGTCGATCTGCTCTGTGCGCCGCGCAAGATTGACAACACGGTTATGGTCATTGGCAGCCACGATATGACCATTGATCTACTGGCGGACCAACTACGCCGGCGCCACCCGGAACAGGCACTGGCCTCGGCCCATGTAGGCAGTTTGAGTGGCTTGTTGGCATTACGGCGCGGCGAAGCGCATATGGCCGGTTCGCACTTGCTCGATGAAGAGAACGGCGAGTATAACGTTGGCTCGATTCGCCGTCTTTTGACACCCCATGCTATTCATGTTGTCGTACTTGGCTTTGTCAACCGGGTGCAGGGGCTGCTGTTACCCCAAGGCAACCCTAAGGGAGTGACGACGCTCACCGATCTGCTGCGGCCGGATGTCGTCTTTGTCAACCGACAGCGGGGCGCGGGCACCCGGGTGCTGCTCGACTATCATCTAAAGCAGCAAGGGTTTGACGCGCGCCAAATTCAGGGCTATGCACGGCAAGAATATACCCATTTAGCCGTGGCGGCCGCAGTCAAAAGTGGCGCGGCCGACTGTGGCCTAGGGATCATGGCCGCGGCGCGGGCGCTGGATCTGGACTTTGTGCCCCTCTTTAACGAACGCTACGACCTGATCATCCCCGTGGTCCACTACCACAGCGACCTGCTGGCGCCACTGCTTGCGATTATTCGCGATCCCGCTTTTGCTGAAACTGTAGTTGCCCTCGGCGGTTATACCACCGAACAGATGGGACAGGTGTTGGCGGAAATTTGATTTGAGGGTAAAGCGTAGGTGCGATTTCCATCGCGCACGAGTTGGGGCTGTACGCTATGGAAATCGCTATGCAATGACGACTGTGCGCTATGGAAATCGCTGGGCAATGACGGTTGTGCGATATGGAAATCGCACCTACTTCACAATTACCAATGATTTGTTTTCCATTAATTATTGTGGTAAAGTCAACGTGCCCGTCCCGCCATCATAGGCGCCGATCTCTTCAAAGGCGCTGCCATCCGCGGCCACCTGATAGACGGCCAGATAGGCAATGGCCTGATCACCGTTGGCGTCGAGATAGGTCTGCACCTGGGTGCCAATGTAGTGATCGGCGATAAAGGGTAAGATTGACTTGACGCCAAGACCATCATTGTTGGCCGCCAGCATAGAGAGCATGGCGACATTGGCGGCGTCAAAGGCATAGTTGGTAAAGGGGCCTGGTTCGCTGCCAAACTTGGCGGTGAAGGCGTCGATAAAAGGCTGCGTGTTGGGCGTTGAGCGGTTGGAGGCTGAGACCGAAGTAAAGTTCACCTTACCCAAAAAGGCGGCTGCCGCGGCATCCTGTAACAGTTCATCGTTGCGCAGATTTTCCACGCCCAGCCAATCGACCGTGCCCAGATTAGCATCGACGGTGGCCTGCTGCAAGACCTTTTGGGCATCACCCAAGAAACAGATACAGAAGAAGGCGGTCTTGCCCGTCGCGGCCAAGCGCGCCACCTCGGCGCTGGCGTTGCTCACCTCGCCGGAGAGATCGGGCGGGTCGGGGGCGTATTTGATCACAGCCACCTCTTGCCCGCCATTTGCCTTAAAGCCGCTATCCACAATCTCGGTCATACCGTTGCCAAAGACATCATCAACCTGTAACACGACCAGATTCTCATAACCGCGCGCAGCAAAGATTTTGAGAAAGGCCGCGCCACCAAAGGTGTCGGGCGGATTCATCAGGCGGAAGATATTGTCGCCGGGGATGGCGCCGGCCATGCCGCTGGAGGCCGGGGCGACCAAGACAATGTCATTGTCATCAGCAAATTGTTTAGCGCCCAAGATCTCACTCGTGGTGAGGGGGCCGACCACGACCTTGGCGCCGCTGCTCTGGACCACGGTCTGGACGGCTTTGGCAGCGCCGTCGGGCGTACCTTCGGTGTCGGCGCTGGCAATTTGGAAGCTCACCGGCGAGCCGGCGGCGGCCAATTCGGTGTTCATCTGCTCAACAGCCAGTTCAATGGCTTTGCCAAAGTCTGTGCCAAAGGAGCCAAGCGGCCCGGTAAAGGGTTGCGCGACGCCCAGCACATAGGTCTGGGGTCCGCTTTCACCGGCCGCCGGTGCTTGCACCGGCTGGCAGGCGGCTACGAAAAGGGCAAGCATGAGGCCCATGAGAACAACTTGATACCATCGTTTTGTCATAGAAGTGCTCCTCCTGGTTGATAGATTGAATGATCCCCAGCCGCGCTAATGGACCAGAACCTGAGCTTCTCTAAGAAACTCAGGTTCTGGTGATATGCTACTGATGATCGTGGTGGGTATTGTGCGACAGCAGCGCGCTAAGCACTATACAACAGGATCGCGGTTGGAACAAGTTATGGGGTTCTAGAGGGTGCGTCCCACGAAAGTGGCGAAAAGGTGACTGTCACTGGGCGCAGGGCGTTGCCATACCTCCTACTCCGTGTTGCCCAGTGATAGTCACCTCTGGTCGCAACTATTTGGGACGGTTCTAGAGGACATTTCAGGTTGGGGGCGAAGTTGCTGGCAACCAGGGCAGACATGCCGGGGACGAGCGGGCGAAGCCTTACTTACCGACCGATTGCTCGCTCGTCCCCGGCACGTCTTACCCTAAGTGAAATGCTCCCGCTCTGGGTGAGAAGGCGCCTTTACTCATTACGCAAGATGGGGATGTAAATGTTATGCTCCATCTCCACCTCAAAATTACTCGGATCTTCGACGATGTTGTACTCTTCGGCAAAGGTTAAATTCTCGTCCAAAGCAGCCGCCGACTTTGCTTTTTTATCATCATCGGGCAGCAAAGTAGGAATTGTGCCAACTGCATAGGGGCGCATCATCTCATTATCTTCGTGTTCGACAATATGACAGTGCCAGACATATAAACCGGGAGTGTCAAACTCGGCGCGGACGCGGGTGACCTCACCTGGATAGGCAATCACTGTCTCCTTAAAGCCGGCTTCCCAGGCTTCCGGCGCTCTGGGCGCGCCGGTGAGGCGGGCAGGGGGCTCGGTTTCGCCATCGTCATTGACCACCAATGCTTGACGATCGACAACCTGGAGCCGAACCTCATGGATATGAATGGGGTGGGCATCCGCCGTAAAGTTATAGATCTCCCAAACTTCTATGTCACCCACTCCTGGATTTTCTGTGATCGGATCCATCCACAGTTGTTTCATACCCACGCCATTCATCATGTCGCCTAGCACCGCTGCGGCTGGGCCGTCATAGTGCATGGACATTTCCTCAAGCAACGCGACGGGTCGCACAGCGCCGCCACTTAGATTGGTGATAGCCGGCAATTGTAAGAACTGCGGCGGTGTGCTCTTGTCCGCCCCTTTGCGCGGAATCACCCGGAATTCCATTACCTGCCCTGTTGTGTTCGGATCAGATCCAATTGCTTCGGTGGGTTCAGAGGGATCCGGGAAACCGCCAAAGGGTTCATCAGGCCCCAAATTTAGCATTTTTACCGTGGCGCCCACTGGTAGGTTACTAAAATCGACAATGACATCGGCCCGTTCTGCCGGTGCCAGGAGCACCTTGGCTGTGCCGTCGGCGATGCCATCAGCGGGATGATCATTGAGACGCACCGGCGCCGGCATAAAGCCGCCTTCGGTGCCGATTTGCCAGACTTCGACATTGGCGTTTTCAAATTGGAGCAGCAAGAAACGGGAGTTGCAGCCATTGAGCAGGCGTAGGCGATAGCGCCGTTGCTCCACCGCTTGATAGGGCCACGCCACGCCATTGACGACCATGACATTGCCAAAGAATTCAGGATTCCAGATCGGTGACAAGTCACTATCGGGGATATAGGGAGGCGGCGCGCCATCAAAGAACGCCCGCGTATCCGGATAAAAGAGCGAGCCATCGGCGTTGAAGGAGCGATCCTGAACGACGATGGGAATTTCATAGTAGTTTGTGCCGGGCTTATCACCCAAGGCCGGCGCCGGACCAGGCAGCTTGGCTTTGCGGCCATTCCGGTTATCGCGCACCTCATCGTCGGGGCCACCGCGCAAGAGGTAGAAGCCGGCCGGTCCGGCATAGACATTGAGACGGGTCATACCCAGGGTGTGATCGTGATACCACATGGTCGATGCACGGTCGTCATTGGGATATTCGCTGACTGAAAAGCCGGGGCGCCATTCATCTGAATGGTGGTCCGCCTTGCGCTCTTGCTGAAATTCCTGTGCGAAGGTGTTGTACCAGGTGCCTTCTGTGATATATCCATCAGGGATGTTCTTGGCGTTGGGCAGGAACCAGGCTTCGGGATAGCCATCACTCTCGTCGCCGACCCCAGGCGCGCCGTGGACGTGGGTGACCATGGGCACTGGACCGGTGTAGTTACCAGGGGTAGCAGCAAAGGATGGCCGTGTATCGCGGTCCTGTTTACCGCCGCCGGGATTGGCCCAGTGTAACGTTGGATCCACAGGTAGCAGGTGGGGTAAATATTTACGTTTGTTATCGACCAGGCCATTGATCCATTTTACGCGCAACGGTTGGCGCCATTTGGCTTCAATGGTAAAGGCCGGATAGTTGAAACTGCCGCCTTCGGCGACGGTGCCGGGCGCTTTGATGGCGCCATAGCTCCAGACCGTGGTGGATGGCATGCCAGGGGGCAGAATTTGCTGCTGGAATTGGCGCATGGCAATCTCATAATAGTCAATATTCTTGCCACCCTTGACTCTAATCTTACCTTTGCGTGGCATGGCCGGTGGGATCACCATGGGTGCTGCATATTTAGGAATGTTGTTGGGATCGAGTGTCCCGCCGGGGATTTGAGCTAGGACATGGGGTATTCTGCCTGGAGCGGAAAGCTGAAGAATGTTGCCGTGCCAGGAAAACCAGGCGCTAGCGCCGGCCGCGGCGCTGAGCTTTATAAAGGACCGTCGGGTTAACATAGGGTGTCTCCTTATGAGCAATCACTACCGTTCGTATAAACCTAAATGTAGAACAGCTTAACGCATTGCGATCAATAAATACTGCGCGGTGCAAAAACGCAGGGTTACCAAGTTTGTTGGTTGGATAACTTTCCTAAAAACCATCGAAACTTTTATGGTCAGTGCTACGTCATAGGAGATGGATACCATGTCGTGACTGCCATAATGGGTCATTAACGACAAAGCGTTACCCGCTTGAAGAGCAATAGTCAGGCGCGGCGATACGCTTCAAATGGATCTTTCACTGTCGGTCGTTGGTAGCGGAGACAGTGAAGCAGTACAGATTGAGGGCCGGCCTTCGGGCTGGCTCTCATTTTTGCTGGACTATCTTAGTGGATCATGAGTAAGTAAACAAAGCTAGGTCACACTCCTTTCCTGAAAACCTACGCACCCAAGCATAGTTATTTGGGGCTGAGGGCGTAAGTTTTGTTCAAATCGATAGGCGCAATTGTGCTGTGCTCGCCAGTCCCTATCGTGCGGCTGCTTTGAAAACTGTAGTCTTTACACAGCAGACACTAAGGTTTTCAAACAGAGCCCACTTCAGATGGCAGGCGCGTAACAACGCACCTATAAATGAAAGAGATAGCAAGAGTGTGATGGTGGAATGCGAAGAAACAAAACAAACAGCATGAACTTTAACAAACGCCACTTTTAATCGTAGGGGCGACGTGCTTGGCGTCGGTTGGCTAATCTATCATCTCTGTTCGTTTTGCTTTGCTATTGTCTCAATCGGCAGAAAAGTTATAGTATCCGTAGTCCGCAGTCGCATAGTCGCGTAGTACAAAGTCGGTGAAACCAACCTCTATTTCCGTTGCGGTCTATTGAGTATGTTAAACTGGTCAGGCTTAGCCATTGGGATAAATTGAACTGTTTTAATTGTCTCTGGCGTTGCTTGCTACCTGACCCTAACCTGCTGTAGTTGTTTTACTGTAAAGTATATAGCCTTTGCCGTAGAGATTTCCTAACAAGCAGAGCGGTTTTGAACCTGGTCAGATGGCCAGGTTGAACCATGATCGATTGCGAGAAATATGTCTGTTCTCATATTCCATTAATGTTTTATTAATCCCATTGTAGAGTACAACATTAGAAAATAAGAATTCAGAGCTAGTGCGTCAGGTGTGGGCGCCATTATACTATGGCTGATTGATTATACAAAATAATCTACACAATAGTTTAAGATAAGTTTCGTCCTGAAATGTACCTTTGAAATATGCCCTGGATCGTTGCCCAACTTGGCAAAATGGGTAGAACGCGCTATGATAACCCCAGCTATACTTTGTGTGGTACAACACCAAATGCTTTTCCTGATTATTTTATCAGGATTCATCAGGAAAATTTGGGCTTTTCTCACAACCACCATACACTCCGTTTTCCGTTAATTGCGAAGCTAAATCTTGCTCCTAACGGCATCATCGTGTGCGAATGCGAACCCTCCTCTGTCGCCATTGCCGTTTGCGAACCTTGCTGGTCCATCAATTTGAGTGCATAAAGGAGTCCTTCATGAGTGATAAGTTGAACCGTAATCTCTTGCAACAGGCGCACGAGGAGTATCAACAAGCCTTTGACTTTGACCGGGGCGATCCGCTCTTTGGTTTAAGTACGCGCGATCTGAGTGGTCCACGTTTGAGCCGGCGTACTGTGCTGCGGCTGCTGGCGGCGTCCGGCGCCTTGACCCTGGCACAAGTCGTGGCGGCCTGTGCCGCGCCGGCGGCTGCACCCAGCGGGGCGGCCTCCAGCGGTGCAGCACAGAGTGACGAAGCCGCTGCACCGGCGGCTACTGCCGGTGGCGAGTTAGTGGCCGGTTGGGCCGGCACGGCTGAGATTACCACGCTCGATCCCGCTCAGATCAACCAGGTGCTCCAATTTCAAATTGCCTCTAACGTGCTTAGCGGCCTGACCCACATTGATGTTAACCTCACGGCCCAGGGCGATCTGGCCACCGATTGGTCAGTTACGGAAGACGGGCTGGAGTGGACCTTTAATTTGCGTGAAGGGGTCACCTGGCACGATGGTTCGCCCTTTACCGCAGATGATGTAGTCTTCACCTACAATCGCTCCAAGGATCCAGATCAGTCGATTCACTCCGCCGTCATCGCCAACATTTTAGACTGCCAGAAGGTGGATGATCTTACGGTCAAGTTGATTCTGGAAAAGCCGCAGGCATCGCTGTTGGTCAAAACCTTAGAACGATCCAGCGGCCGCGCCATGACTATTGTCAGCCAGAAGGCGTTGGGCGAAATGAGCGCAGCCGACTACGGTCTCAAGCCCATTGGCACCGGTCCCTTTAAGGTCGTTGACCATCAGTTGGGTCAGGGCGTAGTGGTCGAACGCTTTGCCGACTACTATGACCCCGATCGCCCCAAATTGGACAAGATCACCTTTATTCCCATTCCCGAACCGGAGCCGTTGGCGGCTGCAATTGAGGCGGGCGACATTCATATCATTGGTGGCAACGCCCCTGCTGCCGAGTTGATCGACCGCTTTGCGGCGAACCCCGATCTGGTCGTCTCTGAGGTGACCGGCCCCGGCTTTCAATCGATCTTTATTAACCCCTGGCGCGATCCCATGAAAGTGACCGACTTTAACAAATCGGTGGAAGAGCTAAAGCAGGAAAATGGCTTTAAGGTGCGTCTAGCTCTGGCCAAAGCCTTTGACCGCGATGATTATATTCAGAAGGCGCTCTTTGGCCGTGGCCGCCCTGGCTTTGGCACCGTGAACCCAGCTATGGGCTTTTTCTTTGACACTACAATTAATGAGAAGAGCGAACAACGCTTTGATCTAGATGCGGCGCGCCAACTGCTGGCCGATGCCGGCTTCCCCAATGGTGAGGGCTTCCCGACGCTCAAACTTTTGACCACGCCAGCCGGCAAGCGCGCCGGTGAGATTATTGCCAACATGTACAAGGAAAATTTGGGTGTCACAATCGAACTTGACATCAAAGACTTCACGGTGCTCATTGAAGATGGCAACAGTATGAATTACGACTTGATGGCGCTGGGCAGCGGCGGTGACTATGACCCCGATGACGCGTTGGTCGATTGGATGCAGACTAGCTCTAAATTCAACGGCCCCAACCGCAACGTTGATGAAATGCCCTTTGGCTTCTTCTCCGACGCCGAGGTGGACGCGTTGACCGATGAACAGCGCACCGTGACGGATCTGGACAAGCGCAAGGAATTGGTGCAAAAGGCCAACCAAATTACATCGGACAAGGTGGCCTCCATCTTTACCCATCACCCCACCGATATTCTGGTCTATCGCAAAGAGGTCAACTTCCCCGACGAAAGCCGGATCCCCGGCCTCGTGGATCTTGATCGGACGACGATTTCAAGCTAAGCGTTATTGCACCAGAGGTCCGGCTTTGCGCAAAAGTCGGACCTCTGCTCACATTTTAACCTAACCACAGACAAAAGCCTATGACCCGCTATCTAATCCGTCGCGTGCTTGCCTCCTGTTTGGTCATCTTTGGCGTGGCGACCCTGGTCTTTTTCCTGCTGCGCGCGGTGCCGGGTGATCCCTTTGCCGCGATGCTAGCCGAGGTGGATCCCACCGTGGCCGACGATTTGCGGCGCAAATTTGGCATGGATCAACCGGTCTATGTCCAATATGTGCTCTGGCTGGGGCGGCTGTTGGTGGGAGACATGGGCAACTCGCTCTACGGCAGCAATGTGCCGGTGATGCAGATTATCTTAGAAGCTGTGCCGCGCACCCTCTCTCTGGCCGGTCTCTCGGCAGTGGTCGCGCTGGCGATTGCGTTGCCGGCCGGCATTATTTCTGCCCTGCGCAAGAATAGTTGGGCCGACTATTTCTTTACCTTTTTTGCCTTCTTGGGGCTGAGTATGCCCGATTTCTGGGTGGGGATCCTGCTAATTATTATCTTTGCCGTCAATCTGCACTGGCTGCCGTCGATTGGTTACACGCCCCTGAGCGATGGCTTCTGGCCCTGGCTGCGCCAACTAATATTGCCTTCGATTGCCACAGGCACCGCCTTTTCGGCCATTATCGCGCGTATGACGCGGTCGGCCATGTTGGAAGTGCTCAATGCTGATTACATTAAGGTCGCCCATGCCAAGGGGTTGCGTGAACAGGTTGTTATCTTTCGTCATGCCCTGCGCAACGCGCTCATTCCGGTCGTGACGGTCATGGGCATTGCCTTTGCCCTGCTCATGTCGGGCACGGTGATTGTCGAAAATGTCTTTGTCATCAAGGGGCTGGGGCGGGTGCTGATTCAGGGCATTCTGAACCGCGACTATCCCGTGGTGCAGGGCGCTATTTTATTGGTGTCGACGATCTTTGTCTTTTCCAATCTACTTATCGATATACTCTATACCGTCATCGACCCACGGATTCGTTATGAATAACCAGCGTTCAGCAAGAAGATGGAGCAATTGGTGAGTTCAACGCTTTCGCTCAACTCAAAAGCGCAAGTAGGCGACCCTCAGCGTGCCCCGACGCGGTCACGGTGGCGTTGGTTGCGCACGCTCTGGCAAAGTAAGCCGGCGGCCGCAGGGACGATTATGCTCATGGTAATTATCGTTGGCGCGCTCTTGGCCCCTGTGATTGCACCTTATGACCCCACCAGCCAGGCCTTTGACTTTTTGACCGCGCCGACTGCCGATCACTGGTTTGGCACCGACGACCTGGGGCGCGATCTCTTTAGCCGGATTATTTTTGGAGCGCGTATCTCGCTCTTTGTTGGGGTGGTTACGGTTGTGTTGGCCATGCTCCTGGGGGTGCTAATGGGGTTGCTGGCCGGCTACTATGGCGGCTGGGTCGATAATCTGATCATGCGCTATATCGACCTGCAGTGGGCTTTCCCCAATTTTATCATTGCCGTCTATCTGGTGGCGGTCTTTGGGACAGGCTTGTCCAATGTGATTGTTGCGGTCACCTTGGCCTTTCTGGATGACTTCTCGCGCATTGTGCGCGGCATGGTGCTCTCTATCCGCACGCAGGATTACGTCACCGCCTCGCGCGCGATTGGTTCGTCCGATCTGCGGATTATGCTGCGCCACATCTTGCCCAACACCGCGGCGCCGGTCATTGTCCAGGCGACAGTGAGCATTGCCGCTGCCATCCTGGCCGAAGCAGGGCTCTCCTTCCTGGGGCTGGGGGTCAAGCCGAGCACACCCACTTGGGGCATGATCCTGAGTGACGCGCGCACCTTCTTCTCGCGCGGTTGGTGGTTGGCGGTCTTCCCCGGTATGGCCATTACGCTGACCGTCCTAAGCATCAACTTCTTGGGGGACGCCTTGCGCGACATGTTTGATGTGCGCGAGTATTAGTGTTGCGTGATTGGAATCTGGCGTTTCCTTCTTTGCTAAACTGGAGATTGGTGATTAGTTGATTGGTAATTATCCTCTGGTAACCCGAAAATTCACCAAGATCCAGTTGCGTTATCATCAACAAAAGACTCTTGTAATTTGTTGGCTCTGTGGTGCCCACAACCGCCAACTAAAGACACTACTGTGAAGAGACGTGAAACCACGAAATAGACAGGTAATTGCATGGAACGTACTGCCCATCAACCACATGCTCTCTCTGTTGGCGACAGGCCGACGCACGATCTAGAACCATTGCTGGAGGTCAATCATCTCCAGACCTACTTCTTTACTGGCGAGGGGATTGTCCACGCCGTCGATGGCGCCAGCTTTGCGGTCTATCCCGGCAAAACATTGGGTATTGTCGGCGAAAGCGGCTGTGGCAAAAGTGTGGCGGCCAAGTCGATCCTGCAAATTGTTGATAAGCCGGGGCGCATTGTAGATGGCGAAATTGTCTATACTTACGCCGCCGGGCCACGCCGAGGCCAGCCGGTTGATCTGCTCTCCTTGCCGACGGACAGTACAGAGATGAAGTCGATCCGCGGCGGTGAGATCTCCATGATCTTTCAAGAACCGATGAGTTCCTTTAGCCCCATCCACACCATCGGCAACCAACTGGTCGAGACCATTCGCCTACACACTGACCTGGATCGGCGCACGGCCTATGAGGCAGCGATTGAATGGCTGAAGCGCGTGGGCATTCCCAACGCTACCCGACGGATTGAGGAGTATCCCTACCAGATGAGCGGCGGCCAATGCCAGCGCGCCATGATCGCGATGGCCCTCTCGACCAACCCGCGTGTGCTGATTGCCGATGAGCCGACCACCGCACTTGATGTGACGACCCAGGCGCAGATCCTCAACCTCTTGCAGCGCCTCCAGCGCGAACAAGGCATGGCTATGATCTTTATCACCCATGACCTGGGTGTGATCGCCGAGGTGGCTGATGAGGTGGCGGTGATGTATTTGGGACGAGTAGTAGAGCAGGCGCCGGTGCAGGAGATCTTTCGCAATCCCAAGCACCCCTACACGCAGTCGCTCCTGACTTCTATTCCCAGCATTGATGCCCAACCGCGCGAACGGCTGCCCACCATCAGTGGCTCCATCCCCCATCCGCAGCAGCGCCCGGCAGGGTGCCCCTTCCATCCTCGCTGCCCAGCCTATATGGCCGGCACCTGCGAGCAAAAGGAACCACAGTTGGCGCCGGTGGGGGAGAAGCATGTGGTGAGCTGTTTTTTGTATCCTGGGTGCTAGATCGGGACGCATCATTTTTCTTCCAGCATTCTAAGGTAGTTCTCCATCATGAACGTACGTTTTTACATTGATCCGGCAATAGATGAACCACATATTTATGGCCATAATGTTGACGAACAAGAAGTTGAAGATATATTATTTAATTCTGGAGAGGATCGTCCTGGGCGCGATGGTTCCCGTGTTGCAATTGGTCAAACACGTAGCGGTCGATATTTACGTGTAATCTATGTACCGGATACGGAGCCTCTTGGTGTATTTGTTGTTACAGCATATGAATTGGTGGGTAAACCGTTGGCAGCATATCGCCGACGAAAACGCAAGCGGAGATAAAATGACCCAAAATAAGTTTCCTGTTGGTTGGAGTGAAGAGAAAGTACAGAACGTGCTTACTCATTACGAAACACAAACTGAGGATGAAGCCGTTGCTGAAGATGAAGCTGCCTTTGCAGATGAGACACAGGCGATTATGGAGATTCCGATTGAACTTGTCCCTCTAGTTCGAAAGCTGATTGCTCAATACCGTATTGATCACAAGATTCCGATGATGAATAGCAACTAATTTTCCACATCTTGAAAGGTCTAGCTACGTGCCTGTGTCCAATGGTGGTGTACAACAGCGTGAGCTTGTTTTACAAGTCAACAACTTAAAAAAGTATTTCCCCGTTGAAAGCGGCTTCCTAAAGCGCCAAATCGGGCAAGTGCGCGCGGTGGATGATGTCACCTTTGCCGTCCGCCAGGGCGAAACGGTCAGCCTGGTGGGCGAGAGTGGCTGTGGCAAGACGACGACTTCGCGCTGCATTATCCGCGCTGTCGAGCCCACCAGTGGCGAAATCTTGTATCGCACAGAAACAGGGCAGACAGTGGATCTGGCCAAACTCTCCATGCATGAGATCCGTCCCTTGCGTCGGGGCTTTCAGATGGTCTTTCAAGATCCCTTTTCGTCGCTCAACCCCCGCATGACGATCTTTGAGATTGTCAGCGAACCGCTACGCGTCAACAACATCGGCACACGGCGGGAACGCGAGGATCGGGTGGCTGAGTTGCTCAAGTTGGTCGGCTTGCGCGCGGAGTATATGCAGCGCTTCCCTCATGCCTTTAGTGGCGGCCAACGGCAGCGCATTGGCATTGCGCGCGCCCTGGCCGCCAGCCCACGCCTCATTGTGGCCGATGAACCGGTTTCGGCGCTCGACGTCTCGGTGCAGGCGCAGGTGCTCAATTTGATGATGGATTTGCAAGATCAATTGGGGCTGACCTATCTTTTTGTCTCCCACGACCTGAGTGTGGTCAACCAGATCAGCAACCGGGTCATTGTCATGTATGTGGGCCGCGTGGCCGAGGTGGGACCACCCCAGGCGCTCTTCAAAGATCCCAAGCATCCCTACACCGCCGCACTCATTGCCTCCCTGCCCAAAGCCGACCCCTTTGTCCGTGGCGAACGGCGCATTCCCGAAGGTGAAGTGGCCAACCCAGCCAATCCGCCCTCCGGCTGCTATTTCCACCCCCGCTGCCCCTTTGCCATTGATCGCTGCCGGCAAGAGGCGCCCATCCTGGAAGAGATTGCCCCAGGTCGTCAGGTCAGTTGCCATCGGGCCCGTGAGATCGAGTTGGTGGTTTAGCCAATAAAACTGTTGATTACTATGGCCCCTGTTTGACAACAAACACGCTCCCGACTATGCTGTGGGCTGAGAACCGTCGCGCGTTCAGCAACGCGCAACGAAACGACTACTGACTTAAAAGGAGCTGAGAAAATTATCGTGAGCAACAAACAGTGGACCACACCGCCGGCCATGCAGATCGACCCCAAAAAGAGCTACAAGGCCACCATTGCCACCAATCGTGGTGATATTGTGCTTGAACTCTATCCCGAACATGCCCCAAAAACCGTCAACAACTTTGTCTTTCTGGCCAAAGAGGGCTTTTATGATGGTGTAACCTTTCACCGGGTCATCAGCAACTTTATGATCCAGGGGGGCGATCCTACCGGTTCCGGCCGGGGTGGCCCTGGCTATAAATTTGAGGATGAAACGCGCGGCAATCCGCTCAAACATGGCAGCAAGGTGATCTCGATGGCCAATGCCGGCCCCAACACCAATGGCAGCCAATTTTTTATCACCCACTCGCCCCAACCTCACTTGGATGGCAAACACACCGTCTTTGGCAAGGTCGTTGAAGGCGCCGATGTCGTTGATGCCATTCGCCAAGGTGATAGCATGACCTCGGTGACGATTAGCGAAAGCTAAGGGATCATTGAAGCTAATAGACAACCCATTTAAAAGTCGCACGTTTGAGGTTGTTTTTACACGAGAGTGATTGTGCGACTTTTAAGGGGTTTATACTGAGCACTGCCATAGATGAGAAAGATTTGAACCGATTTATACAGGTAGATCATTCTCATCTATGTGCGAGTGCGGTATATCTATTAGCGAGGCCGGCCATGACGAGCGAACTGCTTTTACGACGTAAATGGACGCTGCGCGCGCATGGCCGGCAAGTTGTCTTGGTCAAAAAGCCCATTGAACATAGCCATCATGTGTTGATGAAAGCCTTCCTCTGGGCTTTGTATTTACCGACTTATCCTGACCTCAAGGTGGAAATTGCGATTGGCGACCGCTATAAACCCGATGTGGTGGCGCTGGCCACCGATCCTCATGGTGATTCCCATACCGGTCCCCTCTTTTGGGGCGAGGCCGGCCAGGTGAGCCCGGAAAAGCTGCGCGCATTGGCCAAGCGCTATCGCACCACCCATTTTGCGCTTGCCAAGTGGTCAACCAATCTGCCGGTGGTGGTCTCTTTGGTCACCAATGCGCTGGCTGGCATTGCACGACAAGCACCCTTTGATGTGCTGCTTTTCCCGCCAGACAGCGCCGAACGCTTTATTGATGAATCTGGTCAAATTACGTTGACCCATGCTGATCTGGTCTGGACCCGCTTGTTGCCCGATGTTCCATAAGCAATTGGATGGCTCGTGAACTATGAAAATTACTACCATCAAAACGGTTGTCGTCAATGCAGAAATGCGTAACTGGGTCTTTGTCAAGGTGGAGACCAATGAGCCGGGGCTTTATGGCTGGGGTGAGGCGTCATTGGAGTGGAAGACGCGGGCGGTGGTTGGCGCGGTCGAAGATTTTGCGCCCATGCTGTTGGGCGAAGATCCGACCCGTATTGAGTTTCTCTACCAAAAGATGTATCGCCAATCCTTCTGGCGCATGGGTGTCATTGGCATGTCGGCTATCTCCGGCATTGAGCAGGCGCTCTGGGATATTCGGGGCAAGGTCTTGGGCCAGCCAGTCTATAATCTGCTGGGGGGGCAGGTGCGTGACCGGGTGCGTATGTACACCCACCTGGGTGGCGGCGACATGAAGGCGGTCTATGAGACACAGTGGGGCGACGATTTTAGCAAATTTGCCGAATTGGCCCAATCGGTTGTGGCCAAAGGCTACACCGCGGTCAAGGTCTTGATCACCCCGCCGACCGAGACGCTCAATAGCATTGGTGGCTATAAATACACTGAGGGCGCCATGCGCGCGCTGCGTGAGGCAGTGGGCGATAAGGTCGATATTATGATCGACTGTCATGGACGCCACTCATTGGCCAACGCGATTGAGTTCTGCCGCGTTCTGGCGCCCTTTCGTCCCTTTTTTGTGGAAGAGCCGGTGCCGCCGGAGAACGTCGCCGCCCTGGCCGAAGTGCGCCGCGCCAGCCCCGTGCCGATTGCCACCGGTGAACGGTTGGTCACCCGCTATCAATTTCGTGAACTTTTTGAACAACAGGCGTGCAATATCATTCAGCCCGATCTCTGTCACTGTGGTGGGTTGTGGGAGGCCAAGAAGATCGCAGCCATGGCCGAAACCTATTACATGGGCGTGGCGCCCCATAATCCTTTGGGTCCGGTGGCCAACGCAGCGGCACTCCACTTTGCCTTGAGCACCCCTAACTTTCTGATTCAAGAGGATATGTTGGCCGATGTGCCCTGGCGCTGGGAAGTAGTACAACATTCCCTCACCACCGAAGGCGGCTACTGGCTGCCGACCCGTGCGCCAGGATTGGGCATTGAGGTGAACGAAACCGCCGCAGCCAAACACCCTTTCAAACAGGAAGTAATCCACGCGCTAAACATTCGCGCCCACGACAACGCAATTCTAGATTGGTAAGCAATTAAGTAATGGAAAATAGTTAACAATGAATGTTAATTATTTTCCACTACCTATTCCTTAGCCTTTGATACCTGTCGTGACAATGCCTTGCACAAAATATTTCTGCCCCACAAAGAAAAGGATCAAACAGGGCAACGCCACCATGAGCGCGGCGGCCATCAAGAGATGATCTTGGGGACGCGAGACCACGGCCGACCCGCCGGCCACCGCGCTTTGCAGATAGCGCAACCCTACTGCCACTGTATATTTGCTCTCGGTTTTGAGAAAAATGAGAGGCCCCAAAAAGCTATTCCAGTTGGCAATAAAGCCTAGGGTGGCCAGCGTCGCCAGCGCCGGCTTGCAGAGGGGCAAGATAATCTGCCAGAGGACGCGCCAACTGCTGGCGCCATCGATCTTGGCCGCCTCATCCAGGTCAAAGGGGATGCCGAGCATAAATTGGCGCATCAAAAAAATGTTAAAGGCGCCGCCGCCAAACCAGGCCGGCACAATCAGCGGGTAGTAGGTGTCCAGCCACTTTAGCTTGTTGAAAAGCAGGTAGGTCGGGATCAAGGTCACCTCTACCGGCAGCATCATGGTGCCCAGGGTCACAAAGAAGAAGATGTCACGGCCAGGGAAGCGAAAGCGTGAGAATCCGTAGGCCACAATGGCTGCCGAAAGCGTGCCGCCCAATAGCGCCCAAAAGGTCACCCAGGCTGTGTTCATCAGCCAGCGTCCAAAGGGCACCACTGTCCATACCTCAATGTAATTGGCGACAAACTGGGGGCTTTCGGGCCAGAAGGTGGGTGGGTAGCGGTAGAGTTCATTGATCGTCTTGCCGGAACTGACCACCGTCCAGAAAAAGGGTAGCATAGATGCGGTGGCGCCAATCGCCACCACCAGATAGAGTAAGGCGCGCCCGCTAACGCGCCCCACTATATAAGAGTTGAGACCCCGTTTGCCTGGACGGTGTTGCACCGGCCGTTCTACAGACTGGGATTGGATTGCTTGCTCGGCCATAATTAACGTTCTCCGGCATAGAAAACCCAGCGTCCGGATAGGCGGAACTGGAGATAGGTCAGCACAAAGAGCAGGACAAAGAAAACCCAGGCCAGCGCCGAGGCATAGCCCATGTCAAAGCTCACAAAGGCGTTCTGGTAGATATGCAAGGAAATAAACCAGGTGGCGCGCGCCGGGCCGCCGGCGGTGGATACAAAGGCAATGTCAAAGGTGCGCAGGGCAAAGATGATCCCCAACACCAGGTTGAAGAAGACGGTCGGCGTGATCATGGGCAAGGTCACCTTCCAGAATTTGGCCCAGGCGCCGGCGCCGTCAATCTCGGCGGCCTCCAGCAATTCGGTCGGCACATCTTGCAGGCCGGCCAGAAAGATGATCATGCGCGAGCCGCCTACGCTGGCCCACAGCCCCATGAGCACCAGCGCTGGAATCGCCCAACTGGTGCTGGAGAGCCAGCCGGGGCCAGGGATACCTACCTGGGCCAGCAGATAGTTCACCAAGCCTACATCAGGATTGAGCATCCAACGCCAAAGCAACGCCGCCGCCACAATCGGCGTCAAGGTGGGCAGAAAGTAGAGCGTGCGCCAAACGGTTGTGGCAATCAGCTTTTGATTGAGCAGCAGCGCCACCACCAGCGAACCAATCATGGCCAGGGGTACGCTGAGCAGCGCAAAATAAAAGGTGCGCCAGATAGAGGGAAAGAAGAGCGGATCGTTGGTGAAGGCGGTAATATAATTTTCCAGGCCAATAAATTTGGCCGGGCGCAAGACATTGTATTTGGTCAGGCTGAACCACATGGAGGCCACCAGTGGACCGGCTACAAAGACCAGAAAGCCGATAATCCAGGGAGAGGTATAGAGAATACCTTCCAGCGCTTCACGCCGTCGGGCTGCCGAAGCGCGCGACCGCGCCACCATTTTTGTCGTAGGCAATGTTGTACTGGCCATGCTCGCTCCATAAAGAAAAACGGGAGACGGGAGACAGGAGACAGGAAGATAATGAACTCGTATCTCTTGTCTCCCGTCTCCTGTCCAGATTACGCCGGTTCCTTATCCAGCACAGCCTGGCAGAGATCCTGGATCTGGTCGGCTGCGGCTTCAGCTTCGATTTCGCCTAGTTCCAACGAATCATAGACCTGTTGGTAGGCCTGGTCAAATTCCTCACCGCGGTAGTTCGCAACGAGGAAGTCGGGCTCAATGTTCTCCATAATTGGGCGCAGCTTGGCATAGGTTGGAATTGCCTCATAGACCCGGTCATCGGCCCAGACATCGGCGCGCGCAATCGGGCCTTTTTGACCTTGGACCAAGCCCTGGACATTCATCTCCTTACCGGCGATCCAGGTGAGGAATTTGAAGGCGGCGTCAGGGTTCTTGCTGGCCGTGGTCAGGCCAAAGACATGCTCATTCAACATACTGCGGCGGGCATCACCGGCGTTGACCACCGGCGTCAACACAAAGTCAATTTCAAAGTCGGTAAAGGTGGAAGGATAGATCTGGATGCGGAAGGGCCAAATATCGACGGCCAACACCTTCTGGCCGCCAAAGAGTTCTGGCGCGTTGATAGCGCCGGCAGCTGGTGAAGGCGAGACTTTCCAGGTGTTCATCAGGTCGTAGTTGAATTTGAGCGCCTTGACAAAGCCTTCGCGGTTGTCCAGGAAAGTGGCCTTCGTGCCATCTTCGCTGGTAGGCGCAACGCCATGTTGACGTAAGTAGGGACCACCCCCAAAGACACCGCCGCGGTCGGCGCGATAGTAGCCAAAGACATCGTCAGTGGTGCCGGCCTGGGCCCAATCGGCCAATTCATCAAAGGTCCACTCATCACTTGGCTCGCCAATGCCCATCTCACTGACCTTGGTCTTGTTATAGGCAATAACCGGGACAATGGGCTCAGAAATGAAGGACATCCAGTAGGTCTTGCCTTCACTGCTGTTGGCTGTGATTGCACCGGCCAAGAAGTTGGCGTCCAGGTCATAACCGGCGCCTTCGGCCAATGGGCGCAGGTCGGTTACAATGTCATAGCTGGCGCCCCAGGCAATGTGGGAGCGGTGGCGGGGTGGATACCAGACGGCATCACCCAAATCGCCGGCCGCCGCGGCGGACAGGATCTTGGGAATATATTCGGCTGTCCAGCCCGGCGTCGTCTCCAGCACTACTTCGAGGTCTGGATTGTTGGAGACAAAGCCATCAATGTCCTGGTCCAACCCCATTTGGATCCAGTCCGACACATCCTGTTTCTGGACCATGTGGGCGCGCACCTGCACTTTTTCGGCAGCAGGGGCGGCGCCCCCGCTACTACTAGCGGCAGCGGGGGCTTCTCCACCTTGAGGCGGGGCGCAGGCCGCCAAAGCCGCGCCTACAGTGGTCAGGCCGGCAGCAGCCAAAAAAGTGCGCCGTGAAAATTTTGTTTCACCAATCGTACGTTTCATTGTCTTATCTCCTTGGCAAAGTAAGCAAATATAAATCCTGTCATTTTGAGTGCAGCGAAGAATGACAGCTCAGAATGACAAAGACACACTATCGATTGGGGGAGGAAACCGATTGTCGTTCAATCAGTTCGGGCCGCAGCAATGTGCGTACATAGGCAGCCGTTGGATATTCAATCCGATTCATGAGAAGCTGGGCCGCCAGACGCCCCATCCCCATTTTGTCGACGCGCATGGTGGTCAACGCAGGAGTTGTATGTTGTGCCAGTTCAATGTTGTCAAAGCCAATGACGGAAAGCTCGTGCGGGACCTGCCGTCCACACGTTTGGGCCGCTTGCAGTACAGCTAAAGCGACAGCGTCATTAGCGCAAAAAATAGCGGTTACGGGGGAGACTTTAGAGAGATATTCCAGCGCCGCTGTGTAAGCTTTTTCAGGCCAAAGCGGACAATCCCAAAAATGGGGCGCGACACCACTATCGGTGATTGCCTGCGCATAGCCGGCGCGTCGTTCAAGAATGCTGGGAAAAGCCTGGGGATGGCTGCCAATGATGGCCACATGGCCGTGGCCCTGTTGTAGTAAATAACTCGTTGCCCGATAAGCGCCCAAGAAATTGTCGGTGACAACCGCATCATGGGGTTCGGCCTCGGCATAGGCGTCAACCAGGACCAGTGGCGCCGACTGTTGACGCAACAGCGTCAGCGCAGTTGCGTTGAGATGCATCCCTACTAACAACAAGCCATCGATCTGTTCTTCAAAGAGCAAACGTGGCGCCTCTACTGGTATACTCTCTTCATCGACCAGCAAATTGGCATAGAGCAGGTGAATGCGATGGCGGCGACAAATCTCCTCAATGCCGGCCAACACCGGCCCATAAAAACTATTGGTGGCGGCCAGATCATTCGGCCGCGTCTTTACAATTACCCCAATGCTGTCGATCCCATTGCGCATTGAGGCGTGGCTAGAGGGCTGAAAGAGATAGCCTAATGATTGGGCGGCATCCAAGACCCGTTGTCGGGTTTCCGTCCCAATCCCTGGTTTATTACGCAAGGCTAAGGAGACTGTCGCCGAAGAGACTCCACTAGCGCGCGCAATATCGGCAATGGTAACTTTGCCCTGGGTCACTCTGCTAGTGATAGCTCTACTCAATCCAGCGTTGCCGTTGCTTGGTGACGCCTCCGTATCCACCCGGATAACCACTCCTACTTGCTTGGTGTTTGCTAACTCAGTCGTTCCTAGAAATGGAATAAAAACCTGTCCGCAAATTCGGTTGTGGCGCCCATTCCTTTGTCAAGGCATAGACTTGGACACAGCGAATTTACGGACGGACACTAAATTCAAGACTATTCAAATGAGAACGATCAGATTGTGTAGGCAGCATCCTCAGATGCGGCTCTACTGACAAAACCGCATCTGAGGATGCTGTTTACACCATACATATAGTCTTGACACTTGCTGCTAGAGAATGGGAAGCTTCTGTACACAACAGAGTTGCTTGGGCTATGGTAACGCAGGTCAGAAAGATTTGTCAAATCACAAATTTTGAATATTTTAGTAAATCTTTTATTTTGGTGCAATGTGCCGAGGACGGACCAAGCTTTCGCCTCTTTGCGGGGCTGCATAGGGTCCGTCCCCAGCATATTGCACGTTACCGCCATATTCGCTCAAGCTAGAAAATGCACCCGTTGGGTTGTCGAAAGTTTCTGTGAACTGCTTCTTCACAGTATAATGAAGAAAATGAGCGGACCAACCAAACAATTTTACGATTACACCTATGACCGATCCTGTTCTGACTTTGCAAGGCATCTCCAAACGCTTTGATATGACGCAAGCGTTAGACGGTGTTGCCTTATCCCTCTATCCTGGTGAGATCCATGCCCTGCTCGGAGAAAATGGCGCCGGCAAATCGACCCTGATCAAAATCATGACCGGCATCCACAGCCCAGATCAGGGAGAAATCTTGTTCGATGGCAAACCGATTGTCGTGCGCAATCCCATTGAGGCACAGGCGCAGGGCATTGTCGCGATCCACCAAGAGCCCATGATCTTTCCCGATCTCAATGTGGCCGAGAATATCTTTATTAGCCACCGCAACCGCGGCGTCCTTGTGCACTGGCGCCAGATGTATCGTGAGGCGGAAGCGATCTTGACCCAACTTGACATGAAACTGGACGTACGCAGCCCGGCCCGCGGTCTCACCCTGGCCGCCCAACAGGCGGTCGAGATTGCCAAAGCCATTTCGCTGCGGGTGCGCGTGCTCATCATGGATGAGCCAACGGCTTCCCTTTCCGCGCATGAGGTCGATCAACTCTTTAAACTGGCTGCTACGCTGCGCGAACAAGGGGTTGCCATTCTCTTTATCAGCCATCGTATGGAAGAGGTCTTTGCCATTGCTGACCGCGTGACGGTGCTGCGCGACGGCAAACTCATTTCCTCGCTGCCCCGCGCTGCGGTAACCACCGAAAGTGTCATCCGCGATATGGTCGGGCGTGAGATGACCGAGTTCTTTGCCAAAAGCAATACCGTGCGCGGCGATCTGCTCCTGACGGTGCGCGGGCTGAGCAAAGCGCGTGTCTTTCACGCTATTACCTTCGAGATCCATGCCGGCGAGGTGTTGGGCTTTGCCGGGCTGGTCGGTTCACGGCGCACCGATGTGGGGCTGGCGCTCTTTGGCATTGAGCCGGCTGACGCAGGCGAGGTCTGGTTAGCGGGCAAGCCGGTCACAATCCACTCGCCTCAGCACGCATTGCAGCTAGGGATTGCCTACGTGACCGAAGATCGGCGCCAGCTTGGGTTGAGCTTGCCCATGTCGATTACCACCAATATTACCTTACCGATGTTGCACGAATATCTGACCCGCTGGGGGCTGGTGCAACATCGCGCCGAGACGGCCACCGCCGAGGAGTATCGGCAGCGCCTCTCCATTCGCACACCGTCGGTGCAGTTGGAAGCCGGGAAACTCTCCGGCGGCAATCAGCAGAAGGTGATGTTGGCCAAGTGGCTCAACACCCGCCCCCAACTCTTGATCTTAGATGAACCAACTCGCGGCATTGATGTGGGCGCGAAGGCAGAGGTGCATCATATGATCAACGATCTGGCCGCCCAGGGTATTGCCATTTTGCTTATCTCCTCTGACTTGCCGGAGGTATTGGCCATGAGTGACCGCATCTTGGTCATGCGCGAAGGACGGCAGCGCGGCATCTTTGACCGTGCCGACGCCACCCAAGAACGAATTTTAACCGCCATGATGGGACAGGAAGCGGTGACCTTATGAAATTTATACGCCGTATCGTGCGGCCTGAACAGATCCGTGAACTGAGCCTGCTGCTCTTGATCATCGCGGTTATCTTCTTCTTTGGATCGCAGATTGACAATTACTACAGCGGACGCACCTTTAACCGGGTGGCTACCAGCGCCGCGATTCTGGTGGTGGTGGCGGTGGGGCAGACTTTGGTGGTCCTTACCCGCAATATTGACCTTTCGGTGGGCTCGATTGTGGGTTTTACCGCCTACTTTGTCGGGACGCAGTTGGCGGCGCACAACGAACTTGCTCCCCTCTGGGTGGTCTTGTTGGCGGTGGGCGTGGGCGCGGCCATGGGGCTTGTGAATGGCCTCATCGTCGCCTATGGACGCGTGCCGGCGATCATTACCACATTGGGCACCCTGGCTATCTATCGCACTTTCCTGGTTGAATATTCCGACGCCAAAACGGTGACAACAAATTCGTTGCCGGCCTGGCTGCTCGATCTGCCGCGTGTGAATCTCTTCGCCATCGGGGAGATTGATATGCGGCTGGTCTTTGGCATTGCGCTGGCCGTTGTGTTTCTTTTCCAATGGGCGTTGGCCTATCTGCCCTATGGCCGCCGACTCTATGCATTGGGCTCGAACCCGGAAGCGGCGCGTTTTGCCGGTCTCCCCGCCGAACGCACCTTGATGACAGCCTACGTGCTCTGCGGCGCCCTCTGTGGCTTGGCCGGGTTTATGTTTCTGGCGCGCTTTGGCAACATTACCGTGGTGGCCGGCCAGGGGTTGGAGTTGCAAGCCGTAGCCGCGGTGGTCGTCGGCGGGGTCAATATCTTTGGCGGTTCCGGCACGATGGTTGGCGCGTTGCTGGGCACAACACTGATTGCCACGCTAGAGCAAAGTTTGTTGCGCTGGGCCGAGATCAGCGAATTCTGGCGTGATGCCATCTTAGGCTTGCTGATCCTGCTGGCCGTCGCCTCGGATGCTGTGATCATTAATCGCCTGCGCGCCCTGTGGGTGGCTGGGGCAGAATCATAGAGAATTAGGAGTTGTTGACATTGCACAGGCCACTGCTGGTAGAACATGCTGGTATAGGTAATGCTGCTCGTGGCCTGGGAGCCCCTTGGGCAGGTAATGTCAACAGAACCTAGAGCAAGCGAAAGAGTGAGATGATGACGCGCATAGTTGACCGCCTCCGTAGTTGGGAAAGTTTGTTGGTAATAATTTTAGCCGTGGTGCTGGTGGTGAATGTGAATCTCTCCCCGCACTATCTGCAATTGAACAACCAGATCAACCTCTTTCAACTTTCCATTGAAAAGATCATTGTGGCCCTGGCCATGACGCTGATCATCATCAACGCCGAAATCGATCTCTCGGTCGCCTCGGTCATGGGATTGGCGGCCTGTATTCTGGCGGCATTGCATGAGCAGGGCATTGCGTTGGCGATCGGCATCCCGGTGGCGTTGCTGGCCGGCATCCTCTGTGGCGCCTTTAACGGTTTCTGGGTTGCCTATGTGGGTTTGCCCTCGCTGGCGGTGACGCTGGCCGGTCTGATTGGCTACCGCGGTATTGCCCGCATCTTGCTGGAGGATCGCTCCATTGGCGATTTCCCGGCCTGGTTTGATCGGTTGGGCCAACAGCCACTGCTGGGTCCGTTGCCCCTTGCCCTCATTCTTTTCTTTTTGCTCTTGGTGGTTACGATCGTTGTCCTCCAATCCTCGGCCTTTGGGCGCTACGTCTATGTCATTGGCAACAACCGTGAGGTGGCGCGCTATGCCGGCGTTGATGTGCGACGCGTTAAGTTGCTGCTCTTTGTGGCCTCCGGCTTTGTTGCTGCCTTGGCAGGGCTACTGTTGGCGGCGCGTTTGGGCGCAGTGCGCGGGAATACGGCCGATGGCTTTGAACTGGACATTGTAACTATGGTGTTGCTGGGCGGCGTCAGCATCTTTGGCGGCTCCGGCACCTTGACTGGTGTCTTTCTGTCGATTTTGATCATTCTGAACCTGCGTAATGGCATGTCACTCATCAATATTAGCGGCAACCTACAGACAGGCGTCATTGGCGCGCTGCTGATCTTGTCGGTGTTGATTCCCCACTGGCTCGCTCAGCTGCGCACTACGCTGCGTCCACGCCACAGTGGGATAACCTAAGCGTGCTTATCCAGTCTAAATTGCTGCATATGGCCAGGGTAATTTGTAAATTTTATTAATTTTTTGTAATCTTTAGGTAGGAAAAATGACTTAGCGAAAGGCTCCCCTTCCCGACTGGGGCAACCGGTATCTGTTGCCGGCAAGCAAGCTTGCCTCGGCGCGGAAGAGAGGCCGTTTACAGAGAAAAAGGAGCGAAGAAAGCCCATGAAGATCCGTGAGATTCGCGCAGTCGGTCTGCGCGGTGCCTCGCCCGAGGGGGGGTGGTCCGAGGAGATCCGGCCCGATGATTGTGTCCATACGCTGATCGCCGTGCTGACCGATGAAGGCATAACCGGCTTAGGGAGCGTCTTTACGAATGATGCGCTGGTCAAGGGTGCTTTGCAGGTCCTTGAGCCCCTGTACCTAGGCGAAAACGCATTGGAGCCGGAGCGGGTCAGCGAAAAACTGCACCAGCATATGTTCTGGCTAGGACGCGGCGGCTCGGTTACCCACACGATCAGCGGCATCGACATTGCCCTGTGGGATATTTTGGGGAAGGCAACCGGTCAGCCGGTGAGCCGGTTGCTAGGCGGTCGCTATCGCGAACGGGTGCGTCCCTATGCTTCCATCCTGATGCAGGAGCCGGAACTGTTGGCGGAACATCTGACCCGGTTAAAAGCAGAGGGCTTTCGCGCTTTTAAAATCGGGTGGGGACCCTTTGGCCGGGTCAACAACGCGATGGATGAAGCGATTGTGCGCGCGGCCCGTGAGGTAATCGACGATGGCTGGCTCATGGTGGATGCCGGTGGCAGTGACGCCCATTGGCATCAGGGCTATAAATGGGCGCTGCGTACTGCCGCAATGTTGGCGGACTATGATGTTTACTGGTTTGAAGAGGCACTAGTCCCAGATGCATTGGAGGACTATGTGGCACTGCGCCGCGCAGCGCCGGTGCCCATTGCCGGCGGCGAGGTTTTGACGCGCCGACAGGCTTTCCAACCGTGGCTGCAAGCGGGCGCGTTTGATATTGTCCAGCCCGATGTGACCAAGGTGGGCGGCATTAGCGAGGAACGACGGATTGGCTGGATGGCGCAGGAAAATGGCGTGCGATTTATTCCCCACGGCTGGAACACAGCTTTGGGGTTGGCCGCCGATCTCCATCTGGCCGGCGCCTTTGCCAACACTGACTTTGTCGAATATCTGACCGGCTCCCCTTATATTGACGCCATTGTCGCCGCACCCTGGCAGCTAGACGCGGATGGCATGTTGGCGATCCCCAGTGGCCCGGGGTTAGGGATCGAACTAGACTTGGATGCACTCCAGCAATACACACAAGGAGCATCCTTCGTGACGAGTGTGTAGAATGTTACAAGTAATGCCATGACCATGACTCGGATCGACGCAGCGGCATTAGAAACGGTGCGTCACCTGTGGCGGCGTAGTCGCCACCTCTATCACAATTTAGGGGTGGAGGATTTGGCGACGTTATTGGGGACTCAACTGGCCCTGCTGGCTAATGGTGCAGCCGAGCCTTGGGGCTTTATCTGTGTGCAACCGGAGCCGCGGCCACGCACGCTGCCGGCCCAAGCGCCGGATCGAGTTTATCTACGCGCCATTGCCCTGGCGCGGGGCCGTTCGCCCAGCCAGGATCTGCCCACCCTGCTCAATGGGATATGGGCGTATTTACCCCAAAGTGCAGTCGGCCATCTGTTCATTGTCTATGGCGACGCCGATTGGCTGCGCCTGCCCCTTTACCAGGCCAGCTTTCACCTGGCGGCGGAGGTGCAATTTCTCCAGTTGTCCCGTCTAGGGCGCGTCCCGTTGCATACCCTGGCGCCCCCTACCGCCTATCCGTTGCGACCAGCCCTGGTTGCCGATCTTTCTGCGCTGGCCCAACTAGATGCTGCTGCCTTTGAGCCCCTCTGGCATTTTGGTCAACAGGATCTACAGGATTTGATGCAGACCAGCCGGATTCAACTTGTCCTGTTGGAAGGGGCGCCTGTGGGCTACAGCGCCCTGACGGTCTCCGGCTATAGCGCCCATTTAGCCCGGTTGGCTGTCCACCCTGCGCACCAAGGGCGTGGCATTGGGCGCTATCTCCTGTGGGAAGCGCTCGCCTATGCCCAGACTCAGCAAGTGGAAACGGTACGGCTCAACACCCAGGTGACCAACCAACGGGCGCAACAACTCTATCGCGCCTTTGGTTTCCGCGCCACCGGCTATATCACCCCGGTATTGACCAAGGTGTATCCACCCCATCAAGGTCTCTCGCAACCTAACGCCGTGGCGCCGACTGTGCGGGAGACGTCGCCTTGAGCGAGCGATCCCGGCTTAGCCGGCAACTGGGCGCCGTGTTGACTATGGCCAGCGCACTGTTAGCGACCGGCACGGTTGGTTATATGGTTATTGAAGGGTGGGAATGGCGTGACGCGCTCTTTATGACCGTGATCACGCTGAGCACGGTGGGCTATGGCGAAGTGCGTCCGCTTACGCCATTGGGGGAAGCATTTACCATTTTGCTCATTTTGTTGGGCGTCGGCGGTGTGGCCTACACCTTTAGCACACTGGCGGATTACCTGATTGCCGGTGAACTCAACGGAATTTTGCGGAGGCAACGCATGGGACGTGCGATCAACAGATTGCGTAACCACTACATCATCTGTGGCTATGGCCGTGTGGGCCAACAGGTGGCGCAGGGGTTGCGCGCCAACCATTACGAAGTGGTCGTCATTGATGCCGGTGATGAGCATGTGGCCGAGTTTGAGCGTGAGGGCATTCACTATGTCATTGGCGACGCCACCAGCGATCCGGTGCTACAGCAAGCCGGCATTGAACATGCCAGTGGCCTCTGCACCTGTCTGCCCAATGACGCCACCAATGTCTTTGTGGTGCTCAGCGCGCGCACCTTTAACGCCAATCTCTATATCATCTCACGCAGCAATCAGCCGGAGAGTGAGCGTAAATTGCGGATTGCCGGGGCGAATCAGGTGATTAATCCCTATCTGATTACCGGCCATCGCATGGCGGCGCAACTGCTGCACCCTGGCGTGGTCGAATTTTTGGAGGTCATCATGCGCACCGGTGATCTGGAGTTGCGGATTGAAGAGACCAAGATTGGGGCCGAGTCACCCATGCGCGGCAAGACGTTGGCTGAATGCCATGTCCGCAGTGAGACCGGCGTCAATGTGCTGGCCGTGCGCCGCGGTGATGGGCGTCTCTTTACCCATCTCTCTCCGGACTTTGTTCTCCAAGTCGGCGATGTCCTCATTGGCCTGGGCACCCAGCCCCAACTTACTCTTTTGGCCCAACGCGCTGCCGACGAGCGCCAAGCCCTGCGTGTCGTCCGCTAGGTCGCCACATTAAAAATTTTCCATTCACTATTCTCAATTAATTATTCCTTACCCTTTGATGCCCGACATGACGATGCCCTGGACAAAATAGCGCTGGCCCAGGAAAAAGATTATGATGATGGGCAACATGGAGAGTACGCAGGCGGCCATGAGCAGATGTTGCATCGGTTCGCCGCCGACCTCCGGCGTGTTGCTAAAGAAGCGCAGCCCCACGGAAATCGTAAACTTCTCCGGCGAGTTGAGGTAGATCAAAGGCCCCTGGAAGTCACTCCACAGGTCGATGATGACGATGATGCCCAAGGTGGCCAACACCGGTTTGCAGAGCGGCAGAAGAATCGACCAGAAGATGCGGAAGAAGCCGGCGCCGTCAATCAGCGCTGCCTCATCCAGATCGCGCGGCAGGGAGAGAAAGAATTGGCGCATAAGAAAGATGGCAAAGGCGCCACCGCCAAACCAGTGGGGCACCCACAGCGGCTTGAGCGTGTTGATCCAACCCAAGTTATAGAAAAGGACGAATTGGGGAATCAAGGTCACCTGGGCCGGTAACATAATCGTCGCCAGGGTGATCATAAAGAGGGTGTCGCGGCCCCGGTATTCAAAGCGCGCCAACGAGTAGGCGACGAGCGAAGAAGTGATGAGCGTTCCCAGGGTGCCCAGCACCACAATGATCGTAGAGTTGAGGGTCCACAGCGAAACCGGATGGCGCGAAATCTCAAAGACCCGCTCGTAGTTGGCCCATTGCGGGACGGCGGGCACCCACGGTGGTGGAAATGCCGCCATCTCCACTGGTGTCTTCAAGGAGGACATGAGTGTCCAGAAGAGAGGGAAACCAAACATGATGCAGAGCAGCAAGACGAGCAAATAGAGAAATGCGCGGCCAACATCGAATGAGGTTGATCGGCGTGGTGCTTGCCGGCTTAGGGTTTGTGTTGCCATAAAGTTCCTTTAGCCCCCCTCGTAATGCACCCACCGGCGCGAGTAGTAGACCTGGAAAAAGGTAAAAAACATGAGAATCACTGCCAGCACCCAGGCCAGCGCGCTGCCATAGCCAAGGCGGAAGTATTGGAAGGCCTCGGTGTAGATATGGAGGGCGAAGAACCAGGTGGCGTAGGAGGGACCGCCTTGGGTCGCCACCCAAGCGGTCGTGAAGACCTTGAGTGCCCCAATCACAGCCAAGACCAGATTGAAGAAGATGGTGGGCGTCAGCAAGGGCAGCGTTACATGGCGCCATTTGGTCCAAGCGCCGGCGCCATCGATCCCGGCCGCCTCATAGAGTTCTTGGGGGACGCCTTGCAGACCGGCCAGGAAGATGAGCATGGTATTGCCCCCCACCGCCGCCCAAACGTTAATCATCGTCACCGAGTAGAGGGCCGAATCACGCGAGGCCAACCAAGCTGGCGGATTAGCAATGCCGATATTGCGTAATATCAGGTTGACTGGCCCCAATTTGGGCTGGAGCAGATAGATCCACACCACGGCCAAGGCCACGGCTGGAATGAGGTGGGGAATAAAGAAAACTGACCGATAGATGTTGGTGCCGAGTAACTTCTGGTTGAGCAGTGTCGCCAGCACCAAGGCGCCCACAATGGCAACCGGCACATAGGCGAAACTGAAGACAAAGGTGCGTCCCAACGAGGGCCAGAAGAGATCATCGGTAAAGAAGGCGCGGTTGTAGTTCGCTAGCCCTAGCCAACGCACCGTGCCGATTACCTCTTTGTTGGTAAAACTGTAGTAAAGCGAGGCAAGGATTGGTCCACCCCAGAAAATAATCAAACCCAGAATCCAGGGCGCAGCAAAGACATACCCCCACAGCGCGCGTTTGGTCTGGAAACGGGTCTTAGCGCCTACGAGCGTTCCCACCCAGCCACTGCTGGCGGTCCCTCCCAATTTTGCCTGATTTGCAGCAACTGCCACTGTCACCTCCTATGTCACTTATCATTGGTCATTGGGTGATTCGTGATTAAAGACCAATCACGAATCACCCAATGACCCTCTTTACCTTGTATTACCACGGCAACTTCCAGTAGGCTTCCGGTGCGTCGGGCCATTCGGGCATACTGTAGCCGTGGGGATCAAAGACAATTTCACCGGCGCGCAAGGTCATGGCGCACTCCAACTTTTGGTTGCCCTTGAGCTTGGCGCGTCCGCAGTCCACAAAGCTAAAATCGCCATGCAGCAACTTAAAGACCGCCACATCAGCTTCCGCACCCACCGACAGATGGCCCAATTCTGGGTGGCCGATTTCGGCGGCGGGCGTCACCGTCGAACGGTAGATGACCTCTTGCAAGGGCAGGCCACAGTTGAGAATCTTGTTCATCGTCGTCTGCATATCAATCACCACCCCATGCACATTGCGTGTATGCAGGTCGGTGCTGATCGAATCGGGGGCAAAGCCTTGCTGGATCGCCGGGTAGGCATTGCGGAACCAGAAACTGCCGGCCCCATGCCCTACATCAAAGATAACGCCGCGCGCCCGGGCTTCATAGAGGAATTGATTGGGCTTGCCTGTTTCATCCAAAATGGGAAACTGCTGAGCGTAGACATGGGTGTGAATATCACCAGGACGCATCTTTTCCAGGATCAACTCCTGATAGCTGCGTTCCGGCGGGCGGGGCCAGAAATCAATCATGACCGGCTTATGGCAGAGGTTGGCTGCTGCCACCGCTTGATCGACTGCGGCCCACGGCGGATGTTCGGCATCCCAAGGCAAACGCGTCCAGTAGTGGGCTGTTTTCACGCCGACGCAGACATCAGGATACATCATAACCGTGGCTGCGCACAATTCTGGATCCATGGTGCGAATATCTTGCTCAAAGTCGCCGATCATGCCCAGATCGACAATGTTGACATAGGCAAAGATGCGCGTCTTGGCCTGGTCAATGACGGTGCGCTTAAAGTGCAGAAAGTGTTTAGCGCCCGCCGTCCCCGTGTCCACCAGCGTGGTCACGCCGGAGCGAAAGGAGTGGGAATCGGCCATGATGCTGAGTCCCTCTGGCTCGCGTGTGTGGTAGACATGGACATGGATGTCAATAATGCCTGGCGTCACATAGTGACCGGTCACATCAACCACCTGTGTGGCCAGGGCCGGATTAATATCCGCCGCCACGGCCGCCACCTTGCCATTGGTAATCGCGACATCCATTTTGCCGTCGATGCCATTGCGCGGATCGATGAGGTGACCATTTTTTAAGAGAAGGTCATAGCTTTGCTCGACTGTCATGTGTGTGATCCAATCGTTGAAGTGGGTTGGTTAGCGTGGCGAGTGGCGAATGGTGAGTGGCGCGGTTTGTCGCTGAATGTAAAGGTGCGTCCCCAAAACAAATCGTACGTAAATAGAGTCACCCCTGCCAAGCGATTCACGCTACCCGCCACCTGCTACCCGCCACCTGCTACTCGTCCCTCGCTACAGAACCTGTTTATTTTTGCAACGCGCGCTGATAGAGCGCCGTGCTGTAAAATTCGTAGGAAGCGGCTTTATCGGGCACATCGACGACATGGACGGTAAAGCGGGCCGGTACGCCATTTTCCGGGCAATGCTCACGGAACCAGGCGCTATATGCCTCACGGTAGGCCTGATAGAGCCGTTGTTGTTCTTTGACAAAGCCCTCTGGGTCGAGCAGCGGGTTGGGCGACTTGGGTTGGCAGCCAAAGACATGCATCTCTACAAAATCAACCTCGGCCAGCGAGTTACAGATACCCGCTTCCTGAAGCCACTTCTCCCAACATTGGAAGACCAATGGAATCTCGCGGTGCGGATCCATGGTTACCAACTCGTCTAACCCCAACACCCCCTTGGCCGAATAGCCGCCAGTCAGACCGGAAAAGTGAATGCGCAGATCGCCGTCTGGCTGCTCTTCCACCACCAGGCTGGAGAGGACCGGTGTCTCGCCGCTGTAATAATAGGTTAGCTTTCCGCGTTTTTTGACATTGAATGGCACAACTCTTTCCCTTCTTCATGATATGATTGATGGCTTGCGCCGGGTTGGTGCGGGCATGGTAATCCTGCCGTACTTGCATCAGGTTTACATCAACCCCGCGCAGGAAGTTATTCACGGTAATTATACTGACAATTCCTGGTTAGACAAGTAGCTGGAAAGAGATCAAGCAATGCAAGCTTATAAAATGCGAGCTTATGAAGCGAAGCGATACCCCTCCATGGTCGTGCCCCGTTTTTTTTACTTCTGTTATTTTGCGGCAATGGCGGCGTTGGCGCCCTACCTGGTGCTCTATTATCATCAAATTGGTCTGAGCGGCCCACAAATTGGGCTGCTGACCGGCATTGCACCGCTGCTCAGTCTGGTGGCGGCGCCGCTTTGGGGCGCAGTGGCCGACGCCACCCAGCAACATCGGCGGCTGCTTACGCTGGCAGTGCTAGGGGCCGGTGGCGGGGTACTGCTCCTCTCACAGATGACCACGCTCCGCTGGCTCTTGCCCGTGGCGGCGCTCTATGCCTTTTGCACCGCGCCGATTATGCCGTTGGTCGATAACTCGGTCCTGCTGCTATTGGGTGAACATAAGGCAGAGTATGGCAAGCAGCGTCTGTGGGGCGCGTTAGGGTGGGGTGTGGCCGGCGCCCTCTTTGGCCTCATCATTGAACGCTTTGGCCTATCGTGGGCCTTTATCGGCTCGTTCTGTTTTCTGACTGGCTGTTTGCTGGCCGCACAGCGGCTGGCGATTCAGCCGGTGGCGCTGGGCGAGCCTTTCTGGCGCGGTGTCCGCTTTTTTGTTACTCGTTGGCCGTGGCTCGTCTTTTTGATCACCGTCTTTATTAATGGCATGGCGGCCGGTGTGGGCAATAATTTCCTCTTTCTCTATCTGGAACAACTGCACGCCAGCAAGAGCTTGATGGGTATCTCTTTGCTGGTGGCAACGGCCAGCGAAACCCCTATCTTCTTCTTTGGTGATCGCTTGTTGCAGCGCTGGGGTGCGCGCGGTTTACTGACCATTGCCCTGCTGGCTAATGTGGTGCGCATGTTTAGCTATGCCTTAATGCCTGCGGCCTGGTTTGTGCTGCCCATTAACCTGTTGCACGGTCTCACCTTCTCTGCCATGTGGATGGCCGGTGTGGCCTATGCCAATCGCGCGGCGCCGGTGGGCATGGGGGCAACCGCACAGGGGCTCTTGAGCGGGATCAGCATGGGGCTGGCGGGCGCAACCGGCGCCTTTCTTGGTGGCAACCTCTATGAATGGGTGGGGCCGGCGACCACTTTTGCCTGGGCCGGCAGCGCGGTATTGGTCGGGGTGCTCTTTTTTGCCGTGGCCGGACAGCGGGCGCGCGACATTCGGGTGTAGGTGAAGGCCGACATTGCGCAGATATCGGCCTTTTGGAATAGGATTGGCCGTACAACTGGAACCATATAATATGGTATGGCGCCTTTGCTCTTTTCGCTCCGGGTGCGAAAATTAAAAGGCGTAGTCTGCCTAAACACTTTCTGTAAAATATCTGTACATTACTTCGATGCTTACAGAAATTACCTTTTGCCTATTCTATACTTTTGCCTGCCATAGGTGTTGAAAAGCGCATCAACAAATTCTATAAGATCACAAACATTTTTCATAAAGGATAGATAGAAAGACCATGAAATCCCTGAAAACACTGTTTGGACCGATTGCCCTCTTCGGCTCGGGCGAAACTTCGCCGGCGGCGCAACGCATTCATCAACGGGTGATGGAGCAGCTACAGACGCCCATCCAGGCCGCCATTATAGAGACGCCCGCCGGCTTTGAGCCCAACGCCGCGGCAGTTGCACAAAAGATCGCTGATTATTTACAGCATCGTCTGCAGAATTTTAATCCAACCTGTGAACAGGTGGCGGCGCGCAAACGCAATAGCGCCTACAGTCCCGATGATCCGGCCATTGCGGCGCCGATCTGGCGTGCAAATTATCTCTTTATGGGGCCGGGCAGTCCTACTTATACGGTACGCCAACTGACTGCGAGCTACACCTGGCACAGCCTGGTCGCACGCCATCGATTGGGGGCTGCCCTCTGCTTTTCCAGCGCGGCAACGATTGCTATCGGCAAAGCGGCCATGCCCGTCTATGAGATCTACAAAGTCGGCGAAGATCTGCATTGGAAACCAGGGTTAGATTTTTTTGCCGCGTATAACCTCGATTTGGTGCTTGTGCCCCATTGGAATAATAATGATGGAGGCGCCGACCTGGACACCAGCCACTGTTATCTCGGCACAGAACGCTACAATCAGTTGGTGGATCTCCTGCCAGCAACGACTGCCGTACTGGGCATTGAAGAAAATACAGGGGTGATCATCGATCCCAAGCAAGGCGAATGTGAGGTGGTAGGCGCCGGGGCTGCCTGCGTGATCCACAATGGGCAAGAGCGGCGCTTTGTCGCGAATGATCACTTTCCGGTGACCGCCTTGGGTGATTGGTGTCTGCCCGCTGCGGAGGAGGGGATTCCGGCGGCAATTTGGCAGCGTGGACAGGAAGCGTTAGCCGAAGGCGCTCCCAAAGCGTCGTCGCCAGAAGCACCGGCTGCCATTCTGGCGCTGGTGGAAGAGCGCACCCAGGCGCGTACGGCGCGCGATTGGAGCAAAGCTGACCAGATCCGCGACCAATTGGCGGAACTGGGTTGGCAAGTGAATGATACGCCGGACGGGGCGACGGTTTCGCCGCGATCTTGATATGGGTGCATTTCTGTTTTAGCGCAAGCGAGGTGTCACTGGGCCACGACCACTTTGGGCAAATTCACCAACACGCAGCCCAGTGACAGTCACCTTTTCACCACGCTGTGATTTTGATGGAGAAGCTTATGTATGAACACGTCGAAGCTGCGCCGGTTGCGCGTTTTGTGCCGCTGACAACGGGGATCCAGATCTATACACGCCAGTGGCCGGGTGAACGCACGCCCTTTGTGCTGTTGCATGGGCTGGCCAGCAACTGTCGGCTTTGGGAGCAAGTGGCGCAGCAGTTGGCTGCCGCCGGCCATGCGGTAGTGACCGTTGATCAACGGGGGCATGGCCAGAGCGACAAACCGGAGGATGGCTACGACTTTGCCACGGTTACCGCGGATCTGGCGGCGCTGCTTGATACGTTGCACCTGGATAGACCCATTGTCGCCGGGCAGTCGTGGGGTGGGAATGTGGTCTTGGAATTTGGCGCCCGCTATGCTGGACGCGCCCAGGGTCTGGCTTTTATTGATGGCGGCTTTTTGGATCTACAACTCCGCCCAGAAGGCTCGTGGGAGGCAACGGCGGAACGCTTACGACCGCCGGTTCTATTGGGGACGCCGGTGACTGCCATTCGGGCGCGCATTCGTCAGGCCAACCCAGAGTGGAGCGATGATGCGGTGGAAGCGGTGCTGGCCAACTTCGAGGTGCTGGCGGATGGGACGGTGCGGCCGTGGTTGTCGTTGCGTAATCACATGGCAATTCTGCGCCAGCTTTGGGAGCAGCGGCCCCCTATGCTCTTCCCGCAGGTTCAGGAGCCGGTGTTGATCTGTGTTGCGATGGATGGCAATTCTGAGCGCGTTGCACAAAAGGAACAGCAAGTGGAAGCCGCCCAACGGGCGCTGGCACACAGCGTTGTGCAGCGTTTTGAAAATACCCATCACGATATCCATGCCCATCGCCCGCAGGCCCTGGCTCAACTCTTTTTACAGACGTTGACAGCGGGTATCTGGCAATAACGGGTGTACTTCACTCGGCAAATCTGCTCTCGCTGGCCCAACCTCGCCCCCAAAGTGCAATAGACCCGGCAATAACTCCTCCAATTCTACTTTTCCGTCGCTTATGGTATCATAAGTAACCATGCGTATTTATCTGGAACAAATTGGGTGTCGACTTAACTATAGTGAAATGGAGACCCTGGCTGGCCGTCTGCAGGCGGCTGGGCATCAGATGGTGCGCAGCCCGGAACAGGCGCAGGTAATTGTCTTTAACACCTGCGCCGTGACCAGCGACGCTGCGCGCGGCAGCCGCAAACAGGTGCGCCATCTCCATACAGTTAATCCCCAGGCTCGGATCGCCATTACCGGTTGTTGGGCCACGCTGCAACCCCAAGCCGCCGCCGCACTGCCTGGCGTTGCATTGGTAGCCAATAATCAAGAGAAGGATCTGCTCCATACCCTGCTGGAACCATGGAGCAGCGAACTCGACGACCCCGATGATCTGCGTCGGATGCAGCCCAACGGCATACCCTTCATGGTTGATAACGATCTGGCGCTGGTAGCCGATGATACGGCGAATGACCCAACAAATGACACCGCGCGACGTAGCCGTACACGCGCCTTTATCAAGGTACAGGATGGCTGTAACAATAAATGCACCTTTTGCATTGTTACGGTGGCGCGCGGCGTTAGTCGTAGCCGCACGCTGGCCAGCATTGTAGCGGAAGTGCAGCACTTCGTCGAGCAGGGTGTCCAAGAGGCGGTGTTGACGGGGGTGCATCTAGGCAGTTATGGCCGCGATTTGGCGACAGGCGCCAATGACGCGGCGGCCACTGATCTGAAAACATTGGTGGCAACATTGTTGGCCGAGACCAATATTACCCGCCTGCGCCTCAGCAGCCTGGAGCCGTGGGAATTGAGCGAAGGCTTCTTTGACCTGTGGCAGCAGTGGCCACAACGGCTTTGCCCCCATCTGCATCTGCCGTTGCAGGCTGGAACGGATAAACAGCTGCGCCAGATGGCGCGGCGCTGCACTACGGCCTCTTTTCGGCGCTTGGTGGCAGAGGCGCGCGCTGCCATTCCCGATTTGGTTGTCACCACTGATCTCATTGCCGGCTTCCCCGGCGAGAGCGACACAGATTTTGCGGCGGGGCTGGAATTTGTGGAAGAGCTGCGCTTTGCCCATGCCCACATTTTCCCTTTTAGCGCCCGCACGGGAACTGCGGCTGCACGCTTTGGCGAACAAGTGCCGACCGCCACCAAAAAGGCGCGCGCCCAGCAGTTGCGCACTGTGGTCGAACGGACGGGAGAGACCGAACGCCAACGTTTTCTACAGCAGGTACGTCCGGTGCTGTGGGAAGGGGAAGGGCAACCGCTTACCGATGGGCCGGGGCGGCTGTGGCGTGGCTTGACGGATAATTATCTGCGCGTCATGGCCATAGCGGCGGAAGACGTTGATCTGCACAACCAGATCACGCCTTTACGCTTAACACAGATTGAAGGGGACGTCATTGCCGGGCAATTTTAGCAAATCACTCGTGCGGTATGGCAACCGCACTTACTTAGGATCAAAGATTTATGAGCAATCTGATAGCAGAACTGGAAGCATTACAAAAAGAGGCGGCGCTTTCGTTGGCGCAAACGCAGACCAAAGAGGCCAGTGAGGCGTGGTATCGCGACTACCTGGGGCGTCAGGGCAAAATGACAGCCATTTTGCGCGGTTTGGGGCAGTTGCCCAAGGAGGAACGTCCCCTGGTAGGGCAGACGGCCAACCAAATTAAGGCCGCGCTCGAATCCGCTTTGGAAGAACGCCAGAATGCTTTGGAACAAGAGGAGATCACCCGCACACTGAGCGCCGAAGGTATTGATGTCACCCTGCCAGGGCGACCTCAGTTGTTGGGCAAATTACACCCCACCACCGTGGCCATGCGTGAGATTGTCGATATTCTGGTGCAAATGGGCTTTCAGGTCTATGACGCGCCCGAAGTTGAGACCGATGAGATGAACTTTGGCCTGCTCAACTTTTTGCCCGGCCACCCCGCGCGCGAGATGCAGGACACCTTTTTCACTACCAATCCCGACGTAATCTTGCGCACCCACACCAGCCCCGGCCAGATCCACGCCATGCGTGAGTTTGCGCCGGAGCCGATCCGGGTCATTTTGCCGGGCAAGTGTTGGCGCAATGAGGATGTGACGGCCCGCTCTGAGATGATGTTCTATCAAGTGGAGGGGTTAGCGGTGGGGCGCAACATTACCTTTAGCGATCTCAAGGGCGTGTTGCTCAATTTTGCCAACCAGATGTATGGTGAGGGACGCCGCATCCGCTTCCGCAAATCCTACTTCCCCTTTACCGAGCCCAGCGTCGAGGTCGATGTAGACTGTATCTTCTGCAACGCCAAAGGCTGTCGTATCTGCAAATATCAGGGGTGGCTTGAATTGCTGGGGGCCGGCATGGTCCATCCGGTGGTGCTCAAGAATGGTGGCTATGACCCGGCTATCTTTAGCGGCTTTGCCTTTGGCATGGGCATTGAACGCCAGGCCATGCAAAAACGGAGCATTGATGACATCCGCTACTTCTATGACAATGACGCTCGCTTCCTGGAACGGGTGAGTTAAGCGATAAGACGCCACCCGTAGACAGATGCGGATCCAGGAGGCACGGATTTTGTTGCTGGTACAATAATCCTTGTCTCCTGGATCCGCATCTGTCTATTTTCCCCAATTGGAGATGGCTCACAGAATTGATCGCCAGGCGTCACTACAATAGTGACGAAATCTGTGCAATACATGTGCAAAATGCGCGTAAAAAACTGTGAGCAATGATTATGACGAAAAAAATAATTGTCATTGGCAGCGGCTTTGGGGGCTTAAATGTCGCGACCCGGCTAGCGACCCGCGGCTATGACGTGGAACTCTTTGAAAAACGGGATAAATTGGGTGGGCGCGCCTATGTCTACGAAATCAATGGCTTTAAATTTGACGGTGGTCCTACCGTCATCACGGCGCCGTGGCTCTTTGATGAGACCTGGCAACTGGCCGGACGTAAGCGCGAAGAGTACTTCCAACTGGTGCCTTGTGATCCCTTCTACCGCATCTTTGACCATACCGGTCGTCATTTTGACTATAATGGCGACCACGACTTTATTTTAAACCAGATTGAACAGTGGAATCCGGCGGACAAGGCGGGCTATGAACGCTTTATGCACACGACAAAGGATATTTTTACCACCGGCATGGGGCTAATTGATCAGCCCTTTCTCAAGCTCACCGACATGCTCAAGGTGGTGCCCGATCTGATCCGCCTGCAATCCTACAAGAGTGTCTACAGCTATGTCAGCCAATTTATCCAAGATGACTTTCTGCGCCGCTGCTTTTCCTTTCACCCCCTGCTGATTGGCGGCAACCCGCTCGATGCAGCTTCGCTTTATGTGCTCATTCATTATCTGGAGCGCGAATGGGGCATTCACTATGCCCTGGGCGGCACCGGTGCGATTGTACAAGCCTATGGCCGGCTCATGGATGAGTTGGGGGTCAAGGTTCGGTTGAAGGCCGAGGTGCAGGAAATTTTGGTTGAAGGGCGTCAGGTTCGGGGGGTGCGTCTGGCCGATGGGACTATTCACAAGGCGGATGCCGTCATTTCCAACGCCGATGTGGCATGGACCTATCTAAACCTATTGCCGGCGCAGGCGCGCCGCAAAAATAGTGACCGCCGCATCAATCGGCTTAGGTATAGCATGTCGCTCTTTGTCATCTACTTTGGCACCAAGCGCCGTTATACCGATACGCAACTGGCCCACCACAACATTATCTTGAGTGAGCGGTACAACGGGCTGCTGCGCGACATCTTTGCCGCTAAGGAGTTGCCCACTGACTTCTCCCTCTATCTCCATATGCCGACGATTACGGATCCCAGCATGGCGCCGGCTGGCCACGAGGCGTTCTATGTACTCTCACCAGTGCCCCATTTGGGCGCGCCGATCGACTGGCGGACGCAAGCCAGGCCCTACCGCAACGCGATTATGCAGTTGTTGGAGGAGCAGTATCTGCCCGATCTACAGGCCAACATTGTCGCCGAACATACTATCGATCCCCTGCACTTCCGGGACACCTTAAACAGCCATCTGGGTTCAGCTTTTTCGGTGCAACCGATTCTTACCCAGTCCGCCTGGTTCCGTCCCCACAACCGCTCAGAAGATTTTGACAATCTCTACTTTGTCGGCGCCGGCACGCATCCAGGCGCCGGCTTGCCTGGCGTGCTCTCCTCTGCTAAGATTGTTGATGATCTCATTCGTCAACAATGGCTCATATAGGTCTCCGGGTGAAATTATTCCATTCTTCACTGGTAATTGCAACGATTTCACCTCTTCGCCCATATGAGCGGTCAACAATTTTAAGGAGAGTCTCTATGGGCGCAACGCAGCGTGTTACCGTTGCTTTTCAAACTGATAAGCCGTTGCGCGCCTATGGGCCGCTGGCTGCAACCGCCGAGCGGTATGGCTTTGATGGTGTTACTGTCTACAACGATATGCTCTACCAGCCGGCCTGGTTGCCACTGTTGGAGATGGCGCGTGCGACGAGTCGTGTGCAAATTGGCGTGGCGGCAGTCAATCCTTTTACTTGCCATCCGATCAACATTGCCGGCAACATTGCGCTGATCGATGAGGCGTCCCAGGGGCGCGCCTATCTAGGGCTGGCGCGCGGTGGGTGGCTGGATTTTGTCGGGGTAGAGCCGGCGCGCCCGGTGACGGCACTGCGCGAAGCCTTTGCCTCTGTGCGTCACCTTCTGCGCCAATCAACGGCGCCCTATCCCGGCGTCTGTTTTCCGCTGGCCGGTGGCGACACCTTGCGCTGGTCCATTTTGCGCCCGGAACTTCCTTTTTTGCTTGGCTCCTGGGGCGCCGCCACCATTCGCGCCTGTATTGGCGAAATTGCGGAGATCAAAATTGGCGGTAGCGCCACCCCGGCTGTATTGCCCCACTTCCGCCAAATTCTGGACGAGGCCTGCCGCGCCAATGGTCGCGCGGCGCGTGATGTGGGGATTGCCATTGGGGCAGTCTGTGTCGTGGATGAAGATGGGGCGGCGGCGCGGGCCTATGTGAAACGGGAAGTGGCGCTCTATCTGCCCATTGTCGCCGCGCTTGACCCTACCGTAGACCTTGACCCGGCGTTGTTGCAACAGCTACGCGCCGCGGCGGATCGCTATGACTTTGACGGCGCCGCCGCGCTGATTTCCGATGAACTCCTGGCCCGCTTTGCCTTTGCCGGCACACCGGAAGAGGTTGCTAATCATGCGCAGGCGCTCTTTGCCGCCGGCGCCGACCGCGTCGAATTTGGCACGCCGCATGGTTTAACGTCAGAACATGGCCTGCGCCTGTTGGGGGAGAACGTACTGCCGGCGCTGCGCAGATAAGATTGATTGGTGCGCGCCAAGGCATAGTACAATCTGTCCAAAGTTATGCGAGTTGAGCCAGCGCGGGTGCGCTGGCGTGCGTCTTCCTGGAAGGGGGCACAGCCCACCCCTTATCTTTCACCTTTCACCGCCCCCTTCCAGGAAGACCTAGGTAACCACCTCTACCCTAGCAGAATTTCAGTTACAGTGCACTAGCGGTCGCTACGCACACCATTGCTAAAAGAACAGGCGCATTTTACCTCTACTGGGGGATCGTTGAAACTTAAATATCTAACCTTTGATTTGTTAATCTCCGCTGCGGCCGGGGATGGGGCTGCGGCGTATCAAGCCAAGGTCATCGACTCACCGCATGGGCAGGCTGCCCAGTTCTTTACCTTGCCCGCCACCATCACCGCCTCGACGGAAAAGTTGAGTTTGGTGGGCGGGGCGATCCGCACCTTTCAATTTGGGCCAGCCACGGGATCCGGGCCTGTGCAACCACTCGACCCCAAGATCTTTGGCAGTGAACTTTACAGGACGATCTTTCGCGGCGAGGTGGGCAATTTGCTGCGGTTGAGCATGGCCGTCGCTGCGCAACAAGACGCCGGTCTGCGCATTCGATTGCGGCTTGATGATGCACCGGTATTGGCCGTGCTACCCTGGGAGTATCTCTTTGATGCCACGGCCAATCGCTACCTGGTTCTGTCGGATGCGTCGCCGGTAGTGCGCTATCTGGCGCTACCTCAGCCTGAAGCACCCCTAGGGATAGAAGGCTCGCTGCGCATTCTGGTGCTGACCGCCGATGCCCAAGATGTGCTGCCCCGCCTCAACATTACTCAGGAACAGGCCCGCTTGCAACAGGCATTGGCCGGGCTTCGGCAAGAACAGGGGGTCGAGATCACCTGGTTGGCCAACGGGACGCTCAGCGAACTGCGCCAAACGCTGCGTCGGGGAAGTTATCATATTTTCCATTTTATCGGCCATGGCTGGTTTGATGAGGCGACGCGCACGAATGGCCTCCTCTTTGTTGATGAACAGGGCAAGGGTGAGCCCGTCTCCAGCGAAATATTGGGGCTCCATCTGCACAACCATCGCACCTTGCGCCTGGCCTTTCTCAACGCCTGTGAGGGCGCGCGCTTGGTCGAAGGTGAACCCTTTAACGGTGTAGCCCAACAGTTGGTACAGCAAGGGCTGCCGGCGGTTATTGCTATGCAATTTCCCGTTACCGATCAGGCTGCCATTGAGCTGAGTCGTGAATTTTATACCGCGCTGGCCGATGACTATCCTGTCGACGCCGCGTTGGCGGAGGCGCGCATTGCTATTTTTAGCCAGGGCAGCATTATGGAATGGGGCACGCCGGTGCTCTTTATGCGTACAGCGGATGGACGCTTGTGGACGCATGAGGAGCAAGCGGAAGCTACACTAAAACAACCGTCCATTAGCCTGGATGGCGTTCAAGCTCGCGATATTGTGATTGGGACGGTAGGAACAGGGGCGCAAAATGTAGCCGTAGGGAGGGGAAATTCTGTACGGAGCAGCACCGCTTCAGCTTCGCCCCAGGCGCCATCCGCTAGCCCACCGCCAACAGCAGCGGCGCATTCAGGACAGCCGCGCTTCACACGTCTGCTGGCCCGTGCCGGCAACAAAGTTGCGACCTGGTGGCAGCGTCTTATCTTCAGATCATAAAGGTTACATAGCACCAAGGGTGCGCAACACCAGCAAGGCCAGCTTGAGCTTTGGGGAGACACCCAATCATAAAGCCTAACTAGCCGGCTTGACGGCCTTCAGATAGAGCAACCGCTGGTCAAAGACAAGTTTGCCGCTATGCCGGCGCACATTGAGCCCTGCGGCATCAGTTTCTAAGCCTGCTTCCATCATTTCACGCACAACGCTACGGCTGGCGGGATTTGATTGCAGGTCGCTGAGCCACTCCTCCAGATCTTGTTCAAAGACCGCAACGCTTTCGGTCTCGATGGTAAGCCCAGTCTGGTTAATCAGTTTTCGATATTGGTCGACGCTGTACGCAGCTACATGGCTTGGATCGCGGCGCGCTTCAATTGTATTTTGGGTGGCGCGTTTGACTGGATCATCTGCACCGAGTAACTCCGCCAGTACCATAGTTCCGCCCGGTTTTAGGACGCGCTTAATCTCTTGCAGAATCCGTTCCGGTTTATGGCTATGGTGAAGCAGTAAGCGACAGATGACCACATCGAAGCTCTCATTGCGAAACGGCATTTTTTGCGCTGCGGCCAGACGAAAGCTGACATTTCTGGCCGCCTTGGAGGCGCTGCTTAAGCGTAGATATTCGGCCATTTCTAACATGGCTGGGCTTATATCGACGCCAACGACTTCGCTGGCGCCATCCTCTGCCATCATCATTGTCAATAGGCCGGTGCCGGCGCCTACATCTAAGGCCCGTTGTCCTTTGGCTAAATTGGCAAATTTCAGTAGATGGCGCACCCGCTGTTCATGCGATTGGTCATGGATATCAATATCCGCCGAAAGCACACGGTTGTAAACTGCTAAAACCTGGGACAGATCCTCTTCATCACTGGCTGTAGATTGCGTTGCAACTGTTTCGCTGCTTGTGGCGGGGACCAAGGCCGGCGCCAGATTATGCTCCAGCCGGTTGACATAAACAATACACCACTCGCCGTGATGCCAGACAATTTCGCTAATACTGGTGTGGTTAATCGAAAAGGCCAGACCCTTCGTCCGGCAGACCGCGCCCAGGATTGCAGCAATGGCGTTCCCATCAAGGACAAGCGTAACTGTCTTGCCCCATTGCTCCTTGATAATCCTTTGGATTATCGGCAGTAAATTTTCTAAAAAGGTTGTGTACTCAGCATCGCTGGCAAATTGCTCATGCATGTGTAGGGGGGAAAAAAGGTGCCGACGTTCCCATTGTGGTTGGGCAACGGACTGTTGGCGATCTTGTCGTACACGTGAACGATAGGGCAACTGGCGGTCCAAGGTGACTGCTTTGCCGAGGGTTTGACCAAGCCGTTGTGCGGTTAAGCGGCTCCGTAGCTGTGGTGCGCTGATCAACACATCAACCTTTTCATGTGCGGCGAGCCATAAAGCTAACAAGTTCGTCTGTTCCCAGCCGAGTGCAGTCAGACCACTGTCTTCAGTGCTCAAGTCTGCATAGCGGCTTTGCAGACCTTCTGCCTGGCAGATCAGTAAGAGTCGAATATAAGCATTCTGATTATCACTTGCCTGCTCCTCGCCCGGAGCAAGCACCAACGGTTGATTTGTAGGATTCACGGCTGAATTTTCACTCTCGTAGCATCGAAGCGCAGGTTCATATCAGTAATCCGTAAGGGCATACTAGGAAGCGCTCGGGGCAATCTTTCCCGCAAGTTAAGGTGATAATACCAAATTGCCCATCCGTTACCAAATTATTCAATGCCCGGTTTGCTGAACGCGTGCGTTATGGCTAGCTGACACCGCTCTACATCATTTCCAGGTTGGGCGAACGCGTGTGCTCGTTGACATAGATTCGTTTTTTCTGTACAATCATTTGTATATACTTCAGTTTTAAATGTTCATCAGACTGTTGTAGTGGATTGTGAAACTTATACTGGACTGTAAAAGTATGGATTCACAAACGATTGCTCCCCCGTTGCATTTAGGAAACGTTAGATTTGCTCCCACACAACGAACGTTTTTAAATGAATTCAGTCTGAATGAGCCAATACAACTTCATAATCGTACTGCATGTAAGGAGGACACATGGCGAATTTTCGCACCGATCAGATACGTAACGTGGCCATTCTCGGGCATGGTAGCTCTGGCAAAACTTCGGTAACCGAGGCTTTGTTGTTCAAGACAGGCGCTACTTCACGCATGGGGCGTGTTGAGGATGGGACCACGGTCGCGGATTGGGATGCCGAGGAGCATCGTCGCACGATTTCGATCAACCTATCCGTAGTGCCAATCGAGGCCGATGGGTTAAAGATCAACCTGATTGATGTACCGGGTTATCAGGATTTTGTCGGCGAAATGCTCAGTGCTCTCCACGTTGCAGAAGCGGCCCTACTGGTGGTGGATGCGGTTGCCGGAGTTGAGGTTGGCACAGAGTTAGCCTGGGACCGCCTGCGCGAAGCACAGAAACCACGAATCATCTTTGTGAATAAGATGGATCGCGAAAATGCGAATTTCCAACGCGTTGTCGACGATTTGAAGAAGACTTTTACTGACTCCACCTTTATCCCCATGCAATTACCCATCGGCTCCGCAGATAGTCTTCAGGGCGTTGTCAGTCTGGTAACCATGAAAGCCTATATGGGCAGCGACGAAACCGAAGCGCCTATTCCAGATGCTATGCTCGATCAAGTTGAGGAAGCACGGGTCGCGATGGTCGAAGCGGCCGCCGAAGCCGACGACGAACTCATTATGAAATACTTGGAGGGCGAAGAGCTAACCACGGAAGAGGTGCGCAATGGTCTGCGCAAGGGCGTTCTCAGTGGTAGGATCACACCGGTCTATTGTGGCACAGCAACAACGACCATTGGTCTATCGCGGCTCTTTGGCGCTCTTGGCCGCTATGTGCCTGTGCCCAGCGCCCATCCGATTACGGCCCGCAAAGGTGATGAAGAGGTGAAACTGGCGAGTGACCCTAATGGGGAACCGGTGGCGGTTGTCTTCAAAACCATTATCGATCGGTTTGTCGGACGCATGAATTATGTGCGGGTTTTCTCGGGTACGATTGCCAAAGATAGTCAGTTGACAGATACCCGCACGGGGCAGTCGTCGCGCATTGCCAATCTCAACAGCGTGCGCGGCAAAGAGTTACACGGCGTGAGTGAGTTGGTGGCGGGTGACATTGGCGTGATTACCAAGTTGGATCACGTCGTCACGGGGGATACGCTGGCCGCCGATGCAACGCTGCAAGCGCCGCGTCCTTCCTATCCCCAGCCGCTCTACTCCCTTGCAATTTTCCCTGCCACCCAAGCCGATAGCGCCAAATTAGGCCCTTCACTGGCTTCAATCACCGAAGAAGATCCTACAATCAAGATAGAAAATGTGCCGGCAACGAGGCAAACCTTGCTCCAAGGCATGGGTGAGACCCATGTGGATGTGGCCATCCGCCGGCTAGAGAGCAAGTTCGGCTTAAAGGTAGAAACGGCCATCCCCAAGGTGCCCTATCAGGAAACCATCGGTCGTATCGCTTCGGCCCAATATCGCCACAAAAAACAGAGCGGTGGCGCCGGTCAGTTTGCCGAAGTGCATATGCGGGTTGAACCGCTGACCGAAAGCACCGGCTTTGAATATGCCAGCGAAGTCTTTGGCGGCGCGATTAGCAACGTCTATTTGCCCTCCATTGAAAAGGGTATTCGCCAGGTGATGGAACAAGGGGTAATTGCGGGTTTCCCCGTCGTCGGCATTAAAGCCATTGTCTTCGATGGCAAAGAGCATCCAGTTGATTCCAAGGATATTGCCTTTCAAACCGCAGGCCGTGAAGTCTTTAAGTTGGCCGTGCAACAGGCGAGCCCCACTTTATTGGAACCAATTTACCGCGTCGAAGTGACTGTACCCAATGAATTTATGGGCGATGTCATGGGGGACTTTAACACCCGGCGGGGACGCGTTCAGGGTATGGAACAGCGCAATAACCGCACGATTATCCGCGCGTTGGTGCCTTTGGCCGAAATCTTACGCTACAGTACTGAACTGCGTTCTATGACCCAAGGACGCGGCTTCTACTCCATTGAATTTGATCACTATGACCCGGTGCCCAAAGAGATGATCAATGACATTATTGCCCAATACAAGCGTGAAGAAGCGGAAGGGCACTAATTTTTGGGCTCATATAGATATGGGGCTGAAGTTGCGCTTTTCCTCTTTGAACAGTCGTGCAATTTCAGTTTGCCGCCCATATGAGCGAACTTTTTAATCGTTAATGGACAATAGTTAATAATTAACTATTGTCCATTAACGACCTCACGACCTCACGACCCCGCGACCTACTTCCCCACCCGTCCTGGCCAGGCAGCTTTGTTGACAATATGGGGCGGGCGTTCACCGGCCACAATTTGGATAATCTGATCGGCCACACCATGCATCATGGCATGAACGCCCAGATCGGTGTTGGACGCAATGTGGGGCGTCAGGACCACGTTCTTCATTTTGAGCAGCGGATTATCCGGCATGGGCGGTTCCGGGTCAAAGACATCCAACCCAGCCGCGGCAAAGTGGCCATCTTGCAGCGCGCGAATGAGGGCCGCTTCATCAATCACTGGTCCGCGGCTGGCGTTGATCAGATAGGAGCCCGACTGCATCAGGCGCATTTCACGCTCGCCAATGTAATGGCGCGTCTCCGGCATTAACGGCACATGGACGGTCACAAACTTTGCTTGACGCAGTAAGTCATCAAGGTTGCTCATCAGCCGAATGCCGGCCGGCATCGGCTGGCTCTGGTCAACATAGGGATCGTAGACCATGACATCCATGCGCAGACCCAAGGCGCAGATCTCGGCCACACGCCGCCCAATGCGACCATAGCCCACCACACCTAGGGGGCGCCCTAGCAGTTCTGTGCCCAACATATCCTGGCGGGTCAAGCTGCTGTCGCCCCGCAGGTTCATATCACCCACCATCACCCGCTTGGCCACGGCCATGAGCAGTGCCACGGCATGTTCCGCCGTCGATTCTGTCGGCGCATCCGGCGTGTTGACCACCAGGATGCCCCGCTCCGTGGCGGCGTCCAGATCGATAGTGTCCACACCAATACCAGGGCGCATGATTGCCTTGAGGTTGGGACCAATGTGATCCATCATTGCGCCATCCAAACGGACGCCGCCCGGAATCAAAATATCGGCGCCAACGACATGATCCAACTTGGGATCAACAATCACCTCAGCGACCTCGCGAATGCGTTCGGTTGCGCCCATACGCAGTTCAAATTGCATAACAACTTTGGGTTTCATTGCATTGAATCTTTCTATTTTATAGTTTAATGCAGTCAGTACTAACTCTATTTTCACTGATAAGAGACGGCTTGTCAAAGCCTGTAGTGATAGGGGGTGCGTACCACAAACGGGGCGAGTTTTTTCGCCCTCTGCAACGGCATACCTCCAAAGAGTATCCGCCCAAAAAAGACCTATGAGACTGCCCCAAATTTGGGACGCACCCAGCGGTAGGAGGATTGTCTGGCTTGAGCCTATAATCGACTGCTCCCCCTAAGGACAGACACAGATTGTATTGGTTGGTGGATACAGCGTCAGGTTGAAAGGCTGTTGGTGCTGAGGTAGCAGACAGATTTCCACACATTTCTCCCGAACCTCTTTGTCTGCCTGTCGAGAGGTCAGGGATGTAAAAAATTTGATCATCGGTGCAATAGTCCAATCTTGCAGAAAGGCCGAGACTTTAGAATCTGCGTGCATATAACGAAGATCGTAAGGGTTCCACGTGCGAAGGTAGGCTGGGGCAGTCGCCACCACAATCTCAGTCGGTGTGGTGGCCTGTGTTGCGGCCCAGGCTTCAATCCGGCGTAACTGCGCCAAATCCTGTGTAAAGAGTTGTGCATATTCTGCCGCATTGGTCTGTGCGAGTGGCCAGTAGCCTACCAGCATTAAGCTAAGCAGCGCTAGATTCAGCAGTTGTAACACTTTGCGCTTTAGGGAAATGTGGTCAATCAGCAACCATGCGCCAATGACGGAGAAAGGCGCCAGATAGGTAATCCGCCACGCCGGCCAATTCTCCACCGTAACCAGCACAGCAGCAAACGGTAAAACAAAGAGCGCGCCAAGCTCGGCTACTGCCACTAAGCCCCGGCTGAGCTGCCGCGTGCGCAGAAGGAAGACCAGGAGCGCAAGGAAACCACCTCCTACCACGATGAGATGGATTGCCACAAGCCAATCTGGATAATAATCAGAGAGAAGATAGAGCCGGTTTAGATCCAGGCCAAGCCGGATCTTACTGCCCCAATCCGTGGTCAGCTTGGCCCGGCCTGCCGGGCCAAGAAAAAGGTAGATACACAGGCGGCTGAGCAGTGCACCGGCACCATAACCTGCCAAAATCCAGCTTCCATCCTGTCGCCACAGCGATTGCCGTGGCGCTAAAGCGACGGCTTGTAACGTGATGGCCACTGTCCAGACCACGAGCCCGGCCAGGGCTGCTTGTTGATGAGTAAGCATTGCTGCCATGAGCAAACAGACGCCACTACGTCGATAATTGGACATGATGAGCCAGACCCCGCACAAACTCAAGAGTGCTGCCGCCGGATTTAACAGCGCCGCGCGCCACAGCACCGCTTCTCCATTGAAGGGATAGAGCAAAAAGAGTAAACAGGCAAAGTAGATTATGAGATTGGGGTGGATTATGGCGAGGGCTCTGTCCCAAAGCGACACTTCACGCACATGTCGCAGCGCGGCTTCCCTTCCCCTCTCGCTAGCAAATTGACCCTGGCGACAGAGTAGGATCTGTGCCGCCACTGTGGCGTTTAGGCAGTGAACCGCCACCTGTAGGAGTCGTAGTAGGCGGTTGGCCGTAGCCCATCCTTGACCCGCTTCCCATTGATAGGTATAGAATAATAAAAAGTTGATAGGGCGACCATGTTTCAGTGTATCCATCTGGCCTTTATTCGGGCGAGGTGTCTCGGTTAGGGGCAAATCGTCCCGATAGAGCCAGGGATGAGCAATTGCCGGATAGTTCGCGGCGAGATAAAGCGCAAAGTAAAGCAAAAAGGCGAGCAGAAAGCGATAGCGCATGGGCAACATAGGTCGGTCTATTTCATTAAGCGTTGATAGAGCGAGAGCACCTGAGCCATATGTGCTTCCATCGTTGGTGGCGGTGTTATGCCCTGACGCAGCATTGCAAGACGTTCTGGTTGGTCCAACAAACCTTGGAGGGTCGTGGCTAATGCCTGGCTATCGCCCGCCGTAAAAAGTAGGCCGGTTTGATTGTCCTGTACTTTTTCGGTCAAGGCACCGATGCGCCCGGCAATGACCGGCACCCCCGCGACATAAGCTTCTTGAATGACCAGCGGTGAATTCTCGTACCAAATCGAGGGAACGATTAAGGCGTCAAATTGACGCAGCGCCGCGCCGACATGGTCAAAATGAATGGGGCCGGCAAAGCGAATATGCGGGTGACGCACCATCTGGCGCAACTTGTTCACATAGTCGGGGAAGATCTCGGTATTGCCATAGATGGTCAAGGCGGCATGATGCGGCAGTTGATTGAAGGCTTCGATCAGTACATGCACCCCCTTTTGCCAGGCCAGCGATCCGATAAAGCCAAAGTGCGGGCGGACGGGGGGCTCCGGCAGCGCAATCGCAGGCGCATCGGTCAAGCGCGCCCGCTCCATGCCATATTCCAGGGTGACGATCTTCTCTGCCGGGAAGCCCTGCGTGATATACTGCTGACGCAAAAATTCGCTAGGGGCAATAAATTGATCGATCTGCGCCGCCATACGCCGCAGATAGTGATTCCGATAGGCAAAAGGGAGCGCCACCAGGGGCCGTAACCAACGCAACATCTTCAAGTCGGCGCGCACGGTAGCACAATCCACACAGTTTAGGCAGCCGACCGCCGGACCGGCGCAAGGTTGCCGGTCCGGACGGATCAATTGGCTGTTGGCGCAGAAATACCAGTAATCGTTGAGGGTGGCAAGGCGCGGGCGGGGCGCAGCCAGTTCAATCAAACGGGCAGAAACTGCCTGTACATGTTGAAAGTGAACAATTTCGGGTTGAGTAGTCTGTAAAAAGGTTTGAAACGCGCGTTCGAAAGCCTGATCGCGAAAGGTATGCCAATATTGGCGCACGGGATCTTCTGTGGCGCGACTGGCAGGCAGCGGCACACGCCATAACTGCAGCCCATCTTCGCTGATGTTGGCCGTCACCTGCTCTACCTCGCGTGAGGGATAAAAGACGGCGACCTTGTGCCCGGCTTGCGCGAAGGTGCGGGCTAGGGTGCGGGTGTAGACTTCGGTGCCCCCCAAGCGTTCGGGCGGGAATTGATGAACGGTATAGGCAATCCGCATGGTACAAATTCTGTCCTTGGTATCTATCTTGCAATTCTCTGTGTCCTTCTTCTCTGTACGAGTCGCCCGTAGACGCACAACCGAATTGCGGAATGGCGGCTTAATCCTATTCTGCCACGGCTAATAGGCCGTGATCACGGAGCGCATCACTTAGGGTTTGGCAAGTGGCAGTGATCAGCGTGTTGTCAAAACGTCGGGGGTCTATTTGGGTGGCATCGGTATTGTAAAAGGCCCAACAACTGGCCAGCGTCATCTCGTTGGCAGATTCACTAGCCGCTGTAAAGAGCAATGCCATGCCCGGCTCTGCCGGACGGCGTTCATCATAAAATTGCGCATAGAGGGTCTGCGCCGGTGCGACCGTCCCCTGCGCCATGGCATAGGGTTGGCAAGCCGTTGTACTGGTACAGAGCAAGCTTTTATCAACCTGATAGACTCGGTGCGCCTTCTGATCATAAGCGACCAACAGCGTTTGCGCCGCAGTGGCCGGTGCCTGAGTCAAGCTTGCAGAGAGACGCAGATCGCCCATGTCAACTGCCAGGGTGGGATTATTGTAATACAACTGCATGGCAGCACGAAAAGAGGCGACCGTAGTAAAGAGATAGGCGCTGCCCACATCCCCGGGCACGCCCACCTGCCAAAGCCGCACCTGATCTGAAACCGTGGGAACCGCCTGCTGGACACCATTGTTAAAAGCGCGCATATGTGCGGCTGCCCGCTCCCATTCGGCCACGTCGCTCGTCGTTACAAAGCTGTAGTAACTGACCAGCAGCAGCGGCAACAGCAGAATGGTGGTGGCCAACCTTGGCCGTTGTTGCAGCCCTTTGTGCAGCGCGGCTCCTGTGCAGACTACCAGCAGCGCAAAGCCTACCGAGGGGATGTAGACATAGCGATTTTCTGGAAAACGGCCAGCCAACAGCACAAAGGGAAAGCTGAAGATCACCAACCACACCAGCGCCCACAGCCACCAACCCATTAACGTCCGCAACCGCCGAGAAAGGGACGTAGCCCTTAGGTTGGTCAGCAACAGAAGGCTGACCAATGTGGTCAACGCCATTGAGGCCAATGCGCGCGGGTTCAGCGGCGACATCCACTCGCGCACATTGACATAGAGCGGCAGATGGGGCCACGGGCTGGTCTGGAGGAGGAAGAGTTGCCCCCAGAAGACCTGGTAGCCCTGAAGAATACGCCGCCAATCTGTGGTGATGGCATAATCTGCCCGGGCAGGAGTTAGCCGTCCGCCCATGGCCCACAAGCGCAATGCGATGAGGAGCAACGCGGTGATTACCAGTCCGCCGTAAAGTAATATTGCGGTAAAGCGTTGGGCGGTTTTTCCGGTTGTGGTCGGGGGTAACCGGGAAGCGCCCTGTTGAGACTCAACTTGCTCCACATTCTTTTCCAGCCGGTCATAGAGCCACAGCAAAAGGGGCAGCGGCAACATAACCTCATAGGCGAGCACCGCCAGCGCATAGGTGAACCAGGTCAAGACGAGCCACGGCAGTGCTCTGTACCGGCGCGCCTGTGCAAAGAGCAAGAGGGTGAGCAGCCCCAGGCAGAGCGCAATCAGATTGGCATTGGCGCTTATGTAGAGCACAGCCTCATTGTGCGCCGGCAAGAGGAGAAAGAGCAACGCAGCCATGCCTCCCCACCCATAGCTGCGCAAAAGCCGCGTGGCAATGATCTGCACCAACAAAGTATTGAGCAGATGCAGCCCCAGGCCAAAGAGATGATAACCAATCACCGCTTCCAGACCAAAGAGATGGGCTAGGAGTGCGCGGATGCTGTAGCTAAGAGGCCGGTAGCCGGACCAGGTGAGCGCGCCCGTAAAGCTATCGACCACCACCGCGCCCAGCGGTTTGGCCAGGCTGGCTTGCAACTCGATATAGTCATCAAAGGCAAAGCCAAGTTGGCCCACAAAGCGGCCATAGATCCACCCAAAGAGCAGGATCAAGGCCACGCTTGTGGGCCAGGTTGCTTTTCCCAACCGTTGCATCAAGGAGGCCCAATGTAGTCATACATCCGACCTTCGCCATCAAACCAACCACAGGGACAGCCGGTGGAATCATCAGGTTCAACCTGTGGTGTTGGCGACGGGGTAGGCGTGGGTTCGGGGGTAGGCGTTGGCAATGGCATGGCCACGTAGGGTAAGTAGATGCCCGCGCGCGGGATGGTCGTCGCAAAGGGCGCGAGTGCCGTGTGCTGCTCCTGGTCATTGGCCGCCAGCGCTCGCGATCCCCAAGCATCCCCTACTTGCTTCAGGGGGATGCGCTGTAGGCCGGATACGGCGCGACTAATCTTATAGTAGTAGACGGTCATCGTCATTGTCGTATGGTAGATGGTATCGAGCAAGCTGTCAGAGCAGCCGCCGTTGGTCATACAAGGGTCATAAGGAACACCGGCCGGCAAAAAGTATTCGGGTGAACTGATCCGTTGACCGTCGCTAAAGAATGAGAGGAACTCCCCGCCATGTTGATCGACATCTTGCCACTGACCATGCAAGGGTAGCCCCATGCTATTCAGGTGGTCAACGGAAAGGGTGTTGTCTGAGCGTGCAACGCGATAGGTGCCGCTGCCGGGCAGTGAGTAGGTGATGGCGTCATCGCCGGCATAAGGATCAATGGGGGTAGGCGGAAATTTGACCCAGATATACTCGGTTTGGACGGGCGCATTCAGCGTGAATTTATCATGGCGATTGCCATAGCGTCCCATCTGCGCACTAAGCGCGCTAAGCGTGCCGGCGCCGCCTACACCAATATACGAGTGAAAGGTAAACGATTCGCTGCCCAATGCAGCAACTTGAATTTTCTGCGCTACGGTAAAGGTAAAACGGGCCTTAAAGGTAGTGTAACGCCCGCGCAGAATCACCACACAGCCCATGTTTGCGGGGAGCTGAATGGAACCATCGCCGGTAAAGCTGACTGCAACCGCTGGCTGTTCAATATAACGCATGTAGCCCCCGGCGCCGCGGGTGGGCAAAACCTGGCCCGACTGAATCAAGATCACTTGTACGGCAGTGGCCGTAATATCCGCCCCATTCGCATCAAAGACACGCAGGGTTGAAGCCGGCACCGGCGAGGGCCACTGATCATAGGTTGCCGTCTGGCTCGGACAGCCGATCTTGCTAAAGGCAACGCCATTGTCCACAAAGAAACGGGGCGTGCCTCGCACATTGAGTTGGACCGTATTGCCGTTGCGGCTGCCGGATTCATACTGCAAAATGCCTCGGCCTGTTTCGTAGGTTAGGATTGAATCGCGCAGATGATCTTCCGGCACTAACCCAATCAGATCCACCACATTGAGCCCGCGCGGCTCCAGCCAATCGACCTGTGGTGCGCTGGCCTCGAAGACGGCTTCCCCATTGGCAGCCTTCTCTTGTCCCAGCATTAGCTCTGGGGTGCCAATGGCGCCCAAGCATACACACACGATTGTACACAAGATAGCCCAAAAGGTGTTGGGCTTTATTCTACGCCGAAAGGGGGGCTGTTGCGCCTGTGCTTTCGGCAGTTGTAAATGGGTCATTCACTTCCTCCAAACAAAAGACTAGGTGGTAACATAGGGGCGCGTCCCAAAGTAGGGGCGGTGACAAAGGCATGAGCTTTACTTACCGCTGCTATACCCCGTTGTGGTACGCACCTGTAACACAGTGGCGCGCTTGGGGCGCCAGTTGACGAAGAAATAATGGCAAATAAACCGTCTATGTTCCATAACGTTGGCAATTTGCCGCCTTGGCGTAGGTCAGCCGCACTTTCCACTCTCTCTGTACTTTGCTCTGGATGAAAATCGAAGTTTGTTTCCTGAGTAAACCTAGCAGAAAACTCCAGTTTTCATCACAACCGCCGTATAACGCTCAGCCAGCACGATTGAGGCGCGCGAACAGTCGCCGCGCCGCGTAGCGTAATCTGTACCCAAAGCTGTGAATAGGCTCCAAGGGGGGAAAGTGCTGTTCAGCTTTCCAGATCTGTGTCACCATCCAAATACCATTGTCAAAGAGCTGGTTAGTAACTGTGGCCCGACCATACAGCCGTTTGCTCATATTAATCAAGTTTTCCTGATTGCTGACACAGAGTTCACCATCTTCGTCGAAGAGGTTCCATTGATGAAATCCCTGGAATTGTTGAACCGTGGCTTCGTTGACGGCATGGTGCATGTAGACTAGGCCCCCAGGTTTGGCCACGGCCACCATCTGCTCAATGGCCAGGCAGGGATCATAACTATGATCAATACAGTTGCGGGCATGGACGACATCAAAACGATTGTGGCCAAATTGCTTAACAAGTTTTTCCGCAAAGCCAACTTGTGTACGCACCGGCGGCGTAACCGCATATTTTTTGATCAGATGGTCATACTCCTTGGCCAGCGGATCAACTGCGGTGATTGCCAGTGTATGGCCTGCCCACACCTTGCCGAGATAGGTCAACGGCCCGGCGCCCACATCTAGAATCTGCAATGCTGAGTGGGGCAGGTGGGATAACGCGTCGATCAGATGCTGCTGTAAAGGTGCACAGGGATCACAGCGAAAGGCAAAGTCCGCCGGCCATTCGCCGCCGCCTGTCGCGAGCCAGCGTTCCCAGAAGCCTAACTCTTCCACAATCCCAGCTTGCCACCCAATCTTCCCGCCAATATTGGTGTTGAGGTTTTCTGTATTGGCTACAGACGTCTCGGTTTGAGCGTTGGCTGTCATTGTACAATATCTCCGTCCTGTAACTGAAGTTTTAGACCACCTAAAGGATCGGCCACAACGCGTTGGGGTTCAATGGGGAGCGCATCACCTGTCGCCGGATTCCAAAGCCCCAGACGGATGGCCGTGACCTGACCAGCAAGCTCTGCCCACTTTTCCGGCATTTCCGCATACACATAATGCCGTTGCTCAGGCTCCCAATCGGCAAGGGGTATAACTGTACGATCAACTTGCAGCCCTAGCTCGTGGTCAGCCTGAAACAAGGTGTTGCCCTCAGCATCTACAAAATGTACATAGACCGTCCACGTCTGCGGCGCAAGTGCTGCTGCAATCAACCATTGCGTCTCCAGATACGGGTCTGATTTCCGATGCCAGCCATCTTCCTGCGTGTGGACAAAATTGGTAATGCGAGCGTCGGCCAAGAGCAAAGGGCCAAAGCTGCCCATGGGCGCGAGATTGCACATACTAATCAGTGTATTCGGAATCATCACTGCTTTAAAATCTTTTACCGGTCCACATTCCTGGCGCGCTGGTGCATATCCTTCGAGTACATAGATGGTGGGCTCCTGTTGGGAAAGCTGTGTTGGGGGTGTCACCAAACCTGCGCCATCGATAATATATCGCTGGGATTCATAGCCAATATAGCCGATAAAGCCTGTGTAAATTCGGCTATCCGGCGGGGCAAAGGTGCGTAGCCATTCACCGGCCAACGCTCGACTTTTTTCCACTGTAGTGAGATAGTCTCTAAATTGTTGCGTCGATAGGTTTGCTGCCGTGATATAAGGGGCAAACCAAAGCGCGAGAATTACTGCGGAGCAAAGGCATTGCAGCGCAACTAGCGCCGCTTTGCCTTCGGTATGTAACAACTTGGTCAAAAGCGCATACAGACCAACCCCCACCCAAATGGCCAAGACAGGATAGAGGGGCGTCTGATACCATTCATAGAAATCGATCCCCACGAGGGTGTAGGCGCAGAGATAGGCGAAAAACCAGAGTAAGGCGGGCAGCCACAAAAGCAGCTTCTGGGCGTGACGACGCATAAGATCCCATACACCCAGTAAGGCAAAAGATAAGAGAAATGTTGGCGCCCCCATACCATCCAGAAACAGGTGTTGCCAGATCCAAAAACGACTGCTGCCTCGCTCCTGCAGGTGATGTTGTTTCGCCAACATTGAAAGCGGAAGCGGTGAGCCAAAATAAAGGGTAGCAAAGCCAATCCAAGGCAAGATGATCAGCGCAGCCACCCCAATTTCTGGCCAGGGCAGCTTGCGCCGCTGCACCCAAAGCGCCAATAGGACTGCACCTACGATCACTAGCCCATCTAATCGCGTTAAAAACGCCAAGGCTGCCCATGCCGCCGCCCAGTGCGATTTGCCCATGAGCAGGGCATATATTGCCAAGAGAATCAGCAGCGTGTAGAAAGGCGTCTCCATCCCGCTCATGGTGAAGCGGAGAAAGGGCCCCTGGACCAACAAATAGAGTGCTGAGAGTATACCAGCCCACCAGGAATGCGTCAGATAGTTTGTCAGCGCCATGACCAAATAGGTGATCAGCAGCGAACTGATAAAGTTCAGGCTGTTACTGGCCAATGGAATCGGCAGGCCGACAAGACGCAAGAGTGCCAGGAGCATAGCATAGAGGGGCGTGCTGGTGCCCAGAATTCGCTCACCCGGATTATAGACAAAGCCAACGCCGGTCGCCAGATTTTCGGCATAGCGGTAGGTAATGGGCGCATCATCCACGTCGTAGGCCGTATCGTTCCAAAAGAAAAGCATCCCCGCCACCAGGAGAATAACGCCTGTTACCAGTAAATTGATACGAGATTTTTGAGAGAGAGATAAACTAGGCGCGTTGAAGGCTTTCATTGGTGTTGGCTTCACATTAATTGCTATTTTGCGGCGTAATACGTATTGCCTGACCGCCGCTTGAACGTAAAGTAGCCGTAGTAACGGTCGTCGCCGTGCTCATTAGTTCGTAAATATAGACTGGGTGTTCAAACTCCCAATAGGGGGGCGGATAGGGTGCGCGGGTCTGGCCAATTAAGCTGGAGCGCCAACGATCTTCCAGCACCAATGTAGCGGCGTAACCCGGCGGGAGCAGTGGCGCTGGCAGTGGATTATGCTCGCTGACCACATAGACGGTGCGCCCGGTTGCCTGCCAGTCGGTCACCGCATCCGCCAACTGCTGTGGATCCGGTGTATCGCTGTCGAGCATAAGTGCCCAATCATTATAAAGCGAATAGAGCGGCGCAGCCAGCCACCCCACCCACGAATCGCCATCCTGCGTTTCAAAGAAAAAGACGCCATTTTGGGGCAGATTGGCGTGGAATTGTTCCAGAAAGGCCACATTGCCGGCCGCTTCATGCTGCTGCAGCGCTGGCCAACTCAGAAATAGCATCCAGCCTAATGCAATCGCTCCCACGCCCCAACGTGCAACCCGCCAAAATGCCCAGAACCTGGTGCCGCTAGCCGGTGCTGCCATAACGGCGCCGGCCAAGATCGCCATTAAAGGAATGAGCGTACTAATTAGTCGGCGCAGGGAAACGGGGTAGACATTGGCCGAAGTATAACGCGCAAAGAAGATTGCAGCAAGCATGAGAACCGTCGCCACTAGCAGTAATGTTGATGCACGGCGCTGCCGCCAGAGGAGAAGGGCGAGTCCAGCTAATGCCAGCCAATAAAAGAGGGGCGTGACATACGCGCTACTAAACCAGATAATTTCTTGAAAGGGCCGTGTCTGTTCCGGGTTGCGCCAGGGATTGGGTAGGGTGGCCCACAAGATGGCAAAGGCGCAAATTAACCAGACAAGCACAATCAATTGTGGCGCCAACTGTTGCAGAAGCGCAACCAGTTGTTCTCCCCACTGCCAAAAGATCCACACCATCATGGGCAACGCAATCACTGCACCGAAAAAGAGATAAGCAAATCCTTGCAGGGCTACCCCCAACAACTCTCCGGTGGCGCGGACATAGTAACCGTTGGCGCCTAGCCAGATTAACCCTCCATAAACCGGCGCGAAAAGCAACGTTGTCCACAAGCTCCTTCCATCACGCGCGGTGGCTGCTATTAAGAGCAGCATCCCCACTGTGCCCAAAAGCATAAAGGCGTCGAGTCGGCCAGCCCAGGTGGTCACCCAGGCCAGGAAGGCAGTTGTCAAAAGCCAGGATTTGCGCACCTTGGTCCAGCGTACGGCATAGTAGAAGCCGGCCAAGGTCCAAAACTGACCGGCAATTTCCGAATAGGAGGTGCGCCCAAAGTGAATTTGCGGGTAGCTAAGGGCTAATAACAATACAACCCATAAGGCAATCCCCCGATCAAAAAATTGGCGACCAAGGGCATAGAGGACAAGCAAACTCAGCGTAGCAAACAGGCCGGTGCTATAAAAGGCTAAGCGTATTCCCTGCAACTTCGTCAATAACGCAAGCCAAACCTCGGTTAAGGGCATCCGACTCGTGTGAAGCGCAACCGTTGCCGTATCCACCAGGTAATAATCTCCGTAGACGATGCCTTGGTAGGATTGCACCGGTGTGCGCGGGAACTGTTCCTGTGAGGAGACAAAGAAAGGATCTCTCGCCTTGGGCCGGAGCACAGCCAGTGGTTCATAAATCGTTTTTAAAGCGCCGACACGCGCCAGAAAAGCGCCTTCATTGGCATAAATTGCCGCATCGCCAGTCAGTGGCAGGTGTTCTGCCGGCGGAAAAAAGACCACCGCGCCCACAACAACAAGGGCAAGGGTCGCCAGGCGATCCGGCTGCGGCAAACGGAGCCATGCCCAGCCGGCTACGCCTACGATTAAGGGCAACAGTGGCAGGATAAAGTACCACCAGTTAAAGTGTCCCATTTGGGCCAATGCAATGAGCAACCAGGTCATCAGCATGAATGTGTAAAGTGCGATAACCGTGGCTTGGTCCGCACCGACTGATTTAGCTTTTGCGGCGCCTGGTAGAGTATTCATGTCGCGTTGTCTGCTTCATTGGTTAAATTGATGCGTGTGCCTGACTGATGGCCCCGTACGATCTGAAAATAGGCGGCTTCCAGACGATCAATGTAGTGGTCAAAGCTCCACTTGCTTGCTACATCCTGTGCGGCTTGCTCGCCGATACGGGTGTAGAGTTCCGGCTCCTGCATGAGCCGCACAATCGCCTCCACCAGGGCGGTAGGGTCGTCGGGCGGCACCAAGAGACCATTCACGGCATCTGTAATTGCTTCGGGTGTGCCGCCGGCGGTGGTGGCAATAGTGGGCAGACCAGTGGCCAGCGCCTCCAGCAGACCGCCCGAAAAGGGCTCATCCCACAGCGAACAGAAGAGATAGAGGTCGTGGCTGTGAAATTCCTGCACCAATTGCTCATGGGTGATAAAGCCGCGCAACTGAACCTGTTCCGTCAGCCCTCGTTCGGTGATCAATTGCTGTAGATATGCTTGGAAATGAGCGGCGCCACTGCCGTAGATATCCAACGTCACCGGAGGCAGATCAGGGCGTTGGTTGAGCAAGTGCACTGCCTCAACCGCCACCTGCGGCCCCTTACCTGCCCACAGTTGGCCGACAAAGATGAGTCGCCACGGTCGTTGGCCAGGAAAGGGATGCACCTGATAGCTAAATTTGGCGGTTGGAATCCCCAGATAGGTTGCCTTGCTCTGGGCCGCGGCATAGCCGCCTTCGCTATGCAGGCGCCGAATAAATTCTGATACGGCCAAAAGGTAATCAGGCCGCGCCAGTCGCTTGACCAGCGGCTGCACACCATACTTGATGCTCTGTAAGACCGCCGCATGACGCCAGGTGGACGCTGGCACCAATTGGGTAATGTCGTCCAACATATAGAGCAGCCACTTATCGGCTGGATGGGCCACCAATGGATAGGGTGAGCGGCGGGCCGCCATTAAGGGCGCAGCGGACGCCATGTAGAGATTCCAGGCAATGACCAGATCCGGTTGCAAACGTTGCAGGGCCTGGCGCACCCCGCGGTAGCTTCGGTGTGCATAGAGATGCCAGCGCACCAAGCGACCGAGCGTCAAGGGCAGACCGCCCAGAAAAATATCAGTTTTGTGTTCCAAGTCAAGGTCGAGCACGCTGTGGGTAAAGCCATCCTGCGGCAGCTCTGGCCCTTGCCCGGTTAGGATATGCACAACATGGCCGCGTTCCCGTAGCGCGGTGGTCACATCGCGCGCCAGGATCTCATTGCCGCCGACAATGTAGGGTGGGTATAGATTGACCATCAGCGCGATGGTCAGTTTACCGGTCAGTTTACCGGTCAGTTTACCGGTCAGTTTACCGGGAGCCGGCGCGCCGGTGGCTTCTGCTCGATTAGGGTTGGTTGGCATGGCAAGCTTTGGGTTGTTGGGCTGCGATCTGATAACAAAAGTTGGCAAAGCGTTCACCCAGGCTCTGCCAACTATAGGTGGCGCGCGCCAGGATGAGCGCTTGGTCGGCAAGCTGTCGTTGCAGGGTTGGGTCTTGCAACAGTCGGATCGTCTGCTGCACAAAGTCACTGGGCGAGTCGGCCAGTAGCAAATGTTGATTGTGTTGCGCATCCAGCCCTTGCGCACCCACGCGCGTCGTGACCACCGGCAAACCTGACACCATCGACTCCACAATCTTGAGGCGCGTCCCGCCTCCCAGCCGCAGTGGCACTGCCATAGCCCAACTGCGCCGCATGTAGTCGCGCACATCAGGTACACTGCCGGTCACTGTGACCCCGGGCTTTTGTCCCAAGGCGATAATCTCCGGTGGCGGCAGATGACCCACAATCAGCACCTTGAGTTGGGGAATCGCCTGGCGCAGCGCCGGGTACATCTGCTGGAAAAAATAGAGCACGGCGTCGATGTTGGGATAGTAGTGCATGGTGCCCAACAACAAAAGAGTTGGCTCCGGATCGGGCCGGCGCTCAGGGGTGAAATAGTCAATGTCGGCGCCATTGACGATAATTTCAATCGGCAAATGATTGCCCTGTTGGGCGGCAAGCGCTGCGTCTTCTGCCGAACAGACCACCGCACCATCATAGGCGGCCATGGCTGCATACTCATGACGCTTGAGCCGGCGCGCCTCCAGCCAATCCAGCAGTTTGGGCATGCCAAGTGGGCGGCTTTGCGCCATCTCTGCATAGTGCAAATAGTCGATCTTTTGGCGCATGACAATGCGGGGTGTCGCCCTGTGGTTGGGCAATTCCGCCAAATAGGGCGCCATACTGATCTCGTCACAGATCAGCAGATCGTAGGGCTGGCTTAACTGCTTACGAATGGCGGCCATGCTGGCGGCAGTGCGAAAGTATTCAACCGAGCGCGGCTGTGGATTGAGTAACGTCCGCAGTTGGGGCCAACGCACTGGCGGTGGCTGCAAAGGAGTCATATGCACGGCATGGCAGAGCTGACCCAGGGGGCCCGCCGCGGGCGGGTCACCATAGTAGACCGTATAGAGATCCACCTCGGCGTATTGGGCCAGACCGCGCAGCAAATAGTATGAACGCAATTTGCCGCCAGTGTCGGCCGGCCAGGGATAGTAAGGTGTAATAACCGCGCTTCTCAATGTCCTACCTCTTCACAGATTTGGGTAAACTGGCGGCCTAGCGCCTGCCAACTGAGTTCTGATTCTACCAAAAGGCGCGCGTTTTGAGCTAATTCTTCTCGTAAGGGTACATTAGTAAGCAGTTGTTGCACGGCGTCGGTAAAGCGCGCCGACGTTTCCGCCAATAACAGATGACGGCCATGCACCACCGGCAGCCCTTGTGCCCCCACAGCTGTAGTCACCACCGGCAGCCCCGCGGCCATGGCTTCGGCAATCTTGAGGCGCGTCCCCCCGCCCAACCGTAAGGGCACAACCATAACCCAACTGCGCGCCAGATAGGGGCGCACATCGGGCACGCTGCCGGTGACGGTAACGCCCGGCAACTGACCCAACTGGCTGACGGCTGCCGTCGGTTGACGACCCACAATCAGGAGTTGCAGATCTGGCAGCATCGTGCGCAAAAGCGGCCAGCTATGGGAGCAAAAATGTTGAATGGCGTCAATATTGGGATAGTAGTCCATCGCGCCCAAAAAGAGCAGCGTCGGCTTAGGATCGGGCTGGCGCTGCGGGGTGTAGTAAGCTGTGTCTGCGCCATTGGGGACCACTGCGACGCGGCAGTGCGGCGCCTGCTGTAAGGTAATCGCCTGGTCGTCTGGTGAACAGACCACGGCGGCATCAAATTGCCCCACCACACGCGCTTCATAGCGGAGAAGGCGGCGCGCTTCCAATCGATCTAAAACTTTGCCGACCCCCAAGGGCTTATAAGCCGCCAACTCTCCGTAATGTTGATGATCGATTTTCTGGCGCATCAGGAGCGCAGGGGTGGCGAGCTTTTTTTGCGCCTGTAAGATATAGGGCGCCATGCCGAGTTCATCGCAGATCAAGAGATCATATCCTTGTTGGAGTTGCGGCGTCAGGGTAGCCAAACTTTGGCGCGTGGCAAAATAAGAGACTGAACGCGGGACGGGGGCAAACAGATCCCGCACCCGTTGCCAATTCGTGTAATGCGAGCCCAGCGCAACAACCGTAATTCGCCGTAGGCGCTGCACCAATGGCCTGCTATCGCTGCCGCCATGGGGCGGAACCCCATAGGCCACGCTGTAGAGATCAACCGCATGGTGATGAGCCAGTGTGGTAAAGAGATGATAAGAGCGCAATTTCCCGCCGCTGTCGGCTGGCCAGGGCACGGTAAGGGCTACAATGGCAATACGCACACCCTAGTCCTCGGCCGGCTGGGCGGCTTTGTAGCCACAGACAAAGATTTCGCGCGAGGGAAAAAGAAAACGTTGGCTGTTGCCTAGTTGGCTAAAGCGTGTCTCGACCAGGGTGCGTGTCTCTTCATCAAGTTCTTGCACAACTGTTTGTAGCGATGAGAGCAACAACTGCATGTTTTGGTAGGTATCTTGCTGGGCGGCTTGCTGAAGTTGTATTGTTGCGACATGTTGCTGCACTAGCTGGGCATAAATGAGATCGATATAAGGCTCAAGCAACTTTTTGAAGACAAGATGCTGAAGCCGAAATGCAAGACGCTGCCGCCACGACGCAGTCGGTTCAGGCGCTGCCGGCAGTAGATCTGATTTTTGGGGCATGGGGCTTTCGGGTGCGAGTTGTTGCAATGCAGGCCAACTGTATGTACGTCCAGTTGGCAAGTGGACGGGGTCCAACATCATCTCGATGCCTTCCCATTGTGCAGGCGCATTATAATCGCTTTGAATTTCAGTAAAGCCAGCATCAGCCAGGAAAAACTCAAGCAATTGGCGATGATAGAGGCGGACATGGGTGGGGTCACGCCAGAATTCGTGAAGCTGTACAATGGCTGATTCTGGGTTAGGCGTCCCCAAGAGCAACATTCCGCCAGGGCGTAGCGCTTGGTAGGCGGCGTGAATCAACTGTTGTACGGTGGCCGCGTCCATATGTTCGATTACGTTGGAGGAAAAGATTGCATCAAAGCGCGCCGGCTGTGTGCGGAGCCAAGCTAGCGCATCAGCTTCATAGGCCGTCAACCCGCGCTCGGTGCAGGCCGCGACCATAGCTGGGTCAATATCAATGCCCACCGCCTCGTGGCCGGCGGCTCTGAGCAACTGCAAGAATTCACCGTGCCCACAGCCAATATCCAATACCGTGGGAAAGCGTTCAAAGTAGGGAAGATACCAGCGTAGGACCTCCTGCAATGCCTCGACGCTGGAATAGCCTTTTTGGCGCAGATAGTGGTAATAGCGATGTTCGAGATCGCTGATGGTCGTCGCATCGTTGGTGGATAAATCGTTGATGGCTGTATCGCTGTGCGTCATGATGAAACCCGTGTCAGGGTGAGGGCTGGCAGTTGCTCCGGGACCGGAGCTGCTGTCAGCGGCGTCCGGTGTATCCACTGACTGGGCATGACAAGGTCGCCATGGATCTCAGTGCTGGAGACAACTTGAAATTGGTAGAGTTGTTCGTGAAAGTCGCTTGGCGTGGACCAGAGCGGCGGATCTGGTTCGGTATAGGCGGCTGCCGAAAGCATGTAGCGACCGGCAGTTAAAGCCAGTGCGGGGATCTCGACGATCAGTTCCCCGCGCCCAGCCTGCGCAATCGGCGCCACTGGGTGGTCGTGGGTGTTGCTCGCCCATAGATAGTGACCATCTAATTTGTGGATTAAAATGCTAAAGATTGGCTCTTCAAGCGGGCTGCTGGTCGTATAGTCAAGCTTCACCTGCACGCGCTCCAGCGGTGCAAAGGACCAGGCGCTCCGTCCCTGCGTGTTGTACATCTGGACACGCTCAATCCGCAATGGTCCATGCCCCCAGCGTCGTGGCGGGGCTTCAATCGTAACCGTTTCTTCCTCCGCCTCTTCTTGTTCCTCTTCTGCGCTTGCCAAAAGCCGACGGGCATTTTCATCGAGCAGCCGCATTGCCATGTCCTCGTCAACGCTGTTCAGGTAGCGTTGGATTACTTCTTTGCTGTCGCCCATTGCCATCAATTTGCCGTCGTCCAACCAAATACATTGCTCACAGAGTTCCAGCACCTGGGCCAGACTGTGCGAAACGAGCAAAATGGTGACGCCGCGCGCACGCAGCCGTTGGATTGCATCTAAACAACGTCTTTGAAAGCTCTCATCCCCCACCGCCAATACCTCATCTACCAGCAGCACATCTGGCTCTACGTAGATGGCAATGGCAAAACCCAGGCGGGCATACATGCCGGAAGAGTAGTGTTTGACCGGAGTGTCAATAAAAGGACCAATATCGGCAAAACGAATGATCTGTTCAAGCTGTTGGTCAATCTCGGCGCGCTTGAGCCCCAACAGCGAGGCATGGAGATAAATATTCTCGCGCCCAGTCAATTCGGGATGAAAGCCGGCGCCCAATTCTAGCAGAGCGGAGACGCGCCCCTCAACCACAATCGAGCCAGTGGTTGGCTCCAAGATGCGGCTAATGAGTTTCAGCAAGGTGCTTTTACCGGAGCCATTTTCGCCAATCACGCCAATGGTGACGCCGTCGGGGATGGCAAACGAAAGGTCACGGATCGGCCAGAAAAATTCCATTGATTGGCGCCGTGCAAAGATACTGCGCACCAGATCCAACAAAGAGCGGCCAGTTTGGCGATCGAGCAAGAAGCGCTTGGAAACATGATGAAATTGGATAAGGGGCTTTGATTGATTTTGCACTGGCACCCTATACCTCTTCTCCAAAGCGATTGCTATAGTTACAGAAGATCCAATAGCCAAAGGCTAAGGTAACCAACGCGGTCACCGCCGTGCGGATAAAAAAATCAAAGTCGGTGCGGTAGCCATGATAGAGGAGATCGCGGTAGGTGTTTACAATCGAAGCCATTGGGTTTAAAATGTACATAAGCCGGTGCAGGTTCAGATCCATGCCCAGGAGCAAGTAACTCTTGGGCAAGGTTTCAATCGGATAAAAGATGGGGGTTAGAAAGAACCAAGCCAACATCGCGACATCCATTACCATCATAGTGTCGCGGTAAAAGACATTGAGGGTGCTCAACAGCAAGGCTAAGCCCAAAATAAAACAGCTCTGAATCAGGATGACAACCGGCAAGAGCCAAAGCCAGGGGCTCAGCGGCGTGCGCGCAATCAGCAGCGCTGCAAAGAGCACGACTAGGGTTAGCAGAAAATTAAAAAGATTCGCCAACACAGTGGCCAACGGCAAAACTTCGCGCGGGAAGTAAACCTTGGTCACCAAATTGGCATTGCCGACAATGACCGGAATGCTGCCCATGACGCCGGCTGTAAAGTAGTTCCACGGCAAAAGGCCACACAGCACAAAGATCGGAAAATTTTTGATCTCATGCTTGGGCATAAAGACCGTGAAGACCATAGTAAAGACCAACATCATGGCCAGCGGGTTGAGCAAGCTCCAGAAAAAGCCGAGCACGGTATTTTTATACCGTGCTTTGAGTTCACGGACAGCCAGGCTAATCACCAACTCGCGATAGCGCCATAGCATACGCAAGCGTTCGGGAACATTCGCCTGGCCGGCCTGCACGACCGTGGTCGTGTTGACGCTCATTGATCAGTACCCTTTGGCTAAATTGGCGTGATTATTCTTGGCATATTGGCTGAATTTCTCGCCGGCCAATAATGGTTGCTTCGTTGTCTTATCATAGAGCGAAGCGTGTGGATTAAAATCCCACACATTCTGCAAGCTAAACCAGGCCCACCGTTGGACCAAATGACAATCATCTGCCGTATAGCCTAGATTGCAATCGGCTGTATTGGCAAAGTAATCAAAGGTCCAAAGCATGAAGTCATGAATTACCTGGGGATTGTTCAGATCCACCCAATGGGGATCGCCGCAACCGCCAGGCACAGGTTGTGGACAGTCAATTTTATTATAGAGTACGCCATATTCAGTGACGATCAGTGGCTTTTCCTGTTGCCCATGATCTTTCATCCATTGACGAAAGGCGCGAATCTGTTGGTCAAAGGCGGTATGGTCAATGTGCTTCCAATCCTCGCCGACATAGGCGCCGCTATTCGTGGTAGCGCCGGGAGGGACTGCACCACCATAGCAGATCCGTTCCTGGCCACCCGCACCGTCTGGTTCCATCCTACAATATTCAGCGATGACAAAATTGTGTACATTCCAGACATCCACTGGCATGGTCGTGCCGTAGTACTCTTGATATTTGTTCCAGATGGTCGTCAGGTATTCTAAGCGGAGGGGCGTAGCTTCGATGATACCACCGATGGCAACCTTGGCTGTGCTGTCGGCGCCTTTGATAATGTCATAGAGTTCTTTATAGGCAATAGGATAAAGGGTCGGCAGCATCTCATCTTGATTACCGCCGGCCCAGTCGAGCCGGTCCATTTCATTGCCAATCAACCAGGTGGAGCCGGGATTGGCAACGGCAAAGGTGCGGATAGCGTCGGCGCTTGGCGTGTAGTCATAGGCGTGTGGCTCAACATAAGGACATTTCACCCGATCAGCTGTAATTGCTATGCCGCAGGTAAGCTGTTGGTGCACACGGACCATGGGCATATAGGTCATCCCGCTTGGGCGCACTGGGTTCTGGGTGACACCCCAATCAACATACCAGCCTGCATGGAGCGCGCGAATGTTCGCATATTGGGTGATTGGCGTAACGGACGTGCTATAGCCTAATCGGGTTGCCAAAAATGCGTCGTAGTCATTCGCCACAATGGGCATAAAGATTGAGTTAGCTTGCGCCGCACTTGCGGTTGGCGTTGTGGTGGTGTTATCTTGCGCTTGCGCGGGCCAGATATAAAAGGTCAGCAACATTCCGACAACAACTACTGCTGCCAGACCGAGAGTAACTTTGTGAAAAGTAAAGACAAGGGGGCGAAACAGACGCAACATATAGGGTTTCTTCTCCTGTGAACAATATAAACTATGGGCGAGGGTTACTTTGCTAAATAAGCACGAAAACGTTCCCCGGCGGCCGTTATTTGTAACGTCGCTGGATCGTAGAGCCGGCTATAAGGGTTAAAGTTACCCCAGGTATCATCCAGGCTGTACCAATTCCACTTTTGCACCAGGCGGCATTCGTCAGCTTGATAGCCTAGCTCACAATCCTTTGTCTGATAAAAATAATCAAAGGTTGCGATCATAAAATCATGAATCAACGTAGGGTCATCCGGTAGACCCATGGTGTCGTTATGAAAGAGCACGCCATATTCACTAACGACGAGGGATTTATCTTGCTGGCCATGATCCTTCATCCACTGGCGAAAGGCGCGCATCTGTTCCCCAAAAATTTTCATGTTAATGTGGGTTTCCGGATGGCCTACATACGCGCCTTCGGTAGCACTGATTCCTGGCGGGATCTCTGCCCCCCAGCTTTGCCCCTTTTCTTGGATAATAAAATTGTGGATATTCCAAACATCCACCGGCATCGTGACCGAGTAGGTTTGGGTATAGGCATTCCAAACCTCGGTAAGGTATTGCAGCCGTAGGGGTGTGGCTTGAATAAGGCCGCCAATGGCAAGCTGTGCTTCCGGATCGGCCGCTTTGATGATGTGATAAAGATCATGGTAGGCAACGGCGTAGGTCGCCGGCAACATTTCATCTTGACCGTTATAGGCGACTTTTTTACAAAAAGCACCCTCCCACTCGGCGCAATAGGCCCAGTCAATGCGGTCCATTTCGTTGCCAATGAGCCAGAGTGAACCTGGATTCGCCTTGGCCGCAGCTTCAATGGTGGCCTGGCTGGGTTTATAGACATAGTCATGGGGGGTGGTGTAGGGGCAAAGGTTGTGATCGCTGTGAAACCAGGCGCCACAAGCTAGCTTCTGATGGACGCGCACCATCTGCACATAGTCCATCTGGTTGGGACGTTCTGGGGCGAGCTTGACCTGCCAATCGAGATACCAACGCGCGCCCAAGGACTCTATGTTGGGATAGCGGTTAAGTGGCGGGCTGGTTAGCCCAAAGCCAATCCGCTCTGCCACGGAAGGTTGAGCAGTAACCACCGGCAAATAGATCGCATAAGGTGGCACTGTCCCTTGTTGCGGCTCGGCAGCTTGCAAGAGGGGTGTCGTCAGACAATAGTAGATAAATATGCCGACAGTTAATCCAAGCAGCGGCACAATGCGTTGCACTATTTTTGTGTAACTATCCATTCTGTATGAACTTTGTCGGTCTCAAGGCTGCCCTGGGTCAACTCCCCATACGCAGCAACGATCTGTTCGCCGGCACGCTGCCAACTGAAGTGTTGCAGTGCACGCTGGCGTAGCGGTGGTCCTAACTCCGGTGAAGCAAGCGCAACCAGTAACTTATCCGCCAGACTTTGGACATCGCCGCGTGTTGCCAGCAAGCCGTGCACCCCTAGGTATTCACGCGCTACAGGTGTATCAAAGGCCACAGTCGGTAAACCGACGGCCATATAGTTAAGCAACTTCCCGGCGCTTTCGGTCAGACTTAGCTTGGGCGCCACGGCAACATCACCTGTGGCCAGATAACGGGGCGCCTCTGTATAGGGAATGCGACCGGTAAAACGCACGTTATGCTGGATGCCAAGGCTTACCGCCTGTTGTTGGTAGATGTCAATGCCAGGAAATCCCATTAACAGTAGATACACGTCTGAACGTTGCTGAAGGATACGCTTGATTGCCTGCAACAATAAATCGGTGCCCTGATATTCGGCCAGTAACCCCAAATAAACAATGAGTTTAGCGTCAGCCGGAATCTCCCACTGTTGGCGTAGGGCAGCCAATGCGCCGGCGGGATATTGCTCTGCCGGCACAAAGATGTCTGTATCGACCCGATCCGATAAGGTGCGCACTCGTTCCGGGTCGCCTTTAAATTGTTCGAGCAGAATTCTACGTCCTTCGGCCGAACTAGGGAAGATAATGGGCGCTGAACGGTCAATCCATTCTTCCAGGCCACGCACCAGCGGATAGAAAAAGCTGTTGCGGCTGAGGAAGTGATGATCGATCATCTCTTCGGTCAGGCTCCCCTGAAAATCAAAGACGACCGGAATGCGAAATAGGCGCGCCAGAATGATGCCAATTAACGCTCCCTCATGGAGATGAGCATGGATCACATCGTAGCGCCGGCGTAGGAGAAGCTGTAAGGCTTTAAGACCCAGGAGGAGATCGAAGGCAATCTTATGCCGGCTCGAACCTACCTCGTAATGTTGTCGCCAGGGAATGGGCAAGGTGCGATGTATGTCAAAACCAGGCACCGCTTTGCCATTGTGATAGGTGGCAATGGTGACCTGATGGCCCATCTTTTGCAAGATCTGCGTCTCTTCATAAATGCGCACGTGGCAGCCATAGTCAGCAAAAAAGCTGGTAGGCGCGATCATAAGCACACGATAGGGACGCGCGTGCGCGGCAAATTCATCGGTTTCCAATTGCACAGGCTCGGTAGCAGCATCCATTGCATTATCCCTGATGACCTTTGGTGAGCAACACAAACAACCATTTTATTGCAATCGCGCAACTTTACCAAATTATAGCTCTTTGTTAAGCACAACTCTGCGCACCAGTTGCCAATCTTGTGGCGTCACCAGTCTGGTGCTCCAGGCGGCCAACAGATAGAGCAAACTACAAAGTAAGATGCGCCAGGGCCAAGTCACCGGTAGCCACAGCGCAAGCAGACAAGTTCCTCCGCTGAGCAACAGCACCAACCAGGGGTAGGTAATGGCGCCAGGCATGCGCCATCGACGCAGCAGATAGAGACTGCTGAGCCCGCCCATGCCGCCGGCGATCAGCGCCGCCCACGCTGCCCCGGGCGCAGCCAGTGCGGTGGCCAACAAAGGCAGCAGCAACACCAGCACCCCTAAATGCAAGCCGGTGATGAGCAGACTTTGCAGTGGACGCTGCTCGATCATTAAGAGTGTCTGCGCAAAATTTTCTAGCAAGTAGATGGGCGCACTCCACAGCAAAATCTGTAATACCAGCACCGCTTCCGCGTAATTGGCGCCATAGATCAGGTGCAACACATCCTGGGCCACGCCGGCGCCAATCGCCGCCGCGGCTAGCAAGGTGAGCAACCCATAGCGCAGACTAAAGTTTCCCAAACGTCGATAGTGAACCGGAACTTGATGATGGAGGCGGCTCAGAGTCGGATAGAGCGCACCCCAAAAATTCTGCACCAATTTAAAGGCTACCCGCACCAAATTGTAGGCCGCGCCATAAAGGCCGGTCACCGACTCGCCCGCCACAATACTGAGCAGCACAATATCCGCACGCTGTAACAGCACATCGGCAAGGGCCAGAACATAAAAAGGGCCACTGCGCCGCCAGAGCATGGACCACTGCCACGCTACCTGCGTTTGCGGTTCAGCCAGTAGTTGGCTGCGCGCCAGCAGGATCACCCCTAGAATTGCCGATATCAACTGCGTGATCACCAAAACCATGGCCAGATGGTAAGTTGTCCCGCCCCATTGAATCACGCCAAGACTAATGCCCAAAATAGCGGTATTGATGAGCACTTCAATTCCCATTACGACTTCCATGCGCTCACCGGCTTGAAAGAGCGTTTGGGTCGCCGAGGTAATGGCATAAAAGGGTAAAGAAGCGCCCACAATCCATAAGATCATACGCGTCGCGGGGGGCAAAGGCAAGAGGGCTGTAACGGCGATTAGCCCACCCCAGACCAACAAACTGGCGACGATTTGTATACTCAGGGCCCGATAGTAATAGCTGCGTCGCAGCCAGGGCATTTGCGCAAGATCGCGCACCAGCATGGCCGGTAAACCAAGCTCGGTAAGGATCTGACACACGTTCAGATAGGCCAAGGCAATCGTATATTGGCCAAGACCGGTGACGCCAAGAGCGCGTGCAATGACAAGCTGAAGCGCGAAGCTGGTTGCAATCCGCCAAAGGCTAGAGCTAGCCAAAGCGCTGGTGTTGATCAGAATGCGCCGTCCAGTCCGTTGCATAGCCGAGCCTTGCTCAGTACTCTGTTCAGATGATGAGACGGGTGGCGAAACAAAAGGAGTGGTAGATGATGGGACCGCTTGCTTCATGGCGTGATTATACCATGTCCTATCTGATCCCTAGAACTATGGGCGCTAATAAATTTGAATCTTCGCGACATAAGGCGCTTGACAAGCTAAGTGGCGGATAGCGAGTGGCGCTTTACCCGTCACTCATAGTGAATTCATCCCTAACATGAAGATCCATAAATTTCGCTACAATGTAAGAAGCACGCCTGGAGGGATTCGAACCCCCGACACCTGGTTCCGAAGACCAGTGCTCTAGTCCGCTGAGCTACAGACGCATAGTCTAAAACAGCTGCTGCTGCCATCCACACCTTTATACCATAAAGCGTTAAATTCGTCCAATCGGATCGCTAGCCCGTGAATATAATAGCGCTCCTTTAGACGATGCGGTGAAACTGCTACCAATACCAGCGAGCATGAAGCGATTCACCCGCAGACTTGTAGGAGCTACGTAACCTTTGTCTTGTTTATAATTTAGTCATTTTTGCTAGAATTGTAAGCTGAATGTCAGAGAAAATTGTTCGGTTTGGTGCTACTATTTTCTACGTATATCTAGATCAAATAGAATACAAATCTTGTTTACTGTACGAAATATGTAGTATTATTAGTTAACCTTAGTTTATTGTTAGTATATGAGAATCTGTTTTTTGCTTTTAATATATATAGTAAGCTAGATAATTATTCTTATGTATTTGATTGGTTTGATTAATAAACTGTTTAGCTGTCTGGCTCCTCACTCAACACTGAACTGTTCATTAGATTACGATTAGCAATAGTTTTGAGTTAAAAGAGTGAATAAATCTCATCGCAACCTCCATTGCTGATACAAAATTTATACGCTCATATGGGCGAAGCGGTGAAATCGCTTCCAATACCAGAGACAAATGAAGCGATTTTACCCGCAGACCTATATAGCCCTTATTCCGATTTAATTCTTTACTCAAGTAGTCATTAGGCGCCAAAGGCGTACCGCCAGCGGCGAAAATTAAATCGGAATAAATACTTATGAGCCAAATTTATATTTTGTAAGTTGTGGTTTGAGATACCCACGTTTGTGTAGTAGTGACCGCTTTTCAATGCCAATTCTATATTAGGCTATACTAGGCTCCGTTGACGTTGCGGCATTGACCAGTGGTGCACCTGAAAGGCTTCTAAAACTTGATAGGTTGGTGTGTTGCCACTGTCAACAGGGCCCGACAAGCGCCAAAAAGTAGCCTGTTGTACGGAGTACGACGCTATTTCCTATACTGCTCGTGAGGCTGCAAAATAAGTAGTAAATGATACACAAGCTAGGTTCTCACTGGTGTAAAGTATGTAACTGTACGTGGTGTGGAGAGTTGTATGCAAGAGTATTATAATGTGTTAGATGTGCCGACTACGGCTACAGCGGAGCAAATTAAAATGCAGTACCGGCAGTTAGTGCGAATCTATCATCCTGATCGATTTGCCAATGCATCCGATAAAGCCTACGCTGAAGAAAAACTGAAACAGATTAATGTCGCGTTTCAGGTGCTCATGGGGACTGCAACTCGATTTTCGCCACAAGATGCCGTACAAAGTCCACAACCGGTTGTCTATCCTGCTGCTGTAGACCTAGGCGTGGTGCGCCCCGGTAAACGCTACACTGAGCATTTCCAGGTGGGCAATCTTGGTGGGCCTGTTCACAATATCCGCTTTAACTATAGTTCATCCGATCGCTGGTTTCAGGTGGCGAAAGGCAAGCGCGTCTATGGCGAACGCCCTTTTCCGCTTGATTTTGAAGTCATGGTGGACACTCGTCAACTTATGATAGCCAAAAGTTATCAGGAGTGGATCGAGGTCGATTTAGATGGCGTCACCAAACGGGTGCCCCTGCTGTTGACCGTTGATACTGCCCCTAAGCGAACTTTGTTTTTCCGTTCACCGCGCATAATCGTTGCAACGCTGATTATCCTCCTGCTCTGTTTGGCTGTCTCTCTTGCGCCTAAGCTGGGGGTTGCGCTGCCGTCACTGGATTTCGTGCACATTCCCTACTTCAACAATTCATCCCATACATTACGTGCAAATGAATTGTTGTTTTCTATTAAGGAAGAGGGCGTGCCGGCGCTTTATGTGGCGCATAGCGGCGACCAGCCGCGTGCGCTCAACGTCATTGGGCGGGCTGGGGTTGGATCACGCGCCGGTCAGCGTGTGGCCTATCTCAGCGGTGGGTTGAGCCAAGTCTACTTACTGGATCTTGCCAGTGGCCGCACGCAGCGCGTTTCGACAGGAGATGAAAAGAAATCAGCGCTGGCCTGGGCCTCTGGTGGCAACTCTCTGGCCTATCTGACCGGCGAAGGCGCGTCTACGCAAATCGGCGTATATAACGTAGCCGCGGGTAAAGAGCACCGCTTGCCTGGCGAAGTCGCGGCTGGTGTCAGCAATTTTGCCTGGTCTCCTGATGGCGCTACGCTGCTCTTTGATCTGTGGCAGGGCAACGAACGACGTGTCTATCAAATTGGCGTTGAGGGGGATGGCCTAACCCAGCTAACCGATTTTGATAGCTGGGCAGGCGCCTGGTCGGCGGACGGTGCTGCCGTGGCAGTGGTGACGGCGGATGGAATCTATCAACTTGAACTGCAACAGCATAAGTTGACTCAGATCAGTGCAACCAGTGGCGAAGCGCCTAGCTGGTCACCAGATGGCAAGTGGTTTGCCTATCTGACGGCTGAACCGGACCGTGGCGCCAAGACGCTTCATCTTTTGAATTTGCAAGATGGCATTGAACAACTGCCTAGCACCGAGACTTTATCCTATGCCTGGAATTCAGAAACCAATACAATTGGTTATGTGACGGGTCGCCTTGAGGCGGCCGAGCCGCTACTCTATTTGTGGGTGGCCACGCCAGGCCAAAAGTCAACGCTAGTCGCCGAAGTAAACGACCCCATCTTCCAATGGGTTCAGTAGGGCGGAATCGCGCAGGTCAAAGCGAATAGACAAACCCTATAAAAGTTGCACATTGTACACAGAAAAATAGGGGGCTATTTATGCGACTTTTAGGGGTTTTATCTGCGCTCATATGGACGCAGAGGTGAAATCGTTGCAATTATCAGAAAAGAATGGGACGATTTCACCGGAGACCTGTATAAGCCTTTATTGTAGGGAGTAGGAATAGATTGAGTGATCATTAACTGGAGAAGCTTGTGTTCACTGTAACACCAACCTACAAGCTGCTTCTGGCACAGGAAAGTTTACTCCTGACGCAAATTGTCCAGCAGATAGGGCAAGCACTTTCCTTGTCGATTACCGGTTGGAGATATGTGGGGATTGGCCAAAACCCTACCTATCAGCTCTATGTGAAGGGCGAAGTGCAGCCGCGCTATCTTTTGAAAATTCCTACACGCAAGGGCTACCCTTCGGTGGCGAATTTGCGCGTCTGCTACAATTTGCTGCGCCAAAGCGGCATTGGTGACTATCGCATTGTCTACCACAGCACCGGCAGTGAGATTGTGCCCTATGGCTTTTTTGTGCAGCCGTGGCTGGTAGGCACTGCGTTGGATCCGTCAGTCGCCAATACCGGAGATTTTGTCTGGCTGAGCGATTTTCTTGCTGTGCTCAAACAGGTCCACAGCATCGAGATGTCGGCTTTTGGCTATCTGGCAGATGGTCCCCAGTACGAGTCCCTGCAAGAGTACTTCCTCAGTATGGATGAGGTCATTGATCACTCCTTTGGGCAGGTACTGGCGCTAGGCGCGTCGATCTGGGATCTGGAACGCTTGGACATCACCACACGGGGCTTCCTGCGCACTATCTTTGCCACTGTACGTCAACTGGCGCAACAGATTCAGTCACCTGTGAGGCCAGTGTTGCTGCACGGGGATATGCTGCCCTCTAATCTGCTGTACACAGCCAATGGTCCCATGCTGATTGACTGGGATGAATGTCGCGCCGGCTGGTGGGGCTATGAAATTGCGCGCACGCTCTACTACTATCCCTCGGCGGAATTGCTACGTTTTTGCCTGGATCACTATGACCCCGGCCTGCTGTCCAAGGCAGAGATCCGCATTGGTATTCAACTTGAACATGTGCGCCAATCCCTGCGCGAACTCTGTATCAGCACGTTTAATGTGACGGACCGTACGCAAGCGCGCACCAAGGTAAGACAGTACGAAGCAAAGATACTGTCTTACCTGAGGTAGCTCGCAACCCCTGCCAAAATGTTGCTACTCTCTCCGACTTGTTACCCCAAACTAAATAGTCCGTTAGATGGAGGGTGTAAAGCCAACAGGCGTTAACTTTGTAACGCGGCCACCAATGATCCACTCCGCGATGTAGAGGTTGCCTTGTGCATCGACGGCGACGCCATGGGGACTGTTAAACTTGCCGGGGTGAATCCACTCGGCTGAATGATTAGGCCATCCTGGCTGCTCGCAGGTTGCTTCGTTTTCCCCCAAATAGCCCAATAAGCGATCCTGTCCGTCCAAAATGGCGACGCGGGCGCGTAGCTCGGGGATAATGAGCCGCTCACCGCTAATGGCAAAAGCGCAAGGGCTGGTTAGGAAGTCTGCGCCAAAGACACGCAGATAGTTGCCTTCCACATCGTAGACCTGGACGCGTCGGTTGCCCCGGTCGGCAATGTAGAGTTCGGGTTGTGTCTTGCGTGTATCCATAAAGATGCTGTGTGGGCACTTGAATGCGCCCGCCCCGCCCTCAGTCCCGTTGATGCTGTCGATATAGTGGCCCACTTTGTCATAACAGTGGATATAGCTTGCACCATAGCCATCGGTCACCCAGATGTCGCCATTGCCGCCGTGCCGTTCTTCATGGACGGCGACCCAAGTAGGCGCGTATTTGCTGTTCGCATAAATGGACAGCGCCGGGCGCTGCAGGTTGAGGACGGTGCGTCCGCTGAGGGTCGTCTTGGCCACCTCGCCGGTTTTTGAGTCGGCCAGCCACAGAAACTCCTCATCGCCTTCCTGCACCAGGGTCAATCCATGCGCGCCAGGGAAATTGTCCCCCCAGGCGTCAACAAGGACGCCCTCCGAGCTGTAGATCACAACTGCCGGATCCGCCTGATGAAACAAGATCAGCTGCCCCCCTTGGGTGACAGCAAGGCCGTGGGTGCGGCCATCGATCCGTCCACTAGCGGTCTGGGGTATGCGCACCCACTGGTCCGTCCAGGTGTAGCGGACTGTGCTGGGGCCAACAAGGATTGGGGGATAGAGGGTCTGGGGCTGCTCGCTAAGCAGTGCGTCGCGTAAGTTCACGTGCATGAGATCATTCCTTTAAAAGTAGTGACCACAAAGGTCATGGTTAGCCGCTGACGATACCTTGCTCTGTAGGAAAAGCGGCACATAGCCTTGATTAAACTCCATCTAGCCGGCGATAGGAAGCCGCTCAGCGGGATAAAAAGCGGGAGAAAAGATTTAGGCGCGCGGTTGGCAATGCATGACTACCTCCCCCCGCGGCTTCAAGGTGGCAGCCAACTTGGGCAAGGGGAGTTCATTGCTGACCGGCCTTAGATTGAATTGTTGCAAGACGGTGGCAAGAATCATCTGCCCTTCCAGCATGGCAAAGTCACGGCCCAGGCAAAGCCGTTGACCCGCGCCAAAGGGAATCCAGGCAAAGGGATGGCGTTTGGCGCTCTGTTCGGCACTAAAACGCTCCGGGTCAAACTTGGTGGGCTCATCCCAGAAAGCCGGATGATGGTGATACATGTAGATGGGGTAACTACTCAGGCATACAAATTGAACTAAAAAGCAAACAGAAAGCAAACGTAAATCAAAGAGAGCAGCGGTAAAGTGTGTAATTATGAGTGAGCCAGAAAAGCAATTGAATCAACAAATAGAGAAGTTGATAAACCAATCCGAACGGACGGAATTGGAAAGGTTGCTATGGGCTCAAAATCAAGAATTGCTTGCGCAGAACGAGGAACTGCGCAAGCAACTCAAAGAACAAGCAAACGAAATCCAGCGACTGAAAGATCAAGTTGCGAAAGATAGTCGCAATAGCGGCAAGCCACCAAGTAGCGACGGACTCAAGAAACGGCGAACGGAGAGCTTGCGTCAAAAAAGCGGTCGCAAGCGCGGTGGACAGAAAGGGCATCAAGGGCATACGCTCCAAATGAGCGAAAATCCAGACCATGTAATCGTGCATGAATTGTCGGTTTGTCCAGAGTGTGCCCATGACTTGAGTCAGATAGAGGTCATTGAACATATGCGACGTCAGGTCTATGATGTGCCGCCAGTCGAGTTGGAGGTGACCGAACATCGCAGCGAAATTAAAGTCTGTCCCTGCTGTCAGAAGCGGGTGAAAGCCACCTTCCCAGCCGGTGTCACGCAACCGGTACAGTATGGCGAGTTATTCAAAGCCCAAGCCTGCTATCTCAACACCTATCAACTCCTGCCAATCGCCCGCAGTTGTGAGCTACTGGGGGATTTCTATGGTCACCAACCAGCAGAAGCGATCATCCAGGAGGCAAATCAAGCTGTCCAAGCGGGCAGCGAACCAGCGCTTGAGGCCATCAAGCAGGCACTCATCCAGGAAGCTGTCACCCACCATGATGAAAGTGGGGTTCGGGTGGAAGGTCATCTCGAATGGCTCCATGTCAGCAGTACAGAGCGCCTCACCCATTACGAAGTCCACCCCAAACGAGGCCAAAAGGCGATGAAAGCAATTGGCATTTTGCCCACCGCAACCGGACGCATTGTTCATGACCACTGGTCATCTTACCTGACCTTTGACCAAGTTGACCATGCCTTCTGCAACGCCCACCACCTGCGCGAACTGCGCTTTATCTCTGAGCAATATCAACAAACATGGCCGACGCAGATGAGTCAACTGCTCCTTGAGATTAAAGTCGCAGTCGATGCCGCACCCGCTGAGCGCAATTCCCTCTCCTCAGTGCAGTGCCTTGACTTTGCAAAACGCTACGACGCCATTTTGCAACTGGGCTTTGCGGAAAATCCGCCTCCCTCCGAACCCTATCCTAAAAAACGGGGCAAGCCCAAACAATCCCCTCCCAAAAACTTACTCGACCGCCTCGCAATCCACAAAGAAGGTGTCCTTGCCTTCATGTATGATTTCCGCGTTCCCTTTGACAATAATCTCGCCGAGCGCGATGTGCGTATGATCAAAGTCAAGCAGAAAGTTTCTGGTGCTTTCCGTACTTCCGACGGCGCTGACACCTTCTGCGCCATTCGTTCCTACATCTCTACCGTTCGCAAACAGGGCTTGAATGTTATTTCTGCTATCCGTGACTCGCTTGCTGGACAACCTTTCGTCCCCTCTACTCAGCCTATGCCTGAGTAGTTACTAGATGGGCAGCACTACCATCGTGCCGGCAGGAATTGCGTATCCCCCAATCTCATCATCCTCCACCGCAGTGCGTGGCAGCCAGGAAGCGGGCGGACGCAACCGCATGACCTCTTGCAGCACCATGCGTGTGTAGCTAAGCTGCCCAATCTTGTCAAAGGTGACCGGTTGACCACCCAATACGGTGTCGATCTCCGTCTGCAATTTCTGCAGGCACTCCGGATTGTGCAATAGCAGCGGCAGCGCCCAGGTCAACGCTACAGCCGTTGTCTCATAGCCGGCCAGAAAGATTGTGATCGCTTCATCACGGATCTGCTGGTCGGTCATTCTCTCGCCCGTCTCCTCATCAACCAGGGTAAGCATCATCGACAACAGATTGTCGGCATAATCGCCGGCTTCAATGGCCTGGCGGCTGCGCTCGATCACTTTGAAGAGCACCGCGTCGATCTGGGCAATTGCTTCGTGGAAGCGGCGTTCACGGGCCGCAAAGAGCCACTTTGGCAGGTTACGCGTGAGCATAGCCGGCATGGTGTAATTGATGGCATAGGTCAGCGCGGCGCTCACTTGCTCGATCTCGCTCCGTTCTAGTGTGCCGCCCAACATGGTGCGGGTGATCACGCGCATGGTGATGTCCGAGAAGGCCGCGCCCAATTCTAAAGGCTGTTCACCTGCGGTAGGCCATTTGCTCAATCCTTCGGTAATAGCCTCGCTCATCAGCGTGGTGAGTGCGGCCAATCGCTGGCGATGAAACTGGGGTTGCAACATACGCCGCTGCCGCCGCCAGTAATCTCCCTCGCTGACGACCAGACCGTTGCCCAGCAGTTCGCGCACAATATCCCAAAATTTCCCCCCTTTGCGATAGTTGCGCGTCTTATCCCGAAAGACATGCTGGGCATGATCGGGATGGTTTAATACCACAGCCTTGACCATGCCGAGATTAAGCGTATAGATGTCGCCATAACGTTGCTGCGCATCCGGCAAAAAGTCGATCTGCTTACGCACCAGTGTCGGCAGTGCGCCAAGCAACGGCCAGCCCGCGGTCATTGGTGGCAATGAGGGCTGTGTTGGTTGGGGAAGGAATGAATCGGTCGGTTTTTGAATGAAGGTCGTCATAATTGCATCATCTCCATAGTTGTCTGTTGCACTTGCTAAGTGTTGTTTGATGTACAGTAAATCATAGAGATGCACGGTCGGGTATGGCACTGAACACCATAAAAAGTGACATGTCACGCATAAGCTATGTGATCTAGGACATACTTAGGATTGCCCTAAATTGCAGATGAAACCCCATTGATCTTGCTCTGACTTTGTGCTATACTGGCGCCAGTATTTACCAGTATTTAATCGTGTGTAGAGCGTAGGGGCATGAACCAAGGCTACGCATCATCGTTGACGATATGCCGCATCGCTAGATTCATTGCCTATTATCTAATGAGCGATTCACTGTCCTTTGGCGCTTGGCTCAAACAACGACGGCGCGCCCTTGATCTAACCCAACAAGAATTGGCGCAGCGTACCGCCTGTTCCTTATCAACGCTGCGCAAGATCGAGTCCGACGACCTTATACCATCAAAAGAACTGGCCCAACTACTCGCCGAAGCCGTTGGCGTGTCCGCCGCCGAACAGGATGCTTTTGTCGCCTTTGCCCGCGGCGCCCAGGTCACGTTTGCAGCGCCAGCCCAACTTCAAGCCACACCTGCTGCGACCAGCAGCACAGTGGTGACGCTGCCCAAAGCAACTCCCACCGGCTACTATCTGCCTACGCCACTCACTGGTCTGGTCGGCCGCGAGCGCGAATTGCAGAGCGGTTGTGCGTTGCTGCGGCTAGACCATGTCCGGCTGCTGACGTTGGTGGGACCCCCTGGCGCCGGGAAGACGCGCCTTAGCCTGGCCTTGGCCAAAGCATTACAAAGGGAGTTTGCTCATGGCGCCTGTTTTGTCCCCCTAGCCCCGATTAGCGATCCGACACTCGTTTTGGCTGCCATTGCACAAACGCTCCAGGTGCGAGAGAGCGCGGGCGAGTCGCTCCTGGCCACTTTGCAGGCGCTGTTAAGCCAACAACAGTTGCTGTTAGTGCTAGATAATTTTGAGCAGGTGGTGGACGCGGCGCCCGACATTAGCGAATTGCTGACCGCCGCACCGGAACTCAAGATCATTGTGAGCAGCCGCGAGACGCTCAAACTCTATGGCGAATACGAGTTTCCGGTGGCGCCCCTGGCCATTCCCGACATCCACCATTTGCCCTCCGCCGCGCTGCTGGAAATGTACCCAGCTGTCGAACTCTTTGTACAGCGCGCCCGCGCCGTGCGCCCCGATTTTGCGATTACCCGTGACAATGGTGCAACGGTTGCCCAGATCTGCGCCTGGTTGGATGGTCTGCCCCTGGCGATTGAGATGGCCGCGGCGCGCATTAAATGGCAGAATCCCGCCACGCTGTTGGATCAATTGCGCTCCCAATTGTTGGCGCTGACGGGTGGTCCGCGCGACCTGACGCCACGCCAACAGACCTTGCGCGGGGCCATGGATTGGAGCTACAATCTGCTGACCCTTGTAGAGCAGAAACTCTTTATTGCCTTTGGCGTCATCAACGGCAGCAGCACCGCCGCGGCGCTCGCCGCGTTAACCGACCTGGATGAGGCGCTTGTGAACGGACTCTTACTGGGGTTGGTGGAGAAGAGCCTACTCCAATACAGTGTGGATGAGCAGGGCAAGGCGCGCTACACTATGTTACAGATGGTGCGTGAGTACGCCCAGGCCAAACAGCGCGAACAGGGCGTGCATGCAGAGTTACAGGCGCGCCACGCCGCCTTCTATAGCCGCTTAGTGGCCGCGAGTCTGCCCCAACTGCAAACGGACGCGGCCGAGCAAGTGCTCAAGCGGCTGACGCTGGAACATACCAATTTGCGCAGCGCCCTTACGTGGCAACTTCAAACCACCCCAGTTGCGGGGCTACAATTGGCAACCCTGTTGGCCAATAGCTTGTGGGGGATTCGCGGCTACTTTAGTGAAGGGCGCAGTTGGTTAGAGAAGTTCTTGGCCGCGGCGCCTAAAGGGACTCACCAGCAGGGGCGTGAGGTAGGGCATTTAACCGCGGCAACCAATGCCTGGTTGGCCGCGGCGCGCATGGCGTTGGGTCAGGGTGATCTGCCCGCCGCGGCCACTTTTGCCACAGCCAGTGAACGTCTGGCCTTGACGCTGGAAGAAGATAGCGCCGTGCGCGCGGCGCTACGCTGTCGCGCGGCCATTGCGCTGCATCAAAGTGACTATGAGCAAGCGACGCAACTTTACCAACAAGCACTTGAACTTTGTCGCCCTGAACGAGATCAATTGGAAGCGGCCGCGATCCTCAACGGGTTGGGGCTGATTGCCAAGGATCAGGGTGACTACGCGCGGGCGTTGGCCCTTCATGAAGAGAGTCAGGCGCGTTACGCCGACGCCGGCGACACCATCGGCATGGCCCGCTCGCTGACCTATGCCAGCATTGCCGCCTATTGGCAAGGGGACTATCTGCGCTCTATCGACCTGGCGCGCCAGGTCATTACCTTGCAGCACGGCATTGGTGATGTCGTGAGCCTGAGCTATAGCCGCGAGATCGAAGCAATGGCGCTGGTACGGTTGGGCCAGCTTGCGGCGGGCATGCAGATTTTAGAGGAGTGCCTAGGCGCCTTTGAGGAACAGGACGATCGCGCGGGCGTCGCCACAGTCTTAGTAGATCTGGGACAAGCCGCTTACCGACAACAGGACTACGTGCACTCCTTCGCCTACCATGCACGAGCGCTTGGCCTTGCCCACTCCATTGGCGACCGGCGCCGCGCCGCCTTTGCCCTGGAAGGCATGGGCGTGGCGCGAGCATATAACGCAACTACCACCGAAAACCTGACCGAAGCCGTGCAATTCTTGGCCGCCGCCTCGACCCTACGCCATACGATTGGTGCGCCTTTGCCGGCTATTGAGCGCACAGCTTACGAGGAAGCGCTGACACTGGCATCCACTCACCTGGCCCCTACGCAGTATGACAGCGCGTGGCAAAATGGGGCCGCTATAAGTGTAGCGCAGATCGTACAATCCTATCCACAGGTGTAACGGCGATTTTAGCGGATTGAACGGATCTGCCGGATAGAAGTTAGTTGCAAGCCGCCTTCTAGCACTACAACGAGATTTCGAGCAGTTCCAGGTGACTGTCACTGCCGGGAGCTAAATCCTTTCTACCCGGCTACTCGTGGGCAGTGACAGTCACCTTTCAAAGTCTTGTTTGTTGTAGTATTAGTCCATGACGGCGTAAATAGGCCAATAGTGCGACAGTCACTGTCTACCGTCTACTGTTTACTGTCTACTGTCCCACTGACCTACTGACCTACTTTGTCACAAAAGGCAAGAACAGTTGCTGCGTCGCGCCGGCCTGATAATCGGGCGGTGTGTAGGTCGCCGGCGTGTGGGGGCGCAGGGTCGGCAACAGTTTGATAACCACCTCATCCGCCGGGCTATTCAGTGCGCCATCGTTGACGACCAGTTGGAAACGCAAGGTGGTGCTGGTGTTGACAGGTCCCGTCACAAAGCTGGGCAGAGCAGTGGTTGCGTCCAGCAGCGCAACGGTCGGCCCTGCCACCTGCGTCCAAAGATAGCTCAGCGCGTCGCCATCAGGGTCAGCGCTCAAATCGCCATAGAGTTGCACGGTTTGGGTCAGCGCCACGTTGACAAAGAGATCATCACCCGCATTGGCCACCGGCGCACGATTGGGTTGGGCCGGCAGGACGCCCAAGTAGGCGGCTGCCCATGTGTTCGGCTGATCCACGCCGGCCGCCGGTGGCCAAAGACCCTGTGCACCTGCACCGGCGCTGAACAGCGCACCTTCCGCTGTGTGGCTGAGCATGAGTCGCACCGCGTGATCCCAGCCGCCAACCAACGTCTCATCAATACTCATCTCCGCGTTCCAGCCTTGGGCATTTTGGAAGACCCAGACGGCAAAGCCAAGTTGAGGTGTGGCGCTCGGTGTGAGATGACCGTTGGCCGCTGTGTATTGGTAGGCAAGCCCATTCTGGTCAACCAGAAAACCCATGTCACCACTCTGCACCTGTGTCTCACCGCTGCTGTTAGTATCAATGCGTAGTCCGGCCATCATTTTGGGCTGCCCGGCTGGACTCAGGGTCAGATCGGCAAAGCAGGCATAGAGTTTACCATTCTGGTGCGCTAACCAGACCCGTGCATAGCCATTATTCGCCTGGGGAATGCGCACCACCGTGGCCCCGGCATAGGCGCTGTCCCCACAGTGACCATCCAGAGTGATGGCGCTGCCCTCGTTCACCACCAGCGGCAGCACCACAAAGTGCAGGTGACCGATTCCGACCATGACATCATTGTCGGTGGCCTTCACCGTAACCGTATAGTTGCCTGGCGCTAATTGGCTGAGCATCCACGCTTCCCCGCTGCTGCTTTGGCTGGTGGGACCACTTAGTGACCAGTGGAGGTCGGCGCCGGCCAACGTTCCTTCTTCAGGATCGAGCGCCAGCCCCATCAGGTGAATCGTCTCCGTAAAGGGCACGCGTGCGCCTTCAGCCAGGCCGGCAAAGAGAACTTCCGGCGCATGGCGCTTGAGCACAAAGGGTTCAGAGACGGCAAGGTTGGTGTTAAAGCCATCGGTGACAATGATCCGCACCCGCGCCTGACTGCTGCCGGGAAGCTGACGAGTATCGACCGTTGTCGCCAACCATGGGTAGTTGATCAATAGATTCTGCCAGGTGGCGCCGTTGTCGGTGCTATATTGGATGACAAAGGTGACCATGTCATGAAAGCCGCCGGCCAGTGTGTTGTCTTCATCCGCCGACAGCCATTCAAGGGCCAGGGTGTGTGCAGTTTCATCTACCACAGGTTTGTGGAGGGTAAGCGTAGGCGTGTGGGGGGTGGCGGTGCGTTCGGCCAGCACATGGTCACCAGCCGCAAGTTGCACCCGTTTGGTCTGCCCATTTAAAGGGATATATTGGGCAAAGGGCACCAGGTTGCTAATATGGCCCGATGAACTGATGACACTCAAGCTGTCAATGGCCAGCGTCGCACCGCTGCTGTCCAACTGGCGGATCTGGTAAGTGGCGGTGTCGGTGCGATGGTGTCCGGCGGCGGTGGCGTTCAACTTTGCCTGGGGCGCCACCCCGGCGGGCAAGAGATAGACCATGTTGAATTGCCCCTGTTGCTCGGTGACGGAAATGACGCCAGAGACCAGTAACTGGGGGCTGTCCGCCGCGTTGTCATGTTGCCCCGCAGCCTGCACCCCTGTCGGTCCATCAGGAATCCAGCCGAGGATGCCGTTCCAGGTAAAGTCAGAAGTCCAGACCCGGTCGGCATAGCTCATGGTGTCGGCGGCGCTTTCCGGCAGGATCACGCTTGGGTGGATGGCGTCAAAGCCCATGAAGGTGTTATTGCCGCCCAAGGTACAGGTATCATAGGGATAGTCATCAAAGGGCCAGTTGGGTTTGCTCCCGCCACAATCAGTTGCGGACATTGTTTGGTCCACATGAAAGCGGAAGAGATTATGGCCGATTTCATGGGCCAGCGTGGGGCCGGCAAAGGGCGAATTCCAGCTTTCGCTGCCGTCGTCTGCTTCCATACGCACCAAAGACGCCCAAATCACGGGGAAGGCTACGCCATTAAACTCTTGTTCATTGGGCGCCACCATCCCCACCGTGTGCACATTTTGGCATTGACCGGCGCTGCCGTTGATAATATCCCAACCGATCATGATGGCCATGGCCAGATCCCGGTCTTGTGGGAAGTGAAAGGGCTTGCCTTCAATCGATGGAATCGGTGCACAAAACGGCCCCCAACATTCAACATTGACCTCCAACGATGGGCGCGAGATAATTGTATTAATGCGGTGAATGTCAAATTGGGGAATGGGTAACATTGAGCGCGTCCGTTCCACAATGCTGGTAAAGCCGCGCGGCAGGTTGCTGATGGTGCTGTCGGTGTGAATTCGCACAAAATCCAGACAGACATCCTGCTTCTTGAGCAGATGGGCCGCCTGCATCATCCCGCCCGTATCATCGGCGCGACTGCCCGTTTCGGGCAATTTCAACTGGGGGTCGAGGGTCATTTGAAAGGTGAGGTTGCCCCCTGCGGCCACCCAAGCTTCCGGCAGTTGGAAGAGATAGCTGCGCGCCAGAGCATTGCGGAGCACGTTGATGTCGCTTTCCGTGGTTAGGGCCGGCTGATTCAGAGGCGCTAAGGGTGAACCGGCCAATTCCTGACCATTGCGGAAGCCGCGCAGCCTGGCGTCGGGATACCAGCGGGCGACGCCGGTTGTGTTTTTGGCAAGGTGGGCATAGCCGCGTACATAGGTCGGCTTGTCGGTTACTAGCTTCACGTCAATCTTCAGATTCTGGATGGTCTGCACCACTTCCACGCCGTCAACTTTCAGATCCAACTCGACGGCTGGCGCGTCGGTGCTAATTCTATCGATACGGGTCGTCGGCCCATTCGTCGGCTCCGCCATATAGTAAAGCCAGGTATTGTCACTGCGCAGGTTGCCACGCACCCCTGGCGCAGAAAGCAGTTGCCAATTGGCGTCATTGGTCGCCGGCAAGGTGTGACGCAGGATCCGTTGTAGGGTTATACTGCATAACAGATCGCACTGCACCGCAGCCTCTAGCAGATAGATCTTTTTGCTACTCTCAAACAGCAAGTTCTGATCACTATCGGTAGCGACGGCCAAAATCTGATTATGTCCCTGCGCCTGATAGACCATGGCGGTCTGAAAGTTATCGATATTGATGCGCAACAGCCGACCGGCAGGCGTGCTAGGATCGGGCTGCTCCAGGCCGTTAGCGGCATAGACATAGGTGGTTGACGCGGCAAGATTGGTGACGCGGTGGATGGCAAAATCGGTCACGTTGGCGGCAAGCAACTGGGGCGCGCCGGCGTGGTTGAGCCGGTAGCGCCACAAACCACCGTTGTCCAGCAGAATCACCAGCGTCTGCACGGCCTGGTTGTTACTGTCGATGTAGCTGGTTTTGCGCATCCGCACAATGGCGCCATTGACGGTGGTCAGCGTCGTGGGTGCGCTATTGCCGCTATTGGCCATCTGTTGCAAGCTCGACTGCTGGGTGGTGCTATTGTACCGCCCCCAATACAGGTTGCCCTCCGCTAATAAGAGCGCGGCGCTGGCCTGGCCAGCCGGCAGCGCCGGGGCCGACGCTATCGTCTCAGCCGGTGTCGTCTCATCTGCAATGAGCGGCTTGCGCACTAATTGACCCTGGACGAAAAAGTAAATATAGGCTTCATCGCGGACCGCATTGGCGCGCCCACCTTGCAAGGCATGACAATCATTGACCAGCGGTAGCACGAAATTCGCGGTGAGCAGCGGCTGCACATGGACGGCGCCGGCCTGAAAGCTCTCACCACAGGCTGCGTTCCCATTCCACCAGATGAGACCATTGGTATACAACTCAAAGCCGGAGAGCCCGTCTCCATCCGTAACCACATTCTCGGCCAGCGCCACTGTAGCTAGGCCAAGCACACAGAGTAACGCGAGGAAAAAACTGACACTAACTCTACGCACAACTTGCATACATCCTCCCTGCTTTTACTTGAAGTTCGGTAAACGGTAACCAAAAGTACATGTCATGATTAAAGCAAAGAGCGAGGCAGTTGTGTATGGCACTGAGTGTCATCAAAAGTGACATGTTATATATTGCGTTAATTGACCTGCACTGTCAGCGCTTCCACTACAGCCGCATACATGGCTTCTGCATCACCCTCGGGCGGGAGTTGCACCGCAATGATCAACATGCTGCCATCTGTCTGACCGCGCAGGAAGAAGGAAAGCAAATAGCCTTCCTCCTCGCTGTGGATCCAGACCATATCGTCGCTCACCTCAGGCACTGGAGCGAGCTGCAGTTGAGATGACTGAACATCTGCGCTGTTCAGCATTTGTAATGCGTCGGCTATTTTTCCTTCTGTGATCGCGGCGCGCAGATCTGTAAGATCATCGACATTACCCTCCAGTGTGTCAACAAGTTCCGAGAGCAACCATTGGGCCGCAGGCTTGGGCATGATGCCGACCAGGGCGCCGTGGGTGTCAAAGCCGGGTGTGAAGTCACCCGGCGCAATCTCCGTGGTGTCGGATTGGGGTATATATTTGCAGCCATCACCCTGTTCACTTAGCACCGGCTGTTCACGCACCGGTTCCCCCAGAATGGCGGTAATAATAGCCGGCGAGAACAACGTGCAACCAATGCTACCTGTGGTGGGAGTGATAGTGGCCGGCGGGGTGATGCTGGGCGGCAGGAACTCAGGCGTCGGCACGGTTAGCAGGTGTGCGGCGGCGCTAATGTCGGCGCGCACCTGCTCGATTTCCGACTGGAGCACGCCGGTCAGGTAATAGAGCCCACCCTCGGGGCGGCTATAGAGGAGGAAAAATTGGGGCCAGCCATTGCCCGATTCGCCACTCAGGAAAGCAGCATCGATACTCACCTGGGGCAACATCTCCACTTGCCAGCGCGTCGAATCCCAGGTTAATTGATTGATCAAGGTGAGAGCCTGGGTCAGATCGTCGCTTTGAATGGCGTTCAGGATCGCGTCCAGGGCGTCGCCATCGGTCACGTGGCCGGTATTGGACAACTCCTCCACGATGCCTGAGAGCAGCCGTTGCGCCGCTAGCGGCGGTACGATGCCGGCCAATAGACCATGGGTTTGGAAGCGCCCCGTAAAATCTGCCTTGTCAATGGTCAGTTGATCGGTAATGGGCGTATATTTACAGCCCTCTCCTTGTTCGTTGGCCACTGCTTGCACCTGCACCGGCTCGCCCACAATACGCGCCACATCATCGACGGTCAGGCTGCCACACGCGGTGGCGTTGTTGTTCTCGCCGCTGGTCTCACCCAGCTTTGCCAGAATCACCTGGGCATAGCCCCGCACCGTTTTTTCCTCCGCCTCTGGGCCCAGCAAGGCGGCGACCACATCAAAGTCACGATCCTGACGGCTAATGAGCAGAGAGAAGTAACCGTTGTCCAGCGTCTGCCAAAGCCAGAGCACTTCATCGTGTGGGTCATCTGGGGCCAACGGCGCCTTGACCACCGTAAAGGAAGGGCTGGCGCTGGCCTGTGCATAGAGCAGATCCATCAGGCTGGCATAATCACCGGCGTTGAATGCGGTGTAGAGGTAATCGAAGGTGCTGCCGTCATCGTTGGGATTGGCGGCGCTCACCACACCGGCCAGCGCTATGAGGTCAAACCAGTCGGTCTGCATGGTGCCGTTGGTGGCATAGAGAATGTCTGCGGTCAGGTGGTCGGCCACTACCACGTGGCTATGATCAAGCGCAGTGGCAACATAGGTTTGCCCCTTGTCACGAGCGGTATCACTGGCCGGTGCGAGATTCGTATACCCACAGAGACCACTCAGTTCCTCCGCCAGATCGTCGTCAAGTAATGGGCCAAAGAGTACATTGCCAACGGGCGCCTCGCCATTGACCGGCTCTTGCAGGATGGCCGCCGCATCATAAGGGGTGAAGTTGCGGCAGTTATCCATAACGATTGGCAAGATTTCTTTCGGCGCCAAGCGCACCACCAGGGTCAGGTGATATTCAATCAGGATAAAGTTCTCCCCCGGTTCAGGCGCAGCGGGATCCACGTCGAGCAACTCAATTTCATAGTCTTGATAGTGGATCAGGCGCTGATCGGGCGCTGTGCCGATGGTAAAGATTTCGGTCCCCTGCCGGTTTTCCGGCCCCACAAAGAGTTGGAAGAGCGCGTCGCCAGCCTTGGCGCACTCGGCATTGATGGCGCATCGTTTGTCGCGCATGACCGCGGCAAAGTAGATATACAGGGTCTGGGGCGGGTCCACAAACTTAACCTCATCCCCAATGACGACTGTAAAGGGAGTCTCTAGCGCGGCGTCGTCCTGATGGAGAGGGACAGCAAAGGCTAACTTGGGAATGAGTAGCTGACTGAGACAGAACAGGAGCAGAATAAAGCGCAAAAACGAAATGCGTTGGGTCATAGCGCAACACCTCTTCTTAAGCTAAACAATCGTTGAATTTAGATCTACTGACGCTCCTGATGGTAGTTGAGACGCGTCCGAAGCGCGTCCGGGCCCTGCCACTTTACCCAACAAGCGGGATAGCGACTAGCGCATGATTGGACAATGCACCGATTGTGCAGTATAATAGTGCTGTCTTGATAGAACATACGTTTTGGTTTATTCACCTCTGCTAAGCTTACGCTACACAAAAAGGAGCAGATCAGATGGACTACCACGCAGTCATTCGGTCTCAATACCAGGCGGCGCTGAAGATGCTTGAACAGGCCGTTAACCAATGTCCCGACGCCCTTTGGAATCATCCCGACGACAAGGCCAAATTTTGGCATGTCGCCTATCATGCTCTCTTTTACACCCATCTCTATCTTGCCAACACGGGGGCAGACTTTGTGCCCTGGACCAAACATCGAGAAGAGTATAATTTTATGGGGCCGCTGCCTTGGCCACCCCACCGTGTGCCCGAGATTGGCGAGCCCTACACCAGGGCGGAGATCCTGGAGTATGTCGTGTTTTGTCAACACTCTGTAGACCAACAGACCCAGACGCTGGATCTCTCCGCCCCCTCCGGCTTTGATTGGCTGCCGATGAACAAATTCGAGTTACAAATTTACTCAATGCGTCATCTGCAGCAACACACGGGTGAACTGATGGAACGCTTGGGTTCCAAGGCGGACATCTCGGTGGACTGGATCGGCACAGCGAATCGGTAAGAACCTATCCGTAAATTCGGTTGTGGCGTCCATTACTTTGTCGAGTTGTGGACTTGGACACAGAGAATTTACGGACAGACATTAAGGAAGATACACGATGCAAGCAGCGCTAAAGATCGGTATCATCGGCGATTTTAACCCCAAAAACATCACCCATACGGCCACAAACGCGGCCATTGCCCACGCGGCGGAAGCAATGGGACAACCGGTGGCGGTGGAATGGCTCCCGACACAACAACTTGAACACCATGACGTCGGCCACTTAGCCGCATTGCAGGGGCTGTGGTGCTCGCCAGGCAGCCCCTACGTCAGTATGGAAGGTGCACTGGCAGCCATTCGCTTTGCCCGTGAAACGAACCTTCCTTTTTTCGGCACTTGAGGTGGTTTTCAACATACTCTGGTAGAGTATGCCCGCCATGTGCTTGGCATGGATGATGCCGAACACGAAGAGTCATCCCCGGAGGCCGCCACCCTAGTCATTAGTCGCCTGACCTGTTCGCTGGTAGGGCAGACGCAGGTGGTCCACTTGATCGCAGGTTCGCAAGTTGCTGCGGCCTATGGCGAAGCTGAGGCGCTGGAAAATTTTCTCTGCAACTATGGGTTCAATGCGGCCTTCACCGACCACTTTTGTACAAGCGACCTCAAATTTGTGGCCTTTGATCGTGAAGGCGAAGTGCGCGCGGTCGAATTGCCAGGCCATCGTTTCTACCTGGCGACGCTCTTTCTCCCGCAAATGCGCTCACAGCCAGGGCAACCCCATCCGCTAATCACGGCCTATTTACAGGCTGCTAGGGTGCTGTTGTGAAACGGATTTTTCCTTAGCAAACCACAGCAAACCAAAAATCGGTAATCGCTTAAATCTGTGGTTGTGTTGGAGGATATAAAACGAAGGGGGCAGCAAAGCATGGCGTCTATCTCGCTCCAACTTCAGACCAATCTCGATCACCGCGGCGCACTTGATCCACGCCCAGAGGCGGGCGCCCCTGGCGCGCACACACCGCTCTTTCCACCGGCTGGAACATTCACGGCGATGGGTGGTCAGGCGGCGGTGGCCAGGCTTGTCGATGGGCTTTACGACCGGATCGAACAGGACACCGTTTTACGCCCAGCGTTCAACCGTGACCTGACCCGAGAACGTGCACGGCAGAAGCTCTTTTTTGAGGCGTGGTTTGGCGGTGCACCGACCTACTTCGACGCGGCGTGGCCGCCGGGCCTCAAAGCAGTGCATGAGCCGGTCTCTATTAGCCACGGCATGGCCGAACGCTGGCTTGGTCATTTCCTCGCCACCCTTGCCGAAGTGGTTCAAGCGCCAACCCTCGTCAACACGATCAAACCACTCATTACGCGCCTCGCGTTGGCGCTCGTCAGCCGAGCAGACGAGCCTGTGGCTGGGGAGCGGCTCCGCGATGTTTCCGATCCACGCCTCCTGCCCGCTGTCCGCTGCGACGATGCGGCAGGCATCGCGGCGCTGGCCTCGGCACAGCCGCAGGTGTTCCGGTTGCATGGACCGAAGCTCTTACTGGTTGCGGCCCTGTGCGGCAAGGTGGGGGCCGCGGCGGAACTCCTACGCCAGGGGGTGGATGCCAACGTGGTGGCACTGCCGCCGGGAAGCGATGCGAAGCTTTATGATCTCCCCATGCTGCGGATCACCCCGCTGTGCGGCGCGCTCGCCAACCGCCGCACAGCGATCATGGACCTGCTGGTCGAGCATGGCGCACAGTATGACATCTTTACCGCTGCGTACCTCGGCGATCTGGATGCCGTCCAGAAGTTGCTGGATTTGGCCCCTGCACTGGCAGATGCGCACGACCCTGGGTGTGACGTCGCTCAGGTCACCCCGCTCCTGCACGCGGCTTTTGCCGGACAGATCGAAGTCGCACGCCTCCTATTGCAACGGGGCGCGACAGTTGGTGCGAACAGCGTGCGCCTGGTGCGGGCCACGGCGAACCGGGGCGACGAAGCGCTGACCGATCTCCTGCTGGAGCACGGCGCCAACCCCGCCACGATCGGCGCAGGCTCGTGGGTGATGGATCCCGCCATTGCCGCTAAGCTCGTGGCACGCGGTGCAAATGTCAACCAGGAGCCGGGCGCTTGGGTCGGCCTGTGTTGCACGGGCAACAGCGGGCACAAGGAGAACGTCGCGCTCGCCCGGGCCATGCTTCGCTGTGGCGCCGACGTGGCTGCGCGGTATAAGGGCCGCACGGCGCTGCACTGCGCCGCGAAAGCCGGTTTTGTCAAGGTGGTTGCGGCCTTGATCGAGTACGGCGGCGACGTGAATGCCCTCAACGATCGTGGACAAACGCCGTTGGACGAGGTCGAGGAGGCAGGGAAGAGCATCGACCGCGCGCCAGTGCGACGCCTCCTGATCGCCCACGGCGCCCGGCACAGCAAGCAGGAAGCCCCGGCGCAAGCGCATAGTTAGGAAGACGACCAAGCCTGTCAGGTCTCGCAGACCTGACAGGCTCAAAGCTGCCAGTTAATGCGGCTCTTGGTGTGGTATGGATAAACCGGATGGCGCGCTACCCGCCATCCGCTACCCGCTACTCTCATTGAGTACTGCCACTTTAGGTTGCGATGGCAGGGGCGCAAAGTAGGCGATAACGATAATGAGCAATCCCACTCCCATAAAGGAGACAATGCGCGCAATTGCCCCTGTGTTGGCCAGATCGACCAGGAAGAGTTTGAGCACGGTTAAGGCCAAGATGGCTGCGCCGAAGAACCAGACCGCGGTCCAGCCACTTTGCGCACGGCCCCGGCGGTTGCCCAAGAACATGAGCACTAGGGCCAGCACACTCCAGACAATGGCATAGGTCGTCTGCAAGATCTCCGCGGCAAAGAGCGCATCCCACACAAAGGGCACGCCGAACAGCTGATGAATGTCACGGGCCAGCGCCGCATTGAGGGCCATAAAGGCCAAGATGCCCACGGCTATCTTGCTCAGCCACACAAACGAATGCAGCACTTCGCCTGCACCGGTTTCCACATTGCGCAACCATTGCCAGAGTACAAGCAAAGCCACCACCACTGTGAGCGTCAACGGATTGAGCACTGGCAGATAGGGTAAAGGCGCGCTATTGCCGGCCAATTCGACGCTGGCGATGAAGAGGCTGATCACCAGATACAAGGCCAGCGGCAAGGACGCCCCTATGCTATACCAGCGCGGATAGCTGCCAAAGGGCCAGGGCAGACGCACCGCAAGGATACCGACCACGCAGAACACAAATGTAGGCACAAGCAACAAGGGCAGTCCGCGCCATGTCGCGATTGCGGTCTGCTGGCCTGTCCATTCATAGGCCAAGCATGTAAGCAGGAAGGTGACGAACCAGACGCCGCCGGCATGGAAGATCGCCTGCCAGCGATGTTTTTGCCAGGGCCACTGTTCAAAACGCTTGAGCGCAAAGAAGTGGGCGAAGATGGCCAAGGGCCAAGCCAGCCAACTGCCGCCGGACCACACGGTTTCACCCCAAGCTAGTTGGGCCAACGCAAGCCAGGCGAGAAGGGGTAACAGTAGCGTCAGGGTTAACCGCAAGCCACCCCACTGCAACCAACTGCCAATCATCTCTGCACTGACACAGGAGAACATGACAAAGGCCACCAGACTGGCAAAGAGATAGCGTTCATTGGGGATGTGCAGCCCGATCTCAAGCATACCGCTGCCGAACCACCAAAGTAAGCCCCAGACCAGCATACCACCACTGGACCAACGATAGAGGCTAGCGCGGCGTTGTTCTTCGGTGTGCAGCCACCAAGCTGCGAGCAACGTGCTCAGGCTTAGAATGGTGGCGCCAATGTAGATGTGGTTGGTAAAGAGGGGCAACGCCTGCACTGCCGCGGATGTTTCGTCCAGAACGTTAACGACATCCGCCACAAAAGCTGCCGTTGCCGCCAGGCGCACAACAAGGCCCCACAGATGCGCCCAACCCTGACGCCGACGCGCGCCCAACCAGTGAAGCGCCGCCCCCAGGATCGCCCAAACCGCGGCGGTGATCCGTTGGTCGTAGAGCAGCGGAATGCTGATGGCCAGAAAGAAGGTGGCGAGAAAGATAAAGGCTTCGACGGTCAGACCTTGCGCTCTGCCGCGCTGCTGCCACACTGACCACAACGCAAGCGCGGCATAGACCAGCGCCAACGCCAGTGCAGTGCGCGCCAGCCAGAGTTCACCGGCGTCCGCCAATGGGCCAACGAGTGCAGCTTGCAACGCAAGCGTCACCAGCGGGTTGGCAAAGAGCAGGATCACATCACTGATGGCCAGCTTGCCTTGGGCGGTAGGCTGGCGCGGGCGGAAGGTCGTAAGCAGCGTAATGGTCAGGTAGAAGAGGAAGAAGATGATCAGGAATGGTTCGGTGCTGCTAAAGAGCGCCGGCATATACTCTGCTGCGCCCCACGCCCCCGCGGCCACAAGCACCAGCACAAAGCTGGCCAGGTTGAGCCGCCGCCAGGCTTTAAACCAGGCAATGGCAAAGGTGCCAGTGTTGACTGCCAGATAGTAGCTAAAGAGCATGACATGACTGCCGCCCCCGCTCGCGGCCAGGATCGGCGCCAGTAGCCCGCCTACCAACGCCAGAAAGGCCAAAATCTGGGCGTCATTGAGCAAGGCCATGACGGCATAGAGTACGCCCAGCCCAACAAAGATCGCAAAGGCGGGCGTGGCCGGGATCAGGGCATAGAGGCGATAGGCGCCAAAGGTGGTCAGGTAGACAATGCCGATACCGCCGCCGATCAGCGCCAACCCATAGCCACGCACCCTGGTGCGGAGATGCCAGCCTCCGCCGGTCAATGCTACACCCAGCAACGCCGCACCCGCGAGCCGCAACTCAAGCGAGAGCCATCCCTGGTCAGCCGCGTATTTAACCAGGAACGCAACCCCAAAGAAGAGGATAATGAGACCAATCTGCACCATGATGTTCATCTGCGTGAACCAGGCGAGCAGCGGATGGGGTCTGGCCGGCGCTTGGGGTGGCGCGCTCAACACCAGTGGCGGTGCGCCTGCATCCTCCAGTAAGAGATTTTCATTTTTTACACTTGACTGAGCCGCGTCCGCTGCCACCGCGGTGAGGTCTACCGACAGAGGCACGAGGGGCGGCATTGTGACCGGCGTAGGTGGCAACGTCGGTGTATGATCCGCCAACGGCAACTCCTCCGTAACAGTGGGCGATAATGGCACTGTAGCCGTGGCTGCCTCTGCTTCAGTCTGTGCCGTTGCTGTAACGCCGCCGCCGATGCGCACATCCAATGCCGTCAGTTGTTGCCCTAGGGCGTCGATCTGCTGCTGGAGGTGATGCAATTGGCGGCGCATCCAATTGACCACCCCAATCAACACCGCCGCCGCACCGATGATCGTCAAACAGTTAAAAAATTCGCTCATTATGGCTTTCCTTCAACTGGAGATTCTTCACTTCGCTCCGAATGACTTTATTTTTATTTTGTACTAATTATTTCGGCAGGGTTCATTTGCGCCGGAACGCTCTTTACAATTTCCAAGTGGAGGAGGCGTTCTCTAACGCCGGTTGCGCTTGATTAGCCGCCGCATTAGAGAATGCTGGCTCCGCGATTAATTGTAAAGATGATGATCGCACAGGTGAACCATGCCATTATTTCAACCGCTGGTTCTCAAACCATCTTAGCAGTGAACATGGCGTGTGTCATGCAACGCAAGCTTTATCTCCGTAAAATTGCCGAGCACACAGAAGTGTGATAAGTTATCCGGCTATTGCAATATGAACCATCCATTTTTGTAAATCAACAGGGTTGAGGACCAGAAAGAATTAGAACACTATGTTAGAGGCAGCGACGCCAAAGTGGGTGCAACGTGATGGAAAAATCGCCAAGACGATTGGCTACTATGCTGCCTTTGTGGCGCTGGGCCTAACGGTTGCCTCTATGGGGCCAACCATCAATGGCCTGGCTGAAAATACGGGTAGCACCCTCAGCCAGATCAGCTATCTCTTTTTGTTGCGCGCCTTTGGCTATCTGCTCGGTTCGCTGCTGGCCGGCCGCGTCTACGACCGCCGCCCCGGCCATCCGATTATGGTGGTGGCCTTGGGGATCGGGATCGCCATGTTGGTCATTCTGCCATTGGCGCCCACCCTCTCCCTGTTGATCGTCATCGTGCTCGTGTTAGGCATTGGCGAAGGGCTGCTGGATGTAGGGGGCAATACTTTGCTGGTCTGGATCCATAGCCCCAATGTCGGGCCCTATATGAATGCGCTCCATTTCTTCTTTGGCCTGGGCGCTGTCGGTTCGCCGCTGCTGGTGGCCCAGGTGATGCAACTGACGGGCGGCATCGCTTGGGTCTATTGGTTGATAGCCCTGCTGCTCTGTCCTGTACTATTTTGGCTGGCCTATCTGCCTAGCCCGGTGATCCATCAGCAAGAGACAGAAGATGGGCGACATGAAGCGGTCAATTATCGGTTGCTAGGGCTGCTGGTCCTCTTTTTCTTTCTCTTTGTTGGCGTGGAGGTCAGCTACAGCGGCTGGATCTTTAATTATGCAGTGGCTTCAGGCTTAGGCAACAACGCCACCGCCGCCTACCTAAACGCGGTCTTTTGGATCGCCTTTACCCTTGGCCGCTTGCTTGGTATTCCTATCTCTGCGCGTTTGCGGCCACGCACGATTATTCTCGTCGATCTTCTGGGCTGTATTCTCTTTGTGGCCATTGTCCTGCTCTGGCCCCAGTCGGCGACTGTCCTCTGGATTGGCGTGGCCGGCGCCGGCTTGTCGATGGCGTCAATCTTTGCGGTCACCCTCTCCTGGGCGGAACGGCGGTTACATCTTACTGGTTTTATTACCAGTTGCTTCTTTCTCGGCGCCGGCACGAGCGGCATGTTTTTCCCCTGGTTCATTGGCCAGCTTTTTGAAGGGACTGGCCCTAGTGTGACCATGTTTACCATCCTTAGCACCGATCTGGCTGCGCTCGCTATCTTTTTGGTTTTGATGGCCTACGGCGGTCGGCCAAGGCTGGCCCAGGGCAGCACAGGGTAATGGGCTCGCTTTATTGCGCTGACGTTGTTCGCTGCCAACCCCAGTAGATCTCCCCCAATTCAAACTGCTCCCGTAAAGTATGGAAGCCGTGGCGCAAGCTGACCCAAGCCCATGCCCCCGCGCCAAGCGCAAGCAGGAAGCAGATGGGCGAGCCCCAACGGATGGTCCAGCCGTCAGCGACAAGCATAAGTTCCGGCGTAGGTATAGCCAGCCAGGGGTGCACTTGCGCCAGCGCTGCTTGGCCAAAGCCGGGAACGCTCTGTGACTGCATATAAGGCCCATGTTGGAGCAGTAGCTCATTATGCACATCCAGTCCAGCCCCAACGACATTGTCGTAGTCGGTCTCGCCGGTTTGGCGGCTGTTGAACCAACCGGTTACAGTGCGCCGACAATCGATCTGCGGCTGTGCTGGCTCCGTTACAAGCTGCTGGCAGGTCAAGATCACTGTTCCCCAGAGATAGGTGCCCACGATCAGCCCTTCCACCATGAGCAGCGCCATGAGCACACCCCACCGAAACGGTCCAACCCGACTGCCATGCTCACGGGTAAAATTGTCATGGGCTGGCGGCCCGGGCAGCAAGAGATCACAGCCAACGAGGAGGCCCAGGAGGGCGCCAACCATGCCGCCGCCTATGCTCCACCAGCGCCCACCGGCCAATGCCGCAATCTGCACCACACCTAAGAGTGCCCCGCCGACGCCGCCTAGCAGCAAGGCCCAGTTGGCCGAACGTAATAGCGGCACACGGCGGTCGGTTGTTATGTTGTTTTTACGTTGTTGCTTGCGCGGTGCCATAGCCTTCCTCGCCAGTATAGCAAAACGCTCCAGGATAAGCCGTCCTTTATCGACAGATTTCTGTAGGCGCCACAACAGCTTTCTGTACGTTGCGCTAAAAATTTTGTAGTTATTTAGCCTTGACCGGCAACCCAGCTACCCGCGTCCCTGCAACGCTACCGCGAACGCGCCAATCACAGCGCCGAGCACGGCCAAACCAGGGATCACAATCAAGACGACAAAATAACCCCGTCCGCCCTCAAAAGCGGAGATGTTGAGCGCTGCGCCAATTGTATCCCCTAACAGTGCGCCGGCTATGCCCCCCAATATCAGACCAATGCCAATCCCCAATCCCCAACGCAGCCAAGTAGGCGCTACATAGTCAGCGGGCGCCGGAAAAAGCGCCCGGATCAGCAGCGCGATGGCCAGCGTATGGAGCAACATGCGCACCACGCCAAGTCCATTGACCAGGATAAGTTGCCAGGCGCTGTTCGCCTGTGGCTCACTCATATTGGCGGCATTTAGCCCATTGATTAGCCAGGTCGTCAACAGGTTACCCGCAATCACTTCGACCAACAAGATCGCAAAAGCCCAGACAGCCAGGTTGGCGCTCTGGGGTTGCTGCGCACGTCGTCCCCATGCCATGCGCAGCCCTACCCCATAGGCGATGAGGAGGGGCAGATAAGAAACCAGAGATACGAGATAACCGTCCATTGAATCTCCTCTACAGATTTGGCAGCTACTTTTAAGCAATTTACTTGTACAATGTGTCCGAAGTTATGCGAGTTTAGCCAACGAAGGTGCGCTGGCGTGCGTCTTCCTGGAAGGGGCAACGCACACCCCCTGTTTTTCACCATCCGCCGCCCCTTCCAGGAAGACCTCGGTGACCACCTCTACCCTAACAGAATTTCGGTTACACTGTACTATCTTCAATGTGTGAATTACATCTGGCGCAAACTGCCAAAGCGTGTTGCCACCGCTTGGCTGACAATGGCTCGCCGCAGCCCCAATGATTTCCAGATTATGGCAAAAGGGCGTCCGAAATGCGTCCGAACGATTGCGTAAGTGGTTTACTGGCTAGTACTTGTTGCGTAACGCGGGGTAAAGGTGACAGTCACTGACAACGTCCAGTGTGAGCTGAGACGCACAGCGGTCGAAAGTGACTGTCACCTATTCTTGCGCAATAAAAACTAGCTAGCGCTTGCCAAAGCGTGTGTGGAGAAAGTGCTCTTCTGGACGCCAGAGCGAGAGAGGGCCACTGCCCAGGTGGAGAATGATGACTGTGGAGATTAGCAGAAGCCCGTTGTCGGACCACAAGAAACCGTTGATCTGCATGTCAAGGATGACCAGCAAAAGCAACAGTAGCGCGGCCACGCGCGCACTCAGGCCACAAAGAACCAACATGGCCAGCGTCAGAAAACTAAATGCTAGTGCAGCGAGCAGGGGTGGCGCCATATTAACGCCACTCTGACTGAAGTAGCGTTGCCAGTGTGGAAAATCCGGCCATTCACGCCAGAGCGCTGTACTCACCAGGAGCATGATGCTAACCCGCGCCAGCAACGGCAGCCACTCCTCGAAAATGCGTTTGATCCAGCGGCGTCCTTGTTGATAGTGCGTCGCAGCAGGGTCGATCAGATGGCTCACCACCAGCCAATCGCGCCCGAAGCTGAAACAGAGCGGAATGGCAAAGAGAATTGCCGCCACATTGCTCAGCGCCGGCGGCAAGATGGGCCATAACATAACACACAAAAAACCGGTCTGGAAGCCAGCAATGGGACGGCGGTTATCACTCGGTGGCAAGTCACGGTTGGGTTTGCCGGCACGCCGGCGTAGCCACATGCCCGCTACAAAGAGTTGGCGGCTGACGGCCAACACCAAATACCAGGCCGGCAACATACCATACTGAATCCCTAGCAGCACTGCAACCAATACATCGAGCCCGTCAAATTCAATGTCAAGCATGGCGCCTAGTTTTGACTCACGCCCGGTAATGCGCGCCACATAGCCATCAAAAAGATCGAGCAGGCGGTCGGCGGTCAGCAAGAGTGCTGGCAGCCACGCTAAAACTCCAGGTGGACGGGGCAAAAAGAGAAAGCCGGTGAAGAGGGTAAGGAGCAGGCCGCGGGCTAAGGACAGGCCGTTCCCATAGCCTAATGTGCTCCAAAGCGGTTCATCTTCACTAGGGCGATTCTGACGCAATCCTTGCCAGAGTAGTCCCAAGACGATAAGCCCCATGAGTCCCGCACCCATAGACCACTGATTGGCCGTAATTGGTTGCCAACTTGCTGCCAGGTAGCGGTAGCCCAGCCACCAGATTGTCAGATAGACGAATGCGACGCCAATCCAGTAGCGCCGTAAGATCGCTAGGGCGCGCCCTTCTGTGAGATTCTGTTGTGACACTACCAACTTGTTATTCATGGTTGACCTCGATCGGTATACCCACAATGCATATTGATCAGAAAGCTCTCCTTAATTACAGTCTTACTAACTGGACTCTAGCGAATTTTGCGGTCACAGGTGAAAAATTACCAATGGCGCACAGCGCCCGCAGACGAGCAACTAATTACCAATCACCAGTGCAATCAATGAAAAACGCCAGACTCCAGTTACTAATGGAACGTAAAACTGATGGACTATGGATGTACGAAGCGATGACCGATTTCTCAATAATTTGATAGGTCGGCAACAGACTGCTATACTTACCGGTATGGAGATCCAGATGCAACCGACACCCAATCCCAATGCGCGTAAGTATATCTTGTCAACTCGACATTTTACCGAGCCGCAAAATTTTTCTACCCCCGCGGCAGCGGCTGACCATCCGCTCGCCGCACGACTTTTTGCCTTGGGAACGATCTATAACGTTTTCATGGTACAAGATTTTGTAACGGTTAACAAGTTGCCGGATGTACCTTGGGAACGCGTCGAAGATGCGGTGCAGGCCATTCTGCGTGAGTTTTTTAAATCATGAACAATCTAGAATAGGCATAACTGTGAGTACCAATCACTCTGTAACTCCTACCATCATTGCCAGTGAAAATGGGCGTTTGGGCGCGTTGGCCGCCATGCAGCTATTGCGTGAGGGAGGCAGCGCATTGGATGCCGTGGAAGTTGCGTGTCGTGTGGTCGAGGACGACCCGGAAGATCATTCGGTCGGCTACAGCGGTTTGCCCAATTTGTTGGGTGAGGTGGAGCTGGACGCAAGCATCATGGATGGACGCACCTTGCGCACCGGCGCGGTGGCGGCGGTCCGGGGTTATGGCAATCCCATTTCACTGGCGCGCCGGGTGATGGAGGAGTTGCCCCATGTCTTGCTGGTCGGGCGCGGGGCGGAACGCTTTGCGGGGGAACTGAACCAGCCAGCGGCCAATCAACTGACCGCCGCAGCGCTCAACCGTTGGCGTGAACGTTATGACGAATATGGCGTTGCGCCAGGCAGCAACCCAGCGCTGCGCGAACTGGCCCAGAAGCTCACCCGTCCGCTCAATCTCCAGGACAAGATTGAGAAGCGTGAAAAGGTGGATACCTTGGGCACCGTTAATTTCGTGGCGCTAGATAGCCACGGTAACCTGGCCTCGGCGGTCAGCACCAGCGGCCTGGGCTGGAAATACCCCAGCCGGGTGGGCGACAGTCCTATCATTGGCGCCGGCAACTACTGTGATAATCGCTATGGCGGGGCGGCATGTACGGGTATGGGCGAGCTGGCCATTCGTGTCTCTACGGCGCGAAGTGTGGTATTATATATGAAGATGGGTATGTCGTTGGTAGAGGCCGGTTTGGAAGCGTTGCGCGATCTGCGTTTTCTGGATCAAGATGGCGCATTGGCCGCAGGCAATCGTTATATGAATATGGTTGTCTTGGGGCCGGATGGGGCGCATGGCGGCTTTACGACGGTGGCGGGCCGGCGCTATCTCTATTTGACCGCGGCCATGGCGGAGCCGGCTCTGGCCGACCGAATGATGTTAGCGGCTGAATAGTTCGATAATGTTACATTCGTTAAGGTGGTCGTGGGAGTGCGTTGCACAGGCGAGACGATACACCAGACTACCCAACAATTTCCCGCCTGTGCAACGCACTCCCAGTCGAAATATGACATTGTTGGAATAGTTACGAAGCAATAAAGGAACGAGGCATGACAACCGCGGTGAAGATGCCACAGCTTGGCGAAAGCGTGGTCGAGGGCACGGTTGCGCTCTGGCTTAAGGCCCCCGGTGAGCCTGTCGCCAAGTATGAGCCGTTGCTGGAGATCAGTACGGATAAGATTGACACGGAAATTCCATCACCGGCGGCCGGTACGTTGCTGGAAATTGTCGCAGCGGAAGGCGAGACGGTTGCCGTTGGCGCGGTGTTGGCCTACATTGGCGAACCGGGCGACCAACCTGAGACGACGGCTGCCCGCCCTCAACCCGAACCTGCGGCGGCCTCAGTCAGCGCCTCGCCAGCGAACGTACCGGTAACCGCGCCTATAATCGCGCAAGGTGCTGGCGCCAAACCGGTGGGACGCGCCTTTATTAGTCCAGTGGTGGCGCGCATGGCCGAGGAACACGCCATTGATCTGGAGGAGGTGACCGGGAGCGGCTTAGGCGGTCGGATTACGAAAAAAGATCTGCTGGCTTTTATGCGGACTCAAGCAGAAGAGGCGGAGCAGCTGTCCGCGCCGCCATCTGCATCATCTACACCGTCGGCGTCGGCAGAAGCAGTCCCGTCCGTGCCGGTGGCGCCCCAAGTTGACGCAAGCGATGAAGTGCTGCAGCCGTTTTCGGCCATGCGCCGCGCCATTGCCCAGCACATGGTGCTGAGCAAACAGACTAGCCCCCATGTCACGACCGTTTTTGAGATCGATATGACGGCCGTAGTACGCCATCGTGAAGCGCAGAAGGCAATGTTGGCCGCGCGGGGTGTCAGTCTAACCTTTACGCCCTATTTTGTGGCCGCGGCCACCGCGGCGTTGCGGGCTGTGCCCGTGGTTAACAGCCGTTACACACCGGATGGGCTGCTGCTCAAGCAGCGGATCCACATTGGCATTGCGGTTGCGCTGGCCGATGGATTGATTGTGCCGGTGATTCGCGACACAGATGAAAAGAATTTGCAGGGCCTGGCGCGCGCGGTCAATGACCTGGCGACACGCGCCCGCACAGGCAAGTTGGCGCCTGATGAACTCAAGGGAGGGACCTTTACGCTGACCAATCATGGTGTAACCGGGAGTCTCTTTGGCACACCCATTATTAACCAACCGCAGACCGGCATTCTAGGCATTGGCGCGATTGGCAAACGACCGGTGGTGCGCAGCGCCACCCCGTCACTTTTGCCCAGCGCTGATGACGCATTGGTGATCCGTCCCATGTGCTATGTCAGCTTTAGCTTTGACCATCGTGTGGTTGATGGCGCAACGGCAGATGCCTTTTTAACGGTAATCCGCAGCCAACTCGAAGAGTGGCCCGAATGAGCAGCAGTGACCGCTCTGCCCTGTTACCAGCGCAGATGGATATATAGGAGAGAGAATGAGTAATCACAACTTTGAATATGACGTTGTCGTGGTCGGTAGTGGGCCGGGTGGCTATGTCGCCGCGATTCGCGCCGCCCAATTAGGGCTAAAAACAGCCATTGTCGAGCGCGAGAGCCTCGGTGGTGTCTGTCTGAACTGGGGCTGTATTCCCAAAAAGGCGCTTCTCAAGAACGCCGAGGTGCTGGAAACATTGCACCATGCCGCCGACTATGGCTTTACCTTTGATAACTTGCAGGTAGATTTTAGCAGTGCAGTCAAACGCAGCTTGGGTATTGTGGAACGGCAGACCAAGGGCGTTGGCTTTCTGATGCGCAAAAATAAGATTGAGGTTGTCGAGGGGCATGGCGCCTTTACTGACGCCCATACCTTGCAGATCACCCCAGCTAACAGCCAAAACGGGGGGCAAAGCCGCACCCTCACTTCTGATAACTTTATTGTCGCCACCGGTGCACACGCGCGTGACCTGCCGGGCTTAACCGTCGATGGCACACGCGTTATGCAATACCGTGAGGCGATCCGGCTGCAGGAACAGCCCAAGTCCCTCATCGTGATTGGCGCCGGCCCGATTGGCATGGAACTGGGTTCTTTCTACCAGACCTATGGCACAGAAGTGACGATCATTGAGATGCTTGACCATGTGCTGCCCTTGGAAGAGGCCGATGTGGCTGCCGAGGTGCATAAGGCATTCATCAAAAAGGGCTTTAAAATTTACACCAGTTCACGCACCGAGGATTTTACGGTGACAGACGAGGGCGTGACGGTGACAGTGAAAAATCTTAAAACGGAAAAGACTGAAACGCTACAGGCAGAGCGGGTGCTGCTCTCCATTGGTATCACCCCGAACACCGCTAAGGTGGGATTGGATAAAGCTGGCGTGCAGCTGGATCAGCGTGGTTTTATCGAGATTGACGCCAATATGCGCACCAGCGCCGCCAACATTTATGCCATTGGCGACTGCACCGGGAAATTGGCGCTGGCTCATGTGGCCAGCGCCCAAGGCATTGTCGCCGCCGAAACCATTGCCGGCGTGGCAACCGTGCCTATTCCTGCCGAAAAATATATTTTCATGCCGCGTTGCACCTATTGCAAACCCGAAGTGGCCAGTTTGGGGATGACCGAGGCCCAGGCCAAGGAAGCAGGCTATGAGGTTAAAGTGGGAAAATTCCCCTTTATGCCCAATGGCAAGGCCCAAGCCATTGACGCCAAAGAGGGTTTTATCAAAATCGTTACCGATGCCAAATATGGCGAAATTTTGGGCGCGCATCTGGTGGGGCCGGATGTCACCGAGTTGTTGCCCGAACTAAGCCTGGCCCAATTTATGGAAATTACACCGGCGGAGATTGCACGCACGGTCCATGCCCACCCCACATTAAGTGAAGTGATCATGGAAGCGGCGCACGCGGTGGAAGGGCACGCTATTCATATTTAGGCGCGGTGCGCAGGTTGGGAAAATTGGGCGACAAATAGTAGGTGCGATTTCCATATCGCACGGCTTCTTAGGCTTCTCGTGCCATAGATTGTGCGATATGGAAATCGCACCTACAAAACATAACAATTGTTGGTCAGAATTGAACTCAGAATGAATACCCAACCAGCTATGCTCCCCAATGCAGTCGCGGTTAAGACGACTATCCGCTTTGCGGAAACGGATCTCATGGGCGTGGTTCATCACAGCGCCTATATCGTTTGGTTTGAAATGGGGCGGGTGGCCTGGATGGATGCGGTCGGGATGCCGTACAGCGAGGTGGCCGGCAGCGGTCACCACTTTGCTGTCACTGGGGTGCAGGCCACCTATCGTGCGTCCTGCACTTTTGGTGACACAGTGGAGATCATCACAAGCGTCGCCAAATTGCGCAATCGTCAGGTCGAGTTTCGCTATGAGGTGCGCAATGCGGAGAATGGCGTGCTTCTGGCCACCGGCAGCAGCGAACATATTTGTGTCGATGCCACCGGCAAGATGACCAAGATTCCCGTTGATATCGCGCTGCGCCTTCAACGCGGTCTCGCCCAATTGGGTGAACGTCACAGTGTAGACTGATAAACGTATACTCCGCCGCAGCACATAGTAACATTTTCACTCGTGTGCAAAATGTTACTTTATGGCGCAGCTTAGTATATACTCACGAGCAGTATAGAGAGTAACCCATTACCGTGTAAAAAGCGTTACTTCCTAGCGCTGGTTGGTATAGTATGATAAGAGCTGAGAGCTACGCAACACAGAGACAGTGAGGAGTTTGGATCAGGACAATTCGCTATGATGCATATTGAACAACATGGCCCAGTGCTTGCTATACGGATGTCACGTTCCTTCTTTGGACGCCCTTTTTGGTGGACGACTGCCTATTGGGTGGATGGCATTTTGATCGATACAGGGCCGCGCTTTGCCGTAGGCGGACTTTTGCAAGCGCTGAGCAAAGTGGAGGTCAACCATATTGTCCTGACCCATAGCCACGCTGACCAAATCGGCGGCCTGGCCCAAGTCCACGAACGTTATCCCACGGCCGCCATTTATGCCGCGCGCCAGGCGCTGCCCGCGATCCGTGAGCCCAAGGTAGAACAGATCCCTTTGTACAGCCGGTTGATCTGGGGGCGACCCCAGCCGTGCACTGCCGTCCATTCGCTGGATGAAGTGAACAATATGATCTGTGGCCGTCAATATACGTTGCGCGTCATCGAAACGCCCGGTCATGCGCCCGACCACATTGCGCTCTTTGAGCCCCATCACCGTTGGCTCTTTAGCGGCGATGTTTTTGTTCATGGCCAAGATGAAGCCTGGGTGGCCGAAGCCGATCTCTTTGGTGTGGTCAGCAGCCTACGCACATTGGCCACCTTGCACCCGGAGCGCCTTTTCCCCAGCGATGGCTACATTAGCCGCACCCCGCTGCCGGAGTTGCATGGCAAAATCAGTGCACTGGTGCACCTGGCCCATGAAGTGGCGCGGCTCGATGCGCTGGGCTTTTCTACGGCGGAAATGGTGGTGCAGTTGCTGCACAAAGAGCCGCCGATTCATTTTTGGACAATGGGACACTACTCCGCCGCCAAATTGATCAACGCCTGTCGCAGCTACAATGCGATTTTTTCTCCTTTTGCCAATGGCGCGGCTGCGCCCTCCACAGCACAAAACACAACTCAGACAACAGATCCCGATGACGCTTCTGATGACTCTTCCAACGACTCTTCCACCAACTGGCCCATTGATTGGGAGGATCTGATTCGATAGCAGTAGGTTGCAACCGCTCAGCTTCTGGCGTTTTCTGGGATGAGAGCCGTTGCCATCTATTGGATAAGGATTACGATTATGCGAATTTTTATCACTGGCGGCGCCGGCTTTATCGGCAGCCATTTAGCTAACCATCTTCACCACCGCGGTCACTATGTGCGGGTGCTGGATGACTTGAGCAGTGGGGATCCGGCAACATTGACCGCCGGCATCCATTTCACCCGTGGTGATGTGCGTGATGTTCCTAAACTATGGTCATTATTGCAAGGGGTCGATGTCGTCTATCATCTGGCTGCACGTGTGAGCATCCCTGCCTCGGTGCTCTACCCGCGCGAGTATAACGATGTCAACGTGGGGGGAACGGTGGCGCTACTCGAAGCCTGTCGTGATGTGGGCGTACAGCGTGTAATTTTGGCCAGTAGCGCCACTGTCTATGGTGAGCAGCCGGCGCAGCCGGTTAATGAAGAGATGACCACCCTGCCGGCGGTTCCCTATGCTGTCAGCAAAGTGGCCGCCGAGCAGTATCTCTTTACTATTGGGCGGCTCAGCCAATTTGAAACGGTCGCGTTACGGATTTTTAATGCCTATGGTCCCGGCCAACCGTTGCCGCCGGTGCATGCCCCGGTGATCCCCCAATTTATGCAGCAGATCCTAGGGAACGGCTCTGTGGTCGTCTTTGGTAATGGCGCCCAGACGCGTGATTTTGTCTATATTGATGATGTGGTGGAAGCGTTGATCGCCGCGGCGACTGCGGCCAATGTGGATCAGCAGATCATCCATGTCGGCAGCGGTCAGGAGACCTCATTGAATGAACTGATTGCACAGATGAGCGCCATCATTGGCAATAAAGCGAACATTCTTTACAACCTTGAGGCGTCAGGGGGGCTGGCCCGTCTGGTCGCTGATCTGAGCAAGGCGCAGCGTTTGCTTGACTACCGCCCCTCTGTGACCTTAGCGCGCGGTCTGCAAAAGCTTTTTGAACTGGACCCGCTCTTTCAGCAAGCCCCTGTGCTCGAAGGTGCAAAGGCGGGTAATGAGCTGGGGACGCCGGCGCGTGTGAGAATGGCAGCAGATGGTAATCATTAACATGAAGCACAAACGAACCACGCGCGTCTTTTGGCTGGGAGGTGCGTACCACATTTTCGGGGGCGCTCTGGCAGTGAAATTGGGAAGACTCGACTCGGCCCCCAAACATGGGACGCACCCTTGGCTGTGGATCCTGTTGCTTGGGCTAGTGCTAGGCAATGTGAGTTGCAGCACGTTCGGCAGCGAAAGCATGTTACGTCTCTACTTGCAGACCCATCAAGCACAGTTGGCGGCGCCGGTCAGTGCCGACGCAACACCGGTGCGCTTTACGGTAGCGCCGGGGACGCCGGCCCGCGTGATTGGGCAACAGCTCAAAGCGGCTGGCCTCATCACGGATGATCGCCTCTTTGAAGCTTACATCCGTGTCAATGGGCTGGCAGAGCAGTTGGAGGCGGGCCTCTTTATCTTGACCCCGGCCATGCGGCTGACGGAGATTGCAGAAATTTTGCAACATGCCGAGGCAGCCAGCGTTACGGTCACCATTCCTGAAGGGTGGCGGCTGGAGCAAGTGGCCGATTATGTCGCGGCGGCGAAGCTGTTAGGTGACGATCCTGCCGAATTGGCCGCCTATCGCAATCAAAGTGAAAGTGGCGAACTGACCGAATTGGATGCAGCGCGTTATCCCTTTTTGCAACAACGCCCCGCCGACCGCAGCCTGGAAGGCTATCTTTTCCCCGACACCTATGAAATTCCGGCAGAAGGGGCCACCGCGGTCGCTATCCTCCAGCGTCAGTTGGATACCTTTGCCGCCAAAGTTTTACCCCTCTATCAAACAGCAATTGACCAGAATGCAACCACATTGAGCTTGTATGAGGTGTTGACTCTGGCCAGTATTGTGGAGCGTGAAGCCGTGGTGCCGGAAGAACGCCCCACGATTGCTGGCGTCTATCTAAATCGGCTAGCCCAGCCGATGAAATTAGAGGCCGACCCCACGGTGCAGTATGCGATGGGCTACCAGGCGGACACGGGACAGTGGTGGAAAACGCCGGTTACGTTGGCCGAATATAGCGCCGTCGATAGCCCTTACAACACCTATCTCTATGCCGGTCTGCCGCCAGGGCCGATTGCCAGCCCTGGTCTGAGCAGCATCCGCGCCGTCCTCTATCCGGAGCAACATCACTATCTCTACTTTGTCGCCCTACCCGACCAGAGTGGCCGCCACGTCTTTGCCGAGACCTTTGTTGAACATAGCGCCAATGTGCAGCGCTATTGGCAAGGGCAGTGAGGAGCGTTGGTAATTGGGTGATTGGTGGTTATATTCTGGGAATGTGCCAGGAACATGCCGGGCAAACACCATCCGTGTGGCGCATTCCCGGAATGTGGACGAAGAATTCTTTCCCTTCGCAGCCTTAAGCTTAACGACCGGTGTTGGGCTTCCAGGCGGTGACGATGAGCACGCCAATCAGTACGCCCAGGCCGCCCAGCAGTTGTTGCCCTGTGGGCATGGTGTCAAAGAGCAGCAAGGCCCAGAGAATGGCGGCCACCGGGCTGAGCGTGGTAATCACCGAGAGCAAGCTCATGTTAAGACGGCGCAGCGCCAGGTAGTAGAAGGCGCGACTGATCGTGACATCCACAGTGCCGGTCAATAGAATCACGAGCCAGGCTGTGCCGGAGGGCCACGCCAGCACCTGACGCCCTGCCGCCGATAGAAAAAGCACAAAAGTGGTGCTCAGCAAGCGATAGAAAAAGAAATTGGTCAGGTCAATCTCGTCACTGTGGCGCTTGACCACGGCAAAGTGCAGGGAATAACAGAACGAGCCAATCAGGATCAACCATGCCCCCCATTGCAGTTGGGCATCGGGCGTGTAGGCAATCACCACACTGCCCCCAATTGCAATCGCCGTCCCCACCAATTGCGCCGCTGAGAAGCGTTCGCGTAGCCAGAAAATGCCAAAGGCCACACTGTAGACTGTGGCGATTTTGTTGAGCATCGAGGCTGTGCCGGCGTCAATGTAGCCCACGGCAATAAAGCCCAAATGGGTGCTGATGCCAATCAAAATCCCAATAATCAAAAAGAAACGCCAGTGCTGACGCAGCGCCTGTAAGCGTAGTTGCCCCGTCACCCAGCCATAAAGGCCCACCTGCACCGTGGCTACGCCCATAACGTACATGGCCGAAATGTCCGGACTGACATAGGGCAACAGCAGACGGGCAAAGATATAGTGCATACTGTCAAAGAGCAAGACCAGGGTTAAGAGCGGCAATTGGCTGGTCGTGATCTGGTTCTCCGCAGTCACAGTCTTTTGTGCTTGGATCATAGGGCGGCCTGTGCCAGTGCGGTCACTTCAGCGGCGCAGCCCCAGGAAAGGGTGTGGCCGATTGAACCATGACCATAGTTGTGGATGAGGAGTTGGCCGGTGCGTAGCTTTTCCGCTTCCAGCCGCACGGCATGACGACCCGGACGCAGCCCCACCTTGTGTTGCAGGATCTCAGGCGCGCGCAAGGCCGGATTGAAAATTGCACAGCGGGCAAGAATTTGGTCGACAATGGCCATATCTACCTCTGTGTTGCCATTACGATATTGATAGGTGCCCCCCAGCAGACAGTCGCCGCTCCGGGGAATAATGTAGGTGGTCTCTTCGTGATCATCATCCGCATAGATAATATCTGGAGCCAGACCCGCTGGTTTCCGCACTGACATGACCTGGCCACGAATAGGGAACATGGCATCGCCGGTCAACGCTTGCGCGCCCAAGCCGGTACAGTTGACAACGACCCCATAGTCCCGGCCAATTTCATCCCAGGTTTGAATAATCCGCTGTGCAATGACGCCCCCCAACGAACGGCAGCGTTCTAACAGCCAGGGCATGTAGACCGGCACATCAATGCGTGGGACTTTCGCACAGTAGCCCGACCAGGGTGGCGGAAAGACGCCAGGCGGTACGACACGCATGGCATCGCCGTGCGCCATATAGGGCATGGGGGTGGGTGTGCGCGTGAGTTTATAGAGATCGGTGAGTAAGATGCCGCTGGCGGGATCGTGGGCCAATTCGCGGAATGTAGCCTGGCTGGCCAGCGCCCACGCTTTTGAGCGTGCGTCACCGGCAGTGGCGCTGGGCGACCAGAAGGCGGCCGCAACATCGGAGGTGGTGTGGGGCGGCAACAAACGTGCCCACAGGGTAACGGCAAAGCCTGCCTCCAACAGCCGACACGCGCTGGTAAGGCCAATGACGCCACTGCCGATGACAAGGGCGTGCGGTTTGTGTTGAGTCATGCAACTTCTCCCTGGCTCGTTATGGGTTCCAAAGCTTGGTGATTTCATCGGCGGCAAAGGAGGGAAAGGCCACTGGGCGTCCGTTGCGCAAGGCACGTACATCGTTGTGATCCGCCGTGACCTGACCAATGACCGTCGCCGACCACCCATGATCCTGCCACAAGCGCTGTAACTGTGCAACTGCTTCCGGTCTTGCCGTGGCTAAAAGCGCACCGGAGGCAATGACCCCTAGCGGGTCGAGGTCAAAAGCGGCACAGAGGTGCGTCGCTACGGCGGGAATGGGGATGGCGTCGAGATTAATCGTCAGGCCAACGTTCGCTGCCGTAGCCAACTCCTGCAAACCGGTGGCAATGCCGCCTTCGGTGGGGTCATGCATGGCGGTAACCAGCCCCTCCGCTGCTGCCAGGCGCGCCGGTTGGAGCACACTGATGCCGGGGGTGTAGAGATAGTCTGCTGCCTGGTCAAGTTCAGCGGGCGACCAACCGCGTTTGAGTAGCGCCTGGCGCATCTCACGCGCAATGATGCTGACGCCTTCGACTGGAATCGTCCCGGCGAGCAGCACTGCATCACCCACTTGCGCGCCCTGGCTGGCCACCACCTTGGTGCGCGCCACCTCACCCAAAAGCGTCCCGGCCACAACGACTTGGTTGACGGCCGGTGTAATTTCACTGTGGCCGCCGGCCACCACAATGCCTAGTTGGCGACAGACTGCGCCAATTTGGTGAAAGATATGTTCGACCAATGCGGCATCGGTCTGTCCTGCCGGCAAAAGTAGGGTAGGCAGATAAAAGCGGGGCTGTGCGCCGGTCACGGCCAGATCGTTAGCACAGACGTTGACGGCATAGTAACCGATTTCATCGGTGGCGAAGGTGATGGGATCGCTCTTGGCGACCCAGAGCAGCTCAGGATCGCGGCCCACGTCAATGACCGCCGCATCCGCGCCGACGGCTGGCCCCAGCAGCAACTGCGGATCATCAACGGGCAAGTCAGCCAATAGGCGGGCAAGTAAGGGGGCCGGCACTTTGCCGGCCGGTAGCGAAGAGAAAGAGTGCATGATTATGTTTGAAAATTCAATGAAGCACTAGATATTGTTCGGCCGGCCATATCCCATAGATGATAGCGCAAAGAACTTTGGAAGGTTGGGTGATGCATGATGCCGTCGGCAAAGGAAAAAGTCACGCAACACGCAATACGCCCTAATGAATAATATGTATCGGCATTCCAATATAGGCTGTGTCATAGAGGATCTTAGCGTCCTTATCATCCAACATGGCGCAGCCAAAGGTAGCCGGTTCGCCAATCAGTCCATCCCAGATCTTCTCCCCGGTATCCCAATCCACTGGCAGGCCATGAATCCCATTTTCGTAAGGGCCGACATTATAAATACCTAGCCAATAGGGCATATCCAACCGGTAAGCGCTACTCGGGGCATTGTCAATCTTGCTTTGGACAGCAAAGGTGCCGGTGCGGGTGATCCATTCGCCGTACCCCGTGCTACACATCCAGGCATAGGCGACGCGTCCCCCGGCAAAGAGCCAACATTGTTGCCGACTCAAACTGACCAAAAAGCTGGTGCCGGAGGCGGGCGTCGGCGGACGTTGGTCGGGTAAGGCCGGCGGCCCATAGGGAATGCGGATCTCAAGGCCGGCGTAGAGGGTTCCCTCATCAGGAAGCCCATTGTACTCCAGCAAAGCCAACTTGGTGCTGTTGAAGACCTGGGCTAATTCGGACAGCGTATCTCCTGGCTGAACGGTGTAATAGTAGAAGCCGCGGCGTTGGGGGCCAACCCGGCCATGCGGCGCATCACTTTCGGTCACTTTGCCTGGGATCGTCAGTCGTTGCCCAACGACAATCGAATTGGGGTCGGTAATCCAATTGGCGCTGAGCAAGTCGGCCATGGTCAATTCAAAGTGTTTGGCAATTGCGCCCAGGCTGTCGCCAGGCTGTACCTCATATTCACGTGCCGGCGCTTGAACAAGAAGATCCTCACCTAGCGCAGGCAGCAGCAGTTCCTGACCGATGACTAGTTGTGTCGCACTTTCAGCGGTTAGCCGGTTGAGGAGACGCAACGCATCGACATCTACACCGGAACGCAATGCAATGCGCGGCAATGTATCCCCCTCCCGCACTGTATAGATGCGGTTGAGGGATGTTGTCAGACGCGCAACTGGCAGGTCAGTGAGTGGTGTTGTGTCTGTTGTCTCCGATGATGAAGTTTCGTCAGCAGGCTGCAATGCGGTCGTTATTACGGTGGCCGTCGGTTGTGAGGGTGCGTCTGGCGGTGTTAGCATTGCCTTTGGACCAGAAGCTGCTGTAGAAGTGGGGGCTGCAGCGGTCGTCTCCTCTTCATCTGGTGGCGGGATAATTAGCTCCTGACCCACATAGATTTCGTCGGCGTTGCGGATACCGTTAAAGAGCATCAAGCGAGTGAGGGTAAGATGAAATTTCTGTGCAATTTCGCTTAGCGTTTCGCCGGTTTGCACCGCATAGGTCGGCAGCGCAGTGGGCGTAGCTGCCGTCGCAGTGGCAGGATCATCGGTGGCAGAATCAATCGTGGCAGGCAACTCTAGAACCTGGCCCGCGTCGATCTCATCAGCGTCAGTAATGCCGTTCAGCGCCATTAACTCTGTCAACGGAACTCCGTAGGCTTTGGCGATCTCACTTAAGGTCTCACCAGCCTGTACCGTATGGGTATTTTGTCTCTCTTGTGTAGCAGGATGGGCCAAGGGCTGCGCCAGCAGTGAAATTGTAGGTGAAGCGTAGGCAATCAGACTGAATATCACTATAATGCGTGCTATTATGGTTCTCAAGGAGAAAGCGATCCTACGTATACGCGTATAAAATAAGCAAGTTTGGCAAGTGTATCGGTGCATAGGTGTGTCCTGAGCGCGCGCTAGATACAATAAAATACACTATGGAGACTACTCTGATTGGCTGATGTTGTCAAGAAGTGTATATTGTTTTTGCCCTTTTGGCCCTAGGTTCGTTACAATAAATTCATGTTCTTTGATCGAGCAAAAATCTATGTAAAAGCAGGAGACGGCGGTGATGGCGTAGTTGCCTTCCGCCGCGAGAAATTTGTCCCGCGCGGGGGGCCGTCGGGGGGGACAGGGGGCCGTGGAGGTCATGTCTACCTGGTGGTTGATCCTACCCTGAACACATTGCACGCCTTTCAGAAGCAGGTGCACTTTCGTGCGGAACGGGGAACTCATGGCCAGGGGGCGAATAAGACGGGGGCTATGGGCACGGATTTGCGTATTCCGGTTCCGCCTGGCACTTTGGTCTATGACGCCGAATCCGGTGAGTTCCTTGCCGATTTAACGCGACCCGGGCAAGAAGTGTTGATTGTCCACGGCGGTCGTCCAGGGCGGGGCAATAGTGCCTTTAAATCTGCCCAGAATAAAGCACCGCGCATTGCTGAAAAAGGCGAGACCGGCGAAGAGCGCTGGTTGGAGCTTGAATTAAAGCTAGTGGCCGATGTTGGAATTATGGGTGTACCCAATGCGGGTAAATCGACCCTGCTGAGCGTACTGAGCGCAGCCCAACCCAAAATTGCTGATTACCCGTTTACTACAGTCACGCCCAATCTCGGTGTGGCGGAGATTGACCACCGGCAGATTGTATTGATCGACGTTCCTGGTTTAATGGAAGGCGCACACGAAGGCACTGGTTTGGGCCACGAGTTTTTGCGTCATATTGAGCGCACGCGGATTTTGATCCATTTGCTTGGTGGTGATAGTCCAGACCCTATGGGCGATTTTGATGCGATCAATCAAGAATTGGACTTGTTTAATCCTACCCTACTTGACAAGCCGCAGCTTGTTGTCTTTAATAAGATGGATTTACCGGAGGCGCAGGCGCGTTGGCCGGAGATTGAAACAGCGATTAGGGAGCGCGGCTATCCCGTTATGGCGATTAGCGCCATAGCCCATCAAAATCTTCAAATATTGCTTTACGAAGTACAAAAGCTATTGGATACGCTGCCGCCTGAAGCGGAGCCGGAAGAAGAGGCTCTGCCGGAAATTACCCCAATCGAGGATGAAAATGCCTTTCGCATCTATCGCTTGGGTGAAGATATCTGGTTGGTCGAGGGCGTTGCGATTGAGCGTGCGGCGCAAATGACCAATTGGGATTATTATGAGGCGGCCATGCGCTTTCAGCGGATCTTGCGAGCGACAGGGATCGATGAAGCCCTGCGCAATGCCGGCGCACAGGAGGGACATCGGGTGCGTATTGGTGAGGTCGAATTGGTCTGGGGTTATGAAAATGCCTTTGGCGAGTAGGTGAGCGGTAGGCGGAGCAACGAGTGGAGCAGCGGATTGGCATTTATGGCGGCACCTTTGACCCAATTCATATTGGCCACCTCATCCTGGCTGAAGAAGCGCGCTTTCAGTTGCAATTGGATCGGGTTTATTTAGCGCCGGCTGGCGATCCCCCCCATAAACAAAGTCAACCGATTACACCTGTGCGTTATCGCGTCCAGATGGCAGAGTTGGCGACAGCAGAGCTTGAACATATTTGGGTAAGCCGGGTCGACGCCGACCGTCCCGGACCGCACTATACAACAGACATGGTGCGTTTAATGCGTGAGCAAGTGGGGCCGACGGCTGAATTGTATTTTCTAATGGGGATGGACAGCCTGCGGGATCTGCCTACCTGGCAACATCCACAGTGGCTCATTGAACAGTGTAAAGTGGTGGCGCTGACCCGCCATGATGTTACGATTGATTGGACTGTATTAGAAGCGGCGTTGCCAGGGATACGCGAACGTGTCATTTTGTTGGACATGCCGGAACTAGAGATTGCCAGCCATACGTTACGCGAACGTATCCGTAAAGGCTGGCCAATCTGCTATCAAATGCCGCCTGCTGTAGCAGCGTATATCAGGAAGCACCAGTTGTACATTGCCTAATACAGTGTAGAAATTGTGGTGGTTACTTTTCTGTCAAAAGCGCCAAGCGTAGTAAGAAGATAGCCATATTGAACTGTTTATCTTCTGAGGTTACTGTTGTGCCTGGGTTTTGTGTGGCCATCTCCCGCAGTTGGAGTGCATCAACCAATTGCACCGAACTGTCTTGGGCTACACCGATTGTGGGTTGGATGCCTTGGTTTTTAATGAGATGAAACTCAGGCGTGAGCCAGTTCGTGACGCCAAGGCGGATAACAGAACCATCACTCAAGGTAAAAGCCTGTAAAACCGTACCGGTGCCTAATGTTGTTTCGCCGACCAATTGGGCGCGATTATTTTCTTGTAATGCCCCAGCCAGAATTTCGGCGGCGCTTGCACTCCCCTGATTAATCAAGACGACCATGGGCAGATCGCGTGCCAACCCAGGTCCTTGGGCTTTGTGGGTAACAATGTTGCCCTGGGCATCCCGTTCATGAAGGATTGTGCTGCCATTTTCCAGAAACTGGGATCCGGCGCGAATTGCTTCATGCAAATAGCCGCCAGGGTTATTGCGGAGGTCTAACACAATTCCTTGAATTGGCTGATGATCGGCGTTATCGTCACGTATCTCCCGCAATACGCGCATCAGCTCAAAATTTGTATCGGCAGAAAACTGTTGAATCTGTAGGTAAGCGAAGTTGGAGCCGGGAATTGGAGCCCAACTCACACTTTCCAATTCAATGCGGCCGCGCACAACGGTGATATCAACCGCACGGTCGGCATTGGGATGAAAGATCGTCAGTACCACAGTTGTGCCGGCAGGGCCACGCACTTTGTTGATAATATCTGATTCTGTTAGGCCCTCGATCGGCTGTCCATCAACAGCAGTAACAACATCTCCCGCTTGAATGCCTGCCGCTTCGGCGGGTGACCCCCGGATCGGTGCAACAATGGTAAATTGATTATCTTTCATGGCAACATGCGCCCCGATGCCTTCAAAGGAGCCTTCTAGTGCATTCTCTTGCATTTTAGCTGTCTCTGGATCAAAGAAGACTGTGTGGTTCTGATCCCCCAATGTATCCAGCATCCCCTGAATAGCGCCATAGGTCATACGCCTAAAGTCAATTTTGTCTTGCTCAACAAAATGATTCAAAACAATATCCCATGCTTCCCAAAAGATAGAGAATTCAGGCGGTTCATCAGCCGCCCAGACTGGATGAACAAACCATCCTGTTATATTACCGAGTAGAAAGGAAAGCATAAAAGCACAGAGCACAATAGCCTTCTTTAAAGGGGATTTAAGTTTTATAGACATATTTTTCATCTCTTTGTTTTGGAATCACAAAATTTTGTCATCATTTGGTAACAAACTGTTGGTATGTTTGTTTGATATAATTCTAAATATAATGTAAACAACTTATGTCATCATACCAAAGTACCAATTGCAGCATACTTATAGCATTTTCTATTGGGTTCAGAAGTAAGGCACCCTGCGAAAAATATCTAAAATACAGCAAAAACTGTCGGTAAATAGCCCTTTCCTGAACCTGAAACCTTAGCTGCTGTCTTTGCCGTGAGAAGCATACGTTGATATGAGGATTTCGACCTGACAGTGCCTTAGGACAAATTTATCTTGATGTAAGACGAATTAATAATCGCAGGCAAAATTTTTACTAAGAATTCACCCATTCTGTAACGAAACTGTTAAGTTAAATTATCTCTTAATGTTGTAATGTAACGTCTATACTTTTGGCAACATTTTGTGACTCGGGTAAGTGAATGTAATTTGCTCATATGGGCGAAGCGGTGAGATCATTGCAATTACCAGTGAAGAATGGAACGATTTCACCCGGAGACCTATATGAGCCTTGACCGTAGTCTCATAAGCATGTTAGTCATCCAGCCGTATTAATACAGCAAGCTGTCATACATGTATGTAGATAGCCTATAGATCTTACATAACTTGCCACCCATTTCTCTGCGAAATGGACAATGGTATGCAGATCTACTCATACAGATCTATCCAGGTATATGAACAGATTTGATGAAGATTCACATGGAATTAATGACACAAGAGGAGTTTGCTTTTAGCTTATCGACTACAGTTTTTGTTTGCTGCACTTCTGCTAAAGTATACTTACTAAAATCTGCTTATTAAAGTATAATTGCTGAAGTAGAGTATGAGCATTAGGCGCTTGTCGAAAATCTTTGCACTATCCTGCTCTTGACGCAATTGACTGAAATTGTAATCGGTTATGGATTAAGTTTTTGCTGTTAAATTCTTAATGAATCAACTGTACGTTAGGTCTGTCGTTAATCTAAAAAAAGAGGAATGAGTGATGAGTGAACAACAAGTAACAACCCAAGCAGTAACTAATGTGAACGATCCCAAACGCATTCTCGTTGTCGATGATGCCGCTGATACACGGTTGATGCTCAACTTGCGCTTGCAGCGCGAAGGGTATACCGTTTACGCGGCCGGCAGTGGGACAGAAGCATTAGAAATTGTCCAACAGGAGGGGCTACCCCATCTGGTTATTCTTGATATTATGATGCCAGGTATGGATGGTTTTGCCGTAGCGGCTGAATTGCGCCGTATGGGCGATATCCCAATTATTTTCCTTTCCGCCCTTTCCGATACAAACACCAAGGTGGAAGGGTTGAATCGCTATGCTGAGGACTACATTACCAAGCCCTTTGCCTTTTCCGAATTGTTGGCGCGTGTACGGCGTGTTATGTTGCGCGTAGCGTCGGATCAGGTTGTCGATCCTGAGTTGATTATTGATGACCATCTGCGTATCAATTTTGCCCAGCAATATGCCGTCGTTGACAACGATCAGATTATGCTGACGCCGACCGAAAATCGTCTCATGCATATTCTCTACAATAATCGTGGCCGTGTTCTGTCGCCCGGTTTCTTGTTAGCAAAGGCTTGGGATCCCGTACGCAAGGGTACAGTAGAATCGCTATGGGTCCATGTCCGTCGTCTGCGCAGCAAGATTGAGCCAGATCCGGATAACCCACGCTATGTGGTCACGGTGCGTGGGCAAGGCTATTGCCTGCCGCAGCGCCATAATATGGAGACACTGCGCTAAATTGAGTAACTTATGTTACGTAGTCATCATTATCTGATAGGTGTAGCACAGGTGGAACTCGTGTGTAAGCAACCACTGCTGTGCTGTACCTGTCAGGTGTGTGCATGTTAAAGAGCATAACGTGAATCAATAGACGGCAGTAACTTGGTATGCTCACGATTGCTACCAGGTTTTCCAATCATTTCCCCTAACAGGTATAATTGAGGCATGAGTTTTCAACACCATGCTGCGCGAATTTATATTTGGCTTGTCAGTAGTGTTGCCGCTCTCTTAGCGCTCCTGTTAGGCTTTATTCTCTTTGGCCATTCATCATCTCTTCCCACTACGCCACCATCAGCAAGTGAACTGCTGATTCCCACCCGGGTAGGGGCAACCGTAGCTACCGTTGTCCCTACCCAGGTTACTTCACTTTTACTTACGCCCAAATTTGCTCTGGCGCCACGCACAAAGCCTCGGCCCTACTCGGTGCGTTGGCGGATTGGCATTGGCATCCCAGAATTTAATCCGCTCCTCTTTGCCTGGCCAGCGGCACGGCCTGGGTGGTATCTCAATTGGGCCGCAGATCTGGGCAACTGGGCAACGTGGCAAAAGCCCCCTGGCAAAATTCAGGTCGAACCGCCCGTTACGACCGGTGTTGGCATGGAATTTGCGCCTATGATCCGTGTCAAACGAGGAAAACCGCGCATTGCGTTGGCTCAAGTTGCACAATTGGCGCAAGAAAATCCAGGACTCCTCTGGCTCATTGGAAATGAGCCGGATGTACGCTGGCAGGATAATACGACGCCAGAAGCGTATGCCATCGTCTACCATGATCTCTACCATCAAATTAAACGGGCAGATCCTTCCGCCCAAGTGGCCATTGGCGGGATTAGCCAGGTGACGCCCTTACGATTGGCCTACCTGGAACGGATTTGGACCTTCTACCATACCCTTTATGGCGAAACGATGCCGGTCGATGTGTGGAACATGCACGCTTTTGTGCTGCGTGAAGAGGCCAACAGTTGGGGAGTTGATATTCCACCCGGCTTTGCTGATGTACAACATGGGGTGCTTTGGGAGGTAGCCGATCATGCCAACTTGCGCCTGGTGGAGAATCAGGTACGGCTGATGCGATGGTGGATGGCCAAACATCAACAGCGTGATAAGCCATTGGTGATCACTGAATATGGTATTCTCATGCCTGCTGATTATGGCTTTCCGCCGGAGATGGTTGCAACCTTTATGCGTGACAGCTTTGAACTCTTACGGACGTTGCAGGATCCCATGTTAGGGTATCCTGCAGATCACAACCATCTTGTCCAGCGCTGGATTTGGTTTAGCACCCGTTATCACCTTTATCCGACGGGTGATCTCTTTGATGAAACGGGGCAACCGCTTTTGTTGATGCAGACCCTACAAGCCTACTTAGCTGCCTATGAAACGGCCGACGATTAGTTGTCTACTACGCGCGGAGTTAGTAAAAAACGCCAGACTCTAGTCGTTTAATTGGCTCGCCGCACCGGGATCAATAATTGAGCAATCGAGTGGACGATCTGCGTCGTGGCTTGGGGGGAGCCAAGGGCTAACGCTTTGGCCCTCATCTCTGCCAATTTTGCCGGATTTTGGTGGAACCAGTGGCGCACCAATGCGCCAATTTCAACCGGTGTTTTGCAGTAGACCCCCACCCCGTGGTCAACAACGTAGGGGATATTGCCTTCCTCTTGGCCGGGGATAAAGCCACTTAAAATAATAGGCAATCCGCTGATCAGCGCTTCGGCAATGGTGCCCGGCCCCGCTTTGGTAATAATACAATCGCAGGCACCCATCCATTCGGGCATATTTTGCACGAAGCCATGAATGAGGGTCGGTATGGGCCAGGCGCGTGCTGCCATCTGTTGGCGCAGACTTACATTCCGCCCACAGATGATCACCATCTGCCCAACGGGACGCCCTTGCTCCAGCAGCTGCGCCGCGACCTGTTCGGCAATCTCTTCAATGGGGCCGACACCTTCACCGCCGCTGACAACTAAGGCTGCCGGTAAATCATGATCCATCTTGAGCTGTGTTCGTAATACGCTTTTCGTGCGGGTTGGTACGGCAAAAGCCGGTCGAATCGGGAGGCCATAGGAGTGAATTCTCTCTGGACGTATGCCGGCCTGGCGCGCACGTTGATAGGCCTCTTGGCTAGCCACGTAACAGGCATCAACTGCTGAATGAAACCAAAGTGGATGGGCAGTGGCCAAATCGGTGACGACCGTCACAAAAGGAATGCGGCGGCGCATGTGAGCAAGGGCGCGAATGACAAATTCCTGAACAAGCGGGTGCACTGAAATAATCAGATCCGGTTCATAGGCTCTAAATAATTGCGTAATCGAGTGCTCGCCCAAACGCGCCACGCCCATTGCCAGCCGATGCACGATTTCTGGATGATTGCCCGACAGCCACAGTAGTTTCCACAACCATGCCGCTTCATTGACAATAAAAGAATAGGCGCGTGGCGGCCAGTTCAGCGGCCACGGCAAGTGCTCCATCAGCAGATCGATGATCTCAATCTGAATCTGCGCGGCATACGCTTGCTGAAACCCAGCTTTCAGCGCTTCTGCGCTTGCGCGATGACCGCCACCGGTATCACTCATTAAAATAAGTATCCGATATGGACGCACCTGCGTATTCTGCCCATCCAGGACCGGTGACGGGGGCATCGTTTGCTGCCAATGGGGTAGATGAGTCTTTCGCCGGGTGGATAGAATAGTCATGGCAATAACAATGGTTGCAAGTCCTCATAGATAAAACCCATAAAAGTCGCCCAAGTAGACCACTATTTCTTTGTACACGAATGTGCTCTTTTATAGGGTCTGTTTATCAATAGGCCCCTCGCCCACGAAGCACAGCAGGAATCGACCGCAGAAAAAGATGAAAATCTAGTGCCCAGCTCCAATTTTCAACATAGTAGACATCAAGTAGGACCATTTCGTCAAAGGTTAAATCGCTGCGCCCACTTACTTGCCAAAGCCCTGTCAAGCCAGGACTGGCAGCCAACCGCTTACGGTGCCATTCCTGATATTGTTCAACTTCATGGGGCAAATTAGGGCGTGGGCCGATCAAGCTCATGTCGCCACGCAATATATTGTACAACTGAGGCAGTTCATCCAGGCTGAAACGACGCAGAAAGCGGCCGACGCGTGTCTGGCGTGGATCGTTACGCATTTTGAAAAGCGGTCCTGTTGCCTCATTTAAATTATCAATTTCCTTGCGTAAGTTGTCTGCATCAGTGACCATAGAACGAAATTTGTAACAGGTAAAGGGTTTACCATTTTTGCCGACGCGTACTTGGGTATAGATGATCGGCCCGGCAGAGTCTAAACGAATCGCCAGCGCGATGAGGGCTATAACCGGCAGCGCAACCACGCCTAGAGCTAATGTAAAGACAAGATCGGTTGCCCGTTTTACAACCAAATTCCAACCCTGAATCGAAAGTTCACGTGTACTTAACAGGGGGATTCCATTTAATTCTTCAACCTGTAACTGGGCTTTGGTCAACTGGAAAAAATCAGGCACAACTTGGGCTCGGATCTGGTGCTGCTCACAGGTGCGCAGCAAGCGCTGGATCATGCGGTGGCTCTGCCAGGGCAGGCAAATAATCACATTGTCAATCGCCTGCTGTGTCACAACTTGATGCAAATTTTCAATTGGACCCAGCGCTTTGAAGGGACCAATGTCTGTTTGCCCTTTGGTTGGATGATCATCCAAAAAGCCCACCACGCGATAGCCAAGCTCTGGCCGCGCCATCACCGTGCGCATCACCATGCGTCCCACATCACCCACACCTACCAATAAAACGCGCTTTACGCCAATGCCGTAGTGGCGCAGATGGCTGCGCAATTGGCTAATTACAAAGCGGCTTATGGCCAAAAAGAGGGTGATTAAAATGGCGGTATAGAGAAACAAAAGACGACTGTAAGCCAGGGGCTCATAGATCAAATTAATACCACTTAAGATGACGACGGCTAAGGTCGTGGCTGTCCCAATGGTATAGCTTTCTTCAACAAGGTTGCGTCCCGGCAGGTAGGGGTAGACAGAGGAGAACCGGAATGTGAGAAGCGCCACAACGACAAGGAGCACGGCAAAAGGGAAATAGGCTTGGATGCCCACCTGGTTTGCCGGATCGACAGTACGCCCAAGCTGCCACACGTAGCGCATTGAATAGGCGCCGGCAAAAGCCAACAAAATGAGGAACGCATCCGCCGCCACCAGCAGATATTGCCACCATGCCGGATCGACCAAGCGGGCTACTGCCGCGATTTTGCTATCGCGTTGTAGTATGATCACTTTACCACGCGTAGATGATGTAGAAAAATCGAAGTTGTTAATTGTCGCCATAGCAATAAACGATGATTTCACCTCTTCGCCCATAGGAGCGCCTAGTCCTTTAACCTCTCTTCACGCTAGTAGTCTACCATATCTATGCCACAATACGAATTGTATTTTATGGTTGAAGACCCATTACGGTCTCGTAAATCTTTAAAGTGGCGGCCGCAGCTTTGGTCCAAGAGAAGTCTTGTGCGCGCTGTAGCCCTTGATTGCGCAACCGTTCCTGCAAATCTGCGTGCCTAAAGAAGTGGTGGAACGCGTTTACAAGCGCTTCGCGCTGTCGCGCTGCAAAAGTCAGGGCACTGTCGGCGACAATTTCAGTCAAACTACTGGCATCACTACAGATGACAGGCGTACCACACGCCATCGCTTCCAGCACCGGTAGGCCAAAGCCTTCAAAGAGACTGGGGTAGACAAATGCTTCTGCGGCTCGATACCAATCCGGCAATTCTGCTGGGGGAATAAAGCCAGGGAAGTGTACGACATCGGTCAGCTTTAGTTCGGTCACCCAGCGAAAGATGTCCGCATAGTACCAGCCTTTGCCGCCGGCCAGGACAAGCTGCACATCACGGTTGGCAGGCGTGGTCTGTGCCCGCCATTGAGCGTAGGCTTCGAGTAAGAGTGGGAGATTTTTGCGCGGTTCCAAGGTGCCCAAATAGAGCAGATAGCGGGCCGGCAGTTGTCGGCGGCGGCGGAAGGCGTCACCGTGTGCAGTTGAAGCCGGTGTGAATCTCTGATCAACGCCATTATAAATTACACTGATTTTCTGGTCGTTGACACCAAAGAAGCTCTGTAAGTCGTGTGCGGTCTGCTGGCTGACTGCGATGACATGGCGGGCCTTGTGCACGCTGGCGCGACAGAGTTGGGTCAAATAAAAGCGTTTGGCCCAAGGGAACTTTTCGGGGAAGCGTACAAAGCTGAGATCATGGACGGTGACGACGGCAGGGATTGTGCTCGCCAATGGAATCACGTTGACCATGCCGTGGACAAGTTGGGCTTGGTGACGGCGCAGCAAGAACGGAAACAGGGTCTGTTCCCAGCCGATCCGTAGCAAGGGTTGCTGCAATGGCAGGTGACTTTGCTGCAAAGCCAGGCCCGCCGCGGCAAAGTCTTTGGCATTGAGATAAGCGGTAAAGCGCCACTGTTGATCGCAACCACATTGGGCCAATGCGCCCAGCGCTTGCAGTAGGTGGCTGCTGTAATTACTCACACCGGCACTACGGTAGCCGGCATCGGTGTGGAGAAGTTGGGCATTGAGGGCAACGTGGATACTCATCTTCCCCTCGCCTGCTTCTGCGACATCTGTAAGCACTGTTGATAGAGTTGGACAGTCTCGGCGGCGATGCGCGCCATGGTAAAGTGTTGTTGGACACGGTTGCGGCCCTGGCGCCCCAATTGACGACAGCGCTCCGGTTGCGCCAACAGTTGTTGCAAATGGGTGCGTAGGGCGTCGATGTCATTTTCGGGAAAGATCAAACCGGCATCGCCGATGACATGGGGAATTTCCCCACTCGCGCTGCCCACCACCGCCACCTCGCAGGCCATCGCTTCCATCAGCACCCGCCCAAATTGTTCACGCCAGTTGGGTAGGCTGCGACTAGGCAAAACGAGCAGGTCGAGATTCTGATAAAAGCGAGGCATGGCGCTGCTGTCCAGCGAGCCAACCCACTTTACTTTGTCGGCAATTGCTAAATTTGTGGCCAATGCGTGCAAATTTTTCGCTTCGCCGCCTTGTCCCGCAATTGCCAAGCGCCAATCCCCTTGCAAGCCCGCACACGCGTGGAGAAGGAGGTCAACGCCCTTTTCTGGCAAGAGACCGCCGGCATAGCCAATGCGCAACGCCGTGGCCTGTGGCGCATTGGGCTTCGGGGGAGCAAAGATCGCCGGATCGACACCAAATTGGGGTAAGACAATGATTGGTCCCCGATACCCTTTGCGTCGCAGAATCGTTGCCGCATCCTGGTTGCCGGCGATGGCCGCGGCAGCGCGGGCATAGTTTTGCGCTGCCAACCAGCGAAAGGGGATGGGGTAGCGCCGATCAATATTTTGCCAGGTGAAAAAAAGCGGGACCGCGCCAAGCCGTTGGGCGGAGCGGAGGCCAAGCCAGGTTGCCAGATTATAGGGTTCTTCATCCATGTGCACAAGTTGCGGTTGCAGGCGCGCGAACTCTTGGGTCAAGGTCGGATAATAGTGGAGGTGATAATTGCCATTGAGCTGCAGCGGGATTACGCGTAAATCATAGCCTCGGGTATGCTGCCGTTGCGCCACTTGCTTGCCACGCCGGTCATGCCAGGCGGGCGGAACCAAGACGGTTAGATCTACCCCAAGCGCGGCAATCTCTTCCGCCTTGCGCTGATAGGCGCCGACAACTAGTGCTTTGCTGACCATTACGACTCGCATCCTGCGGATTATACTCGCGCTTGCCGAAAAAGAAAAGCGATTGCGGGACAGATACAGCCATCTACCTCGCAATCGTTTTTGCAACACGCCCCTCTATACCAGCTTGTGGTGTTATCTTGTAATTTGTTGGCGCTGTGGTTCCCACAACCGCCAACGAAAGACACTACTGTTCTACAAGCGGCAAGTAAAGATGATTAGACAATGCGGGCGCGCTGTTTGTCTCTTCTACATCCAGATCATCCACGTCATCATCTGCCGCGGCTTCTGCGGGCGTCAGCGGCGCAATGTTTCTGCTCTGTCCAGCGGTGGTAAAGGTGGCCGGCAAGGGGCCCAAGGCAAAGCTGTCGAGATCTTCTGAGCCATAGTCATGCACGTCGCTATCCCAGAAGAGGCGATAGCTGCATGTTGTCGCGCCGCCGCTGTCGTTGCCGGTTGGCGTGCAGACAAAAATGTCATCCGAGTCTACCTGTACGTCGTCAAAGGCAAAGCTATCTTTGACGGTCAGGTAGCGCTCATGGGTCGCCGGGTCGAGCCAGAAGCCGTTGACATCCTCATTCGCCAGCCCTGCGCTGGAGCCGTCAAAGAAGAGGCGCCACTCGCCACTGGTGGGGTTGCCGAAGGTGGCGTTGTCAAGTTGGAAGAGATCTTCGTCATGGCCGCTGGCCGTTGGCGTGCTGAAATCACCAATGGTGCTGATCACCAGTTGACCATCAGCGGTGAAACCAATCGCGTCAATATCCTCACCGTCAGAGGTCAAGCCCACATCCGCACCGCGCAGATACCAGGCAAAGCTGCCTGCCGTGTCGGGACCTAGTTGGGTGGGGATGAACAGGATAATATCCGAATCATCGACCGCGCCTAGGCCAGGGACGACAGTCGGACCATTAAAGCTCAAGAGCAAGCCCCCATCGCTGCGGAAGGCAAAGGCGTTCACATCCTTGGTCACCCCCACATCGGAGCCATCAAAGAGCGTCTGCCAAAGATGGGTGGCAAAGCTATAGGCCAGAATGTCTTCATCGCGGAAGTAGATTTCACCGGCACGACCACTGCTACGCGAGCTGGCAAAGAGTTGCACACTCGTCGTCGCGATAATAGCTTCATAAGCGCCAATGTCACAGTGCGCGCCTTGTGGACGGCTAACACCGCGCTGGTCGCGGCCATTGATCGGGGCTGCCGCGCAAAGGGCGTCATCGCCGTTGTCAATCGCCTGGCTACCGGCCAGCAACGCATGGGTCAAGGTCGAACCACCGTTATTGGCCAGGGGACCTAGATTGGCGTCGCCGTTGGGAATATCGCTAGGTTGGCGCACTTCAGGGGTGAGACAGGAGCCGTCACTATCCAGATTATGCCCCGCAGAGACAATGTGATTGGGGAAACCAGGGCTGGCGTTTAATTGACAATCGCCACCGCCCGCGCCGTTCGCCGTGTTGCTAACGACCAATGTATTGGCAAGGGTGAGCAGTCCATCCTGTTTGTAGATACCGCCGCCATCAGTCGTGGCGGCATTGTTGGCAACCGTGCTGTTGATCAGGCGTACATTGGTGCTGTCAAATTCAACCACGCCTTGGATGAGCAGGCCGCCGCCAGTTTCACTCAGGGCGCGGTTGCCGCTAATTGTCGTATTGCCCACCGTGACAATGGTGGAGCCGCGCGAGAAGACCTGCAAACCACCCCCTGCGCTTGCCTCATTAGCAATGATGGCTACGTTGGTGAGCGTTAGGTTAGTCACGGCGGCTTCGTTATTGGTCAGCACTGTTATGCCGCCGCCGGGGCCGTTGGTTACGCGGTTGCCAGCAAAGGTGCTGTCGCTGATGGTGGCATTGCTGCCCGCGTCGCCGCCGCGCAGGAAAAGACCGCCGCCTTGCACGTCGGCGCGGTTGTCAAGCACCTGGCTATGGCGAATGATCAACTCACTAAAAAGTTCTTCTGCAGTGGGAATGTAGATGGCTCCCCCGCGTTCGGCGTGGTTGTTGCGGAGAATCGAATTAGTAATGGTGATGACGCTGCCGTCGCAGAGATTGACAATGGCGCCACCGGCCACGGCTTCGTTCTCTTCCAGGATGCTATCGCTCACTGTTAGGCTGCAGGCGCCGTCACCATGCGAGCCAAGCAACTGGATGGCGCCACCGCTGTCATACGCATCACCAGCTACCGGCGCCCGTCCGCCGCGCAGGGTCAGGTTATGGACTGTCACCCGACTTAAGAAGATATTGAGCACACGGCCATTGCCCTGCGCGTCAATCATGTGACCGTTGCCGTTAATGACGATTTGGTCAGCGTTTTCGTTAAAAATAAGGGTCGAGGGCTGGGTGAAGGTAATGTCCGCCGTAACCTCAATGGTATAACGACCGTTGGGCACATTGGCTGCGGCATTGATACAGCGTAGGGTGCGGTTAAACGAGACTTCGTCGGCGACGACATAACCACATACTTCCATGTCATCATCCACAATGAGCAGCGAGGCATAAAGCGTGCCCGGCACGGCATTGACCACATTGCTGAGACTGAGGCTAACCGCTTCCGGCCGTTCCAGTAGGGTGTCGTTGGTAATGGGAATGGTAAAGACACCGGTAATCGCATTCTGGGGGATGACCAGCGTACCGGTGACGGGCGTATAATCCGCGCCAATGGTCGCCTGTCCCACCCCGGCGTTGGTCGTTCTGTAATCAACGCTCACCGCAGGATAGGGATTGGGCCGATCTAACGCTACTTCAATGGCTGCCACCCCGGCGCCCTCGCTGACCTGATAAGTCGTGGTGGCAAAGCCAATGGTGGGGGCCGCCGCACGAGAAAGTGCAAAGAGATAGACGCCACTGTGCCAGAATTCATCGGCGCCCACAAAGGCTTCATTCCCTTGTACGGCCAGACCGGTAGAGAACTGGCTGCTGTCCGTGAGCACAAGCTTATTCACCGGCTGCCACAACCCAGCTTGGGCCTGGTCCGGTGTAAAGACATAGACCTCGGCGTAGGCGTTTACCAACAAACGCCCATCACTCATGGCCAGTGTGCGGCCAAAGTCACGGCTGCGAAAGGTGATGGGCAGATCGGGGGCAAGCGTTTGGACTGCGCCCCAGGTATCGGCGCCCCCTTGGTTACGGCCATAGATGTGCACCGCGCGCGGATAGGGCGCGCCGACCATGGCCTGATCGCCGGCCAGCAGCACGGCGCTGCCAAAGGAGATATAAGGCGGGTCAGCGGGGGGCATAAATTTCTTCACCTCACCCCAGCCATTAGCGCCGCCGGCGTTCTGGGCAAAGAGATAGGCGGCGCCAATGCCTCCATTCTCTGTATGGGGTGCACCGACCAAGATGAACTCGCCCTGCATGGCGACGGCGGCGCCAAAGCCAGGAGGCGGTGCAGCTTGGGGTAGCAAGTGTTTTACTTCCACCCATCCGCCGGGCGTGTTGCTGTCAGGCCCAAAGAGATACGCTTTTCCCGCCGCGCCAATTACGAGTCGGTTGCCGGCAATGGCCAACGCACTGCCAAAGTGATCGCCGGCCGCGCCGGTGCTGGCCACCAATTTTTGCTGAAAGTCCCACTGACTGGCATCGCTTGCGTTGCGACCAAAGATGTAGACCGCGCCTTGATCGGCCTGATGATTCAGATCAACCAAGGGCGCCCCCACCGCCAAAATATCGTTGCCAATCGCGAGGGCGACGCCAAAGTAATCTTCGGCCTTGCCATCTGGCGCCGTCACGAGGGCCGCCTGACTCCACTCTTCTGGATTCGCCTGGCCGCGGGCAAAGAGATAGACCGCGCCCTGCTGATTAGTGCCTGCTGTACCATCCCAAGCCGGCGCACCTGCGAACAACCAATTGCCATCAACCGCCAAGGCATTCCCCAATCCGATATACTCTTGTTGCTCGGTGGGCGTAATTAACGAACTGGGGACAATAGGCGGCGTTGTCGCCTGCTGTGCACTCTGGGCGTTCAGTGTGCTGCCACTATACGCATACACCTTACTGACGGGGGTAAAGGCGGCTCCTACTCCTAACATGACAAATAGAAACAGTAGACGGCAAGCAAGAGGCCAGGCCGGCTGCGCTGGCACAGAATAATCTACGCTACATTGCGAAGTCATAGGTTGTCCTTTCCACTTGTGTAGTGCACGCTTTAGTTTACATTAACTGTTTGCTGGTTTACCTGGCCATTGAGAGAGGTTTTAGCCTATCCAAAGGAGGGGATTTAGGTATATGGAAACTCTCTGTAGGCTATTCAGATAAAATAGTTACCCCATTTCTACAGCAGATTCCGAAAAGAGCAGATAGATCTGCTACCACAAAAAATCTGTTTCTTTCTGAATTAGTTGTAGCGTTTGTGTAGCTGGCGTACTTATTTCTTCGGAGTGTCCTAAGTAAAATATCTAAAAAGATAATACAAATATATTAACAGATAGTTAAGATATAGAAGAAAGCTAATACGACAAAAATTGGTCTATCTGGCTTAACTCCTGTTGCCCGATGCTTGTCAGCAACGTCCAACACTGGTACACTATGCATAGCATATTTGCTGTGTTAGCACACAGGTGCGTTTTGCTCTCCCCAAATTTACTTATCTGTTGTTTGGTCTGTTCTAACCCGTTTATCATCAGCCATGAGGAGAACCTTATGCAACTCACCCGCCATCAAACCCCTGCCGGCCCTACTTGGGCGCTTGACGGCCACGCCTTGCCGCAGGGAGTGACACTTGCCGCTTTGCTGGCGCTCCCCCAAGCCGCCATGACCACCCTCTTGTCCTCCCTATCCGCGGGCCAGCCAGTGGGCCAAGCGCCGCTGCTGACACCGGTGGAGCCCAACCAGGAGGTCTGGGGCAGCGGGGTCACCTATTTGCGCAGCCGCGATGCGCGCAAGGCCGAATCGACCGTCGCCGATGTCTATCAAAAGGTTTATGACGCCGAACGACCGGAGATCTTCTTCAAACAACTGGGTTGGCGCACCGTAGGTAGTGGCGCACCCGTGCGGATCCGCGCCGACTCGCATTGGAATGTGCCCGAACCGGAACTGACCCTAGTCATCAACGCGCATGGTGAGATTGTCGGCTACACGGTGGGCAATGATATGTCCTCACGCGACATTGAGGGCGAAAATCCCCTCTATCTGCCCCAGGCCAAGACCTACACCGGCTCCGCCGCCGTGGGGCCGGCCATTCAGTTGGCCGGCGCCGCCGCGTTGACCGACCTGTCGATCAATCTGCAAATCACACGCGGGGGCGCGGTCGTCTTTGCCGGCGAGACCGCCACCAGCAATATGAAGCGCGCTTTTCCCGATCTGGCCGCCTATCTCTGTCGCGAGTTGACTTTCCCGCATGGCGTCTTCCTGATGACGGGCACCGGCATTGTCCCTGGTGATGAGTTCACCTTGCAGGCCGGCGATGTGATCCAGATCACAGTGGGCGACCTTGTACTGGAAAATCCGGTGGCCTGAGATGACAAGCGCGCGCAACGCCTTGCACCACTTTGTCGCCGATCTACCACGACAGCACAGCGCCATTGTGGAATGGCCGGCGGCGCGTTTTGAGGTGGCCGCCTACCTGCATCCCACGCCGCCACCGGATGCGTACATTACCTCTGTGCGCGCCGTGGTGTTGCGGCGCGCTGAAGTCCTGGTCATCCAAGATCCCGATGGACATCATATGATGCCCGGCGGGCGGCGCGAGGCGGGGGAAAGCTATGTTGACACAGCGGTGCGCGAAGTGGCCGAGGAGTCGGGCTGGCAGGTGCGTGTAGGCCCATTGCTGGGATTTCTGCACTTTCAGCGTTTAACGCCTAAACCGCCGGCGTTAGCCTATCCCCATGCCGACTCTGCCCAGCTTGTCTATGTAGCGTATGCGCTAGAGTACCGCCCCGAACGCAGAGAAGAAAATGGCTACGAGTTGGGCGCCCAGTTTGTCCCCCTAACCCAACTTGCCTCCTTTGCCTTGGAAGAACGCCAGCAGCTCTTTTTACAGGCCGCGTTAGCGGCTGCGGAGCAAACCGATCAATGAGTCAAGGCGATTGGCCCGCACAAGGGTCAGTCGCCTGAGAAAGGGAGAAAACTATGCAAGCGTTTAAGAATTTAATCGGTGGAGAATGGGTCGATGCCGCCAATGGCGCGACCTTTGAAAACCGCAATCCAGCCAATTACAGCGAAGTGATCGGCAATTTTCCGGCGGCGACTGCCGACGATGTCCAGCGCGCGGTAAGCGCAGCCAAGGCGGCGCTGCCCGGTTGGGCCAACCTGCCGGCGCCGGCGCGCGGCGCCATCCTCGACAAAGCGAGTCAGATCATTGATGCACGCCAGAAAGAGTTGGCTGAAATATTGACGCGTGAAGAGGGTAAAACGCGCGCCGAAGCGACAGGCGAAGTGTTGCGCGCCCGCGATATCTTTAAGTACTACGCTGGCGAAGGTTGGCGTGCGGGTGGGGATGTAATCCCCAGCAACACGGGCGGTGAACTGCTCTATACGCGCCGTGAGCCGCTAGGAGTCGTGGCGCTGGTCACGCCCTGGAATTTCCCGATTGCCATCCCCGTCTGGAAGATGGCGCCGGCGCTCATCTATGGGAACACGGTGGTCTTCAAGCCGGCCTCCTTTGCGCCAGAGATTGGCTACCGCCTGGTCGAAGTGTTGGTGGAGGCCGGCCTGCCCAAGGGTGTCGTCAATCTGATTACCGGTTCCGGTCGTCTGGTGGGCGATGTATTGGTGGGCAGCAAAGATCTGAGCGGCGTCAGCTTTACCGGCTCCTACCATGTGGGGATGCAAATCTACGCCAAAGCCATGCCCAACCTGACCCGCGTCCAGCTTGAGATGGGGGGCAAAAATCCCATGATCGTCCTCAACGATGCCGATGTGGATAAGGCGGTGGGGCTGGCCGCTATGAGCGGCTTTGGCGTCACCGGCCAGGCCTGCACCGCCGCCAGCCGTGTAATCGTCGAGGAAGGCATAGCCGACGCCTTTGTCGCGGCGCTGTCGGCCAAAGCGCGCAGTATGGTGGTCGGCGACGGCTTACAGGACGGCGTCCAGATGGGACCGGCCGTCAGCGAAGATCAGCTCAAGACTGACCTGGACTATATCAAGGTCGGCAAGGACGAAGGGGCCCAGTTGCTGGTCGGCGGCGACCAGGCGAGGGATGGTGGTTATTATATCCAGCCGACCGTCTTTGATGGCGTCGACAGCAAGATGCGCATTGCTCAGGAAGAGATCTTTGGACCCGTCATCAGTGTGATCCGGGTGAAGAATATTGACGATGCGATTGAAAAGGCAAATGATATTGCCTTTGGCCTTTCGGCCGGCATCGTCACCAATGACATGCAGAAAGCCTTTGCCTTTGCCAACCGCATTGATGCCGGCGTCGTGAAGATCAATGAACCCACCACCGGTCTGGCCCTTCAAGCACCCTTTGGCGGCTTCAAACACTCCAGCGCCAACACCTTCAAAGAGCAAGGCGCGGCCGCGATTGAGTTCTACACACGAACCAAGACAATCTATGTGGGCCACGGTTAAAAGGTCACCGTTAGCTGAGTAAATCTGCGGTAGCGTAGCGTAAGCAAAGCCAAAAAGAGTCCCATCCGCAACGCAGTGGATGAGACTCTTTTTATTTACGCAACAATCCCATCGATAGTCTCCCTACCTCTCCAATGAAGGCCGTTCACTCGTAGATAGATGTTAACTTAAGATGGAAACTCGTTCCACGCTCCGCGTGGAATGCCAGATGAGACGCTCCGCGTCTCAGGACGTAGCGTGTCCGCGCAGAGCGTCTTCGTTTTATAAGGATCTTCTTCTCTCGGAGTAAAGCTGGCTAGGTTGGATGGTTACGGACGCAGAGCGTCCAGACTGCATCACGATGCGGAGCATCGTGACGAGCACCTACTTATAAAACTAAGCATGGCCAACGCGAACTCATCCGAAAACAGAAATACGCCCAAACCAAAATCCGTTCTTGACATGATAGAACATGTGTGCTATCCTCGTGTTTAGAAAATTTGTTCTAGAATTTCAGCGCACAGCACAGGCTCGTACGCGTATCCGAAAAAGTGTTGCGAGCCGATTAGAGTAGCAGCCTGGTCTGAGCGTAGTCAAACCCACAGGGGTGATCCCTGGGTGGTTTGACTACCTGGCCAGGCTTTTTTATTGCCTTCACACCTGCCTTGCCGTGTCGTCTATTCCTTCCGGCTCATTGGCCCCCACTGCCCAATGGGCATCTGCAATTCTGCACTAAGCATGAGGTAACTATGGCCTACCGAAAACGAACCCTGGAGATGCAAGCCGACCGGATCGAAGCGGTGCTGGCCAGGCATAAGGTCAGTGGTCGGGTCAATGGCGGCGTGGTGACGCCCCGCTTTGTCCGCTTCAAGTTGACAACCCAGATGGGCACCAAGGTCACCAAGGTGGCATCCTTGGCAGAGGAGATTGCGTTGGCACTGGGCAAGCGTGAGGCGAAGGTTTATCGCCAGGGGGCGGTGATCAATGTCGAAGTGCCGCGCACCAAGCCGGAACCGGTGCGCCTCTTGCCCCTTTGCCAGCGGCTGCGCACAGTGCCGGCGGTCACCGGAGTACTGGGCCTCGAGGCCAATGGCACGCCCCTGCTCTTGCGGCTCACCGCACCCGATGTGACCCATGTGCTCATTGCCGGCACCACCGGTTCCGGCAAGACCGCGCTGGCGCGCTCATTGCTGACATCGTTGGCGATGCACAATCGCCAGAGTGATCTGCAGCTAATCCTGATCGATCCCAAAGGCCGGGGCTTTCGGCCGTTGGCAACGCTACCCCATGTGTTGGGCGACATTGCCACGACGGCCACCGATGCGATCCAACGCTTGCGCTGGTTGGTGCAGGAGATGGAGCGGCGGGATCAGGCCCAACAGAGCCGTCCCATTCTGGTGGTGGCGGTGGATGAATTGGCCGATCTGTTGCAGACCGGCGGGCGGGAGGTGGAGGCCATACTCACCCGCCTTAGCCAGCGTGGACGGGAGGCTGGCATCCATCTGGTCGCCTGCACTCAAAAGCCCACTGCCGAGTTAATTGGCGGCGCGATGAAGGCAAACTTTCCGGTGCGCTTGGTCGGCGCGGTCGCCAGTCGCGACGAGGCGCGCTATGCATCGGGGCTTAAGGATAGCGGCGCCGAGAAGCTGGAGGGGAAAGGCGATTTTCTGCTCATTGCCAAGGGAGAGCAGGTACGCTTTCAGGCGGCATGGTTAGGTCCGCAGGATCTGACGCGCATTCATAGTAAGCTTGCCACCGGTGAGCGCATTTCGCGGCGCTGGAACGAGTTGGCGGATAGTCCCTCTGCTCCACCAGCCACCGACGGTGCGGCGAGCGTGGGTCCACTGGTGGGCCTGTTGAATCGGCTCATGCCCAGTCGTTCATAGCATCAAGTTATAAGTCAGAGGAGGAAGAAATGAAACGCTTGATCGTACTTGTGGGGTTGGTCTTTTTGAGTGTCATCACCTGGCGGATTGGCGAGCGGCTCAGCGCCGACGCGATTGGCATGGCCCTGGGCGTCCTCTTTGGCATTCTCGCCGGCGTACCGGTCGCGCTGCTGGTCTTGGCCTCTAGCCGGCGGCGTGAAGAGCGCGACGACTATCGACCACAGGGGCGGCAGCAGCCAATGCCGGGCTATGGCTACCCCATGCAGCAGCCACCGGTGATTGTCTTGGCCGCACCGGGCGCGCCCCAGAGCGGGGGCTATGGCTATCCCCAACCAGGACGCCCCATGTTGCCGCCACCGAATGAGATGCCCCAGGAGCGCCACTTCAAGGTCGTGGGCGAACAGGAAGAGTGGATCGAAGAGTGGTAGGTCGAGACTATCGTGCAAAAGGCTACACTTGATGAGTTTCCCAGTAGGACAGTGACACGGTGAGGCAGTGAGGCAGTAAAACTGACCGACTGTCCGACTGTCTCACTGCCCTACTGACTAACTGATTGGCATATGTACGCCGGCGTGCACTAGAAGGTCACGCCGTCCGGCCCGCCGCCGGTGGGGATGTCACTGGACGGTGGGGGCTGGACGATGTGTTGGTCAAAGTTGAAGGTATAGCCATGAGTTAGGGCGTGCAGTTGTGCGCCGACAATCGTTACGGGCCGTTCCGCTTCTTCTTCGTGGACATCGGTTGTCTCCACCTGACCGCCATCAATGATGATGACATTGTTCACGCCAAAGACCTCCAAGGTCGTATCGGAATAGAGCGCGATGCCGGTGTTGGCCTCCAGGCTGACGCCGACCAGAAATGGATTGTAGGCCACCGCGGTGAGCAACCGCGCAATACCGGTGTGAATGTCAACGCTCGGATTGGCTTCCACATCCAAAACCAGACGATTGACCAGGCCCAGACCAGGCGCAAACTGAATCAGGTGGCGGTGGAGAAAAGGGTGGGGGCGTTGGTCACGCGTCTCAAAGGCGACCATGTGTTGACAGAGAATCGCTGCCGTACGACCAATCCCACAAAGGGTTTTGCCGGTGGCGTTGGCTCGCCGAATCGCTTGCGCCAGTGGTGTGCCGCCAATCAATCCCGCCAATTTTAGGGCGCTCTGGCCCAAAAGCAGGATGCCGGTGGCGTTGGCGACGGCTGCTTCATGCGCTGGCTGCCGCGCCGCCGCGCGCTGGTCGATGGTAAGTTGGGTAATGGTCGCGGCCTCCATCGTGGTCAACAGATGGCTATAGTGGTTAACCAATGCCTGCTCCGCGGCAACGGCCACCAGCAACAGGCGCCCGCCATAACCGCCGGCGGCATTCCAAAAGTGTTGCAGCAGTTGTTGCTCTGCGTCGACATCGGTGGCCGGACCGAGAAAGAGCAGTGGGCCACGAGTGTAGCCGGGTGGGACGGGTGCTGGCACGAGAAGATCACTCCTTAGTCTGACGTGATTTGCTCAACGATAGTGTCAAAGGTCGGGCGCCATGCGCTGAAAGTGGCCGTTGGCGCAAAAAAGGTCAGGATCAACAGGGTTGCGCCCTGCTGGTCAAGCAGAATCACCTGGTAGCCGTCAACGGAGGTTGGGCCGGCGGACAAGGTGTAGTGGATGACGCCCACCGGCGTGCCCTCTGGGCGCAGGGTGGTCGTGATTATCGCACTGTTCACCAAAATAGCGGGCTGTTCCTCCAATGTCATGGTTGCATCAGTGATATAACGCGCCAAACTGAGGCTGGTGCGGGGTAGGGCGTAGCCTACCAAGCCAGTGGCTTTAGCATCAACGAGAGTGGACGCTGGCCAGGCCAGCAGCAGTGGCTGGTCGCGTTCTAGTGTGGCGAGGAGGGTAGTCGCAAAGGTTGCGGCTGTGTGCTGCGTCAAGCTGACTTCCTGTAACAGACTGGATTGGTCGCGGCCTGTCAATGCAACCGCTTGCCATTGGGCCGGTGTTTGAAGCTGAAAGGTGAGCAGTTGGTGCGACGTAGGTTGTGTAGGCGCCGCAGGTAAGTCGCGGTGCACGGTCTGCGTGGCCGTGGCTGTCCCCGTGACTGTCCCCGTTGCCGTCGGTTGGGCTGCCGGCGTTGGTGGCGGCGTTGGTGTCGGTGTCGGCGAACAGGCCGCTACCGTTGTACAAAGCCCCAACATGCAGAGCAAGACGCAGGTGGCGCGCCATAGGGTGTTAAGACGCATGGTGGTTACAGTGCCGCGGCTGGACAGAGGTGGCTTAAGGTGCAGATGGCGCACTTGGGCTTGCGGGCGTCGCAGATCTGGCGCCCGTGCAGAATGAGCATGTGCGAGAGCGCGATCCATTCCGCCTGAGGCGCCAACGCCATGAGGTCGCGCTCAATTTTTTCGGGATCGCTTTCGGTGGTCAGCCCCAAGCGATTAGAGAGGCGCTTCACATGGGTGTCGACCACGACGCCGTCGGCGATTTTATAAATAACCCCCAGCACCACATTGGCCGTCTTGCGCGCCACGCCCGGTAAGGTTAAAAGCTCCTCCATGACGGGCGGCACTTCACTGTCATAGGCAGCCACCAAGCGTTGCGCAGCCCCCTGGATGTTCTTCGCCTTGTTGCGGTAAAAGCCGGTGGAACGCACCAACTCTTCTAGTTCCTCACGATCTGCTTCGGCCATGGCCTGTGGCGTTGGGAAGCGGGCAAAGAGCGCCGGCGTCACTTTGTTGACCCGCTCATCGGTGCACTGTGCCGAGAGGATGGTAGCCACCAGCAGTTCAAAGGCATTTTTGTGATCCAGCGCGCACTCGGCGTCGGGATAGGCTTCGTGCAGCAGCTGCAGCAACTCGGTGATCCGTGCGGAAGCCGATGCGGCGGCGGTCAATTGGGTGCTTTTACTCATAACAGGATTTGTCCAACTGGTTTTGTTGTCAGCGGTCAGGATAATGACGGCAAGATCGGGTGAGCCAGAATGCGATAGTCGGAATCGTCAATCCGCTGCCAGGGATAATGAATAAAATCGGTAGTCTGCTCCACGTAAAAATCGGGTGTCTGGTCGGGAAAGGCGCTGTTCTGTGACTTCCAATGGAGCACGGCCACCTGTGGATAGCCACCGGCGCTCTCAATCCGCCCCTTGGCCGCGATAATGGTGCGGCCCTGGCTCCACAGATTGTCAACAATTAGAATCTTGCGCCCCTCCAACAAAGTATCAGACGGGAACTGCACAAAGCGCGGCCAACTCATACTTTGGACGGCGCCATTTTGACCATCAGAAAAGAGTACGGCGGCGGTCAGGACATTGTGCATTTTGAGCGCTTCGGCAATCATCCCACCTGGGATAATGCCACCGCGCGCTATCATCAAAATAGCATCATAGGGCGTCTCAAGCTTGAAGATCAGTTGACTAATCAATTCTTCTAGATCGTACCAACTCAGGTATACATGTTTCATTGCACTCAGTCCTTCGTCGATTGTTTATTCGCTGACAAACTGCGCTTGCAGCAGCGGCGCCACCCCGGCCAGCGCTGCACCCATCTGTACCTGTTGATGGGTTACGGCCTGCGGCGGTGCGGCTTGATAACCCGCAACCAGTTCCACTGTCGTCAGCGCTGCGGCAATGGTTACATCATCCGGTGGCAGCAATTGTAACTGGTATTTGCCTGGCGTCAAATTCCAGAGGCGGAAATCACCTAATTCGTCAGTCGTAGTTGTGATCGGGGACGACATGGCGGCCGGCCCGGCGTCACTTTCCAGGCGCGTGACTTGTACAGTGATCCCTGGATAATGGAGATTCCCGCCCAAGATGGCGGCGCCGGCTGGGCGAAGACGTAGCAGGACTGGGTCATGATCACTCGACCGCGCCAACTGTTGCACTGCCGCGGCCGCGCCGGCTGGAAAATCAGCATTTACATGGATAGAATTGATCTCAGCGAGCATGGGTTGCAAGCCCGGTGTGACCAGCATATGATCCAACACCTGGCTCGCGCCGTCAAAAATGTAGGTATAGCGATCCAGATCCGGGAGTAGATCATAGGTGTGCACCAGCGGTGGCGCGACGGCGTTTTGCAAGGCGGTCACCGGTCCACTTTGATAGTAGTCATTCAGATCGCCCAATACAATCACATTTGTTTGTGGATCGGTATTCACCTTTTCCTGCACCAAGCTTGCCACATGGCGCGCCTGATCGGTGCGCCGCACAACGTTCACCGTTTCATCGCCGCCCTTGCTCTTCCAGTGATTGACAATGACAGTCAGCAGAAGGGGCTTGTCCCAAGCGCCATGAATGGCCAGATCAACCACCAAGGGCGGCCGGTTGAACAGGGCATATTCGCCACTGGGACAGGCGCCCAGCACCACGGCAACATCGTAATTCTGGCCTGAACAGCCCTGACGAGAAGTCGCGTCCAGCACCTGTACGCGGTCGCGACGGGTGAGCAGGCTATTGGTCAGCGGAAATTCAAGACTTTGCGTACCGGGGCCGGCCAGCGCAGTCGCGGTATAGTCGAGGCCATAGGCGGTGCGCAGGAGATCGGCCAATCGCGCCGCGTCATCCGGGGTGCCGGTCTCTTGCAGACCGATGATGGTGCAGCCTTGCAGGATCTCGGCAATGGTGCGCGCCCGTTTAGCCAACGCCTGATCATAGGCTTGGGGATCGGTATACTGCTCACTGCCCTGGCCGAATCCATAGAGGTTAAAGGTGCAGACCGTCACTTCATCGTCGGCAGTCGGCGTCGCCACCTCCAGAGAGTGATCTGCCGGCTGGTGATGTAACGGTGTGTCAGGCCAAAGCAGCAGTTGGTACTTGCCAAAGTTATAATCCAAAATGGCGCGGGTGGGCTGGCTGCTGTTGGCGTCGCCTAGGGTAATGAGGTCACCCCAGCCGGCTTCCGGCAAGGTCGCGCCCAGTTCATTGGTCAGGTGAAGCAGCGCGCCGGTAGAGGTGGCGTCGGCTTGAAAGACGCGGGAGCCGGCGACATAGGGCAGCAGTGGGCGGGCGATGAGACCCAATTCACGCTCACCGGTGGCGAAATGTTTGGTGGGCCCTTGCACAACACCCTCCAGCGTCGTCACCGCAACGACCATGCCTTCATACGGCTCAAAGATGGTCGCCGGCGGTTGGCCTAAACGGGCTGGTGGCAAGGGCGCCGGCGTAATCGTCGTGGCCGGACAGCGCAACGTGGGTTGGATGCTCTTGGCGCGTGAGAGTTCGGTCTTTTCATAAAATTCATCGACATAGCCGCGCTGAAGCTGTACACATTGGCCCACGACCACGGTGGGCGCATTGCGGGTATAGACAAAGATGCCATCACTGGTGAGCGGATCCCCATCGCCCACGGGATCTTGCAGATAGAAGCCATCGGCCACCACCGCGGTCACGACGCCATAGCTGTCCACCCACTGCTGATAGTAGGGCGAAATCGCGCCTCGGCCTTGGATTTGATAAATAGGGATGATACTGCCCTGCGTTTGGGCCCAGGCCGTTTGTGACGCCGGCGACATCAGGGTGAGCACAGGACTACCCAAAACGAAGACCCATAAAACGAGAATGGCTTTTCGGAACATAAAGGATTCCTACCGAAGGTACTGCACTTGATAGCCTGCTCAGTACAGGTAAGGACTTTACTTCTTCGCTGTATTCAAGCTCCCACATGCGTGGATGCTCCCTGGGCGCGTTTTTCGAGCATCAGACGTTTCAATTCTTCGTGTGAAATGGTTTTCATTTCGCCATTGGCAACTTTTGCCTTAACGCGACGAACTTCAGTCAGTAGCTCAATTTCTTGGAGACGTTGCTGTGTTGCCTGCCATTGGTCATACCCAATCAGCACTGCTTCCGGTTTGCTGTAACGCTCGATAATGACTCTACCACCGGTCAGGACAATATCGAGCATGTCAAGCCAACGATTGTGTGCTTGTTCACTTTTCATAGTGACAATGGTCATAACTGCATCCTTTCTTGCTGTTCTATACTTATGTTAGCATAAACCGGAGAGAGTGTGCCTGGGGCTAATGGCATGTAATCCTAACTTATAAAGGGTTCCTAGTCAGTCCCAGCACGCGGTCATGAAACTTCAGTTCTTACCTTAAACTTAGTATAACACGGTCCCTATGCTGGGAGAAAGGTTAGTCTTGCTGGCGCGCGCTTCTTCACAGGTGTTTGAAAGTAAGATCATTCATAGGACTGATTGGAACAAAGAATACTACAACCAACTTGCCTACTATACTGAGTTCAGAATGAAAAGCGGAGTTTGGGGTAACCCATCTTCCTGGAAGGGGTCAATCATGACTCGGTCAGCGCAACAATCTGTGACCCCCTCTAGGAAGACAAACACTGGAGACTAACACTACAGAAACTACCTAAATTACCAACAATTCTCGCGCCCGCGGCTCCTGCCACTGCATCTGGAGCGGGGTCTTGTCATGCGGTTTGAACTGCTTACGCACGGACGCGATGGACGTTTCCAGCACCTCGATCTCCGCGAGATCGGCGACGCCCAGGCCCAACTGGTGACCATAATGGAGCAGCCCCAGTTCCAACGGCTCAAAGCCCATGACCTTGGCCATCACGGCATCAGTGGCAAAGACATCGACGCCGGCCGCGGCCACCCCCAATTCAACGCCATCCTCGCCGCCGGGGCCGTTGCCCTGCAACCCCCGTGTGCCATCAACCACGGCAATATCCGGTGTGAGGAAACGGGCCAGGCGGATCAGATTGATGTTGAGCGTCTGCGCCTCCTCGGGCAGGGTGCGCTGAGCATGGCTGGCAAAGCCGTGCATCTTCACCCGATCGGGCTTGTAGATGGTGCCCATGATCATATTCTTGAGCGCCAGCGTTACCACACAGACATCATGGGTCTTGGCAATGGCCACTGAGATGGTGCAGGGGCAGTCGAGCACGGTCTTGGGCATACGCACCACCGTCTCGCTGCGGTCAGCCAGGATGATGGGTGTTTCCACCCAGTTGGTCTCCTCATGCAGATCAACCAGCCGAATCGGTATGGGATATTCGTCGAGCAGGTCCGGATAGCCAAAGTTGGCATATCCCTCACTCATGCCACCATTGCCGCCTTCGGCAATCAGGATCTCGTCTGGTGGCTTGGGCGTACTCAAGAGAAAATCGATCGCGCCGCGCATGGCGTCGGCATGGCTGGAGGCCAGTTGATTGGTGCTGCTGAGAAAATTGGGCTTGAGCATCACCTGCTCACGCACACGCGGGGTTACCTCATCCCGCACCAGGTCAAGGGCGCGGTAGACATTGCGCCGACGGTCCCCTTCACGGGCCAAGCCGACACGAGCACGTTGGGTGGTCATAGGGTTTCTCCTTCTCGTGGTCAAATCAATTCATTGGCAGCGCAGTTCGACTTTGGCCAAAAGTCGGACTGCGCTGCGCTTGGTTTGGGTAGATCATTCCTCAGGCCCCAGCAATACGTGGCATGCGGGTCATCTCGCGCTGGATCTCCGCCTGGACAAAGTTGAGCAACAGCTCCGCCTTGATCGTGTGATAGGCGGGGTCCGCCCAGCAGTTGTGCAATTCGCCAGGATCTTGGGCCAGGTCAAAGAGTTCACCGTAGTCGGCATCGCGGTAGACGGTAATCTTATAGCGGTCGGTGATCAAGGTGCGCAGATGGACGCGGGTGGGGTTGTGGCGATTCTCGACCAGAGCCCAATCGCGCGCCTGCTCCGCTTGACCCTGCCAGACCGCCAGTTGATTAACTCCTTGCATCAGCCCCGGTGCGTCAATGCTGGCCGCGGCCAGGAAAGTTTGCGGGTAATCGACCAGGCTTTGTAAGGCGTCTGAGACCTCGCCTGCCGGCACGGTTCCCGGCTGGCGCACGATCATGGGCACGCGCAGCAGATCTTCGTAGTGGAAGGCGCCCTTAGCAATCAGCCCATGTTGGCCCAGGAAGTGGCCGTGATCGGTGGTATAGACAACCAGCGTATTTTCCGCCAGCCCCTTGGTGTCCAGATAGTCGAGGATACGCCCCACCTCCTGATCGATGAGGCTGGTCATGCCATAGTAGGCGGCTAGGCTACGGCGCATCTCTGCCTCGGTATGCAAATGGGAGTGGAAGCCATGCAAACTTTGGCCGCCGGGCTCTTGGTAGGCCGACCAATCAGGGTTTTGCTCCTGGGTTTTGCCAAAGTGGGGCGGCTTGTCATCAAATTCACTGGGTGTGTGCCGGGGCAGGGTAAGCTGCGCTGGGTCATACATGCTGGCCCACGGCTCCGGCACGACATAGGGCGGATGGGGATCAAAGAAGCTGGCCCAAAGCAAGAATGGTTTCTCCTCTGCAACACAGCGTTCGATGTTAGCGATTGTCCGTTCACCGACCCAGTGCGTGTGATGATACTCCTCCGGCAGATCCCAAGTGAGCGCATCACGCATGTAGTAGGGGCCGGCATATTTGTCATCGGGGCGATGGGGCCAATCGGTAAAGTAGTCGCGCCAGTTGTGCAGCCCTTTCTCTTCCATCCAGAGGCCATAATGCTGACCGGCGTGGGATTCGTTGGCGTGCATACGCCCTGTCTCTACATGGTTGAAGCCATACCAGGGCCCTTGAAAGTCGCGCCAAAAAGCGAGATCACGCATAAGTGGCTGGCTTTCAATCGACTCGATGCCAGGTCGTGAGGCCAGCGGCTGGAAGTGCGCCTTGCCTATCAAGATCGACTCATAGCCGTGGGACTGGAAAAGATCGCCTACCGTTGGCACATCTTCCGGCAGCTTGACGCCAATCGCCCAGCAGCCGTGGCTGGAAGGATAGAGGCCGGTAATTAGGGAAGCGCGGGTCGGCGAGCAGGTGGGGTTGGGACAGTAGGCGCGGGTGTAGCGCGTGCCCTCACGCGCCAGACGATCTAGCGCCGGCGTCTTAATCTCTGGATTGGTGACGCCCAGCGCATTATAATGTTGCTGGTCGGAGGTAATGAGCAGAATGTTAGGACGTGGCATTAGGCTGGAGCCTTTCCATACAAATACAACAGCAGATTTAGAAAGTAACGGATTTGTTGTTTTTTACAACAGAATTGATCGGGCTGGGCTGTTACAGTTTAACGGCAATAGCAGATTTCAATCCTACCATTTCCCCCAATTCACAGAGATCAAACTGCAACCGGGGCCTTAATCGTCGGGTGGTGCTGATAATCCATCAGTGTAAAATCGGTATAGGTGAAGTCAAAGATCGAAGGCACAGCCGGATTAAGCGCCATGCGCGGCAGCGGGTAGGGTTCCCGGCTCAGTTGCAGCTTGGCCTGCTCCAGGTGATTGAGATAGAGATGGGCGTCCCCTAGCGTGTGGATAAACTCGCCCGGTTGCAGGTCACAGACCTGGGCCATCATCATCGTCAGTAGGGCGTAGGAAGCGATGTTAAAGGGAACGCCCAAAAAGATGTCGGCGCTCCGTTGGTAGAGCTGGCACGTGAGGCGCCCCTTGGCCACATAGAACTGGAAGAGGCAGTGGCAAGGAGGCAGCTTCATCTGCTCAATTTCGGCCGGATTCCACGCTGTTACCATTAGCCGGCGTGAATCAGGATTGCGCTCGATTTGCTCAACTACGTTGGCGATCTGGTCAATGGTCTCACCGGTGGGCGTGGTCCAACTGCGCCATTGCGAGCCATAGACCGGTCCCAATTCCCCCTGTTCATCGGCCCACTCATTCCAGATGCGTACACCGTGGTCATTGAGATATTTGATGTTGGTATCGCCCCGTAAGAACCAGAGCAATTCATAGATCACCGATTTGAGATGGACTCGCTTCGTTGTTACCAGCGGAAAGCCGGCCGCCAAATCAAAACGCATCTGGTAGCCGAAGACGCTCAGCGTGCCGGTGCCGGTGCGGTCTTCCTTTTTTACGCCGTGTTCGAGAACATGGTGGAGTAGATTGAGATATTGGTGCATGATTATGTCGTCCGTATCGCTACTTCACATTTTCAGATTGACTATGATGGTTCACCTGGACTGCGGGTGGTGGCGCCAAAATAATCCCGGGATCTTTGGGCGATTCCGGGATTATTTTGGCGGACATAGGTGTCAATCACATAAAATTTCGTTGAGCTACTATGATTTGCACATGTGGTTGCACATGATCGCTCCATATCACCCATGATATAACGTAATGAGGCCAATAAGCAAGCTGGCATAGGCAGCAGGGAGCATCTCAGTTTGGGGTGAAGAAAAGGCAGAGCGCCAAAGGTGCTCAAAGGCATGAGAAAGGACCTTTTCCCAGCCGTTTGCGGACGCGCAACATCTCTTCTTCGATTCGTTCCAGATCTGACTCCTCCCCGCTTCCATCCAGTCTAACAACCTCTCGATTTCCTGCTCCGCAACTAATGGCAGTGGCGCTTTGCGCCATTCTCCCCCAAACTGAGCCGCAGAAGACGCGAACAGCGTCAATCAAAGAATAAGAAAGGCAGCTTGGAACTGTGCCTTTCTTAGTAGATGCTCCCCTTGGAGAGGGTGCGTCCCATTTTGGGGGGACTGGTCAAGCAACTAAAATACGTTAACCAGAGTAAGCCCCCAAATGTGGTACGCACCCCCTTGGAGAAGTTGAAGTGCATTAGCATACCAAATATGATACACTATTGCCATGAACATACGATTTTCTTGGAACAGCAGAGTTGCGCATAGCTATATTTCTGATGAAAACTTTGAACGAACACACTTTGTGAGCGAAGATGACCTAGAAGAGGATAGATGGGCATCGGGGGCCAAGGAAGTGATTCTACGTCTAGAAACGATGGGAGGATTTGATATGGCAGGAGATGAGCGAATACGAGAATGTCTTGATGAGCTACTTAATGCGTTCAATGACCATGATCTTGACCGTATCATGAATATGTTCTCGGACAACTGCACGTTGGAAATGCCTCGTGGTCCAGAACCTTGGGGGGCTCGTTCAGAAGGAAAAGAAGCGGTTCGGCAAGGGTTGGCGGCCAGGTTTCAAGGGATACCCGATGTACATTACGAAGGCAGAGGCCACTATGTTGACGGGAATACGGGCATATCGAAGTGGACATTAACAGGGACCACAACTGACGGACAGAAGATCGAGGTCCGAGGCTGCGACTTCTATGAGTTTAATGGGGACCTTGTGATGTTCAAGGATTCTTACTGGAAGATCGTGGTGTAAAGACATGGAATCAGCCCAAGTCCAGCGCGCGGTTGCGGCCGCACGGTCAACTGCCTGCGAACTCGGTTTCCATGTCAACGACGCAGTCGTCATTCACAACTCCGACCGCATAGCCGCCCCCGACCGCGAACTCCTTAGCAACACATTCGCTATCCTCATGTGGGCTGGGTTTACGACAATGCGCTGGCGACCATGGGACTAACTCCCGAACCGGGACTATTGAAGAGGTGAGGGGTTCAACCAGCTTTGAGCAGCACTCGATCGCGCTTGGCAGGTGGGGCCGTCGACACTGTACAGGGCTCGGGTGAAACCGTCGAGATTCGGCGTGGGCTGGATCTGACCTGGCGTCTCACTGGGAGACTCGGTTTATGAAAAAGTATGACAAACAAGACCAGAGAGCACTGGCGATCTGGGCTGCTGATTGTGCTGAAAGAGTGTTATCATTGTTTGAGCAAGCTCACCCAGAAGATAACCGACCACGTCAAGCAATTGAAGCCTGCCGCACCTGGGTTCGTACAGGCGTATTTACGATGGCCGATATTCGCGGCGCTTCTCTTGCATCCCATGCTGCTGCTCGTGATGCCAAAGATAATAGCGCCGCTTGTTTCGCTGCCCGTGCTGCAGGCCAGGCCGTGGCTACAGCACATGTTCCGCAACATGCTTTTGGTGGCGCGTACTATGCGTTAAAAGCGGTTGCCAGTGCGAACATGACCGATGCTGAAAGCAAAGTCAGAGAGGAGTACAATTGGCAAATGCAGCGCGTTCCAACAAATCTAAGAGAAGAAGTTCTCAAACGAGTGATTGTTGAAAAGCGTAAGAAGGGCATATTCATTACAGTACACAAAGATCAAGATTTTTAACAAATTTTGCATATTGTGCATGGTCTGCAGGATAATGTTTGTACTGCTGATTATGGTCCAACACCGCCATGCAACCACGTTTTTTGCTTGGCCTTTTTCGTAGCAGTACGTAACATGTTCGCTTTCCCGTTTAACATGCAACTGCTTAACATGCAACTGCGTAGAGCGGCGGGAGCGGCGGATGGCTAGCGGCTGGGCAGATGCAAGCAGAAGGAGTGTTCAGTATGATCCTGCCCAAAGAGCGCGACCCACGCTTTATCACCATCCGCCGCGGTGGAACTCTTACCGATGCGGATCACCAGCTCCTCGCCCTGTGGGCGGCACTGTGCGCAGAGCACGTGCTCGATCTTTTTGAGTCGGCGCAGCCTGCGGACTTGCGACCGCGTCAGGCCATTGAGCAGACGCGTGGCTGGGTGCGCGGCGAGGTTACGATGACCCAATCGCGTGCGGCGGGTGGTCATGCCATGGCCGCGGCCAGAGCGTTGCGGGGTGCAGCGCGCTATGCTGCGTATGCTGCCGGCCAGGCCGCGTGCGTTCCCCACGTTGCCGCGCACGAACTCGGTGCGGCCGCCTATGCGATCAAGGCCGTGTGCGCCGCCGCACCGAAAGGTGGGGGCGAGGTTGCGGGCCGACTTGAGTGCCGGTGGCAGCGTGACCAACTGCCGGAAGCGATTCGCGAGCTCGTGCTCGACGACCAGCGGTTGCGCAATGAGATCTGCTGGTCAGTGTTCGACTGTTGAGTGCACGACGGGTGCTAACACTGCCCAACAAGCGCATCGCACAACGCTGTGCAATGCGCGCTAGACTTATCCCATCGCGCATGAGCACCACTTATACGCAACATCCTATTTCTGGGGCAAACACTTATGGACATGACCAACAGTGAAGACGCGTGGACACCTTGCCACTATATTGACTATGGCGAAGAGATGGGTGGTCCGCGCTTTGGCGTGCTATTTGATGACTTCGGTGACACACAAGAATTTCTGGAAGCGCAAGACTTCATGGGTGGCGGATACACGTGGCATGGTATTGTGGAAGCACTGATGCGCATGTATCATGCGGAATATGTTGACGCCATCGACTATGACCCAGAGGGTTCCATGTTTTGCGCCCGTAGTTCCAACCTTGATGCACTGCGCTGTGTCGCTGCGTGCATTCGGAAGGCGAAAGCCGATCCCCGTGTGCTTGAAGATGCGATTCAGAACGCAGACCCGTCCATCATTGAGTGAGAGTGGCCGTTTTGAGCGCTGTTACCTATAGATCTTGCGCAATATGAACATCTGCTCTATCTTTGTGCTGATGGGGAGTATCGCACCTATTTGTACTGGATAGGTTCAGTAACGATTTGAAGTTATGTGAATGAAAAAGATTAGGTAGAGGACTAAATGAGCATCGCAGGTGTACGTTCCAACCGTGGCGATATCTATCAGACGCTAATTGCTTTTGATTGGGCGTTAACTGTTCTATCCGATCCGAAATTTCAATGGCTTGAAGTAGATTCAACCACCTATCTGGTAGATGATGTCGTAGTTGGTAAATTTGACGGCTCCCTGATTTGTTGCCAGTGCAAAAAGAACCAGGCCAGTTTTAGTGCATGGTCAATAGTAGACCTTGCAGATGAACTGGTCAAGGCTTCTCTGACACTTGCTAGAAATCAACAAACCAAAGTCCATTTCTATTCGCGCAGCGAGTTTGGCTTACTTGCTAAGCTACGTGAATTCAGTACCCTTTACGGCAATGAGGCCGACTATCGTGCGAATTTGACTACTGAGCATACAAAAACAGATACCGATTTGGCTGTTCGCATTACCGCCCAGGCTCCCGGTCTTTCGACATATGAGTTCCTGAGCCGCATCTCCTTTGAAGTCAGCCCCGATTTTGATCGTATTGAGACTTTACTTCGTGCAAGTTTGCGTCTAATGGCAAGCAACGCAGATGCTGCCTTCGCCGCCCTTTGGACACACCTCGATAAACTTGGTGGTCGTGTGGTGGGCGGCGATCTGGCTGCATCCGCCCAGCATCGCTTGACCAAGGACGACCTCAAAGAAATTCTATATCAGGCCGGAGCAATGCTAGTTCCGATCATGTCCATTGCGCAGGTGCGGAACTCGTTTTCGAGCACCTCAGCTATTGGTAGATCGTGGATTCGGGACATTGCCGGGCAGCGCATTTCGAGTCCGATTGTGAATGAACTTCTTGCTGCTATTGATGCCGGAATGCGCAGTGTTTTGCTTATGGGACTTCCGGGTTCCGGTAAAACTTGTGTGATGCTGAGTCTGCAAGAAGTGCTAGAGCAGCGCACAAAAACTCAAACGGATCTCGTGCCGCTCTTTATCCAATCGCGCGAATTTGCCGACCTAGCGACGGCGCAGGAGCGTCAAACACAAGGCTTACCAGAGCAATGGGTAGCACAGGCTGCACGCTTGGCGGAAGATACGCATGTGGTTGTGATCATCGACTCATTGGATGTTTTGTCCATTGCCCGCGAGCATCGTGTATTGACGTACTTTCTAGCACAAATTGATCAGTTGCTACTGGTTCCCAATATCACCGTTATTACAGCTTGCCGCGACTTTGATCGTAATTACGACCGACGCATTTCCGTACGGGAATGGGACTGCGAATTGCAGTGCCTACCACTAGACTGGGAAGCCGAAATTGTACCGCTACTCGACAATCTTGGAATCGACTCGACCACTATTGGTGTCACCACCCGCGAACTGATCCGGAATCCTCGAGAACTAGCCCTCTTTGTTGAACTGGCCCAACGTGAAGGTAGCTTCAACGTGGTGACCAGCCAAGCGCTGGCACAACGCTACCTCAATACCATCGTGCAGGCTGACCCTGAGTTGGGAGACTCAGCGATGCAAGCGATTGAAGCCATTGCTGACGCAATGCTGCAGTCACGCAGCCTATCGATTCCACATCAGCGCTTCAGCGCTTCACAAGACGTCCTTCGTCGGCTGCAGAGTCTCAATGTGCTGCAAAATACCCATGATGGGAAATTGACGTTCGGTCATCAAACCCTACTGGATGTGCTGGTAATAAGCGGGGCTGTGCGCCGGAATGTCTCGCTCAATGAGTTCATCCAAGGCTTGCCACCCGTGCCTTTCGTGCGGCCGAGCATACGTAGCTTTGTCGCACAGTTGGCTATGGGAGAGCGCCGTGAGTTCAGGAAACAACTGCGTGCGGTATTAACAGGAAACGCCGCCTTTCACATCCGCCGCCTGGTTGCTGAATCGTTTGCTCAGCAGATGCCACAGGATGATGATTGGTCGCTGATGCGAGATCTACGAGATAGGCACCGCGATGTATTTCAGGTGATTTATACTCAAGCATCGTCTGTTGAGTGGCATTATTTCTGGTTGTCTTATCTGGTGCCAGCACTGAAGGAAACGTATGATGTTGATGGGCTGGCGGCCCATGTTCTTCGGGTAAAACAGTGGGCTAATAAAGATGCCGGCGGGGTATTGGCATTCTGGATGGAAACGTTGGCTCTGGATTGGTTGGATCATAATAGAATCGCAGGGCAATTAAGTTTTTCTCTATCAGAATTCAAAACCGAAAATTTACTGTTGGTTGCGCCCTTGCTGGAACAGTTACTCAGTGTGCCGATACCAGAACATAGCTTGTTGGGGGAAACTGTTGCACGTTGTGTCACTGCTGGTGCTGTTGACGACACCTTTTTATGGCGCTACATCGCCGGCGACATCAGCGAAGATGACGTAATGGGATTTCAACTTGGTAATAAACTGCGTTGCCAACCCCATGAATTTGGAGATGGAAGCGATAATTTCTTGATAAAAAGGATGGTGCAATCTACTGCCCTACTTGATTTAGCGCTGGGGACAATTGAGCAGTGGAGCCAAATTAAGGCAGCTCGCTATGGTGCGACTAGAACAGGCTATCGCCATGGATACCTGAGCAATACCTCATACGATGATGTCCACTCTCTAGACGATGATCATCATCCCCTAGACAGCGAGCGGATTCTATTGGATGCAGTTGAAGCTGCCGTTCTCGATCATGCCCAAAAACACTCCGGCTGGTGGCAGAAACACCGAGAGCGCCTTTGCTTTAGCCGTGAAGGTGCATTGTGTTACTTCGCTGTCCTTGCATTTACAAACTCACCGCAGCCAAATATTGACTTGATCGGCCGTCTATTGTGCGACAGAAATTTACTGGAATTTGAACTCTCGTACGAACTGGGTGAGTTGATCCGGACTGCGTTCATTTACTTGGATAGCCATATACAGGACGTAGTGATGGCAACAATACAAACCATGTGGGAGGAACTGGTAGCGGATAAGGCAACACCTTCCCGGATATTGAAGAAGCAAGCCGGATACATATCCGCCATCCCAAACTACTTGCGCTCAGCAGAAGCCCAGGCGATACTAGATGCTTACGAGAAGATATATGGGAAGTTGATTCGACAGCCATCAATTAGCACGCCAGGTGGATGGGTCGTTGCTCCGTTTTCATTTGAGGTATTTCTGAATGCCAGTGATGAAGGCGTAATTCGTTTGTTGGAATATTATTCTGGATATATCCCCGATTTTGATGATTTTTTGGTCGGAGGAGAACGAGAGGTGGGTAGGCAACTGAGCGAGGCTTCATCCCGCCAGCCATTACGATTCTTGAGATTCCTGGCCGCGCAATGGGCCAATATTTCAGCGGGTTTTCGCAACCAAATCATGGAAGGTATCGCCAATTACCTGGCGCATCAGTATGGTAACTTGCGAGCAAACGACTCGTGGGTACCCATCGAAGATCCCAATGCGCCTGCCCTGGCAAATCAAATCCTTGATGAGCTGGAAAGACACTCTGCCCATTGGCATCTCAACCGCACCGCAGCTAAGGCTTTGGAAGCCTGTGCACATGTTATCCAAGATACACAGGATGCTACACGACTGGTGTTCTTGGCAATAAGCTTTGCGAAGTTAAGGGAAGAAAGCAATATACATGGAGATTCGGCCGATTTGATTGCCACCGGTATAAATATGATGACTGGAAATATTGCCGAATCTTTGATGATTTTGATCAACAACTTTCAAGAGCACGACATTGCATTACCCGAATTGTTACCACCCACACTACGCAGCTTTGCCGGCAATGAACACCCTGCAATCCGTGCTCTAATTTTGCGACGTTTGCCGTACCTCCAAAGCCGAAATCCCGAGTTGGGTTGGGAATTATTTCACCGTACCATACAGGATGCGGAGGGGCTTTGGCAGTTTGCTGAACGTTGCCTGTATCACGCTTATCACGATCATTACGAGATGGTAGCCCCTTTGCTTGAGCGTATCAAGTGCGACGGAAATAAGAAAGACATGGAAACTTGGGGGCGCATTTCGGCCTTGTGTGCCCTGGCCGGCCATATTGACTTTATAGATTTTCTTGGCGAATTAAACACACTAGACATTACCGAAACATGGCAAGGAGCAGCGAGCGTCTGGACTCATACTGGAAATATCCGACAACATTGCGAACAATGTTTTACAGGTATTGAGGCAGGACTGAAAGCAGACAGACCTCATGCAACGGCAGTTGCTCAGTATGTAGAAAATATCTTCAGGGAAAATACACCACCAATATCCATTCCGGTTGAATTGATTGAGCTTTGCTTTAGCGTATTAAAAAACGATAGCGAAGACAAATATCATCGCCTATTTGGATTTGTCGAATGGCTCAACGCTATTTCGCAGCGCGACCCAGAGATTGCCTTAGCCGCAACCGAAATTTATCTGGACTATGCCAGTAATGCCAAGCCTTACTTTTATGACCATAAAAATCGATTTGTTCAGCTAATAACCCGGCTTTTTGCCCAAGCTGAGGAACGGGAAGAATCCGACCAAGGTACAATGCTTAAGCGTGTGGTATCGGTACAAGATTTGTTGTTATCGTTAGGGCTTAATTCCATTAATGATTGGCTAAAAGCAGCCGAAAGGCAATAACTTATTTGATGAAAGACTAGCAACACTAATAGACGCAAGGCATGGATGAGGTCGAAAAGCACAAATACTATCATCAAAATGCTTAAACTCTCATTTCACAATTACAGAACATCATTCAGAAGTGGCGAAAGAGAATAGTTGCAATATATCAATAACAAATCCATCATGACACTCATCCTCGAATCCATCCCACAAACCCTATGGAGCATTGCACAATGTCAAACGACGCGAACCCTGCACAAGATCGGATCTGCTGGATCAAGCTAACGTCGGTGAAACTGCCGCTCAAAACTGCGGTGAGTGACGCCAAGGTCTTAACCGGTCGCCAGACGCCGCTCAACGCTGTGGACCTACTCTTTGCCGAGATTGAAAGCCGTGATGGGCATGCCGGCCTGGGCTTTACCTACACGTTGCGCACCGGCGGTCCGGCCCAATTTGCCCACGCGGTCGAGATAGCGCCGGGGTTGCTGGGTGAAGATCCCAACGACATTGGCCGCCTCTGGGACAAGCTGGCGTGGGCCAGTGCTTCGGTGGGGCGGAGCGGTGTGAGCACGCAGGCGATTGCCGCGATTGATACCGCGCTGTGGGATTTGAAAGCCAAGCGCGCCGGTCTGCCGCTGGCAAAACTGCTGGGGGCCCATCGGGATCGGGTGCGCTGCTATAACACCTCAGGCGGCTACCTGCAGGCGTCGGTCGAAGAGATCGTCGATAAAGCCACGCAATCGCTGGAACGGGGCATGGGCGGCATCAAGATCAAAGTCGGCCATCCGGATCGCGGCGTGGATTTGGCGCGTGTAACAGCGATCCGCAAGCAGCTTGGCGATCAGGTCCCGCTCATGGTCGATGTCAACCAACAATGGGATCGCACTACGGCGTTGCGGATGGGGCTGGCGCTGGAACAATTCAATTTGCAATGGTTGGAAGAACCACTGGATGCATACGATGTGGAAGGGCACGCCGCGCTGGCTGACCGACTGGTGACTCCTGTGGGAACCGGTGAAATGTTGACTAGTAGCAGTGAAGTCGCCGCCTATATCAAGTGCGGCGCCATTGATGTGGTGATGCATGACGCACCGCGTGTGGGCGGCATCACGCCCTTTCTGAAGGTGGCAGCCATGGCGGAAGAAGCGCAGTTGGTGATGGCGCCCCATTTCGTAATGGAGATTCACCTGCACCTGGCGGCAGCCTATCCCCACGCCGCTTGGGTGGAACATTTTGAATGGCTGGAACCCGCCTTCAATGAACGACTGGAAATTCGGGATGGCCATATGCTCGTGCCCGACCGTCCGGGGCTTGGGTTTACGCTCCATGAGCAAGTATCGGGCTGGACGGTAGCGCAACATGAATTCGGTACACGCACATGATTAAAGAAAGTAGTGCATACCAAGGAGCCGTGATGTCAACTCTCACCCTATTCGAAGCGATCGGCGGTGGCGATGCTGTGCTGCGGCTTGCCCACGCGTGGCACGCGCAGGTCATGGCCGACGAAATCGTCGCGCATGCTTTCAGCCACGGCTTCCATCCCCAGCACTCGGAACGGCTTGCGGCCTACTGGGGCGAGGCGTGGGGCGGTCCGCCGACCTATAGTGCACAGTACGGCAGCGAGTCGTCAGTGGTGAGGATGCACAGCGGCAACGGTGTTCACGAAGAGATGGACCGGCGCGCGATAGACTGTTTTGACCGTGCGCTGGATGATGTCGGGCTGACCGATCCACGGCTCCAGCGCGTGCTCCACGACTATTTCACATGGGCCACGACGGGTACAATGGCCGCCTATCCTGAGGACGCAGCTGATGTGCCTGAAAACTTACACATCCCCCAGTGGTCATGGGACGGCTTGCAAAGGTGATATGATGCCCAATTTAGCGTTTGTTCCGATTGACGAGCCAGGTCTACAATTGCTTCAGCCGTGGTTTGAGGATGATGAGCTTTGACACCGCTATGACCGCCCGACCCATAAGTGGCTTAATTATGTGCGGCATCAACCAGGAGTTCACGCTTGGATCATCATACCGCTTTTCACACTCTTGATCACGCCTGGGAAATGGAAGACAAGGATTTGACGGCCATGCCCAAATGTAAGGAGGTGAAAGATGAGTCGTGAGTCCAAATACTTCACGCTGAGCCTGGGGTCGCTCCAAGCGATTGGCGGCTGGGCCGCGGATTGCGCGGAGCGGGCGTTATCGGTGTATGAAATGTACGCTGCGTCAGATTCTCGACCCCATGCGGCGCTTGCAGGCATCCGGGCATTTGCCGCTGATGGTAAGCGCGTCGCGCAGTTGCGTTCTCTGGCCACGGCGGCGCATGCCGCTGCGCGTGAGGTTAGCGATCCGGCGGCATCGGCTGCCGCGCGCGCGGCCGGTCTTGCCGCGGCGAGTGCTTACACGCATCCCTTGCGAGATGTCCAGCAGACCAAGCACATTGTCGGGCCTGCGGCCTATGCCGCTTTGGCGCTGGAACTTCACCATCCAGACGATCCGACCATCGTTGACCACGAGGTGGCTTGGGCGATCGCACACGCTCCTTCGGCAGTGGGCGCGGTCTTGCTGGAGATGCCCGCGCGGGAAGTAGGGAAAAGTCGGGTGGACGCGATTCTCTATGCGCTGGATGCGGGCATCCGTGGGCAGAGCGTTTGATGGGATTGACAAGTGCATCGGGTGACCATATACTGGCGATATTGATGGGCTTGTGCTCAGAGCCATAGATACGAATAATGGAGAACGTCAGCATGAAAGTGTATGACAAGTCTACAGATAAAGATACTCCGGTTTGGGTCTGTGGCCACTGGAACGGCTCCCCGCTGGAGATCGGAATGGGGTTGCGAACCGAAGTCGGTGAGCGTGAAGTTCGCCACCATCACCCATATTGCGAATATTTTATTGGGATAGAAGGAACAGCGGAGTTCGAGGTAGAGGGTTCTGTGGTCGAACTGCGACCAGGGTTGGTTGTGATGGTTGAGCCGGGTGAGCGTCATCAACTACGATCAGTTGATGAGGCCGGCGCACGTTGGATCGTGATCAAGGAACAGTCAAAGCCGGGGACGAAGTACATCTCCGGCTGCTAGTCGGCAAAGGTCAAAGCTATCTGTAAGTGAATCCATAAATCATCGAAAAGGAGCATGCATTCATGGGTACATGGCCAGCCGATTATCAGGAGCAGCTCTCCGGCACAAAGTGCATTGTATGCTCCGAAGGGCGACCGGAAGAAAGTGGTTCACGGATTCGGTTTTATGCCAGCGCAACGGCAGATGCGTATCTGCACAGCCACGGTGTGCAGCGTGGCTATGTGGTGGTGATCTGGCGCGGACGGCATGTGGTGGAACCGACTGACCTATCGGACGAAGAAGCGGTAGATTTTTGGCGTGACATGACGCGTGTCAGCCGTGCAATGCAGGAGGTCTATCGCCCTCTCAAGATGAATTATCAACTCCTTGGTAATCGGGTTGCTCACCTGCATTGGATCCTGGCGCCCCGCTTTATCGACGATATCGCTCCCGGTGATCCGCTTCCGGGCACAGGGTATCATCCGTTTCCGGAGGACGAGGTGCGTCGGGACATTGCCGCTTTGCGCGAAGCACTACTTCACATTAGCATATAGAAAGGGTTCGCTATGACGTTAGTTTATGATGATTCAATGGTCCAGCCCCACCGCGTGCAGTTCTGCCCTATGTGTCGTGAACCGCTAACTCGCTCCGTTCTTTTTGACGACAACATTCCGCGTGTGCATTGCTCTCCATGTGGTTGGATCCAAATGATCCAAAATACGGTCTGTGTTGCTGTGGTCGCACATTACAACGGGCAAATTGCTGTCATTACACCTCCAGGCGAAGATGGCGTCGGATTGCCTGCCGGTATGGTCGAATATGGTGAGGAACCAAAAGCGGCAGCGGTACGTGAAGTTTTTGAAGAGACAGGACTTAGTGTGACGATCACCGATGAATTGGGCAGCTTTTTTGTTCATTATGATGAATGGCCAGGACCAACCATCTATTTCTTGTATGAAGCAGAAATTGAGAGTGGTGAATTGAGAGGTAGTGAGGAAGGCGCAGCCAAGTTTGTATCGCTTGCTGATTTCCCCAAGATTGCTACGGGCCGCGAGGGTAGTCACCGCGCAATGGCAGCGTTTCGTGCAAAATACAGCTAACGTAAGGACAACCAGTCAGTTTTTTGACACGTAAAAGCAGTTAAACAGCGGGAGCGCATAGTTGGACGGACGCATGTTGGTGCTGGTGATACCAGTGTTGATTCTGTGGGCAATGCATGCACCCAGTCATTACGCCAATCCTAGTGTGGGCAGACGAATCAGGGTCGGAAGGCCGCTCGCATTGCTTGGTGGCAGTCGGAGCGAGTATGTAAATGCCTACGCATTTGGGTGGCAATTGGGAGCTCTCAGTATCATCATGTGGTACGTTGGGCTGTGGATGTCCGGTGAGAACTATTGGCAACAGAATGCCTATGTCTTTTCAATCTTACTTGGCACCGCTACGGGATGGGTCGCACAAAAGGTTTTACAAAAGGCGGCACAAAAACGATGATGAACATTCGTCCCACCCACACCCACGAAATTCCCCAAATCGCCGCCATTCACGAGCAGACGGCCACGGTCGCCTATGCTCACATCTTTCCCAATCAACCCTTTCCCCACGCAGAGACCCTCGCGCGTTGGCAGCGCTTCCCCGGCCAGATCCTGGTTGCGGAGGTGGAGAACGTTCTCGTGGGATTTGTCGCGTTTGATGCAGAGGAACTACACGCTCTGTATGTCTTGCCCGAGTATCAAGGCCAGGGGATTGGTCGCCGGTTGTTGGCCGCAGCCGGAGCGGTCTCAGCGCTGTGGGTGTTGAAAGAGAATCATGCGGCGCGCTGCTTTTACGCAGCGCACGGTTGGGCACCCGATGGGACAGAGCGGGTAGCATTTGGGGTGGTGGAGATGCGTTATCAGCATCCGGCTATCCATGAGCATTGCCAAATGATCTTGCAGTCGGTGGCACTCGTCGAGCAAATCTCTGCGCTCGTTGGTACAACATCTTACATTTGGGGCGGATTGACGCTCGATGTGTATGCAGGACGACTGTTGCGCAAACACGATGATATCGATTACCTCACGGTGAACCTGTGCGAACTGCGTGAGGCGTTCACCCAACAATTTGCAACAGCCGGCTGTACCGTTTCCACCGTGGCCAATGGTGATCCTGTGGTACGGGGTACGGGCATCAAGTTGCATTTGGGGCAGCTTATGGTCGATGGGCGCGCACGATGGGTGCATAATCCCAACGCACCGGACGGCGTGTTGGAATTTCCGGCAACATGGTTGGCACTAGAAGCATCGACCCTGTACAATCAAACCGTGCATGTTGTGAAACCGGAACTCGAATATGTGCTAAAATGTCGTCCCGACCTGCTTAATCCACAGTGGACCCCGCGCCCCAAGGATGTCACGGCAAAAGCGGCGCTGGAGAAAATGTTGTATGCAGAGAAGGTCGAAGTCCAGGATCTGTTTACGCAGGTTTGCGTTGGAGAACATAAACTGCTTGCTTAATCCTGATTGACGAAGATTCGCAAGCGCCTGACAAGCAAAAAGGAGGGCACCCGTGACCGAAAAGCGTATTCTGCTTTTGCTGAACAAGAACCTGGCCGAAGAAGTACGCAACATGGTCCATGATCTTTCTGATACCGAGATTCTCTTTGTTGCACCAGCCATTGACGAGCGCTGTATACGCGATGTGGCCATCCATGTCCATCGCCCGGTCCTCGCTGCCACCGCCGTTGTGACCGGGCGAGCATGGCCGCCACGTCCATCCTGGCCAACGGACGGTGCAGAATTGCAGGTGCTGCTGAAGGAAATGGCTGAACAGATTTCCGATTGGCTGCGCAATGCAGACGAAGCAATGCTGTCGCAGCCAGTGACACTGCGTTGGGGCGATTTTGCCACGGGTAGTGGGGCCATCCTGAATAGCTTGGTGCATGGCTTCGTGCATGTGGGCGCGATCCGGGGAATCCGAGCAATTGGGGACTTCCCTTTGTCTCCTGAAGCGTGAGACTGGACCGTAGGGTATGCCCATACAATTATCTAACATAAAGAAAACATGGCAGCATGGCGATACAGCCGTGATCAGAGATATTGATCGCTTTGATGGAACGGCAGTCGGTGCGATACCATCGATTGTCATCATGGATGATCCGGATCTGCTTGTACTTTATATCCCCAAAGGAACGCCTTTTAAAAACAACTGGGCCGTTTCTGCTGGTCAACACGTGATGTCTCTCGGCGACATCGTTCCTTCGGCCCAACGTCCCCATCGCGATCTGATCTGGCGACGCGATAACCTACGCCTGTACCTACGCGGTTACAGCTATTCGGTATGGCTCAAATTTGATGACGATAACAAATTCCATTCGTGGTATGGTAACTTGGAGGCGCCCTATCTCCGCACCCCTATCGGCATTGATACACGCGATTTTGCACTCGATGTCGTTGGTGAACCAAATGGTCAGTGGCGCTGGAAAGATGAAGATGCGTTTCACCATCGTCTCGCCTTGGGATATGAGTCGCTCGAACACCAGGCGCGCGTACGGGAAGCCGGCTACGACTTTATTAGAAGATTTGAGCGAAGAGAATGGCCTTTTGATGGCGGATGGGAAGCGTGGCGCCCGCAAAAAAGATGGCGCCCGCCCAACTTGCCGGCTAATTGGGCAGAAGATTTCGGTTCAAATGAACGCCTATCGACCTATATTTGATTAGAGCACTTTCAATATTCGAATTAGGAATAGAACCCCTGCTGTGAAATGCAGAGTTGTCGATTACACTGACCATCCCCATGAAGGCCGCGATTCTGCAAATTGCTAGTCAGCGCGGCATCGGCATGGCTGCTCTCCTGCGTGAATGGATTGGTGAACGATTGGCTCTGCCGGTTAATGTGTAGAAAGATAAGATCATGATCAACTTGAACGACAGCAGTCTATTTACCCCCGTTACCCACCCTACATCGGGTGTGACAAGCTATGTGCTGACACGCAGAGTTGCGCCGGTGCAGCAAGGCTTCTATTTTGTCAACGACTCGATGAGCGCCAATGGCCGTTATCTCTGGTTCTACTGCGCGTTTCCGCCGGCGCTGCATCGCACGCTGGCCGTGGTCGATTTGGTCGAGCAAGAAGTGCGTCACTTTCCGGAGACGAATGCCGCGGGCGCCCATGTCGATCCGGCCACCGGCAATGTTTTCTGGTGTGAAGGGTCTGCTGTGTGGCGGCGTGGCCCGCGCCAAGAGGACAGCCCCGTTCTCGTCAATCAACTTCCCACCGAACTCGTCGGGGGGCGCGATGTCGGTAGTCTGGCCAGCCATCTGACGCTCTCCGCCGACGGTAAGGCGTTCTTTATCAACGCCAAGGTGGGACTAGAGTATCTCTTCGGCAGCCTGCCGTTGGACGGTGGTCCCTTTGACCTGTGGTGGCGTTTCAACCGGCACCACAACCACGCCCAGTTCAGCCCGACCGATCCCAACACGGTGCTCTTTGCCCAAGAGTTTCACAACGACCCGATCACGGGCATCCGCATCCGCATTACCGACCGACTCTGGCTGATGCGCAAGGGCGAAGCGCCGCGCCCCGTTCTGCGTGAGCCGCGCTTTGTCTCGCACGAGTGGTGGGACCCCGATGGCGAGCATGTCTGGTGTGTCGATGTCGGCAACAACAACGAAACCTGGCGCGTGCGGATCGCCGATGGTGAGGTCGAGCGCATCGTCTTTCCGCGCCAGTGTTGGCATTCGCACAGCAGCCACGACGGGCGGCTGATCGTCGGTGATTCCAACAATGGCTTCTTCCGCGGGTGCGCCTCAACCGTCCATTTTATGAATCGCGACACCGGCAAGGTCATCATCTTGGCTGAGCATGGGGAACGCACCGACTATGTGGGACGCCACTACCATATCGACCCGCACCCGCGCTTCTGTGCCAATGACCAATACGTCGTTTACACCACCACGGTCAACAACCAGGTGGGCCTTGCCATCATTCCCGTAGAGGACTTGCTTCAAGCGACCTTGTGAATCCCCTACTCTACCGTCTTGGCCGCACCTTCCGGGTGCATTGCTAAACGCCATCGCGGTTCCGTTGACGGCAAATGGATGTACGCACCCATTCTTTTTCGTCGGTTTGCGCTTTTGCCAGACTCGCAGTAAGATCGGTAACATTATGCGCAAATTTTCATCCTAGTACACTGTGCCCGAAGTTATGCGAGTTTAGCCAATGCGGGTGCGCTGGCGTGCGTCTTCCTGGAAGGGGCAACGCACACCCCCTGTCTTTCACCATCCGCCGCCCCTTCCAGGAAGACCTGGGTGACCACCTCTACTCTAGCAGAATTTACGTAACACTGTACTAGTTGTCTGGCCGCTTAATTTTTAGAAATCCCTGACGGCTTATTCTCATGTGGTGATTTCTAAAAATTAAATGTTCGCGGCACTAGGGCGACAAGGAACTGGACTATCAGCCCGCGCACCGCATTGATTAATGATGCTTGCCAACAATTGTTTACGGCACCACAACGACACATCAGGAGAAATCACTATGGTATCCAAATCGCTCCGTCTTTGCGCTATCCTATGGCTGAGTCTGGCATTAGTGTTGGCTGCCTGCCAGCCGATTACGCCACCGCCGGCGCCGCTTACGGCCACGGCAGCCGTGAATGGCATTGAGTTGTACTATGAGATCCATGGCAGTGGTCCGCCCTTGATTCTGATCCACGGTGGGTTGGGCAACGCCGGCTATTGGTACAACCAGATTCCGGTCTTCGCCCAGCATTATCAGGTGATTGCGCTGGATAGCCGGGGTCACGGCCGTTCTACCTTTAACGATGAGCCGATTGGCTATGATCTGATGACAGCCGATGTAATCGCGCTGATGGACTATTTGAAGATCGAGCAGGCGGACATCGTGGGCTGGAGCGACGGCGGCATCATTGGGCTGGATCTGGCGATAAACTATCCCGACCGTGTCAACCGAATTGTGGCCTATGGCGCCAACTATGATCCGAGCGGTGTGCGGGCGGATATTGGAGAAAATGCCACCTTTAACGCCTTTATTGACAAGGCGGCAGCCGACTATCAGACACTTTCGCCCGCACCCGATCGCTGGGAGGCATTCCTGGACAACATCGGCAATATGTGGGCCACAGAGCCAAACTTTACGCCGGAGCAGCTAGGAGCCATCACCACACCCATGTTGATCCTGGACGGCAAAGGGGAAGAGGCGATTGACACCAACCACACCAAAGCCATGGCCGACTTGATTCCGGGCGCCGAACTGCTGTTGATCCCCGGCACAGGTCACTTTGCCATGTGGGAGAAGCCTGAAGAGTTTAATCATATTGTGCTCGATTTCTTGAGCCGTTAGCCTATTGCAGGTAACCGGCACTTCCCACGGCGAAGAGCGGTATGGTCGTCCTATGCCGCCATGCCGGTCACCTTTGCCCACCTTATGAATTCTGACCGTAGGAGCGACTGTGGCCACACCACTCATTCTTGCCCTTGACATCGGAACAACCTCTACCCGCGCCTTGCTCTTTGACCAGGCAGGCAACGCCCTGCCTGATTGCATAGCCCATGTTGGTAATCAACTCCAAACCACGGCGGATGGCGGCGCTTTCTTTGACACCGATCAACTCTTTCACAATGTGGTGGCGGTGATTGACCAGGTCCTACAGATGGCTGGCCCGCGCGCGGCGGCCATTGCTGCTGTCACCAGCGACACCTTTGTCAGTAATGTGCTGGGGGTCAGCACGGCGGGCGAGCCGGTGACGCCGGTCTATACTTACGCCGACACGCGCAACACCCAAGATGCCGACCAATTGCGCCAAACGTTGGGGGAAGAGGGCATACGCGCCGCCCATGATCGCACAGGCTGCCTGGTGCATAGTTCCTATTTGCCGCCCCGCTTCCAGTGGCTGGCCCGCACCCAGCCGGATAAGCTCAAGGCCAGCGTCTATTGGATGTCCTTTGGCGAGTATTTCTACTGGAAGGTGTTGGGCCAGCGTGCCGTCAGCTACAGTGTCGCGGCGTGGACAGGACTGCTGGACCGCCGCCGCCTTGCGTGGGACTCGGTCTGGTTAGAAAAATTACCCTTGCGCGAGGAGCAACTTTCGCCCCTGATTGATGTGGATGAGCCGCTGATTGGATTGCTGCCACCGTGGGCCGAACGTTGGCCGGCGCTCAAGGATCTTCCTTGGCTGCCGACCATTGGTGACGGCGCGGCCGCCAACATGGGCAGCGGCTGTGATAGTCCTGAGCGCATCGCGTTAACCATTGGCACCACGGGCGCCATGCGGGTGGTCTTGCCCCCCAATCTAGAGACAGTGCCGGCTGGGCTTTGGCTCTATCGGGTGACACGTGAGCGGGGGCTGTTGGGTGGCGCCACCACCGAAGGGGGCAATCTTTATGCCTGGCTGCGTGAGACGTTGCAGTTGCCGCCGGTGGAGCAGCTAGAGCGTGCATTGGCGGCGCAGCCACCGGCGGCGCATGGTATAACCGTTTTGCCCTTTGTGGCTGGTGAGCGGGCCCCAGGTTGGAATGACAGCGCCCGCGCCAGCCTTGTCGGCTTTTCCCTCAACACACGCCCGCTCGACATCGTCCAGGCGGCGCTGGAGGGAATTGCCTACCGCTTTGCTATCATTCATAGCCGAATCAAGCCCCACTTGGGTGACGGCCATCGTCAGATCATTGCCAGCGGTGGTGGTTTGCTCAGTTCGCCGGCCTGGCTGCAGATTATGGCCGATGTCCTGAGTGAGCCCATTCTGGCGCTGACAGAGCGTGAGATCACCAGTCGGGGCGTTGCCTTGCTTGGCTTAGTCCAGATTGGCGTTATCCAAAACCCGCACGATTTACCGCCGACTACGGGGCAAACCTATCTGCCCGACCTAACCCATCATGCGCGTCACCAGGAGGCGTGCATACGTCAGGAAGCGCTTTATCAGAGTCTCTACCGCTAGCGGATGCACACCACATATGGGCGAAGGCGTTACGCTCATGGGCTGACGCTGCCGGCCGCGCTCTGGGCAGTGTCAACCTGATCGTTATTTATAAAACCTTTGTTTGCTTGCTTGTTTATACCGCTACCCTACCCATTCCTTGCAAAAAATTTTGTCTATCGTAATGTGTATCCTATTTTAAAGGGTTATTCCTCCTACTTTAGGACTTGACGCCCCACAGTTTCCATTATTATATAATATTGTAGACGTACAAGCCTCTGATCCAGCTTATCCCGGATTGGCGTGTGGTCGGGGATTTAGGCGTCGTCTTGGTCTGTGGTGTGCTGGTTTTGGAATAGGCCCCTATTCTCCCTATGACCCATATAACTAGGGCGCCCATTTCAAGCCATGCCTACGCTTTTACGAAAGGAGTGCCCTACGATGTCATGGGATCTTGTATCTGGTTGGGACAAGGTGTTTAAGGCGGCGGAGACAGAGATAGCATATAAATTAGAAATTGCCAGTGTCACCGCTTCCGGTTGGGCAATGGGCCGCAGCAACAAGGAGATCGAAGATGAGGCCAAACGACGCCTCAAGGAGCGAGGCATTACCGTACCAGACAAAAAGACTTAGACCCTATCCATAATTCGGTTGTGGCGTCCATGACTTTGTCGAGTTGTGGACTTGGGCACAGAGAATTTACGGACAAACACTTAGTTGCGTTGTTGGCGTCTTACTGGAGATAGGAGGCTAGAGACTGGAAGCGGCACGAGCATAATCAGTAGGCCACAGTGGTAACAGATGTTGAATTAGCCGACTCTGGACCATGCGACTTTGCGATTGCGGACTACTGATGATTTCCAGTCTCTAGTCTTCATTTTTACAGCGTTCCTATGGGACAGGTGCAGAGCGGATGCGCAGCGCTTAAAAGGCAGCCGCGCCGCCAGAGGTCATAAAGAAGAGGTAAGCGGCAAAGAGCCCCAAAATCATGACAAAGAGGAGCAAGAGAATACGCAACCAGTTACTTTGGTGGGTGGGGGCAGAAAGTTGTAAATTGGGATCGATCCGCCGCACCGAGATGGTCGGCATATCGACAGTAGGTTGCCGTTCGGTCGGCAACTCGACCAAAATGGCGGTAATGTCATCGACTTCGCCTTTCGCGGCGGCCCTTTCGATCAAATCTTCTATACTGTCCTGCGGGTAGCCAGTGTGTTCAAGGATGCGTTCTTTGATCTCGGCTGCATCAAGCCGGCGATAGAGGCCATCTGTACAGAAGAGCAGCGCATCTTCCGGCTGTAGATGCAGATACTCTTCCATTTGTCCGCTGCAGGGATCAATCAGTCCCCGCGCCACATTGATGGTATGTTGCGCACCCAGGTAGCGCTGTAACTGGTTGCGACCCGGATGTTGCGCTGCTTCTTCTTGGGTAATGGCGCCGGCCGCCATTGCCTCTTGGGCCCAAGTGTGATCGGTAGTCAGTTGATAGAGCTTCTGGTCACGCAACAGATAGGCCCGACTATCGCCTAAATGCATGACATATAACTTGCTCCCAGCCAACGCGCCCAACACCAGTGTTGTGCTCATGCCTTTGAGTTGGGGGTTGCGCTTGACCTCAAAGAGAATCTCTTCGTTAGCATGCATGATCGCGCCGGCAAGCCACTCCGAGAGCGTCGCCTCGCGGTCAGGATGCTCATATAAGGCCGCCTTGATCGCTTCAATCGCAATCCGACTCGCTTGGGCCCCCCCTACCTCGGAGGTGACGCCATCGGCAACGACTGCAATATGGATTGTACGTTGGAGATCGGCACGCTCTACTGCAAACCAGGCATAATGATCATCATTCCCTTTACCGCGCGTTCCCTGTTGACTCTTGGCCCCAACCGCCGGTTTTAAGATATTCATGGCTACCTATCCACCTTATTCCTACCCTTGTTCGACCCCTACCCTTGATAGGTATAGTGACGTTCTTCTTCTACTGCGCGCAAAATCGTTGCCGGGGCAGCGCATTCAACAATACGCACGCCCCATTGAAACCCTTGCGACGAACGCATCAGTGAACGCAACAGTGGGTCGCTGGCCTCCGCCAATGCCGCAAAATTGACATGACGCGCCTGTGCGCGCCCTGCGCCAACAGGGGAACGTTGATCCTGGCGCTTCGCTGGATCCCAAAAGACAAGTTCAAAACATTGATCAGGCGCCAGCGGCGCCCCCTCGATTTCCCACGCAAATTCAACGCGTGCTTGTCCGGCGACGATGTCAGCCTCCGGTGCAATTAAGCGAATAGTTCCCACAGGAGCAACGGTCGGTAGAGGGGTAGTTGGGCGTGCGGTGGGACGTGCAGTTGCGGTGGGTGTAACAGTTGGCAAGCGCGTCGCTGTGGCCGTACTGCTTGGTGTCGGCGATGCTGTTGGTGACAGTGATGCTGTTGGTGAGGGTGAGGGCGTCGGCGCCCAGGTTGGCAGTGCCACCAAGGTCGGCGGTTTTGTCACCGCAGCTACGGCAGCACTTGTTGGTGGTGGGGGCAGCACTGTCACAGAAGGCGTCGCCGTGGGCGTGGTCGAGGGCAACGCATCAACACGCCCATCGATATGTCCACCGGCCAGCGGTTTTGTACCCATTGGCAAGCTGGTCACCTGTTGTCCAGCCGTTACAGGTCCGGTGACAACAGCTACGATTTCTTGAGAAAGGTTGTTATTTGGGTTTTGGTCAACTGTGACAACGTGGTCATCGCCGCGCGCTTCGGCCTCTGCCAATGCGGCCAGCGGCAACGGTTGTTTGCGCCCCAACGTTAGATAGAGCACCAGCACGACCAACAGACCGAGGAGCCCCGCGGCCAAGAGCAGCCACTGTCGCTTCTGGCGCGGTTTTGCCGGCATCTTTTCGATCTGTTGCACCAAGGCTGTTGCCATTGGGCGATAATGGCTCACCGCCTTGAGCAACGTAGCAAGTTCTGCGGCAAATTCAGCTGCAGTGGGACGTTGTTCCGGCTTTTGCGCCAGGGTTCGTTGTAACAACGCTTGCAGCGCTCGATTGACTGCGCTTGCTGCCGATGGCTCTGCCAGTTCCTCATCCAGCAGGGCAAAGACGCGCGCTTGATATTCTAGGTAGTCTTGGTAATCATAGCGCTTGCGGCGTGGGCGAATGCCAGAGAGCATGTAGCAACAGATCAGCCCGAGGGCATAGACATCCCAGGTCGGCGACACGGGTAAGACGCGCCGTTCGTAGGCAGTTTGCAGTTCCGGAGCCATCCAGAGCCGCGAGCCCGAGACCATTTTCGGTTCGTTGACACTAGCCGCCACCCCAAAATCGATCAAAACCGGCAGCGCTTCTTCCAGCCCTTGGGCATGGGCGGGCGAAGTGCGAAAAAGAATATTTTCCGGTTTTAAGTCGCGGTGAACACACTGCCGGCCATGCAGAAAGGCAAGCGTTTGCGCAATGTGATAGGCTATCCAGAGGGCAAACTCAATTGGCAGGCGCTTCTTACCCACAAATCTGCTCAACGTCCCGCCGGGCAGATATTCAGTGGCAAGAAAATCGGGGGCGCCGGGCCAACTTGCCAGTTGGGCAACATAACAGGGCGATGACCACCTGAAACGCCTGCCTGATTGGTCGCAGCGTTCCAGGGGCATCAACCGCGCAATGCCCGGATGGTTGCCCAGTTGGGTGAGCCAGGTCACCGTATTCTGGATCGCTTTACAATTGCTTTCGGCCCAAGCCCGCTGCTGGACATTGGCAACTTTTAAGATGACCTGGCGGTTTTTTCGATCGGTGACCAGCAGAACTTCGGACATTTTACTGTCCGTCTGCAGCAGACCCTCTACGCGATAGTCAAAATCGCCAAGTGGAGGTAGTTGGTCTGCGCTAAGGATTCGCAATCGTCACCTCATCTTCGCCGTGGACGCGAAATTCATAGACAATTTGGCCCAAACTGATCACATCATTGTGGCGGAGCAGGAGTTCCTCACCCGGATTCAGACGCTTCCAGTTGAGGAAGGTGCCGGCGGTGCTGGCATTATCGCGTAAATAGAGGCGACCATCTTTTTGGATGATCACCGCGTGTTCCCGCGAGACGCTCTTGTCGTTGATCACAATGGTGTTGTGCTTGCTGTGCCGCCCCACATGGATCTGCCGTGCTTCACCCGGCGCCGGATTTAGGCTAAAGATGGGCAACTCTTTGGGCAAGTTGGGATCGCTAGTTACCCGCACCAAATAGCCAACAATCGGTTGCTCCACCTCTTGCGTCAGCCGATAGGTTGCATCATCATCTTCCATGCGCGGGGGTACAACAGTGGCTTCTTCATAGTCCCCATAGTCATCAGCGTAGGTGGTGGGTGGCGGAGATAAAGGCGCGGCTGATGAAGGGGTCGGCTTTGCCGGTGCGCTGGACCGGCGCGGCTTCTCCTGTTGACTTGTATCATCATCAATAGCGAAACGCTTAGACGGCACAGGGCGGGAATTTTCACTCAACGCATAGAAAGGATCGCTCTGCATCGACTGCGCACCTGTGCGTCTTGCCTGCCCACCCCGCCGGCTACGGATCTCCACATAGACAAAGTAGACCATGAGCACAAGCAACACCGGCAAGGCAATCAACAGCGCGAGACGAGGAATGCCCACTTGTGTGCCGGGTATCGTAATGACTCCGGTAGGTGTGGTATTTGTTCCTGCCGATGCGGTTGCTGCATTGGCGGGCAGCGCCGCACTCTCATTCGCGGTTGACGCGGTGGTAGCCACATTGCCACCGCTGGCTGGCGCCGCCACCGTCAAAGAGGTTGTCTGTTGTTCGGCAGGAACCGCGGGTGCTTCTGCTGGAACATTGACTAATTGAAAGGTGACCGGTTCGGCCGCATTGGTAATCTGCAACTCATCGGTCGCCCTGACCGCTAGTGTATAGGCGCCGGCGGCGGGTGCCTCAAGTGGAAAGAGAACATGATCAAAGGGTGCTGCCGTTACCGTCTCTTGTAAGCTAAAATTATTGGGCCCTTGTAGGGTGTAGACCACTTCTGTCAGTGATCGTTCTGCCGCCGGCCAGGTAAAGGTCGCCTGCACCGGTAACTGTTTGGTGGGCGTAGCTGCGGTGGGTAGATCCGGCAAAGTGGTCCAGTCAATCTGGGCATTGGCCGGTGGCGATTCAAGCTGAATGGTGACCGGCGCTGCGCTGCTCTGGTTTGCCGCTAAGGATAATGGGAGTTGCGCGCGTACCAACGCACCATCCGGCAACTGTAGTTGGACCTCTACGTTTTGTGCCGTTGCCAAATCGGTCTGGAAGGTCAGTTGGCGCGCCGCATGATCCGCCGCAATGCGGGCCCATAGTGGTGCTAACTCCCCTGCAAAGGCCAACAGCACGTAATGTCCCCCACTCTGTTCAGCAAGCTGTTGTAGGTTCGTTTGCGGTGTGGCATTAGGATCGGTACTCCCAACCTCTACGACATGAATTTGAACATGGGCTGCGGTTGCGCGCGCCGTAATTTGCGTGAGATCCAACGTAGGCGCGCTGGTAGAAAAGAGCAATAGGCGCCGTGCAAGCATAGAGGATGCCGGCGCGGCGTCGAATTGATCCAACAGCGCCAACACCCCCGCGGTCGTCAGCGGCGTGCCCGTTGTCTCGGCAGGAGGATTCTGAACAATACTATTAAAGATGAGATTGGGCTCCTGCGTCCACGTTTGTACTTCCTGAAGGGCGCCGCCGCCATTGACCAAGTAGGCGGCCAGCCAGTCCTGGTTGCGGATCAGGGCTTCAGCGTCGATGAGATCTAACAGCGCGCCGGTCAGTTCCACAAAGCGTGATTGCCCTGATTTGCCGGTGGCAGAGAGTTCGTTGCTATCAATGGCGACAATGAACTCAATGCCTGTCTGTATGGAGTTATCCTGCGTGACCGCCACTTCCTGACCATCTTGTACGATCTTGGCGGGCAAGGTAGCAATACTCTCCGGCAGATTCTCCCCAAGGATTGTTACCGTTACCAGCGGTGATTGGCTTGTGTCCACATCGCGGATCTGCAGAGCAGGGGTTGGTCCAGTCTGTGCGAATGCCGCGGCTGGCGCAAAGCCCTCCACAATAGCCGAGCTGCACATAACAACGAATAACAGTAGATGTAAAACATGGAGACGATGTGACATAACCAATCTTCCCAACTTGTCGAATAACGAACTTGCCAATGAACCTCAATAGAGACTGACTGCCATTAGTACTTATTCCGATTTAACTCCCCCTACTGGTAGCACAGCCTTGACCAATCGGTGGCTACTTGAGCAAAAAATTAAATCGGGGTAAGGGCTATTATACAGCATCTATTGCTACGAATCTTGTATTTTATCTGGCAATGTGGCTCAAAAATCTATCAAGTTGCACCTATAATCTATCAAACGTTTTTGTCCGTAAGCACAATCTATCAAAAAAACAAAGCCAATCTATCTATAAATCAGTCACGTGGTCGTGGAATCATGTGGCCGTGGAGTCGGACGACACAGCCACATGATTCCACAACTATGCGACGCTGTTCAATTCCAGCCTGTTTTCTTACAGTAAACCTAAGCAGCGGCGCTCCGTGCATAACCTTACTGCTTGTTGAACTTATAGCCGCCATCGCGATCACCCCATTTACGCACCGTCTCAATGTACTCGTAATCCGGATCGACCATTTGGAGACGTTCACGCAGCCGTTTGGCAATATTAAAGATAGCATCACGCGAGCGTTTGTCATCATCGGGGTTGTCGGGCACATATTCCCAGATTGCCTGCGCAATATCGGTATGGGAGACGGGGTCCGGATACTTTTCCATGAGCAAGTTGAGAAATTTATATTCGCTGCTAGAGAGTCTAAAGGCGTCTTCTTCTTTGCCCTGCGCCCACACGAGCCGATCCGTGTGGGAGAGACTGAGCCCAAAAATAGTCAGTGTTTCCGGCGCGACATAGGTGGCGCCAAAATCCGTAAACTTGAGATGAAAGATGCCGGCCAATTGGATCTCGCCGCTCTCGCGCAGCCGGTACTCTTTGAACTTTTCCAAAGGTTGACCGTTGAGGCTGGTCCCGTTAGCGCTTCCTACGTCTTGCAGATGGAATGACTCATCCTGGCTGGCCAAGATCTTGACATGGCTGCGTGAAATCTTGGGGCTGTCGATGTAAAGATCATTATGAACACTGCGCCCAATGCCAAATTCATCCGTGTTCATGTAGAAACTGACACCCGGTGGTAGCGGAATATGGCCTTGCACCGTGGCCACGGCGCGCGCCTCCGCACTGTTGCGGTCCAGAAATTCAATGCTGCCGGGCCGAACACCAATGGTAATATCCGGCGCGACATAAGTTACACAAAGTTCTAGCCGATCAGGATTACTGCTCATACGCTCTCCTCACATTGGCAGTAGACTAACTATACCGCATTCGCGCATAGATGGCAGTGCACAGTAAGCTTCAAGAATTAACCTGTAGATTTAAACCTGTCAGGTCTGCGAGACCTGACAGGTTTGGTCACCGACTTATTTCTTGACAGTTACCTAGATACAGCAATAGCCTACCGCCCTATTATCGTCTTAACCAAAAGGGGGCGGATGGCAAGTAAGCGCCTGCCATCCGTAACCCCTGTTCTTACTGTGATTTTACCGCTTCGCCTGTCGGCAGCGCCAGCACGACGCGGAGGCCGATATGTTGGGAAGCGGTTTCGGGGGCAAAGCCGGTGCGTGCGGCGCAGCGGATCTGATACTGGGTGTAGTAGAACGAGCCGCCGCGCACGACGCGTTTGCCGGCGGCAGTGGGATCCTCGCGTCCGTCGGTGGCGTTGTAGGGGTAGTCCGCGTCGAGACTGCTGGTCCACTCCCAGACATTGCCGCTCATGTCGAGGGCGCCATAGGGGCTGGCGCCGGCGGGATAGCTGCCGACGGGGGTGGTGTCACCCACACTGTTGTTGTAGTTGCTCAAGGTAGCGTCAGGCGCCTGGTTGCCCCAGGGATAGGCGCGCTCGTCCGTGCCGCGACAGGCTTTCTCCCATTCTGCCTCGGTGGGCAGTCGTCCGCCCACCCACTGGGCATAGGTGTTCGCCTGCCGCCAGTCGATGTCCGCCACCGGATGGTCGGCAAAGTCGCTCTGATCCCAGCGTTTGTTGGCCGGCGGTGTACAGACCCCTGCCGCGACACAACGCCCATACTGCGCGTTGGTCACCTCACTTTGTTGTAGCCAGAACTCGTTCACCGTCGTCACATGGCGCGGTTCTTCTCGCGGCGACGCCGAATCCTCGCTGCGAGCCCCCATCGCAAACTCACCACCATCCACCCGCACATAGAGGGCGCCATCGGCAGCGTGACGCCATTGCGTGACGCGTTGGTCGATCACGACGCGGAGGCCGATATGTTGGGAAGCGGTTTCGGGGGCAAAGCCGGTGCGTGCGGCGCAGCGGATCTGATACTGGGTGTAGTAGAACGAGCCGCCGCGCACGACGCGTTTGCCGGCGGCAGTGGGATCCTCGCGTCCGTCGGTGGCGTTGTAGGGGTAGTCCGCGTCGAGACTGCTGGTCCACTCCCAGACATTGCCGCTCATGTCGAGGGCGCCATAGGGGCTGGCGCCGGCGGGATAGCTGCCGACGGGGGTGGTGTCACCCACACTGTTGTTGTAGTTGCTCAAGGTAGCGTCAGGCGCCTGGTTGCCCCAGGGATAGGCGCGCTCGTCCGTGCCGCGACAGGCTTTCTCCCATTCTGCCTCGGTGGGCAGTCGTCCGCCCACCCACTGGGCATAGGTGTTCGCCTGCCGCCAGTCGATGTCCGCCACCGGATGGTCGGCAAAGTCGCTCTGATCCCAGCGTTTGTTGGCCGGCGGTGTACAGACCCCTGCCGCGACACAACGCCCATACTGCGCGTTGGTCACCTCACTTTGTTGTAGCCAGAACTCGTTCACCGTCGTCACATGGCGCGGTTCTTCTCGCGGCGACGCTGAATCCTCGCTGCGCGCCCCCATCGCAAACTCACCGCCATCCACCCGCACATAGAGCGCGCCATCGGCCGGGTTGCGCCAAAGATTGGCAGGGGAAACTTCTACCGGGCTTTCTGCCAGCACAGGTGTCGGCGCAGTCGGCGCTGGCCGCGCCAGCGTTGGGATCGCAGTGACGGTGGGGCTGACAACTGCGGTCGGCGTCACTGTGGCTGTCGCAGAGGGTGTGCGTGTTGGCGTACGCGTTGGGGCCGGCGTTGGCGTATTGCTCGGCGTTGGTGTCGGTGTAGCAACTAGAAGCAGTTCGGGGCCATAAAAAGTATAGGCCGCGCTCTGTAAGGTGACCGAATAGGCCTCCGTAATATGGCTATCAATATTGGCTACCAGCGTCACCAACTCACCGGCAAAGGTGTTGGCTTCGGTGACAGTATCGGCGGAGAGGATCTTAAACGCCTGATCAAACGAGGCCGAAATAAACTGTTGGCTTTCCTTCAGCCCAGCGAGTGCTGGTGGGATAGCGTTGAGCGTAGTCGTCGCCACGTCAGTACCAGCTAACGCGTCCGCTAGACCCGCCATAGCCTTCGATGATTCCTCCAAATAGACACGGACGCCTACTCCGTCGCCAGGGTTTTGAATTAACCCATCGCGGTCGAGGTCGGTATAGACGAGGCCACTTTCGCCATCTAAAATATTGACAATATGTTCGCTATGCCGCCGCGCCTCAGGCAGATCCGTCGTATCCAAGGCGTTGCGCAGGAAACCGGTATGTTGTACGGCGATTTGCCCCTGGCCATGCGCCGCCACCAGCAGCCCTTGTGGCCCAAAGTCGGATTTGATCAAGAGGGGGGCGAGCGCCGTAAAGAGTTGTTCCGGCAAGGTCGCTGTGAATACCACCTGGCCGGAGAGGGTGCGGGTGGGCGCATCGTTCGCTTCCAGGCTAATCAGTGCGCTATCATAGTAGGCAAACAGATTGCGGTCGGTGCTGCCATGAAAGGAGACCTTGCCGTCAACTGCGGTAAAAGAGCCTAATGCCAACGTCGCCGTCTGCTCTGAATGGAGCCAGAGGGCATAGTGGCGATTCGCCGGCGCAGGGGGAATGTTGGTCAAGTCCAGCGTAAAATCACCCACTGGTGTACTCTCATTGTCGGCAAAATAGAGATGGCCAATGACGATTAAATCATCGTTGGCTAAGTTATCAGTGGCGCCCTGGGCATACACGATTGTCTGGTTAGGTGAAAGACAAAACAAGAGACCACCAAGCATAAGTAGTGGTAATAGAGCAATGAACAGCAGATAATAATTAGGTCCACGCATGACTCCTCCATGGGTCGGATTCGCAATAAGTGTTGGTCTCTCATGTGGTGCAAACTACTTTGGGAAATTCTCTGAGGAGTAAGGCCACCTACGCGCGACCCGGCGCGTAGGTGGTACTTGCACGGCTACTGCACGGTGACACTGATTTCATCACGGTATTGCGTACCCGCCAGCGCGATATGGGCGCCGTTGGCAAATTGGAGCCGCAACACGTGGACTCCTGGTTCCAATGTTAAGGTTGTGGTCAGTTGTCCTTTGCCATAGTGCAAGTGTTGATCATCGGTAAGGATAACTTCCCCCGGCTCCACAAAGGGCGTGTCCACCAAGATATGGAAGTGGCCGGCGCCCTCATGAATATCACCGGAGGGTTCGACCACCAAGCCGGTTGCCGCCATCTCCACATCAAAGGTGGGCGGCACCGTGGCGCCATCACTGGGGGTTACAAAGCGGACACTGGGGCCGGCAGTGGCGTCCGCGGCCACTGTCACGGTGATCTCGTCGCGGTATTCTGGTCCGGGCAGTGCGATATGGGCGCCATTGGCAAATTGGAGCCGCAGCACATGTACTCCTGGATCCAGCGTCAACGTTGTCGTCAGTTGTCCTTTGCCATAGTGAAGATGTTGATCATCGGTGAGAATCACCTCGCCGGCTTCTACAAAGGGCGTGTCAATCAGGATGTGGAAGTGGCCCGCGCCTTCATGAATCTCACCGGAAGGTTCGACCACCAAGCCGGTTGCCGCCATTGTCACGTCAACGGTAGGCGGCACTGTGGCGCCATTGCTAGGGGACACAAAGTTTACGTGAGGTCCTGCCATCGTGTCCGCCGCGACCGTTACGGTGATCTCATCCCGATATTCTGGTCCGGGCAGTGCGATATGGGCGCCGTTGGCAAATTGGAGCCGCAGCACATGTACTCCTGGATTCAGCGTCAACGTTGTCGTCAGTTGCCCCTTGCCATAGTGCAGGTGTTGATCATCGGTGAGAATCACCTCGCCGGCTTCTACAAAGGGCGTGTCAATCAGGATGTGGAAGTGGCCGGCGCCTTCATGAATCTCACCGGAGGGTTCGACCACCAAGCCGGTTGCCGCCATCTCCACATCAAAGGTGGGCGGCACCGTGGCGCCATCACTGGGGGTTACAAAGCGGACGCTGGGGCCGCCTGTGGCGTCCGCGGCCACTGTCACGGTGATCTCGTCGCGGTATTCTGGTCCGGGCAGTGCGATATGGGCGCCATTGGCAAATTGGAGCCGCAGCACATGTACTCCTGGATCCAGCGTCAACGTTGTCGTCAGTTGTCCTTTGCCATAGTGAAGATGTTGATCATCGGTGAGAATCACCTCGCCGGCTTCTACAAAGGGCGTGTCAATCAGGATGTGGAAGTGGCCCGCGCCTTCATGAATCTCACCGGAAGGTTCGACCACCAAGCCGGTTGCCGCCATTGTCACGTCAACGGTAGGCGGCACTGTGGCGCCATTGCTAGGGGACACAAAGTTTACGTGAGGTCCTGCCATCGTGTCCGCCGCGACCGTTACGGTGATCTCATCCCGATATTCTGGTCCGGGCAGTGCGATATGGGCGCCGTTGGCAAATTGGAGCCGCAGCACATGTACTCCTGGATCCAGCGTCAACGTTGTCGTCAGTTGCCCCTTGCCATAGTGCAGGTGTTGATCATCGGTGAGAATCACCTCGCCGGCTTCTACAAAGGGCGTGTCAATCAAGATGTGGAAGTGGCCGGCGCCTTCATGAATCTCACCGGAGGGTTCGACCACCAAGCCGGTTGCCGCCATCTCCACATCAAAGGTGGGTGGCACCGTGGCGCCATTGGTGGGAGTCACAAAGTGGACACTGGGGCCGCCTGTGGTTGCCGCTGGGCTGGTTGTCTCTCTCATTTGCGCAACAATGGGTAATTGGGCTGTATTCGGAATCCACAGCCGTTGTCCCACGCTGATTCTGCTAGGATTCGTAATGCGTGTGAAACGACTATCTGTCGCGGCTTTGGCGTTGGTGGCATCGACGATGACCCGGTATTCGGCAGGGTTGCCGTAAAAAAGACCGCTGATCTTATACAAAGAATCGCCGGCTTGGACCACATACTCCTGTCCATCATCCTGCGCCAGCCCAATAGTAAACCAGGCAAGCATGACGAAAATAGCAACCACTAACGGTATTGAAACACGATAGACTCTGTATCGCATGGGGATCGACTCCTATTACGATGGCTACAATATGAACGAGATTGGTTATAAACAAGAATGGTAATGGCGTAGTTAGACTTTCTGGCCTACAGGGAAGCCAGAATTCCTTTGCACGAAGAGCAGCAAAGGGTGAACAGGATTTATCTGGTTATCAGTATAACACAGAATTTTGCATAATGTAAGCAGAAATTTTTACTTGAATTCTGCGACGACCACCCGAAAACCTGTGTTAGGATACTCAGCGTCCGGCAGCGCCTTACCCCGCACCGTGGTGCGGACGTCGCCACGGCTACTGTTGTAGGAGCCACCGCGCACTACCCGAAACGTACCCGTATCTGGTCCAAGTGGGTTAAAGGATGGAGAAACGGCGTAATAGGTAGGCTGATGCCAATCGTTTACCCATTCTTCTACATTGCCGGCCATATCTAAAAGGCCATAAGGGCTGGCGCCGGCTGGGTAGGAGCCGACGGGCATCGGAGCGCCGACCATATTTTGAAAATTGAGATGTTGTTCATCGGTCGTCTCCTCGCCCCACGGATAGGTGCGCGCATCTTCGCCGCGGGCTGCCTTTTCCCATTCCGCCTCTGTCGGCAGCTGTCCTCCCACCCAATTGGCATAGCGGGTGGCCTGGTTCCAATCAATGTCGGTCACCGGATAATCTGCCATAGCTATGTCTTGCCAGTGACTATTGAGCGGTGCATTGCAGACGCCGGCCGCAACACACTTGCCATATTGGGCGTTGGTAACCTCGGTCTGCATAATCCAATAGCTGTCAAGCCGCACCTCGTGAACAGGCGCTTCATCTTTATAGGTGCTCCCCATCACGAAGGGACCGGCGGGAATAAAGACATAGAGCGCATTGTCTTTGGGATTTACCTGCGTAATGCCGCTCGACGGCGGGACGCTCGCTGTCGCCGTTGGCGTGATCGTTGGTGTGACGGTCGCGGTCGGCTGCTGGGTGTTGGTCGGGTGGGGCGTCAGCGTTGCCGTGGCTGTTGGCAGTAGTGTGGCTGTTGCGCTGGCGGTGGCCGTGGCCGAAGGTAGCGGTGTGGCCGTTACTGTCGATGTCTCAGTCGGATGCGGTGTTGCGGTGTCGGTCGGTATTGCAGTTGGCGTTGCCGATGGCGGCTGTGTAGGGCTAGGCATCGCGGTTGGCGTTGCGCTGGGCATAGGTGTTGCCGTTGCAGTGGGAATGGCTGTCGTCGTATTGCTGGGCACGGGCGTTAATGTTGCCGTAGGCGTATCAAGCGGCGTCGCGGTCGCAGTCGGCGCTGCTGTCAAGGTAGGCGCCGCGGTGGCGGTTGCCGTTATCACTTCAGAGACTGCCGCTACCGTTACGCTGGCAACCAGACTGTTGCTAAGCACCGGTTCCGTTGTGGGTGTGGCCGTGTCTGTCGGCACAGCCGCAATGGCAATAGCTGTAGCTGTGGCTGTTATTGTTCCCGTAATAGGCATAGCACCGTTGCCCGTCCCGTTTTGATTGGCATTGGGTGGCTGATTCTGGTCCGTTTCTGGGCCGGGCGTTGGCTCTGTCTCTGGAGCAGTCGTGATCATTGCGGGAAAACCCAACAAGCTCTGCCAAAGGAGAGCCGGAGTGCGGGTCACGGCGCTGGCCACCAAAAGGGCAAGCACAACCAATAAGATGCTTCCCCCGATGAGGCCCCGTGGCCACCGGGGGCGCACCGCTTCCGGCACCCCTAATGTAGGGGAATAGAACAGTTGGTTTGTTGCATCCTTACGTTGTGTGCCCCGTCGTTGTTGCAGTGCGGCACGCATTTGGCTGACATTCTCGTAGCGATCACCCTGCTGGATTTGCATGGCACGGAGGATTACCTGCTCGGTGTTACGGCTCAACTTGGGATTTAACTGCCGCGGCGGGGTCAAGGGAGTACCAGCCGCGATCTTGGGTGACTCGGGCGGGGTTTGGTTGGTGAGTAACTTATAAAGGGTCGCACCTAGCGCATAGATATCAGAACAGGCATTGGTGCCGCCGGTATATTGTTCCACCGGTGAATAGCCGGGGGTAAAGCCACGGGCCCCAATCATGGTGCCCATGCCCTCTTGATACTTGGCCAGACCAAAGTCGACCAAGACAATGCGCCCGTTGGGCGTGCGTCTGATGTTGCGCGGTTTAATATCGCGGTGAATAATAGGGCTGGGCGCGCGTGTAGTTGGGTCGATCCAATTATGCATGTATTCCAACGCACTCATCACCTGATCGAACCAATCCAAGACCAATGGTTCAGGCAGGGGACCATCCTGCTTGTGGAGCAATTCAGTTAGATCATCACCCTCCACATAATCCATGACAAGATATTGGCGCCCCGAAGGTTCGATAAAGTGATCGGTAACGCGGGGCAAGTTGGGATGACTGAGCCGGGCTAATAGCACCGCCTCATGCCGAAACTGCTCCTGAGCCTCTTGTGACGTGTCGGCGTTCTCTTTAATTGCCACCAAATATCCTGGCAAATTGCGGTCGGCGGCTAGATAAACACGGCCCATGCCACCCTGACCCAATGGCTCATGGATAATATAACGTCCTTGTTGAAGTTGTTGCCCAATCTCTACTGTCATGAATGTTGCCTGTGGGGTAGGGCTGTGAACACTATGTCTACTTCAATTAGTTTCAATAGTTTAACAGAGCCTTTGTAGATAAACAAATATTTTTTTAGTCCTATAAAATTGGTCATTGGTCACTTGTCATTGGTTATTAAAGATGACCAATGACAAGTGACCAATGACCTAATATCTCTCTATTATCTAAGGCAAAAGTTACCCGTTTTGTATCACTCATTAATCCTCACGCAACCCATCAGCTGGCCCCCACGGCGCCAAGCCGACGGTGCCATAGGGGTTAAAGATAATATCCTCTTCCTGCGCCGCAAAACGCCACATCCGACGCACCAGGTCGCGTTTTGTTGCCTGGTAGTCGGGATGGTCAGCCAGGTTAATCACCTCCGCCGGATCCTGTTGCAGGTCATAAAGTTCATCAAAGTCAAAGCCGTTGTAGACATATTTGAACTCTTTGGTGGTCACGCTGCGCTGGGTATAGTAGAGTTCAACGCCATTCATTTGCGTGTGGATAGCGTCGCGCCAGAGATCTGGTTGCTCGTTGCGCAGAAAAGGGGTCAAACTTTGGCCTGTCATGCGCTGTTTGGACTCGACGCCGGCCAAATCCAAGAAGGTCGGGGCAAAGTCGGCCAATGAAACAAAGGCATCGACCTCACGCCCCGGCGCTTCTATGCCCTGCGGCCAGCGCATGATACAGGGTACATGATATGCCTGGCGAAAGGCAGGCACCCCCTTGAGATAGAGACCGTGATCGCCACAGTAGTCGCCATGATCGGAAAGGAAGATTACCAATGTGTTGTCGGCCTGGCCGGTGGCGTCAAGGGCATCAAGCAGCTCGCCCAAGAGCGCATCTTCCATGGTGCAGTAGGCCCAATAGTGGGCAAGCGACTCGCGCACCTCCGCCTCGCTCAGTTGGTCCCACAGTTGGCGTCGGTGACGCTGGTAGATCCGTGGCTTATCCGTCATCGGATCGGCATAGCTGGCCGGCAGCGGGATTTGCTCTGGATCGTAGAGCTTGACAAACTTCTCCGGCACATTAAACGGATCATGCGGGCCAATCGGCCCCACAAAGAGACACCAGGGCTCGGTGCGCTGGGCATATTCGTGCAACGTCTCCATAGCTGCCTGCACCACTCGATAGTCATTATCCTGCTCATAGCCTTTGGGGCCGCCATCGGGTAGCGTCTTGTAGAGTACAAAGTCACCCCAGCCGGGGCGCTGCACATGGCCCCGTGGGCGCGCTCCATTGTCGCTGCGGGTCGAGTCATTGCCCCGGCCACCCTGACGCCACTGCTCAATGGAGACAGAGTGAAAGGTGCTGCCGGCGGCTGTTACCGCTCTTTCATGCCAACCGCGATCGTGGGGATCCTCTTCAGCGCTAACGTGCCACTTGCCACAGAGCGTTAAATCATAGCTGGCCGTGCGTAGCTCTTCTGCAAAGGTCGTGACACCAAGCTTGAGCCCCAAGTTAATGGCCGTGCGCGTACGCACATTGTTAAAAACACCGTGGCGGCTGGGGTAGAGGCCGGTCATGAAGGTGGCGCGGGCCGGACAGCAGTGGGCCGTGGGGCAATAAGTTTGGGTAAAGCGTACACCCTCCCGCGCCAGCCGGTCTGCATTGGGGGTCTGGCACGGGTGGCCGGGGGCAACCACATCAGCCCGCTCCTGATCAGTCATAAAAATCAATAGATTAGGACGGTTGGACACAGTCGGTTTCCTCTTGGTTCTTATCAATTGGCTCTAAGGCTACGCCAAGCAAATAAACATACGGAACATTTTGCGTGTTGCGTATTGCGTGTTGCGTGAACTCGTTGAGATGTTTACTTTGCTCATGGATAATTTAGGCTTTGGAATGACCTAAAAAATCCACGTGGTTCGATTACAGGTTGAATGGCTATAGATTAGGAGATAGCCTTCAACCTTAAGTATCGATCATGCGCTATGTCATATGATAGCGGATGTTAGGCAGAAATAAAAGTACTGATTTCCAAGAATTTCCGTAATGGTTTAAGTGATCACCTACTGTAGTTCAGCAATATTATACAAGACAGAGGACAATTGCATCGGCTAGCCTAGCATTACAACGAGACTTTGCCGAGGTGACAGTCACTGCCTGGCGGTAGATACTTTTACTGAACATCGCGTAGACAGTGACTGTCACCTGTAATTCCTCGAAATCTTGTTGTAGTCCTAGTCCTTGTGACGAAATGCCTTAAAGTAAAGCTTGCAGAGAGGAGAGAAGAGTGGAGACAGTTTATTCTGATCCTGTACAAGATTCTGATGAAGGGGGAGGTGCGCCAACGCAGTGGCAGGAGTTCATGGGTGGTCTCAGCGCCATGGCGCCGCTGTTGGTGGGTGTAATGCCCTTTGGGTTGATCTACGGCGTGCTGGCCGCGGACGCCGGACTGCCAACCACGATGGCGCAAGGCATGTCCATAGTGGTCTTTGCCGGCTCGGCCCAATTCATTCTCACCCAATTGATACGCGACCACGCGCCGCTGTTGGTGATGATCGCCACCGCAGCTGTGGTGAATCTGCGCCATGTACTCTATAGCGCTTCCCTGGCGCCCTACTTGCAAGAGCTAGGCCGCGGCTGGCAAGCACTACTCGCTTACTTACTGACTGACGAAGCCTATGCCGTAACGATTACGCGCTATCTGGCCACGGCCCAGCGCGATGACAGCCCACCGACTGCGCAACCAACCAAGCGCCATTGGCACTTTCTCGGCGCCGGACTGGGGCTCTGGATCACCTGGCAGATCAGTACGGCCATCGGCATCTTCTTGGGGGCGCAGGTGCCGGACGCCTGGGCGCTCGACTTCACCCTGCCCCTTACCTTTATCGCCATCGTGATGCCGACGCTGCAAGATTGGGCGGCGGTCACCGCCGCCGTAGTCGCGGGCAGTGCCGTCCTGTTGACACTCGCCATGCCTCTCAAACTGGGGTTGGTCACTGCGATTCTGGCCGGCATTGGCGCCGGTTATGTAGTTGAAAAAATGACAAAATCAAAAGTAACTATCGCAAACTAAGAGGCATCTATGCTCAACCTGTGGCTCACCCTCATTGTAATTGGCCTGATCACCTTTGCCTATCGCTTTTCCTTGATCTTTTTTCTGGAGTACATTCAACTGCCGGGCTGGCTGCGACAGTCGCTGCGCTTTGTCCCGATTGCGGCGCTGACCGCCATTACCGTGCCGGAGGTGCTGGTGCGCAGTGGCGCGCTGACGCTTACCTGGCAAAATGAACGACTCCTGGCGGCGCTGGTGGCGGCGGTAGTCGCCTGGCGGACAAAAAATATCTTTCTCACGATTGCGCTGGGGATGGTTAGTTTGTATGCATTGCAGAGAATAGGATGGTGATCCACTGCTAAGAATCCACAAAAGAAAGGCGATTTCTGAGATCGGCCTTCTTCTCACATTCCACAACGTATACCAGCTCTGTCACGTTTCACTAGCACAGTGTAAGCGAGATAATTGCTAGTTTAGCCAACGAGGGCGTGCCGGCGTGCGTCTTCCTGGAAGGGGGCGGCGGATGGTGAAATACAGGAAGTGCCTGTGCCCCCTTCCAGGAAGACCCGGGTGACCACCTCTAAACTAGCCAAACTTCCCTGACAGTGCACTAGTGGGGATAGAAACAACTTGGGCCCAATTAACGCACAAGTTTTATTCTGAATCCTCAACAACTCTACCCACCGATCCTGACGTATTGAAGGTTTGGCTCATTGCCCTATCCAAGTAAGCGTTAATGGGTGTTCTCGACGATTGCATGTAACTTTCCCTTGACTTTCAAGATGGTCAATAGCAAAATCGATTTGTAGAGGGGATAAATCTAAGTCAGAGTTTATTGAACTTATGTTTACGGGACTGTGAGTGCGTATGTACTCAGAAACAATAATTTCATCTTTCTGAATATTAATACTGAGAACGGATGATGCGTACTTTTGCCAGCCGATCAGTGTCATTCTTACAGATGAGAACTTATAAGGATGAATGAACATCCCTTCCCGCTTCACTTTTACTGCCCCCTCAGCCTCTAAGTCTTTTACTACACTACTGACAATTTCGGCACTGATCATTGACAAGTCATTTTGAAACTTGGTATGGGAAATACAACGCTTATTCCCGCTACTGGCTTGTTGTTCTAAAATAAATGCAACAATTTGCTCTTTATTTTTTTGAGTTATTGCCATCTCAACACCCCTATCAATCATTGAACAAATTTAAAATTAAGCTGAAGTGTGGTTGACGGATCTATGTAGGTGTAATTTATCCTGTTATACACAGATAGCTGCTAGTTGCACGCGATTATTGACAATGTAACTGCCTTACTTTTCTTTATCTAGTACATTAGAGTCGTAACTTAGTTGAAATTATAGTATAACTTTAACTCTATCACAAAAATGATGATAAGTTTCGCACAAATGTGCTAAGAATTCTCTGGTTTTATTGACACTGCCGTGTCCAAGGCGACCCACGCAAAAATTACTGCTATTATCCGCATCCTATTTTCTTACTGGGTTCTCTGTGGTGTTGGTTTAGAAAATCAAAGATAAGTACCTGGTTTCTTTTCCGTAGACGAACATTCGTGCTAGAATAGGAGTAAACGGAGGGGGAGCCATTATCATTATGCCAGAGCCGGTGATTTATCTTGACGAGTTAAGCAAAACCTATGTGGTGCCGGAACGGGAGGCCGGGGTCATGGCCGCAGCCCGGAGCCTGGTGCAGCGGCGCAATCGTGAGATCAAAGCGGTCGATCGGGTCAGCTTTGTGGTGGAGCCGGGCGAGGTGGTCGGCTTCTTGGGGCCCAACGGGGCGGGCAAGACGACCACCCTCAAGATGTTGGCGGGGCTGTTGCACCCGACCTCCGGCGTGGGGCGTGTGCTCGCTTATGAACCGTGGCAGCGTAAGCGGGACTTTCTCAAGGCCATCACCTTGGTGATGGGTCAACGCAACCAACTGAACTGGGATATTCCGGCCAGCGATTCCTTTGAACTGAACCGGGTTATCTACCGCGTGCCGCAGGAGCAGTACCGCCAGACGCTCGGCGAGTTGAACGAATTGCTCGACCTGGGGCCACTCATCAGCAAACCGGTGCGCAACCTGTCGCTGGGCGAACGGATGAAGTGCGAAATTGCCGCCGCGCTGCTCCATCGCCCCCAGGTGCTCTTTCTCGATGAACCGACCATTGGCCTGGATGTAACTGCTCAGCGCCGGATCCGAGAGTTTATCCAGGAATACAACCGTCGCCATAACGCCACAATTCTGTTAACCAGCCACTACATGGCCGATGTGGAGGCGCTCTGTAAACGGGTGGTGGTCATTCATCATGGTCGGATTCTCTTTGATGGGCCGCTGACCGAGTTGGTCAAGCGCTTTTCGCCCCACAAAACCATTACGATCGAACTGGAGCGCCACCTGGACGCCACCGATTACAGCGCCTTTGGCGAGGTAGTCACGCAACAGAATGGGCAGGTGACCCTGCGCGTGCCCAAGGTAGACACCCCCAAGATTGCTGGGCGTCTGTTAGCAGAGTTGCCCGTCAGCGATCTAACGATTGAAGATCCACCGATTGAGGCGGTGATCGAGCAGGTCTTCGCCCAGGAGGCAGCGCCATGATCAGAACACTGGCCGAAGTTTACTATGCCCAGATCAAAACCTCGCTGGCCGTGCAATTTCAATATCGCACCGCCATGGCGATCTGGATGATTGGTCGCATAGTGCAACCGCTGATTTATCTGGTGGTTTGGACAACGGTGGCGCGGGCGCGCGGCGGCGCAGTCGGGGGCTACGATGAAGGGAGCTTTGCCGCCTATTACATTATGCAGATGATCGTCGCCCAAGCGACCTTTAGCTGGATCATGTGGGAATATGACTATATCATCCGCACCGGCCAATTTAACTTTAAGCTCCTACGCCCCATTCACCCGATCCACGCTGATGTGGCTGACAATGTGGCCTATAAGATTCTCACCTTGTTTATCCTAATTCCGGCGGTCTTTTTTCTGGCCTGGCTCTTTCCCCCCACCTTCCATTGGCAACTTTGGAGCCTAGCAGCGGGTTGTCTGGCCATTGCTACGGCCTTTGTGGTGCGTTTTACCTTGGAATGGACCCTGGCCATGAGCGCCCTTTGGACCAACCGCGTCAGCGCCATCAACCAGACCTATGAGGTGACTATGGTCTTTCTCTCCGGCTTCTTTGCGCCGCTGGCGGTCATGCCCCATTCGATCCAGTTACTGGCCGACTATCTGCCTTTCCGTTGGCTCATTGCCTTTCCCATTGAGTTGATGCTCGGTCGTCTCTCGCCGCAGGAGACCCTAATCGGCTTTGCCATGCAAGCGATCTGGTTCCTGGTGGCGGTAACCGTGCTTTCCTTTGTCTGGCGGGCTGGCGTGAAACAATATGCGGCGGTGGGCTCATGAATCAACTGCGCGTCTTCTGGACCTTTTTCCGCCTGGGGGCCATGAATGAATTGGCCTATCGGGTCAATTTCTTCACCCAGATCTTTCAAGCTTTGATGTCGGTCGGGCTGGCGCTGGGTGGGTTGGCCATTGTCTTTAATCAGACCGATACGTTGGCCGGCTGGTATCCCGACGAACTGGTGGCGCTGGTCGGCATCTATTTGCTCGTTGGGGGCCTGATCAATCTGATGATCCAGCCCAGTATGCAGCGCTTTATGGAAGATATTCGCCTGGGGACGCTCGATTTCATGATCCTCAAGCCGGAGGACGCGCAATTTCTCATTAGCGTGCGCCAGATTGAAATTTGGAAGGTGATCGATGTCTTAATGGGGGTGGGTGTGTTGGTCATTGGATTGGTGCGGCTGGGCGTCCAGTTCGGGCTGGTGCAGGCGCTTACCTTTGGCATTGCTCTGCTAGCCGGCGCCACCATTGTCTACAGCTTCTGGATGATGTTGGCCACCTGCGCCTTTTGGTTTGTGAAAACAGAAAATATCCTGGTCATCTTTCAATCGATGTATCAGGCTGGCCGCTGGCCGGTCACCATCTACCCCGTCTGGCTACAGACGATCCTCACCTTTCTCGTGCCGATAGCCTTTGCCGTCACGGTGCCGGCGCAGGCCCTAACAGGTCGGCTAGACGGACAAACGTTGGCGCTGGCGGTTGCCTTGGCCGTGGCGCTCTTCCTGGCCGCACGCTGGTTTTGGCGTTTTGGGATTCGCTTTTATTCCGGCGCGTCGGCATAATCTTGCTGCAAAAATAATAAGAAGCGGATTTAGGCAGCCAAGCAGCCCATCCGTTTACAATAGAACAACCGAAAATCCTCCAGCGTCGGATATTCGGTGCTTGAGTGAGCAATTGCCCTGTTAGAACCCCGCGCAAGATTGGCTGGGCCAGCACGCTGTGATAAAATTTCCCTAACCAAGGACGACGCGTTGGGGTGGTGTTCTTGACCCGCTACACGCCATCCGCCACGGTTAACGCTCCTGACCACTGCCGGGAAATAGCCTTTAAGGAGGTTCGCTATCATGTCATCCAACACCGAAAAGTATCAACGTCCCTCGGCATTTGAAGTGCGCATGAATCAGTTGATGGGCAAGTTGGCCGCCTGGGGCTTGGGGCCGGCCTATATGGTGGAACTTTCAGTGCGCGGCCGCAAAAGTGGCAAGATCTATTCCACACCGGTCAACTTGCTGACGGTGGACGGCGTTGATTATCTAGTGGCGCCACGGGGTACAACCAGTTGGGTGCGCAATGCGCGCGCCGTCGGTGAGGTGCACTTGAAGCGTGGACGCAAGACTGAGACGGTGCGCCTTGAAGAGCTGGTCAATGATGCCAAGCCGCCGCTGCTTAAGGAGTATTTGGAGCGTTACAAGAGTGCCGTGCAGCGTTACTTCACGGTGCAGGCCGGCGCACCGGTGGACGCTTTTGCCCCAATTGCGGGAGATTATCCGGTCTTTCGCCTCGTGCGGAATTAGACACAATGGTGCAGCTAGAACAACCCATGACGCGCACGGCACGCGCTGCGATCGCCAAACAGACGCTTGCCATACTTGAACAGGGAATGTACACCACAGACGACGGAGCCATCGTGCAGATTGCCGCACAGGTGGTGGCCTGCAACGTGGCGACACGTGGTTATGATCCCCAACAGCTTGCGGCAATGCATCTGTCGGTCCTAAGAGGAGGTTCGGCCTTTGCACAGACGGTTATAGAACTCCACAATGAAACGACGCTGGCGGGCGCCTTGCGTCTATATACACTGGCAACCTACCAAAGGATTGGCGTCCTTAACTTTGCGTCCGCGAAAAATCCCGGCGGCGGTTTTCTCAATGGCAGTCAGGCCCAAGAAGAGAGTTTAGCGCGCAGCTCTGCGCTCTACGCATCGCTCACCCAATGTCCAGGCTATTATGCCTACCACCGCCGTAACCGGGACGCGTGCTACTCCGACCACATGATCTACTCGCCCGCCTGCCCCATCTTCCGCACCGATGACGGTGCACTCCTGTCGCAGCCCTATACGGTCGATTTTATTACGAGCGCGGCGCCCAATGCCGGCGCTTTGCGTGGGTATCGAGCACAGTTGGAGCTAATCTTTAAAGCGCGTATGGGGAAGATGCTGGCGCTGGCCGTCAACAACCGCTGTGATGCCTTGGTCCTCGGCGCCTGGGGGTGCGGTGTCTTTCGCAATGAGCCGGCTATGGTGGCTCGCTTATTTGGAGAGTATCTGCTGCCTGGCCAGCCGTTTCATGGCTATTTTAAACGGGTACTTTTTGCTGTGCTGGATCCATCACCGGGGTTAGAGACCTTTAAAGCCTTTAGTACGCAGCTAATGGATGTGGGGCAGATGTGATATGATATACTAAGCACTGCCATTCTTTTTCGCCTATCACTTGCACAGCGTACAATCGCAATGAATGCAGGAGCGTAACTACTCAGGCATAGGTTGAGTAGTGGGAAGAAAAGGCTGTCCAGCAAGGGAGTGACGAATAGCAGAAATCACATTAATACCGTGCTTGCGAACGGTAGAAATGTAGGAACGAATGGCACAAAAGGTGTCGGCACCGTCGGAAGTCCGGAAAGCACCAGAAACTTTCTGCTTGACTTTAATCATGCGCACGTCTCGCTCTGCGAGATTATTGTCAAAAGGAACGCGGAAATCAGACATGAAGGCAAGGACACCTTCTTTGTGGATTGCGAGGCGGTCGAGTAAGTTTTTCGGCGGGGATTGTTTGGGCTTGCCCTGTTTCTTGGGAGGGGGTTCGGAGGGAGGAGGATTCTCCTCCAAGCCCAGTTGCAAAATGGCATCGTAGCGTTGTTCAAAGTCAAAGCACTGGCCAGTGGAGAGAGAATTGTTCTCCGGGGGTGCCGTTTCAACCGCAGCTTTAATCTCAAGCAGCAACTGACTCATCTGAGTCGGCCAAGCTTGTTGATACTGCTCAGCGATAAAGCGCAGTTCGCGCAGATGATGGGCATTGCAGAAGGCATGCGCCACCTGGTCAAAGGCAAGGTAAGATTGCCAATGGTCATGGACAATGCGTCCGGTGGCATCGGGGAGAATCCCGATCGCTTTCATGCCCTCTTGGCCCCGCTTAGCATGGACTGCATAATGGGTGAGGCGCTCTGTAGTGCTGACATGGAGCCATTCGAGATGACCCTCTACTCGTACCCCACTTTCATCATGGTGGGTGACCTCTTCCTGGATGAGTGCCTGCTTGATGGCCTCAAGCGCAGGTTCGCTGCCCGCTTGGACGGCTTGATTCGCTTCCTGGATGATCGCTTCTGCTGGTTGGTGACCATAGAAATCCCCCAGTAGCTCACAACTGCGGGCGATTGGCAGGAGTTGATAGGTGTTGAGATAGGAGGCTTGGGCTTTGAATAATTCGCCATATTGCACCGGTTGCGTCACACCGGCTGGGAAGTTGGCTTTCACCCGCTTCCGACAACAAGGACAAACTTTGATTTCGCTGCGATGTTCGGTCACTTCCAACCTCACTGGCGGCACATCATAGACTTGACGGCGCATCTGTTCAGTGACCTCTATCTGACTCAAGTCATGGGCACACTCTGGACAAACCGACAAGTCATGCACGATTACATGGTCTGGCGTTTCGCTCATTTGGAGCGTATGTCCTTGATGCCCTTTCTGTCCACCGCTCTTGCGACCGCTTTTTTGACGCAAACTCTCGGTTCGCCGTTTCTTCAGTCCGTCACTGCTTGGTGGCTTCCCACTGTTGTGGCTATCTTTCGCTACTTGATCTTTCAGTCGCTGGATTTCGTTTGCTTGTTCTTTGATTTGCTTGCGCAGTTCTTCGTTCTCGGCGCGCAATTCTTGCGTTTGAGCCCATAGCAACTTTTCCAATGCCGATAGCTCGGTTTGGTTTATCAACCTTTCTATTTGTTGCTCTCGTTGCTTTTCTGGCTCTCTCATAATTTTACACTTTACCCCTACTCTCTTTGTTTTACGTTAGCATTCCGTTTGCTTTTTGGTTCAACTTGTATGCCTGAGTAGTTACGCAGGAGCTATAGCAATTTAAGATACGGCCCAAACGCACTATGATAGAAACGATCATTCTACAAAATTTCAAAAGCCACAAACATACAACACTTCATCTAGATAACTCCCGTTTACACGCCGTAGTTGGACACAACAGTGTTGGAAAGACGTCGGTTTTACAAGCTGTTCATTATTTGAGCCAGCTTACCAGCCGGCCATTCTCTGCTATCTTTCAATTTGATCGATCGCCGGAATATCTGGTCACTTCCGGCAAGAGCAACGCGCATGTTTCAGTTAGCGGCTTTTGGGGATATAAGACTCGACAAAACTGGGGCGCGGCATATACTTGGGAAGACCGTAATAATAATTGGATTCCCTCTTGCTCCTGGACACTGGAAGGGAACAACGGGAAACAAAATGGTTGGCCCAGTTCTTTGCAAGAAGCACCCAATCCCATTCCAGGGGCAATGGGTCATACGGTTTATCTGAAATTAGTTGCCAGCAATCTTGCGCAGGCCGCCTATAGTGATGAGGTTGTGCCGCGTGTTGAGTACGATGGGGCTGGTTTGGCGCCAACGTTAGATTATTTGCGGGGAGAAAATCCCAAGGTGTTTGACCAAATCCAAAGCATGTTACGTCAGGTCATTCCGGGTGTGCTCGGCATTGATGTTCGCCGCGCCAAGGTCGAAATCCTAAGACAGCGCGCTATTGAAGTAGATGGAAAAACGTTGCCTTATGAAGAACGGCGAGAGATCACTGGGCAGGAAGTCGTCTTCAATATGAGCAGTGGGGAGCGGCTTCCGGCGCATGCAATCAGTGAAGGCACTATACTGACTTTGGGTCTACTCACTGTCCTTTTCAGCCCACGCAAGCCCAGCCTTATCCTATTCGATGATATTGAACAAGGACTTCATCCCCATGCTCAACGGGAGCTTATTCGGCTTCTAAAACAGATTTTGGCTGAAAACTATAATCTCCAAATCCTCTTTACAACTCATTCACCTTACATTGTTGACGAACTTTCTGCTTCACAAGTGCACGTGCTTAACAGTACTGACAGTGGCTATACAGTGACAAAACGGCTAGATGAACACCCTGATGCGCAATGGGCCTTACAGAGTTTGACAACAGGTGAGTTTTGGGATGCAGAAGGTGAAGCTTGGGTGAAGCAGGAGCCGATCGGTGTTTGAGTTTGTGGTCATTGTGGAAAGTGCAGCAGATTTTCGAACAGCAAGCGAAATTGCTAACCGAATATGCACAGAGCAGATCGGATGGATCGAACCTTATTTGACCAGCATTTTCAAGTGGGTTGGCCTACAAAATAACACAGAATTTTCATGTTGGCGCGATATCGACAAGATCAGGGAAGAAGCCAAGGCAAATGGTATCCATTTGCCAAGATCCTTGGGGCGTGCTCAGCCGTTAAAAGCAGATGGTGCGATTGCCCGTAAAACATTGCAACTTATCACACAGTTACAAAGGAAACGTGATATTAGAGCAGTTGTATTCGTTCGTGATCTGGACAATCAAGTAGAACGGCGGACCAGTCTTGAAGAAGCACGAGAGGAATACGCACAACGCTTTTCCTCCCTTATGGTTGTAATTGGCTTGGCTAATCGCATGCGCGAAGCTTGGGTGCTCAACGGGTTTTTGCCCCTTGACAAGGTTGAAGAATCTATACTGGCCGAGTTGCAGCAAAAGCTATTGTTCGATCCAACATTAGAAGCACACCGATTGCGGGCAACCACCTTAGAGGAACCAGAACGCATTCGTAATCCTAAGGTTGTACTCAATCTATTAACCAAGGAAGACAGTGAGCGTGAGCGCCACTGCTGGCAAAGTACGCCTCTAGATCTACTAAGAACCCGCGGCAGCACTACAGGGCTGACACAGTATATGAATGAAGTCAAAGAGCGCCTAGCGCCACTTCTCCGCTAAAAGTCAATGAAGCGGCAATGTGTAAGCGTTTATTTAACTTCAGCGAAACACCTCTGCCAGCAATTCGTACGACCGCAACCGGGCGGCAAAGTCATAGGTGATGGTGACGGTCATGATCTCGTCTGCGCCAAAGGTGGCAGCTAGCCACAGCAGCTTCTCTTTGACCTGTTGGGGGTCGCCAATCGCGGCATGTTGAAATTTGTTCTCCAAAAAGGCTTGCTCCTGGGGCGTATAGGAATAGCGCTCTGCCTCTTCCACCGTCGGGACTTTGATGCCGCTCTCGCCTTTGGCAAAACGCAGAAAGAGCAGACTGCGGCTGAGGGCCAACCGCCGCGCTTCTGCTTCGGTCTCGGCGCAAATGACATTCACCGTCAACATGGTCTGTGGGCTAGCCAGTTGGTCCGATGGCTCAAATTGGCTGCGGTAGAGGTCAAAGATTTGTGGGCTCATGTTGCTGTTGATAAAGAGCGCAAAGTTATAGGGTAGGCCATAGTGGCCGGCCAAAAGTGCGCTTTCATGGCTGGAGCCCAGAATCCAGATGGGGGGGACAACGGCCGGCGGCGGCGTGACGCGCGGCTGAAAGTCCCAGTTGTTGAGCATTTGGCGCAACTCATCGACCAGTTGCGGAAAGCGCTCAAATTTGGGTCGCCCATCGGTGGCCAACACTTGCGCCGTACGCATGTCGGAACCCGGCGCCCGCCCAACCCCCAGATCAATTCGTCCCGGATAAAGGTTAGAAAGCAGCGAAAAGGTCTCGGCCACTTTAAAGGCACTGTAGTGGGGCAACATTACCCCGCCGGACCCGATGCGAATCGACGTTGTGGCTGCGCCCACCGCAGCCAATAAGACCTCCGGTGCACTGCCGGCCAGGCTGGATGTATTATGATGCTCCGAAACCCAAAAGCGGTGATAGCCCAGCGCCTCGGCACGTTGGGCCAACGTCAATGTTTCCCGGAGCGCCTGTTGGGACGTGCCCCCCTCACGAACAGGGGATTGATCAAGAATTGAGAGTTTCATCATACACAAGCTTTCTACCGATTGATGTTACTATTCAGCCACTTCGAGGTGACAGTCACTGGCGCACAGAGCAACTTTCGCACACAAGTGATCCGCCACTTGCTACTCGCCACCCGCAACAACTTGTTGGTTTGAGGCACAGCTTCGTTGTATAGTTACCGATTGATCACCCTTTGTCGCGCCCATTTCCAGAGTTCGGCAATGAGGAGCACCAGCAATCCGGCGCCCAGCGCAATCAACAGATCGCGGCCACCTAGACCCATAGTGCCAAAGACGCCCTGAAAAAAGGGCACATAGAGCACCAGGGCCTGTAACGCAACGGTCAAGAGCAGCGCCCCCGCCATTGAGCGATTAGAGAGGAGCCCTAGCTTCATGAGCGAACTGTCTTCGCCCCGCACACTGAGCGCCAGCGCCAGTTGACAGAAGATCAACGTGGTGAAGAGCAGGGACTGCCAGGCCGGATCGCCGCTGCGATAGGACCAGAGACCGACGCCCAATGCCACCAGACTGAGCACAATGCCCATCCCAATGATAAACGCGCCCATCCCCCGGCTAAAGATGCTCTCCTGCGACGAATAGGGACGCCGCTGCATCACATTCGCTTCCGCCGGCTCCACCCCCAGCGCCAACGCCGGCAACCCATCGGTAACCAGGTTCATCCACAGAATTTGCAACGGCAAGAGCGGCAGCGGCATACCCAGCAACGGGCCAAATAACATGACTGCGATCTCACTCGTGTTGCAGGTTAGGAGGTACTTGATAAACTTGCGGATGTTGTCATAGATAATCCGCCCCTCTTCCACTGCGGCTACAATGGTGGCGAAGTTATCATCCAACAAGACCATCTCTGCCGCTTCTTTGGTGACATCGGTGCCGGTAATGCCCATGGCCACCCCCATATCCGCCTTTTTGAGCGCCGGCGCGTCGTTGACCCCATCGCCCGTCATGGCGGCAATATAGCCCAACGCCTGGTAGACTTGCACCAATTTGAGCTTATGCTCCGGCGAAACGCGGGCAAAGACCGAAATCTCTTGCGCCTTTTGTTCCAGTTCGCGTGCAGAAAGCTGATCCAACTCCTGGCCGGTAATGAACCGGTCATCCTCGGCAATGCCCAACTGCTGCGCAATATGGCGCGCCGTCAGTGGATGGTCCCCTGTAATCATCACCGGACGGATCCCGGCGCGCTTGCAGATCTGCACCGCCTCGCCCACCTCGGGCCGCGGCGGATCGATCATCCCAAAGATGCCCAGCAGGATCAATTTCTTTTCCAGACTCTCCTCAGCATTCGGCGCCGGCTGTTCATCTAGTGCGTGGATACCCACCCCCAGGACGCGCATCCCCTTTTGCGCCAACTGATCGTGCTCCGTCATCACCCGTGTACGCCAGCTTTCGTCAAAGGGGTGCAACTCCCCATCAACCCAGACCTGCTCCGTCAGGGTCAGCAGCCCGTCGATGGCGCCTTTGGTCACGGCCAGAAAGGGGGGCAGCGGCTGTGGTCCAGCACCCCAAAGCGCGCGTAGACTGGCTGGAATGGCGTCAGGTGAGGCCGGCATCTGATGGACGGTCGTCATCCGCTTGCGCACCGAGTCAAAGGGATATTCGGCCACCCGAGCAAATGCCTTATCTAACTCCCCTTTGAAGATGCCATGTTCCGCGGCGGCCAGCACCAACGCCCCCTCGGTCGGATCACCGACAGTGTAATAGCCTTGCTCCCCATTTTGCTGTTGCTCCAGCAGCGCATCGTTGCAGAGCGCACCGGAAACGAGCATGAGCGCCAGGGTGGCCTTGACCGGCTGGTCGTCGCTTTGCTGCTCCAGCCGCTGAATGGTATAGCGGGCGTCGGCTTTGGTCTGTGTCAGGTCAACGTGATGGTTGGCAATATCCAATACCGTGACCGTCATGCGGTTCTCAGTAAGGGTGCCGGTCTTATCAGAGCAGATGACGCTGACGGAGCCCAGCGTCTCGACCGCCGGCAATTTGCGGATCAGCGCCTGGCGTTTGAGCATCCGTTGAGCGCCTAGGGCGAGCGCAATGGTCACCACTGCGGTCATCGCTTCCGGAATGGCCGCCACTGCCAAGCTGATAGCGGTCATCAACATCTCGTCGACCGGCTGGCCATTGAGCACGCCGATAACAAAGATCACGGCCACCAATACAATCGCCGCCGCCGCCAGCACCTTCCCTAGCCGATCCAGCCGCTGCTGCAAGGGTGTCTTTTCCTGCTCCACCGACTGGATCATATTTGCGATCTTGCCCAGTTCGGTGGCCATGCCCGTGGCCGTCACCACCATGACGCCATGCCCATAGTTGACCACCGTACCCGAATAGACCATATTGCGCCGGTCGCCCAGCGCCCGGTCGCTGTCAAAAACCAGTTCCGCCTGTTTGTTCACCGCGTCCGATTCGCCAGTAAGAGCCGATTCCTGGACCCGTAAGTTAATGCCTTCCAGCAGCCGCCCATCCGCGGGGACTACATTGCCTGTTTCGAGCAGGACAATGTCACCCGGCACCAGATCACGGGCAGAGATTTCGCGCACCGCGCCATCCCTTCGCACCCGGACCGTGGGCACAGAGAGCCGTTTGAGCGCGGCCATGGATTGTTCGGCTTTGCTCTCCTGGCTGTAGCCTAACGCCGCATTGAGGATGACAATGGCCAAAATCACAATCGCGTCGACCACATCGCCCAGAAATAGGGAAATGAGCGCAGCGGCAATCAGGATCAGGGTCAGAAAGTCACGCATTTGCTCCAGAAAAATTTGCCAGCGCGGGCGCCCGCCGCTTTCGGTCAATTCATTGGCGCCATAGTTTGCCAGCCGTGCTTTAACTTCTGTGCCTGTCAGCCCCTGCGCCTCATCGGCGGCTAATGCCTGCAACACCGCTGCTGCTGGTTGCCGATAGGGTTCCGTTGTTAAACTTGCCTCGGTTTGATAGGTTTGCATGGAATTTATCCTAAGCTGCTGTTACAGTTGGCGTAAATACTTACGGCGACCAATGATTGCAGTAATGACGTAAACTTCTAAAAATATCTCTGCCATCATTTACGCCGAGATTTACTGGTTTGGCGCAAAATTTTAAGGTTAGACTCTCGCTCACACTGGTAATCCAACGAAAATCTGCTTTTTCGCCCCTGCAAAATAGAGAAAAAAGCGGCATTGTGACAGTAATCCACGCTCCTAAGCGTCGAAATTGGTGTGATTGGGGGGTGCAATTGCGACTGGTCAGGAACATTATTGTAGATCAGCGTAATTCCGATTTGCGCATTCAAAAAACACAGTGTATAATCAGGTCACGTTCGGCGTCACTTGCAGTGCGGCTTAGCCGCTTCGGGGGAACTGTAAGGGGCGCCGAATGTTTTTTTGCCCAATATTTTATGGCAACTTGACCGAACCACTTCAACTTCTCTTTGCACCCACTTCCACAAAACGCAGCCCTTTTAAACGTGCGAATTTGCGCAGCGTGTTTGCCACGTGGCCAATGCCCAGCGCGCAGTGATGGGTCGGCGCTTCGGCACACCACGCATCCACAAATTCGGCCGGCCCCAGACTAAATTTAATGCGACTGTTGGTGTTGCCAATCTGCATAATCGGTCCGGGGATCGACTCCCCTTCGGCAGCCATAAATTTTAGATTGCCATCCCGCGTTTGGGTGCAGGTGAGGATAGTCACCGGCCCATGCTTGACGCTAAATTCGACCGAAACGCCAGAACCGGCCTTGCCATGATAGACACCCAAGCCACGCAAGATGGGCCGTTGGTCACCAATGGCCAGATGGGCCGGCCCGTCATGGCCCATGAGCACAAAGTTTTCGTTAAAGTCCATAGCGTAGAACTCGGTATAGGAGCCGCCGGCGCCCAATACATCCATAATCTTCATGGCCACCGCGTTCTTTAGATCCCCTTCCCCAGAGGTCGGAATGCCCCGCGCGGTGAGGAGTGAGTTGCCCAGGATCAGCCCAGCGCCCAGCCGTTCATAGGCATTGTTGAGACCACGGTAATAGTAGGCGAGTGCGCTCAGTTCAAAGTCTTGCACTAGTCGATCCAACCCTGCCGCCACCTGACAGGCCCAGCGCAGATCGTCGGGTTGGGCTGAGTCCAGAATCGCAAAGACGCTGTGCGCTTCCTCTAGCTTGCGGGCAATTTCGGCTGCGGTGACGCCATCGACCCGTGCTTGTAAGTCACACATCTCCAACACCTCAACATGGGAGCCGATCTGCGCGTGGTGTTGGGTAAAGTCCGAGTACATGTCCAACATGCCGGGGTAGGTGTGACCCAGGAAGCCAAATCGCGCCCCCCGCAATACGCGCGCCGCAGTCGCGGCCCTACACCACTCACGCAGGCTGGCCCACACCCGTTCATCGTCATACAACATGCCCGAAACCACCTGGAATTCAATCCCGGCGCGATGGAAGGCGTTGGAGATCTCCGGCACGCAGCAGGTGGAACAACTGGCCAACCAGCCGCCGGTATCGACTGTTTCATAGGCCAGGGCGGCCTCCGGTTGGAGGTTGAGCACTAACACCGGCACCTTGGCCTGTTGGACAATGGGCAAGACCTGCGAGCTGGTGGCATAAGTGGCGGTATGGCAGATGAGCAGATCCACATTCTCGCCGGCTAGACGCGTACCGGCGGCAAAGGCGCTTTGGGGGGTGTCAATCAAGCCCAACTCCACCACTTCGGCAAAGTCGGCCAGTTGGTTCGCCACATGTTGATAGTAGCCCTCTAACTGCGCCTTGAGGCCGGAGAATTGGGGCCAGTAGGCGGCCAGACCAATCGCAAAGAGGCCAACGCGGGCCTTGGGGTAATTACGCTGTGCAAAGTCCATAGTAGCAATCCCTTTGTGCTTAGTTATCCGAAAACCTCTGTAGTCGAATGGGTCTCTCCGTGCGGTTAACGTGAGCCACCACCGGTTTTCGGATGGGCTCTTAATCAAGATGGAAAACTTCTTCTAAGACCATCATCCCTTCATCCGGGCGCCGGCCATCCAGTTGTTCGAAATAGGGCGCCATGGTCTGTTGCCAGCGTTCGTTGATGGCGCGCTTGTCCATGCCGGCCAGCGCGGCCTGAAAATCTGGTGTTTCCAGATAGCCGACCAGCAGACCGTCGTCGCGCAAAAAGAGCGAATAGTTGTGCCAGCCGGTCTCACGGAGGGCTTGCAGCATCTCTTCCCAAACCGCTTCGTGGGCCTTTTTGTATTCGGCTAACTTATCCTGCTTGACTTTGAGTAAAAAACAGACGCGTTGCATAATGACTCCTTCTCATTGATATTTTTGGTATGGTTCATTCTCTGGGAAACGATTGGCTAACAAATTGTAGGTGCGGTTTCCATACCGCACATTTCTTTGTTGCCAAGATTGTGCGCGCCTGGGAGCGGGAGCCCAATGGGCGCGGAAAGCGCACCTACGTAATAATCATTGGTTAACCAGATTGTGAAATATGTCATATTTTTGTAACCGTTGCGAGATGGCCGCAGCTATTCTGTCACAAAATCGACAGCGGACACCCCATCTGTGCGATGATGGCGCAGGCCGTCTCTACATGGCGCTTGCCGTTGCGCAAGCTAAAGTTTAGATGGCCGGCCAGCAGGGCGTCAAACGTGTAGGTGGCCAGCCGTTGGATCGAGGCGTTGGTCTGGGGCACGCTACAATCATAGGTGTTTTGCCAGATGACGCGCCCGCCATAGAAGATCGCATCGCCGCCGACCAGATAGCGTTTGCCCTGGGCCGTGACCAGATAGGAAGTATGATCGTGGCTGTGGCCGGGGGTGGTGATTGCTTCGATGGTCAAGTCGCCAAGGGTCACGACTTCGCCCGGCGCATGGACATGGGCCACCGGACAAGCGCGATAGCGATAGTCTGCCGGGTACATACCGCCGGCGCGGGCAATCGGCAAAGAAACGGCCTCTTCATCGCCAGTGCTGACAATTTCCGCCGTGCGTGGTGTGGCATGGACGGCCAGCGCCAGTTGCTCCTGCAAGTACGCAGCGCCGCCGGCATGGTCGGCATGGGCATGGGTGAGAAAGAGATGACGGATTTCACCGAGATCCAGCCCATCCTGTTGGCAAACTTGGAGAATCTCTGCGCCATTCATGCCCGCACCGGCGTCAAAGAGCACTCCCCCTGTGCTGCTCTGAAACAGATAGACATTGCAGTCAAAGGAATTGGTCAGATCAAAGCCGGCGCGGCCACTGCCGACCAGATAGAGATTGGACTCAATGTGCAAGGCTTTTCCCTCCTGTTTTGATGTTACTGGACTCCGGCATTTTTTACTGATCGCATTGGTGATTGGGTGATTGGTGATTAGGTGTTCGCATTGCGGACGCTTTGCACCATTGTTAATTTTCACCTGTCCCCAGAAAATTTGCCAGGCACTAGTTATTATTGCTGGCGCCGGCATTGCCCGCGGCGTGTGGGCAATGCCTGTGCCAGTCGGGGTAGAAATCGTTCGCGTTGACCGGCCCACCAGGCTTGGGGGCGCATGCGGGTGCCGTAGCCCAGGCGTATGTCCAAGGCTAACAGCAGCCGGCGCAACGGGGTGCCGGCCAGCCGTTGCCCGATACGGTGCCACCAGTGGCGGTAGTCTTTGTTGTAGGGGCAGATGCGAATGCAGATCGAGCAGTCGCTGTTCTGCGCCGCCCAATAACTAAAGCATTTTTCACCATCGACCGACCATTTGCGCACCCCTTGTAGGTTGGATTGGTTGTGAAGCTGGGCGCTCGGTTCGCCATGGGGAATCGCTTTGACCGGACAGCCATCGGCGCAGCGCCGGCAGACGCCACAAAATTCTTTGACCCCAAAGTGAATGGGGTGGTCGTGGGCCAGGGGCAGATCGGTGAAGATCTTGCCCAAGCGCACGCGGGGGCCAAATTCGCGAGTGATGAGCAGCCCATTGCGGCCATATTCACCCAACCCAGCCTTGATCGCCAGCGGAATGGCCAGCGCCGTGTCATTCATGCTAGCCACCGCCTGATAGCCCAGGTTGCGAATATACTGAGCAAGCGAGAGGACGACCAAGGCATCATGGGAATAGCCCAACCCGGTGGCCGCGCCGCTGAGCGCCGAGGGCACGGTGCGAATCAGATCGTAGTCCATGGCTTGGGCGGTGACAATCACATGGTCAAGGCCAGCCGGCAGTTCCTGGGGTTTTGCACGCCGACTCAGGTCACTAAACTTTTGCGCATAGAGCCAGCGGGCATCAAAGTGGGTGATCCCCACCAGATCCGCGCCAAAGCCCTTGGCCACCCGCTTGATCTCCGCCGCGGCTTCCGTCGGCGCTCCCACCTCCACCTTGACCGGGGCAACATCACGATAGAGCGTAAACTCATCGGAAAAGCCTTCCCGGCGATCTTCGCTTTCTTTGAGTTCGGTGAAGATGTCGCTGACATGCCAGGCCGCGTTGCGCAGGGCATAATCTTTCTGCGTAAAGCCATCAGCCTTGCGCCAGGTCTTGAGCGGCTCGCGATAGGTGGCATAGAAGCGCGCGCTCTTCTCACTGCGGATCCGTTCGTCCCACCAGGAACGGCGGAAGAGATCATTCTTTTGGTTAAAGGGGGTGAAGTCGTCCAGAATCTCGAAGCCGGCCGCGGCGTCGGTCGGATCGACCAGGTCGATGGGAAAACGGTGATTAGGTTCAGGCGCACTGGCGCTCATCAGCATCCCTCTTAAAGCAATTGGCTTGTCGCATAGGTTAGGCTACAATATGCTTATACTCTACCACAAAAAATGGCTCCCGAAAACAACCCCCGATGGTAAAGCTAAGGGTCATGCAGGATGCGCTTTAGATCATTTCAAGAAAATCAATAGACGAAGCACGCATACCATAAACCAGGAAGGAAGAAAAGATGGCGCAAGATCAAATTCGGGTCGGCATTGCCGGCCTTGGCCGCAGTGGGTGGGATATTCACGCCCGGCTGATTGGGCCGCAGACGGAAAATTATCAGGTCGTGGCGGTGGTGGACGCCGATGCCCAGCGCCGGGAAGAGGCAGTCGAGCGCTTTGACTGCCAGGCGTATGATGCCTATCAGGCGCTGCTGGATGACCCGGCGGTGGAATTGGTGGTGGTTTCGCTGCCCAATTTTCTCCATGCCAATGCCGCGATTGACGCGCTGGCCGCCGGCAAACATGTGGTCTGTGAAAAGCCCATGGCCACCTCGCTGGCCGACGCCGACCGCATGGTAGCTGCGGCGGAAGCAAGCGACAAGGTGCTCACCATCTTTCAACAGCGGCGCTACAACCCCGAGTTTGTCAAGGTACGCGAGGTGATCGACTCGGGGCTGTTGGGGCGCATTGTGCAGATTCGGATTACGGCATCGGGCTTTAGTCGGCGCTGGGATTGGCAGACCTTGCAGAAATTTGGCGGTGGCAGCTTGAACAACACCGGCCCTCACTTTCTGGATCAGGCGTTGCAACTCTTTGGCGATGCCGAGCCGCAGGTCTTCTGCCACCTGGACCGCGCCCTGACCTTGGGCGACGCCGATGACCATCTGAAGCTGATGATCAAAGGCGCGGGCGCACCGACCATTGACATTGAGATCAGCAGCGCCTGTGCCTACCCGGGGGAGATCTGGAACATTATGGGGACGCGCGGCGGGCTGACCGGCTCCACCAAACAGTTGCGCTGGAAGTGGGTCGTCGATGCCGAGATGCCGCCCCGCGAACTGGACACGCGCCCCACGCCCAACCGCAGTTACAACCGCGACCAACTGACCTGGCATGAAGATAGCTGGACGTTGGATGACTCGGCCAGCGATGTCTATGGCAACTTCTATCGGGAGCTGTACGCCACCATTCGTGAAGGCAAACCACTGACCATTACCCCGCAGAGCGTGCGGCGGGTCATCCAAGTGCAAGAGGAGTGTCATCGCCAGAATCCATTGGCGCAGACGATCTTTTAATCAGGCGACATGTCTATGGACATGGTGGCTGGTGGCCGGTGGCTGCTAGCTGCTGGCCAACAGCTAGCAGCCACCGGCCACCAGCCAGTTTTCTATCAGGAGCAAAATGTGGCAGATTGGTTTGCCGGGGGGAACCTGGCGATTTTATTGAGTTGTCTGGCCGGCTGGTTTCTGGCCCAGGCCGTCAAGGCCGTCATCGAGATGGTGCGGCTGCGCCAATTCAACCTGGTCAAAGCTGTTTTTGCCACAGGGGGGATGCCCTCGGCCCATGCCGCGTCGGTGTCGGCGTTGGCCAGCGCCATCTTTCTGCACGAGGGTCTCTCGACCGCCTTTGCGGTGGCCCTGATTCTCATGTTCGTCACCTTGCGCGATGCCGTGGGGGTGCGGTTGGCCGTCAGCGACCATGCCCAGCGGCTCAATGAGCTGGCAATCCAGCAGGGCCTATCCACCCCACCGCTGCCGATCAATATTGGCCACACGCCGACCGAAGTGCTGGTCGGCGTCATCACGGGTATGATCGCGGCGGTGGTGATTAGTGGCTGGTAGCGGGTGGCTGTTGGCGGCTGGCTGTTGGCGGCTGGCCAGCGACAACCAGCCAACAGCTACCAGCTATTTTCACATCTGGCTGCTGGTGATTGGTGATTAGGTAATTGGTAATTCGAAAGAGGGCGCTATCCCCCAAAAAGTACCTCAACCAACGAAGGAATCAAACTTATGACAAACGTATACCCACTTGCCTGGAGCACTCTTGGCTCGCCGGAGTGGTCTTTTGAACATACGGTGGAACAGGCCGCGGCCAATGGCTATCAGGCGTTAGAGGTGCGCATCTTGGATGGCGTCATCATTCCCGTTGACCTGAGTGCCGAGCGCCGGCGACAAATGAAGGCGGTGATGGCCCAATATAACATTAGTATTGTTGGCTTGGGCCTTTCCACACGTTTTTCGTCGCCGGACCCGGCGGAACGGCAGGCGAATGTAACTGACCTACAACGCTATGTGGAACTGGCCAATGATCTGGGCGCGCCCATGGTGCGCAGCTTTGGCGGCAATGTGGCCGAGGGCCAGAGTCTCGAACAGACCATTGACTGGGTGGCGGCGGGTCTCAACGCGGCGGCGTCCACCGCCGAACGTGAGGGGGTGACCATTGTGCTGGAGACTCACGACGCCTTCTGCCGCGGCGCGGAGGTGGCCAAGGTCTTGGCGCAAGTGTCCAGTCCCGCCATCGCCGCCGTGTGGGATGTCCATCACCCCTTCCGCATGGGTGAATCGATTGAAGAGACCTGGCGCTTGATCGGCGCCCGCACCCACCATGTCCACCTGAAAGATGCGCGCAAGCGCGCCGATGGCTCCTGGCAATTGGTCCTGATGGGGGAGGGCGAAGTGCCTTGCCGCGCCGTGGTTGACTTGCTGCGGCGCAACGGCTACCAGGGTTACCTGAGCATGGAGTGGGAGAAAAAGTGGCACCCCGAAATCGAAGAACCAGAGGTTGCCCTGCCCCAACACGCCCAGGTGGTGAGGGAGTGGTTGCAGTAGGGGGATAGGTAGGTAACTCATACTATAGAGCTTTAGAAAAAGCTCTATAGTATGAGATGAAGCTACTGTATCGAGCCTGTCATCTCCCGCGTCCGCGCCAACACCGCAGCAGCCACCCCTTTTCCCAGCGCCTCACCGGCTGCCACATCGCTGGGATAGTGAATGCCTGCCCAGATGCGGGACAGTCCGGCTTCGTGACCGGCGGCCTGGATCATCTCGACATCCTCTGGAAAAAATTCGCTGATCACCATGGCCGACGCCATCGACCCACACGAGTGCGCCGCGGGATAGCTGGGGTGATTCGGAATCGGGAAGAGATTGACAACCTCGGGGTCCAACTGGGGCGGGCGGATCATCCAGTAGGTGTATTTGCCGTTGAAGCAGGCCACAATCGTGTCATACTGGGTGACCGCCATCGCCGTGTACATGAGTGTCGCCTGGGGAATGTTGGCCGTGCGATCCTGTTCAAAAAGCCGCGTGCTAATGTGACGATACCACCAGGGATAGGCCCGATCAAACGAATGCCAGATCCAGGCACCCATCATGATGGGGAGCGTTCGTTCGACCCCTTTGAGTTCGGCCAATTCGGCCTGCATCTGTTCGGAATCGATGGCTGGCGGCGGCGGTGGCAAGAAGTCGTTGGCCGCAGCAATTGCCCAGGTTTTCCATGTGCCGGCCAGCGGCGTCACCGGATTTTGACCAATCCACTTGTCAGGGCCGGTGGGGATCACGCCATCCCATTCGGCATTCGTGCCATCGCTTTGCGCCCATTCAAGCACTTTGGCGCCGACGCCTGCACCTAGCGCCAAACCAGCATCCACATCGCTGGGATAATGCACGCCGGCATAGAGCCGCGATTGGCCGGCGGCCTGTGCCTGGGCCGCAAAGAAGTCCGCCTCATCGGGGAAGAGATAGCTCAGGACAGCTGCCGCCGCACCTGCCGCCGCGGCATGTTCGGAGGGATAGGAAGGGCTGGCCGGCATCTCGATCAAAGGCGTAATGCCCTGAGGTCGGGGGCGATTATAGGTGTACTTAGCTTCCCAGGTGGCGACAATCGCGTCGTAGATCGCGACGTTGAGTAACGCCAGGCCACGGGCCACGCGCGGGCTGGGCGGCCCTTTGGCAAAACGGTCTAGCGCCAGCTCTAGCCAGCGATAGGTCGGCGCACCAGCATTCCAGTAGAGCACCTGAGCCTTGGTGGCGTCGTCGTTAGCAGCCATCATGGTTTGCAGTTCGGCAAGTTCTTGCGCGCTGGTAGCAGCATCGGGCGGCGCTGCCGGGCGCAACTCAGCGCTGGAACTGAGCACCCAAGTGCCCCAGTGGCCGGCTTGCGGTTCAATGGGGGCGCGAGGGGGTTGCACGGGTACGCAGCCGGCCAGCAAGGCCAGCAGCAGGATGCCGACGAGAAAAGGGTGGGTTCGCTTCATCTTGGAGTCTCCTTTTGTTATTGGATAAGGAAGTAGGGTAAATACATGACAACGACCGACGATCGGCTGCGGTCATCACCAAACGGCCGTCTGTGGTTGCATAGACAGTCGTTTGATCACTGGTTCGTAGTAGGACGTTGACAATGCGAGGGATCATCCTCAGCGTCCTCGACAATGGCAACCAGAAATTCGATGAGCGCCGGCCACTCGCGAAAGTAGCGCACTTCGCCGCTGAGCAGATGCTGCACCTTAAAGCGGATTTCGCTGGGCTTCCCATCATGGTAGAGAACGCCCGGTTCGGTCCAAAGGCGCAGGGTGAAAAGATGCGAGCGATAGTTGCCAGGAATGTTCACCGGTCACAGATCCTCCTCTCAAAGCTACCAGGGTCACGCGGTCTGGGAGTGAGTGTAGCCGGCGGGGCGTTCGCAAAGCGTTCGGATTGGAGAGCGTGTAGCGTTCGTGCGCGATTTTGAGACGGAGCTTCGCTAGTACAGTGCGGTGCAAATACCACGGTAGTAAATATACTGAGTTGCGCTATAAAGTAACATTGTGTACATGAGCAAAAATGATACTATGTGCTGCAGCGGAGTATAAATATGGTCCTTTACCTCTAGAATACGGGGTGAAATAGCTATGGCCTTATTTACCCTGGAATGGGTGCGTCCCAGATTGGGGGTTAAGTGGGAAGAGGGACTTCATCCCAACGGCCACTAAGTAGGAGGCAGCGCAAAGCAAGCATAGATTGAGCGCCGTTGCGACTCCAACGCATGCCAGCTTGTTTCATACGAGCTTGGACAACGGTTTTGCAAGCAGATTCAATGGTCCCGCTGCCGATAGGGAAGCCTTGTTGTCGAAAAGCGGCATAATCCATGCGATGCCGATTGCGGAAAAGAGAGCCAATGGCCTGACGAACGGGTTCTGGGAGCGGTGTGCCACGTGGATAAAGCTGGCGGATCTGGTGGAAGAGATAGCGTAAGTGGCTGCGAGCAAGGTAGCCTTTGGCCTGATGCACCCAAGGTGTGGCATTGGCTGGTTCGTAAACGCCAAGGGCAATCGTCCAGAGCCGCTGAACTGCATGCCACCAGTCGAGAATTTCAATGCGGGTACTAAAACAGAGGAAGACCATGGCCCAAATCCAGAGTGCGCCATCACTGATGCAGACAACTGTTTTCGCTTTTTCGAGACCCCGATGACAAGCTTCTGCCCAATGGTGATGGGTAAAGGTAGCTGCATCCCAAAGGCCAGCCCGATAGCTGTGGTGCGAGAGCGTAACTGCGACTTCGCCGCTTTCCGCATCTACCGTATGGCTAACCGCAGAGATACTGACTGCTTTGACTTCTTTCCAGCCTTCATTAATGAGATTCACCATCACCCCATCGGAGGAAACAGCCATCACCTCACTCTCTGGCTCAGGTATCTCACGCCATACTACCTCTTCTTCCTTTTTCGGCACCTCGACCATGGCTCGGGCTTCCGCTTCTTGCTTTTCAACGACTGCCTTGCCGCTTGCCTGCACCAGCCGCTGTAATGCACTTTTGGACAATGCCACATCCGTTAAGGCTTCAAAGGCATTTGCCGCCCGTTCGTACGAGGCTATCTCCACGCCCAAGCGCACTGCATTCCGTATCGTCTCTGGTGTCCAGTTCTGCTTAGTCAGCTTCAGTTTCTTGTCTAGGGGGAAAAAAGCCACTGCTACACTCGGCGCAGTAGCGATAGCCTCGGTTCAGCGTTGTTTCTCCCTCTCGATGACTTACCCATCTCTCTTTGGGTCCCTTATTCTCCGTTGGCTTTCCACACGTCGGACATTCGATTTCCAACGCTTCCACCTCCAGCCGGTTTGCTGCCGCTAATTCTGACAGCAGTTGGCCCATCAGTTCCCGCCGTTCCCGACCTACCTCCTCCGCAATTTCGTCATAACTCGCTTCTGGGTGCTCTTTTCGCCATGCTTTTAGCCGTTCGTACATCCCTTGTGCCGAGACCACGAATTCTTTTCCTTCTGCTTCCATTTTCCCCTACCTTTGCTTCCTTTTCCACTTTTTCTCTAGTATACACCCTTTCACCCCAAATCTGGGACGCACCCTTGCTGAATCATCCTTTTGACGAAGGCCATTCAATTACGGTAGAATTCGGATGCCACGTAATCATAAGGCGCCATACGAACCGACATCGTCAAAAATTGAAGGCTCGATCTGGATAGCAGGGAGCGGGTCGCACATTCCGGGAATGGGCCGCTATTCCGGACGAGCTTCTCGATGGCGAACATGGTGTTCTCGCCTAAAACTGGCCCATTCCCGGAATGTAAACAGCAGATCCTTGAAACGTATCAAGAGCCAAATTGAATTTCCTGTAGTACGAACGTATCCTCGTCGAATTGTGTACCTCAGGAGTAGTCGCTATGCCTTCTCTGCGTATCCACCTGTTGGGTGATTTTCTGGTGTTGGCGGAGGGTCAGCCGGTGGTGGGGCTGCATCAAGTCCGCCTACAATCGTTGCTGGCCTACCTGCTGCTCCATCGTCACGCGCCCCAATCCCGCCAACATCTTGCCTTTCTCTTTTGGCCCGATTCGACCGAGGTGCAAGCGCGCACCAATCTGCGCAAAGCCCTGCACCAGATCCGGCGCGTCCTGCCCAATGCCGATCACTATGTGCAGAGTGATGCCAATACGGTGCAGTGGCTGCCCAACGCGCCCCTTGCGCTGGACGTGGCCGACTTTGCCCAGGCGCTAAGCCAAGCGGATGGAGCGCAACAACAGGAGCGCCCCACCGAGGTGATTGCCTATTTGACCAAGGCTGTCGAGCTTTATCGCGGCGCGCTGCTGCCCGCCTGCTATGACGATTGGGTCTTCCCCGAACGCGAGCGGCTGCATGCCGCAGCGTTGGCGGCATTGGAACGGTTGCTGCCCGTGTTAGAGGAAGCACGCCACTACACCGCCGCCATTCGTCATGGACAGCAATTACTGTCCCTTGACCCAGTCCATGAAGCCACCTATCGCCGTCTCATGCAACTGCATCTGCTCAATGGCGACCGCACCGGGGCGCTGCGCGTCTATCAGACCTGTGTCGAGCGCTTGCAGCGGGAGCTAGGCGTCACTCCCACTGCTGACACGCAGGTGCTCTATGCGCGGTTACTACAACAGGAGCGATCTGCCCCTCAACCGTTGCGAATAGCCCACCATCCAGCTTCCCCACCACTGGTCGGGCGGCAGGCGGAATGGCGTCAGTTGCAACAAGCCTGGCACAGGGCGGTCGGTGGGCGCGCCCACTTTGTCTTAATTACTGGCGAGGCCGGCATCGGCAAGACGCGGCTGGTGGAGGAAGTGCGGGCGTGGGTAACCCACCAAGGCGGCGCCACGCTCCATGCCCGGAGCTATGCAGCCGAGGGTGGACTAGCCTATGCGCCTGTCATCGACTGGCTACGCAGTGACCCCTTGCCGCGCGCGGTGGAACAACTGGCTGCCATCTGGCGCAGCGAGCTAGCCCGGCTGCTGCCTGAACTGTTGACCCAAGATCCCACCTTGCCTCGCCCGGAACCGCTGACCGAACGCTGGCAGCGCCAACGGCTGTTTGACGCGTTGACCCGCGCGATGCTCCTGGCCCCATCCCCCCTGCTGCTAGCGCTGGATGATCTCCAGTGGTGCGACAGCGAGACACTGGAGTGGCTCCATTTTCTCCTGCGCACAGTGGACGAGCAACAAGCTGCGGAACGCACACAAGCGCGCCTGCTGGTCGTTGGCACAGCGCGGGCGGAAGAGATCGACGCCCAACACCCGCTGACCACACTGCGGCTGGCGTTGCAACGCACCGAGCAGATCAGCGAAATCACACTCGGGCCGCTGGATGACGCGGAGACGGCCATGTTGGCGGCCCAAGTGGCCGAACGAACGTTGGATCGAGACACGATGCAGCACCTATGGCAGGCTAGCGAAGGCAATCCGCTCTTTGTGGTGGAGATGGTGCGCATGGAGGGCAGCCAAGCGACCCCGGCAGCAGCCCCTGCCACAGCCACAGCCTTGCTGCCGCCCAAGGTCCACGCGGTCATCCAATTTCGCCTGGACCAACTCTCCCCACGCTCCAGCAAACTCGTCACTCTGGCGGCGACGATTGGCCGTTCGTTCACGTTGGCTGTGTTGGCGTTGGCCGGCGATCTAGATGAAGGTGCGTTGGCGCAAGCGCTGGATGAGCTATGGCAGCGCCGTATTATCCGTGAACAGGGTGTCAACGCCTATGACTTTAGCCATGACCTCATCCGTGAGGTGGCCTATGCCATGATCGGTGCGCCGCAGCGACGACAGTGGCATCGGCGCGTGGCTAGAGCATTGGAAACGCTACACGCGGAGGATTTGGATTCCGCGAGTGGTCAGTTGGGAAAACATTATGAGCAGACAGGTGAGTGGCAAACAGCCACTAACTACTATCGCCGGGCCGCGCAGATTTCTAATGCCCGCTATGCCGCCGAGCAGAGCGTTTTCTATTGGAAAAAGGTGTTGTCGATATCGGAGAGGTTGCCGGGTTCCATAGCAAACATTCAGCAACGCGTGGTGGCTCTGTTAGAGATGGCGCAAGTTTCCATTGGAATCAACCATACGACCAGCGTAGAGCAGAAGCAGATTTTAGAGCACGCTTATGAGTTAGCCAAACAGATTCAGGACAACCGCCAACAGATTGAGGCTCTTGACGGCTTGGTCCTGTACCACGGCAATCGCGGTGATGTGATCACACAGTATCAAATGGTGCTGGAAATGATGCGTCTGGCGGAAGAAATGGCGGAAGATCACTATCTCTGTATAGCCTATGGTGCATTGAGTCACGCATATTTACAGCGCGGTCACCTCCCCACTGCTATAGAAAATTTCCAGCGGTTTTTCGCCTTACATAAAGCAGCTGGTGTATCTGTACATAAAATCATCTTGCGTCGCAGCCGCATGACAGAAGCACTCTGGCTCTGCGGTTACCCGGATCAAGCCCACGCAATGGTGCATACTGCCGTCCGCATGGCCGATCAAGATGGCCATCCCTTTATTCGTGGTTTTGCACGTGATCTCACCATCTATACGCTCCATCATTTGGATGATCAAGAAGCCCTTCGCCAATCCGTTGATGAACTTGCTACGCTCTGTGAAATGTTTGGCTTTCCCACCCTAACCTTGACAGTGCAGTTGTTTCAGGGCTGGTTGAAGGTTCATGACAGTGCGATACAGTCCGGGTTAGTCGAGATAGAGCAATTTTTCGAGCGCTCGCTGCTGGTAGACGCTCACTTCCATCTGCCCTATTTTCTGTCATTGCTTGCCCAGGCCTACGCCTTGGATGGGCAGCTTGCTAAAGCTATAGAAACCCTGGAACGCGCCATACGTATTGGCGACGAGCTGGGTGACTGGCTATGGCGAGCCGAAATCTTGCGCAGTATGGGCGAATTGCGCCTACGTCTGACGGAGAAAAAAGAGGTTGCGGAAGCGTTGTACCAATCGGCGTTGGATCTGACCCGTCAACAGGGCGCCAAATCGCTAGAACTGCGCGCCGCCACCAGCCTTGCTCGCCTATGGCAAAGCCAAGGCAACCATACCGCCGCCTACGAACTTCTCTTCCCTCTCTATCATTGGTTCACCGAAGGCTTTGATACGGCTGATCTGCAATCCGCCAAGGCACTTTTAGACGAACTCCACAGCCAGGGATCGCCGTAGGGAACGCCCAGCCCCATTTTTCCGCAAATTGCCCCACCAGGGAACGCTCCAGACAACGCTTTGGGAACACCCTGTCTGCTATATTCATCAACAAGTTGTGCCACCTCTTGCTCCCCCGCAAGATGTTGATGACGCGCCGTGACAATGCCACGGCGCGAGTTCCCAGTGAAATATGAAGCGAAGGTGACTGTTACTGCCTGCCGCGTGGCCTGCGGTACGAACTTGGTTGTGGACAGTGACAGTCACCTAGATAAACGGAGAATAGGACCATGAAAGCAGATGCCAAAACGGAAGCCGCGGTCATAGCGACGATGAATCAATTTGCTGAGTCGTATACCAAACGCGATCTACAGGGCGTGCTGACACTCTTTGCGCCAGATGCTGATACGATTTTGCTTGGCACCGGAGCAGATGAGAAGCGTGTGGGTGTGGCCGCCATAGCAGCCCAAGCAGAACGCGATTGGTCTCAGTCCGAAGCGTTATCCGTCACTTATGGGTCGACTTCAGTCTCAGCGGCCGGTGCGGTGGCATGGGCTGTGGCGGATGTTCTCTTCGCCGCAAAAGTAGATGAACAAGACATCACGTTTACCGGACGCTTTACCGGTGTCTTTGAAAATCGAGACGATCAGTGGTTACAGGTGCAAGCACACTATTCGTTGCCCGCCACTGGTCAGGCTGAGGGCGAATCGTTCCCGGCATAGTAGTCTCAGGTAAAATTTCATTTAGGAGAAATCAGATGAAATCGCAATCGAATACATATATGAGCCGGCGTAAATTCCTACACATAGTTAGCAGCTTGGCCGCCAGCACTACACTGGGTGCTTGTATACAAGAGGTATCGCCGACTTTGAATAGTAGAGCAACCCTAATGCCGCGAAAAGAATCTGTTTCAGCTTTGCCAAGGGCAGCACCAGAAAAACCTGTCGATGGCTTCACAGCTATCCTGGATGAGCCCCCCGATTACCGCAATGCCCTACCTAATTTTTGTAACGCTTACATTTGTGTCAGCATGGCAAAATTAGCGAGAAAAGAGACAGTTCGGGCAGTACATACTGATGATGCATATAAAAAAGCAGTTCGTGAGACGCTCACGAATTGGGGATTGGACGGTGCTGACGAGACTATATTTTTCAATAGTCGTGAGATCCAAGGTAAGCGTCCTGGCACACAAGGCATAATTGCGTTTCACAACCAAACTGCCTTTGTTGTCTTCCGGTCAACGGAGAAAAAATTTAATGATTGGATGACTGACTTCAATGTACGGCAAGTAACATCACCTTGTGGAAAGGGGAAAATACATGCAGGTTTTCTAGATGCTTTCAATGCTGTGGTCCCTGACAAAGGCGAACCCCTATCTGATTTTGAAAAAGTGATTAATCAGCTTCGGTCTATGAAAGCGGTTTGGCTAATCGGTCACAGTCTAGGTGGTGCGTTAGCAGCAGTCGCGACCAGTTGTATCCTCCAAACCGATATTAATGTTGCCGGGCTCTACACATTTGGTGCACCTCGGGTTGGCGACTCTGTGTACCGAGACTATATGAACCGAAGCTTGACTTATAAGTATTGGCGTTTCATGCACAAACATGACTTGGTGCCAGATGTACCGCTTCCCAATCTGATCCCATACTTGCCGTTTCGTTTAGTTACAGGTTATTCCCGAGAGGGAAATATGTTGAGGCTAAACGAAGAGGGATACGAGGTTTTAAGGTTGGTTGGACCAGATGGGAAGAAAATCTACTCAAAAACATACAACGGAACAAGCGTACCGGATCATGCTATAGAACATTATCGGTCTCGCTTGCTCAATTTAGTGCGACTAGAGATACCTGAGTTTCCTGAGTTGAATTATCTAAATATACCAAGCGAAATTGAATTGGATACCACAAGTGAGGACATTGAATCAATTGAAAATTCTGTAGATGGAACTCAATAATCATCCTATTCTAAATGTTTGGGACAAGTGTGTAGGAAAAAGTCGAAGGCAAAAGGGGTTATCATTCCATACGATTTGTTGTTCCAGCATAACTTCAAACAAGGAGAAAATCTTATGACACGCACACTGGTACTACCGTTCTTACTTTGCATCCTGCTGCTCACCGCCTGCCAACCCATCCAACCCGTCACCGACGCGTCACCGCCGGCGCCCATGGAACAGACCCTCTCGTGGGACGAGATCACGCTCGAGCTGAAGATCGCTGACGCCATGAGCGCCGGCCCGGTGGCGATTGCCAGGGACGCCACCATCCTCGACTGGCCGACGGACGCGAGTAATGGCGAATGGCCGGTGTTACGGGAGGGCAATAATGGCTGGACCTGTATTACTGACGATTGGGGGATTGCCAACAATACCCCCACGGATGATCCTATGTGTCTGGATGACGCCTGGGTACAGTGGTTCAAAGCCTTTTGGAATGGCGAAGAGCCTGCTGTCACCACGATCGGCATCTCGTACATGTATCAGGGCGGCACCGTCGCCGATAACAACGAGTTGGTGATGGCACCGCCGGCCGGACAGCCCTGGCAATTCGACCCGCCCCACATCATGCTCCTCTTCCCAGGCGAGGCGGACCTGAGCGCCTTTCCCAGCGAAATGAGCATGGGTGCGCCTTACCTCATGTGGGGTGACACGCCCTATAAGCACATCATGGCACCGATCGTCACCGAATCGCTGGCGCCGGTCGACCCCAGCGACCGCATTGGCAATGCCATGAGCGCGGCCCCACATGAGATTGCGGCGGCAGCGACCATCATCGATTGGCCCACCGACGGCACCGCAGACTTCCCGGTCTTGCGCGAAGGCAGCAACGGCTGGACCTGTATCCCTGATGACAACGTGCTGGAGCAACCCACCCTGGCCAATGACCCCATGTGTATGGATGCCATGTGGGTCGAGTGGCTGCACGCTCTCTTTGAAGGACGGGAACCCAACATCACCCAGCCTGGGATCATCTACGTGCTCCAGGGGGGCTCGGCTGCCGATATGGAAGATCCCAGCGTCATGACCCCAGCCGAGGGCGCAGCGTGGCAGATGCTGCCGCCGCACCTTGCGGTGCTCTACCCTGGCGGCTTGGATGAAAACGCCTGGTCGCACGATCACACCTCTGGCGCCCCCTACATCATGTGGGGCGGTACGCCCTATGAACATCTCATGATTCCCGTGGATCCGGTGGTGACCGGGGCAATCGCAGCGCATCACTAAGGGTAGATAGGGAGGGAGGTAAATCGGTAGATAGGGAAATCGGTAGATAGGGAAATCGGTAGACGGGGAAATAGGCGTTTTCGTTATCTACTTATCTACCTATCTACTTATCTACTTATCTACCTACCTATCTACTTACTCTTCGAAGGACTAGTTGCCAAGAGCCATCGGCGCGCTTGCGCGCATCTTTCAGGTGGACATGATGGGTGCGAGCGCCGATCAAGCGCCAGGTCTCTTCAATCGACTCACCCATGCGGAAGGGGTGATGGACATCCCACCTCCGCGCCGCGGCAGAAGGCGTCGTGGGTCTCCAGCACAAGGGTCACCCCCGAATCTGCCTAACCCCCGAATAATTCCTCTGTTGTTCCTCTGGAAGGGAATCTCTCTGGTCGTACTTCATTTCACACATCTCAAAAGGCTTATATTTGTCAAAAGTCCAATAAGAACTAAAGTTTTTGGGTCTACGCGTGTTAGTAGATCGAAACAGAGTAGGTGGCGCGCCCAGAGGGCTCCCGCGGGTGGCAGGTTCGCGACTCGCCACCCGCGGGAGCTCTCTGGGCGCGCCCCCTTACTTGTCAAGTACACTTTGTCGCGAAGAACCAAGTTTTTTAAACAAAGTCAGATCAGGTAAACTAATATCAAATGTAATATAATGAAGAGCATGAGGTTGTTATTCGGGGAGCTCTCTATGGCTGACCGTGGCCGACGATGGACGGTTCATATACGTGGCTACTGCGTTTTTTAAGTATATCCGTCTGAAAAGGTGAACAATGCTCCAAGAACCGACCTATTCTTATGATAAAGAAGTTAATATTCTTTATATCTCTTTTTCCCCCGGCGAACATGCAACCAGTGCAGTGGAGTTAAACGAAAACATTTTGCTGCGTTTTAATAAGGCAGAAAAACGGGCCATTGGGTTGACATTGATGGATTTCTCCATCTTGATCGAATTGACCAATATCGGGCCACGCAGCTTTCCGCTTACCGGGTTGGCCGATCTCGATCCTGAGTGGCAGGAAATGGTATTGGAGATGATTTCCCGCCCACCGGTCAACCAAATTCTAAAGTTACAAGCCTACACACCATCGCTCACCATGACAACGCCTGCCACAATTATTGAGCGGCCTGGGCTACTCGCTATGGCCTGATTGACAGTGCGCTCAGTTCTCCAGGTGCACACCTATGTTGACCATCCAGTTGCTTGGCGGTTTCAAACTTACATATGATGGCGAACCCGTCCCCAACCTGACCAAACCGCGGGGCAAGTCGCTCCTTGCCTATCTGCTGTTGAGCCAGGGGACGCCCCAGGATCGCGCACACCTGGCCGCCACCTTCTGGCCGGAGACGAGCGACCGTCAGGCGCGCACCAACTTGCGCCGCGAATTGTATCAATTGCGCCAGACCTTGCCCTTCTTTGCTGACTATTGCCAAGGTGACAATCAGAGCGTCCTCTGGACGGCATCCCCAGATTGTACCGTGGACGCGGTGACCTTTGCCCAGCACCTACAAACGGCTGCCCAGGCAACCGATTCCACCGTGCGCAAAGCGTGCTACCAAACCGCCATTGACCTCTATCAAGGGGAGCTGTTGCCCGGTCTTTATGATGAATGGCTGTTGCCACAACGGGAAGCGTTGCGCCAGGCATTCATCCAGGCGTTGGAAGCGTTGACGGCGCTGCTGGCGGCGGAACGCGCCTATGGCCCGGCCACGACGTTGACCCAGCGCCTCTTGCAGCACGACCCGCTCTATGAGGCGGGTTACACCCAGTTGATGGAACTCTATGCGCTGCAAAATGACCGCGCCCGCGCCCTCCACACCTATCACACCTGCGCCACCATCTTGGAACGGGAACTGGGCGTGCCGCCGAGTGACGCGACCGAAGCCCTCTATCAACGGCTCTTGCAGGCTGACGCGGGAACCATCCAGCAACGCATTGTCACGACGACAGCGCTACAGTTAGTGGGACGTAAGACAGAATGGCAAAAGGTGCTGGCGGCATGGCGGCGGACTAGTCAGGGACGCGCCCATGTGATGTTGATCGAAGGGGAAGCGGGCATCGGCAAGACGCGGCTAGGCGAAGAACTGCTGGAGTGGGCCAACCGCCAGGGCATCATCACTGCCCGCATCCGTTCCTACGCGGCCGAAGGGGCGTTGGCCTATGCGCCGGTGATTGAGTGGCTGCGCAGTGAGCCGTTGCGCCCCAACCTCGCCGCCCTGGCGCCGGCCTGGCGCACGGAGGTGGCGCGCCTGCTGCCCGAACTGCTGCCCGACTTCCCCGGTCTACCCGCCCCGGAACCGCTAACTGAACGCTGGCAGCGCCAACGGCTCTTTGAAGCGCTGGCCCGTGCAGTCACCCTTGATGAACGGCCCAAGGTATTGCTCATTGATGACCTGCAATGGTGCGACCAGGAGACCTTGGAGTGGCTGCGCTATCTGCTGCACTTTGCGCCCACCGCGCCACTACTAGTGCTGGGCACTGTGCGCACCGAGGAAGTCGAAGAGAACGATCCGCTCCACGCGCTGACCCGCGAACTGCGCACCAGCGAACAGTTGACTGGCGTCGCCTTAAGCGCGCTCACTGCTGTGGAAACCACTGTACTTGCCGCCCAGGTGCATGGGCAAGCGCTGGACGACGCCACAGCCAGCCAACTCTTCACCGCCAGCGAGGGCAACCCCCTCTTTGTTGTCGAGATGGTGCGCGCTGGTCTGCCCGATGATCAAGCAAATGAATCCTCCCCCAGCGCCCCCCGCGACCTGCAACTCGCCACTTCCCATCTCCCCCCCAAAGTCTATGCCGTGATCCAACATCGGTTGGCGCAGCTTTCAGCGGAGGCCCAACCGTTGGCGGAGCTAGTCGCGGTGGTGGGACGTGGCTTTACCTACGCAGAATTGGTTGCGGCGAGCAATGACGATGAAGCGACGGTTGTCAATGGCTTGGATGAACTTTGGCGGCGCAAAATCATTCGTGAACAGGGAGCCAATGCCTATGACTTCAGCCATGACCGCATTCGGGAAGCGGCTTATGCGGGCTTGAGCCCAATGCGACGAAAGTTACTGCATCAACGGATCGCCCGCGCGCTCAAGATGGTCTATAGCAACGAGACTGATGCGGTGAGTGGTGAACTAGCCTTTCACAGTGAACAGGCCGGGTTGACCGAAGAATCAATCACCTGGTATCAGCAAGCAGCGCAGGTAGCATGGGCGCGCAATGCATATCACGATGTGGTGAACTATCAACGTTCAGCCATTAAGCAACTCTCTGCGTTACCGAATAGCCCGGAAAACCAAAGGCACGAAATGATGCTCCAAGTTGAATACGCCAATTCGATGTCGGCAATCGTTGGCATGTCGGCTAGAGAGCGTCGTCCCGCCCTGCAACGCGCAAAGGAATTGGCCGAAGCGCTACAGGATGTGAATTTGCTGGCAAAGATTCTAGCACGTTTAGGGGGGGCCTATAGAGCGATCGGGGAACCGCAGCAGATCCACATTTGTGTAGAGCAAGCGCACAGAATCCTTGAGCACGTCACCGATCAACAGAGCAGGGCCGAGCTATTTGCGTCGTTGGGAGGCGCCTCAGCACATTTGGGCGACTTTACACAGGCATGGAAAATGTTCAGGGCTGCCCTTCAAATTGCGACTACCATGGCCCATACCGAAACGGCCCGGAACGGCCCAGTGTTGTGTTCATTCTACTTCAATCTGGCCACAGCCCTTTGGGTTGCCGGATTCCCAGAACAGGCATGGCAACTTGTGCAAACCTCGCGTTCTGAGCGGGATCAATGGCTGGAGCCGTTCAGCCGCACTAATCTAATGTTCCAAGCATCGATTCTATTGCGCAACTTGGGCTATGATATGGTGCTAGAAGAGGAAGCAACCCAGATGTCTGTGTTGGGAGCACGTTACGAGATGGCGATGTCGAAGCAGAGTGGGGCGGTTTTCACCGGCTGGCTCATGGCAAAACGGGGCGAGTTGGCGCAAGGCATCGCGTTAGCTCGGCAAGGGATTGACGGCTACCGCCGCGTCGGTCATGGCATGTTTCAGACCCACCGGCTGGCTATGCTAGTAGAAATGCTCTTGTGGGCAAAACAACTGGCGGAAGCGGAAGCGATTCTACAGGAAGCATTTGATGTTTCAGAACGTTTTGAGGAGCGGTTTTGGGATGTCGAGTTGTATCGACTGCAAGGTGACCTACTGTTGGCCAAAGGTGAAGCTGACCAGGCTGTCGAAAACGCCTATCTCCGGGCGATTGCGGTTGCCCAAAAGCAAGGGGCAAAATCGCTTGAACTACGGGCATCCACCGCGCTCTGTCGGCTCTGGCAGCGCCAAGGTCGACGGCAAGAGGCAAATCAACACCTCTCGGCAATCTATGGCTGGTTTACTGAAGGCTTTGATACGCAGGATCTATTGGAGGCGAAGGAATTGCTTAAAAAGCTCGCTTGAGGTGCGCCAGTACCCCTCTATTCAAGCAAGCTGCCATTTATAGAACGCTGATGGCAGCTTTACGCTAATGCTCCACTGTTTCGTGAGCAGCAATATACGACATCGTAGCCTGTGCAATCAACCCCGACCGCGTCTCGCCATGGGCGGAGGCGTAGCGATCCACTGTTGAAACCAGCCGTTCGGGCAACGTAATATTAATTCGTTTCGCTTTCCCCGACAGCTTCGAGAGATCGATAGTAACAAGTGCCCATAGGGCATCCGTGTAGTCCGGATTTCGGCGATGTTCCTCAATGGAGCGTTGTGCTGGAATTGGCTCATGGTCCAATAGCAACCCCTCAATGTGACATTCAATCGCCTCTACAGCTTGGACAAGTGCATCGTCCACTGTCTCGCCCGCGGTAAAACAGCCTGGTAGATCCGGCACAGTTACCCCATAATCACTATTTGCCTCTTTATGAATAACAACTGGATATCGCATTATGTTTATTGCCACTCCCAACCCGCTTGTTTATAAATACTGCGTACTGTACCGATTGGCAAATCTCTCTTTGGATGCGGAATCGTAACACGCCCAGTTTTTTCCGGATGCTTATATTGGTGATGGCTACCACGAATATTCACCAGCACCCAGCCTTCTTTCTGTAAACGTTTCACAATCTCGCGACTTGACATGCAACAATAATACACACGATACACACGATTGTCAACCAGTATATTCCAGGGGGGTGCGTCCCAAATTTGGGGCGATGGGCGAGAAGCTCCCATTGCCTTGCTGGTGCTTCGCCCCATTTGTGGTACGCCCCCCTGCAATTATGACTATTTCAAATCTCACCATTTATGGTAAAATGAAGGTTACAATCGTCTATTCTGTTAGCCAAGGAGCGTAACTATGAACGCACCGCTGCGCTGGCCTTTCATGCCGGCTCCGATCAAATCTAATGAAATTTACTACCCAGAGACGGATGGCAAGCCAATGGCTGAATCAGATCTGCATCGTGATATTATGACCTATATCATCCAGTTGTTGCAGCGCTTCTTTATGGGGCGCCAGGTCTATGTCAGCGGGAATCTCTTGGTCTATTTTGAACAAGGCAACCCGCGTAAATCGGTTGCCCCTGATTGTTTTGTGGTACACGGGATTGACCCCCATCTACGCAAAACCTATAAAATTTGGGAAGAAAGCAAGACGCCGGAAGTTGTCTTTGAAGTGACCTCCAAAAGTACGCAGAACGAAGATTTGGGCAAAAAGATGCGACTCTATGCCCAACTGGGGGTGCAAGAGTACTATCTCTATGATCCAGCTGCTGAGTACCTGCAACCATCCTTACGCGCATTTATGTTGCGTGGCGGCGGCTATGTGCCCATGTCACCGGTGGACGGAGAGCTTGCTCTGGGCGATGTGGCCATTGTCGCTGACCCGGCTGAACCACCCGAATTTATCAGTCACCTTCTGGGACTGCGTATTACCCTGGACGAAATGAACCAGATCCAGTTTTATGATGTGGCGAGCAATCAACGTCTTCTTTCCGCTGAGGAAGCGCGCCAAGCGGCGGAGATAGTAGCGGAAGATGCTAAGCTGCGTGCGGAACAAGCTGAAGTGGAAAATGCGCGTCTCCGAGCCGAATTAGCCAAACTGCGGGGTAAACAGTAAGTTCCTTGGCATGCGACAAACGAATAGGATAGGACCATGGACAACACCTTCTTAACCAACCTACGCACCGCCTATGACCAACAGGTGGCGGAACGGGAAGGCAAGGCTTTCCCGGCATGGAAGGCGGCGGAGCGGGCGCGCTTTCTGGCCATGCTCCAGGCAGAGAAGAAACAGACGCTTTTGGAGATTGGTGTGGGCACGGGGCGGGATAGCCTCTTTTTTCAGCAACAGGGCTTGCAGGTGATCTGTGTCGATCTGTCGCCGGCCATGGTCCACCATTGTCGCGCCAAAGGGATTAACGCCCAGGTGGTGGGCTTTGCCGAGTTGGCAGCGCACTTTGCGCCGGCTGCTTTCGATGCAATCTACGCCATCAACTGTCTGCTCCACGTGCCGCGCCAGGATCTGCCGGGGATCTTGACGCAGATCCGCACGATCCTGCGCCCTGACGGGCTCTTCTACTGGGGCCAATATGGCGGTGTCGATGAAGAGGGGATCCATGCCGGCGATCACTATGTCCCCAAACGCTTCTTCTCCCGCTACACCGACGCCCAATTCCAGGCCATTGCCACCACCTACTTTACCCTCGAAGCCTTTTCCGTTGTCCCACAAGGCGGCGGCGGTGATTACTTCCACGCCGCCACCCTGCGCAAAACAGGGGTCGGGTAGATAGGTAGATAAGTAGATAAGTAGATAGGTAGATAAGTAGATAGGTAGATAAGTAGATAGGTAGATAAGTAGATAAGTAGATAGGTAGATAAGTAGATACGGTGTAACGACATACCCTTATTTACCTATCTACCGATTTACCGATTTACCGATTTACCTATCTACCTATCTACCTATCTACCGATTTACCTATCTACCGATTTACCTATCTACCTATCTACCCGACCAGCAAGCGACTAACAATCTCGGAGCGAACATGAAAATCACTGACATCAAAACCATCTTTGTTGACCGTTATCTCTTTGTCCAAGTCTACACCGACAGCGGGCTGGTGGGGCTGGGCGAGTCGGGCGCGTGGGGGTATCTGGAAGCGTCCGCTGGCGCAGTGGATACCTTCAAGCGCTATCTGATCGGCCAGGATCCCCTGCGCATTGAGCACCACTGGCAATATCTCTATCGCTGGAGCCACTTCCGCGGCGCGGCGATTATGGGCGCGCTCAGCGCGATTGACATTGCGTTGTGGGACATTATGGGCAAACACTTTGGCGTGCCCTGCTACCAACTGCTAGGGGGCAAGACGCGTGACAAAGCGCGGGTCTATTACCATGTCTTTGGCCAGAGCAAAGAGGAGCTAATCCAGGGCTGCATCGACGCCAAAACCCAGGGCTTCACCGCCGTGGGCCACTTGACCCCCTTCCTGGACGACTCACGCGATCTGCCCTATTTTAAAACCCACGTGGACAAGATTGAGGATGCGATTGAGACCGTTGCGCGCTATCGGGAAGCGGTAGGCAAGGAGGTCGATCTCTGTATCGAAATCCACCGCCAGCTCACCCCTAGCGAAGCGATTGTGCTGGCGCGCGGTATTGAGCCTTACCATCCCTTCTTCTATGAAGACCCGACCATGCCCGACCACTTTGACTCCATGGCGTTGATCGCGCAACATATCAACATCCCCATTGCCACTGGCGAACGGATCCACACCATCTGGGAATTTGAGATGTTGCTCAAACGGGGCGCAGTCCAATATGTACGCCCTGATGTCTGCATGGTCGGCGGCCTGAGCCACGCCAAGAAGATTGCCGCCCTGGCCGAGGCCCACCACGTAGGCGTGGTGCCCCATAACCCGCTAAGCCCGGTGAGCACCGCAGCCTGCATTCAGTTGGCGGCCTGCATCCCCAACTTTGCCTTGCAGGAGTACCCAATTGGCGAGCAGGAACCGCCCAAAAGCGAAATCGTCAAAAGCGCGCTCCGCTGTGAGGATGGCTTCATTATTATTCCCGACGCACCGGGCATTGGCGTTGAACTGGCCGAAGACGCCGCCGAACGCTGGCCCTATAAACCGCGCACGGTCAAGACGCGTCTGCATCGCGATGGGTCGGTGGTAGACCAGTAGATATTAGGAGCATCTCACCTTCGGGGCAGACATGCCGGGGACGAGCTGGGCAAAGCCTTATTGACCGACCGGTTGCTCGCTCGTCCCCGGCATGTCTGCCCTGGTTGCCAACAACTTCGCCCCCAACGGAGATACACCCCAAATTCGCGGGTGCATACCACATTGGGGGAGATACTCTGGTTAACGCATTTTAGTTGCTCGACCAGTCCCCCAAAATGGGACGCACCCCAAATTCGCTAATAATTTGACATCCCTACACGAGTGTGTTAAAGTAAGAGTCTGTCTTGAAAATGATATGATTGATAATACGTTGATCAGGTGAAGTAAGAAGCAACCGGCGCTGGCAGAGAACAGTGGTCCCAGGCTGAAAACCGCTGTAGCGACTCCTTCTGAAAACCCCCTGAGAGTGGAGAGCTGAACGGCTGTGCGCCAGTAAGTTTTTCCGGTTCGCCTCGTTAGCGGCGCCACAAGTGGCCTTTGTACAAAGGCAACATGGGTGGAACCACGAGCATAACGCTTCGTCCCATGGGACGAAGCGTTATTTGCGTTTCTGCCCTGTGTACAATACACAATTTTCATGCTCTTCATTGCCAGCGTCACTGGATGTAGAAAGCAGGGCGCCTGTAGCAGCGATGGGCCAAATTTAAAAATGGGCAAACGATGGATCAATTTGCACCTTATCCTGCTGTCCGCGCGGCGCTGGCAGGTTTTAGCACACAACTGAGCCAGATGATCGACCTCTGCATTCAGGTGCAGCAGATTGCTGCGCCGACCGACGAGGAGGATGTCCGGGCTGCGTGGGTGGCCGACTACTTGCGCCGTCTGCAACTGGCAGAGGTTAGCACGGATGGGCAGCGGAATGTTTACGCCCGCATTCCTGGCCAGCGCGCCACACCGGCCCTGTTCGTCAGCGCCCACACCGACACGGTCTTTCCGTTGGCGACGGATCTGACGGTGCAGGTAGATGAGGCGCAGTCACGGATCTACGGCCCAGGCATCGGTGATAATTCTACTGGTGTCGCCAGTTTGTTGATGTTGGCCGCAACGCTGCAACGGTTGCCGCCACCGCCGGTGGATATTTGGTTGGTGGCCAACAGTGGTGAAGAAGGGCTGGGCGATCTGCGCGGGATGAAGGCGGCCGTAGATCGGCTTCAGGATTGCATCGGCGCTTGCATTGTCATTGAGGGCATGGGGCTCAAGCGGGTGGTCCATCGCGGGTTGGGCTCGCGCCGCTTTCGCGTTACGGCCAAGGCGCCCGGTGGCCACAGTTGGAGCGACTTTGGTACAGCCAGCGCGCTCCATGTGCTTGTCCAGTTGGCGGCTGAATTGACCCAACTCCAGCCACCGGCGACACCGCGCACCACCTTTAACATTGGGCGCTTCTATGGCGGCGCCTCGGTCAACACCATTGCCCAATCCGCCGCGCTGGAGTTGGATCTGCGCAGCGAAGGGCCGGCCGCGTTACAGGGCATAGTCGATGCGACGCTGGCGATTGTCCAGCGCTACCAGAGCACAGCATGGCAACAACAGGGGGTCAGCGTCGAAGCGGTTACGATTGGTGACCGGCCTAGCGGCGAGATTGCCGATGACCACCCCTTGGTGCACGCCGCTTTTCGCTCCCTGGCCCATCATAATGTGGTCGCCAATACGCAGATGCGCATCAGCAGCACCGATGCTAACGTGCCCCTCAGTCGCGGCATCCCCGCGGTCTGTATCGGTATTACCGAAGGCGCCAACGCCCATCGGCTGGAAGAGTGGATCAACCCGGCCCTGTTGCCCGTGGGCATGCAACATTTGCTGACGACGACCTGGTGGGCGGCGATGTGGCTGGCGGGGGAAGTGAAATAGGGATTGGGTGATTAGTTGATTGGTAATTGGGCTCTGCTTACCCCAGCGGCAGCTATACGATCCGTCCCGTTGGGCGGCCCGACTTTAGCCGATAAGGCGGTACAGCCAATCGACAATGTGATCGACCATGGTGTGGGGGCCAATGCCTTCTGCAGTCCACGGTGTAGGCATTGAGCCAGGCGCATGGCGTTGACGGTATTGGGCGTTGCGCGGGTCGAGCAATTTACAGGTGAGCGGCACACCGGCGCGACAAAGGATATATTCTGCCCAAACTGCCTGCCGTTGCTTGACGAGGAGCGCCAATTCGTCTTCGCTGACGATCTCTCGGCCCCAGATACGGATGCCATATTGGTGCAGCAGCATTTCGACTTCAATGCCGGTAAAGCCGCTGCCAGTGGAAAAGGTAAAGTGATGCATGGGCCCATGGGCCAATTCGCCCGTGACCCCATCCAGCCAGTTGATTAAATCCGGAAAGTGCATAGAGATTTGGTAAGTTAAAAAAATGCGAACATCTGTTCTTTTATTTAGAAAATTCTATCATGCCATTCACTTTGAAGCAAGTTGTGGTTGCCCTGTCGGTCTTTCCCAATCCGCCAATTCCCTGTGGAGTGAGCATCTTCAGATGCGGTTTATGCAGGGTCGCATCTGAGGATGCTCACTCCACGGCCTCAAATTTAGAATTGCTAAATGCGGCAGGCAAATTATGTCCTATTTGCGACTGGGAACTTTTATAGTCGTGTACAAATTGTATAGAAATTGAGTAGGTTATAAATGAAATATATAATGTATAGTAGAAGTCCAGTACGAATTCGATCACCAATTGACTATATGAACGCAGGCGGCCATGGAAGCTTTTATCATGGGGCTTGGTTTGGGCATCGCGGGTGTAATCATCGTAGCGTTCTTCAAAAATATTATCGACGGCTGGATACGCGATCGTAATGCCTTTGACCAACCCCAAAAGGTTACACATACAACTGAAAAAACGCCGGCTGAGATGCAGCGTGCCGCGGAAAAGGCGGATTTCAACTTTTTTCTGCTGCGGCTGGCTTTTGTCATCCTGATTTGGATTGCGATGACAGAATATCTTCCTGAGCTAACAAACACAGTTCAAGGTCAGCTTGTTGAGATTTTGCGTATTATCGTTAACATAATGTTAGCTATTTTAAAGACGATTGATGAATTACTAAGACATCGTTAGCTTTGTTGATAGATTGGATATTGGAGTTATCAGTATGAGTAAACAGGAACCTGAAAAGGATCAACTCTACAAAATCCGCCATAGCGCTGCCCATGTGATGGCGCAGGCGGTGTTGGAACTTTACCCGGAGGCGAAGATCGCGATTGGTCCGCCGATTGACACCGGCTTTTATTATGACTTTGATCTGGGCAAGGATGAAAATGGCCGGCCGCGCACCTTTTCGTCCGAAGATTTGAGCACCATTGAAAAGCGCATGCGTCAGATCATTGGTGGGCGCTATCCCTTTGTCTATCGCGAGGTGACCGCCGACGAGGCGCGCACGCTCTTTGAAGATCAGCCCTACAAGCTGGAACTGATTGCGGGGCTGGAACGGGGCGGCGTGGACGAATATGGCAATGAGACTGGAGAAAAGCCGGTCATCAGCACCTATAAGCAGGACACCTTTGAGGATCTCTGCCGCGGCCCCCATGTGGAGCACACCGGCCAGATCCCGCCCGATGGCTATAAGTTGATGAGCGTGGCCGGCGCCTATTGGCGCGGCGATGAGCACAACCCTATGCTTCAGCGCATCTATGGCACGGCCTGGCGCAACAAGAAGGAACTCAACGAGCATCTCCAGATGCTGGAAGAGGCCAAGAAGCGTGACCATCGCAAGCTGGGCCGCGAGTTGGATATCTTTATCTTTGATGAAGAGGTTGGCCCCGGTTTGCCCCTTTGGCTGCCCAATGGCACGATTATCGTCGAGCAGTTGGAGCAACTGGCGTGGGAGATGGAGCATGACGCCGGCTATCAGCAGGTGCGCTCCCCCCACCTGACCAAGGAGGATCTCTTCTTGCGTAGTGGCCATCTGCCCTACTATGCCGACCGCATGTACCCGGCCATGGAGTTGGATGGCGGCACGAAATATTATGTCAAGCCGATGAATTGCCCCTTCCATCACAAGATCTACGCCAGCCGCCCGCGCAGCTATCGAGATCTGCCCATTCGCCTGGCTGAGTATGGCACCTGCTATCGCTATGAAAACAGCGGCGAACTCTTTGGGCTCATGCGCGTCCGCTCGATGCAGATGAATGACGCCCACATCTACTGCACCGAAGATCAATTCGAGCAGGAGTTTATGGGGGTCATCGGTCTCTATCTCAAGTACTTTGAACTTTTCGCCATTGAAAAATATGTTATGCGTCTGAGCCTGCATCACCCCAACGGGCTGGGCAAAAAATATGTCGACAACCCCCGCCTCTGGCAGAAGACCGAGGATATGGTGCGCAACGCCATGCGCAATGGCAATATCGAGTTTGTGGAAGAGATGGACGAGGCAGCCTTTTATGGGCCCAAGATCGACGTAGAAATTTGGAGCGCAATCGGGCGCCAATTTTCGCTGGCCACCAACCAGGTTGACTTTGCCGTGCCTCCTCGCTTTGATCTGAAATATACCAACAGCGAAGGCAAGGAAGAGGTGCCGCTCTGTATCCACCGCGCTCCCCTGGGCACCCATGAGCGCACCATCGGCTTCCTCATCGAGCACTTTGCCGGCAACTTCCCGGTCTGGCTGGCACCGCAGCAGGTCAACGTAATCCCCATTACCAACGACCACAATGGCTATGCAGAGCAGGTGACGGCGCAGTTGCAGGCCGCCGGCGTGCGGGCCGAAGCCAACCTGGGTTCGGACCGAATGAACGCCAAGATCCGTGCGGCCCAACTCATGAAGATCCCCTACATGCTGGTGGTGGGCGACCAGGAGCGCGAGAACCATACGGTTTCGCTGCGTCGGCGGGACGGCTCACGCCAGAACGACCTGCCCGTCAATGAATTTGTAGCGCTGGTGCAGGAGCGCATCCGCACCCGGTCACTAACGTTATGATAGAACGCGGATTAGGCGGATTGAGCAGATAAATGCGGATTTTTCAAAATCCGTAAAATCCGCCTAATCTGCCTAATCCGCGTTCTATTCCGTATACACACCTATCGAATCACCTCGGCCACGCGTGACGCCACGGTCAAGCAAAAGAGCACCAGCAGGGGCGCCATGCCAAAGTTGAGCAGCCGGTTCAGCGTGCGCCAGCGCCCGTTGCCGACGAATAACTCCTTGACCGCCAACAGGGCAATCAGCGCCATGGCAAGGCCGGCGCTCACCGAGGTCGGCAATGTGGTAAAGGAGATGGGACGTAACATCGGGAAAAAGATCAATCCAATTAAAAGGCCGGCAAAGAGCAGGACAAAGTTACCCAAGATCCCAAAGAGCTTCTGCACGGCGGGCGAATCTTCCGGTCGTGGGCGCAGGACAAAGGTGAAGATCCCGGTCGCCGCAATCAGGAAGAGAATGAGGGTGACCACGCCCCCTGTGCCGCCGAAGGATCCTGTGGGTGGGGCGGGTAGCTCTACATCCGCCAGCGCGCCGGCCACCGGTGTAGGGGTGGCAACACTCTCGGTCAAGGTTGCGGTGGCGGAAATGATGGTGACCAGGGGTTCGACTGTTGTTGAGGTGGTCACAACCTCCGTCTGAACGGGGGCCGCGGTGGTTGCGGGCAATAAATTGGCCGGCAATAAGACGAGATCGCCGGTGCTAATTTCAGTTGTAGTCAGACAGTTGACCGTCATGAAATCCTCACTGCTCACGCCGGCGCGTTGGGCCAGGTTGGCAAGCGTGTCATCCTGCTGCACGCGATAGGGGCGCCAGCCCGGTAACACTTTAATACGGCAGGTTTTTGTTTGAGGCGCCTCGGCTGTGCTAGCCTGGGCGACCGTGGCAAACGCAAGTTGTATAAGCAGCGCCAACGTGATCACCACAATCAATACGAACCCTTGTTGAGTCTGATACTTGCGAATCATATTATCTCTCCTCTATCAATTATTGTGTTAATTTAGTCAGTTACTACGCTAGCCTAGCGCAGCTCTCCCCAGAGCTGCTGGGTGATTTCTGCGCGTAGGGCCTTGCTATCTGTGGCTGTCAGCGGAATCATTTTGGCCTGGTAGCGGGCGATGTATTCCTCCAGTGTACAGATGGGGCGTGCCGGCACACCGGCAGCCACCATACCAGGCGGCACCGTCTTGGTCACCACGCTGCCGGCGCCGACAATGCTGTGAGGGCCAATTTGCACATCGGGTAGAATGATGCTGTTCACCCCCACAAAAGAGTTGTCCAAAATACGGATCGTGCCAAAACGGTTGCCCCAGCGGGATGAGCCGGGAATGCTTTGGCGAAAGAGGCGGCTCGACCCGTCATGGGTAATCAGCACCACCCCATGCGCCAGCGTCACTCGGTTGCCCAGTTCAATCAGCCACGGCTCTGTGCCAAAATCCTTGACGCCGTTCAAAATGTCGCACCCTTCCCCCACACGCACGCCCAGATGGCGTAGGTAGGCAGACTTATTGCCCCGGTAGCGGCCATAGCGCAGCCAGGCGCCGCGCAGTTCCTGCCACAGCACATGGGCCAAGTGGGCCGCCGCACGGTTATCACTGTGGCGCCAACTCGGCTGCTGCATTGACGTGGTCAATGGGGCGCCGTCAGCTTGAGTACCTACAGCCTGGGCGCCGGCAGCTTGAGCGCCGGCAGTTACTCTTGCAGTCATTATCCCTTGCATTGTTAACTCTCCTCGTAACTACTCAGCCAGGTAGAGGTGACAGTCACTGGCCAAGTACGCTTTTCAATAATCCAAATTGTCTCGGCCAGTGGCTGTCACCAGTTGTTGACGACTCCGGTAGCCCTGCCCAAGGAGGGTGCGCAGCGGCGTGAACAGGGTCCATAGGGCTGTGCTACTTTGACCGGCAAGGGCGGCCCAACCCACGGCCGTAATCCCCAGGCTGGGCAAGAGCCAGTAACTCACGCCCAGTAACACGAGACAGAGCAGCCCTTGGGCCATGCTGACGCCGCGCACCCGATTCTGGACCCTGGCCACACTCAGGTGGAGCATGACCAAAATGTTAGGCAACGCCGCTATGGTCAAGAGACGCAGCAACGCGGTTCCTGCATGAGCATAGTCGGCGCCAAAGAGTTGGAGCAGGAAAGGCGTCCCGATCCACAGCAGCGCGGCCAAAGGCGTCACCAGATAGAGCGCCTGTTGCAGGACGCGCCAGCAGTAGATGCCCAATTTTACTTCATCTCTGGCGCCTTCAACCGTCAACGAAGTGGTCAAGTTAAGGGCAATCAGTTGCAGCGCAGTGGCAAGCATCCAGGGAATGTAAAAGTAGGCGTTGGCACTGGCGCTCACCCGGGTGGTGACCAAAATCGGCAGCAGCGTGGCATAGCCCAGATAGAAAAGCGTGCCGGCATAGTTGCCCACCACATAATGACTGACCGTGCGCCAGGGCAGCGGCTGTGCACAATGGGCGCTGGTGCGTACATGCGCAGGGATCAACCGGGTAAAGAGCAAATAGTTTATCGGCGCCACCGACAGCAACACAGGAATCATCCAGGCCGCAAAGATGCCATAGGTCGGCAGCCAGTTGATAAAGAGCAACAGTAGGCCAATTTTGAGCAGCGCGCCCAGCGTATTCTCCACCGGCACCCACACCGACTGGCGTAGACCGGCCAGTACGCTATCCTGTAAGGCATAGATGCTCCAGCTTGCAATCGCACCGCAAAAGAGCGCCAACGCCAGTGGCGTCTGCAAATAGGGCGCCAGAGCCGGCGTCCACCAGGCAATACCCCAGCCGTAGAGCACGCCAATCGCGACGGCCAACACACAGCTAATCCCATAACAGGCAAGAATCAAGCGTTGCGTCAGCGCACCGGCGCGCGGGATAAAGCGGATGAGCGCACTATTCATACTCATTTGCGCTATGCCGGAGAGCAACATCAGCGCCGAGATCGCGGCTGAGTTTAACCCAACTACGGTCGGGCTATAGGTATGGGCCGCCAAAAACCAATAGACCATGCCCAGCGCCGATGAGAGTATCCCACTCAGCAGCAATGCGTACCCGTTGCGATAGAGCGGAAGGTTAAAATGGGCAGTCAACTTTAGCTGTGACCGCATGGGTGAAAGTGTAAGTGATTTCAACATAGTTAGGCGTATTCACTTTGCAAGTTTACGGTAGCGATGGTACTGCGTTTGAGGACACGCGCATAGAGCTGCTCAAAGCGTGGCACCGAGACCTCGGCCATAAAGCGCACGGCATATGCCTGTGCAGCCTGGCCAATCTGCTCCGTCAACGCGGGATGGTCGATCAAGCGCTGCATGGCCTTGGCCAAAGCGTCGGCATCCCCCGGCGGCACCAAGAGACCGGTTTGGCCGTCCACCAGCATCTCCGGCGTGCCGCCAATGTTGGTCGCAACAACCGCTTTGCCCTGGCTCATTGCCTCGCGCACCACCCCGGGGGAAGGGTCGGGCCAAAGTGACGGCATAACACCAAAAGCGGCTCTTGCCCAGGCGGCCATGACTGTGGCATGGGAAGCATTGCGCAGGACGGTGACGCCGTTCGGAAATTCTTTGGGACTGTCGGGCGAGTCATAACCAATGAGCACCAAGGGCAGTGGCGTCGCCAATTGTTGATAGGCTTCTAGCAGGGTGCTCAACCCTTTGCGCGGTTGCAGACCGCCCACAAAGAGGATAAAAGGTGCTGTCGGCAACGCGTCTAAGGCAGTTGGGTCGGGCGCCTCCGTCTCTTCAATCAGAAAGCTAAAGATGGACATTGCTGCGACAGGACCCCCTCTGTCCTCAAATTCTACCTTGCCGGCCAACAGATCGCGCCGCACAATCTCTTGGACAAACTGGCTGACGCTGTGCACTCCCTTGACTTTGTAGCGTAGGAGCGGTCGGCTGGCTGTCACTGTGGCCGCCGAGAGGACGCCCTTGGCCGGCCCATAAAATTTGGTCGCACAGCTCATACATTTGCTGAGTGATGGCCCAGTGCACAGTGCATCTTCATAGAGCAGGGTGCGGGTGGCACAGCCATAGCCATAGTCCCGTGAGGAGAGCACCAGCGGGATCTGCTTCCCCAACAGTGCTGCCGCGCATGAATAACCAAACCAGCCGTGGGAATGAACCACATCGGGTTGCACACGGTTGATTAGCCGCCGCAGCCCCCAAACGGTCACCGGATCGGGGTAGGGGGGATGGTGGCGCTGGTGGTTGTCCCGAATCATGCCAGCCAAGAGGGTGCGCATCTCCTTCAAACGGTAAATTGTGACCGCGCCCATCTGCTCTTCCGGGCGTGCTCCTGGTTGCCATGAAGTTACCACTGTCACCTGATGGCCGCGCTTGGCCAGTTCTTGCATCAACAGGTGTGATTGGCGATGGGCGCCGCCGAGGAATGGTGGAAAGTGATCACTGACAAGCAGTATGTTTAAGCTCATTGTGCTTCTCCTATCTATCGATCGATTAAAGATTTATCGATTCCTTGCCTACAGCCTACTGCGTAGGCCGCAGGATCACCTGTCGATAGCGTGTCTCCGGTTCGTCGAGCCGGTAGAGATCGGCCTCTACCGTGCTCTGGCCCACCTGTTCCATCGGTAGCGTGAAGTTGACGCTCCAGGTCTGGTTGGTCTCTAGCTCAATGGCAGGCCACGCGGCGGCCAGTTGATCATCCACTCTTAGCTCCAGCTTGTATTGGGTGGGCGCAAATTCTTTGCTGCGCACCCCCAGTTGCATTTGATTGGCGTCGCCCAGTGGCTGTGGCGTCACCCAAAGCATGGTATAGCCCTCATAGTCCTCCGCCGGCGCCGCCGAACGCGCCACGGTAACTGCTGCGCCGGTCAACAGCACCGCCAGACCGACCAGCGCAAGATGACCAACCTTGAAATTAGGCACCGCCAGTGTGGAGGTGATCATATTGCCTTGGCGGCGCAACAACACCGCTGCCAGCATGCCGACCAGCGTTGTTGTGATGAAAAGCGTGAGCCAACTGGTCAGCGTTAACTGCCACCCAATCTGATTGAAGAGCACCGCGCCGATGATGGCAATCGCCAGACTGGCGCCTATACTAAAGAGCAGCCGCTCCGCCCAGGTAAGTTGTTGATGGGCAAACAACGCCTCGGTCACCGCATAACCTGGCAATAAGAGTACGATCAAGAGCCCCAACAGCACCGACACCAGGGATGAAGAGAGAATAAGCCAAAGGGCCGCCGCCACGGCGCAAGCGCCGACGATCCAGTAAAACAGTTTATTGTTGTGCAAATTAATCATGGTACAACGCTCCTACGTCGTAAATCACAATATCGCCACTGTCCATCACACGACTGACCTTTGCCTGCCGCGCAAACTTTTCAACCACCTCCGGCGCCAGCCATGCTGCACCCGCATCTTGTGATGCGGCGGTTGGCGTAAAGAAGTAGCCCGCCATATTGTCCCAGGCCACCCGCCGCCGATCCACGACCACATATTGCAAGTTCCACTGGCGCATGACCGCCACCTGCCAGGGATCCAGTGTTGGCTGGGTAAGGATCTCGGTGACAAAGGGATGCCGTCCCACATAGAGGCGCTGCTCGCCATAGGCGAGGAGATAACGGCCATTGGACTCATCCGTGGCAACGATGTGCTTGGGGCCTACGGTAGTGCGGAACCATTCTGCTGTCGCCAGCCCCGGCGCTTCCACCGTGGCGGTGTCCGTCGCTACCAGGTAGGGTTGGGCTAGGCGCAACTGGGGCGGCCAGGCTGCCACCACGCCGCCGGTAAAGAGGAGCGCAACTGCGACCGCAAACAAGCTCCGCGCCACCCGCCCCTGGCGCTGTTCATTCCAGAGCCAATCAACGCCCATGGCCAGCACAAAGGCCAGACCGATAAAGAGATAGGTCGATGCCCGGTTGCCGATTTCCCAACTGGCCACGGTCAGGCGCAGCCCAAAGACGGCAAAGTAGCTAATGGCCGCCACCGCCAATAGTAGCGCCGGGACCGAGTCACGGGTATGGCGCCAGATTTGTCGCAGGCCAAAGGGCAGCCCGGCCAAACTCAGCAGCACCGCACCAATGCCGACCACCCGTTCCCACAGCGGCGCCACAGAGCCATTGACCGAGGTAAAGAGCGTGCGCCCCTGGCCCTCGCCAAAGATCAGTTGCAGCAAGGCAAAGAAACCCTTGCCCACGACCGGCGCCAGATAGTTGACGGTGACAAGAGCAACATAAATCAGCCAGGCCATCGCCGCAACCAGGGCAAAGATCGCCAACCCTTGCGGACCTTTTTCGCGGAGGCTCTGCGTCAGCGTCGCCTTGGCGCCGGTCGCTGATGCGGATGGCAGTATCATCGTATTAGTAAGTTTTTCATTAGATAGCTTACTGTTTGATCGTGAAAAAAAGTCTTTGACACCCATCGTCAATAAACTCGGCAGCCGTGCTTCCACCAACAGCCACCAGGTCAACAGAAAGGCAGCGAGAATATAGGAAGTGAGATGGTGGGTGATCACAACGGCGCTAATGCCTAACATGGCCAGCAAGGAAAGGCCACTAAAGTGATTCGGTTCCACCGAACTCTCGCGCCGCGCAATTAAATAGAGCACACCCATCGCTAATGGCAGCGCCAGCGACTCATAGGCAAATTGGGCGCTCCAGAAGAGAAAGTTGCCATGACACATATAAAAGAGCACCGCCAGACTGGCCACACGCACCGAACGGCTCAGTTGTTCGGCCAGGAGATAGAAAGCCAGGACAAAGACCACCCGTACCACCCCCAGCAAAATAAGGCCGGCGGCAAAGGTGGAGAGCCCGGTCAGCGTGGCCAGCGCCGCGGTCACTGCGGCTAGACCAGGAAACAAAGGCGATACTTGCAGCACCATATTTTCCGAGAACAACACGCCTTGCGACCAAACCTGGTTGGTGTTAAAGAGATGGAGAAATTCATCGCCGTTGGTAAAGGCCAGCGGGCTATGGATGACCTTGACCAGATAAAAGGCGAGGCCCAAAGCCAACACAATGCCAATCCGCTCCCGCCGTGCGACCTCCATCGCGATCAACCGCACAGCGCTGGGCAGCAAGATTCCCAACAGACCCACCCAAAAGAGCGCCTCCGCGCCCCACGTCAGCGCCAGCGCCCGGGTATTGGCAAAGGCAATCAGTAACAACCCCAGCGCATTGACAACCGTTAAAGCGGGAAACCAGCCCCAGCTTTCCTCCACAACCTCATTCACGCTTAACCCTTGACCGCGCAGCGACAGATCCGAGAGCCATGTGCGCGAGAGACGTTCTGCTATCGACATGGTTTGTCATCCTTCCGTTATCGACTAAAAATACTTGTAACAATGCAACCGAACAAGACTGGCGGCCAAGGGCCGCTGTCAATTTTGCTAAAAACGCCCAATACAACTACGATAGAGCATCAACAGCTCGCGTGCACACTCATCCCAAGTGGGCAGGTCTAACTTGGCCGGCGTCAGTGGGTTGCGCAGTTGTTCAATGACCGCAGCCGCCACGCCTTGGGGCGTGCTGTTGAGCGGAATGGCGCGCAGCAGTTTGCGTTGCGCCAGTTCGCGCAGCCCCGATGTGTCGGTCGCCAGAACGGGGCGTTTGAGCGCTAACGCTTCCAGGGCGGCAATCGGGTGCGTCTCAAAGTCGCTGAGCAAGGTCACCAAGGCGGCGCTGGAGAGGGTTGCGGCCATCTGTGTGCGTTCAGTGGCGGGGATGCCGCCGATCTCCACCCGATCCTGTAAGCCCAACGCCGTCGCTTGGGCCAAAAGCTCAGCTCTGTAGGGACCTTCGCCCACAATGCGCAGGTGTGCATCGGGGTAATGGGGCAGAATATAGGGCAGGGCGGCAAGGATGCGTTGGTGGCCCTTGTAATGCTCCAACCGTCCGACAGAGAGAATCAATGTGCCTGGCCCGGCGCTAGTGGCGGGCGGTGTGCTGGGCAGGTCACAGCCATTGGGGATCACCACAAAGCGTTCGCGGCCTAACCGCAGGCGTTTGCTATAGTGACTCACCTCAAAATTGGCCACGGCCACAAGCCGCTCCGCACGGGCCAAGAGTGGCCGTAACAGGGTGTGTTGCGTAGCGCGCATGCGGTTGCGCCACGGTGACGAATGGCCCCCGCCATGAAAGGTGACCACATAGGGAATTTTGGCCTGCCACGCCGCGTGCATGGTCATGGGCGCCACCAACGTATGGTAGGATTGCAGATGGACAATGTCCCACCGCCCGGTGCGGATCACCCGGTAGAGGTCGGGCGCAAAGTAGTAGTCACGTTCGGCCGGCCAGGCATGAATGCGTTGCACGTTGACGCCGGCCAGCTTTTCCTGGGCCGGCAACTGACGGCTGGGATCGGTGCTCAGCACCGTAATATCGACCCCGGCATGGGCCAGGCGGCGCGCTACCTGGTAGACATGGTTTTCCACCCCGCCCATATGGGGAAAGTAGCGAGGTGTCACCATAAGCACACGCAGCGCACCAGTTTGAGCCATGTTCGGTGCTGCGCTAAGCCGATCTTGTTGAAGTTGCTGATCAGCCGACAATTGAAATGGTTGAAGCAAGTGAGCGATCATCTTTTTGCCTTTCTGCTCGATCTGGGTTAGACGACCGGCTGAATCTGAGGTTGCAGTGGTGAATGGCGTCGTTCCGCCAGCCAACCTTTACACCGTCCCACGCCATAGCCACTCGCTGTAATCACCAATCCTGCCACAATGGCGCCGGCGCGTTGTAAGCCACCGCGGTCTCCCTGCGCCAGATCCGTGACGCCGCGCAGCACGCCTAAGGGCAAGGTGCGCAGGGTGTAACTACGTTCGGCGGCGAGGCCGGCCTCGCCGCCGACATAGCGCACCACCTGCGCCTTGGAAAGGCCCTCGGCGTAACAGCGGGCTTTAAAGTAATTCCACTGGGCGCGTGTGGCCGGCACATGGTGAAAAACGCGCGCCCGCGGCTCATGGAGCACCACGCCGTCAGGCCATTGTTGATAGGCACGGATACAGAGTTCGGTCTCTTCGCAGCCATAGGGGGTTTTGCCCAAACGCCCCATGCCGTTGCGAAAGCCGCCCAGCGTCTCAATGACCTGGCGCCGCATGGACATATTGGCGGCAATCATGTTCCGCACCGGCTGCAGTGCGGCAGAGACACCGCGATAGGTGCAGCCGACTACCCAGTCAAACTCTTCCGGAAACCAGGCCGGTCGTCCTGCCTCCCAGTGGGCCATAATCGCGCCACCCACGCCCAGCACCTGTGGTTCGATATAGGCCGCAACAAGGCGTTCCAACCAGTCGTAGTAGGCGACGGCATCATCATCCAGAAAGGCTAATAGTTCACCTTGGGCTACGGCCAGGGCGCTATTGCGCGCACCGGAAAGACCACGCGCTTGTTGATTTTCCAGGACAATTATATTGGGGTGTGTACCACCAATAAGGTGATCCGCCTGCCGCCATTTTTCTTGTTCTCGACTATCGCCCCCACTTTGGGACAGATCCAGTCCATTGGCGAAACGCGCTTGGGCCAGCGCCAACAAGGCCGGATTGTGGTCAACCACCACAATGATCTCGCGTGGCTGCACCGTCTGTTTTTGCACAGAAGCCACGGCTTCCACCAGATACGCCCAACGTTCTGTGGTATAACAACAAATAATGACCGAGACGTCTACGGTGACTTTGGGCCCCATCGCTCTGGCCTTTGTCTCTTTGGTCACATTACTTCTCATTACATCGCTCATCACATTGCTCTTCTTTCTGCCGTTCATTGTTAAGTGGAAAAGATAACGTCTTTAGCTCGCCGTGGCCGCCAGTTCAAGTCGCCGCGTCCGCACCCGCAGCCACTCGCGCACAATGGTCTTGAGCACGCGCCAGCCATCAGGGAAGGTGCGCAGATTGCTCTCGCCATAGACGCGGTCCGCTTCAAAGCTGGGCACCTCGGCCACGCGCAGACCGTGGTAGAGCGCCCGCACATTCATCATCGTCTCCACCTCAAAGCCCTCGGCATCCAGTTCCAACGAATCGATCACTTTGCGCCAAAAGGCGTTGTACCCATAGCAGAGGTCGCTAAAGCTGCCGCCAAAAAGGAGACGTACACTCAGAGTAAAACCCAGGTTGCCCAGACGGCGGAAGAGGGTCATGTCCGACGTGCCGCCCCCTTGCAGGAAGCGTGAGCCTTTGACAAAGTCGGCGCCGGCCAGCAGCGCACCGATAAAGGCTGGAATTTCCGAGGGATCGGTCGAACCGTCAGCGTCGAGCATGACAATAATGTCCCCCGTGGCGGCGGCAAAACCGGTGCGCAGCGCTGAACCTTTGCCCCGTCCTTCCTGCATGACAACCCGGATCTCGGGCCAGAGACTGCGCGCCACTTCAATCGTGTTATCCGTAGAATGACCATCGACCAGCACCACCTCGTAGACCCAGGCGGGGATGCGGGGCAAGACATGGGGCAGATTTTCCGCTTCATTGAGCGTAGGAATGACAACACTGACTCTGGCTGTGTTAACGGCATCATTCGGTTGCGCGACTGTTTGTGCTTGTACAACCAGTGGTTGCGCGTTATCATCATTCACCTTGTCATCATTCACTGTCATTGTCGCTGCGGTCTGATTGTAATGGGTGTGGACAATGGCGCCGGCAACAGGCGAAACTTGCTTAGACATTGTGTAGATCCCTTTCATAAAATAAAGAATAATTTAGCAAGATAACATCAACAGGTTGAAGTGCATTGTACCCTTCTTACAGCTCAGCAAGTCCTGCATAGTACTGAGGTACTAGTGATGACGCTGGAAGCTACCCAAAATTCGTTACAGGATCGTGACAAACCTAAAAATAAAGTAAGTTTCTTTTCCCTACCACTGGTAGAATTGTTTGTAAAGTAGAAAATTGGTGGCTCAATTGGCCGTAACTTCGTCGTAACCTTTATAAATTTCTTGCGTCGTTAGGCAATTTGTGGTCGGAATTGGAGCGAATCGGGCGTGAAAACCGAAGAAAAAGCGGCTGCTATGTAAGATTTCGGAAAAGTTACGGTGTGATTACGAGGAATTTTATGGCAAAGCTTACAGAACTTGCTTACGAAGATGTTTAGAGGGCACAGCAGCGGAAAGAGATGAAAGAGCTTGCGAAAAACATAAAAATATTGGCTCATATAGGTATGCGACTGAAATTGCGCTTTTTCTCTCTGGGAAATCGTGCAATTTCAGTTTGTCGCCCATATGAGCGAAAATATTACGCCTACTGACGAGGCATGTTGCAACATGCCTCGTCAGTAGGCGTAACAAAAGAAACTATACGAGCGGACGCGTTTGTCAGCTTAGTTCTGGCCGATCCGGATGATCGACCACATAGACCTCTTGCGGTAGTCCAAAGTAGATGTTCCAATCCTGCACCGGCAAACCAGCCGAGTTGACCGGCAGCCCCTGCACCCACGGCTTGTAAAGGCGCAGACCAAAGGGATAGTAGACATAGGTGGCGGCGCCATCTTCGATCATGCGCTGTTCTGCTTGGGCATAGAGCACCATACGTTCTTCAAAGGTGGGGGCGCCGGCAGCCTGTTCTACCAGGCTGTTAAACTCCTCATCGTTATATTCATGGCGGGTGCCGCTGGCGCGGTTGGAGTACCAGACCAAGAAGAGGTCGTTGTTCGGATCGGGGTAATCCATGTACCAACGCACATAGTTAAGCTGAATGGTCTTCTCAAACATGCGGCTGCGGAAGACGCGTCCCTCCAACCCTTCCAACTGCACATCCATGTTCAGATTTTCCTTGAGCATCGCCTGGATCGCCTGCACCACTAGACCAGGCACGCCAGAAAGTTCATCGGCGCGGTAGGTGATGGTGACCGCCGGCCAATTTTGTCCGCCCTCGTAGGGGGTGCCTTTGAGCAGTTCCATGGCCTTTTCTGGATTATACTCCGTAGCGCCTTGGATCCAGTCATATTGGGCCGGGTCCAAATAGCCGGGTGAATCGGGTGGCACGAAGGTATAGGCCGGTTTGCCAATGCCCTGCAACACGTTGTTGATCAAGGTGTCGCGATCAATGGCGTGGTTGAGCGCTTGCCGCACTTCTTTGACATCAAAGGGGGCCATGGAATAGGAGGGTGCCAGGTAGAAGGTGCCCGTGAGCGAGAAGGTTTGCAATTCCTTGGAGAGGGTGGGGTCGCCCTGCAAGCGTTTGACCTCGGCCACCGGCACCTGGGCGCGGTCAATTTCATTGGCCTCGTAGGCGGCCAGTTGGGCGGCGGTGTCCACGATGGTGGCAATGCGTTTACGCAATTTGGCCTTGGGCTCCAGCGCAAAACCATCAAAGCGCTCAAAGACCATCTCCGAATCATGCTCCCACTTGGTCATGGTCCAGGGGCCATTGGTGACAATGTTGGCGGCCTCAGTCCACTTTTCGCCAAATTGCTCAACCGAAGCACGATGGGCCGGCAGCGCTGCGAGGTAGGCCATGACAGTGGGGAAGTAGCCGCGCGGCCCTTCCAGCGTGATCTCTAGTGTCGCATCATCCAGCGCCTTCACACCGACCATATCGGCGGTGACGCCCTCTGTACTGGTATTGAGTGCTTCGCCATTCTTAATATCAAAGAGGAAGGCGGCATAGGGCGCGCCATTGGCCGGATCTAGTTGGCGCTTAAAGGACCATTCAAAATCGTGGGCAGTGACGGGGTCACCATTGCTCCAAGTCTGATCGGGGGCAAAGTTGAAGGTGTAGACCGTGCCATCCTCACTAACATCAAAACTTTCAGCGACGTAGGGGACGGGTTTATAGTCAACATCGAAGCGCAATAACCCAGCCCACAACTCAGTCTCACCACCGCAGTAGAGATCAAAGTTAAAATCTTGGCTGGCCGGTTCGCTGCCAAAGGGGAAGCGAACAATCTGCTGTTCATCAGGCGCCATTGCGCCTGCTGTCGCTTCACCACCACTTGTCGTGGCGGCGGTCTCACCACCGCTGCCACTCTCGACCGGCGCATTGGGGCCACAGGCGGCGACTACCAGGCCGGCGCCGGAAGCCGCCGCCAAGATCTTCATGAAGTCGCGGCGGCTGACCCCGGCGGCCTCTGAACGTTTGACAAAAAGTTCGACCTGTTGAGGGTCTTTTGTCCAATCTTGCATCATGCTTCTCCTCCAGTTGGATTTTATAGTGGGCTGTGTTTGAAAACGGTCGCTCATCTTCTCGATTAAGCAGATGAGTAAGCAGATGAGGAAACTACCGTTTTCAACATAACCGCACTTTAGATAATTACCGTTTCATTTGCGGATCCAGCGCATCGCGCAGACCATCACCTAGAAACGAGAACGCAAGCATCGTTACCCCAATCGCGATGGCCGGGAAGGTGGCCAAATACCAGTAGCTGCGCAGATACTGTTGATATTCGCCAACCATCTGGCCCCAGCTGGGGGTGGGTGGATTGATCCCCACGCCAATAAAACTCAAAGCAGCTTCGGTAAAGATGGCATTGGGGATGCCAAAAGTAATGGCAACAATGATCGGGGTCAGGGCATTGGGCAGTAAATGATTCATGATGATGCGACGGGAGGTTGCGCCAACTGCGCGCGCTGCCGTCACATACTCCTTTTCCCGCAGCGTCAGAAATTGTCCCCGTGTCAACCGGCAGAGCGTGACCCAGCCGGTTAGGCCAATCGCAATAAAGATATTGACCAAGCCGGCACCCAGCGCCGACATAATTAAGATCACAAAGAGCAGCGTGGGGAAGGCATACATCACATCGACAAAGCGCATGAGATAGAGGTCAAGTCGTCCCCCATAGTAGCCAGCGACTGCGCCAATCGGTACGCCGATGAGCAAGACGAGCACCTGGGCGCCCAACCCCACCAACATGGAGACACGCGCGCCATAGATGAGACGGCTGAGCATATCCTGCCCTAAGGGGCTGGTGCCTAGCCAATAAGTTGCATTCGGTGACTGATAGGAGTCGGCAAAATTGCTCTTGTCATAAGGGTAGGGTGCAATCACATCAGCAAAGATGGCCAGCACAAGGAAGATGAGCACAACTGTACCGCCGATGACAGCCAACTTGTTACGTAGGAGCCGCTGCCAAGCATCAAGCCAGAGATTGGTCTCTTTGCGCATTTTTAACGGTGATGTTGATGCGGTTGCTGGCCGTGGTGCGGTCGCTGGTGTCGCGCTAGCCATATGAACTGTCCTCCCTGGTTACTTAATCAAAGCGAATTCTTGGGTCTAGCCAGCCATAGACCAGATCGACCAGCAAGTTCATAATGCCTAGAAAGACGCCATACAACAGGATGACGCCCATGATCATGTTATAATCGCGGCTGCTCATGCTGGTGACAAAGAACTTACCCATGCCCGGCACTGAATAGACCTGTTCTACGAAAAAAGAGCCGGTGCCAATGGCGGCAAAGATGGGGCCTAGAATGGTGACGACCGGGATCAGCGCATTTTTTAAGATGTGGCGCACCATAATCATACGGTCGGCCAAGCCCTTGGCGCGCGCCGTACGCACATAGTCAGAGCGGATTACGTCGAGGACGCTGGAGCGGGTGTAGCGTGCAATGATCGCCAGTTGGCCTAGGCCCAGGGTAACGGAGGGTAAGACCCAATGGCGCGGGGTATCCCAGCCGACGGCCGGAAACCATTGGAGGGTAATGCTAAAGAGCAGCAGGAAGAGAATACCGATGACAAAGTTGGGGAGGCTAACGCCCATCGTGGCGATAAAGACACAGAGGTAATCAATCCAGCTATTCTGATTCATGGCCGCCAATACCCCTAGCGTGATCCCACCCACCACGGCAAAGACGAAGGCGATCGCACCCAACTGCAGTGAGACCGGAAAGGTGTTGGCAATGATTTCAGTGACGGTGCGGCTTTTAAATTGATAAGAGAAGCCAAAATCAAGCCGTGAGGCATTCCAGAGAAAGTTTAAAAATTGCACGGGCAACGGCTTATCTAGGCCATACTTTTCAGCCAGATTCTTTTGTAGTTCTGGGCTTAGCGGATTGGCGTTGGGCGCCGATGGATCGAGAGGACTTCCGGGGGTTGCATGCATCACGATAAAAGTCACTAAGGCCATAGCTAGGATAGTAGGAAGCAACCACATCAAGCGTTCTAGCGCGTAACGGAGCAAGTGCTTTCTCCTTAGGTGTCTGTAAATTCTCTGTGGCCAAGCCCGCAACTCGGCATTCATACAGAGCAGAGCAAAAAATCAAAAACTTATAGGGTTGTGTGACTAGGGATTGGCAGCAATTTGTTTCAATTGGATGCTAAAGCACTGACATTGTAAACGATGCTCAGTTGCTTGTCAACCAAGGAAAGAACCATAAATCAACAAAGGTTTTAAGACTTTTTTGTTCAAATTATACAGATTACACAGAAAATGAATGAGTTTTATTTTTGCGCGAAGGATTTACGACAAAAATACGATTAATTAAATGTGAGCAATGTATATCCAGTTTGTAAGCTAAACAAATAATTGCTTATTCAGATTCTGTTGACACTAGTTGTGATGACTGTCACGGACCATGCCTAGTTTGTTCGGCCAACCACAACCGCTCAGCGACAGTCATCCCTGACAGTAACGCCTATCGAACGGCGTAGTACACTTCAGTCCCGACCTCTGTCCTACTGCGCTAAACGTACTTTGCCCTAGTATCAATGTTTGCGCCTATCGCTTTGGGGTAAATCGTTTATTGGCTCATCTAGGTCTCCGGGTGAAATCGTTCCATTCTTTACTGGTAGTTGCAACGATTTCACCTCTTCGCCCTATGAGCGTCATTTATTTTAAGCGTCATTTATTTTATGCTACCGGTTGTACTTGGTCGCCGCCTCTTGCACTGGCTGTGTTCTCCAATGAAATAGGCAAGTTTCGACCATCGCAGGCCGCCGAAGGGCGGGCAGACGGTCTGCAAATACTACGATAGTTTGCTCATCAGACGGAATTGTGCAAACGCAAGCTTTGTCACTGCTGAAAACAGTGGTTTGCACAGTTTGCTTAGATGAGCCATTATTGTTCAATTTGGCGATAGCATTAGCGAAACGTCATTGCCTATGACCGTAAGCTGGTAGCTGCATGGGCCACGGACGGCCGGATCACGCTCAACCACGACGTAGTAGGTCCCTGATTTAACAAAACTGCCCGTCCAAAAGAGATCGGCCTTAAGGGCAGCATTGGCTGTGCCTTGGCCAACCGGGCGAAAGTCCCCGCCCAGGCGCCAGCGCGCTAATTCCTCTGGCGTCCATACTTGAAAAGAGAGACAGTGGTCGGGGGTGGCGTCGGCCCTTACCTGAATCGTAGATTCGTCACCCTCATCGCGAAAGGCATACCAGTGAACTTCTCCCGGCGTGATGGTGATCAATTTACCGATAGGCGGTAAGGGATTTTCAGGACTGGACGTTACTGTGGAGGTAATATTCGGAGAAAAGGCTAAAGGTGTGGATTCTGGTGCAACAGCAAGATCATCTGGAGAACCGGTGGGGGAGCCCTCTACCCGCGGCATGTGTACTTTGGGAAAAGAGACCTGCCTACCGGTAATGGTAAGTTTGTAATAGCTCTCGCTCCGTCCGGTGCTCTCAACCAATACATAGTAGGAGCCCGATTGGACAAAGCTACCGGTCCAGTAGAGGTCGTTGTTAAATAGCTTGAAGGGCGTGCCGGCACCTACGGCCTGAAACTCTTCACCTCGCTCCCACTTATGGATCTGTTCTGCCGTCAGCACAGTAAAGGCAGCACTAGCAGGGGGTAAGACCGTTAGGCGCACGGCAATAGTTGTGCTGTCACCTTCATCCCGAAAAGCGTACCAATGGTGGGCGCCGGCGGGAAGCGTAACCCAACCATCCACAGGAACGAAGGGATGCGCTGGGTCGTTGCCGCCACTCTCTATCTCCGCAGCCAAGACAACCTGACCGCTCAACAAATATAAAGTTGCTATCAGCACACTGGTCAGGATGAATCTCCACATATGCATTTGCTTTGATACTTCTGAACTGGGGTTTGTAGTAGGAGCAGTTCCTAAAAGCAACGCCGGCAGAGATCCCTGCCGGCGTTGCGCTCAATCGTTACTTATAGGATGAGCATAAAAATCTTTCTGTATTCTAGCGCTCATCAACCGACACTAGTTAGTACTTGTTGCGAAAGATTCGGTGACAGTCACTTCCGACACTTTGCGTATCAGCTTACACTGGACATTGTAAGTGACTGTCACCTTCATCCCGAGTTTCGCAACAGAAACTAGTTAACCGGCAAGGTTGTAGTGGTGGGGAAGCTCACATCCCCTGTGATATTCAGGGTATAAAAAGCCGGTTGATCAGTGCGGTTCATCACAATCAAGTAGTAGTCACTGTTGGTTCTAAACGAACCCTGCCAGAAGAGCGGATCGCCACTCATGAAATCATTGACTGTGCCCTTACCCATTGGGGTAAAGTCAACATTGTCACGCCAATTGTTCAGATCGTTGGACGACCAAACCTGGAAATCTACACTGCCGGAAGAAGTGCGCAAGGCCGCATCAACGGTGGCATCATTGGGATTGGTCACAACATCTTCAGTCGTATCGACCTTGGTAAACGGCACCTGTGAATGGAATACATACCACTGCCACTGGCCAGGGCCAATGCGCACGGAACCGCTAGCCGGCGCCACCGCAGTGCTGGGGCCAGTCGCCAATTCAGCAGTCGATGCAGTATTACTTGGTGCTGCATTACTCGATGTAGTGGCCGTAGTGGTCGCTGGGGTCTCGACCGTTAGTGCCATTTCGCCGGTGCTCATCGCTGGTTCTTGCGGCGTGCCTTGGTTAGCTGATGTCTGTGCCGTGGCTGTGGATTGCATATTTGAATTTAGCGTCAACGCCGACGGCAACGCGACATCACCCGTAATACTTAAGGAGTAGTAGGCCGGCTGATTGGTGCGGTTCATCACGATCAGATAATAGTTATTATTGGCCTTGAACGAACCTTGCCAGAAGAGCGGATCGCCATTCATGAACTCATTGACTGTGCCTTGACCCATTGGCGTAAAGTCAACATTGTCACGCCAATTGTTCAGATCATTGGGCGACCAAACCTCAAAATCTACATTGCCTGAGTAGATCTGCAACGCAGCATCCACTGTGGCATCGGCTGGATTCGTCACGGCATTTTCATCCGACTCTTCTACATTCACTGGAAGCTGCGAGCGGAAAACATACCACTGCCATTGGCCTGGGGCAATTTGTACGGCGCCACTCACTGGTGAAACAGCATTCGCAGGGCCATCACCCGGCGCACCGGTTGCATCGGCCGCCAAAGCGGGCAAGACGCCGAAGCTGGTGAGCAGACCAACCACCAGCAAAATGCTAAAAAGTTTAGAAAATTTTGTCTTCATAACGATTACTTCTCCTTATCTTCAATCTGATAGCAAGCTTTTCGTGGAGACGACTGCCCCGTTGGTGGGAGAAAGAACAGGGATCGTCGCTTCTTTAGGCGCAACAAAAACACAATTTTGCGCTTGAGCGGATAACGAAGCCGATAAGAGATCGGCGACTGCGCTAGCGAGGTTTATCGCTTGCACTTCTTACCCTCTTCGGCGAACATTATCTGACCTCTATAAAGCTTATCACGGATGGTGCAACGGCGCATGAGGCAGAATACTTGACTTGAATGAGCAATCAAACCTGAATTTTCTAGGAATAATACTCAAATAATTTTCCTGATTCTGTGCACTTTACATTTGGGCAATAGGGAAAAGTTCCTATATAATCGGAAACTCAAGTGAGTAATTTTCCCTACACATCTACGTCATAGCTATGGAAAAATACCTGGTCCCCTAGGTAAAATTACTCACGCGCCGGATAGAGTCTACGATTGGAGGTGTGAGACGTTTTATGCGCCGTTCGCGAAACCCTTATCTACGGACCCCCTTGTTAGTTCTCGTTTGTTTCTCTTTATTAGTTGCACAAAGCCTTCCTGTCACAGCAACAGCAGACTCAAATCATCTTCAAGCCAGCCAACCTTTGCCCTTATCGACCACTGACCAGCCTGCCGGAGTCATCTTCGCGGCATTGGCAGCGCGCTCAGATCTGATCGTGCGCGGTCAAGTCAGCCGCGTGCACAGCTTTTGGACCGACAATCATACAATGATTGCCAGTGACGTCACCATTGCTGTGCGCAATTCTCTGCTAGGGGCAGCACAAAACGGGGCAGCACAAAATCATGTTGTGGTGCGAACAGCGGGTGGCTATTTGCCGGCAGAGGGGTTGGGTATGTTGTCGCCCCATGCCGCCAACTTTACGCCAGGGGAAGAGGTGTTGGTCGTGCTCCAAAAACAAGGTGGGATCTGGGAGATGGTGGATGGCGCAGCCGGGAAATTCTTGCTACAGGATGGCGTTGCCGTCAACTATGACTTGGCGCTAGCGCAGCCGGTGGATCGCGTGCTGTCAGCAATGGCAGCGGCGCAGCGTCTCCCGGTGCTACAGTCGCAACTGCCGCGACATGATCACCCCTTTGGCGCCACCGCCGTCGCGCCGGCTACAGAGACAACCCCTGCTTTCGCGGGCAGCCTTTATATCAAAGCGTCAGCCGAGAGTCGCAAGTGGCCTACACCTCATGCCGGAGCACCTTATTATCTCAACCTGAATACTGTGCAAGTGGATCAGGCAAATGGGAGCAGCGCCGACTTTCGTAACGCAGTTATGGCTGCCGCGGCCAGTTGGGGCGCCGTAGCCGGGGTGGATTTTAAGCTGAACTATGCGGGGACAACGGCTGCCACCCAGACCGGCTATGATGGGGTCAATGAAATTCTCTTTATGCACAAGGGAAACGAGGAACGCGCCGCGGCGGCCCAGGTCTGGTATACGAGTGACGCCACCATTGTAGAGGCCGACATTTGGATTAACGATGACTACACCTGGGATGCCACCGGCGCGCCCGCCGCAGATGAGGTGGATCTGCAAAGTGCACTGCTCCACGAATTTGGCCATTGGCTGATCCTGGGCCACTTCACCGACGCCAAAACGGTCATGTATCCCCGGCTTACCACAGGTACGCTCAAGCGCGAATTACAAAAACAAGACCAGATAGGCATTCGCACGATCTATCCCCAATAGAAAAGGGTTCTGTACGACATAGTGTATCTGGTCAAACGGTGGCGGATGGTGAGTGGCGAGTAGCACAGCCCCCTGGGCGCACTACCGAACTGATCCACCAAGTCGCGAAGAGCCTAAAAAAGCTGACCGGCAGCTCCCAAGCTGCCGGTCAGCTTGCCACTCAGTCCCACGATTATGCCGGCACCGGCCGCAACGGCGCAATCCCCTCGCGCAGGGCATAAAGCGCAGCTTGCGTGCGATTGGCCAGATGCAACTTGCTCAGAATACTGCTGATATGATTGCCAACGGTGCGTTCACCTAGGGTCAGACGGTCGGCGATTTCCTGGTTCGTCAACCCTTGCGCCACCAGTTGCAAAACCTCTAACTCACGCTCAGTCAAAGGATCTTCGGTAGGCGGCAGATTCGACTGATGGTTGAGTTCACGAATGACGCGCAGCGCCACATTGGGATCCAGCGACGATTTGCCGTCGTTGACATCACGGATCGCTTGTAACAACTGGTCGGTCTCTGTATCTTTTAGCAAATACCCCAGCGCGCCGGACTTGATGGCAGGGAAAATCTTGTCATCTTCGGCAAAGCTGGTAAGTACGAGGATACGCGCCTCGCCATTGTGACTTTTGATCTCGCGAATGGCGGCTGCCCCATCCTTACGGGGCATGACCATATCCATCAAGATTACATCCGGCTGCATGGTGCGCGCCTTCAGCACGGCATCCGCGCCATTCGCTGCCTCGGCAACCACCTCCATATCCGGCTGGCTGGCAATCAATGTGCGTAGACCGCGGCGGACAATCGCATGATCATCAGCGATCAATACTCTAATGGGTCTATCCATAATGCACCTCAAGTTGTTGAGATAAGGTAATGCCATTAACTTTAAAAGGAACCTGCACACAAACCGTGGCGCCCTCCCCCGGTGCAGAGCGAATTGTGAACAGCCCATTTAATTTCTCGGTCCGTTCACGCATGCTCATCAAGCCCAGCCCGCCATTCTCGCTCGCGATGGCTGGATCAAAACCGCACCCATCATCATGAACTTCCACTGCAATCTGACCATCCTCGGCATAAAGTTGGACGGTGACATGCTGCGCCTCGGCATGTTTCAAGGCATTTGTTAGCGCCTCTTGCACAATCCTGTATAGATTCTCCTCTAACTCTAGAGGAAGATCTGTTACAATGCCGTGGGTGATCAAGCGCGCCTCTAGGCCGGAACGGTTTTCCACCGCGTTGAGCCGTTTGTGCAAGGCGCCGATCAGCCCTTCTTTTTCAAGATCAGGCGGCCGTAATTCATAGACCAGCAGTCGCATCTCTTTCAGCGCCTGTTTAGTCAACTGGCTTAACTCAAGCAATGGCTCTGTAATATCATTCAACTGACCGTTGAGCGCCATCTGCTTCCAACCCTCTACCAGCAGTGTCTGACTATAGAGCGCCTGTGTCACCGAGTCGTGCAACTCGCGTGCCAAGCGACTGCGCTCTTCAAGGGCGGCCAACTGCTGCGCCTGGCCATAAAGGAGCGCATTTTCAATTGCCACCCCCACTTGATAGCCAATCGACGTCAGCAAGTTAATATCTTGCTCACTAAACTTGCGGGGGGCATAGGTCGTGACGAACAAGGTGCCTACCAATTTATCTTTGGAACGAAGCGGCACGCTGACCAATGCGTGAACACCCGCCCGACTTACACCGGAACGCGCCAAACGTGTATCTTTACTAATATCATCGACAACAATCGGTTGACAGTGCTGGGCTACAAAGCCATTAAAGCCCTCGCCCAGCGCCAGATTATCCATCTGGGCAACAAGTTCCGGCGCATAGCCGCGATGGGCGGCAAGACGCAAGGTTGCCGTCTTACTGTTAAACAAATAGATGCCGCCGGCTTCAATGTCGAGCACCTGAAGTGTCTTGGCTAGAGAGTGATTGAGCGTCTCCTCCAACTCCAGCGAGCGATTGACCCCTTCGGCAATATCGATCAGGGTGGAGAGCACCTTGGTGCGTTCGGCCACCCGATTTTCCAACAAAGTGTAGGAGGCGCGCAACTGGGCTGACATTTGGTTAAACTGCGCCGCCAACATCTCCACTTCATCACCAGTATTGGTGACAATGGTTTGGGCAAAATCGCCAGCCGCCACCTTTTGCGCCGCGGCGGTCATATCAATTACCGGCTGCATAATCCGGTGCACGCCGAGTGAGACAAAGAGCGCCGGCGCAATGACGCCCAGCACCAACAGCCCCAATAAAAAGCGTTGGTACATATTGCCCATATCGAGCAAGGTGAGCCAACTGGTTTCCGTCACCAGACCCCACGCCGCCCCTGGCACTTGGGCAAAGCCGGCCACAATCTCTCGCCCCTCGCGATCACGGGTGCGCACCGCGCCCACACGGTCACTGCTGGTCACATTGGCCAGTACGGTCCTGCCCATTAACTGCTGCACAACTGGCTCTGCCGAGAAATCTTCCCCAATTCGGTCTGCATTGGAGTGATAGAGCACACGCCCCGCGCCATCAACCAGATAGGCGATGCCGTGGCGGCCAAAGCGCAGCCGCACAATGTCACCATAGAAGGTGCTAATGCTGGTGGCGCCCAGTTGAAACATGCCCACCAACATGCCCATGATTTCATCTTGTTCACCAAAGACGGGCACCGCTACGGTAACTACGGCTGCGCTGGCCAGGCCATCATAGAGTGTATCAGAAAAGGCAGGGCGCGTGGTGCGCAGAACTTGCGGGAAGTAGGGGCGTTCCGACCAATCCGCGCCCATGAGATCAGGGCGTTGGGGTTCAGCCGCAACCACTTCCCCAAAGCTGTCGAGCATGATCACGCCGCCATCAAAGATGGCTAGCCGGTTGTGGGCGCGCGCCAAGGCCGCCTGTTGGTAGACCCTATCACCCTGGCTAAGCTCAGCGTTGCGCGCTTCAGCGGCCAGCAGATCGGCATACTCCATCAAGGAAGTGGCAATCTGGCTGGCGGCCAAGCGCGTCACCTCTTCGTCGCGCTCTATAATCAACGTTTCGGCCACCTGGCGATAGGCAATATAGTTCACTGCCGCCACTGCGGCCAGAATAATGGCCGTCGGCACAAAAGCCCACAAGATAATTTTTTTGCGCAGGCCCAGTTGCCGATTTTTAATAAAGTGCATAAGTCCCTTGAACTCACTCTGCCAGTTGGGGCAGTTGCGGGTCAAAGCTATCTTGGCGCCGGTTAATTTCGGCACAGATAATGCGCAGATAGTCCACTGGCTCTTGATCTAGGGTAAAGACCTTTTCAAACGCCCCCACAACTTCCGGCTGAACTTGGACCATATTCTCTGCAATCTCCACCGTCACCGAATAGCCGTGCAGATGGCCATCGGCAAAGGCAGCCAGATCGATCTCTGCTGCCTTGTCAGGAAACTCGGCGCGGACAAAATCGATCCAGGCATTGACCAAAGAGGCGCGCGCCGGTTGTAAAAAATTAGCTTTGGCCATGGCCAACCCATAGGCTTCGCTGGTCAGAAATTGAACTAACTCCCAGGCCGCGTCAGGATAGTCAGTGCCGGCATAGATGCCATAACCATCAGAGGTGGCTAAGGTTGCGCGCCGCGCTGGCCCCGCCGGCATGGGCGCCACCCCGACGCGAAAGTCGGCATTGAGTAAAATATCTTTTAAGACCCACGAGCCTTCTTCCACCATCGCCACACGCTTGTTGATAAAGGCGCTGCGCGGTGACATATATTGCACATCGGGGAAAGTGGCCATGACGCGATCCTGCCACATGCGGTCGTGGAGCCAGGCCAACGCGGCCATTGCCTTGGGCTTATGAAAGGCGCAGTTTGTCGGTGCATAGGGCGACACCAAATGCCCGCCCCAGCTATTGACGTGGAGCTGAATACGATCCCACGCCACGTCAAGCATGCTGCCCCACACTTCACGCTGGCCACTGTCGCTGCCGGCGCTGCTATCCTGCGTCAATTGGGACATAGCGGCCAGGTAATCGTCATGGTCCCATTGTGCGGTTGGATACGCAACGCCGCTTTGGTCAAAGAGATCTTTATTGTAGTAGAGCGCCACAGCGCCATGATATTTGGGCAGACCAAATTGGCGGCCATCACGCAGGAAAAAGGCGCGATATTGGGCGGGGTCCCAATCGGCAATCGTTGCTGCGTCTAAATCCTGGGTGACATAGGGTCTTAGATCTAGCATATGCCCCTGCTGCGCCCAGGTGGGGAAAAAGGTGCAGCAGCCATCCAATACATCCGGTGCGGTGCCGGCTTCCATTTCTGCCAACATTTCGTCGGCCAGATTATCCGGATCCGGTGTAAAAAAGACGCGCAGATCTGGATGCGCTTCGTGGAATTGAGCCAGCATTTCCTGCACCATGCCGGGAAACCAGTCGGTGCGCCAATCTTGATAGACCAACTGGATTTCTTCACGTTTTGGCGCAGTAGGAGACGTTGTGACGAGGCCGGTTGCACTATTGCCAGCCCCAGGGGTGGTGCGCCTTTCAGCAGGCGAACAACTAATCAGCACCCCACTAGCCAGCAGCGTGGTGGCGCCCCAACGCAAAAAGGAGCGCCGACTTAAGCGCGCGGTGCGCTGGCCAACAGGTGGGACAAATTGGGGCGTGGGGCGCTGCTGCATAGTAGATGTTATTGCCTCCTCCCAATTAAAATGGATTTTTCCATCCATGGTTACCTTTGACGGATGCGGGGGCAATCCATTTAAGTGACATTCCCAAGTGACATTCCACGGCAAAGAGCTACTCTTCATTACGCATTTTATTGCGCAGAGTTGCACAAAAGTGGGTGCGTCCCAAACGAGGGCGATGGGCGCGAAGCACTCACTGGTCTTATAGGTGCTTCGCCCTATTTGTGGTACGCACCGCATCAAAGTATAGTGTTTTTGCATGGCTGTAATAAGCGTGAAGCTTACAATTGCACTGTACGCCAATGCAACGTGCCCGGCATCTCCGAGATGCCGGGCACGTTATCGCTGCCTAGACGCTTACTTTTCGGAGGGCGCCAGGTTGCTGTGTGGGCGCAAGCTAGGTGTGCGGTGCGGCGACTTGCGGCTACTGCGCCAGACCCGCCACAACACCTTGGGGTGGAAGAGACTCGTCGGCGCGGCCATTAGATTCATAACCTTGAGGAACGCCGTATAGACCTCCGGGTCATGATGGGTTGCCCGGTGCACCTGGCTCACATAGCGGTTGATGAGGTCGACGCCGGCCGGTTTCACCCCTTCGGTTTCAGGATAGCGGAAGTCCTCACCCACAGCCAACTGCCACGGAATATCGACCACCTGCGCGGCGGCTTTGAAAAAGGCGCGCCACAGCCCCTCAAGTTCGTGGCCTTTATCCAACAATTGGTCCAGCGCTGCCGCTTGCATAGCCGCCGAGGTCATCCCCTGACCATAGACGGGATTAAAGCTGCAAATGGCATCGCCCAAGACCAGGTACCCTTCCGGGAAGCGCGCCAATTTCTCGTAATGACGGCGCAGGCTGCCGGGGAATTTATAGGGGATGAACTCCGAGATAGGCTCCAGGTGCGTAAGCATGTCATAGAGGTCAGGCGCGGGCAAGCTATGCGCAAAGGCCATAAAGCCGGCTTCATCGGTGGGGGCATGGTCGCCAGCCCACCCGCTCAAGGTGCAGATCCAGCGGTCGCCTTCCATGGGAAAGATAAGCCCCGTACGTTTGCCATGCGGCGGCGCCGGCGCGATCATCAATAACTGCGCACCCGTCATGTCGCCAGGCCGGCGGCGATAGAGACGGGTAGCGTAGCCGACGTTGACCTTGACAAAACTCTCTTGCGCTTTGGCATAGCCCAGTTCGACCAGCCACTTGGGCGACGACGAGCCGCGCCCGCCGGCGTCGATCACCAGGTCGGCGCTCAGGATCTCCGTTTGCCCAGCCTGGTCGCGCGGGGTCAGCATTACCCCGGTCACGCGGCTGTGATCCGGATCTGTCTGTAGCGTTGCCGCGGCACAGCCGCTGCGTAGGGTGACATTGGGCAGCGCCAGCACCCGCCGCCGAATTTGCCATTCCAGGAAGGGACGGCTCATGAGCGCGCCGATCATGCCGCTCTTAAATTGCCGGCGATAGCCCCCCTCGACATACCAGCGCATCCCCTCGCCCATATCGACGGCCATCGCGCCACCAGCCACCAGATCATCGACCAAGCCGGGAAAATAGCTGCTCATGGTCTCCAACCCCTTAGCCAACAGTCCATGCAGATGGCGGGTATGGGCTTGTCCTTTACGCGCCTCCGGCTGATCGCTAATCGGGTCGCGCTCCAGCAAGGTGACGCGCTGGAAATGGTGGCTGAGAACGCGGGCGGCCAGTAAGCCGGCCATGCTACCGCCAATGACGATGGCGTGGTGGTAAGATTTTGTTGGTGTAGACATTTGTGACTCCCTATTCTAAAGCTGATTTTATGTTTATCAATTGATTTCACTGTGACTTCATTGTGTTGCCGATGGGGCTAGTGTCGCGCCGAGCATTGCCCTGTTACCAGCCCACTTCGGACTCACTTTTTGGTCATTTTGTGCTCAATATCAGCTTACGTGGCGGGGAGTTTGCGCAACGTTTCAACAACGTTTTATGAAGAAAGCGTCACTGTTGATGGAATGGACACGCCCATACACAACGGGTGCGTACCACATTTGGGGGGATACTCTGGTTAACGAATTTTAGTTGCTTGGCCAATCCCCCAAATGGGACGCACCCATACACAACAAACCACTTTTCATTCGCCCTCACCTCTGCTATACTTTTCGCCAAGGATAATGTCTCTATCCACACTTTACTCTGAATGAAAAGTGGTAATTGCAACGGTTTCACTGCTTCGCCCTTATGAGCGGTTAAAGATTTACTATGCTGGATGATGTCTTTCTTTTTGCTCGCACTAAACTATATCCACCGCGAATGCGCATGGCGGTGGTGGCGCGCCGTTCGTTGCTGGCGACGATAGTCAATGCCATTGGCCAGGTGCGTCTGGTGCTGGTTTCGGCGCCGGCCGGCTATGGCAAGACAACGTTGGTGGCGGGTGCGGTTGCGCAGGCGCCAGAGGTGCAATTTGCTTGGTTAACCCTTGATGGCGAGGACGATGAATTGCTGCGTTTTCTGCGTCTCTTCGCCAGTGCGTACCATTCCATTGCTCCCACCATCCCTGCCGCTGCCGCAGCGCTTCTTGCGATGGCAGGATCGAACAACGCCCAAGCAACCGCCAGTATAGGAATCCGGGTGATGGCAACGTTGATCAATGAACTATCGGAGCAGACTGCGCCCATCTGTTTGGTGATCGACGACCTTCACTATATTACCGATGAGACGATCTATGCCGTACTCACCTATTTTGTGGAACGATTGCCGCCCCATGTCACTGTCGTGATTGCTACTCGCCATGATCCGCCACTACCGCTGGCACAGTTGCGGGCGCGCCGGGAATTGATCGAAATTAGGTTGGCTGCGCTGCGTTTCACCGCTCCAGAAGCAGCAGAGTTGTTCAACCAATCATTTGGGCTTGCGCTGGATCCGGCTGATCTTGACACCCTACTCAGGCGCACCGAGGGCTGGGCGGCGGGTATGACTCTGCTCGCTACTTCACTGGAAGGTATCCCAAAGCGCAGTGAACGCATGAGCTTTCTCAAACAGGTCGGCCAAAGCAGCCGCTATATCTTTGACTATCTCGCGGAAACGGTCTTTAACCGTGAGGGCGCAACGCTGCAAGCTTTTTTGTTGGCCACGGCCATTCTCGATGAACTGACGCCAGCCTTGTGCGCCGCTGTTAGTGGTCAAGCCAACGCCGGCGCTACGCTGGCAGCACTCTATCGGCGCAATCTTTTTGTAATTGAGCTGGATGAGCGTGATCGCGCAGGTCAGCCTGTCTATCGTTATCATGATCTCTTCCGAACCTTTTTGCGCGAACGGCTTCGCACTGACACGACATCAGAGCAGGTGCGCACATGGCATTGTCGCGCCGGGGCAGCAGAGCAGTTTGCGATGCGTAAGATTAATCACTATTTACAGGCCGCGGCTTGGGAAGAGACCGCTCAACAACTTGAAACATACGGTCAACAGTTGCTCAACAACAATAGCTGGCAATTTCTGGCCGCATCAATCGAGACGCTGCCCGCCGAACTGGTGGCGGAACGTCCACGATTGCAACATTTGCTGGGCTCAATTCGGTTAGTACGGTGGCAGTTAACGGAAGCATTGCCCCTTTTGGCACAGGCTGCACAGCGCTTTGCCGCCCAAGATGAGCCTGGCGCCCAAGGTGAAGCACTGGTGGCCCTTGCCGTTGCCCAAAGTCTGTTAGGGGACGTCGCCGCAGCCAATGTGACCACCGCGCAGGCATTGGCCCTGCCGATTGCGCTGGCCAGTCGTGTCCAGCTGCTGACAGGCCGAGCCTGGCAGTGGCTTTGGGCCAACGAGCCGAACCCTCTTCTAGCAGACTTGGACGAAGCAATGGCGCTCTTAGCGCATTCAGGTGACCGGCAGGCGCTCCACTATTTTGCACCTGGTTTTCGCGCACCCATTCTAGCTGTGCCGGGCGCGCTCTTGCGTGCAGAACGCTTTGTCGCAATGGTTGAACAGTGGCTACCGCGGACCGGCGGACCGGCGAGGGATGATGCCTTCCCAACACCTCACTACGCTGTCAATCATGGATTAGCGAATGGTGGGTTAGTCAATGATGAATTAGCCGATGATGTGTTGGTGCAAGCATCGTTGACCTTTCTGCGTTCCATGATTGCCACCTGGCGTGATGAATGGGCTTTGGCGGAACGTGAATGTGCCGTAGCGCTGGCCCTGAGTGAAGATGTGGGAGGGCTCACGATGGTCGGGCTTGAGGTAGAGGGCTACTTACAGCAAGCATTGCGCACAGCCATGCAAGGGAATTGGACGCAGGCCCAAAATACATTTGATCGACTCTCTCAAATTTTCACGGCGCAGGCTGCGTTGCGCCGTGATTGGCAGGTTGCCTGCCTCTACCTCTATGCGCGCGCGGCCTGGGTCAATGAGCACTTTGCGGTGTTGCACAGCCTTTTCGCCCAAATGTGTACGTTACAGAGTCAGGATGAACCCTTTTTTAATCAACCGCTGCGAGATGAGGTGCGCAGCCTGGTGCTGCTAACAGAGGGACGCATAGAGGAAGCTGTCACGCTATTAACTGAAGTGGTCACAGCCCAAGCTGCGCATCTGATCTATGGCGCCTTTGGTGACGCACGCCTGACATTAGCTTATGCTTATTGGCGCGCGGGAAGACACGCAATGGCGCGGCAATGCTTCTTCCCGGTCTTGTTAGAGGTTGAGCAAACAGAGACCCCCGGCAAGTTGCACTTTCATGGCCTGCCGGTGGTGACCCCTTTGTTGCAGTTGGCCAGCACAGATCCAGAGCATGGCCCGCGCGCCCTGCGGTTACTTGAGCGCTTAAACCCGGAAGCGTTGGCCACAGTAACGCAGATGTCCACGGTAGCAACGAGTGAGCCCTTTTCGCTCCCAGAGAGTGGTGAAGTACTCACCACCCGTGAGGTTGAAGTGCTACGCCTCATTGCCACCGGACTAGATAATGCCGCCATTGCCACAGAACTGGTCGTCAGCATTCACACTGTTAAAAGCCACGTTGCCCATATTCTCAGCAAATTAGGGGTGGCCTCGCGCACAGCGGCCGCCGTTAAGGCCAAAGATTGGGGGCTGAGCGAGTAGCCAGACGCGTCTGTCCAGCGTGATTAGTAAGTCATTTTTTGCTGGCTTACCGCTGCATCAGCTGTACGCAGATAGGCGATGACAAACAAGATGCAGAGTACCAAATCGACCATGCCAAAGCCGACCAAGATCGTCGGGATGCGCTGTTGGAAATAGAGGACAAACCAGGCAAGGGCCGAAAACTTTTCGATAATGGCGGCCAACATCACCGGGCGCAAGCGTTTGGGATCGCGGCTAATAATGAGAAAAGCCACTTGCCAAGCCAGCGTCACCCCGGCAAAGCCATAATAGTACTCTGGGTGGTTGAGAACCGGCGGATAGTCCAACCCCGTTTGTGTTTCCATAAAGTAGAGCGGCGTCGTTACCAATACACCCCAAATTCCCGCAATCAGAAATGTCCATTTAGCAAATTTCATTAGCTTTTTCTCCTTGCAGCACTCATTGCTAATCCGATATTGTTGATTGCGATAAGTGTAGCACGGACGCAGTTGGAGCGCATCACTCGCAGGAATGATTTTTTCATAGGCACGCTTGATTGCTCCACCTCTCCGTCTCATTCTCAAGGATTAGAGGATACGCCGCGTCACCTTCGGTGCTTCCAATGGGGCATGAGCCGTAAATGTGCTGCTGCAGAGTATAAGTTGTGGAAATAAAGCCTAGAGACAGGAGAGTATACTCGCTGGTTGACTGACAAAGCTTATTTTACCGCGAAGATCGCAAAGCAACGCGAAGAATCTACTCGAGTACCCTTTGCGCATCTTCGCGCCCTTTGCGGTAGAAAGATTCAATGTGTCAGTCAATCAGGTATACTCGTGCAATCTCTAGTCTCTAGTCTCCAATTTCGGTATAAGTTATTAAATCCCATTCTAAACAAGCGCGCGGCTTTCGGCATGACGATAAAAATCGACTTCAAGTGGAGCCAACGGCGTATTCCCCAGGATCAGATCGGCGGCTTTCTCCGCAATCATCATGGTAGGGGCGTAAATATTGCCGTTGGTAATGTAGGGCATGACCGAGGCATCGACCACACGCAGTCCTTCCACTCCATGCACCTTTAGCGTCAGCGGATCGACGACAGCCAGCACGTCAACGCCCATCTTACAGGTGCAAGAAGGATGATAGGCCGTCTCGCCATCGCGCGCCACCCAATCCAGAATCTCCGCGTCACTTTGCACCGCCGGTCCCGGCGCGATTTCGCCGCCGTTGAAAGGGGCAAAGGCCGACTGTTGCAAGATGTGACGGGCGCAGTAAATCGCTTCCACCCACTCACGCCGATCCTGGTCGGTGGAGAGATAATTGAAACGCAACGCCGGATAGACTGTGGGGTCTGCTGATTTTAACTGCACCGAACCGCGTGCATCAGAGTACATAGGCCCTACATGGACTTGATAGCCGTGACCACGGCTGGGTAAGGTGCCATCGTAGCGAATGGCCAACGGCAAAAAGTGGAACATCAAGTTGGGGTAGGTCATCTCATCATTGCTGCGGATAAAGCCCCCCGCTTCAAAGTGATTGGTGGCGGCCGGACCACGGCGAAAGAAGAGCCACTGAAAGCCGATCCACGGCTTGTTATACCACTGCAGCGCCGGGTACATAGAGATGGGCTGGGTGCACGCGTGCTGCACATAGACCTCTAGATGATCCTGTAAATTCGCCCCAACGCCGGGCAGATCCTGTACGACCGGAATCGCAAGCGCCTCCAATGCCGCCGCCGGGCCGACACCGGAGAGTTGCAAAAGCTGCGGGGAATTGATGGCGCCGCCGCAACAGATAATCGCGTTGGCATAGAGCTTTTGTGTACGCCCGCGACCCTGGCTGATCTCCACCCCCACCGCACGCTTGTCGGCAAAGAGGATGCGCGTCACCAACACCCGTGTCATCACTTGCAAATTGGGCCGCGGCATGACAGGGTGCAAGTAGGCACGCGCTGCGCTCAGCCGCCGACCCCGGTAAATGTTGCGGTCGAATGCGGCAAACCCTTCCTGTTGGTAACCGTTGACATCCCTGGTCAGAGGATAACCGGCCTGCTCCACCGCTTGAAAAAAGGCTTGGTAGAGGGGTGTAGCAGCCCTGCCGCGCTCCAGCACCAAGGGGCCATCTCCCCCACGATAGTCGTCCTCACCGGCCAAACAATGTTCCATCCTTTTAAAATAGGGCAGACAGTGGGCGTAATCCCAAGTTGCCATGCCCGGATCGCCGGCCCAGCGTGCATAGTCAAGGGGATTGCCCCGTTGGAAGATCATCCCGTTGATGCTGCTGGAACCGCCCAACACCTTGCCCCGCCCGTGGGCAATGCGCCGGTTGTGCATAAAGGGTTCGGGCTCTGAGCGGTAGCACCAATCATAGTGCCTGTTGCCAATCGGAAAGGTTAAGCCGGCAGGCATGTGGATAAAAATGTCCCAAAGATAATCGGGGCGTCCGGCCTCCAGCACCAGCACTTGGTGGCCAGGCTCGGCGCTCAGACGATTGGCCAGCACACAGCCGGCTGAACCACCGCCGATAACGATCGTATCAAAATGAGGGCGTGGGTTACGCATAGAATCTTCCCCTATCCGTTGCTATACCGTCCGGTTGGTACAGTAAATAAGAGAAATTCTAAGGCTTGGGTTGGTGCGTTGTCAACTCTTATAGACCATGAGGGTGCGTACCACAAATGGGGCGAAGCACCAGCAAGGTCCATTTGAGCTTCTCGTCTGTCGCCCCCAATTTGGAACGCACCCAGAACATGCAACGAAGGCAGTGTGAGTTCAGTTGCCGAGCATTGAAATGCCCGTCTGCTAGAGGAAGTACACTGAAGCGCACTCGGATATGGCGGATCGACAACCGGCTTCGGGTGCCCCCAGGGCGCGGTTTTAACCGGTGGCTACTTTTGGACGCGCACCGATCCGATCAGAATGCCGGCATCTTCCAAATTAACTTTGAGGCGATCCATCGTCTGTCGATCATAGAGGCCAATTTCAAGGCGATAGATGCCATTAGGCGCTTGGGGCGGGATGGTCAATGTGTGGGAGTCGGAGATAATCTGGCCTGGTTGCCAGTTTGAGGTGGCGGCTTGCCCCTGCAGGGGCGCTTCATCCACCTGCGCCCAAACTGCATCGGGCGGCAAGAGTAGATGAACAAAGACCGTGTAATCTGTGGCCAGCGCCTGCTGCGCCTGCCAGGTTAGCGCAATGTTCAGCGATTCGCCGGGCGCAACCAGCGTGCGGTCAAGCGCGTAGTCGATCAGCTCGATCTTATCTTCAAAGTTGATGGCAGGAGGCAACTCGTCGGTTGCCTGCCGTGCGTTGATCCGGAGATCGCCCAGCCGAAGTTGATCGGCGCCGTTGACCCAGAGGCGTTGGCCGGAAAGATAATCATAGACGCCAATGTCAATCTCCAATAACGTATTCGCGGGCAGCGCCGGCGGGATTTCAATCCGATGCTGATCGGGGGCAATTTGTCCCACGGCCAGCGCACGCGTGGGCAAGGCGCCGCCGGCTGGGAAAGAATCGTTTTGCGCCTGTAACACACCGTTCTCATCGGTTAAATGGATAAAGATACTGTAGTCAAGGGGCAAAGGGCGTAACGCGCTCCAGTAGAGTGTAAGCGACCAGGGACTGCCCGGCGTCGCTTCTGTGCTGCTTAATGCATAGCCGTGCAGCAGCAAAGCGTTGCCAAAGATCGCCGTCTCCGGCGCCGGAATTTTGCTGCTGTCCGCAATCAATTGAGGTGAGCGATAGGTTGACGCAATCCAGCGCCAAGGGGCGGCGGTGGCGGGAATGAGCAGCGCCACGGTTGTCGTTACGGTGACAATTTGTTGGATGCGCTGGGGCGCCCAGTTGAGCAGTCCATCGGCCAACAGAATTGCCAGCGCGCCAATAGCCGGGAAGAGCAGCCGTCCCTGTGGATAGTTGATCTGCGCCCAGCGCACGACAAGGGTGGTAACCAGCAGAATCCAGAGCGTCAACAGCAGCAAGGCAGCACCGCTGACGCCCCCCCACCAGCGCCGCACGCTCATCACCAGCCCCACCCCAGCCAAAAGGGAGAGGCCACTGTAAAGGGCGTAGAGCCAGCTATCCATATCCACATTAAACCAGCCAAAGACACCCCAATAGGAGCGCCAGACCCCCGGCGCTAGCGAGAGAAGCTCGCGCCAGCTAAGGGGCTCATCGCGACCAGGCAGCACTGCCGTTAGCACACTGAGCGCCAGCGGATCCTGAAAGAGTTGCCAGTTGCGCCAATACCACCAACCGGCCACCGCCACCACAACCACCCCTGCCAACACACCCATGTGCAGCAGCTCAGAAAAACTGCGACGGCGCCAAGCAACGACAATCAACACTAACCCGGCCAAGCCGCTAAGGGCCAAGCCGTTGACCTTGCTCAGCGCCGCTGCACCAAGCACTAGGCCTAACAGGATTAACGTTGAGGCAGCAGGGGGAGCGGCATGCGTCTGGCTATCACGTACGATGCGCAGCAGTAGCCAAAGGCTGATCGCCGCACAGGCGGTGACCAGCGTATCATTGGTCACCGATGCGGAGATAAAGAGAAATTGCGGGTTAAAGGCAACCAGCGCCGCCGCTAACCAGGCAAGCCGCGCCGATCGGGGAAAGATGAGCTTGGCTGTGCGCCAGGTAAACAAGAGCGTCACCATGCCTAACAACACCGAGAGCAACCGCATGACGTGCACGGCCAGCACAACCCCTTGCCAGGGCCAATCTTCCCACGGGCCATGGACCATCATGTTTTTGTTAGCGGGTGCGTCGGCATTGCCGACCACAGCATGGGGATTATAACGGATGACTTCGGCGGCGTTGTTGGTGGGGATAGGCAAGGTCAGCACCGCACCGAGTAAATAGTAGAGGGGTGGTTGCGCGCCTTCCTGCTGCCAGGGCGCGTTGCCAATGTCGGCAGGTTGGGGCAGCCCTTTGCCTTCGGCCAACCAGCGCACCAATTCATAGTGCCACACCTCATCGGGCGCCTCGAAAAGCGGATTGACGATGCTATAGCTACTGGCGAGCAAGAAAAAGAGCGCTAACAGCCAGGTGATAGCCGGGATGCGATGTTTCATGATAGCAGTTGTAGGTTATTGATTGTCGAATTGCGCCGCTGAAAAACCCCACAATACCACCGATTTTTCTAGTGGAGAGGTAGATTAGTAGACTAGTAGATTAGTAAATAGGTAGATAACTAGATGGGACATAGAGGGGAATCCCGATATACTTATCTACCTATCTACCAATATACCGATATACCCATTTTCTCTCTGATAAGATACTAACATGGCCCAGAAAGATCTGCCAAACGTGATTACAGCAAGTTTTACCTGTGATTGATACTTTGCTGACGCCGGCAATATGCAGAAACGCGGTGATTTCAACCCAGCGCCATCATGGGGTACAATGTACCAAGATGACTATTGCGCTGGTTACTGTACAGGCCACTTTTGGTAACGGTTCAGCTTTAAGAGGGGAGTGTCAAAACGATGACGACACAAACGATCGAACGCATCACACAAGCGCGGCCAACCAATGGCCACGCCCAAGCTGTGCCGGAGAATGGGTTGGCGTACACCGCCGCTAGAAAGCGGGGATCGGCTTACCCGGGCTGAATTTGAGGCGCGCTATACGTTTCACCCTGAAATCAAAAAAGCCGAACTTATTGAAGGAGTGGTCTACGTGGCATCACCAGTGCGTATTTGCCAACATTCAGTGCCCCATGCCCGTATTATGACCTGGATTACCCAATATTGGGCTGCTACTCCTGGTGTTCAAGTAGCAGATAGTGGAACATACCGAGCAGATGCCAATAACGATCCACAACCAGATGTCAGTCTGTGGATCGTTCATGCCCAGACCGGTGGTGCACAGATTGATGAGGATGATTACCTGATCGGCGCCCCCGAGTTGCTGGTGGAGGTGGCGGCCAGCACAGCCTCGCTGGATTTGGGCGCTAAGAAAGAGGTCTACCGGCGCAGTGGTGTCCAGAAATATCTGGTCTTGCAGGTGTACGAACAGCAGGTGAGTTGGTTCACCTTGCGCGAAGGCGTCTATCAGGAGCTTACCGCCGATGCCGAGGGCATCCTGCGCAGCAAGGTCTTTCCGGGCCTATGGTTTGATCCGCAAAAGTTTTGGGCCGGGGATCTGGCCGGCTTACTGGCAATTTTGCAACAAGGGCTCACTTCAACTGAGCACAGTACATTCATCGAAAAACTTCAGCCGAGTTCATAAGACAATCCGCCCCAGCCACGAAAGCAATTTCCCATGAGCCAACGCAGAAGCGCAGACGAGACGCGCGAGCTGATCTTTAGGGCGTGTAGCCAAATTTTGCAGCGTGAGGCGCTGGCCCATCTGACCCTTGATGCGGTGGCCGCCGAGGCTGGTCTCAGCAAAGGCGGGCTGCTCTACCATTTTCCCACCAAGGTCGCGCTCATCGAAGCACTCTTACAATACCATATTGATCGCTTTAACCAGCGTCTCCAGGAACTGCTGGAAGATGAAAAAGCGGCGCTCGGTGGCTGGTTGCGCGCCTATGCCCGCGCCTCCATTGAGCAGATTACCGATCCCGCAACCGCCAGCCTCTTTGCCAGCCTCTTTGCCGCGGCCGAACGCTATCCCTCTGTGCTGGAGGTGATGCGCCGCAGCTATGTCGAATGGCAGCAGCAAGTGGCGGCCACACCGCTTGACCCCGCCATTGCCCTGTTGGTGCGCCTGACCGTGGATGGCTTCTGGTTTACGGAAATGTACCACTACGCACCCCTCAATCGCGAACAACGCACAATGGTGCTACAGGAGATTTTGCGCTTAACCGCTTGAATTATTCGCGGCCTGCACCAATGGGGTGCATTTTACTTTGGGAGCGCAAAGGTGACTGTCACTGGGTAACACCCACGTTGCGCAAGTTCACCAACGCCCTACCCAGTGACAGTCACCTCATTTGTCCTTAAAGCTGAAATACACCCGCACCAATGACGACGGTTGCTTAGACCGCCGCCTCGCTGTATACTTTATCAAAAGCACGCACGAAACCTCCGGGGGTGATTATCTTTTCCTGCTGACGCGCAGTGATGGTCATCCTCGGGGGTTTTGCGTTTTTTGCTGAGTAATTGTTTAGAAAATGGTTCAACCGAATTTCGGGAGAGAAGTCAAAATAATCCCGGAATCTTTTGGAGATTCCGGGATTATTTTGATAGCTGTGGCTATCACCTCCCTGAATTCCAGAACAGCCAGAAAAACTTATCGGGAGCGAGTAAACTCTTTATGAAGCATGTCATCAAACTTCTTGCGTTTGTCAAACCCTATTGGCGGCGCGCACTGGTGGCGCTGATTTTGTTGACAACGTTGGTCTTTCTCGATCTGGCAATCCCGCGTTTGATCCAGCGCATTATCGACCAAGGCATTGAGCAGGGCAATCAACAGGTGGTGATTCAGACTGGCCTGTTGATGTTGGGCATTTCGCTGCTGAGCACGCTGATTGCCATTGGCAACAACAACACGTCGGTGCAGGTGGGCGAAAGTGTGGCACGCGATCTGCGCGACGCCCTCTTCCTCAAAATTCAGACCCTTTCTTATGGGGACCTCGACCGGATGCGCACCGGCCAGTTGATGGTGCGGCTGAGCAGCGACACCAGTGCGTTTCAACGGCTTGTTCAGATTTCGCTGCGCATCGGCACGCGCGCCCCTATGTTGATGATCGGCAGTCTGATCCTCATGTTCAACACCAGCCGCAGTCTGGCCATGACGATGGTGCCCCTTTTGCTCGTTACCACGGTCATCCTGCTCTTCTTTATAAGCAAGACTGAACCGCTCTTTCGCACGGTGCAACAGAAGCTCGACCGCCTCAACACCGTCCTGCAGGAGAATGTGGCTGGGGCGCGTCTGGTCAAAGCCTTTGTGCGCAATGACTTTGAAGGTGAACGCTTCGAGGTTGCCAGCACAGCCTTTACCGACCACTCAATCCGGGTGATGCAATTTATGGCCACCATGTCACCGGTGCTGACCGCCTGTATCAATGTGGGCATGGTGGTGGTGGTCTGGGTCGGCGGGCTCAGCGCCATTCAGGGCGATCTCTCGGTGGGTCAAATTGTCGCCTTTACCAACTATCTACTCACCACCATGATTCCGTTGACCATGATGACCTGGCTTTCCAGCACCTGGGCCAGCGGTATTGCCTCGGCCGGACGCATCAATGAAGTGCTGGAGACTATCCCGGAAATTCAAGAGATTCCCGATGCATTGTCCATCCCTGCCGCCGCGGACGCCGCTGGGGCGCGCATTGTCTTTGAACATGTCGGCTTTCATTACAACGGCAACAGCGATGAGTCGGTTTTGGAGGACATCAATCTGACCGCCGAACCGGGACAGACCGTGGCCATCTTGGGTGCAACCGGCGCCGGCAAGTCGACGCTGGTCAATCTGGCGCCGCGCTTTTACGACGCAGCCGCAGGACGCATTCTGATTGACGGCTTGGATGTTCGCAAAGCGCAACAAGATTCGCTCTTGGCTCAAATCGGGATTGTGCCCCAAGAAACGATTCTCTTCTCCGGCAATGTGCGCGACAATATTCGCTACGGCGCGCCTGACGCCGATGAGGCAGCCGTGATTGCTGCGGCGCAAGCGGCGCAGGCGCATGACTTTATCATGACCTTACCCAACGGCTATGACACCCACATTGAGGAACGGGGGGTGAATCTATCCGGCGGGCAGAAGCAACGGATCGCGATTGCGCGCGCCTTGCTCACCCAACCCAGAATCTTGATCTTTGATGACAGCACGAGCGCCGTCGATGTCGAGACCGAGACCAAGATCCAGGATGCACTTGAGGGAGCAAGGGGACGCCACACAACATTGGTAGTGGCACAACGCATTAGTACGGTGCTCAAGGCCGATAAGATTGTGGTGATTGATAGAGGGCGCATTGTCGCCGAGGGGGCCCATCAAACGTTGATGCGCACGAGCCCCATCTATCAAGAGATCTACGCCTCACAACTCGGCAACGGTGAAAAATTAGGCAATGGCCAACCAGGGGAGAAGAGTGAAATCCTATGACCCAAGCAATCAATCAACGCGACCGCGGGAGCGATGCCCGTCCGGCGATACAGAGCAGACATCCAACGGCCATGGGGCGGATCGAGAAGGCCCGTGACGCCCGCCATGCCCTGCTACGTCTGCTGCCTTATCTCAATGCCTATCGAGTGACGCTGATAGGGGTCTTCGTTTGCGTCATTCTTTACACAGTGCTGGGGCTGGTCGGGCCCTATCTGCTTGGCATGGCCATTGACCGATATATTATCCCCAAACGCGTGGCCGGGCTACCCTGGATTGCCCTCCTGATGTTGGGCGTCTACCTGCTCAACAATTTCTTCCAGGCAGTGGCCGGCTGGTTTATGGCGTCAATCTCGCAGCAAGCGCTCAAGGAGTTGCGCCAGGATCTCTTCGACCATTTACAGACGCTGCCCATGGGCTTTTTTGACCACAATCCGGCCGGCCAATTGATGAGCCGCCTGACCAATGACATTGACGCCATCAACCAGGCCGTTTCGCAAAATGTAACGACGTTGCTGGCCAGCGTGCTCTCGTTGGTGGGCATTTTGATCGCCATGTTTACGCTGGATGTGTGGCTGGCGCTGGCTTCGGTGCTGGTGGTGCCGATTATGTTCTGGTTCACCCAATTTGTGGCCAAATATACCCGGCGCGGCTTTCGCGATCTGCAAAAACAGCTAGGTGAGTTGAATGGCGTGATGGAAGAGGCGATTAGTGGGCAGAAGGTGGTCAAAGCCTTCCGCCGCAACGATTCGGTGGTCGCCGCCTTCCGTGAACGCAACGAGGCGGTCTACCGCGCCGGCGTCTATGCCAACAGCTATGCCCTGCTCTTAATGCCGCTGACCAATGTGCTGGGCAACTTCTTTGTGATTGTGCTGGCCGGCCTGGGCGGCTGGCTAGCGCTGCGGGGTCTCGTCAGCGTCGGCACGATTACGACCTTTATCATCTACGGCCAAAATTTTATCCAGCCTCTGCGCATGTTGGCCAATATGTACAACGCCATCCAAGGCGCGTTGGCCGGCGCGGAGCGGGTCTTTGAAATCATCGATACACCAGCCGAAGCCGACGCCATCAACGCCGTAGCGTTAAAGCAGATCCACGGCGAAGTGCACTTTGACCATGTGCAATTTGCCTATGAACCGGGCTCGCCCATTATTAAAGAGATGACCTTGGCGGCCAAAGCCGGGGCAACGGTGGCGTTGGTGGGGCCTACCGGCGCCGGTAAGACCACCATTATCAACTTGCTGACCCGCTTTTATGAGATCAACGGCGGCGCGATCTGTATTGATGGCGTCGATATTCGTCAGATCAAAAAGGCCGATCTACGCCGGCAACTGGGACTGGTGTTGCAGGACACCTTTCTCTTTGCCGACACGGTGCTGGAGAACATTCGCTTTGGCCGTCTCGACGCTACCGATGAAGAGTGCATCAAGGCCGCCGAGTTGGCCGATGCCGACCACTTTATCCGCCAGTTGCCCCAGGGCTACCAGACTCAGCTTTCGGAGCGGGCCAGCAATCTCAGCCAGGGCCAACGCCAGTTGCTTGCCATTGCCCGCGCCATTCTCGCCAACCCGCGCATCCTCATCCTAGACGAAGCCACCAGCAGCGTTGACACCCGCACCGAAGCGCGCATTCAGCAATCGCTCCTACGCCTGATGGAAGGGCGAACTAGTTTTGTCATCGCCCACCGGCTAAGCACCATCCGCGACGCCGATCAGGTGCTGGTCATCAACCACGGTGAAATTGTGGAAAAGGGAACACATGACGAATTGCTGGCGCAACGAGGCTTCTATCATCATCTCTACATGAGCCAATTCAAGGGGCAGGCGATTTAGGCGGCTCTGAAAAATAATGCGCCAGTTGGAAGCGCCATGCCGGGGACGGGCCCTATCTACGCTGGACGAACAAAGCGCGCCTGGCCCGTTCCCGGCATGGCGGTGGCCTGCTGATTGCTTCGACATGGCCTTGCTTACATGTTGCGCCGGTACTGTCCACCCACGGCAAAGAGTGCCTGGGTAATCTGCCCCAGGGAACAGTATTTGACCGTCTCCATCAGCTCAGCGAAGAGATTTTCACCGCGCACCGCGCCCTGTTGGAGACGCTGCAACAGCTGCTGCGCCTGTGCCGGGTTGCGGGCTTGCAGCGTTTTGACCTGGGTGATCTGCGCCGCTTTTTCGGTTGTGGTGGCGCGGATCACTGCTTTAGGCAGAATGGTGGGCGAGCCACTGGCCGAAAGGAAGGTATTGACCCCCACAATGGGCAACTCGCCACTGTGCTTCAGCCCTTCATAATAGAGCGACTCTTCCTGAATTTTGTTGCGCTGATACATGGTCTCCATCGCCCCAAGCACACCGCCCCGTTCAGTCAGCCGCTCAAACTCCAGCAGCACCGCCTCTTCCACCAGGTCGGTCAGTTCCTCAATGATAAAGGCGCCCTGCAGTGGATTTTCATTCTTGGCTAACCCCAATTCCCGGTTGATGATCAACTGGATCGCCATAGCCCGCCGCACCGACTCCTCGGTAGGTGTGGTGATCGCTTCATCATAGGCGTTGGTGTGGAGCGAGTTGCAGTTATCGTAGATGGCATAGAGCGCCTGCAACGTGGTGCGGATGTCGTTAAAATCAATCTCCTGGGCATGGAGCGAACGACCCGAGGTCTGAATGTGATACTTGAGCTTTTGCGCACGCGCGTCGCCGCCATACTTGAGCTTCAGCGCCTTGGCCCAAATGCGGCGCGCAACCCGGCCAATGACCGCATATTCCGGGTCCACGCCATTGGAGAAGAAGAAGGAAAAGTTGGGCGCCACATCATCAACGGCCATGCCGCGGGCCAGATAATACTCCAAATAGGTAAAACCATTGGCCAGGGTAAAGGCCAGTTGCGTAATCGGGTTCGCGCCCGCCTCCGCCATGTGATAGCCGGAGATGGAAACGGAGTAGAAGTTGCGCACGTCGTGGTCGATAAAATACTGCTGCACATCGCCCATGGCGCGCAGGGAAAATTCGGTGGAGAAGATACAGGTGTTTTGCGCCTGATCTTCTTTGAGAATATCGGCCTGTACGGTGCCGCGCACTCGATGTAAGGTGTCGGCGCGGATCTTGGCATAGACTTCCAGCGGCAGCACCTGATCCCCGCTGAGGCCCAGAAGCAGCAGCCCTAACCCGTCATTCCCCGCCGGCAGTTCCCCTTGATAGCTAGGGCGCGGCAGGCTTTGGGCGTCATACAGGGCCTGCAGCTTCTCTTCCACCAGCTGGGTCAACCCTTGTTCACGCAGATATCGCTCACATTGCTGGTCAATGGCCGCGTTGAGAAAGAAGGCCAGAATCGTCGGCGCCGGGCCGTTGATGGTCATGGAGACCGACGTGGCGGGATCACAAAGGTCAAAACCGCTGTAGAGCTTCTTGGCACAGTCAAGTGTCGGCACCGAGACACCGGAATTGCCGACCTTGCCATAGATATCGGGCCGCCGATCGGGGTCATGGCCATAGAGGGTCACCGAATCAAAGGCGGTAGAGAGGCGCTTGGCGGGCATGCCCAACGCAACATAGTGAAAACGGGCGTTAGTCCGTTCCGGCCCGCCCTCACCGGCAAACATGCGCGTCGGCTCTTCGTTCTGGCGCTTAAAGGGAAAGACGCCGGCGGTATAGGGAAAGTCGCCCGGCACATTTTCCTGGCGCACCCACCGGAGCCGGTCGCCCCAGGCGCTGTAGCGGGGCAGGGCAACGCGCTGCACCCGGCTGCCGGCAAGGGAGGTGGTATAGGTCGGCACACGAATCTCCCGCTCCCGAACCTGATAAGAGTACTCGTCTGCCCTGTAGCGCTCGCCCAGTGCATCCCAATCGGCCAAAATTTTCTGATTGGCGGGGTCGAGTTGGGAGTGGAGTTGCTCAGCTAAGGCAGTTAATTGGGTGATTAGTGATTGGGTGATTACTGATTGGTCAGTGAGAGCCAAGCGGGCTTGTTCGAGGCCATAGAGTTGGTTGGCGATGGCGGCTTGCGCGTCCGTCCACTGGTTGTAACTGCGGATGGTCTCAGCGATCTCGGCCAGGTAGCGCACGCGGCGGTCGGGAATAATGGTGATCTTGGCGGCTTCCGGCAACACAGCCGCTGCGTTAGCTTGCAGCACGACGCCGGTTTTCTCCAGCAATGCCTGCATGACCGCCCGATAGAGTCGATTCATACCGGGGTCATTGAACTGCGCCGCAATGACGCCGTAGACCGGCAGCGTCTCATCCGCCACATCCCACAGGTGGTGGTTACGTTTGACCTGTTTACGCACGGCGCGCAGGGCATCCTCCGCGCCGCGTTTGTCAAACTTGTTGATGGCCATCAGGTCGGCAAAGTCGAGCATATCGATCTTCTCCAACTGGGTGGCCGCGCCAAATTCGGGCGTCATCACATAGAGCGCGACATCACAGAGATCGACAATCTCGCTGTCCGCCTGGCCAATGCCCGACGTTTCCAGGATCATGAGGTCAAAGTGGGCAAGTTGGAGGAGTTGTAACACGGCCGGCACGTGGCGCGAAAGCGAGAGGCTGCGTTGACGCGTGGCCAGCGAACGCATGTAGACCCGTTCCGCATAGATGCTGTTCATGCGGATGCGGTCGCCCAGCAGCGCGCCGCCGGTGCGCCGGCGGGTTGGGTCGACGCTGACAATGGCGACTGTCTTGTCTGGGCAGCTTTGCAAGAAACGGCGCACCAGTTCATCGACCAGCGAAGATTTACCCGCGCCGCCGGGGCCGGTGATGCCCAAGGTGGGAACATGTGGTGCGTTTGGCAACCGTTCCATTATCGCGTACCTGAGGGGCTTGGCTGCCGCAGTTTCATTTTCCAGGGCGCTGATCAGTTGCCCCAAGGCGCGGTTGGGGATGCAGGTGGAGCCGCGCTGCAATAGATCATCCAAGCGTGCTTGCCAACTGTCGCCGAGTTCGCCCGTTGGGAAGTCAGCCTGGCGCAGCAGATCGTCGATCATGCCCTGGAGCCCCATGGCGCGCCCATCATCGGGCGAGTAGATGCGGGTGATGCCGGCCTGTTGGAGCGCAGCTTGTTCACTGGGCAAAATGGTGCCGCCGCCCCCGCCAAAAATTTTAATATGGCCACAGCCTTGCTCGGTGAGCAGTTGGAGGGCGTATGGGAAGAACTCCATATGGCCGCCTTGATAGGAGGTGATGGCAATGGCCTGGGCATCTTCCTGAATGGCCGTGGTCACAATTTCACGCACCGACCGATCATGGCCCAGATGGATCACTTCAGCGCCGGACTGCTGCAAGATACGGCGCATAATGTTGATCGCGGCATCGTGCCCATCAAAGAGGGAAGCCGCCGTCACCACCCTGATGATGTGGTGGGGGCGGTAGGAAGAGGAAAGTGATTTTGCCATTTTTCACTGCCTTAAAAGGTGACTGTCGCTGCCCACGAGTAGCCTGGTAGAGAGGAGTTGGCTCCGGGCCGTGACAGTCATCTGGAACTGCTCGAAATCTCGTTGTAGCATTAATACCTATCCGAAAACCACTATGATCGTACTGGTCTTTCCGCGGGGTTGACGGGAGCCACAACTGGTTTTCGGATGGGCTTTTATTGAACTGCTCGCGCCAGCACCTCCATCAGCATACACTCTTTTATGGCGATCTTCTGTAGTAATGATGACGCACTTGCAAAGGGTGTAGCATCATGCTCAACAAAGACCTGCTTAAAATAGCCGGCTAATTCCCGCCACTGCATACCTATTGCCTTCATGCGTGTGGCGGCGTCGACAGCGACAAGCTCCGGTAAATACTGTTCTGCCTCGGCTAGAAAATCGCCATAGAGGGTGCGAAACCCGCCGCCGCCGGTGCCCCGCTTTTCAATGGCCTGATAGGCGAAGCGGGCAGCCCAGACAAAGTCGGGCGCGGCGCCCCATGTGGGGAGCTGTTCCGCCATATGTGTCATTGCTCCGATACCTTCAGCCGCAGAAGGCGGGTGCAACATACGCTGGGCTGCGGTCAGAATAGCAGTGCGTAACATGTCCGGTGTGACAAGTGTAGGGGTGAGCTTCGGCGGCGCCACCCAGCGATTGGGCCATAACATGGGTGGGCTGGCGTGGGCCATGGCCTGCTGGAAGTCAGTTAAGGGAATGGTGAGGAGGTCAGGTGAATGGATGTCGGCCAGGTCAACGGTCTGTGCGGTTAAGTCGATACCGGTGACGACGACGCCATGACCGGGAAAGTGGACGCGCGGTTCGTAATAGGGCAGGTGGTAAATATCAGTTTGGGCGAGCAAAGGACGACTGGCCGTCAGCGCGGTGGCCATAGCGGCCGGCGACCAGCGTTCCACCCACTGCAAGGGTTGGCCGACATGGCGGTAAAAATTGCTCTCCAGATCGGGGGCGCGGCCATTAAAGCGGTAGGTCGGAGAGGCAGTTTCGTCGTGGATGTACCAGAAACCCAAGCCGGCGCCCAAGCCAAAGACCATCGCCTCGCTCAGTTCGACGCCATCATAACGCAGCACATTTTGGATGCTGGTCGAAGAGCAGTGCGCACCGACGCGGTGAGGGAAATTAGGTAATTGGGCTACAGTTGTCATTATTCCCACTGTCGCTCATCACGAATCGGGGGGGCATCAGCAGGCAGACTCTCCACCACCTCCACTGTCAGCCGAAACTTAAGTGCGCTGCGGGCGGCTTCGGCGAGACGCTCCGGCAGCGTGGCGACGTCTGCTTGGGCCGTAGGAACCACATGGAGCGCCAGTTCATCACGATGATCCTCACGCGTGATCACGGTCTGATAGGCGCGCACTTCCGCAAAGCGCGCCATGAGATTGGCCAGTTGGGTGGGGTGGAGAAACATGCCCCGCACCTTGGTCGCCGCGCCGACGCGGCCAAGCCAGCCTTGCAACCGCAGCCCACCGCCATCTGTCGCTGATGCGGGAATAACGGCCGAAAGGTCGCCCACACCAAAGCGCACCAGGGCGTAGTGGGTGTTGGGCAACGTCACCACCACTTCGCCGGTCTGGCCGTGAGGCAACGGTTCGCCGCTGTTGATGTCACAGATCTGCACCAGAATGCCGTCGGGGATGCGCCAGCCGGTAAAGCCGTCCACCTCATAGCCCAGGTTGCCACATTCGGCCGTGCCATAGCCCTGATAGACCGTCACACCGCGGTCGTTGAGTTCCTGGCGCAAGGAAGGGGGCAGCGGCTCGGCCAGAACAAAGGCTTTGGTCAAGGCGAGCGTTTGCCCTAATTCGTCGGCCTTTTTGAGCAGCGCCAGCAGATAGCTGGGCAGCCCCACATAGCCGACCGCACCAAAGCTGTGCATGGCCTGAATCTGCTGCTCCTGATTGCCTATGCCGCCGGGGATGACCACACAGCCGATGCTGTGTAGACTGTTCTCCAGGGAAGCACCTGCCGGCGTCAGGTGGTAGCCCAGAGCATTGAGCACCACGTCACCGGCCTGAAAACCGGCCGCCGTCAATGCTTCCCCCCAGCGTTCTGCATCAGGCTGGCCTGGATCCGGCTCGTTAATCGGGCCCGGGGATTGATAGACCGACTTTAGTTGCGCCAACGGCACCGCCAGCAGCCCACCAAAGGGAGGATCCGCCTTTTGCAGTTCAATGAGATCATCCTTGCGCAGGACCGGCAATTGGGCCAACGCAGCCGGCGAGTCAAGCTGGGCTGGGATGAGGCCCGCCGCGTCCAGCCGCTTGCGAAAGCCGGGGGCGCTTTCGTAAAGGTGGGTTATTGTGGGTTGTAGCCATCCATGTGTCATCCTTCTTCTCTTTTCATCCTCGTCACAATGCTCCGCGTTGTGATGCCGTGTAGACGCTACAGCGTCTCTGCGTTAAAAGAACCCAATCAATGGACTATATGGATTGATTGGCTGTGGTTCAAGCATAGTGGATTGCCCTGTCAACACCCTGATGACAACCCACCGCACAAAGTCATCGATTGGCTCTGGCCAGTCGTTGATTTCAGCAAGTGATAGATAAGCCGCCCGGTCTGTTTCAACGCCATCTGGTGTCGGTTCGCCGCTGACATGCTCTGCCAGGAAAATGAGATAAAGACGCGGTTCGCCGCTACGCGACGCGTGATTTTGGATCCCCAACAAGCCGACGATCTTTGCGTCTACGCCTGCTTCCTCGTGTGTTTCGCGGATCGCAGCGATCTCAGGCGTGTCAAGCGCACCATCCGCGCTTCTGCCTTCGACAAAACCCCAGGGAATACCCCAAACACCGGCCTCGTTGCCCATTGCCTCACGAATTAGCAGGACTTTTTGTTCATGTAACACAACTGTCCCGACACAGAGGGCGATCTTGGGTGGCCAGATCATCTCTTTTGTGGATCTCCCGGCACACCCCACAGCACAGTCCCCACTACCTCAAGCGTAATGACGCCATCCGGGTAGGACTCTAGTAATTTGGTGCGGGCCGCCGCATCAAAGGCCACGGCGTTGGCTTCGCCCATGCGCTCACAGGAAAAGCCGCTGCGTGAGTGGTAGGAGGCAATATAGTCGTCCAGCGATTGGCGAAAAATGATGGGTGCAGTCTCTGCCGCCCCGACTTTGTGAAAGAGGCCATATGCAGTCAAATTGCCCCATAGATCATAGGGCTGAAAACCGCCGTCGGTGCGGTATTGGTCGATCAGATCTTGGAGCGGCGTCCAGGGGTCCGGCGTGGTCCGATAACCCACAATGGCCACATAGCCGCCGGGGATCAACACCTCATGAAAGCGCGGGAAAACCCCATTCCAATCCAGCCAATGAATGCTGGCCCCCGCGGTCACCAGACCATAAGGCGGCGTCAGCGGAACATCTTCAACGCGCCCATGAAGCCAGTGCAAGTTAGGATGATCGCCATTGGGCAGTTTTTTGCCCGCGTCGAGCATTGCCTGGGAGAAATCGACTGCGTCCACTTGATCTACATACTCAATCAGCTTGCGGGCAAGGTTGCCAGGACCACAACCGACATCCAGCACCCGCCGCGGCGCACCGGCAGCAATCAACCCCGTCAGCAGATCGAAGGTGGCAGCAGGATAGGGCGGGCGATGATGATAGGCCGCGGCGACGCTGGCATCCTGAAAGGGTGCGGCATGTTCAGCTGCAAAGTGGGACGGTTTGATGAGTGGTTGCGGATTTTCATGCTGATTGTCAGGCATAGGCGACCATAGGTTGGGCTTCAATAAAGGCCAATGGTGTAAACTCTTGGGGCGCAGCCTGCAAATAGGACAACCTTAGGAATTGACTGACGGGTAATGACGTAATGATCTGTAACAACAATTCGCGTAGATCAGTCGGTAGCTTGTCTAGCTTATCAAGCGGAAAGCTACGCGGCCCATATTCAGTCTGCTCTGCTAGAATCGAAAAATGCCGAAGTGTCAGGCTTAAGGCGCGTTTCGTCTTGCGATCTAGTCGTAAGATAATCTGACTGGTCAGCTCAATTCCGGTAGCTGGGCTATTCTCACCAAAGAAAATCTCTAAGATGTCAGCTTCTTCATCATAAACAAGACGGACTTGTGTTCCATCCCGAGCTATCATTTCACCCTGTTGTAGTTTCAGTTGCATAGTACCCTATCCGCGTGACCAGATGTAATTCGCCCAGCCAGTTACAACAAAATTATTTGCCACATATTCGCCGATCGTATTAAGTTGTTGCTTAAAGACAACCACCAGAACAAGATGATTATTATCCGGCAACAACTCGTCGAACCTTCTATAGTAGAGATATTCATTGGGAATTAATGCATCCTGTTCACGTCGTCCTGTACGCAGCGTTTCAAGAAACAGATCAAAATATGGTTCAAGTTCCGGCCGTGATTCTAATATGTGTAGCCAACGCTCTTCTGTAAAATAAATGCTATTGCATAGCGATCGTGAACTGTCCACCTGTCCATGGAATTCTACCCATGTATTTGATATTCATCACCAAGAAAAACTACGAATTACGACTATTGTAGTTTGATTTTGATCCGTCATCAACGTCTGCCAAACAAATTTGGCGAAATTCTCTCTACAGCCACCGTTTCCGCCGCTTGTAGTGCTTCACATCACGATAGCTTTTCCGGCCGCCGACCTCGTTAAGACCCAGGTAAAATTCGCGCACATCGGCATTGTCTTGCAGTTGCGCTGGTTCACCGGCCAACACAATCCGGCCATTTTCCATGATGTAGGCATAGTCGGCCAGATCAAGCGCCAGGCGCGCGTTTTGTTCCACCAGCAGGATCGTTGTGCCATTTTCCTGGTTGATGCGCCGGATCGTCTGAAAAATATCCTGCACCAGCAAGGGGGCCAATCCCAACGACGGCTCATCCAGCATGATCAGCTTGGGCTTGGCCATCAGCGCGCGACCAATCGCTAACATCTGCTGTTCGCCGCCGGAGAGATAACCGGCCGTCTGTTTACGCCGCTCCTTGAGGCGGGGGAAGAGACTGTAGATCATCTCAATGTCGGCAGGGATGTTGCCGCGGTCGGAACGCGTGTAACTGCCTGCGATCAGGTTCTGCTCTACATCCAGATGGACGAAGACGCGCCGCCCCTCCATTACCTGAAAGATGCCCTTGCGTACAATGGCCGCCGCATCAACATTTTGGATCGATTCACCCTCAAACAAGATCGAACCGTCGGTCACCGCACCATTCTCTGGCTTCAAAAGCCCAGAAATCGCCTTGAGCGTCGTCGATTTGCCGGCGCCATTGGAGCCCAACAGCGCCACAATCTTCCCCGTCGGCGCCTCCAGCGACATCCCCTTGAGCACCAGGATAACATCGTTGTAGATAACTTCTACGTTGTTTAGTGTGAGCATAGGATTGGTTGGTCATGAAGTCGCAAGGTCGTGAAGTCGTGACCTCGTGACCTTGCGACTTCACGATTTCGCGACCTCTTTTACTCTGAGACGCCGACCCGTTCCGAAATAGGTTGCCAGGCGCCGCCACTGGCTTCAAAGAATTGCACGGTTTTGTTGCCGGCGTGATCTTCAGGGGTGAAGGTGATGGGATCGGTGATGCCGCCAGTGTCGTAGTTGGTAAGCGCTTCCAGGTGGGTGCGGATATTTTCACCGGTCAGTTCTTGGCCCGCGGCCACGGTCTCCTCAACGCCTTTGAGTAGCACCTTCATGGTGACCCACCCGGCAACATAGAGCCCGCCTGCTTCTTCCAGACTTTTGCCCTGAGCCTTTAGGTAGTCGGAGATTTCGGTCAGGCCGGGGACGCCGGAACTGGGGAAGGTAAAGGGATTGACGCCGATGACACCGTCGGTCGCCTCGCCGCCCAGATTGAGCAGCACTTCATTGGTGCACCAGTTGAGACACATAACCGTAACATCCAACCCTTGATCTTTTACGTTCTTGAGCAACGTGGCCGCGGGTGAAGAGACATTCTGGATCACAATGTGGGTGGCGCCCTGATCGACGGCCTGGCTCAACTCTGCCGTATAATCAGTGGCGCCACGCGGCATGGGAAAGTTAATCACCGTCGCCCCTTTGCTCTCGGCATAGGCGCGACCATCTTCCAGCGGCGAGGTGCCAAAGGGGCTGTCGTTATGGAAAAGAGCAATCGTTGTCGCGCCATCAGCCAGCGCTTTGTCAATGGCCAGAATGAACTGATCCGAATAGGTGGTGCCGACCAGGAAGTTGTAGGGCGCTTCGGCCGGATCTTTCAAAACGGCAGAATAGGAGGCGGAGACAAAGGGAATCTGATCCTCGCCAATGCGCCCACGCAACGCTTCGGTGTCGCCTGTGCCCCAGCCGGAGAAGACGACCACTTCTTCCTGGTTCACATATTGGCTGTAAAGCTGTTCGGCCTGATCGACGGCATAGGCATAGTCCGCCGAGAACAACTCCAGTTGGCGCCCCTCAATGCCACCATTCTGATTGACAAAATCAATATAGCCTTTGATGCCTTCTGCATAAAGGGGTCCAACATCCGAGGTGGCACCCGTCAGATCAAAGATCGCGCCAACCTTGATAGGGGAGGTGTCGGCGGGCGCGGCGCTCTCTGCGGCCGTGCTGCTTTCACCCCCACCAGTGCTGGCGCCACTATCCGCTGCCGGGGCTGGACAGGCGACTAGCAACAGGGTCACGATGAGCAACAGACTTATTACAAAAATTTTGCGTGTCCGTAACATATGGTTCTCCTTTGATAAAATGAAAGATCAGAACACAACAACGGATTTGGCAAGGAACTGATTGCTTGTGAAATTCAGGCTGTTTTCGTTATCAATGTTGATAGGCTCATATAGGTCTCCGGGTGAAATCGTTCCCTTCTTCTCCGGCAACTGCAACGATTTCACCTCTTCGCCCATACGAGCGATGTTGATATATAGCCTTACTCAGTATAGTTTGGATAGCAAATCCGTTGCAGCCTTCATCCGCTGTTGTGCTCCACTAATAACTAAATGGCCAGAGCCGGAAGTAATCTTTAACATTGCGCCATAGTTTGGCGATGCCTTCCGGTTCAAAGATTAGGAATAAAATGATCACCACTCCGAAGACGGCCTGGCGGATAAAGGCGACATATTGGTCGATGCCGGGGATGACATCGCGCAAGGAGGTGCTCAGATTGGAGAGCAAGGCGGGCAATAGGGTCATAAAGATGGCGCCGTAGATCGCGCCGGAAACTGAACCCAATCCGCCGATAATGATCGCCGCCAGGTAGAGAATCGAGACCTCGATCGTAAAGCTTTCAAAGGAAACAATCCCCCGATATTGGGCTTGCAACGCGCCGGCCAACCCCACAATAAAGGAGGAGGTGGCAAAGGACAAAATCTTGTAGCGGAAGAGATTGACCCCCATAACCTGGGCCGCAATATCCTGGTCGCGGATGGCGATAAAGGCGCGTCCGGTGCGGCTGCGAAAGAGGTTGACGGTGTACACAGCGACCAAGATCAGGAAAAAGAGAATCACCCAATAGAACCAGAACTCGCGCCCGCCAATCCGTCCGGTGATAAAGTCAAAGCGTAGCCGGCTGATCGATTGGCCAAAGAAGGTGACGCCAGGCAAGGTAATAGCCTCGGCGCCGCGGGCCGATGAACGGATGATGACCCACTCGATAATCTGCTGGGCAGCCAGGGTGGCAATGGCCAGATAAAGTCCCTTGAGACGCAAGGAGGGTATGCCAAAGATGCCACCAAAGAGCGCCGTGGCCAGACAGGCAATGGGGATGGTCAGCCACCAGGGCACGCCATAGGAGGCGGCCAAAATGCCGGAGGTGTAGGCGCCGATGGCCATGAACCCCCCTTGCCCCAGACTGATCTGGCCAGTGTAGCCGGTCAAAATGTTGAGCCCAATCGCGCCAATGGCCATGATGCCTACCTGATTGGCCAGGGTCAGGTAGTAATTATCGATCACAAAGGGCAACAACACCGCAATGACCAACACCAGCGCCAGCCGCCAACGCATAATGGGAATGGGCCGCAGACTCAGATCAGATTTGTAGTCGGTATGAAAGACGCCTGATTGCATAGTTAAACCCGCTCAATCCGTTCTTCCCCAAACAGTCCATAAGGCTTGATCATGAGGATGAGCACCAGCACCACATAGGGCACCACGCTGCGCAGGTTGAGTGAACCGGGCGTGTAACCGGCCGTGTATTCAGAGATGAGCCCAATGATAAGCCCGCCGACAATCGCGCCGGGAATCGAGTCCAGCCCGCCCAAAATGACCACCGGGAAGACGGTCAGCCCAATGCTGGCTACGGCGCCGCTGACGCCAATGATATTGGCGACAATGATGCCGCCAATCACCGCCGTCACCGAGGCAATCGACCAGGCCAGGGCAAAGACCCGCTTGACGCTGATGCCCATACTCAGCGCCGCCTGTTGATCATCGGCCGTGGCGCGCATGGCAATGCCCTCTTTGGAGTAGCGAAAGAAGAGGGTGAAGATGAGCAGGAGCAGCGCCGCCAACCCCAACGCTACAAAGCGATCCATGGGAATGATCGCGCCGGCAATGTTCACCGGATCCGAGGGCAGGAAGCTGGGGAAGTTACGCCCAGTGGTGCCCCATACGGCGCTGACAAAGGCGCGCAACACGCTCGACAGCCCAATCGTCACCATGATCACCGAAATGGTCGGCTCGCCAATCATGGGGCGCAGCACAAAACGCTCCACCAGCACCCCTAGCACCACCGCCAGCCCAATCGCCAGCAGCACCCCCACTGACCAGTGCAGCCCCAACTGGACGATCATGGCATAGGTGATAAAGGCGCCTATTAACAGAAAATCACCCTGAGCAAAGTTGATCACATCGCTGGCTTTGTAAATCAACACAAAGCCCAACGCCACGAGGGCATAGATTGCGCCACTGGTCAGGCCGGAAAAGGTTAGTTGCAAGAAGGTATCCATAGGCGTGTTTGGGTAAATCGGTAGATAGGTAGATGGGTAGATGGGTAGATGGGGAATTTTCTTCCCAATTTACTGATTTACCTATCTACCTTCACCCCACCGTCTCAATCTTTAACCGTGTCTGCAGCTGGGCCGTCCGTCCATCCTGATAGGTGATACTGGTCTGCACATCAAGATGATCAGCCTCACCATACAGGGCTGCAATAATATCATGATAGCGCTGGGCCACGAAGGTGCGCCGCACTTTGCGGGTGCGGGTCATCTCTTCGTCATCGGCATCTAGTTCTTTGTGGAGGAGCAAAAAACGTTGGATGCGCGCGGCGGGGGGCAGGTCGGCATTAGCAGCCTCCACTTGTTTGCGCACCAGACCATAGACCTGCTCCTTTTGCGCCAAGTCGGTATAGGTCGTATAGGCAAGCTGGTTGTTTTCCGCCCACTTGCCGGTGTTTTCCATGTCAATGTTGATCATCGCGGTGACAAACGGCCAGTCACCGCCAAAGACCACCGCTTCTTTGACATAGGGGCTAAACTTGAGCTTGTTCTCAATAAATTGGGGGCTAAACTTGGTGCCGTCATGCAACGTCATCACATCTTTGGCCCGGTCGATGACAATCAGATGGCCATCGTCGTCAAAGTAGCCAGCGTCACCCGAATGGAACCAGCCGTCTTGCAGTACCTCAGCAGTGGCCGCCGGGTTGTTGAAATAGCCTTGAAAGACCGCCGCCGACTGCACCAGGATTTCCCCATTCTCCGCGACCTTGATCTCTGTGCCGGGAAAGGGGGCGCCCACTGTCTGAAACTTAATGTCGCCATCGCGGTGGAGCACGCTGAGGCCACTGGTTTCGGTCTGGCCGTAGACCTGTTTTAAATTGACGCCCAGGGCGTGAAAGAAACGAAAGATGTCCGGCCCCAGCGCGGCGCCGCCGGTATAGCCCCATTTGAGCAAGCGCAGACCCAGCTGATCCTTGATCGCTTGAAAGACCAGCCAGTCGGCCAGGAAATATTGCAGGCGTTGCCACAGCGAAGGCGTCTGCTTATGGAAACGCAGATCCGCCATTTCATAGCCGATCTGCATGGCCCACTGGTAAAAGCCGCGTTTTACCGGCGTGGTGTCCTCAATCTTCACCTGCACCGTGCTGACCAGATTCTCCCAAATCCGCGGCGGGCTGAACATCATCTTAGGGCCGATTTCACGCACATTGACAATGGCCGTCTCCGGCTCTTCCGGAAAATTGAGGATAAAGCCGGTCTGTAGGCTACAAGCAAAGGACATCATCTGCTCACCGACCCAGGCCATGGGCAGAAAGCTGACAAAGTTGTCGCCCGGCCCCATTGGGTCAGTCGCCATCATCGCCGCGCCTTGTGCGATCAGATTCTTGTGGCTGAGCATGGCCAGCTTCGGTTTACCGGTCGTGCCGGAGGTGGTGGCGAGAATGGCAATGTCATCGCCTTTGCCCGCGGCCACCCGTTGTTCATACCAGCCAGGATGTGCCGCTTCAAACTGTCGTCCTAACTCCTGTACAGCAGGAAAATCGAGCAGGAATCCTTCGGTATAGTGGGTCAGCCCTTTGGGGTCATAATAGATGACCTTCTCTACTCCATCAAGTTCATCCCACATTTCTAAAATCTTATCGACCTGCTCCTGGTCTTCAACCACGATGAATTTAACCCGCGCCGCCTGAATGATGTAAATCATCTCGGCGACCACCGCATCCTGATAGATGCCGATACTCTTGGAGCCAATCGCTTGGGCCGCCAATTCCGTAAAGATCCACTCGGGCCGGTTGTCGCCAATGATGGCGACCGTGTCTTCCGGCTGCAAACCCAAGCTCACCAACCCCAAGGAAAATTGCTTCACCTGTTCGGCATACGCGTTCCACGACAGCGCCTGCCAGATGCCATAGTGCTTCTCGCGCAGGGCCGTCCGCTCGCCCAGTTCTGCTTGTCGTTCCAGGAGGAGTTGTGGAAAGGTTTGTGCCATAGGTCGTTTAGTCGCAAAGTCGATTGGTCGCAAGGTCGTGTAGTCGTCAGGTCAATTGGTCGCGAAGTCGCCAGGCCAGATTATAGAGCCTGCGACTTCCTGACCTCACGACTTCCTGACGCCGCGACCTCACGACCTCACGACTACATGATCCTCACCCAAATAGGCGCGGATTACTTCCGGGTTGCGTTGTACATCATCGGGGGTGCCATCGCCGATTTTGCTGCCAAAGTCGAGAACGACCACATGATCGGAAATGTCCATGACCACGCCCATATCATGCTCAATGATGATGACAGAGACGCCATGCTCGTCATTGACGTCGAGGATAAAGCGGGCCATATCCTCTTTTTCTTCGCTATTCATCCCCGCCATTGGTTCGTCGAGAATGAGTAAACTGGGTTGCATAGCCAGAGCGCGGCCCAGCTCCACCCGTTTTTGTAGACCATAGGAGAGGGTGCCCACCACCTGTTTGCGAATGCCCTGAATCTCCAGCAGGTCGATTACATCTTCCAGCAGTAGCCGGTTGGCGATCTCCTCTTGCTGTGCACCCCCCCACCAGTAGAGACCCCCTGTCAAGACATTGCTTTTGAGATGAATATGGCGCCCCAACATCAGGTTATCAAGCACAGTCATGTGTCGGAAAAGTTCAATGTTTTGGAAGGAGCGCGCCAACCGCAACTGGGCAATGTCATGCGGCTTCATGCGCGTGAGAATATGTTCCTGCCCACCGTCGTAATAGAGAATCTGTCCTTGCTGGGGATGGTAAAGACCACTGATGCAGTTGAGCAGACTGGTCTTGCCCGCGCCATTGGGACCAATGATGGCTGTGATCTCCCCCTGGCGCACCTCCAGCGTAACATCGGTCAAGGCCTGAACGCCGCCAAAGCCCAACGAAACGTGATCGACATAAAGCTGCCGTGCGCCAGGTTGTAACGTGCTGCTATTCAAAGGATGGACAAAGCCGCGCTTGATCATAGCACAAAATATGCAATAACTGTTTTTGGTGAATCTTCGGCCGTGCCAAGGAATCGATTCCCCGGCGAGGTGACTGTCACTGGCCGGGGCGCACCAGGGTATCCCTACGCTTGGTGGCCAGTGACAGTCACCTGAGGAATATATTTGCTTGGCACAGCCTTAAGCCAAATTAGGTGAGAGAGCTGGCTGTAATAGTAGCACAGCCAGGCTGACGTTACAAAACTCTCAATATGGCTGTTACTGACATTTTTAGACTACTACAAAGAATAAAGTGTTTACGCGATGTAATTCACCGCCAACCTCGCGCTCCGACGAATGCTTATTTTTCTGCAATCGACTCATTGCTCTGGCGTGGCTTTACGCACTTGCACAGAGGTAGCGAGGCGATCCGTGCCCCACACGGTGCGCAGGTTGCCCAAGACTTCACCCGCCGCGGCCACCACCTGCGCCACATCTGCCGCAGTGTGGCTATAAGTCAAAAAATTGAGACCGCCGCGCCGCAGCAACACGCCGCGCACCGCCATTTCCTGCAAGAAATATTCCCAGAGCAAGGCGGTTGGGTGCGGTGAATGATCGCTGAAATCCATGGTCGTCATAGGCGCAAGACCGCCACAGTGGAAAGGAATCTCGGCAGCTTGGGCGGCTGCGTTGAGCCCCTCTTGCAATTGCGCCCCCAGCGTCCACAGATAAGCGGGCACATTCTTCTCGCGAATTTCTGTGATAGCGGCAATGGCCGCAGCCAGCGAGAGCGCCTCACCGCCATAGGTGATGGAAATGCTGCGCTCTTGCATGGTCGCCATGACCTCAGCGCGCCCGGCGACACAGGCGAGCGGCATGCCATTGGCCATCGCTTTGGCAAAACAGGCCAGGTCGGGCGTGACGCCATAACGCTCCTGCATCCCGCCAGGGGCCAGCCGAAAGCCGGTGACAATCTCGTCATAGACCAACAGCGCGCCCGCTTCGCGACAGAGCGCCTTGACTGCGGCCAGATAGCCCGGCGGTGGCTCCGCGTGCTGGATGTCAAGAAAGACTGCCGCCACCTGGCCGCGATTGGCGTGCAATTGGGTCTGCAAATCGTTTAGGTCAAATGCCTTGAAGGTGACCAAATAGTTGCCCAACTCTTCGGGCACACCAGGATCGCCGGTAGTAATCGCCCAGACATCAGGCCAGCCGCGGTAGCCACAGTTCAGGATGACTTCACGCCCGGTGAAGCCGCGCACGGTGCGTGCGGCAGCCGCGGTCGCTTCCCCGCCCCCTTTGAAAAAGCGCACCATCTCGGCGCAGGGCACTACTTCACAGATCAGCTCGGCGCATGCCACCTCCAGCGGCGACATGAGGCCGTAGATAATGCCTCGCGCTAACTGGGCGCCAATGGCGGCATCGACTGCGGGATAACAGTAGCCCAAAATGACCGGTCCCAGCGCCTGCACCAGGTCAAGATAGCGGTTGCCATCCACATCGACAATATACCCCCCTTCGCCTCGCTCGGCGTAAATCGGGTAGCCGCCAAAGGCAAACTGACTGGGGCGCTTGCTCGTGGTCTGTGCACCACCGGGGATACGTTGCCGGGCGCGGGCAAAGAGTTCCAAAGAGCGGGTAATGGTGAGGTTGCTGGGCGTGGTCACGTTGTTCTCCTTTGTTGTGGCGAGTGGCGGGTAGCGGGTGGCGAGTAGCGGGCAGCGAGAGCCTGCTGGGCACGCCACTCGCCACTCGCCACCTTACACCGTTACCGGCGCTCCGGGGTTGGCTGCGCTCTCCGTCTCTGCATAAAAACCGGGCGGTGGGGCCGGCGAAACCACCAGCGCAGGATCAACCAGGGGGCCATAGGCATCGGGGCGGCGGTCGGCCAACACGGAAATGCGCGCGTCATGGTCGCCGGGGAAGGAGAAGTCGTGGGCAAGGCGGGGCCGATCCAGGTCTATGGTGCAGAGCGTCATGCCTACGTAGCGTCCCGCATTAGAGAGGATCAAGCCATCGGGGGCAATGACACCGCTGCGGCCCAGAATCATGCCCGGTCGCCACGCTTTGTGACTTTCAATGCCATAGGTGGTGTTGACCAGCCAGGCGCCGTTGTCAATGGCGCGGCTGCGGATTACGGCATAGCAAAGCTCCTCACCCCAGCCGCTCCACAGCGTAGGCCAGACAATGATCTCTGCCCCACGCAAACCCAGCACCCGTGTACTTTCGGGGAAGCTCAAATCATGGCAGATGCAGACGCCCACCCGGCCAAAGGCCAGATCAAAGATCGGGAAATCATTGCCGGGGATGACGCCATCGCGCAGTTCTCGGCGCGTCGGATGCACCTTGTCATAGCGACCCACGATCTGCCCCTGGCGGTCAATGACGAGGGCAGTGTTGCGCAAAACGCCATCGACCCGGGCGTGGAGGGGCAAGATCACGTGCATCTGGTAGTGGCTAGCCAACTTCTGCACCATACGGGTGGTCGGGCCGCTGTAGGCGTCCTCCACTTCAATTTCGCCAGTGCAGGTTTCGCCCAGACAAGCAAGATCGGCTTTGGCCTTGCCCGCCTCCTCCAACCAATGCATGATCGACTCCACCTTAAACCGCTTGCGCTGTACAGCCGTCTCACCCTCGTTCCAAATGGGCAATTGGATGGCGGCGATCGTTACGTTGCGTGTCATCGTAGCTCCTTGTTGAATCATGATGGGGTGACCGGAGGACAAGATGATAAGATGACAAGATGACAAGATGCGCGGTCACCAATGTCATCTTGTCCTCCGGTCATCTTGTCCTCCGGTCATCTTGTCAAGTTAATTGTGGCGCAAGATCCGCGCCCCTGCCACCAAACGTTTGTGCGGTTCCTCAGCAGCGCCCAGTTCGTCGGCGGCGTGGTAGCCCAGCGTCATAGACATGCGTGAGGCGCCGGAACGGTTGGCGCCGGCGCTATGCAACACGAGCCCATGCATCAGCAGCACATCACCGGCGTCGGCCAAAATGGGCAGCGCTTGTTGGCCCAACCGCCCCAAGGATGTCAGCCGCCCGTGGCCGCTCAACGTGCCGTGATAGGCCAAAAGGTGCTGGCTACCAGGCAGGACGTAGGTGCAGCCGCTCTCAAGGGTGGCCTCTTCCAGGTAGAAGATGGCGGTGACAATCGGTCGACTCCAGTTGGCCACATCGCGATGCCATTCCAACTGCGCCGCGCCGGGCGGCCGCAAGGTGGCGTGGTTGTGGCGATTGAGCACCACTTCCACATTGGGTTCAAGCAACTGAGTCAGTACAGCAACCAGGCGCGGGGCGCTAGCCGCCGCGAAAAAGATGGGATCGCGCGCCAGCACTTTGGAGAGGCGCAGCACGCGCGCGCCGGGAATGTCGCCCTGCTTGGGCTGGCCTGGGCGCGTCGGGTCTTCACAGACAATGGGGGCAATGCGTTCCTCGGCGTGACGTCGGATCGTCGCGCGCAACTGTGTGACCAGCTCGGCATCCAGGGCTTGGGGAATGCGCAGGTAGCCGGTGTGTTGGAAAAGAAAGAATTCTTCCGGTGTCAGGTCGGTCTGATCATTCATGGTATCCTCACTTTGCCAAGAGACGTATCAGATTACCACTGCCAACGTGTTCACGGTTTGCGGCACTGGTCTGCCATTGGGTTAGCTTGCCAATTGCCCCTTCCGCATAGAAGAAAGGAGTGTGGGTGCTAAAGAGCAACCGCGCCGGTGTGACCGTCTCGGTTAAACGCGGCATGGTGTTAAAGGTCTCGGCAAAGGCCAGGTCAAAATAGAGATTTTCAGTCGTGGTGGCCAATGCCTTGATTTCGGTCAGGTAGGCGGAGAGAACAACCATGGGCTGCGGATGACGCCGGACCAATGCGGCAATCTCGTCATTAGCCACCCCCGGCACTTTCATCAACAAGTGGTGCATACGTTCATCTTCCAACCGTTTGACAATGGCCACCACAACGCCCCGTGCTTGGGCCGCATCCAGCATCGCATCGACAAACGGTTCGGCCAGGCTATACATATGGTAGTTGGGCAGTAAGCGCACCATGCGACAGCCATAGTCATCGACACAGCGTGCGAAGGTCTCCAGCCAGTTATGGAGTGACGGGTTGATTGTACCGACCGGCAGAAAGAACTCATCGCCGACTACCAACGGCAGCGCCTCTGCATTGCCCTGCTGCGGCTCAGTGTAAAAGGCAGCGTGCAGCGAAGAGAGACAGGCGCGCTCAATGCCCCGTTCTTGTAAATAGGCTTTGATTCGTTCTGGATCCTGGCTGGGATAGGGAAAAGCACGAAAGGGATAGTGGCCCAGCAGTACATCAGCGTCGATCATGGTTATCTCCTTACTAGCTGGTGGCTGGTGGCCGCTCACTGCGGGCCAACAGCCACCAGCGGCCAGCCAACAGCTACGACTCCGTTTTAAAGATGAATTAGCCGCGCCGCGTTTTGTCCCAGAATGAGCCGGCGCGCCTCGTCGCTGATTTTGGCGCCCTGCACCTTGGCCAGTTGGGTGGCATAATCACGGATTGGGACATCGGAGCCAAAGAGAACGCGCGCCGCACCCAACTGCTCCACAGCAAACTCCACAAAGCCAGCATCAGGCTGAGAACCGGAGGTGTCCACAGCGACATTGGGCAGATCCTTAATGTCCAGCACCCCGCGCACGCCACCACCATTGAGGTGCGCCATGATGATCGGCACATCAGGATGGCGCTGGGCCAGATCGCGAATATCGGCGGGGGTGGATTCATTGTAGACGTAGACGGTCGATTTATACCAGGCATGGTGCAAGACCGGCAGCTTATGGCGCCGCGCCCCTTCCATCACGACATCCAGACGGGGGTCATGTGCATTGACGGCGATCCAGAGCTTGATACCCTTCATGCCATGTTCCAGCACACAGCGATCCAATTCATCTCGAATAAAGGCCGGGTCATGGGCTGGGTTGAGATAACAGAAGGAATAGGCGTGAGCCGGATAGCGTTCGACAATTTTGGCGGCATGGCTGTTGCTCTCCCGAACCCCCTCCGGCGTGGGATCGTAGCCATAGTCACCGACCGCGCCCAAGAAACCGAGCTTATCGATGCCATTTTGCTCGGCCAGGGCGAAGGTCTCCTCAATAAAGGCCCAAGGTGGCTCAGTGGGCTGCGCCCAGGTGTGGTGGACATGAATGTCGATGATCATTGTGATCTGTCCCCTCTCATTCGCTTCGATTGGCACGGGTGCGTACCACAAATAGGGCGAAGCACCAACCAGGCCAATTGGGGCTTCTCGTCTGTCACCCTAATTTGGGACGCACCCATTGGCACTTAGATAATTCGCCTAAAAATAACCGTGAATCCTTTGGTTTTTGAGTCAATTGCTTGTCCAACTTTTTTCTGCTACACTATCAAGAACTATTATAAAGTAAACTTTGTATTTCGTCTATCGCCCCCCAAATTGCTGGGTGCGTCCCAAATTGCCCATATATTCGTTCTACACAATTACCCCTAAAAACCGCAGTTATCTGTTGTAGATGTATCTCTGATCTATCTTTGCTAATCTTTATCGTATAACAAGGGAGCAGATCTGTGAAAAAGCATCAAAATCTTTCTGTAGGTATGATCATTGTGCTGGTCGCCCTGTTGTTAGCAGCCTGTGCGCCGGCGGCCGCGCCCACGACTACAGAGTCAACCACAGCCGCGGGTGAGCAACCGGCGGCGGCCGCCGGAGATGTGCAAAACGGCGGGAAATTGATCCTAGCCACCAGCGCCAGCGAAACCATACTGGACCCCACCGCCACCACCGCCAATACCGACATTATGCTGCATCTCAATCTCTATGAACTGCTTTACCGGGTCAATCGCGATGGCTCGGCGTTGGAACCCTCAGCCGCCGAATCGTATGATGTCAGTGATGATTTGCAGACCTGGACCTTTCACTTGCGCCAGGATCTAAAGTTCTCTGATGGCAGCCCATTAACAGCCGAGGATGTGGTCTTTTCAATTGAACGCGGTCTGCGTGAAGAGTCGCTTTGGGCCTGGCTTTATCAGGATGCCGGGTTGGAAACGGTAGAAGCCGCCGACGAGTACACCGTGGTTTTCACCCTTAACAAGCCCTTTGTACCTTTCCTCAGCTATGTCGCCGGCTATTGGGCCTCTATCTTCCCCAAAGCCGCGTTGGAAGCACAAGGCGATGCCTTCTGGGAAAAGCCCGTTTGCAGCGGCCCCTTTATGGTGCAGGAGATTGTACAGTCTGACCACGTCACCCTCGCGCGCAATCCCAACAGCATCTACACGCCTCATCTGGATGAGGTGGAGATCGTGCTGATTCCCGATGACAACACGCGCATTTTGAAGTTGCAGGCTGGTGATGTGGATGTGGCGGACAATATCCCCTTTAGCCAGATTGACGCCATCAATGCCTTGCCGGGGCTTTCCGTCAGTGAGTTTCCCTTTGCCTTCGCTGGCGGCATGACCATCAACCATGCCAAGCCACCGCTGGACGATGTCAATTTCCGATTGGCCTTAAATTATGCTGTAGATCGCCAAGCACTTATTAACGCCGTACTCTTTGGCCACGCCACCATGTGGACCGGTTTCCTACCTCAAGGCGTCATGTATTGGGATGACACTGTGCCGGGCTATCCCTATGATCTGGAAAAGGCGAAGGAATATTTGGCTAAATCCAAGTACAAAGACGGCGCCGCCTTCGAGATTTGGGCGACTTCGACCAGCGTGAGCAGTGTTGAAATTGCCACGGCGCTGCAAGGCATGTGGAGCAAACTGCCCGGTGTCGAACCGACGGTGGTTCAGCTTGAATCGGGTGTATTGCGCGAACGACGCAATAATGGTGAACATTGGATGACCAGCGGAGGCTTTTCTAGCGATGTCGTGGACCCCGACGAGATCACCAACTGGTTTATCACCGGCTATATGCATCAATTTATCAATGCTGATCTGACCGATATCGAGCCTATGATCCATCAGGCGCAGGTTGAACAGGATCCGGCCAAGCGCAAGCAAATGTACAGCGATATTCAACATTGGGCCTGGGAAACGGGTTACACCATCGGTCTATACTACAGCAATAACAACTTTGGCGTGGCTGATAAAGTAAAGGAGATGTGGGTTGATCCCGTCATGGGGTTGCGCCTCCATGAGGTGTGGGTGGAACAGTAAAACGGAATAATGGTTAATGCTGAACGGTTAATTATTAACCATTAACCGTTCAGCATTAACCATTCTGCTACAGCGGAGACTGCATCTTGGGCAGATACATTTTGCGCAGGCTGGTTCAACTTGTGCCTGTGTTGTTTGGCGTTAGCCTGGTTGTCTTTTTTATGATCCGGCTGATTCCAGGCGACCCAGCTGATATTATGTTGGGCGAACGCGGCACGGCGGAAGCGCGTGAACAGATCAGGATCGCGTTGGGATTGGACCGACCGATCTATGAGCAGTATTTTATCTTTTTGGCGCGCCTTGCCCAAGGCGATCTGGGCGACTCGTTCGTGTTGCGTCAGCCGGCCATGCCCCTGATCTTGGAATTTTTTCCACGCACCTTCTTTCTTTCGGTTTATGGTCTGGTGCTCAGTGTGTTGGTTGCCCTGCCGCTGGCCATGTGGTCGGCGCTCAAGAAAGATACGCTGGCTGATCATGTGGTGCGCGGCTTTGTCACGTTGACCCTCTCCATGCCCGGCTTCTGGATTGCACTCCTGCTGATCATCACCTTGAGTGTCAAGTTGCGTATCTTTCCCTTTGCGGGCTTTGGGGAAACGTGGTCGGAGCATCTTTTTTACCTCTTTTTGCCGGCGCTCTCGATTGCCCTGGCCGGTAGCGCGGTGCTGGTGCGCAATCTGCGCGCCACCATTCTAGAAGTCTTGCAGTCGGACTATGTGCGTACGGCGCGCGCCAAAGGGCTGCCGCGCCGGCTGGTCTTCTTCTGGCACGTCCTGCGCAACTCGTTGATTTCGACCGTTACGTTGCTGGGTTTGCGCGTCGCCTACACCATTGGCGGCGCGGTCATCATCGAAACCATCTTTGCGATTCCCGGCTTGGGGCGCTTCCTGCTCAATTCTATCTTTGCACGTGATTACCCCGTGGTCCAGGCCATCACCTTGCTCTTTGCCGTATTGGTCATTCTGGTCAATCTCATGACTGATATTCTCTACGCCATGCTTGATCCGAGGGTGCGCTATGAGTAATGTGGAAGAAAGTGTCACCGGCAACAAGCCAACGCTCACCCTTGCTGCACTCCCAGCAAAGACAACGGTTGCCGGGCGGCCGCGTTGGAACAAATTCAATCGAACGTTTTATGTAGGTGTGAGCCTCATCGTCCTTGTCTTTTTAGTTGCCTGGATCGGGCCGCTCTTGACACCCTATGATCCCTATACACAGGATCTAAGTCTCTCCATGCAGCCACCCAGTGCAACCCATTGGTTGGGGACGGACCAGTTTGGCCGCGATCTGCTTACGCGCATCCTCCACGGTATGCGGATCGACCTGCAGATTGGCCTACTGGCCACTGCCTATACGATGGCCTACGGCGTGCTAATCGGCGCGTTGGCCGGCTACTACGGCGGCTGGATCGATTCGCTCCTCATGCGTCTGCTCGATATCCTAATTGCTTTTCCTGGCCTGGTGCTCACCATTGCCATTATCGCCATGTTGGGCCAGGGTCTGCTCAATATGTATATTGCGATTGGGGTAGTCGGCTGGATCGCCTATGCCCGTCTCATCCGGGGTGAGATATTGGTGGCTAAGGAACTGGATTATATCCAAGCTGCGCGCACCATCGGCGCTAGCGACCGACGCATCATCTGGCAGCATCTCATGCCCAATGTGATTACCCCGGCGATCATCTTTAGCATGTCCGACGTGATTCTCAACATTCTCTTTGCCTCGGCGCTCGGTTTCTTGGGGTTGGGCGTACAGCCCCCTACACCGGAACTAGGCGCCATGATCGCAGATGGGCGCAAGTTCATGCTGACCAATCCAGATTTGACCACCTTTCCTGGTCTCGCGGTGGTTGCAATCGGGGTTGCCTTTAGCATTTTGGGGGATGGTCTGGCCGACTATTTGCGGCCATCCTCGGCGTAGGGATAGTGAGGGGGGACGGGAAATGGGAATTGGGCTATTGGAAGGTCAACTGCGTCCAGTATGCGGCGTTTTGCACAACTTGCTCTGGATGATTGCGACTGCGCGCCAGGTGACCTTGTTCTTTACGCAAGGTGGGTTGGGTTGCGTCTTGATAGCGCCAATCCAGGCTCCAACGGATGTGATCGGCACGATTGGGCAACCCACGGTGAAAGAGCAGGTTGTGAAAGAGCACCAGATCGCCGGGATCCAGTTCGATATTCACAGCCTGCGCCAGCCGCGGCGCCAGCGCATCCTGGCTGATCTCCAAATAATAGTCACGCCGTTCATGGGGGGCAACACCCAGTCGATGGGTGCCGGGAATGAATTGCATACAGCCATTTTCAACATAGGCCGACACCAGCGGCGCCCACACGTTGACCATGCGCAACTGCTCCACAGTACCCTGGGTGTAGCCGCCATCCTGATGCCAGAGCACCTCGGTGGGGGCGTGGTCGGGAAACTTGGGGCGGGCTGAATAATTGGGATAGAGACGGATTTCATCACCCAAAAAACTGGCGACCAGTTCAAGCAGGCGCGGGTGAAAGAAAATATCAAAAAGGCCGGCCAGATGCAACTCACGACGCAGCAAGTTGGGCGCTGCCGCCATATTGGCGCGATAGAGTTGCAGCAGGCGCGTCGCAAAAGGGGCGTCCTGGCAACGATCCGTGATTTTACCGGCAGCCAGCAGTTGCTCGGCATGTTGATCCACCAGCGTTGTGAGCGCGTCACGCGCCTGTTCAATCAGCGCTGGCGTAAAAAAATCGCGGAGGATGACATAGCCTTCCTGGTCAAATTGGCTGTGCCAGAGGGCGAGTTGTGGTTGATCCATGATTACTGATCCGCCATGATTGTTGCGCTAAAGTGACGGAGGGCGTTCAGATGTTGGGTCGGCGTGGTAAAACCACAGCCCATGGTGTTGACGGTGAAGTGGGTTGCGCCGCTGGCCTGCCAGCCCGCCATTTGCTCCTGCCAGCGCTCAGGCCGACCGTCGCCGTAGTTCAGCCGCGGTTCGATGCCCAGATCGGCGCGGCTGCGACCGGCTGCGGCCAGATGACGATCCAGGCTGGCCAGCGTCGCTTGCGCATCGGTAGCATTGCGAAAGTTAGGCATCCAACCATCGCCCAGGGTCGCCACCCGGCGCAGCACCGCCTCGGCATGGCCGCCGAACCAAATCGGAATGGGCTGTTGCACCGGCAGCGGGTTGAGGCCAGCATCAGGAATGGTGTGCCACTGCCCTGTATAGGTGACCAGCGGCTCGGTCCACAGTTTGCGCAGCAGATCCACCTGCTCTTCCACGCGCTTGCCTCGGTTATGGAAATTCTCACCCAGCGCAACATACTCCACCTCATTCCACCCAATGCCAATGCCCAGGCGCAGACGGCCACCGCTCAACACATCCAGCGTCGCCGCCTGTTTGGCCACCAAAGCGGTCTGGCGTTGGGGCAAAATAATAATGCCGGTGGCAAAGCGCAAGTTTTGCGTGACTGCGGCCATAAAGCTAAAAAGGGCAAAGGGTTCATGAAAAGGAGTTTTATAGGTGTACGGGCCTTGCCAGCCGCCGGGACGATTGGGGTTGGCGCCCAATACATGGTCATAGGCCAACACATGGGAGAAACCCAGCCCCTCAATGGTCTGAGCATAGTCACGGATAGCAAGAGGGTCATTGCCAAATTCAGTTTGCGGGAAGACTGCGCCGATGGTCATAATGCACCTTTCTTTCCATGCTGGAACTACCGAAGGAATACGCAAACGATTTTCTTCAGTGTACAATTGCGACATGGTTTCGTCAACTGCCTTTGATTAACGGGGTGTATTTCAGTTTTAGGGCGAGTTTTTGCTCTTGGCGCGCCTAGAAGGCAACTGGTGACTCGCTGCCCAGGGCGAGTCATGGACTCGCCAAGAGCGGCGCTACCCAAAAAATGAAATCACCCTGATTAACTTTCACCCCAGAATTCATACGCCCCAGTGGATTTTATAACTGCTGTTGTATCTTTTCTATAGATGAATGTCCATCGTGTTTCGCATGGGCATAGATATACTGCTAGCAGATGTAACACATGATTACAAAGCATCCAACTGCAAAGATGAACACCGTCTGATCATTGCGCAAAACGATCGAGCCGAATGCCGCTGGCGCGCTCTTACCCACTCCTTCACCCTCGCGAAATATTATAAGGAGATCATTATGTGGTTCAATCAATGGATAAAACAAAAACTGGGAAGAATAGGGGTTTCCCATCAACCGCTAAGATAATCATGAGCCGATTAGTAGATCGCATTCTGTGTGATAGTGACACCCTATGGCGGTTTGGTAGCTGTCGGTTCGGTAACTTGTGATCTACATAACAATCGATTAGGAGCAAAAATCGATGTTTAATGAATTTAGAAAATTTGCTTTACGCGGCAATGTAGTTGATTTGGCAGTGGGTTTCACAGTGGGGACAGCCTTTAGCACAATTGCACGCTCGCTCGTTGATGACATTATTATGCCCGTTGTCGGATTGGTGATTGGTCGGGTGGAATTTTCGGATCTGTTTATTGTGTTGCGGGCTGGAGAGAACGCGCCGCCCCCCTATGCAACATTAGCCGAGGCCCAAGCAGCCGGCGCCGTAACGATCAATTATGGGGTGTTTATCAACAACATCATCACCTTCCTGATTATTGCGTTAGCCATGTTTTTCCTGATACGAGCGATTAATCAAGTGGAAGAACGGATCGAACATGAATTAGGTATTACCCAACCCGAGAATGAACCCGTTAATCGCAAATGCCCTTACTGTATCTCCACAATCCCGCGCAAGGCGACCCGCTGCCCCCAATGCACCTCAGAATTGGTGCCGGTGGAGGAGCTGGAGCGACGCTCTGCGGTTAGCGTGGCTTAGGCTCATAAAATACCTCCCTTAGTTTTTATGTCAATTGACAAGTATTGAAGCGGATGATAGGATCTCTGATAGGCTGCGGTAACCGGCGTTCCTAGGGATGTCGCGGCCGAATTCAATACGACTGGCCAAAGGTCCCCGGCACAGATCAAATAATGGTGTAATAACAGGAGTAATCGGTCGTCACCCGTGTATTAACGAAAAAACGCCAGAGTCCAGTTACTGGGGTGAGGAAGATGCCTACCACCAACAGACCCAACATTTTGCTGATTACCAGCGATCAACAGCGCTATGACACCCTAGGCGTCAGTGGCAATGCCCTGATCCACACACCCAATTTAGACAACCTGGCAAGCCAGGGCATTAACTTTCAGCGCGCCTATGTCAACAACCCGGTCTGTATTGCCAGCCGCGCCTGTATCCAGACGGGCCGCTATACTCACCAACATGGCGTTGAGTATATGGAAGACGCCGTCGATGAGACGCCCGGCTTGCCTCCTTGGGAAATGACCTTTATGGAACGGTTGCAGGCGACGGGTTATCACACGGCAGCCTTTGGTAAATTGCACATGCTGCCCCCCAAAGGATTTGACGAAATGGCGCTTTCCGGTGGACAAGGGGCGCGTTGGACACAACTCTTTGGTTCGCCGCTGGGGCCCGCGCCGTTGGGGAATGCTTATGCCCAATGGCTGGAGGCGCGGCGACCGGGCGCCTTCGCCGCCCTACATGAGCAGCGACGCACGCCTGAATACAAAGAGCATGGCACAGCGGTCACCAGTGTCATCCCTTTTGCCGATTATGTGGACACCTGGGTGGCAGAAAATACAGTTGACTTTCTGCGCCGACAACGTGCGGCCGAGCGGCCTTTCTTTGCCTGGTGTGGCTTTCTCAATCCGCATGGTCCACTCGACGCACCGGAGCCCTATGACCGCATGTATGATCCACAGGCGATCCCTCTGCCCGCTACTTACCTGGCCGACGTCACTGACCGACCGGCTTTCTATGCCGAACGCCAGCGCGCTTTTCGTAACCAACCCACTGGCGACAAGTTGCGCCGGATGCTTGCCTTCTACTATGGTCTCTGCACCATGCTGGATGATCTTTGTGGTCGTCTCTTCACCACCTTACAAGAGACAGGGCTGTGGGATAATACATTGATCATTTACACCTCTGATCACGGTGATATGTTGGGCGATTTTGGCATGACCGGCAAATCCAATTTTATGGAACCGACCATTCATGTGCCACTATTGCTCAAACCACCCCATTCTGCCAACTTGGAGAGCTTTGAGCCCGGGCGCAGATCGTCAGACCTCATCGAGTTGATTGACATCGCACCCACAATCCTGGACTACGCTGGCGTCCCCATCCCGGATACGATGCAGGGGGTGGCCTTACGCCCTTTGCTTGCAGATAGTGCTGCCGGAAAGTCACAAATTTTGTGTGAATATATGAGCAATGATCGGTCAATCAAAGGCAAATGTTTGCGTACAGCACAGTACAAATATGTCTTCTGGACGCCGGGACGTGAAGAAGAGCTTTATGATCTGCAGAGTGACCCACAGGAGCGGCATAATGTGGTTGGGGATGCGTCGTATCGGGAAATCCGCAACGAAATGCGCACCCGGCTCATCGAACAGTTGCTGTCCAGTGAAAGAGCGCTGCATGCATGGGGTGCATAGTGCAGTTGAAGCTACCTGCTAACATCGAGAAGCCGCCTCAGCGACTCATCCCATTTCCCCAGTTACAGAAATATACCCACCTCAAAAAAGCAATTTGATATTTGCTGGAAGACATGGTATTGTATGGTTACCCTCTCTCATCATATCAGTGCTACGTCCATTTGGTTTTACAAGCGTCTTGAACCTATCCGTCCTGCGCGGTTTCCCCAAAGCGACCAGGGCTCTACCTCAAACTGTTGCGAAACGATAACTTTAGCGCCCAAAGGAGGTCACTCTATGCAAGGTAAGCAATTCAGTCGCCGCCACTTTCTGCAACTTGCCGGCGGTGCTGCCGCCTTCACTGGACTGGCGGCCTGTGTCGCACCGACCGCGCAGAATGGCGGCGGTACGGCCGCGGCGGCCAGCAGTGAGTTAAAAATTTGGGTCTTTCCGCTGACGGAAAATGACCAGGAGTGGCTTTGGAATCCGTTGACGGAAAAATTTAATGAAGTGTATCCCGACGTCACCATGAATGTGGAACTCCTGCCGTGGGGTGGCCGGCGCGAAAAGATGATGACAGCTTTTGCCGCGGGCGAAGCGCCCAACATTGCCTATGTCAACACCGACACCATTTCGCTCTTTGGCACGCGCGATGTACTTGTGCCACTAGATGATTTTATCTCCGCTGAAGATTGGGTCGATTTCCCATCCACCATGACAGCCGGCATCAGTTGGGACGGCAAGCGCATAATGATCCCGACCCTCTTTATCGTCACCGGCCATGTTGCCAACAAGGCAATGTTGGAAGAATTGGGTCTCGACCCAGCCAATCCCCCCTACACTTGGGATGACTTACAAGCGGCGGGCGCACTGGCCAAAGAAAAAGATTATTTCCTCACAGACTGGAATACGACCAATTGGGGGGCGTTTGTACAATCGGTCTGGCAAGCCGGGGGCACTTTGCTCAATGAAGATGCCACTGACAGTTTGTTGGATAGCGAGCCAGGCATTGCCGCCACCACCTTTATTGCCGACCTCTTTAAAAACGAGTGGGTGCCACGCGAGGGGGCAGTCGGCACAGAGGAAGAAGGTTCTGCACTGGCGATGAATTACTTCTTCCAACAGCAGCAACTGATTGTTGAGGGGAATCCCACCATTGTCGATCAGGTTAGCCGTCAGGCGCCCGACATTGAATTGGTGCTGGTGCCGACGTGGCAGGACAAAACACAAGTCCAGCAAGTTGGCTCCGGTTGTTGGGGACTTTTTAAGAACACAGCCAGTCAGGAAGCGGCGGTGGATTGGGTCAAGTTCATGATCGAGCCGGAGAATCAGGGCTTCTACTGTTCGGTCACTGGCTTTGCGCCGCCGCGTAAAGCCGCTCTCGCACATTGGAAGGTTGACCCGATGGTGAGCGCATTTGTGGAGTTGCATGTACCTTATGCCCAACTCAACCAGGACACCAACTTCCATTGGCAACTGCAAAAGGTAATCTGGGCGCCTCACTTCCAGGCCGCTGTGCTAGGCGTTCAATCGGTGGAAGATGCGGTGCGCGATGCCGACGCCGAAATCACTGCCGCGATTCAGGAGGAACTGGCGAAGCAGCAGGGATAGGGATTAGGAGATTGGTGATTGGGTGATTGATGATTTCGACAGATTCAATCACCTAATCACTAATCCTTCTATCGCACAATGAGGGGAATATTGCATGGCAGAGGCATCTGTATCGGCCACGACTGAGGGCGTCCGTTTGGGCCATGTCGCCACCCGGCGCAAAAGTCGGCTTAAGCGCTTGAAGCAATCTTGGACCTGGTATCTCTTTCTGGCCCCCAACCTGATCATGTTTCTGATCTTTAACCTCTTTATTTGGGGCTTCCTAGTCTATCTAAGTTTTCAATCGTGGGATCTGATTGGCAGCCGCAGCTTTGCCGGGCTGGATAACTATCACCGTCTGTTTCAGGATCCTATCTTCTTCAAGGCGCTGCGCAACACGACGCAATATACAGTGATGTTTGTCCTGCCGGTTTCGATCATTTCTTTAGGGCTGGCCTTGTTGGTTAATCAACCGTTGCGCGGTATGTACTTTTTCCGCGCTGCCTACTATCTGCCGGTGGTGACCTCAATTGCAGTACTGGCTATGATCTGGCGCTTTGTGCTGATTCCACGGGAAGAGGGGCCGCTTAACTATCTGATTGGGCTGGTCGGCATTCCCCCACAAGAATGGCTTCTGAGCCTCACGCTGGCCATGCCCTCGGTGGTCGGGATGCAGATCTGGAGCACGATGGGCTACTACATGATCCTCTGGTTGGCCGGCCTGCAAAATGTGCCAGAAGAGCTTTACGATGCGGCTAAGATTGATGGCGCCGGCAACTGGGCACTCTTTCGCTACATCACCTTGCCCATGCTCAAGGGCACGACGATCTTTATCATTATGATTGCCACCATTGGCGCTTTCCAGATGTTTGGCGCGGTCTATATCCTGACCGGCGGCGGCCCGGTGCAGGCCACGACCACAGTGGTCTACTATGTCTGGCAGTCAGCTTTCTCGCGCTATCGCATGGGCTACGCCGCGGCCATGTCGTTGGTGCTCTTTGGGGTGATTTTTTTGGTAGCGCTGGTCCAACGTAAATATCTGGGCTGGACAGAGGAGTTGTATTGATGGCGACCATGACAAGCACGCGCACATGGAGCTTCTGGCTAGAGTGGACGGCGCGGCGTCTGCTTACCTACGCTGTACTCATGGTCGTGACAGCGCTGACGATTGGCCCCTTCCTTTATATGATCTCGGTCTCGCTACGTCCCGACTTCAGCTTTATGTATTTCCCTCTAAGCCTGATTCCAGAGGAGGTCAGTTGGAGCAACTATCAATTGCTCTTCCGCCAGAGCATGATTGAACGCTGGCTTTTGAACAGCGCCGTAATTTCGATTAGCGTCACTTTCTTGCAATTGATCACCTGCTCTATGGCCGGCTACGCCTTTGCTCGCGGTGACTTTCCCGGTCGTGACGCCATTTTTTGGATCTTTATGGGCACCTTGATGATCCCCAGCACCGTGACCATTGTTCCTATGTTTCTGCTAATGAGTGCATGGGGATGGGTGGATAGCTTCGCTGCGCTGATTATTCCGGCTGCGACCTCGATCTTTGGCACCTTTCTCCTGCGCCAATCCTTTAAGGCGATTCCCAGAGATTATGATGACGCCGCCTACATCGATGGGGCAAATCGCTTTGACATTTACTGGCACATTCTTCTGCCTCTGAGCAAACCGACATTGGCCACGTTGGCTACGCTCACCTTCCTGGCCCACTGGAACGATTTTCTCTATCCGCTCATTATGACCCAATCCCTGAGTATGCGTCCCTTGACCGTTGGGCTGGCGACCATGGTGGTGCAACAGGGACAGGCTGGCGTGCAGATGGCGGGCGCCACGGTGACCTTTGTGCCGACCTTTCTCTTTTTCTTCTTTATGCAACGCTATGTGGTGCGTGGGATTACGTTGAGCGGGGTGAAACTATAAGTCACCAGTCGGGATCAAAATTGTCAACACCTTCGTCAGTCAACCGTCGCAAGCCCGATCCATCGCGGTTGACTATGTAGATGATATGTTGCGAATCTTGTAGAGATGTAAACAAGACTTGACTGCTATCCGGCGACCAAATTGGCTCTTCCGCGTCTTGAATTGTTTTTTCTGCGGAGCACGGTTGCTCAGCCTCATTTACATCCATGATGCAAAGAAACGGAGCGTCTTCAGTGTTATAATATTGCACAGCCATGTACAATCCATTCGGTGCAGGCACAAAATTAGCCGCAGATAATCCCGTGTTGGTCAGTCGCGTTTGCAAACTGTTCGCGACATTGATCTTGTAGATTTCGCGATTACCGTCGCGTAGGGAGATAAAGAGAAGATGGACACTGTCGGACAACCAGACAGGGTGAATATCATCCTGCGGTGTATCAGTTAAACGAGTTTGCGTATAGGAGATTGCATCAAGCAGATAAAGTTCAGGATTGCCATCAGTGCTAGAAATGTACGCAATCTTGGTTCCATCAGGGGACCAGTCAAGCGCGTTGCCCAGCGCTGTGTAATTGGTTGTGATCGAGAAAGTTCGCGTCAATCCTTCCGTTTCAAAGATGACGACCCCAGCAGGGTTAATAGGACCCCACGATTGATTGACTGCCATTTGCGCACCGTCCGGCTTCCAATCAACGTCCCAAACATTAGCAATACGATGGGAGTCAGTCAGATTATTCAAATCGATGATCCCCATATCTGGGTAAAACTTTCCTCCCAGGTAGATTAACCACCGATTATCAGGCGACCATGCGTAGTGCCATAGCGATGGCATACCGATGCTCAGGATGAGGCGCTGCCCCGAACCATCCGCTTGCATTGTGTAAAAAGAAAATAACCTGTATGGTGAAATTTGGTTTATACGGATAAAAGCAATCTGTGCATAATCATTTGACCAAAGTGGCCAGACGTCCGCTTTGGCCTCATCAGTAAGGCGCATCTGATTGGCGCCATTGGGCTTCATCCTGTAAATCTCAGCGTTGCCATCCTGTGTAGAGACAAATGTAATTGGCTGCGGCGGCGTCATGATCAACGGTAGAAAGATGTTTACTGTCATTGATTGCTCGCCTTGTCCTATCCAAGGTTGAGCGTGTAGGGTAAGCGAACCGATAATGCCCCCCAGCAATAGAACAGCAACGCCAATACTTACTGCCGTAAGACGCCAACGCCACCAATGCTGTTCTTCGTGCCTCATTGTTACCATCTCTCCAATAATGCCAAAATCGGCTGGGGCTGCCGAGTTTCAATCGACAGGAAGCCTTGCAGGATCATCAGCGTCGCCAGCAGACCATCGCGGTGGTCAATCGGCGCGGGGCGATCTTCCTGAAGGGCTTTGATAAAGTCGCGATTTTCTTCGAGGAAACCCGTTTCGGAGCCGCGGTAGATCACCGGTTCCTGCCCCTTTTCCTGATAGGTGAGGGTGGTCAGCCGGTCGGAGAGGGTGGCCGACTTGTTTTCGGCAAAGACTTGCATGTAGAACTTGCTCACATGGGAGGGACAGTGGGCATCGCCCTGCACCAGATTGCCGGTGACGCCATTGGCAAAGCGATAGACCGCGGCCATGTTGTCGATAACGCCAGTCTGCTGATAGTAATTCTGCCCCACGGCATAGACCTCAACCGGGTCGCTGCCCACCACATAGCGCAGAATATCACACGAGTGAACACCCTGGCTCAGCACATTACCGCCCCCCTTGACCGGGTCATTGGCCCACATTGCATTGGGCCAACGATTGTCCATCATCTGCATGGTGACCATAACGGGGTTGGGGATCAAGACTTTGACTTTCTGAATCATGTCAAAGTAGCGCATCTTAAAGGCAGTCATGAGCTTAACGCCTGTTTCTTCTACCACGCGTCCGATCTCGACACACTCTGTGCTCTTCAAGGCCAGCGGCTTTTCCACCAAGATATGTTTCCCGGCCCTGGCCGCGCGGATACAAAACTCGGCGTGGGTGTCATGATGGGTGCAGATATAGACAACCTGGATCGTCTCATCGGCCAGGACCTGCGCTACGTCGGTAGTGGCATACTCACCAGTGAATTCAGTACACAGCTTCTGTGCCTGCCCCTCCACCACATCACAAAAGGCCACCATGTCCATACCCTCTAGCTGTTGCACCATCTGTGCATGAACACGTCCCAATCCGCCACAACCAATTAACGCTGCTCGCAAGGTCATCGCCTCTCCCCCCCTTTTTGCTCATGCCGTTGAATTGCCAGCAAGTTTCATTGTATTTTACCATATGGCGCACAAGCCATTCAACCACTTTATAATGTGAGTTTGTCATGCTATAATTTAAGACATTGACCACGTTACGATTCTTGGAAAAGATACCCATGAGTGAATTAACTTTATTGCGGGAAGAAGAGCAGGAATTTGATGATATGGGTTCATTTAATCATTCAACTGTGCAAGCAAACCTGACCTATCTTCTCAAACGGATTGGCAAATATACAGTCTCCGTCGAATTAAGTCTTGATAGTAGCTCACTTGATAAGGCGATTTTTGATGTCAAAGATGAACTAATTCCAGATATTTGTGTGTACCCCAAGCGTCAACTGATCAAATCAACTGATATTCTTAAGATGACTGATATGCCACTGATCGCCATTGAAATATTATCTTTTCGGCAATTCACCTCCACATTGCTTGAAAAATTTAACGCTTATTTTGCCTTAGGTATTCAGTCATGTTGGTTGGTAGACCCGGTAACACGCATTATTCATGTTTATTCAGCCATCGACCAATGGCGCTCCTTTGCAATGGAAGATGAAGTAGTTGACACATTATTTGATATTCATATTCCTGTGGCCGATGTGTTTGAGGATTAGGACGACAGGCCATAAACACGGCTACACGCATTGCGGCAGCCGATCGCCCTGACCCCCAAGAGAAAAATATCGCGCTTCGTTACTCGCCACCCGCCACTTCACAACTCCAGCAACAGTGCCACCAGCAGCGCCGCCCGCGATGCGATCTTGTCCACCTCAATATGTTCATGGTCGGCATGGGCGCCGTGGCCGGGCACGCCCAGACCGTCCAGGGTGGGAATGCCCAGGGCACCGGTGATGTTGCCGTCGCTGCCGCCACCAGTGCCGCCCTCTTCCAACGTCAGCCCCAGCTTGCGACCGATCACCTGGGCCTGCTCAAAAAGTGGACCGGTGACCGTGCGCTCCAGCGGCGGCCGATTCCAGCCGCCACTGATGGTAAGCTGTGCGCCGGGTAAGACTGGCTGCAACCCACGGATCGCGGCTTCAATACGCTCGCCTTCGGCTTTGGTCCAGATGCGGCAGTCGATCTTGGCGCTGGCGTTGGCCGGCACCACGTTGGAGACGGTCCCCCCCTGGATCACGCCTACGTTGACCGTCGTGCCGATGGCGTAATCATTCATGGCATGGAGCTTGACCGCCTGGTGCGCCAGTTCCACAATGGCGTTAATCCCTTTCTCCGGCTCCACACCGGCATGGGCGGCGCGACCGGTCACCTCGACGGTAAAGCCACCGCCCCCTTTGCGGCGCGTCTTGAGCACGCCACCAGGCAAGGGCGACTCCATGACCAAGACATAAGCCGACTGCTTAGCCTCGTTCTCAATCAGATCCCACGAAGTGTGGCTGCCAACCTCTTCATCTGAGGTCATCAGCACTGTCACCGGGCGGGGCAAGGTCAACTGGAGATCGGTGACGGCGCGCAGCGCATATTCGGCCAACATGAGGCTCGACTGCATGTCAAAGATGCCGGGGCCATAGGCTTTACCCGCATCATCGACGCGGAAGGGATGGGTCGCTAGCGAACCGACCGGCCAGACTGTATCAAAGTGGCAGAGAATGAGCGCCTGGGGCGCCGCAGCCGCGGCGTTGGGTGCGGCGAAGCGGGCGCGCACATGGTTGCCGCGCGTGGCGTTGGGCAGGACCTCTACAGTCGCGCCCACCTGGCGCAAGCGGTCAGCCAGAAAGTCGGCAAAGGCATCCAATCGCACCTTGTCACTGCTGGGCGTCTCCTGGGTGACCAGAGTGCGCACCAGGTCGAGCATGGCCGGTTGCTGAGTATCGAAGTAGGTAAGTAAGTTTTGATAATTCATGCTTGCTCCTAACGCTGTATCGTCTCAAGTTGGATGGAGGAGGAGATAATGGGTGGATTGTCACGGATTATAGATTGGCTCCTATAGGTCTGCGGGTGAAATCGCTTTATTTCTTTCTGGCGCCTGTTGCAATTTCACCTCTTCGCCCATATGAGCGTTATAGATTTTACCTCTTTATTATACGCCATTATACGGCAAACCGATTGACAAACCACTCCTTTTGGCGTAAACTCTTCGCAATTTTTGCATAGACAAACAAGAGAGACAAGCATCATAAAATATTCCGCCCTAGGCGGTCAAGATTTTGATTATCCACCACTTAACCGCTATCGACTTAAGTTTGGTATCCCGGATGCTATGGGGTATACTGCTACGCAGCCAGAGGGAGACGATTGCCGAACAAACAGAGGGCAACAAAAAACAGGAGCCATCTTGCCTAAACATGCAAGGACTTGCTCCTGTCTAACTGTATATTGAATCAAGGATATACTGGACTAATTATATCTTCACAAGAAAGAGCTTAGGACCTATCCGTAAATCCGGTTGTGGCGTCCATGACTTTGTCGAGTTGTGGACCTGGGCACAGAGAATTTATGGATAGACAATTAGTCGGGGAGAGAGGATTTGAACCTCCGACCTCTTCGTCCCGAACGAAGCACGCTACCAAGCTGCGCTACTCCCCGATCTCATGCTAAGTATACTGAAGTTTCTCCATTCTGCCAAATTGCATGACCTGTTGGTGTACAACTTGGGCCATCTATATGGATGTGGAGAAAAAATACTTTGCACGAAATGGCAAGTATGTTATAATCCGACCAATGCCAGCGGGAGCGTCACATGAAGATTGAGCCGAGCGACGGAGATGAGCTGGTTTTGCGCCGCGATGCAAAGGTCTAACGAGGGAATGCGTACATGATAGAGGTAACCATTGCAAGTATTCGGGTAAGTTTGATGTCACAGAATCGCATTGTCGAGTTGCGCGAGGAAAGTGGTGATCGGATCTTACCTATCTGGATTGGTCCCTTTGAAGCAGAGTCGATTACGTTGCAATTGCAGGGGGTGGAAGTGCCGCGCCCTCTCACTCATGATCTGCTCAAAGCAGTGATTGAGACTATGGGCGGGGAAGTGCTCCACATTTTGATCAATGGTTTGGAAAAGAGCACCTATTTCGCCAAAATTGTGCTGGATGTCGACGGTGATACAGTGGAGATCGACAGCCGCCCCAGCGATGCAATTGCGCTGGCGGTGCGGGTCAATGCGCCGATCTATGTAGCGGACGAGGTAATGGATCAGGCTGGGTTGCAGCCAGAGGAAGAGGTCCATCTGACGGACGAAGAGGGCGGCGCCGGCGATCAAGAGCCGAGCGGCGAAGATCTGGGCGCCTTCCAAGATTTTGTGGAAGGGCTCGACCTTGACACGCTGCTCGGGCAATAGCATCAGTTTGGATTTAGAGACACGATGGGAACAACTCTGTTTCTATAAGGCGCTGCTGCTTGGGCTTGCTTGATGCATCGGTGCTGCCTTGGTTGGCGGAACAGGCTGTTGGGCGCGTCTTGGCTTTGCGAAGAGCAAGAGTACGCCTCACAATTTGGCGCTGTTGATATTTAACATCCAAAGATTCTTTTATCACACCTTTCGAGCAGATGTGATACCAGAGTTCCTCGGCCTACTCGCGGCGGCAATTTGTTCGGGCAACGCTACCAGCGGTGGTCTGGGCAATGTTAGCACGATCCAGTTGCAGAGCAGCTTTTTATCAAAAGCCCGCTCTGTAGTGATAGCTAGTACACTGTAACCGAAATTCTGCTAGAGTAGAGGTGGCCACCCAGGTCTTCCTGGAAGGGGCGGCGGATGGTGAAAGACAGGGGGTGTGCGTTGCCCCTTCCAGGAAGACGCACGCCAGCGCACCCACATTGGCTAAGCTAGCAAAACTTCGGACACATTAGTACTAGGCGCGCAAAGGGCAGTTTGCCCAGGAGTTGACTTTGTAGTTATAGTTACTGATTCTTTTCCTCAAGACCGTTGTCTTTGAAACGGCGGGGCTGTGTTGAACAGCTTCGCCGTTTTTGCGCAAATGGACCACTGATTGACGCATGAGTGAATTTGAACGCCCGGAGCGGGCAATTCCAGCCAATATCGAGGCGGAGCGTGCAGTGCTCGGCTCTTTGATGATCGACCCCGACGCCATCATCAAAATTGCCAATTACCTACGCCCCGAAGATTTTTTCCGCGAGCGCCATAGTTGGCTCTATGAAGCCATGCGCGCCCTCCATGAACGGCGCGAGCCGCTCGACTTTGTCACCTTGGTCGATGAATTGGAGCGGCGTGAACGGCTGGAAGAGATCGGCGGGCCGGCCTACCTGACCGAGTTAATTGCCAACACGCCCACCGCGCTCTATGTCGATCACTATGCACGCATCGTCGAGCGCACCGCGGTGCTGCGCCGTCTGATTGCCGCGGCCGGCAAGATCGCCGAATTGGCCTATGACGAAAGTCAGGAGGTCGATGAGGTGGTTGATCGCGCCGAGCAGATTATCTTTGGCATTAGCGAAAGCCGCATCCACCGCGATCTCACGCCGATTCGGGCGATTATGACCAGCGTCGTCGACCGCATTGATTTTCTCTCGCGCAATCAAGGCACGCTCATGGGCGTGCCGACCGGCTTTACGATGATGGATCGTCTGTTGGGCGGTTTACAAAAGAGTGACCTGATCATTCTCGCGGCACGGCCCGGCATGGGCAAAACCAGCTTTGTGCTTTCGATTGCCCAAAATGCGGCCAAACGTTACCAGGCACGCGTTGCCTTCTTCGCCCTGGAAATGAGCAACGATCAAATGGTGCAGCGCCTCCTGGCCATGGAGACTGGGATTGATAGCCACCGCCTGCGTCTGGGGACGATCCATGAAGAAGAGTGGCCCATTTTATTGGAGGCGGCCAATATGCTCTCCAATACAAGCGTCTTTATTGATGACACACCGGCGGCCAGTGTCACGGATATTCGCACCAAATGTCGTCGCCTCTATGCCGAACATGGGCTCGATATGATCATCATCGACTATATGCAGCTGATGACCGGCCAGAGCAGCGGGCGCAATGAGAATCGGCAACAGGAGATCAGCTACATCAGCCGCTCCCTCAAATCATTGGCGCGCGAACTCAATGTACCGGTGATTGCCCTGAGCCAGCTCAGTCGCGCCGTCGAAAGTCGCTCGGATAAGCGGCCGATGTTGTCCGACTTGCGCGAAAGTGGCTCCATCGAACAGGACGCTGATGTCGTCATGTTTATTTATCGGGAAGATTACTATATTGAAGAGACCGACCGCCAAAACATTGCTGATATCCTGGTGGCCAAACATCGGCATGGCGCTACCGGCACTGTAAGTCTCTACTTCCGCAAAGAACTAACCCAGTTTCGCGATCTGGAAATTCAACGAACTGAGTTAGAATATTAGGGATAAAGATTGGAACGAATTATGCTGCATACAGCTACGGGCTTTGTGGGGTTCCCTGACCAAAAAATGAAACCGGTGGTGATTCCAGATTATTTCTTTACCGATCTGTTGGCGCAGATCGACCATCTGGCAGAACTGAAGGTGACGTTGCACTGCTTTTGGCTGCTCAACGAACAGCAGGGCGAGTTTCGCTATTTGCGCGGCGATGACCTGCGCCAAGATGAAATTTTGCTTCAGAGCCTGAGTCATGAGAGCGAGTTGCGCACGCCGCTGACCATGCTGGAAGATGCCCTGCAGCGCGCGGTTGCCCGCAATACCCTGTTGCGGTTGGAAATTGAAAAACCAGACGCAGAGGATGACAGTGTTACGCACCAAGGAGCAGAAAGTGCTCCTAATGAGGCCGACAAGCTGGAAGATTGGTACTTTATGAATACGGTCAAGGGACGGCAGACTATTGCGCTGGTGCGTCAGGGCAAGTTGCGCGAGTTACAATCGGCGCTGCCGGCCGAAGCGCGGCTGCGCGTGGAGCGGCCCAATATTTTTGTGCTCTATGAACAGAACATTGGTCTGATGACCCCGTTAATTGCAGAACAGCTCCGCGATCTGGAAAAGAGCTATCCTCCCGATTGGATCGATGAAGCCTTTGAGATTGCGGTCAGTCGCAACAAACGCGCGTTACGCTATATTCAGGCCATTCTCAAACGGTGGGAGACGGAGGGGAAGAATGACGAACAGATCCAAGCCACTGGACGAGATGCTGAAATACATCGCCGCAACCGTTACATTCCCGACGAATATGCCGACATCATCCTCGGCTGATGAGGTAGCGCCAGATGGGTACCCCAAGAGAGCCACAATGAGTGAACCTGCCAGCCAACCCACCCCCAGCCGCCGCGCGCAGCAAGAAGGAGATCGCCACCCTAGCGCATCCCAGCGCGCTGCGCCACCCGCTCCGGCGTGCCCCATCTGCGGCGATCTCGGCTATGTCATGCCGGATGTACCCTTGGGCCACCCCGATTTTGGCAAAGCGGTGCCATGCCGCTGTCGCGAGCAGCAGCGGCGGGAACGGCGGCTGCGCTCGCTGCAACACATTGGCAGCCTGGACATGTTAACGCGCCTTACCTTTGCCAACTTTATCCCGGAGCCCACCCATCTATCGCCGGAGAAAGCACACAACATGCGTCGCGCCTACGAAACGTGTAAGCGCTATGCCGAAGATCCCGACGGTTGGCTCCTGCTCACCGGCACCTATGGCTGCGGCAAAACCCATCTGGCCGCGGCGATTGCCACTGCGCGTCTGGAACTGGGCCAGCCGGTCCTCTTTATGGTCGTGCCGGATCTGCTTGACCATCTGCGTTCGACCTTTAATCCGCAGAGTGAAATCCCCTATGATTCGCTCTTTGAGCAACTGCGCATGACCCCTTTGTTGGTGCTTGATGACCTGGGGGCGCAGAGCAGCACACCTTGGGCCCAGGAAAAGCTCTTCCAACTGCTCAACCATCGCTATAATGCCCATCTGCCCACGGTGGTGACGACCAATCAACGGTTGGAAGATCTGGAGCCGCGCCTGCGCAGTCGCTTTCTGGACGTGAGTCTGGTCAACCACTTTGCCATTATTGCTTCCGACTTTCGCTCCGGCGGCAATCCGTTGCAGAGCGATCTAAGTTCGCTGGCCCGCCACCACGATCAGACCTTTGAGAGCATTGACCTGCGCCGCCATGATCTAAGTGGTGAAGAGCGGATTAACCTGCAGGAGACCTTTGAGGCGTGCCGTGCCTTTGCTGCGCAGCGCAGCGGCTGGCTGGCCCTTACCGGTGTCAGTGGCTGTGGCAAGACCCATTTGGCGGCGGCCATTGCCAACTATCAACTGGCCTATGGCCAATATGATGTCATGTTTATTGAAGCGCCCGATCTCCTCGATCATCTGCGCGCTGCCTTTAGCCCTACTGCCGCCACTTCTTATGATCGTCGCTTTGATGAGATCAAGAACATTCCGCTGTTGATCCTGGATGACCTGGGCACAGAGAGCGCCACGCCGTGGGCGCGCGAAAAGCTCTTTCAACTGCTGAATTATCGCTACACGGCCCAGCTCGCTACGGTGATCACCACCACCGCCGAACCCAAAAAGATGGAACCGTGGCTGCGGACCCGGCTCTTTGACAAGAGCCGCTGCCAATTTCGTGCTATTCTGGCCCCTGAATATCGCGGCGCCCGCCCCCAGCAATCTCCCCCGCGCCCAACGCGTGCCAAACGATGAGGCTACAATTTGGCTACGGAAAGTGTGCTGCACTTGGTCTTGCTGCCGTACATTGGCTGCGCGCAATGAGTTGTTGTGTCCTATGCAAAGTTTGGCAACTTTGGGAACACCAAGTAAACTGAGATCGTCCAAAAATTGTTATGAAAGTCTCGTACTTGACCCTTTGAGAGACTCATGTCGATATGCGGCTGAAATTGCCCTCTTTTCCAGTGAGCGAACCGAGCAGTTTCACTTTTCCGCCCATATGAACATTTTGCGAAGGGTCAAACCCACTCCAGATAATCAATTTGGTTTGGGTCCCTTCAGCAAGGTTTGTGCACTTTGCGGGGTAACGAGATGGTTGTTCGAGAGTATTGCACACGAGAGGTTCAAGAAGCAATGCAAGGTCATAAACGCTTCCATAGCTATCTATCCCAAAAGTTTGGCAGCCAACCTGCCCGTTTGCCGCGGCTCCGCATTACCTGGCACTATGGGTTGTTCCTGATTGCCGCCATGTTGCTGCTAGCTGGCTGTCCATCGACGCCCGATGCGGAACCACTAGAGCCGACGCGCACACCTATGCCCACCTTTACACCGACTGAGCCCGGCCCCGTGGTGGATATTGCCGCCACCGACGCGGCCGCCACCGCTGTGGCCCAAACTGCGCCGCCGACCGATACACCAGTTGTTGAGGTCGCCGCCACTGATACGCCGGCTGAGCCCACAGCTACGCCTACGCCGGATGCGGCCGCTTTGGTGGTGAGCCAACCAATGAATGTGCGCGGAGGGCCTGGGACCAATTACCAGGTGATTGGCGCCGCCCAGCCCGGTGATCGGTTTGTGATCAAAGGCAAAGATCAGACCGGTGGCTGGTGGCAAGCTGACTATAATGGGCGCGATGGCTGGTTCTTTGGGCAGTTAGTTAACGCCGAAAATGCGGGTGCGGTTCAGGTGGCCCAGAACATTCCGGCGCCGCCGCCACCCACGGCGACACCAGTGCCGCCGCCCACGCAGCCGCCGGCCGCGCCTACGCAACCGCCTGCACCAACCCAAAAGTACAAGTTCAACATTGTTGTAGTCAGCAAATGCGAACGCCAGCCCGCCGGCAATTGGTTTGAAGGCCGCACCTATGTCAACGGTCAGCCGCAAAATGGCTATAAGGTTGTCTTTAGTTACGCGCCCGATGCTCCACCCATTACATCGCCGGTAGTCAGTGGCCCTCATCAGGGTTATGAAGGTTGGAATACGGGCTATTACAGCCATATTATCAATGCCACGAACCCCAAAGCCGCCACCTGGTATGTCTGGATTGTGGATGACAGCGGCAATCGTATTTCGGAAATTGGCCAGTGGACCAGCACCGGCCCCGGCGACGGCTGTAACCAGGCCGTGGTGGACTTTGATAGCCGATAGTCGTTAGCGAGCCCGTGTCGGAAACAATTAAAACTGGCTCTGCGCAACTTGGTGGATGAGCTCGGTGGATGGGCTCGATTGCGCGCCTAGAGGTTCTTGCGGGTGGTGAGTGGCAGGTAGTATATCACCCGCCACTCACCACACACCACCACTTAACCCAGGTACACGATAGTGCGCAGAACCTTAAAACCTTACTCTAATCTCCCGTTGGCTTTGCCCATTACCTTATAGAACGTTATGGTTTTGTAAGGCAATGGCATAACTTCCTGTGCTAGAATGGGCGCAGAAGTATAAAAGCGCAATGTCAACAATAGCTGTAATTTGCTATACTTCGGTTTTCATCCAGCGCGAAGTATAGAGAGTAGAGATAAGGTTTGGAATGATGGTCACTCCTGCACGCTTTGCCCAATTAACACACCGATCAACACTATGGTTTGGTCTGCTCTTGCTTGGTCTGCTCTTTGCGGGATGTACACGGGTGAATGCCGCCCCGCCGCCGACCCGCACGCCGATCCCGACCTTTACGCCAACGGCTACCTATGATGCACTGGCAACTTTGGTGGCAGAGGCCGATAGCGCCACTGCCACCGCATCGGCGCCAACCGTAACCCCCACCCCGACTACAACCGACACGCCGACGATTACCCCGACGCCGACACCGGAAGTGGCTCAGGTTTTGATTACGCAGCCGGTCAATATCCGTGTTGGTCCTTCGCTAGCCCATGCGATTATTGGTGCAGCAACCGCAGGAGAGCAATTTCCGGTAACGGCCAAGAGCAATGATGACGCCTGGTGGCAGATCACCTATAATGGCCAGCTGGCCTGGATCTATGCCGAATTGGTGGAGAACCACCATACAGACGCGGTGCCGGTCGCCGTCAGCATCCCGACCTTACCGCCACCGCCACCGCCGACCGCAACGCCCATCCCGACCGCGACGACGACACCAGTGGCTTCGCCGACACCAACGCCGCACTATACCTATGATCTGGACTATGGCGGTGATTGCCATGCCACCGATAAGCTGCCGCAATTCCGTGGCATTGTTGAATATAAAGACGGTTCGCCCCGCAACTTTGCCTGTGTCCACATTGCTTTCTGGGGACCGCGGCAGACCCAATGTAGCGGCTGCGACAGTGCTGGTGATGGGCTGTGGGGCTTTGCACCTTTTGGGGATAGTGCGCCGGCAGATACCACGGTGGAGATCTTTGTTGTTAATTGCCCCTCGGAAGGGGTGCCGCCTGGTGGGCAAAATGGTAACTTTGTCAACCTGACGCCGCTGTCACCCAAATGGATCCACCGGGTTAGTGGCAAAGAGCTGTGTACGGATGTTACTTTTGTCAGCAAAGATGAATGAGTGGCGGGTGGCGAGTAATGCGCCACCCGATTACCGAGTACACGCTGTCACGAAGAACCCTAACTGTTTAGTTGCTAATTGCACTGTTGTCAACACTCTTAAGAAACTTGCCGTAGCAGCACATCGCCGCGGTCTTCTGTTTCTTACTGCTTGATTTGCCGCGTGCGGCGATGGCGCTACTGTTAATGAACCAATTCACGCTTGCTTTCCGCCAAACGATTATCCTCTGGATCAGCCTGCTCATTCTGGGTGGGCTGACTTTTTTCATTTTACAGCTAGCGCCGGTGCGCCAATGGCTGTGGCAGCAGACGGGTGAAGAGAATTTCTTGGCACAGGTCAAAGGCTTGAGCGATCTGGCCGCCGATCAGTTGCGTCCGCGCTTGGCTTTGGCGGCCGATGTCGCCCGCCAACAGCCGCGCGTCAACCCTTATGGCGTTAACATCTTTGCCGAACAGGAGGCGGATCCAGCCAAACGGGCCCAGGTTGTGCAAATGGCTGCCGCGGCTGGCTATCATTGGCTGCGGCAGGAATTTACCTGGGAAGATATTGAGATCCACGGCAAAGGTGACTTTGAGGATCGGCGCCATGAGCCTTCCCACTCAGCGTGGGATAAGTATGATCAGATTGTGAACCTGGCCGAACAGTATCAGATGGAATTAATTGTGCGCATCAGCAATCCGCCAAGCTGGTCCCGTGCGTTAACTAATACGGTGGGGACCTATGCCCCGCCGGATAATTTTCAAGACTACGCCGATTTTGTCAGCGCAGTGGTGACACGCTATCGTGGACGCATTCATTACTACCAGCTCTGGAATGAGCCCAATATCTATCCTGAATGGGGTGTCTACCCGATCAACCCGGAGCAATATACCCAATTGTTGGCAGCCGGCGCCACGGCGGCGCGGGCCGCCGATCCGTCAGTGCAGATCATTCTCGGCGCGCTGGCAGCGACGATTGAGCTGTCCCCCAATAGTCCGGCCGGGACGAACAATCTTAATGATCTGCTCTTTTTACAGCGCATGTACGATGCCGGCGCCGCACCTTATTTTGACATTGTCGCGCTCCAAGGCTATGGTCTGTGGAGTGGCCCGACCGACCGGCGTATGCATCCGCGGGTGCTCAATATTGCCCATCATCAGTTTATTCGTGATCTGATGGTAAAGAACGGAGACGCGCATAAGCCAATCTGGATTGCCGAGATGAATTGGAATGCCGCGCCGCCCGGTGTGACGCCCGTCTATGGGCAGGTGACGCTGGCACAACAGGCCGCCTATTTGCCCTTGGCCTATCAACGCATTCACGATGAGTGGCCCTGGATTGGTGTCGCCAATACCTGGTATCTCAAACGGGCGACCGACGAGTGGGAGCAGGCGCAAAAACCAGAGGCGTATTTCCGCTTGCTGTTGCCGGACTTTACACCGCTGCCGGTCTATGACGCAATGAAACGTTATCTTCATGCGGTTGCGCAGCCATGAGCAGGGTACAGAGCACGCCGGTCACAGCGCGGCATAGTTGGCGTCAGCAGTGGTGGTTACTGTTCCCATTGCTTATTTTGCTGCTGGCGGGCGTGCTCCGCTTTTACAGATTGGACGCCTCCAGCCTGTGGAGCGATGAGGGCAACACATGGGCGCTGCTCGACCGCACGTGGGGGCAGATTGCCCAAGCCGCCGCCGCCGATATCCATCCGCCCGGCTACTATTGGCTGCTAAAACTCTGGACGCTCGTCACTGGCCGTGACGCCTGGGGCATGCGCAGCTTTTCTGCCGTGACCGGTCTGCTGGTCGTCTGTATAACCTACCGACTGGGGTGGTTGCTTGATCAACATGGTCCAGCCAAGGGTAAGCCCTCTGCGCTGGCCTTGGTGGCTGCTTTGGGGGTGGCTGTGGCGCCCTTCCAGCTTTACTATAGCCAGGAAGCGCGCATGTATATGTTGCTAACGCTGGCAAGTGCGAGCCTTTTTTGGGCGCTGCTGGTTTTGATGAACGACCCCGAATGTTGGTCCTGGTTGGCCACTTTAGGCTATTGGGGAGCGGCAGTCGCTGGGCTTTGGACACATTACATCTTTCCTGTCGTCCTGGCGGCGGCGAGCGTTGCCTATTTAATCGCCTGGGGCTGGCCTGCCGAGCCGCCGGCGCACCAGCCGAATTCTGCGCCGGCAAGAGGAGCAGGTCCGCGGTTTGCACACCTGCGCTGGCGTCACTTGCTCTATTTTGGGCTACTCAATGGCGCCGTGCTGCTTGCCTATTGGCCCTGGCTACCGACCGCCATTGAGCGATTGCGTCAGTGGCCTAGCGCGCCGGTTACCTTAGCTTGGTCCGCGGCCCTGATACAGAGCGCGACTGTGCTGTTGGTTGGGCCCTTGCACAACCCGTGGCCCTGGCTGCCGCTGGTTGGTCTTTTACCGCTGCTGGGCGCGTGGCGGCAGCGGGTGCGGCCGGCGGGGATAGCCATTGTGCTCTGGCTGCTGGCGCCGATTGGGTTGATGTTTGGCGCTGGGCTCTTTACCGACGCCTTTATGAAGTTCTTGCTCGTGGCATCGCCGGCTTGGTGGTTGTTGACGGCCAGCGCCTTTAGTTATCTACCAGGCCGGCGCTTTGGATTAGCAGCCACCAGCGTAGGTGCGGCGCTCATAGCTGCGGTGGTCCTGCCGAGCTATTACACTGATCCCGCAGCGCGCGACAACTATGCCGGTATCGCCCGCTACATTGAAGCGACCGCCGACCCGGCGACCGCCCTGGTCGTGTTAGATGCGCCCGGGCAGCAAGAGGTATGGCGTTATTACGATCCCGGGGTGCCAGTGGTAGCGTTGCCCCAACAGCGACCGCCCGATCACGACCAGACGCTCGAACTGTTGGCCAGCCAGGCCGCCGACCGCACGACGATCTTTGCGCTCTTTTGGGCGACTAACGAAGCGGACCCGGAACAGTGGGTAGAGGGCTGGCTCAATCAACATGCCTTTAAGGGCGTCGATAGCTGGCAGGGCAATCTGCGGTTAGCCGTTTATAGCCAGCCCGGCGCGTTACCGTGCCAGCCTATGGCACCCGCCCCAAGCTTTGGCGATCTCATTCAGCTTGTGGGCATCTGCCAACCGGCGTTACCTCAGCAAGTGACGCCTGGGGCAGTGGCGCTAGTTGGCTTGCAGTGGCAGGCGTTGCAGGCAATGACCACACATTATAAAGTAACGCTGCAAGTTTTGGACACTGCCCAACAGGTGATTGCACAGCGGGATAGTGAGCCGGTGGGTGGCTCTGCGCCCACCACTACTTGGCAGCCAGGGCAGACTGTGCTGGACAATCATGGCATCCTAATTCCCTTTGGCACGCCACCGGGACGTTACCAGATCATCCTGGCTTTGTACGAGGAAACAACAGGACGGCTGCCGGTGGATGGGGGGGATCATATGGTAGTAGGCGATCTGATCATCAGCCCTGCGCAAAATCGCGTACCGGTTGCGTTGCTGCCCATGCAACATCGGGTCAACCGGCAACTGGGGCCGGTCACCTTGCTGGGGTATACGGCACATCGGCAAGGCATGGCCCATGCGCCGGAGGCCCCAGTTCGCCCAGGTGACCAGGTTGAGTTTACCTTTTACTGGCAAGCACCGCCGGCTGTGGATGAAGTTTCCAATGGGGCATGGCCACCTGATCTGCATTATACGTTGCAGTTGGGGGAAACTCAGTTGACGCTCCCGCTGGCCAGCAGCCACTATCCGACGGCGGCTTGGCAAGCCGGCGAGATTGTACGAGGCAAAGCCATTTTGCCTTACGCCGGCGGCAGTCGCACGCCAGTGGTCAGCGTTGACCAAGCTAAGCTACGTCTGGCAACATTGCCCGGTGCGACCTGGTGGCAATGGTAATTAACTTGACTAAACTATTTGGCTTGACATAGTACTATGTTTGATATAGTATAAACACAGGAGTTGTATCTCTGTTACACACCCAATAACAAAGAGTGCGTCCATTCTCCTAGAAGCCGTTGACATTTTGGCTCATGTAGGTCTGCGGATGAAATCGTTCCATTTCTCTTTGGTATTTGTAGCGATTTCAATTCTTCGCCCATATGAGCGGACGTTTCACAGCCCGCCAGAAAAGGATTGCGCATTGCTAGAAGAGTTTCCCAGAGGGCCGGGAACTCCTGGTATCATACCTTTCGAGCAGGTGTGATGAGAGAATCTGGTATCACATCTTGCGAGCAGGTGTGATGAGAGAATCTGGGTGTTAAATGTCAACCGAACCTAGAGGGAAATTGTTCGATGCGATAACGCTTACACCCGATCAAAGAGATGGTTCTTCAGGCAGAGATACTAGTAGATCTCGGCGTAAATTGTTGCATAGATCATTCTCACGATTTACACGAGTAGCGCAACAATTTATTGCCATAAGTATCTAATTTGTTGCGCCTGAAATGGTTCAGGCGGCGGCGCAACACAGGCTTCGCATTAGACATCGACAATTTTTTGTCGATATCTGCGCTCTTAGCGCCTACGCCAGACTGTACTAATCAGGATATGCCAATGAAGACCTTAGAAAATGTAGTTGAAGATAGATTTACCGAACACTTTGATGAGTGTTGTGGTGATAGTCAATTGATCAGTGATCTGGCCGGGCAGATGGGGGTAGATCCGCTGCTTTGTCCGGTAGAAGTTGCATCGCGCATCATTGGGCAGAAGTGGACGCTGCAAATTGTCAAGACGCTGTTGGATTATAAATCGCTCCGTTTTTGCGAATTGCAGGCTGCGTTAGGGGGCGTGAACCCCAGCACCTTGAGTAGCCGCCTGAAGATGTTGGAAGATGAGGGCATGATCCGGCGGGTGCAGATTAGCGCCATCCCGCCCCATGTCGAGTATAGTTTGACCAAGATGGGCGGCGATTTAGAGAGCGTCATCCACGAAATCAGCCGTTGGAGCAGCAACTGGCTTTGTACACCGGAGCGCATTCACGAGTGGGAACTAACTAATTAAGGCTTGGCCCATATGAGCCTTAAGACTTATTGAGAGCTGGCTTCATGATTGTTAAAATGTTAACAGTTGGACTGTTACAAGAGAATTGTTATATTTTTGGTTGTGAAAAAACACACAAATGTGTTATCATCGATCCGGGCGATAATGCGCGTGGCATTTTACGCGCTGTCAGTGACGAGGGCCTGACGGTTGAAAAGATCATCAACACCCATGCCCACTTTGATCATGTGCTGGCCGTTAACGCCATTAAAGCGCGCACGGGTGCGCCCTTCTATCTGCACCGCGCCGATTTGCCGGTGCTACATGATGTACCGGAACGGGTGCGCTTGTGGCTCGATTCCGAGGTTGATCCCGTGGCTGACCCGGATGAATTCCTGGAACATGGGCAAGAGATCCAGGTCGGTGAAGAAACGCTTGAAGTGCGCTTTACCCCTGGCCATGCGCCTGGTCATGTCGTTTTTGTCGATCATGCCGGACATCAGGTATTTGGGGGTGACACACTCTTTCAAGGCAGTATTGGCCGTTTTGATCTACCCGGAGCGGATGGACCGACGCTCTTGCGCAGTATTCATGAGCAGTTGCTCACCTTGCCGGATGACTATGTGGTCTATCCAGGCCATGGCCCGGCGACGACGATTGGCGATGAACGCAGCGATAATCCCTTTGTCGGCGCACAAGCGATGGGAATTGCATGATCTATCACATGTTGCCGGCGGCGCTGTGGCAGCAACAAGCTGCCGACCAGCCCTATTGTGCCTCAACCGTAGCCAGCGAGGGCTTTATGCACTGCACGGGCGAGCCGGAGTTATTGCTGTGGGTGGCCAATCGTTTTTATCGTGCGATTCCGGGTGATTTTGTAATCTTGGGACTTGACCCAGCGCTTGTTCAGGCTGAGGTACGGTGGGAAAAGGCCGATGGCCGTTACTTCCCCCATATCTATGGTCCGTTAAATTTGGATGCCGTGGTGCAGGTATACCCTTTTCCGCGTGATGCGGAGGGTAAATTTCTGCCGTTTCTGTCCTAATGGATCGATTATGTCAGTTCTTTCTGATGGGTTACTGGGCTGGCTGCGGCCCAAAGCGAGTGAAACAGAGGATGAGCAGCCACAGAGCGCATCCATGAGCACCACCGGTGGCGAGGGTGATCAGGAGCCAGTGGTGGTTTGGGTAGCCTCGAATCAATTGGAAGCGCAGATCATTCAGGGGCGCCTGACCAGTGAAGGAATTCCGGCCATTATTCGCGGCGAAGCGCTAGGGGCAATCTATGGACTGACCACCGGCACATTGGCCGAATGCGCCATCCTGGTGCCGGCGCCCTTGGCCGCGAAGGCGGAGAAAATCTTAGAAATTGAAGAGATAAGCGAACCGGCCGAGGATGAGCCGGAAGGAGAGTGAGCGTATGGCGCAAGATGTATATCGACCAACGATTCCAGCGCAGCTTGCAGAGAAAAGCGTAACGGGTTATAACAAAAAAATGTTAGCGGGTGGGTTACTTTTGTTGCTGTTTGTTGGCTACCTGGGTTTTCAAATTGTGGAAGCGACACGTTCCACCGGCGCTTACTATATGACCGTTGCCGAACTCTTTGCCCAGCGTCCACAGATCTATGGCGAACGCGTCCGCGTTAACGGTAATGTGGTTGAAGGGAGTGAAGATTGGGACGCGAGCAATATTACCCTCAAGTTTTCCATTAGCGATGAAAGTGGCGCGGCACTGCCCATTGTGTTCTATGGCCCACGTCCGGATAATTTCCAACGCGCGGCTTCGGCCATTGTGGAAGGGCAACTCCAACAGGATGGGAGCTTTAAAGCGGAAACTCTGCTCCTCAAGTGCCCTAGCCGTTATGAAGAAGAGCCGGAACAGATCGAAGCCAAAGCCGTTCGTTAACATACTTGGCTCATATAGGTCTCCGGGCGAAATCGCTTTATTTTTTCCCCTGGTCTTTATTGCGATTTCACCTCTTCGCCCATATGAGCGAACATACTTAGTGGCAAAGACCGTGACTGACAATCCACCTTTGATTCGCGTCCAAAACTTGACCAAGCGCTTTGACACAAAGCGGATTCTGCGTGGCGTAAATTTGGCGGTGACAGAAGGTGAGGTTGTCGCGCTGTTGGGCGGCAATGGCGCCGGGAAGACAACGTTCATGCGCATTGTTGCCGGTCTTTTAAAAGCCGACCGTGGTGAGATCGAATTGGGCGGTGTGCCCATGATCCGGGCACAACATGAATTGCGCCGTTACATTGGTTTTGTCGGCCACGCGCCGTTGCTCTATGAACACTTGAGTGCGCTGGAGAATCTACTCTTCTTTGCCCGTCTCTATGATCTGCAAGAGCCGATGGCGCGCGTGGAAGCGGTTTTGGCCTCGGTCGATCTGTGGCGCCGACGCAACGATCTGGTGCGGACCTACAGCCGGGGGATGCAGCAGCGGCTGGCCATCGGTCGAGCCATTCTCCATGACCCGCCGATTCTACTCTTTGATGAACCAGACACCGGCTTGGACCAAAAAAGTTCGCATATGTTGCAAAGACTGTTGCGTCATTTGGGCGCTCATCAGCGCGCAATTATCTTCTCGACCCATAACCTAGACCGAGCATTGACATGGGCTGATTCCATTGCGATGTTGGCAGATGGTGTCATGGCACAGCGCGTGTCCACTGCCGATCTGAATGGTGAGGCACTCCAGCAGTTGCATCTTGCGGTGGGGATGGAAGCATGAGTATCTCCGTTCCGGTTGCTGGCCAACGCCAAACTGATGGCTCTGATCGGGCTGCCAAGACACCCGAACTGACAGCAGATGCTTTGACCGCGGCCCTGACCGAAGCGTTGACCGGTCAACCGGTGCAGGTAAACACGGCCAACAGCCTACGTCGCTACTGGCGCAAGGTTTGGCTCTTAATGGCCAAAGATCTGCGGATCGAGCTGCGCGCCAAAGAGGTGATCGGAGTGATGCTGGCCTTTACGGCGCTGTCAGTGATCATCTTTGGCTTGGCTTTTGACTTGCGGGTGCCACGTGCATCTATGGTCGTCCCCGGTGTATTATGGGGCGTGCTGCTCTTTAGCGGAATCCTGGGGTTGAATCGCAGCTTTAGCGCCGAACTTGATCGCCATACCTTGATCGCGCTGTTGCTGGCGCCGGTTGATCGGAGTGCGCTCTATCTGGGCAAGTTCCTGGCCAATCTGCTCTTTATGGGGCTAATGACGGGACTGCTATTGCCCGTGATTCTCTTTATCTTTGATGTCAACCTCTTTCACTTTTGGATTTTTGTGGCGTTGGCGCTGGGCATCTTGGGCTATACCGGAGTGGGCGTACTCTTTGCCGCATTGACGGTGAGCACGCGGGCGCGTGAGAGTCTGTTACCCATTTTGCTCTTGCCGATTATGGCCCCTGTCTTTATGGCAGGGCTCAAGGTGACGGAACAAGTGCTGGACGGCCGAGTTTGGACCGACTTCCAAAATTGGCTGGGGATGTTGGTTGCGTTTGATTGTATTTTTTTAACAGCGGCCTTTCTGGTCTTTGACCTGATTTGGGAGGATCTATAGGTGGTGAAGCTATGAAAGCAATGAGTAGTGACGCCTTTGTTGCCGCCGCGGCGCGGCCACGGCGACGGACAGGAAATTGGCTGTGGTTGATCCTTGGGGTATTGGCCACCCTGGGCATGGCTGCCGTGATCGGCGCGGCCTTGCTCTATGCCAAACCGGCTGTTAACCTTGGTGGCAATGAACAGGCGGCTCAGCGGATTTTCTATGTGCATATGGGTTCGGTGATGGGCGCCTTTTTGGCCTTTGTCATCTCGGTGGTGGGGAGCGTGGGCTATCTGGTGACGCGTAAGCTGGATTGGGATCGTGTGGCCCAAGCCAGTGTCGAAGTTGCCATTGTCTGTGGGATTAGTTTGACCCTGGCCGGTTCAATTTGGTCCAAACCGACCTGGAACACCTACTGGACTTGGGATCCTCGTCTAACCACGACAACCATTACCCTACTGATTTATATCGCCTATTTACTCTTCCGCAACGGCGTCGAAAACCGCGATACCCGCGCCCGCTTTGCCAGCATCTACGCGCTCTTTGCCTTTCTGAGTGTCCCCCTTACTTATTATAGCGCACGGTGGTTTCGTTCGATCCACCCAGTCGTCTTTAATGGGGCCAATCCAGATGCCCAAGGCGCTTTTGACATAGGCGTAACGATGGGGCATACGTTGACAGTGGCCATGATCGGTTACTGTTTGCTGGTATTGACCTTATTTATTTTCCGTTGGCGGCAACTGCGGCTAGAAGATCGGGTCGCCCTATTACGGGAGGAGTTGCAATAATGGTTTATTTAGCGGCGGCGCTCATCGGGGTCTGGCTGATTGTCATGCTCTATGTCCTCTATTTGGGACAGCGGCAGGGCCAACTGGAGCAGGAATTGCGCACATTGGAAGAGTTGATGAGCGACAGTGATCGGCGTTGAAAGTTTGAGGAGCGTTGTATGACAGAAGTTGCTGGCGTTCAGCCAACGGCAACCCCCGGCAAGCAGGTTGGAGTAGATAGTGGCCGGCAGAGCAGCCGTTTGGTGGTCTTTCTTCATGCTGTTGCGTTTGTGCTGGGGTTTGCTGCGGTCTTCACGTTGATTGGTTCTGCGGCCGGCTTGATCGGCCAAAGCCTCAACGCGTATCTACCCATTATTCAGCGTTTCGGGGCGATTCTGTTAGTGATTTTCGGCTTGACGACACTGGGCGTCTTTCGCTGGTTGGTGAGCAAAATTGAGGCAAGCACCGATGTCAATACCAATCCGGCGGCGGCGGGATTGGTGAGTCTGCTCCAATTCTTCAATACCCTGCTCTATACGGAGCGGCGTGTGACCGAGATGCATCAGGTCAACCGCAGTTGGGGCTATTTAAGCAGTGTCATGTTGGGTATTAGCTTTAGCGCCGGCTGGGTGCCTTGTGTTGGGCCGATTTTGGCCAGCATCTTCTTCCTGGCCCAGAACAGTGCAACCGTCAGCCAGGGCGCCGGTCTCTTGGCCGTCTATAGTCTGGGGTTGGGCATTCCTTTTTTGATTACAGGTGCAGCCTTTAGTCGGGCTTCGCGCTTTCTGCGCCGGCTCAACCGGCACGCCGGCATTGTGAGCATCATCAGCGGCATCTTTTTGCTCTATGTGGCCTATATGCTCTGGTCGGACAGTCTGGCGCTGCTGACAACGCGCTTCTATTTCCTCAATGATTGGGTCTTTGCCCTGGAAGATAAACTGGCGCTCAGTTCCGGCACCGGTGGGGATATTATTGGTGTAGGCTTTCTGACGGGTGCGCCGCTGGCCTTTGCCGCCGGTTTGATCAGCTTTATCAGCCCCTGTGTATTGCCTTTGGTCCCGGCCTATATCGGTTATTTGAGCGGGGCCGCCCTCAGCGGCAGCAGCAAGGCGTAGGAAGTGGCGAGTGATGAAAAGCAAACGAATTCACACACGCCACTTGCCACTCAATGTCATTAAGTTAAGAAATTATCTTGTCAAAGTTACCAGTAGCCAGTGCTCAGTTTTCAGTGTGTACGCCGAGACTGACGACTGATTACTGGGAACTGAATGACATTGACTTGCCACTTGTTCATGTAGGAAAACAGTATGCGCGTCATACTCTACAGTAAGCCGGACTGCCACTTATGCGAGGAGTTAAAGGCCGAGTTGTTGACAATGCAACCCGACTTTGGCTTTACCTTGCATGAGCGCAACATTGAAGAAGACCCAGAAGCTTTTCTCCAATTTCGTTACCTGATTCCTGTGCTCGACATTGAAGGGCAGCCTCTCCTCTACCCGCCGCATAGTTGGTATTCCGTCTATCAAGCGTTGCAAGCTGCCCGCACAAGCCAGTAACATGTCCCAAATGAGCGTGACGCGTCAGTCAGTTGTAAGCAGAGCGACTGAAAGAAACTAGCCGCGCGTAAAATTCGACAAATGTTGCAAACCAGGGTATACTACACGCTTGTGAATGCGACGGGCAGATCATTTTGAACGATCCTACTGTGCAGGGCTAGCCTTGGCTAGATGTGTAGAGTAGTTTTTATAGTTATAAATAGTTGACTGATTTTAGATTTATTTTGTACAAAAAGAGTAGGGAGCAAGCAGGATGGCAAATATTAAATCCGCGGAAAAGCGCAACCGGCAGATGCAAAAACGCGCCGTGCTGAATCGTGTCGTGCGCAACAGCACGCGTACGGCGATTAAAAAGGCGCGGCTGGCAGTGGAAAATGGTGATGCTGATGCGCAGGCCAATGTGATGACGGCAATTCGTGCCCTGGATAAGGCAGCCAGCAAAGGTGTAATTCACAAGAATAACGCCGCTCGCCGCAAAAGTCGGCTCATGCAGGCGTTGCAGAAGGCTGAAACTGAGGAATAAAAGAGAGGGAGCAAACCGGCGCTCCCTCTTTTTTATTCCCTATCTCGTTTACTGTACTGGCAGTTACCGCACGATTAAAGGTAGGTAGAGAGCCTGCCAAATGGTTCCATCTCCGATCGGCGTTAGGGTTGGATCTTGGACTGGAGCGCTCTCTGGGTCATCGGAAGGAATCTGCACGGCGCCGGTGGGGAAGCCCTGGTTGACCTGAATGCCCGCCTGGTTGCTGATGACGCCTTGTTGGCCAGCCAAGACATACACCTGGAAGCTGATAGTGACGGTGACGGTGCTGTCACCAGGCAACTCGTCCAACGCAATCTCCACGGTCGTGTCATTGGCACGATTACCGCGCGTTATCTGGCCACGGCTGGTGCTGACCGAGCCGCTACGCAGCTGTGTCTTGGCATCCGGTATGTCGCTGATGAGGACATCACCGGCGGTGCGATTGCCCTGATTAGCCACCGCTAAGCGGTAGATCAGCACGTCCCCACCGGAGACCAGTCCATTCTGATCTTCATCCACAAACAAGAAGTCGCGCAAACTCGCTTCTAACTGAGCAGTTGCTGTAATGGCTGTCACCGTGGCGTCATTGGGTGTTGCTGTGTCAGGATCATCGGTTTGGACGGTCTCTTGGTCGTCAAAGCGCACGGTCCCCTGATTGCTGACCATTTCACTGTCGCTGGGGAAAGGACTGATAATGGTAACGTGGAATGTCACCGTGGCGCTGCCGCCGCTGCCCGCCAGTTCACCCAGATTGACCTCGACGCGCTGATCACTGCTCTCGTTGCCCAGGATCACCGCACCCTGGCTAGACTGAACGCCAGGGGCCAGTTTGGTGTTGGGATCGAGTTCATTCACATAGATGACCTGCCGCACGCCAATGGCCCCGTTATTGCGCACTTCAACCTGGTATTCAATCACGTCACCCGGTGAAGGCTTACCATCCTCGTCTTTGTCTTCAAGCAAGATGTCCTTTTGGGCTGCCGTGACCGTGCGATTTACGGTCAACGAAGTGGTTAGGCTTGCCTGGTTGTCGGCGGGTGTTGGGTCGGCCCCGTTAGTGCCATCATCCTGAATACCGGCGACGTTGACTACACTGGTGACGCCAGCCGGCAGGGGCGTGTTGACCCGTACCGCAAAGGTGGCGAAACCGCTCTCGCCTCCGGCCAGATCACCGATGGGTAGTTGACAGAGTGAAATATTACAACTCCAACCGGCGCTGCTGCCATCACGATAAAAAGTAGTGTGGGTAGGCAGGCTTTCTTGGAGGATGACGCCAGAAGCTGCTTGATTGCCCTGGTTACTATAGCGCACCTCATAAACAATGAGCGCCCCGGGGGCGCCGGAGCCGCCGCTATCACGCACGGCAACGACCAGATCGGGCGTGGCGTTGACAGGCGTTTGGGCGGAACCACTGCCGGCATTGGGCGCCGACGGGCTGCCGATGACCGCGCGATTTTCCAGCATGGTGACACCTGCCGGGATAGCATGATCGACCCGCACCTGAAAGATGACACTGTCGCGCTGATTGACCGCTAATGCGCCGACAGTGTGGATACAGGGTTGGCCGGCAGCCGTACCATTAGGACAATTCCACTGGCTAGTTGGTCCATAAAATTTGGTATAGAGGGGGATAGTTTCTGTAATGACTACGTTGACATCATCGCGATCGCCACGATTGTTATAGGTAAGGGTGTAGGTAAAGATTGCGCCTGGTGTGGTCTCCTCGCCCTGGTCGGATTTGCTCAAACGTAAACCCGGTGTGGCCGAGACCGGCGTGCTTTCACTGCTTTGGGCGACATTGGCGCCTCCCGCATAATCCAGATGCGCCGTGTTGGTAATTTGCGTGACGCCCGCTGGGATAGTGTCGTCCACCCGCACTTCGAACGTGGTCTGGCCGCCGCCACCACCTGCGGTCACATTGCCAATGGGGTAGGTGCACGTTGCGCCGGCGGCCGTATTGGGTGTACAACTCCAGCCACTGGGACCTTGAAAGGTGGTATGGGCCGGTACGGTCTCGATCAGCACGACATCGGTGGCATGTTGGGTGCCCAGGTTGGCATAGCGCAAGACATAGGGAATCAGATCGCCGGTGCCCACGGCGATGTCATTATCATCTTTGGTCAATGTCAACTGCACCACTGTTCCTGTATTGGTCACGGTGCAGGTGACCGCTTCACCGGGATCGATGGAGATTTGGTCCAAAGCACTGCCGTCACTACAGGTGGCGTCACTCTGTTGCCAACCGCTGGCACTTACTTCACTGACGCCATAGCTTACGCCTGGGTCGAGATTGGCGAACGACTGTTCCTGCCCATTTTTGAGATCAAAGGTCGCTGGACTGAGACCGCTGGTGGTAAAGGTAAAGGTCGTATCGGTGCGGTCAGGACTGGGGACGGTGATCTTGCGTACAACCAACGAGCCTCGTTTGGTGTAGAGAAAGGTGCAGAGCACCGCTTCGCCGGGACTCAGCGTAATATTGCTCAGGGGACTGTTATTATTGCACGAGGCACTGCTCCGGATCCAACCGGTGAGGGTTGGCGGTGTAATCTTGTAGCCGCTTTTGGGAGTGACATTGGTGTAGGTATAATAGCCGCCACTCTGCAACGAGAGTTGGGTGGGGCTCAGTCCGCCTGCAAGAGTAAAATCGAAGCTGGTTGATTGGTCGTTGGGCGGATCCGTGATCACACGCAGACTTAGCTGCCCTTTTTTGCGATTGGTAAAGGTGCAGGTGACGATTTCGCCCGCGCCAACGGTAATAGCTGTGACCGAACTGTTGTCGCTACAGGTAGTTGCGCCTGCAACAAGGGACCAGCCTAGCAGGGTTGCCTCGTCGATACGATAGGTCCCCAGTGGAACATTGAAAAAGGTCTTGCTTGTCCCGTTGGTCAGGGTAAAAGGAGCGCCTGCCCCCAGGTTGGTGGTAAAGGAGAAGACGGTGGCAGCATCGGAGAGCGGTTCTGTAACTTTTCTAATGATCACGGTCCCTAATTTGGTATAGGTCAAGGTGCAAAGTACCGTTTCACCGGCGCCAATGGTAATATTGTTGATGGTGCCGTTACTGCAGGTTGTAGCCGAGAGTGCCCAGCCATTCGGCACTTGCGGCGTAATTTGATAGCCGCTTTGCGGTGTGACATTGGTATAAGTATAATAGCCGCCACTCTGTAACGATAAGGGCGATGGCGTCAGCCCCCCGTTGATGCTAAAATTAAAGGTCCCGGTCTGACCAGTACTGGGGTTTGTGACCACATGAATGGCCAATTTGCCCAGTTTGCGGTTGGTAAAGGTGCAGGTAACCGCTTCGCCGGGGGCAATTGAGATGGCGCCGATCAAGCTGTTATTGTTACACTGAGTGGCAGCGAGTATCCAGCCACTAGGAACAGTTTCGCTCATAGTGTAGCTACCGTTCGGCACATCGGGAAATTCCTTACTCTTCCCATTAGTCAGCGTAAAGGCTCCTCCCAGGTCGGTATCAGGTGTAAAGGAAAAGCTGGTTGATGTGTCTGAAGCTGGCTCGGTCACCTTGCGAATGGTCAAGGAGCCTCGTTGGGTATTGGTAAAGGTGCAGGTAACCGTAGCATCGGTCTCAACATGAATGGCGGTTACATCATCGCCATTGCTGCACGCGGCGGCGCTGCGATCCCAGCCCGCTAAAGGCGCTTCCGTCACGCTATAGACGCTACTAAATAGGTTCGTGTACGTTATACTCGCTCTGTTCTTGAGTGAAAAAGGGCCGCCGAGTGTCGCAGCAGGCGTAAAGGAAAAGCTGGTAGTTGTGTCCGAAGCTGGAATGGTAATCTTGGTAATGATCAGTGTGCCTGTGGCTGTCACACTTTGCGCCAGCGCGTAGCGCAAGAGGAAGAGGGCGACGAGTGCAGCAAGTAGGGGGAATGCGATGTGGCGCAGGCGCCACCGGCCCCAAAGGGGTTGTTCTGGATCGGAAATCATAGTTTTGTCCTAATATGTAAGCAATTTGACCGTCATTTTCTATTATATTTATCGTCATAAGTCTTGTAATCCTTCGCACCCTAACAAAATCTTACGCTCATATGGGCGAAGCGGTGAAGTCGTTTAGCACAACGGATGAACGCCACAGATTGGTCACCAATTATCTTTACAGAGCGAAGGAATTACGACTTTGTAACGATTAACAACAGTGAGTATTGTCTCATACTGTATACGACGAATTTTTCTAAAAAAAATTATGACTGATTTTCAACAGCAACTTGGACCATTTCGGCTTCATACTCCCATTGGCCGCGATACATTCTTTCACTTTTACCGCGCCACCGATACGCGCACCGGCTATAGTGTCATTGTGCGCGTCCTCGTCGCCGAACTTGCCGAAAATCCGGAGCGTGTCCAAAATTTCTTAGCAACCGGCACACACCTGGTGCGCCTCCGTCATCCTAATCTCATCCCAATTCTGGCTGTAGATGAGGCCGACGGGGTTTATTATATTGCAACTCATTGGGTGCGTGGGGTGAGTTTGTCCGAACAGCTACGCCAGCTTGAAGACGCGCCTGATCTTGACCAGATCTTTCGTATTATCACTTCGCTCGCATCCGCGCTCGATTATCTCCATAACCAGGAAATTGTACATGGGCGTGTTAATTTAGAAAATATCTACATTGCCGAAGACAATACCCCTTTTCTTAATGGACTTGTGCGGCTTGCCTTATCTCCCCCAGTAGCACTTGCCCCAGCGCAGGATGGGGAAAGACCTGTGGCCGCGGACGCTTATGTCTCGCCCTATATGGCGCCGGAACAGGTTACCACCTGGCAACTTCCTGATCGCCATACGGATATTTATAGTTTGGGCGCGGTTGCATATGCGTTGCTGTTAGGCCAACCGCCTGTTGTCGCCGATGATCCAGACGTCCTGCTAAGCGAAGTGGCCGGCCACGGCGCCACACCGCCAGAAGCAGTGAACCCTGCGCTACCCAATGGCGTTGCCTATGTGCTTAAGTCTGCCTTGGCCTACGACCCGGCCAAGCGTTATGCCACTGCGACCGACTTTGCACAAGCCTTTGTGCAAAGTTGTCGCTTGTTTGCAGGGTTTATCCAACCAGCCCATGCGCAGGAGCAGACCAGCCTCGTTTTGGTCGGCAGCGAGGCTCAGTCCTCGGATCATTATGCTACGTTGTGGCGGCGCGGCAGGTTGATTTTTGCGCTGGTCATGTTGTCGCTCGTGCTGGCCAGCGCCCTGGCTGTGGGACGCGGTCTACCGGGCGTTTTTTCACCTAGGGGGGAGACGGCGCAAGCAAGCGAAGAGGGCGCCGTTACGCGTTTCGTGCAACGCATTCAGGGCTACCTGCCGGCACAAAGAACGCGCGAAGCGCAAGAGATGGCGGGCGCCACGGTAACGGTTGAACTCCTGACACCGGTCATCCTTAGCGCAACCGGCGGCCCCCCTGTGGCGGCCATGGCCGCTGTAACCATGTCAACGCCCTTTGCAGCGACGGCTACTGCCATACCCCCAACAGTAGCTTCGACAGGGGCCCCAACTTCCAGTAACAGCAGTGCGCCGACAACGGCTGCCGATACACTGCTCCTTGATCCCCTTGGCTTGTTGGCAGGCGAGTTACAGGCTGGCGCCACGGTGATCAATGGCGCAGGAGTGCCGGACTACCAGGTGCAACTGCTGGTCAACGGGAAAAGTCGTGGTGCAACCAGGGTAAAATCAACCGGCACCTGGTCTTTTGTAATTGCGCTGCCGGAAGCGGGAAGCTATGCGATCGAAGCGCAGATGTTTGACAAATCACAAAGGTTGGTTGCCACTGTGCAACAGCCTTTGACTGTGGTCGGTCCTGCGTCAACACCGGGCCTTGCTTTGAATGCAAAAAATGGGTCCGGCCCCATGGCTGAAGTGCCCACCAACACCGTCACCCCAACCGCCCTAGGCGTAGCGCAGCTAGAGGCTACATCGACGGCAACCGCGACGGAAACGGCAGAGCAGGCTGCTGCACAGCCGGCGCCGGCTGCCAGTGTGGTTGCACCTCTCGCCACGGCAACCGCGACCTCGCTCCCAACTGCAACGGCTACGACGCCGGCGCCCCTACCGACAGCGACAGCAACCCATACGCCACAACCAACCGCGACCGTGCCCTTGCCGACAGCGACACCCACTGTCCCGCCGACGCCGTCGGCGACGGCAACCTTGCCGCCAACCGCAACATCGACTACCACTCCCAAACCAACGGCAACTAATACGCCACAACCAACGGCGACAGCGCCCTTGCCGACGGCGACACCCACTGTTCCGCCGACGGCAACAGCAACAGTCCCGCCAACTGCAACGGCGACCGATACGCCACAACCAACGGCGACCGATACGCCCCGCCCGACTGTGACCAATACCCCACAGCCAACGGCGACGGCTACACCCCTGCCCACAGCGACGGCCAGCAATACGCCGCTCCCCACGGCCACGGCCACGGAAATCTTGCGGCCAACAGCCACTCCGACCGATGAACCGACTGTGACACCATCACCGTCGCCGACCCCCTTACCGACCAATACACCGCGCCCAACCGCGACGCCGACACCACGGCCAACGCCCACCGTTGCTACGGGTTCGGTGACTCTCCTGGCGCCAGGCGATGGCGAGAGCGGCTCCGGCGAGCGGACTTTTCAGTGGGCAGCAGGGTTTACACCGGCTGCGGATACTGCGTTTGAATTGGTTTTTTGGAAAGAAGGACAAGAGCCGATGACGAGCAGTATTGGCATGGCCGCACCCACCACTGCGACCCAGGTCAATGTCAATTTGACCGTTTTGGATGATCGTTTGGGCGGCCTGTTTGATACAGGTGAGTATCTGTGGGGCGTGCTATTGGTGCGCACGACGCCGGAGTACCAACGTGTGCAATATCTTGGTGGCGGCTGGCGTTTTACCTACTATCGTAGTGGTTCGGGTTCAAGCTCCGGCGGGCAATCTTCAGGTGAATAAGTATGACAGCTAAAATAGTTTCTTTGCTTGCTTTACGCACGCTACTGATCGTAACCGGGCTCGCGCTTGGCCTCTTGGTATTTGTTACTGCGCCGTTAGCCTGGTCCAAATCTGCCCACGTAGAGATTGGCAGTTGGACCCCAGCCAGTGCCTTACCCCAAGGAGTCGCTGCACGTAACCTTTTGCAGCACGGGGATTTTCTTTATCTGCTGGGTGGCAAAAATGCGAGTGAAGAGCCGCTTGATGAGATTTGGGCCGCCCGTATTAACGCTGACGGCTCCTTAGCCGCTTGGAATTTGATCGCACGCCTGCCCACGGCCCTCTACTTACATGCCGCGGTTGCGGCGGATGATGCAATCTATGTCATCGGTGGTTGGGATGGGAGCCGAACGCGCAACGAAGTATGGCGCGCAGCCTTTACGCCCACCGGCGCCCTGGAACCTTGGGCGGCCATGCCTCCCTACCCGACTTCTATTGATCTGCACGATGCTGTCATCCTCAATGGTCGGCTCTATGTGGTGGGCGGTTGGGATGGCAACAACCCACTGCGTAGCGTCTACAGCGCAGCCATCTCTGCCAGCGGTCTATCTCCCTGGACAGAAACCAACGCTTTGCCCCAAGGGCTCTATCGTCTGGCCGTAACCGCGGCGAAGAACCATCTCTATGTAACCGGCGGCTTTAATGGCCAGGATGCTGTGGCCACACTCTATAGTGCAGCCGTCAGTGGTGACGGAACCGTGGGCGCTTGGCAGGAACAGCCCTTGCCCGTTGGGCTCTACTATCATAAAACGCTGATTCATGATGGCCGACTTGTTTTGTTGGGCGGGCGCGATAACAGCACGGTCTTTCAGCAGGTCTACTCGGCTCCCCTTGATGGCGCTGGCGCAGTCGGCAGTTGGCGCGGCGAACCTGCCTTACCATCGGCGCGCTATCGCTTTGGCGCCGTTGCCCTAACCCGCTATGGCTCTGATTACCTCTATATTGTGGGCGGTGCGCGCAGTGAAACCGACTACTTGGCCGATGTCTACCATTCAACGGCGCCCAATACGCCCACGCCTACGGCAACCCATACCCCCACGGCCACGCCAACTCCCACCGCGACGCCGACCCCGTTGCCTAATATTTCGTTGCAATTGCAGAATTCTCCCCAAGCCTGGGTTGCGCCTGGGAGTGAGGTCCGTTACACCATTACCTATCAGAACGACAGCCTACAAACTTTGCAGAATGTCGCGATCACGAATCAGATTCCTAACGCCGTTGAATTGGTGGAGGGCAGCATTGAGACAGCGGTTGGCTCCTATAGTACTACGGGCTCCCAACCGGGCAGTTGGATTACCTGGCAACTGGGCGATCTAGCGGCCGGCGCCAGTGGCGAAGTAGCTTATCGCGTGCGGCGTCCCGTGCCGGAAGCGCCACGCGTGCCACCGGTTTTGGCCATTGAAGTTAGCGGGCCTGCGACCGCCGCGCACGGCGAACAGATCACCTACGCAATACAGGTGCACAATAATGTGCCCATTACCATGACCAATCTGCTCATTACCGATACGTTACCCGTCGGCGCCGGTTATGTCGAGGGGGGCGAGCGTGCGCCAGCCGCGGCTAATGTGGTGCAGTGGCAGATTCCCACGCTGCTCCCCGACGGCAATGTGACGGTTGAGCTTGTCGTCACCGCGACACAGAGCTTGGTCAACAGCGACTATCGCGTGAGTAGTGCGGAAGGAGCCGCAGTGCGCGGCAACAAGGTGGCAGTAACGCTAGTGGATGGCCAACTTCCGCGCAACGGTGATGGGGTTGCCGTTGTCAACCAAGGCGCAACGGCGCAGTGGCAAACAGGCGGCGGAGGTGGTGGTTCCCAGAGTCCAGCCGTCTATAATCCTTCCTTCCCCCTCTTTTTGCCCTTGATCCAGCAGTAATAGGTCAACTAGCTACTGTGGGGGTTGGAACCTTCGTGTACGCCAGGGGATGAAGTCCCCTGGCTAGACTACAGCGCCCACTGAAGTAGGCTTTTCCAGCAGACTAAGTCCACTTCAGTGGGCGCTGCTCAATAGCTCTGGGCTTTAGCCCAGAGTGGATCGGGATTACCGAAACGATTTCTGAATCTCCATCTAGCTGCCGTAGGGTTTTAGAATATAGAACGCGGCGTGAGCAGGTTTAGTTAGTAAACATTCCTGTCTCTAACAATTCCAACATCGTTAACATTTGCCCATTGGCGAAGGCGCGGCTCAGGCTGACCCAGCCGCTGTCACCCACCATGCGCGGAACGTGGTCATCAATCAGGAAGCCTCTAAAGTTGTGTTGGTGCAGCGTGCGCATGACCTCGAACATGTTCAGATTCCCCTCGCCAATAAAGGCTTCGCGGAATTTGGGCACCGCCCCTAGTACATCGCGGAAGTGCACATAGAAGATTTTGCCCTGCGCGGCAAAGTGGCGCAAGCCGGTCATGCACTCATCCGGGCTCATCTCCGACCACGAGCCGACACAGAAATCAAGGCCATGATTGGGACTATCACCAATGGTCATCGCGCGCTTAAAGGCATCCAGGCTGCGCATAATACGCGCTACCCCACCCAAAGAGGGCACCGGCGGGTCGTCAGGGTGGAGCGCCAATTTCACGCCAGCCTCTTCCGCCGCCGGTAAGATTCCCTTGATAAAATACGCGTAATTTTGCCACATCTCTTCTTCGCCATATTCACGCTCAAAGGCGAGGGGAGCAGCTTGGGCAAGGTCATAGTCAAAGGCCGTGGTCTGTGCCCCGCCACGCGCCGGCGCCGTGTTGGAGGTGCGCCAGACACCGGTGACGACAAAATGATACCCAAAGATGGGTATACCGGCCCGACCCATATTGCGAATCGTTGTCCGCATGTGCTCAATCTGCTCATCGCGGCCCGGTTGACCGAGCATGGCTTTGTCATAGAACTTGATCGGCACATTTTCAATGGCGTTTAAACGCAGGCCCGCGTCCTCACAGCGGGTTCGCAGCCGCACCAGGTCCATATAGTCCCAGTGCGTTTCGCCAGGCAGGTGTGGGGAACCGTGAAACATATTAAATTGAATATCTTTAATGCCAAGCTGGTGGAGGAACTGAATAATCTCATCGGTCAGTTGGTTGGTCTGACCAAGCGCAATGCGCATGGGAAGCTCGTCAAAGTTCATCTGCTACCTCACTACCTGTGAAGAAGGTGCGTCCCCAATGGGGGCGATGGGCGAGAAGCTCCAATTGGCTCTGCTGGTGCTTCGCCCCATTGGTGGTGCGCACCTTATAGAGAAAGTATAGTTGACAACAGAGCGTGTGAAATTTATACTCACGAGCAGCACAAGAAGCACTGTTCGACTTTTATATATACCGCAAGCGCTCATAGATGAGAATAGCACACTCGTGCAAACGGTCTGTTTTGTTCTCATCTATGGCCTTGCTCAGTATACCATTATTCTTCTTGGCGCTCGTTGATTTATTATCACATTACCCGTTCTGCGTGTCAAACGGATTTTGACTAAACCGCACAAAGGAGAAGCTAATGGCTGACCGTTCCTATGCCCCTGTTCATGTACCCCAAGAGATCCTAGAGCGTTTTAAAAAGCTGCCGGTGGCTACGATTTGGAATCATGTCATGAAAGACGCCGGTGTGCCGCTGCCCTTTATGGAAGGCGTGCGTCCTTATACGCCGGGACGACGGTTGGCGGCGCGGGCGCGGACCTTGCGCTTTCTGCCGCCGCGCCCGGATCTGATGGCCGAGGTGCGCCAGGGCGAAAACTCTCCGGAGTACCGCGCCATGGGGCGTTGTGGCCCTGGTGATGTATTGGTGGCGGACATTATGGGCCACCCGCGTGCATGTATCTTTGGCGATGTCAAGGCCATTCAACTGGTCATGAACAAAGCGGACGGGATCGTCACGGACGGCGCCATCCGCGATCTGGAGGTGATGGAGGCCGAGCATTACGGATTAATCATCTACGCCAAGGAGCGCACGCCCTATGGCTCTTCGCCTTGGGCAGAGCCGGCTGAGGAAAATGTGGATATTCAGTGTGGCGGTGCGCTCGTGCGTCCAGGTGATGTATTGGTCGGCGATGGCGATGGTGTTGTTGTGGTGCCCTCCTGGTTTGCCGAAGAGTGTGTCGCCTTGGTGGAAGAACACGAAGCTGTCGAAGCTTTTATCAAACGCAAGATCATGGCGGAGGATGTACCGCCAGGCCGCTACTATCCGCCCACACCAGAACGCTATGCTGAATATCGCGCCCAGAAAAGACAGTAGACAGTAGACAGTAGACAGTAGACAGTAGACAGTAGACAGTAGACAGTAGACAGTAGTCAGTGAGATAGTAGTATCTTTAGCGGGCGGTTGTGAGGACCACAGAGCCAACGATTTACAAGGACAGTGAGATAGGTCGGCAATTGGGTCAGGCTGACTTACTGCACACTCTCGCGCTGACCCACTGTCTACTGACTACTGTCTTACTGTCTACTGTCTCACTGCTTTACTCCCTCTCCTCGTTCGAACATCGGGGCAGCAACACGCGAAATAGCGTGCCGTGGCCTGGCGTGCTGGAAACTTGAATAATGCCGTTGTGTGTTTGGACAATCTCTAAACAGGTGGAGAGACCCACGCCGGTGCCGGTCGTTTTGGTCGTAAAGTAGGGTTGGAAGATGCGATCCAACGTCGGTTGATCCATCCCAATGCCTGTGTCCTGAATTTCTAGGACAACATATTCATCCGGCGGCGGCGTAGGGGCATCAAGCCGCTGGTGCGGCAGATGTGTTGTCGGCAGCCGCTTGGTGGTGATCAAAATCTGACCCGGTGTGGTCTTGATCGCTTCGGTGGCGTTCAAGATCAGATTCATGATGAGTTGCTGAATCTGAAGCCGATTGGCGTGCACCGGTGCTAGCTCTGGGGCCAACTGCAACTCCAGAGTTGCGCGGTTGGCAACGACAATCTCCAAGCTTTCAGCCACCTCGATTACAATTTCATTGAGCGCCAACGGTGCGAACTCCGCCGGCTTATGCGTAAGGTCGGTCAAGAGCGCGCCGGAAAGTTCAACAGCACGCCGACTTGCACGCAAGACTCGTTCAAGATTGGCGCGCGCGGAACTCTCCGGCGGCAGCTTCCCTAGCGCAATGGAGGAGTGGCTTAGAATAATTGCCAGCAGGTTATGAAAATCATGGACAACGCCCGATGCACGCCAGTCGGTTGCCCCAGGGGCCGAAGGCGGATCAAGCGGCCGTGCATAAGGCGGCCGCTCGCCTGGTTTGTGTACAGGATCAGCATTGGCAGCTTGCAGAAAAGCCGTAGTACCAGGGTAGATTGTAAGGGTCGATGTAGGAGCGGAGCGGCTGTTGAGTTCTTTTAAATCATGACTATTCGGGATCGGGAACGTGATATGGGTTTGCAACGCTCAACTCACTCTTGCTCAGTAAAAATCCTCTGATCGTAAATAGGGACATGATGCATCATGCCCCTACCCACAGCAGCAGGTGTAGATTTGTTACGTACTTCTGTCATCCTGTCAACGTTTTTTGACTTGAGACTTCATCGCACGTTCCGCACGCAGATGATGTTGCGTGCACACAACTTCTGAATCTGTTTCTGACCGCTTGCCACTGTGTGGCGTCAAAAGCTGTTGGACAAAATCCTGTAACGAAGTCGCGCGGATCGCACAGATCAATTCAACTTCACGTTCACTTAACTGAAACGCTTCATTGCGATGACCGGCGGTGAGCGCAGCTAGCGGATTCGTCAACAAAAGATGACAGATGCGGCGGTTGATCACAGCGGCGGTCAGTAGCCGATTGATCTCTGGGCTGCTAGTATTCGTGCGCTCATAGTCAAAGTTGTGCGACCCTGATTGATAGGATGATGGGATAGGATCTGGATGGTTCATAGGTTCACTCGTGAAAATTTCCTCATTTCTTATGCGTGCAGGAACGCTGTCCCGGCCTCCCCGCATGCCATAATAGATAAAAAATACCAATAGCGATTAAAAAATCGCCGATACTAAATGCTTCCCGCAGGGGGATCCATTTGGGGAGAACCCAACGGTCCGCTAAGAAGGCAAGTTTTGTTTTGGATTCCGGCAATAGACGATCTTTGGTGATACCCAGTCGTTTCCCCAACCGTTCATTACGAATTGAATAGGTAGGCACAAGTCGTTTGACGGTGACCGGACTGATAGGCATTAGCCCGCCATTGAGCGTAATCACAAGCAGGTTAAGCCCCAGCCCTACTGTTAGCCAACGGAGTGCGATCTCCTGCCAATTCAAAGCGCCCACTAACAATAAGAGCGATTGCGATGTAACCAATGCCTGTGCCGCAAACCGATCGGACACATGGCGACGGACCATTGGGAAATAAAAGGCGACGCATTGCGGCAAAAACGCGGCCGGTGCAAGCCACAAGCAGCGCAATTCGGGCGCACTATAAGATTTTCGCCAATACCAGGCTCGTCCTAAGCCTGCAATGAAACCACCAAGCAGTGCTACAATAAGGATCACAATGTACCCTGCGATCAGTGTAGTGGACTAGGTTCTGTTGACATTGCACAGCCCTTCAGAGAAGGAATGTGCAGTGCTAAACGACTTTCCCGAAGGAGGAACCTCTGGGGTGGTAAATATCAACGGAACCTAGCCTGAATAGCTAGCTCTTTGGAATTGCCTTAATCAAAATCGCCGCCTGCCCCGGGAGCGCCGGCGCCAAGCACCAATAGAGTCAGTGCACCCAAGGCTAAAACAAACTGAAGCTGTCGTCCCTTTAAGCGTCTGATAGAGGTGCTAATAAAGTTATCTTTCATGGCTTCCGTCTCCTAACAGAACTATCATGACTGTGAAGTAAAAATGATCTCATCGATGAGCACTGTCATCATGCCATATGGCTAGCTCATTAGCAGGCATCAGAGTAGGCTCAAAAATTAAGAAAAAAGTAAGTAAAATGAATGATTCTCATCTGCCACTTTTGGCGACTATTCATGCATGAGCGTTGTGTAAAGCTGGGTGGTTTGCAACGAAGGCGATGCGTCCACCTCAACGAGCAACGCCTGCTGACACATGGTATATTGGCGGGCCACCGCTGCACGATTGCCCAATGCAGCATGGCTACGCATGGCAAGTCGGTGTGCCTCTTCCATACAGGGATCATCATTCAAAATTTGACGACACGTATCCAGTGTTGCGTGATAGTCGCCACGCTTAAAGTAGAGTTCGGCTAGCGCCAGCCCGGTTTCATAAAAAACCTGGCGTAGATGTTCACGCGTTGACCGCGCCCAATTGGCATCAACGTCTGGTAAATAGCTGCCCCCATAGATTTGAAGTGCAGCTTTATAGAACTTAATACGTTCTGTACTGTTGGTTGTTTTATCACCCTGGGCAACGTGTTGGAGAAACTCTTCAACATCATAGGTGTAATCAATGGACCAGTTAAAGTGATAAATATCATTGGTGAAGACTACCACCTCCTGTCGTAGCGCATTGCGCAGCCGATAGATCGCATTCTTAAAGCGTGTTTTTAGTTCTGTCGGCGATGCGTCTGCCCAAAAGATGGCGCCGATTTGCTCTTTGGTCAGACCCTCGGGATGGGCCAACAGACAGAGAAAGAGATCGCGCGAAATAATGGTCTGCCAATCACTGCTGGAGACCGATTGCCCTTCGATCGTGATTTCAACCCGACCCAATGTGCGGATGATAAATTTTGAATGGTCGGTCAAGAGATGCGCCAATTTAGCCGACGCCGTGCGCCGGAGGCGGCGGCTCAGTTTGGGGATGGATTGTTCAAAGCTCTCGATCTCTTGCCGCAATTGCCGGACACGCGGGTCGGCTGCGTTTGCCTGCCTCTGCTCTAAGTAACTGCTGATGCTGCGGAGCAGAGGTAGCAAAGGTTGGCGGCTCTCTAGGGGGTAGGCCAACGCCAGCCCTTGGCGTAAATGGTGGCTGGCGGTGCATTCCTGCTTCTCCGTATGGTAGGCGGCTGCCAACAAAAAATGGGTGGACGCCTCTTCGATCGGTTGATGACCGCGGCTAAAGTGCGCCAGGGCATCCTCAAGTGGGGCAATGGCCGCGTTGGTTTTACGCTGGGCTAGATGAGAGCGCCCTACGGTCAGTTGGTATAATCCCCATTCATACTCAGAAGCCTTTTCCATCACTAGCCGACTTGCATTGTCCAAATGGGTAAAGACCTGTTGCCAATCTTCATGCGCCGCGGCTAAGCGGCTCTGCGCCAATTCAAAGTACAACACCAAAAATTGCTCATTGCTCTGTTTGGCATTGGGGAGGGCTTGCGCATAGAGCGCGCCAGCGGCATCCCACAAATCCAGGTCGGACATAAGATCACCCATGCTTAAGAGCGCATAGCCGATCATGCGCGTATAGCCGCTCCGTTGGGCGCAATCCAATGCTTCTTCGAGATCGATAAGCGCTTGTTCGTAGTCTCCCAGCAAATGGTGCAGAAAGCCCAGGTTATTGAGCACGCGCGCCTGCCCCGAGATATTATTGTGGGCGCGCCAGGCATCAACCACCTGTTGAAAAAGCGTAAGGGCGTTGGCATATTCTCCCAAGCGCAGATAATTTAGCGCAATATCCTGGAGGGTGGACGCGGCGCGGTAGGGCTCATTCATGGTCTGGTAGGCGGTCAGGGCAGCTTGTAGATAGTCGAGCCCCTGTTGTGGTTTGCCGATGTAATAGAGGATCAAGCCCTTAGAACGGAGTGCTTGAACACGCACCTGTTCGAGCGTCGGGTTCAGTTCGACAGGCTTGTCCAATAAGTGAATTGCTTCCTCTGCATCGGCCAGCGCGCTTAGGTAGTCCCCCAGGAGGCGATAGACAATGGCACGAAGCACCAATACATGGGCCAGGCCAGTCATGTCACGCTGCTGTTGAAATATTTGGACCGCCTGATTCAGGTAGGGCAGCCCTTGTTTGGCATCACTGTGGCGTGCAATCAACGCCCCTTGTAGTGCAAGCAGCACCGGTCGTTCGCCCTTATGTTCCACGGGCGCCTCTTTGAGCCAACTTTCCAGCAGAGAGGTGCGTCCGTGATACAAAAGCGTGAACCCTGCCTCTTCGATCAACCCAATCACCGCACTGGGGACGCCCAGGCGACGCAAATAGTAGTACGCTTTTTCCCATTCCTGGCGCTTGTGATAAAAATCCACCAGCCGTTCCAAAAGCAATTTCTCTTCTTCAGGGTAACTCTGCTGGATCCGTTTCTGCAAGAAATCCTGAAATACATGATTGTAGCGCAGCCAGGTGTGATCCTGCCCCAACAAAAGCACAAATAAATTGCGACGTAACACCTCGCTAATAAGTGACTGCCATGTGCTCTGGGGGGGCAGCCATTGGGGCAGAAAAATGGCTTCACACAGGTCGGCGTCAAATTCTTCCAACAGTGAAGTGCGCAGCAGGAAATCTCGAATTGGCGGTGGTTGCTGATTCAAAACCTGCTCGGCTAGATAGTCATAGAGATCAATGCCGGAGGCGCGCATTAAGCGCATTCGCCCGGAGATGCTGCGCAACTTGCTTTGGGCCGAAAGTAGGAGCCCAATAATCCAGCCGTCAGTTGCGTCGATGAGCATTTGCGCTTCATCATCAGGCATCGTATAGCCATAATTGGCAGCAGTAAGCGCCTGTAATTCGGTTCGCTCAAAGGCTAAATCTTCAAAGTCGATGCCCCCCACATAGCCACGGCCAATCATAAGCGCCATGTCAGGGATACTAAGCAGCTTACGCGAGGCGAGAATGAGATGGCAGTTTTCATCAACCTGTTGCAGAAATTGACTGATAAAATAGCTAATATCTGGATTCTCTTCAACGAGGTAGAAATCATCCAATACAAAGACAAAGTGCTCATTGACATGTTGGTAAAGTTCATTGACAAGGGTAGTCACGAGTTGATCCACTGTGTCGTTGCCGTTGGCCATGCTCTCTAGGGCGGCGTTGGCGGCGCGCCCAAAGTTGGGGTACTGTTCTGTAATAGCCGCAATAAAGTGGCTAAAGAAGCGATGGGAATCACGGTCCAGCGAGTCTAATGTATACCAACAGACAGGCAATTCACTGCTGTGGGCAAAATCTACCATCAGGAACGTTTTGCCGTACCCCGCAGGTGCAATTAAAATAATAAACTTAAAATCAAGCAGTTCCTGTAATGTGTTGAGTAGCCGCGGGCGCGACAGTAGGTCAGCACGCCGTTTGGGGGGAATGATTTTTGTCCGCGCAATTTGGTCACTCATAACTACTGCTCCGTAACAGTAGGTAAATTTACTTACGGTTTCTAAAGCTGATTATTGTAGTATACACTTTTTTTGTGACATTGTATAAATAGACTTACTGCTGTATGAAATGAAGCATACCATAATGTTATTAAATTATAAACCTCTTTTACCTGAAACTGCGTCAGAGTGGCCTTGCCTTTGGTCGAGAGTGAAGCAGCAATGAGTGAGTCCAACCGCTCCAATTCTACCCCTCTACTCGACTATCACGGCACTTCCTTCTCTGCGGGACGTATGGATTTCACCTGGGAAACGTTGAGTGACGTTGAGCGTGCGCAGGCTTACGTAGATTGGGAAGCTGGGCGCGGCTTGATTGGTGGCGACCCGCGGCGGCGGCCCAATGCCCAGCTGTTGCCGGCGTGGGGGCTGGACCAACCGTTCTTCCGCGCCTTGGCCATCGACGACCCACGTGGCAAAGGGGCTGACTTACGCGCCTTGTTGGCCTCAACCCAGCCCCTTGAGCTTGAAATCGGCTTTGGACGGGGTGACTTTCTGTTGGATCGCGCCCGGCGTCACCCCGATCGTTGCTTCATTGGCTATGAGACCAAAACCAAGGCGACGCGTCTCTGCCTGGCACGCCTGGAACGCTTTCAGGTCGCCAACCTCTGGCTGAGTGACGATGACTGCCGCTTTAACATGCCGCGTGTCATTCCCGACCAACGCGTGGCTATTGTGCACATCCTCTTTCCAGACCCCTGGTGGAAGACACAGCACCAGGTGAAGCGCCTTTTCTCGCCCCCTTTTGTCGACCTGCTGGCCGCCAAATTACGGGCAGGTGGCTTGCTCTTTTTTAAGAGTGATGTCAAAGAGTATGGGGAATTGGTGCGCTACCTTGTGGAACAACACCCTGCTTTCCTGCCCCACGATCCCATGATGGCCGCCCAAATTGGCGTCTACGTTCCCACCCACCGCGAGCATTGGTGCAACGAACATGATAAACCGATTTATGCATACTACTTTTTGCGCCGGTAGCCAGGCCACATGGACTTCCAAGGGGGCGCGGCAAGTAGGCTGGAGATTGCGTGACGCAAGCGGCTAGTACAGTGTTACCGAAGTTATGCGAGTTTAGCCAATGCAGGTGCGCTGGCGTGCGTCTTCCTGGAAGGGGCGGCGGATGGTAAAAAACAGGGGGTGTGCGTTGCCCCTTCCAGGAAGACCTGGGTGGCCACCTCTAAACTATCAGAATTTCGGTAACACTGTACTAAGAGGGGATGCAAACAAATTGCCGAAAATCAATCATTTTGCCGACCCGACTAGGCGTAAATGCTTACAGCAGTAAAGGAAAACAGTGCCGCCGCCGGTAACATTTGCCCTTTACCGCTGGAACAGGTACGATTGACACTAAATAAGTGGAAACCTTATCCTTACCATTGGTCCTTTGTCATTGGTGGGAATGAACCAATGACAAAGGACCAATGACAAAAGACCAATGACAAAAGACGAACGACAAAAGACGAACGACAAAGGATCGATGATGCATGCACCCGTTTTGACTGTGCTAGAAGAGGATCGCCATGCCTGGTTTGCCGGGCGCACCCGTGCGATTTTGAAATTTTTAGATGCAGAAGTTGGCCCAAGTCTCCCCGGTGAGCAGCGCAAGGTGTTGGATGTGGGTAGCGGCGCCGGCAACATGGCCCACCACCTGGCCCACTATGGCACGGTCATCAGCCTGGATCCCAACCCGCGGCCATTGGCGGTGGCGCAACAACGGGGGTTAGAGGTAATTCAATCTACGGGCGATCTGCTGCCCTTTCCGGATAATGAATTTGATCTGGTCGCCTTATTTGACACGGTCGAGCACATTTCCGATGAATTTGGCGTCTTTGAGGAGTGCCGCCGAGTGCTCAGGCCGGGCGGTAAGTTGATGGTCACCGTGCCCGCCTTTATGTGGCTTTGGAGCTATAATGACGAGATCAACGCCCATCAACGCCGCTATACCGCGCCCGAACTGCGGCACAAACTGGAAGTAAGTGGTTTCCAGGTTAAGCGGATTAGCTACAACAACTTTTTTCTCTTTCCTTTGGTTGCCGGTATCCGTCTACTGCGTCCCTACAAACCTGACCTGGAGAGTCCCCACCTGACCGCCGCCGAGGAGGTCTATCAGGTGGAGATGGAGCCTATCCCGGAGCCGGTCAATACGGTTCTCCACTGTGTGGGCTGGGTAGAGGCGGAGTTAATCGAGCGCACCTCACTACCTTTTGGCGTCAGCGTCCTCTGCATTGCGGAAAAGCCTTTTCGTTAATGTCAATTAGCCGCGTCGTTGCACCAATGAAATGCCGATAAAAAGGCCAACAATAAAGGTAATCAGCATTAGGATGACAACATGTTCGAGTAGCATTGCACTGCTCCTGGCTGTGTCCAATTTGTATTCGTCCCGTTTATGGTATACCCCTTGTTTCAGATGAGCATACGCGCTCACTATCCACAAAACAACGCTTCAAGCCCGGTCTGGCGCGCACTTGAGTGCCAGAATTTACAGTAAATGGCAAGCGGGAGCACGACAAGCGTGAGTGACACCAAATCGCGCATATGGGCGAAGCGGTGAAATCGTTGCAAGCGCCAGAGAATAATGGAACGCTTTCACCCGGAGACCTATATGAGCCATATCAATTTCAGCTGGGCAAATAGTCGTTTGGCCACATCGTTATGCTATCTGGCCCTGCCCTACTTCCTCTTTTTTGCCGGCTGGTTTTCGCCCGGGTGGGCCTGGGGCTTCAGTATACTGCTGCTGCTGGCGCTACTCTTGGCCTTTACAGATTTACGGACGCCAGCCGCGGTCATGGTTGCCGGCGCGCACCCCCAACATGCAACTCATCGTTGGGGCGTAGCGCTCTTCTTGCTATTGGCGGTGGGGGCGGTTGCCCTTTCTGGGATCGGCGGCTATGGCTATCAGGATGTTGATTGGGGCAAACACAACATTCTGCTCAAAGATCTGGTTGAGCAGCCGTGGCCGGTCACCTATACCTTCTATGGCCGAACTGCGGCGCTGGTCTACTACGTGGCCTACTATCTGCCTGCCGCGGCCGTGGGCAAAGTGTGGGGTTTGGCCGCCGCGCACCAACTGTTGGCCCTTTGGAGCTGGCTGGGGTTGCTCCTGACCGGCTGGTGGGTGACCCACCTGAGCGGCCGCGCCGCGCCGTGGGCTATGCTCCTCTTTCTAGCCTTCTCTGGCCTTGAAGTGGCAGGGGTGGGCGTCTATCATTTAGGCTTACCTTGGCTACCGGCAGCCTCAACGTGGGATATTGGCTCCAATCTAGATAGTTGGGCCGATGGCTGGCAATATAGCGCCAACCTGATGCTCCTCTTTGCTACCCCACACCAGGCACTTGGTGGTTGGCTTGCCACTGCGCTGCTGCTAGACGCACTCTGGCATCACTCCTCTCGGCGTTCGCTCCTGTTGCTGGCCGCACTGACCACACTATGGTCGCCCTTTATCACGCTGGGTCTGTTGCCCTTTTTCCTCAGCGAAGGCTGGTCGATGCTGTCCACAGCGCCCCGTTGGCGCCAGTTGTGGCGCGCCCTTTCCATCCAGAATGGGGTGGGGTTATTGTTGTTGGGGATCCTCGGTCTTTTCTATGCAACTAAGTTGGTTCCGCTCATTCCACCCCTGGACCTGCCCTTCCGGGGTGGCTTTTTCTTCGCCGAAGTGCCAAGCGGTCAGCGCCTCCGCTGGTTGGCGCTGCTTGCAATTTTCTTGTGCCTCGAAGTGGGCATCTTGGTGTGGCTGGCAAGGCGCACAATGACTGCTGCCTCCGTCCAACGGCGCACCTTTTGGAGCGCAACAGGCTGGCTGCTGCTCCTGCCCTTCTACGTATGGGGCCAACACAACGACTTGGTCATGCGCGCCTCGATTCCTGCGCTCTTTGTGCTGGCCATTGGCGTGGCGCGCAGTTGGGATGATTGGCGACAACGGGGCTGGCCGGCGCGGCTGGGCTGGCTTGTCCTCATTACGCTCTGCGCCATAAACCCGTTGGTCGAAACCGTCAAGCATGTCACAGCCATTGCGCAACGAGGCGCACTCTATGAACTACACTTTAACGAGCGCCAAAGTCTGGCCACGCGCTATGCAGTGGACTTTAACCTCATTCGCCAATATCTCAGCGCCACCGACACGCCCTTTTTCCAGCTCTTTGCCCCTCAAGCTATACGCCAACAACCACAGCCTGAGCCTGCCTGGCTGTTTGACCAAAAGATCATTCTGGTCGGCCATACATTGAGTGCTCGGCAGGTGCAACCGGGAGGAAGTGTTGATCTGCTGCTTGAACTGCGCGCCATCGCGCCGATGACGGTAAACTATACATTGGCGGTGCGCTTAATCGGGGCCGGGGACACAGTCATTTGGTCACAGCAGGGATGGCCAGTCGGTATGCCGACTTCGACTTGGGAGCCGGGCCGAGGCACGTTGTACGACCAACGGCAGATCCAGATTCCGCCCGCGACACGGTCAGGACTTTATCGGCTGGAACTTTATTTTGCTGACCCCACGACGGGGAGCAAATTAGCGGCGGTGCAACTGCCCATGGGGGCAGTATGGGGCGACATTGCCCCCTTTAGCTATCTGGTGGTGGGCAAGCAGCCGATGACGCCGGCGCTGCTGGCCTCACCAATCCACTTTGGCGAACGCTTTGCATTGACCGGGGCACAGATCGACTGTGGCACGGCAACGACGGAGCTTACGTCAGCGCCAATTACGGTCACCGTTAATGCGGGCATTCCCTTTACCGTCACCCTGGTGTGGCGCACGCTACAACCACCACAGGAGGATTTTACCGCTTTTGTCCATCTGGTCGATGGTGCAGGCCAACTGGTGGCGCAGCAAGATCATCCCCTGGCAGATGGCGTTTTACCCACGCGCCTCTGGCTGCCAGGATTGGCCGTGGCCGATCACTACCAGTTGACGCTGCCGCCGGACACTCCACCTGGCGCCTATACCCTGTGGCTGGGTCTCTACACCTGGCCAAGTGGCACGCGCTTGCCGCTAACCGCTGGCGGCGAAGGCGACGCCTCTCGTCTGGATATCACTATCCTCTCCCACTAACCCACCGCCCCACTGTCTCACTGCCCTTGTAATTCGTTGGCTCTGTGGTCCCCACAACCGCCAACTAAAGACACTACTGTCTCACCGTCACGATCGCGCCCTGCTTAATCGCCTCTTCAACGGCCAGCAAGATAGCAACATCGCCTAATGCTTTTTCCGGCGTATAGTATGGCTCACTGCCAGCCTGGTAGGCGGTCAGGATTGCCTGCCACATGCCGGCATAGGCGTTGATGGCCGGCATGTCAATCACCTGTGTAACCTGCCCCGGTTTATCGATCAGCAGGCGCGTTGGTTCAACAGTGATGACGCCTTGGGTCCCGTGAATGTAGAAATAGTTCTTGATCGCCGGCAAATAGGACGAATGGCTCAACATGCCGGTGAGGCCGCTGGCATAGTGAAAGAACATGGCGACCTGATCATAGTCGCCATATTCCTGGCGGAGCCGGCGACCGGTCGCCGCGACTGTCGCTGGTGCGCCAAAGACTTTGGTCAGACCGGCAATGATATGGATGCCGCCGTCAAAGAGGGTGCCCAAGGGAAAGTTGGCGGCTTTCCGCCAGGGAGTGGTGTCATAGCGCATGGCGCCCTGGGCTGTGTCTGCTTCAAGATGTTGGACCCGTTCCCACAGGATCAGATCGCCGATTGCGCCACCGGCAAGCAACTCTGCCAACTGTGTCTCGGCATGGCGGTAGGCCATCTGTTCGGTCACCATGATCCGGCGGCCCAAGGTGCGGGCCTGGGCAATCAGGGCGTCGCCCTCGGCCAAAGAACGCGCGACCGGCTTTTCCATGATGACATCCTTGCCGGCTTTGAGCGCAGCCAGCGCCGTGGGCGCATTCAGGGCAATGGGGGTGAGCACCAGCACAACATCCACTGCAGGATTGGCCAAGAGGGTCTGATAATCCTCGACAACCTGTGCATTGGGATAGGCCGCGGCAGTCGCTGCGCGCCGCTCTGCGCTGAGATCACAGAACGCAACGGGTTGGATGAGGTCGGTCATTTGAGCCAGAACAGGCTGATGGGCGCGTTGCCAAATCAGCCCCAAGCCAATGACGCCTAAACGAGTGGGTTGCATAATTCTCCTTGCAATTGGAAATGAATCTAGAGCTAAAGATGACCGGCTTGCCGGCATAGTGCGGCGATGCCGCTCCTCGCCGCACCAAGGGCCGGTCGTCTGTAATACACATCTACAGTATACCTTTTTTCATGCAACCGCTGAACGGGTGGGGAGCCGGGTGGAAACAAGGGCGCCAATGCTGGCGACAAGGCCAAAGAAGAGATAGCTAATCTCCAGTTGAAAGTGATCGGCCAGCCAGCCGCCAATCAGGGGGGAGAGAAAGCCGAGGCCATAAAAAGTATAGATAAAGCCGATCGATGAGGCCAGCGCCTTCTCGTCGGCGACATCCGCGGCGGCGGTCAAGATAATCGGGCTAATGGGGGTGACAACGCCAATGAGGATTGCCAACAAGATGAGCATTGCAGCCCACGGCGTAAAGCCAATGGCCAGGGTTAGCACCCCTGTTAACAGGAGGGGTGTGAAGAGAGCCGACCGTGCGCCCCAACGATCATAGAGCAAGCCCATAAGTGGCTTTGCCACCACGCCGGCGCCAAAATAGCAGGAGAGGGCAATCCCAATGGTGGCGGTGTCCATGCCAAATTTCTGCGTAGCCAATAGCGGCAAAAAGCCGGTTAATCCTTTGGTGCTGATGCCATTGAGTGCGTAAGTTAGAGCCAACAGCACCACACTTCGATTGCGCATGACCTGGCCTGTGAGCGCCTTCACATTTTCGCCCAGTTTGCTGGCCTGCTGCTTCGTCGCCGCAGTAACGCCACTGGGAAAGCGTATTCCCACCAGGGGTAGCAAGAGCGTTGCCGGCAAGGCGCAGACCGCAATCGCCGTGCGCCAGCCGGCTACTGCCGCCACCGCCGCCTGGAGCACCGGGACGACACTTACGCCAATGTTACCCCACATACCGTGATAGGAGATGGCAAAGGCCCGCCGGTCGGCAAAGCGGAGGGCCGTCAAGGCCGTCCCACAAGGATGATAGACGGAGTTGCCGGCGCCCGCCAGAAAGGCCAACGCTGCCAACTGCCAGAACGTTTTCGTCCAGTACATCCCCACAAAGGCCAGCGTTGAGAGCCCCAACCCACCGATCAAGAGCAATTTTTTATGACCGCTGTGATCGGCCAGCGTCGAGAGGGGATAGAGAAAGAGAAATTCGGCCACGGTAAAGCTGCTAAGCAAGAGGCCGGCCTCAAAGACCGAAAGTTTCAAATCGGCCACAATCAGCGCCAACACCGGCACGAGCAGCTTGGCAAAGCCATCGCTCAGCCCGTGAGTGGCGCCGATGAGATTGAGATCCATATAATCCTGTATGCGCCAACCGCTGCTAACGGACAGCTTCTTCCTTGTTACTTCTGCCATAACTTATCCTGCTGTATAAGGAAAATAATCTATTATAACTTTACTCGGAAGTGAGCTGAGCACCAAACTTTTGAGAATCCAAAAGAAAAAAAGACGCTCCTATGGGCGGCAAACCGAAATTGTACGATTTGCCAGAGAGGAAAAGTGCAATTTCAGCCGCATACCTATATGAGCCCAAAATGAAGACATTTAATAAGTACCCTATTTACTAGACAAATGGCTAGGTTAGAAACTGTCTACATGGTTAAGTACAGAAATGAAGAGTCGTTGTAGACTAGGGCGTGTCGACATTTCACAGCCCGCCAACGGTGGGCACAAGGCACGATGCCGCGAATACCGATTAGCTGTGAGCCCTCTGGGCAGTAAATATTACGCTCATAGGGGCGGCAAACTGAAATGGCACGATGCTTCAGAGAGAAAAAGCGTAATTTCAGCCGCGTACCTATATGAACCCACCGCCAGTAAAACCGAGACGTTGTTGTGAAAGAGATAGCAATTTCTTCTAGTACTTCATCAACAAGGGGGTAGACTATGGGACACCGAAGGATCACACTCTTCGCTATGATTGTTATGAGTATTATTCTATTCGCGTTGACCGGATCTAATGATTTGGTAACAGCGGAAACGGTGCTAACGCCAACGGAACAACTAGGGCAACTTATCTTTTTTGATCAAAATCTTTCACTGAATGAAAACCAAGCGTGTGCGGCTTGTCATGGTCCAACTGCCGGCTGGACAGGCCCCGAAGAAACCTTCAATGCTCATGGTGCAGTTTACGAAGGATCGATTCCGGGCGCATTTGGCGCGCGCAAGCCACCCAGTTCAGCTTACGCTACCCAAAGTCCAATTTTTTACCTGGATAAAAAAGGCCAATTTGTCGGCGGCAACTTTTGGGATGGCCGTGCTACAGGCGAGAACCTTGGCAATCCCGCGGCCGACCAAGCGCAAGCCAGCCCTTTTATCAATCCAGTTGAACAAGCGCTACTAGACCCAGCTGCTGTGGTTGAAAAAGTCTGTGCCGCAGACTACGCGGATCTCTTTAAGCAGGTCTGGGGCAATGCCATCTGTGATTCCACCAACATAGCGACGGCTTGGGATGGCATTGCCCTCTCCATTGCAAGCTATGAAGCATCCCCTGATGTCAATGCCTTTACATCCAAATTCGATTATTCTCTAAAAGGGCAGTATAAGCTGACCCAACAAGAACGGCTTGGCTTTGCTCTTTTCAAAGGTAAAGCCAAATGTTCAGCCTGCCACACGGTCAGTGGGCCTGGATCACTCTTTACAGATTATACCTACGATAATTTGGGTCTTCCAAAAAATCCAGAGAACCCTATTTACAACACCAACCCTGATTTTATTGATTTAGGTTTGGCTGGCTTCCTAATGGCTCGACCAGAGTATAGCCAATTTGCACCGGAGAACGAGGGCAAGTTTAAGGTGCCGACCTTGCGCAATGTGGCCAAGGGTTCATGTGAGGCCGAGCCGGATAATCCTAACTGTATCACCAAAGCTTATGGTCACAATGGCTACTTCAAGAGTCTGGCAGAAATTGTGCATTTCTACAATACGCGGGATGTAGAGACCTGGCCGGCGCCGGAAGTGCCACAGAATGTTAACACTGCGGAATTGGGTAATCTAGGTCTAAGCGCGGATGAGGAAGCAGCAGTTGTGGCCTTCTTAACTACGCTCTCTGACGGCTATATCCCGACTCGTATGAAAGCCGCCAGTGCTGAGGAGATTATTGTTTTAGAACATCAGATCTTTCTACCCGCTGTGATCCTTGATCCGCAATAAGGTAGACAGACTTGCGTCATCGCTACATGTACAAGCAGCGCAGGAAATAACCGGCGACAGCGATAAAGAGTGTTACCCCTGGTGTTGGTTGGTGGACAAACCGGGTTTCTAGCAGAAACCCGGTTTGTTGCTACCCTACGTGCTACTGACCAGCAAGACTCACGTTGCTGCCGCAGCTACATTGGGTGAACGAAAACGGAAGTAACCCAAACCCAACGCCATTAAGAACCAAGTCGCCACACTCACCCACCCCATCGGATAGGCCAGCGGTTCTAGTTGAACGCCAAGCGCGACCACAAAGCCAACAGTATCGGCGACAAAGAGTGCCAACGTGATCTCCGGCACCGCGCGGCCTGTGGGCGTCTGGCTGGTCAACCAACAAAGCAACGCAATGCCCATGAGTTGGGCGCCTACGAAACGGGCAAACATGAGCCCAAGTGGATCAGGCGTGGCGCCAAAAAGAACCAAGGATAACATGGCCGGCGCAACGAGCAACAGCAGGCCAAAGCCTAACGAAACAACCATTTTGATCTGTAAGAAGGTAGCGAGTTTCATCGAGAGCTCCTTTCAAAAAGATGCCAGCGTGAATAGATAAAGACCGCCCAGCCAATCGGCGACATAGATGATGCCGTTGTAGTAAATGACCTGACGGGCATAATCCGGTGTGACGTACGCGGCAATTTCGCTGGGATGAACCGGGTCGGTCAGATCGAAAACCCGTAATCCAGCCGGACCATCGGCGACCAGTGCATAGTGGCCTTCTATCACAATATCCAGCGCGTCGCCTGGTGTGTCAATGTGCCCAACCAACTCGGGCACAACTGGGTCGGCCACATTCATGATCTGAATGCCGGCTTGCCCAACAGCCAGGTAGGCAAGATGTGTATACAAAGCAATGCTGTTGACGATATAGGGCAATGGATAGAGGCCAACCGACCTTAATTCACCGTTTGCGTCTACTGCCAGCAACCGTACACCGCCAGTGGCGTCTGGTATATAGGCATTTCCATTGCTCAGCGCCATACCGCCCACATGACCGAACAATGGATAGTATGCTAGCTCGACCAAGTGAGCCGGATCCACGCCATCGACAACCCAAAGATTACCCTTACTATCACTAAGATAGATATACTGTCCACCAGTGGCCACATGCCACAGATCGGGCCGAACATAACTGCCCATCACACGCGGGTGACCAGGTTCAGCCAGATCAATGACATGCAAGCCATCAAACCGCAATATATAGAGGTAATGATCCTTGATTGTCAGATCATAAACCACACCGTTGCTGATATGTAATATATTTTGGCCTAGCTGGCCAGATGTCTCCGTATTGATACAGTGCAGATCGCTATTCCAGCCGGCCATGACATAGACATCTGTAGCAGTACAGGCCATGTGCAAGGTAGTGCCGAGGGTGTTAAAGGTGCCCACGGGTATTAGATTGGTGGGATCGGTTGCATCAAAAATACGCAACCCTTCATCACAGTCGATGCTGTAGACATAGCCATCCTGTACAGCGACATCGATCATCAGACCGCGGCTGCTGTATAGGCTACGGGCAACAAGGCTATCCTGAGCAATGCTCTCCAGCACACGTAAGCCTTGCGCCCCATTGGCTAAATAAAGATAATCTCCATCAGCGGCCAATTCGCTCACCCAATCCGGCGTATTTGTCTGGCCAATCAACCGTGGCGCCAAGAGCTCAGTAATATCCACAATTTGGATTTGTCCACCGCCGCCAAAGTAGAGCCGTGACGCAATGACGACTGGCGCGCCGTCGGCAGGAGAACCGGCAAGCAAGCTAACCTGGGTGGGATGCTGAGGATCTGTAACATCGACTATGTAAAGACCACGGTCGGCTGTGACATAGGCTGTACCCGCGGCAACGGCGACCCCTTCGAGCCGCTTTAACAGTTGCAGAGTCGCAAGCACTTGGGGCTGCTGCCCATCCGTAAGGTCAAGAATATAAAACTGATTGCTGGCCACAACGTATGCATAGCGTTCCGTCAGTGCGAGGCCGCTTGGCGTTATGGGCAGCGTCAATTGACCCAGCACCTTGGGCGTTGCGGGTTCGGCAATGTCCAACCACGCAAAGCCATCTACGCCCACAACCGCGGCGTGTTGCCCGGCAATGGCAAGATCATTTGCCGGTAGCGGCAAGGCGGTGACCCACTGCGGCTTGGTGCGGTCCGTCAGATCCAGCACGACCAATTCATAGCTAAAACCTACATAGGCATAGTCACCCTCGATCGCAATGCTTAACGCAGAACCGGGCACATGGCCGACCAATGCCAAATGCGGTGCAACGCTGTGTTGCGCCGCCGTGAGTGAAGAGATCACCGGTTGGCAGGCGCCGGCCAGTAATGTCATGAGGAGAATCAGTGATATCAGCCGTTTACAGCGTTGCATCATGAAACCTCCTGCGTATCTACGCTCCATTTACATCGTGTGGTGACCTAAATTGAGACACAGTGATGTAGTCACTTTGGCGAAGCTGAGCTTTGGATCAACGAACAGGCCAGTAGATCTCCATTTCGTTCACACAGGCCGCATCAGGCGCCTGCGTTGGATCGGCAAGAAACTGCACAGTCAAATAGAGCCCGCAGGGTGATAGGGCAGCAGCATGGCCAGCGGGCAACACATACTGGTAGCTCTGCGCCAAAGTCGCTGCTAATCCCTGACTTAAATAGGGCGGCAGAGCGCAATCATAAGCACTAGTTAGGAGCAAAGTCGGGACGGTGCTTGTTGTTGGTGGCGCAGTGGCAATGGCAGGCGCCGCACCGGCTTCCCAAAAGGCGCAGGGCGCCAACATAAAGTCGGCGTAGGCGGCAAGCGCTGGATGTTGTGATGCTACGGCACATGATTTACAAGGCAATGCTGCCTGGTTATCCAAACCTGCAGTATAGTTGCACATGGTGGAATAATACATGCCGTCGGCTGCGGACTGCGTAAGACGGCTAGCCGGGGTTTGCTGGCGATAGGCGTAGTTTAACCACGCCCAAGCGGGTGCAGTGTAATCGCCGGCAAACGCGGCTTCGATTTGAGCGGGCAGCGGCCCAATGGCGCCGGTCTGCAATTGGACAAAGATGTAATTTAAGAACTTCAGGTCATCCAAGCTCACCCAATGTTCATCGTCCAAAACATGTAAAACGACTGTAGCCGGAGCTTTGTGTAGACGGTCGAGCAGCGCATAGAGGTGTGCCTCTAGCGCAGGATAGGCGGCGTGACAAATCGCATCGGCGGTGCAGCCGGCAAAGAGCGCATTCAACCCGCTTTGTAAACAGCGTGGTTTTTCCCCAGCGACATCGACGCCGGCAGGCAAGATGGCATCAAGCACCACACTCCGCAGGGTAGTGGGGTATTGGCGCATTATTGTCTGCGCCAGCAGCGAGCCATAGGAAAAGCCATAGAGATTCACACGTTCATATCCCAGGACAATGCGCAGGTCGTTAATATCGGCGGCGCTCTCCACGATATTATAGGCCGCCAGATTCATCCCCTCGCGCTGCAGCCGCGCATAACATTGCTGAATCCCCTGAGCTTCAAGGGCAATATCCTCTTCGTAGCTCACGGACGCGATCAGATCCTCTGCCGCCGCAGTCTCTGGACAGTAAAGTGAGGGCATAGAGAAACCTGTGCCCCGTTGGTCGATATAAATGACATCCCGCTCTGACCGCCAGATTTCGCCAATCCGGTCATGCAGCATACTGTCAATCATGGGCTGACTTGGGCTGCCGGGGCCGCCATTTAGAAGGATCAGCGGATCCGGCTGCGACTGTTCACTGGCACTCTTAAAGATTAGCACATGCAGACGAATTGTCCGGCTGTCCGGCTGGCTACGATTTTCTGGGACAAGCAAGTAGCCACATTCAACATTGTCTGCCGGCGTCGTGCGATAGAGACAAGCCGTGCGTAAAAAACTAGGCGTTGTCGGTTGCGGTGTTGGCGATAAGGCGGGCAATGGCGCGGCGCCAGTCTCTATCATGGGACGACAGGCGCTGACGACCAGCCCACTTACCAAAAGGATAAACCCCAAAAGACGACTGACCATAACGATGACCTCCAATCTTAAATGCTTCAGCTTGCGTAGCCGAAGTTACCACCAGCTAGCGCATAGCATATACGCTGACCGCCACCCGCACTGGTGTGAAGTCGTAGACAGCCATGGTCACCACTTCGTTGAGCCAGCTATAGTGCGGATCGTCTGTCTCGAAAAAAGGTACACCGCGGAAGGCGTAATCTTTGCCATTGATCGGCGCGCCCTCAAAGATGGCCTGGCGGATTTCAGGTGTCGTGCGTGAATAGGCATGGCCGGCAAAGGTAATCATGACGCCATCGTCGGTGCGTAATTCGCCCTGAATATAGAGATCGCATACGCAGTTGTTGCGGATCAAAAACCAATTTTCCCCGCCGGCAACGACCTCGCCTTGCAACCCTTGGCCTCCAAAATGGCCACCTTTAAAGTAATAAAGGTAGCGAATGCCCAGCTCTGGAATCGAGCCAATATTGCGCGGCTCTTCCAGATCAATGATGATATTAAAGAGATGATATTAAAGAGAAAATCGGTTTCCAACTTGGCCGTTAGCGTTGCTGGTGCGCTTGGGCTGACAAGTGACCCTTCGGCAATAATGGGTTGGCAGCCGCTCAAAAGTATTGTAAAGATAAGAAACAAAGCACCAAATTTTATGCGTAACATAGTGCTCTCCCTTCGCTTAGGCGCATGGGGGCGGTGGATTGCAGTACGCTAGCCGTCCCAGGCGTAGGCTGTTTTAAAGAAGATTCCTTACTGTCACGGTAAGTCCCCTGATACAGAAATAACTCTTCTCCTTTCTAAGATTACACCTATACATCACAAAAAGGGCTAGTCAGCAGAGCAGGAAACTAACAGGTCAAGTGGATAGTTTTAAGGCTTTGTAACTCGTCGGTAGCAGTGCTACAATACAGGGAGGCTCATATAGGTCTCGGGGAGAAATGGAAATAAAGGTTACTGATGAAATTTGAATTTGCAACTGCGACACGGATCGTCTTTGGCGTGGGCGCGCTGGCGCAAGTGGGGCCGGCCGCGGCCAAAATGGGAAGCCATGCGCTGGTTGTCACCGGACGCCACCATGAACGGGCGGCGCCGCTGCTGGCCCAACTGGACGCCCAAGGGATTGCCCACACACTCTATGCCATCCCGGCGGAACCGACAATTCAGCTTGTGCGCACCGGCGTTGACCTGGCGCGCGACGCCCACTGTGATCTGGTCATTAGCCTGGGGGGCGGCAGCGCGATCGATGGCGGCAAGGCCATTGCTGCACTCTGCACCAATCCGGGTGAGCCACTGGATTATCTGGAGGTCATTGGTGGTGGTAAAGCATTAACGCAGGCGCCGCTACCTTTTATCGCGATCCCAACCACTGCCGGGACCGGCGCCGAAGTGACGCGCAACGCGGTGCTGGCTGCACCGGAGCAACAGGTCAAGGTCAGCCTGCGCAGCCCGCTCATGCTGCCCGATCTGGCGCTGGTAGACCCGGCGTTGACCTATGCCATGCCCCCTGCGCTGACGGCCGCCACCGGTCTCGACGCGCTAACCCAGCTGATCGAGCCCTTTGTCTCTCCTCTCGCCAATCCGCTGACCGACGCCCTCTGTCGGGAAGGGATCCAGCGGGCGGCCCGCGCCTTGCGCCGCGCTTACCACCATGGGGATGATACAGCGGCGCGTGAGGAGATGGCGCTGGCCAGTCTGCTCGGCGGCCTGGCGTTGGCCAATGCCAAACTGGGCGCCGTCCATGGTTTCGCTGGGCCACTGGGCGGTATCTATTCTGCGCCTCATGGCGCTCTCTGTGGTCGCCTGTTGCCTTTGGTCACGGCGGTCAATCTGCGCGCGTTGCACGCGCGGGCGCCGGAAAGCCCAGCGTTGACGCGCTACCAAGAGGTGGCGCAATTGCTCACCGGCAAGGCGACCGCCACGGCAGAGGATGGGGTGGCGTGGCTCAATGAGTTGGCGGCGGAACTCGCGCTCCCCGGTCTGGCGCACTACGGCCTGCAAGCCGAGCAACTGGGCGCGGTCATTGCGCCGTCCCAACGTTCCAGTTCCATGGCCGGCAACCCCATCGTCTTGACCGCAGCAGAGTTGCATGAGATTTTGGTACAGGCACTGTAAGATCTTATGGGGGGATGGTAGGAGTGTTGGTTGCAACGACTCTTACAATTACAATTTGTGGATCTTTGCGTGTTAGTGGGTCAATTCAGTGGCGGGTAGTGGGTCATGCGCTACTCACCACCCATCACTCGTCACCCGCCACCTGCTTTGTCTAGTACACTAGCTCGTGAAGAGCCTAATTTGTCAACTCAACTACGGCTCAACTACCGCCCGATTTGCCCTGTCGCCAGCAGAACGAGCACAAAGACCACAAGCCCGAGCAAGAGTACGGTGCGCAAACAGCCGCCTGGCTTAAACGTCTTCTCCCGCATCCCATCAAAGATCAGCAATACCACGCCCAGCAACAGCCCCAGCAGCAGATTCCGCATGTGGTCACCGAAAGTCGTCATTTTCGCAGGTATCCTCCTTGTGTAGCAACAACTTCGCCAAGGCGTCTTTGCCAGCAGCGCGCTATGCGCCAACTTGCCCCAAAGGGGGGACGACGCAGGCGCCATCTCACCCCGCCGCTGGGGTGCATACGACAAATGGGACGCACCTGCCACTATGGCACACCTGGGCGCCCCATACCATGACAACTATAGCTTATTTTGGTGACAATTTGCCGTCATTGCTGACGGAAACGGATGTAAAGGGTGGGTTCTGAGGTTTCTGTAAGTTGTACCGGGGTACATTTCATCTTTTGGTCAGCTATGGGAATAACACGGGCGATGTGCCGGGGACAGACCAAGACTTTGTACACATCAAGCGCGACGTACGGCCTATCCGGCACGCTGCACCCAAAACTGACAGACACATGTAATGCAAATTTACGCCATCTTATGCGACGATAGAGCGGTGTTGCTATGTTGTTTTGCTTATGGCGAGCCGCAACCGGCTATGCCAAATGGCTGAGTAATTACTGGTTGAGTGTAATCTGCATGTACTGCGCGTTGCAGGGAAAGTCTCTATGATCCGCAACCTCCGTCCAAAGTATCGCCCAAAGTATGTCGTCGTCACCCTCTGGCTAGTTCTCTGCTACCTATGGGTGTTGTTCTGTTTTCTGCTCTCAGTGCTGCCAGCCAGGAGCTAAGGCACAGTTGGGGTCCGCCGCGCGGCATATTTTTTGTGAGTTTGCCAGTGGGACAGTGGGGGGTAAGAAGTAGGAAGTAGGAAGTAGGGAATGGAGAACCGAGCGCCAGCGTGCACTCCCTCCCGTCTCCCGTCTCCTGTCTTCCGTCTTCCGTCTTCCGTCTTCCATCTCCCGCCCTCAGATCACCCGCCCCTGGCGGCGCAGTCCACGCAACATGGCCCACATGAGCAGCGCGCCGGCGGTGCTGAGCCCCACCCCCAGCAAGAAGAGTGTCTGGTAGCCCCACTGGGTGGCCACATAGCCGCCGCCAAAGCTGACCGAGGTAAAGGTGAGGCTCATGCCCATAGACATAATCCCATAGGCGAGCGAACGCCAGCGGCTGGCGACCAACTCCATCTGAAAGACCTGCAGCGCCGGCTGCCAGATTGCCGAGAGCACCAAAAGGCCCAACCGGCCCATGCCGGCGCTGGCCCAATCGTGGCCAAAGGTCAAGGGCAGCATACTGAGGGCGGCGCCCAGTGTGGCGACCATTAGGATCCGGCCATTGCCAAAGCGGGCGGCAATGCGCGGCGCCAGCAAAGGTGCGAAAATTGCCACAAATTGGCCAATGCCGGTGAGAAAGCCAATAAAGGCTGTGGAAAGGTGCAGATCGGTGTCCATATAGGCGCTGCAAAAGGTCTGGCAAAGCGCAACGCTGCTGTTGCCAAAGTAGACATGGAGGATCAACAACGCCATGGGCCAGATGGGGAAGGGCGCAGCGCTCTCATCACTGTCATCTTGTTGCACCGTGTAGGTCACCCGGCGCATACGCAGGATGGGCGCCAACCCCAGCAACCCTAACAGCGCCCCCACCCAAAGGGCATAGCGATAAGGGGCGGCCTCGGCCAAGGTCTGGCTAAGCAGCAGGGCAAAGAAGGAGGGGAGCAAGCCGCCCACCATCGTGCCCACAAAGGCGCCCAAGCCGCGCAAGGTGCTGTTGAGGGCAAAGGCGCGGTTGCGGTTTTGGCGTGTCGTCACGGTCATCAACGCCGGCACTAAACTGACATTAAAGAGCGCCCAGCCGCCCGAGACGAGCACCTGTGAAACCAGCGGCAGCAGCGTGTGCAGGTGGGCAGGAACAAATTCGACCCAAGGCAGTAGCGCCATACCGAGAATGGTGATGACACCGCCGATCAACATGACCGTCCGGTTGCCAAAGCGACTCCCCAACGCACCGCTGGGTAGGCTCATGAGCGAATAGGCCAGAGAACTGGTGGCGCTAAAGATGCCGATATAGGTGAGGCTATAGTCCAGACGGATCAAGTACAGGATCTTGAGCAACATCTGGACACCCATAAAACTAACGGAAAAAATACCGGACGCCATCAGCAACAGTTGGGCGTCCGGTGTGAAGCGGGCAAGCGAGAGACCAGCCCAGGCGCTTTGCAATCTATTCATGCGTACGGTTGATGCTTTGGGATGTTTGATAGATATAGGTTTGCTATTATAATCTGTCTTAACATCTCTATCCAAATGTGAGGGTGCGCACCACCAATGGGGCGAAGCACCAGCAAGACCCATTTGAGCTTCTCGTCAATCGCCCTAATTGGGGACGCACCCGAACGTGACGCAACACGCAACACGCACCATCCCAAAGAAGGAATGCACCATGACCAACCCAATCTACGCCATTGCCTTTACCGCGCGCGAGCAGGCCGAGTTGCTACCGTTGGCGGATGAAACACGCACACCCGGTCCCACTGAGATTGCCGGCCGCACCTTAGTGACGCTAGCCAGCCCCGGCACCGAACTCAACGGCGGCTATCTAGCCGAGCAATTTCCTCGCTATCCAGGCTATGCCGCAATTTTTGAAGTGGAAGAAATCGGCGCGGAAGTGAAAGGAGTAGAGATCGGTGAGCTGCGCTATTGCATGGGTCGCCATCGCTCCTATCAACGCTTTCCCGTGAGCGAGACGGTGGCGGTGCCGGCCGGGTTGGCGCCGGAAGCCGCCGTCTTTACGCGGCTTATGGGCGTCCCCATGGCGACGCTGGCCACCACCGCGGTGCGTCCCCCTGCCTTGGTCTTGGTAACCGGATTGGGCCCCGTGGGCAATCTGGGCGCGCAGATCTTTCAAAGCTGCGGCTATGAAGTCATTACGGTTGACCCTGACCCGACGCGCCAGGAATTGGCCAACCATGTAGGCTTGAACCGGGTCTACGCCACTGTGCCCAAGGAAGATCCGGCCATTGCCAAGCAAGTGGCGCTCCAGTTAGAATGCTCCGGCCATGAGCAAGCCGCCGTAGATGGCTGCCATGTCTTGCGCCAGTACGGTGAGCTGTCACAGATTGGCGCCCCGTGGACGCAACGCAACAACGCCACCGCCCATGAACTGCTGCGCCTCATCTTCTTTAACTATCTCACCGTGCGCAGCGGCTGGGAGTGGCAACTGCCCAATCACCCCACCCCTTTCCGTGGCGGCAGCATCTTTGCCAACTTTGCGGCGGGTCTTCAGTGGCTGCATGAGGGCCGCGTCAAGGTCGATGGTCTCTATGAACTGATTGACCCGCGCCAGGCCCAAGCCGCTTACCAGGACATCCTGCACCGGCGCCTCACCTACCTGGCGCCGATGTTTGACTGGCGCGCGTTATAAAATCAGGGTCTACACGTGTTCGTGGCGCGAAGAGAACCGTTTGGGCTACATTACAGTTTGACCGACAGCGCAACTCTGAGTATCCTTATAGTAGGTAAAATGTAGCGCTCATATGGGCGAAGCGGTGAAATCGCATACCTATCGGGGAAAATACAGCAGTTTCACCCGAAGACCTATATGAGCCAAATGTAGTAGCGAAGTTGAGAAACTGTCTTAGTCGTTCCGGTTCCAACCCTGGCTCCGCGCCATAGTCATCAGGGATCTTGCCGGAAGACTTACGCTTGTAGAGGTCAACAAGCAGAGAGAATATTTTCTATGGCATTGACTCAAACAATTGAAGCACCGATCATCCGCGATGATCGGGATGAGCAGGTGGAGCCACCTTATCGCGTGCTGATCCATAATGATGATGTCACGCCCTTTGACTATGTGATCCGCACCTTGAAACGGGTCTTTATGCTGTCAGAGGAATTGGCTGAGCATGTGGCCGAAACCGCCCATCATGAAGGAACGGCCATTGTCGTTGTGCGCCCGCGCCCGGAAGCCGAGAAGCTCATCGGCATCGCGCGCACGCAGGCGCGCTTTGATGGCTACCCCCTCACCTTTAGCATGGAACCGGATGATTAATTGACCCACCGGAGCAACCCGTAAAATGCCCCATTCCCATAAACCAGCATGGGTGCATGGCCATGCCCATGAGCCCAATCCTGCACCACCTTCGCCGGAGCCGACCTTTGTGGTGCGCATCCCGCCGCAAGCGCCACGGTCCATTACGGTGGCCGACCTGCAGGCCCTCCCCTTCACCCATGTCTCTGATTGCTATATTGTCAGCACCGGCCATGGCACTTCCGGCCCCTTTGCTTTTGGGGGCGTAAAGCTAAGCACCTTTCTGACCGCCATGTTGCCGTCCACGCCGTGGCATACGCTCGATGTCATCAGTGGCGACGGTTTTGGCACTAGGTTGACGGCGGCTGATCTGGCGCAGGAGACGGACATACGCCCTTCACTGCTTGCCTACCTGCTCGACGGGCGCCCGCTTACACGGCAAAAGGGATTAGTGCGTCTGATTGTGCCGACAGAAGTAGACGATGCGCTACGCCAGGTAAAATGGGTGGCGGAGGTTGTCGTTTATACCGAAGCACCTGCCTAATCATGGCCCTGCCCCAACTGCTGGCTGACCTCCGGGGCGATGTCGGCTTTATGGCCAATGTCATGGCATGGCGCACCCTGCCCCCGCGTCCTGCCCACTACGCGCCCTATCCGCCCGCGCTCCATCCGGCGTTGCGCGCCACCCTGGCCCAACGGGGCATTCGCCAACTCTATAGCCACCAGGCCCAGGCGGTTGAACGGGCACTGGCCGGCCAACATCTGGTCGTGGTCACCCCCACCGCCAGCGGCAAAACCCTTTGCTATAACCTGCCTGTGCTCCACACCTTGCTGCATGACGAAGCGGCGCGGGCGCTCTATCTCTTTCCCACCAAGGCGCTGGCCCAGGATCAACTGGCCGAATTAACGACCTGGCGCAAGGAGCTAAGTCAGTCACTCCCGCCGTCGGTGTTGCCTGTACCTGCCACCTATGACGGTGACACCCCCTCCGCCCAGCGCGCCGGCATACGCACCCACGCCCGACTCATTCTGACCAATCCGGACATGCTGCATATGGGCATTCTGCCCTATCATACGGCCTGGGAAGCGTTTTTGGCCAACCTGCGCTATGTGGTGCTCGATGAACTGCACACCTACCGCGGCGTCTTTGGCAGCCATGTGGCCAATGTCCTGCGCCGGCTCCAACGTCTCTGCGCTTTTTATGGCGCCCACCCCCAATTTATTTGCGCCAGCGCCACCATTGCCAACCCACAACAGTTGGCCGAAAAGCTAGTTGAACAGCCGGTGACGGTGATCCAAGAGAATGGCGCGCCCAGCGGCGCCAAGGAGATCATTCTCTACAACCCGCCGCTCTATGATGCCGAACAGGGATTACGGCGCAGTGCGCTGCTCGAAGCCCAGGAACTGACTGTCCGCTGTCTGGAGGCCGGGCTTCAGACCATTCTCTTTGGTCGCTCGCGCCTGACGACGGAAGTGCTGCTCACCTATTTGCGTGAACGCATGGCCGGGCGACGGAGGGAAAGGATGACAAGATGGCCAGATGACAAGATGAGCGGCACACCTACAAAAGGTGATGGGACTTTGGCCGAAGATCCCACTGTGCACGAACGCATCCGTGGCTATCGGGGCGGCTATTTGCCCACGGAACGGCGTGCGATTGAGGCGGGCTTACGCAGTGGTGAAGTCCAGGCCGTGGTGGCCACCAATGCGTTGGAATTGGGCATTGACATCGGCTCCCTACAAGCGGCTGTGCTCTGTGGCTATCCGGGGACGATTGCCGGGGTCTGGCAGCAGATGGGGCGCGCCGGGCGCACGCAGGAGGGGGCGCTGGCCATTTTGGTCGCCACCGGTGGTGTGCTCGACCAGTATATTATCCAGCATCCTGATTACATCTTTGAACGTTCGCCCGAACATGCGCTCATCAACCCCGACAATCTCATGTTGTTGGTCGATCAGGTGCGCTGCGCTGCCTTTGAGTTGCCCTTTCAAGCGGAGGAAATGCTGGGGCGCTCACCCTATACCACCGCGGTGTTGGCGCTATTGACTGACTTGGGCGAGTTGCAGCAACATGGCGAACGCTTTTTTGGGAGCGGTGAAGGATATCCGGCGCGGCGGATTAGCCTGCGCAGCGCCGGCAGCGACACGGTGGCCATTCAGGTTGGTGGGGCGGCGTCCGGCAGCGTGGGATTGGCGGGGACCGATGTGCTCTTTGACATGGCGCCAGCGCCACAGATGACGACCACCCAGCCAACCCCTACGCCCCAGATCATCGGTCAGATCGACCAGGCCAGTGCGCCGCTGCTGCTTCATGCCGGCGCCATCTACATCCATGAAGGGCAGAGCTATCGGGTGGAAGCGCTGGAACTGGCGCAACAGTTAGCTGTGGTGACGCCGGTTGAGGTCGATTACTATACGGAGGTCACCAGCGAGAGTGAGGTTGAGGCACTCACCGTCCATGCCGAGCGTGCAGAGCCGGGCGCGTTGATCGCGCATGGCGATCTGCTTGTGCGCCAGCAGGTGGTCGGCTTCCGACGCATCAAGCGCTTTACGCATGAGACATTGGGCGTCTTCCCGTTGGACTATCCCCCACGCGAGCTAGAGACGAGCGGCTATTGGTTTAGCCTCCAACCGGCTGTACAGCTGCACCTGGCGCAACAGGGGCAGTGGTTCGATTCACTCAATGACTATGGCCCCAACTGGCAGGCACAACGGCAGCGCGTGCGCGCCCGCGATGGCTATCGTTGCACCCAGTGTGGCGCACCTGAAACGCCCGACCGCCAGCATGATGTCCACCATCTGCGTCCCTTTCGCACCTTTGGCTACGCTCCGGGACTCAACGAACATTATCGGGCGGCCAACCAACTGAGCAATCTCATCCTGGTCTGTCGCACCTGCCATCAGCGGCTGGAAAGCGGCGTCCGCACCCGCACTGGGCTCGATGGCCTGGCCTACGCCCTGACCAACATTGCCCCGCTCCACCTCATGTGTGACCCCCAGGATTTGGGCGTCCACGTACTGCGCGTCGCAGACTTCCCACCCCCCGCCACCAGCCACCAGCCAACAGCCAGCAGCCCCTCCCCCCTCCCCACCATCTACCTTTACGAACGCATCGCCGCCGGTCTGGGCTTTAGCGCACGGCTCTTTGAACTGCACCATGACTTGTTGGTGGCTGTGCAGGCGTTAGTGCGCGGCTGTGCCTGTCAGCGGGGCTGTCCGGGCTGTGTGGGGCCGGTGCTGGAGAACGAGTTGGCGCCATTGGCAACCAAGGAATTAACGGTGGCCATGGTGGACGCACTGCTGACAATGGGGTAGAATAAACGCTAACGGTTCTATGCGACATAGGTACTTGAGTGACCGAGTGGCGCGTGGCGAGTCTTACGCCATCCGCTAATCGCCACTCGCTACCATCGAATTGAAGGTGGGAGATCATGGGATCAATCAACGTCAAAATTTGTGGTCTAACCAATCTGGCCGATGCCGAAGTAGCCATTGCGGCGGGAGCGGATCTGTTGGGCTTTATCCTTTATGCCAAATCTCCGCGCTATGTCACGCCGGCGGCAGTAGCGGAGATTGTCACGACCTTGCGCGCCCAGGCCGGAACGCAAGGGACGCGCTTACCCCGTCTGGTTGGCGTCTTTGTCAATGCTCCGCAGGATGAGATCATGGCCACCGTGACGCAGGTGGGCCTGGATTTTGTTCAGTTGCACGGGAATGAGACGCCGGCGCTGGTGACGGCCTTTGCCGGTCGCGCCTATAAAGCCTTGCGCCCCGCCGAGGCGACGCTGGCCCGCGCCCAGGCTGCCGAGTTTGCGCCGCTAGGACCGGCCACCGGCCCAGCCTGGATGCTTGACGCCTATGACCCCGCAGCCTATGGCGGCACCGGCAAACAGGCCGACTGGCAGGTGGCCGCCACATTGGCGCAGCAGCATCCGGGCCTGCTCTTGGCCGGTGGGCTGACGCCGGAGAATGTGGCCGCCGCCATCCGCACGGTGCACCCCTGGGGCGTCGATGTCGGCAGCGGCGTCGAAGCCGCGCCGGGGCGGAAAGATCACACAAAAGTGCAGCAGTTTGTAGCAATGGCCAAAGCGGGTCTATAATAATCGCGTCACGTCCCCCTGGGACATCCTCGTAAGTAGAATTTCTCAGCTAGTTCAAGGTGACAATCATTGGTGTAAGGATCTCGGTCATAAAAGTGCGTTTGGCCAGTGACTGTCACCGCTGATGCACACATAGCCTGAGCAGTTACCTAGTAAATCATGGCAGAAATTCTCCGGCAGTTGCCACCAATGGTAGAGCATCTGAATTTCTGCGGTGGTGTTTACGCCCAACCGTACTAGTCGTTTGATACCGAAAACTCATAGCAAACAGAGCAATTTTTTGGACGTGGATTTGCGCGGAACTACGCGGATTAATTCGTGAGCAAATCCGCGCCCCACTCATTGGCGGTTCCTGAGCTTGCCCAAGGATGAGGCGTAGCTTTGTTAGATTTTTAGACTCTAGTAGGTAACCCATTTTTTATTGAGCCACTCTTCTTCCCGACAAATCTCATGCGCAGAAGGCGCGCACTGAAGTGCGCGGCACTCTCGGTGTGCGCTGTGGCAGGCGCATTTCTGCTCTATTCATTTGTTCTTATCGTTCTTGTCAATGGCATCATTCCTATTAAAGCGAGGTTCGTCTGATGAAACACATGCGTTATCTGCTGCTTACCGGTCTACTGATGACCTTATGGGTTGGATTAGTGCTCAACCAGCCCGTCACTTGGGCCCAAGCCGAGCCAATACCATCACCGTTGGCGGCTTTCAAGGCGAATTGGTGGCAGAAAGAAGATCGCTTTACACCGCTGGAAGCTACTAGTACTAGCACACCACCAATTTCCGCTGCTGCTGTGGATAGTGCTGAAGATTGGTGGCTACTGGTTCATCAATCTTACCGAGATGGAAATTGGGAAATTTACCGTGGCACTGTAGCTAACAATTCGCCACAGCGCCTAACAAATAATAATGCACGTGATATTTCACCCCGTATTAGTCCAGACAATACACATATTCTCTTTGTCTCCGACCGCGACGGCAATAACGAACTCTATCTGATGCAAGCCGATGGCGCTAATCAGATGCGCTTAACCAATACCGCGTATGACGAAGCTTCACCGATTTGGTCACCCGATGGCAAGCGGATTGTCTATGTTGCTTATCCTAAAAACAACCCAGATATCTATATAATGAATGCCGACGGCACAGATCCACACCCCATCTTAGCCGGTGCAACCAATGATCTCTATCCCAGCTGGTCACCTGATGGGAACCGTATTGTCTTTGTGCGTGCTGTGGATGATACGTATGGCGAGTTATGGATCATGAATGCTGATGGCAGCGGAGCCTATGCCATCGCCCTGGGCTTGCGGTATGCCTCTCATCCGCAATGGTCGCCTGATGGCGCTCAGATTGCGTTTGATTATGACAGTGACGGAAATTATTTTAATGATTTGGCCCTCATTAATAGCGATGGTTCTGGCCTCCATTCCGAAATCAACTCTGGCGTCTTTGCGATGTACGACGAGTATGCAATGGGTGGATGGACGCCAGATGGCAAAAGTTTATTATTCAGTCAGATTGCCTATGGTTGGAACGGACAAAATTTCTTCATAGATTGGATTGCTCTTACCATCCGCTGTGTACGCGCACCAGGTCAATTTTGTGCTGATATTCAGACTGGATCTTCCTTGGATTATAGTCCAGATGTGCGCTCACTAGACAGTTGGCCACCAACATCCAAAGTGCAACCGTTGCCTCCTTATACACGTAAGCCGGCGATTCCAGTAAGTTGGAGTGGCAATGACATAGGGCCAGCCGGTATTGCTGGCTACAAAATCTATTACCGGACTGAGTATGAAACAGATTGGACAGAATGGTTTTATAATGTAACTGAGCAGTCTGCCCAACTATACAATGCACCCAATAACAAAATCTATTTTAGTTCACAAGCGTATGATCGAGCTGATAACCAAGAAACCTGGAACCCAAACAAAGACAGCGACGCTGTCACAACACCCTTTAGTTGGATTCTGTCTGGCCAACTGACTGATGTTCGAGGGTTACCTCGTCCTCAGCGTAATCTAGCGATTCAACCAAGCGCTCTAAATCCGGTGAAGACCAATGTGAGAGGAGAATTTAATGCTATACTTGCTGAAGGTGGGGACTACACGTTAAATACAGCGACAAAGGTAACTGTGAATATAGACCGTTATCGGGTACTCTATCTTCATCCCGCCACTAATCTGCTACAAAATGGTAGTTTTGAGGATGCAACACTGACTAACTGGAAGGCTAGCGCTTCTCCAGTAGATTTGAATTGGGAAACCCCGGCCTCTGGACTGAAATCTGTACGGCTAGGCATACCTTGCAGGGGTCCTTGTCTGGCCCAAATAACCACCAATGATGCCATCACAAATTTGCAATTGACCCAAGCTGTTGTGTTGGCGGATCCAAACGATGATGTACATCTACTTGCAAAACAGAACCAAAGTAGCCTGTTTTATCAGCATCGCACACCAACGGGTTTGTGGGAGCAGCCCTTAATTCTGGTTAATGATAGTGGATTGACAGGCTTTCAAGCTGTGATCGACCCTTTATCAAATCTTTGGGTTGTTTGGTTGGTTAAAAATTCGTTTAACGACGAAACATTCCTTTACTATAGTAAACGCTTACCAACAGGTGTTTGGAGTTCACCTGCATTTATCGTAAAGGGTACTCAACCACTACTAGCCGCCGATCCCAAGGGCGGATTGCATATACTCTACTATTGTAGTACATCTGATTGTACACAGGCTACCGTGATGCACCGATATTTAGCTTCTAATGGTGTTTGGGGTAATGATACAATTCTCGATAGCATTGAGCCCTATACAGGTAATTCAATATCAGGCTTTGCCCTAGCAGTAACACCCGACAGCGTTTTACATGTTGTTTGGATACAAACAGGTGCGTATGGCATGAATACATTGTACTATCAAAAACGTTGGGCGAACGGAAAGTGGTCAGTTCGTGAAAAATCAGATGAATTCATCGATCAAAATAGTTTTTATAAATCTCAGCAATTACTGGCCGATAGGAATGGCAACTTACATCTTTATACCAGCAGAAATAGCTTAGGCTATTACATGTATAAAGCAGTAGATGCTAATTGGCTGACGCCGGAGATTATCGACCCCAGTATGAATACGTTTGCTTCACGTAGCCTATTACTCGATGCGGCCGGTACAGTGCATTTTCTCACACCCATATTCGGTGATCAAGCGGGCTTCTATCGTTATAGAAGGCAGGGACAAATTTGGTCGGATCTCCAGAGTATTTCACAGCTTGGCTCCTACTATGAATATACAAGTATGGCCGCCGGCAGTGCCAATACCCTTTATATGGTCGGGTCACAAAGTTATTCGGGGCCATCTGTTCTCTATGGCACCCTACATGCCACCGCCACCTTTACCAGCGCGATTAGCCAAACGGTGACGATTCCGGCCGATTTGCCCCATCCAACCCTTTCATTTCTCTATGCACTGGATGGCGGTGCTGGTCAGTCGCGCTTTGATGTTGCCATTACCCATAATCTTACAGTTACACAGGATATGACCACGACCCAAACGGTGACCGCCACCCAGATCTTTAGCGACGCGACCAACACTCCCTGGCGCCTTGGCTGGAGTGACCTGACCCCTTGGCAAGGTCAAACCGTTACGATTACCTTTGCCATACATCAGGTGGCCGGCGAACCGGCCTTTCGTGTTATGTTGGACGACATCTGGCTGGGCGCCTGGCAGACGCCGGTGATCACCACCGTTACGCCGGAGCAGGTTGAGAGTGGCCACGCCGCCACCCTAGTCATCACCGGCGAAAATTTCAAGGATATTGCCGCCGTTCGTCTGGGCGAAACTCTGTTGTCCAACGTGCGCATCCTGGATGAGCAGACGCTACAGGCCGATCTTCCTGCCAGCATAGGACCAGGCGTTTGGGACATGTGGATCATCAAATCCGACGGCGATACCTCTGTCCACCCCAACGCGATTAGGGTCGGCAAACAGTTATTTATGCCATTTATGGCGCGGTAGTATCAATCAGTGCCACTGTAACATCGTGCGTTAAACGCGCTCCGGCGCAATTTCCTCTAAGGTCCGGCCGCTGGTCTCGGGCAGCAGCAGGATGAACAGGGGCGTGACCAGCAGCAGGAGCGCCAGCAAGCTGATGGCGAACCAGGGTGAGTAGCCCAGGCTCACCAGCCGCCCATGAATCAGCAGGCTCAGCGCGCCGCTGAGTGTGGCCCAGAGTGCGGTGGCGCCCGCGGCAGTGGCGCGATAGGAGGTGGGAAAGAGTTCGCCATTCATGGCGCCAAGGACTACCGTGGCGCCGATGCTGCTAAAGAGCAGACCGGCCCACAGCAAGGGCAACAGCCAGCCCACGCCGTTGTAATAGCCGATGATAAAAAGCGGCATGGCGACCAGGAAGAGCGCGGTGGCCCGTTTGCGCCCCACACCATCACTCATGCGCCCAGCGGTAACACTGCCCAGCACGGCCATAAAACCGGCGCTGAGATTGAGCAACGAGATCTGCCACGGCTGCCAGCCATGCGCCTGTTGCAGATAGGTTGGGTCGTAAAAGAGAGCTGCGTCGCCGCCCAGGTTAAAAAAGAGGATGATGCTCCCCAACGCCAGCAGTCGGCGCGGATAGGTGTGGATCAACTGGCGTAATGGCTGGAGACGCAGGAGCAATGGGCCAGTTGCGGTGGTTGGTTGTGTCGTTGCCTGTGTCGCCTGTTGGGCAAGAAAGCGGGTCGTCTCCGGCAAAGCGGCGCGCCACAGAGGCAGCAGGCCAAGCGCCCCCAGACCTAGCAGATAGAGCGCACGCCAGCCAAAGGGCAACACTTCCACCAAGGCAAAGAGCAGCGCCGCCATGCCGCCCCCCACCGAAGCGATTGCGCTGTAGGCGCCCATCCCCCAGCCGCGCACTTGAGCCGGAAACTCCTCGACAATAAAGACGCCGGCCAGGATCGCCACCACCGTCACAAACATACGTACCAGAAATTGGAGTGTGACAAAGAGCGCAGCGTTAGGCGCCAATGCGGTTGCTCCGGTCAACAGGGTAAAGCAGAGCACGGCTCCGATCAGTAAGCGGCGGCGACCCCACCCGTCGGCGGCTAGCGCAAAGCCAAAGGCGGGCAACGAGCCCAACTTGATGATTGCACCCAGATCGCTCAACTGCGTGGCCGGAATGGCCAGACTCTGTTCAATTTGGGGCAAGGCCAGTTGCAACAGCGCCAGATCATAGGAACCGACGAGCGCCGCCAACGCCACTAGCCCGAGCGTGCGCCATTGCCGTTGCGTTAGGGCCGGCAGTGCCGCCACCCAAGGTAGCCGCGCCAACCAAGGCGGCAGAGCGGCCGGCAACGTGGATTCGTCAGTGGTCAGATCATGGTTCATTCGGGCGTCGTGAGTGTTATGCTATACTCAGTAGACCGCAATGGTAACAGATGTTGGATTAGCCGACTCTGGACCACGCGACTTTGCGACTGCGAACTACTAATACTACATGGCAGTAGGCCGTAGATAACTCTGTTGATAGGCGACAAATTGCCAACGGGTGGGCGTGGGCGAGCCGCCACCGCCATAGAATTCCGGCAATTGCCCTTGCCATTGGCCCGCGTTGGACCAAACGTGATTCATCGTATGGTTAAAGTGACTCCACCAATCTTCCGGCAATGCTTCTGTGGCAATAATCGATTGTCGCACCTGATCAGCGACCGCGACGGAAAGCTGATGACGCTGCCGCCACTGTGCCAGTAATTGATCTAAGCGGATATCTTGTGCTGGTGTTAAGCCATTTTCTTCTGTCGCCATCATTTTGTCACCATCAACCTTGCTCTATATGCTCCATTAGCTGTTTACGCGCCACCGCAAGTTGGTAACGCACTGTGCCGGCAGCCATGTCGAGCGCTTCGCCGATCTGCGTGCTATTCATGCCTCCCAGCACACTCAGCGCCAACACAACCCGTAATTGCTCCGGCAGTTGCGCAATGGCCCCTTCCAGCAGCAGCAACTGCTGCTGGATTGCAATAGGGTCCGGCGGCGGCTGCGCCGCTACTTGCGCGGCTGCCAGCAGCTCTGCTTCAACCTTTTGCCAGCGCGCCGCGCGCCGCAGCGAATCGGTGAAGAGATTTTTGGCGACAGAAAAGAGCCAGTAACGGTGTTGGCTCTTTTCCATCTCTGCCAAGGTGGCGATATGACGCCAAGCGCGCGTAAAGGTCTCTTGTAAGAGATCGAGCGCCATTTCTGTATCACCGGTACGACCAAAGAAATAGGCATAGAGGCTGGTATAGTGGCACTCATACAACTGGTTAAAGACGGGCTCAAACTGATTACGGCCAGGATCCTGAGGCATGACCTTCGCCCTCCTTACCGGCGGCGACTATTCATCTTCCGCATTGGCCACATTGATCATGCCATTTTTTTCTTTGGTCAAAACCTGGAGCAGGGGCGCAAGATGCGCCGGACTCTCAATTATACCATTTAATACAATCTCCGTTACCTTGGCCCGCAGCAGTTCAGGCGTAACATCGGCCTGAAATTCAACAATCCCATTGATGATGAGTGTAACCGGTTCTGCCAAATATTCAAAGAAAGCTGCACCGAGTTCTTCATTGCCGTTGATCGTGCGTAACTCGCCGGAATACCAGATGGCCTGGCCAAAGACTTGCAAATAAGGCGCGAGCACATCTTCATTCCCTTTGGGAATAAAAGCCTGGCCTCCCACATAAATCTGCTTATAGCCAACCTTTTTAATCTCACCGCTGACTAACATCTGGCCACCGACAAAGAGGAGGTCGGTGGGGTTGCCTTGCTCATTGGCCAGTGCAGAGGCGGTAAGCTTGGCCTGCCCGGCATGGACCCTGATCTCTCCCTCTGGATTATAGTAAATGAGCGGCCCATGGAGGACGCGAATGGCGCGGCTGAGGACATTGTCGCTCCCCTGGGGCGCAAAGATGGGGCCATTCACCATCAGTTCATAGCCTTGAACCTGGGTTACCGGTGTGGTAAAGATGAGCGGGCCATTGAGCAAGAGCAGAATAAGCTGTGTGTCATCATCGCTAACAAGCGCTTCGCCCCCCATCTGGGCTGGGCCATTGATGGTGCGCACCTGGATCTGCTTGCCGGCGGGCACGGGCACGGTTTGCTCCACATTCTCCAGCGCAACATGGGCCAACGCGCCCATCAACGCGGCCGGGACGATTAAAATGCCAACGTTGCGGATTGCTTCAATCTGGGCCAGATCAGCGGCCTGCATCCCGGTGAGATCAAGCGTCCGTACATTTTGGATGCTCTTCTTGGGCGTCTCTGTATTTTGTGTCATACGTTCGTTCGTCATGGCAAACTCCTTGTGGTAATTGCGCAAACAATCGCGCGGGTAATGAATGAGTGGTTACTTCTGTCCATCGCTCATATGGGCGGAGAGGTGAAATCGTTTCAAATACTAGAGGTTACTATTCAGAGTGGCGCTGTAGATCACAGAAAACCTTGTCTGTACTATGATTTTTGTGATTTTATGAGGACTATGATTCCGCCGCCAGAGGTTCGGTGTCATTTCCTTCTCTCGATTCGCAATCCGAAATCATAGCTCATCACCTAATCATTTGCAGCATAGTTTAGACACCACTTCCGCTTCACCTTTGCATCCTATGACTGAAAAACCTGAATAGTAACCACTAGAGAAAAAACGAACGATTTCACCCGGAGACCTATATGAGCCTCTGTCCATGAATGGTGCTGTGACAGTTGCAACCTTCACTCAATAAAACGAACGAAAACATGAAGTGTTGGGAGCATCATTTTCATGGGCTATCGAAACGGACGGCATAAAGGACTTACGTGGTCGTCGGCTGTGCACCGGTGGGCGGGGGAGGCGCGGGGGCCGCGGTGACGGGCAGGGTTAGCCCCAGGCCATTGCCCACGACAACGGCGAGGGCGCGCGCTTTAATAACAATCTCCCATTGCTGTTGTTCGTCTAACACATCCAGATCGGCGTTGACGGCCAGCGGTGTCGTGGTGGTGATCTGAACGCGGCGGGCTCGCTGTCTGATAATCCTCGGTTCAGTGGTGCGCCCACCACCAGAGATGGCAAAGAAGTAAGCGGTCAGGTCGACCAACTCCATATCGGCATAGAGCGCCAGATCCAGCAAACCGTCATCAATTTTGGCATCCGGTGCGATCAGCATGTTGTTGCCAAAGAGCGGCGCGTTAGAGATGGTGAGCGTGTGGGTCTGCGCCTGGATGACCTCTGCATCATCACAGCGCACCGTGACCTCGGTGGCCGCGCCGGTCAGCAACTCGCCCAGCTTGCTAAAAACATCAGCCCACCGTCCTTTTTCCACCGCTTCCCCCATGGGTGCGGCAATCGCGCTCAAGCCAATGCCGGCAGTCTCCAAAAAGTAGCCCTCAATCGACTGATCCGGCGTCAACACATGGCCCACGTCAATGTGGCGAATGGCGCCCATGGCCAAAACAGTGGCAGCATCGGTCAGGTCAAGCGGGATGCCCAGAGCGCGCGCGATGTTATTCATGGTGCCCAAGGGTAAAATCCCTAGTGCAACGCCGGTATCGACCAGCGCAGCGGCTACCTCTTCAATTGTGCCATCACCACCGGCAGCGATGATCAGTGTGGCGCCATCGGCTACGGCGCGTTGGGCTAATTGGTAGGCATTGATCTCCAGCGTCGTCGTTGCCAACTGGACAGGCAGCCCAACCGCCGCCAATGTGGCAACGATCGCTGCGGGTGTGTGGAGGCCATCCAGAAAGACTTTCGCCGCAGGATTGAGGATCAACGTTGTTGACGCTGTTTCTGGCGCCGGTGTCGGTGGCAGAATCGGCGCTACAGCAGAGGATTGGCGCTGGGCCAGACGCGCCAGTTCACGCTCAATACGCACCAGCTCTGCGTGGGCTGCCATCAACTGATCGTGAGCCGCCTCCACTTGCTGTAACTGTGCACTATGGCTGGCCTGTGCAGCGCGCAAAGCAGAGACGGTAGCGAATTGTGCGGTTGTCCCTTGTGTTGCATCCATCGGTCATCCTCTTTCCGGCAGGCTGCGCCTGCCTCTGTCTAATCGGTTGTACCGTACAGAAGAGGAATCGTTCCCGAAGGTGGCCGGGCGACCTCTTCGCCCTGATTGTAAGACCGGTGGCCGTAAAGGTGCAAAGCGAATTCACCTTGAGATCAATTGGGTAGGTTCAAAGTCAGTTATCGGCAAACCGCGCGGGCCAGCGCTGGCGCGGCTCAACCGGACGGCAGATAACAGAAAAACAGGAGATCTTCTGCCATGATAGGGTTATGCAAAAACGATTGATGATGATGTTACTGTTGCTGATTATCACCGGTTGCATGGGCGTGGAGCGTGGAAGTCTGGCCAGCGCCAGCGTAGTCGCCTCGCTAAGCGGCGCGGCGGATGCCGGCTTTGCGCGCGCCTACACCCCCATCGATTTTGTCTTCCCGCGCGATCATGGTCCTCATCCTGAATACCGCACTGAATGGTGGTATTACACAGGGAATCTGGCCGATAGCGCCGGTAATCAATATGGCTACCAACTTACCTTTTTCCGCAGCGCATTGACTCCGGAGTTACCGCCGCGACGGTCGGATCTGGCTACCAACCAAGTTTATATGGCACATTTTGCGCTTACCGATGTTGCCGCCGATCAACATCAGAGCTTTGAACGGTATAGCCGTGGCGCCGGCGGACTAGCTGGGGCGACCGATAAGCCCAGCTATAGTGTCTGGCTGGAAGATTGGTCGGTGCGCGCCAGCTCGACGGGGACAGTGCAGTTGCAAGCGAGCGCACCAACAGACGCTGGCGCAGTTGCGCTTGCATTAACATTGCGTGAGACGCGCCCACCAGTGCTGCATGGGGATCATGGTCTCAGCCAGAAAGGACCAGAGGCAGGTAATGCCAGCTACTACTATAGCCTGGTGCACCTGGAAACGACGGGGACGATCACGACGGAGAATCGCACCATCGCCGTAACCGGTCTTAGTTGGATGGATCATGAGTTTGGCACAAGTGCGCTGAGCGCCAACGCTATGGGTTGGGATTGGTTTAGTATTCAGTTAGATAGTGGTGCGATTCTAATGTTGGCCCGTGTACGCACGGCTGATGGCGGTGTGGTGCCAGAGTTTGAAGGGACTTATGTGGCCGCCGATGGCGCGCAGTCCCATTTTACGGCCAACGATTTTACGCTAACTGTGCTTGATGAGTGGCGCAGCCCGCGTACCCAGATCACCTATCCATCCGGCTGGCAGCTAACCTTGCCCGACCTTGACATTACATTGACCATTGAGCCTCTGTTGCAGGACCAAGAGGTGGAGGTCAGCTTTGTCTACTGGGAAGGCGCCGTTCAGATCCAAGGTATGGTGCATGAGCAACCGGTGCAAGGTGTGGGCTATGTGGAATTGACCGGTTACGGTCAGCAGACTGATACCTATCAGCGCTGATAAGTACAGCCAAAATCGTGTAACTGTGATAAATAATACAAATAAATTTGAAGATTTGCGGCATGATCCCCTGTGCAATCATCAGTGATGTATACTCCGCAGCAGCCCATAAGTACATTTTTTACTCCTGAAAAAGTGTCATTTTATGGCACTGCTCAGTATAATTCAATGAGGAGCTGTTGACATTTGTGATGCTCACACCTGATAGGTGTACCACCGGCCAATCCGAAATGTCAACGGAACCTACCATAACCAATGATCATAACAAAGGAGACTGCTCTCATGGCCAAGTTGACTGTGGAAAACTACGGCACATTTGATGTTCCCGATGGTAAACGACTTGTTTTGGCGCTAATGGACGAAGCCGGCGTGGATCAATTACATGCTTGTGGTGGCAACTGTCGCTGTACAACCTGTCGTGTAGAATTTATCGCCGGTGAACCGGAGAAAATGACAAAAGCGGAAAAAGAAAAATTGGCAGAACGGGGCGTGACTGGGGTCCGTCTTTCCTGCCAAGTCTTGATGGACCATGATATGAGCGTGCGCGCCATCAGCCGGCTGGAGGGCAGTGGTCGTCCTGATGCAGGTCCACGACCGGAGCCGGACATTCACCCGGCACCGGAGTGGGTGGATAAGGCGTAGTTGCCCGCGAACGAATTTAGTTGGGCGTAAGTACCTACTGAAATCTGGCGTTTTTTGCTGATTACACTGGTGATTGGTGATTTGTTGTGTGTTTGCGGGGCTATGCGCTATTGGTAATTTTTCGCCTGCCATCCCAAAATTTGCCAAAGTCCAGTGGTTATTTCTGTCTGGATTTACTAGCCAGCCAAGGCTTCCCGCACTCATGTTCGGGAAGCCTTTACTATTTTTAGGCGAAAAATAGCTAGACATTTGCATTTGCAAGGCAGTAATGGCAATATTGAGGTGGATAGAGCAGCGCAGGATCGTACAAGAAATTATTCAGGGCTCTGTTGATATTTTGTTGCAGCTAGTGGTGCTCATCAACAGGGCCTAATACATAGGAGATGAGATCAAATTATGCGGCTAGTGGAGCATATATCAAATTTTATCTTAGGGTGGTCTCTGTTACTCTTTGGCCGAATGGCCAGTCGAGTTTTGCTAAACATTAAAGTGGTTGGACTAGAAAATGTGCCACAGCAAGAACCGTTAATTGTAATTGCAAATCACTTTAGCTGGTTCGACGCACCGCTGTTGACCCTCTACTTGCCCTTTCAACCCGCCTTTATGGTGGCGAGCGAATCGCAGCGCTTTTGGTTTGTGCGCATATTTATGCGCGCCTTTCACGGCATCCCGATTTGGCGCGGCAAGGTAGACCGCAAGGCGCTTAGTTCAGCGCTGAGTACCTTACGCCAGGGGCGTGTGATTGGGATCTTTCCCGAAGGGGGCATCGATCCTCGCTTTGCCGAGCGCCGGGCGCGTGGCGAAGAGATTACCGATACCTACGGTTTTGTCTCCCGCCATGATGCTCAGTTAACCCACCCAGAGCCGGGCACCGCCTACTTGGCGTTGGCTAGTCAAGCGCGCATTCTTCCCGTTGCGCTCTTGGGGACTGAGCAAATTTTGGCCAATCTCATGCGTTTTCGTCGCACCAGCGTCACCTTAAGGATCGGACCTGCCTTTGGACCACTGACCATTGAGCGCGAGTTGCAGAATGCAGAGCGTCGCCAACGGCTCAACCGGCTAGCCGATCATATTATGCAGCGGATCGCTGTGCTCTTTCCGCCGGAAAACCGGGGCCCTTACCGCCATATCACAATGGAATGGACTTAACCCCCACAGCCTCTTTGCTGATCAGTTAGTTGGCTGCTTTACGGACGAAGTAAACAACCCGCTACATACGGGGCAGTGGGTTGTTTACTAGTGGCTAACTTGCAAATTCTTCAATTTCAGTGGTGACCATTGCTTTGTTGGGCTCTCGCTCATTCAGGATCCTCAGCAATTCGCGAATCACATCATCGATCCGGCGTTTGTAGCGCAGGAGTTCTCGACGACATTCAACTTCGGCTGGGGTTTCTGTTTTGAAGGAGCGCAAAGAGTCTTCTAACTCCATATCGATACGCACTTCATGGGGATTGACTTTGTTGCCCCGCACAAACTCACGCATGTGTTTGGCAATGATCATGTCATAGTCCGTCAAATCATTGTGTAAATCCACCAGACGGTCCGATGCAATAGCCGGCATCGGCAGCGCCCGTAACGTCTCCCAAGCTCGGTTCAGTTTTCGTCGTTGCACGATTCCTCTACTCGAACTAGATTGTTGGCTAAACTCTTTTCGCACCCCGATTGTTTGTGACTGATTGTTGCCCACTGAATCTGAAAAGTCGCTCTGATTAATTGCAGATAGAGCGATTTCTAGAGAACAGAGGGTCGGGGTGCTAGGGAGCGCCAGTTTTCGAAGAACGAAATTGTTGTACAGAATCCGGCGCAAAGGCGCGGATTCACGCCATTAAGCAAACACTTCGATCATGAATAATAAAATTATAACAGGATTGCCTGCTGAGTTAAAATTTGGTATACCAAAAAGTTACTCTTACAAAAATAGGCTAGTTAGGGCCAGAAATCCAATGATGTGTTTGCAATGATGTGTTTATATAGTCTTGCCCGATCAACCAAATCGATACTTGACATTCTAGAACGCATGAGCTATAATGGAGTGAAATCGGATCCGTTTATAATCTATTAGTTTACACGTGAGGCAATGATGGCAGCCAGAGCAAAATCTTCAACACCTGTAAGTGAAGTGCAAGACAGTGGTAAAGCCAAAGCTTTAGAGACAACCCTTGCCAACCTGAACAAGAAATATGGTGAAGGTGTTGTGATGAAATTGGGAGAGGCGACCCGCATGATGGTCGAGTCTATCCCTACCGGCAGTTTGAGTTTGGATATTGCGCTAGGGGTGGGTGGTGTACCCAAGGGGCGTGTCGTTGAAATATATGGCCCGGAAAGCTCAGGCAAGACGACTGTCTGTTTGCACATTATTGCCGAAGCACAAAGGCATGGTGGCATCTGTGGCTTTATCGATGTGGAACATGCGTTGGACCCAGCCTACGCCACTAAGATCGGTGTTGATGTAAACAGTCTCTATGTCAGCCAGCCGGATACCGGTGAGCAAGCACTAGAGATTACGGAGGCGCTGATTCGCTCCGGCGCCATGGATGTGGTTGTAGTCGATAGTGTGGCTGCGTTGGTGCCCCGTGCAGAAATCGAAGGGGAAATGGGGGACAGTCATGTAGGTCTCCAGGCCCGTTTAATGAGCCAGGCGCTGCGCAAGTTGGCCGGTGCGGTGAAATCCAGTGGCACGTGTCTGATCTTTACGAATCAACTGCGCCAGAAGATTGGCGTCATGTTTGGCAACCCGGAAACCACCAGTGGTGGTTTGGCTCTAAAATTTTATGCCAGTGTACGCCTAGATATACGCCGCATTGAGTCGATTAAGCAAGGCAGCGATGTAATTGGCAACCGTACTCGCGTCACGGTGAGAAAGAATAAGGTTGCCCCGCCCTTTAAGGTGGCCGAATTTGATATTATGTATAATGAAGGCATTAGCACCATGGGCGATCTGATCGATTTGGGCACCTCTTTGGATATTATTACCAAGCGTGGCAGTTTTTATAGTTATGACGAAACACGGTTGGGCCAAGGGCGTGAAAACGCAAAGAACTTCTTAGACGAAAATCCTGATTTGGCGCGCGTGATTGAAGAGAAGGTACGCGCCAATGCCGGCCTTTCGGTAAACTTTGCCGCAGGTGAAGATTGGGATGACGCTGATGCCAATCCGGTTGATGAGGAGGCCGATCTGCCTCTGAGTGAAGCAGCTTAGCCGCAACTCGCCACTTTCGGTTACCCAAGTTACGCCATCTGGCCTTGAACAGGCCAGATGGCGTATTTTTTTGCCTAATCGCTGACGACGAATAGCCCAATTGGGAACGGAGAAAGAATTGAGTGGCGTTTTTAGCAAAAGAGGTTAGTTGATTAAGAAAGAATCATAGCTACTTACGTCAAAAGAATGAAAGGTTTTTGTAGGTTTGGCAACCTAGTGATAGTATGAATACTGTAGATTTCTAGCGAGCTTTACTGAAAACTTATGGACCAGAAGATTTTTCCTATATTCAAGAACTGATAGAGTTCTTGCCAGGTAACATTAATTCATGTTTACAATAACTGATTTAAGCAACAGCCAATTGAAACAAAAGAAAATGGCATGGCAAATTTTGCAGTTGACGCTTTCTTCGAATGGCCTTGAACATCGTGTAGGGTAAGACCAGGAACTTTAACTTGGAAGGGAGAGAGGCGTCTGATCATGAGCAATTTAACCACCGCGCTTGCCGATCTAGCTAAACTCAATTTACTGCTAGAACAGGAACGTTTGCCAGAATATTTGTCACAAGGGATTACGCTGCTTTGTGATGCGGTCGGCGCGCAATCCGCCGTTCTGCGTCTTTACGAAAGTGACTTAGACATGGAGCCCCATACAGTTTGGGGCAAAGAGCTTGGGACCGATGTGTGGGCGCACTTGGAGAGTTGGGAAAAAAGCGGCTTTGCCGGTGATGTCTTTTCAACCTGGACCGCCCAGTGGTCTTGCACGACCGGTCACGGTCAGCCGTGTTACCGCATTCTCCACATTCGCCTGGCAGTTGAGCAGATTACACGTGGTGTTCTATGCTTTGTCTTTCTGGCAGAGTACGCTGGCGCCGAAAGACAGTTAATCGATGGTCAAACTGAGGAGTTGCTCGGTACTGTCCAGCTCTTTATGGGCGTGGCGCTGCGCACCACCTATTTGCGCGCCACGCGCAAACGGTTGGAACAAGCCCAATTGCTCTATCAGATCTCACAGTCGATTACCAGTTCTTTGGATCTGAAAAAGGTGTTCCACCAGACAACCGAATTGGCTGCTTCTATTTTAGAGGCACAAGCCGCTACACTTTTCACGGTTGATGAGCGGCACCGTGAGTTGGTCTTTTTAATCACCAAAGGCGCAGCTGCCCAGGTCTTGGAAGAGAAGCGCATTCCCCTGGACCAGGGGGTGGTGGGGTGGGTGGCTACCAATGGCAAGCCACTGATTGTGAATGACACGCGTAAAAGTGCTTTTTTCAATTCAGATGTTGATTCGCAAACCGGCTTCTCCACGCGCAATATTGTCTGTGTGCCCTTACGCATCCATGAGCGCACTGTTGGAATTTTAGAGGTTTTGAATAAGGATGATGAGAGTGGCTTTACGGCTGACGATGCCGAATGGCTGAGCACAATGGGGCAACAGATAGCCATCGCACTGGAGAATGCTCAGTTGTATGAAAATTTGCGCCAGGAGCAAGATCGCATTATCAAGGCGCAAGAGGAAGTGCGCAATCACCTGGCGCGTGAGTTGCATGACAACACAGCCCAAATGTTGAGCTTGATCATTATGAATATGGATCTGGCGCAGCAATTTCTGCGTAAAGGCAAGTTAGAAAAACTGGAAACCGAGCTGCAACGTATCGAAGAGTATGCCAAACAAGCCAATCGTGAGGTGCGCACCCTGCTCTTTGAATTGCGCCCCATCATTTTGGAAAGCCGTGGCCTCATTCCAGCTCTCCATGCCTATCACCGGCAACTACAGGCGTCGATGGGTTGTGAAATTCACCTGAAGGCGCCGCCGCTGGGCTTTGAAATTTCCATGCAAGGGGCAAGTATCATCTTTAGTATTATCCAAGAGGCGGTCAATAATATTCGCAAACATGCCCACGCCCAAAACATCTGGATTCGGGTCGATACCGACGCCGAACATCTGCGGTTTGAAGTTGAAGATGATGGCATTGGCTTTGATCCCGAAGTGGTGAACAAGACCTATGCCGAAAGTGGCAGCTTTGGTCTGCTAAATATGCGGGAACGCGCGGCTATGCTCGCCGGCAAGTTACAAATTCAATCCCCCCGTCCACATGCCGCTAAGGGTGTGCTGATTACCGGTTTTATTCCTCTTTCGGGTATGATTAGGCAGACATTTGCGCGATTGACCGATAAAGTAACCTAATCATAATGGATGCACTATTTAGATTTGATTTGCACAAAGTGGATGGCGCCGCACGGTTGAGCACCTTCCACACTCCTCATGGCCCCATTCCCATGCCGGCCTTTGCACCGGTTGGTACATTGGCCAACGTCAAAACGCTGGAACCGCGCGATCTGGCGGAGAACGGCTGCACGCTCATCCTTGCTAATACCTATCACCTTTATCTGCGTCCCGGCCATGAGCTGGTCAAACGGCTTGGTGGCCTTCACCACTTTATGGGCTGGTCGGGCCCCATCCTGACCGACTCCGGCGGCTACCAGGTCTTTAGCCTGGCCCATCAACGCCACCTGGATGATGATGGCGTCACCTTTCGCAGCCATATTGACGGCAGCCTCCATTATTTCACACCGGAGCGCGTTATGGCAATTGAGCAGGCATTGGGACCTGATATTGCCATGGTGCTGGATGAGTGCGCCGATCCCCTTGACCACGATTATGTTCGCCAGGCATTGGCGCGCACCCACCACTGGGCAGAACGGTGCAAGGCGGCGCACACGCGGGCGGATCAGGCGCTCTTTGGCATTGTGCAAGGGGGGATCTTCGCTGATCTGCGTACGGCAAGCGCCCACTTTCTGCAAACATTGGACTTTCCTGGCTATGCGATTGGCGGGTTGGCGGTTGGTGAGACCAAAGCGGAAATGTACCAGACCCTGGATGTTACCTGCCCGCTCTTGCCGACTGACAAACCGCGCTATCTCATGGGCGTGGGCGCACCTGAAGATATTGTAGAAGCGGTCTATCGGGGTGTCGATTTTTTTGACTGTGTGTTGCCTACCCGCATTGCCCGCAACGGCGCCCTGTTGACCCCTGATGGCCGTATCAACATGCGCAACGCCAAATTCGCTGAAGATCCACGCCCTGTCCAAGAAGATTGCACCTGCTATACATGCCGCACCTTTAGCCGCGCCTATCTTCGTCACCTCTACAAAGCCAATGAGATCAGCGCCCTACGCTTTGGCACGATCCATAATGTTCACTTCATGTTGGATCTGATGCAACAAATTCGCACAGCTATTCAAGCCGGTCGCTATGCCGATTTTCGTGCGGCTTTCCTGGCCCGCTACACGATCAGTGACCAACGGGTTCGCCATGAGCAGCGCGAACGATTTCGCGCCAACTTGCGCGCATAATGCTTGCTTGACTATGCCTGAGGTGAGTTATTTAGTAGTGAAAAACCATTATAGACAGAGCGAGTTTTGTGCAGGCACGTCTCGCCACCCCAACAAACGGAGCAAGCTTTACGAACCAGGAGTTGTCAGCAGCGAACAGCCAGCAGCCCTGACGTATCGGTTTGGGGCGCAGCTTCGCTGTCTTATTATGTTTGATCGATTAACCATGTGAAAGGGTCAGATCTTGTTAGACTTTGTAAAAGCAATTGTATTGGGAATTGTACAGGGCGCCACAGAGTTTATCCCTGTGAGCAGCAGCGGCCATCTTGTGATTGTACCCTGGCTTCTGGGCTGGAATTCTTCGTCGCTCCTCTTTGATACCATCTTACATTGGGGTACATTGCTTTCCATTGTGCTCGTCTTCTGGCGTGATTTTTGGGCGATCATCGTGGCCACCTTGCGTTCGCTTTGGTCGCGTTCATTGGCGGATCTCTACGCCCGTTTGGGCTGGTATATTATTGTCGGTAGCATTCCCGCCGCGCTTTTGGGCATCTACTTTAAGGACTTTTTTGAAGCGCTTTTTGGTAGCCCCTTGGCGGCAGGCTCTTTCCTCTTTGTGACCGCGTTCTTGTTGATTAGCAGCGAGTTATTGCTACAACGGTTAACAGTTCGACGCCCGTTAGAGAAGCTGAGTTGGGGCGATATCATTGTCATTGGTATGGCCCAAGCGATCGCGCTTGCGCCCGGTATCAGCCGGAGTGGCAGCACCATTGCCGCAGGGTTGGCCCGTGGTATCCGGCGCGAAGACGCAGCACGCTATAGCTTTTTGCTCGGCACGCCCGTCTTTCTGGGCGCAGGATTACTGCAACTACTTGATGTTGCTTCGACACCGGGCAATGATGTGGTCAGCCAGGTTCCCGTGCTTCTGGTCGGTTTTGTTGTCAGCGCCATTTCAGGCTTCATTGCCATTCGCTTTTTATTAGCTTATCTGCGCACCCGCACCCTTTATCCTTTTGCGATTTATTGCATTTTGGTAGGGCTGCTGGTGGTGGTTGGTTCGTGGTTGGGCGCATAGTCAGCTTGTGAAATCATCATGATCCGTTGGCGATTACTGGGGAGATTGTTAGGTCGGCTGGGCTGGCTGGGGTATATTCTGCTCTTGTTGATCCTGTCAGCTTGCCAGCCCGTTGCTGTTACAGGCACTCGGCCCATCACCTTCCACATTGCTGGGGCGACCTCCATGCAACCAGTGTTGCTGGCGCTGACCTCTGAATTTAGCCAGCTTCATCCCCAGGTCTTCTTTGTGGTCGGCGGCGGCGGCAGCACCATCGGTGAGCAACAGCTCTACACCGATCAGGTTGAACTGGCCGCCAGCACCCTCATTTCACCTACCGTGCCATCTGTACTGGTCCAGCGGCAGAGCAAAGTTCCCCTTATGCGTGTGCCCATTGGCATTGACGGTCTGGCCATTGTTGTAAACGCCGCCAATCCGCTGGAAAATCTAAGCCTGAATCAGTTACAACTCCTGTACAGTGGACAAATCTGGGAGTGGGCAGAACTGAATGGCCAGACGGAAGAGGTCATTTTAGTCAGCCGCGAGGATGGGAGTGGCAGCCGACGCCTCTTTGAAGAGCGAGTCATGGGGGACGACAAGGTGGCCCTGACCGCGGTGGTCATGCCCACCAGCGCCGATGTGGTCGATTATGTGGCCAAACACGCCGGCGCCATCGGCTATGTCTCGCGGGCCTTTGTGGCTACGCAAATAGAGTCTCCGCCCGCAGCCGCAAGTTCCCCCCGCCCGCAAAGTTTCACACAGGGTCCCACTAGTAACGCGCCCACGGTACGCGTGGTCGCGCTGGAGGGGCAACTGCCCACATTGGCTGCACTCCAGACACAAAGCTACTCTCTGATCCAACCACTCTATTTAACCACTCACGGTAAGCCGTCCGGCTGGCTGCAACGCTTTATTGACTTTTGTGTCAGCCCCGCCGGCCAAGCAATTGTCGCGCGTTATCACGCACGGCTGCGCTAACCCATTGTAACTTTCTCTCAGCGTTCACCAGCTCCTCAAAAAGACGCTTTGGCAATTTGCGCTTTAGGTGTATCATTGGCTGCGAGGTCGTGAGGTCGCGCAGTCTGGACGACGCGACCATGCGACTTCACGACCATGCGACTTCACGACGATTTTCACATCAGGATGTGGCCTAGAACTAAGCAAAGACAAAGGAGAGCCAAGATGTTTGTTGCAACATTAGAAAATGCCAAAGCGACGGCCTGTCCGCTGCAACTGACTGATGAGCAGCGGCGTTGTTTTGAGCAGGATGGATTTTTTCTCATCGAAGATGCGCTCACCGCCACCGAAATTGATGCACTGCTTGACGTGATTGATGAAGCCTACGCACAGGCTCGCCAAGCGCGTAACCTGGGTCCCCAAGACCCGTTTCAGTGGCGCAATGTTGTGGCCTTTCACCCCATCTTCCGTAATCTGATTGACCATCCCAAGATTTTGCCCCTGGTGGTCGATGTCATGGGATATAACATTCAGATCCGCACCTCACACCTGGATGTGCGGCCGCCTATAGCGCCGGAAAATGCGCAAAAAGCGCTGGGCGCACGGGACAGTTTCTTCCCCTGGCATTCGGACGCACCCAATTTTGGCTGGCCCACGGTGGAGGGGGTAATTCCCTATATGGAGATGAAGGTGGGGTACTATCTCACGGATCTGACCCAGCATAACAGCGGCGCCATCTGTGTGGTGCGCGGCAGCCACCGCCGCGCCCAACGCGATAGTGAGGGGAATCTGATTATCGACCCGGCTGACATTGTCGAAGTCAACGTGCGCCCCGGCACAGCCATGGTCTGGCGTACTGCACTCCTGCACTGTGTCACCCCCAACCTCTCTGACCATGCGCGCAAGTGTCTCTACTATGGCTACCACCATCGCTGGATCCGCCCTTCTGATTATGACCACCAAGATCCGGCTGTGTTGGCCGATGCCACACCGATCCAACGGCAACTGTTGGGCGAATTGGGCTCAGGCGCGCAAAGTTATAATGGCGACGATCCCCTGATCCACCCTGTATCGCGCTACTGGCGTCCCCAAGATGCCGACATTCCGCTCAAAGCCTGGGCCGAAGCACGGACCAATGGCCACTAACCCACAATTGACCAATAACCAATGACAAATGACCCATGACCAATCAAACTGAACTTTCTACGCAACGACGTCCCCAAATTGCCGCAATCTGCACCGAAGTGCGCAAATATGCCCATGCCCAACACTTTATCGACCGCTTCCTGGAGGGCTACGGCTGGCACAACGGCCATCATCGCCCGCCCATGGATCTGGTCGCCCTCTATGTAGACCAGACGCCGGAAGGGGATCTCAGCCGTGAGCGCGCCGCCCGTTTTCCTACGCTGCGCATCTACCCCACCGTCGCCGATGCGCTGACCCTGGGTGGTGACACGCTGGCAGTCGATGGCATCCTCCTCATCGGTGAGCATGGCCAATATGGGCGCAATGAAAAGCAGCAACATCTCTACCCCCGCTATGAACTTTTCAAACAGATCGTGGCGGTCTATCGCACCACCGGCCGCACCGCGCCGATCTTTAATGACAAGCATCTTTCATGGCAATGGCCGTGGGCTCAAGAGATGGTGGAGACGGCGCATACCATGGGCTTTGCCTTGATGGCCGGCTCTTCCCTGCCGGTCACCTGGCGCACACCGGCGCTGGATCTGCCGTGGGGTGCGCCGGTGCAAGAGGCGCTCTGCATTGCCTATGGCGGCGTCGATAGCTATGACTTTCATGCCTTGGAGACGCTCCAGTGCATGGTCGAGCGCCGCGCCGGCGGCGAGAGCGGCGTGGCGTGGCTACAAGCATTTCGCGGGGATAGCGTGTGGGAGGCGCATCACCAGCGCCTTTGGTCGCGCACCCTCTTTGAGAGCGCCCTCAGCCGCAGCCACACCCTGACACCAGCGCGGCCAGGTTTTAACCATATCTTCCCCACCCTGGACGAAATGCGCCAACTGGTCAAGGAGCCGGTGGCCTATCACTACCAACATGTGGACGGTCTGCGCTGCACTATGCTCCTGCTCAATGGACTGGTGCAGGACTTTAACTTTGCTGCCCATTTGGCCGATCGGCCCATGCCCTTTTCGACCCAAATGTATCTGCCCATGCCGCCGGCGCGCACCACATTGGCCAACTTTTTCTCGCCCCAGGTCAACCATGCCGAGCAGATGTTTTTGACCGGCCAGGCGCCCTATCCGGTGGAGCGCACACTGTTGACCACGGGATTGGTAGAGGCGGGGGTGGATAGCCTCCACCAAGGGCAGGTGCGGCTTGAGACACCCCATCTAAATGTTTGCTATCAGAGCCGCCCGGATTCCACCTTTTGGCGTGAAGCGCGTCCCCAACTGACGCCTGACGCCGCCACTGCCCCTGCGCCGATCCAGAGCGCTGAACGGGCCACCGCGGTGCATGCCGGTGGCGCGGCGCCCCAACGGGTGGCCGTGATTGCCACAATCTACCGTGAGCGCTCCCACGCCCAACATTTCTGTGATCGCCTGTTGGTCGGCTATCCCTATGACGGACGCTGGCATCGGCCCAATCTCCAGATTGTCTCTCTTTATGTGGATCAGGAGCCCAGCACAGACCAAAGCATGGATCGGGCACACGAATTTGGCTTCAATCTCTACCCCACCATCGCCGAAGCCTTGCGCTGTGGCGGCGAGCAATTGGCGGTCGATGCGGTGATGATCATGGCCGAACATGGGGATTACCCCCGCAACGACAAGGGGCAGATCCTCTATCCACGCTATGAGTTCTTCAAGGCGTGTGTCAAGGTCTTTGAGGCTGACGGGCGGGCCGTGCCCGTTTATAATGACAAACATCTTTCTTACAGCTTTGCCAAAGCGCTGGAGATGGTCAACGACGCCCATCGTCTGCACTTCCCCTTCCTGGCCGGCTCTTCCCTGCCGGTGACTTGGCGGCTGCCGGATGTGGAATTACCTCTGGGCTCGGTCATTGAGGACGCGCTGATGGTGGGTGTAGGCGGTTCGGATCCCATGGATTACCATGCGTTGGAGGCCATGCAATGTATGGTTGAACGCCGCCGGGGTGGTGAAACCGGCGTGCGCGCCGTACAGATGGTGGAGGGCGATGCTGTCTGGCAGGCGGGCGAAGCGGGGCGTTGGTCCACACGGCTGTTGGATGCCGCCCTGGCGCGCAGCGATACACCGCGCGGCTACACCGACGAGGACGGACGCACCCAGGATCTATTGGGCAGCGGCGAGTTGCGCCGATTGGTGGAAAAGCCGGCGGCCTATTTCATCGAGTATAACGATGGCCTACGCGCCACGCTGCTCATGCTCAACGGTGCGATCAAAGATTTTTGCTTTGCGGCCACTGTCCAAGGGGAGAGCACGCCAGTCTCCACCCAATTCCTGTTGACACCGGGGCCCAATGTCACCTATTCCGCCTGCTTGGTCGCCAAGATCGAAGAGATGATCGTGAGCGGCCGCGCTCCCTATCCGGTCGAACGCACGCTCCTGGTCAGTGGCATTTTGGAGAGTTGTCTCACCTCTCGTCTTCAAGCCCAAGCGCGTTTGGAGACCCCCCACCTCAACGTGATCTACCAAGCGCCGGCGACGCCGCAGCACGCGTACTTTTAAGGGTGGCGGGTAACGAGCAGTGAAATGACCATTTGCACATCACGCTACGGTCAGGTACAATAAGGGCGCATCATTTGTCGTAATTTACTCTGGTTCACAGAGGTCTGCGGTGAAATCGCTTTACTTCTCTCCGGCATTTGTAGCGATTTCACCGCTTCGCCCTTATGAGCGATTTACTCTTTCTCCCTTCTTTCTGTAAATACTCACTGACCTTCCTACCCAATGACGAGGGGCCATGAGCACAGCTACACGCATCGCCGCGGCGGTGAATCCTGCTAAACCGAAAAAGCGAGGGCGGCTTCAATCTCTCCTGATCGATCTAAAAAAAAGCTGGCATCTCTATCTCTTTTTGCTGCCGACCTTTGCCTTTGTGCTGCTCTTTCGCTACTACCCCGCCGGTTCGGCCATCTATCACTCGTTTACCAAATGGAATGGCGCCGGCATTGCGACGTGGGTCGGCTTTGCCCACTTCCAAGCGATGGTGGCAGACGTGATTTTGATCGCGTCGCTAAAAAACATTGCGATCATTCTGGTGGCCGCCATTATCAAGGTGCTGATCTTTCCGTTAGCCGCCGCCGAGTTGATCTTCAACCTCAAGCATGAGCGCGCCCAGTATTGGTTCCGTCTGCTGCTCATTATTCCATTGGTCGTGCCTGGCATTGTCAACACGCTGATCTGGCGTTTTATCATGGGGCCGCGGCCTTTTGGCGTGCTCAACGCGCTGCTCGACTCCGTGGGATTGGGGCAATTGCAGGCGGCCTGGCTGGCCGATCCCAAAATCGCGCTCTATTCAGTGCTCTTTGTCGGCTTTCCCTGGGTGGAAGCGGTGGCCATGCTCATCTATTACGCCGGATTGCAAAATCTCTCCTCCGCGGTGATCGACGCTTCCATGATCGACGGCGCCTCAACCTGGCGGCGCATCTGGAGTGTGGATATTCCGCTGCTCCTGAGTCAAATCAAATTACTGGTGGTGATCACGACCATCTTTACCGTGCAAAATTTCAGCGGCATGTTGGTGCTCACAAAAGGCGGACCAGGCTATGCCACCATGGTACCGGGGTTGTGGATGTACCAACGGGCCTTTCAGGGCGATAACTTTGGCTATGCCTCCGCCATCGGCGTGGTCATGCTGGTCGCCATGTTGCTGCTCACCTGGTTGAACAACCGTTTTATCAAATCATCGGATGTCACTTATGAAGCATGAAGCTGCGCTCCCTGTGCAACCGGCCAAACCCACTGATTGGGCCACCATCAGCATTTACCTGGCTTTGTCACTCCTGGTCTTTCTGACGCTCTACCCCTTTGCCTTTATGTTGCTCACCTCAACCAAATCGTACACCCAATTTCTCCACTCGTATTGGTTGCCTGCGTGGCCGCTGCACATTGGCGAAAACTATGCCGCCGCGTGGAAGCAGGTCCAGGGATATCTGATCAACACGATCTATGTAGGTGTGGTGGCAACCGCCGGATTCTTGATTAGCACCTCTATGGCCGGCTTTGTCTTTGCCCGCTACCGCTTCCCCGGCAAAGAGTTTCTCTTCGCCGCGCTCATGCTCCTCATGATGATTCCTCAGATTCTACAACTGATCCCCGCCTTTATGTGGGTGCGCCAGTTAAGGTTGCTCGACTCGTACTGGGTTTTGATCTTGCCCTACATCGCCGGCGGCCAGGCCTATGGCGTCTTTCTCATGCGCACCTTCTTTAGCACGCTGCCGCAGGGGCTCTTTGACGCGGCCAAAATTGACGGGGCCAGCGACTGGCAGATCTATCGGCAAGTCGCCTTACCGCTCTCCAAGGGCATTCTGGCCACACTCGCCATTCTGCGTTTTCAGCAAATTTGGAACGACCTGATCTGGCCGCTGATCACGGTCTCCAATGATGCCAAGCGCACCATCACTGTCGGCCTTTATTATTTCCAGGGCGGCACCCAGACCCAATATGGAGCCATGTTTGCTGGCTACTTTATTGCATCGCTACCGCTGTTGTTGCTCTTTGCCTTTTCCATGAAACAGTTTATGGCTGGGGTGACATCGGGGGCGATTAAGGCGTAAGAATTTGGCTCATATCGGTATGCGACTGAAATTGCCGACCTTAGCTTGAGGGCAAGCAGTGCAATTTCAGTGAGTCGCCCATATGAGCGAAGAATTTAACCAAAGGAGAACCTCATGTACCATAAGATTAGCCGTCGTCGATTCCTCCAGACCAGTGCCGGGGCTGTCACCCTGTTCGGTCTGGCGGCCTGTACACCCGCTGCTGCCCCCGGTGGCGCTACCGGCGCTGATGCCGCCGCCACCGTCATTGAAATTTATCTGGGCGACACCTTCCAGCCTGATGTGCCACGCGGGGAGGGTTTGAACCCACTGCACGAGTCGCGCGCGCTGGGTGACGAATGGGAAGAGATGACCCCCGGCTACAAACTGGACTTCATCACCGGTCCCGGTGGTGAGGGCATTGAGCAGTGGGTGAAATCGCGCCAGGCGGCCGGTTCGATGCCCGATATTTGCAATGCCGTGGATAATTGGCTGAACCGCGATATTGGCGCCGACTACTGGTTGACGGTCGATCCCTTTATTGATGATCCCAATCCTTATATTCCAGCCGGCGCCGATGGCAGCGACCGTTGGCGCGATGCCTTTATCGCTGGCTTTGACGCCCGCAACCGCATGATCGATGGCAAGTACTATGGCATTCCCCAAGGGATCACGGGGGTGCAGATTTACTGCAACCTGAACATTTTGGCTGATGCCGGTATCGACTTCCAGAGCGAAATCAGCGAGCCGCGCTGGACTTTTGACTCGATGTTGGCCATCTCCCAACGCCTCAAGGATGCCGACGTTACAGCCTGGGCCTTGGCCTGGAACCAACCCTACTGGAACTGGATTCAGACCACTTCGCTGGCCGGCTTCCTCAAATCGACCGGCAAGTGGAAGCTGCTGGACACCGATGATGATGACTTTGTCACCAGCATTGAACGCTTTGAAGCGATTGACCGCGGCGACTGGACAGCCGACGCCGAGGAATTGCGCGCCATGCACAAATTGGTCGAAGATTGGGTACCCTATTGGGCTGAGGGATATTTGGGTCTAACTTCGGAAGATACGATTGCCCTCTTTGCTCGGGGTGAGGCGGCCTTTATGTGGAATGGCAGTTGGTACTACCCCACCCTCAAGGACGATCCACAACGCGAATTCGACTTTGGCATTGCGCGTTTTCCCCTTCTGAACGAACGCATGGCTGCCATTGGCGCAGGCGGACCCACCCAATATCCGGGCGGCGCCTACAATACCGTTGCGTTGACCTCCACCGCCAAAGAAAAAGATACGATTACCCAATCTATCGACTTTCTTAAATATTTCACCTCCTGTGACGGTCAAGGGCGGATCTGCGCCGAACACGGCGGGATTGTCCCGGTGGTCAAATGTGCCACCGGCAACCCAGAACTAGAGCAATTTAAGCCGGCGCCCGATGAGACCTTCCTGCAAACGATCCACATGCGCTCCATGCACCTGGACTATGGCGAGACCTACTGGCGCATTACCAGTGAATGGCTGGGCGGCACCCTCACCTATGACGAGGCCATGGCCCAGTTCCAACCGGTGATGGAGCAATACGCCAAGGATGCCATTGAGCGCAGCAAGGAATAGCGTATCCGGTCATTGGCAGGTCGGTGTTGCCTATTTATCGTAGGAAGCGCCGAACACTGATCTGCCATAAGTTGCTTTCTGTGGTATACTCAGTTTAACTTTTGAATGGCTCATAGAGCTCTGCGGGTGAAATCACTCCATCCTTCTCCGGCAGTTGCAACGATTTCACCGTTTCGCCCCTATGAATGTTTTTGAATTGAGCTGTACCTTCAGCGGAGGATACATGACTACGAAGATCTTTCCCGCCCGGCAAGAGAACCAGCAGCGCAGAGCAGAAAATAACGATCATCCCCATCATCCTCCCAGCAATGGGGCCTCTGACGCCGCCATTGATGGTCGCTTCATGCCGGCTGTGCCTGAACGACTGCTGCCAAAGCTGCCTACGTTTCCCTTAGAAGATGGCTGGCGTCTTGTCTATGACGAGGAGACAAAAACCACCTATCATGTTCCTCTTACGCTGCGTGATATTCTCTTTTCCACTGAAGATGATGTTGGAGCAGTCTACATGTCGCAGGGCCAAACCCACAATTGGTTAATTTCGCTTCTAGCTGAACTGTTGCGTATCCACCTTGGTGCGCGTGGTTGGTCTTTTCTGAGCGATGTACTCATTCGGTGGGAAATTCCCGGCGTCCCCGACAAGAGCCCCGATATTACAGCAATTCTCAATCCAACAGTTGCGCCAACGGAGGAGAAAAAATCCTTTCAGGTCGGTAGCGATGGCCCTATGCCTGCTGCTGTGATCGAGGTAACATCCGAGAGCACACGTGACCAGGATTTCAGCGCGAAGCGGGATATCTATGCCGCAGTGGGCATTGAGGAATATTTGATTATCGACATCTGGAATGACCGGTCAGCACCCTGGCAACTACATGGCTATCGGCTGGGCGCCTCCCCCTACTATCAGCCGATAGCACCTGCTGCCGATGGGGGGATCACGCTACAGAGCTTGGGACTGCGCTTTATCCCGGTCGGACGTGAACGCGTTGATCTCTTTGATAGCACAACGGGAGAACGTCTCCGGTCGGGCGCCGAATTTAGAGTGATGGCAGAGGCTGAAGCGGCGCGCGCGCAGGCGGCAGAGGCAACGATTGCTGAACTAACGGCGCGTTTACGTGCGCTTGAGGCCGCTGCCAACAAGGACGATCCAGCGTGAATCAGGATAGCCCCAACATCATCTACATCCTGGCCGACGACATGGGCTATGGGGATATGGCGTGCAACAACCCCAATTCCAAGATCCCCACGCCCAATCTCAACCGGCTGGCCGAGCAAGGCATGCGCTTTACCGACGCCCATGCCCCGTCGAGCGTCTGCACTCCCAGTCGCTATGCCCTGCTCACCGGTCGCTACTGTTGGCGGACGCCGCTCAAACGCGGCGTGCTTTGGCCGTGGGATCCGCCATTGATCGAGCCGGATCGCTTGACGGTGGCGAAACTGCTCCAGCAACAGGGCTACCGCACGGCCTGCATCGGCAAGTGGCACTTGGGCTGGCACTGGGCGACCCATGATGGCGCGCCGGCCAACCAGGGCACTGAAATCGGCAAGTTCGACACTGCCACGCGCCACGCGCTGGAACAGAACATCGACTACACCAAGCCCATGCGCGGTGGCCCCATCGACTGTGGCTTTGATGAGTACTTTGGCGTGGATGTGCCCAACTTTCCACCCTACACCTGGTTCCAACAGGATCGGCTGGCTGCGTTCCCTAGCCTTGAAAAGCCCGTTGAGATGTTTGGCCATCCCGGACGAATGGAGCCCGGTTGGCAATTGGAGGCGATGATCCCTGAGCTTGTTCGCCGGGCCATCGCTTTCATTGAAGAGAGTAGCGAAGCAGCGGAGCAGCCTTTCTTCCTCTACTTCCCGTTGACTTCACCCCACACGCCGATCGTGCCCAACGAACAATTCATTGGTCGTAGCGGCGCCGGCCCTTATGGTGATTTTGTCTGTGAAGTGGATTGGGCGGTGGGCGAGGTGATGGCGGCCCTGGAGCGGAAGGGGCTTGCCGACAATACGCTGCTTATCTTTACCAGTGACAACGGCCCAGAATCGATCCCGGCGGCCGCGGGTGGTTGCTATGAACACGCCCGCCAATTTGGGCACTACAGTATGGCCCACCTGCGCGGTGCCAAACGGGACACCTGGGAAGGCGGCCACCGCGTCCCCTTCCTTGCCCGCTGGCCCGCTGTGACGCCAGCCGGCACCGTCTGTAATCAGTTGACGACCTTGGGCGATTTTATGGCGACCTGCGCCCAGTTGTTGGAAGTGCCCTTGCCCTCTGGTGCAGCCGAAGACAGCATCAGCATTCTGGCCTTGCTGCAAGGCCAGCTTGACAGCCCCGTGCGCGCGGTGGCTATCCATCACAGCGCCTCGGGCAACTTTGCCATCCGCAAGGAACATTGGGTTCTGATCGATGCCCCCAGCGGTGACGACAACGGCGAGCCGGCTTGGTTCAAGCAAGAACGGGGCTACACCGCGCATGGTTACCCCGGCGAACTATTTGATCTGCGGGCGGATATTGCCGAGCGGCAAAATCTTTATGGTGAGCACCCTGCCATTGTGGCGGAATTGTCCCGGCTGCTGAACGAAGTCAAAATAACCAAAGGATCAGGAGAAGTGAATGGACAGCCCATCAGCGAATAGCGCGACTACACCGTGGAACATTGTTATCGTCGTGGCCGACACCTTGCGTAAAGCCTATGTAGGCGCCTATGGCAACGAATGGATCCAGACGCCCAACCTGGACCGCTTTGCCCAACAGGGCGTCCAGTTCACTAATGCCCACCCCGAATGTTTGCCCACGATTCCGACCCGGCGCACCCTCCACACGGGGCGCCGCGCCTTTCCTTTCAATGATTACCAGCCCGTGCCGTGGGACAATGTCTATCTGCCGGGCTGGCAGCCCATGTCGCCCAACGAGGGAACCATTGCCGAAGCGCTGGTCCAACAGGGCTATCACACCGGCTTCTTTAGCGATGTGCCCCACTACTTTGTGCCCGGCATGAACTTTACCCGCGGCTTTCGCCAGTGGGAATATATCCGCGGCCACTCGGAAGATCGCTACAAGGCGATTGCCCACGCCGACCCGGCACAGATTTCTCGCTATTGGAGCAAAGGCGGGGAAGCGCGCATCCGTGCCCACCTGGCCAATGTACGGCCTCACTTACCCGAAGAGGAATGGCCCACGGCGCGCACCTTGCGCGCCGCCATTGAGTTTGTCGAGCAGAATCGTAACAATGGTCCCTTCTATCTCTACGTCGACAGCTTCTCGCCCCATGAATCGTGGGAGTGTCCCCTGCACTACTATGATCTCTACGAAAGCCGGGCCAAACGCGAACCGATCTGCATCACTGTGCCCTATGGGCCTCTCCATCTTAACCCGGAAATCGAAGCGCGGCTGCCCAGCATTCGCGCCAACTATGCCGGTCTGGTGACGCTGGTTGACACGTGGTTCGGCAAGCTCATTGACACTATCGACCGGCTCGGGTTAAAGGAGAATACCTTGGTCTTCTTCCTGGCCGATCACGGCACCAACTTCGCCGAAAACCCCGACCGGGTCACCGGCAAGCCCGCCGACTATATGTACCCCGGCACCATGGATCTGCCCCTGCTTGTGCGCCACCCCGCTGGGCTGGGGGCCGGTACGCGTTCGGCAGAGTTTGTCTATACGCTCGACGTGCCGGCCACTGTGGCCGATGCCGCCGGCGTTACACCGGTGGATGGCGTGGCGGGGCAGAGTCTGCTGCCCCTGATCACCGGGCAGGGCGCATTTCAATCAAGAGAATATCTGACCTGTCGCTATGGGAACTCCGTTTGGTATAAGGATCAGCAGAATTGGTTCTTTAGTGACGGCGAATTCCAGCACCCCCGTCTCTTTGACTTTGCGGCGGACCCGACCTGTCAGCACGAAATCACAGCGCGCGGGGCAGACCGCATTGCGCTGGCCAAAGCGCGCATCCTGGCTGACGCCTGCGGGAGCCTTCGCATCTATAGACGCCAGGACAGCACCGACGCCATTGGCCGGCCGCAGTTCATTTAGCTTATGCAAACGTAGTGGACATTTCTACGGTTCGACCTTCCTTGGCTGCCATCGGCGTCATGGTAATGATCTCCACCATGTGCCGGCCATGTTCCGCCGTCAATAGATGGTCACGCCCGGCCTGGATGCTCTCCACCATGTGCAGCGTACCCAGGTCGAGCACCGGCGGCGGTGGCTCCACCGCCACCTCGTGCCACGCCTCTTCTTCGACATCGTAACGGTGCAGGATGGCCTGTAATGGCTCGCCCGGCTTGCGTACATAGGTCACCGCCAGAGTGCCTTCGCTGCCGTGGATCTCCAACCGAGGCCCCATAGAGGCCGGCACACAGTAGGTGGCGTCCAAAAAGGCAAAGCGGGCGTCGCCAAAGTCCAACAAGAGCAGTGAATTGTCGTCAATTTCCACGTCAATGCGTTTGCCGGCCAGCGGGCCATGCAGAATGTGACGGACAGGCAATGAACGACCGGAAAAGGCGGTGAGGCGTTGTACCGGCCCCAGAATGCTCGTGATCATGCTCAGGCCGTGAACGCCCAGGTCCATAATCGGGTCGGAGCCGGGCTTGTAGAACCAGGTGTGATCGCGATCCACCTTGTGCTTCTCGGGGCCATGATGAGAGGTCTGCACGCGGGCAAAGGAGATCTTGCCGATCGCCTCTTGGGCAACCAGTTCGGCGATCTTGCGGATATGCGGCCGCACGCGGTGCTCCGGCGCCACGCCCAGTCGCACGCCATGCTTGCGCGCCGCTTCAATGAGCTGCGTTGCCTCGGCGAGGCTGGTGGACATGGGTTTCTGTGTATAGACATGTTTGCCCGCTTCCAACGCCGCCAGGGTGACTTCAAAATGGCTGGGGATCACCGTGGTGTTGACTAGCAGATCAAAATCCGCCTGGCGCAGCAGATCCTCCACCTTGGTGAAATGATAAGGCGCGCCAAAACGTTCGGCAGTGGCGCGGGCTTTTTCTGCAAAGACATCACAGACCGCGACCAATTCGACCAACCCCATCTGTTGCATGGTCTGGATGCCAGGCAAGTGCATGACGTTGGCAATAGCGCCGCTCCCGACCACGGCGATTTTGGTTGTTTGCATAGGATGACCCTCATATAAGCTGGGGTGCGCACCGCAAAGAGGGCCAAGCAGCAAGTACGTGGGTTGTGCTCGGCAACTGCCCCACTGGGTGCGCGCCTGAATGGTGATACTGTCCAAAATGCGCCTACCGCACCTTGAGCAATCAGATGGTTCATTGTACCATGTTCGTCAGCATATAAAAATAGAGATATAATAGAACCTGATACGCTATTCTCAACAGCAAAGGAAAATCATGAGCAACGAACAAAGCGATTATACACTGGGTCCCGATTCACAACGCCAACCGGGTGTGCCCGTCGGCGCCGTGACCCAACATACCTTTGAAAGCGCCATCTTCCCCGGGACAACGCGTGACTACTATGTCTACGTCCCCGCCCAATACGATGGCAGTCAGCCGGCCAGTTTGATGGTCTTTCAGGATGGCGAATCTTATGTGAATGAAGAGAAATATGTGCGGGCGCCGATTGTCTTTGACAACTTGATTGCCCAGGGCGTCATGCCGGTGACCATCGGCCTCTTTATTCAACCCGGCGTCTTTGTTGTGCCGCGCCAGGAAGGGCAAGAACCCATTCGCAATCGGAGTTTTGAATATGATACGCTCAGCGATCAATATGCCCGCTTCATTATCGAGGAGATGATCCCAGAACTGGAAAAACAATACAAGATCAGCGCCGACCCCGACCAACGGGCTATCTGTGGCATGAGTTCGGGCGGCATCTGCGCCTGGACGGTGGCCTGGGAGCGCCCCGATGCCTTTCGCAAAGTGCTCAGCCACTGTGGCAGCTTTACCGATATTCGGGGCGGCGGCATCTATCCTTCGCTCATTCGCAAGAGCGAGAAGAAGCCGATCCGCATCTTTCTGCAAAGCGGCGAGCAAGATCTGGATCGCCCTGCCGGCAACTGGCCATTGGCTAACAAGCTCATGGCCTCCGCCTTAGAATTTATGGGCTATGACTACCAATTTGTCTTTGGCGTCGAAGGCCACACCCTCCGTCACGGTGGCGCCATCTTCCCAGAGTCGCTGCGCTGGTTGTGGCGCACCGCAGGCTAAAGCTTCGGATGCCCTATGCCAAACTTGAGCCATGACATTGACCAACTGGCGCGCAGACTCATCGCCTACCTTCGCGACGAACTCAACAATACCGCGGTCGATTATGCGGCGCCGTTGACACAATTACAGGGCGGCAATGAAACCGCGACCTATCGCTTTCAATTACAGGGGGTATGCGCAGAGTTGGCCGCGCCCTTGGTGCTGCGTCTCTATCCGCCATACTTTGGCGCGGACAACGCACTTTGGGAAAGCACGGTGCAGAATTTACTCGCGGGCGAGGGCTTTCCGGTTGCCCAAGCACATCTCGTCTGCGCAGATCTGTCAATCCTGGGTGGGGCATTCTTTATCATGGCATTTTTGCCGGGAGAACCCCTACTCAATGCCCTGGGTGCGTACCCCATTTCCGGGGACACTCTAGCAGAGCAAGTGGAGACACTCGACGCGGTCCCTGAACATGGGACGCACCCCAACGTCGCTCTCGCAGGTGTGCCCGCGATCTTGGGCCAAAGCCAGGCCGCGCTCCATCAAATTGACCCAACCTCATTGATCCACAAACTGCGCGAACAAGGTGTTGGTGCGGCGCGCTACCGGCTCGACCGTCATTTTGCGTGGCTGGCGGCGCGCGCGGGCAAGCTCCCCTGGCTTGGTGAAAGCGTGCGTTGGCTGGTTGGCCATCGCCCCTCCGAACCAACACAGTTGGCGATCTGTCACGGGGACTTCCATCCACTCAATCTCCTCACCCAGGCCGGCAAAGTAACCGGCGTGCTGGATTGGCCTAATTTCCTGATCGCAGACCCCGTACTGGATGTCGCCACGACCATTGTGTTGATCACGATCCCCTTCAAGCACATTGCCGCCACCACGGCAGACTTTGCCACGGTTGACTGGAACCTGTTCGTGCAACACTATCTAGATGCGTATCGCGCACAACGCGCCTTGCATGATGAGCACTTGGCCTATTACAGGGTCAAACGCTGTATCCACGCCCTGATCGAAGGGTGGGACGGACAAAAAATTTGGCAGCAACCATTGATTGTCAAAGATCTGATTGGCTATGTCCACGCAGTCACAGATCTCACAATCCATGTGCCAGATTAGGAACCGCTGATATTTCCGCCGCATACACCTGACAGGTTTGGGAAACCTGTCAGGTGTACCACGGGCAATTCCGTATTTCAACAAAACCTAGACAATTTGATCGTTTCATCGCGGCGGCAGCTGGCCAGCATGGAACTGGTGGACGGAAGCAGACCGACCGCGCCTGCTCAATGTTGCACTGCACGGTGGCTTGGGCGCGCAGTTTTTACATCAATTTTATGGGAGGATTTCTGGGAGACTAACTGGGAGAGTTAAGGGAGGGCGGCCCTGTATACTGAAGCCATTGTTGAGTACAAAGCATAGCCAATGCAAATAGGAGGATCTCTCATGATAACCGTCATCCGCACCTATACCATTCAACCCGGGAAGCGTGCCGAAGCCTTTGCCCATGTAGCCAAACAAGCAGCTTACATCCCTGGGAAATATGGGGGCAGCAACATCAGCGTTTTGCGCAACGTGGCTGGTCCCTCGAACCAAGTGCATTCCATCAGCAATTGGGAGTCGTTGGCAGCTTGGGAAGAAGGTCAGAAAAAGATCGCGCAAGATGCAGAGATTCAGGAAATGGTCGCCCAAGGGCGGGGAATGTTTCTCTCTGTAACCATCGCGTTGTATGAGTCTATTGCCTAAGTCCGTTGAAGACGGAGTGGGAGACGGCGCCATTGTTCCAACTAAGCAACGCAGTATTGATGAGCGGGTGGCCATGATCTGAGAACAAGGTAATGAAAGTCATGGCGCCCGCGTCAATTCTTCTGCAAGCCCGCTAAGGGTTGTTGCCGGCTCCAGTGCTTCGCCCTGCGCCCAGGCTGCGGCAAAGCGCTCCTCCGGCAGCGCCGCAGTCAGCGCTTCTTTGATCGCCTGAATCTCGGCTGCAATCTGACGCCCCAACAAGCCAGATGGATGTTCGCCAAAAAAGGTGGCAAAGAGCGCGAGCAGGCTCGCCGCTCGCTCCAGATCACCCGCCTGCTGAAAGAGTAGCGCGGCCAGCGGTAGATTGCAGTGGCGCAAATTGACCGGTCCGTGCAGTCGCCCAGCTAGATAGGACCAGTTCTCGGCAGGCGGGAGCAAATGAAATCTGGTGAGACCGGTGACAATTTCGATCCGCATCTGATTGCCATAGGTCGTTGACTGATCCTGAATCTGACGCAGATAGGCCAGCGCTTCTGCATAAGCGGCCCGTTCATATGCCCGCATTCCCAAATCCATGCGGGCCTGGAGCTGTCGATACACAAGGCCGTGCGTTTGCGCAATTGCCAACGCCTCTGTCGCCGCTTGTTGCGCCGCTGTCCAATCCCCTTTGGCGGCCAAAACGCGACTCAGATAGACCAGCGCGCCGGCCATCTCATGGGTATTCTCGTTGCGCTCACTGAGTTGGTACGCACTGCACAGATGGTGCTCTGCTTCTGCAAACTCACCCAGCCCATTGGCCAGCGCTAGCCCCAGGTCAACCAAGAGGTGAAACTCTGCCATCTCTAATTCGCGGTGTAGGCGTAGGCTCTGCCGATAATAATCCACGGCCTGCCGCGGCTTGCGCAGCCGGTTGTGGACTTTGCCCAGCATCTTTAACGTCCAGGCAACATAAAACGGATCGTTCACACGCTGATAATAGGCTAAACTCCGTTCAAATGCGCGTTGGGCTGCGTCCAAGTCGCCCAGGAGCATGGTTACCTGCCCCAATTGCCAGCGGCAAAAGGCCATTTCCGCAGCATCATCGTGGCTCTGCGCGATGTGCAAGGCTTGTTCAAAAGATGCTTTGACCTGCACCGGCTTCTCAAACTCACCGCTGCCGTAGGGCAACACGCGCGCCAACATCTGCCCCCACACGGGATGAGGGCTTTCATCGTCGGCAGGGGCCAGTGCCTCTCGTCCCCTTTGGAAAAGCGCCTGCCCGCTCTCATAGCGCGGTAGATCCTGATGTAAAAACCAGTATAAGGCTTCACCGGTTCGGTCCAATGTGGCGAAAGCGCGGTGCTCCACTGCCCACAACCAGCCCTGTCGTATGTTCTCAAACTCCGCGGCAATCGCAGCCTTGGCCTGCCGGTGTGCATGACCTCTGAGCGCCGCCTCTTGTTGGCGTAAGAAAGCGGCAAAATAGGCCGCGTGCGCAGCGCTGGTTTGTTCCGCCCGGTCAGCCTGTTCAAGTTTCTCAGCCGCATATTGGCGTAGCAACTCATGGATCTGATACCGTCCCGTTGTCTGCTCGTAGTGCAAGAGCGATTGGCTGACCAGCCTGCTCAGCAGGCGCAAGGACGCGCCCGCCACGTTCTCTGCCGCCAGGCGGGTGAAGCCACCGCGAAAAACGGCGAAGCTACTAAAAATCTGCTGCTCCGCTACACACAATCGTTCCCACGAAGAATCAAAGACGGCCCGTATGCTACGATGCCGGTCCGGCACATCGCGCGCTTCAGTTTCCAGGATGTCCAAGCTGCGTTGGATCTCCGTGGCGATCTCGGCCAGGGAGAGCAGATCGACCCAGCCGGCGGCCAACTCAATACCCAACGGCATGCCCTCTACCAGGCGGCAGATGCGGAGCAGATGGGCTGAATCGGACGCGGTAAGTTCAAAGTCGGGTCGGATGCGCCGGGCGCTTTGGATGAAGAGCTGGGCCGCTGTGTAGGTCGCCGCATCCCCCGGTGTTCCCCCGTTTGGCAAGCTCAGTCCCTGAATCGGAAAGATCTGCTCCCCGTGCAGATGTAACCGTTCCCGCGAGGTGGCCAGAATGTGTACACCGGGCGCCGCCCGCAAGAGTTCAGTCACCAGGTCAACACCCGATAAGAGATACTCGAAGTTATCCAACACCAACAGCAACTGCTGCGCACGCAGATGGTTGAGCAGTTGCACCTTGGTTGACTCATGCCGTTGACCTTCTGCCTCCAAGCGAAAGCCCAGGGCGTCGGCGATAGCCAAGGCAATATGCGCGCTTTCACTCAGCGGCGCCAGCGAAACAAAGAAAATTCCCTGCGGAAAATGGCCGGATTCTACCTGCGCTGCGGCCGCTGCCAACGCCAGGCGCGTCTTGCCCATGCCGCCCGGTCCCACAATGGTGACCAATCTTCCTGCCGTGTCCATCAGCAGTTTGGTCACCGCTGCCACTTCCACCACGCGGCCCACAAAGGGCGTGGACTGCGAGGGCAAGTTGTAGCGCTTTTTCTCGTGGCGTTTTGTGGGGATGGCTGCCGAGACCGGTTGCTCAAATTCTCGGCTAAACTCCCCGCCGCGGATGCGCGCGTAAAGTGCGGTCGTTTCTGCGGCTGGGGATGCGCCAAACTCCTCATCCATCACTTCAACGCAGAGCTGGTATTGGCGCAACGCCGCACTTTGCTGACCCGTGCGGGCGTACAGTTCCATCACCTGGCGGTGCGCCGCTTCGTTCAATGGGTCCAGGGCGAGCAGCCGGCGGGCATGGGGCAACGCCGCGGCGCAATCTTTCCGGGTGCAATGGATCGCGATCAGGTGGCTCAACGCCGTGGCAAATTGTTGGCGCAGTTCTTCGCGCTGGAAGAATTGCCACTCATCAAAGTCGGGACAGTCAGGCAGCGTGAAGCCGCTCATAAAGTCGCCGCGGTAGAGATCCACGGCTTGCGTAAGCGCCACAGTCGCGGCAGGATCGGCCGGATCCAAGTCAGCGATATCCCGTTGAAAGTGGGTGATATCGAGCCAGAGATCGCTGGTTAAACCCACCGTCTCGCGATCAGCCGTCACGCGTCTACCCCCGATGAGCTTGCGTAGTTCCGTGAGATGACGGCTCAATGCCGCACGCGCCTGGCTTTGACCTGTCTCCGGCCAGAGCAAGGCGGCAAGCGCATCCCGTCGCTGCGGTTCGCCCTTAATCGCCAGATAGCACAATAGCGCCAGCGCTTTCTTACGCCCAATACTGACCGCTTCTTCATCCAGACCCAGATGGGGGGAGCCGAGTAGATACAACTTTAGCAGAGGCATAGCTGGTCCTTTGGCACCAAGAACGCATATCAGGAAAGCGAATATGACTCTCGACAAATTATACCCAAGTTCGGCATTTATTCAACATATTTTTGAGGGATGGGTGCGTCCCATTTTCGGGGGCCGAGTCGAGTCTTCCCAATTTCTCTATCAGAGCGCCCCGAAAATGTGGTACGCACTCGCGCGGGATACGGTTTGGGAGAGCATGTGGGAAAGGATCTGCAATAGATACGGGAGAGGTGCCCTGTAGAATAGAGATAAAGTCTGAGCAAGCCCTGAACACCGACGCTCACCGGCCATTTCCTATCGTGCAAGTTCCTATCATACAAGGAGAACTGAAATGAAAGCTCAACCATCTGTCGAAGCGGTCATGAATCATGCAGCGGAAGCACCGACCAGCCACTCCAAGCCATTGGTGGGCGCGTGGTTTGCGGAGGCCAGTAGCCGGCACCATGATTACCTCTTTCCCGTCTTGTTGACCTTTACCAGTGATGGCATTGTCTTTGGGAATAAACCTCCCTCCTCTTTTGAAAGCATGGCGCACGGCAATTGGGTCAGTACCGGGCACGCGACGACGGCCTTCACCTTCAGGGTCCTCTTTGGCAGTGAGGATGGCTCTTTGTCGAAGAGCCTGAAAGTCATGGGGACGCTCCGCTATGATGCCAAAAGCGACACCATAGAAGGCTCCTGGAGCGTATATCGCGACGCCGAAAAGGTGGTAGACCAAACAAATTTCCACGGCGCCCGCATCGTTGTGGAATCATAGGTCTGGGCGATCATCCTTTAATCGTCCTCATCCACCGCGCCCAACTCCTTGAGCGCACTGATCTGGGCTGGCGTCAGACCAGTAACACCGGCAATCTTTGTCCGTTCATAGGGGCGATCGGGACGGCGGGTGCTTAGGCAGCGGCCGTTCTCGGTATCCCAGAATTTCAGTTCACCATCATCACTACCACTCGCCAACATCTGGCCATCAGGGCTGAAACTGAGCGTCCGCACCCGGTCAGTGTGCCCCACCAGGGTGCGGGCAACCTGTCCGCTGTCCACATCCCAAAGGCGGATGATCTGATCTTGGCCACTGCTGGCTAATCGGCGACCATCTGGGTTGAAGCAGACACTGAGGACCTGGCCAGTGTGACCTGTAAAGCACCGTCGCGGTTGATTATCAGTTTCAGTTGTGTCCCAGAGATGAATGTTGCCCACATCGTCACCGCTGGCCAACGTCCTGCCTATGGGATTCAAGGAGACGGTCAAGAGCCGATGCGAGTGAGCTTGTAAGATGCGGGGTGGCTGATCCTTAGCCAGGTCCCATAGATAGATTCGTTGATCATAACCAGCGCCAGCCAACGTCCGACCGTTATGGCTTAGCCCCATGGACAGAATCGTACCTGTGTGACCCTGCAAAGACTGTTGGAGCCGACCGGAAGTCACGTCCCACAACAATACCTTTAGATCAATGCTGCTACTGCTTATCAACGTCTGCCCGTCGGGCGTGAAGCAGAGGGATCTAACCCAACTATGATCAGTTTCCCAGATTCGTACAGGCGTTGCCCTGGCTTGTGTAAGATCCCAAAGGCGCACGATCCCGCGATTGTCTCCGGTGGCCAGCAACTTGCCATCTGGGCTTAGTGCGACAGTGATAACCCAGGTGGCGTGTCCCGCAAAAACTCGTAGCGGTTGTGTCTCGACCTCCCTGACATCCCAGAAGCGAACCAGCCCATCGGTACTGCCACTGGCTACGGTCTGGCCATCCGGGCTGAAGGTGACGCACCAAACGCCGTGGCGATAGCCCTGGAAGGTCTGTAACAGCTGACTGCTGACCATTTCCTTGGGCCTGGACAGATCCCAGAGGCGGATGGTCTGATCAAAACTGCTGCTGGCCAGGAACTGCCCATTGGGACTAAAGGCGAGTGAGTAAACGCGCGCCTTGTGGCCACTGTACACCTGAACCGTTTGCCCACTGGCGGCACTTGGATTGAACCCTTCGACATTGGGCACGATGGATTTAGATGAGATATCCCACAGACGTATGGTTTGGTCAAAACTGCCGCTGGCCAGGAATTGCCCATCGGGACTAAAACGGACTGCCTCGACCCCACCTTGGTGTCCCACCAAGGTTTGGCGGAGCTGGCCAGTAGCAACGTCCCATAAACCAATCATCTGATCAGCATTACTGCCGCTGGCCAGGAATTGCCCATCGGGGCTGAAACAAACGGAAATGACTGGGCCATGATGGCCGCGTAAGATGTGAAGCAGTTGGCCGCTGGCGGCATTTGGATTGACTCCTTCGCCTTTCCCCAGGGACTCCGCTGAAACATCCCATAAGCGCGCAGTGTGATCAAAACTGCCGCTGGCCAGGAGCTGTCCATCGGGGCTAAAACAGAGCGTGTGGATGCTATCGGTGTGGCCCTGTAACTTTTGGATCAAGCGCCCACTAGTTATGCTTGGATTGAGCCCTTCCACTGTGTTTAAGGTGGACTCCACCGAAAGATCCCACAGGCAAATCACCTGATCACGACCGCTGCTGGCCAAGAGCCGGCCATCGGGACTGAATGCAACAGCGATGCTTGCATGGGGGTAGGTGTGCAGCGGCTGCGGATTGCTCACGGCGGTGGGCGTTGCACAATCCCACAATTGTGTGACCAGCCCATTCGCGCTGGCCAGCATTTTGCCATCCGGACTAAAGGCGATACAGTAAATATCATCGGAAGAAATCTGCCAACTCTGCACCGGCTGCCAATCAGTGGTGCGCCAGAAGCGAATCTGCCCCGCCGCGGTGCTGGCAGCCATCCAATGCCCATCCGGGCTAAAGGCCACCGAGCGTGAAATGTCAAAAGTATCGGTAAAGTGCACTCCTTGTAGGTCTGCCCCACGAAAATCAACGTCATGCAAGGTTTTACCACGCAGGTAGGCTTGCCAGATGGTTAGCCCAGAGAGGTCAAGGCTGACCAGTTCGCCCTCAAGATCGAGCAGCCAATTGAGGAGATTCCCGCTGGCATAGCCACGGGGCAAGGTGGCGCGGAGTTGGTCCGGAAAGTTTCGCAGCTTCTGCAGTAGAGTTTGCCGTCCCCATTGCGCAACCAAGCGCGCGGTCACTGGCTTCAGGATCAGCCGCCGTTGGCTCTCGCGGACATACTCCTTGGCGCTCGCTTTGAGCAGAGGATAGCGATTGAAGGTCGCCAACTGATCTTCGGCTAGCTCGCAATAGAGCTGTGCGATGAAGCGATCGGTGGTGTATTCGGTGACAACATTTTGCAGCCCCAAGCCATCAGCAAAGGGTTGCAGCAGCATGCGCCGTTGCAGGGAACGCAACGCTTCCAGATAATCGCGGTGGTTGACCGGCCCCAGCAGATTCTCCTCCAACGCCTGGACCGAGATCGGCTCGCGCTCAATCGCCAGCCAGGTCATAATCTCCTGCTCCAACGGCGACAGCCGCGCAAAGTGTTGGTCGAGCACATCGCGGATGTCATCAAAGATCACGCTTTCTTCGGCCAGGAACGCGGCGAGATCGCCAAAATAGAGTTCAGCAATCGTTTCCGCGACCAGCATCAGCGCCAGTGGGTGGCCGGAGTAGCGGCGGATCAGCGCGGTTTCTAGTTCAGCGTCTCCTTGCAACCCCTGCCGGTGCAATAATTCCTGGCCGGATTGCAGCGATAAGCCGGTCAACGCCAACGAACGCACGGCGGTGGTGCTCCGTTCCAGCCGCCCGATCTCCTGCGGCTGCTCACGGCTGGTTATCAGCAGGCAACTCTGATGTGCATGTTGGCCGAGATACAGCAGCAACTGGCCATACGCTTCATAGCCCGGTCGAAAGTGGCCGTTCCGTTCGCCCGCATCAATGAGGCTTTCGAGGTTGTCGAAGACCAACAAGCAACGCTCCTGCGTCAGGCAATCGAGCAGCAACGCCAGTCGTTTATCGAGACTTCCCGGTATCGTCACACTCTGCGGCAGGGTCAGGAATTGCAGGATCTCAGGCAGGAGTTCGGCCAGGGGCGGCGCGTTAAGCAACGACCGCCAGAGGATGCGCGTAAAGGGCTGCTCGTTGCGGCTGCCTAGATCGCGCACCACCTGCGCGGCCAACGTCGTCTTACCCAGCCCGCCAATGCCCAAAATGTTCACCAGCCGACGGCGCTCGCCAACCAGCCAGTTGGTGAGTTGTTGGCGTTCCGTCTCGCGGCCATAGATCTGCTCGACCGTCGGCGCTTCACGCCAGTCGTAACGCATGGTGGAAGGTAAAGGTGCGACGGGAGAACGCGGCGAGGTGGGAAGATGACTACTGCTTTCTATCTCCGCCGTTGGCGCGTGGTTGCCATGCGTCGCCGCTGTTCGACCCGCTTTCGCCATGCGAATCTGTTCATAAAGGGCGGTTGTCTCTTCCGCAGGCGGTACGCCTAACTCATCCGCCAGGGTTTGGACACAGAGCTGATATTGACGCAGCGCGGCTGCCTGTTGGCCGGTTGCGGCATAGAGGCGCATGAGGGTTTGGTGGGCCGGTCCGTGCAACGGGTCGAGCGCCAGCCAACGGCGGGCGTATAGAAGGGCAGCGTTATGATCTGCTTCGGCAATCAGTAGATCGATCAGTTGCGCCAATGCCGCTGCGAACCGTTGGCGCAATTCTTCACCTTGGAAGAATTGCCAATCGTCAAATGTGGGGCAGTCGGGCAGGGTGAAGCCATTGAGAAAATCATCCCGGTAAAGCGCAATCGCTGCCCCCAATGCGTCGCGACACGTTGCCTGCTCCTGCGCACATGCGGTGAGATGCGCGTGAAATTGCGCCACATCTAGCCAAAGCCCCGGTGTGGTGTAAAAGCCAACCATCTCCTGGTCTGCAACCAACCAGCCATCACCCAACGCTTCTTTCAGTGTGAAGAGATGGCGACTCAGCGCTTGGCGCGCCTGCTGTTGGCTCTGCTCCGGCCAGAGCAGAGCGGCCAATGTATCGCGCCGTTGGGGTTCGCCCTTGACCGCCAGATAGCACAACAGCGCCAGCGCTTTCTGTCGACCGATGGTGATCGCTTCGTCATGCAAAGTGAGGTGGGGGGAGCCAAGTAAATATACCTTTAAACGGGACATGGCTGATCCTTGTGGCGCAAACTGTCCGTCGCGACGTCAGGGGATAGCTATCTATACCAACGAGCGCCAGCGAGTATCATTTGGTACAGCAGTAAAATGATACTCCCTGTGCTGCTCGTGAGTATATTATAGCAAACTCATCTGTTTATTCAACAGCTTTGCAAAAGCTGCGGTTTGGGAGAGGGTTCGGGATACCTATGGGAGAGCGGCCTTGTAAAATTGGGGTGTGATTATTTTGCAAAGCAAGCGTATAATGGCCAGTATCATAAAACACTGTACTCCCCACGCACTACGGTGTTGGCCCATGCTATTTGCAAACCTATCGTTTCGTCAGCCGACGAGCCACCATATTCAGAGACCTTCTCCGTTTTGGATACTGCTCGCTGTGACAGCGCCAGGTGAACGATGTTCGGTCTAACGAGTAATTTTACCCACAAAAGGAATCCACATGTCGCACGAAGATACCGCTATCACCACGCTACCAACCTATTTCGAGGCTCGATCTGTCTTTGATCCGCTACTCTCCGCCGCCCAACTATTGGGCCTATTACAAGGGGCGCAGCGCAGTGGTTTGCTGGCTGCTGTGCGCACCCCCGCTTCACCGACGCAAATTGCCGCGGTGACCGGCATCAATGAAAGCCGCGTGCTTGATATCTGTCGCGCCCTTGATGCCCATGAAATCCTGATCGAACGCGAGGGGCGCTATCGCCTGGCTGATCCATGGCTTGTATTGACCGCGCCGGATAGTTTCAAACCCTTTCCGGATCTAGTCGACTTCGCGTTGACCCAGATGAAGATTACGGCCAATGTGGAAGCTGGTGCAGAGGATTATTGGACGTTAGCCCCAAGTGATCGGCTGGTGATGGCCAAAGGGTTCGCCATCGATCCGACTTCTTCCCAAGCACCGGCCATTGCCGAGGCAATGTCTCAGGAAGTTCACAATATCTTGGTTGCCGGTGGCCATTGTTTGGAACTGGGTTGTGGCGTGAGCGGTATGCTACTCAGTCGTCTGTGCGCCTATCCCCAACTGACCGGCGTCGGTGTTGACCGCGCGCAGGATCTGCTTGATTTCGCGCAACAACAGGCCCAGGAATTGGGTGTCAGTGAGCGCGTCCAGTTCTTTGCCGGCGATGTCACAGCATTCCACGCCCCAGCTCAGTTTGACGTGGTCTTTTGGTCTCAACCTTTTTTCCCACAGGCCCGTCGCGTCGGAGCGCTGCGTGTTGCCTTTGAATCGCTCAAGCCCGGCGGTATCTTGAATGCCCGTCTGTTGCCCTGGGAACCCACTGTTCTTACTGACGATTTACGTTCCGAAGCGGGGCGAGCCTATGCGCTCATGCAGGTGATGACGGGCAGTTGGGGGATTGCTCCCGTTGCGACAGAAACCCTGATCCAAGAAATTGCCGAAGCCGGCTTCGCGGACGTCAGATTGGTCGTCACATCGCCTGCGCGACGGGACATTGTGGCCCGGCGGCCAAATTGACGGGCTCAGATTACGCAATTTACTTGATAAGCCCTTCACATTTCCAGAGCAAGGAGACAAAACCATGCCCAGCACCACCCAACGCCCTATCCAAGCCGAAGACCTCTATCAGATCCAAACGCTGACCGAGTGCGAAATCTCGCCCGATGGCCAGTGGGTGCTCTTTTGCGTCGGGCGCGTCGACCGCCAGAGCGAGAAAAAGTACAGCAACCTCTGGCTCGTCAACACCGACGATGGCCGGATGCGCCAGTTCACCACCGGCGACCAGAATGACAGTCACCCCCGTTGGTCCCCCGACGGGCTGACCATTGCCTTCCTCTCCAACCGCGGTGGCGGCCAAGCGCAGATCTATCTCATCGATTTCGCCGGCGGCGAAGCACGCAAACTAACCGATCTCAAAGGCAACTTTGGATCATTCGCCTGGTCCCCTGATGGCACGCGGATCGCCTGCCAGTTTCGCAAGACGGATGCCGAGGTGCTTGAGCGGGCGACGGATGAGCAGAAGCAAAAGTTGGGGGTGGTCGCCCGACGCATCACCCGCGTCTTTTACAAATTCGACGGGGCGGGGCTCCTACCACAAGAGCGCTGGCATTTGTGGGTCATTGAGATCCAAACCGGCCAGGCAACCCAACTGACTGCGAATGACACGTTTGATGAAGGGCCACCGGCTTGGTCGCCTGACAGTCAATCTTTGGTCTACACCTCCAATCACCATGCTGACCCTGATCTGACCAGTGGGCAAGATGACCTCTTCCTGATCGCCGCGCACGGGGGCGCTGAGCGCAAACTTGCGACGCCGCTGGGCGCCAAAAGCCTGCCCGCTTTTTCACCGGATGGGCAATGGATCAGCTACTTTGGCACGGATGGTGGAAGCGAACCCTTACGCCAAATGAATCTCTGGCTGCTCGCCGCCAATGGCGAAGGCGAAGCGCGCAATTTGACCGCCGATGCCGATCGCCATTGCGCGCCCACCACCCTTGGGGATGTCAGCGGTCGGCTGGCGGCATCATTGCGTAGACCCCTCTGGTCAGCCGATAGCACTCAGCTCTATTTTCCCGTCTCTGGACAAGGCCAAGGCGAACTGTACACCATCAACGTGAACGGCAATGATCTAGCACCCGTGATTGCTGCAAGAGGTGTGGTGGGCGCGTACAGTTGGGATCAACGCCATACCCAACTGGCTTACAGCTACGGCGCCTTCAGCGACCCCGGCCAAATCTGGCTCTACGACGCAGCCACGCAAAGCCGACGGCAGTTGACGAACCTCAATCAGTCCCTGTTCGCTGAAGTCGCGTTGAGCCCGATCGAAACCCATTGGATCAACGCGACCGATGGCCATCAGGTGCAGGGCTGGATCGTCAAACCGCCGGACTTTGCGCCGGACAAAACCTATCCGACCATCCTTGAGATCCACGGCGGCCCCCACTTGCAATATGGCTACCAATTCATGTTCGAGTTTCACTATCTGGCGGCCCAGGGCTATGTGGTTGCCTTTGCCAACCCACGGGGCAGCCGTGGCTATGGCGAGGCTCACGCGCAGGCGATTGCCGATGGCCATGGTGGGGTTGATTACAGCGATCTGATGGCCTGGAGCGATTTTGTCGCCCACCAAGCTTTTGTCGACGCCGACCGCTTAGGCGTGACTGGATTGAGCTATGGCGGCTATATGACCAACTGGATCATTGGCCACACTGACCGCTTTCGAGCGGCTGTCTCGCAAAATAGCGTCTGCAATTTGATTAGTGGGTGGGGAACATCTGATACCAACTGGCATATTCAACATAGCTTCGGCCATCGACCGCCTTGGGAAAACTTCGCGTTCTTTTGGGAGCGCTCTCCCTTACAGTATGTCGGGCAGATCAAAACGCCTACCCTGATCCTTCACAGCGAACAAGACCAGCGCTGCCCCATCGAGCAGGGCGAACAACTCTTCGTGGCGCTAAAGGTGGCCGGTGTGCCAACCGAAATGATCCGCTTTCCCGATGAGCCACACCTTCTGCCCACCGCCGGGCGCACCGACCGGCGCATCGCCTGGCTCAAGGCGATTAGCGGCTGGTTTGATCGCTATTTGATCGATGAATCGAAAACAAATATTGATTAATCTATTGCCATCTTAGCCAAAGGAGAATATCCATGCCAGCCCGCACCGCTCAACAAGTGATCACACATCTACAAACCCAGCCGCCGGCGCTCTACCATCGCGGCCGACGTATCGCAGACGTTACGACCGAGCCAGGGATCAAAAATGGCGTCCACAGCCTGGCCGATCTCTATGACCATCAGTGGATCCACCGTGACCAGTCGCTCTACACCTCACCCACTAGCGGCGATCCAGTCAGCATTACGTTTCAGATCCCGACCACCGTGGCCGAACTGACCGCAATCGGCGACGCCATGCAGATGCGTGCTGCCTACACCCAAGGGATGATGGGGCGCATGCCCGACCATCTCAATCGCGCCATCGTGGGCTACGCCGGAGGGGCAGACTTTTTGCGTCTCCAGGGCGATCACTTTGCCGCGAACATGCGCGCCTACTATGAATATCTGCGCGAAAACGACCTTTGCCTCACCCACACCCTCGTCAACCCGCAGAATAACCGGGCCGTTGGCATGGCAAAACAGGCCGATCCGTTCCTGGCCGCCCGTGTCAAGGCAGAGACCGATGCCGGTATCGTTGTCCGCGGGGCGCGCATGTTGGCTACACTGCCGATCTCCGACGAGATCATGGTCTACCCATCGAACCAGCTCAGGAATCAGGAAGAGGACGCGCCCTATGCCTTTGGTTTTGCGATCCCGAATGACACGCCGGGGCTGAAATTTCAATGTCGCGAGACGGTGGACTACGGGGCGTCGCACTATGATCACCCGCTTGGCTCGCGCTACGAGGAGTTGGATGCGGTGGTCATTTTTGACGATGTCTTTGTGCCGTGGGAACGGGTCTTTCTCTATCGCGATGTGGCGATCTGCAACCAGGCGTACGTAGCGACGGGCACCCTGCAGCACATGGCTCATCACGTGATCTGCAAAAATGTGGCGAAGACTGAATTCTTGCTTGGCCTCGTCTCGCTACTGGTCGAGTCGATTGGCATCGGCGGCTTTCAACACGTGCAGGAGAAGGTGGCCGAGATCTGGGTCAACCTGGAGACAATGAAGGCGCTGCGCTTCGCCGCCGAACAGCAGGCTACGCTAAATGAGTTCGGCGTGATGACGCCGGCCAAAGCGCCGCTCGACGCCGTCCGCGTTCTCTACCCCAAGCTCTATCCGCGCATGATCGAGATTGTGCGCCAGTTGGGGGCGGGTGGTTTGGTCGCAATGCCCACTGAGGCCGATGTCAATGGTCCGTTGGCCGAGGAGATCGCTCGCTATTATCAGAGTGCGAGTCAAGAGGCCAAAGATCGCATCCCGCTCTTCCGCCTGGCGTGGGACACGGCGCTCTCGGCCTTTGCCGCGCGCCAGGCGCACTATGAATATTTCTTTTTCGGCGACCCCGTGCGCGCGGCCGGCGGGCTGCTGAATAGCCATGATCGCACGCCCTATATGGATGCGGTGCGGGACTTTCTCGCCCGATCAGAAAATGCAACAGGATGACAAGCAGATGATACTGTTGGCCTATCGTATGGAAGTTCAAAAATTGTGGTTCAATAGATGTCGTACCTATCTCTCAGGAAGGTGAAAAATGACCGAAACCACGCTCTTACGCCGCGCAGACGCCCCGCTGGAAAGCACCTGGAACCGTGAAGCCGTCTACCCATCCTGGGCGGACTGGGATGCCGACTATGAACAGGCACTCGCCGAGTTGCCGGCCCTACGCGCCTTTGCCGGCCGGCTTGGTGAGGGGCCGGCCGTTCTGCTTGACTGGCTCCAGACGCATGGCGAACACTGGCGGCAGATCTTGAAACTCCACTTTTTCGCACGCATGGCGGTGCGTGTGGACACTACCGATACGGACGCCAAAGCCCGTCTTAGCCAGGCCACTGATCTGCAAGGCAAATTTGAGACGGCGACCGCCTTGACCGAGGTGGAATTGATGGGGTTGGGGGAGACCTTGCTGGCCTGGACAGAGACCGAACCACAATTGGCCGTCTACAAACAGTACTTCGCCAACCTCCGCCGCCGGCAAGCACACCAACGTTCGCCTGAAGTGGAGGAGATTCTCGGTTTGCTGGCCGATCCCTTTAGCGGGGCGGGCAGTACCTATCGGGAACTGACCAACGCTGATCTGCGGGTGGCCGATGCAGTGGATAGTCAAGGTAGGCACCACCCCGTCCGCGATGCCGCGCCCACCCCCACCGGCATACAAAGCGCCGACCGCGCACACCGGCGCACCGCCTGGCAGAACTTTGCCGACAGTCACCTAGCGATCCAGAACAGCCTTGCCGGCACCTACCTGACCGTGGTCAAACAACACGTTTTTCTAGCCAAGGTGCGCGGCTATAACTCCGTCCTGGAAATGATGTTGGCGTCGAGCAACTTGCCAGTGGCTGTCTTTCACAATGTCATCAACACCTTCAAAAGAGAGCTTCCCCTCTGGCATCGCTATTGGTCGGCCAAACGCAGAGCCCTTGGCGTGGATGCTCTTCATCCTTATGACATCTATGCCCCGTTGACCAAGTCTGTTCCTCATGTGCCTTACCAGCAAGCAGTTGATTGGATTGGCCAGGCGTTGCAGCCTTTGGGCGAACCCTATGTCAACGCGCTGCAACGGGGCGCGCTGGAAGAGTGCTGGGTGGACTACGCACCGACTGCTGGGAAAATGGGGGGAGCCGCGTCTACGCCCTTTGGTGTGATCCCACCCTTCATCTATATGTCCTATGATGAGAGTCTAATGAGCGCCAGTGTCCTGGCCCACGAATTGGGACACAGCATGCACTTCCAGCTCAATACGGAACTGCAACCCCATGTCTACAGGAATTATCAGATCATGTCTGCGTCGGTCGTGGAGACCGCTTCCAATTTCCATCAAGCCATGTTGCGGGCTTATCTGCAAAGCGCCAAACAAACTGATCGATCGTTCACATTGGCCTTGATTGATGAAGCCATGTTCAATTTCCACCGCTACTTTTTCATCATGCCCACGCTGGCTCGTTTTGAGTTGGCCGTCTATAGCCGAGTGGAAGCGGGCCAGCCGCTGACCGTCAACGACCTCAACCAGACCATGTCCGATCTTTTTGCCGAAGGCTATGGCGACACGCTGGCTGACGATCCGACCCGTACCGCCATCACCTGGGCGCAATTCATGCACCTCTTTTATCTGCCCTTTTATGCCTTTCAATATGCAGTGGGGCTGAGCGCCGCCCAGGCTTTGGCGGCACGGGTACTCTCCGGTGTGGAAGGCGCTGTTGCCGACTATCTCGCCTTCTTGCAGGCGGCCGCTTCGCGCTATCCCCTCGATCTCTTCAAGCTGGCCGGCGTCGATATGACCAGCCCAAAGCCGGTGGAACAAGCCTTTGCCGCCCTCGCGGGGTTTGTGGATCGGTTGGAGGAATTGACCGGTTAGTCATCGAAAATCTTGTTTCTTATCATGCACATATCATACAAGGAGCAACGACCATGAACACCGTGCTAGAAGATTTCTCTGCGCCAACGCTCGCCGCGGCCATTCGGGACAATATATAAGGAGTCGCTCATGGATACTGAAAACAACAGCCTCTTCTCGCTGCAACAGAAACGCGCAACACACCTACAACTTGCGGCGGGGGGATGGGCAGCCGCCGGCCCAGCGCAATGGAATGGCGGCGGTGACGCCCAACGGTATCTATTTACCCACTTTTCAGAGTTTTACCCGCATTCGGTGATCAATCGGGGAGATGAACTGCGTGAGCTTCCGGTCGCTTTGCGACGCAACGTTGCTGAGTTTGTCGCCAAGACTCCCGTGGGTGAGCTGGCCTTTGCTGATTGTGTGGAAAATTTTCACGTTGATGCCGCGATCGTGCTGCACAAGGGGCGCGTAGTTTTTGAAGCCTACCCGCGCATGTACGCCCACGCAAAACATTTCTGGCTATCAGTCTCCAAAATCGCCGTGTCGTTGGCGGTCGGGGTGTTGGAAGAGCAGGGCTTTGTGGACCCAAGCCACGCCGTGTGTGTCTATTTGCCGGCGCTCAAGGGGACCGACTGGGCGCGCGTCCGTGTGATTGACCTGCTGGATATGTGTTCCGGTATCGATTGCCCACAGGCTTTTGACGATCCCAATAGCAATCACTGGCGGCTATTGAATGCCTATGGCTGTTTTGGCAGCCGGACGCCATGTAGCACAAGCGAAGCGCTGTTCGACTTTCTCGGCACGCTGCGCTTGCACTACCTGCCGGGCCAAACCTTCGAATACTCCTTCATCAACCCGATGATACTGACACTGTTGGTCGAAGCGCTCACGCAGCAGCCCTTTGCGGACTTCGTCTCGACGGCAATCTGGCAACCGATGGGGGCCGCCGGCGATGCGCTCATGCTCAATGCCGTGCAAGGGGGCGCGGTTTCGCCGTTCGGCATGAGTTCGACATTGCGCGATTTGGCGCGCTTCGGGCTGTTGTTCACGCCAACGACCCAGCGCGACCGCAGCAACCGTAGCGTTGTCGTGTCAGAGCGCCATATCAAGAAGATCCAAACCGAAGGTCGCCCAGAATTGCAGCAGCATGCACCATCGCCAAACGCGCTCAATGATGAGCCCTGTGCACACAACACCTATCAATGGGATTGTGTTATGGCCGATGGCGACTTCTACAAGGCCGGCGCCTTCGGCCAGGGGTTGTATGTTTCCCCGGCCAAAGCGTTGGTCATCGCCTTCTTCAGCACAACGCCTGGGCCGCGGGGCACCCCAATGGCAACCATTATCCGTCAGTTGGCGCAAGCAGACATTTGGGTGTAATCGCTCTAGCGTGAGGCATAATGCTACTGGCTCATCTGTGAAAAGTGTGAGTTGCCGGAGGTCGTGATGAACCGCTTGGGTGCTCAACTCACATTTTCGGCTGATGAGCGAATGTTACTCGGTAATCCGATCCTGCTCATCCGGTTCGGCATGAGGGATTTGTGCCAGCGCTGCTTCAAATTTCACCCGACTGGCGCGCTCAGCACGCTGGCGAATATACTCTTCCGTTGCCGTGGCTGAAATCTTTTCAGCCACGGCAATGGCAATGAACTGGTTGATCGAAATGCCATCTTATTTGGCCAGTTCTTTAGCGCCACGGTGGAGCGATTCCGGCAAGCGTAAACTTAGGGTCGTCATCCTAGCTCTCAATCCTTTTTAAAAATTCATCTGGCGTCACTACTTCGACATCTGGTTGGCGACCGTGACTAACAGCGCCACCGGCCCGGATACGGAAAAACGAGCCTTGCGTCGGACTTGCCTGAGTAATGCAACCGCCTTAGACGGATTTGGCCCTGACATCCATGCGTTCACCACACTGTAACACGCGATAGGGTTGACCTGCCGCGGTGGCCGCTGCCGTAAACGCAGCCGGTGTCACGGTGTTAAAGGTGAACATGTCGTAGTGACAGGGAATGACCAGGCCGGCCCGGATCGCCCGACCTAACGCCACTGCTTCCGGCCCGGAAAGATTGCCCGCTACGCCCCGGCTGGGGTCACGACCGTTGATTGGGAGCAAGGCAAGGTCAATGGACCACTGACGAAGATAGTCCATCATGCCCGGGTACTGAATGGTGTCGCCGCTGTGATAGAGTGTCCACGGCCCGACTTCGACCACCAGGCCGATAAATTTGTGATGACCCTCTTCGTCCTGCTCTAATGCCTCATGGGCGGCAGGGACAGCATGGAAGGTAAATGCGCCCATGGTGACTGGTTCCACCAGCGTGATGCCGGTGAGCCGGTCCGGCGCAACATGTAGTCGTTCGGCCGCAAAGGTGCGGTTGGCTTCAGCAACGATGACCGTCAGGTTGGGATTGACGTGCAGCAGTGGCCCCAACGTTGCGCCATCCAGGTGGTCGGTATGATTGTGGCTGGAAGTCACCACATCGATAAAGTCGAGCCGCGCTGGGGCAATGGGGATCGCGGTCATGCGCACATGGGATTTGGCCGTGTTGGCATATTTTTGGGTTAGCGAGTCGGAGAGGTAGGGGTCCAGCAGCAAATGTTCTTCCTGCCACTGGACCAAATAGCCACTTTGGCCCAGCCACCACAGGTGAAGCGTCTCCGGCTCCATCTGGCCGGCATGTCGAATATCCGCCAGGAGAGTATCGTCCATCTGTACGGGTTGAATCATTTTCCCCCGATTCGTTGTTCGGTCGCGGTGTCAAAAAAGTGTAGGCGGCTGGTGTCAAGTACAGCGGTTACGGGGAAGCCGGCAAAGAGGTCGATATTCAGATCGCCCATAGCGACAAAGCGTAGGGCATCATCACCCGCATGATTCTGCGTTGCGTAGACCAGTTGGCTTTGACGGCCAAAATCCGGCTCCACCACCTCAGCGACCCCCCGCAGGATGACACCGCTGGCTGGCGGGGTGGCCTCACTGACCAGCCGCAGCGCCTCGGGGCGCACGCCCACGGTCAATTGCTGTCCTGTCTCCACCAGATCTTGCAGCGCAGCCGGCAGCGGCACGGCAAAATCCGCAAAGTGCACCATGCCGTCCGCCACCTCGCCACCGGGGAAAAGATTCATGGGCGGCGAGCCAAGGAAACTCGCCACAAAGACATTGTCAGGGCTGTTCAGCACCCGTTGAAAGGGCCCCATCTGCTCAATGCGCCCGGCGCGCATCACAGCCACCTGGTCACCCAGGGCCATAGCTTCGATCTGGTCATGGGTGACATAGATGGCGGTAATCTGGAAGCGCTGGAGCAGGCGCTTGATCTCCACGCGCGTCTGCGTACGCAACTTGGCATCCAGGTTTGAGAGCGGCTCGTCAAAGAGAAAGAGGCGCGGGTTGCGCACAATGGCGCGGGCAATGGCTACCCGCTGCTGCTGACCGCCGGAAAGGGTGCCTGGCTTGCGATAGAGCAACTGGTTAAAGCCAATGCCCATAATCTCCGAGGTAACGCGAATACGCTCTTCGGTCTCGGCGTCGGAGATCTTGCGCAGGCGGAAAAAGAAGGAGAGATTGCCGTGCCCTTCAAAGTGGGGATAGAGCGCATAGTTCTGGAAGACCATGCCGATGTAGCGATCCTTGGGTGGCGCATTGCTCATCTCTTGGTCGTCATAAAAGACCTGGCCGCTGTACTCGCCATCCAGCCCGGCAATGACGCGCAGCAACGTGCTCTTGCCACAGCCCGACGGCCCAACCACCGTCAGCGTCTGGCCGTCGGGGATGGTGAGATTGACCTGCTCCAGCGCCTGGATCGGGCCGGCGTCGGCCTCCTTCTCATCCTCTTCCAACCGGCGTCCCCGCTGGTCACGCCAGCCGATGAGAGGACGGGCAAAGACTTTGTTAACATTGATAAGACGAATGGTGGACATGGTAAGTGAACTTGTATCTCCTAGAAATTCTTACAGTACCATAGCATATCACAACCCAAGCTGTAGTTCAAAGCAAAGTGCAGTTAGGGGGTGCGTCCCATTTTGGGGGACTGGTCGAGCAACTAAAATTTGTTAACCAGAGTATCACCCCAAATGTGGTACGCACCCGCAGTTAGGGGTCTATTTGGGTGCATAAGTACTGTATCGTTGCCGGTTTGCTGCAATACTAATTGCTACGCCCCATGATGATTTTCTAACTTAAAATGTAACGGACAGAGGAGAGAAAATGGCCAAGATTCCAGCTTCACATCGTGATATTCTCGACAAAAAATCGTTTGCCCATGTGGCAACGGTCAATGATGAGGGCGTGCCGCAGGTGACGCCGGTTTGGGTGGAATATGATGGCGAACATGTGTTGATCAACAGCGCCAGAGGGCGCAAGAAGGATCGCAACCTGCGCGCCCATCCCCAAGTCGCGCTGAGCATCCAAGATCCCGATAATAGCTACCGCTATGTGGGCCTACAGGGCAAGGTCGTAGAGGTGACGGAGGAAGGTGGTTACGACCACATCAACAAACTCTCACACAAATACACGGGGAATGACTACCCCAAAAATCCGGGTGAAGTGCGTGTGATCTACAAAATTGCGCCAACCCAGGTTTGGACCATGGGGTAGGGATACAACAGCGGATTATGGCAGCAACGGATGAGTCCGTTGCTGCCATAATCCGCTGTTGTGCTACACTCTCAGCAGCAGATCCAACACGCCAAAGAACTTTAGAATGGAGACGATGATCACCGTGATGAGGAGGCGGCGCACCCAGCGGTTGGCGTCCTTGTTGCTGGTGGCAAAGGTGGCGGCCAACCAGGCGCCGATGCTCTGCCCCACGGCCATGAGCAGTCCTAAGCCCCAGTTGACCTGGCCATTGACAAAAAAGATGGCCAGGGCCGGAATGGTAAAGGCAAAGACAATCAGCAGCTTGATGGCATTGGCGTGCACCAGCGTGTAGCCGGTGCCCAGGACCATGGCGGCCAGCAAAAAGATACCCACGCCCGCCTGGATAAAGCCGCCATAGGCCCCCACCAGCAGAAAGATCCCCAAGGTGAGGAGGCTTGGTCGCCCGCTCTGGACGACCGATTGTTGGCGCAACCAGCGGTCCGGTTTCAAGAGGATGACAAAGAGCATGATGACCATCACCGCGCCGATGGTGTAGTTCATCCACCGCTCGTTGAGATCGACGGCAATGCGCGCCCCAATGATCGAGCCAAGCACCGCCGGGCCCACCAGCCACAGCCCACCGCGCAGATCCAGTTGCCCCCGCTGATAGAAGGTGGAAATACCGACCACATTTTGCAACAGCACGCCAATCCGATTGGTGCCATTGGCCACATTGGCCGGCAGCCCCAAGAAGACCAACATCGGCAGGGTCACCAGTGAACCGCTCCCTGCCAGGGTGTTGATGATTCCCGCTACAATGCCCGCTATAATCGCCAGCGGGTAGGCGTACCAGCCAATCGCCACAAGGTCACCCCCCATACTCATAAGTTGGGAACGAGTTTGGCCAGCCGATCAACCATCTTTTCCAGGTCACTCATATGAGTGGCAATGCTAAAACGCACATGGCCTTCTGCCGACTCGCCAAAGGCAATGCCAGGCGTGGCGGCAATGTAGGCTTCATTGAGCAAAATGCTGGCGATCTCCAGGCTCGACTTGGTCGTGTTGGTAAATTTGGGGAAGACATAGAAGGCGCCCTCAATGGCCGGACATTCAATGCCTGGGATCTCTTCAAAGGCATCCAACACAAAGCGACGGCGTTGAGTGTAGGCGGCGGTCATGGCGTGGACACACTCCTGAGGTCCATTGAGCGCGGCCACGCCCGCGGCCATCGTAAAAGCGGCCGCAGATTGGGCGCTGTGGGTCTGCATAATGCGCGCCAATTTGACAATCTCTGCCGGGCCGGCTAGCCAGCCCAAACGCCAACCGGTCATGGCATAGGCCTTGCTAAAGCCATTGATAATGACCGTGCGCTCGGCCATGCCCGGTTCGGCGGCCAGACTATAGTGGACGGCGCCATCATAGAGAATGTGCTCATAGATCTCGTCGCTCAAGACATAGAGATCATAGGCTAGCGCCACGTTGACAATGGCGTCGATCTCGCTACGGCTCAACACACGACCGGTGGGATTGTTGGGGCTGTTGACCATAATGAGCTTGGTCTGTGGCGTGACATAGCGGCGGAGCAACTCTTCTGTAATCTGAAAGTTGTCGGCAGAGGAGAGAGGAACACGCACTGGCGTCGCCCGATTAAGCTGTACAATCGGCGTATAGCTGACCCACGACGGATCAAAGACAAGCACTTCGTCTCCCGGATTGGTCATGGCGGCAACCGCGGCAAAGAGCGCCCACTTTGCGCCGGGTGTTGCCATAATCTGATTAGGCTGTACGCCTTGCACGTTGTTTTCGCGCGCAAGCTTGGCGCTAATCGCCTCCAGCAACGCCGGTGTGCCAAAGGCGGGCGGATAGTGAGTGTCCCCGGCGCGGATCGCGGCAAAGCCGGCTTCGACAACATGGGCGGGCGTGTCAAAATCAGGTTCACCGCCCGCCAGATTGATGACATCAAAGCCGGCCGCCTTTTTCTCGCGCCCTTTCTGCATCATCATGGTCGTCGGCGAAGCGGGCACAGCTTGGATCAGGGTAGATAGTGGTTTCATATGCACACTCTCGTTATGGAGTTAGGATTGACAAGGGTTAAATCGGTCACAGGCTCATTAGACGAAAGCGTGAGTTCGTAGCTTCAATTGAGAACGGTGATAAGAGATGGCTCACACTTTCGTCTGATGAGCGTCAGACGAATTGTAGAGTATTCTACCTTGAAGCAATGCACCGGTCAATTATCGACCGATTGGGAGGGGCATTTCAGATTTAAGGCAAGTGCTCGGCTGCGCGAGCCTTCCAGGCAGGGGGGCAGGCGAATTGCGTCAAACGGCGGGTGCGCTGCCCACTACCAGCCCTCAGCCACCAGCTTCTGTCTACTATTTACCGCATTGAACTTCTGTACTATAATAGATGCTTGTAACCTGGAGCGCAAGGAATGAACAAAGGGGGAGCTATGGCGCGATCTCTGGCCGAACGGTTAGCCGCGGCGCGGCGCAGTCGTTTTGTGGGGCGGACGGTGGAGTGCACCCTGTTTCAACAGGCGCTCACTGCCGCGGAGCTGCCTTTTTATGTCTTACATCTCTACGGACCGGGCGGTGTCGGCAAAACAACTCTATTGCGCGAATTTGCCCATTTGGCTCAGCAAACACAGACCCCAGCTATCCAGCTTGATGCCCGCGCGATTGACCCAACACCGGTTACCTTTACACAGGCGCTACAACAGGCGCTGGGGGTCCAAGCGCCCGCCACGGTTCAGCACGCTCTCGCACAACAGGGACGCCGTTGCGTCATTTTGGTTGACAGTGCCGAGACCCTGGCCCCCCTTGACCACTGGCTGCGCGATGACTTCTTTCCTCAGCTCCCAGCCAATGTATTGACGGTTTTCGCCAGCCGCAACGCACCCACGCTGGAGTGGCGTACGGATCCAGGGTGGCAATCGCTGATGCAGACGATCCAACTGCGCAATCTGGCGCCCGACGAAAGCCAAAGTTACTTGGCACAATGCCAAATCCCAACTGAGCAACATCAGGCGATTCTTTCTTTTACTCACGGCCATCCGCTGGCGCTTTCGCTCATGGTGGATCTTGTTGAGCAACAGGGCAACCCAGAGTTTCGCCCGGCCGAGGCGCCGAATGTGATTGCCGCGCTGGTCGAGCGTTTTATCGCCCATGTGCCCAGCCCTGAACACCGCACTGCCCTGGAAGCAAGCGCCATGGTGCGTATGACCACCGAGCCTTTACTGGGCGCGATGCTGGAACAGCCCGATGTACACCACCTTTTTGCCTGGCTCCGCACCCTGTCGTTTTTTGACGCAGAACGAGAGGGTCTCTATCCCCACGATTTGGCGCGCGAAGCCATTGCCGCCGATCTGCGCTGGCGCAATCCAGAGCGCTACGCCCATCTCCACGCCTGCGCCCGCAACTATTACATGGTGCACTTCCCCCAGAGTGATGATCAAGCCCAACAGGCGATCCTCTATGACACCATGTATCTCCATCGCGACAACCCGATGGTGCAGCCTTTTTTTGAATGGCAGACGAGTAGCAGCCTCTACAATGATAGCCTGAAGGAGATCGATAAAGCGCTGCTGCTGGCGATGGTGGCCCGCCATGAAGGGGCGGAGTCCGCCGCGCTGGCCGCCGCTTGGCTGGAACGGCAGCCGGAGCTGACGGTGCTCTGCCGTGACGCAGCCAACCAGGTGCAGGGTTTTCTAATAATGGTGGCGCTGGAACAGACGACACCCCATGACCATGCCATGGATCCGGCGGTAATGGCGGCATGGCGTTACCTGGAGGAGGAGGCGCCGCTGCGCACGGGCGAACGCGCCACCCTCTTCCGCTTCTGGATGGCGCATGACAGCTATCAGGAGGTCTCCGCGGTGCAAAGCCAGCTTTTCCTGACCATGGTGCAGCATTATCTCACGACTCCAGGATTGGCGTATACCTTTTTGCCCTGTGCTGACCCCAACTTTTGGCAGATGGTCTTTGCCTATGCCGACCTGGAACGCATCCCGGCCGCGGATTTCGCCGTGGCCGGGAAACAGTACGGCCTCTATGGCCATGATTGGCGCACAACACCGCCCTTGGCCTGGCTCGATCTGCTGGCCACACGCGAGATCAGTCTGGGTGTCGCCCATAAGCCGCCCCAACTTGCCGAAACGATGCTAGTGTTGAGCCAGAGTGAATTTATGGAAGCGGTGCGCAACGCGCTGCGCGATTTCCACAACCCCACCGCCCTTCGCACCAATCCGCTGCTGAAATCGCGCGTGCTCCAGAATACCGCACCCGACGCCACGGATCTCAATGAGCGTGTCGCCTACCTCCAAGACTGCCTGCGCGCCACCGCCGACCTGTTGCGCCAGAGCCCACGCCAGATGAAGCTCTTCCGCGCCCTACACCACACCTATTTGCAGCCCGCGGCCACCCAAGAACAGGCCGCCGAACTGCTCGATCTGCCCTTTAGCACCTATCGCCGCCACCTGCGCGCCGGTGTCGAGTTCCTCTGCGAAACCCTATGGCAACGCGAGATGGCGGGTGAATAGAACGCGTTTCTAGCAACGCTAGATCGCCTGTGGGGCATCGACATAGGTGGGGACACCTTCTTCCGCAAAGATGCGGTCGATTTCGGCGCGATCTTCTGCGCTCAGCCGCCAGTCGGCGGCCGCCACATTTTCTTTGAGTTCATGTTCGTTGCGCATACCGACCAGTGCCACGGTGACGGCGGGGTTGCCCAGGACCCAGGCAATGGCAAGCTGCGCCACGGATTTGCTATAGCGGGCGGCTAGCTCCTGCAAACGAGCCGTGACACGAAGTTGTTTTAGGAAGGAATCACGTTCAAAAAGGGGCAGACCAAAGGCTTTGCCCCGGCTGCGCCAATCCCACTCGACAAAGGTGGTTTCTGGCGTAAAGGCGCCGGTCAATAAGCCAAAGCCTAGCGTACCATAGGCCATATACCCAATGTGATTGGCCTGGCAGTAGGGCAACACCTCCTGTTCCATACGCCGGTCGTAGAGGTGATAGCCCACCTGATTGGCCGTCAACGAGCCATGCCGTTGACACTCTTCCATCATCGCCACTGTAAAGTTAGAGACGCCATAGTGACGGATTTTGCCGTCGGCTTTGAGCTTTTCCAGCGCACGAATGGGTTCGCCAAAGGGCGTATGGTGGTCGGGCCAGTGCACCAACATGAGGTCAATGACATCGGTATTGAGCCGTTTGAGGCAGCCCTCGGTGCGCTTAATGATGTAGTTGTATTTGGAACTGCGACCGATGTTGTTATTCTCTTCATCATAGACAAAGCCCACCTTGGTCACCAGCACAATTTCCTTGCGCCGGTTGCCCAATGCTTTAGCCAAAAGCTCTTCTGAATGATAGGGGCCATAGACTTCGGCGGTGTCAAAGAGGGTGATGCCATGATCGATCGCGGCGTTGACCGCTTGGCTCGCATCCCCTACATCAATGGCGCCGTATTGATTGGTGCTCATCTCCCAAGTGCCAAATCCTACAGCCGAACAGACCAAATCGGTGTTGCCAAAGCGACGTTGTTCCATAGTTTCCTCCCTTGTGCAGGCAATATCGTAGCTCCAATGGAAGGGGTGAGCGCACCAAATCACGCGCGCAACCTAGCCGGTGCGCGATGGGCGAAGCCTTCCTGTATCTACTGAGTTGATAATGTGTGCCAGTATTGGTTTACCACCATTGCAATTATACACCTGGCGTGCGGAGATTGCATAGTTGCGTTAAAGTGGTAGCGTCACGGTGAAGGTGCTGCCGGCGCCAGGGGTGCTCGTGACGGCAATGGCGCCGCCGTGGGCGGTGACAATCGATCTGGCAATGGCCAGCCCTAACCCCGATTCACCGCTGCTTTGCTGGCGCGCCGGGTCGGCTCGGTAAAAACGGTCAAAGACATGGGGAAGGGCCGCCGTCGGAATGCCCGCGCCATTGTCGGCCACCGTCAGCGCTACGGCGCCATTTTGCGCAGTGGCGCCCAAGGTGATCTGTCCTTGCGCCGGCGTATAGCGCAACGCATTGCTAACAAGATTATTGAGCACCTGCCCAATCCGCTCCGGGTCTACCGCCACGGCCGGCAGATTGGTCGCGGTGTTGACCACAAGGGTAATCTGCTTTGGTTGCGCCTGGGCGTGGTATGCGTCGGCGACGCGGGTTAGCAGCTCTTGGGGTGTTACCTGCTCACGTTGCAAAGACAATTCGCCGGCATCGGCCAAGGAAAGGGTGCGCAGATCCGCCACCAACCGCTGGAGGTGCAACGCCTCGTCATACATGGTGTTGAGCCGCTCCGGCGTTGGCTGTAACACCTCGTCGCGCATGGCTTCTAGGTAGCCAATCATGACCATCAGTGGATTGCGCAGCTCATGGGCAATGTCGGCGGTCATCTGTTGGCGCGCCAGATTGGCTTGGGCCAACTCTGCGCTCATGCGGTTAAAGGCCGCCGCCAGTTCGCCTAGTTCATCCTGTGATTGCACTTCCACCTCCTGCTGGAGTTCACCAGTTGCCATGGCGTGAATGGCGGTAGTCAGCGTGCGCAGGGGGCGGGTCAGGGTGCGGGCCACCCAACTGCCCAAGAGCAGCGCTAACCCTGCCGCGCCGAGCGCGCTAAAGAGCACCGCCCAGGTCGTGCGCCTAATATACGCTGCTTCAATAGGGTTGCGACCCGGCGCCGTATCAAGCGTAATCACCGTGCCGATCACATTGCCGTTGAGCCGCACAGGCTCACGCTCCTCACGACTGTCCGGCAGCGGACAATCACCCACAGCATAAGCGCCGGCCGGCACGACAATGCAGCCATTTTGATCCAGGAGGGCAAAGGGATTGGCGCGCCGCGGTGGGGGGAGCGCCCCCCGGTTTAGAGCGCCTGGCGGTGGGGGCGGCTGGTCTTGTAGCGCCTGCCGAAGCGCCGGTGCTTCCACCACCCCTTGCCAGGAGCCATGCTCCTGATAGTAGTCAACCACTGCGGTGACAAAGCCGGCGCGTAACTGCCCCAGGACAAAGCGGTCAAACTCGCGGGTAGTGACCCAGCGCGCCAACAGCGCCACCAAGGCCACGCTCAACAGACTAACGCTCAGCACTACCAGCGTCAACTTTACAGAGAGAGAACGCGCCATCCGAAATTCCTATCGATATACCCTTGCCGGGCAGGCAACGCAGGGCTGCACATAATTAACCGTTATCAATTTATTATTTTCCGTAACTACTCAGGCATACAAATTGAACTAAAAAGCAAACAGAAAGCAAACGTAAATCAAAGAGAGCAGCGGTAAAGTGTGTAATTATGAGTGAGCCAGAAAAGCAATTGAATCAACAAATAGAGAAGTTGATAAACCAATCCGAACGGACGGAATTGGAAAGGTTGCTATGGGCTCAAAATCAAGAATTGCTTGCGCAGAACGAGGAACTGCGCAAGCAACTCAAAGAACAAGCAAACGAAATCCAGCGACTGAAAGATCAAGTTGCGAAAGATAGTCGCAATAGCGGCAAGCCACCAAGTAGCGACGGACTCAAGAAACGGCGAACGGAGAGCTTGCGTCAAAAAAGCGGTCGCAAGCGCGGTGGACAGAAAGGGCATCAAGGGCATACGCTCCAAATGAGCGAAAATCCAGACCATGTAATCGTGCATGAATTGTCGGTTTGTCCAGAGTGTGCCCATGACTTGAGTCAGATAGAGGTCATTGAACATATGCGACGTCAGGTCTATGATGTGCCGCCAGTCGAGTTGGAGGTGACCGAACATCGCAGCGAAATTAAAGTCTGTCCCTGCTGTCAGAAGCGGGTGAAAGCCACCTTCCCAGCCGGTGTCACGCAACCGGTACAGTATGGCGAGTTATTCAAAGCCCAAGCCTGCTATCTCAACACCTATCAACTGCTGCCGATGGCCAGAAGTTGTGAGCTACTGGGTGATTTCTATGGTCATCAACCAGCAGAAGCGATCATCCAGGAGGCAAATCAAGCTGTCCAAGCGGGCAGCGAACCAGCGCTTGAGGCCATCAAGCAGGCACTCATCCAGGAAGCTGTCACCCACCATGATGAAAGTGGGGTTCGGGTGGAAGGTCATCTCGAATGGCTCCATGTCAGCAGTACAGAGCGCCTCACCCATTACGAAGTCCACCCCAAACGAGGCCAAAAGGCGATGAAAGCAATTGGCATTTTGCCCACCGCAACCGGACACATTGTTCATGACCACTGGTCATCTTACCTGACCTTTGACCAAGTTGACCATGCCTTCTGCAACGCCCACCACCTGCGCGAACTGCGCTTTATCTCTGAGCAATATCAACAAACATGGCCGACGCAGATGAGTCAACTGCTCCTTGAGATTAAAGTCGCAGTCGATGCCGCACCCGCTGAGCGCAATTCCCTCTCCTCAGTGCAGTGCCTTGACTTTGCAAAACGCTACGACGCCATTTTGCAACTGGGCTTTGCGGAAAATCCGCCTCCCTCCGAACCCTATCCTAAAAAACGGGGCAAGCCCAAACAATCCCCTCCCAAAAACTTACTCGACCGCCTCGCAATCCACAAAGAAGGTGTCCTTGCCTTCATGTATGATTTCCGCGTTCCCTTTGACAATAATCTCGCCGAGCGCGATGTGCGTATGATCAAAGTCAAGCAGAAAGTTTCTGGTGCTTTCCGTACTTCCGACGGCGCTGACACCTTCTGCGCCATTCGTTCCTACATCTCTACCGTTCGCAAACAGGGCTTGAATGTTATTTCTGCTATCCGTGACTCGCTTGCTGGACAACCTTTCGTCCCCTCTACTCAGCCTATGCCTGAGTAGTTACTATTTTCCATTAATTATTCACTACCCCGGCACAAAACGATAGCCCACACCAAAGACCGTCTCCACATAGCGTGGATTGGCGCTGTCCGGCTCAATTTTCTTGCGTAGATGGCGCACATGGACATCAATGGTCCGTTCCGCGCCCTCGAAGGCATCGCCTGGCAGATATTCCAGGAGGTCGAGCCGCGTAAAGACGCGACCGGGCGCAGCCATTAACGCCGCCAACAGATCGAATTCGGAGGGGGTGAGTTTGACCGGCGCTTCCCCCACCAGCACCTGGCGCGTGTTTTTGTCGAGCGTAATATCGGCGACGCGCAAGGTCTCGGTGGCAAGCGCCGGCTCACCCATCCGCCGTAACACCGCCCGGATGCGCGCCAGCAATTCACGCATCCCAAAGGGCTTGGTAATGTAATCATCGGCCCCCAGCTCCAACCCAATCACCTTGTCGGTCTCTTCCACCTTGGCTGTCAGGAGGATAATCGGTGTGTTGGCCTGTTGACGATAGGCGCGAATGAATTCATAGCCATCCATCTCCGGCATCATAATGTCCAGGAGGATCAGGTCGGGTGGCTCCTGACGCGCGCTAAAGAGCGCCATGCGTCCATCTTCCGCTGTCGTCACCCGATAGCCCTGTTCGGTCAAATAATCCTGAATCAGCCGCCGCACGTTGGCTTTGTCATCAACCACCAGAATTTTTTTACTCATGTTGATACCTGTAACTCTCTAACAACTGCGCTGTAAAGGCTGTTGGCTGTTGGCTGCAAGCTGTTAGCAGATCGCGCTATGCAAACTTGTTTCATTGGCAAAGCATGTTACTATCCGCAACAGTGATGTTGGACAAAACTTTCCGGGGCAAGGATAACAGCCAAGCATTAAGAAGATCTTGCCAAGTTGTTGCGATCTTATGAAGGTTCTTAGGTAGAGCGTGACAACATCGGTCCTAATCTGCGCCCGCCCAGCAGATGCATGTGCAGATGATAAACCTCTTGCCCACCCTCGTGATTACAGTTGACAATCAGCCGATAACCGCCGGCGTCAATCCCTTCCTGTTGGGCGACCTTGGCTGCAGCAGTAAAGAGCCGCCCCAGCGCAGCCTCATCTTCTGCGGTCACATCATTGACGGTGGGGATTAACTTATTGGGAACGATCAAAATGTGGGTGGGCGCCTGGGGGCGAATATCCCGAAAGGCCGTCACCAACTCATCCTGATAGACAATCTCCGCAGGAATCTCCCGACGAATAATCTTGCTAAAAATGGTCTCTTCTGCCATAGATAACTCCTTAGTTATTAGCTATTGGTCATTGGTTATTGGGTATCTGTCCTGGAATTGGTAGCAAATGACCAATGACTAATGACGAATCGACTATTTCACCCCTACCAGATGGTCGGTGCGGTCATGGCAATGTAAACGCCATGCCTCGCGACCGGGGTGTTCCATATATTCAAAATAGGTGAGACCCGTGTTGTGGGTCCAGATCTCACAGCGCCGCCACGGGCCCACATTAAAGACATGGTCAAAGGCGGCATCAATCACACCGCCATGACAGACTGCCATGACGGTTTGGCCACGATGTTGGTCGATCAGCTCTTCCAGAAAGTGGCCGACCCGGGTGCGAAAGTGCATATAGCTCTCGCTAAATTCGTAGGGATGCACCACGGGGGCAAAGGGGCGCGCCGTGGCCCAATATTCGGCATAGCGGTCGGGCAACTCACCCTCACCCCACGCCGTGTGATCCAGGCGGTTGGTGCCCACTTCACGCAGACGGTCGTCAAAACGGATGGAACAGTCATAGGCGCGGGCCACCTGCTCGGCCGTCGCGCGGGCGCGCCGCATGGTGCTGGCGTAGAGCGCATCAGGCGGTTGGATGTGCTGGGGCAACCAGGCCGCCAACGCATCGGCTTGGCGCTGTCCCAATGCGGTCAGCGCTTCATCGGCATTCTTGCCCTGCCAATCGGGCAGGTTGATATAGCTCTGACCATGCCGGATAAGATAAAGATGCACTGCTAACTCTCCTAAAATTTAATCTGCTTAAAGCCTTCGGCGTACTCAAAGCCCGCCTCTTCACCTGCCTTTTTCGTGCGCTCGCGGATACGCTCATCCAGCCGTTGGCGGTCGGTGCCCACCTGGCTCGCATGACAGGCCAGCGCGGCAATGCGCTTATCAATGGTCGCGGTGACATCTTCCCAATAGTCAATATTGTCGCTCCAGAAAAGGTAGACCTCTTTGGTGCGCCACGGCTCCTCATCGCCATGCAACTGCTCGCCAAAGATGTGCCACTCCCGCGCCGCCCAGACCGCATCCAGCGCAGCTTGCCCAGCGGCGCGATGGTCTGGATGTAGTTGATAGTGACGCCACGGGTCAATCGCCATGACAATGTTGGGTTTGTGGCGGCGGATGATATGGGTCAACTGCCGGCGCAGCTCAATCGTGTTATCCAACAGACCATCAGGATGGCGTAAGAAGATCACTTCCCGCACACCCAGTTCACGGGCCGCGGCGCGCTGCTCTTCTTCACGCATGGTCGCCAGTTGGCCAGGACGCACATTGGGGTCTTTGCTGCCCTTATCACCGCTGGTGAGCAAGACATAGGTAATCTCTTTGCCGGCCTGCGCCCATTTGGCAATGGTCCCGCCACAGCCAAATTCGGGATCATCGGGGTGGGCCGCAATCAACATGACACGCTTTAGTTCTACCTGTTCTTCAGCCATAGTTCTACTACACTCCTGTTAGCTTAAGCAAAATACAAGAAATAAAGAACTGCCCAGCCTTCACAAACGGCCACCCTTCCCGATAGAGACAGGCGTTGTTGCGTCATTGCAGACAGCCTTTACCTCTGTTAGGAAGGGTGGTCTACTGGACAGCTACGAAAACGATGGATAAAAGGTTACCCTGAGTATAGTCACATTTAACTCCTTTTACAAAATCGATCACCACGCCTTGTATTACTTTTTGTATCGCTTCCCGTAACGCTTTGCTGCTGTTGCCACGCGCCTAATTATGGTGAAATGATGCCATCGCACTCAACATCGCATTTAAACAAGCGTAACGGTTCAGGTCATGGTCGCACATGCGGTGACAGTGACTTTGAACCAACGGAACCGTTGCACGCAAAACGCTGCAATCTATTCTCATCTCATTGTAAACACAGGTAGGATTCTATGAGAAAACAGTTGCTCACCCTTCTTTTCCTTTGCGGTTGGCTCCTCGCAGGAACCTCCCTTGCCTTGGCGGCGGGGGTGGTCGGTGACGGTAAACCAACCAGTTGTACAGAGGCTGCGCTGACAACGGCCTTGGCCGGCGGCGGTGCAGTAAGCTTCAATTGCGGTGAGGCGGCCACGATCACCCTTACGACCGATCAGCCGATCACCGCCCCAACCACCACCATCGACGGCGGCGGCAAAGTTACCCTGCGCGGTGGCGCTTTACTGGTGGCGCCGGATGTGGCGCTGACGGTGAACAACCTCACCATGGCCGGCAGCCCACGCGCCGCCATTGTTAACAATGGTGGTACGGTCACCGTCAACGCCAGCCGCTTTATCAGCAATACCAATGGCAGCGACGGCGGCGCCATTGTCAACCAGAATGGCACGTTGACCATCAACAGCACGACCTTTGCCCAGAACCAGGGCGCACAAGGCGGCGCCATCGTCAGCACCGGCAGCGCGCAATTGGCGATCGATGACAGCGACTTTATCGAGAACCGGGCCACCATCGGCAACGGCGGCGCCATCAGTGTCACGGCCCAACATGGCCCCATCACCATCAGCAAAACCACTTTTTTCAGCAATGAAGCCAGCAATCGTGAGAGCGGCTCCGGTGGCGCGCTGGCCGTTGGTGAAAATGGCCAGGTGACATTGGTAAATGATACCCTCGTGGGGAATCATGCCGCCGGCGAGGCCAGCGGTGGCGGTCATGCCCTCTACTTGCAGGCCGGCGCAACGGTCGCCGCAACCAACAGCACCATCGCGTTTCATATTTTTGACCGCGGTGCGGCCAGCATCAACGTGGCAATCTGGGCCGAACCGACCGCCCGTATTACTTTGGCCAATTCAATCCTCCATGACAGCGAGTGTTTTGGGCCGGCGACCGACAACGGTCACAATGTTGCCAGCTTTGCCCAAAACGGGTGCAATATCACCAACGTCAGCAGCACAGCGATCTTGGATTTTTACGACACGAACGGTGGTCGCCACATCACCTATCAGCCGCGCAAAAATGGCCCGGCGTCCGACAAGATCGACAGCGCCCTCTGCCCGGCCACCGACCAGCGGGGCATTAGCCGGCCACAGGGCGCCAAGTGTGACATCGGCGCCATTGAATATTCGGAACCAGCCATCGGTGAACTAAGCCCGGCCAAAGCCAAGGTGCGCGGCACCGACTTTGTCCTGACGATCAACGGCCAGAATCTGCTCGACGGCATGATCGTGCGCTGGAACGGCAGCGATCTCGCCACCACCTTTGTCAGCACAACCCAGTTGCAAGCCCTGGTCCCGGCCAGTAAACTGGTGGCGCCCGGCACAGCGACCATCCAGATCTATGTCCCCAACCGCCAGACAAGCAACACCCTCACCTTGCCGATTGTCGAGACAGTGGAACCCGACCTGCACATCACAGTCAGCGACCAACCCAACGTCTGTGGCACAGAAACGGCTGTCACCGTCTTGCCTAACACGCCGGTCACCATCTGCTACACGCTTCACAACAGCGGCAGCATGACCTTGACCCGCCATACCCTCAGCGACACCTGGGTTGGGCAGGTGCTCACCAATGAGGAACTGCTGCTGCCGGCGCAGGACATCTATGTAATCAAGCGTACCTTTACGCCCCCCTATCCCCTCTCCATCCTGGCCACCTGGACCGCCATGTCCAGTGAGGAAGAGTTCGGCATGGCGCAGGCCACCGCCACGGTCAATGTGATCAACCCCAAATTGGGCGTGGTCGCAACAGTGGGCCAGGCGGCGGGCGTCTGTGCGACCACCAAAGCGGTAACGATCAACTATGGCGAAAGCGTGACCTACTGTGTCACCGTCACCAGCCAGGGCGACGCCACCCTGGACCGCCACACCCTGGTCGATAGCCTCTGGGGCGAACAGTTCAAGGACGAGACGCGCCCGCTGGACCCTGGCGCCAGCTACAGCTATCTCTATACCGTGACACCCAAACGGACGCGCCAGAGCGTGGTGACCTGGACGGCCTATGCCACCGCGGTGCCGAATGTCCCCCAGATCGCCAGCGATAGGGTTGATGTTACGATTGTTGAACAGGATTTCCGCGAAGTGGGTGAACTGCGCATCTGGGCCGACCAATTTGTCACCAATGCCGACGGCTCCATCACCGCCAGCAGCCGCGTGCGCATTGGGCCGAAGAGCGCCGGCTCGGACAGCAAGTACTACAGCGTCAGCACTACGGTCAGTTGGCGTGGCGACGGTCCGGTCACCGGCAGTGGCCTGGTCGGCACCGCCGATGGCGATGTGGCGCTCATGGAGGGCGGCTTTGCCGTCGATACCACGATCGGCGTCATCACCTGGCAGCCGGATGCGGTGCTGCGTTATGCCTTCCTGGGCGCGTCCAGTGTTCAGTTGAGCAACACGAGCATTAGCTTTACCATGATCCAGCCTTATGTCACCGGCAGCGGCAGCATTGCCATCAACCTGGTCGGCAATGAGCCCTTTGCGGCAACGTTGAACTTCACCATCGGTGTCGATGGCTCGGTGGTCAGCGCTTTCAACCCGATCACCGTCAAAGTGGGGGGCGCCAACCTCAGCGGCCAGTTGACGGCTGATGCCCGTGGGTTGCGCATCATCCAAGCCACCCTCGACTTGCCAACGCCTGGCGTGATCAACCTGCCTGATCTGATTATCGACGGCTATGGCGAGACCGGCATTCACTTTGCCGACGAACTGACGCGCGGCGCCGCGCCCTTAATTGACATGGACCTGGGCAATGGCGTGCTGACGCTCTGGGGCTTGACCGGCAAGATCGTGCGGGTCAATAATGTCCTGGCGTTGGATCTGAGCGGCCAGTTGCGCGTCGCCCAGATTCCCGACAATGACCCCATCGATATTCCGGTCAGCGGCCTGCGCCTGCTCGACAAGAAGCTGGGCGGAGCCGTCGGCACGACGCAGATCGCAATCGAGGGTTTCCCGCTCCAATTTGTCGGTGCGCAACTGCAAGCGCAACCCCTGGGCAATGGCTTTGAATACCTCCTGCAAGCGACGGCCCTGAAACTGGGTGTGCCGACCAAGTGGGATCTGCCCTTCATTGACGATAAGCTGTTTGACATTCCCACCGGCGGGGCCATTGCAACTGCGGCGCCGATTGTGCGGGTGTTGGTCGACAAGGTGCCGGTGCCACAGAAGTTTAACCTCATCGGCAACGAACGCAAGAGCATTCATGTCCACCTCACCGATGTCAAGGTGACGATTAAGTATGCCGAGCTGGGGACCAACTGGAATGTTGAGTTGGGCGCCACCATCAACTTTAAGTTTGGCAAAGATAGCTCCGTTGCGCCTGGCGTGAAGCTCATCTACAAGGGAGGCAAAGTCTCGGCTATGCTGACCGACGCCGCGCTCAAGGTGGCGGGGTTGGGCTTGCAGGTGAAGGACATGGCCTACATTGACGATGTCTTCACTGCCAGCAATGCCAAATTGAGCCTGCCGCAGTCGTGGGGCGGTTCGCAGATTGGGATCAGCAAGGTGCGCATCGACGACAACGGTCTCAAGTTTGGCGAGGCCGACGGCAAGTTCCCCATCCCGAACTTTACGCTCTTCAAGGTGCTCCAGGTGAGCAATACCACGGCGACCCTGGCGACCGATGCCAAGACGACCTATGCCGTGGTCCTCACCACAACCTTGACCATCACCAATGTAGAGGTGTTGGACAATGCCAATGCCAGCGCTACCGGAGCCCTGCGCATTGCCGATGGCCGGGTAAGCGGCACGGTGACTGGCTTTGGCTTTAAGTTGGTGGGCCTTGGCTTCCGCGCCGACAAAGCGCAATTTCTCGATGACCGCATCAAGGCCGAGGTGGTGAGCCTCACCCTGCCCCGTAGCTTGGGCGGCGCGGCTACGACCATCAGCGGGTTGGAGGTGGGGGGGCCGGCAGGCTTTGCCATCCGCGGCGGCACCTTTAAGTTGCCCGATTTTACCATCGGCAACGTCGGCTTTAAAAATGTCAACGCCCAGTTTGAAACCGACACGGCGGGCAACTACCTCATCGGCGCCGACGCCAAACTGGCCTTTGAAGCCTTCTCGGTGGAGGGGCAATTTAAGCTGGCCTACGTGCAAGCGAGCGACAGCGTGCAGGTGCGCCGGGTCTTCCTGGCCTACGAGGGGCGCATTGAGGCCGGCACCGCCATTCCGATTGCCGACACCGGCTTCTTCCTGACCGGCGTCTGGGGCAGCTTTGACCTGAATGACCAGACCTTTACCGTCAATCTGGGGGTGAAAGGGCAGCATATCCTGGCCGTGGCCGATAAGCACCTGGTGACGATTGAAGGCCAGGTCAGCGTGCGCGGCACCCCCTTTGAATTTCACACCAACGCCAATGCGAAATTCCTGGGCATTACCGTCGCCCAGACCGACCTACGCATTACCAGCCACTCGATGACGCTGAGCGCGGAGTATAACAACCTGATCATCCACAGTTCGCTGGAGTTGGCCTTTGGTAAAGATATCGACGGCGAGACCACCATGTACGGCAGTGTCTACGCCTCGGTCGGGCTGAAAAAAGGCTTTATCGGCTCGGTAGACCTGGGCATCGTGACCGCCAACATTCCGCCCTTTGACATTACGATCAGTGGCGAGCGCTGGGAGGCCGGTAAGTTCCTCCACGACCATAAGAAGGTCTGGGGCGCCCGCCTGACCCGCGAGTTCTTTGGCTTTCACGCCTACGTCTTTGCCCGCTTTGCCCCTGGCATCGGTCTGGACGGCGGCTTTAACCTGGATTCGTACCGACCGGTGCGCCCGGCGGCGTTGACCGCTGCTGGTGTTATGGCCGCCGACGCCACACTCCCTTACACCGTCGATGTGACCCGCACAACGACAACCCTGGTGGTGCTCGAAGCAGTGACGGTTACTAACTGGATCAACCCCCAGGACATTCAGGTGGTCAGCCCCAATGGCGTGCCCTTTACCCTGAAGCTGGAGTATGCCGGCGCCGAAGCGCCCGAGACGCGCATCTACACGATTAAGCTGGCCGATCCGCAGCAAGCGGTGGGTGGCTGGCAGATCCTGCCCCAGGCCGGCAATGCTATCGCCATTTGGGGCGTCGATCAGCCGCCGGTGGTGAGCAGCTTTGACGCCACCGCCAACAATGTAGCGCTGGCGACCGTCGATGCCAAGAATATGATGGCCGCGGCTGCCCAACCGCCGGTGGTCAACGGCGGCGCGTTGACCTTTGCCTGGCGCGCCGGCAATAATGAACCGGGCTTTGTGGTCGATCTCTATCTTGAAGGCGCCGATGGCATGCGCTACCTGGTGGCCCATCAGCAGAGCGTCAACGAAACGACATTGCAAGGCACTGTAACCTGGACGCCAGCGCTGGCCAGTGGCATCTACACGCCGACGCTAGTGGTGGATGACTATCGCAACGTGCCGACCACCGTGCGCAAGGCGCCGATCCAACTGCAGGACACCACCGCGCCGGCCGCGCCGCAAGGGCTTGCCGCCCAGGCTCGTGCTGACGGTTCGGTGCTGTTGACCTGGAATGGTGCAGCGGCCGAAGCCGATGTGGCGGGCTATGCCGTGGCCGTCAATGGTGGCGCTCCGATCCGCCAACTGGGCCACTTTTCCCAGTATGAAGTCTTTGGTCTGACCGCGGGTACAACGAACCAAATCGCCGTCGCCGCCTATGACCTGAGTGGTAACCTGGGCACCCCGGCAGTGGTGGCAGTGGGGATGCCGGCGGTGGGCGTCAACGCGCTGAATCCGGCGCGCAATGGCTACTACAGCGACACGATCAGCATTGTCTTTGACCAGGTCATCACCCCCACGGCCTTTACGCTGGTGAACGCGCAGGGCGCGACCATCGCCGGCGCCGTGCAGCCCATCACCGACGAGGTGGTGCATACGCCGACCACCCTCGACACCGCCCCGGCTACCGACACTGTGACCAACAGTGTGGTGATCACTAATGTGATCGAAAGTGTCACCATTGGCGTGCGCTTTGTGCCGGCCACGGCGTTGCCTGCCGGTGCGTATGTAGCGACTGCCCGTGCCACCGCGGCCGATGGCACACCCGTTGAAGTGAGTTGGCCCTTTACCGTGTTGCCGACGCTTTACGACCTCACCATTGGGGTCAATGGCGGTGGTTTGGTCGTTGGCCAGGGTGACACCTGTGACAGCACCTGTACGACCAGCCAGGTTGCCGATACCGTCGTAACGTTAACGGCGGAAGCGGCTCCCGGCTTTATCTTCAGCGGCTGGAGCGGCGCTTGTAGCGGCAACGGCGCCTGTCAGGTGACCATGAACAGTGCGAAGAGTGTCAGCGCGACCTTTGTCCCCATTCCCACCTATGGATTGACGGTGCAGGTGAATGGCAATGGCGTGGTCAACGGCCAGGGCATTGCCTGTGGCGCCGCTTGCACCGAAAGTTATCAAGCGGGAACTGTGGTCAAGCTGAACCCTGTCCCAGCCCAAGGCTTTGTCTTCAGCGGCTGGGGTGGTGCGTGTAGCGGCGTGGGTGACTGTAGTGTGACAATGGATAGGGATCAGCAGGTAACGGCCAGCTTTACCACTGCGCCACCGCCGACCACGGATCTGATCTATCTCAGCGGCAGCAAGGATAGCAAACTGGGCAGACTCAAGGTGGGTGATGAAGATATTCTGGCCTTCAACCCCGCCACCGTCAGTTGGAGCCTGATCTGGGATGGCTCGGATGTCGGGATTCATGGCGACTTGGATGACTTCGCCATCCTGGATGACGGCAGCATTCTCATGTCCTTTGAACAGCCGGAGCGGATCAATGGCATGATGGTGACCGATGCAGACATTGTACGCTTCATTCCCACCACCTTGGGCGTCAATACGACGGGCCGCTTTGAGTTCTACTTTGACGGCTCGGACGTGGGCTTGACCACCAACGCCGAAGACATTGACGCTTTTGATGTTCTCGCCAATGGTGACCTATTGCTCAGCACGCGTGGCGCAGTAGCAGTGCCGGGTGTCAGCGCCGGTGATACTGACCTGCTGCGCTTTACCCCCAGCAGTTTGGGCCTGAATACGGCAGGGACGTGGTCACTTGCCCTGCGTGGTGTTGATGTCGGGTTGGATGCCCGCAGTGAATCGGTGCGCAGTCTATGGGTGGCGGACGATGGCAAGCTCTACCTAACCAGCGAAGGGGATTTTATGGTCGATGGCGGAGTGAGCGGTGACGGCAACGACATCTTTGTCTGTACGCCCAGTGGGCCGCCTGCGCTCTGTAGCTTTAGCCGCTTCTGGGATGGCGCGACGGCTGGCTTCACCGGTGGCTTTATCGATGGCCTTGATCTGCATAGCGGCCTGACCACCAGCGCCAGCGCTGACGAGGAGAGTGTCATTGCGAAAGCGAGTGATGAAAGCGATCTGGTCGATGACGGCGATGTGGTGGATGACAACGAAACAGTGATCGAAGAGCCGGTGTTCAACAACTTTATCTTCCTGCCAGTAGTGAGCAATAACTAAAGTTTATCCACCCCAGGGATAGCTAGTACACAACGGCTTAAGTAAGCCAATGGTTATCCGCTCTAGGCGGTTCCGTGAACCGCCGGAACCAACTATTGGTCTATTTCCGCCGTTGTGTACTAGCGCGAGAGCGGAGGGACGTTGCAGCTGTCCCTCCGCTTTCGCGCGCAAACTGTGCATTGCTCAAGTTATGAACTGTTGTCTCTGCCGGTTGCGTTTTACTTTTGGGGCAGTACTGCTCACAGCGAGTCCGTGACCCGCTGGCGAGGCGGGTCACCGGTTGCCTTTAGGCGCGCTGTGAGCAAAAATTCGCCCCAAAACAGAAATGCACCCGTCTCTGCCCTGCTTCATTGACACCGCTGCGCATATCCTCTACAATAGTTGCCAGCAGCAATGGTTGAATAGAACGGTGAGGAAAGCGAACCTATGCGGATCTTCAACACCTCCGGTCCTTGTGACCCAGCAAAGCATTACACTGTCATGCGGGAAGAACTTGTCGCCAAAGGGCAGGCTTTGGTGGCGCAAGGGCGTTACTTTACCATTTTTGCCCCACGCCAAGCCGGCAAGACCACCTATTTTCAACTTCTGCTCCGGCAACTGGCGACTGCTGGCTACACACCCATTTGGATTAGCTTTGAGGGCTTGAAGACGCTCACACGCGAACGGTTCTATAAAGCGCTCCACCATAACCTGAAACGTGAATTTGCCCAATATGGTATTCACAGTGAGCAAACGATTGTCGATCAATTTGATATTCAACTCTATTTAGAACAGGTTTCTGTCCAAGCGCAGGCCATCGTCCTCGTCATTGATGAATTTGAAGACATTCCTGATGCGGTACTGAGCGAGTTGATGCACATCTTTCGCGCCCTGTATCAAAAACGCGAGTATCATAAACTTCATTCGTTAGTTCTGGTTGGGGTAAGCACCGTTGCCGAATTGGTGCTTTCTTCGGCTTCCCCTTTCAATGTGGTTGATGAATTGCGCATCCCCTACTTCACATTCACTCAGATACAAGAGTTGATCACGCAACATACAGTGGAGACCGGTCAAGTGTTTGAACTTGAGGTGGTAAAAGCTATCAGTGAAAATACCGCTGGGCAACCTGGTCTGGTTTGCGCTCTGTGCCATTATCTGGTAACTGATATGGTCCCTGACCGTAGCCAACCCGTGACAATGGCAGCCTTTTACCCGACGCTCACCCATTTTTTGACCGACCGCTTTGATAAAAATATTGTTAATATTGTGCAGAAAGCCAGAGAAAAACAGGAGTTTATGCTCCGTGTCCTCTTTGACGACAACCCCATTCCTTTTACTGTCAATGATCCGACAATTGCCTATCTATATGCGCACGGGGTGATTGCGAATATCGATGGCTACGTTGATATTCCCATACCCTTATACAGTAAAAGCCTGATTACGGCGTTCCGCCCCCTCATCAATGGCGAGAGTAAACACTATGTCACCGCCCATGATACGTTTCGTGACTATCTAACCGGTGATGGGATCAACGTAAACGCGCTACTTACCAAATATTGTGATTATGTGCGTCGACGTGGTTTTCATGCGTTTGATACAAACCACTTAAAAGAGGGAGCTTGGCACTATTCGTTGGATGGCTTTATCAACTTCTTTATTCAACGGCTTGGCGGTGACACCTTAATCGAAACGCCAAGTGGTCGCGGTCGCACTGATATTCTCATCCTCTATCAACAGCAGAAATATCTGATTGAGACCAAGATTTTTACGGATCAATCTTACTTTCAGAACGGCAAACATCAACTAGCCGATTACTTAACAACCGAAGGACTTAGCGAGGGGTACTATGTGGTCTTTAGCAACAAGCACAGTGCGACAGACATGCTATCCTTTGATGAAATGATTGACGGCAAACGAATTTACACCTACATCATTCTGACTAACTTTGAAAAGCCGAGCCGTCGGCGTGTTCGCAAACAGTAACGCTTTACGCAACAGTTATCGCACCAACGTCAGCAACTGGGCGCGCAGATCTGCCGGTGCGAGCAGTAGCGTCGCCTCTGCATAAAGCGCATGAAAACGGGGCAGGTCACACTGGGCAATGAGCGCCCGTTCGGCCAGGGTGACGGGCAACAGGCGATGAAAGCGCCCCAATTCGAGCAGCGCTTCCAGCCGGGGCAACAGGGCGTGCAATTGTCCCTCGACCACCGCCTGGTTCCAGGTCGGCAAGCGGACAAGCGATGCGGGCAGATGCAAGCAAAGCTCATTCTGCGCGCTCACAATGGCGGTTTCATCGTCATCCTGCCAATGTTGCTGCAAGAGGCCGGCCAGCAACGTCCCATAGAGATCGCCCCAAAAGTGAAAGAGCCAGGCGCCGTTTTCGGCGGGTACGAGATAGAGCTGGAAAGAGAGCAGCTTCATAGGGTAGATGTTGGCGCAAATAGGCCGCCACTTGCTCCACCTCATTACGCGTGTTGCAGAACAAGAGCGTCTTGCGGAAGGTAGCGTGACCACTATTGCGCAAGGCCAACGCCGTCACCAATTCCTCCAGCCACTGCATCGGTAGAATGTCCGCCAACAACTGCCGCCCACCCGCGACCTCTACAATGGTTGCGATTGCGGACTCTGGGCTGGAGACTGGAGACTGGAGACTGGTGACTGTCACTTTCAGTCAAGTAGCGCGCAACAATGCCCGCCGGGTCAGGAACGGTGGCGGAGATGGCGACGCGTTGTAGCGTGGTGCTGGCAGCGCCCGCTTGCTGTTGATGATAGCGCTGGAACACACTCGCCAGTCCGCTAGACAGGGGACACCGCCAGCCGAAACTCGCGAAAGACGCGTGCCAGATCCGCGGGGGTATAGTGGGCGTTGAGGCCGCTGGGGTTGGGGAGCACCCAAAGTTGTGCCGACCCTAGACGCTCCGGTTGTTCCCCCATTTGGGCTTGTCGCTGTTGAAAGGCGGTGCGGTAGGCGCTAATGCCGAGGACGGCCAGCACTTTAGGTTGGTACTGCTCCACTTTGGCCAGCAGCCGTTGTCCACCGGCCAGTAACTCAGCGCTGGTCAATTCGGCGGCGGTCGCTGTGGCGCGCGCCACCAAGTTGGTGATGCCATAACCGTGGGTGAGCAGCGCTTGTTCCTCGGCCGGCTTGAGCAAGCGATCGGTAAAGCCGGCGGCGTAGAGCGTGGGCCAGAAACGGTTGCCGGGCCGGGCAAAGTGATGGCCCGTATAACCGGAGTAGAGACCGGGGTTGATGCCACAGAAGAGGACGTGTAAGCGCGGCCCGATCACATCGCTGATGGTTTTGCCGGCGGCGGCTAATAAATCCGCTTTGGTTGGTCTTTTTGATTGAGTCATGATAGCTCCTGTTCTGACGACTACTTACTCAAGTGCCCCTACTAATTCTATCATCATTCATTAGGCGTAAATTAGAGTTATGGTATAACAAGTATATCAATATATAAATATTTACAAGTCTTACTCTAAAAAAACTGGCCGTTCGTGAAATTAGACAGAAAAAACAAGATTGGCGATAGTGCTGAGTATGACAAATATCGCTTTCGGCTACCACACACTGGTACACCCCCTCTGAAAAAGCTGTTTGACAGCCATCTCCTGTGTCGGTACAATGGGCAGAGTTGATCAAGCGACCGCCGCCAATCTTTTGTAACCACAGGAGTATGGAACCCTATGTCAACCGTCACCGCCGCCCTCCTCGGCATCGAACACCCTCACTCACTCGCTCACTTACGAACCTTACAGGCGCTACCCGAAGTCGCAGAGATTTTGCTCTGGGATGAAAGTGAAGCGGCCCTGGCCAAGGCTGTACAGCAACAGGGGGAGAAGGTCAGCGCGACCTTCACCAATCTAGACCAATTATTACAGCATAAGGATCTCTTCTTCGTCATTGCCGCCCTGCGCAATGATCTGGGGCCGGACATTTTTGTACGCGTGCTCGAAGCCGGCAAACATCTTATGGCCGAAAAACCGATTGGCAAGACCGCCGCCGATACGGCGCGGGTCATTGCGGTGGCCGAACGCCAAGGGCTGCAACTGGGGGTCTGCTACCAAAATCGGGCCAACCCTGTCTTTGCCGAAGCGCGCGCCCTGGTGCAACAGGGCATTGTTGGGCCGCTCATGTCGGTGGAGATGCGCATGATCACCACCCAAATTCAATTTCGCAACCCCCACCATTGGCTCTTCCAAAACGCGCGTTCCGGCGGTGGCATTCTCTCGTGGCTGGGCTGTCACTATATTGACATGATGCGTTACCTGACCGGCGATGAAATTGTGGCGGTAAGCGCCGAAACCGGCACCCGCAGCGGCGAAGCGGTCGATGTGGAAGATGTCGCTGCGCTCACCCTGCGCTTCCGTTCCGGCGCAGTCGGCACCTTACAGGCGGGCTACATCCTGGCCCTTAGCGGCGGCGGCTATCACAACAAGAGCGGCTACGACAACTATGTCGGCATCAATGGCCGCCACGGTCGCATCTACTGGAGTTCCACCGGCGCGCCCACCCATCTCTACGCCGAAAGCACCATTGCGGCCTGGGCCGCGGCCCCCCAGCGCACCTTTGACTGCCAGTTGGGTGTCTCCAACGCCTATGCCGGTGTGGCCGGCGAACAGTTCCTGCGCGACTTTATCCTGGCCGCCCAAGGCAAAGGTCAACCCTGGACCACCGGCTACGACGCCCTTCAGGTCGCCCGCGTCGTCGATGCCGCCTATGAATCCAACCGCACCGGACGACGAGTTGAGATTGAGATTGGGTGATTGGTGATTGATCCTGCAAGGTAGGCCATGCGTTAATCACCAATCACCCAATCACCAATCACCAGTCTCCAATCACCTAATTCAGGAGCTATCCATGCACACCTACAAAGCTGTCATCGTCGGCTTGACCGGCATTGGGGCGCGGCGGTCAACGGAAGCGGCCCACTTGCCCATCTATGGGCCCATGCCCCGCTCACACGCGGCGGCTTATTATCGCCATCCCCAGACTGAGGTGGTGGCGGTTTGTGACATCCGTCAGGAAGCGCTTGACAACTTCCGACGCGAATGGCAGGATGTCTGGCCGGAAGTGCGCTGCTACACCGACTATCAGGCGATGCTGGCTAACGAGCAGCCCGATTTGGTCAGTGTCGCCACGCCTGACCATCTCCATGCTGATATTACGGTCGCCGCGGCCCAAGGCAGCGCCAAGGCGATCCTCTGCGAGAAGCCGATTGCCACCACCCTGGCCGACGCCGACCGCATGATCGCTGCCGCGGAGGCCAACAACGTGCTCCTTTCCATTGAGCACACCCGCCGCTGGTCCCCCATTTTTCTCGCGGCCCGCGATCTGATCCGCAGTGGCGAGGTGGGCGTGCTGCGGGGCATTACCGCCAATATCTACAGCCCCCGCTCCATGCTCTTCCGCAACGGCACCCATCTGATTGACATGATCTGTTTTTTTGCCGATGCCGATCCGCAGTGGGTCTTTGCCGAGCTGGAGGAAGGCTTTGAGCACTTCACCGAGTACAAAAGCGATGGTGGTCATGACCCGGCCACCGACCCGGCGGCGTCCGCCTATATTCACTTTGCCAACGGCGTGCGCGCCTTTTACAACGGCCTCAAGGTGACCATGCCTGGCTCCCAATTCGATCTACTCTGTGATAAGGGGCGCCTGGAAGTCTCCGACCGGGGCCTCGATCTGATCCAGGGCCAGGCCCATACGGCTTGGGCGCGCGCCAACATACCTAGCGGCGACTATATGCAGAGCTACCAACTGGGCGCGGTGGCCGAGTTAATTCAGGTGCTGGAAGAGGGCGGCGCCCTGATCTCACCCGCCCGTGAAGCGCGCAAGACGCTGGCGATTATGCTGGCGATTTTGAAATCGCACGAGTTAGGTAATGTGCGCGTGGAAGTATAAACACCTTGTGCGCAAGAATAAATTTTGATATAGATGGTCGTAAGATTATGATAGCACAGGATATTATGTTACTCACAAGCGGCAAACCAGATTCGGCTCAGGTCTGGCACCTGCCGGAACTTGATGATGCGGCAAGAACAAAACGCTATGGCGCCGGCCAGGTAATGTTGCCGGATCCATTGATTGCCGGCGCTGATGTCACGATCACCTTTGCGTTCATTGTAGGCGAGACGGTGTTGCCCGTAGGCGGGCGGCTGCGCATTGCCTGGCGTTGGCCGCTGGATTGGGCCAATCTACAGGCGACCAATCCGGCCGCGGCGGGATACATGCAGGTCAAAGTGCAGCCGGACCCCGCTCGCGCGGCCATGCCGGCGACAGTCGTCGCAAGCTTCCAGCAGATGGGTGGGTTGGACCCGTGGATGCATTGCATTGATCTCACGGTGCAAACAGGCACTCTACAGCCGGGCGACCGGGTGCAGCTTGTCTGTGGCGACCGCACCGGTGGTGGCCAAGGGTGGCGCGTGCCGACCTGTCGCGTTAACAACGCTCAATTTTTGCTGCTGGTCAATCCTGATAACAGCGACCGCTGGCTGCGCCTAGCCGATCCGCCCCGCTATGCGCTTCAGGCTGGGCCACCCGTGCGCCTGGTGGCAACGGCGCCGGCGCAAGGGGTCGTTGGCGAAGCGTTGACGTTGATTGTGCGCGCCGAGGATCGATGGGGCAATGCAACGAGTTTGGACAGTCCGCCCCAATTGGTGGTTGCGGCACAACCCATTACCGTGCTCACAGCCGCGGCCTTTGACCAACCCTCCGCTTACCACTTCAGCCTGACCTTTGCCCAGCCTGGCGCCTATCGACTCCAGATCACGGCGCCCGAGCATGGTCTGCAGACGCTGAGCAACCCATTCCGAATTACAACCGAACGCCCGCCCCAGCAACTCTTTTGGGGTGACCTCCATTCCGGCCAGACCGAAATCGGCTGTGGCGCCGGCACATTGGCCGATCACTACCGCTATGCCCGTGATGTCGCGGGGCTCCAATTTATCACCCACCAGGCCAACGATCACTATATGACGCGCGCCGACTGGCAGCAGACGCGGGACGAAGCCATAGCCTTTGATGAGCCGGGCCGCTTCGCCGTCTTCCTGGGCTGCGAATGGAGTCCGCCCACGGTGGATGGCGGGGATCGCAATGTCATCTACCGCCACGACGAAGCGCGCCTGCGCCGTTCGGGGCGCTTCTTCACCGAAGCTGATCCCGATCCGGAGCCGGATCTGTCCACCGCGCCGGAATTTCATGCTGCGTTTCAAGATGAAGCGGTCATGATCAACATGCATGTGGGCGGGCGACCGACCAATCTCGCCTATCATCTGCCGCCCATCGAACCGCTGGCCGAAATCCACTCGACCCACGGCACCTCCGAATGGTTTATTGAAGAGGCGCTGCAACGGGGCTATCAGGTGGGCATCACTGCCGGGGGTGATGGCGTGGCCGGGCGCCCCGGCGCCGACCATCCAGGGTGGCGGCTGAACCGCAATGTGCGCAGCGGGTTGACCGGGGTCTATGCCACGGCGCTGACCAAAGAGGCGCTGTGGGAAGCGTTTCACGCCCGGCGCTGCTATGGCACCAATGGTGAGCGCATTCGTCTCTGGGTTGAAGTCGATGGTCACCCCATGGGCGCAGCCTACACGGCCACCGACCAACCAGAGATTAAGCTGATGGTGGAGGGCACAGCGGCCATTGAACGTGTTGACCTCCTCCGTGGGACTGATCTGCTCTGTAGTTGGCAGCTTGCCACCTACGGTGCAGCGTGGCTGCGCGTGCTCTGGAGTGGTGCGCGCACACAGGGTACGGCCCGCGCTCAGCAGTTGGTTTGGGATGGCACGCTGACAGTTGACGAGGGGCGTTTTGCCGAGGTGATTCCAATCGGCCTGCAGAGCGCCGACGATGAAGTGGCGCTCGTCGATCCGACAACAATCCGGTGGCGTTCAACGACGGCGGGCAATCATGCCGGTTTCCGCTACCGGTTGGCAGCCGAGGGGGCGGCCAATCCCCACTTTCACTTTGCTAGCGGTCCGGCCACCTTTACCTTTCACCACAACCAGGTGCAGTTGGCGCCGCTGACTATTGCGGCTGCACCGGTCAAACGGCAGGTGGTGATCGGACCGGCGCCGCGTGAAGATGGGCCACATCGGGTAGAATTGAGCTATCGCGATTGCGCCCCGCTCCCTGGCGCCACGCCTTATTGGGTGCGCGTTGTCCAGGTCAACCAGGGGCGCGCCTGGAGCAGCCCGGTCTATGTCAAGCGCGACGTGTGAACTGAGCGCGTTTTAGAAGTCCGACTTTTGATCCTGGAGACTGGAGATTAGAGATCGCGTGCACGAGTCTCTAATCTCCAGTCTCTACAAAACTCCAGATCTCATTTTGAACTGCGTATAGAATAGGAAGAAAAACAGGAGCAACCTATGTATCGAGCAGCCGTCATTGGGTTGGGGCGGATGGGCAGCACCTTTGATGATGAGATGACCCAAGGGGGCGCGATCTTTGTACCCTATGCCCACGCCCCCAGTTACATCGCTTCGCCGCTGACCACGCTGGTGGCTGGGGCCGATCCCCACGCCGAGCAGCGAACCATCTTTGGCGAACGCTGGGGCATCGGCGCAGATCATCTTTACACCGACTATCGCGAAATGTTGGCCAAGGAGCAGCTCGACATTGTCAGCGTCTGCACCACGGCGCGTATCCGCGCTCAAGTCGTGCAGGATTTGGCACAGGCTGGCGTTAAAGCCATCTGGGCCGAGAAGCCGCTAGCCCTGAGCCTGGCCGAAGCCGACGCGATGGTAGCCATCTGCCTTGAGCATGGCGTACAGATGGCGGTCAACTGTTCGCGGCGTTGGAATCCCTATTACACCGAAGCGCGTCGCATGGTCGCCGCCGGTGAGCTGGGCGACCTACTCCAGATCACCGCCTATGGGCAGTGCGGTCTCTCCCATAATGGCAGTCACCTGATTGACACGATCCGCTATCTGGCCGGCGGCAATGTCACGTGGGTTTGGGGAGAGATGGAGTCGGACGCTGCGGCGGCCAGTGACGACGATCTTATGGGCAATGGCTACCTCGCCTTTGACAATGGCGTACGCGCTTACCTACGTGGGATGCCGACCGGCGTGGCCAGTTGGGAGTTTGATCTGCTGGGCAGTGACGGGCGCGTACGGCTAGTCTTTGACAGTGTTGAGTGTGAGTGGACGCAACGGGTGCCGGGCGGGCCACGCAACCGCGGGCTGCCAGCGCGCGTGCCCTTCCCGCAGCCGCTCAACATTCCCGGCACCGGTCTCACCGTAGTCGCTGACCTGGTCAACGCCATTGAGACCGGCCAGCCCCCACGCTGCTCCGGTGTTGATGGCTTGGCTGCTTTAGAGGTGGCCCTGGCTCTGCGCGAATCCCACCGCCAGGGCGGCTGCAAAGTGGTCCTGCCCTTGGCCGACCGGTCGCTGCGCATCCTCTCGGCCGAGATTAAAAATGATAATGTACCGGCGCGCGTGCGACGATTACAACAAAGCTAATCCTATACTCCGCTCTACATGAAAACCGGAGTTTTCACTGGAGTCTCAATCAGAAGCAAAACTCCGGTTTTCATCACAACCGCAGTATAGTTGCGATCAGGCATAGCTCACTTGTTATGATAAAATAGAGGCAGTGACGTATTGATAACAAACAGGAAGTGGGCATTAATGGAAGCAGCAACTCTGACTATTCCGGAACCGACGATCTCTTCCTTGCATAAAGTTGCCGATGCACTGGGTGAAAGCGCAGAGATTTTGGCCGACCGCGCCATACAGCAATTCTTACGCCAGATTGCGGCGAATAAGATTGAACGTGAAGAGCAATACTTTCAAGATCAGTATGAGCAATTACTGCGAGGTTACCCTGACCAATACATTGCCATGCATGACGGTCAAGTGATCGATCATGATCCAGATGAATTGTCTCTTTACTTACGCATCCGCCAGCAGTATCCCTTGATTGGTATATTAATCAAACGCGTGACGAGCGAGCGAGAAGAGGTTTGGACCATACGTTCGCCACGGCTGGAGCATCTGTAATGGCAGTATACACTTATCTATTTGATGAAACAGAATCTCCCTCCATGCCGACTATGGATGTTACGTTGATCGAGCCAGGATCAGGCGCGTCACTTGGTCCGATTCGCGCCTTGGTTGACACAGGCGCCGATGGAACACTTGCTCCTGACCATTTGCTTGAGCAGATCGGCGCAGTCGCTATCGGACGTGGTCGTCTGCGCTGGCTTTGGGATGAATCACGCCATGTGCAGATCTATTTGGTTCGCCTGGAAATCGGTCCTCATGTACTACGCAGCGCTCACGTCGCTGGCGTGCCCCGTGGGACAGAGTTCATTTTAGGTAGAAATGTGTTGAACCATTTAGTCTTTACTATTGATGGTCCAGCTGGGGTCATAGAGCTCTCTACATAAAGATGCGCTCCTGAAAATTGGATAGTTATCCTTAAAAGATTGGCAGAAAGAAATCATGTCTCTGACCCTAGTTGCTTTTCATGCTGAATTGTTATCTCAGGCTGGGGCATTACTGGCAGCCCGGCACTGCCGTGACCGTGCTCTCTGTCCGGCGTTGCCGGCGCGCTTTGAAGATCCGGTGGTTGCAACCGATGCCGTAGCCGCGGCGCTCCAGCGCTCCCACGCACTGGGTTTTGCGGCGTTGCAAGAGGACCGCCTGGTCGCCTACCTGATCGGCGATATGCAGATCGATAACTTGTGGGGGCGCACGGCCTGGGTGCGGACCGCCGGTTGCGCCTATGATCCGGCGGTAGGCGTGGAGCCGGTGCGCGATCTCTATGCGGCGTTGGGCGAACAGTGGGTGCGCTACGGCGTCTTTTTCCACTTTGCCCTCATCCCGGTCACCGACCAGGCGCTGATCCACGCCTGGTTTTCGCTCAGCTTTGGCATTGAACAGATCCATGCTCTGCTGGACCTACAAGCGTGGCAACCAGCCACACCGGCCGCGCCGGCGCCGGTCACAATACAGCGCGCCGCTCCTGCCGACCGTCATCATCTGGCCAGCCTTTCAGATGTGATCTGGCGGCAGCAGGTGCAGGCGCCGGTCTGGGGCGTACAAATGCCCGAAGCCGTAGCCGAAAATCGTGCGGGGTGGGCGGAACTGGTGGATGAAGCCGATGTGACGGTCTGGTTGGCAATGCAAGCGAATGAAGCGGTGGGGGTCCAAGGCTACTGGCCGGCAGAACCGATGGCCGACAACTTGATGATCCCGGCAGAGTGCGTTCACATGTCGGTGGCCGGGACACGGCCCAGTGCGCGGCGCCAGGGCATTGGCGCCATGCTGACCCAACATGGGCTGGCCCAGGCCAAGGCCCAGGGGTATCATACCTGTGAAACCGACTGGCGCAGCACCAATCTGCTGGCTTCACGCTTCTGGCCCAAACAGGGCTTTCAGCCGGCCGTCTATCGACTCGTGCGGCGCATTGATCAACGGATTGCCTGGGCCAACGGATCGCTTGCTAGCCCACATGCAAAGTAATATCAAATCTGCCCCTATCTCCTCCAATATTTTTATATTGCTACAAATTCCAGCCTACCGTGAACTATTGTTGAGCAATGCACTGTGGTGGCAGACGTTGGCAATGTGGACGACGACGGCCGGTTGGCTCATGCTGGATCTGACTGACCTGGCATGGATGGTGACGTTGCTAAGTTTTTGGCGGCGTACGGCGCAGTTATCGTTGGGGTTTTTCGCCGGCCCGGTGGGCGATCGGCTGGGGCGGCGCCGCGCCATTTTGATGACACAGACGCTCAATCTGGTGGTCTGTACACTCTTGCTCTTGCTCTTTTGGGGCGGCCGCTTGACGCCCTGGCTGCTGGCCGGCGCCGCCTTTCTGATCGGCAGCGCCTGGACGCTGGATGCCCCGGCGCGCACCGCCTTGACACCCGATCTCGTCGGCGCCGAGCGGATCACCGAAGCCATGATCCTGGAGAACTTCTTGCAAAGTTTGATGAGCAGCATGGGGCCTTTTGTCGCCGGTTGGCTGCTGGCGTTGACCGGACCCATTGGCTGCTTCGTTGTGCTGGTGGGAATGACCGGCGCCAACGTGCTCTTGTTACAGCGTTTGGTCCATCATCAGGTGGAGCGCACGACACAGATCCACAGCACCTCGATTTGGAAGGCGATAGGCGAGGGAATAGAGTATGTGCGCAGCAAGCCAGTGATTCTAGCTGTGACACTGACCTCGATTGTGCTCAACACCTTGATTTTCCCGTCGCTAAGCTTGCTGCCGGTCTTTGCGCGCGATGTGCTAGCCCAAGGGCCAGTGGGGTTAGGCTTGCTCACCACCGGCTATAGCTTGGGCATCTTTGCCGGTCTCTACCTGGTCAGCCGTTTGCGCCACCGTTTTGCGATTGGGCAGCTCTTTATGATGGGTGCACTGGTGGAGTGTGTAACGCTGGTGATCTTTGCCGGCTCGCGCACCTATCTCCTCTCTTGGCTCATGCTCTTTGGCGCAGGGTTGGGGCAGGCTAGCTTTAACACCTTGCGCAGTGCAATTTTACTCAGCACTGCCACCGACGCAATGCGTGGACGCGCGATTAGCACCGTGGGCCTGACCCAAGGCGCGGGTCTGCCGGGCGAATTGCAAAGTGGCTTCCTGGCCGACACCATCGGCGCCCCAGCCACGGTGGGACTGCAGGCGGGAATTGCAGCCATTGGCAGTGCGCTAGTCGCCTGGGCTTTGCCGGCCGTTTACCGACGGTAGGATTGGTGATTGGGTGATTGGTGATTGGTAATTGAGCGGGGGCCCTTGGGGCGCGAAATCACCAATCACCCAATCACTACTCACCCAATTACTACTCCTTCACACTCACTGCCGTAAATGAAAGCGGCGGTACTTTCAGTGCGATTTTACCATCCTTGAGGGTGGGTTTGCGCAGCTTCTTGGCGGTCAGCGCATTGGGATCTTCCCAGGAGTTGGCCGCTTTGAGATCGGTCCCGGCTAATTGCCACACTTCGTTGACGGCGGTGGGCGCTGCGCTCTGCCAGGTAATCTCAGTGTTGATCGTGTCGCTTTGGCTGCGATTGACAATAAAAAGCGCCTGTTGACCAGTGGCCGGGTCATGGCTGGCGGAGACATCCAAGGCGGGGACGCCGCCATATCTGGGCGTCTCTACCACGGGCGCAGTGGTGAGGACATCCAAGGCGTTGCCACGCGCCCAGTTGCTGACCAGCTTAAAGGGGTAGAACGACGGCTGAATCAACAATCCATCCTGGCGGGTCTGAAGCCACGAGATAATATTGACAATCTGCGCGACACAGGCCACTTTGAGCACATCTGCTTTGCGCAGAAAAACGTTGAGCCACTGAGCCACGACAAGCGCATCTTCCAGGTTATAGATCTCCTCACAGAGGTGGGGCGCTTCGCTCCAGCCGCCCCGCCCACCGCGATCTTTGTACCAGACCTGCCACTCATCCCAGGAGAGATAAACATCGTGGGTGCTGCGCCGTTTGGCTTTGGCATAGCGCAGCGTGGCGGCCATGGTGTCCACGAAATCTTCCAATTCGACCGCCAGAGCCAGGTAGCTTGCGCTGTCATCCTCACGGTTGCCGGCGTAGTAGTGAATCGAGTGATAATCAACCAACTCCCAGCAGGTCTCTAACGTCACCCGATCCCATTCGGGATAGGTGGGCATACGGTTGTTGGAAGAGCCACAAGAGATGAACTTGAGCGACGGATCTTGCCAGCGCATCATCTTGGCTGCCTCGCGCGCTTTACGCGCATACTCATCCATCTCCAGATGGCCGATCTGCCAGGGGCCATCCATTTCATTGCCCAGACACCAATATTTGACGCCGTAGGGATCTTGGCGACCGTGGCTGGCGCGCAAGTCGGCATAGTAGGTGCCGGTCGGTGCGTTGCAATATTCAACCAACGCCGACGCCTGCTCAATCGTGCCGGTGCCCAGATTCACCCCCAACATGGGCAGGCTGTTGACCTTGTCACAGAAGCGCATAAACTCGTTGGTGCCAAACTGGTTGGTCTCAATCGATTGCCAGGCCAGGTCACGGCGGCGCGGGCGTTGCTCCTTGGGGCCAACGCCATCAAGCCAGTTGTAGCCGCTCAAGAAGTTGCCGCCTGGGTAGCGCATGATGGTGTACTGCTGTTCGCGCAGCGCATCCAACACATCGGTGCGGAAGCCCTCTGCGTCGGCCAGCGGCGAAGCTGGGTCATAGATGCCTTCATAGACACAGCGCCCCATGTGCTCGGCAAAACCGCCAAAGAGCAGCGGCGAAATCTCCGCAATGGTGCGGTTGGTGTCCAAATAAATTTGTGCTGTCGTATTCATAAGGATAACGCTTTTGGTTCGCTTTCTAATTGAAATATGGTAAAATTAAGAGCAGATAGATTGTAGATCATATATGGGCAAAGGAGGCAGACATGCCATCGCCATTTCCAGGCATGGATCCCTATATCGAGCAGCCGTCGCTGTGGGGCGACTTTCACAATGCCTTGGCGACAGAAATTCGCAATCGCCTCAATGGCTTGATTCGTCCCCACTATTTTGCGCGCTTGATTCCGTATGTTACCTATGAAACGGTTGCCATTGGCGAAAAACAAGGCACCTATCCAGACGTTAGTGTCTTTCAATCATCACGACCATTACCTTCGCCATTCATGCCGTCGGGTAACCCAGCAACCGCTGTGCTTGAACCACCAACAGCCGTTGAAAGTGAAGTGGAAATCGATTTTCCCTTTCGCCAACATTCGGTTGAAATCTATACTGCAGTTGAGCAAGAACTGGTTGCCGTTATCGAAATTTTATCGCCGGTTAACAAACGCGTCGGCCATGAGGCCTATCAACATTATTTGGAAAAGCGCCGGCATATTCTCAGAGCTAGACAAGTCCATTTACTGGAAATTGATCTCCTGCGTGGCGGCAAACGACCACCCTTAGTCCTTCCTGTCCCAGAAGCTCCCTACTATGTAATGTTGAGCCGTATCGAAACGCGACCGCGTGTCAAAGTATGGCCTATTCAACTGCATGATCGGCTGCCGGTTGTTGATGTGCCACTGCGCCAACCGGATCCTGATGTTCTCCTTGATTTGGGCAGCGCTGTCGCCGCTGTTTACGATTTAGGCGCTTACGATGTCCAACTAGACTACCAGGATGCACCGCCGCCACCCAAACTTTCTGAAGAGCAAACAGCTTGGGTACAACAACTTCTTCTTTCTCTGCGAAATTAACTACCGCCCAGCCAAACCAGCCGTGGAGATGCCCTGCACAATTTGCCGTTGGAAGATGGCATAGAGGATCAGGGGCGGCGCCGAAGCGATGAACCCACCGGCAAAGGCCAAACCGCGTTGGATATAGCTGCCTTGGCTGAGCACCAACAGACCGACCGGCAGCGTTAACCCGTTGCGGTCATTCAGCACAATGAGCGGCCAGAAAAGATCATTCCAGAAACCCAATGCGGTAAAAATGCCCTGCGCCACCAGCGCCGCTTGCACCAGGGGTAGACAGATCTGCCAGAAGACGCGGAAACGGCCAGCACCATCGATATAGGCTGCGTCTTCTAATTCACGCGGGATCGAATAAAATTGTTGGCGCAGAAAGAAGATCGCCCAGGCATGGGCAAAGGCCGGCAGCCAGATGGCGCTGTAGGTGCCCAACCCCAAGTAGGGACCGACCACGGGAATCGTTCCAATATCGCGCAACAACAAAAAGGCTGGAATCAACGTCACCGTACCGGGAATGAGCAAGCTGGCAATGAGCAGGGAAAAGAGAAAGCTACGTCCAGGAAACTCCAGGCGGGCAAAGGCATAGGCACTCAACGAAGCCAGCAAGAGGATGGTCAAGGTGCCAAAACCAGTGACGATGGCGCTATTGAGCAGCCAGCGCATGATGGGCAGCGTCTTGTCGATGTATATGTGGATAAAATTCTGGGTCGTGAAAGGGATCGGCATCCACACAATTGGCCAGCGCAACTGAAACTCTTCCGGTGTAAAGGCCATATCTACCATATACCAGATGGGCACAATCAGCGCCACGGCCAAGGGCGTCATCACGAGATAAATCACCAGCGTGCTCCAGCTAAAGCGCAGCCGCCGGCGCGTGGCGTTTATGGGGCGGGTTGAAATTGTTTTCGCAGTTGTCGCCATAATTGGTTTTAATCTCTCTCCCTAGAGCGCCGTACTGTACGGCGTTTATCCTCGCCGCAACTTGAGCATGCCCCTTTGCAAAAGAGTAGAATTTTCGTTCTCAAGTTGACTTGGGTTTAGGCTTCGGTGCGCTCGCGCAATACATAAAACTGAATGATCGTAATAATTCCCATGAAGACGGCCAGCCACAACGCCATGGTTGAGGCATAGCCCAGCCGGAAAAACTTAAAGGCCGTTTCATAAAGATAAAAGACGATGGTGCGCGATTCGTTGCCGGGACCACCACCGGTGAGTTGATAAGATTGACCAAACATCTGCATATGGCCAATGAATTGGGTCACCAACACAAAGAGCATGGTCGGCGTTAGCAGTGGTAGCGTAATTCGCCAGAAAGAATGCCACCCCGTAGCGCCATCAATCTTGGCCGCTTCGTAGATGGGATCGGGTATGTTCTGCAACCCGGCGAGAAAGGCCAGCATGGGGAAGCCAAAGGTCCACCAGACGGTGGTAAAGGCTAGCACGGGCAATACCCAGGTGGGGCTGCCAAACCATTGGATGCGCGGCCCGTGAAAGACATCGACAATAAAGTAGTTGATGATGCCCCGCTGTGGATCCCAGACCCGAGCCGCGATGATCCCTACCGCCGTTACGGAAAGCACCGAGGTGGCATAGAAGAGCGTGCGGAAAAAGTCACGTCCGGTAAAGCCTTTGTTCAAAACCGTCGCCATAAAGAGCGCCAGAGTAATGTTCAAGGCGACCGTAATGGCCGCAAAGTAGAGTGTATTATTCGTCACCTGCCACCAGAGTTTATCATTGGCCAACATCGTGTAATTCTGCAAGCCGATAAAGGGTTGCTGGCTGGTCGGCAACATGATCTTCCACTCATAGAGACTAATCTGCAAGCCCCGAATAATCGGATAGACCAGAAAGATCAGAAAGAGTAGGAAATGGGGCAAGATGAAAAGATAGTTCGGCAACTGCTTACGGATTTTGATCCAGCGCTTGCTGCTGCCGCTACGCAATGTAGAACTAGGCAGGGTGCGTGTTTTAACAGCCATGATCACCTTTGTCTCCAACAGGGCAGTTGTCAGTTATCAGTAACCAGTAATCCAGCTACCGTAGGGTTTTAAATTTGAGCGGGAAACCGCCCTGCGATGAACGGGTACCCTGGTATCGTGCCTTTCGAGCAGGCACGAAAGAATCTCTGGGTGGGGCTACCAACAGCGCCCGATAAAACCCGGCTTTCCCAGTAGCACAAGCCCGCGCCCAGGGGGCACCCGATCGGGCGCTGTTGTCTAGCAAGGGGACTTCATCCCCTTGCGTACAGATCTCAAACCCTACGGTAGCTAGAGCAGTAATCAGTGATTGCTCCCTCCGTACACTGGCCACTGATTACTTTTTCATAAATCTCAGCTTATCTTTACACTTATGATCTACTGTCTACTGATAACTGTCCACTGTCCACTGTCTACTGATTCACCTCAGTATTAACCGCGGTCCAAAATCGCCTGAATGGTCGTATTGCCTTCATCCAGCGCCTGTTGCAGCGGGGTGGTTTGGGACATGGCCGCGCCGATGGCCGCTTCCCACGCTGTTTGGATCTCGATAAAGGCTTTGTGCGGCACATCGGTCTTGCCATATTTGGCAAAGTTCTCAGCCGCCGATTTCACAGACCAGATCGCCTGGACTTCCGGATCTTGTTGGACGGAAGTACGCGCCGGGATCTGACCGGAGGTGGCCCAGGTCTTACCACTGTTGGAGAGCCATTCAATCAAGTTGCTGGAGCGCTCCAGCGCGGCATCACTAATGCCAACCGGCAACGCCATAATATGCGCATCGATCTTCTGGACGATCTTGCCATCGGGTGCGAAGGAACTCAATGGGGCGCCGATAGTGATCTTCTCGATGTCGGGATTGTCTTTGAAGAAATTGAGTGACCAGGTGCCATCCCACATAAATGCCTGTGAATTGGTCTTGAAGAAATCATAGGCGCCGGGTAGACCGGGTAGCGGCGCCGGGGCAACCATATGAGTATAGTAGAGATCGTAAGCATATTGCAGCGCTTGGACATTCTCTTCGCTGTTCAGTGTCGCCGTGTTGCTGTCAGCATCGAAGATCGCGCCGCCAAACATACCAAGCAGCGACGGGTAGGTGAAGCGATTCCAGCTCTGGTGCCACGCCCAGACCGCAACATTGTCCACATCAAAGCCATCCTCGCCCGGATGTTTGCCATTCTTGTCGGTGGTGATCTTCAAGGCCAAATCGAGGAATTCGGCGCCATTGGCCGGTAGATTTTCTGGATCACCACCGGCGGCTTTGACAAGCTCGGTATTGACATACATGTTCCAGCCGTGGGTGTCGAACGGCACGACCATAGTGTTGCCGTCAATGGTAACCGTGTTCATGATCGCGGGGGTAAAATCGTCCTTGGGCAGGCGGTCGGTGCTGAAGAAGATATCGTCGACCGGCTTAATCAGCCCTTGATCGGTCATCTGCGGCACTTCAGCAGCGTGGAAAATCGCCATATCCGGTGGCGTGCCGGCGGCAACCGCAGTGGGGAACTTCTGGAAGAAGACATCCCACCCATAGGTTTCTGAACGGACAGGTGCTTCGTGTTCGTTGGCATATTGTTCCAACATCACCGCAAAGGTGGCGCCATCGGCGCCGCCGAGACCATGCCAAAGCACCACCGGATCGCCGCCGCTGCCATATTCACCAATGGCAACGGTGGGTTCGGCAGCAGGAGCCGCCGGGGCTGCGGGCGCTGCCGCCTCGGCTTCACCATCAGCTGGGGCAGCGCTCGGGGCGCAGGCAACTAAAGCCAACCAGGCCGAAACCGCGGCACTATTCACGAGAAACTGTCGGCGGGATAGACCACCTTTAACCTGTTCCGTTTTCATCTTTTTCTCCTAAGGTTTGGAATGCATAAAAACACTAAATACGATATAAACTAGGAGCCGTTGACATTTTACAGCCCTCCAGAGAAGGATTACACACTTCTCAGGGAGTTTACCGGAGGGCCGGGAACCCTTTGGGTGGTAAATGTCAACAGAACCTATAATGCAACAACCGAACCGTTACAACTGTGCGTAGCGTTGGAGAGACGATTGGCACAACGCTTGGTGTGGCTCGATTGGTAAAACCACCACAGCACGTCAGGCCGATTCGCGCTGAATCAAAGCACAGGGAATCTCATGGCGCCGTTGGCCCGTCACCTTGCCCTCAACCCGTTCAAAAAGCGCCTGCGCCAATGTTTGCCCAATGGCCGCCGCCGACTGTTCTACGGTCGTCAGGCGGGGGCGTAGCCAGGACGCAGCCGGAATGTTATCAAAACCCACGACGGCAACATCTTCGGGCACGCGATAACCCAGCTCCTGAGCAGCCAAGATCGCGCCAATCGCCATCAAATCGTTACAGGCAAAAATCGCTGTGGGGGGAGTGGGTGACTGCAAAAACGCCCGCATGGCCCATTGGCCACTTTCCACTGACCAATCCCCTTCCAGGTAATCGTCTGTGGGGAGAGACAGACCGGCATCTTGCATCGCCCGTATATACGCCGCATAGCGCCGGGCGCCAGGAGGAAAGCGTTGGGTGACCCCAATAAACCCAATACGCCGATGACCCCGTTCACGGATCAGCCAGGAAATGGCATCATAAGTCCCTTTGCCATCATCGACACAGACCACATCTACTGCCTTATGGGTAATGTGCTGTCCCAACACGGTAATCGAAGCGCCGGTCTGCATAATCAATTGGTCAATATGCTCATTGGTCAGATGATAGGGGACGAGAATAATGCCATCGACGGGGCGGCGAATCAATGATTCGCAGAAGAGTAATTCATTCTCGCGTACATGATCCGAATTCGTCACCATTACATCATAACGATGGGCATGGGCCACATCCTGGGCGGCGCGCACCATGGGGTGGTAAAAGGGATTGGAAATATCCGCAATCAACAGCGCGATCATGCGCGTCTTCTGGCCGCGCAAGCTGCCGGCGTGCAGATTGGGGTAATAGCCCAGTTCGGTGACAGCATTCAATACCCGTTGGCGCGTCTCGTCGCCAATCGGGATTACTTGGGGCGTATGGCTCAAAACGCGTGAAACAGTGCTCTGTGACACTTGAGCCAATTTAGCTACGTCACGCATGGTGACGCGTTTCGCCGGCTGTACGCGCCGCGTTGTTGTCATGTTCAGCACAATCAGGTTTATGCAAGATTGATCAGATTGGGATGCTATAAATTATATAACAAAAAATTACACAACAAGTATGTAAACAATTTGAGCGACAACTTTATGTAACTTTATGTAACTTTATGCAATCGTATGCGGTGTTTCGTATTCTAGCATCAGTTTTCGGGTGTGTCAATTTTGCTGCCCCAGTAGGATGCGTTTCTGCTCTCGTTGGGGGTGTGCGCCCAAACTATTCAGATACTTTTTCAAAGGGGTGGCCCTGTGCTACAATCAAAGCAGAGATCCTACTTCATTCCTAGGGAGCGCTTATGCCGCCAGCAAAACGACAATTTGGTTTTGAGACCCGCATGTTACATGCCGGCCACATTCCCGACGCCGCCACCGGGGCGCGGGCTGTACCCATCTACCAGACCACTTCCTATGTCTTTGATGACACCGACTATGCCGCCCAACTCTTTGAGTTGAAACAGTATGGCAATATCTATACGCGCATCAACAACCCGACCACCGCTGTCTTCGAGGAGCGCATCGCTTCGTTGGAGAATGGCACGGGCGCCGTGGCCACCGCTAGCGGTATGGCAGCCCAGTTCATTGCCATGCTGACGCTGCTGGAGCCGGGGGATGAGGTGGTGGCGTCGGCCCATCTTTATGGCGGCACGGTTACCCAATTTACCCACACCTTTAAAAAGCTTTCGGTCAAGGTCCACTTTGTGGATCCGACAAACCTAGACCACTGGGAAGCTGCTCTCACCCCCAAAACGCGCGCGCTCTATGGGGAGACTATCGGCAATCCCCAGGGCACGATCCTCGATCTAGCGCCGTTAGCGGAATTGGCCCACCGTAAACGCATTCCCCTCATTGTGGACAACACCTTTGCTACCCCCTATCTCTGCCGACCCATTGACCACGGCGCCGACATTGTGATCCACTCAGCCACCAAATTCATTGGCGGCCACGGCACCTCGATAGCCGGCGTCATTATTGAGTCGGGCAAATTTGACTACAGCCACTTTCACACTATTGCCGACCCATCGCCCTCCTACCACGATCTCAAATTTTATGAGACCTTTGGCCACTATGGCTTCTTGATGAAAGCGCGTGCCGAAACCTTGCGCGACGTCGGCAGTTGTCTCTCGCCTTTTAATGCCTTTCTGCTCTTGCAGGGGCTGGATACACTCTCGGTGCGCATGGACCGCCATGTAGCCAATGCCCAGACAGTGGCCGAATTTCTGCAGGGCCATCCCAGGGTGGCATGGGTCGCCTATGCCGGCTTGCCGGAGAGCCCTTATCAAGCCCTGGCGCAGAAGTATACGCCCAAAGGACCGGGCGCCATTTTTACCTTTGGCATCAGAGCGGCCAACCCACGCCGCGCCGGCCAAGAGTTTATTGAGGCGCTGCACCTTTTTTCACATCTGGCCAATGTGGGCGACGCCCGCAGCCTGGTCATTCATCCCGCCTCTACCACCCACCAGCAGCTTTCTGACGAGGAACTGCGCGCCGGCGGCGTTGGCCCGGAGATGATTCGTCTATCCATTGGTCTTGAAACAACGGAGGATCTACTATGGGATCTGGAACAAGCCTTGTCTGCGATATCCGCATGAATTCGGTGCTCACGCCTGAGCAACAAGCCCAATACCAAAACCCGGCCACGATTCGCCGCATTCTGGCCGACACCAAGACCATCGCCATGGTCGGCCTCTCCAAAGATCCGCAGCGCCCCAGCTACTTTGTGGCTTCCTATCTCAAGTACGAAGGCTACCGGGTCATCCCCGTGAATCCCACGGCGGATGAGATCCTGGGCGAGCGCGCATACCCGGACCTGCTCAGCGTGGCAGAGCCCGTTGACCTGGTAGACATCTTCCGCCCCGCCCCGGCCTGTGATGAGATTGTGGAACAGGCGATTGCGATTGGCGCCAAAGCGGTTTGGATGCAACTGCGCATTGTCAATCTCAACGCCGCCAAGCGCGCCGAGGCCGCCGGCCTAGATGTGATCATCGACCGCTGCGTGAAGATGGAGCATGGACGCTACAATGGCAGCCTGCACTGGGTGGGGATGAACACAGAGATCGTCACCGCCAAGAAGGCGCGGCGCTTTTTCTGATATTTCTGGCGAATTTACAAAATGGTAGTTCATAAGTATACTAATTGTGCACTACCATTTATCGCTTGTTAGACTCAGGAAGTCTCATGTCAACCCATCCGCAGTTTATTGACCGGAATCGAGAACTAGAAGCACTCGAGTTACGCTACCGATCAAAGCGCTCTGAATTTGTTGTGATTACAGGCCGACGGCGGGTGGGCAAGACAGCCTTGCTTACCGCGTTTGCCCAGGGCAAGCGTGCACTCCGTTTTACCGCCTATCTGGATTCAGAAGAGAGTCAGTTACGCCGACTATCAGCGTACCTCTATCAAATCGAGCATCCTGGCTTGCAACCCGCGTTGGATTTTACCTACGGCTCTTGGGAAATGCTCTTTCGGACCATGGGCAGCTTAGCCACTGCGGAGCGTCTGCTCGTTATCCTTGATGAGTGGCCGTACATCGCCGGTTCCAGCAGCCGCCTGGCCTCTGTCTTGCAACACAGTTGGGATGAGGTTCTGCAGCATACACAATTGATGTTGATACTTAATGGCTCTTATTTTTCGGTAATGGAACGGGATATTCTCGATCGCAAGGCTCCCCTCTATGGTCGTCGGACCAGTCATCTCTTTTTGAAACCGCTCGCGATTCAGGATGCCGCGCTCTTTTTGCCGGATCTCGCCGCCGAAGAGTTTGTCGACTTCTATGCAACGGTAGGTGGCATGCCGGGGTATCTACAGTTGATGACCGAACAGCAAACGATCTGGGCGGCACTGCGCCGTGTGGTCTTTAACCGCGATAGTTTTCTCTATCAAGAACCGGACTTGTTGTTGCGTGAAGAGTTGCGAGAACCGCGTCTATATGCCGCGCTGCTACGCGCAATTGCCCAAGGCCACCACACCGTGAGTGCCATTAGCAAAGCCGCCGGTTTTTCCGACCGCGCCACGGCCACACGTTACCTGGATACACTGCGTGGGCTGGGGCTCGTGGAAAATCGTCGTCCCGTCGGTCCTATTACCAACCAGCGCGCTTGGGGCGCCTGGTATTTGGTTGATCCATACTTGCGCTTTTGGGGACACTGGATTCTGCCTTATACTACCCAAATTGAGTTTGATGAGGCCGAATGGCTGATTCAAGAGATCGTGCGACCGGGTTGGGATACCTTTGTAGCCTTCGCGTGGGAGGAAATCGCGCGGCAGCATGTGTATCACCTTTCTGCGCAACGGGTGATTCCCTTTTGGGCGGAAGAAGTGGGATCGTGGTGGTCGAAGCAGGCGCAAATTGATCTGGTGGCCGTCCATCGGGAACGCCGCAGTGTACTGCTTGGCGAAAGCCGCTGGCGACGGCAACTCATGAATGTCGCTGATTTAGTGGCGTTGCAGGCCAAGAGCAAACAATGGTTGGGTGATGAACGGGGGTGGGATTTCTGGTATGCACTCTATAGCCGCAGTGGGTTTACGGCAGAATTGCGCGAACTGGCCGCAAGAGACTCTCACATCATTTTACAAATGCCGGAGAATGTGGTTGATCGGGGGTAGACAATGAATTCATCGCCGGAACTCCAAACCTATCAACGGCTCTTTGCCGAAAAATATCGTGAGATTGACGACCTATTAGCTGACTTGCCGGCGGCGGCGCTGCTCTGGAAACCCTTTGACCAGAGTCCCTGGCGCGGGCCGGCGGGTTCCTTGGGCTGGCTCATTGCGCACAGCATCTCGTCAACTGTGTACCTGCTGCGCCGCGCCGAGTGGTGCCTGGAACGGATTGACTGGGTCGCCGTTGATGGCGATGAGGGCAGCAACGAATTTGGCCCCGCCAACCACGATCCCGACTATTTGCGTCAGCGCGCCGAACGCAGCCATGACTATGTACGCACGCTGCTCAACAGCCTCAGTGCGGCTGATCTCGACGGCGGGCGTCCCCACCCATTGCGTCCCGGTGGCTATTTGAACGTGCGCTATGACATCGTTCACGCCATTGAACACATGAGTCAGCATGTTGGGCATGCACAGTTGACGCGCCAGTTGTGGGCGCTACAAAAGAAAAATTGATATATCAAGGAGGATTTAATCATGGCGAGAACAGGACGCGCCGTGGTCACCCACGGCCAAGAATTTGATGTTGAAGAATTCGTTGTCCCCGACCCGGCGCCCAATACCATTTTGCTGCGCCAGGAGTTGGCCGGCATCTGCGGCACTGATCTGCACAATTGGCAGAAGGGCATTAGCCCGGCCACCTTTATGGGCCATGAGGCGGTCGGCGTCATTGAGGCGCTCGGCGCTGGCGTCACCACCGACTATCTGGGCAACCCCATCAAGGAGGGGGATCGCCTGGTCTTTCACCCACGCAACAGTGGCGACGCCTACGGGTTCCGTGGCATCGATGAGCCTTTTACCGGCGGCTTTGCCGACTACATCTATCTCTCCGGCGCCGGCAGTTGCTATATTCGCTCAGAAGCGCCGCCGGCCGTAGGGGTGTTGGCTGAACCCTTTACGGTGGGTGTCCATGCCGTTATGCGCGGCAACGTGCAACTGGGGGACACGGTCATAGTCCAAGGCTCCGGCGCAATTGGCCTCATGACGCTCGCCTGCGCCAAGCTCAGCGGTGCGGCGCGTATCATTGTGATCGGCGGCCCGGCCCCCCGCCTAGAATTGGCCAAACGGCTGGGCGCCCACGTGGTGATCGACATTGAGTCTGTGCGCGATGCGGAAGAACGCAAGGCGCTGGTGCTCAGCCACACACCCAGGGGCCAAGGGGCCGATGTGGTCTTTGAATGCGCCGGCTTTTTGCCGGCCTTCCCCGAAGGGCTCGGTTATGTGAAAGAGGATGGGACTTTTGTCGAGGTGGGCCACTTTGTCGATATTGGCACCGTGCCGATTAACCCCAACGTCCACTTCCTGCGCCCCAACCTGCGCCTGGAAGGCATCTGGGGCAGCCGTCACCATCACTTTGTCCGCGCCGTCGCGCTGCTGGAAAACAACGAACTACCCTTTGCCGACATGGTCAGCCATGTGCTGCCGCTAGAGCAGACCCTCGCCGGCTTTGAAGCGCTCAACGGCTCCTATCGCCTGGGCGACGAGGTGGTGATCAAGATCGCGATTGGCGCAGCGCAGTAGGACAGTGGGACAGTGAGCAGTGAGACAGTGAGCAGTGAGACAGTACACGCAACTGACTTACTGATGTACTGCCCTACTGTCCTACCAAAGAATTGACCAACCACCAGAAAGCAAACACTGTGGACAACCAACAACAGTATGCCGAGCTGCGTCGTTATGTGCGACGGCTCTGTGACGGCTTTCCCAACACGTATTGGCAAAAGGTTGATGCGGAACGCGCCTACCCGGAAGCGTTTGTGCGCGCCATGACCGAGGCCGGCTATCTCGCGGCGCTGATCCCAGAGCGCTATGGCGGCGGCGGCAGCACCCTGACCGAAGCTTCGATCATTTTAGAGGAAATTAACCGCAGCGGCGGCAATGCCGGCGTCTGTCATGCCCAGATGTATATTATGGGCACGCTGCTACGGCACGGCTCCGACGCACAAAAGGAGCAATATCTGCCCCCGATCGCTGCGGGAGAATTGCGTCTGCAAGCCTTTGGCGTTACCGAGCCGGACGCCGGCAGCGACACCACGCGCATTCGCACCAGCGCTGTGCGCCAGGGCGACCACTATGTGATCAACGGCCAGAAGATCTGGACCTCGCGTGTGGCTCACTCTGACCTGATGTTGCTGCTGGCGCGCACGACACCACTGGAACAGGTGACCAAACGGACCGAAGGGCTCTCTATCTTTTTGATTGATCTGCGCACGGCGGTGGGCAACGGCGTCACCATCCAGCCCATCCCGACCATGATCAACCACCACACCGCGCAGGTCTTCTTTGATAACCTGACGGTGCCGGCGGCCAACCGAATTGGCGAAGAGGGACGTGGTTTTCGCTATTTGTTGGATGGGCTCAATGCCGAACGCATTCTCATTGCCGCGGAGTCGATTGGCGACGGTGACTGGTTTATTGAACGAGCTACCACCTACGCCAAGGAGCGGGTGGTCTTTGATCGGCCCATCGGCCAAAATCAGGGCATTCAATTCCCCATTGCCCGCGCCCACGTCAATCTGCGCGCCGCCGACCTCATGCGCTATGAAGCGGCGCGCCGCTTTGATGCCGGTGAGCCCTGTGGTGCCGAGGCCAACATGGCCAAGTTGCTGGCCGCCGATGCGGCGTGGGAGGCGGCCAACGCCACCATGCAGACCTTTGGCGGCTTTGCCTTTGCCAACGAATATGACATTGAACGCAAATTCCGTGAGACACGCCTCTACCAGATCGCGCCGATTTCGACCAATCTGGTCCTCTCCTATGTGGCGCAACATGTGCTGGGGCTGCCGCGGTCTTATTAGTATCAGTAGGCCACAACGTGTAGTAAGCATTCTCAAGTGCGAACGGGGTGGCAGGTAAGACTAGCCATTACTCACCCTGGCAAGGGCAGCCGCGGATATTTACGTCCTTCTGGGTTGCCTTCTGCGGCGCGCCGGGCGGCTTCTGCGGCAACTTCGGCTTCAAACTGTTTGCGGGCGCGATAGCGCTGGCGCTCTTTGGCGTGCCAGAGTGAGGAGTCGATCTCACGGCTAATCGGGCGGCCAAAGATGAGGTAGCCGGTATGGGCCGTCATCGTATCCTGAGGACGCAGGCGATCGGGGATCGGTTTGTAGCCGCGCACCAAGACCTCTTCTACGGCAATATCCACAAAGTGATGGTCTTCGAGCGCCGTCAATAATTCACTGACCTGGTTGGTGGTCGGCACAAGGCTGCCAAAGAAGCCACCGGGGCGCAGCGCCGCGCGCACTTGCTCCAAAAAGCGCCACGGTTCGCGCACATCTAAAACCAAGGCATCGACATCGCGCTGATGAAAGCCCGCTTCAATTGAAGCCTGAAACATCTGCACGTAAGGTAGCAAGCCGACTCGCTCCAAATTGCGGCGGGCCAGCAGATGATTATCCTCGCGCGTTTCGTAAGTGTAGACAACACCGGTCGGCGCCACCGCCCAGGCCAACGCCACCGTTAGCCCGCCACTGCCGGTGCCCGCCTCAATCACCTGGCCGCCGGCCCGCAAACTCAGGCGCTGGATCAGTTGTGCAGCATCTTTGGGAAAGATTATCTGGGTGCCGCGGCGTAGATGAGTCATGAGATCAGCCAACCCCGGCTCCAAGAGCAGCGCAGCCTGGCCAAGTTGGCTGCGCACTGCGCTCCCCCATTCTTGGCCGATCAGATCATCATGGGGATAGATGCCCTGATGGGTGTGTAGCTGGTTCTGGGGCTGGAGGGTCAGCAGATAACGCTTATGGTCAGAGGTCACCAGGAGCGCCAGGTCACCCGCCACCGTCTGGCGACTGTGTGGCTTGAACCAGGGGGAGGGAGCGGGCGTTGGGCTGGTGTGCTTTTGTTCAGATGGTTGTTCGGTTACAAAGTCAGTCAAGGATGGTCTCACTCAAGGCTATACCAACATTTCATTATTTTGCTGCGCTCATTATACCGCGATCGGCGCAGATGGGAAATTTGTGGGCGCATTTCACTTTGAAGGCTCTTTATGCGTTGCAAGGATCTGCTGTTTACATTCCGGGAATGGGCCGCGGTTTGGAGCAAGCTTCTCAATGGCGAACATGGTGCTTTCGCCTAAAACTGGCCCATTCCCGGAATGTTCGACACGCTCCTGCTATCCATATAGAGCCAAAGTGAAATACGCCGCACCCAAATTTATAGTTGACACAAGCTGTCAGCAAGTGTAGAATGCCCTTGATAAATTGTTCGATCACTGCTCATATGGGCGAGGAGGTGAAATGGGCATGGTTCTCTCTGAGATTTATGCAATTTCGTCTGGCAACCTACATGAGCCTCGATCACAACCTGTGATAGCCCCTAATTGATTGCGACACAAATCTTTATACTGAGCAGCACATACAACTGTTCGGGTGTATCCCACAACTGGGGAAACCACGCGTGACCAGAGCATCTCTTTCTGACGAGCGCCCCCACTGAGGAGACGCGCCCCGACCGATCTAAACGATTTCAGGTATACAGAAGCAAACAGGAGGCCAGTGTCCATGCCCAATAAGAAAGTACTCATTTATTTCTCATTTCTCTTGGTCGGCGTTTTATTGATGGCAGCCTGCACGCCACGCGTGGGCGGTGGTGACTTGGCGGCTGCGGTTAGTGACCAAGATCTGCTCGTCGATCTGCCGGCGATTACCCTGGATATTGATGCCGACGGCAACGCCAGTATGGGCGGTGTGGCGGTCGGTGATTTGGGGGCGGCGCTGGGCGTACCGCTGGATAGTGTAAAGTTGGACCCGAGCCAGGTGCAGACGTTGGTGGATAATAACATCCAACATATTCAGATTTCGACCTCACCTACCGGCCTGACGATCCTGGTCAACGGCCAGGCCATCCCTTCCTTGCAGTGGGATAGCGCTTCCTTGGCCTCAGCGGACGAACTTTTGGCCAACATGAACAACGAAAGCCTGGCTGTGCTCCAGGACATTCTCCCCAAGATCTCTGATCTGGGTATTGGTGTGACCCTGCGCTTCCCGTTGCAGCAGGGCGCTGAACCGATTCCGGCTGTGGTCAGCGGGGAAGGCAGTGCTGCCGACGCCGCAGCTGTGGCCCAGGCCAACTTCCTCAAGAGCGTTGGCGGCACACCGGCGAAGATCAATATCCCGATCGCTTATGATGATGCTGGCGTTCCCCAAATCGGTGGCATGAGCGGTGCGGATTGGGCGGCGCTGACTGGAATTCCGCTCGATAGTCTGCAACTGTCCGCCGACCGGCTCAGTCAATTGACCGAGATGGGCATCGCCAAGATCACGTTGGCCACCGATGAGCAAGGCATTCACATTAGCATTAACGACAAACAGCTTCCCTATATCAGTTGGGACGAAGGCAAATTACAATATGCCATGCAACTGGGGGCCAACATGGGGCTGCTCGGAGCACCCGATGCGGACACCACGGCGCTGACCGGCTTTATCACCGACCTGTTGCCGATGATCCAAACCGCGCAATTTAACGTAGAAGTCACCCTGCCCACTCAGTGAGGCAGTGGTCAGTAATCAGTGGGACAGTCAGACAGAAACGGATACTGACTACTGTCTCACTGACTACTGTCTCACTGACTACTGTCTCACTGACTACTGTCTCACTGACTACTGTCTCACTGACTACTGTCTCACTGACTACTGTCTCACTGACTACTGTCTCACTGACTACTGCCCTACTGATCACAATCAATCCTCATGGCTAAACGTAACCTGACCCTACTCTTTGCAAACCCCGTGATGAAGTTCATCCTGCGTTCGCCTTGGCACAGCATGGCTAGTAATGAAGTCATGCTGATTACGGTAACCGGACGCAAAAGCGGCAAACGCTACACCACGCCTGTCAACTATATTCAGGATGAAGATCTACTCGCCGTCTTGAGCCACAGTCACCGCACCTGGTGGCGCAACCTGCGCGGCGGCGCGCCGGTCATGGTCGTGCTGCGCGGCAAAACCGAAAAAGCCACCGCTTATGCCTATGATACGCCAGACGAGGTCGTTGAGCGCTTCTATGAACATTTACAAGCGGCGCCCAAATATGCCGAGATCTTCAATGTTGAGCTGGATGAGGAAGGCCAGCCTATCTTGGCCTCTGCCGCCGCCGCGGCCGCAGGTAAGGTCATGGTGGATGTCTGGCTCGACGAGTGGGAGGGAGAGATCACCGAAGCGGATGATGAAAACCATCACACAGTGGATAACGCAGACGGCAACATAGAAGACGCAGACAGCGCCCGCTGAATTTACACCTGTCGCAGCCCGCAACGGCGCTCAACACGGCTGAGCTAGCCACGCTCCATCCCATTGCCCTCCATTCATCCAGCCCTGCAACAGGGCGGTTTCCACCGCTGTTCATCTCTTGAGAATCCCTTCTCCTGCTCATCCACCATGCCAAATGATGTGGTTACCCATAGCTTTTGATCTTCCGGCCAGAGTAGGTTATGATTTATATGCATGGCAGTTACTCATTGCGAAGGACGAGGCATGTGGCGTCAATCAGGGCCACCGGCACTGATCGCAATGAATTTCGTTACCGATAGCTTTGTGCGCACTGTTTTTTCAACGCCACCTACTGTCAGCACATAAGCCCGTTCGAGCGGTGGGCCAGCTTGTGTCATCACGTTTGGAATAACGCTGTGTTCCAGTTGTGCGACACCGCCCAGTTACGCAGACATGAAGGCGAGCGACTTTAACATATGACCCTTACTTCTGATTTTTCTACGTCTACTTTTTCTACTGCGACAGCGGCTCTATTACAGGAGCAACTGCGCCAACGTATCTTAATCCTTGACGGCGCGATGGGCACAATGACCCAACAGTATCAGCTTGATGAGGCCGGCTATCGCGGTGAGCGCTTTGCCGATTGGCCCATTGATGTCGCCAATAACACGGATCTGCTCGTCCTCACCCAGCCGGAGATTGTGAAAGCAATCCATCGGGCCTATCTGGAAGCCGGTGCGGATATCATCGAAACCAACACCTTTGCGGCGACCGCCGTTTCACAGGCCGATTATGGCATGGAAGCGCTGGCCTATGAGATCAACCGGACGGCCGCACAACTGGCACGCGCAGTGGCCGATGAGATGACCCAACAGACACCGGCGCAACCGCGCTTTGTGGCCGGCGCGTTGGGCCCCACCAATCGCACCGCCTCTATCTCCCCCGATGTCAACGACCCCGGCGCCCGCAATATCACCTTTGACGAATTGGCCGACGCCTATTACGAGGCAACGCAAGGGCTGGTGGACGGTGGGGTCGACCTGCTGCTCATTGAGACGATCTTTGATACACTCAACGCCAAAGCAGCCATCTTTGCCGTGCTGCGCTACTTTGACGATCACAACGTGCGCTTGCCGCTCATGATCTCCGGCACTATTACCGATGCCAGCGGGCGCACCCTTACCGGCCAGACGACAGAAGCCTTCTGGTATTCGATGATGCACGCCGAGCCGCTCATTGCCGGGTTAAACTGTGCATTGGGGCCCAAAGCACTGCGCGACTATATCTATGATCTGGGCCAGGTCACCGGCAGCTATGTGAGCATCTATCCCAATGCTGGTCTGCCCAACGAATTTGGCGGGTATGACGAGACACCGGCAATGATGGCCACGGCGCTGCGTGAATTTGCCGAGGATGGCTTGTTGAACATTGTCGGTGGCTGTTGCGGCACGACGCCGGCCCACATTCGTGCGATTGCCGCCGCCGTCGCAGGCGTGGCCCCACGGCCACGGCCTACGATTGAACCGCGCTGTCGCCTCAGTGGTCTAGAGCCACTGGTGATTGGCCCACAAACCAACTTTGTCAATGTGGGCGAGCGCACCAATGTCACCGGCTCGCGCCGCTTTGCCCGGCTGATCAAAGAGGGCAATTACGAAGAGGCGTTGGCAGTAGCTCGCCAACAGGTGGAAAATGGCGCGCAGATCATTGACATCAACATGGATGAAGGGCTGCTTGACGCCGAAGCAGCCATGGTACGCTTCCTAAATCTGCTGGCCGGGGAACCGGACATTGCGCGCGTGCCGGTGATGATCGATTCTTCCAAGTGGTCGGTGATTGAGGCGGGGCTCAAGTGCGTTCAGGGCAAATCGGTCGTCAACTCCATTAGTATGAAAGAGGGCGAAGCCGCCTTCATTAGCCAGGCCAAGCTGGCGCGGCGCTATGGCGCGGCGGTGGTGGTCATGGCCTTTGACGAGCAGGGGCAGGCCGACACCGTTGAACGCAAGGTAGCCATCTGCCAACGGGCCTATCATATCCTCACCGAGCAGGTAGGCTTCCCGCCCCAGGACATTATCTTCGACCCCAATATCTTTGCCGTGGCCACCGGCATTGAGGAGCACAACGGCTATGGCGTCGCCTTTATTGAAGCAACGCGCCGCATTAAACAGCAACTGCCCCACGCCCTGGTCAGCGGCGGCGTGAGCAATATCTCCTTCTCCTTCCGCGGCAATGATCTGGTGCGCGAGGCGATTCACTCAGCCTTCCTCTATCACGCCATCAAGGCGGGCATGGATATGGGCATTGTCAACGCCGGGCAACTGGCTATCTATGAGGAACTGCCGGCAACGTTGCTGGAGCATGTAGAGGATGTAGTGCTCAACCGCCGATCCGATGCGACCGAGCGTCTGGTCACCCTGGCCGAGAATGTGGAAGGGCAGCGCAAGGAGAAACAGGAAGATCTCGCTTGGCGCAACCAACCGGTGCGCGCACGGCTTGTCCATGCCTTGGTCCAGGGCGTCAATACCTTTGTCATCGAGGACGTAGAAGAGGCGCGCCAGCAGGTGGAACGCCCGATCCAGGTGATTGAAGGGCCGCTCATGGATGGCATGAATGTGGTCGGTGACCTCTTTGGAGCCGGCAAAATGTTTCTGCCCCAGGTGGTCAAGAGCGCCCGGGTCATGAAACAGGCTGTGGCCTATTTGATTCCCTATATTGAGGCCGAGAAGCTTGCCAATGACGACACCAGCGCCAAGGGTAAGATCCTAATGGCCACCGTCAAGGGCGATGTTCATGACATTGGCAAAAATATTGTAGGGGTCGTGCTCCAGTGCAACAACTACGAGGTGATCGATCTGGGGGTCATGGTACCCGCCAGCAAGATTTTGGAGACGGCCCAGCGCGAGCAGGTCGATATCATTGGCCTGAGCGGGCTGATTACCCCTTCACTCGAAGAGATGCGCCATATGGCGCGCGAAATGGAGCGGGAAGGCTTTTCGATTCCATTGCTGATTGGTGGCGCAACCACCTCCAAGATCCACACGGCCATTCGCATTGAGCCGGAGTACAAACGAGGGCCGACCATCCATGTGGTGGATGCATCACGCGCGGTGGGCGTGGCCGCCAACCTGCTCAACCCGCAACAACAAGCGGACTATGTCGCGGGAATCCGTCGCGACTACGCCGCCGTGCGTGACCAACACGCAGGTCGCACTGCCCAGCGCAACCTCCGCACACTGGCAGAGGCGCGCCGGCACGGCTTTCAAGCTGATTGGCAGAACTACACGCCACCCACGCCCCACATGCTCGGTCTGCGCTGTTTCGACCACTATGATCTGGCTGAGCTAAGTCGCTACATTGATTGGACCCCCTTCTTTGCCACCTGGGAGTTGGCCGGCAAATTTCCTAAGATCCTGGACGACGCCACGGTCGGCGCGGCCGCACGCCAGCTCTATGCCGACGCGCAGGCCATGCTCCAACAGATCATTGCAGAAGGCTGGCTCACAGCGAAGGCGGTCATCGGCCTCTTCCCGGCCAACAGTGTGGGTGATGACATTGAGCTCTATGCCGTGGATGGCGCCCAAAGGGCCGCGGATGCGCACCTGTTGGCGACCATCCACACGCTGCGCCAACAGATGGAGAAGCCACCAGGCCGCCCCAACTACGCCCTGGCCGACTTTGTAGCGCCCAAGTCCAGTGGGGTCCAGGATTATGTGGGGCTCTTTGCGGTCACCGCCGGCATTGGGCTGGATGCGGTGGTGGAGCGCTTTGCGGCGGCCCATGATGACTATAATAGCATCTTAGCCAAAGCGTTGGCCGACCGCCTGGCCGAAGCCTTTGCCGAACGGATGCACGAACGGGTGCGGCGTGAGTTCTGGGGCTACGCAGCAGAAGAACAGTTGGAGAATGCAGCGCTGATCGCCGAAGCATATCAGGGCATCCGCCCCGCGCCCGGCTACCCTGCCTGCCCGGATCATACCGAAAAGGGTGAACTCTTCCGCGTGCTCAACGCCACCTGCCATGCCCAGATCGAACTCACCGAGAGCTACGCCATGCTCCCGGCGGCTGCGGTGAGCGGGTACTACTTCTCCCACCCCAACGCCACCTACTTTGGCCTGGGTCGAATCGGCAAAGATCAGGTGGAGGACTATGCCCGGCGTAAAGGCATGGATGTGGCCACCATGGAACGGTGGCTCGCACCCAACCTAGCCTACGAATGATGTCGATTGGTCGATTGGTAGATAGGTAGATTAGTAAATTGGTAGATGGGTACATTAGTAAATCGGTATATCAGTAAATGGGGATTCCCTTCGATACCCTATCTACCGATTTACCTATCTACCGATTTACTGATGAATGAGGGTACAATGGCCGTAAAAATTTTAAGGATGATTGTGCTACTGCTGTTGGTTGTAGGCTGCTTGCCGGCCTGCACCCTGACCATCACACCGGCTGCGTCTGCTCCCGCGCCGGCCATTGCGCCAACTACCGCGCCCACTGCCACGGCCCTTCCACCTACGCCGACCCCGGAGGTGGAGCGCAAAAACTATGCGCCGGTACCCTTACCGGGTCAGGAGAATCAAGGCAGCCCCACCGGCGACAGCGGCGGCATCGACCTCTATGCCACCGCCGCACCTGAGTTTCCGCCTGATCTGGAGTGGCTCAATACGGACCGTCCCTTAACGCTGGCGCAACTGCGCGGCAAGGTGGTTCTGCTTGATTTCTGGACCTACGGCTGCATCAACTGTATCCACAACTTCCCAGAATTAAAGCGCCTCCAGGAACGCTTCCCCGACGAACTCGTGATCATCGGCATCCACTCGGCCAAATTTACCAACGAAGGCCAGACCGAGAATCTGCGCCAGGTGATCCTGCGCTACGACCTCGAACACCCCATCATCAACGACCATGATCTCCGGCTGTGGGAGGAGTGGAATGTCCCTGGCTGGCCCACCTTGGTGCTGATTGACCCTAGCGGCAACATTGCCTCGATCCACGTAGGTGAAGATGTTTACCGCGCCTTTCAGCCGATCATTCGTCTCTTGGTGGAAGCGTATGACGCCCGCGGCAAGTTAGATCGCACCCCGTTGGCGCTGAAGTTGGAAAAGGCCGGCCAGCCCCAGACGGTCCTCTCCTTTCCGGGCAAGGTCTTGGCCGACGAAGTCAGCAACCGCCTCTTTATTGCCGACACCGACCATAACCGTATTGTCGTAGCCGATGTCAGCAGCGGCGAGGTGCTCAATGTTATCGGCAGCGGCCTGCCCGGCTTGGGTGACGGCGATCTGCGCAACGCCAGCCTGCGTCAGCCCCAGGGCATGGCCTTAAGCGCCGACGGCCAGACACTCTATGTAGCCGACACGGGCAACCATGCCATTCGGCGCGTCGATCTGGCGGCTGAGCAGGTACTGACTATTGCCGGCACCGGGAAAAAGCTTCAGTCCTTTCCACCCCAAGGCGGCTTGGCGCGCCAGACCGATCTGAATTCGCCCTGGGACTTGGCGTTGGCCGACCAAACCCTCTATGTGGCGATGGCCGGCGTCCATCAGATCTGGGCGCTGGACTTGACCAGCCGCCAGATCCAGCCCCTCATTGGCGACGCCTATGAAGGGACACAGGATGGACCGCTGGCCACAGCCCAGTTGGCCCAGCCGAGCGGCCTCACGTTGGACGCCAACGATCAACTCTACTTTGCCGACAGCGAAGCGAGCACGATTCGTCTGGCCACCGTGGCGAGCGCAACGCCTCTGGTGACCACCATAGCGGGAGCCGGGCGCACCCTCTTTAACTTTGGCGATGTGGATGGCGTGGGTGAGCAGGCGCGGCTCCAACATCCGCTGGGGGTCGCCGATTGGCAGGGGATGCTTTATGTTGCCGACACCTACAACAGCAAGATCAAGCGGGTTGACCCCATGACGCAGGCGACGGTCACGCTCTTTGGCGGGGAGCAGGGCTGGCAAGATGGCGCCGATCCTCGCTTTTTTGAGCCGAGTGGGATTACCGCGGCCCACAATAAGCTCTATGTGGCCGACACCAACAACCACGCGATTCGTGTGATTGACTTGGCAACGCAAAGCACCTCGACGCTGGTCCTCAAGGGGATCCAGCGTTTTGCCGCCGCAAACGCTGGCCCGAATGCCGCAAAGGTCGTTCGTTTTGACCCCATCGCAGTGGCGGCAGGCGCAGGGACGCTGGTGCTGAGCGTGGAATTGCCCCTTGGCTACAAGGTCAATAGCGAAGCCCCCTATAGCATGGCGTGGCAAAGCAGCGGTGACGTCATCACCCTGCCCGCCAGCGCTTCCACTGACATTGTCGCGCCTCACTTCCCGTTGAGCCTCCCGGTAAACTTTCATGCCGGTGAGGGATTGCTCACCGGTGAGCTGAGTATTGTCTACTGCGAAGCAGAACGCGAAAGCATCTGCCTCTTTGACCAGGTGCGCCTGGAGGCCCCGCTGCAAGTCGGCGCCGCAGGTGACCACACCGTCGCGCTGGACTATCAGATTGAACTTGCACCCTGAGACTGTTGGCTGTTGGCTGCTAGTAGGCGTTTGTAAGAAACTTGATCTGTAGGGTGCATCTGTAGGGGTGCATTTCACTCTTAGGGTAAGCGAGGTGACTGTCACTGGGCAACAACCATTTTGGCAGGTTCACCAACGCACTGCCCATTGACAGTCACCTTTTCGCCCAAATCTTGAAATATCCCCACAAATTGGCGTGGTTGTCCACAAAGAACATATGTGCTATTATAAGGCGACGTTGTGTGATTCAAATCAGGGCATGGTTCGGAACACTAACAATGAACCATGCCCAAATCGGTTGATGTGCACGATCAAGGAGGGGTGACCATGCCGCAGACCATCTTCGCGCGGGCCGAAGAATTTATCTGGAAAAATGCACGCGTGCTGGAACGACAACGCTTTGCCTATCACTTTAAGGAGGGTGCACGAGAAGGTGTGCTTACCGCGCTCCGTGCCTACCAAAATGCCGACGGCGGCTTTGGCAATGCCCTGGAGCCCGACATCCGCTGCCCGGAGAGTCAGCCGGTGCCGGTGCAACATGCGCTGCACATGCTGGATATCATTGGTTTTGACGCCGATCTGGAGTTGGTGCAGCGCGCCTGTGACTATCTGCAGACGATAACCACAGCCGAAGGGGGCGTGCCCTGGCTATTGCCTGTGGCCCACCGCTATCCACGCGCGCCGTGGTGGAACACCAGCGATCCCCCGCCGGCCGCGCTCAATCCCACTGCGGCCATTGCCGGCATCCTGCACAAAAATGACGTACACCATCCCTGGCTTGACCATGCCACGGCTTATTGCTGGGACAAGATCGCGGCCTTTCAGCCTACCGCCGACGGGCTACATGACATGGATGTGGTCTTGACCTTCCTCTATCACGTCCCTGACCGCTCACGCGCCGAGCAGACGCTTGCCCGCCTGATCAAGTCCATGTTGGCTGTGGGTCTCGTGGCTGATGTGGCGGCCACCGGCTATGTACGCAAACCACTAGAGTGGGCGCCCACCCCGGATCATCCCCTGCGCCAATATTTGCGGACGGAGGCGATAGAGGCGAACCTGGAATTCCTGATCGCCGGCCAACAGCCGGACGGCGGCTGGACCATCCCCTGGCCGCCCATCAGCCCCGGTTGCGAACTCGAATGGCGCGGCTGGGTCACGGTGGAAGCGCTGCTGACATTGCGCGCCAATGGGCGGCTTTCGTGATATAGGGAACAGAAATGAATACATTCCGGGAATGGGCCAGTTTTAGGCAAGAGCACCTTGCTCGCCATTGAGAAGCTCGCCCCGAACAGTGGCCCATTCCCGGAATGTTCGGCACGCTCCCTGCCTGGTTCCCTGCTATCCATAGAGAGCCTTGATCTTTTTGCAGTGGAGTCAATCATCAAATGGAGAGTTGCACCTATGCGTGACACGGACGCCGCGGTGACCTATCGAGATCCGATGGTGAATTACTATGTGAACGATGTGGAGGGGTTGGCGGCCTTCTATTGTGACCATTTTGGCTTTGTCGAAACGTTTCGGACACCAGACCACGGTCCGGCTGTGCACGTTGAAGTCCGGCTGGGCGAGTTTGTTTTGGGGCTTGCCTCAATCGATGCCGCACGCGCCATGCATCAACTCCCCCTCAATCCAGGCTTACCGCGTGGTGAAATCGCGCTGTGGACCGATGATGTCGATGTGGCCTACGCTGCCCTAATGGCCAAGGGTGTCCGTAGCATCAGTTCACCACACGATTTTCTCGAAACACCACCACTGCGCGCGGCCTGGGTGGAAGATCCAGCAGGCAATCCCATCCAGATTGTCTGCCAGCGACAGGTCCGCCGGGAGAACATCCCAGTTCATCATTTGTAGAAAAAACGCATACCCACTAACCGGCCCGCGAGTCGGTGTAAAACCTTGGCAAACAAAGTCGGGAGCGCAAACCGTGGATAACGCTTTCTGGCCGCAGCCATCGGTGGCGTGGCGTGAATGGACATCTGTAGCGCTTCACTCTCCGGTGCGTTGGCTTGACGCCAGGCCGGCATGACATGTACAGGTGGTGTATCAACGGTTGGATGCCGAATAAAGCCTTTGTCCTTGATCGAGAAATGGTCTCCGGCAATGGCATCAAACCAGTAATTGGGCTCCCAGTGGGTAGCTGGTGGTGGTAGGTTTTTCACACCATAGGTGCGCAGCACATCATAGGTGTCGTCCATACAGTTGCGGCCAATGAATTCATACGCTTGCGCGCCTACCCAACGGGCAACCCCTTCGGCCGTGGCCGGATCCGCTTCCTCCAATTGGATGACCTTAAACTCAGTGTAGCGTCTTTTACGCATCGGTGCAGTTGGGTCGTAGGTATGCAGCATCCAAAACCCCATACGCGACGAAGGGGTAATGAGACCGCCATGATGGTTCTCCACTGCGCCGGCGTTGAAGATCCCCTCACTGAGCGTAAAAGCCCAACCCACATGACCAATGCCATAGGCAGCATTGCGGCGCACGAAAACCAGTGCCTGATAAAGCATAGAGCATCCTTACAGACTAAGCCATTATTTCCACCTCCTATGGTAGGGCTACGGCCTGTAAAACACAGTAGGTGAATACACGATTGGAGATCATAGATGCACCAGCCGACCAACCCCACCACGGATATGATACTGCTGCCTGGCGGTTCTTTTGCTATGGGGACACCTGAAGTTGACATTGCGCGTGTCATGCAAAGCTATGGCGTTCGCCATCGGGATCTCTTTACGCCGGAGACGCCGCGCCACACGGTTCACCTTGCAGCCTTCTTGATGGATCGCTATCCGGTGACCAATCGCCAGTTCAAAGCTTTCGTCGATGCTCAACCGCAGTGGCAGCGGTCCAGAATCCCAGCCCAGCTGCACAATGGTGACTACCTGCAACATTGGCTAGGCAATGACTTTCCCACCGCACAAGCGGATCATCCAGTGATTTACATCTGTTGGTATGCGGCGGTGGCTTACGCCCAATGGGCAGGCAAGCGACTCCCCACGGAAGCGGAATGGGAATATGCGGCTAGGGGTGGGTTGCCGGCTGCCGAGTTTCCCTGGGGCGATGCACCAGCGGATGCCGGTTGGGCCAATTGTGCAGCCAGTGGCATCGGCGCCACCACGCCCGTGGGCAGCTACCCGCCCAACGGTTATGGCTTATATGATCTGGCCGGCAACGTGTGGGAATATTGCCTGGATGCATGGCAGGATAATTTTTACGCCATCAGCCCAGTGGAGAGTCCCCTTGCCGGCGAAAATTGGTGTACCGATGATAGCTACTTACAGGTGGCTACCCGTCGCGTCATCCGCGGTGGCAGTTGGGGCGGCGCCGCGGTCAACCTACGGGTGGCCTATCGGGACAGCCACCCGCCGACTGGGGCCGGGAATCATGTGGGGTTTCGGTGCGTCAGGTCAGTTTTGGAATAAGGTTATAACTGCTGCTGGTCAGATGGTTGTTATCAGATCTGCCCCGTATCTTCCCGTTGCCGGGCAAATTCGACAAAAAAGTCAAGGGCGTGTGGGTTGCGCATGGCGCCGGGGTTGGCGGCCTTTTCCAGCGGATGGCCCAGCAGGATGCGGCGCACAGGCACTTCCATCTTCTTGCCACTGAGCGTATAGGGAATCTCCGCCACGGCAATAATCTCATTGGGCACATGGCGTGGAGAGATGTCTTCCCGGATCTTGCGCTTAATGCGTTGGCGCAGCTCATCATCCAACGTCACGCCGTCACGGAGGGTGACAAAGAGGGGCATGTACGAGTCGCGCCCCAACAGTTCCAAATCGATGATCAGACTGTCCAGAATCTCCGGCAATGTGGCCACGGCCTGGTAGATTTCACTGGTGCCCATGCGAATTCCCTGGCGATTAATGGTGGAATCGGAACGGCCATAGATGACGCCGCCGTTGCGGGCATTGAGCTTGAGCCAATCGCCATGCCGCCAGACACCGGGGAACATGTCAAAGTAGCTCTCTCGATAGCGCGTCATCGCAGGGTCATTCCAGAAGTAGAGCGGCATCGAAGGCATCGGCTCGGTGATGACCAGTTCACCGACGGTGTCGATGACCGGCTCGCCTGTTTCAGCAAAGGCTTGCACCTTGGCGCCCAGTGATGGACCTTGCAACTCCCCGGCATAGATCGGATGCAAGCGTGCGCCGCCTATAAAGGCTGTGCAGAGGTCGGTGCCGCCGCTCAGCGATTCAAGCGCCAGCGTCTGATTCACATTCTCATAGACCCACTGAAAGCCATCAAGCGTTAAAGGCGATCCTGTCGAGCCCAGGGCGCGGATACGGCTGAGATCAAAGCGTTGGTTGGGGTGGATCTCTGCCTTTATACAGGCGCTGATAAAGGCGGCCGAGGTGCCAAAGTAGGTCATTCCCGTCGTGGCCGCCAGTTGCCAGAGCGCATTCATGTCGGGATAGCCAGGGCTACCGTTATAGACAATAATCGTCGCGCCGGTAAGGAGACCGCCCACCAGATAGTTCCACATCATCCAACCGGTGCTGGTGTACCAGAAGAAGCGGTCCCCGGCTCTGAGGTCATTGTGGAACGTGGTGGCTTTCAAATGTTCCAACAGGATGCCCCCCTGCCCCTGCACAATCGGCTTGGGCAGACCGGTGGTGCCGGAAGAATAGAGCACCCAGAGCGGATGGTCAAAGGGCACTTGGGCAAAGGACATTGCTTGCGGTGGTGTCGCGGCCGCCAGCGCCTCATTCCACAGCACTGTATGGTGTAAGCTCGCCGCGGTCGCTTGCGGATTTAAGAGCGGAACGAGAATAGTCTGTTGTACGGTGGGCAGTTGCTGTTGTAGCTCGGCCACGGTGGCCATGCGCTCAAAGGCTTTGCCGCCATAGCGATAGCCGTCAACCGCCAGCAACACCTTGGGCTCAATCTGCTGGAAGCGGTCGAGGACGCTGCGGCTGCCAAAGTCGGGCGAGCAACTGGACCAGATCGCGCCCAGGCTGGCCACGGCTAGCAGCGCAATGATCGCTTCCGGAATGTTAGGCAGATAGGCCACGACGCGGTCTCCTTGCTGTACCCCCTGGTCGCGCAGATGCTGGGCCAGCGCATTGCTTTGGTCATGGATTGTCTGCCAGGTCAGCGCACGCACCGGATGTTCCTCATCTTTGTAGAGGATGGCGGGCTGCTCATGGTTCATGCGGGCAAAAAAGTTCTCGGCATAGTTGAGCCGGGCGCCGACAAACCATTGGGCGCCCGGCATACGCTGATCGGCCAGGATGGTGGTCGGCTGTTGTGCGGCGCGAATCCCAAAATATTCCCATAAACTGCCCCAAAAGTCAGCGATGTTGTCGACAGACCACTGCCAGAGCGCCTGATAATCGGTAAAGGTGAGACCCCGTTCCCGCGCCAGCCACGCCATATAGTGGGTCAAGTTTGCCTCGGCCTGCACCGCGGGCGAGGGCGTCCACAGCAAATCGCCTTCGTTGATTGGGTTCATGGTTTTGGTCCTCCAAAGCTCTATATGCACGCACAAGCCGGTCCTATCTGGCGCGCGTCGCTATAGCGTGCGTTCGAGGGGAAGCTAGTACACGTCGTCCAGACGCCGGGGAGCGGGTGTGTTTAGTTGGCGGTCGCCAAGGTAACAGTGAAAATGCTGCCACAGCCGGGGCCGTCACTTGTCGCGCTGACGTGGCCATCGTGAGCTTCCACCAGGGCGCGCACAATAGCCAACCCTAGACCGGCGCCCCCCGAATCGCGATCCCGGGCATGATCGGTGCGGTAAAAGCGGTCAAAAATATGCAGGAGATGTTCAGCTGCGATCCCTTCGCCGCTATCCTGGACCGCCACCTGCACCGTTGCGTCGACCTGGGTAACACAGATCGTTATTGTACCGCCTGGCGGCGTATGACGCAAGGCATTGGTCAGTAGATTCTGAAAGACCTGGATCAGCCGTTGCCGGTCGGCATGAACCAGGATCGGGGATGGTGGCACTTCTGTCTTGAGGACGATCTCTTGGGCTTCGGCCAAAGGCTCGCACATATCCACCGTCTGCTGTACCAAGGTGGTGATATCCAGATCTTGTAAGTTGAGGGGGAGTCGGCGCGCTTCTGCTTGGGCCAATTCATGGAGATCGTTGACCAACCGGTGCAGATGACGCGTCTGATCATAGAGGCGGGCTACCTCGCCCTTATCCAGTTGATAGACATCATCCAAAATTGCACGCAGATTCCCTTGCAGCACCGTCAACGGCGTCCGCAATTCGTGGGCAACATCGGCCAGCAAATTTTGGCGTAACACTTCAGCCGCTTCCAGATCGGCGGCCATGGTATTGAACGATTCGGCGACGGCGCGCAGCTCCCGGCTGCCACGCACGGGCATGCGATAGGTCAGGTTGCGCGCGCCAATGGCCTGGGCGCCAGAGGCCAGGGTCTCCAGCGGTTCCGTCATGCGGCGGCTGATCCAGATGCCGGCGGCCGTCCCCAAGACGCCGCCGGAGATGACCAACGTCAGCAAGGATTGTGCGACGAGACGCCGAAAGCCGTCGCGAAATTCGCTGCTGGTTTGCACCTGTTGTGGGATAAAGTTCGGTGGCGGCTCCGGGCGCAGCAAGCGGCCTACGCCAAAGACAGCCAGCACAGCGAGCAGAATGACGGCACTGATGATGAGACTGATCTGCACCCACATGCGGTCGAGCTGTAAACGGCGCATTACGGCTCCACCATCCGATAGCCGACGCCATAGACGGTTTGAATATAGTCGGGCTGTTTGGGGTCGTCGCCGATCTTGCGTCGCAGATTTTTGATGTGGGTGTCCAATGTGCGTTCAATGCTTTCGTAGCTATACCCCAACGCCTTCTCAATTAACTCGGCACGGGTAAAGACATAGCCGGGATTTTGGATCAAGGTCTGCAACAGGCTAAACTCAGTGCGGGTCAGCTCTAAGAGTACATTGTCCAGGGTCACTTCATGGCGTCCCGGGTCCAGACGCAACTGCCCTACCTGAAAGCTATGGGGTGCGTTACTCTCCTGGTGGCGTTGCTGACGGCGCAACATGGCGCGTACGCGCGCCAACACCTCGCGCGGGTTAAAGGGTTTGGTGATGTAGTCATCCGCCCCCAACTCCAGCCCAATGATCTTGTCGGTGTCCTCAACCCGCGCCGTGAGCATGATAATCGGGATATTCGCCAGGCTTTCGTCCCCCCGAATCAGCCGCGTCAGATCCCAGCCATCCCGGTCGGGCAACATCAGATCAAGCAGGAGCAACTCAGGGCGCGCCTGTCGCAGCAGGTGGAGCGCTTCTTCGCCATTATACGCAGTCAGCACGACATAGCCGGATTGCTCCAGATAGCCACGCAGGAGCCGCACTATTTCGCGGTCGTCATCCACGACCAAAATTCGTTCATTTGCCATCGCTTTATATTTACTTCACCTACCGTAGGTATTCAGGTTACGCCACTCGCCACCCGCTACCCGCCACTTGGCCACCTCATGGCCCCCAACTGACGGTCTGTTCATCCGTAAAGTTATAGGTAAGTTCCACATCAATCGCCAGCGGATGTTGGTTGCTGCCATCGGCATTCATCACCCAAATGCGCCAGGGGCCAACCGAATTGCTGTCATTGCGGTTGCTCAGAAAGACAATGTGCTGGCCATCCGGGCTCCAGGCCGGCGCCACATTGCTGGGGAGCGCATCGACCAATGTCGTCACCGGTCTGGTCAGTGCGGTCTGGCCTGTACCGTCGGGATTGATAGCAAAGATCTCGTGGTGTGAGCCTTGATTGGTCATGTAGACAATGCGTCCCCCGTTGGGCTGCCAATCGGGATCGCGATAACGCGGCCTGAGCGGCTCAAAGGCGACCAGATGGTTCTCATTATCCGGCGTGTCCGCGGTGATCTGCAGTCCAGACTTGGAGGCATAGACAATGCCGGCTGTGCTCCAATCCGGCGAAGTGGCCGATTCTAGGTTGGGCAGGTCGCGATAATTGTGCCCATTCACATCCACCCGCGCCAGATTCGATTCATACTCTTTCACCAACGGGTAGTTGTTGAGCGGGAAGTTCGGGTTTTGCGCCAACAGCACCTCATCGGTCAAACAAGTACGGCCTACGTTGCGACACTGGATGTATTCATCCCCACGCTGAAAGACAATCCAGTTGCCATCCGGGCTCCACTTGGGCGACGCCAAAGAAGAACGCTCGGTAAAGATCGCGTGCTCGCCGCTGCCATCAATGTTGATCAGATAGACTCCATTTTCACCGCCAATGCGTGTAAAGGTCACCTTGCTGCCATCGGGGCTAATGGCCGGATCAAAGCCGTGGGTCAAGGGCCGCAGGGAACCCCGGTCCAAATCATAGACATAGATCGTGCCGCCGGGCTCCGACTGAAAGACCAATTTGCCGTGCAAGCCGGTGGGGCCGGTGGTGCTGACCGCAGTTGCCGCCGCGGTCGTTGACACAGTCTGTATGGTGGCCGCCGCAGTGACGCTCACCGGCGCTACGATGGCCGGCGCCGCGCTGACCTGGTCCGAAACCGGCAAATTGCTCACCGCACTATCCAGACGCACATAGGCGGCGGAGACCCAGCCAAAGCCGGTTGCGTCATCCGGCAACGCAATCTGAATCCAATCACCGGCCTCATTACGGGCAAGAGCAGTGACCTCCGCCCCAGCCGTAACTTTGGCCACAATGGCATAGGTTGTGCCTGGCCCGGCGCGTACATTGAGCCGCGCGCTGCCGGTTGTCACGGCGCCAGTAATGGCTGTGCTGCTGGCAATGACCGGCGACGCTGTTGTCGTCGTGTTTGGGGTGGAAGCTGCGACCGCGGCGGCCTGTCCCCCAACTGCTGCCGGCACCGTCGTGGTGGGATTGGCGGTGACGGTTGGGGTGACAGCGGTTGTATTCGCAACGGTTGTGGTTTGATTGGTGGTTGGCGTCACCTCGGCTGGGGTAAGGACAGGCAGTTCCTCACTGTTGAAGACGATGACGGCACTGGTCTCCACCCAACCGGTGGCGCCATCACTGGTGCGCACCCAAAGCCAATCATTGGCTTCCGTCCGCCCCAGCGCCGTCAACACCACACCAGTGGGCAAAGCGGTAAGCTGATTGGCGCCTGGCGCGGCCCACAGTTCGGTCCCCTGCACGCCACTAATGGCAACGATGCCAGTGATGGCGGCACTCTTCTCTGCTGCTGTGGTGGCAGGTGTTGGTTGCGCCTGCCGACGCGCCGGCGCGCCGGCAGGCGCCGATGCGGGCGGTTGCGGCGCTCCATTGTTGCCACTGTTGATATTACTTACAGTAGCTGCGCTCGATTGCGCGGGATTCGAGACGGTTGCAGTGCCGGCGGGGTTGGTTGTGGCCGCGCGCAGGTGCGTGAATCCCCAAGCACCTAGCGCCAGTACACCAAGCATGATAACGGCGAGCAGACCCCACCGCCGCCAGGTGGGGCCCTGCCGCGGATTGTCCGTTGTGCTTGAAAAATTCGGCCAGGGTAGATGTAGTGACATGTTCATTGCTCTTTCTAAAGTGGGCTCTGTTTGAGCATCGTAGGTTTTGAACGGCAAAACCTACGATGCTCAAAGCAACCGCACCATAAACCAGATTAAATACTATGATACCATTATAACGCGTGATTGTGGAGAAATTCTGAAGAGACTATGTGGTTACTATATGGTATACTGGGGTAATACTTTAACTTTAGCTCAACCCTTCGCGCATATGGGCGCAGATCTGCAATTACACGATGCAAGAGACGGCAATTGCAGCCGTCTACCGATATGAGCCACCCCCCTTTGTATGGGAGTTTCTATGCCCACTCGACTGATCATTGTCGGCGGCTTCCTCGGCGCCGGTAAGACGACACTGTTATTGACTGCGGCGAACCATCTGGTCCAACAGGGGTATCGCGTCGGTTTGGTCACCAACGATCAGGGGGAAGATCTGGTTGACACCGCCACCGCGGATCAAGCGACGATTCCGGTCACAGAGGTGGCCGGCGGCTGTTTCTGTTGCCGCTTTCCCGATTTGCTACAGGGACTGCAACGGCTGCAAACGAGCGTCAACCCTGATATTATTTTGGCCGAGCCGGTGGGCAGTTGCACCGATCTGGTCGCGACAGTATTGCGGCCATTGGCCCAACTGCATGGCGAACAGTATCACCTGGCCCCGCTGACGGTGCTGCTGGACGGGACGCGCGATCTGGCTCACTTTTCGTCCAATGTCCACTATCTTTATCAGCAGCAACTGGCCGAGGCTGAATTGATCCTGTTGAATAAGATCGACCAGTTGACCCCTGCACAGCAGCGCACCCAACTGGATGGGCTACGCAATCGCTACCCCCAAGCGCACCCACTCCTGCTTGCGGCCCGTCAAGGGCTGGGCGTGGCCGAGTGGCTGGAGATTGCCTTGGGGCAGGTCAGCCGTAACCCCGCGGCGCTGCTGATCGACTACACCCGCTATGCCGAGGCAGAGGCGGCGCTAGGCTGGCTCAATGCCAAAGGGTTGGTGCGCGCCGATGATCCGTTCGCGGCGGCCACATGGGTGGAGCAACTGTTGACCGGCCTGGCCCAGCGTTTTGCCGCGGCCAATGCCGCCATTGCCCATATCAAAACGCTGGTCACGACGCCGGTAGCCAATCTCAAGGCCAGCATCACCCAAGCCGGGGGCCCGGTTACCTGGGATGTGGTCGCCGCGACGACAGAGACAACGCAGCTTGATTTTCTCCTCAATGTGCGTGTCCATGCGCCGCCGCCGCTCCTGGCCACGGTGGTGGAGCAGACCCTTGCGGCCACAAAACCGCAACCGGGCGCTCGCCACTACTTTGAACACTTTGAATGTTTTAGCCCGTTGCCCCCCAAGCCCACCTACCGCATGGAGTAAGCTGATGTTATCCATACCTGACCCGCGCCATCTTGCCAATGGCGTGGAAATTCCCACCGAAACCTATAGCGACCAACCCTACATCGTACAGACCGATGATGGTGCATGGCTCTGTGTCATGACTACTGGCGCCGGCCATGAGGGTGACCCCGGCCAACATGTGATCACCCTGCGTTCGCTTGATCAAGGGCGCACCTGGGCCGCTCCGGTCGATGTCGAACCGGCCGATGGCCCCGAGGCGTCCTATGCCGTTTTGCTCAAGGCGCCGGGCGGACGCATCTACTGCTTTTACAACTACAACGCGGAGAATCGGCGCTGGGTCAAGGCCGACAATCCTCCCTACGCTGCGGGCAAATGTGATCGGGTCGATACCCAGGGCCACTATGTCTTTAAGTATAGCGACGATCATGGCCGCACCTGGTCTGCGGCGCGCTATAGAGTGCCCATCCGCGCCTTTGCCATCGACCGCGCCAACGCCTATGGCGGCGCGGTGCAGTTCTTCTGGAGTGTCGGCAAGCCGTGGATCTATCAGGGCGCAGTCTATCTTTCCATCCATAAAGTGGGCGATTTTGGCGAAGGGTTTATGACCAGTTCACAGGGAGTGCTGGTCAAGAGCGCCGACCTGTTGCAGGCGACTGACCTGACCCATGTTACCTGGGAGACACTGCCGGACGGCGAGATCGGCCTGCGTGCACCGGTCGGCGGTGGGCCCGTTGCCGATGAGCAGAGCTATGTGGTGTTGAGCGACGGTGCGTTCTATGCAGTCTATCGCACCATTGACGGCCATCCCGCCTGCACCTACAGCCGGGATGGCGGCCATAGCTGGAGCGCTCCCACCTATCAATGTTACGCCGACGGCCGACGTATGAAACATCCCCGTGCGGCCAACTTTGTCTGGAAATGTCAAAATGGCCACTACCTCTATTGGTTTCACAATCATGGCGGGCGCTTTATCCGGGAACATCCGCAACGGCGCACCATGGCCTATCAGGATCGCAATCCGGTCTGGCTCTGTGGCGGCGTCGAGATCGACAGCGCCGAGGGCAAGGTGATCCAGTGGTCACAGCCGGAAATTCTGCTCTATGACGACGATCCGTGGATCCGTATGAGCTATCCAGATCTGGTCGAGGAAAATGGGCGCTATTTCATTACCGAAACGCAGAAGGACCAGGCGCGCGTCCACGAAATTGATGGCGCTTTATTGGCCGGTCTGTGGCGCCAACCGCGCTACGCCCAAGTCGCCAGCGCCGGCCTGCTGGTCGATCTGCCCCACCCTGGTGGGCGTATGCCGTTGCAGATTATGTTGCCAACGTTACCGCGCTTTACGCAACGCAGCGCCACCCGCGCTGATCATGGCGCCGAGGATCTGCGCCAAGGGGTGACGCTGGAACTGTGGCTGCGTTTTCACGCTTTGGAGGCCGACCAGGTGGTGTTAGACAGTCGCAATGAGCAGGGGCAAGGCTTCTGTCTACGCACGACCGCACAGGAGACCCTAGAGGTGAGCCTACATGATGGCCGCAGCGAGAGCCGCTGGAGCTGTGATCCTGGTCTGTTGACCGTGGATGATTGGCATCACGTGGCGGTGGTCATCGACGGTGGGCCCAAAGTGATTACCTTTATCATTGACGGCATGCTCTGTGATGGCGGCGATTACCGGCAATTTGGCTGGGGGCGGTACAACCCCCATCTGCGCGACCTTAACGGCGCGGCGACCTTACGTATTGGCCCCACCCTGGATGGAGAGATACGACGGCTGCGGATCTATGACCGCTACCTGCGCACGGCGGAAGTGATGGGTAATTTTCACGCTGACAATAATCAAATTTAACGCCTTAGGCTAACCCAGAAAAAAGAGTACCCACAGGAAGTTTAGAAGGGCAAGAAGTATTCTTCTCGTCCTTCTAGACTTCCTGTTAATGAATGGCTACTTTATTTTCTGAAATGGCCTTACAAAACTAGCAAAAAAGGAAGAGACTATGCTCAAGGTAGGTTTTATCGGCGCCGGGCCACGCGCCCAAAGCGCCCACTATCCCAATGTAAAACGGCTCAATGATGTCCAAATGGCCGCGGTCTGTGAACTGGATGAAGGGCGCCTGGACCAGGTGGTGGAGAAGTATGGTATTCCCCAGGTCTACACCAACCATCAGGAGATGTTGGCGCACGCGGATCTGGACATTGTCTACTGCATTATGAACGAACGGTGGCTGTTGCAGCCGGCCTTAGATGCCCTCAACGCCGGCAAGCACATCTTCATCGAGAAGCCGCCGGGTGCGAATATGACAGAGGTGCAGCAGTTGCTGGATGCCGCGGTGGCCAACAATGTCTACGCCATGGTGGGCTTTCAGCGCCGCTATGCTGCGGTGACGCGCGAAGCCATGCGCCGCGTGGCCGCCAAAGGCCCGGTCTCGACGGTAGTAGGGACCTTTAACAAACAACTGATGGGCGAGGACGCCGGCGGTTTTACCACTACGCTTTGGAACGATGTCAGCCATGTCGTCGATCTGGTGCGCTATATGGCCGGCGGCGAGGCGACCGCCGTGACCGCCTACCAGGACAGTTTTTCCGGCCCCTATCGTGACTGTTACACCGCGCTGATTCGCTTTGACAACAACGCCACCGGCGTCATCTTTGGCAACCGCGTCTCGGGGGGACGGGTGCTGCGCGCCGAGTTACATGGCGTCGGCGTCGGCTGCTATATAGATCTGCCCCAGGCGCTGGAGATCCACCAGGATAACCAAATGGAGCGGCTGGGTGGCTGGGAGATTGACAACGTCGCCCAAGCGGACACCCCGCGCTATGAAGGGGTGCTCGCCATGCATGAGCACTTTATCGACTGTGTGCTCAATGGTCAAACCCCACTCACCGACCTGCGTGATGTGATCCACTCTATGCGGCTCGTCGCCCAGATTGAGGGGACAGAGCCGGTTTAACCGTTGAAGGCTATGTGGTTGCAGACAATGTGGTTGCAGACAATGGGTGTATTTCACGTTTAGGGCAACCTGCCGGGGACGGACCACACGCAGCCCTATATTTCGGACCAAGGCTTTGTCTGTCCCCGGCAGGTTGCCCCTATCACCACCGTCTTCGTCCCTAAAAATGAAGTGCACCCCCACAAAAAAGTGCTTTGACAACCTCCTGCCTAGCTGCTACGATAGAGGTGCTTCTGCTTTATCCGACAATCACCATAGAGGAACAGAGAAACCATGAGCGAACTGGCAAAACGAACCATTGGCAAGACAGGGGTCCAGGTGACCGAGTTTGGCCTCGGCGGCGCCCCCTTTGGCGAACTCTTTGAACCTGTCAGCGAAGAGGCGGCGCAACAGACGTTGCAGGCAGCGTGGGATGCGGGCGTGCGCTACTATGATACGGCGCCCTTTTACGGCTTTGGCAAGAGCGAACATCGGGTGGGCCATTTTTTGCGTCAGCAGCCGCGGCAGGACTTTGTAATCTCCACCAAAGTGGGGCGCGTCTTCAAGGCTGCACGCAACCCGGCTACCTTTGACAAGGCCGGCTGGGTGGGCGGTCTGCCCTTTGAGTTTGTGGTCGATTTTACCTATGACGGCATTATGCGCTCCTTTGAAGATAGCCTCCAGCGGCTCAGTCTGCCCTCAGTCGATCTGTTGGTGATCCACGATCTGGATTTCTACTTTCACAAGACCGAAGCCCGGGTCAGCGCCTATCTCAACCAGTTGTTCACCAGCGGCTGGCGCGCCCTGGATGAGCTGCGGCGCAGTGGTGTGGTCAAAGGCGTAGGCGCCGGCGTCAATGAACTGGGCATGATCCCGCGCTTTCTCGACCTGGTCGATCTCGACTTCTTCCTGGTCGCCTATGGCTACAATTTGCTGACCCAAGCCATGTTGGCCGAGGAGTTTCCCCTCTGTGCGCAACATGACATTAGCATTATCATCGGCGCGGTCTTTGCTTCGGGCATTTTGGCCACCGGCGCGGTGCCGGGCGCCCGTTACTTCTATGCGCCGGCCGCGGAGGAGATGTTGGCCAAAATCCGGCGCATTGAAGCGATCTGTCAGAAGTACAATACACCCTTGCCCGCGGCTTCCCTCCAATTTCTGCTGGCCAACCCACTTGTGGCCGCCATTATTCCCGGAGCGGTGGCGCCGGCGCAGGTGCAATCTAATATCAATTTGCTCAGCCATTCCATTCCGTCCGCACTGTGGGCGGACCTAAAAGCGGAGGGGATCTTGGTCGCCGACGCGCCGACGCCTTGAACGGCTATGCTGAAAGCGAAATATCATGAAAATTGCCATTTTACATGGTCCCCGTGACCTGCGGATTGAAGAGCAGCCGCTCGACACCGACCATTTACAGCCCGACGAGATCTGGGTGGAGACGCGCATCTCTGCGCTCAAGATCGGCACCGATCGCGGCAACTATGAAGGGGCGGAGCAGGTGCCCGGCGCGCCCGGCTATCCTCGTTGGGTGGGCGACAGCAACTTGGGCATTGTGCGTGGGGTGGGCAGCGCCGTCACCCGCGTGGCGGTAGGCGACCGCATCGTCACCCGCGCCCCGCACCAGTCAGAATATATGATGAAAGAGTCTGCCAGCCTGGTCAAGGTGCCGGAACAAGTCCATGATGAGGATGCGGTCTATGCCCATCTTTATGCCCTCAGCGCCCTCTGCTACCATAAAGCGCACTTTCGGCCGGGCGAAACGGTGGCGGTGGTAGGGCTAGGGGTATTAGGATTGGGCGCCGCGGCCCTAGGGCCATGCTTTGGCGCCCGCACAGTCGGGATTGGGAACAGTCCACTGCGGCTGGAGATGGCGGAACGCATGGGCGTTGCCACCAACTTTCTTTACAATGATCCAAATCTGGTGACCAAGCTCCATGACTTCAGTGACGGATTGGGCATTGATCTGGTCATTCTGACCGCCAACCCGTGGCCGGCCTATCGCACTGCGGTGGAGATTGTGCGGCCCAACGGGCGGGTTGCGATTGTCAGTCTGCTCGGCCGCGGCGAGGCGCCCTTAGATTTCAACCCGTTGGATATGGCCTGGTTTTACAACAAAGGGATCTCCTTGATTGCGGTTTCCGGCAAAACGGGCTATCTCTACCCCAGTGCCGGCAACCAGCCCATGCAACTGGCCGATCACTATGCTTGGGATCGCGTGGCGGCCCATGTCCTGTCACTCATGGCGGCGCCGCCAAACGGCCAACCCCGTCTAGAACCCAAGCGCTTGATCACCCATCGCTTTCATTACAGCGAAATGGTGCAAGCCTATGAGCTAGCCTATGCGCGCGAAAAGTCGATGCTGGGGGTGATTTTCCAGTGGCAGTAGGACAGTAGGACAGTGTGACAGTAAGACTGCGCGGCGCAGTCTTGCGCGCAGTGGGACAGTATACGAGACTGCCCCACTGATTTACTGGCTACTGATTTACTGCCCCCTGCCCCACTTGAGTTGCGATTCTGGTTTCCTTGACAGGAAATTTTATTTAGGTCTATAATCTACCTGAGCCCTTTTCGACAACAGTTCCACAGTGAGGCACAGCCGGGAGCGCTTGCACTCTAGATCGCGGTTGTGATGAAAACCGGAGTTTTTTCAACGGTTTTACGCAAGCAGTAAGCTCTGGTTTTCATGCAGAGCAAGGTATAGACGCGCGCAAATCTGGTTGTGGATAGCCTGCTATGCCCTTTTTGCTCCCGAAAACTTGCCGCTGTCCTGCTGTGGCGTGGATGAAAGGGCACTACGCCCCCAGGGCGTAATTTGCGTGCAAATGTAGTAGCGTTGTCGGTGCGTTGTGCGGATCGGATGGTCCGCCAGTGTAAGTTTAGCAGTGTGATCACCAAGCAACCCTTTAAGCTCGTTTATCAATAGGAGAACACAATGGCAAGCTCTTCCGGCAGTTATCGAATATCAAGGCGTGAATTTTTGCACTATGCAGAAATTTTGGGCGCGACGGCATTGGCTGCACCTTGGCTGGCGGCCTGTGGCCAAGCAGCGCCGGTAGCGGCGCCTGAAGCGGCAGCACCAAACGTGGCAGAGGCGCCGGTAGAGGGGGTCACTGCGGCGGGCGGCATCAAAGATGTTGCTCGTAATCGCACCTTCATTGCCGTGCGCGGCGGTCAGCAGGGTAAGTTTGTTGAATGGGACCAGTGGAATCCCTTTGTGCCTGTGGCCAATCACCAATTTGCGGTGGGACTAATGTATGAACCGCTGGCCTTCTACAGCGCTTTTGGCGACAAGGAGTATATGTGGCTCGCCGAAAGCTATGAATATTCCGACGACTTCAAGGAACTGATCATTAAGGTGCGCCCAGGCATCAAGTGGAGTGACGGCGTGGATTTCACCGCAGATGACGTCACCTTTACGCTCAATGCCTGCAAGGAATATGGCGCTAAGATTCGCTGGGGCGCTAATGTTGCCAAGGTGATGGACAAGGCAGAGACGGTGGATGCACTCACCACAAAGGTGACGTTGACGGTCCCGGCGCCACGCTTCTTCTGGCTTCTGACCTATCATTTCGACATTGGCGTCTATATGTTGCCCAAACATATCTTCGAGGGCCAGGACATCTCCAGCTATACTCACTTTGATCTGGAAAAGGGCTTGCCCATCACCACAGGGCCTTGGCGTGTTGTTCATTCGTCACCCCAGCAGAAAATTTTGGATCGCGCCGATGATTGGTGGGGTGCAGCGATGGGCGTCGCGCCGCTGCCGGAAGTGGAGCGCTTTATACTGTTGCCCGATCAGGGTGAACAGCAACTGGTGCAATCGGTTATCAAGAATGATGTCGATTTTACGACCGGCATTCAACCGTCGAGCTTCCCGACCGTCTTCAACGGCAACCCCAAGGCAACCTCGTGGACAGGCACGGAATCACCCTATGGCTATGTTGACTGGTGGCCGCACTCGCTCTATGTCAACAATGAAGTGGCGCCGTGGAGCGACAAGAATGTGCGGTGGGCGCTGAGCTATTATATTGACCGCTCTAAGATCGTCGATATTTCCTGGTCTGGCGCCTCCAAGGAAACCCCGTTGCCATTGCCCGACTATCCCCCCTTGCAACCCTACTTTGAAGCGACGAAGCCGCTGCTGGAGACCTACAATACCTTGGAGTATAATCCAGCCAAGGGGGATGAACTGCTCACGGCGAAGGGTTGGACGAAGAATGCTGACGGCATGTGGCTGGATGAAAATGGCGAGCAGGTTAAGCTCGATATTGTGAGCTTCTTTGACTTTACCAGCGTCGGCCCTGTGTTGGTGGAAATGCTAAAGCGCGGCGGTATCGAAGCCAGTTATTCCGAACCACCAGGATTCTTTGATAACTTCTCCCAAGGTAACTATACCGGCTGTCTCTTTGGTCATGGCGGCAGTTGCCGCGAGCCACAGGAGACGTTGGCGCTTTATCAGAGCAGCTCAACCGCAATCCCCGGCGGCCATGCCGTGAACTTCTCACGCTGGCACAACGACGCCTTTGACGCACTGGCCGATGAGGCCTACGTTACGCCGCCGACGGATACCGAAAAACTAGTTGACATCTGGGTGCGCGCCATGGAGGTCTGGCTACCTGAACTGCCCGATATCCAACTCACTCATGGTTTCCATCGCCTGCCTTGGACGACCGAAAATTGGACCAACATGCCCGACCAAGACAATCCCTACACCAACTCGGCCCAGTGGCACCTCACCTTCCCATTGGTGCTGCATAATGTGAAGCCGTCGGCGTAGCTAGTGGCGGTTGGCTGACGGCTGTTTGCTGGTGGCTGTGGGCTAAGAATGCTAACAGCCACCGGCGATCAGCTTCAGCCTCTCGTAGGAGAGATCCGTGAGTATTACCTATATCGTTCGACGTTTTCTCATCTTTCTGGCAGTGGTCTGGGCCGCGGCGACCTTTAACTTTCTACTGCCGCGGCTGGGCGGCCAGAATCCCATCCGCGAGAAGCTAGTTTCACAGGCGGCGCTCAGCGGCTCAGTACAAGCCGGCTTGGAAGAGATGATCAAAGAGTTTGAAACCAAGTTCGGTCTCGACAGGCCCCTCTGGCAGCAATATCTGACCTACCTGGCCGACATGGCGCGCTTTGACTTCAACTACTCCATTGCCAACTATCCGCGCAAAGTGGTGGATATGATAGCCGATGCTCTTCCCTGGACGGTGACGCTGTTGATCGTTACCACCATTCTGGGTTTTCTCCTTGGGAATCTACTTGGGGCACTGCTGGCCTGGCCCAATGCACCGGGGTTCTTACAATATGTAATGCCACCGATCCTGATGATGAGTGCGATTCCCTATTTCTTGCTGGGGCTGATTTTGGTCTACGTTTTTGGCTTCTACATGGGCTTTTTCCCCATGTACGGCGGCTATAAGACGGGCACCATTCCAACACTGTCACTGGGCTTTGTCTGGGATGTCGTCTGGCATTCCATGTTGCCGGCGCTTTCGATCATCCTCGTCTCGACCGGTGGCTGGGCGCTGGGGATGCGGTCGCTCATGATCATGACCCAAGGCGAAGATTATGTGGTCTTTGGCGACGCCATGGGGCTGCGCGACCGCACCATCTTTACCCGTTATGCCATCCGCAACGCGCTGCTGCCGCAAGTGACAGCCGTGGCGCTGGCGCTGGGCCAGATTGTGTCCGGGGCAGTGCTTGTCGAGGTGATCTTTGGCTATCCAGGCATCGGCACCATGCTCTATCAAGCGATCCGCGGCTCTGACTACTATCTCGTCCAAGGCATCGTCTTTATGGTCATCGTCTCGATTGGCCTGGCCACCTTTATTCTTGACATAGTCTATCCGCTGCTTGACCCGCGGATTACCTATCGGAGGGCCTGATATTATGGCAACGACTGTAGCGCCACGCACATTAACGAGCTATCAGGGCGGGGGCACCTGGCGTGAATTTTTCAATCGCGCCCTCGGCTACTGCCGCCGTAACCCCTCATTGGTGGTGGGATTGGTGCTTTTTACGCTCTTGCTCCTTTCGTCAGTAATTGGGCGCTTCTTTGTCAATCTGGATGATGCTCGCCCCATTTCGGTGATGCCGCTGCAACCACCCGCGCGCGCTTTACCCTTTGGCAGCGACAAACAGGGGCGCGACCTCTTTGCCGTCATGGTCGTTGGCACACCCATGACTCTGCGCATTGGGTTGATTGCCGGCTTTCTAGGTGTTGGCTTTGGTAGTCTGCTGGCTTTTGTCGGCGCTTACTATGGTGGCTGGCTCGATACCGTGATCACCGGTATTGTCGATGTGGGCCTGACCATTCCTGGCTTAATGGTGCTCATTGTCGTGGCCATGATGGTGCCGGGCGGCCTTTCCGTCGAACAGATGGCGTTGGTGGTGGCGTCGTTGGCCTGGCTCTATCCGGCGCGGACCATTCGCTCCCAGGTGCTCACCCTGCGCGAGCGAAGTTATGTGCAAGTAGCCCGCCTCTCAGGGATGCCGGGACGAGCGGTCATTTTTAAGGAGATTTTGCCCAACTTGCTGCCCTATCTGGCGGCCTCGCTGGTCACCTCCATTTCTGCCGCGGTGCTGGCCTCGATTGGGTTGGAGGTGCTGGGGTTGGGGCCGATGGATGCGCCGACGATTGGCATGACCCTCTTCTGGATCAACTACAACGCCGCGGTCATCAACGGGTGGTGGTGGTGGTGGCTACCGCCGATTGTGGTGATTGGGGTGCTCTTTATTAGCCTTTTCCTCATCAGCGTGGGCCTGGATGAGGTGGCCAATCCACGGATCAGGAGGTCGGCGTAATGGCCAACCACTCGCCAGCACTGACAGGCGCGCAGGCGTATGGCAGTGCACGCAACAGTAACACCGATCACAAAGCGGATGTACTCCGCCTGGAAAACCTGACCGTTTACTACGATACACCCCGTGGGCCGGTTCATGCCGTCGAGGATGTCACCTTCACCTTACATACCCAAGAACGCTTTGGCCTGGTCGGCGAATCCGGTTCGGGCAAGTCGAGCATGGTGTTGGCGATTATGCGGCTGCTCAAGCCGCCGGCGCGAGTGGTGACCGGCAACATTTGGCTGGAAGAGACCAACCTTCTCACGCTGCCGGAGGCGCAGATGAAAGAGTTGCGCCTGGCCCAGATTGCACTGGTGGCCCAAGGATCTATGAACTCGCTCAACCCGGTGATGCGGATTCGTAACCAGATCGCGCTGGGGTTGACCGATCATGGGGTGCAACTCACCAAGCGGGAATTGGAGCAAGGCGTCACCAATCTGCTGGCCAGGGTAGGGCTGGCGCCCCAGGTGGCTAACATGTTCCCGCATGAACTGAGCGGCGGCATGAAGCAGCGTGTCATCATTGCCATTGCCATCAGTCTCAGCCCCAAGGTGATTATCGCCGACGAGCCGACCAGCGCGCTCGACGTGGTCGTCCAGCGTCAGGTGATGGAGACACTCAAGGAAGCGCAACGCGAGATCGGCGCCTCGGTGATCCTGGTGGGCCATGACATGGGCTTGATGGCCCAATTTGTCGAGCGGCTGGGCGTCATGTACGCCGGTCGGCTCATGGAGGTTGCGCCGGTGCGTGAAATCTTCAACCGTCCGCGCCATCCCTACACCCAACTGCTCATTGAAAGCCTGCCCTCGACCGAAGCCAAGGGCCAATTTACCGGCATTCCCGGTTTGCCGCCCTCGTTGCTGGACGTGCCGCCGGGCTGTGTCTTTCACACCCGCTGTCCCCTGGCGGAAGCGCGCTGCCGCATGGAAGTGCCTGCGCTGCGCGAGGTGCAGCCGGGCTTAGCGGTGGCCTGTCATTTTGCAATGTAGTATTAGTGATTGGGTGATTGGTGATTGGGTGATTGAGCCTTCGGTGTAAGCGATCAGTCGAAAATCACTAATCACCAATCACCCAATCACTTACTGAAGGAATTACCTATGACCGCACTTCTTGAAGCTCGCCACGTCACCAAGACCTTTGGTGGCGGGCTCTTTGATCGCACCAAGACCGTTGCCCTAGATGATTTTTCCATGACCATTGGGGGCGATACACCTTCGATTACAGCCGTGGTGGGCGAAAGTGGCAGCGGCAAGACGACATTGGCGCGTCTCTTGCTGGGCGTTATCACCCCTACCACCGGCAGTGTGCTCTACAAGGGTAAGGATCTGCGCAGCTTGACCACTGACGAGTCGCGTGAATTTCTGAGTGACGTGCAGGTTATCTTTCAGGATCCCTTTGAGGTCTATAATCCCTTCTACCGCGTCGATCACGTGCTCACCACACCCATTGATTATATGAAGCTGGCCAAGTCGCGCGAGGAGAAGTGGCGACTAATCGAAGAGGCGCTGGAGACGGTCGGTCTGCGCCCGGAGGAGACGCTGGGCCGTTATCCTCATCAGTTGAGCGGTGGTCAACGCCAGCGGGTTATGGTGGCGCGGGCCTTGATCCTCAAGCCACGCCTGATTTTGGCCGACGAGCCCGTCTCGATGATCGACGCTTCTCTGCGCGCCACGGTGTTGGGCAGCCTGCAGCGGCTCAAAGAGGAGTTTGGCATCTCGATCATCTACATTACCCATGACCTGACCACTGCCTACCAGATTGGCGATAACATTGTGGTGCTCTACCGGGGGGGCGTGGCTGAAGCCGGCAGCGTTGACCTGGTCGTGCGCAATCCCAACCATCCCTATACGCGGCTGTTGGTCGGTTCGATTCCCGTGCCCAACCCGGATCAGCCGTGGACCGCCGAGGCTGCGGCTGCACTGGCGGATCAGAAGCGCGGCGGTACGGCGTGTCGCTTTGCCGATCGTTGTCCAGCGGCCATGACCCAATGCTTACAGGCGATGCCGCCCCTGTATCAGACCGATCCGCAGCGTGCGGCCGCCTGTTTTCTCTATGCGGAAAAGCCGTTGTTACAGACTGAGGAATTAGACAAGGTTATGTCAAAATCAAAGTAGTTTGACCCTGTGACATTAATGTGACACTGTCGAAGTAGAACAGCCACTGCGTCAATGGGGGTGCGCCCACTTAAGGGCGATGGGTGCTTCGTCCCATGGGTAGTGCGCACCCCATCAAAGGTAGATTCGGATCAACACGCTGTTACTTGTTTTTCTCTTTTTCTTGCTTCAGCTTGCGTTTCTCCTTGAGCGTGAGTTTAGGTTTTTTCTTCTGTTGCTTTTTGCCGTTTTCTTTTTCACCTTTGTTCGCCATAACTTGCTCCTCTCCTAAGAAACATGTCGCAGCAGCGGGAGCCCCTTGGGCGCGCTGACCTATTTTTAACGGCTTGATTTGCCGCACCCAATGAACCTCCGAGCGAAGGCGCTACTGCTAAACAAACCTAGAGATCAACCATAGGCCCCAAAGCCACACAGAGACAGACCTATACAATTTGGCGTAAATACCTAGACAGAGTTGGCTGATATTGTGTCTATGTATGCCTTTCGGGAAGTGCAAAAATCGAACTGGGCGTACGGGTGAATTATATACCAAATTCCACCCTCGTCAAAGTAGTTATTGAGCATTGCATCAATCCTGAAAATGTGGTACGCGCCCAATTAGCGCTATGCAATTGACCATGCTCTCTTCTCATGTTACAATCCATCGCCGATAGTGTAATGGGTTGGGGAATGCGCATTGTTCGACTAACCTCAATCGACATTGGTTTCATTTAGGCATTACGATTAATTACGATTAATGAATAACAAGAAGCTTGCATGGACGATTTATTCCTACACACGCTCAGCCGGCAACCCAATTTGCGGCTGACGGTGGTGATACCCACATACAACGAAGCGGACAATCTGCCGACAATGGCGGCGGCGCTGTTGGCATTGCCCTTGCCGGAGCTGCAATTGCTCATTGTGGATGACAATTCGCCCGATGGCACGGGCGCAGTGGCCGATCGGCTGGCCGCCAGCTACAATCAAACACCCCCGTTGGCGCCCGCTGCGCCCGCACGCCCCCGGTTGCGAGTCATCCATCGTCAGGGCAAAGGTGGCCTGGGCACAGCTTATGTCAAGGGCATGCAGCAGGCGTTGGACGAAGGGGCCGACTACATTGTCCAGATGGACGCCGACTTTAGCCACTCCCCCACCTATATCCCCCAGATGTTGGGCGTCATGCTGGCCACCAATGCCGATGTGGTGATCGGCAGCCGTTATGTCCCCGGCGGCACGTTGGATGAAGGCTGGGGCTGGTGGCGGCGGCTTTTGAGTTGGTGGGCTAACTTTTATGTGCGTATGATTCTGGGGTTGCGCATTCGGGATATGACGGCTGGCTTTAAAGTGTGGCGACGGCAAGCGCTGCTCGACATTGGGCTGGACAAGATCCGCAGCAACGGCTACAGCTTTCAGGTGGAGATGGCCTATCTCTGTGAAAAATTGGGCTACTGCCTGATTGAAGTGCCGATCCACTTTGAAGACCGGCGCATTGGTCAAAGCAAGCTGGATGTGCCGGTCAAGATCGAATCGGCCTGGCGCACCTGGCAAATTCGCTGGCGCTATCGCAAGCTCCATGCGCGGCGTCAGGTTGCTCCCGCGCCGTCCGTGCTGCCTTCCTTAGCGCATCATGCGACCCACCGCGCCGAGCATTCATCCCTCCCATGAGCTGTGAACTGACCGATCGATGACACAACGACAATGGATTCGGCGTGAAGTGGTGGCGCTGTTAGGGCTCTTGGGGCTGGCGTTGCTCTGGTTTGCGCCGGTGCTTTTCCCTGGTCTCACCCACGCGACCTTGCTCCCTTATGACAATCTCTACAGCTTTGCGCCGTGGCGAGCGCTTCAGCCCCGGTTGCTGCCCTATAACAATCTGCTGAGTGACCTGGTGCTGGAGAACGCGGTCTGGAAGCTGCATATTCGGCGCACCCTGGCGGAGGGCCAGTTGCCGCTTTGGAATCCGCAGATCTTTACAGGCGTGCCCTTTCTGGCCGCCGGCCAAGCCAGCACCTTTTATCCGCTCAATCTGCTCTTCTATTTCTTACCGCTTGACATAGCCTATGGCTGGTTCACCGCCTTGCAAATTGGGCTGGCCGGCATGAATATGTATGTCTTGGGGCGGGTGTTGCGCCTGGGGCGCGGGCCGGCCTTTCTGAGCGGCGTCATCTTTATGTTCAGCGGCTTTCTGATGGTGAGTGTCGTCTTTACCATGTTTGTGGCCGCAGCGGTCTGGTTGCCTTTGTTGCTCGCCATTGTCGAGATCATCATCCGCAAACAAGAAGAGAAGGGCATCGCCAGCTTCCACCCCATTCCCTATGTAGTCGCCGGCATCATCGTTATCGCGCTCATCATTTTGGCCGGCCACCCGGAACTGATCTACTACACCGCCCTGGTGACCGGGCTCTACACCCTCGTCCGTCTCGTCACCGCCTGGCGCCTGCTTACCCAGCAATCGCCACTCGCCACTCGCTACGCCGCCCCTGCCCGTCTGCTCAAACTAACCGCCTGGCTGCTGGTCATGGCGCTCCTCGGCGTTGCCGCGGGGGCCATTCAACTGCTGCCGCTGCTGGAACTGGCGCCGCTCAACTTCCGCGCCGGGTCGGTTTCGCTGCAACAGGTGCTGGCGTGGGCGTGGCCCAAACGGCACATCATCAGCTTCTTCCTGCCCGATTTCTTTGGCAACCCCAGCCACCATCGCTGGTTTGACCTGTGGCAGGGCCAGTGGCAGCCGGTGATCATGAATGCGTTGGGCGAGCCGGTTGCTACGATCTTTTGGGGGGTCAAGAATTATGTGGAAGGCGGCAACTATCTGGGGATTGGGACGTGGTTGCTGGCGACTGTGGCGGTTTTGGATTTTGGCTTTACGCTTTACCATTTACGGCGCAGACGTGGCGCCGCGGTGAGTTTAACGCAGCAAGCTAAAATTTTTAATGTTCAGCGCGCCTTTTTTCTGTTGCTGGCGTTGGTGGCGTTACTCTTTGCCTTTGGCACGCCCCTCTATGCGTTGCTCTTTTATGGATTGCCGGGCTGGAGCCAACTCCATAGCCCCTTTCGCTGGGTCTTTCCCTTTACCTTGAGCATGGCCATCTTGGCCGGCATGGGGTTGCAGCGGCTGCTCGCGCTGACCAAAGCGGCGGCCGAATCCATACCTATGAAGCGATGGTGGGCCATTGACCAGCGGCGTCTCTATCAGCTGGTGGCGTTGGCGGTGCTTTTGGCGGGTGTGGCGGCCCTGGCGGTGGTGGGGCTTAGTCGATGGCTGCCGGCGCCCTTTGTCGCCTTGGGTCAACGCCTGGTCAACAGCAGCGATCTGGCGCAGATGACCTTTGCCGACGGCGCCATGTTCTGGAGCTACCAGGCGCTGAACCTGGTCAAGTTTGGTCTCTTTGCGCTGGTGAGCGGTGGGATCGTGCTGTGGCTGCTACGCAATCAACGTCATCGCGCCTCGAACGCATCCGGTCATCTGGTTATCTTGTCTATGATTGGGCTCATTGCCCTCGATCTCTACGCCGCGCACGGTCGCTTCAACCCGGCCAGCGACCCCGCGCTTTCGCCGTTGAACCCGGCCAGCGTCCCTCCCGTCGTCCAGTTTATTAACGAACGCGAGGGGATTGCTTTAAATCCTAATTCAAATCGTAACTCTGAAAGTGTAAATCCGCCTTGGCGTTTCACCACCTTTAATCTGCCCGGCGAAAAAACCTTTAACGCCAATGTGGGTATGTACTATGGCTGGCAGGACATCCGCGGCTATGATTCGATTATCCCGCGCCAATATGTGCAGTTGATGGATCAAATTGCGTCCCAGGAAAATGAGCTGCTCTACAACCGGATCGCGCCGCTCTACACCAATGTGACCGGCGATCTCTACACGATCCTGGACAACCCGTTGCTCGATCTGCTCAATGTTAAATATATCCTGACCGAGCATTATATTCCCAACCCCAGTTGGCAGGAGATCTACCGCGACGCCACCATCGGGGTCTATGAAAACAAAGAAGTGCTGCCGCGGGTCTTTATTGTGCCAGAAGCGCGGGTGGCTGCACCCGCCGATCAGCCGCTGTTAACCAGCGATCTGGCCAATCTGGTCTACATTGAAGAAAATCCTGCGGCGCCCCATGCGTTAATGCCGGCCAGCCCCCAACTCAAAGAGGCGCGTATTAGCCGCTATACCGCCAACGATCTCTTTGTGGATCTCAACCTGAGCGACCGCGGCTGGCTCGTCTTGACCGACGCCTATTTCCCTGGCTGGAAAGCGTATCTGCGTCCCTTTGGCGCCGATGAGAATGCGGAGCAGGAACTGCCCATCTATCGGGCCGATGGCGCCTTGCGCACCGTCTATGTGCCGCAGGCCGGCCAGTGGACTGTGCGCTTTGTCTATTCCCCCATGAGCTTTAAACTGGGGGTCTATGGCTCCTTTTTGGCCTTGATGGCGACCCTCCTGCTCAGCGGCTACTGGCTGTGGGGCCGCTACTATCGTCCGGCGGCCAGTGAAGGCGCTATGCGCACGGTGGCCAAAAATTCACTGGTGCCCATGGCCTTGAGTCTGGTCAACAAGGCGATTGACTTTGCCTTTGCCATGCTCTATGTGCGGCTATTGGGGCCGGCGGGCACGGGCCAATATGCCTTTGTGGTGGCGGTCTATGGTATCTTTGAGATCCTCAGCCGCTACGGATTGGGCACGTTGCTCACCCGCGATGTCTCGGCGGACAAGAATCAGTCAAGCCGCTATCTGACCAATGTGGTGGCGCTGCGCACGCTCCTTTGGCTGATCAGTTTACCCTTTTTAGGCCTGGTCATTTGGCTCTACCGTTCGCTGGGCGATCTGCCCCTGCTGGCCTGGTATCGAGGCGAACTGGCGCCAATTGGTGCGCAAGAGGTGCAGGCGCTGCTCATCTTTGCCCTCTCCATGCTCTTTGCCAACTGGGCCGACGCGCTGAGCAGCACCTTTATGGCCTTTGAAAAGATGGAATATCCGGCCGGCTTGGCCAATGCGGTGGCGTTGCTCAAGGTGACGCTGGGCGCGCTGGTGCTCCTAATCGGTTGGGGCTATGTGGGATTGGCCGGCGTGAGCCTGCTCATGAATCTGTTGCAGGTGCTCTGGCTCTATCATCTGCTCCGACGCACACTTTTTGAGCCGGAGTGGCGCTGGGATTGGTCACTGCAACGGTGGATGGTCGCCAACAGCGGACCGTTGATGATTAATCATCTGCTGGCGACCATCTTCTGGCGCATTGATCTCTGGATCTTGCGCCCATTGGCCGGCGAAGCCAGTGTTGGCCTCTACAGCGTAGGGCTCAAATACCTAGATGGACTCAACATCATCCCCAGCATCTTCACCATGGCCATCTTCCCGCTCATGAGTCGCTACGCCCGCAACGAAGGTGACAACCTGCTGCGCGCCTATGTGCTCAGCTTGCGGCTCTTGGTCATGGTCTCCTTGCCCATCGCCATGGCAACCACCTTTCTGGCCCCCGATTTGGTCTACTTTATCGGTGGCGCGCAATATCTCCATGTGCCCGAGACGATCCACTTCTTTGGCTATACCATGCCCTATTGGGGCGGCTCGGATTTGGCGCTGCGGGTGATCATGTGGAGCATTCCGATTGGCTTTGTCAACAGCGTGACCCAATATGTACTGATTGCCGTCAACCAGCAGCGCTACCTGACCAAAGCCTTTGTGATTGGCGTCATCTTCAATGTGGTCGGCAACCTGCTTTTGATCCCCGGCTTTGGCTACATTGGCGCGGCCTTTGTCACCATTTTGAGCGAATTTAGCCTGCTCTTTCCCTTTTACTATAGCGTCAAGCGCCATGTGGGCCACGTGCCCTGGTTTTCCATCTTTGCCGCGCCTGCGCTGGCGGTGGCGGTCATGGGTGGCGTGGTCTATCTGCTGGATCGCGCTGGTCTCAACCTTTGGCTCGCCGTTTTCAGCAGCGGCTTTGCCTACCTCGCCACGTTGCTGCTGACGGGCGCGCTACGCAACGGCGACATGACGCTGATCTGGAACGCGCTGCCGTTGCCCAAGTTGCTACGCCGGTTGCAATGCCTGTATCTCCAGGTAAAATAGGCAAAGTTTAATTGGGTACGTTCATAGCCTGGGGGACGGTTGTCATGATCACACAACTTCAGATCCAAAATTTCAAATCCTGGCGCGATAGTGGAGCAATGCGCTTTGCGCCTTTAACCGGCTTTTTCGGCGCCAATAGCTCTGGGAAGACCAGCATTTTGCAATTTTTGCTCATGTTAAAGCAGACGGCTGAATCATTAGACCGGTCACAAGTATTAAACCTGGGTGACGAACGTTCCTATGTGAATCTGGGCACTTTTACAGATATAGCCTTTAACCATATGGATACCAATCCCATCAGCTTTCAGCTTGCGTGGTTGCCGGGTTTGCAGCAACAGTTGCTCAACCACTTTAACTGGTTTACTACGAAGGAGCCCCTTCGGTTCTCCGCACAATTTGAATTGATCCGCCAAATTGTAACCCTGCAACACTTTACCTATGCACAAGGACCCAGCAGCGTAGGGATGGAGTTGCAGCGCCCTGCATTCTCAGAACAAGCGGCTCAGTATGTGGTCATCAACGATAGCACGCTAGAACCACGCAATGGCGCTACGCCTAATGTGTCGGCGCCTACGTACTTCTATGCCTTTCCTGAAGCGCTAAATCTCCATTATCAGGATACGTTCTTACCTTCCTGGCTCACTTCGCTGTTTGATAATTTGCTGGGGAGCATTGAATATCTTGGCCCCCTACGCGAATATCCAAGTCGCACCTACCTACTTCGTGGCAGCAAAATAGGCAGTATTGGCAGCAGAGGGGAAAGAACCATTCCGGCCTTACTGACTTCCAGCCCTAACGTGCAAGAGGCCGTCGCCTATTGGTTGAAGGAACTAGGGCTGATCAACAGCTTCACATTGCGTCCAGTTGCCGAAGGCCGCCACGAATATGAATTGCGTATCCGACAATCGGCGCAATCGCCTGAAGTTTTTGTGACAGATGTGGGGTTTGGGGTGTCACAAATTCTACCGGTGTTAACGCTGTGCTCCTATGCCGCCCCCGGCAGCATTATCATCTTGGAGCAGCCTGAAATTCATCTTCATCCAGCCGTACAGGCCGGCCTTGCGGATGTCTTTATCACAGCCATCAAAGAGCGTAACATTCAGATCATTCTAGAAAGCCATAGTGAGCACCTGTTGCGTCGGCTCCAGCGTCGAATGGCGGAAGAGCAGTTGCACCCCGAAGATGTGGCGCTCTATTTTGTAACGATGCAGGCGGGTCAATCGCATATAGAAACATTACAGGTGGATAGCTACGGCAACATCAGTAACTGGCCACAAAATTTTTTTGGTGACGAAATGGGGGATCTCGTTGCAATGACCGAAGCGGTAATAATGCGCCAGCAACAGAACGGCGCATGAGATGAATTCTATAGGCAAGGTAATTGTTGACACGAACGTTCCAATTGTCGCCAACCGCCAATCTCCGCAAGCTTCTACACAATGTGTGTTGCAGTGTGTAAAAACGTTGCAGGAGGTAACCCAAACAGGTATTTTGGTGCTGGATGACAGCTGGCGGATTATTGATGAATATAAACGGAATCTACACCAAACAGGGCAGCCAGGAGTTGGCGACGCGTTTTGCAAATGGGAAAAATGATAGATTGTAGTCATCACTTGATAAGGCCATTTCAAGCAAATAAGGATCTAGACCGCAATGCGTCGAGCAAGCACGTTCTAGCGCGCAACAGTCGGCGTCGAAGAACGCCATCTCCGCATTGCGGTCTACTAAGCTCGATAGTTCGGCCACAGATTAGCAACCTCACTCGCGCAACAGCTCCTCTGCTTTTTCCACCAACTTGCGATTCCCGATAAAGAGCGGCACTCGTTGATGCAACCCGGTCGGCTCAATCCCCAGGATGGATTGCTGACCATCCGACGCGTAGCCGCCTGCCTGTTCGGCCAGAAAGGCCAAGGGCGCGGCCTCATATAAGAGGCGCAATTTACCCTGGGCTTTGCCCCCTTTGCCCTCGGCCGGATAATAAAAGACGCCGCCGGCGAGCAGGTTGCGGTGAAAGTCGGCAACCAACGAACCGATATAGCGCAAGGAAAGGGCCATCCCCTCATCGTTCTCGCCTTGCAACCAGCGGGTGTACCGCTGCACACCAGGCGCCCAACGGGGCTCGTAGCCCTGGTTGACACTGTAATATTTAGGCTTATCGGGCATCCGAATGTTGGGGTGGGAGAGGAGAAATTCACCGACGCGCGGGTCCAGCGTAAAGCCATGCACCCCTTTGCCGGTGGAGTAGACCATCATCGTGCTGGAGCCGTAGATAATGTAGCCGGCCGCCACCAGATCACGCCCCTTTTGCAGACAATCTGCCAGCGTGCCGGGGCCGGAGAGGCTCTTGCGTCGATGGATGGCAAAGATTGTCCCCACGCTGACGTTATAGTCGATGTTGGAAGAGCCATCCAGCGGATCATACATAAGCACATACTTGCCGATGGGATATTGGGCCGGAATCGGGATGATCCCTTCTTCTTCTTCCGAGGCCATGACGGCCAGCCGCCCTGTATGGTCATTCATACGATAAATGGTGCGCTCGGCAAAGACATCAAGCTTCTGCACAGTCTCACCGTGGACATTTTCATCGTCGGTAGCGCCCAGGATTTCCGCCAGCCCGGCGCGGGTGGTGTGGCTGGAAATAATCTTGGCCGAAAGCGCCAGATCATAGAGCAGGTTGGTCAGGGCGCCGGTTGCTTCCGGGTATTCACTCTGTTGTTCCCAAATATAGCGCTCAATTGTGGTAATCTTGTTGGAAAAGGTTCGCATATCACTCATTAGCGGCACTCCTTTGTACGCAAGTTAGGGTGCGTCCCAAATTAGGGGCGATAGGCGAGAAGCTCCCATTGACCTTGCGGGTGCTTCGCCCCATTTGTGGTACGCACCCGCAAGCTAGGGTGCGTCCCAAATTAGGGGCGATAGGCGAGAAGCTCCCATTGACCTTGCGGGTGCTTCGCCCCATTTGTGGTACGCACCCGCAAGCTATAACGGTTTGCACGAATACCATTTTCACGGCAAAATGTTGCAAATGAGTTACGGACACAGTCCATTTGATCATCCTTTTGATCCCCGCTCCCATTCCCTATACCAGCGCTCGCGGTTGCGGATGCCGGTGTTGAAGAGTTCAAAGGCGTCATCTTGGGGCGCATAGCCGACCAGACGCCGGGTGGAAGAGATGTCCATGCGCTTGAAGCGGTTGTCCGACACGGCATGAACGACGGCATATTGTACATCGCTCTCCAGACATTGGACAATCAGATGGCAGAGATCGCGTTGGCTGACATAGGCGCTAAGGGTGCGGCTGTCGGCCTCTTCAGGATGTTCAGCATAGTTGCGGTTGCCGGCATAGGCGCCGACGCGAATGGCAATGCTGGGCAGCCCTTCGGCATAGGCGAAGTAGTGGGCCATAGCCTCGCCAAAGACTTTGGCCGCTGCGTACATGTTCATGGGTTTGGGCGGCATCTCCGGGTGAACCTGCGTATCGAGCGGGTAGCCTTCGATGGCTTGAATGCTGCTGGCAAAGACCACCCGGCGGCAACCCTGATCTTTGGCCGCGCGGAAGATGTTATAGGCGGCTTTGATGTTGTTGTCGAGCAGGGACTCATAAAAATCAGCCGCCGGTGAGGGATCCGCGGCCAGGTGGACCACCATCTCCATCCCCTGACAGACCTCCTGACAGACCGCCAGATCGGCCAAGTTGGCGCTGATCACTTCCTGTCCCGCGGCGGCCTGTATCTGACTGCCGTGGCGATCCACCAGACGCAGAGTGTAGCGGTCGGCGGCATAAGCACAGAAGGTCGAGCCGATGCGTCCGGCTGCCCCCGTGAGAAGAACCCGTTGCATAATGGTTGTTGCTCCTATTCTATCTTCCTGGCGTTTAGCGTTTTTTTTTGTTGATTACATTGGTGATTGGTTAATTGGTGATTTTAGCTGTTATCTTCCAATTCGCCAGAGTCCAGTATTTGTTTGATGCGAGTTTCGCTCAGTTTTGTTGCATCTTAGTGTCGCGTGTTGCGTCACTATTCGGCTGGGTCGTCGCGGGCTCAACCTAGAATCGAACGGTAAACTCTGTTGAGCAACTTTGATTATAGTGCCTTACTCCCGGCGAGGACAAACCAGTATAATGTAAGCAAACACTACGATAGCCGTGTTACATTCCGGCGCCTGTTCAATGTGGCCTAGAAGCGCGCAGACGCGCTACAATAGGTGATAAGGTTGCATTGATACAGGATTTGGCCCTCATGCCAAATCCTCAGTCGCTGAGGCGACTTCTCACTGTTAGCCGCGGGGTTTACCCCTGCTAAAAATTAGGTGAAGTGATGACAGAGGTAGCAGAGATGATTTTTGTGCCGGCGGGCTCTTTTTTGATGGGCAGTGAGGAACGGGCCGATGAGCAGCCGGTAGGCGAGGTATGGGTGGATGGTTTCTGGATTGACCGTACGCCAGTGACCAATGGCCAATTTCGCGCCTTCTGGGAGGCGGGCCTCTATGACGATCCCACGGCACCCTGCTGGGAAGGGCTGCAAGCGGGTTATCAGTGGATCCGCAAGATGGAGGAGCGGCGTGTGCCGCGCTACTGGTATGATCCGCAGTGGAATCAGTCGGATCAGCCCATTGTCGGCGTCACCTGGTACGAAGCAATGGCCTATGCCCGTTGGGCCGGCAAACGGCTGCCCACCGAGGCGGAATGGGAAAAGGCCGCACGGGGCGCCGATGGCCGCCGCTTCCCGTGGGGTAATGAATTTGACAGCCAACGGTGTAACGTAGCCGCCACCGGCCTCGGCTGCACCACCGCCGTCGGTCACTTTGCACCGGCAGGCGACAGCCCCTATGGCGTGGCGGAGATGGCTGGCAACATTTGGGAGTGGACCAGCACCTTATACCATCCCTATCCCTATCAAGCGGACGATGGTCGGGAAGCATGGCGTGACCATACGGGGCGGCGGGTCCTACGCGGGGGTTCGTGGCAGAGCCGCTTTGCCCAGCATGTACGCTGCGCCAACCGTTACTACGCCGAACCGACCTTTGGCTTTGTTACCACCGGCTTCCGCTGCGCTCAGAGTTATGCGCTTTGACAAATCAGCGCAATCCTACTACCATTGAAGCCATGATGCGCAAGATTACACCAGAAAGAGATGAGCATGAACATAGAGAAAGAGCCTTTTGGCACGACCAAAGATTACAAAGAGGTTGACCTTTTTACCTTGACCAATGACAATCAGATCGAGGTGCAGATCACCAACTATGGCGGTACGATTGTGCGCCTCTATGCGCCCGACCGTCATGGCAATGTCGCGGATATTGTGCTAGGCTTGGAGACGCTGGCCGACTATCAGAGCCGCAGCCCATTCTTTGGCTGTATTGCCGGGCGCTACGCCAACCGCATTGCCGAGGGCAAGTTTGGGCTGGATGGGGTCACCTACCAACTGGCGCAGAACAATGGCGCCAACCATCTACACGGTGGGAAACGGGGCTTTGACAAGGTAGTTTGGCAGGCGGAGACAGAGCGTAACGAGGCGGGCGTTGCCCTCATTTTGCACTATGTCAGCCCCGACGGTGAGGAGAATTACCCGGGCAATCTGGCGGTTAGGGTGACCTATACCCTGACCAATGCCGATGAATTGCGTATTGACTATCTGGCCACGACTGACAAGCCGACGATCCTCAACCTGACCAACCACACCTACTTTAACCTGGCCGGTCAGGGCAAGATCCTGAACCATGTGGTAATGATCGATGCTGACCGCTATACGCCTGTCAGCGCGGCGCTGATTCCCACCGGTGAATTGGCCGACGTAACCGGCACGCCCTTCGACTTTCGCACACCCACGCCGATTGGCGCCCGGATTGACCAGCCCCACGATCAGCTTCGCTTTGGCGGCGGCTATGATCACAACTGGGTGTTGAATCATGCAGGAGAGGGCCTGCGCCCGGTGATTGCCGTGACCGAGGCCACCACCGGGCGCAGGCTTGAGGTGGCGACGACCCAGCCGGGCGTCCAGTTTTACACCGGCAATATGATGCCGGACACGCTGGCCGGCAAGGCGGGCGCCATCTATACCAAACGCAGCGGCTTCTGCCTGGAAACCCAACACTTTCCCGACTCACCCAACCACGCTCAATTCCCCTCGACGCTGCTGCGGCCCGGCGAAGAGTATCAGGAGACGACGGTCTTTGCCCTGCGAACGGAAGCGTAGTAAATCAGTGGACAGTGGACAGTAATCAGTTCCCAGTTTTCAGTAGCCAGTCTCGAACCACACACTGAAAACTGAGCACTGATAACTGATTACTTTGACACGATAATTGCTTAACTTAACGACATTGAGTAATCAGTTGCCGGCCTATTGTCCACTGTCTTACTGTCCTACTGCCTTACCAGTGGCAGGTAGAAGAAGATCGACAAAGCGGTTACATCCACGTCGTAGCCTGCTTCATCGGCGTCGTCGAGGGCGGGGGTCATGGTCGGCTCGCCTGCACTCGCAGCACTGCCGTCCACGCTGGCAAAGCTGACCGACCAGCTCTGGCCGGGCGCAATGGTCAGTGGGTAGCACGCCTGGTTGCCAAAGGCCGGGTTGGCCAGATCAGGGCGCCGACTGACACTGCCGGCGGGCAACGCTTCACAGAGCGTGTAGCTGCCCGCCGCGAGATCCCCAAACGCTGCACCGCCGGTTTGATTGGCCGCTTGGGTTGTCAGCAACGCGCCTTCACCATCATACAAAACATAGGCGCGATCCACAGGCGCTGACTTGTGATCGTGGTGCTCCTGATCGCCATCATCCTCGCGATTATCCTGGCCATCATTCTCGTCCCGATCATCATCCACTCGAATTCTGCTGCGATGTTGGTTGACAAAGGTACAGGTCACCGCTTCCCCCGCCGCCACCGTAATGGCGACACTTTGGGCGTGCCGATCAACCGCCACCGTGGCGCTGTCACAAGTGATGTCGGTCAGCCGCCACGAACCGGGGACCTTTTCCTTGACGGTATAGGTGCCTGGGTCAATTTCTTGCGTGAGCGAACTGGCATAGCGGTCGTGATCCTGCTCTTTAGGGTCATCCAGCTTGAACTCACCCAAGTCACCGGTGAAGCGAAAGTTGCGCCGGCTCTGGGGGTGGGCTTCCAGGGCAATGGTAATGGCTGCCGGCGCCGCGCCATCGACAAAAACCGCGGTCGTTCGGGCCGGAATGGTGAAGGTTCCGCTTTGGCTGTCAAAGCTAGCCCCTTGCACAATGCTGTCCGCCCCATGCGCAAGCGCCGGATGTAATCGCAACGCCGTGCCCTGGAGCGATGCGGCGGTAAAGCTCTGCGTCGCTCCAGTGGCATTGAAGAGGACCGCAATCAACTCATGGTTGGGGTCCAGATCCGGCAGGCCATCCACCCGATCGGAGAGGGTCATGACGATCAGGCCGGGAATCTGGCTGGGGCCGGTGTTGGCAAAAGCCAGCCGCGCCTCGACATCGGCGGCGGTCTGCAGGCGGAAGAGGGGCGAACTCTGACGCACCTGGAGCATGGTCTGGAAGTGGGCGGCGCTAAAGGCAATGTCATCCGGTGTGGGGTTGAGCGCCGGGTTGGCCAGCAGCGGCTGCATGAAAGGCCAGTCGTTGCCGTTGTCGGCCTCCGGCGGCAGACCCACCCCCCAGTTGTTGTGCTGGTAGGTAAAGTCCAGCTTGTTAAACCAGTCGCCAGAGTTGTAGCTGTTACGATCCATAGATTTGGAACGGAGCAGATCTTCGCCAGCCTGGAAGAAGGGCACGCCTTGGGCCAACATGGTGAAGTCGATGCCCAAGTTTTGCGCCCGCACCCGATCGGCCAGGCTCACGCCGGCTGCATGTTTATAGGCGCTAATGTCCCACAGCGTCTGGTTATCATGCGCTTCGACATAGGCAATGTGCTCCTGGGGATCTTGGGTATAACCGGCGGGCGCGCCGTTGTAATCCACCTGTGACCCCTTGACCAGATTGCCGTTGCGGTCCACAAACTCATAGTCAGCCAGGTTGCCGGCCAGCCCCACGCGAATCTGATCCGCCGAGAGCAGCAGTTCATCCAACTCGGCTGCACTGCCGCTGTTGCTGGCGTTGGGCTCATAGTAGAGACCGCTAATGAATCCTTGATTTTTGATCAGGTCACTGGTGCCTGCATCGGGATTGCTGCCGTCAAAAGGACCGCCACCACGCACCGCATCGCGCAGCCGGTCATTAAAGGTGCCGATGCCGGTGCCGGCCAGGTTTAGTTGGGTCGCATTGACGCCACGCGCATTATCAGCCACCTCACCAAAGTTCCACCCTTCGCCGTAGATGTAGATGGTCGGGTCAATGGCGTGGAGCGCATCGCGCACCTTTTCCATATTGGCCTTCATGTGGTGGCCCATAAGGTCAAAGCGGAAGCCATCCACATCGTACTCTGTCGCCCAGGTGACCAATGAATCGACCATGAGCTTTTCCATCATGGCGTGCTCGGTGGCCGTGTTTTGGCAGCAAGTGCTGGTCTCCACCTGGCCATCGAGATTGAGCCGATGGTAGTAGCCGGGCACAATCTTGTCGAGCACCGACTTCGGGGCCTGGCCGCTGGCGTTAGTATGGTTGTAAACCACATCCATGACGACGCGCAGCCCAGCCGCGTGCAGCGCCTGCACCATCTTGCGGAATTCGACGATGCGGGTGACGCCTTCAGGGTTGGTCGAATAACTGCCTTCGGGGACGGTGTAATGATAGGGGTCATAGCACCAGTTAAAGCCATCCTGATCGGCTGTAGCCATGACCGCAGCCTGTTGCTGGTCCGAATCCGGGGCTGCGTCGGGGATAGTCGGCTCGACCCGTTCCGCTTTGTTCTCGTTGATGGTGGCGCAGTCAAAGGCCGGCAGCAGATGGACATGGGTCAGCCCCGCCTCCGCCAACGCCTCCAAATGCTTCATGCCATTGCTGTCGGGATGGGTAAAGGCATTAAAGGTGCCGCGGTCAGCCTCGGGCACAGAGACGTCGTTGATGCTAAAGTCACGCACATGCAGCTCATAGAGCGTGCTATCCTCCGGCGCGGCCAGGGGTGGCTTCTCGTCTTGATTCCATCCCTGCGGTTTGAGCGCCGGGGCAGCCAAGTTGACCAGCAGACTACGTTCACTGTTGGTAGAGAGGGCCACCGAGTAGGGGTCGGTGACCAGGTTATGCTCGACCTGGCCCGTGCTGTGGACATAAACCTCCACTTCGTAGAGATAATATTGCCCCGTCCACGCGGCATCACCGGTCACACTCCAGATGCCCTGTGCGCCAGGCGTCAGGTCGATCACCTGGCTGGCTGTGGCCGCGTCAGCGCCGGCAAAGAGTTGCAATTTAACCGCGCGCGCCGTTGGCGCCCAGAGACGGAGGGTCGGCACAGCACCGTGGTAGCTAATGCCCAGCGGGCCGGTGTAGGTATACAACGCGTCCAGCACGCCCGGAATCTGCAAGCCGGTGGCGTTGAGCGCAAAGTTGGACCCATCATTGAGTACCAGCGCCACCGCTAGCTGACCCTTGAGGATGGCGGGGATCATGTCCACATCAGCCGTTTTTACCTTAAAGGTCTTGAAGGCTGCCAGATAGGGGAAGGCGGCTTTTTGCGCATCGCTCAACCCCAACGGATCATAGATTAAGTCAAGATAGCCATCAGCCGCGGTCATGACATTGTCCACCAGCGTCATGCCGCCATTGGCCGCATAGTAGAGACGCACGGCCTGGTTGGCGGCCACGTCCACATTCCAGGCAACCGTGTTCTGGTCGATCCAGTGCGCCTTCTGTTTGCTCAGATCGCCGGCGGCGACGGCGCCCTTGAGGATGGGCAGCACATAGGGCGCCTCCACATCGGCGCCCTGCAATTGCCAGACCTCACAGCCATAGGTTTTGAATTCCAGGAACTGGTCGGGGCCGGGATCTTTCGTATCACCGCGGTGGAAGATGTAGCCGATCTGCTGCGCATCGGCGATCAACGGTACTTGGAAGACTACGCCAAACTTATCGGTCGCCACCGGTTTGCGCGGGGCAGCCCAATCAACTGAGTCGGCAATGTCGAGCCAGTTGTGCATGCCCCAGAAGTCATTGGAGTTACTGCTGCTGTAATCGCCATAGTCGGCGGCGTCACGCCGATAGTGGAAGATTGCTTGATCGGTGGCGCTACATGCTTGGGTGTAGATCACCTCACTGGCGCTCTTGACCCAAACGGCTGGACCGTCGCTTGGATTCATGGCTTGGTTGGGGCCGGGGTCTTTGGTATCGCCATTGTGGATAATGAAATTTACTGGCTGGGTTGCGTCCTTGATCGGTACGTTCCAGTAGGCGCCAAAGCTATCCACGCCGTCAAAGGGGCGCGGGTTGGCCCAGTCGGTCCCCACGCCATCGGCAATGGCGTCGCCCCAGAGATGCAGCCCCCAGCCGGTGTAGGTGGCATCGGGGCGACTATAGTGGATGGTGACAAAGCCCTGGGCCGCGGCCTGTGCGGTGTAGACGTTGGGATCATCTTGCTTGAGCCAGATTTCAGGGCCATCGGTGGCCGGGTTAAAGAGGCGGTCAGCGTCGGTGCCATCCTTGACATCGCCCCGGTGGACGATGAAGTTGACGTCTTTGCCGGCATCCTGTAACTTGATCCAGGCAAAGCGGCCATAGCCATCTTCGCCGAGGAAGGGCTTGGGCGTGGTCCACTCGGTGCCTTCGCTGGCATCAATCGCGTCACCCCAGAGGTGGAGCCCCCAGAAGTCATTGTAATTGCCGGTGGTTTCATCGCCATAGTCATTGTCGCTGCGTTGATAGTGGATCACCGCGTATTTATAGGTGGCCACGTTGCCGCCACCGCTCTGCGCCACCGGCTTGAGTCCCGTCACCTTGCTGCCCCGTAGGTGACCGTTGAGGTCATTCACCACCGCGATTACGTCGAAGGTTGAATCACTCGGCACGCTGGACGCATCGTAATAGACGCGATAGGGTGGGTTGTCATCGACGCCGACCGGGGTCCACTCCGTCGCACCGCTGACGCGCACGGCAAAGGTGACCTCGGCGTATTGATGGCCCACCACGTCGGCGCGCAACTCAACCCGGTTGGGGATGTCGTTGCCATCAATGTTGGTCGAGCCCAGCGCAACTTCCTGACCGTCGGCGAGGCCGCTCAGGGCAACGGCCGGCGCGGCGGCGCTGGCCGGGATGGTCGTGCTTGCTTTGTAGACGACCGCGCCCAAAGCCGGCACGGTGAGCGCCAAGCTGCCACCGGCATCGGTGGTGAGGCTATCCGTGGCGCCATAGATGGCGTCGAATTGGACGCCGTTGCCGTAGAAGGTCGGCACCGTGGCGTCGGTAATCACATTGCTGTTGTTGAGCGCAACCACATATTCGATCTGCTGGTCACGGTCAATGCGGCTAAAGGCGTAGATGCCCGCGGCGCCGCTGCTGACGCGGTGGATCTGAGCGCCGGTGCGGAAGGCAGGGTTCTCCTTGCTCAGTTGCGCCAGCACCGCTAGTGTCTGGTAGAGCGGATGGGTGGGGTCAAAGTTGTCATCGGCCGTGGTGCTGGTAGTGCCAATCAGGTCGTTGGCGTTGTAGTCGGCCACCTGGCTGGGGAACATATCCTGGCGCGCGTCCTTATCGCCGCCAGTGCCGGTAAAGCCCTGTTCGTCGCCATAGTAGACCACGGGCATGCCGCGGCTGAGATACATCAAGGCGTGGGCCAGTTGGTCACGGGCGAGCAGTTCAGCATCAGCGGCGCCGGGATTGTCAGTTTGGAGAAAGAAGCCAATGCGCCCCATGTCGTGATTGCCCAGGAAGGTGGGCAGTTGCGTGGCGTTGGAATCGGCGTCAATAAACCAGTCGTCCTTGGCAAAGAAGCTCTGTAGGTTGGTGGTTGCGCCACTCTTTGAGGCAAAGTCACGCGCCGCCTCTTGGAAGCCAAAGTCGAGCACGGCATTGACATCGGGAGCGTCGGCGTTTAGGTCGGCGGGGTAGAAGCTGAGCAATTGTTCGTTGGCGCTGTAGACTTCGCCAAACATAAAAAAGTTGGGCTTGCCGTGGCTGGCGGCGTAGTCATTCAACGCCGGCGCAAATTCGCGCCAGAACTCCGCGTTGACATGCTTCATCGTATCAATGCGGAAACCATCGACATCAAAGGCGCTGACCGCATCCTCAAAGATCTGGATCAGCCCGGCGCGCACGGCCGGCTCTTCGGTGAAGAGGTCATCCAGCCCAAAGAAGTCGCCGTAGAGCGAATTTTCGCCGCTAAAGGTGCTGTCGCCCCGGTTGTGATAGTAGATGGGGTCGTTGAGCCAGGCCGGCACTTTGATATTCGCCTCGGCCGCGGGCACGATGGGTGTGTAGGCAAAGCTGATGGCGGGGTCCAAGGCCGGGAAGTCGTTGCTGCCGGCGTAGTCGCGGTCGTTAAAGGGAATGCCGCTCGCATCGCGGTAGGGGAAGTCAGTCTTGTTGCGATAGCTGTAGACCCCCTCCGCATACTGGATTACATCGGCGGTGTGGTTGGTGATAATGTCGAAGAAGACCTTCATGTCGCGGGCATGCGCGGCACTTACTAAGGCGGTCATGTCGGCGTTGGCGCCAAAGTGGGGGTCCATTTGCGTGTAATCGACGGTCCAGTAGCCGTGATAGCCGGCCGATTCGTTGGCGCCGCTGCCCTGCACCGGCTTGTTCTTGAACATCGGCGTCATCCAGATCGCGGTGACGCCCATCTGCTCCAGATAGTCGAACTTCCCAAGTAGACCGGCCAGGTCGCCACCGTGATAGTAGCCCTTGTCGGTCACATCCAAGCCGGTGACTGAGCGGTCGCCGCTCAGGCCACCGCTGTCATTGGCGGACGAACCATTGGCAAAGCGGTCGGGCATAACAAAGTAGAAGAGGCTGTCCTGCACCGGGTGGCGCGCCGGCGTCTGTACAATGGCTGCCAGGTCCTCACCAATATCACTAGGTTCGACGGTGATGGTCAGCAGATGGCTGGCGGCGTCATAGGCAAAGGTGACGGTGTCACCGCTATTGGCGACGGTAAAGGGAATGTTGTCACCGTTTTGTATGCCGCCGGCCCCATAGTTGAGATCCCAACTTTCGTTGAGCGCCACCTTGGCTTCGTAGGCGCCGGCGGGGATAGTGGTGGTGCTAAAGGTATAGAGGCCATCGCCGTCGGGGTCTTGCAGCCAGGAGCGCAGGCAATCGGGCTGCCAGTCGCCAGGACAGCCGAGTGCGCTCTGGAAGCTGCCCGGCGCCACGGCAATGACCGACGACTGATTATCGGTGATCCAGTGGCTATGGTGGTCATAGTAAAATTTGACCGTGGTCGGCGCGGCCAGGGTCAGCGGAATGTTGGCGCCGTTGGGTTGCGCATTGGCGCCATAATTTTCATCCCAGGTGTCATTGAGCGCCACCTTGTAGGCCCAGGCGCCGGCGGGCAGGGCAAAGGCGCCTTGCCAAAGATCGTCGGCGGGATCATAGGTAAGTTCACTCAGGGCGCACTCGGGTTGCCAGTCGCCGGGGCAACCGACTTCCGCTTGCAGGTCGCCGACAAGGGCAACGCCGGACGGGGACGGGGTGTGATCCGCCCAAACAGGTTGTGGCATCGTGATGGGTGCAATGGAGAAGAGCAGTGCGATCGTCAACAACAGGTTGAGGCGTCTAGGGAGCAGGCTGTAACTGCGCATGGGATCCTCCTGTTTGAATCGCTCCGAAGCAGATGCGGCGCCCATGACGATTTACATCGAGTACGCCTTACATCGAGTACGCCAATCTGCCTCGGATCAAGCTATGCAATTGTGTCAAAGTAACTGTTTCAAAAAAGTATGAGATGGCCGGAATGCAACCGCTTGCATTCTACCAATGACGTAGGATTGCTGTCAAATTAGGTGGGGAAAATTAAGCATGCGTTGGCCATTTATATCCGCCCTGAAGTCTGAAGTGAACTGATTCGTCTAAAGGCTCGCCAAGCACAGAAGTATTTTTATTCTTAAGCAAATTTCAGGTATACTAGGGATCTTACTGGCAACCGTGAATTGATTTAAACAGAAGGCGTCTGACAAAGCCGTGACGCTCCGACAAGCAGCATTTCCCGCGACACTTGACTCTTCATCAGCCGATCTCATCGCTGATTTCTTTGTCCCTGCCCTCTCTTCTGCTGTACACTATGATCGCGGCGTCGGTTATTTTAGCTCCGGTTGGCTACGGATAACGGCCCAAGGCATGTTAACCTTTGCCGCCAATGGGGGAAGAGCGCGCTGGGTGACCAGTCCGATTTTGAGTGAAGCGGATTGGGCGGCGCTGCAAATGGGAGAGCAAGCGCGTTTAGATCCACTGCTGCGCGCAGCCATTACCCGCAATATTACGGATTTGGGCCAAGCATTGGCGCAAGATACGCTCTCTGCCTTAGCTTGGATGGTGGCTGACGGGATCTTAGATTTTCGGCTGGCTTTGCCGACCAACAAGCTGACCGGTGGAGATTTTCACGACAAGTTTGGGATCTTTGCCGATCTGAACGGTGATCAGGTTTCCTTTAATGGTTCCTATAACGAAAGCATCCAAGGAACGCGTAACTACGAGTCCATCAAAATTTTCCATTCCTGGGAACCAGCTTTTACCCCCTTGGTGGAAGCCGACTGCCAACGTTTTGAACGGCTGTGGCAGAATCAAGATCCCAATGTGCGGGTCTTTGCGTTGCCGGACGCAGCGCGCGAGCAAATCTTGCAGCTACGCCACACAGAACGGCCCTACCCCGCGCCGGCGTGGTCGAAACCGCTAGCGGTAAAAGAGGCAGCAGTCACCTATCATGTGGCGCGCCCGCAGATCCCACCGTCCATTACGGTGCGTGACTATCAACATCGGGCGATTGATGCCTGGTTTGCGAACAATTGCCGCGGCCTCTTTGAAATGGCCACGGGCACCGGCAAGACCATCACGGCATTGGCGGCATCGACTCGGCTCTATGACCGCGAAGGGCGGCTGGCGGTGGTCATTGCTGTGCCCTATCAACATCTGGTCGATCAATGGCGGGAAGAGGCTGCCGCCTTTGGCTATCAACCAATTCTGGCCTATCAAAACAAGACAAAGTGGCTGGAAGAGCTGAACCACACGGTGCTCGATTTTGTCGGCGGCTATCGCAACTTTATTAGCGTCATCACTACCCACACGACCTTTGCTAGTCCTGATTTTCAGGCCACGCTTGCGCGGCTCAACGGTCCCGTGTTGCTGATTGCCGATGAAGCCCATCACCTGGGCGCTGAACGCAGCCGCCGTCACTACCCAACCAACGTGCCATTCCGATTGGCGCTTTCGGCGACCCCCGACCGCTGGTTTGACGACGCCGGAACGGATGCGTTGCGCGCCTACTTTGGCCCGACGGTCTTTGCCTTTCCGCTGGAACAGGCGATTAATGTTAGTTTGACGCCCTACTACTACTATCCCCATCTGGTAGAGTTGACCGAAGAGGAGTTGGCCGCCTACCGGGCGCTGACGCTGAAAATTGTGCGGCTTTTTGGCAAAGATGATCCGGATGCCCAGTCGATGGTGGAAGCGTTACTGATGCAGCGGGCGCGCCTGCTCAATGTGGCGATCAATAAGTTGACGGTGCTGTCACAGTTGGTGGACAGCGCTAACCGGATTGAACACACGCTATTTTACTGCGCCTATGGCCAGCTCGATGAGGTGGTGCGTCTGTTGGGGCGGGACAAGGGCTTGCTGGTCAACCGTTTTACCGCGGAAGAGAGCAACCGCGAACGGCAGGCACGGTTGACGGACTTTGCCCGTGGCGAGATCCAGGCGTTGGTGGCGATGAAGTGTTTGGATGAAGGGGTGGATGTACCAACGACCCGAACCGCGTACTTTCTGGCGAGTAGCGGCAACCCACGGGAGTTCATTCAGCGCCGGGGGCGGATTTTGCGCAAGTCTCCGGGCAAGGAATATTCGGTCATTCATGATCTGATTGCTGTGCCGCCCCCGGCGGCGCAAGATTCAGAGACCTATGCAATCGAACGCAGTATTTTACGGCGCGAGCTAGAGCGGTTCAAAGAGTTTTCCGAACCGGCGTTGAACAAGCACGAAGCATTGGACGTGATTTGGGACTTGGCAACCCATTACGACCTAAACGACTTTTGAGAAAGGCGGAGCGATGCAAAGACATCGGCTTTGGGAGCTTTTTGAAGAGTATGATCCGAGTGTCCAGCAAGTGTTGCGAGAGGTGCTGCATTTGGAGCAGCAATACATCACGGCGCGGTTGCAGACCAATAGTGGTGCGCGCAAAGAGCTGCTTGAAAAGGTCGATGAAGCAATTGAAAAGGCGTGTAACTCATGAAATTGGAACGTCTGGTGCTGACAAATTTCCGCCAGTATTACAAACGCCAAATGCTTGAATTTTCCAAAAGTCCACAGCGCCATGTGACGGTGATCCACGGGATCAATGGGGCGGGCAAAACGTCGATGTTTCTGGCGATGAACTGGTGTCTCTACGGTCGCGAGGTGATTGATAACGTCGGCGAACTAATCTGCAAAGAGGCATTGGCCCAGGCGCAGATCGGCGACCTGGTAGAGATGTCGGTCGAACTCACCTTTACCCACGATGGCCAGCGCTATGTGATGAAACGCACCGCCTCCGCCCCGCGCCAATTCGACGGCGAAATCACTGCCTATGAACATGATGAAGTCGTTCTCAACCGCATCGGCATGGATGGTGAACGGCAAAAGGAGACAAGTCCGCTGTCGGTGATCAACGCGATTCTACCGGCCAATGTACGGACCTATTTTCTCTTTGACGGGGAAAAGATCGACGAGTTTGCCAAACCGGAAGCGGCTGGCGAGGTGCGTGAGGCGATCTATCTGGTCCTGCGTCTGGAAGTATTGGACAGGGCCAGAAGTCACTTAACTCACTTAAGCAGAGAATACCGCAGTGAACTTGTCAAAGCAACCGGTGACGAAACCGCCGCCAAGCTGGAAACGGCGCTGCGCGAACTGGAAGCGGAGCAAGAAAAAACCCAAAATCGCTTGGCTGAGGTCAGGCGAGAGATCGAGCTGGCCAAGAAGCGGATTGAGGAGATCGACCAACAATTGAATGGTATGGCTGCCGTGCGTACGCTTCACCAAGAGCGCAAGCAGGTGGAAGAGGGCTTAAAGAAAAATCGGGAGAGTTTGCAACAACTTATCACCGGCATTCAGGAAGAAGCATCCCGTGGCTATCTGTTGCAAGGCGCACCGATCATTGAGCAGGCGCTCCATATCTTGGAAGAGAAGCGCATCCGTGGTCAGATCCCCAGTAATATCCGCCAGCGCTTTGTACAAGATCTGCTGGATCACTTGGTCTGTATCTGTGGGCGGGGCATTGAACAAGAGAGCCCTGAATATCAGAATCTACACAAGTTGTTGGTGGAAAGCGTACCAAGCAGTTTGGAAGAAGAGGTGCTCCAGACCAATGATCTGCTCCGTGGTTTACAGGTGCAGGCTAAGAGCCAAGGGGCGAATTTACAGCGCTTGATGCAAGAACGGGTGCAGACCACCGATCAGATTACGCAACTCGAAGGGCGGTTGGGCGATCTCGAAATTGAACTCAAAGGGTCATCGATTGAGGATGTGGCCAAATTGGAGCGCCAGCGTAAAACCTTCTGGGCAGACATTGAAAGCAATGCGGTGACCAAAGGTACATTGGACGGCCGCTTGGAAACGCTCAAAAAGGAGATTGCCGGTAAAGGGGAGCAGTTGGAGCAGATGCGCAAAAACTCAGCCAAAGCCCAACATCTCGCAAGGAAGCAGTCGTTGGCACAAGGCAGTGCCCAAGCCATTGATGCGATCTACGACCGCTTTGCCGATGAGATGCGCCAGCAGATCGAGAATAAAACCAATGAGATTTTCCGACTGTTGGCGTGGAAAGAGGAGCACTTTGCACAGATCACCCTGAACAGCGATTATGAGCTGGAAATTGTTGATCGCTATGGCAAAGGGGCACGGGCTGAATTGTCCGCCGGTGAGCGCCAAGTATTGAGCCTGTCATTTATCGCGGCAATGGCGCAGGTGAGCGATGAAGAGGCACCGCTGGTGATGGATACGCCCTTTGGGCGGCTCTCCTCCCACCACCGCAACAGCATCACCAAGAACTTGCCCCAATTGGCTTCGCAGATGGTACTCTTTGTAACCGATGAGGAGTTGCGTGATGAGGCGCGGCGCAACATTGAACCGTACATTGGTGCGGAGTATCGGTTGAACTTTGATGCCGGCACCAGCTGCACGCAGATCGAGGAGCTATAGATGGATGGTACTGAAAATACCCGCGGCGACCGCATCAACATCGATGAGGCGGTCATGGACATTTACCGCGAATTGACCGATAATGAGAGCAAAGAGGGTGGCAATAAAGAAGGGGCGCCCTTTAGCACCTACCGCGATCTTTTTCTACTGGCAGCCTGTGTTGGGCTGCAAACTAAACGACGCATGTCTCTTTCTGCCGGGCGCAAGACGACGATCCGCAAAGAGGTCTTTAGCGATGAAGGTTTGGCAATTTTCAAGGCGATTGCGATTGCCGCTACCGACGATGTGGCAGTCTTGGGCGATCTGCGGGATGTGCTGACGATTGCCGAGGAGTATACAAATGGTGGGATCTACGAGGTAAAGGCGAGCTTAGTGGATGAGTGGGGAAGACCGCTTTGGAATTTGATTGGCTTACTTCAAAGTTAAAATCGAAAAATGGTAGGATAGTTTAGTCCATGTTTGATCTTGATAGTACACAAAATCCCGGACTTCAACTCCAGCTGATTTTGAAAGATCTATTTCCTGTTACGACTGTAAATCGTGCTGATTTTGTGGCAAAGATGGATGATCTTCTCTATTCAGAGGGTGAGTTTTCAAGTATTGTTTACGATAGCTGCATTAACTACATGGTGCGCAGGCTGATCACCACTTCTGAATACTACAAACGCCAATATGATCCTACTGTTTATCCAAGCGATCGGTATGTGCAGGAAATTCGACGGTTCCTCCAACAGCGCACGAAAATCCCGTACAATCGGCGGGAGCAGATCCTTTCATTGCTTCTTCAGTGTCTTCAGGAACGCGCCAAATATCCAACACCCAAGGCGAAAAGTACATTACGCGCGAAGACCAAGGAACAAGGCTTGTACTGCTACATTTGTGGGCGTGAGATAAACTTTGAGGATGATACTGCTTATAATGCGTTTGACGCGGAACATGTTTGGCCACGTACACTGGGTGGGAAGAATGATGCGACGAATCTTGCCGGTGTATGCCGACGTTGCAATCAGGAAAAAGAAAACTACATCGATTATGCAGACTTTCACTATGAAGAGATGTGCTTGGTCTCGCATGAGAGTGAGCAAAGTTTTAGCAACGAATTCAAGTGGGGTTACCGCGTGGCGCTGTCGGCAAAGAGCAATTTCCGCTGTGTGATTTGCGATCAGCCGGCTGCCTATGTTGGTGAGCTTAAATTCGCGCGACGTGACAGAGATGACAGTTGGCATTTCCTGAATATCGACGCGTACTGTGCACAACACGCACCATGAATTTGTGTGGAACAGAGCTAAATTAGAGGATCTTGCAATGGAACGTAGAAAATACTTTGGTTGTTTGGTAAGACAACGAATTGACCGTCAAACAGTGCCCTTTTTTGTGTTTCATGCTCGGATCAAAGATGTTCGATCATGGACAGGGATCAGACGCACGGAAGAGGTGGCTGGTGGCACCCAACGCGTGCTACGCGAGGCTAGAGCACGCGCAATCACCAGGTTTTTACACTCTGATCCGATTAATACCATCCCCAATAATCTTCTGATTGCCTTTGATCCAGGATCTGTGCAATTTGTGGCCATTCAAGAGCAACTCGCATCCTGTTTTCCTCAGGCCGATCCGACGAATGGTTGTTCTGAACAGATTGAATGGGGGTTTCTCGAATTTACGTTTGATCCCAGCTTGCCAGAACATTTACGGCCGGGACTTGTCGTCGATGGGCAACATCGGTTATTTGGTATTGATGACTTTCAAGAGGAAGACCTACCCATCTTGATTGTCAGCTTGGTTGATGCTTCGGTCCAAGAACAAGCATTTCAATTTATTGTCGTGAACAGCAAGCAGGTGAAAGTACCAACCGACAATTTCAAGGCAATTATTGCGGATCTGGACTTAGATGCTCAGGGAAATGCATTGGCGCAGCGATTACTAAAAGCCGGCGTCCGCTATGGCGATCTATCCCCGGTGTTGAGAGATATTAACGATTTACCCACCAGTCCTTTTTATCATCTGCTCAAGTGGCCCTACAACCGCAATGGTACACAGCTAATTCCGCTAAGCGCGATTGAACAGTCCCTACGCTATTTGCGTACGCTATTTGCCTTTCTCGATGAAGATGAAGATTCGTTAGTTGCATTATTCTTATCTATTTGGAGAGCGATTAAGGCGGAATATCCATCGCTGTGGGAGTCAACCGATAGCAAATTATTGACAAAGGTAAACATCAATGCGCTCAATGAGTTTATCGGGGAACGGCTAAAAATGGCTTGGGAATTCGGATTGGTTGACATTTTTAATCCCGAGGATGTGGAGATCCAAGTAGCTAATATTCTTGACCGTGTGCCGGAGCAATTCTGGGAAAATGAGTGGAATATTCGTCTTCAAGATAACGCAAATGTGCGTGAAATGATCAAAGAAGATTTAATAACAATTTCAGATAATTATAAGTTGAGAAAACATTGGAACGATGATGTGAAACTGGTAATCGCCGGTGAGTCTTAGATGCCAAACATAAAGCATAATTGACTATGTATCAATAACCAATGAGCAACATCCATGATTGATGCGAATGGCATAATGAGTTTTCGGTCCATGCTTATAGATAAAATCCTTAAAAGTCACACAGCTTCTTTCGTATGTTGGCGATACTTTACTGCACTAGATCGCTGAAAAACAGCAAAGAGAATCTATACAAATGCAGCTATTGGACCATTACATAAGAAAATTTCAAAAACTGCGCAGTGATCGCAATTCTCCATGGCCAGAATTATCATATGGTCGTTCCCCCTATAAACCACTGTTGTTGATGGCCGTTATTGATCTGTTTGAGCAAGGTCAGATAACAACGAATCTTATTCAACTCACGCCAGATTTGGGAGAACTGTTCAATCTGTACTGCTCGATTGTGTTGCCGGCAGATCAAAATGGCAACATTGCTATGCCCTTTTACCATTTAACTGGTGGTGGATTTTGGCATTTGATTCCATTGCCTGGTCAAGAATTCATCGTTCAATCTGGCAAGAAATTACGGACAGTGGGACAACTTGCAGAAACTGTGCTTGGTGCCAAGCTAGATGAGGAGCTTTATAATCTTTTGTGCGTGGCGGAGAGTCGGAGCAATCTTAGAGCTACACTGATTGAGCAATACTTTGTACCAAATATACATTTGCAACTGATTGAACGTGGAAATATCAATTTAGAAGCTTTTCAGTATAGCAAGAGGCTACTGGAAGAGGTGCACCAACGCAATACACTTAAGGAGAAACTAGAAACAGATGATCGCTATGTTATCCGCGCTCGTGATCAAGGTTTTCGTCGTGCGGTTGTAATCGCTTACAACCATCGATGTGCATTTTGTGGAATTCGCATGTTGACAATTGATGGACATACGGCAGTTGACGCTGCCCATATAATTCCTTGGAGTGAATCCCATAACGATAATCCCAATAACGGCATTGCAATGTGTAAACTATGCCATTGGTCGTTTGATGAAGGTCTACTCAGCGTTACATCGCACTATGCTGTCGTAACATCCCCACAGTTGGTTGCGCATGATAACTATCCTGGGTATCTGAGTACATTACAGGAACGTTCTATATTTAAACCCAATGATGAACTGTTGTGGCCTGATAAGAGTTCATTGGCGTGGCACCGGAAGAATAAATTTCGGAAGTATTGATTCGCTAATAGGTGTCAACCCTGTGCGCCCCTTGAGTTGGTTCAAGCGCTTAGACGCTTCTTCGCCAAAGCGCAGGCGATAGTAGTTCACGCGGCAACTCCTTCCAGCGCAATCGGTGTCGGCGGTGGGGTCAGATTTTGGTCACACTGATAGCTCGTTGCACCGCGCTCCGGATCATAGGCCATCTCATAGGTATGCGAGATGGCGGGCTGGAGCAGCGCATAGTGCTGCTCATCGATCTCGGCGTCGGTCGAGAGCACAATCAACTGATGGCTGGTGTGGGGAAAGAACTCCTGCACCATGCTCAGCCGATGCGCGCTGTCCAAGCGGCTCAACGGCGTGTCGATGATCACCGGTACGGGGCGCCCGGAGACCTCACGCAGCGCCCAGAGGGTGGCAACGGCAAAGAGCTGATTTTCGCCGGCCGACAGTTGTTGCCGACCAAATTCCTGGCCCAAGCGGTAGAGCGTCACCTGGAAGCTTTCGGGATCGATGGTGACCCGATCCAAGAAGCGTTCCTTGCGGCAGAGGCGGTTGAAATAGCGAACCAGCAGTTCGGCCACATGCTCGATCTTGTGAGCCGCCAGCCGTGTCTTGTACTCAGTCAGTAATGATTGCGTATTGAGCGCCATGTAGAGCCGGCTCGTGTCTGACTCCTCACCCTTCATCTGTGCATGAATGCGGTCTCGCTGGGCATTGATGCGGTCCAACCGCCGTTGTAACGTTTGCAGATGCTCATTGACGCTTTTCAGTTCACGCTGTTGTGCACCGAACTGTTGATGCAACTGCCCCAACTCCTCTAAAATCGGTTGCAGTGATTCTGCCTTGGGCGCTTGAGCGAGCGCTTCTTTCAGCGCGGTCTGTTGTTGTTGCAGCACTTGCAAACGGTTGGCCGCCTGCATAAAGGTGCGTGGCACCTCATGCAGCGCCTGGTTGATCCATCTCTGGAGCGTCTTCCGTTCCTCGTCGCCCACCCGCAGGATAATCTCTTTGGGTGCAACTTGCGGTCCGGCGACCAAATCCTGGAGATCGGCAGCCAGCTTTTCAAAGAGATTGTGGCGCGCCAGTGGCTCTGGTGAGGCTCCGATCAATTCCCAGTACTCATCACTGGTGATCTTGCGCTGGAGCAGATCGAGCTTCTCCTTGAGCACCTGGCGCGCCGTCCGCGTCCGTTCATATTCATGTTCCAGATCGAGCCGCTTGGCAACGGATCGCAACATGTTTGGTGCAATGGCAAAGGGCATTAAGCCGCTACACAGCTCTTGGATTACCTTGTTCTGTGCTTCGATCTCACTGTCAAGTTGACTTAGCTGGCTTTGCAGCGTCTCGCGTTTCGCGGCAAAGTTACCCCCGGCGTTGGCCAATTGCTGTTCGCTGAGCGCAATTGCTTGCTGCAGCGCATCAACGGCCGTGGTGAGTTCGTTCTGCCGCTCCAGCGCGACACTCTGATCTTGTTCAATCGCTTCAATTTCTGTGCCCAGTGCATCAAGATTAGACTGCAAATTGGCTACTTCGCCATGGCTTTTCTGCCGTGAAATGTAGACATCTAAATCGCGACTCAGTTGGTCGACCACATCCAACCCTAGCAACCCGCGTACGGTCTCAGCCAGGAGCAGATTGCTCGCATCCGAGACTTCGGCCAACGTCTGAATCCGTTCGCCATCAAAGAAGAAGAGATCGAGCACCCCCGGCGGGATCAGCTCGCGCAGGAATTGATCGCACTGTTCGGCATCCCACTGGTCAAATGGCTCCCCATTCTCCCAAATCGTAATTGACTTGTCGATCTTATTCTCATGCACCTGCCACGTACGCAACACGCGATACGTGAGCTGTTTCCCCAGGTTGACATAGGCAAAGTGCAGGTCTACTGCGGCCGCTGTGGGCGCGGCATCATGGCGCGGGCGGTGCAGTCGCTTGCGCAGATAATCATCATATTCCTGTTGCCCCACGCGATTGCCGACTACCAGGTTGCCGTGCAAGCCAAAGCGGATTGCCTCAACAAAGGTCGTTTTGCCCACGCCATTTTTGCCGCGCAACAGCACCACCGGGCGGTGGAAGTTGCCAAGAGCCAACGGTTGCAGATCAAAGGTGCACTCGCCGCCGTAAATCCCGAAATTCTTAAAGGTAACCCGCTGTAAAATCATGAGGTGGCCTCAGTTGCCTTCGCTTTGCGGCGCGCAGCCTCTTCGTGCACTTCTTCCCGGCTACGCCAATCCTCGTTCAAGATTTTTTCGATGCGCTTGTGAATCGTTGACCGGCGGCGCATCCCATAATGTTGCCACTCGGCATCAAGCAGCTTTTGCACAAGTTGCTGGGGCACGCCATGCTTCGCTCCAAGGTCCGCCAACAGATCGGCTTCCAATTGACCCGGTGCGTAGACATCGTTCTGTTCCCACGCAATGACTTGCCCAGTGACTGCTTGATAGATAGCCGGTAATGAATCACTCCAATCCTGGCGTTCCATGAGCCAAATGCGGCGAATTTCGCGTAACTCGTCAAGGCTAATCAGCCGGAAATCTGGATCATGGGCCTGAATCTCTTTTTGCGCTTCCAGTAAACGGCGCAACATCTGTTTGGAAAAGTCCAGGGTATAGGTGCGATAGCGTAGGCGGCCATCATCGGTAATCTTGATCCGACCATCGCGCCCGCGAAATTCGCGTTGTAGTGGTTTAACTTCAGGATCTTGTGTTGAAGCGAGCCAATCACGGTACTCTAGCAATGGAACCATCCACTCTTCGCCCGAATCGATCATGGCCTCCATGGATTTATCTTTGGTGACCACAGTACAGACCCAGCAACCGAAACGGCTACCACCACAGGAGGAGGTCTTGCTATCAACGACTAGTGGACATTCACCATCTTGTGCCGAACGATACAGTGCAGCAAGTTGACGATTGTCCCCACCCCAGGGATTGGGCACTTGCAGCAGATAAGTCCAGATGTCATCGGTCGAAAACTCTTCGATTGGCATGTAGACCCAAGCGCCCGGTAACTGTCCATGGCGCGCTAACTGATTACCGGTGAAGCGGTGCATTTGCATGACTTGATCGCGGGTTGAACTCTCACCGCGACGGCTGCCTAGCACAAGGATGACTTCACCATGTTCGGCCACTTTGCTGAGAATGAAGCGATTAGAGGGGTTAATCTTTAATCTTTCGGTGCACCAGCGAAAACCACTGTTGGGTGCAGGGTAGCCGCGTCCCAGCAGATTGACCCAAAAGGTATCATCCAAGATGGGGGATAGGTTGTGCGCTTGAAAAGGAAGCTGCTGTTTTTCTGCGGCGCGGTTCATCTGATCGAGGCTTGCTTTGTTCCGATCGACAATAATGGGCGTCTCTACCAGAGTATCTGTCGAAATAATATAAACCGGTTTGGTGCGCTCGGTTGCAGGCAATTCTGCTAGGGCATACCAAACCAATTGTAAAGCAGTCGTTGAATCTTTGCCGCCACTATAGCCAATCACCCACGGATAGTTATCGCGACGGTAGGTCTGGCGGATCTCAGCATAGACATCCTCTAAACGGCTGAGAACCGCAACTCTTGATGGTGTCTGATTGGTTTCGCGCATAGTAAATCCCGTATAATCAATGGAGCCAAAAAGATATTGCATGATAGATCACAAACTATTATACGTCAGGTCCTGCCGATCCTATCAATAGCCGATCTTAGTAGTAGCAAAACATTTGTTCTGTTAGAAATATCACATCTATGAAGGCTTTGCTTGTGGTAGGCTCCCAGCGCTCTAAAGCGTCTTGTGCATTCTGCAAACTTCAGGTATAATGCCGCTCAAGCCCCTAGATCCACCGAGTTAAACCTCAACCGATTGATAAGCGATACCCGCACAGCGCAAGTCTAAAGGGGTAAGTCTCAGATGCATATCGGCTATATGCTACGCCGCATTGGCGTCTTTCTCATTATTATGTGGTTGGCGACGACGGTCAACTTTCTGGTGCCGCGCCTGGCGCCGGTCAACCCCATTCGCGAGCAGTTGCTCAAGGCGGTGAGCTTTGGCGGTGGCGCCAAGACCGATATGGAGAAGGTGGTGAAGACCTATGAGGAAAAGTTTGGGCTAAACCAACCGCTCTGGCGTCAATATCTGCGCTATATGGGTGACATTGTGCGTTTTGACTTTGGTGTTTCGATTGCCAACTTTCCCAGCAAAGCCATTGATATTATTCTACGCGCCATCCCTTGGACCATTGGGTTGTTACTCTTGTCCACACTCATTTCCTTTGGCGTCGGCACCTTATTAGGCGCGCTGGTCGCGTGGCCGCAAAGCTCGCGCTGGCTGCCAATTGTGGTCGCGCCGCTGTTAACCCTCTCTGCTATTCCCTTTTATCTGTTGGCGCTGATTCTGGTCTACTTTCTGGCCTTTAGCTATCACGTCTTCCCCCTAAGTGGCGGCTATGCCTTGGGCACGGTTCCTACCTTGAGTTGGACTTTTATCAAGGATGCGATCTATCATTCGATTTTACCGGCGCTTTCAATCGTGCTGGCATCCTTAGGCAGTTGGGCCGTGGGCATGCGCGGCATGATGATTTCGGGCTTAGAAGAAGATTATATTACCTTTGCCGAGGCCAAGGGCTTGCACGACCGTGAGATTTTTCTGCGCTATGCGGTGCGCAATGCCATTTTGCCCCAAACCACGGCTTTGGCCCTTTCCCTGGGCTATATTGTCTCCGGCGCGGTCCTGGTCGAAGTGGTCTTTGGCTATCCGGGGGTCGGCACCGTGCTTTACCAGGCCATTCGCACTTTTGATTATTTTGTGATCTATGGCGTCGTCGTCATGATCATCTTGTCGATTGGGCTCGCCATGCTGATTATGGACCTGATCTACCCGCTGCTGGATCCACGGATTACTTATCAGAAACGGTGATGGGTCATTGGGTGTTCGCAAGGCGGGCGCTTTGCGCTATTGGTAATTGGGTAATTGGTGATTGACGATACGCAACACGCAACACGCAACATAAGGTATAGTTGTCAATGGTACGTCTTCTCAAAAGTTTGCTTCAGATCTGGCGTTATCCGCTGCTTTTGGTGGGTCTGATTCTGATCATAGCCATTATGCTCTTTGGGCCGGTCACCTCCCGCTATGTGGATGTGAATGGCGCCAAGGTGGGATCGGCCATGCCCGATCTGCCCCCTTCTTTTATCGATAGTGAGAGTGAATATCTGTTGGGCACCGACACAGTGGGTCGTCAGATCCTGGCCATGATGGCGATTGGCACGCCATTAACCTTGCGGATTGGGCTGATTGCCGGCGCGATTGGGCTGGGGCTAGGCACGATCTTCGGCTTTTTGGCCGGCTACTTTGGCGGCTGGGTCGATACGCTCATTAAAGGCGCGGCCGATGTGCTATTGACGGTGCCAGGCTTGCTCTTTCTGGTGGTCATTGCTACGACGCTGCGCGGGGCGGTCAGTGTGAACATGATGGCGCTGGTGGTCGCCTCCCTCGCCTGGATGTGGCCGACGCGCACCATTCGTTCACAGGTGCTCACCCTGCGCGAACGCCAATTTGTTATGGTGGCGCGCCTTTCTGGCATGACAAATCTGGAGATCATCTTCCGCGAACTGCTGCCCAATCTACTGCCCTATCTGGCCGCGAGCTTTGTCAGCGCGGTCAGTTCCGCGATCCTGGCCTCGATTGGCTTGGAGGCGCTGGGGTTGGGTCCACAAAATGAGCCGACCTTGGGCATGACCATCTACTGGGCGCTTTACTACACCTCACTGTTGCGTGGCCTTTGGTGGTGGTGGGCGCCGCCGATTGCGATTATCATTTTGACCTTTATCGGTCTCTTCTTAGTCTCCATGGGGCTCGACCAGATCGCCAACCCACGTTTGCGGAGAAGTGTATGATTGATTTACGATTTACGATTTACGATTGGTGCTCTGACGCTGCTATAGATCTCCAGAAAAGTTTTGTCCCATCCGTACACCGGAGGATGTGGTACGAAACTTTTCTGGGAAACCATGTGCCCTGCCGAGATCTGTCTCATTTTGTCATTTTGTCATCTTGTCATCTTGTCGATACAGGAGGGCAAGCATGAGCCAACCGGTGCTGAGTGTGCGCGATTTGCGCGTTTACTATCATACGCGCCGGGGACCGGTGAAGGCGGTCGATGGCGTCAGCTTTGATTTACCGCCCAAGACGCGGCTGGGGTTGGTGGGCGAGTCGGGTTCCGGTAAATCGACGATGGCCTTGGCGTTGATGCGTATGATCAAGGCGCCGGGCAAGATTGAAGGGGGCCAGATGGTACTGGGCGACACCGATCTGGCACGGCTTTCGCAACTCCAAATGCGCCAGATGCGGCTCGATCAGATCAGCATGATTCCGCAGGGAGCAATGAATTCGCTCAACCCAGTGGTGCGCATTCGCCGGCAGATCATTGATGGCTTGCGCGCCCACGACATCTACCTGACGGCCAAGGAACAGGAACTGCGGGTGGCCGACGTGCTCGAATCGGTGGATCTGGAGCCGGCGGTGGCTAACATGTACCCCCATGAACTGAGTGGCGGCATGAAGCAGCGCGTCTGTATTGCCATTGCCATCTCGCTGCGCCCTAAGGTAATCATCGCCGACGAGCCGACCAGCGCGCTGGATGTGGTGGTGCAACGCCAGGTCATGGAGACGATTGGCCGGGTGCAGGAAGAGCTTGATGCATCGGTTATTCTGATTGGCCATGATATGGGGCTCATGGTGCAATTTGTCGATCAACTGGCGGTGATGTATGCCGGCAAGATTGCAGAGATAGGCGATATTCGCACTCTCTTTCGCACGCCCAACCATCCCTATACGCAGCTTCTGATTGAGAGCCTGCCCACCCTGGGCGAGAAGGGCGCGTTGCAGGGGATTCCGGGCATTGCCCCGCTTTTACTCAACCCGCCGCCCGGCTGTCTCTTCCACCCCCGTTGCCCCAAGGTCATGGACCGATGTGTACACCAGACGCCGGTGCTACAGAGCATGGCGGATGGACGGCGGGTGGCGTGTCACTTGTATTAGGGAAGGTAGATAGGTAAATTAGTAAATCGGTAGATAGGGATTCTCTTCTACATCCTACTTATCTACTTATCTACCTATCTACCTATCTACCTATCTACTTATCCGTAACAGCGGAAAGATGTGATGACAGCATTTCTTGAACTACGCAATGTAACCAAAATTTTTGGCGGCGGTCTCTTTAGCCGGCGGCGGACGGTGGCGTTAGAAAACTTTTCGCTGACGTTGGATGATGAGCACGCGGTGGTCAAGGCGATTGCCGGCGAAAGCGGCAGCGGCAAAAGTACGCTGGGGCTCATCTTGATGGGCTTCCTCACCCCAACCTCTGGCGAAGTCTTCTATCGAGGCAAAGAATTGCGCACCCTGGACCGCCCTGAGCAGCTTGCCTTTCGCCGCGAGGTGCAGGCTATCTTTCAGGATCCCTTTGCCGTCTACAATCCTTTCTACCCGGTCGATCACGTGTTGCAGGTGCCGATTGAAAAATTCAAGTTGGCTGCCTCTGAAGGCGAAGCACGGCGGCTCATGGCCGAGGCGTTGGAGAACGTGGGCTTGCGGCCAGATGAGACCCTAGGGCGCTTTCCGCACCAACTCAGCGGCGGCCAACGGCAGCGGATTATGGTGGCGCGGGCGCTGCTCATGAAGCCAAAGCTGATCATCGCCGACGAACCGGTCTCCATGGTCGATGCCTCTCTACGCGCGACGATTCTGGAGAGCCTGCGCACCCTGAACCGCGAATTTGGCATCTCCATTCTCTATATCACCCATGATCTGACCACCGCCTACCATGTCAGCCATGACATTTTGGTTCTGTACAGTGGGTCGGTGGCTGAGGCGGGTGATGTTGATCTGGTGATCAAGGACCCGCAACATCCTTACACGCAGTTGCTGGTCAACTCTATCCCCTGGCCCGATCTGGATCGACAGTGGGGGCAGGCGCCGGTAAAAGTCGCCAATGAAACTAGCGCTGGTGGACGAGGAGAAGGCTGTAAATTTGCCGGCCGCTGTCCTCACGTCATGGACATTTGCCGCCAATCCCATCCTCCCTTCTACCAATTACAAGAGCAGCGGATGGCCGCCTGTTATCTCTATCAAGGCGCACCGGTGAAGAATAATTAATTGCTCAAAACCCAGTAATGAATGGTTACAAAGATTACGCTAGTACAGTTGGGCGTAAATCGGGAACCCTATGGGTGCGGCAGTAAATAAGGCCAGTTGTCACTGGGAAAGCAGGAAAACAACGGTGGCCTTATTTACGCCGGGATGTACTAGTAATCCGTCATTAACCATTACTTATTAACCGTTTTTCTAACCATTATTTCTGGAGGAGTCTCATGAACAAAACACGACTTACGTTCTTGTGGCGTCTGCTGTCATTCTGTGTGGTGCTTGCGCTGATGTTGGCCGCGTGCGCCCCAGCGGCAGCGCCGGCCGAGGGCGGCGGTGAAGCTGCGGTGGAAAGTGCAGGGGGCGGCGAAGAAGCCGCCGCAGCCGACGCAGAGGGGGTGCAAGCCGCCGACTTTAAAGAAGTGCCGCGGGAACGCACGCTCGTCATTATGGCAGGTGGACCCAACCAATATGCGCTCTGGAATAATCAAAATCCCTATATTCCAGGGTCCGATGCCGGTTTCCACACGGGAACGCTGCCGGCCATGTTTGAGCCGTTGATCATGTTCAACGTGCTCACCGGTGAATATGAAAATTGGCTAGCGGAAAGCTGGGAGTATAACGATACTTTTGACAAGATCACCCTCCATCTGCGCGATGGCGTCAAATGGAATGATGGCGAACCTTTCAACGCCGATGATGTGGTCTTTACCTTTAACATGCTGCGTGACAATGCCGCCAGCATGGTGCATCTGGCTGACTTACCCGCCTATCTGCAAGAAGCGGTCAAGGTCGATGATTTGACCGTTGATTTGGTGCTCAAGACACCCAACCCGGCCTTTTGGGCGACCACGTTGACAACGAATCATGGCATCCATGTGCTGCCCGAACATATCTGGAAAGATCAGAATCCGTTGGAATTCACCTTCTTTGACCTGGAAAAAGGCTTACCCGTCGGCACAGGTCCATACAAGATGGTAGCTGCGTCACCGCAACAGAAGGTTTATGATCTGCGCTCTGATTGGTGGGCGGCCGAAAGTGGGTTTAAACGTCAGCCCAAAGTGGAGCGCATTATCTACTTGCCCCAACAGGATGAAAGCCAGGCTGCCCAACTGATTATTTCCAATCAACTGGATATGGCGCCCATTCTACAAGTTTCGACGCTAAAGACTGTGTTGGCGCAGAATCCCAAGGTCATTACCTTCACCGGCCAGGAATCGCCTTATGGTTATCTAGACTGGTGTCCAATCGATCTAAACTTTAACGATAGCGAAGCGCCCTACGACAACCCGGATATTCGCTGGGCTGTCACCTATGCTCTGGATCGTGAGAAATTGGTCGCCATTGCCGAGTCTGGCGCTGGCGTGCCCGCGTTGCATCAATTTACGCCCTATGGTTGGTTTGCTCCTTATGATGAAGCGCTCAAAGAGATCTTTGCCAAATATAATTACGATACCGCGCCCCATCTAGACAAAAGCGCTGAATTAATGGAGAAGAATGGCTATACCAAGAATGGTGATGGGCTTTGGGCCAATGCGTCTGGTGAACCCTTTAAGATGAATATCTATGTACCGGATTGGTTAAAGGGCTATGGTCCGCCGCTTACCCAGCAACTGCGCGATGCCGGCTTTGACGCCACTTTTGACAACTCACCTGGGGTGGGTTCAACGGTCCAGACCGGTGAACAACTTGAGTCCTTTGGCTGCAAAGGGCCCAGCGGCGTTCTGGGCATGGATCCCTACTTCATGCTCTCCATTTATACCAGCCAATACTTCCGCCCCACCGGCGAGCCAGCCCCCATTTGGTGGGCTACCTCGCGCTGGCAGAATAGTGACTTTGACGCGCTGGTCGAACAGATCGCACCGCTCAAACCCGACGATCCCAAGACTATGGAACTCTTTAAACAAGCTATGGAGATTTGGGTGAGCCAAATGCCTGACATCTATGTCGGCCAACTGATCATTCGCTACCCCATGGATACCGAATACTGGACCGGTTGGCCAACGCAGGATAATGTCTACGGTTTCCCCCACTCGTGGCAATGGGAACTGCTGAAGACCTTCATCAACCTGGAGCCGACGAAGTAAGTACGCAAAATAATGGAGCACAATCAGCCCGTTCGCATTTGAGAATGCTCACTCCACGATTGTGCTCTACCGCAAATTTGATAAGTGAACGCTTGCATTAACCAAGGGGAAAACAGTCTATGTCTCAAGAACAGCGATTTATGCCCAGGATCAGTCGCAGAGAGATGTTGCGGCTGACGGCCTTGACGACAGTCGGCGCTGTAGCTGCCGCCTGTGTCGCAACTGGGCCGGCCACAACCGGTGCCGATAGTGCGGGCAGCGCGCCCGCACAGGAAGCCGTCGAAGTCATTGCCACCACCTCGATGCCGGTCAACACTTTTGACGATGCACTAAAGCGCGCGGAAGAGAAGCTGTCTGGGATTGCGTTGGAGGTCAATGCCAACGGCTGGGGTAACGGCGGCTGGGATGGCTATTCTGACACCTTGCTAACCCGCATCGCCGGCGGTGAACAGATTGATGTCATCATGATTGCCATTGAAGGGTTGGGATTGCTTTCAGCCAAGAAAGTACTCGTGCCTCTGGATGAACTTCTGGCTGCGGATCCGGCTGCCGCCGACATTCTGGAGAATGATGTGCACAAGACACTGCGCGAAATGTTGCAGGTCGGCGGTAAACAGATGGAGTATCCCTTCTCTTGGAACAACATGGTCATGTATTACAACACGGCCATCTTTGAAGAGGAGGGCATTGACCCACCCGGGACGGATTGGACGTGGAACGACTTCCTGGAGGTCTGCACCAAGGTGGCCCGGGTCAGTGGCGGCGCCGATGATCGCTTTGCTTATTCCTTCTGGGGCTCCGGCATGTTTGGCATGGCGGCCTGGTTCTTTAACAATGACACCTCGCCGTTGACCGCTGATTGGTCGGCCTCCAATCTGCTTGATCCCAAGGTGGCCGAAACACTCCAGTTCTTGGCCGACTTGATTTTGAAGCATAAAGTGGCGCCCAATCCTGAAGGGTGGGATGAGTGGGCCCAATTCCACGCCGGTAATCTGGTGATGCGCACCTGTGGGCGCTGGTGTATCAGCGGCTCGCTCGAAGCCAAGTTTGAGACCTACGATTTGCAGTACCAACCCCACAGCGCCGGCCCGCTCAAGACGGTCGCCGGCACCGATGGCTGGGGCATCTCCAGTTCCAGCAAGAATCCGCAACAAGCCTGGGAAGTCGTCAAACTGCTCTCTGACACCGATGCTTCGTTGGATATGGTCAAGTTGGGTGGCAATATTCCAGCCTTGCGTTCCGTGGCCGAAATGTCGGAATTTGCTGAATTTGGCCCGGCCAATACGGCAATCTTCTATGAGTCATTGGACTTTGCCGCGACGGTGCCGTCACCGACCAATTTCAATATCATTGAGCCGATCCTCAACCGCCACTATGCCACGATCTGGAATGGTGAAAAGAGTGTGGAAGAGGCGTTGCAGGCAGCACACGATGAACTGCAACCGGAAATGGAAAAGTTGCAACAAGGCTAGAGAGATTAGAGTGTCCCGTAGGGACGGTTGAGTTTAGGCAGGGGAAAATAGAATGCCGCTCCTAAATTCAGCCGTCTCAACGCGACTCGAACTGCGATAAATGAGGATGGTGGCATGAATACAACCGCAGCATCAGAGCGACGCTGGGCGCCGACCAAAGCAGGCCGGCGACGGACCGGCGCGGTGGCGCGTCAGGAGACACTGGCGGGTTATCTCTTTGCTACGCCAGCCTTGGTGGGGCTATTGACCTTTACCGCGCTGCCGATTGTTGCTTCGTTGGTGTTGGTCTTTCTCAACTATGACCTGTTGACGCCACCAAGCTGGGCCGGCGCCGAAAACATTACGCGGCTCTTTGGCGACAAACGCATGTTTACCATTTACTGGAACACAATCCGTTTAGTCGCCGGCGCAACGCTGCTAAACAACGTTTTGGGCTTGCTGCTGGCGGTGGGGGTCAATCGTTCCATGCCGTGGTTTCTGCGTTACTTTTTGCGCACGTCGATCTTTTTCCCTGTATTGACCACGACGGCTTCGCTGGCCGTCGTCTGGCGTTTTTTGCTGACACAAGATCGGGGTGTGGTTAATTTTTTATTGGGGCAAATCGGCATTGCCCCGGTGCCCTGGTTGAGTAGCTCCACGTGGGCGCTCGTCTCGGCGATTATTTACGATGTCTGGAAGAGTTGCGGCTATTTGATGGTCATTTATCTGGCCGGTTTACAGGGCATTTCCCGTACTTACTATGAAGCCGCGGCTATTGATGGCGCTGGCCGCTTTCAACAATTTCGGCATATTACCTTGCCTCTGATTTCACCGACAGCCTTTTTCGCAATTGTTATTTCGCTCATCGGCGCCTTTCAGATCTTTGACAATGTCTGGGTGTTGACCGAAGGCGGACCGGGTGACGCCTCGCGCGTCATTGCCATGTTCATCTACGAAAAAGCGTTCAAGGGCTTTGAAATGGGGTACGCCTCGGCGGTCTCCTTGACGCTTTTTGCGATTCTGATCATCTTGACCCTGGGGCAATTTTATGGGGCGCGGCGTTGGGTGCATTATGAGTAGGGAGACGGGAGTAGGGAGACGGGAGTAGGGAGTCAATGTCGTTAAGTTAAGCAATGATCGTGTCAAAGTAATCAGTTATCAGTGCTCAGTTTCCAGTGTGTGGTTCGAGACTGGCTACTGAAAACTGGGCACTGATGACTGTTAACTTAATGACATTGAGTAAGGAGTGGGGATGGCTGGTGTGAGTGAGGTGGGAATGGTTGGAAAGTTGGCTAGACGGGAGCGGCGTTCGCTTTGGTTGTATGTGGGTGAGTTGCTCTTGTGGGCGCTGTTGATTGGCGTTGCGCTCTATGAGATCGCGCCCATTACCTGGATGTTGTCAACCTCGCTGCGCGACCCCAAGAACTCCTTTGATCTACCGCCCGATTTCCTGCCCACGGCTTTCCACTGGCAAAATTATGAGGCAGTTATCAATTCGCCGGATATTGAGTTTCTACGTTTCTTTTGGAACAGTCTGAAGATTGCTTTGTTGGTGACCGGCGCCCAGTTGATCACCTGTTCAATGGCGGGTTTTGCTTTTGGCCGTTTGCGTTTCCGCGGGCGCGATTTCCTGTTTGGCCTTTTTCTGGCTTCGCTCATGGTGCCAGGAACCGTTACGCTGATTCCTTCCTTTATTTTGATCCGTGAACTTAGCCTGATGGACACCCATTGGGCGCTAATTTTGCCCGGCATTACCAGCGCCTTTGGCGTCTTTCTGCTGCGCCAACATTTTATGTCTTTACCGCAGGAACTGATTGACGCGGCCAAGATTGATGGGGCCGGCTATTTCCGGATCTACTGGCAAATCCTGTTGCCGCTAACCGGGCCGGCGCTCTCGGCGTTGGGGATCTTTACCTTTCTGGGCGCCTGGAATAACTTTGTGGGACCGCTGCTCTTTTTGCGCAGTTGGGAAAATTACACTTTTCCCATTGCCATTGCCACCCTGCGCGGCTACATGGGCTCCGGCAACCAGTCGGAGGTGCTGGCGGGGATTATGATCTCCATCTTCCCCATTCTGGTCGTCTTTCTTCTGGCGCAACGATGGATCGTCCAAGGAGCCGCGATCACCGGCATGAAAGGATGACGGCCTGTGACGGAAGGTCCCTTGCCGCTCAATCGAGACACCTATCTGCCTTTTGTGCTGCATACAATCTGGACGGAACTACCACGTTTCCTCTGGGGTGCTTTTCTCTTTAACCTCTGCTGTGCACCGGCATTTGTGTTATTCTCACTAGGTTTCCTTGCCCCTACCCTGCTAGTGGGGCTGCTTCTGATGGCGCCGGCCTGGGCGGCTTTACAGGCCGATCAGCTCAATCTCCTCCAAGGCGCCAATCGACCCTATGCCTACTTTGGGCAGATGTTTGTCTACTATGGACGGCGTGCGCTGCAACTGGGGCTGCTGCTGATTTTACCGCTCTTAGCCATACGCTTGACCCTGCCGGCCCTGGCGCAGAACGCAGTTCCCAACGCGCTTTGGCTTTGGGTTGGTATACTTTTTTTTATCCTGGCTGTGTCAACGGCACTGTCCCTCTATACATTTTCGCTGCTCGTTTACTTTGATCATGACGTACTGACCACTTTGCGCAATGGCTGGATTTTAACCGTCCGCCATCCGTTGCATACAGTGGGCTTGTTGGGTATGGCCATTCTCTTTGGCTTTGGCGTCGTCTATCTGAGCCTGGGGTTGCTATTGCTGCTGCCGGCGTTCTATAGCATCTTGCTTGTAGCCAACTGCCTGCTGGTATTAGCAGTAAACAGTGATAAAATAACATTATCCTAAGCTGGACAAGCCAGAACCAAATTGACAGAATTTACAAGATTAACAAGATTTTCCGAATGGCCATCCTGTAAATTTTGTAAATCTTGTCGATTGTGGGCGCACAGCGCCAACAATGCGAACAAGCTTTTCACCCGTTAAATACTAAACCGTCATCCTGTGGTAGAATACTATAAACCAGTTGTGATTGGGGGCCTGCTATGCGGTTTCGCCGGCTAAGCGAAATCTCGGAAATTATCATAATTGCCCGTGGCAAGAGTGTTGAAATTCATGCTTTTCTCAATCGTACTTTTGGTCGCGGTGATTGGCGGAAACTAAAAGGCATCGCCATTGTAGAATATACGAATGGGCAAATTGGGGAGGTTGAATTGCATTGGTTTGAGGCACATGGCATCGGACGACGTTTGGAAAAGGATAAAAAGAAATTAAGGAGAATTGCATGACCCAATATGTACGATGCATACGAAATGAGACCTTATACGAGGATGATCAAGCGCCAACATTTGACCCACTTTTGCTGATAGATGCGATCTACAAAGTAGTACCACCGGATGTGAACGATCAGCCTGATGACCTACGCGTGATTGACGGTGAAGGCGAGGATTATCTCTACCCGGCCGATTATTTTGAACCGTTCCTGCCCAATGGAGACCAAAAGAGCGAGAGTCTTACGTTGCATTTAGACCCTTACACTAAAGGTGTGTTACAGGCCGAAGCGGTGGCTGCAAAAATGTCGGTCGGTGCGCTATTACGTTCGTGGATTGATGAACGCCTCGATCTGCCGGAAGCGGTAACAGATAGTAAATAGGCGCACTGAAAAATCAAATGCGCTTGCGTGCAAAATGACTGACCAGATGACAAATTTATCTTTAACATCATACAAGGAACCAACCCATGGACCACTTCCTCTACCGCGGCGCCAAGACCAGCCAGATCAGCTTCCCACTGGGTGGTATCGGCACGGGCTCGATTGGCCTGGCCGGCAACGGGCGTCTGCTTGATTGGGAAATTTTTAACCGCCCGAGCAAGGGCAGCGTAAATGGCTTTTCCCACTTTGCCATTCGCGCGGAGCAGAACGACCAGGTGATCGACGCCCGCATCTTACATGGCGATCTGCCGGCGCCCTACCAGGGTGAATTACAGGGCAACCGCTTTAGCACCTTTGGCTGGGGGCCGCGGCGCGAATATATGACCGGCCTGCCTCACTTCCAGCGTGTCGACTTCCGCGGTGAATTCCCACTGGCCGAGCTGACCTTTCACGATGACAGCTTCCCCGGCGCCGTCCAACTTCAGGCCTTTAATCCCTTTATCCCCCTCAACGCCGACGACTCCGGCATCCCCGCCGCCTTCTTTGAATTCAGCGTCACCAACACCACCGACACACCCTTGACCTATACCGTGGTTGGCGTGTTGACCAATCCGCTGCCGGCCAACAATCTGAACACGGTGGAGAGCCATGCGTGGGGCCATGCCCTTTGCCTGCGCTCGGATGGGGTGCAGCCCGGCAATGTTAAGGATGGCAACCTGACCCTAGCCACGGATACAGGCTTGGCTGGTGATGTCAGTGATGATGTCACAGTAAGTTGGCAGCAGTATTGGTTCCGTGGCTCGTGGTTTGATAATCTGGAGGTCTATTGGAATGACCTACGCCAGCCAGGCCCCTTTAAGAACCGGGTCTATGGCGATGGCGCTCCCCGCGGCGCCGGCGCTCGCTTTACCGACAAAAATGAGGGGTTGCTGGCTGTCCATGTGCCGGTGGCGCCAGGCGAGACGCGCCAGGTGCGTTTTGTGATTAGCTGGAGCTTCCCCACCTGTGAAAATTATTGGAAACCCGCACCCGCCGGTGAGCCGCCCAAGCCGACCTGGCAGAATTACTATGCTACACTCTGGCCCGATTCCACGGCGAGCGCCCGTTATGCCCTGGAAGAGTGGGAGCGTCTCTACCGCGAGACTAAGCTTTTCAAGGAGACGCTCTTTGGCTCCACCCTGCCGCCTGCGGCCATTGATGCCGTTTCCGGCAACATTGCTATCCTCAAATCACCCACCGTTTTGCGGCTGGAGGATGGCACCTTCTATGGCTGGGAGGGGCTTCATCCTGAAGCCGGCTGCTGCGAAGGCAGTTGCACCCATGTCTGGAACTATCAACAGGCGCTGCCCTTCCTCTTCCCGGCCTTGGAACGCTCTATGCGCACGGCGGATTACCAGTACAATCTGCTGGAAAGTGGCGCCATGCCCTTCCGCATTCAGTTGCCCCTTGGCTCTGACCCGTGGGGCTTCCGCGCCTGCTGTGATGGCCAATTTGGCGGCGTCATGAAGACTTACCGCGACTGGAAGATTAGCGGCGATGATGAATGGCTGCGTGAGCTGTGGCCGGCTGTCAAAAAATCACTGGAGTTTGCCTGGAGCCCAGAGAACATTGACCGCTGGGATCCAGAGAAGACGGGGGTGCTCTGGGGGCGCCAACATCATACGCTCGATATGGAACTCTTTGGCCCCAACTCGTGGCTGACCGGCTTCTATCTGGGCGCGCTGAAAGCCGGCGCGGAGATGGCCGCCTATCTGGGCGAACGCGCGGCTGCGGCTGAATATCAGGCTATCTTTGAACGGGGCAAAGCGTGGGTGGACGCCAATCTCTTTAACGGTGAGTATTATATTCAGAAGATTAACCTCAAAGACAAGGGGATTGTCGAGTCCTTTGCCATTGAGGATGAGCAGTTGGTGCAAGGCGGCAACACCATGCAAGCCTATTGGAACGATGAGCACGAAGAGATCAAGTATCAGATCGGCGAGGGCAGCAGCATCGACCAGGTCCTGCCCCAGTGGCACGCGACGCTCTATGGCCTGGGCGATCTCTATGACCCGGCCCAGGTAAAGCAGGCCAGCGCCGCCATCTATAAGTACAACTACATTCCCGAAATGGGCAAGGTCTACAACCCCTGCCGCATCTACTGTCTCAACGATGAGGGGGGCCTGGTCATCTGTGCCTGGCCGAATTCAGAGGACTCCCGCGTACAGAAACCGCTCATTCCCGCGCCCTATTCCCAAGAGACGATGAATGGCTTTGAGTACTCCGCCGCCATTCATATGATCATGCAAGGGCTGGTTGATGAGGGCATGACCTGTATTGAAGCGGTGCGCAAGCGCTATGATGGGGAGCGGCGCAACCCGTGGAATGAATTTGAGTGTGGCAACAACTATGCCCGTAGTATGGCCTCCTATGCGCTGCTCAACGCCTTTGCCGGCTTTGAATTTGATATGGTGCATCAGATGATTGGGTTCAACCCTGTGCGCACCGAGGAGGGCCACTTCCGCTGCTTCTGGTCATTGGACGCAGGCTGGGGCGAGTTTGTCATGACGCCGGCTGGCTGTGAAGTGCGTGTGCTTTATGGCGCCCTATCGCTGCAACAGCTGAAGCTGCCCTTCCTAGCCGCTCAAACCGGGGTTACCGTCACCAAAGCAGGCAGTACAGTGCCTTTTGCGCGCCAGCAGGGCGTCATTACCTTTGATCAGCCGACAACAATCGCCGCCGGTGAGGCAGTACACGTAGGTGTTTAGTAGCTCACCAGACAATGTCATTCAGTTAACAGTCATCAGTGCCCAGTTTTCAGTAGCCAGTCTCAAACCACACACTGGAAACTGAGCACTGATCACTGATTACTTTGACACGATCATTGCTTAACTTAACGACATTGGCTCACCAGATATATGTGTGACCCAAAGTGGTAGATAGGTAGATGAGGGGTGTGCATAATGGTCGATCACCCCGGGCTGAAGCCCCGGGGCTAGCCAACAGCGACTGCTCAAGCAGGCTTGGGCGCCGATGGCAAGCGCGGGCAGCCCCATTCATGGGGCGCCGTTGTGGAGCACGGTCGCTTCAGCGCCGTACGATCGACGCCAGTCTCGATTTGTTCGATTTTAGCGGGCGCTGTTGCTTAGCCCGGCGATTGAGCGCCAGGCGGTCGTTGTATCCCCGATTATTTTCTGAGTCTTCATAAATCTAGATCTAGCACAAGAAACCCCGTCCTAAGGAGGGCCTTTAGGACGCGCCGCGAGCTTGGCGTGGCAGGCGGTAGTTTCAGTCAGCGCTAAATTCGCCTTGCGTCGCAACCGTTATTGACAAATGGAATGAGTTAGGCTATTCTTGCCTCACTGTAGTTGTTGGCCTACGTTGGCGTTCCTGTGCACTCCCTTCTCAATTTCTGGCACAGGCCGCAAATCTCCGATAGTATACAATTTTAGTATACAATTTGTGGCTGCGACTCAAACATGAGCCCTGCCCTTGACATCAGATCTTTAGAAAAATTTTGTCCTGTCGATGCCACGCAGGAGGTGGCGCGAAATTTTTCTAGAAATAATTGTGACACAGCAATTAGCGCTCCAGAGAGTTTACACCGTTTGCCTCTCACCAGGCAGCAATGCCTTGCTACCCCGCCAAAGGCAGCCTCCACGCTGTAGCCCCAACAGCACACGCGGATCCAAACTTCCTGGAAATGTAGGTTACGCCGCGACGGCACGTGCACATTTTATGCTCTGTACAAAGTGCACCCTAATGCCGTCGCTCAGTATAAAACACCAAAAATGGCCATTGTTTTCAAGACTAAAGGAGGTTCTCGCATGGCTCGACAGCGATCTGTCAATGCGCGCCGTGTCCTGCAACATCAGCGCAGTCTCTGGCTGACCATCATGGTGGTTGTTGGATTATTGGTTGCCTGTGGTCCCAACGCTGCTCCCGCCCCCGCCGCCCAGGAAGCAACCGCACCCCAAAGTGAAGCGGCTGCACCCGCGCCAGCTGCGGCTGACACCTCACAAATGGAAGCGCCGGCGTTGGCTGACCTGGTAGCCGCCGGTACTCTGCCCCCACTTGAAGAACGCTTGCCGGCAAATCCACTCGTGCTTGAGCCGGTTGAAGGTCCGGGTCAATATGGTGGCACTTGGCATATGGGGTTGCGTGGCGGTCAGGACAATGCCCTGCTTGTGCGCACCATGGCTTATCAAAACCTTGTGCGTTGGACACCGGATTGGACCGGCATTGAAGCGAATGTAGCCGAAGCTTATGAAGCCAATGCCGACGCGACTGAGTTCACCTTCTCGTTGCGTGAAGGCATGAAGTGGTCGGATGGTGAACCCTTTACCGCCGATGATCTGATGTTCTGGTACAGGGATATTCTCACCAATCCTGACTACGAAGCGGTCCACAATGTCCCGACCTGGCTTATCTCTGGTGATGAACCAGTAACCGTGGAAAAGGTTGATGACAACACGGTGAAGTTTGTCTTTGCTGCGCCTAATGGTCTCTTTTTACAACGCTTAGCGACGCCAGGTGGGGATGCTCCAACGCGCTGGCCCATGCACTACTGTTCCCAGTTCCATCCTGATTACAATGCTGACAATCTCGACGCTTTGATGGCGGAAGCAGAAGCAACCGATTGGGTCAATCTGATGGAACTGAAGTGCGGCAATGTTAATGGCACGCCCTATGATGCGCTCTGGCAGAATGGTGACCTACCCACGCTCTTCCCTTGGGTTCTGACCACCCCCTATGGCGCCGGCACCCAGGTTGTGGCTGAACGCAACCCTTTCTACTGGAAGGTTGACACTGATGGCCGCCAGTTGCCTTATATCGACCGCATCGTCTACGAAGTCGGTGAGGATGTAGAAGTGTTGGTGCTCAATGCGCTGAACGGCGAGATTGACATGCAAGATCGCCACATTGCATCGCTTAACAACAAGGCAGTCTTTGTCGATAATATGGAGGCGGGCGGTTATCACTTTTTTGAGACGATCCCCTCCGGCATGAATTCAATTGCAATTGCATTGAATCTGACCCACAAAGATCCGATGAAGCGTGAAATGTATCAGAACAAGGATTTCCGCATTGCCCTTTCCCACGCAATCAATCGCCAGGAGATTATCGATGTAGTCTATGTTGGTCAAGGCGAACCTTATCAGTTGGCGCCCCGTCCCACCTCACCCTTCTATAATGAACAATTGGCCAAGCAGTACACCGAGTATGATCCTGACCTGGCCAATGAGATGCTGGATGGCCTCTATCCTGACAAGAATGAAGAGGGCTTGCGCTTGGGTCCCGATGGCAAGCCAATCACACTGATCGTTGATGTCACCTCGAACCAGCAGGATCGGATTGATGCGCTTGGCCTAATCCAGGGGTATTGGAAAGCCATTGGCATTGATATGCAGATCAACTCTATGGACCGCTCACTGCTCTACACGCGCAAAGACTCCAACGAGCACGATGTTAGTGTATGGGGCGGTGATGGCGGTCTTGATGTAGTCCTGGAACCGCGTTGGTACTTTCCCTACAGCGGCGAATCACTCTACGGTGAAGCATGGCAGAGTTGGTTCAACAATCCTAGCGGTGAAGGCGCTTTGACGCCACCAGAGGAACCGCCGGCTGGTCCCAAGCAGCAGATGGAACTCTACCGACAGATTCAAGAGACTGGTGACGCCGCCCAGCAAGAGGAACTCATGAAGCAGATTCTAGAAATTGCTGCCGATGAGTTCTATGCCATCGGTATTGCGTTGGGCCCCAATGGCTACGGCATTGTGCGTAACAACTTCCGCAATGTACCTAGCCCTATCCCCGGTTCGTGGCTCTATCCAAACCCGGCACCGACGAATCCGGAGCAGTATTGGATTGAGGAGTAGGGAGACGGAAGACGGGAGTAGGGAGACAGGAGTAGGGAGACAGGAGTAGGGGATTAGGTGGGGTGATGAGGTCGATGGGTTCGAGAGGTGGCTATTTGTCCAACCATACTTGTCTTGCGCCCTGCCGTTTTCTTTTTAGGAATCGCGATTAAATAAGTCGGCCCCAAGTGATCGGCACTTCCGAAGTGCCGGTCACTTTAAACCCATGCGTTATTTGATCACCCATTCTTATACACAGCTTTGTTGTCCGAATGAAGGAGGAACTATGCAAAGAGCGATTTGTCGTCTGCTAGCACTATTGCTGGTGCTAGGGGTGCTGGTGGCCTGTGGACCAGCAGATGCGCCGGCGGCCACTGCGCCGGAAGCGGCCGCACCAGCCGCCGCCGACAATGCCGCCGCGCCAGCCGCGGCGGTGGATACAGATGCGAAAGAGGCGCCGGCCTTAGCCGAAATGGTCGCCGCCGGCACGCTCCCCCCGCTGGAAGAACGGCTCCCCGAAGATCCGATGGTGGTGGAGCCGGTGGAAAGCCTTGGCCAGTACGGTGGCACCTGGCGCACAGCACTAGTAGGTGGCCAGGATAACGCCTGGCTGGTCCGCACCATCAGCTATGATCACCTGATGCATTGGACACGCCAGTGGACTGGTGTCGAAGCGAATGTCGCCAAGGAAGTCACGGCGAATGATGATGCCAGTGAATATACTTTCCACCTGCGCAAAGGCATGAAATGGTCCGATGGCGAACCTTTCACCGCCGATGATTTGGTCTTTTGGTGGGAAGATGTGGCGATGAACAAGGATCTCTCCCCAGGGGGCCCACCCTCATGGATGCGTGTCGGCGATGCTGATGCCACGGTAGAAAAAGTGGATGATTACACTGTTGTCTTCAAATTCCCCGTCCCCAATGGTCTGTTGCTGCAGTATCTGTCCACACCGGATGGGGATACCCCGACCCGTTATCCCATGCACTACTGTTCCCAGTTCCACGCCAAGTACAATACCGATAACATTGACGCGTTGGTCAAGGAAGCGGGGGCCGATAACTGGGTGAATCTTTTCCAACTCAAGTGTGCCGGTGTACCCGGCACCCCGTATGACGCCCGCTGGCAAAATGGTGATCTGCCCACGCTCAAAGCATGGACGTTAACGACCCCCTATGGCGCCGGCACGCAGGTGGTAGCGGAACGCAATCCTTATTACTGGAAAGTTGACCCGGAAGGCCGTCAGTTGCCCTACATCGATAAAGTGGTCTACGATGTATTGGAAGACCGCGAAGTGCTGCTGCTCAAGGTGCTCAATGGCGAGATCGACATGATGAGCCGCCACTTCAACACCAATGACAATAAAGCGGTCATCACCGACAGCGCCGACCAGGCCGAGTTACACTTCTTTGAGACGCGCAGCAGCGGCAATACGTTGGGCTTTATGTTCAACCTGACGCACAAAGATCCTCGTATGCGGGCCATCTTCCAAGACAAGAACTTCCGCATCGCCATGTCATTGGCCATGAATCGTCAGGAAGTCATTGATGTCATTATGGTGGGCCAGGGCGAACCCATGAACAGCGCCATGGATCCCAATAGCATTCCGGAACTCTATGACGAAGAGATGGCCAAGCAGTATACGGAATTTGACCCGGATCTGGCGCGCGAATACCTCGCCAAAGCGGGGATTACCGAAAAAGGCGACGATGGCTTTTATTTGGGCCCGGATGGCCAGCCTTTCTCCTTTGTCGTGCAGACCACCCCAGCCTTTGGCCATGCCGATATGGCCGAAATGATCGTCAATCAGTGGCGTGACTTTGGCATCAATGCCCAGTTTAACAGCATGGACCGTGCGCTGCTCTACACGCGCAAGGATACCAACGAACATGATGTCCATGTCTGGGGCGCCGGTGGCGGCAGCGAGGTCTTCCTTGACCCACGTCACTTCCTGCCGGTCACCAGTGAATCGGCCTACGCGATGGCCTGGTATACCTGGTATGTCAACCCCAGTGGTGAGGGCGCCCTCGTGCCGCCGGAAGAACCGCCGGCGGAGGTGAAACATCAGATGGAACTCTATGATCAGATCAAGGCTACAGGCGATTACCAGCAACAGCTTGAACTGATGAAAGAGATTTTGGCGATTGCCAAAGATGAATTTTATGTGATTGGTGTCTCTACGTCGCCGCCCGGCTATGGCATTGTGCGCAACAACTTCCACAATGTCCCAGAGTCGCTGCCCGGTTCGTGGCAATATCCCGACCCGGCGCCGACCAATCCAGAACAGTATTGGATGGATTAGCTGATTTACGATCTTAGATTTACGATTTACGTCGCTGTGGTGAGCTCCCACGTAAATCGTAAATCTAAAATCTAAAATTCCCAGAGGCATTATGCTCCAATTTATTTTACGTCGTTTGGCATTTCTGATTCCAACCTTGTTCGCCATTTCGTTGGTGATGTTTGTCATCATCCAGTTGCCGCCGGGGGATTATCTGACGACGCTGGTGGCGGCCATGGCGTCACAAGGTGAGGATGTCGATCCGGCCGCGCTGGCCGCGTTGAAAGAGCGCTATGGGCTGGGCCAGCCGGTCTATGTCCAGTATTGGAAGTGGATCTCCGGTATTCTGGTGCGGGGCGACTTTGGCCGCTCATTCGCGTGGAATATGCCGGTTTCCGACCTGATCTGGGAGCGCCTGACCTTGACCTTCGTGCTTTCCCTGAGCACGTTGCTCTTTGTTTGGCTGGTCTCCTTCCCGGTTGGCGTCTATTCTGCCGTAAAACAGTATTCGCCGGGGGATTACGTTGCGACCTTTTTTGGCTTTATCGGCGTGGCGACGCCCAACTTTCTGTTGGCGTTGGTGCTCATGTACATTGCCTTCAAATACTTTAATCAGAGTGTGGGCGGACTCTTCTCTCCTGAATATCAAGAAGCGCCCTGGAACTGGGACAAGATCGTGGACCTGCTGAGCCATCTCTGGATTCCGATTATCATCATCGGCACCGACGGCACCGCCGGTCTAATCCGCATTATGCGCGCCAACCTCCTTGACGAATTGCGTAAGCCCTATGTGGTGACCGCGCGCGCCAAAGGGTTGCCCGAATGGAAACTGCTGCTCAAATATCCGGTGCGGGTGGCGCTCAACCCCTTTATCAGCACTGTGGGCTGGGTCTTGCCGGGGTTGGTCTCCGGCTCTGCCATTGTCTCGATTGTGCTGAGTTTGCCCACAACAGGACCGCTGCTCTTGCGCGCACTCATGTCACAGGATATGTATCTGGCCGGCAGCTTTTTACTCATGTTGAGTATTTTAACGGTCGTCGGAACGCTCTTGTCGGATATTTTGCTGGCATGGCTCGACCCACGGATCCGCTATGAGTAAACTCCATGCCTGAACTTTCGCGATTTTACGGAATCGTCGTTTCCATGTATCCTGAGGCTGGTGAGCGACATAGTACACCTCATTTTCATGTCCGCTATGGCGAATATCGAGCTACGCTTTCGATAGCAGCCGGTGAAATTCTAGCAGGTACGTTGCCAAGAGCGCAGTTGAGATTAGCACAAAGATGGGGTGAGCTTCGCCGTTCTGAGCTTGAGACGGATTGGCAATTGTTGGTTACAGGTCAATCGCCTGCGAAGATTGCACCTTTGGAGTAAGGGAACATGAAACATCACGAGATTCATATTGTTGTTGATTTTGCGATTGTTGCGCCATATACATTGCGAATCGTATTTGATGATGAACGGGTACGAACCATTAATTTTTTCCCCATGCTGCGTGGCGCTTTGTACGGCTCCTTACGTGATCTGAATTTGTTTAATCAGGTTCGACTTGACCCCGAAGCTGGCACATTGGTTTGGCCCAATGAAGCAGATTTTGATCCAGCTACGCTCCACGATTGGGATACGGTTGGTGAGGCGATGATTGCAATGGCAAAGACCTGGCCGGAGCCAGCCTATGAATATGCACAATAAGTGACGTACCGCGCAGCGCCACATAATAACATTTGTGCGGGATTAACCAGGTTACCACATGGTGCTGCTACGAAGTATAACGAAGGACATAGTTAATGGCAACAGATGTCAGACCCTTGGGCCAGGAAACAAATATACGCAGCGGACAACAGCCGGTGCAAGAGGTGGAGAGCCGGGTCAATGTGGCGTCGCAGTGGCAGTTGATGTGGTGGAAGTTCCGCAAGCATAAGGCGGCCATGATCGGCGGAGTGATCATCATCCTGGTCTATCTGGTGGTGCTCTTTGCTGAATTTCTGGCTCCCTTTAGTCCGGAGCGTTTTAGCGCTAGGCACACCTACGCTCCACCTCAGCCCCTCCATCTCTTTGAGACCACTGCCGAGGGCACAAAATTCAATCCCTATGTCAACGGCTATAAGGTGGAGATTGACCAGGCGGCGCTGCGCCGCACCTTTGTGGTGGATGAAGAGGCCAAGCACTATGTGAATTTCTTGGTTGAGGGCGAGCCCTACAAGCTGCTCTGGTTCTATCCAACCAATATCCACTTGATTGGCCCGGAAAACAATGACGACCCCATGTACCTTTTGGGCGCCGACCGGCTGGGGCGCGATGTGCTGAGCCGCCTCATCTATGGCACGCGCCTCTCGATGTCGATTGGTCTGGTCGGCGTCATGCTCAGTTTCTTTTTGGGGATCTCCCTGGGGGGCGTTTCCGGTTTTTATGGCGGCGCGATTGATAACCTGATCCAGCGCGTGATTGAATTTATCCGCTCTATTCCCAGCATTCCGCTTTGGATGGCGCTGGCCGCCGCGGTGCCCTCCGATTGGTCGATTACCCGTGTCTACTTCATGATTACGATCATTCTCTCCTTTATCGGTTGGACGGGGTTGGCGCGTGTCGTGCGCGGTCGTTTTCTGGCCATGCGCACCGAAGACTTTGTCCTGGCCGCGCGGCTGGACGGATCGAGCGAGTTGCGCACCATTTGGAAGCACATGGTGCCCTCCTTTTTCAGCCATATTATTGCCTCGCTCACACTGGCCATTCCCGGCATGATCATTGCCGAAACGGCGTTGAGCTTTCTCGGCCTGGGGTTGCGCTCACCGGCCATCAGTTGGGGGGTGCTGCTCCAGGAAGCGCAAAATATCCGCGCCGTGGCCACCGCGCCGTGGCTGCTCATTCCTGGGCTGGCGGTCATTGTCACGGTGCTGGCCCTCAACTTCTTGGGCGATGGGCTACGCGACGCTGCGGATCCATATCGATAAATCGGGTGGCGAGTAGTGGGTGGCGGGTGATACGTCACTCGTCACTCGTCACCCGTCGCCGGACCGCTCCACTAACGCACGAAGTTCCATAATCGTATGGCTGCCCTCATTTTTTGACAAATGACTTTACCTTGTACTAAAATGGCGGCACTAATCTCATTTGTCCCAATAGTCGCAGTTAAATCTAAGCGTGTCAGCTTGTTAAGCTATCTTTGCCGTCGCAAGGTTAAGTTTCCGATCCAGTCACTTCTGTTGATTGGTTTGGTCGCCTCTGCTATGGCAGGCAGTGGTTGTAATCTAGAACGTGCCACTGGGTTGGAGCAGCCGTCGTCCCTGGCGTCCACTCCAGTGGATTGGTTAATGGAAGGCGGCGGCCCGGAGCGAAGCCGGACAACGACGGAGATGATTCTGCCGCCACTCGTAGCCCAAGAGCGGTATGTCGTCGGGGGCGACACCCAGTTTGTCAGCCCAGTGGCAGTCACGGCGGATTTCCTCTTGGCTGATGGTGACCATCGTTTGCACGCTTTTGGCCGGGCAGATGGCCAGGAAAAGTGGCGGATTGATTTGCCAGGCTCCTACCTATCGCCCGCAATTGCCGACAATACGGTCTATGTACGCGCAGAAGCCGGCCAGGCAGGCTTTGTCGTTGCGCTAGACAGCATAACCGGCCAGGTGAAGTGGCGATTTCCATTTCCCAAGGTCGGCAGCGAATTTGGTAATGTTGGCGGTCATGTGACCTCACCGCTGATCGTGAATGAACTGGTGTTGATTGGTGCGGCGCGCACCATGTATGCATTAGATGCCGCAACGGGCGCCGTTGTCTGGCACTTTGACAGTGTTGAGCCCATTGCATCCTCAGCAGCGGTTACCGATGACATCGTTTACTTCTCTGATTTTACACACATTTATGCAGTAGATTTGCCGTCGGGGCAGGCGCAGTGGCAATTTCAACAGGAGAGCATGACGCTCTTTTTTGCGCCGATTATTGCCCAAGAGCGGGTCATCATCGCCGATCACGACACCATTCAAGCTTTGTCGCGCATGGATGGTCAGCCGCTGTGGCAACAGACATTTCCCAAGGAAGTCATTCCCGCTGCCGCCACCGCCGATCAGATTTTTGTCAAAACAGTAAATCAACTGTGGGCGCTAAATGCCGAGAATGGCGAGATTCTTTGGGATTACAGTGCGCTCAATTTTGTCTCTCTGCCGGCCATTACCGACAGACAAATCTACATCATCACACGGAGTGACGGGGGCAGTCAGTTGCGCGCGTTGCAGCGGACTGACGGCAAAGAGCAATGGCGCACAGAGAATCTACCCCTGAGCAACAGTGCGCCAGTTGCGGCACAGGGCGCGGTTTATATCCGCACCGTTAATGGTGGAGTCATAGGGTATCGAGCAAGGTAAGGCCACGTAACCCGTAGAAGAAGGCAGAAATTGCTCTCGCCTTATTTACGTCGGGATTTACTAGTGAAGGAGAAACGCTATGGTAGGGATTTTGCCAAGGTCAAAATTAGCCCGGCGCGAAGCTCTGTGGTTTTGGCTCTTTATATCACCTTGGATTCTGGGCTTTCTCTTTTTCCGCGGCGTGCCGATTATCGTTTCGATGGTCCTCAGCTTTACCAACTACAATGTCGCCAGTGCACCAGACTTCATCGGCCTCAAGAATTACGTTGATCTCCTGCAAGACGATATTTTTTACAAATCACTCAGAGTATCATTTCTCTACACCCTCTTTAGTGTGCCGTTAGGGATTATCTTTTCCCTGAGCCTGGCCATGTTATTGAATCAAAAAGTACCCTTTTTAGGAATTTTTCGCACCCTCTACTATCTGCCGGCTCTGATTGGCGGCAGTGTTGCCGTTGCGTACCTCTTTCAGTTAATGCTCAACCCCACCTTTGGCATTGTCAACTATTTTATTGCGCGTTTGGTGGGCCCGGAAGGCTTACTGCCACTTGGGCTCAAAGGCCCTGGTTGGTTTTTTGATCCCAAGTGGGTGTTGACTTCCTTTGTGTTGGTCAGTTTATGGGGCTTTGGCGGCCCCATGTTAATCTATCTGGCCGGTCTGCAGGGCGTACCGACCCACCTCTATGAAGCTGCCCGTATTGATGGCGCCGGCGCCTGGCGTCGCTTTTGGAATGTCACCTTGCCCATGATCTCCCCGGTAATCCTCTTTACCTTTATCACCGGCATTATCGGTTCTTTCCAGATCTTCACCACGGCCTATGTGATCTCCAACGGCGAAGGCGGACCGGCTTATTCGTCGATGTTTTACGTGCTTTATCTCTATTTGAATGCATTCCGACGCTATCGGTTTGGCTATGCGTCGGCGCAGGCGTGGCTGCTCTTCATTGTCATTCTGCTCTTGACCATCTTCGCGCTGCGCGCCTCGCGCGAATCGGTATACTATGAGAGCCCAGGTGATGAGAAGGGTGTCTAACGACTGATTGTCTTTACAATAAAAGGGGTTATTATGGCAGAGCAAACTTTATCCGGTCCGGCAGTAACGACCCGGCAAATTCAGGCCACCAAGCCAACACTCTTGCGTAGCGCCCGTTTTCAAGAAAATTTTGTGCGCGTGGTGGCTACACTGATCTGCACAGTGGGCTTGGCGATTGTTCTCTTTCCTGCTTTCTGGATGTTATCCACCTCCTTAAAAAGTCAGATTGAGACTTTTCAATCACCACCGGCATGGATTCCGTCCACCTTACATTGGGACAATTATGCCGATGCGCTCACCTTTAATCCCTTTTTGCTCTACTTTCGTAACACCTTTTACTTTGCCATCATGGTCGTCATCGCCGAGGTGATCTCCAACTCATTTATCGCCTTTGGCTTTGCTCGTTTGCGCGCGCCGGGACGCAACTTCCTCTTCTATTTTGTGCTGGCGACGCTGATGATCCCAGGAGAAGTAACCCTGATTCCCCAATATATGCTCTTTGCCAAGTTAAAATGGCTCAATTCCTATAAACCCTTGATTGTCCCTGCCTGGTTTGGCAGCGCCTATCTCATCTTCTTACTGCGCCAGTTCTATATGGGCATCCCCAAAGAATACGATGAAGCGGCGATCATTGAGGGAGCTAGTTGGCTGACAATTTGGCGGCGCATTATGTTGCCCCTTTCGACGCCGGCCTTGGGCGTGGTGGCGATTATGTCTTTTATCTTCCACTGGAATCTCTATCAGGGGCCCCTGATCTACATCAATGATAACAAGCTGTTCCCCGTCTCCTTAGGGCTGGCCATGTTTCGGGCGCCTTTTGGCGGCACCCCCTGGCATTGGTATATGGCCGGCGCCTTTACATCGCTTTTGCCCTGCATTTTGCTCTTCTTTATCGCCCAACGCTATTTCATTCAGGGCATTGTTGTCAGTGGCGTCAAAGGATAATCTACCGACTTTGGGGCCATTCATACAGCTTCAATTGAAATTGTGCGCAGCGAGGAGGACGATGTTCTAGTACAGTGTTACCGAAATTCTGCTAGAGTAGAGGTGGTCATCCAGGTCTTCCTGGAAGGGGCGGCGGATGGTGAAAGACAGGGAATGTGCGTTGCCCCTTCCAGGAAGACGCACGCCGGCGCACCTGCCTGGGCTAAACTCGCAAAATTTCGTTTACAGTGTATTAGCCGGTGCTCCCCACAATTTTGATAATATTTGTAGTGCAAGTGAAGAATTTTCATAACTATCGAAAGGGAACCAACCACATGCTAAAACAAAAACGCTATTATCTGTTTGCGCTCTTGGTGATGATGGCGCTGCTCCTGGCCGCCTGTCCCGGCGGTGCGACCACCGGCAGCAGCGATGAGACGGCCGCCTCGTCTGCCCCTGCCGGCGAACAACGCGAGATTGTCTGGATGGTGCGCAACAGCCCCGTCGAGAATAAGTGGGAAGAAGAAGTCGTGGCCCCGGCTTGGGAGAAAGAACACCCCGATGTTAAGCTGAACATTATTAACCTTTTGCAGGATGATATTGCCGTCAAGCGTGAAGCCATGATCGCCGCTGGCGAGCCTTTGGATGTCTGGTCGACCAACTGGGGTGGTGATGGCTTTGCCAGTGACCGTTCGCGTGGCCTGCTCACCGACCTGACGCCGTTGATCGAGCGCGATCAATTTGACACCAGTGTCTTTATCCCGGAAGTCCTCTCCATCTATCAGAGCGAAGGCAAAACTTGGGGCTTGCCCTTCCTGACCACCGGCAGCTACGTTTTCTATAATATGAAGCTCCTTGATGAAGCTGGCGTTGATTATCCCACCACCGATTGGGATGACAAAAGTTGGACCTGGGATGCTATGGTGGACATGGCGAAGAAGCTGACCAAAAACTACGATGATCCGGCTTCCGCGCAATATGGTCTCATTGAAAATCGTCAAAACATTGAAGGCCCGGCCATGCTCTTTGGTCAATTCCCCTGGCCTGCCGATGCCTATGATACCGGTTTTGCCGATAAAATCACCCTCAACACACCGGAAGTCATTGCCGCCTACCAAAAACATCATGATCTGGTCTATGTGGACAAAGTTGCACCGGATGACGCCGCCAGCCAGGCGCTGAGCCAGTTAGGTGGCGCCTTTGAGAGCGGACGTGTGGCCATGGTACAGAATGGCGGTTGGGGCTGGTGGGTCTACTCGCCGGTCAATCCTGATGTCGAAGGCGGCTTCTGCTGGGGTGTGGCGCCCAATCCGTGGGGCTCCCCAGACGCCACCAAGCGTGCAGTCATCTATACGGATCCATGGGTCATCACCCGTGGCCTCGAAGGGCAACGGTTGGAAGATGCCTGGACCTTTGTCAAGTTCTTGGTGAGCGAAGACAATGCGCGCAGCTATATGCAGGCCACCAATACGCCACCTACGCAGAGCAAGCTCCAGGAAGAGTGGTTTGCCCAATTTAAGTGTATGGATCCGGACAAGGTCAAGCAGGTCTACCAAGGCGCCTTCACCTATGGCGTCGAGTCGAGTAACCACTTGATGGTGCGTTGGGATGAGCTAAACCAGATCTGGAACAATGCCCTCAGTGCCTATTTCCTGGATCCCACCGGTGACGCCGCCCAGGTGATGCCACAGTTGGAAGAAGATTTGACCAAGGCGTTACAACGCATTGCCGAAGAGCAAAAGCCGAAGTAAGCCTTGGCGCTTTTGCCTAAGTTACGTAATCGTAAAGGTGACCGGCACTTGCCAAGTGCCGGTCACCTGCTTGGCTTAAAGAGGCGCGAGCAGCGACCGCGCCTCTTTATACTCCGCCGCAGCACATAGTAACATTTTCACTCGTGTGCAAAATGTTACTTTATGGCGCAGCTTAGTATATTTGATCCCCTCTTTCAGCGCAGACTCAATAAGCTTCATTTCCTCACGCGCAATCGGGTCAACCGCCACCGCAAATTTGACATGACAATCTTACAACGGCTGCTGCTGCTCTTTATCTTTTTTCTCACCGGTATCGCCGCCCTGATCTACCAAGTGGCTTGGGCGCGGGAAGCGACCTTGGTTTTTGGCGTCAGCGTCTACGCCTATAGTATGGTGCTGGCCGCCTTTATGGGCGGCATGGCCTTGGGCAGCTTCTTGCTGCGCACGGTGGCCGACCGGACTACACAGCCGTTACGCCTCTACGCACTGTTGCAGGGGGGCATTGCGCTGTGTGGTCTGCTTTCACCCTATGTTTTACCGGGGCTGCTGCCGCTCTATGGCGCCATTGCCCAGCACCTCGCGCCGACCGCGCAGTTGTTGACCGTGGTGCGCTTGCTCATGGCGCTGGTAGTCTTGCTGCCGCCCACCTTTCTCATGGGCGGCGCCTTGCCCCTGATGGCGCGTGTGGTGGCCCAGCAGGCCGGCGCCATTGGCAGTGACGTAGGGCGGCTCTATGCGGCGGACACCCTCGGCGCCGCCGTGGGCAGCGCCCTGACTGGGCTTCTGCTCCTGCGTCTATTGGGTACACGGGAGACGATTTGGCTGGCAGCCGCATTGAATTTGGGCTGTGCACTGTTAGCCTGGTGGTTAAGCACGCACCTCCATTTTAAAACGGCTCAGATCGAGCAAACGCTTGTCTCCGCTACAGCGCACCAACGGCCACGCGCCAAAACACGCGCGCAGGCGCCTAACACAGGGCGCGCTACCTCGACTCGTTTTTTGCTTTGGGCCTACGCACTCTCCGGCTTTGCGGCCTTGGGTTACGAAATTGTGTGGGCGCGCATCCTGGCCATCTTTACGCTCAATGCGGTCTTCTCCTTTGCCATTATGCTAACGGCCTTTCTGAGTGGACTAACGCTAGGCGGCTGGCTGGCGGCTTGGTGGGTGCGCCGCCGGCCGGTCACGCTGATGCACTTTGGCGTGTTGCAACTGCTGGTGGCGCTCAGCAGTTTGGGGATGCTCTTCATCTTTGCCCGCTTGCCCTCTTTTACCATAGAGGACACACTAGGCGCCACTGCGCTGTCCCACTTCATCGCCTTTGAATTTCTGCTGGGAGTGATGACGCTTCTGCTACCTACCACCCTGCTGGGTATGCTCTTCCCAGTGGCAGCCAGCCTCTACACCCACGAAGAGCATATAACCATAGGCGACCGCATCGGCTTGCTCAGCGCTTGTAACACGTTGGCTGCAATCGCCGGAGCGCTGGTGGCTGGCTTTCTCTTCATTCCCTGGCTAGGGCTGAAAGGGACGCTAATCACGCTGGCGTTAATGAATCTACTGTTGGGAGTGATTGCCGCTTGGCGAGTGCGTCGGCAGCAGACGCAATGGTGGCGCAGCCCCGCGGTCGCGGTTGGGATGGCCGCCTTGCTCCTCAGCATCAGCCCCGCCGGCTACTACCTGGGCTTTCGCGAGGGACCCACCGACCAAATGATCTTTTACGCCGAAGGCGTCGAGACCACCGTCGCCGTCTTTGCCGTGCCGGAGCACAACTTCAAGGTCTCCTTTGTCAATGGACGCATTGAAGTGCCGACGGACGCGATCAGTATGCGCGCCTTTCGCCTCTTGGGCCATCTGCCGGCGGTGCTCAGACCCGACGCCGAACGCGCGCTGATGCTTAGCTTTGGCAATGGGATTGCCACCGGCTCACTCAACACCCATCAGATTCCTCTGATCGACGCCGTTGATCTCTCGGCTGAACAATTTGCCGCGGCCGCAGAGTATTGGATCGAAAATTACAATGTGCTGCGCAGCCCCTATCTACACACCCATGTCGAAGACGGGCGCAACTTTCTCTTGCAGGCGCATGGGCGCTATGACATTATCACAACCGATGCCACCCACCCTGTCAATGCCAGCAGTTGGGCGCTCTTTACCGAGGAGTTTTACCGCAGCGTGCAGCAGCGGCTAAGCGAAGAGGGTGTCTTTATGCAGTGGTTGCCCTTTCACAGCTTGACGGAGGCAGAGTATCAGCAGATTCTGCGTACCTTCCAGCATGTCTTTCCCCATGCCACCCTCTGGTACACCGGTGGCTCACACACCTTGCTACTCGCCACGCCACAGCGGCTGACCCGCGCCGACCTGCAAAGTGCGTTACAGGCCGCAGCCGCTCATCCCCAGTTGAACGATGACCTGGGCAGCGTGGCCGCCATTGCCGCGGATTGGATCATGGATGAGGACGCCCTGCGCACCTATGCCGGCCCCGGCGCGCTCGTCACCGATGACAACGCCTATTTTCTGCCCCAGAGCCAAGATACGGCGCGGCTATTGCAAATGATGGTGGATCTCGCCGCGAAGCCGCATGTGCAGTAGTTTAACACCATCTTGGCGCAGGCCGGCAAACAATCAGTGAGGGATTGCTGTGGATGTTGCGTTAGCGGCAAGATAGGCACGGGCACGTTTGCGGATGCTTTCAATTTGGGTGGATGATAGGGAAATCATCAGGTGCGTCCCAAATTAGGGGCAATGGGCGAGAGGCTCAAAGCGACTTTGCTGGTGCTTCGCCCCATTTGTGGTACGCACCCCACTCATCAATAGCGATTTGACAAGAGCCGCTTAGCAAGCTAAGATTGGCTACACCTCAACAAGATGATCACCGTCTCAGAGAAGTGGGTACAAATTTCCCGTAGCACACTCTATGCACCGGCTACTGCATCGGCGTAGCGCTGAGGGTGCAAGCGGTTGCCTTTGCGATGACACCATAACCAGGCGCGCAGAAAGAACTATGACCACCCAGAATGAACTACTGATTGAGGTCAAGGGCCTCAAGACCTATTTTTACACCGATGAAGGCATTGTGCGCGCGGTGGATGGCGTCGATTTTGACATCTATCGCAACCGCACGCTCTGCATTGTGGGGGAGAGTGGCTGTGGCAAGAGCATTACCGCGCGCTCTATCCTGCAAATTGTAGACCCGCCAGGACGGATTGTCGAAGGCGAGGTGCTCTTTCACCAGAAGGATGAACGAGGCCAAAGCGAAGTCATTAACTTGGCCGGGCTCCACCCGCGCAGCCGCGCCATTCGCGCCATCCGCGGCAAAGATATTGCCATGATCTTTCAAGAGCCAATGACCTCGCTCAGCCCGATTCATACGGTGGGCAACCAGATTACCGAAGCCATTTCGTTGCACACGGCGCTCTCCAAAGAGGCGGCCAAGGAGCGTACCATTGAGTTGCTGCGCCGTGTGGGCATTCCCCGGCCGGCCGAGCGCTTTGACAACTATCCCTTCCAACTGAGCGGCGGTATGCGCCAGCGGGTAATGATCGCCATGGCCCTTTCGTGCAACCCGGCATTGTTGATTGCCGATGAGCCGACCACGGCAGTGGATGTCACCACCCAAGCCCAGATCCTCGAACTGTTGCTGGAGTTGCAGGATGAATTTGGCATGGGCATCATGCTCATCACCCATGACCTGGGTGTCGTGGCCGAAATGGCCGACGATGTGGTGGTCATGTATCTGGGCCGCGTGGCCGAACAAGGCGATATTGACACCATTTTCTACGACCCCAAACATCCCTACACCCAGGCACTTTTACGTTCTATCCCGAAGTTCACTGGGCGCAAAGAACGCCAACGCCTTGACTCGATTCGAGGCATGGTGCCCGACCCATTAAACCGCCCCGGTGGTTGCCCCTTTCACAGCCGCTGCGACGAATTTATGCCCGGCAAATGTGATCAAATTGTGCCGCCCCGTGTGCGGCTGGATGGCGGGCGCGAGGTGCGCTGTCTCCTCTATGGAGAATGAGCCCAATCGTAGGTGCGGTTTCCATACCGCACAAGATTTCATGTATGCTACAACGTGCGGTACGGAAACCGCACCTGCAATATTGAGGTAGGTTTCATGAGTTCTGTTTCTAACAATGGCGCCACGGCGATGACAAGCGATACGTTGCTTCAGGTCAACCACCTGCGCATGCACTTCCCCATCACGGCAGGATTTTTCCGGCGCGTCGTGGGCCATGTTAAAGCTGTGGATGATGTCAGTTTCTATATTCGCGAGGGCGAAACGTTGGGATTGGTGGGAGAGAGCGGCTGCGGCAAAACAACCGCGGGTCGCTGCATCCTGCGCGCCTATAGTCCCACCGGCGGTGAAATTCTCTATCGTCGCCCTGATCAACAGGTGGTCGACCTCACTCAACTCTCCAACCAGGAACTCAAAGCCTACCGCCAGCAGATCCGCATGATCTTTCAGGATCCCTTCTCGTCGCTCAACCCACGCATGTCTGTGCTCGATATTGTAGGCGATCCGCTCAAGATCAACAAGGTGGCCAGTGGTCGTGAGTTGGAAGACCGCGTGGCTGGGCTGCTGCGCAAGGTGGGGTTGCGGCCCGAATATATGCGCCGCTATCCTCACGCCTTTAGCGGCGGCGAGCGCCAGCGGCTGGGGATCGCACGTGCGCTGGCCCTGGATCCTCATTTGGTGGTGGCGGATGAAGCCGTCTCGGCCTTGGATGTGTCGGTGCGGGCCCAGATCCTCAACCTGTTGCAAGACTTGCAGGAAGAGTTCAAGCTAACCTATCTCTTTGTCTCCCACGACCTGAGTGTCATCGAATATCTCTGTGACCGTGTGGTGGTCATGTATGTGGGCAAGATTGTGGAGATTGCACAGACGGATGACCTCTTTGCGGAACCCCAACACCCCTACACGGAAGCGCTGCTCTCCGCCGTGCCCAAGCCGGACCCGCGCACCCGCCGCCAACGCCAGCGGATCGTGCTGGAGGGCGACGTCGCCGATCCGGCTAATCCGCCCACCGGCTGTTATTTTCATCCGCGCTGTCGCTATGCCAAAGCACGCTGTAGCAGCGAAACGCCCGCCCTGCGCAAGATCAGTGAGGGGCATTATGCCGCCTGTCACTTTGCCGAAGAGTTGACGTTGCAAGGGGTTAGTTTGTAGACGACACATGGCTGACCAGCCGTTTGCTTGGCACAAACGCTTGCTTTGGTGGGTGCTCTATAGCGTGGCCTGGGTCAGCGCAAGCGGCCTCACGCTCTGGCTGACCATGCAGTTGCGCATTAACCTCATTGACCTCAACAATTTCTTCGGCTGGGGTCCCTGGATTCTCATTGGCGTCGATAAATTTGGCTGGGTGTTGCTGGTCTTGGCCTGGCTAATCGGCGTCTTTGTGATAGAAATGTATCTGCGCGCCGCCGCAACCTTGTCTCAGCTACTGCGCCGTACTGCCTATGTGCTTGTCCCCGCCGCGACCGCCCTGGGATTTTCCTACCTGCTACAGCGTTTGTTGGTCTAGTTTCTGCTGCGAAACCTGCTAAACGACCGCCAAGAGCGCCAAGCATCACCAGACAAAAACCTTTGCACTCTGCGCGTCCTTCGTTTTGAAAGGTGACTGTCACTGCCCACGAGTAGCTGGGTAGAAAGGATTTAGCGCTCGCCCAGAGGTGACCGGCACTTTCCAAAGTGCCGGTCATCTGAGTATGCACCTGAGATGTCAGCAGATCCTAGTCTAAGCCCAGCCCACACGCGCCGGCTAGTCGGTGCCTACTGCTGGATAAAAGGTAGATAAAGATTAACGCCCGGCGTCGAGTAGATGATCGTCAACTGCGGCCGGTTGGCCGGTGCACTGTTTTCTTTGGTGTCAAAGCGTTTCATCGTATGGTTGACGGTTTCGTCGCCAATGATTTCCCAACCAAAATTGCTGTTTGGATCGCTCACCCAATCGCGCACATCATCAACCAATGCCGTGCTACCCCATACATAGACACCCTCATTGGCCACTGAAAGGGTTGCCGTGCTGGTCACCACATAGTCGCCACCTGGGGTTTGCCAGAATGCCGTGTTATAGAAGGTATGCAGCCAGGTCGCATCTCCGGTTGCCGCCGGCGCGCCGCCTGATTCGTTACTCGGTGCGTCAGACGCGCCTTCCCCCCAATCGGCTAAAACGCGATGAAGATTGACGGGGATGGTTCCTGTGCTAGTCTTAGAGAGGTGGAGTTGCAAGGTGGCGCTGAGAATAGTCGCATTCTCGGGTAGTACGCCGGCCAGGTCAAAAGCTACCAGCCCACGAGCAATAGCACCCTGATTGGTCCGTCCCACAAAAAAGAAGGTGCCCGCGCCGTTGCTGATTTGGCCCGGCGTGGTGGCATAGAGCGTATTGTCCTTGGTCGCCGTAATGGTCACCTGCTGCACAATATCCGTCTGTGGTATGGTCCCAATCGTAGCTGCCACGACCTTAGGTGGCCTGGCGAACCCCAACAATAACAGTCCTAAGCAGCCAACGCCAAGCAAAAGGGGAACGGTAATTTTTTGCAAAGCCATAAAGTAGACTCCTTTTGTGTACCCTGTTCAGCCGTGACACTGTAATCAGTCGACTGCAACGTGTAGTGAGCATTCTCAAATGCGAACGGGGTGGCATGTGAGTATACAAAATACAAGGTGACCCACTGATCATAGACAATCGCTGCTCATAAAGCTGCGCCGAGTGACAGCGATTCGTCTGCCGCATCATACCGGATTTGGGGCAGTTGGTAAAGTTTAGAAAATGGAGAGGATGTAGTTCAGGTTAAAGGCAGAGGCGCCGGGGACATGCAACTTAAGTCAATTCCGCCAGCAACACCTGTGCCTCCTGCAAATCGGCTGTTGCGAAGCCTTCGGTAAACCAACCATAGAACCACCGCCAACAGGTCACGCGCCTCCGCCCGTTTGCCCTGCCGCTGCCACAGGCGACAGAGGCTCAAGGCAGCGCGCAGTTGATGAATGGCTTTCCGCAGATTGCTGTGCGCCTGAGCTTCGGTCGAATCCGGCCACAAGTGGAAGGCCAGGTGATGGCGTGATTGTAGGGTTTGGGTGTGCAAGAGCAGATAGGCCAGGAAGGATTGCAAGCGCGGACTGGTAAACGCCGTCAACGGGGCGTCTTGATAGGTAATGGCAAAATGGCCCAAGAGCTGAATCTGGAGTTGGGGCATGACCAATGTTAAAGGGGGTCCACGTGCAACGATCGCCAATACAGAATGAACTGTCGGGCAATAAGTATATCACAATCGGCCAAGAATGAAAAGAAATGCGACGGTTTCACCGTTGCCAGAATTTGCTAGTTGGTTATACCTCAGTTATACTCCACTGTATGAAAACAGCGATTTCTCTTCCTGATGATCTGTTTGTGCTGGCCGATGACTTTGCCCGCCAACGCGGTCTAAGTCGCAGTGAGCTATATGCCAAGGCGCTACGCCAGTACATGGATGTCCATCGTCATGATAATCTGACCGAACGTATCAATCGGGCCTGTGCCAATCTTGATACTGCATTGCCGTCCGATCTTGCCAACGTTGCCCGCCGACGTCTAGTGGAGACCGAATGGTAGCAACTCTCTATCGTGGCCAGATCTGGTGGGCAGATTTGGGTGAACCACAACGCTCAGAACCAGGGCACCGACGACCGGTGCTGATTGTGCAAGAAGACCACTTCAATCAAAGCAACTTGGCCACGGTGATTGTGCTGTCGTTGACCTCCAATCTCCGCTACCAACAGTTTCCCGGTAATGTACTTTTGTTAAAGGCAGACTCAGGTCTGGAAAAAGACTCGGTCGTTAATATCACCCAACTGACCACCATTGATAAAACCTGGCTCGACATCTATGTTGCTGATTTACCTGCTTCTGTTATGGTGCAGGTAGAAGCGGGTTTACGGCTTGTCCTAGACTTGTAAGGCAGTGCGAAGGATGTGCTGCGCCAGGCAGCGCTGCATGAACAAGAAGACGGTTGCTTAGATTGATTAAAAACAGTTGCTTAGATTGATTAAAAACATTAGAGTGGCGTGGCCTCGATGGCCACGCCACTCTAATGTTTCTATCCTCAAACCCGCTGCGCACGAAGTCTATTCTGCCACCACTGCACTAATTACAACCCTACCGATCCTTGTTCACCAACAGGGCCGGCGGGAGCCGGTTCGTCCTGGAAGCCCACTGCACCAGATTCGCCTGGCACTCCTTGTGGCCCGACCAGGCCAGCAGAATAGTGAATTCCTACCCAGCTTCGTAAGGTCAAGGTGGCCATTGCTTTGGGTGTCCCGTTTCATCGACCACCAAATCCTTGGTGCCCGGCGGCAGCACCTGTAGACTTTTGAGGAATTCGATGACGGTGTCTTGCTCATGGGGACTCAGTTGGGCAAAGTGCTGGCGGGCGGTGAGCGCTTCGCCGGCATGGGCGAGGACCGCCTCGCGCATGGTGGTGAAGAGACCGTGGTGGAAGTAGGGCGGTTCGTTGGCCGCACCCCAGAGTTTGCGCGTGAGAAAGTAACGGTTACCAGCAAAGAAGCCCGGCGACCCCACCGGCTGATTCATGTCGAGTGGCTCGGCGTTGGGATCGTCAGGACCGCTGGTAATGTCGTGTAGCTTGAGATCGGTGAAGGCGGGCACGAGCACCACGCCGTTCTGGGGCTGTAGCCGGGGCGTCGGCAGCCGCGGGTCACTCAGATTCACCACGACTGGCCCTATCCCATCGGGTTGCAAATTGCCGGGGGGATTGTAGGGATTGGGTTCGCTAAAGAACCACCCATAGTTGTCCAGCGGCAGCGTCGGCAGGTGGCAGGCGGTACAGCCGATGGTGTCAAACAACTGCTCGCCTTGCCACACCGCTTGCTCAATCATGGGGTCGTTGGGAATGACGCGGCCAGGCACCGCCAGGGTGGCCTGATAAATCGAAACCGCCGTCACATCGGCGCGTGTCATCTCATTCGTAAAGCCATCGCCATCGGGGTCGGTGTCCACGCCAAAGCGTTCTTCGGCCTCAATGCCATGATGTTGGACAAAGGCATTGATGGAGAATTGGCGCAAGGAGACCACCGCACCGGCTTGGTGAAAGGGGCGGATGATCAAGTTGGGCGGGTCCGCCGGGCCGGTGGTGAGCAGGCTGGGCGCCGGCAGCCCCTCGACGCGCGACGTGTCCCAACTGCCATCGGCATGGCGACCAAGGATGCCAAAGGATACACCCTTGGTGACCAGTGGCTTGTACTGGCCGGGACCGGTGCTGTCACGAAGCGCTTGCAGGTCGGCGGTCATTTGGCGGGCCAACATCTCGATGTAGCCGGAACCGAACATGCCCAACGTGGCGCGGTTGTTGGCAAAGGTCTGCGCGGTCGGGGCGGCGCCGCTTTCGTTGCGGGAACCTTTCATCAGCATATGATCGCCGGGGTCAAAGGTCATAAAATCAAAGCGTTGGCCCAGCACAAAGACATTGCCGACAAAATCCCCGCCGCCCCCGACAATGCCATAGGGCGCGTTATGACAGCCGGCGCACGAGTTGGCGTCTGGTCCGGAGATGCGATTGAAGTTGTGGGGAAAGGTCAGTGGATGGTCCCTGTCACTCAGCATGGCGCCGGTGCCTTTGCTCAAGGGGCGTCCGCCCCCTTCCTGGCTGGTCCAGTTGGCGGCAAAGAGGTCATGCCCTTGCGCCAACAACGCGGGCAGGGAAATCCGAAACTCCTCGCCATCCTGCAAGTGGCGGGCCACCGCCACCTCCCGGCCAATCACCGGCGTGGGACGGGATTGAGCCGTTGACGCACTGACCGAGACCCCCATCAACAGCAAGACCAGCCCCAGGATCGCGCCCACCTTCCATCGCTTTACCATTGTTTACTACCTTTCTTGTGCTAGTAGATAAGTAGATCAGTAGGCCAGTAAATCAGTACAGTGGCAGCAAAACCGACATACCAAGTGTTCAGTTTTCAGTAATCAGTCGGCAGTACACCGGTCACTGCCGACTGTTCTAGCTAGTGTTTTGTAAAGTAAGTAATGATGGATGCTGTAGGGGCATCCGCTGGCCGGTGGCCGAGGGCGACCGCAAGGCTCGCGTCCAAAGGCACCCAAGGGGCTCCCGCTGCTTCTAGGCGCCTACAACCTATTGTTACTTATCTGACAAAACACTAGTACAGTGTTACCGAAATTCCGCTAGTTTAGAGGTGGTCACCCAGGTCTTCCAGGAAGGGGCGGCGGATGGTGAAAGACGGGAGGTGTGCGTTGCCCCTTCCAGGAAGACGCACGCCAGCGCACCCGCATTGGCTAAACTCGCATAACTTCGGACACAGTGGACTAGTGTCTGTTGCGAAACGCGTTAAACTACCGCAAAGACTGCCAAGAGCGCTAAGCGTTACCAGAGAAAAATCTTCGCGTCCTTCGCGCCCTTTGCGGTAAAAAGCGCCTTTCGCAACAAGTAGTAGCTACCATAGGGTTTTGAACTGTCGCTGTACGCAAGGGGATGAAGTCCCCTTGCTAGACAACCGCGCCCCATCGGGTGCCCCCTGGGCGCGGGCTTTCCCTGTGCCGCAAGCCCAATTGATTGGGAGCGGTTGGTAGCCCCACCCAGAGAGGGTACCCGTTCAGCGCGGGGCGGATTCCCCGTATAACGAAAAACCCTACGATAGCCAGCATTGGGATTTGTTGTCACGTTTTAGACACTCGTCTACCGATTTACCGATCTACTGATTTACCAGTTTACTTATGCCCTCAATGTTACCACGAAGGCGACCAATCAAACCAGGGCTCGCGATTAGCGGCATCCACGCCATGGCCCAGGCTGTCGGTGCAGTGGGAGACCAGGCGGATCATAAAGGGCGCAAAGGGCGCGCCGACCGTGGCGACCGGTGGCAGCGCTGCATCATATTTATAGAAGGGGTAGGCGCCATCCATGAGCGGAAAGTTCAAGGCCACGGTCAGGCTGCCATTGCCGTTCTCATCGGTCCAGAAGCCATTGGCCACGTCGGCGACCCCCGCACCTTCGCCTGCTGCAATCAGCTCCGGCAGTGCGGTGGTCGGCGCCAGCGGCGTAGAGCCGGCTTGGGTTATGGGGCTGCCGCCAAAGGTCTCATCCTGATTGCCGGGCATGGCGCCGAGCAGACGCAGCCAGGAGGTGTAGAGGGTATTGGGCCGAGCGTGCAGCAGGGTAATCGTGACGGTGCTGCTGTCATCGCGCTGGCTCACCATCAGGTGGGCGCTGGCCGCCGGGAAATCGCCACCACAGTGCTCCTGCACGTTGTGGCCGGTGGGGTCGGGCGTGTCGGCGGCCAGGCGGGTAAAGTCATCATCGACCACGGTGGCGGTGTGTAGGGGCCACAGCCGCGCGCTGCCATCTTCGCTGCCGGTGGCCAGCCACGCGCCATCAGGGCTAAAGGCAATGGTGGTGACGGCGCTGCTATGGGCTGCCAGATCGATTGGATCACCAGTCGGCATGGTGGCCAACTGCCTCGAACGCGCCCAGACCTGGTGCCACGGTGTTATTGCCATCAAGCCCGCGGCAACGACAGTGACACTCAATAAGATAACGAGGATCTTTTTCATCGCGAACTCCTTTATTCGGTATGCATGTTACACAGACGACCAGCGACGACTGACGACCACCGATTGCAGTCGTCGTTCGTCAGTCGTCGCTGGTCGGTCGCGTGTTAGATGGGCGTTGTATTCATAGATGTAATGTCGGGACTACTTACAGCTTCATAAAACTAATCGACCACCGTATAAAGCGTCGCCGAGTTGCCGCCGTCCAGTGAAACGGTCGTGGCATAGACGCCAGATTCGGCGCCAACCTCAATGGCAACGTTCAGGAAGCTGCCGGGGGGACCCTCGACGCCGTCACCACTCACGGTCAGCGGCCAGTCGGGCATGGCGAGAATACGGCCCTGGCTTTCGGCGCTGGGCCCACTGATGGTCACCTCACCTACCACGGTGTCGCTCTCATTGAGGACGCCATCCCCATTGGCATCTTGCACCAGACTGGCCGTTGCGGGGTCATCTTCGTTGACAACGACGCCCACACCAGGCAGACCAATCATCGGGCTATAGGGATCGGGTTGCTTTTCGATGGCATCCATGAGCAGGAAACGCAGGGCGTAGGGTTGACCGGCACTAAAGGTTTCACCCATTGTCGTGCTGGTTAACTGGGTGCCAGGGGCCACATGTTGAAAGTTCGTCGCCTCAATGAAATCGGTGACGACATCGGGGCTAAATTGCATGGGGGTTACCAAACCGAGGTTGATTGGCGAAATCTGCGGACCGATGCTGGCGGGAAATTCAAGGCTTGCTTGACCGGATTCAAGCAGATCCCCATCGACGTTGTAGATGCGCACGGCAATGGTGCCCTCGCTGCCGGCTGGGCCATTCTGGAAAGGCGGCGGACCAACGGGAGAGCCAAAGGTCGGGGTGACGTGGATGGTCTTGATGCCAATCTTTTGGGCGCGCTCGCCTTCAATCCCCATGTCACCGCTGCCCCCATTGGGACGAATCGTGATCAGCTTGTCGCCACTGTCCTCAATCGTGTAATTGCCATGTTGCGGGCCATCCCCTGCGGCGGTCCCGATTGCGTTCTGTGGATTGCCGGCCAGCAAAATCACTGTCGTGTTGGAATTCATCGGCACAAACTCGGCGTCATTGTCGACACCGTTGCGAATGTAGCTGCCGCCAAACTCAATTTCCATCCGTCCGCCCGCCGGGATCTGGTGGCCGAAGGCTGCCGGATCTGAGACATATTGATTGTCCGTCCCCGGCGCATTCATGAGCACATTGATCGAGGTCGGCAGATCGGCCACAATACCGCCAGGGGTCGTGGGGGCGTTGATAATGGCCAAGACAATGTTCTCATCCGCTGCCGCAGCGTTTGCACTGCTGGCCGGCGCCTGGATTGGTTGGCAGGCAGCCAGCCCTAACGTGGCCAACAGAAATAGGGTGAATACAGTTTTTAACATCATCAATCTCCTTCATGTTTGTATAAATTGTTGCGTCCATCCAAGTTGTACAATGGACGCTGCTACTCTCCTGATCATCTTCCAGACAGCTTGCGGCTTTTCAAGTATGGCGGGTAGACCTATTCCTCCGCGACCAGGAAAATTGTCGCTTCACTACCGTTGCTGAGCGTTACTGTCACCGTGTAGATGCCGGTGGACGAACCGAGCGCTACCGGTACATTGAGAATGCCGCCGGCCGGGAGGTCTACCCCATTGCCGCCATCCGTCAGCGGTGCATCTGCGCTTGCCAAAATCTGCCCAGGACTCTCGGCATTGGGGCCACTGATCGTCGCTTCACCAATCGTTTCGTCACTTTCGCCAAGCACACCGTCCTCATTGGTATCCTGCACCAGGCTTGCCCGCGCTGGATTGTCCGCATCGACCACAAGACCAACATTGGCAATGCCGAGCATCGGATAGTAAGGATCCGGTTGGGCATCCATGGCTTCGACCAGCAGGAAACGGGGGGCATAGGGCGCACTAGCCGTGAAAGTCTCGCCCAGCACGGTGTTGGTCAACTGCGTACCAGGGGCGACATGTTGGAAGTTTGTTGCTTCAACCAGTTCTGCGTTCACATCCGCACTAAAGAGCAAGGGATTAAACAAGCCGAAGTTGGTTGTAAAGACCTGGCGGCCCACAGTGGCAGGGAAGGTGACCGCGGCCTCGCCCTGTTCGCGGAGCGTACCATTGGCGCCATAGATACGCACCGCCACGGTACCCTCGGTGCCGGCAGCGCCATTCTGAAACGGCGCCGGGCCCACGTTAGAATTTAGTTTCGGCGCTACATAAATAGTTTTAAGACCAATCACTTGGGCGCGCTGACCCTCCAGCCCATTTTCCCCTTCCCCACCATTAGGGCGGACCGTTAGCGTCTTTGCGCCGTTATCCTCGATTGTGTAACTCCCATGTTGTGTGCCGACGCCGGCGACGGCGGCAATGATATTTTGTGGATTTCCTGTGAGCAAAATGAGATGGGCGTTGGCGTTGATCGGTACAAACTCTTGGTCGTTATCAACGCCATTGCGAATAAATGTCCCGCCAAATTCAACTTCCAGCCAGCCGCCGGCCGGAATCTGATGACCAAAATGCGCTGGATCAGACGCATACCGATCCTCCGTAGTTGGTGCAGTGAGCAGGACGTTAATGCTCGTGGGTTGATCGGCCACCAGACCATTGGACACCGTCGGTGCGCTGACGATGCTGAGCACAATGTTGTCGTCCGGCGCCGCGGCGCTTGCGCTGTTGGCCGGCGCCTGGATCGGCTGACAGGCCGCGGTCAGGATGATGAGCAACGCAATCACCAACCCCAACGTCTTATGATAGTTGTGCATCACTGTTCTCCTTTGTGGAATCAAAACGGAAACGACGGGATTTATCATCGCGCCTGATCATCAGGCGGGGCAGGCTTGGTTGACGCAACATTCTCCCCCGTGGCTACTCTGAAAGTCACCAAAGCCGGCTAGGTATGAAGAAAAGGTTGTTCGCTTTCGGACCACGCACACTCTACCAGCCGGGTGTATACAAAATGTTTACAAGCTTGTACATATTCCCGGAAATCCTTGTTCTTCCTTGCACACACCGGTTGCACCCTGGTAAAAATTACTCCAGCGTCAAGCAAAGCCTATATGCCGGCACTGGGCATTAGGATACAGCGGTTCGGTCTCTCTTGGTCTCTACGATTGCTTGCTTTCCACCAATACCGTCTCGCATGAACTTGCACTGGCTCGCATAATCGTGCTCGATCCCTCACAAACTCGCGGCGACTCTCACCGCATTGCACTCGTCAGATAAATATGCTAAACTTACACACCGCAAGATCCAGTGGCCCATACCCGTAACGGAGCTATAGTTCATGCAATCTCCTGCCTCTGCGCCTAACCAAATGTTTGACCAATTGCAAAAAAGTACACATGAAGTGCTCAAGAGCTGGCACAGTCACACAGTGCCAGAGAACAATCTGCTTGAACAACTGCATCTGTTTCGCACGGCGTTGCAGCAGACCGGCGGAGAAGTCCGGCGTGCGCTTGATGCGGTGCTGCGCCAAGCCCTAACGGCTTTGGAGGCGAAGTTTGCGCAGGACGCCATGCTGTTGCGCCGCGCCTTTCTTGAGAATGAAATGAAGCACAAGATTGCCACCGATCTTCACATTGCGGACGCCACGCTCTACCGGTGGCAAAATGAAGCGTTAACCCGCCTTACCGCGGTCTTGCTGGAACTGGAAGAGGCAGCCAGCACCAGCGACCATGTCCGGCTCACCCAACGCTTGAAACCACCGACCTATCAACACCTGATTGGGGTCGAACCCCATCTGGACGCTTTATACACGGTTGTCGTGACTCCGGGTTCTCCCTGGCTGATTGCTCTGGAAGGGATGGGGGGCATTGGCAAGACTTCGCTGGCCGACGCGCTCATGCGCCGGATGATCGACAATAATTTTATGCGGGAAATCGGCTGGATTACGGCGCAGCGCGAATTTTTCAACCTGGGGGGTGCGCTTAGCCACAGCGAACTGCCGGCGCTGTCGATGGCGACCTTTGTTGATTTACTCACCGATCAGCTCATGACCGACAGCCAACGGGAGGAGGCGGTGACGCCGGAACAACGCCTGCGGCTTCTGCAGCAGTTATTGAAAAGTACGTCCCATCTGATTGTGGTGGATAATCTGGAAACGGTCGCCGATCTGCAGGAACTGCTGCCGGTTTTACGCACCCTGGCCGACCCGACCAAGTTTGTGCTAACCTCACGCCAAAACCTCTATACAGAGGCGGACATCTATCATTTTCCTGTGCCGGAGTTAAGCGAAGGGGATGCGTTGGCGTTGATCCGCCAGGAGGCAACCCAGCGCAATCTGGAACAAATCCTCGCCGCCAGCGATGAAGCGTTACGCCCGATCCTTGCAACCGTAGGGGGCAATCCGCTGGCGTTACGTCTAGTCGTGGGGCAGACCCACACGCATGGACTCAACACCATTCTGGCCGACCTCACAGCGGCGCGGGGTGGGAAGGCCGAAAATCTCTATCACTTTATTTATCGGCGCGCCTGGGAGCATCTGGGGGAAACAGAACGCAAAGTGCTGCTGGCCATGCCGCTGGTGGCGGAAGAAGGGGGCGATCTGGCCTATTTGCAGGCAACCAGTCAAATCCCCCCCGAAAATTTGGGTATTGCGTTGGATCATCTGGTGGCGCTAAATCTTGTCGATAGCATTGGCGGTCTCCATGAACGCCGCTATAGCATCCATAATCTGACGCGCACCTTCCTGCATGAGCAGGTCATTCGTTGGCATTAATTCTTAGAGTTTATTCCGATTTGTTTTGCACTCGTGTGACAGGATGACAAGAAGACAAGATGACCGCTGTCGTTTCATCCTGTCATCTCTTCATCTTCGCATACTCTGCTATACTCTCGACTGCCATAGATGAGAATCAAAACGCACAAACTACACGAGTGCGCGATTCTCATCTATGAGCGAGCCGAGTATAAATCGAGATAATGTCTCTTATACACGGCAATGGATCCATACACCGATCTCTTTCATGACTATGTGGTTGCAAGCACAACGTATTTGGTGGGGAAGGTGCAGACAACACCCTCTCTGCTTGCGGCTGGTGATCGCCGACAAGCGCTCCATACCTTGAGCTATGCACTGCGGTTGCCGCCGGCTTGGCCCGCCGCGCGCACGTTGCTGCTGGACATGGCGCCCAAAATGGAACGGGCCGGCTATCGCATGGAATGGCTTCCTTATTTGCAGCAAGGCGTGCAACAATGTCGGCAGCAGGAGGATACTGTTACCGAGGCTGAATTAGCGCTGCAAATTGGGTATACGCTTTTCCTGCAGGGCAACTATGCCGAGGCCCACACCTGGTTTGCGCAGAGTTTTCATTGCTTTCAACAGGTGCATCACCCGATTGGGCAAGGGACGGCGCTCAATCGAATGGCGATGGTTGCCCAACGCCAAAGAGATTTTCCCGCAGCCAAGCGCCTGGTGGCGCAAGCTTTGCCCTTGCTAGGGAATGCGTCGGAACGGGCCAACAGCTACACGGTGCTTGGCGAAATCGCGCTGGAGGCGCGCGAGTGGACGCATGCGGAGCACTATTTTCGTCAGGCGTTGCAGATCTGGGAAGAAGATCACGACCAGCGCCGCACCGCCTGGGGATTGCGCAATTTGGGGGTGTCGTTGCTGGAACAGGCCGACCATGCTGGGGCGGTCGCTTGCTACCAACAGGCCATTGCGCTCCTGGAACAAGAAGGCGACCGCGTCAATCTGGCGACAATCCAAATGAACCTGGGCGTGATCTATTCGCGCACGGGGCGCATGCAGGAGGCGCTACCGCTCTTTGCGACGGCAGCCCAGATCTTTCGTGTAAATCAAGATCGACCGTATCTGGCAAGCGTCTATACCAATCAGGCCATCGCGTATCGGCGGCTGGAGCAGTGGCAACTGGCGGAACAGAGCTGTCGCGCCGCCATTGAACTCTGGGAAAAGCTTGGGGATGAGATGAATCTGGTTAATGTAAAAGATGAACTGGGGCTCATCCGCTTAGGTCAGCATTGCGTAGAAGGTGCCATCGTCATTTTTACCGAGGCGCTGGAACAGGTACAAAGGATGAAAAAGCCCGCACCGCGACTGTTGGCGTTAGTCAGTGACCATTTACACGACGCCAAGAAGCGCGCCTTAAGTTATGATTGATGAGGAAGTGAAAGATAACACCTGTCAGGTGTTGGACACCTGACAGGTGTACGCGCCACAAATGTCAACAGAACCTAGCCGCCACCAGTGATGCTGACATCATCACCGGCGAGGACCGGACTGACGATTGCCGTCCCGGCGAGATTGTCCAATACAACCGGCAAGTCCGCCGATGCCGTTGCCAGAAAAAGAGCAACCAGCAGGACATACAACCACTGGCTCTGTTTATGATACACGCTCATCTCAGTTAACCTCCTGATTCCGTACAAGAGGCCCATTGCGTTGGGGATCCCGCCGCCACGGCTGTCGACCGCAACGGCCACGCGTGTTCCCCAATGAGCGATTTAGCTTTTCGTTGTCACATGGTGACCCATGGTGATGTTGGTTGCGCAACCGGTCTTCACGGTTGTTATTGTAATAAGCGGGCGTTGCCGGCGGTGCGCCATTGTGTTACAGCGTATGCGACACTTTGTTACATTAGGTGTAAACCACGCTGTAACGCCAAGAAAATCGTGTGATTGCAAATGGGAAAATACGCAAAATTTGGCGAACTGCTCAGCCAGCGCCTGAATCACGCGGATCGTTCTGCTGCCTGGCTAGCGGGACGATTGGATGTGAGCCGCGCGACCGTCACCCGTTGGTGCAACGGGGAAACGCGTCCGCAAGATCCGGAGATGGTAATTCGGATTTGTGATTGTCTGGGAATTCGCGCTGAAGAGCGTGAGGAAGTACTACTCTCTGTGGGGTATGGCTATCAGAGGATGCCAATCAGTGCGGGTAAGAATACATCTGAACGTTCCGAGACTGAGTTCTCAGGCGAGCTAAATAGTCAATATGCACAGGAACCATTACCTATCAGTAAGTCAGTATCTTCCTTGCCGCGGGCGTTGCCAAGCAATCCAGCAGTACAGCTTGTGTTGATGCTATTGGGAATGGGCGTCCTCATCTTTGTCTATAGCTGGGTTACTGCGAAGGTCGGCAATGGTGTTCGGAACGTTGGCTATCTCATTATCTTTTATGCAATATTTTATGTTGCCTTTACCTACGCAATGCGCTATCTGAAGGATTGGCGTCGATTTATCCACTATGGCTTATGTACTGGCGCAATAGGCCAATTATTAGGTGCGATACTTTATTCCTCATGCCTATTTGTGGCCCCTTCATCAAATTGCCTGGAGACGCAAGATTCGATTCTGATCTTTGAACGATTTGGTAGAGTCCTTTTCTTTGCCCTTCCCTCTGTTGTCGGCACTTCACTGGTCTTATGTTCGATTTTTCATTTGCAAAGTCGTTACAAGAGCGCCAATCGGCAGACTGCTGTGCCGTACACAATGGCCTCAGAGGATTTTGTCGCAATCATCACCGTGGTGATTGTGGTGATTGAAAACGCATTCGTTTTTTGGATATCGCGCAATTTAGATGGCTGGATTTATGATGGAGCCTCCCTCGGCTATATGGATCCGGTTAGCCATGTGGCCCTGCCCTTTGTCGTCGGACTTTTGGGGTTCGCCATCTGCTGGACATTGGAAGAAAGGTGGAAAAAGGAGATCGCATTTATCTATAGATTGTATTTTGTTACGCCGATTACCATATGTTTGTTTGTTGCGATCATCCTGTACCGCTATGGGCGACCAAGTGGATTCTTCGCAGCAAGTACCGGTATTGGGGTCTTTACAAGCTATGTGGCATTCGCTATAAGTATCATTAGTTTAATCCTGCTGTTGCTTCGTGCTTCGACCAAATAACCCACACGCCTTACCCCACATACCACCCATCACGGCGGGAAGTCATCCACCTGTCCGCCCTGCGCCGCCAGGAACTCTAGCAGCGCTTCCAGCGTGGCGAAAAACCAGCGCCGGCCGCTTTGGACGTGGACCAATTCCCCGCGCCAGGCGGGGTGGGGTTCCGGCGTAGGGTCCTGCCACAGGCGGAGTAAGAAGGAACGGTAGCGGGGCGGTGTCAGCTTGGTCATGCGGGTCTCCCGGCCGAATAGGACAACACGGTAGGGGCGTCCGCTTGCCGGCGCCCTGGGGCGACCACAAAGGTCGGTTGCCTTCTAGGCGCCTACCGTGACTCTACTACGTCGCTGTATACAAAATGTTTACAAACAAAAGAGGCTCTTCGCGACAAAGTGTACTTGACAACTGAAGTGGCGGGTAGCGGGTGGCAAGATATACGTAACCCGCTACCCGCTACTTGCCAGCGCAGCAGGGTCGACGAGGAGGCGCCATTGGGTGTAGGACAGCGGCACGCGCGCGGCCTCGTCGATGAGGATACGCTCGGCCTGTTGATACAATGCCAGCCCACCACCTGGAGTGTGACATGCGCGCCCGCTCCAAAGCCAGACCAAAGGAGCGGCGTACACGGCGGTCAGCAAAGGGCGGCCGGTTTGTCACAAAGCCGACATAGCGCGTGTTGAGAAAGGGAATGGCAAATCGGTTCGCTGGCGTGCTGCTGGCCCATCTGTGCTTTGCGCGCCGGCGGCAGCCCCTCCAGCGGGATCACATCGACCTGCTGCGCCGTATAGCGGACGGCGGCCTCGTCTGGCGTGCTAATAAATTCCGCATGGGTAGAGAGCAAGCGGCTCTGGTCACCGGCCAGCAGCCGATACGCGGCCGCCTTTTCGGTTTCATAGGCCTGGGTAAAGTGATGCACCAACGTCGCCAGGTGGGCGGTCTGTTGGCTATCGGACGCCAAACGCCGGCCCACGGCTTGACTTTCCAACACCACCGCGGCGCGCCGGTGTAAGAGTCGCCGCCGCCAATGGCTGAGTTGCTGGTAGACCACCGCCGCCACCAACTCGTGATGGAAGGCAAAGTTCTCCTCTTGTGCCTCTAACAGACCGCGCGCCACCAACTCATCCAGGGCATCGCTGGTCTCCAACTCTGGGCGACCAGCCGTATGCCAGAGCAGATTGAAGTCAAAGTTGCGCCGCAGCACGGCGGCCGCCTCCAGAATCTGGCGAGTGGCCGGCGCTAACTGGGCCAGTCGCCTTTGCACCGTGGCCTGCATGGTGGCACGCAGCGGTAGCGCCTGTAGATCGGCCAGGATAATCGGCGCCGGCGTCTGTTCGGTGAGCAACTTGAGCGTTTCGCTGACAAAGAGGGGGTTGCCGCCGGTGGTCTGATACAAGTGCGTCGTCAAGTCAGCCGCAATGGCGTAACCCAACTGCTGATGCGCCATTGCACCGACGGCGGCGGCAGGCAGCGGCGTCAGCACAATTTCACAGAGCAGCCGGCGCCGGTCAAGCAGGTGACGCAGTTCAGCCAACGGGGCAGCCTCGGCGCATTGATAGCTGCCGAGCACCAACAGCCGGTGACCGGCGGCGTGCTGTGCCAGATAGCACAGCCAATCGATGGTCGTGGCATCGGCCCAGTGCAGATCGTCCAGACAGAGCAGCACGGTACAGGCGCCGCCATTGGTCAAGCCCAACAGTAAGTGACAGAGTGCGGCAAAGAGGCGCCCGCGGGCGGATTCTGAACCATCGGGGGTGACGTGGGCCAGCTCTGGCCGTAGGCTGTAGAGTTCGGGTAAGAGCAGCGCTGCCTCAGCCAGCCAGGTTGGGGCGATGGTGCGGGCAGCGGCAATGGTGGCCAAGGCTGGGCGCAGGGCGTCGATCAGCGGCTGGTAGGGAATAGATTGTTCACCTGGGTAGCCGGCGCCGGTCAGCACCAACGCCTGGGACTGCACCTGTGCGACAAAGGTTTGTAATAGCCGCGATTTGCCAATCCCTGCCTCCCCCACCACCAGGGTAACCTGAGTCTCGCCTGTCTGCGCCCGACGAAACGCTTGCTGCAAGCGTTGGAGTTCAGTATCGCGGCCAACCAGGGGCAATCGATCCGGCGCGGCGGTGGGCCCTAGCGGCTGGGCGGGGGTGGGGGTGGCCGGTGCACTTTCGCCGGCCAGCGCTGCCCGGTAGGCCGCCTGCGTTTCCGGCAGCGGATCAACGCCCAGTTCGCGGTCCAGAATGAGTGTACATTGCTCATACTGGCGGCGCACAGCATGGAGGTCGCCCAGAGCAGCGTGATATTGGATGAGCTGGCGGTGGATATCCTCGGCCAGCTCATCGACCTGCAGATAGCGCTGGGCCAGGTGAATCGCTTTGCTGTAGTCGTGTTGACTGGCCGCATCTTCCACCAATGTCGCCAGCGCATTGAGATAGTGCTGCTCAAAGTAGCGCCGTTCACCGGCGACCCATTCTTCAAATTCGGGACAGTCGGTCAAAGTTACGCCGTCGAGAAAGGAGGCGCGGTAGAGGTCAACTGCCTGGTACAGCGCCGACAAGCGCTGGCCATTGGCGTGGGCGCACAGTTGCTCAAAGTGCGCCGCGTCGGACCAGACCTGGGCCGGGTCGAGTTGGACATCTTCCTTGGTCGCGATGAGGACTGCCGGCACGGGCAAGGCGCGGCGCAGGTGGCTCAACAGTTGGGTGAGGTTGCGGCGCGCCTTGCCATTGTCCGCATCGGGCCAAAAGAGGAAGCAGAGTTCCTCACGCGTCACTCGCTGGGGCCGGGTGATCAAGCGGTAAAAAAGGGCGCGGATTTGGGTGCGCGCCATCGTGAGCGGCTGTCCAGCAAAGGTAGCGTGAGGGACAGCTAAGAGGTAGGCATAGAGTTGTGGTTGGGTAAACTCATCATTCGTGTTCACAGTTCGGGGCGGCTTCATGGGCATCGTCTCTCTCTTCTCCTACGCTACCTTCGTCCAGTCTGGCTTCGTGCAGTCTGGCTTCGTCCAGTCTGGCCTCGCAAAAAGCCACCAGGTCCGACCAGCGGCGAAAGTAGCAAACTTCTTGACTGAGCACATGCTGTACGCGTCCGCGCACTTCGGGTCCATCACGCGCATTGGCTTCAATCCATAGGCGGACAGTGAAAAGGTGGGTGCGGTGATGTTGGCGGTTGCTGGTCATGGCGGCCTCGCTTCTTGGTTCATCTCACGTAAATTGGGGCGCTTTCGGCGCGTCTTGAGTCGGCGTGGGTTCATCCCGCAGGCGCCCCGGGGTTCCCACTGAATTGGGCAGAGATGATTTGATTTTTCTCTAAACTCAGTCGCCCCTACGGGACGAGTTCACTGCATAAAATTTCGGTTAGGCTGACCCAGAAAGAAGCGTACCCACAGGAAAGGCCAGAAGGACGAGAAGAATGCTTCTTGCTCTTTTAGGCCCTTCCTGTTAATGGATGGGTACTTTATTTTCTAGAACGGCCTTGGCGCATACGCTGCTACAGAAGGCAACTAAATCGGCAGTGGCTAACACTACAACGAGATTTCGAGCGATTCCAGGTGACTGTCACTGCCCAGAGCTAAATCCTTTCTACCCGGCTACTTGTGGGCAGTGACAGTCACCTTTCAAAGTCTCGTTGTAGTACTAACTTTAGCAAAATTACCGTTCGCAAAGCGATCCCGTGATGGGCGTGTTTGATGGGACATACAAGCAAATTGGCAAACAGAGCGTGATCAAACGATCCCGTGATGCTTCTTTCTGCTGGAGTGTAACAGGCGAGGCGTTCGCAAAGCGTTCGCATTGAAGGGAAATCGGCGGTTGCCAGCTTTTGGGGACAGATCCCTGGTCGGAGCCTATATTGGATAGAGAAAGACCGTTGAGACAAAGATTTTGGAGCAACAAGCCTATTATCGCTAATATTATCGCTAATCTAGCAAGCAACACGGCTATCTTATGCAATTCATGATGACTTTACATTCTTGACCACTCGACTTTTCCGGCAAATTATGCTATGCTGATAGCATAAACAAATTGTAATGGCGCAGGTCACAACGGCGTGAGGACCCCCATGACGAGACAGCAGTTGTCGATTGGTCTGCTTGGCGATTTCCGGCTAACCTATGGGTGTCAGACAGGTGCAGAGACTCTGTACACGGTGAACACGTCACGCCTGCAAGCGCTCCTGGCTTATCTCCTTCTCCATCGTGCCGCGCCTCAAGCGCGTGAGCATCTGGCCTTTCTCTTTTGGCCGAATACAAGTGAAGCTCAAGCGTTGACCAACCTACGCAACCTGTTATACAAATTGCGTCACGCGCTGCCGACGCCGGACGCTTTTTTACGCATTGACGCCCATTCCGTACAGTGGCGCGCGGATGTGCCCTATACGCTGGATGTGGCTGATTTTGAAGATGCAGTTGCCCAGGCTACCACCCCTGCCGCATTAGAAGTGGCTATTGCCCTCTACCACGGTGACCTCTTGCCCAGTTGTTATGAGGACTGGATCCTGCCCGAGCGTGAGCGGCTGCGCCAGTTGGCATTGACGGCGTTGGAGCGGCTGATTACCCTGCTGGAAGCGCAGCGCGACTATGGGGCCGCCATCCGCGCTGGACAGCGTCTACTCCAACTCGAGCCACTCAACGAGGCCCTCTACCGCCGGTTAATGAGTTTCTATGCCGCCAACGACGACCGTGCCGGCGCCCTGCGCCTTTACCGGCAGTGCGCGGCCATGTTACAGGAGGAATTCGCCGCTGAACCTGCCCCGGCGACCCAGGAACTCTATCAACGGCTCCAGAGCGCGGCGCCGACCCCACCCTCCCAGGCGCATCATGCCACTGAACAACTGCCGCTGGTGGGGCGCACCCCAGAATGGCAGCTGCTTCTGGATAATTGGTATCGCGCCAGCAGTGGTCAGCCACACTGTCTGCTCCTAACCGGCGATATCGGCATCGGCAAGACGCGCCTCGCCGAGGAACTGATGACTTGGGTGGCGCGCCAGGGCTTTGGCACAGTCAGCGCCCATTGTTACGCTGCGGAGGGTGCGTTGGCCTATGCCCCTGTCGCGGCCTGGCTGCGCGCCGCGCCCATCTTCACACACTTAGCCACCCTGGAACCGGTTTGGCTCACCGAGGTGGCGCGTCTGTTGCCGGAATTGCTCGTAGCGCAACCGCGTTTATCGCCGCCCGGACCGTTAGCAACCGGCTGGCAACGCCAGCGCTTCTTTGAAGCCCTGGCTCGGGCACTGCTCAACGGCCAAGGGCCGCTCCTGCTCTTCCTCGATGACCTGCAGTGGTGTGATCGGGACACCCTGGAGTGGCTACACTATCTGCTGCGCTTTGCCCAAGAACGCACAGTTAAAACCAACGTCCACGCACCCCACGGCAATGGGCGGTTGCTGCTTGTGGGCACCGTACGCCGTGCAGCCATCGATGACCAGCATCCCTTGCACACGTTATTGCTGACCTTACGGCGTGACGACCAGTTGACGGAGGTGGCGGTTGGCCCGCTCAATGCCAGCGCCACGGCCGACCTGGCCGCGGCTGTTGCCGGCTGGCCACTCAGTGCGGCACAAAATCAGGCGCTCTATCAAGAAACCGAGGGCAACCCGCTCTTTGTGGTGGAGACTGTGCGCGCACGCAGCGGCGCGTGGTGGATGATGAATCGCGACGCCTCGTCCTCTTCCGCTGGAGTTTCCGCACCACGCGCTGCCCTCCCGCCCAAGCTTCAGGCAGTCATTCAGGCGCGCCTGGCTGAGCTTTCTGCGCCGGCGCGGGAACTGATCGGCTTGGCGGCAACGATTGGCCGCGCCTTTCCGCTGGCGGTGCTGACCAGCGCAAGCAAACAGGATGAAGAGACGTTGGTAAATGCGCTCGATGAACTTTGTCAGCGCCACATTGTGCGCGAGCGGGGCGCCGACACCTATGACTTTACGCATGATAAGCTGCGCGAGGCGACCTATAACAGCCTGAGCGCGGCCCGCCGTCGTTTGCTGCACAAGGGGGTGGCCCATGCCCTGGAGACGGTTTACGCCAACCAAAATGGCACGGGCGGCCGGCAAAGCCTTGATGCGGTCAGTGGGCAGATTGCCACCCATTACGAACTGGCCGGCGTCTTTGATGCGGCCATCTGCTATTACCAACAGGCGGCCGCCGCGGCCCAGCATATTTCGGCCAATGGCGAGGCTGTGCGCGCCTACCGCCGCGCCCTGGCCTTGCTGGAAGGCCCTGCCGGTCAGCCACCAGCGGTCGCGGTGACGCTTTATGAACGACTGGGGGATCTGCTCCACGGGCTTAGCCAGTATGACGAGGCGCGCACCCGCTTTAGCCAGGCCCTCAACCGAGCCACAGTGATGGACACGGCCCACTGTGCGCGCCTCCACCGCAAGGTCGGCAACACCTGGCGTGAACAGTACCACTATGTAGAAGCCTTGCAGTGCTACCACGCCGCCATGTACGCGCTGGAAGAGCCGGCGCTGACCGCGCCCCATCGCACCACGCACGAGGAACTACCGGCTGCCCACCCCACTGTCACCCATATCCAGGTGGTGGCGGAAGCGACGCCGGTGTGGTGGGAAGAATGGATTCAGACGCAGTTGGAGATCGATCTGGTGCACTATTGGCTAGGCGCAACCGAAGCCAGCGCAGCACTGCAATGTCGGTTGCAGCCTTTGGTTGAAGCACATGGCACACCTGGTCAACAAGCTGCCTTCTACCAGCGCAAGAGCCAACTCTCGTTTCGCCTTCACCGTAGCGTGGCCACCGCAGAGGCGGTGCAGGCAGTGCAGCGCTCACTTGATCTTTACCGCGACGCCGGTATGCAGGAGCATCTGCCCGCCGCCCACTTTATGCTTGGCTTCACCCTGCTCTGGCACGATGATCTCGCGGCCGCCGCCGCCGAACTGGAAACTACCTTGCGTCTAGCCGAGCAGCATGGCGATCTCAGTTTACAGGCACGGACGCTGACCTACTTGACCATTGCAGCGCGTCGGCGCAATCAGGCCGCAGTGGCCGAAAAGTTGGCCGATCAGGCGCTGGCTATGGCGACCGCTGCTCATATGCCCGAATATCAGGCAATGGCCAGGGCCAATCAAGCGTGGTTGGCGTGGCGAGAGCACGATCACCGTGCGGTGTGCGAAAATGGCCATGCCGCCCTGGAACTGTGGCGCCAATTGCCCGTCACCCATGCCAGTGCTCCCTTCCAGTGGACCGCGCTGTGGCCGCTCCTGGCCACGGCGCTGCACACAGAAGCGGTGACCGCCGCGGTTGACCATGCGCGCGCCCTGCTCGATCCCCATCAACAACAACTGCCCGCGGCGTTGGCAACACCCTTGACCCAAGCACTACAAGCATGGGAGAATCACACCCACACCGAGACGCTGACACTCCTCCAACAAGCGGTTGCCCGGGCAGAGCAACTCCATTACCTATAATCTATCGGTACACCGCCGCTAAGCACTAGTACACTGTAACCGAAATTCTGCTAGGGTAGAGGTGGTCACCCAGGTCTTCCTGGAAGGGACAGCGAAAGGTGAAAAACAGGGTGTGTGGCGCCCCTTCCAGGAAGACGCACGCTGGCGCACCCGCGTTGGCTAACCTCGCAAAATTTCGGTAACACTGTAGTATTACACTGTAAAGCAAGGTATGAGTATTTAGGATTGTCATTCTGAGCCTGCTTTTTGGCGAAGAATCTCCTCTTTCGCAAGCAGAGATTCTTCGTCGCAAGCTCCTCGAAATGACACGTTCTAATTAATCAAAATTTCGCTGACACTGTACTAGTAGACCGTGTCCTAAGTTATGCTAGTTTAGGCCCTCATCCCTAACCCTTCTCCCACAGGTGGGAGAAGGGAACCAAACTCCCCTCTCCCAGCCTGGGCTTACCCTTACCCACAAGTCGTCGAAAGATGAGTAACCATGAGTTGACCCCTCCTTAGTCCTCCCCTGGTAGGGCTTACCCTTATCCACAAGTCGGTTTGTCGGCGATGTCTCTCTGGAAGGTGACCGGCATCTCCGAGATGCCGGTCACCTTAAACCCACGCCCTACCTCTGGGAGAAAAAGATGTGGGTAAAGGTAAGCAGCCTGGGAGAGGGGCCAGGGGTGAGGGCGGCAGCCGCTTCTAACCTATCAAAACTTGCGTTACAGTCTACTAGCTAGCTGGAAACCATGCATGGCGCTACTCCATCACCAGCTTGGCCACGCGCATGAGCGCGTAGTCGATATCGGGCGTGCCTGATGTCAGCGGTGCGGCGTCCTCAAAACGGGCATTCACCACATAGAGCGTGTTGCCAACCTGGGCGGCGGTAGTAGGAATGTTAAAGGCGTAGTCGTCGCCTAACTTCAGTATCGCGCCAGGGTCGTTTCCGGTTCGTTTCAGCGCGCCGTGCTATGGGACGAGACCAGTAAAAATTTGCACTTGTCACTTTCAGCAGAAAGCTTCTATGAAACGCACCCGGAAACGAATGGGAAACGAGCCGCCTGGTATTCTGTGAATAGGCAACAAAATTTCAACCTATTCTCGTCCAAAGGGAGGTATTTATGTTACGCACGAAGCTGACTGGAACAGTGGTTGTGGCGGTTGTGTGCGTCCTCGTCATGGGCGCCTTCCTGCTTAGCAGTTGCGTTGCGCCGGATGGCACGGTCTACCGGGTACAGCCGATCGCGGCGGAACCGGATGCGGCAGCCGTAGCGACGGCCAACAAGCAATTCATTCTTGACTACTTTGCCGCCCTGAATCAGGATAAGTCGCCGGCGACGGTGGACAAATATATGACCGACGAAGTGCTGAAGGAACATATCGTCATGTTTGAGACGGCCTTCCCCGGCTATCAACTGACCGCGGAGGAGATGGTGGCCCAAGGCGATATGGTCTTTGTGCGCACCCGCTTCGAGGGGACGCATGATGGCGACCTGATGGGCATTGCCCCTACCGGCAAGCCGGTCACCATCGAAATTGCCCTGACCTACCGCATTGAAAATGGCAAGATCGTGGACCACTGGATGTTGGCTGATCTACTGGGCGTCATGCAGCAGATTGGTGTGATGCAGGCACAGTGAGCCCTTGGGTTTTCCTTGGCCCACCTGCGCGTGTTACACAAGACGCGGCAATGGTTTCGCTGTCCCGAAGGGATGGTTGAGTTTAGGGCTAACCAGGAAAGTTGCTTTCCTAAGCTCATCTGTTCCTCTGGGATAAAAATTTTTACCGAAGGGGAGGAAAGAAACTGCGACTGTCACGTGTTAGGTGCTCTAAACAGTTGCTGGCTTTTTAACAATATTCAGTAGACCACAGCGCGAAGTGAGCATTCGCTAATGCGAACAAGGTCGGCGTTAGAGAACGCCTTCTCCGCTGCGGTCTACTGAATATCGACACCTCTGGCCAGGCAAAGACATCGGCCTATGCGGGATAGCTTATTTAGCTATAGCGTTGCGTTGGTGAGTAAAAGGCTGCCTGCGCCGAACCCACCCAGATTCATCCACACATCTGGGGTGCTCCCAAACTGGCGGAATTCGTCCAGGCCACTACTGATCACGATGTATATGGCCGACAGGTACTTCAGGTACTGGACCCAGTAATCGAGTCGGCGCGGAGCGGCAAGGCGATGTGGTTGCGCTGGCGCAATACTAGCCTTGCGGCCAGGTAAAGACTGCTTACCTGCATAGTGTATCTGCGTAATTTGTAGGGTACACTTACGGCATTAGACAGTTGTTGTTCGAGTTTATCAACAACTATTTCCTTGTTTGGCTGCTGCCCACCTGGGCAAAAGGAGCGTCTATGTTCCAGGCCGACGTTCGCCAGCCGCACAACCGTGCGTCGGCTGGCTCCTCTGCTGTTCGTGCGGCATCGCCAGCCCCTGAGATGGACGGCGGTAGTCCGAGCACATCTTTGCCTGCAATTCCAAGCATTTCCCTGCTCAAAGGCGGCGGCGCGATCCGGGGCATGGGCGAAAAGTTTGCCGCCAACCCGGTCACCGGCACCGGCTCGATGACGGTTCCGATTGCCACCAGCCCTGGCCGGTCGGGCTTTGGGCCGCAACTTGCCCTTTCCTACGATTCGGGCAGTGGCAACGGACCGTTTGGGTTTGGCTGGAGTCTCGCCTTGCCTGCCATCACGCGCAAGACCGACAAAGGCTTGCCCCGGTACAACGATGCCGCTGAATCAGATGTCTTTATCCTCTCCGGTGCGGAGGATCTGGTGCCGGAGTTTGCCCGCGATGATAACGGCGCGTACATCATGAAGGATGGCCAACCTGCCATTCACGAGGAGCCGCGGACAGTCAACGGGGTGACCTACACGGTCCGCCGTTATCGGCCGCGCACCGAGGGCTTGTTTGCACGTATCGAACGCTGGCAACATGAGGACAATGTGCATTGGCGCTCGTTTGCCAAGGACAACATCTTGACCATCTACGGCCAGGACGAGAATTCGCGCATCTTCGATCCGGCTGCGCCCAGTCACATTTTTAGCTGGCTGATCTGCGAAAGCCGAGATGACAAAGGCAACGCCATTCTCTACGAGTACAAGGCCGAGAACGGCGATGGCGTTGACCTGGCACAGGCCCATGAACGCAACCGTGGCGACCGCAATCATCCAAGTCGCGCCGCCAACCGCTATCTAAAACAGATCCGTTATGGCAACCGGACAACACTCCTGGATGAGCAAGGCAATCGTCCGCTCTGCCTGGCTGAACTGCCGGAACCGCAAGTGCAGAATGTCGACTGGCTCTTTCGCGTTGTGTTCGATTATGGTGAACACAACGCCGCTACGCCAACCCCGGATCAAGAGCGTCCGTGGGAGTTTCGTGCTGACCCATTCTCCAGCTACCGCGCCGGCTTTGAGATCCGCACGACACGCCTCTGTCAACGGGTGTTGATGTTTCACGATTTCCCCAATGAGGCGGGCGTCGGCGCCAACTGTCTGGTGCGCTCGACCGATTTCACCTACGCATATGAGCAGAACGCAGACAGCGTGCGTGACCCCATCTTTTCTTTTTTGCACGAGGTTACCCAAACCGGCTATGTACGACAGTCCGCCGGCGACTATCGCAAGAAGTCGCTGCCGCCGTTGGTTTTCGAATACAGCAAAGTGCCAACGCCGGCCGAATTGGCGCAACTGCCGGTGCAGACGGTGGACGCCACAAGTCTGGAGAATCTGCCCGTCGGCTTGGACGGCGCCAACTATCAATGGGTCGATCTGGACGGCGAAGGGATTTCGGGCATCCTCACCGAACAGGCCGATGTTTGGTTTTACAAGCGTAATCTCAGCCCCAAGCCGCTGGCTGGGGAGAACGGCAGCCAATCGGTAACGGCACGTTTCGCACCCCTCGAACTGGTTGCCACCAAGCCGTCGACCAGCCTTGCCGGTCACGCCCAGTTGCTCGATCTCGCCGGCGACGGCCGGGTTGACCTGGTGCAGATGGATGGCCCCGTGCGCGGCTTTTACGAACGGACAGCCGAAGCCGGCTGGGTCACCTTCCGGCCCTTTGTGGCTTGGCCCAATGTTGACACCCGTGACCCAAACCTCAAGTTTGTCGATCTCGACGGCGATGGCCATGCTGACATCCTCATCGCCGAGGACGACGTCTTCACCTGGCACGCCTCGCTGGCGGAAGCGGGCTTTGGCCCGGCCCAACGGGTTACGCAGCCGCCCGATGAGGAAAAGGGGCCCCGTCTTCTCTTCGCCGATGGCACCCAATCGATCTATCTGTCCGACATGAGCGGTGACGGGTTGACCGATCTGGCGCGCATCCGCAATGGTGAGATCTGCTACTGGCCCAATCTGGGCTATGGCCGTTTTGGCGCCAAGGTGACCATGGACAACGCGCCGTGGTTTGACCAGCCGGATCAGTTCAACCAGCAGCGCATCCGCCTGGCCGACGTCGATGGCTCCGGCACGACCGATATTCTCTATCTTGGCCGCAACCGCGTCGACCTCTACCGCAACCAGTCCGGCAATGGCTGGGGCAGCGCCGAAGCGATCCCGTTCCCCCAGGTGGACAACCTTGCTTCGGTGATGGCGCTTGACCTGCTGGGTAATGGCACGGCCTGCTTGGTCTGGTCATCGCCGCTGCCCGGCGCGGCCGGTTGTCCCATGTGTTACATCGACCTGATGAATGGCGGCAAGCCGCACGTGCTGGTCAGATCGGTGAACAATCTGGGCGCGGAAACACGGGTGGCCTATGCCCCTTCGACCAAGTTCTATTTGCAAGACAAATTTGCCGGCAAACCGTGGATTACTCGGCTGCCCTTCCCGGTGCATGTGGTCGAGCGGGTCGAGAGCTATGACCACATCAGCCGCAACCGCTTTGTGACCCGCTATGCCTACCACCACGGCTATTTTGACGGCGAGGAGCGCGAGTTTCGCGGCTTCGGCATGGTGGAGCAGTGGGATACGGAAGAGATTGGCAAGCTGCTGCCGGCAGGCACACCGCCCACGGCGGCCAATCTGGATCAGGCATCGTTTGTGCCGCCGGTGCTGACCAAGACCTGGTTCCACACCGGGGTCTATCTGGGCCGCAACCACATCTCGGACTTTTTCGCCGGGCTACTCGATGCGCAGGACCAGGGCGAGTACTATCGTGAGCCTCTATGGCGCAATAACGACATTGAAGCCAGAAAGCGTCTGCTGGATGACACGATTTTGCCCGCCGGCTTGACCGTTGACGAAGAACGTGAAGCGTGCCGAGCACTCAAGGGATCCATGCTGCGCCAGGAGACTTTTGCGCTGGATGGCACGTCCAAAGCCGAGCATCCCTATACCGTCACCGAGCAGAACTTCGAGATCCGGATGGTGCAACTGCGTGGCGATAACCGCCATGCCGTCTTCTTCACCCATCCTCGTGAAGCCATCACCTATCACTACGAGCGCAACCCCGCCGATCCTCGTGTCAGTCATGCACTGACACTACAGGTCGATCAGTATGGCAATGTGCTCCGCTCCATCTCGGTTGGCTATCCACGCGCCAACGTTGCGGGACGCCAGCTGGAACAGAACGAAACCCATGTCACGCTGACGCTCAATCGAATTGCCAACGTCGACAACCAACCCGATTGGTATCGGATCGGCGTACCTGCCGAGACGCGCACCTATGAACTCGTCAAGCCACCTACCCCCACCCTACGTTACACTTGGGAAGAGTTGAGTGCCCTGGTAACGGCTCTGGTGCCGCTTGCCCAGATCGAGCCACCAATCGCTAAGACAATTCCTTACGAACAGTGGGATTGGCGAAAAGGGTGGAATCAGCAGAATGAACCGGGCGGACTGATTAACTCTCGGCTGCGGCTGATCGAACACGTGCGCACCATCTATCGCAGTGATGATCTGCAGAGCATCCTGGACTTAGGCACGGTTGGGGCGCTGGCCCTACCCTATGAGAGCTACAAACTAGCCTTCACGCTAGAGCTGGCCAAGCAGCTTTTTGTGGCGAGCGGGAAGCTGGCAGAGGCCGGGTTGACCGCCCTCTCCACAACCGAAGGCGGCTATGTCCACATCGAAAACGGGACCAAATGGTGGATTCCCTCTGGGCGTATCTTTTACGGTCCAACTGCCCAGGAATTGGACGAGGCCCGTACCCACTTCTTCCTGCCCCGCCGCTTCCGCGACCCCTTTGGCAATGAAACCACCGTGGCCTATGACGGCTACGATCTGCTCGTCGCCAAGACGGTGGACGCGCTGCAAAACAGCGTCCAGGCCGCCAACGACTATCGAGTGTTGCAACCCAAACTGGTCACTGACCCCAATGTCAACCGTAGTGAGGTGGCCTTTGATGCGCTAGGCATGGTGGTCGGCACCGCAGTGATGGGCAAAGTGGGCGAGAACAAAGGTGATCTCATTGATGCCACTTTCTTGCCCGACCTGGACGATAGCACTGTAAGCGCTCACATCAACCAGCCGCTCATCGACCCATACGACATTTTGCAGAAGGCAACCACCCGGCTGGTCTATGATCTCTTTGCCTATCAACACACTAAGGACGACCCCCAACCGCAGCCCGCGATTGTCTACACCCTGGCGCGGGAGACTCACCATTTTGATCTTGCGCCAGGTGCGCAAACCAAGGTGCAACACAGCTTCTCCTACTCCGATGGCTTTGGCCGCGAGATTCAGAAGAAGATCCAGGCTGAACCAGGGTCGGCGCCCCAGCGTGATCACGCCGGCAAGATGATCACCAATGCCGCTGGTCAGCCGGAAATGACAACCACTGACGTCACCCCGCGCTGGGTGGGCAGCGGTTGGACCATTTTCAACAACAAAGGTAAGCCGGTGCGCCAGTACGAACCGTTCTTCACCGACACGCACCGCTTTGAGTTCGATGCCCAGATCGGTGTCAGCCCGGTGCTCTTCTACGACCCGGTCGAGCGCGTGGTGGCGACACTGCACCCCAACCACACCTACGAAAAGGTGCTCTTCGACCCTTGGCAGCAGGCGACCTGGGATGTAAACGATACGGTGTTGAATGACCCACGCACTGATGAAGACGTTAAAGGCTACACTGCCGGCTATTTCAAGACCCAGCCCGCCACCTGGCAGACCTGGTATGCCCAGCGTATAGGCAAACCCGTCGGCGACCCGGAGCACAACGCGGCCCAGAAAACCGCCGTCCATGCCAACACACCGACCAAAGCCTATTTTGATACGTTGGGACGCGCCGTTGTAACCATTGCGGACAACGGCGCCGCCGGCCAGTACACCACCCGCACCGAGTTGGACATGGAGGGCAACCAGCGGTCGGTGACCGACGCCAACAATCGCATCGTCATGCGCTATGCCTACGACCTGCTGGGCAACCGCATTCATCAGGCCAGCATGGAGGCCGGCGCGCGCTGGTTGCTGAATGATGTAACCGGCAAAGCGATCCGCACCTGGGATAGCCGTGGCTTTATGCGGCGACTGACCTATGATGCCTTGCGGCGGCCTAGCGGCTTGTTTGTCACTGAAAATGGCGTCGAGCGGCTGGCCGAGCGCACGATTTATGGCGAAGGCCAGGGTGTAACCAATAATCAGCGCACCAGGGTCTATCAGGTCTTCGATGGCACTGGTATAGTGACCAATGAAGCCTATGACTTCAAGGGCAATCTCCTGCGCAGCAAGCGCGCCCTGCTGGCTGACTACAAACAGGGCGTCAACTGGGCGCAGAATCCCAGCGTCAACCCTGGCGACTTCACCACTAGCACCACCTACGATGTGCTCAATCGACCCTTGACCGTCACCAGCCCAGATAACAGCGTCTACCGCCCCACCTTCAACGAGGCCAACCTGCTGGAGAAGGTGGCGGTCAATCTGTGCGGCGCGGCGACCGCCACCCCCTTCGTCATCGACATCGATTACGACGCCAAGGGCCAGCGCACCTTAATTGAGTACGGCAACGGCGTCAGAACCGAGTATGAGTACGACCCGCTCACCTTCCGCCTGGTGCATCTGCTTACCCGGCGCAATGCGGCCACTTTCCCCAATGACTGCCCGCAGCCGCCCCCGACCGGCTGGCTCGGCTGCCAGGTGCAGAACCTGCACTACACCTACGACCCGGTGGGCAACATCACCTACATTCGCGACGACGCCCAGCAAACCATCTACTTCAAAAATCAGCGCGTCGAGCCCAGCGCCGACTATACCTACGACGCCCTCTACCGGCTGATCGAGGCCACGGGACGTGAGCACCTGGGGCAGGTGGGCGGATCACCGATTCCCCATTCCTACAACGACGCCCCGCGCGTTGGCATCCGGAGCCCAGGGCCAGACAACGGCTTTCACCCCCATGACGGCAATGCCATGGGGCGCTACTGCGAGAAATATATTTATGACGCCGTTGGCAACTTCCAAGAGATGAGCCACCAGCGTTCGTCGGCTGATACCCCATCCTGGAAGCGCACCTATACCTACAACGAAGCCAGCCTGACCGAACCAGGCAACCCGACCGAACCAGGCAAGAAGAGCAACCGGCTGAGCAGCACCCAGGTTGGTAGCGGGCCGACCGCCGCGCCAGAGTCCTATACCTACGATGCGCACGGCAACATGCTGCACATGCCGCACCTGCAAATTATGCAGTGGGACTTCGAGGATCAACTGCAGATGACCCAGCGCCAGGCAGTCAACGCCGCCGATACAGACGGCGTGCAGCATCAAGGTGAGCGCACCTATTACGTCTATGACGCTGCCGGCCAGCGTGTGCGCAAAGTGACCGAACTGGCCAACGGCAACCTCAAAGACGAGCGGATTTATCTGGGTGGCTTTGAAATCTATCGCCAGCACGCTGGCAGCAACGCCGGGTTAGTGCGGGAAACGCTGCATATCATGGATGACAAACAGCGCATCGCCTTGGTGGAAACAAAGACCTTACCAAAGCCGCTACCCCCATCGAAACCAGAGGAACTCATCCGCTACCAGTTCGGCAACCATCTTGGCTCGGCAAGTTTGGAGTTGGATGACCAGGCGCAGATCATCTCCTACGAGGAGTACTACCCCTACGGCAGCACCTCGTATCAGGCCGCGCGCTGCCAGACTGAGACGCCGAAGCGTTACCATTACATAGGCAAGGAGCGCGATGAGGAGAGTGGATTGTATTACTACGGGGCGCGGTATTACGCGCCGTGGTTGGGGAGGTGGATATGTTGCGATCCTCTCATGGGTACTATCAGAAAGTCTATGGATTTCAATAGATACCTGTACACAAATGCGAATCCATGTGTCTATGTGGATCCAGATGGGAGAATCGCTACTCTTGCGCTTGCAGGAATAGGGGCATTGGTTGGTGGTATTGGTGGTGCGGCACTGGGGGCCTGGAGGGCTAAACCCGGGGAACGATGGGCTGGTGCTGCAAAAGGAGCGGCAATTGGAGCGGGGACCGGTGCTCTTGCTGGCTTGACAGCTGGGATCTCACTTGCCGCAACCACAGGTGTTGCGGTGGTAGGTGGAACTGCTACATCCGGTAGCGTTTTGATTTCAGGAACATTAGCTGGAGCTGTAGGCGGAGGAACAAGCGCAGCAGCAACTACTCTTTCGGAAGGTGGCACTTGGCAGGATGCCTTAGTAATGGCCTCCATGGGTGCGTTCACAGGTTCCATTGGGGGTGCTGTTGGTGGCGGGACAGGGGCTGTTACTACCCAACTCGCAAAATCTGCCGGAGCTAGCTTACTTGCTCGGCAGACTGCTGGTGGCGTAGTTGCCGGCGCTACGGGTGATGCCGCGGTTCAGTCTGCCTCAATCGCCAGTGGACTTCAGGAGAAGTTTTCCCCAGCAGAGCTAGGTTTTTCAACAATTTTAGGTGGAACTGGTGGGGGTATAAGTGCCAAGCTCATGGCGGCCAAAGGTCCCGGCATTCTCGGCAAACAGGCGACCAGAGACCAACTGAATGCAATCGCGGCGGAGTTAGAACGCAGAGGTTATACAATAACCGGCGGTGGTGATCGACTCCCTGAGGAGTATTTGCCAGGGCCAGGTGGCGGTCGGAAGGGATCATCTCACGTTGACATCACAGCGACGAAAAATGGAAGGACGCTTCGTGTCAATACGATTGACACATTGGCCGATGGAGTAACACCTGATAAGCGTGAGGCTGGTAACGCGGCAAGGATTCGCGCTCAGACCGGCGGCCACTTGCTTCTCATTCCAAAGAAAGACAAATAGGGCTCATATATGACCAAAAAACAAACTCCTTTTTTCGCTACTGCAAGTGATCTCAATTCTGTGATGAATGCTGTATCATCTCAGCGCCCCCTTGCATTTATGGCCGCAGGTCTTTTCGATGAAGAGCCGGGTACTGTATTCAACGATTTTGAGAACCACAAGTCGTTACATACCTATCTTGTCTTTGACCGCAATCAGAATGTGGTTGTAAGACGGGTTCCACAAAGAAACGGCCCCGATAGGTATGCAATTGATCAGTACGAGAATCCTCATACTGTTAGCCTTCAGTGTGGGGGGCTCATCGAGAAGAGAATGCTCCTGATCGCTGGTCAACTCGGCACAGTTGCAATCGGACCGGCATCAGATGAGATCTTCTCTGTATTAGACAAAACCATTCGTGAGCAATTCAAAAGGATCGGATCCTATTTCGTTGGCCCGGAAGCTGCTCTTCTTCTCGACAAGGGGATTCGTTTAGCACCTACAGAAAATTCGCCACCAATGTATGATCTTATTCGATGAACTGTACGAAATAGGGAACAAACCACGACACTATAAGGAGGAAAACTATGAGATACGTATTATCCAGCGGATTGTTTGCACTACCAGGCAACGCAGCATCAGTCGACTGGGCCGTCGTGAATAATTCGCCCCATACCGAGACCTTCACCGTCACGATTTATCAAGGCGGGGTGGGCATACAGAAAACAGTGGTCCCGCCGGGTGCATTGACAGAGACCCTTGAACCGGACTACGTGACCCATAACGCAAACTCGGTGGGCCCCAACGCCCCTTTGTGCTAGGTTTCTATTACGAAGTGGTGGTCGAAACCAATACCCGGCGCGTTATGCCCACCGTCATGGTGTGGGAAGACCACGGCGGCACGGTTATCCCCGGTACGACCATCCTGCCGGGCAACTTTGTCAGGATTCGTTGATGTAGCTCCCGCTAGCAGAATGATCGGCCTACCCGGTTGCGGCTATCGGGATAATTATAGGAATGATCAAGCTCCCACGAGGAGGAAGGCCATGAATCGAATTATCTTTCCACTAGAAATCGGAATGAGAGGGCCAGCTGTTGCCGATTTGCAGGATGGCCCGGTACTTGTGTGGTCAAAAGCATAATCAACCGAGGAGGATCGATATGACAATACACATCAATGATCTCTTTCAGTGTAGCTGTACGGAGGTTCCTGATGTGATTCCTCAAGCCATCTTGTGGCATAAGACAGTGTCTGCAGAGGAAATTTCCATGCCTCATGTTATGCAGCAGCTACCGACACCCAAGAGGAAATTCCCTGAGCCCCTAGTGCCTGTCTATCAGACAGCAGATATATTGATGGCTTCGTGCCCAACTGCCCAAGAGATAACTCAAATTCGACACGATTTCAACATCAACTTCGATAGCGGACTTATGGCGACTGGTACAGTGAAACCATGGGCCTGCACACAGGGCGGTAACGAATCATCAGTGATGTTAACTGTCTACAACATGTTTCGGTTGCTCAAGAATATTCCCTTGACTCAGCCCCTTGTGTGGGCGCCTTCATACACAAATGTTTATGATTGGCTTCGTTCCCTAACTCTGACATGTATCACCTTCCATAACGATATTTCGTTTGCGAGCTTTACGAACCGGCGCATCTGGATTGATGGCAGAAACCGTGATGATCCGTACTATCGAACTTCAATGCTGGCACTCGCAGCAGGTATTTTGGTTCACGAGGCTCGCCATGTCGAAACACAGAGGGGTCACGACAGCCAGACTAAGCCAGGGGGAGATACTGACATGGGTGGTGCTTACGGGGCTACCATTCTCTATGCAGAGATGTGCGCCAATAATTCTGGAACTTTCTTCACATCCTACCAACAGAATGAGTTTCGGAATTGGGCGGCGAGCATGCGGAGTTTCTATATTGGTTAACGACGCGCAGGACAGTATGTGTTGGGCAAATCAAACAGGTGGTATGAAGTCTGGCGGCGATGAAGCAGGTAAACACACCAAGGCTCCTGTGATGGTCATTAGGGCCAAAACCGTAAGATGCGTACTGTCAAATGGAACACCAAGAAGTTGGTTGATAAGGCATAACAGGGAGAACTTGCGCGAAAGCGCTTTGCGCCACCTGTTGAACAATAAAATTCATCAAAGGAGACCCCTATGCGACTCCAAGGACGTGAACTGGATTTTGAAAAGACCGGGCCGGATGTCAGCCTGCTGCATTTTGAGCTGCGTCTGCTTGGGTTCGACATAAGCGATGAGGACCTCATTCTGAATACTTTTGGCGAGAGCACAAGAGAGGCGGTTTTTCGTCTTCAAGAGCAGCTTGATTTAGAGTCAACCGGCATAGTCGATGAGGAGACAGCACGTCGTATCAACAAACAGGTCAGCGGAAAAATTTCTATTGAGCAGCTTTTGGAGCGTTTACAGGAAGCATTTATCTGGCATCAAAAGCGACTGGATGGGCTCAACAAGGAAAACGCCAATCTACGTCAGGAGGTTAGCCGCCTAAGTGTATCGCTGACCACACTACAGCACGAATATGAGCGGATCAAGGAGCAAGCAATCGCCGCATCCGCCCGTGTTGCTGCGCTAGAAGAGGTGTTGGCCCGGGCACAAACGCGTATTCGTGAACTGGAAGCCCTATTGGATAGCCGAGAGAACGACACCTGTATTGTCACTGGGCGCGTGCTGCGTGCGGATGGTTTGCCGCAGCACGCAGTGCAAGTCCACGCCAGCCATGACAACGGTCACGGTCCTATCCGCCTGGGTAGCGATCAAACCGATGCAGAGGGACGGTACACCATTCGCTATGGGCGACTGCCACGCATGGATACCATCAATCTGCGCGTGGTCGCACTCGGTGATGGCGACAGCACGCTGGCTGTCTCACAGATAATTGAGAGGGCGCGTCAGGTAGAGATGGTGGATCTTGTGATACGCGAGCGCAGTGTCGTCGGCCGCGTTACGCTCAAGGATGGCCGCCCGGCCGAGGGCATTACGCTGCGGCTCAAGCGTCGCGTCTTTGGCGGCAAAGCCGAATTACTGGACGAGACGAAAACGCTGGTAGGAGGGCGCTACGCGCTGCGCTTTAACCTCGATCCGGCCGCAGCCAGTCTTCACATCGTTGCTGTTCGTCCCCCAAACGAGGAAATACCGCTTGTTGCGCAGCTCAACTACCTGGGGAGCGAATCACGCGTGACCCGTAACTTGATTGCTCCCGCCGATCTACTCCCGCACCCAGTTGAGTTTCAGAAGATGGTGGACGATCTCCTGCCCGAAATCGGCGAGATAATGGCGCTGGCTGATGCAAAAGAAACAGCCGATCGCCAGGATCTGACTGCGCTCAACCGGGCCACGCGCTGGGATGCGCGTCTGCTCGCGCAGGGTGCGCTGGCCGCACGACTGACCAAGTTGCTAGCTGAGCAGCTGGCTGGGACATTGAGTGACGACGAGCAGAGAATCTTGGTAGAGGCTTTCTATGGTCTGTTGCGCGCCGGATTGCCAGCGGATAGAACACTACTGGCTCAGGTCGATCCAAATGTCGCTGACGCGGCGCTGAAAGCGGTGCGCGATGCCAACATCATCGGGCTTAACGACGGCCAGATCGAGACATTCAAAGGCAAGTTCCAGACTTTCAGCACGGGCGAGCGCCTTGCTCTCCCAGTACCTGGTGGCAACACCACCTATCGAAAGATGCTTTCCGCAAGCAGCCTCAGCCCGGATGCACAGAATTCCTTTGTCAGCGCTTATACAACATACGGCGCTGACGCCACGCAACTGTGGACTGCGGCGAAAAAGGAGGGGCTGTCTGATCAGGAGGTGGAGAAGCTCCAATTGCAGGGCAAACTGGCCTTTTTGACCAGCAGCAGCCAAGAGATGACCACCTATTTGCTGCTGGAACAGGATGTGGCTAGGCCAGGTGACCCGAAAGCGCAGTTGACTGACCCGGCGCAATTGGCTGATTTAGGCTTGTATACGGCGGAGGCCTGGGATGCCAAGCTGAATGACGCGGCTAAATTTGCTGAGAAGAGCGTAGATACGCTGATTCCTAGCGCTTATGTGGGTGCGCCAGAGCAGCGGCGTAAAGAATTTAGCGAGGATATGGCCCGCAAGGTGCGTATCGGTTATCCCATGCAAGTCCTGGCGCACCAGATCCAAAACGATGCCGAGAATGCCTTTCAGCTGGGTGAAACCAAGGCGCCTGTCGCTAAAATTTTGCGCAGTGCCGCCGGCCAGGGCTTCCGCCTGGGTATGACATCAGTTGACGCCTTCTTTGACGCACACCCTGGTGTGGCCGAAAATCTGAAAGATGGCGAGTTACGGCGCATCAAGGCGGCGCTGAAGGATTTGCAGTGTACCTATCAGATCAGCCCAAACGACGCCGTGATGAAGACAATGCGCAGCCACGGTCTCTACGCTGCCAACGATGTGACATCGTTAGGCAAAGAATACTTCACTGATTACTATGGTCACATTTTCCCCTCCAAACAGGTGGCCGACCAGGTCTATCGCAAGGCAGAACAGGTCAGCAGCATGGTCTACAACCTCTTCACGATCGCCAATCAGATTGAGAGTCAGGTGGTAGTCTACGGTGCATCCGCGCCGGCGGATGTGCGTCAGCGCGTCAAGAATGAGCTGATCAAACACTATCCTACGTTGGAGACGCTGTTCGGCTCTATGGACTTTTGCGATTGCGAGCATTGTCGCTCAGTTCTCAGCCCAGCAGCCTACCTGGTTGATCTGTTACAATATGTGGAGGCTGAAGACGCAGCGCGGGCCGGCTTCACCGAGCGCTGGCAACAGGAGCACAATGGCAAAAAGTATACATCCAATTATGTCTTGCCCTACGATGCCTTGATCAAGCGCCGCCCCGACCTGCCCCACATTCCGCTGACCTGTGAGAATACACACACCGCCCTGCCCTACATCGACATTGTCAATGAAATCCTGGAATATTACGTGGCGCACGGGGCCTTGACCCCGGCTGCTGCGCACGATACCGGCGAAGCAACCACAGCCGAACTGCTGGCTGAGCCTCAAAACGTTATTCGTGAAGCCTACGAGACTGTGCGCACGGCGCGTTATCCCTTGACATTGCCCTTCGATTTGTGGATCGAGACTGTGCGGCAGTTCTGCAACTTTGCGGAGACACCGTTGGCCGAATTGCTTGAGACCTTTCGGCCCAGCGACGATCTCTACGCACCCACACAGCCCTTCGACCGGGCTGCCATCTTCATCGAGTCGCTCGGCCTTTCGCCGGATGAAGCGGCGCTTTTTACTGACTGTGATCCGCTGGCCGGCGGCAAGTGGTACGAGCTGTTTGGCTATGCGACGACAGGCGCGGTGATTGCCGCCCCAACAAACACCGCGCCAGATGCTAAGCTGACGGTGCCGAACAATGCGCCATTTGCCGTGAATGACCGGGTGACCTATTACGACGCCAGTGAGAACGGCGTACAGGGTGAAACACTCTCGATCAAAACCATTGGCGCAGATGACTCCGGTGGCCGCGGCCGGAAGCTAATCACCTTGGAGGGTCTATGGACAGCACCACCCATTGTCGGCGATCAACTCATTGCTTCCGCACCGGTGCTACTGGCATCAGCCAAGACTCTCTCCCGCCGCCTGGGCGTCACTTATAAAGAGATCGTCGAGATCGTCAAGACCGGCTTCGTCAATCCGAAGCTAGTCGAATTGTCCTTATTGTATAAGTTGGGCGCAACGGTGCAGGATGTACTCTTCTATGGCGATAACCGAGCATTCTACGAAATCAATAAGGACCTATTGGGCAAGGCCCGCAAAGCTCTTTCACCTGCTGATCAAGTGCGCTTTGACAAGCTGGCGGACAAAGACCCGGTCACAGGACTGACAGGCTGGGAAAAGCTCAATAGAGTACAAGCGCTGTTGGATCGGCTAAATGCGGCTAGTGTCGAGTTCGCACCGTTTGACGCTGTTGCCTGGGTGAACAAAGCGCTGGTAGAGAATGCCTTCGCTGATGTGCTGGTGCTGGCCGACCCGAATGCTGGATGTGATTTTGATGCAACAATGTTGCGCTATGCCGATGGCCGCGCTGCGTCCGACATCGATTTCCTACGCATTAATCTCTTTGTGCGGCTGTGGCGCAAGTTGGGCTGGACCATTGACGAGACGGATTGGGCGCTGACGACTTTCACGCAGAAGACACCTTTCACGGTTGCTAACCTCGGCCAACAGCCGTTGCGCGCTGCGCTACTCTATCTGGCCCACTTGAAATCTCTAGCAGAGAAGTTCAGCGCCGGCAAAGGAAGCCGCCTTCACTTGCTGACTTTGTGGTCCGACATTGCGACGACCGGCAAGAAACCGCTCTATGCCCAACTCTTCTTGACGCGTAGCATCTTAAAGAGCGGCGAAGCTGAAATCGTGTTGGATAGCGGCGAAACTCGGCGCATCTCCATCTTCGACAATCCACTAGGCCGGTATCTTGAGCCTGGAGGTCTGGAATCGATTGCCGCCCGAATAAAGGACAAGGACAAGGAATTCACCCGGATCGTGGGCCATCTGCCGGCGTTGCAGGGAGCCTTGGGCCTCACCGCTGACGAGATCAGCCAAATCCTGAAGGATGATGGTCAGGACCCAGCCACGGCTGAGCTGCATCTGAGGAATGTCTCGCTGCTCTATCGCTATGGACTGCTGGCGAAGATGCTAAAGATCTCAGTGTGCGAACTCATTGCGCTGAAAGCCCTGTCCGGGATCAATCCATTCGAGCCGCTGCGCGACGTTCCGCCCACGACGTTGGCAGAGGATCATCCTTACAGTCAGACGTTGCGATTTGTAGAGATAGCAGACGAGATTAAGGAAAGCGGGCTGAAAATCGAAGACCTGGATTACCTGTTACGCCATCAATTCGACCCGACAGGCAAATATCGCCCCAAAATCGAGGAGACCCTAGCACTGCTGAAGACGCTCGCAGGGGGCGTACACGTTATCCGCACCGAGCACGCATTGCCGGCCGAAATCGCGACACTAACCGATGAGGTGCTACAACAGAAATTGAGCCTTGTCTTGCCGCCCGATGTGATCCAGCAGTTTCTAGCGATGGTAAACGGTTCCGTTGAGTTCACTGCTACCCAAGCCGACGTCACTGTTGCCGCCGCGCTGGATCCGGCGACCTTTGCTGCTGTACCGGCTATCGTTGCAGTGTCGCCCCACAATGTGGCGCGCAGCGAACAGAAGCTCACCTACCGCGGCCTCCTCTTCGAATCGGCGCAGACAGAGCTAGAGGCGCAGTTCAACAACCTTTCCCGGGAACAGAAGAACACGCTGAAGGCGCTCCTGACGACTGTGCGCCAACAAGCGCGCAATTTCTTTGATAACCAGCTTAAAAAGCAACCGTTACGTCGCGCTGATGACACCGGCTATTTGACAGAGGGTGACTTTAGCACGCTCTTTGAACCACTGAAGCCGCTGAAGAAGATCGAGCAAACCGACACGGAGGCGGAGGCTCAAGCCAAGTTAGACGAGAATCAGTCAATTACAAAGGAGAATCGGCAGAAACTACAAGAGCGACGCGCACGCATCGCCGTGGCCTTTCTGCCTGTCTTGCAAACACGCTTGATTCGCCAGTTCGTCGTACAAACCCTGGCTGCGCAGACGGGCGCAGAACTGACGCTAGTGGAGAGCCTGCTGACCGATGAACGGCTTCTAGGCTTGCCGCCAGATGCACCAACTCGTCCACTAATTGAGACACTGACTACGGCAATGCGTGGAATTGACGCTCTGTTCTTCAATAGTAATGACCTAACGGGCACAGCGCAGGCATCAACTCCCATTGTGACGAGTGCCGACACTGCCCTGAAGGATAAGCAGGACAAGGACGGCAATGAACTAGGCCCAGCCGGCAGCGCCCACTTTGAGGGGTATCTGGAAGTTCCCGTCGCCGGAGCTTACCGCTTTTACGTCATTCTGGACAAAAAAGATGCCGAATTTACACTACGCTTCGATCATCTAGTTGAGCCAGTTTTTCTAGAAGGCAGAGCAGACAAGCCTGGCGCACTCTTTGGTGAGGGAGCCACAGAGTTCATCGAACTGAAGCCTGGCTTGCTTTATCACTTCCGGCTAGAAGTGAAGAAGCTGAACAATGGTGAGGCGCGCCTGCTTGTGCAGGGAGAGACGCTGCCAAAGGGGCCGCTGGCGCAGTTGATCCTCTATCCGGCGAGCGCCATACAAGGGGCCGAGCAAGCGCTGTTACTGCTAACCAAGACGCTACAACTGCTGGCAGCTTTGGGACTAAGTGAGCGTGAGATGCGCTATCTACTAACCCACGCCACAGACTTCGCTGATGTGAGTCTAAGCGAGTTGCCCTCCGTTCGCAGCAGCGACACGGAACCTGAAAAGACAGCAGCGGTCAAGCGGTTCAGTGCATTTCTACGATTGGCCGCCTACACTCGTTTGAAACGTGACCTGGCTGCCGATACCGACGATCTCATTGCGATCTTCGAAGCTTTCGCGACGCAAGGTGAAGATAAGCTTGACGCGCTGGTTTACCCACGCATTGCTGAACTGACGCGGCGCAACAAGTTGGTGGTGAAGTCGGCCGCCAACGCCATTTTTGCCGAACCGACGTTTGCCAGTGAGGAACCTATACGGCGATTGTGGGCGGCGTTGCAGGTGGTAGAGCACTTTGGGGTGTCGGTGGCATCGCTTCGTAATTGGACAGGGATTGTCAACGTCGGCACCTCACCGGAGATCCGCTTTGCCATCGCCCATGATGTGCGTGAAACCATCAAAGCCCGCTTTGCGCCGGAGACGTGGCAGGCTGTGGCTCGAGCTATCTTCGACCGGTTGCGTCAGCGCCAGCGTGACGCTTTGGTGGCCCACGTTTTGCACACGCGCGGCTTTGAACGGCTGGAGCAGCTATATGACTATTTTCTGATCGACCCAGGGATGGAGCCGGTGGTGCAGACCTCGCGTATCCGCCTTGCCATTGCATCGGTGCAGTTATTCATACAGCGCTGTTTGCTCAACCTGGAGCCCGATGTGCACCCGTCAGCTATCTTGAATCCTGCGCACTGGGAGTGGATGAAACGGTATCGCGTGTGGGAAGCTAACCGCAAGATCTTCCTTTTCCCAGAGAACTGGCTGGAACCGGAGTTCCGCGATGACAAATCGCATCTCTTCGCCGAGTTGGAAGGGGCACTGCTCCAAGGCGACGTTTCACGCGATCTGGCAGAAGATGCCTTCCTCAACTATCTACGCAAGCTGGATGAGCTGGCGCGATTGGACATCGTTGCTATGCATATGGAACAGAAAGACGGCTCGGGACAGAATGTGCTGCACGTCTTTGGCCGCACCTTCGGTGACACCCACAAATACTTCTATCGTCGCTTCGCCGCCGGCGTCTGGAGCCCATGGGAGCCCGTGACGACCGAAATTCAAGGCGATCACCTGGCGCCGGTGATCTGGCGTGATCGCTTGTATCTCTTCTGGGTGACCTTCATGGAGAAGGCCAAGCCAGACTCTGTGCTTACCTCCCTCGATCCTAGCAAATCAAATACTCTGCCGGGTCTGAGCAAATGGCTAGAAGCGCAACTGCATTGGAGTGAGTATCTGAACGGCGAATGGAGCACAAGCGAGTCGGGCATAGATGAGTCTTCCATTATCACACTGGACGGAGTGCCCCTGGCTAAGCGCCATGAAATCCTCGTCCATGTCAGCCAAAAAGACGATGGTGGCGAGGAACCGGGTGTCTTTATCCACCTACACTGGGACGAGCAAACGCCAGCGAACGAGTCAACGTCGGTGAAGTCCTCGGATCGTTCCTTCTACTTGGCTAGTCGCAACAGCAGCCTTGTCTCAAAACCTGCAAGCTCCCTGCCGAAGAATCGGTATCCCAGTGCCAACCGACGGCGCGCCACTCGCTATATGGGCAGTGAACAATTTCAGGTAGAGTTTACCCAGCACATCAGCACCAATCCGGAACATCCATCGGCTGCGAAGCCTCAACCTATTCTGGAAGCCTCGGATATCGGTGATTATACGCTCTTGCTACTTAACCACCCTATGCGCCTCGAAGTGCCGAAGAAGGCATACGAAGGCGCAGAGAAGCCCGATGAGGTACAGAAAGCGCTGGAGAATAGTTTAGCGGAGACAGCATCACTGATCGAGCCGGTTTTCTTCCAGGACGACACATACACCTTCTTTGTTGAACCGACCGTGGTGGAGCGCACAATCGAGGATTGGCACGCTTGGGTCAAACCTGTGCAGCCGCCCGGTCACTACGAGGAACCGTGGATGCCGTGGCTCAAGGGTCAACTCGAAGCATATGTCCCCCAAAATAAACTAGGAGTCTGGCCTCCCGAAGACCCACTATTCTATCTAGATAAGGCAGATTGGGTGATTAATCCAGCAACGGTGATTCGCTTTGATGATCAAGCAATCGGCCCGCACGGTGGGCTGCCGTTCGTATTCGAGCAGGGGCCATTGGAGAGCGTACGGGTTGGCGTGCCAGTGCATGTAAATGCTGCCAGCGCAGTAGGCGCAGCCGAAACAGTCATCCTGCAGGATGGGCTTGGCTTAAAGGATGTCGGCCTGATGTGGGCATCTGGCGGTCTTAATGTGATAGGAATGGACGGTGCGAACGCCGGAATTATGCAGAATGTCGAGTACTTTGAGAAGAATGATATCACCGCGGGTATTGCCGGCGTCGTGGGACGATAAACAGAGGAGGCACTAACATGAGTACGTCATACAAGGCCAAGGAGTCCATGCACATCTGGGAGGACACCGCTCTATCCCGCTGGCAGGTAGCTAGGTATACTGAGGTCAAAAAGCACTTTATCATCCAGGAACGCGAGGTCAGCTATCGCTTGATGTTGCACCAACACCCCTATGTCCGGCGGCTGACGCAACGCCTGCTCCAGGAAGGCATCTCTAGTCTGCAGGCTGCTGACACCGAATATGAGGCGGCCGGTGCGACGCGTCCCGACAGCGTCGAAATCGAACTGGACGACTCCGTCGCCTTCACAATCACGGCTGGGGCGCGGCTTGCGCTGCGCAAGAGTATGCAGATCGACAATAATGACCTCTTTGATTTGAATGCTGATCTATCCTTCAAACTCGCAGACACGTCGGCGACCCAGGCCACGGCGGGTGCGCCGGCGCAGCAGCCCGGCGATAGAGGGGCTGCGCCGAGGTTGCGCGCCACGTTGATTGGTGGGCCAGTCATCACCACGCCACCGGGGGAATTGTTCAGTCTCCCCAATAATAGCCGCGCGCTTGTACGTAGCAATAGCCTCATCGTGCTGAAGACGCCGGCGCCAATTATCCTAGCGGGAGCCACGACGTTGACGCTGCCGGTTGGCACAGAGTTGGCATTGGCCGACGATGCAGAAATCACTCTTCCCGACGGCGCAAGCGCTCGCCTGGTGCGCAGTAAACGGTTACCCAAACTCTTTGCCGATGCGCTGGCGCGCTACAAGCCGACAGCGCTTGTCGAGCGCCCCTATGCTGCAAAAGAGCTTGACTTCAGCTATAGCGGCGCCTACTCGGTCTACAATTGGGAACTCTTCTACCACGTGCCGTTCACGGTGGCAGTACACCTAAGCAAGAACGGGCGTTATGCTGAGGCACAACGTTGGTTTCATTATCTCTTCGATCCGACGGACAACAGCGATGGTCCCACACCGGAACGTTTCTGGAAAGTGCTTCCTTTTCATACGACCGATGTCAAGAAAGCCGAGGAGATTCTGCTCAGCTTGACGAGCGATGCCGACCCCGATCTTCGCAACGAGACCAGCCAGAGTATCAAGGCCTGGATGGATGCGCCCTTCCGACCACACGCTGTGGCGCGCTATCGTCAGCAGGCATACATGATCAATACAGTAATGGCCTACCTGGACAACCTGATCGCCTGGGGTGATTCACTCTTCCGTCAAGACACGGGCGAAGCGATTGACGAGGCGCAGATGATCTACGTGCTGGCGCGCAACATCCTGGGGCCGCGCCCCCAGGTCGTTCCGGTAAAGGGGACCATCCGGCCCCAAACCTATCACAACCTGCGCGAGGATCTGAAACATTTTGGGAGTGTCGTACGCGACCTGGAAGCTGCAGCGCCATTCGATCTGATGCCAATGCCAGCTGTGGATGGAGATAGTGGCAGCGGTCTGGCTACAGTACGTAGTTTGGGCAAGGCGCTCTATTTCTGCGTCCCACGCAACGACAAGTTACTTGGTTATTGGGACACAGTGGACGACCGCTTGTTCAAGATTCGTAACAGTCTCAATATTCAGGGCGTTTTCCGTCAGTTGGCGCTGTTCGAGCCACCTATCGATCCAGCACTGCTGGCGCGGGCGGCTGCCGCAGGCCTCGATGTGGCGGCCATTGTTAACGGACTCAACCAGCCACTGCCGCTGGTGCGCTTCCAACTGCTGGCGCAGAAAGCGGCTGAGGTATGCCAAGAAGTCAAATCCTTAGGGAGCAACCTACTTGCAGTCATGGAGAAGGAAGACAACGAAGCAATGGCTATCCTCCGCGCTAAGCACGAGCGTACTGTTATGGAGATGGTTGAGCACGTAAAATACGGTCAATTGCAAGAGGCGATCAAGGCCAAAGAAGGTTTATTAAAATCATTAGCGCTGGCTATGCATAAGTATACCTACTATGAACGGCAATTGGGCAAGAAGGTGGATGAAATTCAGAAGAATATCCCTGGTTGGACTGACCTAGATAAGTCTAGTTTGGAGACAATGGCGCTAAAGGTGGAAGAGCCAGAGATGGTTCAGCGTGAAATTGAATTTGATATAGCCACCGATATCTTCGCTAAAGCTGCGCAAGTTCTCAATGGTGGGAAGATTTTAAGTTCGTATGAAGTTAGAGAATCACTTCTACTTGAGGGCGCGCAGGTAGCAAGTGACTTTGCGAACATGATGAATATTGCTAGCTCAGTAGCTCACTTTGTACCTGAGTTCAAAGTCCATGCGCAACCTATGGGTATGGGTGCCACGACGGAGTTCGGTGGCAAAGAGGTCGGTGATGCGCTTGGGGTGACAGCGGCAGCAGCACGCGCCGTTGCAGATCGACTCAACTTTGAAGCCAGGAGGGCAAGCCGTATTGATTCCTTTGCACGTCGCGAGCGTGAGTGGGCTTTCCAAAGCAATCTGGCAGCTGAGGAAATCAGTCAGATCTTCAAGCAAATCCGAGCCGCCGAAATCCGTGAGGCGGTTGCTGAATTGGAACTGAAGAATCACCGACAGCAGATCGCCAACGCCAAAGAGATCGAGCAGTTCCTAAACGAAGAAGGTACTGAAAAAACAGGCAAGAAAACCAATAAGGCATTCTATACCTGGATGAAGCGCGAGGTGAGGGGTCTCTATGCTCAATGTTTCCAATTCGCTTTCGACATCGCTAAGAAGGCCGAACGTGCGTTCCAACACGAGCTTGGTGATCCAAGTCTACGCTACGTTCAAGCCGGCTACCTCGCCGGAAAAGAGGGGCTACTGGCCGGCGAGAAACTCTATCTCGACATCAAGCGCATGGAAATGGCCTATCTCGACCTCAACCAGCGCGAGTATGAACTCACCAAACACATCAGTCTACTTCAGGTCGATCCAATGGCGCTCATCCAACTACGCGCCACCGGTCAGTGTACGGTGAACTTACCCGAGGCGCTGTTCGACTTGGATGGGCCGGGGCACTACTTCCGCCGTATCAAGAGTGTAGCAGTGAGCGTGCCCTGTGTCGCAGGACCCTATACCAATGTAAATCTGAAGCTCAGCCTGCTTAAAAGTAGCATTCGCAAATCGCCGGCGTTACGAGAAGCACTTTACGCCCGTGAGGATGCCGAAGACGCTCGCTTCGACGATTACTTCGGCAGTCTGCAATCTATCGTCGCCAGCAGCGGCCAGAATGACAGCGGTCTTTTCGAGACGAACCTGCGTGACGAACGCTACCTGCCCTTTGAAGGCGTCGGCGTGATCAGCGAATGGAAGATCGAATTGCCCAATGAATTCCGCCAATTTGACTACGACACCATCTCGGATGTGATCCTCCACGTCCGCTACACGGCACGCGAAGGGGGCAAAGTGCTGGGTGATGCCGCCATTGCTGAAATGAAAGAAGGATTGGCGACATTGATGAAACTGGCGCAGGACCGGGGCGGTTTTTACCGTCTCTTCAGCCTACGTCATGAGTTTCCAACCGAGTGGCAGCGTTTGGTAACAACGGCCGATGGCAAGGGCGATCATACACAAACCTTCGTCCTGGACAAAGCTCGCTTTCCACTCCTGTTCCAGAACCGGTCGATCGAGGTTAGCGAGATCAACCTGTTCGGTGTACCAAAGGTGGATGCTACAGGCGACAAAGCACCCGCGTTAACGCTACAGGTGACTAAGCCCGACGGTAAGGAGGCTGTTCTGCCGAAAGAGAGTACACCTATCGGCCAACTGTTGTATAAGACGGCGACGGTAGAGATTGAAGTAAGCGCAAAGAAGAACGAGGCTATCTGGAGCTTCACAGTGGAAAAGGATTATGTGGAAAAGTGCATTGACCGTCTGGAGGATCTGATCATCCTCTGTCGTTACCAAGTGCAGACGGCATCAGGTTAGTCTACCTTGGTTGCAAAACGTTTTATAGCAGCACAAAGACACGATGAACTCACGTCGGGCGGCCAAGAGCGCAGAGCCTAGCCGGGGAAAGCCTTTGCGCTCTTGACTTCCCCACAGCGGCGGTTGACGCTTGCAACAATGACGGGTCTATCACTTGCTGACCCGAGCCAGCGGTGGCGCCTTCCTTGGCGGTCAAGCCAATCAGACGTAAGGAGTTGGAACATGAGTCTTTTATCAACCGTGGAAACACAGAACATCAATAGTCAGAACAGATTCCCGAATGGCCAGCCACCCACCGACACCGCAGCCGAGACGAGTCAGTCGACGACAAAAGCTACCTCTGCCATTGCCGACGCGGCCAATCAAGAGCTGATGAAATATCTGCAAAACATACTCGAAGACTGTCAACAAGACATCGGCGAAATGCGCGCCAAGCTTGGCTATACCTATTGGATCATCATTGCCATGTGTATCAGCATGTTTCTCTTTGGCTTTGCCTTGTTGAGCATCCCGCTGTGGCGCCAACAGCCCCTCGATCAAAGCCTGGTCAACCTCTTATTGCCGGTGGGCCTCGGCATTGCGAATCTATTGGCGCTCTACCTCTACAAGCCGCTGGAGCGTATCCAGAAGCTCATGGCCGATATGGGCCAGATCACGATCGCTTTCAACAGCTTCCAGACCCAGGTCGCCCTGCGCCTGATTGGCACCAATCTCGATCAGCGCGAGACGATGGGTGTAGCGGCCAAGGAGGTAGACCACACGGCGGAGATCGTGCTCAAGCAGATCCGTGACTACTTTGAGGAGCTAGCGTCTTCAAAGCAATAAATCATTCTATACTAAGCCCTGAATGAAAACCGGAGTTTTGCTTCTGACTATTACGCTGGTAGAGAAGCTCCGGTTTTCATCACAACCGCAGTATAATCCACGGTTCGTATAATTAGGGCTCGCTCTCTGGTAAATTTGACGAAATTAAGGTGTTTTTGCCCATTTACCAGAGGGCGCCGAACTGTGGGTTCTAATGTATAAAGACACCTTCACAGCAGAGTAAGGAATAGACAACCATTTTTCGGGTTGGCGATCTACCGAAAATTGGCAACAGACTCTCAAAAATTAACCAGTTTTTGCTTGATCCAGCCCGCTCCAATTTGCTAAACTGAAAGCGCGGATCGGTGGAGAGCGAGTGAGGTTAATCAAGCATAGACGCCGGTTTCCAAGGAGGGAACGATGGCTAATGCGCATGACAAAGTTGCTGTCAGCTTTGGGGCAGTGGGATAGGCTTGTCAAGGCAGTCCCACGTTGGGGAGTATTCTGGCTCTGGTGCTTCGCTGTTGCTTGGGATCCAAACCCAGGCCCTCCCAACCTACCACTCATCATCTTTTCTACGCTGCTGGTCGCATTAACCGGTGGTAAGCTCCTCTGTAACGAAAAAACGTAACGGTCTGGGGAAAGATACCCCTTGGACTCGCTCACCCCGCTGAAGGTTTTCCGAATGACTGGGTTGCCTTCAGTTTACCAAGCGCAGAGGGAGGTTATTATGTTGTACCAACGTTTCTGGATCTATCAGCGCGAACGCTTTCCCTTGCTCAGCCAAGGCGTGTTAATAGGCGTTATTAGTCTATGCAGCGTCACGTTTTCTGTGCTTTTGCGTGACGCGGTGACATCCGCACCACTGGGGAGCAGCCTAAAGTTGCCCCACTTTGCGCTAGCGCTCTTGGTCGCCATGGGAAGTGCGTTAGGCTTCTTCTTCCAAATGCGCGTTGCCGATGAATTTAAGGATTATGAAACGGACTTGCACTATCGGCCCTATCGGCCAGTCCAACGCGGCTTGATCACCCTACGCGAGTTGGCCTGGCTGGCGGGCGGGATGATGGCCGTCCAACTGGGGTTGTCGCTCTGGTTAGATGTGCGCATGGTGCTACCGCTGTTGCTGGTCTGGGGGTATATGGGGTTGATGCGTCAGGAATTTTTCGTCCGTGACTGGCTGCGCCGTCATGCCGTGGCCTATATGCTTTCGCACCTGGTCATTGCCCCCCTAATCTTTTTCTATATCACCGCCTGCGATTGGCTTGTGGCTGGGGCGGCGCCGACCCTTGGTCTGCTCTGGTTTTTGGCAGCGGCGTTTTTCAATGGCATCTTTTATGAAATTGGCCGCAAAATCCGTGCACCGCAAAACGAAGAAACTGGTGTGGAGACCTATAGCCAATTGTGGGGACGCCCGACCGCCATTGCGGTCTGGTGGCTCATGTTGGCGCTGGCGGGCGTATGTGCTGCCGCGGCGGCGCGTTCAATTGACTTTTTTACACCAGTGGTCGCGCTGACGCTCGTCCTCTTACTCGGCGCCGGCTGGATGGGGGCGCGTTTTTTGCAGAAGCCGCGCCCATCAGCCGGCGCCATGCTTCAGACCGTTTCCGCGCTGGCAATGATGGTCCTCTATCTCAGCTTAGGCGTGATGCCGTTCGTGGTCAGTACTTATTGGTAAGACGCCCAGTATCTGGAGGTTCCATTTATGTCAAACACCTATCTGCTCGATCCTACGACAACTCCTGATCTAGCATTGTTAGGGGGCAAAGCACGCGCCCTGGCCGCGTTGGCGAATGCCGATTTACCCATCCCCGCCTGGTTTGCGCTGAGTCCGGAAGCCTTTACGGCCAGTCTGTCCCCTGAACAACGGGGGCGCTTGGCGGATGTGCACGATAGTGGCGCGGCGTTGGCCGTGCTTGCCGACGTGCGTATCCAGCCAGAGCTAGAAAACGCATTGACCGCCGCTGTGGCGCAACTCTGCCCGCCCGGCGCACACCTGGCCGTACGCTCATCCGCCGTGGATGAAGACGCCGCCCAGCATTCGTTTGCCGGACAATTGGAAAGTTTTTTGCAGGTTGCGCCGGCGGATGTCCCCGCCAAGGTCTTGGCGGTGTGGCGGTCGGCCTTTCAGGCGCGGGTCTATACCTATCGTCGGGAGCATGGCTTGCCGTTGCCGCCATGCGCGCCCGCGGTACTCATCCAACGCATGGTGCAGGCGGAGACTGCCGGTGTTGCCTTTAGCGCCGACCCAGTCAGTGGACGCCGCAACGTCACGGTCGTGACGGCGGTGCGGGGCCTCGGTGAGCAATTGGTCGCCGGCGAAGCGAATGCCGACAGTTACCAGGTGACGCGTCAAGGGACTATTGTGACGCGGCAGTTGTCAACACCGCTACAGCCCGTCTTGACCGACACGCAGGTGCGCGCTGTGGCGGCGTTGGCTTGCCAGTGCGAACGCTGGTTTGGGCGCCCGCAAGATGTGGAATGGGCCATTGAAGGAGGCGAACTCTATCTGCTGCAATCGCGCCCGATCACATCGCTCGCCACTCTGGCAGACCCGAACGGCGTACAAAATTTATGGGACAACAGCAACATCGTCGAGAGTTATGGCGGCGTGACCACGCCATTAACCTATTCGTTTGCCCGGCGCGCCTATGAAGCCGTTTATCAAGAATTTTGCCGCATCTTGGGCGTGCCGAATGGGATAATCCGCGCCAACCAGAGCGTCTTTGCCTGTATGATCGGCCTGGTGCGCGGGCGCATCTATTACAACTTGCTCAACTGGTATCGCGTCTTAGCTATGTTGCCCGGTTACAAAACCAATCGCCCCTTTCTGGAACAGATGCTGGGGGTCAAAGAGAGCCTGCCGGAGCAAGTGGCGGTCACGCTGGGCCAGCGTAGTTGGCAACAAAATTTGATAGATCGCCTTTATCTGGGACGCGCCGTTTTCCGTTTGTTGGTCAATCTCTTGCTGTTGGCGCGCTGTAAACGCTACTTCTACCAACGCTTACAACAGGCCCTCGGCGCGCAACGGCCCGATCTCACCGCCTTGCGGCCAGACGAATTGGTCACCTACTATCGGACGCTGGATCAACAACTGCTCACCCGCTGGGATGCACCACTGCTCAACGACTTTTTTGCCATGATTTTCTATGGCGTGCTGCGCAAACTGGCGGTGGCCTGGTGCGGTGATACGGCGGGCACGCTGCAAAATGACTTGCTCACGGGCGAGGGTGGAATGATTAGTGCGGAACCAGCGCTGCGGGTGCAAACGCTGGCGCAACTAGCGGCGGGGGATGATGCGTTGGTGGCGCTGCTGCGCACAGGCACACTGCACGAGTTGCATGCAGCGTTGGCCGATCGCCCGGCGTTTGCCCAGCAAGTTCAGGCCTACTTAGATAAATTTGGCGACCGGTGCGCCGATGAATTGAAGCTGGAAAGCCCAACCCTCCATGCCAACCCGCTGCCCTTAATGCGCTCGATTGGTCAGCTCGCCGGCCGTCACACTGGGCAACAAACCCCTTTGAACTACCAAGGCAGTGCTGGAAAGCCGGCCCAGCGTGTGCAGGCCGAGCAACAGGTGCGGGTCGCGTTAGCAGGAAAGCCCTTGCGCCGTCTGCTCTTCAATTGGGTGCTTACCCAGGCGCGCAAGTCCGTGTGCGATCGCGAAAATTTACGCTTTGAGCGCACACGGGTCTTTGGCCGTGCGCGGCAAATTTTTACTGAGTTGGGGCAGCGCTTTTATGCGTTGGATCTGCTGGATGAAGCTCATGATGTCTTTTACCTGGAAGCAGAGGAGATCTTGGGCTTTGTGGAAGGCACGGCGACCTGCACTGATTTACGCGGGTTGGCCGCCGTGCGCAAAGCCGAGTTTGCGCGCTTCGCACAGATGCCGCCGCCGGCTGAACGCTTTACGACGGTTGGCATGGTGCATCAGGGCAACCAATTTCAAGCCGCCTCGCGACCGCACTTGCCGCTGACCAGCGGCGAGGAATTGCAGGGCATCGGCTCTTGTCCGGGTCTTGTACGCGGACGGGCACGGGTGGTGACCAATCCGGCGACAGCGCACCTGGAGCCGGGTGACATTCTGGTGGCGGAACGCACCGATCCCAGTTGGATTATGATTATGCCGGCGGCGGCTGGCCTGTTGGTTGAGCGGGGTAGCCTCCTCTCCCATGCGGCCATCGTCTCACGTGAATTGGGCCTGCCCGCCATTGTCAGCCTGACCGGCATCACCCACTGGTTGGCCGATGGCGACTTGGTCGAGTTTGATGGGAGTACGGGGATTGTGCGCAAGGTGACAGGGTGACAAGATGACGAGCGAAGTAAGCGCCAGGGCTGATTTTTCCTTTATTCGCTACGCCCAGTGTTGGGAAGATGCGGATATTTTGCTGGAAGCGTTACGCATTCAACCGCACCATCGCTGTCTGGCGATTGCCTCGGCCGGCGACAACGTCTTGGCGATGGCCAGCCAAGGGCCGCAACGGGTGATGGCGTTGGATCTCAATCCGGCCCAATTGGCCTGTCTCGCCCTGCGCGTTGCGGCCTACCGCGTGCTGGATTACCCTGATCTGTTGGCGTTTATTGGGGCGCGACCGAGCGAGCGGCGGCTAGAATTCTACGCGCGCTGTCGCCCGCAGCTTACCTTAACCGAACAGCGCTTTTGGGATGCCAACTCGGCTGGCTTGGCGCAGGGCTTTGGCAATATTGGCAAATTTGAGCGCTATTTGCGGTTGTTTGGCACGCGCCTGTTGCCCCTGTTGGAGACGCCCCAGGCCCGCCGGACATTGCTCAAGCCGCGTACCGTGGAACAACGCAAAGCATTCTACGACCACACGTGGAATAACTGGCGTTGGCGCGCTCTATTCAAACTTTTTTTTTCGCAGCGTGTCATGGGCTGGTTGGGGCGTGACCCCGAATTTTTCAACTATGTGGAAACAAGCGTGGCTGACCACATTCTGGCGCGCACCGCCTATGCGCTCACCGTGCTTGACCCGACCGAAAATCCCTATTTGCAGTGGATTCTGCTGGGGCGGCATGGTGCGGCTTTGCCCTATGCCTTACGGGCCAAACATTTTGCGGCCATTCGCGCCAATTTGGATCGTATCGAGTGGCGCTGCCAGGCGTTGGAGGATTTCTTACAGGACTGCGCGCCGCAAACCATTGATGGGTATAATCTGAGCGACATTTTTGAGTACATGTCGCCGGCTAACTATCACGCCCTGTTGGCGCAACTGGTGCAAGCCGGGCGCAAGGGGGGGCGCCTGGTCTATTGGAATATGTTAGCCCCCCGCCGCCGGCCCGCGACCATGGCGCAGCAACTTCGGCCCTTAGACGATCTGGCGCAGCAGTTATATGCCCGCGATAAGGCTTTTTTCTACAGCGCGTTTGTGGTGGAAGAGATTATTTAACCCTGCTGTACAGGCCCCGGAGGCGATGGTATGGTAGACAACAATTGGCTAAAAATTATCCTGGTGGTCGGTTGCATTGCGGGTTTGATGCTGGCGCTGGCTCGGATGCAGCAGAAGTACAAACTTCACCCGGAAATCGTCCGTAAAGCGATGCACATTGGGTCAGGGTTGGTGGCGTTGAGCCTGCCCTGGCTCTTTCAGGAAGGGTGGCCCGTCTTGGTCTTGACCCTGGTGGCGACCACGGGTATGGTGGCCGTGAAGTATCTGAAAGGCTTACGGGAAAATATCGGCGCGGTGACAGGGAGCGTTGTACGGAACACATTGGGCGAAATCTGTTTCCCCGTTGCTGCCGGTCTACTCTTTGCCTTTGCGCATGACAATGTGCTGCTCTACAGTATTCCCTTGTTGATTTTGACCTTTGCCGATGCCAGCGCCGCCTTGATCGGGGTCTTCTATGGTGTCATGCGCTACAGCACCGCCGACGGCACCAAAACATTGGAAGGCTCCCTGGCGTTCTTTCAAGCCGCCTTGCTTAGCACCTTGACGCCACTCTTGCTTTTCACGAACCTGGGTCGCACCGAGACGCTCTTGATTGCCCTGTTGATGGCGCTGCTCTCCATGTTGCTAGACGCGATTGCCTGGTGGGGGCTGGACAATTTGTTGATCCCGCTGTTGAGTTTCCTGGCCTTGCGTAGCTTTCTGGCTTTGGACGCCCGTACCCTGGCGGTTGACGTGGTCGTGACGCTGGTGTTATTGATCTTTTGCCTCGTTTGGCGCAAGCGTACCACCTTGAACGATAGCGCCGTCCTCGCCACTGCCATCTACGGTTATCTCTGTTGGACCCTCGGCGGCTGGATGTGGATACTGCCCCCCTTGATTCTGCTGATAAGTTATAATGCACTTTCCCCACGTGACAACCCGGACAACCAACGGCGTTATACCGTGCCCGTGGTGTTGAGCGTGGGCGCGGTCGGCCTGTTCTGGCTGATTTTAGCCAATGTGTTTAACCGCCAGGCGCTGTATTATCCCTACATGCTCAGTTTTGCGGCCCAGTTGGCGATGATTAGTTTGGCACGGGCGTTACGGGTGGCGCCCCACCCTGGCACGGCGACCTTATTGGTGAGCAATGTAGCCATGAGTTGGTTCCTGCTCTTGGCGCCCTTCTTCTTTGTCTATGAGTTGAACGCCCAACGCTGGCTCTATGCCCTCAGCGCCTTGTTCAGCATTGGCGTCGGCGTTGGCGCCTTTGCCCTGACCCAACTCGGACCGGATGGCTATCGCAACACCATGCAGCGCTGGTTTTTGCAAACGGTGGGCGCCGGGCTGACTTCGCTGATCGGGCTAATGGTCGTGCAACCGCTCTGACCCCCAACAAAGGAGGGAATTTATGCAAGTGGTTCAAGCACTTACGCAGACGCAACTTGAGGATTTTTGTTGCGTACCTGGTTCCTATCCGCTCAACCCGGCGTTGCCGTCTATGCAGCAAGCCGATGCGCATTGGCTGGTTTTCGGCGCCAATGCGCAACCCCTGGCGCGCTGCTCGCTCTGGTGGCAAAATGTGCCGACGTATGGCGCTGAACGGCTGGGGCTGATTGGTCACTATGCCGCGCACGAGGCCGACGCCGCCCAGTGCTTGCTGGCTCAGGCGTGCGCCCACCTGGCCGAACAGGGGTGTACACTGGCGATTGGTCCGTTGGATGGCAATACCTTTCGGCATTACCGTTTGCTCACCGAACGGGTGGTGGATGGTCGCCACCATCCGCCGTTTTTTCTCGAACCCGACACCCCGGATGATTGGCCAGGCCATTGGCGGCAAGCGGGTTTCCAATCCTTTGCCCAATATGTTTCCGCCATTGGCGAACTGCCGGCAGAAGACTCGCGCACCGCCAGCCTGGCCCAGCGCGTCGCCGACCACGGCATTTTGATTCGCACCGTGGATTTGGCTGAGTTTGAAGCAGAGTTGCACCGGATCTATGGCGTCGTGCTGCAAAGTTTTCGTAATAATTTTCTCTACACGCCCATTGCTGCCGCCGAATTCATGGCCCAATATGCCCCCATCCGTAATTACATCCAACCATCCCTGGTTTTATTGGCTGAACAAGCCGGCGAACCAGTCGGTTTTATCTTTGCCTTGCCCGATCTGGCCCAAGCCCAACGCGGGGAACCACTGGATACGGTGATCATCAAAACCGTCGGCGTTGTGCCAGAATTAGGGGGCATGGGGGTAGGCGGCCTGTTGGTGGCACGTTGTCAACAGGCGGCGCGGGCCTTGGGCTATCGCTATGCGATTCATGCGCTAATGGTTGAAGATAACATCTCGCGCAAGATCAGTGCATATTACGCCCAGGTGATGCGCCGCTATACCCTCTTTGCCAAGCCTTTGTTGGCGTAGTACACCGTTCAGTAAGTGTTTCGGTATTTGCTAAGGGCCGGCAGGTGGCGCCGTCTTCCTGGCAGGGGCACCGATTGGTGCTTTTTACCGGGATCAAGAGCCCCCTTCCAGGAAGACTTTCCTTGTCACAGTACCGAAACATTTAGTGAACACAGTAGTAAGAGCGCTGTTGAAACTTCCTGTTCCTCCTTTTGAAACGCTCCGTGAAACGATTGGGAAACGCCACCTTTGCTATAGTAGTTTATAGAAACGGATCGACATGGACGACCGCATCTTTGACGGTCTCCTTTTTCTCTTCAGGAGGTTTCCTATGACAACGCTACTTGTTGGCGCCACTGGTTTATTAGGCGGCGAAATTGCGCGGCGGCTGACCAATCAGGGCCGCCATGTGCGGGCGTTGGTGCGCACCACGGCGGACCCGGCTAAGCTTGAGACATTGAGGAAGATGGGCTGCGCCCTGGTCTATGGCGACCTGCGTGACCGGGCGTCGCTCGATGCGGCGTGCCGGGGCGTGGATGAGGTCGTTACCACGGCGTCCACCACTTTTTCGCGCCAGCCGGGCGATTCGATTGAAGTGACCGATCAGGACGGCCAGCTCAACCTAGTCGCGGCGGCCAAGGCGGCGCGGGTGCGGCACTTTGTCTACACGTCGTACTCGGGCCAGATTGACAACGTGGCCAAGCCCTGTGCCCTCACCGTGGCCAAACGCACAGTGGAACAGGCAATCCAGGTGAGTGGCATGACCTACACGATCCTGCGCCCCGCCTGTTTCATGGAGATCTGGCTCAGCCCGGCCGTGGGTTTTGATTACCCCAATGCCACAGCGACGATTTATGGGACGGGTGAGAAGCCGCTCAGTTGGATTTCGTTCTATGATGTGGCCGAGTTTGCCGTCGAAAGTCTGGACAATCCGGCGGCGCGCAATGCCGTGCTTGAACTGGGTGGCCCAGCGGCGCTCAGCCCGCACGAAGTAGTCAAAATCTTTGAAGCGGTGATGGACCGTCCCTTTACAGTGAACTATGTGCCGGTGGAGACGCTCGAAGTGCAGCGCGCATCGGCGACCGATTCCTTAGCGGAAGCCTTTGCCGCCTTGATGTTGAGCTATGCCCACGGTGATGTCATCGACATGGGCGCAATGCTGAAGGAGTTCCCATTGGCGCTGACTACGGTGAAAGAGTATGCCGCCAAGCAGTTGGTCCATGCCTGAGTATATCACCACTGTCAGAGTAGCTCTGGGAGCGCCGACATCCCTGGCGGCTGCCGGCGTTCCCAAAGATGAAAGGCTAGGCAACGTATGCCATATGCAAAAGTCAGTTAAAGTATCAGGTTCAATTCTTAGCGCAGTGTATATACATAAGGGGAAAGCATATGTCACAGCAACCATCGTCCATTCGCCAACAGATCAACAGCACCAATGCTGCTTTTGTGGCAGCCCTTCAACGTGGCGATAGCGCCGCAATGGCAGCTACCTATACCGAAGATGCCCAATTACTACCGCCAGGCGCCCCGGTCATTAGCGGTAAAGCAGCGATTCAAGCGTTCTGGCAAGGCGCGCTCGACATGGGCGTCGGTGATGGTGTTTTAGAAACGCTCGAACTTGAGGTGCATGGCGATACAGCCTGGGAGATGGGCCAAGGTGTGCTCAAGACCAAGGCTGGTCAAGCCATTGACACGGCCAAGTACATCGTGATTTGGAAACAGGTAAACGGGACTTGGAAGTGGCATCGCGATATTTACAACAGCAGTCAAGCCGCGCCGTAATCGTCCAGAAGTAACTTCCGTTGTGTAAGCGATGACCTACCCGGTGTCAGGATGAATGGCAGCGCCGAGGCGCTATCGTCGTCATAACCTTCACACACAAATGGCGCTCCCGGTTGGTGGCCATGAAGGAGAGTGGGTTATGAAAATCAAACGCATTTTTCCATGGGTTGCGGGGCTTGCCCTTGCCGGCGTCGCCCTGTTTCTATTCTTCGTTTGGGTCACTACCTATCACCCCGCTGCGCAACAACCAGAGGCCGTGACTTGTGCACCAACGGCGCCGACTCTTCAGCCCGGCCAAAAGCTGAAGGTGTTGACCTGGAATGTGCAGTTTATGGGCAGTAAGAACTATGTCTTCTTTTTCGATCTCCCAGATTGGGACGGCCCGGATGAACGCCCGTCGCCCGCCGCTATTGACCAGACACTAAGCGAAGTCGCTCGTGTCATTCGTGCCGAAGATCCCGATCTCGTATTGTTACAAGAAGTCGACAAAGGCGCCGCCCGCACCGATTACGAAGATCAACTGGCCCGCTTACAGGCGTTGCTGCCTGGGCTTTATCCATGCCAGGCCCAAAGCTACTACTGGAAAGCCTTGTATGTGCCGCATCCCCGCGTTCATGGTGCGGTCGGGATGACCCTGGCCATTCTCTCTAAGTACAAAATTGAGCAGGCACAACGCTATCAGCTTGCCCCAAGCACGAACAATCTCATCATGCAACAATTCAACCCCAAACGCGCTATCTTAGAGGCGGATTTATCTATGGCCGACGGCAGCCGGTTAGCCGTCTTGACCACCCACCCGGATGCTTTTGTCAAAGGCGCCGATACGATGGCACAGCAGGTGGCGCAAATTGATGCACGCTTGAATGCATTGAACAAGGCGAATGTCTTGTGGCTGATCGGCGGCGACTTCAATCTGTTGCCGAATGCCGCGGCTTTTGCACAACTACCGGCGCGCCAACAAGCGTATTACAACCCTGAGACCGAAATCGCCCCCTTATATGCTCATTACCAGGCTGTTCCCAGCCAAGAGGAAGTGACGGGGACAAATGCGCTCCAGTGGTTTACCTATTGCGCCAATGATCCAACCGTGCCTGGGCCAGATCGCACGCTCGATTACCTGTTCTTTGCCGACGAGCTAGTCATCGGTCAGCACTATGTGCGTGTCAAAGACACCGTGCAGATTTCGGACCATGAACCGTTGATCAGCGAATTTCAACTACCGTGAACGCTGTTCTGATCCTTGATTGTTCAAACCCATTAGCACTTTGCTGTCGTGTTTTGTGAAATCAGTGATGATGGGTTGATCCGCCCTGTAGGGACGCTTGAGTTTAGGGAGGAGAAGATTAGCACCTATCCCTGCCCCGGCGTCACGCGACCGCTCTCATAGGCAATAATGACCAACTGGGAGCGGTCGCGGGCGTTGAGTTTGCTTAACAGACGGCTGACATAGGTGCGCGCCGTAGCCGGGCTGATGGTCAGGCTAGCCGCCAACTCTTCGTTAGACTCACCCAAGCCAATGTGGCGCAAGACCTCCTGTTCGCGCTCGGTCAGGTCGGCTAGTAGCGCAGGGTTGGTGCGGCCGGCGGTATGGGCGGCCAACTTTTGCATCACCCGGCGGGTAATGGCCGGAGCAAGTAGCGCCTCACCGCCGGCCACCACGTGCACCGCCCGGCGCAATTCATCGGGGGAGAGATCTTTGAGCAGATAGCCCGCGGCGCCGGCGCGAATGGCCTCTTCGATCTGCTCATCCTCATCAAAGGTGGTCAATACGACCACCTTGGTTGCTTGCAGCGCTGGGTCGCTGACAATCTGACGTGTCGCCGCCAACCCGTCCATCTCCGGCATCCGAATGTCCATTAGCACCACATCCGGCCGGTGTTGCTGCACCGCCCACACCCCGCGCCGCCCATTATCAGCCTCGTCCAGGACGGTAATTTCCGGATCATGCTCCAACAGCGTACGCAGGCCGGCGCGCACCAGTGGCTGATCATCCACCAATACAACAGAAATCATGGTGCATCCTCCAGTGGGAGCACCGCATCCACCATAAAGCCGCCGCCGGGTTGGGGTTGGGCGCGGAGGGCGCCACCCAGCAGCCGCGCCCGTTCCGTCATGCCGACGATGCCGTTGCCCTGCAGGTTGGCCGCGGCTGATGCCACACCATTGTCGCTGACCTGCAACCGCAGGGTCTGCCGCTCCGCCGCAATGGTGAGCGTTACCGTGGTTGCCTGGGCATGACGGATGACATTGGTTAGCGCTTCCTGGATAATCCGATAGGCTGCCGTCGCCACCGTGGCCGGCGCCCGCTCCAGGTCACCCGTGCAATTGACTATCACCTGTAAGCCGCTGGCGCGGGCATTTTCCACCAACGGGGCCAGGCTGGTGAGTGTGGTTGTCGCACGTTCGGGTGGTTCGCTGGCCGGGTTGCGCAGCAGCTTGACTGTGGCGCGCAATTCACGCATGGTCTCGGTGCTGGTTGTGCGGATGTGGGTGAGCGCCTGGCGCGCTTCCTCTTCGTTGCGTCCGATGGCCTCTTGCGCCACGGCCGCGTGCAAGGTGATCACGGCGATGCTGTGGCCGATGACATCATGCAGATCGCGCGCCATGCGCACTCGTTCCGCCTGCACCCGCTGTTCAGCACGGTAGGCATGTTCTTGTGCAATGAGCCGCGCTGTCTGTTCCTGCTCGGCGCGCAGGGCGTGGCGGGCGCGTGTGCTATCCCCCAGGGCAATCGCGGCGGCCATCATGGTCGCCGCCGAGATCAGTTCATAGCCCAGCAGGAAGGCGACCGACTGGCCTTCCAAATAACGAAAACAGGTGGAGACCATCATCAATAATAGACTCACCACGACGGCTGCCGGCAAGTGCCCAAGTTCCGCCGCCGAGTAGAGCGCGGCCGAGACCGGCACGGCCAGACCAATGGCCGGGTAGCCCAGTGCATAGTAGATAAAGAGCAGAAACATGGTCACCACCAGCACCACCACCGGCCAGCGCCGCCGCACCAACATCAAGCCGCCAAAGCCGCAGGCAAAGAGGTAGGCAATGATGTCGGGTTTTTGCCTGCCCCCTTGGTCGGCGGTGATCACCAGCGCGATGACCAGGGTGATGGCAATGCCAAGCAAGAGGTCCAGCAGCCACGCCGGCGCCGGTTGTTCTTGGTGCTCCTGTTTGTTGTCGATCATCTGTTGCATAGCGCTCAGTATCAGCAGTCCACAGCCACAAACCCGGGTTTTTCCAAAAAAACAGATTTGTCGCCCAGCAGCGTTCCGGTTTACTGAGTATAACGGATTGTGGGCAAGCTGTCTATACAGCACCGCGCGATTGTGCTGTCGTCCGCTGTTGTAGGCCGAGGTCAACAAATAACGACAACAAAGAACGCCTGTGGACCGATGTGCAAAGGAGCAATTTCATATAAGCTAAGGCAACTCCACAATTGATATTTATTTTCTTGAAATGGCCTTAGAGAAATCCTTTAGAAAGGAAATGTTTATGAGTAAATTTGATCAATTACACTGGCCGCTCATCCTTGGCATGGGCGCGTTGGCATTAATCCGCCCTGTGTTAAATATCACAGGTCTGATGGAAGGGCTGGGGCGCCCCATTGGACCACTCCTCATCACCTTATTGATCTCCCTGGCCTGGTTAGCAATTGTTGTTTGCAACAAAGTGCGTTACCCCTTCCCTACCTTGATCTTGACCGGGGTAGCCTATGGCGTCTTTGCCATCCTGCTCAGCGCCACTCTCTCGCCAATGTTACAGGGAAAACTTCTAGGTCCACTGACCACTCTCTATGCCACGGTCTCGGTACTGGTCACCAATGCGATTTGGGGTGGCGTGGTTGGACTTGTCGCGCTGGTTTTGCTGAAAACAATGAACCCGACTAATGCCTGAGAGATAACAGAGATAATAAAGTAGGAGCAACAAATGAATCTGCAACGAATTACCTTCGGTGTGCTGCTGGTCTACCTTTGGGTGATGATGATCCTGCTGGGGAGCATTGTCATGGAAACCTGGATGATCTACCCCAACATCTTTCGCGACCCACCGGCCTCCTTTGCGGTGGCGCTAGAATTTATGTCCGTACGCGCGCCCCATGACTTTTTCCCGCCGCTGGGGTTGACTAACTGGATCTTTGGTGCGGCGTCGTTGCTTTTGGGCTGGCGGGTAAAGGCGGCGCGCTGGTGGATCCTGGCCAGTTTGCTCATGATCGTGGGCGAGGGAGTGGCGTCGATGCTCTTCTTCTGGCCGCGCAACACCATTATGTTTGTCGAAGGGACGGCACTCCATTCGGCAGAGTTTCTGCGTCAGACCGCGTGGGAGTTTGAAAATCTGCACTGGCTGCGCGTTGCGTTTAATGCCGCGGGGTCGGCGTTCATCTTTATAGGGTTTCTAAAATTTTATCGTTATACACTTCTTGCGCACAATCCGCAGGAAGTTTATCACACGTCCCATTTGGTGGAATTGCCTAGAAGCACCCACTAAGGTCATTCCAAGAAAATAAATATACAGAGCGTGTTGCGTGTTGCGCGCTCATGGGGCGCCCGGCGCGAACTCGTTGAGCTATTTGTTCTGCTCATGTACAATTTATTTTTTGGAGTGGCCTAAAACGTCCGGTGTACTGCCCAAATGGGGTACACACCCGGAATGGACAGGGGCAGTGATAGCGCAGTGGATCTGTATCTGGGTTCTATACCTGGGTACATGCAATGTTGGACAAGAGGGCGCATCCTATAACGAACTCGGTTTGAAAACGGTCGTTATTCGTCCTAGCAGCAACTTAGGCAACGACCGTTTTTAATACAGGCGCACTTTGGTACGGTGTGTGGGAAGTTTTGTTAGTAGAGGTGGTCCCCAGATCTTCCTGGAAGGGGACGGCTGGTTAAGAACAGGAAGTACGCCGTCCCCTTTCAGGAAGACGAATGACGACCGCCCTCGTTGACACTGCATCAGGTGCGTTCACGAAGCTATGCAAAGAAAGGAAAAGCCCATCCATGTTTTATCACGTCAAAGAACTTCAGTTCAATGCCCGCGTCTCGCGCCCTGATCCGGCTTTTGCCCGCTTGCTGCTTGAGCAGTTTGGCGGCGCTAACGGGGAACTGGCTGCAGCCATGCAGTACTTTGTGCAATCCTTTGCGGCGCGCCAACCCTACCCGGACAAGTATGATCTGCTAATGGATATTGCTACTGAGGAATTCAGCCACCTGGAGATCGTGGGCGCTACAATTACGATGCTGTTGGATGGCATCAATGGTGAACTGAAGAATGCCGCAGAAGAGGCAGAGATTATGCAATTGCTCAAAGGCAAAGCAGCGAAAGAAAGCTTGCTCCACGAAGCCATGATTGCACCACAGACGCTGGTGCTCTCCGGGGGAGGCCCCCTTTTGACCAACAGCGCCGGCGCCCCCTGGAGCGGAACCTATGTCAACGCCAACGGCGATCTCACCGTGGATCTGCGTTCTGATATTGCAGCTGAATCGCGCGCCAAGATTGTCTATGAATATCTGATGCAGTTCACCGATGATCCCCACGTCAAGGAGAGCCTGAGCTTCCTGATGACACGCGAGATCGCCCACTTCCAAATGTTCAGCGCCGCACTGGAAGATATTCAACCCAATTTCCCGCCCGGCGTCTTGCAAGGCGATCCGCGTTTCACCCACACCTACTACAATCTCTCCAATGGCGCTAGCGCGCGTGGGCCTTGGAACAATGGACAGGGGCCGTGGAGCAGTGGTGAGCATTGGGTGTATATTGAGGATCCACTGGAACATGTGCGCAGCAACCAGGGTCTACACCAGCACAGCCCGAATGGCTCCACCCAAACCCAGGAAGGGGTAATGAAGAAAAATCAAGAACTGAGCAAGCAGCGTAGCACCGAGGTGAAGTCCGCCATGCCTAAGGATGGCGCCGGCAATCAATGGAACACCTATCCCGCCGAGCTGGCCAGTCCGCAGGAAGTCAAGAACAATGGTTGATCCGGCCATTGCCGCGGAGTCAGACGCTGCTGAATTGGCAGTCGGGGGTGCAGCCGCTGGCGCCCCCGACCCGTCATTGTTGCAGATTACCTATTACACGGATCCCCTCTGCTCGTGGAGTTGGGCCTTTGAGCCGCAGTGGCGACGGCTGCGCTATGAACTCGGTGACCAACTGCACTGGAGCTATCGCATGGGGGGCATGATCCCGGATTGGCAGCGCTTTAATGACCCCCTCAACGACGTGAGCCGTCCGGTGCAGATGGGGCCGCTCTGGTACCAGGTGCGCACATTCTCGGGCATGCCGATCAATGAGCGCATCTGGTTTACGGATGCCCCCGCCTCTTCCTACCCAGCCTGCATTGCCGTAAAAGCGGCCGAGCAGCAAGGCCCCGCCGCCGGTGAGCACTACCTGCGGCAACTGCGCGCAGCGGTCATGGTGGAAGGGCGTAACATCGCACGCCTTGACGTGCAGCAGGCGGTAGCGCATGAACTGGCCGCTACGCAGAGTGGTTTCGACGCCAAACAGTTTGTACAGGATCTGGAAAGTCCAGCTGTGTTAGAAGGGCTGCGTGAGGACCTCAAGGATGTACGCTGGCGCGAAATTGGTCGCTTTCCGACGCTGATCCTACGCAACCACACCGCACAAGCCATTCTGATCGTTGGGTACCGTCCCTACGACGCGTTGCTCGCTGCAGTACGCCAGCTTGCCCCGGCGGTGACCTTGTCGGCCTCGATAGATATCATCTCCTACATCCGCCATTGGGGGCAACTTACCACACGCGAAATTGCAGAAGTTACCCAAGAGACGCCACAAGCTACCGAGTCCATGCTAGCAGAACGCGCCACGGCAGGGGAGTTACAGCGCCAGCCAATTCCTCCCACAGACCAATCTTTGTGGTCGCTACCCCAGACTTAGCTCATGTGCAGACGACAGCGAAAGGTAATGTGCCACCCGCGCTAATTCATGCGCTGACATCATACACCAGCGCCATGCAGCAGTAACTGTTCCACTGTCCCACTGCATTCCTGTCCTACTGATCAACTATAGGCTTACTTAGGCCGTCGTATCCTAGCGGAAGCCACCCGTAGGAAAAATCCGACCCGTCTGCGCCATATACTGTCGATATGGGTCGCCAAAGGTTTGTAACATTAGCGCCTCTTCCTTGGGCACCCGCAGAAAGTACATGGCGCCAAAGGTGACAAGGCCACAAAAGCCGGCCAGCCAGTTGGTTAAGAGGAATGGTTGGGCCAGGATCATCAACCACATGGCGCTGTACATTGGGTGGCGGATGCGCCGATAGACGCCTGTGGTGACCAGGGTGTGCTGCGCCTGGATTTCCAGGGTCGATGACCAGTTATGGCCTAGATCGGTGTGGGCGCGCCAGAAGAGCCAGAGACCCCCTGCCATGATAACTGCCCCCACACCCACCAACCAGCCAGGTAAGCGATAGTCGGCAAAGGCCAGCCAACCACTGAAAATATAGATAAAGGGGATCACTACGCCGCCAATCGTAATCAACAGGAGCAAGAAGCGCTCCTGACGGTCACTCTTGCTGTAGTCAACCCGCTTGCGATAGGGGTAACGAATGATGATCTGCATGATCAGCGCGACGATAAAGATCACTTTGCCTGCTATCATGCTCTTGGTTCCTTTCTACCAGAGATAAGGTACGAGGCGATAGGGCACCTTTTGCTCATATTCTCGGTAACCGGCTAACTCTTGCTCCAGCAACTTCTCCTCATCACGGATGCGCCACATCAGCACCGGTATGGTCAGCACCAGGATCCACAGGCCCCACCAGGAACCAAGGGCCAGAGGGACGCCGGCGACCAACACCAGGACACCCACATACATGGGATGACGCACCAGCGCATAGAGCCCCGTCGTTATGACCCTTTGCTCGGCAACAGTTTCGATTGTGGAGCCGCCATAGCTATTTTGGCGGAAGACGAACAGATCGATGAGTAAGCCAAGGGCAACCAGTCCATCGCCCACTAAGGAGACTGCCGGCGGCACAGGCGACCAGCCCAAGCGGTAGTCGAGGGCGCAGAAAACCAGCAAAGCCACATTGCTGAGGATCGCGACCGAGATAATGATTTTTTGCGCCGTGTTTTGCTCCGCCGCCGGTCCGAACTTCTTGCGTCGCGCCAGCAGTGCTGGATCTTGCAGTGAAAGGTAGACGCCGATGGCATTTACTGAAGTCATAAAGACCCCAATAAAGAGCCACGCCTGCCAATAGGTGAGCGTCCACGCCGGCAGAAAAAGGAATAGCCCCAGCGCGATGGCGCCGATTACAAATGTACGTAGGGTTGGAATAATGAGCTTTTTCATGATCATTCCTGTTCCTTTGCTGTTATGTCCTTCCGCAACGCAGTCACCCACACTTGGACTGCTGCTGTATCAACGCGATATAAGGAGTGTGCAGGCGCGCCAAGCAGACGCTCAACTGCCTCCATATAGGCGGCATGGACCGCAACGATCTCCGCGCCGCGCCGCTCACCATCAGTCTCCTGGTCCACGGTGAGCAGTAACCGGGCGTGGGTGTTGCCCATCCCCTGTAACAGGGCGAGAATGACTTCGCCCGCCTGTGCAGGGTAGGTAATCGTAAAGATGCCCTCTTGAATGCCTTGCCGAACGATGGCGTTCAGCAACGGCGCACGCTGTTGCACCACGGCCGCATCTACTTTTTGGCGCACAATGGCGTTCTCGTCGGTGTACCAAACGCGGCTCAGCGCCACAACATCGGCCCTATGGGCCAGGCGCAGACGGTCAAGCGTGTCAAAGAACCCTTGCAATTTTTCCAGAGCGCTCAAATTGGGATCCTGTACAATGGGAAGGAGCGGCTGATCCACCTCTTCTTTGATCCGTTCGATAAACGCCTCCAGCACTGCCGGCTTTGAATCAAAGTAGTGATAGAACGCACCACTGGACATATCCAATTCGCGCAGCATATCCTGGATCGTCATCTTCTCATAGCCTTTGCGCAGCACAAGACGTTGGGCGACATCAAGAATTTCATTGCGCTTGGCGGCGTAGGCGGCTTGGTCAACGGTACGGGCCATAATCATTCCTTTAATAAACAGAGTCTCGGTTTATTTTTAGAGTATACTCCGGTGATTGAGCAATGTCAAGCGTTTGTTTATCCCTAAATACATTTCTGTTTTAGGACGAGTTTACGCTGGCCACCGGGGACGTGCCGGGGACGGACCTCACGTAGCCTTGTATACGCGCCAAGTCTTGGTCCGTCCCCGGCACGTTACCCTTGCGGAGGAGGCGTTCTCTAACGCCGGTTCCGCCTAGCCGCCGCACTAGAGAATGCTGGCTCCGCGCTTGAGTTGTCAAGATGATAAGCGCCTATGTGAACCATGCCCCTCCTCCCCTCCAATTGTTGACCAAAGCGCCCATTCCGATTATTCTATTCCCCAGCGAAAAATGTAATAGGTTGGTGATTGAGTGATTGGTGGTTTCGACAAACTCAATTACCAATCACCCAATCACCCAATATCAACTCGCGTGAGCGATCGACAAAGGAGGCACACCCATGACTACCGGCAAACTCGAAGCGATTTGGCTTAAGCGCGCCCATCGTGGGGTGATGGACGCCAGGGAACGGGCGGAACTAAAGGCCAACCGCGGTCTGGTCGGCAGTGCCGATCAAGGGGGCAAGCGCCAGGTCACCATCATCGCCCAGGAGAGCTGGGAACGGCTCATGCAGGAGACCGGCGCTTTTTTGGACCCGAGCGAACGCCGCGCTAATCTGATGGTCAGTGGCATGGATCTGACCCAAAGCCGGGGCAAAATCCTACAAGTTGGCCCGGTGCGCATTAGCATCTATGGCGAGACCAAACCATGTGAGCGCATGGACGAGGCCCACCCTGGCCTGCGTGAGGCCATGTATGACAACTGGGGTGGCGGCGCCTATGGTCAGGTGCTTGATGATGGCGAGATCGCGGTGGGCGATGAGGTGTGCTGGCGCGCGTGAGACAATTATGATTTACGATTTTTGATTTACGCCACGTGGCTACCCGGCAGAGCAGGCATCGTAAATCCCAAAGGGGTATAGTCGAGATGAAAGCACTTTTAGAAAAATTACATTTGCAGGCAGTGAACCCCGGCGCATGCACCGGACCTGATGGTTGGGTTGCAGATACGCAAGGGGAGAAGTTGGTTTCCTATAACCCCACGACCGGTGAAGCCATCGGCAGCGTGGTCCAGGCGACTGGCGCCACCTATGACCAAGTGGTGGCGATGGCGCAACAGAGTTTTGCCACCTGGCGCATGACACCGGCGCCCAAGCGCGGCCTGGTGGTGCGCGATTTGGGCACGGCGTTGCGTGAGTATCTGGAGCCGCTGGGCGAGATGGTGACGCTGGAGATGGGCAAGATCCGCGCCGAGGGCATAGGCGAGGTGCAGGAGATGATCGACATCTGTGACCTTGCCCTGGGTCTCTCACGTCAGCTCTATGGACTGACCATGCACTCCGAGCGGCCCGGCCATCGCATGTATGAACAGTGGCACCCGCTGGGGCCGGTCGGCATTATCACCGCCTTTAACTTCCCGGTGGCGGTCTGGTCGTGGAACGCAGCCATTGCCGCAGTCTGTGGCGACACCATGATCTGGAAGCCATCACCGACCACGCCATTGGTCTCGGTGGCGGTGCAGCACATTTGCAACCGGGTAATGGCCGACCACGGCTTGCGCGGCATCTTTAACCTGGCCATTGGCCGCAACAGCGAGGTGGGCGACCGTATGCTCAACGATACACGACTGCCTCTCATTAGCTTTACCGGCTCAATCCGTGTCGGTAAGCATGTGGCGCAGACGGTGGCCAGCCGGCTGGGACGGACCATTCTGGAGCTGGGGGGCAACAATGGGATTATTGTCACCGCAGAAGCCAACCTGGATCTGGCGGTGCGTGCGATTGTCTTTGGTGCGGTGGGGACCGCCGGCCAACGCTGTACTTCAACCCGGCGCATCATTGCCCATGCCAGCATTATGGATGAACTGTGCGACCGGCTGGTGCGCGCCTACAAAACCGTGCCGATTGGCGACCCGATGGCGGCCGGCACACTAATGGGACCGCTGATCTCGGCCCGTGCCGTAGAGAATATGCAGGCGGCGCTGGCCCAGGTGCAGACCGACGGCGGTGCGCTTCTCATCGGCGGGGGCTTGCTGCCGGAGAAGGGACCGCACTTTGTCGAGCCGGCGATTGTACGCATGACGCGCCAATCGCCCTTGGTCTGCGAGGAGACCTTTGCACCGATCCTCTATGTGATGGCCTACGACGACCTGGATGAGGCAATTGCCCTGCACAACGATGTACCGCAGGGGTTATCGAGCGCAATCTTTACCACCAACTTGCTTGCGGCCGAGCGTTTTCTGGCCCACAGCGGCTCTGATTGCGGCATTGCCAATGTCAATATCGGCACCAGCGGCGCGGAAATCGGTGGCGCTTTTGGCGGCGAAAAGGAGACCGGCGGCGGGCGCGAGTCCGGCTCCGACGCCTGGAAGGGCTATATGCGCCGGCAGACCAACACCATCAACTGGACCTCGGAACTGCCGCTGGCCCAGGGACTGCAATTTGGGTAAGCTGACAAAACTCATTGGCGCAACATTGTGATCCGGCGTGAAGCGGGCGCTACCTTCTGGGTGTAAAGAGAGGGGGTAGCAGCGGTGCTACCCTGTTATCCTCTCCCCTACGCACTATTGGGGAAAGAGCACACTAATACTTGAACGATCGTGGATGCGCCGGATCGCTTCGCCAAAGAGGGGCGCGACCGAACAGATTTCGATTTTGCTACAGAGGGGGGTCGGCTGCGTTTCAATGGAATCGGTAATCATGAGCTGTTGAATGGGGCTGGCCATAATGCGCTCCATGGAGCCTTGGCCAAAGGCGCCATGGGTGACCGCGGCGTAGACCGCCTTGGCGCCCTGCTCCAGCAGCTTCTCTGCCGTTTCCACCAAGGTGCCGCCGGAGACGGTAAAATCATCGACAATCACAGCGGTTTTGTTGCATACATCTCCGATAATATCCAAAATTTCTGCTTTTTCATCATGGCCTTTGCGCTCTTTATTACCAATGACCAGCGGTGCATCCAGATAGGTGGCATATTTGCGCGCCTGTTTGGCAAAGCCGATGTCCGGTGAAACGATGACCAGATCTTCAAATTGCTTGCGCTTAATGGCTTCACAGAAGAGCGGCAGCGCATAGAGATTGTCGACCGGAATGTGGAAAAAGCCTTGGAGTTGGGGAGGCAACATATCCAGCGTAATGACGCGATCGGCGCCGGCAACCTCTATCGCGTCGGCACAGACACGCGCACGCAACGAGACGCGCGGCTGGTCCTTCTTGTCCCCTTTGACATAACTGAAATAGGGCATAATAACCGTGACCGATTCGGCGCTGGCCCGTTTTAGCGCGTCGATCCAAAAGAGCAACTCCATAAAGTTGTCATTGGTGGGAAAGATGGTCGATTGCACTAAATAGACATTGCGTCCCCGTACATTTTCCCCCACGCGTACAAAGATCGCCCCATCCGAAAAGCGAATGACATCGCGCCGGGCAGGTTGAATGCCCAAATAGGCGCAGATATTTTGGGTCAACTTGGGGCTGCCACTTCCCCCCAGAACAATAATTTCTTGGTCCGACATGGTACTCGCTTCCACTTCCATGATGTAAAGCTATTCGCTCCTATGGGCGGTAAACTGAAATTGCACCATTTTCCAGAGGGGGAAAATGCAATTTCAGCCGCATCCCTATAGGAGCCAAGCTATTAGGATGAATTAGTTCTCATTGTATGCGAAAAAAAGAGTCAAGCCAATTCATCCTCTATACGGGGTGCGTACCACATTGGGGTGCTTACCCTGATTAACGAATTTTAGTTGATCAGCCAGTCTTCCCAAAATGGGACGCACTCCCTATACGTGCATTGGTTTCTCTGTAATTAGGTGATACTGGCGGCCCGCCTGATAACGGGGGTAAAACCCCGCCCTCACTCTGAGAAGCGCCTGCAGGCGCTGCTGGATCTTAGTGCAGTGTAACCGAAATTTTGCGAGTTGAGCCCACGCGGGTGCGCTGGCGTGCGTCTTCCTGGAAGGGGCAACGCACATCTCCTGTCTTTCACCATTCGCCGCCCCTTCCTGGAAGACCTGGGTGACTACCTCTAAACGGGCCAAACTTCCCTGACCGTGCACTAGTCCTACCCCTACCTTTGTGCTCTTCACCCAAAGGCAGGCGCCCTTTGGGTGAGAGTTTCTGCGTTGCGCAATAAGAACTAGACTAGTCGCTGAGGCGGCTTTGGGGCGTCAGTGGGGGGAACCCTACTTCGGAAGATAGGTCAGCAGTATCATTAGGTGACTGGAGCATGAGGGAATGGGGAAGCGCGTAGCAAGGGGAGATCGGCTTGGGTTTTTGTCAACTTGTCAGTGGCGGCAAATTCAGGATGGGTACCCCACTTGGCCAAGAGATAGGCGCGGCCAGCCTGCTCTTGGGCGAAGTCTTCACGCGCTTCGGCGCAGATGCCGTCCGCGCCTGTGCCGTGGACCTGGCGGTATTCGACCAATGTGTAGGGAATGTGCACAACCTGATCTGGATAGCGGAGAAAGATGCGCAGGAAAAAGTCCCAATCTTCCAGCCAGCGACATTGTTCGTCCCAGCCGCCAATGGCTAAGCCAGCCGCGCACCGATGCACCATGCAGTTGGTATCAACCCCACTGAGACGCCAGAGAGCCTCCCGCGTTTTCGGTTCGCCCTGCGCACTCTTGCGCCAGATCACGTGCCACTCACCTTCTTTCGTTCGCTCCCAAAAGGTAGTGTTGGCGTTGCAATACCAACAGATGGCCTGTGGCTGTCGTTGGATCGACTCAAGCATGACAGCGAGAAATTCCCGATGCCAAACATTATCCGAATCCAGGTAGGCAACATAGGGCGCCGCGGCCACGACCAATCCTTGATTGCGCGCCACCGAGGGACCGCGATTAGCCGTGGTGATCACCCGCAGACGTGGATCCCGAAATTCTTCCAACAGGCGCAGGGTGCAGTCGGTCGATCCGTCATTGACCACAATCAACTCCCAGCGCGGCTCGCTCTGGGCGATTACACTTTGGATCGCCTTCCAGAGTACGTAGGCGCGGTTGTAGGTGGGGAGAATGACGGAAAAGAGCGGCTGCATTGGCTACAGCGCCCCTTGGTGACCGGCAACAATCGCTTCGCAGAGTTCCATCGTTTTGACTGCGTCGTCAATGGTGCTCCAAGGGGTTTGGTCATTGAGGATGCAATCCACGAAATGGCACGTTTCGTTAAAGCCTGGTCCGCCGACCTCCGCCAGATCGAGCGGCGCTTCAACCAACTTGCCGTCGAGGTAGAGTGCGATTTGCGGTTTGCCGGTCAGATCCAGGTAAGCGGACATGTCCTCAGCATGGACTTCGGCGCTCTGGATGCGATAGCCGACGCCAAAGTGGCTCATCATGACGCCGTGGGTGTGGTCGTCAAACTTAATGACGGCGTTGTGATGGGGCGCCGGCACTCCCACACCGCGCCAGGTGTGGGCATAGACCTCTGTGGCGGCACGCGCTTCGGCCTGGGTGCGCCCGGTCATCCAGCGGATTAGATCCACATGGTGAATGGCGTCGGAGGTTAGCTCCGGCGGCACAATGGCTTGACGGTCCGGTGGCACCATGCCCGAGGCCGGTTTGTGGTAGTTGGCCGCCACTTGCACGGCGCCGCCCCGCGCCTGGGCTAAGCGGCGCACAGCCAAAATTTCGGGCATATAACGACGATTAAAGGAGACAATCGCCTTGCCTTTGCTTTGGTGCGCAGCTTCCACCATCTGGCGCGTCTCTGCGGTCGTGTAGCCCGGCGCCTTTTCAATGGAGGTATGAAGGTCGCGACCCAGACATTCCTGAACAATGGGTAAGAGGTGACCTGCCAGCGTCACGACATAGACCACATCCAGCTGCGTTTTGTCTAACATCTCTCGATAGTCACCAAAGGCAACTTCGGGCTGGTGTTTGGCCTGGACCTCGGCGCGCCGTTGCTCATTTACCTCTGCAATAGCCACCAATTTCATGCGGGGTTCTGCTTTGATCATCGCGAAATGGCTCTGCGCATGGCCGCCACAGCCGATTACGCCTACTTTCAGTTGTACTGTCATTGATTGCTCACTTAATCTGTTGGGAAGGATAACGGAAAGGTCGGCGCTTGGGTCTGATGCGGTGTGCGTGGCTCGATCTTGCGATCATAATATTCGGCGACAAAGCCGGCCAAGTTACGGCTCGCTTCCTCAAAAGCCAGTTTCCCCTTCTCTGCCGTCGCCTTTTCTGCTTCGCCCATGACGCCGCTGTCACTGTATTGGCTCGTCCACTCCACCAAGCCCATCGGCCCGCCGCCAAAGAGATCGACGTAGATATATTTGGAGCCCATCTGGTTGGTCTTGGCGATTTCGCTCTTGATCTTCTCCGTGCGCACAAGTTCCGGCGCCAGGTGCATCAACATCGAAGTTTCCAACTCGCCGGCATGGGCACAGCCGCCAGGGTAGATGCTCTCGCGCCAGTTGGGCATAAAGTCTGGGTTGACCGTCAACATCTGCCACCAGCTACAGAAGGCGCAACTGGCGTCGGTCTCGACAATCAGACGGCGCGCCGCCAACTCGACTAGCGGATGGTTGGAGCCGTGGCCGTTGACGATCACCATCTTCTTAAAACCGTGGTAGGCCAGACTCTTGCAGATGTCGAGCAGGTATTGGATAAAGTGCTCAAAGTGAATGTTGAGCGAGCCGGGGAAGTCCATCACGTGGTGAACATAGCCATAGCTTACTGGTGGCAGCACTAGGCTGATCTCCGGGCGTAGGCGGGCCGCTTCCGTGGCGACGGCAGTAGCGCAGAGATGATCGACCTTGAGCGGCAGGTGATGGCCATGTTGCTCGACCGAACCGGTGGGAATAATGGGAATTTTGCCCATTGCCACCGCCTCGTTGACCTCGGGCCAGGTAAGTTCATCAAATTGATAGATGTCACGAACTGTGGGCATGACAGATTCCTCCTCAAACAGATGAGATAGTGCATCAGCAAATTTTAATAAAATTTCAGCAAAGTTGAAGATCAGTGGAGGATGCTGCCAATTGTAGCGGAAAACCGCAAAGCGAGCAACCGGCTTTTTTCAGCTAAAGATGCAACACAATCAACTCATCCTCCACGGTCACCGGATAGGTTTCGACTGCGGGATCTTCGTCGTCGGCATTGCGCTGCTCTTTGACCAATGCGCCGGCCCGTTCCACGGTCACCTCGTAGGTTTTGACACGCAATTTGTGAGGGTTAAAAACTGAGCGCCCCGTGGTCAGGTCGAATTCCCAACCATGCCAGGGACAGCGAATGATTTCGCCATCGCGATCCCAGATATACTCGCCGGGCTGACTGGGCAGCGTTGTACCGGTGACAATTCCTCGGCACAGCGGAGCGGCTTGATGGGGGCAGAGATTGCGCAGGGCATAATAGTGTCCTTTGATATTAAAAACGCCAATGGTGCGACCATTGATCTCCACAATTTTACGCGCCCCGACCGGCAACTCGCTGACCGGAGCGACAATGTGCTTTGTCACGCTTCACCTCCTTACAATTTTCAAAATTCACTGCAATCTGCTTCATCGTTCTGACAATGCGTCGATTTCAATCTTGCTTAGGTTGGTCAGTTCAACGATTAAGTCAATGTCGAGCCCCTTCGCTAGCATTGCCCGTGCGATTTCGATAGTGCGCTGTTGGATAGTCTCCTGCTTGAGCATTTCTTGATTATATTCTTCAAACATTCTTGCTCGTTCTTCCGGCGAAATGCTATCTTGCTCAATCAAGCCAAAAATGCGTTGAATCAGCGGATTCTGATATGTTTCCTCTTCCACGGTTTCGTCCAATGTGTCATCAATGGCGCGCAACCATTCACGCAGTGGTGCAGGTGTTGCGTCATTCGCATACTTTGGACATAGATAGACCACTTTATGAGGAATTTCGCCCAATCCCTGGCCATTACGCGTTTTCGGATCAAAATCGATCGTCGCCAGATCGACGTTATGCTTATCACCACTAGTCAAGACGATAATTCTGTAGACCGCCAACTTAGGACGATAATTTTCGGCCTTGGCCACCTGTTCCAAGATGGCGGCACAATGATAGTGCAAAAACGCGTCGTAATGGTCGAGGTAGCGGACATGTTGAATATCGACTACAATTCGATTTTTTGGGTCTTCCGCAAAAAGGTCGAAACGGGAGGCGACGCGCCCTATGGGTGGTTTGAATGATTTTTCCGTTTCCACCTTATTAATTTCAATGTGGACGCCCAAGACATCATGCACAAAAGCCGTAAAAATCTCCGGGTCGCTAAAGGCCTTTTTGAAGATCACATCATAACGCAAGGGTGCGACACGTTTCATAGTCACTCCTTTGGGACGGGTGCGTACCACATTGGGGGGATTGCACCGGGCAAGCTCGTTGGGCCTGCTCTGGAATTCCCCGAAAATGGGACGCACCTCTTTGGGTCTTACAAACTATTATTGCAGCCCATAAAACTCGCGCGCATTTTCAAAGAAGATCCGATCATGCAATGGCTGTGGCAGTTTCGGAAAGGCATGGGTCGGCGAGTCAAAGTCCCAATGGGGATAGTCGCTGGCAAACATGAGCAGATGCTCGGCGTCCATCATCTCCAACATCCAACGCAGATGTTGGTCATTGGCAGGCCGCTCCAGCGGCTGGCTGGAAAGACGTACATGGTCACGCAGATATTCGCTGGGTGGTTTGCGCACCCACGGCACTTCCGAACGCAGTGCCTTCCACTCCTGGTCCAAACGCCACATCAGCGCCGGCAACCAAGAGACGCCTCCCTCCACCATCACCACTTTAAAGTTGGGGAAGCGTTCAAAGACCCCCTCCGTCAAAAAGCTGACCAAGTGGGCCTGAAAGCTCAGCGCGAGACAAGTGTGCCACTCGATGTAATGGGTGGGGTAGCCGGGCGATGGCTGCACATTAATGCCCATGCCATCGGTGCCGGGGTGGATGGCAAAGGGCAGGCCATACTTATTGCACATCTCATAGATGGGGTAGTATTGGCGTTGGCCAAAGGGGGCGCGTGCGCCGGAATCAGTCATCACCTGAATAAAGTGCGGATGGTGCGCCCAGCGCTCGATCTCCTTGGCCGCGGCTTGCGGATCTTGGTGGGCAATGGTGATTGAGCCCTTAAAGAGGCCGTCATGGTTGTACTTAGTCAGCCACGTGTCGGCCAGCCAGTCGTTATAGGCCGCGGCAATCGCCGTGCCAAAGTCGGGGTCGGGGTGCAGATTGCAAAAGGCGCGCGGCAGCAGGATGGCATGGGCAATGCCGTAGGTGTCGATCAACTGCTCGCGCAAAAAGTCCGGGTCGGCGCCTGTCGGTAACCCAGAGGGGGGCTTGGCGTCCATGCGATTGCCATGCACCGGATTGCCGAAGAAGCCGCGTCCGCCGCCCTTAAAGCGGTCGCGCCAGGGCATGGTCATATAGGTGCGGATCTCGTCCAGATCGCGCGGAAAGACATGGACATCACAGTCGATGATGCCGGTGCGCGCTGTTGGTGCGGTCATAGCAGGTCGTTCTTGCGTCAGTACAGTCATCAGATTTCCCTTTCTTACATCCATCCGGTATGGGTGCGTTTTTTGTTGTTCTCGACAATTGCCGTCAACACCGTTTCGGCGTTGACTTCCATCATTTCACAAAGCCCCAAACAATAGACCATGAGATCACCAAGCGCGTCGATAATCTCCTCTCGCTGATCGATCGCGGCGGCCGGCAACTTGTTACTGTTCTTGTAGGCGCGCGCCAACTCGCCCAGTTCCTCGACCATGAGCACAATCTCCTTGCCTACGTCGGTCACATTCCAGTTGCGCCGCACCTTGTTGTCGTAGATCTCTTGTTGCAGCTCACCTAAATCGATCACCCGCCAATCTCCTTTGCATTGTCAACAAGTCAGTAGCGCTCATCTCCTGTTTTGCCACTGTCCACTGTCTCACTGTCCCACTGTCCCCTACACCGCCGTCCCAAGCGGCCGCGGATAAGGACGCTGCCACCCTTCTCGGCCATAGATGGCATCCTGCGCCAGGTCGGTGGCATAGACCCGTTTCTCGTCATGGGCCAGCGTCATTGAGCGCATGATCTCTTGGGTCAGCGCCATATCCAACCGCTGATAGGCCGCTTGACCGGCTGGGTCGCTGACCAGGTTGTGCTGCTCGTGGGGGTCATTGGCCCGATCAAAGAGCACTGTCTCGCCGGTGGCATATTTGGCCAGCCGCCAGCGTCCATCATCGGCCATCCAGCCGTTGGAGACCATGCCAAAAATGTAGGAGCGCGGCGTTGTCGTCAGCCCAAGCGCCGGCAACGGGCAAGAATCCAGATAGGCCGGTAAAGGGCAGCCGGCCAGGGCCAGCAAGGTCGCAGTCACATCGCCCAAAGCGACCAACCCGTCGTGAACACCCTGTTGGCTACCATCGGGAAAGCGCACCATGAGCGGCACATGAATACTGTTTTCATAGAAAGAGCCCTTGCCAATGAGATTGTGATCGCCGAGATAGTCGCCGTGGTCGCTGGCAAAGAGGATGATGGTGTTGTCCAGCAGACCCTGCGCTTCCAGCGCAGCCAGAATTTGGCCCACCTCGTAGTCGATCTGCTTGACCAGTGCCGCATAGTGGCGGCGGATCTTACGTTTGTGTTCGTCGGTAAAGTCGGTGTAATCCACCCCATTCCACGGGCGCTTGTTGCCGTCAATGTTATTTTGGCGCAGTTGGGGCGTGTTGCCCGCATCGGGAATGGCCGGCGGCATAGCGGCTGCATCCAGTCCTTCTAGGAATTCGGCGGCGGGGTCATAAGGACAGTGAGGGCCAGGAAAGCCGACCATCATGGCAAAGGGTGCATCGCCGCCATAGGTCTCAATAAAGCGCACTGCCTCCTGGCCGACAAAGTGATCCCACGACAACTCCCACGGCAGCTTGCTGATGATCGCACCGCGATTTTCAAAGTAGCCCTCGTGTTCGTTGCCATGATACTTGCGTTCGCCGTGCGCGCGCAAGAAGTGATAGTAATCGTCCCGGATCTCCAGCCAACGCTTGTCCTCACAGATCGAGCGATATTGAAAACCGTGGTTGATGTCCCAGGGGTAGAAGTGCATCTTGCCAATCGCGGCGGTATAGTAGCCCTGGGCCGATAACAATTCCGGCCAGGTGTGGACGCCACAGGCCGCTAGGTCAGGCCGAAGCCACTGACCATTGTCGGTGACGCCGTTGCGGATGGCGTTGAGACCGGTGAGCAGCGACGCACGCGCCGGCACACAGATAGGAGAAGTAGAGTAAGCGCGGCTGTAGCGCACGCCGCCATTGGCAATGCGGTCGATGTTGGGCGTCTCTAGAAAAGTCGCTCCATAACAACTGAGAAAATCAGCCCGCAGTTGGTCGGGCATCAGGAAGAGGATATTCGGCGGTGACGACACAGTGGCGCTCCTTGGCTCGCAGATCAAAATGAAAAGTATAGGGATACTTTACTCATTTTACCTGATTTTGCAAACTGAAAATTCATTTATGTAAAAGAGTGCGTCCCATTTTCGGGGACCGAGTCGAGTGTCTCCAATTTCTCTGCTAGTGCACTGTCAGGGAAGTTTGGCTAGCGTAGAGGTGGTCACCCAGGTCTTCCTGGAAGGGGGCAGCTGATGTTGAAAAACAGGAGGTGTACGGCGCCCCCTTCCAGGAAGACGCACGCCGGCGCACCGCGTTGGCTCAACTCGCAAAATTTCTCTGACACTGCAATAGAGCGTCCCCGAAAATGTGGTACGCACTGCATATAAATTGGGTATTGACACAAAAGAACATACGTGCTAGAATTGCGGGTATATACACGTATTAACCTGTGACCCAATTTCTGTTTACCTGTACGCCCATTGACACCCATGTCTTCTACGCCTAGCGCTTCCACCCCACTGGTTGTGGATGAAGCCAAACTCTATGCAATTGCGCAGCAGTGCGTCTGCTTTAATTTACGGCGCGGCGCCCGCGCCGTGACGCAATATTTTGATGGACTTTTTCAACCTTATGGGTTACGCGCCACCCAATTTAGCGTCTTGGGCGCGTTGGCCATTGCCGCGGCCCAGGAGCGGTCGGTCTCGTTGACACAAATTGCCGAGGCATTGGTGATGGATCGCTCCACATTGGCGCGTAATTTACAGCCATTAGAACGGGATGGGCTGGTCGAGATTGCGCTGGGCGCTGATCGACGGACACGGGTTGCCCGCTTGACGCCTGCCGGTCACGCACGGCTGGCGCAGGTGATTGGGGCGTGGGATGAGGGTCAGGCCCATTTCGCCGCTGAATTAGGCATTGAGCAGCTGGCGGAGATGGTGCAGACCATAGGGGCTGTGGTCAACGCTGCCCACAAGCACAAGGGAACCGATCAGGTTGACACCGACCCTGGTAACAGTGAAAAGGAGGAGCTATGAGTGATCCGGTGCAAAAAGCGCTCGCCACCCAGCTTGCGAACATTCAAAACAAGACCGGCAAAACGTTGGCTGAATTGGCCCAACTTGTGCAGGCCAGCGGTCTGACCAAACATGGGCAAATCCGGGATATGCTCAAAAAAGAGTTAGGGTTGGGCCATGGGGACGCCAACACGCTCACCCATTATGCGCTACAAGGGGATGGCGCTCAAACGCAGGACGACACGACGGATATGGATAGCGCCTTAGACGGAATTTACACTGGCGCCAAAGCGGATCTCCGCCCGATCCATGACAAGTTGATGCGTGCCATTGCCGACTTTGGCGCCTTTGAGGTTGCCCCCAAGAAGAACTATGTGAGCCTACGCCGTAAAAAACAGTTCGCCATGATCGGCCCCGCCACCAAAACCCAAGTGGAGGTGGGACTGAACGTCAAAGATTTGCCCGCCACTGACCGGCTCACCCCCGTTGCGGTTGGCGGGATGTGTAACTACAAGATTCGCCTGACCGATCCGCAAGAAGTTGACGATGAGTTGATCTCCTGGATCCAACATGCCTACGTCAGCGCCGGCTAAACACCGTTTATCTTTCATACACAAGGAGGCTTCCATGTCACGTGTTGTACACTTTGAAATCCATGCGGAGAATCCCCAGCGCGCCATTCAATTCTACACCGCGACCCTGGGCTGGCAATTTACCCAATGGGGCGACCAGGAGTATTGGCTGATTAAGACGGGGCCTGAGGATCAGCCCGGCATTGACGGTGGTCTGCTGCCCCGTCAGGGCATCATTGATGGGGAGGCTGTGATTGCCTATGTCTGTACGGTGGATGTGAAAAATCTAGATGAAACCATTGGCGCCGTGCAAGCCAACCACGGCACGATTGCGCTGCCCAAGATGCCGGTGCCGGGCGTGGGTTGGCTCGCTTACTTCAAAGACACCGAAGGTAACATCTTCGGCGCCATGCAAGCAGACCCACAGGCCGGCTAGCGTCTTCTCCTCTCCTCACTGCCCTACCCATTGCCTACAAGTTGGATGGGCGAAGAGCCCTTCGCTGGAACGTGACCGGCAGCTCCGAGCTGCCGGTCACGTTGAACCTGTTAATTACCTTTGGTAGAGAAAGTTGTGGATAAAGGTAAGCCCGACAGCCGGGAACAGCCACAGCGTAACAAATGATAGACCCCAGGTTTCTCACAGAAACCTGGGGTCTGCTAACTCTACAGACTAGCGTGGCGTACTATCTATTTACTCACCAAGCCCAAGAACATTAAGGTAGCGAGAGTCTTCCTGGAAGGGGACGGAAGTTGGGGGAGGTACAGAGGTGATCACGCCCCCTTCCAGGAAGACCTGGGTGACCACCTCTACGCTAGCCAAACTTCCCTGACACTGTACTAGCGTGTCACCAGCGGCAGGTAGAGCTTCTGTTCACCTTCCGGTGCACTCTTCGCCGGCTGATTCCACACATCGCCGATACTCAAACTGACTGGGATTACGATGCTCTGCACTGGATCCAGACCAGGCGTCGTGATGGTGACATGGGCGACATGGGTCTGATTGGCTTCCAGCCCAGCCGGATCGGCGGTCAACGTCAGGTTCATCGGGTCGTCACCAGCGTTGATCGTGCCGGTAATCACATCCAGGGTCAGCCACGGCTGGTCGCTTGCCGCATTCCACGTCAACTTGTCGCCGCCGGCGTTGTTGATGCTTACCACCGCATTCTGGGCCGTAGTCACATCAGCGGCGATCTGCCAGCCAACCGGGGTCGGACCGGCGCTAAGGGTGGGACCAGGCAGGTTCAGGTCATCATCGACAATCACGGTGACCGTAGTCGTGGCCGACTCGCCGACGCTGTTGGTGGCGACCAAGGTGATGACATTGGCGCCTACCGGCAGGTCGGTCAGCGAGATCATAGGGCCGTTGCCCAGCGTGTCGCCACTGGCATTCTTCCAGACAAAGCCACCCTCGGCCACCAGGCCATCCTGCGCATCAAAGGCCATGGCGTTGAAGTTGACCAACTGACCGTAGTGGATATGCAGGTTATCTTCCGGCAACAGAATGTAAGGCTCCGGCGCCTTGTTGGCCATGACAAAGGGGGCGCTCGCCGCCTCGGCGGTATTGACGCCATCGCTGGCCACCACCTGCAGGATCGCCGTGCCGCTGCCGCCCAAGACCGCGGTGTCAATCTGGGTGCTGCTGCCGGTGGCGTTCATCTGCACCGGCTGGAAGGTGGCGCCATTGTCGCGGCTGTAGAAGATGTCAAAGGTGAGCGGGTCGCCATCGGGGTCGCTGGCGGTCCAGCCCAAGGTAACTGTGCCACTGACTGGGTTGGGCGCGCCCTGCAACGCAACATCGCTAATGGTGGGCGGGTTGGCGCTGATAGTCTGCGTGGCTAGAATCGTTTTGTCGCTGGTGTTGACCAGTTGAATGGCCCGGGCGCCGGCTACAAAGTTGATCACAAGGTCAAAGCCAGAGAGGGGGCTATCCTCGGCGGGGTTAGGCGTAAAGGCGGTCTCGGCCAGTACGGTATCCTGCCCATCGAGCAGCCGCACGCTGTAGTTACCGGGTGTAGGTGTGGTGGGACTCACCACCGTGCTCAACCGGCGCACCAGTGAAAAGCCGCCTGTGTTCGTCGCGGTGTCGATGGCGCCGGCAATGGAGAGGAAGTCTCCATTCACCTGGGTGGCGCTAGCAGCAGCAACGACGACACTGGGATGTGCGATCATAAAGTTGTACATGCCAGTATAGGTGTAGTCGCTGATCCACTGATTGGAGCAGTAACTCATGACGTCGTACCAGCTCGTGCCGGGATAGACGCGGCGGGCAATGCCAAAGCTGGGGTCGCCCACATCAAAACCTTCCATGCTGCCGTCATTCGGGCCAATCTGGCCATTGGGGTAGGGATAGCTGGGGTCGCTGGCGCTGTTGCCACAGAGCGCGGCGCTGGCCGATGGGTGGGCGCGGCCCAGAGAATGGCCCATTTCATGCCCCGCATACCAGTCGGCATACGAGCCGTCGGTGTCCCAGCCACAGCCCAAGTTAAAGGGGCTACACGGCGTCCCTGCCGGACCAACCGAAGTCTTGCTATAGAGCGCCTGGCCACGGGGGAAGTTGCCGGAGCCGTCAGAGATCATGCCATAGTAGAAGTCATTCGTATTGGGCACCCAGCCATGGTCACGATAATACTTGAGCCAGCCATTAGTATAGTAACTGGCGCAGAGATTGAGGTCAGATGAACCAATTTTAGACTTGGTGCAGTCGGGGTGGGTGCGGTTGACATAGCTGCCCAGCCACGTGCCGCCATCGACATCCCAGAGCCGCGGCTTGAAGTTGGTTCCAATTGCGCCGCCGATGGGATAGGCGCGCATGATCCATGAGTAGGTCTTGAGCACATCGGCGCTGATGCGGGGGCGATAGGTCGTGCCGCCCAGGGTATAGTTAAGGCGGTAAAATTCAGCCGAAAGCGTGGGGGACGGCTTGAAGCTGATGCTGGCGCTGCCGGTATTGTCGCCATAGTTGGGCTCCAGCGGCACTTTGTACGGGTTAAGAATGGCGCGCAGGGTCAGGTTGTTCTGCTGCGTCCAACTCCAGGGCAGTTCAAAAAGGAAGCTCTGGTCCAGATCATTGCGATTGGGCGCGCCACGCACCGTGATCTTCGTGCCCACACTGTTGATCGGCGCCAGGGGACCGCTTTCTAACGATGGTGCGCTCAGTTGCGCCGTCACCCCGGCCACCGCCGCGCCGTCCGATTTGACATAGAGCCGGACAAAGGTGCGCCGCCCCTTGACCAGCATCACGCCGTTGCTCAGGTTCTGGATGCCTTGGGTTATCTCCATACCGGTGACGCGCAGGTTGACTTGGGGCAGCGCGGTCGCGTCTTTGGCCAGCCGTTGCACCGTGTCATTTTCGTGCCAGAAGAGGTAGTCGCTGTTGGCGCGCAGATTGCTGGGACCGGTAAAGAGCGTCGGACCAAAGGTGTAGAGCGCATCCACGGCGCCACCGCCCCGTGGCGTGCGATTGAGGACATAGTTATAGGATTGAAAACAGGGATCGGGACTGCAAGGAATGGGCCGTCGCTCAAAGAGAAAGAGTTTGCTAAAATCGGTGAGCAGCTCAAAGACGGTTGCGCCAGTGTCGACGCTGGTGTAGACCGGTGTGGAGCCAAGCGTATTGTTGTCATTGTTATAGACAAAGACCTGCCGCCCCTTGGCTACATAGACATTGTTCGAGAAGAAACAGTGGAACGGGTTGATGCTGCAAAAGAGCAAGCGCCGCCCTTCGGGGTAATAGCCGCTCGCGCCCTTGACAATGGTAACGCCGCTATCGACGCTGGGCGTCAGGCGAACGAGATTGCCGCTGACCATGTAGTAGAGATATTGGCCGTCCCAGTGCAGATTGCTGGCGCTGGCGCCATAGGTAGCCAATGGCACTTTCTGATTGTTGGACTTGAGCACATAGCTCACGGCATAGTTGTTACCGCCGGTGTTATGAATGGTGAAGACGCGGTCGCCACCGTCGGCCACTTCACCATAGCCGCTGACGAGGGCGTTCATCAGTTGGGGGGCGTCGCCAGGATTGGCATTGGTGGAGAGCTTGAACAGCCCTTGGCCGGTCAACCAATAAAGAAAATCGGTGTCAGCCACAATGTTAGAAAGAACCTGACCCTGGTTACAGTTGCGTGACTCAGCATAGAGCGTGCGCACGGTGCTGCCATAGGCGGCGACTCGTTTGATCGTTTCCGTATACTGGCCGGCCGTCTGATCGGTCGAAGCCGCCGCGACAGTGGGGGGACATTGGGGGACGCCTGTATACCAAAAAACTTTGGGCTCAGTCAGCGTATAGCTGGTGACCCCGCTACCGACCAGCGGCGTAGGGGTGTCCTGGGGCGTATCAGCCTCGGCGTAGAGCGCTTGGGCCGTCGGGAGCAGTAATCCGCTGCAAAGCAAAGCGAAGACCAATAAAAAATTGACAACGCGACGCATAGATTTGTTCCTTAATCTACTATTGTATAATGTACGAAAGCCGATTGCCGGCTTGTTCTTATTTTGACATAAATTAAATGCGTAGGTTGTGTCACAGCGCACAGCCATTTTGTGCAATGCACAACCGGTTGTCCAGAGGCAAGCACAGCAACGGCGCCGTCAGTAATACGATTTTGCAACAGCGAGATCCGACCACTGAGGAGTTGCCGAGTATCTTTGCTTACCAGCTTTACGCTCTTTCTGACGCGGTGGCGATGGCGGGTGTGAGGTTGTCAGTGTATGAAAAGGGCTCTTCGGGATTGCATGGGGTTGACAAAAAGGCGAACCACATGCAATCCCGAAGAGCCATGAAAAATAACCCGGTTGCGCAACCGGGTTATTTTTCCTCTTTGGTTGTAATCGCGGGGACGCCGGCTTACTTGAGTAGGCCGGCCAACTGGTTAGCTACATCTTTGCCCGCGGCTTGCTCTACATAGGTCGTGATCATGGGGGTGAACTGTGCAACTTTGTTCTTGTCAATGCCCAGTTTAGCGAAGCTGTCGGCTAACGCGGCAAAATTAGCCATACCAGTAGCCTTACCCCCCATATTCATGGCTGCGCCGGCAATAGCGCCGGCCATGACCGACATTTCGGGCGCCTTTGCCATCATACCCTCGGCGTTGGGGATGGCGCGGGCAAGCTTAGTAAATTTATCCTTGCTAAGCTTCTCCTGGGCCAGCTTTAAAACAAGGCCGATGGCGCCCTGCGCCTGATCCTCGCGGATGTTGAGTTTACTAGTTACTTCATTTACAAGATTGGGATTCACAATGGGTTCTCCTTAAGCAACAGCGCTAGCATAGATTGTGTACTCTCGCTTTGCCCAGTAGGCAGTCAATGTCATTAAGTTAGCAGTCATCAGTACTCAGTTTTTAGTGGTCAGTCTCGACGCGACACTGAAAACTGAGTACTGAAAACTGGTTACTTCGACACCAAAACCCTTAACTAAACGACATTGAGTAGGCAGTAGGAAATAGACACAAGCCTGTGCGTATCGCTTTGGCAATGGGCCGTCGCTAATCCGAACCTATGTACGATTTATCATAGTTGAGAAGCGTTTACGGGTTTGTATCACCCTGATGCCTGCGGATGTACATAGGGTTCGGATTTGAAGCGTGCCTAGGTGCGTAGAACGTTGCAACTGACCCGCTTCACAGGATGGCCTTAAGACGGTCACCGTCATAACCGGGGACGGTAACAGCATACGCTCATCTCGGCGCCCTTGACTTTAGGAGAATCTATTGTTTTGTTTAAGAGGAGTTCAAGGTGGGTGCGTAATTGGATGTTGGAGATTGGAGATTACGCACATGAATCTCTGCCTCTACCCTCCAGTCTCCACATTAGCGACGTTCGCCGCGATGATCGAATGGACTTCTGATGTCGCGCTAGGCTGGCTCAGGTTGCAAACTGGCTGCCACAAATTCGCCAAGCAGATCAGGAATCGCTTTTTTCTCCTTTTTGTGATCTGACATTGGCTCTACAAGATTGCGCAATTTTGGCGGCTTTTCACCCTGACCGTATAATTGAAGATAAAGCTTATACTTGAATCGTCAGTTGGGAGTAGCGCCATCGCCCGAGAGCCCATTGGGCGCGGCTAATCAAGCAACAAAAAACAGACACCGTGGCGCGCCCAGGGGGCTCCCACTGCTACGACATGTTTCTTAGGAGGACAAGATGTTTACCGTAGAATTACCCGAACCCTTACAAGCCGAGTTTGTGCGTACAGCTCACCTGTTACACAACGGTGATGGCCTTCAACAGGCGTTGATTGAAGCCATTGAATTATGGCTAGCGCAACAACATGCCCAATTAGCCCAAGCCGAAGCGGCTACGAATAATCAAATCTTCAAAACCTTGAGAAACGAACTCGAACACAAATACCCCAACCAATGGATCGTCATTGCCCACGGCAAGTTTCTGGGTGCTGCCAATACACTGGAAGAACTGAATGAGCTAGCACCAACTGCCAACCATCGAATTGTCATGCAAATGGGGCTTGCCCGCCCCAGAGAGGTTGAATTGGGATGGCAAATGACGTTCGCTTGAAATAAGCCTTTGTTGAAGCGAAGTTCAAGAAGCAGGAGTTGGAGCTAGACGAATGACCTCCCCTGGAGCGGTGGTGAGGGTTAGGCGCTCTCCCTGTAGAACGCTGACCATCCCCGCGCGCGTGACCCGCGTCCCCTCTGGCCAAGGTGTGAGCAGCGTCAACTCCGCCCCCGCCTCACTGACAATTTCCACCCACTGCACCTGCCCCGCGGCGCAGGCTGCGCTGACCAGGAAGGCGCCCACTGCGCGTAATGTATGGAATTCTGCAGCCTGCGTTAGCGGCCAGTTGGGGAAGAGACGCAACTCGCCATTGTAGCTCTGGAGCAGACATTCGTTGATCACCACCGGCAGGGCAAAGTTCTCCAGCCAAATGCCCATACGTTCCATAAAATCAAAGGCGGTGACATCCTTGTAGCGTCCATGCACCTGTAACGCCAGGTCAGTACAGGTGCCATTGGGCAGCAGACAGTAATTGATCTGGCGCTTAAAGCGTTCCAGATCGAGCAGCCCCAGCCGCGCCCCCTGCAAATTGAGAAAGACCAACTCGTTGCCCCCTTCGGTGCGATGGTTGCGATAGGAGTTGGCCGCCAGCGCATACTCCTCAGGTGACGAATGGAGTCCATGCTCTTCGCCGGGAAAGACGGTCATACAGCTATTAGGGACATTGTAGACAATTTCTGGGTTTTCCCCCGGCACGGAGACAAAGACCTCACCGCGCTGGGATGGGGCGGTGGGGTAGGCGGGGAAATGGGCCAGGATCGCGGCGACAGCTTCTAGCAGCGCGGCTTCACTTTCACGTTCGCGCAAAATCGCGCAACTCTGTTGAAAAGCCTGGAAGACAAACTTGGTCAGCGTCAGATCAACCAGGCAGTCATGGTTGCACTGAAAGCCGGGGCGTAAGCCATATAACTCCGGCGGCACTGTAGGAAAGATGTGGTAGCAGTCATCCCCCCATTGTGGGCCATGCGCCTCTGGTCGCTGCATATAATCAACCAGGAAGAGCACCGCCTCTTTAAGGGGGCCAAAGGCGCGGCTGCGCAAGAACGCAACATCCTGGGTGTAGAGGTAGTGCCACCAGATGCTCTGCACTGTCCACGGCGTCTCACAGATCTCCCAGCCCCAGGTCGGCACAGGGTAGGGCATCACCTTCATCTCGACGGGGTAGGCCGAGTGGGGGAAGTAGGCGCCGCGCAGGCCATAGTATTCGCGCGCCCACTGGCGGCTAATCGGCAACAGGTGATCGACTAGATCGACATAGGGTAGGTGCAGATCGACGTGGTTGCTGGAGAAGGTGGCCCAGAAGGGCTGCTGCGTGTTGTAGTTCATGTGATAGTCGCCATGCCACGCGATGCCAATTTGGCGGTAGCTCCAGTTGGCAAAGAGACCGGGGCAGGTGACGCCGGGACGCAGCGCGCAGCGCAGAAAATAGAGATTCCAATACCAGATGCGCTCCAAGAATTCATCGCTCAGCGCCACCCCCGATTGGGACCAATAGGCGGCCCACTGTTGGTCGGCGGTCGCGCGGGCGGTGGCATAATGGTCAGCCGTAGGCGCGGTCATTGCATGGGTCAGACCAGGGAGTGCGGTGGCCAACCCTTCATCCAGTTGCACACAGCCATAGAAAGGTTCTGTGCCGGCTAGCCCCCGTTCCAACCGGCCCATAGGCTCCTGTTGGTTATGCCAGTTGATGCGGCTGTACTGGGTCAGCGGGCCATTGGTGACCACGGTCAAGCGAAAGGCGCGGTCCTTGGGGTGCGCCGCTGCGCCGTGCTCTAAAAAAGGCAGCACCTGGCGAAAAGCCAACCGTCCCTGTGCATCCTCCGCCAGCGCAGCAAAGCGGCTGGAATCGGGCGGCACATCGGCGTCGCGCGGGAAGACAATGCCGGTGGCCGTGCCTTCGGCGGGCTGGCCTTGCAGGGTGGCGTCCTTGCTGGCGTCGGGGTCGGGCATGAGGCGGATGCGGTCAAAGGGCGCAGGGACGGGCTGACCCTGGCTATCAACAGTGCGTAGCCAAAGCTGATCAGCGTCCATGGCTGTGAAAAGTTGCAAGGTCACCGGCGCGCCGTCAGCTAGCAGGGTGACTTCACAGAGCCCAGTCGCGATATCCAGCCGGTGGCCCAGCAGTTCGACGCGCCGCCGGTCAAAGCCTAGGATCAACGAACCACAAGGAAAGGGGCGCGGGTAGGGCTGGCGGTAGTTGGCCTGCATTTTGTCGCAGTAGGCTTTGTACCACGGATCTTCCTCTAACGTACCATAACTGGCAGGAATCTGGCGCACCCGTTCAAAGATCGCTTGGAAACTGCCAATTTCGTCCTGATGCTCCTCGGCGACGCGGATGTCCCACACATTGTTGTGGCCAAAGTGGATCACCACCGCATCGGGGCGCGTAGTCACCACCGCGCCCAACCCGCCGTTGCCCAAGAGCGCACCGCTAAAAAAGTTGACCGCCGGTTTGTCACAGGTGATCGGGTGCAGCTTAGCCCGTGCAAAAGAAGTAAAACTTGTTGTTAGCATAGTCAGTCTTTATTTATGGAGGGGCGTACCCTTGCGGTCGCCCCAACCCCAGGGCGCCGGCAAGCGGATGCCCCAACTTCAGGGCGCCGGCAAGCGGATGCCCCTACGCAAGATTACCTAGAGCCTATACCATTACCGTGTTAGCCCACACCCAATTCGTCGGCCACTTCACGGATGCTGGCGCGCAGTGCGGTCACGATCTCGCCAATCTCGGCCTCGCTCACGGTAAAGGGAGGGCTGAGGGCAATATGGTCACCGGCATAGCCATCGATCATCCCCGGCGCGCCCGGCATGACGAGCACGCCCTTGGCCAGGGTCCGTTCCACCACTTTGGCCGTTACCCCCAACGCGGGGTCAAAGGGGGCGCGGGTCGCTTTATCGGCGGCAAATTCGATGCCAATTAAGAGTCCCTTGCCGCGCACTTCGGCCACCATGGGCAGATCCTGGAGCGGCTGCAACTGGGCCAGCATCAGGTCACCCATCTGGGCACAGCGGGTCACCAGGTCATGTTTCTGGATATACTCCTGGACGGCCAACGCAATGGCGCAGGAGAGCGGATTGCCGCCATAGGTGTGGCCATGGACAAAGGAACGTGCTTTGCTGTAGATGGCGTCGTAGATGCGCTCGTGGGCAATCGTGGCGGCAATGGGGGTGTAGCCGCTGCTGAGTCCCTTGCCGGTGGCAATAATGTCGGGGGTGACGCCCCAATGTTGAATGGCAAAGTTAACGCCGGTGCGCCCAAAGCCGGTCACCACTTCGTCCATGATCAGCAGCACATTGTACTTGTCGCAGATTGCGCGAATGCGCGGGTAATAGTCCGGATGAGGCATGACACCGGCGGCCGAGGTGCCCAGGATCGGTTCGGCAATAAAGGCGGCAATGTTTTCGGCCCCCTCCTGGCGGATCACCCGCTCCAGATCATCAGCGCAATGCAGTTGACAGCCGCCCTGGTTGCGGCAAAAGGCGCAATGACCAGGCAGCGGCGGCACAATGTGCGGGAAATCATGGATGTAAGGGGCAAAGTCGCGGCGCCACGCCGTGCGGCCTGACATGGACATGGCGCCAAAGGTGTTGCCATGCCAGCTCTGCCAGCGCGAGATGATCTTGTGCTTTTGTGGGTTGCCCGTCTCCAGATGATATTTGCGCGCAATTTTGGCCGCCGCCTCGGTCGCCTCGGAACCGCCAGAGATAAAGAAGACGCGGTTCAGTCCCGATGGCGTCAACTCGGCAATTTTGTTGGCCAGGTCGATCTGGGCGTCGGAGAGAAAGTGGCTATAGGTAAAGGTCACCTTGCTCGCCTGCTCCAACATCGCCTCAACAATCTCACCCACACCGTGGCCAATGCTCACTACATGGACGCCGCCGCAGGCATCCAGATAGCGATTGCCCTCCTGGTCAAAGAGATAGACCCCCTGGCCGTGGGAAATTTTTTGCCACTGCGCTTTGATCACGCGATGAAAAATATGATCTTCGTTGTTATGCAGCGTCATGAATCACCATTGATAATGTTTGTATTTGGCCGCCCAGCCACCGCCGGCCCAGGTGGTAATCTTGGTCGGGGTGACAAAGAAGAGCCAGCGTGGCTCATTGAGCGACTGATCCAGATAGACCAGCCCCGCGTCGCCGCGATAGCGATAGGCCATTTCCCGTGCGATCGCCACCCAGCGTCCCCCTACATTGGGTGTTTCGACCACCGCGGCCATGCCTTTAACCAGCGCACGGGCTCCACTCTCGGCATCAATGCAAAGAGAGACGCGGCCATCCTGTTGCAGATAGCGGGCCCAGGCTGAGCGCTCACGGGGGATAATATAAAAGCCGTCATCGGCATAGTGAAACCAACAGGGCACCACATAGGGATGGCCCTCGTCATCCAGGCAACCAAGCCGGCAAAGTACATCCGTAGCCAGGAAAGTTGCCAATTCCTCGTCGGTCATGCGCGCCATATCTCCTCCTTTCGTGCTATAGCTGTCATTCTGAACGGGGGCTTTTGCGAGCGAAGAATCTATGATCAGTAGTCCGCAGTCGCGTAGTCGCGTAGTCGTGTAGTCCAGAGTCGGTTACACCAGCCTCTGTTGCCGTGGCAGTCTACTGATGATCTATACACGTGGAGATTCTTCCTCGCTCCGCTCGTCAGAATGACAGGTCAGCTAATTCCAAAGCAAACCTAGGCCGCAATCGCCGTTGGGCCAAGATGCTCCTGGATCCAACCGCGCAGGGGGACGTCAATATCCTTGGGGGATGAGTACCCATGGCCGCCGGTGTGGCTGACGCCCAGCAGTTGCTGCTGGATCGGGTCACAGCGGTCTAGATAGTGGGCGACGGTCATGTCGTCACGCGGGCGCAGCCAACGGTAGCTATAGCCGTAGAAGAGCACCTTGCGCGCAAAGTCGGCATAGTTAGGGCTGGAGGCGTGCCAGATGCGCCGGTCAAAGAAGACCGCGGAGCCGGCCTTGACCAGGACGGGTATGGCCCCTTCCGGGTCGGCGGTGGGGTCAGCCGGAAATTCTGGCTTGTTGATCCGCTGGCTGCCGGGGATGACATAGAGATTGGAGCGACCCGTCATGCTACAATCAGTGAGGAAGTAGGCGACCTTGAGCGAGATGCGCGGTTGGGGCGTTGTCTCCAATTCAAAGTTGAGCCGCCCGCTGTCCTGATGCCAGTTGAGCCGTTTTTTGACAATCTCCTGACCGGGCGCTTTGGGCGGTGTAATGATCATGTGGGAGTGGTAGAGTTGGATATTCCAGCCCAGAATGCCCCACACTTTGGGGAAAATTTTGGGCCAATCCAGCAGTTGGAGAAAGTGATCATCACGGCCAATAAAGTCGAGGACATTTTGCGTCTCCTGTGGGCCGCGCCCATTGGCTGCTCGCTCTTCGGCATCAATCCGGTCCACCGCGGCGTTGAGTTGGGCCAAGAGCGCTGGCGGCACCACATCTTCCACAATAAAGTAGCCATCCCGGTCGAACGCAGTGCGTTCTGCGTCGGTGAGACAATGGGCTAACGCGTCGGCTTGCATAGGTTGCTCCTTTGTGTAGGGGGTGCGTCCCATTTGGGGGGGGATTGGTCGAGCAACTAAACTTTGTTACCCAGAGTCAACCCCCCAAATGTGGTACGCACCCTTGTGTCGGTAGAGAATGGACATGGGATAGAATTATTGTACAAAAGTTGCGGGCAGGGCGTCAACCGCGGAAATTGGGCGGGGTATACTTCTGTTTTAGGGCGAATTCTCAGCGACGCCAGCCTTCCAGAAATGAGGTGGCCATATTTCGCGTTAAGCGAGAAATTGCAAACAAAATACTGTCATAATTTTTAGGTTATTATCTTTTTTTGGTAAAATGATAAGGTCTATGCAATTGGGTTCAGTTCTGCTGCGACTTCATCGTAATTTGCGAGCCTCCCAATAGCAAACCGCCATCACCTCAATGACCAATTCAGTAAACAAATTCATAAAACTAAAAGGAAATCGTAATGACTCATATCATTGCTGAACCCTGTATTGGTGTCAAAGACACCGCGTGTGTGGATGTTTGCCCAGTAGATTGCATCTATGGTGCGAAGGAAGAGTGGGATCAATTATATATTCAGCCCGAAGAATGTATTGACTGTGGCTTGTGTGTAGACGCCTGCCCCGTCGAAGCGATTTTCCCTATGGAAGAAACACCGGAAAAATGGCAAAGTTTTGTTGCCCTAAACTATACACACTTTGGCCTGGAAGTACCTGACTGGTTATGATCCTCTGTACTATGCGGTTGCACCCTACCGGAATCTGCAAGGGCCCACATTAGTATTTATTTCGATTTAATTTTCACCGCTGGCGGTACACCTTTGGCGCCTAATGACTACTTGAGTAAAGAATTAAATCGGAATAAGGGCTATTAGGTCATCGGCGCAGTGCGCGTGGCGGTTTCTGGCGCCATCACATCCGTTTTGCGCGCTGCGTCGCCAGAAGCAGCATTCCCCCAATGATGCAATACAATGATTTCGGTTTTCGTTGCGCCGCAACAACAGTTTAAAACAACATCATTTGAGCGGACGATCAATGAGTTGCCTCTATCAACATTATGGGCAACATCATTGGCAACCTAAAGACGGTCGAAGCGGTATTCACCCGCCGGTGTATGCTGTACCAGTGCCTGCACCTGATCATCCACAGTAACAAATTCAAAGGTTACCTCGGCAAAGCGCTCTATGCGGAAGCGTTGGCCTTTGTAGGGCAGCAACTTCTCTTCTGGCTGCCCCACCGGCGCCAGATAGAGGGCGCCATCCTCTTTGAGCACAACCTCAAATTTGAAGCCGGAGGATGTAGCATAGACACCAGCCAGTTGGACCAGTTGTCGCGGGTCTAACACTGGGGCGCGGCGCGTGAAGGTCGCCTCGGCTTGATCCAGAGCCATCACCACCTGGTCGATATCGCCCTGGGGATTGGTACGGAAATTCACCGACCACTTGCCCAGGCGCTCATCATCAGCTGTGTCAAAGCGATCATAGTGAAAGTGACTGAGGGGCAGTTGAATCCGGCCAAAATGGAAGTGCAGCCCGTCGTCGTTGCTCTCGATTTGGAGGATGCCGTAAGCAGGATGTTCGTACTCACCCACGTAATCATCCAGTGGGTGCGAAGGGCTGGTGTTGGGGCTCTGCTCCGCGCCGGCTTTGGCGCGCGCCTCTTTGCCAGCCTGTTTATCCTTGCGGCGCACCTCCAACCAACGCTCGCTCCAAGGCGTCTGGCTCAGACCAAGGAAGCGTTCATAGAGATTATAGGTGAGTACGTCTGCCAGCACGGCGCAGTGATCGCCGATCACAAAGGTAATGACCCCTAGCTTCTCCTGGGGTAGGAAAGATACCTGAGAATGAAAGCCGTCGATGTTGCCACCGTGATAGGTCAGCAGATGCCCACGATAGACGGCGGTTGTACGGCCCATGCCGTAGACCGAGTTCAGGAGTTCCCACCATCCTTGGGTTTCGCCCAGAAAGTTTGGCTCGGCCAACGCGGGGGCCAGCGTTTCCTTGAGGACGCGGCGGGGCAAAAGCGGCTGACCGTTATAGGAGCCATCATTCATCAAAGCTGCCAACCAGTGGGCAAGCTCTTCCAAGTTGGCAATAACAGCGCCAGCCGGTGCCGCCGCGCCGATCTCTTCGTAGTAAGGAATTTGATAGAGTTCCTCGCTTTCCCGTTTCTCGCAAAAGGGGACGCCGTACTCTGGCCGTTGTTGCATCTCAGCAATGCTATAGATCGCGTTGGGCATAGCCAGCGGCGTAAAGATTCGGGTACGAACAAATTCCTCCCACGTTTGTCCTGACAACAATTCGATAATGTAGCCAACAGTCGCATACATGAGGTTGTTGTAGAGGAACATTTGACGGAGTGGGGCCGTGGGCGTCAGGTATTGCAACCGGTTAAAGATAGCGGCGCGCGTCAGCGTGTCGCGCTGGTACCAAATGCCATCGTGCCGGGTAATGCCAGTGCGATGGGCCAACATGTCACGCAAGGTAATGCTGTTGGTCAATTCCGGGCTGGCAAAACGGAGTGTGGGGACAGCTTCACGCAAGGGTTCATCCCAGGTTAGTTTGCCTTCCTCCACCAGTAGACCGGCGGCAACCGCGGTAAAGAGCTTGGTGTTGGAGGCGATGGGGCAGAGCGTTTGGGGGGTAAAGGGTAACTGCCGACCGTAATCCCGATAGCCATAGCCGCGGGCGAAGACAAGTTTGTCACCGGCGACAACGCCGATGCCAACACCGGGCGCATTCCATTCCTGGAGGAGTTGCGGCATGGCGGCGTCGAATGCCCGAAGCTGGTTATCAAGCGCGGATTGTGTGCGTAGTTCGGATGCGGTTAGGTTGGTCATAGGGGTCTCCTTTGCAATTACGACGATGCTCAGTAGTGTCATGCGTTGGCGATTGTAGGAAACTCCCAGCCAACGCCTGACAAGGTGCAGTTATTGTACCCAATAATGATTATAATCTAAACCTTTTGGTTGTTTGCTGATCAGTTCTGAAGCCATACTGAAATGAATACGCCAATGTAAAGAGGCTACGCTATAAAACGTAGCCTCTTTGCGAAGAACATACTTGCATGAATAGAGGAAGGTCATAGAGGAAGAAAAATGGCGTACCACAGCGTTTGGCTCCCAACAAACCTGTGATGGCCCCATCATAGCGGGCGCTGGTTAATTCCCCTGTAACGCTATGTTAATACTTTGTCATTGTTGTTTTATCTACATCCAATCAACAGCAGGAGTGTAATACACCATTGTCCTATGGGAGCATCTCAGTTTTTGGGTAGCGCCGCTCTAGGCGCGCCAAGAGCAAAAACTCGTCCTAAAACTGAAATACACCCTTGCCTGTTGCTGATTTGACAAATGTTGGAGCCCGGCGTAGAATTATCAATTCTGTCACAAAATCTTTTCCTCTTGCGTAATGCTGTCAAAGGAGGTCCAAGCAATGGCGAAGCGTCTTTCTCTACAATCGAATCGCACACACCGCTTGATCTGTGTCTTCCGGCCGGCAGCCAACCGCCATCATTGACCTTGTGTTGCTGACCACAGATGCACTGATTGCAGTCGCTGTGTCTGTGGCCGTCGTCCATTCAACCATCATTCCATTCTGTTGACCACGGTCCTACGCGTCCGTGGCTTTTGTCTGTGCGCAATTGTCTCGAGCGATAACACACGGTTGTTATTGGCGTCTGTTATCTGCATCTGCAATCTGCGCCCACTCTTGTCACCGACAAGCGAACTGCTTGCGCTTGCCTGCGCCTGCCGTCTTTGCTGCTTGTCGCCCTAGCGGCCTGTCTTTTAACCAGCTTGGTAAAACTTAAATGGAGATCAACCTATGAAGCTCCCCCTCAGCGATTACTATCAACTACTGGAGCGTTACCTTCGTCCCCAAGGGCGCAGGGTAATGCTGTTGGCGGCCTTGATCTTTGGCGGGATTGGGTTGCAACTGCTTTCCCCGCAACTAGTCCGCGCCTTTATTGATATTGCGCAACAGGGCGGCGACACCGCGGCTTTGATGCGCAATGGCGCACTCTATCTGGCTGTCGCGCTCCTTGCACAAGGGGTGCGGCTGGGCGCAGCCTACCTCACCGAAGATGTCAAGTGGCGCGCTACCAACTGGCTGCGCAATGATCTTTCCCATCACTGTATGGGGTTGGATATGAGCTTTCACAACGAGCATACGCCCGGCTCTATGATCGAGCGCATCGACGGTGACATTACCGAATTGTCTAACTTTTTCTCCCAGTTTATTCTGCGCGTGTTGGCCAACGTCTTGCTGTTGGTCGGCGTGCTCTGTATGCTCTACTGGGAAAATTGGCGCATCGGTGGCATCTTTACGCTCTTCTCCGTCATCGTCTTTGCGGTGATGGCCGGCATGGTCAACTTTGGCTCCCGTTTCTGGGCCGAAGAGCGGGAGGCATCCTCGCAACTCTTTGGCGGGTTAGAGGAGTGGTTGGCCGGCACCGAGGATATTCGCGCCAGCGGCGGCGTGCCCTATGTGTTGGATCGGATGCAGCGCTTCACCTACAATCTTTACCGGGCAGCGCGGCGCGCCTTCTTTGCCGGCAACCTGATTTGGGGGTTGTCCAACTTTATGTTCACCCTCAATCTGGCCCTGGCTTTGGGCGTAGGCGCCTACTTTATGCACGCCGGTGTGATCACCATCGGCACGGTCTACCTGATTATGAGCTACAGTAACACCTTACAGCGACCGGTGATTCAACTGGCGCGCCAATTTCAGGATCTGCAAGCCGCCGCCGCCAGCATTGGTCGCGTGCGCGAACTCTTTGCTATCCAGCCCAAGGTGCAGTCCCCCACCGCGCCCATTGACCTGCCGCGCGGCCCGCTGAGTGTCACCTTTGACCAGGTGGACTTTGGTTATAACGAGACCGACCTGATCTTGAAGCAGGTCAACTTTCAGTTGGATGCGGGCAAGGTGTTGGGGCTGCTGGGGCGCACCGGCAGCGGCAAGACCACCATCACCCGCCTGCTCTTCCGGCTCTATGACACCACCGCTGGCGCTGTTTGTCTCGGCGACCATGATGTGCGCCACGTTGCGCTGGATGATGTCCGCCGTGGCGTCGGCATGGTAACCCAGGAAGTGCAACTCTTTCAAGCCTCGGTGCGCGACAACCTGACCTTTTTCAATCGCGCCATCCCCGATGAGCGAATTCTGGAGGCGTTGGAGGTGTTGGGGTTAGGCGCGTGGATCAACAGCCTGGAAGATGGGCTTGATACGCGGCTGGATGCCGGCGGGCGTAGCCTTTCCGCCGGTGAGGCGCAACTGCTGGCCTTTACTCGCGTCTTTCTCAAGGATCCGGGCTTGGTGATTATGGACGAAGCTTCGTCGCGTCTAGACCCGGTGACGGAAGGGTTAATCGAGCGAGCTATTGATCGTCTCCTCCACAACCGCACTGCGATTATTGTAGCGCATCGGCTGGCCACGGTCCAGCGCGCCAATGAAATTATGATCTTGAGTGACGGCGAAGTGATTGAACATGGCGACCGCCTGGCGCTCATGGCGCGCGCCGATTCGCGTTTCTCACAACTTCTACGTACAGGCATGGCGGAGGTGCTGGCATGAATACCTGGCAAGCTTGTTATCGACTCTTAACCCAGATGCGCTCTGCGTATCTGCTCAATGTCGCGCTTTGGGCAACCTTTCAACTGACCCCGTTGCTGCCAGGGCTGATCACCAAACAGATCCTGGATCGGCTTACTGGCAACGCCACCGTGGGCTGGACCATCGGCACGCTGCTGGCACTGTTGATTGGCCTCGGGCTGGCGCGCTTTGCCAATATGCTCATTGGCTTTCTGGCTTACATCAAATTTCGTCATCGTATTACAGGGACGCTGCGCCTGAATATGTTGCAAGAAATTCTGCGTCATCCCGGCGCCGCGGCGCTGCCCAATTCACCGGGTGAAGCGGTCAGCCGCTTTAGCGGTGATGTCAACGAGGTCACCCGCTTTAGCGTAGACCGCCTGGTGGATATGTGGGGCCAGGGTCTGCTCCCCATTGTGGGGCTGGCCATTCTCTTCTCCATCAACCGCCAGATTACTTTGGTGATCATTGTCCCGCTGGCCTTGGTGCTGGTGCTGGTCAATCTTATGCGGCGGCGGCTGGAACAATATCGCGATGCCCGCCGCCGTTCGGCTAGCCGTGTGATTGGCTTTATTGCCGAAATGTTTGGATCGGTGCAGGCGGTGAAGGTGGCGAATGCGGAACGGCACATCAACGCGCGGCTGGCTGACCTTAACGAAGAGCGGCGTCAGGCGTCTCTCAAAGACACCCTCTTCGGGGAACTCATCTCTGCGACCTTTGGCAGCACCGTAGAGATTAGCACCGGCATCATTCTGATTATGGCCAGCCAGGCCATGAGCGCCGGCAGCTTTACCGTTGGCGACTTTGCCCTTTTTGTCTCCTATCTCTGGGAGGTGACTGATGGACTGACCTTTGTGGGCAATATGTTTGCCGTCCAGAAGCAGGTCGATGTTTCGGTCCATCGCATGGCGCGCCAGATTGAAAATGTACGGCGCACCCACGAATCGGATTTCGCCAACCTCAACGGCAACGGGAAAGGGGATGCCAAGCAACAAGTCAAAGGCATGGCGCACGCCGAGGTTGCCGGCATGGCAGCCTATGCGAAGTTGGTGGCGCCGACCCCAGTCTATTTGGATGGCAACTTCCCCCCCATTCCCTTTAGCGCCAAGACCAAAGCCGATCATCTGCAAGAGTTGACCGTGCAAGGACTTACCTACCGCCACCCCTCTACGGGGCGCGGCATTGCCCACATTAACCTGCGCCTGCCGCATGGCTCCTTTACGGTCGTGACAGGGCGGATTGGCGCGGGCAAAAGCACGCTGCTGCGGGTGTTGCTGGGGCTGCTGCCGCTGGATGCCGGTGAAGTGCGCTGGAATGGTCAGTTGGTGGAGCGACGGGATGACTTCTTTGTGCCACCGCGGGCCGCCTACACCGGTCAAGTGCCGCGCCTCTTTAGCGACACCTTACGCAACAACATCCTTATGGGCATCCCGGAAGAGATGGCCGATCTGGAGGGGGCCATCTATGGTGCGGTGATGGAAAAGGATCTGCAAGATCTGGAAGCGGGGCTAGAGACCATGGTGGGGCCGCGTGGCGTGCGGCTCTCCGGTGGGCAGATCCAGCGTTCCGCCGCCGCGCGCATGTTGGTGCGGCGCCCGGCGCTCTATGTCTTTGACGATCTCTCCAGCGCGCTGGATGTCGAAACCGAAAAGACCCTTTGGGATCGGCTCTTTCACCAGGGCAGCAACGGCGACGCGCCCACCTGCCTGGTCGTCTCCCACCGGCGGGCCGCCCTACGCCGGGCCGACCACATTCTCGTCCTCAAAGATGGCGAGGTGGAAGATGAAGGTGATCTTGACACGCTCTTGGGCCGTTGCACCGAAATGCAGCAGCTATGGGAAGGACGGGGGTAAAATGGTTAATGGAAAATCGTGAATGCTGAATGGTTAATGAGAGGTCGCCCTACCGGCGGAGATTACGGCTCCTCCCCTAGGTTGGCTTACCCTGACCCACAGCTTGTTTTTAGATGAGCCAGGTGACCCAAGTCGGGTACGAGGTCGGGCGGATGAGTGCGGTTTCATAGGCCACCGTCGGCTCCTGCCCGACCTCATACCCCTACGGCACACCTGTTGGTAGGGGCATGAGGTGCGGCGGGAAAGCGTGCCGATGGAGCCGCTGGATTCCCGCGCCGCACCGTTCGCACCTAAGAGGCAACCGGCTCACGTCGAAGCCTCGTGCTCGCCTCGTTATTTGTGGGTAATAGTAAGCCCAGTCTGGAGGAGGTTGGAAGGGGGTCTTTCTAATCCATCAGAATTTGCGTAACAGTGTACTAGTATAGTGTAACCGAAGTTATGCGAGTTTAGCCAATGCGGGTGCGCTGGCGTGCGTCTTCCTGGAAGGGGCAACGCACACCCCCTGTTTTTTACCACCCGCCGCCCCTTCCAGGAAGACCTGGGTGACCACCTCTACTTTAGCAGAATTTCGGTAACACTGTACTAGTTTTAAGTAAAAGCTTTTACCTGCATGGATTGTTTTAACACGTGGGAGGGTGCTATGCCAACGGAAGAGGTTGTGCTCGGTATTGACGGCGGCGGTACGCATACGCGGGTTGTGTGCGCGGATCTGGCCGGCAATATTCTGGGGCGCGCGCAAGGGGGCGCGGCCAACCCATCCAAAAATCCTGACGCGGCGGCGGCGGTGCAACAGGCTATTCTGGAAGCGCTCGCTGCCGCCCAACGGCGTCCACAACAGATAGCCGCATTGGTGGCGGGGTTGGCGGGGATGGATGACCCCGCTGACCAGGAATGGGCGCAACGCTTTACGACTTTGTCCGGGCTAGCAGTCAAACCCATTTGTGTGAACGATGCCGTCGTAGCCTGGGCCGGTGCGCTCACTTTGCAGCCTGGCATTGTGGTGATTGCCGGAACGGGCTGTATTGTCTTGGGTGTGACAGCCGCGGGGCGGCAGATCTCTAACTACGATCTGGGCCACTACGCCAACGCGACGGCGCGCAACCTCACCTATGCCGCGGTCTTTCGGATCCTGGCTGAAGCGACAACGCAGAGCGACGAACCGCTGGTTACCGAGTTGTTGGCCTACTTTGCCGTACAGGACATCCCATCCCTGGCCGAAGCCACCCTGGGGCATGAACAACTGCCACGTGCTGAACGGATTCGCCTCTACAGTGGCTGTGCCCATCTGATTACAGGTGCAGCGGGACAAGGTGTTCCCTTGGCCTGCGCCGTCTGTGATCAGGCGGCTACAGAATTAGCTGAGGCGGTGCGGGTGGTAGGCGCGCTCTTCGACCAGGATACAATCCTCTATGCCTGTTGCGGCAGCGTGGTGCGCACTTCCTATCTGCACCAGGCGCTGCAAAGACATCTGGACATTCCACGGAGACGGTGTTTTCTCCACCAGGAACCTCACTTTAGCCCAGAAATAGGCGCCCTCTTATTAGCCTACCAACAGATCGCGCTACCCTTGGACCAAGCACGGCTTGATCAACTACGCCAGCGTGTTGTGTAAAAAAAGCCTGGCCGAACGACCAGGCTTTTTCCTATTCTATCGATAGTTCTTGTATAGACGAACGTCCGGTGTATTCCGGCGCGATCTCAATTATACTGAGAGATAAATACCGCACCCTGGCTGTGCGCTAAATCTCTTTAATTATCTATCGTGCGGTTGTTTGGAACACCACAGTTTTTGCACAACGCAAACTGTGGTGTTCCAACAGAGCCCACTTTAGAACAGGAATGGAGTATGTTATGGAATTCTTACCCGGACCAATGGAGCTGGTCTTGATTCTCATCATTGTGGCGATGTTGTTTGGCGTTGGGCGCCTGCCGGAAGTCTTTGGCGCAGTGGGCAAAGGCATTCGTGAATTCCGGCGCGAGGTTTCCTCTGCACAGGAAGCGATCTCCCCGTCGGTAGAGAAAGACAAAATAGAGGCTCCCGCAGTTGATGAGGCGCCGGAAAAACAGGAGCAATAGTCTTATCCTTGAAGATTGAGCTAAATGCCCCAGTTCAGTGCGACGATGGCCGCTATGGCGCGGTTGCCGCGGTCATCTTGGATCCCGACACGACGATCATCAGCCATGTCGTGGTGCGTGAGGATGCGCCGCCCCATGTCCAACGGCTGATTCCCAGCTATGCCATTCTGGACATCGTTGATCGTGAGCTACGGCTGGCCGGCCTGTTAGCAGATTTTAGCCACTACCCACAATTCTCGGCCACTGCTGCGCAACGGCTCTATCGACCGGCCTGTCAGGCTAGTCTTCGAAGACGGAAATACTATAGTAGTATGTACTATAACTAACGCCATTTCAGAGCAGACAATATTGGCGCTGCTCACCATACTGAGCACTGCCATAGATGCCGCAATACGGCGTCTATGAGCGAGTGCGTTATATATAGCAAAAAAACACAAGCCGCTGCGTTAATTATTGGATAGATTGCATGTTCTTTAGCATCTGTCCAAGGGGCGCACGGAGGACCGGGAGTAGCGCTTGCGCGTTTATCGCAGCTTGTCCCGGTTCGTGAAAACCTTGGCTCATCTAGGTCTCCGGTTGAAATCGTTCTATTCTTCACGGGTAGTTGCAACGATTTCAACTCTTCGCCCATATGAGCGAAAACCTTTCCCCGTCGCGCCCCTTTGTACAGGAAGGAGGCGTTGTGAATATGGTATCTATTCATTTACTGGGTAAGTTTGCGGTCACCGTGGCCGACCACGTCATAAGCGGCTTGGAAGCGAGCAAGGCCCAGGAGATCTTTGCCTATCTGCTTGTGCATCGTCAGCGTCCCCACACCCGTGAAGTGCTGATCGATCAGCTCTGGACTGACTATACCAAGGACCAGGCGCAGAAGGGGTTGCGCCAAGCGTTATGGCAACTGCAAAGCGCGCTCGGTGCACCCAGCAGCGGCCTGGCGGAAACGTTGCTGCTGGTCGACACTGTTTGGGTGCAGCTCAATCCTGCCGGCGTCTTTTGGCTAGATGTCGCCGAGTTGGAAGCGAGCTACGACAAGGTGCAGGGCACGCCTGGCCATGCGCTGACCGCAGAAGATGCGCAACGATTGACCGCGACGGTGCAACTCTATCGGGGGGATCTACTGGAAGGCTGTTACCACGATTGGTGCCTCGCCGAACGTGAACGGCTACAACAGATGCACCTGGCGCTGCTGGACAAGCTGATGGATTACGACGAGAGCCAGGGCAACTATGAAACGGCCCTGGCCTATGGGGAACGCATCCTCCGCTACGACCGGGCGCGTGAACAGACCCATCGCAAACTCATGCAGCTTCACTGTTTGGCCGGCGACCGCACCGGCGCCTTGCGCCAATATGAAGCCTGTGTGGCAGCATTAGCCACAGAGCTTACCGTCAAACCGGCCAAGCGCACGGAAGCCCTCTATCAGGCAATCAAAGCTGATCGCCTCACAGAACAGCCACTGCCCACGGTGGTGCCGCCCCTGCCCGCCACCGCACCACCCTCACTCCCTGCCCTGCTTACCCATCTACAACAAATCTATGTAGCTTTGGCTGATTTGCAGAACAATGTTGCAAATGATATTGAGCTGATCGAACAACTGCTCCATACTTCGCAATAAATTCATCCCCCAAGACATCCAAAAGACGTTGGCAAGACATTGCGCCGACCGCCGCCTGCTATACTGCTCCCTAGCACCTAGATCAATGGTTAATGGTGTAATGGTTAATGATTCACGGTTAACCGTTACACCATTAACCATTGAGTCGGCTTCGCCGCAGCAAACATCGAGAATTTTTTGTCGATACATGTGCCCCTAGCACCTATCTGAAAACCTCTGTGGTTGCACTGATCTTTCCGCAGGGGTGACGGGAGCCACAACCTGTTTTCGGATGGGCTCTTAATTGAAGCAAGCTGGGTGGAAAGGTCGCTGTAATGGCTGAAGATGAAGAAAGAAAAGATCTCAGTCAGGGAACCACAGCCCCCGAACTCTTTGAGACGAACACCCATTCCTTTGTTCTGCGCATCTGGCGTGAAGAGCTACGGGAGGCAAATGGCGCAAGCGTGTGGCGCGGTCATATTACCCATGTACAGAGTGGCGAGCGACGCTACTTTCAGCGCCTGCGCGAGATTGTCACCTTTATTGCCAGCTATTTGCTGCCTGCCGATCACACAATGGCCAGACCATTGTCACGCATGGCGCGCGTGCAGCGGTGGCTTTGTCGGTGGCTGCATTGTACGGATGAAAGTCAATCATGAGTCAACTCATCGATCAATTACTCCTGCAATTTAGCGACCCAACGCAACTGATTCAGGCGCTGACCCCGGCCAGCGACACCGGTCAAACCTTCCTGCGCACGCTGATTGGCGCCGTCTATGACATGCCCTTTGCTACGCTGCATCAGGTGCTGAATGTCCAGGTGCAGCGTGTGGTACGTCAAGTGCCGATTGTGCCGTTAGGTAGTTTGAACGGTTTCTGGCAGCAGACGATTCCCAGCTACACCCGTACCGACCTGTGCCTGGAACAACAACAGCCACAGGCGCCGCTCTGGCTGGATCTGCTGGTCACGCTCGATCTGACACTGCTGCTCGAAGTTGACCCAGGTGAAGTCGAGTCGATCCTGACGCACAGCCTGGCTGACTTTAATACGCTGGATGAGTTTCGCAACCAATTTCGCTTTATTGATCTGGACGCCTTTATGGCCAAACATGACATTACAAGCGTCGAAGAATTGAAAGAGGCGTACAACTATCTGATCACCGAAATCAAGTTGCGCACGCCACCCACCTTCGACCCCAATGACCCGGCCAACCAGATTCGCTTTCCGCTGGATGTAGCGATCCTGCTGCGCGACGCCATTGATGTGACCGAAGCCATGCGCACCGCCAAATGGGTGCAACAGGTGGCTGACCAGCGCCGCACCTATCAGCGGGAATTATCAACCGCCGAAGTTCGCAGCAGCCTGGCGCCCCTTGTGATCTTTCCCACGGCGGCGCTCAATGGCCTGCCCTTTACCGCCGCTGCATTGCAAAGATTTTTTGCGGCGGAACATATATTGAGCCTTTTTGTCACGCCGGCCTAGATTCAGCCGTCCCTAGGGGACGCACCATGAGGAATACAAAATGCCAACGCCAAAACGTAAATCGGACAAGCCATCATCCCGGCCCGCCACAGCGACAACCAACATCGAGGCAACTAATGTCGCGCCACAGCCTACAACGGAGACGGCTGATACTGCGCCAAGCACGCCATCATTGGCGACCAAACCGTTGAACCATATACAGCGTCGTCGTCTGCGTCACAAACTCAGGCGTAAATTCCATAGTTGAAATTCGCACCGTTGTCGTGCTCTGCCGCGTGGCTGCCAAAGGTACATGCAATGCGCGCCACGTTTCAGTCATTTTCTCAAGGAGAAGAACTATGACCGTTCGCTACATTCGCGTCAACCCGGTGGCCGACCTCTTTGCCCCCGCCGTGCGCGCCTATGGCAACATTGCCATTGTGGGCGTCGCCTCGGCCGGCGCGGCCAACGCACCCATCGCCTACACCAATCCGGCCGACGCTGAGGATCAATTGCGCGATGCCGCCACCAAACAGGCTGTTGCCGCTCACAATGCCGACCCAATCAACAATCCCGCAGTCTTTGATTTGGCCAGTTCGATCCGGATGGCCTTTAACCAGTCGCCCGGCCCCACCTTAGTCTACGGCGTACCGGTCGGTAATGGGCCTGATTGGGACAGCGCCCTTACAGCGACCGATACGTTGGATGTGCAATTCGTCATGCTCGCCAACCTGCCGCTCAACACCGCTAACAGCGCCGCCATTGGTCTGCTGGCCAGCCACGTCCAGAGCGTCTCTACCACCGGCGCCGACGGCATGGAGCGCATGGGCGTCATTATGTTGGCCAAAGGCAGCATCGATGCCACCGTGGTCGCCGGCGCGCTGGCCAATGAACGGCTGGTCTACATTGCCCACAAGAGCGATGAAGATGCCGCCGCCGCCGTGGCCGGAACGATTGCCGGTTATGAACCGCAGATCTCGATCCTGCTCAAACAGGTCAGCATCGACAGCAACCTCTTTAGCGCCTCCGAGATCGATGCGATTAACGGTTCCGAAACCTTTGACAGCGGACCGGCCGGCAAAGGCGTCAACTGGCTGGTGGATCCGGTGCTGATCCCCGGCAGCGGCATCTACATGGGCGAAGGCTACACCGGCAACCCTGGCGGCAAGAAATATATCGACATTGTGCGCACTGTTGATGATGTCTCCTTCCGCCTCAAGGCACAACTGATCAAGACAATTGGCAACCTGCGCATTAGCCGCTCCGGTCTGCGCGCGCTCATTGCACAAATGGAGGCCGTGCTTGAACCACTGGTGCGGGGTGAAGTCATCGAAGGTTATGATATTGTCATCCCAATCTTGGTCCTGCTCGATAAGGATCCTAATACACTTACGGCGGCGCAACTTCAGCAAATCAATGATGCGCAGTCACAGCGGGTAGTTGAGGTGTTAGTGGCGGTTGATTATGCCGGCGCCATCCATCGCCTGGCGATTACGCTGAAATTTGAATAGGAGCAACCACTATGGCTGATTGGAATACTAGGTTGGAGGTCAAACTGGGGAACAACACGATTACCCCTATCTCCAACTTTACGCCGACCTTTAATGTGCCTCACACCGTCATTCACTCGATCGAGGCGGACAATGTGGGCTATGTGCGCCAGCCTTTTACCTTCACCTTTACGATGACCATCCCGGCGATTGGCTCCTCGGTGGCCGACCTGACCGAACTGGCGGTCAACGGCACGGAGTTCTCGATTGCCGTGGCCGAAAAGAAGGGCACCGACTGGACCTTTAACAGCATCAAGTTTTCGCGCTGCATCATCACGTCGGCCAACCCTAGCAATGTGGTGATCGATGGTGTGCCGCAGGCCAGCTTTAACTGCATGGCGCTGACCGTTGGGCTGGAGGCGTAAGCATGGACGATGGCTTGTTGGCAGATGAAGGCGCGTTCACCGGTGAGATGCCAGCGTTGGACGTCCCCGCGTTTCAGACCGGCGGACGGGTCGAGCGCACCGGCATTGCCCTGGTGCACGAAGGAGAATATATTATGCCCGCGCCCGGCAGCGAAGCGCAGATCAGCGGTGAAGCTCAGGGTGATGGCGTGGTGATCAACTACTACTTTCCAATTGAGATCGAGATCATCGGCGCGTTGAGTGACGAACAGATCCGCCGCGTGAGCAACTATGTTTTTGACGAACTGACGCGCGAACTGGCCAGCAGAATTTAGTGAGACAGTTGGACAGAGGGACAGTGGACAGTGGGACAGTAAGACAGTAAGACAGTCGGAGAGATCACCTTGTCATCCTGTCATCTCGTCACCTTGTCATCTTGTCGCAACCAGAGGAGAATCACCCATGCCTGCCGGAGTCAACGTTCCAGTTTTGGTCGGTGCTGTGCCGCTCTTTTATGTACAGAGCATGAACATCAGCGAGGGCTACCGCATTGAGCGCATTGCCGGCAGCAAATTTTCGCAAGCCATCGCGCCGACGACCAAGACCATCGCCATCGAAGCCATGTTGATCGGTCCCGATCGCTTGCTGCTCAAAAAAGGGCTGGAGGTAATGGCGCTGACCTCGCGCTTATTGGTGGCCGCCGCCGCGCCTTTGCTGGCAGTGACCGGCATCCCGGTGGTTTCCGGTCTGACCATCAGTCTGGACATGCAGATTACCGACCTGCGCTTTAGCCAGAGCGTGCAAAAACGGGACGCGCTCGACGTGTCGATTACGCTGCAATATGTGCCCCGCTCCAGCCTGACCACCATCCTGAGCGAGGCCGCCGATCTGGCGTTGGCCGCCGGCACAGCCGCCATTCCCACCGGCCCGCCGCCCAACCCGATCCCGCGCGCACCGAAGACACCGATGTGAAGCAGTGGACAGTGGACAGTGGGACAGTGGGACGACGGGTCAGTAAACTGGCCACTGATTACTGTCCCACTGTCCACTAGTGACAGAGAAGACGCCATGACACGCACTTATCTACAACTACCGATCAACGCCGACGAAGGCTTCCCGCAGGCATTTCGGTTGAGCTTTCTGGGCAACACCTACCAAATCGCGCTCTATGTCAACGCGCTGGAAGGGGAGCAGCCGCGGCCCGATGACTATCTCTTTCAGTTGCCGGCGGCAGACGCCTATCTGGTCATGATGGTTCAGCGTGAAGAGCCGACAGGATCGGTGGTCATCTTTCGGCGCAAGGTGGTCAACAATCTGGAATATGAGGCGGCAGAACTGGCCTTGCTCTTCCGCACCATTACCGTGGCCAAACGCAATCTCAACGGCATTGGCGCCTATGGTTCACAAGTTATCGGGGGCATTGCCGCACGATGAGTTTTATTATCTGGTATCAGGTCGAAATTGAAGAGGAGCAGCCCGCCGGTGGTCTGTTGGGTGCAGCCGCCGCGCTGGTTGGCTTGGGCTTGCCGCTCAAGGTTTCCAACAGTGTCTTCAATGGCGCCTTTATTCTCGACGCCGACATCACCATCACCATGACCGGCGGCGATAATGCTGACAGCTTTGAGATGACACTGCTCAATCTGCCGACTACCACTGCCGCTCTGGTCAAACAGAAGCAAGATGCCGGCATGCAGTCCGACCCGCCGCTGCCGCTCACTGTAAAAATTCATCTTGGCTACTTTGATGAGCCGTCAACGACGACTGGTTCAACACCGGTGTTGGAGGGCAAGATCACCGCCATCAAAAGCACCATTGACGAGAGTGGCACGGCGCGCACGGTCATCAACGGTCAGGAAAAGGGGGGCTATCGGCTGCGCATGACTTGTATCGCAGCCGGCAAGCCACAGCAAAGCACCGGCGATGACTTTGTCAAGCAGGTGATTGCCCAACCCGCCGGCGTTGGTGTGGCAGATGAGAGTAAGCTCAACCTCGCGCTGACCGATTTTACATTAAAGGCAGGCAACGGCTTGCAAGCGCTACGCCAGTTGACCGACATGGCCAACATGCCGCTGGTTGTGCGCGACAACACCATCTATCTCGGCGCGGCAGTGGGTAGCAGCAAAGACCCGGCGCCGGTGGCGTTTACCCCCGACACCAACATTGTGCGGCTGGACGAACTGCACGAAAACGATATCGATGCCGAGCGCTGTCCGAAACCAACGCAACCCAAACCACCTGCGCCCACCCGCACCCGCCTCGATTTGACGGTGCTTGGCCACCCAGGGTTGCGCGTCGGGCAGGTGGCGACGGTCAAAGATGTGGAACAAACGCCCAGCGGCACGTTGCGCATCGAACAGGTCACCCATCGCTTCTCCACGCGTAGCGGCTATGTCTGCGATGTCAAGCTGATCGTGGCCGATGCCGGCCAGCGGGCGCGCACAACCAGCGGCGTGCAGAGCGTGGTAGATCGCGTGCGCGATGTGGTCGAAAGCATCCAAAGCAACCGCCCCGCGCTCGACATGGGACAGATCAAGGAGTACACGCCCGGCAGCCAGCAGAAGCACTTGGCGACGCTCGACTACGGTCAATCGCCGCCGAGTGATGGCGTTGCCCCCAGCGTCGAGACGCCGATTGATGATTCGGTGCAGTTGCACAACAAGCCGCTGGCGTCACCCTTTGCCTTTAACAAATGCGGACTGATCGTGCCGGTCTATCCGCAGATGCGGGCGCTGCTGGCCCACAACCGCGGGCTGGTCAACGACGCCATTATCAACGGCTTTCTCTGGGCCGAGAACCCGCTGCAGGAGCGCCCCAAAAACGAAGCGGGCGACTACTGGCTCTGTCTGCCCACCGCGCTCGACAGCAACGGTCTGCCCACCGGCAAAGGCGCCAATGACCTAACCGACAGCACAGGAAGCCGGGTGATCCAGAGCAAGGCGTTTCAGATTTTTGTGGGCGATGACAAACTGTCCGATGTGGGCGAACGCCCCACCCCGCCCGCCACACAGAACCTGATCATCGAGCACCAGAGCGGCACCAAGATCACCATCGACAAAGACGGCAAGATCACCATCGAGACCAAGTCGAAGGCATTAACCCTGACCAACGGCTCGGTCTCGCTGACGCTGGACGGATCGACGGTGGCGGTGAAGTAGGGGCGCATCCTTGCGGTCGCCCGTCCCTACGGAACGAATCTATGCATAAAAGGTAATGAGCATCATGCCCAACGTTTTAACCGAAGCGTCCATCTTACTTTGTAGCCATAAGGCGCCGCTGCAATTTCAGGCCAGCCAACATAAGCTTACCGTCGATGGCAAGGCTGTCATCTTACAGCGGGATTTGTTACAAGCGGTCATAACCACTTGTCCAAATAAGGGACCTAGCCTTATCCCCTGTACCATGGTCACCAGTATAACCAATGGCGTCAGCACAGAATTGATGGTCGATGGGGAACCAGTGATGTTGGAAAACGCGACCGGCCTTACAAATGGTTCGCCGCCCACCCCTTCCATGTGGCAGGTGCAATCCGCCGGGCAGACGAAATTGACGGCGCAATAACGCGGCCCCAATAAATAGGGCTGCGAACAAGGAGAAGCGCCCGCAGGCGCTGTATTTCCAGTCGCTGAGGCGACTTCTCGCTGTTAGCGCGGGATTTTAATCCCCGCGATAGCGAAATTGATGGAACAATCATGGACGACACAACCACCTTTGGCTACAGCCTCGAACTCGACAACGGCGACCTGGTTATCGAAAACGATCAACTGCTCACCGTGGCCGGCAAACCCAACTTGCTCCAGGCGTTGACCCTACGCGTGCTGACGCCCTACGGTTCGGACCAGTTTAACACCACCTATGGGCTGGATGTGAGCCGGGCCTTTACCCAGCCCAACGGCCTGAGTATGGTCAAAGAGCTGATCAAGCTCAACCTGGTGCGCACGCTGGGGACGGACCCGCGCGTCGATGACATCAGCCAGGTGCTCTTTGACGATGACCCGGCCTATCTGGCGGCACACCCCGAAATTGCCGCCCAAACGTTGATCGACCAGCACCATCGCCGCTATTGGCAGGTCGATGTAACCATTACCACCGCCCAGAGTCAGCCGGTCACGTTGCCGGTAAGTGTGGGGGTGTAGGGAGACGGAAGTAGGGAAACGGGAGTAGGGAGTAAGGGGGCCTCACCTCCTACTCCTTACTCCCTACTCCCAACAGGAGTATTCACAATGGCCGATTTTGGCGTAACCGACACAGGATTTAATCTCAAAGGCTTTGACGCTATTCTCGCTGACAGCATGGCGCGAGCCCAGCAGATGTTTGGCGCGACCGTCGACTTGACCGCAACCAGCCCGTTGCGCAAGATTTTGGAGGTGACCAGCGCCGAGGACAGTGAACTGTGGAAGTGGATGGAGAATCTCTACTACAGCAACTTTGTCTCGACCGCGCTGGGCGACAACCTCGATCTGCTTGGGCAGGATGTAGGCGTAACGCGCAACTGGCTCTTTGCCGCCGGCACAATCACGGTGAAGATTGCCGGCCCGGCGCCCAGCCGTAACTATATCCTGCCCGAAGGGACAATTGTGGTGACGGCGGCGCCCGTGCAGGCCTTTTACACGACAGATGCGGTCACCCTAAACGCCGCGACGCCACAGGCCACCGTCACTATCCAAGCTTTTGCCCAGGGTCCTGCCGGTAACATTGCGGCCGGTGCGCTCATCGGCATTGATCCGGTCTACCAGCAGCTCTATCTGAGCAACTTTGGCGCGGCAGCGGTCACCGTGCAAAATAGCCAACCCTTTAGCGGCGGCGATCTTTTTGAGAGCGACGAGGAGTACCGCAGTCGTCTGCTGGGCTTGCCACGTAACCTGTGGACCCTGGAGAGTGTGCGCAGCGCCGTGCTCGATCTCAACGGCGTCATCGACGTGTTGCTCTCGGACCCGCTGGGCGGCGTCGATGTCTCGCAGAGCTATTTCAACCTCTTCAATTTTAATCAGCGCCTCTTTAGCAGCGAACGCAGCGTTGGCGACGCTTACTTTTTTGACATTGTGGTCGCCCACGAATTTGTCTGGCCCTGGCGCACCACCGGCAGTGTCCCCGGCATTTTTGAACGGGTGAGCGCTGCCGTCGATCAGGTGCGGCCGATTGGCATCTATCCCAACATCGTCGAAGCCAACCATATCAACGTCGGCGTGCGCGCCACCATCCACATTCAGGGCGGCTATGACCAGCAGGCAGTGTTGGCATCGATCAAGCAACGCTTGGCCAACGACATCGGCGCGCTCAAATTGGGGTCAAATGTACTCTATTCGCAGGTCATGTGTGCCTTTGCCGATCAACCTGGCGTGGTCGATGTGCAACAACTGCATTTGCGCCGCTGTCCGCCTGACTTTGGGCGCATTACCTTTGGCGCAGTCCCTTTCCAAACGCTGATCATCGAAGCTGCCATCGGCGACAACCTGGCGATGGGCGCCACCGAGTTGGCTGTCTTTAGCCCCGACAGTGATCTGATTGACTTTGCAGTGGTGATCCAATGAGCACCTTTCAACACAGTGGTGATCCAATGAGCACCTTTCAACACAGTGGTGATCCAATGAGCACCTTTCAGCCCCTGGCCGCCGTCACCCAGATGACGCACCGCCTTACCACGCCCTTTGGCCGCGGCGCCGATAGCTTGCCGATCGCACTGATCGCCGGCGGCAGCGCCGGCCAAACCGCGGTTGCGCCCTACGATTTTCTGGAACATCGCGCGCGCTATGACGCCCTGCCCGCGCCGCGCTATAGTTTGACGTTACAACGCGACCTCACAGTACCAACGACGGTGCAGGTCGCCTACACCGCCCAGCCCGGTGGCCCTGCCCAGCCGCCCATCACCCTGACCATGCCGGCCGGCACACTGGCGGGAACCTCCTTTGTCCTCGACCTGGGCGTGAATGAGGGTCCGGCCGCGCGCTTAACCAGCCTGACAATGATTCCCCCGGCACCCGATGGCGAAGCGGCCCGGTGGTGGCGCGTGACCGCCCTGCTCGGCAACATGGCCAAGCTGCTCTGGGTACTGGGTTGGGAGCGTGACCAGATCCGGCGGCAGTTGGCGCGCACCACCGCGCAACGGCAACTGAGCAATGCCCGGGGGCTGAGCCTCGACCTGATCGGCTACGACCTGGGCATTCCGCGCTTCCCGCCGCTGCCTTACTCCTTTGATGTCGAGAGCATTGCGCTCTATCACCTTAACGACGCCGCGGGCGCCAACCCGGCCGCCGAAGACCTGATTGGGCGCTACCCGGGCCAGCCAGGGCACAACGGGATAGTGGTCGGCGCGGTCACAGTGGGCGTGCCGGCGCGCTTTGGCAACGGCTTTGCCTTCCTGGCGCCCGATGCCGCTGTGGAGATTGCCGATCACAGCGCTTTTGCCCTGCCCGCCAGCCAGAGTTTTACGGCCGAATGTTTTGTGCAGCCGCTGCGCAGTGCGCCCGATGGCCATCTATTGAGCAAGCACCCCGACCCGGCCACGCCCCAAGCGGGGTGGGCGCTGAGCGTGGGCGATTTTGGTCGGGGGCTGCCGCGCAACGTGCGTTGGCTGCTCAGCGATGGCGTCAACGCGCCGCTGCCGATCTTTGCCGATCTGGCGCTGGCCACGGACCGCTTCACCCATCTGGCCGGCGTCATCGACCGCCAACAGGGAATGGCACTGCTCTACATGGATGGTCAACTGGTGGCGCAGGCTGCGCTCGGCACTTTGCAGGCGCTCACCAACAACCAGCCGCTGCACATTGGGCATCCCAGCGTGGCGCTGCTGGGCGTGGTCGAAGAGGTGCGCTTTTCCAGCGTGGCGCGCACAGATTTTCATCCCGTGTTGGGCGAGAGCGATGCCAGCTATCGCCAACGCTTGCGCTTCTTCCGCCGCTGGGTGCTGCCGACGCCCGCCAATCTGGGGGCGATCCTGAACGAGGCGGTTGGACCCGTCAATGGCGACCCGGCGCCGCTGCTCGTCAACGAGGTCAACACCCACATTGTAGGCGGTGCGCAGACCATCACCATCAACCCCGCCGCGCTGCTGCCCGGTGAATGCATGGATGCCGCAGGCAACCGCCGCGTCACCGAGAGCGCCACCAGCGGCAGCGCTGCCGACGAAGCCTATTTTGACCCGCTCTACCTGATCACGCACAACGACCCGCGCGTGGTCTACACGCCGCCCGCGCCGCGTGTCTTGGCGCCCAACGAAGCGCCGCCCGACCCGCACAAAATGCAGATCGTGGTCGAGCGTGCGCTCAACCGGCTGCTCGCTCTGGCCGCGCCCGAAGCCGGAACGGGCAAGTTGACCATCCAAAGCGCCTTTGACCAGCGCGCGACCGATCTGCGCGCGACCGGGCGTGCGTTGCTCTTTACCCACACAACGATTGGGCTGGGACGGCTGGCGGCGTTGGCGCAACGGGCTGGGTTTGATTTTGTCTGTTATCGGGGCGATCTGGGCATGGTCTACGCCTCGTGTGCCCAGGCGGAATATTTGGAGATCGTGGCGACGCCCGCCCCCGGTTTCACGGGTAAAGACGCCATCGTGGGCGACACGTTGACCCTGAGCGTGCGCCCAGCCTTACCCAGCGACACGACCTATCGCTGGTTGACGATTGCCTGTGGCGTGGGGTCGGCGATTTTCAGCGGCGCGCAGAGCGCCGCGCAAGCCAAGATTATACTCAGTGCCGCTGGTGCGTTGACCGTCAAAGTCGATGTCACTCGCCGCCGCAACACCGTCTCCGCCACGCGCATTTTACAGATCGGCGTCAAAGGTCTGGCCAACAGCGGTGCCATCGGCAGCGATGGTACGCTCGGTGTAACAGAGAGCGTGGCGGGGGCGGTCGATGCGTACTTTCACCCGGCGTTTCTAGTCAACCACAATGACCCGCGGGCCACCTATCATGGCACCGATCCCAATCATCATCTCATGCAGGCGGCGGTGGCAACGCATCTGAATCGGCTGCTGGATCTGCTGGATGCGGGTGGAGTTGGGGGCAAGTTACAGGTTGTCAGCGCCTTTGACACGGCGGCTGCTGATCTCAGCGCCATGGGCCGCGGTGTAACAGTGCGTCATCCAACATTACCGGCGGGGCAACTAGCCGCGTTGGCCTTTGCCGCCGGCTTCACCTTTGTGCAGCGCCAGGATCCCAATGTCATCATCCGCCAGGCCGTGGGTAATTTGGTCGCCATTAGCGGCCCGCAACAGGTGAATGAAGGGGGCAAGATCACGCTGACATCCAATGTCAAAGCCGGCGATGTCGGCCCGGCGGTGCGGTTGCAATGGACGGTGAGCGCGGCGGGGCAGGCCCAAGCGCGGCTGAATAGCACCACCTTACCCACGGTCACGCTGCAAGGGGTGCTGGCGGGGCAAGTGCGGATAGCCGCGCTCTATCTCATCGGCGACAATCCGGCGCCCTACACGGTTGAGGTGCGCCTCAACCCAACGCTGGAGGCGGCCAACGCCATCATCCGCAAGGAGCAGTACGACTTAGTGATGAACATGCTGAACGCCTTCCACCCCATCGGCGTCGAGGTGATGACACAGGCGCTGCGTGAACATGTTGTGGAGTTGCAAGGCACGATTCTGGACATCAATCCCAACTACACCTATCCCAATTTTCGGGTGCGCGGGCCGGCGCCGCAGTGATAAAGACTCGTTCCCCGCTCCGCGTGGAATGAAAACGCCAGACGCCCCGCGTCCCATAACTTAGCCGGCAGCGTAAATGGCAGGAAGCAGGACGCGGAGTGTTCATAGTGGCATGCCACGCGGAGCAGGGTTAACAAAATAAACAGGTGTAAACCCCCCTCCCAGCCTCCCCCGCCAGCGGGGAAGGGGCAGGGGGATGGGGTTCATCCGATTATTTTCTTTATCTGCTAGAGCGTGGAACGAGATAGAACGAGTAAGAGGAGCAAAACAGATGGCAAACATAACCTACACCCGCCAATTCCAACATACGGATTGGCAGGACAATGTAGACCGGGTGCAGGCGGGCGGACCAACCGGCTTTAACCAGCACTTTCACGATATTGAGGGCGACTTTGACGCGCTTGCGCAGGTGGTCAGCTTGATCAACGCCGCGTTGATTGCGCTGGGGCAACAGCCGCCGCCATCCGCCACCCAGGCCACCATTGCCCCGGCGCTGGTGGCGGCATCGAGCACCGGCTGGCAGGGCGGGCTGGGTGTCATGTCCAAACCGGCCAACCAGACCAGTGCATGGGGCGCGATGTCGGTGGATTTGCCCAACGGCGCGGTCATCCAATCCTTCCGGGCGACCGGGCGCAATACCGGTGCGGGCAGTCTACGCGTTGCGTTGCAGCGGCAAGGGGTGGTGTTGGGCACGCCATCCGAGCAGATTGGCGGGTTGAGCAACATTACCGGTGACCCGTTTGACCAGACGACACCAGCCAATGCCGCCGGCGCCACGGTGAACAATCAGCAGTTCAAATACTTTATCACCGCCCAGTTGGACAACGCCGGCGCGGCCGACACGGTGGTGCTCAATGCGTTTCAGATTACCTATTTGCGATCATAATGAGGAGGCCCTACCATGCCATGTGTCAACACCATCAGCGGACCGCTCGTCATTCGCTACAAGAGCACCGACGACGGCACGCGCCCGATTAATCCATGCGATGCCACCAACCCGTTTTGGGTCAGCCCCGATATCTGGCTGGTTCACCCCAGCGACAACACCATCGATGAGGCGACGACCAAGGTCGGCGTGGTGACAACGCTCAAAGTGCTGGTCCACAATGTGAGCGGGGCGGCGATCAACAATGTCAATGTCGAAGCCTTTATTTGCGATTTCACGGCGGGGGTCAGTCCGGCTTCGGCGATTACGGGCACAGGCAAATTCACCGGCTTTGTCAGCTCCATCGCCGGCGGCAATAGCGGGCAGATCGTCACCTGCACGCCCAACTGGACGCCCACCACCACGCAACTGGCCATCAACAACGGCCATGTCTGCATGTTGGCCAACTGCTTCTCCGACACCGACGGCCAATCGGTCGACACCATGTCGGTGGACCCGGTGACCCATTCGCTGCCCATCTGCTGTGATTCGCACCTGGCGCAGCGTAACATTCATATTGTGGCGGCAGCGCAAGGGCAGGGCGGGGCAGGGCTGAAGAATATTCCGATCAAACTTATCGTTGCCAACCCCAGCCAAGACCTGGACTTTGTGGTGACGCCGGCCATCCGCCGTGTGGTTGGCCCCGCGGCGATCACGAAGAATGAACGCTGGATGTTGGAAACCAGCCCCTTTATCAAAACGATCTCGCTCAACGGGCGCAAGCGTTTTGTGCTGGCGGAGCAGGGCAACATTCGCTTTACCAACCGCGCCGCCGAACGCAAACCTAATTTGCTGCCGACCGATGTCACCCTGATTGGCGCGTCCCGTTTCCGCAAGTTCGACTATCTTTTTGAAGCGGCCGATATCGGCAGTGGCCGCGACTTGCGCATCCCACTCAAACCGGGGCAGAGCACACCGATAACAGTCAACCTGCAACTCAACACCAACGAGGCGATTGGCTCTACGCACACCTTTGACATCATCAACGCCGCGCCCGACGGCACGGTGCTGGGCGGGGCGCGGGTGTTGACGGTGATAGTGCCGTGATCAACAGAAGCCTGGAGCCACAGATCAATCGTACCCACCCATCGAGCTGCCCATCGTTCGGGGAACCGAACGATGGGCAGCTCGAACCATTGGCGCAAACGCTGGTGCGTACGCGACAAGAGGAGATCTGTCTATGAAATCGCAAAATCAAGAGCCATTTGTGCTTTCTTCAGAAAATGCGCTCTTTCATTTCAACGGAGTACCGGTCGTGGTAAAACCTGCGTTCTGGCCGATTCCCATCCTGTTGTTCGGGTTTCTGACCTGGGTGGTTGGCCGCCGCCGACCGCAACTTTCCTGGCGCCAACGACTGGGTGTGGGGTTGCTGGCAATGCCGGTCACCCTGGTGGCCGATGTCGGTCATGCACTGGCGCATACGGTCAGTGCGCGTTGGGCTGGCGCGCCGATGGATGAGGTTCTACTTTACGCCGGGATGCCGCGCACGCTCTATCGGAACAACGCGGTCCCCCCCAAGACACATATTCAGCGCGCCTTGGGGGGCCCTGTGTTTAGCCTGATCTCTTCTGGGTTGAGCTTGCTGTGGTGGTGGCGTACTGCGCACGGATCGACCGGCCACGAACTGGCCGAGGCCTCACTCGCTGCACACAGCTTCATTTTGGTGAGCAGCTTGACCCCGCTGCCGATTGTAGATGGGGGCACGATTCTCAAATGGAAACTGGTTGAGGCGGGGCAATCACCTGCACAGGCTGATCAAGTCGTGCAAGAAACCGCGGTCGCGCTGAGCGTAGCTTTTCTCGGACTTGGCGTGTTGGTTGGCTTATGCGAAAAGCGCAAGTGGGTGGGCGGCTTATTGGCGGCGGGTGGTATGGCAGGAATTGCAGTGGGCAGCGGGTGGTGGCAATAACTTGGCCGGAAGAACCAGCGATCTGTTGTCTGGGGGAGTGGCATCAATGGCTCAAGGGGCAGAAGGGTCAGAAAGGGCTATGAATCATTCGATACACTTTCGGGACTCCGTTGCTTGTGCACCTTCGTCTATATGCCCAGTGAGGAGCCCTCTGCATGTTGGAGAGAGATTGAAGCGAAGTCACGTATGGCGCAAATTAACTGCCACATTCCCATTAAGCTGCGCATTGTCGGCGAACTGAGCGATGCGCAGTTAGAACAACTGGGGCAAACCCTGGTGCGCACGCTACAAACGCGCCTGGCTTTGGCTGAGCGGACGATTGCGGCGCGTTACAACCTGGCAGATTGGGCCGGCGCGCACGAAGTGCGTGAAGCCTATGATCCGGCCTATGCTGACGCCGGCGGCGCTGCGTATCAAATTCCCTCATTTGACGGCCAGGGGCAGCGGGTCAACATGAGGTTGGCAGAGCCTGCCCCCAAGGGCGTGCGCCCCTGGATCATCCGCATCGCCATCAATTTCCATGCCCATGTCGGCGAATTTCTCGAATTTGTCGAAAAGCTCGACCCCACCCGCACGCTGGATGACAAGGTGCTCTACATCGATCTCTGGGACCAATTGCGCTGGGTTTCGCTCTGGCTGGTGCAGGTGAACCGGGATTACACCCTTACTGAGTTGGAACAGGTGCTGTTTGCACGGGCGTTGCAGTTGAGCAAGGTGCGCAATAATCAGGTTCTTGCCTATGGACTGGGCACGACGGAGAATATCCGCCAACAGTTGATCGAGATCGACCAGGATCGGCGAGTCGCCCGTGAAATTCCTCAGATGGGCAAACACAACGCTCGGCGCACCTCTGGTTCTGGGCCATACAGTGATATTTATGCCGGTGGCTGGGTGCTCTTTGCTAGCATGGTGCTGCCCAAGATCGAGTTGCTCGATGTCGCGACACCCGAGTTCCCCATCCAGGTTGCGCTCAAACTGCGCGATCTCGATTTCCTTATTCCTGCGCCACTTTTTGAACAGAATTTTGGGTTATCCTGGACAGCTTATATCCAGGAATGGGGTAATCGGCCGGCGACCCTCTTTCTGCAGCCGGTGACCGTGGTAAAAAAGGTGCATCAACTGGCACTGGAATATTTGACCGAGCAGATGGTGCTCCAGGCACTGCGTAATGTCCAAGGTGCCGCGCCTGACTCTGACAGCTACTTTGGCCGCCTCTTTGTCCTCAATCGTAACGCGCTTGACAAATTTCCGGCCGCGGCGCGCAGTCAGGTTAATGCGTTGAGCAATGATACAACGCGTCGGCTGGATGATTTGGCAGTGTCCGGCGACTTGTTCCCCAATTGGAAAGCGGTCTTTGCCTATGTCGTCTTGACGATCGATGAAGAGTCACTCGGCGCGGCGCGCTATCATCCGCAAGCGCGCCATTTGCTGCCACTGTTGCTCGCCAAGCTGAGCGGTGACGAAGGAGATGATGACTGGCAACGCGAGCTGCTACGCTTTCTGCGCGATACTTTCGGTTCCAATCCACCCACAACCCGACCGGACGGTGGCTCGGTTTTTGAGTATGTATTAGTAGAACTAGAAGCCCACGGCCAATTATCGCTGCTCTTTGACAAAGTCGAAGCCTCCGGTAACTTTGGCCTGCTCCATCTGTTGGTGCAACTGGCCTTAAGCACCAGCTATGCCTCACAGCTGCGAGTGCAACTAGCGTATCAGCGCCTCAACCAGCGCTACAACACCGGCTGGGAGCACACGTATCGGCTCAAAGAACAGGAGATCTGGCTCAAACACGACCCCGATCAGGTGGTGCGGCGCGGCGGCATCATTGCCGAAGCCAATTCGATCTACTCAGTGGTCAAGGATCAGAAGCGACTCAAAGAGGCCAGCATTCCCAAAATGCGCAAGGCACTTGAGGCGGAAGGGCAGGCGTTGCTCAAGCGCATCCTGCTCGGTCAGGATCAAAAGCAGTACAACGATGAGGAGTTTGCGCTGGCCGCCTTTAACGAAGTACGCAAAAACGCCAAGAAGTACAACATCAGCAACAGCGACTTTGAGACGGTGACAATTGAACGTAGCGCCCGTCTGCTCGGCATTGAAGTGAAGGTGGAAGAGGCGCTCGAACGGATCTATGTCACCTATGAATTTGTTGAAAAGGACAAAGACAAACCCTGGTCAACGGCAGAGACGGTGCCCAACAGCAAACGCACCCAATTTATCGGCGCCTTTGGTGGTAGGGTCGGCGAGGGCTTTGAGCAGATGCTCTGGTTCTGGGAATATAACAAAGCCGCCGTTGTCATGGAATATTTTGCGATTGGTGTCTCAGCGCTGGCCGTCATCGCGGTGGCCTGGGAAGTTGGCATTGTCGCCGGCGCGGTCGAACTGGCCGGTGGTTGGACGGTGGTCGGCATCTCGATTGGCATCTCCGAACTTTTCTATGCCTATCGCATCATCTTTAAAGGCGAAGAGTTTACGTGGCGCGGCTTCTTTACCGCGGCGTTGGATGGCTATCTGGCGGCCCTGACCTTCCGGGGCGCTGGCATTCTGGGGCGTGGGTTGGCCGGTCGCATCGGCACCGACTCAATCACCAATTTGGTCATCGGTTGGATCGGCGAGAAGCTGACGGTGGGCATTGTCGGCGGCGCGGCGACCGGCGCGGTCATCACCTTTAGCCACGACCTGATCAACATTGCGACCGGCACCGGCGGCTGGTCGAGTGCCGGCCAATATGTGGAGCACATGGAAGATGGCGCGGTCTTTGGCGTGCTGATCGAACTCTTTGTCGGCGCGGTTGGACCGTTGGCGCGCGTCACGGGGCGCAGCGCGCTGGAAACGGGCAGCGAAGCGATCCAGGCGCTGCGCGACGGGCGGCTTTCCGGCTTGCAGTGGATTATTGAGGCGACTGAAGCATTCGGCAACATGCGGCGCGCACTCGGCAACGCGCTGGAGACCGGCTCGGCCGAGAATGTCGTCAACGCCTTCCGCGAGCGCATTGCGCGTATAACGCAGGGATTGAGCAACGAATATCGGCTCGCCATCTTCCGCCGCGTGCTTGATCTCAACCCCGCCGCGCTGACTCGCCAATCACTGGATGGCCTAGAGCGGTTGCTAAGCGCTTCCCGCGGCGAGTTGAGCAACGAGAGTGTGCTGGCGCTGCTCAACAATTTGAACACAACCCAACTGCGCAATCTGCTCGAAGTAATGGGCGGGCTAGACAGTACTGTCGTGCGGACCTTGGCGCGCACCGACCAGCTTGCCGTACTTGTCACCACCGATCTGCAAGCTGCGCGCGCGGCGTACGCTGCGCAGGAACAGGCGCTCATCACGATAGCGGCCAAATTGCGTTCGCAGGGATTGGGCAACCGGCTGGCAGTCATTGATGATGTGGCGCGGCAGCCGCGCATTGATGGTTTCCGTGATTGGGTGGCGGAATCGGCCCCACGCGAAGCGTCGCGCATGGTCGACAAGCTCAATGAACTGGCCGAAGCGCAACGGTTGCTCCAGACACATCTACATGAGCCCGACGTGATCGTGCGCATTGGTCAGGATGCCAGGACAGCCGGGCGCTCCTTTGACATTACGGTGGAGCGGCAGATCCCTGGCGGCGGCAGCGCGGTCTTGCGCCACACCGAGGTTTATACGCCGGAGGGGGCGATTGAACGCGGGCGCAACTTAATCGGCGGGATTGCCCATGCTGCCGAAAAAATTCCCAAAGCAGTGCGCGATGGCAGTGTGCCTGTGCCCACCGGTTCACAGGAAGGGACGATTGCCGTGCAGTGGCCGCCCCCCGCGGTGCGCCTGGGCGGCGATGCAGAGATGGTCTTTGATGCCAACGGCAACTATACCCGGCGCTCGATTGCCGACCCGACGGTGGTGCGTGGCCGCGGCGGCAATTTACTCAACGACACAGTAGGCGAATTGAATCGCACGATTTATGATAACCCGGTCGAGTTTGTCAACCGCTTGACGGTAATTGATCAGAATGGCCGCGCCATCTTTGAATTAATGAACACAACGCCCGGTGTGCGACCGGCGCAATGGACATGGAGGCCCTTGTAGGGTTTAACTGATGAAACAGTGGACAAATCTGCCTGCCCCAGGACATTGTCGGCGCTTTATACGCCTTGTCGTAAGTGATACCGATAGTTATGAACCGGCGCACTTGGCGCTGGCAGCTTGCCGCGCGCTGTGGCCGGTTGTCCAACCGCTGTCGGTGACGTTGGCAATGACGGCGCGCACGGTCGAATGGCCCTATCTTGAGCTGGATGTTACGCTGCCCGCTCCCACCTGGCATCTGCGCGAAATACATGTGCCGGCACATGTGGCGGTGGCGGCGCGGGTGCAGGGCAGCGGCCATCGTGAGCAGACGACGGCAAGTTTGACACTTGCCAATTTGCAACAACTGCTCAGTGCAGCACACGCCCAACGCTTGGCGGAAGGCTATGTGCCTGTACTCTATAGTCTGGAATTGCACTACACACGGGCGCGCCTCTTGGCGGACGAGACAGCTTTCGTCGAGGTGAGTTATGGTCCAGAGAGCTATGCCATCCCGGTGGAGCGCCGAGCAGACGGCTTATGGGTGGCAGGGCCAGTACGCGATGCCATGCTCAACCCGCCAATCAAAGTCACGCTCGAAAACAATGATGGCCGCTTGACCTTAACTGTCTGTGCAGGGTGGTCGGCGTGGGTAACCAGCGGGTCGGCAGAGACGGCACTGTTCGATTCCTGTTTGCAGGCGCTCGTTGAGCAAGGCTGGGAAGAATGAGAACGATCTACCATCTGCCCAACCACCTTGACTTCCCGGAAAAGGTGACCAGTGACCAACGACTACGCCTGCAAAAGGTAATCGTGACATCGATTCGCCGCGCCGCACAGTCACGCAGCAACGGTGGGCAACGTATCGAGCGTGAATCGGCACAGGCGCTCTCACCCACGGAAGAATTTACCCCCCAACGGCTGAGCGCCAATGGCAACAGCTACGCCGTGCCCAGCTATGACGACGGCGGTGCGCCCAAGGCTGTGCCGATCAAACGGACGACCGCCGCGCCCCAACCGCCGCCCAAACTGCGTTGGCGCCACCCCAAAGGCGCGGCGGCGGACGACAAAGTGATCAGCGGCGGCAGCCCCTTTGACGACCAGTTGATCGCCATCTTTCCCCATTGGCAGGCGGTGCGCGTCAAAGGCGACCGCTATGCCGTGAGCAACAACCTGCGCCGCGCCATTACTTGGGGCAATCTGCTCTTTGGGGCGCGTTCGTATGCCATTTTGGAAGGCCCGACGGGCAAAGTCGGCTTGCACTACTATGTGGTAGGGACGACGCATGCGCTCCACGCCCACGACGCCGCACCCGGCAGCGGGCTAAGCGTGGCCGGCGGCGAGGTCTGGGGACTCAAACAGCGCATCTACTGGCAGCCACAATTGCACGACGACCATCACGGTTTTTACATGTTGCGCGCGCTCTTCACCGCCGAGGGACAGCCGATGTGGCCCATGAGCCAGGAATTAGTCGAAGAGTTTTATAGCGAACTCAAGCTGGGCAAGCCGCAGGAGCAATTTTTGCCACCCGCACTGGCGCGCCCGCTGGTCTTTGGCGAGATCGACAAGCTGATCGCCGCCGACAAAACCGAAGAGGCGGCGCGCAAATTGGCCGAGCTGGACGCCAACGCCTTCGCCCTGGTCGATTGGACGGTAAAAGCCAAATATCTGGAAATTCTGACCGACGCCTGGACGCTGGAAGCCGAAGAGAAAGCCATCATTGAAATTCTTAAATCGATGAGCGGGCGGGCCGAGTTGGATGCGGCGTTGGCGCTGCTCAAAAAGAAAGACAAGTTCGACAAGCTCTTCCGCGACATCAACAGCCAGCTCTGGTCGTTGCTGATCGAGGTGGGCAAGCGCTTTGGCGATACGGCGCCCTTCAGCTATCGCGAACTGGTGCATCTGTTGCAGGATGCCGGTCTCGTGCCGCGTGATTGGAAGGAGATTGCCAAGCAGATCACGCTGGGCGCGGCGGGACCGGTGCTCAACCCGAATCTGTTTGCCGAAGCCGAGGAAGCGGCGCGCAGCTTTGTCGAGTTTCTGGGCGGTGCGCTCGAAGGGCTGGTCATGCTGGTGGCGCACCCTGATCGGCTGATCGAGGGCATTGCCCAACTGGTCAAACTGAGCGTCATGGTGCAACTGGCGGAGATGGGCTATCAGCCGGCGGTGGACTTTGTGGCCAATATCCTCAAGCAGTTGGCGACATCGGTGGTCGATGGCATGAAGGGCGCCGCAGTGCTGGGCATCGGCGAATCATTGGTGCGGCGGGTCAAGTGGGCGATCATTTGGGAAGTCGCTTCGTGGTTTATCGGCATCGGCGAGATCAAAGCGGCGATTACGGGCGCGGGGGTCAGCGAGAAGTTGGCGGCGTTGGGGCGTTTGTTACGCATTTTGCGACTGTTGGGGCGGGCGGGTGAAGCAGAACAGGCTGCGCTCAAACTGGAACAACTGGCGCGGCTGGTGCGCGAGATCAGCATTCTGACCCATGAAGACGAAGTGTTGCGGCTCTTCTCGCATCTGCCCGAAGAGGATCTGCTGCGGCTGACCGAACGGCTGGAGAAAGCCGATCTGCAAGGGGTGCAGAGCATGGCGGAACTGACCGCCAAACATCCCGAACTGGCGCAGGCAGCACGCCATGCGTTGGGTCGCGCCGAAGCGCTCTATCAGTTGGAGCGCAAGGCGGGGCGGCTGTCGGATAATCTGGTTGAGGGCTTTCAGAAATTGGCGACCCGTTCGGGCTTTAACAATAGCGAATTGTCTGCGCTGATGGATGCGCTGCCCGGCGAACATGCCGAACTTTACATGCGCTTGGTGCGCAACATGCCGGAGCGCGCCTTTGGTGCGGGCATCGGCGCACGCAGTTATGACTTCTTTACCAATCTGGCCCAACATCCGCGCGCCATGAGCTTTATGGCCGACACGGGCTACGAGACCTTCTCGGCGCTCTATCGCCACAGCAGATATGACTTTGCCCGCTTTGAAGAGAATCTGCAGGCGCTGGAAGATTTGGCGCAGAAGATGCCGGTCGATCAGCGGGCAGTGGAGTATCAGCGGCTGTTGGATCGGCTGAACCGTGGTGATGACGCGGCCGCCCAGGAGTTGCGCACCGCTGTCAATGCACGCCGCGCCGCCGCCGGGCAACCGCTGATCCGCAGCTACAGCGCGGCCCAGCTTGAGGAGATTGTGCGCACTACGGCGGACATTCGCCAGATTCGCAAGTTAGCGGCGCAGATGGATAATGGTTCGGCGGGCAATCTCTTTGAACTTTGGGCGGAAAAATATATCTTTAAACAACAGTCGCGCAAACAGATCGTCGTGACGATGGAAAACAATCCCCACCTGGAGCGGCTGGAACATGGGCGCAGAGTCGACGGCTATTTTCATCCCGATGGCTCGTTCTGGGAAGCCAAACTTTATCAATCCGGCGGCGATGTAGACATTGGCCAAATGGATGACTATCGCAAAATGATGGAGGCCGGTTTTGTCTTTGACAGCAGTGGGCAGCGGGTGACGATTACCCAGGTTAACTATATCTTTAGCGATCGCGCCGCGGCCGCCGCCAACAGCAGCGAATTGCATGATATGGGTATCTTTGCCTTATTTATCGATGACGGGGGAATGTTGCAGCACTTGCCATAAATCAACGTCACTACTCACTCGACCCTGCCCTTCCCAGTTTGGCTTACCATAACCCACATCGTTAGCCGGAGCATGTAGGAAAATCGACGTTCACCCCGCCGTAAACGACGGGGCTCGTGACAACGCCCCATGCATGGGGCGTTGTCACGAGCCCAGCAGCTTTAGCCCTGGGCGGACAATCCTCTCCCACCAACTTGTAGGTCATGCTAAGCCCAGTTTGGGGAGGAAACCGGATTGCTCCTCCCACAGCATGGGAGAGGATGGCTGCTTAGTCGCAATTTTGAGGGTTACAATTCAGGTAGAGGCGCGAATGCGAATTTGCCATGCAAACAGAACGAACACAACCCACGCGTTTCGGTTGGAGTGGCGCCATCTTGGTGGGGCTGGGCAGTGCGCTCTATCTCTACAACGCCATCGCGGCGATGCCAAGCCATGGTTGGGTCGTGACGCTACCTAGTTGGCTTTGCGGTGCCGTCGGCCTATTCGCAGCCCTGGCGAGCCGACGCTACCCGATCCGCGGTGCGGTTGGTGCGGTTTTGGCCGGTGTCACTAGGTTGCTCTTTGATGTGACCGGTTTCCTTGTCAATCCCAATCTGCCTGGATTGCCGGGGATGCTACTGTTGACGGGCGCCGCGCTCATATGCTTTGCTGTTATCATCGATCGTCGTAGTTATCGTCGGCGCGAAATGCGCCAACTCGCTTTGGTAACGCTACTTCCGTTAGCCGTGGCCGTGCTATCCTTCTTCCCGCTCCTCTTTTTGCAAGCGCCCAACCGCCTCTTGATTGTGTTGGCCTTGGTCGCGCCCGTGTTGGCTGCGTTCTTGGTCAACCGTTTCTCCCCTGCGAACACAGATCGTTGGTTGCCGGTGATTGGTGCGCTGCCATTGCTCTTGGTCTATCCTTTGGCGGTGGTAGTCGATGTGGCGCTTATGGTGTTGCGCGGCCAGGCGCCGGACTCGTCGGAGGTCGCCATGACCTGGGGCATTGGTCTCTTGCTTAGTCCGCTCTTGGGGCTCCTGATCGTGCTATTGGCCGCGGCCTTTGGTGCACTCGGCGCCCGTTTAAAGCGGTCGGTTTTGTAAGATGCTGATAAACGGTCGGCTGAAGCAACTGCATAAAAAAGCGAGCCACCGGAAAATGGCTCGCTTTTTTGCTATTCGATTGTGATGGGGGTGCTACCAATCTGTCGGCAACCCGATTCCGGCTATAAGACCATTACCAGACCCGTAACACCTCGCCGACATAGATATAATTGGGGTTAGAAATTCCATTGATCGATTCCAAACGCCACATGCTTGTGCCAAAGGCCGCGGCAATCCCACTCAAGGTGTCACCCGAACGCACACGATAGAAGTTGCCGCCGTATTGATTAGGCTGGCCATAGCCACCCCACTGCGTACTACTCCACTGTGGGCCACCCCAATGAGGGCCACCTTGGTTATAGCCTATATGATGTTGCCCGGATTGCATATCCGGCATACAGGCAAAAGCGGCCGTTGTACGGGTAGGTTCTTAGACATTCCGTTTGCACCATAGCAGCGCCAGGCTTGTAAACAAACGGTATTATCAAGCACCTGGCCGATAGATCAGATCCCAGCCTATGCCATCGACCTGATCCTACGTTGAAAATATCTGGTCATCTTGCTAGTCCATCGCCTGATCCCTTGACGCCCTTTCCGCTGTATACTTTTGCTGTATGATGCCCGAGATAGCAATGAAGGAGACGATCATGGTTTACAAAATGCATCAAAGCGCAGACGATATTGTCGGCTTTCACATGAGTGGACGGCTGACAGATGAAGATTATAAGAATGTTTTTGTACCGGAGCTTGAAAAAGCGATTGCCGAGTGGGGTCACATTAGTCTACTGCTGGAATTTGAAGATTTTCATGGCTGGAATGCCCACGCCCTGTGGGATGATTTCAGAGTTGGGGTAAAACATCGCAACGCCCTGAAACGCATCGCCATGGTGGGCGATAAGCGCTGGGAAGAGTGGATGGCAAAGTTGGCCAAGTACTTTACCACAGCGCAAGTGAAATATTTTGAGCACGCGCGCGATCACAGGGCGTGGATTTGGCTGCGTGAGCAAGAGGAGGCACAAACGCAGGTATAATTTGGGAAACGGAGCAAACCCCAATGAATGTGCAAAAACTGATCAACACGGCGACAGCGTTGGTCGCCGACGACAAGGGCCTATTGGCGATGGACGAAAGCACCCCCACTTGTAATAAACGATTTGCTGCCGTGGGGATTCCCCAGACTGCAGAGGCGCGGCGCGCGTATCGCGAGTTAATAGTGACCACGCCTGGCCTCGCCGAGAGCATCTCTGGGGCAATCCTCTTCGACGAAACAATCCGTCAGCAGACGAAAGATGGCACTCCCTTTGTGAAGATCCTCACCGACGCGGGCATCATTCCTGGCATCAAGGTTGACACCGGCGCCAAGGCTCTGGCGGCTTATCCCGGCGAGAAAATCACCGAGGGTCTGGATGGATTGCGCGACCGGTTGGCTGAATACGCGCAAATGGGCGCCCGTTTTGCCAAGTGGCGCGCGGTCATTGCGATCGGGGAAGAAATCCCGAGCCGGGCTTGCATTGAGGCCAACGCGCAGGCTTTGGCGCGCTATGCCGCGCTCTGCCAGGAAGCGGAACTAGTTCCCATTGTTGAGCCGGAAGTGCTCATGGATGGCTCCCATTCGCTGGAGCGGTGCAGTGCGGTCACCGAGGAGGTGCTGCACACGGTTTTCGCGCGGCTTTACAGCCAACGGGTCATATTGGAGGGCATGCTCCTGAAGCCCAACATGGTGCTGCCAGGATTGGAGTGCCCCCAACAGGTAGGGGTGGACGCAGTGGCAGATGCCACGGTGAGCTGTCTCATGCACGCCGTCCCCGCCGCGGTTCCGGGGGTTGCGTTCTTATCGGGCGGCCAATCGAGCGAGTTGGCCTCGGCCCGGCTAAATGCGATGAATGTTTGGTTCAAAGCGCGCGCACCCTGGGCGCTGACATTTTCATTTGCGCGCGCTATTCAACAGCCGGCATTGGAAATTTGGGCGGGCCAGGATGCCAACTTGCAAGCGGCGCAACAGGCCCTGCGCCATCGGGCCAATTGCAATCGGGCGGCGCGCCGGGGCGCCTATAGCGCCGCGAATGAAATCACATGAACATCTATGAATTTACACTGCTCGTCGCTTGTGGTGCACTGGCCGCCGGCTTCCTGGGGTCGCTGACTGGCCTGGGCGGTGGCGTGGTGATTGTGCCGTTGCTGGCGCTTGGCTTTGGTGTGGATATCCGCTACGCCATCGGCGCCTCCCTCGTTTCGGTGATTGCCACATCGTCGGGGGCGGCGGCCGCGTATGTCCGGGAAGGGTTTTCCAACATCCGCATCGGCATGTTTCTGGAGATGGCCACAACCTTTGGCGCCTTGGCCGGCGCTTATCTGGCCGGCAAGGTCTCCACGGAGGTGATTGCCATCGTCTTCGGGTTGGTGCTCATCTATTCGGCCTGGCTCTCCAGCCACCCGCACCAGGATCCGGCAGAGGATGACGCTCCTGATCCGTTGGCGGCACGCTTGCATATGGACGCCAGCTATCCAGGCCCGGAGGGAGCAATTGCTTATCATGTGCACGCCATTCCCGGCGGCTTTAGTGTCATGTTTTTGGCCGGCGTGTTGTCAGGATTGCTCGGCATCGGTTCGGGGGCGGTCAAGGTGCTGGCTATGGATCAGATTATGCGCATTCCTTTCAAGGTCTCGACCACCACCAGCAACTTTATGATCGGGGTGACTGCCGCGGCCAGCGCCGGTATCTATCTGAATCGGGGCTATATCGATCCGGGGCTGGCCATGCCGGTGATGCTGGGTGTATTGGTCGGTTCGTTAGTCGGGGCGCGTGTGTTGGTCGGTACGCAAGTGCGGCATTTACGCACCGTCTTTACGCTGGTCATTTTGGTGCTGGGCGTGGAGATGATTTACAACGGTCTGACAGGAAGGCTGTAATAAGAAACATGCGCTGGACCGACGAACAGATCGACCAGATGTTGGGGGCATTATTACGCACCGGCGTGATCCTGGCCGCGGCAATCGTGCTGCTGGGCGGTGTGCTCTATGTGATCAACTATGGCGCCGTCCAGCCCGATTATCAGATTTTTCATGGTGAGCCGGCCGATTTGCGCGGCGTGGCGGGCATCCTTGTCGATGCAGGCACGTTCCACAGCCGCGGCTTGATCCAGTTTGGGCTGCTGTTGCTGATCGCGACACCGGTCGCGCGCGTGCTCTTCTCGGTTGTAGCATTTGCGCTACAACGCGATCGCACCTATATCATTGTTACGCTGATTGTGTTGGGCGCACTGCTCTATAGTTTGCTGGCGGTCTCACCGTGAGCTGGGTGGCGAGTGGCGAGTGGCGAGTGGCGGGTGGCGCATTACTCGCACCCGCCACCCAACACCCGATTGTTCAAGTAGAGCCTATTAACGTAAAGAGGACATTGTTATGAATGCACCAGGCTGGCCGGGCATTCCGGCGCGTTGGACATCAAGCGCAAAGAGCGGCGTCGGTACTGCCCACAATCCGCTGAGTAAGGTTTGGTTTACCATTAGCCACGGTATTCTGGATGAAATCTACTACCCACGTGTGGACTGGGCCTGTACACGCGATCTGGGGGTAATTGTCACCGACGGCTACGACTATTTTTCTGAAGAGAAACGGCACACCCAATCACATGTCAGCTATCTGGCTACGGGCGTACCGGCCTTTCACCTGGTCAACCGCGCCGGCGATAACCGTTACCGCATTGAAAAGGAGATTATCAGCGATCCACAGCGCAATGTAGTGCTCCAGCGAACGCGTTTTGTACCGCTCCAGGGTGCGCTGGCGGATTATCGACTTTATGTGCTGCTGGCGCCCCATTTGGGCAACTATGGTGCCGGCAACAGTGGCTGGGTAGGCGACAGCAAAGGCGAACCCGTGCTCTATGCCGAACGGGAAGGGCTGGCTGCGCTGGCGCTGCTCTCATCCGTGGGCTGGCGGGCGCGTGCGGTGGGCTTTGTGGGCGTCTCTGATGGCTGGCAAGATTTGACCCAACACAAGCAACTCACCTGGTTTTATGACCACGCCGAAAATGGCAATGTCGCCCTGGTCGGTGAAATTAACTTGGCTGCATGCGCCGGTGAGTTTGTACTGGCGTTGGGCTTTGATGAACATGCCTTTGCCGCGGCCCACCATGCGCGCATCAGTCTGTTGAAGGGGTTCGACGCGACCTGCGCCACGTACATTGCCGAGTGGCAGCAGTGGCAGGCCACGCTCCTGGAACTGGATGACGCGCCTCAGTCCGTGGAGTTGAATGACGCGCCGCAGCCTGCCGCCAGCGCCATTGATCTTTACCGCACCAGCACTGCCGTTCTGCGCACCCACGAAGATAAACACTTTCGCGGCGGATTGATTGCCAGCCTCTCAATTCCCTGGGGCGACAACAAGGGTGATGACGATTTGGGCGGCTATCACCTGGTCTGGACGCGTGACATGGTGGAGAGTGTGGGCGGTCTATTGGCGGCTGGGGCCAAAGATGAAGTGCAGCGCGTCCTGCGCTATCTCATCACCACGCAGGAGACGGATGGCCATTGGCCGCAAAACATGTGGCTGGACGGCACCGCCTATTGGGGCGGCGTACAACTGGACGAAGCCGCCTTTCCCATTCTGCTGGTTGGCTATGCCCAGCGCGAAGGACTATTGGATGCTACCGCCATGCACCAAATCTGGCCCATGGTGCGCCGCGCCGCCGGCTTTGTGGTGCGCACCGGCCCAGTGACGCAGCAGGATCGCTGGGAAGAGGATGGCGGCTACTCGCCGTTTACGCTGGCCGTTGCCATTAGTGGGTTGCTGGTGGCCGCCGACCTTGCCGAAGCGGAGGACGAGCTAGCCGTTGCCCAATATCTGCGCGAGGTGGCCGACAATTGGAACAGCAACCTTGAACGTTGGACGTATGCCACCGACACGGAGTTGGCGCATACCTATGGAGTCGAGGGTTACTATGTACGTATTGGGGCGGATGATGATCGGGAAGACCTGGCCCCCACGGCGGGCTGGGTGGCAATTAAGAACCGACCGATGGATCATGGCAGCGCCCTGGCCGCGCAGATTGTGAGCCCGGATGCACTGGCGTTGGTGCGTTTTGGCCTGCGCGCGGCGGATGACCTACGGATCCGCAACACGCTGAAGGTGCTCGACGGCGAACTCAAGGTTGAGCTGCCGGCCGGGCCGGCCTGGTATCGCTATAACGAGGATGGCTACGGCGAACATGAGGATGGCAGCGCTTTTGATGGCACCGGCATCGGCCGCGCCTGGCCGCTACTAACCGGTGAGCGCGCCCACTATGCGATTGCGGCTGGCGATCTGGCAGAGGCGCAGCGGCTGCTGAAAACGCTGGAGGGCTTTGCCAATGCCAGTGGGTTGCTGTCGGAGCAGGTATGGGACGCCGCAGACATTCCGGACCGTGAACTGATCCACGGGCGGCCAACCGGTTCGGCCATGCCGCTGGTCTGGGCCCACGCCGAATATGTAAAGCTGCGCCATTCGTTGCGTGATGGGGTCGTCTTCGATATGCCGTCTCAAACCGTACAGCGCTATCAGGTGGAACAAGTTGTCTCACCTTTTACAGTGTGGCGCTTTAACCAGAAATGTCGTATGATGACAGCAGGCACAACGTTGCGCATTGAAGTGCCAACACCCGCCACCGTACACTGGAGTACGGACGGTTGGCAAACCGTGCAGGATATGGCGACGCGTGACACCACTCTGGGGTTACATATAGCAGATTTGGCCACCGCGAACCTTGTGCCGACAACTCAGCTTGTCTTTACCTTTTTTTGGACAGAGAGCGAACACTGGGAAGGCGCCAATTTCACCGTGCAAGTGATGGCAGCCGACTAATAGACCGTGTCCAAAGTTTTGCTCGTTGAGTCAACGCGGGTACGCTGCAGAATTTCGTTTACAGTGTACTAGTACAGTGTAAACGAAATTCTGCGAGTTTAGCCAATGCGGGTGCGCTGGCGTGCGTCTTCCTGGAAGGGGCAACGCACATCTCCTGTCTTTCACCATCCGCCGCCCCTTCCAGGAAGACCTGGGTGACCACCTCTACTCTAGCAGAATTTCGGTTACAGTGCACTAGTAGACTATGTCGGAAGTCTGATTAGTATAGCGCGTCCCGTCGGAACTGATGAATTTAGGGAGCCAGTCATGATTTTCCTGATCCTAAGCTCAACCGTCCCTACGGGACAAAAGGCCCAGCCTAAACTAGCAAAACTTCCCTAATAGTGTACAAGCCCAATCACGGTGGCGCCGCGTGGTCTATTCATCTTCATCAAGAACGGCCAGGGAATCATGCAGTTAGAAAAGAAAAAACATTCCTCACTTCAGGATCTACCGCGCAACTTATGGGCGGTCAGTCTTACCAGCTTTCTCACCGACATCTCGACCGAAATGGTCATCAACCTTGTACCGCTCTATCTGGCCAATGTGGTGGGCATCCGCACCAACATCATTGGGTTGATTGAGGGAGTTGCTGAAGCGACAGCCAGCCTTTTAAAGGTCGTTTCCGGTTGGTACTCGGACCGCCTACGCCAGCGCAAGTGGGTTGCTGTGGCTGGTTATGCTATCTCTACCCTGGCCAAGCCCTTCTATTATGTGGCTGGCGATTGGTGGTTTGTGGCTGGCGCCCGTTGGGCCGATCGGCTGGGCAAAGGCATTCGCACGGCGCCGCGCGATGCCCTCATTGCCGACAGTATTGATGAGGAGATGCGCGGACTAGCCTTTGGCTTTCACCGTGCCTCCGATACGGCGGGTGCGGTGATTGGGTTGTTGATTGCGTTGGGGGTCGTCTGGTATAGCCAATCCAGCAATTTGTTGCTGAGCCAGGCGACCTTTCAGCGGGCTGTGCTGATCAGTCTCGTGCCGGCCGTGCTGGCGGTCTTGGTGCTAGCTATCGGCAGCCGCGACGTCGTGAGCCAGGGCAGCCAGGCGCTCCAAAAGTTGCGCTATCAAGAGTTGGGTCGTCCTTTCCTGATCTTTCTCGCACTGGCTGGCCTCTTTGACCTGGGCAATTCTTCTGATGCCTTTTTGGTGCTGCGGGCGCAAGAACGGGGCCTAAGCGTGGTGCTGATCCTGGCCATGTTGGTGACTTTTAACTTGGTCTATTCCCTGCTTTCCACCTGGGCCGGCGCACTTTCGGACCGTGTGGAGCGCCGCCGTGTGATTATCGGTGGCTGGCTCTTCTATGCGCTGGTGTATTTGGGCTTTGCCCTGGCCCAGCAGGAGTGGCACATCTGGGTGCTCTATTTGCTCTACGGCGTCTATTATGCGCTGGCCTATGGCACGGCCAAGGCCCTGGTGGCCGACTTGGTGCCGACAGCGTTGCGTGGCACAGCTTATGGCCTCTATAACGCAGTGCTTGGTCTGATCGATCTGCCGGCTTCGCTGCTAGCCGGCATTCTATGGCAGGGCGTGGGGTCCTGGTCGGGCTTCGGACCATCAGCGCCCTTTTACTTTAGTGCAACGGTGGCGGTCATTGCCGCGCTTGGGTTGATTGTGTGGCAGCCACCGTTACTGGGAAAATCGCAATAGTATAATTAGTTATCTTTTCTATACTTCGCTTTGTATGAAAACCGAAGTATAACAAGTGGTTGTGCTACTCGCGTCGCTCTCGTCGTCCAGGAACAGGCGGATCTTGTTGCATCGTTGCCGTCAGCCCTGCGATCAAGGCATCTTTTTCGCTTTGGGTTAGCTTGGCATTGGGGTGCATGATCAGATAACTCTGTAGTGGCATACTATCATTTTTGATGGAACGAACCACTTCTTCTAAAGATGAATTAGGCTGGTCCCATGCCGAGAAATTGAGGCGGCGCCGTCCCTCATCAATATGATTGGCAATGTACCACGAGACAGGCGCGATATAACTGTCCCAGGGCCAGGTCGTTTCGTTGCTATGGCAATCAAAGCAGGCACGCTGCGCCAGCGCCTTGGTCTCCGGTGAGTTCCACTTAACTTCCTGTGTAACCGGTGGATTGGTGCGGTTGACGGGGATGAATTGAATGGCAATCAAGAGAATGAAAACAATCACGACTGCCCATATTAGCTTTTGTCTCACATTTGTACTCCTACGATCAGATCTCAGGAAATTGATAGAGCGGTTACAGGGTAACACAGAAACGCGTCGCCCAAATCAGGCAGAGGAATAGATATTGCCTAACCGATGGTCTACTATAGGGGGCTGGCCGAATGACCAGGGCAGGCAGCGCGGGGTGCGTCCCCATTGGGGGCGACAGACGAAGATAGAAAAGCTGCTTACTGCCGCTGCGCCCCATTTGTGATACGCACCCAGAAGCAAGGGAGAAGGAAGCACAAAATGAATGAACACATGCCGTCGGCGGCAGCAAAGTCGGCAATTACAGAAGAGATGCAGGTTCGTTGTTGTGTTGCCGGTGGCGGTCCGGCCGGTATGATGCTCGGCTTTTTGTTGGCACGCGCCGGCGTTGAGGTGATTGTCTTGGAGAAACATGCCGACTTTTTCCGGGACTTTCGTGGCGATACGATCCATCCGTCCACGCTGGAACTCATGTACGAGTTAGGGTTGCTCGACGCCTTTTTACAAGTGCCCCACCAGACATTGCAAGAGGCGGGCGGCGTCATCGGTGATGAGACCTTTCTGCTTGCCGATTTGTCCCATCTACCCACCCATTGCAAATATATTGCACTGATGCCCCAGTGGGATTTTTTGAATTTCCTGGCCAAACAGGCCAAACCCTACCCCACCTTTCATCTCAAAATGGAAGCCGAGGTCACCGATCTCCTCTGGGAGGGCGAACAGGTTGTTGGGGTGCGCGCAACCACACCACAGGGGGAATTGGTGGTGCATGCCGATCTCGTTATCGGCGCTGATGGGCGTCATTCGGTCGTGCGCGAGCGAGCCCACCTGGAGATCATGGATCTAGGCGCCCCAATTGACGTGTTATGGCTGCGGTTGCCCAAGGAGCCCACCGACCCGACGCGGTCGCTGGGTTACGTAAAGGCGGGGCGGATCCTAATTCTTATTGATCGGGGGGATTATTGGCAAAGCGGGGTGGTAATTCCCAAGGGCAAGTTTGCTGAAATTCGCCAGCAAGGCTTGGCTTCTTTCCAGGCTGACCTGGTCAACCATGCGCCATTCCTGGCTGGACGGGTCGAGACGATCGAGAGTTGGGATGCGGTCAAGCTGCTGACGGTGCGGGTTGACCGCCTGCGCCAATGGTACCGGCCCGGCCTGTTGTGTATTGGCGATGCTGCCCATGCGATGTCGCCGGTGGGCGGGGTGGGCATCAATTTGGCGATCCAAGATGCGGTTGCAACGGCCAATGTGCTGGCAGAAAAACTGGGCGCGGGTCCGGTCGCCGCGGAAGATTTGGCCCAGGTACAGCAGCGGCGGGCATGGCCGACGCGCATGACTCAGGGCTTGCAACTCTTGATCCACAAACGGCTCTTGCGCCCCGCCTTGCAGGAAGAATCGGTTGCTTTGCCGGTATATGTGCGCTGGCTCTTGCGCATCCCTTGGCTACGCCGGATCCCGGCCCGCATCATTGGTATTGGTTTCCGGCCCGAACATGTGCAAACACCCGAGATTAGACAGGAACAACGCCTATGAGTGATGAGCTACGCACGACCCAAGCCGCCCGTGAAGTTTTGGAAGGCAACGCACAAGGCAACCCGCTGCGCCGGTTGTTACCTTTTCTAGGCCCTGCCTTTATTGCCAGCGTGGCCTATATCGACCCGGGCAATTTTGCCACCAATATCCAGGGCGGCGCCCAATTTGGTTATACATTGCTCTGGGTGATTGTGGCCAGCAATCTGATGGCGATGCTCATTCAGGCCATGTCGGCGAAACTGGGCATTGCCACAAACCTGAATCTGGCCGAGCAGTGTCGCGCTCACTTTCCGCGTTCGGTGGTGCTGGGGATGTGGGTGCTAATGGAATTGGTGGCCATGGCCACCGACCTGGCTGAGTTTCTGGGGGCGGCGCTAGGTTTCAACCTGCTCTTTGGGATGCCGCTGTGGCTGGCCGGGTTGGTGACGGCAGTCGCCACCTTTCTGATTCTGGGACTAGAGCAGTACGGCTTCAGGCCATTGGAGGCGGTGATTGCGACGCTGATTGGCGTGGTCTCGATCTGCTATCTTGTCGAAACGGTGCTCGACCGACCCGAGTGGGGGCAGGTGCTCTATCACGGGGTGGTGCCTCAATTCGCCGGGCGGGAGAGTGTGGTGTTGGCTACCGGCATTTTGGGCGCGACGGTCATGCCCCACGCCATCTTTCTCCATTCGGCGCTCACCCAAGGGCGGATTGTGGTCAAAGAGCCGGAATTGCTGAAACGGCTCTATCGTTTTGAGATCATTGATGTGCTGATTGCTATGACCGTGGCCGGGATGGTCAACGCGGCTATGTTGATTATGGCCGCGGCGACCTTTTATCGTCAGGGCATGACCACCGTAGGCACCATTGAAGAAGCGCATCGCACGCTGGAGCCGCTCCTGGGGCCAGCGGCAAGCTGGGTCTTTGCCATTTCCCTGCTGGCGGCGGGCCTTTCCTCTTCGTCCGTGGGCACGATGGCCGGACAGGTAATCATGCAAGGCTTTCTCCACCGCCACATTCCGGTCTGGCTGCGGCGGCTGATAACCATTGTGCCCTCCTTGGTCGTGATTGCGTCAGGGCTGGACCCTACCTATACACTGGTCTTGAGTCAGGTGGTGCTCAGCTTTGGGTTGCCTTTTGCCATCATTCCGCTCCTGCTCTTTACCCGCCGCGGCGACATTATGGGGGTGTTGGTCAACCGGCGCAGCACTACATGGTTGCTGGGAGCAGTGACGGTATTGATCATTGCGCTAAATTTCTTTTTGCTCTACCAGAGCTTCACGGGAGGTTAAGATGTTCAACCATATCCTTACCCCGTTGGACGGTTCGCAATTGGCTGAAGCCGCGGTGCCGGTGGCGGTTAAGCTGGCGCAACAGTTGCCAGCCACGCTGACCCTCTTCCATGTGGTGGAACATAACGCACCGGCCAGTATCCATGGCGAACCGCATCTGACCACGCATGATGCCGCCCAGGCGTATCTGGCTGATGTGATTGCGCGCCTGGTTCCTGCCGCTTTGGCGGTTGCGCCCCATGTGCACAGCAATCCCACGCCCGATGTGGCGCAGAGCATTGTGGATCATGCTGAAGAGTTGCAGGTCGATCTGATCGTCATGTGTTCACATGGCGGGAACAGTTTGCAGAAGCGGCTCTTTGGCTCCATTGCCCAAAAAATTATTGCCTTGGGGATAACGCCGGTCTTGTTGGTCAACCCCGAACAAGTAACCGCTGCCTTTCGGTGCCGGCGTTTGTTGGTGACCCTTGATGGCGACCCCGACCACGAACACGGGCTGACGACGGCGGTGACGCTTGCCCAACAGTGTCAGGCGCAACTTCATCTGGTGATGGTCGTGCCCACCCTCGACACCCTCTCCCCCGCTCAATCTGCCACCGGTCGTCTGTTGCCCCAGGCGACGGCCGCTCTGCTTGATGCCAGGGAAGCGGGCGCACGTGATTATCTGCAGGACAAATGTGCGGAGCAGGCGGAATCCGGGCTAACGCTCACCTGTGAGGTTCGGCGCGGTGACCCGGCGGCGACGATTGTGGCGGCGGCGGCGGACGAGGATATAGATCTGATTGTGTTGGGCACCCACGGTAAGCTGCACATGGACGCATTTTGGTCCGGCAGTGTCACGCCCAAATTGGCGGCAGAGGCACGCTGGCCCTTGCTGCTGGCGCCGGTGCGGGATCGGGATTGAACCCGAGCGCGTTTGGCTATGGTTGTTGAGCTTCTCATAAACTGGCTATTAGCTCGCTTTAAAGACACATTCCCTGACATTGCAATACGATTAACGTGAGCTTCGGCTAAGCGCCTGTACTTCGCTCTGTATGCGAACCGAGTTTCATGCTTGAGTAAAGTCGTATAGAAAACACCGGTTCTCATTACAACCCAGTATAGCAAGTGAGCAAGTTATATGAATATCGATGGCCACACAGCACAACACATCATAGAGCAAATTGGCAAAGGGATTGCTGCCAATATTTGGGTTGTCAATCAAGCCAACCAGATTCTGGCCGGCCCTCAGCCGCCCCGGCGCGATTGCACCGCGCTACCAGTTTATGGTTGGGCGATAGACAATAAGCCAGCAGCAGATAACTATACTAGCCTTCCGCTCTGCTGTGCGACTGAAGAAGTCGGGCGTTTGATCATTGAGGATGTGACGCAGCATGGCGCAGAGGCCATCCAAATGGCCCATACATTGGCAGAGCTGATTATCCATCAGCGCGCCGTTTTTGATCAGGTATTTGACCGGCAGTGGGCGCTGGATAAGTTTGTGGGGGATCTTTTGCATGGACGCTTTGCCGACGCGTCACAGACTGCACTTGAAAATGCCTCGGTGCTGGAAGTAAACCTTGACACACCACGGTTGGCCGTTGTTGTCGATCTGCAACCACTCCTACCGCATGAACAGTCGGCCCTTGCGCATGATCACACCGCGCCTGGAAGGGCTGAACAGTGCCAACGCCAACAACGGCGTCAAGTGCTTGACCTGGCGCACCGGGTGTTGGGTATGCACAATGATAACATCTACAGTTTTTTTGAGGAACAACGTCTGGTAATGCTGATTGCGCTTGATATAGAGCGGCTAGCGCTAAGCGAACAGCAGATCAAAGGGAAAATTCAAACGTTCATTGATGAACTGAGTCACTATGCCAACAATGCGCTCAGTGCTGGGATGGGCGCCTATCATCCCAGCTGGCAAGCACTCGCCCACTCCTATCGTGATGCTTGTTTTGCCCTTAAGACTGGACAGCCGTTGCTGGGACCTGGTCACGTCTATACCGCCTTTGACCTGGGTCTGGCCGGTTTTGTCTGTGCCCACGATGATGCACTCAGATCGCAAATCGCCGATCACCTGCTTCATCCGCTCTTTGATAAACCGGAGTTGTTGCAAACGCTGACAGTCTTTTTAGAGACCAACCTTTCTGCCGGTATCGCGGCCCAGAAACTACACCTACATCGCCACGGTCTTACCTATCGCCTAAAAAAAATCTACGAGTTAACCGGTTTAGATCCCTGTAATTTCCGCGATGCGACCCAACTGGTTGCTGCATTACAATGGCGCCAGGTTGCACAAGCTGCGTAGCGATAGCATTGGGGCCCCTACGCGCGAGAATTTTTTTGGACCCATGTCCAAAAATAACACTTGCTGTAGCGGAAAGAGTAGCCAGCGGGCCATAGATTGGTGCGCCTTCCTTCTGCTAGACTGAGGTGGCTTGGCTATACAACGTTATCGATTTGTGGTTCTAGTGCCGCGAACATTTAATTTTTAGAAATCACGACTCGAGTACAAGTCATCAGGGATTTCTAAAAATTAAGCGGCCAGACAACTAGGCAGGACTCCTCATGGCACGTTTACTGAATCCCTATCAAATTGCGCAGGCGATTCGCGCATTAGACAGCCGCCTCCTTGCAATTAAGTTTGAAGAGAAAGATGGCCAGCGTCGGCTGATCTACCACTACGAAGTTGCGGGTCGGGTTGAGCCATTTTACGTGCTCCTCAAAGGTGAGCCGATCGCTTCCATTGCCCCGCTCTACCCGGAAGCGGCAAGCTATGAAACAGAACTACAGCAGCGCTACGGCATTGAATTCAATCCAACCCCGCTATGCCATGATGGATGGTAGCTGCAAAACTCGCGCAACTAACGCTGCTCGACAGTGGCCAACTCTACATTGGTTTCGACAAGCTGTTGTTGCAATGATTCATTGTCGCCAAAGTAGGCGCGCTCATAGCTCTGCCCTTCAAAATCACCGGTAAAAAGCCACCGTTTGTTGTATGAAAGTAAGACCAACATGCCTGTGCGTACATCATGACAGGTGTTGCCCTCATAAACAGTGGTCCAACCGCCGCCTTCTTCAATTTCAACCGTGTGGGGTCCAGCGCACCAGACCGCAATGTTGCTGCCATCGGGCAGGGTATAGACGCCATTGGCTTGGCCTGGATCGCGGCCAAGCCAATAGCCATAGAGAAAGTTATTTTCATATTCACCCGTGCGCTCTTTGCCGCTAAATTGATTGACATCAAAGACCCAAGAATCGGTGGCAAAACAGGTGTCATCCCAGGTGACTTGATGTTCAATGGCCAGCGATTGTTGGGCCGGCGCACGACCAACATTGGCTTCGACGGTGGCGTTGCACTGCTTGACCTCACAGCGTTCAGAGCCACAATGCCAATCCACCTCCCATTTGACCTGCAGATCTTGGTCCAAGAGCTTCTCGGTCACCGGCACATCCCCATCCCCGGCCAGCCGCACGACCGAGTTGGCCAGCCAGCCATTGGCCTCTGCATCACTGGCGCCTGTGTCACCGGGAACGCAACAGATCTCCCACCATTGATCATCATCACTCTTGCCCACCACTTGAAAGCTGTCACCCGGATTGGCCTTGGCAATGATCGGGAAATTCAGGCCCGGCCCACCACGAACATTGGCGCGCGCCCCATTGGTGGCAACGATCACGGTCGTATCAGGTTCTGTGGTAGGGGTGGGGGCAGGTAACACGTAATCTGTAATCGGTTTCACCAACCCGCCAAAGGTATCGGGCGCCGGTGGGATTGTCTCTGCTGCGCCGGTGGCGGCTTCCCCAGTTGGCGGCGCAATGGTGCAACCGGTTAAGAGGATGCCACAAAAGATGACGGAGAAGATCCAACGAACAAGGGTCGTGCGTTGTAATCCGGAGGGACAGGAGCTAGCTTTACTGAGCAGCGCTTGTGCGCCATGGGTTACTGTTACCATCATAGAGTTATCTTGTTTCTAAAAGAGGATAATAGATTGACATTCCTGAATTGCATTCTCAGTAGTCTGCAATCGCGTAGTCGCATAGTCTAGAGTCGACCGATCTAGGACCGATGACCATTGCGGTCTACTGATTCTGAAATTGCGTTTGCAGTATAACATGAATAAATGTTCATTACAAGAGCGCAGCCCAATGTTGGGCGCGTAGGCCCTTAAGCCCTTGCCACAGCTTGACCCCAAACGCCATCGCCAGTACAATGCACATCACCGAGAACAGAGTGACGGGTGGCGAGTGGCGCACCCAAGATTCTCTCATCATCCTGCTCGAAAGGATGATACCAGGGCTACCGCAAGTGGCGAATTGACCTCGCCACCCGCTACCCGCGGGGGCCCTCTGGGCGCGCCACCATAGGCCGACATTGTTTTTCTGAAGCATCCACTAGCAAAGTTTAAGCGACAAGCAAACCATGTATCACTATCCTGGCGAGTACGTTACTGATTTTTGTATCATCCAACGTGACGGTCTCTACCATCTATTTCACATTCGCGGCGAGCGTTGGACCTGGCCGGTGGGCTACCGCGAATTAGATCTGGGCCATGCCACCTCCACCGACCTGCGCACGTGGACGCCCCATGCGCCGGTGCTGCCGGCGGGGCCAATGGGCGCCTGGGATGAATGTGGCAACTGGGCGCCTGATATGATTGAAGTAGATGGCCTCTACTACTGTTTCTATACCGGCAGCGACACCCGCAATAACCAAGCCATCGGATTGGCCACTTCGCCCGATCTCTTCCACTGGAGCAAACATCCGGCCAACCCGGTTGTGGTCCCTGGCCCTTGGTCGGATATTGGCGTGGGCAAGGATGTCGCCGGGCGCGATGCCATGGTCTTTTTTGATGCCAAGCACAACCGCTATCTGCTCTATTACACCGCCACCATGGCCGATGGACGCGCCTGCATCGCGCTGGCCGCATCGACTGATCTGGTGCAGTGGACCGACTTAGGCCCGACCTACATCGAAGAGGACCGCAGCTATAACCGCCTGGAATCAGCCTATTTAGTCGAGCATGACGACCGGTACTACCTCTTTTACAGCGCCAAAGGGGGGCCCAAGAGCAAGGGCTTTGCCCCCAGCGCCTTTGCCCACTTTGACATTGTTTACCTGGTAGCCGATGAGCCGACGCAAGGCTGGCGCAAGCCAGAGAACCATGAACTGCTTACCGCATGGACCTGCGCCAGTGAGCACCCCACCTTTGACGGCGTCACCTATATGCTTTATATTATTCAGGAAGAGATCGACGGCATTTGGGGGGCGTCGGTGCTCAGTGACCCGAAACGGATCGAATGGCAGGCGGATGGCACAGTACGCATCCGCGAACATCTTCCCGCCAATGTGCAGCGTCGTATGCTCTTTGACAGCCGTCACGAGGATTTTGCAGGGTGGGTGCAGCATGGTGGGGCGTGGGCGCCGACCGCGGCGGGCGCGCTGACGGTGATGACGGGCGAACAACCGGCCTTTTTGCTCAACACTGGCTGGGGCCGCGATGTGGTGCTGGAAGCGGAAGTCAAACTCAGCGCCGGCAGTGTGGCCTCGCTGCTGGTACGGGGCAATCCGTCAGCCATGGCCGGTTATCGCGTGGGCCTGGATCTGCCACGGGGTGTCGTCGGTCTCTATCGGTTGCGGCCGGCCCAACCTGAGGTGGTGCTGCAGGAACGACCGGTCACGCTGGCGGCTAATCAATGGCACAAGCTAAAGGTTGTGGTGCAGGGCGACTTTTTTGATGTCTATGTAGATGAGACGCTGCTGCTGGTGCGCCATGAACGCAGCTATCCTGAAGGCTGTTTTGGACTTCATGCCCAGGGCGGCGTGGCCTGGCGTAATCTCGCTGCTTACCAATATGCAGGGCCGGCAACACAGTTGGCGGAGTGGAGCTACCACTGCAAGCCCAGACATCTGTTTCCATAACTGTACAACTGACCTGGTCATTGGTGCAGGTAGTTTGTAAAATAGAGGAACGACATCATGACAGACACAATTGAACGGCTCGAAGCCGGCATGCCGGTGCTGCTGGCCGGGGGGGGCATGGTTCGCATTTCCGCCAAACTAGCGGCTGAATTTCAACCGGGCGATACACTGGCAGGCGTGCCCGGTAGCGGCAAACTGTTGCGCATTCCCGCCGCGGAAAAGGAGTTGGCGACGGCGGCAGTGACGCGCAGCTTGAGCGCCTTTCAGGCCATGGGTGCAGTGGATGACGCGCAGATTGTCGCCTTTTATGAACACTTTGCCACAGCCCTGGCCGATGACACGATCTGGGCGCAAATTGCCGAGGTCAATGCGGCCGATGTGGCCGCGGCCCAGGCGCGCGGGCGCTCGACCACACGCCTAGTCGCCAGCGAAAAGATGCGCCAGGGCATGATCGCAGGGCTGCGCGGCTGGATTGCAACCCCCTCGCGGCGGGGGCAGATCCTGGAGACGATTCCGCAAGCAGGTTTCCGCGTCGAGTTGGTGGCCGCGGCGCTGGGGGTCGTTGCCTTTGTCTTTGAAGGGCGGCCCAATGTGCTGGCTGATGCCTGTGGCGTGCTGCGGGGAGGCAATACCGTGGTCTTTCGCATCGGCAGCGACGCGCTGTGTACAGCCAAGGCGATTATGCAGTTGGCGCTCGACCCGGCCCTAGTCGCCGCGGGGCTGCCGGCCGGTGCGGTGACGTTGATCGAAAGCGCGGCTCATGCGGCAGGCTGGGCGCTCTTCACCGATGAACGGCTGGCGCTGGCCGTCGCGCGCGGTTCTGGCCCGGCGGTGGCCCTGCTGGGATCGCTGGCGCGCAGTGTTGGGGTGCCGGTCAGCCTACATGGCACAGGCGGCGCCTGGATTGTTGCGGCGCAGTCGGCGGATGGGGATGCCTTTGGCCGCGCTGTGGTCAATTCGTTGGATCGTAAGGTCTGCAACACCTTAAATACCTGCTGCATTCTCCGTTCTCAGGCTGCACGGCTGGTCCCCATCTTTCTGGCTAGCCTGGAGGAAGCAGGACGCCGGCGCGGGCAGAGCTTTAAGCTGCATGTCGCCCACGGCAGCGAAACGGCGGTGCCAGGGACGTTCTTTATCAAGCAGGTCACGGTGCGCCGGGCCGAAGGCGATGTGACTGAGCCTCAAGCCGAACCCTTGCCCTGTAGCGCATTGGGCCACGAATGGGAGTGGGAAGAGACGCCCGAAGTGACCCTGACCCTGGTCGAGACGGTGGAGGAGGCGGTGGCGCTCTTTAACGCACAGAGTCCCCAATTCATCGGCTCGCTGATCAGCCAAGATGAAGCGGAACATCAACGCTTCTACACCGCCATCAACGCCCCTTTTGTCGGCAATGATTACACCCGTTGGGTCGATGGCCAATTTGCCCTCCACCGCCCCGAATTGGGGCTCTCGAACTGGCAACATGGCCGTCTCTTTGGCCGCGGCGCCATTCTCAGCGGCGACAGCGTCTTCACCGTGCGTACTCGACATATTAAAGAATAGAGAGATTTACCACTTCTATTCAGACTAACAGAAGCCAAAGAGAGCGTAAGTGTCAGGTGGCAACACAACAGAACGGCTCTTGGCCGATCTATGTAGAAGATCAAAATGGCCATAGAATTTATTTGACATGGGAGCGATGGGATCATGCCCTTGGTCACCCAGGTATGGAGGAAGAATTCTTGGATGCGCTACTTGATACGCTACGCACTGGGGGACGGAAGCAAGATCCATTTGATCCCGCCAAGTACAAGTACACACGTCGCTTTTCAAACTTGCCCATGCCGTATACACATAGGGAGGTCGTGGTAAAATTTAGTTGGAATGAGAGCGGCGCCGTCAATAATTTCGTGTTGACTGCATACTTAGTTGCAAAATGGTGAGGAAATGAAAGCGATTCACTATGACGCAGAGGGAGATATTCTCTCTGTGACCTTTGCTGAGGCTGTTGGGCAGAAGCATACTGGGATTGAACTCTCGGATAACATTGTACTCTATTACAACCCGGAAACTGAGAAGCCGCTCCAGTTAATTCTGGTGAGTTACCAGGCCATGTTGCGTGAGAGCCTCCAAAGGCCAATTCTGTTGGATGGATTAGCCCAAGCGCCGGCGAAAGTGCAGAGTATAATCCTGCGTCTGCTTGACCATGCGCCATTAACGGCATTCATTCAACTGGAAAAGGCACAAAATCAGGCGACGCCAATGAGCCGATTGCATGAAATTTTTACAGATTCAACGTTACAAACTGTGATGGCAAGTTGAATCAGATTAACATTCAATCGATTATTGTTAAGGCCAAACCAAAAAATAAAGTAGGCCACATGGTAGGGGCACACCCTTGCGGTTGCCCCTCAGAGACCGGCAAGCGGCGGTTGCCTTCGAGGTGCCTACTGCATCATTATTTCTTTTCAATGGCCTAAGGCACTTACATCCAATCACGGGGGGAAGAACATCATGAGTGCAAAGTATGGTGTGGGCCTGCTGGGGGCAGGCTGGGTGGCGGCGGAGTATGTAAAGGTCTTGCGTGATCACCCCTTGACCGAGGTAGTCGGCATCTATAACCGCACCCCTGGCAAGGCGACCCGTTTGATGCAGGAACACGGTGTGCAGGGCGTCGAATACGCAACGCTGGATCAATTCTTTGCCGATGACCGCATCCAGATCGTGGTCTCCTGCACCCATCCCCATGTGCGCGCTGAGCACTGTGTGCGCGCCGCACAAACAGGCCGCCATATTGTGATCGAAAAACCAATCGGCATCCGCCGCGAACATACGGCTCAGATTCGGGAGGCAGTGGCCAAGACCGGGGTCAAGACGGTGACCAGCTTTGTGCTGCGTTGGAATCCCCAATTTGTCACCGTGCGCCAACTGATTGATGATGGTGGTTTGGGTGAGCTAATCTATGGCGAGGCCGATTACTGGCATCCGGCGCGGCGGGCGCAGCCGGGTAGCCCTTATCTGCGCAAGGATGTAGTGGGCAGCGCCTTCCTTAGCGGCGGCTGTCACGCCGTGGATATGTTGCGCTACCTGGGCGGCGAGGTGGTCGAGGTGAGCGCCTTTGCCGCACCGCCCAAGCGGGTGACCGCCTTTGACTTTGACCCAGTGGTGGTGGCGTCGCTCCGTTTTGCCAATGGCGCGGTGGGCAAGCTTTCAGCGCTGCTTGATGGCGACACGCCCTACCGCTTTAACTGTCGCCTCTTTGGCACCAATGGGTCGATCCAGAACAACGAGGTCTATTCGTCGCAAAAGTACCCCGGCGCCCATGAGTACTGGAGCTTTCCCACCATTACCCCCAACAGCGGTGATGTCTCCCACCATCCTTTCAAAGCCGAGATCGAACACTTTGTCGAGTGTCTGGAAAACAATGTCGAGTCCCACGCCTCCATTTATGACAGCTACAAATCGATGGCTATTTGCTTTGCCATTGATGAGTCGGCAGCCAAGGGCGGGCAGCCGGTGAAGGTGGTTAATGATTAGCGATTAGCTGGTGGCTGTTAGCTGGTGGCTTGACGGGCCGACAGGGTTATGATACGCTGACAGTGAATAGCGATCAGTTTGTGAAGGGGGTCCATTGCTATGCACTACTGGCAAGGTCTTCTACGCTCCATCCTCATCTATTATGGCAATCCCGTGAAGTTGCGTCGAATGCGTCGCTTCTACAGCCAATTCATCCGTCCCGGCGCGCTCTGTTTTGACATTGGTGCGCATGTCGGCAACCGGCTGTGGGCTTGGTCGACGTTAGGGGCGCACGTGGTGGGCGTGGAGCCGCAGCCGCAGTGCATGAAGTTGCTGCGTCGCTGGTATGGCCGCAATCCCCGGATCACCCTGGTGGAAGCGGCGATTGGCGCCACCCCTGGCGTGCAAGATCTCTGGATCAGCGCCCGCACCCCCACGGTAACCACCCTTTCCCGCCCCTGGATCGAGCAGGTCCAACAGGCGGCCTCTTTTGCCGCAGTGCAGTGGGAAGAACAGGTGACGGTCGAAGTCATTACCTTGGATGACCTGATTGCCCGCTACGGTGCACCGACCTTTTGCAAGATCGATGTGGAAGGGTACGAGTTGGAAGTGCTGCGCGGCCTCTCGCAGCCCTTGCCGACGCTCTCCTTTGAATATCTACCCGCAGCCAAAGCAGAAGCACGCGCCTGTCTGGAACGGCTGACACACCTGGGCGACTATCGCTTTAACTGGTCAGTGGGGGAGGAGCACCGGTGGCAGGCGGAGCGATGGTGTGAGGTAGATGTGATCCGTAACTTCTTAGCACAATTAGCTACGGATGATCATTCAGGCGATATTTATGCCCGCTTGAAAGTCTGAAGTGCGCTATGTTGACCATCCAGGTGTTTGGCTCCTTCAAAATCACTCAAGACGACGAAATTGTTACCGCTTTGACCAGACCACGCGGCAAATCGCTGCTGGCTTATCTGTTGTTGCATCAGGCCACGCCTCAGGAACGCGCTCACCTGGCCGCACTCTTCTGGCCGGAGACAAGTGATCACCAGGCGCGCACCAACTTGCGTCGCGAACTACATCAGCTCCGTCAAGCCCTGCCCTTCTTTGACACCTACTGCCAAAGTGATAACCATCACATCCACTGGGCGCCATCCGCCGCTTGCATGGTGGACGCAGTGGCCTTTGACCAGCACCTGCAAACGGCCACCCAGGCTGCCGACCCCGCCCTGCGTCAAGCCTGCTATCAAGCCGCCATCGACCTCTATCAGGGCGATCTCCTGCCCGGGCTCTATGATGAGTGGGTGTTGGCCAAGCGGGAAGTGTTGCGTCAGGCGTTTATTCAGGCGTTGGAAGCGTTGACTGCACTCCTGATCGCCGCCCGCGATTACGCCACGGCCATCACCTTGACTCAACGCCTATTACAGCATGACCCCCTCTATGAAGCCGGCTACACACAGTTGATGGAACTCTATGCGCTGCAAAATGACCGCGCCCGCGCCCTCCACACCTACCACACCTGTGCCACCGTTTTGGAGCGGGAGTTGGGTGTGCCACCAGGTGAAGCAACGGCAACCCTCTACCAACGGCTCTTGCGCACCGACACCGACGCGATCCAAGCCCACCGCGTCACGGCAATGGCGCTCCAGTTGGTGGGGCGCAAGGCCGAGTGGCAGACCCTGCTAACTACCTGGCGGCGGACAAGCCGGGGACAGGCCCATCTATTGTTGATCGAAGGGGAAGCGGGCATCGGTAAGACACGCTTGGCTGAAGAACTGCTGGACTGGGCTAACCGCCAGGCCATCCCCATCGCCCGCAGCCGCGCCTATGCGGCAGAAGGCCGTCTGGCCTACGCCCCAGTCATTGAGTGGCTGCGCAGTGATGCCTTGCGCCCCAACCTGGCTTTGCTCACGCCGGTCTGGCGCACGGAAGTGGCGCGGCTCCTGCCCGAATTGCTGACTGAGTTTCCTGGCCTCCGCGCGCCGGAACCGCTGACCGAAAAGTGGCAACGCCAACGGCTCTTTGAAGCCCTGGCCCGTGCTCTCACCGTTGATGATCGCCCCAAGGTGCTGCTCATGGATGACCTACAGTGGTGTGACCAGGAAACGCTAGAATGGCTGCGCTATTTAATGCACTTCGCGTCTGGCGCGCCACTCCTGGTGCTGGGCACGGTGCGCACAGAGGAAATCGAAGAGCATCATGCCCTCCACGCCCTGGCCCGCGCGTTGCGTACTAACGACCAGTTGACCACCGTTGCTTTATCCCCGCTCAGCGCGGCCGCAACCACCGCACTTGCCGTTCAGATACATGGGCAATCATTGGATAACACTACCGCGACAAGACTGTTCACCGCTAGCGAAGGCAACCCACTTTTTGTCGTCGAAATGATACACGCCGGCATCGGCACGGATAATGCCAGCCCACTCGCCCCTCGCCCCTCGCTACCTGCCACCCAACTCCCTCCCAAAGTATACGCTGTAATCCAACACCGGCTGGCCCAGCTTTCGCCTTCTGCGCGCGCATTAGCTAGCCTGGCGGCGACGATGGGCCGCGCTTTTACCTTTGATGTGCTGGTGGCGGCTAGCGTTAATGGTGAAGATGAGGTGGCTAATGGACTAGATGAACTGTGGCGTCGCCGTGTGATCCGCGAACACAGTGCGCACGAGTATGACTTTAGCCATGACCGCATTCGCGAGGCGGCCTATGCCGAACTAAGCCCCATACGGCGGAAGCTGCTACATCAACGGGTGGCGCAGGCACTGGAAGCTGTCTACGACAATGAGCTTGATGGCGTGAGCGGTCAACTGGCCCTCCATTGCGAACAGGCTGGTCTGTTAGAACAGGCGGTTCATTGGTATCAGCGGGCTGGGCAAGTAGCACGACAACTTTTCGCCCACACCGAAGCCATGCTCTATCTAAAGTCTGGTTTAGCCTTACTTGATCAATTGCCGGAGGATGATAGCCATAAAGCCCTAAAGCTCCAGTTGCTCCTGTCCCTCAATGATCTTATAGTCTATATCGATGGCCTAACATCTTTACAGCGTGTGACAATTCTACGGCGGGCACAAGCGTTAGCCACCCAACTCCAAGATGACGAATGTCTATATACCGTGCATGTTAGTCTCTCATTTTTCTATCAAGTCCGGGGTGATCTGCAAACGGCAAGCAAGATAGCACAAGAGCATTTGCTATTGGTTGAGCAGAGGGGAGATCTGATCCAGCGCGCCCGTGCTTATTTGTGTTTGGCTGTTGTTAGAATGTCATTCGGTGCATTTCAGGCCGCCAATCACGCTTTTGCACAGTCGCGATCCTTACTGGATAGGTGCCCTACAGAGTTACGCCATACGCTGCTTTGGCAGCAGCGCAGTTCTCAGATTGATCGCTGGTGGGTCAATACCCTGTGGTTAGCAGGCTTCCCTGATCAAGCACAGGCTGCTGCACAACGGATCCTGCTGCTTGCGCCGGAGTTAACACCAGTTGACCGTTCAAACATCCCCTTTTTTGCCGCAATTCTTTACCGGAACCTGCGCTTGCATCAGGCGTTGCTGCAGCAGGCCGAACTGTTAAACCGTACGGGCAAAGAGTATAGTATGTGGCTGTCTGAACAAGATAGTATGGTCTTTCATGGCTGGCTACTCGCCCAGCAAGGCGACCTGAACGCCGGCATCGCCCTGACCCAACGTGGGGTCGAGGGCTTTCGGCGCGTCGGTCAGACAATGTTCCTGACTCATCGCTTGGCAATGTTGGCGGAAATGCAGTTGCTCGCCCACCAATTTAGCGCAGCGCAAATGACGCTTGATGAAGCGTTCTCTATCTCGCAGGAAAAGGGTGAACATTTTTGGGATGTGGACCTCTACCGGCTCCAAGGCGATCGATGGCTGGCCCACAGTGCGTCCGACGCGCAAGCCGAGCAAAGCTATTTACAGGCCATCGCGATTGCCCAACAACAGGGCGCCAAATCGTTGGAACTGCGCGCCACCACGGCCCTTTGTCGGCTGTGGCAGCAGCAAGGTCGCACCGCGCAGGCGCACCAGCGTCTTGCCCAGATCTACAATTGGTTTACCGAGGGGTTCGACACCCATGATCTGCAAGCAGCACAAAAGCTGCTTGAGCAACTGCGCTTAACCGCAATATGACTACTTTAAAGCTTGAGCGCGAAGCCCGTCTGCGCCACCGCCGCCTGAAAACGCGCTTCCTCTAGCCTTAAGCCAAAGCCTGGGGCGTTGGGCACAAGGACATGCCCATCCTCCACCCGATAGGCGGACGCATCCAGCCCCGGCGTGGTGACTTCATCCCACTCGACAAAGGTAAAGTTTTTGATCGCCGCGGCCAGATGACCGGCTATGTAGTTGCCCACATGGCGGCCATAGTGATGGGGGGCGCTGCGCACGTTCCAGCCGTCGAGTTGGGCGCCGGTGCGCAGCCAGTGGGTCAAACCGTAGCTAAAGATGTCATACTGAATCACATCGACTACGCCCTCTTTGGCCCAGTCGAGCAGGGTCGGTGACGCCTGCCCTTCTCCGTCGGCAATGAGCACCGCTAAGCCTTCCTTGTCCAACCACTCGCGCAGATCGGCATAGAGCACCCGGTCTTCATGAAAAGCCTCTTCAAGCCAGAAGAGATTGCAGTCGGCGGTTTCACTCAGCACCTGTTTGGCCAGATTCAGCGTATAGCCGTTGTTGGCGTCGATCATAATATGGGCCTCTGGTCCCACCGCGTCGCGCACAGCATGGATGACGGCAATGTCGCGGTCAGTGCCCTTAGCTACGGCCATGTGGCGGGCGCCACGGCCCACTTTGATCTTAAAGGAGCGATGGTTGTGTTCATAGCCAAAGCGCGCCTCCTCGGCAATCAACGCAGCCGCGGCTGCGTTATCATCTAGGTGGAGGTCGTCAATGTAAAGGGATGTGTCATAGCAGGGCACGCGGAAGGGGGTGATGACTTTGTTACCCGCCGCCTCAGCCAACAGTTGATAGACCGCTTTGCCGGTGCGGTGGCCGACCAGATCCCAAAGCGGAAATTCAAAGGCAGTCGCATGATCAACTACGCCTTTGGCTGGTTTTAACAGATCTTGTAGCGGCACGCCCAATAACTCGCTGGCATCGCCCATGGTGGTACGACAAGGCCCAAAGCCGGTCGCACCATCATCGGTCGTGATGCGCGCCAGAGGTACATTGACATTGAGACCATGAACAGCAAGGCGAGCATTACAGCCGGCTTCCCGCGGCCGCTGCCCCACCAATGTGCCGTATTCGATTTGGATTATATGTGGATTGCTCATTGTTCTTCTACTCTAAACTGTGATTTGGTTAAAAGTTTTTATTGCAACAATTGACGTTTTTAGTATAATTGACCTATGTATTTTCAACAAGTAGCAGAAAAACTGACCCACTTGCCGCTCTTTGAAAGTGAATTGCTTTATGCAGGAGCGGATAATCCGCAGCAGATTCAGCGTCAACTCTCGGACTGGGTGCGCGCCGGCAAAGTAGAACAACTGCGACGCGGGCTTTACACATTGGCTGCTCCTTATCGGACAAAAGCGCCGCACAGTTATGTCATTGCCAATCACTTGGTGCAAAGCTCTTACGTCAGTCTCCAAATGGCCCTGTCGCACTATGATTTAATTCCAGAGCATGTTGCGGTTGTAACCAGCGTTACAACCGGGCGCCCAGGCAAGTGGCAGAACGCATACGGTCATTTTAGTTATCAACATATTCAACCAGCCCTCTTTTTTGGCTTTTATTACCGGCAAGTCACTGTGACGCAGTGGGCCTTTATGGCAACACCGGAAAAAGCCTTGCTTGATCTCATTTACCTTACGCCCAATGCCGAAAGTGCTGGTTATATCGGTGCATTACGCCTACAAAATCTCGATCAGCTTAACCTTGCGCGGTTGGCTGCTTATGTGGATCGGGCCAATAAGCCGAAACTCAAGCGCGCACTACCTCACATTCTCCACGCAGTTGAGGAGGAGTTAACAGAATACGAACCCTTATGATTCCTTATCTGGAAGCACAGTTAGCTGGTGTCACACCAGAAGCACAGCGGGCGCTGGTACGCGAATATCTCCAAATGCGGATTTTACAAAGCTTGCAACGAGCAGGCGCCATGATTTCGCTGGCATTTCACGGCGGAACAGCGCTACGCTTCCTCTATCAGACGTCGCGCTATTCGGAAGATCTGGATTTTGCCTTGGAGCGGCAGCTAGAGCAATATGATTTTCGCAACTACTTGGCAGCAGTGCAACGCGATCTTACTGCTGATACCTACACTGTTGAAATTAAATTCAATGATCACAAAGTCGTTCACAGCGCATTTATTCGCTTTCGTGGCCTCCTTTATCAGCTTGGCGTTACCCCCCATCACGATGAGGTCTTGGCTATCAAACTAGAGATTGACACCAATCCTCCAGCAAATGCTGTTCTAGAGACAACTCTGGTGCAACATCATGTCGATGTCTATTTGCAGCACCATGATCAGGCGTCCCTTTTGGCCGGTAAGCTTCATGCAATCTTGCAGCGGGAGTACATCAAAGGACGCGACTGGTATGATCTCCATTGGTATTTGCTTCAATCGCAGTGGCCAACGCCCAATTTCAGCATGTTAAATCGAGCGCTGGCACAATCCGGCTGGGACAAAGGCGTTGTTGACGAGGGCAACTGGCGTGCCCATATTCAAGAACGATTGCGAACTGTAACGTGGCAACAGGTTATCGATGATGTACAGCGTTTTGTCATCGACCAGGGACAACTATCAGCTTTCGAGCAAAAGAACATTGAGGGATTACTGAATACATAACATAAAGTGGGTGCTTCTACCGTTTTTGCCAAATTTCTGGGGCGCTCCCACATAAATTCTCGGATTCGCATCTGCGCACGACTGCGGTATACTACTAGACAGTAGGATCTTTCGTTGGCGGTTGTGGGAACCACAGCGCCAACAAATTACGGGTCAAACGGATTTCATGGGGTTGACAAATGCTGGTTGAAACCAGCATCTGCTAGAGGAAGCCTCACCCAGCGGGTACCCGAAGCAGGCTTTATTGAGCAGGCATCAGTTGAAACTGATGTCAACCACTTGAAATCCCACAGATCCCAAGTTACAAGTCCTTTACTATTACACCATTTGCAACCACTTGGGATTGCAACAGAATGACAGGAAAAAAACTATGCATACGCGTACCGGTAACTATTCAATCGGCTTCCGCATGAGAGGCTGGACCAGCAAGGTGACGCTAGACACGGTGCTGGCATGGACCAAGGAAAATGGCTTGGGGGGTGTTGATATTGGCAGCAATGCGGATACTGTGGGACAGCAGGTTTTGGACACCGGGCTATGGATCGGCACGGCGGATCTGCGCAATGCCCGCCGTCTCCTTTCACCCAATGCAGAGACACGGGCAAGCGCCCTTGCTGAGAACAAAGCCTATATTGAGGCGTGCGCCGCGTTGGGGCCCATGACCTATTTTGGCGTGATGATGCCCGAAGATCCCAATCTGCCGCGGTCCGAGAACTTTGATTATATGGTGGAGAGTTTCCAGGCATTGGCTAAGGTCATGGAAGCCAACAATGCCCGTTATGTGATCGAAGGCTGGCCCGGCCCTGGTGCACTCTGCTGCACACCGGAGACCTACCGCGCCTTTTTTGAAGCAGTGCCCTCCCCGGCCATGGGCGTCAACTATGATCCCTCCCATCTGCTGCGCATGGGCATCAACCCGATCCGCTTCCTCAAGGAATTTGTGGGGCGGGTCTACCATGTCCACGGCAAAGACACCGAAATCCTGGCCGATAATGTCTATGAATATGGGACAGAACAACCGGCCACCTTTGTCAAGGCCAAGCCCTTTGGCGGCTATGCCTGGCGCTACTGCATCCCCGGCCACGGTCTGACGCCCTGGTGCGAAGTCTTCCGCATTCTGGTGGAGAATGGCTACGCCGGGCGTGTCTCGATTGAGTTGGAAGATATGAATTTCAATGATGGCGGCGCCGAAGAGCAAGCCGGCACGCTCCATGCCGCGCGCTTCTTAGCGGGAGCATAGCCACTCTGTGAAGCGTGTTGCTTGACAAACAGCACCTCACGCAACACGCTTCACGCTTCCCGTTCCAATTGTTCGATTTGCGCCACAACAGCCTTGGCCACGCCCTCAATGTGCTCTTCCATGAGCCGCACTGCCGCATCGGTGTCGCGCGCCGTAAGCGCGGCCAGGATCAGCGGCCGCTCCTTGGCGGTGCGTTCGACGACCTCTGGGTCGCGATTGGCCAGGGTGCGCACCACCTGGATCTGGGCAGCTAACCTTTCCAGCGCGTCAATGAGGGGCTCGTTACCGGTGATATAGAGAAAGGCATTGTGAAATTGTCGGTCCGCCTCAGCATAAGCCGTCATATCGCCCCGTGCCAATGCCTCCTCAACCTTCGCCAGGATCATCCCAATTTCTTCGATGTGCTCTTGTGAAAGCTTGGGGATGGCCAGCCGCATGGCCAATGACTCAAGCGCCTTACGCACCTGATAAAGATCCTTGACCTGTTTGGCCGTAAAGGTGCGTACAAAGTTGCCACGATAGGGTCGATACTCGACAATGCCTTCGCGGGCGAGATGACCAATGGCTTCGCGTAAGGGAGTGCGGCTCACACCCATCTTTTCGGCCAAAATACGCTCGTCCAATTGTGTGCCGGGCGATAAATGTCCATTTAATAACAGTTGGCGCAAACGTGAGTAGACGCGCTGATTCAGGGTATTTCGTTCTGACTTACTCATGCTTCATTTCTAGTACATTACGGTATAAACACCGCTTACTGGTTAAAAACTTGCGCCAACAGTGGTTGGACAAATGCTAGGCCGCGCGGCAGTTCGGTCAAGCGGGTCCCTCCTTTTAGATCGAAGGTCCAATGCCCATTGTACCGGATCGCTTGCAAGGCCGCAAAGAAACGGGGCCAATCGACATCCCCATCGCCCGGCGTCTCGTAGCTCCACCAACCGTGGCCATAGATGCTCTCCGCTTGGAGGCGCGCCCGGTCGACGTGGCAATCTTTGAAATGGATGTGGAAAATGCGTGGCGCATAGTCCAGCACCATCTGTTCCAGATCTTGCTGCAACCAGACCGGATGGGCCGTATCCAACTCGATCCCCAGGTTGGCGGCGGGCACGGCCTCAAACATCTGGTCCCAAATGGCCGGTGCATAGGCGATATTACGACCACGGTAGGGAAAGGCTTCAAAGAGCGGACAATTTTCAAAGGCAATGCGCACACCGCGCGCGCCGGCATAATCTGCCAGCGGGGTAAACACCTCACGGAAACGCGGGATATTCTCCTCCACGCTCTGCTCCGGATCGCGCCCGGCGAACATGCTGACCAAACCCACCCCCAAGGTGGCGCTCAGATCGATCAACTGCTGTGTATACGCGATCATCTCATGACGCGCTTGCTCATCGGGATGGAGCAGATTTAAGCTCATATCGGCCACCGCGGTGATGCCACAGCCCTGCTGCTCCAGCAGCGTTTGTACTGCATCGATACGCGCCGTGTCAAAGGTGCGCGCGTCCAACGGCGAATTGCGGTGCGCGTTGAGCACAATGCCATCAAAGCCCGTCGTCACCGCATAATCCACAATCCGTGGCAAATCCCAGTTAAATAAAGCTGTCGTTACAAACCCAATCATAGTCACCCTCAAATCGTCTGGTCAATCGTCAATCGTCAATCCAAAATCGTCAATGTTAAATCTCCACCCGGCGTTTCTCCGCCGCCGACTGATAACAAGCTTCCAACAGGGCCATGGTCATCAGATTGTCGCGGGCGCTGTGCGGCGCGGGCTGGCCACTCTCAATCGCGTCCAGCAGCCGTGTGAGCGACTCGCCAAAGGAAGCCGTGAAATCGCGGGGCAGAGACCACTGCTCTTCACCGGCGCTGTTGCGCAATGTCACCTCGGCGTCATTGTGCAAAATGAAGCTGCCCAAGGGGCCGTCAAATTGTTGAAAGTTTGTGCTGCCCCGCGCGTGGGAGGACCAAGAATGCGTTACGGTAGCCATGGCGCCCTTGCGAAATTCGATGATGGTGGTCGTCTCATTTTCCCCGCCACTGGCCAGGGTGGGGCGCGCGGCGGTGATGCAACTCACGGCCACTGGTTCATCAAGCAACAGCCAACGCAACCGGTCCAGCCAGTGGATGCCCATGACGGCCAGCGCCAGCCGCGACGTCTCCTTACGCCAGCCCCCCACTTCATCGCGCCAGACACAATCATTGATGATGGCATAGGTCGGTGCGCCAATGGCACCGGCTTCAATCTGTTGGCGCACCTGTTGGATGGCGGGAAACCAACGGTAATTCTGGTTCACCGCCACCTGCCGCCCCAAGCGTTCGGCCAGGTCAACGATGGCGTGGGCTTCGGCCATGCTTTCGGTAAAAGGTTTTTCAATGAGCAGATCTTTGCCCGCTTCCAACAGGGGACGCGCGACGGCCAGCCGAATATGGGGCGGCGTGACCACCACCGCCACATCCACTTCTGGACAAGCGGCAAGATCATCAACCTTGGTAAAACGGTGGGTAATGTCGTACTCTGCACAGCGCGCATCAAGCAGGGCCTGATCGACATCACAAGCAGCCACGATTTGGTAGCGACTGCTAGGTGGGGGCGTATTTGCCGGCGTGTGGGCGGCGAGGGCAACGGGTGCCTTGAAGTGTTGGTGTGAGATACGGCCACAGCCGACAATCCCAACACGGTGGGTCGTTTGGTGCATAAGCTGATTATCCTTTGAGTCCAGACATGACAACGCCTTGGATAAAGTAGCGTTGTGCGGCAAAAAAGAGTAGTAAGACGGGGATGACCGTGGCGGTGGAGGCCGCCATGAGATAGTGCCAATCGGTTGCGTACAGGCCGCGGAAAGCCGCCAGCCCGACCGAAATTGTGTAACGCTCCGGCGCGGTGAGATAAATGAGGGGCGCCATAAAATCATTCCAGTGGTGTAGAAAGGTAAAAATGGCTACGACGGTCAGCGCGGGCCGGATCATGGGCAACATGACGCGCCAGTAGATGCCAAATTCGCTGGCGCCGTCAATGCGGGCGGCATCGGCATATTCGCCCGGAATCGTGCGATAGAATTGGCGCAAAAGAAAGATGTAAAAGACGCCACCCGGCCCCACACCAAACCAGCTTGGCACAACCAGTGGCAGGAAGGTGTTTAGCCAATCCAGGTAGCGAAAGAGGATGTATTGCGGGATCATCGTCACCGCCCAAGGCAACATGATCGTGCTGAGCAACACGGTAAAGACAAATTCGCGCCCAGTAAAACGCAGCCGCGCAAAGCTGTAACCGGCCAGGGAAGCGGTGAAGAGAATGCCAAGCTGATTTAACAGCACAATGACAATTGTATTGAGAAAGTAGCGTCCAAAGGGCGCCGCCGTGAGTGCTTCCGAGTAATTCTGCCAGCGCACCGGGTCGGGAATCCATTGGGGTGGAAAGAGGAAGATCTTCGCCGGCACTTTCAGCGAACTGCTCACCAGCCAGAGAAAGGGCAGGGTGAAAACAAGCGCGCCCACGGTTAGCAATAGAAAAATGAGGACCTGGTTGATAACGCGCTGTAACCGCAATCGTCGCGTGCTCCTCATGTCAAATTGAATTGTGTCAGTCAAGGGTTTCGATTCGATTGCCTGTCGCATACACCTCTCCTCCAGCGTATAATTCTGTCCGTATTTTTCTCGTTCAGGCGTTGGCAAAAAATGATCCGCGCCAGGTGCTTGTCACTGGCATTGGCAGCGTCGTCAACCGGAGTCGTCGTGGCCAGTGACAAGTCACCTTGTTTACCTGACCGGCAGCTCCGAGCTGCCGGTCAGGCTGGTTCCTACGCTCCTTCCTCATAGTAGACCCAGCGCGAACTGTTGCGAAAGACAATGAGCGATAAGCTCATAATGATCAGAAAGAGCACCCAGGCCAATGCCGTGCCATAGCCCATATCAAAGTAGGTGAACGCGTTGTTGAAGAGATAAAGGACATAGAAATTAGTGGCATAGTTCGGCCCCCCGGCGGTGATCAAGAAGCCAGCAGTAAAGACCTGGAATGAGTTAATAATTTGCAGAATCAGATTAAAGAAGATCACCGGTGTCATCAACGGAATAGTAATCGCCCGGAAGCGGGCCCAGAAATTGGCGCCGTCAATCTTAGCGGCTTCATGCAACTGTTCCGGGATGCCATTCAGACCGGCAAGAAAGATGATCATGACCCCGCCCATGGTCCATAGGCTCATCAGGATCAGCGCCGGCAGCGCGGTCCTGGTATCTTGCAGCCAGAGCACTTTGGCAAAGCCCAGACGACGCAGCACCAAATTGAGCAAGCCAAACTCCGAATTGAAGATCCAGAGCCAGAGCACAGCGTTGGCGACTGCCGGGACAATGGTAGGCAGGTAGTACAACGTGCGAAAGATGGCCATCCCGCGCGTCTTGGTGTTTAAGAGCATCGCAACAAAAAAGGCCAAGATCAACGTCAGGGGCACATGAAAGATGGTGTAAATTACAGTGACAAGCAGGGATTTGTAAAAAAGCCGGTCGCTAAACATCCGGCTAAAATTATCCATGCCGACAAAGCGTGGGGCGCGGATCAGATCCCAGTCGGTCATGCTTAGCCAGGCCGAATAGAGCATGGGACCGAGCACCCAAATCAGCAAGCCGACCACCACCGGCATGATAAACAGCCAGCCCATCATATTCTCACGCTGGGAAAGCGAGGGTTGGGGCAACCAGCGTTGCGCGGAAGAAGGTTTGTTACTTTGTATTTGTTGCATAACAGTCTGTGCCTGCGTAGGTGTGGCCGCGCGCATTGCGCGCGGCCACACCTACCAATGATGACTTCTTTGGATGCATCCCTTTGAACAAACCGGCTATACCCTAGCCTGTTCTTCTTCCAGCACTTGGTTGAGTTGCGGGTTCAGCTCGGTGAGCACCTCTTCAGCCGTGCGCGTACCAACCCACACATCGCCCAATGCTTGTGTAATCATGGGCCCAGCCTTCAGTGCGCCGATCACATTCGGAATGACATGCCCATAATTGAGCTTGTAATCAGCTTCCAGCGGCAACCAGTTGGCGGGATGGACCGCGTCATCCCACCACTTTGCCACGCCATCGGGCGTAAGCAGGGTGCGGTGGCTCACCCCCCAAAGGCCCACGCGCACCAATCCAGCCTGATAATCATCCAGATTCAGATAGCGGAACAGTTGCCATGCTTCCTCAGGATGCTCGGTTTTGCTGTAAATGCCGGTCCAGGAAGAGCCGACCACCGAAGCCGGTTCGGTCAGCATCGGCTGAATGCCGACGCCAAATTCAAACCCAGCTTTGGAGATGTCTTGTAACGCCCAGTTGCCATCTTGAATGATGGCCACACGACCGCCGCCCAGCATCTGCCAGGCATTCATACCCATCTGCTCCAGCACAGAGCCTTGCGCAGCCACCTGATTTTTTAGCCGTAGATCGGCAAAGGCTTGGACTGCCTCATACGCGGCGGGTTGATCCAGCACATACTTTTCGGTGTCGCCGTCAATGACTGCGCCGCCATTGGAAAAGATGAAATTGTCATACATGGAATCCGGGGTGAAGAAACCCCACTGTTGGACATCTTCCACATTAAAATTGGCGTCACCCGGATGATTGCCGTTGCTGTCAACGGTCAACTGCGTCGTAACTTCCACGAATTTGTCCCACGACCACGTGTTGGCGGGATCGGTGTCCGGCGGCTCAATCCCGGCATCGGCAAAGACGGCAGTATTGTAGTAGAGCAGCCGCCATTGGAAGGTTGAACCGATGCCATACCAACGGCCATTGACCGTGCTGCGCTCCTCTTCAAAGGGGAAGAAATAATCGGGATCGCCCAATACATCATCACTCTTGACGGAATCGGTGATGTCCACCAATGCCTCGCGCACAGCCAAATCTGCGTAATAGCCGCCCATTTTGTAGACATCGGGCGCATCGCCCGCCGACAACATGGTTTGCAGCACTTCCTGGTAGCGGTCAGGCGTATGGATATACTCGACCTTGATGCCTGGGTTTTGATCCATAAATTGGGCTAAGCCATTTTCAATATTGGCCTTTTCCAAGGGGCTGCCCCAGGCCATTTTCCGCAGGGTGACCCCCTCTTGCGCCGGCGCGGCGCTGCCTTGGGGTGCTTGCGCCGGCGTCACCGCGCAGCCACTCAGCCCTGACGCGAGCAAAGCGCCGGTCGTCACTGTTGCGGTAACGCCGCGCAGGAAACTTCGACGTGATAGTGGTTGATTATACATAGCTAGATCCTTTCCTACCTCCAAATGATTGAGCGCTCCAAATTCAAGTAGACAACTTGTGACTGTTCCGCCGACATGCCGGGGACAGACCGGGGACGGTTCTCAAAGCAATCCTGTTGGTCTCTCCCCAGCACGTCGGCGTAGCCTGAATCGTTACGCACCTTGTACTCAGCATCCATTGAAAGTGTGTATCCTACGCGCGGGGAAAGTGCGTATCTTTAATGGGTGGAAAGTTTGGGAGCGAAATTTGTACAATGACAATATACCAGAATAACAAATAGTATACAAATAGCAAAAATTGTATACCAAATCTATTTTGGTGTTTTGTGCAATCTTATTCTTTCCGCTATACTACTGCTTATACTGTAAGCAATACGCTCATATGGGCGGCAAACTGAAATTGCACCATCTTTCAGAGAGAAAAAGCGCAATTTCAGCCGCATACCTATATGAGCCAAGCAATAAGAATCAAAATGAAGGAGCAGCAATGAGCAACCAAGCGAATGGCAACCCAATCATCCAGGACCAAGAGGCAGTTGTCCAAAGCTTTGACTGGGGGCAGTTGCGTTGGTTTGCCAATGGGCAAATCGGCAATTCACAGACCATGACGGTGGGACAGTGCATCCTTAAGCCAGGCTGCGCCAACTTTCGCCATTCTCACCCCAACTGTGAGGAGATCTTGCAGGTCACCAGCGGTCAGATTATGCATTCACTGGCCGATGCACACTTCCCCATGGGGCCGGGGGACACGATTGTCATTCCCCCCAATGTGGTGCATAATGCACAAAATGTCGGCAACGACGAGGCGATTATGACGATTGTCTTTTCCACACCGGATCGCCAAACCAACGCGGCGGAGTGAGAGAAATGGGTGATTGGGAATTGGGTGATTGAGCGTGTCGAAATTACCTAATCACCAATCACCCAATCCCCAATCACCCAATCCCCAATCATCAGAGAAGGAGAAAACCATGGGAAAAACCGTTGTGATCATTGGCGCCTTTGATACCAAAGGCGAAGAGTTTGCTTTTGTCAAACAGCTGATTGAGCAGGCGGGCGTCAGCACCGTGAGCGTGGACTTTGGGGTCATGGGCGAGCCCGGTCTGGTGCCTGATATTACGCGTCAGGCCGTGGTGGCGGCCGCGGGTGGCGATCTAGCCTATCTGGCTTCGGGCCAGCACAAAGATGAAGCCATGCGCACCATGGCCCAAGGTCTAGCGGTGGTGGTGCGCCAACTCTATGATGAGGGCCGGCTTGACGGCATCATCGGCATGGGCGGCTCCGGTGGCACTTCGATTGCCACCACGGCCATGCGCACGCTACCAGTTGGTGTGCCCAAGGTGATGGTCTCCACCTTGGGGGGCGGTGATGTGAGCGCCTATGCCGGGACCAAAGATATTACCTTCATGCCTTCCATTGTCGATGTAGCCGGCATCAACAGCATTAGTCGCGCCATCTACGCCAACGCTGCCGGCGCCATTGTGGGCATGGTGCAGATGACCGCGCCGGCCACGGCAGGGGAAAAGCCGTTGATCACCGCCTCCATGTTTGGCAACACGACCACCAGCGTCGACCAGGCGCGCCGCATTTTGGAGGCGCAGGGCTACGAAGTGTTGGTCTTCCACGCCACCGGCGCCGGCGGCCGCACCATGGAGAGCCTGATCAGCGATGGTTATATTGTTGGCTCGCTTGATATTACGACCACTGAGCTGGCCGACGAGGTTTGTGGCGGCGTCTTCAGCGCCGGACCAGAGCGCGGTCTGGCGGCGTCGCACGCCGGTATACCTGCTGTCTTAGTGCCTGGCTGTGTGGATATGGCCAACTTTGGCGGGATTGAGACAGTGCCGGAGAAGTACAAAGGACGGACACTCTACGAGTGGAACCCCAATGTGACACTGTTGCGCACCAACGTCGCAGAGAATCGGACCATGGGTGAAATGCTCGCAGCCGCGGCCAACGCCGCCACGGCGCCGGTGGCCATTGTGCTGCCCCTCAAGGGTGTCTCCATGTTGGACAGTCCCGGCGGCCAGTTCTGGGATCCGGAAGCGGACCAGGCGTGCTATGGCGCCATTAAGCAAAATCTGCGCAGCGACATCCCGGTCTACGAGTTGGATCACAACATCAATGATCCCGAATTTTCTGCCAAGGTCGCTAATCTCTTGTTAGAGATGTTAAAGGATGACAAGTAAACGATAGGATCAACGATGGAATCAACTGGGTGAAAGGAACAAACGTATGGCAGTAACACGCTCAGAAATTCTTAAAAGACTGCACGCCCAGGCTACAGCGGGGCGACCGATTGTTGGCTGTGGGGCCGGGACGGGCATTTCGGCAAAATTGGCTGAGGCTGGTGGTGCAGATCTCATTATCATCTACAATTCAGGGCGCTATCGCATGGCCGGGCGGGGTTCGCTGGCCGGTATGATGCCTTATGGTGACGCCAATGGCATTGTGGTGGAGATGGCGGCCGAGGTGCTGCCGGTGGTGAAGAATGTGCCGGTGCTGGCCGGCGTCTGTGGCACCGATCCCTTCCGCCTCATGCCGATCTTTCTCAAACAGATCAAGGAGATGGGTTTTTCGGGGGTGCAGAACTTTCCCACCGTCGGCCTGATCGATGGGACCTTTCGCGAGAATTTGGAAGGGACGGGCATGGGCTATGACAAAGAGGTGGAGGCGATCCGGTTGGCCCATGCAATCGACCTCTTCACCTCACCCTATGTCTTTACACCGGATGAGGCGAAAGCCATGGCCCAAGCCGGCGCCGACATGTTGGTAGCCCATGTCGGCTTGACCACCGCCGGTAGCATAGGCGCGTCGGTGGCCTTTACGTTGGATGAAGCGATTGAACGGGTGCAGGCTATGGCCGCCGCGGGGCGGAGCGTGCGCCCCGACATTTTGGTCATCTGTCACGGCGGTCCCTTTGATGAGCCGGAGAATGTAGGGAAAGCGTTGGCGCAGATGCCCGGCATAGCCGGTTTCTTTGGCGCCTCCAGCATTGAGCGCCTGCCCACGGAACGGGCGATCACGGGGCAGGTGGCGGCTTTTAAAGCCTTGCAGCTAGGTTAGCGGCTATCCCTGGCACGGCAAAAATAATCCCGGAATCTCCAAAAGATTCCGGGATTATTTTTGCCGTTACATTTGGATAATCTGGCGGATGGCGGCAGCGGTGTCGGCGAAGGAAGCAACATCCGGCGGCACTTCGCTGATCATGGGGCCATCATAGCCGAGGGCGCGTAGCTCTCGGTTCATGGCCACATAATCCACTTCTCCCTGCAGCAGGGCCGGCCAGCCGCCGTTGAGGGCGCGCCCCTGCCAATCTTTCAAGTGCACCATCTTGATATGTCGCCCCACAATACGCACCCAGTGGTGGGGGTATTGAAAGACCGCCATATTGCCGGGGTCAAAGTAGAAACCGACATACGGGCTATTCACCTCATCGAGAAAGTGTTTCATCTCCAGCGGACTAAAAAGAAAGCCGTTCCAGACAAATTCAACCGCGAGTGCAACCTTGAGTAGCTCCGCGGTTGCCGCGATCTCCTGTAGGGCGCGCACGCCGTTAGCGTAGGCATCGTCGTAGTAGAGATCGGGGCGCAACCGGCCGAGGGTATGCAAGGTGCAATTGATCCCCAATGCGGCGGCAACATGCAGCCCTGCCACGGTCTCACGGATGCTGCTCTGCTGCGCTGCGCCGGCGTCGAGCAGATTACCGGTGCAGTGGCTGTGGGTCAGGGAGACCAATTGCAACCCGTTTGCGTTGGCAGCAGCCACGATTTGCGCCAGTTGCGCAGGCGTGGTGCGGAGGGTTAGCTCCCCTTGCTGGCGCAGAGCCAGTTCGACGACTTCATAACCGGCGGCAGCCGACTGGGTTAAAAATTCGATCAACGGCAGATCACGGGCGATCAGTTGGCTAATTCCGACTTGCATAGTGACACCTCTATTACCAATGAAGCGTTTGCATTTTCCCCGTCAGCCCCGACTCCAGCACCGCTTCCGCCACAGCCACAGCCTTAATCGCCTCTGTCCCCGGGGATTGGCAGGTGGTTTCGCCGCGGACACAAGCCAAAAAGTGTTCGGCTTGAATCATATACATGTCGGGCTTGGCTTGGGCTTTGATCAAGGTTTGCTGCCCATCACGGTCGGTAAAGCAGCAGTATTGGTAGCGCCCTTGCTCTTCTGCCGGCACACTCAATCCTCCTGTGCCAAATTGGATAAAGCCCTGGACGCCGATAATGTCATGGAGCGTCGTGCCCTTGGCGGCCCAACTCCAGGAGACGAGCAGTTGATGGCCGGCGCGGTAGCGAATAATGGTCGAGCCGGTGTCGATGGCGGTCACATGGGGGTCCAGTTTCAGCGCGCTGGTGTAGACGCTCTCCGGTTCGCCAAAGATCCAGTTGGCAAAGTCATAGTTGTGGATCGCACCGTCCAGAAGAGGGCCACCGCCCAAGTCATGGTCCATAAACCAGCGGCCTTGACTGTTACTGGCGCGGGCATCACGCCAGAGCACCGGCGTCCCTAGCTTGCCACTCGTCACATAGTCACCCCAGGCCGTCCAATAGGGGTCAAAACGACGGCAGTGGGCGACCATGAGGAGCGTGTTATACTTTTCCGCATCTTCAATCAACTGGGCGCACTGTGCCACCGTGCGCGCCATGGGCTTTTCCAATAAAACCGGGATGCGGGCCGCCAACACGGCAGAGGCGACCGCTTGGTGGTAGCCAGTCGGCACAGCAATGACCACGGCGTCAACCTTGCGATCGGCCAGCAATTCCTCTGGTGTCGCATAGACTTGGGCCGCAGGATGGGCCTGCGCAAAGCGGGCGCGCATCTCCGCCGCAGGATCAGCGCCGGCTACCAACTGGCAGCCGGCCACCTGGGCAAAAGAATTGATCTGGTACATCCCCATACCACCTAAGCCGATAAAACCAACGCGTATCATCTTTTTCTTCCTTCACCAATATGATAAAAAGATTATTCAAAAATTTCTGCCACCGGAATTTTGAGATTGACCACATCATCCACAACGTCCCCGGCTGAAAAGGTCACGGGGCTTTCACCTTGGTGATAAACCCGCACAGCAGCAATCGTCGGGTCAACTAGCCAACATGAATGGATCCCAAGGGCAAAATAGGCTTGAAACTTCTGCACAAGTTCATGGGCGCCTTCCAAAGGCGAAACGACTTCCAGAATCAAGTCAGGCATTTCATCCATGACAAGAATATCCAAATCAATCAGCGAGCTACATGGATAGGCGCAAATATCAGGGATCAACTCGTCCTGCACATAGGGGAACTGTATTTTATCCAGGCCACTCGTCGCCAGACTCAACTCTGTAAAGATGGTTAACTGACTGTGTATCCGTAATAAATAGACGAGATTGCCCTGGACCAGGGCGTGATTATATGAACCCATATCACTAAGTTCCTAGTAAAGTTTGGCGTAAATCGCGCCCTTAGCTATGCAATCATTATCAGTAGACCGCAATGGGTGGCTTTTCGCCAGTCCGTGACTGGCGGCGGGTCAGGGACCACGCCTGGAGCGGTTGCGGTTTACTGATTATCGCTGCGATTTACTAACATTTTCAGTCAATAGGCGCATCCTTTTCTCGTTTACTCCAGCTTCTGCTGATCGTACATCTGTAATTTGCCGGACTGTCTCGAATGGTTGCGTCTATTGTAACATACAGGGTGTAATCTTGGTATGGTATTGATGACGTGCACTATCAAAAAAAAGTTTTGCACCATTCACACGCTATACTCAATTCAAAATAGGGTTTTCATTTCGATTTCAATAGTAACAAAGGAGATATAGTCATGAGTGAAATAAAGTTAGGCGTACTCACCCAGTTACGCGAGGGGCCAGCGGAAGCAATGCGGAAAGTACGGGAACTTGGTTTCCCCTCCTGTCAAGTCTCCTGCCGACCTGCCGATCTCGCTCAGCCGGAGCAAGCCGCGCGCCTACGTGATGCCGCAGCCAATAATGGCGTTGAAATTACGACCATTTGGGCCGGCCTGCCCGGTCGGCATGTGTGGGACTTTTTGGAAGGTCCCACCACCATCGGGTTAGTGCCGGAGGCAACGCGCGCAGAACGAGTGGCAACACTCAAAGAGAGCGCCGCCTTTGCTCTCCAAGTTGGCGTGCCCAGCATCACCACCCATGTGGGCTTTATCCCCGAAAACCCCAGCGACCCAGCCTATGCGCCGGTCGTGGCCGCGCTCAAAGAGATTGCCCACGCCTGTGCGGATCTGGGCCTGAGTTTCTGGTTTGAGACCGGTCAGGAGACGCCCATCACCCTGTTGCGCACGATTGAGGATATTGGCACAACCAACCTGGGCATTAACTTGGACCCGGCCAACCTGCTCATGTACGGCAAAGCCAACCCGGTGGATGCCCTCGACACCATTGGTCGCTACGTGCGCGGCGTTCACGCCAAGGATGGCGAATATCCTACTGATGGGCGCAAGCTAGGGGTGGAGAAGCCGTTGGGCGAAGGACGCGTCAATTTTCCCCAATTGCTAGCCAAACTAAAAGCCCTAGGCTTTGCCGGCGCGCTGACCATTGAGCGGGAGATCTCCGGTCCACAGCAGATCGCGGATATTCAGCGGGGCAAGCAGTACTTGGAGACACTTTTACAGGGCTTGACGAGGTAGGGCGTGGGTTTAAGGTGACCGGCATCGCCGCGATGCCGGTCACCTTCCAGAGCGACACTCGCCGACTAACCGACTTGTGGGTAATGGTAAGGAGATAGATAGTCGGAGGGAGCGCGGCACGCCCTGCATCCGCCCTGCATTTAGCCTGGCGTCCACGCACGCGGCGCAATGCCATCCACATCGGTCTTGACATCAATGACCGCTGGGCGGCCCGCGGCTAATGCCTGTTCGATCGCACCGGCCAGTTCGCTTGGCTTGTGCACCGTGAGCCCCAACACGCCCATAGACTCGGCAATCCGGGCGAAGTCGGTCTCAGGGAAGAGCCACAGTTCATCCGAGCCGGCGGTCTGACGACCATAGGTCGCCTCGACACCACGTTTTTCCTGATTGAGTGAGTGGTTATTATTGACCACGGTCACTGTGTTGATCCCGCAGCGCAGCGCTGTCTCCAGTTCAGAGAGATGATACCAGATGCCGCCATCACCGGTGAAGCAGATCACAGGGCGGTCAGGTTGGGCGCACTTGGCCCCCAGCGCCGCCGGCAACCCCCAGCCCAGCGAACCGGAACAGCGGATATAGCTTTGACCGGGATGTTGTAGATCGAGCATGGTGCCGGTCCAGATGCCGGAGTGGCCAGTGTCGGAGACCAAAATCGCGTCGTCGGGCAGGTGGGTCGAGAGTTCGCGGCAGAGACGTTCCGGGCGCATGGGCGCGGTGTCGGCGTTGACCTGGGCGCTGACACTTTCTTGCCAACGCTGGACCAATGTCTGCACCCGGCTGAGCCACTCGGAGCGTGAGGCTACGGTTTCGGCCAATTCCAACATACGGCGCAGGGTGTTGCGCGCATCGCCCTGTAAGCCCACTTTGACTGGATAGTTGCGGCCGATCTCCGCCGGGTTGATGTCAAGCTGGATGACGGGCGTCCCTTGTGGTGGGATGGTATAGTTGTTGGTCACCTGGCCGCCGGTGTGGCTGCCAATAAAGAAGACCAGATCAGCCTCACAGAGCGCCTGATTGGCGCACGCCCGCGAGTAGGAGCCGGGGACGCCGACCGCCAACGGATGGTCGGCAGGGAACATGGCTTTGGCATTTAATGCCGTGGCCACGGGAATGGCAAGCTTCTCGGCCAGCGCAATGAGTTCAGCACCGGCTCCCGATGCCGTCACACCGCCACCGGCCACAATGATAGGACGTTGGGCCTCGGTCAGCCATTGCAACGCAGCCAGCACCTTTTCCGCATCGGCATCGGGGCGAAAGGGCGGCACGTGGGCAAAGTCCGCTTCAATGATGATCTCTAGATCGGCCTCCTGATCAATGACTGCTTGCCCGGCAATGCCTTCCAGATCGAGGTGAGCCGGTCCGGGAGTGCCAGAGGTGGCGGTGCGGAGTGCCTGGCGCAAGTAGATGGGCAGTTGTTCCGGCGTAGCGACAAAGGCGCTCGCTTTGGTGACGGCGGTAAAGGGGTTGGTATGATCGACTTCTTGGTAGGCGTGACGCTGCTGGTGAATTTGCAACTCGCGCCCGGTCAATGCAATCACGGGCGAACAGGCCAGGTAAGCATCCTGCAGCCCAGCGGCCAGATTGAGCGCCCCCACCGACTGCGCCATACAGAGGCTAGGCCCACGCCGGACGCGGGCGTAAGCATCGGCCATGTACGCTGCCGCCTTTTCGCCGTGGGTCTGCACACGCCTGATCCCCAACTTTTCCATCTCCATCAACGCACGAGGGCCAATATAAGGCATAAAAAAGACATGGGTGATGCCATAGCCGTGGATAGTTTCGGCCAAAAAGCGACCACCAGTCATCGTTGGCATGAGCTTTTCTCCAGGTTGCTTAGGTGATTAGGTGATTGGGTGATTGGTGATTTCGCACCCCAAGGGCCCCCGCTTAATTACCAATCACCTAATTACCAACCCCTAAAAGACAATAACGTTACGCAACGCTTCGCCCCGTTCCATGGCCGCGATGGCCTCGTTGATCTCCTCTAGCGGGTAGCGGCGTGAGATCAGTTCATCGAGCTTGAGCCGGCCATCTTGATAGAGGTCAATCAACTGTGGCACCTGCACACTCAGCCGTGTTGACCCCATGGAACTGCCGAGGATGCGCCGTTCATTCCAAACCGTGTGCGCCAGTAAGAGGGGGTGGGTGGCTTTGTCGTCGGGAATGCCCACCAGCACCATCGTGCCGCCACGGCGGATCAAGGTGATGGCCTGGGCCACCGCGATGGGGCTGCCGACGGTGACAAAGGCATAGTCAACGCCACGGCCACTAGTGAGCGCTTTGACCGCCTCTGCTGGATCCTTGCCACCGCCCACGTTAACGGTGTGGGTTGCGCCAAAGTCCAGCGCGGCTTGCAGTTTGTTGTCTAACAGATCGAGGGCAATGATCGGGTGCGCGCCCGAGAGGGCCGCCCCCTGGATCGCATTGAGCCCCACGCCGCCTACGCCAATGACAGCCACGGTTTCGCCTACCCCCACCTTGGCCGTATTGACCACTGCACCCAACCCTGTAATCACCCCACAGGCCAGGAGCGAGGCGCTGTCAAGCGGAATCTCCTTGGGGATCGGCACAAGCTGTGACTGATCGACCACCGAATATTCGGCAAAGGCTGCGCACTTAATCGATTGGACAATCGGTTCGCCTTTTTTATTATGCAGACGTGTCTCGGTCTGGAGGGCAAAAGTCCCTTCACAGAGGTGGGTGTCCCCTTTGGCACAGTAGTAACATTTGCCGCACGAGCGCAGCAGCGACATCACCACATGGTCGCCCACTTGCACCCGCGTCACGCCGGGGCCGACCTCCTCGACAATGCCGGCAGCCTCATGGCCGGCCACCAACGGCAGTGGGGCCGACCAATCACCCCGAATCTGGTGGACATCACTGTGGCAGATGGCGCAGGCCACCACCTTCACCTTCACCTCGCCGGTTTTGGGCGGGTCAATGTCAATCTCCTCAATCGTTAATGGTTGATCATAGGCGTAGCAAACAGCAGCTTTCATAGGTTCTCCTTGGTTGTCGCAATAAATTATAACAGAATTAGGGATTGATTGGGGGATTAGCTTCAGCCCTGGTCCGATGGGCGCTTCTGCACGACCGGGATCACAAAGCTCACAATGGTCTTGCCAGCGATGATCTCTTCTTCTTCACGTGCTTGCGGTTGGGAACGATGGTCAAAAACGACGTAGTAGCCTTCACTTTCCCCTTCGGTTGCGAGATAGGCGGCAAGTTGCGCTTTGCCATTGGCGTAAAAACGCTTGCCTTCCCAGAGCTTGGTTTCGATAATATATTTTTGGCGTTTGTGGAGGATGATCAGATCCATACGCCCGCGGCCGGTGCGCACCTCTAAATACATGAAGCCGCGCACCTGGCGCACAAACTGATCCAAATAGCCGAACAAGAGATGTTGTCCAACAAATTCCTGTGGCGTGTCCGGCACTTCCAGGATGCGGAAACCGGCGCGGGTAATAAAGTCGCGAAAATTGGCCAATAGTAGGCGTAAATTGAGGCGACCATCAGCCGCCACATAGTCATAAAAGCCGGCCTCGGTGTCCTCCGGTAGAAACTCATCCTCCAGTCCGTTAATGGCCGGCTGAAAAGCTTGAATGATACGATATTGATAGATGGGGTTCTGGATGCGGCAATTCCAATCAGCATCCGGCACAAGCACACCGTAGGTGGAGAGTTCGCTGATCAATTCATTATCGAGATTGAAGGCCACCGGCTGTTCACGCAGGGCAATGCGCAGTAAAAGTGCTTCAAAACGCTTGTCCTGACGAATATTGGTCGTCAAATGCATGATGTGGGTGTTGCGCTCGCGCAGGATCTGTTGATGGGCGACCTCAAAATGATTGCGGGTAATGGTCTCTGCTTTGGGGATTCCCATTTCGTCCGTTAAAATTTGCCCAAGTCGATTGACTAGGAAAGGTTGCCCAGCGGTCTGATGAAAGATCTGCTCAATCACGTCAAATGCAATCTGCTGACCGGTTTCGGCGACATATTGCTCAAATAAGGTGCGAACTTGGGCCAAGGAAAAATTGGGTAAGGAAAAATCGTCTTGAATATTGAACGGCGAAATCGAACGGTCGTAATTGAGTTGGGTAATACTTTTGACACCCACAATGGCGACGCTGTAGGGGCAACGATTGGCAATACCAGAGTGATAAGTCTCACGTAATGTGTAGAGAAAGTCACTCAACGCTGCTCGTGGTATGCCATCAAATTCATCAATAATAATGGCGACTTTGCGACTGTCAAGATAGACAGCCAATTCTGAAAAGAATGGCTGAAGAGTAATATGTTCAGTGAGTGGATAGGTTTCTAAAAATTGTTGGAACTGTGGCGTCATGGACAGGTGACGTTCCTGAAATTCCGCCATAACCTCCTCCCGAATCCTGCGGAGCAATTCACGATAAAAGGTTTCGACGGCAACATTTTTGAGTGCCTGAAAATCCAACCGAATCGGAAACCATTGTTCATCTTCCTCAACCAACGACTCCAGCGTCCAGCGGAAAAAGGTGGTTTTTCCGGTTTGCCGCGGCGCAAAGATGACGACATAGCGCCCCTGTTTGATGCGCGCCTTGAGGTCGCCGACCTCTGCCGTGCGGGCCACGACATAGTTGTGGATGGGATCGACCGGGCCGCGAGTGCCAAAGGATCTGGTTTGCTCGTCCATGGGTGGTTGTTCCTGGGAATTTTGTAGCTATAGATGTCCAGGAAAAGATCTGTGGCAAGAAACCAGATTTCTGGCAGAAACCTGGTTTCTCTACCCGGAATGATTATACTCACGAGCAGCACAGGAAGTACCATTTTACTCCTGTACAAAATGATACTTCCTGGCGCTCGTCGGTATATCTGAATTTCTATAGCAACTTCTCTGACCAATTATAGCATACGTGTTACGGGTTGCGTAGTGCGTGAATTGAACCTACAACAATCTTATCCAATCAACCGCATGGCCGGCAGCGTTAATAACTCGCTCAGCATCATGGCGGTGGCGCCCCAGATGGTCTGCTCTTGCACGCGATAGAAGGGAACGTCGGCAGTGCGACCGCGCAGTTGCCAGCGTTCTTGGTGCGTATTCGCCGGATCCAGCAGTGCGGCCAGCGGCATTTCGATCAACTGCGCCACCTCGTAGGGGTCGATGACGAAGTGAGGGCGGGCGGCCATCCACGCCACCGTGGGCTGCACAAGGTAGTTGCTGGCAAAGACATAGAGGGAGCTCAGTTGCCCCAAGACAGTCAACGCTCCTGGCTCGACCCCCACCTCCTCCTGGGCTTCGCGTAAGGCGGTGGCGACAATATCTTGATCATCGGGATCCTGGCCACCGCCGGGCAAGCCGACTTGACCACTGTGCACCCCTTCATAGGTAGGACGCAGGATCAGCGGCAGATAGGGCTGCGCGTTATGAGGGTAAAAGAGCACCAGCACCCCACCCCGGCGCGCCTCGGCCGGCGGCTGGTCATAGGGATAGGCGCCGGCGCGCGGCTGGGGCGCCATGCGATACTGGGCTTCGCGCCCAGGCAACGGTTGTTGTAGATCTACATAAAGTTGTTGGATAAATTCATCAAAGCGCTTGCTCATAGTACTCGACACAAAAGTCCCTTTAAATATTCACCCTCAGGAAAGGTAATGGCCACCGGATGATCACTTCCTTGGTGCAGCCATTCTAAAATTTGCACATTACGCCCGGCATCGACCGCGGCGCCAAAGAGCACCTTCTGAAAGAGATCGGCGCTCACTAATCCGCTACAGCTAAAGGTGGCCAGGATTCCCCCTGGTCTGAGTAATTGTAGGGCCAGCAAGTTGATGTCCTTATAGCCGCGCAGGGCGCGTTCCACCTGGCCGCGTGAGTGGGCAAATTTGGGTGGATCGAGGATGATCAGGTCAAAAGGCTCGATCTGCTCCGCACGCCAATCCCGCAAGATAGTAAAGACATCACCGGCAATGCTGGCAACGTTGGCTTGGGCGTTACCGTCGGGGTCAAAGCCATTGGCGCATAAATTCGCTTCTCCTGCGGTCAGCGCCTCCATGCTGCTGTCCAGATTGGTGACGTGGGTGGCGCCTGCCGCCAGGGCATGAATGGCAAAGGCGCCGGTATAGCTAAAGGCGTTGAGGACGCGCTGACCAGCGCAGTAACGGGCCACGCGCCGCCGGTTCTCACGCTGATCGGTGTAAAAACCGCTCTTCTGTCCGGTCAAGAGATCGACATGATAAACAAAGCCGCACTCCCGAATGGGGACGGCGCCGGTTGGAGCGCCACCAACCAGGAGGCCGGTAGCCTCGGCCAGCCCTTCCTGCCGGCGGAGCGCCAGGTCACTCCGCTCAACGACGCCACGGCAGCCGGTCAATGCCAAAAGTTGTTGGGCCAATGCCACCTTACGCACCTCCATGCCCAGCGCGCCCACTTGCATCACCAGATAGTCACTGTAGCGATCGACCACCAGGCCCGGCAAATAGTCGCTCTCGCCATTAATCAGACGGTAGGCGTTAGTCTGCTCACTGGTTGCCAGCGCCTGGCGACCGGCAATGGCGTTTTGCAGCCGTTGCCGCCAAAACGCGTCATCAATCGGTTGCGGCTCCCAGCTTAGCACGCGCACCTGAATCTGACTGGCGCGATTGAGGTAGCCCTGGGCTAACCATTCACCATCGGCGCTATAGATCGGCACAATCTCGCCATTGGCGCGGGTGGCGGGCAGCCGTTGAATCGCGCCGCTAAAGATCCACGGATGTCGTTGGCGCACCGGTTTGTCACGTCCGGCTTTGAGGATCACAGCTTCAACCGGTTGCCCGCTGGCGCGGGATATATTTGCTTTACTCACAGGGACCCTTGCTTGCTGGCATGGGCTGGGATTTCCCAGCCATATTCATTGATGGTGATCTGCTCGTCCGGCAATGACACAACCAACGCCACCGGGTCATAGGTAAAGTCCACCGCGCCGGCTGGGGTGTTTAAAACCCCGGTCACCTGGCGCGGTGTGCGCTGGTGGAAGCGTATGGTATAGCCCTTGGTAATCACCCAATGGGTTAACGGTTTCACATTGACACGCATATCTCTCTCATTTCATTATTCATCTTGGCGCCACTGCAAGTGCAAAACAGACGTAGTTGCCGCGGTAATGCGCACAGAGTGCGCCGGCTGATAGCCGCAGACCCAGATCAACTCGCCACTGGCCGCATCGACAGTCACAGGCCAGCCGAGGCGTAAGGTGACAGGAACCTTATGATCCGTAAAAAAATCGCCCAATAACTTATGGTGGCCCTGCATCCCCAATGGCGCAAAACGCATTCCCGCCTGGGGGGTGGTCAGCAGCATTTGCCCTACCTGTTTGGCATCAAGATAGACTTCCCACGGCTGCACTCGTTGTAACCAATCGACGGGAAGATCGGCCCGTGATAGCAGTGTACACCTTAATTGCCAACCGGTCTGTAGGGTCAGCCGGCATGGCGGTGTCAAGGGTAGCGAGCCTGGATTGGCCTGCCATGCCGCATCCAAGTAGGGATGTTCAGGCGCAAAGGGCAACGCACTGATTTGGTGCAGGCTCAGACGCGCCGGGCGTTGTGCAGTGGCCCCTATTCGTTGTTGGGCGGCCACGCTCCAGGCCAGGTCGCCCAACAACGAATAGGGGCCACCGGCGTGGGTGGTCGCTTGGATTTGGGCTACCACCTGGTCCAACTGCAGCAAGCCCAGATCGGTCAAAGCAGGCGCAAGTAGGCCAATTACTGCGCGGAGCACACCCCGTTGCGCGGCGTTTGGTAGCGCCACAAAGCCGGCTCGATCAAGCACCAGCCGCGTCGGGGCATAGGTTTGTCGGTAGCTCAACGACTGTGCGCAATGGTGGGTCAACTGCGCCAAAGACCAATCGGGATCCGCCAGCAATTGGATCAAGGCTGCCCGATCCAACGCTTGCAGACGGTCGGCTTCCCCTTGTAACAATTCTGCCGTGCGATTTAACGTCGCCACTAGCCCTGGGTTGATGGCGGCCAATTCCGGTATCACCATATGGCGTAATCGATTGCGTGCATAGGTCGTCTGCGCGTTCGTACTGTCTTCACGCCACGCCAATTGATTATCCTGTAAATATTGTAGGATTGCTGCCCGCCGGACGTTGAGAAGTGGTCTGATGAAGGCAACATGCCGGTCATCGGCTACCAACGTGTCAGGGGTCAGCTCACTGGCCCAGCGTTCAGTCAACCAGCGCATGCCCTCCAAGCCGGCCAGCCCGCTGCCACGCACGAGGTGAAGCAGCAGCGTCTCGGCCTGATCGTCGGCATGGTGGGCTAGGGCAATGAGCGGGGGCTGCGTGGCTGGCGTAACGTGAAGCGCCACTTCGGCGAGAAAGGCATAGCGCGCTTGACGGGCGGCGGCTTCGACTCCACCCCGCGCGCCAAGCAGCAGACCGGGTGGCAAGACCTTTTGCGTAAAAGGCAAGCCATAAGCTGTGGCTAACGCTTCGACAAAACGTGCATCTTCACCTGAGTCTGTTCGTAAGCCGTGATCGACATGGGCAACATGCAGCCGCAGTCCAGCTTCCGGCGCCTGGCGCCGGAGCAGATGCAACAGAGAGCAACTGTCGGCGCCGCCGCTGACCGCGACCACAATGGTTAATGCTTTTTCAGGTGTACCAAGGATCAATTGGCAGCGCGCAAGCATTGCTTGGCACTGCTGGTACAAGGAAGTTGGGGACAAAGCTAAATCGACTGTCATAAGTTCGCCTGTTGCCACAGCTAGATGGGTTGCCTGGATCCTACGGGATCGATTATACCATAGCGACTGCTATAGGATGCTTTTTTGCTTGTAAATCGCTTGTGGTATAATCGCTGTGGATTATCAGGAGATCGCAGCGGAGTAGGCACGCCCTGTGCCGGTTCCGTTCGCGCGGGGCGTGCGGGGTGCCCACTGGGCCCCACAGATTGCGGTCTACTGATTATAATTTGCGTGCTAGTGTGTAGAGTTCAGGAGATATTGAACCCGTGAATAATCCCTTTGACTGGTTATTGGGCCTCTTTTCACTTGATATTGGGATCGATTTGGGTACAGCCAATACATTGGTGCATGTCAAAAATCGGGGCATTGTCATCAATGAGCCTTCGATTGTGGCCATTGACCGTTCCTCACGCCGTCGCACTGTGGTCAAGGCCATCGGCAATGAAGCCAAGGAAATGGTGGGACGGACACCGGCCCATATTGTCGCGGTGCGCCCTCTGCAAGATGGCGTAATTTCTGACTTTGATGTGACGGAACGCATGATCCACCATTTTATTGGGAAGGTGCACGGCAATCGCGCCTTTGGCGCAGCGCGCCCACGGGTTGTGATCGGCATTCCATCGGGGGTGACGGAAGTGGAAAAACGCGCCGTGCGCGATGCTGCGATTAGCGCCGGCGCCCGCGAAGCTGGCCTGGTGGAAGAGCCGATGGCCGCCGCGATTGGCGCCGGGTTGCCGGTGACCGAATCGGTCGGTTCCATGATCGTGGACATTGGCGGTGGCACCACCGAAGTCGCTGTCATCTCCTTGGGCGGCATTGTCGTCTCCCGGTCGATTCGCGTCGCCGGCGATGAGATGAATGAAGATATTATGAGCTATGCGCGCCAGAAATACAGTCTGCTGATTGGTGAACGCATGGCAGAACGCTGCAAAATCGAGATTGGGTCGGCCTACCCCATGGAACAAGAGCGCACCATGATCCTGCGTGGGCGCAATCTGGTAACCGGGTTGCCCGAAGCTATTGAGGTGAGTTCAGTGGAGATCCGCGAGGCGCTCTCCGGCTCGGTCCATGTGATTGTGGATGCGGTCAAAGCAACCTTGGATGAAACCCCGCCCGAATTGGTCGCCGATCTGATGGAGTATGGCATTGTACTCGCCGGCGGTGGGGCGCTGTTACATGGGCTGGCGCAACGGTTGCAGGATGAGACACGGATGCATGTCTATGTGGCGGATAATCCATTGACCGCAGTCGTGATGGGCACCGGCATGATTCTAGAAAAACCGGAATTCTACCACGAGACTCTGACCAGTATGCAGCGTAAGAGTACTGTTCGTTAATTCCTCATGCGCAATCTAGAACGACAACCACGCGGCGCAGGCGAGATTGGGGTTCGCCTGGTTATTTTGTCATTTGCCGCGCTCTTGCTCATGGCGCTACAGTTGACCGGACAGTTGCGTCCCATTCGCAGCATGATTAGCATGTTGGCGGCGCCGACACAAGTAGGGGCGACCAGTGTGGGACGCACGGTTACTGACGCCGTTGAGTTTCTGTTAGAGTTCCGAACTTTACGGCAGCGAGTCAGTGAGTTAGAGGAGATCAACGCCAGTTTGCGGGCGGAAAATTTTTCACTGCGTGAGGTAGAACAGGAAAATGAGCGTCTGCGTAAATTGTTGGAATTTGCCCAAACTCGACCTGGGTTAGAGTTACGTGGCGCACAGATTGTTGCGCGTGTGATCGCCCAAGAAAGCACCAACTTTCTTGATTATATTGAGGTTGATTTGGGCGCCACGGAAGGAATTGCTGTCGGCATGCCGGTCGTAACCGAACAGGGCCTGGTGGGACGGGTCAGCGAAGTCAACGATGCAACGGCCAAGGTGCTCTTGATCACCGATCCCAGTAGCGCCGTCAATGCGATTCTGCAAAGCAGCCGGCTCAACGGCGTTCTTCGCGGTACGCCCGACGGCAATTTGCTAATGGACTTTATTCCTCAAGGCCCTGTCTTTAGCGTCGGCGAAGTTGTCTTAACGTCCGGCATTGGTGTGCGCTTTCCTAAGGGGATTCCGATTGGTCAGGTCATTGAACGACGCCAACGCGATATTGATATTTTCCAACAAGCCGTGATCCGCCCAACCATTGATTTTAGCCGGCTGGAATTGGTAGCTATCGTCACCAACTTTGATCCGCTGGAAAGCGTTCCGGAACTGCTGATTGAGCCGACGCCCGCCGGCGAAAATAGCAATGGCGCTGCACTTGAGCCGACACCAACCGCAACTCCATGAACCGTACGCTCTTCATTTACTACGCGATGCCCTTGCTGGTGCTGATTGCCGCCCTGTTACAATCGACCGTGGCTGCGCTTATCGTGATCCGGGGCGTAAAGCCGGATTTGGTGCTTATTCTTGTACTTACGGCAACGTTGGTCTACGGCGGTCGCAGCGGCATTGCCTGGGCCTTTATTGGTGGGATTGGTTTGGATCTCTTTAGTGGTGGGCCGATGGGGGCGTCGAGTTTAGCGTTAATGGCAGCGACCGCAGTTGCTAGCTTAGGCTATCGTGTCCTCTCGCGCTACAATTTGTGGGTTCCCATCGGTGTCAGCGTCGTAGGCACCTTGCTTTACGGCGCAGTTTATGTAGGCATTTTGACTTTTTTGCGTGAGGCAGCCCAGTTACCAGTTTTGGCAGGCTTGGCGATTCCAGTCCACCAAATTCCTTGGTGGGAAACGCTGCAAAATGTGATAGTGCCGGCGCTCTTTTACAACACAACCATCGTGATCTTCCTTGCGCCTTTGTTGAACCGAGTGCCGGAACATCAGGAGGGATTTTAGCCAGCTATGTATAATCGGGATATTGCCCGTGATACAGCACGACCGGCGATGGCGCTTTTTCGCCTGATTCTGTTTTTGGCGTTTTTGCTTATTGTGGGCCGTATGTTCCAGCTTCAGGTGGTGCAGGGTGACAGCTTTCAGTCAGCGTCAGACAGCAATCGGTATGACCTGATTGAGGTGACAGCCCCACGCGGGGTCATCTATGACCGCTACGGCACGATTCTGGCCCGCAACCGACCCAGCTTTGAGGTTGCGCTGGTGCCGGAAGATTTGCCCTTTGATGATCCTGACACCTCCCAGGATGAGGAGGCTGAAGAGATTACCAAGGTGCTTCAGGTGCTTCATGCTGATCTTGATCAAGACGCGGCCTTGCGGATTGCTGAATTAATGTTTCGTCGTTTGGGACGTGTAGATTATGCCAAGGCAGTGGAAAGCGTCGGCATTCCGGTCAAGTATATTCAGGTGGCGGCCAGCAGTGTGTTGGACATCACACCGGATCAGGCTGATCAGGTAGGGCCGCAGATGATCGATATTCCCGACATTTCGCAGCCCTTACCCCTGAAAGGGTTGGTGGCCTTGGTGCAAGCACTGGTCTCTTCGCGCAAGTTAGGGACGGCGTCACAGCCGGTGCCGATCTTTGATCTGGTTGATCGGATCAAAGCCTTTGAAGTAGCAGAAGAAGCCTATCGGCTGCCCAGCGTGCGTATTCTCCAGGTGCCGGTGCGCGAATATGTCTATAAAGATCTGCTCAGCCATGTGTTGGGCTTTATGGGTCCCATTCCCAAAGAGGCGCTTGAACGATATGAAAAGAGCGGCTATACCAATCCTAACGAAAAGGTAGGACTGAACGGGCTTGAATACTCCTATCAGAATGAACTGCGCGGCCTGCCGGGCTACAAATATATTGAGGTAGATATTTTGGGCCGCGAAATGCGCACTGTGGGACAACCGTTAGATTTTGTGCCTGGTTCAAATCTGGTGCTGAACATTGACCGGCGTTTGCAGCAGGTGATGAACGACACATTGCAAGCCGCAATGGATGAAAAAGGGGCCAAGTGGGGGGTCACTATTGCCATGAACCCGCAAAATGGTGCGGTGTTGGGGCTAGTCAGCCTCCCTTCCTACGATGACAATATCTTTGCCGAGCGCATTAACATCCAGGAATATCAGAAACTCGAACGCGATGAGCGGCTACCGCTGATTAACTATGCGGTTGGTGGTCGCTATCCCCCGGGTTCAACCTTTAAGATTATCCCCGCGACTGCGGCGTTGGCAGAAGGGATAATCGACCCAGAGACGCAGATCACTGATGCCGGCCCTATCTATCTGCCCAATCAATTTTTCCCGAATGATATGTCGCAGGCACAAGAGTTTGTCAGTTGGAATCACCGCCTGGGGATCGCACATGGTGCGATGACGGTCGTGCAGGGCATTGCCCTCTCTAATGACATCTTCTTCTACTGGATTGGCGGCGGCTATCCCCCAGCCCATTTTCGAGGCTTGGCCAACAAGAATATGGTCAAGTGGGCCAAGTTATTTGGTTATGGTGAGGCGACAGGGATTGACATTCCCGGCGAAGTGAGTGCTATCGTTCCTGATGATCAGTGGAAGCGCCAACTGCTTGCAGAAAGCTGGACCACAGGTGATAGTTACAACATGGCCATCGGCCAGGGCTATGTGCTAGCTACCCCGCTCCAGGTTTTGGTCAGCTTAACCGCGGTGGCCAATGGAGGCACGGTCTACGAGCCGCAGGTTGTCTATCAGATCACCGATGCCAATGGTGGACTGCAACGGGACTTCACACCGAAGGTCATCCGACAATTGCCGGTGAGTCAAGAGGATATCCACGCTGTCCAACAGGGGTTATGGGCGGCGGTGAATAGTGACTATGGCACCGCGATTGGCAGTCGCATTGATGGTATTGAAGTAGCTGGCAAGACAGGCACTGCCGAATTTTGTGAAGTGATCGCCAAGCCCGATAATCCAGAAGAAAAGGACTGCCGGCGGGACAAAGAGGACAATTTACCAACGCACGCCTGGTATATCGCCTATGCGCCCTTTGAAAATCCAGAAATTGCGCTGCTGGTCTTTGTCTATGATGGCGGCGAAGGTTCAGCCACCGCTGTGCCAGTGGCGAAAACAATTTTGGAGTATTATTTTAAGGAGCTTCATCCGCGGTAGTAGTGATTAAGGCTCTGTGCGACATCGTGTACTAGACAAAGCAGGTGGCGAGTGGCGGGTAGCGAGTAGCGCATGACCCCGCCCGCGGGAGCCCTTTGGACGCGCCACTGAATAGACCTACTAGTACGCGAAGAGCCGGTATTAATTTATGTCGATGGGTGCTAGAAACCAGCCTAGCCCATAAACAGCGCGGTAGGTCAGTCGTTGTTGACCTATTGCTCCAGTGGAGAGCCACAGAAAGTAGGTTTTGTGATGTCGACTACGGAATCCAACCGGCGGGATCCGCACAGGCCATTTAATCTAGCGCAACAAAATGGTAGCCAAGTGGATGCAGTTCGTTCTAAGATTGCAACCCTAATGGATGGTGCGACAGTACACGGGGATCGTTCGGCGCCAACGCTGCTTTCTAGTGCGGGCGGCAGAGAGCAGTCGTCAGCCGCCTCTGCCTTGCATAACGAGCAATCACCTATGAATAGTGAAGATCATACAACCACACCACCGGCAAGTTCACACCCGCTGCCGTCATCTGATCATTCGTCGCTGCCACCATTTGATGCGACAGCCGCCAACGCCGCCGCCCCCCTGGGCGACCTGGGCGGTGCGCTGGCCACAGCCGTCAACATTAAAGGACGGGCCGGTGGGGTTTTGATTGAAATTGGCCGCGGCAACTGGTCTGATCTCATGCACACCCTGACGGATCATCTGACACGTTCCGCCTCTTTCTTTCGCAATGGTAAAGTGGCCCTGGATTTGGCGGCTCGGCCCTTGAATGAGCAGGAGCTGCGCCAGATCCATCAATTGCTGAGCCAGTACGACTTGCACTTAGGCCTGGTGCGCACCGCCTCCAATGACACCTTCCAAATTGCACTGGCGTTGGGGTTGGCCGCCCAGCTTGAAAACGCCGAAGGACAGCCGGTGGCGACAGCCCAACCGACACTCTCGAACTTGACACAGGAACAACATTTTGTCTATAGTGGCCATCTGCGCGCGGGCCAGGTCTTACAGCGCAGTGAACACATTCTGGTTATCGGTGATGTCAATCCGGGCGCGACCGTGGTCAGTGATGGCGATATTTTAGTCTGGGGTCATCTCCGTGGGGTAGCCCATGCGGGCGCGACGGGCGATGGGAGAGCAGTGATTGTGGCGTTGGATCTGGCGCCCGTTCAGCTTCGCATTGCAGATTTCATTGCAATTGCCCCCGAAGCGCAGACAACCAAAGGTTGGGGTCCCTGGAAACAACCCATTGTCAAACAGCCGGAGATTGCCTACTTGGCCGATGATCGCATTGTCGTCGAGCCCTGGAACGCCACAAAATTCGGCGGTATTGCAAGTTTCCGGCGCTGACGGGCAATTATTTTTAGGCTCATATCGGTATGCGACTGAAATTGCCGACCTTATCTTGAGGGCAAGCAGTGCAATTTCAGTGAGTCGCCCATATGAGCGTATTTTTATTTTAAAAGCGGCCTTTCCGCGACGGATGGGCAAACATTGAAGCTGAACCAAAGATGGCGGGAAAAATTGTAACGATTACCTCTGGCAAAGGAGGTGTTGGTAAGACGACCACAACCACAAACCTCGCGGCTTCGTTGGCTCTCGCTGGACAACGTGTGGTGGTGGTTGATGCGGATATCGGATTACGTAATCTGGATCTAATGATGGGGTTGGAAAATCGCATTGTCTATGACCTGGTTGACGTGGTTGAAGGGCGTTGCGAACTCCGTCAGGCATTGGTGCGGGATCAGCGGGCCAAGTTTCTCTATCTGCTGCCGGCGGCGCAGACACGTGACAAATCTGATGTGAGCATCGACCAGATGCTGACGCTCTGCAATACATTGCGCCAGGGTGCGGACTATGTGCTGATCGATTCGCCGGCTGGGATTGAGCATGGCTTTCAGACCGCGATTGCGCCCGCCGATTTGGTCTTAATCGTGACCAACTCCGATGTGAGTGCGTTGCGCGACGCGGATAAGGTTATCTACCTGCTGGAACGCGATTGGCAACGTCCGCCGGGCTTGATCCTCAACCGGTATAATCCCGATCTGGTGCGCGCCGGGGAGATGCGCAGTATTGATGATGTCTTGGATATTCTGGCCATTGATCTGTTGGGGGTTGTGCCGGAGAATAGCAAGATTTTATTGAGCACAGATCGCGGTATCCCGGTTGCCTTTACACGGGGCTACTATGTAAAGCGCGCATATCGCAACATAGCGCAGCGACTGATGGGCAACAATGTCCCTTTGATGAATTTTCGCCCAGGTCTTTTTTCACGGTTGTGGATGCGCCTGTTTGATCGATAATGATTAGAGTAATTTTCGCTTATGATTGATCGTCCAAGTTCTTGGCGCAATTTTGATTTGCCCCTCTTTTTTGCCACGCTCTTGCTCTGTGGCATTGGCATCGGTATGGTCTACAGCGCCACCTATACCACAGCAGATCTGGCCGACTATTGGCTACGACAGCTTGTCTTTACGCTCATCGGCGTGGTCGTCATGTTGGTGGCCGCCGCCATCGATTATCGTAACTTAGAGATGTTGGCATTGCCCGTCTTTATTGTCTTCGTGCTTTCGCTGGTGGCTGTCGATCTCTTTGGGGATAACCAGGGCACCGGCTCACAGCGCTGGATCAACATTGGCGGTACATTGGTGCAACCCACCGAAGCGGGTAAGTTTCTGCTCATCATCTTTATGGCCTGGTATCTGAGTTGGTATCGGGAATATATGGATCGTTTGCCCTATCTGATCATTGCGCTGGTTCTGCTGCTGGCGCCGCTGGCGTTGGTCTATCGCCAACCCGATCTAGGGATGACGATCACCTATGCCTTTATTGGCGGCACCTTGATCTTGGTGGGCGGCATCCGCTACTGGCAGTTGGGTCTCCTCAGTGGCGGCGTTGTGGCGGCGGTGCCGCTATTGGGCAGCACATTGGAAGATTATATGCTGGCGCGCCTCTGCATCTTTCTGGATGAAAGCGGCATTGCGCTGCTGGGGCGTTACTTTGAAAAGTTGCCGCCGGAATGTACTGACGCCAAAGCAATTCAGGCCGCCTCCTATAATGTCGATCAAGCGCTCATTGCTGTGGGGTCGGGCAGTTGGTTGGGGCAGGGCTGGGCCCACGGCAGCCAAAATCAGCTTCACTTTCTGCGGGTGCGCCACACCGATTTTATCTTTAGCGTGATTGCGGAAGAGTTGGGTCTGATTGGCTCGGCGTTAATTCTGTTGCTGCTCTTTTTTGTCGTGTGGCGCCTGCTCAATATTGCGGACAAGGCGCAGGATCAATTTGGCCGCCTGATTGCCGTCGGCGTGGCTGCCATTATCTTTTTTCAAACGCTGGTCAACGTCTGCATGAATCTGGGGCTTATGCCCGTGACAGGGTTGACCTTACCCTTTATCAGCTATGGCGGTAGTAGTCTACTCTCGATGATGTTTGCGGTGGGATTGGCGCAAAGCGTCGTCATGCGTCACCGCAAGATCGAATTCTTCTAGGTTCTGTTGACATTACCAGTGCGGCCAAGAGAGCATTACCTATACTGGCATATTCTACCAGCCGTGGCCTGTGAAATGTCAACGACTCCTAGTCTCCACAAAGGTTTTGTCGTTACTCATGAATTTTGACAGATTGTTTAGTAGGTTGAGGTTGCCGTGGTCGCGCCGGTTGGTGCACAGCGTCGTGATGGCCGCGATTGGTGTTGGCATGTTCGCAGGTCTATTGTTGATTGTAAACGCCCCGCTTCATATCATTCGCGCGCAAAGCTCCCCCGTCTTGCGCTACAGCACATCGGGCGCAAGTGGCAAAACCATTACGATTGGACGCCCCTACAGCGCCATCCTACCGGAGGAAGAGCCCTACGTTGCCCATCCCTCCGATCCCGACGCGCCTAAGCTGTCGATTACACTGCCCGAAATCCTGACGTGGGCGGAAAGCCGCTATTACACGGATACACTCCACGATTTGGGTAATGGGCTATGGGAGTTGGAGGTAACGCTGCTCATTGAGGATAACGCCCACCTTGAAATTTCTAGCGCCAGCGGTGTCAAAGCGTTGCGCTTGATCAGCCGTCCTGATGTCACCTATAACATTATTGCCAAAGGCGGTTCACTGACCATTGACGGCGTCACTGTCTATGCCTGGGATAACTCACCTGGCGTTAACAGCTATGACACCACCTATTTGACCGATGGCGACAACACACAGACCCGTTCTTATCTCACTGCGCTCTATGGTGGGCGGATGGAGATAAAAAATTCAGAGATGATGTATCTGGGCTATGAAGAGCTGAACGACCGCGTCGGCTATGGCAAAGGCGAACCAAGCGGCCTCTCCTGGCGTTTGCTGCCGGAAAAGTCCACGGATATTAAGACAGGGCCCACCGGCGCCATTCTCAACAGCAAAGTGCACAACAACTATTTTGGCATGTATAGTTATGAAGCCTACGGTATTGTCATCTCCAACACCGAGGTCTATAGCAACTACCTCTATGGGCTGGATCCTCACGATGGCTCGTCGGGCTTTGTCGTTGCCAATAATTATGTGCATGACAATGGCTATACCGGCATCATCTTCTCACGCCTCTGTGAGGACAATGTCATCTATGGGAATCGCGTCCATCACAATGGCTCACACGGCATTATGTTGGACCGAGGCAGCAATCACAACGCAATTTATAACAATGAAGTGATCGGCAGCAAAGAGGATGGCATTGTGCTCTATCAATCCAAGCACAACGCCATCTATGGCAACACGATCAAGGCGATGGGGCGCTATGGCATCCGCATGAGCGCCGATTTTGATGAAGGGGATCTCTTTGACGATGTGGCGAGCGATAACATCATCCGCAACAATACGGTTAGCAATAGTGGCAAATATGGCATCTATGTCTCGCAGCGCGCCGACCGCAACTGGATTCTCGACAACCAAGTGACAGGCAGCCAGGGCTACGGCATCTTGCTCAATGCCGGGATGAGCATCGTCCAGGGCAATATCATTACCGACAGCCTTCAGGATGGCTTGATCATCAACGATGAACCCTATCGGACCGGGACAAACGCGGGCGGCGCGTCCAAAGAACCGGTTGGCCAACCCGGACGCGACAACCAGATTCTAGGCAACCGAATTCTCAAGAATGGCGAACGGGGCATTGAGGTCAAAGGCGGCGGCGCCAATCAGATTGGGTCGTTGGGCGCCGGCAACATTATCGAAGAGAATAGGGATGGCGGCATTCTGCTCACCTATAGCGAAGCTACGACACTCGACAGCAACCAGCTTCGCGCTAATGTCGCCGCCAACGGCGCGGGGATTACCGCCAAATGTGTTCTCACGGCGCCGGTGACCCACATTATCGTCAACAACGTCATCGTTGATAACCAAAGCACCGATGAGAAGGGGCGGGGCGCCGGTCTCTATATCGGTGATGGCTGTCTGCCCCAAATCAATGACAATTGGATCTATCATAACCTGAACAACGGTGTCGAAGCGAACTTGCAAAATCGGAATCCGGCAGGGAGTCCTGTCATTGACGCCAGTCATAATATCTGGGCGCAAAGCGATCTAAACGCAGTGGAAAACACAATCTGGCACAGCGTTGATGACAGCAGCCTCAGCGAGGTAAAGTTTGCGCCGCTCGGGTCCGGCCCCATTACGCCGCCCCCGACACCCAGCCCCACCCCGACGCCAATCGCCACCTTCACTCCCACTGCCACGCCCACTTCCGTTGTAACGGGAACGCCCACCCCCACCGCTACGCCGACTTCTGTGGTGACGGGGAATGGGAATGAACGATTGTATTTACCGCTGGTGAACAGGTAAGGAATGAGCCGTAAGCCACTTGTATACTAAGCTGCGCCATAAAGTAACATTTTATACAAGAGTAAAAATGTTACTATGTGCTGCAGCGAAGTATACAAATGGAGACCAAAGATTGGGGATTATGCCCGTGCAATCTCTAGTCTCCAATCTCTAGTGAAACGCGCAAGTTGTTAAGTTCCCATTCCTAAGCAGAGGAGACTTGTTTTGCAAACATTTCCGACACCTGAGATCTTGGCCGACTGGCTACAAGCCCATGCGATTGAAACGGCAGCCTGGGGACGGGGCAATGCAAAATCGGTGACAGACCTCTGGCGCGAGGTGCAACAGGCTGAGTCGGCGCTTTATACGGAACCGCCCCTGCGCCGTGTGCGCGTGGTGGAAGTCATTGTACGGCAAGGGACGCTTATGCTTCTGGAGGCAGCCCAACATCTGGCCACTGGCCAGGTGCGGCGGCGCGACCAGCCCCCCTCCGAGAAGATGCATCCACACGAGACCCCGCTCATGGCCGCGCAGCGCTGTCTGGCCGAAGAATTGGGCATTACGGACAGTGCAACCGTGCGCTTTGCTGAACAGCAGGTAACGACGCGCACGACAGAGCAGGAATCCATTTCGTATCCCGGTCTTGTCACCGAGTTTACCTTCTATCGGCTTGAAGCCTGGGTTACAGGGCTGCCTTCGGGGGAATTCACTACCCCCAATGCCGCATACAGCCATGGGGATCCGGTCATCTTTCACCGTTGGCGCTGGGTGGATGCGAACTGAGCGCTTTGAACGCTTGAGTAAAGCAGTTGCCTACCGCGGCATAAGCTTATGCAATCACAAACCAGGGTTGGTAGAACCCTGGTTTGTAGCCCAAGGAGACTCTGGTCACTGGTTATATTATCACGCCGTCGCCGTGATATGTCCATTGGGCTGAAGTGCAGCTTGCCTTTCATCAGTTGGCGTAAAGAGTGGGTATTGGGTAGCTAAGGTTTTCACATCATTGCGGATGCGCAACAGATCGCGATCCGTGAGCGCCTGATCTTTGAATGCCTTGATAAAGGCACTGCGGGCTTTGGTGTCGGCGGGCAATGTCGCTGCTTTGACATGGTGGGTGACTTCTGCGATCCACTGCCCGATCTGTTGCATCTCGGCTTCGCGCATGCCACGGGTAGTGACCAATGGGGTGCCCACACGCAGGCCGGAAGGATAAAAAGGCGAGCAGGGTTCATTGGGGATGGCATTGCGATTGGCGTAGATGCCGGCAACATCCAGCGCAAAGGCGACCTGGGTGCCCAGGCCATCGCTAAAGGGGGTAAAATCCACCACCATTAAATGATTTTCCGTGCCGTTTCCCACCAATTTCAAGCCATTATCCATCAGTGACGCGGCCAGCGCATCGGCATTTTTGCGAATCTGATGCGCATAGACCTTGAATCCAGGCTGCATCGCCTCGGCGGCGGCAATCGCGATCCCTGCCACAGACGCATTATGCGGCCCTCCTTGCAGACCGGGGATAATGGCTGAATTAATTTTACCGCCTAATTTGGCATCACGCGCCAACCCCCGCTCCGTCACCAGGATCATAGCGCCGCGCGGCCCGCGGAAGGTCTTGTGGGTAGTAGACATGATCACATCTGCATAGGGCACAGGCGATGGATGTTCCCCGGCCAGCACCAGCGCCGTAATGTGCGAAATGTCGGCCATTAGCCAAGCGCCGACAGCATCAGCCACTTCACGGAAGCGGGCAAAGTCCAGGGTGAAAGGATAGGAGGTGGTGCCGGCAATAATTAGCTTGGGCTTATGTTCTTGCGCCAGCGCTAACATGGCATCAAAGTCAATGCGGTCGTTGGCATCAAGGCCATACTGCACGGCATTAAAGTAGCGACCGGAAAAGGTCACATTGGGGTGGCCGTGGGTCAGATGACCACCGGAGCCCAGTTGCAGGCCCATCAGGGTATCGCCCGGTTCCAGCAACGCAAATTGGATAGCACTGTTGGCCGGCGACCCGGAATGCGCCTGTACATTGACAAAGGGCACATCAAAGAGTTCTTTCAGCCGGTCAATGGCTAGATTTTCAATCTCGTCAATAATTTGATTGCCTTCATAGTAACGACGTCCGGGATAGCCTTCTGCATATTTGCTGGAGAGACAGGAGGAGAGTACCTGGGCCACCTGGGGTGAAAAGTGATTCTCGGAAGGAATCAGGCCAATCATTGCGCGTTGACGTTCTTCCTCGCGCGCAACTAATTCAAAAACAATATCGGACATAAGAAATTACTCCTCTTGCGATAAAAGATACGTCCATCGTAGCTACTCAACCATCGTGTTGGGGTGCGTACCACATTTTCGGGGGCACTCTGGCAGAGAAAGTGGGAAGACCCGGCTCGGCCCCCAAAAATGGGACACACCCGTCGTGTTGGGTTCACATTGAGTTCCTATTGGATTGCTCATCCTATAACCTATAAGATTGATCCAGATCCATAGCGGCTTGATGCACTAAACAGTGGCGCCGCGCTAAACGGTCCACATCACGCTGATAACCACCGCCGATGACCGTCGCCACGGCAATGCCACGCCGCAAACACTCGTTCAGCACAAAGTAGTCCCGTTGATAGATGCCCTGATCCGTCAGCGCAAGTTTACCCAATGTGTCTTCGACATGGGGATCGACGCCGGCATCATAGAAAACGAAATCAGGCTGAAATTGATCTAGGAGATCCGGCAACACTTTGGCCAGCAATTGGAGATAAAGTTTATCATCGCAGCCTGGTGGCGCCTCTAGGTCATAGTCGCTCTGCTGTTTGCGAAAAGGGAAATTTTCACCACAATGCATGGAAAAGGTAAAGACAGCGGGATCATCCTGAAAGATAGCAGCGGTGCCGTCACCTTGATGCACGTCGAGATCGACAATCAACACGCGTCGCACCAGCCCTAACCGTTGCAAAACACGTGTCGCCACCGCCAAGTCATTAAAGATACAAAAGCCGGAGCCAAAGTCGGTGTAGGCGTGGTGAGTTCCGCCGGCGGTGTTACAGGCCAAACCGTGGTCAAGCGCCAATTGGGCAGTCAGGATTGTGCCACCGACCGCCATACAGGTACGATTGACAAGCGCAGCGCTCCAGGGCAACCCAATGCGGCGCATCTCACGCACTGACAGTGTGCCGTTACTGTAAGCAGCTATATAATCCGGGCTGTGCGCCAACTGTAGCCATGACACCGGCGCCCGCTCCGGCAGATAGAATTGATCGAGCCCACAGATGCCATCACGCACCAGATATTCATAGACTTTACCAAATTTGGCCATAGGGAAACGATGGCCGGCAGGCAGAGGCGTGACATAATCAGGATGAAAGACCAATGGCAACGACATAGGCTTTTGTATTGGGTTAATCAGCTTTGCCGGGCACTTCGTGACAGCGCCGGCAACGTGCTTCGTAACTCTCGCTCCCCCCTACTAAAATAATCGGGTCATCATGGCGGGCGGGCCGACCATCAATGAGGCGCTGTGTGCGGCTGGCAGGGTGGCCGCAACAGACGCAGATTGCTTGCAACTTATCGACCCGCTCTGCCAACGCCATCAAGAGGGGCATAGGACCAAAAGGCTCGCCGCGGAAATCCTGATCTAACCCCGCTGTAATGACCCGAATGCCGGCATCGGCCAACTTTGTACAGACATCGGCAATGGCCCAGTCAAAGAATTGCACTTCATCAATGGCAACGACCTCTGTGTCTGCCTGCAGGTATTCCCAAATATCGGTAGCTTTGGCAATCACATGCACATCTTCGCGCATGACGCCATTGTGCGAGGAAACGCGCTGCAGACCATAGCGTTCATCGATCTGCGGCTTAAAAATCTGAAGACGCTTACGGGCGATTTCAGCGCGACGAATGCGGCGCAGCAACTCCTCTGTTTTACCGCTAAACATGGATCCGCAGATTAGTTCGATCCAGCCGTTGCCTGGCTCATGCGGCATGGCACCCTCCAACAGATTCAGGTTTTTGTTTCATTGTTGCACAGATAGGCCATCGGCTTTGCTACTCTACCGTGACTAGCACCGTGGGCCTGTACATAGGTTAATGGCTCTATATTGTTGCGCCTGAAATGGTTCAGCGCCCTTAGCGCCTATATAGATAGCAGGGAGGTGGGTAGGAAGTGCGCCGAACATTCCGGGAATGGGCCAGTTTTAGGCAAGAGCACCTTGCTCGCCATTGAGAAGCTCGCCCCGAACAGTGGCCCATTCCCGGAATGTAAACAGCAGATCCTTGCAACGCATAAAGAGCGTAGGTTAATTTCAAACAACGCTCAGCTGAGCCTAAACAAATAGGGCAGAGGTATACGCCTCTGCCCTATGCTTTCTACAAAACCACACTACAGTACAACGCCCACTACTGCAGATCGTACTTTGCCAATACTTCGGCAGCAGCAGCTTCCGGGTTATCACCACGGGCGCGGGCGCGGCGCGCCGCTTCATCTGCTTCGCGGCGGGCGCGTGTTTCTAGCTCCCGACGGGCAGCATCGCTTTGGCGCCGTTCTAGGCGCTTCATAAAGCGCTCAACTTGACCGGCTGTGTCAACAATGCGCTGTTCACCCGTATAAAAGGGATGACAGGCGCTGCACACATCAGTGCGAATTTCCGGCACGGTGCTGCCTGTGAGCCAGCTATTGCCACAGGAACAGATGACACGTGCAGTCGGATAGTACTCAGGATGAATTTCAGCTCTCATGTTAGTTCACTTGCTCCGGATAGACACTGACCTGTTTGCGCTTACCGCGTGCCCATTCAAATGTGACAAAACCATCAGAGGTTGCAAACAGCGTGTTATCTCTACCAATACCGACGTTGTTGCCCGGGTAGATCTTGGTGCCATGTTGGCGAACAATGATATTCCCGGCCAGGACAAACTGTCCACCGAATCGTTTAACGCCCAGACGCTGTGAATTAGAATCACGTCCATTGCGACTGGAACCGCCACCTTTTTTATGCGCCATTCTATCTACTCCTTCTCGTTAGACTCACCGTCGTTAGATTCTTCATCAGCAGCAGCCATATCATTCGCATCACCGGCGCTGTCGGCAACATCAGAAGTGGCTTCCGGAGTTGTCTCAGCCGTTGCCGCGGCCTCTGCATCCGCTGTTTCATCAACAGCGTCATCCGCAGCATCATCCATAACCACAGCTTCTTCTGTCGCGACCTCGACGGGCGCAGCCACGGCCACCTCTTCGACAACTGGCGCCGCATACTCAGTCCCGTCCGCCAGACGAATCGACTGCACCTGAATGCGTGTCAAATATTGGCGATGACCTTTGCGGACCCGGATCCGTTTTTTGGGACGATAGCGGAAGACCTGGATCTTCTGGCCACGATGTTGTCCCGTGATTTGGGCCGTGACACTTGCGCCCTCGACCGTTGGTTGCCCAACCATAACTGTCTCTGCATTCGCAAGCAACAGCACATCTTCAAAGGCAACCGTTGCGCCAACCTCTCCCACCAACTTCTCTACTTCCAAAATGTCGCCGGGGGTGACATAATATTGTTTCCCGCCGGTCCGAATGACTGCGTGCATGATTTCCCCTTGCATGATCTTCCCTTTTAAGGCCGCGCTCGGCTGGTTGTTGCCCCAAAATTTTGGCGCCGATTGACCGAGACTTGGAGCGGCTTTACGCCTCAAAGGGTGATGACGTAAATACTTAGCTCAACAATTACATGCATTCCACGCCTACTCTCCATAGGCGCGGTGGACTGCTTGCCCACAAACGACAATTATACCAAAGTGTGGACCTTTTCGTCAAAAATACAAAGGCGCTATATAACTTAAAGTGTGCGGGTGGTGAGTGGCAGGTAGCGAGTCATGTGCCACTCGCCACCTTCTCTGGTAGGCATACTAAATCACGAAGATTTACTATAATTCGTTTATGTTTTGTACAGATTGTGCAAAAACCTACCGAATAGTAGGTAGATCACAATATACAATAAGTCACAGTTGGGGTGAAGTTGGGCCGGTTCCCCCAAAGTGAAGTGCACCCGGATTGGCGATGAACTCGCCACTACGCCACCTACCATCTGCTACTCACAACTTGGCCCAACGCGTAACTCCGAAGAAACAGGAGCAACAGCTTGACTGCAACGACAACAGAGCCCAGCGGTGCTAACCCCAGTGATACTAACCCCAGTGATGCAAGACAACGGGTGTTGGACGTAGCTGAGGAACTTTTTATGGCCCACGGCTATACTGCCGTTACCTTGCGCGATATTGCTGACGCGCTGGGGATACGGCAAGCGTCGCTCTACTACCATTTCCCGGAGGGCAAGGAGCAACTCTTTGCCGCCGTGGCCATCCGCACCTTTATGCGCCATCGCACTGGCATGGAGGCCGCTTGCGCCACCACCACCGGCTTGCGCGCCCAGTTACGGGCAGTAGCCGCCTGGTTTGCTGCACAACCGCCCCTCAATTTACTGGGCATGCTCCACGCCGACATGCCGGCCTTGAACGCAGAGCAGCGCACGCAATTGGGGCGCATTGCCTATGATGCCATGTTTACACCGTTGCGCCAGATCTTTCATGCGGCCTATCAGCAGGGTGAAATTCGCTATGCCCATCCCGATCTACTGGCCGGCTGTTTTTTGACACTAATGGATGGTCTGAATCATGCGGAACATCAAGCCGGCGCGCCACCCCGTGTGGTCATGGCCGAGGAAGTAATTGCAATCATGCTTGACGGACTACGCCCCCGGTCAGCAAGCGATCAATAAGCTATATATTACCTATGCTGCTCACAAGGATAAAGGATGCGGAGAATGCTATGAAACGCTGGATTTGGATCGTTGGACTATTGGTGCTGGTAGGCGGAGGTTTCTTTGCCTTCCAATCAGGAACACTGCCTGGGGCGTCGCAAAGCGCCACGGCAATAGCAGAACAAACCACAGCGGCAACTGAGCCGCTGATGACGGCCAATCTAGCCACCACAGCCAATATTGTCGCCGATGCGCGTTTGGTCCCTGTGCGGCGCACCGACCTGAGTTTACCGGTAGGCGGGATTGTGGCAGAAGTGCTGGTGGCAGAGGGGGATCACGTTGACGCAGGCCAGCCCTTGGTGCGTCTGGATGCCAACCAACAACAGGTGGCGGTGGCGCGCGCCCAGGCCGACTTACAGGGAGCACAAGCGCGTCTAGCGGAACTGACAGCCGCCCCGCGACCGCAGGAGGTGGCTTCAGCACAAGCAGCCCTACGCGCTGCCCAGGCTCGCTATGATCAACTGGCGGAAGCGTCACTGCCAGGGGATGTTGCCGCTGCCGAGGCAGCGTTGAGTGGCTCACAGGCATCGCTGGCCAAGGTGTTGGAAGGCGCCAGTGATCAGCAGTTGATCGCCGCCCGCGCTGACCTGGCCAATGCTGCGGCGACCTTGCAGCAGGCGCAACGAGCCTATGATTTGGTTAAGTGGCGCAATGATCTGGCTGCTTTGCCCCAATCATCTGCACTGCAACAGGCCACCAATGCCTATGAAGCCGCACAAGCGCGCTTGGCCGATCTGGAACGGGGCGCCAGCCAGGCCGACATTGCTGCCGCTAGCGCCCAGGTGCAACGAGCACAGGCGCAGTTGGCGGCGCTGCGCACAGGCATGACTCCCCAAATGACCGCGGCCCAGGCCGACGTGCAGACTGCACAGGCACAGTTAGAGCTCCTGAACGCCGGCCCACGCGCCGAGACCATAGCCGTGGCCGAGGCTGAGATTGCCGCCGCCACCAGCGCGTTGCAACAAGCTTATGTCGCATTGGGTGAAACCGAGTTGCGCGCTCCCTTTGCCGGTGTGATCGCCGCACTGGAGACCGAAGTGGGCGAACAAGCAACACCAGGCGCCACCCTTATTCGCCTGGCCGATCTGACGCAGTGGGAGGTCGAAACCGAAGATCTAACTGAACTGGATATCACCGCGCTCAAAGCGGGTATGAACGTGGATTTGACCTTTGACGCCATCCCTGACTTGGAGATGAGTGGCGCCATCAAACGAATCCGCCCCATTGGCCAGGACAACCGGGGGGATATTGTCTATACGGTCTTGATTACACCAGCGCAGCAAGACGACCGTTTCCTCTGGAATATGACAGCCGCCGTCACCGTACGCTAGTAGTTGGCCGCTTAATTTTTAGAAATTTCTGATTGTTGCACTAGTGTGGTGATTTCTAAAAATTACGCTCATATGGGCGGTACACTGAAATTGCATCATTTTCTAGAGAGAAAAAGCGCAATTTCAGCCGCATACCTATATGAGCCAAAAATTAAATGTTCGTGGCGCCAGGCTCTATTTTCGTCGTGCCTTTTTTTACCGTGACTTTGGAAGGAGGGAAAATGTATGCCCTTTTATCTGGCATTTAAAGAAATCTGGCATAGCAAGGGCCGGTTTATCTTGATTAGTCTGATCGTAGCACTCATTACAACGCTTGTTCTCTTTATTGCCGCATTGGCAGAAGGCTTAGGCAACGGCAACCGTGAATACATCCAAAAGCTAAATGGCGAGTTGTTGGTCTATCAAGCCAATGTGGATCTGTCGATTACCGGTAGCCGCATTGGACGATCGACGATGAATTCGTTACGCCGGGTGGCTGGGGTGGCAGATGTAGGACAGGTCTTCTTCTCTAATGCCACCGCCGTCTTTGCCGATGGCCAGGAACAATTGGATATTTCACTGGTAGGGGTGGAGCCTGGTCACCCTGGCGAACCGCCTGTCCGCACCGGACGCCCGCTAGGGCGAAGCCGCAGCAACGAGGTGATCATTGACGGAAATGTGGCGGCCCGGCGCAATGTGCAACTGGGTGACACTCTCACTATCAAAGTTACACAAGGGACAAAAGAGGAATTATACGACCTGATCATTGTGGGCATTACCGACGGGCGCCAATATTTCTTGCGCCCTTCTATCTTTGTACCTTATTTAACTTGGGATAAGGTGCGTCCCCAAGGCGAAAATGAAAACAACCAGGGGGAGTTGGTCTCGAATATTGTTGTAGTGAAATTGACTGACCCCACGGCGCTGACCCTAATGGCGCAGCGGTTGGAACAGGCGGTGGACAAAATTGAAGTGGTCGATCGCGTCACCGCCTATGAGGCGACGCCTGGTTACTCCGCCCAGCAAAGCACTCTGGACACCCAGCGCTATTTCACCTTTTTTATTGGCATCCTCGTCATTGGCGGCTTCTTTCAGATCCAGACTTTGCAAAAGGTCGCTCAAATCGGCATGCTCAAAGCCGTCGGCGCATCGAATTGGCTGGTCGGTTTAGCGGCCATTGCCCAGATCGTTACGATCAATGCGTTGGGGGTTGTCATTGGCGCAGCCGGCTCGCTCGCCCTGTCGCTCACCTTTCCCCCCACCGTGCCCATTGTCTTTACCGGACAAGCGGTCTTGACCGCCGTCGTCTCGTTGATGTTGATTGGCCCACTGGGCGGTCTAGTCTCCCTTTGGGCGCTCCTTAAGATTGAGCCATTGACCGCGCTAGGGTTGGCCCAATAGTAGCGCCATTGCCCAGGGGGCTCCCGCTGCTACGGCATGTTTCATAGAAGGATAGCAGGGCAACATGGAAACAGTATTACAAGCGAACGATGTAACCAAATTGTATGGCAGCGGGCAAAGTGTAGTGCGTGCGGTGGATGGCGTCTCGCTGACGATCCATCCAGGTGAATTTGTTGCGTTGGTCGGGCCGAGCGGTTCGGGCAAGACAAGCATGTTGGCCATGTTAGCCGGTCTGCTCAAGCCCTCATCCGGCACAATCCATATTGCCGGCCAAGAGTTAACCACCATGAGCGAAGCCAGTCGCACCCGCTTTCGTGGTCATGCGATCGGCTTTTCTTTTCAGGCCAACAACCTGGTGCCCTATTTAAATGCGCGCGAGAATGTAGAGTTAATGTTGCGCCTCAATGGCCGGCTCAACCGGCAGAGCCGACGCCGCGCCCAGGAGTTGCTAGAGCGTCTGGGGCTAGGCGACCGGCTGCGTAATTACCCCAGTCAACTCTCCGGTGGCCAGCAACAGCGGGTGGCGATTGCCCGGGCTCTTATCCATGAGCCGCAGATTGTGCTGGCCGACGAGCCCACCGCCAGCCTTGATACAGAACGTGCGAACCAGGTGGTGGCCACCTTTGCCGAACTCATCCATGAACAACAGCGCGCCGGCATTATGGTGACCCATGACTTACGCATGTGCAAGTATGTAGACAAGGTAATCCGTATGATGGATGGGAAAGTGACACAAATTTTAACTGAGCCACATGATATTCAGACATTAGCAGACTTGCATGTGGCAGATTAAGGAATCGTTATGCTCCCTGTGGCACACTTGGAGATTTGTCCATACCATTGTAATATGATATTTCTGATTAATAAAGACTAGAGAGGGGAGATTATCCTCGTGCAATCTCCCTCTCTAGTCTCCATTTCCACCAGCTATTTACGGCTCATTCGTTAACTATGGTTGGTTAACTATGGCTTTGCCACAACGTTTGACGACCTTTCATCTATATTTGTTTACAATCAGTCTTATTGGGCTCTGCGTTCTCGGCTTAGGCATCTTTCACATTCCTGACTATGAACCAGGATTGACCTTTGCCCTCTTGGTTGCGCTGGCGGTGGTTGCGGCGTTGGCGCCCATGTCGGCAGCTGTCCTTGCGGATGTCGGCGTTAACTATGGGCTGGGCGCCGCCGTGAGTCTGGCGGCCTTTCCTAGTTTTGGGCCCGCGGCCGCGGCCTTGCTTGTGGCCATCTATAGCTTTGCCTTTTGGCTAAGCCGACCGGCCGACCGCAAAACCTGGAAAAAGAGCGGTCAGCAGTTGATCTTTAACATCACTATGCAAGCCATCGCGGTCTATGTCGCCGGCTGGGTCTTTTCTGCCTTTCGCCACTGGTTAGGTCCCACTACCCAATGGGGGCAGATCCTGCCTTGGCTTCCCGGTACGCTCGTCTATTTAGAGGTCAATATTTGGCTTTTGATCGGGGTGCTACGGCTACAACATGGACCCACCGTACAGCCACTAGCCCTTTGGCGTGAAGAGCGTTCGACTTCAGCGATTATCGTGCCGGCGACAGCTGTGGGCGGTGGGATGCTTGGCTACGCCGTTGAGCACTATGATCTGATGGGCGTCCTTGTCTTTTTCTGGCCGATTCTGCTTTCCGCCTATGCCTTTCGGCTCTATGTCCAGCAGATGGAGGCACACCTGGCGAATCTGGAACAGATTGTGGACGAACGCACCAAAGATTTAGCTGACTTAAATCAGAAAAAAGATGCCTACCTTGCCATCCTAACCCATGATATGATGACGCCATTGACTAGCATTCAGCTTTGCGCCGAGGAGTTGCAGGCCGATCCGGCCGCCGCTATTGATAATCCTGACTTAATCACCTTTTTGTTGCGCAGCCAACACACACTCTTCACCATGGTGCGCAACATTCTGGATATTGAAAAGTTGCAAGCCGGCGGTCTGTTATCCTCTAAAAAGGTGAGCTGCGATCTGACTCAGCTTCTGACGAATGTGGTTGAGCTGTTACAGAATGAAGCGGGCGAAAAAAATGTCTCGATCCAAAATCGCAGTGACAGCAGAGCTATTTTCATTCATGCAGACCGCCAGCAAATGGAACGCATTCTCCTCAATCTACTGGCGAATGCAGTGAAATATACGCCCCAGGGCGGGACTGTTGAAGTGGAAGCAATGCAACAGGACCAGAATGTGGTTTTACACGTGCGCGACACCGGCTACGGCATCCCCGCTGAGGATCTTGCACATATCTTCGACCGCTTCTGGCGCGTGGCCCAACATCAGGAGAAGGCCACCGGCTCCGGCCTTGGGCTCGCTATTACCAAAGCGTTGGTGGAAGAGCATGGCGGCGCCATAGCTGTCGCCAGCACTGTGGGGCAAGGCAGCACCTTTACCGTAAAATTACCCATTGGTATTAAAGAATGAGGGTCTACGCATGTTAGTGGATCGAAACAGAGCAAGGTGGCGCGCTCAGAGATTCTCTCATCACATCTGCTCGCAAGATGTGATACCAGGGGCACCCGAAGCAGGCTTGGTCTAGCAGGTGATGGTTGCAACCGCTACCGAATTCGCCAGTGATATCATTTGTGGTACGCACCCAAAAAATTGGTACTTTACATACCTAGAAATGTGTGTTACAATACATTCATCAGCCAGTGGCTGCCCCACTTCTGATTCCCCAGTGCCTGCCTTGCAGACCTTCACTGCAGTAAAGGCAGGCTTGCTCACTACACCCTCTCTGCCATTCTGGTGGAGAGGGTTTTTTGTTGGATTTGGCACTACTCGGGTGAAAAAAGATCCTTATAAAAGAAAGACGCTCCGCGTCCCAAGACGCGGAGTGTCTCATCGGGCATTCCACGCCACCCAGGGGGGCCCCGGTGGAACGAGTTTTCCCTTAAGTTTACATGTATGACCGATCTACCTATCTACCTATCTCCCTATACCAAACGACTAGCGTCCGCCCAAAAAGGCGCGGCGTACTTCGTGGTTCTGTAGCAATTCCTGCGCTTGTCCCGCATAAGAATTTTGCCCCAGTTCCAGCACATAACCGCGGTGGCTGGCCTCCAGCCCCTGGCGCGCGTTCTGCTCGATCATGAGCACGGTCAGGCCAATCTCCTGATTGAGACGTTGGATACTTTCAAAGATCAGCTTGGTAATGAGCGGCGCCAATCCCGCACTCGGCTCATCCATCATCACCATTTGGGGTTCTAGCAGCAGGGCGCGGCCAATCTCCAACATACGCTGTTCGCCGCCGGACATGGTGCCGGCCAGTTGGCGCCGCCGTTCGGCCAGGCGCGGAAAGAGATCCAGGACATAGTCGATGCGGCGGTGGATGCGTTGTGGGTCGCGCTCCAGATACATGCCCATTTCCAGATTTTCCATAACGGTCATTTGGGGAAAGAGGCTGCGCAGTTGGGGCACGATGGCAATGCCGGCCTGCAACACAGCCTGGGGCTTCTGGTTGGTCAGATCCTGGCCGTGAAAGAGCACCTGTCCGTGGCGGATGTGGACAAAGCCATAGATGGCCTTGAAAACCGTCGATTTGCCGGCGCCATTGGGGCCAATGACGCAGACAATCTCGCCCGGATAGACCTGGAGCGACACTCCCTGTAAGATGTCAAAATCCTGGTAGCCGGCGTAGATATTCTGGACATCAAGCAGTGGCGCTTGATCGGTTACTGGAGCAGACATGGTTTGTTTTTAGTTCCCAAAATAGGCTTCGATGACCGCTTCATTTTGTTGAATTTCCGTCGGCGTGCCTTCCGCCAATTTCTCCCCATAATTGAGCACATAGACACGGCTACATAGATCGGCAATAAAATCGATGTTATGTTCAATGAGCAAGAATGCTTTGCCCTCCTCTTGGTTGAGCGCCCGGATCCGATCTTTAATCGTTTCGATCAAGGTCGGATTGACGCCGGAGGTGGCCTCATCCAGCAGGATAATCTCGGGGTTAGGCATTAACGCCATGCCAATCTCCAGCAGCCGCCGCTGGCCGCCAGAAAGATGGCCGGCTGGTTCATCAGCCAGCTGCGCGATCTGCAGGAAGTCCAGCAGTTGGTGCGCCCGTGTGGCCGTGGCGCGTCCACTCGGTTTTAACATCTGCCAGAATGACTCACCCTGCCATTGGCGGCTTACGAGCATATTTTCCAAAACGGTCATGCTGCGGTAAACACGGATCACTTGAAAAGTGCGCGCCAGCCCCAAGCGCGCAACTTGGTAGGGACGCAGGCGGGTAATGGGCTGACCTTTGAAATAGATCTCGCCCCCGCTAATATCCTGCACACGGCTAAGACAGTCAAAGAGGGTGGTCTTGCCGCTGCCATTCGGCCCCACCAACCCGACGATTTCACCGGGATAGATGGCAAAATCGACCTGGTTGACCGCTGCCAGCCCGCCAAAGGTTTTGGTCACCCGTTTCCCCTCCAGGAGGGGTGTAAGATCGGACCTAGGATTTGACCTAAGGTTTGACGTTGTCATAGTTCTCTTTACGTTGCTTGCCGATGCGTCCCAGCAGCCGGCCCAAGGAGGTGCTACTACGGTCGCCCAGTGTCCCCAGAATGCCTTCCGGCACAAAGAGCACCAGCACGATCAACAGGAGGCCCAACACGAGCAGGTGCACGTCGAAAAAATTGCCCCAGACAAAATCCTGGAGCAGGAAGAGCACCACTGCGCCCAATGGCGGCCCCCACACAGTCCCTAGTCCACCTAACATACTCATCATGACCATTTCGACGGTGCGCTGTTCAATAAAGACCACGTCGGGATCAATGTAAGTGTTCTGCCAAGCCCAGAAGGCGCCCACCAATCCGGTGGAAAAGGCCGCCGCCATAAAGGCGATGAGCTTATGGCGGGTGGTGTTAATGCCGCGCATTTCAGCGCCGGTCTCATCTTCACGAATGGCGATTAAGCTGTGGCCAAACTCACTGCGCCGGATCCACCAAATAGCCAGCACCACCAACCCCATGAGCACCAACATAAAATAGTAGTCGCCAGCGCGATCCAGAACAGGAGGCAAACTCAAGCCCCGCCCGCCACCGGTGAGCGGCCGCGCAATGCGGATTACCTCGCGCATGGCGACAAAAGTGCCGAGCATAGCAATGGAAAAATAGGAGCCCTTTAGCCGCAAGGTGGGCAGGCCAATGAGCAGCGCAAAGAGCAGCGCGAGCAGGCCGCCAAAGGGCAGCGCCTGCCAGAAGCCGAGCCCTGGCGCAAAGATGAGCGTACTCTGGGCCTTGGTCACCAGGATGCCCATGGTATAGGCGCCAATGCCAAAGAAGACGGCGTGACCAAAATCGACATAGCCCGTCATGCCCCCAATCAGATTCCAATTTGAGGCCAGGGTCACCAACACGAAAATTTGGGTGGCGGTCAGCAAGGCCGCGCCCGATGGGTTGCTGAGGGGATAAAAGGCTAGCAGAGCCAGCAGGACGACCCACAGCAAAATGCCGGCGCCGCCACTGAGGATTGTGCCAATACGCCTTACCATGGCCTACTCTGCCTCCATGGGGCGCAGCCCTTGTAAGAGCCCCTGGGGACGGACGATCAAAATAATCACAAGCAGGATAAAGCTGGTGGCAATACCCAAGTTGGTGCCGATGGTGGGGACGTAGGTGGCTACAAAGAGTTCAATCAGCCCTAGGATTAGACCCCCTAGCAAAGCGCCCGGAATTTGGCCCAGGCCACCTAACGCCGTAATCGTAAAGGCTCTGAGGGTAAAAGGCGGGCCCATAAACGGGAAGATTGGATTGGTCATGCTGAGCATGGCGCCAGCGGCGGCGGTCACGGCGATGCAGATGCCAAAGGTGATGGCATAGACCGTCTCAATGTCGATGCCGACAATGCGCGCTGCTTCTTTGTTTTGGGCCGCCGCCCGAATCGATTTGCCCAGCTTTGTCCGCTGCATAAAGAGGTAGAGCGCCGTCATAATCAACAGGGCAACCACAAGAATCAGGGACTTGACAATGGGCAGGGTAATGGCGCCGGCGCCCCAGCTATAATTCCAGGAGCCATTATAGGCCACCGAAACGGTGCGGGGACTGGCGCTGTAGACCAACTTATAGAGATTGGCCAGACTAATCGAAAGGCCAAAGGTGACCAACAGTGCGATCAAACGCGGCCGCTCCACCACCCGATTGATTAATACCTTCTGCAGGAAATAACCTACCCCAAACATCACTGGCGCCACAATCAGAATCGACAGAAAGGGATCCAGCCCAAAGGCGCGAAAGAGCGCCCATGCCAAATAGGCGCCAATCATCAAGAATTCACCGTGGGCAAAGTTAATCACGCCCATAACACCCCAGATCACAGAAAAACCCAGGACCATGACGGCGTAAAACCCGCCGAGCAAAAGGCCGCTAAAGAGCGCCTGCAGAAAGACATCCATTGTCGGTTACTTTCGCGTTTTGTCATCGGTGATTGGGTGATTGGTGATTCGTAATTGGACGCTAGAGCACCCCATTACCAATCACCAATCACCCAATTACCAATCACCCAATTACCAATCTCATCTTACCGATCCTGCCACCCCGGCATGGGATAGGACATTTCGGCCACGGCGCTTTCTACGGGGGCGACGACTTCGATGTTGCCGTCGAGGATTTGGATACTGCCCATGGGCTTGCCGGCATTTTTTCCGGTTTCGTCAAAGTTGATCGGGCCATAGAAGGTGACGACATCCAGATCTTGGAGTGCCTGGCGCACCGCCGCGGTCTCCAGTGAGCCGGCTGACTCGATCGCCAACTGTAGTGCCAGTGCGGTAGCCGTTGATTCGGCGGCTTGGTAGGTGGGCGGTTCATCCCACATCGCTTCATAGCGTTGGGCATATTCTTCCGCCGTGCCAAACCACTCATCAGAGTAGCTCATGGTGCGCTCCCACTGGGTTGGGCCAATGATATAGTTGGCGTCGGCGCCCACTTCCTGAACAAATTCAGGATTGCTGGGGCCTACGGTGATCACCATCGCCTTCGGGCTAAAGTCCAACTCTTTGGCGCCGCGGACAAAGAGCAATGCATCATTGTAGTGGCCGCCGCCCACAAAGATATCGGGCTCCAGCGCCTTGAACTTGCTCATAATGCCGCTGACATCGGCAACATTGAGGGGGTAGGTTTCCATGCCCAGCACTTCCATGCCATATTCCTTGGCCCATTTTTCGGCGCCTAGCGCAACGCTGGTGGGGAAGGCCGTGTCTTCATAGGCAATGACCACGGTCTTGGCGCCCTTGTCGGCCAACATTTTGAGCGCCGATTCCGTGTAATTACCCGCCGGCGTCAGCACCGCAAAGAGATTTTTGAAGCCGCGCTCAAAGAGGGTCTCATCGGAGCCGTTGCCTTCGATCATGATCTTGTCATATTTCTCGGAGATAGCGCTGGCGCTTTGGGTTAAGCCGGAGCTGTAGGGGCCCAGCAAAAAGTCAACCTCGTCCTCTGTGATCAACTTCTCCACCAGCTTGGCGGTCGTGTCGGGATCGCCTTCATCGTCATACATGACCAGTTCGACCTGGTAGCGCTCGTCGCCGATCTTGACGCCGCCATATTCATTGTTGACCCAATCCAACCAAAGATTATAGCCCTGGCGCGTATCTTTACCCTCACGCGCATATTTCCCGGTATCGCTGACAGCAGCCCCAATGCGAATTACCTTGGCGCTGCTGTCGGCGGCTGGCGCGCTACTTTGGGCTGCGCCGCCACTGTCCGCTGCCGCTCCTTGCTCTGCCGCCGGCCCCGAAACGGCAGGGCAAGCTGCGAGCACAAGCGCCAAACAGAGTAACAAGCTGAGAAGTGGCAGGATGCGTTTCATCTTTCCTCCTGTTTAAGTATGAAGTAGACGTAGATTGAAATTACTTAAATTTACGTTGTGCGGTATGTCAAGCAAATGGGTAGATATTGGGAATATCTTGGAGAGCTACTGTTGATATTATCGGATTCATCATGATCTGTCAACCTATTGCTAGCCTTAAGTGCAATTCTGATTGCCTCTAACCCCTAATCTGTTTGACCCCTAACGATGCCAGTGTTACAATAGGCGCATGGCAAAACAATACTATGGTGGACAAGCGGTAATTGAAGGCGTGATGATGCGGGGGCGCAAGACCATGACGGTGGCCGTGCGCAATCCGCAGGGTGAGATTGTCGTTCACGAAGAAGCGTTGACGGCCAAAATCTACACCAGCCGCTGGGGACAGTGGCCTTTTGTGCGTGGACTGGGCATGTTGTGGGATGCACTCGGTCTTGGTATGCGCGCGTTGCTCTGGAGTGCTGAAGTTTCAACCCAAGAAGAGGGCGCGGAACAGGTTGAATTTTCTGGCCCAGTAGCTTGGAGTACAATCGCGGGCAGCCTGGCCTTTGCCGTGGCTATTTTCTTTCTTTTGCCCACCCTGGCCAGCCGTTTTTTGGCTGCCACCATGAATGATAATCCCCTGCTGGATGCCTTTTTGGAGGGCGCTATCCGTCTTGTGCTCTTTGTCCTCTACCTCTGGGCCATTGGCCGCATCCCTGATATTGCGCGTGTCTTTGGCTATCATGGCGCCGAGCACAAAACGATCAACGCTTATGAGGCCGGTGTACCGCTGACAGTGGAAAATGTCCAGAAGTATAGTGTACAACATACACGCTGCGGCACCAGTTTTCTCCTTTATGTATTGGTCATCAGCATCATTCTCTTTGCCCCGCTCACCTTTTCCGGCATCCAACCTGCCTGGTTGGCGTTGGTCTTGCGCTTTATCTCGCGCCTGGCTTTGGTTCCTGTAGTTGCGGCGGTGGCCTACGAGATCATCCGTTTTAGTGCCGCCCATGATGAAAAACCGTTGATGCGCACTCTGATTGCGCCAGGGCTAGCACTGCAGAAGTTAACCACGCGTGAACCGGAAGATGATATGGTTGCCTGTGCAATTGCCGCCCTAACGCCCGTTTTGGTTGCTGATGGGATGATAGAACAAGCCGCACCATCACAAACTGAGGCGCTTGTGGATTTGCCGGCCATCGGAACTGCGGCCGGAGCTTCTCCCACCCCGCTTGTGGCGGATTAGGGTTCCTGTTCCACCACCAACTCTTCGCCGTGCACAACAACAACATCACCCGGCCGCAGTTTGCGACCGCGGCGAGTTTCGACAGAGCCGTTGACACGCACAAACCCAGCTTGGATTAGATGCTTGGCCTCACCGCCGGTTTGCACGATCTGCGCCAGCTTTAGAAATTGCTCTAATTTGATCGTTTCTTCCATCAGTTATGTTCTCTTTCTTCCACAGTCTTATATAATTTCGCCTTATGTTTCCCATTGTATTTCACGTTGTATTTCACATCGTCGTACAGAAATTTCACATAGTATCAACTGGGTCGCTTCTTGCAAAGCTACGCAACACGTAACACGTTTTAGGTTCTGTTGACATTACCAGTGAGTGCGGCCACGAGTAGTATTACCTATACCGGCATATTTCACCAGCAGTGGCCTGTGAAATGTCAACGACTCCTAGTATACATTGAGTAAAACAAAATGGGCACATGGTTGCATTCCGCAGCAAGGTGATGTAAAGTAAGAGGTAAGGTGTACATTGCATACCGTGAAGTTACAGACATTGCACGAAGGGGAATTTGGTTATGCTCAAAGAGGTGTCTGGGTTAAATAAAGAAACCTATCTAATTATCCCATTAACCCTTATCACAGCCATTATCCATATTTATTTAAGCTTTCAATTTCCCGATCGACCTGATCTGATTTTTTTCCTCAATGGTCTAGGTTATCTGGCCTGGATTTTAGCGCTCTATAGTCCTATACCACGATTAGCGCCCTACCGTATGCCACTACGTTGGCTTTTTCTGGCCTATACGCTCCTGACGATCTTGCTTTGGCTCTTTTGGGGTGCACGCACTATTATTGCATACTTTGATAAGGTAGTCGAAGTGGCGCTGGTGGCTGCCCTCTGGGTTGAAGGGCAACGGTCGAACTAATACTATGTTACCCCGCGCATGTGAAAATTTGCGCGAATGAAAATTGAAATGCTATAATCGCCGAGACTCTAGCTAAATTTGTCGTGTCAGCAGCGCGTTCGGGTTACGGTTATGCATAGTAGCCCTATGCAACATTTGTTCTTGCGCTCTATCTATCATTTGGGCGATTATGACTGTACGGATTAATGTTCGTCGGCTTTTAGTGAGCACGATGTTGAGTTTAATAGCACCAGTCATATGCGCGGTAGTGCTTGATCTTTATTTTAATTGGCTTCCAATGTTGACCATTGGGGCTGCCGTTCTTTTTATTCCCTTATCCACCTTTGTGGTGATACGTGCGGCTTTATCTGAGATGGATCAGTTGATTGAAAAAATTGCTCCACATGAGGTAGATGCCGGTGATATTTAGTAAATTTTTGCGCGAAATCTAAATCCCGTTTACGAATCTCGCCTAACAAATTTCGTCGAGAGGTAAAACAAATGGAATCTACCCAAAAAAACTTTTTTGCAAGATTTTCTGATCGAGTTGTTGCTTATGTAAATGCAAATCCCCGGCGCGCGTTGATCATTGCTGGTTCGGTGCTCTTGCTGATTATCAGCTTTTTTATGAGTGTGCCGATTCCCCACGTTTCACTTGCTCCACAGCCCATTATGGAGGGCGGGCCAACCTGGTTGACCAATTCGTTGATCACGACCTTTTTGGTTGATCTTTTCCTGATTATTGTGGCCTACCTTGCTACCCGAAAAATGAGCTTGGTACCCGGTGGCCTGCAAAATCTAATGGAAATTACCATTGAATATCTCTATGGGTTGGCTGAGGGTGTGGCTGGCAAGGCGGCAAGCACCTACTTCGCTTGGGCTGCTACTATCTTTCTCTTTGTGCTAGTCAGCAACTGGTCTGGTCTATTGCCAGGGATGGGCAGTATTGGGGTTTTTCAATCTGGTCATGCGGTAGAAGGCGCAACGGAAGAGCATGGTCAGGCGCTTGACCAACAGCTTGCGATGGTCGATGGCAATTTGATGTTGGTGGAAGCTGCTGATAGGGCAACGGCAACCGCAGCTGCTGAAGAAGAAGGTCATTTTGTGCCCCTCTTCCGCTCTCCTAGTGCAGATTTAAATGTCACACTGGCGCTGGCCTTAGCGACCATGGTCATGGTGCAGGTACATGGTATTCGCGCCTTGGGTGGCGGTTACTTCCACAAGTTCTGGAATACCAGTGGTCATGGCTTTATGAAAGTCATTAACATTTTTGTCAGCATCTTGGAAGCGCTCAGTGAAGTCTCCCGTGTTATCGCTTTTACCTTCCGTCTTTTTGGCAATATCTTTGCCGGTGAAGTGGTGTTGGCTACCATGGCCTATCTGATTGCCTTCTTGGTGCCTGTGCCCTTTTTCTTGTTGGAAATCCTCGTCGGTGTTGTCCAAGCCTTAGTCTTTATGATGTTGGCGTTAGTCTTTTTCTCGATGGCGACGATTAGCCATGGTGGTGAGCATCACTAGGAGCCGTTGACATTTTACGGCCCTCCAAAGCAGGATTGCGCGTTGTTAACAAGCATCCCGGAGGGTCGGGAACCTTGATATCACACCTTTCGAGCAGGTGTGATGAGAGAATCTCGGGTGGTAAATGTCAACAAAATCTAGATGACGCTTGACATTTTGGCGATTAGCAAGTGAGCTTACCCCCTCTTGCTTGGTAGTCGCGTCAGTTTTGTGGCATCCTGTTTCTGGGGCGCATGACAAAATAGGCTGAGAAAGTTGTCACTTTGTTTGAAAGCCGTAAGTCTATCGCTGCAACTTTGCAAACATAGCAGGTTTTAATTCTATAAAAATTTGGCTCATATAGGTATGCGGCTGCAATTGTGCTCTTTTTACTAGAGGCACGGTGCAAGTTCAGTTTACCGCCCATATGCGCGAAAAATTCACTTGACAGATTGCATAGTTTTACAACCAAACGATTTAATCATTTAAGGAGAAAAATACAATGGATTTAGCTTCCGCAAAAGAAATTGGTACAGCATTGGCCATTGGTCTGGGTACGATTGGCCCAGGGATTGGCATTGGCCTGATTGGCGCTAAGGCAATGGAAGCAATGGGTCGCAATCCTGAGGTGACCAGCACGATTCAGACGAACATGATTTTGGCGATTGCGTTTGCTGAAGCCCTCGGTATTTTCGGCTTGGTCGTTGCGTTGCTGGTCAAATTCGTCTAGTAGATCCCGACAGAAACAACGCTTTCTGTCCTGGTGTTTACGCCACGTTGTACTAGTTATGGTCAGAATCAAGAAGGAGGGTGACCTTGAGCGGAATACTTGGTCAACTCGGAATTGAGGGAGGTCTGCTGATCTCCCAGATCGTCAACTTTCTCATTTTGATGGTCATTTTGCGAGTTACGTTATATCAACCGGTCTTGAATATGTTAGAGCAGCGCAAACAGCGGATCGCCCAAAGCATGAAGGATGCTGAGCGCGCCGGCGCGGCTGCCCGTGAGGCGGAACATGACAAGGCCAAGGTTATGGATGAGGCGCGGCGTGAAGCACAAGAGGTGCGCGCCCAGGCCACACGTGATGCAGAAAAGATTGCACAAGAAATTCGTTCCCGCGCTGAACAGGAAGCCACCGAGATCCGGCGCAAGGCGCAGGCCGAGGCTGAAACGCAACGTGAGGCTGCGATGGCAGATGCGAATAAGCAGATCGCCGACTTGGCCATTTTGGCCACCCAACAAATTTTGGGGCGCGAACTAGCCAATCGGAGCGATCACGAGCGATTTGTTGCTGAGTTCCTGACTCAGCAGGGGAGCGCGGCGTAATGAATACAAACGGTGCAAGCGCCAATCAATATGCCCAAGCGATTATGCAGGCGATGATGGAACGCTGGCAAAGTTCGTTAGCCACTGTTACGGCACAGTTACAGCAGAATCCACAGCTTTTGAGCATGTTGGCGAATAGCGGCTATGATCTCAATGAGCGCCTGGGGGCGCTAGGGTCAGTTATCCCCAATGACGCACCGCCTGAGTTGCAAAATACACTCAAGGTAATGGTGGAAGAGGGTACAATTGGCTTGGTAGATCAACTTGGCAGTGCACTGGCGCAAGTTGCCAGCGGACATAGTGCACCGAAAAAGGCGTCTGTGACAAGTGCAGTTGCGCTTTCCGCCGAAGAACAAGAGCAGCTTCGCCGCTCCTTGCTGGCGCAATATGGCGATGATCTGGTCTTTGACTTTGCGGTTGACCCATCTCTCATGGGGGGGTTGCGTGTACGCGTCGGTGATCGCCTGATCGATACATCCGTGGCCACGCGGTTACAGGCGATGCGCGAAACCTTGTCGGCTGCAGTTCGCTGAACTTTTGCCAACGTTTGCGGGGTGTTGCGGCGTTAGCGCCGCAACACCCCGCAGCTATTGCAGTTGGACGTAAATGCCAAAACGGAAATAAGTAGTGAAATGATTTCTGTTTGGATTTGCTATGCTGTTGCCTATGTGTTATCTGTAGTTATCGCAAGTCTTGCTTGTGCTACTTACCGATAGATACCTAATGGAGGATTGCTCATGGCTGTGCGTACAGATGAAATCACAGCTTTACTTAAACAAAAAATCTTGAATTTCACCGTGGCGCCAACCCAGGTTGATGTCGGTGAGGTGGTTCAAGTTGGTGACGGTATTGCCCTTGTCTCTGGTTTGCAAGGCGCAATGGCCGGTGAATTGGTCGAGTTTACCAAGAATGGGATTCTGGGCCAGGTTCAGAATTTGACACAGGATAACGTCGGCATCATCATCATGGGTGACTATGCGGGTATTGAAGAAGGCGACCTTGTGCGCAGCACAGGCCGTATTGCTTCGGTGCCAGTTGGTGATGGGATGATCGGGCGCGTGATTAACGCGGTCGGTCAACCAATTGACGGTAAAGGGCCCATCGATAGCAACAACTATCGTAATGTAGAAAGAATTGCCCCTGGTGTAATCAAGCGTCAGCCGGTGAATGAGCCGGTGGCGACCGGTGTAACGGCGATTGACGCCATGATTCCGATTGGCCGTGGCCAGCGTGAGTTGATCATTGGCGACCGCCAGACCGGCAAGACTGCCATTGCGCTTGACACCATTATTAACCAAAAGGGCAAAGACCTCATCTGCATTTACGTTGCGATTGGTCAGAAGCGCTCTACGGTGGCGCAGGTGGTTGCTACTTTGGAGAAATTTGGCGCAATGGAGCATACCATCGTCGTCAGCGCCTCTGCCTCTGAACCGGCGGCGTTACAATTCCTGTCCCCTTATGCTGGTTGTGCGATCGGTGAAGATTTTATGGAGCGGGGCAAGCATGCTCTGATCGTCTATGACGATCTTTCGAAGCATGCGCAAGCCTACCGTCAGGTATCGCTCTTGCTGCGTCGCCCGCCTGGCCGTGAAGCGTATCCTGGGGATGTTTTCTATCTGCACAGCCGCTTGTTGGAGCGTGCGGCCAAGCTCTCGGCGGATGAGGGTGGCGGTAGTCTGACGGCCTTGCCGGTCATTGAGACCCAGGCCAATGACGTTTCTGCCTACATTCCCACCAACGTGATCTCGATTACGGATGGGCAGATCTTCTTGGAGAGTGATCTCTTCTATGCCGGTATTCGTCCCGCCATTAATGTCGGTATTTCCGTCAGTCGTGTCGGTAGCTCAGCGCAGACCAAGGCGATGAAGAGAGTGGCTGGTCGTCTGAAGTCAGAGTTGAGCCAGTTCCGCGAATTGGCCGCCTTTGCCCAATTCGGCAGTGATTTGGACGCCGTCACTCAGCGGCAGTTGGATCGAGGCTATCGCATTCAGGAAATTCTCAAACAGCCGCAGTTTCAGCCGATGCCGTTGGATAAGCAGGTGATGAGCCTTTGGGCTGTCGGTAATGGCTTTGTCGATAAAGTGCCGGTTGAGCATGTCAAACAGTGGGAAGCAGAAATGCACGCCTATGTTGACGCCAACCACCCAGAAATTGGGCAGACCATTATGCGTACGGGTGAGTTGAGTGATAATTTGACTGACTCTTTACGCTTAGCCCTGCAAAATTTTGTTGCAGGTTGGAGTGCGCCGGAGTAAACTTTCTTGGGCGTTTGTGAATATAAGAGTGAATGCGCCGGATTGGTGACTCTTTCCGGCGCTGCTCTAGCTGATAGATCTACTTGTTTGTACAGTACCAGTAGACCGTAATGACAGTTGCTGTTGAATTAGCCGACTCTGGACTACGCAACTTTACGACTGCGGACTACTGAGCACACTTTAGCTGTGTTTTAAGCACACGAGTCAAGTTAATTAGACTGAAAACTGGGGAGGATTTCCTCTTGGCCAGCACACGTGAAATTCGCCGGCGTATTCGCTCGGTGACTAATATCTCGCAAGTAACCAAAGCAATGGAGGCAGTCTCCGCGGCAAAAATGCGTAAGGCGCAAGCGCAGGTTACGGCAACCCGTCCTTATGCGCACCAAGCGCGCGAAGTGTTGTCCTACATTGCCCGTCTTTCCGGCACGGAAGCCCATCCGTTGATTCAACCGCGTCCGGTGATTAAACGTGTTGGCATTATGTTGGTGACGGCAGACCGCGGTCTAGCTGGTGGTTTTAATGCCAATGTCATTCGCCATGCTGCCGCGTTGATGCGCGAAAAGCGTAAGGATGGCGCTGAGGTTGAGGTGGTTGCGGTTGGAAAAAAAGGCCGTGATTGGTTGCTGCGTTATGATCCAGTGATCCGGGCTGAGTTTTCTAAACTGCCTGATTCACCCACATCTTATGACGTTGCCCCCATTGCACGCGTGCTTCTGGATGACTATATGCAGGGGCACTTTGATGAAGTTTATGCGGTCTATACCGATTTTGTTAATACCATTAAACAGGTGCCGGTGACCCATCGCCTGCTGCCGGTTGAACCGGCGGAGACGGTGGAAGGGATGGCTGTAGAATATGTCTTTGAGCCAAGTCCCGAAGCTGTTTTAAACCAAGCAGTCCTCAGTTTTACTGAGGTGCAGATTTTGCAAGCACTTTATGAGTCGATCGCGAGTGAACACTCGGCCCGGATGGTTGCCATGCGTAACGCGACGGATGCCGCCGGCGAACTGATCGACAGTTTGACCCTAACCTATAATAAGGCCCGCCAGGAAAATATCACCACCGAGTTGATGGATATTATTGGCGGCACCGCCGCAGTGAGTAGTAATTAACCCAAGTTGCGCCTCTATGTCCATTGGGCACGTGGTAGCGTAGTGATTTTACCCGATCTCCCAGTGTAGGAGATTGTGGTCGTAACTTGAACTAATTAAAGGAGGTCCATATGGCCGAACAGCTTTTCGGTTCTGTGCGTAGTGTGATCGGACCAGTCGTAGATTTTGCCTTCCCTGAAGGTGATCTACCCGAAATCAACGATGCCATCAAGGTACAAATGAATGATGGCTCAACCCTAACTTTTGAAGTTGCGCAGCAATTGGGTGGCAGTGTTGTGCGTGCTGTCTCTATGGGCAGTACGGACGGGTTACGCCGTGGGATGAATGGTGTCTCCGACGGTGAGCCCATTAGCGTTCCCGTTGGCCCAGCCACCCTTGGCCGCTTATTTAATGTGGTCGGTGATCCGATTGATGGTAAAGGCCCTGTTGTCAGCGATGTTACCTATCCAATTCACCGAGCGCCGCCTGCCTTTGAAGATCAGAGCACACAGGCCGAGATCTTTGAAACAGGCGTCAAGGTTATTGATCTGATCGCCCCCTTTACCCGTGGTGGTAAGACGGGCATTTTCGGTGGCGCCGGTACGGGGAAGACCGTTATTTTACAAGAGCTGATCCACAATGTGGCTGAGTTTCACAGTGGCTACTCGGTTTTTGCTGGCGTGGGTGAACGCAGCCGCGAGGGCAATGATCTCTTGCGTGAAATGACCGAATCCGGCGTGATTGGCTCTACGGTAATGGTCTTTGGCCAGATGAATGAACCGCCAGGCGCCCGTCTGCGCGTGGGGTTGACTGGTGTGACCATGGCCGAGTATTTCCGCGATGAAGGGCGTGATGTGTTGCTCTTTATTGACAACATCTTCCGCTTTGTGCAGGCCGGTTCGGAAGTCTCTTCATTGCTTGGCCGTTTGCCTAGCGCCGTCGGCTATGCGCCCACCTTGGGTACTGACATGGGCGACTTGCAAGAGCGCATTACCTCCACTACGAAGGGCGCGATTACTTCAATGCAAGCTGTCTATGTGCCCGCCGATGACTATACCGACCCCGCGCCGGCGACGACCTTTGCCCACCTGGACGCGACGATTACCTTGGTGCGCTGGATGGCGGAACAGTTCCTCTTCCCGGCGATTGACCCATTGGGCTCTACAAGCCGTATTTTGGACCCGCTGATTGTGGGTGAGGAGCATTATAACGTCGCCCGTCAGGTGCAGCGCACCCTCCAACGCTATCGCGACTTGCAAGACATTATCGCCATTCTGGGTGTTGAAGAGCTGAGTGAAGATGACAAGCTGACTGTATCACGCGCGCGTAAGTTACAGCGCTACCTGACTCAGCCCATGTTTGTGGCGGAACAGTTTACCGGTACGCCAGGCAAGTATGTTAAAATTGAAGATACAGTGCGGGGCGCCCGTGAAATTCTCGACGGCAAACATGACGACCTGCCTGAGGCAGCGTTCTATATGGTCGGCGGCATTGAAGAGGTCGTGGCAAAGGCCGCGCAATTGCGCGCACAAGGATAAAGCTCATGGGCATTCTGGTAGATATCGTAACACCAGAGCGATTGCTTCTTTCTGAAGAAGTCGATATGGTTACACTCCCAGGGATTGATGGCCAAATGGGCATCCTGCGTGGCCATATCCCATTGCTCTCAATTCTGGATATTGGTGAGGTTGTTCTGCACCAAGCGAACACAACTCGTCATATTGCGGTTAGCGGCGGTCTAGTTGAGGTGCGCCCCAACAAAGTGACCGTTTTGGCGGATACGGCAGAACATGCTGAAGAGATCGACCTGCAGCGCGCCGAAGAGGCGCGGGAGCGCGCACAAGCATCACTGGCTGAAGCTGGGCCGCAGCGTGGTTCTGCGGCTTGGGCGGCATTGCGGCGTAGCACCTTGCGTGTGAAAGTGGCGCGGCGGCGGCGATCTCATACAGGTCCGCAGTTTCATGAGGAAAATCAGCAAGAATAGTTTGTCGTGTTGTGGTTCTTTGTCTTATTGTCTTACGTGATGAGCCGGGTTTCCAGGGGAAACCCGGCTTTTTGGCGTGATCTTAGGGTGCAGAACGCTGCGTTAACTTGTCGTAAGAGTAGGGATGTGTACATATATTTACCGTGGCGGCAAAACTAACCTACAAAGTTTTCAGTAGACAGTAATCAGTAAGCAGTGACCAGGGTACAGATGACTGATTACTAAAAACTGAACACTGATTACCCACATTTGTGTGTTCCTTAGAATAGAGTTTTAGCCAATGTTTGCAAAACATATTGGGATTGATCTAGGCACGGTCAATGTGTTGGTGCATGTGAAAGGCCGTGGCATTGTCATGCATGAGCCCTCGGTGGTGGCCATTCGCCTGCGTGACAACACGATGGTGGCGGTAGGACACGAAGCGTATGATATGCTGGGCCGTACACCGGAAAGTATCGAAGTGGCGCGGCCCATTCGCGATGGCGTCATTGCCGATTTTGTGGTAACGGAAGGGATGCTGCGCTATTTCATTCAAGCCATTGTCGGCAATCCTAATCCTCTGCTGCGCAATCTTTTTAAACCCAAAGTCATGATCAGCACCCCGCGTGGCGTCACGAGTGTAGAAGAGCGTGCTGTCCATGATGCTGCCATGCAAGCCGGCGCGGGCGCTGCTTATCTCATTCCCGAACCCCTGGCCGCCGCCTATGGCGCTGGTCTGCCCATTGGTACACCGACGGGCAACATGGTGGTGGATATGGGCGGCGGCACGACCGAGGCGGCGGTTGTCTCGATGTATGATATTGTGGTTTGGAGTAGCGTGCGGGTCGGTGGCAACCGTTTTGATGAGGCGATTGTCAACTATGTGCGCAAAAAATATAACCTGCTTATTGGTGAGCAGACGGCGGAAGAGATCAAAATAGCCATTGGCAGTGCATTGCCCATGGAGGATGAACGACGTATGGAAGTACGTGGCCGGGATCAGGTGACAGGACTGCCCAAGATTATCCAAATCAATAGCAGCGAAGTCACCGAGGCGATTGCAGAGCCGTTACAGGCGGTTGTGAGCACCGTACGCGCCACCCTTGAAAAAACGCCACCCGAACTGGCCGCCGATATTATTGACCGCGGCATGGTGTTAACCGGTGGCGGTGCGCAATTGCGTAATGTCGCCCAACTGTTAACCCAGGAAACAGGCGTGCCCTGCTATGTGGCAGAAAACCCAATTGCCTGTGTGGCCCTGGGGGCTGGGCGTGCACTGGAAAATTATGAGATTATGCGCCGTAGCCTGCCCATTGTCCCCAATTAAGCTACTGAATTCTGATGTTTTTATTTATGTACACGAGTGGCCAATGACCAATGACTAAATTCTTGAATTAATGGTATTGGTGTTTTTGACTCTTTGTGAAAGATGCATTACAATTATTGATGTCTTTGTTTGCACGAATTTTTTGCTGCCAAATTTGTGCGAATAAGATAATCCTGTCGTTAAGAGGTAACGAGTGCAACAGCGCAAAACTATACAAACTGAAGGTGCTCCAGCCGCTATTGGTCCTTATTCGCAAGCGGTTCGAGCAGGCAATTTGGTCTTTGCCTCCGGCCAATTAGGCCTGAACCCCCAAACTGGACAACTACAAGACGGTGTTGAAGCGCAAGCCCGCCAAGCTTTAGAAAATATTAAAGCTGTTTTGGCTGCGGCTGGCGCCAGCGTCGGTGACGTGGTGAAAACGACAATTTTCCTCGCCAATATAGCTGATTTTGCCAAGGTTAACACCATTTATGGTGAAGTCTTCAATCATGAACCGCCGGCGCGGAGCACCGTGCAAGTGGCCGCTTTGCCATTGGGCGGTTTGGTCGAGATTGAGGTCATTGCCCTGGTTGGGTAACTCTACACTCATTTGAGCAATGGGATAAATAGAGTGTCGCTCCTATAGGCGAAGCGAGGAGATCATTACAATAATGACCAGCGAAGAATGGAACGATTTCACCCACAAACCTATATGAGCCAAAGTGTGTAGTTATTTTGCTCATAGCGGCGGAGTAGTGAAATTGATCATTCCCCGTAACGAACCGATGGCTCTTTCACCAGCATGCCAATATGAGCAAATTATTATAGTTTCTTCTTAGAAGGGACTGTGTGCGTTTGTTTTGCCACTATATATTATTTAGGGCAATTATTTTGTTTGGTTAATTCGGAGGAAATTTTTTGCATGAAGGGAAATGGTCAAGCATTGGGTGTAGCGATGCATCTACCAACACAGGATTCATGGTTTGGCGTGTCAGATGAGACGCATCCCATGGCGCTCTTGCTGAATGAAATCGAAAATTCACTGCTAGAGCCACAGTTTGGGGAGATTCGTACCGGAATCGTGGTTGATAAGCGTCCACACGAACTATTGGTTGACATTGGCTACAAATCGGAGGGGGTTGTTGCTGGGCGAGAGGTTGAGCGAATTAGCGATGAATTTCAGACGCTAAAGATTGGCGATGAAATTCCTGTCTTCATTATGCGCGAAGACAAAGATGGCAACCTGTTGTTGAGCGTAAGCCGTGCCCTTGCTGAGAAGGACTGGGAACGCGCTGAGAAGTTAATGGACCAACAGGACATCTTTGATGGCATCGTGGAGACCTTCAACCGTGGCGGCGTCATTATTCGTGTCGGCCATGTTCGTGGATTTGTTCCAGCTAGCCAACTCAGTAGTTCCGCTTCCGAGAGTGGCAATGATGCCAATAATGGTGATGGAGAGGGCGATGAGCGGTGGGCCAGTTTGATCGGCGAAACATTAAAACTCAAAGTAATTGATGTTGACCGCAAGCGCAATCGTCTGATCCTTTCCGAACGCTTAGCTATGCGCGATTGGCGCCGCCAACAAAAAGAGCAGTTGCTGGATACTCTGAAAGAGGGTGACACCTATGAAGGTGTCATTAGCAATATTGCTGATTTTGGCGCCTTTGTCGATCTCGGCGGAGCCGACGGTCTGATCCATTTGAGTGAGTTAAGCTGGAATCGTGTCAACCATCCTAGCGAAGTTGTGACGGTGGGGGATAAGGTCAAGGTTCAAATTCTTTCGGTTGACTTGGATCGCAAGCGGATCGGTCTGAGTATGCGCCGGCTAATGCCAGAGCCCTGGGAGATTATTAATGAGTACTATGAAGTGGGCCAAATTGTCCGTGGTCATATTACCAAGCTCGTAAACTTTGGGGCATTTGCACGGCTAGACAGCAACGGTGTCGAAGGCTTAATTCACATTAGTGAGTTATCTGACCAACGGGTGGCGCACCCACGTGAAGTGGTGAAAGAAGGGGAAGAGCATAACCTGCGCATCATCCGCATTGATACCGATAAGCGCCGTATGGGGTTGAGTCTCAAACAGGCGATACCGGTAGAGGAAAAGCCTGAGTTGGATTGGCAGATTGCCCCCAGTGACGCTGCAGATGTTAGCGAGAATGGTGTGACGAAAGGCGCCACAATGAAGGGTGCTTCTCCCTCGATGGCTGTGAAGGAAATGGATGGCGCTTTGCAAGCTGCTGATTAACGCTAATTCATGCTGATTGAGGCGTGTATCATCTTGTTAGCAAAGTGTAATTCACAATCGCATAGAATATGAGTAACATAGACGAGGAGGCTTTGATGGCTTCCTCGTCTTGTTTTATACTGAGCAGCGCCATAAAATAACCCTTTTCTAGGAGTAGCGCCATCACCCGGCGGCTCATTGGGCGCAGCCAATCAAGCCGTTAGAAACAGGCTGGCGCGCCGCGCCCAGAAGGCCCCTGCTGCTACGGCATGTTGCTTAGGAGCGAAAAATATTATTATGTGCTGCGGCGGAGTACATATTCGGAACATTCGTGGTGGGTGCGACGTTTATAGGGAGTTCTACTCAGCATAAAGTATCACTTTACTAGACATAATTGCCCTGCTTTAAGTTAGACTTTTGTGAGGTTTAGGTTAGAATATTGTTAACTTTATGTTTTATTCCCCTCGGGCGGTTGACAAACCTTGCCCATAGTCTGTAAAATAGAAATGTCAATGCGCCTATCGATTACACTCACCTAAAAATCTGTTTGGTGATTCTCTTCCCACTGTTTTCTCAGTTTCTGGCTAACTCACAGCTCATAACATTGATTGAACTGAATTTCCCGGGAAGAGAAATCGATTACAAGCATTCCAAAATAACATGTAATTTCGTGTTGTCTTCGTCATGAAGCCGAATTTACACTGCGATTCTGTTATTGAAGTTTTATTGTTGAGTTTGTGGTAACGAGTAAACTTGTCCCCCAAAGAGGAACTCAAGTTACGGCAGTTGGCCTTGCAAATCTGCTATAATCATAGCAACCAATGAGCGTGGAATTCTGCACGGGATTTTGAGGAAGAATTATGTCAGATAAACTTGATCGTTTTACAAAGCGTGCGCGACGTGTTTTGACGCTCGCACAAGAAGAGGCGCTACGGTTAAACCATAACTATATTGGTACGGAGCACTTGTTGCTCGGTTTAGTACGTGAAGAGAATGGTGTGGCCGTGAAAGTGCTGCGTGAACTAGGTGTGGAGCCGGGTCAGGTAATCCGCGCTGTAGAACGCACGGTGGGCAGAGGCGAACGCGCTCCTTTTGGTAAACCAACGTTGGCCCCCCGTACAAAGCGGGTTATTGAGTTGGCTGTTGATGAAGCCAGATTGATGGGTCATCACTATATTGGGACTGAACATCTCTTGTTGGGATTGGTGCGGGAAGGTGAAGGAATTGCCGTAAATGTGTTGCGCGGTTTGGGCATTAATCTGGACCGTGTGCGTACACAAACTGCACGTAATTTGCTGCAAAACCAGGCCCAAAGTAAAGAGAAACAGAAGAAAGAATCAAAGACGCCGCTGGTTGATCAGCTTGGTTATGATCTGACCGCTGCGGCCGAAGAAGGACGTCTGGATCCGGTGATTGGGCGCCATAATGAGATCGAACGCGTTATTCAGATTCTCAGCCGGCGCAACAAAAATAACCCAGCCCTGATCGGCGAACCGGGCGTGGGCAAGACAGCGATTGTGGAAGGATTGGCCCAACGCATTATCGAAGGCAATGTGCCTGAACCCTTGCTCAACAAGCGTGTGCTGATGTTAGATGTGGGTAGTCTGGTCGCCGGAACTATGTATCGTGGTCAATTTGAAGAACGACTGAAGAAGGTCATTGAAGAAATTATCACTTCGCAATCGATCCTCTTTATTGATGAAGTCCATATGTTAGTAGGGGCTGGCGCTGCCGGTAGCAGTGTCGATGCCGCTAACATTTTGAAACCGGCGTTAGGGCGTGGTGAGCTACAGGTGATCGGCGCTACAACTTTAGATGAATATCGCAAATACATTGAAAGCGATGCGGCGTTGGAGCGACGCTTCCAGCCGGTGATGGTCAATGAACCATCCATCGAAGAGACAATCGATATCTTGCGCGGTGTCAAAGTGCGCTATGAAGAGCACCATAAGTTAGTGATTACAGATGAAGCGTTGCAATCTGCTGCACATTTGGCCGCCCGCTATGTCCCCGATCGTTTTATGCCCGATAAGGCTATCGATCTGATCGACGAAGCTGGCAGTCGGGTGCGGATGTACAAGGCGCCCTATGCCGCCAATCTGCGCGAAACCTTCATGAGTTTGAAGAAATTGCAAAAAATGAAGGACGAAGCGCTAGAGACACAACGCTTTGATGACGCAATTGATCTGCGCTATCGCGAAGTAGAGCTTGAGGCGCGCATGAATGAACTGCGCGAAGGCTGGAATGAAGCCGCCAATCAACCCAAGGTGAATCCTGAAGATATTGCCGAGGTGGTGGCTATGTGGACTGGCGTGCCCGTCAACCGTATTGCCGGTGAAGAACGAGAACGACTGTTAGAGATGGAAAAGGTGATGCGCTATCGCATCATTGGCCAGGAAGAGCCGATTAAGGCGATTAGTCGGGCCGTGCGCCGCGCCCGCGCCGGCTTAAAGGATCCGAAGCGGCCTATCGGCACCTTTATGTTCCTTGGGCCGACTGGTGTCGGTAAATCCGAGACCGCAAAGACATTGGCAGAATTCCTCTTTGGCAGCGAAGAGGCGCTGATTAAGCTTGATATGAGCGAATTTATGGAGCGACACAATGTGAGCCGTTTGGTTGGCGCCCCGCCAGGCTATATTGGCTATGAAGAAGGTGGCCAACTGACAGAAGCTGTTCGCCGCCGTCCCTATTGTGTCGTGCTCTTGGATGAAATTGAGAAGGCACACCCCGAAGCCTTTAACATTTTGCTGCAGATCATGGAAGATGGCTATCTATCCGATGCAAAAGGGCGGCGTGTCGATTTCCGCAACGCATTGCTTTTAATGACGAGCAATATCGGTGCGAAGTTGATTCAAGGCGCCAATCGCATGGGCTTTGCCATTACCAAAGAAGATGCCGAAAGCCGTGAGCAAGAATATGAATCGATGAAGGCGAAGGTCATGGATGCATTGAAGAAGACCTTCCGCCCGGAATTCATCAATCGTCTGGATGGCGTCATGGTCTACCGCAGCCTATCTCGGGAAGAGATTGCCATGATCGTTGAACTGCAATTTCAACCCTTGCGCCTGCAACTTTCTGAGCAGGAGATGGAGTTGCAGATCTCCGATGCAGCACGCTTAGCTATTGCCGAGGCAGGGTACGATCCTGAATATGGGGCGCGTCCTCTGCGCCGTGTGATCCAGAATCGCATTCAGGATCCACTGAGCGAATTGTTGCTGTCCGATCGCTTTGTTGCCGGTGACACCATTCAAGTTGACTATCGCGATGTGGAGCAAGAAGATGGCAGTGTGACCAAGGACTTTGTCTTTGAAACCGTGGCCCATCGCGAGGTTGAACTAGAAGATGAAGAGACTACAGCCGCCCTGGAAGCACTATTGCAGTAAGCACTAAGTGAGCAGGATTAACGTGTAGATCTAAACTTATCAGGTCCGCGAGACCGGATAGGTTTGGTCGCTGACTATTCCCACGAGCTTGACTTCGTTTTTCATTCAGAACAAAGTATAGGTTCAGTAAAAGGTTCACCCACTGTGGTGAACCTTTTTGTTTATCTCGTGGGACGCGTCCCAACTTAGGGGCGATAAGCGAGAAGCTCCAGTTGGCCTTGCTGGTGCTTCATCCTATTGGTGGTACGCACCCTTGTCTCATTATGAGTTTGGCAAATTCCCAACTTCCACGTATGATGAAGATCGATTGGAGCAAAATACAAAGACATCATACAGCGAAAATGGAGGAAACGCCATGAGTGAACGGGTAGGATTTATTGGGTTAGGAATTATGGGGTTGGGCATGGCTCGTAACCTCTTAAAGGCAGGTTTCACTGTACGCGCGTGGAATCGCACAAGCAGCAAAACCGATACATTGGTCGCTGAAGGCGCAGAAGCCGGCTCCTCTCCGGCTGACGTGGCGGCCCATAGTGATATTATCGTCACCTGTGTCAGTGACACACCCGATGTCGAACATGTTATTTTGGACGAAGGTGGTGTTATTCATGGCGCCAAAGCTGGCTCTTTGGTGATTGATTGCAGCACCATTAGCCCCCAAGCCACCCAAGTGATTGCCGCTAAATTGGCGGAAAAGGGCATCCATATGTTGGACGCGCCCATCAGCGGCGGTAGTGAAGGCGCCGCCAAAGGCACACTGAGCATTATGGTTGGTGGCGCGGCTGAAGATTTTGAACGAGCAATGCCGGTCTTTGCAGCAATGGGCAAGACGATTACCCATGTGGGTGCGACAGGCGCCGGTCAGACCGTGAAGCTGGTCAATCAGGTATTGGTCGTAGGTAACTGTCTGGCAATGTGTGAAGCGCTCATGTTGGCCCAAGCCGGTGGCGTAGATCTGCAGAAGACCTTTGACGCCATTAGCAAAGGCGCAGCCGGCAGTTGGATGTTTACCAATCGTGCGCCCCAGATTATTAACCGGGATTGGCGCCCTGGCTTTACCGTCGCCTTGCAACAAAAAGACCTTCGTCTTGTGCTGCAAGCGGCCGACCAACTCGGGGTGCCGCTTCCTGGCACCGCGTTGATCTTCCAAATGTACCGCACCTTAGAGGCATTGGGCAATAGCCAGGAGGGCAACCACGCCTTGGTCAAGGCATTGGAACATTTGGCTGGCTTTGAAATCGGCGGCGACTAATCACCCCATGCAAGTGACACGCGACTCCGCTGTCAATTTGACCCTTCAGCAGCAGACCGGCCTCTTCTTACGCCAGCATTGGCATAAGGGCTTGGCACTGCTGCTGTGGGGGCTCTTCATTGGCGCTTACTTTTACACATATCGGCAGAGTGGCCTTAATCTAAATCGGGGTGTAACTGAACTAGTTTACCTCTTACAACGCCCGTATGGCCCACTGCTCTATCTGCTGCTCTTCTTGTTGCGCCCCTTGCTTTTCTTCTCAGCAGGCATTTTGGCTATGATCGGGGGGCTGATTTTTGGCACAGGGACGGCATTGAATCTGGCGTTGGCGACGAGCTATGCACTGGTGGGCACGCTCCTTTCGGCGGTTGTCACCTATTTGATTGGGCGCTTCTTGGGGCATGGCTTATTACCGGAGACGGTGGCTCAGCAAGAGAGTTTTGTCCAGCGTTACCGCGCACGGTTGCAGCGCAGTGGTTTCTGGACAGTGTTGCTCATGCGCCTCTTCTTGGTTCCCTTTGATGTTGTGAATTATCTGGCTGCCTTTGTGTTGGTCGATTGGAAAGCATACACGCTCGCTTCCGCCATTGGTCTACTGCCCAGCACATTGGCCTTTGTCACCTTTGGCGCGGCCATTGATATTCAACAGCTAGCTGCTGGACAAAGACCCACCATTGATTTACGGATGGTCTGGTTTGCCGTCGCATTGATTAGTGTCAGCTTGTTGATCTCGCGCGTTTATAGCCGTATAGGTAAATCAGTAAATCGGTAGATTACTACTTATCTACCCATCTACTTGTTCCCAGCTTTACCAGGTTAGGAAAGCATTAGAGAAATTACCTGGTTGCTTAGAAGAAGATGAGAGCCTGCATGATCTTACAGAAGCGCTCTGTGGCATATGTTAACGTTACCCACAGTCTACTATACTCAGGCGCGGCACAGGAAGTACATTTTACTCGTAGACAAAATCAGTAGCGGCAAAAGGAACACACCAACGCTCATATGGGCGAAGAGGTGAAATCGTCGCAAGCACCAGCGAGAAATTGAGCGATTTCACCCGCAGACCTATATGAGCCACATACCGATGTGGGGAATCAGTGCTCAGTTTTCAGTAGACAGTCGTCTGTACCCTGGTCACGGCCTACTGAGTACTGTCTACTGAAAACTTTGTAGGTGGGTTTTGCCACCACGGGACAAAATTGATACTCCTGGCGCTCGTTGAGATAGATTAGATGTTGCACTAATTTGTAGAAATTTGTGCAAACGTTAATGCTATGGATGAAGGGGTAAGCTCTATGCAACAGGTTAGAGCAGATGCGCGTGCATGGGCTGTGCTTGGCCGCAATTGGTACATAGCACTACGCGCCCACGCAGATTTGGTGGTAGCAGGAATGCTGTTGTTGCTGCTAAGTGGCTGCGAGGGACAGGGGTTTGCGCCTATCTCACCAGAAATGATAGCACAGTCAACACCGACTGCGGCAGCAACCTCCACCATTGATCTTGCTGCCGCCAGTACAAATCGACTGCTGGTTATAGGCGAAGATGGCAACCTCTTTACCATTCGCCCGGATGGCTCCGCCCCTTTTACGCTTACCACCGATGCTAATGTAGGACGCGCTTACCTCCAAGCCACCTGGTCATCCACAGGTGAACGGATTGCCTGGACTGTGATCGAACGCGCGTCGGATGGTTTACACAGCGCTCTTTTAACTGCGCGTGCCGATGGTAGTGACCTGACGCGCATAGAAACTTCTTTCCCGCCTTTTTATCTGTATTGGAGCCCTGATGATACCAAAGTGGCCTATCTGAGTAATTGGCTTGGGAAGCGGGGCCAAACCATTGCGTTGCGCATTGTAAATGTAGCTGGCGGTGGCGCAGACGTGACTACGATAGGTTGGGGCCAGCCTTTCTATTTTGCTTGGTCACCCACCGGTGAACAGCTCATTACCCATGCCGCCAATCGGCGCGTGGCCCTGGTTACCCTTGCGACTGGGGAGATGACTGTGCTTACCGACAGTTCGGCCAATTTTGCCGTGCCACAGTGGAACGCCGCCGCCAATAAATTGGTCTACGTTACAAATAGCGCCGGTGCGCCGCGTCTAGTGCTTACTGATGTTGAGGGCGAGAATGAGCAGTTAGTAGCCAATGTAAAGCAGGATAACACCGTCAGTTTTGGCTTGAACAGCACTGGCGCCAAACTCGCCTTTATTGAAACCAGCGCCTTGATTGGCTTTAACTCCTTTGGCCCTCTTTTTTTGTATGATTTAGAGCAGGATGAGTATGAGCAGTTGGCCACAGAGCCAGTGGTTGCGTTCTTCTGGAGCCCTGATGGTCAATCGCTCCTCTTTCTGACGGCAGAAGCGGAGCCACGTCATCCGTGGCTGCGCATCAATATTTGGGATGGCGCTACGGTTCGCCAATATAATCGGTTTATCCCCAGTGGTACATTCCTGCGCGATTATCTGCGCTTCGCCGACCAGTACATGCAGAGTATGCGTTTTTGGGCGCCCGACAGCAGCGCCTTCGTGTACGCCGGTCAAAGTGAAGACGGCGCGATGGGTGTATGGGTCCAGGCACTGGATGATGACAGCCCACACCGGGTAGCCGAAGGCGTGCTGGCAACCTGGTCGCCGCGGTAGGAAGTGGGTGATTGGTGATTTTAGCACGTATTCGTACCTATATGCAGCACCTTGTGGCGCCAATTGCGCCTAGGTCTCAATGACCAATCACCAATCACCGATCACTAGACTCACACCTGAAATTTACCGTTCTTATAGAATAATTCACCATCGACCCAAATCTCGCTCTCCTGGCGCATGTCACAGATAAAGTCCCAGTGAATGGCGGAGCGGTTCTTGCTGCCGCTTTCTGGGTAGCCGGCGCCGAGTGCCATATGCATGGTGCCGCCGATCTTTTCGTCATAGAGAATGCTTTTGGTAAAGCGCTGGATCTGATAGTTGGTGCCAATCGCGAATTCACCTAGATAGCTGGCGCCTTCATCGCTTTCCAGTTGTTTCAGGAGATAGCCTTCGTTCTTCTTGGCGCGCGCCTGCACGACCTTGCCCGCTTTGAACTCAAACTCGACGCCCTCCACCTCCAGCCCATCGCGGATGGCTGGATAAGTAAAGCGCACCCATCCTTCGACAGACTCCTCCACGGGCCCCGTAAAAATTTCGCCGCTTGGCATGTTGCGTTTGCCGTCACTGTTGATCCAGGTGCGATCTTTGAGCGACAGGGTTAGATCCACATGGGGACCACGCACTTCGACGCGATCTTTGCCCTTAAGCCAATCAATGAGTTCCTGCTGCCGGTCGTGGATCTGTTGCCACGCCTGCACCGGATCTGCCTGGTCTGCATAGGTGGCGGCATAGACAAAGTCTTCATATTCACGTAAGCTCATGTCGGCCTCTTGCGCATAGGCCGGACAGGGATAGAGCGTGCCGACCCAGCGGTGGCTGCCTTCGGCGCTACGACGCATAAAGGTGGGCATATATTTGCGCTGCGCGCTGCGGTAGCGCTGCTGACGGTCAGGGTCTATGTTGGTCAAGGTGCGCGTATTGCTGGCCGCTCGAATCACAATACGGACATCCAGTTGATTGGCCATGATCTCCTCTAAGGGCGACACCCATTGAATTTGGCTGTCACTGGCCGCACGGACAAAGGCCGCCTCAAGATCATCGCTCTCCAGCAACACGGTAGGGTTGCCGCCGGCCAGCGCCACCTGTTCCACCACCTGCTCCACCAGTGGTTGCGCCTCGACATGCCCGCGCACCAACACCCAATCACCCGGCTGTACATTTGTACAATAGTTGACAAGCAACTCTGCTAACTTAGCTACACGTGGATCTGCCATTCATTTTCTCCTCTCGTTTCCCCATAACCACAACCTTACGACCGTACGCCTTCCTCTAAAACTCGTTCCGCCGCAGACCGGCGGAACGCCGTTTGGACGCTCTGCGTCCAGCCGAGGATGCAGAGCGTCCAATAGCGTAACCACGCAGAGCATAGTTACGCGTTAAAGCTATCCTTGCAGGGACCTCACGACCCCGCGACTCCAGATATAATGGCATAGATCCAGTAAATCGTGAAATCTTTGAGCGCTGCAATTTTCTCTAACAATTTACAAATCACGCGCATTGATGTACACTGCCTTTATCGGCATTTGTTGCTAGGCCCCAGAAGAAATTTTTGGAGGTTTAGAGTGCGGCTGTGATGAAAAGCGGAATTTTAGATTTGACTCGATCTTCATCCAGAGCAAAGTATTTAATTAAGGAGAGTTGCGCGTGACCAGTACTACCCAAACTTATGCATCCCCCGCGGCTGTGCAAAAAGCCCTGAGCACTCAGAGCTATATTGCCAGCGATGAGATCGCGACGACCGTCTATCTGACACAACAATTGGGTAAGCCCTTGTTGACCGAGGGCCCCGCCGGCGTGGGCAAAACCGAACTGGCCAAGGCAATTGCCGGCGCCACCGGTCGCCAGCTAATTCGGCTCCAGTGCTACGAAGGGTTGGACGAAACCAAAGCGCTCTATGAGTGGGAATATGCCAAACAGTTGCTCTATACCCAACTGTTACGTGACAAATTACAAGAAACTCTGGCCGGCGCCACCTCCTTGGCAGATGCCGCCGATCGTCTGGCGGCTGAGGAAGATGTCTTCTTCTCTATGCGCTTTCTTCTGCAACGCCCCTTGCTCAAGGCTATTCTGAGTGACGAACCCACTGTGCTGTTGATCGATGAGATTGACCGAGCGGACGCTGAGTTTGAAGCGTTCCTGCTCGAAGTGCTGAGCGATTTTCAAGTCAGTGTGCCCGAACTTGGCACCCTGCAAGCCAAACACCGCCCCATTGTGTTGCTCACCAGCAATAACACCCGCGAACTGAGCGAAGCGTTGAAACGCCGATGTCTCTATCTCTTTATTGACTACCCAGACCGAGAGCAGGAGTTGGCCGTTGTACGCCTGAAGGTGCCGGAATTGAGCGGCAAGTTGGCACAACAAGCCGTAGAGTTGGTGCAAAAATTGCGCGGCATGGATCTGCGCAAATTGCCCAGCATTAGCGAAACGCTGGATTGGGCCAAGGCGCTGGTCAAGCTCAACACCAAGGCGCTAGATACCCAAACCTTGGAAACCACGATGGGCATTTTGCTCAAACATGAGAGCGATCTACAGAAGGTCAAACGCCGGATGCAGGTCTCTAATAAAGGAGTTGAGGTAGACGACGACGATCTGCGCTACTACCGTGACCGTGGGTAAGGGTCCGTGGATAAGAGGCCGAGACTAAGCGAGTGTGTTGAATAGAGCGTGGCAGCTATAGGAGGCGCTTGTGGAAGAAAGAATGATTCAATTTATCGCGGCGCTGCGGGCTGGCGGCGTCCGCGTCAGTTTGGCGGAAAGTGCCGACGCCATGCGCGCGGTGGACGAACTGGGGGTGCAAGAGCGCAACGCCTTTAAACTCAGTTTGCGGGCCACCTTAATTAAGGAACCGAGCGGCATTCCTGTCTTCGAGGAACTATTCCCCCTCTTTTTTGGCATAGACGATGCCCCGCCCATGATGGATGGCATGGAGGACATGTCACCGGAAGAAGCGCAGATGTTGGCCCAGGCCATGCGCATGTTCAACGAACAGTTGCGCAAGATGATGGAGAAGTTGTTGCGCGGCGAACAGCTTTCCCAAGAGGAGATGCGCCAACTTGGCCAGATGGTGGGGCTGAACCGCATGGACGATCTGCGCTATCGCGACTGGATGGCGAAACGCATGATGCGCGCCCTCAACTTCAAAGAGGTGCAGCAGGCGTTGAAAGAGATGATGGAGTTGCTGCAACAGATGGGCATGAGCAAACAGCGCATGGACCAACTGCGCGAACTGTTGCGCGCCAATCAAAAAGCAATGGAAGATCAGGTCAACCAGTATGCCGGCCAGCGCATTGCCGAAAATATGAGCGAACGGCCCCCGGAGCAAGGGATCGATGACCTCTTGGATCGCCCCTTCCAGGCCTTATCTGACAGTGATATGGATAAACTGCGTAAGGAGATGCAACGGCTGGCCAATCGGCTGCGCACCCGCATTGCCTTGCGCCAAAAGCGGGCCAAGACCGGCCAGCTTGACGCCAAGGCGACCATTCGCACCAACCTCAAACATGGCGGCGTTCCCATCGAGATTAAACACCGTGATCACCGGCTAAAACCGAAACTCGTTGTTATCTGTGATATTAGCACCTCCATGCGCTATTGCTCTGAATTGATGCTGGGGTTGGTTCACGCACTGCAAGATCTGATCACCAAGACCCATGCGTTTGCCTTCATCGACCATTTGGAGTATATTTCACCAGATTTCGTCGGCCGCGAAGCCAACGAGGCAATTCGCGAGGTTTTGATCAGAATGCCACCTGGCCACTATAGCACCGACCTCGGCTATAGTCTGACGAACTTTGCCCGCGACTACTTGGACACGGTCGATAGCCGCACCACCGTCATCATGGTGGGCGATGGGCGGAACAACTATAACAATCCACATTTGGAAATTTTCAAAAATATTGCGCAACGTAGTCGGCGCACCATCTGGATCAACCCAGAGGCGCCGATGCTATGGGGCAGCGGTGATAGCGATATGATGCACTACGCTCCCTTGTGTGACAATGTCGTCATTGCCAACACCCTAGGTGAACTGACGGCCGCTGTTGACCATTTGCTGGCGCAACCATAAACTTTCGTTAATTCAAAACTATTTATGATCACCAAAGGAGTTCGGAGCTATGGCCATGCGGGCTGATTATATTTGGATGAATGGCAAAATTATTCCGTGGGATGAGGCCAAAGTGCATGTCTTCACCCATGCGTTACACTACGGCAGTAGCGCTTTTGAAGGGCTGCGCGTCTATGACACCCCAGATGGCCCGGCGATCTTCCGCGGTGTTGAACATTTTGAACGTCTGCTCTTTAGCTGCAAAGTGGCGCGTATGCCCTGCCCACTGACCGTCGAGGAGTGGATGCAGGTGACGGCGGATGTCGTGCGCGCCAACAATCTGCGCAGCGCCTATGTACGTCCCCTTGTCTTCCGTGGCTATAATACGTTGGGTGTGGATGGCCGCGGCTGTCCCGTCGATGCCATTCTGGCGACCGTGCCGTGGGGCGCCTATTTGGGGGCGGAAGGGCTGGAAAAGGGGGTCGATGTCCAGGTGAGTAGTTGGCGGCGCATGGCGCCGGACACCCTCAATGCGCTGGCCAAGATTGGCGGCCAATATGTCAACAGCCAAAATGTGGTGATGGAAGCCAAGGACAATGGCTTTACTGAAGGTATTGCGCTTGATATCTATGGCTACGTGAGCGAAGGCAGCGGCGAAAATATCTTTGTCATTCACAAGGGTGTTATCCATACACCGCCGCTGGGCAACAGCATCCTGGGTGGCATTACCCGGAACTGCGCCATTACCATTGCCCAAGATCTGGGTTACACCATTAAAGAGACCATGATCCCGCGCGAGATGCTCTATCTGGCCGACGAAATCTTCTTCACCGGCACCGCCGCCGAGATTACGCCCGTGCGCTCTGTGGATCGCATGGAGGTCGGCGCCGGCAAACGGGGCCCCATCACCGAGGCCATCCAGTCCAAGTTCTTTGGCATTGTGGAAGGCGAACTACCCGACAAATGGGGCTGGCTCACGCCGATTAAATAATCCTAGGTTTGTATTGAAGCTGACCGGCACTTAGCAAGTGCCGGTCAGCTTTAACTTCTTACCGCACCACCACCGGCAGGAATAGCTCTTGGCCATCGACCTTTATGTTGCCGCTACTTTCGACGGTGGTGCCGATCAACTCACCGGCGCGGTTGACCGCCTCGCTGCCTGTCACTCGCAATGCGACTGGACCTACACTTCGTCCCACAAAGGTGATAATGGCTTGGGGCTCACCTGCCGGCGTTGTGGTCACACCATAGGCGCCAAGCTGTACGCGGCCTGCGCTGTTGTCCACGTGTGGGCCTAACGGCAAAACGTTGGCAGCCTGCTGCGACCACGCTACATCTACCACCGCTAACCGGGCGGGATCATAGGCCAAGCTTAGGCCCCAACCACCCGGCTGCGTCGCTGCGTTCTGGCTGGCGCTAGCCGCAGCGAATGTCACCCTCACCGTAAAGTGCTCACCTATTTGCACAGGCGCGTCAGGTGCAGTGACCGTGAACTGGGCGACCCCCTCACCTTGGGTGGGCCGACTGCGATCTGCGCCGCACTTGGCGCCGACCCGTTGCATGACGGCGGCGACATCCGCCAGATCGATCTGCGTATCGCCGACCAAATTGCGTTTGGACGCTTGCGTACCCCAGGCGCCGGCCACCTGGCGGGCGTCAAAGTCGGTAATCCGACAATCTCGATCAAAGTCGCCGGCCAGCGTGGGCCGCGCGGCCAACGCTTCCGGCGCAACCTGCACCAACTGGCTGGCCGAGCGTCCCCAAATATCTTCGTTATACATGGGATAGGCTTGCCCCGGCAGCACGCTAAACTCACCCGGCGTGGTCGCGCGCATGAGATAGGTCAAGGTGTGTTTGCCGGCCCACGCATAGGTAAGAAAGAAATCGACCCGGTCGTCACGCACATTTTTGCGGTTGTACCCCCAATAGGGCCAGAAGAAATCGACATACTCACCCGGATAGGCCACGGGGTTTATGCGCTCTTGCAATGCTTCAAAGCCGGCGGGAATCGGATCTTCCACCAACAGATAGGCCATCTCTTCGCGCACCTCCACCCCCAGCGTCACTTCGACTACATTGCCGACGCTATAGGCGCCATCCTTGCGCACAATCCCATCGACTAGCTTATACGCGCGCGTGATCGCCAGTCCCTGGTCGGCCGAGGTGACGGGCGTAAATTCATCATAGAAGAGTTGTTGGCGTAGCAGCAGCGTATAATAAAGGGGTGTGGCCGCGTCGCTGCGCCGCACGGTGAGTTGATTTTCGCCCATACGCAGATCGGCCCCGGCAATGGTAAGGGGCGCGATGGGCTGGCGCACCGTGGCCGGCGTCACGGCGCCATTGGCAATGGCCGTGTTATTGAGCAGCACTTCGTAGGTGTAATCAGCCTGCAACTCATTGGTATGACCCATATAGTCGGCCAATCCCAATACGGCAAAGGCCGTGGCCTGGGTATTGTTCCAGCCGGCGCCCCGGCGATGATCCATGAGCCAACGAATGGCCTTGGGCAAGAGGGGATGATTGGGGCGCAATGCCACCAGCGCGCGTACAGCCAATGCCGTATTCTTTTCCGTAGATGCCATGGTCTGCCAGTGATACCAACGCCACTCGGTGTCGGCCAATGGCCAAAAGGCCGTGATTGGCAATTCGCTGGCGCGGCTCAGCAGTTGGTCAATGACCTGCTGGGCATTGGCGTCATCACCATTCAGGTGCAGCGCCAATGCCAACGCCGCCACGGCGGCCGCGTCCATCGTTGCGGTCTGGCTGATCAGGGCCTGGCTTTGCGCCCGATCGCCCCGTCCGGCCACCGTTTTGACATAGTGGGCATAGGCTTTGGCGCCTGCATCGGTGGCCATATTCAACCGGCTGTCGAGATAGTCAAAGCCCGCGTTGATCACATCCGCATCGACCGTAAAGCCGGCCTGCTGCACCGATGTGAGGCCGAAGAGCACATAAGCTGTAAGATAGAGCCCACCATCATCATCGTAGAACCAGCCCCAACTGCCATCCTCATGTTGAAAGCCGTAGAGCTTTTGCAGCCCCTGGCTGATAATGGCGGGCAATTCATCGGCCTTGGGATTGGGCAGTGCCAGGTCGGCGTAGACCTTGGCGGCCACCGCACTGGGCAAGACGCGGCTCATGGTCTGTTCCACACAGCCATAGGGGTAGTCGATCAGTTCATCCAGGCCATCGAGCAGCCCTAAGGCCAATGACGGCGCCAGCCGCACCGATAGACTGGACGCGTCGTTGACGGCGTTAAAGGGCACGGTAAACGTTTCGGTGACGGTCGGTGCGGCTTGCCCAGCCGCACTCCAACGCACCGGCGCGGCAAAGGGTTTGATGGCAAAGGGCAGTTCGACCACATCCTGGCCGGCGCCGGTCTGCACGGTGGTGGTGATCAGCCCCGTGCCCACCTGCGCCGCCACGGCAGTCCACTTGCCGACGGCGCTACCGCCATCAGGCAAGGTTAGCGCACGTGTTCCCGGATCGAGCAAGAGCAGATTGGTGGCGCTTTGGGTGGCTGTGCCGTCGGTGGCGCTGCCGGAGAAGTTCTGGGCTACGACACCGCTCTGAAAACGGTCGCCTACCACGCCAAAACGGGGCAATACGGGACGGGCAACAATCTCTTTAGTAACCAGCACCTTGGCGCGCGTCTCGCCTACCTGTGTATCCACGGTAATGGCGCGCACAATGACGCGCCAGGTGGTGAGGTTGTCGGGTAATGGCACGGTAAGGGTCGCCTTGCCCGTCGCGTCCGTAGTGATCTGCGCGTTCCAATAGGCCGTGTCCAGAAAAGTCCGCCGTGGCGCCGTGGTCCCCGTCAGTGCGCCCCCTTCCTCCGCCGGTGACGAGGGGGTCGGTGTGCCCTCTATGGTTGGCGTGGCGCCATCGTCTGTGAGCGGCCCCCAGTAATAGTCAAAGGGCCGGCGCACCAGGGAATCATAGGTGGCGACACTGTTGCCGGCTGCGCCATAGAACGCGTCAAAGAGATCGGCGGCCAACTCTTCTTGCAAGGCAAAGATGGCCTCATCCACCAATGCCACCCCCAGCCGCGCCTGCACTGGCTGGCCAGCGGCATCGGTCACCTGTAGTGTGAGGGTTGCCGGTGCGCCGGGCAGGTAGCTCGTTGCGTCAGCGTTGATGGTGACGGTGAGCCGTTTGTCGGTGGCGGGAACCTGCAATTCGGTCTGGGCTGTGAGCAGTTGCCCTTCGCGCGGCTGGCCGCTGCCCTGGTCGCCAAACACCTCGGTACGCTGGAAGAGATGGATCTGGGCAAAGATATTGGGCGCAAAGTCGTCGGTAATCGGCACATCCACTGTGGTCATAGGACCGGTAATCGGCACCAGCTTCTCTTCGTGCACGCCGGCTCGTTCCAGCGTGAGCAGCGCCAGACCGGTGACGCGCGACTGGATCAGCAAGTGGGCGGTGTCGCCCGGCGCGTAGCTGTCACGGTCCGCCGTAATGGAAATCTGATCACTGTTCGTATACCACCAGACATCACTTTGCGGGTCATAGACCCAGAGATAGTTATAGCCGGTCACGGTGCGGCCACGGGCGTCGGTGCTGGTGGCGACAATCCGATACCAACCCTGGGGTACATTGGTAAAGGTCAGCTGCGCTGCGCCTTGGGCATTGGTCGTTGTCTCCTGGGGCGTCACTGCATCGGTTTCGCTTTGATCGTCCCAATAATGGCGAATAATCCGCACCTTGACAACTTGGCCGGCCACCGGCTGCTCGCCGTGGTCACGCGCACTCAGGTTGACGGTGACCGCTTCGCCAGCGCGGTAGCCATATTGGGGGGTGGATGCCTGTAGGGTGAAAGTGTTCCAGTGGACATTGACGCTTTGTTCACCCGTAACCGGCTGCTCGCGGGCGTCGGTCACCGTGGCGACCAAGGTATAGCGCACATCATAATCGCTAGTCGCTTCCGGCGTAAAGTCGGTCTGCCAACGCCCCTGGCCATCGGTCTGGCTGGTCAATTCGGTCACCAACTCGCGGCCATAGGCGCCGTACTCATACCACCACCAATAGCTGTAGCGATAGATGCGCTGGCGGTAGATTTGGAGCTTTACCGCGGCGCTGCCCACCGGCTGCCCAAAGAAGTAATCGGCCGCAACGGTGACAGGAATTTTATCGCCCATTACCGCAAAGTCGGCCGGCGTCTGCACCTCGACTGCATACTCGGGCTTGCGATATTCCTCGACCTGTAGCGCCTGGCTCTGTGTCTGGCCGCCGACATTGACCTCCACCTGGTATTGGCCCAGGGGTGGTTCATCGCCCAGCACAAAAGCGCCATCCAGCGCGCCATAGGCGTCAACCGTCTTGGCGATCGTTGCCACTACGTTACTACGCGAGTCGCGTAACGTGACGGTCACCGGCGTGCCGGCGCTCAACGGGGTGTAGCCACTGGTCAGATTGTTGCGGAGAAAGGCTTGATAGTTGATCGTGTGGCCAGGGCGATAGATAGGGCGGTCGGTGTAGAGATAGATCCGATAGGCGGCGGGTGTGGTGTCATACCAGTAGTAGCTGCCATCGCTGCGCCACTGCCAATCCAGGCCGGCAACGGTCGTTTCCTCACCCAAAACACCAATGGCTAGCCAAGGTAGCGCGTCGCCGACGGCCAAGGTTGCCAGCCCATCGGCGTCGGTCACCGCTTGGGTCAGACGATTGCCGGCCTGATCGTAGAGGGTGATCGTCATGCCGGCGGCGGGCGTATCTGTGTGCAGATAGCTGGCCCAGGCCACCACCTGACCGCCGGCGCCCCGCTTGAGCACCAACACCGTCCGGCCCACCACCAGCAAAGAGGTTGCCGCTTCAGTGGTGGGATTCTCGGCGCGGATGAGGTAGAGACCGGAGGTGACCGTGGTCGTCGTGGGCAATGTGACCGGACGCAGCGCATAGGGATCACCCGCGGCCAGCGTCTGTTGCCACTGTGCGGCAGGCGTAAGACCAGCACTATGCTGAAGCGACGGATTGTAGGGATCGTAGACGGCATAGCGACTGAGGAAGTCCGGCGTAGTCAGCCGATAGAGGGTAAACTTGACCGTCTGACCAGCGCCGTCATAAAACCAAAACGGGATCTGATTGTGGCCGGCCGGGTCAACGATCTGGAGTCCCCGACCATAGCCAAAATTCATCCGTTGCCATTGGGCCCGGGTGGGCAGGGCAGACCAGGCCCCGACTCCTGCCAGTAGACAGAGCAGGAGTCGGGCCCATAACAAAGTGCGCCGCTGACGCCAAAATGATCGCTGTTGCATAGAGTTTGCTCCTCACAAAAAAGTAGCACGCGGTGGGAACGACCCTGTGAGTGTGCAATGCCGCTGCATTAACCATACGCAGCTATCATCATACCATAGAATGAGTCAATTTAACATCAGTTGCTTGTTGTAGGGGGTGTATTTCTGTTCTAGGTCGAGTTCTTGCTGGTCAGGAGGAAACATGCCGGGGACGGACCGATTCCTATGCGTAGATAAGGCTGCGTGAGGTCCGTCCCCGGCATGTTCCCCTAAATACCCCTTGTTGTATGTCAGTCAGCGTGGTCAAGCGCTGTCAAAGCTTCGGTAAAGAAAAATTTCTCTTCATTCCAGGCCGGTTGCAGATCATCGAGCCAGATGGCCTCTGGATCATACTTGGCAAAGAAGGGGCGGTGCACCCAATCTGGATTGCGCCCCTGGATAAAGCGTAGGGTCATCACCTTTTCGCCCTGGATCTCACTTACCCCTAACATCTGCACCTTGCCCGGGTGGGCCGACATGCTAGGTCCGCGCACAGTGCGACAGACACCACTAACTTGCTGATAGGCGGCGCGGAAGATCTCCCACGCCCGCATCAGCGGCAGGCCAAAGTAGTGCTGCGCGCCGGTGTCACGCACCACAAACATGTAATAGGGGATCATGCCCAGGCTGACCTGTTTTTGCCACATCGTCGCCCACGCCGCAGGGCTGTCGTTAATATGACGGAGCACCGGCGACTGCGTGCGGATCTGCGCGCCGGTGGCCCGAATACGTTTGACGGCTTTGGCCACCGCTTGGGTCTGCAACTCATTGGGGTGGTTAAAGTGGGCCATAATGGCTAGGTGCTTGCCGGCGCGGCGCACCCGCTCAAAGAGTTGCAACAACGCCTCGGCATCGTTGTCGGTCAAGAAGCGATAAGGCCAGTAGCTCAGCGCTTTGGTGCCAATCCGAATCGTTTTGAGATTAGGCAAGTCGGCGGCCAAAAGGGCGTCGATATAAGTCGCCAGGTTCTTGGTCTTCATGATCAATGGATCGCCGCCAGTAAAGAGTACATCGCTGACCTCTGGGTGTTGGCGCAGATAATCGACAAGCAGTTCCGTCTCGCGCATGGCAAACTTAAGTTCGTCAATGCCCACAAATTGGGGCCAGCGGAAGCAAAAGGTGCAATAGGCATGGCAGGTCTGTCCCTGGCTGGGGAAAAAGAGCACCGTTTCGCGATATTTATGTTGCATGCCCGTCAACTTCTGGTCGTAGAGCGACGGCACATTGTGCTCCAGTTGTCCGGCCGGATGGGGATTTAGCTGCATACGAATACGATTGGCCGTGGCCTCGATCTCTGCCTTGCTGCTGCCATTGTGCAAAACTTGGGCCATTGCGTCAAAATGTGCCGGCTTGAGCATCGCCCGCTGTGGAAAATTGAGTATGAAGATCGGATCATTGGGCACGTTGTCCCAGTTGATCAACTCTTCGATCACGTAGTTATTGGTGCGGAAGGGGAGCACGTGGGCGACCACTTCGATCGCGAATTTCTGCTCCTCCGTCAACCGCACCATCTGCGGCAGTTGCCGAAAATTGTTGAGGGTATAGACCTTGTATCTTGGCTGATGTAGCTCCAGTGGTGGCTGGGAGAGCTGCAGTGGTTGCTCAAGCTGATGAGCATGTTTGACCACATTCATACTATGGCCGTGTTTACCGACAACACGCACTTCGGTAGGGTGCGCCTCCGCAGAACGCAGGTGTGGCTGGAGATTGAGCTTCTCTGCCAACTGTTTCTCTGGCAGCTTTTTCTCTACAAGCTTTGTCGTTGGGTTGGTTGGATGTTTCATCTGTAAAGCTCCTGTAAGCGATATGGCGACGCAGTTATGGCACAGGCGTCGCACCGTAACGTATTCCTCCTTGCCTTTTGTAACACATTTTTTCAAAACAACTGTGGCTGAAAACGCCCCGCTCTGGCAGCAGGCAAACGCAACGGTCGCCAAAGCAGGCCGCGTTGCAGCAGTGTCAGCGGGGTGGCCAAGTAATTGCGTGATTTTTCGCAAAAACTGTGCACTTTACCCCAGGAAACAAGGACAAAATCATCTTTTCCGGACAAAATCGGAAAAACGGCAGACTTAGCGGCTATGATTTTGCGCCTAAAAGGATTCAGGCGGCTCATGATTTTGCGCCTAAAAGGATTCAGGCGGCGGTTATATAACCGCTTTCTCCCAAATACATGGCTGGAAAACGCACTTCATTGCCAGACTAAGCCTTTAGAAAATCGAAAACTTTACTGTGGTTAGCCAGGTGGAATGCCGAGGCTATCGCAATGATAGAGCTACCAAGAGTGGTAAAAAAACTCAGCGAGACCGAGGATTGATTCTGAATTGAACTGGCTTACATTTCAGTAGGACAATTTTACCACAACTGTCAAAGAACGCCAACTTTGCAATGCGCAGCATTTTGCAGGCTTTGGGGAAATGCCACGCGTGACATATGGTTTGTGTGGGACAATAGACTGTAAACAGTGACTTATTCATGTTACGAGGGTTTCAGCTAACTCGTGTAGGGAGCATCCTCCGATGCGGCTCCAGCGCAAAAAAGCCGCATCGGAGGATGCTCCCTACACGAGGACAGAACTTATGAAAATTTGAAGGTGCGTACCATGAGTTATATACTCAGTAGACCGCAGTGTACGAGTTAAATCTTGCTTGAGCTTTCTACGTTGTTGTTTTCTTTGACGTATCCTGGGGTTGATGCTATACTCTGTACAGAAACTATGAAATTTCTCTTGTTAATTCTCTTTGCAAAGCATTAGTTCTTTCTGCTAGGCAGTTTTGCTTATGTTTTGCCCCTTGATTTTTCATTTCAGTTGCTGTTTACCGACAAGACTATACTCGTGATCGGCACAAGAGGTAATCCCTTACCCCTGTAAAAGGTGTACCTACTTGGCGCTTGTTACTATATCCACGAAATCTGCCCCGCTTCGTTGTTTGGGTGGTCGCGCACAAATGGTATGAATCTTAATTCTGCTCTTGCTGCGCTTGTTTGTGTGATCCGTTGGCTGAATAGTTGAGAGACGATTGTGTAACCCTACCCAGGCTTTGTGTGCGGCCTGGACAGTTTCAGGCATTGCATATAGCCTGAATCGTTTTAGGCATTGCACATAGCCTGAATCGTTTTAGGCATTGCACATAGCCTGAAATGTTACCGATTTGCTTGATCAGCTATCCGGCTAACTTATTTTCAGTACAACCGTAATCGAAAAATACGCGCCTAATGGCTCTGGCTACTGCTCTGCGGTTGGCTGAATTTTACGTTTCCCTCCGACGCTTATCCAATCTATGTATGACGAAAGGAGAACGACCTGTGCAACGTGCAAAATCACTCCACTGGTTAGTCAGTCTGTTAGTGATATTGACGCTGATGTTGGCCGCGTGCGGCGGACAGCAGGAGGTGGTGGGCGAACCTGCCGCCGAGGAAGCGCAACCAGCCGCCACCGAAGCAGAAGCTGCGCCCGTGGAAGAAGCCACCGCCGAAGAAGAGGCCCCCGCCGAAGAGGAAGCCCCTGCTGAGGCCAAAGCGACTGAATCCCCTGCGCAAGAAGCTCCTGCTGCAGAGGTTGCCGCACCTGAGGGTGAGCCGATCCAGATTGGCGCTCTGGCGCCGCTCTCTGCACCGGGTACCGTGGTTGGCGGTGAAGCAATGGTGGACGCTATGCGTATCGCGGCCGATGAGATTAACGCCAATGGCGGGTTGCTGGGGCGCCCGGTGGAGTTGATCATTGAAGACTCCGAAGGGCTGCCTGAACGGGGCACCGCGGTCATGGAGAAGCTGATCAGTCAGGATGGCGTCGTTGCCGTCGGCGGTGGTTATCATAGCTCGGTCGGTGTGGCCTCCAAGGAAGTGGCCCACGACAATGGCATTCCGGTTGTCTTTGCGGAAACCTGGAATGACACTATTACCGGTGATATGCAGCCGGAGATCTTCCGCATTGCGCCGCTAAACTCGGAAGTCTCCGCGGTTGATGTCAAGTTCATTAGCCACCTGCGTGATGATTTGGGCTATACCATTGAAAAGGTGGTTATTGTGACGGAGAACACCGACTATGGCATTCCTGCGGCCGAGGCGACCACCGCCGGTCTAGCCGAAGCTGGCATTGAAGCGACCACCTTTACCACCGACATTGGCACCCAGGATTTCTCCGGCATCATCGAACGGATGCGCGCCGAAGAGCCCGATTATATCATGGTGTTGAATACCGGTGAATCGGCCTATAACTTTATTCAGCAGGCCGCCGAAGCCGGGGTCGGCCCACAAGATGTGCCCATGCAGTGCAACCAGGTGGCCCTAGAGAGCGGCGCCTATTGGACCAATGTGCCCGATGGCAACTACTGCTTCGTGCGCCGCGTCGGTCTGCCGGTGGAACTCTACAACGATGTGGCTAAAAACTTTGTGGAGAAGTACACCGAGCGCACCGGCAAACAGGCGGCTGAGTCCTACGCGTTGGAAGCCTATGACTCGATCATGATCATTGCCCAAGCGATTACCGAAGCGGGGTCCACTGATCCTCAGGCGATTATTGATGCGCTGGAAAACACTACTTATGAGGGCGCGCTGGGCACGATTACCTTCCCAGTTAATTCAAAGAATATGCCCGAAGCTGCCGGCAAGGAGCCCAAGTGGTGGCATCAATTCCCAGACCCCGCGATCACCATGGTCCAATATCAGGAAGAGGGCCAGGATTCCACCGTGGCGGCCGTTGTCTACCCCGCAACATACGCCACCGGCGATGTGGTCTGGGTTAGCAACTAAGGAATGGTTAATGGAGAACGGTTAATGGTTAACGGTGAACCGCTGGCCGTTTTCTATACCATCTTGACCTGTGGAGGAAGCATCCTTAGACGCGAAGCTGTCCCGCAGCTGAGATGCTTCCTACATGACTATCCATCAGTATGGGAAGATGCTTAGCAAATGGAAAATGGTTCTCTCTTTGTCGGCGCAATACTCTGGATCGTGGTCTGGGGTATCTTAGGGGGTATGGTGACGCCGCGGATCTATGCGCGGCGTGATCTGGACGTTTCACAGGCCAGCCTGGGGGGGGCGGCCATTGGCGCCGCGCTGGGGCCGATTGGGCTGATCCCGCTCTGGATCTATACACCCCGCCTGACGGGGCGCATGTTGGCCGGGGCGGCGGTGCTGATTATGGCCATTGTCGTTTGGGCCTTTGCCAAAGCCGATCCGGAAAATTTATGTGTCACCAATGGCGATTTTGTCATCTCGCAACTCAGCAATGGGTTGGTGATTGGGATTATCTACAGCCTCATGGCGCTGGGGCTGACCCTGATCTACTCGATTCTGGGCGTCGTCAGCTTTGCCCACGGCGAGTTCTATATGATCGGCGGCATGGTGGTCTATTACCTGAGTGTCACCAACCTGTACGAGACGCTCAACACGCAGATGACAGCCGCACTCCAGCCCCGCTATCTGCTCTGGTTTGGCCACACTGGCTGGTACGAAAATTGGGAGGCACTGCTACTGGCCATTCCCGGCTCGCTGCTGCTGATTATTAGTGCCGCAGTGGCGACCTTTATTTTGGGCGCGATCTTTGAATTGCTCTTCTTGCGCGTCATGAACACCGGCCAGATCGAGCGCCCCAAAGAGTACGCCATTCTGGTCACCTTTGGGTTGGCTTTCTTCCTGCAATATTCGGTGCAAGCCATTGCCGGCGCCAATCCGGTCAAGGTTCAACGCTACTTTCCCTTTCCCAGCTTGGCCCTGCCCAGCGCGGAAAATGCTTGGCTACTGGAATCATCGCCGGGGAATCTGCGCCTCTTTGACGCCATCTCCATTCCTAACCCGCGCTTTACCGCCGCAGTGATCTCGGTGGTGCTGCTCTTGCTCTTACTATGGTTTCTCTATCGCACCTGGATCGGGCGGGGCTTGCGCGCCGTCAGCCAGGATCAACAGGCGGCCGCGGTGGCCGGTATCAACCCCAATGCCATGAACACCATGGCCTTTGGGCTGGGTGCGATGTTGGCCGGCGTCTCCGGCGCGTCGCTGGTCCAGGTCTTTGCTTGGCTGCCCCAAGTGGGAATCCCCGCCGCGGCCCGTTCCTTTGTGATTATTGTGTTGGGCGGCATGGGGTCACTATCCGGCGCCTTTGTCGGTGGCATCCTGGTTGGCCTGGTCGAGATGGTGGGCGTCGGCTGTATCCCCGATCCCACGCGTGCCGCCGCCTATATTCCTGCCTATGGTATGGTGATTCTTACCCTGACGCTGCTGCTAAAGCCAACCGGCTTCTTTGGGAAGGAGTTATAATGAGCGGCAAACTCATAGGCTGGCTGGCGGGGCTGGCGGCGATTGTGCTGCTGCTGGCGGCGCCGCTGGGCCTGCAAAATTCACCCTACCTAATGCACCTGGCCATTACCGCCTTTTTCTATGCAATTCTGGCCGCCAGTTGGTCACTGTTGGCCGGTTACGCGGGTCAATTCTCCTTTGGCCACATGGCCTTTATGGCGATTGGCGCCTATACGTCGGCCCTCTTTGGCGCTTACATCCGCTTCACCTCTGCCCCGACCAACCTCTGCCGGGAGATCCCTGTGGGCAACCTATGGCTGGTTATCCTAGAGCCGTTGGGGGTCAAACAGGCTGGTGCGCCCAATTGTCTGGAGATTGCCAAAGCCACCTTTCCCGTGGGCACGGTGATTATCCAACCCTCGCTCTGGATAGGCATTGGCTTGGGCGTCATTGTCGGCGGGCTCTTTGGTCTGCTCGTTGGCGGTTTGGTCTTGCGCCTGCGCAGCACCTATCTAGCCCTCTTTACGATTGGTTTCTCCGAAATTTTGCGCGCCGCCATTAGCGCCGAGTTGGACATTACCCAGGGGCAAAGCGGACTGGAGATGCTGCCCCTCTTCCCGCGCGGCATCGATTTTTTGGGCTTGAGTTTCTCGTCCACCAGCAAAACTCCGCCCTACTATGTGATGTTGGTTCTTTTTCTGCTCTGCATGGCAATTATGGGCTGGCTGGCCGCCTCGCGCTTTGGCCTCTTTATTCGCTCCATTCGTGAAGATGAAGAAGCGGCCGCGGCGTTGGGTGTGCATGTCGTGCGCTATAAGGTGCTGGTCTTTGTCGTGACAGCCATGATGGCGGCCGCGGCCGGTGCGGTGCAAGGCCACTACATTGGTATTATCACCCCTAACATCCTCATCATCGCCCAGATGAGTCTGGTGATCGCGATGGCGGTCATTGGCGGGCTAGAGAATATTGTGGCCGCCGCCGTCGGCGCAATTATTCTGGAATTTGCCCTGGAACTGCTGCGCAACAGTTTTGACATTGGCTCCTTTACCATTGACATGACAACCTGGCGGCTGGTCTGCTTTGGCCTGCTGCTCATGATCACCCTGCGCTTCTTCCGCAATGGCCTTATTCATCCGATCTTTCTCTCCTTCTCCCGGCGCGGCATGGCCGAGGCGACCGTAGCAAAGCGACAAATGACCGCTGATATGACACCACCCGAAGCGACCAGTGAGGTGTAAGCCCGATGTTTGAATTGAACGTCAACCATATCTGCAAGAACTTTGGCGGTCTCCAGGTGCTCAAGGATGTCTCGTTTCGGGTGCGCGGGCCGGAGTTGATCGGCTTGATTGGCCCCAATGGCGCCGGCAAGACGACGTTGACCAATATTCTCGACGGTGCGCTGAAGCCATCTAGCGGCACGGTCTATCTCAACGGCAAGCGTATCGATACGCTGCCTCCTTACCTGGTGGCGCGGGCCGGGTTGGGGCGCACCTTTCAGGTGACCCGCGCCTTTCGCCGTATGACGGTGCTGGAGAATCTGTTGGTGCCAGCGATGGCGCTCCATGCGACCGCACGCCAGAAGACGGTGGAAGCCAAAGCGCGCGATGTGCTCAACTTTCTGACCATGGATCATCTGACCCATGAATATGGCCGCGCCCTCTCCGGTGGTCAGCAGAAGCTGTTGGAGCTGGGCCGTCTGCTCATGCTCGATCCCCAACTCATTATCTTGGACGAACCCTTTGCCGGCGTCCATCCACGCTTGATGGAGATTATCTATGAGTATATCCGGCGCGTAAACGATGAAGGCAAGGCGATTATTCTGATCAGCCATGACATGGATACGATTTTTACCCTGAGCAAACGGCTACTGGTGCTCAACTATGGCGACCTGATTGCCGACGGCGACCCCAATAAAGTCAAAGATGACCCGCTGGTCAAGTCGGCCTACTTAGGTGAGGATGAAGACGAGGCAGAAGCAGGTGTAACAGGAGCAGTAGCGGAGGCAGCGGTCCATGCTTGAAATAAAGAATCTCTACGTCGGTTACTACCGCGATCTAAATATCCTGCAGAATGTGACGCTTACAGCCAATGCGGGGAAGATCACCACGATCCTGGGCGCCAACGGTGTGGGCAAATCGACAGCGCTCAAGGCGATCTATGGCTTCCTGCAGCCGAATGCCGGCGAAATTTTGCTGGATGGCCAGAGCATTTTGGGCGTACCCACCTATGCGCGGATCAACAAGGGGCTAGCCTACATTCCACAGCAGCCGGGCATCTTCCGTTGGATGTCGGTGGAGGAGAATCTAGAAGTGGGCGCCTGGACCTTTCGCCGTGATCGCCGCCGCATTAAGCGCAAATTGGAGGAGAACTATGCGCGCTTTCCCATCCTGCGTGATAAACGCAAACAACAGGCCGGTGAACTCTCCGGCGGTCAGCAGCGCATGATCGAGATCGGTCGCACGTTGATGACCGACCCCAAGGTGATCCTGGTCGATGAACCGACCGCTGGCCTGGCCAAGTTACTTTCAGCGGAAGTCTACCAGATGCTTGTTGACCTGCGCGACCGCGATGGACTCACCATTTTGCTGGTCGATCAGGAGATCCGCCAGGCGCTCAAGATTGCCGATTACGTTTACGTGCTGGAACTAGGGCGCAATAAATACGAAGGGCCGGCCAGCGACTTTACGAACCTGGAGAAGGCCTTCTGGGTGGGATAAGTGATTGAAGATTTTAGTGATATTTGGGGCTATGCCAAGGGATCAGTATAATAAAAATGCGCAGTGTAGCAACTGCGCATTTTTATAGCTACGCCTAAAAGCGCTATATGTTCAGCAACGTCATCCCCAGCGGTTCACGCAACACGCAACATATATCGTTAGCTTCTGGGAGCAGCCTATATAGCCCATAACTTGCCAGCCCCGCTGTTCAGATTGGAGAATTCCTATGACTTTGGCAACGCCGTCCACCAAGCTCTTTCACCTCGACTCCTCGGTGCGCGACAAATTAGAGCCGTCACCCACGCTCTTGATCAACGAGCGGGTTAATGAAATGTGGAACGCCGGCAAGACGGTCTACCATCTGGGCTTTGGCGAATCGCGCTTTCCGGTGCACCCCAAGATCTGGAATGCACTGCGCGACCATGCGGACAAGAAGAGCTATCTGGCTGGCCAGGGACTCTTTGAGTTGCGCAAAGCGGTGGCCGGTTTTTATACGCGCAAACTGGGCATGGAGGTGACAAGCGATCAGGTAATCATTGGGCCGGGCAGTAAGCCGGTCTTTTTTGTGTTGCAAATGGCGCTTGATGCCGACCTGATCCTGCCGACACCGTCGTGGGTCAGCTATGGTCCCCAGGCCCGTCTGATCCACAAACGGGTCTACCAAGTCCCGGCCACATCGGCAGATGGCTATGCCCTTACCCTGGAGAAGCTGGATCAAACCGTGCGCCAGAGCACCAACCCCGCTAAAATTCTGCTGATCAACAGCCCTAACAACCCCACGGGGCAGATGTTTGATCACGACTTTTTGATCGAGCTGGGGCGCTACTGCCGTGAACAGGGCATCATTGTGCTCAGCGACGAGATCTATGGCCTGATTCCCCATGGACGCCGCACCCACTATTCCCTGGTGAACGATTATCCGGAGGGGACCATTGTGCTGGGGGGCTTGAGCAAACATCTCTCCTTGGGCGGTTGGCGGCTGGGCGCAGCGGTTCTGCCCAATACACCGGAAGGCAAACGGCTGATGCAGGCGTTGCGCGTCATTGCCAGCGAAATCTGGTCCTCACCAACCGGTCCGGTGCAATATGCCGCGGTCACCGCCTACAACGACGACGCCGCCATTGACGCCTATGTCCAGGAATGTGCCCGCATCCATACCATTCGCACCCAATATCTATGGCATCACATCGCGGCCATGGGCGTGCCCTGCGTCCAGCCCGACGGAGGTTTTTACATGTTTCCTTCCTTTAATCCGTGGCGTGGAGCGCTGGCGAAGTTGGGGATAACCACCTCGCCGGAACTGGCCGCCTATCTGCTGGAAACCTATCAAATCTCATCGTTGCCGGGCACGGCCTTTGGCGTGGCGCCCGCAGAATTGTCACTGCGCCTCGCCTCCAGCTATCTGGATATGGAGACCGATGCCAAAGCACAGGCGATCCTTGATGCCTATCGACGTGACCCCGACCCGGAAGCACTCATGCGCGACTATCACCCCCATACCCAAGAGGCGCTCAAACGGCTGCGAATTTTTGTTGAAAGCTTGGTCTAGTACTCTTACCATCAGTCCAGTAGAGGAGACTTAATCTGTGATCCAACTACAAGGCCCCGGCACGCCCTTTCAGTTGCTCTTTAATGGCGAGATGCCGGCAGAACCCTCGCTACCGGCGGCGTTTCGTCAGATCTATCCCGGCGATTGGCATCTGCCTGCGGTGGCCAACCGTCCTTACACCTATTCCAACTTCGCGCAGGGGCGCGATGGCCGCATTTCGTACAACGAGCCCAATGCCTTCTCTGGCGGTGAGGTGACCGACTTTAATGCCCACGACCGTTGGCTGATGGGACTACTACGGATGCGCGCGGATGCCATTATGTCGGGCGATGCCACCGTTAACCTAGAGACCAGCCACCTTTGGACTGCCGACTTTATCTGTCCCTATGATGGCGCCGCTTTCAATGCCCAGCGTCAAGCCGAGGGCTTTGCCCCTACGCCCATCCTGGTCATTGTCTCACTGGAAGGCAAACTAAACTTTGATGGCGCCTGTTTTCAGCAAGCGGAGGATCACATTATCCTGGCCACCACCCAACGCGGTGCGGCCTATGCCCGCGGCGCGCAATGTAAGGCGAAGCTGGATGTGCTGGAGCTAGGGGCCGATGGGGTTGATTTGCAGCGGCTTTCGGCACTGTTGTATGATGACTATGGCGTGCGCAATCTGCTTTGCGAAGGGGGCGCCCGCACCTTTGGCGCCATGCTCGACGCTGCGCTGATTGACGAGGAATTTGTCACCCTTTGCCCCAACTTTATTGGCCGCAGCAATGAGAAATTTCGTCCCAGCTACTGTGAAGGAGTGGCGTGGCTGCCGGGCAAGGCGCCCTATTCTCAGCCCTACAGCCTGCACCGCGTCGGTGACTTTCTCTTTATGCGCACACACTGTTGCTATCAGGAGTAATTGCTCATGTCTCAACTGCCTACTCCGGTGCTTGATGCGCTGACCGCCATCGTTGGCGCCGAATATGTTGTCACCGGCGCCGCAGCCTGCCGACAAGGTTCCGGTGATTGTTATTGGTACTCGCCTGTCTTAAAACCCCTTTTGGAAAACAAAGCCGCCGACGTTATTGTCCATCCCGGCACGGTTGATGAGTTGATCGCTGTGGTCGCCCTGGCCGCGCGTGAACGGGTCCCCCTCATTCTGCGCGGCGCCGGCACCGGCAACTATGGCCAGGGTGTGCCGATGCAAGGCGGTATTCTACTGAACACCAAACGGCTCGACCGCATCCTAGAGTTGACCCCGGCGGCAGCCAAGGTCGAGACCGGCATTCTGCTCAAAACGGTTGAGCAACAGGCGCGGGCGATTGGCGCAGAACTGCGTTTCTTTCCCAGCACCTTGCTCACAGCCACCGCGGGTGGCTTTCTGGCCGGCGGTTCCGGCGGTGTCGGCTCGATTACCTGGGGCACCTTGTGGGATCCGGGCAATGTCCTGGGCGCCACGGTGGTGACTGTGGAAGCGCAGCCCCAGGTGATCCAGGTCAGTGACTATCAGGCGCTGCAAGGGGTGATCCATAATTGCGGCCTCACCTGTGTCATCGTCGATCTCACCCTGGCGTTGGCGCCGGCCCAACCCTGGGAACAATATGCGCTCGCCTTTGCTGACATTGAGGCGGCGCTGCGCTTTGCTCAGGCGCTGGCCTACGACGAGCACGTTCCCAAACGGTTGATCACCGCGTTGGAATGGCCCTTGCCTTCCTATTTTCCGTTGCTGGTGCGCGCCGGTGCATCAGTGGAGGGCAAGGCGCAGCTTCTGTTGCAGGTGGTCTTGGATCCGGCGGCTATGCGGGCGCGGGCGGAAGCGGCCGGCGGCGCTGTTACCTGGCACGGCCCCCACGCTGACTACCTACGTCGCGGTCTGTGGCTTGTGGACTATACCTGGAACCACACCACCTTATGGGCCATGAAAGCGGATCCCACGCTGACCTATCTGCAAGATGCCTTTGACCCGGAACGGCTTTTTGAGCAGGTGCGGCTGCGCAAAGCACGCTATGGCGCGGGTGTCTTGGAGCATGTTGAGTTTATGCAGGCGCGCGGCCGGATTGTTCCCCAAGGGCTGAGTGTCGTGCGCCATCACTCCAAGGCGCAGTTATGGGAGTTGATTGCCTATTGCGAAGAGATCGGCATGCGCATTGCCAACCCCCACACCCACTACCTGGACGAAGATTCACGCTGGAATGGCCAGCCCATTTTGGACGCCAAAGCCGCGTGGGATCCTCACAATTTGCTCAATCCTGGCCATCTTAGGGCCCAAGAAAAGATGGATACGCCATGACACTGACCCGCAATCCACGCAATTTGAGCCATCTCACCTGGCAAGAGGTGGCCGCACTCGACAAGCAAGAGGGCGTGGTGATCCTGCCCGTGGGGGCGATTGAACAGCATGGCCCCCATTTGCCCACGCTGACCGACACGCTGCTGGTGACGCATGTGCTTGAAGCCACGCTGCGCACACTGCCCGACGCTGTGCGCGCATGGGTCTTGCCGCCGGTCAACTATGGCAAGAGCAACGAGCACACCGGCTTTCCCGGCACGATTAGCCTCTCCGCCCAAACCCTGGGCGCGGTCTTACACGATATTGCTGCCAGCGTTAAAGCCGCCGGATTTCGTCGCCTGGCCTTTATTAACGGTCATGGCGGCAACTCGGCGCTGTTGGAGATGAACGCCCGCGATATTCGCGCCGCTACCGGCTTGATGTGTTTCACCTTGCAGCCGGGCCTCTATATCAGCCCGCCCTTTGAGGTCACCCCGCAGGAGCGGCGTTTGGGGCTTCACGCCGGCGAACTGGAGACCTCGTTGGTGCTGGCCATTGCGCCTGAACTGGTGCACATGGAAAAAGCGGTGCAACACTTTGTTGAGTTTCCTGCAAATGAAACCGCGCTCTTTCTCACCGGTTCTGCTGCCACGGCCTGGTTGACGCGTGATTGGAGTCCTACCGGCGTCTTTGGCGATGCAACGCTCGGCACGGCGGAGAAGGGCCATGCCTTGATTGCCGCAGCCACCGAACGGCTGGCTCAACTCATTACCACCATTAGCCGCTTTGAAGTGACCCATCCAACCCCATAAGTAGCGATTACAGGTGACCACCATGCGTGACTCCGCCGTCGCGGAACGTGTAGACTGGATTTTGCGCCGGGCGCGCCTGACGGATGACGCGCCCCTCGTCGATATTGCCATTGATCAGGGCTACATCATTGCCATTGACGCTGCCCTGCCCGCGCAAGCCCATGCGGTTTGGGATCTGGAGGGGCGGGTTGTCTTGCCGGGGTTGGTGGATGCCCATACGCATCTGGACAAGAGCCACTTGCCTGCACCCAATCAGAGCGGCACCCTGCGTGAGGCGATTACGGTCTGGCAACAACTGAAGAAAACGCGTCCCCGCGTTACCCTTCAGCAATCCGTGCGCCGGGCGATCCAGTCCGCATTGGCCAATGGCGTCACGGCCATGCGTTCCCACATTGATATTGTGGAAGCCAGTGATCTACAGACGCTGGAGACCATTCTAGAGGTGCGCGAAGAGATGCGCGCCTGCCTGGACTTGCAACTGGTGGCCCTGGGACCTGCTGCGGTGCAGGGGGTCATGTTTGCGCCCATGACCAACGCGCTTGCTCTTGGCGTCGACCACATCGGCGGTGCACCGGCCTTGACCGATGAGCCCCAGGCGCAAATTGACGCAGCCTTTGTTCTGGCTGAGCGCACCGGAAAGGCGCTGGATCTCCACATTGATGAGACCGAGGATCCGCAAATGCTCACCCTGGCCCATCTGGCGCAACAGACGATTGCGTATGGGATGCAAGGGCTGGTGACTGCCGGTCATTGCTGTTCACTCGCCTTTGTGGATGAAGTGACCGCGGGATGCGTAATGGATCTCGTCGCCGAGGCGCGCCTCAATATTACTACATTGCCCTCCTGCAATCTGGTCTTAATGGGGCGCAATCACCGCCCGACGCCACGGGGCATTACGCTGGTCAAGGAACTGTTGGCGCGCGGGGTCAACGTCTGTGTCGCTTCCGACAACGTGCAAGATCCCTTTAACCCTTTTGGCAGCTATGACCTGCTCCACATGGCCAACCTCAACGCCCATGTCGCCCACATGACCGGCGCGCCAGAGATACGCACCAGCCTGGCTATGGTGACCAACCACCCGGCGCAGGCGCTGGGGCTGACCGCCTACGGGATGCATGTCGGGGCGGTGGCCGATCTAGTGGTGCTCGATACGACCCGCGTCCTGGCCGCCGTCACCGAAATTCCACCCCGGCTGGCGACCTTTAAGCGTGGTCAACTGGTCGTGCGCACCACCATTGAGCGCCAGTGGCCGGCGAGATCCTGTTAGACAGTAAGTCAGCGTGACAGTACTCAGTTAGTCAGTGAGACAGCGGGTCAGTGAAAAACTGTCTCACTGATCACTGACTTACTGATCCACTGTCTTACTGCATTATCTTTACGGCGAGGGATGGCTGAAAGGAATGGCTTTATGGAAATGATCATCCGCCAGGCGCGGCTACAGGATGGCCGCGTCGTTGATATTGGAATTGATCAAGGGCAGATTGTGGCAGTAGAGCCCACCCTGGCCGTGCAGGCATCAGTCGAACTGCCGGCGGCACAACGGTTGACTGTGCCTGCCTTTGTCAATGGTCAACTTCACGCCTGCAAATCTTTCTGGCGCCGCATCCTGACCCAACTGCCGGCGGCGACCCAACAACTGCCCCGCTTTGCCGCGGCCCACACCGTCAAGCAGCACTATACTGTAGCCGATGTCACTGCCCGCGTCGATGAGGTGATGCGGCTGGCGATTCAGCATGGGACTTGCGCCATCCGTCTTTTTGCCGATGTTGACGAGGCCTCCGGTTTGACAGCGCTGGAAGGGCTGCTGGCCATCCGCGCCAATTACCAGCCGTGGCTTAAGGTGCAGGTGGTGGCTTTCCCCCAAGATGGCGTCACCGGCGAGCGGACAGTGCAACTGATGCGCACGGCCTTGGAGATGGGCGCTGACGTAGTGGGGGGCATCCCGTGGATTGAGCAGAGTGTGGCCGCCCAAGCAGGGCACACGGATATGTGCTTTGCCCTGGCCCGCGAATTTGACCGTGACCTCCACTTTGTCTGTGACGATGTGCTGGATCCTGCGGTGCGTTCCCTGGAATATGTGGCGCGCCAGAGTTTACGCCACAACTTCCAAGGCCGCGTCGCCGCCACCCAATGCGCCGCCTTGGCCGCCTACTCCGATGACTACGCCGCATCTGTGATCCAGCTTTTAAAAGCGGCGGGCATCACCATCTTTTGCAATAGCCATGTGGCCCTGATCGCAACCGACTTTGCCCCGCGCCAACCGTGGCCGCGCGGGATCACGCGCTTGCATGAGTTATTGGCCGCCGGTGTGCCGGTTGCCTGTGGTCAGGATGATATTGACAATTGGTTCTACCCTTTTGGTCGCAATGATCTGCTGGAGGTGGCCCACTTTATGGCTCATACCGGTCAATTTGCCTGGCAAGGCGCCGTGAATCGGGTGTTGCCCATGATCACCACCGTGCCGGCGCAGGTGTTGGGCATGGAACACTATGGTCTTCAGGTGGGGGCAGAGGCGAATCTGCTCGTGCTGGATGCGCCGGATTGGCATCAGGCGCTCCAGTTTCAGGTGGCAAAGAGCTACGTCGTATTGCGTGGCCAACTGCGGGCAGAAAGTAAGTGCACATTTGAGCTTCATTTAGCATAGCGCCCCATCCTTTTCATGCCGGCTGAACCGTTTTTACCAATTATGACCTTACATAACTCAATTGTCGCATCCTTAACTTTGCACTTTGAACGCTTTTATGCGATCTTGTGAAGAGTAATTATTATCGACCCGACTTGTTACTGCTCTTTTTGAATGTGGCCTGTATCGGTATACGGCTGAAATTGTCCTTTTTTCAGTGAGAGAATTGGAAAATTTCAGTCCCCCGGTCATATGCGCGTTGAAATTTTTTGAGACTGTTCTTGATATTTTTGATTCTGTAACGTAACAATTGAATAGTTACCCCCTGGAGGAAAGAATGAATATGGAGTCCCCAAACGATAACTTCTTCGATGATGAACAGGAGAAGATCCAACGTATCCTCAATGAAAAGAAACGTCGTGAGTTAGCCGAACGCTATGGCGCTTCATTTGGTGAGAGCGATGTACAGATGCCGGCCGAAGCCGAAGCGGAATGGCTTAACTACATTGAGGAGTTTGAACGTCAGTTTGAAGATGCCGAGCGTATCTCCGTACGCGCCTATCTGGGTAACCCCCATGTGCGGCCTCTAATGGCCATTGCACCGCCGCAATTGGAGGAAGAGCTAGATAATTTGCTTGAATTTATGTTTCTCAACGGCATTGCCGTCCACTTTCTGGCCGAGGTGGCCGATAGTGAGGCTTACCGCTTTATTTTGGAGGAACTTTTTGACGAAAAGATCGATAACGTGCGCATTCCTGGCATGACTACGAACTTTATCTATGAAGAATTTCATCCCAACGATGAGCACGATGCCAAGATCTGGGCCAACGATTTTTTGCTCTCACTCTTTGACCATCACCGCGAAGGCGTCGAGATTGCACTGAGCCGCGATGAACTCTACGATCGCCGTGGCGCACCGATTACCCATGCTGCAATGATGCGCCGGGTGGATGCCTTCTTTGCTCGTCATCCGCAGATTACCGACACGAAAATTACGCCACTCACCTGCAAGCTTGAGGGGGAGTATGCTCAAGTGGAAGTGGCAACTACATGGACCAGCGTTCACACCAACCCCAAGGAGATGATCCAGTTTGTGGGGCGCTCACATTTCCGGCTCAAACGCAGTTCATACGGCGGTTGGGACATTGTTCAGGCGGACATTGCCGGCTGGGATTCGCCCACGCTGTAAACGGGTAAAGATAGAACGCGGCTTGCACGGATAGACAGATTTGCGCAGATTTTTATCCGTATGGATCAGCCTAATCCGCGCAAGCCGCGTTCTATGCTCCTAATGCAGTGTGTTCAAAATTCTGCTCGTTAAGCCAGCGCGGGTGCGCGGGCGTGCGTCTTCCTGGAAGGGGGCGCTATACACCCCCTGTCTTTCACCCTCCGCCGCCCCCTTCCAGGAAGAGTTGGTGACCACCTCTACCCTAGCATCATTTCGGTTACAGCGTACTAGGAACGTTTATAAGGGCGGATAGACCTGAACCAGGATCGGTAAATCGTTGCTCAGGCTCTCCACAAATTTAATCTCACGCCGTCCATGACTCCAGGCGTAGCGATGCCAAATATTATTTAGCGTATCATTCACCAATAGAGAATCGTCGAGCGTGTCCTGGTAAACCACGCTGTCAAAATGCTGAGCCAGCGCCTGCAGTGAGTGAAAATTCTGAATTGCCATCAGCTTTCCTTCGTTTGTTCTCTACTCTATAACCCATCATAACCCATCATAACCCATCGCCTTCTTAGGATAGCATCCCCTGCAACCTCGGTCAAAAATAGACAACTTGGGCCAACGCTATGTGCATCGCCCATAGGCTAGGCTTGCCACAGAACAATCTGGCATATATGATATAGCTGATTCGTTAATCGCTTGTCATAATTCAGGCGGGTAGCCGTTGACGAAGATTTATACAGTTATACTGAGCACTGCCTTGGATGAAAATAAACGGAGTGATATATTTGCGCCCTTGGGCGCCTGGATCACGCAGTTTTATTTCCATCTATGAGCGAGTGCGGTATATACATCGCAAGCGTGAGGAATGACAGTACATGTTATCGCTGAGTGAAAAGATTCTCTTTTTTGTCTGTGTCGTTGCCGCCCTAGCCTATGCCTGGATCGACCTCAAAAATGTCTACCGGGTCGTTCGGCGTGGCCAAGGGGACTTCCCCAGCCTGGGCGAGGTCCAAGCGCGCGCGACGGCTGCGCTCAAGGAATGGCTCACGCTTGAGCCGATCTGGAAGACGCGCCCCGTGGTCAGTCTCTTCCATGCGCTCATTGCATGGGGCTTTGTCTTTTATTTTATTGTGAACGTAGGTGATGTAATTCAAGGCTACTTTCCAGTGGCTTTTCTGGGGCAGGGCTTTATTGGCGACCTTTATCGCCTGCTCGCTGATTTGGTGACGGCTGGGGTGTTGGTGGGGATGCTCTATTTTTTGCTCCGCCGTTTTGTCTTCAACAGTCGGGATCTCACCTATCGCAAAAATGTCAAGCTGATCGACAAGGTAAAAGCGGGCGCAATCCAACGCGATTCACTAATCGTTGGCTTGTTTATCCTCTTTCATGTGGGCTTGCGGCTGTTAGGCGAAAGTTTTGTTGTTGCCCAAGAGGGGGGCAATCTGGGACAGCCTTTTGCCCACTTATTGAGTCAAGCGTGGAGCGGTTGGGGTGAAGATGCACTCATCATTGGTCAGCATGTTGGTTGGTGGGGCGCGTTGGGTCTCATTTTGCTCTTTATTCCCTACTTTCCCTATACCAAGCACTTCCATTTGATTATGTCGGCTGTCAACTTTGCCACAAAACCGGAACGCCGCTCCCTGGGCGCCATTGATCCCATCGATTTTGAGGATGAGTCGATTGAAGAATTTGGCGTGGCTAAAATTGAAGAATTACCGTGGACGCATCTGGTTGACGCCTATGCCTGTATCATGTGCAATCGCTGCCAGGATGTGTGCCCCGCCTATGTGACCGGCAAAGAACTGTCACCTTCGGCGCTAGAGGTCAACAAACGCTATTACCTCAATGGGCATCTGGAGGAATTGGCCGCGGGCGCGACGAGTGAATTTAATCTGCTCGACTACGCCATCAGCGAGTCGGCGGTTTGGGCCTGTACAGCCTGTGGCGCCTGTGTCAATATCTGCCCTGTGGGCAATGAACCTATGTTTGACATCCTCTACATGCGGCGCCATCAGGTGTTGATGGAAGACAATTTCCCCAATGAGTTGAAAACCGCCTTTCGGGGCATGGAGCGCAATGGCAATCCGTGGAATCAGAGCGCGCGCGACCGCATGAAGTGGGCAGAAGGGTTGGCTATACCGACCGTTGATGATAACCCGACGCCGGATCTGCTCTGGTGGGTAGGGTGTGCCCCTGCTTTTGACCCGCGCGCCCAACAGGTGGCGCAAGCTTTCGCCAAGATTCTCAAAGGGGCGGGTGTGAACTATGCTGTGCTGGGTGAAGCAGAGAGTTGTACGGGCGACGCCGCCCGGCGCGCCGGCAATGAGTATTTGTTTTATGAAATGGCCAAAGCCAATATTGAGACACTCAACGAAGTAAAACCAAAGCGGATCGTCACCACCTGTCCTCACTGTCTCCATACCTTGGGCAAGGAGTATAAACAGTATGGCGGTGATTATGAGGTGATTCACCATACTCAGTTGCTTTCTGAACTCACGGCCGCGAAAAAGATTAGCGTCACCAAAACACGCGGTGAAATTGACCGGATCACCTTTCATGATCCTTGTTATTTGGGACGCCAGAATGGCATCGTGGAAGCGCCGCGTGCGGCATTGGGCAGCACCGACGCCTTTATTGTGGAAATGCCCCGCCACGGCAAACAATCCTTCTGCTGTGGCGCTGGGGGCGCGCAGATGTGGAAAGAAGAAGAGCATGGAAATGAAGCGGTCAATGTGAATCGTTATCGCGAAGCCGAAAAGACGGGCGTAAAGACCATTGCCGTGGGCTGTCCTTTCTGCCTGACGATGATGAGTGATGCGGCCAGACAGGCCAATAAGGGAGTAGAAGTGAAAGATGTGGCTGAAATTTTGGCGGAGCGGATCGGATAAAAAGGGCATGTTTCAATTTGTGGACCCTGGGCGTTTGGTGGATGGCGACCTGATCTTGGAGTTGATCGAGCGCGATCCGGGCGACCCAGTGCTTGAGTTTGTCCCGACCTATCGTTTCCGCATGAGTCTAACACACCGTGCGGTGGAGATGGGGCGAATTGAGTTACGCATCGGCAATCATCAGCGGCTCGTTATGTATGGCGGTCATATCGGCTATCGCGTCCATCGCGAATACCGGGGCCATCACTATGCCGCGCGTAGTGTGCGTCTTTTGTTGCCATTGGCGCGCCACCATCAGCTAGGTACACTCTGGATTACTTGCAATCCGGACAACCACGCATCACGGCGCACCTGTGAATTGGCCGGGTTGGAATTTGTCGAAATTGTCGATCTGCCCCCCGATATTGACATGTACGCGCGCGGCGAGCGCCAGAAGTGTCGTTACCGCTTGAAGTTGTAAGCCAACCCCATGACTGGAGTGCCGCGAACATTTAATTTTTGGCTCATATCGGTATGCGACTGAAATTGCGATTTTTCCCTCTGAGGAATCGTGCAATTTCAGTTTGTCGCCCATATGAGCGTAATTTTTAGAAGTCACGACGCAAGCACAAGTTATCAGGGATTTCTAAAAATTAAGCGGTCAGACAAGTAGGCTTGCGTCGGGATTGCTTTGTCTCGTAAGGAAAGTTGAGCTTATCCCAACGCGCACCAGGAAATAGCATTTTGTACAGGAGTAAAATGATGTTTCCTGTGCTGCTCATAAGTTCAAAGCCATTTTGCCAGATTTCGATCTGACCGCTGCTGGCGTTGGTCTGCCAGCCAGGCGCCTGCGTCTAGTCCACATAGAGCCAGGGATCGGTGATTCCAGGCGCTTCAAAGCCGCCGTTGACCGAGAGGGGGGGCCAGCTGGGGTGGCAATGACAGCTTGCCGATCGATTGCTTGCTCGTCCTCAGTACGTCTGCCTGACTGTCCCTACCCATCTTCCTATCCACCCATGACTAGTTTCGTCAAGTTACCCTAAATAGTGATAAAATGTATTGCTTGATTGGATTCCGTTAAGATAGTTTCGCAGCAAAATCTTTGCTCCATCCTGATCCTTCAGGGTGGAACGGAATGTTGCTGGGTGGCTATAGGTTTGGCTGTTTGCAATATAGCTTTCCAGAAAAGTTTTGTCCCATCTGCTCAGCGAGGGATGTGAAACAAAACTTTTTGGGGAACTATAGCAGCGAGGCCGACGGCGAACTGAATCAGGAGCAAGGAAAAGGGCGTAATGAGTAAATACATTTTTGTGACAGGTGGTGTACTCTCCGGCCTGGGCAAGGGGGTGGCCACCGCCTCGCTTGGGCGCATTTTGAAAGCGCGTGGGCTACGGGTAGCCACTATGAAGTTGGATCCCTATCTCAATGTTGATCCGGGGACCATGTCACCTTATCAACATGGTGAGGTTTTTGTCACCGATGATGGGGCTGAGACGGATCTGGATTTGGGCCATTATGAGCGATTTGTCGACGAAAATTTGAGTAAGCTTAGTAACGTTACTAGCGGGCAAATTTATAACTATGTGATCAGCCAGGAACGGCGGGGCGACTATCTAGGCGGGACTATTCAGGTGATCCCTCATGTAACCAATGAGATCAAACGGCGAGTTGGCTTGACCGCACGCGATACCCAAGCGGATGTGGTGATTGTAGAGATCGGCGGCACCGTGGGCGATATTGAGGGGTTGCCCTTTCTGGAAGCGATCCGCCAAATGCGCAAGGATATTGGCCGTGGTAACACGCTTTATATTCACGTTACCTGGTTGCCCTATTTGGCGGCCAGCAAAGAGCTAAAGACCAAGCCGACCCAACATAGTGTGCGTGAATTGCGCGGCATCGGCATCCATCCCGATGTAATCCTGTTGCGCAGTGACCATGACGTAGATGAAGATGTGATTGGCAAGACGGCGCTTTTCTGTGATGTGGAGCCAGAGGCAGTGATTCCGATTGTCACAACCGATTCTATTTATGCTGTGCCCTTGGATCTGGAAAAGGCCGGCTTGGGCGCATGGTTAGTGCAGCAACTCAATTTAACCCCCACGCGGGACGCGGCCGAGGGCCTAGCCGAGTGGGCGCACTTGGTGCAAGAGGCGCGGCGAGAGAAGCCCATGTTGCGGATTGGGCTGGTCGGCAAATATATAGAGTTGGAAGATGCCTATCTGAGCGTCAAAGAGTCGCTGATCCATGCTGGTTTAGCGGCAGGGTGGGATGTGCAGATTTACTGGATCAGTTCGGAGGATTTGGAGAAAGGCCGCGATATTTCAGCACTAGCCGAGGTGGATGGGATTGTCGTCCCTGGCGGCTTTGGCTATCGCGGGATTGAAGGTAAAATTGTGGCGGCGCGCTATGCGCGTGAACACAAAGTGCCCTATTTGGGTCTTTGCCTGGGAATGCAGGTGATGTGCATTGAAAAGGCGCGCCAAATTTTTCAATCAGATGAGCCGAATAGCACAGAGTTTGACATTAGCACTGAGTACCCAATTATTGATCTGATGCCGGACCAGCGTGACATTGCCGACATGGGCGGGACCATGCGGCTAGGCATTTACCCCTGTCAACTCAAGCCGGGCACCCAGGCTGCAGTAGCCTATCAGGATCAGCAGCATGGCGCTGTGGTTCAGGAGCGCCATCGCCATCGCTTTGAATTTAACAACCACTATCGCAGCGTTATGGAAACCAATGGGGTGATCTTTAGCGGACTTTCGCCCGATGGCCGCCTGGTGGAAATTGCCGAACTGCGCGATCATCCCTTTATGCTCGGGAGTCAGTTTCATCCTGAATTTAAAAGCCGGCCGAATCGCCCCCATCCGCTCTTTCTGGGCTTTATCAAAGCGGCAGCGGCGCGGCACAAAAGCAATGATGCGGCTGATTTGAACGAGGTATTAGAGCAAATTGCCGATAGGGCATAGGCTGGGTTCGGTTGGCATTGCGGAACTGGTCGCTGGCACACCTGTCAGGTGTATGCGTCGCCAGTTTCAACAGGGCTTTGGTTTGTAGAGTAAACGGAAGGAAATTATACGATGTCAGGTCATTCTAAGTGGTCAACGATTAAACGTAAAAAGGGGGCAGTGGACGCCGCGCGCGGCAAGCTGTTTACCAAATTGGCGCGCGAAATCCAAATTGCAGCCCGTTCTGGCGCGGATCTGGCCACCAATTTGAGTTTGCGGCTGGCGGTTGATAAAGCTAGAGCCGAAAATATGCCCAAAGATAATATCGAGCGGGCGATCCGGCGTGGCGCCGGCCTGGAAAAAGATGCTGCTGAAATTGAAGCGGTCAACTATGAAGGGTATGGGCCCCACGGCATTGCAGTCATCGTGGATTGCCTGACCGACAATCGCAACCGAACGATTTCTGATGTCCGCCGCGTCTTTAATCGCGCCAATGGCAGTCTGGGTGAGCCCGGCTCTGTGGCGTGGCAATTTACCGAGGTTGGCTATATTCTTTTTAATCGGGTGGATGATGAGGGCGAACCGATTGCGTTGGACCCCGATGAGCTTTTTATGGCCGCGCTTGAAGGTGGAGCGGATGATGTGCAGGTGAGTGATGATGCGGTTGAAATTTACACAGAACGCGCAGATCTGGCTCAAGTCGTGCAGGTTTTAGAGGATCATGGCTTTACCCCCGATGAGTCTGAGTTGATGCAAAAACCGAATACAACGTTGGAGTTAGCCCCGGAAGATGCCATGAGCGTCATGGGATTGATCGATGCACTCGAAGAGTTAGATGATGTCAACAGGGTCTACCACAATTTGGAACTAACCGATGCTGTGGTGGCCCAATTTGCTTAAGAGTCTTTGTTGAGACTAGCCGTTGTTCAGCTTTCAGTTTTTTGTTTTCCGCTTTCCGTTTCTTGCTTGTCACACACTGGATGTACAATTCTCGCATCGACCTTCGACAACGGAAAACAGTCAACAAAAAACTGAAAACAAAGCAATAGGGTCGCCGATGAGGCATCAATAACCCATCACCTTCAACCGACCATGAGTCCTTCTCCTCTTCAAGCCGCAGCAAGTCCGCTCGAACTTGTCATCTTAGGGATCGATCCGGGCACCGCGATTACCGGTTATGGTGTTGTGGGCCAAACTGTCCAGGGTGATTTTGAACTGCTGGCCTGTGGTGTGATCCGCACCCAGGCCCACGTGGCCATGCATTTGCGTTTACAGGAACTCTTCCACGACCTCCAAGCGATCATCCGTGAATTCCAACCCGATGAAATGGCCATTGAGAAACTTTTTTTTGGACGCAATGTAACCACTGCCATTAGCGTAGGCCAGGCGCGCGGTACGATCTTATTGGCTGCGGCTGAATGTGGGCTTGCCGTGGCCGAGTATACGCCGGCCGAGGTTAAACAAGCAATTACCGGTTATGGCAATGCCGATAAGCGTCAGATCCAAGAAATGGTGCAGCGGGTCTTATCTTTGGCCAACCCGCCACAGCCCGATGACGCCGCCGATGGCGTTGCCATCGCCATTTGCCACTTGCAAAATCTCCGCTACGCACGGTTAGCCTGATTTTCTTCTACAAATTGGTGGTATGCCACGAATTGTGTAAATTGCAATTTCTTCCAAACTATAAACTCTTTTTACACATAGGCTTATATAGGTCTCCGGGTGAAACCGCTATATTTTTTTTCCTGTAGTTATTGCGATTTCACCTCTTCGCCCATATGAGCGTTACACACAATCCAGGATACCACCCCAAAAAGCACCGAATTGCCCCTCTTTTTCGGCAACCTTACGAGATTTTCTAAGTGAAAAAGACGAATTTTAGAAATTCATCAAATTCCCGCGAAGGATTTGCGGTTTTTCTACGATTAATATACTAGACACCAGCAAGCAGTATTAGTCAATTATCGTATGAATCTTGGAATTGTAATACTTAGCGGGAAATCGACCAATGCGAGAATATACACATCTGAACCAATACACGAATCATCAAACCCGGATGGGCCAGCTGCCTCCTGTTTTCCAGAATCGGGAAACCAAGACAACCCCACAGCGCGAGATCCGTATTCTCGTTGTGGAAGACGAAGCACCATTACGTGAGCTGTTACAAATCTCCCTGCAAAAGTCGGGCTATGAAGTTATTACAGCGCGCGATGGCATAAGTGCGCTAGAGCTATTTGACACCCACGCCATTGATTTGGTTTTACTGGATGTCATGATTCCAGAATTGGATGGGTTTAAAGTCTGCGCCAAATTGCGCGAGCACAGCGATGTTCCGGTGGTCATGCTTTCGGCCCTCAATCGACCCGACGACATTGTTTATGGCTTCAAAATGGGCGCCGATGATTATATCTGCAAACCCTTCACTTTTCGTGAGATTGAAGTGCGTATCCAGGCAATTTTACGCCGTGTCTCTTGGAACACCGAACGAACCGAATCACGCGTAATGGCTTTTAATGAAATCACCCTCAACGATGAATTGCACCAGGTCAAGGTGCGCGACAAGATTGTACATCTGACCCCAACTGAATATCAATTGCTGCGCCACTTGATGGGCGTGCCCGATCGCCCGGTGAGTAAGAATGATCTTTTCCAGACGGTCTGGGGCTATGACCTGGCCGGCGGCACCAATTTGGTGGAAGTGGCAGTACGCCGGTTGCGGGAAAAGATCGAAGATAACCCCTCTGAGCCTGTCTATCTGGTAACCGTGCGGGGCGCCGGTTATAAATTCAATACCCATCATGCCTCTAGCCGGACTCCCGTCATGGCCTAAATCGCAATCATTGCTCATATAAGCGTCAAACGGAAATTGCACCATTCCCAGAGAGAAAAAGCGCAATTTTTGCCGCACACTTATCTGAGCCTCGATCATAGTTGATCGCTATTTGCCGCTTTGTCTCAGGTGTGTCGATCTACATACAGCCTCCATGGCATAAATTACGGACATTACAGACTATTTGTTTGTAATTTATGCCATTGATGGTGTATTGTATGGATAGACAAAAGTTATACCGACGAGCGCCAAGCATTATCATTTGCCTAGCCGTAAAATGATGTTTCTTGCGCCGCCCGTGAGTATGTATACTCGCAGCACCATCAAGACATTTTGATGCAGGTACTAAAGTGTACGCACGTGCTGTGGTGGAGTATAGCAGAGACAGAGGCACCCACTATGATTCGAATGATCCGCGGCGCGGTGGTTGGTCAGGGTCGAGATTACTTAATTATTGATGTCGGCCATGCTGCCGGTGGGATGGGCTTTAAAGTTTCGACGCCGGAACCGACTGCAACCCAACATCGGCCGGGGGATACGTTAACGCTCCATACCTACTTACAGGTCCGCGAGGACGCATTGGCGCTCTATGGGTTCAGCACGGAAGAAGAACTTTCGCTTTTTGAGTTGCTGTTGGGCGTCAACGGTGTCGGCCCCAAGGTGGCATTAGCTACCCTGAGCACCTTATCGCCTGACGCCCTACGCATGGCGATTGCGAACGATGAACCGGCGATTGTGGCGCGTGTCCCCGGCATTGGCAAGCGCACCGCCCAGAAAATTGTTCTCGATCTGAAAGATCGCCTGCTGCCCAGTGTTACGGGCCTGGTTGGCATCAGTCATATGAGCGATGTTGATAGCGAGGTCATCGAGGCGCTTACGTCACTGGGCTATAGTGTCGTAGAGGCGCAACGAGCTGTCCAGAAATTGCCCAAGGATGCGCTTGGCGTTGAAGAGCGCTTGCGTCTGGCGCTCAGTCAATTTGATCAATAAGCCGATGAGTTAACGCCCACTAGCTTCACCTTCGCGCATAGGGGCGAAGCGATGAAATCGCGATAGGCGCCGGAGAAAAATAAAGCATTTCACCCGCAGACCTATATAAGCCCTTCAGCTTTTGACAGTCTTCCCACCCTTGCATATAATCCCACTAGCCTTTGTTCATTTTTGGACAGAGGCGTTCATAGATGGCAGCAGCGGTCAGGCTGTTTTGCCTGGCTTGCTCTAAAAATGGCGAACTGGCAGTTTGTGCACAAATGCAATGCTCTCGTGTGCGAGGGTGTTACGCGAAGACACGTTGTCTACTCGCCCAGAAAATAGGATGAAAATTTTATGGCTGAGGTACAATCTCTCCGTAAGGGAGATATTTACGAGGAAGATTCGCAACTATGGCGTGTGTTGGAGTATCAACATATTAAAGTTGCGCGTGGAGGCGCCACCATTCGCCTGAAAGTGCGCAATGCCCGGAGTGGGTCCACCGTGGAAAAGACCTACAACAACGGTGCGCGCGTGCAAGATGTGCGGCTGGACAAAGATGAAGTGCAGTACCAGTACACGGACGGTGACTTTTATTATTTCATGAATACTGAGACTTTTGAGCAGGTGCCCTTAACGCCAGCTACGCTTGAAGGCGTGCTTGACTTTTTGGTGGACAATCAAACGGTCATCCTAGAGTCCTATGATCGCGAACCGCTTACTGTGTCTCTGCCAACCACGGTCGATCTAAAGGTCGTGTGGGCAGAGGCTGCCGTTGCCGGTGATACGGCTAACGCCCCCTCGAAGCAAGTAGAAGTTGAAACCGGTTACAGATTACAGGCGCCAATGTTTGTCAGTGAAGGAGATATGATCCGGGTTGACACACGCGACGGCTCCTATGTAACGCGCGTAAAGCAGTAGGGGATAAAATTGGGTGATTGGTAATTAGGTGATTGGTGATTGAGCGCCCTAAGATTCTCTCATAACACCTGCTCGAAAGGTGTGATGCCAGGGCCCCACTCAATCACCAATCAACTAATCACCTAATCACTAGTCAACCAACCCTAGCCAGAAAGTTCGTAAACCCTAACGCGTAACTTGCTGTTTTGCGCCAATCTCGGTATACTATGAGCAAGCTAAGTCTGTTACTATATTTGCCGTTGTAGCTCAGTCGGTAGAGCGGCGCACTCGTAATGCGCAGGTCAAGGGTTCAACTCCCTTCAACGGCTCACTCCAAAGCCCTCGCAACGCGAGGGCTTTGCTTTTTCTACAGGGTTTGCTCCGCTTGTTGTACGGCCGCCGCAAAAGATTGAATATCAATATTGGCGCCACAGACAATAACGCCTACGCGCTTGCCGCGCAGTCGTTCGCGTAAGGGACCCCACAGCGCCGCAGTTGCCGCCGAGCCGGCCGGTTCCACGGCCAATTTCATTGAGCGGAAAAGCAAAGCCATGGCACGCCGCATCTCATCATCGCTGATCAAGACCAATTCATCGACAAAGCGTTGGCAAAGGCTAAAGCTATACGGTGCGGCGTAGGGCGCCCCTAAACTATCGGCAAAAGTGCGTACTGTGTCGATGGCGCGCGGTTCCCCGGCGGCAAAGCTGCGATGCATGGTATCCGCCCCTTCCGGCTCAACCCCAAAGACCAGACACTCCGGCTGCAGTTGTTTGATGGCTGTGGCCATACCGGCGCAAAGCCCGCCACCACCAATCGGAAGGATCACCGCATCAAGGTTGGGCACTTGGGTGCAGAACTCCAGACCAATGGTGGCGGTGCCCAGAATGGTGTGGTAACCTTCAAAGGGATGTACAAAAAAACGTCCCTCTTCTTCCTGAATCTCTTGTACTCGCTCAAAGGCCAGCGTGACATTGTCGACCAACTCCACATCGGCGCCATAGGCGCGGCAAGTGGCCACTCGCACAGGATTGGCCGTTTTGGGCATGACCACCTTGGCGCTTGTCCCCAGCAGTTGCGCGGCAAAGGCGACGGCAATGGCATGATTGCCGGCGCTTACCGCGGTCACCCCTTTGGTTAGCGTGGGCTGATCTAGATTCCTCATTACGGTGAGGGCACCGCGCGGTTTGAAGGTGCCGGTATGCTGAAAGAGTTCAAGCTTGAGAAAGAGCTTTGTGTCGGCGCCCAGGTGATCGGTTACATCACGATTACGCCATTGCCAGATTGGGGTCTCCACCACAAAATCTGCGAGGTTGCGGTGTGCTGCTTGGATTTCAGCAACTGTCGGATATTCCATGTCACTCTCCTTACAAGGGTAGTTGCTCATATGGGCGAGGAAGTGAAATTGCTACAAATATCTGAGAGAAACTGAGCGATTTCACCCGCAGACTGATATGAGCCAAGATAGTTATCGTAGAGAAATGAGTCCATTTCTCTACACCAATCCTATGAGATTGGCTGGGATTCTGATCAGGCTGTCAATCATCTTTACAGTGCAGTTGTGCTTGGCGCGTTTCCCTTTGCAGATGACTGACGAAACACGCTAAATGATCTGCTTTCCTTACTAGAAAGTTCTTTACAACTGACAAATCTGTGCATTCTTCATAAGTATTACTGCTTTGTGCAGGACCACTTACAGGTCAGCAATCTTTCAAAATGTATTTTGTCGCCAACCTTTCATTTTTCTATGGAAGTTTCGTAGTATTTGTCAATATTTAATAATTGACGTTCTGCCGCAATCAAGCTAGGATCAACGCGCTTCTCTAAACGCCTATGATGGGAGGCGCATAGAGATCTTTGGGTGAGCGTGCTTGGCCCAAGTTCTGCCAGCGCAACAAATTTGCCTTTTTATTCGTATGTGCGCTGTTTTATTATCTTAAATTATTAGATCATTTACGCGGGGAAAGTTATGAATAGTAGCACAGAGTACACTCAATCTAACAGCAAATCAAATCAGCCGGAGCATCCAATCCAAATTCTAATTGCAGAAGATGACGATGCGCTACGCAGGCTGCTTTGTCTGACATTGAAATTGGACGGCTATCATGTGTTTGCTGTGCGCGATGGTCTTGAAGCCTTACAAACTTTTGAGCGAGAAAAAATTGATTTCGTGCTCTTAGACATTGCAATGCCCAATCTTGACGGCTTTGAAGCTTGTACGGAATTACGCAAGCGTACAGACGTACCCATCATCATCATCACGGCCAATTCACGGACGGATGATATGGTTACCGGCATTGAATTGGGGGCTGATCACTACATGGTGAAGCCATTTGTGCTAAAAGAGCTACGTGCCCGGATTCGCGCCATCCTGCGCCGCGTGCGCATGCCTGATGCTCATAAACCAGGAAAAATTGTGACGCATGGCGATATTACGGTCAATGAGGAGTTACAGCAAGTGACAGTTGCTGGTGAAGTTGTTAATTTAACACCGAATGAATTTCGTATGTTAAATTATTTAATGCACAATCCCGATAAGCCGATTAGCAAGGAAGAATTTTTGCGGGCCGTATGGCAATATCATCCCCATGACGATGTAAGTTTTGTCCGTGTCACCATGCGTCGTTTGCGCAGCAAGGTGGAAAAAGATCCCAGCAATCCCCAATACCTCAAGACGGTGCACGGATTGGGCTATCAATTTTGCAGCAAAACAGCTACTGCAGCTTCAGCTACTACTGCCACGACCGCGAACTTTTCAGTTCCCTCCTATCGCTCTATAAATCCTACCTGGGCTGCCGTCTAGCCGCTTAATGGAGAGATCAACAAGGCGTTTCCTGTGGTGTTATCCAATTCGATGTACTCCGCAGCACATAATAACACTTTTCACCCCTAAAAAGGTATTATTTTATGGCGCTGCTCAGTATAGTTCCCTTGGCTCATATAGGTCTTCGGGTAAAGTCGCTTGTGCTTTCTCTGATAATCCTCGCGATTTCACCTTTGCACTCATAGGCACGCGTTCCCCTTTAGCCGCCTAACCATGGGAACCGTCCTTGTTGGTAGAGGGAATAAAGCCCATAAAGCAGATAGAGAATCACCAATCCGCTCAAGAGACGGATGATGATCTCGCGCTGCGCCCAAATGCGCTTCAATTCTTGCCAGAAGCCGGATGGGCGAAAGATCGCAATTAATAGTATAATGACAATGAAGGTAACCAGGCGTCGTAGATTCATTGGGCAGATTCATTGGGCAGATTCATTGCGTAAATTTACTGAATAAATGCATTGGCTAATTTCATCGGATAACGAAATGACAGGGACACCGACTTACCTGCAAGAACCGCTTTGGTGGCTCTTGTTCAATCTCATTGTCAGCTTTGGCCTTTGGTGGGGTTATCCAAGGATAGCCAGCCATTACCGCCACCTTGTCCTCCGGGCGCGTTGGATTGGAATTCCTTACCTTAGCCTCATGCTCGGGAGCGTTTCACCGCGCTTGATGGGACTGACCGGCATTAACTGGTTGGCTAGCTTTGGCTTTGGGATGGGTATGATCGGTGTCGTGCTGGCACTGCTGACAGTAGTACGTAGTACAACAGACAGTTATGCCAATGCCTTATCCCTGCCAACAATTTCGGCGCACCTTGATTCCGCGCCTTTGGATGAAGTGAATAGGCGTGGAAGCCGCGTCAGCGTCTTTACCCCCGTTTCACTCCTTGACCTAGGTGCAGAAGAATTTCATTGGGCATTTTTGCGGGGCGCCCTTTGGGAATTGTTCCTAGCTATCCCCGCATGGGCGGCACAGGCAGGCTATTGGGCCGTTTGGGGCGCGGCACTCCTGGCTATCCCCGATATTCTGCGCTACCAGCCAACCCTACCTTATCGGCTTTTTAAGTGCGCCTTACTCTTTGTTACCAGTGTACTTTTCCTTTACACGCGCAATTTTTGGCTCTGTTGGTTGCTGCACAGCCTGGGCTGGCTGTTGCTTACCCCCGCTACGCTGGCGCGCAACACCAACACTGTCAAACAGTCCCAACCAGAGCCACGCGCTTAGGCCATTCCCTAGAAATAACAGCTGCGCACGCGACCATCACCACGCATAGCCTTGCCGGCGCTCCAACCGCGATGAAATGGTGACAGTCACTCACGCAGCTCTATTTTGCCGCAAGCACCTCAAATGAAAAAGCCCGCAACGATGATAACTGCAAAGAGCACACCAGAGACTACGGTGAGTGTACGTAAATCACGGATGACATAGTCATACTCTTCTCGCCAATTTTCCAGCTTGGCCGGTGTGTTGACCGGGGCCGTAGTCACCGCTTTGGGCGCCTTTGTCGTTGGTGTAACGGGCGTGCGGCTCTTATCATCCTTATAGAGTTCACTGTAGCTGCGCGGTCGTGCACTACTAATGCTCCGCTTTTTTGCTGTATCCTTCTTTTTGGTAGCCATTTTCTTTTTCCTTATTTATAAACCACTAAGGCATATTAGACCATACTATCACATTAGACCATACTATACTGACGAATAGTATCAGTAGACCGCAACGGCAACAGAGGTTGGCTTGACCAACTCTGGACTACGCGACTACTGAGTATATCTATCATTATACGTCGAAGTGCTCAGAAATACACACTTTCCGCTTGTCTCGTCACAAAAATCAGACCGAACGTCCCAAGCGGCTGCGTGCAAAGCTGCGCACCTGTTGCACTTCATGCAGTTGCAGCCAATGGAGTATAAGCAGATAAACCCCCACCCCAATCCCGCCAACTACAACAACTTTGAGCAGATCGGCGCCCATCGAAAGCGGCGCCAACGCAGAAAGCAAGGCCAACAGTAACGTCATCAGACCCGCCATGCCACAGGCGGCCACGCTAATCTGCACAAGGCCACGCCCTACCGCCGCACGCAGCCGGCCAACGCGCCACCCCAACAAGAGTAACATCAAAAGAGCATGACTGGCCTGTTTGGCCGTATCTGCCCAGACTAACCCCAAATATCCTTGGCGCGCTAGGAGCGTAAGCGCAAAGAAGAGGTAGACCCCCACACTCAGCACACCAACGACAGCTGGCAACAGTGTATTGTTGCGTGCATAAAAGGCATAGTTGAGTGGAAAATCGATGGCAGCAAAGAACATGCCAATTAGATAAATATGGAGCGCTTGCACTACTTGTTGCGTGTCTGTGCCGGAGAATTTACCGCCATATTGAAAGATCAGCCGTGTAATAGGCTCACCTAGCAGCCAAAGTCCCACCGCTGCCGGTGCAATCAAAAACAAGACCATGCGCAAGCCACGCCCCAATGTTTGGCGATACTGTAGCTCCTGTTGCGCAGCAAAATATTGGCTCAAACGCGGCAGGGATGCTAACGCAATCGCCACGCTGATCAGCCCCAAAGGCAGTTGCTGCAACGTAGTTGCGTAGCGCATCCAGGCAATGCTCGCGGCGCCTGTGCCGCTGGCCAAGCGCCGATCAATCCCCACCTGTAAAATATTGATCACCAGCCCTGCGGCAATGGGCAAATAGAGGATGAGAATCTTTTTCAGAGCAGGATGACGCCAATGCAGGTGAAGCTGTAGCGGCACGGCGCTTTGTCCAAGATCCCAGCCCATAAGCATACATTGGACCGCACCACCCAACAAGATACCGACGACCAGGCTGAAAATACCGATTTGTCGGGCTAATAGTGGCGCTGCCACCACAATGCCCAGATTATAAATCGCAGTAGCTAGCGCCGGCCAGGTAAACCGTTGCAGCGCATAAAGCACGGCTGTCAACAACCCGGCCATACTCAGCAGCCAGATTGCCGGCGTAATGGCGCGGATCAGTTGAATCGTTAACGGGAGCAAAGTCGGGTCGAAGGCATCGAAGCCGGCGGCCAGCAGCCAGGTGATATGGGGCGTCAGCGTATAAAGGATCAGGGTGAGCACGGCCAGGATAAGGCCAAAAAGGGTGAAGAGCGTGCTGACTAAGCGGGCAAATTCTCGTCTATCCTGTTGGGCATAGGCGCTGAGCACCGGCACCAATGCCGCACTTAACATCCCACCCACCAAAAAATCGTAAAGCAGCGTCGGCACCTGGCCAGCCACCGTAAAGGCGCCGACCAAGGTCGGCGTAAAGGTGCGCGCGATTACCATCTCGCGCACCAGACCTAGCGCACGACTGGCAACATTGCCAATGGAGAGCAAGAGCGCGCTTTGGCCCAATCCCGCATCGGGCGCCTGCTCCGGCGTAATTTGACTTACATCAAGGGGCTCGAATGAGCTTTCCACAGCCATGCCACTGAGTATAGCATAAGGTCGGGAATTTTTACGAAGAAGTCAAACGCGGGTTGTGCGGATCTAGACAAACTTTATCCACACAACCTGTGCTCTATACCAACGAGCGCCAGGAAGTAACACTTTTTACAGGAGTAGTGGGTTACTTTCGGTGCTGCTCGTGAGTATAACTGCGCTTGTGATGAAGACCGAAGTTTTTCGCTGGAGTCTCAGTCCGAAGCAAAACGCCGGTCTTCATTCAGAGCAAAGTATAGGTTCCCAGGTCTCCTGCCGTGCGTGCGCTGGGTTCAGGCCAACACCCGCGCCGGCTGGTAAAATTGGCGTGGATCTTCGTGGATATCGATCTCGCCCGAGGAATCAAACTCTTCTAACCAGCGTGTAGCTTGCATGGCGGCTGAACAGCCTTGGCCCACACTCGTGGCCACCTGTTTAAAGACCTTATCCATGATCTCGCCACCGGCAAAGATGCCGGGGAAATTGGTGCGCGTGTAGCGATCGGCAATTAAATGGCCATCTTCATCCAGATCGAACTTATCGGTCAGCAGATCGTTATTCGGAATATGGCCAACAAAGATAAAGACGCCGTCGGTCTCCAACTCGCCGACTTCGCCGGTGACTGTGTCAAGGGTCTTCACGCCGGTTACCTTGCCTTCACTGCCCAACACTTCGGTGACCACAGTATTCCAGACGAATTCCATCTTCTCGTTCTTAAAGGCGCGGTCTTGTAGAATCTTGCTGGCGCGCAGCTGATCGCGCCGGTGCAACACGCGGACACGGGTGGCGAATTTGGTCAAGAAGATTCCCTCTTCCACTGCACTGTCGCCGCCGCCGACCACGATCACATCCTTACCCCGGAAAAAGAAGCCATCACAGGTGCCACAGTAGCTGACTCCCTTACCGGTATATTCCTTTTCGCCGGGAATGTTTAAGTAGCGGGGGCGTGCACCGGTCGCCAAGATAATCGCTTTGGTGACATATTCCTTGCCATTGGTGGTGCGCACCAAATAAGGATGCTGATCCGTGACAATTTCGTTGACATAGTCAAACTCGACCCGACAGCCAAACTTCTCGGCCTGTGCCTTCATCTTCTCTACCAACTCCGGCCCGCTTAAGCTTTCCGGGAAACCGGGATAGTTTTCCACCTCATAGGTAATACTAACCTGGCCGCCATACTCATTCCCCGTAATCAAGAGGGGATTCAGATTGGCGCGTGCGGTATAAAGCCCAGCCGTAAAGCCGGCCGGACCGCTCCCGATCACAATTACATTTTCTACCTGTGGCCCTTCATGTTGGCCATTGATTGCTGCACCATTTGTATAAATTTGGCTGTCACTCATGTAGCCCACTCCTTATTCTTTGAAAGTGTCTATTTTGTTGCGCCTGAAATGGTTCAGGCGGCGCAACAGATGCCTTCGGCAGTAAACATCGACAAAAAATTATCGATGTTGTCGCTCTTAACGCCTAAGTGCATTTTGTACTCGCGCTATATTTTCTATAGTGCATTATACGTGGGTAGTCTATATCCGTCAAAGTTGCGGTGCTGTAGGGAAGACTACGCATTGAGTGAACGACAAGGCCAGCCCTATTGAATGGTAAGCTGTAGGTCAAAGTTGGCCAGCCCTGTGCCAGGGTTGAGCACCTTGATTACATAGTCGCCAGTGGCAGGCAGTGCGCCCGACCAGTTATGGATGGCCCCATCTGTCGCGGCCAGGTTACTCCCATTGGGAGCGAGCAGCGTCAAATAGGCATTGGTATTATCTACCATCAGGTCCAGGGTCATCTGCTGCCCTTGGCGCGCCCAAACGAGATAACGCTTCGGCTCAATCTTGGATGTATAGCTGTGCAACTTGGCGCCGCTGGCGCCAGGCTGAAACTGCACTCGCTCCGCCGTGCCGCTGTGGGAAAGGGGCGGAATCTCAATGAAAAGGCTGTAGTTGCTCGTACTAAATTCCATCGTCAGGATCTCAATCAGATAAGCTTGGGTCTTGGGCAACACTCCCTGCCACGCGGTCGCGCCATAGTCCTTTAGCACCTGCCCATCCTCAAGCCCCCGTACCGAGAAGTTGGCCAGATTGGAAGCAGAGGTCAATTCAACCTGCATGGTTTGGCCTGCTTCTGCCCGCACCATATATACGCGATGGGCGGGATCGGCCACAGTGCCGGTCACCGTGGCCGACGTTGTGCCTGGCGCAAAGTGAATCTCCTCGCGTTCTGGCGCGGGCGCCGGGGTCGGATAGCCAAGGCTCGTGGGAATCAGCAACCGCTGTCCCACATAGATCCGGTTGCTAGTTAACCCATTGGTCGCCCGGATCGACGCTACGGAGACGGCAAAGCGCTGGGCAATTGCCGAAAGAGTGTCTCCCCGCTGCACAATGTATTCTGTAACGGGCATGGTGGGATCGGCGGCAACGGAAATGGTCAACGGTTGCCCCACATAGATGCGGTCCGAAGCCAGGTGATTTACTGTCATCAACGCCGCCACCGTTGTATCGTAGCGGCGGGCGATTTTATAGAGCGTATCACCGCGCTGTACCACATAGGTAATGGGGTAGATGGGGTCGCTGCCGCCGGCGGAGATCTTCAGTTGCTGCCCCACATAGATCGTGGTGCTCTGCAAGTGGTTGTTGCGCATCAGTACTTCCACGGTTGTCCCATACTGTTGGGCAATGGCCGAGAGCGTATCGCCCCGTTGCACAACATACAGATTTGCTGCAACGACCTCCTGCGCGACTGGTGCTGCCTGCACCGGAGACGCTGCAAGTATCAATACCGGTAGCGTGAGAAACGCAATCAGAATGGTTCGGTATAAGAGTGTTTGTAGATTAAATTTTACAGTCATATCGGGTTCCTTTAAAGAGTGCTTTACTCAAAAATTGGGAATGATTCCCGCACCACGTCCTCTGCGTATTACAGGTGCGAAATTACTTGGCAAAGGCCGCGACGAGTAGGGCTGTGATCAACGCTGGCCCGCCAATGAGCACTGTCCAGAGCAGCGCCGGCGTGAGATTGAAGTGCAGCGGTTCAGCCAGGAGGAAAAGCACGCCGGCACTAATGACCACTCCAGGGATAATCCAACGTAGCGTTTGCCGATAGCCAAGCCACTGCGCCACTACGCCGATACCGACAATGATGCCCAGCGGCGCGCCCAGCACCAGGCCCAGCGCCACCCCAACTAAATCTCCCCAGCCAGTTGCGCTCTCTTGCCCAAGCCATGAACCCAGCAGACCAAGCGCACCCGCCAACACCACTCCACCGCCAATACCGCCAGCGAACAAATAGAGCCAATGAACAATTCGTGTGGACATAGATGTGTCCCCTCTCTAGGGCGTGTTAGGCGCTGGCGTGCCGGCTGCCCAAAGCCGCGCCCACACGTCGGACGCCCACTGGGCCACGGCTGTGCTCTCACTTTCATTCATGGGCTCCTCTCCCTGGCCATCTAGATAGTTATTATCCACATAAAGGGGCGCCCGGTTATAGAGCCACTGATCAAACTGGACCAGCTCTGAATCGGTCAGCCAACCACCGCGTGCGTCAACAACCTCGCCCCCCTCACAATTGGCGGTCTCAGCATAGGCATAGCCATAGTTGAGCACCGTCAAATGCGTGCAGAGCGCCGGATCTTCAGCCAATGGTGCAAAGAACCAACTCAGCACAGTGCGGCCAGTGGCGCTCGCGCGACCGGTGGCTAGCTCGGCATGAGTAACCCGAGCCCAAGCCAAGATTGCCCGCTGCCACGCTTCCCCCGTTGTCGTGCCTGTACCGATGAAGGCGATCTTTTCGGTCGGCGTTGTATAGGTAAAGGGGGCAAAGCGCGTTTGAATTTCCACCCAATCCAACGCAAAGCGTTTGCCCAAATCCTGAACCTGAGTAGAGCCGTCACAGTTGACCAAAGTGGCCTGTTGGCTATTATCCAGACTCATGCCGGCACACTTGGACGCGTCCTCTGCGCCCATCTCTTGCGGCCCGCGATAGAGCAACGCAACAATGGCCGACGTGCTTGTGCTTTCATCGGCAGTGACCGGCTGTGTCTGGGCCGGATCCGCCGCAACCCAACATTCGCTATTGAGTTCAACCGCACACTGAATGCGCCACCATTGGCCATCTGGACTCAAGCCGGCGACACCGGCATACTCATCAGGCTGCAACTCTCCAATCACTGGTGCATCGCTGCTGGGCGCGTTATAAATGGTCACAGTCTGCAGCGCCTGAATGTCAGTCACATCGGTCGGCAGCACGGGAGCGCTGCTCTCCGGCCCATTCCACTGAAAAGATTGGCGCAGATTCCCAATCACCACAGTATACTCTCCGGTCGGTAATTCGGTCATACCCAGCGGTACAACGTGTTCAAAGGCGGTTTGCATCGGCGCACAGCGCTGATTGGGTTGGCGTGCCGTAACCAGTTGGATCCGGAAGGTGTTCCCTGTGCGTTCGGTAATGGCGCGTTCCACAAAAGCGCAGGCATCAGGCAACAGGCCATAGATGACGGCATTCATATCAAAGGGCGCCCGGTCGACAAAGACCGTTTCCAGGCGCTCAATGACAGTTTCATCTGTCCCACTGTCGGCCGGTAAGGTTGGTGCTGCGGTGGACGTATCCGTCGCTTGTGTCAACGTCGGATCGCTGGTCATGAAGCAGTTGCCAATTGAGCCATCCGGGCAGCGCACGCGCCACCAGCCGTCATTGGGCATCACACCGGTCACCTGGGCAAATTGGCCAGCCGCCACCCTGCCCACAATGCCATAGTCGGTGCTGGGGCCACTGCGGATGTTGACATTGACCAACGCCTGAATGTACTGGACCGTGGTGCTCATCACATCCGCTGACTCCGGTTGGGGCAAAGGCAGCGGCGTTTGCCCTAGAAAGCGCCATGAATCCAGTAGTGTCTGGTAAAAGTTTTCTAGCGCGGCCTGGGCCGCGTCGGTCTCGCCCAGTGGCGTAAAGAAAAGGCTATAGAGCCAGCCGTCACGGATAAAGACCACGCGTCGATTCAGATCTTTGCCTGGTAGCTTGTCCAGCACAATCGCCTCTACGCCGTCTACCGTGACTGAACCGCGTTCCGCCGTCATACCGGGCATGGTATAGTCGGCTACCAGTTGATCGGCCACCGCGGCCAAAGTCTGCGCGGCAGCATCTTCAACCTGGATCGAAACGCGCGGGTCGGCTGAATTGAGCAGCGACTGCTGCACCAGCTCCAGGGTATTGTTATCGGTATGCACCACGACGTAGGGCGCCGGATAAAGCAGACAATAGCCGTGGGCGCCGTCAATCAAGACTTTGCTCTGGTCAGTTGGTGTTGGGCAGAGCGCCGGCCCCATCTCGCGGGAATGGGGTGGCTGGAACTGTAGGGTCGACAGCACCTCTTCCACCGCACTGCGAATGTCGGCGTAGGCTCCTGTGGTCGCGACGATAATGCGATAGCCGCGTCCATTTGCTACGGTAAAGATATAGGTGGCGCCAAAAGGCCCACAGGGCACATCAGGGAAGAATAACGCATCGTTACCGGCGAGCTGATAGGGCTCTCCATCCACGGCTGTCACTGCTGCACATTGGCTATGGTTAGCCACCAAGGTAGACAAAGACGTGTTATCGGTCAAGTCAAACCAGGTGATCGTAAGGGCATAGTTGAGCGTATTATTCTGGATCGTCACCGTGTTGGTCATCTGCGCTAATGCACCGTCTACCGAGATCTGCGCATCATCCAGCCGCAGCGCGCTGGCTGGGTACTGCAGGGTAAAACCACCGACACTATTTTCATAGTCAATGCTTTCATAGTCAGGGGACTCAGTGGCGCCTGTCGTTACACTGGCTGAGGCCGGCCTGATGGTTGGCAGGGTGGTGCAGCCAACGACCAGACCCAGGAGCAGCAGCATAGCCAGTGGCAGCCACCGCTTGCCCACAAAAGAAGGGCTGGCCGCCGGCGGCAGGCCAGTGGCGACAAGTCTTGGTCGGATTTTTTTTATTGGATTGTGCTGAAAAATTTTTATGGACATAGATGACCTCCTTTGAGGCCGAAAGCATCGTTTTACAAAATCTAATAAATTATGTTGCGTCCCGCAAAGACGGTGCAGTTATCGGAAATGTTCCGATGTACATGCCCGACGTCTACACAGGCGTCGGGCATGTTGGCTACGGTTGGTTAAAGTAGACGCCCCGTACAGAACGCATGACCAAATGGAAGCGATAGTAGGGCGGATCGTTTGGGTAATTCGGATCCTGATAGAGACAGCGAGCATGGTAGGTGGCGTCATAGGCGATATAGGGATTCCCGGCGGCGCTGAGGGAAAGCGTCGGCGTCAGACCATCCCAGAAACCGGCATCACAAGTGAGCGGGTAGGGGACCGGCCAGAGTTGATAGAGATCTTGCGCCGACTCTACGACCACATGCTGCCAGTTACTCGCCACGCCACACTCCCCATTACACCATGAATACCCCAAGCCGCCGGTCGAGGCATCTGCATGGGCAATGCGCGGGTGGCCATTGGCATCCAGTTCGATGTCAGGCTCTTGGCCATCCTCTGCCGGCAGCCCCAAATCCACACGCTGCCAGTTGCTCTCCGTCAAACAGTCACTGTCACACCAGACATAGTAGAGCCGTTCCCCTTTGTCATCGGGCAGTGACGCCGGGTAGTGGGCAACGCGTGGCCGCCCATTGGCATCCAGCACCAGATCCCAACTCAGGTCCGAACCCTGGCCGCGCTCGCCAATCTTGACCCGCCCCCAGTTGGCGCGGCTGTCGCAACCGCTGTCACAGGCAAAGTAGTAGAGCGCCGTTGTGCGATCTTGATCCATGAGCATCAATTCAGCGATAAAACGGGGTTGGCCACTGCTTGTAAAGGTGATGGAGGCATCCTGCGCCACTTCCCAGTCAAAGACATACTCCTCCTGCTTAATATCGGTCACCAAGGTCTGGGTCCAGTTGGCCGCATTGGCGCACCCTGCATCACACGCGACATAGTAGAATCCATAGTGATCCGGTTCAATCGGATAGTTGCGATCCAGGTACAGAAACCGTGGATGGCCGGCCGGATCCAGGGCAAAATAGCGCTGGGGCAAAGTATCGGCGTTGACATCAAAGATGTCGGTGCCATAGCTGGTGACAATGATCGTATTGGTCCAGTTCTCCGGCAGATCACAGTTGGCATTGCACTCGGCATAGTAGTAGTCATGCCCCCCAGTTTGCACTGCGGAATCTGTGCCATGCATGAGCAGGCGCGGTAGCCCATTGGCCGTAAGTTGCAACTGCACTTCGTCTACCTGCTGCGGAAAGTGAACCGAATGCCAGTTGGCGCCCTCTTCGCATTGACTGGCGCAGTGCAGATAGACGCTCCCCACCGGCGCCGAGCCGCCGGCAGCTTCATAGTACGCATGGGCGACATGCATGCCGCCGCTACTGTCAACCACAATGTCGCCGCTGCTGGTCTTCCACTCTGTCTCCACAAAGAAACTATTGACGACATTGCCAGCAGGCGTCTCCGTCACCTCCGGCGATGGGGTCACCGAGGCTGTGGCCGTGGGGGTCGCGGTTGGGGTGACCGGTGTGGGGGTCACTGTCACCGTGGCCTGGCCATTGGTCACCAAGGGCAGAAACAGTTGGGCGGCGGGCGTATCCTCTTCTGCCGGCGCGGCCCAAGCCGTCGCCTGCGCGAAGAGCACGGTGCTGGCGCTGAGCGCGAGTAACAAGAAAATAAAAGGAAATAGCAAGTTATGCTTTCGCTTCGTTTGTGTCAGCTTCATTTGTGTCACCTCTTCTTGACGGACTGTGTGCAGTAACTGGTCACGCCTGGCCTGTGCCAGCGTTGCGCGACGCTGCTCCTGAGCTTCATGTTCCAACAAGTAAGGATTGATAATGTATGACATGATAGGGTCTATCCTTTCAACCATTGCTTTGCTACACCAGGCCGTGAAGCTTGGCCTGGATCATGCAGCACCGTATCAACCGGTGCTGGGATAGCCCGAGTATAGTGGGAAGAGATGTATAGGGAATCGCCCAGAGGAGTGATTGTGGAGAGTGATTATCTGCGCACCAGACCAGACAGCTTGTCTCATCCTACAGAGCGAGGTAGGTCATGCTACGGGATGAGGCTTGCCAACTGGTGTACTATTCTGCCCTTTTGCCGTGGTGCTGGTATAATGGTCATATGACTCAGCAATTACAACTTTCACTTTTCCCAGATACTACCACTGGTGATTCAGCCCGCTATGGCGTTTATTGTCCTATCGACCGCTGGATCGGTGAGTTAGCGCTTGCCGCAGGCTTTGTTGCCTATGAAGTTGAAAAGTTGCATGACCGCAACACGAAAGGGAAAAATCGCAAACACCGAGTTCCACTTAAAGACGGGCTACTCTGGATTGAGGGTTAAACATGGCAGAATCACCAGTAGACAAGTTTGGTCAAGTGATTGGTGGTTTACTTGAATCGGTCGTCCAACCACCACTCGAACGGTTTTGCCAGGAGCAAGGGCTTTACCTGGATTACCAGGGCAAAAAACGCCCTGCTCGTCGCCGTCGCAAGATAAGTTGGACCGATGCGTATGGAAATATGCACGATTTGGATTTTGTGATTGAACGAGATGGCAGTGACCGAGAGATGGGTGAACCTGTTGCCTTTATCGAAGTAGCTTGGCGACGTTATACCAAACATTCTCGGAATAAGGCCCAGGAGATCCAAGGCGCGATTCTACCCTTAGCAGATAAGTATCGCTGGAATAATCCCTTTCTTGGTGTAGTATTAGCGGGCGTCTTTACTCCTGGCTCGCTAGAACAACTACGCTCACATGGCTTTCAGATCCTCTACTTCCCTTATGAATTGATCGTTACAGCCTTTGCGGCTGTAGGCATCAACATTCAATTTGACGAAGCGACTGAAGACATAGAGTTTCGCAAAGTTACAGACTTAATTGTGTCTGCACCCAATGAGCTTAGGCAACGAATTAAGGAACATCTGATCCAAGCCAATGCAGTGGAGATTGGCGAATTTTTTTCGGCGCTCGAAGCCCGTTTAGGCCGCGCCGTGCGCCGAGTGCTGGTTGTACCGCTTTATGGCCGAGTAAACGAATTTGCTACTATCAATGCCGCACTAGATTTTCTGGCCGCACACCCAATCTATGAGGGATCCGGTGAGTTTCGGAAGTATGAACTATTAGTAGAATTCTCGAATGGCGACAAAGTGGAGGCTTCATTCTCTTCCAAGCAAAAAGTTCGCGAGTTTCTAAGCTTTATTGCAGCACAGTAATAGCAAAGCATCACCTAGCGCAGGCGGTTGGGCTGTCCTCAAAGTTGCTAAGTAGAAAAGTTGCTAAGTAGAATCGTCTAATTATAGTCCTGACCAATCACGGTCATCGGTTCAAGAACGAGGAGCACGCTGGCCGAGTCTTGAATTGACTCATAATAACGGCGGGCGTCAGCTTCCGTTGTGTAGTAGCGGCGCACGATGCGCCAGCGCATGGCCTCCTGTTGCGGGTCATGGGGCTCTACAATCTGCACCGTTCCCTGTAGAATGACATAACGCGCGTCGGGATGGCCGCCATCAACGCAGACGGTCACCTGGGGGTCACGGCGCAGATTGCGTACTTTGATCGCATTGGCGCCGGCGCTGATGTAGAGCCGGCCGTCCTCATAGAGATACCAGACGGGTGTCAGTTGTGGCGGACCGTCTACCCGGTTGGTGGCAATAATTGCATGGCGCACTACCGCTAAAAATTCTTCAACTTGCGCGGTTGACATCTTGCCCATAAGCTCTCTCTTTCGCACACATTGCACGCGCCCTGCCTATCCATACCCAAGGCGAGTGAGGAGATTTTTCCGTTGGTTATAGAGATAGGGTACATCACTTCTGAACGAGTGGCAAATAGAGCGATTCCGTAAGGGGCGCCGGCGTGGCTTCCGGCGTGGCGCTGGCGGTCAAAACGATGGAATCATTGCCGGCCACAACGTTCGAACCGCTGCGAACTTCCACATCAACGTGCCGCTCGCCATTGACATTACGCAGGGTCCAGGCGACATCATGGTGAAAGGTCTGCCATTCGCCCCAACTATCATCATCGTTGCGCAGGCGCATCTGTTGCCAGTTGCCGTGAATATAGACGGAGACATTGGGGGAAGCAGTTTGGCGCGCCTCCCCTTGGATAATGACCGGCGCGTTAGTCGTGCGGGCGCCAAAATCTTGCACCCAGTAACTGTTCTGGTAGCCTACGCCCAGTTCTTGAAAGTTACCCAAAATATTGGCGCGATGACCATCGCTGTTCATCCACCCTTCCATCACACTCTCTGGGCTATCATAGCCCCAGGCAATATTTTCACCCAGTGTGCGGTAGTTGCTGTAATAACCTTGGACACGTGCTGACCAGGCGCAGACGGCGACCAGCGCACCGTTGACCCGATCTTGGGTCTGATGGTCAAAATAATCATCCTGCATCATATCCGTCGCATGGTAGCGCGCCGCATTGCTCAACTCTGTAATGAGTTTGAGCGGTGGCAGCCCATGTTCGGCACGGCGTTGGTTGACCAATTCGGCAATGCGTGCTTCATAATCCGCATTACTTACCGCCACCGTTGCGCCGCCACAGCCGCTGAAATTTCCCTCTGCCCATACCGGCGCCCACGGCAAAAGCATCACCAGTCCACTCAGTAGCGTCAAACCGACCCACCAATGCAGTTGTTTCTGATTGCACACCATGTAACTTTTCCCTTTATCTTCTTCAATGTGACCCGTTGAAGGCCTACGCCTGGTAAAGCGCGGCAAGCCTGGGAACCGATTCAGCCAATAGGGGTTTTCACAAACAAACAAATTATTTGTATTACATTGGGAGTATCGTTATTAGGCTTACGTATAGACACAAAATGAGGATTACTCCTATAAAGGAGAATATCACGCCGCACTGAAGTTGGCTTCACGTTTGCCCGGTGCAAAGCTTATCGGTTAACAATGTTTACCCGGCGTAAAGACGGTGTTTTTGCTACGCAAATAAATGGAGAGGGCATTATAAAGCTGGGAAGTAGTGCACTGTGACTGCCGAGATGGCTAATTGCCAATAACCGTATAAGGTTAAGCCGGGGCTTACAAGGGGTACAGCTTCACCGAAATGCTCAAAGAGGCTTGACGAAATTTTGTGTGGTTGACATGTACGACCGTCAAAATAATCCCGGAATCTCTCAGAGATTCCGGGATTATTTTGGCTTCTAGCTTTGTTGCTTTTTGATTGCCATCAACTGGTCATATTCAGGGCGTTGTTTGTAAAAATCATCAAGAGGGAAGCAGCCTGAGATCATATGGTTGCGCGGTGCGGTGGTGCAGTCGCTAAAGGTGCGACAGATGCGCTTGCGTTGCGGCTTCTTACCGGCCAAAATATCGGCGCAGATGTCAGGATAGCTGAGCACCATCCGGCCAATGCCCACAAAATCGGTAGCCTCGGTGCGAATAGTAGCTTGGGCGACATGGGGGAACCAATCCTGCAAGTAGGAATAGCCGGAGCCGACGTAGGTGAGATTGGGCCGCTGACGCTTGAGTTCCGCCGTTGCTTGAATCTGGCGCGCCACCCCCACCAGCGGATCCTCGAGCAGCTGATAGCCATCAGAAGGGGGGAAGAAGGCTGGCCGCTGAATGTGCGGATTATAGTAAGGGCTGCCAGCGGTAATACAGACCAGGTTGATATCCAGCTCCTGCAGCAGATCCAGGAAGGCCAGCGGCTCGGCGAGATCAACGCCGACCCCCGTGCCGTCACCGCCAAAGGCGTAGGGGTAGCGCCCCGCATACGCTTCCGGCACGCCATGCCGGTCGGCGTCCTGCCCTGGTTTAAAGGCAATAAAGTCAAAGGCACTCAGACGTACGCCAATGCCCAACCCAGGCGCCGCGGCGCGAATGCCGTCGGTCAGCTCACGCAGGAAGCGGGTGCGGTTTTCGAAGCTGCCACCATAAGGGCCGGGGCGGTCATGGGCGCTGAGGAATTCGTGACCCAAATAGCCATGACAATGTTTCAGATCAACAAAGGCAAAGCCGGCCTCTTTGGCCAGGACTGCGGCTTTGATAAAGTCATCGATCAGCCGCTTGATCGCATCATCGCTCATAATCGCGTCGTCGGATTTGATGCCGAATTTGGGATCCAGCAGCGGGTGGCGGTAGACGATCTGCGAGACCAAACCTTGCCCCTCATAGGGACGAGCAAAGCGCCCAGAGTGGGTCAACTGCACACCGACCAGCAGGTCATCGCTGCGGCCATAGTGTTCTTCGTGGGTTGCCACCAAGCGCTCACGCAGCCGGGTGAGATCGCCGGCGGTGTCGGGCGTCAGCATCAGTTGATGAGGATTGGCGCGACCATCAGGCCGCACCGCCACCGCTTCACAGCCCCAAATTAACTTGGCCCCGCTAAGGCCAAAGCGCGTCCATCGCCGCTCGACTAATTCATTGGGACGGCCATCAGTTTCACCGTCCCACCCTTCCATGGGCAAGACGGCAAAGCGGTTGCCAAGGGTCTGTTCGCCCACCTGGTAGGGTTGGGCCAACGGTGCATCGGCGCCGCTTGCCATCTCTTCGTCAAAGGGCAGGGTGATGCCTAGTTCATTCAGGTAGTTCAGAAACATAGCGGCGGTCTTTAAAGTGGCCACGCGCGGAAACTTTGCCATACTATACATCCTCCAAAACACCGAGGCGTCCGGCAATATCGCGCAGGACGCCTCGGTCGCTCTCCGGGCGCCGGTCACCTTTGGGGTGGGGGGCGTCGCTTTGGATCCAGCCGCGCAATTTGAGGAACATAGCCGCGCTGTGCTTGTAGGCCGGCACCGTCGGGCGGAAGGCAAAGAAGCCCAGATATTGGAGCAGATCGTTGAGTTCATAGAAGGCCGGGTCGCCTGCTTCCCATAGGGCATCGCGCTTGGCAAAGAGATCCGGCGCAAAGGTGCTGAGCCCCAGCAGATAATCACTGCCATAGATGACCATATCAATGGCCAGATCGTTGCCGGTAAAGACCTTGAAATCGGGGCGAACGCGGTCGCGCAACTGGAGCCGTTGCCACTCCAATTCACGGCGCAGCGACGAATGTTTCGCACCAATACATTGAGGCACGGAAAGCAGTCCTGCGTAGGTCTCCAGGTCGTAGATCTGGCCAAAGGGCGCAAACATCTTGCCCAATTCAAAGGCAATAAAGGCGGGGCAATCGCTCCCTAACTGGGCGTAGCTGGCCACAATCTTGTCTGGCGTCTGGGCAGTCAGGGGAAAAGATTGAAAGATGACCGGCGTCCCGCCATAGTGCTGGATTAGCGCCATCTGCTGCTGGGTGGGAGCTGGATTCCACGCATCGCCTGGTTTGGCCGGCACAAATGCGCCGGCGACATAGGGCTTGCCGTTGAGGGTTTCCTGCGTACGCGCCAACACCTCGCGTCGGATGACTTCGTCGATCAGGTTAACATAGCCGGTGTCCATATTGACGGCCGGCGCAATGCCCTGTTCTGCGGTACGGGCGACATGGGCGCAGAAGCTCTCCCAGTCGACTGTGCCGTCTTCAAAAAAGGGCAACAAGATGGCGGAAATGCCCGTAATCTTGCGTCGCGGTTTGAGCATGGCAATGGGATCAATCTGTTCAACCACAGGTGGTGATACAAGTGCAGACATAATAGATTGTCTCCTCCTTGGTGGATAGTTGTGAAAAAGCAATCGCGTATCAAGCGCCTGCTGCCTCTTCCCGGCGGGGGACTTGCTCAGGGCTGCCATTGGACGCTTTGCTCTGTCAAGCCTGATACATTGGAGCATCTTGGTGTTGCTATTGTAGTCGATTGTGAGAGGAAATAAAAATAAGCAGACGGGTATGGCCACTTACTGTTACATTCCATAGATGTAAATTTGAAAGCTTTGTAAATCATGTTACAATTTTCCACCAGGGCGCGGATGACGGATCGAGAATTAAGAGCAAACTTCCAAGTTATATTTTCCTACCTCAGGAATTGATTCCCTTTCGCCATAGACTTGGCCCCATTTTTCTATGACTCTCTAAGATTTCCAAAAAGGTCGCCAACATTTTAGGCAAAGGCCACAACAACGTGAAACCACTGGTGCATTCTTGAACGCGGCTTAGAATGTTTGGAATAGGTTACGCTTTATATACTAACGAGCAGCACAAGTAGCAACTCATTACTCCTGCAAAAAGTGGGGTCTACGCGTGTTAGTGGATCGAAACAGAGCATGGTGGCGCGCCCAGAGAGCTCCCGCGGGTGGTAGGTTCGCCACCCGCGGGAGCTCTCTGGGCGCGCCACCTTACTTGTCAAGTACACTTTGTCGCGAAGAGCCAAAAAGTGTTACTACTTGGCGCTTGTTGGTATACCTTGGAAGCTCTAGGGAGCCTTTTCTATTTACGCTCATGTGGGCGGCAAAGTGAAATTGCACTACTTGCCAGCGAGAAAAATGGCAATTTCAGCCGCATACCGATATGAGCTTCTATTGATTTGGATGGTAAAGGAACTCTTATTTATGCGTCATCTCTCTTTGCTGCAGTTGTGGCAGCGCGAATTTTCCGGCTATACAGTAGAGAAATTCCGTCAGGATCTTTTGGCTGGGCTCACCGTTGGCGCCGTGGCGCTGCCACTGGCATTGGCCTTTGGCGTCGCGTCTGGCGCTACGGCCGCGGCAGGGTTGGTCACCGCCATTCTTAGTGGTCTGTTGATTGGGGCGCTTTCGGGCGCGCCCTATCAGATCTCTGGCCCAACCGGCGCCATGAGCGCCATTCTAATTTTGATTAGCCAGAAGTATGGACTAGAAGCAGTCTGGGTGGCCGGTGTGCTCTCCGGTGCAATTATCTTACTCATTGGACTGTTGCGGATGGGGCGTTTTATCGCCTATATTCCCGCGCCTGTCATTTCCGGCTTTACCTCCGGCATTGCGGTGATCATCTTTGTGGGCCAGATCGACAATTTTCTGGGGGTCAAGACCCCCGGTGCGGATTCGGCCGCGCTTAAATTGCTCCACTACTTGAACGGGGGCTTTGTACCGCATTTGCCCACCGTGGCAGTGGGCGTCATTGTCATTACGATCATGGTGTTCTGGCCGGCGCGCTTGGGACGGTGGGTGCCTGGGTCTCTGGTCGGTCTGATTGTGGCGACATTAGTCAGCATTGCCGGTGGCTGGGATGTCACCATTATCGGCGAGATCCCCCGCACCATCCTGCTGGACGACCGGCTGACCTTGGGCGCGATCCCCTGGAACAATTTAAATGCGCTCATTGCGCCCACCATTTCGATTGCGGCGTTGGGCGCGGTTGAATCGTTGCTCTGTGGCGCGGTGGCGAGCAAGATGACCGGCATCCGGCTTCAGGCCAATACAGAGTTAATTGCCCAGGGTGTCGGCAACATGCTCGTTCCCTTTTTTGGCGGCGTCCCGGCCACCGCAGCCATTGCGCGCACCTCGGTTGGCATCAAATCCAATGGCCAAACCCGGATGGTCTCGATCATTCATTCGTTGGTGCTCTTGGGCTCTGCACTCATCTTTGCGCCGGTGATTGCGCGCATTCCCCTGGCTGCGCTGGCCGGCATTTTGATGGTGACCTCCTACCGCATGAATGAGTGGCCGGCCATTCGCTTTATGTTTGGCAACCGCTTCAAGACGGGCATTATTACCTACTTTGCTACCTTACTGGCTACGATTACCTTGGATTTAACCCAGGCCATTTTGATTGGCGGCGCGCTTTCGGCCGTAGTCTTTATCAATCAGGTGGCCAATCTACAGATTGATATTCATAATGTCGATGTGGAGCGTATGCGCCAACGAGGCATGGCTATACAGACCCATTGCGCCTATATTCGGATTGCCTACCTGACCGGCCCACTCTTTTTTGCGGCCACGAGTAGCTTTAACGAAGCCTTTGCCCATGAAGAGGATGTCGAATTCCTGATCCTTTCCATGCGTGGCGTGCCGCTGATTGATCTGACTGGGATTGAAGTGCTGACTGAACTTAACGAGCGTATGACCCATGCCGGCAAAACGCTGATGCTCACCGGCGTCCAACCAGGGGTGATGCAGATGTTAGAGCGGAGTAAATTGGACCATGCGATTGGCAAGGAAAATTTCTTCTGGAGCAGCGACCGCGCGATTCTGCAAGCCGAACAGCGCTATCTGATCGAACATCAATTTGCGGAGCATCTCATGGTGCGCGAGAATGGAGTGGTTTTGACAACGACGGGAACCGATTGATGACTTTATTAACGCTGGATGGCGCCTATGGTGAAGGAGGCGGGCAAATGCTACGGACCGCGCTCTTCCTGAGCCTGATCACCGACCAACCCTTTCAACTGGAGAATATACGCGCCGGCCGCCCCAATCCTGGCCTCAAGCCACAACATTTACACATCATCAAGGCGCTGCAGCAGATGAGCGGCGTCCAGGCCGAGGGGGTGGAGCCCGGCTCGCGCACCATACGCTTTTGGCCCGCACCGTTACAGGCGGGCGACTACTATTTTGACATTGGCACCGCCGGCGCGATTCCGCTCTTTTTGCAGACGCTCTTGCCGGCGGCCTGCTTTGCCGGCGCCCCGGTGCGTTTTGTCGTGCGCGGTGGCACTGATGTGCGTGGGGCCATGACCATTGACTTCTGGCGTGAGGTAATCCTGCCTTTCCTTCAACCCTATGCGGCGCAGCTTACGGTGGACGTTGAGCAATATGGCTACTATCCGGTGGGCAATGGCGGGGTCAAGGTGGCGGTGACGCCTCACTTCAGCCAGCAGGCATGGCCAAATCAGCGTCACGCCTATCCCTCTCTGGAAATCTTGGAACGGGGAGCGTTGCAACGGATCCTGCTCATCTCTGCCGCCAGCAAGCAACTGCGTGAACGGCGCGTGGCGACGCGTCAGGCCGCGGCTTTTAGCACCCATTTTCCGCCTCCTCTGCTCGAAACCCGCCTGCTCCACACCGACGCCAAATCGCCCGGCTCATCCGTGACTGCGGTGGCGGAGTACACCCACACCCGCCTGGGCGCCGATGCATTGGGCGAGCGGGGGAAGTCGTCAGAAGTGGTGGGGCGCGAAGCGGCGCAGCGTCTGCAAACGGCCATCAACGCCGCCGCAACGGTGGATGTCCACACGGCGGATAACTTGATGATCTGGGTCGCCCTCTTTGGCGGAGCCTACCTTATTGGCGAACAGAGCGGTCACATAGTCACCAATGCCTGGGTCATTGAACAGTTTTTGCCGGGTGCGCTTACTGTAACAGACGATCGCGTGGTTGGCGCTCAAGCAACTGTAAATGATTGAAATGCAACTGGAGATATAGTATAATCTGGATTCGATGATCTAATGATATTCGATAATACCATCGATTCTATTGGCCTGATGGCCCTGGTCTGGTTACTAATTCTGTGGATCTTTGGCCGTGCGCTGTGGCGTCTGTTGATCATGCTGGGACGCGACCCTCAGTTTGTGCGCTTGCTGGGGGTGGTCGTGCTTCTGCTTGCCTCCGGCGCCCATATCTACCACAGTCTAGAGGGGTGGAGCTATCTGGATGCGCTCTACTTTACGGTGATCACCCTCACCACCGTCGGCTATGGCGATTTTTCCCCCCACACGACCCTCGGCAAACTCTTCTCGATGCTCTATATTGTGTTAGGATTGGGCGTATTGGGCGCGCTCATTGCCATGATCACAGAAAAAAGCCATGCCTGGACCGCAGAATTGCGACGGTCCAGGCAAGCCAGGAATGAAGCGTCGGCGCAGAAAATTCGTTCAGTCTTGCCGCGTAAACGTGGGAAAAGCTCATAAGGAGGTCATTATGACAGAGTGGACAACGTGGTTTCGCTATCAACTCCAGGCCAGTGCCGACGGCTTTGCCTGGGCTTATGAACAAGTGCCGGCTCACTACCATGATCAATTACCGCCATCACCAGAATATATGGGAACCTGGACGCCCCGTCGTCATGTCTGGCATGTGACTGGCTACGAAGAGTGGATTGTCATACCTTCGATGCGCCAGTGGCTGGGTGGCGGCCTGCCTGATGGCGAGCTATGGCATGACGACGATGATGCCTATGTCACCGCCCAGAGCATGGGGCTGGAGCACATTGTGGAGCACTTTTGCACCATCCGCCAACAACAGATTGCCCTATTAGATGAACTGGCCCACGTAGATTGGGAAGCCCCGCGCATGACACTGTGGGGTCACCAGCCCTTAAAGATGGTGGTTACCAAAACCTATCAACATACCTTTGAGCATGGCGATACGCTGCTGCGCATGGCGCTCTGGTGGGATGAAATTGTAAAGGACAAGAGAGAAGGCTAAAATGCACTACCGTCAGTTAGGCAAACGTGATGCTAAAGTCTCTGAGATCAGCCTGGGCTGCAACCGGCTGGGCGAGGCCCAGAAGCCTGACCGCCACTGGATCGATCTGGCGCGCCAAGCCGTCGATCTAGGCGTCAATCTCTTCGACACTTCCGAATCCTATGGGTGGGGGCGCAGCGAAGAAATTTTGGGGCAGGCACTGGGTAACCGCAGTGATGTGTTGATCGCCACCAAGGTCAGCCGCGTGCGCGAGACCAACGCTAAAGATCTTTCGGCGGCGCGTGTCATCGCCCAGGCCGAAGCCAGCCTGCGTCGCCTCCAACGTGATTGCATTGACATCTACCAACTGCATAGTCCCAGCCTAGCCGACATGCAGGCGTTTGATTGGCCGGAAGCCATGCGCACCCTCAAAGCGCAGGGCAAGATCCGCTTCTCCGGCGTCTCCATCAATGACCTGGCCAGCGGCGAATGGTTGATCGAACAGGGGCTGGCCGACGTGCTCCAGGTGGATTACAGCATGGTCGCACCGGAGGTGGGGGATGCGCTTTTCCCCTTGGCCGAAGAAGCCGGCGTCGGCATCTTAGTGCGCATGCCGATGGCGCGCGGCATCCTCACCGGCAAATTTGAGCCCGGAGAGACCGTCGGCAAGGAGTACCGCGCCAGTATGTTAGGCGATAAGGTCAGCGATTATGTCGATCAGGCCGCGGCCTTTGCGCGCGTCATGCCCGACGATGGACTGACATTGGGCCAATTTGCCTTGCAGTATGCGATTACGCCCAAGGCCGTCTCTGCCGCCATCCCCGGCGCCCGCAACCTAGAGCAACTGACGCAAAATGTTGCGGCCTCGAATGGCGTAGGGTTGACGGAAGAAGCGGCAGCCAAAGTCGCGATTGTGCAGGCGCGCTGGCGATAATTTCTGAGTGGCAAGTGTATTCCAAGGCGAAGAGCTGGAGGGGAAATGCGTAGTGTCTTTATGATGACCGATATTGAAGGGGTGGCCGGTGTCGTCTCCTTTGCCGACCAATCCTACCCTGACGGACGCTATTTTGACCAAGCCAAGCGGCTAGCTACCGCAGAGGTCAATGCGGCGGTTGAGGGGCTGTTGGCTGTGGGCGTGGAAGAGATTCTCGTTTGCGATGGGCATGGCGCCGGCGGTCTCTGGTTTGAGGATCTCCATCCCCGGGTCCGCTTGTTGCATGGCCGGCCCTTGACGGTGGCGCAACTCTTTGCGCCACTGCCCGGCTATGACGCCGTAATGATCATTGGCCAACACGCCATGGCCGGGGTGGCAACGAGCAACCAGAATCACACCCAGTCGAGCCAAAATATCGATTACATCAAGCTCAACGGCCAGCCGATTGGTGAGATTGCCCAATTCGCGCTTTACGCCGGCGCCTTTGGCGTGCCCATGATCTATCTTAGCGGTGAGTTGGATGCCTGTAAAGAGGTGGAGGCGCTTATTCCCAACATTGTCACCTCCAGTGTCAAAGAAGGCTTGGGGCGGGGCGCCGCCATTTCCCTCTCGGCCACGGCGGCGCGTGCACTCATTCAAGAAGATATACAGCGCGCCGTCAAACTCCATCTTAACAACCCTATTGCGCCACTGGTCTGGCCGGGACCCTATACCCTGGAGAAGCGCTTTTTCCATACCGACAAAGCCGATCAGGCCGCCATGCAACCGGGCGCGATGCGCGTCGATAGCCAAACGGTGCAATTTACGGCAGAGGAGATCCGCGCCGTAATCTATCGCTAGCGGCAATTCACCTCAAAAGTGGAAGCTTTTCTCAGGGCTGAAAAAAGTTGACGGCAGCTTTTATTTCTGGTACGCTTTATTTGTCAATTATCTTAGGATTTACGCAGAATCACAAGAAAGGAGGTGCACATCATGAAAATACAACTGCAATCTAATTGTTTGGCGGGCGTCTTGGCACCGCTGACCGTAACTGCATATCGTTGTGCACCTCTGTGCTGTGTCCATAGCCCATGGGCGGTGTCGTTCTCTTAACGACTGGCTCGCCTGGGATTTTTTGCTTACCAAACACCACAAGTGCACGCTGCTTGTGGTGTTTTTTATTGCCCAAGTCGAATGTCTACGATAGGTAGAAAACGGTTGCAGACCAAACGCGCACAGCCGTTTTTTTTATTCGAGGAGAAACCTATCTTGTTAATCAATTATCAACATGGCTTTGCTGATCTCAACGGCGCGCAGATTTATTACGAAACGGCAGGAGCAGGACATCCCTTGGTCCTGCTCCACGCCGGCATCTGTGATCTGCGCATGTGGGATGAGCAATTTGTCGAATTTTCCCAAACGTATCGTGTGCTGCGCTTTGACATGCGCGGCTTTGGGCGGACGCCGCCGGTGGCAGGAGCATTTGCCTTTCACACGGACCTACACGCCCTCCTCCATGAGTTGAGGATTGCAAAAACTTATCTGTTGGGCTGTTCTTTTGGTGGTTCAACTTGTCTTGACTTTACACTGGCGTATCCGGACATGGTGGAGGCCCTGATCCTGGTCGGCTCTTCGCCCAGCGGTTACCGCGCCACTGCGCCCCATTCTCCTCTGTTAGAGGCGGTCAATACGGCAATGGATGCCGGTGATTACGACTGCGCTGCCGAACTGGAGGTACAGATCTGGGTGGATGGACCTAGCCGGACGCCGGACCAGGTGTCGGCATCCATCCGGCAACGGGTTCATGCCATGAACCGGATCGCACTCCAAAACGAAGCGCTAGAACTGGGCGATCCACAGCCGCTCGACCCGTCAGCGACGGAACGCTTACACGATGTGCAGGCGCCCACGTTGCTGATCACAGGTAATCTCGACCAACCGCGGATCGTGGAGGCCGTGGCGTGGATGGCGGCGCGCCTTCCCCATGCGTATCAAGCTGTCATCCCTGGCACAGCCCATTTGCCGAATTTGGAAGAGCCGGCGCGTTTTAACCGGATTGTGCTTGATTTTCTGGCCCAAAGCGAGCAGGATTAAAATCCGCTGCTAACAGCGAAAAGTCGCCGCAGCGACTAAATAGCGCTTGTCAGCGCGCACCGCGGCGGCAACGGCAAAGTGCCAGGCATAGAGATCCTCCGGTTGAAGCGCAAGTAGCCGTTGATGGTCCAGCCGGACGCCTTGCTCATCTACAGTCACAAGCTTGTGAAAGGGATCGACGCGTCCCAAAGGGCATTATCAGACCAGGGCGTGGTCTGTTCCGCCGCCAGATCGACAACTTTAATATCATACAACTGACCACGGATCTTGGTAATGCCCAGGGCCAGCGGACTCTGTTGGCGTTGCCACTGGGCGAAGTGCGCCGGCGTAAGATAGATTGTCACGTCGATCTCTGAAAGATGGTCGCCATAACCGCGGGCGAGGCCACCATTCAGCGTAATGCCGACCACGCCGGGCAGTGCCTGCAACATGGGCAGCGTCGCGCGGAGATGGTGGCGTAGTTCTGCGCTATGATTGGTGGTGGTCAGTTGTACGTGGGGTCGAACCATCGTTGCACCTTTGTTTATCTTGTTTCAACTCAATGGAATTGAAATCCCCTGCTATACGGCGGAGAAGGCGTTCTCTTACGCCGTGCCCAGTGGGCCCCCCGTGTGCACTAGAGAGTGCTTGCTCCGCGCATTGCAGTCTACTGAGTATACATTATGGTGTTGCTTAACCCTAGGAGAGAGAACAATGAATCAAGCAAACCGTGAACAGCGTGTGGCTGTCATCCCCAGCGACTACGATCCGCTGGTGGCGCCCTATATCTGGATGTTGGAAGACACCCGCCTACGCACCAAGCAAGAATTGGCTGGGATCTCCCCTGCCGAGTTAGAGTGGATTCCACCCGAAGGCGGGAATTCAGTCGGTACGATCCTCTATCACCTGGCAGTTATTGAGCTATCGTATCTCTACGAGGACATTTTACAGGTGACCGATTTCCCGCCGGAGTTGGAATCATTGGTGATCTATGACGTGCGTGATGGGGAAGGCCAACTGACGGCTGTCCGCGGCGAAGCGTTGGCGGCGCATCTTGCGCGGCTTGATGCCGGGCGGGCGCTGCTGCTGACCAAGTTGCGCGCACTCACTGCATCTGAATTTCGCCGTGTACGCGCCGTGGAAGCGTATGATATTACGCCGGAATGGGCCCTGCACCATGTCATGCAACATGAAGCAGAGCACCGGGGCCACATTGCCGAATTGCGCCGGCGCGCCCAGGCGGCTGGCGTAGGGGGATGATCGCTGCTGGCTGGTAGCTGCTGGCTGGTGGCTGATAGCTGGTAGCTGATAGCTGGTGGCAGAAGCTGCTTTGTCATTTAGATTTTTTCACGAACCATTTTATGATAGAATAGATCCAGGTTTTCTTGCGTCCCTCTGCAAGCGTTAGCCCATCTGAGAATGGGTGCGCACCACCAATAGGGCGAAGCACCAACATGGCCAATGAGAGCTTTTTGTCTATCGCCCTCATTGGGAACGCACCCTCTAAAAATCAAGCAAGCAAAGGAAAATCTAACATGGGAGATAGAATTTTAATTGGTTGTGGCCAAATTACCTGGCGTGGCTACCCGCCGGAGCAGGCGTTGGCGGATATTGCCCAAGCTGGCTATGCGGGCGCACCGGCCGGCCCACGCGAGGACAAAACCACTGCTGAGATTTTGGCTCAATATGCCGAGTATGGGCTGAAGCCCGCCCCCGGCTATCTTGGCGCAGATTTCTGGGACAAAACACAGGAGCAGGCTATTTTGGATCGGGCCCGCGCCCAAGCTGCCTTTGGCAAGGAAGCTGGTCTGACCGAACTCTATGTCGCGGCCGGTGGCTTCAACAGCTATGTCACCAAGCGCGGCATGACCCGCAACCAGGTTGCCGGTCATGTCAAAGCGGAAGACGCCATGAGCGATGCCGAATTCGCCCAATTTGCCAAAGTGCTCAACGCCGTTGGTGAGATCACCTTGGACCAGGGGGTGAAAAGCTGCTTCCACAACCATGTGGGCAGCACGATTGAGACGCGGGCAGAGATCGACCGACTGTGGAGCATGGTCGATCATAACCTGGTCTTTATGGGGCCGGACACCGGGCACTTGGCGTGGGCCGGTGCGGATGTGCTCCAATTCTGTCGCGACTATGCCGACAGCATCAAGACCATGCACATCAAAGATATCAACCCGGATGTCATGGCCGAGGGGGTGCCGGCCCAATGGGACTATCGCACCTTTAGCGACAAAGGCATCTGGACCGAATTGGGCCAGGGCGCGATTGATTTCCCGGCGGTCTTCCAGGTCTTGGCCGCGGCCAACTTTAGCGGCTGGATCATTGTCGAGACCGATGTCACCCAGTTGCCGACGCCCTTGGAAAGCGCAATTGTGAGCCGAAACTACCTGCGCACGCTTGGTCTATAATCGCGCGATTTAAATCAACAATTTGATCATACTAAGCGAAGGATGGAATTATGGCTCCCTACAAAGTAGGCTTTATCGGCTGCGGTCGCCCCTTGCGCACCGAAGGCGCCACCGGCTTTGGCATGTCTCATGCCCATGCGCAGGGCTACAAAGCTTCACCGGACTGCGTCATTACCGCCCTGGCCGATATCAGCCTCGAAAACGCCAAGGCGTTTCAAGAGACCCACGGCGGTGAACGGCTCTATACCGACTATCATGAGATGCTGGCCAAGGAAGATCTGGACATTGTCAGCATCGCCACCTGGCCCCATTTGCACGCGCCCATGGTAATCGCGTGTGCCGAAGCCGGCGTCAAGGCGATCCACTGTGAAAAGCCTATGGCGCCCACCTATGGTGAATCCAAACGCATGATCGAGGCCTGTGACAAACATGGCGTGCAACTCACCTTTAACCATCAGCGCCGCTTTGGCCAGCCCTATCGCAAGGCGCGTGAACTGCTGCGTGAAGGCGCGATTGGCGATCTGGTGCGGCTAGAAGGCACTTGCCCGGACCTCTTTGACTGGGGCACCCACTGGTTTGATATGATGTTCTTTTACAATGAAGAAACGCCGGTGGAGTGGGTGATTGGCCAGATCGACACCCGCAACCATCGCACCGTCTTTGGCGTCCAGCTCGAAGGGCATGGCCTTAGCCAATTTAAGTTCCAGAACAATGTCATGGGGCTGCTCATGACCGGTGTCGGTGGCCCTGGTCTGACCAACCGCCTGATTGGCGCCGAAGGCACGATCGAATTGGGTCACAGCCAGGAAGTTCCCCTGCGTATGTGGGGCAAGGGCCAGAGCGAGTGGCAGGTGATCGAGGTGGACGAAGGCTTGCACGGTAAGGGTCTGGGCGATCTGGTCCAACTGGGCGTGCTCGATCTGGTGGACGCCCTCAAGCATGGCCGTGAACCCGAACTATCAGGTCACCGCGTGATCAAGGCCACCGAATTGATCTTCGCCACCTACGAGTCGAGCCGTCGCCGCGCCCGCGTCGACCTGCCGCTCGACATTGATGACTCCCCGCTCCACGCCATGGTGGCGGCTGGGGAAATGGCGTTTGGGGACTAGGGATTGGTGAATTAGTAGATCGGTAAATTGGTAGATAGGTAAACTGGTAGATAGGTAAATCGGTACGTCGAGATTTGTCGTCACACTCTATTCTGTACCTATCTACCGATTTACCGATTTACTTATCTACCGATCTACCATCCACCCACATGGAGGTATACAATGAAACTTGGCGTTGATCTCTTTTGTCTACGCTTTAACGAATGGGACGCTTTTGGCTATCTCGATTATGCCAATCGGATCGGGTTGAAGACGGTGATGTTCCCTGATCCTGATTTTTTTGCTAGCCTGGATGACGACTATCTACAGCGGGTGAAGACCCACGCTGATAGGTTAGGGGTGGAGATTGAAGTGGGCATGTATTCGATCTGTCCCAGCTCTACCTCTTTCTCCGACAAACGGGGTACGGCGGTGGAACAACTGAGCAAGATGGTTCATGTGGCCGATGTGCTGGGCTGTAGAGCGCTGCGCACCCTGTTGGGTTCCAATGCCGACCGGCGCACTCCCACGCCGTTGACCACCCATATCCAAAACACGATTACCACCTTGCAAGCCGTGCGCGATCAGGCCATGGATTTGGGCATCAAGATCGCACTGGAGAACCATGCCGGTGACCTCTTAGCACGCGAGTTGAAAGCGCTGGTCGAGGAGGCGGGCACAGAGTTTGTCGGTGTCTGCATCGATTCAGGCAATCCGCTCTGGATGGGCGAAAGTCCTTACGTAACGTTGCAGCATTTGGCTCCCTACGTGATCATGAGTCACATTCGCGACACTGCGATTGCGCCCCACCCCAAGGGCGCGGTCGTCCAGTGGGTGGCCATGGGCGACGGGACCATCGACATTGCGCACTGGTCCAAACTCTTTCAGGAGCAGTGCGCCCGCAGCAACTTTACGCTGGAGATCATTACCAGTCTGCCGCCCAAGGTGCTCAACTATCTGGACAACGACTACTGGGACGTCTACCCCGAACTGCCGGCAGCCGAATTCACCCAATTCTTGCAGTTGGTGCAAGCGGGCAGCCCCTACACCCAGCCGGTGCTGACGGCAGCTTGGGGCGATCTCAACCCCACCTACAAAGCGGCCTTAGCCTTGCAACAACAGCGTCAACTGGAAAAGAGTGTGACGTACTGCCGTGAGGTCTTGCAGATTAGCGGGTAGGTTTTGCGTGCAAGGAGGGCCGAAGCTCATCTAGGGTTAAGAAGTTCGACTTCGCAGAGAAGTCGAACTTCTCATTGGAGATTCTCGGCAGCAACCAACGATCCACTGCCCCGACTGCACACATGACCCAGAATCGAAAAATTTATTCCCTTTCGCATCTGCTGTAGCATTCGCTGGCGCCTAACGCTGGCGCGGGCGATGGTCATGTGTCCCCAACAACATCAGCGCTGCGCCGCAATGCTCGTTCCGCCGGTCTTCGGCGGAATGCAGTCTGGACGCTCCGCGTCCACGAAAGACGCGGAGCGTCCGGACGGCGCAACCACGCAGAGCATGGTTACTAGCAAGTCAGAGTCACCAGGGTGGTGCCTGCTGGAGTAGTGCATATAACGATGTGTACCTACCAAGTACACCGGCTCCTCTTATAGAATGAGCGATTCACCAAGAGTTCGTAAATCGTGCAAAAATTTTTCCGATGACGGTGCATCAATCCAACGAATCATCTCCCAGTCGGCCACGGTGGCACTGAGCAGCACTCGTGCTACGTCAGCCGGAAAAATACCCGCAGCTTTACTGTGGGCGTTTCCGAGCGCATCTGTCAATGACAGACCCATTTGGGTACAGAAGCCCCAAATGTCAGCCAAGTCTTTGGGTTCCTCACGGCTTACAATGGCGGTGATTTTATTGGCAAGAATATTCGCTGCGCTGTCAATACGCCCTAGCTGAGGATGCACCTCGATTGGGCCGATGTGGGCAGGAACATCATTGATCATCTCCACCTTAAGGGGAAAATTATTGCGTATCACCGTGAGACGTACAAAACGTACGTCGCGGAGTTCCACGGTAATTTGCCATTCGTCTTGTCGATTGAGGGCTTGAATGATGCGGTCTGCCCACAGGTTGAAGGTGGCGTCATCATTAACAAAAAGGTCCAAGTCATCGGAGAAACGATGGTGCAAATAGCCCCTTGACGCAGCCGTGCCGCCGGTCAGGTAGAACCCGGTCTCAACCGCGTTGATGATGCGCAACATATCATCCTGCAAAGGATAAAGTAAATTGAAATAGGCTGAATGATCAGGCATAAATGTTACAAGAGTTCTGGATGGTGTTGCGGCAGCCATTCTACCAAAAAGTCAAAGCCTCGTTTGCGGCTCTCAGAACGCATGTGATTGCGCCACACTGGCCAGCCTTCGACCAATAGCCGAAAGCCCAAGCGGGCAATGATCTCACGATAAGGGGCATATTCCAGCAGACGCAACGCCGCCCACTCGCGATCCAATCGTCCAATGGTCAGTTCACCGGCAAGGAGTTGATCAAATTGGGTTTCTGAAATATCATAGTCCCAAATATAGGGCAAGTGTGCAGTCATCAGATTCCTCATTGGTTGCATACAACTTTTGCAATAACTATATCCCAGATTGGCTACCGAATCAAACTATGACTCTACTGCAAAAAGCTAAAAAACCGGGTTTTTGCGCAGAGTTCTCTCTGGGGATTTCCGCGAATTTTCTGAAAAACCCGGTTTTTGCAGTGGACTCAACTATCTCCTGTAAAACTTTTAGATTCAATTCCGCCCACGATAAAGCTGGATAGCGTTTACTCATCTGGCCGCGTATCAACCCAACCGCCAATTCACGTGCATTTAACATTGTCTCCAGCCGTTGGGTGGGCGCAAGGAGCGCCCAAGGCCGCATCTCGACAAAGTCAATCGGATCAAAACGATAATCAGACTGCGTGTTTATCACGATTTACACCTTGATTTCTCTAGACAAAGCGGTGACGCATGAGAGAATTTTACCATTCGCAGGTCAGTTCACCAAGCAGAGAAGGATGACAAGTAGCAGTCGTGTGCAGTTGCGTGGCCTCGAAGTCCAAGGTTATGCCCGTCCTACTTTTACACCATTGCGGTCTATTGAGTAACGCATTGAGCCGCCATGCCACTACCATTGGCTGTACGCAGAAGAGCCATGACGATGCGATTATCCTGCAAAAAAGTGTCGGCCAGGTGAAAGGCGACCATGCTGAGGCGATCGAGGGTGGTGGGAACGGTCAGCTTGGCAGAACGTTTGCTCCCAGGGGCGTTACGCACAACGCCGGCGCGGGTGATGGTGACGGACCCCAATGCTCATTCCGCCGGAGACCGGCGGAATGCCATCTGAGTGCTTTGTGTCCATGAAAGACGCGGCGCGTCCAAATCGCATAACCACGCAGAGCATGGTTACGAGCAAGACCTGTTAGTTTTATCTTTCTCACTTTAAGGTCCGGGATAGGCGCTAATAAAGACCCAATAGTAGGTATAGGGGCTGCCTGGAACCTCAGCAAAGCCAATGCCATATTCGGTTTGGGAGCGATAGAACTCATTTTCTGCCAAGACGTGAGTGCGATGTTTAGAAGAACCCATCCATGCATCAAACATGACTTGTGCCGTGGCTGGACCGGCGCCAATCAATTCAATGTTGTTGCTGGTGGGATCCTGACCATAAAGGGAGGGGAGAACATAGCCGGCAGCCTGTACCAGGTAATTAGGACCATAACCTTCGGGATTCACATGACCAAAATAGGCGCGCCGACCCATTTCCTCGGCGCGTGCATGTGCAACGGCCGCTAAGATTGGATTGCAACTCATAGAGGTGCGTTGCTGGCCAGAATGATTGATAGTTAATGTTTCGATAACCTGTTCTTGTCCGTTCAGTGTACATTGGGTCGTAAAAGCAGTGATTTTTAGTTGCTTAATATTTGGAAGTAGCTCCAATGACGGGTAATCATCTATGTGGGTTTCCAAATACAAGTATAAAAGTGGATTGTTTTGCAGTGTAGTTTGAACAACAGAATATAAACGTTCTGCTGTAAGAAAACGTAACTGATAGTCACGAACGGAAACGAGTTCATCTACAAATGAAGGATTTTGAGATGTCTCAGTTATATTTGTCTCCATTGCCGGTAATGGTGATATGCTGACGGCAGTAGGTAGAGCAAACAATGTTTCTGTTAAATTTGATATAGAAACAAGTGAAATTGGACTTACATTTGTTGATCCAAGAGGAGATACATTAAGAGGATCTTTTATTTCAGGGGTCAGGGTCGGCAGAGAGCGCTGAGCTATCTCAACTATAGTGTTTAGGTCAGATAAAGTATCAGTATAACGCCCTTCTTTGATCAGGGATAATGCTCGATCATAGTAGATGCTAGGATGATCAGGTACGATAGCCTTACTGAAAGACTCAACTGCTTGTGCAAATTCACCAGCATCATAAAAGCTACGTCCCTCTTTCCAATTTCCAATAGAAACAACTAATGGATCATCTTTACCTACTTCCGCGTTTTGAAGCACATTAAGCCAGATTTCCATCAGCACTGCATCATGTTCTGGCACTGTGTCCAATCTGCGATAGATACCATCAATCACTATATATAATTGCGCCCGTTCGCTCTGTGGGTTGTTCAAACCAACAAAAAGCGCTATTTGCTCTTGGGGTTCTAGTCCATAGAAAAGATCCAGCGCTACTGAACTACAAACTTTCCCGCGTTCAAATAACCCAGCCAAAGCGCTCAAACGTATACTACTGTTCGTTATGTTTTTTTCAAACTGTGCCTGCAGTTCAGAACACGTTGGATCTGATTGCCATAGAATAAAGGCTGTCACATTAGCCAGTACAAGCAACGCCGCGATTGCCGCGACCAAAGCCGTGCGTCGGCGACGATTGATCGGCATTACCGAATCAATCCATGCCGTTGTAAACACCTCTTCATAGATCCGGTTGCGCACCTGCAATATCCCTTGCGCAACGCCCACCAAGCCATAGAGTTCCAGTCGATTCTGAATGGTGGAACGATCGTCATCGGGCACGCGTTCGCCACCGCGCACACGGCGATAGAGCCGCAGCATCTGGCGTTGTTCTGTTGCAGCACTATGCACAATGCGATCTTGGACAAAGATCAGGTTGGGATCTTTGCGTCCCTCTTCAGAAAGAAAGGCGGTGTAGACCAGTTGATCGACCGTTTCATCAACCGTTTCTTCTTGCCCTTTCTCAGCGGCATACAGCATAACGGCGTGGCAAAGCTTTTGGGTCAGGTAGGGATGACCATTGGTCCAGTGGAAAATGTGTTGCAACACAGCATTGGCATATGTCGGCAATAGAATTGCCAACCCTTGTCGCAAAGGTTCGGCATCGGCTAAGGTAAATTCACGCAAGTCAATGCGTTGACCGATGTTAAAGGGCGTCCGCTCGCGATCCTGGATCAGGTCGGTCGGTGTGGCGACGCCAAACAGGGCAAAGGTCAAGTGGTCATAAGTTGGGTCGCTGGCGCGCTCATTGTAAATGGCGCGAATAGCAGCAAAAAAGTCATCGCGCAAGGAGAGGTTGAGGGTCGAATCAATCTCATCAATCAGAAGTACGACCTTATCCGTCTCTTCCTTCAGCACTACGTCATGCAAGAAGTCCGTAAAGCGTTGCGAGACGCCAAAAGCGCTCCGTTCCTGCCACCACGCCTGTACATCGGTTGTAAGTCGTAGCTCATTGCGCAGACGACTGAGTAGACCTAGATACCATTGATCAGCGGAGAGCGTCGTGGAACTAGCGCCAATGCTCGTTAGATCGATGATCACCACACGCACGCCCTCTGCGCGCAAGCGTTGGGCTGTGCGCACCATGAGACTGGACTTGCCCATCTGCCGCGCGGTAAGGACATAGCAAAACTCACCGGCCTGCAAGTGTTGAAGCAGCACAGTGTCAGCGGGATGTGTAACATAGGATGGCGCGCTGGTGCGCAGGGTGCCGCCGGCGACAAAAAAATCAGCTTCGCTACTCATGAGCTAATCGACACTCTTCCTCTTCAGCCTCAATAGACTTACGTTTACAACGCTTGTGCAATGCGTGATCGATGGCATCCATTAGCTGCTGACGATGGTGAGATGGCAAGGCAGCCAATCCGGGTTGCAGACAGCGGGCCACCGTTACCAGATTCCAGTCAATCGTCACAATCTCCTCAGCCTGAAAAAAGACAAGCTGCTTTTCTGCCGGCAAAGCAAAAAAGACATCACGCGCCGGCTGCTCGCGCAATTCACACATGCGGGCAAAGCTGGACATACGAAAACTTTTCGCTGCCTGCTCATCAAGAAAGGTGCTTTGGTTAAAGGCGAAACGTTCATTCTTCTGCACCCCTTGGAAATAGAGCAATGTACCGATAGAAAAGAGTGTTACCAATATCGCGCCAATCGTAATGATCTTTGTCCATTCAATCGACGTATTCTCTCTGATCCACACCTGGTCAAAAACCCGCCGATAGATCTCATTGCGCACCTGCAATACACCCTGTACCGTGTGCACCAGCCCGATCAATTTGAGCCGGTTATGCAGCAGCGACCGCTCATCCTCGCTGACGGGTTTGTCGGTGTAGATGCGGCGGTAGAGCTGCAACAACCGTCGCTTCTCCTTGCTTGCCTCCACATTGCTGCGTACAAATTGTAGGTTATCCTCATTCTTGGCATCCTTGTCGAGAAAGAGCCGCTGTACCAAGGCATCAATGCCAGGTTCGCCCTGGCCGGCGCCATCCACCACAGCCTGACAGAGTTTCTGTGTCAGATAAGGATGACCATAGGTCCAGGCAAAGATGCGATCCAACAGTAGCGCACCCTGGCCAGGAAAGGCTTGCTCCAACCCCCGCTGCAATGGCTGGGCGTCGGCGCGGCTCAACTCTTGCAGGTCAATGCCGTGGCCAATATTAAAGGGCGTGAGGTTGCGATTTTGGATCAGATCAGCCGGTGCGGCCACGCCCAGCAGCACAAAGGTCAGCCGCTCATACACCGGGTCGCTGGCGCGGGCATTGTAGAAGGTGCGAATGGCGGCAAAGAAGTCATCGGTAAAGTCGAGCTTGAGCGTCGAGTCGATCTCATCGATAAAGATGACGATCCTCCCGGTCACCTGGGCCAGCACTACATCATGCATGAAGTCGGTAAAACGCTGCACCACGCTCAGCGCGCCCCGCGCCTGCCACCACTGCTCAACATTCTGTGTCAACTTCAGCTCGCTGCTCAAGCGGGTCAACAGCCCCAGATACCAATGGCTGCTGGTCACCTGTGTCCCCAACCCGCTCAGATCGACGATGGCGGTATGAATGTCCTGCCGGCGCAGCCGCGCCGCCGTGCGGATCATCAAGCTCGACTTGCCCATCTGCCGCGAGGTCAGCACATAACAAAAGTGCCCCGCCGCCAGCCGCCGGTACAACTCCTCATCCGCCGCACGCGCCACATAGGAGGGCGCGTCCACATGCAACGTGCCGCCGGCCTTGAAGAAATCAGTGGGTGGAGCTAAAGTTATTGTTGTCATTTTAAGAATCATACCAAACACAACAACAGATTTAGAAAGGAGCGGATTTGTACTGCCAGTACCGACCTCGCCTTTTTCACCTGGCACATTTCATGGCAAACCCATTGATTCCCAAACACAACAACGGGCCTAGTGGGTTTCCCGCAGCCAGCGGATTTGCCACGACGGCGTCGATCTCATCTTGGGGTCTGGCACATCCCGTGACAAATCCGTTGCATCCTTCATCCGCTGTTGTGCTCCTCATCCGCCAGCCTTGAAGAAATTGTTAGGTGGGACAAGGGTGTTCATTGATGTCATTTTAAGAATCATGCCAGACACAACAACAGATTTGGGAAGTAACAGATTTGCCGCGGCGGCGTCGATCTCACCTTGGGACCCAGTTCATCCCGTGACAAATCCGTTGGTTCCTTCATCCGTTGTTGTGCTCCTCATCCGTTGTTCTGTCACAACCGTGCCCCCAAAAACTCCCCATACAACCCGCAGCGCATGGTACACGCGTTTCGGCTGCTCCCCTTGATCAACCCGGCCTGGGCCAGCCGGTAGAAGATCACCTCATCCTGGCACTCGCCGTGGCGCAGAATGCGTTTGAGCGCGTCACGTAGATCGGGCTGGTCGCGCAGATGCCAGAGGTAGCGGCGCAGATGGTCGCCAAAGGAGTGTTCACCGGCCACCAGCGCTGGCTTGAGCCGCGCCCAGGTCAGCTTTTCGGTCACCAGCGTGTAGAGCGCCTTATGGCTCAGGTAGGGATGACCGCCCAGGAAGGCCAGGAAATCGGGCAGGTCGACGGCGGTCAGTGGCCGTCGATAGCGCTCGTTGAGCAGCTCCACCTGAGCCGCGTCAAAATCGTCGAGCCGGATCTTCTGCCCCACATTAAAGGGCGACTGGGTCACATCCTGGATGAGCAGATGGGGTTCGGTGGAGATGACCAACACCAGGTCGAGCTTTTCCCACAGGTCATTAAGGGCGCGGCTGTTGTGCCAGAAGCGCAGCAGGCCAAAGAAGGTGTCTTGAAAGGGCGTCCCCAACAGCCGGTCCACCTCGTCGAGCGCCAGCACGATCTGGCCGTCGACGCTGGGCAGCACATAATCTTCCAGCAGATAGGTGGTCTTGTCCGGCGCACCCAAACCACCTTGCCACGCCTTTTCCACTTCGGCTGGGTCCAGGCGCAACTGGCCGACCAGCCGCTCGGCAAAGTAGTGGAAGAAGGTTTCCAGGTCGGCCAGGTAGCGGGACTCCAGCGGTTGCAGATCGAGATAGACCACCTTGTTGCGCTGTTGGCGCGCCTGGATTATGCCGCGTACCAGCAGCGAACTCTTGCCGCTCTGGCGGGCGGCGCGGATGGTCGTGGTTGTGCCAAAGGGCTTGGCCAACTCGCGGCGCAGCGCCTCATCACCAGCCCGTTCTACATAGAAATCTGAGCGCGCTCGCACCGCACCGCCTGGTTCAGGGAGCGTTTCCAGAAAGCGCGGGTCGGTGTAGGGCTGGGGCCGCACCAGTTGGATCGGTTGGTCGGTGGGAGGCAAGGTCACCGGTGCGGGCGGCAATTCAGCCAGTGTGCGCATGGCCGTCAGCAGCTTTTGCACCAGCGGCTCGTCATCCGGTTCAGCCTGCCAGGTTGCATATTGGAGCTGATCGAGATATTGGCTCAGTGGATAGGGCAGCGGTTCATTAAAATTGACCCGAATGGGCAGTAGGCGCGCCTTGCCGGTGCCTGGGCATGTTGGGTGGCATAGCGGATCTCGGCCAGCACCATTTCGCTCTGGATCGACGCGGCCGAGAGCAGCACCATAAAAAAGTCACAGGCCGCGATCTGCCGCTCAATCTCCTGCGCCCAGGTCACGCCGACCGGCATGGTCTGATCTAAAAAGACGCGATGACCTGCGGCGCGCAACGCCTGGTAGAGGCGCTGGGCCAGCGGTTCATCGGGCATTACATTGCGTTTGTAGCTGAGAAAGATGGTGGCTTGTCCAAGGTCACGAATGGCTTGCTGGAGCACCGCGTTTGTGGGATATTCATCGTGGGCAACGGCCAACAGCGCCCGCACGCGGTTGCTACGCTGCGCCTCGCTGAGAATATTGTGCCAGTTGTTGCTGGCCTTGTCGCTAAACTCAATTTGCTCGGTGGCCAGGCCCGCGTCATCCGCCACCCGCCGCGCATCTGCCTGCGTCGGATACAACGCCGCCAACTGGTCACGCACTTGCCGTAACATGGGGGTCCAATTCATGGTCTGTTCTGCCTTTAGGAAACGTAACGGTAAGCACAGTTTAGCAGAAAATTAAATAGGCAGCAAAAGGTGCTAAGCGTGTTGTCCAGTTGCTGCCCCCAGGCTCCCAGACTTTTTATGTCAGCAAGGGATTTATGGTCAAGAAAATGTGGTTGGTTCAGCGGAGCCGGATAGATAGGTTTACACTTTGTAGCACATTAACAAGAGAATAGGTTAGAAAGTGGGAGAGTCTAGGTAAGCAGAAATGAGTTGATGAGATCGGCAAGGGCAGAAGCTTGCTCCCCCAAGGCCAGTTCAGTGGGCGACTGTCCGCTACATTTCCCCCACTGAAAGGTGTGATGATTCAAAAAGAGCTAGAGAAGCGCTGCGAGCCAGGGGGTAGAGAGCGATAGAGTTGGAGAAAGGGTCGCAACCAGACATGAAAAGGCTCGGCGAGTGGGGAGCTACGATGGAAGCGAGCCAACGCATCCCAGCAAGCTTGGGCTGTCTCTTGAACGGCTGATGGGAAGAGTTGGGGTAGCGTCAGTTGATGTTGTGCCTTTTGCTGCCAGAGCCAAACTTCGGTCGCGACCTACAAATTTCAAGGGGTACTTAACAAAGCATACGGCAAAGCACATCTTCAAAAGGTAGAATCAACAGAACCAACAAGCTGAACACTAAGACAATTAACGAACCGTAGAATAGTGGATAAAACCACAATTCGCCTTTGCGTGGCGCCAGAGCAGCAAACGAATATCTGGTGTAGCTCAATACATCCAGATAAGTAGCGTCTGGAAAAGACTTTCTAACCCCAGCCAAATGATTTTTCGCGTATATGGTCAAACATGCTATTACATATGTCAGCATCAAAATCAATAACCAAACCGGTACGATTAATAATTGGGATAGAACCAATACTGTTATCACGACATGTGCTAATGCAAAGAAAATGCGTTCCCTGGAGCTAAATAATACATTTCTTAGATATTTAGAGCGTTTGCCCTTATCTCTTGGCGTTCTGTTTGGTGGCTTTTTTGAGCCTCGACCCGACAAAGTGATCCGTCTATCAAGTCGGTTGCTCATATAACTATCGAGAAAATAGGCAATTCCAAATTCTGTCATCCACCACGTTATGTCGGGAAACTGACCTATTATAATTGAAACAGTAACCATAGCACCCGTGGCCGACAAAATTGTCACAAATAACGCTGCCGAACCTTCCTGTTTTTTAATCTTTGCATCTGGAGGTGCCGCGCGAACATTAACATAAGTGTATCCAGTAAATATTACAGTAAAAACAATCAATGAGACTATAAATAGAAGGAAAGAGACTAAAAGCGTCAGCAAGGGTCCATTGCTAGATATCCCATATGCAAATGCTATCACCATATTAATCCAAAGATATGGGAATTCTCCCCTAGTTTTTCCAGGTTGTGCGTTAGTTATAAATTGACCACTCCGAGCTTCAACCGAAATAATTGTGCCATCTCTTGCGTTAAAAATGTATTGGCGCGCTTGCTCATCGATTGGATATTCGCCGCGGTCAATCCTGTCCTGCAAATCTCTAAGATTCATGATTGACCTATCCTTTTGAGGTGGCGCCCCTTATTCTATCTGCCCTCATTGATCGTCCACAATTGGAGCGGAAGTTGTGAGCGGCCTTAAGCGAAGCAAGTCTGTTTTATATAATGTTCGGCGCAATCGGCTCATTTCATCCACTTGATCACTTTAATTACCTGGAGAGCCAAACACATGGAGCTAGGAGAAATTGCACGAAGTGAGTTAGAACAAATTATCGCCTTATTCTCAACAGAAGACGTTACACAATGGCTCAGAAAAAATTATGAACAAGCCTACAAGCAGAAAGATACCTATAGCGCTTATCAATATTGTGCGCTGTTGGTTATTACGCGCTAGTTGCTGTCGAATATCCGTCAATTCAAGCATTCTAGCATTTAGCTCATATTCCACAAGCTTGTTCTTATTTTGAAGATTTGAGAGCCTAGCTTCAACCTCTCTAACCTTCTGATTTATCAGCGCACTTTGGCTCAATTTCAAACGGTTGATTTCAGCATTTGCAGTGTTTAGGTCCCGCTCTAATTGCTGGGATCTACGGACTAAGATCTCATATCGCGCTTTCCATTGACTTGAATCTGACCCTTGCGCGCCAGATTGTGTTTTATGTTGTTTGTTTGCATACCCTTGATCGTACCGTTTTCTTTTCTGAGGATCCGCTAGAATTTCATAGGCGTTATTTATCTGCTTTAATCGTTCTCCCGCATAAGTTTGAAATTCCTCATTACGAGCAAATTTATCCGGATGAAAAGCATGACAAAGACAGTGATAGCGTTCCTTAATCTCGGCCACACTAGCAGTTAATGGGAGGTCAAGTATTTGATACAAATCCATAACTTTACTCGCATTCTGTGATAACGAGATAAATCATCTGTACAACACCGGCAGGGAGTGTCTTAGCTTTTACTTGTAAGTATGCCAGTGCATATGATAGCTTCATCTGCATTCTCACATGCTGTCGTTAATCCTAGGTGCTCGTGACGAGCCTTCAGACAGCGTGGTCACCTTGGCAATGAAGTTACTCACGATGTATGTGAAAAATATGCCAATAAATCAGCGATATAGACAAAAAGAAGAGAATCAGGATCAAAAATCCCGCAGAAATTTCTACGGGAAATCAGCATATCCACCAACGGTTCAGTTACCAACGGGAGATACGGCGTTCCACTGGAAACAGAGTATTGAATGTGGCCAAACTATAGCACATTTGTTGGCTTACGTCAATGATATTTTCCAGACGAAACCCCGACACCTATGCACCACATTGTCAAGGCAAATCGCCATTTCTTTGGAAATAGCGCTCGTAGTGGCATATAAGGATAGATACGTGCAAGCTATCATCGTTGGTTGGAAGCCCCTTGTACGACGGGCTAAATAATACTGCAACAATTGGGGGCAAAGTTTTTGTTGGACGAGTTCATCAAGCTTGTACAATGGATGAAGCGTATGACCAACGCCAAACGCTGACGCCACCTACCACCACTCGTCCCCTACACCGCCCGATCCTCCACCTGATACCCCGCTGCCTCAAAGCGGATCTGCACCTCGTGCTCAGGGACGAGATAGCGTACACCCGCGTCATCGACCTGTTCGCGTGCGGTGGGCAGGGCCATGAGCGGCGTCCGGATTTCGCGCAGATATTGTTGTTGAATGGCGGCCGGCAAGTTGCGCAGATGTTGGCGGTAGAGCGCGGTTTTGTGCAGCGCCACCTGCAACCAAGCCGAACCACGCCAGCGCCAGCCCATGTAGGTGGCATCCAAAATATTGCCAATCGCCAGCGCATACCAGACGCCCAGTGAACCCAGACCCAGCGGAAAGGCAAAGAGCCAAGCCAGACTAACCGCAACAATGGCCCGCGTAAACATGGTGCTGACCAGGCCGGGGAAGGTGTCGCCCGCCCCACGCAGCGCGCCATTGGCCACCATCGCCACTGCGCTCAAGGGCAAGATGACGGTGTTGATATGAAAGTAGCTGGTGCCAGTCTGGAGCAAGACGGGGTGCGCGCTCGGGTCAAAGAGGCGGATAATCCAGGGCGCAAAGATCACAATGGGGGTGGCGAGGATGATCATAATAACGATGCCGACATTGATGGCCATATTGCCACGGCGGCGCGCTTCGTCTGGCTGCCAGTTGCCCAGCGCCTGCCCCACCAGGCTGGTTGCCGCCACATTGAGCGCCAACCCCGGCATAAAAACCAGCGACTCCACTTGAAAGCCAATCGCCAGCGCGGCCGCGCCATAGGTCCCCACTTCAGTTGAAGTAATAATCCCCAGAACAAAGAGGCGCGACCCGTTACGAAAGACCCCCTGCACACCGGAAGGCACGCCAATCGCAAAGATATCCACCAACATCTGCCAATCGGGGATATAGCTGCCGGGCAGCAATTTGATCACATTTTTACCTGAGTAGATGATATAAAAGACGACAAGAACGCCGATGGCCCTGGCCGTGACCGTGCCCATGGCCGCACCGGCGACCCCGAACGCGGGCACGGGGCCAACGCCAAACATGAAAATATAGTTGAAAACGGTATTGAGGAGGTTGATCGAACCTGTGATATAAAGGGGTGTTTTGGTGTCCCCAGCCCCCTGCATGAGCCGGTTAAAGACAATATTGAGCACCAGAAAAGGCGTGCCCAGAAAGAGGATCCGCAGGTAATGGGTGCCCAGAACCACGGCTTCGGGGTCGCCGCCGCTGTTGGCCAAACTCAGGAGCGGATGGGCCATATAGTAACCGATTACTGCCAGCACCAACGAAAGCAGCACGCCGGAAGAGATGGCTTGCCGGGTGACAAAGCTCATGCGCTGGGGATCGCGTGCGCCTTTGGCCTGGGCAATCAAGCTCATGGCGCCGGCAGCCACCGAAAGCAACATCACCAACACCAACATGCGGATGGCGCTGCTCAGCCCCACCGCGGCGATCGCAATCGGGCCAAGACGCCCAACCATAAAAACATCAATTACATCGACCAAACTTTGCAGCAGATTGGTGAGGATGACCGGCAAGGCCAACCGCCACACCTGCCATAAAAGTTCTTTCCGCGTCTGCCATGTGTCGGCTTGGGAGCGAGTTTGCGCCAATTGGCGGCTAAGAGAAGAGAGCGCCATAACTATCTTTCATTTCTATTTGAGGTGAAAAAACTGAGTCTTTGTATCACCACGACTGTCAAAATAATCCCGGAATCTTTAAAGATTCCGGGATTATTTGGCTCTTCAGGGCGCACGCTTCGCTGGGGAACGCACCCCCTTTTATTCGCGCCGCAGCGCGTCAATCGGATCGAGTTGGGCGGCCTGCGTGGCCGGGTAGTAGCCAAAGAAGATGCCCACCGTGGCCGATGCCAAAAAGGCCAAGGGCAACGACATGGGCACCAACTGTGTGCGCATGCCCCCCAACTGGCCAAAGACATAGGAGCCAACCACCCCCACAATCAGACCGGCAAGACCTCCCACCAAACTTAGCATAACGGCTTCTAGTAAAAATTGCAAGCGTACATCGCGTGGCCGCGCCCCCAATGCCTGGCGCAGGCCAATTTCCCGTGTGCGTTCGGTGACGCTGACCAGCATGATGTTCATAATGCCGATGCCGCCCACCACCAGAGAAACGCCGGCCACCCATGCCAGCAGATTGCGAAAAGCCGCCGTGGTCGAAGCGCGCGCGTTGACAATATCCTGTTGCGAACTCACACTGAAGGTGGCATTGGCGGGGTCCGTGTTGCGCCGATCCGCCAACAGCGTCATGATATCACTCGAAACACTGCTCATGATCCCCGGATTTTGCGCTTTGACCAAAATCATGCGCACTTGGGGGCCACCGACGCGGTTGACGGAGAACTTTTTAAAGACGACCGAAACGGGAATGTAAATGCGTCCGTCATTGTCGGTGGAGCCGACCACCCCCTGTTCGGCCATGACGCCGATGACACCAAAACGGGTGGAGCCAATGCGAATCTCTTGGCCAATCGGATTCTGATCGCCAAAGAGATCGGCCGCCACGCCATGACCGATTACCGCTACCCGTTGCGCATTATCATTTTCCGCCCGGGTGAAAAAGCGTCCGGTGCCCAACTTGTAGTCGCGCACCGTCAACAGATCGCTCGTCGTCCCCACGACCGAAATGCCGGTAAGGGTCGTGCTGCCCCAGCGCACATCCTGGTTGGTCGGCTGCTCGACCGAGACGCCAGTGATGCCCTCTACATTATCTTCAATCGCATTGACATCCTCATAGAGTAATGCCGTGTTGCCACCGGGCCCACCCCCCGGGCCGCCGCCACCAAAACCGCTTGGGCGGCCGCGCACGCCGCCAAAGGCGCGAAACGGGGTGACCATGAGCAGGTTGGCGCCCAGGCCATTGATCTGGTCGGCAATTTCCGCTTCGGCGCCGGCGCTGACCGCCAGCATGATAATGACCGCCGCCACGCCGATGATAATACCCAAGGTGGTGAGAAACGAACGCAACTTGTTGAGCATAATCCCTTCCCACGCCACCTTAAAGGTATTGCCCACACTCATCCCATGCTCTGCCAGTTCCGGCGCCTCGCGTCGTGGGCGGACGCCAATCCCTGCCGTTCCTACCGCTTCGTTGATCATAGATTTGCCTCCGTCGCTTCCTCTGCTACCGGCTGTACTTCATGATCTGGCTGGGCCGCAGCTGCATCTAAAATTTTGCCATCCAAAACAGTCACGACCCGTTCGGCATCGGCGGCGCGCTCCGCTTCATGGGTGACCATCACAATGGTTGCGCCCCGCCGATGGAGTTGGTGAAAGATATTCATAATTTCGACACTGGAACGGCTATCCAGATTACCCGTTGGTTCGTCAGCCAAAATGAGGGACGGCGAGTTGACCAGCGCCCGCGCAATCGCCACCCGCTGTTGCTGGCCACCCGACATTTTGTTGGGATGGTGGTGGATGCGATCAGCCAGGCCAACCGATTCCAACAAGGCAATGGCGCGCGCTTCGCGCTCTTCTTCATCCCAATATTGATAGCCATTATACATCATGGGCAGCATCACGTTCTTGAGCGCGCTGTGGCGGGGCAGCAGATTATAGGATTGAAAGACAAAGCCAATCTTGCGGTTACGCACGCCGGCCAACTGATCTCTGTCCATGCGGCTGACATCTTCACCATCCAGCCGATAGACACCGGCGGTCGGTCGATCCAGACAGCCCAAGATGTTCATCAGCGTCGATTTACCAGAGCCGGAGGGGCCCATAATCGCCACAAATTCGCCGCGCCGCACCTGTAGATCAATGCCGCGCAGGGCCTGAACCGCCACATCCGCCTCGCCATAGACTTTGGTTAACTGGATAATTTCAATGACATTGTCAGCCATTTCAGCCCCCGCCATTCCCGGTGCTCACCGTTTCGCCTGGCTCTACGCCACTGCGAATTTCGACGTTGACAAAATCTTTGAGTCCAACTTCCACTGGGCGCAGTTCTAATTCACCATCAGGCAGCACCACAAAGACGGCAAAAGAACCGGGCGTCAACTCGCGCAGCGCCTGAACCGGCACGAGGACTGCGTTGCGCGCCTGGCCGGCAATCACTTCCACCGAGGCATTCATGCCAAAGAGTAAATTGACCGGATGCTCGGCCGGATCAATACTAGCCCAGACCTGTACGGCGGCCGCACCATCCACTGTGACCAACGTGGGGTCAATGCGTACCACCTGGCCGCTAAAGGTATCGTCGGGAAAGGCTTCAAAGATCACATTGGCGGGATAGCCAAGCTTCACACTGGCCGCATCCGCCTCTTCCAGCCAGAAGCGCACCTGGGTTGCATCGGCCGCGGCTACGGTGATGACCACCGCGGCGCCGGCCTGTTCGCCCACCTTGGTATTTACTGCGGTAATGACTCCACTCACCGGCGCTTTGACCACCGTCCCGGCCAGATCGCGCATGGCCGAATCGAGATTCTGCTGCGCCTGTTGCAGCGCCAGATTCGCCGTTTCCACCTCTTCCTCTGCCGGCCCGGTAAGGAGCGTATCCAGCCGTGACTGTGCTTCGGTAACGCGCGCTTCAAGCTCGGTGCGGGTTAGCGCCGCTGGCGATGTCTGAAGCGTATTCAGTTGCGAACGGGCTTGAGCAATGCGGGCGCGCGCCGCAGAGATGTCGGCCGGCGCCGGGCCGGCCGCCGCCAAATTATACTGCGCCAGGGCGCGCTCATAGGCAATGGTGGCGTTTTGCAAGGCGGTCGCCTGGCTGGACATGCCGGCGCTGGCTTGCCAGGAGATCTGATTGTAGGCGGACTGTGCCTGGTGCAGCGCTACCTCGGCTGAGCGCAAATCTGCCTGGAGGGAGGTCTGCTCATCGGCCGACATGCCGCCTACCAGCGTGTTGTACGCCTGTTGGGCGCTGAGCAGATCGTTCTGTGCCGCGGCCAGGGCGTCATTGTCCGGCCCTTCCGTCAACTGGTTGAGATTTTCTTGCGCGGCCGCCAGAGTTGCTTGGGCTGCGGCAATATCCGCCGGATCCGCCGCCTTGGTCAACGTGGTCAACTGCAACTGCTGTTGGCGTAAATTGATGCCGGCCTGCACGACCGCATAGCGGACAGTCGTGTCATCCAAGGCCGCCAGCACCTGCCCTTTGGTTACCACATCACCCGGTTGGACCGCAATGTCCATGACAACACCGCTGGTGTCAAAGCCCAACCCGATTTCGTTGGCCGAGAGCAGATTGCCAACCCCATCCACCGAGAGTGTTAGATCCCCGCGTGTGACCTGCGCGGTGGTTAGGCCTGTCTCCTGCACCGGCGCCGCTGTTTGCGGTTGATAGTAGGTAATATACCCATAGTAACCAGCGCCCCCAACCACGAGAAGGATGAGCAAAGACCAAAGCAGCCGCCGGCGCCGGCGGGCTCTCCGTTTAGACCTGCGCTCATCCTGTAATTCATACATTTCCATACGCTAACTTCTGCCTGTCTTGATCTGGAAAATAAATTGGTCGACTGTCCCGCTGTCCTACTGACCTACTACTTAACATATTTATCAAAGAAGGCTACGGAACGCGCCAGGGCTGTCCCCAAATTACCGGAAAGGTTGTGGTTATCACCCGGATAGACGTAGGATTCCACCGTGCCACCGACTGCTTTAATTTGGGCGGCGAGAATGTCGGAAAATTCGGGCGGGACACTCTCATCCGCCGTGCCGTGGTGTAGTTGAATCGGCCCGGAGAGATCGACCACATAGGAATTGGGCGAAATCGCCGCCCAAAAGGTGGGATTTTCAGCCGGGGTGCCATACTTTTCGGTCAGCTCTTGCCGCCAACGTCGTGCACGCTCTGGGATCGGCTCCGGTGGCGGGGCGTTATTGGGACGGCGCCACCGTTCCAGTAGATCCGGGTAGGAACCGACCACGCCGGCCCAAATGACTCCCGCCTTAATATCCTTGGTCACCACCATGGCGCGTAAGGTGACCTGGCCCCCCATGGAGTGGCCCCACATGCCAATTCGATTTGGATCGGCGTCGGCGTACTGTTTGATGGAGGCCACCGCATTCAACACATCGACCGTATAGTCAGGCGCGCCATAGCCGCCATTGGCCTCTCCTTCGGAAAAGCCGTGACCGCGGTAGTCGGAGCGAAAGACAATATAGCCATTGCGCGCGAAGGCATCAACATAGGCCACATAGCGTTCGGTGGTGCGGTAGATCTCCGGCGGAATGTAGCCATGATTAAAGATGACGACTGGCCAGCCGGTGGCCGGCTTTTCGCCCTGCGGCACCGTCAACATGGCATAGATTTTGTTGCCCTCTGACTGATAAGAGGCGATATAGCGATTATAGTTAACACCTGGCGCCAGCGTCTGTTCAATCACAATTGCGCTGCCTGGGTAGCTCTGCTGGCGCATATATTCAATCATCAACGGCTCCATCTGGTCCACCGTAAGATTGAGCGTTGGCGGCGTCGGTTTGGGGATGGGCGTAGGAATGGGAGTTGGCGTGGGCGGTGATTGTGCCTGCACCGCGACGGCTGCACCGCCGGCGGAGGCGGGAATACAGAGCTTCCAGCCAATGCTAATGACATTGGCATTGGCAATCGTCGCATAGCTGCTGTCCACCTTAGCCTGGGCATTGGTGGCTTCCACAATGGCAGGGTAGGCGCTCAGGTTATTTAAATACTGCGCAGCGATGGTGGAAAGGGTGTCATTAGCCTGCACAACCACATTCACCGCGCAGGGGCTTGCGCTTTGCGCCAAGGCAGCGCGCGGCATGGCGCGGCTCAACGAAAGACAGAGCACAAAGAGCACAGTGAGCAATAACAGTCGTTTCATCAGTTTTCTTACCTTCACTATAGAAGCTCAACCGCAGAAGCAAAACCGCGACGCGCGGGGGAACCTATATGCATCAAGCTAAGGACCTTTTTCTCTGGAAAGTTGCGCTGAACATTCCGGGAATGCGCCAGAAAATCAGCGATTTGAATGCATACTTATGGCGCATTCCCGGAATGTTTTCTCCCACGCATCGCTTACCTTGATGCCGCCATCCGGAAGTACTTGACCAGCGCGCCAAGCATGGGCAGTCGCAGCAATAACAAAAGACCAACAATAGCGCCATAGAGCAGCGGCAGCGTAATAAAGTCTCGATCCAGCCACAGGTAGTGCCAGACGCTGAGCAGCGCCGCCCCATAGACAAGACGATGAAGCGTGCGCCAACGTTTACCCAACCGCCGCTGCCAGCCGCGCGTGGAGGTAATGGCCAGCGGAATGAGTAGTAGATAGGCCAGGATCCCAATGGGCATGGCGCGCCGTTCTCCTAGGTCGCGCCAGATCAGCGTAAAATCGAGCGCATTTTCTTGCACCGCATAGACCCACAGATGCAAGCTAACGTAGAGAAAGCTATAGAGCCCCAACGCGCGGCGGATCTGGATGGCGCCCTGCCAGCCGAACAGCTTGCGCGCCGGCGTACAGGCCAATGTCGCCACCAAGAAGAGCAAACCCAATGTCCCTGTCCGCAACATAGCATAGCGCGTCGGGTTGGCCAATGTGCCCGCTAGATAGGTGACGCCGACCACAAGTAACGGGACAATCCCGACCAAATGGGCAAGGACAGTGTGCCACTTCGTTTTGAGCCATTGCAGCATCATCGCGCCCTATCACCTAAATTATAACAGGTGATAGCCAAAATCACGCGTAAAATCACGCCAAACGCTGTGAATATGGGTGCCGCCATTGCGTGAATTGTCAAACTCCAACAAAAAGCTTGGGCCTTGCAGCCGATAATACTGCGGTTGGCGATGTTCCAGACTGCCGGCCCAGCCAAAGCGGGTCTCGGCCAACCCGGTTGCCGTGATCTCGGCCAGCAGTGGAGCGGCCACATGTTCCGGCAACGAACGCAGATAGGTCTGCACAATTTCTGTGACCAGCGGCTGCTGGCTATCATTCATGTCGCCCACCAAAACGCCCACCGGCTCCAGCGGCGTGACCTTGGGCGCGTTTTGGGTCACATGATTGGTGAGGGTGCGACTTTGAAAGAGCGCCGTAATTTGGCCGCTACGAATCAACGAGTTGATCAATTCCAGGCCGGCATCTTCTTCACGCGGGAGGGCGCGCAGGCCGGCCTCGGTGGTCGTCGGCCAGGAGCCCAAAAAGAAGGGCGTCATTGCCACTTGGCCGTTCACGACCGTAAAATGATGGGAGAGATGGTGGCCCTCCCAACGCCAGCCCCACGGCTCAGCTGTCCCTGGGGCGCCAAAGAGGGTCACATAGTATAACTCAGGATCGTTGCCTAGATCGCGCTGTAACGCCATAATGTTGAGCGCCTTTTCAAAACCGGCAGGAGCTATGCTGCTCTGGAGCAAGGTTAATGCTAGAGTCTTTTGCGTCTCATCCATCTCCCGCAGCGGTAGGCCATTGCGCGGGAAGTTGCGCGGGGTAGTCCAATGCCAGCGCGTGCGTTCTGCATCGGCAAAGGCATAGGTGGCCTTGGCCTGCTGTTCGGGTGTGAGCACATTCTGGAACTTGGTCGCTGCCTCGCCCATCAAGGTAACTAACGTTGGTTCGTCGGCTGTAACATTGGGCTCAGTTTTCGGCAATACCTCCTGGAATAGGGTGTTGGCCGGCTCACCATTGCTCGTTGCTGTTTGTCCTGTCATACGGGTCGGTGTACAGGCAGTGGAACCAAGGAGCGCGGCCCCTGCACCGATGGCAGAGACACCCAAGAATTTACGTCGATTTATCCGTTGCATTACGTCTCCTATACCGGGGGATATGATTGGGGTAACGGTAGTTTTTGTCATTCGTCACCAATGACGAATGACAAAAACTACCGTTACTTACACATACTCAGCAAACCAGGCCAGGGCATCCATCCACGCCTGGGTGGCCTGCTCTTCCACATAGCGCTGGCCGGTGTCATTGTGGAAGGCATGGTTGACACCGGGGTAGACATTCATCTGGTGCGTCACGCCGGCGGCGGTCAGCGCTTCGTCGAGCGGATCCTTGCTGGCATTGATGCGTTCGTCCAACTCCGCATAGACGCCCAAGACCGCAGCCTTGATATTGGGCACCTGATCCAGTTCGGGCGCAGGGCCATAGAAAGGCACCGCCGCTTTGAGCGTGGGCAGGGCTGTCGCCACCCGCCAGGTGATACCACCGCCAAAGCAGAAGCCAATCATGCCCAGCCGTTCGCCATCGACAAAATCGAGCGTCTGTAGATATTCGGCGCCGGCAATAAAGTCGCTCACATGGCGGTCGGCGCCCGCATCCGTGAGAAGGCCGGGCACAGCATCGCGGTCGTGGGCTGCGGTGCCCCCTTCGCGTGAGAGCAGATCAATGGCCAGCGCCACATAGCCATTCTTGGCAAAGCGCCGCGCCACGTCTTCGATATGGGGATTGAGACCGCGATTCTCGTGGCAGACCAAGATGGCGGGATAGACACCCTCGGCTGCCGGGCGGGCCAGATAGGCCATGATCTCATCGCCCCCATTGTCAAAAGTAACGTTGCTGCCCTGGACATCAGGATCGTCCGCGGGTACAGAAAGGGGGCTTTGCGGGTCAGAGGGAGGCACACTGGTCGGGCGGGGTTGCTCGGCAGCCGGGGTGTCGGTGGGCATTGGTTCTGTTGCCGCCGGCAATTCAATGGGTTTACAACCAGCCGCGGACATTGCCGCAATGGTCGCCGCCATACTCCCCGTAATGAAAGCAACACGGCGGATGAAGGTCCGTCGACTGATTTCGCCTTCCCGATAATCGTCATAGAATTCTTCAATCAGGTATTTCCGGAAGGTTTGCGTCTCTTTCATCGGTCTGTCTCCTTATGGCTACATACTGCTATTGAAATGAGATGGGGTATCAAGAGAATATTCGTAGACCGCAACGTGTAGTGAGCATTCTCAAATGCGAACGGAGTGGCATGTGAGCATAGCAAATAGACTGCGGTCTACTGATAGAGATCAAGGCGCCGCATGGGCAGTAAACTCAATTTCGAGTTTAACTTCATCGGCGACGCCGGCGACAGCAGGGACGCGCGGTATGGTAAGATCATAATTGTCGCGCAATACGGTGGTTGACCCTACGCCGGTAAGTTCATCGGCAGAGTTGGCCGTCACCTTCATCTGGAACGTTTCCGGGCGGGTAATATCACGGATGGTTAAGTTACCGGTGACGGTAAAGGCAAAGGGCTCACCTATGGTGACCGCAGTCGGCAGCCCTTCAATCGCGGTCGGCTCAAAGTGAATAAACTGGTAGGCGTCCTGATTCGACTGTAAGATAAAGCGGCGGATCGCACCGTTACGATTGCCACTGTCGGTGGTGAAGTCACGGGCGTTAATGGTGATAGGGCTGATTTGGGCGTTGGTGGGGTTGGCCGGATCGACCGTGATTTCGCCCTCGACTCCAGAGGTGACGCCAACCACAGTCTTATCCTGCCCCATGAGCACTTCATCAATATAAAAGCGCGCCTCAGTACCAGCTTGACTGATTTGAAAACGCTTGACGCCGGCAGTTTCGCCACTGGCTGGCTGGGCATTTTCTGCACTGGCTGCTGTGGCAGGTTGTGCTTGGGTGGTTGCGACTGGCGCTGCCGCCGCTGGCGCTGATTCGGCGTTGCTTTGCTCTGGCTGCGCCTGACATGCGACCAATGTTCCCAACAAAAGTATGGCAAGTAACAGCGAGATCAATCGCTGTGAGGTGCTTACAATCCGCATCGGTGTTCCTTTGTACTTTGTACGTTCCTATTCAGAGTGGCGCCGTAGATCACAGAAAACCTTGTCTGTACGATGATTTTTGTGATTGTATGAGGACTATGATTCCGCCGCCAGAGGTTCGGTGTCATTTCCTGCTCCCGATTCGCATTCTGAAATCATAGCTCATCCCCTAATCATTTGCAGCATAGTTTAGACGCCCATGCTGATACGAAATCATAGCCCATCCCTTAATCATTTTCATCATAGTTTAGACACCACTTCCGCTTCACCCTTGCATCGTACGACTGAAAAACCTGAATAGTAACTATTGTTTATTACTCCGCTGCCCGCTCCGTCAATAGGTTCACCAGCGGCTCCATCAGCACATTAAAGCGGCCACCGCCTGCTCTGCCCTGGCCATTTTGCCCCTGGCCTTGCCCCCCTTGTCTGCCCTGGCCACCTTGGCCGCCGCCTTGCGGGAACTGAATCCCCAACTCTTGGAGCCGCGCCTGACGCTGTTCGGGGGTCATATTCTGCAACTCCTCACGCAGTTTGGTCCGCTCGTCTTCCGACATATTGGCGAAGGGGCCGCCCTGACCGCCTTGACCGCCCTGCCCAAAGCGCCCTTGGGGCATTTCAATGCCATTCTGCTGCGCCCACTCGGTCATCGACTGGAACGTCAGTTGCATATTGGCAATACCCTCCATCTGCACCGGTGTCATCGTGCCTTCGATCTGCTTCAGCACAGCGTTACGCTCGGTCTGGTTCTGGATCGCGCCGCCCATTAATCCCTGCCACAGCGGAATTAGCTTCTTGGCTTGCTCCGGTGTAACCGCATTATCCGTGCCTTCTAGTTCCAACGTGCCCAGTGAAATCTGTTGCATTGACGGCAGTGCATTGTCGTAATCTGTTTTCAGATAGGCGCTCTGGAAGGTGTCTTGAAAACGCGCCTGGTTCCCTGCTCCGCCGACCGCGGCGCCATTGGCTGCACCATTTCCGCTTCCCGAGTTACTATTCGCAGCAGCAGCGCTATTACCGCCGCCACAGCCGACCAGCAGCACCACGACTATTGTCAAACATAGTCCCATCCACCACTGTTTCATAAATTCTCCTAAATGATTCTATCTAATGTAATAGTAAAAACGGCGCCGGCGCCGATTGCGGATTTAGCGGCGATGACACCGTCGTGCGCTTCCACAATCGCTTTGGCGATTGCTAACCCTAAACCCGACTCGCCTGCTTCACTGCGATAGCGTGCCTTATCGACGCGGTAGAAGCGGTCAAAAATGTGTTGTAACTCCTCCGGCGCAATGCCAACGCCGGTGTCACGTACTTCTAACTGGACATGTTGTTCCGTCGCCGTGGCGGCCAACACAATCTCCCCCTGCTTGGTAAAACGCAGCGCATTGGCCACCAGATTGTTGAGTACCTGGGTCATGCGTTCCGTGTCGACGGCAACTGAGGGCAACTCATCGGGCGCCTCGATCCGCAACGTGAGCCCCTGCTGTTCCGCCTGCATCACATAGGCCAACCCGGTGCGCTCCAAAAGCGCTTTGGGGTCAACCGCCCGCCGGTTTAGCGATAACTCGCCGGCATCGGCTAGCGAAAGCGTGCGCAGATCATCCACCAGATGCTGGATGTGGGTTACCTCTTCGTGCATAATCGTGTAGAGCTGCGGTGCACCGGTCAACGAACCATCTTTGAGCCCTTCGGTATAGCCGCGCAAAATACTGAGTGGCGTACGCAAATCGTGGGCGATGTCGGCGGTCATCTGCTTGCGCACCTGGCTGGCCTTGGCCAAATCTGTGCTCATCTGGTTAAACGACGTTGCTAATCTGCCAATTTCATCCTGAGCGTGCACCTTGACCTGCGCGCCCAGTTGGCCACTAGCCACGGCTTGCGTTGCCTCGGTCAAGTCGTGCACCGGTCGCATTAAGGTGCGGGACAAGACAATGCCCACCACTAACGCAATCAGGCTGGCAATCACAGCGCTCATGGCGGTGGCGTCGTTGACATTGTGCAGAAAGGTGTTTTCCGAGGAAAAGCGTCCCGGCGCGCCGGCGTGGGTTTTGGTATCATCAATGTAAACTGTGCCGACTTGCTGGCCTTCCACGTCAATGGTTACACTTGTCGTGCCGCTGTTCTGGATATAGGGGCGGCCGAGGATAGATGCGTCAATGTTAAAGACAATGAGCCCCGCCTGGTCAACAATGGTCATGCGTGGGCTATGATAGGCCATTACCCGGTTGCTACGCATGATCTGCCCTACCCCTTCCCAGTGGCCATGCTGCGCATAGTAGTCACTGACGGCGTCACTTACCATAGCGTAGTCACGGCTAATGACAAAGCGGTCAAACTCCTGGCGCGTCCGTTGCGCCGTGAGCAACGCCACCAACACGGCGCCTGTAATTCCAATCAGGACAAAGGCGAGGACGAGTTTAACTGCCAGTGAGCGCATGGCACACCCTATTGTCCTTCATCTCTAGCGCGCGCAAAGCGATAGCCCATACCATAGACCGTCTGCACATAGCGGGGATTGCTGGGATCGGACTCAATTTTGGTGCGCAGATTGCGGATGTGGACATCAATGGTGCGCTCATAGCCTTCATAGGCGTCACCGCCGGTGCGGTCCAGCAGATCCAGGCGCGAGAAGGCGCGCCCCGGCGCCGACATTAATGTGGCCAGCAACTCAAATTCTGATGGCGTTAGGGCAATCATGCGCTCCCCCACTTTCACCGTACGTTCGCCCCGATCGAGGGTAATGTCGGCCACGCGCAGCACATCCACCTCCATGCCTTCGGCGCGCGTCCGGCGCAAGACTGCGCGCACACGCGCCAAAACGGCGCGCACGCCAAAGGGTTTGGTGATGTAATCGTCGGCGCCCAGTTCCAACCCCAGCACTTCATCGCCCTCCTCGACTTTGGCGGTGAGCATGATTACGGGCGTCTTTGCTTCTTTGGTGTAGGTGCGCATAAATTCATAGCCGCTCATCTCCGGCATCATCAGATCCAGAATAATGAGATCGGGCTTTTCATAGCGCGCCATATAGATCGCCTCGCGCCCATTGCCGGCTTCCAGGACGCGATAGCCATCCTGCTCCAGGTAGACGCGCAACATCTCGCGCAGCTTGCGTTCATCGTCCACCACCAAGATCGTCTGTGCCACGTAAGTCCTTCCGCTTGTGAGCTTTTATACGCGCTGCCGCGTCAGTTAGTGTAACAAAAAAATGTTTAGAAAATGTAAAGAGCGAATGAGAGGAATATGAGGATAAATCTGTCGTCTTGTTACCTCGCTTGGGTAGAATGGTGAGACGACATTGCTCCGGTGAAAAAAACAAAAATGCAAGCAAATTGTAAGTTGACAGATGGAATGTAAACTTGTAAACTGATACATAGTTTAACTGTAATAAATCCCGACAGAAATAATTAAACAATTCTTTCTTCCCAAAGGGATATGGCATTATTTCTGTCATGATGTCTACGCCTAACTGTACTAATATCACATCGGTTGAGTCCCTGAACACGGGCAGCTTATCAGACGCAATAACAGCACTAGCGGCAATTCGTCCCACTGGTCAAGTATAAGGTGATTGCGAGAACCATCCGCTTGCCCCATTGCAGGTTTTTAAGATACTTGGCAACCAATGAAGCTAACGAACTACCACGCAAAATACTTCGCCTATGAGATCACAAAGCGCCACTCGGCCGATGAACTCGAGAAGCTGACGGGTGCGCTGGTTGACGCCCAGGTGGACTTAAATCCGCACCAGGTCGATGCAGCGCTCTTTGCCTTTCGCTCACCGCTATCCAAAGGGGCAATCCTTGCCGATGAAGTTGGTCTTGGGAAAACCATTGAAGCAGGCTTGATCATTTCCCAACGTTGGGCCGAACGCAAACGACGAATTCTGATCATTACCCCTGCCAATTTGCGTAAGCAATGGTTGCAGGAACTACAGGAAAAATTTTTTGTACCCTGTCGCATCTTAGAAACGAAGTCATTCAACCAAGCGGTCAAGGAGGGCAACAGCAATCCGTTTGATGCTGATGAGATCGTTATCTGCTCGTACCATTTTGCCCGCAATAAATCACGCGAGGTCGGCAAAGTGCCTTGGAATCTTGTCGTGATTGACGAAGCCCACCGCTTGCGTAACGTTTACAAACGCTCCAATAAAATCGCCAATGAACTGCGCGATATTCTGGTTGGATCTCACAAGTTGCTGCTCACTGCTACACCGCTGCAAAATTCGCTGCTTGAACTCTATGGCTTAGTCAGCTTTATTGATGAGCACCTCTTTGGCGATCTCAAAAGTTTCCGTGAACAATTTACCGATGTCAGCAATCCACGGATCTTTCAGCGTTTGAAAGAGCGCATAAGCCCTGTTTGCCAACGGACATTGCGTAGCCAAGTCTTGCCTTATATCCGCTATACAGAACGTCACCCCATTCTAGAGAAATTTACGCCAACGCAGGACGAAGAGACGCTCTATGAACTCGTCTCTGATTATCTACGCAAACCGCAATTACTGGCCCTCCCCACTGGCCAACGGCAGCTTATTACGCTCGTTCTGCGCAAACTGCTGGCTTCGTCAACCTATGCGATTGCTGGTGCATTGGAGAAGATGGCCAATCGGCTCCAAAAACAGTTAGATGAGTCTATGGGCATGACTACAGCCACTTCATCCAGCGGAGATGAAACGTTCATCGATGAGCTTGATGACGATTTTGAGCATCTGGATGAGATTGAAGATGAGTGGGAAAGTGAAGATGATGGCCCCACAACCACCGCAGAGCAACAGGCACTGAACGAAGAGATCTCTGAACTGCGGGCCTTTTATGAGTTAGCCATCTCGATTGAACAGAACGCCAAGGGCACCGCGCTCTTACAGGCGCTCGACACGGCCTTTGCCCAAGCCGATGCACTGGGGGCAAAGCGCAAAGCGCTGATTTTCACTGAATCGCGGCGCACCCAAGAGTATCTGGTTAACTTGCTGACACAAACTTCGTATGGTGATGGCATTGTGCTCTTCAACGGCTCGAATAACGACGACAAATCCAAGGCGATTTACGAGGCGTGGAAAGAACAATACGAGACGACAGACCGCTTTACCGGTTCACGCACGGCAGATATGCGGTCAGCCCTGGTGGATTATTTCCGCAACGAGGGTACGGTGATGATCGCCACCGAAGCAGGGGCGGAAGGGATCAACTTGCAGTTCTGCTCCCTCGTTGTCAACTATGATCTGCCGTGGAACCCACAGCGGATTGAACAGCGGATTGGGCGCTGCCATCGCTATGGTCAGCAGCACGATGTGGTGGTGGTGAACTTTTTGAACCAGAAAAACGCAGCGGATCAGCGAGTCTTTGAATTGCTTGATGAAAAGTTTCAGCTCTTCAATGGGGTCTTTGGTGCCAGTGACGAAGTGCTTGGTGCCGTTGAATCGGGCGTTGCCTTTGAAAAGCGCATTGCTGAGATCTATCAGACCTGTCGTACACCGGAGGAGATCAATGCTGAGTTTGACCGGCTGCAGCAGGAGCTAAGCGCACAGATTGAAGAGGCCATGACGCGGGCGCGGCAGAATTTGCTGGAAAATTTTGACGACGTGGTCAAAGAGAAGCTACGGATCCGTGATCAAGAGAGTAAAGCGTATCTAAATCGCTATGAACGCATGCTGATGGCGGTCACCCAACATGAACTCAATGGCCATGCCGACTTCGTTAGCGATGCTGCATTTGTGCTCAAAGCAAATCCTTTTCCCACCAATGGCTTTGCCACCGGACTCTACGAATTACCGCGCCGCTCCGGCGAAGCGCACTTCTATCGGCTGGCCCATCCGCTTGCCCAACAGGTGTTAGCACAAGCCAAAGCACGGCAACTGCCCAACGCCGAACTGCACTTTGACTATCGCAATGCTCCCAACAAAATCACCATTCTAGAGGATTTACCAACCAAACAGGGTTGGCTGCAACTCTCCCTACTGACTGTGCAAGCATTGGAACAAACCGAAGACCGCTTGATCTGGTCTGGCCTGTGTGACGATGGCCACCCGTTGGATGAGGAGTTACTTGCGCGCCTCTTTTCGCTGCCGGCCCAGGTGACCGGTGAAGCAAGTGATGGCCCAGCTGAACTCAGAACATACACCGCCGCGCAAGAGGCGCAACGATTGCAAGAAATCAGCGAACGCAACGCCAACTTCTTTGAAGAAGAGATCGCCAAGTTGGAAGCATGGGCCGATGATCGCAAAGTGGCGTTGGAACGCGAGATCAAAGAATTTGACCGTCGCATCAAAGAGGCGCGCCGGGTGGCATTAGCCGCGCCAACCTTGGATGAAAAGCTAGCGGCGCAGAAAGAGGTCAAAGCGATTGAAAAAGAACGGTCGACGCGCCGCCGCGCACTTTTCGAAGCACAGGATGAGATTGACGAACAGCGCGACCGCATTATTGGACAGACCGAAGGCCAACTTGCCCAAACCAATTCCCTAACCCACCTATTTACCGTTCGCTGGAGTGTTTCATGAATGGGAATTCTCCTGGGAACCCCCAAAGCAAGATACATTCCTAAACACTAGAATTCCATCATGAACACAACCACCACATTTGACAGCACCAAAGAATCGCTCTCCGATCTGCTACGCAGCATCGCCGACGGCAAGACGCAGTTACCCGATTTCCAGCGCGGCTGGGTGTGGGATGATGACCACATCCGCAGTTTGTTGGCGAGCGTCTCGCTCTCCTTCCCAATTGGCACGGTGATGATGTTGGCAACCGGCAATGAACAGGTACGCTTTCGCCCACGTTTGGTGGAAGGGGTGCACCTGCCAGCACCAGTTGAACCGGAACGGCTAATCCTGGATGGGCAACAACGGCTCACCTCACTCTTCCAATCGCTCTGGTCCGGCTGTGCGGTGGCGACGCGCGATAGCCGCAAAAAGGCGCGCAACCTTTGGTACTACATTGATATTGCCAAGGCACTCGATCCCAATGGCGACCGCGATGAAGCGGTGCTCTCGCTGCCCGAAGATCGCATGGTGCGCAACTTTCGCGGTGAAGTGATTGCAGATTATTCCACAGCGGAAAAGGAATACGAAGCAGGGCTTTTCCCGCTGTTAAAGATCTTCAGTAGTTCGGACTGGCGGCGTGGCTACTCGAAATATTGGAAATATGACGACCGGCACATTGAGATGTTTGATGCGTTTGAAGATACGATTATCAAGCGCTTTGAACAATATCAGATGCCTAAAATTACCCTGAGCGAAGCAACACCCAAGGAAGCGGTCTGCATTGTTTTTGAAAAGGTGAATACCGGCGGGGTTTCATTAACCGTTTTTGAATTGATGACCGCAACCTTTGCCGCGGATGATTACAATCTGCGCGACGATTGGCAACACCGCCGCAAATTTCTAAGCGACTCCCCCATTTTGGATACCGTGACCAGCGATGATCTGCTGCAGGCGATTACGTTGTTGGCCACCTATCAGCGCAACCGTGAAAGCATCAATAGCGGGATCGCCCGCGAGCGCACACCAGGCGTCAGTTGCAAACGCAAAGATATCTTACGTCTATCGCTCGATGAGTATACCCGTTGGGCCGATGCCATCACGGAAGGCTTTAAGCGCGCCGCCAAGTTGCTCTATAGTCAAAAGATCTTCACCGCACGCGATCTGCCCTACCGCACCCAACTCGTGCCGCTGGCCGCGGTCTATGCCCTGTTGGGGGATCGCGCCAATACCGACAGTGTACGCACTAAGCTTATCCAATGGTATTGGTGTGGGGTGCTTGGAGAACTCTATGGCGGCGCGATTGAAACGCGCTTTGCCAAAGATTTGCCCGAGATTTTGTCCTGGATCGATGGCGGCAATCAACCGGATACCGTCGGCGATGCCAACTTTGTGCCGGCGCGCCTCTACACACTGCAGACCCGCAACAGCGCGGCCTACAAAGGCATCTATGCCCTGCTACTGCGCGATGGCGGTCAGGACTTCCGCACCGGCGAACCGATCGACGTGCAGATGTATACCGATGACCGTATTGATATCCATCACATTTTTCCCCGTGGTTGGTGTGAAAAGCAGGGCATCGACAAGCGCCGCTATGACAGCATCATCAACAAAACACCATTGGCGGCCAAGACGAATAAGATGATCGGCAGCAAAGCCCCCAGCGGCTATCTGCAACAGATGCAACAACAGGCGGGTGTTGACACCACGCGCATGGACCAGATGCTCGCTTCGCATGTGATCGATCCCACCCACATCCGCAACGACCACTTTGATGATTTCTTGGCCGAGCGCGAACGGGCCCTGCTCCAACGGATTGAACGCGCCATGGGCAAACCGATCCTCACCGATTCTGTTCTAACAGTTGACGATTTTGGTCTCGATGAAGACGAGGAATAAACCAGAGGTATCCAATGCCCAAAGCCAAACTCCCCCGCAACGAAGTCATCGCCATCAACCAGGTCAAACGCGCTGCCGCCGATGATATCGCCAAAGCCTATATCCCTCTGCCCGAAGCGTGCGTGATCACCGGCATGAGCGAGAAGAAGCTGTTGGCCTTTTGTGAGACCCATAAAGTGCGCTATCATAAGCAACAGAATCGTTGGGTAATCCACCGGCAGGAGTTGACAACCGCATTTGATATAGACGGATAGCAGACTGGAATGACCGAACTAACACATTACACAAATCTACTGCAAGCGATCAAGCAACGGATCAGGGAAGCGCAAACGCGTGCCATCGTGTCGGTCAATGCCGAATTGATTCAGCTTTACTGGGATATCGGGCAGTTGATTTCTCAACGACAACAGCAAGCGGGTTGGTCCGCAGGGGTGATCCCCAAACTGGCGCTGGATCTCAACAACGAATTGCCGGAAGAGAAAGGCTTTTCGGAGCGGAATCTCGGGCGCATGGTCGCCTTTTTTCGTGCCTATCCTGCCCCAGAATCATTTTTGCCACAAGCTGTGGCAAAAAGTGACACGGGCACACAACTATCACACAAAGAGCTGGAATCTGCGTCTGCCAATCTGCTTTGGCGCATCCCTTGGGGACACCACGCTTTGCTCATTGAAAAAGTCAAAGATCACCCGACGCGTCGCTGGTACATGCAACAGACCTTGGCCCAGGGCTGGAGCCGCAACACGCTGGCAACCATGATCAATAGCCGTCTGCATGAACGACAAGGGCAATCGACCAACAACTTTGCCACCCACCTACCCGCGCCCCAATCGGATCTGGCACAGCAAACGCTCAAAGACCCCTACCTCTTTGATTTCCTGACCCTGGAAGAGCCCTTTCACGAGCGCGAGTTGGAGACCGGGCTGATTCGCCACTTGGAAAAATTCTTAATCGAACTGGGACAGGGCTTTGCTTTTGTGGGACGCCAATATCTGGTGAGCATCGGCGAAGATGACTTTTATATTGACTTGCTCTTTTACCATCTCCAGTTACGCTGCTTTGTGGTGATCGACCTGAAGCGGGGTAAGTTTAAGCCGGAATATGCGGGCAAGATCAACTTTTACTGCAACATTGTCGATGACCATCTGCGCCACGCCAGCGATCAGATGACGATTGGGTTGATCCTCTGCCAGGAGAAGAACGCGGTCGTCGCTGAATATGCCTTGCGCGGCATGAACAAGCCCATCGGCGTCTCCGAATATGAACTGACGCGCGCCCTACCAGAAGAACTCAAGAGTAGTCTACCAACGATTGAAGAACTGGAAGCCGAACTGAGCGCTCCTGACACTGCGGACGACGCGCCCACTGGGAAGGAGACAGCCCCATGACCCAACGCAAACAAAAACTCGAACTCACCTGGATCGGCAAGGAGCAACGCCCCCGCCTTGAACCGCGCATCCTGCTCGCAGATCGCTTCAAACCTTGCACTCAGGTTAAGCAGCTATGAATATTGAACTATTTCGCCAAAGCCCAAGTGGCAGCGTAATCCGCCATGGCTATGGTGACGCGGCCTATTGGGCCTTTGTGCCCCATCCATTACCGCCAAAGCTCATGCTTGATCTACCGCTCGTGCAAGCGCTTTCCTCGGCAGATCGGGCATTGGGTGAATTGGCTGGGTTGGGCCGGAATATGCCCAACCCACACTTGCTGATCCAGCCATTTATTCGTCGCGAAGCGGTGCTTTCGTCACGCATTGAAGGTACGCAGGCGGATGTGGCTGATCTCTATGCCTACGAAGCGGGTCAGCTCATGTTGCCGGGCTTTCGCGCAGTCGCATCAGAAAGTGATGTACGCGAGGTATTGAATTATGTGCATGCTTTGGAATATGGCCTGGAACGCATTAAAGAGTTTCCACTGAGTTTACGTGTATTACGTGAACTGCATGAGCGGTTAATGCGTGGCACACGGGGTGAACATCTGACCCCAGGGGAATTCCGGCGGACACAGAACTGGATTGGTGGCTATGGGGTAGGTCTGCAGGATGCGGCTTATGTACCACCGCCGGTTGATGAAATGAATGATGCACTTGGCGACTTTGAGCGGTATCTGCACGTTGAAGGCGGTTACCCACCACTTGTCCGACTGGGGCTGATTCACTACCAATTTGAGGCCATCCACCCGTTTTTAGATGGCAATGGTCGGATTGGGCGTCTACTCATCACGCTGTTGCTCGTTCACTGGGATCTGTTGCCGCTGCCCTTGCTCTATCTGAGTGCCTATTTTGAAGAGCAGCGTCAGCACTATTATGATCGGTTGATGAATGTGAGCACCCAAGGCGACTGGCACAGTTGGCTTACCTTTTTTCTAACCGGAGTTACAGAGCAAGCCAACGATGCCATTCAGCGCGCAAAGAAGTTGCAAGATCTCGCGGCCCTTTGGCAATCCCAACTCCAGCAGACCAACGCCACTGCACTGATGCACCATGTGGCGAATCTGCTCGCCGAACGCCCGATTTTGTCGGCGCAAGATATCTGCACAAACTTTGATGTTTCCCATCAAACCGCAATGCGCGCGATCCAGCGCTTGATCGAGATTGGCATCCTGGCGAAGATCGATGACCGGCGCCGCAATCAGCATTTCCTGGCGCGCCAGATTGTAGAAATCATCCAAAATTCTGACGGATGATGAAAACCGAGCCTTTATATCCATTTTTAACCGAAAATCATCATAAGTCTACCCTTATGTACATTGGTGGAGATAACGGGATTCAATGACCCAACGCAAACAAAAACTCGAACTGACCTGGATCGGCAAGGAGCAGCGCCCACGCCTCGAACCGCGCATCCTGCTCGCAGATCCCGCGCGCAGCTACCACGCCGCCCACCGCGTCAGCGAGAACGATCTCTTTGACAACCGCCTGATCTTTGGCGACAACCTGCTGGCGCTCAAGGCGCTGGAGCAGGAGTTTGCGGGCAAGGTGAAGTGTGTGTTTATTGATCCACCATATAATACTGGCAGTGCGTTTGAGCACTATGATGATGGCGTGGAGCACTCTCTCTGGCTTTCACTGATGCGGGATAGACTTTATTTACTATATAGCCTACTGGCTAAAGATGGCTCGCTTTGGATAGCTATTGATGATAATGAAGTACATTATCTCAAGGTGATGATGGATGAAATAGCAGGACGTGAAAACTTTGTAGATACCATAATTTGGCAAAAAATCTATACCACTAAAAACTCGGCTAGACACTTTTCAGGAATGCATGATTACATTCTTGTATATGCTAAAGAAAAAGAAAGTTGGGTTCTCAATGGATTACCTAGAGCCGAAAAGCAAAATAGAGCTTATAAAAACCCAGATAACGATCCTCGTGGTCTATGGAAAGCAACACCACTTCATGCAAGAAATTACTATGGAGACGGTAGATACAAAATACAAGCGCCTGATGGGAGAATAATAACCCCACCATCTGGAACCTACTGGAGAATTTCTGAATCAAATTTTCTACAAATGCAAGGGGATAATCGCATTTGGTGGGGATCAAAAGGCGATAGTATTCCTTCACAAAAAAGGTTTTTGAGTGAAGTGAAAGATGAGGTTACCCCTGCAACTCTTTGGTTGCATGATGAGGCTGGACATAATGGCGAAGCAAAAAATGAGATTCGAAGATTACTCGAAGAATTCGTCAATGATGACATTTTTTTAACGCCTAAGCCTGAAAAGTTACTGATGAGAATACTTCACATCGCCACCAACCCCGGCGACCTCGTCCTCGACTCCTTTGCCGGCTCGGGCACGACCGGTGCGGTGGCGCACAAGATGGGGCGGCGCTGGATCATGGTCGAGTTGGGCGAGCATTGTCACACGCACATCATCCCCCGCCTGCAAAAGGTCATCGACGGCGACGATCCCGGCGGCATCACCAAGGCGGTCGAATGGCAGGGGGGCGGTGGCTTTCGCTACTTCCGCTTGGCGCCGTCACTGCTCGAAAAAGATCGCTGGGGCAATTGGGTGATCAACAAACAATATAACGCTGAAATGCTCACCGAAGCACTCTGCAAATTGGAGGGCTTCACCTATGCGCCGAGTGAGACGATCTACTGGCAACAGGGCCACTCAACCGAACAGGATTTCATCTACGTCACCACGCAGACACTCACCCACGAACAGCTCCAGGCCTTGAACGAAGAGGTGGGGGGCGAACGGACGCTGCTCGTGCTCTGCGCCGCCTATCGCGCCGCGGCCAATGTCGAACAGGCCTACCCCCATCTCACGATCAAGAAGATCCCCAACGCGGTCATGAGTCGCTGTGAGTATGGCAAGGATGATTATAGCTTGCAGGTGGCCAGTTTGCCCGATGCGCCGGCGGATGATGGGTGGAGGGCGAGAAACCAGGTTTTTGATGAAAACCTGGTTTCTGAAGACGACGACGACAGTGACGGTGGCAGTAACGACGGCAATGCGGTCCAACAGATGGGGCTCTTCGATACGCGAGGGACGGCGCATGAATGAGGAACTGATCGAACGCATTCGGCAGATTTGGGAAAGTGCGCGGACACAGGCTGTCCGGTCGGTAAATTCTGTGCATGTCTGTGCCAACTGGCTGATCGGGCAACAGATTGTCGAGGCGGAACAGGGCGGTGCAGCGCGTGCCGAGTATGGCACGCAGTTGTTACAAATGTTATCGGAATCGCTAACCCGTGACTATGGTAGTGGCTTCTCTGTATCCGCATTGCGCTACGTGCGCCTCTTTTATATCGGCTATCCATCCTTACTCATAATTCATCACGCGCCGCGTGATGAATCTGCCCCATCATCACCGACTGTGGCAGCAAGGCTACAACAGCTCCTTCCTAGCTTGGTGACATCAATTGCCCATACTGAGTGGCGCCCAGGGCAGATCCATCCAGGACTATCCTGGACCCACTATCGCGCCTTACTCAAAGTTGAGCATCAAGCGGCGCGCAACTTTTATGAGATCGAGGCCGTCAAGCATGGTTGGTCAACCCGCCAATTGGAGCGTCAGATCAATTCGCTGCTCTTTGAACGGCTGATCAAGAGCCGTGACCAAGCAGGCGTGCTCGCATTGGCTAGCGAAGGGGTAACACCCCAACAACCGGTGGACATTATCAAAGATCCCTATGTGCTTGAATTTCTCGATCTACCGGAAGCACATCGTCTGGTTGAATCGCAGTTGGAAGAAGCGCTGCTCACCCAATTGCAAGCATTCTTGCTTGAATTGGGCAGTGGTTTCGCCTTTGTGGGTCGCCAAGTGCGCCTGACGTTGGAAGGCGATCATTTCTATCCCGACCTGATTTTTTATCATATCAAGCTCAAATGTTATGTGATCATTGATCTCAAAGTCGCCAAGCTGAGTCATGCTGACTTGGGGCAAATGCAGTTATATGTTCATTATTACGACCGCGAAATCGCCGAGCCAAGTGATAATCCCACCATTGGTCTGATCCTCTATACCGACAAAAATGAGGCCATGGTCCGTTATGTGTTGGATGAGCAGAATCGGCAGATCTTTGCCAGCCGCTATCAATTTCACCTGCCCAGTGAAGAGGAACTGCGCGCCGAGATCAAGCGCGAACTGGAATTATTGGAAGGAACGGAGCCTTTGGAATGAATCGACAAGTCAATGCCATTAGCGGCCGCCTCAGCCTGCGCCCACCCCAGCGCCGTTCACTCGAGATTTTGGACCGCGTGGTGGAGATTACCGGGTTGGATCAGCGGATGAACGAGAGAAACCAGGTTTTTGCCAAAAACCTGGTTTCTGAAAACGCGGTTTCTGATGACGCACTCGCCGCAATGCTTGATGTCATCGCGTCCGAATATCCCACCGTCAGCGACTTTGAGCGCGACTTTCCGTCACTCTGTTTTGCCCTGGCCACCGGTGTTGGCAAGACGCGGCTTATGGGCGCCTTTATCAGCTATCTCTATCTGGCGCACGGCCTGCGCAACTTCTTTGTGCTCGCGCCAAACCTTACGATCTACAACAAGCTGATTGAAGATTTTACACCCAATACCCCAAAGTATGTCTTTAAAGGCATCGCCGAATTTGCCGTCGCGCCGCCGGTCATCGTCACCGGCGACAACTACGAGAGCGGCATCGGCACGCGTGAGGATGTCGATAGACGTACGAATCGTGCAAGGCAGATGGAACTACTGCGTGAAGCGGCATACAGCGGCGAAGTTCACATCAACATCTTTAACATCTCCAAGATCAACTCGGAAGTGCGCGGCGGCAAATCGCCGCGCATCAAACGCCTCTCCGAATACATCGGCGACAGCTATTTTAATTATCTGGCCGAACTGCCTGACCTCGTCTTGCTCATGGACGAATCACACCGCTACCGCGCCGATGCGGGGCTGCGCGCGATTAACGAACTCAAACCGATCCTGGGCTTGGAACTGACCGCCACGCCCTTTATCGAGACCAGCAAAGGTGCGATCCCTTTTAAGAATGTGATCTATGATTATCCGTTGGCCCAGGCATTGCGCGATGGCTATGTCAAAGAGCCCACGGTGGTGACCCAGGAGAACTTTCAACCGCAACATTACAGTCGGGAAGAGTTGGAACGGATTAAGCTGGAGGATGGCGTTCGTTTGCACGAAAGTGTCAAAGTCGATCTGGAGACCTATGCCTATCAGACGGGCAGCAAGCGGGTGAAACCCTTCATGTTGGTCATTGCGCGTGACACAACCCACGCCGCCCACCTGCTCTCCTACATTCAATCCCCCGCTTTCTTCGAGGGACGCTATGCGGAAAAGGTGATCCAGGTCGATTCCACCACCCGTGGCGCCAAAGAGGATGATGTCGTGGCACGCCTGCTGACCGTCGAAAGTCCGGACGAACCCACGGAGATTGTCATTCATGTCAACATGCTCAAAGAGGGCTGGGATGTCACCAATCTCTACACCATTGTGCCCCTGCGCGCGGCCAATGCCCGCATCCTGATTGAACAGTCCATCGGTCGCGGGTTGCGTTTGCCCTTTGGCCGCCGCACCGGGGTCGCCGCCGTCGACCGTCTCAACATTGTAGCGCATGACAAATTCCAAGAGATCATCGACGAAGCCAATCGCCCCGACTCGGTGATCCGGCTGGAACAGCTCATTCTGGAGCCGTCGGAACGGGCCACGCGCACGCAAACTGTGATTTCGACGCCGGCAATTCTCGATCAGCTCGGCATCGAACCACCGCACACCCCACCCAATGGTGCGGCGCAACCACCACAGAACAATCGTCATGCTCCGTCACCTTCGCCCTTCAAAAGTGGCAAAGAGCAGCAGGTGGCACAGCTTGCCTATACCGTCATCCAAAATCACCAGAGCTTACCCTCCACCGCGGCACTGCACCAACCGGACGTGCAGCAAAAGATTTTGCGTGAAGTACAGGCGCAATACATTATTCCCATGCAACAAGAATTGGCCGGGATCGAAGCCGAAGCCGAACCAGATTTCGCCGCGATTGTCGAACAGGTCATCGAGCAAGTACAGGAGATGACCATCGATATCCCCCGCATTGTCGTCGTGCCCCGTGGCGAGGTCACAACCGGATTTCACCCTTTTGCCCTGGATACCAGCAACATTCGCTATCAACCGGTCGAGCACAATTTGCTGTTACAGAGCTTGCAGACTAATGAGCAAATTGCGATTCAACTTGGTAGCCGCGTCGCCTCAGAAGCACGGTTGGAGGATTATCTGGTGCGGCGGCTGGTCGATTACCCCGACATTTCCTATGATGAACAGGCAGAAACGCTCTATGACCTGGCTGGACAGATGGTTTCTTATCTAGAGAGCTACCTGGCAGGCGACGAGGTCCTCAATGTAGTGCGCTACTACGAAGAGCCACTTGCCCGATTCATTTACGCCCAGATGCAAGAGCATCGCTGGGAAAAGAGTGTTGGCTACGAGGTCAGAGTAGCGCGTGGCTTCACCGAACTGCGACAGAGCGCTTTTACCGCCAACAGCAACCTGCCGCTGCAAGATTTTCGCCAACCGCCGGTAGCCGGTATAAGAATTCGTGAAATCGTCTTTGGCGGTTTTCAGCGTTGCCTCTATCGCACCCAGAAATTTGACACCGACCAAGAGCGCACGCTGGCCATCATTCTCGACCGCGATGCCCGCAAATGGTTCAAGCCAGCGCTAGGACAATTCCAAATCTACTATCAGGATGGCTTCGATCAACGCGAGTATGTGCCCGACTTTGTGGCAGAAACGGAGGAATCCATTTACATGCTCGAGCCCAAAGCGCGGAACAGCATAAACGACGCCGATGTCCTGGCCAAACGGGATGCTGCGGTCGCATGGTGTCACCATGCCGGCCAACACGCCATGCAAAATGGTGGTAAACCGTGGCGCTACGCCCTGATTCCTCATGATGTCATCGCACAGAATATGACATTGCGGCAACTTGTCTCCCAGTTTGGCGCAAAAGATTGCTGAATCACCATCGTCCCCAAATCAAAACGCTCATATGGGCGACTCACTGAAATTGCACTGCTTGCCCTCAGGATAAAGTCGGCAATTTCAGTCGCATACCGATATGAGCCAATCAAAATGAATAAGGTTATCCTGTCAGTTCATGCCAAAAGGAGGGCGCCGGCCGGTGATCATTGATGACGACCCGTTCGCCCTGGTCACAGAAGTTATAGAGTTGTTCGGTCAGCGGCAACGGAAAACCAAGCGCGGCGGCCGCTTCGAGAAAGTAGGGCAATTCGCGGAATTTGACGCCAACCTCGTTGCCTTCATCGCCTGCCACCTGCCCGGCGGTGCTGTTGAAGTCCACCCGCCAACGTCCTGTCGCACCGATGGCTTGTTGAATCGTGGCGGCGGCAACACCGGCGTTAACGCCAAAGGCGAGCGCCTCCAAATAGGCTGCGTTGCCCAGGCCCATCATCAGTTGATTGACGCCCTTGACCACCTGACCACAGCCGACCGGGCCACAGTGGGTGATCCGGTCAGCGCCCCCCATTGCAATAAAGAGCGGCATACAGGCTGCAACTGTTTCGGCAGGGCCACCCAAAAACATATAGAGCTGACGCTTTGCGACCCCACCGGGTCCGCCACTGACTGGCGCGTCCAGCAGTTGCGCGCCTTGGGCCGCAAAGCGCGCAGCCAATTCCCTGGTTTTGGGCACAGAAGTAGTACCCAAGTCGATGACAAGCTGGCCCGGGCGGATAGCAGGCAGCAACTCTGTTTCGGCCACGGTAATAAAGGCTTGCGAACTGGGCAGGCTGGTCATGAGCACATCGGCCTGTGCAATGACGGCGGCAATGTCGGGCGCGGCTTGCGCTCCGTCGGCCACTGTGGCGTCGAGCCGTTCTTGTCGCAAGTCAAAGCCCCACACCATGTAGCCGGCCGCCACTAGATTGCGCACCATCGGCGCGCCCATGGCGCCCAACCCGATAAAGCCAATCATGGGCAATTGTTCAGCCATCGTGTTTAGCCCTGCTTCATATGGGTGGGAATGACGCCGGTGGCCTGGCCGGCGCGAAAGGCCAGCGCATCGTCGATCATCGTCTGCATGTCATACTTCGGTGCATAGCCAAAGAGACGCCGGCCTTTGCTGAGATCAAATTCATAGTAAGTGGGGATATGGTCGGCCAGGCGCACATCGACATAGGGCGCGTCCAACCGCGCCGCGAGATAGGGGATCGTCTCTGCCCAGGTGTAGGGGGTGGGCGCCGCCAGTTGAAAGACCTGGCCCACGGTTGCTGGTTTGCCCAGGGCATCGGTAAAGCCCTGGACAATGTCGCGCACGTCGGCGATGTGCTTTTTGTAGGAACGACCTTGCTCATCGCGTGCAATCAGCAAGCAGCGGCGCAACTCCGCGTCCGACGACGGACGTAGACGTTCCAGCTCAGCCCGCACCGCCGCGGCCCCCTCGTCCTGCCTTTTGGCATAGGCGTCGAGCCAGTGGTGCAGATAGAACTGGGGAAAGTTCAAGATTTCATCACCGGCCACGGCCAGCGCAAAACGAAAGACCGTCACCGGCAACTGATAGTTGCGCTGATAACCCAGGGCTAATTCTTCGCCCAGATATTTGGTCAACGCGTATTGGCCGCCGGGCGCGATCGTCATGGTATCTTCGCGGATCGGTTCGCTGATGCCGCCGGGTACATATTTGGCATAGATGGCGTCGGTGCTAGCGTAGAAGAAGTGCTGCAAATTGGGCGCATGTTGGCGCGCTGCCTCCACCATGTTAAAGGTGCCACGCACATTGATCTCGAAATATTGGTCATTGGTAAAGGGGCCACCGCCTTGGAAGGCTGCAGCTAAATGGCAGATGGCGTCCACGCCAGTGACGACGCGCGTGACATCGTCCATATTTGTTATCGTGCCTTCGACCAACTCAACCGGCAGGCTCGCCAGCTTCTCCGAACGGCGGTCGTTGGCCCAGACCAGCCCTCGCACCTCATGGCCTAGAGAGAGTAAAGCTTGGGCCAGGTTAGCGCCAATGCGCCCGGAAATGCCTGTAATTAGAATTTTCATAAGACCTCACAGAAAATGAAGAACACGGTAGGGGCGCACCCTTGCGGTCGCCCACTCGTCGGTGCCCGGAGCACCCACAAACGGACGCCCTTACCGCGCTCTATGGATTTTTAGATCAAAGCAGGGGTGCGATAGATCGTCCGCCCTTGCACATTGATTTCCACGTCGACCAGGTAGGGCTGCAAGCCGGCCTGATTGACGCTCATCCCCAGCCCAGGGGCGGCGGGCACATGCACCTGGCCATTGGCATCGCGTTCAATGTGGTTGCTGGTAATGGCCAGGGCGAGGGCTTTGGGCTCCACCGGGTATTCACAGATGACATCGGCGGCAATGCCGGCATAGGGTTGCAGCGATGCGCTCAGGGCCAGGTGGGAGGTAAAGGTGTGGTTGACATAGGTGACCCCTTTGGCCTGGGCATAGTCTGCCGCCGCTTTGGCCACGGTAATGCCGCCAATCCGCCCAGCATCGATCTGGAGATAGCCAATGCCGGCATAATCGACCATATGTTGGGCCATGTAGATGTTGTGGCTGCCTTCGCCGCCGGCCAATTTGACATCACCAGCCTGCGCCGCCAATTGCCGATAGGCATCCAGCGCACCGGAGACAAAAGGCTCTTCCAGCCAGGTGGCGCGGGCCGCTTGCAGCGCCGGCAGCCGTTGTGTGGCAGCCTCAACATTGTCCTGCCAGACGGTGCCGATGTCGATGAGCAAAATGCCATCGTCTCCCAACCCTGCGCGCGCGGCCATAAATTGATCGGCGTCAGCCTGGGCCGAACCCAGGCCAATGGGGCCCCAGCCAAATTTGGCGGCGCGATAGCCTAGGGCGCGTGCACTGCGGCCTTTTTCTAGGGTCTCCTGCGGCGTATCGCCAAAGAGCATAGAGGCATAGGGCGTTTTAGGGTGGACCTGCCGGTAGCCCAGCAGTTCATAAACGGGGGTGTCCAAACGTTTCCCCAGCAGATCCCAAAGCGCCATGTCGATGCCCGAAAGGGTGTGGTCAGCCTGGAGCAGATCCAGGCTGTTGGCGCGCACCAGTTGCCCAATGCGGGCAATGTCGTCAATACCATCCAGCCGTTGGCCCAAGACCGAGGCTTGCACCGGCTTGCAGGCGCTATGGGACATAGGGCAGACCAGGCTGGCAATGGAGACCAAAGGCGCGGCTTCACACTCGCCCCAGCCCACATGGCCGCCGGCGGCAACCCGCACCAAGAGCGCATCCTGGCTGCCATCGCCAATATCCAGAATTTCCGGCATGGAGAGATAAAAAAAGTCAATTGCTTCAATCTGCATAGTGAATGCTCGTATCTATAGAATAAAATAGGGTGGATTTCGTTGGTTTGCCTGCCAGGGCCGTTGGCTGTTGGCTGTTAGCTGTTGGTCGCAGGCGCTTGGCTGATTTACTCGATTGTAGCGGTTCCTGGCAAGCTTGTCAATGCCCCCCAAAATGGTGCTTTTTTGACTTAATTAAAATGGACGCATTGAGTGATGTATGATTTAATGGCAGAAAGAATATCCAATGCGAATGGGATATTCAAGACAGCACAATTTGCCAAAGCTTGCTCACCCAAGGACAGAGGCCAAAATAACTGAGATCATGCGCCGCTTCGTCTTGCTCGTGAGTGAGCCTCTCTGCACAATGCCCAAACCTAAGGGGAAATTGTATGAGTGATTTGCTGAGTCTCTTATCACAACAAGTTGGGGGTCAGTTGGTTGATCAAATCAGTCGTCAATTGGGGACGGATCCAGCCACCACCCAAAGCGCGATCGGCGCCGCGCTGCCTATGTTGTTGGGCGCCGTGAGCCGTAACGCAGCCTCTGCCAGCGGTGCTCAATCCCTGCACAAAGCGCTCAACCAACATGATGGTGCTATCTTTAATGATCTGCTCAATGCTGTGACGAATCCCAATAAACTTGCTGATGGGGAGAAGATTCTGGGCCATGTTTTTGGCGGCAGACAAGCCAGTGTTAACCAGGGTTTAAGCCAACTGAGCGGCTTGAGCAGTGAGAACAGCGCCCAATTGCTGGCCATATTGGCGCCCATTGTGATGGGGGCCTTGGGCCAAACCCAGCGCAGCAACAGCTTAGATGCTGATGGCCTGGCCACCCTGCTTGGCGGTCAACGCCACTCCTTTGACGGCCCACTGGGCGGCTTAGTTGGCTTGCTTGATATGGATGGCGACGGCAGCATTGTCGATGATGTAGTCGGGATGGGCTCAAAGTTATTGGGCGGTCTCTTTGGCAGTAAGTCGTAGGCAAGAATTCGCTGAAATTGGGCAACTACTCAGCCAACACGCCGGGGACAGACCAGAAAGTTGGGGCTAACACCAATGCGCTTGGTCTGTCCCCGTCATGTCAGGATAGCCTGAGCAGATACCAAATTTGTGAAACCTTAATGGCTGGCGTCAATGGCCAAGACAATCGCTTGATGCACAGCCACGCGCAGTGGGGCAATGCCGCGGTTGCTGCGGCCATGATAGACTTCATTGGTCAGCAAGGCAACAACTAGCGCGCGCGCGGGGTCGATCCAGAGGGAGGTGCCGGTAAAGCCGGTGTGGCCAAAGGTCTGCGCGCTAAAGGGATTGCTGCTGGCTTCGGGATCGGGTGACCAGAGCAAAAAGCCCAAACCACGGCGGGTGTTGCCGGCGTGCGCCTGAAGCTGGGTCATCGCGCGCACCGTGGCGGGCTGGAGCAGAGGATTGCCCTGTTCCAGAAAGATCTGCCCAAAGCGGGCTACGTCGGTCGCGGTGGCAAAGAGGCCGGCATGACCGGAAACACCACCCAATCGGGCTGCATTTTCATCATGCACCTCGGCGACAACACGACGCTGCCGCCATTGACAAAACTCTGTCGGGGCAACCGTTACCGAATCATAGGTGGCGCCGAGCGGGAGATAACTGGTGTCGGTAAGCGCCAGGGGCGCCAACACCTGGCTGGAGACAGCATCTGCCAAGTGCTGTCCTGTCAACTGCTCGACTGCCATCCCGAGCAGAATCAGGCCAATGTCACTGTAGACAAGAGCTTCACCCAGCGGATAGGCAAAGAAGGTCTCCACGGCCATGCGCCGCGCGGCTAGCGCGTCAGCCTGACGAAAGAGCGGACGCCAGGCGGGCAACCCTGCCGTATGGGTTAATAAATGGCGAAAGGTTACCTGACCTGCATCAACAGTCCCTGTGGCATCACCTATCCTCACGAAATCCCCGCTTTGCAGAGGATTCTCATAAGGCTGGATCGGGCGCAAACCGGTAAAGGCCGGTAAAACGGTGACCACCGGCTGCTCTAGGGTGACCAGACCAGCTTCGACTAAGCGCATAAAAGTGGTGGCCACAAAGAGTTTTGTCACGGAAGCCAGATCAAAGCGCGTCTGTTGCTGTGCAGGGCGCGCGCGCGTCTCCGGGTCAAGCCAACCATAGGCGCGCGACCAGAGCAACTCGCCACAGTGGCAAATTGCCAATTGCGCTGCCGGGCAGATCTGCGGCGTAGCTTGCCGCAAGATGGTGTCAACAGGGATAAGGTTGGTTGACATAATTTATGACGCTTATCGTTACCGAACTCTGGTGAATTTTGCGGTCACAGGTGAAAAATTACTAATTAACTAATTACCAATCACCAGTGTAATCAATGAAAAACGCCAGACTCCAGTAGTTATTCCCACTGTGAATGGAAAATCCCAGGCTTGTCGACACGCTCATAGGTGTGGGCGCCAAAGTAGTCGCGCTGTGCTTGAATCAAGTTGGCCGGCAGCCGTGCACTGCGATAGCTGTCGTAATAGGCCAGACTACCGCTAAAGGCGGGTGCGGGGATGCCCAATTCTACCGCGGTTTGCACGACATGGCGCCAGGCCGGCAAGCGCTCGCGCACGGCCTGACCCAAATCATCGTCGAGCAGAAGATTGGGTAGGTCTGGGTTGCGGTTAAACGCATCGGTAATGCGGTTGAGGAAGCGGGCGCGAATGATACAACCGGCGCGCCAGATGGCCGCAATCTCGCCCAAGTTGAGTTCATAGTTATACTCTGCGCTGGCCATGCGTAACATGGCCATGCCCTGGGCGTAGGCGCTGATCTTGCTGGCGTAGAGCGCCTGGCGCACGGCGTTGATCAGTTCCGCTTTATCGCCGGTATAGCTCTGCTTGTCTGGGCCGGGCAACACCTTGGACGCCGCAACACGCTCATCCTTCAGCGCCGAAATAATCCGACCAACGACGGCGCTATTAATCGTGGGAATGGGCGCCCCTAAGTTAAACGCATCCTGGCTGGTCCACTTGCCAGTGCCCTTTTGCTGGGCCTTATCCAAGACCTGATTGACTAGCGGCTCGCCGGTTGCTTCGTCAATGCGTTTAAAGATGGTCGCAGTGATCTCAATGAGGAAGCTGTCGAGTTCACCCTGATTCCATTCACCAAAGATGTTGGCTAACTCAGCCGGTTGCAGCCCCAACGCCCGTTGTAGAATGTCGTAAGCCTCGGCAATGAGCTGCATATCGCCATACTCAATGCCATTGTGCACCATTTTGACATAATGGCCGGCCCCGCGCGGCCCAATGTGGGCGACACACGGTTTCCCATCTTCTTTGGCCTTGGCGGCAATGGCGGTGAAAATCGGCTGCACCAGTTGCCATGACTCCTGCGTGCCGCCAGGCATAATACTAGGCCCCCAGAGCGCACCCTCTTCACCGCCGCTAACGCCGACGCCCATAAAGCGCAGCCCTTGGGCAGAAAGCGCTTCGCTGCGCCGCTCGGTGTCTGGAAAATAGCTGTTACCGCCATCGATAATGAGATCTCCTTCGTCGAGCAGAGGAATCAACCCGTCGATGACTGCATCAACCGCCGCGCCGGCTTTGACCATCAACATAATTTTGCGTGGACGCTCCAGACTCTGGACAAATTCTTCAACGGTGGTAGTTGGCACTAGCTTTTTGCCTGGGTGGGCGTCAACAAATTCCTGCATAGTAGAGGTTGTGCGGTTATAAACAGCCACGGTGTAGCCGTTACGCTCCATATTGAGTACCAGATTTTGTCCCATGACCGCTAGGCCAATGAGACCGATAGTGGCAGATGGCATACGCTTCTCCTTAGAATCTCTTAATCATTTCGTTGTGAAAAGTTGGCCGTCGGGGATTCGGGTAATTAGGACCGGTGTGCCCCAACTATGATCCTGCGCCCCACTTTGTAAAGTGCGACGCACTTCCGTAATGGCAATATCAAGGGGCGTATAGTTGACAATGGCCGGGTAAAACGTATTGAGAAATTGGACCATGCGCTCTTCGTGAAGCGCAGAACGCAGCGCGACGACAGCCGGCATGCCACGGCGAATTAAGCTTTGCGCGGTCTGAATAAACGGATTGTCGCTACTCGTGCGTTCAGCGTCCGCCGCGCACAAGGTCACCAGACGCAACGGGAAGTGATCACGCAAGAGCGCGCCCAAATGCTCCCCGTTGATGAGCCGTGCTCGTCCCATTTCATCTTCAAAGGCGAGCACGCCATCACGGGTAAAGGGTTCGGTCGTCCCATAGCCGATAAAATGCAACAGGTGACAGTCACCCTGACGCAAACGCCGCTGCAGATCGAGCAGCGTTGGTTTCATCAACCGCTCGATCAACAAGTGCCCTTCTAAGGCAAGATAGTCAAGCGTATCAAGCAAGGTAAACCACTGGCGTTCACGGTTAATGGGGGGGTAACCTTCGGGGCTGGCAATGATCACCAACATGCGTAAGGGTGGCTTGACCTTGAACGGTAGTACATGGTGGAGCAACTGTGTATAGCGCACCAGGGGTGAATGCAACACAAGCGCCAAAAACTCATTACGGCTAGGATCATACAGATATTCCCACGGGAGCGATGTCAGTTCGGGTACATTGGTCAACTGTAGTCGTATGCGCAAGCGCGCTCGTTGTTCATAGGCCATACGATAGCTGCTTTGTAACAGACCCAGTATTGGGGGAGGGAAGAGCGCGGTAAATAATTTTTTACCAACAGCTTCCAATTCGGCGGCGCCTGCCGCGTTGCTCTCTGCCTGATCTGCCTGTGCCGCTAGCGCCTGGGTGAAAATTGCTTGTTCCTGTGCAGAGATGGAAAGGTAAAAAGGCTCTACCGCTTCCCCTGCCGGGGCTTCCCGTACATGGACAAAATAGCCTTCCTCGTTCTGTTCAATGGCAACATCAAAGTTTTGATAAGCAATATTCATGGAGTTATTTTATCATCTGCACTTCATCTTGCGCTAACCTGAATTTGCTATAAAAGTTTTTCAAATCCCAGGATAGTGTAGTATATTCCCCTCTTGCCTACATAAATACGCTAAACTATGGATCATTGGTCTGCACAGTAGTTATAGTGACGCTTAACTGTGTATAATTGATTGCCTATACTTTACCGAATGATTACGGATAGATAATGTAGGGGAAATGCTATGAATGTACTAATTACTGGAGGAGCCGGCTTTATCGGTAGTCATCTTGCACGCCGCTTGCTGGAACGGGGTGATCATGTCGCCATTCTTGATAATCTGGCGACCGGCAATTTTCGCAATATCGAACCATTGATCAAGTCGCCCCACTTTGCTTTTGCAATTGATGACTTGAGTAATACACTTGTGTTAGATCGCCTGGCAAGTCAGGCAGACGCCATTGTCCATTTGGCGGCAGCCGTCGGCGTTCAACTTGTGGTCGAGAAGCCCACAGAAACCATTGAGACCAATGTGCTGGGCACCCATGCCGTCTTGGCGGCCGCGCGGCGTTACCGTTGTCGCACCTTGATCGCCAGCACGAGTGAAGTTTATGGCAAAGGCGCGCGCATTCCCTTTAGCGAGGAAGATGATCTGCTGCTTGGCCCCTCAAGCCGCAGCCGTTGGTCGTACGCCACCAGCAAATTGCTTGATGAATTTCTCGGCCTGGCCGCCTATAATGAATATGGTCTGCCGGTAACCATTATGCGCTTCTTTAACACCGTGGGGCCCGGCCAGACCGGGCGCTATGGCATGGTCGTGCCCCGTTTTGTGCGCCAGGCGTTGCAGGGCGAGGCGATCACCGTTTATGGTGATGGCGAACAGAGCCGTTGCTTCTGCCATGTCTATGACACGGTACGCGCTATCATCGCACTGCTGGATCAGCCGGAGCGGACAAGCGGCGAGGTCTACAATATTGGCAGCAAAGATGAGATTACCATCAACCAACTGGCCCATACCGTCATCGAACGTACAGATACAACGTCGGCCATTACGCTTATCCCCTATAGCGACGCCTACGCACCTGGCTTTGAAGATCTCCGGCGGCGTGTGCCCGACACCACCAAGATTCAACAGGCTGTGGCCTGGCAACCGCAGCATACGTTGGCGGAGATCCTGGATGATGTGATTGCCTTTGAAACACAACAACTATTACGCTAAATGTTACTTTAAGGAGAAAGTTATGCTTAAATTGCGCCCGTATGCGTTGCTGCCACATATCGTCGCGCGACTACTTTGTTTTACCCTTTGCGTTTCCCTGTTCCTGCCCGCTTCCGCCGCTTTGGCCCAAAGCGATAGCCCTTTCCCGCCGGCGCAAATCGTCAACGATGAGGGGGGCCCGGTGACGGTGCATGGCGAGGTGACCTATACCAATGTCTATTTTACGATGGGTGTGGCGGCGCCGATGGTAATCTTAGAAGATCAAGCCGGCTTTGTGGATCGCAATGAGGGCTTTATCCTGCCCCCTGCGTCGCAAACCCTGGGCCAGATCACGTCGGACTTCTACACATCACCCTTTTCTTATACGATCGAATTGCCGATTGAGCCCCAGGCTTCGCTGCGCGATGTCGATAATGATGGGGAAAAAGACACCGGCGTCATGGTCTATGCCGTAGCCTACTGGACCAACATCTTTGGCGATCCATTTCTGGAAGAGCGCGATCTTGGGGGTGGCGGCTGGTCCACGGCCTACGCCTCGACCCGTGTCAGCGATAACGTTTCAACCAAGCGCGAGATTGTCGGCGGCAAGTACTTGGTCTACGCGCCCGATGACCAGCAGGGCTTTCCTTCCGGCTTTGGCGACGATGGCTTGCTCTTTACCGCCGATGATCCAATCGTGGGGCTGCCCCAGGGCTACACGGTTGTGGATATGGACACGACACCCTTTACCTTTGACCGCTCACGCAAGCCGACCATTGACCTAATTGAGCCGGAAGGCACAGCCCTGGACGACTTCTCTGGCCTCAGCTACAGCGCAGCCTTTGACGCCATGATCGAGAAGATGCGCAAGGAATATGCTTTTACCGCATATAAGCATATTGACTGGAACGCCAAAAGCGCCGAATTCCGGCCCCGCTTTGTCGAAGCGGAAAAAAATAAAGATGTCAAAGCCTATTTGGTTGCGCTGCGTGACTTCACCTGGTCGATCCCTGATGGCCATATCAGTGGTCCCTTTATTGCCGATGATTTTCGCCTTGCCACGAGTGGTGGTTTGGGCATTGCCATCCGTCAATTGGATGATGGGAGCGTCTTGGTCAATTATCTGCTGGATGGCAGTCCGGCTGCTGCCGCGGGTATTGAACTAAAGGCGGAAATTCTAGCCATAGACGGTAAACCGATTTGGGATGTGATTAGCGACACGGTCGCCTGGTCGGCGCCCTTTAGCACCGAACATCGCAAGCGGCTCCAACAGTTGCGCTATGCGACGCGCTTCCCGATTGGAACCAGGGTGGAGATCACCTTTAAGAATCCGGGCGCAACCGAAGAGCAGACGGTGGAATTGGAAGCCGTAGATGAGCGCGATAGCTTTACTTCCTCCTCGTTCAATGTAGGATTGACCGGTTTTGAACAGCCGGTGGAATACAAGCTGCTCGATTCAGGCTATGGCTACGTCAATATCTACAGCTTTTCTGACAACGATCTGCTCAGTGTGCAACTGTGGGAGCGCCTGATGCGCACCCTCAATCAGTCTCAGACACCGGGGCTGATTATTGATATGCGCCAAAATGCTGGCGGCAGTGGTTTCCTGGCCGACCAAATGGCCGCTTATTTCTTTGATGAACCGCTAGAATTGGGGAATACCGGCCACTATAATAAAGAGACGGGTGACTTTTATTTTGATGAGCGGACCATCGACCGCTTCTACCTGCCGGCTGAAGATCTGCGCTATCATGGCAAGGTGGCCGTGCTGGTTGGTCCCAACTGCCAAAGCGCCTGTGAGTTCTTCTCCTATGATATGACGCTGCAAAACCGCGCGGTCATTGTGGGGCAGTATCCGACGAGCGGGTTGGGCGGCAGCGTCGATCAATTTAAGATGCCCGAAGATGAACTCATTCAGATGACGGTGGGCCGTGCCGTCGATATGAATGGCAATATCCATGTCGAGGGCAAAGGCGTGGCGCCGACGGTAAAGGTGCCTGTCAATGAAGAGACGCTCTTTGCCGCAGGCGATCCCATTTTAGACGCCGCGGTGGCCTATCTAGATGATGCTACCAACATTGAAGCCACCGACGGCGGTGAAGTTGCCCTCGGTGATGAAGTGAGCGGTGAAGTAGCGGCCGGCGCACGCGTCCATTACACCTTGCAAGTCAAAGCAGGGGATAAGATCAGCCTCTATCTCGACGATGAAACGGGCCAGTTAGACACCGTGCTCAATGTTCTCGATGCTGGGCAGAATCTATTGTTGGCCAACGATGACGCCGACGGCAAGGATACCGTCAATTCGGCCATTGAAGATCTGGAGATACCGGTCGATCTTACCCTGATCCTGGAAGTCGCCACCAAAAATGATGCGAGCACAGGCGCCTATACCCTACGGATTGTTGACGCCAATGCCGCTGGTGGTTAAGAAATCGTAGCTAGGGACGTGGATTGGGATAGCGCAGATTTTCCAACGATCAGAGAAAAATCCGTGTCACCCCAATAATTTTCCCAAGGCTCTTTATGCGTTTCAAGGATCTGCTGTTTACATTCCGGGAATGGGCCGCTCTTTGGGGCGAGCTTCTTGATGGCGAGCATGGTGCTCTCACCTAAAACTGGCCCATTCCCGGAATGTTCGACACGCTCCCCGCCCCAGTTCCCTGCTATCTATATAGAGCCTTCCCCAATTCAGCGGGGCTAGTGACCGGCAGCTTACAGGTGTATGCTTCACATACGTAAGCTGCCGGTTTTTCATCGATCAAAGTACGTTCGGCCAACAAGGGCAACATGCTTGCTTCTCCCGGCCGTAACAGCGCCATCACTGTGTTGGGTAGGTAGCGTTTACGCACCTCCGCCAACAACGCTTGCGTTGCAGCCAAGACCGGGTCGCCCACAATGGCGACCTCCTGGCTAGGGGTGAGCAAGGTATTGAGGGCACAGAGCAAGCGGCCAAAGCCGGTCGGCTGGCGACTCATGGCGCTTTTCATCGTCAACAAAATTTGGCGCGCCGCACCTCGGTATTCTTCATTGCCGACCAAAACGCTCAGCCGCAACAGTGCTTCCGCCGCCAACGAATTGCCGCTAGGGATGGCATTGTCGATATAATCCTTACGTCGCACCACTAACTGCTCATGATCGACGCCAGTCTGGAAGAAGCCGCCATTGGCACTGTCATGAAATTGGGTGAACATCACCTGAGCCAGGCGGCTGGCTTCGCCCAACCAGCGCAGATCAAAGGTCGCTTCGTAGAGTGCAATCAACGCACGGATGAAAGCGGCGTAATCCTCTAGATAGCCATTTAGGCGCGCTTGGCCATCCTTGTAGCTACGGTAGAGTTTGCCGTCAGGCTGGCTCATCTGGGCCAGGATGAAATTGGCGCCATCGACCGCCGCCTGCAATGCATCATCACGCCCCAGCACCACGCCACATTCGGCCAACGCATGGATCATTAGGCCATTCCATTCGGTGAGGATCTTTTCGTCGCGCGCTGGCTTAACCCGTTTTGCGCGTAACGCAAAGAGCGTTTGCCGCGCCTCGGCCAGCACCGCTTCGACTTCGGCCTCGCTGCGCTGAAGCTGTTGCGCAACGTCGGCGACGGTGCGTGTGACAGACAGAATATTGTGCCCTTCAAAGTTGCCCTGTTGGGAGACACCATAGTAACGCATAAAGATCTCGGCGCTTTGCGGTGACAGCGCCGCACGAATCTCTGCCGGCGTCCAGACAAAGAACTTGCCCTCCTCCCCCTCGCTGTCGGCATCCTGCGTGCTGTAAAAGCCGCCGGTGGGTGCGGTCATCTCGCGCAGTACATAGTCAATCGTCTCTTCCACCACACGGCGATAGAGCGGCCTCTGGGTGATCTGCCAGGCATGGAGATAGGTGCGCAACAGTTGGCTGTTGTCATAGAGCATCTTCTCAAAGTGAGGCACCAGCCAGACCGCATTGACGCTATAGCGGTGAAAACCGCCCCCCAGTTGGTCATAGATGCCGCCGTGGGCCATCTTCTCTAGCGTTAATTCGGCCATATAGAGGGCATCCAGCGGATCCATACCAGGTGCGCTGCCTGTATGTTCCGGTTGGCTGGCGCGCTGGCTGTAGGCCATGAGGAAGTCGAGCGTCATTGGTTGGGGGAATTTGGGATGGCTGCCAAAGCCGCCTTCATCCTGGTCAAAGTTTTGATGGAGCGCCGCCACTGCTTCATCAAGCAGTTCCGTGCCCAACTCGCCCTCCTGGGTGCTAAGATAAGCGGTGCGCTGGAGCGCTTCGGTCAGTTGTTCCGCTTGGCGCAGCACATCCTGCCGCCGATCCTGATAGGCTTTGGCCACGGCTTGCAACACCTGGCGAAAGCTGGGCATGCCATAGCGCGGCTCCGGTGGATAGTAAGTGCCGCCATAAAAAGGTTGGCCGGTGGGTGTCAGAAAAACGCTCATGGGCCAGCCGCCGGAATTGGTCATGGAGACAACCGCGTCCATGTAGATGGCATCGAGATCGGGCCGCTCTTCGCGATCCACTTTAATGCTGACAAAGTGCTCATTCATGAGCACGGCGGTGGCTTCATTTTCAAAGGATTCATGCTCCATGACGTGGCACCAATGGCACGCTGAGTATCCTATACTGAGAAAAATGGGTTTATCTTCAGCCTGGGCCTTGGCCAGCGCTTCCTCGCCCCAGGCAAACCAATCCACTGGGTTGTGGGCATGTTGGCGCAAGTAGGGGGATGTTTCATGGATCAAGCGATTGGTGCGCTTGGGGTCGGTCATGGCGGTTGGTCTCCTTATTACTACACAAACGATGTTATACCGCGTTCGCTCATCAATGGCGCTTTACGGTATCTATGGCAGTACTCAGTATAGCTTTGCCCCCTAGTGTATCACATTCGCGTATGACCAACTGTGAAAATCCGCTCTTTTGTGCTACAATTCATCGTAACTCTGGCGTATGATCAGTAGACAGTGATCAGTTTTCAGTGATCAGTAGACAGTGACCAGGGTACAGACAACTGTCTACTGATCACTGAAAACTGATCTAGCGACCGTAGGATTTGTGTCGCCACAGGCTGAAGTCCTCAGGCGCCCATTTCCGCTGGTAGCAAACCCTACGGTCGCTAGAAAACTGATCACTGAAAACTGCCTACTGAAAACTGATCACTGATTCCCCACATTGGTAGGTTCCTTTTGCCGCTCGCATTTGAGAATGCTCACGACACGATTGTGGGCTACTAATTTGCTGATAAATAAGATCGACCGATTTTCATGCACAACATCGCCCACTTTAAACTCGAACGCTACTTTGGCCAATATGAATTTGCCGTCCAATGGTTGCTCAGTCCTTCCGATTGTGAAAGTATCACGGTCAACGAATTGCTGGCATTGGTCGATGCCGAAACGCGGCGGCTCTGGGAGGAGCTGACCCTTGCCTATACCGAATCGCAGGGGCATCCCCTGCTGCGTCGCCAGATTGCCCAGCACTATGAGAAGATTGGGGCGGAGCAGATTGTGGTGGCGGCGCCGGAAGAGCTGATCTTGGTCGCCATGCACAGCTTGCTGGAGCCGGGCGACCACATGATCTACACTGCGCCGGCCTATCAATCGCTCTATGCCGTGGCCCAGTCGATTGGCTGTATCGCAACGCCGTGGTCCCTACGCGTTGAGGGGGATCATTGGTCAATCGACCCGACTGAGCTGGAACAGATGATGACCCGGCGCACAAAGCTGTTGGTGATCAATTTCCCCCATAACCCCACCGGCTATTTACCTTCCCGCACCACGCTTGATGCCATTGTCGATCTGGCGCGGCGCTACAACCTGTGGCTCTTTAGTGACGAAATGTACCGGCTGCTGGAACATGACCCGGCGCACCGCTTGCCGCCGCTCTGCGATTGCTATGAACGAGCCATTTCCCTCTCTGGTCTTTCCAAAACCTATGGCCTGCCCGGTCTGCGCCTGGGCTGGCTGGCGACGCAGATGATGGATCTGCCTATGCGTTGGCTCACGCTCAAAGATTACACGACCATCTGCAACAGCGCCCCCAGCGAGATCCTGGCCCTGATTGCATTGCGCGCGGGTGAACAACTAGCGGCGCGCAATCGCACGATTGTCCAGCAGAATCTCAAGCTGGCGCACGCTTTTTGCAGCCGCCACGCCCAGCAAATCCAATGGCTTGCCCCCCAAGGCGGCTCGACCGTCTTTCCCCGCTGGCTGGGAGAAGAACCGCTTGCTCACTTCTGCCAGCGGGCGCTTGATGAACAAGGGCTGATGATCGTCCCCCACACCATGTTCGAGCACCCCACGCCCCACTTTCGTATCGGGCTAGGCCGACAAAATCTTCCCCAAGTACTCGAACAATTTGAGAACCTGTTGGATTTATGATTTTAGGTTTATGCTTTACGCCTTCAGTAAGATCGGAGCCGAGGCTTAGCGTCAAAGTGGGGTCCCCACACTGGAGCGATGGGAACCAGTATAAACGTAAATCTAAAATCGTAGATCGTAAATCCCAAATCGTAAATCTGGAATCGTAAATCTAAAATCGTCAATCGTAAATCATAAAGCACGAGGTTGTTATGACGACGCCAATGCGCCAGCAGTACCTGTCCATCAAAAGTCAATATCCCGACTGTATTCTCTTCTTCCGGTTGGGCGACTTTTATGAAACCTTTGATGATGATGCCAAGACGGTGGCCAGGGTCTGTGATGTGGTCCTGACCAGCCGGCCCGTTGGCAATGATCAGCGCGTGCCATTGGCGGGGGTGCCCTATCACAGTGTTGATGGCTATTTGGCCAAATTGGTCGAAGCCGGCTATCGGGTGGCGGTGGCCGAACAGGTCAGCGAGCCGGGCAATGGGCTGGTGGAGCGGGAGGTGCTGCGCGTTGTCACCAAAGGCACCATTGTCGAGCCGGGCTTGCTGGATGAGAAGCGCAACAACTATCTCATGGCCGTCAGCCTGGATGGACGCGGGGAAACCGCGGGGCTGGCCTACTGTGATATTACCACCGGTGAATTTGCTGTCACCCAGATCAACACCAACAGCCGCGGCGAAACCGAACGGCGCATTGGCGAGGAGCTGAGTCGGCTGCAACCGAGCGAATTGATCCCCGTCGATTGGCAGCCCACCGAATCGGATCTGCACGGATTAATTGCGACGCTGGCGCCGGTCGTCTCCAGGGTGGAGGCGTGGCAGGTGGAAATTGACACCGCCACCCAGTCGCTCCGCCGCCACTTCCAAGTCACCACGTTGGATGGCTTTGGGCTCTATGGGCGAACCCAAGGGGTGCGGGCCGCGGCCGCGGTGCTCGCCTATTTACGCGAGATGCAGCCGGGCGCGCTGGCCCAATTGACCAGCCTCCACAGTTACACCATGGGTGAGTTTATGACCCTGGACGAGTCGACGCGGCGCAACCTAGAATTGACCGAGACGATTCGCAGCGGCGAAGTCAAAGGCAGTCTGCTCGATGTGCTGGATCGCACCTTAACCCCCATGGGTGGCCGCCTCTTGCGCCGCTGGCTGAGCCAACCCTTGCTCGATGTGGGGACCATTGAGCAGCGCTTGGATGCTGTCCAGGCGCTCTTTGATGACACCGCGCTGCGCCTGGAACTGCGTGACACCCTCCAGGGAGTGGGCGATCTTGAACGCTGGACCAACCGTGTTGTCCAGGGGGTGGCGCTGCCGCGTGACCTAGTCGGCATCCGTGAAGTACTACGCAAAGTCCCCGAGATCAAGCGCATCAGCGGACGTGAGATCGGACAATTCCTTGACGTGGTTGGCGGCCCCAATCACCCAATCACCCAATCACCCAATTTTTCCATTACCACGATCCTGGCCAAGTTGCCTGAATGTGAACAGGTGCTGGCCCTGTTGCAAGGCGCCGTGGCCGAAGAGCCGCCGGCCACCCTGGCAACGCCGGGGATCATTTGCGCCGGTTTTAGCGCCGAGTTGGATGAACTGGTGCACAAAAGCCGCCATGCCAAGGACTGGATTGCCAACCTGGAACGCACTGAGCGCGAGCGGCTCGACATCAAAAGCCTCAAGGTCGGCTACAACAAGGTCTTTGGCTACTACATTGAGATCACCCACACCCACACCGACAAGGTGCCGGATGATTACATCCGCAAACAGACGCTGACCAATGCCGAGCGCTATATTACGCCCGATCTGAAAGAGTATGAAGCGCTGGTGCTCAACGCCGACGAGCGCCGGCTGGAGATTGAACAGCAACTCTTCCGCGAAATTTGCACCCAGGTGGCGGCGGCCTTCAAACATCTGTTGCAACTGGCCACTCTTTTAGCTGAATTGGATGTCTATGCATCGTTGGCTGAAGTGGCCCTCAATCACCGCTATGTGCGTCCCAAGGTCGATGAGGGGCCCGGTGTTGAGATCAGCGCGGGGCGCCATCCCGTGGTCGAGTTGACCCTGCGCGATGAGCCCTTTGTGCCCAATGACACCCACCTGACGCCGGAGACCGCCATCCATCTCCTGACCGGCCCGAATATGGCAGGCAAGAGCACCTATTTACGCCAGACGGCGCTGATCACGTTGATGGCCCAAATCGGCAGCTTTGTGCCGGCGGACGCGGCCCAAATTGGGGTGGTGGACCGCATCTTCACCCGCATTGGGGCCAGCGATGAGATCCACCGCGGCCAATCGACCTTTATGGTGGAGATGGTGGAGACGGCCAACATTCTCAACCATGCGACCAGTCGCAGCCTGCTGATCTTGGATGAAATCGGGCGCGGCACCAGCACCTATGATGGACTGTCGCTGGCCTGGGCGATTATCGAATATATCCATAACCATCCGGAGCTGCGCGCCAAAACGCTCTTTGCCACCCACTATCACGAATTGACCGACCTGGCCGAACGCTTACCCCATGTGGTCAACTACAATGTGGCCGTTGACGACAGCGGCGATGGTGAAGATGTCATCTTTCTCCGGCGCATCATCCCCGGCAAGGCGGACCGCTCCTATGGCGTCCATGTGGCGCGCATGGCGGGGCTGCCCACGGCGGTGATCAATCGGGCGGAAGAGATCCTGACCGACCTGGAGCGCAGCGGTGCAGCCGGCCCCAAACGGCTGCTGGAGCCGGAAACGAAACGGAGCAAAGCCGTGGCCATGCAGGTGTCGCTCTTTGCCGATGCCCATCCGGTGGTCGAGGCGCTGCGCAAGCTTGATGTCAATGGCTTGACACCGCTCGATGCACTCAACCGGCTCTATGAACTACAGCAACTGGCGACCAAACATTAGGCGCGGTTGCCAGTAATAAAGTAGAACAGTGGGACAGCAAGTCAGTCTCATATACTGTCCCACTGTCCCACTACCTCACTGTCCTACTATTTGGGAAAGAGGGTGTTAACCGCTTCGTAGGCAGGTAGACGCAGGGTGACGGTAGTTTGCTCATCGGGGGTGCTGTGGATGGTCAGGGTGCCGCCAACGACGGCCAACATGGTGCTGTGAATGGCCAGCCCCTGTTGGCTGCTGACGCTTTGGGCGTTGTTCGGCTCAATGCCGACGCCGTCGTCACAGATCTGAATGACCAACGCACCTTCGTCCCTGATCCACACTTGTAGATGAAGTGGGCGATTGCCGGCGCCGCCCCGGCCATAGCGCGCCGCGTTACGAATGGCTTCACGTGCGGCGTAGAAGAGCACTTCACTGGTCAGTTGGGGCAATTCCTGTAGCCGCAACTCAGCCTTGGTTTCGATCTGCCAACTGACTGCATCAAAGGCTTCCGGCAGTTCATCGTTGAGAAGGTGGCGAATCGCCCCGATCAACCCCATGCGCGCCACCGCGGGCGCACTGCGGGCCGGCATTTCGCGTAGCAGATCAGAGATTTGCCGATGGACATCCATGAGCAGCGCAGTGGTGGCAGCAATGGCTTCATTGGTAGCGCTGCTATGCTCGGCGCCCAGGGTAATGAGCGCGGTATGCAGTTGGGGCAGGGTGTCATCATGCAAAACGCGGCGAGTGCGCCGGTCGAGCAGTTGACTTTCCATGAGCCGCTGCCGTTGCAGCAGCATCAGGCTGCGCGCAAGTTCGGCGCTGGCGCGTGTGTCAATCAGCCGTTCACCACTGGCGCGCGCCAGTTCAATCTCTTCGTGGGTGTAAAGCCCATCATTTTGTTTGGGGCCCAACAGAAAGATGCCAATCAACCCCCGTTCGCTCCACAGCGGCGTCGCCCACAACAGCCCATCATGTTGGGCAGGATCCAGTGGCAAACAAATGGTCTCTGGCTCTTGCAGGTGTGCGGTTAGGGCCGGCAGTGTCGTCATATCCAGCGGCGCGTGCGGTGGAAAGGCCAGCGGCGGCCCAACCAAGGGTGCGAGCGGACCAATCGGCGCTAGATAGGCGCGGCGTACGTTGAGCACATCACTGCACAAGGTTTGGAAGAGGGCAGAGATGTCAAGTGTCGGGGGAACTTGTGACGCCACCGCCGCTTCAACCTCGGTGATCGTTCCCGCCGTGGAGTTGTGATGAACGTTTTTTGGGTCGTCGGCGGGTAAATAGAGCAGGCGCTCATACAAATGCTGGCTACCCAAAAAAGGACGCAGTTGGCGCATATACTCCTCGCGGCGCGCATAGGAGCGCCACCCCAGCAGCGCGTAGAAAAAGATCATGAGGACCGTCGCCATCAAGAGGCTATAAATGGGGCGGAGTTGCAGCGCAAAGGCCAGACTCACCAACGCGCCAAAGCCAAAGGCCAAGAGCACCGCATTCATCCAATGACGGCGTAGTTCCCCGCGGGGCAGTGTCTTGCCGGTAAAAATTTCGTAGGCCACAATGGCTTGACCCACCATAAAGACGGCGCCCAGAATAAGCAGCGCAATAACCAGATCCCAGAGGGCGACAGTGCCGCTGACGGACGTAGGATTATAGTAGTTCAGACCCCGACTTTGCGCCATGCTAATCGCCCAAACAATCAACCCGCCGACCAACAAACTGACCACCAACATCAAACTGGAGGCGGCTACCAACCAGGGCCGTGCGCGTCGGCGCGCCAGATCGCCCATCATGCGCCCCGAGGGCATGGGCGAGCGCAAAGCACCTAGGGATAGGCCAATGCAGAGCAAGATGTAGAGCGGGTAGATGAGGAAGATCAAGGGCAGACCGCCGACTTGGATCGGGGTGGAAAGATTCAGGTGCGCCGCTTCGCTAAAGGTGGGCAAGGGGCTGGTAAGAAAGAGCAACCCCACCAGCGCAACGCAGAGAAAAAGTGTGACAAGAAACCAACTTTGATGTTGGCGCCGCAGCGCGCTGATGGCCGGCGGGTGGGGATGGGAGGTATCCAGAAAGCCCGTATACCAGGCAATGATGGCGTACCAAAAAAAGGGCAGCGCCACCAGCGGCACCCAGCCGGCGCGCCACCACCACTCTAAGCCACGGCCGGTAAATTCTGGGCCGATGCCCAGAATTGCAGTGTGGCTGACAAAAAAAAGGGCGCCCAACAACAACCCCCCGCCAGCCAACCAGACTCCCCACGCGCGGCGTTCAGCATTTAGCAAGACCGTTAATCCCAGCCAGCCAATCAAAATAACGTTGATCAATGAGACGCTCATCAGCGCCCAATCAAGGAAAAAGTTACCCGTCACACCATTCCACCCATTCACCACGCTCATTTTGGATGTGGGCCGCGCCATTTTCATCCCAATAGATCAGTTGGCCCGTCAACATAATGATGACGGCGCGCGTGCGCGCCACCTTTTCATCCGTCGTCGTGGCATCCAGACCCCAGGCCGCATAGATCTGGCCATTGGTGCGACTAATGGTGCGCTTATCGCGAAAGCCCAAGCGTTCTGCAATCTGTTCGTTGGTAAGACCCTTGGCTAGCAGATGGGCGACCACTTGTTCGTTAGGTTCCAAGAGATCGAGCGGGGCATGTTCATCTTTGTGGCGCACCTCTTGCACCCGCACCTCAATTTCCGGGTCGATAAAGCTGCGCCCGCCGACCGCGTCACAGAGCAAGGGATAGACCATCTGTGGCAACAGGTAATTGGACTTGCGCACATAGGCATAATGGCTGAGGATTCCCGAGCGGCGGAAGTCTCGGTAATAAGCGTCGTCATCCTGAATCGAGTAGAAGACCACGGGCAAGCGCGGAAATTCACGCCGGATCGCCACCGCGGCCTGAATCCCGTTCATTTCACCGGCCAGTTGCACATCCATCAAGATGACATCCGGCGGCGCCTCCAGACACGAAGCTAGGGCTGCCTCACCGCTGTCACAGTCATAGCACACCCGGGTTCTGCCGCCAGCTTGCAGCCCCGTCTTCAGCGCTGTACGCAGATTATGGTTGTCTTCAACAATTAATACCGTTAGCATAAGTTACTTTAACTGAAATGAGTCTAACATCTGTTGTTGTACGGCACTAAGTGTGCTAGCCGTAGTCCTAAATTCCAGCCCTAACCACCGATCCTGAAAGGGGATCACATAAGCAATAGTATGAGTATAGAATGGACCATCATAGTGATCGTAAATATATTGTTGGCCTGCAACACCGCCGATGGTGGCTGCGGTCATAGGTTGCGCCGTCGCCCACAGCCCGCGCCGCTTGCTTTCTGCTGTGGTTACAAAGATCATGCGGAAGATAGACGAACCTTGATAGCTGAAATTTACTTCATCTCCCTGTTGTTTCAAAGCCAAAGTGTCAGGATAGTTGATACGATAGCCTAAGGTTGGACTTTGATAGGTCACCCAGTGAATTGACGCTATGGGCGGCAGGTCACGTGGTATGGTGGCACAGCCGGCACACGTAATGACTATCACACTACAAAAAATGGTAAAGAAAGTCAATTTCATGCTTTGCTCCTTTTTATACAGCACACGCAAACTCATGACAAAAGCATAACGCACAGCACTTAGCTGCAACAACTGCTTAGGTGCGTCCGGTCGCGCACTCAAGACGTTGCAATCGCGAGTTTAAATGCTGTATGGTGCATAGCATTCCTAAAGGAAATTTAGAAGTAGCGCCATCGCCGCAAGCGACAAATCAAGCGATCAAAAACAATGCCGGCGGCGATGTGCTGCTACGGCAAGTTACTTGGAAGGAGTGAACTATGCAAATTGTCATTGTGGCGCCAGTAGAAGCAAACCACCAACTGGCAACTGCACCCTCTCACCTGGGCTTGCGCCTTGCCGCCGCCACCCCCCCGCGCTATCGCGTCAATGTGCTCCATCCCCAGACACCGGCGGCGCTGTCGCAAGCTACCCAGCGTGAGGGCACGGCGCTCTATGTGTTACTCTGGTCTATACCGCTCTCTAGCCAACTGGTCGCGTGGATGGTGGAGCTTGCTGCCCAGCACACACTACTGCTCGCCTGGCGCGCACCAACGCCGGCGCCGGTTGCACAGCTTTTGGAATTCTGTGATGCCGTGGTGGTGGGAGATATACAGCGGCTATGGGGACGGCTATTGGCGGATGCAGAGTCGCAAAGGCTCTTGCCCTGTTATGCGGAGATCGACATCGGTGCGCCGGTGGTGTAGAATGGAGTTACAGCGCAATAGGGTGAGGATATCTGGCGTTTTCGTGCGGACTCCGGTTACGATTCGTAAGGCGTCGTAAAATTCGCAGGATTTTACCGCAAACTGTCAGCAGACTGTAATATCTTTATCTTGACGGTATTCCTGGTAACGGGTGTATGCTTTTCTTATTGGAATTTTGGTGTGACTAATTTGTTTACTTTCCAGTAAGAAAACCCCGGTAAGAAAGCCCATTAAGGATACCGACGTGGAAAATTACTACCAGGTCCTTGAACTCTCCCCGTTGGCCACTCAAGAAGAGATCAAGACTCAATATAAACAACTTGTACGAATCTACCACCCAGACCGCTTTGCCGGTGCGCAAGATAAGCACTTGGCTGAACAAAAGCTAAAAGATATCAATGAAGCGTACCGCGCCCTCTCACAGCGCGTCGTCGAGGCGCCGATCGTTAAAGTAGGGGGCGGTGATTGGACGCTTGAGGTCGAGCCGACCGCGTTAGACTTTGGCGCAGTGCCGACCAACCAATGCGTCAAGCGCACCTTTAAAGTGAGTTTCAGTCGTGGCTATCCCCACAGCGTCGATTTTTCCTGTAGTGAGGATAGCTGGTTCAAAGTGGTGCGCGTCAGCCATATCTATAGCAGTGAGGCCAGTGCGCTTGAACTTGAGGTGGAAGCGGCTGCCACCGCACTGCTGCCACAGCGCTATCATGGCTGGGTGGATATCTCCTTAGACACGGCATTGGTGCGCGTGCCGATTGCAATGCACGTAGTGCGTTCGCTCTGGCGCTATCAGCGGCCAGCTTTGGTGACCATGACCACGCTCTTGACCATTGTGTTACTTTCGCTGGGAACGCTGGCATTTACCCGTGTTGTGCGGCTGACACAGACGCAGGTTCTGGCTTCCCCGGCTACCGCACAGTGGATGTTAAATGGCGAGCATGAGCTGGGATTTTCCCTCTACGAGAAGCACCGCTTTGCGCTCTACGCCGCACCGTTGCTCCAAGGCCAGCCACGCGCTTTGGGGCAGACAGCGCGTCCCGCGCTGATCGCTCCTGATGGTAAATGGATGGCTTATATCGGCGCCGACCAAAGTACACTCTATCTATCTGATTTGCAAGCTGTCCAAATCAAAACATTCTTTACCGGCCAGGAACCCAAATCGCGCTTACAGTGGTCGCCTGATGCCAAGCGGTTGGCTTATTTGGCAGGTAAAGGACTGAATGCTAGAATTGGCATTTATGATCTAGCTGCGGACGAAGAGCGGCGTCTGCCGGGGGCAGTCACGGCTGGCGTAAGCCATTTTGCTTGGTCGCCCGATGGTCAGATTATTCTCTTTGATCTCTGGCAAAATGAAGAGCGCCGCGTCTATCGCATTGACGCAGATGGCAGTGGGCTTGAGCAGTTGACCCACTTTGACAGTTGGGCAGGCGCTTGGTTCCCCAATGGCCATGAAGTTGTAGTTGGCGCGCCCGATGGCATGTATCGGCTTGACCTTGACGGACACGATCTGCAGCAGATCACAACCATGAGCGGCGAAGAACCACAATTGTCTGCCGATGGCGCTTGGCTCGCTTGTTTGGCCGCAAAGACCCAAAATGGCACGAGGACGCTTTTTCTGCTTCAAGTCGAGAGCGGGCGGCAACAGGCGGTCGCAACCGACGCCTTAACTTATGCCTGGAGTCCGGAAGATAATGTCTTGGGCTATGTCACTGGACGGCTGGAGACGGACCCTCCCCTGTTGTATTTGTGGGCAATCATGCCCGGCAAAAATTCACGTTTGGTTGCTGAAGTTAATGCGCCTGTGTTCCATTGGCTTCACTGACCGCATAATGGAATCACTCTATGAATTTACGGCGTTTGTTGATTGTCGTGGTACGCCCAATTGTAGGTAAACTCAATTTCTTTCCCACCCCAAAGTGCCTTTTACACAAGTTGTGCTGTACCACCCTGACTGTGTTGCTATTCTTTGCTACGTGGCCGCTTCCACTGTATGCTACAACCTCGATTCAGACCATCCCGCGTAAAACGGGCAGGGAAACGCCAGTATTCGTACAGCCGCTCGCGGTAGCCTCAGCTTCAAAATTACCTGGGCGACAGACAGCTTCTCCGCAACTTACTCAGATCACCAGCGCTACGCTCCAACGTATCCGTAACCGTGGTAATCTCTTGATTGCCGGTGTTCTTTTTGATTATCAGCCTTTTGGCTTTCTGGATGCCGATGGCGCAATTACAGGTTTTGATGTAGAATTGGTCCGTGCCATTGCCGCCGAATGGGGCGCTGAAGTCCAATTTGTGCCGGTGACGCCATCGACCCGTCTACAGAGCTTGGTGGCCGGCCAGGTCGATCTGGTGGCCGCCGCCATGCCTCATACCCACGCCGCGGAGCAATTGATCGACTTTAGCCAAACCTACTTTAGCGATACACCGGCTCTCTTGGTCAATTCCAGTGCGCAAACGGTGGATTTAGCCTCATTGGCAGGTAAAACGATCGCCGCCGTGCAGGAAGATCCTGCCATTCTCCAACTCCAGGCCGCGCTAGCAAAGAGTGGGGATCGGGCCTCGATTCTACCCTTTCAAGAGTATGCCCCGGCCCTTGCCGCCCTGCGAGCTGGGCAGGCCGACGCACTATTGGCGCAGAGTAGCCACCTCGTGCAGGTTGCCCGCGAAAATTTAGAGTTTAGTGTTATTGTCAATCTTGCCGAAAGCCAGCCTTTGGGGCTGGGCGTCGCTCAAGGGGATACTCACTTTCGCCATTTGGTTGACAGCACATTAGAGAAGCTACAGCAACGGGGGGATTACGCCGCACTCCATGCCAAATGGTTTCCCGATCTTCCCCTTACCCCCTTGACCATTATGCCCGGCGAGAGTCCCTATACCTTTGACATTACGACGACGTTGCAAACAGCGCCGGTCGCTTCGCAACTGACAGCCATCGCGCAACGCGGGAAGGTGCTGGTCGGTGTTCGCTATGATTTGGCGCCCTTTGGCTTTGTCAACGATCAGGGCGAAATTACAGGCTTTGATGTTGACATCGCCCATGAACTGGCCAGACGCTGGATGGGCGATCCCGACGCGGTGGAACTCGTCCAAGTGACGCCCGAGACAGCCATTCCCTTGCTCAATGCGGGGCAGGTGGATCTGTTGATCGCCGCGCTGCCTGAGACGTGGGCCAACGCAGCTTTGGTCGATTTTAGCATTACCTATTTTGAGGACGGCCTAAGCATCCTAACCCGGGCTGATCGCCAACTGCAACAGCTTGAAGATTTGGCGGGGCAAACGGTAGCCTTTACCGCCGGCGCCGAGAGCAGCGCCATCAATGTCGCTGGTGGTGACATTCGTTCCCAATTACAAGCGCTGCCCTTGCGCGAGTATCGTTCGGCGCAGCAAGCGCTCCTGGCCAACCAGATTGATGCCCTAATCGGCAGCAGCACGGTGCTTATTACGGCTGTAGAGAGCAATCCCGCTTTGAAGATCGCCGTCAGTAACTTTCAAACTCTGCCCTACGCCATTGGGCTGCCGCTCTTTGACTTTGCTTTACGCGATCGGCTCAACCTGACCTTGCAAGCGATGGTGATGGATGGCGCCTACGCGGCCCTTTACAAAAAGTGGTTTGGCGAAGCGACACCGCCTGTGCTTGAACTTTGGCCCGGGGTTGATGAGGCGCAGGATGCTATTGCTGTGCAGACAGAAGCTACAGTCACCCTCTCGACATCAACTCCACTGCCCCCGGTAAGTACACGTACACTGGTCGCCCTAACTTCGTCGCCAACACCTGTCGCGACTGCGCCGGCAACGATCACGTTGGCCGTAACTCCTGTGGTTGTCGCGCGGCTCGTTCTTGTCCCGACGAGCACCTCGTCGCCGACGCCGGCGCCACGGCAATGGTTGCTGGTGCCCACTGTAACTACGGTGCGCACAGCGAATGTGACAGCCACCGTTGCCGCCACCCCAACCAACACAATCGCGACTGCGACACCCGTATCGGCCTCGCCCACGGTGGCCACCCCAACCCGTGAGCCTACTGCATTCGCCACCCCGGCGCCTACCATTACCGCAAGCCTGCCGCCAACGGTGACGATCCGGTTGGGCATCAGTGTCAATGCCCGGAGCGTGCCAGCCATTACCGCCAGTGTGATGACCATTTTATCCGGCGGCACCAACTGGCCAGCCCTGGCAATTTCGGAAGATGGTCAGTGGGTGCAACTCGCCTTACCCGGTGGACGGAGTGGCTGGGTGTCGGCCATCTATCTGGTTGAAGCGGTGCAGTTTGCTGCGCCGGCGCCAACGGCCACCCCCATTCCTCCCACACCGACAGCAGCACCGACGGTGGCCGTTACACCCTTGGCAACCCATATTGTCAGCGGCAGCGACACCTTGGCTACCATTGCCCAGCAATACTATGGGGATCAAACCCTGTGGCAACTGATCTATACGGCTAATCAGGAACGCATCGGTGCAGATCCCAACATCCTGCCGCTAGGCGCCGAATTAATCATCCCGCCTGCCCCTTAACGTGCAGCCCTTTTGTGACGATGAGATTTGTTTATACTGAAATCGAAATGAAAGCCGACTGTTAGGACTGGAGATCAGAGATTGGAGACTGGTGTACGCAATCCTCAGCCTCCGGTTTCTATTACACACACTGTAACCTAAGTTTTGATAGTTTAGGGCGTCCCGTAGGGACAGCTGAATTTAGGAACAAGAAAATCATAAGATTTCTCCTAATCTTTGCCTCTCAACTCAATTGTCCCTACGGGACAAAACACCCTGCCACAAGGCGAGCTAATCTAGCAAGACTTAGTACACACTGCACTAGCCATCACCTCCTGCGCCGCGCGCCACCCACTTTCAATTGCACCATGCACCGTTTGCGGGTTGGTCTCATAAGCGGTGGCTTCACCGGCAAAAAAGAGCACATCGCCTTCCGGTGCAGCGAGTTGAGGACGAGCCGCCGCTTCTCCAGGGGGGATATGGGCATAGGCGCCACGGGCATAGGGGTCATGGGCCCAAACAATGCGTTGGGCTGCGATACATTGTTCATGCACATCAGGCCGGTTCAAAAGGATAGCCAACTCATCCAGCCCCAGTTGGAGTGCATCTGCCTCAGCCAGTGCATCAACCTGTCGCGCCCGATCCGCCGTCACATAGCAACAGAGCACCGCCGCGTCCGGACGGGGATAACCGGCAGTCCACCAACGGGCCATTACGCCGGTATGGCAGACGTAGGCCACTGTTTCATCCCACAGCGGCGCGCGAAAACGGTAGAAAAGCTTGGTGCCCGCCTCCATGCGGAAGGCGGCAATGGCCGCTTGTTTGGCGGCGCTCAATGGTGGGTCAAAGGTAATCATACCAGCCTGGAGCACGCCAACCGGCACGGTAATCATACAATGGCGCGCTTGGAACACTTCATGACCAGCCCGTACCCGCACCCCCTGTTCATCCCACTGAATAGTCTGCACAGGTTGGTTCAGACGCAGCGGCAGGCCCTGACTGTAATGGTTCAACAGCGTGCCATAGCCTTCGCGGATACGAAACTCTTCCAGTCCCGCATGATCGACCGTCATTTCGCGCGCCAAGTCAGCACAACTAAGGGTTTCAATCGACGCACAACAGGTCTGGGCAAAGAGCACATCGGCCATGTCAAGCGCGGCCGCATCAAAACCGTGACGACGGAAATAGGCCGCCAGCGATTCATCGGTCGCCCGATTGTATTGCTGAGGCAACTGCGCATAGGCGGCATTGAGGGCCTTCATCGTCTGGCGTAGATGGGGCGGTAAGTCGGCAATCAGAGCCATGCCCGTAGCGGTCCCCCAACGGAGCAGCGGTTTGCGCGGTGCGGGCAAGGTCTGCAAACCAGCGGCCTGGAGCAGATCATGGGTGACGGTCTGTTCGCCATGAATCAATTCGGCGCCGCGCTCAATCGGAAAGGCGGCAAAGTTCTCATCAGTCCAAATCCGGCCGCCAATCCGATCTCGCGCTTCAAGAATAAGGATCGATTGACCCGCAGCAACAAGGGTGCGCCCGGCGGCAAGACCAGCCGCCCCGGCGCCGATAATCAAGGTGTCATAGAGAGACGAAGATGAGTTAGGCATAGTGAGAATCCCAGTGCTGGTACTAACCTAACCGCGGCCCTCCCAACACCGCGTCATCACAGCGACAGGGCGATTTACCACAGTGCGTGATCGGCGGGTTGCGGCGGATGACCTCTGCGGCCAGGTGTAGAGTTGGTTGGGCAGGGAAAATACGCCACAGACTTTGGCCCACCAGGGTGGTCGTCATGAGCGGCGCCAGGACAGGCATCAAGTTGCCAAAGCCATCCGAACAGCCGCCCATCTCCACTTCGATGGTCTCGCCCTTGCGGTCATTCGCCCACCGCCGAAACAGATTGCGGCCAGCCTGTTGCTCAGCCAGATGTAAGAGGGTCATACTCTCCAGACCAACGCCCATGAGGACGACATAACCGCCCGCGGCGGCCAACGCAGTCAGCGGTGCATTGACGGCCAAGGGTGTTTGGTTGGCAATTAGCTTTTCTGCTTGTGGCCCGACTGTAGCAAAGGAACAGAGGGGATGCTCGCCCCGCCGGCGGTCGGGTCGGTTGAGCACGGCCGCAGGAATAGCGCCCATCTCAGCCAGCTCAATCGCGTTGCTCGCTGGCGTGTAAATCTTGCCTACGCCTGGCCACTCTTTACTTTTGATCCAAGCCGTATCGGCGCCATTGTGTTCCCGATGCATGTGGGGCAGCGGCGGCACACCATACTCATCACTAAAGGTGGGAACTAACACGGTGCAGCCGGCCGCGAGCAGTCCATCCATCACGGCTGGCGCCCCACCCTCCACCCAGCCAAAGGAACGCAATGAGGCGTGTACACAGAGTGGCTTGTCCGACAGCCCCAGATTAACAATTGCCTGATAAATCGTGGCTTGGGTGACGCTCATCGCTAACCTCCTCTTGACTGCTTGACAGGCTCATATAGTGCGGTACGCGCCCTTTGATAAAAGTCCGTGGCGGCAAAACCAACCTACAAAGTTTTCAGTAGGCAGTTTTCGGTAGACAGTTTTCGGTAGACAGTTTTCGGTAGACAGTTTTCAGTAGGCAGTTTTCAGTAGGCAGTTTTCAGCAGGCAGTGACTAGGGTACAGACGACTGGATACTGAACACTGAACACTGAACACTGAGCACTGAACACTGAACACTGAGCACTGATTACCTACATTTGCATGTTCCTTTTGCGGCGACTGATAAAAGTTGATTGCACTCCCTTGCCCCGCAATGTTAAAATATTGAAGAGTCACAGCTCATTATCTTATCAAAGCCAGCGCCACTTTCCCAAAATGTTGTGATGACGTTGCCCAGGCAGCATCCTAGCCGGCATGACGAGCACTTTATGGATAGGCGCTAAGTACAAGGAAACTTTATGTATCCCAATCCACTGAAACAAAAATTGCAGGCGGGCGAACTGGTCCTAGGCACAGCGCTCCCTGTCTTTGCCTCTAATTTTGCCGTATTGGCCAGCCAGACCGGTGTCGATTTTCTTTGGATCGACTTGGAACATTCGCCCTATGGCACAGAATCGCTGGACGCGATTCCCGTCTTGGTGCGCAACCAAGGCGTCGCGCCGATGTTACGCGTTGCCTGGAATGATCCCCATCTGATTAAGAAAGCCTTTGATGTGGGCGCCGTGGCGGTCATGGTGCCGCAGGTGAACACCGCTGAAGAAGCAGCGCGGGCCGTGCAATATGCCTTCTATCCACCCAAGGGGCAGCGCGGCGTCTCCCCCAGTTGGCCCAACATTGCCGGCGAAGATTGGGGTAACGTCATCCGCACCGCCAACGATGAGACGGTGCTCATTCTCCAAATTGAAAGCGTGGAAGCTTATGAAAATTTGGAGGCCATCGCCCAGGTGCCCGGCATTGATGTCCTTCTGGTTGGCCCCATGGATCTCTCCGCTTCGGTGGGGAAGATTACCGATATGCAGTGTGAAGAGGTGCAAGGTATGATGCAAGAGATCCCCAAGCGGCTGGCAGGCAGTGGTATTGTCGTCGGCACCACCTTGACCGATATTAGCGAAATTCAACAGAAGTATCGGTGGGGGTATCGTTTTCTCAACATTGGCAGTCCTCTGGGCTATGGCATTAGTGCGCTCAAAGAGCATGTCAACACAATGCGCACCAATCCATCGGGGGCATAGCGTCGGTAAAGCGGTTATGAGTCATTGGTCATTGGTTGATTTGTGATTTGTTATACAGTGCTCACGTAGGTGTGGTTGCCCTACCCATAAGTGTCAAGGCAAGCGGTGAGTGGGGGAGAACCTTCCGGGAATGCGCCAGAAAATTAGCGCTCTTGCTGTGTACCCGTGGCGCATTCCCGGAAGGTTCGGCGCAACTTTCCAGAGAAATCTGAAGGAAGGCATGTTCTGCTGGTTGAGTGCCTTACCTTTCTCGTTCTTTACAAAATTTGGGAAATACCACCTGTTCTATGGTATGCTACTGCCATGTCATCTACCTTAGAGCGCCTACGTCGCTTGCATAATTTACAGCCGCAAACGGGGAAGTCCATCGTAGAGCGGGTTGCTACACCCACCGATCCAGTTGCGGCACCGGTTTTGTCCGGCGCGCCCAATGCAGGCCATCCAGCGGACGCCACACAGCTCGAGGCGCTAGTGCCGGGCGAGATCATCGAAAACAGCAATGGCGCTTGCTATGTGGTCACGGAACGTTACCCGCTGCAGGCGCAACGCGGTGCGCTGGCTTTGGCCGAACTGCTTGGTCAAAGCCCCCACACCTTTGCCACCTTTCATCCCACCTTTGGACTGCATGAGGCGCTTGATTTTCGTCAGGCTATTTTTTTAGATACAGAGACCACCGGCCTTGGCAATGGCGCCGGTGTCTACTGTTTTATGATCGGTGTCGGCGCCTTTGAGCGCCTCACGCCAGTCAATGCAGGGGGCGCGGGCAAGCCTACAGATCCTCACCCGCTCAGCTCTGCTCAGCCCCCCACCCATTTTGTTGTCCGCCAATTTTTTATGCGCAATCCTGGTGAAGAGGGCGCCCTCCTGTTGGCTGTAGCCGAGTTGATCGATCACTACGCCATGAGCGTAACCTTTAATGGCCGCACCTTTGACCTTCCGCTTTTACGGACGCGGTGGCGGCAGAATCAGCATATCTATCCCGAATTGCGTGGCAGTGGTCGTCTGCTCCAACCGGAGCGTCCCCATTTGGATCTGCTGCATCCGGCGCGCCGCCTCTGGAAACGTCGCTTACAGAGCTGCCGTCTGATCAATCTAGAAACAGAGATTTTGGGGCTGCGGCGCAGCGCAGACGATGTCCCCGGCCATTTGATCCCGCAGCTTTATACCGATTACTTGCACAGCGGTAATGCTTGTGCGCTGGGTAATATTTTCTATCATAACCGTGAAGATATTGTCTCCATGGTGGCCCTTGCTACCCATTTGAGCCGCGCCTATCAAGGCCAAGCAGACCCGACCGGCGCACAGTTACAAGGGCTGGATTGGCTATCCCTAGGGCAGTGCTATGAAGAGCAAGGAGAGTGCCACGCCGCCGAGCAGGCATATCAGCGGGCCCTTTCTGATCTCCGGGGCGCAGCTGCACAGGCGGCGATCTTTCAACGGTTAGGACAGTTGCAGAAGGGGCAGGCGCGTTGGGAGGAAGCAACGGCAACCTGGCAACAGTGGATCACGACCGTACCCGGCAGTGACCCCACCCCTTTTATCGAATTAGCCAAATATTGCGAGTGGCGTGGCAAAGATTTGGAACAAGCAGCCATGTGGACCCAATGGGCGTTGCACAATCTGCGCACTGCGCCGGTTCAGTCACAGACAACTGACCAGATTGCCGCATTGGAACACCGCTTGGCGCGCTTACAGCGCAAACGTACTCAATCTATAGATGCACAGTCCGTGCTTGATGCAGAGGAAGCGTAACCGCTAATGACGATAGAGAGCGCAGCACAAGGAGAGGCCGAAACACAGGCGACCGCCTATGAATTTCCCAGTCAGGCTTGGGCAGACCGCTTTAAGCAGGAGATTGCCGACAGCACCGTCTACCGCAATGTGGCCCACAGTTGGGAGGGAGATGTCATTTTGGTGATTCAAGGCGAGGGCGGGCTCTATTTAGATCTCTGGCATGGCGAATGCCGTGAAGCCACTTATCTTGTGCATCCCACTCCAAAAGCGCCTGAATTTAAGATTACAGCGACAATGGAGAATTGGCGCAAAGTACTCGCTGGCCATCTCGATCCAATCCAGGGCCTGATGGGACGCCAACTCCATCTCGAAGGGAATTTACTGAAGATCATGCAGCACGTCAATGCTGCCAAAGAGTTGCTAAAATGCGCCACACGCGTGCCCATCGCCGCATAGTGCATAGAGCGCATAGACAATGTTCCTTGGTTGACTGCAAAAAGACCCGGCGGCGTCAGTTAACCCAAATGTATCCGCCCCAGGGCGCGATTTACGCCCAAGTGGACTAGAAGAAAGAAGTTATTGTGAGCACAACTCGGTTAACCCCAACCCAAATGCCGGCCTTACAGCCAACGCTAGAACTGCAGGATCTAGCCCCCAAAGCCGCCCGCCACAGCTTTACCGCAACGGAGCGCGTGACCGCCGTAGCCTGGCAGCATACCTGTCGCCAGGCCGTCAGCAACGCACTTGGTTTTCTCGATACACCCCGCGTTGACCCTAAACCACAAATCATTGAGGAAGTGGATCGGGGTGACTTTATCCGCCGCAAGGTGGTGATTGCTACGGCTCCTCTCGCACAGATGCCGCTCTACCTCCTCATTCCCAAAAATGCAACGGGCCCTTTACCGGTTGCCATTGCCTATGCCGGCCACGGCTATGGCGTTAGCGATATTGTTGGCCTTTGGGAAGATGGTGAAGAGCGCTACAGCGAAGATGGTTACCATAAAGATTTCGGTGTTGCGCTCTGCCGGCGCGGCTTCTTGGTGGCCGCCCCAGAGATTGCCGGCTTTGGCGAGCGGCAGACCGACTATCGCTATCTAAATCGGGAATTGGGCCAGCCTACCCCCACCACGTGCCATAACGCAGCCACTTATGCGTTTATGCTCGGCAAATCATTGGTGGGCATGCGTGTGCGCGATGGTATGCGCATGGTCGATTACCTTGCAACGTTGGAGCTGGCCAATATCAATCGGTTGGGTGCGATGGGCATCTCCGGCGGCGGCATGCTTACCTTTTTCCACACAGCTCTAGACGCCCGCATCAAAGCCTGCGTCATCAGCGGCTACTTTAGCTCTTTCCAGGCCAGTATCCTCGCGATGAATCACTGCACCTGTAACTTTGTGCCGGGATTGCTCAATATTGGCGAAATGACCGATTTGGCGGGGTTAATTCTGCCGCGCCCGATGCTGATTGAAGCGGGGACGCGCGACCCCATTTTCCCCATAGCGGCTGTGCGACAGGGGGTAGCGCGTGCGCGCGCGATTTGCACTACACTGGGTGGCAACCCCAATACCGATGTAGAATTGGATGAATTTGAGGGGCGCCACCGCATTCATGGCCGCCGCGCCTATGACTTTTTATGGGAGCAGTTGGGCGGTTAACGTATAGAGGTCCAGCTTTGACAAACCGGACTTCTGTACGCTAAGTGATGGTCAAAAAAATATGTGCCCAAACCTGTCAGGCCTGCGAGACCTGACAGGTTTATCTCTGTAAGTTAATTTTAACGCTTTAACAAAAGATAGTCACCAGCCGATCTCGCCCATGATAGTCATGGCGCAGCGAGATGTGGGTGGCATCAGGCAAGATGGATCGGGCCAGCGCTTGGGCTGCTTCGCCCTGATCGTGGCCGATTTCCAGAAAGATGGCGCCTTGCGGATGCAAATGTTTTTTTGCTGCTTTGAGCAGGCGCGTAATCGCATCAAGCCCCTGCACCCCTGACTCCAGCGCCACTTTGGGTTCATAATCACGGACATCGGCATCTAGCTGGGGATAGACCACACTGCTGATATAGGGCAGATTGGCGACAATCACATCGACGGTAACGGGCAAGGGATCCAGCAGATCGCCCTGCAAGAGCGTAACCTGGCCACGCGTATCCAGGCGTTCCACATTGCGCTGCGCTACGGCGAGTGCATCTGGGCTTAGATCAATGGCATAGAGTTTGGCCGCCGGACAATTCTGGGCAACGGCCAACGCAATGGCGCCACTGCCCGTGCCAACGTCGGCAATCAGAAGTTGTTCGGTTGCATAGCCAGGCTGATAATCCAGCACAGCATCAACCAATAGTTCAGTCTCTGGGCGTGGTATCAGAACCCGCCGGTCGACAACAAAATCAAGGCCATAAAACTCTTTGCGACCAACTAGATAGGCGACCGGCTCATGTTCAACACGTCTTGCGATCAGATCAGTAAAGGCATTAGCTTCCTCTGCGGTCAAGGCATATTCATGATGGGCAAAGAGCCAACTTCGTTCAACGCCAAGCACATAGGCCAGAATGACCTGTGCATCAAGACTGGCACTCTGGCAGCCTGCCTCGTCTAGCCGCTCGCGCGCAGAGTTGAGAGCGCGCCCCACGGTAGTGAACGGCATGAGCCGCCAGACAATCTTCTGTAAAATCGCAGAGGTGCGTGCTAAGGTTGAGGAATGGGAAACTACGACTTGATCATTGATGGGTTGAGCCTCATTGTGAAGCATGGCGGGGGCATTTGCTTGAGTGTCGTCAGTGTCTTCACTCCGTTGCGTTTTCACTGAGCGGCGAAAGGGTACTGCTGGTCGAACATTGACCTGCAAAATAGCCAAAGTAACCTCCTTACTAAGAAACGGGCACTCAGGACATGGGAGAATGTTGTCTTTAAGCTCTGGTGTTTGTACTGCTTCAACTATCTCGGTACAGTGCTGTGACGTAAAAAACAACATCGCTCGACCTACACTTGCACGCTAGTAAATCCCGATGTAAATAAAGGCCAGATTTTCTCATCACACCTGCTCGCAAGATGTGATCCTAGATTTGCTCATCATCCTGCTCGAAAGGATGATGCCAGGGTTCTCCCCTCTTTTTTTAGAAGTAGCCGGCCCTACTTACTACGGCAGATAAGCGGCAATGCTTGAGCGCTCTTACATCGCGTCTTTGCGACAGAATTCACGCCGACCAACACCGTTGTTGGCCGGGCAGAATGGGAATAACATTTTACCCTTCTCTATTGTAACAAATTTTAGGGAAGATGCAATGAGGCATTGCCTACATAATGATGACAATTGTCTAAGCGAGAGCGCCAATCTCTCCTACAAAAGTAGGAGAGGAGAACCATCCACCAGCGAAACGATGTCACATCTCTTCTGCCAATGCCTGTAAGCGCTCGGCCTGCTCATGTTGGGCCAATGCATCGATGAATTGATCAATATCGCCATTCATTACCGCATCTAACTGGTAGACCGTCATATTGATGCGATGATCGGTCACGCGGCTTTGCGGAAAGTTATAGGTCCGAATCTTCTCGCTGCGATCGCCGGAACGCACCTGGTTTTTGCGCGAGGCATCGATCTCATCACGCTGTCGCTGTAGTTCCAGATCATAAAGACGGGTGCGCAAAATCCGCATCGCCTTGAGTTTATTCTGTAATTGACTGCGCTCATCCTGACATTCAATCACAATCCCCGTCGGAATATGTAGCAGGCGCACCGCCGAGTCTGTCGTGTTCACGCCCTGGCCCCCTGGCCCGCTGGCGCGCGTCACCGTGATCTGAATATCACTCTCATTAATTTGCACTTCCACTTCATCTGCCTCGGGCAACACCGCCACCGTTGCGGCGCTGGTATGGATCCGCCCTTGGCTCTCCGTCACCGGCACCCGTTGCACCCGATGGACGCCGGACTCATATTTAAGCCGGCTATAGGGCCCCTTGCCTTTAATGGCAAAGATCACTTCTTTGAGTCCCCCAATGCCGGTTTCACTCATGCTGAGTTCTTCCGCCTTAAATTTGTGCTCTTCGGCCCAGCGCAGATACATCCGGTAGAGTTCACCGGCGAAGAGGCCGGCCTCTTCGCCGCCGGTGCCGGCCCGAATTTCCACAATGACATTTTTATCATCTTTGGGATCCTTGGGCAGCAGCAACTGTTTCATCCGCTGATCAAGCTCCGCCTGTTCCGCTTCCAACTGCTCGATCTCCGCCGCCGCCAATTCGCGCAGTTCGGGATCCTCATCTTGCAGGAGCAATTGATTCTCGTCCAACTGCTGCTCCACGACGCGATAACGGCGATAGGACTCGACCAATTCCAGCAACTCGCTGCGCTCCTGCGCCAGTTCACTCATGCGGCTATAATCGGCCAGCACCGCGGGATCGGCCAAAAGCGTTTCGATCTCCTGAAAACGTTGATCAATACGTTCGATTTGTTCGTAAAGTTTCGACATAAGTTTTTTTAGTCAGTAAAAATCGGTAAGTGGCCCAACGCAATGACATGTTGCCAATCAGCCGGATCGCCCTCTGTAAAGACAGCCATTTCGCCGGCCAAGGTCGCGTCAGCCTTTTCGAGCAGAGCCTTTAAGCCGCGCAAGGTGCTGCCGGTGCTGATGACATCATCAACAATGACTGCGGCTTTGCCTTGAATCAGGTGCAGGTCCTTGCCATCAATGTACAGCGTTTGCGGTTTACCGGTGGTAATGCTGACTACTTCAGCTTCCAGACAGTTGACCATATAGGGCTTGAGCACCTTGCGCGCCACCACATAAGGCAGTTTGGAGCGTACGGAAAGGGCATGGCCCAAGGGCACCGCCTTCACTTCCGGTACAACCAGCACTTCGGCTTGCGCAGGCAGGCGATCCGCCAATGCGGCCGCCGCCATTTCCACAACCTCCGTATCGCCCAGCATATTAAAAATCGCGATCTTTACAGTAGGCGCCACCTGAAAGATCGGTAAGTCTCGGGTTAGTGTACCAATTTGAACGGTATAGACGCGGCCATCGTAGCTCATTCCATTGCCCTTCTATTTCACATGACTCCGCAGCAGCATAAATCTGGATTCCGCAAGCCCTTATTTTACCATATTTTGTCTCATCATGCCTACTCTTATTGGAGTCCAAAATTTTTTCTTGCCATATCTGCAATGGTGCGACCAATGCTGATCGAAGCCGTCGCGGCCGGTGATGGGGCATTGAGCACATGGATCATACGGTCGGTGTCGGCAATGCGAAAATCGTCTACCAGAAAGCCATTGGGCTCCAGCGCCTGGGCGCGCACGCCGGCGCCCGCGGGGTGGACATCCTCCTCGCGCAACTCAGGCAAAAGCCGTTGCAGCGCCTTGACAAAGGCCGGCTTGCTGTAGGAGCGATAAAACTCACCCATCCCCATGCGCCAATGTTTGCGCGCCAGATGCCAGAAACCGGGGTAAGTCGCAATCTCACTCGCATCGGCCAGGCTAAAACTGGAACGGGTGTACCCTTCACGTTTAAAGGCCAATACTGCATTCGGGCCTGCTTCGACGCCACCGTGGATCATTCGGGTAAAGTGCACCCCCAAGAAGGGAAAGGCAGGGTCGGGCACTGGATAGATGAGATTGCGCACCAACGACTCCTTCTCCGGTACGAGTTCGTAATATTCCCCACGGAAGGGCACGATCTTTAGCCCGGGGTCCACACCGCAGAGGCGGGCTACGCGGTCGGACTGTAGACCACCACAGTTGATTAAGTAGCGGGTGCGGATGTCGCCTTGGGTGGTGGTGAGGCGTAGTTCATTTGGTTCCTTATGGCACCCCAAGAGACGCGTCTTGGTCTGAATGACGCCGCCTCCCTGCTCGACCAATTGGGCATAAGTGTTGCTCACCTGGACATAGTCCACAATCCCTGTCTGCGGCACCCAAAGCCCGGCTAAGCCGGCCACGTGCGGCTCATATTCCCTTAGCTCATCAGGACCGAGACGGCGAATACCCTCCAAGCCGTTGGCGCGACCGCGCGCTTCTAAATTGTCCAGCCGCGGCAGCTCTTCCGGCAGGGTGGCGACCACGATTTTGCCGCAATGATCATGGGCGATGTTATGCTCGGCGCAGAATGCATAGAGCGCCTCGCGGCCGGAGATACAGTTATGCGCCTTCAAGGAGCCGGGCTTGTAATAGAGCCCCGAATGGATAACCCCACTGTTGTTACCCGTTTGATGTTTGGCCAAGCCCTCTTCAGCCTCCAGCAGCACCAGGTTGAGCGTATGGCGAGAAGTGAGTGCCATCGCGGTTGCCAGCCCGACAATGCCGCCGCCAATAATGGCAATATCATAAAGAGGTGAAGTCATTTTCCCACTCCATTTGTTTCTTGTTTGTTTATCGCAAAGGCAAATCGCGTGCAACCAATTCTGCCAGCTCCTCACGCCGTTGAATCAGGTGGGCTTGGCCATTGCGCAGCCAGAGGACAGCCGGTTTGCGGGCGCCATTGTAATTACTGCCCATGGCTAATTGATAAGCGCCGGCCGCGGGGATTGCCACCCACTCATCGGCGCGTAGATCTGCCATGGGCAACCCCTCGATCAGCACATCGCCACTTTCGCAAAAAGGCCCGGCAAACCAGGCCGGGCCAAGGTTAGGGCGCAACGGATCCAAAACCGGCAGAGCGCTGTAGCGGGCGCCATAGAGAGCAGGACGTGGATTGTCGGCCAGACCACCGTCGATGAGCAGCCAGCGCCGCGCCGCGGTCTGTTTCACGGCCCCAACCCGATAAACCGCAACGCCGGCCTGTGCGACCAGACTACGGCCTGGCTCCAGTTGTAGCCGTGGCAAGGGCAAGCCGCGCGCCTTACAGCCGGCCACGAGATGGTGGGCGACGAAGGCGACATAAGCGCCAATAACTGGATGGGGTAGATCATCTTCATGGTAGGCTACGCCCCAACCGCCGCCGGGGCTGAGCACTTGCGGTATCCACCCATGTTCTGCCCGTAACGCTACAATCAGATCCAACACGGTCTCCAAGGCTGGGGCAAGGGGTTCGGGGTCATGAAAGTGCGAACCCTGATGAAAATGAATGCCGGTGAGGGAGAGCTGAGTCTGCAAACAGAGGGCGACAGCCTGTGATGCTTCGGCCAGCCCCATACCAAACTTGCTATCCTCTTGGCCCGTCTGCCGATAGGCGTGGGTATCGACCGCGACACCGGGCCGCACGCGCAACCAAAGCTCAGGTTGACGGGCTGTATGCGCGCGCAGGCGCGGCGCCAGGCGTGATAACTCCACCAGATTATCGACCACAATCACGCCGGCCTGCGCCACTGCGGCGGCGAGATCCGCCGCACTCTTATTGACACCATGCACCAAGATCTGGGAACGTGGTGTCCCGGCCACTGCCGCAATGTGGAGTTCGCCCGCACCTGTACAATCCAGCAGCAGCCCTTGCTGGCACACCCACTGCGCCGCAGCCGTACATAAAAAGGCTTTGCCAGCATAGGTGACCCCCGCCGCCCCAGGATAGTAGGTTGCCAATGCTTGTTGATAGGCCACGACCGCGGCATCCATCGTCGCCTGATCGTAAAGATAGAGGGGCGTCCCATACGCTTGCGCCAACGCCGCCAGATCACAGCCGGCAACGGTCAAATGTGTGGTAGCTCCTTTATCCGTTGCGGAAGCAACTGCTGGCGCAACAGCCACAGTATGGGGAAAGAGTTGAAGTCGTTTTTCATTGCTCAAATGCTAAAAAAACTCCTCAAAGGGGTCACGATGCTGCGAAAGGCCGCCTCAAACCACAAGGCGCGGGGATAGCGCAGCAAGCCGAACCTTGGCCAATATCCTACCAGATTAATAGGGCGTAATCGCTACGGCAATCATGCCCAGGATCATACTAAAAACAATAAGCAGACTCAATGTATAAAAGATAATTTCATTGCGGGTATATTTTTTGCGTTTCATAACAAGCTACCTTCTTCACTACTTCCTATCATGGCTCATATAGGTTTCCGGGTGAAATTGCATCGTCCCATTCTTCTCTGGTAAACGATTTCACCCCTTCGCCCATATGAGCGTCCTATCATTCTACCGAGGATGGGCCTTGACAGATCCTACTTTATACGCAACCGGGGGAACTAGCCATTGCTCACCAACAATGGGCTGTGTAACGTCAACATAGCCTGCGACAACGGCCTCTTACAAACCTCCCCACATTCTCCATTATATCACACCTTGACAATAAGCCAGATATTTGCGAAATAGCTAATTTTCTTTTTGGTGGGTCAAGTGATACACTCCATAGTCATGACCAAACGAACTGTCGTTTTCTGGTGTGGCGTCTTCATCATTGGCGGCGGCGGTGCACTGCTCTATTTGCTCCAGATGGTTCCTCCCCACTTGCCTGACGGCACGTTGAATATCCGCGCCTTTTTGGCGGTTTTGGGGGCATTCTTTGCCTTAAGCGCTGGGATTGGGGGCTGGGGTGCTTTGGCTCTCCACCGCCACTACCCCCGGCTAGGCGGCGCCAACGGTCGCCCTGTAGCGCCGCCAGTTGCGGCATTGCGCCAGGGACTGCTGTTGGGAGGCGGCGCGGTGGGTGTGGCGCTGTTGGCCTTTTTTGATAATTTTGACAGTATAATTGTGGTCACCATTTTGCTCTTTGCGCTCTTGGCAGAGTTATATCTGCAAAAACATTTGTCGGCGCCCGCTCCCGCTGCACGCGCCAATCTGGTGCTCAATAGTCGAACGCCACGCCAGCGCGCCGCGCAGCGCAAAGGCGTCGCCCCCAGAAAATCCACCGCACGCACCACCAGCCGCAGAACCGTAAATCGCAAACGGAGTTAGGAATGTTTATGATGTTGAATCCCAAGCTTGTCGCGGCCCTCGCCGCCCATGGTATTGCAATTGACCAGGGCTACCAATGGCTGCCGGTCGCACGCCTTTTGCAGCAATACCATCCTCAGGTAGAGGTTGAACTGCCGTTGCTCATTAGCGATGTCAGCCGTCAAAGTAACCTGATCCAATTGCAACAGTGCTTAACCAACGCCTATCCGGCAGGCCATCCAGCCATGATTTTGGTCGGTTCCTCAGCGCAAGCCGACACAGTCTTACATTGTACGCAGATTTGCCTAGAGGAGTTGAATTCTGTAATGGTGGAAGGAGACAGCTGTCTGCTCTGTCTGCCGCCTCTGCCTACCGGCAGCAGTTTCACCGCGTTGCAGGCTGTCGTGGCGCACTTGCGTGCACCGGAAGGCTGCCCGTGGGATCGTCAGCAGACGTTGGCAACCATGCGCCATGATCTGTTGGACGAATGTGCAGAGGTGTTGGAGGCCATCGACCTGGATGGGCCAGAGAATGACAACGGCGCCCACATTGCCGAGGAATTAGGGGATCTCTTTATGGCCGGTGTACTTATGGTGCAAATTGCCACCGAGGCTGGACGCTTTCAGCTAGCCGACGCTATGCACAGCATTGTCACCAAGCTGATCCGCCGCCATCCCCATGTCTTTGGTGACGTCGTCGTGGATGGGGTGGAGATGGTGTTGAGTAACTGGGATGCGATCAAGGCCCAGGAAAAGGCGGCCAAAGGCATCACCGCCGTGCATCCGCTCGCTGGCGTGCCCGCGGCCTTGCCTGCGTTGGAAAAGGCGCGCGAACTCCAGTCGAAAGCGGCCAAAGCCGGACTGCTGGATCGCATGGCGCTCGCCGCAACCGCACTGCAACAGTTGCCTTGGTTGCAACCAGAGCCTACGGCAAGTGCGCTTGGCGCCACCCTCTGGCAACTCGTGGCCTTGGCGCATCAATCTGGCATCAACGCCGAGGATGCCTTGCGCAGCTTCTGTGTTAATTTCCGGGCGCAGTACGAGGCTGCGCCCAATAGGCGCTGACGCTACACTCAGTTTAAAACGAGATCTGGAGTTTTGTAGAGACTGGAGATTAGTAGAGTGTAAAGCAAGGTTTGTTAAATGAGAGATGGTCACCCAGGTCTTCCTGGAAGGGGCGGGGGATGGTGAAAGACAGGAGGTGTGCGTTGCCCCTTTCAGGAAGACGCACGCCAGCGCACCCGCCTGGGCTAACCTCACAGAATTTCCCTGACACTGTACTAAAGTGAAATCAGTTTGAGAGCAGTAGTTATTCATATTCAGGATCAAGGTCAAATTTAGGCCAGAGGCGAGTAATGATGGCTTCTGGGTCGAGATTGATGCGCTGAATGAAGGCCTTACAAGCGTCGAAGAGCGCACGCATCGTGGCATAGCAATGATGTTGGGTAACGTCTTCGCTCATCCATTTCCAAAGAGCTTCAATGGGGTTCAGGTCGGGACTATAGCCGGGTAAGGGAACCAGGGTGAAATCCAAAGCCGCGGCAGCCTCCTGGACGATTTTCGCCCGATGGCAAGGGGCACCGTCCCAGATAATCACGACCGGCAGGTCTGACTGACCGAGCCAGGCTTTGAGATGGTGCAGGAACTTGATGGTGTTCTCGCCGTTACAGTTGCCTTCGTTCCAGAGCAAACATTGACCTTGCGTAAAGTCGTAGGCGCCATACCAGTTAATGCGGTCAGCCAGGCGAGGACAATCACTGAGCCGCCAGGCGGGTTCACCGACCGGCGCCCAGCTGTAGCCTAAGTCCAGGTCGCGATGAAAATGCGCTTCGTCAAGATAAATGAGGTGGATTTTCCCCTGGCAAAGCTGTTGAAAGTGCTCTTGAAAAGTCTGAAGGTAAGCCTGTCGTTTTACAGGATTCGCCTTGGCGAGCACTTTCTGGCACTTTTTCCAACTCAAGCCGTGCACCTTGAGGATGTTGCGCAGCAGATTGCGACTCACCTCGCACTTATAGACCTGTTTGACCCAATGCCGCACTTTTTTCAAGCTCCAGCCGTAGCCGGGCAAGCCATGTTCGATGGGGTCCGTCTGGCGCACGGTTGTGACAAGCTCGTCGACCTGTTCTTGGCTAAAAAAGGGGGGCGGCCACCCGTTTTGCGATAGTGAAGCCGCTCTGGTCCCGATTCATTGTACGTATGCACCCAGTTCATTACCGTTTGGTTCTTGCGCCCGATCTGCCGCGCCCACTCACTGGCGTTACTTTTTTGGCTGGCTATCATATAGAGCGCCTGAAACCGTTCACGACTTCTTGCATGTTCGGCCTCTATCGACAAACGCTGCAGTTCGACTAACGTCTGGTTCCACTTGGCTAATTTTGGTGTGATCATGGCTCGTCCCTTGTTCACTACTTTGGCTGCTTTCGTTTCTACAGAGTATACATGATCACCCCTGAAACTACCGTTTTCTATCTGATGTTACTTTAGCAGCTTTTGGCCGGATACGGTATGACAATACACTGACAAATAGCGAGAGTGGTTGCGACAAATGGCGTAGAAACTGCCTTGAGTCACCATTTTTTCCGGATTTGCATAATTTGACAATGTCACATTAAGATGAGTAGTGCCCTTGACAGCTGCGGATCCGGGTGGCGCGAATCCGTGTCTATACTACTGGTGCATCTCTTAGGGGGCACTCCAAAAAATAAATTGCGCATGAGCAGAACAAACAGCTCGACGAGTTCACGAAATACGCAACACGGAAAACGCTCCATATATTTATTTTCTTGGAATGACCCAGATGACATTGTTTAAATAATTCCCATGGCGCGATGGATAATAAATTCGTGGGGATGAGCAACCAAACCAAAGAGAAAGAGGACGCACATGTTGAGCTATGCAAAGACGTTGCCGGTGGTGGCCAGGCCGGATGTGTTGGTCTGTGGGGCTGGCTTGGCGGGCATTGGCGCAGCGGTGGCCGCGGCGCGCGGTGGTGCGCAGACAATGGTGGTCGAGCGCAATGGCTTTGCCGGCGGCTTCTTTACCGCGATCATTGGTTCGGCCTTTGACGGCTTTGTCGATGAACGGAGCGGCGCGCCGGTGGTGGGCGGCATTGTCTTTGAGATGTTGGAGCGCATGGGGGTGATCCAGCCAGGGCAGGGGCCGCAACTGCGCTACAACGTCAATGGCGATCTCTCCTTTGTGGAGATGCACCCCGCGCGAGTAATTCCCCGCTGCGACCCCGAGCGCTTTAAACGGGCCGCCGACGCTATTCTGTTGGAGACCGGCGTTGAGGTGCTCTACCACAGCCAAGTAGCCGATGTCATTACCCGCGACGGGCGCATTGACGCGGTCATTGTAAGTAATAAGGCGGGCCTGGTGGCGATCCAGCCGCGGGTTGTCATTGATTGCACCGGTGACGGCGATGTCGCAGCCTGGGCCGGGGCGCCGTGGGAGAAGGCGGAGGTGTTGCAGCCCATGAGTCTGCACTTCCGCATTGCCGATCTGGAGCCAAGCTTTGATCTACGTCGGCGCTGCGCCGCGGTCTTGCAGGAAGCGCATGAACAGGGCAAATTGGGACTCTACGCCGGCCCCTATCCGGCCACCTTTTCCGGCCGCGATGTCTACTTTAATGCGACGCGCACGCCGGGTGATAATACCGACCCGGCCGATTGGACACGGGCCGAGATTCAAGGCCGTCGCGATGCGTGGACCATGTATGAACTGTGGCGGGAGCTGTTGCCTGAATTTGCCGACGCCTACTTTATGACTAGTGGGCCAGTGGCCGGGGCGCGCGAATCACGCCGGATCGTGGGCGACTATGTGTTGACCGGCGAGGATGTGCGGCTGGGCCGGCAACATAACGAAGTGGTGGTCTTGGGCGCCTGGCGATTGGATCGCCATCCACCCGACAAGCCAGGCTACCATGACATCCCCTGGACGCCGCCCTATGCCATCCCCTATGGCACACTCTTGCCCCAGCACGTGGACAATCTGCTGGTGGCCGGACGCTGTCATTCGGCCACCTCCGAAGCGTTGGCATCAAGCCGTGTCACCGCCACGGCCATGGGCATGGGCCAAGCCGCGGGCATTGCCGCCGCCCTGGCCGTGGCCGCCAACCAAGCCCCACGCGCCCTCAATATCACCCATCTGCAGGACCAGATCATTGCCGCCGGTGGCATCCTCCAGGCACCGGCATCGCCTGTAGTGGAATCTACTGCAGACGTGGGCAACCCGCGGTGGTAGGTAGGAACACGTAACACACAACACGCTCTAGGAGTCGTTGACATTTCACAGGCCACTGCTGGTAGGATATGCCGGTATTGGCAATGCTACTCGTGGCCGCACTGGTAATGTCAACAGAACCTAACACTGAAAGGAAAAACAAATGCACTACACCAATCTCGGACGCACTGGGCTAAAGGTTAGTCGCTTGTGTTTGGGCACGATGAACTTTGGACCGCAGACAAGTGAGGCTGACAGCTATACGATTATGGACCGGGCGCTGGCGCTGGGCGTCAACTTTTTTGATACAGCCAACCGCTATGGGCGTGACATTAGCCTGGGCTTTACCGAGGAGATCATTGGCCGGTGGCTAGCCCAAGGCGGTCGGCGCGAGCAGATTGTGTTGGCGACCAAGGTCTATGGTGCGATGGGCGAGGGGGTGAATGACCGCGGTGTCTCGGCCTATCATATTCGCCAGGCTTGTGAAGATAGTTTGCGCCGCCTCCAGACCGACCACATTGACCTCTATCAGATGCACCATGTGGAGCGCAGCACGCCATGGGAAGAGATTTGGCAGGCTATGGAGCAACTGGTGCGCGAGGGCAAGGTGCTCTATGTGGGGAGCAGCAACTTTGCCGGCTGGCACATTGTGCGCGCCAACGAAGCGGCCAAACAGCGCAACTTCCTGGGGCTGGTCTCAGAGCAGAGCAAGTATAGCCTCAGCGCTCGCACCGTCGAATTAGAAGTCTTGCCCGCCTGCCGCGCCTATGGCGTGGGCGTGATTCCTTACAGCCCGCTGGGTGGCGGTCTGTTGGGTGGGGTGTTGCAAAAGGCGACAGCAGGGCGGCGCGCCAGCGAACGGATGCAGGCAAACATTGAGCGCCATCGGCCCCAGTTGGAGGCTTATGAAGGACTCTGCGCACAACTGGGCGAAAGTCCGGCCAATGTGGCCCTGGCCTGGCTGCTGCACAACGACGCGGTGACGGCGCCGATCATTGGCCCGCGCACGCTGGAGCAACTGGAGGATGCCTGTGGCGCGGTCGAGATCGCTCTGGACGCCGATGTGCTGCAACAATTGGACGCCATCTGGCCTGGTCCGGGTGGGGCAGCGCCGGAAGCGTATGCGTGGTAGCAACGTTTCAAGGTGGGCCGGCGATCACCTCAGCGCCGCCGGCTGTCATAGCGTCACCCACCTGTTTCGTGGTCGCGGCCTGAGGTTCAAAGGTCACGGCGAAGTAGAGCCAACCGTCACGTGGACTCAGTTCTTTCAGGCTGACGGTCAGGTGGGCCTCCTGCAGCGCGTTTGTGACATTGGCGGTCGCTGAAGTGGCGAGGCAGTTGCAGTAGGGAACCCTGCCCCACACGACAACATCAGCCGGCGGTGGGGTTGGCGTCACGCCCCCAGCCGACAGCGCCTGCTGCGCCGCCGCCGACTGACATGCTACCAAGATCGTTGCAATAAGTGCAATGCCGATCACTCTGACCACGCTGCCACGGCCTACTGACATACGTCAAAGCTCCCTATTCTCGGCTTGCGGATTGCCGATAAATCGCTCACAACTTAGATTGGTCCGTAGAAAAATCAACGATAGAATCTGTCATCAACGTGACCGGCATCTGCGAGATGCCGGTCACGTTCTGGCTAGACGATGTGCTAACTCGCTCTATGCCGCGCCGGTGGGCTCGATCTTGAGCAGGGCAAGCATAATCCCGGCCCATAGGGCATAAGGCGCAATGTACGGATCATCCGCATTGGGCCAGCCCTTCCAATAGTGGTAGTTGTAGGTGCGGACGTGCCGCTCCTCCGACATCGTAATCTCGATCACATCGCGCAGGTAGATATCAATGCACTGACGGACCAGATCGGTGTACTGCGGATTATCCGGTGAAGGTGGAATCCCATCCAGTTGGTCGATCAGCGCGTCGTAATCCGGGTTGCTGTACTGGCTGTTAGCCCAGATGTAGTTGTCGGTCTGGCCCTGTGAGGGCGAATTGAATTTACTGTGATAGTGCTGGAGCGTACCCCAAGGCTCACGGCTGCTGCCACAGTGGACGATAATCCACATGTCGGCCTTACCGGTGCGCACCGTTTCAAAGAAGGGGTCACAGGTGGTCGTGACGAGCTTGACCGTGACGTCAAAGCCGGCGTCGCGGAGTTGCTTTTCGACGACTGGCCCCATCGGCCCCAACCAGCAGGCACAGTGGAATTCAGGGGTCAGCCGCGCCCCATCCTTGGCCCAAAAACCTTCGCTGTCCTTTTCGTAACCGGCCGCCGCCATTTCCGAATCGACCAACGCCTGTGAGGGATTGTCGGGCTTGTACTGATCGACTAGATCCTGACACAGTTCGCGGTAGGGATCGAGACCGCCAAAGGTCGAGAAGGGCAGCACCAGCGGCACGGTGCCGCCTTCGTAGGCCAGGTCCACCATCTGCTCACGGTTGATGGCAGCCTGCACGGCCCGGCGCACATGCACGTCGGCCATGGGCCCCCACTTACAATTAAGCCCCAGCGTGTAGAGACAAGCATCCGGCGCGCCCCAAGAAGGCCCTTGTGCATTCCAACTTTTGATATCTGGATTTTGCGCCATGCCGGCCACAAACTCGCCGGGCTGAACGGTCCAATCGACATCCAACTCGTTGTTGATCATGCGCGCAAAGGTGGCCGGGCCAGTCCCGAGGGGCAGGAATGACTGGCGTGTGACCTTAGACGGCTGCGAGAAGCCGGTCTTGGCACCCCACCAGTTGTCGTCACGATCAAAGAAGACGCCTTGCGGCGATGCCTCAACCAGCTTGAAGGGGCCGGTGCCCACCGGCAAGCCCTGCTCCGGGTCGTAGTTGAGGAAGGTGGTCCAGTCTTCGTTCTCCCAGATGTGCTTGGGCAAGATCGCGATCTGAATTTCCGAGTTCTCGACAAAGTAGAAGTAGAAGAAGCGGGGGTTGGCCTTGTTCAGGTTGATGGTGAAATTCTGATCATCAACAACGGTGACATCCTTCACCCACTCCTTCATGTCCGAGGAGAAGGCCAATTCGGGCGTATCACGCAGCTTTTCCAGGGTAAACTTGACATCATTCGCGGTAAAGGGCGTGCCATCATTCCAAGTCACGCCCTGGCGAATGACGACATCGACACTCATGTAGTCATCAGCGACCTTATAGCTTTCTGCCAGCCAGGGAATCTCTGAGCCGTCGTTGTGATTATAGTAGTAGAAGAACTCAAAGATTGTCTTGTTGAGCGGGCCGCGAATGCGTCCCAGCCCACCGAGTGAGTAGGGGTTAAAGTTCGTCGGTTCGAGGATTTCTGTGTCACCGCCATAGTGCACAAGGGTGTCCTGGCGGGCGACTTCCTGCTTCGGTGCTCCTGGCGCGGCAGCTGCCGCCGCACCAGCGGACGCATCACCGGCCGGCGCCGCCGGCGCTCCCGGCTGCCCACCACAGGCCGCAAGCAACATGGCTGTGCTGGTAGAGCCAAGACCGATCAGGAAAGAACGTCGAGTAAAACGCGTTGAGTAAATCATAGATACAACTTGCCTCCTCCTTATAGTAGATATAGGGTTTGCACAACTTTCTTACTATTACAACGAGACTTTGCAAAGGTGACTGTCACTGCCCACAAGTAGCCGGGTAGAGAGGACTTAGCTCCGGCCAGTGACAGTCACCTGGAACTGCTCGAAATCTCGTTGTAGTATTAGATAAGCCATACTAATTCATTTCAGTAGCCGCAAAAGGAACATACAAATGTAGGTGATCAGGGGTCAGTTTTCAGTATCCAGTCGTCTGTACCCTGGTCACTGCCTACTGCTTACTGTCTACTGTCAACTGATTACTGTCTACTGAAAACTTTGTAGGTTGGCTTTGCCGCCACCGATTTATTTTGACAGGATGAGAAGAGGACAGGATGAATTGTAAGCTCATCCTGTCCTCTTCTCATCCTCTCCTCTTGTCATCCTGTCCTCTTGTCATCCTGTCCTCTTGTCATCCTGTCCTCTTGTCATCCCGTCCTCTTGTCATCCCGTCCTCTTGTCATCTTGGGGGGTGCGGGTGATAAAGATCTCACTGAGCTTCTCCGCCGCGGCCACTGGCGACTCATGGTAGAGGTGGCAGGCCGTGGCTCGGTGTGGCGCCGTTTGATAGAGGGGTGGCATTTTTTCGCGACAGATCGGCATCACACTCGGACAGCGATCAGCAAATTGACACCCCCGGCGTGCGTCCCCGCTGCCGGCGCTATTGTTGGTGGCGTCAGAGCCATTTTCCTTGAACCCCCAGGGCTGCTTAGGATCTGGGCGCGGGATGGAGCCGATCAATAGGCGCGTGTAGGGGTGCTCAGGCTTTTTAACGACCCGCTCGACGTCGCCGACTTCGGCCACGGTCCCCCGATAGAGCACAATAATGTTCTCACTAAGCTGATACGCCGTGGTGAGATCGTGGGTGATGTAGATGAGCGAGATCCCAAAGCGGCGGTTTAGGTCGCGCAGGCTCTCGATGACGGTCGCGCGCAAGGACGCATCGATCATCGACACCGGCTCATCGGCAATGATCACCCGCGGGCGCAACAGCAACGCCCGCGCAACCATCACCCGTTGTCGCTGGCCACCGCTGAGTTGGTGCGGGTAGCGGCCCAATGTCTCCTCCGGACGCAGGCCAACGGAGGTGAGCGCCTCTTCGATCAGTTGTCGGCCCTGTGCCTTTGACTTGGCCAGACGAAAGTTGACGATAGGCTCCTTGAGCACGTGGTCGATTCGGTAGAAGGGATTGTAGACCTCATAGGGGTCCTGGAAGATGACCTGAACATCGCGCAGGAACTGGCGACGCTGCTCCTGGTTCAGTCGCCGCAGGTCAACCCCACGATAGCAAACCTCGCCACTGGTCGGCTCGGTGAGGCCAAGGATCAGCCGTGCGAAGGTGGTCTTGCCGCTACCACTTTCGCCCACAATGGCCGTGATCGTCGGCGGTGTTTCCGCAATCGTAAGCGATAGATCGTCTAGCGCCACCAGACCATTGCTGCGCTTGAAGAGTCCCCCACCAAACACCTTGGTTACATGCCGGGCTTCGATTAAAGCAGTCACGACGCCCCCCTACCGGTCAAATTCGCCACAGCCCCATTACCCCCAACTAAATCTGGCCAGTGCAGATGACACGCAACATCGCGATTGGGGCCTATTGTCTGAAGCTTAGGCTCCTCGACCTTACAACGGTCGAATGCGTCTGGGCAACGTGGATGAAAAGGACAGCCCCGTGGTCGATTAAGCAGGGATGGCATCAACCCAGGAATCCCTTTGGCGGCCTCCTTCTTTTCGAGAGAAGGCAGACTGGCCATGAGCAGGCGCGTGTACGGATGCAGCGGCTCGCTAAAAAGCTCGTCAATGCTCCCGGTCTCAATAAGGTCACCGGCATACATCACCCCCAGGCGATCGACCGCCTGGGCCATCAACCCCATATCATGGCCGATAAGGATGACCGACGCGTTCAGTTCTGCGCGCAGGTTCTCCAGAGTCTCCATGACCTGGCGCTGAACCACGACATCAAGCGCGCTCGTAGGCTCGTCGGCGATAATGACCTTTGGTCGCAAACAGATGGCAATGGCGATGCAGGCGCGCTGCTTCATGCCGCCGCTCAACTCATGCGCGTACATATCTGCGGCGGCGCGGGGCAGGCCGACGCGCTGCATCAATTCACCAATCCACTCGGTCCGTTCGCGCGCCGTCAGCTTCACACCGTGGTCGCGCAGGGCGTCCTCGATCTGTCGCCGCACGCGTGACACCGGGTTGAGTGAATTCATGGCCCCTTGGGAGACCATTGCAATTTCGGCTAGCCGCACCTGGCGCATGCGCTCTTCGGACAAGTCGAGAAGGGAGCGACCGTCGAGCAGCACCTGGCCGCCCTCGATCTTGCCGGGGGGGCGGATCAGGCGCATCAATGCCTGGGCGGCGGTCGACTTGCCCGAGCCAGATTCGCCGACGAGGCCAAGACGCTCGCCGGTGTACAGGTCAAAAGAGATACCGTTGACTGCCCGCACTGCGCCTTGGCGGGTGTAATAGTGCACACGAAGGTCGCGCACCTGAAGGATGCTCGAATTCAATCCATACCTCGCTAAAAAAGAAGTAACACAGCGGGACAGTCGGACGCAACTGTTTAACTGTCTCAATGTCTCACTGTCTACTGTCTCACTGTCTACTGTCTCACTGTCTACTGTCTCACTGTCTACTGTCTCACTGTCTACTGTCCTACTATACCAGGTTCACGCCTTACTCTGGAGCCTGGGGTTTGCGATCTGGTCCAGACCTTGGCTCATCAAGAATAACCCCAGGAAGAGAACGACAATGATCACGATGGGCGGCATAAACCACCACCACATTTGGCGGATCAGGGCGCCATAGGTGATGGCCCAGTAAAAGGTCAGGCCCAGCGACGGCCTGGTCACTGGGCCCAGCCCAAGCGTTGAAAGTCCCACCGAGGCCAGAATTGCACCGGAAACTGCACCGACCAGGTTGGCCGCCAGATAGGGCGCCAAATTCGGCAGCAGTTCGCCAACAATGATCTTCAGGTTGCTGGCGCCGTTGAACCTGGCCACCTGGATATACATGCGCTCGCGAATGGTGAGCACCTGCGCGCGCACGGCCCGCGCCGGCCACATCCACGAGAGCGCCGCAATGATCAGCGCCATGGCCTCGACCGAAACGACGCCCAGCATGGACGCGACGATGATCAGGATCATTAGGCCCGGTATCGTCAGCAAAATATCCATAAAAATCCGAATGATCTCGTCGACAATGCCGCCGGTATACCCGGCGATTAGCCCCATTAGCGCGCCCACAGTCACGCCGATCACGCCTGCGATCACCCCAATTTCCAACGACGTCGGCGTGCCGTAGATGAGATCCGCCAGCACATCCCGGCCCTGCTGATCGGTTCCGAGCCAATGTTCGGCGGAAGGTGGCTGGGCAGGACGCCCGGCGCCCACCTCTGACATTTCCTTGGGCATAAAGAAGGGGCCGGCCAGACCGAACAGTGCGATAAGCGCAACTAGGATGGCGCCAACAATCAGCAAATAATAGCGCGCCCACACTTCGACAAACCGGTTCTCTTTCCTTACCGTCATGCGACTATCCTCTTTGATATCTGATGCGCGGGTCAATGAGTGGGTAGATCAGATCCAGAGCCAACAGCACGACGCCGATCGAAAGAATGATGAAGAGCGCAATGCCCTGGATGACAAAGTAGTCATTCCCGGCAATCGCCTTGAAGAGGAGGTTCCCCACGCCCGGATAGCCAAAGATCACCTCCACCAACACGGCTCCCGACATCACCATTGCCAACGAGAGCGCCAACGAGGTCACCTGGGGTAAGAGCGCGTTGCGCAAGGCATAGTCCATAAAGATCGTCTGTGGCTTCAGACCCTTGGCCTCCGCCATGTGGAGATAGTCCTCACCCAACGTGGTGGTCATCATCGCGCGCATCCCCAACCCCCAGGAGCCTATGCCGCTCAGCACAATGGAAGCGGCCGGCAAAATCGCGTGACGACCAATGTCGAGAGCCATCTTCCAGCTTAGGGTCAGGGAGGCGCCGGCCGTGTAGGCCCCACCCACAGGCAGCAGTCGCCAGCGCATGGCAATCAGGTAAATGAAGAGCATACCCACCAAGTAATAGGGAATGGCCGACAGCGTCATAAAGAGGGGCGATAACCCGAGTGCGACACGGCTCGTTCTAGGCCAGGCCATCAGCGCACCCAAAAGCGTGCCAAGGATAAAGGCAATGAGGGTGGATACGGTTAAGAGGCCAATCGTCCATGGTGCAGAGCGCGCAATCATTTCAAGCGCCGTCTGTGGGTAATAAGCCACGGAAACGCCAAGATCAAGACGGAGCAGGTCGCGCCAATAGGTCAAATATTGCTGCCAGAGCGGCCTGTCCAGGCCAAACTTCTGATTGTAAATCTTGATCAATTCCTGAATCTGATTCTCGTAAACACCGCCTTGGGCGGCGAGTTGGTTCATCCGCGACTGGATCGGGTTTGTGGATCGAAGGCGGGGTATGAAAAAGTTCAGGGTGACCGCAGTGATCACGATGAGGAGGAATATTCCGATCCGACGAACAACATAGCCAATGGTCATGCTAACTACCTCAACAACACACAGAGCCTAGATCAATGGTTAATGGTGTAATGGTTAATGATTCACGGTTAACCGTTACACCATTAACCATTGAGTCAGCTTCGCCGCAGCAAACATCGACAACTTTTTGTCGATGTTTGCGCCCTTAGCGCCTACTCCACCGCCCGATGGCGCGAACAATCAGCGACCGCCGCAGCTTCGCCTTGGCCCAAATAACGATCTAGTCGTGCGTCAAATCGGCTTACGCAGGATGGACAACGCGCGCCACACGGCCGGCGGCGGATCAATTTCTCTACAAATAAATTATAATTACTGAACGAGGGCCATTGTACAACCGATTATCTGGCTTGTCAAATGCGCTTTTTCCAGCGGGTGCGCACCACATTTGGGGCGAAATACCAGCAGGGCCACTTTGAACTTCTCGTCCGTCACCCCTAACTGGGGACGCACAGTGTCGGCTTTGGAGTGGAGCAAGAAGGGCAATTTGTCTCCGACTGTGCCGGCGCACCCGCCGGCGGGATGCTCGATTTTGAAATCCAAACCCAGCTTGCCCACCGGCGGCGTGGCCTGGCCATCGCTGTGGCGGCGGCGATGATTCTGTACTGTCTTGACCATAATCTGACGCCCTGTTGGGATGCGGCCAACGAGATGTCGGCCCGCCTGGCGGAGAAGGTTGGCTTTATCGAACGTACTCCTTACCTGGCTTATCAGATCCAAATTGGGGCATAGCCAGCAAGCGGTGGACCAAGCATGGGATGTCGGATTGGAGGGCTTTTCGTTTCGCAGCCACTGTCCATCTCTCGCCTGACCGTTTCCACACCGAGACCAGAAACTTTGTGTTTTCAAACATACGGCAAGCATTCAGCCCTTGATCCCAGTCAAGGCGATCCCCTGAACAAAGTTGCGCTGGGCCACGAGGAAGAGCGCAATGGTGGGGAAGGTTGCGATGGTTGTGCCGGCCATCAGCACCCCCCAATCGACGCGATGTTGTGACTGAAAGAGCGTTAAGCCTAACTGGATGGTGCGCATGCGGTCACTTTGCACGATCACCAGCGGCCACAAGAAGTCATTCCACACCGCTTGAAAACTAAAGATCGCCACGACCGAAAGCACTGCCGCCGACAGCGGCAGGATAATGCGCCAGAAGATCCCCGCTTCTGACGCGCCATCAACGCGCGCAGCGTCTTCTAATTCTACCGGCAAATTGAGGAAAAACTGGCGCAACAGAAAGACATAAAAACCGTTGCCGACGCTGGGTAAAATGAGGCCGGCATAGCTGTCAAGCCAGCCGGTGCCTCCTTGGCCAAACCAATTATTGCCGCCGGCCAGCGGGGTCCACTTAACAATCAAAAAGGTGGGAATGAGTGCGATCAACCCCGGCAGCATCATGACGGCCAGCACCACAATAAACATCGTCTCGCGCAGCCGCCAGCGCAAACGGGCAAAGGCATACCCGGCCATTGCGTTGAGCAGCACATTGAGAACCGTGGCGGTGCAGGCGACGATCAGGCTGTTCATAAAGTAGATATCAAATTTCCCGCGCGTGAAAGCCCGCACATAGTGATCTAAGGTGTACTTTAGGGTAAAAATCACCGGCGGCATCTCAAAGATCGATTCCTCTGGTTTTAACGAGGTGAAGACCATCCAGGCGAAGGGGATCAACATGGAAATGGCGGCGGCAACGAGCACGGCGTAGAGCAAGAGGCGTGCCAAGATCGCGGCCCAATTGGATTGAATTGAAGAGCGTTCCTGAACATTTAATAGGGGCCGCGCTTGGGTCAACTTGTTCATCTCAGGCCTCCATGCCGCGGGTCATAAAGCGCAGGTTGGTAATCGAGAGACCGAGCAGCAGCGCAAAGAGCACCCATGCCTGCGCCGATGCATAGCCCATATTGAAATAGCGAAAGCCGTTTAGATAAATTTGGTGGACGATCGTCGTCGTCGCAAAGGCCGGCCCGCCGTCGGTCATTGCGTAAATCGGCCCAAAGATTTGGAACGAGCCAATGATGCTGCTGACCAGCACATAGATCGTCACGGGATTGAGTAAGGGCAAGGTGATATGCCAAAACGCTTGCCAGCCATTAGCGCCATCAACGCGCGCCGCTTCGTAAAGACTTTCGGGAATCCCTTGCAGCCCGGCCAGATAAATAATCATCGGCCCGCCGACGCCACCCCAAACGCTCATGAGAATGATCGACGGCATGGCCTGCGTGGTGCTCTGCAACCACTGCTGTGAGGGGATGCCAACGAGATTCAATAGGGCATTGAGTAAGCCGAAGTTGGGCTCAAAGAGCCATAGCCAGACCATGGAGAGGGCAATCGTCGAGGTGACCAGCGGCAGATAGAAGACAATGCGAAAAAAGGTGCGAAAGCGCACATAGGAGTCGACACAGAGTGCAAGAGAGAGCCCGCCGACCATCATCAGGGGAATATTGCCAATCGTGAAGTAGGCTGAGTTGCCCATTGAGCGCCAGAAGAGCGCGTCGTCCCACAGTTGCAGGAAGTTGGCAACACCAATCCAGCGCGAGGGTTGCAGGACATTGTAAGCGGTGAAGCTGTAGTAGAGCGAGGCCAGCGACGGAATAATCCAGTAGACGGTGAGGGGAATCATCAACGGGAGAACAAAAAGGATGGCAGCTTTTTCTTCGCGCGTCAGACGCCAGCGCGTCGCGTGGGAATTTGCCGTGGCAGACGGCGTGCTTTGTGTTATGGCCATAGGTTATTAGCCTGAGAAATCCTGAAGTCAATACGGAATGCAATCGACAGAAAGACAGGTAAACCCACCTGCGGGCTGATGGAAGTGGAGCATGAGTCCAGTAAACGAGGGCTGAGCTTCGTCCTCAGCAGGACCTCTGGGTGCAAAGAGCTTGCCGAAGCCCGGTCAGCTTCGGCTTCGACAAGCTCAGCCTCCGTTATTTGCTCACTTTACTTTTCAACTTCCATCAGCCAGGGAAGTGGCCGGCCCATCCTATCGGAAATCTACAACTACGGCATGTTACCCAGCCGCGAGGAATTCCTCAACCTTTTTCTTGACATCGACTGCCGCGGCGTCCAATGCTTCTTCTATGCCCATCTCATCGCGCAGCGCGGCTTGCACATAGTTGCCGATAATCCCCATCGTGGGTGAATCGAGCGCCTGTGGTGTGGTCGTCCCCCAGCCCTTGGCCGGCAGTTCTTGGAACTTGGTCAACATGGGATCTTTCATGTACTCGGCCTCAGTCGCAATCGAGATACGCGGCGGGGACTCGTTGCCCGGTTCCAGCATATCGGTCATCACCTCTTTGGATTCCATATATTTCATCAAATCCCAGGCGGATTGGGGGTCGCGCGTGTTGGTGCCAATCGCATAGACATTGGGGCAAACATACTGCAGGCGCGCCTTCTTCATTAAGGGCGTGCCCACACCGAGCAGATCCAATTTATCGGCCTGATACAATTTCCAGTTACCGACTTCCCAAGAGCCGTTGTTATCCATTGAGGCGACACCGTCGGCCAGCGCAGACAGATTGGGCGTCTTGGAGGACATGCCGGTTAAGGGCGCAATCTTATATTTATGGACGAGATCATAGAGGAATTGCAGCGCTTCGACCCCTTCCGGGCCATTGAAGACCACATCATTCGGCTCCCAACTGCCCCAAGGCACGATAAAATTAGAGCCATTTTGGATGAGCAAGTACCAGAACTCAAACCAGGCGCCGCCGGGATCCGAGGCATCCATCAGATAGCCGGCGCGCGTCATGTTGCCCTGATCGTCAGTTTGCACCAGCTTCGATCCAAATTCAACTAAATCATCCCAGGTGTCTGGCGGTGTTTCTGGGTCAAGCCCGACCTCGGCAAATTGGTCCTTACGATAGCACATGGTGCGGATGTCCAACACATAGGGTAGCCCCATGAGTTTGTCTTCAAAGAGGGAGATAGCGACCATATCGGGGTAAAAATCGGCCATTTCATCCTCATAGTCGGCAGCAATGTAGTCATCCAATGGCATGAACTGCTTGCGCCGTGCATAGGGACCAATCCAGTCGCTGCCCGTTTCGACCAGGTCCACCGGCAAGTTACCGGCAAAACTGGTAAGCAGCTTCTCGCCCAAATGGCCCCAATCACTCATATCAACCGTAACGGCCATGTTCGAATTCGCATCTTCAAACGCAGGGATTGCAGTATCCTCAAAATAGGCCGTGACTGGCTCGATCATGGAGAGTTTAATAAACCGTAACTCGGTTGCCGCGGCCGCTGGACCGCCCGAACCCTCCGTCTGTGCGCTTTGCCCAGCTGGCTGGCAGGCCGCAACAAGACCTACCGCGGAACCAGCCGCAACCACTTTCAGAAATGCGCGCCGACTAAACGATTGTCTGTTCATGAATGCCTCCCCAAACTCTAAGAAATGTAACACCAAAAGAAATAGGTTGTTGAGAATACACAAAATCGAGGGGGTGACGAATGCACACAATGGTTGTAAAGATACTGGAGTCTGGCGCTTTTTATTGGTTACACTGGTGATTGGTGATTAGTTGCTCGCCTGCGGGCGCTGTGCGCCATTGGTAATTTTTCACCTGTAGTCTCCCAATTCGCCAGAGTCCAGAAGATATTAGAATCCATCCTGAAAATCGGCTGTGGGCCTACGGGCTACTCCTACTGCAGAGATCGCCCCAGAGATTTTCAGGATAGATACTTAGTTTGACAAGCGCTTGTATTTTTTTATATACTCATAGGATAATATTTTATCGAAAAATATGCAAACTGCCTAAAAATGCTACATATTCAGCTCTTGCTCTAGCGCTATCTGCCTGTACACTAATCTAGACACAAAAGATTCTACATAAAATCGCCAACTCCTTCAGAACCCATTGTGAATTATTTCCTAATCAACATAACAAGCGGTTGTATTAATGATTGATGTCTCGATGCAAGATGTGGCAGATAGCGCAGGTGTTTCGCTTTCGACCGTTTCCCGTGCGCTGGCGGACAGCGAGCGCGTAAAATTGGAGACGCGGCAACGCATCCAACAGTTGGCCCAGGAGATGGGCTACGTCCCCAATGCGATTGCCAGAGGGCTGGCGACCAATCGGACCTATACCTTGGGCGTGGTCGTGCGTGATATCGCCGATCCGTTTATCGCTGAATTGGTGCGCGCCATTGACAAAATTGTGTGTGCGTTGGGCTTCACGTTGCTGTTGATTAATTCCGACGCCAACTCGCAGCAGGAATTAGTTGCGATCAAAGAGCTACGTCAAAAACGGGTCGATGGCATCATCGTGCCAGATATGGTGACTGACGATCAGACCCTGCCCCAGTTGGAGCAAATGGGCATCCCGGTTGTCTTGATCAATCGCAAACACTATCCCTTTACCGTTGGCACCGACAATGTTGCCGCGGCGCGGCTGGGGATGAACTATCTGCTGGCCCTAGGGCACACGCGCATCGCCTATATTGGCAACAGCGCCTTGCGCGAAGATGATGCGGATCGGCGGATGGGCTATGAACAGGCGCTGCGGCAGCGTGATCTCATGCCCGACCCCGCCTTGATCATTCATCCTCAGGTTAGCGCGCCACAAAGCGGGACCGTCGGCTTTGACAAACTCTTTACCTTGGATGAACCGCCAACCGCCATCTTTTGCTTCGATGATATGACGGCGCTGGGCGTGATCAGTCGCGCGAATGCGGCCGGTGTCCGTATCCCAGAGCAGATCTCGGTGATGGGCTTTGACGATATTGCCCTGGCGCCATTTTTCTCGCCCCCATTAACGACCATTGCACAACCAAAGGAAGAGATCGCCCGGCTGGCCGTAGAAATGACGTTCAACTTGTTGGACCAAAATGAGCTACCCGCCAATCGCGCACTGGCCGGTAAGTTGGTTGTGCGCAATTCAACGGCGGCCCCGCGTCAACGCGATCCTTCGCGCTAAAGTTGTAAGCTTATATTAGAGTTTATTCCGATTTAACACAATGCAGGGACAAGAGGACAAGAGGACAGGATGAAATCGTCATGGTCATCTTGCGGGAGCCCTCTGGGCGCTGTCATCTTGTCACACGAGTGAAAAACAAATCGGAATAACATCTATTTAATTGGAACCATTTATTCGATGCACAGGAGATAGGCTATGCCAGGACCAGGAATGGAATTAATTGGCGAGGAAGAGATTCAAGAAGTGATGGATGTGTTGCGCGCCGGCTATTTGTACCGATATGACGTCGGTCAAAATCCGAACTTTCAGGGCAAGGTGCGCAAGTTTGAGGAACGCGTGGCGGAACTGTCAGGCGTGCCCTACGCGTTGGCCGTCAATTCGGGCACCTCGGCACTCTTGATTGCGCTGGCGGCGTTGGGGATCGGTCCTGGTGATGAGGTGATTGTGCCCGGCTTCACCTTTGTCGCCAGCATTTCGTCGATTGTCTATGCCCATGCCGTACCCGTTTTGGCTGAAATTGACCGCACCTTTAACCTCGATCCGGACGATGTGCGCCGCAAAATCACGCCGCGCACGAAGGCGATCATGGTGGTTCACATGATGGGCAACCCGGCGCGCCTGGACGAACTCAAGGTGATTGCCGATGAGCACGGTCTCTTTTTGATCGAAGATTGCGCGCAGGCGTTTGGCGCGGCCTACAAGGGGCGCGCCATCGGCGCCATCGGCGATGTGGGCACCTTTAGCTTTAATGTCTACAAAACGATCACCGCCGGCGATGGTGGCATGATCATCATGAAGGACGAAACATTATACAAACGCTGCTTTGCCTTTCACGATCAGGGGCACCTGCCCCTGCGCGCCGGCGTTGAGATTGGGCAACGCCCCTTCTTAGGCTTGGATTTTCGCTTCACCGAGATTCAGGCCGCAGTGCTGCTGGCCCAATTGAGTAAATTGCAGAAGCTGGTGGCCCGCCTGCGCGCCAATAAAGAACACTTTCACGCCGCCATCGCTGACTTGCCCGGCATTGCCTTTCGCGAGTTGCCCGACCCTGCCGGCGATATCGCCACGATGTTAACCGTGATCCTGTCCGACGCCGAAGTGGCGGGGCTGATTGCCGCCGATCTCAACAGCAAGGTCATAGCCGGCGCCGACTGGCACGTCTACAACAATATGGAACATCTGTTGGCCCAACGTCTGGTGAACCCCAACTGGTGTTCCTTCACCTGTCCCCATTATGCCGAGCGCGGTGGGTCAATAACCTACACCAAAGGCATGTTACCCCAAACCGATGACCTGTTGGCCCGCTCCATGAACATCAGCATCGGCGTGGCCGACCGCGGCTTGGGCGCGGGTTTCGGCGTCACGATCAACGATGATGCCGCGGTGGTTGAGGAACGAGCCGCGGAGTTTCGCGCCGTGGCGTTGCGGTATTTGTGAGCAGATGCTTGCACACCACAAGATCGGCAACGCCATGTTGCCGATCTTGTTATTAGCCCCTGTTCCGATTTAATTCGGCTCTTTGGGATCGCATGTGGTTGACAAATCCGCCCCGCCATGAATGGACGGGGCTAAACGGCAGCGCCCGATAAATCGGGCAGGTTTGGTCGACGAGAAAGCCCGATTTATCAGGCGCTGTTGCGTAGCATGGTGGCTTCGGGAACCCCTTGGGTGCCGTGCAGACGTGTCAACCACATGAGATCCTATTGAACCGTCACTAGGGATTAAAGGTGTACTACCAGCGGTGAAAATTAAATCGGAATAAATACTATTGATGGTTTCGCAGCACACACAAGTTGGAACCCATTCTCACGGCATATGTCCTGCGGCTAGCACAAATTCGCCCTAAAACAGAAATGCCCCCATGTCGTGGTAAATTCTAGACAGGTCAGCGAACTGTGTAGTATCATAAATGTAAGCTTTATCTGTCATGCAAATCGATAGTTTGGTTGGTTTTGTTCTTTATCGGTCACAATGATTTTGATGAGGAGCAACTTGATGTTCGCTTACACATTTCGTCTGTTTCCCCGATGAGCCACACCAGCGCCAATACGGAACCGCCGCTTGCCCGGACCGAGCAAGCGACCTCGGACGTAAGTTCGCGCACAGCGACTGTCCTTGAGCACGCAACTCCCGCGTTAGCCAACAAGCGTGACAACGCGCCGACCGCGCAAAACAATCTCACTCTGCCGCGCACGCCCCTCATCGGGCGCGACCATGAAGTGGCCACCCTCCAACACCTGTTGCTGCAAGAACAGGTCGGCCTGCTCACCCTGACCGGCCCCGGCGGCATCGGCAAGACGCGGCTAGCGTTGCAGGTGGCGGCGAATTTACTCGATCATTTTGTCGATGGCGTTTACGTGGTGTCGCTGGCACCGATCAGCGACCCGGAACTCGTCAGCGCCACGATTGCCCAAACGTTGTGCGTGCGCGAGGCGGCGGGGCGACCGTTGCAGGAAAGTTTGCAGGACTATCTGCGTGACAAGCAACTGTTGCTGGTGCTGGATAACTTTGAGCAAATCTTGGCCGCCGCGCCGTTGGTGAGCACACTCTTGACCAGTTGCCGCCGCCTCAAAGTCTTAGTAACCAGCCGCGCCGCGCTCCACCTCTACGGCGAACAGGAATTCCCTGTGCCACCACTGGCCTTGCCTGACGCGAAACGGCTCACCGCCAGTCTGAGTGAATATGCCGCCATCGACCTCTTCTGCCAGCGCGCCAAATCCGTCAAACCCGATTTTGCCCTCACACCGGACAATGCTCTCGATATCGCTAAAATTTGCATTGGGCTGGATGGGTTGCCCCTGGCGATCGAACTGGCCGCGGCGCGCATCAAGCTGCTTTCACCGGCTGCCTTGTTGGCGCGCTTGGATCAACGGCTCACCCTGCTCACCGGCGGCGCTCACGATCTACCCACCCGCCAACGCACGTTACGGGATGAGATTGCCTGGAGCTATGACCTGTTGACACCGGAGGAACAGACGCTCTTTCGTCAGCTTTCTGTGTTTGCTGGTGGTTTTACCCTGGAAGCCGCCCAGGCGGTCGGCAATGCTCAGGGGGATCTCGCAATTGATGTGCTGGAGGGCGTCGCCACGCTGGTTGATCAAACCTTGTTAAAACAGGTGGAGTCCAGTGCGGGTGAAGCCCGCTTTGGCATGTTGGAGACCATTCGGGAATATGGGCTGGCGCAATTGACCGCAGCGAACGATGTAACGCCACTCCAGCGCTGCCATGCTGACTATTTTCTCAACCTGACCGCCACAGCAGCACAATACATGGAGCGCAAAGAAAAAAAGATCTGGCTGGAACGGCTACAAGGTGATTATGGCAATTTGCTCGCCGCGCTCGCTTGGCTCATCGTCATGGACCCGCCGGCTGCGCAACACATGGCGCGTTTCCTCTGGCGCTTTTGGGAAGCGCGTGGTCTACTGAGCGAAGGGCGTAATTGGTTAGAAAAGGCGTTGGCTGCAGATACTACACCCACGCGCACACGCGCCTGGGCGCTTTGGGCGAAGGGGCAGTTGACGGAGCCTACAGTCGATCTCCAACATGCACAGGAGCTAGCACAAGAATGCCTGAAGATCTTTCAAACCCTGAAAGATCCATCAGGATGCTGTGAAGCATTGAGTTTGATGGGGTATACCCTAATGAACGCAGGTCAACCAACGGAAGCCTTACCCTATCTAGAGCAATGCTTAGTGTTGGCGCGTCAATCAGCAGAACCAGATTGCCTGGCACATGCGCTTGTCGGTTTAGGCGATGTCTACATCGGGCTTAGGCGATCTCTGGCGCAGATCCTGCCTTTGCTAGAGGAAAGCGCGCAGCTTTACGATGAGCTTGGCAACTTACAAGGATTGGCCTATACCTACTATGTCAAGGGGCGCACACATATCCAGGCTGGAGACTATACCCAAGGGATAATCCTCTGTCAAGAGGCGCTGGCGCTCAACCGTGTTATGGGATCACGTTTGGATCTCGCCTATGTGTTAACCACACTTGGGGGAGCCTCTTGGTTTGGCGGGGATCGGGTAGCGGCTTGCGTGTATTGGGAAGAGGCGCAACAGTTCTTCCAAGAAGCCAACCATCAGGCGATGATCGAGGAAGTAAGGTATGGCCCTGTCATGGTCGTACGCTATCTGCTAAAAGTGGCAGGTGTGACATTTGCGCAACGCGCCTTTGATCACATGACGCGCTTATTAAGCGTCGTGCAGAAAATTATGGACAACCAACCGCCTTTTCTCGATGCAAGGGCCCAAGCGAACTATCAGGAAATGCTGGCTACCCTGTGCCATGAATGCCCCCAAGCTACCTTTACTGCGCTTTGGGACGAAGGACAGCGGTTGACATTGGCAGAAGCCGTCGCCTTTGCCGAGATGTTGCCAGGCGTGTCTGTGCCATTGGACATTCCACCCTGGTTAAATACTACACCAGCTGAGCCCTCTAACTTGACATGCTTAGATGCGCCCGCAGCCTCAAACACCGATCGGCTGCTACCGGCGAAAATACCCGCTGCTGGCCTGACCCTACGCGAAATTGAAGTGCTACGACTTTTAGTCCAAGGGCTGACCTACGCCCAAATTGCCGACAAGCTGGTCGTGAGTCGGCGCACGGTCAATGCCCATGCCACTTCAATTTACAGCAAACTGGGCGTCACCTCACGGGCCATGGCGACGCACCTAGCTGTGGAGCAACGCTTAGTCTGATTGATCCAAGTTCCATCTTAAAAGCAGCAGAGCTTTGGCGTTTGCCAAAGCTCTGCTGCTTTTTGTTTTCTTGACCGATGGGCATAGATCTCGGTTGCATCTGTATACTTTTGTGTAAAAAGTGGTTCCATACCACCCGTGAACGGTGTAAAGTGGCGCTATCGGTACAATTACCTATGTCCCGCCTGCTGGAAATAGGTATCAAGATTGTTACAACTACCGATGCGCTGGCGCAGGTAATACTATACACTGGCGTTGCATCAAATTACATCATAAACCTGAAAGTACGCAAGGAGAGACAATGATTTTTGGCTTGACCCGGCAAGCCGATGCTGCTGGCCTACTCCTTACCCTGCATCTCAGGCGGTTGCCAGATATTGGTGCAGATCTTGCTTAATCCAACAAATACGAATAAGGGGACAACGCGATGAATGTCATCGACATATTTCTGGAGTTTCATCAAACTTTGTCCAAAGATCGGTATATCGAGCGCCTTTTTGACAAGCTCGGTGAAGAACAACTGCGAACGCGTCCCTACCCAACTGTAAATTCGATAGCCTGGCTTCTCTGGCATATGGCGCGCGTGGAAGATGCCGGTATCAATCGCCTCGTGGTGGCGCAACCCCAGGTACTTGACGAGGGCGACTGGAATACACGCATGAACGTGCCGATCCACCATCATGGCACAGGCATGACCGATCCGGAGGTCACTGAGCTAAGTCAGCGCATCAATATGGCAGCCTTGCGCGCCTACCTAGATGCCGTCCGTACCAAAACGGCTACCGTCGTTAAGACCTTGACACTTGAACATCTGGATGAGCGAAATAACCTGACCTATCTGCACCAAGTCCTGTTCGAAGAGGGCATGCTCAATCCGGCCAAAGATTGGGGAGATTCGCCCCCATATCAAGCCTCAAAAGGGGAACTGCTGATCCACTTTGGCGTGACACATAACTACGGCCACATCTATGAAGCATTTACGATCTGTAGTCTATTGGGGGTGTCGCCCTGGTAAGCGGGTCGATTAGCGATGCAGAACATTAGATGTTCAACCTTTGCCCACTATTCCTATTTTAGGAAAAGTGGAGAGAGCAGGCAGGCGTGGTGCTTTCTGCACACGACTCGCTGGCGTCAGTCCTGCTGTGCTCGGTCCAGCAAACCAACCTATTTTCCAGTGTTTTCACTAAAAGAGGAGTAAACAGATGAATGCTACCCAATTTTTCCTGGCGGAGTACGATTCGATCAACAGCATTGTGGATAATTTCATTCTGAACGGGTTGACCGATGCGCAATTGCGCCAGTCACCCGCACCTGGCCAAAATTCGCTAGCTTGGCTACTTTGGCATGTGGCGCGCTATGAAGATGTCGCTGTCACCGTGATCGAGGGGAAGCAATCGCAACTTTTACGCCAAGCGGATTGGCTCGCACGCCTCAACCTGACCCGGTGCGATGTGGGCACCGCCATGACGGCGGAAGAGTGTGCTGCGTTCAATGCGCAGATTGATTTCGCTGGACTGCAAGCCTACCGGACGGCCGTTGCCGCTCGCACCCGCACGGTGGTCACCGCGTTGAAACCTGACCACTTCGAGGAACTCGTGAACGAGGCGCACTTCCAGGCGACCTTCGCTGACGGAGTGATTGGCAGTGAACGCGCCCGCTGGCTCGAACAATTCTTTGCCAACCATACCCAGGCGTGGTGGTTGGGTTTCATCAACTGGCATGGCGCGGAACATTTGCTCGGTGAAGCCTTTTATATCCGCAGTCAAAATGGTATTCCTGTCGGTGTATAAAGCGAGTGAACAGACCTGAAGCAACTACGTCCCTTCCGCTTTGGTGTCACGGGCAATGGCGCCACCACACGGGAGTCATGGCTGGCGCTGGCGCGCAAAGTAGAAGCCCAAGGCTACGCAACGCTTTTACTGAGTGATCACCTCCATAACCAGCTAAGTCCGGTGGCGGCACTGGTTGCCGCCGCCGATGCAACAACCACCTTGCGTGTCGGTAGCTATATGTTTGCCAACGATTTCCGGCATCCAGTCTTTCTAGCCCAGGATGCGGCGACGATTGACCTACTCTCCAGTGGTCGCTTTGAGTTAGGGTTGGGCAGTGGTTGGCTGCTGGCTGATTATGAAAAATCGGGGATCGCCTTTGATCCGCCAGGGGTGCGTATTGCCCGAATGGCGGAGGCGGTTCAGATCATCAAAGGCTACTGGGGAGAGCAGCCATTCACCTATGCCGGGACGCATTATCAAGTAAAGGAGTTGAACGGGCTGCCCAAGCCGGTGCAAAAGCCGCGACCGCCGATAATGATTGGGGGCGGTGCACAACGCATCCTCTCGATTGCGGCGCGCGAGGCAGACATTGTCGGGATCAACTTCAAGGCGACGCCGGCAGGTTGGGCCGACTTTTCGAGCATCAAACCCGCAGCCATTGACCAACGCATCCAGTGGGTGCGGGAAGCGGCAGGGGATCGGTTTGCCGAGTTAGAATTGAATAACTTTGCCTTTATTGCGGCTGTGACCGACCAACGCCGGCAGGTAGCCCAGCAGGGCTTACAACGCTTCGGCGAGGTGATCGATGAGGCGGAGATGGATGAGTGGCTGGCCTCACCGATGGTGTTGGTTGGCACGGTCGATCAGATCATCCAGGACTTACAGATACGTCGTGAACGCTTTGGCATCTCTTATATTGTGTTGCGGGAGAGCATGGCAGAGGTTTTTGCGCCGGTGGTCGAACAACTTACCGGCAATTAAAGTTTCTCATGACCCGATCCGTCAACATCAGCCCAATCCGTGAAATCCGCGTTTTATTTTCGGCAACTTTGACATTACTGCTTTGTGTACTTTTGTGCAAAAAACCGTTCCATGAGGATCTCTTTGCCGATGGCGACAAAGTCGTCATGCGACGCACCCGGCAGGGAACCCATTCCCGCGGCAGCCTCGCTGGCTTGCCGCCAGGGGTGGCGGCGCTCACAAGGCATAACTTCTCACGCATTGGATCGCTCCGCAGGGCGGAGACGGAGGACATCATGCTACCCGCTAACGCTAGCGCCTATCTTCAAGAAGCGCTGACTACCATTTCCATACGTGAATCCACCACTGTCATAGCACAGACGACCGAAGGCTTGGATGCCGCTACCCGTCGAGCCATCATTGACGTGTGTATCGCAGCGCATCAAGAAGAGGATTTTCAACATCTCTTTACCTATATTCCCGCTGGTGGTCGTCATTTTCTCGCCTATCGCGCACAGGAGCTAGTCGGCCATGCGGTGGTGACCACCCGTTGGCTGCAACCGGAAGGATTACCCTGGTTGCGCACGGCCTATGTCGATGCGGTCGCTACCTTGCCCAGCTATCAAGGGCAGGGGGTTGGCAGTGCCGTCATGCATCAGTTGGCATTGGGTATCGCCGATTATGAAATTGCCTGCTTGGAAACCGACCGTGTAGGATTCTACGCCCGCTTAGGCTGGGAAGAATGGCGCGGCCCATTGGCAGGCAGAAAGGGGACGGAGCTGTTGCCCACGCCCGAGCAAACGGGCATCATGATTTTACGACTTGCTCGCACGCCGTCCCTGAATTTAGAGGGTGGGCTAACCATTGAACATGATGGGCGAATCTGGTAATCACATGACCAAAATAGGGAATATTTCAATGAACATTCCAACAAGTGAATTGGGCGTGCGCTACTGATGTAGCCGTTCAACAGGTTATCACCTATGATGAAAGCAACAACAAATGAACCCTACCAACAAAACTGACGCCTTCTGGCAAACTTACTTGACAACGCTCCCGGCTAACGCCAAAGCGCATACGCAACCCTACACTGTTTGGGACTTTGCCGACACCCCGGAAGCCGCCACCACGGTCGGCAACCTTGTCCGACAGGGGATTAAGACCACGACCAGTTCACTCATGTGGGGCTTAGAACATATCGGCGAGCCACTGCCCCAAGTTGGCGAGTTGGCGGTCGTGGTAGATGGGACGGGCGAGCCGCTTTGCGTCATTGAAGTAATCGAAGTCGAAATCAAGCCTTTCAACGCCGTTGATGAAGAATTCGCCTTTGCGTATGGCGAAGGTGACCGCACATTGGCGGACTGGCGGCGTGATAACTGGGAGTATCTAGCGCGTTGGTGTGTCGAGATCGGGCGCATTCCCAGTGAAACGATGCCACTCGGTTGTCAGCGCTTTCGCTTACTTTATTCCGCAGGTCTGCATTCATAGTCAGCATGGAGTTCCTGTCGTGCCTACCTTGAAAGCGATGAACAACTCATTGGCAACGGCACCTTCGCCTCGGATCCCGCCGAACCGCGCCAAGCCGCCTTTTCCTATCTGCTCAATCGCACCTACTGGGAACAAGGTTATGCTACTGAAGCCATGCGCGCCCTCTTTGATTTTGGCTTCAACGAACTCGGTCTGCACCGGGTGGTGGATGCGGTTGACCCGGCCAATGTCGCCTCCATGTACGTGCTGGAAAAGCTCGGCTTGCGCCGTGAAGGGCATCTGCGCAAGGCGCTGTGGAACAAGTGGAACAAGGGACGTTGGTGGGGATGAATATCTTTATGTTATCCTTGAGCATGAGTGGCAAGCACAACGAAACGGTAATCCCTAAAGGAGAACAATGAACCAATCCGAACGTTTTGACTTTTCGACCTTCCCCACCCTGACCACGAACGCCTAGTCTTGCGGGAAGTCGTGGCGACAGACGTCGCCGATGTTTTCGTCTTTCGCAGTGATTACGAAGTGCAATATTACAATGGTGCACCGATGAAGGAGCTTGCCGAAGCTGCCACGCTGATCGACTGGCTAAGCGAAAAATTCAAGGCGCAAGAAATGATCTGCTGGGGGATTACCTTGCGTGGCGAGAATCGCGTGGTAGGGCTGTGTAGTTTTCATAACATTAGCACCCATCAACGCGCGGTTGCGATTGGTTATGATTTGGCCCGTACCTACTGGCGACAGGGTATTGCCACGGAGGCGGTGGGCGCAACCCTCCGCTTCGGTTTTACGCAGATGAATTTGCATCGCATTGAGGCCAGCACCTGTATCGATGATCTGCCTTCCGTGCGTCTGGTGGAGCGCTTGGGGTTTCAGCGTGAGGGCATCCGCCGTGAGGCCACCTTGGAAGACGATGGCCTTTTCCACGGGATCGGGATTTTTGGCCTGTTGCGGCGGGAATATGCGCATTGAATGTTTACCGACTGAACATGACGATGAAAATCTTGATCTCCTCTTTCGGCACGCGCGGTGATGTCCAGCCCTATCTGGCGCTGGCGGTTGGCTTGCAACGGGCGAGCCATCAGGTCACGCTTGCCACGTCTCACACCTTTTCCGACTGGATCCACGCCTATGGGGTGCAGACGCACCCGATCCGGGTGAGCATCCAAGAAGTGATGCAGCAGCCCGCAGTCCAAGCTGTGCTACGTAGCAAAAATTTGCTGCGCCAGATTCGGTTGTTACGCGCCATCCTGGGACAAAACAGGGAAACAGCAGAGGTCGTCTGGCAGGCGGCACAGGATGCAGATTTGATTATCCAAAGCCCGACCGGCTGTTGCGCTTTGGAGGCGGCTAGTAAACTTGGCATTCCGGCACTCTTTGCCTCGCCCTTGCCCGTTGCGCCGACTCGTAGTTTTCCCTCTTTCTTTTTGGGATCAATGCGCTTCTCGCTAGGTGGAGGCTATAATTTTTTCACTCATCGGCTCATGCACTTTGCGCTTTGGCATGGTATGAGTAAACATATGGTCAAGCCCTTACGCCGCACGCTTGGTTTATCGCCGTTGCGTTCGTTTGCCGACCTCTTGGCGGAGTGCCGCCGCCTGGGCGTACCCTGGCTCTATGGCTACAGCCCCCATGTGTTGCCAAAACCCAGGGATTGGGACATGGATCAACATGTCACCGGCTACTGGTTTCTGGACACACCGCCGGCCTGGCAGCCGCCTGGCGATCTGCTACACTTCCTGGTGAGTGGTCCACCGCCCATCTATATCGGTTTTGGCAGCATGGGTCACGGTGATCCGGCGCGCCATACCCAACTGGCCTTGCGCGCCCTGGCGCTGAGCGGCCAGCGAGGGGTGTTGTTGACCGGTTGGGGTGGCATGGCCGCGCCAATGCCACACGACGCCTTCCAATCGCACAATGTCTTTTTTGTCGAAAATATTCCGCATGACTGGCTCTTCCCGCAGATGGCCGCCGTTGTGCATCATGGTGGCGCCGGCACCACGGGCGCCGGCTTGCGGGCCGGTGTCCCCAATCTCCTTACCCCCTTTGCGCCCAATGACCAAGTTGCCTGGGCGGAACGGGTGGAAAAGCTGGGGATGGGTGTGCGTCTGCCCAGCATCCAACAGCTCACGGCTGAGAAATTGGCGGCAGCGATTCAAGTCGCGCTAACAGATTCCACGATGCGCACCCGTGCCACAAAACTGGGTGAAAAAATCCGCAGCGAGAATGGCATAGGGGAAGCCGTGGCACTCATTGAGCGGCAAGCGGCTCAACGCAGACAAGCTTGAGTTAGCGATTCTACAATTCATGTATTGATGTAGTGCCACCACAAATATGGTGGTAAAATCTAGGCACAGGACGTGATTTTGCCCGACGGCAACAACCTAACACGAAAGCAACAAGGAAAGTGGAGGTATGACCAGTCTGTGGATGACTTGGAAGGCCGAAGTGATTGCGAAGGAGAGAGTGATCCGTTGGCCCGTGCGTTGCAGAAGTAGAGGAGTACCAGCTTGAGTACTGAACCCAAAACGCAGGATGTCGTTGATTTACTCATCCCCCATCCCACGCAACCGCAATTGCTTGTGCAAGCAGCTGGCGCGCAGTGGCGTTTGCCCAATGTGGCCATTGGTCAAGTGTGGGATGGCCCCATCGGCCGGATCAATGCTGCGATGCAACAACAATTTGGTCTGGCAACCACCGTTGTGCGCCAGCTTGCCGAGCAGAGCGATGAAGACCAACGGTTGGTCTTTCACCTCTATCTCCTTGAAACTCATAGCCCAACCTGGATCCCGCGCGATAAGTTACGCTGGCTCGAACTGGCCGAGCTTGACCAAATTAGGTTGCGCCATCCCACCCTCCGCCGCGCAGTAGAGAGTTGTTTTCAAGAAATTACCTCTGGCAGCGTCCCACCACGCCGCGCGCAGTGGGAACAGCCGGGTTGGTTTCGATTGGCAGTTGCCTGGATCCATGAACAGTTGACCCCAATGGATCACTCGGCCACTGGCCCGGTTGAGCAGGTCAAGCATTGGTGTCTTTCGTCGATATTACGCGTCCCCACAACACAGGGCTGGGTCTACTTCAAGGCCGCCCACGGCTCGCCGTTAATGGTCAACGAAGCACTGCTTACCCAGACATTGGCTCGATTATATCCGGCGGTCATGCCCCAGCCGCTGGCGATCGACGCCACGAATGATTGGCTCTTGTTGGCGGACTTTGGCGCGGAGATTGGGTGGGAGGCGCCGGTAGAAACCCGCGAAGCCGCCTTAACCGCCTTCGCCCAATTGCAAATTGCCAGCGCCAATCAGATCGATACATTGCTCGCCCACGGCTGCATTGACCGCCGCCTACCCAAATTGGCGGAAGAGATTGGTCCCTTACTCAACGATCCAACCATGGTCGCCATGCTTGAACCAGCGCAACAGCAGCGCCTGTTGGCTGCCGCACCGCGTCTGATCGAACTCTGCCATCAGATGGCCGCGTACAATGTGCCAGCGACATTGGTACACGGCGATCTACACATGAGCAACATTGCTCGCCGCGCTGACCATTTTGTCTTTTTTGATTGGTCAGATGCCTGTGTGGCCCATCCCTTTCTGGACATGATCGCCATCTTGCATGAAAAAGATCCCCTCGTCCAAAGCCGTCTGCGTGATGCGTACCTGGCGCTGTGGACAGCGTATGAGCCAATGGAACGGCTGCTGGAACTGTGGCAACTGACCTATCCACTCTGCGCGCTCCATCAGGCCGTTAGCTATCGCTATATCGCACACCATGTCGAAAGCGGTTCCAATCACCCCATGATTGGCTGGGCGATGCCTTATTGGTTTGGTAAGATTTTGGAAATATTGTAATATTTATTTACCATTTCCCATTGGGCGTGTAGGGGTTGGAAGAGTGGCAAAACGATAGCAGAGGAAGCAAGCGCGATGATCCCTGGTCACATTATTATTTTGAACGGCACCTCCAGTGCAGGCAAAAGCACATTGGCAAAGGCGCTGCAAACCCTCTTAGCTGCGCCGTATTTGCATATTGGCATTGACACAATGGTCTTTGCATTACCCAAACGCTATCTCAATCCGCCGCTCTGGCAAGAAGTGTTTAGGTATATCTGGCCACCAGCAGGCAGTGATGACGGGTTGGTGATCGAGGCCGCCCCATTAGGACACCAACTGATTTCTGGTCTCCACCACACGGTCGCGGCCCTGGCGCAAACGGGCAACAATGTGATTGTCGATCATGTCTTGCTGGATCCCGCTTGGGTGCAGGAGTGTGCGACTGTGTTGGGTGGTTTCCCGGCGCTTTTTGTTGGGGTGTACTGTCCATTGGCGGTGGTTGAGCAGCGTGAACGTGATCGTCAGGATCGGACACTCGGCCAAGCCCGGGCCCAGTTCGCCAAGGTGCACGCGCATGGCATCTACGATCTCACCGTGGATACAGCGCAGGCGACAACTGAGGCATGTGCCGCCCAGATTCTAACCCATCTACAACCTGATCTGCCGTCAAATGCACTGGTACAGTTGCAGCAACGGGGACGCAGATAACCTATCCTTGAGTAGAGGTGACTATGTCCACTTCTTCACTTATCATCTTGATCGGTCCAGAGCGCGTTGGCAAAAGCACGGTGGGTCAGTTATTGGCCACCCGGTTGGGGTGGCCTTTTATTGACCTCAGAAAGCGCGCGGCGCCCTATTATGCCGAACTGGGGCATAGTCAACAAGCAGCAGACCAGGCCTGGGATGGCGGATTGGAGGGCTTCCTGCACTACCAGGCCCCGTTTGAGGTGCACGCCGTTGCGCGATTTCTACAGGAACAGGATGACCCCGGTGTGTTGGAGTTGGGGGCTAGCCAAGTCGCGCTACCGGACGACCAGCTCACAGCACGGCTGGCACAGTTGTTGCAGCCGTATCAGCCCATTATATTGCTCTTGCCCTCGCCCGATCACGAAGCGTCGATTCAGGTGTTGGATGAGCGGGGCTACGTCTTTTACGAAGGCGTGGAGTTGACGGAACACTTTGTGCGCCATCACTCTAACCACGATCTGGCCAAGCTTCGCCTCTATACCAAGGGCAAAACGCCAGAGGAGAGTTGTGCCGAACTTTTGCCGCAGCTTGATCCACGTGCCGCCGAAGTTTTTTTGATTGGCCCAATGGGTGCAGGCAAGAGCACGCTGGGGAAATTGCTGGCCGCACAACTGGGCCGACCGCAAGTTTCGCTGGATCAAATCCGCTGGGATTATTACAAAGAGATCGGCTACGATGCCGCTGTGCAGCGCGCGATCAGCGAACGCGAGGGCTTTGCCGGCGTCTATCGCTATTGGAAGCCCTTTGAGATCCATGCCGTGGAACGCGCCCTCCAAGAGCACCACGGCTGCGTGATGGATTTTGGCGCCGGTCACTCTGTCCACGAAGATCCTGCTGCTTTTGAACGCATCCACAGGCTGCTGGCGCCCCACCCCAACGTGGTTCTGCTCCTACCTTCACCTGATCCGGACGAAGCCATTGCGCTCTTACGCGAACGGACCCCGTTCAAAGTGAATGGCGTGCCCTTCACCCGCTATCTAGTGACGCATCCGGCCTTTCAGCAGTTGGCCACCCAGGTGGTGTATACCCAGGGAAAAACACCGGAAGAAATCTGTGTGGAGATTTTGTAGAATATCGCAGGAGGCTCTGCATGTCATCCACGAACGCTAGCGCTTATCTTCAGGAGGCGCTGACCATCCTCCGGGAAAATTCGTTCTATCGCGCCACCATCGATTGGCCGACGCTAGAGGCGCAAACCTGGCAACAAGCAGAGGGTGCGCAGCAACCAGAAGATGTCTATCCAGCCATTGAATTTGCCATTCAGCAGCTCAACGATGGTCACAGCTTCTTCTGGCCACCAGCCAAGGTGCGGGCGATCCAAACCGGCGCCGAGGACAGCCGCAATCGCCAGCCAACAGGATGCCTCATCGCCTCCGACATTGCTTATTTGCATGTGCCGGACTTTATGGGTTCGGCAGCCGCGACGCCGGTCTATGCACGCACCTTGCAACAGATCATCGCGGAACTGGACGCCACCGGACCAGCCGGTTGGATCGTCGATCTCACCGACAACACCGGCGGCAATTTGTTTCCAATGATTGTGGGACTAGGGCCGCTCTTTGACACTGAGGAGATCGGGGCGTTTATTGATGCCAACGGGACGCGGATTGTCTGGCGCTATAGTGCGGGGCAGTTTATCGTCGGCGAGGGCGTCTGTCTGGCCATCGCTCCGCCCGTAGTTGAGCTTCAGCACAGACCGGCGCGCGTCGCTGTGTTGATCGGCCCATCTACCGGCAGCTCGGGCGAAATGGTGGCCGTCGCCTTGCGTGGGCAAAAGCATACCCGCAGCTTTGGCCAGCCAACGGAAGGGCTTACCACGGCCAATGCGCCTTTCGATCTGAGCGACGGCGCCCAACTTTTGCTCACTATCGCGATCAGTGCGGATCGCACCGGTCAATCGTACAGGACAGCCTTGCTACCGGACGAGACGATAGAAGGAAGCGCAAAAACCCTGCAAACAGCCGCCTGCGCTTGGCTGCGGCATATCTAACGTGATCTTCCCCTTCTCCCGCTTTATCCCATAGAGCGGGTTCCTAAGTTTTTATGTATTTGGTTGAATCAACGTAGCGAGATACACGCCAAGCGCCTACGGCAATTTGTCCGTCGCTGCCAACGCATAGACGACGACCTGGTCAAAGGTCCAGGCTTGCCCCTCCGCCCAGGCCCGCGTGAATTGGTCGGCGGGCAATTCATCCCGCAGCGTGGTCACAGCCGCTTCATAGTCGCCTCGACTCAATGCCTCAAAGGCGCCGCCGAGGGTGGTGAGCCAGGCTTCAGTAGCAGAAAAAAGCGCTATGGCGCGTTGCGGTTGCTGATTCATCTGGGCCACAAAAGCTAGCCCGAGCAGCGGTTCGGTGATGCGTTTGTCGCCGGTTGCGTGTAGAATACGTAGACATTCTGTGTAATAGTGGTACGCCTTGGCTGGATCGTTTTGCTGCCGTGCTACGCCGCCCAAATTGGTCAGTGCCAACGCCGCGCCAGCCTGGTTGCCGATTTCTTGGTGAAGGGCCAAGCTCTCTTCTAAAAGCAGACGCGCCGTCTGAGCATCACCGCGATCCAGTGCGACATTGCCCAGATTGTTCAGAGCCAACGCAATGCCATATTTGTCCCCCAATTCACGCCGCAACGCCAGACTTTCGTTACAAAGGGCGTACGCCGCCGCCAGATCGCCCTGGTCCCGGGCAACATTGCCCAGGCTATTGAGCGACACGGCAATGCCTTGCTTATTGCCCAATTCCCTTTCGATGGCTAGACTCTCTTCGTAAAGATGGCGCGCGGCAGCATTATCTCCCTGTTCATAGACCACGATGCCCAGGTTGTGCAGCGTCGCCGCCATGCCCAATTTATCCCCAATCGCGCGTTTGATGCGCAAACTTTCGTCAAAGCGCGTGCGGGCTGCGCTATAATTCCCCTGCTCAAGAGCTAGGCTCCCTAACCGGTGGATCGCCGCCGCGATCCCCTGCTGATCGTCTACGGCGCGCCAAATTGCCAGGCTCTCTTCGTAACATTGCCGCGCTGCGCCATAATCACCTTGCCGGCTGACCAAAATCCCCGCGGCGTCCAACGCTCTGGCGCGCACGGGCGTGCAGAGGGTGGAGCGAGCCAGCAACCCTTGCAGCCACTGGAATCCCTCTTGGTAGTAGCCGCGCGTGTGCCAGAAACGCCATAGCGCGCTGGCCAACCGTAGGCCCAACTCGGCATCGCCGCCCGCGATGGAACAATCCAACACGACGCGCAAATTGTCGTATTCCTCCTCCAGCCGCTCCATCCAGGCTTTTTGTTCAGCGCCCGTCAACTGCGCTTCGGCCGCTTCCACCACCGACAAAAAATAGAGCGCTTGCTGCTGACGAATGCTTTCGGCTTCGCTACTTTCACTCAGCCGCTCTAGTGCATATTCGCGGATAACGCGCAGGGTGGTAAAGCGCAACTCACCATTCAGCCCCGCCTTTTGTTGGAGAAGGCTCTTGTCGATCAAGGATGCCAAAAGATCCAGCGGATCCGCACTGAGCGCGCCGTCGGCATTGCAGATACATTCGACCGCCGCCAGCGTGCCGCCGCCCACCAAGAAGGCCATGCGGCGGAAGAGAATCTGTTCCGCTTCTGTCAACAAGTCATAGCTCCAAGCTAGCGTAGCGCGTAGCGTCTGCTGCCGCGCGGGTAAGTCACGGGCGCCCGCCGTCAGGAACTTGAGTTGGTGGTCCAACCGGGCCAGGATGGCTTGGGGTGACAGGACGCGCAGGCGTGCGGCGGCCAATTCGATGGCCAAGGGGAGGCCATCCAACTGCTGACAAATGGCGTTGATCGCCGCCACGTTGTCGCTAGTGACGGCAAAGTCTGGTTGCACACTCTGGGCGCGGGTAACAAATAAACGCGCCGCCGCCGATTGCGCAGCAGGTGACTCTCCCTCTGGCAGGGCCAGGGGCGCGACCGCAAACTGGTGTTCCCCACGCAAGCGCAGCACGGTGCGGCTGGTGACGACGATTTTGAGCTGTGGCGCCGCTTGCAACAGGTCACTGATCGACGGCCCGGCGTCCACCACCTGTTCAAAGTTATCCAGCACGAGCAAGAGTCGCTGGTTGGCCAGATGGTTTTGCAGCGCAGCCAGCAACGATTGCCCATCGACCGCGCGTACTTCTAGGGTTTGCGCAAGTACGGGCAAAACGAGCGCCGGGTCCTCCAACGCAGCCAGGGGCACAAAGTAAATGGCGTCCGGAAAGGGTGGTTCAGCCTTTGTCTGCGCGTGGTTGCGCAGATTGGCGGCCACTTGCAAGGCCAAGCGCGTCTTGCCCACGCCGCCCGGTCCGGTCAAGGTGACCAGACCCACGCTGGGACGCAAAAGCAGATTCTGGATCGTGACCACTTCCCATTCACGCCCGATCAGCGGGTCACGCGGCAAAGGCAGGGTTGGCGTGCGTAAATTTGTACGTGCGCTTGTGGGGGCAGGTGTTGGAGAGGGGGCCAGTGGTGCGGGTGAGTGTGGCAATGGTAACGCCACCGGCTCATGTTGGGCCTCATCGCGGGCAAAGCGCATAAAAGCCGCCTGTTCCTCCGGCGCGATGCCCAATGCATGGGCCAGCTTCTCCGCCATCTGCCGTGATGGGCGCAGTTCATTCGCTTCTACTTTGCGCAGCGTCTCGCCCGCGTAGCCAATTTGCGCCCCCAGTTGCGCTTGGGTCAAACCCAGACCGCGCCGCCGCAGTTTGAGCCAACGACCAAATGTCGGGTGTTCCATCACCACACCTCCGGTTATCATGCAGGTTGTCACTCCCACTACTATACCGTATGGCCCGATTTTCCGGCAAAGCGTCTTGTACAAATTCACACTTCTCCCGCTTTTCCTCCCGCTTTTATCCCGCTCAGCGGGTTCTTTTGTCGCTGTCATGGTGATTTAATTGCTAGCGCAATTCACATCAATGGCAATGATAAGGAGACATCCTGTGACAACAATGAGCAAAATTTTGGAAAGTAGCGGAACTTTGCGGCGCCAACCGGTTTTGGGCGACGAACCTGCCACGACCATTCGTCCCCTTATGCCTAACGATCTTGGCTTTCTCTATGCCATGCACCTGCGCCTCTCCGCCCAAAGCCTTTACTACCGTTATCTTCAGTACAGAACGCCCTCATGGGATGAATTGGCAACGATCTGCCATCTGCCACTGGAAACAGGCGAAGCTCTGGTGGCAACCCGCAGCGGTGATGAGGAACAGATCATCGGACTGGCCTACTATGTGTGCGAGGCGGTGAGCCGTGTGCCGACGGCCGAGTTGGCCATTCTGGTTGAGGATCGGTTTCAAGGGCAGGGCATTGGCCGCCGCCTATGGCAACAGATGCATCAACGCGCGCAGGCTCAACAGATTCACCGGCTGCGGGTCTTGTTTGATCCAGGCAATCAGCGCATATTGCACCTGATCAAGAGCAGTGGCTATGCCTACCGTGGCAGCACCGAGGGCGACCTCAATGAGTTTATAGTGCGTTTGGATGAGCAACCACAACGAACCCAGACGTCACAACGGTTTAGCAAGTTTGGCGGGGCGTTTCTGCAACGGATCTTGGATCGGCCAGGGTTACCCACACGAGGAAATGCGGCAGCCGTCACGCTCTGTCAGTAGCACGGCAAGGGAACGGCGCAATAGGAAGAACGAGGTCAAATTATGTTCAACAAGTTTTTCACGCTTGCTGTATTCTGCAGCCTTTTGATCACACAAGCCATCCTTGCCTCTGTAGCGCGGGCGGCGCAATATCCGGCATTCGCACATGAGATTGCTGCCAGGGCAGACACAGGTGAATATGCCATTGCCTATGTGGGACCTAGCCGCAACAACCAGCAGATCCGCCTCATCAATCCCGATGGCGGCAACGACCGGCTGCTGTGGCAGGCGCCGACCGGTACGCCGCGCGAGAGTGGCATCGGCGAACTCAGTTGGCGGAGCGACGCCGGTGAAGTAGCCTTCGACAGCGCACACGACTGGCAACGTTCCCTCTACACGCGGGACATTTACGGAGTGGCGGCGAATGGCGCGACGCTACGGCGTTTGACCCGCCCGCCTCTTCCCAGTGGCACTTATCCCACAGGCACAGTCACCTTTTGGCTTTCATCCTATGCCTCTGGCGATGTGCAACTCTATATTGAAGGGGCGGACAAACCGATCAGTTTTCCGGCCAAGCTGGGTTACTCCTATCAGATCACGCAAACTGTGGCCGATCTGGGCGACAACGTGCGTCAATTCATTCGTCTCTATGACCCCAATGACCTCACGCCCAACTGGTGCAACTATAACGAAGAAGCGTGGGTCGATGTGGTGGCTGGCCAGGTGACCGACGCCGGGACTGTTCGCTTTGGGGTGGCGGATGATTACACTTGTCCGCAGGTGATTCGGCCAGCCTGGCTACATAACGGCAGCGAGTTGATCTTTTTAGCTGCTGAGGCAACCACCACTAGTTTCCAGGAAGAAAACAACATCTGGCGCATTGCGGCCGAAGCCCCGGCGACGTCGCCAGGGACGAGCGTGCTCGACTATAGCCAATATCTACTAGAAGGGCGCGTCTTTCTCGCCAAGCCAGGTCCGACAGCGGCTACGGCCGGCCAACTGCTGGCTGCCGTAAAAGAAGATCTGGGCCATGCCAGCGTCTTTCGGGCGCCGATTGATGACGCCGGTCAGCGCGAGTTTTTTGATTTGGGCGCGTGTGATCTGACGTGCCTGGTCACTGGTCTGGCCTGGCTGCCCGATGGCTCGGGGTTTGTCTTTGCCCGCTATGAAGAATGGATTGGCGCCAGCGGCATTGAGAAAGGCAGCGCGCTCTATCGTTACACCTTTAACGACCAGCAGGTGACGCCGCTATACCAGATTGCCAATCAGAGCATCGGTCGCCTGGATCTCGCGCCCGACGGCGGCCAGATTGTCTTTGAGCAAAGCACGCAACTCGATCAAACAACCGCCAATTTTTGGCTGGAACCGTTGTTACTATGCCCGTGCCAGATCTGGATCGTCAACAGTGACGGCAGCGACGCCCATCTGTTGGTCAATGATGGCCGGGCGCCCGCATGGAGTCCGGCGCCCTTATCGACAGCGCCGACCCCAACGCCAGTAATTACGCCCGTAGTGACCCCAACGCCAGTAGTGACACCCGTGGTGACGCCAGCGCCCACGGTTGATCCGGGACAAGGCAATGTAAGGCTTTACATTCCGATTGTGAAGCAGTAAGAACATCTCTTCACGATTTTTATCCCGGTTTTTATCCCGCGCAGCGGGTTCATTTGGCCCGACGGCTGTGATTAGATATACACGCTGTACCAAAGCAGAATTACCTAGAAAAAACGAACACGATTGAACAGATCGAAGCAAAAGGACCTCATGATGACTATCTCAAAGCGAACGACCATTCTTGCGGCGCTGAAGCAAATTTTGCATAAACTCCCGCTGCGCATCCGCAACCAACAAGAAGTGCAACAACTACTGCACTTCCATCCCTATTTGTTTAAGAAGCTATAAGGCTTCATATATTCAACAAAAGGAAAGGAGAAATCCATGTATTTACGAGCATTATGGCCGCAGAAAGTGGCGGCCATCTTAGTCGGTCTTTTGCTAGTCGTGGCAGGCGTGTGGTTGACGTCGCAACTGGCACATTCACAAGCAGATCCAACCGCAGCAGCCCAGGCCGACCAACGCCTGCAAGCCCTGCAACAACAGATCGGCCCGGAGCTGGTCACCGCCTATCGCACGACGGATGGACAGGTCGGACGCCCGATCTTGCGTTTCTTGGGCGCCAGCAAAGAGCAGCCCATCTCCGTGGCAGTGGATGCAGCCGCGGTCAATGCTGCGCTGGCGGAGCCGGAGCGAATGGCGCGTGCCTTTCTGCGCCAATATGGCGACCTCTTTGGCGTGCAAAACGAAGCCAGTGATCTGCGCACCTCACGCACCTGGTCGGTGACTGATGAAACGGTGGGGGCGCGCAATTTTGCCCGCTTCCAACAGCTCCATCAGGGCGTATCGGTCATCGGCGGTGATTTCACCGTACAAAGTACGGCCAAAGGCATCCTTTCGGCCAGTGGGCGCATTCTGACGGCACAACAACTGCATGGGTTGACGAATGTGGTTCCCCAGTTGAATGGGGATCAGGCGCGCCAGCTAGCCCTCACGGCGGTCGCCAAAGCATGCAAAATCGATAGCGCCAAGCTTACAGCCAGTCCACCGGTCTTATCGGTCTACAACCCGACTGTCTTTCAAAATCGCGCGCTGGGGGCTCTCGACGTGACGCGGCTAGTCTGGCAGATGGCCGTGACCGACAACGTCGTGGGTGGGATCAATGAATTCGTGCTGGTCGATGCCCAGCGCGGGGGGATTGTTTTGCATTTCAATCAAAGCGAAACGGTGCGCAACCGGACCGTCTACGACAACCAAAACAATTCAGCCTATGGTCTGCCCGGCAACGGACCGATGCGCCAGGAGGGCGGCGCGGCCACTGGCATCACCGATGTCGATGCGGCATATGACTATGCCGGCAAAACCTATGACTTCTACTGGTCCAACTTTGGCCGCGACAGTCTGGATGCACACGGCATGCCCTTGCGTTCCACCGTGCGCTACTGCGACCCCAGCTACTTCTGCCCCTTTGCCAACGCCTTTTGGAATGGCCAGCAGATGGCCTATGGCGATGGCTATGCGGCGGCGGACGATGTGGTGGGCCATGAGTTTTCGCATGGCTTTACGCAGTTCGAGTCCAATCTCTATTACTACATGCAGTCGGGCGCCATCAACGAAGCGATGTCGGATATCTTTGGCGAATATATTGACCTGACCGATGGCGTGGGCAACGACGATCCTTCGGCGCGCTGGTTGATCGGCGAAGATCTGCCTGGCGGTGCAATTCGCGACATGCAAGAGCCCATCTGGCATTACCAACCGGACAGCATGAGCAGCTACTTTTACAATTGCACGACCAGTGACAGCGGCGGCGTGCATACCAACAGCGGCGTCGCCAACAAGGCAGCCTCCTTGATGACTGATGGCGGTTCACTCAATGGCGTCACGGTCCAGGGACTAGGTATCACTAAAGCCGCGCATATCTGGTATGAGGTCAATGCCAATTTGCTCAACTCAGCCAGCGACTACCAGGATCTGGGCAGCGCGTTGCCCCAGGCGTGCACCAACCTGGTGGGCAGCTTTGGCATCACCGCCAGCGACTGCCAACAGGTGCGCAATGCGGTCAGCGCCACGCAGATGAGCCAACCGGCCAGCTACTGTGCGCCCCAAGAGGCGCCAGTCTGCGCCGCCGGCCAACAGCCGACCTATCTCTTCCAGGACAACCTGGAGAATCCGGCCAGCGGCAAGTGGCAGGTGCTGACCTTTACTGGTCCCAAGAACTGGTACTACCCGCAAAGCACGAATCCGTATGGCGAAGACATTATCTATGCCACCAGCGGTCAAAATAGCTTTGTCGGTGACGACCTGAGCGTGGTCAGTGACGGCGCCATCCAAATGACGCAGGATGTGAGCCTGCCTGCCGGCAGCACACCCTATCTGCGCTTCAACCATGCCTATGAGTTTGAAAGTCTGTTCGCGGGTTATAATGAGGATGGCGGGCTGCTTGAGTACAGCACCGATCATGGCGCCACCTGGCGACCCTTCGATGCCTTGGCCGCCGATAATGGCTACAATGGCGCCATTGAAACAGGCCAAGGCAACCCACTGGCCGGTCGCAACGCCTTTACCGGTCTGACCTACGGCTACGGCTCCAGTCGCTTCAACCTGGCGCCCTTGGCCGGCAATGCTGTACGCGTGCGTTTCCGCATCGGGACCGATGGGGGGAACTACTTTGGCGGCTGGGGGTGGTTTATCGACGACATCGGCATCTACACCTGCGGGTCGAGCACCGGTACGGTCACCCCGACACCGACCAGTACGCCAACCGGCAAGCCAACGAACACGCCGACGCCAACGGCCACCAGTAAGCCAACGAATACGGCGACACCTAAGCCGACCAACACGCCGACGGCAGTGCCAACCAAAACGCCAACGCCGCCCAGCACGACGCGCACGGTGACGATTAAGTTGGATGTTGTGCCGGATAGCGCCAGCAACTTCCGCTTTAACAGCACCTTTGGGACGTTCTATCTCGACGACATTACACCACAGGACGCAGACGCCTATAGCAACAGCAAGAGCGTTGTCCTGCCGGCGGGCGAAAGCAAGGTGACGGTGGCGGCTACGACCAACTGGGCGCTCTCGGCGATTACCTGTACACCCAGCAGCGGTGCCGTCGTTTCGCTTGCCGACAACACGGTGACGATCAATACCAGCGCCAGCGATGTCACTTGCACTTTTACCGAGCAGCGCAAAGCGAACATTCTGACGCGCAAGTATAATGATCTCAACGGCAGCCACACCAAAAACAGCGGTGAACCATTGCTGCCTGGGTGGACAATCTCGGTTGCCTCACCACTCTTGACGTCGCCGTTGCAACAGACGACCAATGACCTGGGCAAAGCCGACTTTAAGCTGCTGACGCCTGGCGTCTATACCGTCTGTGAGGTGATGCAGAGTGGCTGGGTGAACACGCAACCAGGCAGCAGCCCCTGTTATAACTTAACGCTGCAACCGGGCGTCAACACCACGGTCTACTTTGGCAACCGTCAGGGCAGCGGGCAAGCCATCAATGCCGTGGCGCCCGTCAGCGAGACCTTTACTACATCGTTGCCGGACGAGACATTCATGGAGGACGCAGAACTGGTTGACATCAACCAATGGATCGAGGCCGATCTCAACACGCCCGACACCTACTTTACCGATGTGGGAGCGGCTGAGCCTGGTAATGTTGAGTTGAGCAACAAAGTCTACCTACCCTTGATCAGTCAGCAATAGCCAAGTTATATGGGCAACAACGCCAGCGCGATGACCTGTTCCAGCGTCATCGCCTGGCTGACCGCCCAAAGTTCGGCAAAGGTTGCCGCGCCCAGTGCGGTTTGTACGGCACAAACAGACTGGTCAAAGATGATGCGCTCTGTGGGCTCCAGAGAACCGCCGATGGTCCCAAGCAATGCGGCCGTTGCGCCCAACAACTGTGCCGCTCGCTCCATTTGTTGCAGTCCTTTGGCTGCCTCGGCCAGACCCGACAGACATTCAGCAATGCCCTGTTTGTCCCCCAATCCCTGTCGAATTACCAGACTTTGCTTGTACAAGCTACCTGAAGCGTGGTAGTTGCCTTCGCGGTATGCTACTTCGCCCAAATTGTTGAGCGCCAGCGCAGCCCCTCGCTTGTTGCCGATCGTTTGATGAAGGGCCAGACTTTCGGCAAAGAGCCCGTGCGCAGTCTGATAATCAGCTTGATCAATGGCTATACGCGCTAGATTATTGAGCGAGGTGGCAATGCCCTGTTGGTCGCCTACTTCCCGTTTTAGCGCTAGGCTTTCTTCGTGCAGTTGGCGTGCCGCCATATAGTCACCCTGATTCGTCGCCACATTGCCCAGATTGTTAAGCGAGGCCGCAATGCCTTGCTGATCCCCCAGTTCCCGCTTCAGGGACAAGCTTTCCCGGTGCAGAAGCGCTGACTGATCATAGTCGCCCTGCTCATAGGCGATGATGCCAAGGTTGTTGAGCGAACTGGCCATACCTGGCTTGTCACCGATTGTGCGGCGGATGCGCAAACTTTCCTCAAAGCAGGTGCGTGCTGCCGCATAATCACCTTGATCCGAGGCGACACCGCCCAAGCTGTGCAGCGACCGGGCAATCCCATACTGATGGTTTAATGCTTGCCCAATCGCCAGACTCTCTTCATGGTAACGGCGCGCTGTGGCATAATCACCTGCTTTGCCAGCAAAGAAGCCGGCCGCATCGAGCGCCTTTGCCCGCGCGCTTGTCCACTGGGGCGACCTACCCAGTAGCCTCACAAGCCGCTGCTGGGCTTCCTGATAATAGCCGCGTATCTGCCAGAAGCGCCACAAGGCGCCGGCAATGCGCAGCCCCACCTCCCCATCACCGTCGTCGCTGCACCACTCCAACACGGCACGCAAGTTGTCATACTCTAGCGCCAGCCGCGCTAGCCAGGCTTGTTGTTCACTCCCGATCAGCGCCGGTTCCGCCGTTTCGACAAAAGCCAGATAAAAGGCCGCCTGGTGTTGGCGGATCGCTGCGCTTTCGCCACTTTCGATCAGCCGTTCCATGGCATATTCACGGATCACGCGCAAGTAGACAAAGCGCGGCTCGCCATCTGTGCCAAGCTTTTGCTGGAGCAAGCTCTTGTCGACCAGCGAAGCCAGCACATCCAACAGATCAACTCCCAGGATGCCAGCAACGTTACCGACCTGTTCCGCCGCCGCCAGTGTACAGCCGGCGTTAAAGAGCGCCAGGCGGCGGAACAGGCATTTTTCCGCTGCCGTCAAAAGGTCGTAACTCCAGACCAGCGTGGCGCGCATCGTTTGCTGCCGCGCCGGTAGATCCTGTGCCCCGCCGGTGAGGAATTTCAGTTGGCTGTCCAGCCGGGTGAGCATGACTGGCGGCGGCAGCAGGCGCACGCGGGCGGCGGCCAACTCTATGGCCAGAGGGAGTCCCTCTAGCTGTTGGCAGATGGCGCCAATTGCGGCGAGGTTTTGGTTGGTGACGGCGAAGTCGGCCTGCGCAGCCTGTGCCCGCTCAACAAAAAAACGCACAGCCGGTGCTTGGGTGAGAAGCGTTGGGTCAGTGGAAAAAGATGTCTGTGCTGCCTGTGGATCCTTGTCAGACAGGGCGAGCGGAGGGACGGCAAAATGATGTTCACCACGTAACCGCAGCACGGTGCGGCTGGTGACCAACAGCTTAAGCCGTGGCGCCGCCTGCAACAGACCACTTAGCTGTGGCCCGGCGCTTACCACCTGTTCAAAATTGTCCAGCACCAACAACAACTGCCTATCACGCAGATACGCCTGCAGCGCAGCGTCCAAGGCTAGTCCTTCTGCTTCACGCACGGTGAGAGTTTGGGCAATCGCCAGCAGCACCTGTGCCGGATCATCCAACGCAGCCAAGGGGACAAAGTAGACGCCATCGGGAAAGGCCGGTGATGTGTCTGGCATGGTGTGCGCCAACAGATTGGTGGCAACCTGTAGCGCGAGGCGCGTCTTGCCCACGCCACCGGGTCCGGTCAGCGTCACCAGGCCCACGGTGGGACGCAACAGCAAGTTCTGGAGCACCGTAAGTTCCCACTCACGACCAATCAGTGGGTCACGCAGGCGCGGCAGATCCTGTGACGGGGTAGCTAAAGGAACCGCCGCGGGTGCAGTGCGTGGGGCTGGTAATGAGGATTGGGAAGCCGTCTGCACCGGTAGCGTCACAGCCTGAAGCTGTGCTTCATCCCTCGCAAAGCGGATAAAGGCAGCATGTTCCGCTGGCGCAACTCCTAGTGCTGCGGCCAGCTTCTCGGCCATCTGCCGCGAGGGGCGCAATTCATCCGCTTCCACTTTGCGGATCGTCTCGCCGGCATAACCAACTTGTTGCCCCAGTTGCGCCTGCGTCAAACCCTGGCCACGCCGCCGAAGTTTGAGCCAGCGCCCAAAGGTAAGTTGCTCCATAGCCCCCAACTCCCTACTCCCTACTCCCTACTTCCGTCTCCCTACTTCCGTCTCCCTACTTCCTTCCCCCAATCATCCCTTCCACCCGGAACGCAGCCGCCAGCTTGGCAATGCCTTCTCCGATCTCTGCCGGCGTGTTGTAGCCAAAGCAGAGACGCAGACAGTTGCGACCGGAGACCCCATCGGGCGAGAAGCCTGGCCCGGGTAGATAGCCCACATCGGCGGTTTCAAGCACTTTGTCACGCACGGCCACGGCGTCGGCGCCCGCCGGCAACTGGAGCCAGATAAAGAGGCCACCCTTGGGCTTGCTCCAGGTTGACCCCGTGCCGCCGAAGTGCGCTTCCAACGCCGCCAACATGGCATCTCGTTTGCCACGTTGAATGTCATTGATCTCTTCAATATGCCCGGCTAACTGGCCAGTGACATAGCGATGCACAGCAAAGGCGGCAAAGGTATTGACCGAACCGCCGCTCTTGGCGCCCAACGCCCGCTCCAACAGATCCCGTTGTGCGGTCATGTAGCCCAGCCGCATACCGGGGGCAATCACCTTGGAGAAGGAGGAAACATACATGACACGTCCACTGCTATCCAGGGCATGGATCGAGGGCACAGGTTCCCCCTCGAAGCGCACATCCACATAGCAGTCATCCTCCATCACCGGCACGTTGTATTGCTGGGAGAGCGCCACCAACGCCTGCCGGCGCGCCAGCGACATGGTCCACCCCTGGGGATTTTGGTGGGAAGGTACGGTGTAGATAAACTTGGGGTGTTTGCCTTCGCTGACAGCTTTCTGGATGACCTGCTCCAGTATATCCGGCAACATGCCCTCTTCGTCGGTGGTGACGCCGCGCATGTCGGCGCGGAAACGGCGCAATTGGTTGAGCGTGCCGGAGTAGACAAAGTCCTCGGTAATGACGACATCGCCCGGATCGACCAGTGTTTCGATCAACATGTGGATGGGTTGGCCGGAGCCGTCGGCTAAAATGAGATCATCGGCAGTAATGTGGATGCCTCGCTCGCGCCCCAGCTTTTCGGCGATCCACTCGCGCAGGGGCGGGTAGCCTTGGGGATGGGCATAGATGGCCAGATCACGCCCTTCTTCGGCCAATGCTTGGGCCAACCCATCGGTCAGCTCTTCCAGCGGCAACGAGGCCGGGTCGGGATAGGCGACAGCAAAATCATATTTGCCGCGGCGCGGTCGGTTGCCAATCTTGACCGGATCCGCGGCAGCTTTAGAGAGGAGGGTGCTATAGGTAAAGGCAGTAGTGTCGGACATGCAGATTCTTCCTTTATGGTATTGGTGGAGAAGTAGATAAGTAGATAGGTAGATAGGTAAATCGGCAAATCGGTCAATCAGGACTGACAGTGATTCCCGATTTGCCGATTTACCTATCTACTGCACACGATTTAATCCATTTAGCGCTGCTACACGGTAGGCTTCGGCCATTGTGGGATAGTTAAAGGTGGTGTTGACAAAGTACATGAGCGAGTTAGCTTCCCCCTGTTGCGCCATAATGGCCTGGCCAATGTGGATGATCTCCGACGCCTGGGAGCCAAAACAGTGGATGCCCAAAATCTGCAAGGTCTCACGATGGAAGAGGATCTTGAGCATCCCCACCGTACGCCCGCTCAGTTGGGCGCGTGCCAGATGGCGAAAAAAGGCATGGCCCACCTCATAGGGCACCCGTTGCTCGGTTAACTCCCGCTCAGTGGCGCCAATCGAGCTGATCTCCGGAATGGTATAGATGCCGGTGGGGATCTGTTCCACCAGCCGATGTTCACATTGGCCGGTGACAATCGTCGTTGCCGCAAAACGCCCCTGGTCATAGGCGGCGCTGGCTAGGCTGGGGTGGCCCACCACATCACCAACGGCATAGATGTGGGGTTGGGCCGACTGGTAGTTCTCATTCACCACGATGTTGCCGCGGCTGTTGCGCTCAATTCCCAGCGCTTCCAGCCCCATGTGATCAGAATTGCCGGTACGCCCTTGGGCCCACAACAAAATATCACTCTGAATAACTTTATTCGATTTGAAGTAGAGGGTGACGCCATCGTCGTGCGCTTCCACCCGTTCATACTCTTCATTGTGGCGAATCAGGACGCCATTGTCGCGCAGATGGTAACTGAGCGCATCAATGATCTCGTCATCCAAATAGGAGAGCAGGCGGTCACGGGGGTCAATAAGATTGACCTTGATGCGCAAACCGCGAAAGATCGAAGCATATTCACAGCCAATGACGCCGGCGCCATAGATGGTAATGGAGCGCGGGTTGCCGGTATAGGTGAGCACCGTATCACTGTCCAAAATGCGCAGGTGGGTAAAGTCAAGGTCGGCCGGATGATAGGGACGCGCCCCGGTTGCAATCACAAAGTAATCAGCGGTATATTGTTTGACGGCGCCATTTGGGGTTGTAACTTCAACGGTATGGGCATCGACAAAGGCGCCCCGCCCGGTCAGCACGTCAACCAGATTGCGTTCATAAAAGCTGGTGCGCAACTCAGTCTGTTGCTCAATGACCCGTTCGGCCGAACGCAGCAAAGCCTGGTAGTTACTGCTGATATTGCCGGTATCGATCATCTGCTGGATTGCCTGGCGCAACGCTTTGCTGGGAATGGTGGTGCGGTGGGTGCAGTTGCCGCCGACCTCAAGTTTTTCCTCGACCACCGCAACTCGTTTGCCGGCTTTGGTCGCCTTCATGGCCGCACCCTCGCCGCCGGGACCACTGCCAATCACAATGACGTCGTAATGCTGTTCATTCATGCTTTGCACCCCACTAGTTGTCTGGCCGCTTAATTTTTAGAAATCCCTCAAAATTTTCAGTAGGCAGGAATCAGTCGACAGTGAGCAGTCGACAGTAATCGGTGGGCAGTGACCAGGGTACAGACGACTGGATACTGAACACTGAACACTGAACACTGAACACTGAACACTGAACACTAACTGTCCCTATCATATCATTAAACTTACCTGCCTTTGAAACTGCTGCGCCGGTGTAAGTGTATTTTCGTCTACACAACTACTTGTTCGCTTTCGTCATTTTGCCCAGGATGTGCTAGGATAGCCGTGAGGATCGGCCTCACTTGGTCCTGGCTTGGCCAGGTTAGGAAATAGTTAATTAACAACGATGAATCGCTTGAATCGACATGATCAAATTCTGATGGCGCGCCGCAAACGGCAACGCGTCCACGCCAACCGGCCACGCCCCTGGCTATGGGTGAGCCAAAGTCTGGGCGCGCTCTTGCTGGCGCTCTTGCTAGGCGTCGGCATTGTCGCGGCCATTGGCGCCGCCACGGTCTATGGCATCTACACCTCCTATGCCGCTCAATTGCCGGATGCCAGCATCATTGAACAACAACAGGATGAATTTGAAACGGTGCGTATCTATGACCGCACCGGCAACCACCTGCTCTACGAAAGCATTGACCCACGCCCCTTCCGCGGTGACCGTCGTTACATGAGTCTGCAAGAGATGTCACCCTGGGTCTATCAATCCGCGGTGGCGTTGGAAGATCGTAATTTCTGGGATAACCCCGGTATCAATGTGCGCGGTCTTTTTCGCGCCTTTGTCTCTAATCTCCAAGGCGGCGCCGTACAAGGTGGCTCTTCCATCACGCAACAGCTGATCAAAAATATTATCATTGCGCCGGAGGAGCGCGCCCAACAGAGCTATGCGCGCAAGATCAAAGAAGTGATCCTGGCCATGGAGGTGACCCGCCGCTACCCCAAGGAAAAGATCCTGGAATGGTATCTCAACTATAATTCCTACGGCAATCTAGCCTATGGCATTGAGGCAGCCAGCCAGGTCTACTTTGGCAAAAGCAGTAAAGATCTGACAATGGCCGAAGCCGCGATGTTGGCGCCCATTCCTCAATTCCCGGCGCTTAACCCCTTTGACAACCCAACTGATGCCAAAGAACGCCAGGCCATTGCGCTGCGTGCGCTCGTCGAAGCCGGTTACATCAATTCGGAAGAGGCGGTTGCAGCCTATCAACAGCCGCTGGCGCTGCGCAAATCTGCCGCCGAACGCTTTGATATTCTGACGGCGCCCCACTTTGCGCTCTATGTGCTCGACCAGATCAAGCGTGAGTACAACACCGCCGAGGATCCCTATTTTATCTGGCGCAAGGGGCTCAACATCTACACGACGCTCGATGTGGATCTGCAACGCTTTGCCGAGCAGACTGCGCGCGAACAGGTCGCCAAGTTGGTCGAACAAGACAAAAATGCCCACAATGCCGCTGTCGTCGCGCTCAAAAATAACACCGGGGAAATCCTGGCGATGGTCGGCTCGCTCGACTATAACAATGACGATATTGATGGCCAAGTTAATGTGGCGACGGCCTCACGCCAGCCCGGCTCTAGCTTCAAACCCTATGTCTATCTCACGGCGCTGCAAAAAGGCATGTCGCCGGCCACCATGATCATGGATGTGGCCACTGCTTTTCCCCAAGCCGACGGCGCCTACTATCGGCCGGAAAATTATGACCGCCAATATCATGGCCCCGTTTCGCTGCGCAACGCCCTGGCCCGTTCCTATAACATTCCCGCCATTCGCGTCATGCAGCAGGTCGGTGTGGCCGACGCCCTACGCAATGCCCACCGCATGGGCATCAATGGCTTGGATCGCGGGCTCAATTACTATGGCCTCAACCTAGTCTTGGGGGGTGGTGAAGTCTCGCTGCTTGACCACACCTATGCCTACAGCACGATTGCCAATGGCGGCGTCATGATCGGCGAACCGGTCTTGCCCAGCGAGCGCCGGAGCGGCTTTCGCAATTTGAACCCTGTCTCTGTGCTCCTGGTGCGCGATAGCGACGGCAATGTGCTGAAAGCCTATCAAAACCCCGACAGCGAACGCATCTTTAGCGCCGAAATTGCCTATCTCATGGCCGACATCATGAGCGATGATGTGGCGCGCTCACCGGCTTTTGGCGCCAACACAGAGTTAACCCTACCGGACCGCCGGGTCGCCGCCAAGACAGGCACCACCAACGGCTTTAAAGACAACTGGACGATGGGCTTTACGCCCCAGGTGACAATCGGTGTTTGGGTCGGCAACACCGACAACGAGTCAATGAAGAATGTCACCGGTCTTTCCGGTGCGGCGCCGATTTGGAACGCAGTCATGCGGCAAGCGCTTGGCGACCAGCCTGCCACCTGGTATGACCGGCCAGCGGGCATCGTGGACCGGGCGGTCTGTGTCCCCAGCGGTCTGCTGCCGACGCCCGAGTGTCCCAGCCAGCGCAATGAGATCTTCCTGGCCGGCACCGAACCAACGCTGCCCGACAACATCTGGCAAGCCTTTGAAATTGATAAAGAGAATGGCAAGTTGGCTGGCCCCAACACGCCACCGGAACGGCGCGAGAGCAAGGTCTTTGAGATGCTGCCTCAGGAAGCCACCGACTGGGTGCGGGAGAATGGCATCGCGCAGCCACCCACAGAAGAATCCGGTGGGAGCATTGAAGCCTTTGATCCCGATGCGGCAATTGTTTCGCCCTCCCTCAACGGTTACATTAAAGGGCAGGCCGAGATCATCGGCAATGCACGGGGCGGCCCCTATCAGTTGGAATATGGCGCCGGCGCCGACCCGCAACAGTGGACACCGATCGGCCCAGAACATGGGGAAGAGGTGGTCAATGGCCGGCTGGAGACCTTTGACACCACCGGGCTTGGCGAAGGGCTCTACACGTTGCGTTTGCTCGTTCGCCGAGGTGATGGGGAGCGGGAATGGCGCACGCCAGTGACCATTGACAACACGCCGCCCAATGTGGTGATCAGCGAACCCAAGCCCGATCAACTCTATGTCATGGAAGATGATGAGCAGATCAACATCAATGTGTTGGTCAATGATAGCTGGGCCGTGGACCGGGTGGAGTATTACATTGACGGCAGCGGATTTGTCACCAGCACCGTCGCGCCGTACAATGAGCGCTGGTCCATTAAAATGCGTGACATTGGCCAGATCGAGACTGGCGGCGCGCAAAACTGGCTCGGTTTCACCAGCGATGACCCGGATGTACAGCCTGGGCGCATGTTGCCCTTTGGCGATGGCTTCCAGGCCATTCGCACCAGCGCCGGCATCTATTTTGAAAGTCATGCCATTAAGGTCAAAGCCTTTGACCGGGCCGGCAACGAGACGGAAAGTGATGAGGTGCGCGTCTATGTACGTCACCGTAAGGCTCAATAGCAGCGCCATCGCCTGGGCACCCGTGGGTGCGGCCATTCAAGCCAGCAAAAACATTGCTGGCGGCGCGCCCAGGGAGCTCCCGCTGCTACGGCATGTTTCTTGAGAGGCAAGAAGAGTATGCCCACAATCTTGATCAGTAACGATGATGGCGTGCAGGCGCCCGGCTTGCTGGCGCTCAAAGAGGCGCTCAGCGCTATTGCCGATATTATGATCCTAGCGCCGGAGCGCAACTGGAGCGCCTCCGGCCATGCGAAGACGATGCATAAGCCCTTTCGCATTCATGAGGTGACGTTGGCCGACGGCACACGCGCCCACAGTTGCAGCGGCGGCCCCACCGATTGCGTGGCTTTAGCTGTGGAAGGGGTGCTGGGAACCAGACCCGACTTGGTGGTGAGTGGCGTCAACAATGGCTATAACCTGGGCAATGATATTACCTATAGCGGCACCGTCGCCTGCGCCATGGAGGCGACGATCTATGGTGTGCCCGGCATTGCCGTGAGCACGGCGTCAGGCGTCACCGCCCAAGGGGATCTCAAGGAGATTCAGGCTGCGGCGGCACGCTATGCCTGTGACTTTGCCCAAAAGGTCTTAGCCCAAGGGTTGCCGGCTGACACCTTGCTCAATGTCAATGTACCGGGCATTGCTCCTGATGCCATCAAAGGGATTGAAGTCACGCGGATGGGCAAGCGCCGCTATGAGGATGTCTTGATCCGGCGCGAGGATCCCTTTGGCCGGCCCTACTATTGGCTGGGTGGCGCCAACCCGATTGATCTGCCCGATGACGGCACCGACGTCGGCGCGATTGCCAATGGCTATGTAAGCATCACCCCCATTAGCCTGGATATGACCGACTATACATTTCTCAAAGACCTGACTCAGTGGAAGCAGACGCGCCATGATATTTAAGCCGACACGCTGCCGGACACGGTGGGAAGGGCTGGTGGTCAGCTTTTGGATTTTGCTGATCGACTACCTACTCTTTGTCTGGGTGCTCCAGCGTTCCACTGATTGGCTGCGCTTTCTCATGATCTTGCTGATTGCCCTCAGCGCACCCATATTGGCGCACGTGCTCTACCGCACCTGGGGCGCGTTTACGCTTGAGTATTGGCTCGATCGCAACGCCGTTACCATCCGCTGGGCCAACTTGCGCCAGATTGTGCCGGTGCAGGCCATTCGTCAGATCGTCCAGGGGGGCAAAGATGATGCGGATGGTCTACGCTGGATGCACTGGCCATCACCTTACGTGCGTTCGGCCTATGCCCCAGATTTGGCGGATGTCATGATCTTTGCCACACAGCCGTTGTCCGAGTGTTTGCTGCTGGACACCGGGGAAGCGATTTTTGCCATTTCGCCCACTGATCAAGCGGCGTTTATTGATGAATTGCAGGCCCGTTTTCGCATGGGGGCTGTGCAGCCGCTGGCCATCCGGCGCGAACAGTCGGCCAGTGTTGATCGGATCTTGGGGCCGGGACAAATCGGCCCGCTACTGCTGGGCATCGGCTTATTGGGCGTCTTTATTCTCTTTGGAATCTTGATGGTGCGCTTTCCCGATCTGCCTAACCCCTTGCCGATCCGCTATACGGCGGATGGTTTTCCCGAGGTGGTACGCGACAAGGAAGTGCTCTTTCGCCTGCCGATCATTGGCTTTTTTGCCTGGTTGGTCAACAGCACTTGGGGCGTTTGGATGGCGCGCCGTAACCGACCGGTGGGGGCTTACTTGCTTTGGGGTGGCACGATTCTCATCCAGGTGTTTTTGTTGTTAGCATTGCGCAGTGTATTACCGTAATTAGTAGTCCGCAACGGAAATAGAGGTTGGATTAACCGACGCTGGACCACGCGACTCTGGACCACGCGACTAATAATCTTTATCAATAAGCAAAAAAGGCAAAAGACGTGGCGTCTCACGCAACATCCCCGTTTCTCAGTATCATCATTCCAGCTTACAACGAAGCATTGCGGCTGCCACCTACATTGGCGCGGATCGCGGCCTTTCTGCGCGCACAAGAGTACTCTGCCGAAGTGATTGTCGTCGAAAATGGCTCCACGGACAATACCACGGCGGTAGTGGAACAATTTATACGTGAAGCCGTGCAACCAACTGACAATTTCACCTTATCCTTGTTGCACTCGGCCCAAGGCAAGGGGGCGGCCGTAAAGTGTGGCATGTTGCACGCCACCGGTCACTATCGCATTATGAGCGATGCCGACCTTTCGGTGCCGATTGAAGATGTACCTAAGTTTCTGCCGCCAGTGTTGCCGGCCGGCGCCTATGATGTTGCCATTGCCAGCCGCGAGATCGCCGGTGCGGTGCGCTATGATGAACCGCCCTATCGGCATTTGATGGGACGCATCTTTAATCTGTTGGTGCGCCTTTTGGCCGTGCCCACGATCCATGACACGCAATGTGGCTTTAAGTGCTTTACAGCCGCCGCCGCGCAATTTCTCTTTCCGTTGCAACAGATTGATGGCTGGGGCTTTGATGTGGAGATCTTGCACATTGCGGCGCGCCATCGGTTGCACATGATTGAGGTGCCGGTCAATTGGTACTATGGCGTCAACAGCCGCGTGCGCCCTGTGCACGACACCATCAACATGGTCATGGAACTGCTCAAAATTCGCCGCAACGGGCGCCAGGGGCTCTATGATCAGGCGACCACCGCAGTCGCCAGCGTGTCTGCGGCGATACAGCCGCCGCACAGCGACCCTTCCACCTGAATCATTCTATTATTGAGCCCCAAAGCCTTACTGAGTTACCAGTCTACTAATTTACCAGTCTACAACCTATAGGGATGATCTAATAGGGAAGAAAATGCTGGGGAAAATGCAACTAAAAGATCTTTTGCTCAAGTTACTGTTAGCCCTGCTGCTGGCGCTGCTTTTGCTCATCTTGGCGCAAACTGTTCAAGCCGCCCCAGAGTTTGACAGACTTACGGTAACTGTACTACAATTCTAAGGTTTGAGTTTTTATCTTTGAGTTTTACAAACCATAACCCGCTGGAGTCCCGGTTTTCGGTTGTGGTGTATGCAGGGAATGTCATCGCGCTAGTTATCTACACTGCTACACAGTAGAGTTTTTCGTTGGCAGTTGTGGGAATTACAGAGCCGACGAATTACAAGGCATAGCGGTTTTGCCGCTGTAGAGCGATGCAACTTCTGCACCAATCCTGGAGAATAGCGACGCGTGTAAGCGTTGACCGGGTTGGGCATACATTCACAAAGGTTAGACTTCACTTGCCTTGCTGGGCGAGTGAAGCCAAATGTCGGGCAGCCAGCTGGGCGTATATGCAAACCACGAAACTTCAGTGATCTCGTTTGATAGTTTCGTTTGACCGTGATGGGTTGCACGCCTGCTCGATTGGATCGGCAGGCGTTTTTTATTTGGCTCTATATGGATAGCAGGGAGCGTGTCGAACATTCCGGGAATGGGCCGCGATTTGGGACAAGCTTCTCAATGGCGAACATGGTTCTTTCGCCTAAAACTGGCCCATTCCCGGAATGTAAACAGCAGATCCCTGCAACGCATAAAGAGCCTTTTACTGGGAAAGAGGAGCATCATGCGCACAGTCTACTGGGAAGAGAACAAAGTGAAAATGATTGACCAGCGCCTGCTGCCGGGCGAGTTTGTGATTGCCGAGTTTGATACAGTCACCGGCGTGGCCACTAGTATTCGTGACATGTATGTGCGCGGCGCACCTGCGATTGGCGCGACCGGCGCCTATGGTATGGCGTTGGCCGCCTACCAGAGTCCCGCCACCGATCGCGATAGTCTGCTGGCCGATCTGCGCACCGCCAAAGCTGCATTGGATGCGGCGCGGCCCACCGCAGTCAATCTGAGTTGGGCTACCAGTCGCATGTTGGAATTGGCCACACAGACACTCTTACCTAATCTTGACGATGTACGCAGTGCGTTGCTGGCCGAAGCCGAGGCATTAGCCAATGAAGATGTCGCGATCAACCGCCGTATGGGCTTTAATGGCGCAGCGGTCATTCCCGATGGCGCTAATCTGCTCCACCACTGTAACACGGGCACGCTGGCCACGGTCGATTTTGGCACGGCGCTGGGTGTTGTCTATGCCTGCCAGGAGCAGGGCAAGCAGATCCACGTCTGGGTGGACGAGACGCGCCCACGGCTGCAAGGAGCGCGGCTGACGGCGTGGGAGTTAATGCGCGCGGAAGTGCCCATGCACCTGATCGCCGACAATGCCGCCGGTCATCTCATGCGCACCGGCAAGGTGGATGTGGTCATCTTTGGCGCCGACCGGGTGGCGGCCAACGGTGATGTGGCCAACAAGATTGGCACCTATAAAGTCTCTGTCTGTGCCAAAGAGAATGGCATTCCGGTCTACGCCGTCGTGCCCACCAGCACCATCGATCTGAATCTGGCCACCGGTGATGAGATTCCGATTGAGGAGCGGGGTGCGGAAGAGGTCTATCAGATCGGTGACTCCATCATCGCGCCGGAAGGCGTGCCGGTCTACAATCCCGCCTTTGATGTGACACCCCATCGCTATCTTACCGGGATTGTCACCGAAGAGGGTGTCTGTTATCCACCCTTTACGGAAAGTTTGCGCCGCGCCAAAGAGGCAGCCGAGGCGCGCATTGTGGAGCAACGCCAGCAACGGGGCGGGCAGAAAGCGTAGCCGCGCACGATGAATCAGCTCGAGAGCATTTGTGTTTTCTGTGGCTCCAGCGCCGGCGCCCAGCCCATTTTTCAGGAGCAGGCGCAACAACTGGGCGCGGCGCTGGTGGCGCGTGGCATTCACCTGGTCTATGGCGGTGGCAGCATCGGCTTGATGGGCGCTGTGGCCCGCACCGTTGCCACCGGCGGCGGCAAGGTAACGGGGGTAATCCCGCGGTCGCTCAAGACCAAAGAAGTCGTGGGTGAAGTCTACGGCGAACTGGTGGTTGTGAAGAGTATGCATGAACGCAAGGCCACCATGGCGCGCTTGGCCCAGGCCTTTATTGCCATGCCCGGCGGCTTTGGTACCCTGGACGAACTCTTTGAGGTGATCACCTGGGGTCAGTTGGGCATCCATGCCAAACCGATTGGCTTGTTAAATGTGGCCGGCTTTTTCGACTTTATTGAAAGTTGGGTAGAGCATGCGCTGAGCCAAGGCTTTATCCGCCCGCAACACCGCCATCTCCTTGTCATCGAACGGGAGCCGGCGGCGCTGATCGAACGCTTGCTGCACCACACTCCACCGGCAGGGCTGGTACAGTGGCTGGATTTGGATGAGACGTAGCGGGTGGCGTGTGGCGAGTGGTGTAAGTCTTTCATCCAGCGTAATACGGTACATCGAAACATCAGAATAGTGTCTACCACTTTACGTCAAGGCTGTTAAACAATGCACGCCACACGCCACACGCCACACGCTACTCGCCACACATAGCTTAGAAAGGAAAAGTTTAATCCCTATGTCCTTTATCATTACCGGTTCCGTAGCCTATGATTATCTCATGAGCTATCCCGGACGTTTTCGTGACCAGATTCTGCCCGACAAATTGGAGAGTCTGAGTCTGAGTTTTCTGGCCGATTCCATGCGCCGTGAGCGTGGCGGCGTGGCGGCCAACATTGCCTATACCATGAAATTGCTGGGCGCTGATCCCACCATCTTTGCCACCGTCGGCCATGACTTTGGCGATTACCGGCGTTGGCTGGAGGCGCAGGGGCTCTCGACGGCAGAGATTATCGAGATCTCCGACGAGTTGACGGCGACCTTCTTTGTCAGCACCGATGTGGAGCAGAACCAGATCGCCAATTTCTACACCGGCGCGATGGTGCACGCCCGCAACTATAGCCTGGCCGACCGCAACCTGGGCCAGTCAGCCACGGTGCTGATCAGCCCGAATGACCCGGTGGCTATGCTCAACTATGCCAAGGAGTGTAAGGAGCGGGATATTCCCTTTGCCTATGATCCCAGCCAGCAGTTGGCGCGGCTCAATGGCGAAGACCTGCTCCAAAGCATTCCCGGCGCCACGTTCCTGCTCGGCAATGAGTATGAGCTGGCCATGATCCAGAACAAGACCGGCTGGAGCCTGGAGCAGATTCGCGGTCATGTCAATGTGCTGGTGGTCACGCTGGGCAAAAAGGGCAGCGTCATCTACAACGGTGACAGCATAGAAGAGATTCCGGTGGCGGAGATTGCCCAGGTGATCGACCCTACCGGCGCCGGTGATGCGTTCCGCGGCGGCTTCTTTGCCGGTTATCTGGCCGGCCTGCCGTGGCCGGTCTGTGGGCGCATGGGTGCGCTCTGCAGCTCCTATGCGCTGGAAAATATGGGGACCACCACCCACCGCTTTACCATCGACGAGTTTAGCACACGCTATGCCGACTTTTTTGGCGCTGAGCCCAAGTTGGCAATATTGCGTGGGGCTGTTGCCGCTTAAAGAGGTGCTATGGCTGACCTGTCACCGGCTGACCTTGCTGCGCTACGCCGCATTTTGCTGACCGATCCGATCTGGGCGATCTACGCCATTGCCGACCTGCAACCGGCCTTTGCCCCCTACTGCCACTGGTCTGTCGTGGATGACGAACGCGGGGCTGCGGCCACTTTACTCTTCACCGCGCTGCAGCCGCCGATCTTGGTGATGACCGGGGCGCAGCCGGCTACTGGCGCGGCGCTACGCGCCATGTCGCTGCCGGATACACTCTTCGTTAGCGTGCGACGCCAGAACTTTGCCCTGGTGGAAGCGCTTTATGAGTTTGGCGACAAGGTTTACCCTATGGTGCGCATGGCGCTGCCGTCTGGTCTTGCCATCACCAGGCCGACTGTGGCCAATCTGATCCGGCTCACACGCCATGATAGCGAACGGATCTCGGCGCTTTATCAGCATGGCGGCCCTTTTACCCCTGACTACTTTGATCCCTACCAGTTGGATGATGGGGTCTTTTATGGCGTAGAAGATAATGCGGGGGCATTGATTGCCGTGGGCGGCACCCATATCATTACCTGGACGGACAAGATGGCGGCGATCGGCAACATGTACACCCATCCTGAGCACCGCGGCCAGGGCCATGCACGGGCTGTACTTGGCGCCATTATCGCCGAGCTGCAAGCGCAGGACATTACAACCATTGTCCTCAATGTGGATGAGCGCAATGACGACGCTCGGCGTATTTATGAACGGTATGGTTTTACCCCCCATTGCACCTACATCGAAGCAGAAGGGGTGCGACGTAGGTAGTATGATGGCATTGAATTCTACATAGGTTATGAATCTTCGTGTGTTAGTGGCTCAATGCAATTCCGCGTGGTAGTGGCGTATTACCCGCTACTTGCCACCCGCCACTCGATTGGCAAAGCCCATTAGCGCGCAGAACCAAAGGCATTTGTTCGTTTTATTATTTCAAATGGAGTACAATTTTTATGACGCAGGATTTAAATTACGATATTGCAGATATTAAATTGGCCGACAAAGGGCGCTTTCGGATGCAGTGGGCGGCCAAAGAGATGCCGGTGCTGGATCTGATCGAGGAACGCTTTCAGAAAGAGCAGCCCTTCAAGGGCATCCGCATGGCCGCCGCCATGCATGTGACAAGCGAAACCGCCAACCTCATGCGCGTGCTGATTGCCGGCGGCGCGGAGGTGGCCCTCTGCGCCAGCAACCCGCTGAGCACCCAGGATGATATTGCCGCCGCCCTGGTTGCGCACTATGAGATGCCGGTCTACGCCATCAAGGGCGAAACCAACGAGCAATATCACAGCCACATGGACAGTGCGCTCAACATCAAGCCGCATATTACCATGGACGACGGCATGGATCTGGTTGCCATGTTGCACACCAGCCGCAGCAATCTATTGGATGGTGTTGTCGGCGGCACCGAGGAGACGACCACCGGTGTCATTCGCCTGCGCGCGATGGCGGCTCAGGGCAAATTGAAATTTCCCGTCGTAGCCGTCAACGACGCCATGACCAAGCACTTCTTTGACAATCGTTACGGCACCGGCCAAAGCACCATTGATGGGATTATCCGCGGCACCAATGTTCTTCTCGCCGGCAAGAACTTTGTCGTCGGCGGCTATGGCTGGTGTAGCAAAGGCATTGCCATGCGCGCCAAGGGCATGGGCTCCAATGTCATCGTCACCGAGATCGATCCGCTGCGCGCGCTCGAAGCGGTGATGGATGGCTTCCGCGTCATGCCCATGGAGGAAGCGGCTCAGATTGGTCAGATCTTCTGCAGCGCCACCGGTGATATGCATGTGATTGGCTCTAATCACATTCAGTTGATGCGCGATGGTGCGATTCTCTCCAACAGCGGCCACTTTGATGTTGAGGTGGACATGAAGGGGCTGCGCGAAATGGCCACGAAGATCACCCGTGTGCGCGAGTTCCTGGATGAATATACTCTGGAAGATGGCCGGCGCATCTATGTCGTGGGTGAAGGGCGTCTGGTCAACCTGGCCGCCGCCGAAGGTCACCCCTCCGCGGTCATGGATATGAGCTTTGCCAACCAGGCACTGGCGGCCGAATATATGCTCAAGCATGGCAACGAACTGACCGGCAATGTCTATGATATGCCGGTTGAAATTGATCGGGAGATTGCCCGTCTTAAGCTGAAGGCCATGGGCGTCGAGATCGACACCCTCACCGCCGAGCAGGAAGCCTATCTCAATGAGTGGAGCTTGGGCACAGCCCATTAAGAAATTAGCTCATATAGGTATGCGGCTGAAATTACGCTTTTCCTCTCTGGGCAATCGTGCAATTTCAGTTTTCCGCCCGTATGAGCGAAGAAATTTTGAGGAGAGAAAAATGTCAACCTTTATGACTGCGCCGAGCTTGCTCTTTACGAGCGAGTCGGTGACCGAGGGTCACCCGGACAAAATGTGTGACCAAATCAGCGATGCCGTGCTGGATGCGCTCTTTGCCCAGGATCCTATGTCGCGTGTGGCCTGTGAAACGGCCATAAAGACCGGCTTCGTCATGTTGTTGGGTGAGATTACCACGACGGCCTTTGTCAATTTTGACGAGTTGGTGCGCAGTGTCGTCAAAGATATTGGCTTTGACCACAGCGACAAGGGCTTTGACGGCAACACCTGTGGCGTCCAAGTTGCGGTTGCGGCGCAAAGCCCAGACATTGCTCAGGGGGTCGATGCCGCGTTGGAAATCCGCGGCTCCGCAGCAGATGAGATTGAAAAGGTCGGCGCCGGCGATCAGGGCATGATGTTTGGCTATGCCTGTGACGAAACGCCGACGCTAATGCCTGCCCCCATCTACTATGCGCACCGCATGGCGCGCCGGCTAGCAGAGGTGCGCAAGCAGGGGATCTTGCCCTGGCTGCGCCCTGACGGCAAGACCCAGGTGACGGTGGAATATCAATATGGCAAACCCAAGCGCATCCAGACCGCGCTGGTCAGCACCCAACATGCACCGGAAATTGACCAGAATGAGATCCGCGAAGAGCTGATGGAAAATGTGATCATGCCTGCACTGCCGGCCGAGATGGTGGACAGCAAGCTTAAGGTCTTTACCAACCCCACCGGCCGCTTTGTGGTCGGTGGCCCTATGGGCGATGCCGGCTTGACCGGTCGCAAGATCATTGTGGACACCTATGGCGGCATGGGCCGGCATGGCGGCGGCGCCTTTAGCGGTAAGGATTGCACCAAGGTCGACCGCAGCGCAGCCTATGCGGCGCGCTGGGTGGCCAAGAATGTGGTGGCGGCGGGCATTGCCGCACGCTGTGAAGTGCAGGTGGCCTATGCCATCGGTGTGGCGCGCCCGCTGAGCATCAACGTCGAGACCTTTGGCACCGGCCACATTGCCGACGAAAAGATCGCCAAGCTGATCGACGAACACTTTGACCTGCGTCCCGGCGCCATTATCCGTGATTTGGACCTGCGCCGTCCTATCTATCGCCAGACGGCCGCCTATGGTCACTTTGGCCGCGATGACATTGAACTGCCGTGGGAACAGACGAGTCGGGCCGAAGCCTTGCGTTCTGCGGCGGGGCTCTAAGATTGGTGATTGGGTGATGGGTAATTTTTCACCTGTACTCTGAAAGATTACCAGAATTCTGTCATTCAACGTGCCCGGCATCTCCGAGATGCCGGGCACGTTTTTTCAGTCGCGGCCCTAATAGTACAACGAGATTTCGGCAGCTTCGAGGTGACTGTCACTGCCCAGAGATAGATCATTGCTTATTCGGCTTCTCGTGGGCAGTGACAGTCACCTTTCAAAGTTTACCCCTGTTGCACGGTCGCCAATGTGGGTGTCTGCGACTCACGCGGCACCCGATAGAGCAGCAACGCCAGGACAAAGCCGATCAACGCCCCGCTCAGGTGGCCGCTAAAGCTAAAGTGGGGGATGAGCAGATCGAGACTGGCCTGCATGGCAACGATCAAGGCGGCGAGGAAAAAGCGTTGGCGCGCCACCTGGGATTGATCGACACGCCAGAGACGTAACAAAATGGCGGCTTCCGCCCCCAACACCCCCATGATGCTGCCCGAAGCGCCGGCGACCAAGACCACGGGCGACACTTTTCCCAGCCAAAGCAATAATGGATAGAGCGCCATCGGCAAGATGCCGGAGAGGAGATAGAGCAGCAAGTAGCGCCAAGCGCCCAATCGCGCTTCCACCAAGCGGCCCAAGTACCAGAGCCCCAACATGTTGAAGGCAAGATGCATGATGCTAAAGTGGAGAAAAGTGCTGCTCACGAGCCGCCACCACTGGCCGCCCAGCAAGACCGCCGCCGGCATGAGCGCCCCCAATTGGTACAATCGTTCCAGATGGTCAGTCGCGCCAAGCCACAGTTCCCAGCCAAAGATCGCGACATTGATGGCGATCAGGGTGTAGGTGACAAGTGGCCGCCGGTTACTGGGCATAGCTTGAAGCCCCGCCTCAAGGGCGCGTTGGTGCTCACGCTCAATGTGCGCAATCTGTTGTTGGGCCTGCGCTGTCAGGATCTGATCTGCCTCAGGCGGTAAAGTGGTAGGATGCTGTTGCCCTGTCTCTAAACACGCCAGCCAGCGCGCGGCTGTTGCGCGCACCAAGGGATCTTCATTCTCGGCAATGGTGGTAAAGAGCGCGCTGCCTTCTGCCCATTGCCCGGCTGCGCAGTGCGCGACGCCCCGCCAATAGGTCAGAATTGCCGGCGGCCAGCTTGTCAGGGAGGGTTGGCGCAAGAGCAGCGCAAGCGCCGGCAAGCGTCCACAGAAAGCATAGATATACAAACGGCCATAGTCGAGCAGCCAGGGCGCCTTGGTGATCAGCGTCTGCTGCGCGCTGTAGGCAGCCACCAGCCCATTCAGATCCCCAGTTTCGCCCAGCGCGCGCAGGTGAAAAGAGAGGATGGTGAGGTCGGAAGAGTGTTGGCCAAAGGTAGGCTGCGCCATTTGCGCCGTAGTCGACGCCAACAACGCCGGCCAATCTTGCTTCATGCGCTGTAACTGCAACAAGAAAACACGACCAAAGGCGCTCTCCAATTGATGGGGCTTGGCCAAAATCGCTTCCGCGGCGGCTGTATTGCCCTGCTTTAGCAATTCACTGGCGCGCATCAACTCAATGTAATCGCGCCAGTTGCTAAAGGGTTGGAGCCAACGCAACAGCAGCGCCAGCTTGCGGGCCCGCGTATACTCCTGTTGAATTACGGCGCGCATAAGCAAACGGACCGCCAGCGATGGCGCCAACAGCAGCCCAGCCCAAGCAACGAGCCCAATCGTGCCGGCCTGGTCGCGCCGTAGGCCATACCCAATGGCCGTGATCCCCAGGACAATGACCGCCGTCAACACCTCGGCGCGGCGGTCCACCAGGCGGCTGCGCAACGCACGGATGATGAGCGCCAGACAGGAGATCAGGACCATGACCAGAAATAAGATCTGGTTCACATCCATCCCGTCAAACATTAAGCCTCTTTTCGCTCGCGAATATAGCGCTCAAAACGAAAGGCATTTTCCGGCAGTTTTAGATCCATGCCAAAGTGATCGGGGCCGACGGCCTCGACCTTGGCGACAATAACACTCAGATCATTGCGCTCAAAGGCTTCCGCCGCGGCGCGCATAAACTCATACATGGTGCTGACCGCAGCCACATGGGGGCAGCCCGCGCCCCGGGCAATGGCGGCCAGGTCGGTCAGCCCGTGAGTCGTATGGGTCTCAAAGCCGCCGGTTGAGAGCAGACTGCCATTGTCAAAGATCAGATGGATCAAATTGGTGGGGCGATAACGGGCCAGCGTCGCCAAGGTCCCCAGGTTCATCAGCACCGACCCATCGCCATCCAAGACGACAACCCGTTCCTGGGGCCGGTTGAGCGCCAATCCCAACCCAATCGATGATGCCAGCCCCATTGCGTGTTGCAGATAGAAAAAGTTTTCCCGATGGCCCAGATCATACAACTCCTGTGCACACGCGCCCATAATCGTGACCACCAGACACTCCTCAAATTCATCGTATAAAGCTTTAATACAATCTGCCCGTTTCATGCATTTCTCCGTTTTCGGTCAAATTAGGGATTGGGTGATTGCAGAGCAGGCGCTGCGCGCCATTGGTAATTAGTGATTGAGCTTGTCGAAATCACCAATAACCCAATCCCTAATCACCCAATCACCAATAACTCCTGAAACCCCTGGGTCAACGCTTCGCCCCCATCCTCTCGCACCACCACGACATCTTCGACGCGACAGCCCAACTGATGGGGGATAAAAATACTGGGCTCTACGGTAAAGCACATGCCGGGTTGGAGGACACTCTGGTCGCCGGCGGTGAGGAAGGGGGTCTCATGCACGTCCATGCCAATCGCGTGGCCCAGACGATGACGAAAGGCGTAACCATAGCCCCCCTCCACGATGACCTGGCGCGCCGCGGTGTCGGCGGCCGCGCAGGTGTTGCCGGCTTTGAGCGCTGCAATGCCAGCGGCCTGCGCCCCCATCACCAATGCATAGACGCGGCGATATTCCTCATCCGGCTCGCCAAAGAAGACGGAACGGCCATAGTCATAGCAATAGCCCGCGTAGACCCCGCCAAAGTCATAAGAGATAGTTACCGGCGGCTCCAGCGGCACTTGCATGACCTCATCGCGGTTATGAAAGTTAAAGGGATAGTGCTTGCCCATGTTGTAAAAACTGGTAACAAAGGACTCGGTTTGGGCGCCCTGCTTTTTGAGTTGGTACTGCACCTCGGTGATCAGATCCAGGTTGGTCATGCCGTGGCGCAGCTGGCCCAATGTCGCCTGGTAGGCCGCTTCGGTGATTGCACCGGCCTGGCGCATGATTTCGATCTCCGCCTCATCTTTAATCCGCCGCAGCGGCATGAGTAGCGCCGAAGCCTGGCTCAAGGTGGCTTGCGGTCGCATTCGTTGTAGATTGAGCACCAATTCGGCCCAGCAGCGATCTTCCACGGCAATGCGCGCATTAGGGCTAACGCGGAGGCTGGTGAGCAGTTCCTGCACCAGTTGCGCCGGGTCGCCGGCATCCCCCAAGACCCGTACATCATAACCGCTCACCTCGCCCATGTGAAAGTCGGCCAACATGCGCGGCAACGTCAGGATGGGCGCGCCCTGTTGGGGAATCCAGGCGCCGGTCAGCCACTCGCCGGGATAGATGGTGTTCCCAAAGTTGGGTTCCTCACGCGGGATGCCGGTGACGTAGTGCAGGTTGGCGGAACGGCTTAGGAAGAGGAGATCAACAGCCGCCTCCGCCATCTTCTGTTGGACAGCCGCTAAACGCTTTTGGTAGGTGGGCATAGGCTCCTCGTTGAAAACTAGTAGATTGGTGCGTGTTGCGTGTTGCGTGAACTAAACAGTCGGCAAGGGCCAATCCCGTATATATTCGCCGCGCATGTGGCGGGCGATGAACTCAGGCGCAGGGTGGCGGACGCGTTTCAGTTCGGCGATGACGGCTGCGCGGTCGTAGGCTGCCTGCTGGTGGGTGGCGCGATAGGCGCTGGCGTCGGCCTCTAGCAAGACATACCAGGCACAGAGATCGGGCACTTGGGAATTGCTGACGCTGCCCAGGTTGATGACATGGGTCTTGCCCAGGTGGACATTCATAGGCCAATGGGTATGACCGACGCAGATCAGGTCGGCGCTACAGCCGGCAATCTGTTGGTGGAGAAAAGCCACCGGATAGTCAGGACGGATGCCGCGGCCGCCATCTTGACCGGGCGAGCCATGAACGCCCAGCAGTTGTGTGCCATCGGGTAGGGTCAGCCGTTGCTCCAGAGGTAGCGCATCCAGAAAGGGCAGCCAACCAGTGGCCGTGAGCGCGCCTTGGGTCCAGGACATCGTCTGGAGCACCTCTTCAAAGACCGGCAGCCGTTCGGGATTAGCGGCCACATCGGCGCTATAGGGCGGGGGACGCTTGCCGCTGATCATGTAGTGATCGGTGTTGCCGCGAGTAAAGCGTACACGAGGCAATGCCGTCAGCCGCTCCAGAACCTGGATCGGCTGTGGGCCCACTGCGACCAAATCGCCCAGCACCCAATACTCATCGACCCCGCCTTGGGCGTCAATGGCTGCCAGCACGGCATCCAAGGCAATGGCATTGCCATGAATGTCGGAAAAGAGTGCAATCCGCATTGGCTAGAGATCACCTTCCATGAGATCACGCGTCAGCAATAACGCCACCGGCGAGAGCGAACTGAGTGCAAGCGTATGTGCCTCGTGAATCTGTCTACCAATCGTAGCCGAATTGCGGGCATAATCAAAGGGAATGCCCAGCCCACGCAAGACCGCTTCGGTCACCATGCCCCCTTTGGTATGCCAGGGATAAGGTTCGCCCATATGGCCACGGTGAGCGACCAACATGCAGAGCGGTATGTTGTAAAGCATGGCCAGCGACACAATGCCATTCATGGCGCCCAAAAAGCCGTGATTTTGAATCAGCACCAGATTGGGCGTGCCGGCAAAGTAGGCGCCGGCGGCAATGCCAATCGCCTCTTCTTCCTTGGCCACCTCCAGCAGGCATATCTCCGGGTCATGTTCGGCCATCTGCAACAGATAGACCAACCAAGTCTCCGGCAGCGCAGTGATAAAGCGAATGCCCGCATCCTTGATGCCTTGGTAAACAAGCTTGGAATTTTCGCGTGAAACAGTCATAGCCACCTTCTTTTAAGTTGCTCGTCAAGCGTGTATGAGTCGTGTGTCATTCCTCGCGAGATAGTATCATTTGCGTCATGGTCAGCGCACTCTTTCGTTGCTCCCGTTGTTTCTATGCCATAGATAGCTGATCAACTTGCTCACGTAAAGGGTTATTTCATGCAAAGTATGCAAGGGACCATGAATCGGCTCACTCCTGCTTGTCGCATTATAACATTTGCGCTGATCTTATGCAGCTTTTTGGGCGCCTGGCGCATTGATTGTCAGCAATGTCTACAACGCTTGCAATATGCTTTGTTCCGTTGCCGAATTCGTCCACCCGTCGCGCCCCGGCATCGGTGGCGAGGATCTGGTGAAGATAGCTTGCATTGGTCGTTGCGCTAGCCTCGACCAACTCGCCCTTGTCCCAGGCTAGCCGGATGTTATGCATCAGGCGGTCACTCAGAACGCCGGGCAGTTCAAAGGTGATATGGCCCTGCAAGGTGCGATTCACCGGCGCGGTAAAGATCTCGCCATCGGGCAAGTTGAGCTTGCCGTCCAACACCACCCAGCGCCGACCGGCCACCGAGAAAGAGAGGTCTGTGTCACGCCCTGCAATCCGCACGTGGGAACCCTGATTTAACTGGTCGGCGATCTGCTGCCACTTTTGGGATGCGGTGGACCAATCGAGCAGCGCGGCGTTGAAAAACATGTCGGTGACGGCCGGCCGTGACAGCTCCGCCTGGCGCTGATGCCTGATTGGGCGCCCACACCAGGCATCAGCGGGTCTGCTGCCAACGTCGGGTGGAGATTTTACCCTGGGCCCGCTGGTTGGTGGCCAGTACATCACTAGTAAATCCCGGCGTAAATAAGCCCATAGTTATTTGGGTCTATCCACTCGAGTAATTTGGGCTTATTTACTGCCGTGGTATTTACGCCGTTGTGTACTAGGAATGGCAGCATGTTGGTCGAGGTTATAGGCGCCGCGCAGCCCCAGATAGAGATCGGCCCACGCCATGCCGTAGGCTTCGATCTCCGGCTCCCAGTTCACTTGGTCCGCATTGCCATCGCGCAGCATCAAATGGCGCAACGACTCAAAGAGGGAATTGCACCTGGGGCAAGCCACCCGCCCGGATCACTGCGCCATAGACAGCCTAAACCAGCGGATAGCTCTCTACCTCGCCCGTTGCAATCATCACGCGCTCACCCAGCTGCACCGCCGTTGAGTAGTTGACCCGAATATCAGTCAGTTGTTGCCAGCGTTTATCTATAAAGCTACGCTTGCTTACTGAGCGTATCAAGCTGGTGCATCAGTTCACGGTTACGGCGGTACAACTCCAGATAGAGTTCCAAATAAGGGGCATAGCGTGCCGTATTTTCGAGGCTGGGCGACACTGTGCGTACATCTTTGCGCCACTGATCAATAGCATGGTAGGAGTCAAAGAGGCCAACCCCCAGGCCAGCCAGGAACGCATCCCCATACGAGGCGCCCAGGGTTACACCCGGCACCTGTTGTGGCCGACCGCTAATGTCGGAGACCACTTGGAGCCAAAGCGGGCTCTTGGTGCCCCCGCCCACGGCAACCACTTCACGCGGCATGGCGCCAATCTCCTCCATCACGCGGAAATGATGGGCAACACCATAGCCGATGCCTTCCAACACCGCGCGGAACATATGGGCGCGACTGTGGGCTAGGGTCAGGCCAAAGAAGAGACCGCGCGCCTGTGGGTCATTGATCGGCGTGCGCTCACCGCTAAAATAGGGCAGCACCAGCAACCCTGCGGAGCCAGTCGGGACCGCAGCCGCGGCTTGTGTAAGTTCACTATAGGCGTTCGCACCAGCGGCGCCTTCCGCGTTCACCAGGTCGGGCGCCAGCTTATCGCGGAACCAACGGGTCAGGGCGCCGCTGGTGGCCATGCCCGCAGCCAACTGATAGGTATTGGGGAAGAGATAGGGCGCGCCCCAGAGCCGCTCATCAACGGTGGGCTTTTCCACCACCAGGATCATAAAGACCGTCGAACCGTACATGAGCATCATCTGCCCTGGCGAGGTTACCCCTACGCTGAGCGCCTCGGCAGCCGCATCGGTTGAGCCGATCACCACCGGCGTCCCCTCGGCGAGGCCGGTGGCGCGCGCTGCCTCGGCAGTCACCGTGCCGGCCACGTCACTGGACCAGCCAATCTCAGGCAGCCGTTCGATCTCGACAATGCTGGCGCAGGCGTCAGCGTTCCACTGTTGCTGATGAAAGTCATAGCCGGGGATCCAGAAGGAGGCGGTCAGGTGATCAATGCGGTAGCGCCCCGTTAGCCGCGCCACCAGGAAAGAGGTCGAGGTGACGAATTTGTGGGCCCGGGCGTAGATCTCCGGCTCGTTATGCTTGAGCCAGAGCAATTTGGGGCCAATTGATTGCGCGGAGAGCATAGCGCCCGTCTGCTCAAAGATTGCATCACGTCCACGCTGCACCTCCAGCTCGGCAATCTCGGCCACCGCGCGCGTGTCAATGCCATAGAGGATGCCGCCCGCGCGCAGTGGGCGACATGCTGTATCCACCGGCAGCAGACAAGGCCCAATTGCACTGCAGCCAACAGCGCGAATTTGGGTGGGGGCAACGCCACTGGCCTGTAAGAGGCGCTGGGTCAACGTCACAAAATCCCTCCACCAGACCCCTTCCACATCATGCTCAGCCCAGCCCTGCTGCGGAATCGACAGTTCATGGGGGCAGACCTGGACGTTGACCACATTGCCGGCCCGATCAGTGATTACGCCTTTGGATTCATAGGTGCCAATATCAATGCCCAACAGATAGTCTTGCATCATAGTGCGTCGCGTAGCTCCCGTACTTTGTGCATAAAGGCTTGTACACGCGCTTGATCGACCGCATTCCAGATGTAGCCGTCGCGCTTAAAGGCCGTGCCGACAATCGCGCCGTCGGCCACCGTCAACTGTTCCGTCACATTTTCCACCTTGACGCCGGTGTTGGCAAAGATAACCGTTGCCGGGAGTGCATCTTTGACCTGGCGCAGCGTCGCGGCCGAGGTCTCTATGCCAGCCGTGAGGCCGGAGATACAGAGCGCTGCCGGTTTGGCATTAAAGACCGTGGAACGGGTTATCTCCACCACATCCCGGTTGGCCAGATAGCCAGCCGCTTCGGGTACAATATTAAAAAAGAGCTTGACCTCTTGGCCATGCACTGCGTGTTGATGGCGCACGACCTGGCCGCAGTTGGTGTTCCAGAGGCCAAAATCGCTGGCATAGACGCCGGTAAAGATTTCGCGCACAAATTGCGCCCCCGTCGCCACCGCCAGATCAATCGACGCAGTTGGGTCCCAAAGCACGTTGACACCCAAGGGAACGCGTATCTCCGGGCGCAGTTCCGTGATAACTCGGGCCATACAGACCGTCGTAATCGGTTCAACTTTGGTCAGATAGGGCAGACTTGCTTCGTTGGAGAACATGACCGCATCGACGCCCCCTGCTTGCAGCGCCTGCAAATCCGCCCGCGCCTGCTCCACCACCCACGGCAGTCCTTTACTCGGATCATAGTCTGGGTCGCCGGGCAGTGCGCGTAGATGGCACATGGCGATAATCGGTTTGTCGACCCCAAAGAGTTCTGGCAGCCAATCCATATGCATTCCTTGCTATAATGACGATGTTATGCCCAGTTCAAAATGGGCTGCGGCGTTTTGTCGAGACTAGAGAGTAGAGACTGGAGCTTGCGTACGCCGATCTCCTGTCTCTACTCTCTGGTCCCCCTAGTCGGGTTATTTCGATTTCAATATCGACTTCAACCAGCCTATTGTAGAGCCACGCCCACGGAGGCGGCAATGGCTTTGATCGCTGTCACTGACTGGCGCAGTCCGACCACACAATCACCGGCAGGGCAGTAATGGGGCTCCAGCGTCAGGGCGCCGCGGTAGCCGGCCGCCTCCAGCCGCGTCAGCTCAGTCGCAAAGTTGGTGTCGCCCTCACCGATCAGCCGCGCCGACGCTTTACCTGCCGTCTGATCATAGGTCGCGTCTTTCAAATGGACAAGTGCGATCCGATCGGCGAAGACGCTAAAATCTTCTGCGCGCGGCGCCATACCCCGATAGGACGAGTTACCCGGATCCCAGATCAGTTTCAAGGCAGGATCGGTAAGCCGCCGCGCCGTCTCAGCCAGATCGGCCGAGGTCTTGATACAACAGGCGCCTTCATTTTCGAGACACGGGGTCACGTTGCTGTCTTGGGTGGCTGCTACGGTCGCGGCCACCGCCTCTGTCAACGCCGGCCAGAAATCTGCCGTGGGCGCATCCCAGAAGGAAAAGATGCGCATCAAACTGGCCCCAAAGGCCTGGGCAATTTCCACCCCGCGCGGCAAGAGGGCCAGATGATCGGCGTAGCGCACAGAACGTGCGCCATGCATGGGCCCTTCTTCGTCTGATTCTGTCCCCGGCAGCGCACATTTGAAAAAAGGCGTGGCAATGGCTGAGATGGTCATATCATGGGCCGCCACGAGTGCTTGGGCCCGTTTGATCTGAGCGTCGGTCAAATCAAGCACATTGACGCCATCGACCAGGCGGATCTCCACATGGCGTAATCCCAATTCCGCCCCTAGCCGCAAACCGTCAGCAAAATCCGGCGTAGCCTCATCCGGTAAGTAAGAGAGATACATCACATGCCTTTCTTGTTGCAATCATACTTCCGTCCTTCACCACCAGCTAACAGCCATCAGCTACCAGCTCCTTACGCCGTTGACGGCAGGGGCACATTCAGCTCGTTGGCGACAGCGACAATGCCTTGCCAGATACTGTCGGGCACATCAATGCCGCTGACTTCCTTCTGGCGCCGGCTGACCTCTTCCGGCTCACCCGGCACGTAGATCTGCGCGACACCAGGCATGGTCGGTGATGATTTGACCCAATCAATCAGCCGCTGCACTTCCCGTTTGTACTCGTCCAGATCGATAAAGCTTTCGATCTTGATGGCCAACGCCAGATAGCCGCTGCCGCCCCGGGTTGGCTCCTCTGAGCTACAGCCGGCCCAGGAGAGACCGCCGGCAATCGCGTCGATCATCATGGCCAGGCCATAACCCTTGTGGCCCAGTGGTCCGCCAAGCGGCAACATAGCCGATTCACCGCTCTGGAAGGTGGTCGGGTCGGTGACGGTATTGCCCTCAATATCAACCAACCAACCCTCAGGCACGGGTTGGTTGCGCGACTGTTGCACCAAGACCTTGCCCCCCGCGACCATGCTGGTGGTCATGTCCAGCATCATGGCCGGACCGTTGAGGGTGGGCACGCTGATTGAAATCGGATTGGGGGGTAAGCGGCGCGCCGTGCCGCCAAAGGGCGCCGCAAAACGACCACCACCATTCAACATCAGGATGCCAATGCAATCCTGGGCGGCGGCAATGGGGGGAAAGGCGCCCAGCCGACCAATGTGGCTGGAACGGTGGACGGCAACGGCGCCAAAAGTGTGGGCTTTGGCCCGGTCAACGGCCATTTGCATCGTTTGATAGGCCAGGGCAATGCCAAAGCTTTTGTTGGCGTCAATGACCAACGAAACGGGCGTTTCTCGGAGAACTTTTTGGCCCCCCACCGGTTTAATGTTGCCGGAGAGAAGTCCGCGCACGTAGCCGGCTAAATGGAGAACACCGTGGGAATCGTGCCCCATCAGGTTAGATTCGACGAGGTGATCGGCAACGAGATGAGCCTGGTCGGTTGGTACACCGGCGGCTTCAAAAAGGGCATAACCAAAGTCGCGGAGCGGCATATGTTGGATAACAGGCATGGTTTGATCCTTCTATGATAGTTATGGCAAGAAAAGAGTTTCTCAATCACGGGTGATAGGGGCATACCCTGGTGAGTCTTCCTCTATTGTAGCGAAGAAAGAAGGAAGGCGCAATGCGAGCTTTTGAGGTGGGTGCATTGCCCTTTGAGGGGAACGTGCCGGGACGGACCAAGCCTGGGTGCGGATACAGCATTACTTGAGGTCCGTCCCCGGCATGTTCCCTCCTGACCGGCGCAAACTCACCCTAAAACGGCAATACACCCTTTTGAGGTAGGGTAAAATGAGGAGCGCGGGTTGCTACTCTGCCAACGACGGGCTCACCACCGGCAGCAGATCTAGTTGCATTTGCACCGCCTCGCGGAAGGTGACGAGACGTTGGCGCTCTTCGTCCCAGAGCGCAAGGGATAGCGTCTTGAGGCTGCTGCGTAGTGTTAGCTGGACTACGCGCTGGAAGAGTAGGTTTTCCGTGTGGCAACGTTCCAGGTGATAATTGGGAATGCGGGGGCTCAAGTGGTGGATGTGATGAAAGCCAATGTTGCCGGTAAACCACTGTAACAGGCGCGGTAGTTTATAGTAAGAACTGCCCTGCATGGCGGCCAAGGTAAAGTCCCACTGTGGCGTGTGTTCCCAATAGGTGCGTTCAAATTGATGTTGTACATAGAAAAGCCAGGTGCCCACGCTACCGGCAATCACGATAATCGGCAGGTGGATGATTAGAAATGCACCGAAGCCGATTAGTAAACACAAAGCACTCCAAAGCCCCAACAGCGCCAAATTGGTCCACCAGACCGAAGCTTTTTCACCCTGGCGCCAGTGCCTCGGTGTGCCGAAGGTGAAACGGCTGAGGATGACAAAGTTGATAGTAGGCGCAATGCCAAAGAGGAAGAGCGGATTCCGAAAGCCACGATAGAGCAGCCGTTGCCACCACTTTGCCTCTAAATATTCGGTTACGGTCATTGTCCAGATGTCGCCAATGCCCCGTTCCTCTAATTCAGCATGATGGGCATGGTGGGTTGCGTGACTTTTGCGCCAATATTTATAGGGCACCAGCGTAAAGAGGCTACAAGCCACACCGAGCAAATCATTGTGGCGGCGTTTCTTAAAAAACGACCCATGGCCACAATCATGTTGAATAATAAAAACGCGTACCAGAAAACCGGCCGCGAACAGGGCCAACGGTAGGATTAACCAATAGCCCACTGCGAGGCTCAGCACCATCAGCCCCCAACATAGAAAGAGCCCACCAAAGGAATTTACCACTTGCCAAATACTGGTGCGCAGATCGGGTTGCTGATAGCGAGCAACCAACGCTTGCCAGCCCGCATAAGCCGCGGCCGGTGAAGGTATAGATTTGTTCATTCAGTTATTTTCTCTTTTCTGAAAAGGCAACATGCCTGGATAGCAGCAATAACGATGAAAATGTGGCGGGTGGCGGGATGGTGAATTACCCAATCCCCGCCACCCATCACTCGCCGCTCGCTATTTACAATCAGATAATTAGCTTGCAAATTCGCATATCTAGTGCGATCATGGAACAATATGGGCTTTATACTGCGGTTGTGATGAAAACCGAAATTTCCCTTTTATACTAGATCAACAGGCTCCGGACTACATACAGAGCAAAGTATAGCAACGGGGCGTCAACGTGGCACTCTTCAAAAATCAACTATTAGGCATCATACATTTCCTCTCACCAGAAAGCGATTTAACCATGAATCAGCCAACCACATCCCAACTTACGCTTTGGTATCAACAACCGGCTACGCAATGGGTAGAGGCGCTACCCATCGGTAATGGTCGGTTGGGCGCCATGATCTTTGGCGGTGTGCGCCAGGAACGGTTGCAACTCAACGAAGATACACTCTGGTCCGGCGCCGCACACGATTGGAACACACCCGACGCCCAAGCCGCATTGCCGGCCATCCGCCACGCAATTCAGACCGGTAACTACACTGAGGCAGACCGCCTAGCCAAAGCCTTGCAAGGGCCCTTTACGCAATCCTACCAGCCTCTGGGCGACCTCTGGCTTGATCTTGAACACGAGGGAACGCCGAACGCCTATCGCCGTGAACTGGATCTGGATCGCGCCGTCGCCACTACATGCTATACAGTTGATGGTGTAACCTATTGTCGTGAGTGCTTTGCCAGCACACCCGACCAGACAATTGTCATGCGCATCACCTGTGATCAGCCTGGCCAGCTTAGCCTTACAACCCGCCTCAGTAGCCAATTGCGCCATACAGCCACCAGTAGCGGACAGGACACCCTGATTTTAACCGGTAAATGTCCTACCCATGTTGAACCAAGCTACCGCCGCGTGGAACCAGCGATCATCTACGGCGAAGATGAGCAGAGCTCTGGTCTGAACTTTGCCGCCGCACTGCGCATTCAGGTGACAGGCGGCATGGTCGAGCCGGTTGGTGCTGCGCTGGTGGTGCGCAAGGCCGATGCCGTTACCTTGTATCTGACGGCTGCCAGCGGTTTTGTCGATTTTGCGCAGGTTTCTGGTCGCTCTCAGCCGGAAGTGGCGCAACAAGTCCAAAGTATCCTCACGCCAATCATGCCCAAAACGTATGGTGACTTGTTGACCACCCATCTTGCCGACTACCAAAAGCTCTTTCAGCGCGTTGAACTAGATTTGGGATCAACCGCCGCCACAGCGCTGCCCACCGATGAACGCATTCGCCGCTTTAAAGAACACGCCGATCCCCATTTGGTCGCGTTACTCTTTCAATACGGGCGCTATTTGCTCATTGCCAGCTCACGTCCCGGCACACAACCGGCCAACCTTCAGGGCATCTGGAATGATGAAATTCGCCCGCCGTGGAGCAGCAACTATACCATTAATATCAACACCGAAATGAACTATTGGCCGGCTGAAGTCACCAATCTAGCCGAATGCCACCAACCGCTGCTTGACTTTTTACAGGAACTGAGTGTGAATGGTCGTGTGACGGCGACGGTCAACTATGGCTGTCGTGGCTGGGTCGCGCACCACAATACCGATTTCTGGCGGCAAAGTGGGCAAGTCGGCGCATATGGCCAGGGTGATCCGGTTTGGGCCTGTTGGCCAATGGGCGGTGCGTGGCTGGCCCAACATGTGTGGGAGCACTATGCCTTTGGCGGTGATGTTGCCTATCTGCGCGATCAAGCTTATCCGGTCATGAAAGGGGCCGCCGAGTTCTGTCTGGATTGGCTACAGGAGGATGACCAGGGATGGCTGGTGACGTTGCCCTCAACCTCGCCGGAGAACAAATTTACCATGCCGGATGGCCAGCGCGCGGCGGTGAGCATGGCCTCCACCATGGATATGGCGATTATCTGGGATCTCTTCACCAATTGTTTGGAGGCAGCCGCAATTCTCGAAATTGACGCTGACTTCCGCGCTGAGTTAACTGCCGCCCGCACCCGTCTCTATCCGCCCCGGATTGGTCAACATGGACAGTTGCAGGAATGGGCGAGTGACTGGGACGATCCCCTCGACCAGCACCGTCATGTGTCACATCTCTTTGGGCTTCATCCCGGTTGTCAGATTACCCGCCACGGTACGCCGGATCTATTTCAGGCGGCCAGACGTTCGCTAGAACTGCGCGGTGATGGCGGCACCGGCTGGTCGATGGCCTGGAAGATCAACTTTTGGGCTCGTTTCGGTGATGGCGACCATGCTCTCCTTATGTTGCGCAATATGTTAACGCTAGTGGAGGTGACCGGCGTCGTTATGGAAGGGGGTGGGGTCTATGCCAATCTTTTTGACGCCCATCCACCCTTTCAGATCGACGGCAACTTTGGCGCCACTGCGGGGATCGCCGAAATGTTACTCCAAAGCCACACCGGTGCGATTCATCTGCTGCCCGCACTGCCCAGTGCCTGGCCTACTGGACACGTGAAGGGCTTGCGCGCCCGCGGCGGTTTTGAGGTTGACATTGCGTGGCGAAAGGGCAAGCTGTATAAGGCGACCATTACGTCACAACGGGGAAATCGACTGGTGCTGCACGAAGCAGAGCAGTATCGTGTCACCCAAGTCGGCAATCGCTATACGGTAGAGCTTGCCCTGTAGACGGTGTGTCGGGTTGCTTGCTCCCACGCACCGCCTACAAAGTTCCAATCAACGCATAATGATCGGCAGATAGAGTTCATGAAGCCCTGTAGGTGACGGTGGCTGTGTATCGGGATCGAGATAATCCGGCTGACCGTCGTTATCGCGATCTTCTGTTCCTTCCTCGCGATCAGGCGTACTATCCCCATCAGCGTCGGTGTCCAGGAAGTTGGGCAGATTGTCGCCATCTAAGTCAGCGGCAGTTTCAAGATTATCAGGAATGCCGTCGGTATCTTGATCATCTGTTGCTGCGGAGACATAGATGGTCGTCACGGCGGCTTCTCCGCGCAGCTGCGCTAACCAGGCATGCATTCGATAGAACCACCTGAGTGCATCGGAACCGCGCCGATTATTTTTGGTGGCAAAGGCGCTCCGCGCCACAAGCGCCAGCTCACCTTGCTCGGCTGTCCAGGTGGCGGCGCTTGTGGTTGTTGTTTGCACCGTGGCAGTAAAGGTGACCGTGTGTGTCGTCCCTGGCGGCAAAACGATGGGCGCACGCTCAAAACGGATGCCCCACATACTATCAACCAGAGTGTGGGTGGTCTGCGTTGCATCGCTGTTGTTATAAACGGTATAGCAGTAGACCACGGTCGTATTGACCGGCACTGTGATTTCATGCGCTGTCGTACAAGCAGGTTTAATGCCCTTAATGCCGACCGTGACGGTAAGATCCAGTTCAATGGGAGTCGGTTGCACAAGAGGCGTTGCAGTAGTTGTAGGCGTTGGTGAAGGTAATGAAAGAGCTGTCGCAGTAGTTGTTGCCATCGCCGTTGGTACAGTTGTTGGTGCAGCGGTTACCGTTACTGTCCCAACTGGCGTGTCCGTGGCTGTTGCCGTTGTAGTGGATGTACTTGTCACGGTCGCAGGTGGCGGCGTAATCGTCGGCGTTGCAGTTGCTGCAAGAGTGACTGTGCCCGTCGCGGTAGCTGTTGGTATGGGTGTCACTGTTGCAGTTGGCGCAGGGGTAACCGTGTCGGTTGCTGTGGTCGTGCTGGTTTTGGTCGCGGTTGGCGCTGGCAGACGCGTATCGGTCGCTGTTGCGGTGGCAGTTGGCGCAGGGGTGACCGTACCCGTCGCGGTCGCAGTTGCGGTCAGTTCTGGAGTGACCGTGCCGGTTGCTGTGGCCATGCGGGTCTCGGTTGCCGTTGGCGCAGAGGTGACCGTACCCGTCGCGGTCGCCGTTGGCATGGACGTGGATGTACCTGTCGCGGTTGCAGTTGCGGTCAATTCTGGAGTGACTGTAGCGGTTGCTGTAGCGGTATCAGTCGCAGTAGCCGTTGGCATGGGCGTGGATGTACCTGTCGCGGTCACTGTTTCGGTAGGTGTCGCCGTTGGTGTCGTTGTTGCTGTGGCGGTGCTAGTGCTGGTTGGCGTTGTGGTCGGCTCTTCTGCATTGGTCAGGCTAAAAGCGACGCTCTCCGCTCCGACGGCGGCGCTTACTTGATAGCTGCCTGCTACACCATTGGCAGTCACCGCTACGCTCACATTGCCGGCGATATCAGTTTCGGCGGTGAATGCTGAAACGCTTAGGCTGGCGCCACTTGTCGGCGCCGAGAAATCTACGCTACCGCCGGCGCCCACCGGTTCAATACTGTTATTCGCATTGACGACAAGCGCAAGGGGCTGTGCAAAAGTACTGTTGATGTCAGTCGTTTGGGCATCGCCACCGCTAAGTGCCAGCGTAAAGCCCTGTGATTCAAAAGCACCAATGTCGCAAACCCCAACCCGGTTTTCGCCACGTTGATCGGTGGTTGGACAATATGTATCATCACCGGCATTCAGCGCCGGACTGCCAGGCAGTAGCGCCAGGGTTTGGGTGGCGCCGCTATAATCGTCCAGCGGCGCAAGCAGGGGATCGGCGCTGAGAGCGGCGCTGCACGTGCCATCGGTAATCAGGTTGTTTACGTTGGTTGCCAGTGTACCGCCGCGACATTCGTCTGTACCTGTGTTATTGGCAATAAGATTATTGAAAAAGTAGTTCGTGCCATTCCAGGTAAAGATGGCGCCGCCTTTTGTCCCAAAGTTGGCAGCAAGCGTGGTGTTGGTGGCCGTGAAGGCGCCTCGGTTGTGAATGGCGCCCCCCTCCAGCGTCGCGGTGTTGCTGTAGAAGGTGCTATTCTCGATAATCAGTGATTTGCCCAGATTGTTAAAGAGCGCACCACCGCGCGGTGATTCATTGCCGGTGAAAAGCGTATTTGTAACCGTTAAGACGCCATTGTTTAGCATAGCCCCGCCGCCCCATCCACTGGAACTGGTGGCATAGTGATCGGCCAATGTGCTGTCGCTGATAGCCAACTGGCCTGTGTTGTAGATGCCGCCCCCTCCTTCGGCAGTCGTCGTACCGCTCACAATCTGGAGTTGATTAAGCTGTACATCGCCGCTGTTATTGATACGCAGAACGCGCACATCCCGGCTGCCGTCGTTGTTCGAGTCGCCACTGAGCGTCACTGTGTGACCCCTGCCATCGATTGTGGCGGCAATGTTCAGGGTTAACGTGCTCTCTAGATAGATCGTATAGTCACCGTCGAAGTCAATCGTACCACCGGCGCAGAGATCGCTGATCGCCTGGCGCAAGGAGCCGACGCCGCTGTCATTGGCATTGGTGACTGTGATGGCGCTATAGCAAGAGGGCGTGCTGGTGGCTGTCGGGGTCGCTGTCGACGTGGCTGTCGCTGTATCCGTTGGCGTGGCGGTATGGGTGGGTGTTGCCGTCGCCGTCTGCGTCATTGTGGGCGTGGGGGTTTCCGAAGCAGTAGGCGTAGCCGAAGCGGTCGGCGTAGTGGTCGCTGTGGCCGTATTAGAAGGTGTTGGAGTAATCGTTGAAGTATCGGTCGCGGTCGCGGTTGGCGTCGCCGTTGCGGTATTGGTGGATGTCGCAGTCGCGGTGCTGGTGGGCGTCGGTGTTTTGGTCGGGGTGGCGGTGTTGGTTGAGGTAGGCGTGGGCGTAGGGACCAATAGGGCGTCATAGAGATTGATGCGTGGAAGATTGGTGACGCTGCCCCCAGACCGGGTGTCGTCAATGAGTGTGCCGCTTGATTTCAAGGCAGCTAACAGTGTGTCCACCGACGCGGTAGGATACTTTTCGCGCAAGACAGCCCACGCGCCGGTTACATGAGGCGCCGCCTGTGAGGTGCCGCTGCCGGTTGCTGATGAGTTATTGGGCCAGGACGCGGTAATATTGTTGCCCGGCGCTAAGAGATCCAAAATTGTGGCGATACTCGAGAAGCTGGTGATCTCATCGCTGTCGTTGCTGGCGCCGACGCTAATGGCTGCTGACACACAGGCCGGCGTTGAGATCTTGGTGGTATACCCATTATTGCCAGATGCCACAATCGTCGCAATGCCGGCAGAGCGTAAATTTTCAATGATCGTTGTGCGGATATCAACGGCATCACAGGCGCTGCTGTAGGCGTCGCCGCCCAAGCTGAGGTTAACCGCGGCAATGTTATAGGTCGTGCGCAGATCATATACCCGTTCCAGGGCGCTCAGAATGTCACTATTGTAGGCGCTGGTGCAACTGTCATAGCCGGAACAGGTGGTCGTGTCGGTGAAGATCGTGCCGACCTGAATGGCAATGATCTGAGCGTCGGGCGCCACCCCGGCGTTGTAGCTGCCGCTAGCCTGCCCTGCCGCAATGCTGGCAACATGGGTGCCATGACCGCAGTTAGAGACAGCGGTCGCGTAGCTGGCTGCGACATCGGTGCAATCAATGCCGGAACCGGTCGCTGTCGATTCGGTGCTACCATCGGGGCACGCAGGAAAACCAATGGTGGGATCAGAGGAATAGCACGCTTCCGAGACAACCTTGCCGCTTAGGGTCGGGTGATCTTTGTCGACGCCGGTGTCCAAAATGGCGACGACCTGGCCATCACCAGTATAACCGGCTGCCCAAGCCGATGGGGCTTGAATAATCGGTAGGCTACTGCTGAGGCTGAATTGCTCGATTTGATCCTCGACGATCTTCACCACGCCAGCCATGGTGCTCAAAGTTTCCAGCGCCGTGGCATCCACTTCTAGCGCCATATAAGGGATTGATTTATATTGGCGCAATAGCCTGGCTTGCTGACTGGCCAAGCGGTTGATTACTTGCTGCTGTTGGCTTACGATCCGCTGCCGCTGTCCCCAAGCTGTGAAAAATGAGAGCGCACCCTCCGGCCTGTAATCGACATTGAGTTCGACAATCACTCGGACTGTAGCGCTTTGCGCGGCCTTCTGTTGCAGCTTTGCTACGTCGGGCGCCGCGGCATGGGCAAGCGCAGTTGTTTGATCGCGGCCAAAGATCCAAAAGGTAATGAGAATTATGAGAGCGGTACTAACCAGGAAGCTGCCAGCCACAATCTTTGCAACGCACTCGCGTCTGTTGCTGACTATGCTGCTTTTAGCATTCTGTTTATCCATTCAATCCCTCTATACTCCATTCAAAGTGCGATATAGTTTACCAGAAAAATTTATTGCCCCATCCTTCACTGGGTCGATAGGACAAGCTTTTCTGGTGATCTGTATGTTTGATAAATGACAAAACAGCACAGATTGGCAGTTTGAGCTTTGACTAAGTTGACTTACTTTTTAATAAGAAGAAGATGCGCTACAAGACTGTAACAATGCAAAATCCGTTTGTCTACTGGCCAATGGCTGAAAAAGGTACAGGATTGGTACAGTTCAAAGGCCTGTACCAGTCAAATGATGGAGCAGTGAAAATCGGAATTTTGCACTTGATGTTGTAGCAATTTATCTGAGGCATGGCGTAGATATGCCGCTGTCGCAACTACTTAGGATCTGTCCAGAAATAACCTAGACAATTTTTGACGAACTACTCGTGTAAATCAGTCTAAAAATTCACTACTTTGATTCTGGACAGACCCTTAGGATTGGCGATCAAATAACTCATCGATTTAAAATGACCGGCTCTTCCGAAGAGCCGGTCATTTTGGCCGACTTATTTAACCGCTATTCCTTAGCCGCCAGGAGGGGGACAGACCCAATATAGCCACTATATTTATTTTGCATGGTTCCCATTGGCGCTCCGGCCAGATACGTCCTGGTCAGATACGTTTTGGACAAGATGCATTAGCTCGTAGCGGCTTTGCACCCCCATTTGCTCAAGGATTAGACCAATGTGATATTTTACCGTGCGTTCGGTAATGTGTAATTCGCGGGCGATCTCTTTGTTAGTCAAGCCTTGGATGATCAAGTCAAGCACTTCGCGTTGGCGCGCGGTAAGTTGCTGAAGCTGTGCGTAGATGGTTTCTTCATTCCGCACTGATGTTTTTGTGAGTGGTTCCTTCGGGGCGCCGTTTTGCGCTTCTGCCGCGGGCAGACCAGCGGTCAATGTCGTGATCATAGAGGTGGTCAATCTAGGGGAAAGCACCGTCTCCCCTTGCAATACTTCGCTGAGCAGGGCAAAGAATTGATCGGTTGCCAGATTCTTAAGCAGGTAGCCGGAAGCGCCATGTTTGAGCGCGGTAAGCAATATTTCCGTGCTGGCTGCCACTGTCAACATAACGATTTTGATTTCCGGTAACGCACTCTTAATCGCTTTGGTCGCAGCCACACCATCACCATTAGGCATCTCAATATCCATGAGGATCAGGTCGGGTAGCAACTGATGAGCCAGCCGTTCAGCTGCTTGGCCATCCTCCGCAATGCCCACGACATGAATGCCACGCACCGCCAGCATATTGCGCAGCCCTTCTCGATAGAGTGGATGATCGTCGACGAGCAGCACACGCAGCCCGCGTAGCTCTTCATGGGGATGTAACTCCAGCCGGCGAGGCATTGTGACAAATAATTGGACGCCACAGCCCGGCATTGAACGAATTTCGAGCTTGCCCCCAACACCTGCCGCGCGCTCCCGCATAATATCAAGACCGAAATGGAGATTAGAGAAAGGAGATGTGCTGTCGTCTGCGCGCGTTATGTGTTGCGTATTATTGATTTCATGGTCAAGTACACCTTCTTTGATCGGCGCCATTGTAAACCCACGCCCGTCATCACTGACAATGACTTGCAGTTCGTCGGGTTGCAGCAGAAAGACAATGCTGGCGGCTTTGACGCCGGCATGTTTACGAACATTGGTAACGGCTTCCTGTAAAATGCGTAACAACTGGGTCTCGACTTGGGTAGAGAGCAAGGGTTCCGGCAATTCATCCGGCAAGCTGACATGGACGGTAAGGCCGTGTCGCTCGCGTACCTGTTCTAGGTACAAGTCCAGAGCAGTAAAAAAATCCAGCGCTGCGTTCTGGGGCCTCTGGTTGCGGATGCCCAGGATATATTGGCGCACGCTGCTATGCGCCGACTGGGCGGCTTCGGTCAGCGCTTCCAATGTGCTTTGTGCCTGGACAGACTTTGCCTGTTTGAGCAACTCCTGCGCAGTTTGCGCCTGCATAGTGATATAACCTATGACCTGCCCCAAGTCATCATGGAGATCGCGACCAATGCGCTCGCGTTCTTCCAGTGCGGCCAACTGTTGGCGTTGACGCTCGGTGGCCCGCCGGTCCGTCAGATCGCGTAGCGCCACCACAAGCGCCTCTTCACCCTGATAGGGCACAGTACGCATGTGGGCTTCAAGCGGGAGCGTGTTGCCATCGGCGCGCACTCCTTCAATTTCATAGTGCACCGGCACATCAGTCAGCTCTGCCCCAACTGCCATTGCCGGCAACATCGGTTTTAAGCGCGTTATAATCGGCATTCCAACTAAAGCCGCATAGTCATAGCCAAATAGCTCCGTCGCAGCATCGTTGGCATCGACAATCACCCCTGCCTGGTGAACCAGAATCGCTTCAAAGGCCGATGTTGCCAAACCGCGGAAGCGTTCCTCGCTCTCGCGCAGCGCGGCGGTACGTTCGGTGATTTGCTGTTCCAAAAGCCGATTACGCAATTCAATTGCGCGGGTGCGATAATGATAACCGCTAACCACTGCCGCACCCAGGGCAACGATGGCCAGCACGCGGAACCAAAGCGTCTGCCACCACTGTGGCAGCACATGGATGGCCAGCGTCGTTGCCATTGGATGCCAATTGCCGTTACTGTCCCCACCTTGGACGCGGAAAGTATAGTAGCCGGGGTGCAAGCTTGTGTAGGTCGCAAAGCGCCGGCTATCATCCACTTCGTTCCAGGCGTTTTCCAGCCCATCCAACCGATAGCGATAGCGATTCTGCTGGGGTGCGGCGAAATTGAGCGCGGCAAATTCAAAGGCAACCACCTGTTGATCCGGCAGGAGCGTCAACGCGTCTGTCGCCCAGAGCGCCTTTTGCAAGGGCGAGTCCGCCCCCACCACCACCGGGACATTATATAGACGCATGGTGGTGAGCCGCACCGGTGCGCCCGCAGTTGGCTCTACCAATGCATCTGGCCGGAAGCTAGTAATCCCGCGGCTGCCGCCAAAGAGAAGCTTTCCATCTCCGCTGTGCCAACTTGCCAGCCTGGAGAACTGATTATCTTGTAAGCCATCGGCCACGGTGTAAGTGTAGGCGCGCACCTCTTCGGGGTCAAAGCGGATTAAGCCATGTTGGGTGCCCAGCCAGAGATCACCGTGCTGATCTTGCTCAATAGTAACAATAAAGGTATTGGAAAGACCCGCTTCTGAGCCATAATGGGTAAACTGTTCCGTTGCCGGGTCAAAGCGCGCCAGGCCATTACGTTCGCCGATCCAGAGCAGATTGGCTGACCGATCCCAATATAACACTTCAATCCAGCCAATGGGATTGGCGATGGCAAGTTGCTTGGGTGAAAGAGTGCGGGGACGTGGAGCCACATGCGATGGCGGCGGCGGCCCGGGCCGCGGTTTAGGACTCGTCCCCGGTGGGGGTAGAGGGCGACTAAGATTGCCGGTCAATACGGTTTGGCTGGGATAGTGAGTGAAGATGTTGCGCTGTGGTGCAAAGCGGCTGATCGTGCCATCATTATAGCCCAACCATAAATAGCCTTTGTTGTCGCCCGTAAGCGCCATTACCGTGGCGCTGGCAATATTATCGGATGCACCAACGAAGAAATTGGGGCGTCCTGCATAACGAAACGCGGTGATTTCTGTGCGCGCCGCGTCGAGACGATAGAGCCCTACAAATGAAACAGCAAACCAGAGAGCGTGGTCACCATCTTCATAGATCGCCGCAATAGTTGGCGGTGGCCCTGGGGGAAGGGGCTCTTCAATCAACTCATGGGTCGTAAAGCTCTCCTGTTCGGGATCAAATTGTAGCACGGTCGAGCCGGTCATGCCGAGCCAAAGATGACCGCGGTGATCAACCAAGAGGCGGAAAATGGTGCTTGCCACAACCTCGCCATTACGATAGAGGGTCGGCAGCGGATATTGGGTGACTTGGAAAGTTCGTTGGTCGATACGCGCTAGCCTTGTGCCATCAATACCCACTCCACCTATAGTCTCCGACTTGGGCAACGGGCCTACTGCCTTGTCAACAGCTCGTAGCCTGTGGAGCACATGGGGCGTGGCAACCCACAATTCACCCTCGCTGCCACTGGCCAACGCCTGGATCTGTGGTTCGGCCAACAGGTGCGGATAAGCAGGGTCATATGCATAGCGGGCAAATTGATATTGAGCCGGATCGAGGCGACTAAGGCCACCGTTGCGTGTACCAATCCAGAGCAGCCCGCCGCGGTCGGTTAATATAGCAGTGATATTGCTATCGGCAAGCGATGTTGCGTCGGTCTCGCGATGGCGTGCAACTAGCTGTGTCTGCTGCGTTGACGGATGAAACTGATAGAGACCATTGTGCGTACCGACCCAAATGGCTCCCTGCTCGTCGCGGTGGAGGATTTCAATGCCCTTCGGGGAATCCGCAATCGGTGAAAATGCGCCCTCATGTGGATCAAACCAGAATAAGCCCGCAGCACCACCCACCAAAAAGCGATCGGCCCCATCGTTTAGGACCACGTCATCTAAGAGAGAGCGCAAGAAGGCCGTTGCAAGTTCATCCTGTGGTAATGGATAGACCTGAAAACGGTCAGCCGCGGCATTGTAGAGAGCTAGGGCGGTTTCGGTCATCAGCCATAGCTGTCCATCATGATCGGTGTACATCCGCATGATGGCCCCGCGCGGAAAGTCAAGCCCAGTTTGGCCTTTCTCTGGCGGTGGCGCCTGGTAATGGGCAAAGGTCCTGGTTATGGGGTCAAACCGGGTCAAGCCACTGATCGTTGGGCCGCCAAACCAGAGTTGACCATCTGAGGTCTGGTGGATCGAGAAGATCACATTGCCGCCCAGGCTCTGTGGATTGTCCGGCTCGTGATGAAAGCCTTTGAAGGTTTCGAGCCGAGGGTCATACCGGGTAATACCGCCATCGCTGGTGGCGATCCAGAGCATGCCGCCATGATCTTCGAAGAGGGCGTTAACCTCATTGCGCGGCAGCGAGTTAGGATTGCCCGGCTCATGACGATAGGTGACTACCGTGTAGCCATCATAGCGGTTAAGGCCATCACGCGTGCCGATCCAGAGAAACCCCTGACGATCTTGCAGGACAGCAGTGATATCGTTGTTGGTTAAACCGTCGTCAACAGTGAGATGAGTGAAGTGCGGTGGAAGTGGCGCTAGGAGTGCATTCCCTGCATTGTTGTTATCTAGCGCGGATCGAGTTGCAGTCGTCCCGGTCCCGTGAATGTTATCTGGTCGTGTTGGCTGATCGATTTGTGCATAGGCTGGCGTGGTGGCAGCGGACAGCCATATGAGTGCAAGGTTTAGAGCGAAGATTGCAATTAGCCTAGAAGCTGTACACTGTCTGATACTAGTAAACATTGCTTGTACCATCCGCATAGTAAAGGCAGCTCTCAATTTTACAGATTAAGCTTAATGTTTTCTTTCCAGATTGTCAAGAGCACCTCTGCGTAGCTAGGCAACAACATCTATTTGGTCTTACAAAAATAGAGTTCCGCCCGTATCGGTTACACAGGAAGAACCAGAGATTCTGGTCCACCCTTCTGGAAGAGGCCCATGCATGTAGAGTCACCGCAACGACGCATGGCCTTTTTCAGGAAGGTTGTGGCTGCTTCTTGTCTGCCTCATGAACTCCTGAAGAGCCCTTAAGTTTAGTGTAAAAATACGTAAAAAGGCGTACCTGAATTCCAAGGGTCGGCAGTCGCTGCATCCTTGGAATTCAGGTAGACTGAAGAAGGTCCAATCCTATCCAACCCTATCTGATCCTTGGCAAACATGCACAGAATTTTAAGCATCATTAGGTGTATCAAGGCGTAAAGACAGATTTTTGACAGAAAAGGTAGACAAAGTCAATGTTATACTGCGTTCTGGCGAATTTTGAGTAAGCCGGTAGTCCAGACTTTTCTCAGATGGGAAATGTAAATCGAATGGACCCCTACGCGTTTCACGAAAACTCCCAACAATGATTTACGCACCTGGTATACCGCGTGAGCCAAGATCTATATGGTGCAGCAGCAGGTTTCATTCCGTTCCACCGCATAGTTGCTGTGAATGACACCTCAGCAGTTACGCAAAAAATAAAGGAACTCGTTATATGAAACGATGCATCAACTTGATATTAATAACCCTACTCCTCTGGAGCGCCATACCGCCATCGTCAACTTATGCCCAAAGCGAGAAGCTACGGGTAGATCCCCAACTCTTGCAGCTCACCCAAAGCCGTTCCAATGAGCCAGTAAAAATCATTGTTCAACGTGAACCCCAGGCAGAGAGCACACTGCCGACCCTGGCGCGCTCGGCTTTAGTTCCAGTACGTGACTTGCCGCTCATTAATGGCTTTGCAACCGAAGTGCCGGCTGATGCCATTGCAGAGTTGGCCCGCACACCTGGCATTAGTTGGATTTCTCTGGATTCACCTGTCCGCTCCATGACCGCACCCATAAGCTACGGTGAGGATGGTGTGGTTACCACGGCAATCGGCAGCAGCGCCGCAGCCTATGCTATTGCTCTCCAACCTGATGGCAAAATCGTCGCGGCCGGTACAACCTGGATGGGAAGAAACATTATTGCCCTAACGCGCTATAATGGCGATGGTACGGTAGATACATCCTTTGGCAGCAATGGCTCTGTCATCACCAATGTTACCTACACTGATGACCGTGGCTTAGCTGTAGCTGTACAGCCCGACGGCAAACTGGTCGTAGCCGGACATGTTTACAATGGTAGCAATTTTGATATTGCCGTCATCCGCTATCAAAGCAATGGCGCCCTTGATACGAGCTTTGGCTACAACGGCCGCGTTACCACCAACATTAATGGCCATGAGAATGTGAGCGGTGTACTCCTCCAATCTGATGGTAAAATTTTGGTAATTGGGCGTGAAAACAGTAATCATCTTGCCCTAATCCGCTATAAAACTAACGGTGCGTTGGACAGCACCTTTGACGGTGATGGCATTGTTGTTACCGATGTCATCAGAGGCAATTGGTATGGCGTTCCTGCGGCTATTCAAAGTGATGGTAAGATTGTACTTACCGGCACTGCCAATTTTGGTAGCGGTCGGGGGTATGATATTGTGACGGCGCGTTATAACAGCAATGGTGCAATAGACACCTCATTTCATGGCGATGGCTATGCAGTGACGCAACTAAGCAGCGGCGACGACCGTGGCAACGCGATCACAATTCAGCCGGATGGTAAGCTGGTTGTAATGGGGATTAGCGATAACGGCAATGATTTTGATATAGCTGTCCTGCGCTATAACAGTAATGGTTCATTGGACAGCACCTTTGGCGGTGATGGGATTGTTACCACCCAACTCAACGGCGACGATTATGGTCATTTTCTGGCGGTCCAACCAAACGGGAAGCTCATGGTCGGCGGTGTGACCTACATTTGGAATGGCGCACGCTGGGATGGGAAAGTGGCCTTATTGCGTTATACGAGCAGTGGTGTGCTCGACCCAAGCTTTGATGGTGACGGTTACGCCACGACACAGGTCACAGGTAATGACAACTACGGCTTTAGTATGGCAATGCAGCAGGATGGAAAAGTGGTGATCGCCGGCTACATTGACAGCGGCGCTGCGTATCAGTTTACGACCCTACGTTATACCAGCCAGGGTAGTCTCGATATCCCCATTAGTCCTGTTATTCCCGCCGTTAGGGTAAATCAATTACGGCAGGAGCTACCGGCCTTACAAGGCGCTGGGATTGGGGTGGCCGTTGTCGATAGTGGTATTAACAATCATCCCGATTTGAAAATTGCCGGCAGCAATACATCACGTATTGTAAGCGCAGTTGACTTTTCCCATAGCGGTAACACCAACGACAGCTATGGGCATGGAACCCATGTCGCCGGTATTATTGGGGGCAATGGCGCAACGTCCAATGGTGTGCGCGTCGGGGTGGCGCCACAGGTAAATTTGATCAATGTCAAGGTCAGCAATGCCAATGGCGTGAGCTATATTTCCGATGTGATTCAGAGCCTTTATTGGGTTTATCAGAACAAGAGCGCCTATAACATCCGTGTCGTCAATCTCTCTATGAACAGTGTCGTCCCAGAGTCCTATCATTTCAGCCCGCTGAGTGTTGCGGTTGAGTTGCTCTGGTTTAATGGGATTGTGGTCGTAGTCGCAGCCGGTAACAATGGCACAGGCAATGGTCCCGTGACCCTCTATCCGCCGGCCAATGATCCCTTTGTCATTACGGTGGGCGCTACGGATCAGGTGGGCACAGCGACAATCAGCGATGATACTGTGCCCTTCTTTTCGGCCTATGGGTGGACAGAGCAGGGCTTTGCCAAGCCGGATCTAGTGGCGCCGGGCCGTGACATTGTGAGTCTACTGGCCGACACCTCTGCTACAGCCTATCAGTTACACCCCACCCATCGGGTCGACAACTACCTTTTCCGTCTCTCCGGCACGTCAATGGCTGCGCCCGTGGTCAGTGGTGCGGTTGCGCTGCTACTGCAAGATGAACCCAATCTGACTCCCGATCAGGTCAAATATCGGCTGAAAGCGACGGCCAACCACAACTGGGCTCACTATAACAGCACCCTGGCCGGCGCCGGCTATTTGGATGTCTATGCCGCAGTGCAAGGCTCAACCACCCAAAGCGCCAACACCGGCACGCTGATTAGCCAGGCGCTCTTTGGCGGCTTTGGTACGATTGCCTGGGATAGTGTCAGTTGGAACAGCGTGAGTTGGAACAGTGTCAGTTGGAACAGTGTGAGCTGGAACAGTGTCAGTTGGAACTCGAGCAGCGGCAGCAGTGATATTTGGAGTAGCAACGTCTGGGATGATAGCTTAGCGGTTGAACCACCGGCTACGTCTGAACAGAGCAACGGTGATCTTTTCTCTAACGCACCTTCACACAGTGACGCTGAAGTGGAGCCCGGTGCATCGCCGGCAATGGTGGCCACGCCTACAACCACTGATGGCGTGACCGAAGCCACGCTGGAAAACACACTTTTCTTACCGCTGGTTGCCCAGTAGGCGCTGGCTGGTCGCTGCTAGCTGTTGGCGCGCGCAAGCGCAGCAACACACCAGTGGCTACCAGCCACCAGCTACCAGCCGGCAGTAGCTACCTTCATGGTTATCGGTGCTGGTAGGCATGGCGTCTATTCTAAAAATAAAAACTGGGTGGTGGCTGGTGAGGGGGTAAATGCAACGCCACCCACCACTCGCCACTTGCTATCACAGCGCAGCCTTCAGTCAATGATCTGCGGCAACCAAAGCCGAAAGCTAACCTCATTGTCACTCCCGTTAGGTTGCACCTCCCCTGTCGTCACCGTCAAGAGCGCTACGGTTTCAATGCCCGCCGGTATCCTCAAATGAAGCGTCTGCTGATCATCTGCAAGGCTAAAAGGAACTGCCACCTCCACACCATCCAGCGTGGAGAGGTGGGTTGCCGAAATTTGGGGCTGGCTTGCCACCCGTAGCTCGATGGTGAAGGCCGGCGTCGTAGTGGTCATCGTGTTGACAATCACCAACGCATAGCCGTCAACTTGTTGGCGTAACCCAATCTGGATGGATGCCGGCGCCGTCGTTGTCAGCAAATGGGTATTGGCAACATCAACAAGATTTTCATCCGGCGCCGCAAAATGAACAGGATGCAGTGCTGCCATCTCCTCCGCCGGGCGATCCTGTAGCCACTCATTATACAGCCCCGTCTCGCCGGTCGTCAGCAATGTACCCGTAAATTCCTCCAGCGCAGTCAGCGTTGTATTGGCCAACGCCTGGATCTCCGGCGCAATCAGCACATGATAGTGCGAAAAGGCAGTGGTATTGGTGTCAATTACAATGTCGAAGGGGATATGCGCCCGGTAGAGCAGATTGGCCGTTGTCCGATAGGCGGCAAAATGAACCGAATCTTGGACATCATAGGGCTCACCGGAGACTGTGTCCACCAGATCGCGCGTGCGCGGGCTATAGAGCAGGCCCACTTCAGCCGCCGAGGTTCCTTGATAAAGTGCCCTTTCATGGTCGGCAATCCACTGGAAGAGTTGGGTGCGATAGGCGACGCCTGCCGTGTCAGCCATCTGCGGACCTTTGGTCTCATAAAAGTTCGCCCCCTCGGCCAGGGTAAAGCCAGCCAATTGAGCACTGTCGCGTGGCTCGTAGCCATAGGTCAGAATCCAGCTCGGTTTCCCCACATCGACGCCGCGGGCAAAGGCGATCATCGTACGCAAGGCCAACCACTGATCCAGCGTCGCAGACTTCATCCCTGTCTCACCCTCATCCATGCGGTCGGCAATGGTTTCAACTTCATGCCCGGTGCTCATGTCGGAATAGGTCAGGTAGCTGGCAGGGTCATTGGCCACATAGGTGGGGCGACCGGCATCTACGCTGGAGTTCTCATTGAAAAAGACCAAATTGGGATTCACCGCCCGCGCCGCGGCTTTTTCGGCCAACAGAAAGTCAGCAATCTGTTTGTGGCGCCAGACGATCCAACGTTGAAAGATCGAATCATCCCAATTTTCCTCGACGGGCATTTCCAGCTTTGTGTCATGAGTGAAGGCGGCTGCGCTGCACGCGTCACTTGAAGGCCACAGATCATCATGGGTGCCAATGCTTGATTGCAGATAGACCTGATCAACCCAAAGGCCGTCAATGCCGGTCGCAACGACATCCTGTACGCGCGCCAAGGAGTGCGTTTGAAAGGCGCAGGGGGACACCCAGAAATCCCAGATGCCTTTGTTTAGCCAATGTTCGTCCTCGTTGCTAATATCATTGTACAGGAGCGGTGTGCCGTTGAGCCCTTTCTGAGCCCATTCCGGGTATTCTAGCCCTGGATTACGCTCCGGGTCAGACAGCAATTCCAAGCCAGTCTGATACATAACAACTTTCAGGCCGCGGGCATGGGCCTTTTCCACCACCTTGGCGATCAGATTTTTGACAGGCACAAATTGATCATCATCCGCCCACACTGCATATTTTTCCCCCCAGGGGCTGTCGGCCAACACCACACTGACCTGTTGCGCAGCCAGTTCGTCCAAGCGGGCATCGATTGCCGCGTCACTCTCATCCGGCGCAAAGTAGGCGCCGGCAATGCGCGCCGTACGCGCCCAAGTGGGCCAGGTAAAGGGAGCCGCCGCCCCCTCCCCCGCTTCAAAGGCGCCGATATCACACTTTGCGCCGCTGGGCCGGGCCAGGCCACGTTGGTCGGTGGCCGGAGGCGGACAATTGTTGCCGGTGTCAAGCGCGGGGCTGTCCAGCAACAGCGCGTGGGTGGGGGTGGCGCCGCCATTGTCCGCCAAAGGCGCCAGCAGCGGGTCGCGGTTCTGCAGGTCATTGGCGGCTGTAAAGCCGCAGTTGGCGGCGCGCTCCAGGTTGGCGCCCAACGAATTGACGATGCCCCAATTGGTGCAGTTCTTGCCTATCGCACCGTCGGTCATGATTGTATTCGTGGCGGTGAGGGTCCCGCTGTTATAGAGGCTGTTGCCATCACCGGCGTGGTTGTCGGCCACCGTCAGGTTGACCACCGCCAAGCGCCCGCCATTAAGGATGCCACCACCGGCGCCCTCTGTAAAATTGCCGGAAATGGTGCTGTTCACACTGCTCATGCGGTCAAAGTTCGCGATGCCGCCGCCGGCAAAGTCGCCGTAATTATTGGTCACAGTGCTGTTGGCGAGGGTCAAGACGCCAACGCTATGGTAGATGCCGCCGCCCCGGGTTTGGGCGTGGTTGCCGGCAATGGTGCTCGCTGTCACCGTCAGTTGGCCGCCGTTCACAATCCCACCGCCATTGCCAAAATAAGTGTCGTTATCCGTAATCACGCTGTTGCTAATCACCATAACGCCAAAGTTGGCAATGCCGCCACCAGAGACACTGGCGCTATTGCTCATGACACGGCTGGCATCCAGGGTCAGCACGCCATCACTATAGATGCCGCCGCCCTGGTTATCGGCGATGCGACCATTGCGCACTGTCACATTGGTAAGGGTGAGAGCCGTGTTGGCATAGAGAAAGAGCACACGTCCATCATTGCCGCCATCCAGCACGGTCGTAGCGGCATCTGCACCGTGAATGGTCAACTGCTTGTCATAAAGGGACAAATGTTCGGGGTAGGTTCCGGCAGCCACATCGAGCGTGTCATGGGGCGCGGCGGTCTCAATCGCATCCTGGATCAAGGCGTAGTCGCAGCCACTGGCACAAACGGTGATCGAACGCGCGTAGACAACATGGGCCTGGCTGAACACAATCAGGGGGAGCAACAGGAGCAGGCTCAAGTACAACAGTTTTGTTTGCGTCATGCAATGTATCCTCCAAAGCTGTCAATGGGCGCGTTAAAAACCGCACCAAACAAACCATGCGCACCCTCTACTATAGGTCATAAGGCTTCGGAAACTCTTCGGAATTACGGCGCGTCTCCGGTAAAAAGCCTTCGCAATCAATGAGAGACTGATTAGAAAATGAATAGGGGGACGGACCACATGCGATCCCCAATTCCAACCGATTCTTGGTCCGTCCCCGACATGTTGCGCAAACGGAAATGCACTCTCTACAGGTTGCCGAATTTGTGTAAACTCGGTAAACTCCTGGGATGACATTATCTAGATTATAGAGATCGGAGTTCTTATGTCGCTTGTTCAATTTGCCCCGCGCTTGCGGCCGGCGGATGCAGTTGCGCTGGCAGCGCAACTGTATGGCTTGGCCGCGACGGCCGCGCCCCTGGCCAGCGAGCGCGACCAAAACTTTTTACTCACGACCCATGATGGCCGCCATTATGTCCTCAAGCTTGCCAACGCACAGGAAGCGCTAGCCATTTTAGAACTGCAAAATCAAACGCTGGCCCATATCGCCGCACAGAGCGATATTCCCGTGGCGCGCTTGCTGCCGACCCTAACCGGTGAGCCCATTGCCACCATTGCCGGGGCAGCGGGGGCGCAACACTTTGTCCGTCTCTTGACCTATTTGCCGGGGAGACCGTTGGCCACGGTCAAGCCCCACTCCCCCGCACTTTTGCGCGATCTGGGTCAATATCTGGGCAAGCTAGATAAGGCGTTGGCCACCTTTGACCATCCCGCCGCCACGCGCGAACTGCAATGGGATTTACAGCAAGCTAGTGTGGTCATCCGTCGCTATCAGGACGAAATAATCGACCCGGTGCGCCGGCAACTGGTCACAAACTTCTTAACACACTTTGCAACCAAAGCACTGCCCTTGCTCCCCCAAGTACGCACCAGCATCATCCACAACGATGGCAATGATTATAATGTGCTGGTCGGCGAGCGGGTTGGCAAGCAGGTTGACGATGGCTTGACAGGATTTACGCAACGGGTGACCGGCGTCATCGACTTTGGCGACATGGTGCGTACCTATACGGTGAGCGAAGTGGCGATTGCCGCGGCCTATATCATGTTGGCAAAAGCTGACCCGCTGGCGGCGGCGGCGGAGGTGGTGCGCGGCTACCATGCCGCCTATCCGCTCACAGAAGTCGAACTGGCTGTGCTCTACCCACTCATCTGTATGCGTCTCTGTATGAGCGTCTGCATCTCGGCCCATCAGCAAGCCTTACAGCCGGATAACGCCTACCTCTCGATCAGCGAAGCGCCGGCCTGGTCCTTGTTAGAAAAGCTGGCGACCATCCATCCCAATCTAGCCCACTACACCCTGCGCCAAGCCTGTGGCCTTGAGCCCTGTCCGCAGACACCAGCACTGGTGCAGTGGCTACAGGCCAATCAAGCGCACTTTGCGCCGGTCATCGACCAGGATCTACGGACGGAACCGGTGTTGGTCTTTGACCTGAGCGTGGGCAGTCCGCTGGTGGCCAATATGGCCGACTCGACCGACACGGCGGCCTTTACAAAGACCCTCTTTGGGGCCATGCAGCAGGCCGGCGTCAAGGTCGGCATTGGCCGTTACAACGAAGCGCGGCTGCTCTATGCCACTGACGCTTTTGTGCAACCAAGCAACGAACTGCCGGAGCGCCGCACCGTCCATCTGGCCATCGATCTCTTTCAGCCTGCCGGCGCGCCGGTCTATGCCCCCCTGGACGGCGCTGTCCACAGCTTTGCCAACAACGCCAACTATCAGGATTATGGGCCGACGGTGATCTTGCAGCATACAGTGGCGAGAGGCGAGGGGCGGGGGACGGGTGATGTATCCCAGGAGATGCCTGAAAGGCTCACCTTTTACACGCTCTATGGTCATCTCAGCGAAGAGTCATTAGCGGACCTTTATCCAGGGAAGATTATCAAAAAGGGGGAAAAGATCGGGGCGATTGGCGATTATCCGCTCAATGGCGATTGGCCGCCCCATCTGCACTTTCAGATAATCACCGATCTGATGGACGATTGCGGCGGCTTTAATGGGGTGGGCGCCCCCAGCCAACGCGCCCTCTGGCTGAGTCTTTGCCCTGATCCGAATCTGATTCTTCAAATTCCGCCAGCGGCGTTTCCTCAGCCCCATCGCCCCAAAGCAGCGTTGCTCCAGAGTCGCCGCAGTCACCTGGGGCGTAACCTGAGCATCTCCTATCGGGAGCCGCTGCACATTGTACGGGCGCGGCGTCAGTTTCTCTATGACATTGACGGCTATGCTTATCTGGATGTGGTCAACAACGTCTGTCATGTGGGCCACTGTCATCCCCATGTCGTGCGGGCAGCACAACAACAGATGGCGGTGCTCAACACCAACACCCGCTATCTCTATGACGGCCTGACCGACTATGCCGAACGGCTGTGCGCTACGCTGCCGGAGCCGTTAAGCGTCTGCTTCTTTGTCAACTCGGGCAGCGAGGCCAACGATCTGGCATTGCGGCTAGCGTACGCCTACACCGGCCACCTCGACACGATCTGTCTGGATGTGGCCTACCACGGCAATCTCACTTCGCTAATCGATATTAGTCCTTACAAATTTGACGGACCCGGGGGCGCGGGGGCGCCGCCCTTCACCCACGTTGCTCTCATGCCTGACCCCTATCGCGGCCGTTACCAAGGCACAGATTGGGCAATCGGCCGGCGTTACGCCGCGCATGTGCAGGAGTTTATCGACGAGGACCAGGGACGCGGCATCGCGGCCTTCATTGCCGAATCGCTGCTTGGCTGTGGCGGACAGATTGTTCTACCCGATGGCTACCTGGCCACCGCCTACGACTATGTGCGCGCGGCCGGCGGCCTCTGTATTGCGGATGAGGTGCAGGTTGGCTTTGGGCGGGTGGGTTCCCACTTTTGGGGCTTTGAGACGCAGGGCGTTGTGCCCGACATTGTGACCATGGGCAAGCCCATCGGCAATGGCCATCCACTGGGTGCAGTGGTGACGACCCCAGCCATTGCCGATGCCTTTGCCAATGGGATGGAATATTTCAACACCTTTGGCGGCAATCCGGTTTCCTGTGCGGTGGGCATGGCCGTCTTGGATGTCATCGAGCAAGAGGGACTACAGGCTCATGCCTGGCGCGTCGGCAATCGTCTTATGGGCGGGTTGCGCGCGCTCATGGACAAATATCCGCTGATTGGCGATGTGCGGGGGTTGGGCCTCTTTATCGGTGTGGAACTGGTGCTGGACCGAGCAGAGAAGCTGCCCGCCGGCGAGCACGCGTCGTATGTGGCCAACCGGATGCGCGATCATGGCATTCTGATCAGCACCGATGGGCCGGATCACAATGTGCTCAAGCTCAAGCCACCGCTGGTCTTTGACGAGCAGGACGCCGACCGGTTGGTGACAACGCTGGATAAGATATTGGCAGAAGACGCGGTCGCGCGCCCAAGAGGCTCCCGCGGGTGGTGAGTGGCGGGTGGCGAGTGGCGCATCGCTCGCCACCGCTTGACCAGGTACACTATTACCCCGAGCACAGTCGAGTAGAATCAAAAACGCTTTATGACAACAACGCAACGTGAACAGATGGCATCCTCAGTGGGCTATGTCCAACTGGTGCGCCAGAATACTAACTTTCGCAATCTTTGGTTTGGTCAAATTGTCAGTTTATTGGGCGACTGGTTTAACCTGATTGCCTCGGCCGCGCTGATTGGCCAATTGACGCAGTCCGGACTGGCCGTGGGTTCACTCTTTGTGGTGCGCACCTTGGCCCCTTTCTTGCTTAGTCCATTGGCCGGGGTTGTGGCCGATCGCTATAACCGCAAGTATATTTTGATGGCCGCAGATCTCTCCCGCGCCATTGTCGTCTTCGGCTTTTTGCTGGTGCGCAAATCGGGCGATGTCTGGCTGCTCTATGCCCTAACCGCGGTGCAACTGGGCCTGAGCGCCTTCTTTTTTCCCGCCCGCAACGCCATCCTGCCTGATATAACCATCGAGGCAGAGATTGGCGCGGCCAATGCGCTCAGTTCGGCCACCTGGTCGGTGATGTTGGCGTTGGGCGCTGCATTGGGCGGGTTAGCATCTGGCGTGTGGGGCATCTATCCGGCCTTTGTAATTGATGGCATCACCTTTTTTGCCTCTGCCTTTTTCATCAGTCGAGTTGTATTGGCCAACAAGCCGGCGCTAACCGGCAGTGACAAATCGGTCAGCGGCGCGCTAAAACAATATGCCGAAGGACTTCATTTCCTGCGCGAGCATAAGGACGTACTGCTCATTGCCCTCCAGAAGGCAGCCAACTCGCTCTTTCTTTCATCGGGCTTTCAGGTAGTACAGGTGGCAATTGCCCAACAGGTCTTTATCATCGGCCAAGAAGGCGGCATCAGTTTGGGGCTGATGTTTGCCGTGGCCGGTGTAGGCACAGGGATTGGTCCTATGCTGGTTCGCTATGTCACCGGTGACGAACCGGCGCGCTTGCGTTGGGCAATTGCCGTAGGCTATCTGGCTGGTGGAGTGGGATTGTTGTTGACCGCGCCCCTAGCTAGCTTTGGTTTGGTCTTGATAGGGACAATGTTGCGGAGCTTTGGCGGTGGACTCATTTGGGTCTTTTCCACCCAACTACTTCTGCAGCGCGCGCCGGGCCCTGTACGTGGCCGCATCTTTGCCACCGAATTCATGTTCTTCTATTTGGGGAGTGCGCTGGCCTCGACGGCAGTCGGCGTTGCGCTCGATCATCTGAGTATCTCTGGCCTCATCTGGTGGATGACGGGCCTAAGCCTGCTGCCCATGCTCCTGTGGACAGGCTGGTTACTCCGCAGCCGGCAGGTTATCAACGTCAACGCCCAGTGACTTGAGCAGGGCAGCGTAGGTGTCAGCGCGCTGCTGCGATTGGATAGCTTGCTGCTGGGCTTGTTCCGCTCGGACCTCTGCTTGCTCTGCTCGTTCCCGTTCTGCACGGATATAGGGCGAGACAAAGGCCGCATAGACTTTATCCCCTATCAGTGTCGGGGGATGAGGGAGATGATAGAGGTCCGCCACACGGAATTGGAAGCCGGGCAGCACGCGTGAGCGAATAACGCCATTGCGGGCTGGAATGGGTGCGTAGACGCCGCGCGCATTGAGCTGATAAAAGGCAGTTTCCTGCCCCCGCTCATCCAAAATCACATACTCGCGCACACCGGCGGCCGCATATTCGAGCTTTTTGGTGACAGTGTCCCGTTCCACATCATTTTGGGAGGAATCGGAGAGCGATTCAATACAGAGATCAAAGATGCCCTGGTAGCTGCGATCTTTATCGCGCAAGGGCGTCGGATTGCTATTGAGCACTACGGCTAGATCTGGCTTGCGGACGGTTATCTTCGTGGGCAGGTGGAGACGAAAGCCTAATTCCAACCCGATCATGCGGCCAATGGGATTGACATGCAGAAAGTCTTTCAGCAACCCCAAAAACCAGAGATAGAGCTGAAACTGCGCATAATCTGTCACCGGTTTTTCCTCCAAATAACCGTTGTTCCATTCATAATGGTAATCAGATAGCTCATAGTAGTGGTCCCAATATTCTGCTTCAGAGACAAAACGGCCGGCAGCCTCTTTGCCGTTGGCCCGCGTGGTGCTATCGATCTGTGCAATACTCATTGCAACCTCCAGGTTGAACCACTGTTTCACTAGCCCGATTATGCCATATGCGTCCCGAAAGTTCAAACGGCTGTAGCAACGCTAAATTGTTGACAAATTGGCGGCAACCTGGAACAATAGAGAGAATTTCCCTGCTCGTCTCATACACTCGCCATCCACCTAGTACAGTTGGGCGTAAATACTTACGGCAATCAATCGTTACAGTTACTCGGATATAAGGAGTAGTTTTATGTAACGATTTACGCCTAGATTTACTAGCACAGTCAACAGCAAAGGAATCATCTATGGCTAGTTTCAAGATCCCGCAACGAATCTATCAATTTTGTACACTGCTTGGCATTTTTGCGCTGATGCTGACCGCGTGTGCGCCGGCGGCAACCCCTGGCGGTGACCAGGCGGAGACTACGGCTGAGCAACCGGCCGCGGCGCCAGCAGCAAGCGGCAGCAAAATCCTTTTATACGGCGGCAACCAGGACATTGACAACATCGATCCTGCTACAGGGGAAAATTATTCGATCAACGCCGCCTTGCTTAGCCTCTATGATGCCCTCTTTATCACCCGTGGCAACAACCTGGAGCCCAACCTGGTAGCCAGCTATGAAGTGAGCGACGATGCCACAGTCTTTACCTTTACGCTCAAAGAGAATGCTGTCTTTCATGACGGCAGCCCCGTCAATGCCGACGCGGTCGTCTATAGCTTTAACCGTCTGATGACGCTTCAAGGGCCGCCCACCTATCGTTGGGCTGGGATTGCAGATGCAGATTCGGCCAAGGCCATTGATGAGCACACGGTTGAATTTACTCTGCTCCAGCCCTTTGCACCCTTTGTGGGCACCCTGACGCAACTCTATGTCGTCAATCCGGCCGTGGTAGAGGCGAACAAGGGTGATGACTTTGGTCAGAGCTATCTCAAAGAGCATGAGGCCGGCTCCGGCCCCTTTACGCAAGGACGTTGGGAGATTGGCAACCTCTATGAATTCAATGCCGTCGCCGATTACTGGGGCGGCTGGAAAAGTGAAAATCATATCGACGGCTTCCTCTGGATCATCAAACGCGACAGCGCGTCACAGGTGAATTCGCTGCTCGCTGGTGAGACCCATATTGCGGATACCATTGACGGCCAGGACGCTGAAAAAATCTCCGCCAATCCCGGCTTTGTCATCTATGAGAACAGCGGCTTCTTTGTCAACACGCTCAAGATGAACAACCAAGGCCAATATACGAGCGACATCAATGTGCGCAAGGCCATAGCCTATGCCATGAACTATGCACAACTGCCCGTTGTGGAAGATATTCCGGTGCAGGTGCTGCCGGGACCGACGCCGCTGAACTTTGTTGGGGCGGTGGAAGGGTTGGAGGTGCCGACCTATGACATTGCCAAGGCCAAGGAATATCTTGCCCAATCGCCCTGGCCGGATGGCGGCTTTACCCTGGACTATGTCTATGTCACCGATCTAACGCGCGAAGAGGTGACCGGTCTGCTCCTGCTCGATGGATTGGCGCAGCTTAACATTACCCTTAACATGAAACCAATGCTCTGGCCCGATATGGTCGCCAGTTGCGCCAGCCCAGAGACAGGGCCGGATCTGATCAACATCTACACCCAGCCGGCCTATCTCGACCCTGACGCCCATCTCTACAACCAATACCATTCCGGCCAGTGGGGCAGTTTCAACTCCTGTAGCTTCTACAAGAATGACGCGGTGGATAAGCTGCTGGATGAAGCGCGCGTGCTGAGTGACGAAGCCAAACGTCTGGAGATGTATGCCGAGGTGCAACGCCAACTTGTCGCCGACCAGCCCTCAATTTGGACCTACACCGAGAACACCCTCATCGCCGCCCACGAGTGCGTCAAAGGGTACGAATTCCGCCCGCTGGAGAGCCTCTCCGTCCTCTTCCAAGATTTGGCAATGGAAGGTTGCCCGGAGTGAGGGATTGGCAATTAGGTGATTGGTGATTGGAAATTCCGAGGACTTCGGCGTGAGCCGCGCCCCCAAACGCCCACGCATAGGTGCGGACGCTCAATCACCCAATCACTAATCACCAATCAACTAATCACCAATCACTAGCCTCTAATCGCCCAATGTCACTGCGCACCTACCTGCTACGTCGCCTGGTTCTCATCATTCCCCTGCTCATAGGGTTGAGTCTACTCACCTTTATTATTGCGCGCATTGTGCCGGGGGATCCGGTGGGTCTGGCGGCGGGTCCTCAAGCAACGCCGGCGATCAAGGCAGCCCTGCGCAAGGAGTTTGGGCTCGACCAACCATTGCCGCTCCAATATCTAACCTATATGCGCAATCTGCTGCAAGGCAACTGGGGCAAGTCGCTCTACTCGCGCCGCGCGGTCTGGGATGATCTGCGCACTTACTTTCCGGCCACGTTGGAACTGACCATCGTGGCGGTTATGCTAGCAACGCTGCTCGGTGTCCCCGCCGGCATCATTGCCGCCTTCTATCGCAACCGGCTGCCGGACCATATTTCGCGTGTGGTGGCGCTTTTCTTTGTCAGCTTTCCGGCATTTTGGTTGGCTATGATCTTCCAAAGTGTCTTAGGGCTGGATCTGGGGTGGTTTCCGATTGGTAAACGCTTTGATGTGCGCCTGGCCGCCCCTGGGTCGATTACCGGACTCTATCTGGTCGATAGCCTATTACAGGGCGATCTGAGCGCCTTTCGCATGGCGTTGCGCTATATTACGGTGCCGGCGTTGGTGCTCTCCTTTGGCTCATTGGCCAGTATTACCCGCATTACCCGCGCCAGTATCCTGGATGTGTTGGAGCGAGATTATGTGCGCACGGCTTATGCCAAAGGGTTGACCTCGGCGACGATCATTGCGCGCCATGTGGCGCGTAACGCGGCCAATGCCATCTTAACCATGGTTGCGCTTGAGTTCGGGTGGCTCATGGCCGGCGCAGTCCTGGTGGAGACCATCTTTGACTGGCCGGGGCTGGGGCTCTATGCAGTTGAGTCATCGCTGCGCCTCGATTTTCAGCCGATCATGGGGATTACCATTCTCTACGGGATCGTCTTTAGTTTAGTCAATGTCGTCACCGACATCGCTTATGGTGTGCTAGATCCACGGATTCGCTATGGTTGATACGATTGCCCATACGCCCACTGCTGCCAAAAAAATTTCACGGTGGGAGAATTGGCGGCGCGGGCTCATCCGCTTTCGCCGCAATCCTCTCTCTGTGGTGGGGTTGGGGCTGCTGCTCATTGTACTGCTGATTGCCCTGATCGCGCCCTACATTGTTCCATTTCCCGAAGATGCGGCCGGCACGGTGCGCGCGCTGGATCGCTTCAAGCCGCCCGGCGCGCCCTATTGGTTTGGCACCGACAATGTAGGGCGTGATATTTTTAGTCGTCTTTTGATGGGCGCGGGCTTGGCCCTGCAAGTCGGCGCCGTCATCATTGTATTGGCTTCGGCGATTGGCATCACCATCGGCGCGACGGCGGGCTATGCCGGCGGCTGGGTGGACGACCTGCTCATGCGTATGACCGACATCTTTTTGACGGTGCCGGCGCTGGTGCTGGCCATTGCCGTCACGGCGGCCTTGGGCAAGGGCATCATCAATGTCATGATTGGGATTGCGTTGGTCTGGTGGCCAGGCTTTGCCCGCCTGACGCGCAGCTTGGTGCTTGGCCTGCGTGAAGAGGTCTTTGTCGAGGCAGCGCGTAGCATTGGTGTCTCGCACAGCCGCATTTTGTGGCGCCATATTTTGCCCAACACCCTTTCCCCAATTATTGTCAAGATGAGCACCGACTTTGGCTTTGCCGTGTTAACGGCGGCTGCGCTGGGCTTCATCGGCCTGGGCGCGCAGCCGCCGACACCGGAATGGGGGGCCATGATCAACGCCGGCCGCGACTATTTCCCCGACAAATGGTGGGTCTCTACCTTTCCCGGTATGGCAATTTTTGTCATGGTCTTTAGCTGGAACTTACTGGGTGATGGTGTGCGCGACCTGTTGGATCCAAGAGGCAAGTGATGGACTTGCGGACAGGAGCCTTCGACATTTGCGACACACCTGACAGGTTTTTAAAACCTGTCAGGTGTACCTGTAGCCAATTCCGCAATGTCAACAGAACCTAGCCGCTTTGCTCATGTAAGTCATCCGTCAGTTTCCAAAAACGCAAAAAGTGTAGTATTGTTTAAGCCTCTGCGCGTTCATAACTCATCTTGCATCGTATCGCTCTCCAGAAAAGCTTTAGCCGACCTCTAGTCCCTGCCTGGCGCTGAACCCAGGGCTTGCGGATGAGGTGCAGAACTTTTCGGGGAACTATAGTGCAATCGAGGCTCATATAGATGATAGAGGATATAATGATATGGCAACAGAAACAACTCTTCACCGGCTGCGCAAAAATGCTCAGACGCGCCCCACTGGGCTAGCCTACGCCGAAAAGCTAGGCGAACACTGGGTGACGACAACGTGGGAAACTTATTGGCGGCAGGTGCGCATGGCCGGCCGCGCGCTGGTCGCCTTGGGGATTGAACCGGGGGACATTGTAACCGTGCTGGGCTTTAACACCCCGGAATGGATCATTATGGACCTGGCCGCGATGCTGGTCGGCGGCGCCGCCACCGGCATCTACACGACCAATTCACCGGCAGAGGTGGCCTATATTCAAGCCCATTCTGAAGCCAAGATCATCCTGCTCGAAGATGAGGGCCAGTGGGCCAAGGTCAAGCAGGTGCGTGAGGATCTGCCGACGCTCCACCATGTGGTCATGATGAAAAAAGCGCCGGCCATTGATGATCCCATGGTGCTCAGTTGGGAAGCCTTCCTGGCCAAAGGCGAAGGCGTGACGGAGGCAAGCATTGACGCGCGCATGGAGCAGTTGCGCATGGATCAACTGGCCACGCTCATTTATACCTCCGGCACCACTGGGCCGCCCAAGGCGGTAATGCTCTCGCACAATAATCTGGCGGAGACGGCCACCAACGCGGCCGTTATCCTGAGCACCACGCCAGATGACATTCTACTCTCCTACCTGCCCCTTTCCCACATTGCCGAGCAGATGTTGTCCATTCACCTGGCGATCTGCGCTAGCTGTGCGATTTACTTTGCCGAATCCATGACAAAGGTAGCCGACAACCTCAAGGAAGTGCGGCCAACCATTCTCTTTGGCGTGCCTCGTGTCTGGGACCGTTTCTACGAGGGGGTCAGCGCCCGCATGAAGGCGGCGACCGGCATCCGCGCCACCTTGGGCCAATGGGCGCAAGGCGTCGGTAAACAGGTAACGGCGCTCAAGAATCGCAGTCAAAAACCCACAGGCTTGCTAGCCCTCCAATATAGGCTGGCACAACGGCTGGTCTTCAGCAAAGTCAAGGAAGCCCTAGGCCTCAGCCGAACGCGTATCTTTGTTTCAGCCGCGGCGCCCTTGAACCCAGAGGTGATGTACTTTTTTGCCGGCTTAGACATCTCCATTATGGAACTCTATGGCCAATCGGAGGATTGCGGCCCCACCACGACCAATCGCCCTGGGGACATTCGCTTTGGCACGGTGGGCAAACCGTGGCCGGGCAGTGAAGTCAAGCTGGCGGAAGATGGCGAGATTCTGGTGAAAGGGCCCAATGTCTTTATGGGCTACTACAAAAATGAAGAGGCGACCAATAAAGAGCTGGTGGACGGTTGGCTCCATTCGGGCGACCTGGGTCAATTTGATGCGGAAGGATATTTGACTATCGTTGGCCGCAAAAAGGAGATTATGATCACCTCTGGGGGCAAGAATATTGCGCCCAAGAACATTGAGGCGGCGCTGGTCAACTGTGATCTAATCGCCGAAGCTGTGTTGGTGGCCGACCGGCGCAAGTTTGTCTCCGCGCTGCTTACCTTGCGCCAGGATGCAGTACAGAAATTTGCTGAAGAGCATGGCTGTCCTGAACCCTGGCATACCAACCCTGCAATCGTGGCAGCCGTGCAAAAGGAGGTCGACGAAAAGGTCAACCCGCTCTTTGCCCGGGTGGAACAGGTGCGCAAATTCACCATCTTGCCTCGTAACTTTGCCCTGGAACATGATGAGATCACCCCGACGCAAAAGCTCAAGCGCCAGGTGGTCTATAAGAATTGGTCGGCGGAGATTGAGAAGATGTATCGGGAGGGAGACGGAAGACAGGAGTAGGAAGTAGGGAGACGGGAGTAGGGAGTTATGAATGATTTTGCGGGTAAGGTGGTTATGGTTACGGGCGGGGCGTCGGGTATGGGGGCGGCGTCGGCGCGGCTTTTTGCCCAAGCCCAAGCCCAGGTGCTCATTGTAGACCGTAATGGGCCGCTGGCTGAGCAGGTAGCGACCGAGATGGGCGTCGGCGCGCCCTTGATTGGTGACATTGCTGAGGCGACCTTTTGTGAAGCGTGCGTGCAAAGTGCGCTGACGCGTCATGGCCGCCTGGATGTGCTGGTCAACGCGGCGGGCACGATTGTGCGCGCCGATGCCCTTCACACCAGCGATGAAGAGTGGTTGCGGGTGCTCAATGTCAACACCAACGGCCTCTTCTTTCTCTCCCGCGCGGCGGTGCGTGTGATGAAAGCCCAAGGCCGCGGCGCCATTGTCAACTTTGGCTCGATCTGGGGTGGCGTCGGCGGCAAGGGTCATGTCGCCTACTGTGCCAGCAAGGGAGCCGTGCACCAGATCACCCGCGCCATGGCCCTGGACCACGCGCGTGACGGCATCCGCATCAACGCCGTCTGCCCCGGCGAAGTAGACACCCCCATGTTGCGGTTGGCCGGCCGCACCGAACCCCTCTCCGACGAAGCGGCGCAAGCGATGGCCGATGCCGTGATCCCTATGGGGCGTCTGGCCCAACCGGAGGAGATCGCCCGTGTGGTTGTCTTCCTGGCCTCCGATGCGGCCAGCTACATCACCGGTGCATTGGTGCCGGTGGATGCCGGATATACCGCCATGTAGCTTTGCTGCAAGTGGTCTCGCTTTGTGAATCGATTAGTAGGACAGTGAGACAGTAGGGCAGTGGGCCAGTCACTGGCTCACTCCCGCGTACAGGAGAAAACAATTGGATTATCGCCCGTTAGGCCGCGCTGGGGTGCAGGTGGCCCCCCTTGCCCTCGGCACAGACAACTTTACCAACCCCACACCTGAAACTGAAGCCACCCGGATCATTGACACCGCCCTCGCCGCCGGTATCAACCTCATTGATACAAGCAACAGCTACAAAGCCGGCGCCAGCGAGGAGATTATCGGCAGGGCGCTCAGGGCCAATGGCCGGCGCGACCAGGTGCTCCTCGCGACGAAGTTTCACTACCCTGTTGGTCCTGGCCCCAATGACCGCGGCAACTCACGTCGTCATCTCATTCGGGCGTGTGAGGATTCGTTGCGCCGCCTGCAAACAGACTATATTGACCTCTACCAGACCCATCGCCCCGACTTTGCGATCCCGCTCGATGAAACCCTGCGCGGGCTGGATGACCTGGTGCGCGCCGGCAAGGTGCGCTATATCGGCAGTTCCACCGCGCCGGCCTGGCATGTCATGGAGGCGATCATGGTGAGCGAACTCAAGGGCTTTGTGCGCTTCACTTCTGAACAGTCGCCCTACAATCTGCTCGACCGGCGTATTGAGAATGAACTCGTCCCCATGTGCCAACGGCATGGGCTGGGCATCCTCACCTGGTCGCCACTGGCCATGGGCATGTTGGCCGGTCGCTACGCCACGGCGGACGTTCTGCCGGAAGATTCCCGTGCGGTGCTGCGTGGCGGCATCTACGCCGAACGGGTGACCCGCCGCGGGGTCGAGGTGGGCAATCAATTTGCGGCGTTGGCGCGGGCCCATAACCTGGATCCCGCCCAGGCCGCCGTGCTCTGGGTCAAAGATCAACCGGGTATTACCGCGCCGATCATTGGCCCGCGCACGGTGGCGCAGTTAGAGAATTTACTGCCCCTGCTGGAGATGACGCTACCGGAGACGCTGCGGATAGCCTGTGATGAATTGGTAACGCGGGGCAGTGTCGTGGCCAGTTTCTTTAATTCTGCACCCTGGATGAAATGGAAGATTGTGGAGTAACGGAAGATTGTGTAACCATGTTAGAACAGGTGACCGAGCAGGACATTGAAGCGATTGCGATTGGAGCAGGGATTCTTGGCACCGGCGGGGGTGGCGATCCTTATCTGGAGAGTCTGCATCTGCGCCATACCATCCGCGAGCGTGGCCCACAGCAGGTGCTTGCGCCCCAGGCGCTGGACAATGACGCCCGGGTGGTCGTGGTTGGCTATATCGGTGCGCCCACGGTGAGCATTGAAAAGTTGCCGCGCGGTGACGAACTGCTGCGCGCCATCCGTCTGCTGGAACGGCATTTGGGGCGACGCATGGACGCGATTGGCATTGCCGAGATCGGCGGCGGCAACTCGCTAGGGCCGCTGGTGGTTGGCTTGCAGGCCGGCATCCCCACGGTTGACGCGGACGGCATGGGCCGCGCCTTTCCCGAAGTGCAGATGAGCAGCTATCTCTTGCACAATGATGTGCTGGTCGCGCCCTTTGCCATGGCCGAGGCGCGTGCGAATGGCGTGGTTGTGCCCTATACAGTCAATGCACTCTGGGCGGAACGGATTGCCCGCAACCTAGCGGTGAGTATGGGCGCCACCGCGGGGCTGGCCGGCTTTGTCATGACCGGCGCGCAGTTCAAAGCCTACTGCATTCCTCACACCCTTTCTCTGGCCCACGAGTTGGGCCAACGGGTCCTCCAAGCCCGCGCCAACGATGAAGACGCCCCCCAAGCCATTGCCGCGACGTTGGCCGGTCGCATCCTCTTCCGCGGCAAGATCACCGATGTCTACCGGCGCACGACCAAGGGCTTTGCCCGCGGCACACTTATGCTTCAAGGTTATCAGGGCGAGGCGGAAACGTTAGACATTGAGTTCCAAAATGAGTTTCTCATTGCCCGGCTCAATGGCCAGGTATTGGCCACCGTCCCCGACTTGATCTGCATTGTCACCGCAGAAGAAGGGCAGCCGGTGGCTACGGAGCGGTTGCGTTATGGTACACGTGTAGCCGTGCTGGGCGCGCCGGCTGCGCCCCAACTCAAAACGCCAGTCGCACTCCAGGTGGTGGGTCCACAAGCGTTTGGCTATGGAGTAGATTTTGCTCCCTTGCCAGGACAGCGGATTGGTGTGGATATAACCTAGCCTGATTGAAAAACAATTGAAGAGTCATTCCGCCTGTGGTATAGTATGGGTAGAGATTTTGCGCTTGACGTCCAACATATTGGGCGATATAATGGGCGAATATTTAGACAAATATTTAGTTAAATTTTTACTATAAATGCTAAGGGACAAAAGAGATGACTAAAATAGTTTCTGCAAGCGAAGCCAAGTCTCGCTTTGGGTCAGTGCTAAAACAGGCACAACAAGAGGAAATTATCATAAAAGTACATGGGGAACCGGAAGCTGTGCTTATTTCTTATAAAGAATACCAGCAGTACGAAGGCCTTAAAGAAATGAACCGCAGGAGAGAAACCTTAGAAGCGTTACAGGCGCTCAGAGATGAGGCTTTAGCAAATACACAAGATCTAAGTGAAGAAGAAGTTTACCGGCTGGCAGGAGTTTCTGAAGCTACTGCGAAAAAGTTAATTGTCCAAGACAACAAAATATTTCCTGAGATAGCATGAGAGTTATTTTAGATACCAACATCTTTATTAGCTATCTTCTTGCCAAAAGAGAAGGGGGAACCATTAGGCGGATCGTAGAGGGTTGTTTGCTTAGACCAGAGGTCCTGCTCATTGTTCCCAATGAACTAAAAGAAGAAATTCTTAGTGTTTGGGCTCGGAAACCAGCCCTACAAAAGGCGATACCATTGCAAAGGTTAGAGTCTGTATTATTGCAAATTCAGACAATTGCGGAAGTTCCAGCACCTATCGAGGAAATCCTTCAATATAACAGAGACCCCAAAGATGATTACCTGATTGCTTACGGTTTATTCTTACAGGCAGATTATCTAGTCTCGGGAGATGAAGATCTAACCGTCCTCAAGCAAATCAAAATTTTACAGATTATAAGTCCCGTTGAGTTCTTGATGGTTTTAGAGCCAGAAAGTAGTGTCTGACAGAACCGGGGCAGACCTTTACTCGTGGCTACAAGGAGACTGACGCTTACCAAGCGCCAGTCTCCTCAAATTACCGCCTATTCACACTTCACATCTTACCGATTGCCAAACTCCTTGGCGGGCACGGACTGAATAAAGAGCCAGATTGCTTTTAACTCTTCGTCGGTCATGCTGCGGTAGCGGAACCAGGGCATCTCCTGCGCCAGAGTTTTGCCGGCCGGGTTAACGCCCGAGCGGATGGTGTTGAGAAAGTCGGCTTCGGTCCACTGCCCTACATCACCGCCTGGGGTCAGGTTGGCGGCTTGGGGCCAATCGGGCGGCGCCGCGGGGATGGCGCCACCGGAAAGACCAGGCCCATGACAGCCCACACAGCCGGCAATTCTGGCCAGGTATTGGCCATAGTCAACAGAGACGCTTGCTTCCACCATCGCGGGCTGTTCAAGCTGGGCATCGGTCCGCTCAGCAATGAGAATCGGTAGTTGACCCAACGCCAGCAGAATGCGCCCCAACGGTCGCAACACGGTCGGCGGCAAGGCATTATCCTGCGGCGGTGCGCTGCGCACATAGGCAATGATAGCCGCTAGATCCGCGTCGCTCAAGTATTGGTAATCGTCGGAGGGCATAATTTTGGCTGAGCGCCCATCGGCTAAGATGCCATGCCGCAGCACCCGGATCAGATCAGCGTCGCTGCGCTGTCCACCAACACCGCCGGCGCCACCGGTGAGATTCGGCGCGACAATTCTCCCCAACGCCGGATCATCGACGACAATGCCCCCCTCCAGATTGGCGCCATGACAATCGACACAGACACTTACATAGTTGGCCAGGTGCTCTCCGCGTGCAAGGGCAGCCGCGTCGGTTGCGACCGTCACCATCGCGGTGGGTGCAGTGTAGCTTTTGTTGACAAGGGCTTCACTGCGGAAGTAAATGCCAATGGCGAGGAGAAGTGCAATGACGGCGAGGGCGCCGATAATTATACCAAGCCAGCGGAAAAATCGCTTCATGGGGTATTCCTTTCGATTGTACAGATAATTCCATCACTGATAACATAATAAATTAGGTGATGTCCGTTTTCCAGGGCAAAAAGTAGTAGGTTCTTGCTCAAAAGTTGCTCATCCCCTGCTTTTATCACCAATCCTAAAGTGGGCAACACTACAAAATAGCGACGTGCGTTGCGGGTGTGAGCGTGCTGTGGGCGGTTGATTTTCACCGGTATACTCCGCCGCAGCACCTAGTACAGTTGGGCGTAAATACCACGGCAGTAAATAAGGTTAGCTACCACTGGAAAGCAGGCAGAATAACTGTGGCCTTATTTACGCCGGGATTTACTAGTAACATTTTCACTCGTGTGCAAAATGTTACTTTATGGCGCAGCTTAGTATATAACGCACGCCGCCACGCCATTTAAAAGGAGGCATTGATGATGACCAGACCAAATATTGTCTACATTCTCGCCGATGATATGGGCTACGGCGACCTCTCCTGTCTCAACGAAAATTCTAAAATTCACACGGTTCATCTGGATCAGATCGCAGCCGAGGGTCTGATCTGTCGCGATGCCCATGCCACCTCCGCGGTCTGCACCCCTTCGCGCTACAGCATCTTGACCGGGCGTTATAACTGGCGGTCGGCGCTCAAGCAGGGCGTGACCTGGGGCTATTCAGCGCCGCTGTTGGAGCCAGGACGCATGACCGTGGCTGCTTTTCTGCAACAACAGGGCTACTACACCGGCTGCATTGGCAAGTGGCATTTAGGCTGGCATTGGGCCAAAGAGGGCCCTGAACCGGAAGCGGTCGATTTTCGCCAACCCATTACCGCTGGGCCGACTACCGTCGGCTTCGACTATTTCTTTGGAATTAGTGCATCGTTGGATATGGCGCCGTATGTCTATGTGGAAAATGATTGCGCCACTGCTGTGCCGGATCGGATTATCCCGGCGCGTGAGGGCAAGGAGATGTATCGGGAAGGGCCGATTGCCCCAGACTTTACCCATGAGGACGTGTTGCCCACGTTGACGGCAAAGGCGGTCGCCTTTATTGATGAGCACGCCGGCGGTGACGCCCCGTTCTTCCTCTACTTCCCCTTACCTGCGCCCCATACGCCGATTCTGCCTACGGCTGAGTTTGTGGGTAAATCGGGCACGAACAGCTATGGAGACTTCTGTCTACAGGTTGATGACGTTGTCGGACAGGTAAAAGTCGCGCTCGAACGCAATGGGGTGGCGGAGAATACCATCCTGATCTTTACCAGCGACAATGGCTGCTCGCCACGCGCCGACTATGCCGAGCTGGCCCAAGTGGGCCACAACCCCAGCTACCATTTCCGCGGCCACAAGGCGGACATCTACGAGGGCGGCCACCGGATCCCCCTGTTGGTGCGCTGGCCGGCCACCATCCGGCCCGGCGCGGTGAGTGATGAAACAGTCTGCCTGGTCGATCTGTTGGCCACCTGTGCCGCCATTGTCGACGCACCTCCACCGGATGATGCGGGCGAAGATAGCGTTAGCAACTTACCTTTATGGCAAGGCCTGACCCTCGATCAACCCCTGCGTGAAGCGATCGTGCACTCTTCCATCGATGGTTCCCTGTCGATTCGCCAGGGAAGGTGGAAGTTGGAGATGTGCCCCGGTTCCGGCGGCTGGAGCGATCCCAAACCGGGTCCGGATTGCGTGGGCCTACCGCCGGTGCAGCTCTATGATCTCACCGCCGACATTGGCGAGCGGCGCAATGTGGCGGCGGAGCAGTCGGCCGTGGTGGAAGCGTTAACCGAACTTTTAACGACCTATATCAAGAATGGGCGCAGCACACCCGGCGCACCGCAAACCAATACCGGTGGTGCATACTGGGAGCAACTTTGGTGGTTGGCGGCGAATTGAGGTGGCAGTTATGCAATTTTTTTGTTATACTAAAGACATCCATTGCGCTGCAACATCATACCGACTAATAACTGCTCGCGTACTGTTCTGCGCAACGCCACGTAATACGCAACACGAAAAATTGAACAAAGCTGGATCACCGTACACGGTATTTGTGACAAACAATGCTACAAACAATGCCACAAACTAATGGAGGTAGAGCATGAAAAAAAATCGCGTCCTCATTTTGTTGGATGGTTCCGAATTCAGACGCAGAATCCTGCCTCATGTACAGCGCTTTTTGCGGCCGGAGGACACCCACCTGATCCTGATCCGCATCGCTGATCCGCCCCAAAGTATTTATTACATTGAAGGCCCGATCTTCGTCAACATCGATGATGAGCAATCCGAGGCCGAGATTTCCGCCCAACTGCGCGAGGAGTTGCAAACCACGAAGCAGATGTTGGAAGAGGTCGGCTATACGGTCTCACGCGAGGTACGCTTTGGCAGCGCGGCCTTTGAGATCGAACGTTTTATCAACGAGGCCAACATTGATATGGTCGCCATGACCACCTACGCCCGCAGCGGTCTGAGTAAACTCCTTTATGGCAGCATCGCTGAGCATCTGGTCCGCCATGTGAAAGTCCCCGTCATGTTATTTCACCCAAAGGAAGCCAACGCATGAAACTCGGTCTCGGTCTTTACGACAATATGCTCACGGCGGAGAACTTTCGTTTTGCCAAACAGGCCGGCGCCACCCATATCGTCGCCCACATTCCCGGCCTGTTGCCCAAGGCCGACGCGCCGGCGGGCTGCTGGGGCATTAGCGATCCCTCGCTGCCTTACTGGAGCTATGCGGATTTACGTGATCTGCGCGCCGCGGCCAATGCCGAAGGGGTGGACATTGCCGCGTTGGAAAACTTTTCCGCGCTACACTGGCACGATGTGCTGCTTGACGGTCCACGCAAACAGGAGCAATTGGAGAATCTCAAGACCTCCATTCGCAACTTGGGCAAGGCCGGCATTCCGGTCATGGGCTATAACTTTAGCCTGGCCGGCGTCTGGGGGCGGGTGCGTGGTCCTTTTGCCCGCGGCGGCGCCGAGTCGGTTGGCTATCTCGCCGATCAAGCGCCGCCGCAGGATCCTATCCCCAACGGCGCCGTCTGGAACACGGTCTATGACAAAGACGCGCCGCCAGGCCACATGGGGCCGGTGAGTGACGAGGAGCTTTGGCAGCGGCTAGCTGACTTTCTCACCGCCATTGTGCCGGTGGCGGAAGAGGCCGGGGTGCGCTTGGCCGCCCACCCCGACGATCCGCCGCTGCCCACCTTGCGCCAGACGCCGCGCCTGCTCTATACGCCCGATCGTTATCAACGGCTGCTCGATCTTGTGCCGAGCCATGCCAACGCCCTTGAATTCTGTCAGGGCACCATTGCCGAAATGGCCAGCGGGGATGTCTACGCGGCCATCGACAGCTTTAGCGCCCAGCACAAGATCGCCTATGTCCACTTTCGCAATGTGGTGGGCAAAGTGCCGAACTACACGGAAGCCTTTGTCGATGATGGCGATGTGGATATGATCCGCGCACTGCGCATCTACCACAAAAATGGCTACGACGGCGTGATCATCCCCGATCATACGCCCCACATGAGCTGCGCCGCCCCCTGGCACGCCGGCATGGCCTTTGCCCTCGGCTGGATGAAGGCGGTCATCACAATGATCGGACGGGAATGAAGTGCTACCAGGGCCACGTCACAAGGAGTGGTTCTTGGTCAAACGCCTGCCACGCGGCTTGGCCCGGTTGTGACAGAAAAAGCATCAGACGGGGCGTCACTTTGACTTCATACTGGTCGGGTGTGCCAATATGGGTCGGTGACGCCATTCTTACCCAACCGCATTGGGCGTAAAACGCGACTAGCTTTTCGACACAAAAGAGTGCAGCGACATCGGCGTCGCTCTGTTGGATATAGCTAGTGGCTGCCTGTAGGACTTGCAGCCCATATCCGGCATGGCGATAGGGCGGAAAGGTAAACATATTGCCAAAGCAGCAGAGACTAAACCTTTGACCGGCGTGGGTCAATGGCTGGCGCATAATGGTGGCGTAGCTAATGAGCGCATCACCCTGATGGAGGGCAAAGTGGACAGGATTTAATGCTGCCGGATAGGGTTCGTCCAAGAATTTACCCTCCTCTTGAAAGATGCCTGGCCACGCCGTTTTCATAAAAGCAATGACCTGCCACTTGAGCACTGGCGGAAAGTCGCTTTGGTTGTAGATGCAAACATCGTTCATGGTGATTCCCCTATAGATAAGATTCACATAATTATCAATTAATTGTTCTCCATTAATTATTAAGTAGAGCCTAATGGACGAAAAAAGGTTACCTGGTGTATGATGGGCAAAGTGCATTATACGCATGATCCTCCTTGAGTAGCCTATTCCAATGCGAGAAAAGAAAATATGATGACTACAGAAGCCCACTTACTTACTCAGGTTTCCTCCACACAGCTTTGGCAGACGACCAGCACACTGGCACAGTGGGAACGCCATTCGGGCACAGCGTCCGAACGGATGGCCTTTGACTATGTACAGCAGACCCTTAACGACTATGGCTTGCGCACCACCTTGCTGGAACATCCGGCGCTGGTCAGCTATCCCCTGGACGCGACATTGGCCGTGTTGGATGCGCAGGGGAATCCCGTCCAGACCATAGCCTGTCTGGGCACAGCCTACAGCGCCAGTGTGGAAGATCTGGCGGCCGAAGTTGTCGATGTGGGCTATGGCACACCGACAGAGTACGCCAGCGCTGATGTGACCGGCAAGATCGTGCTCATCAATGGGCTGGCCACCCCCCCTGCGGTCTATGCCGCCGAACAGGCAGGCGCGATTGGCCAAATCTTTATCAATGATGACCACCTTCACTACATGATCGTCAGCACCATCTGGGGCACGCCGACGCCGGAATCGGCAGCGCGCATTCCTGCCACCCCGTCAGTCTCGGTGGTAGAAGCGGATGGTCACGCTCTCCGCGCGCTCATTGCGCAGGGGCCGGTTCAGGTCCGTCTGACCACCCAGGTCTTTATGGATTGGCAACAGACGCCCATTCTTGTGGCGGAACTGGATGGCGCGCAGCGTGATGAGTTTGTGATGTTCAGCGGCCACCTTGATGCCTGGGAAGTGGGCGCCATGGACAACGGTGCGGCCAACGCAACCATGATGGAAGTGGGGCGGTTGCTGGCCCAACACAAGGACGAGTTGTATCGGGGGCTGCGGCTCATCTTCTGGAGTGGTCATAGCCACGGGCGCTACTCCGGCTCGACCTGGTATGTGGATAACCACTGGGAGGAACTCTACGACCGCTGCGTCGCCCATGTGAATGTTGATTCAACCGGCGCACAGGGAGCCACCAGCTACGGCGCTTTTCCGGCCCATCTGGAGCTGGCCCCCTTTGGCAGCGCCATCATTCAGGAACAGACCGGCCAGCACGCCCAAGCTAATCGCATGAGCCGCGCCGGTGACATGAGCTTTAATGGCGTCGGCATTCCCGCGCTCTTTATGACCCTCAGCGCCGTGCCCTTTGATCCGGCGCAGACCAACTATGTGACCGAAGCCGCAGGCAAGTTACTGGGGGCAACCATGCCCTGGTTCTGGCACACTCGCGAGGACACCATCGACAAGATCGACCTAGATGTGCTGGTGCTCGACACCAAAGTCTATGTCAGCACATTGTGGCGGCTCTGTCACGATCCGCTCCTCCCTATGGATTTCCGGCCAGTGGTAGCAGACCTTGAAACAACGTTGACCACTTTGCAACAACAGGTGGGCGAGCGTTTAGATTTTAGCGTAGCGTTGGCGCGCACCGCCCAACTGGCCCAAGTAGCCGCGACATTGGCAGAGGAGTGCCGCAAGGTGGACCCAGCTGACTTATCTGCAATCGGCGCGCTCAACCAGCAAATGAAAGTGCTCTCGCGCCTGCTGATTCCCATTACCTATACAGCTGCCGGTCGCTTTGAGCATGATCCAGCCTGGGCCATGGGCCATCTACCCTCGTTGCAACAGGCCGCAGCGTTGGTGCGCCTGGATCCGACGAGCGATGAATATCACTTTCTGCGCACAAAGCTGGTGCGGAATTTGAATGCGGTCAACTGGGCACTGCGGCAGGCAGTGGCAGGAGCCGCCTAAAGCATCAGCAAAGCAATATGTGGGTAGCTTGCCCGCCAGCAAAGGGTCACAGCACGCGCAGCTTTCTGACATTTTCCCGCTGTGTAGGTAGCATCCTCAGATGCGAATTGGCATAGCGCCGCATCTGAGGATGCTACCTACACCGCCCCAGATTGGAAGCTGCTGCCAAGCCACCCACCATACCAACAATCTGGCGTAACCATGTTATAATCACAGATATGGGTCGTTTACAGATGGAATCAGGAGAAGATGTCTATGCACCGCATCCCTGTGACACAGATCATGCAGTCGGCTGTCATTACGGTCCGGCCAGAAGAACTGGCCGCCGATGCGGCTGAGGTAATGGAAGAAAATCATATTCGCCGGCTGCCGGTCGTCGATGATGATGGCTGTCTTGTCGGCATTGTCACCGATGCTAACATTTTAGAGGCAGAGACGGCCGGCAGTGTGCTCAGCAGCTATGAGCCTGATGTTCAGACCAAATGGCTTACGGTTGCCGACATTATGACCCGTGATGTGGTTACGATTGACAACGACGCTACCGTTGGCCAGCTTGCCATGCAGTTAATGGAGCACAAGGTGGGCGGCGTGCCGGTGGTGACGGAAGATGAAACACACTGTAACCGCCAGCGCATTACCGGCATTGTCACCGAAACCGATATTTTCCGCATGATCGCAGAAGCCTGGCAAGCGGAACAGGCGCAAAGTTGAGTGCCGGGTGGGCTAACGATGGAGGGTCAGTTCGGTAACCTCTGGCGGTGCGTTAAAGCGGATGGGCAGGAAGACCATGCCAATGCCACGGTTGATGTAAAGCCAAGTGTTATTCACACAATGCAACCCCTGAACATATTTCTCCCCCAATTTGGGTAAGACTGGCGTACCCCAAAAGGGCAGCCGCACTTGTCCGCCATGAGTGTGCCCCGACAGTTGGAGTTGAATGCGCCCGGTCTCGCTAAACTCATCGATCTTATCCGGTTCGTGCGCCAGCAAAATGGTTGGGTGGGCGTCATTAAGGCCATCCAATGTGGCCGCTAAGTCGGGTTGTCCCCAAAGGCAATCATCGATGCCGGCTAGGTTAAAGCTGCCGTGCCCCATCGATAAGGTCACATTAGTGTTGCGTAGCAGTGGGATGCCGGCCTCGGCAATGCCCTGGCTAATAATGCGCGCACCGGCGCGCGCGTCATGGTTGCCCAAGATCGCAAAAACCCCCAGACGTGCGTTTAATTTGGACAGGGTTGTACGCAAGCCAAAGATGGTATCGGCTTCGTGACTGATATAGTCGCCGGTAAGGACAATGAGATCAGGCTGTAAACAATTGGCTTTTTCCACTGCAGCCTGGATTGCGCCGAGCTTGGTAAAGGGCAAGTAGTGCAGATCACTTAACTGGACAATCCGCAACCCGTCTAACGCGGGGTGCAAAGAAGGCACGAGAACTTCAACCCGTTCGACAACTGGATGTGAACCAAACAACATCTATAGCTTCCCACCTTTGTTATACTCCGCAGCAACACATAATAACATTTCCCACTCCTGAAAAAGTGTTATTTGATGGCGCTGCTCAGTATAGATACAGACCCGTGCGGCCATGATCTTCGATGGTACAGCCACAGGCGCACAATACCCACTACGCTATACTGCGGTTGGATTGAAAACTGAAGTTTTAGGTGACCCTACCAGAGAAAGAAACTTCAGTTTTTAAACAGAGCTCAGTATAAACGACAAGAAACAGAGCCTAGTATAGCCTGTCTCTTCCTTTATGCAGAAAATCGACCGCCAAAGAATGCTTTATACAAAAACGCCCGCTGAGGCGTCTGCCGCTTTTCAAACGCTTCAAACAGCGGCGTATCATCATAGGGCACACGATGATGGATTACGCTGCAACCGTTGTGCGCCACGGTGATGGTTGTGTAACGCGCAATCGCTGTGGTATGGCAGCCTAGTGAACCCGGATTAATGTAGCGGGCGCGCCCCTGAAGGTCAGAAAAAGGGTGATGGTGGCCGTAGCAGAGCAAGCTTGTTGTGTAATCACAGAAGAGTTGATCCAGCGCGACGGGGGTGGCTTGTGGGATAATCGGCTGCCAATCGCCTGGCGTAGATAATAGGCCATAGTGCGTAAAAGTCAGTGTGCTTCCGCCAAATATTTCTGTGATGGTCAGAGGCCACTGCGCAACCACTGCACGCATTGCCGGCGCTAACTGTTGATGAATCCATTCCTGGTGGGCGCGTTTGTGTTCATCCCACGTCACCGGCAGACCATGCACAAACCACCAATCATGGTTGCCCATAATACAGCGTATATTCGGTTGGGCAAGCAACCGTTCCAACGTTTCCGCCGGGTAGGGGCCAATCCCAATCACATCGCCCAAATGGACCAGCAGATCATAACCGCCACGCTGGATCTCGCGTAGCGCTGCCTCTAGGGCAGGCAAATTGCCGTGAATATCTGTCAAAACGACTATCTGCATCGCGCGCTCCTGTTCTGAAAATGGCTGCTGGCTGTTGGCTGCGAGCTGTTGGCTGCTAGCTGTTGGCGCGCGCAAGCGCAGCGACGCGCCAGCAACGACAGCCAGCAGCAAGTGGCCGGATCGATTCGCCACTCGCAATCCATTACCCGCTACTAAAATCTTGGTTCATATAGGTCTGCGGGTGAAATTGTATCAACTCCCAGAGCGAACCGCACCCATTTCACCTCTTCGCCCATATGAACGAAAATCTTTACCTAAAAGGCGCAGCCATACAGTATACCGCAGGTGGCGGCGCTTGATTAAGTTGCCGCTTCCCATTAGAATGATTGCTACGTTGAACTGCGTCATAAAGTTTCTAGCTCATATAGGTCTGCGGGTGAAATCGCTTTATTTCTCTCTGGTTCCTGTCGCGATTTCACCTCTTCGCCCATATGAGCGAAGTTTCTTTCACCATAAGGAAGCCGACCTTTGACCTATTCACCTGCTGCACTGCCCTCGATTCAAGAACCGCCCATGCCGCCAGGGGTGCCCCTGTTGGGCAATGTACTCCGCCTGCGTCGCGAGAAGAACATTCTTTTCCAATTCATTGACCTGTGGGAGGAGTTTGGCGATCTTTGCCATGTTAAGCTGGGACCGGTACACGCCTATCTTGTCGTCAAGCCCGAACATGTCCACCATGTATTAGTGCGCAACCCGGAAAATTATATCAAAGGCAGCGGCTACAATGGCTTTCGGCTATTGGTCGGTCATGGGCTGGTCACCAGCGATGGCGCCCTTTGGCGGCAACAGCGCCGGCTCATGCAGCCCACCTTTACCCCACGCGCGACTGAACAATTTGTGACGATGATGGTCGAGACCATCGACCGTCGGCTCGCCCAGTGGCAGCCACTGGCAGGCACTGGGCAGCCGCTCATGATCGATGACGAAATGGCGCGTTTGACCATGAGCATCATTAGCCGGACGATTTTTGGCGTTGATCTGGACGAAGAAGCGGCCACCGTTGGTCATGCCTTCAATGAGGCTTTCGCCTTTGTCACCGCCCGTACGATGAGCGCCTTTGCACTGCCACTGGCGCTGCCGCTGCCAAGCCACCGCCGCTTCAAAGCGAATCGCCAACTGATTGACGCCTTTGTGCGGATGCAGATTGAGAAAGGGCGACGCCAGGCCGGCGCCGATTCACTGCTGGCGTTGTTGCTGCAAGCCAGGGACGAAGAGAGTGGTCATAGCATGAGCGATGAGCAGGTGCGTGACGAAGTGGTGACCCTGTTTTTGGCCGGTTTTGAAACCACTGCCCGCAGCCTGACCTGGGGGTGGTATCTCCTCTCCCAACATCCAGCCATTTTGCCGCGGTTGGAGCAAGAAGCAGATCTTGTCCTGCAACAAGCCCACCCAACGCTGGCAACATTAGCGCAACTGCCTTATACGCGCATGGTGGTGGATGAGATTTTGCGTCTCTATCCGCCGGCCGGCATGTTGGCCCGTCAGGTGGTGGCCACGGATGTGATTGATGGCTACCGGATCCAAGCCGGCGCGATTGCGATGCTCATTCCCTATCTAACCCATCGCTACCCAGGTGTGTGGCCGCAACCCGACCTGTTTAGGCCGGAACGCTTCCACCCCGAGCTACACAAGGCGCGCCCGAAAGCGGCCTACATTCCTTTTTCCGGCGGCGCACGGATCTGTCTGGGCAACCATTTTGCGTTGGCTGAAATGGTCTTTACCATTGCCATGCTGGTCAAGCGCTATCGACTCACACGCGTTGCCACTGACCCAATCGACGTGGAATTTCATGGCTCACTCTGCCCCACCACGCCGCTCTTGATGACAGTCGAGCGCCGTTGAGTTTGTCTTTAGCCATTGGTGATTAGTCATTGGTAATTGGTTGACCCGTCCTGAATAGAATTGACACGCGTGACGAATGACCAATGACTAATCACCAATCACCAATTTCTGAAAGGAAGACGATGATGAACCAATCGCCGGTTGGGGTTGTGGGGGTGGCAGCGTTGCCAAAAGTTGATCATCAGCGCGATTACCAGATCGCGTGGGGTGCGACCTTTCTTTTCTTTATCGCCTACTATTCGCTGATTGTGCCCCTGCCACGCTATCTCAGTGACATTGGGCTGAGTGATGGACAGATGGGGCTCGTGCTGGGCGCGACCGTCATTGCCTCCTTGCTCACCCGCCCCATCTCCGGCATTCTAACCGACCGCTTCGGATACAAGCAGATGCTCTGGTGGGGTGCACTCTTTTTAACGCTAGGCGGAGCCGGCGTTATCTTTACGACCCAGGTTGCCCTGCTCTTTGGCTTGCGCATCTTACAGGCACTGGGCTATGTCATCTTTACGACAGCGGGCAATGCCCTAGTGGGGCAACTGGCGACGCCGGCGGAACGCAGCATGAAGATCGCCTATTTTGGGCTGGCCGCCAACTTTGCCATGACCATGACCCCTGGCGTAATCGACACGATCTTACCCTGGATTGGTCTCACTGCGGCCTTCTGGATCACCGGTGGGTTGGCCGTTAGCGCTGGGGTGCTTTCACGTGCGCTTCGCTATACAGGAGAAGGGCAGCCCATTACGCAGTTGTCTGCAAAGGCATGGCTGCACCTCTGGCGCTTCCCGCGGGAGTTGTGGCTCTCTATCTTTGTCTCGGCACTCTTTGGCGCCGGATTTGGCGCTTATTTTCAATTTTTTGCTGTGCTTCTGGAGCGGCGCGAAATTCATCCGGCCGGTGTGGTCTTTGCGGCCTATGGCCTCAGCATTATTGTCACCAGGCTGCTCTTTGGGCGCTATCTGGATCGGATTGGCTTTGCCCGTGTATTGGCGCTAGCCGTGGTGATGATGGTGGTGGGGCTGGCGTTGGCCGCGGTTGGCTTTTCGTTGCCGATCTTGATCGTAGCAGCCGCACTGATTGCCGCTGGGGGCGGTTTCTTCCACCCCATGTTGATTGCCCACCACGTCACCATGTTACCGAGCCGCGCCGGCTGGGCGGTGGCCTGTTTCTACTTCGGGTTTGATGCCGGCATCGGCATTGGCGCCTGGATCTTAGGTGCGATTTTGGATGTGAGTGGTCTGACGGCGCTTTTTGTCGCGGCGGCTCTGCTTACCCTGACGATACTTTTGTTTATCCCAGGTTTGGCGCAGCAACGGAAGGCGCTCGTCGCGATCTCCGGGTGAAATTGTCTGTTTTCTCTCTGGAACTTGTGTTTGCATAGGCTGCGCCGTCGCCACAATTTCACCATCTCGCCCATGTACGCAGTTTGCGCTGAGCCACTTGCTTGCAGCCAACAGCCAGCAGCCTTGGAAGAATAGTTATGGCTTTTGCAATACATAGACCATCGGGCGTAATTTGCCCAGCATTTGGTAGACGCCCCAATAGCAGTTGGCTAACTCCACTTCATAGGGGATGCGGCCTAGCAGCTTGATGTATTCATCCCGCTTGCGACGCAGGCGCGCTAAGCGCAGCAGTTGGGTTGATGTACGACGGTTACCATCTTCTTCCCACGCCTCGCGCCATTCACTGCCAATCACATCTTGTTCTAAGATAGTAAAACCGGCGCGGCGAACCACTTCTTCCAGATAGGCCGAGGACATGTTGGCGGGGTTCACAGCCAGGGGGGGATAGAGTTGGGCCGCTTCACGCGGTTCCAGCAGCGGGGTAGCAAAGGTGCTGTAAATCACCATATAACCGCCCGCACGTAACACTCGATGACACTGACCCAACCCTTTGCGCAGGTTAGCCACATGGCTGATCACATCGCGGCACCAAATATAATCAAAATCTTCGGCCACGGCCGGCAATGTTTCCATACGCCCTTTTATGGTAGTCACCCGCTCGGTCAGCCTCTGTGCAGTAAGGGCAAGACGCGCCTGCACCAGATGATCATCGACCGGATCAATGCCCACCGCGGTGCAACCAGTGCGTTTGACCAATTCGCACAGATGGCGCGCATCACGGCAGCCCATATCCAGCAGGCGGTGGGTTTCGTTTAAACCAAGGCCTAGGATTTTGTCATACAACATCGTCGCTGGACGCGGCGCTAGACTTTGATCCAGGATTGCCTCAATTTCATCATCGCTTAGTGGCCAATCCCGGTAAATCTCTTCAACGGTCAAGGGCAGTGCGGTGTCCTGCATCATAACTAGCCTTACTCTCCGACTGCTATACAGAAACGTGCCTTTATATGAATAATGGGCGTTTGATAAAACACTACGGCCATTTCAAGAAAATAAATATCCGTTCGCACGCGTTGCGTGAACTGGTCATGAAGATTTGTGTAGTATTGGATACTTATTTCTTTGAAAAAGCCTATTACCTTGTGATATTAAATATTAAGACGATTATCGTTCAGCAAAGGGCGCGCCTAATCTAATTCCGAAGTGGCCCGCGCGATTGGCGTTGTCAGTCAATCTGATTCTACAAAGCCGTAGGCGTGTGACACAAGATAGAGTGGTCGGGCTTTTACTTCGTCATAAATGCGCCCCAGATATTCCCCGATAATGCCTAATACAATCAGTTGGATCCCGCCGAGGAAGAGAACGCTAACCAAGGTGGTGGCCTGTCCGAGGAAAAAGTTATTGCCGGAAAGCCGCAGGATAATGGTGAGGATGATGCCTATCAGGCTGACAAAGGCTAAGCCAAAGCCAAGATAGGTGGCAAGTTGTAGCGGCAAATAGCTAAAGTTGGTAATGGCAGTGATTGCCAGACGCAACATTTTGCGCAGAGGATAGCCCGTTTGACCGGCGTATCGTTCCGCGCGTTCGTATTCAACCCCGATTTGCTTGAAACCGACCCAACTACTGAGCCCGCGCATAAAGCGATGTTTTTCTCGCAGCTTGCGCATGGCCAGCACGACCTTGCGATCCATCAGGCGGAAATCGCCAGTGTCCAATGGAATCTCTACATCCGTGATCCGCTGGAGGAGGCGATAGAAGAGCTTGGCCGTCGTGAGTTTGAACCAAGTTTCACCTTGGCGGCGTGTGCGCATAGCATAGACAACCTCATAGCCATTACGCCACTGCTCGATCAATTTCAAGATCGTTTCCGGTGGATCTTGCAGATCGGCATCCATGACAATCACGGCGTCCCCTTCGGCAAAATCGGCGCCCGCGGTAATGGCAATCTGGTGACCAAAATTGCGGCTAAAATCGAGCACCTTAACGCGCGGATCCTTTTCATGCAACGCCACCAGCAAGGACAGAGAACCATCGTGGCTGCCATCGTTCACACAGATTAACTCCCAAGGCGCGCCCGTTTGGTCCATCACCGCAACAACGCGTCGATAGAGCTCTGGAATAACTTGCTCCTCATTCCAAATCGGAATGACAAGCGAATAGACTGGCCGTTTAGGATGTATACTCATATCCTTATCCTACTCCAAAAGTGCTAAGTTGGCAAACATATGTGGCAAAAGTTACGATTTATCAGCAAATTGTAAATACAGAATCCTTGAAATTTTCAACCTTTCTTTCACTGCTTATAGATTATGCGACTTTTTAGGTGGATATGCGTAAAGTTATGGTGACAGATGCCTTAAGGCAGTAGCAGCGAGACTAAATTCAAGGTAGAATTGAGCCTTACTTAAATTTACCCAAAACGTGAAACCGCTGGTGAGTTCGGTGATGGTTGAAACTACCCCCTGATAGCCCAAACTCACTTCGGGCGTCCCTGGGGTGCGGTTTTCGGTAACAGATCCAGGTTTCAACTTGGGGATGATATTTCGCCAGCAGTACAAAACGTGAAACGCATCCACGCCCATCGTCCTTATTGACGAGGGAAGTGGGGAATGCTAGACTTGGATAAGTAGAAAATGTTTGCAGCCCAAAGCGCCACAATGTGGGGCCACGCCGTACAAGTAGGATCATGCAAATGTACGAGGGCAAACTGTAGCAGAAAAAGGCTTGGAAAACGTACCCAATATGTTCTTTCATCAAAAATCCCAGAGTGGCACCGATCTCGCCGGTAGTTTGCCACTCTTTCCCCCAACCCCCGGCAATACATTGGCAACGAGTCTTGGCCTGGCAGATCTGCGCCGCAAACAGTTGCTCTTTAACCGCCTGGCTCATCCCGGGCAGATCCACATCTATAGCGCTGAATGTCGCGCCGGCGAACGCTTACGGCTGCAATTATATGTGCCGGTCTTACCCTTGGGCGGCGCGGTGGCGCCGGCTTTTGCTGTAGCGGCACAGAGCTTACCGTACAGTGCTGATGTACAGAAATTGCCTTTAGAGTTGCCGGCCGGCTATAGCGCCGTGGTCGCGCCACCGCCCGGGGCTTTGCATACACCGGTGCATGATATGCTTACCCGCGTCCGCTACTATCCCGGCCCGCTGGTCGACACCCGCACGCTGGTAGGAGGCCGCTGTTATGTCATTGTTTGGAGCCCCACCAATCAAATGGGGAAATATGTGTTGCAAGTGGGCAGCAGTTGGTCCTGGCATTGGCGTTACTGGCTGCAATTGCCCTGGTTTTGGTGGGCCATTCGCGGTTGGTTTGGTCTGAGCCGCGCGGCTGGCTATCTGGTAACGGCGGGTGTGGCAGTCGTTAGCCTATTGCTCGTGCTGGCCATGCGGCGAAGAAAATAAGTACAGAAAATAGGCACAGACTACAGGTGTAGGCTGTAGATGTAGATTTGATTATTGAGGTAAATGAATGCGGATTATTCTTTATTTGGGAAAAGGCGGTGTGGGGAAGACAACGGTGGCCGCGGCATCGGCCTTGCGTAGCGCAGAGTTAGGCTATCGCACCCTGGTTGTCAGCACCGATATTGCGCACAGCCTGGCGGACAGCCTAGATTTGCCGCTGACCGGCGAGCCCACGGAAGTCGCGCCCAATCTTTTTGCCCAGGAGATCAATGTTCTGGATGAAATTCGTCTCCATTGGGGACAGATGCAGGAGTATTTGGGCACTATTTTGCGGCGGCAAGGCATGAACAAAACCATTGCCGAAGAGATGGCGATTATTCCTGGCATGGAGGAGATTGTCAGCCTGTTGCATGTTCACAAACAGGCTATGGAAGGGCACTTCGACCGTGTCATTGTTGATGCCGCGCCCACAGGCGAAACCATGCGGCTGCTGACCATGCCGGAAAGTTTTCAGTGGTATGTGGGGCGCTTAAGTGGGTGGGGAGACACGACACTGCGCTTGGCCAGCACGCTACTGCGCAAAGTTATCCCAGAAAAAGATCTGCTCACGGGCCTGAATCATCTGGTCGATGGGGTCAAAGCGCTGCAAAAGGTCTTGATCGACCCTAATGTGACCAGCTATCGGGTGGTGCTCAACCCGGAAAAAATGGTCATCAAAGAAGGGGCGCGGGCCGTTACCTATCTGTCGCTCTTTGGCTACCCGGTTGATGCCGTCGTCGTCAACCGTATTTTACCCGGCATTGTCAGCGACGGCCAGGGCGAGGTGCAGTTGGTGCAACCGAGCACTGACGCCTATTTGCGCGGCCTGCAGAGCATTCAGGTGCGCTATCTGGCCGAAATCGAACGGGACTTCTACCCGCTGCCGATTTTACGCGCCGGCTGGTTTGACAGCGAAATGGTCGGTCTGCCCAAATTACAAGCGCTGGCCGCCACACTCTTTGCCAATCAGGATCCGGGCGCCATCTTCCACGTCGGTCAGACACAACAGATCTTGGAGGATGGCGAGGATTTTGTGTTAAAATTACCCTTACCCCATGTCGAGTTGAATAAGGTAAAGCTCACCAAACGAGGCGACGAACTCTTTATCAGCATCGGGAACTTTAAGCGCGAATTGTTATTGCCTGCGGTGTTGGCCCAACGCAACGCCGGCGGTGCGCTCTTTACCGACGGCATCTTACAGGTGCGTTTTCCTCCGGCCCAACCAGTATCGGCATGAGCTAATCGAGTAAATCTCGGCGTAAATAGACAGTGAGATAGTCACTGGCCTACTGTCTGACTGGCCTACGACTGGCCTATTTACGCCGACATGTAATCGGAAAGGCCCAAAGGCGCTACTGTGCAACTTCTAACCAACTCACTGCTCTTTACGCTCGGTATGGCGCTCAGCAATCAAATCACCATGCGTTATGCCAACCATCGCCGACCGCGGCCCATGCCCCATCAATTTAGTGGGTTGCTTGATCATCCCTGGCGGCGCAGCTACCGCGATCCAGTCGAAACATTGGGCCTCTTTGGCTTTAGCCCAGGGATGGTCGTGCTGGATCTCGGTTGTGGCACTGGTCTCTTCACCGCAGAAATGGCGCGCATGGTGGGGGCAACGGGCACAATTCATGCCGTGGACCTACAGCAACCCCTGCTAGATGTTGCCCAGCAACGTATAGAAACGGCCGGCGTCAGCGCCCAGGTGCACTTTCATCACGCCGCCGCCTATCAACTTCCCCTTGAACCAAACAGCGTGGACCTGGCCATTGTCATTGCCACCTTGCCCCAAATCCCCGACCGTTTGCGTGCGCTGCGCGAGGTGCGCCGTGTGCTCAAGCCGGAGGGCCGTCTGGCCATTAGCGAAGAACTACCCGATCCAGCCTATGTTCCACCGCGCAGCACACGCCAATGGGCGGAAGCTGCCGGCTTTCGCTATGGCGGGCAAAGCGGTGGCCTCTTCTGCTATAGCCAGATCTTCTTTAGCGATAAAGACCCCCATATCATTGAAGGTGAAAGTACAGTTACAGCCATCGTTGAAGAAGAGGTTATACTAAGCTGCGCCATAAAGTAACATTTTGCACATGGGTGAAAATGTTACTATGTGCTGCGGCGGAGCATATACTGACGCGCGCCAAGGAGTAATCCATTACTGCTTGTGCTATTCGTCAATATATACTGACGAGCAGCACAAGTAGTAACCCATTACTCATGTAAAAAGTGTTACTTCTTGGCGCTCGTTAGTATATCATTTCTACGCCGTGACCCTACCTAGATCGTTTTGCGTCCAACAACCAACCAACGATCCTACGTCTTTGGAACCCATCTTCCCGCACACAGGGGGAACTCATGTTAGAATCCAACCTTGAACTGACAATTCCATATCTAACTGGCGCGCTGCCGGGCATCGGCGGTCAGTTGCGCGCCACCGCTGAGCATTTTATTGTAGAGGAGTTGCCGCTCTATGAGCCGGTGGGCGAAGGGCAGCATCTGTATGTCAATTTGACGAAGAGCGGCCTGACCACCAAGGATGTCCAGCGGGCTTTGGAGCGACGTTTTGGGCTGCCCCAAGGCGCCGTGGGGTTTGCCGGTTTAAAGGATAAATATGCGCGTACAACCCAAACCTTTAGTATCCCGGTCGATCCAAGAGCAGCAGTAGATGGCGCAAGTGTGGCGCAACAGATTGCCGAACAGCTTCCTGTTACGGTGAACTGGACGCGATTACACAAGAACAAGCTGAAAGCCGGTCATTTATTAGGCAATCGTTTTCGCATTTTGGTGACGGACTTGGCCCTGCCCATGCCGGAAGCGATCGAGCGGGCGCAAGCCATTGCGCAGGCATTAAAGCAGCGCGGCATCCCCAACTTTTTTGGGGCGCAACGCTTTGGCCATCACGGCGCCAATGTAGCGAAAGGGTTGGGAATCTTGCAAGGCAGCTACCGTGAACGGAATTCGTGGCTGCGCAAGTTCTTGGTCTCCAGCTATCAGAGCTATCTGTGCAACCGCTATCTGGCGCGGCGCATTGAAATGGGGGCCTTTGATCGGCTGCTGGCGGGAGATGTCGCCAAAAAGTATGCCACCGGCGGTATGTTTGATGTGGTGGATGTAGAGGCTGAGCAGCCGCGTTACACAGCGCATGAAATTTCCTTTACCGCGCCGCTCTTGGGCGCCAAGCTGTGGGCGGCCAAAGATGAGGCCGGTGCGTTGGAAGCGGCCATTGCCGCCGAGTCACCGGTTACGCAGGAGATGTGGCAGAAGGCGCGTGTTGATGGCACACGGCGGATGGGACGTTTATTGGCGTCCGATCTGCAAATCAGTCAACATGAGTTGGGCATTGTCTTTGACTTTTCATTGCCCAAGGGCGCCTTTGCCACCACGGTACTACGTGAATTTATGAAAGTCTCGTTGTCGGATGCCCAAGGGATTGATAGCGATACAGATGATGGATAGTAGTGTTTTGTGGTAAGATGAGGTAAGTTAATCAATGTCAAAACCATTTAAAGATGAAACTAATCGTAGCGGCGGTTGGTTTGAGTATGAGCAACAACGGACAAAAACCATGGAACTGCCCCTTTTCCCGCTTAAGCAAGTTGTCCTGTTTCCGGGGATGGTGCTGCCTTTGCACATCTTTGAGATGCGCTACCGTGAGATGATTTCCCGCTGTATTGAAGAGAAGCGCCCCTTTGGCGTGGTCTTGATCGACGAGGGTGAAGAGGTGGGTGACGCGGCCAAGCCCCATCGGGTTGGTACATTGGCCAAGATTGTACGGGTGGAGCGGATGGATGATGGTCGCATGAATATTACTGCGATTGGACTGGAGCGTTTTCGCATCCAGCAGATCCACACGAACCAGAGCTATTTGACGGCCACGGTCGAGGTCTTGGCCACCTTTAATGGCAGCACCAAAGTGGCGACTGAATTAGCGCAAAAACTGCGCCCCCGCTTGGTCCACTATGTGGATCTGCTCGCCACCGTGAACAACACCCCGCTCCAGCTCGACCGCTTACCCGAAGATCCGACCACGCTGGCCTTCCTCACCGCCATTGCGCTCCAGGTGGAGATGGTGGAAAAGCAGCCGCTGCTGGAAACCCAAGGCGTGCCGGAGTTGCTGGTCAAAGAACTCAACCTACTGGCCCATGAAAACATGCTGTTGCAGTACATGCTAGAGACCCAGCGCGAAGTGCAAGCCATGAACGGCGGCATTACCGGCGGCATCTTCCCCAACTAGCAAGCGGTTATGCATCATGCACACCATCCCCCGGCCAGATTGACAACCTGGCCTGATTGCGCTATACTTCTGCCATTGATGCACACAGGTGAATCGTTTTGGGGGATTAGCTCAGCTGGCTAGAGCGCTACGTTGACATCGTAGAGGTCACTGGTTCAAGTCCAGTATCTCCCACCTTCAGTAAAATATTAGGTGTAGTTTAACCCGCTTGGTATTCCAAGCGGGCTTTTGTTATTGATTAATGAATGATCAGGGGTTACGTCGCCAGTCTTATTATTCTGGGGTGCGTCCCAAATTAGGGGCGACAGACGAGAAGCCCAAATTGGCCTTGTTGGTGCTTCGCCCTATTTGTGGTACGCACTCTTATTCTGGAGGGTATTGACAAACACCTTAAATGCCGCTAAACTCGTTACCAAATATAGTTGATACTATGCTTCCTCATTGCTGCCAACAAATCTTGCGCGACTCCAACCGGTCAGAAGATACTTCAGCGTTACACTGCCGTAACCAACTTAACAGGCGACAACGAAATCAAAACAAATGAATAATGTTAGAAGCGCTATACACCTTGGAATTACGCCCGCTTCCTAGACTACTAGTGCAGTGTTACCGAAATTCTGCTAGAGTAGAGGTGGTCACCTAGGTCTTCCAGGAAGGGGCGGCGGATGGTGAAAGACAAGAGATGTGCGTTGCCCCTTCCTGGAAGACGCACGCCAGCGCACCCGCATTGGCTAAGCTAGCAAAACTTAGTACACACTGTACTAGAAGGCGCCCAGCATCCCCACAGATGCTGGGCGCCTTCACTCGCGAATGGAATGGTTAACTATCTAATTCACGGACTCTGCAACAGCCCCTTGTCCAGCGCCTCCAACCGCACCTCTTCCAGGGTTGCGCTAAAGTCATCGATCTGATCCGGCGCGCGCAGGAAGCGGCGCAGCCCTTGCGTCACTTTGGGCCACAGTTGGTCAGACATACTCAGCATGTAGGGGGCCACTACGTCCGTCGCGCCTGCCACCAACTGTCGTCCCTGTTTCACCGCCGGCGACAATAATTCCTCATCGATGTCGTTGCGCGCGGGCGCCCAAAGCGCAGTTGTGCCCATGTGTTGAGCCACTGCGCTCTGTGCCTCCGCCGAGCCCAAATAGGTGAGAAATGCCAGCGTTGCGGGCGGATTTTCGCCGGCGCGCGGCGCCATATAACCAAGCGTGGTCAGTACTTCTGCTGGGGGAATGCTGGGATCCATGGTCGGGAAGGGGAAAAAATCAAATTCGGCCAAAAATTTGTCAGGCAGGCTGCCCATCCAAAAGGGGTTGACCAGCGTCATGGCGGCTTTTTCGCCGCCGAGCATGCCATTATCGTCACGCACCAGGGCTGTCAAACTGCTGAGATCATCGACGCCTTCGGGGCGAGCCACAAAGTAGCTTTTGGCAAAGAGCATGCTCCATGTCTCCAGCACAGCTCTGACGCGGCTGTCGGTATAGTCGATCTGCCCCTGTAAAAGTTCGCGATGAAAACGAGCGCCATTCATGCGCAAATCCAAATAGTCAAACCAGAGCATGGCCAGCCAGGCATCCTGCCCACCCAATGAAAGGGGACGCTCGCCATAGGTGATCAAGGTTTCACAGAGGAGTAAGAATTCATCCCAAGTGCGTGGTGGTTGCAAACCATATTGGTCAAAGAGCGCGCGATTGTAATAGATCGCGCTCCAGGCATAGCTGGTGGGCAGATAGTACTGCTTGCCTTCATAGGCGCTCACCTGTTGCAACCCAGGCGGAAACGCATCGCCCATGCCCGTTTCGGCCCAGATTTCCGTGAGATCGAGCAACTGGTTCTCCTGTGCTGCCTGGCTAAGAAAATAGTAAGCGCCCATGGTCATCAGATCCGGCGCAGGAGAGAGGTTGAGCAGTTGGCGTGGCGACTGATTAAACCGTAGCCGATTAAATTCTACGTTGGGCTGCTGGCTCTGAAATTGGTCAATTGCATATTCTTCGGCGGCCGCCAGTGCACCATTGTTATTAAAAGATACCATAGTCAGGGTGATAGGCTCACTCGCCACCGGCGTGGGCTCGGCGCTACGGCTGCACTGCGCCAGAAAAACAAGAGTTAACGCCAGAAAAGAGCATAGACGCCCGCGCGTTATCGGTAACATGATGGCTTCCTTTATTTCTAGGCTCATATAGGTATGCGGCTGAAATTGTGCTTTTTCTCTCTGGGAAATCGTTCAATTTCAGTTTGCCGCCCATATGAGCGTATTTCTAAAATCCTCCGCTCCGTCCTACGCTGATTTGGCATAGCACCTTGCCCGGCGTAAGATATAGCGTATACATTGCATAAATCAATCCATAGGCGCCAGGTAGAAGGGCACAGCGTATGAGCAAACAGAGCCATAACGATAGCCAACATAACAATGATAGCAGCAGCTATGAAGTAGAGATCCGCTTTTGTGTTGCCAACCAAGCAGAGGCTTTTGCCCTGCTGCCTTTTCTCGAAGCAAGCCTTGGCGCGCCAAAGGCCTGGTCTACAGAGATTGTCGGTCGTACGATCTACAGTGCCGGCAAACTTCTGCGGGTTGGGCGGGTGCCGCCAACCGGTGAAAGCCGTTATTACCTGGGTTATAAAGGCCCGGACTTGGGCGCCTTTGCCAACATCCGCCAGGAGTTAGGCGAAGAAATCACCCACGGGATTACCCAGAGTGAAATTCTGACCACCTTGGGGCTTGCCGCCACCCACACAACAACGTCTGCAATTGTGGCAACATTGAACGAAGCCGGTCACCGTCCCTTTATGGCCTTTGCCGGGGTTGATCGGCTGGGGTATTACCCGCCTTTGGCGTTACATACCAAGCTCTGTCAATGTGCTATGATCCTGGATGACCAACTCTTGGTCGAACTGGAATTGGGCGCCAACTCATTGGCTGCGGCGCAGCAAGCGGAAGCGCGCCTGCAAAGTCTGGCGGCTGACTACGGTTTGACTGACCGTCTCTTTCGGGAAGAACCACCGACGCTGCTCTATCAACGTACTTTTGGTTAAGGAACCGGTGTGAGCTATCGCTCGCGCCACTATTCACGCCACTGGGGCGCTGGATCAAAACCGTGTTCCAGCAGCCACGTTACCCCTGGCCCTTGCCAACCATAGCAGCGTAAATTGGTCCGACCTTCAGTGTTAAATAGCACACCTTCTTGTTGCAATAACTGGCGTTGGCGTTCCGTACTGGCGCTGTCGGAGCGCGGGCTAATCTTCCCTGCGGCATTGATTACCCGCTGCCAAGGGACATCTTCGTTGCTGTCCACTGCAGCCATCGCATAGCCAACCATCCGTGCGGTGCAGTTGCCAACAATGGCAGCGATCTGTCCATAGGTTGCCACACGCCCCACCGGTATTTGGCGGGTGACAAGATAGATCCGCTGATAGACAGGTTTAGTTAAGGAAATTTGCCTCTGTGCCATAATGTTCCCGACGAATTACTTCTTACGACTTACTGCTATTGTCTTAGCTTAACCTAAATTTAATATATGTATAGTCTATTTTTAACCATCGTATCAGTCCCGCCATTTAAAATTTCCTTAATTTGTGGCTTGTGTAGATATATTGCTAAAACTGCCTTTTTTTCTTTGGGAAATGGCGCAAATTCAGGATTCTCCGCACTGCTTATGAAGCAGATGGTTTCGGAGCATCATCGCCTGGCTTAGTGCCAACATCAATCATAAAATTAATCTTGTCAGCCAATCAGACTCCACTAATTTTGTAACTGTCAGGAAACCGTAATATAATAGTCTGAATTTATTGGCTGATGTACTAGTATAATAGTCCTGCGTGCAATGGCGACTCATGCAGCAATTGTATGAGTCAAATCGATATTTACGACCATATGTGCTCACGTATAGAAAGGGATATTACTTAGGGCCCATTCGAAAACCGATTGTGGCTCTGGTTAACCTCGCTGAGAGTCCAATGCGATCACAGAGGTTTTCTGATGGGTACTTAACACTACAACGAGATTTCGAGCAGTCCAGGTGACTGTCATGCCCGGAGCTAAATCCTTGCTACCCGGCTACTCGTGGGCAGTGACAGTCATCTTTCAAAGTCTCGTTTTCAAAGTCTCGTTTTCAAAGTCTCGTTTTCAAAGTCTCGTTGTAGGATTAAGATGCTGTAACTATCTATTGTACTGTAACTATATAGCGACGACGTGAGTTAATTGTATCATGATAAAGAGCTAGATAATAATCGGCAAAATGTTCAAGCCAGACGATGTCAAGCGTTTGATTTCCCCCTTTGTGAATGAGACGTAGAGTTGGATAGAGCGCTGTTTCACTTGAATTCAAGCGTTGGGCAGGGAACCACTGGCCATCTTGCTGATGCGTATAATAAATGCGACCTCTATCTGGATCTTCGGTAGGATAGCCGGAAGGTGATTCGGTTGCCAGCCAGGCAACCCACACTTGATCCTGATCATTAACGGTAATGCTGGGGAAAAATTGATTTTGTAGGGGATCCGGTGCAATTAGGCGAGGTTCTTGCCAAGCGCCATCGACCAATACTGAGTAAAATAATTGTGTTGTGGAACCTGACGGTGAACCGGCGGGACGCTGTCGCCAGACTGCATGGAGCTGATTATGCTGGTCTAGTGCAATGGAAATGTGCCGTTGATCACGCTGGTCGGCGGCGACAAATGCCCAAGGGGCCCAGGTTGCGCCCGCATCTGTCGAGCTGGTCCAAACAATCTGCTTTTCAGCAGCAAAGTTAGCATAGGCGACAACATAAAGAAAATTTCCATTTTGCGTAGCGGCAATGGTAGGACGACTAAAGCTTCCCTCCGACGTGGGTGCAACATTTATCCAATTTGACCAACTGTGGCCGCCGTCAGTGGAGCGAACAAACTTGATTTGAGTTTTGGTGTAGGCGGTATCTTTTCCCTCCCAAACAACATAGAGATTGTCGGAATCGTCAATGGTGATGACCGGATGTTCTTGCCACAAAGATTCACCTTGATAACCCTCAATAGGGGCGAGATTACGCCAAGACGCCCAACTCGCACCGTGATCTTGAGAATATGTGTATTTTATTTGACGTTCATTTTCACCTACATAATGCTCATCTAACCCATACCAGACGACGTGAAGCACATCATGGCTGTCAATGGCCAATGAGGGGACACGTTGTACATAATCTCCCACCGTTTCAATGGGGCGTACCCCATTTACAGTTGTCCACAGCGCGCCAGCTGGATCTGCTTGGGCCACAAAGATATGTTGCGCCTGTGTGTTAAGCAAAGTAAAGCCTTTACGATAGGCAACATAAAGCTTCCCCTGCTGATCCCGTATAACCTTACGGCTATCAGGGTAGCCCAAGGTGCGTAGATCGTCAACCACATCAATCTGGCTGGCGGTTGCTATCGGAACTAACTCAATCCGCAGCCACACCCCCCAAAGGATTGATAGTAGAATCAGGAACATTCCTGGCCAGAGCAGCTTTGACAATCGGGGAAGCCATGCAAATCTAGATGAAGTTATAAGTTCAATTTTCATAGTCTTATAAAACAAAATTTCCAACAAACTGGAACAACCTTTCGCGAAGGATTCGGGTATGATTTAGCGATTAATATATAAGACAAATGTAAGATTTGCTTACAATAAATTTGTAATCTATTTGTCTTGTTTAACATCCTATAATGTAACATTCACTCTATTATCTATGCAAGGAGACACAGGGATGGCACATATTCTTATTGTTGGCTCAGGTGTTGTGGGGCAAGCTACAGGAAAAGGTTTTGCCAAGAAAGGCCACGCTATTAGCTTTGTCGATATTAACCTGGCCCAGATCCAAAAACTCAAGACGCAGGGCCTGAATGCCATGACCATCGACGAGGTCGAGTGGCCATTAGTAGACATTGTTATGCTAACCGTGTCCACCCCAACAGTTGATCGACGAATCGTCCTTGATTATATCAAAGATGCGGCGCGCAATATCGGCAAAGGGTTGGCGACAACCGATAAGTTCATTTGTGTCGTCGTGCGGAGTACGGTGCCGCCGACCACGACAGAGCAGGCGTTAAAACCTATTTTAGAGGAAGTATCAGGAAAAGTTGCCGGAATCGACTTTGGCCTGGCCATGAACCCAGAGTTTTTACGCCAGCGCACCTCTGAAAATGACTTTGACCGCCCTTGGATTACCGTGTTGGGTGTTGACGACCCCACCTCAAACCAGCTTCTACACAACCTCTACACCCCTTTCGGTGGCCTGATCGTTCACTGTACACCAACCGAAGCAGAGATGATTAAATATGTGAATAACATCTACAATGCGGTCAAGATTAGCTACTTTAATGAAGTGCACCAAATCTGTGAACACCTTGGCCTGGATAGCAACCTGGTGGGGTCAGTGGTGGCCCGCAGCGCCGAAAGTATGTGGAATCCGCTCTATGGAACGCGTGGGGGAGCGCCCTATGGCGGCGCCTGTTTGCCCAAAGATACGGAAGCATTTATGGATTTTTGCAATCAAAAGGGCTTGCAACATCTCATGCTTGCTGCCACCATCGCTGTCAACGATGATCTGCTCAACAGTCGTCCCGCAGCCGTTTCCCCGGATGAAATCGATGAGGTGTTACGGATCGCTGCCGGGCAGACGGAGATTATCACAAAGGAACCAGCCATTGTAGTGACCAATGGCACAGTGCCTCACCGCAACGGACAGGTGGCCGTGCACTAATCAGCTATTATTACTTTCATCGCTCATTATTGATCAGTCAATCTGCTTTGTATAGAATGTTTTGCAGTTTTGCATAGAAAGGTAGCTAGACAAAAAGGCACCCCAAACCCGCGACCCGACCGCGTTTGGTTTGGGGTGTGTAGGTGAATATACTGAGCAGCGCCATAAAATAATACTTTTTCAGGAGTGCAAAATGTACTTATGTGCTGCTGCGGAGTATAAGATAAAGTGCAACGCCAGCTATCAATTACTTCACTTCAAAGATTGCTTCAACTTCTACGGCAAAGTCAGACGGAATTTGCATACCAACTGCACTGCGGGCATGTCGACCGGCTTTGCCAAAGACTTCAATAAATAGATCGCTTGCACCGTGCACAACAGAAGGTGTGTCTGTAAAACCTGGCGCAACATTGACCATCCCCAACACCTTGACGACCCGCACCACATTATCCAGGCTGCCGGCTAATGTTTTGACTGCCTGCAAACAGCAAAGCGCAGACATCTTTGCCCCTTCATAACCCTCTTCTACACTTACATCTTTCCCAACCTTGCCGACCACTTGCTTGCCGCCAAAACGCGAAACCTGACCTGAGGTATAGATCAGGTTGCCCGACCGCACTGCATGCATCAAGCGCCCTGCATTTAGCTCAACCGTTTCAAGTGTATAGCCCATCTCTTTGAGTTTTGCTTCGTATGACATCAATCATCTCCTCATCTATAGCTTTTGGGGACTCAATCGGATCTTGTTTTGCCTCCTTCCCGAAAGGGGCAAAGTCACCATGCCAACCGCATGTGATCCTAAAGAGCCGTTTTTAGATAAGGCCATTCCGTAGAAATAGGTACGCCAAGATCTGCCCAGGACGGGCCACACGTTCTCTGGAATCCTGAAAACCGATTGGCTCGTCCCCGGCAGATCGGTTCCTTACTGGCGCATTTATTTTTTCGGATTCGCCTAAACAGCTAACCTATTATAGTGGTTGATAGGGCCAATGTCCAATAGCGATAGTTTGGGCCTTGGGGTGCGCACCACAAATAGGGCGAAGCACCAGCAAGGTCACAGTGAGCTTCTTGCCCATCACCCCTAAGTGGGAACGTACCTGTGCCCTGCGTTATCTTGCCACTTGTCCTTTACCTCTGTATAATGGCGCCAGTAAGTGAATCAGTAGACTAAGCAGCATATAAAAGACAATGAGCATCATGCAATCTTCATCCACCTGGCGTCAAAGCGGCGCCTGGCAAGGCGGGACCGTTACTGCCATCGCCCTTTCCCCCCATTTCACAACCGACCAAATTCTATTAACCGCAACGGCTGCCGGACTCTATCGCTCGCTTGACTGCGGCCAAAGTTGGCTGGCTGTCCGCTTGGAGGCCGGTGACGCACCGTTGCTTGCGGTAGACTTTGCGCCTGCCGCGCCAGGCGAACCACTCTGCGCTTTTGCCGCAACCCAGAGTGGTCATCTCTATCGCACAGACGATAGCGGCGCAACCTGGCAAGCAGTGACTGGGTGGACCGGGCTGGGGGTTATCCAAAGCCTAGCCATCTCGCCGAACTTTGCGCAGGATCGGATGCTCTTTACGGCTACTGTCGAAGGTGTCTTCCGCACTCAGGATCGCGGTGCAACATGGGAAAGCTCCACCTTTGGCCTGCTGGATCTTGATATTCTGGCGCTAGCCTGTGCACCAACTTTTGCCGCAAGCGACATCATGTGGGCCTGCGGCGCCCAGGGCGGCTTCTATCGCTCGCGCAATGGCGCCCGTTCTTGGCGTGACAGCGGCGCCGGCCTGCCCGACACCGCGCTCCAGTGCCTGGCAGTCTCTCCCAATTTTGGCATAGATCAAACCCTCTATTTGGGGACAGAAGATCATGGCCTCTATCGCTCGACCGATAGCGGTGCAACTTGGGAACCGGCCAGCGCAGATCTGGCCGGACACACCCTCAACTGTCTGGCTATCTCACCCAATGGCCAAACGCTGTTGGCCGGCACAGAAATGGGCCTTTGGCGCTCAATCGACGCCGGTCATCACTGGGCGCCCGCCATCAACGGGGAATTTACTGCCCTTACTCTTGCTTTGGCGGAGAACAACATTGCGTTGGCCGGGGCCTATCAGGATGGAATTTTTATTTCCTCTGATGGCGGTGGCAGTTGGCAGCCGCTGTGCAGCGCACCGGCGGTCCATGCACCGCCACTGACGCGCTTTGACGCGCAGGGCAGGATCTACGCCCTGGACATTGATGGTGTTCTGGCGCTGTCGCCGGATCAGGGCCGAACATGGGAAGCGCTCAACGATCAAGTCGCGCATGAAGCCGTGTTCGTGCTGGAGCTTACATCAACTGGAGCGGCGAGCACCGTTTTCTGTGCGACAGCTACCCATCTCTATCATCGTCTGGTCGATCAATCCGGTAGTGCAACCTGGCGCAGCTATCTGTTGCCTACTGCTGCTGCGCTCAATGTGTTGGCCCTTTCTTCCACTTATGAACAAGATCAGATGCTGTTGCTGGGGGATGGCGAGGGGAATTTATACCGAACAACGACAGGCGGTGTGGAGTGGCTGGCGTTGGATGTCCCTTGGGCGGGAGAAGCGTTGCTACAGTTGCGCTGTGGCCCAGCCTATGCGTCGGGTCGCAGTATCTATGCTGTTACGACACAGCTTAGGGGCCATTCTGAAAACGCGCAGCGCTATGCGCTGAAGCTGTGGCATAGTCCAGATGATGGCGCAACGTGGGCAGCGTTAGCCGATTTCCAAAGCGCAACGCCCTCTGTTGTGCTGACGGCGCCATTTGATCCCGTGGAGCAGCCCTTATTTTTGGCCACGGAGAATCGACTGATCAAACTCTTTCAACCCGAGGGGGAAAGCGCCTGGGCTGTCACCCAACACTTTCTGGCCGCAACGGTGCGAGTGATCAGCGTCTACGCAGCTGATTCTGCTGCGGATCAGCGCACCCTCTATGTGACAACCAATCAGGGCGTCTACATCTCACATGATGATGGCGTGAACTGGCGTAGCGCTGCGCCGGAGTTGGCGCAAAAAACGATTGTGGCGCTTGCGTGTGACTCGCATGGTGACCCGATATTGGCCGTGGAAATAGGAGGAACCGTCTATGCGCGTAGCAATTCTCGCTGATATTCACGGGAATCTGACTGCCTTTGATGCTGTCTTGCAGGCGCTAGCGCAAGAACACGTCGATCAGATGGTCTGTTTGGGCGATGTGGCAATCTTTGGGCCCCAACCGCAGGCAACCTTGCAACGTCTACAGACCCTCGGTTGTCCAGTCGTCATGGGCAACACCGACGCCTGGGCGCTGGCGCCAACGCCCCATCCCTGGCGTAATGAGGAGACGCCACGGTTTAATGACATCGAACTGTGGGGCGCCCAACAGTTGACCGCCGCGGCGTTGACCTTCATCCGCACCTTTCAACCCACCGTTGCGCTTGATTTGGGTGAAACAACCTTACTTTGCTATCATGGCTCACCCCGTTCCTATCACGACCCCATTGTGGCGACAACCACGGATATAGAATTGGCGCCGCTATTGGGCGATACAACAGCCCACCTGCTGGCCGGTGGCCACACCCACCAACCCTACGTGCGGCGTTATCGTAACCAGTGGCTGCTCAACCCCGGCAGTGTTGGCTTGCCCTTTGAACACCTGCCCGATGGCGCCGTGCGTAACCCGCCGCGGGCGGAATATGCGCTAGTTACCCAGTCGGCCCAACAAAGCAGCATTGAGCTGCGCCAAGTTCCCTATGATCTCGACGCGCTAATCGCTGCTGTACACAACAGCGCCATGCCTCATGCCGACTGGTGGCTCGGCGACTGGCGCTAGTAGACCGCAGCGGAAGTATGCCAGTAGACAGTGAGACAGTGGACAGTGAGACAGTGGACAGTGAGACAGTGAGACAGTGGACAGTGAGACAGTGTATGAAACTGACTGACTGTCCGACTGATTACTGGCTTACTGATCTACTATCGCTTCCTGTCTATTCATCCGCCAGCACATAGGCAAAGATGAGCGGCGCGACAATGGTCGCGTCAGATTCGATGAGGAACTTGGGCGTATCAATCGCCAGCTTTTCCCAAGTGATCTTCTCGTTGGGCACTGCGCCCGAATAGGAACCGTAGCTGGTGGTCGAATCGCTGATCTGGCAGAAATAGCCCCAAAGTGGCGTCGCCTCCTGCTCCATATCCTGGCGCAACATAGGCACCACACAGATGGGAAAATCGCCGGCAATCCCGCCGCCAATTTGGAAGAAGCCAATGGGGGTCTGCGCGGTTTGCGCCGTATACCACGTGGACAGCGCCATCATATACTCAATGCCGCTGCGCACCGTATGGACATTTTTGATGTTGCCACGCAGACAGTGAGAGGCATAAATATTGCCCGTCGTCGAATCCTCCCAGCCGGGTACAAAGATGGGTAGATTTTTCTGGGCCGCGGCCAAGAGCCAACTGTCCTTGGGGTCAATCTGGTAATATTCTTCCAACCGCCCACTGAGCAAGATGCGATAGAGAAATTCATGGGGGAAGTAGCGTTCCCCACGTTGGTCAGTCTGTGTCCATTCTTCCAGGATGGCGTGTTCAATACGGCGAATCGCTTCCTCCTCTGGGATGCAGGTGTCCGTCACCCGGTTCAGGTGGCGCGAAAGCAGTTCATGCTCATCTTCGGGCGTCAGATCCCGGTAGTTGGGAATGCGCACATAGTGGTCATGAGCGACTAGGTTATAGACATCCTCTTCCAGATTGGCGCCTGTGCAACTGATGCCGTGGATCTTATCCTGGCGAATCATCTCAGCTAGCGAAAGGCCTAACTCGGCGCTGCTCATGGCGCCGGCCATGGCCAGAAACATTTGCCCGCCCTTGTTCAGGAAACGGCAATAGCCCTCGGCTGCGTCGACCAAGGCCGCAGCGTTAAAGTGGCGGTAGTGGTGTTTGATAAAGGCTTTAATGTTGTTTGCGTGATTCATTCTCTGCGTATCCTCAATTCTGCAACGATGCAGCCCCAGGTAAAACAGGGCTGCACTGTCGCACTAATCCTATCCGTTACCTTGCAGTGCGTAGGTGATTGCTTTATAGAGCAGTTTGGCCACAGCAAAGTCTGCCCTATGCAACCCAGTCTGTGGAGCTAGCTCCACACAATCCATGCCCACAACCGTAGCATGGGTTGTGAGTGTGCGCAAGATCTCCAGTGTCTCGGCCCAGCTCAGCCCATCGGGCTCCGGTGTGCCGGTGGCGGGGACAATGGCGGGATCGAGTCCATCCACATCGATGGTAAGATAGATGCGCCGACCTTGGATACGCTCAATAAACTCCTTACGCCAATCACCGGCATGGACATCTTCGCTATACCAGACGCGCACCCGCTCCGGTTGGCTGCGCGCAAAGGCAACTTCCTCTGGGCAGAGAGAGCGAATCCCCAGTTGCAGCACTTGCTCAATCGCGGCATCTTCGAGCAAACGGCGGGCAATACAGGCGTGGCTGTAAGGCGTACCCTCATAGCTATCACGAAGGTCGCAGTGCGCGTCGATCTGCACCACCGTTAGTGGCCCGCCGACACCGGCCACCAGTCCGCGGCCAAAACCAACGCTGACTGTATGTTCGCCCCCCAAACCTACTACCAGTTTCCCAGACTTTGCGGCATCGGTTACGGCGGCGGCAATCGCGGCAACGGCCGCCGCCGGTTCCGTGGGCAGTTCCAGCGCCGGCAGGGTGTGAACACCATAATTAAGCGCTGGCTCACGGTCGAACTCACGATCATAGAGTTCAACTTGTTGTGAGGCAGTGATGATTGCCGCTGGCCCGTTGGCTGTGCCATGACCATAACTGACCGTTGCCTCAAAGGGGATGGGCAAGAGCAGCACTTGGGCGTGTGCCAATTCAGTGACATCTAGGGGGAGATCGAGAAAATCATTGATGGCCATCGCTAGATCAAGACCGCAGCAGAAATGACCGTTGTCCAGACACCGCCGGGTTCGGCCGTGACGGCCACGGTGAGGCTGGTCGTATCAACGATTTCGCCACCCATGCGATACTGTTCACGCCGTTCGTTATAGTCCTTCTCTGCGTCAAAGGGGATGCCCAGGGTGGTCGCTAACATGGTCGCGGCCAGATCTTCGGCATAATCGCCTGCTTCCTGTTCCGTCTGGCCAAAGGTATGGTGCTCAGAGAGATAGCCATATTTGTCTTGGTCGGCTGGACGCGCGACCCCAATCGAAGCTGCAATCCGTCGACCAGGCTCATTGGTTGACATCTCTGCCAGCACAGCAAAGACAACTTCACCTGGCTGCAGCAATTGCAGCCCCTCGTCCGGTGTAACAATTTTACAACGGGGCGGGAAGATGGAAGAGACCCGCACCAAATTAAAATGGGCGATGCGCGCTTCACGTAAGGCCATCTCAAAGCTGGTCAGCTTTTCTTTGTGGATACCAACACCACGGGTCAAAAACATCTTGTGTGGAACTAGTCGCATTTTTTCTATCCATTCTTTACTATAGCAAGCTATCAATTGGCGAATGATGATCTGAATTTAGTTGAATTCACAATTAGTGATTGGATGATATAGATCTCCAGAAAAGTTTTGTCCCACATCCTCCTCTAGCCGGATGGGACAAAACTTTTCTGAGAAACTATAGCTGGGTAAGTCACCAATCATCCCATCACCAATTGTGAATATTATACAGTTCTCACCGAGAATGTAATAGTTTGCAGCAAGGAGAATATGATTTTTAATCTTTGGGCTACAAATTGACGAAACACTTAAACCATGCTATCTTGCCGCAGGCGCACCACTCTGCTGTAAGATCTGCCAGTGACAAAACAACCAGGAAAGAGGATTGAGATGCAAGCAACACGTGATCAAGGTGGTTATAGCCAGCGCGAGCAAGTTGGCTGGTACTTTTATGATTGGGCCAATTCCGCCTTCTCTACCACCGTCATCACTGTCTTTTTAGGGCCCTATCTGACGGCTGTTGCCCAAAGCGCGGCGGATAGCAACGGCTTTGTACATCCCTTGGGTATTCCCATTTTGGCCGATTCGTTTTTCCCTTACATGGTCTCCTTGTCAGTTGTCTTGCAGGTTTTCTTTTTGCCGGTTCTAGGTGCGATTGCTGATTATTCTTATCTTAAAAAGCGTTTGATGGGTCTCTTTGCTTACATTGGCGCCTTTGCGACCATGGGGATGTATTTTTTGCAAGGCAACCTTTATTTGCTGGGAGGTGTGCTCTTTTTGATTGCCAATCTGAGCTTCGGCGCCTCGATCGTCTTCTACAACGCCTTTCTGCCCGACATTGCTGCGCCGGAGGATCGGGACCGTGTCTCATCGCAAGGGTGGGCACTAGGGTATTTGGGAGGGGGCTTGCTGCTGGCTGCCAATTTGGTCTTTGTCCAATTCCTTGCTGAACCCTGGGGCATTGCCACTGGTGATGCAGTGCGTATCAGTCTAGCCTCTGCTGGTGTTTGGTGGGGGATCTTCACCTTCATTCCGCTTACCCGGATCCAAAGTCGTAGACCCCAGAAAAGCCTACCCGCAGGGGAAAGCTTTTTATCGGTTGGCTTTTCCCAATTATTCCACACCCTACGTCAATTGCCGCAGTACCCACACACGCTACTTTTCCTGGTAGCCTATTTGCTCTATAATGATGGCATCCAAACCGTGATTGCGCTCTCTTCACAGTTTGGCAGTCAGGAATTAGGGCTTGGCACTGCGTCGTTGGTACAATTGGTTTTGATGGTGCAGTTCATCGCCTTTTTGGGCGCGCTCGTCTTTGGTTATCTGGCGCGTTGGTTGGGCAGTAAACGCGCTATCATGCTCAGCCTGGTGATTTGGCTGGCAGTCACCGTATACGCGTATGCAATTTTGCAGACGGAATTTCAGTTTTTTGTCATGGGTGGTGTGATTGCCGTGGTTCTAGGCGGCAGTCAGGCGCTAAGTCGCTCACTCTTCTCGCTTATGATCCCGAGCGGGCGTGAAGCTGAGTATTTCAGTCTCTATGAAGTCAGCGAGCGCGGCACTAGTTGGCTGGGGCCTTTAGTCTTTGGTCTGGCGTTACAACAAACCGGCAGCTATCGTGTTGCTATCTTTTCCATTGCTATCTTTTTTACCGCAGGACTCATTCTCCTGCCTTTTGTCAATGTACGCCAGGCCATCTTAGAAGCAGGCAATACCTTGCCTGCCGATGTATAACGTCGGTGTATAACATTGTATGTCGAGAATCAGGCATGACTCAACCGATCTTCGATTTCCAGCAGTTGGTGACGGGGCGCCGTTCGATTCGCCGGTATCAAAGCAGAGAGGTAGAATCGGCGCTACTGGAACAGTTAATGGAAGCGGCGCGTTGGGCGCCTTCGGCCCACAATCGTCAACCTTGGCGCTTCTGTGTGGTCGTTGATCCCGCACGCAAAAATCTGCTCAGCCAGCGTATGGCGGTAGCGTGGCATCGTGATCTGAGCGCAGATGGCGCCGACCGGAGCATGATTGAGCGGCGAATTGCTATTAGCCACGCCCGCCTCACTGGTGCGCCCGCCTTAATCATTGGGGCGCTCAGTATGGCGGATATGGATAGCTACCCCGACCCCAAACGTGGACAGGCCGAGTGGACCATGGCGGTGCAGAGCACTGCCCTAGCCTGCCAAAATCTGTTGCTGGCGGCTCACTATTACGGATTGGGCGCCTGTTGGATGTGCGCTCCCCTCTTTGTGCCGGAGTTGGTTTGCGACGTGCTTGAGTTACCACCCGATTGGCAACCCCAAGCACTGATCACGGTCGGCTATCCAGCCGAAGAAAAAGAAAAAGATCGTCTTCCCCTGGTTGATCGTGTCTTGTGGCGTTAACAATGATCTATATTATTGCATTCACTGTTCGTTATACGCTCATATGGACGGCAAACTGAAATTGCACGATTGACCAGAGCGGAAAAGCGCAATTTCAGCCGCATACCTATATGAGCCTCGTTATAAGGTAAGCAATCATTCGCATGAGAAATCTCAACGTTGTCGCACTAGCAGGTGGTGTAGGCGGCGCCAAATTGGCGGCCGGTCTACAGGCAATCCTCAATCCGGGTAATTTAACGGTCGTTGTCAATACCGGCGATGACTTTGAACATTGGGGGTTGAATATCTGTACGGATTTAGATACGGTCATGTACAATCTGGCCGGTGTTAATCATCCGGAGCATGGGTGGGGCAGGGCCGATGACACCTTTGTCGCTTTACAGACCATGAGCCAATTAGGTGGTGAAGATTGGTTTATGTTGGGGGACCGTGATCTCTCTGTCCATCTGCGGCGTACTGAATGGCTACGCCAGGGCAATTCATTGACGGAGGTGACCGAGCGGTTGCGGCGCAGCTTTGGCATTCCGTCAAGCCTCTATCCGATGAGCGATACACCCGTACGCACCTTGGTGCACACGGATGAAGGTGATTTGCCCTTTCAACATTATTTTGTTCGGCGGCGCGCAGAGCCTATTCTGATCGATCTGACTTTTGTCGGCGCAGACACCGCACGTATGAGTGGAGAGGTGCAAAATGCTCTGGAAAGTGCTGATGTGGTAGTCTTTTGTCCCAGCAATCCCTATCTGAGCATCGACCCTATCCTCAGTATACCTGGCCTGCGTGAGTGCATCCGGTGGTTGCGCGCCCCCAAAATTGCCGTCAGTCCCATTGTCAGTGGTAAGGCGATTAAAGGTCCTGCGGCAAAAATAATGAAGGAATTAGGGGTTATGATCAGCCCTTTGACTGTGGTCGATCACTACGCTGATCTGTTAACCGGCTTTGTTGTCGGCCACGAGGACGAGGTGCTCTGTGATGCTGTCCACATCCCCACCCTGGTGACTGATATTATTATGACCGATCTGGTCAGCAAGGCGCGTCTAGCCGAACAGGTGCTTGACTTTGCACGGCAGCTAAAAGAGTCCTCCGAGCATCAAGCTGCTTCCAGAGAAAGCAAGGCCAAGCGCGAGAGAAGCTGACCCTGCCAGTTCATAGCGTGCACTTATGAAGTTATGGCTCATTGTTCCGGTTAAACCCTTTGGCGAGGGTAAGAGTAGGTTGAACCAGGCGCTCTCGATCCCGGAGCGCGCCTGGCTGAGCCAGCAAATGTTTTTGAATGTGCTCCAACAGGCAAAGGCCGCCGCACAATTTGCCGGCGTGTTAGTGGTCAGTCACGATCCGGCGGTGCTGGCCGCAGTCAACTGGCGCGCAGTTGAGCACCTCCCGGAGCGCGGTTATGGTCTCAACCATGCCCTGGAACAGGCCCAGAATCAGGCAATCTTGTACGGCGCTGATGCGATTTTGGTCTTGCCGGCAGATTTACCGCTGTTAACGGCCGACGATATTAATCAACTGGTCGCGTTAAGTTCACCCCATCACCATAACGCAGCGCCGCCCTCTACCACCCAGCAGGCTACGGGGCAAATTGTGATCGCCGCTAGCCAAGACGGCGGCACCAACGCGCTTCTGCTCTACCCTCCGCGCGCAATTCGTTTTGCCTTTGGCAACAAAAGCTTTGCCCGCCATTGTGCGCTGGCCCAAGCTGCCGGCGTTGCACTTGCCACCTACCATTCACCAACGCTGGCATTTGATGTCGATTGGCCGCAAGATCTAACGCAGTTGTCAGTGATCAACGGCCAGCCATCAGTGCCTCAGGCCAGACGCGCTGGACCACAGGCCTGTTGATAGCCACAATTACGACAGCGGAGCGGATCCTGATGGGTGCGGGCGACATCATGCGTCTGTTGGTGGCGACGGATAGCGTCGGCAACTTCGATCACTTGACGCCGCAGGGACGCGGTAAAGTCAATCTGCAACGTTGCATCGGCATAGTGTAACAGACCATAGGCCGGCGTGATTCCGTACTGCTCTTCAACCAGCAAACAGTAGGCGCCCAATTGCAGAATATGACCCTCACGCGGGGCGGCAGGCCGTTTTCCGCTCTTCACCTCAACCGGAATCTGCATGGTGCGCCCTTTTGTCCTCACCTCCACCAGATAATCCGGCTTGCCCACCAACCCATAGCGCCGGCTAATGAGCGGATCGGACACCTTCTCCCACATGCCGGTGTCGCTGTAGGTAATCTCACCTGTAGGCAAACCACTCTGCTGGCGGCTCTGGCGACCCCAACGAAGCAGCCAAAGCCCTATTACAATGAATAAGAGCGGAAGCAGCCAAAAGTAGTACATTGATACTCCATAGTGGGACAGTGGAACAGTAGGACAGTGCGACGGTGAGACAGTGCGACAGCGGGCGCTCTGCTGTCCCACTGATTTACTGATTTACTTTCCTACTGATTTACTGTCCCACTGCCCCACTGCCCCACTGTCCTACTGAATCGGGATCCGTGCGGCGGCGGCTATGCGCTGAACATTGCGCGCTGCTAGGGCATAGCGGTTATTCGCCTGTTGTTCCAGCGGCGTCCAGCCCAGGTTCTGAACTGGATCCGATGATGCCACGGTCAGCACGGGGTTGGGCAGATGTTCCAGGAGCATATAGCCGTCCGGGCGTAACTGATGCCAGAGGCGCAGTGCTGTGGCTAGATCCAATTCGCCTTCGCCGGGCGCTTCTTCGCTAAAGTGCACAACAAAACCATTTTCCACCCGAATATCCTTACAGTGGCCCACCGGGCAGACCGGCCCCATCACGTCAAAGATCTGTTGCAGGCGTTCCGCGCTGTTATAGACCTGGTGTAAGGTCTGGAAGTGGTTGACATAGTCCATGACAATCTGAATACGCGGTGATCCTACGTCGTTGACCACCTGCACATTCATTTCTGGCGAGTTCATAATGGTCAGCACGTGGGTTTCAATGACCATCGTCTGCCCTTCCTGCTCTGCCTTGGCCGCCACCTGGCGCAACGAAGCGATCAGCCGGTCATAAGAGGCCGGTTCATGATTTTTGCGCGAGGGGTGATAGCTGCCACCTGGGTTTAAACTGCCGGTGCGAATCAAACAGACCTGTGCGCCTACTTCCCGTGCGATCTCAATACCACGGTGGATCTTGTGCAGCACACGCTCACGCACCGCTGAATCGGGGTCAAAAAGACATTCACTGTAGCCAATGCCCATTTGCACTAGTGCCATTTCGGCAGAGGCATAGGTCTGTTTTACCTTGGCGCAATCGGCACTGGTCGTATCAACGAGGCGCTCCCCTCCCACATGAAAACAGGCGCCGGTAAGATCAAGGGCGCGTATGGCCAAAAGATGTTCGACCGTAATCGTACGAAAATCATCGGGCAACATGCCCACTACACCTAAGCGCATTGTGACTCCTTCAATGATCACTCTTCATAACTATTTGATCGAACATGAACAGACGCAGATTAAGGTGATTCGGATTTATATCGCTGGAAGAGAAATCTGCGTTATTCTAAATCTGCGTCTGTTCATGCCCCCCTACCTGAAACTTATTATACTAGCGGATCTTGCCGCGGCCTTGCACCGGCCAAACCGCTTCCACTACACCGTTACGGACCCCGTAGAGATTGTCATGTAAAAAGACGGTGGCATCGCCATAGCCAACCACCCAATCAAAGAGATCGCCGGGGCGGAGGCTCTGATTGGGCACCGAAAGGTGGATAATGCCATGTTCGGCCGAAAGGGCGATCTTCTCTACATCATCAATGCCGACCGGTTGGGGGTTGGCATAGCCACGGGGCAGTGTCTTAAAGCCGGCGTCACAGATAATGCGGTTGGGCGTCGGTCGGCTGGTGACCATACTTTGCACAAAGAGCGCCGGCTCCAGCTTGATTCCCCACTGTTGGTAGGTGACATCACAGAAGATGGCGCCCCCGGCCTCCACTTCGGTGATGCCGGGCAAGAAAGGGGTGATATGATAGGTGCCACTGCCGCCGGCGCTGACAATTTCCACTGCCAAGCCGAGGGCGCGACAGCGTTCGGCAGTCTCTGTAAATTCGTGGATACATTGGGTAATTGCGCTCCGCTTCTCCTCGGCATCTGTAATGGAAAGCGTATGTCCTTCCCAGGTCATGAGTCCTCGAAAGGCAACGCCGGGCGTTTGCGCGATGTGCTGGGCCAATTCAACGGTCGGCGCGCCGGGCGCAACCCCCGCCCGGTTCATGCCGGTGTTGACCTCTACCAAGAGCCCTGCCACAACCCCGGCTGCCTCCGCGGCCTGACCGATCTGGGTGACATTCTCTGGGTCATCCACCACCACCTTGACATCGGCCTGATGGCACAGGTGCACCAATCGTCTGATCTTTTGCGACCCTACAATCTGGTTGGCAATCAGAATATTTTGAATACCGGCCGCGGCCATCACCTCTGCCTCGCCCAATTTGGCGCAGGTGATGCCAAAGGCGCCGGCGGCCAACAATTTGTGGGCAATGGCCGGCACTTTGACGCCTTTGGTGTGAGGACGCCAATTAATCCCGGCGCGCCGGAAGTGTTCAACCATCGTCGCAATGTTGCGTTCCAGCCGATCCAACTCCACCCAGAGGACGGGTGTATCTAACTCAAGCTTGGGCAGACCAATTTCACTCATTTCTTTCTCCTAAGAAACATGCCGTAGCAGCGGGAGCCCCCTGGGCGCGCCGCCGCAATGTTTTTGACCGCTTGATTAGCTGCGCCCAATGGGCCCCCGGGCGATGGCGCTACTTCTAAAACCATATGGGATTAGACCAGGCGCGGCCACCGTATGCATCACGTACTGTCACGCGGCAGTAGGGACTGTTAAATTTGGCCAAATCTAGTTCAAAATGAATCTCGCCGTTGCCGCGCGCGGTCACAGCTTTACTGCCCTTGCCGGTGATCAGCACCAGGTTGGCCGGCGAACAGCGGACAAGCGCTTTGTCACCAGGGGTGATTTGAATATCATAAATTTGCGGCCCGGTGCTGGCGTAGTAATGGCCGGCCTTGAGCGCCGCCAACAGCGCCTCCGGCGTCGCTTCTGCACTTTTGACCTGCACCCAGCCGCGTGCAAAATCATGGCGCCTGCTCTGACCATGAAAGTCGTCGGTGGCGCAAATCTTGTAGCGGTGACCACGCCCGAGCATAATATCGGCGATCTGCCAGCTATCGGCGTGATCATTGTGATCATAGGCGACGCCATTGAAGACTTCAATGGCATCGACCATACCCAGTGCCTCAATATCCCGCTCGGTCAACGCATACCAGGCAGGATGGGCGATAGCCACATAGGCGCCGGCGGCGCGGGCGCGGGCAGCCATGTGCGCCGCGCTTTCATCCTCTGTTGGCGGCGCAAAGTCAAAGGGCAAACCTACGGCCAGAATGTGCCAGCGTTCCCCCAACTCGGTCTGATCGGTGTGCAATTCGGCACCAATGATGGTGGTAAAATTCGGCGTGCGGAGGGCTCGCGTGTCGGTGATGGGATAGTTATAAGCGGGCAAGAAATGGTCGGTAATCGCCAGAAAATCATAACCGGCGTCTTGGTAGCGACGGCAGACATCTTCAACAGCGTAGACGCCGTCGGAGCGGGTGCAATGGGTATGCAGATTGCCCTTCCAAAAACGCCCCGGCAGCGCAAACGGTAATTGGTGCATTATCTTTGATCCTTATGTCTGGACGGCATGACCGAACCGGGTACAACGGGAACTGTCAAAATAATCCCGGAATCTTTGGGAGATTCCGGGATTATTTTGACGTCACCCCAAAACCCAGTTGCTCCTACAATAGTTGGCATACCGTCTGTTTTTGCAAGGCGATCACTTACCCCAAGCTTGATGGAGCAAGCGGAGCCAGTTGCCATGCATAATGGCGGCAATGTCGTCGTTGCTATAGCCGCGGCCGGCCAGCAAGGTGGTCAACTTTTGTAGGTCGGCAATGGTGTCGAGATCGACGGGGGATTGCTCGCGGCCATAGCCACCGTCCAGATCGGTGCCAATCGCGGCATGACGACTGTTGCCCGCCAGTTGACAGATATGATCGATATGATCGACCACGGTGGCGATAGTAATGCCGGCGTTGCTGCTTTGGTCCACCACCCAGCCGGGATGCAACATCCACGTGTCAAAGGCCGCACCGATGACGCCGTCATGGTCAAAGATGGCCTGCAACTGTTCGTCACTAAATTGACGTTGGTGGGGCACCAGGGCGCGGCAGTTGTTATGGCTGGCCAGCACCAGGCCATTGTAGTGCTCTAATGCCTGCCAGAAGGCTTGATCAGACATGTGGGTGAGGTCGAGCAGCACCCCTAGCCGCTCCATTTCCCGCAACAGCGGCGGACCAATCTCGGTCAGCCCCAACTCGGTGCCGGTGCCACCGGCATAGCGCCCGGGGCCATAGTGTGTTGGGCCCAGCAGCCGCAGGCCCGCGTCCCACCAGGCAGCCAGTTGTTCTGGGTGCAAGATGGGGTCGGCTCCTTCCATGCTAATGACAAAGCCCAAGGGCGGCGTTTCTGGGAAAACGTTCGGGCCAAAGGGTTCAGGGTGAGCGCTATCCCAGGCTGTCCACTCGGCCATGTGGCTTTCTAAGGCGGCGCTGTCACAGATAATACGGATGTGGCCTTCCTGCTCCAGGGCCCGGTAGTAGGCAAGTTGTCCGTGGGCCATGCCATAGGCTTGGGTTGGCGAGTGGTAGTCAATGTGGGGAGCAGGGCGACCGGTGGAACGAGCAATTAAGGTGGCGACACTCAGTGCCAATCGTCCGCGGCGCATATCGGGGAAGGCGACAGTTCCTTGTGAGCGTCCCTTGCCGGGGGTGCGCTGTTCCAGAGTGCGGATGGTGTAGGCGGAGAGCAACAGATCACGATTCCATTGCAGGGCATTCATCGATAAATCCAGGTGGGCATCAATAATCAGCATGGGCAATGCTCCTCTAGTACATTTTGGCGTAAATACTTACGGCGATCAATGATTGTATCATCTCTGTAAATTCTCCCGCAGTATCAGACAATCATTGATGCCGAGATTTACTTGTTGCTGGCAGGATTGAAAAGACGGGGAAAACCAAGTAAATGAATTATACTTGGGATGCGAACAATTGAGGAAATTGGAAAAATGGCCTGGCTGGTACTTTCTGGCGCCCGTGAGTATAAATAGGTCGGCGAAAGTGACCGGCACTTCGAAGTGCTGGTCACTTGAAATTGATATTTGAGCGTCAGTCCTTACCGGGGCAAGTTCTTTACCGCAGTTTGACCGGGAAGATCGGTCAGGCGAAATAATTTACCATCAGGCCACTGCTGCACCAACGTCCAAACCGGATCCTGTTGGTCTTGGTAAAGGTCGGCCAACGGTTTAGGACGATTCTTGTCGAGAAGGAGCCAGCAGGCGCCATAGCGGTGCGCTACTTCTGCCACTACTTTGGCATCTTCATTCGGGATGACCAGGGCCGGCTGGCGGGTGGCATACCAGAAGCTGGCCGGATCGCCGACGAGCACCGGGCATGCAGCGTCTGGCTGTTGCGCAATCCACGCTTGGGCCGGTTGGTAGAGGGCGCCGGCGCTCTGCCATTCGCGGTACTTTTCCGAGGTCTGGGTCACGACCAGAAGCGCAATCAGCACGGTGGCCGCCGTGAAGATTAGCTGGGCGTGGTTGATATTCCACTTGCGCCGCTGACCCACCCAGGCAATAGTGCGGTCGAGCCCGATCAGGGCTGCCGTTACGCTAAAGGGCAGCAGGGCAACCGCGCTGTGAAAGAGCGAGCCGCGCGTGCTGGGGAAGGTAAAGGCAAAGGTCATTGCCGCAAAGAGCAACGCTAGATAGAGCCACGCCCAGCGCAACAGAAATTGGTGCGTCCGCCAACTGCCAATCACCACAAAGGGCGCGAGAAAGAGATAGCCGACATTGAGCACAATGATCATAAAATTGGTAGAAAATGCCTTGATTTTCGAGTGCAGAATGGCCGGCCACCCCCAGGCTAAGTAGTTGGCCGGCGTGAGTTTACAATGGTAACAGAAGAGATCGTCATAGTTGGTGAGCCAAAGTGCACGCGTCCCGCCGGTCGGCAGTGGCGCACCATGCACCGACAGATTGTAGAGCACCCAAGGCGCCAGCAAGAGCGCCAAGGCGGCGCCGGCCGCCACGAAAGCGCGACCCTGGCGGCGCCCCAAGGGCAGTAACAATGTTAACGCCACCAGGAGCAACCCATCGGAACGGGTCAGATAGGCCAATCCCGCGGCCACTACCGCCCACAGCAACCAGCGCACCTGCTGGGTAAGCCAATAGCGACTGCCTGCCCATAGACAGAGTGTCGCGCAGAGGGCAAAAGGGGTAAAGGTTTCAGGCAGGCTCCAAAACGGGGTGACCGAGCCGCTGGCAATCAGGAGCAGCCCCGCCGCCCAGAAATGGCGCAGCTTATGGGTGCTTTCCCAGGCAATATAGGCGCCCAACAAGACAAAAAGCGCCGCAAGCAACACAAAGGGCAGTTGGGCCGCGAGAAAGGAGTGCCCTACTGCCCAGAAGGGGGCAGCAAGCAAGGAAGGCAGCGGCATCCAATAGCCAAAGGCTGGGTTGGGGATGCCTTGCGGATCATTAAGATAATTCCAGAGATAGGGTTCCGTTGCACCTGCCCCCTCGGCCAGCCGAATTGCCTGGACGGTATAATAGGCTGTATCCATATAGCCGGGCTGCGGAATCAGAGTGGCGCTATAAAAGCGCACCACCAGCGCCAGCAGGAAAAGCGCCAGGCCATGCCGCCAAAGCCGCGTTGTTTGATTCATGAATTGCCTCTTCTGCTCTGGTAAACGATTGTGACTTGTACTTGTCTTTACAGCCATTAGTACACAGCGTACCAGGAGAAGACGGCAATTTCATCTGTCGATTGTCTGATTGGGGCGCGGCTTTTGTGGGGTGATTGGGTGATTCTACGTACCGATGACAATCCCGCCATCAATCCGTAAAACGACACCGTTGACAAAGGCAGCTTCGTCACTCGCCAACCAGAGATAGGCGTTGGCCACATCTTGTGGCTGGCCGGCGCGGCGCAGTGGCGTTTTGTCCACCATCATCTGATAGACCTTTTCCGGCATCTTGGCGGTCATCGGCGTCTCAATAAAGCCAGGGGCCAGTGCATTGACACGAATACCTTTCGGTCCCAACTCGCGCGCCCAGACTTTGGTCATGGCCACGACCGCGGCTTTTGTCGCCGCATAGTTACTCTGGCCAAAGTTGCCATCCAGCCCCACAATGCTGGCGGCATTGAGAATAACACCCCCTGCGCCTTGTTCCAACATTTGGTTGGCAGCCGCGCGGCCACAGTTAAAGACCCCTTTCAAGTTAATGTCGATGACAAGATTGAATTCCTCATCGGTCATCTTCTTGAGTTGGGCGTCGCGCGTAATGCCGGCATTGTTGACCAAGATATCTAGACGGCCAAATTGGGCAACCGCCTGTTTAATGAGACGGTCAACGCTAGCTGGATCCGCCACATCAACCGTTTGGAAGATGGCGGCCGGCAACCCATTACCTAGCGCATTGTTAATCGCGGTGGCAACCTCTTTGCCCAACGTTTCATTCACATCACAGATGACCACTTTGGCGCCTTCATTGGCAAAGGTAACGGCGGTGGTCGCGCCAATACCGCGCGCAGAACCGGTGACAATCGCCACCTTATCCTTGAGTCTGCCTGGTTGCGGGCGCGCCCGCACCGGCTTGATCAGTGACTCAATCGATTCAGTTATCATCACGAAATCCTTCTACTACAGTTGAGCGTAGATAGCGCGGCGGTTGGGTTGGTGGTCTACCTCTGGCAGATCGGTTGGCACATGGTGGATGACAGCCGTGTGAATAGTATCCGTCGGTAGCTACGCGCAGGTTGGGATTCTAGGGAACCAAGAGTTTTTTCTATTTTCCCAATTTAGGGTTACAGATGAGTTACGTTGGTGTGCGGTAATTGTCTACTAGTCACAGGTAGAAATCACCACCTAAACTCTACTGGTGATTGGTGATTGGTTGATTGGTGATTAGTGATTTTTCATCTGCAATCCATAAATTCATCAGAGTCAGTTACCAATCGCGCAAAGCACCCGCAAGGCGAACAGCTAATCACCCAATACCTGATCACCCTTTGAGGCCGGTTAGGGTGACGCCCTGGATAAAGTAGCGTTGGCCGCCGGCAAAGAGGAGCAGCATGGGAATGATCATCAAGGTGGAGAGCGCCATCATGTAGTGGGTGTCGGGCAGTTGGCCGGCGCCGCCGCGCAGGGTGTAGAGCCCCACCGCCAGGGGGCGCAGATCAGGACGACCGGCCAGGTAGACCAGCGGCGCCAAGAAATTGTCCCATGCATCGCGAAAGGCAAAGATGGTGATGGCGGCCAGGGCCGGTTTGGAGAGGGGCATGACAATGCGCCACCAGATGCCAAAGTCGCTACAACCGTCAATACGCGCCGCGTCGGAAAGTTCATTGGGAATGCCCATAAAGAACTGGCGCAGGAGGAAGATAAAGAAGGGGTTGCGCCCCAGCAGATTGGGCACGGTGACCGGCAGAAAGGTGTTGAGCCAGCCTAGCTGCCCATAGATCATGTAGAGCGGGATCAAGCGCACCACATAGGGCACCATGAGCGTGCTGAGGAGCAGAATAAAGAGGGCATTACGCCCCGGAAAATCGGTGCGGGCAAAGCCATAGGCCACAAAGGAGCAGGTGACTACTGACCCCAGTACATTGGCCGTCACAATGACCATGGAATTGCGCAGCCACAGCCCCACCGGCGCCGCGCTGAAGACCGCCAGATAATTCTGCCACATGACCGGGTTGGGAATCCACTCCGGCGGCCAGACACCAATCTGCTGCATCGTCTTGAGCGAGGTGGAGACGGTCCACGCCAGCGGCGTCAGCATCATAAGGGAGCCGGCTAGCAATAAGATGTGCAATATAGTGCTATTGAAAAGAGTATTATAGCGAGTTGAGCGAAACATAGTAAGGCAGTATCCGACTATCTGGAATGTTTAATTTCTAGAGGATTCTAATTATCGCCAGTCAGTATATCTTCCCACGCCTTTACATATTCGTTTCTTGGGTTATCTGATTCAGCAAGTCGAAGCCGAAGAAATATCGAAATCGAGTATCCAATCCAAAACACTAGCGCGATACTTGGCAGTATCCACAACAAAAAATAAATGGAACTGTTCATCAGAATAGCATATGATACAATGATACACACAATGCCTGTGACAATGGGTAAGAGTGCAAATGCTGGCTGTGTTGAACCGAAATCTCTGAATACAGGATTACCTAAACTTTTCTTGCGGAGTTGATTGACTCGAGTTTCCCAACCCATGTAGTTCGATTGTGCTTCAAGACAGCAGGAAATGTATGTGCTTATACGTTGGATTCCACGTCTTGTTGCCACCTGCTGATTTAAGAGAAATGCCAACAGTATGAGTGGCGCGAGCACGATAACCCCATCGCTATTATTAATGGCGAAGCCAATCAGAATTACTGAGACGGTCAAAGTAAAAGTGACTAGATTAAGTTGCCGATTCGTTAATTGCAATAACTCATCGCGCAGTGAATCGAATTCTTGATCGGGTGACATATTCGTAAACTCATTCTTTCTCTAAAGCGGTCAATATTGCGCCTAATCCACGGATTCCATCAACTTGCGATCTGTCCGGCTGAACACGAGGCTGCCCTACTTTTATTCCTTGTTTATAAATATAAAAACAACGCCGGGCAGTGAGTTTGATTGAACTCAGCACGTACTTTATCATAAGACTCACGCTCCCGCCCTGGTTGTTCATGCCAAAGCATCTCATAGCCATCGGCAATTTCGTTTGGTTGCTCGATGATCAGCTTCACTAAGTCAGCCAAGGGTTGATTGAGATCCTTTGATTGTATCGTCTTTCCCGGTGTGCGTCAACGTGATCTGGCTAATCTATTATACTTTGCCCTGCATGAAAACTGGAGTTTGCTTCTTGAGTAAATCCAGGCGGAAAACTCTGGTTGTCATCACAATTACAGTGTAGGAGAAAAATTACTAACAGCGCGTTGCAATGCCAACACCCAATGACCAATCAACCAATTCCCAATTCCTCAATTCCCATAATAAACCCACCGATTCGACGTGCGATAGACAAAGAGCGTCACGCTAAAGACCACCACAAAGAGCACCATGGCCAGGGCCGAGGCATAGCCCATGCGGAAGTAGCTAAAGGCGTTGTCATAGAGGTGGAGCATGTAAAGGCGGGTGGCATTGTTGGGGCCACCGTGGGTCATGATAAAGGCGTTGTTAAAGGCCTGAAAGGCGCCCACCAGACTCATGACCAGGTTGAAGAAGATCACCGGTGTCATTAGTGGCACGGTAATGCGCAGCAGCCGTTGGGGCAAGGTGGCGCCATCCACCTGCGCCGCCTCATAGAGTTCCTGGGGAATGCCCTGGAGACCAGCCAGAAAGATGACCATGGTGCCGCCAATGCTCCACAGGCTCATGATAATGAGCGCGGGCATGGCCCAGTTGGGGTCGCTCAGCCAGCGAATGGTCGGCAGGCCCAGCAACTCAAGCCCCCAGTTGAGGATGCCCCGTCGCGTCTCGAAGATAAAGATCCAGACGATCACCGCCGCCACCGTCGGCACCACCGAGGGCAGATAGTAGATGGTGCGGTAGAGAGTCGTGCCGCGGATACCGGCGTTGAGCATGAGCGCCAACACAAAAGCCGCGGCCACGCCCAAGGGAACGCTCAACCCGATAAAGTAGAGCGTATTGGTCACCGCCTTCCAGAAGAGCGGGTCGCGGGTAAAGGCTTCGGTGTAGTTGTCTACGCCGAGAAAGCGCGCCGCTTTGCCTGTCGCCGACCAGTCGGTGAAGCTGTGGTAAAAGGCCGAGCCAATGGGGATGGCTTCAAAGAGCAGAAAGGCCAGCAGCCAGGGCGCAATGAAGACCAACCCCACCCAACGACGCAACCGCACGTGTAGTGGCTTGGCTCGTACACGATCTGTGTGCGAGCCAGCTAACGTTGAGGTGGTCACGCTTTGGCGCTCCAGAATTCGTCAATGATGGCTTGGGCCTGTTCGGCTGCCGTGGCCAATGCCTCGGCCGGCGTGGCATCGCCAAACATGGCCGCCTGCACCCCCTGATCGACAATATCACGGATGCGCGTGTGTTCGGGCAGGATGTTGACCGACACATCGCTGGCCAAGGAGACCAGCACCTTATCCCAATGCGGATTGACATCGTAGTAGGCTTGATCTTCGTTGACAGCTTTGATCGGTGACGGGCGCCCCTGCTGTTGCATAAACCAGCCGCCACCCTTCTCGTCATAGGTGATCCGCTGGATCCACTTGAAGGCTGCATCCCGTTTGGCCTCCGGCACGCCATTAGACATAATGTAACCCCAGGCAAACTCTTCGCCGGAGAGCCCTTGAGATTTCGCATCCGGGTTGCTGTCATTATAGGGGCGGGTGGTCATATCCCACTGCATATCCGGTGCAAAGGTCTGCATATGGAAAAAGATCGAGACATTGGGGAAGTTGATCAACTGCGCCTTGTTATACCAGGGCTGCGCTTCGGTCGCTTCGCCTGGGCCGGCGAAAAAGTCGGTCACATTCTGCACACCGCCATTGATTTCGTTGGTAAAGTTGACCAGCCACTCGAGTGTCGCCACACCTTGTTCTGAGTTAAAGGCAACACTGCGCAGATCCTCACTGTAGATCTGACCATTGTTGCAGTAGAGCCAGGCAAAGAAGGCGGCCACATTGGTGCCGGGATTGGCGCCAATCCTGAGGATCCCCTTGTCGTCCGCTTCGGTAAACTCTTTGGCCACTGCTTCCAATTCCGACCAGGTCTGCGGAATCACCGGCTCTTTGCCGGCGTCGTTAAAGAGATCAAAATTGACCAACTCGAGACCCGTAATGCCGCCGCCGGTGGGCATGGGCATGGAGTAGAGCTCGCCTTCCCAATAGAAATTGCCAATCTCTGAGGGATAGAAAATGCCCAGATCCAGGCCGTGGCTTTCAACCATCGTTGTGATGGGTACAATCAGCCCATCATTGGCAAACTTGAGAATTTCCGCGCGCGCGGCCATCAGCACTTCGGGCGGGTCGCCACTGTTGAGCGCGGCAAAGAGATTCTCGGCCCGATTTTCAAAGGGCTGTACTAGATTTTGCACCGTAATGCCAGGATTCTCTTCCTCAAATTGGGCGGCGATCTGGTTCATCAACTCTTCGCGAGCCGCGCCCCACACATTCCAGAAGCGCACTTCCACTGTTTCGGCGGCGGGGGCGGCGCCTCCTTCCGCCGCCGGCGCGGCGCTTTGTGGGACCGGTGCACAGGCTGCAATGGCTGCGCCGGTAGCAGTGACGCCCATGAGACGCAGCAGATCGCGCCGACTCATTCGTGCTTGCTTTGGCATACTCGTTCCTCCTATGGTTGATATGAATATTGATCAATTGCGAGATAAGAGATTCTTAGTCGGATCGGGGATCATTTTAGGGGGTGAAGCTCTGCCAAGAGTATACGAATCAACGCCTTTTTGTCAAAACGAAAAAATTATGACCGCGCTCAATCAATCTGTTGAAGAGTGGTTAAGCAACTCCAGTACTTGATGCAAACTCGGTAGCACGCGATCAGCCAACGCCGTAATCTCAGCGGTGGGCTGGATCAGGTCGGGCACCATGATCGACTGCATGCCCGCGGCGTGGGCTGCCTTGATGCCGGCAGTGGAATCTTCCAACACGATGCAGGCGTCCGGCGCTACATCGAGAAGCTGCGCCGCGGCCAAAAAAATATCAGGGGCTGGCTTACCATTAGGCACCTCATTGCCACAGACAATGGCGCTAAAACGGTCCAGCAATTTGGCCGCGGTCAACTTGCGCATGGCCAGCGGACGCGCGGTGGAGGTGGCGACTGCTTTGGCAATCTGTCGCTGATCCAGCCACTCTAACAGTTCAAGGAGGCCCGGTTTCGTGGGAATGCCCTCCCGGTCAATGGCGCCATAGAGATACTCCTGTTTGCGCGCATAGATCTGCTCAAAAGGAAAACCGGGACCAAAACTTTGCCGGAAGAGCGCTTCCGTGGCCGGCGCGGTCCGGCCCACGGCATGCAGATAGATCTCCTCGGAAAAGTCATAACCAAACTCGGCGCCGGCCCGTTGCCAAGCCCGCTGCGCCATGCGTTCGGTGTCAAGCATAAGGCCGTCCATGTCAAAGATGATGGCGACGATAGGATGTGAAAGTAGATTCATAATTAGAGTGATAGATGAAAAGTGATGAGGACTGCTCACAAAGTAACTGCATGCTAGGATAGCACCTCTTCCCACAGCAGTTTTTCAAAGCCAAGCGCCACGACAGTAAAGGTGCGCAATCGCAATTGAACGCCATATTTTTCTACCAATGCACCCCGGTAATCGACAGCTTGCGCCTTTGCCGCGGCGAATTCATTTTGCACCACAGTGAGTGCTTGCAACGTTTCCAGACTTTTGGCACGCATCTCACGCCCGGTTAAGCCTAGGGTGGTTAACTTGATAAACTTGAATTCCACCAACAGATCAAGCAATTGATATTGCCGCATTTCCGGACGCAGAATCATGGTCAAGTCGGCATACCCACGTTTCAATTCTGTCTCCGAATCCATCTTATAGAAGATGTCATTAAAGAGAAAGGTCAGGAAGGCAGTCTTAATAGTCAATTCGTTGGCTTGTACATAATCTCGGTTGTCAAAAATCGGCAAGATCCGCTGCTCAATAAAATCGCAGAGTGGCTGTATCTCGCCATGTGTGTAGAACATTCGCGCCACTTCTTGTCCAGTATCGCGATCAGCAGCATCAGGCAGCAACATTTCACGGAGACGGTCGGCATAAAGTTGGCGCATGATCAAATTGGGAATGCGTAAAATAAACTCTCCGCCTGCTGTCGCCCTACCATCGAGTGTTAAGACACCCAAATAATAGAGCAAGGAAAGCATAAATGATTCGGTGTTACTTGCTGCGAGCATCTGTTTGATGCCAAAGCGGTCCTCCAATTCGACAACCGATGGCGGTTCACCTTCATCGACAATATCCAGAATGACTTTGTCCCCCTTCGGCAACCGTGAGACATAGGCGATCTTCTCATGGTCGGGCGCCAGGTTGCTATCCAGCAGTTTGCGCGGGTAGCGGCAGGTGTGCTGTAAATACTCGAGAAAATAAAAAGCAGAGGTTGGGTTATAAATGGGTTCGCCCCCTTCATCGCTAAAGAGCGAACCGTTATAGTAGATGCGCATTAACTCACGCGCTTCGGCCAACTGTGCTGTGGCTAGCTTGCACCCCTCCGCAACAAGATGTAGCATTTCCGTGATCTCTGCACCGGTAAAGCCGCAAAGATCATTGAACTCTTTGCGAAAATAGATGTTCTTGGCAATATTGAAACCGCTGGAAACATCATGGAGCACAATCGGCGACACGCCCACAATAAAAACGCGATCTAGCCCGCGACCGGTCATTACCCCTTTGATTGCCTTAAAGAGTGCCTTGAACTCGCCTTCACCAAAGACCAATGCTTCATAACGCTCTTGGCTGCTTGGCCGTCCACCCATTAAAACCTCGTTGGCAAAGTTGTCATACTCATCGACCAACAGGTAGAGTTTATAGCCACTCTGTTGAACAACGCTTAGCAGTGAGATAAAACTTGCCGTGGCATAGGTGTTGTCAATTTCTATGTTGTCAAGTAACACCGTCTGATATTTGCGGGCAAAAGCTTTGATCTCGGCGTTAATATAGCTGGTTAAAACTTGCTGCTGCTCCTCAAAAGTTGGCCGTGAAGCAATCATAGAGAAATCCCAGCGCAACATGAGATATTGATTGTGCAGCGCAGTGGGATTGCGACCAACCGCTAAATGACCAAAGAGACGATCAAACTCACTAGCTTTGGCCACATCATAGTAATTCTCCAACATGGAAAGCAAGAGCGTCTTCCCAAAGCGGCGTGGGCGCAGCAAAAGCAAGCTTTTCCCCCACGATTCCAATAAGGGAATGCGATCCGTCCGATCAACATAATAGTAATCTTCCGTGATCAACTGATAAAAATCACTATTGCCATAGGGAAACTTCATGCAGCACGCCTTTCACATCACTTCCGTTCGACCAGATTCGATCAAAGTAGTATGCACCTTCTATTTTACCATAGAATCACGCAGGCTATGCAACGATGGGGCGTGGCTCACATTGGGGGTGCAAAGCGGACGCATATTCAAGTGAAACAGTAAGACAGTAGTGTCTTTAGTTGGCGGTTGTGGGGACCACAGAGCCAACAAATTACCAGGTCAGTCTTGTATACTGTCCCACTGTCTCACTGTCCTACTGTCCCACTATTCCCATCCGTGAATTTATGCGGTTGCATAAACCGCGCGCCCATAGCGATTGCTCTGATCCCAATTCGCCATAGAACCATGCACGGTCGTGGCGAGATCCCAGAGGAAGCGCTCCTGTTCCCGCACGCCGACCAGGCTATGTTTGGTCATGATCGCCAAAATATAGGGGCGACGGGGCAGGTAAACCAACGCTGCATCACACATGGCGCCTTCCACCCAGCCCGGTTTGTTGGCAACCGTCACGGTGGCCGGCAGGGCGCGGTCGATAAAGCCATGTTTGGGCTGCTTGAGGATCGCCAGACAGTGCTCCGCCACCCACGGTGAGGGCAGCCCGCTGTAGAGCAATTCCAACATGCGCACCAGCTCCGTGGGCGTAGCAACATTCTCCTCTTCCCGCACCGCCGCCAGATGGTCCATCATTTTCCGGCGCAACTTGGTCTCATGTAATCCAAGACGCTCATTCAACTCGTTAGTCGCCGTCAACCCCGCCGCGTCGATACAGAGATTGGTCGCGGTATTGTCAGAGGCGATGATCATGAGCGTGGCCAGATCAAGCAAGCTCAGTTCAACCGGCCCGGTCAGATAGGCGAGCACACCGCTGCCCAACACATGCTGAGCGGGATCGACGGCCATGCGCTGTTGTAGATCGATTTCGCCGGCCTCGGCCCGCACCAAGAGTTGAGTCAACACATGGATTTTAATGGTGGAGGCCGTGGGGAAGACCTCATCACCGTGCAGCGCCAGCAGCAAACCGCTGCTCAGATCGCGCAAGGCAATGCCCGCAATGCCGGGAAACTCGGTCACGCGCCGGCGAAGTTCTGCTTCGAGCCGTTGCCATAAGAGCGGTGTTGTCATCCAGTTACCCTTTCAGAAGCTGTCTGAAAAGTCATTCTGCGAGAGTGAAACGACCGAAGAATCTCCTTTTTACCAGCCGAGAAGAGATTCTTCGGCAAGCTGCCGCCTCAGAATGACAGGCAATCACTACTTTTCAGACAGCTTCTCATAGATTGTATCATCCAGTGGCATAAATTGTGCAGGATCAAAGGTGAGTTGCAGACCGAATGGCGCCTGCGTAATGCTCTGCAGCGCCACCTTGCCATCCGTGATCGCCAGGGTCGGAAAGCCAGGGCCGGCCTGGTAGAGGTCGCCGTGCGCCGCTTGCATCTCCGCTTGGAGCGCCGGCGGCAGCATGGACAGGCCGGCAAAGTAGTGGTGGCCATTGCGTTCGGCATGGTCAATGCCCAAGGTCGCCAACACCGCCAGATCCTGCAACAGCGCCACCGGCCCAATGTTGGTCAGATCCTCGCCGCTCATAATGTAGGGGTGTGCTGGGTGCTGTTGGCGCAGGGATTGGATCAGACAGAAGTTGGCCAGCCCTTTGAAAATGCCCTTGCAGTTTTTGTGGCTGCTGCCGTAATAACCACATTCCAAGGCGCGCGGCAACGCGGCGAGCGACCCATCTGACTCATCCACAATAATAGGCGGACGTTCCTGCCAGCGGGTCAACACCTGTTTCACCTCATCGCTGAGCGCAAGATCCCGATGGAATGGTTGCTCGACAAAGATTAAGTGCTCCAGCAACGATGGCATGGTGGCGCGCAATTCTGCCCAAAAGGTCTGAAAGCGTTCGACACTCTTAAACTGTTCATTGCCGTCTAGCGTAAAGGCATAGTGGCCGCCGGTAGTTTCGTCCAACACGGCGCGGATCTCGCGCAGCCGCGCCAGATCCGCCGTCGGATCGCCGTTGACTTTGATCTTGAAATGGGTGAGGCCATAGTGCGCAACACAGGCCGCCAGCGATTGGGGCAGCCCATCATCCACCCGTTCCGCCGCTGGAATGTCGCGGTCACGCAGCGGGTCAGAGAGGCCCACCGTATGGCGTGCGATCAACTCCGTCAGGGGCGCGGGCGGGAGAAATTCGGCCGGTTGCCGCCCAGCTAACGCCGGATGCACGTGGCCCAGATCGATGCCCAGGTGATTGCTGCGCACGGCAAGGGCAAAGGGCGTCTGTTGGGCGCGGCAAAAGGCGTCGATCAGCGCCCGTTCCACCAGGCTGACGCCAAAGTTCCAGAGCAATGGTGGATAGCCCTGCGCCGCGCCCCACGCCGCCTGCGCCTGATAGAGCTGCCACCAAAAGTCAAAGATGGTGGCGGCGCTCTGTACTTCTGCGGCCAGCCGGCACGCCGACCGGATTACCGCCACCATCTCGGCCAGATCGGCTTGGAAGCTGCTCTGCGGATCTTTGGTGAACCACTTGGGGGGTAAGTTGTCCGCCGCCACCCCTTGTTGGCGCTGTCCATAAATTTCGGCCTGTACACTGACAAAGAGGTGGGGCGTTCTGGTCAAGGTCGCAATGCCATATTTAAAGGGCATCCGCGTGTTGATCATGAGCACATGGAGGTCGGTGCTGTGAAGTTGGATGGATGGTGAATGGGTCATTGGGTCATTGGGTGATTGGTGATTGGTCATTGGTCATTTGCTCGTTCCACCGGTCTCCGGTGGAATGCCGTTTGGACGCTCTGCGTCCCCATACCGCTGTTTAAAAAATGGCTCTATATGGACATCAGGGAACTAGGCAGGGAGCGTGCCGAACATTCCGGGAATGGGCCACTGTTTGGGGCGAGCTTCTCAATGGCGAGCAAGGTGCTCTTGCCTAAAACTGGCCCATTCCCGGAATGTAAACAGCAGATCCTTGCAACGCATAAAGAGCCTAAAAAGTACTGGACTCTGGCAAATTGGCAGATCACAGGTGAAAATTACTAAGCAACTAATCACCAATTTCATAGGCGCGCATGGCGGCTAGCTCTCGGGGCAGATGGGTCAGGGGCGGTTCCCAGTTGATCCATTCGCCGCTGAGGTAGCCGGTATAGCCGGCATTCTGCAGAAGTTCCAGGGCGCGCCGGTGATCATAACCGCCGGTGCCAATCGGCAAGAATTGGAGCTTATCCTTGGCCAGCGATCCGTCATGGATGTGGACGTGACGGATCCAGGGCTGGAGTGTGGCAAAGGCGCTGTCCATACTCTGGCCGGCGCTGCGCACGGGATGCATAATGTCCCAGTTGACAGCCACCGCCGGGTGATCGACCTGTGTCATCACTGCCGCGACATGGGCCGGATCACACCAGTCATCGTGGGTTTCCAGACAGATCGTAACGCCCCGGTCAGCGGCTTGGGGTGCCAGCGCGGCCAAGGCTTGGGCCACGCCGTCAAGCGCAGCGGTGCGGCTGACACCTTCAGGAATTTTGCCGCCAAAGACGCGCAGCCGGGGTGCACCGACCGCAGCAGCCAGGTCAAGATACTGGCGCGTCTCGGCTACCTGTGCATCGACGGTGGCCGGGTCGGCATAGCGACAGGAGACGGCAAGACAGCAGAGGTCAATGCCGGAGTCGGCCACCTGAGCGCGGATTGTAGCCCGCTTTGCCGCGCTGCTGGTCAACTCAATGCCGTGCTTGTGTTTGCTGGCGGTGCGCGGCTCAATGCCGACATAGCCCAATGTCTTGGCCAGGGTTAACGTCTCCGCCAAGGTCAGTTCCGGGGTGGAAAAGCTCATAAAGGCATAGTTCATGGTAAGATCCCTTCTGGAATGGCCACGGCTGTTCCTGTCGCCGCCGAGGCATAGATCGCGTCGGTAATCTGTTGTATGATTAGGGCGCGCGCGAAAGAAGTCTGCGGTGTGCTGCCGGTGCGAATGGCCAGGGCAAAGTCATTGATAGGACCATCGTGGACAGAACTGTGTTCCTCCTGCGCAGTGCAGAGGGTGCTGGCCACTACGCCGGTCGTTGCATCGGCCTGGAAGTGCACCATGCGTCCATCCGGCGCCGGCGTCATCTGAAGGCGCAGCGAGCCGCGGTCGCCAATAAGTTCCCACGCAAGCTCCCGTTGCGCGGCAATAAATTCGGCCCGCTCATAGCTAATGACCACGCCCCCGGCACAGCGCACCAACGCTGTGACATGCGTTTCCGCATCCGACCCAGGCGCGGCATAAGCGGCATAATCAGGCGGTGTGCCCCAGCATTGTGCCAAGACCGTTTGAGGGTGTAAGCTCCAGCCGGTAATGCCGAGCAGATAATCGAGATCATAGCAGCCCCAGTTCATCAAAATTCCGCCGCCATTGAGCGCCCGGTTGAGACGCCAGGGCGGCGGTGGTTGGCGCGGCGGGGCGCCGGCAGGCACAATGGCGCGGCAGCGCACCTCACGCAGCGCACCCAAAGCGCCGCCGGCCACAAAGGCTTTGACCGTGCTCGTCGCTTCCAGAAAGTGATATCGTGACGAACAGCAGGCCGCGACGCGGTCTCCCTGAGCGTCCAGTAGGGTTTGCACTTCGGCGCTGTTCAGGGCCACCGGCTTTTCCGTCAGCACATGTTTGCCGGCAGCAAAGGCTTGCTGTGCCAACGCCGTGCGCAGATGGGCGGGCATGGCCAACACCACCCCCTCAATCCGTCCATCGGCCAAGAGCGCTTCCGCTGCATCATAGACGGTGGCGCAGCCGACCGTTGCCGCCAATGCCTGCGCCACCTCACTGCGTACATCGGCCAGCGCGACTAACTCAATTTGGGTTGACCGCGCCGCGGCATCTGCATGGCGGCTGCCGATTACCCCACAGCCGATAATCCCGATCCGTACTGGTTCCATGAGTTGTTCCTTCCTGGGGTTGGTGCGTGTTGCGTGTTGCGTATCTTTGGGTCGTAGGTAGCCTGAATACGCAGCCATTAACCATTCATCATTTATTATTTTCCATTAATTATTATCCCCTGCCTGCCATTGGGCAGCGGCTTGTTCGATCTGCTCGTCGGTGCGTGGGCCATCGCAGAAGATGAGCCGATAGTGGAAAGTGAGGGTCTCACCGGCGGGGAGTGCATACTCTTCATCAAACATAAAGGCAAAACTGACACAGGCATAGGGCTGAATGCGGATAAACCACTTGTTGGGGTAGCGCAAATTTTGCGGGTGGTCGAGAAAGAGCAGGGTGGATTGATCGCCGCTGCCGTCATGTTTGCCAGCAAAGGCCAGCCACGCCGCAGCCTGCCCCATGACCTCCTCGCCGCTCAAGCCGCCGGCGGCGCGCACCTGGCCCCCATGCGAAAAGGAGCGCGGCCCCCGCCAGAAGAGACCGCCATAACCGGCCAGAGGACGACCGGCAGTAGTGGGGGAGCCAAAGTGTAACGCTTCGCCGTGAATGTTAGTCAATCGTGTTATATAGTCGAGCGTCCAACTGCTGGCCTCCGGGTCTACGCTGTGGACGACCATGCGCCGGGTTTCGCCGATCCACTCTGCGCCGGCCAGCGTAACCCAGGTCAGCCGCTCCTGTAGGGTCAAATGATCGGGGGCGAGGTCCATTGCTTCCCAGGCCACGTGGTCCATGCGCCCATTATTGGGTCGCTGAACATAGCCCTGGCCATGCACATAGCTGTGGCCGCCCCAGAAATTTTGGCCGGAAAGATGGGCCATGGTCATCTGCAAACCCTTATGCCAGAGATGATCGTGGGGGCGATAGCAGCTAATTTCATTGCCTTTGAGGGTATTCATGGGATGAAAATAGGGCTTAGGCGACTCACTCGGCGCCATTACCGGCTGATAGACATAACGAAAGAGTAACTGGTCACCATAGCCGACGGCAAGGGCGTCATTGACATAGTGGGTAAGAGTAAGGTGTGACATGTTTTGCCTTTCAGAGAAGCTAGTGCCGCGAACATTTAATTTTTAGAAATCACCACACAGAGCGATACCGTCCGGGATTTCTAAAAATTAAGCGGCCAGACAACTAGGCGCGCCTACGCAGCGAGGTCACGGAGCGCCGCCTCATCAGGTTGGAGACCAATGCCGGGGGCGTCGGAGAGATGCACTGCGCCACTATATTCGAGGGTTGCTTTGGTGGGAAAGAGCATGCTTTCGTCGGTGAATTGGCTACCGTTGAGCGCGGCCGGACCGGCAAAGCCAAAGGCCAGCGCCACCTGACAGACTGCCAGCTTGGTCAAGAAGCCGTCGGTCAGGCCGCTGACCAGCAAAGGCAACCCCGCGGCCTCGGCCAAGGCAATTTGTTGCAGAGTGGGCCAAATGCCGCCGCTGCGCGTCACCTTGATCACCAAATAATCGACCAGGCCATCGGCCACATAGTGAAAGAAATCGCCGGGGCTGACACTAGCTTCGTCGATGGCCAGCGGGATCTTGGTGCTCTGGCGCAAGGCGCGCAGCAGATGCCGCTGGTCGGCCGGCAAAGGCTGTTCCAACAGATCGACGCCAATGGCCTCAAAAGCGCTTGCCACCCGACGCGCGTTGTGTAATTGAAAGCCCTGGTTGGCGTCGGCCCAGAGAAAGCCACCAGCGGGGATGTCGCTACGGACCGTCTCCGCCACTTCAATATCGGTGGCCGGCGCGACGGCGGCCTTAAAGTTAAAGTGACGGAAACCCGCAGCCTTGCCTTCCGCCATCTCTTCACGAATCGACGCCGCGTCGTGACCGGTGAGGGTATAGCTAAGGTCCATAACATTGCGGGCGTCACTGCCACCCAAAAATGCTCGTAGCGAGAGCCCCGCGGCGCGGGCGCAGAGATCGTGGAGCGCCATATCCACCGCTGCCTTGGCAATGGGCTGACCGGTGCTGGGGCCGCGCCCAATCGTCGCGTGCAACTTACGTTGGAGTCCCCAACGGTCACTGCTGGGATGGCCAAGGAGCGCCGGGCCCAGATAGGAGCGAATGGTTGAGGTCACCGTCTCCAGCGTCTCATAGGACCACTGGGGCACTGGGCGCCCTTCGCCCCACCCCACATTGCCGGCGCGGTCGGTCACTTTGACAAAGATGTGGGGCGCCGTACCGCCGACCGCGCCGGCCGAGCCGGAAGCAAAGGTAAAGGATTTGATGACGGGCAGGCGAACGGGGAAAACGTCAACTTTGGTAATGGTGTTCATGGCGCCTACGCTGGTCTTCCATTCATGGCGTGATAGAAGGGATCATTCGGGGTAATGGAGCCACGCGCAACGGGTTGGCCAGTAATCGCCGCTTTGTAGAGGCTGGCCAGGAAATCGATGGTGCCGCGCACGCCTGGTCCGCTGACCAACGGTCGCTCATTGCGCGCCATGCTGGCCAGCAGTGCCTGAAGTTGAGCGCCATGGGAAGAGGGACGGTCGGGCGGCAACTGCTGCCACTGGGCTAACTCGTCTGCATAGGGCGCGCCTTTGGGAATCGAATAGGACCAATCGGCATTCTTGTAGCTGTAGAGGTGGGTCAGTTCCACCGTCGCTTTTTGAAAGTCAAAGCGCAGATAGGAGACCTCGCGCGGCGAAAGTACACTGTTGGTAATGCTGGCCAGGGCGCCATTGGCAAAGCGGACAGAGGCGAGCGACACATCTTCCACTTCAATGTTGCGGTCCAAGGTGCCCATCATGGCGCGCACTTCGGACCACTCTCCTAGTTGGTAGAGCATAAAGTCCATCGCATGAATGCCGTGGCCCATGTTACAGCCCCCCAGCTCGGTTGCCCACTTGCCCCGCCACGGCACGGCATAATATTCATGGGTGCGATACCAGGTAGTGAGGTTGACACAGACGAGCGGTTTACCCAGCGCGCCGCTATCGATCAAGCCTTTCAAATGTTGACCGCCCGACCCAAAGCGCCACTGAAAGACGCTACTACAGTAGTTGCCGGTGCGCGCCTCCGCGTCTTCAATCCGGTCCATCTCGGCCAGCGAGGCGCAGAGGGGCTTTTCACAGAGCACCCAGGCGCCCGCTTCTAGCGCCGCAATGCTTAGCTCACAGTGGGTGCCGGGCGGCGTGGCGATATGAACAAGTTGTGGCTCTTCGCGCCGTAATAACTCTTCAGCGTCGGTGTAATAACGCGGAATTTCGTGGGTTTCGCAGAACGCACTGGCCCGGTCGCTATCAATATCCATGGCCGCCGCCAGTTCCACCTGGTCGCCGGCCTGGCGCAACGCCGCCACATGCGATCGCGCAATCCCCCCCGTGCCAATAATGGCCGCTCGTATTTTATCCTTTGCCATCTCTTCTCCTTTTGATAGGTGATTGGGTGATTGGGTGATTGGGTGATTGAACCAGGTCCCTTAGTGTGCTCAATCATTAATGGCGCCAAGCGCCCGCAATGCGAACACCCAATTACCAATCACCTAATCACCAATTACCCAATCCCTAACTTGCATCCAACGCACGACACAACGCTCCCCACTCGGCCAGAGCCAATGTTTCGGCCCGGCGTTTGGGGTCGATGTTGGCAGCCTCCAGCGCGGCGGCGGCTTCCGGCTTGCTGAGGTGGAGGCCGCCGCTCACGGTGTTGACCAACTGTTTGCGTTTCTGGCTAAAGCCGGCGCGCACCACTTGAAAGAAGCGGTCGGGCGCCACATCGGGGACTGCGGGGGTCGGTAAGCGCTCCAGCCGTAGCACCGCGCTATCAACCTTGGGTCGGGGGTAAAAAGCCGTCGCCGGGATATGGTGCATCAGGGTCGGCTGGGCATAAAATTGTACACTGACCGCCAGGATCGACAGATCGCCTGGCTGGGCGCAAATGCGTTCGGCCACCTCTTTTTGCACCATCACCACAGTCAACTCGGGCGGCAACGGCGCCTCCAAAAGGTGGCGGATGACCGCGCTGGTGATGTAGTAGGGCAGGTTGGCCACCACCTTATAGGCAGATGGCGCAGGTGCAGGCTCTTCATCCTGCAAGTTCTCGCCTTGTGCTGTACCCTGCAACAGGGTTGCCAGGTCAAGTTCCAGGATGTCGCCGTGGACAATCTGGACATGGGGCTGGAGGATGAACTGGGCGCGTAACATCTCGATCAGCCGATCGTCCAGTTCCACTGCAATGACCTGGCCGGCCTGTTGGGCCAGCAGTGTGGTCAGCGAGCCAAGCCCTGGCCCAATTTCTAGAACCGTATCCGCCTTGGTCAGCTCCGCCACGGCCGCAATGCGCGTCAAGTAGCGTTCATCGGTCAAAAAGTTTTGCGCCAGTGAACGTTTGGGGTTTAGTTGATACCGTCGAATAATGTCGAGTGCAGTTGTCATGGTCGTCAATTGGTCGCGAAGTCGGTTAGTCGCGAAGTCGCTTGGTCATCTAGTCGTTCGGTCAATTATTTTATTCATAACCTGTATACAGTCAGCCGCTATCCGCCACTCGCCACCCGCCACCCCGCACTTTGGCCGGTACCACCGCTTATGCTATGATTCGCCCTATGATCACGGCGATTACCTTTGATTTTTGGGATACATTAGCGCTGGATGACTCGGACGAACCCAAACGGCGCGCCTTAGGGTTGCCCAGCAAAGCCGCTGCGCGCAAAGAACTCTTTACGCGCCATGTGACGCGTCGTCATCCCAAGATTACCGGGGAAGCCGCGGCTCAAGCCTATGAGGCGGCCAACCAGCGTTTTCGCCATGAGTGGCACAATGAGCATCGCACACCCGGCGTCACCACCCGCCTCTATTATGCCTATGAAGCGCTAGGATTGCAACCAAAGCCTGGGCGCTACGCGCACCTGGTGCGCGAGATCGACGAGTTGGTGCGTGAGATTGAAACGATGGAGGTGCGCATCCCGCCCGATTTTGTGTCCGGCATTCATTATACATTGGAATCGTTGGCACAGGAATATAAGCTGGGGATTATCTCCGATACGATCCATACACATGGCCGTGGTTTGCGTTTTTTACTAGATCGCCAGGGGGTGTTGCCCTTCTTTAGCCACTTTCTGTTTTCCGATGAGATTGGCGTCTCCAAGCCGTCAACGGCCATTTTTCGTGAGGCCGCGATTGGTCTGGATGTGGCGCCGGACCAGATTGTTCATATCGGCGACCGTGAGAGTAACGACATTGTGGGGCCGCGTACATTGGGGATGAAAGCAATTCTTTTTACCGGCATTGTTGACCGGGGCAGCGAACAGACGCGCGCCAATGCGGTTTGTCGTGATTTCAGAGAGTTGCCGCAGATTGTGCGCCGGCTACGGTAGCCTGGTGCACGATAGTTTAAGTAAGTGGGACAGTAGGACAGTGAGACAGTGACTGACCTACTGATTTACTGATCTACTGTCCCACTGCCTAGCACAGGAATCCAGCTGCTATAATTGTAGCCGGGAAAGTCACCGCCATGTATGATTTGGATGAAGCTATTGCCGCCTTGGCTGACCGCTTTGTTGCTGGTTTCCCCGCCGCGATTCCAACCCAACGAACGGTGGGCCGTGAAGCCGAATATCCGGTGGTCAAAGCAACTGGTGAAGCCGCGGATGTGCGGCGCGTGTTGGAAGATCTGCGTCAACGGGTTGGGCTGGAGGCGCACTATGACAGCGGCAATCCACATCTGATCGTGGGGTTGGATGGGGAGGCTTATAGCTATGCGCTGGAAGTGGGCGTCGGCACCGTTGAGATTAACTCACGCCCTTGCCGCACCCTCTTTGCGGTTGAACGCGCCATGCGCGAGGCGTTACGACTGGTGGTACAGGGGGCGGCGCGCTATGGCTGGCGCGTTCTGGGCTATGGCATCCAGCCCTTGTCACCCCCTACCTTACAGATTATGGCTCCCAAACAGCGCTATCAAAGCCTCTATCGGGCCATGGCCAATGAGTGGCTCTGGTATACCGTGACCGCCAGCGATCAATGTCACGTGGCGATTGGGCAGCCAGAATTGGTGCAGATGCTTAATGTGGGCAACATGATGGCGCCGGTCTTGATTGCGCTCTGCGGCAACTCACCGGTTTATGGCGGCAAATTGTCCCCCTTTTGCAGCGCACGCGAGGGACGCATGGCCCAGATCCACGCCAACGAATATCGGCACGGTATGCCGGAACACCCTTACACCAGCATTGCCGATTATGTGCGCACCGTAGCCCAATCCACCTACTTGATTGTGCGCGCCGGCGGCGAGATCATCCCCAGCAGCCGTCCGTTTACAGAGTATTTGCGCGAACATGGCCCGGACTATCCTGCTTTTCTCTTTCACGAGCATTACATCTGGAACAGCGCGCGTCTGCGCACCGCCTATGGCACGTTGGAGATTCGCCCAGCCTGCCAGCAGCCAGGCAATGAACAGATGGCCGCCATGGCGTTGGCCGTGGGCTTAATGGAAGCAGCTCCTGCCATAGATGGCTACATTCAAAATGTCTTGGGTGAACGCTACTGGAGCATCCTGCGCACCTATCACCAGCAAGTGACACGCGTGGGGCTGACTGCGCCCCAACCTGCTCCCGACTTTCTGCCGACCATGGTGGATTTTGCCACCCAAGGGCTTGCCCGGCGCGGACATGGGGAAGAAGTACTGTTGACCCCGATTGAAAACCGTCTTCTCCGGCGTCAAAACCCCGGCCAGCGCGCCCGCCAGGTCTATGACTTGGACGGCATGGCCGGTCTGTTAGACTATGCAACCATTCGCCCCACGACAATCTGACATCAGTTTGATTTACTGCACGCTTTTCAGATCATCCACTGTACCAAGCCGGATACGGCCACTGCTGTCCAATCGGTCAATACGGTCGGCGCGATAGGTCAGTTGGCTGCTGGGACTCCAGAGGCCAATCCACACCTCCTCTGGGCCCGTGAGCGGCAGGTCACGCGGCAAGCTGAGCACATCGAACAGGAGCGCACTATGATGCCAGCTCAGTTGATAGGGCTGAAATTGCTGGATAGTCCTTTGTAAAGTTTCTCCTGTCGGAGCCGCAATATCTACAAACAAGGTCACTGGCACTTCCGGCCGAAACAGGTCTGGCTGTTCCCAAATGGAGATCAGTTGTAAACGTGTGGGGTCTTCATTGGCAGCTTGTAGTTGCGCATTGAGCAAGCGTAGGATATGGCCATCGACATCATGGGTAAAGGTTATCTGTAAGGCAGGATTAATCTCGATAGGCGGAAGGGGCAACGTCTGCTGTAAATTGGTAACCACACCCAGTTGAACACGCCCCAAGGCATCCAATTGAGTGGCATCTGGCGTTGCGAAAGATTGCTGCGTTGCTGGATCTACAAGCGTAAGCGATAATTCTGTGATCGTCAGTTCCTGCTCGGTGGCGGGCAGCGCAACCAGATCAAAGAGGATCCGTTCCGCCGGCCACTGCACCATCCGTTCGCCCAAACGATGATCGACCTGTGCCAAGCTGTTTGCGTCCGCATCGGTCAAAATAACGAGCGTGGAGGGCATCTGCGCCGGGCTCTGTTCCAGCACTGTGTAGCTCTTTTCATTAAGCCGCCAAGTGATGAGCAAAAATCGAAAGTGCGCGTCCTGGCCACTTTCCTGAGCAGTCCATTCCGTGGTCGCCAGCAATTCTAACTGCTGACCCGCGGCATTGCTAAAGGTAGCTAGTGGTATCGCGTCTGGTGCAACATCTGGTTCTTTCAAGCGTATGTACAGATTGCGTACACAAAAGTTGGTACAGCTATTATCAGTCGCCTGTGCACTTTGGGTCGGCTGCGGCGCGGTCGGCAACTCCAGCCGTAGGGTGTGGGCGCCGGGCTGTAGCATCTGTTCCAGCCGAAAGGCTAAGCTGCTTTGGGTCTGTACAAGTTGGGGGAAGGCGCCGGCGCCATCCAATGTAAAGCGAATCGCCCCGGCGTCTGCGCCCACCAATTCACCTTGGATAGACCAAACGCCAGGAAGTGATAGGGTAAAGCTTGCTGTGCCGCTTTGTGTCAAGGTACGCAGACGGCCCCGCGCATCAATCTGCGGCGCGCTAAAAGCACCATCGAAAAAGAGCGGCGGATTGGTCAGATACGTTGGTACGTAGTGGCTTTGATAGGCGGGCGGTTGGACTTCGTAATGAATAATCGAGTCACCTTTGGCTAAGCCGGCTACAGGAAGCCACAACGCTTGCTTGAGCAGTGTATTGATTGCGGTGGCTGTTTGTGAGTCAAGCAGTAAACGATGGAGGAGGACGTGGCCAATGCCTTCCTGCGCCAGGAGTTCCTGGCCACGTGAAATCTCGTCCGGCCAAAATGGATCCGGCAACAAAGCAAGCGGTGGCATATCCACCAGGGTGCGTTCTCCTTCGTCCAAAAAGAAACGACGGACAACGGGCAGATGCTGCTCTGGGTAGCGCAAACGCGCAGGCTGTCGCCCTAGACGGCCCGAGACAATGGGCTTCTGGTGGTAGCTTTGGTAGTACATATACCAACCGGCCGCCTCAAAGAAGTTGCGGCTGCTGCCATAATACTCACCAGCCGGCAACTCCACTAGCGCCTTTCTGTCATTGGCCTGCGCAATGGGGGTATAAACGGCAGGAATGACCGCGTTGGACAGGGGATAGGGAAAGAGTGGCGTAACGTTGACGAGGATCAGCGCTGCCAAAATGGGGATGAAAAGTGACCAGGGGCGTGCGGAAAATCGTTGACGCAACTGCTGCAGTGTCATAATGGCCAACATGCTGATGGCCAATGCAGTTGTAATGCCGGCGCGGTTGGGAGCCCGAAAAGCATCAAATCCGGGTAAGTACAGCAACCACTGAAAGAGCATCCCGCGTGCATAAATTTGGCCATTAATGTGCAGATACGGACCGAAAGCCAACACTCCGCTTGTGAGTGCCAGCAACTGCCAAAAGCGCAACATTTTGTGGTGGTGATAGATGCCAAAGGAAAGTACAGCGAAGAGAAGTGGTAGAATGCCGACAAAGACGGTTGTCTCCATGAGATTGGGCGTGGCAAAGTGATCGTAGAGGGGTCCGGTAAATTTGCCCCAAAGTGGATGCAGCCCAGCCGGCAATAGCCATGAGAGCAGATCGGCCGAAAACGCTTCGGCGGTGTACGCCAGCGATTGGTTCACCTCTTGGATTTCAGGGGTGGCAATGAACATAGGCAGATAAAAGGGCACCGTGATAATTAGAAAGACCAAAGCGGCAACCGCTCCAGCCTGCCACAGTGGCCAACGCCAAAGAGTGCGCCAGTGCCAGACAAGCAGGTAAAGACCTCCTACAAGCAGTACCGGGAACAGAAAAAGGCCCAGATAGTAGGGCGACGACAGCGCCACCAGGCTGGTGACAACTCCCGTCGCCAGCGCACGTTTGATAGTTGGACGGCGCCAACATTGAACGGCCAACAGCAATGCCAAAGGCATCCACTGGGTGGTCAACAGGCTCATGTGTCCTAACCCGCGCATCCCGCGATAGGCGCAAAAGGCGAAGATGACGCCACCCAAAAAGGCCAAATCGCGGCGTCGCACTAGAGTCAGCCCTAGCCAATAGGTAAAATAACCGGAAAAAATGTAGCTGGCCAAGAAGAGCAGATTGTAGAGTGGCGCAACACCGATAGCAACCTGGAGGGGCAAAGTGAAAAATTCGTTGATGGGCGTCTGCGCCGTTACAGGCACGTCGGTTAGCGGATAATAGATTAAATCTGTGGTAAAGGGTGATTGGCGCAGATCCAGAAGGGCATGTTTAAACCACCAAAATTCCCACAAAAACATAGGGGCATCGCCATAGCCGGGAATATGAGTCAGGAAATGGGGAAAAACCGGCCAAGTGACGAGAATGGTCAGGATCGTATAGCCAGCGAATGGCAAAAGGTGGGTATAGAGAAAGGTGCGTTTCATTTGCATTCAGACATTGGTTGTTGGTGTGCTCTGATCACTCATCTTACCACGCAGTGTAGCACAAAGTCGGTTTTCCCATAGAACCAATCCGTCAATTCGGTTGTGGCGTCCATTACTTTGTCGAGTTGTGGACTTGGGCACAGAGAATTTACGGACAGACACTTAGTCTAAACCAACTTTGATTAAAATTAAAGACAATACTACAATAAAGTTATCATGTAAAATTCTACGGTATAGAGGGGATATTTCATTATCCTACAGGAGAAATTCTATGCAACGGTTGACCGCCATTGTCCACGGGCGGGTGCAAGGCGTCTATTTTCGCGACTATACGCGGCGTGAAGCCATCAAACTACAAATAACCGGCTGGGTGGCCAATCAGAGCAACAGCACAGTCAAGGTTGTGGCCGAGGGGGCGGAAAGCGCATTGACACAACTGCTTGCTTGGCTGCACACCGGTTCCCCTTCCGCACAGGTAACGAGCGTAGATGTGGAATGGTCGGCAGCTACAGACGAGTTTTCTCATTTTGAAATTCGTTGGTGAGCCCTAAGTTAGTAAATTCCCGTTCCTAAAGGAGTCACGCCATGAACAACACTGATCTCTGTTTTACCCCTGCCACTGAATTATCCGCTGCGATCCGTGCGCGCCAGCTATCACCGGTCGAGATCGTGGAGGCCGTGTTGGCGCGCATCGAGGCGCTCAACCCTACCCTCAATGCCTTTCTGGCCATTGATCACGATGGCGCGCGTGCCGCGGCCCGGTCGGCAGAAAGCGCGGTGATGCATGGTGAAGCTTTAGGTCTGCTGCATGGCGTGCCCGTCTCAATCAAAGATTTGGAGCCGACCGCTGGGCTGCGCTGCACCTATGGTTCAAAGTTTTATGCCGACAACATTGCCACCTTTGATGGCCTGGTCACGGAACGGGTAAAACAGGCCGGCGGCATTATCACCGGCAAGACCAACACTCCCCACTATGGTCATAAGGATATGACCGACAACCTGCTGGGCGAACCTTGCCGCAACCCGTGGAAGCTAGATCGGACGCCTGGCGGCTCTAGCGGTGGCGCCGCCGCGGCGGTGGCGGCCGGCTTGGGGCCACTTGCCCACGGCAGTGATGGCGCCGGCTCTATCCGTATTCCCGCTGCGCTCTCCGGTGTCTTTGGCATCAAGGCCTCCTTTGGCCGGGTGCCTAACTGGCCAAACCCTGATATCTGGACTGGACGTACCCATCAAGGTCCGTTGGCCCGCACGGTGGCCGACGCCGCGCTCTTCCTGCAAGTGCTGGCCGGGCCTGATGCGCGCGATCCTCTCTCGATTGATAACCAACCTGATGATTATGTAGCGGCGGTGGCCCAGCCCTTTGCTGCATTGCGGGGCTTGCGCATCGCCTGGAGCGAAGACTTGGGCTATGCTGCGGTGGACCCGGAAGTGCGCCAATTGACGGCCGCCGCGGCGCAGCGCTTTGCGGATTTTGGCTGCCATGTGGAGGCAGTTGACCCCGGTTGGTCCGACCCGCGCGCCATTGGTGGGTTGGCCTGGTATGTCTCCTTTGCTGCACGGCTAGGTGAGCAATACCGGACGCAACCAGCGTGGTTTGAGCCATCGTTAGCAGAAATGATCGAGGCGGGGTTGCGTGCGTCCGGTGTGGATTATGTGAGCACGTCACTGGCGCGCACCGCCTTTCAACAACATGCTCAGCGCTTCTTCCAAACCTACGACCTGCTCCTGACGCCGCAGATGCCGGTTGGCGCCTGGCCGGTTGATCAACCGCCGGCGACCATTGCGGGCAGGCCGACGCCCAGCATGTTTGATCGGCTCAGCTTTACCTTTCCCTTTAACATGACCGGCCAACCGGCTGCGAGCGTGCCGTGCGGTTTTACCCGCGAAGGGCTGCCGGTCGCATTGCAGATTGTAGGACGCTGGCATGCGGATACCTTGGTGTTACAGGCAGCCGCGGCCTTTGAACAGGCACAACCTTGGGCAGGAAGGCGCCCGCAGCTTTAGCAGTGGCAGAGTGCTAAAAACGCTTAGGCGCAACAGGGTTGGAAATTTGACAATTGGCGAGTGTAGCCTTTATAATAGCCGTTTGAGGATAGCCATAGCCGGCCGTTCATGTGTCGGCTATTTTTTTGATATACTGCGCGACGCCATAAGATGACACTTTCTACAGATGCACTCCTTATGTGCTGTTGCAAAATTAAATTGTTCAGGAGTATACCATGTCGACCAAACGCACCTGGCAGCCCAAAGTCCGCAAACGCCTCAAGACCCATGGGTTTCGCAAGCGCATGAGCAGCAGCAATGGCCGCAACGTATTAAAGCGACGCCGTTTACGGGGCCGCGCTCAATTAGCCGTAAAACTGACCATTCGCAAGTCGATCGATTAGTGCTGTTGGCATCTCGCAGCGCTCCAGCGAAGGAGCGCGCTTTTCTTGAGAAGTTTCCCGGAGGGCGGGAAGCTTTTGGGGGGTAAATGTCAACAGAGCCTAATAGAATATTTAATACAGACGATTCTTATTGTAAAAGTTTATTCTATTTGTAGAAGTTATAGTGCCGCGTGAAGAGACATCACCGGATCAGGGAAAACCAACGTTTTCAAGAAATCCGCCGTGAGGGCGTGTCCTATCGCAATGATCTATTAGTGATGTGTCTGCTTCCTAATCACTTGCCGTATAGCCGCTTTGGCTTCTCGGTCAGTAATCGTATTGGAAACGCTGTTCTTCGTAATCGGATTAAACGGCGTCTGCGGGAGGCAGTGCGGTTGCGTCTAGGGCAGATTCAGCCGGGGTGGGATGTGGTTTGGATTGCACGTTATCCCATTATTCGTGCGGATTTTCACCAAATGGACGCTGCTTGCGCCCGCCTGCTTCGGCGGGCGCATTTGTTACATGAAAAGCGAGCTGATTAATATGCGCCAGTTAGCCTTAAATTGTATTCGCCTCTATCAGCTCTTGTTATCCCCGCTGCTTGGAAGCCATTGTCGCTTCTATCCTACTTGTTCGCATTATACCTATGAAGCGATTGAAAAGTACGGGGTGGTACAGGGTGGATGGTTGGGTATCAAGCGGATTTCTCGCTGTCATCCCTGGCATGAAGGCGGCTTTGATCCGGTTCCCTGAGCCAGGCATCAGCTATCGGCGCCGTTAACGGATCTCGATTATATTCTCCGCCATTTGAAGCGTAGGCGCCACTTCGTTGATAGTTTTGCTGCACAGTAAGGTGCAGCAGCAACATTTTGTCGATGTGGCCGTAGACTATTTTTAGTGTTTGTCTGAATTTATGTTGTCTGCAAGATTCAGGCGTGGAAGTCCGAGGCTCAAAGCGAGCGGAGTATAGGAGATTAACCTACGTGAAACGTAAACATTTACTTCTGCTGCTCATGCTTGGCATCTTAGTGGTGCTGTTGAGTGGCTGCGGCGTTGACCGTCATGGCGTCGATGTGATGAATACAGCGCCCAGTGGGTGGTGGCAAACGATCATTGTTTGGCCATTGGCAAAGACACTGATCTATCTGGATGGCCTCCTGCGTGATGCCAATATTCCTTATCACTGGGGCTTTGCCATTATTGCCTTTACGATTCTGGTCCGGCTAGTTTTGTTTCCCCTAACCGTGACCCAGATCCGCGGGATGCAGGCGCAAAAAGAGTTACAGCCCAAATTGCAAGAGATCCAGAAGAAGTATGGCAAAGATCGCGAAAAGCTGATCCAGGAACAGACCAAACTCTATAAAGAGTCAGGGATTAATCCCTTAAGCGGTTGTCTACCCCTTGTGTTACAAATGCCTATTCTCTTTGGTCTCTACTCTGCATTGGTGGCAACCGGGCCAGCTTTGCAGAACTCCCGTTTTTTCTGGATTCCCGACCTGAGCTTCCCCCATTATGGCGAGGGCACAAAGTGGATAACCGATCGTTTCCAAAGCGGGGATTATTTGGGTCTGGCCAGCTATCTCATCTTGCCAGTTTTGCTAATGATCTCCCAATTTGTGATGCAAAAATGGATGACACCGACGCCGGCGACAACCGATAACAACCAGGCCGGAATGATGAAGCAGATGACCTTGATGATGACCTTTATGTTTGGCTTCTTTACGGTGACGGTGCCGGCGGGGTTGACCCTTTATTGGGTAACCAGCAATGCATTGCAGATGCTGCAGCAGTGGGTCACGACTAGTGATCGGTTTAATTTTTCTGGCACGAAGACCGCCACTGCAGGCGGCGTAGCTGGAGGAGGATCGGCGTCACTTGTCTCCACCACCAATGGGGTGGCCACTACTGAAAAACCCCCGACCGAGACGAAGACCGGCAGTGGGCAAGCGAATAAGCCCTCTTCAGCAGCCAGGCGTAGAAAAGCCAAGAGAAAGTGATGTATGGCGATGCAAGCACAGGAATTTAGAGCCAAGAGTGTGGATGAAGCCATTGAAGAAGGGTTAAGCGTACTGCGGCTGCAACGCGATCAAGTGACCATTGAAGTGGTTCATAAGGGCAGCCGTGGCATCTTTGGTCTGGGTAGTGAGCCGGCGGTGGTGCGTATTACTCCACGTACTCCCACGACCTCTTCATCTACCGAAACTTCTGCTTCTTCTTCGTCTGCCCCATCGGCTGCTGTATCTTCTCTTCCCGCCACCCCCACTACAGTGACCGAGCACGATGAGCACAGTGAAGCCCAAAGCGGTGAAGCAGAAAGCATGGAAGACGATGGCGTGGAGGAGAGCGTTGGCGAAGAAAGGCGTGACGCAGAGGCGGCTATAACGCCACCCACCACTGTAAGCGCAGGCAACGATCTCGCGTTGGAAGGTAGCGCTGATTCAGAGCAGGATGAGGCTCCTGCTAGCTCCCTCGCAACTGACACAGCCGAAGAAGATGAAGAGGATGAGGCATTGGCGCAGTTGGCCACGGAACTCTTGACAGAGATGCTCCACCTGATGGACTTTGATGCAGAAGTCAGCGCAAGCTGGCAAGAAGAGACCGAAACCTTTGAAGATGAAGACGAGGACGAGGGAGAAGTCTCGGTGACGGAGCGCTACCTCTTACTCGATGTGAATGGAACTGACTTGGGCGCTTTGATTGGGCGACGCGGTGAGACGTTGGAAAATATCCAATACTTGCTGCGCCTCATGGTCAATCAAAAGCTCCATCAGTGGAAAAACATTGTTGTCGATGTGGAACATTACAAAGCGCGCCGGGTGACGCAGTTGACCCAGTTGGCCACGCGCATGGCCGACCAGGTCTCAAATACGGGACGCGCAATTTCACTGGAACCCATGCCGGCCAGTGAACGGCGGATTGTCCACATGACCTTGCGCGATCACCCTGATGTTTATACCGAAAGCCACGGTGATGGGCCCCGGCGTAAAGTTCACATCTTCGCTAAATCATAATTCTATCTTTGTAACTGTAACTTATTGCACCTTTTAGCGCCCTGCCAGAGTTGGTGGGGCGTTTTATTTGTCGTACAATAAAATCACAGAACATACCCCATAACCACTTTGACCAGGACAACGAGCCATGCTAAAATCGATGAACACTGCAGAGAATTCTCAACAGGTGGATATCTTATTGATTGGCCACCTGACACGCGATCTGATCGATGAAGATCCGCAAGGGCCCTATCGACTGGGGGGGACGGTCAGCTTTGCCGCCATTACTGCGCTACGACTGGGACGTAAACCGACGATCATTACCCGTGCGGCAGAGGACACCGATTTGACGGAATTGCCCGCTGCCGTTGATCTCTACCGCCTACCAAGCTCCACGACGACGACCTTTGCCAATATCTATACGCCGCAGGGCCGTATCCAATATTGCTACACTCCCGCCCCTCCGATTACTGGGGCGGATATCCCTGTGGCTTTACAAAAACCACGGGCTGTTCTTTTAGGTCCATTGGTCAATGAGATTGATGGTTCGGTGGCGGCGCTCTTTACCAAGAGCACCTTGACTGCTGCTGTACCGCAGGGCTGGATGCGGCGCTGGGATGATGATGGGCGCGTCCACAGCAAACCCTGGGAAACAGCCACAACGATTTTGCCGCATTTGGATGTCCTTGTACTTTCGCTGGAAGATATTGACTATGACTTACGTCGCCTTGACCCTTTCTTTCAGCAGCTATCCATGATTGTCGTCACAGAATATCGTGAAGGCAGTACGCTCTACCAAAAGCAGGCCGACGGCACAATCCGCGAGACCAAGATTTCACCACGGCCTGCGCACGAGGTGGATCCCACAGGGGCAGGCGACGTCTTTGCAACAGCCTTCATGATCCGATTGCAAGAAACAAATGATCCGGCCCAAGCGGCCCGTTTTGCGAATGTTACAGCTTCTATTAGCGTAGAGCATCATGGCATCACCGGCATTCCCGATCGGAATCAGGTATTAGCCTATATGCAAGCGCATCCGGTTGAGGCAAGAGGATGACAGCTCGAATTTACTGCTTTGCCAATCAAAAAGGTGGCGTTGCGAAAACCACCACCACCGTCAATCTTGGCGCCTATCTGGCCGCCGCGGGGAAACGCGTACTGGTGGTTGATACAGATCCCCAAGGTAACGCCACCACCAGCCTTGGGGTGGACCCGCGCGAACTATCCATTAGCCTTTACCATGTTCTCATTGAGCAGACCCCTATCCAACAAGCTATTACCTTGACAGAACGGGTGGGGTTGGATTTGGTGCCGGCATCTAGGGATTTGGCTGGCGCCGAGGTTGAAATGACACGTATGATGGCGCGTGAACGGCTATTGGCCCGCACCTTACAGCCGCTGATGGAACAGTATGAGTACATTTTGATCGATGATCCGCCCAGCTTGGGTTTGCTAACGATCAATGGGTTAACAGCTGCCGACCGGGTGATCATTCCCGTCCAGTGTGAATATTTGGCGCTTGAAGGGTTAAGTCTCCTGCTCGGCACCATCCAACAAGTGCGGGATGTCCTGAATGATAAACTGGTATTAGCCGGTGTACTGTTAACCATGTATGATGGTCGCACCAACCTGGGGCAACAGGTGATCGAAGAGGTCAAAAACTACTTTCCCGCTGAGGTTTACCAGACCATTATTCCCCGCAATATTCGGCTGAGTGAAGCGCCTAGCTATGGGCAAACCATCCTGAGCTATGCGCCCAATAGTGCCGGTGCATTAGCCTATCAGGCCTTTGCTGAAGAATTTTTAGCGCGCGAAGAGGCAGCCGTGGCTCAGCCAATTTCTATGAAGCAAAGCTAAGCAGATACCTATGAGCACCAGTACAAATCGCCGGCGTGGTTTGGGCCGTGGCCTGGGCGCGTTAATCGTAGACACGACATCACCAGAAGCCGAAGCGAGCACAGACAGTTTACCGCCAAGCGGCATCCAAAGTTGCCCGCTGGCTGCAATTCGGCCCAATCCGCACCAGCCGCGCACCCAGTTTGATGAGGAAACGCTCCAAGAGTTAACTGCCTCGATCCGCGTCCATGGCATCATTCAGCCCTTGATTGTCACGGCTAATCCGACCGAGCCCCATACTTACTGGTTGGTTGCCGGTGAGCGGCGTTGGCGGGCGGCGCGCTTGGCGGCGCTGCAGGAAGTGCCCATCATTGTCCGTGAGGCATCGCCACAGCAGTTGGTGGAATGGGCTTTAATTGAAAATGTGCAACGAGCCGACCTCAACCCGATTGAAGAAGGCACGGCTTATCAGACCTTGATCAACGACTTTGGCCTAACCCATGCGGAAATCGCCGAACGAGTTGGCAAAAGTCGTTCGGCCATTACCAATATCCTGCGTGTAGCAACGGCGCCGGCTAGTGTACAGGCTGCCATTGTGGCGAATGAGATCTCTGCCGGCCATGCCCGCGCCCTCCTGGCTTTGTCCGAAGAAGCGATTGAGGCTGCACTGCTCCAAATCAAGGAACAGGGGCTTAATGTACGCCAGACTGAGGCATTGGTGGCGCGCTTACAAGCTGCCGCGAATGCTGCGCCAACGGCAGCGGAAGAGGCTGCGATACCGCCGGATCAGGCTCAGGTCGCTCATCTAGAAAATCGCTTTCGCACGGCATTGGGCACGCGCGTCAATTTAAACCGCAGCGCCAATGGCAGCGGCCGGTTAGTCATTCATTTTTACAACGATGAAGACTTAGAGAATCTGTACCAACTAATCATTGGCGATGAGGAGATTTAGAGACGCGGATTTAGGCTGATCCAAGAAATGGAATCCCTTTTGTAGGTGGTAACTACTCAGGCATACAAATTGAACTAAAAAGCAAACAGAAAGCAAACGTAAATCAAAGAGAGCAGCGGTAAAGTGTGTAATTATGAGTGAGCCAGAAAAGCAATTGAATCAACAAATAGAGAAGTTGATAAACCAATCCGAACGGACGGAATTGGAAAGGTTGCTATGGGCTCAAAATCAAGAATTGCTTGCGCAGAACGAGGAACTGCGCAAGCAACTCAAAGAACAAGCAAACGAAATCCAGCGACTGAAAGATCAAGTTGCGAAAGATAGTCGCAATAGCGGCAAGCCACCAAGTAGCGACGGACTCAAGAAACGGCGAACGGAGAGCTTGCGTCAAAAAAGCGGTCGCAAGCGCGGTGGACAGAAAGGGCATCAAGGGCATACGCTCCAAATGAGCGAAAATCCAGACCATGTAATCGTGCATGAATTGTCGGTTTGTCCAGAGTGTGCCCATGACTTGAGTCAGATAGAGGTCATTGAACATATGCGACGTCAGGTCTATGATGTGCCGCCAGTCGAGTTGGAGGTGACCGAACATCGCAGCGAAATTAAAGTCTGTCCCTGCTGTCAGAAGCGGGTGAAAGCCACCTTCCCAGCCGGTGTCACGCAACCGGTACAGTATGGCGAGTTATTCAAAGCCCAAGCCTGCTATCTCAACACCTATCAACTCCTGCCAATCGCCCGCAGTTGTGAGCTACTGGGGGATTTCTATGGTCACCAACCAGCAGAAGCGATCATCCAGGAGGCAAATCAAGCTGTCCAAGCGGGCAGCGAACCAGCGCTTGAGGCCATCAAGCAGGCACTCATCCAGGAAGCTGTCACCCACCATGATGAAAGTGGGGTTCGGGTGGAAGGTCATCTCGAATGGCTCCATGTCAGCAGTACAGAGCGCCTCACCCATTACGAAGTCCACCCCAAACGAGGCCAAAAGGCGATGAAAGCAATTGGCATTTTGCCCAACGCAACCGGACGCATTGTTCATGACCACTGGTCATCTTACCTGACCTTTGACCAAGTTGACCATGCCTTCTGCAACGCCCACCACCTGCGCGAACTGCGCTTTATCTCTGAGCAATATCAACAAACATGGCCGACGCAGATGAGTCAACTGCTCCTTGAGATTAAAGTCGCAGTCGATGCCGCACCCGCTGAGCGCAATTCCCTCTCCTCAGTGCAGTGCCTTGACTTTGCAAAACGCTACGACGCCATTTTGCAACTGGGCTTTGCGGAAAATCCGCCTCCCTCCGAACCCTATCCTAAAAAACGGGGCAAGCCCAAACAATCCCCTCCCAAAAACTTACTCGACCGCCTCGCAATCCACAAAGAAGGTGTCCTTGCCTTCATGTATGATTTCCGCGTTCCCTTTGACAATAATCTCGCCGAGCGCGATGTGCGTATGATCAAAGTCAAGCAGAAAGTTTCTGGTGCTTTCCGTACTTCCGACGGCGCTGACACCTTCTGCGCCATTCGTTCCTACATCTCTACCGTTCGCAAACAGGGCTTGAATGTTATTTCTGCTATCCGTGACTCGCTTGCTGGACAACCTTTCGTCCCCTCTACTCAGCCTATGCCTGAGTAGTTACTGTAGGTGACTGTCACTGGCCTAGGTAACCTAGGGTTACGCCAGACTTGGTGGGCAGTGACAGTCACCTCCGCGGGGTAATCTATTCCTTGCAACGGCCTAAGATGTATTGGATGATATTGGCTATGACCAACCGTTATGCTCGTCCTGGTCCGCGCTTACGAGTCGGTGAGGCTTCGCTGGGGTGGGCGATTTTGGGTGCGAGCGCCCGGGCGCAAAATTTTGTCATTCCCGCCATCCGCCAACAACCGCCGGCGCCTGGGACTGATGACATTGTCAGCGCCTGGGTGGTGGCACTCTACAGCCACCATGAACAACATGCGCGCACCTTTGGCGACGCCAATCAAATTCCGCAAATCTACCCGAACTTATCGGATCTACTCCAGCGCCATGAAATCCGCTGTGTCTATGTGTGCAGCCACCCGCGCCACCATTTCCCCTTGGTAATGGCCGCGCTGGCCAGTGGTAAACATGTCCTGTGCGAAACGCCGCTGGCGCTCTCCCTGAACGATGCGGAGACAATGCGCCAAGCCGCGGCCAGTCGGGGCTTACTTTTGGGGGTTGCCTATCAACATCGCGCCGATCCTGCCGTTCAGCAAGTGCAAACGTTATTGGCAGAAGGTGCGATCGGCGATCTGCTGGGCGGGCGTATCAGCAATGTGACCTTGCTCCATCCCAACCAGCAGGGGTGGCGGCTGAAAGCGCAGGGCGGTGGTGTCCTGCTCCATCGCACCATCCATGATATTGACCTGTTGCGTTTTTTGCTGCACGATGAGGTGGCCGAGATCTTTGCCATCAGTACACAACAGATCCTGGGTGACGAGCCAAGTGGCGTCTGTGAGGAGGATGTTTTGGCCTATGTGCAGATGGCGGACCAAAAGCTTACCTTTCAGTTGCATGATTCATTCTTCATTCCGCATCAGCCGACCACGGTTGAATTGTATGGGGCAACCGGCGCACTGCAAATCCACCATTGGTTTGGCGAACAGGAAGCGAGTCGGCTGTTGCTGGTGCGTAATGGGATTGCGCAGGCAATTTCCCTTACGCCAAGCAGTGCAGATTGGTGGAATATCCGCCATTTCAACCATGCTGTGTGGCAGGATACACCACCATTAGCCACTGCGGAGGATGGGGTACGCAACCTTGCTGCGGTGTTGGCGGCACGGCAATCGATCCAAAGCCAGCGACCGGTCAAACTGCAAGCTGATTTACCTATTTACTGATTTACCTAATCCAGGTAGAAATTGTATTGGCATGGCCAAGGATTTGGCAGTATCCCCAATTGTGTGTAAATTGGGGTTAGGCCGCAAGGCAAATAAAGTGGTTCAACCGGATTGCGATGGGTGGGGTTAAAATAATCCCGGAATCTCCCAAAGATTCCGGGATTATTTTAACAGCCATGACTATCCCCTCCTGAATTCCCGAAGAACCACAAAATTTGCAACGATTCGCCTATATAATCGTCTTACCGCTAGAGTGGAAGTAGAAGCATGAGTGAAATGGCTGGAGTCCAAGTGACACCGACCCAGGCAACCCAATTTCAAACCGAGTTGCAAGAGGTTCAGCACATCTTAGAGAGTGAATTGGCTGACCTCTACTCGCCGTTGGTCGAACTGGCGCGTAATCAACTCCAACGCACCCAACCCTTACGTCGGGCGGCGTTGGTGCTGGCGACCGGCTTTAACCAGCCCGATACGCCGGCGCTGCGTCAGCAACGGCTCTTACTGGCCGCGGCCCAGGAAATGTTGGTTATTGCACTGAACATCCATAAATTGCTGTTACGATCACAGATCTCACCAGGCGATGCCGCCCAGGCTGCTGTTACCGGGGGCATTATCTTGACCGGCGACTACTGTTTTACCCGGTCGGCAATTCTGGCGGCGCGGACCGATCATGTGCAGGTAGTAGAGCACTTCTCGGTCGCCTTAAAGACGATTAGTGAGGGCTTGTTACGCCGACTTTTCCAAGAACGGGAACAGACAGGCGCTGTTTCCAATCAGGATGGCGCAGTCTATCATGAAAATGAAGATCTTTTTGCCGCCGGTATCCAGTCTGCGGCGCTGCTGGCTGATTTGCCGGTGGCCACGACAACTGCCATTAGCACTTTGGGGCGACAGTTAGCCCAGGGGCTAGTGCAACCGGCTAGCGTCGCCGTGCCGCCAACGGCGCCCTTTGCCGCCCAACTTGAACCGGCTCAGACTGAACGTTGGCTAGCGTTCCTGGCTTGGTGGCAGAGCACGATGGCGTGACCCTTTAGCTTGAGTCATTTGGTGACCAAAAATTGTGATAAACAGCGCAAGCTATTCGGACGCGGATTTTCGCAGAGTTACGCGGATCAATCAGTGGCTAAATCCGCGTTTTTCCACGTTCCATTGCCTGGCAGTTTGAGGCGTAGCTTTACTAAACTACTTGTTCGCCAAAAATTTGGACAAACAGAGCAAGTTTTTTCTGGACGCAGATGAACGCAGATCGATCTGTTCTACAAGAAATCCGCGTCCTAATTCTTGCCGGCTTGAGGCGCAGCTTCGTTGGATATTTATGTCAAATCATTAAAATCAAACGTGAGGTAGGTTGTGATGGAGAATACAAATAACCAGTCGATTGTCATGTACACCACCGACTGGTGCCCAGATTGTTGGCGGGCCAAACAGGTTATGAGCGCGCTGAAGGTCGCGTATCAGGAGATTAATATCAATGACGACGATGAGGCGGTCGACACAGTGCTCCGTCTAAACCAGGGCCAGCGCAGCGTGCCGACCATTGTCTTTCCTGACGGCAGCGTAATGACCGAACCCAGCACCAGCGATTTAGCGAAGAAACTGCAAGAGTACGTTTAATCAGATGATCTCTGCTAACCGGGTGCATCTCACTTTTGGGGCAAAGTTAGGCCAGCCAGGACAGGGATGCTGGGGATGGGGGTGAGCAGCACTGCTCACTGACCCATTGCTCGCCTGTCCCCGGCGCCCCTGCTAATCTGCCGCCGCCGGCGCCGTCACTGTATCGCTAACCACAACGACCGGGCGCGTCGGCGGTAAGAAGAGCGCGCTGAGCGCGGCCAGCAGCGGCACAAAAGCCAAAACTGTCAGTACCGTTGGCAGGCCCACCCTATCGGCAAACCAACTGGCGATCCACGCAAAGGCTGCACCACTGACAAACATGAAACCAAGCACGGAACCGCCAATCATCCCCTGACGCGCCGGTAAAAGGCGTTGCGCCATAACTAACAGAATGCTGTGGGGAATGTTGAGCAAGCTGCCGGCAAGCGCCGCGGCGACAAAAAAGAGTTGACCGTCCGCGTGAAGCATAAGATAGCAGAAGGGTACGCTAAGCAGGGCAGAGATAAAGAGGAGCAGCCGACGATTCATGCGGTCACCCAAATAGCCACCCACAAAGGTGCCAATGGCGCCAGCAAAGCTAAAGACACCAATCATGGCGCCATAGACGCTGGGCAGATAGGCCTGGTCGGCAAAATATTTGGGCAACAGGGTTGCCATAGTCTGAGTGGTGGCGGCACGCGCGGCAATAAAGAGGACAAAGGCCATCACCACGATGGCAGTGTTCCTGTGGCGGGCGCGTTGTGCGGCTTGGGTGGCGGATGTCGGCTTCGCCTCTGCTTTGGTGTATGCAAGCTCAATAGGTGTATTTAAGTGGAGCGTCATCAGCACAATCGCCGGCAGCATCCCCAACGCCATCAAAAGCATTCCTAGCCGAAAATCCATGAATTGCGTCATTAACCCGGCAACGAAGGGACCGAGCGCCAGACCTGACTGCCCCAAGAAAAAGAAGATCGAGGTGGCTGTGGTTGGATTGGAACCGCCGGCATAAGAAGCATTGATCATCCCTACCGGATGAAAGGCGCCGCTGCCCAATGCGCCAACCGTCAAACAGGTTATCAGCAGCGGATAGGAGGGCATAAAGGCCGCTAACGCAAAAAAGATCGCGCTCCATGCTATACTTGCTGCACCCAGCCAGCGTCCACGCCAATGGTCGGCTAAGATACCAAAGAGTGGCTGTGTTAACGCAGCGGCAAAGGTGGTGCACATGACACCAAAGCCGATCTGGCTAGTCGTCGAATGGAGATCGTTGCGTAATATCACCGTTAATATCACTGCAACCGACGAAGTTAAAACGTCGTTGGAAAAGTGTCCCCAAGCAGTTGCATACAAACGTTTGTGGTTCATGGTTACCGCTCCCACACTTGCCAAATTAATTATTATCAGTAGACTACAATGGTAACAGGTGTTGGATTGGGTGAGTCCCAAATTAGGGGCGATGGACGAGAAACGCACTTTTTCTCTCTGGTGCTTCGCCCCATTTGTGGTACGCACCCGTTGGATTAGCCGATGCCGGACCATACGACGTTGTGACGGCGAACTACTGATTATAGTTTTTAAGGAAAAGATTTGCCAGCGGCCCTGAGCCTGTCGAAGGAGCCGTGGCAAATCTGCTTCTGGAGATCTATCGTTCGGTTACTACGCGCGAATCCGGTTGACCTCTTCAATGCCACGCAATTCGATCAACTGATCACGCAGGAGCGCAGCCTTCTCAAACTCGAGGGACTGCGCCGCTTCCTTCATCTCTTTCTCTACCTGTTTGATCAGCCGCGCCAACTCATCTTTGGGCAAGGAGGCGGCATCCAACGGCGCCGCTTCCTGTGTCTCTGTCACATATTCAGGCTTTGTTTCGGCCAGCACCTTCACCCGGTCGGTTAGGTCGCGGATGCTCTTGACGATGCTGCGCGGTTCAATGTGATTCTCTAGATTATAGCGCAACTGAATCTCGCGCCGCCTGTTGGTCTCGTCAATGGCCGCCTGCATGCTGTCGGTGATCTTGTCGGCGTAGAGCAGCGCCATACCTTCTACATGGCGTGCGGCACGGCCAATGGTCTGAATCAGCGCACGCTCACTGCGCAGGAAGCCTTCCTTGTCGGCGTCCAAGACCGCCACCAGCGAAACCTCAGGCAGGTCCAACCCCTCACGCAGGAGGTTGATGCCCACCACCACATCAAAGACCCCCATGCGCAGATCGCGCAGGATTTCAACCCGCTCAATGGTGTGGATGTCGCTGTGCAGATATTGTACCTTAATATTCAACTCGGCCAAATATTCGGTCAAATCTTCCGCCATGCGTTTGGTCAGCGTAGTGACCAAGACACGCTGACCATTGGCCACTCGCAGCTTAATCTCACGCAACAGGTCATCAATCTGTCCTTCAGTTGGGCGCACCTCCACCACCGGGTCGACGAGACCGGTGGGCCGGATCACCTGTTCCACTACCTGTTGGGCATGGTCCACTTCATAAGGGCCAGGGGTGGCGCTGACATAGATGGCTTGGTTGACATGCGCCTCAAATTCCTCAAAGCGCAGCGGGCGATTGTCCAGCGCACTGGGCAGGCGAAAGCCATAGTCAACCAACACCTCTTTGCGCGCCTTGTCGCCGTTGTACATCCCGCGGGTCTGGGGCACAGTCATGTGGCTTTCATCCATAAAGAGCAGCCAATCGGACGGGAAGTAGTCTAGCAACGTCCAGGGTGTGCTGCCGGCTGGTCGCCGCGCCAGGGGGCGACTGTAGTTCTCAACGCCGTTGCAGTAGCCCACTTCGCGTAACATCTCAATGTCATACATGGTGCGCTGCTTGATGCGCTGCGCCTCTAACAGCTTGCCCTGCTCTTCAAAGAGCTTCACCTGGGCGATCATCTCCTGCTCAATGTCCTCAATGGCCTCGTTGAGCTTCTCCTGGGGGGTCACAAAGTGCTTGGCCGGGTAGATGTCCACCTGCTGATGGTCGGCCAGGATTTCACCGGTCAACGTGTCAATCTCGCTAATGCGCTCAATCTCATCGCCCCAGAGACTCAAGCGGTAGGCAAACTCACGCTCGGCCGGCTGCACTTCCAAAATGTCGCCCCGCACGCGAAACTTGCCGCGTTGGAGGGTGGTGTCATTGCGGTCATAGTAAATGTCTACCAACTGCTTGAGCAACTGATTGCGCCGCACCAGGTCCCCCACGCGCAAATGTACAGCCGCTTGTCCGTAATCTTGGGGACTGCCCAAGCCGTAGATACAGGAGACCGAGGCGACAATGATCACATCGCGCCGGCTAAAGAGCGAACTGGTGGCCGCCAGCCGCAGCCGGTCGATCTCTTCGTTGATCGCCGCGTCTTTTTCAATATAGGTGTCCGAACGGGGAATGTACGCCTCCGGCTGATAGTAGTCGTAGTAGGAGACAAAATACTCCACGGCATTCTTGGGAAAGAACTCACGAAACTCGCTGTAGAGCTGGGCGGCCAACGTCTTGTTGTGGGCCATGATCAGCGTCGGCTTCTGCACCGCCTCGATCACTTTCGCCATGGTGTAGGTCTTGCCGCTACCCGTGACCCCCAGCAAAACCTGATGTTTCATTCCCTCTTCAAGACCGTGGGCAAGCGCCTCAATTGCCTGGGGCTGGTCGCCGGTGGGCTGAAATTCACTGACAACTTGCAGTGGTGGCATATGGTCTGCTCCTATCGCTCAAATCGCCATCCGAACAGAAGTTCTTACTCAGGTAGTATACCCTGAATTGGTCAAATTGTCCAGATGGTAGCGGATTGAGGAAAGCGAGAAAACAGCCCCAAGACGCGCCGCCGGTAAGCCAAGCAGCGCTTCGTGGTCGAGCAGCCGTTGCAGGATGTGACCAATCGCCTGTTCCAGCGTGAGCCGGCCTTGAGCCCAGAGGTCGAGCAGCTTTTTGACGGGATAGGTGGACATGTTGCCTCCTTTCGAGGTGGGTGAATAAGATGGAAATCAAACCGACAAGGGGGACGGGGGAAACTGAAAAACGACCACCTCCCAACTGTGGCTAGGTGCGTGTCAGTGAGACAGTGGGTCAGTGGTAGGACAGTGGCCTACTGATTTACTGTTCTACTGTCCTACTGACAGCACCAAGTCGTTGTCAAGGCGGTCGCGGTTTGATTCCACCCCGAAAGGTGGGTACAATAAGCGGTAGCCGCCAAGCTGGTAGTTCAGTTTGGACGGTGAGCCGCCTTACAAGCGTGTCAGCGCTTGGAGGCGGCGTTTTTCATTGGGGCTATGATAGCACGGGGCGCGTCTGTCGGCAAACGGCTGTTTTGTTTTGGGGATTGTAAGTCGTCGGTCACAGGCCATGTGTGGCGGGGCTGGCCCTCAATACTTTTCGGCTATGGCAACCTTGTCACGCGGCAAGTATAACCTAATTCTGTTACGGTAGATAATCTGGGCGTAGAACTCTCGGTAATGATGCGTAGCTATAAGGCGGTTGGAGATCACGTTGCATTGCTTGTAAGCGCAGACTAATGGCGTCCTGTTGAGCGTTCCATTGGTTAATCATCGGTTGATCAAAGGTCGCCAGATAATTCATACCAATGATCGATCTACTCTGGTTTGTGCTGAAAGTCGCCAAGGCTAGCATTGCACCATCTTCGCGCGTAAAACCATAATCGCGTAAACGGCGCGCCCACCGCTTGAAGTAACGCGTCGGCTGAATCACCTCAACTCGTTGCAAGAAAAGCCGGATAATCGGGGCATAGTGGGGATATTGCGTCAAATGATGCAATACATTGGCCGTTGGTGGAGCGATGAAAAGTTCGTACGCAGATGAAGCCGCACGTGCAAAAAGTGCCAGGGCAATTGATTCGTTTACAGTTGGAACATGTTGCTCCGCTACTTTGGTTAACCCTTGCACAATGAAACGGGCAGCCACTTTATCAAGCAGGCAACGCATGGGCGGCCACATCTTGCTCTTCAAGCTCGAATAGATCGTTGCCGGCCAATTCGTCCCAAAGCTGCGCTTTTTCCTCTTCCGGTAACGCATGATATTCATCGAGGGTTAGGTTCCCCAAAAAAGGAGCGTCTCCCCCGAGCGGTTGATGGTTGAGCAGCGCTAAAACTTCTGCCTGTACGGCGGCTACACTCTCTTCAATTTGAGCCTGGGTGTACACCGGCGTTGCCACGGCCACCTGGTGTAACTGGGGTGTCAAGGTGAGCAAGCGTTGTTGTTCGACAGCGCTCATTTGGTTAATGACCGCAGCAATCTGTTCAACACTCACCGGTAACGCTAACACTGAAATTCCCATTAATGCTACCCTCCCTTGGTCAAGCCGTAGACAACGGTTGATGCTTTGCATCAACTGGATTCTATAGTTTTTCAGGTAATGTTTTTCCGTAGGGGCGGGTGCAAGACCCGCCCCTATAGTGGTGGAAAACCTTTTTCTGAACATCTATATTATAGTCCGATGAAGAGTTTTGGCCAAATTTCAGCGCGAAAATAGCCCTAGCGCGCAGCCAACAAGCCAGGAAGAGACCACCGCAGACCGAATGTTACAGGCTCTTGGCCTCTCCCCGGCTTGTGCTACGTGCGTGACCTACGCATCCGTTTCCTGTGGCGGCAGACCGGCAGCCTTTTCCAGGGCGCGCAGCCGCGCCTCATGGTCGAGGAGCCGTTGCAGGATGTGGCCAATCGTCTGTTCCAGCATGAGCCGGCCTTGAGCCCAGAGGTCGAGCAGCTTTTTGATGGGATAGGTGGACAAGTTGTCTCTTAACAGTGGGTCACTGTCCTACTGTTCGACTAACGCGAAAGCCGCTTACAAGCGTTCCTGCGCTTGGAGGCGGCGTTTTTTATTGCGGGTATGATCGCATGGGGCGCGTTTGTCGGCAAATGGGTCTTTTGTTTTGGAGATTGCTTAGCTGAACAGCGCGATCATTTTAGTTAATCACCGGTGAGTTCATCGCGGTCAATGCCTGCTTGCTTCAGAATCGATAACATCGTCCCCCGTGGTAGATCTTGTCTATGCATGGGCACCACTGCTCGCCGCCCCGACTCGGGCTGATAATAAATGTGATGGCTTCCCCGTACACGATCAAGGATAAAGCCATGCTCCTCCAATAATTTGATGATAGCCCGGGGTGTCAACGCGGGTATTTTAGGCATATGCAGGAACCATCACCGTGTACTCAAGTGTGCCATCCTCTGTAGGAATCGCTTCGCCATGCGCACGTAGACTTTCCAAATAGAGTTCAATCGCTTCGCGCGCCATAGCAATGGCTTCCGCAATGGTTTCGCCATAGGTGATACAGCCAGGGAGTGTGGGCACCGTTACGGTATAGCCACCTTCTGGCTCTTCACGTAAAAGAATGCGATAACTTAACGTATCAAGGACACCAGTTTGCATAACAACTCTTTCTGTTAATCAAATCTATACGTTTATAAGCCGTGATGCTCTTCCGCAAGCTTGGCGTTTAAGGGAGCACAGACCACAGTTTCTTTAACATGGCGTTGCAATGAAACATTATAACTTGCCGAAGAGTTTTGGCCAAATTTCAGCGCGAAAACAGCCCTAGCGCGCAGCCGCCAAGCCAGGGAAGGATCACCCGCAAACATGATGTTGCAGAATCTTGGCCCCTCCCCGGCTTGTGTTGTAGACGTGACCTACGCATCCGTCTCCTGGGGCGGTAAACCGGCGGCCTTTTCCAGGGCGCGCAGCCGGGCGTCATGGTCGAGGAGCCGTTGCAGGATATGACCGATGGCCTGTTCCAACGTGAGCCGGCCTTGAGCCAAAGGTCGAGCAACTTCTTGATAGGATAGGTGGACATGTTGCTGGTCTAGTTACTGAGTTTCGACTATGACAACTTTGCCATGCTATGGGTTGTCTACAATCCTGCGGATCCGAATCTTCCGATTCATGGCAATGACAATTACACCATCAGCCAATGCCTGGCTGTGTTGTGCCAAAACGTCTTTCAACAGTTCGATTCTGGCGCGGCGCGGCAGATTTTCTAACCGTAAAATACCGCAATGGGCTCTTCTTTCACGCCAGATCATTTCCTCAAAATCCTGATCGGTCGTAATGACAATTCGCTGCTCTTGGACAGCCCATGCCAAAATATCTTCATCTTTCATGCGTCCATCGCGCACCATGACTTGGGCGACGTCATGTCCCCAAGCTTCCAACTGTTGCACAACAGCACCGCTGGCATTGACATCTATGAGAAACTTCATTTGGTATTATTATGCGGCAATGCGATCCAATACGGTTTCACCGACGACAAGCTGGTGAGCATAAAAGAGTGCGGCGCGAATATCATCGGCCTCTAACATAGGGTAATCTTCCAGGATCTCCTGCCAGGTTGCGCCCTTGGCTAACAGTTCCAGGATCATGTCAACCGAGATACGCAGACCACGTAGCAGTGGCTTGCCGACCAAAATCTCTTTGTCGAAGGTGATTCGTTCTAATAAGTCGGTTGTTGTTTTTCCATTGTACATAAATTGCCTCAATTGATCATCAACTGCCAAGAATGGGCTTTCATTGTGCAGGACAAAGTATAGCACAGCTTTAGGCAATTGAAGAAGGAACGTCTTGTACATGATACGCAGCAACTAGCCGGAGGATCGGTTGGATTGACCCCGCCAGACTTCACCGCTGCCACGAGCGCTACGGGACTTTACGGACCATGAGTAGCGCTCTTGGCGGTAAATTTGATGTGCACCAGAGAAATGTGCTTACGACTCCGTCTCCTGGGGCGGTAAACCGGCGGCCTTTTCCAGGGCGCGCAGCCGCGCCTCATGGTCGAGGAGCCGTTGCAGGATGTGACCGATGGCCTGTTCCAACGTGAGCCGGCCTTGGGCCCAAAGGTCGAGCAGCTTTTTGACGGGATAGGTGGACATGTTGCCTCCTTTCGAGGTGGGTGAATGAGATGGGAACCAAACCGACAAGGGGGAACGGGGGAAACTGAAAAACGACCGCCTCCCAACTGTGGCTTGATGCACCCATAGGCGCCCAAGTCGTTGTCAAGGCGGTCGCGGTTTGATTCCACCCCGAAAGGTGGGTACAATAAGCGGTAGCCGCCAAGCTGCTACATCAGTTTGGACGGTGAGCCGCCTTACAAGCGTTCCTGCGCTTGGAGGCGGCGTTTTTCATTGCGGGTATGATAGCACGGGGCGCATTGGTCGGCAAATGGGTATTTTGTTTTGGGGATTGTTAGGTGAATGTATGGATAGGGTCAGCCTGTTTGTAAATTGTCTTGGAAGCTCGTTCCAGTAATTGCTTCGCTGGGTGGCTATTCCAACCCAAATTGCCGTCGTTCATCCGGTGCAAGTTCTGGCGGCTCCCGCTGAATTCGTTTGGCAGCCATAGCAAGGAGATCCTCAATATCTGCAACCCATAGTCGGATTGTAAAGTCATCACTACCGGATGCGATCATTTTCCCATCTGGACTATAGGCCACTGTTAACACACTCTGAGTATGGCCCTGGAGTTGCCTTAACGGTTGGTTAGAACTAGAAGCCCAGATATAAACAGCATTATCATCTCCACCAAAGGATATATGCGTACCGTCTGGACTAAAGACCGCTTCCCAGTTCGTTGTTGTGTTGCCTAAAAAGTTTACAAATTGATTTTCAATAGTCCAAATTCGTATTGGTTGATTCTCTCCAGCAATAACAACCTGCTTCCCATTAGGATGGAAGCGCACAGAATAAATTGGGTTACTGGCGGGGAGGTCATTGATCCATTCCCTTTTACAACCATCAAGGGAAAATGACCAAATTTCTACTGCTCCGTCATCACCCGCAACTGCGACCATTCGTGGTGATATAGGATTAAACACAGCTGTACGAATAGGCTTTCCTCCGTCACTTAAAAAGTGGCATATCTCATACCCTGTATCTGCATTCCAAATGCGGACCGTTGCATCATCGCCCGATGACATGAGGAAGGGTTCAGCGGGGCTAAACACGACTGACCGAATTGTTCTAAGGTTGTCCGATGTTGGTAGCTCAGCCTGCCAAAGTGGCTCAGCCCCATCAGAGGCCCGCCACAGATGAATAACCCCATCATCACTAGCCGTGGCGATTGTGTTTCCATTTGGGCTAAAAGCTGTTGCGCGTACGGCTGCGGAGTGTGGCATAGTAATTAAGGTTTTGCCGGTTGCAAGATCCCAAATATGCGCGGTTGTATCTGCACTGACTGAAACCAACAATCTGCCATCAGGGCTAAAATCAATATCTAGAACTTTCGCAGTATGCCCATTGAGCGTGTACAGTTTGTCTGGTATCGTCGCATTCCATAAACGCACAGTCTGATCTTCACCTGAAGAAATGATAAATTTGCCATCCAGACTATATATGGCCGAGTAGACTGTATCAGTATGTCCATGTAATTGAAAAAGTTCCTGTCCCAAGTTTGCATCCCAAATACGAATTGTTTTATCCGCACTTGCAGAAAGAATACGTGTATCATCTGGGCTAAAACTCGCCATTCTAACCGTCTCCGTGTGGCCCTGTAATTGGCGCAATTCTCGATGAGTGGCTACACCCCAAATGCGTATGGTCCGATCATCACTTGCACTGACTATCTGTGAATTATCATGCTTAAACGCCACAGATCTGATTTCACCTTGATGACCTTCAAATGGACCACCAATTTGCTGATGGGTGGCAACATCCCAAAGGCGAATCGTCTTGTCGCTGCTTGATGATACAATTTTAGTACCGTCGTAGCTAAACATCGCAGCATATACTGTGCCTGTATGGCCTACGAGAGGTGGATTCAGCAGTTGTAAACTATTTGCATCCCAAATACGTATAATCTTATCCTCACCCGCCGTAACAATGCGGTTACCTTGCGGATTAAATGTCGCAGACCAGATTTTCCCCATTTTCTCACTTACGCGGACTTCACCTGATTGTAAATTCCAGAGACAAAATTTTCCATCTCCGCCCGCTGTGACTAGGTGTGCGTTGTCGGCACTTAAGGACACAGATAAGACTTCATTTTCATGCCAGCAGTTTCCAACTTCTAAGTCCCCACTGCTCATATTCCATACTCGTACAAAGCCATTGTCACAGCCGATATAAACTTTCTGAGCATTTAGGTCTAACGCCAACGTTCGGCATTGTTCAGTTTGGGGGATTTTTTTTGTTCGTAACCAAGCCGCTTGGTTGACGGCGGTCCGCAAAGCATCATCTGCACTAATTGTGAAATACTTATCAGCGGTAAATGTAGTCAAAACGGCCTCTCTAGCCAAAATCAGGCTCAAATCTCCCGTAGGATCACCATGTATTGCTACCTGCAATGATTGCGCTGCTAAACTGTTCGCCTGTGATTTCCGTTGTTGAAATTCTGCCAGTAACTTTGCGGACTCAGCTTGAGCCTGTGCTGCACTAACTTTGGCTACTTCAGTGGCGCGGGCATTAGCCGCCGCCACAGCAGTCGACGCATTTTGGTCGGCACGTACCCGTTCAGACTCAGCATCAGCCTGTGCGGTGCTGCGTATAGCTACTTCTGTGGCGCGTGCATCGGCAGCAGCGATAGCGGTCAATGCATTTTGGTTGGCACGGATTCTTTCGGACTCAGCATCAGCTTGTGCGGTGCTGCGTATAGCCACTTCTGTGGCGCGCGCATTAGCGGCAGCAATAGCGGTCAATGCACTTTGGTCGGCCCGTATCCTTTCAGATTCAACTTCAGCTTGTGCGGTGCTGCGTACCGCCACTTCTGTGGCGCGTGCGTTGGCGGCAGCAATAGCGGTCAATGCACTTTGGTCGGCCCGTATCCTTTCAGATTCAACTTCAGCTTGTGCGGTGCTGCGTACCGCCACTTCTGTGGAGCGCGCGTTGGCGGCAGCAATAGCGGTCAATGCACTTTGGTCGGCCCGTATCCTTTCAGATTCAACTTCAGCTTGTGCGGTGCTGCGTACCGCCACTTCTGTGGCACGCGCGTTGGCGGCGGCAACAGCGGTCAACGCACCTTGGTCGGCCCGTATCCTTTCAGATTCAACTTCAGCTTGTGCGGTGCTGCGTACCACAACTTCTGTGGCGCGTGCGTTGGCGGCAGCAATAGCAGTCAATGCATTTTGATCGGCCCGTATCTTTTCGCTCTCTACTTCAGCCTGTGCGGTGCTGCGTACCGCCACTTCTGTGGCGCGCGCATTGGCGGCAGCAACGGCGGTCAATGCATTTTGGTCGGCGCGTAATCCTTCAGATACGGCTTCAGCCTGTGCGGTGCTGCGTACCGCCACTTCAGTAGCCCGTGCATCAGCTGCCGCGATGGCTTTCTGTTCCTGCACCACGGCATTTGCTTGGGCCGTTTTAGTGCTCTGGCGTTCAACCCAAGCCCAGACCGCCGTTCCCAATGCCAGCAGCAGCAAGAGGGCAAGCCCGGCTACTGCCCAACGCGCCTGACGTGTACGCTTGGCTTCGGCTTCGGCACGCTCAGCCTCTGCGGTGGCGCGGGCCTGGGCCTGTTGGCGGGCTTCCGCTTGTAAATTGGCCCGTTCTTCGGCCTCCTGCGCGCGCCGTTCGGCTTCGACACGCTCAGCCTGCGCTGCAGTCAGCCGCTGCTGGGCTTGTCGCGCCTTCTGATAGCGCTCCTGCCAGTCGAGCAGGGCTGGTCCCAGCACATCGTGAAAGATCTCATATTGGGTGACGCCGCTGGGCGCTTGTATCCCGCGCAGCAGCCGGCGATCCTGGAGTTGTTGGAGGATGGTTTCAATAGCCGTTTCTGGGCTGCCGGCATAGTGGGCCAATTCGGCCAGGCTCAGGGCAATCTTAGCGCCCGACGGTGTTACCAGTCGGTCAAAGAAGCGCGCGGCCAGGTCGCGGTCGTCCGCGGTCAGGGCATCCAGCGTATCATCCAGATAGTTGCGTACAATGGTTTCAGCGCCACCTAATTTCTCATTCAACGTGGTCAACCGCAGTGTGAGTGAACTTTCGTCCTGCTCCTTCTGCCAGAGACGGGTCATGACCAGTTGCAGATAGGGCGCTTCAATCAGCGTCGCGGCGGCTACTTGCCCATCGTCGGTCATCACGCTGCGCCCGCCTGCGCCTTGACGGCTCAACGCCACCTGGCCGCTGCCCACCTGGTCGAGCACTGCGGTTACCAGGTCATCGTCCAGGGTATAGTGGCTGTTGTGCTCCTGGTTGAAGCGGGCCAGCGGCTCCACAATCGCCTCGTGCCCCGCGGCCCGGTCCAGATGGCCGAGGCTCAGCCGGTTGTCCAACAGCGCGGGAATGCGCCCCTGAAAATAGTCCAACCGGGCCAGAGCATCCTCACGCAGGCTAAGCAGCACATTGACCGGCAGTACGCTGTGGTTGACGATCTGCACCAACTGCGCGCCAAAGCCGGTGGGATCCCACGCCCCGCCGGCAGGAAGATGATATTGGAAGAACTCTTCAAACTGGTCCAGCACCAGCAGGAGTTCACTATTGGTCGCCTGGCTCCAGTAGTGGAGTTGGTCGAGCAGCGGAGCGTCGAGTAATGGCAACGGGTCGTTGGGGGTAGCACAATAGGGCTGCACCGCCGCGGCTAACGCCTGGCTCAGCCCCAACCGCGGGTCACTGGCCCAGCGGTTGAAGTAGATGGGGATCTGTTCGGCCATGCCGCTTACGGCAAAATTTTCCTGGGCGCGGTCGATGAGCTTGCGGATCACGCCGGCGCGCAGCACCGACGATTTGCCCACGCCGCTGGGGCCATAGAAGAGGGTCAGCCGCGCCACCTCCAGATTGGCGGTAATGGTGGCGATCTCGGCGGTGCGCCCAAAGAAGTAGGCGGCATCCGCTTCGGTATAAGGTGTTAAGCCCCGGTAGGGGGAATTCATCGCAATCTCAGTCATCGCATCCACCATGAGGTAGGCTTAGTGTTCAAATAACGCGGCGCTGCAAAGTGACCGGCATCTTGAAGATGCCGGTCACTTTTTATCACCCCGCTCACAACGTCTCCAACCAGTCATTGACATAGGCCACCACGCCTTCGGGCTGGGCCACCAGCGGTTCGATCTGCTCGCTCTGCCAAAACTTCTCCTCAATGTGGGTCAGGTCAGGCACAATCGCCCAGCGCGGCGGTGGCTGGCGGCCGCCGGCAAGGCGCAGCCGCTGCCAGAGCAGGCGCAGATGCCAGGGCTGGAGCGAATGGCCAAAGAAGAGCAGATTGTTGCGCCGGATCTGGGTGAGCAGCGTGGTGGGCAAGACCGCCAGCGACTTCTCTACGGTGACATAGTTGAGATAGTGATCCTCGGTCACGGCCACGCTGTCCGGCTCGCTCGTCACCCGTCGGCCACAGAGCTTGACGATGATTGGGTGGTTGTCCCGGTCGTGGCCGGTGTAGCGATTGGGTTCCAGCACCTCGATTGGCTCCGCCGCGCTGTCGGTGGCCAGATCAGCCACCGGCGGTACATGGAAAAAGCATTCTGAATGAACCACCCCCGCCTCATCGACAAAGCGGGGCCGATAGGCAAAGAGATGATAGGGCTGGCCTGTTTCCACAAAGGCGCGCTCCAGCAGATCATCCAATGCCGCAGAAAAGAGTACGTAGCGCCGACCGCTCGTCTTAGGATAGCCCTTGGTCGCCAGCCGCCGGGGCAGCTCAGCCAGCAGCCGGTGCAGCATCGTAGGGGTAAAGTCGCCGTCGTAAAGCGCGTGGAGCCGGTCATAGAGCGCAAACTCGCCATCAAGCAGCAAGGTATATTGGGAGACCTGGAGCAGCGACGTCGCGTCCTGCAACTCAGCGGGCAGGTGGTTGGCCAGCGCCCGCGCCGCGTCGTCCGCGCCGGGTGGGTAAAGCCCTGCCACCCAGCGATCCCCGCGCGGTCTGCCAAAGCTACTTACTTCACTCCCTAAAAAGATGGTCAGCCGCCCTTCCTGGAGCGCATTAAAGATGGGGCGGTACTGTTCGATCTGGTCCACCTGGCCAGGCGGCGTTTTCTGCTCTTCAGCGGGCAGCTTGCCCAACACCTCGGCCAACCGGGCGCGCGTATCGCGGAAGTTGGGCGACCGTTGCTCAATCTGCTCCAAGGTGCGCTGGGCGTCGCGCCACTGCGCATTCTCCATGTACGTGACAGCGGCGGCGTAGAGATGGGCGGCCTCTGCTTCATGCTGCAGGCGCGTCAACGCCGCCTGCGCGCTGGTGTGGTTGCGGTCCAGCGCCACTGCCCCTTCTAAGAGTTGACGCTGGCGGGTTGGGTCGGTGACCTGTTGCGCTTTCTGCCAGAGCAAGTCGGCGCGGTCGGCTGGAGCCAGCGGTTGGATGGCAAAAGGTTCAGCCGCCTGGAGATAGAAAGCCGGAATGCCCCAGGTGTAGGCCGCTTCATGCATGGCCTTGCGCCCTTCCCCCACGGCCCGCTCAATGCCATAGCCGTCGGCCAGCGCCGCATAGAAGTGGCGACTAAAGCGTAGCGCGTGGTCATCCCAAATGGACGCCTGCATGGCCAAGACGGCCGGGATCTGCTGCTGGATCAGCCGTTGGGTCAGGCCGGCGAAGGCGGAGTGCGCGCCAGTGACGGCGCCCTCACAGGCATTGAGCAGCACTAACCCCAGCGTGGTGCAACCGGCCAGCAGCGGCGCCAGCCGGTCGGCCTCAATCAGGTCGGCTGTACCATTGGGGTGGCAAAAGGCAAGCATGCCCTGATTCTCTCTGGGCGGCGTGGCGCTGGCGGCGGTGGCTGAGAGGTGGCGCTCCCCTGCAGTGTGGCGACTTGCCGCTGTGGAAAAGACACCATGACCGCTAAAGTGGAAGACATGGGGCTCATGGCGCAACGCGCTGAGCAAGGCGTCATAGGTCGGTTCAATCCGGATCAGTTCGATGACGCCGGTTGCCTCGATCTGTTCTAAATTGGCCACCTCTTGTGCACTGTTGAGCGGTGGCAGATCGGTGGGATCGGAGACCATGACCAGGACGCGCAGCGGGCCGGTCACCGGCTGAGGCGTATGGCGGGGCAAGGGCAGCCCGCGCACGAGCGAAAGTTCCGGTCGCAGCGCCAGCCACTGACCCTGATCCCGGTCATAGAGATATTCCCAGGGAATGGCCAGCAGCGCAGGCAGGGTGCTGTGGAGACGCAGTCGCACATTATGTCCTTGTTGGGCACTTTGGGTGACGGCGCGGGTGTAGGCGCGGAAAAGTTGGCCGCCGAGCAGCGCGTCAAAGAGGGCGGCGCCGGCAGCTTGCAGCGTGGCCGGTGCGGGGCGCCGTTCGGTCAGCGCCTGTTGCAGGCGCGCCACTGGATCCGCAACCGCGGTCAGGCTAAAGCGGCCCTCCGCGGTGGCGCCGCCATAGCTCAAGGTGACATTCGCACCGTCTGCTGGCGGCTCTGTTGCTGTAATATGGATGGTCAGATCATCGATCATGGGGGCCCTCACGTGCGTAAGTTGCTGGTATCGGTAGCACCATTATACGGAAAGGTGACCGGAAAGGCAACTATGCGATCGACGTATCGTTTTGTGGCGGATGTGGGTGATGGGCGCGCTGCCGTGCCACAAAGTCGGCATGTTCCGGTGTGGTTAGCCCTTGGCGCAACACAGCAAGGACGCCGGGGAGATCCCCTTGCCAGAAGCGCATGGGGTGCAGATGCAGACCCGGGAAGATGTGGCTACAGAGCACCCCCGCGGCATTGGGTTCGATCAGAACGGTTTCGCCTGTGGCAAAGGAGTACCAACGTACTTCCTGTTCATGGGTTAGCAGCACCAGATATTCGGCGACACCGCTACGGCGATAGACCTGCAATTTTTGGTGCAGATCGATGGCGGCGCTGCTGCCTGCTACCTCCACCAGCAACTCGGGCGCACCCTGCAAGTAGTCATCATCATCGACAAAGGCGTTGCCCCCGTCGATCCAGACCGCGACATCGGGTTGTAGCTCGTTGTCGAGATCCAGACGTAAGGTGGCATTATCGGCAATATCAAGGCCAGGCGTTGCTTCTAAATAAAGACCAAGCCAAATGGTAATTTTGCTATGGGGTGAGCCATGCCGGCGCACACGAACGGGTGATGCCACGTAGACAACTCCTTCGATTAATTCAGCTTTGATAATCTCCGGGTGCGCGCTGTACCGGCGCTCAAATTCAGAGCGGCTTAGTCGGTCGCCGTTTTCAAGGGGCAGGAGCGCGCCGTTACCCAATCCAGTGGGTGGTTTGTTCTTCTGCCGATCAGCGCTGCGCACTGGTTCTTCAATGATACGCGTAGCCATCCTTCTCCCCCTTTTCCCAAAACGACAAAGGATCTGTATGAGGCTTTGTCGCCGGCCAAACTATACTCTACATCTACAACTCTACCCGCTTCAAATGCACCTTGATGATGCCGCCCCATACAGTATACCATAGTCCCTTGCGCACTGCCTTGCGTTAAACGCTGAAATTGTGCCCTCTTTGATCAGGTGCATTTTACCACAGATTCACAACAATAGCCTGAATGGCCGGGAGTGTTACCTGGTTCATCGTTCACCTTCCTGATTTAGCATCGCCTGCCACAAGGTCCAGTTGCCTGCAAAAAACTCGGTGCCGCCCTGGCCGTCCAAGATCAGCAGCCGGTTGGCCACTTTGTCGATGAAGAAGCGATCATGGCTAACCACAATCACCGCGCCGGGATAGTGGACCAGGGCGCGCTCCATGACCTGGATGCTGCTGAGATCCAGGTGGTTGGTCGGCTCATCGAGCACAATGGTCGGCGCGCCGGAGAGCAGACATTGGGCCAGGGCCACGCGCGCCCGCTGCCCGCCGGAAAGGACACCGATACGCTGTTGAATGTCCAGCTCCGCAAGGCGCAAGAGCCCCAGAAAACGCTCGACCTTCTTGCGCGACTCGTAAAAGACCAGCTTCATCACATTGACGGCATGGCTGACCGTGTCGGAGGGGTCGAGCGCGTCCAGGGTTTCATTGTAATCAATGTAGCTCTGCTCGCCATAGTTGCTACCGCGCAGCCATGTTACTTGGCCAGCGTCTGCTGCCTCTTGTCCGCACAGCACTTTGAGCAAGCTGCTCTTGCCCGCCCCATTAGGTCCGATGATCGCCAGCCGATCGCCCTTTTGCAACTCAAAAGAAAGGTCCTGGAAGAGGGTGCGCCCATCGTAGGCTTTAATCAACCCTTCGACACGACAGAGCTCGGTGCGGATCTGGAGATTGGCGTAGAACTCGGTAATGATCGTATCCACCGGTCGCGGCTCCACGCGCTTTTTGATGTTGGCCAGCCGCCGTTTGAGCGCCTGGGTTGGATTGCGCCGCGCCTCTTCCCGGTCATCAATCGCCTCAGCTTCATAGGCCAGCAGGGTCTCTTCATGCTGAAATTGACGCGCCAATGTCTTGATGCGGCTCTGCTTCTGGCGCACATATTGGGTAAAATCGCCGGCATACTCATGCAAGCTGTAATTTTCCACCTCGACCAGGCGGGTGACCACCTGATCGAGAAAGTGGCGGTCGTGGGAAACAACAATCGCCGCACCGGGCCATTTGGTGAGCCACTGCTCCAACCAGGTCACACCGGCCAGATCGAGAAAGTTGGTCGGCTCATCCAGCAGCAGCAGATCGGGCGACTGGAGGAGAATCTGTGCCAGCGCGGCCCGGTTACGCCAGCCTCCCGAAAGTTGGTCAATGGGCTTGTGACGGTCGGTCTGGCTAAAGCCCAGTTGGGTCAGCGCCGTATCAATGCTATTTTGCACGGTCCAGCCATTGCGCCGCTCCATCTCTTCGGTCAGTTCGGCATAGCGCGCCAGCAGGTCGTCCAGCGCTGGCTCGGAGCGACCTTGTTCTAACACCGCCTCAATGGCGCGCAATTCCTGCTCGATCTGCTGGATGTCGGCAAAGAGCGCCCAGAGTACAGTTTGAATCGAGTCACTGCCGTTCAGTTCGGAAAACTGAGAGAAATAGCCGATTCTGCTCTCCGCAGCGATGTCAATAGTGCCGCCGGTCGGCTCCTCCCGCTGGAGAATCAGCCGCAGCACGGTCGTTTTACCCACGCCATTCTTGCCGATCAAGCCGACACGCTCGCCGGCATTGAGGCGAAAAAAGACATTACGCAGTACTAGCTGCTTCTCATAGCTTTTGGATAGATCGTAAAATCTGACCACACTCATGCGAATCTCCCCCATACAACAAAAAAACGCGTCCACTTGAAATCGCTCCTACTGAGGAACGCTCAAGTGGACGCGTTTAACCGCGTCCAGAAATTATTTAACTCGCTGGCTACTATAACACAAGCACTGGGCTTTGGCAAACAGGTAGAGCAAGCGCGAACTTTATAATCGCATTGAATCAATTCGGCTACTGACGGCTAGTATATTATGGCGTAAATACCACGGCAGTAAATAAGGCCAGCTACCGCTGGAGAGCAGGCAAAATAACTGTGGCCTTATTTATGCCGGGATTTACTAGATAACCTCAATTCCTGTACCGGCCACGACTTCACCGATTTCCCAGCAGCTCTGGCCGGCTTCCGCACAGCACGCGTGGAACTTTGCTGCGGCTGTGGCCGGTATCGCCAGGAGCAGGCCCCCGCTCGTCTCCACTTCCCAGAGGAGCGTCCGTTGCGCCGCCGTGACACTGTCGGCAAAGTGAACTTTGGCCCCAAAGTAGGCCGGGTTGCGGGTGCTGCCCCGTGTGAGATAGCCGGCGGCAATATAATCCCATACCCCCGGCAAAGCGGGAACCGCGGCGGCTTCTATGCGCAGACCATAGCCGGCCGGACGCTCGTCGGCGCCCGTCATTTCACAGCCGTGGCCCAGCAGCCCAAAGCCGGTAATATCGGTGGCGGCGTGGGCCCCTACTTCTTGGGCTGCCGCAGCGGCCGCGCGGTTCAACTGAGTCATGGAGAGGATGGCGGCATCCAGGTGGCGAATGTCTACATCGGGTTTACGTTGGGCGCGGCGGGCCAGCCGATGCACAGGGCTTTCATTAGGGCCGGTCAATTTGGCGGCGGTGGTGATGATGCCAGTGCCCAGCGGCTTGGTGAGAAAGAGGCGGTCGCCAATGTGGGCGCCCCCCTTGCGCAGCACCTTTTCCGGGTGGATCAGCCCTGTCACACTGAGGCCATAAAAGGGTTCCGGGTTGGTCACTGTATGGCCGCCGGCAATGGCCGCGCCGGCTTCACGCACCTTGGCCGCGCCACCGGCCAGGATCTGGGCAACGATAGCGGGATCCAGATCCTCTGGAAAGCCGGCAATGTTGAGACAGAAGAGCACCTGCCCGCCCATCGCGTAGACATCGCTCATGGCATTAGCAGCCGCAATCGCCCCGTAGGTCCACGGGTCATCCACAATCGGCGTAAAGAAGTCGGTGGTTTTGATGAGGGCGCGTTCGGCGTCCAACCGGTAGATGGCGGCATCATCCGGTTCCCCTAGCCCAACCAACACTTCGGGATATTCAGTTGCCGGAAAGAGTCCGGCCAGTTGTCGCACGACCTGCGACAGCGTCCCTGGTGGCAGCTTCGATGCTCAACCAGCGCATTCGACCATGCCCGTAAGCGGGATTGATTTGGTGTTCATTGGATTAATTCGCTGTGACAAAAGGTACATAAAGTTGATGACCCGTGACCGGCAAATCGCCCATGGCCACCGGCGTATTTTCATCAATCGTAATAACCAGGTAAAAAAGGGTGTCCGTTGCGCTTTCCGTCCAAATCTGATAGACCCCATCGTCCAGGCCATCAAAGGCGTACCGGCCATTCTCGTCGGTGTAGACGACCATCGTCATCACCACGTCATCATTGCTTTGCGGCAGCCGTTCAACAAAGACCGGAACACCCACCAAAGCCGGTTCGTTGCTGTCGAAATGACCACTGCCATCAAAATCCACCCAAACCTGACCATTAATGCCGCTCGGCGTATTGGCGTAGGCATATGTGCTCCCTGTTGTGCTCCAAAGGGCGAACAGTGGCAGTACTAGGCTTACAAGTAAGGTCTTCGCTGATTTCATCTTCATGATAATCCTCATTTGGTGTCATAAGTGCTGGTCAATCGTCGTATCGATGCCTTAAGATTATCATGAATTTGTTCAGGTCATCCTATCAGATTGCTTACAGTGCCTTAAGAAGAAGAAGCGTGCAGTCATTTGCACCGACCTGTTTGCCTGCTATTGCTGAGACAAATAACGCGCCCAGCGTTGCTCAGCCCGTTGCGGTTGTGGGTTGTGCGCCATCTCGATGCAAAAATCGGCCATGCTCTTGACGGCCCATTCAAAGTAGTGGGGGGTAATGCTGTTAATATCCATGTCCGGCGCCGGATTCATAAAGTCGATTGCGTAGGGCACGCCATCCTTAACGGCAAACTCGATGCTGTTCATGTCATAGCCGAGCACTTCGTTGATCTGCCGCGCCAATTTGATAATCTGTTCACCCAGGGCAGGCGTGAGGTGCTCGTGCTCGATATGATAGCGTCGTTCACCCGGATCATATTTAATCGGCATAATGTTCTGTTGGCCAATACAAATACAGCGGATAAATTGATCCCATTCGATAAATTCCTGCAGCACCATACAGAGCGTACCCGTTTCATCATAGGCGCGCAACAGTTCAGCGCGGGAGCTAACTTTATAGACATTTTTCCAGCCGCCGCCCCAGGCATCCTTGAGAATAGCCGGCAGCCCCACATAGGCAATAATGTCATCCCAATTTAATGGATAGACCAAATTGCGCAGGCTTTCGCTCACCACCCCCTCCGGGTAGGACTTCATCGGTAGCACGATGGTGCGGGGCGAAGGAATGCCCAACGCCGTGAGCAGGCTGGCGCCAAAGAACTTATCATCCGCGCTCCACCAGAAGGGGTTGTTGACACAATAGGCGCCCTGCAACATCGCGTTTTTCATATAGGCGCGGTAATAGGGAATCTCATGGCTGATGCGATCGACCAGCACCGCGTAGGGGCACGGTTCCGCCATGCGTGTGCCCCCCAGTTTGACATATTCGGCAACCACCCCGGCATTGCGGCCATTGACCTCTTCCAAAAAGGCCGGCGGAAAGCTCCACTCCCGTCCAACAATGAGACCAATCTTCTTGATGTCAGCCATAGTCTGCTCCTCAACTCAACTGAAACGCTAATCCGCCCCCTGTAGGTAGCGGCGAATCATCTGCTGCCAATAGGGCCAATCATGGCTCCAGCCATCCCACTCGCGGAACGCATGCCAAATCTCTTTGCCCCAAAGCGCGCGGCTCAGCGCCCGGTTATTTTCAATATTGGGATCATCCCTGCCAATGGCCAGGATCAACTCCAGACGCCGGATGTCGGCCAGTTGTTGGGGATCGCTCAGATTGGGCGCGTAATGGCTGGGCGTGTTGAAATAGATATTGTCGTCATAGTAGCCGTCAAAAAAGGAACTCATGTCATATTTGCCGCTGAGCGCCACCACCCGCCGGAAGCGTTGCGGATGGCGCAGCGCGATGTTCAAGGCATGGTAGGCGCCAAAACTACAGCCGTGGGCAATCAGAAAGGGATTCTGATTTTTCTGCTGAATCAACGGCAACACTTCTGCCAGGAGATACGCTTCATATTGAAGATGGCGCTGGATACGACCCGCCGGGTGCGCCCAACGACAGTAAAAGCTCTCCATGTCTACACTATCGACACAGTAAAGCTGAAACCAGCCCTGCTCCAGGTAATCGCTGAGGGTGGCGACCATGCCCCGATCTTCGTATTCAAAGAAGCGACCGCCACTGGTGGGAAAGACAAGCACGGGCGCCCCGGCATGGCCGTGGACCAAGAGTTCCATATCCCGTTGTAGCCGGGGGCTGTACCAGCGATGATATTCGCGTTGCATAAGTCTTCGGATTACTCTTCTGTGCTGATGGTAAGAACGCTGTGTCCCTCGATGTAACCGCTCTCCTGCCGGTGCGGATTTTCCGGGTCGGGCAGCCAGCGACCTTGGGGCGTCTGCGCATCTTCCACCCAAAAGCGATAGGCATGGACGCCTGGCCCTAACCCAAAGAGGCCATGCCACCAGCCTTGTTGCGTGGCACGCAGTGCATGGACCCCCGGCTGCCATTGGTTAAAATCCCCAACGACGCTGACGGCCCGTGCCTGTGGGGCAAAGAGCCCGAGGTAGAAAACCGTCGCGGGGGCGCCTGATGGTTCAGTCAACTTTATAAATGGTACTCTACCCTGTTTGCGCCATTTTTGCAACTCATTTGCGCCTAAACGCGTGGCACTGAGCGGAAAGCCACTGAGTGGACCATGGGTGCGTAGGGCTGTAGCCACGGCCAGCGCCGGTTGAATGAGCCCCGCGCCGGTCAAATGGGCAGGATGATAGGGCAGCGGCAGCGCCGTTGTTTGGATAATCGCACGCAATGCTTCCACGGTGAGCTGTGGATTGGCTTCCACCATCTGCGCAGCCAGCGCCGAAACCTGGGCCACAGCGACGCTGGTGCCATCCACCTGTTGGTAATAGGGGTGGATCCACTTGTGTGCATTCATGCGTTGGCGCACGCCATACCACACTTCCGGCATCCAAGCGGGGGGGCGATAGCGGTTCGCCTCATGGGAATCTGTACGGCTCATCGGGTTGGCAGCACCCGGCGCGTTCCAGGTGGTCGTAGAAAGAGGTCCTTGTTCCGGATAGCCGAGCAAGACTGAGCGCAACGCGCCAATGGCGTACATCTCACGCAAAATCGGGCTCACCGGCAAGATTGGCGCCGGCAGCCAACGCGCCAGCGCCAGCACTTCTGGCTTCTGGATACGCTGCCGACGTTGAGTTACCGCGCCATAGTTATGGGGATAGAGGCTGAAGCGACCCTCTGTCGGCAGCGACCACGGCCGATTTTGGTCATCAACCCCACCCACTGTGAGCACCGTCGGTGCTTGCGCCGGCGCTTTCAACTCGGCCGCACCGCTGTTGCCGGCGGCCGCGGCGACCAGCACACCCCGTTCTGCCAGCGCTAGCGCCGCCCGGCAGACGGGGTTTTCGCGCCAATCCTGGACAAAATCCCCCCCCACGCTAACGTTGACCACGCGCACGTTGTAACGCGCCCAATTGTCATCGCGCAACAGCCACTGTAGCCCGCGCAAAATATCTGCTTCGGGGATCCGACCACCGCCGCGGCCAATCTTAATGGGCAAAATGGTGGCGTCTGCAGCATAGCCGCGATAGCGCCCGTCGCTTAGCCAGCCACTGCCGGCGGCAATGGTGGTGGTCATCTGCCCATGCCAACTGTCGCCAGCGCCATCCCATAGCGAGGCTTGGGTCAGCCCTACCCGCTCGCCGCCATCGGTCAGATCCACATAGTTGGCAAGGCGCAGGGGCATTGTGTATAGATAGTCATGCCATTGCTGCGGTGTCAAAGTGGACCACGTCGGCAACGGTATGGGCCAGGTGGCGTCGCCGGCAACCAAGTCCGGGTGGGGATAGTAGCCACTGTCCAAAAAGGCAATGGTCACCGCGCTCCCGGTAAAGGTGTGGTAGGCAGGCAACCGTTCGCGCTGGCTGGCGACACTCTCCTCCGCGCTATGATAATAGGGAAAGGTGGTATGGGGCTCAGTGCTGGTGTGCAGGGAAACGAGTGAGCGTTCGGTCGCAAATGCGTCGGCATAGCGCTGAACGCAGGTAGGGCAGATCCCTTGCTCTGGCCGCCACGCGGGTGCGCTGGCCAAAATATGGCGGGCAAGCGGCAGCCGCACCTGCGCACTTTGCGCCAGGATACGGGGATCGGTGCTTTGCTGGCAACCGGGGCAGCGGCTCAAGGCGCCTACTCCTGCTCATCTTGGCGTTGTAGGGCATCCCAATCGACCCCGATCCCAAAGCCGGGCTGGTTTTGCTGTGGGTCGCGAAATTCAAGGAGCAGATCAAACTCGTGGCGGTCAATGACTGCCGGCTTTTCGGTCAGCCCCAGCGAGAGTTCGGCCACCACATGATAAGTCGTCCCCGGTTGTGGATTGCGAATATGGAGGGTCGTATCGAGCTTTTGCTCGCCATGCTTCAAGGCATAGACACTGCAATTTTCCGTCCCATCGGGGTTGAAGATTATGATCTCAATGTTGGGCTGCTCATCCTGCACCGCCGTCATCCAGGCGCGCGTCCAGATCCGCTTGAGATCGGGGTAGGGATAGAGCACAATCCGTTCAAAGCGCAGCGGTTCATCTTCTTGAAAGAGCGAAATTTCCATAGCAGCCAATCATTCCTTACTGAAGTAGGCGGGAAGGCGTGGGAGTCGAACCCACCGGCGCCGGCTCTGCGCCGCCGCCCACCGATTTTGAAGACCGGGGCAACCACCGGGCCACATCCCCTCCCACTCTCTATTGTACTGGATCGGCGTGGGATGGGCAAAGTAGGCCGGTGGCGGAGAACCTATCATTCCGGTGCGGTCAGATGGCGTAACTTTTCTGGGTTGCGTATAATGTGAAAGGCGTGGATCTGGCCGGCCACCACGTGAAACTGAAAGATGCTGCTGAGTTTGCCGTCAATGCGCACGACCATGGCCTGGGCGCTGTTAAATTCGCGCACTTCTACCGTCACGCCGGGTGGCTGCTTGCCGCGGATCCCAAGCAAGAAGCGCAAAATCGTAGCGCGACCGGCCAATGGTCTGGTCGCGGCGGCAACCTTGCCCCCGCCATCGGAGATCAACACCGCATCTTCAGCCAAGAGCGCCGTCAAGCGGGCGGCATCGCCTTGGCCCAAGGCCGCGATAAATTGCTCGACGACCTGCCGGTGTTCCGGGGGCGGTGTCATGGGCTTGGGCGCGTGGGCGCGCAGATGTTGTTTGGCGCGGCTGTAGAGTTGGCGGCAATTGGCTTCACTCTTTTCCACCATTGCCGCAATGTCGCGATAGGAATAGTCAAAGACCTCGCGCAAGAGGAAGACCGCCCGCTCCACCGGCGATAAGCTTTCCAACAGCACCAGAAAGGCCGTGGCGATCGATTCATGGCGCGCTAACAGTTCATCAGGTGCGGCCTCCGTGGCTAGGGGTTCCGGCAGCCATGGCCCTACATAGTGCTCGCGCCGTACACGCGCCGATTTGAGCTGATCCAGACAAAGGCGCGTGACCACAGTGCATAGAAAGGCTTTGGGCGCCTTGATCGTTGTGGCCTCGGTTGCCATATAGCGCAGGTAGCCCTCCTGCACCGCGTCTTCCGCTTCCATCACACTGCCCAACATGCGATAGGCAATGGAAAAGAGCAAGGGGCGATGAGCTTCAAAGATCTGTAGTCGGTTGTCCATGGGTATTCTCTACTTTGGAATGGGGGATATTAGGATGGAGGATATTACGTGTTGCGTACTTTATGGGCTTTAAGATAAGACGAGAATACATACCTTTTTGTGACAACAGAACCTAGCCTACACAGCCTACCTTCCAATGCAACGCCACTCGCCACCAGCCACTCGCCACTCAATGCAACCGAACCACATCCAACAGGGTGCGGATGGCGACGACGACGGCGTCGGGCTGTTCGCGGGGTATGTCGTGGCCGCTGTCGCTGACCGGCAATTGAATGCTAAAAGTGGAGAGGTGGGCTAGCTCTGTTGGCAGCTCCACTTGGAGCAGATGATTGAGGTCGGTCTCCAATGCCGGCGGGAGTCCGGGCGCCAGGACGGTGGGAATGCCGGCGACCAGGACCAGCAGTGGTAGATCCCCCAAAGCGCCGGCATCGTGCACCGCGGCCACCGTCGCCGGAATATCAATGCCTTCAACGTTCTGGGCAGGGTCAGCATAGCCAACGGTCATAAAGTGGCGAAAGTTTTGCAAACGGGGACTATCCGTGGGCGTCGGCGGTGGGAGCAGGGCTTGGGCGCGACGCCACCAATCTTCATGCACGGCATCGACCAGCACCATGCCAATGACCGCGTCGGGATAGTGGTGAGCATAGAGGCGGGTGAAGAGGCCGCCAAAGGAGTGACCAACCAGCACATAGGGACCCGCTTCGCCGGCGGTGCGCAGCAACTGGTGCAATTCTTGCGCCACCGTCAAGCCCGTGCGTGGTTTGGGCCCGGGATCGCTTGCGCCGAGCCCGGCCCTGTCATAGCTGCAAACACGGGTCAGGCGCGCGACGGGTGGCTGCACCCAAGCCCAGCTTTGATGATCGCCGCCCAACCCAGCCTCTAAAATGACGGTGGGTGTCCCCGTTCCCATACAGTAGAGGGCCAACTGGTGGCCATTGACCTGCACCATGAGGCCATCAACCACCGTGGTCGAAGTAACCGGCGCGGTGACTGTCACCGGCGCGGGCGCCGTAACTGTGGAGGATAAAGTCGCGGTTGGCGGCAGTGTCGGCGCGGCTACCGGCGTGGCGGTAGGAACGTCGGTGGCAATCTGTGCAACGATACAGGCGCTCAGCAACCCTTGGGCAAAGAGCAGCAAGAGGCAAGCCCAACGTTTGTTCATAGGTGATCCCCTTTCCCTAGATGGGAACTGTGCACCTGATCAAACCCCTTGCAGCGTGACGCGCGGGCGATGCGCACGTTGGAAGACGCGCATGGCAATCCGATAGTAGTCAACCAATTGGTCCATAGTGGCGCGCCAGGAACGGCTGCGGGCGTGCTGACAGCCATTGGCAGCCATCTCCTGCCGCAGCTGCGGATTCTCACGCAGTCGGCGCACCAGGGGGCCAATCTGTTCGAGATGGGCCGGCTCATAGAAGAAGCCGTTGACGCCATCGACCACAGTATCCACTACACCGCCGGCTTTGGCCGCAATGACCGGCACACCACAGGCCATGGCTTCCAGCGCCACCAGGCCAAAAGTTTCGGTGGTTGACGGGAAGATAAAGGCATCGGCCGCACGGTAGGCGGCAATGAGGTCGGCGCCGCGTAAATAGCCGGGAAAGGTGGTGGGGGTGCCGTGGTAATGTTCTCGTAACTGTTGATGGCTGGGGCCACCGCCAATCATGGCCAGGCGCACGCCTGTGGTGGGAAAGATGTGGTCACGAATCTCTTTCAGCCCCTTTTCCGGCGACTGGCGTCCGACATTGATCACCAGAAAATCGTCGGGATTGCCGTCGGTCAGGCGGCGGCGCATAGCTTCATCACGTGCACCGGGCGTAAAGAGATCGGTGTCGATGCCGCGCTTCCACCAGCGCACTCGGCGAAAGCCCTGGCGTCGTAGGTCATCGCGAATAGCCGTTGAAGGGCAGAGGTTGACATCGGCCTGATTGTGGATGGTGCGCAGGTAGCTCCACAACATGGGCGTAATAAAGCCAAGGCCATAGTGCTGCACATAGCGGGGCAGATCGGTGTGAAAGGAAGCCACTGTTGGCACATTCAATTTGCGCGCATAGGAGAGGCCAAAGGGCCCTAAGACTACTGGATTGACCATATGAATGAGATCGGGCTGGAACTCACTCACCCGTTGCCACACAAAGCGTCGGGGAATGTTAATGCGCAATTCCGGATAGAGGGGCAGGCGTGGGCCGCGCACCCCCACAATCTCTGCGCCGGCATATTCTGCCGGCCCACCTTCGGGGCCAAAGAGCAACACTTGATGGCCTTGCTCCTGTAGACGTTGTAACATCAGGCAGAGGATAGAGACAATGCCATCGATCTTCGGGAGAAACGTTTCGGTAAAGACGGCAATTTTGAGCGACTTCCCAGAATTTTGCATAAAGCCTCATTATCTTATCTGTTAACGACTTACGCTCGGCGCCTATATGCGCGTCCGCTTTTGCGTTATACTTTGCTCTGAATGAAAAACCGGTGTTTGCTTCTTGCGTAAATCCAAGCGGAAAACGCCGATTTTCATCACAACCGCAGTACAGTTTAGTTTACTTTAAATCATGAAGTAAACGCTACTTCATGACCACATCAGGTTAATATCACAATTATACCCAAAGTTGTGTAAGTTTTTGAAAGACAGACCACGATCAGTATGTTAGCGTTTGGTTAAAAATGGCTTTGTCATTTATGCTGTAGATGATACTGTTTACTCACCCGCAGTGCACACATAGTTCAAGCAGAGAGCAGTTTCTGTACAAGAGAGGAGAATTGTATGACGAGTAAAGGTAATGTGCTGGTGTTGGGCGGAGACGGCTTCTGCGGTTGGCCCACGACGCTGCGATTATCCCATGAAGGGTATGACGTTACCATTGTGGATAATCTGTCCCGGCGCAAGATCGATGTGGAATTGGGCTGCCGCTCTTTGACGCCCATTGAAACAACCGAAAACCGGATTGCCGCGTGGCGCGAGGTAACCGGCAAGACCCTTGGCTTTGTCAATCTGAATGTCGCGGAAGATTACAACGACCTGCGCGACCTGATCGCCACGGTCAAGCCCAAGGCGATTGTCCATTTTGCTGAGCAGCGCGCCGCACCATATTCGATGAAGTCTCCTAAACACAAACGCTATACGGTCGATAACAATGTGAACGGCACCCACAACCTGCTCTGCGCGCTGGTGGATGCCGGGGTAGACGCCCATTTGGTCCACTTGGGGACAATGGGCGTCTACGGCTACGGCACCGCCGGCATGGCTATCCCGGAAGGCTATCTCAACGTCAAAGTGGAGATTGAAGGCAAGGATCACGATATTGAAATTCCCTATCCGCCTCACCCCGGCAGCATCTACCACATGACCAAGACACTCGATGCGCTGCTCTTTTACTACTATAACAAAAATGATGGCGTGCGCATTACGGATTTGCACCAAGGGGTGGTTTGGGGCACCAATACAGAGGAAACGTTGCGTCACCCGGCGCTGATCAACCGCTTTGACTATGAAGGGGATTATGGCACCGTGCTCAATCGCTTCCTGGTGCAGGCGGCGGTTGGCCATCCCTTGACCGTTTATGGCACCGGCGGCCAGACCCGCGCCTTTATTCACATTCGCGATTCTGTGCGCTGCATTTCGCTGGCCATCGGCAATCCGCCGCAACCAGGAGAGCGGGTCAAGATCTTTAATCAGATGACGGAAACACACCGTGTGCATCAACTGGCGGAGATTGTGGCGCAACTGACTGGTGCAGAGATCCGCTATTACGTAAACCCGCGCAATGAGTCCTTTGAAAATGAGTTGGTGGTGCGCAATGACCAATTCCTGGCGTTGGGGTTAAACCCGATTACGCTCAATGATGGCCTGCTGAGCGAGGTGTACGATGTGGCCGGAACCTACAAGGATCGCTGCAACCTGGACAAGATCCTTACCGACTCACGCTGGCGGCAAGATATTCCCAAAGACAAAGTCGGCTCAGACAGCCCGGTACTGACCCGCACTACCGCCAACGGCCACACCGCGCCGGAATTGGCGCGTGCATAATCAGTGTTAGCACACGTCAGCGCAGATGGGCCATTTAAGCAAACCGCAAGTGACCATCCTGGCGATGTGGAGTTTTGGCCTGGTAATGCGTTGGCGAATCGCGTAGAATTTTGGACACGGCCGACTAACTTGCTTCCACTGCACTGTAGGGGTCGGCCGCGTCGCGCAGCCCGTCGCCCATAAAGTTGAGCGCCAAAATAATAATGATCACCGGGATGGCCGGGATCATGAGCCAGGGGGTCAGGGCAATGGCCTGCACATTTTGTGCGGCTTGCAAGAGCACCCCCCAACTAATAGCCGGTGGTCGTAAGCCCAGGCCGAGGAAACTCAAGGCTGTTTCACTGAGGATCATAAAGGGGATGGCCAGCGTCGCCGATGCGATCAAGTGGCTGTAAAAGGAGGGCACCATGTGGCGGAAAATAATGTCCTGCCATTTGGCTCCCGCCACCAGCGCTGCGGTGACAAAATCTTCCTCGCGCATGGCCAAAAAGCGGCCGCGGACGACGCGCGCCAGATCAGTCCAGGCAAAGAGCGAAATGATCACCGTAATGGCAAAGTATAACTGCAAAATTCCCCAATTGGACGGCAACGCGGCGGCCAACCCCATCCACAGCGGGATGGTCGGAATTGAGCGGATAATTTCAATGACGCGTTGGATCACGTTATCGATTGTGCCGCCAAAGAAGCCGGAAATACCACCTAGCGTAATGCCCAACGTCAGACTCATCGCAACGCCCACCAGCCCAATCGTGAGTGACGTCCGCGTGCCGTGGAGAATGCGCGAATAAAGATCGCGCCCCTGATCATCGGTTCCCAATAGAAAGATCGACTCTTCGGCGGTCACATCTTGTCCTGCCGCCACCCCCAGTAGATGACGATCGCTAGGGATCAGGCCCAAGAACTTATACGCAAAGCCGTGGGCAAAGAACGCAAGGTCGACCTTCTGCGCGCAGTCGGTCTTGTAGGTCTTTTGCAACGTATAGGGGTCACGTTCCCCTTTGATGCCACAGACATGCAACCGAAATGCGCCGTGGTCAAAGGTGAAAATGGGCTGAGGCGGCACAACGGCGCGGGCAGAACGCCCTTTGGTCGGATCGCTGGTCGAGAGCAATTCTGCGCCCAACGCGATGAGATAAAAGAAGATCACGATCCACAGTGAAATGACAGCAATCCTGTGTTTCTTGAAGCGCCACCACATTAACTGGCGCTGTGTGGCTACACTGAGGCGGTCTTCACCCGCAGAAGCGATAGGAGTTTGTGATTCAGTCATGTGTGGTCTTTTGCAAACAGAACTTCATAAAATTACAGATCAGCGCAGGCGCACCCGCGGATCGACAATGCCCAGCAGGATGTCGGAAATCAGGGTGCCGATGACGGTCATGACGCCAATCAGCAAGATAATCGCGCCCGCCAGATACATGTCCTGCGAGAGCAATGAGCGCAACAAAACCGGCCCCACGGTCGGTAGATTGAGCACCACCGAAACGATGATACTACCGGAAACAAGAAAGGGCAGAATGTAGGCGGTGATGCTGATAATGGGGTTAAAGGCCAGTCGCACCGGATATTTGAAGATTAATTGCCACTCGCTCATTCCCTTGGCGCGGGCGGTCACCACATAGGGCTTGCGCAACTCGTCCAGCAGATTGGCGCGCGTAATGCGAATCAACGACGCCGTGCCTGATGTGCCCAAGACGACGATTGGAATCACGAGATGTTTGAGCAGATCCACCACTCGCGCCGTGCTCCACGGCGCGGAAGCATACTCCGGTGAAAAAAGACCGCCGATGCTAAAGTCAAACCAGTCCCACGCCAGGTACATGAGCACCAACGCAAAGAGAAAGTCCGGGATCGCCAGGCCCGTAAAGCCAAAGGTCGTGGCGACATAGTCGAGGAACGAGTATTGGCGCACGGCTGAGTAGATACCAATCGGAATCGCAACCACCCACACGAAAACCAGCGTGCTGAGCGCCAATACAATGGTCAACATGAGCCGCTCCCCGATCACGTCGGTCACGGGCACCCGATATTGAAAGGAGATGCCGAAGTTACCGCGCACGATCTGCGAGATCCATTTCAGATATTGGACATAGGCCGGTTGCCCCAAGCCAAAGTATTCGCGCAGCGCCTGCGCCTCTTCAGCAGAAACTTCGTCGCCCTGTGACTCCAGCGCCGCAATATAGGAAGTGACATAATCGCCGGGCGGCAGTTGAATGATCAAAAAGGCCAATATGGAGACGGCGAAGATTGTGAGCAAGCCATAGCCGATCCGGCGGATAAAGTAAGCCAGCATAGGGTACCTTTGAATTTCAGAAGGCCGTTTATGGATGTGACAGTGATCAGTTTTCAGTTTTCAGTTTTCAGTTTTCAGTGACCAGTGACTGTCCTGAAATACTGTCCACTGTCTACTGTCCACTGAAAACTGAAAACTGCCTACTCTTGAATCATGAAGAACTGCTCCGGATACCCATTCCCTGGTGTTTGCGCATAGACAACCCACTCCATGGGTTTGGGGATGTTGCGCATGTTGTTCTTGATCAACGTGGTGTAGACCGGAACGTCCACCACCATGCCGATGATGGGAATGTTATCGCACATGATCTTCATACCCTCGATGTAGCGTGCGCGGCGCAGTTCGGGATCTGGGGTTTGGATGGCTTCCCAATGTTTCAGGATCTCATCCTTCAGCCACTGCGGACCATCATAGTTGGCGGGATCAGGGTTGGGGGTGTTGCCCCATTGTGTTGCTAGTTGGCCCCAGCGATTGCCTGGGATGAGCCGCGCGACAGTCTCCGGATTCCACTCACCGGTCTCGAACAGATAGAGCATATGTTCATTGGCGTTCATGCGTTCTTCCGAGAGGCTCCGTTCCACCGGGTTGACCTGTAACTGAATGCCAATCTCTTGCCACATCTGGGCGATGCGTTCCCCAATTTCTGGGTATGGCAGGAACGCACCACTCACCGCGTCGATGGTCAACACCAGGCGTTCACCACTGGGTAAGAGGCGGTAGCCCTCGCTGTCCTTCTGATCCAAACCAATCGAGTCCAGAATGGTGTTGGCCTCGTCAAGATCGAAGCGGGCAAACTCCTGGTCCCAGCGATCACTGGGGAAGTAGGGCGATGCGTTGGCTGGACAGAGTGACGCTTCGGTCCCCACCCCCAAAAAGAACGTCTCATTGATTTCGCTGCGCTCAATGGCCAACGAGAGCGCTTTGCGGAAGTCGCGGCTGCCCACGGTGTACTCGGCAATCGCAGGGTCAGCGTCGTAGTCCATGTTAAAGTAAACGGCCACCGGATTGCGCGTGCTGCTGCCCCAGAAGTCGACGAAGTAGTCGCCGGCCTCTTCATTCTCGCGGATCACGGGTAGCTTAGCGAAGTCGATGTGGCGGCCTTGGACGGTGTAATTACCGGCGATGGCGCGCAGGTTGAGCACCTCCAACTCCTCCACCAGTTCCAGGGTGATGCCGTCCAGATAAGGTAGTTGATTGCCTTCAGTATCGACGGCCCAAAAATAGGGGTTACGCTCCAGGACATACTCGGTCGAGGAGTTAGTGGTCATCGGCTTCCACGGCGTCAGGACAGGCAACTCCGGATTGACATGGGCATTGTTCTTGGCCAGCAGGTGCAGATACCAGTTATCATAGCCGGCCTCTTTGGCCAGGGCATTGGCCTCTTCCTCGCCGACAAAGTCAGCGTGGAATTGCTCCAGATAGTGGTGGGGCGCCACAAAACCGCCACCTGCCTCACCCGCATTGAAGTGACCCGCCACCGTCGAGGTGGAGAAGACCTCCAACCAAGCGGGGAAGGGCGCCGCAAACTCGACCGTGAAGGTCGTGTCATCAATCTTCTCCATCTTGGCCATCGCACCGCCCCACATGATCCACCACGGTGGCGTCGGCACCAGCAGTTCGTTGCTGATGATATGGTCATGCCAGAAGATGTAGTCATCGGCGGTAAATGGCTCGCCATCCGACCATTTCATCCCCGTGCGCAGGTGGAAGGTCCAAACGGAGGCATCCTCGTTGGATTCCCACGCCTTGATGATGCGCGGCCGGATCTCGGTGGCGCCGGTGTCCCAGAAGATATTGTGATCGTTGTTCCAGCGCTCAATGTTCTGGTTGTCGCCGGGGCCAGTATAGGCACGGCGCAGAATCCCACCATACTGACCAATCATTTCGGCCGGCTGAATGACCAACGGGTCGCTGGGCAGGCGCTCTTCGACGGGGGGCAACTCCCCGGCGGCTACCTTCTCGGCCAGCATGGGCGCTTCCTGGAAGGAAGTGGGGATGGTGTCGACAATGTTGGGCCAACAAGGGCTTTCTGCGGTGCAGGTCTCACGGTGCGCCTGGTAGTCATCGGCAGGGGCGGCAGCTTCTTCCGCCGCCGGCGTGCTTGCTTCGCTGTTGGTCGCGGCCGCGGGCTCGGATGCGGATGCTTCCGTTGCGGTGGCTTCTTGGGCTGCCGGTTCCGCCGCTGACTCCGATGACGAGTCACACGCGGCAACGAGCAAGACCAAGATCACGCAGATGATCAATAGATAGCGACTTCTCTGTATCATTGCATTCCTCCTGATTCACTGTGCTTGCGTTCATTGATAAAGGTATGAGCTGGCATCAGGGATGTTGCCGAAAGCTCTGGTAGACAGAACAGGGAGCGCGGCTGGCGCTTCTAACATTGTTGCAGATTTGTGAATAGCACGTGGATGATGCCAATTCAAGTAGCTTTAAGGTAGAGTCAAGATTTCAATTTGGAAACGATGAAAAGATTTTCGCTCATAGGGGCGAAGCGGTGAACCGTTGCAATTACCAGCAAAGGAGGGAGCGATTTCACCCAGAGACCTCTATGAGCCAAGATTTGTAGGGGGAGCGCCCAGTGCTGCCAATCAAGCAGCGGTGGAATAGGGGTGCGTCCCAAATTAGGCGATGGGCGAGAAGCGCCAATTGGCCTTGCTGGTGCTTCGCCCATTTGTGGTACGCACCTGTGGAATAGTAACAAATCATAGGGATGCTGTCAAACGCGCTCGGGCTTTAGGGTCTATTTCACTTGGGAGAATTTGGCGGGCTAGGGCAAATGTGCCGGGGACGGGCAGTGAGATCATGTGTGCGCCGACCCGTTACTCGCCCGTCCCCGGCACATTTGCTCTATGCAATAGACTGTGTGCATTAAGTTATGCGCTAGAGCGCCATAACCCGGTAGCGCGCCAGCAACTCCATGTTGAGTTCAAAGCCAATGCCGGGCCGATCAGGCACGTTGACATAGCCATCCTTGTCCGGCGCAAGCTGGGGCTGAAAGACTTCGCTGCGCAGTGGGTCCACTTCCACCGGATAGTACTCAAGAAATTCACCATTGGGCGCACCAGCCACCAGCGGCAGTTGTAGCTCCTGGCAGCCATGCGGCGCGATGGTCAAGCCCCGTTCCTGGGCCAGTTGCGCCACTGCACGCGCCACATCATAGCCAGGGCAGATGGCCACATCGACATTGAGGATCGCCGCCCCTTGGCAGTCGAGGATGCTCTTAAAGTCCGTATAGGTGTAGTAGTTCTCGCCCACCGCGATTTTGACGCGAGCTGCTGCGGCCAATTGCTGGTGCTCCTCAAACCAGTAGATGGGCATAGGCTCTTCAAACCAGTAGACATCATAATGGGGCAATTCGCGGGCAAACTCCAGCGCGGTGGGCAGATCACAGGCACAGTTGGCATCGACCAACAGCTTGATCTCCGGACCAATAGCATCACGCGCCGCCGCGACCCGCGCCATGTCACCGGCCACGCCCACCTTGGGATCGCCGATCTTGATCTTGACGGCGCGGGCATGGAGTTCCTCGACATTGTAGCGCACCTCGTCCTGTAATTGGGCCAACCCCTTGCCTTCGGCATAGTAACCGCCGGCGATGTAAGCAGGCACGCGTTGCTGCACACCACCTAGCAGTTGATGCACCGACTGATTAAGCGCCTTGCCCTTAATGTCCCAACAGGCGATCATAAAGGCAGCCAATACCTGGGTGTGCAGCCCTGCCGGGCCAAGGATCTTGATCTGCTTTTCCCACAGATCTTTGACCAACGTCGCTGTGTCCAGTGGATTGCGCCCGATACAGAGTTCGCGATAATAATCGACAAAGCCAGGCATGAGCCGTTGCGGCCGGGTGGCTGCGGTGCCACCGTTCCAACCGGCGCCGACAAGGCCCTGGTCCGTATAGACCGTCACCTTGTGGAGGCTTGCATTGCCATAAAAGTGGCTGCCATTCCAGAGCCCGGGCCGCGGCCATTCAAAGACTTCGCTGGTGATGTGGGTAATTTTCAAGGATGGGTAGGCATCGGCAGCCATTGGTTGGTCTCCTTTGGGTTTGATCAGTTCCACCAGGCGAACTGTTGATAGCCGGCAGCCACCAATTCGACCGGGATCTGCAGGCGTGCGGCTGTTGTAAAGGCAAAATGCCAGAAGGCATCGGTAATCGGGTTCTCACGGCTAAAGAGCATGAAGAGCGCAAGGAAGCCTAGGCTGCCAAAGGCCATTGCCTGTTGACGTACGGCAGAGGGCAATTGGGTCGCCAGCAGTTGAAAACCATCCAGCGGCGGGATCGGCAGCAGGTTAAAGAGCAGCGCCGTCACCTGGAGGAAGGCCAGAAACGCCAGCGCCGGCCAAAAATACCAATTAGTGGGGGTCACCCAATCATGCCAGCTAAAATAGAAGGGGATGCTAATCAAGCAACAGAAGAGCAATGTCCCCAATGGACCGGCGGCGCTGGTGAGCGCTTCCCAGCCTTTGCTGCGCAATGCATTCGGGCGAATGTAAACGGCGCCACCCGGCAGCCCAATCCCGCCCATGAGCAGAAAGATGACCGGGACAATAATACTCAAGAGCGGATGGCTGTAAAGTAGCGGGTTTAAGGTCAAATAGCCGGCCTCCGCCACCGCGGTGTCACCGCCCAAATAGGCAGCCAGGGCGTGGCCAAATTCATGCAGACAGACCGAAACGATCCAGCCGCTCAGCACAAAGAGGGTTGTTAGCGGACCGGCCCATACGCCTCCTGGTCCTAGCCACAATGCCACCCCACAAATTGCCATCACCGCCACAAGGGCTAAAAAAATAGGGCTGGGCCGCACATGGGCCGACAAGGTTTCGCGTTGGCGCGTTTTAAAGCGTTTGGGCGCCTGCAAGAGATTTTGCCGTAGCTGATAGAGCGAAAGGCCGGCCTCCTGCAGCAGGCCGGGCACTGGTCCTTCGGTCAGATAAAACATGCCCAGGAGAAGATGCAGGGCATCAACACGCCGGTGGCCAAGATGGACTGCCTCTTTAAAGGCCGAACGCACCACCCGCTGCCCCTCAACGCCAAGGGTCGGCGTCGTGACCGTCTTGCTCTGGGCCGGCGGCAACAGCGCGGTCACTTGGGCAGTAAGTTGCTCCGGATTTACCTGTTGATCTGTGAGTTGTTCGACGACCAAATTGTTACGGGCCACTAACAGACTCAGCAATATATGAGGCGGTTCTACTTCCGGCGCCGCGCGCACCGCGGCCTGTTGTGTCGCACTCTCCAATACCGTGCGCGCCTGAGGGGTTAGATCTTCAAGGGAAAGTTCGGGGGCCATAAGCTGTATCACCTTTGGGCATTTGTGAAAGTCTCCTGGGTTAATAAGAACTGCTTGTAGTATAAGCGTTTTGGGAGAAATTTACAACTGCTTCAGATGACGGGGTGCGTCCCACGCAAGTGGCGAGAAGGTGACTGTCACTGGGCGCAGGGCGTTGCAATGGCTCCCACCCCGTGTTGCCCAGTGACAGTCACCTCTGGTCCCAACTATTTGGGACGCACCCAGATGACGCGTTGTTGAAAGACGCCCGGCATCTCGAAGATGCCCGGCATCTTTGTAGAGCGTTATTTGATCACTACCGGCAGATAGACAAAGCCATCGGTGGTTTCCCGAGTACAGGCTGCGACGGTGTTGTCGGGAATACAGGGGTTGAGCGGCGCTGGGTCACTGCCGTTGAGTGTGCCATCATCATCGGCGTCGCCGGTGGTGCAAGCAATGGCATTGGCATTGGGCAGACAGGGATTCAATGGCGCTGGATCATCCCCATTGGCAACGGTATCCTGATCCGCATCGCCAGTGGTGCAAGCGACGGCATTCGCGTTGGGAATGCAGGGATTGGTTGGTGCGGAATCGCTGCCATTCTGTATCCCATCGCGGTCGGCGTCTCCTGTTGCACAGGCTACGACATTGCTATTCGGGACACAAGGATTCAAGGGCGCCGGATCACTGCCATTGGGCGTCTCATCTCCATCGGCATCACCAGCGCTGCAGGCGACCGCGTTCACATTGGGCACACAAGGATCGTCGGGCGCTGAGTCATCGTCATTGCCAACCCCATCACCGTCGCGGTCACTCTGACAAGCTGCAGCATTGGCATTGGGCACACAAGGGTTAGTCGGCGCCGGATCATTGCCATTCGGGGTGCCGTCGCTGTCAGCATCCCCAGTTGCGCAGGCCACGGCATTGGCATTGGGCACACAAGGGTCGGTCGGCGCGGCATCATCGCCATTGGGGGTGTCGTCATTATCAGTGTCACCAGTGCTGCAGGTCACTGCATTGGCGTTAGGATTACAGGGGTCGGTCGGCGCCGGATCACTGTTATTGGGTGTACCGTCTCCGTCCGTGTCATTTTGGCAGGCTGTCGCATTGGTGTTGGGCACACAGGGGTTGTTGTTGGCCGGATCAAGATAGTCGAGCCGACCATCGCCGTCACTGTCGTCATTGAGTAGGCTGCCGTTATGGTCGGTGTCTTCATTGGCGGTGCTGATCCCATCGCCATCGTCATCGGCATCTTGAAAGTCGGGCTTGTGGTCACCGTCGGTATCGGGCAATGGCGCAACAACACCATTTTGGTCGGGGTCAAAGGCGTCGTCTAGGCCATTATGGTTCGCATCTTGACCACTTGGCGCCCGATCGGGTTGACCGTTGTGGTCGGCGTCATGACCTTCTGTCGCATCGGGCAGGCCATCATTGTCACTGTCGCTGTCATAGGCGTCGGGCGTGGCATCGTTATCACTGTTGACGGCGCCATTGCCCTCATCAACATCACGGATGCCGTCGCCATCATCGTCGCTGTCCAGCGCATCAACGATATTATCACTGTCCGTGTCACACTCTTGGGCTACGCCATGGACTGTAACCGCCATTTCTCCCAGCCCAATCCCCAGCGTGGTCAACAGCGGATCCGCTGTGCCATTGAAAAGCGCAGCGAGTGGGCTGTCGAGGTTATCGGTAGCGAGCGTTGCGATCGCCGGCAAAATTGTGCTATTGATCAGCGGATCCAGCGTAGCGCCGAGCGAACTGCTGAGGTGCAGTTGTAGATTGGTCATCAGTTCGGTCACCAAATCTGTTGTAAAGGACTCACTGGTGGTCGCCGTCTGCGTTTGGGGATAAGGGGCCGCAAAATTGAGTGTCACGGCTGTGGGGTTATCACCGGTCGCGAAACTCTTGGCTTCCAAATTGGCTGCGGTGACCACGGGAATGCCGGCCGTTGTCAAGGTAATCGCGACATTACCCAAGGTGGCAAAGTCCAGATCCGTGGTGGCAGAAATGATGTGGCTGCGGTCAAAGAGGAGCGTATCGTCGATTGTCCCCAGATAGAGATCGACAACGCCGGGCGTCGCCTGCACAGTAACCGCTTCACTCACGGCATTGAGCTGTGTGATGGTCCCCGTGCCACGTCCGACCACAACGGCTAAATCCACCTGGCCAATTGCGGCGTTAACGTCCACTGTGACCAGGGCGCCTAGGCCTGTTTTCAGGGTGTTTTCTAGAGCCGTCGTGTCAAGGGGAATATCGACCAGGTCGAGTCCCAGCTGAAGACGGAGAGCAGCGGCAAAAAATTGTGCCCCAGCTTTGCCGCAGACATAGAGCGGCGGTTCGATGACCTGCGCACGGAGTGTGACTGTATTGAGAATTCCCTCCAAGCCCAAGGCGGCGCCGGAGAGCGTGATCGGTGATGGCGTCGCTACAAGGTTATCATGATTGAAAAGTTGGATGGAGCCGGTGAGCAGATCCAGCACATTCAGGTTGATGTTGCTAAGGGATTCGGGCGCGCTGTCCACCTGTAACAGATCGCCAAGTTGAATGGTTGCTGTCGGCAGATTGGGGGTAGCCGCCAAACCGTTGAGTGCATTGATTGTGGCGGTATCATTGCTGACTGCCGCGACGGCCGCCAGCACTTGACCTATCGTCACATCTGTGGTCAGCACATCGGCAGCCGTAGCTACATTTAAGTCAATATGCAGGCCATCTAACAGATCGACTAAGCCAATCTCCCCTTGCGCCAGCGCGTTAGCGTCGGCTACGGACAGATTGAGATCGACACCGAGCAAGTCGCCCAACAGAGCATCGAGCAGCACACTCTGTTGGGTGTCAAGGCTGGCCAGCCGCGGGCCAGAGGAAACGCAGGCGACGCCGGCACAGTTGGCTTGCGCTAGCGCCGCGTGGGCAAGCAACCAGGATAGGAGCAGGGCAGTCCAGAGACCGAAGACGCTTTTGAGCCAAAACGATACAGATACAGTTCTACCCAGGAAAACATGGTTTGCAAGTGCAGCGTGGAAAGATAGAGGACGCTCTTGAATTTTTGTTGCCATAACGCTTCTCCTTCAACAAGCGAGGAACAGAACAACACTACGGAAGACAAGGGATGCGTACCACATTTTCGGGGACGCTCTGGCAGAGAAATTTGAGAGATTCGACTATACTGAGCTCTGTTTGAAAACTGAAGTTTGTTTCTTTGGTAGAGTCTCCTAAAACTTCAGTTTTCAATCCAACCGCAGTATAGCCCCCCGAAAATGGGACGCACCGAATGACAAGAGACGCATTGCAGATGGGGAATAAAGAAGGTATATTGAAATGTTAAAGTTATATTAACTAAATCTGCAATTAGATGAGCATAAATTACATATTGAATTAAATTAAAAGTTTTTTCAGTAATCTAACTATCGATATATGTTTATGGCGTATATCAACCAGAAGTGGATCAGGCCCAGTTGTAGGTTTAATTAAGATAGAAAAGAGATGGGTGAACAGCAGAAACTAATAAAAAGGCCATCTGTCATATGAACGTGTGACAGATGGCCTTTTTATTGGTTTATACGATTTAGTAAACGTTGTGTAGATTTTACCCCTTCAACCCGCTCAACGCAACGCCTTTGACAATGTGGCGCTGCAGCACCAAGAAGAGCAAAATCACAGGGATGATGGCAATGGTTGAACCGGCCATCTGCAGTTCATATTGGTTGCTCTGTTGGATGCGCAGGTTGGAGATCGCTATCGGCAGCGTCCACATTTCGCGATCTGTCAGGATCATAATGCCCCACAGCAGGTCATCCCAGGCCCAATCAAAGACAAAGATGGAGAGCACGGCAATGATCGGCTTGCTCATAGGCAGAATAATACGCCAGTAGATGCCAAAGGCGGAACAGCCATCGACCGTGGCCGCGTCAGAGAGTTCATCGGGAATGCTGAGCATAAACTGCTTGGTTAAGAAAATACCAAAGGTGCCTGTTAGAAAGGGAATAATCATCCCGCCATAGGTGTTAAGCAACCCCATCTTGGCGACCAGTACATAGCGCGGAATCAGGGTAAGAAAACCTGGAATCATCATGGTCGAAAGCAGGATCATAAAAACGAAATCACGCCCTGGCCACCGTAGTTTGCCAAAGGTGTAGCCACCCCAGGTGCAAGTGAATACATTGGCAACTGTAATGGACGCAGTGATCAGAAGGCTGTTGCGAAAGACATACCAAAACTTCATCGCAGACATGGCCTCAGGATAGTTGCTAATACGCCACACTTCTGGCCAAAAGCGTAAGGGAACTGCTGAGATCTCTGCCTGTGTTTTAAAGCTGGCCAGCACCATCCACACTGCGGGGGTGATCATAAAGATCAGCCCGGCCAGAATAATGACCCACAAGATCAGTTGACCAACTAGCCAACGGAGTACACGGCGCTGTGCATTGCTTCTTCGCCGCACGGTCGTCACTTTTCTAACCGACGCCGGCGCAGTGGTTGAGGTAGTTGCGGACATAAGCTGCTGCCTCCCAAATTAGTAGTACGATTGGACTCCGCCGTCGCGGAAGAGCCGTAACTGAATAAGCGTAATCACGAGGATGACCAGGAACAGCAGACCGACCTGGGTTGAGGCATAGCCCAAACGCAGAAATTGGAAAGCTGTCAGATAGACCCAATAGACCACCACACTGGTTGCGTTGGCGGGACCGCCCTGCGTCATGATATAGATCGGCGTAAAGACCTGCAAGCTACCAATCACAGTGACAACAAAGACAAAGAGCAAAGTCGGCTTGAGTAGCGGTAACGTGATGCCCCAAAAACGTTGCCAAGCGGTAGCGCCATCCACTTTTGCCGCCTCATAGAACTCTTCTGGGATGGCTTTGAGGCCGGCCAAAAAGATGACCATGTACCACCCCAATCCCTTCCAGACCACCATGAGACAAATCGAAAGCAACGCTGTATTGGGATTAATCAGCCAGCGCACCGGCGGCACGCCGATCAGGGCCAGCACCTGATTGAGAAAGCCATAGCGCGGCTGGTACATTAATCCCCATAACAGCGACATGGCCGTCATCGGTAACATCACCGGCAGATAGTAGGTGGAGCGTACAAAGCCCACAAATTTTGTGACTCCATTGAGTACTAGCGCCAACAAAAGGCCAAAAATGATGCCGCTGCCCACCACAATGACGGCATAGGCAAAGGTGTTACGGAATGAGCCCAGGAATTTGTCATCGCGCAACACTTCCTGCATATTGCTCAGCCCAATAAACTTGGCTTGGGAGAGTGGGCCAAAGCCATTCCAGTCATAAAACATCATGACCAGCGAGGCGATGATAGGCCCAAATACAAAAACAGTGAAGTAGATCAGGATTGGCGCAGCAAATAGCCAGCCAGTGACACCGCGCCGAAAATTAGCACGGCGCCAAAAGGGCGCACGATGGACAGAAGGGAGCACAGTTGCGCTACTCGCCATGATGACTCCTTGTGAACTAGACAAGGTATAGGGTACAAAGTTCAGAGCAGATCCCCATACCTTGTTTGATAATCGGTCTTAATGATTATCAAACAATAAGTTGGCGACCAAACCTGTCAGGTCTCCCAGACCTGACAGGTTTAAACCTACAAGTTAATTCTCACGCGGACCCTTAAATGGTGCGGCTACCATCTGTGCGCTGGAGAATTTCATCGAGCGTTGCTTGCAGTTCAGTCAAAGCAGGCGCAACTTCGGTTTGTTGCAGCATAACGGCCTGCACGGTCTGGCTAATGGCAGTGCTAATCTCGCCATCGCCCAACACTTTCAAGCCAGGGTACATCCGTGTGAGCGGCGCCGTTTCACCGACATAGCCTTGCATCATCGCTTCGGACCAGCCCGGAATGGGAGACGGATAGCTCAGTGGCGCCGGCAGCGAACCAATGATCTCTACAATAAAGTGAGAGAAAGGCATATTCGGTTCATGCATCATCCAGTGCATAAACTTATCCGCTTCAAAGGGATTGGCTGAATCGCGATCCGCAACCAGTTCCCATCCACCTGATTGCACCACTGGCTGATTTCCTTCCGCCGGGCGCACATGGGTGACGGCCAGATCATTATAGATCTCTTCCTGACCTGCATCGCGCAAGTTGATAAAGGGGAACCAAGGCTCAATTTCGCCCATGATCGCCAGCCCATTTTGCCAGGCTTCGGTAAAAGGTAAATCACCAACCTGCGTGGAACCATCGTCAACCATGCCGCGCCACCACCCTAACGCCGCAGCGCATTCCTCGGTATCTACCATAATCTTTCTGGGAATATCTCCTTCAAACTCAAACATTTCGCCGCCGAAGCGCCAAATGATGCCGGGGAAGTGGAAGCTGGCCGGATAGTTATCGTACCACTGGGTAAAGCCATAATACTTCTGCCCATCCGCCTCATGCGTCAGTTCTTTCGCTAATGCGCGAATTTCCTGGGCCGTGGCGGGAATTTCAGTAACGCCCGCTGCATCAAGCATTGAGCGGCGATAGATGAGCGCCGGCGCCTGATGCTCGGTTGGATAGCCCCAAATTTTGCCTTGGAAGGTCATACGTTCAATGGTGGCGGGCAAGTAGTGGTTGGAGACATAATCTTGATCTTCGTCCGGCAATTCTCGGATCACTTCATTGGTGACCAACTCCATAATCGGAATAGAGGTGTGGTAGACATCGGGCGCAGTGCCGGCCATCTTGGATGCGGTCATCTTTTGCCGGTATTCGCCCCCAGGCACGGTTTCGATGGTCAGATGGACCTTATCGGTTGCGCCTTGATCGCTATTGTAGCTGTCAATCAACTCTTGCGCGCGCTCACCGGTGGCGCCACCCCAGTGGAACCAAATAGTCAGTTCCGTGGCCGCAGAATCGGGAGCAGCATTCCCTTCTGATGAAGAGGCCGCGGCATTGTCCGCAGGCGCGGCTTGCTGAGCCGGTGCACAGGCCGCGACCATTGCCCCTACACCAGCCACACCCATAGCTTTGAGTAGATGACGTCTTGACAGTTTCATAGTGGTTCCTCCCCTGATTGGTTGTACGATGTAAAAAAGCCTCAATTAAAACTTAGCATTATAACTATGGAAAGGTTACCAAGGTCGCGACCCCAGCAACTTTTCGCCTAGCTCTGTCAACTTGGGGGGACCATAGTGCTGTCGTTCCCAGCCACGGGGATCGCCGGGGAAGGCTTTGCCTCTGGGGGGGAGCAGTTCCTGCCATGCCTTGACGCGAAATTCACGTTCTTCTTCACCGCGCGGTGGATACATGGTGATGTACTGGGCCAGACGCGGCGTCGTGTTGCGGTTGCGACTGTTGCCGTGGGAGAGGAGGCTGTGCCAGATCAACAGGTCGCCGGCCTTGCCGGGGATGGTCTTGATCTCTAGCCCCGTGGGGTCGGGCAGGCGGGGATTGCGGTCCGCCGGTTGGGTTTTGACCCACTCATAAAAGTACTTGTGCATGCCTGGCGTGCATTGAAATCCGCCACCATCGGCCGGTGTGTCGGCCAGGTAGAGCACCCCCTGCACCATAAAAGGCATCGGGTCCAGACTAGTGTCAATATCCCAGTGATACATGCCTTGGTAATCCCAATCCGGCTGGCGCGCCGGTGGGTTCATATTGGCCCGATCAAAGCTGACCCACAATTCATCCCTGCCCCAAATATCGGCAAAAGCCTGGTAGACCTTGGGATTTTGGCGATTATCCCATAAGGCTTGATGGTGGTACATCTCCAACATACCGGCCCGGCTCACCGGCGCTTTATACCACGCCTCACGGTCATTGCGGTCCACCTCCAGAAAATCCCAAATGGCATCGACCACAGCATCCACATTGACTTGTGGCACCGCATTGTGGATGATCACATAGCCATGTTCTTCCCAAAAGGCCCGATCCTCCGGACTCAGCAGGCGATCTTGCACGCGCTCTTGTCGTGCGATGGTAGCGCCCATTGCTCCTCCTTGCTACATGAAAGAAGTTTGATCAAGTTCAGTTTGCAACTAATGTATAACTGTAAATCTGAATAACGATTGACAAAATGGTTGACAAGTTGATGATTGGAAATGAAAACGTAGTGGCCATTCCGATTTAGCGGACATTATTTCACAGTAGAGCCGATCTGTCAAACCGTTAAATTTGAGGGGGTGCGTACCACATTTGGGGGCTTACTCTGGTTGATGAGTTTTAGTTGCTCGACTAGTTTCCCCAAAATGGGACGCACCCAATTTGAGGCCGTTAGGGACAGACCGCACTTGCAACCGAAATGCTCCTGTAAGTGACAACAAATTGAAGGTGAGGATCCGCCGTGTTATACTCTACCTTTGGAGAAGAGGCTGAATCGTGACAAAAGTCAGTCTTCGGCGTGCTCCGTCACTTTTGCATCTAAACAACGGCCTAACTCTCCACTTAATCATTCAGCGCATAGCTAGAAAGGAAGCCACGTACTTGTGACTACCATTGTGATCAGTTGTTCGTTACACCCCCAAAGCCGATCGTATGTGTTAGCCTATCAGGCTGTAGAAAATCTGCGTCAGCTAGGAGTGGAGGCGCCGCTCTATGACCTGCGCACCCATCCCCTGCCCTTCTGTGATGCGGTGGCCGCCCACAAACGGCCCGAAGCGCAGGAGATCATTGAGGCCATTCGCGGCGCCCAGACCGTGCTCATGGCCGTGCCCATCTACAACTATGATGTCAATGCCGCGGCCAAGAATCTGTTAGAACTTGGTCTGCGCGCCTGGAACCACAAGTTGGTGGGCTTTCTCTGCAGCGCCGGCGGGCGCGCCAGCTATATGTCGGTCATGGGCTTTGCCAACAGCCTCATGCTCGATTTTCGCTGTTTGATTGTGCCCCGCTTTGTCTATGCCACCAAGGATGATTTTGGCGACGACCGGCAGGAGTCGATGTATATTCAGTCCGAGACGATTTTGGCGCGGGTTGCGGAGTTGGCCAACACCACGGTGCGGCTGACCAAGGCGTTGGCGACCATAGAGGCAGGGTAGGATAAGCAGAGACGACACTTAGGCCATTGCGCAGCAATCAGTACGCCAAGATCTGCCGGGGACGGGCCAATCGGTTTTCATGATCACAGAGAACCTGTGGCCCGTCCCCGGCAGATCGGTTCTTCACTTGCGTATTTTTTCGGATTCGCTTAGTAGCGTGAAAAATCAGTTGCTTTCCACATCTGTTGTTATGTGCCGGTTAGCTTGTAGCTACGGGGCAAGCTGCGCCTGCATCAGTTCAGCGACGCCGCTGATCGCCGTGTCGTGGGCCGCGCTGAGGCCGTGGATAATGCGCGCCTGATCCTCAGCCGGGCGGTTTTGGCTCAGCTTGTATTTGCCCTCTAACCGGGTGACCGGAATGGCAAAGGCCACAATGCCTTTGAGCATCCCCTCCCGAAAGTGAGCAGGCAGGCTCGCCCACTGCGTCTGGTAACTCGCTTCGTGTTGCGCAATCAAGGCAGCCAACGCCGCTTCTTTGGCCGCCGCTTCCTCGGTTACCTGCACCCGGCCATAGGCATGGACCGCTGCGTAGTTCCAGGTGGGGACACTCTCTTGCTTGGCATAGTAGGTCGGCGAGATGTAAGCGTGGGGCCCCTGGAAGATGACCAAAACGTCCGGGTGTGTTTGCCAACCGCGCCAATGCGCATTGGCCTTGGCGAGATGGCCTTGCAGCAGGATCTGCTCATTCCGTTGTGTGATGATCAGCGGTAGATGGGTGGCAAAGAGTTCACCCTCCACCTGGCTGACCAGCGTGGCAAAGTTGTGCGCTTGCATAAAGGCGACCAGTTGCTCCTGATCGGTCACCGCGCTGTAGGCTGGGATGTACATTGCGTTAATCGCCTTTCATATGTTGCTGTTGTAAGAAGTTGGTGAGATAGGCTGGCAAGTCAACCCCCGCACGCAACTTGGGGTCGGCCTGTGGCGTCAAAAACTGCTGTTGCAGCGGCAAGACGCCAGCCCACACCGACAACGCATAATCTTCGTCATCGTCAATCGGCGGCCCCGTGCGCACCTTGGCCGAGGCCGTGTCGATGGGCACGGCCACAATGGTCGTTCCCTTCAACTCCTGCGCCGTAGGCGCACGCACGTCATCCCACCGTTCGGGCACGAGACGTTCCGTAAAGTGCTTGAGTGCCTCTATCTTCTCTGACTCTGGAATTGGTCGCGCGCAGCCAAAGAGCACCGCGGACCGATAGTTGACCGAGTGATGAAAGGCGGAGCGTGCCAGCACCAGCCCATCAATCAACGTCATCGTAATGCAAAGCGACGCGCCGGTCAGCGCATGTTGGAGCATACGGCTGGCGCTGGAGCCGTGCAGCAAAATTTCATCGCCGCGCCGGGCATGCAGGGTCGGCATCACAAAGGGCTGCTCATCCTGGACAAAGCCCACATGGCAGATGAGCGTGGCATCGACAATGGCGTGGATCGTGGCTTTGTCATAGGCGCCCCGCTTGGGTAAGCGACGCACCCGGCTTTGCTCTGTCATGGTATAGTCAGTCATCATTCACTCGTTCCCTTTTGTTCTTGTAGCAGCGCGCTCACTTCAATTTCCACCATTAGTTCCGGGCTAATCAAGGCTTTGACCTCGACCATCGTGGCCACCGGCTTGACCGTGCGAAAAAACTCACCGTGGGCGCGCCCCACCTCCTCCCAGCGGCTAATGTCGGTGACAAAGATACGCGTCCGCACCACATCTTCGAGGGTGGCGCCGGCCGCTTGTAAGGCGGTGGCGATCTTGTGCAGAATATAGCGCGTCTGCTCCCCCGGCTGGTTGATGCCCACCACATTGCCCTGTTCATCGACGGCGGTTGTGCCCGCCACCTCGACCACATTGCCCAGCCGCACGGCGCGCGAATAGCCGACGATCGCTTCCCATTGGGCGCCTGATGAGATGTTGATTCGTTCGCTCATTTGGTGTCCTTTGTCATTGGCCCTTTGTCATTGGGCGGCCAGGGTGCGGGCGATCTGGTTAATATGGGCTTCGCCATGGGCGGCGTAGCTGCGCAGCTGATCGTCCAGGGTTACTGTACCATTTTCAGGATGAAAGCCGGTGCGCTGCCAGGCGTCGTCGGGCAATGTTTCCCAGAAGGTGACCCAACGACGATGTAGCTCCTTGAGCAAGGCAAGCGAACCTGTCACAGCGGGATTCTGCGCATCGGGCAAGGCCGCCCACGCATCTTGGTCATAGGGCTTGAGGGTGGGGTGCTCCTCGGTCAGGATCAATTTACAGCGAATGTAGCTGTTCATATGCGAATCAGCCAGATGGTGCACATTCTGCGCCACACTCCACTCCTGGGCCAGGAAATGGGTCGTCAATTGGGCCGTATCCAGACCGGACACGAGCAGTTCGATCTGCACCGGCAAGCAACGAATTTTGTCGATCAATAAGTGGCGTTCCGCAGGTGACATAAGCAATGGCTCCTTGGCAATGATTCCTTGACAATGATTCTGGCATAGATTTATGTAGGTGCGCGATGGCAATTGCATAGGCTTGCTATGCATGATGATGTGCAGACCAGGGTCTACATTTCGCTGATTTTGCAACTTTGTGCTTGTGCGATATGGAAATCGCACCTACTTTCTGCTATCATACCCCAAAATGGTCTAATCACAAGAGCCATTTTTATCAATAACATGGGGCCAATGGATGAGCAAACACACGACAACCTTTGATCTGGCGGCGATTATGCCCGATCCGGCAAGCAAGCAGTCACTCTACCATCAGCTTTACCATGCGCTGCGGCTGGCCATTCTGGATGGAAGGCTGGGGCGAGGCGCGCGTCTGCCCTCGACGCGTGAGCTTAGCGCCACCTTAGGCGTAGCCCGTAACACGGTCATGACAGCGTTTGACCAGTTGCTGGCTGAAGGCTACCTAGAGAGCCGGGTCGGTGATGGCACCTATGTTTCGCCCTCTTTGCCCGATGAACTGCTCCATGTGCGCCCGCCCGATCGCTTTCCGCCTCAGCCCCTGCCGGCAACCGAGCAACTCTCGGCGCGCTACCGCGCGATTACGAGTGCGCCCATGGGCGGGTACAGTGATGTGCAAATTCCACGCGCCTTTGGCACCGGCATTCCGGCATTAGACGCCTTTCCCTATGCCCTTTGGGCGCGGTTGGTGGCGCGTCAATGGCGGGCGCCGCAGCCACAGTTATTAACCTATGGTGACGCCGCCGGCTATCGACCGCTGCGCGATGCAATTACAGAGTATCTGGGCACAGCGCGTGGGGTGCGCTGTACGGCGGATCAGGTGCTCATTACCGCCGGTTCGCAACATGCGCTGGATCTGGTGGCACAGGTTTTGCTCGATCCGGGGGATACCGTCTGGTTTGAGGATCCCGGCTATCGGGGGGCGCGGGCGGCGCTTTTGGGCAGTGGTGCGCAACTCCATCCTGTGCCGGTCGATCATGAGGGGCTCTCGGTCGCGCATGGCCTCAGCACTTGCCCCACGGCGCGCATGGCCTATGTCACCCCCTCGCACCAATACCCAACCGGTGTGACGATGAGTCTTGCCCGGCGGCTGGCGCTATTGGAATGGGCGCAAGAGAGCAACGCGTGGATTCTAGAAGATGACTATGACAGCGAATATCGGTATCTGGGCCGGCCCCTCTCGTCGCTGCAAGGATTGGACAAAGCGAACCGCGTGCTCTACATCGGCACCTTTAGCAAAGTGCTCTATCCTGGGTTGCGCCTGGGCTATCTGGTGACGCCGCCGGCGCTGACCGCGCCCTTTACCCGTGCGTTGCAACTGGCCCACCGCCATCTCTCCGTCTTTGACCAGGCGGTGTTGGCCGATTTTATCAACGAAGGCCACTTTGCGCGTCACATCCGGCGGATGCGCGCGCTTTACGCCGAACGGCAGGATTGCTTTGTGCGCACGCTACAACAAGAGTTAGGAGATTATCTGACTGTGGATTGCGCCGAAGCTGGGCTCCATCTGGTCGCTTGGCTCAGCCCCAACTTGGTGGATCACGCCGTCGCCCAGGCTGCCCGGCAACAGGGGGTGGAGGTTGCGCCCATCTCGGCCTACACCATGCAGTCACCGGTGCGCGCAGGGCTGGTCCTCGGCTATGCCATGTTGGACGAAGCCGAGATGCGGGCGGGGGTGCAAGGGCTAAAGCGGGCGGTCATACAAGTTGAGGGAAAAGGCTAGGCATTAAATTGGGTGATTAGGTGATTGGTAATTGGGGATCGCGCTTGTCGAAATCACCCAATTACCAATCACCCAATTACCCAATTGCTTTAATACAGCCCTTCCACCGACAGATAGCGTTCGCCGGTGTCATAGCAGAAGGTGAGGACGCGGGCGCCGGCGGGCAATTCCGGCAGTTTTTTGCGGACAGCCGCCAGCGACGCGCCTGATGATATGCCCACAAAAATACCTTCTTCCTTGGCCACCCGTTGGGCCATCTCGAAGGCTTCCTCTTTGGTCACTTGAATTGTGCCGTCAATGGCATCGACGTGCAGATTTTGCGGAATAAAACCGGCGCCGATCCCCTGGATCGGGTGCGGGCCTGGCGCGCCGCCGCTGATGACGGGTGACGCTTGCGGCTCAACGGCAAAGACCTTGAGATTGGGCCAATGTTGCTTGAGCACCTCGGCACACCCGGTAATGTGGCCGCCAGTGCCGACACCGGTGATCAAGAAATCGAGCCCTTCGGGAAAATCGTTCAAAATTTCTTGCGCCGTGGTCTGTTTGTGGATGTCGATATTGGCCTGGTTTTCAAACTGCTGCGGAATCCAGGCATTGGGTGTTGCATCGCGCAGTTCAATGGCGCGATCGATCGCGCCCTTCATGCCCTTTTCGCGCGGGGTCAAGTCAAAAGTGGCGCCATAGGCCGACATGATCTTGCGACGCTCAATGGACATGGACTCCGGCATGACCAAAATCAATTTATACCCTTTAACCGCCGCTACCATGGCCAGGCCAATGCCCGTGTTGCCCGAAGTCGGTTCAATAATGACACTGCCCGGCTTGAGGATCCCGCGCTGTTCGGCATCGACAATCATGGACAGACCAATGCGGTCTTTGATGCTGCCGCCGGGGTTGGCGCGTTCTAATTTGATCCATACTTCATGGGTATTGGGATAGAGACGGTTGATGCGGACATGAGGTGTATTGCCAATGGTCTCCAAAATATTATTGGCTCGCATGAATTCTCTCCTTCATTCAAGTGGTTTCGTTTGATTCTACGGGAGAAAGATGGTTGATTTCGTCAGTATAGCAACGTCAGTATAGCAATGATGGGATGCCGAATTACCAATCATCCAATCACCTAATGACAACTAAATCACATAATCCAACGCTTGTTCCATATGTTTGTTACGGACACTCACACGGCTTTCATGGTAGACGCGTGAATAAGGCGGGACACTTTGTGTGACCCAGACATTGCCGCCCAAGATCGAGTGATGACCGATGACCGTCTTCCCCCCTAAAATCGTGGCATTGGCGTAAATGATCACATCATCTTCGATGGTGGGATGGCGTTTGGTGTTGGCCAGCGATTTTTCCACCTGGAGCGCGCCAAGGGTGACGCCCTGGTAGAGTTTCACATTGTTGCCGATATTGGTGGTTGCGCCAATGACAATACCGGTGCCATGATCGATAAAAAAGGATTGGCCGATTTGAGCCGCAGGGTGGATGTCAATGCCGGTCATGCCGTGAGCATACTCCGTCAACATACGTGGCAAGAGCGGTGTCCCCAACTCCACCAGTTGATGGGCCAACCGGTAGATGGTGATGGCGTAGAAACCGGGGTAGGTGGTGATCACCTCGGCCAGGCTAGTGGCAGCCGGGTCGAAATCGAGTGTGGCCTGTGCATCGTCGAGCAGATCTGCGTAGAGGACCGGCAGCGCGGCAAAAAAATCGTCATTGACCTGTTCCGGGTCTACATCAAGCGGGTCGAGAATCCGGCGCAGTTGATCCGACAAATTGACATATTGCACCGACGCCCGGCGCGGGTGGGGGCAATGGATGGGAAAGAGAAAGTCAAACATGCCATCGGCAAAGTGCGTCACCTCCTGTTTGGAAGGGAGGGCCTCATATAAATGGATCATCTGAGTGTCCAGGCGATCCAGGAACTGGGAGAATGATGGGTTAGTTATCGTCAGGGTCATAAAAGCCACTTACCTATCCGTATACCACCTTGTGCATAGCTGGCGTTGCGCAAGCGCGCAGCCGTAACATTCACTGCTGTCAAGCTTATTTGTGATTGGGGGAAAAGGCCAAGGGTTAAAATTGTAGCAGATCCTGTCTCGATCTGCCTAAACTGCGCTACAAAAAATGTAGCGCAAATAAGCACAAGATGAGGTGATCCTGATTACACAGTTATACAAGGAGATATAAAGGGTGCATTTCACTTTTGGCGCAAGGAGATGCAACGCACTCTCCGGTAGCGCGAAACTCATCCCGAAACTGAGATAATCCCGATATAGAATAATAGCTTGACAAGCACCAGTCGCTATGCTAAGATGACAACGGTGTCAGACACCGCTGTCATTTTTGTTTATTCAGCCCAACTTGAGAATTTTGTGACGACGATTCGCGATATTGCCAACAAAGCCGGTGTTTCGATCAAGACCGTTTCGCGTGTGCTCAATAATGAACCCATGGTGGGTGAGGCAACCCATGCCCGTGTCCTCAGTGTGATGGACGAGTTGGGCTATGTGCCCAATATTTTAGCGCAGCGGTTGGCGCGCGGTCGCGCTAATGTCATTGGGTTGCTCTGTCACAATGCAACGCGGGCCTATATTCATGATGTGCTGAGTGGCGCATTGGTAGGCGCCCATCCGCGCGGCTATGGCGTTGTGACCATTTTGGTCGATCCATACCAGCGAGATGATCAAGAGATGTTATTGCATATGGTCGCGCAACAACGCGTCGATGGCTATCTCTTTACGCCACCCTGTGATAATATGCCGCTGATCTTAGAGCAACTACATCAGCGTACGGTTCCCTTTGTACGTCTTACACCCTATGATCGGACATTACCATTCCCTTATGTTTCGGCAACGGACCGGCAAGGCGCCCAAGAGTTGACAGAGCACTTGATCCACCTTGGTCATCGCCGCATTGGGTTTGTCATGGGCAACCCAGATCATCACGCTAGCCATGATCGCCTTGCTGGCTATATCGCAGCCCTGCAAGCCCACGGTATTCACCACGATGAGGAATTGATCTGCGCTGGTGATTGGCGTTTCGCGGCGGGCGTAGCCGCTGCGGAAACGTTGTTGGCGTTGGCATCGCGCCCAACCGCCATCTTTGCCAGCAATGATGACATGGCGGCGGGGGTGTTACAGGTGGCGCATCGCCAATGGGTGCGGGTGCCGGAGGAGCTTTCCGTAGCTGGCTTTGATGATGTACCGCTGGCCGCCCAAGTTTGGCCACCACTGACGACAGTCCGTCAGCCAATTCACGAAGTTGCGAAGTTGGCGACGACATTATTGATTGAGATGCTTGGCGGTAACCCCTCTTCTCACTTACAGGTCGAGTTACCGACGACGCTCGTGTTACGTGAATCTACTTGTCCTTTGCAAGGTTGACCCCCAATCTCTTCTTAATGTGAGCAAAGAGGGGTATTATGGCGCTCTCCATCTTGAAAGAAAAAGTCGGCACACAAGGGCAGGCCAAACGCCTCTCGCGCTTGAAACGGGCTGAGGCATGGGAGGGACGGCTTTTTGCATTGCCCTTTATCCTTGGTTTTCTCATTTGGTGGCTTTATCCATTAGGCTATTCGATCTATTTGGTTTTTCACGCCTGGGATCTCCTGTCGCCACCTGAATTTGTCGGCCTGGCCAATCTTAAAGAACTCTTTGTCGATGAACAGGTTGGCGTCTCGCTCTATAACTCCGCCTATTACACCTTTATTGGTGTACCGCTGCAACTAATCATCGCCTTGCTCTTTGCCCTGGCGCTCAACGCCAAGATTCGCGGTCTTGCGCTTTACCGCACGCTGCTTTACCTGCCGGCGATGACACCCATCGTAGCCAGTGCCGTGGTTTGGATGCAGATTCTTCACCCCGAATTTGGGATCTTGAATCACTTTCTCGGTAAATTTGGTATCCAACCTGTGAATTGGCTCTTTGCACCAGCCGCCGCCAAACCAGCCTTTATCCTAATGACTTTATGGGTGGTCGGCCCACAGATGATTATCTTTCTGGCGGGTTTGCAGAGCGTCCCCATCAGCCTCTACGAAGCGGCCGAAATTGATGGCGCGAATGGGTGGCAGCAATTTTTCTACATTACGATTCCCATGATCTCCTCGGTGATCTTTTTTAACCTGGTGGTAGGCATCATTGCTAGTTTTCAGGTCTTTACCACGGCCTTTGTTATGACCCAGGGTGGGCCACAAAATGCCACACTGTTTGCGGTACTTTACCTCTATCGCAATGGCTTTCAATATTTCAAAATGGGCTATGCCTCGGCGATTGCCTGGATGCTTTTTGTCATTATTGTCTTTTTTACAGTTGTCCAGTTTCGGCTGGCCAATCGTTGGGTCTACGAAGAGAGCGCCAAATAATCCATTTAGCTCATCTTAGAAAATTGTGCCAACCAATGATTTCACCAGAGAGAAATAATTATGTTTGCACAATTCCGTCTGATGAGCGATTCATGTTGGGGGAGAAATAGAGCCATGTCTACCGATGTACAAACAGAGCGCATGAGTGACAATCTGTCGTGGCGCCAAAGTCGCATCCAACGGACTTGGCTTGGGCATTTCCTGCTCCACGGCTTGCTGATCATCCTTAGCCTGCTCTATATGGTGCCGTTGTTGTGGGTGATTTCCACCTCATTTAAAGCCGAGAACAAGGTCTTCACCTTCCCTATTCAGTGGATTCCCAATCCTTTTGTCTGGCAAAATTACCAACAGTTATTAACCTTGTTAGAATTTTCGGGAATCCCCGCCATCCTGTTTTTCTTTCAAAACACCTTGATCATTGCTGTCCTTTCAACCTTAGGCACGGTCATCAGCAGTGTATTGGTTGCCTATAGTTTTGCCCGCCTACAGTGGCCAGAGCGCAATTTTTTCTTTAGCCTAAGTTTGGCCACCATGATGCTGCCAGGCGTTGTAATCATCATTCCGACCTTTTTGCTCTTTCGTGATCTGGGCTGGTTAGATACGCTCAAACCGATGATTGTGCCTTTTTGGTTTGCCGTCCAGGGATTTTATGTCTTTCTACTCCGGCAATTTTTTCTCAGTCTGCCCATTGAACTCGAAGAAGCCGCCCGCATTGATGGTGCTGGCAGCTTGCGCATTTTGTGGCAGATTATTGTTCCTCTCTCTGTCCCTGCCTTGATCACGGTGACAATCTTTTCCTTTTTACAGCACTATAACGAGTTTCTGGGGCCGCTGTTGTATCTCAACACTGTAGAGAATTTCCCAATGGCGCTCGGCTTGCGGATGTTTCAGGGGCGCTACGGCACAAACTGGCCGATCCTGATGGCCGCCACGGCAGTTTTTATTGTGCCGACTATCTTTGTTTTTTTGGTCGCTCAACGCCATTTTATCCGCGGTATCCATCTGACAGGGTTGGCAGGTCGTTAGTAGCGAGTCGTAACTGCAGCAATATAGACAAAGCTCCCAACAATGGAAAATCGGTCATCACACAGATGACTTATTCCATTTTCAATTGGTTGTTGTACGCATATAGCCTGTTATAGTAACACTATCAGTCAAAGGAGAAGCAAGGTATGAATCAAAGCAAGCAGACTCTATCACGGCGCAATTTTCTCAAAGCTACCGCGGCATCGGTCGGCGTCACTGCCTTGGGCGGGATGTTGCAGGCTTGTGCACCGCCGAGTGGGCAAACAGCCGGCAGTGGAGCCGCACCCGGTGAAGCACCCATTGAAATCTCTTGGTATGAATGGGGCGATGTACTGGACAAAGACATCGCTGACCGTTGTATCGCCGATTTCCAAACTGAGCATCCCAACATTCAGATCCGGCTCGAACAGTCGCCCACTGGCTATTATGACAAGCTGCAAACAGCACTAGCCGGCGGTACAGCAGCCGATGTGATCAACAACCAAACCTGGCTCTTCCAAAGCTTCTCCGCCAAAGGCGTCTATAACGCTTTGGACGAACTGCGGACGCGCGATGACTACAATACCCCTTATCCCGATGCTTGGGCCGATGTCTACGAAGCGCAGACTAAGTTCCGTGGCAACCTCTATGGTGTGCCATGGAACATGAACGCCATGGTCATCTTCTATGCCAAAGCGCCCTTTGACAAACTTGGCATTCCCTATCCTACCGATGATTGGACCTACGACGAGTTTGTTGAATTGACGCAAAAACTAACAGGGCAGATCGATGGTGTTGACAATTTTGGCTACCAGACCAACATTTCTTACGAACGGTTGGCCTGCTGGATGCGCTTGAACGGTGATAAAGAATGGGACCAGGAAATTGAACCCAAGGAGGCCAAGTGGGATCAAGAGTATATTATGCAGATGCTCAACTTCCAGCTTTATCAGGCGATCAACGAATATAAAGTTAGTCCGACGCCTGCAATGATGGAAGGGGGCCTCAATCAGCTGGAGTCCGGTAATGTGGCAATGAAAATGGAAGGTCCTTGGTTCTTCCCCAAGATGGCCTGTGGTGAATGGTCTTGCGCCGAGGGCCAGACGAGCGATGGCGTTCCTTTTGGTGTGGCGCAACTGCCCCTGTCACCCAGCGGGAAACGGGCCCATATGGTCTTTGGTCATGTCCTGCTCATGAATTCCAAGACCAAGAATCCTGATGCAGTGTGGGAATATCTGAAGTTTGCCGGCAGTGAAGGCGCCCAAAAGTATGTTGCCGAATCGGGCCGACAACCAGTCACCCCTGAATTTAATGACAAACTGTGGGTGCCGTCAACCAGAGAAAAATGGGGTCTAGAAGAACTACAACCCTTTATTGATGCCTTCCAGACTGGAATTCTGCATGAGGCTGGCGAGGTGGATGACCGCATGATCACCAACGAAGTGTTTGGGCCGGCGCGTGATAAGATGGTCGCCGGTGAAGCCGATGCGTTCACGGTCGTTCCAGAAATGAATGCGGCTATTCAAAAGTTATTGGATGATTACTGGGCCAAAAAGGGCTAAGTAGTCCTGTGCTCAAATACAACAGCGGATTTAGGTAGCACCTGATTTGCTCGATCTACTTGCTCAATCCTAAGACAAATCTGACATCACCTAAATCTGTTGTTGTATCTCGAGCTAAACGAAGGAAATTTATCAATGCTTGCTGAACAAAAACAACCAAAGATCAACTGGTATCGCACCCCGTTGGACCGTAACACGCTGGCCGCGTTGAACCAGCGCAGCGACTTTTGGGGATTTATGCAGACATTGGGACACTTGGGGCTGCTGTTGCTGACCGGCGCGGCCGCGTTTTACGCTGCGGCCAACCTGCCGGCGTGGGTCTTATTGCTGGTGCTCTTTGTGCATGGCACCTTCTATGCCTTTCTCTTGAACGGTTTTCATGAGTTGTGTCACAGCACAGTCTTTAAGACACGCTGGCTGAACAGCTTCTTTCTCTATGTTTTCAGTTTTCTGGGTGGCTTTAACCATGTGCTCTTTTGGGCCAGCCACCAGGAGCATCACAAGTACACGCTCCATCCACCCGATGATCTGGAGGTGGTGCTGCCCTTTAAGATTTCGCTGGAGGGTTTTCTCAAAAGCGCGGTGGCCAACCCGTGGGGCTTTTACCAGCGCATCAAGGGCGTTGTCCGCCTGAGCCGGGGTCGGCTGGAGGGGGAATGGGAGAACATTCTCTTCCCCGCATCGGAGCCGGCCAAGCGCCGGCAGCTCTTTGGCTGGTCGCGTTTCTTGTTGGTCGGCCACGCACTGCTCATTGTACTCTCGCTTGCGCTAAACTTCTGGTTGGGCTTTAATCTCTGGCTGCTGCCGGTGCTGATTACGTTGGCGCCCTTCTACGGCGGTTGGCTGCTCTTTCTCTGCAATAACACCCAGCATGTAGGGCTGCAAGACAATGTGACCGACTACCGTCTCTGTACGCGCACGATTCTGTTGAATCCTTTTGTCCAGTTCCTCTACTGGCACATGAACTATCATATTGAACATCATATGTATGCGGCAGTGCCCTGCTACAAACTGGGCCAACTACATCGCGCCATCGCACATGACTTGCCTCCTTCCCCCGACGGGTTGGTCGCCACCTGGCAGGAGATCATGCCGATTTTACACAAACAGAAAATCGACCCGACCTACCAATATGTCCCGCCCTTGCCGGCGCCGGCTGGAGCATGACAAGATGACGGGATGACTTGATGACAGGATAGGGAACGGTATGCAAAAATTTAAAATTGTCGGCATTAACTTTGACCACATGCATATGGGGGATCTGCTGCGCCAGGTGCATGAACATCCCGCCGCGGAAATCGTCGGTATTTGTGACGAAACGCCGGCGCGCATGGCAACTGTTGTACAGAAGTTTGGTATTCCTCCAGAGAGAATCTTTACGGACTACCGCCAATGTCTGGAGGTGACCCAGCCCGACATTGCGATTCTCTGCCCGGCCACAGCCACGCACGGTCTGTGGGTGGAGCGGGTGGCCCCCTATGGTGTGCATATCCTGGTGGAGAAGCCCTTTGCTGCCTCCTTGGTCGAAGCCGACGCAATGGTGGCCGCGGTGGCCGCCACCGGGAAGCAGATGATTATCAACTGGCCACTGGCCTGGTACCCGCCCCATGTGACGAGCAAACGGCTGATCGATGAGGGCGTGATCGGTGATGTAATCGAGGTGCACTATTATGATGGCAACCGTGGGCCATTGCGCCACCTGGCCGACAAGGTCGAAGTGACGCCGGAGGAAGCAGCCCAGCGCAAACGGGAAAGCTGGTTCTACCAGCGTGCTAAAGGCGGCGGCTCCCTGCTCGACTATCTGGGCTATGGCGTAACCTTGGGCACCTGGTTCCACGGCGGCGCTAAGCCCATTGATGTCACCACGGTGGTCGATGAGCCGCCCGGGCTAGAGGTGGATGAGCACAGCATTACCATTGCGCGTTATGCCAAGGGACTCTCCAAATTTGAGACGCGCTGGGGCGCTTTCACCGACCCGTGGATCTTGCAGCCCCAACCCAAGTGCGGCTTTGTCATTGTCGGCACGGCAGGGACCATTAGCTCCTATGACTACGAGCCAACCGTGTGCGTCCAGACCCGCCAACACCCGGAAGGGGAAGTGCTGCCGGTGGATAGGCTGGAACCGCCCATGCAAAACCCGATCCAAAACTTTATCCACAGCCTGCAAAGCGGCGCACCTGTCCATGGCCCCCTCTCGCCCGCCATCTGTCGCATTGGCCAGCAGATTGTCGACACGGCCATCCTCAGTGCAAGCGAACGCCGCACGCAGCCGCTGTTGGGCTAGAAGTGGGATTCATTCATTGGGACAAAATGACTTATGGTACAAACCCGACTGCTTTTAGAGACAGCAAAGTATTTTCAGACTTCGCATTCTTGTTTTGTCAGATAAGAAATGATAAGTGGTAGGCGCCTAGAAGTAGCGGGAGCCTTTCGGGCGCCTTGGGACGCGACCCTTGCGGCGGTGGCCTTCTAGGCCCCAGGGTGCCGGCAAGCAGATGCCCCTACGACATCCAACATAATTAATTTTACAAAACACTCTTACAATGTGTCCGAAGTTATGCGAGTTTCGCCCAGGCGGGTGCGCTGGCATGCGTCTTCCGGGAAGGGGCAACGCACACCTCCTGTCTTTTACCATCCGCCGCCCCTTCCTAGAAGACTTGGGTGACCACCTCTAAACTAGCAGAATTTCGGTCACAGTGTAAGAGTACACTGTCAGCGAAATTTTGAGTATTTAGAACGGTGTCATTCTGAGGAGCTTGCGACGAGGAATCTCTGCTTCCGAAAGAGGAGATTCTTCGCCAAAAAGCAGGCTCAGAATGACAATCCTAAATACGCATAACTTGCTTTACAGTGTAAGAGTGCAGCGTTACGAAAGTTCTGCTAGGGTAGCCAACGCGGGCAGTCCGGCATTCGTCTTCCAGGAAGGCAGCGGTGCACCGCCTGTCCTTCACCGTCAGCCGCCCCCTTCCTGAAAGACCTGGGTCTCAATCTCCGACCCCAAATTCAAGCGCCTCTACGGGAGGTCTATTCTAGCAGAACTTTTATGATAATGTACTCTGTCGCCTATATTTTAATAAACTTTTGCACAATGTATAGAGGAGGAGTGAAATGAAGTCTCAACTTACACGTCGTCAGTTTTTACAAGGCGCCGGCACGGCAGCGGCTGGCATAGCACTGGTCTCCCTGACGGGCTGTCAACCCGCACCGCCAGGAGCAGCGCCGGCAGGGGAGACAGGCACCGCGTCCGGCGCCGCCGAACCGGGTGCGAATGCACTCGGCAAGGTATTGCCGGCTGACGCCTTGCCCATTGAGCAACAGATCTGGCGGGAAGGCGTTGGTCAAACAGGTGGCGGATATGGTCATATTATGGAGTCACTTTACAACCGCGCTTTTGAACATTGTGGCGGTACGGAGACATTGACTAGCCTGGATCTTGATTTCAATGTTGTCGGCGTCGGCGCCGAACGGTGGGAAGCGTCAGCCGATGGCGCCTACTGGGATTTTTTCCTGCGCAAGGAACTGCAATTTAGCGACGGCAGCCCAGTCACCGCACGCGATTGGATCTACACCATGCGCTACTCACTCAGCCACAACTATGATTTTGGCTGGTACTACTTTGACATCAAAAATGCTCAAAAGGTGCTCTCCGGTGAACTGCCGCCGGAAGAGTTAGGGATGGAGGCAGTTGACGATTTCACCCTGCGCGTCCACACCGAATCACCGGTGGCCTATCTGCCCGCGGTCTTCAGTTGGTTCCAGGTGGCCAAAGATGGAATCTGGGAGGATGCCGGCGAAAACTGGGCATTAGATCCCGAACGCTATATCTCTTCTGGGCCTTACACTTTGACTGAGTTTAACCGCGATGTCAATCACAAATGGGAACTGAACACCAACTATAAAGGTATACGCGTGCCCTATTTTATCGAGCTTCGCGAGGAGAATCTGCCCACTGGCTTGGCTGCTTACATTGCTGGTGACATTAACAGCTATGGCATTGGCCCGCAGACCCCAGGCGCCGAACGGGAATTGATCGAGAACAACCCCGTACTCAAAGGGGAGATGAGCAAAGGCATTGCGCTGAGCACCGATTACATCGGCTTTAACACCACTGGTGCATTTGAAGGGCTGGATAATCCAGACGTACGGCTGGCGCTCTGCAAGGCAATTGACAAAGATACCTTGGTGCAAGAAATCTTCCGCGGCTTCTCCTATACGGGTTGGGGACTGATTCCCACTGGCTTCCCCAACAACCAGGATGAGGCCCTGAAAGTGCTCGACCCCAATGTCTATGACCCCGAAGCCGCGCGTCAACTGTTGGCCAATGCCGGCTACCCCGATGGGCAGGGCTTCCCCACCTATGAAATGTGGATTCGCCAACCCACTGACCCGCAACTGGCGCTCTGTGAAGCGATTCAGGCGCGTTGGAAGGAGAATCTGGGTATTACCGTTGAGTTGCGCCCTTCGGATTTCCAATCCTTTACCGGCAACCTGAAGGAGAATGAGCCGATCTACTACGTTGGCTATGCCATGGACTATTTGGACCCGGCTACCTTCCTCAATGTCTGGCGCTCCACCGGTCGCCACCCCCATAGCGATCCGTCATGGGATGAGTTTTACACGCAGGCCAACTCGGTGCTTGACGATCCGGCCAAGCGTTTTGAACTGCTGCGTGAGGCCGAAAAACGGCTGGTCGAAAGCACTGCCTGGTACTTCCTCCATCACCCCTATGGGGTCAGCCTCTCACCCTGTAATCTGCGCGGTGAATGGGCGGAACCCAACAAAGATGGCTTTGTCTTCAAGGGTGGACCTCCCGGTGTACCCAACGCACATGAGGGGCTTTACTGGGCGGAAGCCAGTTGTCGCGCCGGCGTGGCGTGATGTGACAAGATGCAGGGGTGAAGGGGTGACAAAATGAAGATCTGTTTGGCGCCTCCTGCACCTTATCACCCCTGCATCCCTTCATCCCGAGACAAGGAAACATTATGTTTGAATACATCATGCGGCGGGTGATCGGCATTGTGGTTACGCTCTTGCTGCTGTCGCTCTTTACCTTTGTCTTGTCACGGTCCGTGCCAGGGGGACCTTGGTTGCAAGGCGCCGAGATCCCCATGAGCGCAACTCAGGTGGCGCAATTCAAGGCGAAGTATGGCTTGGACAAGCCGGTCTGGCTGCAGTATCTGGTTTGGCTGCGCAATGCGCTCATGCTGGACTTTGGTACCCCGTTCTCGGCGCCGGAAAAAAGTGTAACCGCTATTATCCGCGACCTGTTGCCCTACAGCGCCCTCGTTGGCGGGTTAGCTGCACTGCTGGCGGTAGTGGTGGGCATTATCATCGGCATGATCGCCGCCGCGAAGGTCAATTCCTGGTTTGACAGCGCCGTCACCATCTTTGCCGTAGGCATTGGCACAATTCCCGGCTTTGTCATGGGTTTTATCCTGGTCTATATCTTCGCTGCCAGGCTGCGCTGGCTGCCGGCTGGCGGCTGGGGCGGACCGCGCAATCTGATCCTGCCGGTGCTGGCTTTTGGCCTCCCGGCCATTGGCGGGGTGGCGCGTTGGACACGGCAGTGCGTGCTTGATGGCATCCAATCGGATTATGTACGCACGGCCCGCTCCAAAGGGCTGAGCAGCCGGGCCATCATGGCGCGGCATGTCCTGCGTAATGCCTTGATTCCCATGATCACTTCCTTCCTCCCCATGTTTCCCGGTATGATGACCGGCTCGATCTTTATTGAAGAGGTCTTTGGGCTACCCGGATTGGGCCGTTGGTTTGTCCTCTCCAGCACCAACCGCGACTACCCCATGGTTCTAGGCATCACGATGTTTTGGGCAGTGTTGATTATGAGCACCTATTTGATAACCGACATTCTCTATGGCATGATCGACCCACGCGTGCGCGTCGCAGGAGATAAGTCATGACCGCAACTGCTGTTCCCGCACCCCTGACCGCACCAGCCAAGTCTCTCTCCCAGAACAACTACTGGCGCAAGAGTTGGAACCGCTTTCGCCGTAACAAGCTGGCCGTTTTTGGCATCTGTTGGGCGTTGCTGACCCTCTTCGCCGCGCTCTTTGCATCCTACCTGACCCCCTATGAATATGACAAAATCGACCCGGAGAATGCCCTGGCCAGCCCCAGCGCCGAACATTGGATGGGCACTGATAATCTGGGCCGCGACCTAGCCACGCGTATCATTTATGCCACCCGTCCCATGTTTTTGGTGGGCGTTGTCACGCAGGTGGTGGGATTGGCGATCGGCGTGCCGTTGGGCTTGATCGCGGCCTATCGCGGTGGCTTCTTCGACTGGCTGATCACCCGTTTTATCGACATGTTTTCGGCCTTGCCCTGGTATCTGATTGTGCTTTACATGGTCATGGTGCTCCAGCCCAGTCTGCGCAATCTGATGATCGCGATGATCATCACTGGGTGGGTCGGCTCCTGTCGGTTGGTGCGGGGCATGACCTTCTCCGTGCGCGAGCGCGATTATGTGGCCGCGGCGACCGCGTTGGGCGCCAATGAGGGACGCATCATCTTCCGCCATGTGCTGCCCCAAGTCGCGCCGCTGATTCTCTGGGGCTTTGCCGCCGGCATCCCCACTGCCGTGCTGGCTGAGGCGGGCTTGAGCTTTATCGGCATGGGCATTCGGCCGCCCACCCCCAGTTGGGGACGCATGTTGGGCGAAGCTGGCCAATATCTGGGCTACTGGCCCCACATGTTCTTCTTTCCATCGGTCATGATCTCTCTGACCATCCTGGCCTTTCAGGGAATGGCTGATGGGCTGCGCGATGCACTGGATGTAAATACACCATGAAAATTACCCATATTGGCTCCGTTTTGCTGCAACCCTTTCCCTGGGTGTTGGTCAAAGTCGAAACCGACGCCGGCATTACCGGCATTGGCGAGGCCTATCACGGCGCAGGCGTCCACCAGATTGCCGTGGATCCACGTCTGACCCGCGTCCTCATCGGCCAGGATCCACGCAATATCGACAAGCTCTTCCGCGACATGATGCGCGCCATGTCTGCCTCCGGCTTCTACCAGGGCGCGGTGATGAGCGCGCTGAGCGGCATTGAGTCGGCGCTTTGGGACATTCTGGGGCAGGCATTGGGTGTCCCCATTTGGCAACTGCTGGGCGGTAAGTTCCGTGACCGCATCCGCCTCTACAATGATTGTCATGCCGGTGCTGACGAGACGCCCGATGCCTATGTCGCCAAGGCCACGGAAGTGGAGGCGCGCGGCTTTACGGCGCTCAAGTTTGACATCGATCCGCTGCCCACCCAGCGCGATCTTTATAACCGGGCCATTAGCAACGATGACATTGCCCACTATGTCGAGGTGGTGACCGCCATCCGTCAAAGCCTCAACCGTAACACGGACCTGGCCATTGACGCCCATTGGTTCTATGCGCCGGTGGACATTCTCAAGGTCGCTCACGCTTTTGAGGATCTGAATTTGCTCTGGTTGGAAGATCCGATCCCACCCGAAAATGTGGCCGCCATGAGCCGGGTGACCGGCGCCACGCGCACGCCCATCTGCACCGGTGAAAACTTCTACACCCGCCACGGCTTTCGCGAACTGATCGAGAACCAGGGCGCCGACATCATCTCGCCCGATTTGGCCAAAGCCGGCGGGCTGCTGGAAGGGCGCCGCATTGCCGACCTGGCTGATCTCTACTACATCCCGGTCGCGCCCCACAACATCGGCAGCCCGATTGAGACCATCGCCACCTGCCATGTCATGGCCGCGGTCCCCAACTTTTTGGCGCTCGAATTTCATCATCTGGACAACCCGATCTGGGAGGGCTTAATCAACGAAGGGCCGCTCATCGAAGCCGGCCACATCACCGTCCCTGATCGCCCCGGCTTAGGGGTCACCCTAAACGAAGACACCATCCGCGCCAACCTGCGCGAAAATCTCGGTTTTATTTGAGGGGAAACGGGAGACGGAAGTAGGGAGTAAGGAGTAGGGAGAGGTCGCCCTTCCGTCTTCCGTCTCCCGTCTTCCGTCTCCCATTCACGAAAGGAACATACCATGCGTCTCATCGTTGTCGGCTGTGAATATAGCGGCGTCACCACCTTGATTGATGGCCTAATGGCATGGGGCCATGCAAGGGGCATTCACCACCATCTGGATGACCACTTTGCCATCCCTGATAGTCAGCATATCTCCCCGGAAGATGCCAAGCAGATGTTGGCCCTCTCGCCGCTGCTCAAGGAACGTTTTCAGCGCATGCAGGTGGTCTACCACATCCGCCTCATGCACCGCTATGACCATATCCTCCTGGGTGGCTTTCATCTTGAGGAAGAGATCTATGGCCGCCTCTACTACTACCCCAACACCCCTACCATTGGCGTGCGTGAATATGAAGCCGAGATGCCGGAAGATACGATTCTGGTTCATCTGAAGGCCCGTCCTGAAGTAATTCAGGCGCGCATGGAGCGTGCGCCCCACGAATACACGGTCATCAAGCGCGCCGATATCCCCATGCTGCTCGACCGTTTTGAACAGCAGGTGCGCATCTCGTGGATCCGTCACAAGTTCGCCATCGACACTTCGGATCTGACGCCGGAGCAACTGCTGGCCACCTTCCTGGAGCGGTCGATCCCGCACCTGAATACGCGCGACCTGTTGACCCGCTTTGCCGAGAAGGGAGTATCAGCGCCGCTGTAGTATAATTGTTATACAGAGATGATTTTGTTCAGCCCACAACAGAGAGGAAAATTCCATGTCCGATCCGCAAACACTCAAGATTGCCCTGGTGGGCTGTGGCGGCATTGCCCAGGCGCATTGGCGTGGCATCCAGGCGCACGCCAAACAGTTGGTCGTCAGCACTGTGGTCGACACCGATCCTGCCCGCGCGGAAGCCATGGCGCAGCAGACCGGCGGCCGGCCCTTCACCTCATTAGAGGCCGCGCTTGCTGACGGTGACTTTGCCGCCGTCGATATTATGTTGCCCCACAACCAGCATGAGGCGGCGGCGGTAGCCGCCTTTGCCGCGGGCAAACATGTGGTCTTGGAAAAACCGATGGCGCCCACCGTTGCCGGTTGTGATCATATCCTGGCTGCGGCTAAACAGGCCGGCACAGTCTTTATGGTGGCCGAACAGGCGCACTACTGGCCCGATGTGCGCCAGGTGCAACAGTTGATCCAGGCGGGCGCGATTGGCGAGATCATCACCGCGCGGGGCTTCTTTGGCAACCCGGCGCCGGCCCCCGGCTCTGTTGCGGGCAGGCCCTGGCGCTATGATCTGGCCCTGGCGGGCGGTGGCATCACCATTGATGGCGGGGCGCACTGGTTGCGTCCGCTGCGCATGTGGCTGGGAGAGGTGGATGAGGTGATCGCCGTCACCGGGCGCCCGCTGGCCGAGATGGAGGGGGAATCGTTAGCGCGGGCGTTGCTGCGCTTCCAAACGGGCGTGGTGGCGGTCTTTGACACCCTCTACGCCGGGGCCGTGCTGGGGGGTGGCGAGGAGTTTCGCATCACCGGCACATTGGGGGAGATCATCAGCGAACGGGGCTATCCAGGGCGTCTGCTGCTCTTCGACAAAGCGCACCCGGATGGGCAGGTGCTGAAGGAGAACCTGTGGGATGGGGATGGCCGTCTCGCCGCGTTTGGCTACGAGTTGGCCGACTTTGCCCAGGCCGTGTTAACCAGTGCGCCGTTGGCCGCCCCACCCGAGTACGCGTTGGGCGAACTGCGCACCGCCCTGGCGATCTATCGCTCGGCTGAGAGTCGACAGTGGGAGAAAGTTTGGGAGCAAAGCTGATACCGCCATTGTAGAAAAGGTGATTCAGGGATGGCCGCGACAATGCGGCCCATATGATTCTCGGTTCGAGCTATTGAGCTTCCGCCAGGTGCACGCGCCTAGCATCTGGCGGAAGCGCACGAACCGCTACACCGGCATGGTCCGACCGGTCTTGCGGCGGCCGTAGTCGGCCCATTCTTTGTTGGGCGCGCCCATCATCCTCACACCGAGCACGTCAATCGAAAAGTCAATGCGTTGCTCCATCGACAGGGCAGGGTCTGCCCAACTGGAATAGAAGGCGATGCCCTGCCGGTCGAGCGCAGCCTTGATTTTGTCGCGCGCATCGTTCATATCCTGGGGATAGGGCGGATCGTGGGCATCGTCGTGGCCAAAGGACATGCCCATATCGCCGGGCCCCCATTCGGCAAAGCCAATGCCGGGCACCGCTGCAATGTCATCCACGTTGGCCAGACAGTGGCGGTCCTCAATCTTGAGGCCGAGCAACAGTTCGCCATTGGGGTTCAGCGGCCACGGGTCGGCAAGGCGGGCGTACTCTGCGGTCGATATGCCCCAGATCTCGTTGGCCGGCCGCTGGCCGCCGGCGCCACGCAGCCCTTCACCAAGGACCTCCCGCCCCAGCGTTTGGAAGGGATAGCGGGTGATCTGCACAAACGCCCGGACTGATTCCGCCGTACGCGTGTGGGTGTGGAGAATGCCATGTACGCCCGCAGTCAAGACGTGGCGCGCCTGCCAGGCGTTGTAGCGCACTTCCTCTGGGGTAATGGCATTCGAGGGCAAGGTGCAGACCACGGTGGGGGTGAGGTGGCCGCTGGCAGTTGGGCCGCCATCCTTGAGGCCACGCATGTAGTTGGTCAGGCCGACGGTGTCGAACGGATGGTGCTCAAAGTCAAGCAGCAGCATGTCCGCCCACGTTTTGGCATCTTTCAACCCGGCTTCATAGGTCAGGCTGGATGGATGCGTTGCATAGATCGGCTGTCCCTGCGCAAGCAGTTCGATACATTTGTTGATTCTTGCCATTTCTAAGTTCCTCTCCTTGTAAGCTTGGTATAATCGATTAATTCAGTCAGACAGTAGAACTGCCTCACTCCTACCGAACCCCCCCGACCACTGTACTGCGCGGCTCCGCGTCTTTGGGTCGCACGCCGTTGTCACAGCCCCCCTCACCGCTGGGGCGGAGATAGGGTTTGGCTAAATCTTCTAGCCCTTTCCAGGCGTAGGGATCTGAGCCGGCGATCATCACAATGTCGCGGTAATCGGTCACCGCCATGCCTTCGCCCTCTTTGGGCCGCCGCCAGGGCAATAACGACTGGGCGCTCATATAGTGGTTGACCAGGACCCGTCGATAGCCGCTCTTGGCGTAATTGGGCAGCGAGCGGTGGAGCAGATAGCCGTTGAAGAAGACAATCGCGCCCGCTTTCACTTCCACGGGGATGGCGTCTTCATCTTGGTAGGGGAAGCCGAAACTTTCCGTGCCACAATCAAAGCGGGGATCATTTTGCTGACCGAAGGGCCAGATGATGCCCGGCTTGTGCGAACCCGGGATCACCCACAGACAGCCATTTTCCACCGTTGCATCGTCCAGGGCAATCCAGCCGCCGGTTAAGCTGCGGTCGCGGGTGGGAATGGCCCATTCGTCCTGATGCCACGCTTGCCCCGGTTTGCCCGACGCCTTGATAAAGAGCATCGACTGCATACATTTCACATTGGGGCCAATGACTTTGGTCAACACATCGACAATCGTCGGGTGGGCGAGATGCTGTTCCATAATTTCAGAGATTTTATGGGGAAAATGGATGCACAGATAGTCGCGCAGCACCTCATCTTCGGTGGCGTCGGCGGGGGGCGGCGCGTAGTTCCGAATGTCGGTGCCCCGCTCGCCGCGACAAATGGTGGTGGTTTCCGCCCGTAACTCCTCTAGTTCGGTTGGGCTTAATGCATTTTCAACGACCAAATAACCGTTTTCCGCAAAAAAGGCGGCATGTTCAGCCGTGATCTCAGGATAGCTATGACTCATAAGTAATTCCTCCAAGTGTGTGATAACAACGTTTAGAAATACGCTCATATGGGCGGTAAACTGAAATTGCACGATTTGCCAGAGAGAAAAAGCGCAATTTCAGCCGTATACCTCTATGAGCCTAGAAATAAATGAACGGTATCATTCAATTATATGCTTTGTGCATCGCTCTGCCAATCCCGAAATAAAGGGAAACTGATACACCAGGCGACAGTGGTTTACGGGAATACTGCAGATCTGGGGCGACGTGCTGCGGACGGGCACTAAGCGATCGGTCAGCCCCCAATGGTATTGGCCCGTCCCTGGCGCATCGTCCTGTGCTTGCGCCAAATGATATCCTTTACTATAATCAGGGAACTCTGGCCGTAGTTATGTGTAGCGCACCAAAGGGCAGACACGTGATGGCATCCTGTAAACATAATCTCCCACCACAGCCAACTTCCTTTGTGGGCAGGGAAACGGAAATTGCCGAAATCATCTCACTGCTCAGCAACCAATATTGCCGCCTGGTCACGTTGGTGGGGCCTGGGGGTGTCGGCAAGACACGGATGGCGCTGAAAGTGGCCGATGCGCTGGTGCAAACGTCTGTAGTCCAAGAATCCTTCCCTTATGCTGACGGAATCTTCTTTGTGCCACTGCAATCAGTTTCCTCCGCCGCGCAGATCGTGCCGACCATCCTCGGCGCGCTGGATTGGGTGTATGACGAAGGCAAAAATCCCAAAGCGGCCCTGGTCGACTACCTGCGCGACAAGCGCCTACTCCTCATCCTCGACAACGTCGAACATTTGGTCGCGGCGGCTCCGTTGCTGCAAGAACTACTACATGGCGCACCCCAGATCAAACTGCTTGTCACCTCGCGGGTCGTGCTCAATCTGGCCGAGGAATGGCTCTTCCACGTTGCCGGCATGTCGTTGCTCCCGATTGAAGGCGACAATCGCATCGGAAGCGCTGATGCCGTGGAATTGTTTCGCCAGCGGGCACAGCGTGTGCGCCATGACTTCTCTCTGATCGAGGAGCAGAGCGATGTGGTGCGGATCTGCCAGTTTGTCGAGGGAATGCCGCTGGCCATCGAACTCGCCGCGGCCTGGTTGAGGCATTTGTCCTGCGCAGAGATTGCGGCGGAAATTCAACATAGTCTGGAGATTCTGCAGAGTGACCAACTGGGCATTCCCGACCGGCATCGCACCATGCGCGCTGTATTCGACCATTCCTGGCGGTTGCTGAGCCAAGCAGAGCGCGATCTCTGCAAGGAGCTATCCGTCTTTCACGGCGGTTTTCTGCGCCCAGCCGCAGAGGAGATAGCGGGAGCGACAATCTCCTTGCTGTCAGCGCTTGTCGACAAGTCGCTGTTACGCGTGTCGGTGACAGGGCGCTATGCAATCCATGAACTGCAGCGCCAATATGGAGCCGAGCGCCTTGCCGCATCGCCCGCGCAAGAGCAGGCCGTTCGTGATCGCCATTCCGCCTACTATTTGCGACTCATTGCGCAACCGGTCCAGAGCTACCTGGGCGACAGCAACAAGCAGCTCGTGGAGGCCATCGAAGCTGAGAGCAGTAACATCTTTGCCGCCTGGTATTGGGCCGTGGATCAGAGAAGGATTGCTGACTTGCACATGGCCACGGAAGGGCTGTATTGGTTTGCCTGGCTGAGCACCTATCACGAGGAATGTGAAAAAGCGCTCCGCTATGCGGTTGACATGCTGCATTCTGCGCAGCCCAGCGACGAACAGCGTATTACGTATGCCCATGCATTGGCTATGCATGGCATCATGAATATCTGGTTGGGGCATAATCAAAAGGCAAACGAAGAGCTGTTAGAGAGTGTGGCGCTTCTCCGTAACCTACCGGACGCCCAACGCGAATTGGCCAACGCTGTCGGCGGCCTGGGCTGGAGTGCGTATGCCGGCGCAGAGATTGAAAAGGCGAAAGCGCTGCTGCACGAAGCCATTGAACTCGACCAAGCGACCAAACAGTTTGAGCTTCAGGCCTGGATCTATTCCCTGCTTGGGGATGTGGCGAAGCAACAAGGTGCGTATGAGGAGTGCAAGCAGTGGTCGCAACGGGCGCTAGCATTCGGTCGCACGATCGGTGATCAGCGCACAATCGCCCATGCGCTGTGCGAACTGGGCTGGCTAGCAACCAACCAGGGAGATTATGGCGCGGCGCGTGGTTACCTGGAGGAGAGTCTCTTGACTGCAAGGAGCCACAAGCTTACCGCATTTTGGGGAATGGCGCTGGCCGGGCTGGGGCAGTTGGCCCTGATGACGGGTGATCTTGAGACAGCTTCAAGCTATCTTGAACAAAGGCTTGAAGTTGCTCGATTTTACGGCAAACAGCCAAAGAGCGTGGCAAATAGTCTCAGTATACTTGCTCAGGTCCGTTCGGCTCAAGGCGATTATACGTTGGCTGCAAGCCTCTGCCAACAAGCCGCAGCTCTCCTGGCAGAGACCCATCAAGAACGGCCAATCGAGCTTCTGCTCAGCATGGGCAAGCTCAAACTGTACATAGAGAACTTTGCCGGTGCACAGCTTATGTATGAAGAGTGTTTAACGCTGTCTCGCCAATCCGGAGATCGTCCAGGAATCGCACAGTCGCACCTGGGTTTAGGGCTTGCCGCGCTTGGGCAGGACGATGGGGTAAACGCTAGCTGCCACCTGCTTGAAGCGTTACGGGAAGGGTTAGCCATCGGCTTTGCACCCATTTTGCTAGACAGTATAGCCGCGGTTGCCGAGTTCCTTGCCACAGATGGTGATCTGGCCTATGCCGCCCAATTGGCCGCGCTGGCGAAGGATCACACGGCGGGCACTGCGGAGACGCAACGGCGCGCCCACAAAGTGCTCATGCAAGCAATGCAAGAACCCTCCGCCAAGACCTTTGCGCTGACCACAGCAAGAACGGCTAGCAGCAAGCTTGAGGCCGTGGCGAAAAAGTTGGTAGCCGAATTATCCCGCCCTGCTGGGGTGACGGCCCAACCCGTCGTTCCTTACGCTGCGGCCTTGCTGAGCGAGCCGCTGAGCGAACGCGAACGGCAAGTGTTGCGCTTGGTCGCTGCCGGCAAGTCAAATCGCCAGATCGGCAGCGAACTTTACCTCGCGCTGGGCACTGTAAAAGCCCATCTCAACCATATCTTCCAAAAACTGGACGTGCAGAATCGAGCGCAAGCTGTGGTCCAGGCCATGGATCTGAATCTTCTCTAGTACATCATAGCCGTCTCTTCTCCAACGCTCCCTCATCTTCTTCTTCGCCATCTCTCTTCCTTCTGGTGACACTTCTTCCGCCACTTCTTCCAACACGCAACCAAATTAAACCCAAGACCATTCAAACAAGACAATTTTACCCGTGGAGAAGGCGTTCTCTGACGTCGCCCTTGGTCGAATAGAAGTCGCAATAGAGAATGCTTCCTCCGCGTTGTTTGAATGGTCTTGAAATTAAACCCCCTAAACCCCCTAAGACTGACCGATTGATTGATGACGCGCCGCTGCAGATTGGCTATGATAGAAAACAGTTTGATCAAAGGATCAACATTCGAGTCGCATGGAAGACAGCGGAGACAACGCCGCTGCCCATCTTTCAGAAAAGAGGAAAATATGATGTGGCGCTTAGATCGAATCAATCGTTTTTTAATGGTTATTGGTGTTTTCGTCATCGCGGCACCGCTCATCGTTGCGTGTGAGCCGGTCCGTCCGATGGTTGAGGTCCAAGCCCAGACCGCAACCGAAGAGGACATGAACGCCGTCATGGACGCGATCTGGACCGAATACAGTGACAGTATTGGTGCCGGCGACATCGATCGTTGGGTTGAGGTATGGGTCGATGACGGGATCCAGATGCCGCCCGGGGAACCGGCCGTCGTTGGCAAAGAGAATATTCTGGCGCGCAATCGTGCTGCCTTCGCACCCTTCGATGTCAGTATGTCCATCTCGAACCAGGAAGTCGTTGCCGCGGGGGGCTGGGCCTATGCCCGCGGTGTGTATGAGGCAACGTTAACGCCCAAGGTCGGCGGTGAGAATGTTTCAGTCGATGGTAAGTATATGACCATTCTACAAAAACAGCCGGATGGTTCCTGGAAGATCTACCGCGACATCTTTAATTCCAACGTGACGTCAGCGCCGCCCCAACCCGATGTGGAGGCCATCACGGCTGAAATCGACGCACTCTTTACAGAATATGGCGCCAGCCTTGGTGCAGGTGATGCAGAACGCTGGATAGCGCTGTGGACAGAGGATGGCGTGCAATCGCCGCCAGGTGCCCCACCGAATGTTGGTCGAGAAGCTATCTTCGCCGCGATCAATGCCGCCCTGGAACAATTTGCCTTTGCGGACATGCAGATTGACATTGACGAAGTCTTGGTTGCCGGCGATTTGGCCATTGCTCGTGGGATGTACACGGTCACCTATGTGCCACATGACGGCAGCACCCCCATTCCTGTCGACGGCAAGTACACGAGCACCTTCCAGCGGCAGCCGGACGGTAATTGGAAACTGTATCGCGATATCTTCAACTCCAATGTGACAGCCCCGGCGCCGACCGACAATGCCGCCCTCTCGGCCGAACTGCATGCACGTTTCAGCGCCAATGATCTGGAAGGAGCGCTGACATTGGTCGATGAGAACGTGGAGTTCGTCGCCTATGCCTCCAATCTAGATGCACAGGGGAAGGACAAATTCATGGAATGGTTACAGGCCAAGAAACGAGTTTTCCCGGATCTTGCCGTTGAGCCTATCAATGTGGTTGCGACCGGCGACCAGGTGGCCGTGGAGTTTGTCGCCACCGGGACGCACCTTGGCCCCTTGACTACCGCAGACGGCGAGATTGCCCCCACCGGCGCCCCTGTGACGCTCCACGTGATGGAGGTGCACACCTGGCGCGATGGCAAGTTGGTACGGCTGGTGCAATATCAGGACTCGGCCAGCATGTTGAAACAAATCCGTGCGGCGAACTAAGCGGGTATGACGTAACGGCACAATTGATTTTTGAGTTCTGCCCCTGGGCGCCGGCCCGGGGGCGTTCTCTATATTGAGTTCCTAAACATAATCTGTCCAGGAGTGCTGAGGATCATACCCAAAGGCACTTTGCGCTTTGCGACAGTTGATAAAGGCTTGCCGACCGCCAAAGTCCGGTGGCAAGGTCTTGGCCAACGCCGGCGGGCAGAACTTCTCAACCAGTTCGCGCGACGCTTCCTGGGCGCGGTGGTCGGCGGCGCTCAGCAGGTAGACATCGTGCGGCGGCAGATCAGCCAGAGCGTCCAAGATCTGGCGATGGGCGCGGGCGACATCTTCATAGGCGATATATTGCCAAAGCCCATTATCCCACTTGGTCGCGGGCTTCATTCCCTGGGCCAGCGCCTGCATTTGCGCCGCGGTGTGCATCCAACCGGGGCGCGTCGAGATGGTCTGGATGCCATAGGCGCGGGTGAACCAGGCCAGCATCAGATCGTCGGCACACTTGGAAAAGGTATAGGAATTGGCTGGGACCGCATCGGGGTGTTCGTCATTCAGCGGCAAGTACCGATAGTTGCCGTCGCGATCCAAGACCGGCACGTTGGAACCGGTGAAGATTATCGCCTCAACCTTGTTTTCAACGGCGGCCATCAGCAGATAATACAGCCCCATGATGTTCACCTGCATGGTGGCGTCAAAAGGGCGCTGCCGTTCGCGCGGTGGCTGAGTCGGGTTGTCGGTCGCATAGGGAATGGCGCCAACCGCCAGGATGACCTGCGGTTTCACCGTGGCAACCAGAGTTTGGCACTCCTCAAAGCGTGTCAGGTCGGCTTGGATAAAGGGCAGCTTGTGCGGATTTTCTGCCAACGGTCGTGGCGCGGTCATGGTCAACTCCAGGTCGGTAAATTCTGGGATCATATATTGGCCCAGCCGACCGGTGACGCCTGTCATCAGTACACGCATGTTGTTCCTCTCTACATATACCTTGCGGCTGGCGCAAGGTGTGGTTTTAGCCAGACAGTGGGACAGTGGCAACTGTCCTACTGACTTACTGTTTTACTGTCTCGCTGTCCTACTATCCCACTGACCAATTTGCCAAAATGCTGCGAATAGCCTTACACGGCAATCGGTGCAAAGGTGGTGGTCAACGTCTGCGCCTGGCCGGTTTCGGCGGATCGGTAGCCAGCCTCAATGATCTCGATGACATGGCGGGCATGGTCCGCTGTCACGATGCTGGCCTCTCCTGTGCGGATCCAGTGGACGAGTTCCATAATGTCGGCATAGACATGTCCTTCCGGCAGGCCGGGGTGTAGCGGGCAGATGGCTGGGTCAACCAGCAATGGCGGCGCTTGCGCAACATCAATTACCTGGCCGTTAAGTAAGTAGTCGCGGCTGTCTGTGGCGCGCGTGATGCTGCCGTTGGTTCCAAAGAGCGCCAAACTGCCCCATGGCAACAGATTGCCTGCGGCTGCCCCGTAGACAAAGGCAAAGCGGGCGCCACCAAAATCAAGCATCAGGAAGGTGTTGTCATCCATGTCACAGGCGACCATCTCGCCGCGGAAGGTGCGCGTAGGGAAACGCAGACCAGACATCGCAGTCACCCGCTGGGCTGGCCCCAAGATGCCGGTGAGGGTGTGCAAACTGTAGACAGTCATATCATACATAGGCCCGCCGCCGGGGCGCCGGAAATACCAGCTTGGGTTGATATTGGAGAGCACATCATCCCCTTGGCGGATGGACTCGCCTTCATGGCCGCGGCCAATCGCGATGCCTGTGGCGCACCAGACCAACTCGCCAATGGTCCCATCCAGCACCATGCGGCGGATGCTGCGATGGACGCCGTTGAGCATTTGCCCGGGCGAGGCTAATAGCTTCACCCCTTTTTGCTGGGCCAGAGCAATCAGATCATCGGCCTCTTGCCGCGTTGTGGTCATGGTTTTGTTGAAGTGGATATGAATACCGCGCTCGATGGCCTGTTTGCCCTGTTCATAGTGAATGCCGATGGGCGACGCGATGGTAATTGCGTCAACCGCACCGGAATCCAGCAGTTCCTCATAACTTTCGTATGCTGCTGGCACATTGAATTTCTCGGCCGCGGCCTGCGCCCGTCCGGGCACTGGATCACAGACCGCGGTCATGCGGGCCAGGGGTTGGACATCATCTTGGGAGAGATGGGGCATGATCCCGCGCAAAGAGATGCTGCCGGCTCCCACAACCCCAATCCGAACCGCACTGCTCATGATTATCGCCTTTCGTTGTTGGTGATTAGAATAGGTGGGCTGGAATAAAAGCCTTTCCAGACTAAGCTTCGTTAACAACTATCATACACCATACCCCTACCCCCACGGCAAACGCACGAAATTTATCACTTGTCACGGCGATCTGCCATAAAGATTAAGTGAACTTCGCAATATAGTATACCTGGCCGATCTAGTGGCGGGTGGTGGGTGGCGGGTAATGCGCTTCAGCGTCGGCGCTGTTGTCCAAAGGGGTAAAGTGGTCCAAGGTCGATATGCACGATACAATCGCCTCGACCTTGGTTTGATTCGGAGTATGATCGATTACGGCTCTATGCAAGCTGCGAATGCGACCGCCTGATGTCGCTGACTGAGTTGGGAATTGAACATGCAGCGAATAGGCAAGGTGAAACGCGTCAACCTTGGAAGACCGTCGGCTCCACCTCCTCCGGCTCGACCAGGCTGACGCGGAAGACGCCGCTGGTGGATTGACCTGTGAAACACAACAACCGGGCCCAGCGGGCACCCCGGAGGGAACGGATTTGCTGCGGACAGGTCAGATCTCGCTGGACTATGGCGCCATTTGTGCGACCACGTTGTTGGGCAAACAACAAATCCGTTATCCTCTTAATCCGCTGTTGTGACCGTTGCTCCCTTCACCTGAAAGACCGTTGGCTCCACCTCATCCGGCTCGACCAGACTGATGCGGAAGACGCCAATGGTGTATTGACCGGCTGTGGGCAGGGTGAAGGTGGTGGAGAGTGATGTGGACGTGACGAGGCTGGCCTGGAAGAAGACTTCGTTGTCCGCCGACAACACAACCAACCCCAGGTTCATGTTGCCGGAGACGCGGGTGTAGCTGAGATCGAGGGCGTCGCCGGCGGTGGCGTCCAGTTTGTCGGTTCACGGGCTTATTGAACGTAGGCTGATACAGTTGCAAATCAAACGCTTCGATCAAGGAACGAAAGTCGGCATCCAATGTCCATAAACTAGCGTTGGCGGGGATCTGTAATGCAATGATAACATCACCCAAGGGCCAACACGAGGATTGCCCCCAAGCTGCTTGTGGGGTTTTAATCACAGTGGTCAACAAATGTTCCACACGTGCTTGATCCTTGATGATATTCGGATGTACAGCAAGATAAGTAGCAAAGGAGTGCAACCGACTTTGCTGCATACTGAGGAAATGGGGAAGATGGCATGCTGCCGTTTCTTTGCGACACGTACAAGCGAGCTCATATTGTCCATTGGGCTGAAGAGACATTCCGCTTTTAACCAAGTCACAGCCGAGCTGATCCTGCACTGGTTCCACGTGGAGCCAGAAATCCTCTGGCAATGTTTGTGTCACTTGCAACTCTAAAAAATCCAACGCCCGCGCATATGTAAGATTGCTTTCCACCAGTACCCAGGTGAAAATTTGTAAGCAGTTTCCCAACGAACGAGGTCGGTGGGAACGCGAACCGGAACGAAGTTGATGTGCAATATCTGCCCAGTCATTGCATTGTCGCATCTGGTTGTAAATATAGACAAAATCGGCCCACAGCGAACGTTGAAATTCCATGAACACGTAGGAGCTCGTGATGAAACGACAATTGGCATGTTTGAGTTCACGCTCAATTTGAGCTTGCTGCTCTTTTGTGCCAATCACACGCGCGATTTGAATACTGGTATCTAAAAAGACCAACTGTTCAGATCTCATCGACATAGGTTTGGACAACCTCATCACCGAGCGTGAATCTTGGTGGCAACCCAACAGCTATTAACTGTTGCCGACAGGTTTTTAGGTCAATTTCGGTAATTGGGTCCTTCTCCAACTGTTCAAGTGCAAATTGGAAGGCCGCAATTTGTTCGTGTGTGATCTGCGCTTCGTCCAGATGCTTTGCCGACAATTCAAGCATCGCGCAAAGTTTTCGTTGCGGTGGCTCACAAAGGTGCCATAATGTTTTCAGTTCACTGCGCAGCACGCGCGGCAGCGTTTGGCGCGCCTCATCAACCGCCCAATGCCTTTCTACCTGTGTAAGCAAGTGCCGCAGATTGCTAATACAATGCCGAAACGAGTCAGTCTGGCGGTAACCAATCTCAGGCTCGGCTTCCCTATCAAAAATCTGCACTTGCACTTTGGCTGCTTCGGGCAGGGCAACTGGTTCGAGGAGTTGCAAAGCGCCAGCTGCGTAAATAGCGGAAACTGTTTTGTTCATTTGACCTCTTTTCCTACAAGCATTTATACCTGATTGTACAGGGGTTGGGGGAAAGGAACAAATAGCCGGTACCTCGCATTGCTCCTTCTCCCGTTGAACCAGCGACCGCAACTTACCCGGCTGCCATCAAACTGCCTTGCACCTGAAAGACCGTCGGCTCGGCGAGGCTGATGCGGAAGATGCCGCTGGTGGATTCCCGTGAAACACAACAACCGGGCCCAGCGGGCACCCCGGAGGGAACGGATTTGCTGCGGACCGGTCAGATCTCCCTGCACTATGGCGCCATTTGTGCGACCACGTTGTCGGGCAAACAACCAATCCGTTATCTTTCAGCTTAAACCCAAAGGCGTTGTGCGAATTATTACTGGATGGCCTATAGGCAGGTAAACAACCAATCACTATGACAAATAACCAAACCTTGAGTGAAGCGGAAATTGATGATCTGATCATTGCCGAGGCGGACGACGACACGGCTTGGGAGGATCCGCTACAAGTCCATAAAGCAGCATCGTCCTCGCTGCAAATTCCGGCAGAACTGGCCAAACGAGCTGCATTCTTGGCCGGCCTGCATCGCGAAAAGAGCATGGAAGCATGGCTCACACGTGTGATTCAGGAACGAGTCGAATTGGAAGAAAGCGCTTTTCTCCAAGCCAAACGCGAGCTTGTTCTCCAATCCGCGGCTTCTTCAGGGATATAACACTGACAACGCGGCAAATTTATAAAGCTGTGGTATAATGAACTGTGTAATGTCAGCAAATGGGTATGCAGCAGGAGAATGAGATTTTTCATGATTACGCTGGAAAACAATCCACAGACCACCGTCATTGCCGGTGAAAATGGGTGGCCGCGGCAAGGGGCTTGGACCTATGCCGACTATTTACGGCTGCCTGATGACGGGAATCGTTACGAAATCATACAAGGGGTGCTGCACGTGGCAAACGCACCAACACCGGAACATCAATATACGGTGACCGAACTGATCTTTTATCTGCGCCAATATGTCGCTGCCCACCCATTGGGCATTGTACTGACCGCGCCAATTGAAGTACATTTATCAGAAACGACAAGACCAGTGCAGCCCGATCTGATTTTCGTGGCCAATGACCGGCAGCCGCCACCTGGCCAAGGCTTTATCGACGGCGCACCGGCTCTCATTGTCGAGGTCGTTTCGCCTACCTCCATCCGTCGCGACCGTAAGATCAAGTTTGATCTCTATGAAGAGGCCGGCGTAGCTGAATATTGGATCGTTGACCCACGGACGCGTTCCGTCGAGGTCTATACCTGGTCCAATGGTGAATATGCGCTTTTCGGCCAATTTATTGCCGATGAACTGACCCAATCCAAGCGATTGCCGGGCTTAAGCATTCCGACAAATCGCCTTTTTTATCCGCAATCGACCTAAGAACCGACAACTTTCTCTGCTAGACGAATGGGCAAGCGTCAACGTGACCGGCATCTGCGAGGATACTGCCGGCGAACTCGGGTTGAAACCACCACCTGCTAGACCAACCCTGCTTAAGCAGGTTTTGGGTAACAGCCACCAAGTTTCTAACCGGTAGTGGCGGATTCGCCAGCAGTGTCCTGCGAGATGCCAGTCACGTTTTACCTATGCCCTACGCCTGGACCAGCGGCTTGATCGTCTGCTCCAAACCATGCACTTGCCGCTGCAGCGCCTGCCCTTGCGTTTCAAGCGCGGCCAGGTGCTGCAACAGGTGACCGACCATCTGCTCAACGGTCAGTTCCTCGCGCCGCCACAACTGCAACAACTTTTCCAGGGGGTAGGTGGACATGGGGGAAGATACCAAATGCGACATAAAATGACTCCTTTCTGCCGATGAGACGGGGAACACCGCGTCGTTGACCAATAAAAAAGCGGCCGCCCCGCATGGTAGGAGGCTGCCGCTCTTTGTCTCATCAGCAAAATAGAGTAAAATAACACGCAGCCATCCAGACTGTTCTGGCAGTTTGGGTGGTCAGCCGCCTCGCTTTGGTGCTCGTAACACCGGCAGGCGGCGCTCTTTTATTGTAGCGCTATCGTACCGCAAAGCGTATGACTTGTCAAACGGCGTTTTTTTGAAACGCACCCATTAACCCACCACCACCTCTACCTCAAAACTCGCCGCCAAAGTCTCTCCCGGCCCCAGCACCCGGATCCCGCTGGTGGGATCGCCTTGGGCGTAGAGGTTTACGCCGTTGTTGGCATTGGTCACCGGCTCCACGGCGAAGTAGGGTTTGGCCGGATTGTAAATGATCAGATGGGTGCAGGTGGGGGAGCAGCGATAGTTGACGCGCACGCCGCTCTCCGGCCAGCGGATGGAGCCCACGCCATTGTAGCCATAGAAGCAGGCATCGATAAAGTTCTCTGGCGTCAGTTGCCGTTCGTGGGCAAAGTCCTGGTTAGGGCGCAGCGGCTCCGCTGGCCCCGACGGGATGCGATTGTCATTGGCATCGGGGTAAACGCGCTGCACCACAAAGTAGAGGAAGACCGGCTCCCCCTCACGCGTCAAGGCGCGACTGTAATAGGGGTGCCAGCCGAGTCCGGCCGGCATGGGCGTCGTCCCCTGGTTGCAAATGCTCAGGTGGGAACGCAGCCAATGCTCCTCCAGCGTATAGGATAACGTTGTCGTAAAGGGCCACGGCCAGTTGCTGTCCGGCACGGTGCGGGAATCAAACGAGCAGTGGAGCGCCGTGGCCGTGACCTCCTCCACTTGCCAGGCTCGGCCCCGCACATCGCCGTGGCTGGCATGGCGTTCACCATTGGCCAGTTGGTAGCTTTGGCCCTGGAAGGTGAATTTGCCCTGTTCAATCCGATTGGAATAAGGGGCCAACACAAAGCTGCTCGCCTTGAGATCGCTCTGCCCCGCTGCCACATCGGGCATAAGGGGCAGCCACTCGCCCCGCCGCTGCACCGCACAGGCCAGCACATTAACCCCCTGCGCCGGATCAACCGTCAGACGCAAGTGAGAATTTTCAAGAATAACTGTAGTCATAAGGTTTGGTTCCTTTTGGGATCGATAGAGCGGTAGATAGGAAAGTGGGTAAATAGGGAAATCGCTAGATAGGGAAATCGGTGAAGTATCCACTGTCTACTGATTCACTGTCTACTGATTCACTGTCTACTGCCCCACCCCCTGATACTGGCGCAGCACCTGGCGCGCCACCACCCATTTGTGCACTTCATCGGGGCCGTCGTAGATGCGGGCGGCGCGCTCGTGGCGGTACCAGTGAGCCAGGGGGGTATCATCGGTCAGCCCTAGTGCACCATGCACCTGGATCGCGCGGTCGAGCACCTGTTGCAATACGTTGGCGACAAAAAACTTGATTGTCGAAATCTCCACCCGGGCGGCATAGGCGCCTTCCCGATCCATCTTCCAGGCCGCCTGGAGCACCATGAGCCGCGCCGCGTTGATCTCCGCCCGGCTTTCGGCAATCCAATTTTGCACTGTCTGCTGGTCACTTACCATGCCCCGCGATGAGAGCCGCCGCCGGCTGGCGTAGGTGCACATAAGGTCAAAGGCCCGTTCACAGTTGCCGATCCAGCGCATACAGTGGTGAATCCGCCCGGGACCCAGGCGCTCCTGGGCCAGTTGAAAACCGACATTCTCTGGCCCCAGCAGATTGCGCTGCGGTACACGACAGTTCTCAAAGCGTACTTCAGCATGGCTGTTATGGTCGCTGCCCCGCTCGCCCATAATCGAAATGTTGCGCACCAGCCGGAAGCCAGGTGTGGCGGTCGGCACAATGATCTGACTGGCGCGCTTGTGACGGCTCTCCCCCTCCGGGTCGGTCATGGCCATGACAATGGCAAAGGTAGCGCCATCGGCCGCGGTGGAGAACCACTTGTGGCCGTTGATCACATAATCGTCACCCTCTTTGCGCGCAACAGTGTCCATGAGGGTGGGATTGGAACCTGGGTTCTCCGGCTCCGTCATACAGAAACAACTGCGAATTTCGCCCCGGGTCAGCGGCTCCAAATAAGTTTCTTTCTGTTCGTCGGTGCCATAGTGCATCAAGAGTTCCATATTGCCCACATCGGGCGCCTGGCAATTAAAGACATAGGGGCCTAACGGGCTGCGCCCCAACTCTTCGCTCACATGGGCATATTCGGTCAACGTCAAGCCCATGCCGCCGTAGGCCACCGGCAAAAAGGGCGCCCAGAGACCGGCGGCTTTGACCTGTGCGCGCTTGGCGGCCAAGGTTGGCAGCAGATCGCGAAATTCGCCATTGAGAAAGGCCGGCTCCAACGGCAAGAGTTCCTGATCGACAAAGGTGCGAATGCGTTGCAGAATCGGTTCGAGATGAGAAGGGAGTGCAAAGTCCATAAAGAGTTCCTTTTTAATTGGATGGGAAAGTCGTCTTTTAACCATTGTACCGTGAAACAAGCAGGAGCTAAAAACCCTTCTATAAGGTTCCTGCACATTGCGTGGCGCAGGTAGGGGCGTCTCTATTTCACTTTGGCGCAAGAGATGCCGGGGACGGGCGAGCAACGGGTCGGTAAGCAAAGCATCTCATCGCCCGTCCCCGGCATCTTGCTGTTAGCGGTGGGTTTAAAAAACCATGCGCATCAAGCTAAGCCACAACAACGGAGACCAGTGGGCGCCTCTGGGATAACGGATTTGGATCGGTCGCACGAAATAAACGTGCATGATGAAGCTTCGTTCATGCAGGTAGCGCTTTATCCCGCAATTTCGTCTTACACGGGACAAATCCGTTGCTTTCTGCATCTGTTGTTGTGTTTTGCGGCTTCCTTTGTGCTTACCTTGATTGAACCCCACCTATAAAAGTTCGTCACCAACCGGAAACGCACCCTTGGCGCTGGCCGGTTGTGCATCTTCGGCCAACCTCTGCTACAATAGGCGCGCAGGGTAAGGCTGTTCCGCAGCAATCAATCGGCCAGTCGAGGCGCACAGTGGGCAATATACCAACCAACAACGCAAGCTTTGTGAACCAGCACCTGCCAACAGCTAACAGCCAGCAGCTAACAGCCCTGCCTGATCGGTTTGAGGCGCAGCTTTGCTGTATACTTTGAGGACAGATCTATGACTATTCAAGAATATATTCGCATTATCCGGCGGCGGGGGTGGATTGTGGTGGCGGCCATGTTGTTGGCTGCGATTGCCGCCTATGGCGTTAGCTTTGTGCAAAAAGAGATGTACCGCGCCACCGTCTATGTGAGCACGGTGCCGGCGCGGCCCGATTGGGGGCTGGGTAACACCGCCAAGGATCTAATGCGCAACTTTGCCCTCAACCTCAAGACCTACGAAATGGCCCAAGCGGCCATTGCCCAGGCCAAACTGGATCAGGACCCTAACGAGTTTTTGTCCCTGGTCGATGTGGCCCCAGAAGCCGATAACTTTGCTATCAAAATCGAAGCGCGCAATCCTGATGGCGAAGTGGCCCGCGCTATGGCCCTGACCCTAGCCCAAATCTTTGAGCAGGAACGCACCGACTACTACGCCCAACAGGATAAGGATAATCGGATTGAGGTGAAGATCCGCAGCAGCGCGATTGGCTATGATCAGATTAGCCCCAAACCGACCATCAATGCGCTGGCCGGCGCCGTGTTGGGCATGCTCTTTGGCATTGCCATTGTGCTGGTCTTAACCTGGCTGGAACTCGATCTGCTGCGCACACCTGCGGCAGCCGAACGGGCTTTGGGCCTACCTGTGCTGGCGGCCATCCCGGCCACCGCAACACCCCGTCCTGCCGCCAGCGCCGCGCCCCAACCCACCCGCCTGGGCGCGCCCAGAGCCGCTTAGAGAGCGTCGCTGCCTTCATTCATGACCCGTGATATGACCATAGGCCCAGCGCACGCTTCTGCTTTTTCCCTGCGCCAACGGTTGCCCGTCATGTTACTCTGGCTGGCCATCGTGGCCTATGCGCTCTACTTTGGCCACTTAACCCTGACCCGCTATGCAGCCTATGAGGCGCGCGCGTTGGATATGGGCAATCTGCACCAGACGGTATGGAACACGGCCCATGGTCGTCCTTTTCAGATGACCAATCAGCCTGGGGTGGTCAACCGCTTGAGCCTGCATGTCGAACCCATTCTATTGCCCATTGCGGCGTTCTACTGGCTCCATGATGGGCCGGAGACGTTGCTAATTTTGCAAGCTGTGGTGGTGGCGTTGGGCGCGGCGCCCCTCTTTGCCCTGGCCCGTCTGCAACTGCAAAATTCATGGCTGGCGCTCATCTTCGCCCTGGTTTACCTGCTCAACCCCACCATCCAGGCGGCCAACTATCTCGAATTTCACCCGCTGACCCTGGTTCCCACCTTTCTCATCGCTGCCTTCTACTTTTTGCTGACGCGGCAGGTGGGCTGGTTTGCGCTCTTTGCCTGTCTAGCCGCCAGTTGCAAAGAGGAGATTGCACTGCTGCTCTTGATGATGGGGCTCTATGCCATCGTGCGCCAGCACCGCTACCGGCTGGGAAGCGTGACTATGGTGCTGGCGTTGACGTGGCCGCTGCTGGCAGTGCTCTTTATCCAAAATTATTTTGCCGCCGGCAACATTCATTGGGGCCGCTATAGCTATTTGGGTGCGACGCCAGTGCAGATGGTCACAACACTGCTCACCCAACCGGGGCTGGTCGTACAGCAGCTACAGGCGGCGGAGGCGCTGCGCTACCTGCGCGAATTGCTGCTACCGGTGGGCTTTACCGCGCTGCTGGCGCCCGAAGTGCTGCTGCTGGCACTACCTTCGCTTGCCCTCAATCTGCTGGCCGACTTCCCACCCATGCACCAGGTCTACACCTTGATCTATGCGGCCCCCATTGCGCCCTTTGTGTTAATGGCCGCCGTGATGGGGATTAGCCGTCTCCGCACGGCGTTGCATCAGCATACCAAATGGCCACATGATCTTGCAACAGGCGGCCTGGTCGGTCTGAGCTTGGCGAGCGCCCTCTTGGTCCAATGGCAGGCAGGCTACCTTCCCTGGGGCGGCAACTATCACGCCTATGCGGTGACGGCGCATCATCAAGCCGCGGCGGCGCTCATTGCTCAGATCCCGCCGGCGGCCAAAGTCTCGGCCCAAGATCGGCTGGATCCCCATGTGGCCGGGCGCGAGACGGTCTACATCTATCCGCGCGTCGATGACGCCGACACCATCCTGGTCGATGTTACTGGTCCGGCTTGGCCCCAACATCCGCACGACCTCTATACTAGCCTACAGGGGTGGTTGGCCAACGGCTTTGGCGTCGCCGCCGCTAGTGACGGTTATCTGCTTCTTAGCAAAAATACCGCTAATCAGACCATCCCAGACGCGTTCTATACGGCCTTTCGACGGCCCGCTTGGTCACAGGAGCAGGAACCGCTACTGACCTTTGGCGATCAGTTGCAACTGCTGGATTATGCCGTCACCACCGATGTCCACGGCGAAGTGGTGGTGCAGCTCGTGTGGCGGGCGACCCAGCCATTGCCGGCTGATCTGCGCTTTTACATTGGTTATTGGGACGCCGCGGGCAATGTCCTTCATGACAGCCAATTTTATCAGCCCGTCGCTACTTTGTGGTATCCTACCTCCATGTGGCGCACGCAAGAGCCGGTTCTGGTGCAGAGCCTGCCGTGGGCGTTAGAAGCAGAGCGCTTTACCCTGGTGTTGGGGCTCTATCGCGGCGAAGATGGCTGGGACAAGGGCGGACGCCTGCCTTTGCGCACACCGGCTACAGCCGGCCTGATCCCATTGGAGCAAGGGACAGTGGCGCGCCTGGGTGGCTACGAACACACGTCTGCGGGCTGGCGGCCCTTCACCCCAACGGCCATGCCGGAAGCGGCGCGGGCCGTTGCAATCGGGGCAGGAATGTTGACGCTGGAAGGAGTCTCTCTTCAGCAGATCCCGCACCGTGCCGGTGAGCCGCTAACCTTTACCTTGCACTGGCGCGCCGGCAGTACGCCGCCCGATTTTGACTATGCGCTCTTTGCCCATGTGCTGGATGAGACAGGCAACAAGGTGGCCCAACTTGATTGGCAGCCCCGTGATGCGTTGGGCGTGCGCCCGATGACCACCTGGTTGCCCGACGAAGCGTTGGCCGACACAGAAAGCGTGCTCCTGCCCGCTGACGCCCCATCCAGCAGCTATCATGTCATCGTCGGCGTCTACAACTGGGCAACGGGCGCACGGCTGCCGGTTAGCGGCGAGGGCAGCGGCGAAGGAGGTGATGATGATAATGTCACTACTGTCGCTCAGTTTCGGTTAAACTAGTACAGTGTGCGCTACGCTGCACGCGCAAGCGCAGTTTGATTTATTAGGAAAGTAATTTGTAAACGTAGAGGATTGAACCGTTTCAGATCTTGTGCTATGGTGAGACCAAAGCGTGGGTGTAAAGACTCAGCCGACGTGCCGGCCACACATTGCACTGCTGGGACAGGAATAGGAAAGCGATATGACATCTCTCATTACCTTGCGCGACCCCCACAGTCCTGCCGCCGAGGCTTACCAGAGCCTACGCACTAATGTTGAATTTTCTAGCCTGGAGCAGCCGGTGCGGACCTTGTTGGTGACCGGTGTGGATGCCGGGGTGGAGAAGAGTGTGGCGCTAGCCAACCTCGCTGTGGTGATGGCCCAAGCGGGTGATCGGGTGATTCTGGTGGATGGTGATCTGCGCCGGCCCATGCAACATGAGATCTTTGGTCTGCAGAATCAGGCCGGACTGAGCACCTGGTTTGAGCAGGGAGGCGCGGCGCCGTTGCAGCAGACAGAGGTGGAACGGCTACAATTGCTGCCGGCTGGCCCTACCACAGGCAGCCCGGTTGCCCTGCTGAGCCAACGCCGTCTGGAAGAGGCGCTGAATGAACTGAGCCAACAGGCCGATTACATCCTCTGTGATGCGCCGCCGGTTTTGGCGGTGACCGACGCCGCACTGTGGGCGGCCAAGGTGGATGGTGTACTTTTGTTGATCAATGCCGGCGGCACCAAACGGGATCAGGCCCAGCGCGCCCGCTCAATTCTGGAAAAAGTTCATGCGCGCATCATTGGGGCTGTATTGCTTAACGCCGATCGGGATGTGGCCATGACGGGCTATGGATTATGAGGGAGTAAATATGAAAGGCATTTTGCTTGCCGGTGGTCATGGGACGCGCCTGGCGCCGCTGACCATCAGCGTTAGCAAACAGTTACTACCAGTCTATGATAAGCCGATGATCTACTATCCGCTGTCGATGTTGATGTTGGCCGGCATCCGCGAGATCTTAGTGATCAGCACGCCCCAGGCGGCGCCCCTCTTTCGTGAATTGCTGCAAGATGGTGCGCAATGGGGCTTAGAATTCACCTACCTTACCCAGAGTGCGCCGCGCGGCATTGCTGAAGCTTTCGTGCTCGGCAAATCCTTTATCGACGGTAAGCCAGTCTGTCTGATCTTGGGCGACAATATCTTCTATGGCCACGGACTGCCCAAGCAACTACGTGCGGCGGCCGAATTGCAACAGGGGGCGCGTATCTTTGCCTACGCCGTGCGTGACCCGGAACGCTATGGCGTCGTCGAATTTGACGGCGCCACCGGCAAGGCGCTTGGTATTGAGGAAAAACCCAAACGCCCTCGCTCGCACTATGCCGTGCCGGGTATCTATTTCTATGATGAGCAAGTGGTGGGGATTGCCGAAAATTTGCGCCCGTCCGGTCGTGGCGAATTAGAGATTACTGACGTCAACATGACCTACTTGCGCCAGGGTAAACTGTTGGTAGAGCCCATGGGGCGCGGTGTCGCCTGGCTGGATGCAGGCACGCATGAATCGTTGCTGCAAGCTTCAACCTTTGTCCAGGCCCTGCAGGAGCGCCAAGGCATGATGATCTCCTGCCCGGAAGAGATTGCCTTTCGTCTGGGCTATATCGATCATGCCCAATTTGTCAGGCTAGGGGAGGCCATGCGTAACAACGCCTATGGCGATTACCTGGTGCGGCTTGCCGCAGAGATGGGTGAATCACTCACGTAATGACTGGCATGAGTAGCTTCCAGATCGACGCCAATGCCCTTTCATCCATCCCCGCGTTGGCTGTTGCGTTGCGCACTATGGCTACAGACCTGTTTGCCTATGCACCGGACCTCTGGTCACGATCAACCCAGTTGGCGCCCATGTATCGTGTCCACTCCTCCCCTGCACAGGCAGAGTCAACGGCGGAGGCTGTACAGCGCGAAGCGTCTGCCGCCAGCCAGGTGATCAGTGAAGTGGTGGAACGGCTGCACCGCCTGGTCGATGCCTATGGCGAATGGCAGCACTTTGATGCGTCGGCCTACTTTGATCTGCTGCCGGAGCAAACGGCCCAGTTGATTCATTTGGTTGAGCGGGTGAGCACAGTCCATGTGATCTTTCATAGCGATCTGCTGTTGCCCTCATTTCACCAGGCTGTACATTACTGGCAAGCGCACTTTGCGCCTGCCTACCATCAATTGCAACTGGAGCCCACTTTCTACCAGGACTTTTTACAGACGAAACAGCCAACCATGATCGCCCGATGGCGCCAAGCTTGTCAGGTGGCGGACCAGACCCGTGCACTGTTGCTGGAAGATGTGGGCTTTCTGGCCGCCAATGGGGCCCAAGAAGAACGATTACGCTGGCGGTCGTGGTGGGAGGAAGACGCAATCAAAGGGATCGATACGGCGCTCTTGCCCCAGTGGCGTGATGTACCCACGGTCACGCTGTCGTTGGACTTTCCGTTGCCTGCCTTTCGCCAACCTGGCCGCATTCGCCGGCTGCGGCGCAATCGCGAGCATCAACGGGTCCGCCGTCAATATTATCACCGGTATCATCGACGTCGGTGAAAGCTAGGCTGATGATATATAACGTCAGTAGACCACAACGGCAATAGTGGTCGGCATAACCGACTCTGGATCTTGCGACTACGCAACCATGCGACCTCGCAACTACCAATGATTTTTTAACCGAGGCGGCAAAACCAACCTACAAAGTTTTCAGTAATCAGTAGGCAGTGACCAGGGGACAGACCGACTGTCTACTGAAAACTGAGCACTGATTACTCACATTTGTGTGTTCCTTTTGCCGCTGCTGTTTTTTAAAAAGGAGCTGATTGTGCACAACATTTTTGTTGCAGGCGGGGCTGGCTTTATCGGCTGTAACTTTGTCCGTCTCCTCTTGGACAAATACCGCGACTATCAGGTGGTGGTCTATGATAAGCTGACCTATGCGGGGCGGCAGGAGAATCTTCAGGATGTGGCCACACGATATGCTGACCGTTTCCATTTTGTCCTGGGCGACATCTGTGACGCCGCCCAGGTGGAGGCGACGCTACAGCGGTATGCCGTTGACACGGTGGTCAACTTTGCCGCCGAAACGCATGTGGACCGCAGCATTTTAGACCCGGATGCCTTTATCCAGACCGATGTCTACGGCACTTATGTCCTGCTGGAAGCGGCGCGCAAACTGGGCAACCTGCGCTATCACCAGATCAGCACCGATGAGGTTTACGGTCATATTTACGGCGATCATCGTAGCCTGGAGACCGACATTCTGGCCCCGCGCAGCCCCTACGCCGCCAGCAAAGCGAGCGCCGACCACTTTGTCAACGCCTATCACACTACCTATGGCCTGCCCACCACCATTTCACGCGGCGCCAACAACATTGGCCCCTACCAATACCCAGAAAAGGTCATCCCACTCTTTGTAACCAATGCGCTCAACGATCTCGCACTGCCGGTCTACGGTGACGGCCAGCAGCGGCGGGACTATCAATATGTCGGCGATCATTGTGAAGCAATTGATCTTGTGTTACACAAGGGTGTGATTGGTGATGTCTACAACATTGGCACCGGCACGGAGATGACCAATTTGGCCATGGTGGAGATCTTGTTGGATGAGTTGGGGAAGCCGCGCAGCCTGATTCAGCATGTGGAAGATCGGCTGGGCCATGACCGGCGCTATTGCCTGAATGTCAACAAGATCATGGCGTTGGGGTGGGAGCCAGACTACACTCACGAAGAAGCAATCCGCGCCACCGTCCGCTGGTACGTGGCCAACCGCTGGTGGTGGGAGCCGATCCGCAATGGCGAATTTAAGGAATACTATCAACGCGTCTATGGCAACCGCAAGGTGCTGAACTAGGAGCGGAAAATGGACCGGGAGTTTTGTGGAGATGGGAGAGTGGAGACGAAAGCTTGCTACACGCGCCTCCCATCTCCACTCTCCCATCTCACAGCACCGGCGCAAGATCTTCCATTGGCGCCTGTTGGGCGGCCTCAGGAATCTCAATCCGCTGAATCTCTCCATCGGCCAGATGCAGAATCTGATCGACATAGCCATCGGAAAGGCTATCATGGGTTGCCATGAGCATGGTCATATGGCGTTCATGGACAATTCTGCGAAAGAGCCCCAAAATTTCGTGGCCGGTTTTGCTGTCCAACTCGCCGGTTGGCTCGTCCGCAATGATGACCTTGGGGCTGTTAGCCAACGCGCGGGCAATGGCAACCCGCTGTTGTTGGCCACCGGACATTTCATAGGGACGATGATCCATCCACTCGGTCAAGCCCACCAGATCCAGACATTCAGTCGTTGCCTTGCGCCGCTCTTTGGCGCCCACATGATTCATGCGCAAGATCAGCTCGACATTTTCATAGGCGGAAAGGGCCGGCAACAAACCTAGTGACTGAAAGATAAAGCCGACCTGCTGGCGTCGCCAGGCCGTCAAGCGACGTTCATTCCACTTGCCAATTTCTTGACCAAAAATGCGCACAATGCCATCCGTGGGTTGATCCAACCCGCTCAAGCAGTTGAGCAAAGTGGTCTTACCGCTACCCGAGCGACCTTTTAATGAGACGAATTGGCCGGGTAGAATCTGGACATTAACACCACGTAATGCATGCACTTCTTGATCGCCTAGACGATAGACACGCCGCAGATCCACGGTTTCAATTGCAATTTCGCCTTGCCCGTTATGATTTACTGTCATGATACCTTTGCCCATTACTCACTTTTTTTGCGCCGCAAACTGAAACGACCGAGTAACCCACCCAGGTTCTGTTCTTCATCCTGCTTTTGGCGCGCCACGCGTACTTCGCTGCGGTCTTGCTCTGTGGGCCGAATTAAGATCCCATCTTCGGTAATCTCTAATTGGGCGCGCCCCTGGATGCTAAATTGTTCCAGGTACTCTTTGGGAATGTGGAGACGCCCAGCCCGGTCGACCACGACGAGTTCTTCAAAGTGATCGTGAACCTCTTCCACCGCGGCGGCTGCTTCCCCTTCGCCATTCCCATTAGCGGTTGGACTCGGACGAATTTGGCGCACTGTCTCACTCGCCAACATCCCATCACGGATGCCAACGACACGCTGCACCTGCCGCGCAATGCCCGGATCATGGCTCACGATCAGGGTAGTAATCCCCATTTCGCCCGTCAGGGTGCGAAACGTATTATAGATTGTCTGTGCAGTCGCTGAGTCCACCTCACCCGTTGGCTCATCGGCCAGGAGCAGGGTCGGATTATTGGCCAGACCGACCGCAATCGCCACGCGCTGTTGTTCACCACCGGATAGCTCAGGTAGATGGTGACGCATGCGTTCCGCCAACCCGACAAGTTCCAGTAACTCTTCGGCGCGTTTGCGTTTACCCCCTCCGGTAATTCCAGCCAATGTCATGGGCAACATCACATTGTCAATGGCATTGAGATAGGGAACAAGGTTGCGGGCGCTCTGTTGCCAGACAAACCCTACCTTTTCGCGCCGATAGCGATTCATCTCGCGATCACTCATACGCAGCAGGTCATGACCATCGACAATCACATGGCCGGCAGAAGGGCGATCCAAACCACCCAGGATATTCATCAAGGTCGTCTTACCGCTACCACTGGAGCCGATAATGCCGACTAGCTCACCCTTGGTAATCGTCAGATTCAGTTCGCGCAGTGCGACCATCTCCAGATCAGCGACCTTATAGATCTTTACCAGGCCATCACACAAAATAAAAGGTTCACTCATGCGTTCTTCTCTTCTTATCTATACTCAGTAAATTGCAATGTGTAGTGAGCATTCTCAAATGCGAACGGGGTGGCATATGAACATACCCAGTATACTGCAATCTACTGATACTTTATCTCTTTGGCTCATCAAAAGTGGGCTCTGTTTGGGCATCGCAGTTTTTGTCGTTCAATAACTATGATGCTCAAGGCAACCGCACGCTAGGTATAGCGATCTCTTGCAAAAGAGTAAAGTGCCTAGACCGTTTCGCCTAGCTTGATCGCTTGGAAGATCTTCATGCGTAACAGCAGCGCCGCCAGCACACTGAGCGCCACCAGGAATAGTGATCCAAAGAGGGCGTAGATCCGGAAAATCGCCGGCCAAGCAATCTCAACATGAAAGGGCGGTGTTGTCGCCGCAGGATCCGCACCTACCTGTAAGTAGGGAATAAAGACCTCACTGATCAGCGAGCCCAGGAAGGTTCCCACCAATAGCCCAAGTACAATCAAAAAGGCCAACTCCCACGCCAAAAAGGTCGTCATTTGTCCGGGAGACAAGCCAATCGCGCGCAAGGTGCCCAATTCAATAAAGCGGCGGCGGAACGAGAAGAGGGCATAGAGCAGAAAGCCCAGCACGGTTAGCAGCGCAGCCGCCAAAAAACCAACCGATAGAACACCAAAGAGCCCTTGCCGCTCCGGCTTCCGTTGCTCATTGGCAATGCGCAACGTTGATGCATTCCAGTCGAGGACGACAAAGTCCAGTTTGCGCAACTCTTGAATGATCTGCTCAAAATCAGCATTCGGGACAGTCTTGACCCAAACATCATAAGGCATTTCCCCGCCTACCTGCTCGAAGAGATAGTCAAGATTGCCCACCAACAGCGGCGGATCATCCTCATACCAGGTGGGGAAGTAGTCAAACTCGCCGGCAACTTTCATGCTCATATCGGCGCGCTGACCATAGTTGCTGACCCGCACCTGAATAGGATCCCCGACGCGGATGGAGTTTTCCTGCATAAAGTCGCGCCGCATCAAGACGCCATCCGGAGAGACGGCCAACGCGTTCATGAGCGCGCCTAGACTGGCTGGTGCAAAATCCCGTCGCCAGTAGGACGCCAACGGGAAATCGATGCGGTCGATGCCCATGAACATGCTTTCCGTCCACTTGCCCTGCACCTGCACAGAGGCGCTAAAATCACCCACCCGCGCCGCCGCCTGCACACCCGGCGCCCGCAGATGTTCAGAGACCGGAATAAAGACCCAGTTCGGGCCTTGATCCGCGGCCGTCGCTGCGCCACTGCCACCGCTAGCGGTGCTACCACCACTTTCCGTAGCGCCGGCGCCGGCGGCACTGCTGTCGGCCGCCACATCACTACGCCCAAGCTCGACCAGCCGCATATCGGCGCCGGTGCGGTAATAGCTTTGGTCATAGAGATGGTTGTCCAACGTCTGTGCCAAAGAAGCCGTAAAGGCTGAGAGGCTCAAGGTCAGAATCAGCAGAATCAGCGGCGTCGTGTAAAAGGCCGGATCGCGTGAGAGATAGCGCGTGGCCAGCAGAAAGCCGACACTATTGGTCTTGCCGGCTAACCAGGCGACGCCCCGCATGACCACCGGCAATAGGCGCAACATGAACAACGTTAAGGCCAGTGTGCCTAAGGCTGGCACCAGGAAGAGCAATGGATTCTCAAAGGGGTTGCCCGATGTATTTGTGCCCACCAGCGCGATCGCGCCCTGTTGTTGGAGCAGATAGGTGCCATAGCCGGCCGGAATTAGCAACAAGATGTCTAGCCAGGCGCGCTGCCACCACGGTGGACGTAAGGTACGCCCCTGCTCCTGTTTATAGGAAACAATGGTAAAGCGTGCCGCACCCAAAGAGGGGAAAATCTGGGCGATCATTGTAATCCCTAGGGCGGCCAGTCCAAAGCGCAGGGTGGAAATGGTCATCGCCACCCGCAGGTCGGTCTGTTGCGTAAAGTTAAGAAAACTGCGGGTTGCCCCAATCAGTTGTGAAATGCCCTCGCTGGTAGGGATCCCGGCGGCCAGCGCAACTGCGCCCAGGAGCAAGGCTTCCAACGCCGCAATTCCCAAAATCTGCAAGGCCGTCGCCCCACGGCTGCGCAACACCGCAATTTCATTGCGTTGGCGATTCACCGCCAACCCAACCACCAGACCAATAAAGGCCAGGAGCAACCCAACAATGGGAATGCTGAAGGCATAGAGGAGGATATTCAAAAAGCGGGTCGAGCGCCGGTAGTTGTTCAACGCATCATAGGGAGAGACCTCAAGCCGCGTATTGGTCAGCAGGGTGGCTGCCCGCTGCTGCACCTGCTCAATTCTGGCAGTTAACCAGCCCACATCTCCGGCATGGATATTGGAGCCATCCATGATCAGGTACCACAGGGCTTGGGCCACTTCGTCATTGAGCAGCGCGGAGACGCGTCCTTGGAAGGTGGCTTCGGGCACAAAGAGTTGGTTGTCAAAGACGCTCTGACGATAGAACCAATACTCTTCATTGGGATCTGTCGCCTGCCAAATGCCGCTAATGATCACCGGAATCTGCACCACGCGCGAACCGTTGTCCAACTCTACACGCCGGAAGGTCATGAAGGACTCACCGACTTGCAGACCCAGTTCATCAGCCATCGCCGTGTTGATCGCCACTTCCACTGCGTCACTCGGATTGGCTGTGGCTGGCTGCGGATAGGTTCCTTCCACCAAGGTCGTATGTGCTTCAAAGTCGCTGACAAAAGCAAAGTTTACCCAGGCTAGCGGATCTTTGACATCGGCATAGGCAATATCGGCCGTGGGAAAAAGACGAAAATTATCGGTCTTGGCGTAGCGCACAATCATGGAATTGGGCAACCCTAACGCATGCACGCCTTGTTGTGTCAGATATTCATCAACCGGAGTAATGTCTTCCCACTCTTTCATGCCATAGAGTGAGCCTACATAACGAAACATAAACGCAAAAGGGGGACGTTTGAGTGACGCGCTATCATCGTTGGACTGGCTTAGCTCTTCCTGCAAGATGCGATAGTAGACCGCATCGGTATAGAGCGGTACACTCATCACCAGGGCGATAGACGCGACCAGACCAACCGCCGTAGCCAGGGCCAGCCCCCGTTGGGAGAGTAGACGGCGCGTCGCTACGGCAAAAATCGCAAATGTACGAAGTAAGAATCTCATGAATCCCTTACTGTCCCTCGATTACCTGGCCTTCCTCGAGGCCCTCCTCGATCTCAACCTGATCTTGGGTCTCGATGCCCACGGTGACATCAACACGGCGTCGGGTGTCACCGTCCAATAAGACGGCAAAACGACGGCCATCAAAGACGCGAATGGCCTGGGGCGGCACCCACAGAATGTTGTCTTTGCGCTCCAACTCGACTGTGACACGCACCAAATCACCCATATTAAAGCCGGCATCGCTGGCCGACTCTTCCAATGAAAAGCGGGTCGATTTATCCTGGTCTTCAATCGTTTGGGCTTTGCCACCGCCACTGCCATAAGGATAGGGCAATTGGCGAATCGTGCCGTGGAGGACAACGCCGGGACGGCTCACCAGCACCACAGAGGCCGGCATTCCTTCGGCAAGATCCTGCATTTGATTGCTGAGCAGATCGGCGCTGACCTCCAAATTGGTTACATCGGCCACGGTGACTACCGGGCGGAATGCATCCACCGCCTGACCGGGCGTTAATGAGACAGAGAGCAACTGCCCATCAAATGGCGCAATGATCTGGGATTCGGCAATTTCAGCATTCAGACGCGTCACATCCAATTTGGCCCGCTCTACATCGTTCAGCAGGAGTGGGTTGACCCCCTCCTTTAGCCGATCCAACGCAATTTGGGCAATCTCAACTTGTTTGGCCTGCAGTGCAACAGCGCCTTGATCCGGCGAACTTTTTGACTGCAAGCTGGCTAATTTGATCTGCTCCATCTCTACGTTGATTTGCGCCACTTTAATATCTTCTTCCAAATTATGTTGGGCTTCATCCAAGATTACTTGGGCGCGATCCAATGAAAGCTGGGCAGTCTTTAATTCACGTTCCAGAGAGTCGATCTCCAACTCGGCAAGAACCTGGTCTTTCTTCACCATTTCGTTACGCTTGGCAAAGACAGAGCGCACACGACCGGCCGCGCGGAAGAAGAGTTCTTCCTCAACTACCGGAGAAATCCGTCCGCTAAAGGTGATTTCGTCAACAATCTCACCCCGTTTTACCGTATAGGTCGGTTTTACCGGCACAATCGGCGTTGGAATCGGGGTAGGGGTTGGCGCGTCAGCAGCGGCACGTTCGGCCCGGCTGGCCGGTAATAGCGAACAACCGCTGAACACAGTAGCCGCTAGGGTCAGCAGCGTCAGCAATTTGGCAATGTTTTCTCGTATCAACACAAAACTCCTTGACAGATTTCTAGCGCAGTATGGAGTAGCCACCATTTCTACTGCGTAATCAGCAACTTGCTACGGTAACTTGATCCAATTCCAATTAAGTGAAAATTTGATTGAATAGATTTGACTTACTAGATTTGATAATCGTGAATTTATATACTAATTACTAATGATAGCTTTTTTTATGACCTCATGTCAAACGGAAATAACACAGGGGGTGTGTCCCATTTTCGGGGGCCGAGTCGAGCCTCCCCCATTTCTCTGCCAAAACTCCTCCGAAAATGTGGTACGCACCCTAACACAGGGGGCTGCTCAGTTCATGCACCCAGAGTGCGGTTGCTTTGAAAACCGTAGTTTTTGCTGTGTAAAACTACGGTTTTCAACCAGAGCCCACTTTAAAATTACTGGCGATAGCGGAGTGCACGACCGGGCAAGGGGAGATCTGTATGGGGGAGAGGCTGCCCTTCCGCTATAATCACTGCGCCATTGACGATTACATAGTCAACACCGGTGGAGGATGTGTGGGGAGCATGATAGGTTGCTTGGTCGGCGACACGATCCGCGTCAAAGATCACAATATCAGCAAAATAGTTCGCTTGCAGTACGCCGCGTTCCTTTAAACCAAAGCGCGCAGCTGGCGTACTGCTCAACTTGCCGACAGCCTCTTCCAGTGTAAAGAGTCCACGCTCACGCACGCAACTGCCCAGGATCCGTGTGGCCGAGCCATACTGGCGTGGGTGGATTGCGCTCTCTTCATGGTAGATGCCATCCGAGCCCATCATATAGCAGCGATGTTGCAAGAAGGGGTCGATCAAACGATCATCGCCCTGATGAAAGACGAGCAGCACGGCCAGATTTTCCTCAATCAGCAGGTTACAGAGCGCATCTGCCGCCGGCAAACCGGTTTCGGCAACGTAGTCGGCCAATGTTTTGCCTTGATGGCGTGCATTTTCTTTGCCGGGTAACCAGGCAATGTGCGTTTCATCTAATGGCGTAAAGGCCAGACTTTGGGCAAAACGCGCTCGCACCAGCGGGTCACGCAATTTGGGCAACACGCCCAAGGGACCGTCCACCCATACCTCGTAGGGCAGCAGATAATTGAGCATGGTCGAGCCAGGCAGATAGGGGTAGACATCAAACGAAAAATCCACTTCGTTGACAGCAACCGTATCGATATAGGTCAGCAGTTCTTCGATTGCCGCCGGCGATGTCTCCTTGAGATGTGAAATATGCACCGGCACGCCGGCGCGCCGGCCAATTTCGACCGCTTCCTGCACACCGGCCAGTGTGCCCTTTTTGTAGCGAACATGAGTGACATAGAGCCTCTGCTGCGCCGCCATGGGTCGGCAGACTTCCACCAATTCCTCGGTGGTGGCAAATTGCTGGGCAACATAGTCAAGCCCCGTGGAGAGGCCAACCGCCCCTGCAGCCATGCCCTTTTCCACCTCTGCTAAAATCTGGCGCATTTGAAAATCGTCAGGCGTTGCCCGGCCAAAGCCGCAGACCAGGGTGCGCAAGTTAGCGTAGGGGATATGGGTGATGCTATTTTGTACGTTTGCACCATCCAACCGCGCCATGTACTCTGCCAATGTTTCCCAGCCGCTGTACTCCTCGTAGCGCAAGGCATCAAGGGCGCGCAGATAGTAGATCCAGTCGTGGACGGTGTGCGCATTGACCGGTGCATACGAAATGCCATCGGCCATAATAACTTCGGTGGTAAAGCCCTGGCTTGTTTTGGAGAGCAGATGCGGCGTCTTGAGCAGCCAGGCGTCCGAATGGTTATGGACATCCACAAAGCCCGGTGCAACCACTTTGCCGGCCGCATCAATCACCGTGCGCGCCTCTGCGCCGGCCAGCTTCCCGATCTGAACAATACGGTCACCCTGAATGCCCAAATCACTCTGGTATCTGGGCGTTTTTACCCCATCGATAATCGTGCCGTTACGAATAAGCAGGTCAAACATGGAATGATTGCCTCATAAAGGATGCAAGTGGGCACGTTCCTAATTAGGGGCAATGGGCAAGCAGCGCACTTGGCTTTGCTGGTGCTGCGCCCCATTGGTGGTACGCACCCGATGCAATTGGTCAAAGAACCTATCCAGATGTATACTGGGACCACTTGTGCCAGGATCTATACCTGGACTACTACCTGAGATACTTGTCCAGAATACCTGTAGTATACAAGCAAAAAAGGTTATCCGTAAAACCGCAAACAGGTGAAAGATTAGTAGAACATTAAATCTTTGACTCATTCAGCTTTCCACTATCATGGCGCAATCCAATCCTTCTAAGCAAAAGCAAACACCAAAAACTTCACCAGCGACAGCGACAAAACGAGGCGGACAGTACAGCATCGGCACTATCCTGTTGATCCTGCTAATCGTGTTGGCGAATCGTTGGCTGAGTGGTGGCGCGAACTCTCAAGCCACCGCGCCAACCACCGCACCTGCTTCAGTACAACAGGTTGCTAATTCAACCGCGACGCCACCAGAGAGCCCGCCAACTGAGGATGCCGCTGCGTCGGCGCCAACAACTGCTGCCGACGCCAACCAGGCCTCGGCTGTCACGGTGACAGTTGCACAGGTCATGACCGAGACTGTGCCGCCGACGCCCACGCAAGCGCCGGCTACAGCCACGGCACCCCCCACGTTTACGGCTACGCCCACGCTGGCGCCCCAACCCATATCCACCCCAACGACTGCGCCGCGCGCCGGACCACGTGGCATGGCGGTCATTACGCTGGATGAGTTGCCGCCTGAAGCGCGTGAGACGCTGCAACTGATTCATGCCGGCGGCCCCTTTCCCTATAGCAAGGATGGCACAGTCTTTCAAAACCGGGAACGTCTGTTGCCCCAAAAGTCGCGCAACTACTACCGGGAATATACGGTCGTAACCCCCGGTGAATCTGACCGGGGCGCGCGGCGCATCATTGCCGGCGCAGAGGGTGAATTTTACTATACCGATGACCACTACAGCTCATTTTCGTGGGTAGATGAACGATGAATCCTGTGGAGCAGATCCTGGTCGGCACGTTGCCGCCTGGACTTTACCGTTTAACCAATGCGCCTAATGCTGATTATTTGATGGAACCGTTGGTGCGGCACGGCTGGCGCGGTTTTTATATTGACGGCACCGTGGTGAAAGACAAGGACTCTTTTTTACGTATTGCCGCGGCAGCCATGGAGTTCCCCCTCTACTTCGGCCACAATTGGGATGCATTTGAGGAATGTGTTACCGACCTGGCATGGGCGCCGGCCAAGGGCTATGTGCTCCTGTACGACGGCGTTTTTCATTTTGCCCGCCGGGATCGGGCCGCCTGGCGCACCGCCCGCTCTATCCTCGCCGATGCCGTCACCCACTGGCAGACAGCCGGCAAACCCTTCTATGTCCTGCTGCGCAACACCTGGTGGTATGCCCATGACCTGGAGAAAGTATAAAGTGTCGTATCGCGAAGCTGTACCTTAAGCCAACAGCAAGGGCTGCTGGCTGCTGGCACGAAACTGTCAGTGGGGCCAAGCAACGACCGGCCAGCCTGTCTCTGCTTCAATGGCCAGCAGTCGGTTATATTTGGCCAGCCGTTCGGACTGCGTGATCGATCCTACCTTGAGTTGGTCCCCGCTCCAGCCGACGGCGAGATCGGCGAGCCAGCTATCTTCGGTTTCGCCGCTGCGTGCGCTGATCGTCACCGCCCAGCCCGCGGCTCGCGCCAGGGTGTACGCCTCCGCAGCTTCCGTCAATGTCCCAATTTGATTGACCTTGAGCAGGAGCGCATTGGCGGCCGCTTGGGCCACGGCACGCTCGATCCGCCCTGGATTGGTGCAGAGCAGATCGTCACCCAATACCAGCACACGGTCGCCAATCTGGCGGCGTAACAGGGGCCAGTGCACCCAATCTTCCTCAGCCAAGCCATCTTCAATGCTGACAATCGGATAGCGCGCCACCCAAGCAGCCAGTTGCTCAATCATCTGTTGGCTAGTAAGGGGCGTAGCGCCCAAGTGATAGTGGCCGTCGGCATAGAAATGGCTGGAGGCAACATCGACGGCGAGATGTACATCCCGGCCCGGCACAAAACCCGCCCGTTCGATGGCGGCAACGGCATCGCGCAACATGGCTTCGGCGTCTGTAAAGGGAGGCGCCAGCCCGCCTTCATCGGCAGTGAGCAGACGCATGCCATACTTCTCCTGGCAGAGATCGGCTGCGGCCTGAAAGACCGCCACCGTCATGGCCAAAGCATCGTCAATGCTCTGGGCGCCACTGGCGACGACCAATACATCCTGCAACGGCGCCTGTCCGCCGGCATGTTTGCCGCCACTGAAAAGATTAATCGTCGGGCGGGGGAGACGTTGAGGCAGAGGACGATCGAGCAAGGTGGCAAAATAACGATAGAGGGGTTGGGCGCGCTCAACGGCTAGTGCACGGGCAAAAGCCAGGGAAACGGCCAAAATCGCGTTGGCGCCCAACCGCCCTTTCTGTGGCGTGCCATCGAGCGCCAGCATGGCCTGGTCGAGTTGTCGCTGGTCGGCAAAGGAGGTTCCACAGAGCGCCTCTGCGAATGTCTCATTGATATGCGCCACTGCCTTGCGACAGCCCAAGCCGCGATAGCGTGTAGGGTCGCTATCGCGCAACTCGTGCGCTTCGGCCGCGCCGGTCGAGGCGCCGGATGGCGCTGACGCTGTCGCCTCTACACCGCTAGACAAGCGGCAGGTCGCCTGCACCGTAGGCCGACCGCGGCTATCCAAAATCTCCAGACCAGTCAAGCGTGTAATGACAGCCATGTCTCAACTCCCTTTTGCTTCTTTTCTTGTATCTGCCGGCGGAATCATAGCCCTCATACAATCATAAAAATCATCGCACAGACAACAAGGTTTTTCTGTTACCTACGGCGACATCCTGAATAGATGTTCGTTGTCATTTCCTCTTCCCTATCCGCAATACCTAATCATAGCTCATCACCGAATCATTTACCATCATGTAGTATAGCTTCTCTGCGCTGGATTCAGTCCCCTGTTTTGCCATGAAAGACCATGCCGCCTACGGTCACCACCGAGGTGTTGTAGTCGTCGGCAGGGCACGTGGCATACCCGATATGTTCACCTTCCGTTGCGGCCAATGTGCGCATCGTCAGATAGATGGGCGCAACGCCGCAGACGTTGTTCTGGTCGCGCACATGGCGGATCGCCTGGAAGAACCCTTCGGCATTACCCTTAAACATGTGGGCAATCAATTCATCATCGGCGGCGCGCAAGAGGGCCCGTGTAGAAGCTGTCAGCGCTGCGCCCCCAAAAGCCGGCCCCACATGGGCCAAATCACCGGACGCCACGACTACGGTGCGTCGCCCCCTCGTAGCTTGCTGCAACGTAGCAATCACCTCTGTGGTCAGCGGATCAGTGGCCGGCTGTTGGCCATTGTAGAGAAAATGGTGAAAGCCACCACAGAGCACCGGCGCCACTTCACAGGCAACGCCGGCGCGCATATGGTGTAGCCAGACCGCGACCAACTCCAATGAATGCTCCCCGCGATGGCGTAACTCGCCGGCAAAGGCAGCCTCTTCGCCAATGGTTGCGGCAAGGGCATCGACTACCGGTTGTGCTGTGGGGAGAACGCCATAGGGTGTGGCATAGTTTTGGCGCGTCAAGGTAAAGGGGTCGCTGCCATAGTGATCGGTGCCCAGCAAAATCACTAATTCTGCCTCCTGCACAATCTGCGCCGCGCGTTTCCAGATCTGCGCATAGACGGCGCCGCCGCGCGGATAATCGATATGGGGGCTGAGCAGACCTACCGGGCGCTCCCAATTAGGCGCCAGCGGCTCAATATGGTCAGCGCCCTCCAGATGATCCTGTAACAACTGCCAAAGCGCTTTCGGGTTACTGGGATAGGAACGGCCGGCCAAGGTTGGTGGCCGGAAGGCCGCGCGGCGATAGTCGTCCAGCGCCTGTTGGCGAGCCGTCGCAAAGCGTTCATTGTCTAGCATATGAGCCTCATCCAGCGCTGTCACTAATTCTTCAATGCGATCAACCGGTATGGTAACATGATGTCGTTGTTGAAAAGCTGTGGCCATGTCGGCGAGGGTATGAAGGCCATCAAAAAAAGCCAGCACCGCCGCTAAGGGCTGAGGAATCAGCAGCGTTGCCTCTGTAATTTGCTGCGGATCCCGTAGCAAAAGATAGGGACGACCATACTCGGTGTGGTGACGAATATCTAGCTGGCGTAATTTGGGATAGAGAAGTTGGTGAGAATTTGACATGGGTGATGATTATTGCGTGTTACGTGTTGCGTCTGACATTGTCTAATCTTATACTCAGTTCAAAATGAGATCCGGCGTTTGGTGGAGACTAGAGATTAGAGACTGAGGATTGCGTACACAAGTCTCCAGTCTCTAATCTCCAGTCTCTAATCTCCAGTCTCTAATCTCCAGTCTCTAATCTCCAGTCCCAAAGTCCAGTTTTTATTTCGATTTCAGGATAGAACGAGCTGATGATGCTAAGAAACTATCTGTAAATTCGGTTGTGACGTCCATTACTTTGTCGAGTTGTAGACTTGGGCACAGAGAATTTACGGACAGACACTAAGCTCGACTTTGTACAAAAAGGACATTAACAAGTTAATAAATGAAGGGACAAAGGCAACTTTACGCTAAGATAGGAGTGACGAAACCACCATCAAAGCGAGGAGAAGCCAATGTCCCTTCCAGCAGAAATCATACCATTGTTTGCGGCATTTCGCCCAGCGTTCACGCAGCCAACGTATCAAAAAGTCATCATCCTGGTGATCGGAACGATCTTGGCGCGAGGAAGAAGGACGGTAACGGCGGCGTTGCGAGTACTCGGTCTGGAAGCAAAGGGAGACTGGTCGAAATATCACCATGTGCTCAATCGTGCCAAGTGGGATGGGCTGTTGTTGGCACAGATCTTGTTGGAATTGATTGTGAAGACGTTCGTCGCCATAAGTACGATCATCTACATCACAGTCGATGAGACGTTAGAACGACGATGGGGACCCCAGATTCGCAAATGTGGTCACTGGCGCGATAGTCTCGCGTCAAGTCGCAAGGTCAATGTGAGCACGAAGGGCATTCGCTGGCTGACCTTTGCCGTGGTAGTGCAGTTGCCATGGAGCCCCCATGGCTGTGCCTTGCCTTTCCTCTCGGTGCCGCTGACAACCCCGAAGGTGAGTGCGGCGCTGGGCATTCATCATCGCACGGTGGCCAAACGGACGATGCAGGTTGTGGCTTGGCTACGCCGACACTTACCTGGCTGGCGTATCCATCTCATCGGCGATGGGGCGTACGCCGTGATCGAATTAGGCTTACGTGCACAGGCGAACGGCATCACGCTGATTGCCCCATTGCGATTGGATGCACGGCTCTTTGATGAGCCACCATCCCGGTATCGCGAGGATGGCAAGAAGCGGCGGGGCCGGCCTGCCCTCGTTGGGGAACGGCTACCGAATCTGACCGACGTTGCCACGGCCAAGAGCACTCGCTGGCAGCGCAGTCGTATCGCCTGGTATGGTGGCGAAACCGAAATCGTTGACTGGACTACCGGTACCGCCCTTTGGTATTCCACGGGGACACCGCCCCTGCGCATTCGCTGGGTTTTGGTCCGTGAGCCCAACGGCGAACGCCGGACCGTTGCCTATTTCTCAACCGATATGCATCAATCGGCACCGACCATCATCACGGATTTCGTCAAGCGCTGGTCCCATGAGGTCACCTTTGAAGATGCCCGCGCTCAGTTGGGCCTCGAGACCCAACGCCAGTGGAGTGATAAGGCTATTGAACGGACGACCCCTGCACTCTTTGGACTCTTCAGCATCGTTGTCCTCATGGCTTATGCCTTTTATCCGCATGGACAACTCCCTTTGTCGCAGGCGGCCTGGTATCCCAAGTCCCATGCCACCTTTCACGATCTACTCGCTCTGGTGCGCAGGCGCCTTTGGTCTCATTTGCTTTTCCAGACAACTGCCCAAACACCGGCTCTCTGTTTATTCTACAGCTTCCCGGTACAGCGCTTGCTTTCTGCTGTTTCTTATTAACTTGTTAATGTGCTAACTCGTACAAAGTCGAACTAAGTATAATCAGATCTCCAGCAAGTAAAAAATTAGACCATTGCGTTTGGTTGATTTTGGCTCTCTGGCGCGTTCGCTGGTAGAGTACAGCGATGCGTCGATTACTACTCTTTCTATTAGCTTCAGTGGTGGCGTATAGCGCCGCACGTCTGGTGATAGCTGCGCTCCCGGTGGGAGGCTATGCGCTGCGCGATGGCCTGGCGCTGGCTAGCCTGGCCATTTTCAGCGCGGCCGCGGCGAGCCGGTCGCACGTCACGGCGCGTACCGCCAAACTAGTCACGGCCAACTTGCGCACCCACCAGGAGCCCACGTCCATCGGCAACACCTTGCTCTACACCGGCCTCATCTGTGCCTTTACGGGGCGGCTGTTGCAAGGCGCCTCCTTGCTTTTACTGCCGCCGCTGGTGGGACAGGTTCTCTTCAGCATGGGCCTCTTGCTCCTGCTCACGGCAGTAGGACCTTGGGCCTGGCGTATAACGCGCTTCCCTATGTCTTCAACCACAACCGCCGAGCCACCCTCTACTGACAGACCAGTAAATCTCGGCGGAAATTCTTCGACAGTTGCCACCAGTGGTAGCGCCTCTGGATTTCTGCCGCACCCAGAGATTCTCTCATCACACCTGCTCGCAAGGTGTGATACCAGGGTTCCCGATTTACGCCGCAATGTAACAGCCTACTGGCTGCCGCTGCTCTTTGTCATGCTGGTTGCGCTTGGAGTGCGGCTACTCTATCTGAGCCAACTGCCTTCGGTCTGTGTGGAGACAGAATGCGCCAGCGCCGGCGCGTTGCTGGCCGCGCCAACCCAATGGCGCCTTTTTGCTGGACTTACCCATCTCCTGTTCTGGTGGAGTGCAGACCCCGTTGCCAGTCTGCGCTGGGCGGGGCTAATCCTGGGCGTGCTCATCGCACCGCTTTTCTACCTTCTCCTCCTGCGCCTGCTCAGCCTCACAGGGGCCTTGCTGGGCGCAACCCTATTGGCGCTCTATCCCAATCAGGTCGCGATGATTACCCTGGCGCCCCAGCTGTTGGAGACCGTGTTGTTTCTCTGCGGCGCGCTTTGGTTACTGCTCGTTGCCTATCAAACAAACGAGTGGCGCTGGTGGCTAGTCGCCGGCTTGCTCTTAAGCTGGAGTGGTCAGGGCAGCACAGGCTGGCATGGCGTACTTGTAGTTTGGCTGCTCCTCTTGCTCTTGAGCGCCGTCATCTCACGTCACCGCGATACACTGCTGGGCGGGCTGCTCACCGGTGCGGTGTTGCTTAGCACCAGCAGTCTGTTGTTCCTCCCCTGGTCAGGCGCGTTTGCTGGGCCAGTCGGGGAGGCCACTGTGGCGGCGCCCTTAGCGGGGCTGACGCTGGCGACGTTGCATCCGCTGTGGGGCATGTTATTGCTCGTAGGTCTAGGCGTGCTCTTGCGCAATCTTGTTCAGTTGGAGTGGCAATGGTTGGGCAGCGCGTTGCTGGTCTTGGGCGTTGCTGCCTATTTACCGACTGCGTTGCCCTATGCCACGTTGAGTAGCGATATTGTGCTCTTGCTGCTGCTTCCGTTGGTGACGGCATTAGCGCTTGACCAGGGGTTGCTTGCGTTGCAGATCACCTGGCGTCCCCTGCTGGCGCCGGCGCAAAGTGCACGTATTGTCCTCAGCCTGCTGCTCCTCATGGCGCTGCTGCCGCTGTTGGCTTTATTCCAACAGACCGGCGCCTTGCGCACCGCCAGCCAGGGTGATGCTGACCTGGCGATGGGGCGCTACCTGTTGGAACAACTGCAACAGCAGCCCGATCTCAGCATCTTTGCCCCCACTACAGTCTTAAACGACCCTCGTGTGCAGCTCCTTGCCACGCCAACCGGCAGTGACCAACAGCTCCAACCGCTGGAGCACTTGCTGAACCAGCTTGGCAACAGTATGGCCTATCGCGACAGACTCTATCTGCTCAAGCCCAATGAGCCGCAATGGCTGCCACTGTTGCAGGAACTTTATCCCGCAGGCGTGGTGGGGCAGCAGATGGCACCTCCCAATGGGCCTTTGCTCTTTACGACCTTTTTCGTTACGGCGGCGCAACAAGCGGCGCAACAAGGGCTGCGCGGCTATCTGCAACCGTACACGACCGCCGCAGCATCTCCGCCGGCTGCCGGCCAAGCTGAAAACGGTCAGCCCACTTTTGGACAGGCTGAGCCGACGTGGGCCGGCGCCGCTTTGACCTTAACCGGTCCGCTCCGGTTGGATTGGCCGCGTCTGATTACTGCCAATGGAGCGCCGGTGGCGCCGCCGTTTTTGACCCAATGGCAAGGGACATTGGTGGTGACCGCGGCCGGCGCCTATACCTTTACCGTCGATGGTTTAACTGACCCCAATGAGCAACTCAATTTGCAACTCGATAACCAACTTGTCTTGGACAGTTCGCTGGGGTTGACCAGCCATACAACGCAGTTGGCCCAAGGGCTCTATCAGCTTGAACTTTATGTGGCCATGACGGCGTCTGCGTCAGGGCAGGCGTCGGCGCCGCTCCAGGTGCGCTGGCAACGGCCTGATGGGCGTAGTGAGGTAATCCCCCCTTCAGCACTGCGGACGGTGGATGCACCAGCCGGCGGCCTCCTGGGACGCTATCGCGCCGGCGACGACCCCGCGCACGAACTGAGTTTGCGTAAGGATCTGCTTATCGGTTTGCCTGCCGATCTGCCAACGCCCTATCATACCAAGTGGGTCGGTAACGTGGCCGCACCGCGCGCTGGTGAATATCTTTTTGCCACGCTGGCAAACGACAACAGCGTCATACAGCTCGCCGTTGACGGCTCTCTGCTGGCCGATAGTGAGGCACAGACGCAGGCGACCGACACGGGCCGCAGTGGCTATGCGGAAGGGGTGATCTATCTGACTCGGGGCTGGCACATCATTACGGTTGACTTTACCCCGCTGACCAAGGAAACTACTCTGCAACTGTTTTGGCAACCACCCGGTAGTGGTCCGTTACCATTGCTGCGCGACTACCTGACGCCAGACCAAGAGCGGCTGGAAACCTATGATCGACCCCTGCCTTTGGGACCGCCGACCTTTGATCCAGAGGAGCAATACAGCGCCTTTGCGCTCTCACAGCAGGTTGACTTTTGGCGGCCACAGGTAACGATCTTGCCCACGAACCTACCCCTTTTGCCGCTCGAGGCGCTCTGGCAGCGGGGCAGTTGTGGCGCCGGCCCCGAAGAACTCGATCAACCCCACGGTGTGGCCTTTAGTGCGGCGCGGCAGACCATCGCGGTGGCCGATACCGCCAACCACCGTGTGGTGGAATATACTCTAGATGGCCAGACAAGTCGCCTCTACACCAACGCAGGCTGGCAAGAGCCTTTTGACTTGGACATGGCCGATGGTGTCTTTCCCATCTTGCTGGATGCTGCCGCTGCACAACTGTGGACGCTTAATCCCATGACCGGTGGGGCTGATCCACGTCCGACAACCACTGATTTTTACTTTCCGCGCGGGCTGGCGCTAAACAACAATGGTGCGCCCCTGATTGCCGACACCGGCGGCGCGCGCGTTGTTGCGCTGTCACTCCAGGGCGAACTCTTGCAAAGCTATGGTGGACCAGGGACGGGTATAGGCAAGGGGCAGCCGGTTGACACGCTGGTGACCGAGCAGGCGCAGTGGGCGGTTACGGCGGAGGATGGGCGACTTTGGCAACTTGGCAGTAACGGCAGCATCCACGCCATTGCGCCGACTAATACTTTACATGGTCCCCATTTGGCCGGCCTCCCCAATGGTGCTTTTCTGCTCAGCGATCCGGCGCGCGGTCTTTTGCTCTACCACGGTGCGGATGGACAGCCCTTGGCCTACTTTGCCGACCCTATACAGTTGGCTAACCCCACAGGTGTGGCCGTGCTGACAACAGAGGAAATGGTCTACATTGCGGTCGTCGATAGTGCGCAGTGCCGCGTGACATTGTGGCGCACCTCTCAAGAGTTGTTGCCAACTTCGTAAGCTCTATGCTATAGTTACACTATGTCAAATGAAGCACAATCCACGCCCACACAACAAGAATATCGTAACTTGCCGGCTGTGGACAGCTTACAACGCTTGCCGGCGCTGACGCTCCTAGCCGCGCAATTGGGACAGTCCCAAGTGACTGACGCAATTCGTGAGGTGTTAACGCGTGCACGTCAGCGGATCAAAAGTGGGCAATCAGCGCCTGCCATCGAACAGATTGTAACTCAGGTCACCACGTTGTTAGCGACCGAGGCCACGCCTTCTTTACGCGCTGTGATCAATGCCACCGGCGTGATTATTCATACCAACTTAGGGCGCGCCCCGCTGAGTCAGGCAGCCTGCGCCGCGATTACAGCGGTAGCCCAAGGCTACAGCAATCTTGAATACGAGTTGGCGTCCGGCCAACGGGGCAGCCGGCATGACCACGCCCGCCATCTGCTCCGTGAATTGACCGGGGCGGAGGATGCGCTGGTCGTCAATAATAACGCAGCGGCTGTCTATCTGGTGCTTTCCGCGCTCTGTCTGGGGCGGGAAGTGTTGATCAGCCGCGGTCAACTGGTGGAAATTGGCGGTGGCTTTCGCATTCCTGATGTATTGCGCCAAAGCGGAGCCCAATTGGTGGAGGTAGGCGCCACCAACCGCACCCATCTGTATGATTTTGCCCAGGCGGTTACACCAGCCACTGCGGCCATCATGCGTGTCCATGCCAGCAACTTTAAGCAAGTCGGCTTTGTCACTATGCCGACGCTGGCAGAATTGGCTACCGTTGCCCATGCCCATACGCCGTTACTGCTGATCGATGATCTGGGCAGCGGCACGCTGTTGGAGACCAGTCGTTATGGACTGGCGCCGGAACCCACGGTGCAAGAAAGTCTGGCTGCCGGCGCCGATCTGGTTACCTTCAGTGGCGATAAGCTGTTAGGTGGACCCCAGGCGGGGATCATTGTCGGCGGCCGCGATCTAATTGCACAGTTGCGCCGCCATCCCATGGCGCGGGCGCTGCGCGTGGATAAGCTTACCTTTGCCGCGTTGGACGCCACCTTGCGCAGCTATCGTCGTGGTCAGGCTGTCGAAGAACTGCCGGTCTGGCAAATGATTGGCGCTAACCAGGCCATGCTAGAAGCGCGCGTACAACGTTGGTTGGCTACACTGGCCGCGGCGGAGATCGATGGTGTCATGCAACAAGGCGAAAGCGCTGTGGGAGGCGGCAGTCTGCCGGGCGAAGTGTTGCCGACCCGGTTGCTGGCGTTAACTCACCCGGCGCCGGATCAAGCTGCCGCCCGGCTGCGCCATCGCGAGCTGCCGATTATCTGTCGCATTCAGCGTGATCAACTGCTCTTTGATCCGCGCACCGTGCTGCCCGCGCAAGACGAAGCCCTATTAAACGGTATTATTGAAGTCATGATCTATCCCTAAGGCCCCTATGTTACGATCCACAGCGACCGCTTCTTTATCATCATCTACTTTGTCATCTACCCACTTGTCATCTACCCAGTGGCCGGACGGCACACTGGTCTTTCTCAAGTTGGGTGGCTCGCTCATTACCGACAAACGGGTGGCCGAGGCGCCACGTCATGCGGTCATTGCACAGCTGGCCCAAGAGATTGCCGCCGTGCGCCAGTTGCAGCCGTCGCTAAGGCTGCTCATCGGTCATGGATCCGGCAGCTTTGGCCATGTTCATGCGCAACAATATGGCACGCACGCCGGTGTACATTCGCCAGCAGACTGGCATGGCTTTGCCCTGACCGCTGATGCCGCGGCCCGGTTAAACCGGATTGTGACTGGCGCTTTATTGGCTGCCGGCATCCCCGCATGGAGCATCCAGCCTAGCGCCTTGATGTACTGTGAAGATGGACGGATTGCGCAAGGCGACGCCGCGCCGATTGTGCAAGCGTTGGCGCATGGGTTGGTGCCCGTGGTGCATGGTGATGTGGCGCTCGACACGTTACGCGGCGGCACGATTGCCAGTACTGAGGAGATCTTTGCGTGGTTGGCGCCACTGCTGCAGCCCAGTCGCATTATTTTGGCCGGCGAAGTGGAAGGCATTTACAGCGCCGATCCGTTGCTTGAACCCGCTGCGCAATTGATTCGGCGCATTACGCCTACCACATTGCGTGAGATCGAGGGTGGCTTGGGCGCAAGTCACGGCGTGGATGTAACCGGCGGCATGGCCGCCAAAGTCGCACAATCCATGCGTTTGTTGGCGGCAAACCCGGGCCTGGATGTGGTCGTGTGCAGTGGCTTGTCGGCTGGCAACCTGTCCCGTACTCTATTGGAACCAGCGGTCACGGTGGGTACGCTGCTGCATGGAGAATAATTACAAACCTGGCTAAAGAAACTGGGTAAACTAAAACATATGTTGTTTATCAGAGAAGTTCCAGTGGGACATTTGTCGTATTTAGTGACAGCAATTTGTCATCTAAAAAGGCGTGAATACGGGGTAAAGTAATCACAGATCATCGTTGCAATGCGTATAGCTGCAATTATGCTGGGTGTGTCACAATAAGGCGCTTTCAAAAAATAAAATATCCAGTAGGGGCGTCCCCTTGCGGGCGCCTGCAAGGGAATGCCCCTACTTATTTCTTTGAGTATGCCTAAACCCTTCTCGGTTAGCTATGTTGGGCCTACACAGTTACCGATTCTTTGTGACCCCACATGGAAACAGTTGAGTTCAGTATATAAGATGTATATGTACAGCACAGCAAACGTCAGGGATATCTACTCGGGCTATTTGCGAGATAAAGTTGAAAGCGAGTATAATGCAGCGCGCACTGAAAAGTATTTGGTGCAGTGTTATGCTTACCTTCGCTACAATTTCCGAGGATGCACTCTCCTATAGATCTGACTAAATAGATCTGACTAAATAGATCTGATTAATATAGACTTGATTAAAACTGTGCGACGGAAATGTTGATATCCAAAAGATTGGATAAATTATGCCGGGCAACCTGCACAGATGCTAGGTGACGTTATCGGCGCGAAAGGCAAGATCAGTTTATGTCTACCCTTATTACCGTTGTTTCGTTTGTGATTGTTTTGGGTGTGCTCGTCTTTTTTCATGAATTGGGCCATTACTGGGTCGCCAGACGCAATGGTATTGTCGTGGAAGAATTTGGCATGGGGTATCCGCCCCGCATTCTGAAGCTCTTCACTTATGATGGCACCCTCTTTTCGATCAACTTGATCCCTTTTGGCGGCTTTGCGCGGATGAAGGGCGAAGATGGCGCCGATATGTCGCCGGGTTCATTTAATGCGGCTAGCCGTTGGGCCAGGGCTGCGACGCTCTTTGCCGGCCCGGTCATGAATATTCTCTTGGCCTGTATTTTGTTTGCGGCCAGCTTTATGGCCGGCTTTCCTGCCGGCGCCGCTTATGCGCAGCTAACCGATGTGGCGCCCGGTTCGGCGGCAGCGCAACTTGGGTTACAGACGGGTGATCTGCTGCTCAAGGCAGACAACCGTCCCGCCATGGTCAGCGTCAGTCCCAATTCAGGCTATGATGTTTGGCAGCCGCATGGGGAAGGTGCCACTACCCTGACCATTAGCCGCAATGGTGAGATGATTGAGGTGCCAGTTCCCAATCAGCAGTTGATTGCCACCATTTTGGCCACCAATGGCTATGTGCGGGTCCTGGATACAAAGATTTTAGCCATCGCCAAAGATAGTCCAGCCGAACTCCAGGGCTTGCACGTTGGGGACATTATTTATCGGGTCGATGATAGTGTGGTCAATTCCACCACGAATCCGCTCCGTGATGTGATTGAGCGCAATCAAGGCAAAGAGACACCGATTACCGTCCTGCGCGATGGGCAGTGGCTAACGGTCTCGTTAACACCACGTGTGGACCCGCCTCCGCGTGAGGGCTCTATCGGTGTTGTCATTGGCGATGTCAGTGGCTTAGCAACTTTGCCGTTCCTGCAGTCCCTCTGGCAAGGTGTCGTGGCCACCTTCCAATATATTTTCCTGGTGCTTCAGTTGCCTGTTATGTGGCTTAGAGGTATGATCTCAAGTGCAGATGCGCAATTGTCCGGTCCGATTGGCATTGCGCAGATGGTGGGTGGTGCAGTTTCTGCCACCATTGATACAGGGCTCTGGTTTCCCATCTGGCGGCTATCGGCAATTTTGAGCGCAGCGCTGGCGATTACCAATCTGCTGCCATTGCCGGCGTTGGATGGTGGGCGGCTGCTCTTTATCTTGATTGAAACATTACGCGGCCGCCGTGTTAACCCCGAACGTGAGGGATTGGTGCATATGGTTGGCTTTATGCTACTGCTCGGTCTAATGGCGTATATTACTGTGCAGGATATTCGCACAGGCAGCGTCAGCATAGACTGGCACGCATTGCTGGGCCAATAAAATTGGTAAGCTGTGCGGACATAAGCGTGAATTATGCTTATGTCCGCACAGCGATTTGGAATAGGAACCGTGCAAGAGCAACCTAATTATTTACGTTCAACACCTTCCTCTGCTAGTGAAGATAGTGACCCAGAGTCAAGGGCGACGCCCCAAAATCTAGCGCGACGTCCCCTGACCCCGGCGCACCTGCAAAGCGTTCAACAGTGCCCCCATTGTGGCGCCCGCGTATCGACCACAACGTCGATCTGCATGGAATGTGGCGGCTATCTGCAACACAAAGGCGAACAGATCCGCTGTCGTCACTGTAATACACTCGCTTCCTCCAATCTTATGATCTGCCCAGGCTGTGGACGTGAACTTCAGCCTGCACCGCCCCGTTGGCTCAGTTGGGGGGCTCCACTCATTGTCGTAGCATTTTTTCTGGCGATTCTTACTCAGCAGTGGCTGACAGGGAATGGCCCTATCCATTGGGCACAGGCACAACTGTCGAGTGGCTGGCACTGGCTGTACCAATTGGGGGAACGGCTTGACCCACAAATCACCATTGAGACGATCCCAGTGGCTGATGCCAACGTGTCCAGCCGGACACAGCTAACGCTGGACGTGACGCCTCCAACTGATATTATCTCCGTACAGACCCCAGTTGTGGGTGACGCATCGTTAGATTCAGTCGCCGCGGATGTGAGTCTGAACAATCTTCCGCCTCTGACTTCACTGGCGCCAACAGAAGCAGCGACGCCTGCGGCACTTCCGACCCCTACCAACACTGCCACCACCGCGCCTACGCCTACTGCCATCGACACGCCAACAGCTTTACCGTCGGCGACACCAACCACGGCGGCGACGACACCAGCGGTGGTGATTGCGCCGGCGCTTGCATCTACCGCGCCCGCAACCATCGTTTTTGATGCCACGGCGACCGTAATCCGCACCAACAGCAAGAACGATGCCATTGGCGCGGCCGCCGCCCCGGCAGAAGAGCCTACGTCGGCCCTCCTCCATCCGACGCCAACCTTCACTGTGCTGCCGACGGCAACGCCGTCACCGTTGCCGTCGCCCTCACCTGCCCCGGTGACCACCTATACAATCCGGCCTGGTGACATTCCTGCGACGATTGCCGATAGATTTGGCGTCAGCGTTAATGATCTTTTGGCGGCTAATCAACTTACGCTGGACGATGCGCGGCGTCTTCGAGTGGGGCAGGTGTTGATCATTCCCACAGCTGGCGCCAGTACCGCTGCTGTGCCCCCCACTGCCACCCAAAGTGCGCCAACTTCTGCCCCACCTAGCGCAACAGCAACACTGTTGCCAGCGCAGGGGGATCAGGCACAAATTCGTGTCGATGCCCCTATTTTGCGCAGTCCGGAGGACAGTTCCTATCTCAGTTGCAGTTCAACCAACTCTTTGACCTGGTTGCCGGTTGCTTATATTCGCAACGATGATCAATATCTCTTGCATCTTGGCTTTCTAAGCGGCTATAATGAGAACAACGTAGAGCAAGTGACTTGGATCCTGGAGCAATTTCGTACTTCTAATGTCACCTTGTGGGAATTAGACGAATCGCTTTGTGGGCTAGCACCACAGGCTTTTGGCCGACAGTGGCGCTGGTATGTGGAAGTTGTTGAATTTGTCGATGGCAGTTGGAAGGCGGTTAGTCCTCCCAGCGCCATTTGGAGCTTTAGTTGGAATTAACGTATGCCAAACCAAAACGGCGATTTGCTGTCAAAAGATTACTATACTGCCTACTTTGATCTTGAAGGTGCAGATGAGCAAGAAGGAGCGCCGGAACCGCGCTTTTCTGTTGCAGAGTTAATGCACCACCTGATCGACCAGAGCGAGACCGTTACCGGCCTGGATCTCTTTGTCTTGTCCGATCTTTCGCGGCAAAATATGGAATTGGTGCGTCGGGATTGGCTGCTGATTCCAGTGACAGCACGTCGTCGTCTGGTGCGCTCGCTGATTGAATTTGCAATGGAGGATGTGGAGTGGCATTTAGGTCGTCTGTTGCGTATTGCGTTAGAAGACCCTGATGCGGAGGTGCGCCAATCTGCCATTAAAGGCTTGTGGGAAGATACAGGCAGTGATCTGGTGGGTCCTTTGGTGCAAATCTTGCATAACGACCGTGATAACCAAGTGCGTGCGGCGGCGGCCAACACCCTGGGCGGTTTTGTGCTGGCGGGAGAGTTAGACGAAATCGACACGGCGCTCGCCATGCGCGCCGAGGAAGCGCTGTTGGCTGTGCTCCATAATCCGTCTGAAGTAGTGACTGTTCAGGCCAGTGCATTAGAGAGCATTGCCTATTCCGGTGAAACGGGTGTCCGGCAGTTGATTGAAGATGGTTACTATTCACCCGATGAAGAGTTACGCGTCGGTGCATTGGTGGCAATGGGGCGCAGTGCCGATATTCGGTGGCGCGGATTGGTGCGGGCCGAATTGCAGAATCCTTCCCCGTTGATGCGCGCCGAAGCCGCACGCGCCTGTGGCGAATTGGAAGCCCGCAAAGCAGAGCGGGAGATTTTACAACTACTGCTCGACGATGTGCAAGATGTGCAGCTAGCAGCGATCTTTGCCCTAGGCCGCTTAGGCGGCAATGATGCGCGGCGCGCCTTGCGCGCCTTAGCCGAGGGCGAGGATGAAGTGCTGGCCGAAGCCGCCGATGTTGCGCTGGAGGAAATGCTTTTCTTTGGCGATCGCGAGGGCGTCAGCCTCCACGAAGATGACGACAACGATCTGGATGCCGGGGATTACGACCCATGGGAGTCTGCTGACGATTTTGATGAGGACGATTTGGGTTCCTATGATGAATGAGCATTCCCTGTGAACTTAAAGTTAAAACGGCTGGTGCGCACCCACAGTTCGGAGCAGTACGCCCTCTTTGATTTAGAGCAACTGGCGGCCGATCACCAACCCGCCACCATTGGCAAGCTAGATCTGCACTATACGAACGAGGGGGTCTACGGCACCATCTTATTGTGGGATGAAATTACGCGTTCTTTAAAGGCAAAGCAGCGGCGCGATTTTGTCGATGCCCTGTTGGCGGAGCTTACCCAGCCTATGGGGGTGCCCAACGAGTATGTGGTCGAATTTTTTATGCCCACATTGGAGCATTATGAACTTTTCCACAATGTAGGTGGCGATGAGGAAGATGATATTGGTGAAGAGGATGAAGAGCGCGCAGGCGAGGTCGACCAAACGGGCAATGGGCAGAAGTTTAATCCGCTAGAGCGAACGATGCTCCGTTGAGCAGGTAAGATGCAGATTTTAGCCACCCTGCTCTCGATTTTTATCCAGACTATTTTGCCAGTTTTTCTGGTCGCTGGGGCTGGTTTTGTCTTGGCCGGCGCTGTGCAAATTGATAGCCGTTCGGTTGGGCGTTTGCTCTTCTATTTAGCCACCCCCTCTTTAGTCTTTCGTAGTCTCTACCGCACCGCGCTTGATTTTAGTGTTTTGGAACATTTGGCCATTGTGGCCGTGAGTGTCGGCTTGGTGTCGGGCCTCCTTGGCTGGATCATAAGCTTTGATCAGGCACGTAAACAGCGGGCCGCGCTCATTTTGGCCAGCGCCGTTAGCAATAACGGCAACATGGGAATCTCGATTTCGTTTTTCGCCTTTGGCGAAGCGGGCATGGCGCTTGGGGCAATCTACTATGTGGTGATGTCATTTATGAGCAATACGATTGGCGTCATGGTGGCATCCGCCGGCGAGACCGTGCTGGCCAAGGCGTTACGGCAGAGTTTAAAGGCGCCGGTGCTCTACATGGCTTTGGCCGGTCTATTGGCCAATGCAACCCAGGTGCAGTTACCCCAAAGTCTCACAAGTGCAATCGATCTCTTAGCCAATGCTGCGATTCCCGGTATGTTGATCTTGTTGGGCATTCAACTCCGCCATGCGCCGCTTTTCCACACGCCAGGGGTGATCTTGCGCAGCGTGTTCATTCGATTGTTAGTTGCCCCTTGTCTGGCCTGGTTGCTCTGCAACTTCTTGTTGATCCAGGGGCTGGAACGGAACATTTTGTTGTTGCAATCCGGCATGCCCACTGCGGTGATGGCGGCGGTGCTTGCCACCGAGTTTGAGGCAGAGCCACAGTTGGTAGCCGCCGTGATCTTTATTTCAACGTTACTGAGCATGGTCACTTTGTCTGTCATGTTGTGGCTGCTTATGTGAACTGTGTAAACTCCATTAAAAATGAGATCTGGCGTTTTGTCGAGACTGGGGATCAGAGACTGGGGATCGGAGACTGGAGATTACGCACACAAGTCTTCAGTCTCTAACCGCCATTCTCAATCGTCGGGGTTTCATTTCGCTTTCAGTATAGTAAGACTTTCAACTCGCTTATGACTAATCAGAATCTATCCGCAGATGAATTGCAGCGCATCATTAACGACAGCGCAAAATTGTTACATCAAAACCGGCCAGGGGAAGCGGCTGCTCTGCTGGAACCTCTCTACAAAGTTGCGCCAACACACCCAGATCTGGCCATTAACCTGGGGGGTGCTTACATTTTGCAGCGCAAATGGGATCGCGCCGTCAAGGTCTTGGCCAAGGCCGCCGAAGCGTCGCCAGAGAATGCAATGTTGTGGACCAATTTGGGGGCTGCCCATTTGGGCAATCTTAAGACGGCAGGCCCCAAACAGCAGGAACGTGCCATCCGCGCCTATGAAAAAGCGCTGCAAGCTGATCCAGAATCACCCAATGTTCACTACCACTTAGGGTTGATCTATAAAGAGCGGGGCGAATTGATGCGCGCCAGTGCCTTCTTTCAGCGTGCGTTGGAAGTGCGCCCCTCCGACCGTGACGCCCGCTATTGGCTGGACCTGCTCGGCGCTTTATTGGCCGAACAACAAAACCGGCGTGATCTGGATGCGTCCACAGGAGCTGATGCATGAGTTCGAAGGTGTCGAGCCCACTCTCTGGTGAGAACGCAGCGACTGCCGTTGCATCCCCTTGGCCTCCCCAGTGGGTGGGTCATTGGCGTGCCAATCCGGAACGGCTGGCCTGGGTAGTAATTCTGGTCAGCTTTGTAATCTTTGTCGCGCTCTTTATCACCGTTCCACTCACGATCAGCTATACCATTCGCTATTTGCCCGTCAGCCAATCGGCGCGCTTTGACCCGGCCACCAATGGCGTATTGCTCTACGCCAACCCTAAGGCTGCCGAGGCGATTGCCATTACCGGCCCGCGTGACAAAATTGTGGCGGGCAATGTGATTGTCGCCGACCGCGAAGCAGCGCAAGGGGTCCTCAACCTCATCAGCGATGAGGAAGCCAATGAAGTGTTGGGCAGCCTGCAACTCTACGCCGGCAGTCAGTTACAGATCATCCGCCTGAGCCGGCCCTTTTTCAAGACCTGGAGCGCCGAGCCCTATCAGGCCCATCTGCAATTAGATAGCGGCCAGGCCCGCGTCTTTACAAACAGTGGCAATGCCCGGCCATTGGCGGTGCAGTTGGATACACCTCACGGCAGCATTCGTTTTGCTGCCGGCAGCTATCAGATCTCGGTCGAAAATGAGCGCACCGATGTGACGGTTGTGGCCGGCCAGGCGACCTTGTGGCATGACAACGGCCAGACGATCAACATCTATGCCGGCGCGCGCGCCTGGATGAGCGCCGCGGAAGTGGCCAAAGAGACGGCTCCGGCCCAACAAAATCTGATCCGCAATGGCAACTTTACCCCTCCCGTCTCCGACGTTTGGCAACCCTACCAAAATGCTGAGGGCAGTATTGTGCCAAGCACGGTGGACTTTGTGCAGCAAGAGGGGCGCAAAGTCGCCTACTTTATCCACCAAAGCGATGAAAACCGCCACAATGAAGTGGGGATTACCCAAGTCATTGATCGCAAGGTTGATGTCTATCGTAACCTTTTCCTACAACTGGATGTCAATCTGCTCTTCCAAAATTTACCTGGCGCCGGCTATGTCAACACAGAGTTCCCGCTCCGTTTTGAAATTGACTACACTGATGAATATGGCAAAGATCTGAAGTGGGGCTATGGCTTCTACTACCGCGACCCTGAACCGCCTGGCCCCAGCGAGGTGGTGGGGGGTGAAAAAATTCGCCAGGCCCAATGGCATACCTACCGTTCGCCCAATTTGGTCGATCTGTTGGGGCGGGAAGGGACGCGCCCCAGTCGCATTAATAGCATCCGTATCTATGCCAGCGGCTGGAACTATCAGAGCATGGTTAGCGAAGTTTACCTCTTTGCGGAATAAATTGATTTGAGTTTAGCTAAGTTCTCGCTGCGCCAATTTGTAAAAGCTGATTGGCGTCTGGGGTGGTTGGTAGCCACACTTCTACTCTATAGTGCTCTGGCTGGCTATCAACTCGGCTTGCCCGGACTCCATTACGATGAGGCGCGCGAGGCTGGGCTAAATGCTATGGAGCTGTTGACCGGTGCGCCGCTCTCTGCTTTTGGCGGCAGCGCGCTTGCTCTTGGGGGCCGGTCGCTGCCGCTGATGGTGCAAAATTACATTGGTGCGCTCAATGTCTATCTGGCGCTGCCGTTGCTCTGGTTAACTGGGATCGGTGTACCTAATTTGCGTGCGCTGGCCATCGTAACCGGTCTGGTGGCGTTGCTGCTGCTCGAACGGGCCGTGAGCGAATGGTGGCGCTGGCATACAGAAGCGCACCCCAACTGGTCACGCCACACGCCGCTCTCTACGGCTGGTTTGATTGCCCTCACCTTGCTCGCCGCTTCGCCAACCTTTGTCTTTTGGAGTCGCCAGGGTATCTTTGTTACTAATTTAACGCAGCCTTTTACCTTCTGGTCGCTTTGGCAAGGGGTGCGTTGGCTGCGCACCGGCAACGGCCGCGCACTGTGGTGGAGCGCTTTGGCCGGCGGCTGTGCGCTCTATGCCAAGTTGCTGGCGCTGTGGGTGATCGCGCCCTTTACCGTGGCGCTCCTGGGGACCTGGGCGTGGCGACGCCACCGGGGGCAGCCGGCGGCGCGGCTATCGCCGCTCCTGTTGGTTAGTGTCGTAAGCGCCTTTTTCCTGCCGCTGCTCCCCTTGCTGCTTTTCAACCTGCAAACCGCTGGCACCGTTGGGGTGCTGACCAGCAACCTCAAGACCAGCTACTACGGCGTGAATAACCAGGCCGTGTGGGCGAATCTGCTCATCCGCAGCCGCCAACTGGGGCAGGTGCTGATGGGTAATCATCTCTGGTATTTGGGTGGACTTTACGCCAATCCGTTGGCGCCTTGGCTGGCCGGTGTGCTGCTGCTTACCGGCTTGGCGCGCGGGTGGCGTTTGGTGGCGCCGCCCCTGTTGCTCCTGCTGGCCGCCTTCGTCTGTAGCCTGGTTACAATTAGCGACCTCTTTATCACCCATTATGCCTTGCTGCAACCCTTGTTGATCGGCGTCATTGCACTGGCGCTGGCGGCAATGATGAAAACGCTCGGTCCCGCTAAGGTGGGGCGCCTTGCGGCCGTTGCTGTAGTCTTGTTGTGGCTTGGCTTTGACCTTAGCGCCACAGTGCGGTATCATGCAGCCCTAACGCGTACGGGCGGCCTGGCCGATCATTCCGACGCCAGCTACCATTTGGCCTATTATTTGCGCTATCATGGGTTGGGCGCGCCCCTTGCCCTAGATTGGGGCTTTGATGCAACGGTGCGCTATCTAAGTGTCGGGACTGTGACCCCCATCGAACTTTTTGGTTATGACTCACCAACCGCACCGGACCCTGAATTTGCCCAGCGCTTGCGTCTATTTTTGACCAATCCCGACAATGTCTACCTCCTCCACACCCCGTCGGCGACTGCCTTCCAGGGCCGGCGCGAGCGATTTTTGCAGGAGGTTACCAGCTTGGGCCTAAAGGCGCAACTAGAGACACAGTTCAGCCAGCGCGATGGTACACCATTGATCGAACTCTGGCGCGCCGCACCGCCATGACAAACGGCAGTAGACACGATGCCGACCGATGCTTTACCGTACGATACCCTGTGAAAAGTCACGCAACACGCAACACGCAAACTCTAAACCTACAAAGGAGCGAAACCATGTCCTTGACAACCGCAGATCTGTTAGATGGCCTGAATTCAGCCATTACTATCCCCATTATCCCCTTTAAAAATGGGCGCATTGACTATGACGGTCATGCCAAAAATATTGAGTACCTGATGCGCAACAACCGGCTGACCCATGGGCGCAAGCGGGTAATTTCGGTCGCCGGCACCAGTCTAATCCACCACATTGAGCCGGAAGAGCAGACGCGTATCTTTGATGTGACCGGGCAGGTCATGGGTGATGATGGCATCCTCATGTCGGCCATTGTCCCCAACCCGTTGGCGACAGCCGGCAAGCTGGTGGAGGCGCAGTCAAAGCTACAGCGCCCGCCCGATGTCTATCTGGTCATGCCGTTGGGCGGCACTTACAGTGTAGAAGGGCTCTATACCACCTTTATGGAGTTTGGCAAGCGTTATGGGGAAGCTTGTGGTGCGCGTTTGCTCTACTATCACCGACAAGCGCGCGATCTACCGGCGGTGATCGACCTGCTCAATGACTCGCCCCACTTTGTCGGCGTCAAGATTGGCACAAGCGAAGCAGATGTCCAGCCGATGATCGATGGTGTGGGTGACAATGCGATGGTCATCTGGGGCATTGGCGATCGCAGCACCAAGGCGGCTGAACTGGGTGCCAAGGGGCATACCTCCGGCACGGCCGTGCTCTGCACCGCTGTCTGTGATGGCATTAACAATGCCCAACGCCAGGGCGACTATGCCAAGGCGCGTGAGTGGGAATCAGCCATCAATGCGATTGAGGAGATCCGCTTTCGCAATGGGCGTATTTACAACTACTCAGCGGTTGTAGAGGCAATGAGAATCAGCGGCTTCTCTGACATTGTCGCCGGTGATTGCAGCGGCCCCTTTAACCCGCCGGTGCCGCCGGCCGTGGCCGCAGAGATTCGCACCGCGATTGAACCGCTGCGCCAGTATCATTGATCGACTTTTCTGCCTAACCCTTGGACTGCCCTGCGCCAGACGCAGGGCAGTTTTCGATTGGTGGAGCGTTCTACAAATGGATAACCGCGTTTTCCAAAAATTAGGCAATTTGGCGGATAGAAATTTGCCTAATTGGGTGCAATAATAGTGCTATTGTCGCTTATCCACTTCCCCCGATGGAGGAGTGACAGACTTCGTGTTCGGTTGGATGGTTGGCAGCCCTATCTGTTCCAACCATCCAACTGCTCAATCACGGATCACCCACTCACATTGCATTACATATCGCGCCGCATGAGGCTAAAGCTTTGCCCAGTTGGGCCGATCTCCGGCTGCGTGGCAAGAAAGAGCGCCAAGGGCGCGACATCATCCGGTCTTTTGATCCATTCGCTACTGGCCGTAAACGCAACCCCCTGACGCGCGGCTGGGTCAGTCGTCATGGTGGTATCAACTGGGCCGGGAACTAACTCGTTGACGCTAATCTTGTCCTGCCAAACCTCCTGGGCCAAGATGCGTGTCAACATCCACAACCCCGCTTTGGAACAAGCGTAGGCCGAAGAACCCGCATGTGCGCGATGCCCCATGCCAGAGCCGATCATGATGATTTTGCCGCCACCCTGTGCGCGCAGATAGGGGATGGCCGCTTTGGCGCAGTAATAGGCGCCAAAGAGATTCACCTCGATCGTCGTGCGCCAGTCATTGGGGTCACTTTCCATGACGCCATTGCGATCCAGGCTGACGCCTGCGTTTATGACCACAATATCTACGCCACCTAACGCTGTAACAGTCTGGGCAAAGAGCGCCTCCACGGCCTCCTGTTGTGCTACATCAGTGGTGACCGCCAACCCGCGCCCACCTTCACGCTCGATTTGCTGGACGACGGCAGCTACTTGTTCTGTGGTGCGCGCGGCGCAACAGACCGCGGCCCCGGCTTGGGCATAGGCCAACGCAATGGCGCGTCCAATGCCACGCCCGGCGCCGGTGACGACAGCAACTTTTCCTGTTAATGGCTGTTGATTCATCATTCCTCCGTTAATTGCCAAACGTGCTGGGCGGTGCGCCCAAAGATCCAGCCCTTTTCGGTGTTGCTCAAAGCGGCCAAATACTCTAATGGTGTCTGCAAAGCGTTCGCATACCCTTCACGGGAGCTGACCGGCGGCCAGTCGCTGCCCCACATGATGCGTTGCGGGCCAAAGGCCTCCAGCGTTAGATCGACCAGGGGCGGAATGTGCGCAAAGGGATGGGGCGGCTCACAAAACTCGCCAAAGCCGGGTAGCTTGATGGTCAAGTTTGGGTGGCGCGCCAGTTCTAGGACACGTTTGAATTCGGTGTAAGGGGGCTGAGCGCCGCGTCCAATACCGCCCAAGTGTTCGATGACAATCTGTAACGCAGGCAATAAGGCCAGCACCTCAGCAAATTCGTCACTCAGCAAGGTGGCCGGCGCACAGGGCGCACTGACCACTAAGCCTAACTCGGCGGCTGCCCGCCATTGTGCCAAGGGATCGGCGCCGGTGGCGCGCGCATTGGCCGGCAGACGAATGCCCCCAATCCCTTGCTCCGCCCATTCACGCACCAGCGTGCCATCGTCATCCGCTGGTACGATCATGGCCGCCGCAAATTGACCGGGAAAGCGCGCCATAGAGTCCAGCAGGTAGCGGTTATCGCTGTTGCCCATATATTGGATAAAGACGGCCTGCGCCACCCCAGCCTGGGCCATGTGAAAGCGCAATACCTCCACCGGTTCATATTTGTGCACCCCTACATGGCAATGGGTGTCCACAATCAAATTTCCACGCATCGAACCTCCTAAGATTATGCTTGGCGAGTAGGTTAGATTACTCTACAACGAAGCTGTGCCACAAACCGATAAAGCAGGGCTGTTGGCTGTTCGCTGCTGGCTGTTGGCAGGTACTGATTTACAAAATTTGCTCTGTTTGCAAAGATTTTCCAGTACCAAACGATTAAACCTACTATAACGAAAGATGGTAGATTTGACAACAAGCGCAAAGTGATAAGCATTGCACCACGATTTTGGCAATGGCTCATGTAGGTCTCCGGGGGAAATCGTTCCATTACTTCTCTGGCAATTGCAATGATTTCACCGCTTCGCCGATATGAGTGTTTGGCAATTACCCTTGCTTAGGGTACGCTCATAGACATCGAAATACTTTATGCAGCATCAACTTACCAAACATAATAAATCTGTGAGGACTTATGAATAACTGGACAACTGACCTCGAAAAGCGCCTGACCCGCTATGTGCAGATGGATACGGTCAGCGATGAACAGTCAACCACGATCCCCAGCACACCCCAACAGCTTGAATTGCAACGGTTGCTGGCCGACGAACTACGCGAATTGGGCGCCGCCGCGGTGAAGTTGACCCCCAATGGCTTTGTCATGGCGACCATCCCTGCCACCGTAGAAAAAGCTGCGCCGACCGTCGCCTTTCTGGCCCATGTCGATACAGTCCACCACTTTGGTGGTACTCAAGTCAAACCGCGCGTCCACCGCAACTATACTGGCGCACCCATTCAATTCCCCGACAACCCCAGTTTGAGTCTGGAGCCGGCCAATAGCCCCTATCTAGGTCAAAAAATTGGCCATGACATCATTACGGCCAGCGGCGACACAATTCTCGGCGCCGATGATAAGGCCGGAGTGGCCATCATCATGACCCTGGCCGCCCATCTGCTGGCCCACCCGGAGATCCCCCATGGTGAAATTCGGGTCTGCTTTACGCCCGACGAGGAGATTGGCACAGGCATTCGCAAGATTGAGTTGGACGAATTGCGCGCCGACTTTGCCTACACCCTGGATGGCAGTGAGGTGGGTAAATTGGTCTACGAAACCTTTTCGGCTGATAAGGCAGTGGTCAAGGTGACCGGCGTGTCGATCCATCCGGGGTCGGCCATCGGCAAGCTGGTCAATGCGCTACACCTGGCGGCCAAGATCATCGACCTGCTGCCCAAAGATCAGCGCACGCCTGCCACCACCGCCGACAGGGATGGTTTTATTCATGTCTATATCATGACTGGTGACGCCAGTGCGGCGACAATCCAATTTATCCTGCGCGACTTTGAATTGGAGGGGCTGGCCAGCCACGGCGAATTGCTGCGTACGATCTGTGTCGCAGTGCAGGCCACCGAACCACGCGCCCAGATCGAGGTGACGATTACCCCTCAGTACCGCAATATGCGCTACTGGCTGGAAAAAGACATGCGTCCGGTGGAACTGGCCGTCAACGCCTATCGCGCTGCCGGGTTGGAACCCATTGCCGATCCGACGCGCGGCGGCACCGACGGCTCCCAACTGACGGAGATGGGCGTGCCGACGCCCAATCTCTTTACCGGCATGCAAAATATCCACGGCCCCATGGAATGGATCAGCATCCAGGATATGGCGCAAGCTACCGCGGTCTGTGTCAACCTGGTGCAGGAGTGGGTGAAGTAGGTCAGGTGGCGGGCGGCGAGTGGCGAGTGGCTAACAGACTCACCAACGTCCCCGATGTTGGCCAAGGCTGGTCAGGTTTATAGGAATCTTGTAACAATTTAGGCTCTTTGTGCGCCAGAGATGACAGTCACTAGCCAAACGCACGATTCACTGACCCAATGGTTTCGGCCAGTGACTGTCACCTCGAAATCTTGGGGCTCATACTGGAGACGTTTACCTGCAAGTGAAATTCCTGCGTCACCCACCACTCGCCACTCGCTACCCGCCACTCGCTTGCTCCGCAATCTCCGCCAACTCATACCAGCGCATGAGGATGGTTTCGAGCGTTTCATCCAAGGCTGCAATTTTGTCGCTGAGGGCTTGAAGCTGGAGATAGTCATCGGCCTGGGCGGTCATGGCTTCGGTGAGGGTCGCCTTTTCTGCTTCGAGCGTAGCGATTTCTTGTTCCAATGTCTCTAATTCGCGCTGCTCTTTCCAAGAGAGTTTGCGTACTGGGCTGGTGGTTTTGGCGGGGGGCGGCGCGAACGCCGGCGTCTTGGGCGATACCGGCAGTTGGGCCGCCGCGGCTTCCTCGGCGCGCAGGCGGGCAAAGGTGGCATAGGGCGTTGGATACTGTCGCCCGAGTTTGCCATCTTCAATGGTGATCAAGAAATCAACGGTTCGATCCAAAAAATAGCGGTCGTGGCTGACGACAATCAGACAGCCTTGAAAATAGTCGAGATACTCTTCGAGAACGCCCAAGGTTTGAATATCCAAATCGTTGGTCGGCTCGTCGAGGATCAGCACATTCGGTTGGTGGATCAGTGTGCGCAGCAGATAAAGCCGCCGCCGCTCACCACCGCTCAGGCTGCCAATCCGCCCATATTGCATATGGCGTGGAAAGAGGAACCATTCCAGCATCTGGGCCGCTTCAATCCGGTCGCCATCCTTGGTGCGGATCAGGGGTGCTTCCTTTTCAATAAACTCGATCAGGCGCATATGATCGTCCAGATCAGTGCTGCGCTGATCATAGTACGCCACCTGCACCGTGTCGCCCCACTCCAGCGCGCCGCCATCAGGCGCCACCTTGCCGGTCAAAATGTCCATGAGCGTGCTCTTGCCCGCGCCATTAGGGCCAATAATGCCCAGACGATCCTCCGGCTCCAGCACCAGATCGACCTGATCAAGCACAAGCTTGCTGTCATAGCGCTTGGTCAGTCCCTTGGCGGTGAGCACTTTGTTGCCCAAGCGGCGACTGGCCAGGGCAATCGAAACGCGGTCCTCCCCGCTGTCGTAGCGGATCTTCATCAACTCTTCGGCCCGTTGTTTGCGCGCCTTCTGCTTGGTGGAACGGGCCATGGCGCCGCGGCGGAGCCATTCCAGTTCGCGGCGGATGAGGTTCTGCCGCTTTACCTCCGCCTCGGCCAGCCGTTGGTGACGCGCTTCCCGTTCTTCGACAAATTTGGTGTAGTTGCCCTCATAGCTGACCAACTGGCGGCGATCCAACTCCACAATACGGTTGACCACCCGATCCAGGAAATAGCGATCGTGGGTGACCATAAGGAGCGCGCCAGGCGTGGTGGCCAGGTACTCTTCAAGCCAGGCCACTGTGTCAGCGTCAATGTGGTTGGTCGGCTCGTCGAGGATCAGCAGATCGGCGCGGTCGATCAACGCCCGTGCCAAGGCCACCCGTTTGCGCTGGCCGCCACTCAGTGTCCCCACCTTGGCGTCAAAATTGGTCGTGCCCAACTGGGTAAGAATGGTCTTGGCGTTCGCCTCGGCCACCCAACCGTCGGCGCGGTCCATAGCCGAACCCACCTCGGCCAAACGCATTTGTAGCGCAGTGTCATCGGGCTGGCGCTGCAGTGCATCGTTGACCTCTTCATAGGTGCGCAGCAGTTGCATTTGTGGCGAGTCGCTGTAGAAGATGGTCTCCAGCACGGTCAGTTCATCATCCAAGCGCGGTTCTTGGGCCAGATATTCAACCCGGACATGGCCCCATGTGACTACGCTGCCGCTATCCGGTGCATCTAGGCCGGCAACGATGCGCAGGAGCGTACTCTTGCCACTACCGTTGACGCCGATTAGACCGACGCGGTCACCCTCGTTGATAAGCAAGTTGGCGTTATCAAAGAGCAGCCGTTCGCTATATTGTTTCGACAGATTTTCAATCGTCAGCAAATTCATAGTTGTAACGGTAAAGACTTATATACATTAGATGGCGGAAGCCTGAATAGACTCACGCCGGCGGCGCCAGCCGTGGTGTAGACCAATCCGGCAAAGGCGGTAAGCTAAAGTGTAGTCCAAAACCGCTCAACTGGAAAATACCTTGGAGCAAGAGGAACATAATCACCAGCAGTAGTAGCGCCCGACTCCAGCGCAGGGCGCCTTTGCGCACATGCTGGGATGCCAAACGCCAGCGCAAAACACTGAAGGCAACCTGGTGGAAACGAAAGGCGCGTTTGGGGCCTTGGACCAGCCAGAGCAAGAGCGCGCCGGTGCCCATTGCTGCCAAGCCTGCCCCGATCAACACGCCAATCATGGCATTGACACGCCAATCGACCTCCGGGAATAGCAGCCACTCTCGCCCCCACAGCCAACCCTGGGCAATGACCATCCCGGCTACGCCATTGGCCACAGTCCAGAGGCGACCATCATCGGCCAGACGCATCTGTTGGCGCAAAAGCAGCGCCTGGAAAAAACCGGCGATAACACCAAAGAGCGTACCGATGATCAAGATAGGAAGATCGTTGGCCGCGCTATCCAACCTAAGCCAACCTTGTCCCCAAAGTCCATTGCCGATGCCGGCAGTAACAAGGCCGGCAAGGCCGGTGGCGCCAATCCAGGCCACACGGAGATAGACCCAGTTTAACAAAGAGTGGCGCAGCGCCTGGGCTTGAATGCTGCCCAATGTCAGGCCAAAGATGACGAGCAACAGCAACGTAAGCTCATCGGCCGTCAGCATTGCCGCCGCCGGCACTTTTCTGCTCACCGTGAGGGCGCCGCCGGCCAACAGCCCGGCAACGCTCACGCCGATACAGTTCCCCATGACCCAACGCGACCAGAGATCACCATGCGCAAACAACTGGCGATGTATGATGGTCCACTGTGTGGGCAACCTAGCCCAACTGCGCTGAAGACGACCTTGGTAGTCGTGACGTTGGGTCCACAGGGGCTGAAGTCTTTTATGAATTTCGCTGCCCCAACGCAACACCGGTTGTTGGATGTGTTGTTGCCCAATGCCTACCCAATCCTTGGCCAAGAAGGCCAAAATGAGCGCCCAGAGGCGTGCTGCTGTCAGGGGAGGGCGCCGTTTGGGCAAGGGGCTTGGGGGGAGGGGCGTGCAGAACGGACATTGGCGCAGATGATTGGTGTAGACGTGACCAGTGTCCTGAGTGCAGTTAACCAGCGCGGCTTCGGCGCTCTTCATAATTGCGCCCCACTCCCGCGCCGTTGGCCGCAACTTGGGTTCCAGATACCCATCTACAAAGCAGCGATAGAAGGCTTCCTGCACTTGTGGATGCAAGACGCGCAATGGCGGCGCGCCGGGAGGAGGCTCGATCTGATCATTGTGCGCGTAGGGAAAGAGCCCCTGTTTCAGACTGTGCAGATCGACCCGTGCCATCGAGAGTGCACTGGTCAGCCGACCGGCAAAGGGGTGAAAGCCATCCATGAGCAGATAGAAGAGAAGAACACCTAAGGCAAAGTAGTCGTGATTTTGGGTGCGGTCAATCTGTTTAAAGTCAACGCCCTGTAACTCTGGCGGGGTAAATTCGGCTTTGCCCACCACACTGCGGTAAATCTGGCTCGAGGGCAGCGACCCAAGCCACTGGGAAAGCTGGTTCGGGCGCGTCCCACCTGCCTGGATCTGGAATGAATCTGTGTCGACCAGGGTGACCAATGCCTGGCTATTGACCAGCACATTGCTCTCATTCAAATCGCCAATCACATGGCCGCGGGCATGGACCAACTCAACCGCGGCGGCCAGATTGCGCGCCGTACGATGCAAAAAGGTGGGCCAGCGATGCGCTTGGGCCAGCCGGCGCCGCCGCGCCGGATTATAGACATGAAATAGCGGGCGAGCGCCGACCACATGGGGCATTAAGAAACCGACAAAGTTCTGCTGCTGGTAGAGTTGGTGCAACGGCCAGGCCACGGCCGGATGTGCGCCGGCGCGGGCCGGTGGGTTGCCAATCATGGCGGCCAATTTGGCTTCATGCTCAGCCGTCGGTTTGTGATAGAGTTTGGCGACCAGGTGGGGCTCGCCCTGGACTGACCAGATTTGTGCTTCCCCGCCACGATTGACGGTGCGTTCCAGCACAAAGTGCTCGCCGGTTTTTGTATGAACCTGCATAATAATGTAATGGAGAATAGAAAATGATTAAGTCTTATATCATCTGGCCCTTGGATCAGCTAGGTGTGTGACCAGGACAAGCGTCTTATCATCATGGGTGCGGGCGTTGACCCGTTCTGTATCTAAAAAGGCGGCCAGGTCGGCCGTAGCCTGGGCCTGATCAGTCGTTTCATCGGCAAAGGCAAAGAGCGGTGTAAAAAAGGGCGCAAAAGGTCGATTTTCGGCCACATTTAACGCCAAGGACGCCAAGCCATCGGAAAAAAGGGCGGCGTGACGGACCGCTGTAGTGTAGAGCCGAATATCTAGATTCTGTAATCCTTTGGGCCGCGCGACAAAGTTTGTTTGGTTGGCCAGTTCGCCCCGCTGCAGCGGACAGAGATTGACCAATTGTCCCTCTTCATCTTCGACCACCGCGGCGCAATCGCCGATCAGGCCACAGGCCGCACCCTCCGCCGTGAGCACCAACAACACCAGGGTGGCTGAATAATCACGCAATGTCGTCTCTGTAGCCGAAACGTGGGTAAAAACTGTCTGTTGTGCGGTGGAAAAGGCGTGATAGATCAGATCGCGCCAGGCTTTGGGGCTGGCCGGCTGGTATTTGGCCAACTGGGTGCTGACTGCCGTCACGGCGCTGGTAACCACCAGTTGCGCCCCTTTTGCTGCGTGTTGGGCCGAGCCGGCGCCATCTGCCACGCCGATGATTAGCTCGCCAGTTGTACTCGGCTGAATGACGAAGCGATCTTGGCAGCCTTGGCCGCGGCGCTGGTGGCTGGTTCCGGTCACCGAGACGCCCAGATAGCGCCAGCGTTCCGTGCTCATTCGATGACAGTCCAGCCACTGGGCGCGGCCAGGGGTACTTGCTCGCCCACGCGTGAATGGGAGACGGTGGCCAGGCTTTGGGAGAGCCAGATAAAGAGTTCATGAAATTTCAAGCCCTGTAGACGCAGCGGTGTGCGGGTGGTAATTTGCTGTAGCACTTTCAGATCGGCCTTTTGTACCCCCACGGCAAAAAAAGCGACGGCTTTGTTGGCCTCTTCCTGTTGCACACGCTGCGCCGCGGCGCGCCACTCATCGGTCGGCGCACCGTCGGTAATGAGAAAGACCCAGGGTCGATAGTAGGGCACACCATGTTGCCGATAAATATCTTTGCGCTGACGCAGCATGTCCAGCGCCAGATTGATCGCTTTGCCCATGGGGGTATGGCCGCCGGTCTTGAGAGGATTCGCCACAAAACGGTCGGCGGTTACAAAATCTTGCGCCACCTCCACTTGGCTGCCAAAGGTGACGATGGCCACCTCCACCCGCAGCGTAGCCAGGTCATCGCGTTGCAACTCGTTTTGAAAGGTTGTCAAGCCAGCATTTAACTCTTGGATCGGTGCGCCGGTCATAGAGCCCGAAACATCGAGCAGCAGAATGCAGGGACAGCGCGCTTCTGGATTGCTGTCGTCAAATTTTACAAGGTCCAGGTGTTGGGTTGCCACGATCTTCTCCTTTGGCTCATCTAGGTATGTGGCTGAAATTGCGCTTTTTCTCTCTGGGATGTAGTGCATTTCAGTTTGCCGCCCATATGAGCGTCTCCTTTGACCAGACACTTTATGCTGACGAGCCGCACAAGAAGCAACCTATTACTCTTGTAATCTTGTAATAAAGTGTTACTGCTTGGCGCTCGTTCGTGTACACAGGATTTAATCTGCTTGTTGATGGCGCGGTCCATAGCCAAGCAGCTGTGGCTCCGCCCACACGGCCCAATTCCAACTGGGATTGCCCAGGCCATCGGTGAGAAACTGCAAAACGACTTCCTGGCCGGAGAGACTAGGCAGATCGAGCATAAAGCGCTCCCATTCGTTGGTCTGTTTGGTGGTGCTCCAGATGCGCATCCCATTGACATAGATGCGAAAGGCGCACAGATTATCGCCTTCCATCAGCGCACCATCGCGGATGCCCACGCCAAAGCGCAGCCGTAGGGCATCCACCTCCGGCGGGACGGTTATGGTATATTCACAGACTGCGCTGCCAATCACGGGCGGATGCTCCCACAGCGCCAACTGTTGCACCATGCCGCAACTGGCCATGCCGACTTTGATCTCCATGAGTTGGGGAGTGCGGGTGGCGGCCTTGCGTGCGGCGGGAAATGCTTCCAGAAAGTCAAATTGCCAAAGCAAGACCTGATTGGGGTCCGGCGCGCTCTCTTCATCCAAGAGACTATGCCAGAGTTCTTCTTGCCACTTGAGATAGCTGATATATTGCGAGAGTTGGGTCAACGATTGCTCGTTGAGATCCGAGATGCGCCGCACAATGGCGTTAATGGTTTCTTTGCGCGAATCAAGCTTGGGCATGGTGATTAGATTGGGTAAATAGAAAACTATAGTGCGGTTGCTTGGAAAACCTTAGCTTTTACATACCAAAAACTATGGTTTCAAACAGCGCCCACTTTAGATAGAATAATTGGGCATAGCGCTCGCGCCCATAAGCCGTTCCCAGCGTTCCGCGGCCACAGGGTTGCTGAGCAGAACGAGGGCAACATAACTGGGTTCCACCGGTTTCCGAATCAAATGCATCGACGCTTCATCGGGTGTCTGTGAGCCTTTTTTCTGGTTACAGCGTTTGCAGGCCGTCACCAGGTTGTGCCAACTGTGGGCACCGCCGCGGCTGCGCGGAATCACATGGTCTACCGTGAGTTCGGCGCGTCCTGGTGCTTCCCCACAATATTGACAGGTATAGAGATCGCGCACCATCACCGCCGCGCGTGTCGCCGGCACCCGGCGATGGGGCAGCTTGACATAGTGCACCAATCGGATCACCAGCGGAATGGGTAGTGCTTGATCAGCGCTGTGCAACATCTGCTGCGTGGCTTCAATCAACTCCGCCTTTTCTCGCAGCAACAGCACAATCGCGCGCCGGATCGAAACTAAGCTCAACGGCTCATAGCCCGCATTCAAGACCAAAACCTGCCTGGACATAGACCCCACTCTGTTTTTACTACAATACGGCGATCAAACGAGCGCGTCACAGGTGTTTTTGCTCAGCTTCTGCTGTTATGCTATGCGTATCACATGCGTCGATTCAAAAGCATCACGCCTTAGAGACCAGGCGCCGGATACTGTGCCACCTGTGAGGCGCGCAACAAAATACCCCACAAGAATAGACAAGCGGCCGCCATTGCCACGGTTTTCACCTTTTCATCCTCTAGCTGCCCAAAGTAGCTATAGGCGGCGGGGATGGTGACAACCGCAACAATGCCATAGAGAATGTGCATAAAGGGGCGTGGTAAGGCCACACCCAACCCAAGAACCCAATACAAGTAAGCGCCAAAAAGCCCTTGGCCCAGCAGCAGCACTTCGCCAATCATGGCTGCGCCGGACCAGTTACTGTCCAATGGTCGCGAGCGAAAACGCAGAAAGAGCGCCCAAATGCCCAGGGCAGCGACAAACAGAGTTGCCGTATTCGCTAAACGAGCATGAATTTCCGGTAATGACATGAATGTACAATCTAGTTTTACTGATTCAAATTATTTTAACTACTTACGTGTACACTTAGGTACTGCTGTAAGACGGCCGCCGCAGGGCCTAAAATGTCATAGGAGTACCAACCTGCGCTAGCGGCTAACGCATAAATACAGCCACCCAAGACATAATCATCTTGGCGCATGGCTTCATCAAACCAAACAAGCTGCTCAATATAAGCGCCGGGCCCCCAAAGGCCATAGCCACTATCTTTCCAATAGCCCTGGAAATCCTGCCAGCCCTTGGCATCGGGCGGCCCGGGCCGATTTTGCACTAATCCATCAACGCCCAACTCGGTAAAGACCAAAGGAATGGCCAGATTAGCCGGTTTCAAGATCTGATTGTATACCTGGCGGTAGCGTAACGTCAACCAGCCGGTATCCTCCGGTGATACGCCAGGATAACGTCCTTGGTTTTCACGGGTGCTGGCATGATAGATGGTCGGGGCTGAATATTCATGGAGGCCCAGCCAGCCGTTGTTTTCCTGCGCAGCCTGCACCGCAGGCAAAAAATATTGCCACATCTCCAGATCGGGGCGCCCTGTGGCGAAGTTGCCGATGACGCTGCGAATCCCGCGTGCGGCTAAAAGACGTGTACGTTCCGCCTCAAAGTCAGCCAGCCGCTTCATTTCATCCGCGTTGCCTGCTTCCGGCTCATTATAGGCTTGCCAGCCGTCAAAATATTGACGGCGCTGTTCATCCTCTACAAAAGGCAGCAGTTCATTGACAAAGGCTTGGGCCGCGCCGATGGGGTCAAGCGTACTTAACTGCACTTGTTCCAAATGGGGCAGGCGACCGACGAGCAACGTCTTGGGTGATGTTTGTTTGATTTGGGCGGCAAAGTTGACATCCAATTCCAGCGTGCAAACCACGGCCATGCCTTTGGTGGCGAGCAAGTCAAAGAGTTGGGGATCATTGCGCGCCACCACGACACCCAATTTGCTGGCTGCGCCCGGTGGGAAAGGCGTCGCTTCTGGCGTGGGTGTGGGTGGCGGTGGTGGCGTATCGGTGGGTTTGGCCGGCGTTGGTGTATCCGCCGGCGTTGCTGTTGGCGCAGCCGCTACTGCCACACCGCCATCTTTAGCCGCATAGGGTAAATAAACTTTGTAATCGTTGGGTGTCGGCAGCAAGCTGGAACGGGCCAGGGGCGTGGGCGTATCAGTGGGGCGCAGTGTTGGCGTCGGCGTCGCGCGGTTGCGTCCACAAGCTGCAGCAACCAACGCGACCGCGCCCTGCGTCAGCCCGCCCAGAAAGAGGCGCCGGTTGAGCCGGCCCCCGAACTTATTCTGCAAAGCAGCAGGCACGGTATCCTGCTTTGCTTCGGTCGGGGCATCACGCTCAGCGGGTGTCACAACGTGGTTCTCGGCGATTTTCGCTTCCGCAGCCTGTTCCTCAGGCAGTTGGGGGGCAGGTGATTGTTCAGGGGGCGATAATTCGCTTCTCAATTGCCGCGCGTCTGTATATACAGACGGCGAATGATTTGCATCAGGTAATTGCTCATTTCTCATAGTAAATACTATAGCACTGGTGCGTACGTCCCACAAATGATACCTGTGGTAAATTCGGCAATGGTTGCAACTGCTCTCTTAGGATGCGTCCCCAATGAGGGGCAACAGACGAGAAGATCAGATTGGCCTTGCTGGTACTTCGCCCCATTTGTGGTACGCACCCGCTCTCTTACTATAGGTTGACCCAAATCCAATTAGCGTCTACAATAGACGTGGAGCCTTTCGCGAAGGTTCCACAAATCCATATTTTATTGACAAGACAGTGGGCGTAGACAACCATGAGCACAAATCCTTGTCTTGTCCGACAAGTACATGTCAAGTATGGCCAACCACTTAATTACAATACCTATGAAGGAGAAAATGATGCAACAGTATAAGCTCAGTATTGAATATTGCACTGCTTGAAACTACACTCCACGCGCCGTCAGTTTGGCGGACGAACTACTGAATAATTTCACCCCAGCAATTGAATCCTTAACCTTGCTCCCTTCTAAAGGCGGCCGTTTTGAAGTATTGGCCGGTGACAACGTAATCTTCAGCAAAGCAACAATCGGTCGCCACGCCGAACCCGGCGAGGTGGTTAGACTTTTTGCGGAAAAAACTGGCGTTACTGCACAACCCTTTAAGAAGTAGACGCCATTTAGCGTTCCAATGGGTGCGGTAGGGGCATGCCCTTGCGCTTGCCCTGGGCGACCGCAAGGACGCGCCTCTACCCACTCCACGCTTTGTCAAAGAACCCCACTTTACAATCCAGTGGGCAGATCAATAAACTCAAACTCTAGCTCAAACTGCTCCTGGAGATGTTTCCCCAGCGCCTGCACACCTACGGTTTCGGTGGTGTAGTGGCCGCCATAGATGACATTCATGTTGGCGTTTTGGGCGTCATAATATTGGGCGTGGCTGGTCTCGCCGGTGATGTAGAGATCGCAGCCAAGCGCGGCGGCTTCCTCGATCTCTTTGGCGCCAAAGCCGCTGAGAATGCCGACACGGTGGATAATGCGTGGGCCAAAAGTTTGCACCAATTTGATCGGACCAACAGCGTGCTCAAAGCGGTCTACCAAGTAGTCTAGTTTTACGCCATCCGGGTTCACAGCTAACACCGCTAATTTGAGCCCATTGGCATTGCCCCACCAATCAATAATTTCCAAGCCCAACCGGCGCGCCAATTCGGCATTGTTGCCGACCTCCGGATGGGCGTCCAAGGCCAGATGCGCAGCATACAGATTTAAATCATTGACCAGGAATCTGCGCACCAATTGTCCATAACCGCCGCGTAAGGGTTTAGCGCTGCCCCAGAAGATACCATGATGGACCAACATCAGATCGGCGCCAGCTTCGATGGCCGCCTCTACACAGGGCCGGTGCGCATCAACCAAACCAACAATTTTGCGAACTTCTTCCGTACCCTCCACTTGCAACCCTTGGGGGCCATAATCGCGGATCTCCCCGATCCGTAGATAGCGATCCAAGTACTCTACTAACTCTGAACGTTGCATACTTCACTCTCTTTATATCTGGCTCATATAGTGCGCGGCTAAAATTGCGCTTTTTCTCTCTGAAAAATGGTGCAACTTCGGTTTTTGCCCCTATGAGCACTATATCTATACCGGCAACCTAAACCGGCAACCTAGCTGGCCCTTTAGGGTGATCAGGCGCTAATGGTTTCATCCACGTGGCCAGCGGCATCGGATTCATTGCCCCGGCGTAGAAACTTTTTCACTTGCCGGGCAAATTTACGCCGCGGCGCCATAACACGGCGTTGGCATGTCAGGCAAACCATGCCAATGTCGGCGCCCACACGCACGACCTCCCACTGGTAGCCGCCACACGGGTGAACCTTGCGCATCTCGACAATATCGCCCACATAAAGTTGTTCGTAAATTTCCATGGCCGTGCTGTTAAACAACCCCCGCAAAGAAATCCGTTTCCACTTTGCCATTGGGCGCCGGGAAGGCGCGCGTAAAGGTCTCATTGATCAAGAAACGCCGCCGCAAAAAATTAGGCAGAAACCGGATAAATCCTGGGCCCCCGCTATATTGGCTAGCATGGGCTTCGCTGGCTGCCGTTTTGCGGCTTAAATAATGCTCAACATTGATCTTTGCGTGAACGGGTGTCTCCCAACGGCTAATCTCCACCAGATCAATATCCTTGTTGCGCCCGATGGCTGATGGATCCTTGCCCAGCAAGGGCATGACTGTCACCACGAACTTCAGCATACGCTTATCAAAGGCGGTGTAATAGAGCTTTTGCGGCCCTTGATAGCCTTGCTGGCGGGTGCTGGACTGACCACGCACCAGATAGAAGGCGGCGGTAACCACTTCGCACAGCCGAATGTGATCAGGATGCCCATAGCCACCAAAAGGGTCATGGGTGACAATGACATCTGGTCGCAGACGGTTGATATACTCTGTCATTTCCTGAATCAGCCCTTCCAAGGGCTGTTGGATCAGTGCTTGCGGATGTTGATTCTCCGGCGTATTGCGCATGCCACTATCGCGATAGGGCAGCGACCAGATGGAAGTTACGCCTAGCGCCACGGCTGCGTTCGATAGTTCGGTGGAACGCACTTGGGCCAGGGTTTCATGCTCCTGGAACTTTTGTGAATCCTCTACCGAACCTGCAATTCCATCGGTCGCTACCACCACATGGACATGCTTACCTTCCGCAGCATAGCGCGCTAGCGTGCCGCCGGGGCCAAAACTCTCGTCATCTGGATGAGCGAAAAAACCCAATAATGTCTGTACTGTCTGTCGTTTTCCCATGTTTTCTGCCACCATCGTTTGCCATGATCTTTGCGGGCTGCTGCTTGCGAGTGCGCACTATCACTGGGGCGAAGCATCAGCTAGGCCAATTTGAGCTTCTCGTCCATCGCCCCCCATGGGGACGCACCTCTGCTTGCGGGCTTTATTGCCTAATTTTGATTGATTATAGTCAATTATCGGCCAATCTCGACTCTGTGACAAGTAAGCGCCGTCCCAATGCTGGGCTTGTGATCAATATTGTTTCGGTTGATGGCTCATCTAGGTCTCCGGGGTGAAATCGTTCGTTTTTTCTCTAATATTTAAAACGATTTCACCTCTTCGCCCATATGAGCGTCGGTTGATTCTTATACCGGCAACCTCCATAGAGCATCCAATGCAACTTTGTCTGATTTCTGTACGTAATTTGCAGTGCCACAAACAGATCAGATGTGCTATTGTGTGAGAAATATCTTTACAAAAGTAGATTGTGCTACTGACAAAGATAGAAAATTATGCGAAGATGGTTGTATGTTGATTATAGCGAGGTGAACTTATGGTAATGGGAGATCATTCAATGCGTTTTGAGCCTCTTCTGCGAGTGCTGGGAACGCTGGTCTATGGGTTTATTGGCTGGGAACTTGGCGTAGCATTCGCCCAAACTACGGAACTGAATAGTGAGTCGATGGTCTACATTGTGCCGTCCACAGTGATCGCCGGCGTACTCGGCTATTTGTTATCGCCTTGGATTGTGATTGGCCCGGCCAGGACCGCACGTAATGCGCTACGCTCGATCCCTACCAGCGATCTCTTGTCTGGAACAATTGGTTTATTGGCTGGCTTGTTGATCGCAGCCTTGGTCAGTTATCCGATTGCACAACTGCCGCCGCCCTTTGGCGACATTATGCCGCTGATTCTGGTGATTGTCTTTGGCTATCTAGGCGCCACGGTGGCAGTATTGCGTCAGGACGATTTGCTGACCTTCTTTCGCAGTGACCGCATACGGGCAGGAGTTACGCCCGCAGCCACGCCTGTCGTAAAGGCGCAGACGCCGCTATTGTTATTAGATACTAGTGTTATTATTGATGGGCGGATTGCTGATATTGTGCAGACAGGCTTTGTATTGGGGACATTGGCTGTCCCCCGCTTTGTCTTGAATGAGTTGCAATATATTGCTGATTCGTCTGACGCGCTGCGCCGTAACCGGGGCCGGCGGGGGTTGGAGATGTTGGATCGCTTACAAAATAATGAAGAGGTGGAAATCGAGTTTATCGACCAAGATCCACATGATGCGCAACAGGTTGATGATAAGTTGATCAGTCTGGCCCAGCAACTGCAAGCCTCCATCGTCACCAACGATTATAACCTAAATCGGGTGGCGCGCTTGCAGGGTGTCAAAGTGCTGAATATCAACGAACTGGCCAATGCCGTCAAAACCGTGTTGTTGCCCGGTGAAGATCTGCCCCTGCGCATTATTCAGGAGGGCAAAGAGGCAGGACAGGGCGTCGGTTTTCTGGAGGATGGCACCATGGTGGTGGTGGAAAATGGGCGGCGCTTTGTCAACCAGGAAGTGCTGGTCCAGGTCACCAAGGTGCTTCAGACCAACGCTGGCCGTCTGATCTTTGCCACCACGGAATAGCCTGAGGGTGTTCCATTTTATAGCGCTCGTTCCAATTTATTCAATTCCATTGCGCGCCCTATGCAAACAACTTGTTAGCACATGGCGCGCAATGTGTTATAATGAGTTGGTCCCAGTAGCAGCGTAAGCTATTAATTATTATTCATTTGTCATTAATTATTAATCAGGATCTGTCCTTATGAGTCTCCGCCTTTACAACACACTCACCCGGCAGAAGGAAGAATTCCAGACCATTGAGCCTGGCAAGGTACGCATGTATGTCTGTGGCCCTACTGTCTATGCCAATGCCCACGTCGGTCATGCCATGGCCGCCATGGTCTTTGACATGGTTCGCCGCTATCTCATCTATCGTGATTATGAAGTCCGCTATGTGACTAACTTTACCGATGTTGATGATAAGATCATCCGTCGCGCTAACGAGACCGGCCAAGATCCCATCGCCCTGGCCACCCACTTTGCCAACGAATATCTGCGCCATCTCGACGATCTCAATGTGATGCCAGCCGATGTTTATCCCAAAGTCAGCGAGACCATGACCGAGATCATCCAGATGATCCAGGGTTTGGGGGAAGAGGGTTACGCCTATGAACTGGATGGGGATGTCTATTTCCGGGTCACCAAAGATACCGACTATGGGAAGCTAAGCCGGCGTAGTCTGGATGAAGCAATGACCGGCACGCGGGTGGAAGAAGATCTACGCAAAGATAATCCCGGTGATTTTGCGCTGTGGAAATCGGCCAAACCGGGCGAACCGTCGTGGGAAAGCCCGTGGGGGCCTGGTCGTCCGGGCTGGCACATTGAGTGCTCGGCCATGAGTCTGCGTCACTTGGGCGAACAAATCGATATTCACGGCGGTGGCAACGACTTGATCTTCCCACACCACGAGAATGAGATTGCCCAGACCGAATCCTTCACCGGCAAATCGTTTGCTCGCTACTGGATGCACAACGGGATGTTGCAACTGGCCGGCGAAAAAATGAGCAAGTCATTGGGCAATCTGGTGACGATTGACGAATTTCTCCAGAAGCATAGCAGCGACGCCTTGCGTCTATTGATCTTTTCCGGCCACTACCGCAAGCCGGTTGTCTACAATGAAGAGACGGTGACCGCGGCTAAGCGCGCCCTGACGCGTATATTGACTGGGTTGCGCCCCAGCAAAGGCGCCAAAAGTACTGGTGAAGAGGCTGACGCCCTGCGCGAGGCCACTGAAAGTGCCCGTGCCGGCTTTATTGAAGCAATGGATGATGACCTTAACACCAGCAGCGGCATGGCCGCGATCTTTGAACTGGTGCGCGCCATCAATACGGCGCGCGATGCCGGCGTCGGTGGTCCTTTCTATGACGCCGCACAACAGACCCTGCGCGAACTTACCGGTGTCCTGGGTTTGACCCTGGCTGGTGAAGTGGCAGAACCCAGTGGTGGCGGCAATGTGAAGCCCTTTGTGGATCTGCTGATTAGTTTACGCGGCGAATTGCGCGCGGCCAAACAGTGGGCCCTGGCCGACAAGGTGCGCGATGGCCTTAAAGAGCAGGGTATCGTCATTGAAGACACCCCGGAAGGTCCAGTCTGGCGCTTTGGAGAGCAATAAAGCCTTATGAGCGAGCTAATTTATGGGCGCCGGGCAGTGCTCGAAACGTTGCGCGCCGGGCGCCGCCGCTGCTTCCGTCTGTGGGTGGAAGGGGAGCGCGAGCCGGCGCGCAACGGCATCCTCGGCGAGATTCTGCAACAGGCGGAGGTTGCTAGCGTGCCGGTGCGGCCGGTCAAGGGTGGCCTTTTCGCCAAACTGGCCAGCCAGCAAGCCAATGCCCAAGGGGTGGCGTTGGAAGTGGATGACTATGCTTATGCCGAACTGGAAGAGTGCTTACAGCGCGCCCAACAGCAAGGTGAGCCGCCCCTTTTGCTCCTGCTCGACCATCTGCAAGATCCGCAAAATCTAGGCACCCTCTTTCGTACGGCCGAAGCCATGGGCGTTCATGGGGTGATCATCCCAGACCGGCGCGCCGCTCAGGTGACCGCTGCGGTAAGCAATGCCAGCGCCGGCGCCGTGGAACATCTTTTGGTGGTGCAGGTGACCAATCTCAATCGCGCGATTGAGGAGTTGAAGCAACAGAATATCTGGGTGGCCGGCCTTGACAATGTACCGGAAGCAACCGACCTGGGCAGGGCCAATCTGCAAGGTGCGCTGGCCGTGGTGGTCGGTAGTGAAGGGGATGGCTTGAGCCGCCTGACCCGCGAGCGATGTGATTTTCTGGTGCGCCTGCCCATGTATGGCGCCATTGAAAGTCTAAATGCTGCGGTGGCGGGCAGTATTGTGCTCTATGCCGCACGCCAGGTCCGCCGCCCCAATTAATGGGAGAGTCGTGGCTATGAAGATCGAATTGCTGGCGAGTCATGACCCGGCTTGGCGCACGACCGTTGACGAACTCTATCCTTTGCTGGGCGGCGGACAAAACCCCACCTTATTGCCCTACCATTTTCTCCAAGTTGTTCTGCCCCATATTGGCGGCGCGCTGCTGCGCGTCTGGCAAGGTGATCAATTCATGGGAGTCGGTTTTGCATTGCCTGCTGTCGCTCCCGCTTCCGCCCCTGTACGCGCCTACGTTGTACGCTACCATACCGTGATCTCTGCACCCGCCAGCCAGTGGGAATTGATCCAACAGGAATGCACCAAGGCGCTCTCGACACCGCACGTTGCCTTGTATGATCCGACCCTTGCCCACCCCTACACGGCCACGCGGCGCACAGTCGGCACACTGGAGATTGGACGGCCGGATGGGGACGAAGCGATGATGATTCGGCGTCTGCAGCAGCAAATTTGGGGTAGCCCACCAGAGTTTCTTTACCCGACCGATCTCCACAGCACAGACTTTCCTCTGGGCACTTCACTGGTGGCGCGTGTGGATGGGCAGTTGGCTGGCTTTCTCTTTGGCTTTTACAAGTGGGCTGATGAGCATGAGGATGGGTTAGCTGCATCACCGCGACAAATGCTGCGCATTGAGTCACAGGTCATGGGGGTGCTGCCGGCCTATCGCGGGCTGCGCATTGGTTTTTTGCTCAAAAAACTCCAGGCCGAAGCGGCGCTGGCCCAATGCATTGGTGTCATCAATTGGACCTTTGATCCGCTCCAATATCCCAATGCGGCGCTCAATTTTGGCCTGCTCCGCGCGGTGGCGCTACACTTTATTCCAGATTACTATCCTTTTCGCAATGAACTCAATCGCGGCCCCGCCTCGCGCTTTAGCTTGACCTGGCCGATTGGCGCGCCACGGGTGCGCGCGGTGCCACTCTATGATGCGCAATCGACGGTGATCAATCTGGCCCAACAGCCGGCGATTGTGCGGGTCAATCAAGGATGGGCACAGGTCGATCTTGCAGCCACCGCACCGCGTATTGCCGTTGAAATTCCCGCGCGCTGGACCGAACTCCAACAGAACGCACCCGAGGAAGCGCGCCAGTGGCGCACGGCGACCGATCAGATCTTTGCCCACTATGTAGGCGCGGCGCCCGGCAAATATGCCGTGACCGATGTTGGGGTTGAGGGGGAGCGCCGCTTCCTGGTTGCCACTCGTATGAGCGATCAGTTCTGGCAAGCGTTATACGACTAAGCGAAAAGCTTGCCCTTTCCACAGGTAGGCGTTACAATTTTGAGCATAAATTTTATTTACCTTATTCATTAGACATGGTTCTGATTTTGACTGGACCTCGTGACGCTCCGTGAAAGCAACGCTACACGCACCACGAGCGCCGCAGTGAAATCAGGACCAACGCTATTGATCCATTGGTCTTAGTAGCTGCTATGTCTTCCGTCGCGCGTCGTAATTTTCTGCTGTACAGTGCTCAATTGGCCGGCGCGGCCATACTGAGCAGTTGCCGTTTGATCGAGATGCCGTCAGCCATTGCCCGATCACAAACCGCGCAGCCCGCGGCCGGTGCGCTGGCGCCAAGCAATCCCTTTGCCTTTACGATCAGACCGACCCTGCCGACGCCCGAGCTTTCGCTGGCGTACAAGATTGGGCAGATGATCCTGATTGGCTTCGGTGGTCGCTATCTGGATTTGCAGAGCAGTGTTGTGGAGCAAATTGGGGCCGGCTTGGTCGGGGGCGTGGTGCTCTTTGGGCGCAATGTTGAATCAGCCGAACAGTTACAGGCATTGACTGCCACCTTGCAAGGGGTTAGCCCGCTGCCGCTGCTCATCTCGATTGACCAGGAAGGGGGCTGGGTGACGCGCCTGTCCCGCACCTTTGGCATTACTTCCAACTACTCTGCCCAATATTTGGGGCAGCATAATGATCTGGCGCTAACCCGTGCCCAAGGCGAGAGTACGGCGCAACATTTGGCCTCTTTGGGGATTAACTTGAATCTGGCGCCGGTGGTGGATCTGAACACCAATCCCAGCAACCCGATTATTGGGCGCTACGAACGGAGCTATTCAGCCGACCCAGAGATTGTGACCAACCATGCGCACGCAGTGATTGAGGCCCATCGGCGCCAGAATGTCTATTGCACGCTTAAGCACTTCCCGGGGCATGGCAGTTCGCGCGGGGACACCCATGCCGGCTTTGTCGATGTTACCGACACCTGGCGTGTTACCGAATTAGCGCCTTACGCGGCGCTGATTGGCGCCCAAAGTTGTGACGTGATTATGACCGCGCATATCTTTAATGCGACCCTGGACCCGGACTACCCAGCCACGCTTTCCGCCAATGTGGTGACCGGCTTGCTGCGCGAAAAGTTAGGCTATGAGGGCGTGGTTATTTCGGATGACATGCAGATGGGCGCGATTGCCAAACTCTATGATCTGGAGACTGCGGTGCAACTGGCGATCACGGCCGGCGTTGATATGATCGCCTATTCCAATAATATTCCGCTAAGCCGCGGCGCCGGCGCCGATCGTCTCCATGCGATCATCACCAATTTGGTTGAGCGCGGGATTGTCACTCCGCAACGGATCGAGCAATCGTACCAGCGGATTGTACGCTTAAAGCAGCGCTTGCTGAACACTATCCATACTGGTCTCTAATCTTCTGCTCCTGGTGAAGTTACGCAACACGCAGTTCAACCAATCGCGCTGTTCATGCAAACGTCTGAAGCAAAGAATAGTAATATACAACTTATGACAAAACCAACCCTATACCCTCAAAATCCTAATTTTTCTTCCGGCCCCTGCGCCAAGCGCCCCGGCTGGAGTGTTGAAGTGCTAGCAAGCGCGTTGGTGGGGCGGTCACACCGCTCTAAGCCAGGTAAAGCGCGTCTACACGCGGTGATTGAACAGAGCAAACAAGTGCTGGGCATTCCGGCGGACTATTTATGTGGCATTGTGCCGGCTTCCGATACCGGCGCGATTGAGATGGCGATGTGGTCGCTGTTGGGAGCGCGGGGCGTCGATATGCTGGCCTGGGAAAGCTTTGGCAAAGGCTGGGTGACTGATGTGCAAAAGCAGCTACGCCTACAAGATTGCCGCACCTTGACGGCTGATTACGGTCAATTGCCCGATCTGGCGCAGGTCGATTGGGCGCGCGATGTAGTCTTTACCTGGAATGGCACCACCTCCGGTGTGCGTGTGCCCAATGGCGATTGGATTGCTGATGACCGCACCGGGCTAGCCATCTGCGATGCAACCTCGGCGGTCTTTGCGATGTCTATGCCGTGGTCCAAGCTGGATGTCGTCACCTGGTCATGGCAAAAGGTGTTGGGCGGCGAGGGTGCACATGGCATGCTCGTGCTCAGCCCACGCGCTGTGGCGCGGTTGGAAAGCTACACCCCCTCTTGGCCGCTGCCCAAAATCTTCCAGATGACCAAAGGGGGCAAGGTGGATTTGAGCATCTTCGAGGGCTCCACGATCAACACGCCCTCTATGCTTTGTGTCGAAGATGCCCTGGATGGTCTCCAATGGGCCGCGGCGATTGGGGGGCTGCCGGCACTGTTGGCCCGTTCCCATGCCAACCTGGCGGCGCTGGCGGCATGGGTGGAGCGCACACCTTGGGTCGATTTTCTAGCCGCGTGCCCCGAGATCCGTTCCAATACCTCAATCTGTCTTAAGCTTGTCGATGCGGCTTATCAAAGCTTAGCCGCCGCGGAGCAAGCAGCCAAAGCCAAGGCCATTGCCGACCTATTGGAAAAAGAAAAGGTCGCCTATGACATTGGCTCCTATCGCGATGCACCGCCCGGTCTGCGCATCTGGGGCGGCGCTACGGTAGAGACAAGCGACATTGAAGCACTACTCCCCTGGTTGGATTGGGCCTATGCCCAGGTGATGAGATGATGAGATAAGGATCTGGAGCTTGGCATTTTTTTGATTACACTGGTGATTGGTTGATTGGTAATTTTTCACCTGCTATCCCCAATTCGCCAGAGTCCAGTAAGGATTTAGGCTCAAGTGGATTTCCGGGGCCGTGTCCAAATAATCTTGGAATCTCCAAGAGCCGGTATGACAAAGGAGAAACCTATGGCAAGCGCAAACTACACTGACGAGTGGTTGCTCGATTCACCGCTCATGCGCGATTTTATCAATGAAGTCAATGCTGTGCGGCGCACGGCAAGTGACCCGCGTGCCGCCGTCGCGGCCATCCGCCCCCACTTTGCCGGACTGTTGGCGGATCAACAGTGGCTGCCGGACAAGTTCCAGGAGCAAGCCGAAGGAGAAAGCGGCATGGGCAATAAGATCGGCATGTGGCTGCTCTATCGCGCCGGTGACGGCGGGTTGGCCTTTTCGGCGTTAGTCTTACCGCCAGGGGTGCAGACGCCGGTCCATGATCACCTGGCGTGGGGGCTGGTTGGCCTTTACCGGGGTGAGCAAGCTGAGGAAGTCTTTGCCCGTCATGACCATGGCGACCAGGAAGGCCACGCCGAACTGGAAGTGACCGAGCGCAATCTGCTCAAGCCGGGCGACTTCTATGAACTGTTGCCCGAAAATGATATTCACCGCGTGCGCACCACGTCCGCCGTGACTTCGGTCTCCTTGCACTTGCTGGGGAACGACAACGGTTGTATCTGGCGCCATCGCTTTGAACCGGAAGCAGCGGCGATTCACCCCTTTAAATCGGGGTGGCTTAACGTCGAATGCCGTGACTATGAGGAGGCGTAGATCCATGCGTTTTGGCTGTTGTTGTGCACTTGATCAAGCCCCTGTGGCCCATGCCGCCGGTTTCGATTACATTGAAACGACGGTGGTTTCGCTGCTTCCTGAAGCGGATGACGCAACCTTTGCCCCGATTCTGGCCCGCCATCAAGCCGCGCCGATTCCGACCCACGCGTGCAATGTCTTTCTGCCCGGCGATTTAAAGGTCGTCGGCCCAAACCTAGATTGGCCGCGCATTGAGCACTATGTACAGACCGCACTGGCCCGCGTCCAGGCCATTGGCGCATCAGTAGTGGTCTTTGGCAGCGGTCGGGCGCGCATGGTGCCGGATGGCTTTGCCCGTGCGGATGCCGAAGCGCAACTGGTCGATTTTCTCCACTTGGTGGCGGATGCCGCGGCGGCGAACGAGATTACCGTGGTGATTGAGCCGTTGAATCGCAAGGAATCAAACATCCTGAACAGTGTGGCCGAGGGGGTGACGCTGGCGCAACGAGTTAATCGCCCGGCGATCCAGGTCTTGGCTGACTTTTATCACATGGATGAGGAGAGCGAACCCTTACAACACCTGCTCGAATACAAAGATTGGCTGGCGCATATCCATGTCGCAGACACCGGACGACGCGCTCCCGGCACCGGCAGCTATCCCTACCCTGAGTTTGTCCATCTGTTACACGAGGCCAACTATGAGGGTATGGTCTCTGTTGAGTGTCGCTGGGAAGATCTGGCTGCGGAAGCAGGGCCAGCGTGCGCTTATTTACGGCGTGTTTTCGCGTAAAATCCTCTTCTACAGTAAATCTCCTGGTAGCGGTTGAAAAGGCACATTATAACCAAAGGCTGCCGGGCCTACCACGGCCAGGGCTGCCGGTGTCTTTAGTTCTTTGGGCGCGGGCAGCCCTAGCACCGCCACGCGCAATCCATAGCGCAGCATCTCCGTGCCAATCGGTTCGCCATCCTCCAGGTTAAGGATACAAATCAGATCAGGCACGGTGCAGACGACTTCGCCTTTCTCCGCAGGGCCACGCCACGCCACCAGATTCTCATTTTGAAAGACAATTTCCATCGTTTCGTTAGGATTGCCAAAGGCGGTCAGCTTGAGACGGCCACGGGCAAAGCCCTGCACGGTGCGCCGCTCTACGTCGGCGATCTTGCCGTGAAAAAGGACACGACCATTGCCCAGCGCCGCCACCGCTTCGGCTGGCTCTACATTGCGCCGCCGCGCCGCCAGCACCGTAGCGCCGATCTGCTGCGCCAGCGTCAGGGTGCCCTGAATGATGTGCTGCTTCATCTCTCGCCCCCGCATCAGGGGCATAGCCAGCGCGGCGCTGCCGCCCATCTCAATCGTCAGGCTGCGGGCATACTGCTCGACGCGCAGGGGGGTGTCCATTTTGTCAAAGATCACGACATTGCCGCCAAAGTCGGCCAGGGCCATGGGCGTGAGCGAGAGCCCGCCAATCGCAAAGGTGTCCATCTGCAATTCCGGGAAAGCGCGCCCCATGCCGTCGCCATCAATCACGGGCAACCCCATCTGCAGACCACAGATGAGCGGCTTCAGTGCGTTGGCCCCACCGATTTCGCCGATGACGATAGCGGCCAGGGGCGCGCGGATATGCTCTTCCAAAGCGCGCATGGCGGTGACAAACTCGCGGCCATTTTGCAGCTTTTCAATGCCCACCGTGGGCGCGCCCATGGTGCCAATGGCGCAGACATAACCATCATCTGGCACTTCTGCGGCCGCCATGATCCGGCAAGCGGTCTGCCGTTCCCGCAGCTCTTGTTCGAGCCAGATGCGTCCAATATAAGTGTTGCCGCCACCACCGGTGCCCAGAATGCCGGCGCCAATGGCAACAGCTTGGGTGTCGGCTAGAGTAATACTATTCATTCAATGGCGTAGGCACGTTGGCGCTCTTGTTTTAATTCATAGTAACCAACCCATCGAATCAAGTCTTTGCTCTGTTCTAGCTCACCTAGGCGGTAAAGCGTATACATATCTTCTGAGAGCATGCCATAATTTTCCTCCAGTTTGCGTAGCCGTTCATCTAGACCATGAATATCTTGTAATAATTCTTTAAGTTGCATTTTAATTCAATCCCTTTGCTATCAATACCGCTCCTCCACCGGCACATAGGCTACATTATACCCAAAATATTGGGGTCCGACCAACGCCAGCCCGGCTTCGGTGCGCCAGTGGCTGGCGCAGGGGATGCCGATGACGGCGACGCGGTAACCGTAGCGCATGCTTTCGGTGGTAATCGGTTCGCCAGTGTCAATGTCAAGCACGGAGATTAGATCGGGCACGGAAACTTTGATTTCGCCATCAATACGCGCGACGAGGTGCTCATTTTGAAAGCTAATCTGGAGCTTTTGGCCAGCGTATTCGTCGATCCCTTCCATAAAGGCGTCACCCTTGGCAAAGCCCGCCTCGGTGCGCCGCTGCACATCGCTGATCTTGCCCTTGAAGACGAGAAAGCCGCCCACCTCCTGGCGCACGGTCTCCACCGGATTGAGTTCTTTGACGCGCGCCGAGCGAATGGTGCGGCCAATCTGTTCAGCCTTGCTCATAGTGCCTGGGATGGCGCACTGCTTTAGCTCCCCCACCGTAGCGGCATAGAGCGCAATCATGGCCGTCGCCCCCATGTCCACCGTGACGCTGCGCGCAAAACGTTCGGTCCAACGGTTGTTGATCGTCTCCATAAGCACCGTGTTGCCCCGTTCGTCAGACATGGCCATGGGCGTGGCGCTAATGCCGTGGATGGTGTGGGTGACCATCTGGATCTCTGGGAAGGCGCGCCCCATGCCGTCACAGTCCACCAGTGGCAGCCGCAGCCGCGCCGCCACATAGATGGGCACCACTGAATTCATACCGCCGGCCTCAATGCTCATGGTGGCGCGGATGGGGTTGCCTAGATATTTGCCAATGGTCTGGAAGGCATTGACCAAGTCGTCGCCATTGGGCATCTTCTCGACCATGACGGTGGGTGCGCCCATCATGGCCGTGGGCACAATCAGATCGTCGTCGGCCAGTTCATCCAGCGTATAGAGTTCCACCGGACCGTAGTCGCGAATCGCCTGGCGCGCCATCAACATGCCGATATAGGGATCGCCACCGCCGCCGGTGCCGAGGACAGCCGCCCCCAACGCCAGATTTTCAATGTTTTCCTCATGGAGCAGACGCATTAGGCCAGCCTCACTTCCGTTCCCGTCTGGCCGCTCTCCAGCAGCGCTTCCATCATCTCCTGCACGATCAGACCATGCCGCAAGGGCGCGGCGCACGGCACGCCATCCAAAATACACTGGACAAAATGGTCGGCCAGGTTGTCCCAGGCGACATTACGTTCGATGGGGCGGTTGCCGGCATCGCGCAGGTCGATCGTGACATCCTGCTGCGCGCTATCCACCGTTTTGTAAACCGTGAGTGGGCGCAATTTAGCCCCAGCTTCGGTGCCAAAGAGTTCGATCTGCAAGCCCTCGGGCTGGTGCGAGGCCCAGAAGCTCTCCACCTGGAGGCCGGCCCCATTTTCAAAGCGGATAAAGCCGCCGCCATAGTCGTCGCTGTCATAGAGCTTGGCCAACTCGTCCACGGATTTGGCCGGCGGGTAGATGTGCCAGAAGCCTTGCCCGCGCGGCCCAAATTTGGCCCCGGCCACACCACTGACGCTGACCGGTTTGGGCATGCCCATGAGCCACCAGACCGAGTCGAGTACATGGACGCCCATGTCGCGAAAGGCGCCGCCCCCCTTCTGGATAAAGCCCAGGCTCCAGCCAGGAATGCCAATACGCCGAATGCTGCTGGCCTTGGCGTAGTAGACCTCGCCCAATTCGCCCCGTTGGTTCATGCGCCCCAAATATTGCACATCCGGCGCAAAGCGGGTGGAGAGCGACATCATGTTGACCACTCCGGCGGCTTCGGCAGCTTCTACCAATTGGCGTGCCGCGGTCACCGAGTCCGCTAACGGCTTGGTGACCATGATATGTTTGCCGTTGCGCACAGCTTCCAGCGCCACCGGCACATGAAATTGGTTGGGCACGCCCACAAAGACGGCGTCGATCTCGGGGTCGCGGCTCATCTCTTCATAGCTGGTGTAGCGCTTGACATCATCGTCCAACCCCAATGCCTGGGCTGCCTCTTCCATGCGCACTTCCAAAACATCACAGAGCGCGGCCACCCGCGCGCGTGGATGGCGTATATAGCCACCGGCATTCGCTCTGCCAATCCCCATGCCCACAATTGCAATACGTACTTCGTTCATTGTCTAGGTCCTTTAGTCGTTTGGTCGCGAGGTCGCGGAGTCGCGAGGTCGTTTTGTCATCCGGTCATCTTGTCATCCGGCCATCTTGTCATCCGGCCATCTTGTCACCCTTGGGCCAGGTCACCCACGGCTTTCACGGCGATGCGTGTGGCGTTGCCGGGTAAATAGGCCAGCGGCACTTCTTCGACATCAACAATTTCTACGGTGTCATGCGCCGCGCCGGCCGCAACCGCTTTATCGATGGCTTCCTGTTTGGCTTGGGCCAGGGCGTCATTGCGGCTCATTTCGGCCAGGGAGAAGATACGGTCGGTCTCACCGCCGATTTGGGCAATGGCCGCGCCAATCGCATTGGCCACAGCAAAGTGTTGCGGCTTGACCACCTCCGCCGCGCCGGAGACGGGGCGCTGGATCAAAATACTGCCGCCGCCCACCACAATGACCGGCACGGCCGCCGCGCTAGTCTTCATGCGATCCACCGCCACATTGATCATCTCGGCAATCTTATCTTCCACCGCGGTGATCTCGGCGGCAGTCAGATCGGTCACGCGGCTGCCGTCGCCGATGTTCACATGACCGCCGGCAACGCAGATGTCAGTCGTAGTCAAGATGTCGCCGCCAAAGACCTGGGCCTTGGTGGCCAGTTCATAGCCTACACTTTGCGGGCCAACGGTGACCGGCTCAAAGGTCACCAAGGAGCCGCCGCCCAACCCAATCGAAAGCGTATCGGGCATACGGAAGTTCGTGCGCACGCCGCCGATACTGACCGCCAGCGCGGCCACGCGCGGAAAGCCATGTTGCAGTACACCCACATCCGTGGTGGTGCCGCCCACGTCGATGACAATGGCGTCTTTGAGTCCACTCAAAAAGGCAGCACCACGCATAGAGTTCGTGGGCCCAGAAGCAAAGGTGAGCACTGGGTAGTCGGTGGCAAAGTCGGCATTCATGAGGGTGCCGTCGTTTTGGCTAATGTAGAAAGGAGCGCTGATCTGCATGTCGGCCAGGGCTTTTTTGAAACCGCTGACCGTGCGCAGCGCCAGTTCGCGCAGACAGGCGTTCATAATGGCGGCGTTCTCTCGCTCCAACAACCCAATGCGCCCGATCTGGCTGGAGAGGGTGACATGGGCGTCGGGGATCACCTCCTGGACAATGGCCGCGGCCTGCTCTTCAAAGGCGGTGTTGACTGGCGAGAAGACCGAGGAGATGGCAATGGCTTTGATGCCCTTCGCAGCAATTTCTTGGGCAATCCCGCGCACTTCCGTCGGGTCAAAGGGGGAGATCTCGCGGCCATCAAATTCATGGCCGCCATGGGCCAGATAGTAGTTGCGCCCCACGACTGCGGCTAGGTCAGCGGGCCAATCGACCATCGGGGGCAGACAGACAGTGGCCGGCAGCCCCAGACGGATACAGGCGGTTGGCTGTAGCCGCCGGCGCTCGACCACGGCGTTGGTAAAGTGGGTGGTGCCGATCATCACTGCATCCAATTTCGCTACATCCAGCCCTGAATCCTGCACCAGGGTGCGCAGCGCAGTGGTAATGCCATCGCTGACATTGGGGGTGGTGGGGGTTTTGGTAGAAGCGAGCACTTGGGCGCCATTCATTAAGACAGCATCCGTATTGGTGCCGCCGACATCAATGCCAATACGCACAGGGCCTCCTTTTTTAATGGGTCTGTTCTCTTGTTATAAGTTGGTTAGTGGGCAAGTTTAATCGGCGGCGACAGCTTCAGTCACCTTTTCCTGCACCCACAGGTTCAGCAGGGTTTCAGCGGAAACACCTCGCTGTTTCGCAAGGGTATGCACTTTCTGCGACAGATCAGCTTCAATGGCGTAGTAGGTGACTTCAGACCGAATATCGACTATAAATTCGGCAGGCTCGGTCTGCTCCCAAAATTCCCCTAAGTCATGCGTATCCCAAAATTCACCGATGGCCTGATAGGAATCTGCATTTGAAATCGAGCTTCTATCTTCGTTCATATCGTCTCCGTTCTACAGGTTCCATGTCGCGGGCTGATACGATCAGTGCGCGTCTGTCCTTATCCTCTTTAACACCATGTTTGCGCCATAGTTTCTCTACAATCTCTTCAAGCCAGATGAGCCCCGCGACGTTCCCATTTGTATCCTTTATGATAATCATCTACTTGATATGCTGTGTGATTTCTAGTAGTATATCCTATACGAGGAGCGAAAGACAACCTCAGCCAAGTCTGTCACTTTAGGAGGAACCTTTCCCCTATACAACTATCTCCATCGCCCAATCATCTACGGTCTACTGTTGACTGCTGAGGTTGATCCCTAACAATACTTTGGGACGGGGATCAGCGGTATACTTTTCGTAATCGGAGCGTGCTTTGATCTGTTTGAGGGCCGCGGCGGCGCTGGCATCCAGCTTGAATTCCAAAATCGGGCTGTTTTCGTATGATCCATATACTCACGAAGCATGGCGACGTGGAAAGGAAGCTAGCACCTATGTCACTCGATCGAGCAGCTACTGCCAATCCGCCTAAAATCGGTTTGCTGTGGGGCGATTTCCCGTGGGAACAGCCGGCGGGCAAGTTGGGTAAGCTCTTTAGCATGGGGGCGGTGGCGCGCAATCTGACACGCGCCTTGAATAGCCTGGGCGAGGTCATACCTTTTATTCCGCCTGCCGATGGCGCGCTGGAGAGTCGGCAGAAGGCATTGACAGGCTTCCTCGGTCAAATCGACATCCTCTGGGCCGATGTCTATGAGCATACGCAATCGGTGTTGGAGGCGCGCAAGGAATTGGACGTCCCTGTGCCGGTGTTGCTCTTTGCCGGCGGTGCCATGCCCAAAGGCGCCGAGGCCATGCTCTTCTCGTGGCAAGCGCTGCTGATGCCCCACGATCATCTGATCTTTACTTGTGCCGCCGATCAGCTAATTTGGCGCAAATTGGTGGAGTGGTCCACCCTTCAGGAGTGGGTAATTCCGCTCGGGGTGGATGAGACGGTCTTTCATCCCTATAGCATGGGTGAACGGCAGGCGACGCGGGCACACCATGGGCTGCCATTGGATGCGCCGTTGCTCTGTTATGTGGGACGACTCAACATCCAGAAAAATCTCCATGATCTGCTCCATCTGCTGGCGCTAGTTCGGCAAAGTGTGCCCAATGTCCATCTCTGTCTGGTGGGCGAAAGCGATGATATTGGCTTGTGGGAGTTTGGCGTCCCGAACACAGGCTATGTCGAGTGGCTGCAACAACTGGCGCAGGAACTACAGATGGCTGACGCGCTGACCTTTGTCGGTGCACATGGCGGGGCGGAACTGGCGCGCCTCTATGCCGCGGCTGACCTTTGCGTCAACCTGAGCCTCTACCATCGCGAAAACTTTGGTCTAGCCCAGGCCGAAGCACAGGCGTGTGGCGTGCCGGTGGTCTGTACAGCCTGGGGTGGCTTCAAGGATGTGGTCCAACATGGTCAGACCGGCTTTCTGGTCGATACGGTCATGACCAAGCAAGGTGTGCGCGTTGATTGGCGCGCCGGCGCCGCCTATGTAGTGCAACTTCTCACGCAACCGGCGCTTCACCAACAATTCTCACACCGGGCCGTGAACTGGGCCCAGGAGCGATTCAGTGGGGCCGCCTTTGCCGGGGCGCTGGCCCTCATCGTCGCGCAGTGCCGCCAACAGGGAACGAAGCCATTTTCCTGGCAGCCGGCTTATGCACCCAGCGCTTTTGCGGCGCGCTACGAAGCGCACAAAGATGCCTGTGGCTGGAATACGATTAACACTACTCTTGTAAAGCCCTATGCGCACCTGACGGAGTCGCCCGTTCCCTTTCCCCCCATGTTTCAGGGCGAAGCCTATGGGCTCTACGAGGTGCTGATGGCCTCTTATGCCACACGCCAGGCCGTAGCGCTGGCGGTGGATGACATTGCCTCTGACTGGATTCCTTATCGTTCGCCCTACTTACAGTTGGAGCCGACGCGTCAAATGCTCTACGATGCGCACCCGATCTGGCCCAACCGACTCTTTCTGGATACCTTTGCTTGGGATTTGCTTAGTTTGGTGGACGGGGTGCGGTCGGTTGGCGAGATTGGCATCCAACTAGCCAAGACCCATTCAGGTAATCTGCACGCGGTGCGTCGGGTGTTGTGGCGGCTTTATGTCGAAGGGGTGCTCGCCTTTTCTGGAGGTCACTCCGCATAGGCCGCTGTCAGCCGGAGAGTCAGGAGATGTCAAATTGTTGCGTAATCTTTCTGTAATCTCACAAGACAATTTGTCGTAGCTTCGTTGGCATTTCGTCTAAAAAAATGACATTGACGTACGCTGACAATTGTAGTATCCTACAACCATATATAATAGTTTCCCGCTGGCAAAGCACCCCCTGTTCCTTGCTGAATTGGCGGTGAATACGCTGTTTGCCCGTGGGGAGATCCACGGGTTTTTGTTTTCCTTTCTGTAAAATTAAGCGCATTGCGATGCTCGCCAATGCCTTTAGGCGGGCTGACCATTCGATAGGGGATGATGCAATGCAAACTCAGCCTGGCATGGTCTGCTTAGCCCGCTGAGGGGTAACACCGTTGTCAACATACGCGGAAGCGGCGCTTGTTTGCTTAGGACGCAGCGGAGTAAGATCCCTATTGCACAGGCGACAAGGGAAGCTATACAGAAGCGGAAGAAACATATGTTCGGTTCTCAGCGTGGTTTTGGAAATACTGATAAAGGTGGGCATTTTTAGCTTGAAGTTGGTGGCACATAAGCCATCTGCAATCAACATATGACCTTGTCGTTTAGGGATACTTGTCACCATTTCATGGTGTTCATGGCTCCTGATGGCACCGCATAATACCATTTGTCGCGCTAAGCGTCATGAATTAACGAAAGTACAGTCAGAGAACTCAACCCCTTCATGGTTCTTGGTCTACAATTGGTATAGCATGAAGTCTTACCGGAGGGTAGAATGAACTGGATGCCAAATCTCATTTTTTCATCCGTAAACAAAAAGCTTGCATGGCGATTACTACTTCCAATGATGATCATTACAGGTATTAGCGGGGTAGGGGGACAGGAGAAAGTGCTTCCGAATCTATGGGACGAGATTCTTCCTGCCATCGAAAGAAATGTAGAATATGGGGCGGCGAACGACATGGCTCCTTACTTTGCAGCTTCTTTTGTATTCTCTATACTGGGGATTTTGTTCCTAATAATGGTCCTCACCCGTGCTGTCGATCTTCAACTGGTGTATTTGGCCGGAAGAGCATCATTTGCCCTCAGCTTGCTCTGGTTAGTTTGCGCACTTATGTCTGTCCTCCCCCCAAGTTTAATGGGGCTACATCGTATATTCATAGTTTTAATAGTTGCGGCAACCATCGCATCACAATTCATTCGTGGTGGAACGATAAAATATTATTGGATGCGTGAGCACTATGGTGACCTCGTAGTTCAAATTGTCATGCTAGCCACTTATATGGTCTTTGCTTGGATTCCACTTAGATTTGCTCTAACAGGGAGTTAAAATGTCAACTATTTTAGAGACAGTAAATAGATTCAAGGTCAAATGTTCGGGTTGTGATCACTTTTACCAAACTGTAATTATTTACGGATACCAGAAACTCTTACATGCCAAGGTTGATCCAGATCATCTTGATGATGTGATTCTACCTACTAAAGAATGCAAATTAATGCATGATTTTGTACGCTTTGATCCATGCAATCACTGTTGTCCAGAAGTTTTCGAGTTTTGTCCTGAACCTCATAGTAGTTCGCGAGGTACACCGACAGAAGACGCGTGCTGTGAGTAATGAAAGTACAAGTTGTATTTGGGCCGGAACTGCGGATCCATCGGTGTTGCATAAATTGTATGGTGAAGCTGAGGCTCTTGTACACGAAATGTGTGAGATGTTGTCCGTGTTTTCGAACTGGTCACAGTCTGCATTTGGGTAGGGCATGGAGTGTTGGCCACTGAACATACGCCAGTGTGCGCCGTAGAACGGCAAGTGAGAATTGCGTTTTGAGAACGCCGTGGGAACGGAGGAATTCCGAGCAAAGACAATTATCCTATTCGTTGGTCAAAGCCTTTTGAGTATATACTGTTGACTATGACATTACCTGACTTTACTCCAACTGGTGATTTGCCACCCGGTATCCATCCCGTAACGATGGCTGAAGTGATTCAACGCTTTGGAGCTAAAACCGGTAAACGGGCGCTGGTAACACAGCGTTTGCTCCATGTATATGATTTGGCTAGACGAACGGGACATCTGGCACAGTTTATTATCTTTGGCAGCTACGTCTCGACAAAAGCTGAGCCAAATGATGTTGATGTGATTTTGGTGATGAAGGACACCTTTGTCCCGCGTGAATGTCCTCGGGAATGTGCAGGTTTGTTCGATCATGCAATTGCACAAGCGCGTTATGGAGCAAGTATTTTCTGGGCGCGTCCTGGCGCTATGCTAATGGAGCCGTTAGACGAGTTTATCGCAGCTTGGCAGGTCAAACGCGATGGTTCCTTACGTGGCATTCTTGAGGTAATCGAGGAAGTGGAGGAAAATCATGATCCAGAATGAGGAAGAATTGCGAGTCACAAAGGCACGCATTGAACGATTTCAAAAATGGCTGCTGGATATGCGGCAACAGGTTGATCCCGAAGAGTTTTTGCTGATGTCAAGTAGCTACCGGTTAGAGATTGAGCGGATGCAAGCAGAGGTGCTAGAATATCTATTGTATCCCGCTATTGTGGCCTCAATGCAAACAACGGAAATGGCCGGATCGTCGACTGTGTAACAGACTGCTGTCGAATAGGCAGCGATTAAGCTCACTTGCCCTATCTGCTACCGACCTACTGCCGAACATTACAGGGAGTGAAGGCGGGAACAGTGGGGCATTTTTTTTGTTCTGCTTTCGGTGTTATCTGTCATTGTCCCGCCGAACATTGCGTGGTGCTGACCGGGCTATCCTAACGCATCTTTGACGTTTTCGGCCCGCTTTGTCCTTGTTGCGTTAACAATGTGAGCTCCCCGCAGCCGCCCGGCAGCACACGCTTGTGTTCCACGTTTGTGTCCACGTTTCGGCTATAATCGGGTTTAACCAATCACCGCTTCGCCTTGTATAATACCACTAACACACCACATATGAAGAGTAAGGAGATATAATGTGGCCCAGCGGGATATATACCACAACACAGTGATAATGGCCCTCGTCAAGGACGGCTGGCAAATCACTGATGATCCACTGGTCCTCAAATGGGGGCAGAAGGATTTGTACATTGATCTTGGTGCGGAAGAGTTGGTTGCTGCGGAGAAACCAGGACGGCAAATTGCCGTTGAGATAAAGAGCTTCGTTGGCCCATCCGAGGTCGAAGATTTGAAAAACGCACTTGGCGCTAGCATTCTGTACCATGACATTCTCGCCAAGGCATAACCGCAGCGTTCCTTATACTTGGCAATTCGAGAAGAGGTGTACTATGCTCTGTTTGAAGAGCCAATCGGCAGTATTCTTTTGGAAAATCAACGTGTCCAGTTGCTGATCTTTGACCCAGAGCAGGAGGTGATCGTCAAATGGATCGAATAAAACAGTATCAACAACTCGTTGAGCAAGTATTGACACAATACCTTGAGCTCAATTATGCAAACGCGGACGTCCATAACGAACCAATCTTTAATCATGAGACAGGGCAGTATGTAGTAATGTCAAGCGGCTGGCAAGGCGCACGACGCATTCACGGTTGCCTATTGCACCTAAAAATTCAAGATGGCAAGATATGGATTGAACGGGATGGAACAGAAGGCGGTATTGCCAACGAACTTCTCGCCGTAGGTATTCCACAAGATGCTATCGTTCTAGGCTTCTATAGCCGTACTGCGCGAAAACACACTGACTTTGCAGTAGCGTAATTGGAACGAATGCACCCGTCGGGCGCTGTTTTTCATCTATAGCCTGTTGTCCTTGATGATAAGGCAGCAAGCGCTACGCCTGTGGTTTCCTTGGTTGCTTCCATGCTTGCATACTGTTCAATATGGCATCTTCCAGAAAGATGCCATAGCCTCCAACACATTGAACTGCTCTATGCGGCCCAAGCCACTGCACGCAGCGAATGGCACACCGAAATCGACGCGCTCAAAACGCAACTCACGCAGACCCAGGCCGCGATGGACCGCCTGCACGCCTTGATTGAAAAAGCTCGCGTCCAACAAAAGCGCCGCAACTCGCCAGATCACTCTGATCTCAAGCAATCCTGAATCTTCAGGTCCAACCACTCATTTGGGGCTATGCTGGGTCTGCCTTTTGGCGGCTTTACGTCGGAGCATTGCTCTCCTGGTCTTCTGCTTCGGCTCTGATCTGCTCGACAACCTGGGTCAACACCGCATAGGGCTGCGCACCGGAAACCAGATATTTATTGATAAAGACCAAGGCCGGCACACCGTTAATGCCATAGTTGTGGGCAGTGGCAATATCGGCCAGCACTGCTTGCTCCAATGTTGGATCCTGCAGCGCAACCAAAAATGGCGTGCGTTCCAGACCGACGGCTACGGCAATGTCGCCCAGCACATCCAGGTCGGCAATTGATTTTCCCTCTTGCCAATAGGCGTGCATGACCGCGCCGTGGTAGGCCGGACCAACGCCCTGTGCTTCGGCATATTTGGCGCCAATCAGCGCCGGACGGCTGTTGATACCCCACGGTCCCTGGTTGAGTTCCAGGCCATATTGTTCACGCGCAATGGCATAGAGACGGGGCCGACCAGCCATGATCCGCTCTCTGTATTCGGGTGGTGGCGGCGGCGCATCTTGCGGACGTAGTTCAAACGAGCGCCAACTCATGGTGACGCCGTGCGAGGCTGCGAGCTTCTCCAAACTGGAGGCCACGAGGTAGCACCACGGTCAGACAAAGTCCGACCAGACTTCGATATGAATGGGTTCGGCCATGAAAGTTTCTCCTAATTGCTAGCGAAGCGCCGCCTCAAACCGACAAGTCAGGGCCGCTGGCTGTTCGCTGCTGGCTGTTGGCAGGCGCTTGTTCGCAAAACTTGCTCTGTTTTTTCAAATTTGGTTCTTCGGGATTTCCTGTGATTGCCAAGATGTAGGTGCGGTTTCCATACCGCACGTTTTTGGGTAAAACCAGGTGTGTGCGGTATGGAAACCGCACCTACCATAATTTTCCCTTGTTTCAACCACATGAGATCCTGTTGACCCTCAAATTTTCGGTTACCAAATGATCGATAGACGTTCAGAAAAAGATCCTTGAAACACCTGACAGGTGTAGGATAACCCGCAAGACTATCTGCACATCTATAGAACTGCTCTAAAGGTACACTCAGTATACCCTTTGGGATGATTCTTGGCCAAATACACCCGACTGACACCAGCGACCCTACGTCCTACATCCTTTCCCGATTGACGTTCTTACCCCAATCTGTGCTATGATAGCTGTTATGTGCGCAACTGAAACTCAACCATCTATAAATACCCCACCGCTGCTGGAGACCTTTGCCTTTAGCCAGTCCAGTCTACAGGCTTACGTGGACTGTCAACGGCGTTTCTGGCTGGCCTATGTGGAGCAACTGCCCTGGCCGGCCATTGAGGCGTCGCCGGTGCAAGAGTATGAACAGCTCATGCGGCTCGGCTCGACCTTTCATCTGTTGGTGCAACGAGCCGAAATCGGCATTGACCCGGAGCAGCTTTTGCTTGGGCTGGAACAGCCATTGGCTGGCTGGTTTGACGCCTACCTGCGCAGTCGCCCTGCCGATCTGCCGACGAACTATATTGAGGTCGAGCATGTGCTGAGTGTCCCTTTTGGTTTGGCTTCCTCCCTGGGCAACAGCGCGTCCGGCACGCCCACTTACCGTCTCGCCGCCAAGTATGATCTGATTGCGGCCGAGAAGGATGGTCGCGTGGTGATCCTTGACTGGAAGACCACGCGCCAACGAACGGATGTAGGCACGCTGCGGCAGCGCCTGCAGACGTTGGTCTATCCCTATGTCTTGGTGGAGGCCAGCCAGGGACTGCCGTGGGGGACGGTGCAGCCGGAACAGGTGGAGATGCGCTATTGGTTTACCGCCGCGCCCTCGCAACCGGTCGTCTTCCGCTATGATCGCGCCCAGCATGAGGCCAACCACGCGTTGCTCCAGGGCCTTTTGTCTGACATTTTGGCCGGGCGCGTGGAGGCGGACTTCCCCAAAGTCGCCGACACCGCCATCAACCGTAAACGCTTCTGCAGCTATTGCATCTATCGCAGCCGCTGCAACCGTGGTGTTATGGCCGGCGATCTGACCGAATTGGCTGACACCGAAGAGTTTTTTGCCGTTGACCTGGCCTCGGCCCTGGAGTTTACCTTGGCCGATGTTGAGGAATTGGCCTTTTAAGCTCGCCCTATGCAACAGCATTGGACACTTCTGCCTCCTGCCATGCCCACGGCTCAACTGATTACCGCGGTTGGCGGCCATCCGCTGATTGCCCAGTTGTTGGCTCAGCGTGGCTTTGACACACCAGAAAAAGCGCGCGCCTTTCTCGACCCCAATTTTTACGCACCTACCCCGCCCACCGCGCTCACCGGGGTAGTGGAGGCCGCGCAACTGTTGCATGAGGCCATGCTGGCGGAGCAAAATATCCTCGTCTGGGGCGATTTTGACGTGGATGGCCAGACCAGCACTTCGTTGCTTGTGGCGGCGCTGCAAAAGCTGATGGGCATTGACCGAGTGCGTTTTCACGTGCCCAACCGTTTTACTGAAAGCCATGGTATCCGTGTCGAAAAGCTCACGGAAAAGCTTGCCGACGACACTTTTGCGCCCGACCTGCTGCTCTCCTGTGACACTGGGATTGCCGACGCTGAAGGGGTTACGCTAGCGAAACAAGCCGGGCTTACAGTCGTCATTACCGACCATCATGATCTGACGGCAGAGTTTGCCAAGCTGACGCCTGGGCGTGATCCGCTGTGGGGGCTTTACGACCCGCAACTTGCCACGCGTCCCCACCCGCCCGCCTCGGTGCGCTATGCCGACGCCATTGTCAACCCCAAATTTCAACCAGCCGACGATCCGCTGCGCACCTTGCCGGGGGTGGGCGTGGCCTATAAATTGGTGCAACAGCTTTACACCCTCTGTGGGCGCGCCGGTGAGGAACGGGAATTGCTCGATCTGGTGGCGTTGGGCATTGTGGCCGATGTCGCCGAACAGGTCAATGATGCCCGTTATCTGCTCCAACTGGGGCTGGAACGGCTGCGTAAGACCAAACGCTTTGGTTTGCTGGCGCTTATGGAAGTGGCGCGCCTCAACCCAGAGACGGTGGACGCCGACTCAATTGGCTTCCAACTAGGGCCACGCATGAATGCCCTGGGTCGGCTGGAAGATGCTACGGTGGCGGTGGAACTGCTGACGACGCGCGATGTCATGCGCGCCAGCCAACTGGCCGGCAAAATGGAGCGGCTCAACCAACAGCGCCGCGTGCTCACCAGCCAAATCACCGCCGCGGCGATGGATCTGATTGACCGCGACCCCAAGCTGCTTGATTACAATGCGTTGGTCTTGGCTCATCCTAACTGGCATGCCGGCATTGTCGGCATTGTCGCCTCGCGTCTGGTGGAAGAGTTTGGCAAGCCCACCGTGCTACTGCTGACCCCGCCAGGCGAACCGGCGCGCGGCAGCGCCCGTAGCGTTCCCGGCGTCGATATTGGCGGCGCAATTGCCGCCTGTGGGCATTTGCTGCTCCACTTTGGCGGCCATCCAGGGGCGGCGGGCATGAGTCTGCTGCCGGAAAATGTGGACCGCTTCCGGCGCGAACTGGATCGTCAGATCGAATTGCACCGGGATGAGAGCATCCCCACGGGGTTAACCATTGATGTGGAAGCGCCACTGGCCCAGGTGAGCTTGACGTTGGCCGAAGAGTTGCAGCGATTGGCGCCCTTTGGCAACGGCAATCCAACCCCACAATTTCTGACCCATGCGTTGACGGTGGTGGAAGATCGCCGCTTGGGACGCGAGGGAACGCACCGGCGGCTGACGGTGCAGAGCGCGGATGGCGCCAAAGCGCCGGTAATCTGGTTTAATGGGGCCGATGTGGAATTGCCCACAGGCGCTGTCGATCTGGTCTATACCGTGGGAATCAATGAATATCGTGGGGAACGCAACCTACAACTGAGCTTTGTGGCAGTGCGACCGGCGCAGCACGTCGGCGCGGCCACCCTACCCCACTTTGGGCCACAGTGGCGTATTGAAGATCTGCGTGACCAGCAACTTACGCCCGCGCAGTTGCCGTCGCCAGAGCAGGCCCACTGGTATGCAGAAGGGGTGCAGCTTGCGACGGCAACTGCTCCGTCCGCTGACGCAATCAGCTATACGCCGCGTCTCAGTCTGGCAAACGCCGCGCCCGGCCAACCTTTGGTGTTGTATAGCATTCCCCCTTCCATGGAATTGCTGCAGTGGCTGGTGGAGAGTACTGCGCCCAGTGTGATCTACTTGTGTGGCCAGCAGACGACCGATGACACTTTGTCTGGGCTCTTGCGCAGCGTGGCCGGTATGTGCAAATATGCGTTGCAACGGGATGGCCTGCTGCAGCTGGATCGCATGGCCGCACGCCTGGGGATGACCGAGGCGGTAATCCGGCACAGCTTGCTCTGGCTGGAAAGCAGGGGACAGATTGCGCTACTGGGCTGGGATCCTTCCGGCGCGCCGGCTGACACTGTGCAGATTGCACCTGGTGACGGGCAGGAAAAGGGCGAAGATCGCGCCATCCTCCAGGCCGAACTGGATGAGCAACTGGCCGAAGTGCGCGCCTACCGCCGCTTCTTTCTGCGCGCCAAAATTAAGGAACTTGGGTTATAATGATTATGCAGACTGTCCTTTGCCACTGATCTCATTAGTGATTAGTATCTAACGAGTCAAAAGCTTGAACAAAGGACAAGAAATCGGAGATAGGTAGATAGGTAGATAAGTAAATAAGGATTCGTCGTTATATCCTATCCACCGATTTACCTATCTACTTATCTACCTATCTACCTATCTTTTTGGTTCTGGCTTGTCCAGGTTAGGCGATTGGTGATTATTATTACCCGCTGAAGGGGAGAATTTTTATGCGACTTGGTCTGATGCTAGGGTATGCGGGGGCGCGGTTCGTATTGCCGGTGGCGAGCGTGCAAGAGGCCGACCGGTTGGGCTACTACGCGGTCTGGAGTGCAGAGGCGTATGGGTCGGATGCGGTGACGCCGTTGGCCTGGTTGGGCGCACTGACCCAACAGATCCATCTCGGCACGGCGATTATGCAGATGCCGGCGCGCACACCCGCCATGACTGCCATGACCGCCATGACCCTGGATCAGCTTTCGGGCGGTCGTATGTTACTGGGGTTGGGACTCTCTGGCCCGCAAGTGGTGGAAGGGTGGCATGGTCAGCCCTATGGCAAACCGTTGGGCAAAACGCGTGAGTATGTGAGCATGGTGCGCACCATTTTCGCCCGGCAAGAGCCATTGGTCCATCAAGGCGAACATTATCAGGTGCCCTATCAAGGTGCGGACGCGACCGGGCTGGGCAAACCGCTCAAGAGCATTCTGCATGGCCGCGCCGATCTGCCGATCTATTTGGCCGCGATTGGCCCCAAAAATGTGGAATTAGCCGCCGAAATCGCCGACGGCTGGCTCCCCATCTTCTTCTCCCCCCGCCACTATGCTGAAGTCTTTGCTGCCCATGTTGCCGCTGGACGAGCCAAAGCTGGGCCGACCAAACAAACCGCACCTTTTGACATTGCCCCTTCGGTAATGGTAGCCATGGGCGACGATCTGACCGCCTGTCGTAATGCCATTAAGCCTCATCTGGCGCTCTATATCGGCGGTATGGGCGCCAAGGGCAAGAACTTTTACTATGATCTAGTCACCCGCTATGGCTATGATGGCGCGGCCGAGACCATCCAGACCCTGTTCTTGCAAGGTAAAAAGCTGGAAGCGGCCATGGCTGTGCCCGACGATCTGGTCGATGATGTTGCGCTTTGTGGGCCTAAGGCGCGCATTGCGGAAAGGCTCACCATCTGGCGTAACAGCCCCATCACGACGCTCAATCTCATGACAACCGATGTGGCCACCCTACGTACACTGGCTGAACTTGTGCTGTAGTGATTAGTCATTGGGTGATTGGTGATTAGTCGTTTATCACCAATCACCCAATTACCCAATTACCAATCACCCAATTACCAATCACCAAAACCAACTCATGCTTTCAACTTCTAACCCTACCTTCTGTGCCTTGATGGCCGAAGATATCTACCAGGTGCGTTTGCCCTTGCCTTTTGCGCTGAATCATGTCAATTGCTATTTACTGCGCGATGCAGATGGCTGGACGGTGGTGGATACAGGACTCCATTGGCCGGATGCCCAAGCGGCCTGGACGCGCGCGTTGGCTGAGTTGCAAATAGGATTCAAGCAGATCCGACGTATTGTGCTCACCCATATGCACCCCGATCACTTTGGTCTGGCCGGCTATTTCCAGGCACAGACCGATGCACTGGTCTACCTGTCACCGCGTGAAGCTGAGCAAGTGCAAACAATCTGGGTGGAGGATGGCTGGCATTCAACCGCCGCAGCGGAGTTTTGGCAGGTCGCCGGCGTCCCCGCCGAGACGCTGGCAGTCATGGGTGTGCAGACAGAACAACTACGCCAACGCACTATGCCCCATCCCCAGCATTATGCGTCTATCTCTCCTGGCACACTGCTGACAATGGGCGGCCGCAGTTGGCAGGTGATCCATGCGCCAGGCCACAGCGACGGACAAATCATTTTCTATGCCGCAGCGGAAAAACTCATGCTCTGCGGCGACCAAGTGTTGATGAAAATTACCCCTAATATCGGTCTGTGGCCGGGAATCGAGGCGGATCCCTTGGGGCGCTATTTACAATCGTTGGCGGCGTTGGCGGAACTAGATGTGGCCTGCGCCTTGCCTGGCCATGGGGGTGTGATCACTACTTGGCAAACACGGCTCAGCGAGTTGCAACAGCATCATGTGCACCGCCTGGAGGCGATGGTGGCGGCTGTTCAAGGCGGAGCAACTGCGTTCCAAGTGGCGCAGCGGGTCTTTCACTTTGCCAATTTTAGTGAGCATGAAATCCGCTTTGCCCTAGCCGAGACGCTGGCGCACCTGGTCTATTTGGTGCAAATGGGCAGATTGTACTGCCAGACCGTGGCAGGGGTGGGGCTATTTCAGCCCCCTGTATAGTGTGAAGTAGGCATTTCCAGCACCTCGCGGACTTTTTGGGCAAGCGCTTTGGGAGTAAATGGCTTGGCTAGATAGGCCGCGGCTTGGATGAGCCTTTGTTGCAGGACAAGTTCGCCGTCATTGTAGCCGGACATATAGAGCATTTTGGGCGCGGGCTTAAGAGTGCTGAGCTGCTCTGTCAGTTGAATGCCACTCATGCCGGGCATGACAACATCGGTAATAATCAAATCGATTTGTGCCTGATATTGGCGATAGAGTTGGAGTGCTTCATTCCCGTTGGCGGCAGTGAGGACAGCGTACCCCACTTCTTGCAACGCAACTTTGGCCAACTCGCGAATCTGTGCCTCGTCCTCGACCAGCAGAACTTGCTCTGTGCCGGCAAAATCAGCTAGGTCTTCCGCTTCAATCTTAGGCGGGACAGCCAGGGATCTTGCAATGCGGGGTAGATAAATCGTAAAGATAGTGCCTTTGTTTGGTTCACTATCGACAGCAATATGACCGCTGTTTTGCTTGACAATGCCAAAGACAGTGGAAAGGCCAAGCCCCGTTCCTTTGCCTGTGTCTTTGGTGGTAAAGAAGGGCTCAAAGATATGTGACAAGACTTCAGCGTCCATCCCTGTCCCCGTGTCGGTTACACGTAATGTTACATAAGCGCCAGGTTCCACGCCTGGATAGGCGCGACGATTCTCTTCGGCAATGGCGACACATTGGGTGCTGATTTGTAACTGCCCACCCGTGGGCATGGCGTCGCGCGCGTTGACTACCAAATTCATCACGATCTGCTCTAGTTGACTGCGGTCGGCTTTCAGAATGCTAGGTTCTGGACTGAGTTGTAAAACCAGATCGATGTCTTCGCCAATTAAACGACGCAGCATCACTTCGATATCGCGCAGTACAACATTCAGATCCAACTCAATCGGCAGCATAACTTGGTTGCGGCTAAAAGCCAGTAATTGACGTGTAAGAGACGCCGCACGTTCTGCTGCTTTGCGTATCTCTTCGACACGTTTATACAAGCGTGAATTTCCCTGCAACTGGCGTAGCACAAGTTCGCTGTAGCTGATGATCACGGTCAAGATGTTGTTAAAATCATGGGCGACGCCGCCGGCTAGACGCCCGACCGCTTCCATCTTTTGTGACTGTAACAACTGTTGTTCCAGGGTTTTGTTTTCGGTAATGTCTAGCTGTGTGCCCAGAAAGCGCAACGGTTTGCCGTGGACATCCCAGTCAACAATTTTGCCGCGGGTGAGAATCCACCGCCATTCTCCCTGTTTCGTGCGGGTGCGATACTCACCTTCATAGAGCGAAGTTTCGCCTTCAAGATGGGCATTTAATTTGGTTAGGATCGCAGGTCGATCATCGGGGTGAACAAGTTCGATCCAAAAATCAATGTGTTGGCGAATTTCAGAAAGTTCATAGTCGCGTATTTCCGTCCAGCGTTCATTGACGACAATCTGCCCCGTCTGTACATTCCAATCCCACAGCGCAATCCCGGCGCCTTGGACAGCCAACTCGACCCATTCTTCACTCTCTTGGAGCTTCTGCTCCACCAAAAAACGTTTTTGCGTTTGTACAGCAATGGCCAGAATATCGGCCACGGAACTGGCAAAGCTTTGTTCTTCGAGGCTCCAGGCGCGTTGGGGACCCGTATGCTCATGACAAAGTACGCCGACAACACCCTCATCAATACGAATCGGGGCATCCAACATGGAGGTGATGCCCAAAGGCGCCAAGTAGTTCTCGCCAAATTCGTGTGTGTAGGGGTGGGTATGGGCATCGTTAGCGACAATGAGTTGGTTTTCCTCTAGCCCTTGAAAATAGTGGGGATAGTCAGTCGCTGTCAACTCAGCGCCATCTGAATTTTGATCTCTACTGAACTCATATAAATTTACACAATAGATCTTGGTGCGCGTTTCATTAAAGAGCCAGATCCCAACCCGCTCTACATTCAATGTATGGGCTGCAACTTGGGCAATTTCGCGCACTGCCTCCAAGAATTTTCCCTGTTGGAAAATATTTGTCTTCCACAATGACATGAGCGCCTGGGTTTGTTCTTCTCTGCGCGCTTCGGCCGCTTTGCGTTCGGCAATGTTGCGCACGACTACGCAGCGATATTCTTTACCATGAAATTCCAAATGATTGATAGTTAATTCGACCGGAAACAGGATACCATCTTTGGTGAGGTTCAGACATTCATTGCACAAGCTTTTCTGGCCTGCGGGTCTGATCTCTTCCCACCGTTGCTGCCAAAGTTGGCCAAGTTTCGGATTCAGATCCTGAACTTGCTTGGTCAAAAGTTCAGCGCGGGTATAGCCATGCATTTGGCAGACCGCTTCATTGACATAAAAGATCTGCCCAGCCGGGTCGGCAAAGAAGATTGCGTCAGCCGCGTGGTCCAAGGAAAAGGTCGCCAACCGTAGCGCCTCTTCCGTTTTGCGCCGCTCTTCCACCTCTTGCGTTAAATGTAAATTTGCTTGATGGAGTTCAGCTGTTCGTTCATGCACACGTGTTTCCAACAGGCCGTAGGCTTGATTGCGTGCGATTTGGGCGGCTTTGCGATCCGAGTTATCTAGAGCTGCGCCGATGATTCGCTGCGGCCTGCCCGTTTCATCATAGAGTACTGTGCCATGAATGGCGACCCAGTGTACGCTGCCATCCGGCCAGATAACCCTATACTCATCTCGATAAGTAGGACCATAGTCGAGCGAGTGTTGAATTTGTGCCTGTACCTGAGGCAGATCATCAGGATGAACTCGTTGGATCCACTCCTTATAGGTGACGCTCTCTGTGCCATTATCAATGCCAAAAAGGCCAAGGCAGACAGCCGAACAGCGTGCGACCTTGGTGGCCAGATCCCAATCCCACGTGCCGATGCCGGCTGCGCTTTGCGCCAATTCAAGCCAGAGTTCGGTTTCACGTAATTGATCTGTCCGTTCAGCCATGGCAGCTTCGAGTTCTTTGGCGTAGCCGCTAATGCTTGCGCGCGTGGCGCGTTGAACATGCGCTATCAATTCTTGCGGATCGCTCAACTTTTCAATCAAGGCCAAGATGCCCAGATTGATCAGCGCTTTGACCGCCCGAAAAGAGCCATCGCCGCTATGGACAACGAAGCGTCGGACAAACCAGAGAAACAAAAGTGCCGTTATCAAGCATAAGAGCACCATAAACCAAGAATGTTGAAGGTCAAGCATCGCAAGCACCTGTGGGGAAGTATATTCTTGGCCCAGTGGCTACGTCGGCTGGGCCGCTAGCTTATCATGAGACTTTCAAAATAGTGTTATATATGTAAAATTTTAACGTAAGCTGTTTGATGATCGTTGCGCCAGTCATGGGATGTTTTACCGCTGAACGCTCCCAATTGTGTAACTGTAGGTCACCCTACGTCGCTCACAGTATGCCGAAGCATCTTGTACTAATCCTTTTGCCCTGTTATGCCAATAGCGAGGGCTGTTCTGTATGCCACGGTGTGGCCTGTTCATAGGCATGGCCGACACGACAGAGCAGCGCTTCCTCGAAATGGCGTCCTACCAATTGCAGGCTAATCGGCAGCCGGTCGCTATCAAAACCACAGGGCAACGATAAGGTCGGGTTACGGCTGAAATTGAAGGGATAGGTATAGCGGGCGCGCACCAGCCCCTCCTGCATAACGGCATTGCCGGCTGCATCCATACGCGGCGCGGTGGAAGGCATCGTGGGGCAGAGCAAGAGGTCGATTGCCTCGAAGAGCAGAGCAAAGCGTCCCGCAAACTCTTCGCGTAGTTGATGTGCTTGAGCATAGGCCTGCGCGCCCAACTGCGCCCCATCGTCCAGCAATTCTCGGAATGGACCATACTCCGCAGCCCGCTCTGGATAGATACCCTCATGCGCCACCAGGGCATCGCCGGCTGTTAGGGTGTACCACGCTTGCACCATCGTTTGGAGATCCGGCTCCGGCACGGTGACAGGGATCAGTTGCGCGCCTAGCTCCTCTAACTGGGCGGCTGCCGCCAAGACGGCCTGGCTCACTTCCGGAGCAACGCCTATGGTCAGATAACGTTCATCAATGCCAATGTGCACCTCTGTAATCCCTTGCGCCAGCGCGCTAGCGTAATCTGGGACCGGTAGACGACTTGACGTCGGGTCGCGTGGGTCATAGCCGGCAATGGCCTGTAAGATCGCGGCGGCATCGGCCACACTGCGCGTGAGCGGCCCTATGTTGTCTAGTGAGCCGGCCAACGGAAAGACGCCGGCGCGGCTGACCCGGCCATAGGTTGGCTTCAGGCCCACTGTGCCACAACTGGCCGCCGGGAAGCGAATGGAGCCACCAGTGTCGGTGCCCAAGGCCCCATAGCAAAGCCCCGCTGCCGTGGCCACCCCGGAGCCACTGGACGAAACGCCCGGCCAACGGTCTGCCCCCCACGGGTTGACCGGAATGGGGCGGTAGGGATGATGCCAACGCAGCGCAAATTCGGTCATATGCACCTTGCCAATGATAGTGGCGCCGGCTGCAACCAGCTTCTCCACAACGGTGGCGTCATTGTCCGGGATCCATTGGGCAAACATCTGTGACCCACAGGTGGTCGGAATGCCGCGCATAAAGCAGAGATCTTTGACCGCAATAGGAATCCCATGTAGCGGACCACGATATTTCCCTTGGGCAATTTCAGCTTCGGCTTGGGTCGCCTGCACCAGCGCCTGTTCGGTCAAGACCGTTACATAGCTATGCAAGTGACTATCGAGCTGAGCGATCCGCGCCAGCATGTGGCGTGTTACTTCCACAGGAGAAAGTTCCCGTGCTTGAATCTGTTGAGCAACGGCGGTGAGTGTTCTTAATGCAAGATCATTCATATACGTTATCTCCCGGCAAAATATTCCTGACAAAATGGGGTGATCATTGGAAACTGACAATATTATAAACTTTATTAAGAGATTTCGGGAAACGGCAAAGCGTTGTTGCGTCACTTAGCATACTTCACTTTGAGAGATGACTGTCACTGGGCAACACGGGGTGGCAGGCATTGCAACGCCCTGCGCCCAGTGCAGTCACCTTCTCGCCACTTGCGTAGGACGCACCCCTTCCTTTGGGTGGCCTAGATTGCGCTTCCTGTGAAATCGGGCTACAATAGAGTAATGGTTGGTGTAAGCAAACAGATAAAAAGGCAAATCAGAACAAAGCGGCGTTATCGACGCTGGCAATCCATTTTGCTGTTTGGCTATGCCTGCTTTTTTGCTGGTATTCTTCCCTTTATTTGTTGGGGGAATTGGGCTGAACCAGGTCATCCTCATCAAGGTCCTCACTTCGTTTTTGCCGATCCGGTTGTACAGCCAATGGAGCATCCAAGCGGAATGGTGATGGTCACTAGCCCGGATGGTGAGGCGCACGACCATCAGGTTGCCGCGGCTGAAGAAGCCGCCACCGGCGCTTCTTCCTTGCCGGCAGGACAGGCGCGCCCGGCTACCTTAATGGCCGAGCTGCTTCTGCTACTCTTTGTGCGCCTGATCCTACTGATTCCTAGGAAAGCGCTCCGTTACATTCAGATTTACCCAATGTCCCGCATGTTTTCGCATCGTCCTGCTGTGCCGACGCCCCCGCCGCGCCTGCGGGTCGGCTTGGGATGAAGATGAACAATTGAATTGGCTTTTCAGATAACCTATACCCCTATTCAAGGAGTTTTCTATGCAAATTTTTTCTTTAGACTGGTCGCGCCCTCCTCGCGTGCACCTGCCTCTGCTGCAAGGTGTGGCGCAGGTTGTGGCTCTTCTCTTCGCGACGCTGCTCGTCGGCGCATGTGGCATGGGTAATCAGAGCGGCAACACCAATAATGTGCAGATTACCTTGGCGCCGATGGCGGATAGTGCCGACGGTGACGTGTTAGCTGTGCAACTGCGCGATGCGGCAGGTCAGCCTATCCAGGATGCCACCGTTAAGTTGGAAGGCAATATGAACCATGCAGGCATGGCGCCGGTCTTTTCTGACGCCGTGCAAGATGATGCCGACGGCGCTGCCGACGGCCTTTATCACGTGCCGTTTACCTTTTCGATGTTGGGCGACTGGATTGTGACCGTCTCTGCCGAATTAGCCAATGGCGAGACGGTCACCCAAGATATTGATCTAACGGTAGGTGAAAGTGGCATCACTATGCCTGAAGGCGCTATGGACCACAGCACAATGGACCACAGTGCAATGGACCATGAGATGGCTGATTCTGGCACAATGGCGGGTGCAACAACCGGCGCCGAAGCTCAGACAGGTGACTTAGTCATTCAGAAGCTTACGGTACATGCTGCGCTCATGGCTGGCGGCAATGGTGCTATGTACTTCACCATCATGAATCAGGGCGCCACAGAAGATCGCCTGGTGGCTGTGGCGAGTGACGTCGCCGAGTCAACTGAATTGCATGAAACCGTGAATGACAACAATGTCATGCGTATGGAGCCGCGCCCCGATGGATTTGCCATCCCTGCCGGCGGCATGCTCGAACTGGCGCCAGGAGGCAAACATGTGATGCTGGTCAATATGGCTGAGATCCCGGAAGCGGGCGCAGAAGTCGCCGTGACCTTTACCTTTGACCATGCACCGGCTGTCACGGTGATGGCGCCGGTGATAGCAATGGGCGCAATGGGCCAGTAGGCGCACCATGACCGAAGCGCATTATTCCATTCGTTCCGCCCATGCTGATGAGTTGCCCCAAATCCAGGCCATCGAAAAAGCGGCGGCACAACGCTTTCGTAATACCGTTGATGCGTGGATTGCCGATGATGACGGCATGGCGTTGGAAAGTCTGACTCATTGGCTGCTGCATGGCCGGATCTGGGTTGCTGTGGATGCACAGGATAAGCCAGTCGGTTTTGTGGTAGCCCACGAAATTGATAGCATGGCCTACATTCACGAACTTGATGTTGCTCCCGCCCATGGCCGTCAAGGGTTGGGGCGGCGCCTCATTGAAACGGTGGCTGTATGGGGGCGCACCTGTGGCTATCCTGCTCTGCTGCTCTCGACCTTTGTGGATATTCCCTGGAACGCACCCTACTACCAACGGCTTGGCTTTCGACGCCTAGATGAGGCGGAATTGGGCGTAGGGTTACAGGCAATCCGTGAGCAGGAGGCCGCGGCTGGCCTTGACTTGACGCGCCGGGTTTGCATGCTGCGCTTGATTGAATGAAAGTGCGTACGTTTTGGCGACAAATCCTGTGCTATAATCAGTTCTGCACACTGCACTGCGCCGCTTCCTTGCACCATCAGGTTGTGCACTTATCGAGTTTGGCTCATCTAGAGATGCGGCTGAAATGGCACTTTTTCCCTCCGGAAACTGGTGCAATTTCAGTCTGCCGTCCATATGAGCGTCAAGTTTAACCAGGACTTATGCATCGCTATCTGCACTTTCGGCAGCGATGCATAAGTCCGATAATTTTTAGGTAGCTACAGATTATGCAACGGTTAACCCAACGTATCTCGCGCCGCACGGCGCTCATTACCCTGGCTGCGGCTGGCGCAGTCACCGCAACGACGCGCGGCGTGTTCCAACTCTCTGCCGATCCGATTGGCGAAGAAGAGTGCCACCCATTGGCCCTGGCTGAATCTAATTTGACCGATCCGCCGCCCGTCGCGTCGGCCAACGCACCTGTGGAACTGCCGTGGGTGCAGCAGGGCGGCTATATTAATGACGCCAGTTGTCTCAACCGCACGCAGATTTATGGCATTGTCCAAGTCCGCACCGAAGCGGATATCCGCAATGCGCTGCAATTTGCCCGCGACAATGGCCGCAAAGTTGCATTGGCCGGCGTACGCCATAGCATGGGAGGACAAGCTTTCTCCAACGATGCCGTGGTGCTGGATATACGTGCCTTTAATGCAATTACACTGAATGAGGCGGAAGCGACCATTACCGTGCAAAGCGGCGCCACCTGGCATGATATTCAAGATTATCTGCATCCTAAGTATGCGGTCAAAGCTATGCAATCGACCGATATTTTTACCGTCGGCGGCTCGATCTCTGTCAACGCTCATGGCATGGATCACCAAGTGGGCGCGATTGGCCGCACCATTCGTTCCATGCGGCTGATGTTGGCTGATGGCTCGGTGCGGACGTTGTCACCCGTTGAAAACCCTGATCTCTTTCGTCTGGTCATTGGTGGCTATGGTCTCTTTGGAGTTATCTTAGAAGCAACTTTGGAAATCACCCCCAATGTGATCTATGCGCCTGGGCGCCGCGTTCTCTACTATGAATCATTCCCCATGGTCTTCGCTACGGAACTGGCGCCTGACCCGAACCTGGGACTCATGTATGCGCATCTCTCTACGGCGCCTCAGTCTCTCCTGCGCGAAATGCTCATCTACACCTACGAACGGCAGGATGCACCCGATGCGGTCATTGCGCCGCTGGGCGAAGTGTCGGCCACCAAGTTGCGTCGCTTTGTGCTCAACTTTTCCAAGCTGGGCAACATTCCTATGCGCATGAAATGGTTTGCCGAAAAGCGTATTGAACCACTCATGGAAAGCTGCTCCGTCACCCGTAGCCAGGCCATGCAGGATGGCGAGGCCTGTCTGGTCTCGCGCAACCAGCCCATGCATGACTCGGTTAAATATCTGCAGAACAATCTCAAAGACGAAACCGACATTTTACATGAGTATTTCATTCCTCGTGCCCAATTTGTGCCTTTTGTGGATGGCTTACGGGAAGTGGTGATGACCTATGGGGTGAATCTGCTCAATGCGTCGGTGCGCGTGGTGCATCGCGAGGAAAATTTTCTCACCTATGCCCCCGATGACGCCTTCTCGGTTGTGCTCTATATCAACCAACGTATGGACGAAGCCGGCAATGAGAAGATGCGCGCCGTGACCCAGAGCCTGATCGACCTTTGCACCAGTTTGGGCGGCCGCTTTTTCCTCCCCTACCAGCTTCACTATGCGACTGAACAGTTGGAACAGGCTTATCCAGAGATCCGCGACTTTTTTGCCGCCAAACAACAGTTTGATCCGGAACTGCTTCTGACCAATACCTGGTTTGAAAAGTATGCCGGCAGCTTTATCAGTATGTAGTCAATGTCATTCAGTTAACAGTCATCAGTTCCCAGTTTTCAGTAGCCACTCTCGAACCACACACTGGAAACTGAGCACTGCTCACTGATTACTTTGACACGATCATTGCTTAACTTAACGACATTGAGTATGTAGTGGGTAAATGTGTAGTGATAGATCCCTCTGCGTTACAACTAACTTAATAAATGGGTTGGATATTGCGAATCCGTCAAGTGTGAAGCAGCGCACCCTCGATCTCAGAGGTCAGAGGGCACCTAAGTGGGCCCCTATCTCTGGCACCAGCGCTTTGCGGAAAAAGACAAACGGTGTTGAAGGCAGGGCATCGTCAGTGCTATACTATGCTAGCAGCCCTCTCACCCATCATCGCATTGGCTTGTCTTTGTTTTGTGGTTTCCTTTGGCGGTGGATCCAATACCCTATGATCATCAATAATTACGCGTTAAGTTTGCGCAATAGTTGCGCGATCCGTCTTGAACAGCTTTGGGCTGACCTTTACCAATATGTGCCTTTGGGTACGCGGCGCAGATTTCAAGTCTACTGTATTGGCATGCCGCGTAGTGGCACTCACTCCATTGCGGCAATGTTCGCCAAACATTACACCTCGCTCCATGAGCCGGCCTACCATGACACCATTGTGCATCTATTGAACTATCTACACGGCGGCTACTCTGGCGACAAATTAAAGACGTTGTTGATTGCCCGTGATCGTTACTTGCGTTTAGAAATGGAATCGTCGCATGTCTTGCACCATCTAACCAATTCTTTAGTTAGCCTCTTTCCCGATGCCCAATTTATCTTGACCATCCGTGAACCGCTGAGTTGGCTAGAGTCGGAGATCAATCAAAATCTAATTACTCAACGCTGGCCGGTCTGGAAATCGCTTGAGCAATACCGTTACGGGCGCTACCATCACTCTTTTCAGCCCGAGGAAAAAGCTTTGGCAATGTTGGACAATGTCTATCCTATCCGTAGTTATCTGGCTTATTGGCGCGAGCACTATCTTTACGTCAAGGCGAATGTGCCCCAAGAGCGGCTCCTGATCCTGAAAACTTCTGAGCTATATCACTCAGCGTCCACGCTGGCAGCATTTTTGGGAATTCAGCCACAAACAATCGATCTTGCCCATGCTCATGCTGGTGTCAATAATCTTAAGCCGTTTAGACTCTATCAATATGTTCGTAAGGATTTTATTCAGGAACAGGTGGATGAATGTTGTGGCGAGATCGTGCGCGAACTCTTTCCTGGTTGTAGATCAGTAAATCGGTAGATAGGTAGATAGGTGAATCAGTAAATCGGTAGATAGTAAATAGTTTCCTCTCCACATCCTATCTACTGATTTACCGATTTACTCGGTTCTGGCTTTGCTAGCTTAGAAACAACTCTAATAGTCATAGAGATGCTCGACTGTAATTCCTTGCGCTGCCATTTGCGCCAGTACGCTGTGGAGTGCCGGTACGGGGATGTTGAGCCCAATCCGTTGATGGGTTGGATCGATCAGCACCGGCATCGCGAACATGAGATCGGCATCAGTTAAATTGTACTGCCATTCACGTGGGGCAAAGGCCGTCAACATCACGTGATCATTGCCGGCAAACTCAACAAAGTGCACACCCCGTTTGGCTAGCTCCGGCACCAGGTCCGTAAAGGGTTGGTAGTGGGGAATGGTAATCATGGTCTGTTGTTCATCAATTTGCTGCACCAGATGGATCTCCGGCAGCGCGTCCAGGATCTCATCGTTGATGCCGGTCACCACCGCGTAGATCGCCATATCTACTGCGCCATAGGTTACCTCGTTGCCCCAGCCAATCAGCGCACCATAGGCTGCCTTGCCGATTAGTTCGGTGCTCAGCGCCACTTTGCGCTCCCACTTGCGGATAGGGTTGGGACCCCACCAGCCGGTTGTGGTCCAGAGTGCACGCAACTTCTCTAGATAGGGAAAATCAAACCAGGGGATGGCGTGGATAAAATCGCCATACTCTTTGGCATATTGGCGCGCCAGTGCATCTTCAGGCGTCAACTCATCGCTGCTAATCCACTCAGTGAAGCGACCGATAGTCCCTTCATAGATGCCCTTGGTCCCATTTTCAAGCGTGAAGCTGGCGCCAATTACGTAGAGCATAAGGTGATAGCCACTGTTAAATTCATAGTTGCCCTTCGTTACGGCGCAGACGCCGGCATAGCCCCGCCAATATTGCCAGACCGAGGCCAAGAAGGGGAAGTGGCTGGGCGGCCGTTGCGCAAGCGAAGCGGCCAATTCATCGGCGCTGAAGACAATGTACCATTCCGGAAAGGTAAGATAGGTCTGATCTTCAGGGCGTAGATGCTCGCTGACATTCGCCCAAGCCGCAGCTACCGCGGCATCGCGCGGGGATGGGGGCGTGGGGGCGGCGGCACGAAATGGCCCACAGGCGATCCCAATAAAGATCAAGGGCGCGACAAGAACAACAATGAGAATCAGCAGGGGGATGCGTAGCATACGCCACAAGCGGTGCAGGCCGCGACTGACCTTAGGCATAGACGGGTTCTTTGTATTTGCGGCTTAACACAAGGCCGATCAAAATAGCAAGGCCGCCAATCAATATGTGCGGGATGTTGGCCTCTATCTTATGCACCCAGGTGTAAGGCTGTGGCCCATAGAAAAAGATCCCAAAATCAAGATAGGCTTCGCCAAAGAGCAGCCCCACGACGCCATCAAAAAAGTAGACAAGACCAAAGAGCTGAAAGTAAAAACGTGCGGCCCATGTTGAACGCGCGGCTGCCAAGGCCGCCCATAGCGCCGAACCGCCATGGAGCAAGTTGTCCTTTAACTCCAGGCTGAAAAGCCCAAAGAGCAGACCTTGATTATCAAGGAAAGCAGGGATATAGCCCATGACGGCAATAAACAGAAACATAGCAGCGTAGAGCCAAGCAAATTTACGAATTAGACTCATAAGGTGACTCCATCATGATAAGAACTTGTTGGACAAATGTTTTACCTGCACACAAGTACATAATTATACCAGTATATCCCAAAGTCTAGTGCTTACTGAAAACTTACACATTAATTGGCTTAGATTCCTATCTGCCGATTTACTTAAAGCCCAGCCCCCGCTCTTTTAAGCTGACAAAGCGATTGCGTCCAATGATGAGGTGATCCAGCACGTCAATGTCCAGCAGCGCGCCGGCTTCCACAATGAGCTCGGTAATGCGGACATCCTCGGGGCTGGGGGTTGGGTCGCCGCTTGGGTGGTTGTGGACGACAACCACCGCTGCGCTATTGGCGCGCACAGCCTCGCGAAAAACTTCCCCCACCCGCACCACGGCACTGTTAAGACTGCCGCTGTAGACGGTATGGACGCGGGTGACCACATTTTTGGTGTCGAGTAGCACCACGCGCAGGTGCTCTTGCTCCAGCAGACTCATTTCGAGCATTAAGAGATTTGCGACGTCGGCCGGACTGCGCACCTGCGGACGCTCTTCGGGGGAAGCAAGTTGCAGACGGCGTCCCAATTCGAGCGCGGCTTTGATCTGGGTGGCCTTGGCCTCGCCGATGCCGTGGGCGCGGCAGAGTTCGTCGAAATTGGCCTTGGCCAGACCAACCACACCGCCAAACTCGCTGAGCAGCCGTTCCGCCATACGGATTACATTTTCACCGCGCCCGCCCACCCGCAGGATGATTGCCAGCAGTTCAGCGGTGCTCAGTGCGCTGGGGCCGGCGTAGAGCATGCGCTCCCGCGGGCGCAGATCAGTGGGCAAGTCGCGGATCATTGGAAGATAAACAGGAGAAATGGCCTGTTCCATAGGGGACTCCTATTGGTTGATTCGTGATTAGTTGATTGAGTCGGCATTGAGGTCAGTGAAAAATAACGGCGCTTGTGGGGGCAATGCCATTCCCCCTTGCCCCTCACTCCCCGTCACCATCGTTCCCTATTCGACTGCGCCTTAACTACCTACACTGCGATAGGCTTCGGCTGCATCTGCCAAGAAACGGCGGCTATCTTGCCAATTGTCAGGTGGGATTGGGGCGTTGAGTTTGCTGGCCAGCGCAGTAGCCAACCGGTTGAGTGCCATTGGTGAAATCTGCCCGCGGTCATGGCGCCGCAGCGCTTCACGGATCAGTTCGTAATCAACCCCAGACAACTGACGTAAGCCGGGAAAACGCTGTTGCCAGGCTGCCTGCATCTCTGCCGTGGGCGTAAAATGTGAGCGTCCCGGCGATTCGCCCAGACTTTCTAAAGTGACATTGGCGCGCTCCTTGACCACGATGGTGCCGGCGGCAAAGTCACCCAGCCGGCGTGCATGATGATTGAGGAACATGGCGCCTAGCCCTACGCCATAAAAAAAGAGGGGCTGCATATCGACCATGCGCACCAAATTGCGCACGACCAAATCTAGAAAACCGGCCGGACTGCCATTGACCCGCACCACGCGAATCTTTACCCAGCGCTTGCCCGGACTCTGTCCATTCCAAACAAGCTCAAAGAGCAAGAAATACCCCCAGACAATAATAAAATTAAGCAGTGCATAGATGGCAAGAATTACGCCTGCCGTCCAACCAATGTTGCTGCCGTCACCCACAACGGCCTCTGCGGCCGGGCTGTTTTGGAGTGCCTCAAAGATTGCCATGAGGATAATGTTAAAGAAGAAAAGCGTAATCGCTAGAATGAACCCATCGATTAATCCACCAATAAAGCGGCTGCCGATTCCTGCAACTTCATAACCAAAGCTTACATTTTCTGGCGTATCAATGGTATACTCTTCATATAACCAATTATCTGATGTCGTCATCGGGAATGTCCTATGCACTGTTCTATGATTTTGGCTAGCGTATGAATTTAGAACTCTTTCTTGCCCAACGCCGCCCTAGCTGGCAGCAGTTAGAAAAACTGCTTGATCAGACCAAAAATAATATTCAAGCACTCTCATCCCAAGATTTGGCGCAGATGGGGCGTTTGTACCGCAGCGTCACCTCAGATCTAGCCTTAGCCCAGCGCGATTTTCCCAACCAACGGGTGACCCATTATTTAAACCAACTGGTCAGTCGCGCCCACGCTCAGATCTATCGCGAAGAACCGCTGCGGCGACAGGCTTTACAGCAATTTTACGATCGCGAGTTCCCTTTATTATACCGCGCTTTGTTGCCATACACGATCCTGTGTTTTGCTGTATTTCTGATCGGCGCAATGATTGCCTTTTGGTTCACCTGGCGTGATCCCGCTGCGATCTATGTCTTTGTTGGCCGCGGCATTGAAGGACTGGTGCAGCGGGTGGAATCCGGCGAACTTTGGACCAATATTCCGCCTAGCGAGCGCTCGGTGGCCTCTAGCACGATCCTGACGAACAACATTCGCGTCATGTTTTTGACCTTTGCCGGCGGGATCACCGGGGGCGTGCTAACCCTATGGGTCATCCTCAGCAACGGCATCCAGCTTGGCGCAATCTTTGGCCTTCTACAGGCACACGGCATGAGTGCCGGTTTGGGCGAATTTATTGTCGCCCACGGCTTTATTGAACTAAGCGTCATCTTTCTGGCTGGCGGCTGTGGGCTCTACATGGGCGACGCAATCCTCCGTCCCGGTTTGCTGACCCGGCGTGATGCGCTGATCCAACGGAGCCGGCAGAGCGTGCTGTTGATTTTGGGCTGTGTTCCCCTCTTAATCTTAGCCGGCCTGATTGAAGGCTTTATCAGCCCCAGCGGGCTGCCCTGGTCATTCAAGCTGGCGGTGGGGCTGGTAACGGGGGGGCTCCTCCATGCCTACTGGTTGCGCTGGGGCCGATCAAACACACAGAGCACAGGAGCTTCATCCTTATCATGAAAACCAGATTCTATGAGCGCACCGCTTATAAGTTGTCCGAACAAGCTGTACCAAGCTGTTTTATTAAACTGGATGATCACTTTGATCAGCGCCTCGGCATTATTCAATCATCCCATCCACATGGCAGTGTGGTGTTGGCCGAAAGTATCTGTGCACGCCTGGCCGATGTGGAAATGTATGCCTTTCTAATTGAAGACGCGCGCAAACGCCATGGGCTGGAAAAGGGTAGCGATGTGAAGGCTGCCATTTTGACTCGCTCTTTTTTTGTTGGCTATCTGGGTGCAATGCGTGCACTGCTAGATGTGGCGGCGGTGACCCTGGCGGTGCTTTATGAATTATCGTTGCCCCAAGCGGAACGTAGCTTTGCCCACGGCAACTTTTGGCACCAATTGGTAACGGCTGCACCCAATGTCCACCGCCGCTATCATGGAATGCGCCTCTTTTTTAACGAGTTACTACGCTGGAGCAACGAAACAGCTTATCGGGTTTCCCCCCTTTATGTTTCCCATGAGCAATTTGGACCTTACTCCAGCCGCGAAATGCATTTGCGCCTATTGGAGGAAACTGCCTTGGACATAACCAAGATTCCAGCCGAGCCGTTGGGACTCAACTGGGTCGATCCGCTGTACCTACATGATCGCTGGAAGCCCAACTTATTAAATCTCTGCGAAAAACTTTGTCAGGATATTGCTCAATGTACTTGACAGACAGAGCTACCTTCGTTAAAATTTAACCATGACTAAATCCGCTTCAATCGACAGCAAAAAACTCTTAACCTCCGCCCATGAGGATTACCTAAAGGCCATTTATCTGTTGATGGCAGAGGGCGCGAAGGTGAACAATTCCGCGTTGGCTGGCTATTTAGAGGTATCCCCAGCTTCAGCAACCAATATGGTCAAGAAGCTGGCCGAACTTGAACTGGTGGACTATGAGCCGTACCAGACGATTACGTTGACGGAGGCCGGCACACGTGTGGCCCTGGAAGTGCTGCGCCACCATCGGCTCATTGAACTTTATTTGCACCAGAAGCTGAAACTGCCCTGGGATCAGGTTCATGTGGAAGCTGACCGCCTGGAACATGTGATCAGCGAAACGCTGGAAGATGCCATTGCGGATGCCTTGGGCAACCCCACAGTTGATCCGCATGGAGATCCGATTCCCAGCAAGGATGGTCACATTGAGACCGTCAACAGTATGCCCTTGAGCCTGGCCGAGTTGGATCACCCCTATCGGCTGGCGCGCGTGCTTGTCCAAGATGGCGAGCGACTTAATTATCTGGGCTCATTGGGGCTCTACCCCAACGCGCTGATTACCTTGCTCAAGCGCGCACCCTTTGCCGGCCCTCTGTTGATCGATGTCAACGGCGAACACCATGCCCTGGCCCATGATATGGCTGAACTGCTATTGGTTGTGCCTGCGGAAAGTCAGGCAGAAGCGGGGTAAGGCGAAGGGGATTGATGCCTTAAGCCCCTTCGCCTTACCCGGTTACCCTTCTACTAACTATTCTTCTATGCACGAACGCAAAAAGGCCGCAGAGCGCTGGGCGGCAACGGTGGGCGCCAACATCTGGCCAAAGGCCTGGTGGCAGGTGACATAGCCGTCGTAGCCAATGGCCTGCAAGCCGGCAAAGACCTGGGTAAAGTCGATCCCGCCGGGTTCATCCAGCGGGCGTAGAGTTGACATGACCTGTCCGCGCGTCCAGGTGGTCATCGGCATCGTTCCGGCCGGATCGGGCGCATGATTCTGTACATAGACGTTGAAGAGGTAGGGTTGGAAGGCAGCCAGCGTGGCCGGACCATAATCCTCACCGCAAAGGGCCAGATTGGCCGGCTCATAGATAATCCCAAAGTTCGGGCGCCCCACCCGGTGCAAAATATCCAGCGAACCTGCGACAGTCTCGAAGATGCTCTGGGTATGACTTTGATGGGCGAGGCGGATCTTGCGCTCGTTGGCTTCATCTGCGGCCTGTTGGGCAAAGGGAATATCTTCCTCGCTTTTCATACAAATGCGGATTAGGTCGCTGCCCAATGTCTCGGCTAGATCCAAATAGGGCGTAATATTGCGCAGGCAGCCCGGTCCTGCGGCGCTATTTTCCGGCACAGCAAAATCGCCGGTGACCATAGAGACGGCCAGCCCCTGGCTGTCCAGCACCTGACGGGCCTGCGCAATCTGTTCCGGCGTGCTCTGAATGCCAACCTGTGATGCGCGCATACAGAGGGCGGTAAAGCCAGCTTCTTTGGCAAGCTTGGCCAGATCCGCCAGCCTAATATCTGCCACCCGTTTGTTAGTGAAACTTTCCGCGACACGAACGGAGAGTGAAAGCTGCATAGATCCTCCTTGTTATACTTTGCTCGTTGCTATTCAGAGTGTTGCCGTAGATAACAGAAAAACCTTGTCTGTGCTATGATTTTTGTGATTTTATGAGTGCTATGATTCTGCTGGCAGATGTTTGGTGTCATTTCTTTCTCCCGCTCCGCAATCCGAAAGCATAGCTCATTTCCTAATCATTTGCAGCATAGTTTAGGCGGCAACGTTTTCATCACAACCGCAGTATAGGGTTGATTAACTCCAATGATGCCATCTTACCGGTTTGTCACCTATTTGCCAAAGTGGCAGAACGCAGATCCAGCGTACTCGTATTGCACTAAGTTGTCGTTGCGCTGTAAAATGGTGAGGAATAGATTAGATTTACTGGCTTGTTTTGCCACGGAGAGCTTGATGGAGAGCCTTGCCCAATGAACATCCCAATCCGTCTAAGCGCTGGTCTGGCTTATGCCACCGGCCAAACTCGTCTTACCCTATCCTTACCGCAAGGCGCCACGGTGACTGATGCCGTGGCCGCACTTACCACTGACCATCCCGCCTTGTCTGGCCGGCTTCAGCGCGCCTTGCCGATGATAGATGGGCGTCATGTAGAGGCCGCCACTGAATTAGAGGGGGGAAAAGAGTTGCTGCTCCTGTTGCCCGCCGCCGGTGGAAAAATAGGATCACGACCAAGCGACATTACGACCAAATGACATCACCACCAAAAAAGGAGCTGATCTATGAGTGAACAAGGACGCAACGGCCAAGGCCATGAAACAGTCTATGTGGATCAATTTACCAACGGCCTACTCGATCCGGCGCTCCCCATGTTGGGGCCCGTGCGGGATGGTGGCCATATTATTGCCAATACGGCGCCAGGCTGTTGGGGGCCAATGATCACCCCCGCCATCCGCGGCGGCCATGAAGTGACCAAGCCGGTGGCGGTAACAGGGGCAGAAGTAGGCGATGCGATTGTGTTGCGCATCCGTGACATCAAGATTACCTCGTTGGCCACCGCCTCCGGCAATGATCAGTGGATGGAAGGACGCTTTCTGGGTGATCCTTATGTGGCGGGGAAATGTCCTCAATGTGGCACGCTCTATCCTAAGACTCACACCGAAGGCGTGGGTCAGAGCGCAGTACGCTGTGACAACTGCGGCGCCGATGCCACACCCTTTACCTTTACCAACGGCTACACCATCGCCTTTGATGGCAACCGTACTGTGGGCGTGACTCTCCAAGCTGAGGCGGCCGAAGAGATTGCCAGCAGCGCCGCCCGTTATGCTGCCTTGCCTGAAAAATCGATTCAAAATCCCATTCTGACCTTTGCGCCGGCGGACTTAGTTGGCGTTGTGGCGCGCCTGCGTCCCTTTATGGGCCAGTTAGGCACGACACCGGCCATCTGCCTCCCCGATTCGCACAATGCCGGCGACTTTGGCTCCTTTCTGATCGGTGCGCCCCATGAATATGCTATTACTGGCGAGCAGTTGGCGGCGCGCACCGATGGCCACATGGACATCGACGCCGTGCGCGCCGGCGCAATTTTAATCTGTCCTGTAAAAACCGCGGGTGGTGGCGTTTATTTAGGTGATATGCATGCGCTGCAAGGGGATGGCGAAATCGCCGGCCATACCTGTGATGTGTCGGGCACAGTCACCTTGCAGGTGCATCTGATCAAGGGTTTAAATTTAGACGGGCCAATTATTTTGCCTGTCGTAGAAGATTTACCTTATCTGGCCAAACCTGTGACCGCCGAAGAGCGCACACGCGCGGCGGAAATTGCCGAAGCCTGGGGCGTGCCGGCAATCGAAGAATCTGCCCCGATTTCGGTAGTAGGCACCGGTCCCGATCTTAATGCGGCAACCGATAACGGACTAGCCCGCGCCGCCGCCTTACTAGGCATGAGCGTGCCGGAGGTCAAGAACCGCGCTACCATTACCGGCGCGATTGAGATTGGTCGCCATCCAGGCGTGGTGCAGGTGACCTTCCGCGCCCCACTGGATCGTTTGGAAAGAGTGGGCTTACTGCCGTTTATTCGCGATCAATATGGAATTGGGTAAGGTGATTCGCAGACAAAGAAGAGAGGGTATGGTGACACTGCACATAGGAGTTTGATCGTGCATAGATAGGTTGAGAGCCCAAAGTGCTATCTATAACCGTAAATGGGTTGAGTGGCAAAGCTGCTTTGCCACTCAACATTCTGAGTCATGAATCACGTAAGCGCTATTACAATAAAATCATTGTAATATTTGTAATATAGAATGGACTATGGCCATAGGCTTATATAGTCTGCGGGTGAAAGCGCTCAGTTGCTCTCTGATGTTCGCTGCGATCTCACCTTTTCGCCCATATGAGTGATGTACATACAATGTGAATTGTAGGCTCTCTGTAAGTATCGGTCTTTGTCTGTGCATGTTCCCAAACATTCTGCTGTCTTTGCACAGGAAAATGTTAAGGAATCCTCATAGTTCTCTTTACAGCTCTTTTTATGGTTGTTTTTATAGTTCTTTCTGTAGCACCAATCCTTGTCTTAATTATTTTCACCTACTAGCTGAAAAAAGATCGATAAAAGCGCACCCTACTGACTAGTCTAATTTACTTTATTTCAAGTTGCGGATGAACAATTTGTATGTTATTATTAACCTGCCTGGCATAATAATAAGTATTTTAAAGTAGATTTATTCCACAATGCTGACGATTGCAAGCAATTTGTCAGCATTTGAGTCGATAAAACGATTGTTAACATGCACCTTTTGTGTTACCATAATAGGGTAAGCACTCCGAGCATTGCCCAAAGGGGCTAGTCAGAAATAATTTGGCTCATATAGGTCTGCGGGTGAAATCGTTCCATTTTTCACTGGTAGTTGCAACGACTTCACCTCTTCGTCCATATGCGCGAATAATTTTATAGGGAATCATTCTAGTAATTATCTGTCAGTATATTGCGTCTAACAACCACGTTCATTTGAACAAGCAATATACAGGGTCACCACTTATACTTTGCTTTGTGTGAAACCGGTTTTCATCACAACTGCATAGTTGCTTTGATTTACTTGCGTTCTTAATGTTGTAGCCAAAAACTAAATCTTGTCTTGGGACAGTTGTTGTCTATCTTTATCGTCAAGTCAACGAGTTTCAGATAAATTTTAGGGCATTGCACCAGTGATAGCCGCACATGATTGCTTAACAGGACCACCTGATTTATAGCAAGATAGATGTGTCTATGCATAGAGCGACAAGTTACTTACCTTTTCACTCTAGCATATTCTCTCTAGTTACACAGATCTGTCCAACAGTTCCTTTGGAAAAAGCTAGTTGTTAGAGACCCATTGCGCAGAAAAGGAGCAGAGATTCTCCATATTCTATCAACTACCCCTAAATTTGATAGATATGCAGGAATATTAGTAGAAAATGAGCCTATTTTCGCCGTTCCAGCATTTGTTATAGTAAGGGCGTTAGCCAATCTATTGTTTTTGCCAATGCCGTTTCTATTATGCAGTTGCTGCGAAAGTGTGATTTTCGTTATTCAAAACCACACTGCTCGAACAGAGCTTCTTTGCATTTAAACTAGCGTTTGGCTTGAATTCGTGAGCAGGGCAAGTGACTCAGAAAACGCCTACTGCGCTATCAGTAGAGAAAGACAGAGCCTATAAAATAAATAGCTCATACAGGTATGCAGCTGAAATTGCGATTTTTCTCTCTGGCGAATAGTGCAATTTCGGTTTGCCGCCCATATGAGCGAAGGAAATTCTAGGTGAAGATAAAGTTAAAAGTACACTGAGCGGCGCCACAAAATAACACTTTTTCAGGAGTGGAAAATGTTGTTATCTGCTGCTGCAGAGTATAAATCGAGGCATGCAAAAAAGCAGGCGCTGATGTGAATCAGCGCCTGGAAGAGACCAAGAACAAAACTTTGGTGTTATGTTTAGGACAAGTAAACGTAACACTGCATCAGGGCTTTCTCTTTTAAAGAGGGTTATCTTCAAAAAGATAGCTCATAGTGCCGCTTTGTCTTTGGTAACTACCATTATACCACTTTGGGAAAAGCCTCGTCAAGTTAAATGGATTAAATTACGTTTGTGTAATTTAATCCATTTCGCCCTTTTTCGTAAGGCGCCGGGCCGCGCGCCTATCGCGCCGTGTGACGACCACAAAGAAACTTGGTTGTTACACAATCTGTCAAGCACATACCTTGAATTCTATAAAATCGCGCACAATAAGCATTGCGTACTTTGAACCACTTTTGTTATGTAGGTTAATGTGGGGCTACAAAATCGCCGTTTGGGACTACAGTTTATATACGCTCGTATACACGATGAGGATCATTTGTACTCTACTTGAGCCTATAACGTTTGTGAATAGTGTACCAGTTCCACATGAAAAACAGATGAAGATAATATGAAAGATTCTGTTATATGGAGGGCGCCCCAATGGTTTCCTAGAAAATTTGGCTCATATAGGCCTCCGGGTGAAACCGCTGTATTTTTCCCCTGGTAGTTATTGCAATTTCATCCCTTCGCCTATATGCGCGGAAATTTTTCCGATTCGCTATCCCAATGATGCTGTGGCGGTGCGAAATATAAACGCGGCAATGAAGCCTTGTATAAATCAACCCTATCACCCGAATGCCAAGAGGCAATTAAAGGAGAGAAATCACCCAAACTCACTACGATCGATTATTTAAGTCCATTTCTGTTGAGGCTACATGGGCACTGTCAAAATTGGTACTATTAAAAATGATCGCAAGGAGGTAAAGACTTATGCTACGTTGGATGATTAATTTGAGTCTGCGGCTTAAATTTCTGGTTGTCATTATCGCCGCCCTGATCTTGATTGTGGGGATGACGCGCCTGCGCTCTATGCCCATCGATCTCTTTCCCGAGTTTAATCCGCCCATGGTCGAGGTGCAGACCGAGGCGTTGGGCCTGTCCGCTGCCGAAGTCGAATCACTGATTACCGTCCCCATGGAGGCGGATCTCCTCAATGGTGTGGCCTGGCTCGACCAGATCTACTCTGAGTCGGTGGCCAGCCTTTCCTCCATTCTCATGATCTTTGAACCGGGCACTGACCCGATTCGGGCGCGGCAAATGGTGCAAGAACGCTTAACCCAAGCCCACGCGCTGCCCAATGTCTCTAAACCACCCGTTATGCTCCAACCACTCTCTTCGAATAGTCGTGTCATGATGGTGGGGCTCTCTTCCAGTGAAATATCCCTGGTCGAGTTGGGGGTGCTGGCGCGCTGGAACATCAAACCGCGCTTGCTCGGCGTGCCCGGCGTAGCCAACGTGGCTGTTTGGGGCCATCGCGATCGCCAACTTCAGGTACAGGTGGATCCGGCCGAGCTGAATGCCCAAGGTGTGACGCTGGGTGACATCGTTGAAACCACCGGCGAAGCGCTGTGGGTCTCCCCTCTTACCTACCTGGAATCTTCCAAGCCCGGCACTGGCGGCTGGATCGACACTCCTAATCAACGGTTGGGTGTCCGCCATCTGTTGCCCATTGCTTCCCCTGAAGATTTGGGTAAAGTGACCATTGCCAACCACCCTGATCTGCTTCTCAGTCAGGTGACAACGGTAGTGGAAGATCATCAACAACTCATTGGTGACGCTACCGTTAATGGCGCGCCAGGCATGATCTTGGTTATTGAAAAGTTCCCTTCCGCCAGCACGTTAGCAGTCACCCGCGATGTGGAGAACGTGCTCAACAATATGCGTGCCGGCTTGAAAGGCGTAGAGATTGACACTTCTGTCTTCCGCCCAGCTAACTACCTGGATACGATGATCGGCAATCTCACCAATTCGCTGGCCATTGGGTTGGTGTTGGCGTTGGTTGTGCTCTTCCTCTTCCTCTGGAATTGGCGCACCGCCCTTGCCAGCTTGATCGTCATCCCCACCAGCCTCGCCGCCGCCGGCATAGTTCTCTACCTACAAGGGGAAACCCTCAATATTATGACCATTGGCGGTTTGATGATCGCTTTGGGCGTAATCATTGATGATGTCGTGATTGACATGGAAAATATTGCCCGCCGACTCCGTGTTGCACGCGAGCGGGGTGAGTCTGTCTCGACTGCCAGCGTAATCCGTGCGGCTTCACTGGAGATGCGTGGCTCGGTCGTCTATGCAACGTTGATCCTGTTGTTGGTGGCGCTGCCAGTCCTCTTTATGCAGGGGTTGACTGGTCTCTTCTTCTCGCCTATGGTAGTCTCCTATGTCATTGCCATCCTGGTCTCGCTAGCCGTGGCGCTAATCATTACCCCAGGTTTATCCTTGTTGCTGATGCCTGCGGTAGCGGCTGCCCCAGGACGGTCACCGCTAGTGCGCGCCTTTGAGGGTATCTACAATGGGCTTGCCGGTTTGGCCGTCCGTGGCGGCGCCTATGGCATGATGGGCCTCGCGGTGATTCTGATCGTCGTTGGTGCGCTAGTCTTTTATATGCTGACTCCTTCCCTGATTCCCTCTTTCCAACAGAGTGATCTGCGTGTTCGCTGGGAAGCTGAACCAGGCACCTCGCATCCGGCTATGATGAACACAATTGCCGAAGTTAGCGATAAGTTAACCGCCTTGAACAGCGTAAATCAGGTCAGCGCCCATGTGGGACGCGCCGAGACGGGCGACTTGAAAGTGGGCATCAATTCTGCCGAGCTTTGGGTCAATTTGAGCGCCGGCGCCAATTATGATCAGGCTGTCAATGAGATTCGCGCCGCGCTCGAGGGATACCCTGGTCGCTTTGAACCCATGCAGACCTACCTGCCGCAACGTCTGCGTGAAGCACTGCTAGGGCCAGCGGCGGATATTACCGTCCGTGTCTATGGCGTCGATTTGGATGCCATTAACGCCAAAGCTGCCGAGATTGCTGAGCAGATTGGCGTCATCAACGGTGTGGCCGCTGCAGAGGTGCAGGAGCAGGTTATGGAGCCGCAAATCGATATCGCGGTTGACCTGGCCGCGGCGGAAGCACATGGCATTCTGCCGGGTGATGTCCGACGGCAGGCAACAACCCTACTCTCTGGCCTCCATGTTGGTAGCCTCTTTGAAGAACAGAAGGTCTTTGATGTGGTCGTTTGGGCCAAGCCTGAACTGCGTGATGACATGAGCGACCTTGAAAATCTGTTGATCGACTTGCCTGACGGCAGCCAGACGCCATTGACCACCTTGGCCAGTGTCAACACGACGCCGACCCCCATCAAGATTCAACGCGACGCCGTTTCTCGCTATGCTGATGTGGCCGTTACCTTAGGTGGACGCAGCGCCGCTGCCGTCACTGCCGATATCCGTAGTGCGCTGACGGGTATCGAATTCCCACAGGAATCGCGCGCAGAAGTATTGGGCGCCACGTTAGCCCAGCAAGCGGCCTGGCAACGGACGCTCATTTTGATCATGACGGCCATTATTGGGATCTATCTCCTCATCCAGGCCGCTTTTGGCGGTTGGCGCTTGGCCTTGGGGGTCATGCTCACCGTCCTCATGGCGCTCTCTGGTGGCGTCATTGGCGCTTTGCTCATGGGCGGCGCCCTTACTTTGGGTGTCCTGTTTGGTCTGCTTGCCATTTTGGGCATTGCTGTACGCAACGGTCTGGTCATGATCCAGCACATTCAGCAGCTTGAGGAGCGTGGGGGGGAAGCCTTTGGGCCGGAACTTGTCCAGCGTGGTGCACGTGAACGGGCCGGCGCCGTCTTTATGACTGCATTGGTGACAGCCGTTGCCGTCCTACCCCTGATCATTTTGGGGAATGTGCCCGGTCACGAAGTTTTACGCGCCATGGCCATTGTTCTGCTCTGTGGGTTAATCACTTCAACCCTCGCCAGTCTGTTGGTCATCCCTGCGGTTTACGTTCGTTTCCATACTGCGCCCGATCCAGAGCACACCGCCCTGAGAGAAGAATTGGCGCTGAGCGCGGCAGATTAATGAAGTTGTGAGGTCGCGGAGGCGTGAGGTCGCGGAGGCGCGACTCCACGATTCCGCGACCCTGCCACAGCTTTCAAGAGGAGAAAACAATATGCAAAAGCGTAATTCCTGGATGATTTTACTGCTACTCCTAGCTATCACGTTGCAGCTTGTCGGGTGCGGCGTACAGGCTAGCTCTTATAAAAAGGTTGAACCCTATACCTTGGAAAAGAACGACACTGGGATTAACACAGTGATTTTGACGGAGAAGGCAGCCGAACGAATTCAGATCGAAAGTGCGCCGATCGCCACAGAGCAAATTAATGGCGACACCCGTCTTGTTGTTCCCTATGGTGCGCTCATTTATGACAACAATGGCGGCACCTGGATCTATACCAATCCTGAGCCCCTTACCTACATACGGACGGCGGTCACGGTTGACTTTATTGAAGGCGACAAGGTCTATCTCTCTGAAGGTCCGGACGCCGGCACTGATGTAGCCGTTGTTGCCGTGGCTGAACTCTATGGCACTGACACAGGAGTAGGCAAATGAGAGAACTTCATGCAATTGTGGCGCTCAGTTTACGTTATCGCTATTTGATGGCGTTTATTGCTGTGTTGCTGATCGTCTTTGGCGTCGCCCAGGTGCGTGCGCTACCCATCGACGTTTTCCCAGAGTTTGCCCCACCCCAGGTAGAGGTCCAAACCCCCTGTCTAGGGCTCTCGGCGGAGGAAGTGGAGGAACTTGTTACGGCGCCAATGGAAGAGGCCTTTGCCGGTCTGCCGGGCCTTGACATCATGCGCTCCAAGTCGGTGGAACAACTATCCTCGATCAAATTGATCTTTAAGCGTGGCACAGACCTGATGGAGGCACGTCAGGCGCTCCAAGAGCGGCTGTCGTTAGTCGTGCCGACGTTGCCCACTTGGGCGGCGCCGCCCAACATGTTGCCGCCCCTTTCCTCCACGGCGCGCACGATGAAAATTGGGATTCGCAGCGACACCGTTTCCGTTGTCGATCTCTCTATGATCACCTACTGGACCATTCGTGAGCGGCTGCTGCGTGTGCCCGGTGTCGCGAATGTAGCAATTTGGGGTGAGCGGATCGATATTCCGACGGTGCGGGTCGATCCGGAACAGCTAAAGGCCAAAGATGTCTCGGTGACTGAGGTGATGCAGGCCATGTCAGACTCGCTCGATTCGGGCATGGTGCTCTATTCGGAAGGCGCCGTCATTGGCACCGGCGGCTATTTGGATACAGCTGACCAGCGGCTTCCTATCCACTACCAATCGGCAGTGCAGAGCGAGGCGGATTTGGGACGCATTCCGCTCAATGGTCGCGTCGGCGCCGACGGTGCGCCAATGCGCATCAATGATGTGGCAACGGTGGCTAGAGACACCTGGCCCATGATTGGTGACGCGGTGGTCAATGGCGGCGAAGGCTTGCTGCTCATTGTCGAAAAATTCCCGTGGGCCAATACGGTGGCCGTCACCAATGGTGTGGAAAAAGCGATCGAAGAAATGCGCCCCGGTCTCCCGGGTGTCGAGATCGACACGACCATCTTCCGCCCTGCAACCTTTGTCGAGATGTCGATTGACAACTTAACCAATGCGATCCTGATCGGCGCCATCTTGGTGGTGGTCGTGCTGTTGCTCTTCCTCTACGAATGGCGGATTGCTTTGATCAGCGCCACCATCATTCCTCTATCGCTCATGGCCACTATGTTGGTGCTGCCCCTCTTTGGCGCGACCGTCTCGACGATTAACGTTATGGTCTTGGCCGGTTTGGTCATTGCGGTCGGCGCGGTGGTCGATGACGCAATTGTCGATGTAGAAAATATTGTGAGACGGCTGCGTCAACAGCGCGCCGAAGGGGCGGACATTCCCACCTCACGCATTATCGTCGAAGCTTCCGTCGAAGTGCGCAACGCCATTATCTACGCCTCCATGATTGAGGCCGTTGCGCTCATGCCCGTCTTCTTCCTGCAAGGACTTTCGGGTGCCTTCTTCCAACCGCTGGCGCTAGCCTATGTGATCGCCGTATTGGTTTCTGGTCTAATCGCCATGACCATTACGCCGGCTTTGAGCTTTATCCTGCTGCGCAATGCGCCGCTTGAAAAGCGTGAGTCGCCCATTGTCCCGTGGCTCCATCGCAATTATGAGCGAGTGCTGCGGCCTGTCGTTGCCCGTCCGGTTGTGGCTATTTTGGCCTTTGTCTTTATTGCCGCCACCGGTCTTGGTATCTATCCGCGCCTTGGTCAGGAACTGCTCCCTTCCTTTAAGGAGCGCGATTTTCTGATGCACTGGCTGACCAAGCCTGGCACCTCGCACCCCGAAATGGTGCGTATTTCGCAACTGGCTTGTCAGGAGTTAATGACCGTCGAGGGTGTGCGCAACTGCGGCTCCCACATTGGCCAGGCGCTCTTGATGGATGAGGTCTACGGCGTCTATTTCGGTGAAAACTGGATCAGCGTCGATCCCAGTGTGGATTACAATGCCACATTGGACAAGATTCACGAGCTAGTCGATGGCTATCCTGGTCTCTATCGCGACGTGCAAACCTACCTGAAGGAGCGCATCCGCGAAGTGCTGACCGGCTCCAGCCATCCGATTGTTATCCGCGTCTATGGTGAGGATCTAAATGTCCTGCGTGAAAAAGCGGCTGAAATTGCGGATCATCTCAATCAGATCGAAGGGCTAAAAGATGTCCATGTCGAATTCCTGGTCGATGTGCCGCAGGTGGATGTCAAGGTCGATCTAGTCAAAGCCCAAGCCTATGGCCTGAAGCCGGGCGATGTGCGGCGGCAATCCGGCTACTTGTTGGCTGGTGAAGAGACAGGTGATATCCATTTAGCCAATCGCACCTTTGATGTCAATATCTGGAGTCCGCCCAGCTATCGCGACAGCATGACCGATATCTATAATCTGCCGATTGAGGCGCCGGATGGGCGCTGGGTGTCGCTGCAGGAGATTGCCGACATCAACATTGTGCCGACGCCCAACGGTGTCAATCGTGAAAATCTGGCGCGCCGCATCAACATCGAAGCGGAAGTCGAAGGGATTGACTTGGGTACAGCGGTGGCACAAGTGCGGACCGCATTGGACGGAATCGATTTCCCCATTGGCTACTACCCAGAGATGTTAGGCGAATATGCCGAGCGGCAGGCTGCGTCGCAGAATCTGTTCCGCATTGCCATCCTTGCGGCTGTGCTGATCTTCTTCTTGCTCTATATCTCCTTTGGCAGCATTCGGCTGTCGCTCATGTCTTTCCTGAGCCTGCCGGCGGCGCTGGTCGGCGGCGTCTTGGCGGCATTTTTCACGGGCGGGATCTTGTCGCTGGGTTCGCTGGTTGGTTTCCTTACCATCTTGGGCATTGCCGCCCGTAACGGGATCATGATGATCAACCACTACCAACATCTGGAAGATTATGAAGGTGAAACCTTTGGCATGCACCTGATCTTGCGTGGCGCGCGCGAGCGTGTCTCGCCGATTTTGATGACGGGGTTGACGACCGGCTTGGCGCTGGTGCCGTTGGTGATCTCCGGCAACCTGCCCGGCCACGAGATCGAGCACCCCATGGCGATTGTGATTTTGGGCGGCTTGATCACCTCAACGCTGGTCAATCTCTTTATCGTGCCGGCACTCTATCTGCTCTTTGGCAAGCGCAACAAGGTGACTCCAACCGACACCGGCTCCTTGCAAGCGGCTTGAGGATAGGTGCTTGTTTCAGGGGGTATGGCTTGACTAGTGCACTGTAACCGAAATTCTGCTAGAGTAGAGGTGGCCACCCAAGTCTTCCTGGAAGGGGCGGCGGATAGTGAAAAACAGGGGGTGTGCGTTGCCCCTTCCAGGAAGACGCACGCCAGCGCACCCGCATTGGCTGGGGTCACCCAGGTCTTCCTGGAAGGGGGCGGCTGACGGGGAAGGACAGGCGGTGTGCCGCCCCCTTCCAGGAAGACAAATGCCGGATCGCCCTCATTGGCTAAGCTGTCAAAATTTCGCTGACAAGGCCTGGCTATTTGGACTTTGGGCCTGAAATTTATGCCAAGGTTTAATCACAAGCAAAGAAAGTGAGAACTTGATGCGACATTTTTATGTGCTTTTTGTAGTACTTATTTTGTTACTGGCGACGACGCTTACTGGCTGTAACCCCATCTCTTCGACCGGGAGCGGCGCCACAGAGATGAATACGGCCGAGACCACGGCAGAAGAGGCCACGGCCGAACCGGCAGAAGAGGCCGCAGCGGTCGCGACCGAAGAGCCTGCTGAAGAGTCCGCCGACGAGGAAGCCACCAGCGATGAAGAGAGCGGCGAAGACGCAGCTGCGGAAGAGGCTGCTGAGCCAATGTTCATGGACTTTGACCCAGCCAACTTTACCGATTCTACCAATATCGACAATGAGTGGTCGCCCCTTCAGCCTGGCATGCAGTGGGTCTATGAAGGCGAATCGCTGGACGGCGAGGAACTTGTGCCCCACCGCATTGAGTTTACCGTCACCGATCTGACCAAGGAGATTGACGGGGTGCGTGTCGTTGTCGCTTGGGTGGTGGATACGATCAACGAAGAGGAGATTGTCGAGAGCGAACTCTCCTTTTATGCCCAGGACGACGATGGCACGGTCTGGTATTTTGGCGAATACCCCGAAGAATATGAGGGTGGCGAATTTGTGGCCGCACCAACCTGGATCGCGGGCCTTGAAGAGGCTAAGCCCGGTGTCAAAATGGTGAAAGAGCCAACAGTTGGGATGCCCGTCTATTACCAGGGATGGGGGCCGGCGGTTGAATGGTCAGATTTTAGCATCGTCTCCCACATGGAGGATGAAGTCTGTATCCCGGTTGATTGTTATACAGACGTACTGGTGGTTGATGAATCGAGCCTGGGCGAAGTCGGCGCCTTCCAACAAAAACTCTATGCCAAGGGAGTTGGTAATATTAAAGTGGAATGGACCGGCGAAGACGCCACCCAAGAGACGCTCGAGTTGGTCGAACTTAACCAACTGGATGCCGATTCCCTGGCAGAAGTCCACGCCGCGGCGATGGAGCAGGAAGCGCGTGCCTATGCCAATAGCCCAGAGGTCTACGGCCAAACCAATCCATTGGAATAGCGCGGTCTTCCCCACCGCGCGCCGTTATAATTGAATACGGCTTGCGCTGATTTTGCAGAGCGGAACGGATGAAAATCTGTTCCGCTCTGCTTGATCATAAAGTAGGTGCGAAACACAACAACGGATTTGTAGAAGGAGGTGAACTGAGCACAGCTTTCCGTTCTCGAACAGGAGTATATTTGCCCGCCAAGTCAATGGGGACTTGACATCCATCTAAGGTCAATCGTTCATATAGGCAAAAAGGTGAAATCGCTGCGAGTACCAGATAGAAATAAAGCAATTTCACCCGCAGACCTATATGAGCCAAGTCAATACCGTTCACTGTAAAGTCAATGTTGCGACTGAGTAGCCGCAAGGAGGATACGATTATGGTGCGATGGCTGATTGAATCAAGTCTGCGCCTGCGTTTCGTGGTTGTCATTGTTGCTGTTGTGCTGCTCGTCACAGGTATTACGCTACTCCGCGCCATGCCCGTGGATGTCTTTCCGGAGTTTAACCCGCCCCTGGTCGAGGTGCAGACCGAAGCCTTGGGCCTTTCCGCTGAAGAAGTGGAACAGATGATTACGGTCCCCATGGAGCAGGATCTGCTCAACGGGGTGCCCTGGCTGCGGGAGATTCGCTCTGAATCGATCCCCGGCCTTTCCTCGATTACCCTGATCTTTGATGACGGCGTCGATCTCATTCGCGCGCGTCAGATGGTCACCGAACGGTTGGCCCAAGCCTTTGCCTTGCCCCATGTCTCCAAACCTCCCACCATGCTCCAGCCCTTATCGGCCACCAATCGGGTCATGATGATCGGGCTCTCTTCCCAGGATCTGTCGCTGATCGATCTCTCGGTGCTTGCCCGTTGGACCATTGCGCCGCGCCTCATGGGCGTGCCCGGGGTGGCGAATGTGGCAATTTGGGGCCAGCGCGACCGTCAGTTGCAGGTGCAAGTGGACCCGCAAGTACTGGCAGATAAGAAGATTTCACTCTTGCAGGTGCTCGAAACCACCGGCAACGCCATGTGGGTCTCTTCGCTCAGTTTTCTCGAGGCGTCGACGCCCGGCACCGGCGGTTTTATAGACACACCCCAACAGCGGCTGGGCATCCGCCACATTTTGCCCATCTCCTCGGCGGAAAATCTAGCCAAGGTGCCGGTGGAAGAGTCAACCCTGACCCTGGGCGACGTCGCAACGGTGGTGGAAGATCACCAACCGCTGATTGGTGACGCCATTAGCGCGGCCGGTCCCGGTCTGTTGCTGGTAGTGGAGAAGCAACCCGATGTCAACACACTGGCCGTGACGCGCGATTTGGACGCGGTGCTGGAGGCTATGCAACCTGGTCTGCCCGGCGTCGCATTGGACGCGTCGATCTTTCGCCCGGCAAGTTTTCTTGAATTGGTCATTGCCAATCTCCGTTGGGCCCTGCTGTTGGGCGCTTTACTCCTGCTGCTGATTGTAGCGGCCTTTTTCTGGCAGTGGCGCACCGCGTTAATTGTCCTGATCGCCGTTCCCGTTGCCCTGCTGGTGGCCATTGTGTTGCTGGCCTGGTGGGGAGTGACCTTGAACTTGCTGTTGGTGGCCGGTTTAGCCGTGGCCTTGGGCATTGTGGTCGATGATGCAATCACCGGAGTTGAGCATGTTGTGCGCCGCCTGCGCCAAACACAGTCCGAAGAGAGCACCTTGCCGCTACCGGCAATTATTTTGGAAGCCGCGCTAGAGCTACGCCGCTCCACCATTGCCGCCACATTAATTGTATTATTGCCCCTTTTACCGATCTTGGTGATCGGCGGTCGCTCCGGCGCCTTTCTGTGGCCGCTGCTCCTGGCTTATAGTGCGGCGGTGCTGGCGTCGCTACTGGTCGCTCTAACCCTCACCCCCGCACTCTCGCTATTGCTCTTGGCCAGCCCACGCTTCGCCGGCAGCGGTCCGGGTGCATTGTTGGCGCCACTGAGCCGGCTACAGCGTGGTTACGAGCGGCTGCTGACAAGCGTCATCCGTCTGCCACGGTTGGTTCCCTTTGCCATTGTCATCATTGGCCTGATCGGATTGGAAGCGCTGCCCTTCTTTGAGCGCACACTGCTGCCCGCCTTCCATGAGCCTGAACTGCTTATTCAGATGGATGGGATGCCCGGCGCCTCCAACGCAGAGATGGACCGCGTTGTGGCGCGGGTGACGCAGGAGTTGCGCGTCATACCGGGTGTTCTCAATCTTGGCGCGCATGTGGGACGCGCCATCATGTCGGATCAGGTGGCTAACTTCAACGCGAGTGAGATGTGGGTTCGCATTGACCCTGCCGCCGATTATGCGGCCACCGTTGATGCTATTCGCGAGGTAGTGGACGGCTATCCTGGACTACAGTCCAACGTACAGACCTACCTCAATGCGCGCAGCAGCGGCTTATTGGCTCCTTCCAACGAACCGATTGGCGTGCGTCTCTTTGGTGAAGATATGGCGCTGCTTAATAGCACGGCCGAGGAACTTCAAAAAGCGCTGACAGGGGTCGCCGGTGTTACAGAGATGCATATCAAGCATCCGGCCGAGGAGCCGACACTGGAAGTCCAGGTTGATCTTGCCGCCGCCGAAAAATATGGTATCAAGCCAGGCGATGTGCGCCGCACGGCCACTACCTTACTGTCGGGGCTACAGGTAGGCAGTCTCTTCGAGGAATCCAAAGTTTTTGATGTGGTCGTATTGGGGACACCGGCAACGCGCCGGAGCCTGAGCAGTATGAACAATCTGTTGATCGACACGCCTGCTGGTGGTCATGTCCGGCTGGGCGATGTGGCCCAAGTGCGCATTGTGCCCGTGCCCAATGCGATCCGGCGTGAGGGAGTCTCCCGCTACCTGGATATTGACCTTACTGTAGAGGGACGTAACCTAAGCGCGGTGGCCGCCGATATCCAACCGCTTCTGCGCCAGTTCCACTACCCCACCGAGTTCCACGCCGAACTCTTTGGTGATTACGCCCAACAAGCGGGGGCGCAAAGTCGTCTGCTCAGTGTTGTGATCGCTGTGCTCATCGGCATCCTTTTGCTTTTGCAGGCATCTTTTGGCGGCTGGCGGCTGGCCATTTTCTATTGGTTGACTTTGCCGGCTGCGTTGCTTGGCGGTGTGTTAGCGGTCTTCTTGACAGGCGGAATGCTTTCCATTGGCGCCCTCTTTGGCTTCCTCACGGTCTTTGGTATTACGGTGCGCAATGGCCTGCAGATGGTCGATCACTATCGGCATCTGCAGCGCGTGGAGCAACAACCCTTTGGTCCGGCACTAGTGGTGCGTGGAGCCCAGGAACGGCTGCTGCCGATCCTGCTGACGGCGTGCGCCACGGTGTTGCTCTTCCTGCCTTTGGTGCTGGCCGGTAACCTGCCCGGTTACGAGATCGTGCGTCCATTGGCTATTGTCGTCATCGGTGGCTTGATCACCGCGACGTTGGTCAATCTCTTTGTGACCCCCGCACTCTATCTCCACTATGGTCTGATTTCTGAAAAAGAGGATATCGCGCTGCAGTTACATCATGAGCCCCACCTGAGTGCGGCGGCGGACTAAGCATGATATCTAAGGAGACGATGATATGCTGTTCACAACCCGAACTTTATTGATCGCACTGCTGCTTGTCACCCTCCAACTTGCCGGTTGTGGCCGAGGGATTGAGGCCGGTGGGGAAGAGGATTCGCCGGCTGCCGTGGAACATTTTGAGAGTGGCCCCATTGCCAGTCGCATTGTTTTGACCGAGGATGCCGCGCAGCGGATCGATGTCCAGACCGTTGCTGTGCAGGATGCCTCCGACGCGCCCGGCGAAAAGGTGATCCCCTACGCCGCCGTGCTCTATGATGTTGATGGCGCGACCTGGACCTATACCAATCCTGCGCCCTTTACCTACGAACGCACCGCAATTAGCGTTGAAGATGTCAAGGATGATATGGCCATTGTCAGTGACGGGTTAACCGCTGGCGCAAGCGTCGTTACAGTCGGCGCGGCTGAACTCTTTGGCTCCGAGTCCGAGTTTGAAGAGGAATAGAAGGAGAATTCCTATGATGCGCTGGATCGTTGAATCGAGCCTGAAGCTGCGCTTTCTTGTAGTAGCCGGCGCAGCGGCGCTCATGTTCTTCGGCGTCATGCAGATGCGCACGATGCCAATCGATGTATTTCCTGAATTTGCACCGCCACGCGTTGAGATCCAGACCCCCTGTATGGGCTTATCGGCCCAAGAGGTGGAGTCGCTCATCAGTGTACCCATGGAGCAGGCACTCAATGGCATTGCCGGTCTGCAAATTATGCGTTCTAAATCATTGCCCGACCTGTCGTCGATTGAACTGCTCTTTGAGCCGGAAACCGACATCATTCGTGCGCGCCAGTTGGTGCAGGAGCGGATTGCCACGGTGCTGCCCACCCTGCCAACCTGGGCTGCGCCGCCCGTCATGATGCCGCCGGTTTCGACCACCGGGCGCTTTATGAAGATTGGCCTGTCGTCGCCCACCATGAATCTGATGGATATGTCGATGACCGCCTATTGGAAGATTCGCGCCCGTCTGCTCCAGGTTCCCGGTGTGGCCAATGTCGCGATCTGGGGGGAACGGATCAAGATTCCCCAGGTGCGCGTCGACCCGGCTCGCATGGAAGCCAACAAGATTGGGCTGGAACAGGTGATGAAGACCACCGCCGATGCCTTGGATGTGGGCATTCTCTACTTTTCCAACGGTGCGGTGATCGGCACTGGCGGTGCGATCGAAACACCCAATCAACGGATCGGCATCCGCCACGTACAGTCCATTACCTCCGCAGCAGAGTTGGGCCAGATGCCCATCGAAAATGTGGTAAAGAGCGACGGCACGCCGTTGCAACTCAATGACGTGGCTGAGGTGGTTGAGGACACCTGGCCGCTGATTGGCGACGCCGTCGTCAATGATGGGCCGGGGCTCTTGCTCATTGTCGAAAAGTATCCGTGGGCCAACACGCTACAGGTCACGCGCGGGGTTGAGGATGCACTGGCCGCACTACAGCCCGGTCTGCCCGAATTGCAGATGGATCCCTCGATCTTTCGCCCAGCCGATTTTATCCAGATGGCAATTGATAACCTGAGCAAAGCGCTGCTGCTTGGCTGTATTCTGGTCGTGTTGGTGCTGATTGCCTTTCTCTTTGAGTGGCGCACTGCGCTCATCAGCATGATCGCCATTCCGCTGTCGTTGGTGGTGGGGGCGCTGGTGCTCTATGCCCGGGGCGCGACCATCAACACGATGATGTTGGCCGGTTTCGTGATTGCCGTGGGGGTGGTGGTGGATGACGCCATTATCGATGTGGAAAACATTGTGCGTCGTCTGCGCCTGGCGCGCGAGCAGGGTATCCCCAAATCTACGGCAGAGATCATTCTGGAGGCTTCGCTTGAAGTGCGCGAGGCCATTGTCCATGCCACGCTCATCGATGTGATCACGCTGATCCCCGTCTTCTTTATCGGCGGCGTGTCGGGCGCTTTCTTCCAGCCGCTGGCGCTCTCGTATGGCTTGGCGGTCATGGCATCAATGTTGGTCGCCCTCACCGTGACGCCGGCGCTCTGCTTGATGCTTCTGGCCCGGGCGCGTATCGAACACCGCATTTCACCTCTGGTACGCTGGATGTTGCCCGCCTATGAGCGTGTCTTGGGGGGGATTATCACCCATCCTCGCCCAGTCTTTATTACCACCGCCGTGCTTATGGTGATTGGCTTTGCGCTGGTGCCGCTCTTTGGCGAGTCGCTCTTCCCCGAGTTCAAGGAGCGCGACTTTCTCATGCACTGGATCAGCAAGCCGGGTTCCTCGGTCATTGAGGAGCGCCGAATCGTGAGCAAAGTTAGCAAGGAACTGCGCGCCATCCCCGGCGTACGCAACTTTGGCTCCCACATCGGGCAGGCACTCCTGGCCGATGAAACTGTGGGCGTCAACTTTGGCGAAAACTGGATCAGCATCGACCCCGACGCCGATTATGACGAAACGGTGGATGCCATCGAAAAGGTCATCTACAGCTATCCTGGCCTCTTCCACAATCGGGAGACCTACCTCAACGAACGCATCGACGAAGTGCTGTCGGGCTCCAGCTATGCCTTTGTCGTGCGTATCTTTGGCCCGGATCTCCAGGGAATTCACCAAAAGGCAGACGAAGTGGAGGCGATGCTCTCCGGTATTGATGGCATCTCGGATCTGCAGGTAGAGTTGCAAAGCGAAGTGCCCCAGATCCAGGTCAAGGTCGATCTGGCCGCGGCCCAACAGGTTGGGCTCAAGCCGGGGGATGTGCGGCGCGCTTCGGGCATCCTGATGGCGGGCGAAGAGGTAGGCGATCTCTTCCGTGGCGGCAGAGCCTATGATGTCAATGTGTGGAGCACAGCCGCCACGCGCAGCAGCGTAGCCAGTGTGGCCAATCTCCCCATCGACACGCCGGCTGGTGGCCACGTGCGTTTGGGGGATGTGGCCCAGGTGCAGATCGCGCCGGCCTCTAGCGTCATCTACCGGGAAAATGCCTCGCGACGCATTGATGTGGGCGCGAACGTCAAGGGCCGTGACATCGGCTCGGTGGCGCGCGAGGTCGCCGCCAAGCTGCAAGGGATCGAGTTCCCACTGGGCTATCACGCCGAACTGCTCGGTGAATATGCCGAACGGCAGAGCGCCCAACAGCGACTCCTGCTCTTTACGATTGCCGCGGCCTTGGGCGTGCTGCTGGTCTTGCTCGCCTCTTTTGGCAGTTGGCGGTTGGCTGTCCTTGGCTTCCTAACCTTGCCCTCGGCGCTGGTTGGTGGTCTGATCGCGGCCTACCTGACCGGCGGCATTATCTCCTTGGGGTCGTTGGTCGGCTTTCTCACGATCTTCGGCATTGCCGCGCGTAACAAGATCATGCTGATCAACCACTACCAGCATCTGGAACGCCATGAAGGGGAGCAATTTGGCCCGCAGCTCGCGCTGCGCGGTGCGGGTGAACGGCTCTCGCCCATTATGATGACCGCCCTGGCGACAGGGTTGGCCCTGGTGCCATTGGCCTGGGCGGGCGATCTGCCCGGTCATGAGATCGAGCACCCCATGGCTATTGTCATTCTGGGCGGCTTGGTGACCTCGACCTTGCTCAACCTCTTTGTGGTGCCTTCGCTCTACCTGCAATTTGGCAAGGGCAGCACAAAAACAACGCCAGCGGCTCAGTTTGATTTCGCGGCGCACCCGGCGGGGGATTAGGGAGTAGGAAGTAGGGAGTAGGAAGTAGCGAATCTGGTTCCACGCTCTGCGTGGAACGAGCAAAGGTCTTAACTTAATGACCGTGCCTCCCAGGCTCCCCCGACATCGGACTTACCCTTACCCGCATCTTTTTCGCCCAGAGGTAGGGCGTGGGTTTAAGGTGACCGGCATCTCCGAGATGCCGGTCACCTTCCAGAGCGACACTCGCCGACCAACCGACTTGTGGGTAAGGGTAAGGACATCGGAGGGGGAGCAGAGGGATCCCAGGGGTTGGGGTGGATTCACCGAAATTATTTTTAACCTTCATAAGCGCAGGGCGATCCCTGCTTCTCCCCATCCCCAACAAAACATTGCTATAGAGATAGTAGATTTACTATGTATAAAAAATTCCATCAAGTGCTCTTCGCCGTCGTTATGGTGGTTGCGCTCAACGCCTGTATCGAGTCGCCAGGTGCGCCTACCACCTCTGCCCTTACCCCGGCGGCTGGCGCTGTGCCAGCCGCCACCACCCCCCACTTTTCACAGCCGACGGCAATTACCCATGCGTTCTATCCCGTTGCGCAGATTGCCCAGGCGATCTGGCTGGGCACAGCCGCCGGCGAAGCCAACCGCGTCGAAGCCACCTTGCTGCCGGAGAACAAACGTATACACTGGCGCGACGCCGAGGTCGAGACACGCGTGGTGCAAGTGATTGATTATCGCACCGATATGCTGGTGAGCGTCGCCGATCACTACTTTGCCCAGGCTGATGATGGCAGCGTCTATGCGTTGGGTGCAGACGTGAGTAACTACGCCGCTGGGCAGATGGTGGACCAGACCGGTTCGTGGCTGGCAGGGCTGGATGGCGCGACGCCGATTCTGATGATGCCGGCCCAATTTGTGGTTGGCTCTTTTTATACTGCACCGCAGGACATGGCCAATCCCATTATCCAGAGTTGCGCAATTGTCACCCTAGCCCAGGCCGCGATGACACCGGCTGGCCCCACCGACAAGGGGGTGTTGATCAAAGAGACCTTAGCGGACGGCACAGTTAAAAATAGTACTTATGCGGAAAGCTGGGGCATGCTTGCAACAGAGACCAATGGGGAATCACTTGCCTTGGTCTTGTTGAATCGTAGTGCTGCCCAGCCGGGCGCGCTCCCCACGCCACTGGTGACGATTGAGGCCGAGGCCGAAGATCTGATCGACTTCATCCCCAGCGGCAACTGGGGGGTGATCAGCAAAGATGTGACCGCAATCAGCACAGCGTGGCAGAATTATCAGTCTCAACTTGGCACAGACCACGTTCCTGCTCCCTTTGTCACTGCGTTGGAAGCTGCGTTGGCCCAATTACAAACCCATGCGGCGGCAAAGGCGACTGTTGCCACTCACCAGGCCGCCAACGATGTGAGCGCAGCGTTGATGGATCTCATGGCACTCTACCAACCCACACCGCCGGTCGATTTGGGGCGGCTTGATGTGTTGGGTCGTCAGGTTATTTTGGATGTTGGCGCTGCTGATTTCACTGCCGCCGCTAATACGCTGGCGAAAAGCAACGCCATTTGGGCGCGACTCAAGCCTATCGTGTTGGCGCATGACGGAGCCGCTGTCGCCGCCGACTATGAAGCCAGCTTGGCCACTCAAGCGGATGCATTGCACAACCAAGATGTAGCCACGCTCACCAATGAGGCCACTGCCGCATTAGAATTGGTGGATGATCTGGAACAGCTCTTTTGATTGAGCAATGAGGCAGTAGGACAGTGGGACAGTAGAACAGTAAATCAGTAGGACAGTAAGTCAGTAGGACGGTACTGTAGACCACTGTCTTACTGCGCGGCGCAAGCTTGCGCGCTGTCTTACTGCCTCACTATTTGTTTCCTGCTCATTTGCGTTCGATGTATACTCCGCAGCAGCACATAATAACATTTTTCACTCCTGAAAAAGTATGATTTTATGGCGCTGCTCAGTATAATCACTCGTCTGACCGGCTAAATAGACCGTAAAGCTCGACCCTTGCCCAGCTTCGCTTTTGACCGTAATCCTGCCGCCGTGCGCTTGGGCAATCGATTGGGCGATAGCTAGGCCCAGCCCAATCCCCTCGCGGGTGCGCGCTTGATCGACACGGTAGAAGCGTGCAAAAAGATTGGGCAGATGTTCCGGGGCAATACCAATGCCGGTGTCGCGAAAGGTGATGCGATAGAACCCCTGCTCCCAGCCTGAGCTGACCGTAATTGACCCCGCTTCGGTATACTTCAGCGCATTATCGAGCAAATTGACAAAGAGCCGAATGAGCGCATCACTGTCGCCCATGATCGTGGTTTCCTCTGCGCTTACCTGGTCAAGCAGCGCCACTCCCTTTTCCTCGGCCATGGGTTGCAAGGACTCGATTACATCTTTTAAAAGAATCGCAACCTGCACCGGCTCTTGTAGCACAAGTGGATTGTCCGCATCACTGCGCGCCAAATGGAGCAAGCCTTCAGTCAAGGAAGTCATCAATTCTGTTTCGTGGCGTAGGTCGGTGAGCGCCTGCACATATTCGTCGGGTGTGCGCGGCTGGGTTACAGTGCTGTCAATGATCATTTGCATGGCCGCAAGGGGGGTGCGCAATTCGTGAGACGCATCGGCTGTAAATTGCCGTTCACGACCAAAGGCTTGCTCCAGCCGCGCCAACATGGAATCGAGCGTGACGGCCAGCCGCCCCACCTCATCCTGGGTGGCTGGCAAGTTGAGCCGCGCCGAGAGGTCGTGAGCCGACAGATCGCGCGCCATGCGCGTCATCTGGTCGATTGGCGCCAACGCGCGTGCGGCCAGAAAGTAGCCGCCGATGCCAGCCGCCAAGACCATGATAGGAATGCCGATGAGGAGGGTGATGCCCAAGAGATTTAAGGTGTTGCGTACACTATTTAAGTTGTGGGCAATCTGCAGCACGCCTATTGCCTCTGTGCGGTCGCGCATCTGTATGGTATAGACGCGCAACTGCTCGGGCGAATTGGGCAAGGATTGGGTGTTTAGGCGATCGGATTGGAAAACTTGAAAAAAGCTTGCTGTCGGCTGTAGAAACTCCTGGTAGGGACCAAATTCCTGTACCACTTCCCCATCCATTAGCCGTACACGCAAGCTTAACCCTTGCTCGCGCAGGTATTCATATTGCGGTTCCTCGGCAATGTCTTCAACCGGCACCAAATCGCGCTGGCCACTTTCGGCCACCAACTGTACCGCCACCGCCTTGAGCGTCTCATCCACATTGGCGATGAGGCTGCGCGCCATGTTGAAATAGACAAAGAGACCAAAGAGCAACAAACCGATCAGCAGCAGCCCGGCGGTCCACAAGGCAAAGCGCACCCGCAATGTGCGCAGCCGTCGGCTCATAGCTCCCCGCCACGATCACTTAGCCGATAGCCGGCCCCACGCACTGTGTGGATCAACTTCAGGTCAAAGGGGTCATCGATTTTCCGGCGCAAATTGCGGATGTAGACATCCACTACATTGGACTGATGATAGACATCATAATTCCAAACCGCATCCGCAATCTCAGTACGCCCCAGGACACTGTGCGGCTTGCGCATCAGACATTCGAGCACGGCATATTCTTTGGTGGTCAATTCAATATATTTGCCGTCGCGCATAACCATACGTGTCAGGGGATTGAGCGTCAGATCGGCCATGTGCAGCAGCGGTGATTTGTCCACATGGCGACGGCTGAGGGCGCGAATACGCGCCAGCAGTTCTTTTAACTCAAACGGCTTGACGAGATAATCGTCGGCGCCGGCATCCAACCCCAGCACCCGATCATCTACCGAATCGCGCGCGGTCAGCATCAAGATCGCCGCCTGATTGCCCTGATTGCGCAGCCGACGGCAGACCGTAATGCCATCAATCGCGGGCAACATGATATCCAGCACAATCAAGTCAAACTCCACCACCGCGGCCCAATCCAATGCTTCCTGTCCATTGCGCGCAACATCTACGGCATATCCTTGCTCTTCCAAGGCGCGTTTCAAGTAATTAGCAACGGTAACTTGATCTTCAACAATCAAAAGACGCACCCTAACCCCCCTCTCTCGTGGTTCGTATACTGAACGGAAATGAATGGGACACCTTGGTGAGACAGTAGTCAGTGAGACAGTAAGACAGTGGTATACAGCACTGTCCTACTGACCACTGTCCTACTGACTACTGTCCTACTGACTACTGTCCTACTGCCCACTGTCCTACTGCCCACTGTCCTACTGACCCACTTAAGTATACGCCCATTTCATTGCTGCTGGGTATATTATAATACGGCTAGACTGATGTACTTCTGTGCTGCTACAGAGCATATCAGTTACGGAATGCTTCCACCGGTTCCAATTGGGCGGCGCGCAGTGCCGGATAGACGCCCGAGATCAGGCCGATCCCGCCGCCAACCAGCGGCGCCAGGAAGGGCGCCGCTGGGTCGAGCACTGGCGTCCAAACCTGATAGGCCGAGATGGCCACCACAATCAAGATGCCAATCCCTGCACCCAGAATGCCGCCAATAATGCCCATAGAGGCGCTCTCCAACAAAAACTGGAGGGCGATATGCCAACGGGTGGCGCCAATCGCTCGGCGCAGCCCGATTTCGCCGGTCCGTTCAATCACAGAGACGAGGGTAATGTTGCCGATGCCAATCGCGCCGACAATAAGCGAGAGGCCGCCCAACAGTAAGAACATCACATTGAGATCGTTCTGCACGGCATCACGCACCCGTTTGGGCTCCGGCGGTGCCTCAATCGTGAGCGCACCGGGATCGTCGGGCCGCAAAGCTAACCGCGCCTGGCGCACAATCAATGATGTCGCCCCGATCCGGGTCTCCACCACAACGGCGCTTGGGCCGAGCAGGCCAAAATCCCGCTGGGCTGTGCCTTCAGGGATAATGACAGAGTTCAACAGATCGGGCTGCCGCGCCACGTTGCGTAAGACGCCAATGACCAGGTAGACATGATCGCCAATGGTAATCGCCGGCAAATAATCAACCTGATGGATGCCCAGCTTTTGCGCGGCCTCGGGCCCTAACACGGCGACCTTGTCCATGCGCTGTGAGTAACCTTCATCCAGAAACCGACCCCGGTCCAACTGTGCCCGCACGACCTTAAATAGCCCAGGCGAAGCTGCCTGGATGGTGAGTTTAAAGGCCGTCGGATTTTTGGGATCGCGCACGGGCGAAGAACTTACCAACGCATTGCCAATGTCAACGTCACTGAGCGTGCCGGCAGCGGCTACGCCATTGAGACGCAACAGTGTAGCCGCCGCTGACCATGGAATCGCTTTGGGATCTACGCCGGCCACGGTGGACTTCCCTTTGACGAGGATCTCGGTCGCGGCTAATTCATCAAACCGAGTGGTAATCCGGTTGCCGGCAGTGCGCGAAAGGCCAATCGTGGCCACCAACGCGGTAATGCCGATAACAATGCCCAACATCGTCAGGACCATGCGCACCGGTCGCGCAAACATGCCTGCGATCGCCTCGTCAATCAGATCGCGCGTGGTAATGCCTGATAACTCGACTGCCCTTCTGGGCTTGCGTACTGCCTGGGCGCGGCGGGCCTTCCAGCCCTTGATGGTAAAGGGATTGAATAGGAGGCGTCGCGGCTTCAAGCCGGCAACAAAAGCCGCCAGTCGATCTCCCAGGCGTTGGGCGGCAGCCTGTGGCGCAGTGGCGCCTGCGTCGCCATATCCTTTATTTTGCCCTACACGCCTAACCCCTTCACGGTGGATGACATCATGCAAAGGGGTGCCATTTGTCTGTGCAGCACCAATCGTGGCGCGTCTGGCATCAACCTTAGCAACAACCTCTTGTACAGCATCTGCTCCCGCGTTAACTTCTTTAGCTATATTTTCGTCAGCTACATCTTCTTCAGCACCTGCGGTAATATCCGTTAAGGTCCCATCAATGATGTGGACACGCCGACCGGAGCGCGCCGCCACATGCTCGTCGTGTGTAACGATCACCAGCGTCAGCCCCTCTTGATTTAACGTCTCAAAGAGATCAAGGATATCTTCCGTGGTCTTAGAATCAAGATTGCCGGTCGGTTCATCACAGATCAACAGGCTGGGATAGCCCACCAGCGCGCGCGCAATGGCCACCCGTTGCCGCTGGCCACCGGAAAGCTCCGTCGGCAAGAAATCAACCCGGTGGCCCAAGCCCACCCGTTCCAGCGCTGCCAAGGCCCGTTCCCGCCGCCCATGTTGGTCTTGCTGGCGGTAGACTTCGGCCAACATAACATTTTCTAACACTGAGCGATGGGGCAAGAGGTGAAAGGATTGAAAGATAAAGCCAATGCGACGGCTGCGCAATCCGGCCCGTTCCCGGTCGGTCAGTTGCGCAGTGTTGATGCCATCAAAAAGATAAGTACCGCTAGTGGGGCGATCTAGACAGCCGATGATGTTTAACAGGGTGGATTTGCCGGATCCCGAAGGACCGGTAATGGAGAGCCATTCACCCGGCGCCAAAGTCAGGTCCACATCGACCAAGGCATGGACTGCTAGCTCTGTGCCAAATTGTCGGCCCACCTTGCTCAGTTCCAACACATTGACTGGCCTCGAGTGGGTGATCTCCTCTGGCACCTCGTGCAACCGGAGCGTTCTTACCTCATCGGTAAAGCTAATATCGATAATGTCGGCCAGACGTATCGTCCCCATACTGCCCATTGCGCATTGCTCGTTACTGTCGAGCCGCTCGCCATTGAGCAAGGTCGGGTTGGAGGTGCTTAAGTTGTGGAGCGTAAAGGATTCGTCCGGCCTCACCTCAATCTTGGCGTGGCGGCGCGAGATGCGCAGATCCTTGATCAGGAGATCGTTGTCAATACTGCGCCCAACCAGAAACTCCTCTTTGGCAATCACAAAGCGCATTCCCTCGGCAAGGCGGATGTGGCCGCCCGTGGTGATGACCGTAGGGGCGCTGACGGCATCATCAATCAGTTTCACACTCTCAGCCTTGATGCCAAGTTCAATATCTTCTGCAATTGTCATTACCTGAAGTTCGAGTGGAAAGTGATTGTTGCCATTCATGATGAATTTTCCCCGATCAGGACCGGTTGACCAAGCGTCAGGACGCCGCCATTTTTGGGCGTCACAGCGACATACCCGTCAGCGGCCAACCCGACCTCCACCTCAACTTCGGTCAAGGCGCCATTATTCTCCACCTGGACGATGGAGCGGTTGTCACTGGTCAGTGAAACTGCGCTCAACGGCACAACCAGTACGGCGCCGCCGGTTGACGCCACCGGAATGGTCAACCGGAGCGAAAGATTATCGAGCTTGGCGTCACTGGCGCTGACCTGCGTCTCGAAATAGACATGAAAGCCGTCAACCCCGTCGGTGCCGGAGGTCTCGGCCACACGCGCCACCACGCCGGTAGCTTTGACGCCAAGCTCCGGCTCATCAATCGTAACGGCCATCCCCGGTTTCACCAGGGGCGCCTCACGCAGCGGTAAGGATGAATCAATGGATAATTGATTGTTGGTTACTGTTAAAATCGAACCACTGGCTGTGTCGCCGATGGCCACATCAACCTGGTCGACCCGCACGGGGACAGCGGGGACAAAGACTATTTCATCTGCTGGTATTTGGATACCCGCCTTGCCACGCAGCGCCTCAAGCTCGGAAGAGAGTTGAATTGCAAAATCATCAGCCAATTTGACCTCGCGCTCGGCCACCTTTTGGGCGTTGAGCGCCTCCTGAATCGCCTTCTCCCCTTCGAGTTGGATGGCGCGTGCGGCGCTCTGTGCGGCTTCCAACTCGACATTGGCGTCGGCAATCTCTGCCGCCGTTGCATTAGAATTGACCAATTGATCACGCGCCTTGAGCTTAGCGGCTACTTCCGCGTCGGCCACCTTATTGGCGCTGTCCGCATTGGCGCGCGCCGCCTCGATTGCCAGCGGCGCAGTCGAGGCATTATCGGTCGCCGCCTCTTTTTCGCCAATCGCGCGTGACAATTCCTGGGCCAGCGTGCGAATCTCTGCCAGTTGTTCCGCCGTAGGCCCAAAAGGCTCCCACCCCTTGGCCGTATACCAATTCCCGACTGCCGTACTGGTCTGTTGATCATAGCGTCCATCAACGAGGCCAGGATCAAAGCCCAGCCGTTGGAGCGCTGCTTCTAGTTGTCGTACATCGTCGCCACTGACGCCGGGGCGAAGATCGCGGAAGGTTGGCGTCGTCCCTTGTAGCACAAAGACTGGGCGCCCAGAAGCCGTCAGCAACTGGTCGCCCTCGTTGATCTGTGTGTTGGGCGCAGGCAGCGTCGTAATCACCCCCGCGTCTGCTTTTAACAGGGAGGGGACAATGGAAATTGTTTGTGGCAAACCAAAACGGGCCGAGCCGCGGGTGACAATGACAGTCTCTAGGGTGCGCTCCTCAACCGGATGCGTGATTAACGAGGGCGTCGGCGGCGCCGTTCGCGCGGCCTCCTCGGCCGGCGATTTGATGCTAGAGCCGGCAATCCAACTACCGACCGCAACCAAAATCACTAAGGCAAGGACGCCGAAGAGCATTGAAAGTCGTTTTTTACGCATAACTCTCTTCGCTTTATCAATGATTGCAACACACAAATAAAAGCGTCGGAAACTGTAGAGATTGGGGAGTAGAGGCTGAAGATTGCGTACACCAATCTTCAGCCTCTACTCCCCAATCTCTACCAAACGCCGGGTTTTTGTTTCGCTTTCAGTATACGGGGGTAAACTTACACGTTCCTGCTTGACCTATCCGGCATACAATTCATTCTCAACCTCTTCGCGCACCGGCTGGAGGTGTTCACTCTCACAGCTAAAGGAGGCATTTGTAATCTCCAACTCATAGGCTTGCAATTCCTTGAGCTTGGCCTGGGCATCCGCCGACAGCGTTTCGACCGGTGCGCCCCCTGTAATTTCATCTAGGCGTTCGGTAATAATGGGGCGAATGTCACTGGGGTCGCTTAAATCGAAACCGGCGGCTTTGACACAGTCCACATACTTGGCCTGGGCTGCAACCACACGCGGATCTTCATCAATCTTCTGATCTTTGGGATTAACGTAGGAGACGCTGCGTTGATTTTCTGAAAAGACCTGATCTACTGCCGTGCGGGTGCAGCCGCCGGTGCGCGAGAAGTCTTCCCGCTCAATCGCCACTGCCAACGGCGCATCACTGTACTCACCTAACAGCGTGTGGTTGTAGGCTATCTGATCCGCCGGCGCGAGATTTTTGAAGATGGCGACGTTTTGCTCGCCCAGCCCAATGTTGGCCGGCGAATTGGGATCAGACAGTTGGGGGGCTGCGCCTGTGTAGAGGGTGGAAATACCTAAGCCATATTGGGCAATAAACTGCTCTTCGGTGACGCCAGGCAAAATCTTGTCGGCAGACATACCCTTGTACACCGTGGCTGAATCGACCGCGACGTACTCAAAACCGGCATCGCTCATACATTGGGCGATCTGCTTCTCCGCTGCATCGATATTTTGTAGAAGTTGCTCCATGGTTAGACCAAACTCATGCAGATCGCCCTGTGCGCCATCGGCACTGTCCGTTTCTTCGGCCTCTTCGTCTTCCGCGGCTGCCGCTTGGTTACTGCTGGAGGCGTTATCCGCCGCTGGTTCCGCGGCTGCTGTGTCGCTACTGCCACCGCCGCCACAAGCAGCGAGGAGCAGGCTGATAATCAGCACCAGGGCCAGCACTTTCATGGGTTGAAAAACGGATGAAGTCGTCTGTGGAATAAGTTGCATTTTTGGGTCTCCTTGTGAATAGTGGTCAAGAGTACGTTATCGCTACGCAAGCCAAGTTGTAACGTGACACTGCGCAGCCACTGGATTATTTGCTGCTGAGGAACAATGATTAAATAGTTTGTGCATATGATTGAGCGGCGGCTTAAAATCTCATGCATATGCTATTTTAACCTTGTTCCCTGTTAAGGGATGCGCATCGCAAACGGGGGATGACCCGACTTTGAGACGCCTCCTTGCCTACCTATCCTACCATATTGCCCCGTATAAATTTCCTACACTTTCTGTAAACTAAATGGTAATTTCTATTAAATTTGACCAAGGGTTGATAGATTTGGTCCTCAATTCCGAAATGCCTCCACCGGCTCCATTTGCGCCGCCCGCAGCGCCGGATAGGCGCCTGAAACCAGACCGATCACGCCACCCAGCAGCGGCGCCAGCAGCGGCGCTGCAGGGTCGAGCACGGGTGTCCAGAGATGATAGGCCGAAATAGCGACCACAATCATCACACCTAAACTGGCCCCCAGCACACCGCCGATTACGCCCATGGACGCGCTTTCGAGCAGGAATTGAGTGGCAATATGGCTGCGTGTGGCGCCAATCGCGCGGCGCAGCCCAATTTCGCCAATACGTTCAATCACCGAAACTAGCGTGATATTACCGATGCCAATCGCGCCGACAATTAGAGAAAGGCCACCCAACAAGAGAAACATGACATTTAGATCCTCTTGCACAGCATCACGCACCCGTTGCGGCTCCGGCGGGAATTGCAACTTAAAGACGGTGGGTTCCTCGGGGTGCAGGGCCGTGGGCGTCTGTTTGACGATCAGCGGCACGGCGCCAATGCGCGTCTCAATCAACACTGACGCAGGGCCGGTGAGTCTAAAGTCCCGTTGCGCGGCTCCTTCTGGGATAATGACCGAACCTAACAGATCCGGTTGACGTCCCACCGTGCGCAAAATGCCGATGACCGAGTAGATATAGTCGCCAATGGCAATCGCGGGCTGTTGCTTCAACGTCACAATGCCGAGACGTTCCGCCGCCGCAGGGCCAAGGACGGCCACGCGATCCCGCCGCTGGGAATGGCCCGCATCAGGAAAACGACCGGTCGCCAACTCGGCGCGCGCCGCCGTAAAGAGCGAGGGCGAAACTGCCTGCACCGCCAGATTGAAGGCTGTCAAATTCTGCGGATCCTTAATGGTCGAGGCGCTGACCAGCAGGTCGCCAAGCTCTAACGTGGTGAGGGTGCCGGCGGCCACCACGCCATTGAGCCGCATGAGCCGCTCCGATGCATCCCACGGGATGACGTTGACATTGTTTTCAGCCGCGCCGGCGGTGGTAGTGACAATAATCTCGGTGGCGGCCAGTTCGTCAAATTGGCTGATGACCCGGTTGCTGGCCGTGCGCGAAAGACCGAGGGTGGCCACCAGCGCCGTAATCCCGATGACAATCCCCAGCATGGTCAGCACCATGCGCCCTGGTCGGGCAAACATGCCGGCCACCGCTTCATTCAACAGATCGCGCAGCGAAATCCCTGAACGCAGTCTGGCGCCGGGTTTGACCTCGGCTGCCGTTGGACGCGCCAGGCTGCGGGTGTTATCCGTAGCGGTAATATCAGTCATGGCGCCATCCATTATATGGGCGCGCCGACCGGCGCGCCTGGCCACCTGCTCGTCATGGGTGACCACCACCAGGGTCAGACCCTGGTGGTTGAGCGTATCAAAGAGCGTAAGAATACTCTCGGTCGATTTTGAATCGAGATTGCCGGTTGGCTCATCACAGAGCAGCAAGCTAGGCGAACCTACCAAGGCGCGGGCAATGGCAACCCGCTGGCGCTCTCCGCCAGAGAGTTTGGTGGGCATAAAATTGACCCGGTGGCCTAAGCCCACCCGTTCGAGCGCGGCCAATGCTCGTTCGCGCCGACCGCTGGGCGCATCTTTGCGGTAGACTTCGCCCAACATCACATTTTCCAACACGGTGCGATGAGGCAGGAGATGGAAGGATTGAAAGACAAAGCCAATGCCGCGGCTGCGCAGGCCGGCGCGCGCTTTATCACTCAACCTGGCCGTGTCGATGCCCTCAAAGAAGTAAGTGCCGCTGGTGGGGCGGTCCAAACAGCCAATAATATTGAGCAGGGTGGATTTGCCGGCGCCCGATGGCCCGGTAATGGTCAGCCACTCACCTGCCTCCAGTCGAAGATCGACATCTACCAGCGCCTGGATGGCCAGTTCGCTGCCAAATTGCCGGCTCACCTTATTCAGTTCAAGCACAGAATGCCGTGCGTCGGGTTGGGTTGTAGCGAATCTATCCATGAGTAGGTGCGGTTTCCATATCGCACGCTCCAGGTCAAATAATAATGTGCGGTATGGAAACCGCACCTACGTTATTAAGAATGATCTATTCTTCCGCCAGTGGCTGCTCATAGCCGACCACCACAAGCTGTCCTGGCTCTAGCGTCCCGTCCAGCGGCGTCACCTCGACAAAGCCATCGGCCGAAAATCCGGGTTCGACGGTGACATAGGCCAGCGTACCGCCATTCTCCACCTGGACCCTGGATGCACCATCGGCGCCAAGCGAGAGGGCGGCAATGGGTACGGCAGTTACAGCTCCCCCGGTCGATTCGACGGGAATGGTCAGCCGCAGCGAAAAGCCGGCCAGCGAGGTCGGCGTCTCATCGACGCGCGTTTCAAAGTAGACATGATAGCCATCGGCTCCGTCGGTGCCCGGCGTCGTCGCCACGCGTTCGACCACGCCCGTTGCCTTGAGCCCCAATTCCGGCTCATCGATCTGAACCGCCATACCCGGCTTGACTAGTGGCGCCTCATCCAACGGCAAAGAGGCGTCCACCGCTAACTGATTGTTAGTGACCATCAAGATGGGGCCGCTGGCGCGATCTCCGATGCGGCCAATCAGCCCCTCAACCCGAATGGGCAAGGCCGGCAGAAAGACCAACTCATCCAGTGGCACCTGCACCCCAATGGTGGCTTGCAGATCGGCCAACTCTGCCGTCAAGCGCGCCACCGCTTGCACAGCATCCTCGGCGTCGCGTGCTGCGCGCTGCTGCGCATCGACCGCCTCCTGCACAGTCAGCTTCCCTGCCAGCGCCACAGCGTCCACCGTGGCTTCGGCTACAGCCAATGCCGCGGCAGCGTTGGCCTGAGCGGCGGCTGTGGCGTTGGTATCTGTTTGCAATGCGGCCACTTCTGCGCGGGTGGCTGCGACATCGGCGCTGGCGCGTTGATTGGCCAGCTCGGCATTGGCGCGCGCGACATCCACTGCCAGCGCATCAGTTGCGGCAGCCGCTTGGGCGGCTGTTTGCGCTTTGGTTGCCGCCGCCAGAGCCGTTTCGAGCCTTTGCTGTTGCGCAAGCTGTGGGGCGGTGGGGCCAAAGGCATCCCAACCAGCGGCAGTGTACCATGCGGCCACCGCCGCGCTGGTCTGAGCGTCAAAAAGGCCATCGACAGGGCCGGGATCATAGACCAAGCGCGCCAGCGCCTCTTCAAGCTGACGTACATCATTGCCCGCCAGCCCAGGGCGAAGATCACGATAGGCAGGGATCTCACCATAGAGCACAAAGAGCGGGCGGCTGGACGTGGTCAACAGTGCCTGGCCTTCCGCAAATTGTGTTCCCGGCATCGGTAGCGTAGTGACCATGCCGGCCTCCGCCTTGAGGGCAGAAGGCGCAATGGCGACGGTTTGGGGCAAGCCAAAGCGAGCCGTGCCGCGGGTCACGATGTCGGCGCTCAAGACGCGCTGCTCCACCGGCACCAGGATCGGCGCAGGTAGCGGCGGTGCAGTGCGGGCGGCTGCTTCCGCCGGTGACTGTATGGCCGCGCCGGCGATCCAACTGACAACTGCGACTACGACCACCAACCCTAGCACAAGCGCGATGGTTACAAGACGATTCTTACCCATAGGTATTGGATTACCCCTGATAGCCCGAATACAATTCGCGTTCGATTTGGCTCTCCACCCGGTCCAGATATTGCTCTTCGCAACTCAAGGTCGACACGGCCAGCGCACGTTCTTCTTCCTGGAGCGCGGTTAGGGTGGCGCGTGCATCGGCTGCGAGTGCCTCCAGCGGTTGACCTTTGGTGATCTCATCGACGCGCCGGCGCAGATCCGGTTCGATCTCGCGTTCAGAATTGTAGGCAAAGCCCCCATCGTGCAGACATTGGGCAAACTTTTGCAACGCCGCTTGCATACGCGGGTCAGCCGCAATCAGCGCATCCTTGGGATTCAGATAAGAAGTGTTCAACTGCTCCTGAGTGAAGATTTGGGCAATGGCGCTGCGTGTACAGCCGCCCGTACGCGAGAAATCTTCCGTTTCCAGTCCGACGGCAAAGGTGGCGTTGGTATGCTCGCCAAAGAGCGTGCGGTTATAGGCTACCTGATCCGCCGATGAGAGATTGCGGAAGATACGGATGTTCTGTTCTCCCAACCCCACCGCCGCCGGTGTCAATGATGGCTCCGACAGTTGCGGCGGTAGACCGGTATAAAGGGTGGCAATGCCAAAGCCATACTGGGCAGCATATTGGTTCTCCCCCAGACCCGGGGCCGATTTATCCGAGGTCATGCCACGGCGGAAGGTATTATAGTCAACTGGAATATACTCAAAGCCAGCTTCCTTCATGCACTCGGCAATCAACGCTTCGCCCTTTTCCACCGCTTCCACCAAGCCCTGGCGCGAGAGGCCAAATTCCTCTGTCCCCGGCAGCGGTGCATTGTTATCGACTGCTGGCGCTGCGCCATTAGCCGGATCACTGGCCGCAGGCAGGCGCACATCGCTCATCCGTGAGCAGCCTGCAAGCAACATCACCATAAGCCCCAAAAGCAAGAGATTCTGTCGCAAATTCTGCCCAACCACCAACCTGACGCTTTGCTTCTGGGCGCTACGATGAATCGCATTCATTACCCTATTACTCCTTCTACCACCGTTTGGCGTAAATACTTCGATAATGTCACAATATCACATTAAAAGAGTTAGCGCCATTGACAGACGCGGATCCGGATGACGCTGATGCAATCTACGCTCTCCAAACCCACGTCCATACTGCTCGTGGATCCCTAATGTGACATTGTCGATCTACCTATGACTATCCTTTAATGGCGTAGTAAACCGGCAATACCGACAAAAATTGTCCCACCGACAAGCCCAGCAACGATCGGATCGGCAAAGTCGCCCAAATTCATAACATCCAGATTGTTAAAGACTGCGCCGCCCAGCACACCCCCGATCAACCCAATGAGTATGTTGCCAATCAGACCAAAGCCCCAGCCCTTAAATAACTGGGCCGCCAACAGACCAATGACTGCGCCACTGATCAAACAGATAATGGAATCAATGCTCATGAGATATTCGCCACTTATCAACGATTCCATAGAGTGTACTCCTGTCCCAAAATAACGTTGTCAAGTAAAGTGTAAAAGTAAGGCCCTGCGCAACATCGCATACCTGGTCAAGCGGTGGCGGGTGGTGAGTGGTGAGTAGCGTATCACCCGTCGCTCATTACCTTCGGAGCCCCTTAGGCGCCAGCGAACCGATCCACCAAGTCGCGCAGAGCACAAATATTAAAGTGACTATAATTCGATCGTTTACTCAACTCCACCGCTGGTCTGACGCCGCCGATAGAGGTTGATAACGACAATGGCGGCTAACAGAACCGACGGCATCCCGATGGCATAGGGGGCGACACCCCCTGGATTTGCGTTAATCACAACCTCTACCGTCACATGAATACCGGCGCTAGTCAGCGGCCAACTGGAGATTTCCGGGCTGCCGGGGGCGGGAATGAGCACCATATAGACCATATAGTCGCCGCCCAGAATCGTGTTTAGGTTCCATTCTTGTTGGGCTGATTCGCCGGGCTCCAGCGCCTCCAAATATTGGGTGCGTTGCGGCGACCAATCTTCCGGGTCGACCACATCGCCTTCCGCATCCAGGTTGATAATATTCATCGCCAGAATTAAGGGCGGCGAAGCCGTGGTGTCATTGTTTTTGACCACGGTATGATAGGTAATCTCGTCGCCACTTTTCACTACCGCAGCGGTGGTGTCAATCGTAATCTCTAGCGGCAGTTGCGCGACTGGCGCGGACGCCTGCGCTGCTACATGGGGCAAAGGGGCCGCTGTGGCCGAAGCGGTTCCTGTAAAGCCGAGCAGCGCGACGAGTGCGAGAATGCTGGCCGCCTTCACGCCCTTGGTGCGCCAGGACCAAGGCAAGCCCGCATCCAAACGCAGCCGCGGCGCGGCAAAGAGCAGCAACACGCCCAGCACAAGGAGCGGCAGCAGAATGGGCGAGATCAAGTAAGTGGTCAATTCACTCAGGGTGCGGTTGTTGACTAACAGCTTTTCCAAAACATGATCCGTCGCCTCCATCGGATTCACGGCTTTCAGAAATCTGCCCATGACGCCGGTTTGGGTGCTGCCGGGGAATTGGACCGGCAACGCACACATGATGTAAATGAGCAGACTTACGCCCAGACTAGTGCGGTTGGAAGCTGACCACATGCTGGCCAGCATACCAATCCCTGTGTAGCCGACGGTGAGCAATGTGCCAAAGACAAAGCCCCACAGTACCGCTTGACGCCAAATTCCTTCGCCCTGCGAAAGCACTTGGAGATACGGAATGGTGGTAAGCATGGCCGCCGGCCAAGGGGTAATGGCGGCTAATAACTTGCCCAAGACAATCTGGAAGCGACTGCTGGGCGTAATCAGGAGCGCTTCCAATGTGGCTCGTTCGCGCTCGCCGCTAATGCTGTCGGCGCCAATGATGGCCGCGATAAATCCGCCCACAGAGAGTGCGGTTTGCAGGATCAAAAAGACCATCTCCTCTGGTGGGATCAGATCCAATTCGTTGTTGCTGGCCATGACATAGGACAATAAGCCCAGAATGACACAGTAGACGAACATGAGCACCAGGCCCTTGCCCCCCACCCACATATCGATCAACTCACGCGTAAAGATAATCCACCAAGTCGGCGCGCCCTTGACCGCCCGTTCGTGGCGTGCAGCGGCTGGTTTGTTGCGCATCTGTAACGTTGTGTTGCTCATTGGGCCGCTCCTTCCGTAAGTTGAAAGAAGACATCTTGCAAGCGACCACTTTCCGCCTCAAAGCTCTGTACAGGCACATTGGCATGAACCAAGGCATTGAGGATCTCTGCTTTAAGCGCCTGGCTCGCCTCTTCGCCTCTCTCCACAGTGTTGGCCAGCTCTACCAGCAGCCAGCCTTTGGTGGTGGGCGTCACTTTGACAATCTCGGGCAACGCCTCCAGGACGGTGCGCGCTGTATGGGTAGTCGTCTCCGGCACGTGGATGCGAATAATATTGCTTTGGGCGCGCTTGATCACATCGCGCACCGTGCCTTGGGCAATAATTTCGCCATCGCGCAGGATCACCACGTCGTCACAAATATCTTCAATTTCGTTGAGGGCATGGCTGCATAAAACCACGCCGGTCTTGCGCTCACGCGCCACCCAACGCACTAACCCTAACAATTCTTGCTGCCCGCGCGGGTCAAGCCCCAATGTTGGTTCGTCAAAAAAGACAACGGCAGGATTATTCACCAGGGAGCGTGCAATGCCCAATCGCTGCCGCATGCCACGGCTGTAGGAGCCGATGAGTGCCCGTGCTTTATGCTCTAGCCCGACATCCCTGAGCAACTCCATTCCCCGCTTTTTTGCTTGACTGGCCGGCTGCCCATAGAGTTGACCAAAGAAAGTCAGACATTCGAGACCGGTCATATGTTTGGCAAAGCCCAAACTTTCGGGCAGCACGCCAATGCGCCGCCGAATTTCCTGTGGATAGCGGGAACTGATGCCATCAATGGTAAAGTGGCCGGATGAAGGTTCCAGAATGGTGGTCAAAATGCGAATGGCGGTTGTTTTTCCGGCGCCATTAGGGCCTAGAAAGCCAAGAATGTGGCCCGCATAGAGCGAAAAGGACAATTTCCGTAACGCCAAACCGGAGCCATAAGACTTCCGTATTTCCTCGGCTACTAACAAAGGCGCCGAGCCGCTCGATGAACCGGGAAGCTCCGGTTCTGCTTCGTGATTTTGCATCATCGCTTAAGTCCTTATTTACACTGAGCAGCGCCATAAAATAACACTTTTTCAGGAATGAAAAGTGTTATTATGTGCTGCTGCGGAATATACATGCAGTAGATGACAATACCGAAACTCAGTAGAGCGCGATGCGGAGAAGGTGTTCTCTAGCGCAGCGCGCGGCGCATGAGAGTTTGCGTGCTCCGCACATAACGGTCCACTGAGATGAACGGGCGCCAAGGAGTGACACCTTGTACGGCGCAATGGATGACCTTTGGGCTGCAATGGATAGGCAATGCGAATCGACAAGCCATGTTACTGTCTGATTAGTCTAGCGAATCGCTGTGAAATAAACATGAAATCAACATGAAGTTTTTTTCATCTTGTGCTGACCGAGCGGTGTGCCTCAAACCACCGGTCGCATAATCATGACTAGATATGCAGCCAACGCAGCTTTTGGGTATAATGCACCTACGACCTTGGTGTGGGCAGGGCCATACGGCAGGCGCTGTCACAGGTGCAGGAGTTCATATTGGTGCAGGGGTATTCACGGGTGCGTTATATTTTTACCCATAGCTTAGAAGCTTTTTTTGTGGCTGTCAGTAGTATCAGTGTCAGCATGAAGATTTTGGGCATTGTGCTGGCGCTAACGGTTACACTGGGCATGGGCATCACCTTGCAGGTGCGCACAGTCATGACCGAAACCCTGATTGCCGAACTGGATAACCGGGGCCATTCGGTGGCCAGCGACCTTGCAGCGCGCAGTGCGGAGTTACTGCGCAATGGCAATATGGTGGCGCTAACGCAGTTGTTAATGGAGACCATTCATAACCATCCCGATGCCCATTATGCCTTTGTGATTGACGGTAATGGCCAGGTGGTGGCCCACACCTATCCGGATCATGTGCCGCCGGATATTTTGGCGCTGGCCCCCAGCGGCGTCTTACGTGAGGAATATCACCAACACTATGATACCTATGAGGGGCAGATCCATGACTTTGCCCATCCCATTAGGCCGGGCGTTGCCGGTGTCGTGCGCTTGGGGCTAGGGGAAAGTCGTCTGCTGGCAATTGTGGATAACACGACGCGCCGTATGCTATTGACCACCCTCTATGTCGCCGTTGCCGGCATTCTGGCTGCCAGTCTGCTCACCTTGATCTTGACCCGCCCTATCCTCGATTTAGTGACCACTACCAATCAGGTGCGCCAGGGTGATCTGACGGCGCGCGCGCCGCACTGGACTGACGATGAAATTGGCGAGTTGGCCGATGCCTTTAACCAACTGATCGGCGAACTGGAGATCAGTCAGCATATCGTGGCCGAAAAAGAGGCCGCGCGTAGCCATCTCCTCTCCCAACTTATTGAGGCGCAAGAAGATGAACGGAAGCGCATTGCGCGCGATCTGCATGATGATGTGGGACAGGCGCTGACCTCGGCGCTGGTTGGGATTAAAATGTTAGAGCAGACAGAGGGGTGCACCGCCGCTCAGCCCCAAATTGAACAGTTGCGCGCGGTGATCAACGAGAGCTTGACTCGTGTGCGCCTGCTTAGCCGCCAATTGCGCCCCAGCGCATTGGACGATCTGGGGCTGGCCGCTGCGCTCGAGCGCTATATCAGTGAGTATACCAGCCGCTATCCTGCCATTACGGTGGATCTGCACTGTGCTGTGACCCAGCGCCTGCCGGCCACAGTGGAAACTTCTCTCTATCGCATCATCCAGGAGGCCATGACTAATGCGGCGCGTCACAGCAACGCCAGCACAGTTAGCGTTTTGGTGACCCAACGTGATGGCCATGTGCAGGCGATCATTGAAGATAATGGCATGGGCTTTGATGTGGACAGCGTCCGGCGCGCCGGCAGCAGTGTAGGGCTGCACAGCATGGTGGAGCGCAGCGAACTGTTAGGGGGAACCTTGGATATTGAGAGCGGCGCTGAGGGCACGACTGTTTATGTGGAGGTACCGGTATGAGTAAACCAATTCGGATTGTATTGGCCGATGATCATGCAGTGCTGCGCGCCGGCCTCACGGCGCTGCTCAATGCGGAAGCGGATATGGAAGTGGTGGGGGAAGCAGGCGATGGCGCGGCCTGTATCCGGGTGGTCCAGGAGGTGCGCCCGGATGTGGTCCTACTCGACATCAATATGCCGGGGGTCAATGGGCTGGAAGCGTTGGCCGAATTGCGCAAGGTGGCGCCGGCCAGCCGCGTGTTGATGCTGACCATGCATGACGATCAGACCTACCTGCGCCAGGTGCTGGCCCTGGGGGGCGCCGGCTATGTGTTGAAGCAGGCCGCCGACAGCGAACTGCTCACGGCCATTCGCACTGTCTATCATGGCGGCGCCTTTCTGCATCCGGCCCACGCCCAGGCGCTGTTGCAGGCTGATAGCGCCGCCCCTGCAGAACCGGTCGATCAGTCACTCGCCACCCTAAGCGACCGTGAATTGGAAGTGCTGAAGTTGATTGCCCTGGGCCATTCCAACAAAGAGATTGCGGAGATGCTCTTTTTGAGCGTAAAGACCGTGGAGACCTACAAAGCGCGCGTTATGGAAAAGTTGGATCTCAAATCCCGCGCCGCCTTGGTGCGCTTCGCCCTCAATCATGGCCTAATGAATGGGTAGCCCAAAGTTTGGGTGGCGGAGTCCCAATAATCCTGGAATCTCTCAAAGATTCCGGGATTATTGGGACGGTCGTACTCCCACATGAAATCCTGTTGCGCCCAAAATTATGACACCTCTCCCTGGAAAGGAAATTGTATGGAAAAATCTCTGCGCATCGGCGTGCTGGGCGCGGGACCGATTAGCCAGATTGCTCACTTTGACGCCACACGCAAGGCGCGTAATGCGGAACTCTATGCGATCTGTGACGCCGCAACGGATCTGCTCCAACGCGCCGCCGCCATCCATCAACCCCAGCGCACCTACCAGGACTTTGATGCGATGTTGGCCGACCCGCAGGTAGAGGCGGTGATTATCGGGGTGGCCGACCAATTTCATGTACCGTTGGCGCGGCGCGCGGTGGCCGCGGGCAAACATGTGTTGGTCGAAAAGCCGTTGGGTGTGACCATTGAGGAGTGCGAGGTGCTGCGCCAGGAGGTGACCGCCGCCGGGGTGACCTTCCAGGTGGGCAACAACAAACGCTTTGACCCCGGCTTTGCCTTTGCCCAGCGCTTTATCCGCGCGGAAATGGGCGCGCTGCTGGCGCTCAAGGCGTGGTACTATGACTCGGTCTATCGCTACACCATGACCGACAACCTGCAGCCACTGCCCATGACCAGCGCCCAGGTGCGCCGACCGGAAGGCAACCCCAAAGCCGATAGGCCGCGCTACTTCCTGCTCACCCACGGCAGCCACCTGGTCGATACGGCGCGCTTTCTGGGCGGCGAACTCGTGCAGGTGCAGGCGCGTTTGGTCCACCGCTTTGAGTCCTATTGTTGGTTTGTGGCCGTTGATTTTGCCGATGGCAGCGTGGGCCATCTTGATCTGATCATTCCCATTCGCGGTGACTTTGAAGAGGGCTTTCAGGTCTTTGGTGAGCATGGTTCGGTCAACGGTCGCGCCTACCTGCCTTGGTATCATAAGGCGAGCCATGTCGAATGTTTTTCCACCAAAGATCGTCAATATCACCGCGTGCTGGGCGAAGACGCCTATAGCTATAAGTTGCAGATTGAAGGCTTTGCCGCTACCATTCTTGATGGCGCACCCCAACAGGGCGCCACTATCGACGACGGCTTGGCCGCCATGCGCGCCTTGGTCGCCATTGCCCGCTCTGTCGCCAGCGGAATGCCGGTGCGGCTGGCGGAAGTCTCTGGGGGAGTGTAGAGGATTGGTGACTGGTTGATTGGTGATTGGGTGATTGGTAATTGCTGATCTCCGACCCGTTGGGGCTGACCAAGCTCAATCACCACTCACCCATAATGATTAAGCGAGGGTAACTACTCAGGCATAGGTTGAGTAGTGGGAAGAAAAGGCTGTCCAGCAAGGGAGTGACGAATAGCAGAAATCACATTAATACCGTGCTTGCGAACGGTAGAAATGTAGGAACGAATGGCACAAAAGGTGTCGGCACCGTCGGAAGTCCGGAAAGCACCAGAAACTTTCTGCTTGACTTTAATCATGCGCACGTCTCGCTCTGCGAGATTATTGTCAAAAGGAACGCGGAAATCAGACATGAAGGCAAGGACACCTTCTTTGTGGATTGCGAGGCGGTCGAGTAAGTTTTTCGGCGGGGATTGTTTGGGCTTGCCCTGTTTCTTGGGAGGGGGTTCGGAGGGAGGAGGATTCTCCTCCAAGCCCAGTTGCAAAATGGCATCGTAGCGTTGTTCAAAGTCAAAGCACTGGCCAGTGGAGAGAGAATTGTTCTCCGGGGGTGCCGTTTCAACCGCAGCTTTAATCTCAAGCAGCAACTGACTCATCTGAGTCGGCCAAGCTTGTTGATACTGCTCAGCGATAAAGCGCAGTTCGCGCAGATGATGGGCATTGCAGAAGGCATGCGCCACCTGGTCAAAGGCAAGGTAAGATTGCCAATGGTCATGGACAATGCGTCCGGTGGCATCGGGGAGAATCCCGATCGCTTTCATGCCCTCTTGGCCCCGCTTAGCATGGACTGCATAATGGGTGAGGCGCTCTGTAGTGCTGACATGGAGCCATTCGAGATGACCCTCTACTCGTACCCCACTTTCATCATGGTGGGTGACCTCTTCCTGGATGAGTGCCTGCTTGATGGCCTCAAGCGCAGGTTCGCTGCCCGCTTGGACGGCTTGATTCGCTTCCTGGATGATCGCTTCTGCTGGTTGGTGACCATAGAAATCCCCCAGTAGCTCACAACTGCGGGCGATTGGCAGGAGTTGATAGGTGTTGAGATAGGAGGCTTGGGCTTTGAATAATTCGCCATATTGCACCGGTTGCGTCACACCGGCTGGGAAGTTGGCTTTCACCCGCTTCCGACAACAAGGACAAACTTTGATTTCGCTGCGATGTTCGGTCACTTCCAACCTCACTGGCGGCACATCATAGACTTGACGGCGCATCTGTTCAGTGACCTCTATCTGACTCAAGTCATGGGCACACTCTGGACAAACCGACAAGTCATGCACGATTACATGGTCTGGCGTTTCGCTCATTTGGAGCGTATGTCCTTGATGCCCTTTCTGTCCACCGCTCTTGCGACCGCTTTTTTGACGCAAACTCTCGGTTCGCCGTTTCTTCAGTCCGTCACTGCTTGGTGGCTTCCCACTGTTGTGGCTATCTTTCGCTACTTGATCTTTCAGTCGCTGGATTTCGTTTGCTTGTTCTTTGATTTGCTTGCGCAGTTCTTCGTTCTCGGCGCGCAATTCTTGCGTTTGAGCCCATAGCAACTTTTCCAATGCCGATAGCTCGGTTTGGTTTATCAACCTTTCTATTTGTTGCTCTCGTTGCTTTTCTGGCTCTCTCATAATTTTACACTTTACCCCTACTCTCTTTGTTTTACGTTAGCATTCCGTTTGCTTTTTGGTTCAACTTGTATGCCTGAGTAGTTACAAGCGAGGGATTATGGAAATCGGTATTTTTAGCCGTACCTTTGTGCGCCCGACCTTGGGCGAGGTGTTAGATGCAGTGGTGGGGCATGGCCTCCATGCCGTACAGTTTAATCTGGCCTGCGCCGGGTTGGCCGAAATGCCTGATGAAGTGCCGCCGGCGCTGATCACGACGATTCGTGAGGCAATGGCGGCGCGTGGCATTACGATGGCCGCACTCTCCGGCACCTATAACATGATCCACCCCGATCTGGCTGCGCGCGCAGCGGGGCTGCGCCAGCTACGTGTGCTGGCGGCGGCCTGCGCCGGGCTGGGTACGTCGGTAATTACACTTTGTACGGGGACGCGCAACACAGCCAGCATGTGGCGCCCCCATCCTGACAACAGTTCACCCGCTGCCTGGCTCGATCTGCGCCAGGCATTAGACGCAGCAGTAGCTATTGCCGACGAATATAACGTGACCCTGGCCTTTGAACCGGAGGTGAGCAATGTGCTTGATTCGGCCCCGCGTTCTCGGCGTATGTTGGATGAAGTCGGCTCACCTCGGCTCAAGGTGGTCATGGATGGCGCCAACATCTTTCACCACGGCGAGTTGCCCCACATGACCCGTATCCTGACCGAGGCTTTTGACCTGTTGGGCGGTGACATTGTGCTGGCCCATGCCAAGGATCTGGATCGCGATGGCGAGGCCGGTCATGTGGCGGCGGGGGAAGGGCTGCTCGACTATGGGCTCTACCTGCGCCTGCTGCACGCCAGCGGTTATGACGGCCCGCTGGTGCTGCATGGGCTCAGCGAGGCGCAGACGCCTGGTTGTATCCGTTTTTTGCAGGACCAGTTGGCGCAGGTGGGGTAGGGGCGCGTGGCGTGTAGTGGGTGGCGCGCCTATGCGAGTGCACAAGCGCGCTGGATACTGTTACACTTTGCTCTGCATAAAAATCGGAGTTTGTCTCTTGACCAATGCCCCTCCATAAAACTCCGATTTTCATCACAACCACAGTACAGCACAAAATCTGACAGGTTACACCTTAAAGGCCATACTGACCGGCACCATTGCTGTGGCGGAGAATCCCGTGGGGGTCAGTGCGCCCGAATTGGGATCGATGTAGAACTGTACGATTGTGTCGTTCTTTTGGCCCATTGCATAGAGCCAGCGTCCGGTTGGATCAATGCTAAAGCCACGCGGGAAGCCGATGCCGTGGGTTGTATAGCCGATCAAGCGCAGCAGCCCGTTTTCATCAATGCTATAGGCCACAATGCTGTCAGCTAGCGGATGGTCCTCAAACTTGCGATTTGAGCCATAAAGGAATTTCCCTGATGGGTGGACCAAAATCTCTGCCGTACTCTTGTCGGCAGGGAAATTTTGCGGAACCGTGGAGATGGTCTGTAGCGTATCGCCCAACGCACCGGTCGCCGGGTCAAAGGCAAGGACGGTGATGGTGGCGACCAGCTCACTGATGACGTAGAGCAAGTTGCCATTGGGGTGAAAGGCGAGGTGGCGCGGCCCGGAGCCGGCCGCGATGTTGGCGACACTCACTTCTTCCAGGTTGCCATCCGCATAGGTAAAAATTTTTACGTGGTCTGTGCCCAGATCGGCGCCGGCCAGATATTGGCCGCTGGGGTCGAAGGCCACGGCATGAACATGGGGCGCGTCCTGGCGCGCATGAGGACCCGAACCTTCCTGCTGGGCTACGCTGCTGGCTTCGCCCAAGCTGCCATCTTCACTAATCGGAAAGAGTTCGTAAGTCCCGCCCACGTAAGTAGCCACGGCTAGGTAGTCACCGCCTGGGCTGACCGTAAGCTGGGCTGGAATCGACCCCACCGCCACGCGATTGATCAAGGTCAGTTGACCGCTCTCATCGTCAATGGCATAGGCTTCCAGGGAGCCCTTTGCTTCTCCTTCATAGTCGGCAATTTCATTGAGTACATAGAGAAAGTCGCCTGAGGGATGCATGGCGACAAAAGAGGGATTGTCACTGGGCACAGTCTGAATTAAATTCAGGTCGCCCATGCCTGCCCCAACCGCAAAGACCGCCACTCCTTCAGGGTGATTCACGCTGGCCAACGCCGACCAGCCTCCTGGTGCACTGCGCGTATAAGTACCGACATAAACAAAACGAGCTTCTTGACCGGAGGCCATTTCACCCTCGCCTTGCGCAAACACATGGGCAAGGCCGGCTGTTCCGGCGAACGGCGCCGCAGCGCTCAGGCTGGCCGCACCGGCGACCGTACCGGTCAGGCGGAAAACATCTCGACGGCTCAATCTAGCTTGACTCGACATTTTGACTCCTCCTAATAGATGTTGAAACAACCGCGAAGCAAACGATAATGGACATCAGCAAATGGGGAGAACCACCAACAGACTGCGCCGAACTATTCTTCGCATAAACCCAGCTACGGCAAAGCGCGGATAGGTGCAACGCAAGGAAACGAGATACCATTTTAGCGCGATCTGTTGGGGAATGGTAGAGGATTTGTGCCTATCTGTCAAGCGCGATTTTTGGACAGGAGCGACATGCCGGGGACGGATCAAGCCTTGTCCACAAAGAAGAGTGCAATGCGCCCTTCCTGTTGCTTGTTCAATCGTGGGCAACTATGTTATACTTCATAACCATAAAACTACGCTGCTTTTTATCGGCTTGGAGTATGTGCGTGCCTGATATAGGTTTGGTTCATATAGGTCTCCGGGTGAAATCGTTCCATTCTTCACTGGCAGTTGCAACGACTTCACCGCTTCGCCCATATGAGCGTATAGGTTTTACGTTACATTTTGGTACGCACACTGTGTATGTTATGCAATAGCGCATACGTACGTTTGCTCATCAGACGAAATTGCGCAGACACCATCATCTATCCCTGCTGCGACCATCGGCTTGCAAAATTTTCTTCACTGAGGCAAGTACATTTTATTTCTGTATATCGAGGTATCATTTTGTACAGAATTAAAATGATACGTCTTGCGCTGCTCATCGGTATAGAAAAAGGGGTATTATGAATTTACTTGGCTATCGATTGTTTTTCTTCACTGTAGGCTTGACGGTGCTGCTTGTCTCCGCAAAAGTTGCCAATTTGACGGCCTACGACAAAGTCATGTATCAGACCATCGTTGCAACGCCGCCGATTTATCTGCCGATTGTTGTGGGCAACCAAAGCGAACCAACACCGACCCCAACCGCAACATCTGTCTCTACCGCAACACCTATCTTGACTGCAACGTCAACCACAACAACGATGCCCACCACAGCCGCAACACCAACCTCATTAACGACACCAACAATGACACCAACATCAATGCCAACCGCAACACCGACCACAGCCTCCCCAGCAAGCAGTCCCGTCTATCCGCTCAAGTTATCGAGTGACCCTAATGACCGCTACTTGGTGGACCAAAACAACCAACCTGTGCTGATCATTGGCGACACACCTTGGTCACTCATCAACCAGGTCTCCAATGAGGATGCCGAGTTGTATTTACAGGATACAGCCCAAAGAGGGTTCAACTCGATTATCGTCACCCTGGTCGAAAGTCACTATGTCGATGATCCGCCGCTGAACTATTACGGCGATAACCCCTATCTTGTTTATCAGGATGGCGTACCCAAGTTCGATACGCCCAACGAAGCCTATTTTGCCCACGCCGATTGGGTAATCCAAAGAGCGGCTGCCTATGGACTCCAGGTAATCTTAGCGCCCAACTATCTTGGCTGTTGTGCAGACGGCTACTTTGATGATCTCGCTTCGAGTGTGAATTCAGTCGCGGTCGCGCAGGCCTACGGCGCCTTCATCGGGAACCGCTATAAAAATTTTCCAAATCTGATGTATGTCTGGGGCAATGATACCAACCCCTGTGGTGGCTTTACGGACGAAACCGGCTGTGGCGTCAGCCAAAAGATCAACGCAATGGCCGCCGCGGTCAAAGCCGCCGATCCCAACCATCTCCACACCTTTCATGGCTCGCCTGAGTACTCGGCGGCACAGATTAAAGATGTGCACAACTATGGCTGGATCGATTTCAATGCAATCTACACCTACCAACCGGTTCAAGGCAAAATTTTGGAAGCCTACAATCGCACACCGCTGCTGCCCTTCTTCCTCTTTGAATCCCACTATGAGCGTGATTGGTATAATGTACCGCCGCTGGATACGCGCAAAGAAGCCTACGTGGCCATCCTCTCCGGCGCAAGCGGGAATCACTATGGCAATAACCCCATTTGGCACATGAACTCAACCAGCCTGAGTGGCATCAATGATTCGTGGAAAAATCATCTCAACGATGAAGGCCGGGCCGATATGGTTCATGTCAAGAATTTATTTACGTCAAGAAATTGGGTGGCTTTGGTGCCCGATCAAGATCATACTGTCTTGACGGATGGGTATGAAGGTGGTGGCGATTATGCGGCAGCCGCACGCACCAACGACGGCGCGACGGTGATCATCTACACGCCGTGGGGCAAAGATCTGACGGTTGATATGAGCAAGATCGCCGGTTCGGCGGCGCACGCCTGGTGGTTTAACCCGCGTGAGGGCACTGTGCAAGATCTGGGTACCTTTACAAACGCTGGCACGCATGTGTTTAACCCAGAAGCGGATGAAGATTGGGTATTGGTCATCGATAACGCCGATCTCAACCTGCCCGCGCCAGGTAGCCAGTAGGCGTAAATGAAGTGATCTCGGCCTAAGGTATCATCTGGGGTAGGCCGGGGTCACCACTTGATCATTACCATTGTGGGTAATCAGTTTTCAGTGCTCAGTGTTCAGTTTTCAGTATCCAGTCGTCTGTACCCTGGTCACTGATAACTGCCTACTGATCACTGTTTACTGAAAACTTTGTAGGTTGGTTTTGCCGCCACGGTTACCGTTTACTCAACCCGATAGACATTTCGCTAACAAAGGGTAAATCTCTTTCTGACAGTGCGCCAACGTCGCTCTGACGCAGGCGGGATATACTAAAGGTGTAATCAAAATTAAACCACGAATTGAGGTAGCCTATAAGAAAAGCTGCGATTTCAATTCGTGACAGAGGTAGTAAATTTTCGGTTATCTATTGGAGGTACAACCATGACAACCCTAACACGCTGGGAACCTTTCCGTGAAATGGCAAATTTAAGCCGGATGATGGATCGCTTCTTTGATGAACCCTTTACCGAGATGCCGACCTTGTGGCGGCGCGGTGATGGCTACAGCCTGGCGCTGGATGTCGCGGAGCAGGACGATCAATATGTTGTGAAAGCTTCGGTGCCGGGAATTAAACCGGAAGATATCGAGATCACACTGACCGATAATGTACTGACCATCAAGGGCGAGACGAAGGATGAGAAAGAGATCGAGGAAGAGAAGTATCACATGCGCGAGCGCCACTATGGCAGCTTCACCCGCACTATCGCCTTGCCGGTCACGGTCAATGCTGATAAGATCGAGGCGGTCAATGAGAATGGTGTCTTGACCCTCACCTTGCCCAAAGCCGAAGCCGTCAAGCCGAAGCGCATTGAAGTCAAGAAAATGATTGAGAGCAAGTAAATCGCCGCGCGATGACCTTGCGTAGATAGTCAGCCAGAGGCGCTTGGATTCTTCCAAGCGCCTCTGGCTTTTTATTTGTCTCGCTGAGCGCGTCCCATTTTCTGGGGCCGAGTCGAGTCTCCTCAATTTTTCTGCCAGCGCTCCCCCGAAAATGTGGTACGCGCACCCTGCCCCACCGCGGCTGTTCCTGGTCCGTATAGATAGTGGTATAATGCAAAAATCAAGAATGACCAATAACCAATCACCAACCACCAAGGAGCACCTATGGCACGCGATCGACTGGAAATCCGTAAACGCATTCACGCCCAATATGCCCGCGAACATGCCCAACTGGGTGAGGTGGGCACTTATGCACAATTGGATCGCGCCCGTCAATGGGATCTGGCGCCTACTCTGGCTGCGGGTGGGGTGGTGGTCTTTCCCCATGCCGGCGTGCTCGACTGTGGTCATCAAATTGCCGCAGCCGTCAACGCTGCGCTCGACAGTGGCGCCGACCGTGTGGTGGTGATTAGCGTTCTCCATGCCTTTGGCGAAGCAATGGACCAAGCGCGCATTCGCGTGGCGGCAGGCGGCAAATCAGCGGATGAAATCTACTGGGGCATTCAAGGGCCAGGGATTGAGGGTGAGCGTCAGGAATGGCGGCAAGATCATGTGCTGATCAGTTGGCGGCACTTCTGGGCGGCAGAGACCAAACGGCGCGGCATCAAGGGCCCAGCGGTCATTGAGCGCTATCCTTATCTGGCCGGCGGCCAACCGGCGCAGATTCCCGGTTTTGATGAATTGGCGCGCCTCTGTGAAGATGCAGTTATTGTCTCGACCGCGGATCCCTTCCATCATGGGCTGGGCTATGGCTGGCCGCCGGAGCAATCATTGGCGCCGGAAGCCGGTGGTCTGGAACTGGCGCGGCGGACCTTAGAAGAGGGCATGGCGATCTTGGGCCGGGGCGATTACTGGGGCTATAACCAACACTGTGTGCAGGCCAAGAGCGATGCGCGCGATGCCGGCCAAGTCTTCCGTTACATCCGCGGCCCTATGCGGGGCGAAATCTTGGATCTCACCTATACCGACGCCACTGAGCTTTACGACGCACCACCACCGACCTGGGTGGCCGGCGCACTCTTTAACTGGCAACTTGCACCGAATGCGTAGAGCGAGAGAGGTCGCTAAATCGATAGACCGTATAGTCCCCCACGGGGCGGTAGCCGATCTTTTGATAGATGCTGTTCGAGGTCGGATTGGCGAGATCGGTGAAGAGTGCGCAAAAATCATAGCCGCGATCAAGCAGATGTTGGCTGAGACTCGCCACCAATGCCGTGGCATAGCCGCGCCCACGCCAGGCCGGTGGCGTATAGACCGGCCCAATACTGATGCCGTGGGGCGTAGGCCGGGTGGAGCCGGCCAGCGCCACCACTTCCCCTACACCATTCTCCCACAGATAAAGGCTCTGATCGTGAATCCGTTGTTGTACACCGGGAATGGCCGCCGCCGGGTCGGTCCCCTCTTCGCCCAACGCCTCGCGGCCAAAGTCGGTGATCCAGGCTGCGGCCAGCCTAACGTCATCCATTGTCGCCAGACGCATGTGGCCGGCGCAGTAGGCCAGTGAATTGACCTGCCGCAATTCAAAAACCCGTTCCTGGCGTATCATCTCAGCAGTAACGCCGGTTAACTCCGCCCAGCATTGGGCAAATGTTGCCGAGAGATGGGTCGGCCCATTGACAAGGGGCAGTGTTGGGTGCACGCTCTGCATGTGTTGCGCCAACCGCGCGAGCGCACTGGCGTAGGCCGTGCTCTCACTGTACAAAATGGGGCCATGGGGCGGCGTCATTAGCGCCGCAGTCATCGCGCCATCACGGTCGGTGACGGTGGCCAAATAAGGGGGCAACTCAATGCGCTCGGAGTAGTGGTGCAGCCGGAGCGCCAAACCCAACATCAACCCGTAGAGTGCTTCTTGCGCCTCCAGCCGGCCTTGCATTTGGGCCAGAAACTCACCCGCTGTAGCATAAATTTGTATTATCTGTGTTGCATCAGCCATGATCCCGAATCCTTTAGCTTCCAGCCTTGAACTTTTAGCTATGGTGCTTGGGAAATTCTAAGGTCCACCCATAGAGCCGTCCAAATAATCCCGGAATCTCTCAAGATTCCGGGATTATTTGGACTCCCCCGTACTTTAGTTACTCTCCCTAAATAAGTTTCACCTGAGTGGCCGGCAGGATCGCTTCGGCGTCGGTCAGATGCACCTCTGCCGTGCCTTCGGTCAGCACCTCGGCGGCGCTTACCGCCGCGGCCCAATGCAACGCCGTCGGCCAATCTTCGCCCAACGTCAAACGCCAGACCAGGGTGGCCGACACCGCGTCACCAGCCCCTGCTGCGTTGACCGCTTGTTGGATGGGCGCGGTAGCCAGGTAGGTTGTCCCTGGCGTCAGGGCAAGGATACCCGCTTCGCCACAGGTGATGACCAGGTGGGTCAACTGTTCCCGTTGATAGAGCGCCTGTGCCTGATGTTGCAGTTCAGCTAGCGTAGTCGCGTTGCCGCCAAAGGTCTGCTGAAATTCGCTCCAGTTCAGCTTGACAATAGTCGGCCGGGCGGCCAGCGCTTCCCGCATGGGCGCACCGGCGCAGTCGAGCAGCGTCGGCCGTTGGGCCGCGTGGGCAAGCTCAATCCAGGTGTGGTAGAGCGTTGTCGGCACATTGGGCGGCAGCGTGCCGGCCATGATCACCCATGTAGCCTCACACAAGTGGACGCGGTAACGTTGGCTTAACTCCGCAATAGCGGCAGGTGTCACCAGCAACTGGCCGCCAATTAAGTGGCTGTGGCGGTGGTGCGCCGTTTCGACCACCACATGGGCAAGGCGTGTTGCTCCCTCCACCCAGACTAGGTCATGCCGAATCCCGTAGCCGTCGAGCAAGTGGGCCAGCCGTCGTCCCGTCTCGCCGGCGACAAAACCGAGCGCCACCGTATCAACGCCCAGACAGCGGAGAATGATCGATGTGTCAAAGCCCTTGCCGCCTACGTAATCGACCATCTTATGGGGGCGCATGGTTGTGCCGGGGACGAATTCTTCCACAAAGAGCAGCCGATCGAGCGCAGAGTTCGCTGTAAGCGTCAGGATCATAGCACCCGTCAATCGTAGCTAATGGCGCCAGTGCCGGGGGGAGTGTAGGCAATGGGGAGAGTTGGAATTGACGCCTGCGCCATAATGCACCACGCATTCCAGTCAATCCGCTCCAGGGCGTCGAGCGTGGCAAAGATCTCTTTGCCTGCGACAAAGATGCCATGTCTGGGGGCAATGACGGCGGCGGCTTGGGTGCGGATCATCGCTTCTTTGCCCACAAAGCCGGCGGCTACATTGCCCGCTAGTTCATCACCATTGGCCTTGGCGCCTTTGACCACCGAGACGACGCCAAATTTTTGTGTTCCCTCCAATACCGGCTCAATCGGACGCTCGGCCACACAGAAGGGCAGAATATGAAAGGGGTGGGCATGGATCACGGCCCCCACGTCGGGAAAGCTGCGATAGATGGCCACATGGGCCTTGCCCTCGCGCGAGAAGCGAGGGTGGGCTAGGATTTCATCGTCAAGCAGTGAACCCACCACGATGTCGGTCGGCGCTAGTTGCCAATGTTGTTTGCTGCCGGCATAGCGGGGGGAGATGTAGATCTGATCGCCGCTCCGTATGCTGATATTGCCGCCGGCCATGTCGGTGAGGCGACGCTCAAACATACGCCGGCCAATATAACAGAGCGTTTCTGCGCTTGAATTCATCGCAACTATCCTTCAATTTCGTGTGCCCATGCCATAGTAGAAGTAGGCAGCGGTTGGCTGTACGGTTACCGTCAGGCCGGCTGCCTGGCAATGGTTGATCAGCGTCGTGGCATCAAAAAAGTTCTTGACGATCTCATAGTGACGGCCATCATTGAGGAGCCGCGTCATGATCTGCGTTGAGGCCGCGGGTAGTGGCTGATCATGGGCGGTGCCGGTGGCTTCCGGCAAGCTATCCACAAAGAAGAGCTTACCGCCGGGGCGCAATGCCGTGGCCACCATGCGCCAGAAGGCTGCCAGCCGCTCATGGGGCACATGGGAGAGCCAAAAGCTAAAAAAGATGGCATCGTATTGGCGCGTGGGCTGCCAAGTAAAGAGGTCGGCAATGACGTAGGTAATGCGCTCGCTCTGGAAGCACGCCCGGTTAATGGCCACCATTTCTGGCGAGGCATCGACGGCGGTAATGGTCTGGGCGGTGCGCAAAAGCTCGGCTGTCCAGTTGCCGGTGCCTGGCGCCAATTCAAGGATATCCCCTTTGAGAGCAAAGTCTTGCAAGGCGGCCTGCACGACTTCAATGTCCGCAAACCAGCGCGCATTGGCCTCTGCGCCGCGGTTGAAACGTCCCTGGCGTAGCCACCACTCATTATATTCTGGGGCACGGGCACGGTAATAATCCACCATCTCGGCCAGTACTTGCTCAGGCACCGGTGCTGTCATGCGAAACTCCTCTAGTACAGTGCGGCGTAAATCGGTAGCCTTATAGGCGCGGCGACAAATAAGGCCAGGCTACTCGAGTGGCTTAGCAGAAATCGCTATGGCCTTATTTACGCCGGGATTTACTAGTTTGGGTTAGCCGGCCTGGATGATCACAGGCCGTAGAGATGTTCAAGGGGGTTGATCACGCGTTCTTGCCAATCCAGCAACTGGGCTGCCTTCTCCAAATCTTCCACCTGGCCTTCATCGACCATCGCCTGGAGAACGGCCAACTGTTCCGAATTCAGCAAATCATCACGTAACGCCTGCTGCCAACTGCTAAATTCACTCTCATCAAAGACCGATGCCACTACTTCTCTTCCTCTCTGAGGTCATCCAACGGCAGCACATAGTGAACCTGCCGGGCAACCTCTACAAAGCCACAACTGGGATAGAGCGTTTGCCCGATGGCGTTGTGGGCCAATGTTTCAATGCGTACAAAAGCCATACCCTGCGCTTTGGCATAGGCAATGGCGGTTTCAATGAGCTTGCGCCCAATCCCTTGGCCCCGATAGGCCGGCAAAACCCCCAAATTGGGAATACCCCCGATCAGGGTGTCATGATCGATGCGGGTGGTGATATAGCCAATGACCTGCTCCGTCATCTGGGCTTGTAACGGCTCTACTTCCTCCACGCCCTGAACTAAGCTTTCGGCGGTAGGCGCATCCTGAACCACCGCAACAAAGATACCATCCGCATTGGCGGCAATGTCACTGTCAATGTGGCGCACTTTGCGGTAGCGCCAATCGTGGCCATTGACCAAGCCGTGACGCTGTTCGATGGCATGATCGACAGAAACCCCTTCAAAACAGATGGCGGTGATCACCTTGATCGGCTCTCGGTCGCTTGCTTGAAATTTACGGATCTGCATTGTGTTTCGTCCCAGGGTGTTGCGCTTACGGATTTTCCATTCGCCCCTATGGGCCTTTCCTATTAGTATACACAGATAGTTACCATTCAGGGTCGCGCCGTAGATTACAGAAAACCTTGTCTGTACTATGATTTTTGTGATTGTATGAGGGCTATGATTCCGCCGGCAGAGGTTCGGTGTCATCTCTTTCTCCCGATGCGCAATCCGAAATCATAGCCCATCCCCTAATCATTTGCAGCATAGTTTAGACGCCCATGCTGATACGAAATCATAGCTCATCACCTAATCATTTTCATCACAGTTTAGACACCACTTCCGCTTCACCTTTGCATCGTACGACTGAAAAACCTGAATAGTAACCACCGATGTAGTATACACAGATGCGGAAAGCGCGTCAACAGGCGCCACGCCCTGGCTGGCCTAACCTCACCCCAAAAGTGAAATGCACCCCCACGCCATGATGATGATTGTTAAGGTCGGCGCATCCCTGGCCTCTCATCGACCATGGGGTGGGGCGGCGGGCCAGGTGGATCCCCTTCCGCCGGCAAGCGTAAGCCGGTGGGATTCAGGTAAGGCAGAGGATCGACAAAGCCGCCCCAGCCGTCAAAGCGGTTATAGGGCTTGATCCGAATGCCAAAATGCAAGTACGAGGGGGTGGGTGTCATCGCGGATTTCTTCCACTCCGCCGCGGCATAGGCAATGAGTGCTCCCCGGCGCAGTTGCTGCCCGGCATCGACCACACAGTCGCCAATATGACCATAGAGCGATTCACCCCACGTATGTTCCACTTTGAGATAACGCCCAATGCCATTGCGCTCTTCGCCCAACTCCATGACCCGCCCTTGATCCACAGCAACAATGGTCTGGCCCGGTTTTGTGGCAAAATCCAGCCCGGGATGACCCTTCAGTGCAACGCCGTGATAACGAAAACCGCTGTACTCTCCGGCGTGCTCCCCCCAAAATTGTATGATAAACGCTTCACCTTCCAAAGGGAGCGATAGATAGATGCCCTCAGGCTCATAAACGCCCTGCGTGAGCGGTTGTGTCAGAAATTTATAACTCATCTTATCCAGTAGGTTTCCCCAAATTCGACAATATCAGCATAGATGATTATACTCTCTTTCATATAATTTCCCAGAAAATTTTGGGGCTCCGTCCTCCGGCATGAGGATAGGGCTGGTTTCTTGGATCGTTCTGTCATAGGGAGTAATAAGGTTATGCCGATTTATGAGTTTATCTGCCAGGAGTGCGGCTCCGAATTTGAGCAGATCATGTCGTTTTCTGCAACGAAGCTGCCCCATTGCCCTCGTTGCAACAGCACCAATGTACAACGTCAGGTAGGACGGCCGGCCATTCACTTCAAGGGCAGCGGCTGGTACATTACCGACAGCAAAAATAGTGGTAAAAGCGCGGCGAATGGTACAACTGCTGACGACAAAGGTGAAAAAGGTGATAAGAGCAGTACGTCCACTGCCGCAGAGTCGCAAGGCGAGGGCGCCAAGGGTGATACAGCCAAGAGTGATACAGCCAAGGGCGATAGCGCTAAGGGTGACAGCGCTAAGAGTGATGCAAAAGTAAAAAGCGTTACCGATGTATAATCGATCAATGTCCTTTTAATTTCAACTTTTCAGGAGGGGTGTCATGAGTGTTCCAAAGCGTTTCGGCGTCTTGCGATTGGTTGGAACCTTGATGAAGGTAGTCGCGTGGATTGTTCTAATTGTCGCGATTCTGCTTGCAATTGGTCTGGGTCTCAGTGGCAGTATGTTGCCGCAACTGCTTGGTGATAACATGCCTCCTCAACTGGCGCCTTTCACACAGGCTGGGGCAGGTATTATGGCAGGCATTGTACTCTTAATTGCCGGATTCATCTATTTTCTGCTCTTATATGCGGCCGGTGAAGGTCTCCATCTACAGTTAGCGGTTGAAGAAAATACACGTCTGACCGCGGCCTTGCTCTTGCGTATGCACCAGGAAAGCCACCAACCGGAACCTCGCGCTGGTTATGGCGCTTCCGGCTTTGCCAGCGATCCATTTGAGCGGTAGCCATCTCGAAAACGCGACGCCAAAACGATAATCAAGCAGGCAAAACAGACCCGGGGCTACGACCCCGGGTCTGTTTTGCCTGCTTGATTTAGCTTACCACCTGAGCCCTCACGTTTTTACGGGCATGCACAGGTGACAAATGACCAATGACAGCCTCTAGTTACCGCTCTAAAACAGCCAGCTTTTCTTGCACTAGTTCGGCCAGGAAAGTACGTTCCTGCTCTCCATCAAATAGAATGGAAATTTCGCCCCCATCCGTCACCTTGGTCACTGTCCCAGCGCCAAAGCGTTCGTGGTGTACACGCTGCCCTTCCACTAATACAAGTTGCGCAGCGCGCTTAGATTTGGCGCGTGGCGCCTGCGGTGGCGTAGAGAGTGCAGCCACTTCGCCGGCCTCACGGTCGCGCCAGCTTTCAGCCAATGTCGCCATCATCTGCTCCGGGTTTTTGGCAAAGAGCGAACGCACTTGGGTTGCCCGCCCGCGCGCGTCGTTGAGGGCCGGCATCCACTTCTGCTTATCCTTCATGGGCTGATCGCTCTGCGCCAGTACACGGCTGGCGCGCGTTAGATTTTGCAGCAGATTGTCCATCTGTTTGCGTGGTTCATCTGCGGGGTCGATCAACATCAGTTGGACATCGTGTTGTTTGCACAACTCGACGCGTGTCTGATCGCGCTGCTCCGTCTCCAGCACTTCCCAATCACTTTGTCGCCCTTGGCCTTTGGCGGTCAAACCAATAAAGCGAATGGCAATGCCGGCCTCTGGGTAATATTTATCCAACTTCAGGCGGCGTTTGGTGGCCGGATTGACTAACCACTCCGGGCTCACATTGTCCTGCGCAGTAAAGCCTTCAAAGATGCGCGCCAGAATTTCGCGCCAGGCGTTCATTTCGAGATACATAGGCAAAGTTGATGACTATTTTCAAACGAGTAACGATAGTTGATAAATTTGTTATGTTGCGTATTATGTGTACTGACTGGACGATGACATCGGCGTAATAATAATTCCGATTATAGCACATTCGTTCTTTTAGGGCAACTTCTTGGCGCAATCAGGTTTGGTTGCGATACTAATGAGCGCCAGCAATACACTTTTTATAGCCGCTGCGGCGGCTTCTCGTTGTTATACTGAGCTCTGAATGAAAACCGGAGTTTTGCTTCTGCCTAATACATCCGTGGCAAAACTCCGGTTTTCATCACAACCGCAGTATAGCAGCAGGATTTATCCTGACTAGCGAAACGCATCCATTGCCGCCGGGCGCTGAATGACACGCGCCGGGGCGTGGGGCGACGCGGTGGGTAGACGATAGCCGCGGATGACAACAACCGGCTGTCCTTCATTGCTCTGGCCCATAATCAAGCTGGCCGCGGCGGCGAGTTCATCGGCTATGCACTCTTCGCTACTGTGGAGTTCATATCCATAGAGATCATTGAGGCCCCGTTGATCCCAAATCGGCGGCAGCCCAGCGCAACCGATACAGACCCCCATGGTGCCAACGCGCCAGGCGCGACCGTGGCTGTCATTGATGATGACCGCCGGTGCAACACCCGTGAGCTGTTGCAGATCCTCCCGTAATTTCGTGGCGCTAGCATCCGCATCCGCCGGCAGCAGCGCCAAATAATCATCACCGGTGGCGCTGGGCTGGACATTGCTGCGGTCGACGCCGGCATTGGCGCAGATCCACCCCATCTGTTGCTCTGTCACCAAGAGCCCCCGGCGCGTACGGATAACAGCGCGGCTATCGTCAAGGATCACCTGCACCGCACGGGGATCTTTGTCGACGATGGCAGCAATGCGGTTGGCCTCCTCCGTAGGAATCACGTCGGCCAGGCGCACAAGTCGCCCTTCCGCCTTGCTGACAATCTTCTGGGCCACCACCATAATATCACCCTGGTGTAACTGTTCGCCCATCTCTGCCAAGTGAGCGACAATGAGTTCTGCTAATGGATCACCTGGTTCGATTAAAGGCAATCCTAAGACGGGAAATAGTTGAACAGCTTGCATAAGTTTGTTACTCTATCCTTTGATATATTAATTGATCATGTCGTAAATCCTACGCAAAACATACGAACGATTTATGAGGGAGCAGAAGCAAGGCGTAGGTACTCCACTGTTTTGCTACAGGGCGCCTACGTTGCCTTACGATGGTCTTTTCACCACTAATGCGTACAGCATCTTTCCCAAAAGGCGTCTATACTAGAAACCGTTGAAGTTTGGAACGCCCAGTTCAAGAGGCGGGTAATCTTCACAAAACAAACAACCACAGCAGAAACCTGATCATGAATTCTACGCAACCGCCTGCAGTGCTAGCTCCCCGCAATAGTCTGAAATAGCACAAGGGCGTTCACCAATTTGTCTATAGTTCCCGCAAATCGTAATTGCCGATTGCTGACGTAAACACCAGATGCTGATTTGAACGGGACATAGAAGCTCAGTCGTCACAGACATGGCTGAGCAAGCTACATAGGAGGCAGTTATGTACTTTCTAACACAACTATATCACGAATTCGTGCGCATGGCATATCCCTGGAAAAAGATCCTTGGCCTGACCTTTATGGCCGGCATTGTGGTCAGCATGAGTCTGCCGACCGAGGCCAACGCCGGCGCTTGCACCGAATTGTTGACTGACGGCGGTCTGGAAAGCGGCGCCGGTTGGGTGGCCAAAAGCAACAACAACCACGCTCTATTTAGTGACTCTCTGGCCCGCACCGGCCATCAGGCTGCCTATCTGGCCGGTACGAACAATTCCGCTGATAAACTGGCCACCTTGCTCAAGGTGCCGCAGGGACCGGATTCGGTTACGGTCAGCTTTTGGTGGCAGATCCAGAGCCAGGATGTCAAGGCCCAAGGTGACGCCTTAGCGGTGCTGGTGGCCGACGGCAAAGGGCAGATCCAGCAAAAGCTGGACGAACTGGACAATCGCGATTTGGCCGATCACTGGCAACAACGCACCTATGATCTCAGCCATTTTGCAGGCCAGTCGATCCAACTACAGTTCCTCGCCAGCACTGATGCCGATCAAGCGACTGATTTCTTTATTGATGATGTCGAAGTACTCGCCTGCCGCATGAACGAGTAAAGGCTCATTGGGTGCGTACCACAAATGGGGCGAAGCATCAGCAAGGCCAATTTGTGGTACGCACCCAGCTCATTTGAAGAAAAGCACGTTGCCCCTACGGGGGCTTCTTGCAGATGTATTTCCGTTTAGGGGAGACGTGCCGGGAATGAGCGGAAGAGGTCTTGTTTACCAGACTGCTACTCGCTCATTCCCGGCACGTCTCCCTTTATTTATCCCCAGCTTCGCCTCCAATGTGAAATGTACCCTCACTCGGTTGTACTTCCTGTGATTGGCAGCGTCCCTGTAATTTTCTCCGTAGTGGTTACCGTAACGCCATCGGTAATGACCCCGGCAGCATCGGTCGCCGGCTGGTCATTAGCCGGCGCTTGACCAGCCGGCTCTTCCGCTGTTCCACCACCTGGCGCTGCGCCTTCTGGTTCTGGCGTCCAGGTGGGCGTTACATCAATGACAATTGGGGTATCCGTTGGCGCTGGAGTCCAGGTGGGTTCCACCGTGGCCGTTGGCTCCACACTGACCGGCGTATCAACCGGTGTGTCGGTGGGGGGAACCGGGATTGCCGTTGGCGTCTCTGTCGGCGCCACGGGGGGAACTTCCGTCGGTGTCGCGGCGGGCGGCGCCGCTATGGTCCATGTGGGGGACGCCGCGGGGGGCGGCGTTGACGTAGGGTGTGCGACAAAGAGCCGCACCCGGTAGTCATACTCAGTGCCAGCCTGATCGCGCACCACCAGTCGCAGTGTATGCGGACCCTCGCCCAATCCCGTCGTATCCCACTGTCCCAATACGCCATCGATGACGGGCGCGCCAAAGGGTCCTGCCACGGGTGCGCTAAAGGCGCCCGGGTCGTGACTAATGCCATATTGCAACTCATAGCTGGCAAAGGCCGGGGCATCGGCGCTTCCCACCACCGTGACCATGCCATCAACAATCTCGCCCTCTAGCGGTTCACGAATAAAGACCTTGGGTTCAAAGGTATAGACATCACTGGCATCACGCGGCGGCTGAGGAATCCCATGCGCCTCGGCCCAAGCCTGGTAAGGCTCGGGATAAATCTTAAAGGTCTTCTCCTCCACTGCGTCAGCCGGCGTAAATTCGGTCGCCAACTTGCCGGTTAACTTATCCAGGCGCACCTTCTGATAAAGGTCCTTTTCCGCAGGTAAAGGTGGACGATCATCGGCAAACCACAGTGTGCGCTTTTCTGGGCAAAGCTCACTGGGCACAGTTCCTGTGTCGGCGCAGACCTCCACCTGACGCACCCCAGGCGGTGGCGTAAAGTCCACCGGTGGCTGATCGGCCAACGCCGTACGCATAAACTCGTTCCAGATGGGGGCGGCGCCGCTGATCCCAGAAATGCTGCGCATCTCCGCATTGTTGCTATTGCCGACCCAGACACCGGTCACCAATTGGGGTGTATAGCCCATGGTGAGTACATCGCGGAAATCGTTGGTTGTGCCTGTTTTGGCCGCGGCCGGTCGGTCCAAGTGCAAGAGCGAATTGGGCCCAAAGACCGGCGTGCGCGCATCGTTGTCACTCAAAATAGAGGTAACCAAGAAGGCGTCAACTGCGCTGACAACCTGTTGCCCGCTGTTGGCGTCGGGCTGACAGGGGGTGACCGTGCCCTGTTCACAACGCACTACCCCCTGAGCATCGGTGATCTTGAGAATGGTCACCGGTGGCATGTAACGGCCCTGGTTGGCCAGCACACCAAAGGCGCTGGTCATCTCCACTAAGGGAATCTCACCGGCGCCTAGGGCCAGACTCAGGCCATAGTCGGGGCGAGTCAAAGTGGTGATCCCCAGCCGTTGCGCCATTTCCAGAAAAGCGGGTACGCCAATGGTCTGCATGGCATGGACCGCAGGGATATTCAGGCTGTTAGCCAGCGCCGTCCGCACCGTGACTATGCCGCGCTCGCGATTATCATAGTCAGTGGGGATATAGGGCGGATTGGCGCCGTCCGGGAACTGTTCTTGGATGTCGGCGACAAGGGTGCCCGGTGTCCAGCGTTCTTCCGGGGGACGATCATGCTGTTCAAAGGCGGTCAAATAGACCAGCGGCTTAATGGTGCTGCCCGGTTGGCGGGGTGCCAAAGCCATATTGACCTGGCCATCAATTTCCACGTTGTCAAAGTCGGCGCTGCCCACCAACGCCAGGATTTCGCCGGTGTCGGGCCGAATGGCGACCAACGCACCATTGGACACGTTGTGGTCGGTCAACAGCGCCACCTGCTCGCGCACAATCCGTTCGGCCTCGGCTTGTAGGCGGGGGTCCAACGAGGTTGTCACATTGAGCCCGCTTTGGTAGAGCGCCTCCGGTCCCAGCAGCGCTTCCAGTTGTTGGCGTACAAAGAGGGTAAAATGGGGCGCTTTGAGATCATAGTTGACGGGGGTATAGACCAGTGGCTCCAACCAGGCTTGGTCCGCCTCATCTTGGGTTGCATAGTTGGATTCGACCATTAAGGCGAGGACTACGGCCTGGCGTTCTTTGGCGCGGTCGGGATGGGTATAGGGATCGTAGTAGGCAGGCGCTTGGGGCAACCCAGCCAGTAAGGCGGCTTCGCCCAGCGTTAAGTCGGCGACATCTTTCCCAAAATAGGTTTTGGCCGCGGCCTCGGCGCCATAGGCCAGATTGCCATAGTTTAACTCATTGAGATAGACTTCCAAGATCCGGTTTTTGCTATAGGTGCGGCTAATTTCCGCCGAAAGCACCGCCTCTTTGATCTTACGCGTAATTGAGCGTTCTGGCGACAGGAAGAGCATCTTGACCAATTGCTGCGGAATGGTCGAGGCGCCAGAGACCACATCGCCTTGCCGGACGGCGTAGTAGACAGCGCGGAATAAGGCAAAATAGTCGATGCCGCTGTGTTGGTAGAAGTTGGCGTCTTCGGTGGCAATGGTCGCCTGGCGTAGATAGGGCGAGATCTGGTTGAGCGACACCGAAGTACGTTTGCCGGCATTGGTGTCAAAGGCTTCGTTGAGCAGATTACCTTCACGATCTAAAATACGGGTGCTTTGGAAACTGCTGGTGCGAAACTCTAGCTCATCGGGGGCGGGCAGCGCGCTAGCAATCATGGCATAGGCAATTAATAGTCCGGCTGCGACAAAAAGTGCAACCAAGGCAAAGGTCACTCCACCTACCGTCATCCCCCGTTGAAAGTCGCCCTGGCGCTGGCGTACACGCGGCGGGGGCGGCGCTTTTAATTCGTACATAACCTATCCTTCAATCACCTCAGAGAGGTCTATAGCAAAATCATAACCAAATTCTGAGACTGGAGATTAGAGACTTGTGTGCAATCTCCAGTCTCCAGTCTCTAGTCTCTACAAAACTCCAGATCTCCTTTTGATCTGAGTATAGCGATTAACCGTTCACTATTTCCCATTAACTAATTACTTCGGCCACGCCCAAGGTAGCGTATTCTGGTAGATCCACGCGGCCGTGTGCAAGCATTGTAGCACAAGCAGCGGTATTAGGGCGGCTTGCAACGCACGCCGATCATGCAAAAAGAGCCTGGGTATCCACAAGGCAAAGAGCAGCGCCGTGGGAATGGCGGCCAGGCTAAAGAGATCCCAGTCCCGTTGTCCGCCATAATCTGGATTCCACACCCATGTAAAGAGAAGGTAGGCGGCGGTGGCAAGGGTGAGGAAGTGTAGGGAGTGGCTGTTGGCTGTTGGCTGTTGGCTGTTGGCGGGTGGCGAGTCGCTAGTTGCGGGTGGTGCGCCCAAAGGGCTCCCGCGGGTGGCGATGATGGTCAGGAGGCCAAGGAGCAGACCGGGCAGGATGATGGGGGCGACCAGCAGTTGCTCATTGAGAAAATCGCGTAGGTGGAGCCAACTGAACATGGTATAGTGTTCCCAGCGTGTGGTGATTTGCCAAAGGGGGACAAAGAGATGGGCATCGCCACCGCCGGGCCGGTCGCTGGTGAACAGTGCGCGCAGCCCATGGCCGCCGGCCTCCATCATGCCCACAGTTGCGCCACCAATCAGCAGCATTGGAACAAAAATCGCCGACGTCGCCTGCCACCAACGCAACTGTGCGGTTGACTTTGGGCCGACAACCACCCAGCCACAGTAGAGTAGCGTTGGCGCGAGGATCACGGTGCTGGGGTGCAGCGCGTTAGCCAGCGCCAGCGCCGTGGCGGCTAACCACAGTGGCGCGCGTCTTTGGAGCGTAGCCAACCCCAGCCAGAGATAGATCAAAATGGCGGCGGCAACGAAGCTGTAATTTTCTACATAGCCAAAGAAAAGTTGTATCACCCCCAGCGAAGCCAACAGGCCAAAGGTAAGCCAGGCCGGTGCAGGCGCCAGCACGCGCGTCACGGCCACGGCTGCGGCCAGGTAGAGGCCGCCGGCCAGAGGGCTGAGCAGCCGATAGACCGGCAGCGCATCTTCCCACTGGAAATAGTCATGCCAGTGCAACCACAGTTGACTGTGCAGCCACACATCGAGCGGCGCCTGCCACGAATTGGTCAAACGCAGGGCTGGATCCGGCCAGGCCAATGCCTTGGAGATGAGGTAGGCATCGCCCCAACGGGTGTGAACAATGGGAAAGGCAAAGAAAGCGATGAGCAGGAGCAGCGATCCTGACAGCAAGGGCGCTAGCTTTTGTGGCACGTCCAAAGGGTCCCCGCGTATGACGCGCTCAAAGGGCCCCTGCGTATAGCGGGTTGGTAGCAAAGCAGGAAACTGCTCCAGGAGCCACCAGCCAAGAGTCAGGCAAAGCAACAACAGCGTAGCAACAATAACCGACCAGGACGGCGGGTAGGTGGCCGGCCATAAGCCCCACCAGGCAGCTTCGGCGCTAGTATCCGCCGGAATGGGTGTTGTGGTGGGGGGCAAGGTGCGCACGTAGAGGTGCAACGCTAACAAAAAGCAGGTCAGCAGTCGAAAAAGCGCTAGCGGCAGGCGATGACCGGCAACAAACTCTGTTGGTAGCATGAGCGCGCAACAAATGGGGAGTAATCGTTAATGGACACTGGTAACTACTCAGCCGTCCGCTGAGCTTGTCGAAGGGGACAACTGAGTAGTTACGGACAAAGGAAAATAATTAATTATTAACCACTATCCATTAACCATTTATATTGCTACTGACCAATGATGAGAAATTCAGCAGCGACCCAGCCGCCTTCGGTGTTATCGGTGTTATTACTATTCTCGCCCGCGGCGGCTGGAATCTTGACCCAGACGCCATCCTCACTGGTCTCCAACACTGCATAACTTTCACCATCATAGGCATAGCCGACAATCGGTGAATCTGTGCTGGGGCCACTGCGAATGCGCAGACGCGAGCCTTCTGTGCTGACTACAGCAAAGCCGGTTGCTGGTGCTGTTTGGGTTACCACAGTTGTGCTTTCAACAGCAGTGCTTTCAACTGGTGTTGTGTCACTAACCGGCACCGTATTTAAATCGGTAATGTCACCTTCGACTGTGACAAAGTTAGCCGAAACCCAGCCCTGATTGTCAGGGGTGTTTTCAATCGCCAACTGCACCCACAGGCCATCCTCGCTAAGGCCAATGACCCGGTAGCTCTCTCCTTCGGCAATCCCGGCAACGACTTCGCTAGTCTCCGAAGGTTCTTGGCGCACACGTAGGGAACGGGTGGCAACAGTGGCCATTGCCCCACTTGCCATGGGCGCCGCCGCTTCTGCTGCGGGCAGGGTGCCGCCTTCGTTTGTTGTAACTTCGGATGAAGTCGCGGGGTTGGTTACAGTGGGTAGGCTGGTACAGGCACTGCTCGCCACAGCAAGGATTAGACAGATGGTGAGCGTTAACGCATAGACTCGCAATTTCATTCGAAACTCCTCATAAGTTAATATGGCAAATCAAGTTGTGAATTATGGCACGCTTTTTATGATATGCAAAATTTGACTCTTCAAAACAGTGGGCTCAAGTTAGGGAGAGCTTAAAGTGCAACGGTGGGGAGAGCAACCGCCTATCCGCTCTGGTCAAAGGGCTATGGCGTAATGCGTGCAGCGCCTTGGTTGCAGCATCGTCGTTGTGCGGTCGTACAACGATTGTCAAGGGGGCGTAGGTAGAAGGGCCGCGCCGGCTTCGGCAACAGTGGCCGCGTCATAGAGGATAATTTGAAGTTGGGCGGCTTCTGCTCTGGCGCTGGGCGTGACGGGCAACGCATGGACATCCCGCACCACTTCGCCCGGTAGCCAAGTGGTGGTGGGTGCAACCAGACGCAACGGATAGTGATCCTCGACAATGGCAAGCCCATTGGGCCAATAGAGGAGCGCGCCGGTGGGGTCCAACAGACGCAGCGATACTTTATATTCTTGCTGCAAAGGAACAACAGGACGCCAATACAAGGTGACGCTGAGCGTCGGTCCGCCCGCCTCGGCCAACCAATCCAGATTATAGCCGACCAGCTCGAGCGTCTCATCGGCCATCCAGAGTGCACTCTCATGCTGGGGCGACCCCGCTTGCGCCGCGCCCCGCGGCCAAACCCGCACCAACGGCCCTTCACCGCTAAAGCTGTATTGGTCGGCAATCCCTGCAACCTCTTGCGTAATATACGTCGGATAGCCTTGCGCCATGGCCGTCGTAATGGCCATGCGCCGTGCATCAGGGTCATTGGCCATGATGGGCGTTGCGTTGCGCCCAAGCTGGGCAAATTCCTGCATATAGCGCAGCGCAGTTGCTTGGCCCTCCAATGCAATTACCTGACTGTGGGGCGGAAAGGGGACTTTGGCCATGGCCACCGCGTAATCATGCGCCACCCAATTGTGGCTGCGATCGACCGGCGCCCCCCGTCCGCCGCCGCCCAATACCAAGAGCAGTAAACAAAGCGCTTGGCTGACCTGCGCCACTAGCGGCCAGCGTGCCAACACCCAGCTCACGATACCTACTCCGATGCCAATAAAGATGGCAAAGCCAAGCCAGGCCGGCAGCATGAAGACTTCTTGGTCACCCACTTGATAGCTGACCGCAAAGAGAGTGTTGACCACCACCACCACGAGCAGACCTAGGCTGATGCGAAAATCAAGCCAGTGGCCTGACTGCCGTGAGCGTCCCAGCCAGAACAGACCCAGTAGCCCTACCGCGCCCAGCGCCAAACCTAACAGGCCAAGCTGTTGTTGCCACAGACGCCCCCAATCGGCCGGTGTGCGGTGGACCGTCAACAGGTTGGGTGCAAAAAGACCTGCGTAATCCAAGGCCAGGATGTGCCGCAGAAAACCCGCCAGGCTATTTTCGTAGCTGCCATGCAGATCGCGCACTCCCATAGCGGCGCGCAGGGGAATCCACAAATAGAGCCCCAACGGCGCTATCAAGGCCATTCCCCAACGCCACCAGCGCCGGCTTGGTCGCCACAGCCATGCCATTCCCCAGAACAGGATCACCAACCCTGGCCCCAGCAGCACAATCGTGCGGTGATGGGACAGCCCCAACCCCAACAGCAGACAAAGCAGCGTAACCAGCCATTCAGCCACAGCCCTTTTCCCGGTTTCCCGTAGGGGCATCAGGCGTGACAGCAACCCACCTGACCAAGCGCGCTCCATCCTCTGCACCGCACCTTGTGGCTGCCCATCATTATCTTCCCCGTCACTATCTCCCTCATTACCGGCGCCATCCAAATCAACAGCAACCAGCTCAACGGCAACCGACAAAACCGCCACAATCAAAAGATTGTGCAGCGCATAGACCTCTGCCACCGTTGCCTGCGCCCACCAAACCGGCGCCAGCCCGAAGGCCACCGCGGCGGCCAAACCGGCCCAGGGGATCTTCTGTGGTTGCGCTAATGCCACGAGCCGATTCGTCAAGCGAAAAAGCAGCGTTATGGTGGTTGCCGCCGCCAGCGCACTCAGCAGATTCATGCGCCAGGCCCAGTTGCCTACGGGGAAGAGGAGCCGGCTCCACAGACCACCCACCATAACATAAAGGGGATAGCCGGTGGGGTGGGCAATGCCAAAGGTAGGGCCAACTAGCTGGAACTCCAGGCTATCGTCAAAGAGTTCGACAATGCTGGGCGCCGCGGTGACGGCGTAGAGGGTGAAAAAGATCAGCCAGATGAATAGGGTTATGAGCCGGCGGCGCTGTGTGATGACAAAGTGCATGGGAAAAAAGACGTTTACCCGACAATCAAATCGTGTGTTATGATTAAATCCTATAGGCCAATATACTCGAAAGTTTAGCCGATCACCAAAATAAGCATAATACAACGCATAATTCTGAGAAAAAGAACAAGGAAGAAAGATCATGTCCACGCTTTCCACACAAGCCATGCTCGAAGAACTGCGCGAATACGACACCCCTTCCATCACCAATGTGGTGGCGACTTACCCGGACAGCAAGCTCTGCCTGGGGCTCTACAACCCCTGGACTGAAAATTGGTACACCGACCAAACCATTCGCTGTATGTACCCGGAACTGGGCGCTTTGGTCGGCTATGCCGTCACCTGTGTCTATGGCCTGCCCGACCCCAACTTCAAACGGCTGACCTTTATGGATGTGCTCGACGCGCTGGACGCCGCGCCGAAACCGACCATTCTGGTCTTACAGCAAAAATTCCCGCCCGAACTGGCCGGCAAGGTTGGCTTGGCCGGCGGCAACATGGTCTCGGCCATGAAAGCGATTGGTTGTCTGGGGCTGATCTCCAACGGCCCTTCGCGTGATATTGACGAGGTGCGTCCCATGCACTTCCAATATATGCTCACCGGCATTACCCCTGGCCACGGTGCGCAGGCTGTGCAGGCGGTCAATGTGCCGGTCTCGGTCTGTGGTATGGATGTCGCACCGGGCGAAATTATCCACATGGATGAAAATGGCGCCTGCAAATTCCCTGCCGACAAGCTTGAAGCGGTGCTCACCAATGTGCGCGCCCTGCGTGACGAAGAAGGCGACCGCCAGAGCCGCTTGCAACAGGCCAAGTCCGCCGCTGAATTGCGCGCCATCTTTGGTGGCCATTCCTATGCAGCCAAGGAGAAATAGCGTATCAGCATCAAAAAGCAATAACCAGAGAATTTACCTAACGATCCAACGGAGCCCGACACAAAAGTAGTGCAACAATTCGCCGCTGTTCGCTTGAACTTATGGCGAAGCCTTGAAGACCGATCCGGATAGGCTGGTCTTCAAAGGTAAAGAAATTTTTACATGAATCAGGAGTTTGTGATGAACGTGCAACCATCTTCTTCACGCAAGAAGATTTGGGGTTTTACTTCGGTGCTAGTTGGAATTGTCGTACTGGGCATTTTTCTTGCGGCGGGGAGCTTCACCTATGTCGCCAGCCAGGAGGCGCGCGATCCCTTTTGCGCCTCCTGCCACACCGAGCCGGAAGCGACCTTTTACCAGCGCTCCATCGACGCCCACCCCGTCGATCTGGCTTCCTACCATACAGGCGAACAGACCCGCTGTATTGATTGCCATTCCGGGCCGGGGGTAACGGGGCGGCTGCAGGCGGAACTGCTGGGGGCGCGCAATGCTGCACTCTGGTATATGGGCCATGCCACGCAACCTGCGCCGCTGACCGTCCCCATTGCAGACGCCAACTGCTTGAAATGCCACCAGGCAGTGACCCAGCGCGGTTACACCGCCAAGCTCGCCGTTACGCTCCCTGAACTTGGCCGCGAGCGAGAGGAAGGGGAAGAGGGTGGTCCCAATCACTGGCACGAGGAACTGGCGCGCTGGCAGGCGAACGATCCCAATGCCGCCACTTGCGTAAGCTGCCACCCCGGCCACCCCACCGACGGCACTGCGCAGACCGGCTTCCAGGTCGGTCAAGCCACCCGCGCCGTCTGTGATGCATGCCATCGGGCGCCACGTCGGGGCAGAAGAGGGTAAAATAGTTTTGAGGTTAGCGATCGTATGAATCATACAATTGTTAACCTCAGCCTAATTATGCCTTCGTAATCTTTCTTTTCAGGTATGCCAAATGGTATAATAGTGATATAAAGATAGTAGGAGGATTTATTATGATAGCATTTGCCAACGGACAAAATACCATCATTCGGACTAGCCGTGGACTTACAATTAGTGGAACACGGATCACATTATATACAATCTTGGATTATTTGCATGCCGACTGGCCACCAAAGCTGGTTCAACAATGGCTTGATCTTAGCGATCAACAAATGGCAGATGTACTGAATTATCTAGCAAACCATCAAGAAGAGGTTGAACAAGAGTATCAACAGGTTGTTCAACAAGCTGAAACATTAAGGACCTACTGGGATCATCGGCTTCAAGAGCATCTTGCGCAACAACCTAAGAAGCTCCTTACTGCCGAACAGGCGATCTTGCGTGCAAAATTCCAGGCATGGAAGGCGCAGCATCAACCTGTATGATCACAGTACTTTCCGATCACGATATTGAAGGCAAGGTTTTCCTGCTATGGGGAACAGTTGCTGCGACTGGTTGGCTAGAGATGCTGCCTCTGCGGCTTGTTCGCTTCCGAGATGTCGATTTGCCGGCCGATAGTACAGATCGCACTGTATGGCGGTTTGCTCAAGCTAACGGAATGATCTTATTGACCAATAATCACAACATGGAAGGAGTTGATTCGTTGGAACAGACCATTCGCGAAGAAAATACACCAACCTCGCTTCCAGTTTTGACAATTGGTGATTTTGGTCGAATCACAGAACGGGTTTACCGTGAAAAATGTGCTGCGCGTTTGGTGGAGATCATGGTCTATCTAGATGATTATCTTGGTGTCGGTCGTATGTTTATTCCTTAGCTCCGTCAATAAAATTCCTTCTTCATGATTGAGATGACTCTACTGCAAAAGTGCCAAAAGCACCAAAAGTCCGACTCCTGACCGGCGGTAGAAATTTACGAATAAAGTTCCTGCTTTATGACTTAGTGTCTGTCCGTGAATTCTCTGTGCCCAAGTCTACAACTCGACAAAGTAATGGGTGCCACAACCGAATTTACGGATAGGCTCTTGGGTTAAACCGCGCTAGCCAACAATCCGCGCTACCCCAATCCGCGTCTGCAACCCCCACTTCCAAACTTGAGCCGATTTGAGCCGATTACCCAGTGCAACTGCCAGCGCGGTGGCGGCGCCTGTTGTACGCTATGTCCATGCAGAAATGGCTGCACAGAATTCCCTCTATGTGTAACCGGTGCGTATCACAGGTCTGCCGACCTAATGGGGACGCGCCCATATGTAACAATTTGGAAAGGACGTGGTTATGTTTCAACAATCTATCGGCATGCGTCATCGCACGCACCATCACCTCAATCGATTGCTCTATGCGCTGCTGTTCACCCTGGCGCTGCTCCCTCTGGGGCGTGCAGTGCAGGCCAGCCCAGCGACGGCTCCCGTTTTGGAGAGCAGCGCCACCGTCTCCGTAACGCTCACGGCCATTGCCGACGCCTATGTCATCTCCAGCCAGCCGACCACCAACTACGGCGCCGGCCCGTTAGGAGTCATTCCCTCTACCCGAGCCTATGCGCTCTTTGATCTCTCCGGTTTGCCCGCCGCAGCCACCATCGACAGCGCCACGCTGCGCCTCATGCCCGCGGATATTGTCGGCGCTGGCCCCTGGACAGTCAATGTCAACCGCGTCGACGGCGTCTGGGACGAGGCCACCGTGACCTGGAACAGCCGACCACCACTGGTGGCCACCGGTGCGAACGCCGTTGTCGCCGACTATACCCCGGTCGATTGGGATGTCACCGCCACCGTGCAGCAGTGGCACTCTGGCGCGGCTGTCAACAATGGCTTTGGGCTCACCACCGGCGATCCTGGCGTCTACTTTGACGGTAAAGAGAGCGGCTATGCCCCGCGCCTCTTCATCACGCTGAGCAACAATGACAATCCCGACGATCCAAGCCACCCTGGCCAGCGCCCCCACCCGGATCTGGGTGACGCGCCCGACAGCACCAACCACTATGGACTGGTCAATACCGCTTACATCACGCCGACGGTCAACGGTCAATTCCCAACGGTCTGGCAAGATCCGACCGGCGCGCCTTCTGGCCCGCTGCACAAGAATGAACAGGGTGAAGGCTGGCTGGGCCTCTATGCCTCGGCGGAACGCGAAGCCGACCAGGGCGCCGACCAAGATGTCACCAACAACATTATCAACACACCGGCAGGGCCGCTAAATGTGTCTAACCTGGATCGGGGCGACGATGGCTGGCTCAACCGTGACGCCACCTTTGCCAACTGTGAACCGACCACCCTGGTCGTGCGCGTCTCCAAGGCGGCCGCGGCCACGCTAGATCGGCTCTATCTCAACGTCTGGTTTGATGGCAACCGTGATGGTGACTGGGCCGACGTGGCCCAATGCCAGCCCACCGAGGAGAGCGCCGCCCTGCGCGCCCATGAGTGGATCGTGCAGAACTTTGGGGTCAACCTGGCCGCCATTCCCGCCGGTGGCTACCAGGACATCACCATCAATACGCTGGCCGTCATGAACCAGACACCGGATCGCCCCCACTGGCTGCGCTTTACGCTCAGCGAGCGCCGCGCGGTGCGGCCTGCCCTTGGCGTCCCGGCTGACGGTCGTGGCCCCCAATATCCCAATGCCTATAACTTTGGCGAGACCGAAGATTACTTCCAACGGCCAGCGCCCCAAGGAGAACCAGGCAAATTGACGCTGACCAAAAGCGTGCCGGAGACCTTTGCACCACTTCGCCCCGGTGACATCATCTCCTACACCGTCACCCTGGAACATGTGGGTGGGTCGGCGCCGGCCACCACCTTGATCAGCGACACGTTGCCTGCTGGCGTGCACCTGGCCGGGCGTCCGCGGTTAGTAGTTGAGTCGCCCCGGGTCAGCCCCGCTTTGGTCCACTACAATCGCACGGCCTTTGGCTGGCGCGGCCAGATTTCCCCTGGCGGCAAGCTGAGCATCATTGCGCCAGTGCGAGTCGAAGCTTGCTTTGGGGCGGCGCGCACCATCACCAATGTCGCTCATGCCTTGCAGACCGACGGCAGCCATCTGCGCGCCGAGGCCAGCTTTGGCGTCGAATGTCCGCAGCTCAGCCTGGATGACCTGGCGATCAAACGCTACCTGGCCTATGCCGAAGGGGCAGTGAATGTAGACACCCCGGCAAGCGTCCAATCAAGTAGCGTGGCGGCGACCGCGGTCGATGCCTATGTGCCCGGCACGCATACCTTTATTCGCAACGAACTGACCAACCAAGGCGCCGAACCCCTCGCCATTGCCCTCAACTTGGAGAAAATCGAGTGGAGCTTGGTGGCTAGTGACCCCGACAACGGTGACAGTCGCGCCGCGGCGACGATTGGGGCCGGTGAGCCGACTACGGCCACGATGGCTGCCGATCATCTCATCCATCTGGTGTTGCAACCGGGCGAGACCAAAAGTATCGACACCCCCATCACCGCACCCGACCCACTGACCGACAGTGCACCGGATCAGGATCTGGCCGGCAGCAGCGCGCTGATCTACTGTCTCAGCCGCGCCAATGACCTGACCTGCCCGGACCGTGACCATCTGCGGCGTCTGCTCTTCCACTTCCGTGTGCGCCGCAGCGATCTGGGGGATGCACCCGACAGCACCAATCACTTTGGCGCCGCCATGACGGCCTACCCTGGTGTGCCGGCGGGCTTCCCCACCGTGCATGACGCGGCGACCGGTGCGCCTGCAGGGCCGCTCCACTGGAATGCGTGGCCGCTGCATCTGGGGCGCGGCGTCAGCTTTGAACTGGAAGCTGATTTGGGCCCCGACCAGGACTTCATGAATAACCTGCGCCCGCCAGCCAATGTTGCCAACCGTGACCGCTTTGACGACGGCATCCGGCCCGACCTGATCAACTTTGCCCACTGCCAAAGCACGCGCATTCCGGTGCAGGTCTTTATTACCCCGGCTATGAAAGCCTTTATGTTGGCCGGCGATCACAAGGCATACATCAACATCTGGGTCGATTCCAACCGCAATGGGCACGGTGGCGATAGCTACAACTGCCCTGCCACAGACACAACCCCGGCGGCGCGCGCCCTGGAACACATTGTCATCAACTTCCCCGTCGATCCGGCGCTGCTGACAGCAGGTGTCAACAATGTGATTGTGCCCACCCGTCTGGTGGCCTGGCCCACGGCGTTGCAGGATCAGCCGGCTTGGCTGCGGGTTACCCTGACGGCCGGCCCTATTGACCTGCCTCTAGTCGATGGCGACGAGCACTTCAGCGACGGACGCGGCAATCGCTATCGCTTTGGCGAGACCGAGGATTATCTCCTGCGTCCACAGACAGAGCCCAATGGCGCCGACATTGCCATGCACAAGACTGGCCGGGTGCGCCAGGACTTTGACCCCGCGGCCAACACCGTGGTCAGCAAGGTGGCCTGGGCGATTGACTATCACAACGTTGGCGACCAGCCGGCGCGTGAAGTAGTCCTCCGCGACCTGCTAGACAAAGATGTCGATCTCAACGCGGTGCTGCTCGATGTGCGCACGGCGCCCGCAGTCCCCTATGCGGTCGAGGGCAAGACGCTCGTCTTCCGGGTGGGTGAAGTGGCCCCTGGCGCCGGCGGCAAGATTGCGATTATCATGGCCACCCGCCAGTTGACCTTGACCGGCAATGTCATTACCAACACCGTCCGCGCAGTGGCGGCCAATGATGGCAACAGCGACAACAACGAAGCGTCGGCCCGGGTCGAGATTGGGCTGCGGGCGCCGCGTATCGTCACCCCGATTGACGGCAGCACCTGCCAAAATGAGGTGATCGTGCGTGGTCTGGCCCAAGCGGGCGCCGCGGTCGATCTCTATGTGGACGGCGCCTTAGCCGCCACGGTGACGGCGGACAGCCAGGGCCGCTGGCAACAGGCCCAGACCTTGGCCGATGGGCTGCACGAGATCTACGCCATTGCGCGAGTGGGTGGCGCCAGCAGTGTAGCCTCAGCCACGGTCAAGCTCAAAGTGGACAGTACGCTGCTTTGGAATCCCATGAGCCTCGCGTTCACCGACGATCATGGCCGGGTGCGCCGCCCCCATGATGACGCCGGACGCCTGGACGCCGAGGGTTGGCGTCTGAATCTGCGCCCCAACACCACCTACACCGTGTCGGTCGAAATCTGCTGTAGTGACGGCAATGGTCAGGTGACGCTGGCGTTGGATGATACAGATGCCAGCATCGAGCTAACAGATGAGGACAATGACGGCGTCTACACCGCTACCTTTACGACTGGTCCACGCAATCCCGCCGCCACAGGTATGACCTTGACCGTGGTCTGTGGTGACCAAGAAGTGACCGCCAGCGGTGATGTCGTCTTGATTGACCCCGAGGGTGTGGTCTTTGATGTGCTGAACGGTAATCTGCTGACCGATGCGACGGTGGCCTGTATGGAAGCGACCACCAGCAGCGCCGCGGCGGATGACGCCAACACCATCTTTGCCCTGTGGGATGCTGATGCCTATGGCCAGGTAAACCCGCAACAGACGCTGGCTGACGGCTACTTTAGCTTCCTCACCCCGGCGGGCACGTACCAGCTTACGGTGAGCAAAGCGGGCTACCAGCCCCATCGCAGCCCTGAACTGGCCGTGGTCAATGACCCCGTGCGCTATGATGTGCCGCTGACGCCAGTCATTGCCGAGGACGCAACCGCACAGGTGAGCATTAGTGACTTGGGCTTTGAGCCGGCAGTGTTAACCGTGGAGCCGGGCGCCATTATCGCCTGGACCAATGTTGATGTGAACGACCACACGGCCAGCAGCGAGAACAGCACCGCGGCGGCTACGGCCGGCTCGCGCAACACCAACGGCATCCTCTTGGATAGTGGTCTGTTGGGCGCCGGTGAAAGCTACAAGTTCCGTCTGGAGACCGAAGGTACGTACACCGTTTTTGATCGCACTAACCCGGCCAACACGGCGACGATCATCGTAAGCCAAAGCACGCCGCAAGAGCCGTTAGACAACCTGATCTATCTGCCACTGGTGCATCAGTGATGATCATTAGATGATTAGGTGATTGGTGATTGGGCAATTTCGACAAGCTCAATGGCGCGGAGCGCCCGCGTTGCGAACACCGATCACCCAAGGCAATAGCCGTCCAAATAATCCCGGAATCTGCCAGATTCCGGGATTATTTGGACAGTACCCCTCGAAATCTGATTGAACCTGAAAATCCCAACCATTTTCATTCCTTTTGTTCTTGCCCCAGTTTCGGAATTCCTCATGGATCCACTATAATGGTGCGGATATATCCTATTTATTATTAAACGATATCCTCTAATAGCAATGAAAATTCTATGACAACTACTGTAAAGCTTGGTTTAATCGGCGCCGGTCGTATTGGCCGGGTGCACGCCGAAAGTATTACTCGCCGTCTCTCTGGGGCAAAGCTTGTGGCCGTCTCCGATCTCTTTGCCGAGGCCGCACAACGCTGCGCCGCCGACTTTGGCATTCCAGCCGTCCACGCCGATCCGCGTGCGCTGCTGGATGATCCGGCCATTGATGCTGTGGTCATCTGCTCCAGCACTGATACGCACACCCGCTTTATTATGGAAGCGGCCGAGGCCGGCAAACATATCTTCTGTGAAAAGCCCATTGCCCTGGATCTGCCCGCCATCGATCAGGCGTTGGCTACGGTGGATCGCTGTGGCGTCAAGCTACAAATTGGCTTTAACCGCCGCTTTGACAGCAACTTCCGCCATCTGCATGAGGTTGTGCAGCGGGGGGAAATCGGCGCGCCGCACCTGGTGCGTATTACCAGTCGTGACCCAGCGCCGCCGCCCATTAGCTACATCAAAGTCTCCGGCGGCATCTTTCTGGACATGACCATTCACGACTTTGACATGGTGCGCTACTTGATGGGCAGCGAAGTGGAAGAGGTCTACGCCGCCGGTGGCGTCCTGGTCGATCCGGCTATCGGGGAAGCCGACGATATTGACACTGCCGTCATTACGCTGCGCTTTGCCAACGGCGCGCTGGGGGTGATCGATAACAGTCGCCAGGCCGTTTATGGGTATGACCAACGGGCTGAAGTCTTTGGCTCCGCCGGCGCGATTGAGGCCCATAACAAGACGCCCCATAACACCGTACACAGCACCGCCCAGCGCATTCAACAGCCTAACCCGCTCTACTTCTTTCTGGAACGCTATATGGATTCCTATGCCGCCGAGATGCAGGCGTTTCTGGAGGCAGTGCGCAATGACACCCCCCCCTTGGTGACGGGTATTGACGGCCGCATTCCGGTGGTCATGGGATTGGCGGCGTGGCGCTCCTATCGCGAAGGGCGTCCGGTGCGGCTGACGGAAATTGATAAATAAAGAAAGAAGCGCTCTTTTGTCTGAAATCAACACTGTACAACAGATTGCCCAGACCGTCCGCACCAATGTGGGCCAGGTCATCGTGGGCAAGGATGATGTGATCGAACTGCTGCTCGTGGCGCTCTTCTGTGAAGGGCATGTGCTGTTGGAAGATGTGCCGGGCATCGGCAAGACGACGCTGGCTAAAACCCTGGCGCGCTCGATTGGTGCCAACTTTCAACGCATCCAATTTACCCCCGATCTGCTGCCCTCAGACATTACCGGGGTGAGCATCTTTAATCAGCAGCGCCAGGAATTTGAATATCGAGCCGGTCCTATTGTCTCACAACTTGTCCTGGCCGATGAGATCAACCGCGCCGGCCCCCGCACCCAAGCCGCGCTCCTAGAGGCTATGGAAGAGCGCCAGGTGACCGTCGATGGCGTGACCCGCCCCTTGCCCTATCCCTTCCTGGTCCTGGCCACCCAAAACCCAGTCGAGTTGGAGGGCACTTTCCCGCTGCCGGAGGCGCAGGTGGACCGCTTTTTGATGCGGGTGGCGTTGGGCTATCCAGAACGCGAGGACGAACGCCAGATCTTGCGGCGCTTCCGCGTCGCCAGTCCGCTGCTTGATCTCAAGCCGGTGCTCTCGACCGACGAGATCCGCCAGGCCAACCGCATCTGTCGCGAGGTCTACCTCCATCCGGTGATCGAAGATTACCTGCTTGATCTGGTCACTGCCACCCGCCATCACCCTGCCTTTGCCCTGGGGGTGAGCCCGCGCGGGACGATGGCGCTCTATCGCACCGTGCAAGCCTATGCGGCGATCCATGGCCGCAACTATGTGATCCCCGACGACATCAAACGGCTGGCCGTGCCGGTGCTGGCCCACCGTCTGGCGCCCAGCATTGACGCCCGTCTCCACAGCCAAAACACCGGGGATGCGCTGACCGCACTGCTCAAAGAAGTGCCGGTGCCGGTGGAAGAGCGCTGGTCACAACGAGCATGAACCGGCGCGCCTTTATCGTTATCGGCTTGCTGGCGCTCCTCAGCGTGTTCCTGCGCCAGGAGTTGCTCCTGCTGATCAGCATCTTTCTGGCCTTGCTGGTGGGCGCGGCCAGCCTCTGGTCCCATTTCTGCCTGGTGGCGCTCAGCTATCAACGGCGGTTGGGCGTCACTCATCTCTACCTGGGCGAAGAGACGACTTTGGACATGGAGATTGTCAACGCCAAGCCATTGCCCTTGCCCTGGCTGCGCGTGGATGACGCCATGCCCCAAACTCTGCTCTTTAGCAGCCAGCAGCTTGAGGAAGAGAAAGATGGCGAACAGCGGCGGCTGGTCACAGTCCTCTCTATGCGCTGGTATGAGCGGGTGATCCGCCGCTACCGCGTGCGCGGCATGAAGCGCGGTGTCTGGTCGTTGGGGCCGGCTCAGATCCGCTCCGGCGATATCTTCGGCTTTGACATTCGCCGTCTGCTTGATGAAACGTCGACGTCACTCCTGGTCTACCCGCGTATTGTGCCGGTGACTGCACTGGGCTTCCCGGCGCGCCATCCCTTGGGCGACCTGAAAAACCCACGGCGCGTCATCGAGGACCCGCTGCGGATGATGGGGGTGCGCGACTATGTGCAAGGGGACAATTTTCGCTATATTCACTGGAAAGCCACGGCCCGCAGCCAGACGCTGCAGACCAAGGTCTTTGAACCCTCCGCCAATCGTCCAGTGGCAATCTTCCTGAATATCAACACCGCCGAATACTTTAATGATGGTTATGACCTGGATCTGCGCGAGTTTGCGATTAGCGCGGCGGCCTCGCTGGCACGCCAGCTGTGGGTGGAAAAGCAGGCCGTGGGGCTCTATATCAACACGATGATTCGCGGCAGCCTGCATCATGTGCGGCTGCACCCCAGCGCGCACCCCGCCCAACTGGAGCAACTGCTCACGGCGCTGGCCCAGATTGACGATGTGCGGGGCCGTTGGCGGTTGGAGACTTTGTTGCAGACCGAAGCGACCGGACTGCCCTATGGCGCGACAATTGTGGTGGTCACTGCGGTGCTGAATCAGCCATTGGAGCAGACCCTGCTCGACCTACGCCGGCGTGAATATGCTGTGGTCCTGATCACTCTGGGGGCGGCGCAGTTGTCGCGCCCGTTGCCCAATATTCAACACCACCACATTGGTGGGCATGAGGAATGGCATGCGCTCGAAACAATTGAATTGGTTGAACGATAGCCCATTGATCTTTTTTATTACGCTGGTGCGTTTCGCCTGGCTGTGGCCGTGGCTGGGGCTGGCGCGCAGCTTTTTGGCGCCAAGCTATACTGGCCAATTGCTCAATCCCTGGCTATTGATCGCCGTTCCACTTGCCAGCTCGGTGCTCCTCTTCCTCTTTGCGGCCAACAACTCAGTTCCCGATGAAGCCGAGTCAGAAGTAAGGGCGCCGGAAACAACCTCAGATGTCCCCCTGTATTCCCGGCTGTTGGTGGCGGGGCTAGGGCTGCTCATGATCGTCGCCATCCTTTGGTGGCAATTCTATGGGGCGAGCTATGCGTGGTGGGACAGCGCCTGGCTCCAGGCATTGGGTGATCAGTTAATCCACTGGAGCGGCGAGGAGATTCCGGCGCCGGTGCTGACCATTCTGGTGCTGATCTTTCTCTGGCTCAAAGGGTTGGCCGATGCGGTCCGGCAGATGACCCACGATGATATTTGGGGCTCGCTGGTTACCGGCGTTGTGGCGATGGCGATCTATCTGCTGGCGCAAAGCGCCACCGCGGCTGGTTTGCCGGCCAATACAGCCTATCTGGTCGTCTTACTCTTTGGCGCAGGCATGGCTGCCCTGGCCTTTTCCAGTATCAAGATCACCGTGGGCCTGGATCGGGCGCTGGGGTTGGGGCAGCGGCGCACTTCGCGCGGCCCTGCCGTCAACCGCTACTGGCTCTTTAGCGTCGCCACCACCGTGGGCGGGTTATTGGGGTTGGGTGTGTTGATTGGCATCTTAGTCGCGCCGGAACAGATCGCGCGGCTATTGGCGGCGTTGGGTGCCGTAATGCGGGCGCTGTGGGAGGTGGTCGATTCAATCGTACTGGCCATTGCCTATGTTCTCGTTTTTATCGTGTATCTTTTTGCCAAGTTACTGGAGCCATTAATCCGACGCTTGCTGGAGCGTTTGAATGACAACCCCATGATCGATCGGTTACAAGTCCCGCAAACACCGGAAGCACTGCCCCCCGTAGTGACTGACCCAGGCGTGGTGCCCGATTCCTATCGCTGGATCGGCTTAGCCATCTTTGTTTTAATTATCCTGGTCATTTTCGCCTTGGCTGTGCGCCGTATGCGTTCGGCAGAAGTGACTGATGTTGAAGAGACGCGCGAATCGATCTTGACGGCTTCCTTGTTGCAAAACCAACTGAATGAACTCTGGCAGCGCTGGTTTGGCCGGCGCCAGGGCGCCACCGATCCCTTCCTCTCTTTACAGGGCGAAGCCGAAGCACGGCGGCGGATTCGCGCAGCCTATCAACAGCTGCTGACAACGACCGCCGACCTGGGACAAGCGCGCCAACCCAGCCAAACGCCGTTGGAGTATCACCAGAGATTACAGCTACCGGCTACTGCTCCTAACACCGCCCTGGCCACCATTGCTCGCGGCTATCATGCCGCACGCTATGCGCCAGACGCACCCTCGGTGGATGAAGCCGCCGCGGTGGAGCAAGCCTGGCATGAGCTAGCCCACCTGATTCTCCCGCAAGAACCCGCGGCCGACGACAGCAATTCCCAATCTGATAGTTCCGCCCCTGTGTAAACCGCATCCGAGGATGCTACCTACACGACCCCAGATTGGGAATTGCTGGACCAATGACAAATGACGATTGACGAATGACCCATAGCAAGTAATAAGGAATATCTGCATGAAACGTGTGTTAATTACCGGCGCAGCCGGCAACCTGGGCAGTAAATTGGCCCGTCATCTCCAAGGCCGCTATGAGTTACGGCTGCTGGACATCAAACAGGGCGATAATCCGGCCATTATCCAGGCCGATTTGGGGCAGTGGGACACATATTGGACCAGTCAATTTCAGGATGTTGATACGGTGGTGCATCTGGCCGCCAACCCCAATCCTACACCGCCCTGGGCTGATCTGATCGAGTCCAATATGGATTCGGTCTTTAATGTCTTTACCGCTGCGGCCCAGGCCGACGTGCGCCGTGTCGTCTTTGCCAGTTCCAACCACGCCATGGGGCAGTACAAAGATCTGGCAGAACCGGCGGTGCTGACCACCGCAATCCCACCGCGACCGGGCACCCGTTGGGAGCGCAATGGCCGGCGCGGCGACAGCACCCCGTACGGCGCCATGAAACTCATGGGGGAACGGATGGGCAAGTGCTTTGCCGATGCCTATCCCCTGTCGGTCATTGCCGTGCGCATTGGCTGGGCGCAACATGGCGAGAATACGCCGGCGCAGATGGCGCCGGCCGTGGAAGATTGGTTCCGACTGATGTGGCTTTCCGACCGCGATTTTTGCCAGCTCATGGAGCGCTGCATTGAAACCGATCTGGGCGCCATTCGCTTTGCCGTGGTCAATGGCATGTCCAATAACAGCGGCATGCGCTGGGATATTGAGTACGCGCGCCAACTCCTGGGCTATGCACCGCAGGATGATGTTACGCAGTCTTGACCGTCATGGGCAGACCGGAGACCATAAAGATCACCTCATCCGCCGCCGCGGCAAGGCGCTGATTGGCGCGGCCCAGAGCATCGCGGTAGACGCGTCCCAACGGATAGGGCGGGACAACCCCTAACCCTACCTCATTCGAGACAATCACCCAGGTCGCTGCGCCAGCTCTATAGGCAGCCAAAAGTTCGTCTACCTCCGCCAGCAGTGCGGCGCTGGCGCTCTGCTCCGTCAGCGGCTCCGGCAAGGCCAGGAGCACGTTGCTGGCTAAGAGGGTAACACAGTCGATCAAAATGAGGTCCGGTGCACGCTCTGCACAGGCGGCTGTGATCGCCGGCCCAAGCTGATGGGTGGCTTCCAAAGTCTGCCACTGTACAGGGCGTTGTGCCTGGTGGTTGGCAATCCGCACGCGCATCTCTTCATCCCACGCGGTGGCCGTGGCAACGTAGAGCACCTGCCGGCCGCGTGCCGCCGCCAGCTTTTCGGCATAGCTGCTCTTGCCACTGCGCGCCCCGCCTAGAATAAAGGTTAATTGTTTTGCCATGAATCTACCACTCTGTTGCGACGAACCTCAAAATAAAGATGCAAAGATTCAACTCTTTTGTTATCATATATGCAGCGTAACGCACAGAAAAATATCAAGCAACCTGATGTGACAATATCCGATGACAATTTCCGATAAGGAGTAAACCCATGCGGCTGGTTCAGTTTCAGACAACAGCGGGCCAACGACAGGTCGGCTGTGTGAGCGATGACGGGGCAACATTACAGGTGGTGCGCGACAGTGCCTATGTCCGTGACCTGGCGTTGGCAGCGTATCGGGCCGGTCAATCACTGGCAGACACGGTCACGGCGCGCTTGGGCGAGGAGCGCGTCGACTATGCGGCCGTCATCGCCGCACAGCGGCTCTTACCCCCACTTGACCACCCCGATCCGGCCCACTGTATTCTCTCCGGCACTGGCTTGGATCACCTGGGCAGCGCGCAGGCGCGGGACGCCATGCACACCAAGCTCAGCAGTGGCGAGTTAACCGACTCGATGAAAATGTTCAAACTAGGACTCGAAGGCGGCAAACCCGCCGCTGGCCAGGTCGGGGTCCAGCCCGAATGGTTTTATAAAGGCGATGGCCGTTGGCTGGTGGCGCCGGAAGAGCCGTTGCCACTGCCGGCCTTTGCCTTGGACGGGGGCGAGGAGCCTGAGTTGGTTGGGCTTTATGTCATTGGCGACCAAGGGGAAGTCCTGCGGGTTGGCTTTGCCCTGGGCAATGAGTACTCTGACCATGTCTTGGAGAAGCAGAATTATCTTTACCTGGCCCACTCCAAGTTACGCAACAGCTCCTTTGGTCCAGAACTGTTGGTGGGGGCGCCGCCAGCCGACATCCGCGGCCGGGTGCGCATTGTCCGCAATGGCGCTGAAGTATGGAGTGGTGAATTTCTTACCGGTGAAGCCAACATGACCCATACGCTGGCTAATATCGAACATCATCACTTCAAATATAGCGGTTTTCGCCAGCCTGGGGATGTGCACTGCCATTTCTATGGCACCGCCACACTCAGCTTTGCCGCCGGCGTACAAGTCCAACCAGGCGACTATTTTGAAATCTCAGCGCCAGACTTTGGCCAGCCCCTACGCAACCCGGTGACGGCAAGCGCAGAGCCGGATAGACTTGTAACGATAACCGAACTTTGACCTGAACTAGTGTTTTGTAAAATTAATTATGTTGGATGTCGTAGGGGCATCCGCTTGCCGGTGCCCTGGGCGACCGCAAGGGTCGGTTGCTTCTAGGCGCCTACAGCCTATTATTACTTATTTGACAGAACACTAGTACAGTGTTACCGAAATTCTGCTAGAGTAGAGGTGGTCACCCAGGTCTTCCTGGAAGGGGCGGCGGATGGTAAAAAACAGGGGGTGTGCGTTGCCCCTTCCAGGAAGACGCACGCCAGCGCACCCGCCTGGGCTAAACTATCAAAACTTAGATTACACTGCACTAGTACACTGTTACCGAAATTCTGATAGTTTATCTGGCCCTATCCCTAACTCTTCCCCCGCCTGTGGGGGAAGGGAACAAGCTCCCCTCTCCCAGACTGGGAGAGGTGCCGGGGGTGAGGGCATAATTTAGCAGAACTTAGGTAACACTGCACTAGTAAACCCAGACAGAAATAACTACTATTGCTGTTTAGTATCTAACGAATCAAAAGCTTGTTCGTATTGCGGGCGCACAGCGCCAACAAAAACAAGAATTTCTACCGCAAAGGTCGCAAAGAGCGCAAAGAGAAACTAGAAATCTTCGCGTTCTTTGCGGTAGAAAAGTTTGGTTCTGGCGTGGCCAGGTTAGGTATTTACGCCCAAGTGTATAGAGAGTTGGCTTATGCAGTTGCGCTTTGAATTACTTAAAACCTTTGAAGGTTGTGCTCTTTTTCAAGAGTTGGTGCGCCGGGTTTGGGGTGGCGATGAAGATGATACGATCCCGATGCATGTGTTGGTGACCATTGCCAAAAGCGGCGGCGGCGTATTGGGCGCTTTTGCCGCGGATGGCCCGCCCGAAATTCAAGGCATGGTCGGCGCGGCGCTCTGGTGGATTGGGACGGATAAGCCCAAAGGACAGAGTAAGCCTATACTCAAAATTTCCAGCCACATGGCGGGCGTCCTGCCCGAATGGCAGAGCAAAGGCGTCGGCGCTCAATTGAAATTGGCACAACGGGACTATGTTCTGCAACAAGGGCTGACGGAGTGGATCACCTGGACCTACGATCCGCTCTATCGTCCAAATGGCGTCTTTAACATTCACCGATTGGGGGCGACGTGCAACACCTACTATCGTAATCTCTATGGCGAATTGAATGATGACCTGAATCGCGGCACGCCCAGTGATCGCTGTCAGGTCGATTGGTGGCTGCGCAGTGAACGGGTATTGGCTGCGGTTGAAGGCAAGGGCAGCCGCGCCGATTCGTCCAGTGTGGATCTTGCTAGCCTCCACCGTCTGTCTACGGCGGCTGCTCCTAACGGATTCCGTCAGCCGGGCGCCGTCACCGTCCCTGCCACTGGCGCGCCGCTAGCCGTGCCGATCCCAGACGACATTGGCGCGATTCGCCGCACTGACCCTGCCTTGGGTCATGCCTGGCGTCTCTACATACGCGAGATTTTTGAAGCAGCTTTTGCTAAAGGATACATTATGGTTGACTGTGTCAACTTAGCGGAGCACGGGTGGCACTATATTTTGAATTTATCACTGATTCCATGAGGAGAATATCCATGCGATTTGAACGTGTTGAACTACGTCAAGTCTTTTTGCCCTATGTCGCCCCTTTTGAAACGAGCGGGTGGCGGGAGGAGGGTTGTCATGCCGTCATTGTGCGCATTGATGCCGAGGGCGTGACCGGCTGGGGCGAGTCGCCGGTGGGGCAACATCCTTTTTATAACGAAGAGAACACCAAGAGTGTCTGGATGATGAGCCAGGATTATCTGATCCCTATGCTCTTTGCCAGGGAGTTCAACTGCCCGGAAGAGGTCTCCCCTGCTTTTGCCAGGGTGCGCGGCAATCGGATGGCCAAAGCGGGGTTGGAATTTACCATGTGGGATTGGTTTGGCCGCGCCCAGGGCAAAAGCTTGGCACAGCTGTTGGGCGGCACGCGGTCACGCGTGGCCGTGGGTGTCAGCGTCGGCATTCAGAAGGATATTGACACGCTGCTCAAGGTGGTCGGCGGGTATATAGACTCTGGTTACAAACGCATCAAACTGAAGATCAAGCCAGGGTGGGATATTGAACCGACGCGTGCCGTGCGCCAAAGCTGGCCCAATATCTTGCTGCAGGTGGATGCCAACAGCATCTATCACCTCTCGGATGCGGACCATCTGGCACAACTCGATCAATTCAATCTCTTATTGATCGAGCAGCCCTTGCCCCATGATGATATTTTTGACCATGCCAAGTTGCAGGCCAAGGTCAAGAGCCCCATCTGCCTGGACGAGAGCATTGTGTCACCGGATCATGCCCGCTGGGCACTGGAGATGCACGCCTGTGGCGTGATCAACATTAAACCCAGCCGCATTGGCGGTTTGGCCGACGCCAAACAGGTGCATGACCTGGCGCAGGCGGCCGGCATTCCTGTCTGGCATGGCGGCATGTTGGAGACCGGAATTGGACGCACCGCCAATGTCGCCCTGGCCAGCCTGCCCAACTTTACCCTGCCCGGCGACATTAGCGCCAATGATCGCTACTACAAGCGCGACATTGTGACCAATCCTTTTACCCTCAACGACGACAGCACCCTCTCTGTTTTGACGACCCCCGGTAACGGCGCCATTGTCGATGAGGCGTTCCTGGACGAGGTGACGGTGGCCAAGGTGGAGATGCGCAACAAGTAAAAAACACAGCACAACAACGGATTCAGGGTGCAGCGGATTTGCCCTGCCCGTAGCCAATTCCCTGAGCTCAACCCAACCGACCACTCAACAAATCCGTTGTATCCTGTATCCGCTGTTGTGTCTGCGCGTTGCACCCTCAATGTAATTACCGGATCAACTCCCAGGCCAGGTGTTGGATTTCGGGCAGAATCAGTTTTTCCACGGCCAGTTGTACAGCGTTGGGGGATCCCGGTGTGCTAAAGACAACTTTGTCACGATAAACACCGGCGGTTGCCCGGCTCAGCATGGCGGCCGCCCCCACTTCGTTGTAGCTCAACATGCGAAAGATCTCGCCAAAGCCCGGCAGCACCTTTTCCAATTTGCGACTAATGACATCATAGGTGCGATCGCGCTGGCTAATGCCGGTGCCGCCGTTAAAGATAATGAGCCGGGCCGGGCCGGCGCACGCCTCTTCTAGCGCGGCCTCCACCTGGTCGGGTTCATCCTTGACAATCCGATGGCTAACGATCTGATGGCCAGCCGCCTCTGCCAGGGTGCGAATCAGTTGGCCGCTGGTATCGGTCTCTGGGGTGCGGGTGTCACTGACGGTAACAATAGCCAAAGGAATGACGCCCTGGTTGGCAGCTTTTTGACGATGTTCTTCAGCGCTCATCAGTAAATATCCTCCTGTGCTTTAAAGAGCAATGATTGCTGTGATGTGGGTAAATAACCCAGTTGCACGGTTTTATCACTACAGACGACCTGGTTGTAGAAAAGTCCATCATGCGCTTCAACGCCAATGGTGACCTGGGGCAATGTCCCTTGGAAGGCCGGCGCATCCCGATAGTTCAGACGCACATCACCGGAAGCATAAAGCACGATCTGGAAGCTAACCCGATAGCTGGGCGAAATCCCGGCCGCACTTGCCACATTCTCATACTCGACCACAAAACGATCGGCTGCCGGTGCAAAGGTAGAGACGTGCGCGTCCTGTACACTTGGATCCAGATTGGCCCACCAGCCATAGATGGCCTGGGCCGGGTCGGTCAAATTGGGCATACATTGATTGCTGAGACTTGGCGAGATCGAACTGTCGGGAAACTTGACATAGCCGTCCGCAGTGATCAGCGCCGTTGTATAGGAGAGGCCGCGCAACGTATAGGTAAAGGGTAGGGTTACTGGGATCGTACTGGCGTCGGTCATGCCATAGATAACGCGATCTTCAGCCTTCGCCGGTATCTCCCACTGATAGGCTTCTGTCGTGACCGGTGGCGCCGTCTCCTGGAGGACAAGCGGCATATACCAGTGATAAGGTTGGCTCGTGACAACGCTAAGATTGAGATCGACATAAGTGGATACCACGGTATTGTCGGGCTCAAGGGCGTCAACGCGCAACGTGGAGACATAGATGCCTGTAATCAACTGGGTCGGTGTAACTATCAGCGTCAGATAGGCCGGCTTGCCATAGGTGACGGTGCCGGAAACTTGCTGTTCAACCGCATCTTGGAGCTGTACCCACTCGCTGCCGGTGAGCAGCGAGGCACGCCAACTCTGCACCTGCAAACTGGGATTGTCCAGACGAACAGTTGCGGTAAAGGGCGCGGCGCCGGGCGCAACCGTATAGACAAGGCTTTTCGTAGAGGGCTGCACCGCACCGGAGAGGAGCAGCCGCACCGCCTTTTGCAGGTCAAGGCGACCACTGCCAACTGCACTCGTGCTCTCATTTAAAGGGGTTACAGCTTCGTGTAAAAGCTGGCGTATCTGTTCGGCATTTAAACTGGGGCGCAGGCTCTTGATCAGCGCCGCGGCGCCGCTGACAACCGCCGCCGCCATGCTGGTGCCCTCTGATGTGCAATAGCCAACCGTATTGTCGCGACAGTGGACTGTAGCAGGCCAGGTGCTGATCATCGAACGGGAACGCTCGCCACCCGGGGCGGCGAGCCAGACTTGCTGCCCTGCATTGCTATAACTCGCCCGTCTATCACTGTAAGTGGTGGCGGCTACGGCTATCACTTCATTGTAGGCGCCGGGATAGCTTACAAAGTTGCTGGCGCCGGAGTTGCCGGACGCCGCAATGAGCAAGGCGCCCTTACTGGCCGCGTAGATCACCGCGTTGTGTAAGGTGGTATTGTCTGACGAAGTCTCCAGACTCAAGTTAATAATATCGGCGCCGGCATCCGCCGCATCACAAATGGCTTGTGCGACATCATCAATTGCCCCGATAATCTGATCACCAACTCGTTTAAGCACTCTGCGCGGATCGATCTTGAGCTTGGGCGCCACACCGGCAATCCCTTCGGCATTGTTGGTTACCGCACCCATCAACCCGGCGACATGGGTGCCATGACCAGCATCGTCCTGAGGGGGGGTGCCTGGCTCCACGTAGTTACGACCATTGAGGAGCCGCCCACGAAATTCGTTGTGGGTGACATCAATCCCGCTGTCAATAATGGCAACTTGTACATTGGCAAACGCGCCCTGAAAACCATCGCTGGCATAGGCCAAGGCCCAAGCACGGCTGGCATTGATACGCTGCAGATACCACTGTTGATCCTGATAGAGAGGATCCCGGACATTATAAGGGGTTTCTACTTTGGCGGTGGCCGCATTGAGCGTTTCATCAGCCGCATAGACCAGGGCATTGGGTTCAGCAAAGGCAACATTGGGATCCTGTTGCAACTGGTCGATAGCTGCCAACTCCTGTCCCTCTGGCACATGGAGCAGATAAGTGCCGCCCTTGGCCAAATTCTGCACCGGACAGGTCACCTGTTCGACTACTTGCGCCGATAGCGCCGACAAGGTGGCGGCAGCGGCACGTGACCCCTCTTGATTGTGGAAACCCACCAAGATTTCGCCCGGCGCAAATGGTATGTTGGTCGGTGAAAGGGGCTGGGTAACTGACGGGATGGCTAGTGCTGTCGCTGCTGCAACTATCGTATCGAAAGCGGGGGGGGGCGCCGCTTGTGCTTGGACAGGCGTCGCGCTCAGTGTTAGCAGCGCCAGGCCAAGATAGACTGACACGCAATACAAGAGATAACCCCTTACCTGTGAAAAAAATGTGCCTGCTTGGCGTTTGTTAGTATAAAAAAAGGTAATTACGAACTGAAGACATATTCTCAGCTTGACATTCATACAATTCTCCGTATCGCTCATATGGGCGAAGAGGTGAAATCGCTATCGATATTAGAGAGCAATGTAGCGATTTCATCCATAGACCTAGATGAGCCTCTCCGTATTGCGCAGCAATTCAACGGCTAACCTACGCTATGAAAACGATTGCTTGATTCTGTTTCTATCCCTTTCATTGACGCATTTCGACCTCTAATTGTTCAAAAAATTGTTCCATGAAGGCATGACGTTGCGCCCCGATGGCGCGTGCGGTTGGGGTATAAAGTGTATCGACGATCTGGCGCAGCTTATAAACATATTCATGTACTGGCGTATAATCAGCGCCGGTCGGTTTGGCCGCAGCAGGCGGGACGGTGCGCCATGCTTGCGTCCACAGCCGATTGGCATGGGCGCCGGCAAAGGCAAAGGCGCGCGCCACACCAATCGCGCCAATGCTGTCCAACTTATCGGCATCATAGAGACATTGGGCTTCGATTGTCTGTGGTTGAACCGACTGATCCCGAAAACGGTGGGCCTCAATACAATGAACCACATTGGCAATGTTTGCTTCTGCCATTTCATGCGCCATGAGCAACTGCCGGGCGAACTCAGCGGCGACAAGATGATGCGCCTGTCTACTGTTCTCTTGCAAACTGTCATCGAATTCGATGGGCACATCATGCAATAACGCGGCCAATTGGACAATGGTGGGGTCGGCGCCCTCTGCTGCGGCCAGTCGCAACGCCATCTGCATGACACGTAGCACATGGTCGAAATCATGGGCGGCGTCGCCTAACATGTATAACTGGCGCGCTTCCGCCACAGTCAAATATGGATTCTCTGGGTTGCTTATTGTATCCACGCTATCTTCTCCTAAGAAACATGTCGTAGCAGCAGGAGCCCTGGTATCACACCTTTCGAGCAGGTGTGATGAGAGAATCTGGGCGCGCCACATTGTTTCTGTAGCTTGATTTGCTGCGCCCAATGGGCCCCCGGGCGATGGCGCTACTCCCAAGTTACCAGCCAGCAGCTACCAGCCAACCGCTACCAGCCAGCAGCTATCAGCAGCCAGTTTCGTTGTTATGGGTACCGCCTAGGCATGGCGCCTGGAATGAAAAAGCTCATCCTCGAAGGGTCACGCTTCTGACGTAGCTTCGATGTGATGAGCATTTGCTAGGTTATATATTAAAGTGGCGGATAGCAAGTGGCGCACGACCCGCGGGAGCCCTCTGGGCGCGCCACTAAATTGCTCCCCGAACACGCAATAAGCCATAAAAATAAGGGAAACTTTTGCAATTAGCGCGAACTAGCCAATCGTTGCTCCCCATCGGTCGTCACCGGCGTAAGTGTACGCTGACGACCCCCTAACCAGAGCAAGCCGCCGGGCAGGCTGACCAAATAGCCGATGACCTGCTGTAACAGACCAACGGCGCCGCCCAGTCCGGAGCCGGCCCCCATGAGCAGAAAGAGACCGGCGAAAGAGGCTTGGCGCACACCCAACCCGCCTGGCGCCAACGGCAGCACCACCAAGGCAAAGACGATGATAGGATTGATCGCTAATACTTCCAGCAGCGAGATGGCTCCCGGCGCAATAGCGCGTGAAATTAACCAGATGTTGATGCTGGTCAAGATGACGATCACAGCGCTGCTCAACGCGGTCCATACCAGCGCAGCCAGATGGGTGCGGTAGACATGGAAGGCGGTGGCCAACTGTTGCCAGATGGGCAAGGTGCGCGTCGCCAACGGCAAGTGCGCCAAAATCCGCTCCGCCCACCGTTTTAAAGTGCGGCTCAAGAGTGCGACGATCATCAGCAGGAGCAACAACGTAACGCCACTGCTGCCCAACGCCGCCACACGGATAAAGAGCAAGCCTTCGTCGGTAAAGTAGGTGCCGTCCGGTTTCCCAAAGCGCAGCATACTGACGGAAGCCAACGCGGCCGCCAACATAAAGACCATAAGCCCAATAAACCGGTCGATCAACACGCTGGCCGCCGCGTCAGCCTTACGCTGTGTATCGCTGGCCAAGGCATACCCTCGCATGACATCCCCACCCACTTGGGCCGGCAGAAAATTGTTGAAAAACTCGGCAATCCACTGATAGCGCAAGAGCCGAGGCAAGCCCACCGCAATATCTGCCGCGCGCAATAACAAGCCCCACTTGAACCCGCTAAGCGCTACGGCGCTGGCATAACAGAGCGAGCCCAAAAGCAACAGACCCTTGTTGGCCTCGGTAATTTGTTGCCAGAGAATGGCGGGATCACCCAACTTAATAAAAAGATAATAGAGCAAACCAAAGCTAACCGCCAGCTTGATTGCCAGAATCAGCCGATCTTTCATGTAAATTCTATGTGCTCACATTCTTGGCCGGCGGCATCTCCGCACCACACTACTAACGCTCATCAGCCGTGCCCAATGGGCACCCGGTGAAAACACAATAATTTCCCTGCGGTTAAATCATCGGTTTTCACACTTTTCACAGATGAGCCACTACTAATTCCCACCCCGACGGATGGTCTGGACATCTTGCTTTTGCGTCCAGGCCATATTCCAAACCACATGGCGATCACGCTTGATCGCAAAGTCATACCAGCCCAGCAAACGACTCCACCCTTCCAAAAGCGCCAACAAGAAAAGCACCCACAAGAGGCGCACCACCCCCCACACTTCCTTGGCGGCAATCCGTGTGACCCGTCCATTTTGGATGCTGCTGACCCGGTAACCATACTTGTGTTGCAGGTAGAGATGGCCGGCATGGTTGCGACGGCGCTGGCGCACAAAATCATGAATGGTGGTCGGCCCCACATTGTAGACCACCGCATCGGGCGCATATTTTACCGTCAAGCCCAGTTTGATGACCAGCGCCTCGACAAAGGCTTCATCCATGGCCACATCAGGGGGAATGCGCTCAAAGACCTTACGAAAGGCAATCATCTCGCCCAAACGGGGAATTTCCAGACACAATTCATGCTCCATGCGTAGACGTAAATGGCTGAGCAGCCCCACAATGTGATCCGGCGTATTGACGGCCATCTTCTGGGCGCCGACCATGCCCACGCCGGGATCTTCAAACATGCGCACCAGATGTTCAATCGCATATTCATGGGGAATGGTGTCGCCGCTCTCTAGCACACAGATCTCCGCCTGCGCCGCCGCCAGAAAGAGATTGATGGCGCTGGTTTTGCCCTCGCGCCGTTCCTGCTCAATCAATTTGACGCGGGCGTCACGCTGCATAAATTCACGGATGATAGGCACTGTCTGATCACTACAGGCGCTGGCCACCACAATGATTTCCGCAATCTCAACCTGGTGCAGATGTTGATCGAGCAGGGCTTCGAGCAAGTGTCCTATGTTTTCTTCTTCGTTGTAGGCCGTCACACCAACGCTACAGACCAACTTTGGTGCTGAACTCTGGGTCATGAACTCTTTGATCTCCGTCTTGACCTTAGTGTCTGTCCGTAAATTCTCTGTGCCGAAGTCCACAGCTCGACAAAGTCATGGACGCCACAACCGAATTTACGGATAGGTTCTTATGAATGATAATTACGCAGTGACCAACTTAGCCACCGTCACCCCGTCGCCCCCCTCGCCCTGTTCGCCGGAGCGCGCTTCCCGCACGAGGGGATGGTTTTTGAGATTGGTGCGCACTGCGTCGCGCATGGCGCCGGTGCCTTTGCCATGAATAATGCGCACCCACGGCAAGCGGGCCATATAGGCGTTGTTGAGATACTGTTCGAGCTGTGCCAGCCCCTCTTCCACCCGCGCACCGCGCAAATCTAATTCCAAACCAGGACTTTCATGCGCACCTTGCGCCTGTACTCGCACGGCTGATGGTTCTACTGGGGCTTCGCGCACTGCCTTCTGGCGCAATTCCAACCGCTTAATCGGTAACTTTAAGCGGAAGTTGCCTAACTGCACTTCGGCATCCCCGGCGCGCTCGTTGAGCACCAGAACTTGACCGCTGGCTTGGAGGCTGGGCACCCAAACGCGATCCCCCACTTCAATCGGACCGGCTAGCCGCTCTTCCGCTTCGCCGGGGATGATGACATCGCGATTGAGTTCTTGGTCCGACTGTTGGCGCCGGTTTAACTCTTGCGCTGCGCGGTTAAGGAATTCATCATGCGCAGTGGCGCCTGCCATGCCCCCACGCGCCAGTTGGCGCCGGGTTTGCTCGATCTCACTGCGAATCTGGGTCAATTCGGCCTCCATGACCCGGCGCGTCTCGGCAATGACCGCCCGCCGCGCCTCTTCCACGTTGGCCATTTGATAGCGCAGATCGCGCTCCAATAACTGCGCCTGGCGCTCACGCTGTTTGGCGCGTGTCTCGGCCTGCAGCGCCTCCTGTTTGGCGCGGCGGATCTCATCAAGCAGCGCATCCGCCTCCAGCGTGTCGGGCCGGACAATGCTTTCCGCCTTTTCAATGATCACGGGGTTCAAGCCTAAACGGCGCGCAATGATCAGCGCATTGGAGCGGCCCGGCAACCCAATGCTTAATTCATAGGTAGGGCTCAGCGTCTCCACATCAAATTCGACCGAAGCGTTGCGCACCCCAGGGGTGTTGTGCGCGTAGAGCTTCAGATCGCTGTAGTGGGTGGTGGCAAAGACGGTGATACCCCGGTCACGCAGATTTTCCAGCAAGGCCATAGCCAGCGCCGAGCCCTCATCCGGATCGGTGCCGGCGCCCAACTCATCAAAGAGCACCAAGCTATGGGGGTCCGCCTCTTCCAGGATAGTGATGATGTTGGTCATGTGGCTGCTAAAGGTGCTCAGACTCTGCTCAATGCTCTGTTCATCACCGATATCCGAATAGACCCCCTCAAAGATGGAGAGCTTGCTGCCCGGCTCCGCCGGAATCATCATCCCAGATTGGGCCATGAGCGCCAGCAAGCCCACCGTTTTCAGGGTGACCGTCTTGCCGCCGGTATTGGGACCGGTGACGACGATAATATAGGTCTCATCATCGAGATAGACATCAATCGGCACCACCGTCTTGCGGTCTAAGAGCGGATGGCGCGCCCGATGCAGGTCGATTACGGAACCGGGGTGGAGGATCGGGTTCGCGGCATCTTCTTCATCTTTGCGGTGCTCGTGTTTCGGCTTCATGTTGCGGAAGGGCACCACCGTCGGCATGGAGGCGTCCAGGGTAAAGGCATATTTGGCCTTGGCAAAGGTAAAGTCTAATTCGGCCAAAATCTGTCCATTGCGTCGGATATAAACGGCTTCGTCGGCCACCAACTCGGTCAGCTCCATGAGAATGCGCCGTACTTCTTTCTCTTCCTGCAGCTCCAGTTCACGCATAGCGTTGTTCTGCTGAACTACCTTGAGCGGTTCAATAAAGAGGGTGGCGCCACTGGCGGATTGATCGTGGACAATGCCATCAATGTTGCCTTTGTACTCCGCGCGCACGGGAATGACATAGCGGCCCTGCCGTTGGGTCACCAGGGCATCCTGTAAATAGGGCTTGACATCGCTATTCTGCACCAGTCGATCCAAAATGGTGAGCAGCCGTTCCTGGGCAATGCGCAGCTCCGCGCGGATACGGGACAAGGCATCGCTGGCGCCATCCACCACTTCGCCCCGTTCACTGATGCAGCGGCTGATTTCGGCAATGACATTGTCACAGGGCTCAATATTCTGCGCCATTTCCGCCAGCAGGGGAAACGAGTGCTCCATGCGCACCAACAGATTGCGCAATGTACGGGCGCGCTGTAACGTATATTTGACTTCCAGAAACTCTGGCGCAAAGATCAACGCACCGCGCTCGGCCTTTTCCAACTGGATGCTGAGATCTTTGACACCACCGAAGCCGACATCATTTTTTTGCTCCAGCAGCCGGTATGCCTCATCGGTTTGCGCCAGCCAGGTCTGCACTGTCTCCAGATCATCGCTGGGCAGCAGGGAATAGACCAAGTCGGCGCCACCACTGAAGGCGCAATGCTCAGCCAACCGATTGAGGATCTTGTGATATTCAAGCACCTGTAGGGTATGTGGATTCATAGTAATCCTGTGTTATTTCTGCCAGCTTTTACTTTTGCCCGCTGTTACTTTTGCATAGCATAACCTAATTGGCGCAACATTCCTGCTCGTCTGCGCCACTTCTCCCACACCTTCACCCATAACTCCAAATAGACGCGTGTGCCGACCAACTCTTCGATCGCGGGGCGGGCCGCCTGGCCAATAGCCTTGATCATGCGTCCCCCTTCGCCCAAGACAATGCCCTTCTGGCTACGTCGTTCGACATAGATGACGGCTGAAATATAGGTCATATTGGCCGAGCGTTCTAAAAATTCATCGACCTCGACCGCAATCCCGTGGGGCACTTCCTGATCCAGCAGATTGAGCGCCTGCTCACGGATCAGTTCGGCCACAATAAAGCGGGTTTGCATATCGGTTACTTGATCTTCGGGGTAGTAGCGCGGCCCTTGGGGCAGTTGTTGGCGCAAGCGGGCCAGCAACTCCTCAATGCCCGCACCGCTTTGGGCACTGAAGCGCGCAATGACTGGCGCTGCCGTAGCCGGTTGCCAGGTGAGCAGCGCTCGGTAGTGCTCTAGGCGTGTGGCTGTCGCGGCCTCATCGCCACCCCAGCGATCCATCTGATTGAACCCGAGCATGAGTGGAGGTAGCGCCTTGCGTTCATGTAGGGCCTGTAACAGCGCGGCAATGGCCTGATCTTCCTCGGTGGGCAGCGCATTGATATCAACCAGCCATAGGACAAGGTCTGCATTGCGAATCGTTTCCTCGGCCACGGCGACCATATACTCACCCAGCTTGTGGCGCGGTTTATGGATGCCTGGCGTGTCGAGCAACATGATCTGCATGTCGTCTGTGGTGAAGATGCCTAAAAGCTGCTCGCGCGTTGTCTGGGGCTTGGGACTGGTAATGGCGATCTTTTGCCCCAACAGGCGGTTCAGCAGGGTTGATTTGCCCACATTGGGCCGGCCAATCACCGCCACAAAGCCGCTCCGATGATCGGCAGGCAGCTCAGCGTCTATATGATTTTCTTCAGGCGGATGACTGAGCACCGTCGTATCATCCGTCAGCGTCGGTTTGTCTGCAAAAATTTGGTTCATAGAATGGATATAATACACCGAAACGTTGACGGGACCAAGTAAGCAAGGGGGTGAGTTGTGGCGGTGGTCCTACACGCCGCTCAGCCATGTGGCTTGACGATCACTTTGAGCGTCTCCATCGCCCGTTGTTCCAACCGTTCCAGCCCATCAATCAGCAGCCGTTCCAGCGGAATCCGCGCCGAAATGAGTGGCTCGGCCAGTACGCGCCCATCGCCCAGCCAACGCACCGCCGTGGCGTAATCCTCATCATAGACATGGCTCAGTGAACCGATCAGCTCTTTTTCCGTGGCGACTACATCAAAAAAGTTAAACGAAGTGGGCGCCACCGGCAGGCCAACTAGTACGATGCGGCCGGCCTTGCGTGCGCTGTGCACGGCCACCGCAGTGACCTTGACCCCGCCCGACGCTTCCAGCACCAGATCGGGGCCGACGCCGCGCGTCAGCTTGTGGAGCGCCGCCACCGGATCGACTGTGGTCGGATCGATGACCGCGCTGGCGCCCAGTTGCTTGGCCAGCGCGCGGCGATTGGCCAGCGGTTCAACGACAAAGACTTCACCGGCGCCGGCGGCACGGGCCACTTGCAGGCAAAAGAGGCCAATCGTACCGCCACCAAAGATCGCCACCGACTCGCCCGGCGCCAGGCGACCCCGCCGCACAGCACGTACCGCGACGGAGAGGGGTTCGGCCATAGCCGCGTGATCGTCGCTCAAGCCATTGGGCACAAGGATGGCCATGTTGACGGGCAACTTGCAATATTCAGCCAGCCCGCCATCGCCCATTAAACCTAGCGCGGCTAGCTTATCACAGAGGGTTACCTGGTGGCGTTGGCACCAGAAGCACTCGCCACAGTAGATGAGGACATCGGGCGCCAGGTGATCGCCCACCTTAAAATTGGTTACGCCTGGGCCCACCTCCATCACCTCCCCGGCAAATTCATGGCCCAAAATAAGGGGTGCCTGCGCGCCGGTGAGTGGGTTGGGCGCATCGACCGGGATAAAAAGGGGGCCGGCGCGGTACTCTTCCAGGTCGGTGCCGCAGATGCCACAGGCGCCTACCTTAATCACCACTTCGCCAGGGCCGGGCGCGCTCGGGACGGGAACATCTTCAATGCGAATATCATTGCGGGCATGCCAAAGTGCTGCTTTCATGGGTGTGGTCCTTTGTCATTGGTCAGTTGGTCGTGAAGTCGCGAGGTCGTGAAGTCGCGAGGTCGTTTGGTTGTGTAGTCATCATGTCATCTGGTCATCATGTCAGCACGGCTCATTTGCTTGCTACGACCCAAATGCGGCTTTCTGCTTCTGGATCGGTCAGAGGGGTTGTCAACTCTTGAATGCCGGCAAAATGCACTTTAGGCCAGCCGGTTTCCTGTAGGGCTTGGGCAACATCGTCTAGGGCGAAGACAGTGTTGTAGGCGGTCTGTTCAAAGCGTTCGTAGAGGCCATCGGCGTTGCGTACAAAGCCGGTCACCTTGAGCCAGGCATAGTTATTGTTTACGTCGAAGATGCCATGATTGACAATCATCATGTCCTCCTGACTGTCATCGACCTCAATATTGTTCCAACGGCGCAGACCAAGCCGGGTGTTGAGATCAAAAAGAAAATAGCCATCGGCGACCGCGGCCGCAGCCTGAAAGCAGTTGCGCAAAGCAGCCAGATCAGGAAGATGGTTGAGCGCATCAAAAGTGGAAACCACCAGCCCGTAGCGACCGGGCAAAGTAAAGGCCGCGGCATCGCCTTCGACAAAATCAACCTGGCCGGCGGCCAAGTAGGTTTGGGTATTTGCGCGGGCATAGTGCAACATAGCCGGCGAGAGATCCAGTCCGGTTACGCGATAGCCCTGTTCCAGAAAGTGGAGGGCAAGCTGACCCGTGCCACAGCAGAGATCGAGCACCGGCTGCCGCGCCGCGCCGGCGGGTGTGGCGGCATAAAAGGCGCGCAAATAAGGGGCGACCTGGCGCGCAAAGCCACTCCAACGGCGGTTGTACACCCGGGCAAAGCCAGGGCCATAGGCTTGCATTGCGCTTGTTTCTCTCCTCTTATCTTGACCTATCACACTATGCACGGCCTATTGTAATAAGTGTAAAACGATTTGGTCAAACTTGAAAAAGCGTTCAAATCTGCGTTTTGGGGCAACTGAATGCGGAACTACCATAGAATAGGCACAATAAACTATCCTAACCCTATTGGGCCAATTGACTTTTTAGGCCAGATGTTCTATGATTATATATATTGATCTTTCTCACTCTACAATGAGCTTAGGATGACAGAAGGGAGGTATAAATATGCTAGGGCTAAAGGAGTTGTTAGTCGAGCTTAACTATGACCGATCCCTTTTCTATCGGCGCCAAGAAAGTGATTTTGAACCTGAAACGGTTCACCTATTTCGCGCTGTGCGTGAAATTCAGGTAGATGGCTATGTAGACGGTATTTATGTTTTTGAGACAAGTCCCCATAATGCCAACGGTATCTTGCCTGCCCAACCCGCGGTTTATGTTGCAACAGCAAAAACTGAGAAAGATGCCAGAGAATTACATCGCAGCTTGTGGAATTTGTGCTACGCCCCATTCCTGATTGTTACCTTACCACACCAAATTAGGATTTATACAGGATTTAACTACTCAACAGAATCGGAAAGCGTAGGACTCTTAGAATCAATTGAGACAAGCGAGAGACTACGACTTTTAGCAAATTTCGCAGCACTTGCAATTGATTCCACACAGATTTGGCACTCAGAATATGGGAAGCAACTTAATCCCAATCAACGGGTAGACAAACAGTTGTTACAAAATTTACAACAGTTGGGGAATATATTAGAAAAACGCGACTTACGTTCAGACATAGCACACGCATTAATAGGAAAATATGTTTATTTTAGTTATTTGCGCGATCGCAACATTTTATCTGATGAATGGCTAGATGAACAGGGAATTGATCCTCAAGCTATTTTCACATACAAAGCAACGGTTTCGAGCTTGCGAGCGCTGACTATCTCTCTGGAAAGACGCTTCAATGGGCAGATTTTTCCTATTGATTTTTCAGCAGCAACAAGTTTAAAAGATGAACATGTTTCCTGGGTTGCTTCGGTATTTCGTGGTGATAAACTGGAAGAGACGCCTGAAATAGTGCGCCAGCTTTATCTACCCTTTAAAGCATACGATTTTAAGTATATTCCTGTTGAGACCTTATCATCAATTTATGAGCAATTTATCCATGAGCGTAAGAAAAAAGGAGCCATCTATACACCGGAAGTAGTGGCTGATTATCTGCTTTCTGAAATGGAATCAGTGAAAAAGCTACAAAAGGGAATGCGTATCTTGGATCCAGCCTGTGGCTCAGGTGTTTTTCTTGTTCTCGCTTACCGTCGATTAATTGAAAAAGAGATGCAACGGCAGGGAGAAAGCTTATCCCCGGAAGAACTACGCGCCATTTTACTGGAAAGCATTTATGGGGTTGAAAAAGAACTTGATGCCTGTTTTGTGACAGAATTCAGCCTAATTTTAACTTTACTGCATTATGTAGAGCCACCAGAATTGCATAAAAATCTCTTGTTCCAATTTCCGGCTCTCCACAATACACGTATCTATCATGGGGACTTCTTCGATCCGCAGTTGCAAATTGCTCAGTCGGGTTTACAGTTTGATTGGATTATAGGCAACCCACCATGGGTGCCGGCCAGCGCGCAAGAACAACCTTTTGCCTATCGCTGGATACAAGAAAAAGCCAAAGTTTATCCGGTTGGAGACAAAAGGGTTGCAGAGGCGTTCTCTTGGCGTGCTGGTGAGCTAATTGAACCTGATGGAACCTTAGGTTTGTTGATGCCTGCAACTACCCTCGTTAATTTAAAATCGAAGCGATACCGCCAACAGTTTTTCTCCAAATATAAAGTTGTACGTGTCACAAATTTTGCGAATCTTAGAGACGTTTTGTTTGATAAACGCGGCACCTTTCCGGCAGCTACGCTGATTTACCGTAACAACCTTCCAGAAGTGCGGGAAGAACCGATTATTCATTATGGTCCATTTGCGATCAATCAAGTTTCAGATGGCAGCAGACGACCATGGGTATTGACAATTAATGAGAACGAAATCCAATATATAGAAAGCAAAGATGCACAACAAGGTGAAACACGCATCTGGAAATTAGCACTTTGGGGTACTCAACGTGACAAACGCGCTTTAGAGCGCATGCAATATCTGTTTCCATTTTCGTTGAAAGATTTTTGCCGAACGCAAGGGTGGGGAGATAATCTACCTCAAGAAGGCGCCCAATTACGAACAGTCAGTGAAACAAGTGAAGATGTTGAATACATAGCTGATTTACAAAATTTAAAACAATTCAATTCTAAACAATATAATACCCTTATGATCCGTCCCCATTTTTTCCTTGAACCTTCCACACTCGAAAATAACGATAAATATTTTCTCCGTCTTCGCGGAGGGAGACGTGGTCTCGAAATAAATAAGGCTCCTCATATTTTTTTACACCCAAGCTGGAATTTTGTTGTATATAGTGAGGAAGATTTCATTATTCAGCCCAGGCAGATGGGTATTGCTGCCTCAGGCGATAATCCCTCAAATAGAATGCTACTAAAGGCGCTTGCTGCTTATCTCAATTCAAGCCTCGTGCGTTATTATCTGTTTTTTCAAGTTCCACAATGGGGATTCTTTAGCCAGAGGGAGAGTGTAGTTACTAGCGAAGTAAGAAAAATCCCTGTGCCGGACTTGACACATCAGGCCGAAGAACTCGCAAACTTATATGATGAGTTGGCCAATTTTGAGAAAGCGGAAATTCAAAGGATGGTTGCTGAGCTAGGGGCATCGGTACAACCTCAATTCTTCACTGAGAAAAAATTACCAGACACATATAACGAAACATTGGCAACATTGAATGATCTGTCTAGTTCAGATAAAGAGCAGATTGAACAATTTTCTACTCAATTAGAAACAGTACTTCAAGACTCATTAGATAGTAAGCTACAAAAAATTTTAGATTTGCCCGATGATCTATGGATGTTATCCAAGGAATTTGTGAGGACGAAATTAGCATTGGATATACCATCTGCCGTTTCAATAGTCACTAGTCCCCCCGACCAAGTTGATTTGGTCAACTATGCACGCGAATTGCGCCAAGAATTAGATGAATTTTGTATGGGCACTGCACATCACCGCGTTACACTAACCTATGGGAATCAGCTAATTGAATGTGAAGTTGAAATTACAAATCAATCCGAACCACATATTATTGACAAAAGTAATATTCGACCCGGCAGCGATAGCTTAATGAAAGAATTGAGCCATAGTCTGACAGAATCTATTAGCCAATGGGCTTACGTACAACGAGGATTGCGTCTTTTTGATGGGTCAAAAGTATATATCTATAAGCCATCTCGTTTAATCGATTGGACACGCACACAGGCGTTACAAGATGCAAATGATATTATCAACTCTGTTTTAACCAAGTAGGTTTACCTTGAAGAACTCTACGGCTAGTCAGCCTTTCCTCCAAGCTTATAGCACATCGTTTCGACTTCACGCTCATTTGCTGCTTGCCTGGGGATATGAACGCGCAAAATCACAATTTGGCTCTGAAGATGAAGAAGAAATTTCAGACATTCTTTATCAAAACATTCAGCACCTTCTATACCTCGAACAGCAACGGTGGATGGCAAATTATGCCGTCAAAAATGAAGACCCTATCTCTGGCGGGGCACGTAAAGGGAAAAATCGCCGGGAAATTGATTTAATCATCGAATTCACAGGACGTGGACGTCCTCAATATGTATTTGAAGCAAAAGTATTGAATTGGTCCAAAGTTCATCAACGTACAAGTCATTATACAGACAAAGATAATGGAATGGGTCGCTTCCTAACGGGTGAATATGCAAACTATACGGCGCGTTTTCCTGAAGTAGGCATGTTAGGTTATGTACTTTCTGATTCTATTGAGGATTGGAAGCAACGTTTAACGACAGCGATTGAAAGAAAAAAAGACCCGTTACAACTATGTCGTTCACAAGAGAATATCGTCATTTGTGATGCTATTCTTTATGAGTGGATCAGCGAACACATCCGTGATAGTGCTGACTTGCCTATCATCATTCATCATATTTTACTTGATTGCCGATAATCACACCTCTCTGATACCAATAAGCAAAGGACAAGAACATGGCAGACTCAACTTGGTTCACCCACGATCGTTTTGGCCTCTTTATCCACTGGGGCATCTATGCTCTCCCCGCCCGTCACGAATGGATCAAGAATCGCGAGTTAATTTCAGACGAAGATTATCAGCAATATTTCGACCACTTTGACCCCGACCTCTACAACCCCTCCACCTGGGCGCAGGAAGCCAAAAACGCCGGCATGAAATATTTTGTGGTGACGACCAAGCATCACGACGGCTTTTGCTTGTGGGATTCGGCGCTGACCGACTACAAGGCGCCCAACACGCCGGCGAAACGAGATCTGCTGCAGCCCATGGTGCAAGCCTTCCGCAGCGAGGGGCTGAAGATTGGCTTTTACCATTCGGTCATCGACTGGCATCATCCTGAATTCCCGATTGATGGGCTCCACCCCATGCGCGAGAATTTGGCATTTCGGGAAAAGGCCAAGGATCGCGACATTGCCAAATATCGTGAATATCTCCACGGCCAGACGCGTGAACTGCTGACCCAGTTTGGCAAGATCGATGTCATGTGGTTTGACTTCTCCTACTCCGACCGCGATTGGGGCTGGTCCAAGGGCAAGGGTAAGGAAGATTGGGATTCAGCACGGCTCATGGCGATGGTGCGTGAGTTACAGCCTGGGGTGCTGGTCAATGATCGGCTGGAGATCGGCGGCGACCTTAAGACGCCCGAACAATATCAGCCGGCGGGCAAGATGATCATTGACGGTAAGCCGGTGCTGTGGGAGGCGTGCCAGACGCTCAACGGCAGTTGGGGCTACCACCGTGACAATCTGGACTGGAAGTCGAGCGACATGCTGATCCGCATGTTGGTCGATGGCGTCGCCAAGGACGGCAATTTGCTGCTCAACGTTGGCCCCAATGCACGGGGGGAATTTGAGCCCAAGGCGCTTGAGCGGTTGCGCGAGATCGGGGCGTGGATGCGGCTGCACGGTCGTGCGATCTACGGCTGTGGCGCCAGTGAATTTACGCCGCCGCCCGACTGTCGCTATACCGAGACCAGCGCCGAACGTAGCGCCAGCGACGGCAAACGTCTCTATCTGCACCTCTTTGATTGGCCTTTCCGTCATGTGCACCTGGCCGGCTTGGGCGATCGCGTAGAATATGCCCAGTTGCTCAGTGACGGCAGCGAAATCAAAATGCGCGTGATCGATCCGAGCCAGGGTGCTCAGAACACCACCATGGGGGGCTTGCAACCCAACACGCTCACCTTGGAACTGCCGGTGCAAAAGCCGCCGGTCAGTGTACCGGTGGTTGAACTATTTTTGAAAGCATAAGGTGACAGTCACTGGCCAGAGCGATTGCAGTCGCGGAAAAGCGCGTTTGGCTAGTGGCTGGGTTCATCTGGATTGCGGGTGGTGGAGTCCAAATAATCCCGGAATCTTTGGGAGATTCCGGGATTATTTGGACGACCGTACATGTCAACCACACAAGATCCCATTTCGTCAACCGCCTGCACAGTTACGGTTAGCGTTGTATAAAGGGCAGAAAAAGGGCATCATCCAGTGCGGGGGTTGTGGCGACGAGCGTCGGTGTCGCGGTGGGCGTTACCATGGGCGTCGCCTCACCTGTGGCCGTAGTTGTGGCTGTGGCAGTTGGGGTCAAAGTCGGCGCGTTTGTCTCCAGATGCAGCAGCGTGATTGAGTTGGGCGCAAAGGTGTAACTTACCTGTTCATCGCTGCTATTGAGTGGCGACGCTGGCGCGTTGCTCAGGTCATTCGCCGGATCGCTGACAGCGTTAAAGGTAACCGCTTGGGCGTTCAAGCTTGCCGCCGCCATCACGTTGACTTCTCCGCCTGTGACCGTCACCCCATTGCCGCCGGCGTTGATGGTAATGCTTGCGGCCTGGGCCTGATTGGTTTTGTTGATGGCCAGCAAGGAAAAGGTGGTGGCATTGAGTCGCCCGCCATAGACGCTGACCTGGGTTGCGGCGTCAAAGCTGGAGGAGGTGGGCAGTAGTTCACTGCCAAAGCGGGTCCAAAGCGGAAAAACATAGTACTGGGGACTGCGATACCAGCTATTGTCGACATGCATTAAGCCATATTCAGTGCCGTTGCCAGCCCGCCCATTGGCCAAATCCCATTGGTTGGCTATGACAACCCCTTGCTGGATCAACTGGCCAATGGTGTCGGCAATGTAGAGCGCATCGACGGCGCGCGTCATCAGTTGTTGGTTATCTTTATCCTGCACCGAAAAGAGATTGTACTCCGTAATTGCTGTGGGAATCGAGCGTCCCCCTGCGTGATTTTGGTAGGCATTGCGTACATCACTCATGATGGTGGGCCAAACGTTGGGCGGTGCGGCCAAGGCTGCCGCGTTGTTGGCTGGCGGATCGAAGAAGCCGTAGTAATGGATGTCGTAGAAATCCATGGTTGCGCCAGCCGCGGCCACCACCTCATTGCCCCAATTACTGTAATCATTGGAGGGCGTCAGGCCCACCGCACCCACGGCAATGGTCGGATCGACGGCGCGCATGGCGGCGCGAAAAGCGGTGTAACCGGTGTGTTGCCCGGCGCCATTCACATACTCGGTCCCGTCACAGGTCCACACCTCTTCCCAGCCCCAACTCTGACATTGTGCCCCGCCGGCCCCAGGTTTACCGCCATAGACCTCGTTGCCCACAGCCCATAGCTTCATCCCAACCGTCGCAGGATGGCCATGATCGGCGCGCAGTTGCGCCCAATGCCCAGCTGTCTGCCAATCAAAGCCATTCCGATCGACGCCGATGGGCGTGGTCGAATCGGTTTGGGCATTAAAAAAGGCCACCACTGCGGCGGCCTCTTGCTCTGTGCCATTGGGGTTAACCACCCACATTCCTTGGGTGGCAGTCGCCTCTAAGAAGCTGATAAAGTCACTTGGCTTTGCGGCCCATGCCGCCCAGCCACTGCCACAGGGCTGTACATTGGCCTGGTTCTGTCCCAATTCGCAACTGAGCCAGCCGTAGGTGTTGCCCCAACTGCCACCAGGCATCCGTAAGACGGTTATCCCGGTGGCAACGGTGCGGGCGCGGAAGGTGGCGTCAGCCAAATTGTTTGGATTGAGCCAAGAGGGTAGGTTAGCGCCGAAGATGCGGGAGTCAATGGGTATGGCTGCTCCGTCTGCATTGATCTGAATGGTGGCTACCGCATGCTCGCCAGGATGGCTGTCTGCCCATTCCTGCGCAGTAACCGCAGGTGATAATACTGCTTGCAACTGTGTTGCCATATGGGCGGCGGCCATTTCGTCATCAAGGGCAGCCGATGATCGGGAAGTCACATTAAATAGAATCCAAAGGATAACAGTGCCGATTAGGTAGACAACTGCTAAAGTAATAAATGCGGCGCGTCGTTGTTGTGTTGTTAGCATAGTAGTATCAAAGCTCTCTGCGGCGGACCCTGCTTTTCTTTGTCTTTATCCTAGACATACAGAACGCCGACAAAATAGACTCCTCAGCAGCACATAGCAAAAGATAAAATATACAGCCATCAAAATAAACCCAAAATCTACTTGACCCGTTTTTTATACTCTACCTGATCTTTAAACGGATTGCTGCACGTTTTTTGGACGTTTTCCAGTTACAGTACAATCGATTCAGTATGATTTCTTCAGACGATTATGCTACAATTACCCCATGCGAATTATTGAACTAAATTCTACCCATGCGTCCGACGCGGCGCGTCTGCATATTGCCGGCCAACCGGGAACCTTTCTGACCAGCTTAGGTCCTGATGTCCTAACGGTTTTCTATCGCGCCCTTCCCCAATCCCCGGTTGGCTTTGGCTTTGCCGCAGTTGAAGCGCAAAAAATGGTTGGCTTCGTCAGCGCAACCACCAGCACCAGCCGTCTCTTTTTGGAACTAGGGATACGACGATTGCCCCACTTTTTCCCGCCATTACTCCGTCGATTTGCCGAGCGACCGCAGTTGATTCTACACTGTATGCAGACTTTGTTCTATCCATGGTTGCAGCATGGGCACCCGGATGACACGACTATCGCGGCCGAATTGCTCTCGATCATGGTGGAACCGACCTGGCGCAGCCAGGGCATTGGCGCACAGTTGTTACAGCGTTTGGTCGATCAATGTGACGCACGCCAGTTTGCTGCGCTGGATGTCACCGTTGCCGCTGATAACGCTGGGGCTCGGCGTTTTTACGCGCGCCACCATTTTTCTCAGCTTGGGACCTTGCAACTCTATGGCCGCGCCATGTGCAGCTATCGACGTTTGCTTACGACAATTCAGCCCTAATGACAGCCACCGATCATCGCGTCGGCGCCTGCTCCTAAGGTATAGCCTGAATGGTTACAGTGATTAGATGAACAACCAACCACAGTCGTCATCGCTGCCCGTTGCTCTGCCGCAGGTAACGGCACGGCGGCTCATTGTTCTGGCGGCTTTAGCGGTGCTAACGGTGGCGCTGCTCCTGACCGTAGGCGGTGGCGCAACGGCGTTGGCCGCGCTGGCTACCGTCAACCTGGCCTGGATTGGCTTCGGTGTGCTGATTCACTATAGCGGCTTTGTGGTGCGCGGGTGGCGTTGGCAGCGGTTGCTGGCCATGGTGGGCCATCGCTTGCGCTGGCGCACGCTGATGACACTGTTGTTAAGCGGTTGGTTTGTCAGCGCCCTTTTGCCGGCGCGCGCCGGTGACTTGCTACGTGTCGCGGCTTTACGGCTTCCTGACGTGAGCCCGACCCCGGTTCCTGTCGCCGTCAGCCTTAGCTCGATTGTGCTGGAGCGAGTTTTGGATCTCTTGGCGCTGCTGCTATTGGGTGCGACGATTGGATTTGTGCTCTTGCGCACTGCATTGCCGGGGTGGATCATGGCCATCTACGGCGTTGGGCTTTTGGCCTTGATACTTGTGGTCAGCGCCTTGGTCATTGCCCCGACGCTGTTACAGTGGCTGCGCAGTTGGTCGGGCCAGCCCTGGTGGCAGAAGTTGCTCGATTTTGGCGCCGAATTGGTGCAAAGCCTGCGCACCCTGGGGCTGCAACCGCAAAGTGCTGTGGCGGTGATCATTGCCAGCCTCTACATCTGGCTCTGTGACGCCCTGTTGTTATGGTGTGTGCTCCATAGCATGGGTGTGGCCGCGCCTTTTAGCAGCATTGCCTTTGTCGCGCTGACGGTTGATATGGTTGCTGCGATCCCCCTGACCCCCGGCGGCATCGGTCAGATCGAGGCCGCCAATGTGGCACTGCTGGCGTTGCTGCCTCTGCCCCCCTTCAATCTGGCCGCAGCCGTCTTGCTTAATCGCACCATCAGTTATTGGAGTTTCTTACTCTTTAGCGGCTTTGTCACCTTTTTCGCCGGCATCGGCCAGTTGTTTACCAGCGGGAAAGGGACAAACAATAGCAATTAATGATTGTCCATTCTCCATTAATTATTCACAAGGGAGTATCATGAGCGAAACATTTGATGTTGCTGTTGTCGGCAATGGCATGATCGGGGCGGCGGCCGCACGCTATTTGAGCGCAACCGGCCAACGCGTAGCCGCCGTTGGCCCTGGTGAGCCAGAGCAATGGAAAAGCCACGAGGGCGTCTTTGCCAGTCACTATGATCAAGGGCGTATTACGCGCATTATCGACCCCGATTCCATTTGGGGCTTGCTGGGGAAACGGTCAATTGCCGCGTACGCAGAGCTGGAAGCGCAGAGTGGTGTCAAATTTCATCAGGCGGCCGGCTGCTTACGTGTCAGCCCGGACACAGCCGCACCCGGTGACACCTTCTTGCAGGCCGAGGCGGTGGGACGCGCCCATGACGCTGCCTTTACGATTGAGCGCGAGGGCGAGGGTCTGGGGGATATTTTCCCCTTTCTGCGTTTTCCCGCGGACGCCATGGCGCTGTGGGAACGCGGTGGCGCCGGCTATGTGAATCCGCGCCAGTTGGTGCAGGCCCAACTGACCGTCGCCGCCAAACAGGGCGCTACCATCATCCGTGAGGCAGTAAGCGCCCTGACCAAACAGGCTAATCACGTGCGCCTGACGACAACCAGTGGTCAGCAGGTGCAGGCGCGCAAGGTCTTGCTGGCCGCCGGCGCCTACAGCGGTTGGCTGCTCGACCGGTCATTGGATCTGCGCCGCAAGGCCGTGACTGTCTTGTTAGCCGAACTGGCGCCGGCCGAAGCGCAGCGTCTGCGCGCTCTGCCCAGCATTATCTATCGTCTGGACCGGCACCCTGTGCTCTTTTCCATCTACTCCTTGCCGCCCATTGTTTATCCTGACGGCAAGACCTATCTCAAAATTGGCGGCACCCTGCTCAATACTAACTGTGTCCACAGCGCCGCCGAGATCCGAGATTGGTTTCATGGCGATGGCAATCCGGTCGAGGGTGAGGCGTTGCATGAAGTGCTCCTGGATATGATTCCTGATCTCAAGGCAAAATCGTTTCACACGCGCCCCTGTGTCGTCACCTACACGGCCCATGATCACCCTTATCTGGATCGGGTGGATGAGCAGATCTTTGTGGCCGCCGGCGGCTGTGGCGCATCGGCCAAATCTTCGAATGAGATTGGCCGCATTGCCGCCCTGCTTACTACCAAGGGGGAGTGGGATTATGACCTGCCGGCAGCGCCGTTTGCAGTGCATTATGCATAGGCTAATTTTTTCGCTCTGTGCGCGTTCTTGAATCAGTAAAGCTAGCCGCGGCGGGTGGCGAGTGATGGGTGGTGTAAGACTCGCTCCCCGCCACTCGCCACCCGCCACTCAATCAGTTTTTTTGAAAGGAACCAAGGATGAAAATCACCAATGTCACGCCCATGGTCATGGGCACCGAATGGCGGAATATTACTTTTGTCAAGGTAGAGACCGATGAAGGGCTTGTGGGTGCGGCCGATGTGCGCGCGCTCAACCGCACCGACGCAGTCAATGGCTATCTGCATGAAGCGGTGCCGCGCTACGTGCTGGGCGCTGACCCCTTCAACATTGAACAGTTGGTCAACCGCATGTACCTGGAAGATTATGGCCGTGCGGGCGAGATTGTCATGACCGGCATTGCCCTGATCGAAACGGCCTGTTGGGACATTGTGGGGCAGGCGCTGGGGGTGCCGGTCTACAAGCTGCTGGGGGGCGCCCTGCGCAATAAGATCAAAGCCTATGCCAATGGCTGGTATACGGTGGAGCGCACACCGGAAGAGTTCCATGCCGCGGCCAAGCAGGTGGTGGCCAAGGGCTACAAGGCGCTCAAGTTTGACCCCTTTGGCGCCGGCTTTTTTGAAATTGAGCGCCAAGAGAAATTGCGCGTCGTCAGCCTGGTGGAAGCGGTGCGCGACGCGGTGGGGCCAGATGTAGAGATCCTAGTGGAGATGCATGGCCGCTTTAATCCAGTGACCGCGATCGAGATGTCTAACGAACTGGCGCAATTTAAGCCTGGCTGGTACGAAGAGCCGGTGCCGCCGGAAAATTTGGCCGCGCTCAAAAAGGTGGCCGCGGCGACGGCGGCGCTTGGCATTCCCATTGCCACCGGTGAGCGTATTCACACCTCCTTTGAATACCGCGAACTCTTTGAACTCCAGGCCGCGGATGTGATCCAGACCGACATTACGCACTTTGGTGGCATCCTCAACACCAAAAAGCTGGCCGGCTGGGCCGCCAACTATTACATGCTCATGGCGCCCCACAACGTGGGCGGTCCCTACTCGACAGCCGCCGCGCTCCATCTGGACGCCACCTTACCCAACTTCAAGATCCAAGAGTACTTCAATGATTTCTCCGAAGCCTTTGTCAAAGATGCCGCGATTGGTCTGCCGGAGGTAGTGGATGGCTACTTTGATCTGCCCACCGCACCTGGTTTGGGGCTAAAACTCAACGAGGATCTCATCAAGGCGCATCCGCAACGCACCTTGCACTTTAATCTCTTTGCGGAGAACTGGCACCGGCGGAGTGTTTGATGGAAGATGGGGAGACGGGAGAGTGGGAGACTGGAGATTAGGTGATCGGTTAGGGAGGGCAGAGCGATGTTATTGCAAGATCGGGTGATTATTGTAACTGGCGCAGGTGGGGGCATTGGCGAGGGGATCGCGCGTGTTTGTGTGCGCGAGGGAGCCAAGGTGGTGATCGCCGACATCCGCACTGAGGCAGCGCAACAGGTGGCGGCCTCCCTGGGAATTCAGGCCTATGCGGTGGGCTGCAACGTGGCCGATGATGAAGCAATCCGGCAATTGGTGGCGGACAGCGTTGCCTACTTTGGCCGGATTGATGGACTGGTCAACAATGCTGGTGTTAACTTTGCTAAACCCTTTTTGGAGACGACCCCCGCAGATTGGGAGCGGGTAATGAGCGTCGATCTGCGTGCGGTCTTTTTTCTGACCCAACTCGTCTGCCGGCAGATGTTGGCGCAACCCCCGCTGCCCACAGGGCAACGGGGCACTATCGTTAACATTGCCAGCGTCCACTCGGTTGCTGCCTTTCCGGGGGCGGGGCCTTATGACGCCGCCAAGTGGGGTGTGGTGGGTCTGGGCAAGTCGATTGCCGTCGAACTGGCTACCCAGGGCATTCGGGTCAACGCGGTCTCGCCTGGTCTGGTCAATACCCAGATCTGGCAGGACTATCTCCACGCCACCCCCGATCCGGCAGCAGCTATGGTCTACTGGAACAGCAACATTCCGCTAGAGCGGGTAATTGAACCGGCAGAAATCGGCGAGATGGTTGCCTTTCTTCTCAGTGATCGGGCGCTGGCCATCACCGGCGCCAACATGCTGGTCGATGGCGGCGTTACGGCCATGTTGGTGAGCAAAGAACCCTATGCTACAGCCGCGCTGGAGGGTACATAGACGGAATTGCGGTGCGGTAGAGGTGGTACTGACCTCCAGCAAAAGAGTTTCCACCGTTCCCTGAGCCTGTCGAAGGGGACGGTGGAAACTCTTTTTGGGTCTTCGCGTGTTAGTTGGGTGAGTGGCGAGTGGCGGGTAGCGTATGACTCGCCACTCGCTACCCGCCACCTGCTTTGTCTAGTACACTATGTCGCGATTTTTCTTAAAACTAATAGAATGTTATGGAAGTGCTAATTCCATGTAGAGGAGGCGGACAAATTTGTCGCCGACGCGCACGCGATCGGTTTCGCCGGTAAAGGCAAAGCCAAGCTGTTGGAAGAACTGTAAAGCTTGGGGATTGAACTGTTCAACCCCCAAGCGCACCTTGGCCATCTGTGCGCTCTGCGCCAGCCAAGGACAGAGCAACGCCCATGCTTGCGTGCCAATGCCCTGGCGCTGATAGGGCTCGGCCACCATCAACATGCCAAGATACGCGGTCTGTTCGGTTGGCCAGTGCAGGCGAAAATCGACCAGGCCGATCAGTTCGCCGGCTGGGGCTTGGCCGGTAGCGGTGCTAGCTTCAGCGTTATCATCAGTAATGCGTTGCACAATGCCCAGGAGATAGCGCCCCGGCGTCTCGGCGGCCAAACGCAGATCGTTTTCTGCCTGGCCGGCTGGGCTGCTGGGAAAGTTGTACATGGCCCAATAGCCTGGCGTTGCGCGATAGAGTTGTTGCAGTGCAGCAACGTGATGGTCTAGAGAAAGGGGCACAAGCGAGATTGACATAGGCGGCGCTTAGGTTGGCCCTGGGCCAATGGTATTGAGTAATGCGGTCACCTCTGCTTTGGCCGCGCGCAGATCGGAGTCCAGCTTTTCCAGCTTTTCTCGTTCCACCCGGATAAAGCGCGTATAAGGCGCGATAGCCTCGCGTAAACGGCGGGCGCCCTCTTGCAGTTCACTCTCAAATTGGTGGGTAATAGCTGTATCAAGCCGTTGGCGTAATTCATTGACCTGTTCGCGCAGCGCTATCTTCACCTTGCCCCGCCGATAGGGCAACACATAGAGGCCTAGGGCAGCAAGCGCGCTGGCGCCCAGAATGCCGGTGACATCCAGCCAGATTCCCTGTAAGAGGGCAACCAGCAGAGCGCCCAACCCCAGCGCCCCAACTTCCACCGCAGCCGTCTGATAGATGGCGCTCTGCACTTCTTGGGCCAATTTCAGGGATTCTGCCTCGCGGTCATAGCTGTCGATGACCCGTTGTGCGTTGCGGCCAATGCTGGCTAACAAATTTTGCCGGTTAAACTCAAAGTCACTGTCAATCCGGCCGACAATGTGATCGGCATGTTGGTTGGCGCGGCGGGTCAGATACTCCATAACCGACTGCCACTGGCGATAATCCTTTTCCACCACCCAGTCAATCAGTTCGCTAACATGATGTTCGATTTGGCGGCTGGTGTCGGCCACCACTTCGCGGTCAAATTCGCCACGCAATTTTTCACTATTGATCAACTCGAAAATTCGGGTTAGTTGTAAGGCATTATCAAAAAACTTATCCCCGCGCTCTGCCATTTCATAAAGTACATTGTCAACCCGGCTGCGCTGATAGGCAAAATCGCGCCGCATGTCCGCCTCATAGGCCTGCAACTGTTCTTCGATCGTATCCAATGTTTGAAAGTCGCCCTTCAAGAGATCGAGGCGTCCAGCAATGATTTGGCTATAGTTCTCGATCAGCTTGGTCGCAATGCCCAGCGGATTGACCAATTTGAGCCGCAGCCGTTCCGCATCATCCAATTGCTCCAACATGAAGTGCTCAAGCGCGCCAAAGTGACTTTGCGTCCACAACGGATCTTGTGCTAAGGACGCGCCATCGGTGCGGGTGTGCTGTTTGGCCTGTAACGCTTGGCGGGCGCTGACGGGGAAGATCTGGGGATCGGCTCCCAACAGGGCGCGACCATTTTCATGGACAAAGTCTAGAATTTTTGTTCGATCGGTGGGATCTTCAATCAGATCAATTTTGTTGACGATGATGATGATCTTCTTACTCCACTCACGGATCTGCTCCAGAAAGCGGCGTTCACTCTCACTAAAAGGGCGATCGGCACTGGTCACAAAGAGCACCAAATCACTGCGCGGGATAAATTCTTCGGTGATCTCCTGGTGTCGTTGCACGACGGCGTTCGTTCCTGGGGTATCGACCAGGTTAATGTCATGGAGCCACTCAACCGGCAGTTGAATCAGCAAGATATCGTCACTGTTGCTGGTCTGCTGAAATTGCTCGCCATAGCGCAGAATGTGGATGTGGCTGGTGGTGGGCGTGACCCCTTCCGCCAACAGGCGTTCGCCGAGCAGCGCGTTGAGGAAAGCCGTTTTGCCGGCGTTAAATTCTCCCACCACGACGAGGAGAAAAAGTTCTTCCATCTGTTGCCGGCTCTGCTGCAACAGCGCCAGATCCTGTTCGGTGGCGCCTATGCGGGTTAGATGAACGCGCAGGTCCTCCAGCAGCGCGCGCTCACGGCGTAACAGTTGATCTTGTTCATGAGTTAATAAACGCTGCAAAATAAGCACCCCTTATCATCCGTAACGCTGTGGCTCCCACCACCGCCCATAAAGTTTCTCTGATCAAAAATTAACACGATCAGTAGCCCGCAACGTGTAGTGAGCATTCTCCCATGCGAACAGGATGGCATGTAAGCCTACCAAGTATACCGCACTCTACTGATTCTACAGTTACCAACTATACGCAAAAAATCGTTATAAGTTACAGTATAGCATAGCTTGCCCGCGCGCTGAAGCTTGCCGGAATTCTGGATGTATTTCCTGCGAGCAGGTATAATAGAGTGATTCAGCAAGCGATTTTCTGCGATGACTATACCGCGGCCTGAGCTTGTCGAAGGCCACGGTATGATCACAGTAGGATCTTTAGTTGGTGGTTGTGAGAACCACAGAGCCAATAAATTACAAGAGTCTTATCAATGTCATTTACACCCTCACACACCTGAAAGCAAGGAGTTCAGCATGACAACCCAACCGAAAGTGCGCTTTGCCGCCATCGGCTTAAATCACTTTCATATTTATGGCCAGACCAATCTACTGCTCAACGCTGGCGCCGAATTGGTTGCCTTCTATGCCGAGGAGCCCGAATTGGCGGCGCGCTACCAGCAAGATTATCCCCAGGCCAGACAGGTGGCCGATAAACGGGAGATCCTGGAAGATGAGTCGATCCAGTTGGTGATCAGCGCCGCCATCCCCAGCGAACGCGCCCCGTTGGGCATTGACGTAATGCGCCACGGCAAGGATTATATGAGCGACAAACCCGGCTTTACCACGCTGGAACAGTTGGCTGCCGTGCGCCAGGTTGTGCAGGAAACCGGACGCATCTATTCGATTGATTACAGTGAGCGGCTGGAGACGCGCGCTTCAGTCAAGGCGGCTGAATTGGTGCATGGCGGCGCCATCGGCCGCGTCATTCAGACGGTTGGTTTAGGGCCCCATCGCCCGCGGTTACACCAACGTCCTTGGTGGTTCTTCAAACGAGACAAATATGGCGGTATTATCTGTGACATTGCCTCACACCAATTTGACCAATATCTCTTCTACACCGGCGAAACCGAGGTAGAGGTGGTCCATGCCCAGGTTGCCAACTATGCCCACCCTGAACATCCCGAATTTGAGGACTTTGGCGATGTGGTGGTACGCGGCCAACAGAGCACCGGCTATGTGCGCGTCGACTGGTTCACCCCTGATGGCTTGGCCACCTGGGGCGATGGCCGCACAGTGATTGTGGGCACCGAAGGTTATCTGGAATTGCGCAAATATATTGATATTGCCGGTCGGCCAGGGACGGAACATCTTTTCTTGGTCAACAATGAAAAGACCGAGTATTTTGATTGCAGCCAACTGGAACTGCCCTATGGCCGCCGCTTGATCGATGATATTCGCAATCGCACGGCAACGGCCATGAGCCAGGAGCACTGCTTCCGCGCCTCCGAATTGGCACTCAAGGCGCAGGCGATGGCGACGCGCTTGGGGCACCTGAGCTAAACTAGTGTGGTGGACAGTAGACAGTGAGACAGTGAGACAGTGAGACAGTAGACAGTGACTGAACTACTGATTTTACTTAGGCCACATTGTGCTAGGTTCTGTTGTCATGGCGTGACGTCCAGAGGTGACAGTCCCTGTCCGGCAGCAATTTGTTGACCAAGATACTCGCGGACAGTGACTGTCACCTGCGCAAATGTCAACAGAACCTAGCATGTCGCCAATCCCCTTTTGTGGGATAAGAAACCTGGATTCTAGCATCCGTTAATCTGAGTTTGGTAAACGACTAGCCTTGCAGCACAGCCAAGGATTCCGCCGGTTGGGCGTACCAGGACCAATGCCAATGGCGCATAATCATAATGGTCATGCTCAGCCCCAACAGGCCCAGTGAAACCCATTGGGTCGGGCCGAGTCCGATCCATGTCCAAGGTTGTGGCCAGAAAAATCCAAGCCAGAAACGACCCAATGGATAGACAATACAATAGAGCCATAGTCCGTCCCCTTTGCGCAGCCGATGGCCCGAACGCTCAATTAGGATCGCCAGCACATAGAACATGATGAAATCCCAGGCGGCGGCATAGGCAAAGGTGGGCTGAAAGCCATGTTCGGCATACCAGACACGGCTTTCAGCGGTTAGTCCGCTGGTGCCACAGAGTTGAATCGTGGGTGGAAGTGCAGGGGGAACTTGGCAGGGATAGTTGGGATCAATGTGAAAAGCCCAGGGTAAACTTGTGGCTGTGCCATAGAGTTCCTGGTTGACATAGTTGCCCATACGGCCGATCGCCTGTCCCAATAGCAAATTAGGGGCAATAAAATCCAGATAAAGTAGGATGTCGAGATGATGGCGCCAACAGTAGAGCACCGTTGCAACCAGGCCACCGGCCAACGCACCATAGAAGCCAAGTCCATGAAATCCGCCCTGCCAAATGTTGATGATCTCTAATGGATAGGCGCGATAGTAGGCCCAGCCGATGCCGCTAAGCGAGGTAGTGAAGACATAATCGAGGCGTGCGCCAATCACGCCGCCAATCAAGGCCCAAGCCAACAGAGCACTTAAGTGCCCAGTTCTTTCCCCAGCATTGCTGGCATAACGCGCCGCCAACCAGACCACAATGAGCGCGCCACTGACCAGAAAAACGCCATACCAGGAGAGCGCAAAAGGGCCAAAATCAAAAATAACCGGGTTCATACGAGGTGCTCCTCACACTTTGATCTGGTGCACGGCTTGATTGGGCAACAAAGGAATCAATGTAATGTGGCTTAGTATAGACGGAGTGGGCGAAAAGCCCAAAGGAATTACGCACTATAGTACAGTAAACTATCGTACCAAAGCGCGCCGGCTGCTCTGGGTAAGTTTATGTTGCTGTTTGGTTGCCTGTACACGCCAAGCTACCATCTCTGCTGATTTTATGCCGAATGCCCGTGTCGCGGGGGGTGCAACCAATGCAGGCCAGCCGGCAAGCGCGACTTCATTTCCTGCTGCAGATGAAACAGCCGCGGCAGCGATTCGCTCCCTGATTCTGGCCGAACGGCAGGCGACCATTGATGGCAATCTAGATGATCTGACACAGCTTTGGATTGAAAATGGGTATGTGATAGATGCGCGTGGAACAGCAACAGAGGCAGATGACTATCGCTGGGAAGGGCGCGCCGCCATTTTAGATCGTTATCTTGTCGCGGTGTTGCCGCATCCGCCGCCGCCTTTGCCGGCGCTACAGGAGGATCTCCAGATTACGGTCACTGATGCAGAAGCCGTTGCAGAACATGGCGGCGATCTGTGGCGCTTTGTTCGACAAGACGCCAGGTGGCGAATTGCGGCTTTAACCTATAGCCGGCAACTCGCTACACAGTAACATCAGCTGGTGAAACCAGTTGATTGTAGCTGACACACAGGTATAACTCCCAAGCCTGGACTCGTACAGTGTCAGACAAGATTGCTAGATTAGATTCACCCACAGCTTGCCGCAGGTGCGACAAGCGCATCGACAGCGTCCTCAAAATACCGGGCCGGTCGTTGCGCTGTATCGGCTGTAAAATTTTACCAGGATGAACAGGACGCATCCGATTTATTGGCTTAGTCATGAGCACCGCTTAGTGTACAGGAGTGTGTTTCATATTTGGGGGACAGATTTTTGTGAACTATTTGCATTCTGGCGGATTTCAGCTTAGGATTCTACACGAACAGAGCCTATTTTTGCCAGAGAACACAAGGAGCCGACTATGACCATCATCACCGATGCTTTCCCGGAATTAGAGCGTGTGCGTCAATTTTTCCCTTTGGGTGTCGCCAATCCTGTCAAGCTGACGCCGCAACAGATTGAGCAATACAACCAAAAGGGCTATATCTTCCCCCTCGATGTCTTTAGCGCCGATGAGATCGCCCATTATCGCGCCTATTTCGACGAACTGCTGCCCAAGGCGCTGGCCGCCGGCTGGAACAGCTACGAGATCACCAACTGGCACAAATATTGCGCCGGTGTCTGGGATCTGGTGACCCACAGCCGCATTCTCGACTACGTACAGGATCTCCTGGGCGAGACACTGATTCTGCGCCACAGCCACTTTTTTGCCAAGCTCCCCGGCGACGGCAAGCGTATTAGCTGGCATCAAGACGCCTCCTACTGGCCTTTGTCGGTTTCCAAGGTGGTCTCGGCGTGGTTGGCGCTTGACGATGTCGATCTGGAGAATGGCGCGATGCAGGTCATCCCCGGTTCGCACCTCAACGCCCAGGTTGCGTTCGAGCGGAGCACGGAGGAGGAGCAGAACGTTCTCAATCAGACCGTGCGCAACCCAGCACAATATGGCGACCCGCCGGTGGCGATTGAACTCAAAGCCGGCCAAATGTCACTGCACAGCGACTGGATTCTCCACGGCTCTGAACCCAACAACTCCAACCGGCGCCGCTGTGGGCTGGCTATGCGTTTTCTCGCCGCCGATGTGCGCGCCTACAATGGCTGGAATGTCCATTCCATTGTCTGCCGTGGCAGTGAACCCACAGGGCACTGGGCCAATCATCCGCGCCCCGATGGGGAGATGATTCCGGTGAAAGCTTAGCGCTTTGTAAACTGAGTTATGGCAGACATTTCTTGTATCCATGCGCTGCGTAGTTCCACTGTCTGGACGCTCTATACCCTCCGGAGAAGCAGAGCGTCCAGACAGCATTCCATCGGGGACCCGCGGAGCGAATACATGAGCAAGCTTGGCCAACGCAACAGGGATCAACCTGAAGCAGCATGAATCTGAGCCCCGCCGCGCGTACCCATTGCAGCCAATGCCACTAGATAACAACAGGCGCCGATCCAGAGCACAGCATTGAACCCCAACGTCATGGTCAGGATCTGCGCACTGACCGTGCCGATAACCGTGAAGAAACCGTTAATACCCCAAGACCAGGCGACCAGCACCCCCGCCTCCTGCGCCACCATGTGCAACCCTGTAGGAAAGGGTATTCCCAGCAAGATGCCCAGCGGCGCCAACAGCGCCAACGCCAGCGCCACCCGCCCCCATATTGGCAAGCCCAGCGCTGCGGTCAAGAGCGAGGGCAGCAGATAGATGGCTGCCATTAAGAACAGGATAAGCAGGGGAATGCTCCACCGCAGCACCCAGCGCGGCGGCTGTAATCTAGCCGCCCCGTAGGCGCCGATACCGGTAAAGATCAGCAGCCCGGCTAGCACCACAGCATAAGTGTAGACGGGTTGTCCCAGAAAGAGGGTGAAACGACCCAATAGCGCAATCTCGACCAGAATAAACCCTAACCCTAAAGCGGCAAAGTAGAGCAGGTAGCGTCCGCGGCTGGGCGTCTGCCGGATTTCTGCACGGGCAAAGAGGGCTAACGGCAGCAGCAGAAAAAGCGCCGTAATCAGGCCAGTCTGTGCGAGCAGAACAAGCAAAGCCACCTCGGCCACTGGCCGGTCTTCGAGCGCTAGCCGGCCTTGGTTGGCCTGGGTGAAGAGATCGCGGAAGGTACTGCGGTCAATGCTCGACCAGCGGGTATGCTGATTAAAGAAAGGACGATCATCGGTGGCCGGTGCAAGCTGAGTGGCATAGGCGCGGTAGACTGTGCGGAGATCAGGCGCATTGACCAGCGTCTGATAGATGCTCTCGCCTTGTGGTTCTAGCGGTGAATAGAGCGTAGCCGGCGCCCGATCAAAAGGGTTTTGCGCTGCTGGCACGATGCCCAACAACGCTTCGATCTGGTGGATTTCCGATGTGGTAAAGGGTGACTTCTTTAGGAGAAAGCCAGCGCTAAAGGAGAGACGGGGGGCGTCGGCAGGCTGTGGCCCCGGCGGATCGCGGTAGGCATAAAGATGTGCCGCAATGTCGGCCACCCCACGCGCGGCGAGCACTTCGCGCGCAGTGGCAAAGAGCCGGGGAATCTGCGCCTCGGGGCGAGTCAAAAAGAGAATGCCATCGGGTGTCAAATGGTCTAGGTAATCGGCCAACGCCTCGCGCGTCAGCGCATAATTCTCGGCCAGGGAAAGCGCCCCTGCGGCAATCGCCGCGTTGCTAATGGTATGGACGGCAATGATAGCATCGTACTGTTCATGTGAACGGCGCACATAGCTGCGTCCCTCTTCGGTTACCAGATGGACTTCCGGTTGATTAAAGAGATCGCCCCAATAATCGCGCATGGTGTGACTGACGACTTCGTTGATAATCGGATTAATCTCCACCGCCGTAATCTCGCGCGCCCCAAAGTGAAGCGCATCGAGCACCTGTGAGCCGGCGCCGCTGCCGATAATCAGGATCTTGGGATGCTCCTTACCAAGATAGGCCACACCCGACGGGTAATCAGCGTCGATGCGATGTTGGCTGAGATAATCGCGCACGTTGGGGCGCAGATCAACCATGCCTGTGACGGCCGTTCCAGCATCGAAAAAGAAGAGGCGGACAGATCTTAGCCCACCCGCCAGACCAGGCGGACGTTCATAGAGATCAATACGCGAAAAGGTATTCCAGGCGGTATAGAGCGGCGGCGTTAAGGGTCGCATTTTGTTGCGCGTCACCGCCAAGGGCAATGCCCGGTCAGCGATAAGGGCAAGGGTGCACGCTGCCAAACAGCAGACGATGCTGAGGCCAGCCAGCAAACGCACCCGCTTAACCGCAAAGAGCACAGCAGCCAACATGCCCAACGCACCCGCCGCAACCACTGTGCCGGAACCACCCAACGCTGGCATAGCAACGACCAAAAGCATACAGCCAGCACCTGCCCCAAAGAGATCAAAAGCATACAGTCGATGGACTTGGGATGCCCCACGTGTCAAAAGCAATGCCAGCCCTAGGCCAGAACAGAAAAAGGGAAACGCCAGAGTCAGGTAATAGAGCGGCATAGATAGGAGCTGACGACGCTCCACCAATAAGCTAAAGGGATCAAAGGGGATGCGTTGGAGCAACCAGAAACAGGCAATGGTCAACAAACCAAAGGCCAGCGCCAAGAGCGCCAGTGTACTATCTAACGGCGCTTTCTCCCGTAATCCCCGCCATAAGGCCAACACCACGCCTGCGGCGCCAAAACCAAGCAGAGCGGTGGAGATAATAAGAAAGCCAAAGTGATACCACAAGGTGACCGACAGAACGCGCGTTAAGGCCAACTCCAGCAACAGCGTTGCCAGCGCAAGCAGAAAAATGCCGGCATAGTGATGATGGCCGATTGCGGCAACCTCATGCTGCTTTTCCATCTGCGTTAGCCTCCTTTAAACTGCAACAACTGTGCATAAGCTTCCACCGCCACCGGATTGGGCTGAATGACCGAACCAGGCGTGCTCATGTGGCGCATAGCTGCATCCATTGTTGCGTACCAGCCGGCGCCCACAGCCGCGGCCATTGCCGCCCCCAGCACGCCCCCTTCCGCCGGCCCACAGGCAATCGGCGCGGCTAGAATTGCGGCCAACACGCGCAGAAGCGCCGCGTTTTGGGAACTCCCCCCAGTGGCAATGTAGCGTTGCGGTCGCGCGCCATGGCCCTGCGCCCGCTGGACCAACTCATGGACCCCCCACGCAACCGCTTCCAGACCGGCGCGGTAGATGACGCCATCGGCGTAGCCATCCTGCCGCGCCTGGTGGACGGCCAGATGCAGATCTGCTTCCGCACCGGGCCTCACCAAAGGCAGTACACAGCCCTCTGCACCGGGCGCTATGGCAGCGGCCAAATGACCAAGGTGGGCGTGACCTTCCCCCACATCCAACAGATCAGGGCGCAAGCATTGGGCCACAATATCCAACTGTGTGGCCGCGCCGCCCACATTGTTGACCCACGCCCACCGATCGGCGGCTACTTTATAGCCTGTGGCCGGCGGTGGTAAACGCGGGCCATTGACCGCGCGCAGCACAAAGTTGGTGCTCAGATTTAGGCAGGCATCCCCCACTTCCATGGCGCGCACACCGTAGTTGGCGGCGGTGCCATCATGGAGCCCGGTGACCACGGGAATGTCCGCCGGAAGCCCTAATACTTGGCCAGCCGCCGCTGTCAACTGGCCCGCCACCTGCTGTGGTTCCAGGATCTGTGGAAAAGCGGTGGGGGGCAGCCCACTGATGGAGATAATCTCCGCCGGCCATTCGCTTTGTCCTGGGCCACTGGTCGGATCGGTCACCCAAACGCCGGTCAACGCGTAGACCAGGTAATCATGCAGGGCGCCAACGTAACGGATGGCGCGCCAATCGGTTGGCCGTGTCGCTTTGAGCCAGAGCAGAAAGCCGGCCTGCCACATGGCATAGCCATAAGCCGCAGGATCTTTCTCACCCCAGCGTTCGGCTGCATAGGCCGCTTGCACCTGGGGCGAAGTTGTACGGTCAATCTTGGCATCCCACCCCGGCAAGCAGGCTTCACCCTGGTGGGTGATGCAGACGCCAAAGAGCGCACGGGTGGCAATGCTAATGGCGGCAGGATAGACACCCGCCGGCAACTGAGCGGTTGCGGCGCGTATCGCCGCCTGACACGCATCCCAGAAACGGGCCAAAGTCACATCGCGATCCACAGGAATGTCACGCGTGTAGGCGCGTCCCGCGGCAACGGTATGACCTTGGCGATCCAGATAGCCCGCTTTGCACCAGGTCGAACCGACATCGACCGCCAGCACCAACGCTTCCATCGGTTATGGCTCTTTGACCACGCGGCCGGCGCGCACGGTGTAACAGACCTTCAGGTTGCGGCTCGCCCGCTCGGTCTGCCGTTCGGCGTCGGTGAACGCAAACTCACCGTCAACAACGCGGAAGAGCGTAATATCTGCCGCGCGCCCCACGGCCAGGGAACCCAACGTCGATGCTCGCCCCATCAATTGGGCCGGCGAGGTGGTACTCAGCCGAACCACTTCGGGCAGGGAGAAGCCCAGATGGAGACATTTGGCCATGGTGGTCCCCATGTCGTAGACTGGGCCGTGCAGACAGCCGCCATGTAAATCAGTCGAGATGGCATGCAGGGGTAGTCCGGCATCCAGGGCGTAGCGCGCGGTGGCAAAGGCAAAGCTAGCCGAGCCGTGCGCCAGATCGAACTTCACCCCCCGCTCTACTGCGGCCCAGGTGGCCGGCAAGGGCCTTTTGTCGCGCCCGAGCAGTCCGCCATATTTGCCATGCCAGCAGTGCGTGACAATATCCCCCTCGTCGAGCAGTGCAAGCACATCCTCAATGACTGGAGGGGCATTGCCGATATGGACCATGAGCCCTGTGCCGGAAAGACGGGCAGCCTGGCGCGCCAGCTTGACCGGCGTAATGCCCAGGTTGCCACAGTGGGTCTGGCTGGCCAGCACCTTGATGCCGAGGCAATGACCGGCGGCCGCTGCTTGCTCGGCCAGCGGAATGGTCTTGCCCTGGGCAAAGTTGCTCCATTCGCCGTGGCGCGGCCCTTTGGTGGGTTTGATTGACACATTCATAAAGGCTAACACCCGCGTCGTGGCCTGTTCGATAATCGTTTCCCGAAAAGTGGGCCAGGTGTCAAAACCGGCGGTGCCGGCATCGACCACCGTGGTGACGCCGGTGGCGACGCCAGCTTCCTGGTCTGGGTGGACGCCGCTGGTGCTACCGCCGGCAAAGACATGGGCATGGAGGTCGATCCAGCCGGGGCTGGCCACACAGCCGGCGCCGTCAATGATGGTGGCGCCGGCGGCTGACGGCTCATCAACGGGGTAGTCGCCGATGCCGGCAATTTTGCCGTCATGCACGGCAATGTCGGCGATGCGGTCGAGCTTTTGGGCGGGATCGATCACTCTGGCCCGACGGATCAGGAGATCATAGGTGGGCTGGGTAGAGACAGAGTCTGGCATTGGGCGCTCCTCTCAAAACCGGCGCCGTTGCCTACAAAACGACGCCGGTATGGTTCTTGGGTAAGCAGAAAAAGGGTTGGCCACTATTTTACCAGCACTTTGTTCACAGGGCAACGCGCTGTTTTATGTGGGTGTGTACCACATTTTCGGAGGAGTTTTGGCAGAGAAATTGGGGAGACTCGACTCGGCCCCCGAAAATGGGACACACCCGTTTACGTCGGTGCATTGCTGTTTTTGGCCAAGTTTGCGCTGGCAACGAGAGGATTACTGCTTAATCCAAGGCAGAAAAATCCGTGACAGTTGCGGAACGGACTCTGTGGTGGCTGTGGCCGTAGGTGTGGCCACGGCGGTAGGTGCAGTTGTGCTCTGCAATGTGGCAGTCGCTGTGGCCGTAGGGGGCGCGGTAGCTGTGGCTGTAGTTGTGACTGTAGGGGTTGCGGGAACTGTCTCGGAAGGAAGCAGTAGGACGGTCGCCGTAGCTGTAGCGGTCGGGGAGGCCACTGTTGTTGCCTTAGCTGTAGCTGTGGCCGTCGGGAGCGCCGTTGATGTAGTTGTGGGTGTGGCGAGAGGTGTGGTGGTCGATGTGGCTGTAGCCGTCGGTGTGGTCGTGGCGGTTGCTGGGTTGGCAATTACAACCGTGCCGCCACTGGTTATACCCTTGAGATCACGGCCACCCGGATCCCCAAAGCTGACTGTTGGCGCATGAGAAAAGCCGATGGCGGCAGTGAGCGGGGCGTCGCCGGTCGGGCTACAGAGCGGGATGAATTCGATGGTTACCAGTCCATCTGTATCGGGTAAGATGGCAAACGGAGGCGAAAAATCGGCGATCACGATATCCAACTCGCCGGCCAGATCCGCAGCCGCGTAGGAGACAGAGCCCTGAAACGCCGCGGGCTTGCTAAAATGCACATGATCCAACAGACCATCATTGTTACTGTCGCTGTCATCAAAACCTAGACAGCTCTCGTCAAAATCGATAGAAAATGTGAGGCTGGCCACCGCTGCCCCGCCCGCGCGAAAATCAACGGGCGCCAGCACCGGGTGGCCAACCGTAGCGGCAATGGCTTGCGGAATGGTCAGTGTGGGGCCAGTGACCTGTGCCCAAAGCTGGCCTTGCCATAAGCCACTGCTAATTATTGCCAGCGCGACCAGTACACCGGCGAACATACGGAAAATATCTACTCGTTGTGCCATTACATACCAGCAAGTGTAACAAAAAAATAGTTTTATGAAAGGCCAGCACTAGCAGACGCCCATCACGACTATCAAGTCACGACTATCAAGTCACGACTATCAAGTCACGACTATCGAGTCACGACTATCAAGTCACGATTTATAGCAACTATCTACGCGCGACTCGATAATCGCGACAGGCGTCTGGCTCATCCAATTCCCTTACCCAAGCGTTAGGCAATTGCCTAGGCGCCTAGTGCAGTGTAACCGAAATTTTGCGAGTTTAGCCCACGTGGGTGCGCTGGCGTGCGTCTTCCTGGAAGGGGCAACGCACACCCCCTGTCTTTCACCATCCGCCGCCCCTTCCAGGAAGACTTGGGTGACCACCTCTACTCTAGCCAAACTTCCCTGACCGTGCACTAGTAAATCCCGGCGTAAATAAGGCCACAGTTTTTCTGCCTGCTTTCCAGTGGTAACTGGCCTTATTTACTGCCGTGGTATTTACGCCACAATGTACTAGCGGCATTGGCTACTGTACGATCATCGGCAAGTACAGGAAATTAGATGCGTCGGCGCCAATGATGGTGAGCGTGCCCCCGCTTTGATCAACCGCCAGATCTTGACCATCTGTGTCACTGAGTGAGACCATGGTTAGCCCTAACTCAGCATCGCCAGGCGTGGCCGTCGCAGCTACCTGGAAGCTGACCGTCGCCAGCGCGCCCTCGTTTAGGGTGGGTAGGGGCAAAGATGTGCCAAAGACGGCCACCTCCAGGCGCCCTTGTGCCGCATTCCACTGGACACTTTTGCTCATGCCAGTTGGGATGTTGAGGACGACAGCGTCGGGCGCCCCATCCTCATCAGCGTCGGTGGCGTCAAAGCTGAGCTTGCTGGTATCGACCTGCAAAGCAAAGGTGGCGGCGGCCACCGCATTGCTCGCTGGATTGAGATTTACGGCTACCGTAGCGACCTGACCGGGCGCGGCGCTGGCATCTGCGACGGCGACCTGCGCAGTGGCCAACGGCGCCGCGGCCAAGGCGACGCTGGGACTACAGTTCTGATCAAAGAAGATGAGCACAGTGCAGATGATATCACCTGCCGTCACGCTATCACGGGTGTTATCCGCCCCGTTTTGGCTGGCGTTAGAATCGCAACCACGTGGGCTGCCGGCATAGGTGCCGGTGTAGATCAGCCACCAGGCTGGGTTGCCATTATGTTGGCCGTCGCCACTGTCAAAGATTTCGAGCACGGTGGCGATAAAGTCCGCCGCGGTGACAGTGCCATTAGCGTTACAGTCACCCCGCACATCGTTCTTAACATAAGTCACATTGACCGTAGCGCTGTTAGAGGTAAGCGCACCGTCGCTTGCTTGATAGGTGAAACTGCTGCTGCTATTGGCATTGGGGGCGGTGAAACTCACATTGTTGTTATTATTGACAGCCGTGCCGCTAGCGGGTTGTGTGATCGAGGCAACCGTCAGCGCGTCGCCATCTTCATCGGTGTCATTGGCCAGTACGTCGATGACTATTGACTGTCCGCCGACAAAGATAGCAGCGGTGAGGTTGTCGGGATCATCCACCGCCACTGGGGCGTCGTTGATGTTGTTAATAATGACGGTAAAGATCTGCTCAAAGCTGTTGCCTTGGTCGTCGGTGATACGCACGCGGATGGTGTAGCTGCTCTGCTCCTCGGCATCCGGCGCGGCATTAACATGTAGTTCATTGCCCACAAACGTAAAGCTGCCGTTGTCGGTGCTGCCCTCGCCATCTACCAGTTCGAAGGTATAGCTGCTGCCGGTGTCAGGGTTGGCAGGACCAAAGGTGGCAATGGTCGAACCGGCGCTAGCATTCTCGTTGATGTCGAGGGTGGCTGGATCGCCGTCATCGCCACCGCCGTTGGCGCCACTGCCCCCAAAGTCGATGCCGGCTGGGGCCTCGTAGAGATCGTTGACACTGATGGTCAGGCTCTGTTCAAAGCTGCCATTGAGCCCACCATTGTCGGTGGTGCGAATGCGCACGGAGAAGCTGTTCTTGATCTCAAAGTCAAAGCTGGCTGCCGTTTTGAGGGTGTCGCCGGCAATGGTGAAGCTGGCGTTGTCGGTATCGCCAGAGCCACTCACCAATTCATAGGTGTGGCTATCACCGGCATCGGGATCGGTTGTGCTAAGCGCACCCACGGCTGTGCCTGCTGCGGCATTTTCATCGACCGTGTTGGTGCTGAGGTTGATGGCAGTGGGGGTGGCGTTGAAATTCAGGGTGATGGTTGCGCCCGTGGCAGTGCCGGCCACATCAACGCCCCCAGGGTCACCAAAGGAGGGCGCCGGGGTGGCGGCAAAGTTGAGGGTGACATTGCTGCTGCTGCCATCGGTGGTGATACAGGCCGGCTTGACCGTAAAGGCCAGCGTAAAGAGTGGCCCGTCGCTCAATGTGCCAATGGGGGTAGAGCTGTCAAAGAGGGATAGATCCAATTCACCGCTACTATCGGCCGAATTGTGGCTGATAGTGGTCTGAAAGCCATTGGGCAGACCGGTGATGGCATCGGGAATGCCGTCGGTATCACTGTCGGTTGCGTCAAAGCTGAGACAGGCCTCGTCATAGTCAAGTGAGAAGCCAACCGAGGCGATGTTGGCGCCGTTGCCAACAAAATTTACCGGTACGCTGAGGCTGCCAGTTGAGGCATCACGTGGCGTAGTGGGAATACTCAAGTTGGGGGCAGGGAGCGTGCCCGTCCCTTGAATGGCGAAGGTATAGGAGTTCTCATCGCTATCGTTGTTGACAATCGAGACCGTTGCCGTGCGTACACCCAGGGCCGACGGGTCAAAGGTGATTTGGAAGGTGGTGGAATCGTTGGCGGCCACGCTGGCGGCCGGTGCGCTAGTGATCGCGAAGTCGCCGGCATGGTCGCCACTGACGGTTGGCGTGCTAACGCTCAGTGCTGCATTGCCGGTGTTCTGAATGGTAAAGGTGCGCACGACTGTGCCGCTGCTAACATTCACGCTGCCAAAGTCGCTGTGATCGCTAGGGCTAGGGGTGGTGTCACCACTGGCAATTGACACGCCATTGCCCTTCACATCGACTTCAGCGAGAGCAGTCGCCGCAAGAAATTCAAAGGCGCCAATATCGCAGGCAGCTATGGTATCGTCGTTGCCATCAACCGGACGAACAAAATTTCTCTGATCGAAATTGTTTACTGCCGAGGAAGAACAAGCAACTGCATCGGCAGCATCAATGGCAACACTGCCGGGAAGCAGGGCGTGGGTAAAGCTGGGGCCACCGTTATTGGCCAAAGCGGCAAGGCTAGGGTCGCCATTGTTCGGGATCAGCAGACTAGCCGGCGCACCGTTCCCGTTGGCAGCATTTGTTTCGACAATATTGGTCTGACTGCCATCAACTGTACCACCATCATTGAAGAGATCGGTTTGGCTACTGCTTGTGTCGGCCAGGATGGTATTGTTCAGCGTCAAGCGAGCTGTGCCGTTTAGCTGTTTGGTGAAGATCGCCCCGCCATCGGCGCGCGGCCCATTTCCATCACCGGATACAACACTATTGTTAGATAAGGTGCCGAATTGAAGGGTAACGACGCCATCCAAATTAAAAATTGCTCCGCCCAAACCATGACCTGCAAAAGCACAGCCTCTGCTAGGTCCGCCATTAGCCGTATTATTAGATAAGGTGGCATTGGTAATCACAACCATACCGGCCCGGTTGAAGATAGCTCCCCCCATCCCGGCCCCACCGCCGCCGGCACTGATACAACTATTGCCGCCGCCGAAACCGCCAAGACCTGTTGTACCCGTACCCGAGCGATTACCGCCGCCACCGCCACCAAAACCGCCATTCCCACCAAGCTTTTCAGTGCCGGAAGCACCACCACCACCACCACCAAAACCACCGTTACCCCCATTGCCAACGAAGTCGCCAGCGCCGCCACCGCCACCGCCATTACCACCATCGGTCGGTGTAGCGGTGTTCCCAATACCGCCGTTAGGGCCACCCCCATAGCTCTGGTTGGTGGTGTCATAGATCGTTCTCCCATATTCACCCACGCCACCGCCGCCATTGCCACTTCCACCGTCGCCGCCGAAACCGCCGCCACCACCGACAGCTTGATTAGCCTCCAAAGTAGAATTTTCTATCGTAACGATTCCTTCATTGAAGATCGCACCACCCATACCGGCGCCACCGCCACCACCGGCGCCACCGCAATCAGGGAAACACCAATCGAGGGTGCCATGACCACCCTTTGCCATGCCATTACGCAAGGTTACATTTCTCAGGGTCAGGTTGCCGCTACTGGTCACGCGGAAGAGCCGGAAGTTCGCCCCCCCACTTCTGGCAAGGGTGATACCGTTGGGTGTGGGACCAACAATCGTAATCGTCGAGACAATATCAAAAGCTGTTGGGCCAAACTCGGTGCTATCCACACCGGTATCAAACAAAGTCAGGTCGATGGTTTGACCGGACAGAATGTTATCAAAACCAATCGTATCAGCGTCGCTACCGGCAGAACAAGCGTCCACAGCCGCATTGGTACTCGCCGCCTGAATTGCCTCGCGTAAAGAACAATCACCATCAGCATTGAGTTCATCAGTGGTGGTAGTAACCGTAATCGTGGTTTGCGCCAACACCTGCTGATATGGCGCAAAGCTCACGACCAAGGACAAGCAGAAAGCGGTAGCCAGCCAGGTGACTGTGTGGCGAAAAAATCGGGAGTCGATCCCTAGAACCATTTTTACTCTGGTTTTACGATGACTGTTAGAAAAATGAGACATCTGACCATCCTTTGAATACAGATTGAAATAAGATGACTAAAGCAAATCCAGTGAGAACAAGGTCGTTGTTGCGAACCAGCTTGCGGCAAGCGATGAAACCCATGCCCGCAGCGGCGAAGCAGGTGGGATACTGCCGGCAAAAGGCTAAGCGACGCTCTTCAAACTGAATTGACTTTAGTAAGAACCATAGTAGGATTGAACCTAGCCTGGGTTTCTAGGCTCGCGCAGGTTGCGACCATAGAAACCCGGCTGATGATGGGCAATCCCGATTGTAATGAAGGGTGCGATTTTGGGCGCCTTACTTGATACATTCGGCTTCAGACGCGTAGGGAGTGGCTGAAGCCGGGGTCATGCAAAGTCCAAACGGCGGTGGGAAAGGGTTGTGATGAGGAAGCGACGGTGGTGCAAGCGACGGTGGCCACCGGGAACAGCACTGAACCTAGACAAATACGCTTTGGGACAAAACCAGCAGTTGTTTTCACAGTTTTTTCATCCGTTTCTCATGAACGGCGGTCAGGTGGGCTGCCCCAAGTTGCGGGCGGAGTTCAGCCTGGTCGGGACAGCCTCTGATCCAGCCCCGGTGCTTGGCCGGGTCGCTCCAGACCTTGAGCCAATGCCAAGCCATCGGCGGCACTCCTGCCAGCATGCGCTCTTTGATCTGCAAAGCGCATTGATGGGCGCTAAATAAGGATGGATCGACTTCCAAATCATAGACACCTGGGGTATCCAGTGTTGTAACTTGGGGATAGGTTTCACTCATCTCTTGTGGACAGCGTACACTGACCAATAGCACAGGTAGATCACAAAACAACAAGGCGCACTCGCGCAACCAGCGCAGATCGAACAGAAAATGATCGGCGATCACATAGTTGCCGGCGCTGGCCAGCGCGGCAATCATGCGATGCATACCCGAGATCACTTGTTGTCCGCATGAGTCACAAGCGTAAAGTGCGTTGTTCTCCATCGCATTAGACCGTGGCGTGCTTGCCAAGCGGTCAGCCCCCACGGGAAGCACCTGCTTGTAATTGGGGAGCAGGTCAATCAACTGCTCAAGACCTAGATAGAGGGCAGGCTCGTCCAACACGGCCTGTAACGCTGTGCAGATGTTAGTTTTTTCGATGCATGTTACGCCATTCAAGAGGATAATTTTGCCGGAGTTCATCGTTAGTTTTCTCTTTCACAGTGATCTTTCACGATTTATTTTTCCCTGCCGCTGCGGTCTACGTTTGGTGAATGAGCAAACATGTGCTCACCAAGCCGCTATCGTTCCTTTTGTTGCGCTCGGCACCGCTCAACGGGTCACGGCGCGCATAGCAGTTTGCTTGGTGTAGAACTGGGCCATTGCTTGCCAACGGTACGCTGTGATCGCTGCATCGTTCAGGTACCTCAGATCGGTGGCTGCTTGGTTGGTGTAGAAACGGGCCATGGCCTGCCAACGGTACGCTGTGATCGCCGCGTCGTCCAGGGTCGTCAAGTCAGTGGCTTGCGCAGAAAGTCGGTTGTTGGCAATTCCACTTGTGATGGCGATCATAGCGCAAAGCACGATGGCGACTAGCAAAGGTTGACGTCTACTGTTTCTTGATACCATGATTCAGTTCTCCTTAGGATATAGACGTAGGTTAACTGTATGCCTCGACCGCGCAGTTAACATTCCGCAGCGCGGCAAGGTCGTTAAACATTACCGTATTCGCAACTGGATTAATATTTTCTTGTATATTTATCCAAATACAACTTACACCAATTATGAACAATTCTGGCGGGTTTCTCACAGGTCTCAAAGCAATGCTAGCTTTTGATCAACTTCAAACGCAATGGTCTCTTGCTTCAGACTGCTTTTGATCTCTTTGATGTAGGCAATAATCTCATCCAAGTATCTGTTCATATCAGCTTCGGTGGCATAGGCGCGCACGATATATACCGTTTCACCAACGAGACCAATCTCAGCACTCTTCCAGACTCCGCTCGCCTGTGTGCTAGTCGCACCACCAAATCTTTCGCCCAGGAAACTAAGCGTTCGGTTGACATACTCCGTCGTATCAATTTGCTGGCTGACCGCAAGTGTGGTTGGGACATAGACCCCAATTTGGTGTCTGCGCTCCAGGCTATCAAAGAAGCGATGGGTAATCTGGGCCACGTGATTCGGCCTCATCATCGGCTCGTTAGCCAGCCAACTAGCTGTGCGCTGAAAAAATCTGTGTTTGATCCAATGTTTCATAAGATTTCATGCCCTTGTATGTTCCTCTTAGGGGCTGTCCAGCAATACGAGAGACGAGTTTCTGCTGCCGACTTCCGGCCAGGAATGCCACCAATGCGCGCAACAGTGAATCAATTTAGGCGCTGGCAGAAAAGGCCAACGACAATATTCAAACGGAATTGACTTTAGCAAGAACCTGGGTAGGACTAGACATCGCCTGGGTTTCTAAACTCGCACAAGCCGCAGGTCTAGAAACCCGGCCAATGCTGGACAATCCCGCTGATAATGAAGGGCGCGACTTTGGGCGCCTTACTCGGTGCACGCGGCTTCAGGCGCGTAGGGAATGGCTGAAGCCAAGCATAATCGCAAGGTCCGAACGGCGATGGCGCAAAGATCGTGGCAATGTTGGCGTTGAGGAAGCAATGTGGTGAGCGTGTGGGTCGACAGTGCCGTGGACACAGAAACTTACGAAACAACCAAAGATTAAGTTACGATAACAAAATCCTACCCTCCTTTACCAAACCAAGATGACAAACTTTACTAAAATGACAGAAAGTAGTATAGGCTAGAGTAGGCAATTTTGATCTCACGAATTCTTCATCCATTCTTCACTTCATCCTAAGCAAAAATGACAGGCGCTAGGCTGTATCATAGGCCATTGCCGACAAATGACAGACAGAACAGGCATCAATAGACTTCACTAGACTTCATTAGGGTTCGACAGGATTCACAGGATTTGCAAGATTTTTCATCGTTGTACACGAGTCCGTGCAATCTTGTAAATCTTGTCAAAAACTGAATCCCTATCATGTCTAATCTTGATCGATTGTCATCTACACCTTACTTTCTCTGGGATATAACCCTTTACAATACCCTGGCAACAGACTTCATCCCGCCCTCATGTCAACTTCACAGAAAGTTCATTTTAGCAATTACAGAGCTTCAATGCCTCCTTCCTTACAGCCCAGTCTTATGCAACACCAATTTCAGCCATTGCGCGCTAGTTTTTCAAAAAATAGGGGATTGTAGTACAATTACGACTACCTTTGGCGTAAATTTTTGGTGTAGTTTAAGGTCAAGACCATTCCAATGTGGAGAGAGCATTTTCTAATGCGCTTGGTCCTCGACCAGACCGGCGTTAGAGGACGCCTGCTCCACTAGTTCAATCGTCTTATTTGAATGGTCTTGAGTTTAAGGTGTGAAGTAGCGAAAGAAAGACAAATTCATGGCTGAATCGCGTCGGCTGCCGATGGACATTCTGACGTCAACAACCCTCTCAGACTTTCGCACGCTCATCCATGAAACGTTGAAAACCTTACGAAAAGAGAGGCTTACCACCAGTCCGCTGCAATCAATGCACCTCTTTAAAGCCACTCAGCGGGCCCAGCACGACACGGTCCAGTCGACCATATACCAGATTATCGAAAACGGTCTGCAAGAGTTAGCCGCAAAGACAGAGGTGGAAGCCAAGATCTTGCGCCAGCACTTCTTGGCAGGGAAACCCATCCAAGCCATTGCGACTGACCTGAACATGGCTGAAGGCACCGTCTACAACAAACAGAGCGAGGCCATTACTCATCTGGCCGAAATTCTCTATGCCCAGGAAGAGCAACTGCGCACCGGCTATTGTTGCGCGTTGGAAGCACGGCTTCAGCCGCCCTCGAATAGCCATCTAGTTGGGATCGATCACCATCTGACCCATTTGGTAGAGCTGCTCTGCACACCCGAACCGCCCTGGCTCATCGCTCTGGCCGGGATCGGCGGCATCGGCAAGACAACGCTGGCTGATGCCGTGGCGCGCCAGGCGATCCTGCGTGCTCATTTTGACGACATTGGTTGGGTGACGGCGAAGCAGCAGCTTTTTCACGCCCACCGGGGGTTGCGCGCGATTGAACAGCCGGCGCTGAGCGCTGATACCCTGATGCGCACCCTGATCAACCAATTGCAACCCGAAATCCAGCTTACCCCCACCATGACCCTGGCCGATCTGCAGCAGATTCTCTGTCCACGGCTCAACCAGCGCCCCCACCTGATCATCGTCGACAATTTGGAAACCTTGGCTGACACCGAAATGCTGGTCGATACGCTACGCGATCTGGCCAACCCGACGAAATTTTTACTCACCTCGCGCGCCAGTCTCTTTCACGAAACCGATGTCTATCACTACCCGGTACCGGAACTGCCCCCGGTTTGGACGCTCAGCCTGGTGCGCCAGGAAGCACGCCTACGCAATCTGCCTGACCTACTACACGCCAGCGATGCCGATCTGCAACCATTGATTGAAACGGTTGGCGGCAACCCGCTAGCCATCCGACTGGTGGTGGGCCAGGGCCACATTCATGCGCTTGACACCATTCTAGAAAACCTGCGCACCGCTTGCGGCCAGACCACGGAACAGTTCTACACCTACATCTACCGCCAGGCCTGGGACGCCTTGGACGAGACGGCGCGGCGCGTGCTTTTAGTTATGCCCTTGGTGAGCAGCCTGGGCGGTACACTGGCCCACATTACCAAAGTCAGCCAGATGGACGCCGGCGCCGTGACCGATGCCTTAACGCACCTGGTGCGTTTGAACCTGGTGGACAGCCGCGGCGATCTCCACACACGGCGCTACACGATCCACAATTTGACTGCGACCTTTTTGCAAGAACAGGTGATCCGCTGGGGAGCGCTGCCATGACCACAGCAATTCAAGCTATTGCCCCATCTACTGCGTCTAGCCTTACTGCCCCCGCGCCGCTCCCTTCCGAAAACATCTACGCCTCGCTCTTTTTGAGCTATATCCATCAGAGCCTGGCCGAGTCTTTGGTAGCCGTGCACTCGGTTACAAATAAGCTGTCTGATGAGGAACGGGTGCAAGCCTGTCACATCCTCGATTTTGGGCTGCGCACACTGGCTGCCTGGCCCCAGGCGCGCGACCTGACGATTGCATTGGCGCCCTACGTTGAACGCAGTGGGCACTGGGGGAGTTGGCGCAGGCAGCTAGAACGCGCGCTTGAGTTGGCTGATCTTCAGTCCGATAATGAGAGCAAAATCTCACTGCTGATGCTCCGAGCGCGTATCGCGCAACGACAGGGTTGGCTCCAGGAGACGATCTTTACCTATCGGCGTGTGATTCTGCTGGCACGCCAGAGCGGCAACCGCTTTGATGAGGCACGCGCCTGCACCAATCTAGGCTATCTCTTTATTGATGCCGGATGTTACTGGCGCGCCGCGGTGCTGTGCCACCATGCATTGGCCCTGTTTGAACAGTTACAAAATGCCCACGGTTTGGCCCATACCCACAATCATCTTGGCTTGCTCTATACGCGCCAAGGAGATTATGCACAGGCCGAGCAAGCGTTGAATCGCGCCTGCGCCCTGTGGCAGCGCGCACAGGATCATCACCGCTTGTTTTTGGTTTACACCAATCTGGGCCTGCTCTATATTGAGTGCGGCCAACCGGATCAAGCGCTCAATTATCTAGAGATGGCGCGCGCTGAAGCCGAGATCAGCGGCGAACAAGTATGGATCGCCAAAACATGGAACAATCTTGGTCTGGTTCAGATCAAACGGGGTGATTTGGAACAAGCGGAAAGCTATTTTACGCAAGCTCACGCCATTTTTTCTACCTTCGACCAGCGGCTGGAGCTGGCAAACACCCAACACAACTTGGGCCTGCTCTACCAATATCGTGCGCAGTGGCAAGCTGCGCGCCCGTTATTGGAATCTGCACAGACCGCCTTTGCGGACATCGGCAATAGAGTGGAAGAGATGAAAGTGCTGGTCGCGCTCACGGCATGTGCCGCAGTTGCCGCCGGCTTCACGGTCTCTTCCGAGCATCGCCAGCGCCTGGCTTTTCTGCTTGAACAGGAGACCAATCACAAGTTGCGCCAGTTGTATCTGACCTATTGCACGGCGTACTTAGCCTACTGGGACGGAGAAAAGCCCCAGTAGGCCCAAAGGCGTCGTCTTGCGTGCGGTGTGCGTTAGCAGTCGCCGCCGGCGCCACTGCCGCTGCCAACACAGGCATACGCGCTTGGCGTCATGTGCAGCCCCAGCATGGCGTCCCAGGCCCCGGTTGTGCCGATGACGGTCAACGTTAGGGCGACCGCAAGGATTATTTTGACAATGTGCTTGTGCAGAGAACGGGTAATCATCTCATTTTATCCCTTCATACTTGTGAACTCATCAGCCGCAAGTGTGAGCAGACAAGCGGCATTCAGGCGCGAATGCATTGGTCATCACGCACACTTTGCCCAATGAGTCAACTGGGCTATCGAATCGTTGATGAAGGGTCATCGGATGAGGGCTCCCTCGACGGCGAGCGTGCTTAAGAACAGAGCGTGGCCGCCTACTTGCAAGTGTTCTTCTGACCCGTACCCTTGTCAGTATAGGCAGCCGGCGTGCGCTGGTCGTGGACGGCGCCGTTGACGGGCGCGTTGATTGGCATGAGTTTGCGTTGATTCGTTAGCCAAGTTGCGCTAGAATGAATCAACGACTTTTACAGCATGACCAAGGTGAGAAACGCAGATGGCACGCCTTACCATTGTTTGGGTCCCAGGGCCAGGTGGCAACCTGGAACACATTGCCAAGCATGAGTTGACGCCGGAAGATATTGAGGACGTGCTGTTAGCTCCGCTGGGCCGTGACATTAGTCGTTCCTCAGGTCGCCCCATCGTCTATGGCTTCACAAGTACCGGGCGTTACATTTTAGTGGTCTACAGACAGATTGATGAGGATACGGTTTATCCTGTGACGGCGTATGAGCTGTAGCAAAGTACGAACGAGTGAGAACAAATTATGACAAACGCAGCCATCAAACGAATCTATCGGGCAGCAACAGTAGAAGAGCTAGAAGACGATCGTCGTATACGGGCACAAATTGCAGAAGAATTGCCGGAGCTTCGCCAACGGGGCCAGGCGTTACTGGCTATAGCTTTACAAGAAGGCGGCGATATTCAGCGTATCCTGGCGTTTCTAAAAAGTGAACGTATCAAAAAAGGCTTGACCCTGGCCGATATCGGGGAACGCACCGGGCTTGCACAAGCCACGTTATCAGCGCTGGAGAATAGCACCGACGCTAATCCAACCATTGACGCCCTGACCCGCTATGCCGATGCGGTTGGGAAAAAAGTTAATATCATCTTAACAAACAATATGGCCTGAGTGACGCTTGGCATTACATCTACACCTCTTTGGCCCGCCGCGCCTGACGCGCGACGGCGGCGCCATTGCCCTGAACCATCGCAAAGCCTGGGCGCTGCTCGCCTATCTGGCGGTGACGGCGCGGCCGTACAGTCGCGACAGCCTGGCCACCCTCCTTTGGCCCGACTATGGGCAAGCCGCTGCGCGCAGCCATCTGCGGCGCGAACTGGCGCGCCTGCGCGACCTGCTGGGCGAGGGATATTTCGCCGCCGACCGCGAGCAGATTGCTCTGGCGGCCACGGGGCAGGAACGCATTGTGGTAGATGTTACCATCTTTCAGCACGCCGTCACCGCCGCACAAGGGTGTCAGCACGCGGCTGTCACCGACTGTCCCACCTGCCTGCCCCACCTTATCGCTGCCGATGGTTGCTATGGCGATCACTTCCTGGCCGGTTTCACCCTGCCCGACAGCCCCGCCTTTGACGAGTGGCAATTCTTCCAGCGCGAGCAACTCCACGCCGCGCAAGGGTGGGTGTTGGCGCGGTTGAGTATACCCCCTCCTGACCTCCCCCAGATTGGGGAGGCACCCAAAGGGTACCCGGGAGGAGTTTCCCTGGATCAAGCCCTCTACTATGCACGCCGTTGGGTCGCCCATGATCCTCTCCACGAGCCGGCCCACCGCACCCTGATCGCGCTTTATGCCCAATCTGGTCAACCCGCTGCGGCCCTGCGGCAGTACGAAACCTGTGTCCGCTTGCTGCATGATGAACTCGGCGTCCCCCCGGAGACGGAAACGACCGCGCTCTATGCAGCAATCCGGCCGCGCCGCGGCACGAACGAGATGACAAGAAGACAAGATGACAAGATGATCGCTTCACCCCCTGCGGCTGAGCCCGGACGTCCAGTGGGCACGCAGCCTCATCCGGTCAGCTCGTCATCCGGTCATCCGGTCATGTCCGCACCGCCTCCCCTCCACGCCCTCCCCAGCCACAGCCAGCCCTTTATCGGGCGGCAGACGGAGTTGGCATACTACCAGGGCCTGTTGGCAACGCAGGGGATAGCGGTGATCAGCGGCATGGCTGGGGTGGGCAAGACGGCGCTAGCACTGGCATTGGCCCACGCCGCGGCCCCACGCCATGCGATCTTTTGGCATACCTGTCAGCCGGACGAGGGCGTGGATGGGCTGGTTTGGCGCCTGGCGGCTTTTCTGGCCGAGCGGGGGCAGGCGGAGCTGTGGCAAATGTTACAGGGGACGCCTGCAGATGGTCGCGCCCAGCGTGGCGCCCCACCCCCTTTGAGCGCGCTGATTGACTATCTGCTCCAAATGGTGCAGCGTGACGCCTATCTGCTGTGTCTGGATGATCTGCACCATCTGGCGCAAGAAGCCAGTGCAGTTGAATTGGCGCGCCGACTTACCCAGTTGGCCCAGACCAAACGGCTCTCCCTGATTGTCACCACGCGCCAGAAGCTGACCTTGCCGGGTCTGACACCGGACAACGCGCTGGCCGGTCTGTCGCTCGATGATACACGCAACCTGCTGCGCCAACACAACCTATGGCTCACGCCCGATCTTGTCCATCAACTGCACGCCGAGACCGAAGGCAACGGCGAGTTTCTCGCCCTCGCCATTCAGGCTCTGCGCCGCACCGACGATCCTTACACCTTGATCGAGCAACTCGCCGCCGCCGAAGATCTGGAGCGCCACCTGCTCGCCCTGGTCAACAACCTGCTCAGCCCCGCCGAAGGTGCAGTCATGGCGGCGGTCGCCATCTTGGACGGCTACCCCGGCACCCGTCAGGCGATTGAGGCCATCAGCGAAGAATTGCGCGTGCGCGATGCCCTCCTCAGCCTTGCCACGCGCTATCTGCTCACGGCGGAACCCGGCCCGCAAGGCCAACGCTATTCGACCCATGCGCTGGTGCAGAAATTTTTCTACAATGGTCTTCACCGCCGCGAACGACAGACTATGCACCGGCGCGCCGCCGTCCATTATGCAACGGAGGAGGTCGATGCGATCCAGGCGGCGCTCCACTATCTGCGCGCCACAGCGATGGATGATGCGGCCCATGTCATCACCGCCAACCTTCAGCATCTGATCGGTCAGGGGCGTTTACACGCGCTGCAACGCCTGTTGACGCGCTTCCGGCAGGGCGACCTGGACTCCTTGCTGTGGGCGGCGATCTGTGTGGCCAAAGGGCAGGTCTATGCCCTGCTGGGGGAACGGGAGTCGGCTCATGCGGCTTATGCCGAGGCGCACACCTTACTGGGGACCCTTCCCCATGCGCCTGTCTTGCAGGCCGAACTCTTGCTGGGGCTGGCCGGGTTGGCCGAGCAGGAGTCCTTTACCGAAGCCGTACGTCTGGCCCAACAGGGGCTAGATGTGCTTGGTGATGCCGACCCGCTGTTAGCAGCCTCGCTTTATCTAAAACAGGCCGGGTTTCTGGCCGCCCAGGGGGAGTATGACGCGGCCCGGCAGGCGGCCCACACGGGTCTGGCCTTGCTGCCCCCCACGCCCCATGTCTTGCAGGTAGCGGCCCACGAGAATCTGGGCGTCATCGATTTCTACACTGGGCAGATGGCGCAGGCCGTTGACCACTGGACGCGCGGGCTGGCCATCTGTCGGCGCTTGCCCCATCCCTTTAAGGCCGTCGATCTGCTCAACAATTTGGGGGCTTATCATCTGGTGGCGGGTGAGTGGGCCGAGGCGGGGCGGCTGTTGGAAGAGGGGTTAGCCGAGGCAGAGAAGTTGGGAACGGCCCACCATCAAGCGCTCTTTCACCTCAACTTGGGCATCCTGCGCACCTGGCAGGGAGATGACGACGCGGCGGAAGGCCACCTGCAAACATTGCGTAACCATGTCGGTGAATATGCCAGCAATGGCAGGTATAGCCTGGCTGATCTACGCCTGCGCCAGGGACGCTACACCGAAGCCGCCCATTTGTTGGATGAAGCAGAAGAGATGATCACCGCTGCCGGCGCCGCCTATCAATGGCCGGAACTCCACCGCCTGCGCGCGCAATTGCTGCTGGCTCAGGGGGAACGAGTCGCTGCCCACACCGCCATTCAGGAATCGCTCCGGCTGGCCCATGACATGCGCATGGCGCGCGATGAGGGGATCGCGCTGGGGATTCTGGGTCAACTGTTGGCTGCCGAAGGGGCTACCGCCGCCGCTGACAACGCGTTTCGTCGCAGTCTAGAACTGCTGGCCGATGAACCTTATGAGAAAGCGCGCACGCAGATGGCCTGGGGGTTGGCGCAACAATGCGCTGGTGATGTGGTGGCAGGCAGCGCGCTACTTGAAGCCGCCGCCCAGCGCTTCGCCCACCTTGGCGCCCAGCATGATTGTGCTATCCCATAAGCAGCGCAACCACAAACAGGAGAAATGTGTGTATTCTTTTTCGATCAACTGTGGCTGGTGGCATTACCACCGCCCTTTAGTGGTGCTTTGCTTCCTCATCGCCCTGGTTGCCGCCAGTAACACAGCACACGCCCAATCTGCGATTCCACTCGATTCCGTTCCTACGCCACTGCTGCCGTTACGCACAACTTTGTCGGCTGTCGCCTGGGGCGATCTCGATGGCGATGGCGATTTTGATGCGGCGCTGGCGACCGGTTCTGTTTTACAACTTTACCGCAACGACCAGGGCCGGTTTGACGAGAAACCAGCGTGGATATCGGCGCCACAGGCAGGAATGGGCGAGCCGATGTGGGTGGACATCGATAGTGATGGCGACCCTGACCTGATCAGTCGTGGCCAGGGGTTGCGTCTTTACACAAACGATGATGGCGTGCTACGGCGCGACCCTAGCTGGCTTTTTATGCCGACAGTAGAGTTTGGCAAGCTGGCATGGGGGGATGTGGATGGCGATAGCGATTTCGATTTGGCCGCTTGGCAGCAGGTGGCACCATCTACTGCCGAAACGGCGCAGTGGCGAGTGGCCATCTTTCTGAATGAAGCGGGCCAACTGCGGGTGAAAGCGCATTGGGAAACGCCACAGGAAGCCTGGCGGTCGCCTGATCTGGCGTGGGGAGATGTGGATGGTGATGGCGACCTCGATCTGGCGATTGGCAACAACTTTGGCCCCGCGCGGCTCTATCTAAATCACGCAGGTACCCTATCGACGCAAACCGATTGGACAGCCGATGAACAAAGTGACCCGAGTTATGGCACACAAGGCGTCTTCTGGGCGGATGTCGATGGGGATGGCGATCTGGATCTAACGACGACGACGACCGGCATTTCATCCCCCAGAGGCGCACCCTTTGCCGACATCTATCTGAACCAGGCAGGCACGCTCGCGTCACAAGCTGTTTGGCATGTGGATCTACCCGATAGCCTAGCGCCGGGTGATTCCTTCTATACACCGGCAGCTTGGGGTGATCTGGACGCCGACGGCGATTTAGATCTAGCACTGGGCGCTAGTGTCTACCGCTCTGAGCAGGGGAAACTGACAACGACACCCAGTTGGACGACCGATCGCCCAACCACGAGCATTGCCTGGCTCGATAGTGACGGCGATGGCGATCTCGATCTGGTGCATGATGCCGGCATCTACTACAATCGCGGCATCGGGTTAGCTATAACCCCCACTTGGACCTTGTTCGACCCAAACGCGGAACCCTATGCCACCAGCCTTAGCCTTGCGTTCGGCGATAGCGATGGGGATGGCAACCTGGATCTAGCCGTCGGTGGCAATGATCCCACTCGGCTCTATCAGAATGTTAATGCCGCCTTTCCACCAACGGCAACCTGGCGCGCCAGTAGCAACCCTACCGGCTATGCTACCGAGCAGATCGCCTGGGGCGACGCCGATGGGGATGGTGATCTCGATCTCGCTGCCGGCAGTTACGATGCACTCACAATCTATATGAACCAGCGTGGGCAACTACAAAACGCCGTGGCGTGGCAGGCCACGGCCATGAGCGTTACCGCACCCATTGCCTGGGGAGATGTCAACGGTGACGGCGCGCTGGATTTGGCGGTGAGCAGTACAGACTATTTCGACAAAAGTTGTCTCTTCCCGCCCTGTGCGACAAGGCGTGCCGCCCTCTTGCTCAACACGGGACAGGGATTGGCGCCAGTCATTACCTGGCGATCTGCTTTGACCGAGGCGGTGACCAGTCTAGCCTGGGGTGACGTGGATGGCGATGGGGATCTTGATCTCGCTACGGCCAGCATCGACGCGGCGTCAAATCACCTCTATCTCAATCACGCCGGCAACCTTGACCCTTACCCGGTCTGGTCATCACAAGACGTTGGTCGAACCACGAGCATTGCCTGGGGTGATGTCGATGGCGACGGCGATCTCGATCTCGCCGCTGGTGTTGGTCTATTCGATGGCCCGAATCGGCTTTACTACAATGTGGATGGCAGATTGCAAACGGTGGCTGGTTGGCTTTCCAACGATAACGATTGGACACGCCAAGTGGCGTGGGTTGATGTGGATGACGACGGGGATCTGGACTTGACCGTTGTCAGCGACAATGATGTGCCGACTAGGGCCAACAAGGGTTGGGTTAAGATCTATCAAAATGAAGACGGCGCACTCAACCCGGTGGCGCGTCACCTTACGGTGCCACCGGGTTATGCCAACGCGCTTGCTTGGGGGGATGTCGATGGGAATGGCACGTTGGATTTGGCCGTTGCCACCCATCAAGTAGATAACACCTTGACTACGGTAGACGCACAACTCTGGATCTATGGTAACCGTCGACCAGCTTCCTCCGGTGATGGTAGACAAACAGCGGCCATTGCCATCCAACAGCTGCACGGCGTTCCTCAGGCAGGCTCTGGTTCTTATACAACAGCCCAGATCAACGCCAGCGGTCGGCTCACCGTAACCTATGCCCTCTTTCACCCGACCGGCCAACCAATGCGCCGCATGCGGGCCTGGTATTCGACCAATGGCGGTGGCCAGTGGCATGAGGCCAAAGCCGCCGCCGGTGTGCAGATAACTAATCTGGCGACCCAGCCTTATCCAACCGTCACCGACCAAAACCGGCACCTTTTTGTCTGGGATGTGCTGGGGAGCGGGTTTTATGGTCAAAGTTCCAACGTTCTCTTGCGGCTGGAAGCGATGCCCAGCGTCGGTCCGCAGCCGAATGGCGTAGCGACACCACCGCAGCGCGCCTTTGTTAGCACCGAGAGCACCCCTTTTGGCGTGCGTGGCTCACAAGTGCGTGTCCTGACAGCAGGAGAACCCGTGGCCGGCGCGCTGGTCTACCGTCTACCCGCCAACACAACGGCAGCAACACCAATGGGCAGCGGGGCAACCCTTTTCCGCACCGACCCGCAGGGCTATCTGCAAGGCCAGGGCGTGCTGGCGCTTCAGGATCGGCTGGTGGCGTTGTTGCCCCAGAAGAGGGTCTTCTATCCCAGCACTGATGAGGAGTTCCAGTATGGCGTCGCTGTCACCACAACCAACCCGCTGACTGGCACGCCGCGCTACACCCTCTACCATACCGGCGTCCTCAGTCCCTCCACCGGCGTACCGGGCTATACCATCACCCACTTGGGGGTACAAACTCTCACGATAAGCGCAGCTAATCCATTGTTGCTTTTCAACCTGGATATTTCGCTTGAATGGGATGCGCAGCAGGATGAGCAATTCTTGCGCCAGTTGACATTTGATCTACAGCGCGCCTCCCAATTTCTCTATGACTGGACCAATGGCCGCGCCGCGCTGGGTGAGGTCACGGTCTACCACAATCGCGACCACTGGGATGAGGCGGATGTCCAGCTTTATGCCACCAACCGCCTGCGCCCCAACGCGACCCAAGGCGGCCTTGTCACCACCATCGTCACCGAAACCGTAGGGCCACCCGCCTTGTCGGCAACCCAGACGATCACCTACGCTCCGGGGCAGATCCGCATGGGTGCGGTATGGAACCGTTATGGAGAAGCCGGCGGCGGGGCGTTGGGGGAAGATTGGGCGCGCGCCTTTGCCCACGAGTTGGGCCACTATCTCTTCTACCTGGATGATAACTACCTAGGCTTTGACGGCGATTACCTGACAGTTGTGGACACCTGCACCGGCAGCGCCATGACCGACCCCTATCGCGAGGATTACACCGAATTTCTCTTTGCCACTGCATGGGGAGCCGGCTGTGCGCAGACCTTAGCCGCCCAGACCACCGGGCGCGCCGACTGGGAAACGATTGGTCGGTTCTACCCGGAGCTAGCGGGCGCCGGCCCCAACCCTGGCCCCACGGGGCTGGCCCTGGCGGTGACACAGCTTCACTTTGTTGCGCCGCCGACCGCGCCCACGACGCTGGTTGACCCAATCTTCTACCTGACCGAGGATGGCGCCGGGGTGGAGCCGGGCGAAGAGGCCACCGGCTATCTCTATCAGGTTGACCCCGCCACCGGCGAGCCGGTGCAGGTCATTGAGCTGGGCAGCCCCCGCTTTGATCAACTAGTGGCCCGCGGGGCGCGGGTCGGTGACCGTCTCTGCCTGTATGCTGGGGAACGGCTGGGCTGTGAGACCATCGCGTTGGGTGACAACCAACTGAGCCTGACGCGCGCACCGCACTGGCAGCCGGACATTCTGATCGAACCGATCTCCACCACCGTGATTGGTGTCCGCATTCCGCTGACCGGCACAGGGTTGACTGGGGCAGCGGGGCAAGAGCCATCTTGCCGCGCAACGACGCCCTGTCTTCACGCCCGTCTTTACCCTGCCTACGGCTTGGCGACTGCGGCAATCACCCTCACGGTTACCGATGATGTTGCTGGTGGGCAGTTTGTGTTGCCTGCCCCAGAGGTAGCGGGTTATGTCCAGGTATGGGTGACCGAACCGGCGACGCCAACGGCGCCGCAGCGCGAGGCGGTCACAGCCTTTGCCCTGGGCGGTAACCCCATTGGTCTGGCCAAACATATCGGCTTGGCGAAACACATTGGCTTGGCTAAACATATTGGTCTCGCCAAGCATGCACCGGGCGCCTCGACCGATGGGCGCGTCACCCTCTATGGCAAGGAGATTCACTTTAGCGATGGTGAGTTCTACGCGCTCCAGAGCATCAACGCGCCCCTGACGACACCGCCGTGGGCCACGCCGGTGGGGACGGCCTATCGGCTCTTTACACCGGACCAGATGCCGACGTTACCGCAACTTTCGCTTGCCTTTACCTATCTGGAACGGGAAGTGCCGGCGGGAGAAGAGGCCGGGATCAGCATCTACTATCTAGACGAAGCCGCGCCTGCACGCGGCTGGCAGCGGTTGGCAACGGTGCGCAACCCCGTCTACAATATCGCCGCGGCGCAGGTGCAGGGGCCAGGCGTCTACGCCCTGCTGACCAGTGTTGAAATTCCGCTGATCCAAGGCTGGAATCTGATTGCCTACCCGGTGCGCACGACACGACCAGTAACCGAGGCGTTGCGCTCGATTGAGGGGGTCTATACGCTGGTCTATGGCCACGATCCCGCTCATCCAGACACACCTTACGCAATCTATTGTCACCGTGGGTGCAATGCCGCGGTTTATACCGGCTATGCTCCGCTGGAGCAGTTGGCGTTTGGCCACGGCTACTGGATCTATGTAGAGCGGGCGGTTACCCTCTATCTGCCGGTGGACCAATGACGTGAGTTCCACGTTGGGCTACGCGGTTCTATAGACCTTCAGCAAAAGATTTTCCAACGCACCCTTCGGCAAGCTCAGGGTGCGTTGAAATTTTTTTAAACTATGGCAACCTGGCCGAAAGACCAGGGTTGAGCCCCGTCGATCGCCATGCAAGAATCTCCTCGAACGACGGATGCCCTTAGGGCTGATTGGCGCGATAATGGAAGCAAATGATTAACCAATCACATAGCCTATGCGGAGCCAACAAGTGTCAAATCACATTCTTATCGTCGATGATGATCCCTTGCTGCGACGCAGTTTGGCAGTTTGCCTGGATCAGGCCGGCTATCAAAGCATGGTGGCCGGCTCCGCCGAAGAAGCGCTAATGCTTGTCACGGTACAACCGCCTGATTTAATTTTGCTTGATATTGGCCTACCCGGGATGGATGGTCTGCAGGCCCTGCAAGCCTTTCGCAGCCAGTTGGGCAATGTGCCGGTGATCTATCTCACCGCACGCCGCCGCGAGTTGGATGAGGTCGTTGCGCTGGAGATGGGGGCGGATGATTACATTACCAAGCCCTTTGACCTGGACGTATTGCAGGCGCACATTCGGGCGGTGCTGCGCCGCTCCTCGCTCACGGCGCACCCTTCGGAAGAAAGCATCGTCTGTGCCGGCGATCTGCAGATTGATCCTGCCGGCCGTGTGGCAACGCTCAAAGGGCGCCAACTGGAGCTATCTCCCAAGGAGTTTGATCTGCTCCATGTTTTGGCCCAAAATGCTGGGCGGGTCTTAAGTTTGGATGAACTGCTGACCCTCGTCTGGGGCTCCACCTGGCTGGGCGAGACGCAAACCCTCTATGTTCATATGCGTTGGCTGCGTGAAAAAATCGAAGAAGAGCCAGCCCATCCACGCCGGTTGGTGACGGTGCGCGGGGTCGGGTATAAGTTTGTGCCGGCAGAAAACATTGGAGAAAGCACTGAAAAAGATACTGGGGAAGATGCGGGGAAGGCTACGGAAAGGGACGCTACATGAGGTTGTTGCGAAGCCTGCGTAACCGCCTGGCGCTGAGCCATACACTGCCCATTCTCGTTTTTGTGCCGCTGCTGGGATTGACGCTGCTCTATCAATTGGAGCGGCGTTATTTTTTGGATAATCTGGCCAAAGAGCTGGCGGTGCAGGGCGCGCTGATAGCCAACTTTACCCGCAATAACCCTGAAATTTGGCAAGACCCTACCGTGGCGCAAGATGAGTTACAGACATTACAGTCCCATGTGGCGGCTACCCTGGAGCTTGTCGATAGCAAGGCGATTCGCCTGGCCGCCAGTGCACCGGCGGAGAATGCAGAAATTGGCCTCTATGACCCGACCCCTTTGTTGCAAGAAGCGTTGCGGGGCGAAGTGGTGTGGGCGATCGACCGAACGGCGCCGCCAGCCGAAAATGTGATCGATGTCGCTGTCCCCGTCATCAACTCCCAGGATAAATTGGAAGGGGTGATTCGCCTCTCGCAGCAGCTTACCGATATTCAAGCGCGGGTCACAGCACTGCGTTGGTTGGTGCTGATTACGCTCTTAATCGGTGCATTCGTTTCGCTCGGTCTTGGCTTGGCGTTGGCGCGCTCGATTGGGGCGCCGCTGCTGCAATTGACCGACGCGGTGGCCAGCTTTACTCCTGGCCGGCCACCGCAGCTCATCCCAGCCACCGGACCGGACGAGTTACGGACATTAGCAACCACGCTCAACCACATGGAAGAGCGCCTTTATGAGTTGGAACGTTCGCGCGCCTTGTTGCTCTCTGGCGTTGTCCACGAATTGGCGCGACCGCTCGGCGCCATGAAAGCCGCGGCCCAAACGATCTGTCGTAGCAACGACATGGCGCTTGGCCAGGATCTGGCTCATGGCATTGATGAACAGATCGACCAGCTCCAGTTCCACCTGGATGATTTAGCCTTACTGGGCGAACTGGAGATTCAGGGCTTACAGTTGACCCGCACCGCCACCGACCTGGCCGAACTTGTGCGTGAACAGTGCAATCAAATCGCGCCCCTGGCCCAGCGGCGGCAGTTGCGCCTGGATTGCAAGATCTGCACCCCGCTGCCCGTCATCCAAGCCGATCCCAAACGCATTGGTCAGATTATCGGCAATCTGCTCCATAATGCCTGTAAATATACACCGCCAGGGGGCAAAGTGACTGTCAGTTGCACTTTGCGCCAGGAAGAGGCGCACTGTTGGACAGTCGTCGCGGTGGCGGATAATGGCCCCGGCATCCCACGCGGCCAAGAGGAGCAGATCTTCCACTATTTTTATCGCAGTCCAGCCCACCGCCGCATCCATCAGGGCATGGGGATTGGATTGGCCTTGGCGCGTCAACTAGCCGACGCCCATGGCGGTCTTTTAACTGCTGAAAATCTTCCCGCCGGCGGCGCTTGTTTTACTTTGAAGTTACCTTGTTAAATTCCTCTTAAACCATCCTTGAGCCGCGCCTAAAGACAGAAAAGATAGGGCGCCGGTAAACTCTGGTCATGCCATCTAATCACCCTAATCAATCACAAAAGGAGTTCCCGATGCAACGCGTTTGGAAGTATTGTTCGCTGTTTGTCTTTACTATTCTGGTCTTTGCGATTCTTATCTGGGGCCTGCCTACTGTAGCCTATGCCCAGACGAGCCCGCAGACGGCCACGCCCCAGAAACTGCTGGTCTATACCGCTTTCCCAGACGAGGTTATTGGGATGGGCGAGTCCGTTGCCTTGCCGGTGAAGTTGCACACCGATGTGGCGCCGCAAATTGTTCAGCTACAAGTGCGCGATGTGCCAACCGGCTGGACCGCAACGCTGCGTGGCGCCAACCGCATTATTGAATCCGCCTTTGTTCAGCCCAATGTCGATGCCGCCGTCGATCTCAAACTGGATCCACCCGCCGATGTCAAGGCCGGCAACTACAAATTTACCGTGGTCGCACAGGGTGAAGGGGTGAATGCCGAATTGCCAATTGCCCTCACCGTCAAAGATCGGGTGCCACCCAGCCTGGCCATGTCGATTGATCTGCCCACCATGCGCGGCAAACCCGACACGACCTTTCACTACACAGTTGCCCTCAAGAATGAAGGCGACGAGGATTTGCAGGTGAATCTGGGCGCCGACGCCCCCAATAATCTGTTGGTCAGTTTCCAACTCAACGGTCAAGATGTGACCGACCTGCCGGTGGAGGCCAACACCACCAAGCAGCTCACCGTGCAGGCCAAGCCCCTGAGCGATTTGAGCGCCGGCGCCTATCCGATTACAGTCCACGCCAATGGCGGGGATGCCAACGCGGATCTGCAACTGTCGGCGGAAGTGGCCGGACAGCCCACCTTATCGCTGACTGCACCGGATGGTCGCCTCTCCGGCGATGCTTATGCCGGCCAGGATACGCTCATTAAACTGAATTTACAGAACACAGGCACGGCGCCGGCGCGCGGCGTTGATCTGAGCGCCAACCCGCCCAGCGGTTGGGCCGTTGATTTTGATCCGAAACAGGTCGATGAACTGGCCCCTGGCCAGCAACTTGAAGTGACGGCCAAGGTCCATCCGGTGGACAAGGCGGTGGCCGGCGACTACATGCTGACCTTGCGCGCCCAACCGGCGGATGCCACGGCTAAGTCGGTAGACTTCCGCGTCACCGTGTTGACCTCCACCCTGTGGGGAGTGGTGGGCGTGGGTCTCATCGCCGTGGCGGTGGGTGTGGTGGCCCTGGCGGTTGGGCGCTTTGGACGGCGCTAGCGCCAGGGTCCGACCCGCGAACAGGGTGCGTCCCCAAGCGGGACGACAGACGAGATGTTGCAATTTGGCGTTGTGGCATTTCGCGCCATTGGGGGTGCGCACCTCGCTGACACAGGAGATTGACGATGGAAAATAACTATGTGATTGAAGCCCGCAATTTGACCAAACGCTATGGCGCTTTTACGGCGGTTGACAGCCTAAACTTGCACCTACAGCGTGGCGAGGTCTTTGGGCTCTTGGGCCCCAATGGCGCCGGCAAGACGACCACCATTCTGATGTTGTTAGGGCTGACCGACCGCAGTGGCGGCGAAGTTGAGGTGCTGGGCTTTGACCCGGCGCGCCAGCCGCTCCAGGTCAAGGCGCGGGTCGGCTATCTGCCCGATGCAGTTGGCTTTTACGATGAATTGACGGCGCGCGAAAATCTGATCTACATTGCCAAGCTCAACGGCATTCCCCGCGCCGAAGCCTATCGGCGGGTCGATGTGGCCATCGACCGGATGGGGCTGCACGATGCGGTGCATCAGCGCGTGGCGACCTTTTCACGCGGTATGCGCCAACGGCTGGGGGTGGCCGAACTGCTGCTCAAAGAGCCCCAGGTTATTATTATGGACGAGCCGACCTTGGGCTTGGACCCAGAGGCTGCCCGCCAGTTTTTGCAGTTGATCCTGACACTGAAAGAAGAAGGCATTACCATCTTGCTCTCTTCCCACCTCTTACATCAGGTGCAGGCGGTCTGTGATCGCGTCGGACTCTTTCATAAAGGGCGTATGGTGCTGGACGGCCCTGTCCCCCAACTGGCGCAACAGGTGATGAAGGGCGCTTATCGCGTTCAGATCGAGGCCGGCGGTGTGCGCGAGGAGTTGATGAATGCGTTGCGTCGGGTGCCCGGTGTGGTCGATGTCACGGCGGAAAGCTCCCAAAAATATCTGCTAGAGGCGCGCAGCGACTTGCGCGCCGAGGCGGCGCGGGCTGTGGTCAACGCGGGAGGCAGCCTGCTCAACCTCCACGTAGAAGCGCCCAGCCTTGACGAAATTTACGCCCGCTATTTCCAGGAGGTGCACGATGTCCGCCCAGCTTGAACAACTGCCGCTGTCGCAAACGGAGCCACTGCAAGATTCGAGCAAACCAACGTTTGGTGCCTATCGTGAAGGTTCGCCGTGGACCGGCCTTTGGGCTGTGGTCACCAAAGATATGGCTGATCATTTGACCAGTGTGCGTATGCGCATTTTGGAGATTTTGATTATACTAACGGCCGGCGGCACCGTTTATGGCGCGACCCAGACGCTGCGCACATCGGTGAGCCAGGACCAGTTTCTCTTCTTAAAACTTTTTACCACGGGCAAAGATCCGTTGCCGGCTTTTGTCGGCTTTCTGGGCTTCCTGGTGCCGCTGATTGCCATTGCGCTGGCCTTTGATTCGATCAACGGTGAATTTAACCGGCGCACGCTTTCACGTGTACTGGCCCAGCCCATCTATCGCGATGCCTTACTCATGGGGAAATTCCTGGCTGGTCTCTTCACGCTGGCGTTGGTGCTGAGCGCCATTTGGCTGCTCATCATTGGCATGGGGATTTTGGAGCTAGGCGTACCGCCCAATGGAGAAGAAGTAGCGCGCATCTTTATCTTCTTGGTCGCAACGGTCTTCTATGGGGGCATTTGGCTGGCGTTGGCCATGCTCTTCTCCACCATCTTTCGCCAGCCGGCCACCGCGGCGCTGGCTTCGATTGCCGTTTGGCTTTTCTTTATTATCTTCTGGAGCATTCTTGCCAACATGGCGGCCCAGACCCTGCGGCCGATTCAGTATGGCTTTACCCAAGAGTTGATTGCCCAAGCCGAGTTAGAACAGTCGATTACACGGCTTTCGCCCAATACGCTCTACGTCGAAAGCATGTTGGCGCTACTGCAACCGGCCATTCGTTCCTTTGGCATTATTTTGCCCTCACAGTTGGAAGGCGCTGTCTTGGGCGCACCTCTGCCACTGCGCCAGAGCATTCTCCTGATGTGGCCACAGCTAACTGGTTTGATTGCGGCTACCATCCTGCTCTTTGCGCTCTGCTACGTGCTCTTTCAACGGCAAGAAATCCGGGCCTGAGCCTGGGATGATTGGGTCATTGGGTGATTGGTAATTAGTGATTCGCCGCCAGAATTCTGGGCATGGTTCACAGTCTGGTTAACAAATTTGTGCTCACGTAGGTGCGGTTTCCATACCGCACTCTCTGGTGGACCGATTTGTGCGCGCCTGGGAGCGGGAGCCCAATGGGCGCGGAAACCGCACCTACAATTTGTTAACCAACCGCTTCGGCCAAAATGAACCATGCCGAATTCTGTAACTTCACCAGAGTTCAGTGGCCTAATCACCAATCATCCAATGACCAATCACCGCCCCAACCGGCCGCTCCACGTCGCGTGAATCTCCGTCCCTTCTTCCGGCCGACTCACCACCTCCAATGTCCCGCCACTGGCCTCCACCCGTTCGCGCATCATTTTGAGCCCGAAGTGATCGCTGGTGACTGCTTCCGGCGCAAAACCACAGCCGTCGTCAACGACAATTAACTCCAGCGCACCTTCATGATAGCGTAGCACCACTCGCGCGTTGTCGGCATGGGCGTGTTTCACCAGATTATTGATGGCTTCTTGCATCGTGCGGTAGATGACGACCTTACGGTCGCCGGCGATTATGGGGTCACCCTCAATGCGCCACGTTACGTTGACCCCCGTGCGCCCACTGGTAGAGTCGGCCAGTTGGCGCATCAACTGCTGCATGTCCGCATCGGCAATGGCGCTTGGCCGCAATTCCAGCAGCAGGGTGCGCATCTCGGCTAAGGCGCCCCGTACAGCGCGGCGCAACTCCTCCAGTTTCTCTTTCCCACGGGTTGGATCGCTTTCCCAGACCTTGGGCAAGACATCAGCCAACATGCTCGTGGAAAAGAGAGTTTGGGTTACCGAATCATGGAGTTCGCGGGCAATGCGGTTCCGTTCGGCCACGGTGGCGGTGGTTAAATCAGCAATCAACTGATTTAAGGAAAGCGAAAGTGAAGCAACCTCGCGTGTGCCATTCAAGACAGGAATCGCATCGCTTTCGCCCAGACGAATCTGTTCAGCCGCTTGGGTTAGGGTGACCAATTGACTGGTGACCCGGCCGGCCAACCACCAGGTCGCCAGGGCAACGAGAATGGCAAAGAGCGCGCCGACCCCAAAAATGAGCCACTGTGTACGCCAGGCCGGCGCATAGGCGACCGCCAATGGTTGGCGCACCAGCACATGCCAGTCCAAGCCCGGCGCATCCGGCAATTCTTCGGTGCGCGCATAGCCTGTAACATAGCGTTCGCCGTCAGGCCATTGCGTAACCAGCGCGCCGCCCTGTTGCTCAAGCGCAAGTCCGGATAGATCCAGCGGCTGTCCGGACCAGGCGTTGGGCGCCAAAATCGGGGCGCCGCTGGGGCTAACAATAAAGATCTCGGTAGCTTTTCCCCTATCGCCCGTGGCAGCAATCGGCTCCAGAAGGCTCTTTTCTAACTGGCGCGCCCACTGCCAATTGAGTTGTGCGCCCAACACGCCGGTTACGTGCCCGTCGTCGTCAAGAATAGGCGCAGCAAAATCAATAAAACGGAAGGGTTCATTGTTGGCGTCTTGCTCACCCAACAAGGTAGCTAAGCGCAATGCCTCCCGTACGTCACCCATAAAAGGGCCCAACAACCCGGCTTGGAACCAGGGCATGGTGGCCACATTTTCACCCACCAGCAGATTATCCGTTGCAATCATAACCGTACCATGGGCATTGACAATACCGATCCAAGCATAGTCCGGATGGATCCTTTGCAGCCGGGCTAATAGAGCCCACTGTTTCTCCATGGACAAATCGGGCGTGCGCAATGCTTCATTGGTGGCAGCCACCAACTCAATTTCGCGATAACGTTCGGTAATCTCTTGTTCGAGCCGGCTCGACATTTCATTTGCCACCAACGCCAACGAAGCGCGCGCGTCCGCTTCTAATTGAATGGTGGAGATCTGGCCGATGACCAAGCTTAAGAGGGTAACCAAAAGCAGCGCCACACCGCCAAAGGTGAGGACAAGGAGTAATTTAAGACTAGGCTGAGTTGTCTGCATCCACTTCACACGCTGTATTATACTCCGCGGTACCGCATAAGTACATTTTTATCTCTGCAAAAAACGTTGCTGTGGGCGTCGTTTGTAGATGGAAGAACTATAAGTGTCTGTCCGTAAATTCTCTGTGCCCAAGTCTACAACTCGACAAAGTCATGGACGCCACAACCAAATTGACGGATAGGTTTTAAGCAGACGCGCATATGGGCGGCGAAGTGAAATTGTGCGCTCTTGCAGAGAGAAAAATCGCAGTTTCAGCCGCATCGCCATATGAGCCAAGTCAGAAGTGCAGCGCGCGGTTAATTGTTTTTCGGCAACAGCTTAGTCAGTAACAACCGTAGCTGCTCCGGCGATTCTGTTTTACTAATGAACGCATCAGCGCCGGCATCCAGCGCCTCACGCCGACCATCCGGTTGGCCACTGAGGGCGATCACCTGCAGCCGTGGCGCCTGCCGGTGAAGCTGTTGCAATAGGTTGCGGCGCGCCTCTTTATTCTCCATGCCCTCTAGCTCCCAATCCAATAGCAGAATATCCGGCTGTAATGTCGCCACTTTGGCGGGTAGGCTGATTAGCTCAATGACGACGCCCACCAATCGGCTATTGGGTAGCTGTTCGACCCAGGCGCGCAATGCAGAGGGTAGAATCGGTTGATCGTCGGCCAACAAAATTCGCATCCGTCTTTTCTCCGTAAGGCAATCCCCAAAAACTAAGTACTCATCTTAGGTAAAAATCACTGGCGGGGCATCGCTTGCAAAGTGGAGTCGTCGTGGCCAGTGACTGTCGCCCAAGGGGTTTACTTTTCTGAAAAGGCCCGAGTGATAACAGTCGTTCGTGCTATCATATACCAATACCGCTAGTCGTACAATAGGCGATAGGTTAGCCTGGAAACTATTCGATAGCTGCAATTTTTCCCCAATCGATCGGCCAGGTCAAAGGCTAGACCATCGCAACTATTCCTCTATGCTATCGCCTGATGTGTGTATTTTGGCTTTCCTCTACAATAAGGGCGTCATTGTGTTTGGAGCGAAGCAAATCGGACCAAGCAAAGTCCTACGCTGAATCCCAAAACTGACAAAAGCATCAGCACCTTGTACTAGTAACTTGATCGTGGCGTGATTCATAACCGCTATCGAATCACAATCAGTAGAGCGCAATGCGCAGGGCAAGCACGCTCTAGTGCGCACGGGCGCCCCGCCGTCATCCGTATTGCGCTCTACTGACAATATACTTTTGTAATCTATGTTTAAAGTGAGGATAAACTCTATGCAATCTCGGAGACGTAATTTCATGATTGGCAGCGCGGCTGCCCTAACCTTAGCCGCGGGTTTGGCCACAGGCGCCCATGTCACCTGGACCGACGCCTATGCCAGTAGTCAGCCGCAAGCGGTTGTCGAAAATACCACGGTGACAGCAGCGCAACAACAAGTTGCCGCCATTAGCCCTTCGCAAGACACGCTGGCGCAACTTTATGATACAGCCTCGCCTTCGGTGGTGAATATTCAAGTCACCATCAATACGCCGCAGCAGGCGCCTTCCCAGGGTTCCCCCTTCCCGTTCCCCTTCCCCTTTGGCCAGGGTAATGGGCAACAGCAGGCGCCGCAGCCAGCACAAGCTGAAGGAAGTGGCTTTATCTATGACACAGAAGGGCACATTGTCACCAATAACCATGTGGTGGCCGATGCCGACCCATCCAATATCGTGGTCTATTTCTCGAATGGCGAATGGGCGATGGCCAAGTTGGTAGCCCGTGATCCGCAGGCGGATCTAGCGGTCTTGCAGGTGACGCCGCCCAGCAATATGACCCTAACGCCGCTGAAACTGGCGACCCCGGACAGCATCCGCGTTGGTTACTATGTTGCCGCCATCGGCAGCCCCTTTGGCTTGGACGAGACGATGACAACCGGTGTGGTCAGTGCGCTGGGGCGTAGTATGCCCACCAGTGACAGCACCACCGGCGCCCCTACCTATTCACTGCCTGACCTGATCCAGACTGACGCTGCGATCAACCCCGGCAACTCGGGTGGTCCTTTGTTGAATCTCAATGGTGAGGTCGTTGGGGTGAACTTCGCCATTAACTCACCTGTGCGCGCCAACTCCGGGGTCGGCTTTGCGATTCCAGTTTCGGTGGTGGATAAGGTTGTGCCGGCCCTGATTAAAGATGGCGCCTATCACTATGCCTATTTGGGGATTGCCGGTCAGTCGATTACCGAGCAGGTGGCTCAAGAGAATAACCTGACCGACAACACCTTGGGTGTCTACGTGGGCGAGGTTACTGCACAAGGTCCTGCCGACAAAGCGGGCTTGCAGGCGAATGACATTATTACCGGGATTGATAACCAACCGGTCTCCCGCTTTGAAGATCTGCTTAGCTATCTCTTTAACAACACCACCCCCAATCAGAAGGTGACCCTACACATTCTGCGTAACGGCAAGGCAATGACGCTAGATGTGACCTTAGGCGAACGCCCTAGCGCTGAACAGCAACAGGCCGCCTCCCAACAGCAGGCGACGGTCAGCATCGGGAAGGCGATCCAGATTGCCAAACAGGCTGTCAGCGACGCCGGCTTGATGCCCACCATTGATAATGCCACAGCGAAACAAGATGTATCACAAGGCACTCCGGTTTGGGTGGTGACGCTCACCGGCAACAACCGAACTGCCACCGTTGTCGTTGATGGTAGCACGGGCGATGTGTTGGAACTGAACGTACAGTAACAACCGGGTAGTAACAATCAGTCGATGTAGCACACATTATGTAAAGGCTCATATAGGTCTCCGGGTGAAATTGTTCCATTCTTCTCTGGTAATTGCAACGATTTCAACGCTTCGCCCATATGAGCGTTGTGTAAATTGCAGGTCAGCCCAGTCGGTGGCAGGCAATTTACATAACTTTGGCGTACCACCAGCAATGCGCTCCCGCATTCTTAGCCTTGGTTATACCGCGGCTCAAGCAATAAAATTTGAGTCTGCGCGTGTTCGTAGATCGAAACAGAGCATGGTGGCGGGTGGCGAGTCGCGAACCTGCACCCGCTACTCACTACCGTACTTGTCAAGTACACTGTGTCGCAAAGAACCTGAAATTTTTAATTGTCTAGATGACCAATGGCTAAGACAATAACAAGGCTTCGTGAGCACAGTAGGGGTTACCACAGTACACCCCTGTTGTATGTCTCGGAGCAATCTAAAAGGGTTCATATAGGTCTGCGGGTGAAATTGCTCATTGGTTGCGCTGGTACTATTGCTTTGTACCGGCTACACCATTATCGCATTTCACCGCTTCGTCCCTATGAGCAAATAAAACTACTGGCAGTTTAAATCATTTTCCACTAGTCAAAAGGAGCACACACAATGCGTTACACCAAGAACACTTCACGCAAAACCCGTCGGTTCGCCTTGCTGGTTAGCATAGGACTGCTCGCCACATGGCTCTTAGCTGCCTGTGGTGGCGGCAGTCAGCCTGCCCCCACCACTGCACCGCCGACGGACACACCTGTGGCGGCAACAGATACGCCTGCACCAGTGCCAACCGATACACCGGAGCCAACGGTTGCTCCTGAGACAAATGCGGTCACCACGACAGCAACAATGACCGGCACCGAGACGATGACCGAAACCGAGGGTATGACCGAAACTACAGGCATGACCGAAACCGAACCCATGACCAGCACCGAGAATATGACCAGCACAGAACCTATGACCACAACGGGTGTCACAACAACGACACAGTAGCCGTCATAGCAGGTGCGTCTTCAAGGAGGGCAATCGGCGGGAGGTGTAAATCATCCCTGGCTACTTCTTTCCACTTGTGGTACGCACCTCATCATACCGTTCACACTATTTAGACGACAAAGAGTATTTGATAAACCGTAATGTCACAAGCCGCTGCCTTTGGGGTGGCCTATGGCCAATCCAAAAATAAGTTACTCTAGCCAGGTGATTGTCGCTGGTCATCAGCACTTTGCTCAGCCCCCTGCCTGCAGCCAGTGATAGTCACCTGAGGGCTTGGCTCATCTAAGGGAATTGTGCAAACCGAGGATTTCACCAGCAGTACATTGTCGGTTTGGCACAATTTTGTCTGATGAGCGGAGAACTTATTGGCTTGGAAGAGCCTATGATTTCTATAGCGCTTGAGAAAGAGAATGTCAATGCACAAGCACACACGCACCTATCGTATCCTTGTGGTTGTTACAGCTTTAGCCGCGTTGGTGGCCTATGGCTGTGCCAGCCCGGCTAATACAACAACCGCGACCGGCGGGTCTGCCGCGACGACAGCCGCCCCGACAGCAGCAGCCGCAGCCGCCACGGCCACGCCTGACCAATCGCAGGCTAACAATACCACGGTTCAACAGTCCGGCTCGTCCCAGGCCACGGAGACCAAAGGCATTACGGTCACCAGTGATGAGGATGTGACGACGCCGCGTACACACTTGGGCGGCGAGTATCATGATGTCTCCACGTCCGATGCCGTCAGCTTTCACCCTTACTTGACCACCGACACCGCATCCAGCGGCTATCAAGCCATGGTCTGGGCCGGTGGTCTGTTGCGGCTCGATGAGAATACGCTCAACTACATTCCCAATATGGCCGAAAGTTATGAGATCTCTGCGGATGGTTTGACTTTTACCTTCCATCTGCGGCATGGCATGGAGTGGAGCGATGGCCAGCCGATTACCGCCCAGGATTTTCAGTGGACCTATGACCAGGTCAAAAACCCGGACAATGGTTTCCCCTACCTTTCCCAGTTGGATTTTATTGACACCTACCAGGCGCTGGATGACTACACCTTGCAAATTACAATCAAAGAAGTCTATGCGCCGGCGTTAGGGCAGATGTCCGCCTTGATCACGCCGCTGCCCAAACATGTCTGGGAGAAGCTCGATTGGCAAGACCCGGAAAAGAATCCGGAGATCAATAGCCCATCCGTCGTCTCTGGTCCCTACAAATTGGTGGAGTGGAAACGTGATCAATATGTCACCTTTGAAGCCAACGACAAATATTGGTATCATGGCGCGCCGAACATCACCAAATATACCATTGAGATTGTGCCCGACCAAGATGTCGCCTATCAGAAGATGAAGAGCGGCGAGAGCGACACCGGCGTCATTACCCCAGAAAAGCTGGACGAAGCGCGCAAGCTGCCCAATATTAATGTCTATGAATGGTGGCCGGCGGCGGCAACATGGAGTTATATTGGTCTCAATATGCGTGATGGCTTTGCCACCCACGATATCAATGTCCGGCATGGTCTGGCCTATGCCATTGATAAGAATTTGCTCACCGACCAGGTGATGCTGGGTCAGGCCAAACGGCTCTGCTCGGTTTTCCCGGAGACCTCCTGGGTCTATAACCCGGATGTGCCCTGTTATGACTATGATACACAAAAGGCCACCGACGCCTTTGCCCAGGCCGGTTATACGCTAAAAGATGGCCAGATGGTCGATCAGGATGGCAAGCAACTCGAACTAAAGCTTATCTATGGCCCCAACACCAGCAAGGTGCGCGAACTCATTGCGGTCACCGTCCAGGATTATCTGAGCAAGATCGGCATCAAAGTGGATATTCAGGCCCTGGAGTGGTCCAGCTATCTGGACGCCCTTCATGCCGACAAGCCGGATTGGGATATGTTCATCGGCGGTTGGGCTTCCACCATTGAGCCGCACATTATGTATACCATCTTTGCCGAATCCAGCATTCCCAACCTGAATGCGGAAGCCTACATCAATAAGGATGTGGAGAAGCTCTTCCAAGAAGGCGGCGCCACCTATGACACGGCCGTGCGCAAAGAGAAGTATGGCGAAGTCCAGAAGATCATCGCCGAAGATTCACCCTACATCTTCCTCTTCTACCAGAAAGCCTGGAGCGGCCAGAACAAGCGCATCCAGGGCATTGAGCCGACAGCCCTCGGCATCGGCTGGAATTCGGAAGATTGGTACATTCAGGCGACGCAGTAGGCTTGACAAGATGAGGGGATGACAAGATGAAAGAAAAACAAGATCCAATATCGATGTGCGACTGTCGTGTCACCTTGTCATCCCTTCATCTTGTCCTTTTGAGGGAACACATGACCCGCTATATCATCCGTCGTGGCCTCCAGTCGCTCCTGCTCATGTGGGTGGCCACCATCATTGGTTTTACCGTTTATCAAATGGCGCCGGGCGGTCCCTTGCAGTTTTTGGACAATGACCCTAAGCAGTCCCAAGCTGACGCCGACCGCTTGCAGCGTCTCTATGGGCTTGACCGATCCGTGCCGGTGCAATATATTGCCTGGGCCTTTGGTGAGGACTGGCTGCCGGCAACGCCCGTGTGGCGCAGTGGCCGCTGTCTCAACGACCCGACGACCTGTAGTCGCGGCATTGTGCGGTTGGACTTTGGGCGATCCTTTCACTATCAAGGAGAGCCGGTCATCAACCTCATTGTCGAGCGGATGCCGGCCACCTTTTTGCTGGCCTTTTCCAGCCTGCTTCTCAGTGTGCTGATTGGCGTGCCGTTGGGCATCATTTCGGCCCTGTACCGGGGCCGTTGGCCGGACAACGTGGTCCGGATAACGACGGTCTTGCTCAACACAGTGCCTGAGTGGTGGATTGGTCTGCTCCTGCTCATTATCCTGGGTGGTTACTTTGGGCTGGTGCCACTGGGGGGGATGCAGACCATTGGCGATGGTTCGCTGCTGGACCGGCTGCATCACCTGATTCTACCCGCTACGGTGAGCGCTATCGGCGGCTGGATTGGCTTCTCCCGCATTCTGCGCTTCGAAATGCTCGACGTGCTGAGCCAGGATTACGTGCGCACCGCCCGCGCCAAGGGGCTATCACCGAAGGTGGTGATTATACGCCATGTTCTGCGCAATGCGATCATGCCCTTTGTCACAGGGCTTAGCGGCATCTTTCTGCTGGTGCTTTCGGGCGCAGTGCTCTTTGAAATTGTCTTTTCGTGGCCCGGCATGGGGCGCTTGACCATCGACGCCATCAACAGCCGCGATTACCCGCTGATGATGGCGCTCTTTGTCATCAGCTCCTTTCTGGGCATTTTGGGTGTGTTGTTGGTCGATATTTTATACAGCGTCGTGGATCCACGGGTGCGCTACGATACGCCGGTGCAATAGGCGCGGTATGGAAGCCGCAAACCACAACAACGGATGAAGAAAGCAACGGATTTGTCTTGTTGTAAGACGAAATTGCGGGATGAAACGCTACCTATATGAACGAAGCTTCATCATGTGCGCTTATTGCGTGTGGCCGCTACAAATCCGTTGTCCCTTAAAATCTGTTGTTGTAACTTACCTTGATGCCTATCGGTTACAAACTACACCCACGTTTCATTGAATTTTCGGAATTATCAGGCAGCACCTACAAATTTGGAGCAAGCAGGATACAAGAATGGCAGAGAATGTGTTGTCCTTCCCACAAAGCGAACACAAAAAACAAGATGAATCGCCTGTTGCCGTGCAGAGCTATTGGGGAGCCGTTTGGCAACGCTTTAGCCACGACAAGATCACAATGGCGGCGCTGGCGCTGCTGATCTTCATGGTGGCGATTTCAATCGGTTCGCCCTGGATCGGCGACCACATCCTTGGCTTTAACCCCACTTCGACCGATCTCTTGCACCGCAACCAGCCCCCCACGTGGGCCAGTGACGCCTGGCCACAGTTTCAAACGTTCACCCAAAGTTGTCAGGGGCAAAGCCACTGTAATTGGTCTCTCTGGGGGGGCATTATGCAGAGCACAACCACCGGCATCGGCAACTGTTTTACCGCCGGTCTGGGCGGCTGCCACTGGATGGGCACCGATGACGCCGGCCGCGATGTGCTGACGCGCGGCGTCTATGGTGGGCGCATCTCGTTACGCATTGGCGTCTGGGTGGCCGGGGTGTCGATGACGGTGGGCGTGCTCATGGGGTTGATCAGCGGCTACTACGCCACTACTTTTATTGATGACATTGTCAATGCAATTATTATGACGCTGGGCAGCATTCCGCTGCTCTTCTTGTTGATCATCCTCTCGCGCATCTTTCAGCCGGGACCAGAGGGGTTGGCCATTTTAATTGGCGTCTTTGGCTGGATGGGGCTCTCGCGGCTGATCCGTGGCCAAATTTTTTCTGTGCGCGAGCGGGACTATGTATTGGCCAGCCGCGCCATCGGCAGTTCGGCCTGGCGTATCATGTTCCAACATATCCTGCCCAATGTAGCCTCCATCATTATTGTCTCGGCCGTCTTCAACATTGCCGGTGCGATTATTGCCGAGGCCGGCTTGAGTTATCTGGGTGTGGGCATTGGTCCGCCCCTGCCCAGTTGGGGCAACATGATGCAGGGTTCGCTGGGCAACTTTACCGACGCCCCTTGGTTGGTAATTACGCCGGGACTCTTTATCTTTGCCACCACACTGGCGATCTATCTGTTGGGGGATGGTCTGCGCGATGCGCTGGATCCGACCCTGTAGACTTTGTAAGGATTTGACAGGAGTCACAGGATTTACAAGATTTTTTCATTGTTGTACATGAGTCCATGCAATCCTGTAAATCTTGTAAATCTTGTCAAAAACTGAATCTCTATAATGTCTTGTAAACAGGGAGAAGTTAACCACTGTTGTGAACAACCTCATTCTCATCGTTGATGATGACGCGTTGTTGCGCCGGAGCTTGGCCTTTAGCCTGGAACAAGTCGGCTACCAAATCAGCGCGATGGCCACAGCGGAAGCGGCGCTGGTTGCAGTCCAGCAAGATCCTCCCGACCTGATCTTGCTGGACATTAGTCTGCCTGGCATGGATGGATTGGCGGCCTTGCGTCATCTCCAAGCGTTGACCAATGCACCCATTATCTTTCTGACGGCGCACCGGCGTGAATTAGACGAGGTAGTAGGGTTAGAATTGGGCGCAGATGATTACATTACCAAACCCTTCGCTAAGGATGTGCTGCTGGCGCGCATTCGCACATCCCTCCGGCGCACTTCGCCCACTGCCCCTACGCCGAGTGAACCTACACTACTTACCGTAGGCGACCTCGTCATTGACGTCACGGCGTTCACCGTTACATTGCAAGGCAAAACCGTGCCCCTCTCCGCCCGTGAATTTCGGCTGCTACAGACCCTGGCGCAACATCAGGGCGAAGTGCTTGCTCTCGACACGCTGATCAACCAGGTGTGGGGTGCAGAGTACACCGGTGAGCCACAGGCGGTCTATATCTACATTCGCACATTGCGGCAGAAATTAGAGACCATCGCACCCGATTGCCGCTGTCGGATTGTCACCGTACGCGGTGCAGGCTATAAATTAGTGGCCGAAGCTGAGTGATGCATGGTGCACATCTCCTTGCCTAGCGCCGCCCAAGACCATAGCTCCACCCACGCGCTTGGGCGTAAATCCCTTTGGAAAACGATCCTCGGCCACTTTCTGTTGAGCCATCTACTGCCCTGGCTGATAATTGTGCCGGTTATGGGGCTAACGCTTGTCTATCTGGTGGAAACGCAGGTGTTGCTGGGCCGGCGGGCGAATGAGTTGGCGAGCCAGGCGGGTCTGGTGGCAGAGTTGGCCGCGCGCCAGCCTGAAATTTGGTCCGACCCGGCCCTGGCCCAAGCCTTTGTCAACGGCATTAGTGGGCGGCTGACGGCGCCCGTGCTGCTTTTTGATCCAACCGGCCATTTGTTGGCCGCCAGCAACACCCTTGACCCCAATCGCTTGGCGTCTTCGCAGGAAGACCCAGAACTCACCGTGCCGGTGGTTGACGGCAACCAACAACTATTGGGCACGGTGCGGCTTGTCCATGAGCTTTCGGCACTTGACAGCAGATTGCAGCAACTGCGCGAGCTAATTACAAGCGTTCTAGCCGTCGGCCTGCTCTTTGGCGCGCTCTCCGGTTGGTGGCTGGCCCTACGGCTAGAGCGCCCCATCCGCCAGAGCGCGATGGCCATTGCGCGGCTGAGCACCGGTCATCGCCTGGAACTGTTGCCCGAACAGGGGCCGACCGAGTTGCGGCTCCTGGCTCGGTCAATCAACGCATTGGTCACCCGCTTACAGACCTTGGAGCAGGCGCAAAAACGGTTGTTGGCGAACTTAGTGCACGAATTAGGCCGCCCCCTTGGCGCCCTACAGGCGGCGACACAAGCATTGCTCGATGGCGCGGATGACAACCCGGCGCTGCGCGTCGAACTGCTCATGGGCATGAACACCGAGATGGCAACGCTCCAGCGCTTGTTAGAGGACATGACCGAATTCCATGAACAGCTTTTGGCGCCGCTCGTGTTAAACCGGCGCGCGGTTGCGCTCTCCACCTGGCTGCCGGAGATGTTGTGTTCATGGCAGCAGGTCGCCCAAACCAAGGGTGTGGGGTGGCAGATCGATTTGCCGGCCCCCTTGCCTGTGCTCGCGCTGGACCTCGAACGGATGGGGCAGGCATTGGGTAACCTCGTCAGTAATGCCATCAAATATACACCGCCGGGCGGGCAGGTGACCATTGCCGCCGGCGCCCAGCCGGGTGAGACTCCAGAGCCAATTTTTTGGCTGAGTGTCAGTGACACCGGCCCCGGCATCCCGCTGGAAGAACAGGCCAAAATTTTCACACCCTTTTATCGCAGTCGCAGCCAACGCCGCTTTCCGCAGGGTATGGGGCTGGGCTTAAGCATTGCCCGCGATGTCATCGTCGCCCACGGTGGCCGGATTGAAGTGAAGAGTACGCCTGGCGTCGGCAGTTGTTTCATGCTTCTGTTGCCGGTTAACCCCGCAAAGCACACTTGAAAACCCACCATAGGATATTTGACACGGATTTGGGATAAGCCTAGTGCGTGCTTCCGGCCGCACAGCGGTTGTCCCACCCGGTTCCGTAGTTACAAGCAGCGGCTGGAGGCAGGTTTGGCTAGAGTAGAGGTGGTCACCCAAGTCTTCCTGGAAGGGGCGGCGGATGGTGAAAGACAGGGGGTGTGCGTTGCCCCTTCCAGGAAGACGCACGCCAGCGCACCCGCATTGGCTAATCTAGTAAAACTTAGTACACACTGCACTAGTGCGCTGTAACCTAAGTTTTGATAGTTTAGGGTGCCCCGTAGGGACGCTTGAGTTTAGGAACAAGAAAATCATAAGATTTCTCCTAATACTTGCCTCTAAACTCAGCCGTCCCTCTGGGACGCCAGACACTGCCTAACCTAGCAGAATTTCGTTTACACTCTATGTCACCTACGACTCTACTTGGGCGTGATAACTCTGGTGTGGCTGGTCGGTTTGCAACGCGGCCCGCAATAGCGTTTGTGCGCGGGGATAATCTGCGCGGGCTAGCGCAACCCGGCCTAGTTTTGTCTGTGCGTCAGCAATCAAGTGGTCCGCGTTAAGCGCCTGGGCAATTTCCAGACACTCTTGCGCCAACTCTTCTGCCCTAGCTACGTCACCTTGGAGGAGCGCAGCTTGACTGAAGCTGTGTAAGACAATGCAAAGACCCCATTTGTCGCCCAGCTCACGGTGTAAAGCCAATGCCTGCTCACATAAGGCGCGCCCTTCTGCAAAGCGCCCTAGCTGGATCAATTCACGCCCCGTAAAACCCATGACCAGCGCATGGATATAGTGACCGCCAGCCTCCAGTTTAAGTGGCTCCGCCTCTTGCAGGCAGGCTTCCCAAGTCGCGTAATCACCGCGGCGGTAGGCAAGACCCCCCAACTTATTCAGACAATTTCCCAGCGTAAAATTGTCGCCCGCCGCGCGGCTAATGGCCAAGCTGCGTTCATAAAGCGCCGCCGCCGCACTTTTGCCATGGCGCCCCTCGGTGGCCAAGGCCAGATCAAAAAAGAAACGACTACAGGCAAACGAAGGGGGCGCGTTGTCCGCCAAAGCGGCAATCCCCTGTAACCGTTCAAGCGCCGCATAGCGATAGCTGGTGCGATGCCAATAGGCAAAAAGCGCTTCCCCCAGGCGCATGGCCAATGGCACAATCTGTTGGGCAACCGCCCAATCGAGGGCAGCGTGCAGATTATGATGTTCCAGCGTGAGCTGCTCTAGCCAGGCGCTTTCCTCCGGCCCATGTAGGTAGGGTTGGGCTTCCACCGCCAACAATAAGTAGTAGCCGGCATGGGCGCGCTGGGCCGCCTGCAATTCACCTTGCGCCTCTAACTGTTCCACCCCATAGGCGCGCATTGTTTCCAACAACACAAAGCGCGGTTCACCCTCCGATTGGGGAAGACACTTTACCAAACTTTTATTGACAAGTGAAGTCACGCCCTCAAAAATCGACTGAGCTACCTGATTCGGCCGTTGTACATGGCGGCTCACACTTTGCGCATCAGGGCATTCGGCGCTGGGCCAATAGATCTGTAGCCCCCGGGTGATGTACGCTTCAGTTGCAGGCGCCCCTGCGCAGAGTGCGGTCGCCGCTTCTAGCGAAAAGCTGTCTACAAAAATGGACAACCAACGAAATAACTGCTGCTCAGCGCTGTCCAGCAGCTCGTAACTCCAGGCCATCGTGCGCCGCAAGGTTTGATGTCGCTCCGCCCGATCGCGCGCCAAGGGTTAAGAGATCCAATGGCGTTGTTGATGAGGCGCACCTCTGGGCGGCGTAACATGGCTTGCAGCCGAGCCCGCTCCTGTTCACGTCCCAACAAAGGGGTTAACTGGGCCGGAAGATTGTGGAATGGCGGAGCCTGTCTATGGGTGGGCGCACTGGGCAAGGGCAAGTTCCGCGGTTGGGCAACGAGGATGGAGGGCGGGTTTATGGCGCCTGGCAGCGCAACTGATGGCGGTAATTTCCTGGCTTTAATTGCTTGGTAGAGCGCTTGGGTCTCTTCATCGGGGGTGACCTGCAGTTCATTGGTTAGAATGCGTTCACATTCCTGATATTGCCGGAGCGCTGCTGTAGGTTGGCCGGCATGGGCATAAAGTTGGATCAAGGTGCGGTGCACCTGCTCGTCAAGGGGGTCAAGGGATAGGCAGCGCTGTCCTGCCTTGATGGCTGCCGCCCACTCCTGTTGCCGGCTGTACCCAACGATTAATTTTTGTAAGATGTTGACTAGCTCCCGGCGGAGGCGCTCACTCTGGAAAAATTGCCACTCGTCAAAGGCCGGGCACGCACGCACGCTAAAGCCGGCCAAGAAATCCGCGCGATAGAGGCTCAAAGCTTGTTCCCACCTTGCCATACAGCCAGGGCAAGGTGCTTGCGCTTGCTGACAACCAGCGGGGCACGCAGCCAATCAGGTGCGGAAAGCCCATAGATCAACCCACACAGCGGCATTGGGCTGAAAGAGCACGGTGTCGCGGCTTGTATGTAGCCACTGCTCCCCCATTGGCCCCAACGCTTTGCGAATAATATACAAATTATTGCGCAAAAATGTCTTGGCCTGTTCATGATTGGGCCAGAAGAGCGCAGCCAGGCTGTCACGCATATGCTCCTGGCCGGTCACCAACAAGTAGGTGAATAAGGCAACAGGCTTGCGATGGTTAAGTGTGAGCGGCACACCGTATTGACAGACATGCCGAGGTCGTTTTTACGGACTTGCGCGCCGATGATAACAAAGTCACCTGGACGGCCGCCTTAACGGAAGATGTCTTTCGATACATCGGCGCCTATCCGATTTACTTCCGCACGGTCGCGGTGATTGAAGAGGGACAGATCCAGTCGATGACGTGGATCATGCACAAAGAATCGATTGCCCAGTTAGAGGCGGCCGGGCATAAAACCATTGCCCGCCGTGTGCTTGAAGAAGCGTGGAATCAGGGTAATCTGGACACAGTAGACGAACTATTTGCCGCAGAGACGGTTTACCACGATCCTGATCATGGAGACATTACGGGAAGAGCAGCCGTCAAGGAATTGATCAACGAATTTCGCACCGCCTTCCCCGATCTCCAGTTCACGATTGAGCAACAAATGGTCGAAGGGGAAGTCGTGGCCACACGTTGGCAGGCGACCGGCACCCACCAAGGGGAATATCGCGGCGTTGCCCCCACCGGGAAATCAATCACCCTTTCCGGTGTCACGCTTTTTCAGGTTACCGCTGTCAGCCGGGTGGAAGAGCGCCAAATTGTAGAAAGCTGGAGTTATTGGAACGGACTTGGCTTGCTTGTACAACTGGGTGTTGCCACAGACGGAAGCCAATAAATCGCACCGGCCAGTGACTGTCCCCTCCGGCGCGCCAATAGCCTGAATCGCTACGTCACCCGGCCTCTGTAAAAAATCGAAGTTCCCCTTTGGCAAAGTTTTACGTATCGGGTATGATTTCCAACGGCGTTATACGCAACAGAAATCAATCAGACGCAAACAAACCAGGTTTCTCAGCAGAAACCTGGTTTGTGAAATGCGTCCACTTCATTTCTGTTCAGTATACGAATTACATAATGCGTAAGGGAAGCGATTATGGATGGCGCAATTATTTGTATCCACGGCGCCGGCGGTGGTGGTTGGGAGTATGCCAAATGGGAGCCGATCTTCACTGCTGCCGGCTACTCGGTCATTGCCAACGATCTGCGGCCAAGCCCTGCGGGCCTGGCCGCCACGCAATTCGACGATTACGTCGCCCAGGTCACCAACTGGTTGCCACCGGATGAACCGATCATCCTCGTCGGCGCCAGCATGGGTGGGATCTTGGCCTTGAAGGTGGCGGAACGCATCCGCCCCGCGGCGTTGGTCCTGGTCAACAGCGTCCCCCCGGCGGGCGTAGGCGCACCCCGGATTGGCAAACAGTATCCACCGATCATTCCGTGGGCCAACGGCACACTGGCAGAGACGCAAAGCGCCCTCTTTGACAGCGACGCAGCAACTATCCGGTGGGCTTGGCCCCAGTGGCGTGATGAAGCGGGCGCGGTGCTCAATCAAATCGCCGCCGGCATCCCAGCACGACCACCTTCCTGTCCAACCTTGGTCGTATTGGGCGACCAGGACACTGATATTCCTTACCAAACCGGTCTGGCGCTGGCGGCCTGGGCCGGGGCGGACGTCTTCCTCTATCACGGCATGAGCCACGTGGGGCCGCTGCTGAGCCAACGCGCAGCGGAAGTAGCACAGGCAATCCTTGGTTGGCTCCAGCCGCGTCTGCGTTCAGACAAGCTCACCTCTCCTGTAACCAACTGAACATGTTTCTCATCGCACCCCACAGCACACTGAGCAGGCCGCACTGTGATATAATAATCTCAGCCGAGCCCTGTGCTCGTTGGTTCACATTTGACTGCTCAAAACAATGAATTTGGTGCTATGGACACTCCGCTTGCCTATCTGCCGATGGACCGCCGCTTTGCGTTGGCCGGCGGCTACACCGTTGCCGACCGTACACACGGCGCGGCGCTCTTTGTGGACATTTCCGGCTTCACCCAACTGACCGAAGCGTTGGTGCGTGAACTGGGGCCACAACGGGGCGCCGAAGAGTTGACGCGCTATCTCAACCTGGTCTACGACGCCGTGATTGATGAACTCCACCGCTATGGCGGCAGCGTCATTGCCTTTGCCGGTGACGCCGTTACCTGTTGGCTCGATGGCGATACCGGGCTAGCCGCCACCGCGTGTGCGTTGGCCATGCAAAGCGCCATGCATCCATTTGCCGCCATTACCACCCCGGCGGGCAGCACAGTCAGCTTGGCGATGAAAGCCGCCGTGGCTGCCGGACCGGCGCGCCGGTTTCTCGTGGGCGACCCCGAACAGCGGGTGATTGATGCTCTGGCCGGGGCGACGTTGGTGCAACTGGCCAATGCCGAACATCAGGCCCAGCGCGGCGAGGTGGTGATCGACGGTGCGACACTGGAGGCGCTGGGGGATCTGGTGGAGGCGCCCGAACGCCGCTATGATGCGCACTATGACCAGACAATCGGGGTGGTGCAGGGGCTGCGCCAGGCGGTGACGGCGCAGCCGTGGCCTGCGTTAGCGCCTGATCGTCTGACCGACGAGCAGATCCGGGTCTGGTTGCTGCCCCAAGTCTATGAACGGCTGCGCCGCGGGTTGGGCAACTTTCTGGCTGAACTGCGCCCTACCGTTGCGCTCTTTGTGCGCTTTACCGGCATTGATTATGACGAAGATGAGGAGGCCGGTCACAAGCTGGATGCCTACATTCGTTGGGTGCAGGGGATCGTCGCCCACTATGAAGGCACGCTCATCGACTTAAATATTGGTGACAAGGGCAGTTATCTCTACATCAACTTTGGCGCGCCGCTGGCCCACGAAAATAACGCTGATCGCGCCGCCGCCGCCGCACTGGCCTTGCGCGCACAGCCGGAGAGTCTGCACTACATCGAACCCGTCCAAATCGGCATTAGCCAGGGCCGCATGCGCGCCGGCGCCTATGGCGGCACCCATCACCGCACCTACGGCGTGCTCGGTGATGAGGTGAATATGGCGGCGCGCCTGATGATGGCGGCCCAACCTGGCCAGATCATCCTGAGCGAAACAGCCCAACGTTCGCTGAGTCGCACCTTTGTGGTCGAGCCGTTGCCGCCAATTCGGGTCAAGGGCAAAAGTGAGCCGGCGGTCATCTTTGCCTTACTGGACGCCCAGCAGGTACGCACTTTGCAGTTGACAGCCCCAGCCTATACGCTGCCCATGATTGGTCGGCCTCATGAACTGGCCCAAGTGACAGCCAAGGTTGCACTGGCCGCCCAAGGCCAGGGGCAGGTGGTGGCTATTGTGGGCGAAGCCGGTATCGGCAAGTCGCGCCTGGTGGCGGAGGTGATTCAGGCAAGGATAGCGCAACCCTTTGCCCTCTACGGCGGCGAATGCGAATCCTACGGCGCCAACAGCAGCTATTTGGTCTGGCAGCCAATCTGGCGTGGTATCTTTGGTATTGACAGTGCGTGGACGCCGGCGCAGCAGATCGAGGCGCTGCAAACGCAACTGGGAGAATTCAATCCTGCGTTTGTCACACGCGCACCGTTGCTGGGCGTCGTGCTCAATTTGGCCATTCCTGAAAACGCCTTTACTTATGCCCTCGATCCCAAACTGCGCAAGACTTTGCTGGAAGAGCTATTGGTTGCGTGTTTGCGTGCCAAGAGCCGCCAACAGCCGCTGCTGATCCTGCTGGAGGCATGCCAGTGGCTGGACCCGCTCTCCTATGATCTGTTGGAAGCCAGCGCCGTGGCGATTGCCGATCTGCCAGTCATCCTGCTCTGTACGGCACGCCTGCAAGAGGAGGAAACACGGGCCCGCGCCGTGCGTGCGGCGACGCTCTCTCACTACACAGAAGTTTCGATTGCGCCCTGGACGCCGGCGGAAGCAGCGCGCTTTATTGACCTGAAAGTGACGCAGTTGCTGGGGCGCGGCGCGCCGTTGCCGGCCGCGCTGGTGGAACGGATCACAGCTCAGGCCGAAGGGAACCCTTTTTACTTGGAAGAGTTGTTGACCTACCTCCACTATCGCGGCGTCGATTTTCAAAATGGCGCGGCCTTGGCCGCGGTTGAATTGCCCGACAGCTTACAGCGTTTGACGCTGAGTCTGCTGGACCAGTTCAGCGAAAGCCAAAAGATTACGGTCAAGGTGGCCAGCGTCATTGGGCGTCTCTTCCGCGCCGGTTGGCTGGCCGGCATCTACCCCGAATTGGGGGATCCATCGCGGATTCAAGCTGATTTGGAGTTGCTCTATCAACAAGAGCTATTCCTGCGCGATCCGAGCGAGCCGGAATTGGTCTACCTCTTTCGCCAGGTAATCACCCAGAGCGTCACCTACGAGAGTCTACCCCATGCGCTTAAACAGCTCTTACATGAGCAGATCGGCCAGTTTATTGAGGAGACCTATCCCGACGCCATCGATCAATATCTCGATCTGCTCGCCTATCATTATGACCGCAGCGCCAACGAGGAAAAGCAGCGCCACTATTTGCGCAGGGCCGGTGTCGCCGCCCAGGCCGCCTATGCGAATGTGGCCGCCCTCGATTACTTTAGCCGCCTGCTGCCGCTCCTGACAGAGGGGGAACAAGGCGCGGTGTTGTTGAAGATTGGGCAGATCCACGACACTCTTGGTCGCTATGCCGAGGCCGAAGAGCACATACACGCGGCGTTGGCCCTGGCCGCCCAACACAACGATCACGCCTTGCTGGCCCAATGTCAGATTGCGTTGGGCGAGTTACACCGCAAGCAGAGCCGTTACACCGAAGCTGCCGCCTGTTTTGCCCAGGCTCAAGCGCTGGCCGAGGATATTGGTGATGAGGCCGCCGTGGCCAAGGCATTGGTCTGTGCCGGTTCGCTGGCGCTCTATCGGGGCGATTATGCAGCCGCGCACAGTAGCTATACACGAGGGCTCGCCCTGCGCCGCCGTCTCAATGATCAATCCCAAATTGCCAACACGCTCAGCGATCTGGCAATTACCGTAGCCAATCAGGGAGATCTAGCTCAGTCGGGCCAGCTCTTTGCGGAAAGTTTGGCCCTGCGCCGGGCGTTGGATGATCAGTGGGGGGTGGCTAATTCACTCAACAACTTGGGCGAACTGGCGCTCATGCAGGAACAGTACACCGCCGCTCACCCCTACCTGGAGGAAGCCGTGACCATCTACCGCGCCATTGGCGACAAATGGTCGCTGGGCAATTCCGTCCTGACGTTGGGCAATATTCTGCGTGCGCAGGGTGATTATCCCGCGGCCTATCCCCTCTACCAGGAGAGTTTGCAGATCTACCGCGAACTTGGTGACCGGCGTGCGCTTGCCTATTTGCTGGAGAGTATTGGGGGGTTATTATCACTACAAGGGGAAGCAACGCGCGCCCTCCGTCTGGCCGGGGCCGCCGCCCATTTGCGGGAAAGACTCAATACACCGCTCTCGCCTGCTGAGCAGAGCCAGTTGGACCAAGCGCTGGAGCCGGCGCGGCAAGCGTTGGGCGCGGCCACGGCCGCGGCAACATGGGAAAGCGGGCGGCTGCTGAGTCTGGAAGAGGCCGTTGGCGCAGCGTTAGCTTAACGCTTTCAACTGAGCTTGCAACCGATTCACATCGCTCGTACGCGCACGCAGACGCTGCAGGAGCACATGGATAATGCCGCGCACAATCTCAATGCGATCATCCATCAGTTCGTAAAAGGGCTCTTGATCCAGGCGTAAGAGACGGGTCGCCTGGGTGGTGCGGATGGTCGCCGTGCGCGGTTCGCCATCCAACAATGCCATTTCCCCAAAAACCTGGCGCTCCCCCAGCTTAGTGAAGACCTGGTCGCCATCTAATACCTCGACCTCGCCTTCGACGATGATATACATGCTGTCGCCCTGCTCCCCTTGCGTAATGATCGTGGCGCCGGCCGGCGCTTCGATTTCCTTGAGCAGGCTCGCGACTTCCCCCAAAATTTCGTCGGGGGTGTCGGCAAAAATGTCAACGGTTCGTAAAATAATCACTTTCTCAATTGTCAGCAGCATTGTCTTGTCTCCGGTAGTGATTGGATTGACGCTGTTCTCTACTTCTGTCCTCGCTATCCTCGCGTGGTCGTCCTTGACCGCCAACCGCGGCCAAACCCAGGCGGCTGTCTCCTGGAGCAACCCGTCTGGGGCGGTGGCAAGGGCGCAAGCCGCCGCCAGCAACGCAGCCTGCTGCTCCTCCTCTGCGCCAATGTGAGCACTCGTGTAAAGTGCGACGGCGCGCAGCCAAGCGCTTAGCCAAGGCGTATCATTGGTAATGATGGCCTGCAACCGTTGCGGACAGGGAAGCGTCGGCTGCGGAAACTCGGCGGCCAACCGCGCCTGCTGCTGCGCCGGCGTTAACTCATCGAGTAGCGGCAGCAGCAACCTAGTATAACGTTTGGCAATGAACAGGTCGATTGTCTCCAACAAATATGCGCGTTGTTCCGGCGGTAGCCGGCGGTGTGGCTCCTGCGCACCAACAAAAGCATCGCGCACGCGCAATAGGGTCGGACGATCATAAAGCAAGATGAACCACCAATAGAGCCGTAGGCGTTGTTGGCGCAAGCTTTCGGCTAACGCGCTGCACACCAACTCAATCAACTCATTGCCTGTCCCCATGCTGGTATTTGCTTCTGCCAGATCAACTAAGCCTGCTACGGTCCAAGCCGCCAATGCAAATTCACTTTGGATCTCCGCCTCAATTATCAGACGATTCTCTGGATCCGTCTCATAACCGCCCTGGGCGAGCGCCTGTAGCACCCGTGTGCGCACTTGCTGATCGGGATGCATGAGATTACTGCGCAAAAGGGTGACAGCTTGGGGATGGCGAGTCCGATGGCTAACACGGCTACAAATGTAAATGAGTTCGCGCTGCACCTGCGGCGCATACAAGGGGGACTGTAGATCCGTCTCTTCCCCAGCAGTGAGCAGGGTCTGTAAGGTTGGGAGGAGCGCTTCGCCACTCGCCATCAACGCAGCCCGTGCGGTCGCACGGGTGGGTGGTGTAGCCAGCGCCGCGAGGAGCGTGGGCCAAAGCTTAGGGTGTTGCAACTTGCCGGCGGCTTGTAGGGCGGCCCGCTGCACGGCGAGCGCTGGATCGTTCGCCAACGTAAGCAGTGGACGGTAGAAGCCAGCCACCCCGCTCTCCCCCAGAATCTGCGCGGCCAAGATGCGGTCTGCGGGCGCGGGCGAATTGATCAGATGGGTCAATCGTTCTCCCGCCGTCAGGATGGCTGCCAATGCGCCACTCCGCAAGAAACCGATCATCACACTACGGCGCATCGGTAGATCAGGTGCAGTCAAGATATCGTACAACTGATCAATATCGTCCGCGTCACCAAGCGTGGCTATAGCTTGCAGCGCTGCACACCGTACTTGGTCATTGGGGTCATGTTGCCAACATTCGTAAATGGCAGGCAACGTGGTGGGGACATCCAGCCCTTCCAATTGCGCCAACGCTGCCAGCCGCACATCAGCACTCGGGTGGGTGAGCAAGCCGGGCAAGGCATGAGCCAACTCGTCCTGATTGGTGGCGCGCAACAGATCCATCGCATAGAGCACAGCGCCAGGATGGGGGTCGGCCAGCGCCTGTTGGATGATCTCACGGCCCACACGATCCGGCTGAAAAAATTGCTTGCCTTGCAATGCACGCTGGCGTAACGCCTGTTGCACCCGTTCGCCATAGCCGCGCCCCAGCAGACGGCCTGCCCATGCCCAACCGACCAAGATTGGCAGCAGCACATAACCCAATTGCAGAGCGTCATAGTGCAGCACGTTGGTCAGAATCAACAACAGAAGTCCTGTCAAGCCGACGGCCGTGGGGGAGACAATCCCATCGGCAACGGTCTGGATGCGGGTGCGCAAGGTGATCGGCAGTGGTTGATAGAGGAGATTGGCGGCGGTGTTGTCGCTGTCGTTCATCACTTGCATCATTAGATTCATACTCACCGCCAGCCAAAAGTGTACGGGCATTAAGCCCAATAGACCACCGATCAGTGCAAAGAGCACCGTCGGGATCAGCAGCAGCAGCGGCGTCAGGATCACCATTGCCCGCACGCCATAGTGGCGCAACAAACGGTTGGCGACAAAAAGCTGGCTAAGCAGACTGACGCCGCCCAGCACGCCGTTAAAGAGACCAAGAAAGCTGGCCAATTGATCTTCGTTGGGGTAGCGACTTTCCAGGCGATTGTAGAAAATATTATCGACAAAGTAACTGCCCAACGCAAAGAGGATAAACAGCGCGAAGATGAGCCGGACATAGGGATCACGCAACAAACCTTCGCTAGGCGGCGCAACTTCACCCTCTACCTCCGGCGCATTCTGCTCCTGACGATGGAGGCCGGCAAAGTGGCGGGCAATGATCAATAAAAAGTAGAGCGCCCCCCCACCGGCACAGATGGCTACGAAGAGCAGATTGGCCGCGCCGACCCATGCCACCAATGTGGGGATCAGGATACCGACGCCCAAATTCGCCACCTGTTGACCTGCACCAAAGAGACCAAAGAGACGCTTGCCCTGTTGCAAGTTAAAAAGTCGCCCTACCAGGTTCCAGAAGGCCATATAGAGAAGGATATTAATCACGCCGTGCCAGATCGGCAGGCTAAAGAGCAGCCAGCGCGCCCCAGTCATTCCCAGCCCAGCACGATAGCCAATCAGTGTGAGCAAGAGCAAAAGATGCATCCCAAACAACATTTGCGCCAGCGAATAACGCTGGCTCAGTTGCAAATAGAGTGTGGTAATCAGCACCGAAGCGATGCTTATCCCGATGTAGATATAGGGGAGACGTTGGGCGTCAAATGTACTGAGAAATAGCGCATAGGCCGCCGTGTTGACGAGGAGTTCAGTCGTAGTCGCACAGAGCGTGTACAGGAGCACCCACCCGACCAACGTAACTTCATGGGCGCGTACATCCACCAGCGCGCGAAGGTCGGTCAGCACCAGGAGTTTTTTCATAAAATTTATTCATGATTTTGTTGAAAGTTTGTAGCGTAAATCAATGATTTGTATTACAATCATAGTGTCTTCAAATCGCGCGGCGGGCGCCAGGATGTAACACTTTTTACATCGGTAATCGCTTACTTTTTGGGCCGCTCGCAAGGATAGTAACGTTGCAGAGGCTACCCATCCCACAGGGCTTGGTCTGGCGACGGAACCTATCGTGCTTACCCTTCTCACAAATATACTTCCACAGAAAGGTTATAGGCGTATGATATTCATTCGTCTTGCTTGGCGCCAACGCTATCTTGTGTTTGTGCTCTTATTGATCAGTTGTATGTGGGTTAGTTGTAGCAGCGGCGCCATCCTGCCCGATCAAGCAACGACTGCGCCAACGGCAGCCCATGACGCCCCCGCCGTGGTGCGCATCGGCTGGAAAGGCGCACCCGACACGTTGAATCCGGGCATGGCCTTTCTGACCGACTCGTACACCATCTTCAACCTGGTCTACGACACCATGTATGAGTTAACGCTGGATAATACCTATACCCTCAGCCTGGCGGAACGGGTTGAGACATCAGCGGATGGGATTACCTGGACCTACCACATTCGTCCCGGCATAACCTGGAGCGATGGCGCTCCCTTAACGGCGCACGATATTGCCTTTAGCTACCAGTTTTATCACGATCACCTGGACTTTCCCTATCTCCCTACCTATACCGAACATTTTGCTCAGATTGCCGCACCTGATGATTACACCGTGGTGATTACGCTCGATGAGCCGATCCCCAACATGGAAGCGCAACTCGTCTTTCTCTATGTGCTGCCGGAGCACATCTGGTCGCAGCAGGCAACGGAGAATGCACCCTATGAATTTCAGAATACCGACCTCGTCGGCAGCGGACCCTTCAACTTGATCGATTACGAACAAAATGCCTTTGTCCATCTGGCCGCAAACCGGGACTACTTCGGCGCCAAAGCCAAGGTGGACGAGGTGATCTTTCAAACCTTTCTCAATGCCGATGCGTTAGTCCAGGCTCTGCAAACCGGTCAGGTGGATCTGATTACAGAATTGCCCAAAACTGCCCTTCCCGCCCTACGCAACGCACCCAACATCCAACTGGTCACCGGTCCACCTCTGGCGCCCGAACTGTCCGACATCTTCTTCAACCAGATCGACCCGGCCAACTGCCCGGTGGACGACGGCGGCCTATGCACCGGCCATCCCGCCTTGCGTGATCGCACGGTCCGCCAGGCATTGGCCCATGCCACCGATAAGCAACAGATTATTGATGTGTTGTTATTGGGCCTGGGCACACCGGGCCTAACATTGGTGCCGGACAGCTTGACGACCTGGTACAACCGCCAGTTACAGGATTACGCTTTCGACCTGGCCAAAGCGAATCAACTGCTGGATGAAAGCGGCTATCTGGATCAAGACGACGACGGTGTGCGCGAGATGCCCGACGGTTCCCAGCCCTTGCGCTTTCGCCTCTTTTGGGCCGACGACACCCCCGATGCACCGCGGATGACCGAACTGCTGAGCCAGAATTGGGCGCAGATTGGCGTCGCCGTCGAACCACAAACCTTTAGCACAGATGCCTTGCTAGCGCTCTGTTGCCCAGCCTTTGACTTTGACATTATCATCTGGGGTTGGCAGACCGATCCCGACCCCAATGTGTTGCTCAAAGTGATGACAACTGACGCCATTCCCAATGGCAGCAGTGAAACCGGTTACGCCAATCCCCGCTACGATGAACTCTACCAACAGCAGAGTCGCGAGCTTGACCAGGAGCGGCGGCAGGCGCTCGTCGGGCAGATGCAGGAGATCGTGTTTAACGATGTCGTCTACATTGTGCCCTACTATGCCCAAGCCGCTCAAGCTTATCGCACCGACCGCTTTGCTGGCTGGCTGACAACGCCGACTGTCACGCTGGAAGATCAGAGTTCCTTGGTGAATATCACACCAGTGCAATAGAGCGATCAAACTATAACGTGAGCACGTCCCGGCGGGACGATGAGTTTAGGCTAGTGCACTGTAACCTAAATTTTGCTAGAGTAGAGGTGGCCACCCAAGTCTTCCTGGAAGGGGCGGCGGATAGTGAAAAACAGGGGGTGTGTGTTGCCCCTTCCAGGAAGACGCACGCCGGCGCACCCGCATTGGCTAAGCTAGCAATATTCCGGGATCAAGGCCGCAAACACGCTTGCCCTACGTCGAGTTTCATGGCCTTAATCCCGGAATATTCGGTAACCGGGTCACCACTTGCTAAACCATCATAATTTAAGTAACAGTGTACTAGATGGTATCCGCTTCTTGCACCTAAACTCAACTGTCCCGCCGGGACAAAGACCTCCTTGTAATTGGTTGGCTCTGTGGTTCCCACAACCGCCAACGAAAGGCTCTACTGACTCACCACGGGCAAGAAAAGTTGGTGTGACAATGGCGCCGCCAACTCCCGATCATCGGTCTGCTTAGCCGCCGCGCTGGGCCCAAAGAGTTCAATTCCCCCTTGATTGACATCCCCTTCCGCCGGATTCAAATCGGTGGCGCGATCGGTGCCGGAGTCACCGCGGAACTTGTCTGCACCGCTGCCTCCGGTCAGAATATCGTTGCCGGCGCCGGCCACCAATTCATCATCGCCGGCGCCGCCATCCAGTTGGTCATTGCCAGAACCGGCCACCAGTTGATCGTTGTCGGCGCCACCTAACATAAGATCATTGCCGGCGCCGCCATCCAGTTGATCGTCGCCACTGCCGCCATCGAGCTGATCGTGACCGGAGCCGCCACTCAGTCGATCATTGTCTGCACCGCCGACGATAACGTCATCGCCGGCGCCGCCATCCAGTTGATCACGGCCGGCGCCGCCATCCAGTTGATCATCGGATGAACCACCGCTGAGCTTGTCATCGCCGGCGCCACCGTACAATTGATCGACGCCACTGCCACCATCCACTTCATCATCGCCTTCGCCGCCGCAGAGAACGTCGTCTTTGCTCCCACCTGTGATCTGATCATTGCCGTCGAGGCCAAGGATGAGTTGATTGCCTGAGCCACCCTTGAGTGTATCGTTACCTGCCGTGCCGACAAGGATCTTGCCATTCCAGCCGGGCGCTACCAGTTGGCCTTGTGGCGTGCGATAGACTGTATAGCCGCCGCAACTGCCGATTAGCTCGCCAGGCGCACTCTGAATGCTCCAGGTATAAGTTGCTGGCGTCGGGTCAACCTGATTCGCCGCATCAATGGCCTGTACGGCAAAGGTATGACTGCCATCAGCCAGGTTGGTGTACGCCTGCGGACTGGTGCAAGCGGCAAAAGCGCCCCCATCCAACTGGCATTCAAACCGCAGAACGCCACTGCCGCCGCTGCCGGTAAAGGTAAAGGTGGCATCGGTACTGCTGCTGGGGTTTGCCGGCTGCCCAGTAATCTGCGTATCGGGCGCGACGGCGGCTGTGATGACCAGCACGCCATTGGCGGACGCCGCCGCGTAGTACGCATCACTCAGGGTCAATCCACCAATCGGTGAGCCACCCCCAAAGTAGGCGGTGACGCTGTAGTTGCCCGCGACCAATTGGGCAGGACCGACATCCAACACAGCCCGGCCCTGGTAATCAGTGATAACTGCCTTGCTGTAGACGATGGCGCTGCCGCTACGGACCACTAAGAGCACCGTGCGTTCGCGCAGACCCCGGTTGGCGGCGTCGGTTAAGGTTGCGGTCACTGTTCCGCCTGCGCCTTGGTCTATGGTGAGCGTAGTTGGGGTGAGCGCTAGATTGGTCGCCTGTTTGTTGATCGTAAAAGGATTGGTCGCTGTCGCTGCCGTGTACGCAGCCGTGCCGGCAAAGGCCACCTGTATCGTATAGTCGCCTGGTTTGTTGCTGAGCAGGAAGGTGACTGTGGCCTGACCATTGCTGTCCGTCGTTGTTTGGAAACTTTGGTTGCCTAGACTAAAGCTGACTCCCTGTCCGCTCAGCGGTGAGTCATTACTTGTCAGGCGGGCGCTAAAGGTCGCTTGACTGGCAAAGCTGCCGGTCGTTGGGGGATTTAGAAAGGTAAGTGCGGTCGCTTGGGCCGGCGGTTGACCCGCCACCGGCGGCGGGGTGGGGGTGCCGGGATCAATGCCGGGCGTATAGTAATCACCCTGGTTGGTGTCAAGCGTAACGAGGCCCGTGCCGCTGGCCGCCTGCACCATAAAGCGCAGCTCGGCTGCCGTCACGCCGGACAATGTGCCTTCCCACAGAACCAGGTTCGTGGTATTGCGCACCAGGTCAAGCGATTGCCAGGTGGCGCCGTTGCTGGTGCTGTAAGTGATCCAGACTTCCTGCACGTCGGCGCTCTCATTGCTGCGGTTAACCTCCACGGCAAAGTGAACGCCATTGCCATCCACCGTCGTTGCCACATGGGCAATGGTCGGCGGTGCGGCCAGTGCGGCTGCATTCTTCGCCTGACATTCAGATGTGTCTAGCGGCAGACAGACCTGGCTATAGTAGATACGGAAATTCATATCCGTAAAGCGGCGCAGCGTGCCCGTGGTTGAGCCAACTGCGCTTGATTTATACTGGGTCGGCGTCACCATGAGGCGGATGGTGCCGTTGGTCGGGTCGGCCAGGTAGTCATAGTAGTTGAGCTGCCACGGTTGCGCCGGGAAGAAGTTGGCCGAGTAGAAGACAGGATGGCTGCCCGCCACTTCGGTCGCCGGAACGCTGGTATGGGGCAACACATTGTTTTGGTCGAGATAGCTGCCCCCGCGGAAACCCGCCCCGCGCACCACCCCTGCGGCGTTGGTCACATTGGCAATTTCCAACGGTTGAATCGGATAGCCGGGACGCGCCACCTGACCGGCGCCCCCCTTGTAATAGATGGCATTCACCAACTGGCTAGACAGCCCATCGGTCAACACAACTGTAACCTGCTGCAACGTTGGCGTCACCGTCACATCTGCCGTGCGCAGCCCGAGCGCGGCGCCGGGACCGCTGCCGACAACCGCCGGTGTGCCCGGCACAACCGGTGGCAAGGTGGGTTCGTCAATACGGTTGGGCAAATCCACGCTCAACATGGGCAGGCCAAAGAGGGTTGAAACCAGAATAGTCTTCTCAAAGATGCCATCGACCTCGACGCCGGTATCGGCCAGGTAATCCTGTTTGGCCGCCACCAGCGCCTGCCCCACAGCGACGGGGCCTGTGCCGACGCGCAGTCGTTGCGTAAAGTCCAGATAGAGCCGCTCGGCATATTCCTGAAAGTCGGCGTCGCCATACTGATAGCCGGTGCCGGCAATGAGCAGCGCGCCTTTGCGGGCAAACGCCTGCGCCCAATCCGGCGGCGCATCGGTCACATCGGGTACGGCATGGTCATTGACAATGTTGTAGCCGGAGTGACAGCCACTGCTGTAGATAATGGCGTTGGCCAAGTCCACGGCGGCGGCGTCCAATTCAGCCGCGCTAATGGTGCTGCTGTAGTCGGCGGCAAGCAGCCGGCTGGGGTTGAAGTGACCCGCCAGGTAGATCAGATCATGGCGCTCTCCCAAAAGGAGGGGACGCAAGGCATCGGCTTTCCATGAGTTTTCTGGGGCAAGGTCAAAGCGGCTAATAAGCGAGTGGAGAGTGGCGCCGCTGGCGAGACCGGCCTGCAATTCAGCGAAGACGGCATCTGAGCCATCTTGTAGATAACCATAACCGGTGACCAATGCCGAAGTGGGAGTTGGCGCCACACCGCCCGTTGTGCTCAAATAGGCATCCAGCACCGTGCTGGCCTCCGCCGCGGTCTCCACCAGCCGCCCGACCGCCAGTTCCGGGATGGGCAGAGTGCGGTTTTGCCGCGAGATTTCGCGCCGCGCGCCATAGGCATCCTGGCTCAGCAGATAGTTCAGCCGCAAGCTGGCTTCAGAGGTGGTGTCGTCGAGCACCGGCGGTTCAAAGTCAGACTCCGGCGAGACCGGCGCGGCATCCGGGTAGCGGAAGAAGGGAATGATCTCGTCGTTACCCACCAGCACTACATACGCCAAATCGGGATTCAAATCCCAATAGCGCTGAATAATGGCTTGAATTTCTTTGGCCCAGAGGTTGGTGGCAAAGGGGCAGCCGGCGTTGGCCAGCGCCTGGTTGCGTGCGGCGGTAATGCGGTCATCTCGCCCGAGATCGACCAAAACGCCGCCAACTTCACTGCGCCCAGCCAGCATTTCCAAACGCGTCAAGAGATTAGTGCGCTCCTCGGCTGTGCCTTCCATCCGTCCCACATCATACAGGATGATGCTCTTGTAATTGCCGGCAGTGGCCGTTGTATCGGAGGCAGGCAACGCGGCAGGAACAAAGGAGCCACATACTCCACCCAGGCGAGTCACGTCGAGTTGGAAGGGATGCTGACTCTCAAAGGCGCCATTGCGCCCGCTGACACGAATATAATAGTCGCCTGTGTTGTTCCACGTGTTAATGGTGACACTCTCGTTCGCGGTTCCTTCCTGGGCCGAGAAGCCAACCAATGTCTGTAACTGCGCCGAGGAGTAGGCGTCCGGGTTGCTGACGGCAAAGGGATTGCTGACGGCAAACGGATTCGACACGGCAAACGGGTTGCTGACGGCAAACGGATTCGACACGGCAAAGGGATTACTCACCGCAAACGGGTTGCTCACCGCAAAAGGATTTGACACGGCAAACGGATTCGACACCGCAAAGGGGTTGCTCACCGCAAAGGGATTCGACACCGCGAAAGGATTGCTCACGGCAAAGGGATTGGCAAAGGCCGACGGCGCTAATTCCGCATTAAGTTGGGCCAGATCGCGGTCGCTGGTCAGCGTCTGGTAAGCCTGGCCGATGTCTTTAAAGAGCGCAATATCATAATCGGCCGGCAGATTGCTCAGATTGACAATGATCGTATTACTGGGCTGGACCGCCAACTTAAACCAGCGCACCTCGCCACGACGGGTGAGATACTGGCTGGCGTTGGCCGTCTGCGCTTCGGGCGAGCCACTGAACGTCAGGGGTAGCGCATTGGGCCAGGTGGTGTTGTCCGGCTGGATCGGCGTGCAGAGTGAAAATTCAGAGGTGTTACCGGCCGGATCGGTGGCGGTGGCCGTGAGGAAGTACCCATCAAGCGTCCCCGCCTCAAACGCCGTATTGAGCAGCGCCACGCCCTCGGCATTGGTCGTCATAAGGACATCGCTGAGAAAGGTCTGCCCTTCGCCAAAGCCGGTGGCATCACAACTGGGGCTGGTAAAAAATTGCACGGTGTAGGCAGTACCCGCCGGTCCGCCCATACCGGCCTGCACCACTACGCCACCGCCATCGCCGCTAATGGCGTTAAAGATCACAGGATAGTTCTGGCCATTGTTGGCGCCGCCGTCCGCATCACCCACATCGTTGACATCCACGCCATTACCGCCCAGGTCAATGCCTAGACCGCCATTGGCAAAAATGGAATTGCCACGAATGGCGTTGCCCGTCCCGCCACCGATATAGATGCCGGCATCGCCATTGCCGGCAATGATGTTGCCTTTCCCAGGTTTGCCAATCACGTAATTGACGGTGACCAGCGATATGCCATGACGGCCGTTGCCCAACGTCGCGTTACCCTGGGCGTCGGTGCCGATGAGATTGCCCTGAATATGATGGCTGCTAAGCTGCACCGTATCACCGGCTCCGATGCCATCAATTAGGTTGCCGGAAATGAGGTTGCCCTGACCGGGAGCGCTGCCGCCCACCATTGTGCCGCCGCCGCGATAGATGCCGATGCCAACGTAGTTACCCAGTGCTGCCGTACCGCCGGCGTTGGTGCCAATGTAGTTGCCATAGATGAAGGTGTCGACCACCTGATCCAACGTAATGCCGTTGCGTTGGCTGCCACCAATGCCGTTGGCCGATATCAGGTTACGCTGGGCCGGCGTCGCGCCGCCAATCGTGTTGTTGCCGGCGCCGATGGTGAAATTGGCCACAAAAATGCCGTCGCCGCCGTTCCCCTGGGCATTAGTGCCTGTGGGATCCGTGCCGATAAAGTTGCCTTCGATCTGATTATTGAACCCGGCCACAACGATGCCGGCGCTGGCAAAGCGATTGATCACCAGCCCGCGGATCGTGCTGTTCGATGTGAGCAGCGTCAGCCCACTGGCGGCGCCGGCATTGGTTCCATCCAGTTCGATAAGGAGTACCGCGTCATTACCCACCGCCATCGTATTGGCGCTGGCGCCGTACTGGGTGTAGCCGTCGATGATCAACGGATCCGTAATGTCCGGCAGCGCCGACCCTGGCTGGATGGTGTGCAGACCAGTGCCGGAGATGTTAAAGTGAATTTCATCAGGGACGCCGCCATTAGGCGTACTGTTGGCGGCCAGGATCGCCTCGCGCAATGAGCAGTGAGCGTTACAAGTGCCATCATTGACATCGTCGACTGTATTGACTATGAAATCGGCAGCCTGCACCCGCGTGGGCCAAAGGAGGCAGGCAATCACCACGGCCAGACAACACAACAATCCCTTCGCTACAGGAAATCGATACGTAGGGGTAACCATCTGTATACACCTCTCTAATTGGTTGTCCATAAGCAACAGAGTTGGCGACAGTGAGGAATCAACACTTATGTAAACGCGCACCAAGCTACACAGAGCGCGGCGCCGGCTAGTATGGTGATATGCATCACCTGATCCAGCCAGACTTCGACAACAGGGAAATGGGCATCGGACGGAATCCGCTTGATCACCCGCATCCACCAAAGCAGTGGTTTACGAGTGTCGATCAGGAGATGGGTCAACCCAACGCCCAACGCCAACGGCCAGGTAAAGACTAAACAAAGCCCGGCTGCGTGAATGCCACTGTGCACCCACGCGGCCGGGTGACGCACATTGCTCTTATGAAACGCCATCCAGTCAGTTTGCAGCAACCAATCAGCAATGAGGTGGACTATGGTGCTCCACACAAGCAGAACGGTTGCTTCCGCCATGAAATATCCATTCCTAATCATGCCATATTGTTACTTTTTTGAGCTTACAGCGCTATCGGACAAGTATAGCATAGATATTACAACAAATATATTACACGAACCCAACAACCCGACAGGATTCATCCCTGCCCTAAAAATGAAATGCATCCAAATCCGACAGGGTGTATTTCAGGTCAATCGCTTCAGCGCTACGGTGTGATCTGCAAACACACGCGATTGGCGCGGTTACGCTCAAACTGGGCGTCAACTTTTCAATCTCATTCCTTGCCCCCCTGATGGGTCATTAGCTGAACTTCAACTTGCCGGGGCGTGATGCTCCCCGGCAAAATGAGTTGCGGCTGGGTGGCGGTAGTCATGTACTCCCGCGCACCATCGGCAGCATAGACCAAACAGCGGGCCGGCAGACCCATACTAGCGCCTTCCGGGGTGACTTGATGAAGCCAGAGTTTCAATTCACCGGCAATGTCGGCGGGCAGGTGAAAAAGCAGGGCGCGTACATTGGCCAGGTTGGGCAAAGCGCCGACGGCAGACTCCACCCGCTCTGTGCGGTTGAGTTCCTGGATTTCCACCACCACCGCCAGCGGTTTTCCCTGACTGACAACTTGAAAATGTCCGCGCCCTGCTTCCTGGCGTACTTCCACCACCGTCCGTGGCGTGAGCGCGCCGCGCCGCAGCACCAGCCCGGTCAACAGCAGAATCCCAACACAGGTGGCCAACGCCACCGTGCGTCGCAGCGGGTCGGTCCAGATGACCAAACCGTGAGCGAGCAGACCGGCAAAGAAAATGAAATAAATAACGCCCAACACCACAGGATGTCCTAGCCAACGCCAACGCACACCCGGCACATAGTCACCCTGGCGGCGGCTGACCGCCAACAGCAATACAGGAAAGATGCCGGCCAATAGCGGCGCAACCAGGGCGCCGATTAAGCCTAAGGGACCAGCAAAGGAAGCCCGACCGGTCAACAACAGCCACTCGACAACCAGAAAAACCAGCAGCGACGGTAGGATACCCAATCCAAAGCGGACGCCTGCCCCCCTAAACCAGCGCTTGGGTTGTGGGAAAACGTGGGTATTTGTCGACGAAGCTAACTGGGGCAACCACTCTTGCACCTGGTTGAAGAGCGCTAGCGAAGAATGAATGGTTGCCATCCCCATACCAAGCACAACAAAGATGCCGCCAAAGAGATGGACCGCTGGCCCGAGTTGCCGGGCCAGCGGTCCAAGGGCCGTCCCGGCAGCATGGGCCAGTCGGATAGGCGCCAGGGCCCCGTTGACGGCGACAATCCAGACAGAGTAGATCAGCATGGCGACCGCCAACGCGGCCACGTTGCCCCAGAGCAGGGTTCGCCCGCTGGGGTCACGGTGCAAGACCACTTTGGCCACATTGCCCACTGCCGTGTGGCCAAAGAAGGCAGTCAGGACAATGCCAAAGATCAGTTCAACAATCGAGGGGTCAAATGGGGCACCATTGAGGCCCGGCAGATGCATATAGCGCAGATTCGCCCAGCGCACATGAGGTGCGGCCAGTGCAACAAGCACAAAGATTAAGGCCAAATTGACGAAGCCGATCAGCAAAGCGGAGGCAATCGTGGCGTTAAGTGATTGACGATACAAAAAATAGAGACAGAGGCTAAAGAGCAGTAGGGTCCAAAGCAGAGGCGAAATCCCGGTGGCGCCGGCCAGTGCGGTCGCTACTCCGACATAGTAGGCGCTCACCAAAAGCAGATTAAATGCCAACAGAGCTAAAGAAAAGGCCATAGTTCCCGCGCGCCCCAACATAGCGTCGACCAGTTGTCCGAAAAAGACATAACCATAGCGCATGGGGCCATAGCGTGTAATCGCTTCCGTCACCCCGGCCAGTGTCAGCAGATTAACAAAACCCAGCACCAGTAACAAAATCACACCGGCCAGCGGGCCCACCGCAGCCAGCGCAATCGGCAGGGCGAGGATGCCGGCGCCGACCGTTTCAGTCAGCGTCAGGGCAAAGGCGCTCCAAAAGGGAGAACGATTTTCCAGCCAACCGGCCAGCCGCGCCCAGCGCCAGCGTAGGCGGTTGGTTACGCCAATCGCATCGGTGTAGAGAGTGGCTAGGGGCTGGTTATAGAGTTGTTGATAGGCTTGCTCTATGACGTCATCATCCAGCCCCAACGCAGCACGGATGCCGGGCGCCATACGCCGGGGAAAGCGATATTTTTCACCCAGTAAGTGAGCCGTCATGGCCCGTATGGTGGTACTATCGGGAACCAGTTCGGCCCATTGGCGCGCATAGCGTTCCAGGTCGCGGATCGTGGGCGGTTCGCTTGGCGTACGCGCTTGCGCTAGGGTTTGCAGATAGGCTTGCGCCTGGGCCCGGCGCGTCGGCGCTGGCGGATAGGGTGCGGCGGCCAGCCGTGAATCGGCCAACAACTGCGCCGTGCGCGTCTCGATCAGGCGCAAGAGCGCGCTGGCCTGCTTAGCGCTCCGCCCACCCAGCCCATCTAGGATCTCATCACGCGAGAGCGGTTTGGCCGTGGCGTTGGTCGTAATGTTATGTGGGGCTGTCATTCCTTGCCTTCCAATAGGTTGCGCAAGTCACCGGCCTTGTTGCGCAACTGCTGAAAATAGTCCGTACCAGTAATCTTATGCACTTGCTGCGCCTGACGCGCTTTGTCGACCTCGATCCGCAACTCCTGCACCTGTTGTTGCAACCGCTGCTCGCGGGCATAGACCTGGCGCATCATGCGCTGAAAGACACGCGCCAGTTGCCCCAGTGCATCCCCCCGTTTGGTAACCGGGTCAACCCGCTCGGCTTCGTAGATGCCAGCTTCGACGGCCGCCGCCGCTGCCGTCAACTGCGCCACTTGCTGCAAATACTCATAATCCTCGACCATGACAGTCGTGCGGGCGCGCAGGGTTTGACAGAGAATATGGATGATCCCCGTGGTGATTTCAGGGCGACTCGTAATCAACTGGGTAAAGGGCACCCGCTCCAACCGTAACAGCCGCAGGTTCTCTAATGCTGTGACCGAGGCGCTGCGTGGCTCCGGGTCCAGTGCGGCCATTTCGCCAAAGACGCTGCCCTTTTCCAAGATGGCCAGGGTGCGTCCGCCACTATGCACACGCACGCGCCCCTCAATGATAATGTACATGGCGTCCCCAAAATCACCTTGGGCAAAGAGCAGGGCTTCCGCCGGGCAAACAACTTCTTCCAGCAGACGCGCCACCTCCTCCAGGATCGTATCGGGGGTTTCGGTAAAGAGGTTGACGGTGCGCAAAATCTGCTTTTTTTCCGAGTTGGACAACATTTATAAAATCCTTATTCTGTTGTAACTATCCAGGCTACACCGACGCGCCGGGGACAGACCAGGGCCTATTTGATTAAAGAAAGTATATTGGGTCTGTCTCCGGCATGTCGGCTAAACAGTTACATTATGCCAATGTTGTCTTGCTTAGGGCAACCTCTATTTGTTCACAAGGATTTGGTAAGGACACGAACTGTTGGCTATCTTCGACGCTAGTGCTCAAGTGCATCGGCGCCGGCCAGCCCGAACCAGAGAGAGTTACCTGTGCCGGTAGCCCTACTGACCCACCCACAACCGGAAGTTGATGGAGCCAAACTTTGAGCAGTGACGCGGAGAGGGTCGGTAGCCAGATAGTGACACTTTGCAAGGCGGCAAAATCGGGCAGTGGCGCGCCTGTCTGCTGCTGAATTTGCCGATGACCATAGTCCAACGTAACATCAGTGACCAACGGTGCGCCATTGGTCACCAGGTTTAACTGACCTTGCCCAGGCGCATGTTCGTCATGCCGTACTTCAACGACAGTGCGCGCCCTGGTCAGTCCCTGGCGCCAGGTAACCCAGGTGACCACCAATACTACCACACCACTGCCCAAGGCCAGCAGTCGCAACGGCCATGCCTGCCAAATATAGAGACCGTGGAGCAGCACGCTGCCGATAAAAAAGAGATAAAGCAACCCCACTAACAGGGGATGGCCCAACCACGCCAAGCGAGCGGGCGGCGCCAGATCCCCTTTGCGTTGGGTCGCCACCAGCAGCAGGAGCGGTAAAATACCAATCAACAGGGGCAAGAGTAACGCGCCCAAGATCCCCAACAGACTGGCAAAGGAACCCGCACCGCTGACCGCCAGCCACTCGGCCAACAGCAAGATGAGCAACATGGGGCTAACAGCCAGTCCAAAGCGTTGCGGTTCCCGCAACTTGCCGATAAACGAGGGAGATCCCCGGCGCGGTAAACGCTCTTCCACCGAGTAATATTGAGCCAACGCCACCTGGATGGTCGTCAACCCCAAGCTCAGGGTCACCAACAGCGAGCCCAACAGGTTGACCGCGGGTCCCACCCGTGCTGCCAGCGGTGTAATAACAGTACCGGTGCTCTCACGCAAAATCTGCGGCGAGAGCACACCAGTCAGCACCACCAGCCACAGGCAAGCAATCAACGTCAGCGCACCGACTGCGGCCATGCTGCCGTGGAGCCAGCCACGTCCACTAGGGTCGCGGGGCAGAACCACCGGGCCATAGGTCGCCACCAAAAAGTGGGACAAAAACGTTGACGACAGGATCCCGATCATCAGCTCCAGTGCGGCCGGCGTAAAGCCCTGCACCTCGCTTGGATCGATCAGGTTGCTGCTCTGCAAATAGGGCAAGGCCAGCAGCGGGATCGCCAGCAAAATCAAGAGGTTGACAAAGACGATCAGCAGATTGGTGGTGACGGTGGCGTTCAGGGTGCGCCGCGACAAAAAGAAGAGCGTGACGAAGAAGGGCAGGAGCATCCACAATGCAATGGGCAGCCCTGTCGCCCCGGCCAATGTGCCGCCGATGCCCAGAAAGAAGATGATCAGCACCACAAAATTGTTGGCCGCCATGGCCAGGGTCACCAGGACGGACATGGACTGGCCCAAATACTCTTGCGCCAATTGGCCAAGGAAACCCAAGCCAAAGCGCGCCGTGCCGCTGCGCATGACTGTTTCCGCCAGCGCCGCCACCGTCAACATGTTGACCAGCCCAAAGAGCAAGATGAAGAGCACACCCCAGAGCGGGGCCACCGTGGCGAGTGCGATGGGTAGCGCCAACAGGCCGGATACGCCGGGCATGGTGAGAAAGAAGGTGAGCCAAAAAGGCGGCAATGCTTCCAGGCGTCGGGCCATGGCGGCCCAACGCCAACGCAGCCCTTCCCGCCAAGTCACCTCCGGTGCAAAGATCGTCGCTAGCGGCTGCTGATAGAGACGTTGATAAGCCTCCTGCACCGCCACTGTCGCCACCCCCACTGCGGCGCAGATGGCCGGCGTTTGCGCGGCGATCAATGGATAGTTTTGCCCCAACAGATGGGCTAGCGTCGCACGAATGGCGGGGTTTTCCGGCACAAGCATGGCCCATTGTGGGGCATAGCGCTCAAGCTCCTGGACCGACGGCTTGGGGTGATCGGCCCTTGCTTGCGCCAGCGCTTCTAAATAGATGCGCGGTGTGTTTTGCGTAGCCGCTACCGCCAACGCCGGATTGGCTACTTGGTGCGCTTGGGCAACCAACTGGGCCGTGCGATTTTCAATGAGGGCAAGGAGCGTATGGGCCTGTTTAGCAGCCCGTCCCCCCAAACCACCCAATACTTCTTCCCGTGAGAGGCGCTGTTTGGTCGTCATCGCAGTGCTATCCGTTCCTCTAGAGTGTTTATCGCGTCAATACAGTCAGTGGGATGGTAGATCGGTAAATCAGTAGATAGGTAAATGGGTAAATGGGTAAATCGGTAGATAGGTAGATAGGTGCTGTTTACCGCTACACCACTGTCTACTGTCTACTGCCCCCTGTCTACTGCCCCCTGTCTACTGCCCCCTGTCCACTGCCCCCTGTCCACTGCCCCCTGTCTACTGCCCACTGTCCTACTCATTACAGGCTGCAATCAATGTCTCCACCAGCGGTTGGGCCAGCGCCATCGGCAGCCGCACCCGGATCGCGCATTCGTTACCTTCGGGGGTGGGGCCTAAGTCCGCCGGGTAGAGCAGCCGGATGGGGGTGGCCTCCTCTTCACGCCAGTGGTTGATCGCCAGCAACTCCACCATGTCGCCATCCGTTGTTCCGTTAGTCGCTGGCGCAGGCCAGGTAGCAATGGCATAGGGCCTATTGAAGCAGATTCCCCGCACCGGTGCGCGACCTTGCGCTTCGATGGCGGCTTCCAACCCCCAAAAGATCGCATGGGGCGCCGGGGGGGCCGTCAGATCAAAGCGCAGCACCTGCTCTATCACCTGGCCCGGCGTCGGCAACGTCGTATAGTGCTGGACAAAGGCCACGGCCTGGTCGGCAAACCACTTCCGGTCATCTGCTGCAATACGTTCCAAGATTGGCATGGCCAATGCCCCCCAATCGCTACTCTCCGCGGATGATGGACGAATAGCGGCCATACTGGCGTAGACCGCGTGCAGCAGCCCCTGACTTGTGGCCTGCTCGTTGCAGGCCACCCGGACTGTGGATTGGCCCGGATCGCGCGTACAGAGCGCGGCAACCCGCCCCCAAAAGAGATCCGCTTCGTCCACATCATCACCCCAGAAATAGGCCCAATCACCGCCCAAAGTCACCGTTGCGCCGCTGCTTTGCGTCAGCAGGTCGGCTAATTGCGCCCAGTTGGCTTCATGACGGTTGAGCAAGGCAACCTGGGCGCCGCCCGCTTGCCAGCGTTTGACCTGCGCCACCAGTGTGGCGTCACGCGCTGGGTCAGGACGGTCACCGATGAGCACCAGGTGTGCGCAACCATCTGGCTCCCGCTCCGCCAAGGCCGTGCCCCAGAGCCAGCCGGTGGCGTCCGGCGTGTCGGGGTAGCATAAGAGTTCCACCTGATAGCCCGCCGCTAACAGATGTTTGCGGCTGAGCCCCGCCATCACCAGGCTATGAGGATCAAAGGGGCAGACAACAAGTGCGCGTGGCTGAATAGCTTCGGGGAGGGACACAGGCGGACGGAGGGGGGGCAAAGCTGTGGAATTGCACTTGATCACCTGGATGGCGCACGCTAGCGGGGTCTCGGTGACATCTTTGTATAAGGCGCGAATGTGGAAGCTCTGGTCGGCTTGGGTCCCATTCTGCACAAAGATCTGCAACTGCAAGGCCGGTGTACAGCAGATACGAATGCCGAGAATGGTGTCCAGATCGTCCAGGAAGGGCACCTCTTGGGGATAAAAGAGCTGCAAGACTCGTTTGAATTTGTCATCATAATCGACGCGCCGATAGTCAATGTCCAGCGCATCGGCCACGCGCAGGATCGAAGCCAGCAAGCCGGTGCGAATGGTGACGCCGGCCAGTTCATCACTCCGGTTAGGATCATACTCACGGCGATGCCAGCGACAGAGCAGCCCCACCAGCGCAGCCTCGCGACTGCTAAAGGGCAATTGCCCAGTCGCGGTTAGCTTCTCTACCGTCTCCTGGCTGATGATGTGATGGGTAGCCCGATCCACCACATTGCCCACATCGTGCAGCAGCGCGGCGGCGCGCAGCAGATGTTGTTCACTGGCTGTCAGCCCCATAACATAGCCCAGTTGCGTGGCAAACGCTTTGACGCGCAACACGTGGCCTGGACCGTGATCGGTAAATTGTCCCATGCGGGCACGGGCAAACTGGAGGATCGGCACTACAGTGCGTAACGTGGCAATTTCTTGGGCCGAATAGAGACGATCGGCAGTCTGCAGCGCTGGCCAGAGCCGGGCGGGCAACGTGCGGCTGCGCGTCCGCCCAAGCGCCGGCGTTAACCGACCGGCGGCGTCAACCGTAACCGCACCGCGCGTCGTCAGTGCGGCCAATGTCTCGGCCAGCACTGTCGGCTCCTGGTTTAGCGCCTGGGCCAATACAGCCACCGTCGTTGGACCTTCACGCACCAGATAGAGTAGCACCTGACGCTGCGGCGCAGGCAGCGCCAACAGATTCAGTTGTGCTTGCCGCTGTGGACTCATGAGCTTCCATTTCTCATTCTACTTGAGGTTTAGCATTAGGCTGCTACAGTGTCAGCGAAGTTTTGCTATCTAGACCGTCCCTACGGGACCAAATCCTGTGCCATGAGGTGAGCTAAACTAGCATAATTTCCATTACACTGTAATAATCAAATTATGCCAGCAAGCGTGCGCTGATCGCTTGATACTGTTGGGTGAGGGGATGATCTGGGTAGTGCAGGGCAAAGATACCGCTGCTGGCCAGAGTCATCATCTCATCGACATGGGGTAACACGCCGGCCACTTCACAGGCAAAGGTCTGCTCCACACGATTGCGGATCTCAGCGGGGTCAAAGGCCGCCGGCGTTTTGTTGACGAGCAGCAACATACGGGGGACATCCAGCGAGCGCGCCACTTCGACCGTGACCCCCGTGCCTTCGTAATCCTGCTGATCCGGCCGCATGATGATGAGCAGGGCATGGGAAATGGCAATCGAAAACAGGGTCTCTTCATTAAGGCCAGGATGGGTGTCGATCAGCAATATATCCAGTTGCAACTCGCTCAGCAAGTTACGAATGCCGCTGGTCAATAGCCCTACGTCATAGCCCTCGCGCAGGACATTGACAATCTCATCCGCCTGGATGCTGGAGGGAATCAGAAAGAGCTTGCCCGGAGTGGCGTCAGCGCCCAAATTGCCGGTGACATCATGGGCGGCCTGGCTGATCGTACAACGCCCCCACAAATAGTCGTTGAGGGAATGGCCGACTTTGGCGCCATCCAACCCAAAGAGGACATGAATCCCCGGGGACTGAATATCGGTATCGATTACGCCAACGCGGTGGCCGCTCGCCGCCAAGAGGGCTGCAAGATTGGCGGTCGTGTTCGATTTGCCTGTGCCACCGCGGAACGAATGGATCGAGATGATTTTCGACATAGTGCACTCCTCTAGTTTGCGCCATGATTCAGTACATAGAAGGGGTGGGTGGTACAGCATAAACTATGAAAGGGGTGCGTACCACAAATGGGGCGAAGCACCAGCAGGTCTAATTTGAACTTCTCCGTTATCGCCCCGAATTTGGGACGCACCCTATGTAAGCTGCTGTGCTATGGGTGAAATTGCTTCATTGCTTACTGGTAGCGATTTTACTGCTTTGTCCAGATAAGCGATGTTAACATTTTCTATAATCATTTGTATATATTTTGTTAACATGAACATATTATCTTAGTAAACTCTTTTCTACGTCACTATCATACCATGTCACTATCATACCATTTTCCATCAACTTTAATACAAACGGAGCAAGCTCTTGGAACTGTTAAACCTTTTTCGCCAGACCGAAGATAAAAAAACTTTTGCGGCCGGAGAGACAATCTTTAGCGCAGGTGACGTTGGCGCAATGATGTATGTCGTCCTGGAAGGCGAAGTTGAAGTCTCTCTCCACGGCGCGCCGATTGAGACGATTGAGCCCGGTGCGATCTTTGGCGAGTTGAGCCTGGTCGACCAAAGCCTGCGGAGCGCCACGGCCATAGCTAAGACCGACTGTGTGCTGGCGCCGATCAATGAAAGACGCTTTCTTTTCTTGGTGCAAGAGACCCCTTACTTTGCCCTGCATGTGATGAGCATCATGGCCGAACGGCTACGGCGCCGGACCCAAGAAGCCGTCGCCGCCAGAAAGCCCCTGTAAATAGGCTACGAACAGCAGAAGCAATCTCATTTTGCCCCTGTACACAATGAGATTGCCGGGCGCTCCTTCGTGCTTGGTGCGTCACTTTATCCATGCGCATCAAGGTAAGCATACAAAACACAACAACAGATGAACAGAGCAACGGATTTGTCACGTTGCAAGACGAAATTCCGTAATAAACCGCTACCTGTATGAGCGAACCTTCAGCATGTGCGATTCTTTCGTGTAGCCTATGATAAATCCATTGCCTCCTAAATCTGTTGTTGTGCTTACCTTGATGCCCATGCGTCACTGCGCCCCCTTGCCGCCAATTGCGCCTGTAACTGCTTGAGATCGGCCGTGCGGGCGCGCAGACGTTGCAAAAGGACATGGATCACCCCGCGCGCAATTTCAATATGCTCATCCATCAATTCATAAAAGGACGCCTGGTCCAGACATAATAAATGGGTGGGCTGCGCGGCGCGGATGGTGGCTGTGCGCGGCGCGCCATCTAACAGCGCCATTTCGCCAAAGATTTCGCGTTCGCGCATTTGGGCAAAGCTGCGCTCGCCATCCAGTGCTTCGACGGCGCCAGTCACAATGAGATACATACTGTCGCCCGGCGCGCCTTTGGTAAAGATCACCGACCCCGCCGGCGCTGTTAACTCCCGCAGTCGGGCCGCCATTTCCACCAAAATCGCGGCCGGCGTAGCTACAAAAATTTCGACGCGCTGGAGGATTAAGACCTTTTCAATGGTGAGGAGCGTTTGCGGCATGGGCAATCTACCCTGGGCCTGAGCACCAACCCTACCATCGTTCAGGCGCGCCATCACCCAGAGGGCGGTTTCCTGCACCAAAGGGTCGGCAACCACCGCGACCTGCGCCACCGCCGCTTGCAGCGTCGAATCACACAGCGCCGGTGGCAGTGTGTTGGCAACTGTAAAGAGGGCGACCGTCCTTAACCAGGGTGTCACCCAACGTTCATCGCTGCTGATGAGTGTGGCTAGCTGAAGGGGCAAAGCAAGCAGCGCCGGTGGCGTCTCCCCAACCAATGCCTTGAGTTGCTGGGCCGGTGGCAGATCATCCAACAAGAACAGCAGTGGTTTGCTCACCGCTTTGGGCAGCAGGAGATCGAGTGTCTCTAGGGCATAGTCGCGCTGTTCAGCGGTGGATATGCGCCGCAGCCCAGGCGCCAAAGCTGTACGCACCCGTTGGAAGACAGCCGGATCATAGAGTAGGGCGAGCCACAACAAAAGGCGCGCTTGCAGTTGTGCCAGATCGGCGTGCAGTTCGTTGCCAAGGGGCAGGCGCGGCCCCGCTTTGGGTTCGCCCAGGCTGACCAGGTGGATCAAGAGAGAGCGCGCGCTGGCTATCTCGGCTTGCAATCCAGCCTCCAGCAACGGGCGCGTGGCCGCGTCGGCTTGGTAGCCACCGCGGTGCAATGCCGTAAGCGCCTGTGTCCGCACCGTCACATCTGGGCAGGCAAGCTGCGCCACCAAGAGTGTACGGCTTTGGGGTGAACCAATGCGGCCACAGGCTTTCACCAAGGTGAGCCACAAATAACGATTTTGCGCCGTCACCTCCCCTGTTTGGCTCGAAGCTTGCTGCAAGGCCGGTAGCGCTGCTTCACCGCCGGCAAAGAGGGCGGTTTGTGCAGTTGCCCGTGTGCGCGGCTCAGCGAGCGCCTCGACGACGACGGGCCACAGTTGAGACGGCTGAATTTTGGCCACTGCATTGAGCGCTGCCTGTTGCACTTTGGGTTCCCCATCGCGTAACAGTTTGAGCAGGGGACGGTGCAAGCCGGTCAATCCACTTCCGCCTAACACCTGCGCGGCAAAGATACGATCTTCCACAGCAACCGAGGCGATGAGTTTGGTCAGCGTTTCGCCCACGGCCAAAATGCCTTCCAGTGCGCCGCTGCGCAAGAGGCCAATCATTGCCGCCTGCCGCAGAGAGGGTGCGCTTTCACCCAGATAATGATCTATTGCCGCGGCTTCAGTCAGGCCGCCCAGGGCCGCCCAGGTTTGGAGCGCCACCGCCTGCACCTGCGCCTCGCCGTCACTTTGCATACAGTGCTGCACCGCCGGAAGAAAGCCGGGGTCGCAGAGCCGTTCCATCCGCGCCAGCACATCAAGCCGAACCGCAGGACTGGGATGGTGGAGTAGTGCGGGCAAAGTTTCGATCAGCGTGGTGTCATCCGTTGCGGCCAGCAGATCTAAGGCATAGAGTACGGCGCCGGGGTGGGCATCCGTCAGATGTTGGCGCAGCGTATCCAGGCTAGCGCGGTCGGGCTGAAAGTCGCTGTTACCCTGGATCAGCCGCTGACGTAAGGCCTGCTGCACCCGTTGGCCATAGCGCCGCCCCAGTTGCGCCGTGATCACTGTCCAGATCGCAAGCAGTGGCAGCAGCACCAAGGCCAATTGCACTGAACTGAACCGCAGCACGTTGTTTAGATACAAGAGCAAAAGACCGGCCAACCCATTCACAACAGGCACAAAGATGCCATCGATCACCGTCTGCGTTTGGGCGCGCATTGTTGCCGGCAGCGGTTGATAAAGCAAGTTGCCGGCGGTAGTATCAAATTTATCGGTGACGCGGCGTGACATGTTCAGGGCAACCGCCAATCCAAAGAGCAACGGTGATTGCCGGGCAAACAGCCCCACCAGCACCAACGGAATACTCACAGACAGGAGGATGACCGGGGTGAGTAGATTGATAGTGTACACCCCAAACCGGCGCAACATGGGGCTGGCAAGAAAGAGTTGGCAGAAGAGGTTGACGCCCCCCACCGTAGCGGTGAACGCGCCAAGAAATGTTGCGAGTTGATTTTGGTCGATAATGCGGCTGCCGGCCTCTCGATAAAAAAGATTGTCGATCAAATTGTCACTTAACCCAAAGAGGAGCAACACGCCAAAAATCAGACGGATATAGGGGTCCGCCCAAAGGCTTGGCTTGGCGTGCGCGGCAAGCCGTTCGTCTGCTGTCGGCGTCTCTTCGCTTGCCGCCATTTCGCTACGATGCAGCACCGGTGCACTGCGCACAATCCGCTGCAGCGCCCACCCGGCGCCGGCCATACTCAGCACGGCCAACAGCAGCAGATTGGGCGTACCCACCCACGCCACCAGGCTAGGAATGAGCAAGCCCATGCTCACAATGGCCACTTCTTGCCCTGCGATGAGCAAACCAAAGAGGCGTTTGCTTTGTTGGATATTAAAAAGGCGCCCCAACAAACTCCAAAACGCCGAGTTGATTTGGTTATTCATCACGGCATACCAGATGGGCAGGCTGAAGATAAACCAGCCCCCCGTCCAATGCATGAGCCCCCAGCGATAGCCAAGTGCAGTCATCGCCATGACAAAAAGCTGGCCAAAGAGCATGTCGCTTAGCCCAGTGCGTTGACTCAAACGCAAATAGAGCAGCGTGAGTAGTGTCGAGACCATGCTTTCGCCGATGTATATATAGGGCAAAGATTGGGCGTCGAACTTTGCCAAGAAAAGCGCATAGGCCGCAGTGTATACCAACACATTGGCCGTAAACGTGCCAATGGTATAGAGTAAGATCAGTGCCACCAGGCGGCTTTCACTGGGCCGCACCTGAAAGCGCTCAGCTACCCATTGCCCGAAGGCAATGTGGACTCCCTGCTTTGTATCATTACGCATGGTCGTTACTGCCATTGATCTAGGCGCCTGGATAGGCGCATAACCCTACTGAAGTCCCAATGAAAACCCGACTTTGGGGACGGGAGACAGGAGATTGGAGACTCGTATACGTCATTTCCCATCTCCTGTCCCCCATCATTTTACAAACTTAATACAAATGGGGGTCATCGTTGGCGCCGGGACCGGCAAGTTACCATCATAATAACAAATAATCGTTATAAAAAGCGAGTGCTATCGTTATAAAAAGCAGGGTCTAGCGTTAAATTTTGGGGAACTAGCGTTAAAAAGGGTGCGGCTTCAGGAGGCGGAAGGAGGGAGAAAGGAGAAGGGAACGGCAAAGGTTGCGTCCCCTTCCAGGCAGACCAGAGATTACAATCTCAGGCTCCTTTACGTTAAAAAATCAACTGCTCAGACCACAAGACAGTGTAAGGCTATCCCCGCCCTACCGCGGCTCACGGTAGGGCGGGTGGCATGCTACTACTGGTTGAGAAGCGGGTGGAAGACCGAGTAGTCCTGACCGACTTCAGCAGCGGATGGGCAGCCTTACAAAGCAACCCTACTCATGCCCGTTGTCCATGACGATGACCGGCAGGAAGAGGTGGATCGTCAGGGTTTCAGGGTTGATCACACCTAGGTCGTTGTTCGGCGTCTCAACGGTGGGCGTAGCAACAGCGTCCGCCGGGGCGGGCTGCGCATCAACATACGCATCCGTCAAGACCTGATTTTCGTCGTAGGTGGCAGCCACTACACCGCCCTGGTTCTTGGGCACAGTGACCGTGGTGGTGCAGCGCGCCGCGTTGCCGGCCACATCCCTGCCCTCGTAGGTAAGGGTGTAGATGCGACCGTTGCCATTGCCGTTGCGACTTGCCCGTACCTCCCCCTGTGTGTCCGGTGTACCGACCGTCCAGCCCTGGACATCGCCGGCGCCTGTCTCATTGTTAGCGATCGAGAGCAAGGTGAAGCCGGCCGGACCGGAAGCATCATCCGTGACCGTGACAGCTACATTGATCGTCACAAACTTGTTATTGGGCGGCCACACGTTGTTTGGATTGGCGCTACAGGTCACAGTTGGCGGCACATTGTCCACAAAGAGTGTCACTATCGCCACATTCGATTCTTCCAACCCATCGCTCGCCTTGAAGGTGAAGCGATCCGCCCCGCCATAGTTGGTGTCAGGCGAGTAGGTCAGATTCGGCGCAATGCCGGAGAGAACGCCATGCGCCGGCGGGGTGACGATGGTGTAGACCAACGGCTCGTTATCCGTGGCCGACAGCGTGATTGCCTTGGCCTGGTTGGGGATGACGATCACCGTCTGGCCGTTTGCCACTGGCGCGACGTTGGTCACGGTCCAGAGGTAGCGCTCGGCCGCGCCGGCCTCGTTGGCGCTGTTGCGGGCGCGCACCAGGAAGGTGTGTTCGCCGTTGCCCAGGTTGTTGTAGGTAACCGGACTGGTGCAAATACTGTAGTCACTGCCATCCAGGCTGCACTCAAAGCTGGTTGCGCCGGCGCCGCCAACGAAGGTGAAGGTGGCCGTGCGCTCCGTGGTCGGCTCGGTGGGCTTTCCGGTAATCGTCGCATCGGGCTGCCCAGCGTTGATCGACCAGGTGAAGGTCGCCGGCGAGAGGTCGGGCAAGCCGCGGCCGTCGATGGCGCGCGCCAGGAAGGTGTGCTCACCCTTGCTCAGGTCGGTATAGGTCGTCGGACTGGCGCATGGGGTGTAGACGCCATTGTCCAGGCTGCACTCGAAGGCCGCGGCTGTCGCACTGCCGGTGAAGACGAACTGGGCCGTGTTGACGTTGCTCGGATTGGCCGGGCCGCTGCTGATGCCCGTGTCCGGCGCATCGGCTGCCGAGAGGTCGGTGGCAATGTTCTGATTCAGTTGGGTGATGCGTCCAGCACGGTCGATGGCGCGCACGGTGATGTTGAGCGTGCGTCCTTCAGGGTCGGCCACGGGCAAGGCAACGCGCCAAGTGCCGTTGCCAAAGGTGGCGTCGGTGAAGTCGTTCGCCCCTTCGCGGATCTGTACGGCGGCCAGGGCCACACTGTCACTGGCGTTGCCGTTGAAGCGCAGCACACCGCTTTGGGCTTGCCAGGTGTCGGCCAACGTCAGGGTGCCGGCATCGATGGTCAGGGTGGGCGCATTCTGGTCGAGCGTGAAGACAACCGGGAAGAGCGTCGTCTGTGTGCTGTTGTCCCAAGCGGTGGCCTGGGCGACCAGGGTGTGTTGCCCTTCGGTTGCGATTGGTACATTGACCGTGCGCAGCGTGCGGGTAATGACTGGGCTTTGGGCAAAGCTCAGGGTTTGCACAACAGCATTGTCCAGCTTGATGGTCACATCCTTCAGTCCGGTGCCCGCTTCGGCGGCCACGGTCACGCTGATCGCGTTGCCGGCGGCGACAAAGCTGCCATTAGTCGGATTGACGATCACGGCAGTCGGCGCACCAGGGGCGGCGGCAGCCTGGAGACTGAAGACTGCTGCGCGGTTCACTGTCCTACTGTTTACTGATAACTGATTACTTACTTCTGTCCCCGTGCTTGCCTGGGCACAGCGACCAAAGGTGTCACAGGCGCTGGCCGTAGCAGCAGGGGGGGTGCTGGTCGTCCAAAGCGTGTAGGAGATCGCCAGGCCGGTGCGCAAGGTCAGGTCCGGGAAGAGCGCTTGCAGGGCGGGATTGTTGTCGAACGAACGCACTGGTTCGGCCAGCCCTTCGCCGGGGCAGACAAAGCTCCCTTCATCCAGGTTGCGATCCTGGACGGCGCAGAGGAAGCGAATCTCGTTCTTCTGCTGGTTGGCAGCGGCATCGAAGTAGGTGGTGCCGGTGGCTGTCGCCTGCATGACCACGCGCGGGTCACGGGTGTCGATCATGCCGCGCCAGAGGCTGGCGCTGATGCTCACATTGCCCAGCAGGTCATAGCCACGCACGTCGATCTGGTAGATATTCTCCAACCCGGTCGGGATGGCAAAGCTCCAGGTGGTTTGTGCCACGCCAGCGCCGCGCTGGGCCAGGGTGACGGGCGTCCAGGTGCGGTTGAGCAGCGCTTCCGCCTCGGTGCTGGTAATATTGCCCGGCAACGCCGCAATCTGTTCGATGGGGGTGAAGGCAATCTCTGCTTTGTCGAGACCGACATTGCTGCCAGGGATCGTACCCGTGTCGCTGATCACGCCGCCGATGGTGACCGTTTGGGTGATGGTCTGGCGGGCGAGATCGGTTGCACTCAACACCGCTACCGGGCCGGTGGCGTCCAGCCGCACAAGGATCGGCGTGGCGACGGTGCGGTTGCCCGCATTGTCGTCCGCTTGCACCGTGACAGTGTAGCTGCCGGTCGGGTCAAAGAGCGCAGGGTCAAGCAGATAGTCGATATTCCAATTACCGCTGGCGACCTGCGACGTTTGCGCCAGACCCACCCCGGAGGTTTGTGTCAGCTTGACGAGGATCGAGTCGGCTTTAATGCCGTTGGCGTCGCTGGCTGTACCACTGAGCGGCACTTGCCATTGGCCGGACGCATTCTTGGTCGGTTTGAGCGTGCTGGTCTGCGGCGTGATCGTTACGGCGGGCGGGGTGTTGTCAATCGTGACATTGACCGCCGCGCTCGGATCGCCCACATTGCCAACAGCGTCGGTAGCGCGCACACGAAGGCTCACGTTACCGCTAAGACCAGCGAGCGAGAAGCTCCAGGTGTTCGTGCCGCTGGCGAGTTGCCAGGGACCATTGTTGACGCTTACTTCCACGAGCGCGACGCCCACGCCAACATCACTGGCGCTGCCGCCGATGACCTGATCTACGCCGATGAAATCATTGTTGCTCACCGACATGATGCTGGCGGTCGGTTTGGTGCCATCCACTTTCACAAGCAACCCACCACTGGCGCTGATGCGCCCGCCACGCACATCCGGTTGGCTGGCTTGCACTCTCCCCCAGTGCACATTGCCGGCATTAACGCCGGTTGTGACACAGTACGATTGATTGGTACGATTGAAGATGGCCTGCACGGTAGCCTGTGCCAGTGCGGCCTCCCAGATTTGCAAGTGGTCGATTGCACCGCGCAGGGGCTCGCCGTTGTTGCGGTTTTTGCCGATGCGCAGGTCGCTGACACCGTTGAGCGTGACGCCCGCGGTACCGAGAGCGTTGATGACACGACTGCCGTCGACAAAGGCTTCGACGCGCCCGGTAGCTTTGTTACGGCTGACGGCGACGAAATGCCACGCGCCATCATCGATGCGTGCCGTTTGTTGAGCGCTCACACCGGGCACATTCACCGCCAACGCGCCGTTGTTGAGGAAGATCTGGAAACCAGTGGCGGTCGCGGTGCCGCCATCCACCAACATTTGTGTACTGTTCGCGGTCGCGGTGTTGAGCCAGAAGGCAATCGTGAAATTGTCTTGCACGGTGCGGTTGAGCGTCAGCACATCATCGACACCGTCAAAGTGCACGGCGTAGTCGGAGAGCGGCGCGTTGGGCGCACCACTGAAGCCTGCTGCCGGGCAACTTACACCACTACAGGTGGCGTCATTGCCATAGCCTGAGTGATCGGTGAACGTGGTCGAGGAAGGTAACTCTTCAAAGCGCAGGTCAACAACGGGTACACTCTCGAAGGCTGGGCAGGCCAGACTGTTGCCACTGGTCGCCACGGCGAAACCGGTGACTGGGGCAAGGAGATCCACACCTGCGCTATCGAGCGCCGCATAGTGATGCTCTGTGCGATCGGCATTGCTCTGATAGCTGAGCAGCCAACCTTGGAAGACGGGGTTCCACACGATCTGTGGCGCGTACCATTGACCGGCAACGGTGTCAGAGGCGACTGCTTGTGCGCCTTGATAGATGATCGAGCGAATCTCCCTGGCTGCCGTCAGATGAACCACAATTGAACGATTGGTGATTGGGTCATAGGCGATCTTGGGCGCTTCATCACGGGCAATATTGTTCGCAGCGGCGGTCGCGACCAAGTCTGGCGCGCCAATCGATGCGCCACTGGCCGGCACATCTGCCATAAGGATCGTTGATATGCGGCGATCCTGCCAGACCACACGATAGCCATTGCCGATCCAAGCAATATCCGCTGTAAAGTTAGGAACGGTTAATCCCGCTTCAACCAATGAACTGATCGCCGCTCGATAGCTGCTGTTCAGGGCGTTGCCATCTTTATCAAAGCCCTGTGTCGCAAGCTGGATCAGCCCTAAGGTCGTTGCACCGGTGTTCACATCCACCGCTTCGCTGTAGCTCTCGTAGGCAACCAGGAAGCCACTGCCATCGCTGGCCACTGTCGGTGCCTGACTGACCCGTCGGTAGGTCGTTGGTACAGGCGATGCTGGGAAGGTGAGCGTCCGTTTGACTGTGCCATCAGCACCAATGATTTTCCCGGCAAGGCGGAAGCGGTCAATCACGGGCACGGTTACGTTGACCTCAATGGATTGATCGCCGTTGCTGAAGGTGAGCGTATAGTCACCGCCGTCGAACCCAACCCCGCTGACACCGACTAAGGTGTTTTGGGCCGGGTCGGAAACGGGGCCATCTGATTCGTACACGCGAATTGTACCACTGCCGGCACAGAAGGAGCGGGTAAGTGGGAAGCCGCCGCCATTGGGGCCAAACTGCGTACCTGATGTGACATCTCCGCCGCCGCCGGTGCCATTTGTCCAATACCAGATCTGCTCCTCGCTGCCATTCGCCGGCTCGAAGGAGAGGAATGGTTCAATCCCACTGGTGCCATGATCACTGCCCGCGGAGACCACTTTGAGTGAATTGAAGGTCACGGTGTTGCAGCGATTGACCTCGCTCCAAACGGCCAGGGTATCGCCATTGGCATTGGTTGCCAGGCTGGGGCTATCAACAAGCATCAGCGCGTTATCGCCATTGGCGTCATTCTCCAAGCGACTGACTGTGCCCGCCGGAATTGCATAGTTCAGCAGATCGCCTGTACCAAAGAGCGCGGAATTCTGAGTCGTCAGCGCCGATAGCCAGTAGGTATCCTGGCGATCCGGTTGGCTGGCGGATAATGCCGTAAAGCGGGGCACATTGGGCGCGACGATTGCTAAGGGCGCTTCTGCATTGACCGGTGCGATTGTCCAACCTGCTGGACCAGTGTCGGGCAAGCGCGTGGTGGCGGTGCTGGTCAATGGGAGCGCCTGATCAGCGGCATTGGCCCCTACGGTAAAGTTGCTGGCCAGCGTCACCGTCTGGCTGCTGCTAAAGGTCAACGGATCAAAGGGCAGGGTCACCGGGTTGCGGGGACCGCCCACTGGGGTCGGTGCGTTGACATTGAGGACGCCGGGCACAACCGGGACATTGGCTACCACTGTACTGGTATAGCGGAAACTTTGACCGGGGGCGACATAGCCAAACAAAGCGTCGCTCTTGGTAAAGACCGCCAGCGGGGGCGTGTTGGCAACGTTCGGGTGGTATGGAATGCCCTGGTCGTCCAGGCGCAAGGCGGGATCGGGATTGGCTGCCAACTCTTTCTCGGCCTGATCGTTGATGCCATCGGTGTCACTGTCGGCGTTGAAGGGATCCGAGGAGACCCAGATCGTCCGCGCCGGTGTTGTGTTGAGCGTCACCTGCCAGCCGCCGGTCCAGGTATTGGTGAGGTTGCCATTCGCATCATAGACCTGATGACGCACCTCGGCGCCGTCGCTCAAGCCATCATTATCGGTGTCGGCTACGGCAGCATCTGTGCCAATTTCGGCTTCTTGTCGATCAGTCAGCCCATCACCATCGGTATCGCGCAGAATCGGGGAATAGGGGGCACCAGCAGCCCGCTGTTCGAGTTCAAAGCGGTCGCTGAGACCATCACGGTCGGCGTCCCAGGTGGTGTCGTCAGGGTCAAGCCCGTTGAAGGCCACGCCACGTAAACCATCGCCATCGGCATCACGCAAGGAAGTAAAGCGAGCGTCCCAACGTTGGCCTTGGCCGCCATCCCCTTCGCCACCCAACGCCACAAAGTCGGCCAGGGTGGCGGGGAAGACATCGTACTTCACAAGCGTAAACGAGGTGGTGTTTGAACTTTCAAACTCACGAGTCCGACAGACCGGGAAGACGACGAAGGTGAGGGGAATCCACATCGGCCAACATTCATACGCCGGGATGGCAAAGCTCATGGTCAGGTCGAACGGCACCGGGCTGTTGATCCCTTGGGTGAGGGGAAAGCCCCCCACGGGCGGCGGGTCGGTGCGGGCGATGCCACGATACATGGGGGTGAGGACATATTTGTGGTCTTCCGTCACATTCTGCCAGGCGCTCGTCATTTGGTTGAGATCCACGGCTTGGGGGGCAGGGCCGCTTTGGCTCAAGCTATATTTGAAGGTGCTGGAACGGAGATTATCCTGTGAATAGAGCCACAGATACGCGTTAATATAGAGGCCGTTGGAGGGATCAGGGTCTTTGTGGGCAACCGTCGTGGTCACCGGCAGGGCGAGAGTGACGGTGTTGCCCGGCACAAAGCCCTTGCTTGGGTCGGCCAGGGTGACATCGGGTGCGCCGGCCACCATCAACTCGTTGCGGCTTGTGTCGATCATCGGCTCATAATTGTAAAGGAAGTAGGCCAAGACTTTGGTGGCAGTGGTCGTGATGGAGAAACAGGCGCCGCCATAGAAATTGCCTTGGAGCCGTAGGTCCGCCGCCCCCAGTTCACAGACGAGGGTAAAGATCAGGTCGAGCAAGGAGATGATGCCGACGATGATCGTCCCGATAAAGGTGGCGCTGAGTGCAGCCAGCAACACAGCAACGACCGTCGCGGCGACAGCCTCCGCCGCGGCTTTGTTCAATTCTGGGCTGCCGGCGGTGTAGCCACTGGCGACGGCGGCATAGATAAAGAAGCCCCAGATCAACGCTACGTTGATGGTCAAGCCAACAATAAACGCAATACGCAGGTTGCCTTTGGTTGTGAAATCCGCGTTCAAAATCTTAGACAAAGTAGGCTTGGGGGTGCCTGGTTTCGCCCCTTCTAGTTTGAGCTGATACAGATCGCTGGCCGTGGCAGCCGGTAGGTAGATGGTAACACCAGCAGTCACCAGTGCGCCAATCGTACCCAACACGGCACGCGCCGGGGTGGGAATTTCAGGCGTTTGGCTCAATATGGTGGTGAGCAACATGATGGCGCTGCCGATGGGGGCGGCCGCGGCAAAGCGTGCAAAGCGAATGGGTAGTTTGCTCGAAATCCCAAGTTTCACTGCCTTGATTTGGGCCTTCGTCGGCACGCCCTCAAAGTCGCCGAGCTTAAGGTTATCCTTCTTTGCCTGATAATAGGTAAGCCCTAATCTTGAGATTGCGTTTTCAACCTGACCAAGAAATGTGGTTTTCCCACCAAGACTAGTGAACACCGAGAGGTGGATCAGGCTTTGCAAGACGATCTGCGGCAGCGCCGTGACACTGTTGATCGCCAAGCGAAGTCTGGTGGCGGTTTCACTCTCTCCTTCCAATCGATAACGGCTGGAAGCGACCACCGACCCTTCTTGGACTGGCGCGGCAGAACCAGCGGCCAGCGTAAAGTAGTAGGCCAATGCCAACATCATACGTCCAGGCACTGCTGCCGGATCAGTATCATCCGGCAGACTCGGCACGTTGGCGTAGCGTTCCTCAATGACACCGGCATACTCATCGCTGGTGCAAGGTCGCCAGGTGATGTTGTTGCCGTTGGCGCCACAGTAGGCCTGCCACTTGAGGTTGGCATAGACTGTTACGGGTATGGTGCTGGCCGCGGTCGGCGCCAGATTGAAGTTGACCGTGGCACCATTCTGTGTGGCATAGCCTTCGCTGCCTAGTATCTGATCCAGCCCCACAGCACGCACGTTACTCTCTTGGGCAAAGAGCAAGAGTGGTTTGATCTCATTGTCCGCCTGCACGGATGATTTAAAGGCTGTGTCGAGAATTTTGACCGTCTCCGTCATGGCCGTGGCAACGGCAGCTTCATCACCCGTGGTGTAACTGTTGGTCACCACTTGCAAGATATCGGGAATTTCAAAGCGCTGGGCAGCGGTGGGACTGTTGTCGCGGTCAAAGCGGACGGGGAAGTCGCTCAACTTCAGATCGCGCACGCCGTCGGTGTTGGCGTCGCGCGGTTTCAAGAAGTGTTCACTCAGGGCATCGGTCAAGGCCCAAAGCGGCGCCTCATCTTTTTTGTCAGGGTCGACATTGGGGTCTTCATAAAGAATACCCATGCTGGCGCCATTATCTTCGCGCACGCCCAACCCGCTCAACGTCCAGTCGTCGTAATAGCTGTGGAGTACCGACGGATAGTTATGGATGTAGCCATCGCTTTGACAGCCTTGGGCGGCGGCGTCCGCGGCTGTCGGGTCGCAGGGCAGGTCGTTCAATCCCTGCACCACCCAGGCCAGGCGCACGCTGTGCGGTACCGCCCAACTGCCGGTCGGTTTATAGCGCATCTGGCCGCTAAAGGCCACCCGTTCGCCGGTCAACGGATCGGTGACGATGGTCAACGGCACATAGGCCACCTTGGTGGCGCCATCGGCGGTAAAGTCATTGACCGAAATGTTATAGGGAGTCAGCTCGGCCTGGGTCGGCAAATTGGCGCTGGCCGTGGGGATGCGAATCTCCAACATCGGCACCAATTTCATGTCGCCGTTCGCGTCGCTGGCGTCTGGCGTGCGCCCCTGCGTGGTCGCCACATCGGCATAGGTCTTGCCGTCTACGTCGCGCACCTGGCCGTCGCTATCCTGCGGCCAGTCGAGGACGTTGTAGGCAAACCAGAGATTTTGGGGGTCTTGGGGACGAATTTGAAATTCGACAAAGGTTGGCTTCTCTGGCGTCAGGTTGTCGATGGTCAATTGCAGCGGGTTCGCCTCGCTGTAGGTGACTGCACCTTTGGTAAAGGGCGCGGCATCGACGCGATCCGGGACACCATCGTTGTCATTGTCCGGGTCAAAGAGATCTGGCAGGCTGTCGCCATCGGTATCTCTGGGGGCTGCTTGGGGCAGGCCGGTGCTACTGTCAATTCCCCATTCCGCAATGTCACTCTGGCCATCATTGTTGCTGTCGGTGACATCTGGATTGGTGTACCAGGTCTGGCCGCCCATCGTAAAGCCGTTGACTTCCAGATTGTCAGGCAACCCGTCGTCATCGGTATCAGAGATCACCTCGCTGGTGCCAATACGCACCTCGGTGAAATCAGTCAGGCCGTCGCCATCGGTGTCAGTGCCGGGGTCGGTGACTTGTGCCGCTGGTGCAGCTTGGAGACTGGAGATTGGAGATTGGAGCATGCTCTCCCACTGCCCACTGTCCACTGATGACTGACCACTGGTTACAGACGCCAGCCGATTTTGGTGTGGGTTGAATTCAGGGCCACTTTGGATGGCGGTCTGTAGCTCACGTTGGTTTTGGTCGGCGGCTTGTTTTTCTTCTTGGGCAGCCGCTTTGGCGCGGTAGTTGTCGAAGAAGCGCGCCTGTGACACGGTACTGAGTACTGGCCCAACAATCTGGCTGACGATGACGGCGGTGACAATCGCCGTTTGCACGGTGCGGGCGCGCCGATAGCGGATGACCAAGAGTGCTGCGACGCTAAAGGCCATCCCCAACCATAACCCAGTCAGGTCAGGCAGGCGATTCGGTAGGACAAGCCAGGCGCCCTGCCATTGGCCGGTGCGCAGCAGGGTCAGCAAGGTGCTCTGCTCCACGCCGTAGTTGGCAAAGTCCACCGTCATGCTGGCTTCGACCCGTTCATCATTCTGTTCGGGGAAGCGCAGATTGAGGATTTGGCGCAAGGGCAGGCCATTCGCCCCGACCCACAGTTCGCCGCTGCCGGTCATGCTGCGGTAGTAGGCAGGCGGATCCAATTGCACGCCCGGCGGCAATTCACCCTTGGCGCGCATGGCGGCGGTAAGCTGCTCGTGCATATAGTTGGCAAAGGCAGGGCCATCTAGATCGAAGGTGTAGCGGGTAAAGTGGATCCCATTGCGTGTTTCCGCTACCCCTGGGCTAACATTGCGGATGGCGGCCAAGTAGCCGAGAAAGTCGCCTTGCGGCGCAAAGGCGTCCATCTGGTTATCGGTTTCTTGCCATGCCTCATTGCCGCGGCGGGTGAAGCTCTTGCCCTTTTCGCTGCGCAAGCTGACACCGCTTGCGGCGTTGAGCACACTGCCGCCCTGATTCCAAAGCGTCAGTTCCAGCATTTGGTTACGCAGATCATTTTGCCCTTCCATGTGTAGGGCGTCAGTCCGGCTGGTCCGTCCCACATTGGTGATGGTGGCGACAGGGATGGTCTCTTGTAATACATCGCTGGTAAAATGATAACTGCCGGCGGCCTTGGCCTTTTCCCAGGCCGCGGTCACCGGGTCGGAGGCGGCGAGCCGGGTGGCGGCGCTGGTGATGTGCGGCCACCAATACGCGCCGAGTGAACTAACAACGAGCAGTGCCAGCCCCATGAACAGGGCGAGCCGGCGGCGGGACGAGGGGGGATGCGATGATGGGCTTGTCATATCGGCTTCCTTTTCTGATAGTTGAATCATAAGAAATCGACGCATTGATCAATGGGTGGTAACGGTGCGTTGTCGGCGAGTAACCAGGGTTTTGGTAAGACCCTGGTTGCTGCGGAACCACGGTTGCATCAGCAATGCTTGCAGTCGCTTGCCCTGCTCTAAAAGCTGTTGCCATTGCTGTTGGCGGCGCTGGCGGGCCAACGCCCGTTCCCAGGCTAATACTTGATCCAGTTGGCTTTGAGTTTCTGCCCAGTTTTCCATCCTAACTCTCCTTTCTGTTGCGCGTACTTGTTTCAACAATCTCAATATGACGGGCCATAATGCTCGCAGCCGCTTGCACTTCTTTGTTTTGGGATGCCGGTTGGGGAGCATTGCTTTGCGCCTGTTTTGCGAGCTAGCCTAATCATACCGATTGATCGTTATAAAAACCGGGGTCTACCGTTATAAAAACCAGGAATTATCGTTATAAAAATCAGGGTCTACCATTGGTCTACCATTGTTGATCGTTAAACGGTCGGCGATCTACGTTTGTTGTAGGCGGTCGGCCGGCAAAGTTGCGCTCTCTGCGGCTGGCGCGGGGCTGATGGGGATTTCCGTTTGCAGGAAGGCCAGCAGGCTCGCCACGTCGCCAAACAGGACCGTGTTGCCTGTCTGCACACACTGGGCCGAGGCGCGCCAGCAGCCGTGTTCATTACTGCGCCAAAAGCGCACCAGATAGGAGCAATAGGTGTCGGTCGTCGGGCCGTCAGGCTGTAGGACGCTCATCAGCATTTTCCTGCTCGCTAAAGAATGTGAGAAGGGCAGCTATACTGCGGTTGGATTGAAAACTGAAGTTTTAGGCGGCTCTACCAGAGAAAGAAACTTCAGTTTTCAAACAGAGTTCAGTATATATGCCTACTGTCCGGCGGCTGTTATGTTGCCGCTGCTTCAGTATAGATAAGCATCGTTATAAAAAGAGGCTGCTATCGTTATAAAAAAGCTGGTTATCGTTATAAAAAAGGTGAGCTATCGTTAGTTACACAAAAGACAGTATTTCTGTAAGACTTTTGTGGTATAATGAGAAAATTATCAAATTTATCATACTTGTTTTAACTTTTGGTAAACCGGTCTACACTATGGCTAAATTGCAGATCGTGTGTTTAGGTGATTTTCAGGTAACCTTGGATGGGATGGCGTTGACCACCTTTCAAACCGATAAAAGTCGCGCGCTGTTGGTCTACCTAGCCATCGAACGCCAGGTTCATCCGCGGACGACATTGGCACAATTTCTGTGGCCGGGTTATGACGCAACAAGTGCACGCAACAGCCTGCGCCAGACAATCCATCAACTGCGCCAGCTCTTACAGGATGCCACAGCAGAGCCGACATGGCTCTTGTTGAACCGCCAGACGGTGCAGCTCAACCCAGCGGCAGCCATCAACGTCGATGTCATAACCTTTACCAAGCTGCTGGCCGCGTGCGCTGCTCATCCTCATGATCGCCTTGTCCCTTGTCAGTTCTGTCTATCCCGCTTGCGCCAGGCCGTCGATCTCTATCAAGGCGACTTTCTCGCCGGCTTCACCGTAGCTGACAGCGATCCTTTTGAAGAGTGGCGGCGCGTTCTTCAAGAGCAACTGCACATCCAGATGCTGGACGCCTTGACCCAGCTTGCCAACACGACTGAACAGGCCAGCGACATAGAGAGCGCGCTTCAGGCTGCGCAGCGACAATTAGCCCTGGAGCCGTGGTTGGAAGCCGCCCACCGCCAGATCATGCGCATTCTGGCGCAACGGGGGCAGCGCGCCGCGGCTCTGGCCCAGTACAATCGCTGCCGCCAGGTGCTGATTGAAGAGTTGGGGGTGGAACCGGATGCTGAGACCACCGCGCTCTCTGAAGAGATTCAGTGCGGCGACTTTGACAGGGTCACAAGGCGACAAGGGGACAGGGGGACAAGTGATAGGGTGAATCAAGATTACCCTGTCACCTTGCCACCTGCGCACAACCTCCCCAGCGCGCTGCCCCCGCTGATCGGGCGCGCGCAGGCGTTGACCGAGCTTGCCGGCCGGTTGCAGACGCCGGGGGCGCGCTTACTCACACTGGTAGGGCCAGGTGGCATGGGCAAAACCAGCCTAGCGTTGGCCGCGGGGCGTGAGCAACTGCCCCTCTTTCCCGATGGCGTCTGGTTTGTCTCGCTGGCGGCCCTCAACACGGCGGCTGCCCTGGCGCCGGCTATTGCCAATACACTGGGGGTGTCGTTGCAGGGGAGCGATCCGCGCACGACGCTCCTTCAAGCCTTACATTCCAAGCAGATGCTGCTGCTGTTGGACAACTTTGAACATCTGCTAACCGACGGGTCAACGGCCGTTGATCTGGTGGTCGATCTGTTGGAAGCCGCATCCCGGTTACAGATCCTGGTCACCTCGCGCGAACGGCTAAATTTGCGTAGCGAACAACTGTACATCGTGCAACCGTTACCCTTTGCCGACAGCGCCACGCTGGCCGAAGCCGCCGCGCTGCCGGCGGTGCGCCTCTTTGTTCAGGCGACGCAACGCAGCCACGCCGCCTTTCAACTGACGGCGGGCAACCTGGCCGCGGTGCTGCGTATCTGCCGGTTGGTGCAGGGGATGCCGCTAGGGTTAGAATTAGCCGCGGCCAATGCCTATGGTGCACCATTGACGGTGATTGCCGATGCGATTGAGCAAAGCGCTGAGATTTTAAGCGTGGATTGGCGTGATGTTCCCGCTCGGCAGCGCAGTATGCGTGCTGTCTTTGAATGGTCCTGGCGGCTCTTAAGTGACACCGAACAGCGTCTATTGCGCCAAAGCGCCATCTTTCGCGGCGGCTTTGATTATACCGCCGCCCAGACCGTCCTCGGCGCCACCCCCGCCCTCTTGACCCGTCTGGTTGATAAATCGTTCTTGCAATGGCAGGTTACAACCAGTGGTGAAGGGCGCTATGCGAGCCATGAACTGTTGCGCCAATTTGCGGCAGAACAGTTGGCGCAGATGACGGCTGAACAAGCAGATGTGGCCACCCGGCACAGTATATTTTATCTGAACTATTTGGCCGAGCGGGAAGTACGGCTGACGCGTGCCGAACCAAGCGCGGCGGCTGCCGAAATTCAGGTGGAGCTTGATAATATCCGGCAAGCTTGGCAGAGCGCAGTGCAACGCGGGGATTTCGTCCCTTTGCACCACAGCGCCTGGACTTTATTCTCCTTTTATCGTCACACTGGTTCGTTGGCTGAAGCGCTCTATGCCTTTCAGATGATCGCCGACCAGCTTTCACTACCGGCCCAGCCCGATACTTGCCTGAACCAGCGGCAGCCCTCTGATCCGCCGTGCAGTAGGTTAATCGCCATTTATGCCTATCTGCTAGTGTTCCAAAGCCAATTTGACCAGGCCATCGTTGTGGCGCAGCAAGCGTTGGCGCTGGCGCAAGCCGAGGCCGCAACCGATGCTGCCGCGCTCAGCCAGCTTAGTTGGGGCCAGGCGCTCCGGTCGCAAGGTTGCCAGGCGGAGGCCCAGCTTCATTTGGAGCAAACCTTGCAGATTACGCGTCTGGCGATCACCCCCACCAGCAAAAGTGAACTGCTCTACGATGTCGAATGTTTGGCCGAAATCTGGTTGGGGGGAGTCTACATGGATTGGCGACTCTATCATAAGGCGCAGGAACCGCTGCAGCGGGGTTTGCACCTGGCGCAAACCTTGGGTAAGCGGCGCATGGAAATGATCGCGTTGGTCAATCTTGCCACACTCGCTTGCTTTGCCGGCGCGTACCCGGCCGCCCGCCAGGGCTATGAAGAGGCGCTAAGTCTGGCACGTGATCTCCACTATCGCTGGGGCGAAGGAACCAGTCAATACGAACTGGGCTATGTGCTGCGCCTGCAAGGCGAGTACAGCCGCGCCGCACTCCTCATCGAAAACGCCATAACCATTTTTAAGGAGATTGGGGAACATCATCGCAAAGCGAGCGCCCTGATCACGTTAGGCCAGGTCTATGCCTTCTTGGGCGACACTATGACCGCAGAAAGTTGGCTCATACGCTATCAACAATTTAGCGATCAAGTCAGAAGTTCTGTCGCCACCATTCATTATCTTCAGGCGCGCATCGTGCTGGCCCTCCACCGTGGAGATGCAGCACAAGCCCTCACCTATGCTACCCAAGGATGGCAGCTTGGGCAAAGCGATAGCCCGCCGGATGTACAAGCCTATTTGCTGATCGCAATGGGACACGCCCAAAGACAGTTAGGTCAGTTGGCAGCAGCCATAGCTGCCTATCAACAAGCCCTTGAACTTTACACGACGATCCAGCGCCCCGATCTGGCGGCGGAGGCGCAAGCGGGGCTGGCGCTCGTTGCGCAGCAGCAAGGCGAGCAGCAGCAAGCACTCGGCCTGGTGGAAGCAGTGCTGGCGCAACTGGCCCAAGAGCCGCTTTCCGGTCAGGATGAACCCTTTTTTCTCTATCTCACCTGTTACCGGCTTCTGGCCGCTAGCCAAGACCCGCGCGCACCATCGATCTTGCAGCAAGGCTATCGCCTTCTCCAGCGCTATGCCGAACAGATCACCACTGACGCATTACGCCAATCCTTTCTGGAAAATGTGCCAGTGCATCGCACCCTACACCAGGCTTATATCACTTTACAAACCCAGTCGCCCCCAGCCGCTTTCCGGTAGCTGTGACAAGCCACATGACAAGGTAAGATAATTAGATGTTATTCCGATTTATTTTTCACTCGTGTGACAAGATGACAGCGCCCAGAGGGCTCCCGCAAGATGACCATGACGATTTCATCCTGTCCTCTTGTCCCTGCATTGTGTTAAAGTGGAGCTAAGATCATGTGGTCAACAACAGCTTGATGGTAAGATTACCGTTAAATGGGGGCGTCCCATTTTCGGGGGCTGAGTCGAGTGTCCCTAATTTCTCCGCTAGAGCGTCCCCGAAAATGTGGTACGCACCCCCGTTAAAATTGGCGGCTTTGATCGTTAAAAATTTGTGGTATAATGGCCTTCATCTATTTATTCATATTTCATCTTGATGAGATTGATAGGTACATGGCTCATTTGCAGCTTACTTGTTTTGGCGATTTTCACATTATGCTGGCCGGTGCGCCGCTCACGGCGTTTCCCACCGACAAAGTACGGGCGCTGTTGGTCTATCTGGCGGTGGAAAATAGGGTGTGTATCAGCGCAGCGAACTGGCCCAATTCTTTTGGCCGGGCTACAGCGACAGCAGTGCGCGCAACAGCTTGCGCCAGGCGCTTCATCAATTGCGCCAACTGCTGCCCGATCCTACACCTGACTCACCCTGGTTTCTGCTCACCCGGCAGACGGTGCAACTCAACCTGGCCGCTGCCGTCAGCGTGGATCTCACCACCTTCACCGGTCTCCTGGCCGAGTGCGCCACCCATGCCCATGCACAACTCGGCAGTTGTCAGCCTTGCTTGGCTCGCGTCCGCCAAGCCGTTGAACTCTACCGCGGCGACTTTCTAACTGGTTTCACGGTGGCGGACAGCCATCGCTTTGAAGAGTGGCGGCTTGTGCTCCAAGAACAGTTGCATATCCAAATGCTCGACGCGCTTACGCTCCTGACGGATGTTGCAGAAGCGGCCGGCGATGAGGAGGAAGTGCTGCAAGGGGCGCAGCGCCAACTCTTGCTGGAACCCTGGCGCGAACGCGCACACCGCCAGATCATGCGCATCCTGGCGCAACAGGGCCAACGCAGCGCAGCCTTGGTCCAGTACAACCGCTGCCGACAGATGTTAGCCGAGGAACTGAAGATCGAACCAGATGCCGAAACGGTGGCGCTTTATGAACAGATCTGCGCTGGTGAATTTGAGCAGATGACAAGAAGACGAGAGGACAAGATGTCGGAACCGGTTCATCCTGTCCTCCTGTCATCTAGTCATCCTGTCGCCTTGCCCCCGCTTCGCGACTGGCTTGAAATGCCCGTAGTTGACTTGTTTGTCGAACGGCAGGTGGAAGTAGCGCAATTGACCTCCTGGTTGACGCCCACCGCCGCCGAGGATGGCGCGGTGCAACTCGTTTCGATTTTGGGCATGGGTGGGATCGGCAAGACCACGTTGGCTGCAACCGTGACCAAAGCGGTGGCCGCCAACTTTGCGGTGGTCATCTGGCGCTCGTTGCTCAATGCGCCGCCGCTCAACGAATTATTACGCGGCTGGCTGCAACTGCTCTCGCGCCAAACGTTGACCACCTTCCCCGATTCGTTGGATGAGCAATTGCGCCTGTTGTTAACTTATCTCCGGCGCGAGCATTGTTTGCTGGTGTTGGACAATGTGGAGAGCATCTTTGCGGCTGACACGCTGGAGGGCGCTACGCCGAGTCGCGCGGGCGTGGTGCGCGCCGGCTATGAAGGCTATGAGCAACTTTTGCAATGGCTGGCGCATAGCGACCATCAGAGTTGCCTTCTGTTGACGAGCCGTGAGCAACCCTATGCACTGGTACGATCAGGGCGACAGGCACAAGCGGCCACCGGTCGCATCCGGCTTTTGCCGCTGAGTGGGCTCGATCCGCAAGCGGGACATACGTTACTAGAAAGCAATGGGTTGCACACCTCGACCACCGAAACCGCCCAACTCGTCGAGAATTATTCGGGCAATCCGCTGGCTTTGCAGATTGTGGCAGCGACCATTGTCGATTTTTTTGGCGGCGATGTGGCGGCCTTTCAGCAGGAAGAAGGTCACATCTTTGATGGCATGCGCTTGGTGCTCGACCAACAATTCGCCCGCCTCTCCGCACTCGAACGGGAGATTTTGATCTGGCTGGCGATTGAACGCGAGCCGATCAGCGTACCGCTGCTGCGCAACAATTTTGTGCAGCCAGTCGCCACCGCCCCATTGCTCGAAGCCCTGCATGCCTTGCAAAATCGTTCCTTGCTGGAAAAGCGCGACAGCGGTCTCACCCTACAAAATGTGATCATCGAGTACATGACAGAGTACCTGGTGGAACAGGTGTGCCAAGAGATTTTAGATTCTAGTGCCGACAAGCTGCCTTCGGAAATCCCAAATCCCAAATCGGGTGCCGGCGGGCGAATCCAAAATCTGTTTTTAAATCGCTTCGCTCTCCTCGAAGCCCAGGCCAAGGAGTACGTGCGCCAAAGTCAAGGGCGGCTGATCCTCCAGCCCGTGGCCGATCAGTTGGTGGCCCAGCTGGGCAGAACCCAGGTGGTGGCGACCATCCCGCCTCTGCTCCATCTGTTGCGGGCGGCGGGGGTGCAAAGCGGCTATGCCGGTGGCAACCTGCTCAACCTGCTCGTCCGGCTGGGCGAGAACCTGGCCGGCTATGATTTCTCGCAACTGCCCGTCTGGCAGGCTGACTTGCGTGGTCTCCTCTTCGCCGCGGCCAATTTCACGAACGCCGATTTGACCAACGCCGCCTTTACCGCCGATATCGCCAACGCAAAGGTCCTGTTTCAACCATCCGGTGAGTTGTTAGTTGCCGGCATCAACAGCGGCGACCTCTATGTATGGCGGATGGTCAACGGTCAACTCACCGATGCCTTGCGCCGCACGAGCAATAGTCTCAACCTGCTCATCTTTAATGCCGATGGGCAGTATATCGCGACCGCAGGGGTAGATTATCGGATTCGCATTTGGTCAACCGTGACCGGCGAATGTGTCCAAACGCTACCGGGTCACAGCACCCCGATCTATGCCCTGGCGTTTAGCGCCTCCGGCGCCTTCTTCGCCAGCAGTACCGCCGAACGACAGGTCTATCTCTGGGATCTGCGCAGTAGTCAGATATGCCAACGTCTGGATGGTCATGAACAAGGAGTGGAGGCGCTAGCCTTCAGCCCTGATGGGCGCATCCTTGCGGTTGGCGGCCTGGATGGTCAGATTCACTTATGGGACACAACAATCGCTGCGGACGACGGACAATTGATTGCGACCTTGTCCGGGCATAGTCACGTCATTGGTGCGCTGGCTTTCTCACCTGATGGGGCTTGGCTGGCCAGCGGCAGCCATGATGGCGTCATTCGCCTCTGGGATCTAACGCGCGGCAGTGCATTTGTCCAGACGTTGCCCGGCCACACCAGTCTCATTCGCGTACTCCTCTTTCAACCCCCAGCGACAAGCCACCCGCCCGAGAGTGAGATGCCAATGTCCGCCTATCTCTTAGCCAGCGCCAGCGCAGACCAAACCATCCGTCTGTGGTCAATGGACGGACAAGTGCGCTATACGTTGCTGGGACATAGCCACGAAATCTCTGCCCTGACTTTTCGTGCGGATGGGCAGCAACTTGCCAGCAGCGGTGTCGATCAACGGGTCTATCTGTGGGATGTTCGCACCGGGCAAGCGCTCAATTCGTTTCAAGCCTATCGCTTTGGTTCTAATAGCGTCTGTTTTAGCCCGGATGGGACGCTGATCGCCAGTGGTGATGCTGATCGGATTGTCCGCCTATGGCAAGTGGCGCCTGACCCTGCCGCCGATTGCGAGTCCCAGGCGCTCCCTGCGCAGAGCGGTCAGCTCCGGCAGGTTTTACTGGGCCATACGCGTTTCCTGCGGGCCACCACCTTTAGCCCCAGCGGACGAATCATCGCCAGTGGGCCGCTGATTCCACGATTCGCCTGTGGGATCGGGTGACGGGGCAAGCGCTCTGTACCTTGACTAAGCATACGGAGCCTGTGCTGGCCCTCGCGTTTGCCCCTGGGCAAACGGCAAACGCCGGCGAACTTATCCTCGCCTCGTCGAGCGTTGACGGTACCATTTGCCTGTGGTCGGTCACTGAATCACAAGGACAGGTTCCCCGTTGCCTGCGCCAGTTCAGCGGCCACGAAAACGAGGTGATTACCTTGGCCTTTGATCCCACCGGCCAGACGTTAGTGAGCGGCGGGATGGATGGTTCGGTGCGTATCTGGGATGTCGCGCGCGGCGTCACGCGTCAGCGCTTAACCGGCCATGCCACCGCTGTTTCCACCGTGGCGATCAGCCCGGATGGTAGCACGCTGGCCACCAGCAGTTTTGACCATACCCTGCGGCTCTGGGATCTGGCCACCGGTGAGTGTCGGTTTGTGCAGAAAGAGAACCATGTTGGCCCACACACCGTAGCCTTTAGCCCTGATGGCGAAATCCTAGCGTATGGCGGCGATGATTTCGGCATTTATCTCTGGCGCTGGCGCACCAATGAAGCGCCTACTGTGTTGCAGGGTCACATCGGCCTGGTGCGTGTCCTGGCATTCAGCCCAACCGCGCCCCTGCTGGTCAGTTGCAGCATGGATTATACCCTGCGGCTCTGGGACCTGGAGACAAAGCAGTGCCGCCAGGTGCTACGCGCCCCCGGCCCCTACGCCGGCATGAAGATCACCGGCGTCACCGGCATCAGCGCGGTGCAGAAGGCGTCGCTGCGGTCATTGGGTGCGGTGGAGGAATGATGGGGGAGGGGGACAGTGAGCAGTGGGACAGTGGGACACAGTATGGTTCTGCCGATTTACTGCCCCACTGCCTTGCTGTCCCGCTGGACTGTATCAATACGTTCCGAAAAACCAGTTACCCCGCGCATTGGGATCGTCGCTGAAATAGTATTCTTTCAAATTCTCGAACAGCTCTTCCCGGCTCAAATAGCCATCACCGTTGAGGTCGAGCCGGCGAAAAGCGTCAGCGGCCTCTGCTTCGGTCACATGGACGGTGAGCAGATAGGCCTTATATTCATCTTCTGAGACCTTGCCATCCTTGTTGCTGTCCCACAATGCAATGGCGGTCTTGACGAAGCCCAAAATCACGGCGTCGAACTGCGCCGGCTGCGCCATCAGTTTGTCATAAGCAGTGCAAAACTCGGTCAGCGTCAGCTTTTGATCGCCGTCGCTGTCGCCTACTGCCAGCAGCGCATCCCAACCGGTCATATAATCATTGTAATAGGTGGTGTATTCCGGTGAGCCGGGGGCATAACCCATCGCCTGGGTCGTCGCCTGCACCACTAGTTCACAATCCTGCCGATCCATTATGCCATTCTGGTCGAGGTCAAAGAGATGAAAGCCACGGGTCAACTTGCGGGTCTGTAATGCGGTTAACATAGAAGCTCCTTTTATAGTACGTTGTTATGCAAGTTCTGATAAATTAGAGACATAGATCGTAGGTGCGGTTTCCATACCGCACAATCGACCTGGGGGATTTCTGATCTGTGCGGTATGGAAACCGCACCTACGTCTAATCGATCAAAATTTCGGTTACACTACAATAGATTCTAGAAATTAACCAGACACAACACGAGGAATGCGCGCAGGCGCTTTCCTTCCTGTAAAAACCGTTGCCACTGTTGTTGGCGACGCTGGCGGGTCAATGCCCGTTCCAGTTCTAGCGCCTGATTCAGTTGACTTCGAGTTGTTGTCCAGTTCTCCATGCTAGTTCTCCTTTTGCGTTGTACACATCTGGTTTAGCCAACTTGACACAAATAGGGAGCGTACGTTGGCGCCTGTATCGGCGAGTTACAACTATAATAGCAAATGATCGTTATAAAATGGGGGGTCTATCGTTATAAAAAGGGGCCGCTATCGTTAAAAATGGGCTGCTATCGTTAAATAGGGTGCGTCTCCGATGCAGAAGGCGGCGCTACGGGTGCTGGGCGCGGTAAATAAAGGAAAACGAGGAGATTGGGGCATTGGGAATCGGGTCAATAGAGTTCGGGCATTTCAATCGGCTCTGGCTGAGGCTTGCAGACATTACACCAGAGTGCGTCACCAACGACAATCGCTTTGGGGGTGTTCTGTTCGCCGACGTAGATGGTAATGATGTAGGGCATGCGATTTTGCATGTGTTCTTTGCAGAGGGCGCGGCCACAGAAGCGGCAAACCCCGCGCGCGGGTTGGTCACAGTGAAAACAGAGCATAGTCACCCTCCGGCTTGTTTGCCAAGTTTGTCGGTCAGGGCTTGCCAGAGACTGGTCGGCAAGGTGCGTTGGCGGCGTGGCGCTAGGCGGACCTGGTAGTACACCGCGTCGCCGCTGGTATATTCGCGCACAAAGCCGCGGGTGATGAAGCCAGCCAACAAACTTTGGGCTTGCGCCTTGTCGCCTACCTGCGCCGTCACGGCGGACGCGCTGACCTCGCCGGTGCGCATCAACCAGTTCAGCAATTGGCGCTCGACCGGCGGCAGTTCGAGAATATCAGCCATTGTCACTCCCGCCGTCTTTTCCCGTGCGGCTAATTCTTGTTGTAAACGCCCAAACAAACCTTGCCCCATCTGGCTTGCTCCTTTCCGGTTGTTAGCTTTCCGCACGTTGTGCTTGTGAAGATTCACCTCACCCCTAAATCCCCTCTCCAAGTGGAGAGGGGATTTAGGGGTGAGGTGTCCTATTAATTTATTTTCTGCTCAACCGTCCGCCACAGGCTTTTCTTCGGCGTGGCTGGTGGATCGGCCAACGTCGTTTGCAGCCGTTCCCAGAGCGGTTCACCCGATGGCGGCAGAATCGAGCGCACATACGACATGCAGTAGACGCCAATCGCGCGGCGCAATTCGTCCACCTCTTGGCGCAACCCAGTGACTTCCGCCGCCATCGCCGCACGCAGTTGCGGGTCGGATGTGAGCAGTTCGACTTTGTGCTTGAGGCCAAGTTGGGCTTGGCGGCGCAAGAAAGTCTCCACCTGTTGCCGTTTCTCTGCGCCAAAACGTGCGGTCACGGGCGCCAACAAGCGGTCTAGTTGCGCCAACTCTTGCACCACCGCGGCTTCCCCGCGCGAGACGCCAACCTGTTGGTTCAGCGTTTCTTGCAGCCAAGCGCGCTCTTCGCGCAGCCCCCAGCGGATCAACAACGCATTGAGCAACACCCCACCCAAGCCTAAGGCTACAGCGAGAACAATGGTCAAAAGGCCCCAATCGCGACTGATCAAGTTGTTAAAGGCGAGATGCAGCCCCATCGCCGCGCCCCAGCCCAAGAGCAGCGCCCCGAAGCGCGCCCAGAGGGCGCCCGGCCCGCGGCCAAAGCGGAAACGGCCCAATGCCACCCCCACCAACGCGCTCGCACTACCGTGCATCAACGAGGTGGAAAAGGCGCGCGTCACCGCCAGAGCAAGATTTTCGCCAGTGGCCGCGGTGGGCGGCGTCTGGCTCAGATAGAGCAAATTTTCAACCACAGCAAAGGCAATCCCGGCGGCAAAGCCATAGATCGCGCCATCGACAAAGTAGGTGAACTCTGGCTGGCGGACAAAATAGATCAGCAGCAGAGACTTGAAGACCTCTTCCACAATCGGCGCCACCAGGGTGACCACCAGCGTATAGCCTACTAGCGGCAAGAGCGCGCAGTTGAGTTGCCCCGCCGCCAGAAAGGCCGCCATCCCGCCCCCCATACAGAGCAACACGGTCGCAAAATTGCCGGACGCATAGAGATCCAACCGGCGCACTAGCAGCAAAAACATCAGGGGAATCGCAATCGCAATCAAAATCGCGGGCAGCATCTCCAGCGTCATCGGCTGTCACTCTCTGCTTTACGGCCAGTCATTCTGCACCTTTATCGGCTGAATTGAAATGATATGCGCTATTATACACGAAGTAAGCGCCGCAACGCCTATCCTACCCAGGCGTTGCGGCGCTTTATGATTGGTTGCAGTTCAATGCTGAAATCAACCGGAGCAGAAACTTGGTTTTTACCAAAAACCAAGTTTCTCGCTATCAGAGGTTCGTTCAGCGCCCGGTGCGTGACCGGCGACGCCACACGATGCCGCCGATGACGAGCACCACCAGCACGAGCACGCCAATGCCACCGGGGCCGCCTAAGGCCGCACCGGCGAGATTGGTGATGATCGGCAGGAAGATCCGATTGTTCTGGCCGGTCTCGGTGGGGGCCGTGCCCTCTGCTGGGGGTTGGGTCGGTGCGACTTCGGCGGGCGTTGCCGTGGGCGCTGGCGCGTTGATGTCAAAGGGGGGCAGGACGCCCGATGGCTCTTCCAGGACTTGCTCCAAACCAGATGGGACCGTGGCGGTCAGCGCGGTCTGCTCGACCACGGCGGCTGCGGCTGCCACCCCACTTTGGAAGCCGCCATCCTGGCTGAGCAGCACGGTGTGTAGTCGACCGGCACTGATGGCGGCGACACTGCTCAAATCGGCAGGCAGATTGCGCTGCCCTTGGGTGTTGTCGCCCCAACTGACGACGGTGCCATCACTCTTCAGGGCCAGACTATGATAGCCGCCACCGGCAACGGCGATCACATTGGTCAATCCCGCGGGCACCCGGGTCTGGTTACAGCAAGTGTAGCCCCAGGCAACCACCGTGTTGTCCTGCCGAATCGCCAGTGTATGGAGTCGACCCGCGGCAATTCTGATTACCCCGCTCAACCCCGCGGGGACGGTGAGTTGCTTGTAGGTGTTATCACCCCAGGCGACGACCGTGCCATCGCCTTTCAACGCGACGCTAAAACCCCACCCTGCGCCAATCGCCGTCACATTGTTCAACCCCGCGGGCACCGTGCTTTCCGAGGTCGTATTGCTGCCCCAGGCGACGACCGTACCGTCATTCTTCAACGCCAGACTGTGAAAGTCTCCAGCAGCAATTGCGGTTACATTGTTCAACCCGGCGGGAATGTTGAGTTGGCCGGTGCTATTTTCGCCCCAGGCCACCACCGTGCCATCCCCTTTCAGCGCCAGGCTGTGGCGCGCACCGGCCGCGATGGCAGTTACGCCGCTTAGCCCAGTGGGGACGGTACTCTGTCCATAGGTGTTGTCGCCCCAGGCCACGACCGTGCTATCGTTCTTGAGGGCCAAGGTATGGAGGAGGCCGGCCGCGATTTTGATCACGCCGCTCAACCCCACTGGAATGTTGAGTTGCCCTACGCCATTATTGCCCCACACGTTGACCGTGCCATTGGTTGGCGGTGGCACACCCACCTTGATCGAGAAGGGGCGGACAACGGTACCACCATCCCCGTCCAGTCCCAGGGTATTTCTGACCGTCACCGTACCCGCATAGATACCGCTGTTGGCGTAGACGTGCACGCTCTCCATGGTATACGCCACCGGCGAGGCCGTCGTGAAGAGGACGGTCTCGCCAAAATAGCTCTGCCCCCCGCTGTTGACAAAGCCTGTGCCCGCCGTACCATCGCCCCAGTTCACGTCGATGCGCAGGTTGTCTTCCGTGCCAGCATGGCCGATGGTGGCCCGCAACGTTGCCTGGTTGCTACCGCTTGCCCCTTGCCACGTATTGCAGGTGGCGGTCATCGTACCCCCACAAGTGGGGCCGAAGGTCAATGTGGGTGGCACGGAACTGATCGTCACTTGCAAGCGGCTGGTGGCCTTTGCGCCGACCTTGTCGGTTGCCACCAGATCGACAAGGTGGGTGCCAGGGTGCTGCCAGGTGTAGCTGACGGTCTCGCCAGTCGTACTACCCAGTGTCTTGCAGGTACCCATGGGGCAGCTATCCAGGAAATTCCACTGATAGGTAACAGGGCTGACTGCACCGCCGGGGGCAAAGTTGTTGGCTTTGAGTGTCAGTGGGCTACCCTCGGCCCCGTTCGTGACGATGGGCGTGCCGGTCGGCGGCTGATAAGGACGCAGCGTGGCTGAGTATTGTTGACCGTCACCACCAATGTATTGAATCGTCTGCGTGACTGCGCAACTGCCATCGGTGGCGCAGGTCTCGGCCGAGAGGGTGCTACCACTGCTCACGGAAGAGTTGAAGAGCAGGAAGGTGTACCCGATGGTGATGTCACCGACCAGCCAAGCGTGCTGCTGCTTGTTGTTCCAATCGGTATAGTCTAGCCGCAAGCTCTGTACCGTTTGCCCATTGGTTGTGGCGACAAACCACTTCTGGATCAAGCGTGCGCTGGTCACCTTGCCCGTGGTGGCGTCTTTGACCGTGATCGAGGGGGCGAGCGCCTCCGCCCCAGTACTCTTCGTCTTCACGACGAATTGGGTGTCGGTGGCGCTGGCGGCTGGGATAGCGGGCGGGTTCAGACAAGGGGTGAAGGCGGTCAGCTTGGTGGTATCAGAGTTGATCACCGTCAGCTCGACCAGGCCGGGTCGCATCCCTGTGTTGTCGCAACTCTCCACTGACGGCGTCGGTGAGGTAGCGGCGACGAAGATACTCAGAAAGTTGCTTGACCCATCTGTGCTGCTCACCAGGCTGGCGGCATCGGGGGTGGTGTTTCTGGCTGTCTCGATGAGTGTAGCCAACTTACCCGGCAGGTTGGCGGCATCCGTCACATTGATGCCGAGAACGATCGCTGAGGCAAGAGCGGCGATGATCGTGAGGGCAGTCACTGCACTTATGGCCACCATTCCGCCGATGACAAATGTTGCTGACTCACCGATTAATGTTGTAGACCCTGCCCCCAACTCCGCCAACTCTGCTGCGACATAGGCAGCGGCCATCGCTGTACCTGTAGCGCCCAGGTAGCCACCGAGGAGTGCGCCCAGCGGAAGCGCAATGCCGAAAGCAATGGTCATGCTAGAAAACCGCGTCTGGAACGCCGGACTGCTTAACAGAGGATAGTTCGCTTTCGCCGTGCCCCATTTCACAAAATCCTCATAGGTGGGCGTGGGCGGCAGGAGGATCCCAACGACTCGGCTGTTGCAGGTCGGCACCTCATAACCCTTGTACTCGTCGCCATAGGGGGCAGGCGAGCGGTAGGCGCACCAACCCTCGGTTGCATCGGCGGTGGGCAGGTCGTAGTTCAGCACCGGGCCAGACAGAAATGCCTCGATTTGGGCTTTGGTCGGGTTGCTGCTCATCAGCATATCAAACTTACTTCGTCCGAGCGCGGCCCACTTGACATACTCGCGTGCGGCCTGCACGGCGGCGGACACCGTGCGCCGCTTTGCCACTGCGGTCACCCAATCCACCGCATTTTGCTGGTCCACCGTGCGGGAGCTGGCACTGGTCTTGATGGCGGTGACCAAGGCCAAATAGATCTGCGCCAGCACATCGTCACGTCCCCAAGTCCGCACAGCATCCGCATCCGAGGCCGGCAGGCTATGCAGCTTGAGGACGGTATCGATGGCCTGGTTCTCGATGTTGCGCAGCGAAGCGGTCTGGGCCGCGGTTGCGCCATAGAGGCCACCTTGCGACAGATAGAGGATCTCGGGAGCCGGGAATGTGGGGGGGGGTGGACAACCGTAGGGCAACGGGCAGCCGGGGGTGTCGGCATAGACCGGCTTCACTTCCGGCAGGCCCACCTGTAGTACAATGGCAAAGGCCAGTAGCAAGCGCAGCGTCAAACCGCTGAGCAACCCCCACAGGCGGGGGCGGGTGAAAAATCGTCGTTGTGTTGTCATTGTCTTTTGCTCCTTCTGGTTGTTGATTCGTTCGTTTACGACCGCTTGCTGTTTACATGATTCAGCATACACAACTACCGTTATAAAAAAGGGCGTCTACCGTTATAAAAACTGGGTGCTACCGTTATAAAATGGGCAGCTACCGTTATAAAAGCATTTTTTTAGTCATAATATCCCTCGGTTCGGCGCTCTCTGGTGATATACGAAAAACGCCTTAATTTTGTCAAATTCTTCCAGAGAGCGAACCTTAATTACACGAACCGTGGGTAATATGAAAAAATAATTTAAAATTGCAGTTTTGTTCGGTAGGCACGTCCACGTGCCTACCGAACAAGCGCGTGGTTGATTGGAGTTAGCGCTTAGGAGAAGGTCATTAAAATTTTCAAGGTAAACGAAAGGCGGAGGGGGGTGCGCCTGGGCCAAGCCATCAGGTTTTTGCCCAAAACCCGATGGCTTGGCCCAGCGGCCTACCGATTGATGACCGGCAAAAAGATCAGGTTGGTCTGCGCATTCTCCGCCAGGCTGGCAACATCCGCCGCGGTGTCCGCCGTCGTATCCGCGGCGCTGACGCCGTCGAGGGCGCCGCCGCCAAAGTCATCGAAGAAGGCGTTGGGCGCCGCGACTGTCCACAGGCCGATCTTGCCGCCTTTGGTGTTGAAGAAACTCTGGTCGGCCGCGTTCAGGGTGACGGTGGTGAGCAGGCTGTTGTTTTGGTAGACCCGCACCGTGCCGTCAGCCTGGACACAGCCCAGCAGTTTGTCGCCATTGGCAAAGGTGGCGGGGGTGTTGCTGTAAGTTGCCCAGGCGGGGGTGTTGAGCCGCAGGGTCGAGACGCGCACCGCTTTGGCCAGACCGTCATAGACGACGGCAATCGCCCCCGCGTTGGGGATCGTGCCACTCTGTACCTTGAGCAGCACGCCTTGTGCTGGGCTGAGTGGGTCCAGCGTACTCAGCGTGACAAAGGCAGCTTGATTGACGCCAAAGGTTGTCGGCTTCCAGACCACCGGCCCGCCCAGTTGCACATCCACCCGGTTGCCGGCGATTTTGTAAAAGCTCTGGTTGGTCAGCCCGGCCCACTTGCTGCCCAGGCCGCCGTTGGCGCGGTTGAAGTCGTCGCGCAGCGCGGTGGTGGTACAGACATCGACCAGGGCGCTGACCGTGTAGCTCACGCTAACCGGAACGGCGCTGTTACCGGCGTTATCCGTCGCGCCGCTACAGGTGGCGGTGAAGCTGCCGGTGCCATCAGGGTTGCCGCCGGTGACGCTGACGGTCGCCTGGGTCGCCACACCAGAGAGCGCATCGGTGGTGCTGCACGCGGCTGTCGGTACGCTACCCACGGTGTAGCTCGCGCCGTCGCTCACGCCGGTCACGGTGACAACCGGGGCGATGGCATCGCGTTTGATCGTGACACTCTCACTGCTGCTGCCACCCGAGCTGGTGGCGGAGCAGGTGAAGGTGACGCCTGCGGTGTCGGCGTTGACGGTCACCGGGTCGCAGCCGCTTTGGCTGCTGATGGTCGATTCGTTGTCGACTACACTCCAACTGACCGTCACATCGCTGACATACCAGCCATTGTTGCCGAGGGTGCCGACCATGCTGGGGGTGATGACCGGGGCGGTGGTGTCCGGCGGCGGCAGCGTGTTGACCGTCAGCGTGGCGGCGTTGGTCGTGGCTGTGCCGCAGCTATTGGTAAAGATGGCCCGGTACTGTTTGCCATTATCACTGCTCTGCGCCGTAAAGGTGAGGGTAGCGGCGGTTTCACCACTCAGGTCGCTCCAGGTGGCGCCGTTGTCGCTGCTGACCTGCCACTGCACCGTTGGCGCGGGGCTGCCACTGGCGGCGGCGCTAAAGCTGACCGACTGTCCCTCATTGACCGTCTGGTTGCCCGGCTGCGTGCTGATCGTCGGCGCACTGTTGACGGTCAAGGTGGCGGCGTTACTGGTGGCGCTGCCGGCGCTGTTGCTAAAGAGAGCGCGGTACTGCTTGCCGTTGTCGGGCGCGCTGGTGTCCACGTTCAGAGTCGGGTTGGTTTCACCACTGAGGTCGTTCCAGGTGGCGCCGTTGTCGCTGCTCACCTGCCATTGCACGGTCGGGGCGGGGTCGCCGCTGGCCGCCGCGCTAAAGCTGGCCGTGGCCCCGGCGCAAACACTCTGGTTGGTCGGCTGCGTAGTGATCGTCGGCGCTTGGGTGGCAGCGTTGACGGTGTGCGCTTCCCCGGCGGAGGTGCTGCCGGTGAAGTTGCTGTCGCCAGCATAGGTGGCGGTCAAGGTGCGGCTGCCCGTTGTACTGAGGGTGATGGTGCATTGACCCGCCGCCACGGTGGCCGTGCAGCTATCGACGCCATCGCTGACGGTCACATTGCCGGTGGGCGTGCCTGCACCAGGGGCGGTGACCTGTACGACAAATTGCACAGTTACCGTCTGCCCCACGGTGGAAGGATCGGGGGTGTCAGCGGTGATGGTGGTGGTGGTCGCCGCCGGGTTGACTGTATGCGGCGCCGCGTCTGAGGCGCTGGGGAAGAGGTTGTCATCACCGACATAGGTGGCGACCAAAAGCTTCGCGCCGGCGCTGGTAAAGGTCAGGATACATTGCCCCGCCGCGACCGTGCCGGTACAGCTATCCACCCCATCATCGGACGTGATCGCGACATTGCCGGTTGCAGTGCCGGGGGTGACGGTATACTGCACAATGACGGTCTGACCCACGATCGACGGATCGGGATTGTCGGCGGTAATGACGGTGGTGGTGTCGTTCTGGTTCACAATATGGGATTCGTCAGCCGAGATGCTGCCATTGAAGTTGCTGTCACCGGCGTAAGTGGCCGTCAACGTGCGGTTGCCTGCATTAGTCAAGGTGATCGCACAGCTACCCGCCGCGACCATCCCTGTGCAGCTATCGACGCCATCGCTGACGGTGACATTGCCGGTGGGGCTGCCTGCGCCCGGTGCGCTCGCTGCGACACTGAAATTGACCGTCACCGCCTGTCCCACTGTGGAGGGATCGGGCGTATCGTTGGTGATCGTGGTGGTGGTGTCCGCTTTGTTGACCGTATGCGCGGCACTGGTTGAAGTGCTGCCATTAAAATTGGTATCGCCGGCATAGGTGGCGGTCAGGCTCTTGGAGCCGACGCTGGTAAAGGTGAGGTTGCATTGTCCGGCGGCCACGGTACCGGTGCAGGAGCTTGTACCGTCGCTGACGGTAACGTTGCCGGTGGGGGTTCCCGCACCGGGTGCGCTGGCGGTGACAGCAAAGACCACGGTTACACTTTGCCCAACGACCGAGGGATCGGGGGTGTCAGACGTGATCGTAGTGGTCGTGTTGGCTTTGTTGACCGTATGGGCTACCCCCGCCGAAGTGCTGCCGTTGAAGTTGGCGTCGCTGGCATAGGTGGCGGTCAAGGTGCGTGCGCCCACCGTGCTAAGGGCGATGGTACAGGTTCCGGCAGCGACCGTGCCAGTGCAGCTATTGACGCCATCGCTGACTGTGACATTGCCGGTGGGCGTGCCTGTACCTGGGCTGTTGACGGTCACGTTGTAATTGACGGTGACCGACTGGCCAAAGAGTGAAGGATCGGGCGTGTCTGCTGTGATTGCGACGGTAGTATTGGCTTTGTTGACGGTGATCGACCGGACATTCGAGCCGGTGGTCGTGCCGTCGTTGTCCACTTTGGCCACAGCCAGGTTACCGGCAGCAGCAGCAGTCGCCTGGTAGTTGGCGGTAGCCGTGCCGTTGGCCTGGATTGTTGTCTGTTGACCGGAGATGGTTCCGCCCACACCGCTCCAAGCCACCGGCTGCCCCAGCAGTAGCGTGAGATTGCTCAGGGCCACGGCGCCGCCGTTGGAGTCGGTCAAAATGCTGGCAGTCAAGCTGGTGCTTTGGCCGGTGACCAGTGGGTTGGTCGCCGCGGTGACGTTGACACGCAGCCAGGGCGTAACATTGAGCGTGCCGGTGCCCAACGGACCGGTCGTGCCGGTGGCCGGGTCGAGCTTGGCCGTGTCACAAGGGGCAGCACTGGGGCCAGTGCTACAGCCCCACCAGTTGTTGGTGGCAGTGGCATTGCCGTTGTAAACCGAAAGCCCGCTGGCTTTCCCGCTGGACGCGGTGTTGTTGACAAAGCGCGAAAAGCTGACATTTAACACATTGCCGGGCGTGGAACTGCCCAGCCGAATGGCGCCGCCATCATCACCGGCACTGTTGCCGCTAAAGGTTACTTTGCTGATGGTGCTGGTGGTGTTCGGGTGATTCAGCCAGATGCCGCCGCCACTGCGTCCGGCGCTGTTGTTGCTGATGACACTGGGGCCACCGACATTGTCGATGGTCAATGCACCACCGGAAAAGATGCCACCGCCGTCAGCGCCCGTGCTGTTGTTGCTGATGGTGACGGCACGCAGGAGCATGTTTGCGGTGGCTGTGCCTGGGGTGCAGACGCCAAAGTTGACGATGCCGCCGCCACTCCCGCCGTTGTTGCCGCCCAGCGAACGGGTGCTGTTGCCACTGATCGTGGAGTTGGTAATGGTGACAGTGGCTGTGCCGCCCGACTGAACGCAGCTAAAGATCAGGCCGCCGCCATCGCCAAAGTTCGTGCCGCCACGGCTGGCAATATTGTTCTGAATGGTCGCCCCGCTAAAGGTGATCGTACCCCCCTTGGGTAAAAAGAGCGCCGCGCCACCGCCGCTGCCATCCGTGGTTTCACAATTGCTCACGGTGACATTGGTCAAGCTCAAGCTGCCCGCACCAGTGGTGCCGCCGTCAAAGTCAAAGCAGCCGCCATCATTCTCCTGCGTGGCAAAGGCATTGGGGTTTTTGCCGTTGCGGATGGTCAGATTGTTGAGGGCAACGGCAAAGCCCGTTGCGGATCCCAATGGGTTGAAGGAGAAGACGCGGTCAATGGCCGTGGGGCCGCTCGACCCCGCCTGGATAATCGTCGTGCCTTGGCCCGCGCCGTTGATCGTCAGCGGGCCGGTTACGTCCAGGTCGCCATTCGCCGCGCTGTTATCCACCCCTGTGCGTGACAGAGTGTAGGTGCCGGCGGGCAACGTAATCACATCGGCGCCGGGGGCGGCGTTGGCGGCGATAATCGCCTCGCGCAGCGAACAGTCCGCATTACAGGCGCCGTCGTTGGTGTCGGCGGGTTTGGTCACGGTGAAGGTGGCGGCCCAGGCAGCTTGTGGCAGCGCCACCCAGGTCAGCAGGGCGATGAACAGCGCCGGCAGGACCATGCGCCAACTTGGATTCCTTCTGATCCCGTTAGTAAATTGTGTTTGCATAACCCCTCCTTCGTATGGGTTGCTCTACGATCACTTATCGTCAATTCTCATCTGCTTCTCTTACTGAACTTCTGCCCCTAGTATAGACAGCTACCGTTATAAAAATGGGGTGCTAGCGTTATAAAAAGCGGAAATATCGTTATAAAAGCGGCATTTATCGTTATAAATATGCCTCCCAGGTCGGACGTTGCGGAAAGATTCCGTCATAAGCGATACAGAAATTCAACACCAGATAGGGGGGCAGATTATTGTGCGGTTGATCGCCACCGGTCGGCTCGATGGCTTCAGGATTCATGGCAGTATTGGGCGGGCCAGCATAGTAAGCCGGTGGCCCTATGTACAGAAAGATACTTTGTCAAATAAAAGATAGTATTGGTATAAAATAGCTGTGATATAATGGGAAAAATCATTAATTTATTGCATCTCTTTTGACTTTTTGTAATCCGTACTTACCCTATGGCTGAATTACAGATCACCTGTTTTGGCGATTTTCAGGTAACCCTGGCGGGAACAGCGTTGACCACGTTTCAAACCGATAAGAGCCGCGCCCTGTTGGCCTATCTGGCCATCGAAGGCCAGGTTCATCAGCGGACGACATTGGCGCAATTTCTGTGGCCGGGCTACAGTGACGCCAGCGCACGCAACAGCCTGCGCCAGGCGCTCCATCAACTGCGCCAGCTTCTCCCGGATGCCGAAGCTGGCCCCCTGTGGCTGCTCATCACGCGGCAGACCGTACAATTCAACCCGGATGCCCCCATCCGCGTCGATGTGACCATCTTTGCCCAATTGCTGACCACATGCGCCGCCCATCCGCACGCCGAATTAGCGACCTGTGCGCCCTGTCTGGCCCGCTTGCGACAGGCGGTTAACCTCTATCACGGCGACTTTCTGGCCGGCTTCACGGTGGACGACAGCGATTCTTTTGAAGAATGGCGGCGGATCCTCCAAGAGCAACTGCACATACAGATGCTCGACGCCCTAACCCACTTGGCTGCCGCCGCCGAACAGGTTGGGGATGAGGAAGGCGCACTCCAAACCGCACAGCGTCAGTTAGCGCTAGAGCCATGGTTGGAAGTCGCGCACCGCCAGATTATGCGCATCCTGGCCCGCCGTGGCCAACAGGCAGCCGCCCTTGCCCAATATAATCGCTGTTGTCAGGTGCTGGCCGAAGAGTTGGGGGCGGCGCCCGAGGCCGAGACGGCGGCGCTCTATGCACAGATCCAAAGCGGCGCCTTGGATAAGATGACAAGAAGACAGGCTGACAAGCAGATTGTTGCTGCTCGTCCGCTTGTCAGCGCACCGGCGAGTCATGTTGTCCCCCCGCCGCCCATCTCTAATCTCCCTTTCTTTTCCACCCCCCTCGTCGGGCGCGCCGCGGCCGTGGCCGAGATTGGCGCACAACTACAACAGCCAGGCATGCGCCTCTTGACCTTGGTAGGACCGGGCGGCATGGGCAAAACGCGGCTGGCGGTGGAGGTTGGCCGCACGCAGGTAGGCGCTTTTGCCGACGGCGTCTTTTTTGTACCCTTGGCGTCGATCAGCGGTGGCCTTTCCGGCGCGGATGCTCTACCGGGAGCGATCGCGACGGCGCTGGGTATACCCCTGCAAGGGGATGATCCGCGGCATCTTCTCATTCAGATCTTACGCCCGAAGCAACTGTTGCTGATCTTGGATAACTTTGAACATTTACTGGCGGGTGGCGCCGCAAACGCAGTTGATCTGGTGGTCGATCTGCTGGATGCTGCCCCGGGAGTGCAGATTATCGTAACCTCGCGAGAGCGGCTCAAATTACATAGCGAACAACTGTATAGTGTGCAAGCCTTGACTTTTGCGCCCACGGCGACCCTGGCCGAAGCGGAGACATTGGCTGCCGTGCGTCTCTTTGTGCAGTCCGTCCAACAAGCCCAACCCAATTTCCAACTCACCGCAGCGAATCTGGCTGCCGTGCTGCGTATCTGTCGGGCGGTGCAGGGGATGCCGCTGGGGTTGGAATTAGCCGCAGCCAACGCGCATGGCATACCTTTGACCGTGATCGCCGATGCGATTGAGCAAAGCGCTAAGATTTTAACCGTGGATTGGCGCGATGTACCCGAACGCCAGCGCAGTATGCATGCTGTCTTTGCCTGGTCTTGGCAATTATTGACCCCGGAGGAACAGCACGCCTTGCGCCAAATCAGCATCTTTCGCGGCGGTTTTGATTACACCGCGGCGCAGGCGGTCGCCGGCGCCACCTTTCCTGTTCTCACCCGCTTACTCCATCAATCGTTGTTACAGCAACAGGAGACAACCACAGGCGCAGTGCGCTATCTCATGCATGAATTGCTGCGCCAGTTTGCGGCCGAGGAGTTGCAGGCCGCCGGTGAGCGCGCCTTGGTCGAAGCGCGTCATGGCCGTTATTATCTGGCGTTTGTGGCCGCCCACGGTCGGCGCCTGGGGCGGGATGGACCCAAAGAAGCAAGCGCCGAAATTGAAGTTGAGTTGGACAACGTCCGCCTCGCCTGGCAGTGGGCGGCCACCCAGGGTCGCTTGCAGGAGTTAGAGGAAGCCCTCTATGCCTGGTGGCAATTTTGCCAATTTCAAGGGCGAGAGGTAGAAGGGCGACAGAGCTTTGCGACGGCGATTGCAGGGGTGCGCGCCCAGGGGGCGGACGTGCCTTGGGCGCATTCGGCACAAGCGGCAGAGGATGGCGCAACGGTTTTGTTGCGGCAACGCTTGCTCGCCAAGGTATTGGCCATCCACGCCAGCTTTCTCTATGTCCACGGGCGTAATGAAGAGATGGCAGCACAAGCGCGCGAGGCGATCGAACTGGGGCGAGCTAGCGGTGAGGTGGCCGGGGAAACCTTTGGCACCTTTGTATTAGGGCGTGCTGCGCAGGAGGCAGGACAACTGGCCGAGGCCACTGCGCTATGGCAGCAAACCATCAAGCTTGTCCACCGCTATCAACCCACCCATCCGGAGAGCGATCTGCTCCACGATGTGCATTGGATGGCGCTTAATGCGCTGCGTATCAATGCGATCCGCTTTGGTGATTATGCCGGTAGCCGTGCGTATCTGATGCAGGCCCTGCAGGTTTGTCAGGCATTGGGCAAGCGGCAAGGAGAACTCCTCTCTTTGTCCCGATTGGCGCAGACCAACTTTCTGCTCTATGACTTCACGGCGGCAGAGACGGGCTGGAACGCTACGCTCGATCTGGCGCGCCGGTTGGGGTATCGCCGGGTGGAAATGCTGGCGCAGGAAGGATTAGGCGGGGTGGCCCGGCTACAGGGCGCCTACACGACCGCGCGCCGGTTACTAGAACAGGCGGTAGCGATCGCCACTGAGCTGGCTGCACCCTATGAAGAGGCTGCGATTTCGGCCACCTTGATCCGCCTCTATGCGCAACTCGGCGATCAGGCGGCGGCGGCCCAACGCTACGAACAGCTCACCCAGATCCTGGCGCGCGTCAACCTTATCAAAGAGAGTCAACTCTATGCTTCCCTGGCGGCAGCACTCAAGGCACACTATGCTGGCGACCGGCAGGAGGCGCTTCACTATGCGGAACAGGCCAATCAACTAATCGGAAGCGACGATATCCTCTTTCGGGTGGCCGACACTGCGCTCATCCTGGGGCATGTGCGCGCCGCCGTGGGGCAATGGGCCGCAGCAACGGCAGCCTTCCAACAAGCGCTTGCGGCCTTCCAGCAATTCGGCAAAGATACGCTAGCCGCCGAACCACAGGCCGGCCTGGCCCAAATTGCCCTAGCGCAAGGCGATCAGGCTGGCGCCCTGAAACGGATCGAAATCATCCTGCCCGTCCTGACAGAGCAGTCGCATGCCGGCTATAATAATCCCTATTTTATCTATCTGACCTGTTATCGTGTCCTGGCCGCCAATGGCGACCTGCGTGCGACCAGCATCTTACAACAAGGCTATACCGTGCTCCAACAGGATGCCGCCCAGTTGGACGAGGTAAGCCGCCAACGCTTTTTGACCGGCGTCGCGATCCATCGCGATCTGGTGGCGGCCTATATGGCAATGCAGGAGACACGAGACGACAGACACGAGACACCTAGCTCCCAGTCTCCCGTCTCCCTGTCTCCTGTCTCCCTCTCCCCTGTCTATGACTGGGCCGAAATGCCGGCGGTCGATTTTTTTGTCGAGCGGCGCGCGGAGATGACACAGTTGACGGCCTGGCTAAGCGCCAGCGCGGACGGCGGCGTCGCCGCGCAACTGATCTCCGTGCTCGGCATGGGCGGGATCGGCAAGACCACGCTGGCGACCATGGTGACCAAAGCGGTGGCGTCGAGCTTTGCCGTGGTCATCTGGCGCTCGTTGCTCAATGCCCCGCCGCTCAACGAGTTGTTGCGCAACTGGCTGCAACTGCTCTCGCGCCAGACGCTGACGGCGCTCCCAGAATCGCTTGATGAACAACTACGGCTGTTGCTGACCTATCTCCGGCAAGAGCGCTGCCTGTTGGTCTTGGACAATGTGGAAAGTATCTTTGCCGCTGATGATGCGTCCGGTCGGGCCGGCGTGACGCGCCCGGGCTATGAAGGCTATGATCAACTCTTTCAGCGCTTAGCGAGCAGCGAACATCAGAGTTGCCTCATGTTGACCAGTCGTGAGCAACCCTATGCGCTGGCCAGAGCGGGACGACAGGCGCAGCGTACGGGGGGGCGCATCCGCGTATTGCCGCTGAACGGCCTGGATCAAGTGGCGGGTCATGCCCTGTTGGCAAGCAATGGTCTCCATACCACCGCGGCCGAAGCTGCCCAGCTTGTTGAGCATTACTCCGGCAACCCCCTGGCCTTACAGATTGTGGCGGCGACCATCGCCGATTTCTTTGGCGGCGATGTGAGTGCATTTCAGCAAGAAGAGGGCGCGCTCTTTGATGGCATCCGCCTGGTGCTTGACCAACAATTCGCCCGTCTTTCGCCGCTGGAGCGGGAGATTTTGGTCTGGCTGGCGATTGAACGCGAAGCGATTACCGTGCCGACGCTACGCAGCAACTTTGTCCAACCTGTCGCTACCGCGTCCCTCCTCGAAGCGCTGCAAGGGCTGCAAAATCGCTCCCTGCTCGAAAAGCGCGATACCGGTTTCACCCTGCAAAATGTGATTATTGAATATACAACTGAGTATTTGGTGGAACAGGTCTATCAAGAGATTTACGATTTACGATTTTCGATTTTCGATTTTCAAGAAGCAGCGCCTGCAACAGACCGCGTAAATCGAAAATCGAAAATCGTAAATTCTTTTCTCAACCGTTTCGCTCTGTTCAAAGCGCAAGCCAAACAATATGTCCGTCAAAGTCAGGCGCGCTTGCTTCTCCAACCGGTGACGGATCGTTTGGTGGCAAGGGTTGGGCGCGCCCAGATCGTGGCGCGCATTCCCCACTTGCTGGATGCTTTGCGGGCAGCAGAGGTAAAACATGGCTATGCCGGCGGTAATCTGCTCAATCTCCTTGTACAGTTGGGAGAGGAGTTGATCGGCTATGACTTTTCCCACTTGCCCGTCTGGCAAGCGGATTTGAGTCGTTTGACCTTTGTCAACGCCGATTTCACCGGCGCCGATCTTGGGCGGTCAACCTTCACCGCCGGTATCACGGTAAATATCGTTGCCTTTCAACCGACTGGTGAGCTGTGGGCGGCCGGCATCCGCAACGGTATACTGGGTCTATGGCGGATGATTGAGCGGCAGCTCACCGATACTTTCCAGTGTGGGGAAAATCTGCGTGGCCCGTTGGTCTTTAGCCCACAGGGAGAATTCCTTGCCACGAGCACACATGATTATTGTATCAAGATCTGGTCAACGAATAGCGGTGACTGTTGGCAAACGCTGACTGGGCTGTCGAGCACCATTCATGCCCTGGCCTTTAGTCATGATGGCGCCTACCTCGCTAGTTTCGACGCCGATCTTGTCGTTTGTCTGTGGGAGCTACAGAGTGGGCGCTGTGTTCAACGGTTGGGGGGGTACAAGCGGGGCGCCGATGCCTTGGCATTCAGTCCCGATGGACAGCTTCTCGCCACAGGAGGTGGGGATGGGCTCATCCAGCTATGGGATACGCAAAGCAGAACGGAAGCGGGCCGCCGGATCGCTGCCTGGCAGGCGCATGGGGAGCCCCTCGGCGCTCTGGCCTTCTCTCCCGATGGTTGCTGGTTGGCGAGCGGTAGCCACGCCGGTGAGATTCGGCTTTGGCAGGTGACGCCAAGCGCGACAGAAGAGCGCCGGCCAAGGGCGGGGCATGAGGTGGGCGCACTACCCTTTGGCGCTGGTCCAATCTGTCAAGGACATACTAGCATTATCCGTGCGCTGCTCTTCTTGCCGACTGAAGATCCCGCCATCTATCTAGTAGCAAGCGCCGGTGACGACCGCACGGTGCGGATCTGGTCGCATACCGGGCAATTGCGCTACACCTTGCTCGGCCATACTAATGTCGTCCTGTCACTCAGCGCCAGTCCTGATGGGCGACAGCTTGCCAGTGCAGGGGCGGATAAACAGATCGTTTTGTGGGATGTAGAGAGTGGGCAAGCGCTCTATTCGCAGCAGGCCTATCGAGTGGCGCTTCAGTGTCTCGCTTTTAGCCCCGATGGCCAGATGCTGGCGAGCGGCGGCGCCGACCACATTGTGCGGTTGTGGCAAGTTGACGGTGACGGTATGGGGCGGCTTCGTCACTCGTTGCGCGGGCATAGCCGCTTTATTGACAGCGTTGCCTTTAGCCCCGACGGACAGACGATTGCCAGTGGCGATGCCGACTCCACGATCCGGCTATGGGATCGAGAAACGGGCCAAGCGGTGCAGGCGTTACGTGAACACCAGGGGACCGTGCGGGCCCTCACCTTTGCGCCCGCCTCTTCACTCGTCGGTCAGGGCGAGGCACTGTTGGCCTCAGCAGGCACCGATCGCATCATTCGGTTGTGGTCGGTTGGCGCCTACCCACAGCGTGAGACCCGCGGCCGGCGGCAGTTGATCGGCCATGAGGCTGATATCCTCGCCCTCGCCTTTGATCAGCGCGGTCGCCACCTGGTCAGTGGCTGTGCCGATGGCACTTTACGGATTTGGGATGTGCAAAGCGGCGCCACGATCCACCAGTTAAGCGGTCACACCGCGCCGGTTACGGCGATCGCCATCAACCTGGATGATCACACCTTCGCCACCAATAGTTTTGATCTAACCATTCGGCTATGGGATCTGACCACCGGAGCCTGTTTGCATGTGGAGCGGGATGCAAGAATTGGCCCCAATGGGGTGGTCTTTAGTCACGATGGTCAATCCCTGGCCTATACAGGGAATGATCTTGGCATCTATTTGTGGGCCTGGCGCAGCTACGCGGCAGAACCGCCCTTACCACACCATTTGTTACGGGGGCATAGGAGTACCGCTTATGCTCTCTGCTTTCGCCCAACCGCTGCCCATTTGGCGAGTTGTAGCATTGATGGTGGACTGCGCTTGTGGGATGTCGTCAATCGGCGTTGCACGCAAGTTTTGCGTCCTCCCGGCCCCTACGCCGGCATGAACATTACCGGCGTCACCGGCATCAGCGAGGCACAGAAGGCGGCGCTACGGGCGTTGGGGGCAGTAGGGCAGTAAGACAGTAAGACAGTGAGACACAGTACCCTCCCACATTTATCAGAACGCCGCGTGCAGTTGTATAATGCACGGCTATGAGTCATTACTACTGTTTCCCAACCAGGATTCGTACGCTGTTTGGCCGGTTCTACCGATTTTGTTCGGTCTCAACTGACGCAATGGTCGTAGCCCAAGCATGGACAGAATCCAGCGTTGGATTGACACTTTGGGCGCAACACCCGTTGCCCCTGTTCACCTACGCCGCCGGCAGGCGCCCCTTAAGCATGATGGCGGCGTTGTTCTTTTTCGTGCTCACGGCGGCCTGTGGGACAAGACCCCAAACGACCACCATTGTTCCGACGCCGACCAGTCAGGTCACCCCCACGGCTACTAATCGCGTCATCGCCACCCCACTGTTGCCGACGGCCACCGCGACAGCCGACGGCGGAACCGACGCCGATGTGAGCGCGCCCCAAGCCACTGTAGCCACGGCCACGCCTGATGCGCCTGCCGCAGCTTCAGCCGACACACGCCAGGGCGCCGGTAGCGCAGTTGAGTCCGCGCCGGCGCTGGCGCCGGTGGGCACCGTAGTCTTTTATGAAGAGAGCGTCACCCTGCCCACCTATCCGCTGGAACGCTATCAAAGCGACGCCGTAGATCCGCGCTACAACTGGCCCTATAAGCGTTTTGATGTGGAGCGCTTTCGGTTAGAGGCGCCGACGCCGGAGCCACGCACCTATCGCTTGTTGGTGTTGGAGAACGCCTACCTAAAGGTAATGATCATGCCGGAGCTAGGCGGGCGGATCTGGCAAGTGATTCATAAACCCAGCGGCGAGCCGATCTTTTATCAAAACAGTGTCGTCAAGCCAACCCACTGGGGCCATGAAAATCAACTGGGCTGGCTGGCCCTGGGGGGGCTAGAATGGAGTCTGCCGGTTATTGAGCATGGCTATGATTGGGGGGTGCCATGGGGTTATATTCCGCTGCCCTATAGCGAAGATCTGGCTGCGGTCAGTGTCTTTACCCCCAGGGATGGGCGGCTCTTGAACGCAAGCATCACCATTTCGTTGCGCGCCGGCGCAGCCAGTTTTGAGATCGAACCGACCATTACCAATCTGGGTGATGACGCGCTGGATTTCAGCTTCTGGCATGATGCCATGTTGGCGCCCGGCACCGGTCTGCACCCCAGCGCCGACCTGCACTTTGTCCTGCCCAGTGGCATGATGACCCTACACAGCACGGCGGATGTGGCTATGCCCGCACCGGGCGCCACCTTTACCTGGCCCATCTATAAGGGACGTGACTTGAGCCGGTTGGGCAATTATCAGGAATATCTGGGCTTTTTTGAAGCGCCCGCCGCGCATGGGCCATTTGTGGGCGTCTATGATCCGGCTTATGATATAGGGGTAGCGCGTATCTTTCCCGCCGAGGTCGTACGCGGCAGCAAGGTCTTTGCTTTGGGTTGGCAAGATGCGCTGACCGGTGACAACTATACCGATGGCGCCGCCATGTATGTAGAGTTGCACGGTGGTCTGGCGCCCACTTTTGCCGACCTCTATACGCTGCCCGCCGGTGGTCAGGTGAATTGGCGCGAGGTTTGGTATCCGGTGCAAGGGATTGGCGATTTGACCTTTGCCAATGAACTGGCGGCGTTGGCTGTGACGCCGCAAACCGCTGGCTTGGCTGTGGGTCTCTACCCGACCCGGCCGCTGGATGGGTCGTTGGTGCTCTTTGTCAATGATGTCGAAGCCGCACGCCTGCCCATCCAGGCCCAGCCCGATTCGCCTTTCCACGGACATTTTGCGGTAACCGTGGCAAAGACAGACACCCTCCAGATCCAGCTACAGGACAGTAGGGGACGGGTGCTTTTAAGCTATCAACCAGAGTAAAACAAGGCTTCAGAGAACGGTTTGTAATGCAATCTACTCGACAACTATTTCCACGTTGGGCGCTGTGGTTGAGTGGCGCTGTCACGCTGCTGGCGGGTGCGCTGCTGGTTCTAGCCATTGTGCTTGGGGTGCGTGCGGGTCAACAACAGTTGGAGATCAAACGCCGCCAGCAGATCGGTGTCGCCCTGCAACATGCGCTTGAATATCATAATGCCGGTGAGTGGGATGCCGCGCGCAACGCCTATGCCGAAGTATTGATTTTAGACCCCAATAACAGCGCGGCGCTCAATGGCCTGGCCTATATTCGTCAGTTTGAAGGAAGTGTTCCCACGGGAGAAAACGCGGCGGTTGCAACCGCGCCGCCGGCAACCCTACCCGTTCCATCTACACCCTTGGCGGTCACCCCAGTCGCGACTAGTGCCGCCGTTGCCAGCGGGAATACAGACGATGGCGCAGCGCTGTTGGCCAAGGCGCAACTTGCCTTTAACGCGGGACGTTGGGCCGAAGCGGTGGAGCTGCTGGTGGATCTACGGCGTCAGCAGCCTGCCTACCAATCGGCGCAGGTGCAAGAGTTGCTTTTTGATGCCTATATCAATCTGGCTACCGAAAAAGATAATCAGGATAAGCTAGAAGAAGCGGTGGCGCTCTTTGACCAGGCAATTGCCCTCCGTCCCGACGCGACCGAGATCCGACAAGAGCGCCAACTGATTGCCGAATATTTGGACGTCCTAACCTACACCGGCGCCGACTGGGCGCAAACGGTGCGGATCTTGCGTAACCTCTATCAACAGGAAGCGGACTACCGCGATGTGAAGGATCGCCTGCACGAAGCATTGCTGGCTTATGGCAAAGCCCAGGCCGAGGCCGAGGAATGGTGCGACGCCGCCGATCTCTTGACCGAAGCGATCGACATTGCGATCACACCGGGCATCATTGCCCAGCGCGATCAATATCGGGTGGCCTGTCAGGAGGGCGCCGTTGCAAAGCCGACCACTGACGCCACGCCAACAGCCGGTGCCGCCACCCCCGGTGCAGCCGAAAAGGCGACGACACCTGTCGCCGCCGCCGTGAGTGGCGGACCTACCCGGGGTCGCATCCTCTATTCTGCGGTTGATGAGATTACGGGGCAAAGCCAGATCATGGAACAGGATGTGGGCAGTGGCGCGGCGGCTACGCTGCTGTATGAAAATGGGAGACAGCCGGCGCTGCGCCAGGATGGGGCGCGTCTAGTCTTTCACAATACACGCAACGATATGGCCGGGTTGAGCGCCTGGGATCCCGCCACGGATCTACTGCTTCGCTTCACCCACTATGTCGAAGATAGCCTGCCTAGTTGGAGTCCTCAGGGCAATCAGTTGGTCTTTGCCAGCAACCGGGAGGGTGACCGGATTTGGCGCATCTACAGCACTTGGGCCGACGATAACAGTAATGCGGTCAGCCTCAGCATTGGCGACGCCCCAGCGTGGCACCCCACCCAGGATCTTGTCGTCTTCCGGGGCTGCGATGATACAGGCAACCGTTGTGGCCTGTGGACGATGGACAGCCAGGGTGGAAATCGTCAGCCCCTGACCACGGTGCCGGCAGACAATCGCCCCACCTGGTCGCCCGATGGCCGCACGGTGGTCTTTATGAGTGACGGGCGTGATGACAATTTTGACATCTATCGGATCGATGCCGCTGGTGGGCCAGTCGTGCGTTTAAGCGATTCACTCGCCATTGACGGTTTGCCCACGGTCAGTCCGGATGGGCGTTGGGTGGCCTTTGTCAGCAACCGCGATGGGCGCTGGAAGCTCTGGGCTGTGCCCATCGGTGGCGGTGCACCGGTGGTGATCGCGCCGGTGGTTGGCGTTTTGCCCAACTGGCTGGAGCACGATTTGCAGTGGGTGCCATAAGTACCGACAAGGCCATGCCAAGTTTGACCATTCTCTCGCTTTTTTGTACAATAAAGATTCAGCGGGGAGTAGCGCAGTTGGTAGCGCACAGCGTTTGGGACGCTGGGGTCGCAGGTTCAAATCCTGTCTCCCCGACCAGGGTAATGGTTAATGCTGAACGGTTAATCATTAATTATTAACCATTCAGCATTAACCGTTGTGTGCGGGTGTAGCTTAGGGGTAAAGCCTCGGCCTTCCAAGCCGATCACGCGGGTTCAATTCCCGCCACCCGCTCTGAATTGTCTTTCGTCATTGGTCTTCTGTTCTATTGCCTCATTTCGCTGTTGTGTAGAAGCTGATTTATCAAATGACAAGGGACTAAGGACCAATTTGGATCGGTAGCTCAACGGCAGAGCAGGGGGCTCATAACTCCTTGGTTACAGGTTCGAATCCTGTCCGATCCACTGTTTGAGAACAAAATGAGTGTGTTTCTCTTTGGAAAACGCGGCAAAGAGAACTGAATCAGCGACTGCACATCCGTCTCAAATAGAGGCAAATTTTTCGTTCGTGCAACAAAGAGTTTTTTCAATCGATATAACGTATCGACACAACCAGCGATGACCATCGGCTCCACTAAGCAACGGTCTGCAAATTGTTGTTTCTAGCCACCGCGTCAGCAGCGGTGTGTCGCAGATTGTATCGATCCCAAGGCACTAACCGATTTTGCCGATCCGCCTATTGATTGCCCGTACAGACATCCGACTATCTGTTAACGCACCACTTTAGGTCAAGCAATGGAAGAAACATCTGCTAGAATAAGGCGCAGAAGTCGAAGGAAGTTTATATGAACAAATTGGTCGTCTCAAGGTGAGATTGTGCTTGGTTGGGATGTCTGGAAAAATGAGGTTAATAATGGGTACAGTCTTGGCGAGAACAGGAATGAAGTTAGTAATGACTACTGGGACAGTTGTAGAATTCAAGGTTTGGTGCACTGAGCCACACTGAGTGAAGAAGTAAGGCGACAATACCGCAGAATCATATGGGATTTCTACTAATAGTTCAATATGAAGAGATAGGGATCATGGCCACCATTGTCCAACGTTCTTAACCGAGTCGATTACCCCTTTTACGCCTTCTACTCCTCCCATTTTTACAATCAGTGGAGCAAGAGCGCTCAGGTCAGACAGAAAGTCTTTTCGAGTACGTGCCGCAAGCAAATGTAGTAGTTCCTGCATCAATGAAGCTGATTTTTCGATAGGCAGCTCACCTACCCTCACTGCCCATGTGCGAAGGGCACTAAATCGACCTTCTTTATCATCAAGCCCCGCAGCAAGAAGCATTGCATCACGTAATTGCGTCTCAGATAAATACGGGACAACATCTGCAAGTACGAGAGCCCTATGTCTAGGGTCGTTCAACTTCGCCATAGCCTTCCAACCTGCATCAAAGTCAACAAAACCGGTGAAAGGTATGAGCCGAATGTACTTTTGACTCGTTCCATCCCAGACACTGAGATCCCACTGCTGGCCATATTCTCTATGTTTTTCTATAACATTGACCAGCAGTTCCAGAGCCTCTAACATCATTTGTCTGAACTCAGACTGAGGATAGTAATAAGCCAGTGTTATTAGCCCAATGCCACGTACTGTTTTATCTTCTATATCGGTGATCGAATCTCTTGCTCTATTTATTAGGCTTGTTTTCTTTTCATAATCTGAGGTAAGATCGCTTAAATTAACTAGTGCTTTTATCTGAGGACAAAATATTGGTTCTTGACAAGACATAGGCAAATGTTCCACCATGCTCAATGCCTTTTCAAACTGCCCAAGTTCTGCCAAACGACAAATTAGGGAAATTAGTATCTCAGATTTTGCTTCTTTAGACTCAGTCTGCTCCGCTAAATGAATCATCCTCTGCAACTGTTGATCCGACAATACTTTCACCGTTTGCGTAAATGCTTTTACCAAGGGTTTAGTGTCATTATTTCTCCATCTAGTATTTTTGTTAGCCGCTTCTACCAATTCTTGAATCAATGACAATGACTTATCTATATTACCTTGGTGTACAAGTCGAACTGCAAGCTCTGCCCATACTGCATCCGAACCATCACATCCTTTTAGATCATTTGCTAATTCCAGGGCTTGATGTATTGGAATCTCATATAAGTACGGGATCGATTCAATCAATAACTGTCGCTGTATATTCTCACTTGAGATACTTTGTATAAAATTTAGTACAATTTCATGATGCGCCAGAATAGCTAGTACTTTTGCCGCTTCGGAGGCTATTTCAGCTTTACCATAATATTCTTGGGTCGAAAATTTTATTATATCTTGCAATATCTTTAACCGTTCAGTATTAGCAAGATGTTGGGCATCTCTTGCAAAGATAAGTAATCCTTTCGCCCGATCATTGTTATATTCAATCCCATAAATGATCTCTTTGGCCTTATACAAAAGGGATGCGGGCAGATACAGTCAAACTAATTAGATCCGGATGTATACGTGATGGGTTAGTCATCAGAGATTCTTCTAGCCACTTGGTCACATATTCCGGAAGGTGTCCCCGTTGCCGATGTTCATTTGTTGCGAGAGCAACAAGTAGGTTAACTTCCAATTCGGTCTGTTCATACGAATCTTGAAGATTTGATATGACCTCAAGAGCTGTTGACAGCAGGCTCGAAGGGAGTTTGCCCACAATCTGATTGACATCATCAGGATGCAAAAAATGAATTATCAATTCACGTGCCGAATCGTAATATCCCTTGTTTATCATTTGCTCGGCAAGTAATTTCATTTCCTCTGACTGATTTTGGCGAAACGGATAACTTGCTATTGCCCGCTTAGATGATTCAATAATTGAACCTAACAGGCTTTTCAACGGCGAATTCGTCTCATCAAAATCACCAAACTCTCGAACGTATTCTTAGGTCGCGCCTTCATAGTAAACCCAACGTTTTTGCAGCCAAAGTTGGAAGAGCGTCAGCACCAGTACTGCTGCAAAGAAGATCCAGGCCAGGGCGCTGCCATAGCCCATATCAAAGCTGACAAAGGCCTGCTGATAAAGATGTAGCGCATAAAAATAGGTTGAATAGGCCGGACCGCCCTTGGTCGTGACAAAGGCCATGCCAAAGACCTGAAAGCTGGCGATGATACCCAGCACCAGGTTAAAGAACATCGCTGGTGAAATCATGGGCAGGGTGATATGACGGAACTTTTGCCGGCTCAAGGCGCCATCCATATCGGCTGCCTCGTAGAGCGAATCGGGAATCGCCTGTAGGCCGGCAAGAAAGATGAGCATCTTGTTGCCGCCAATCCCGGTCCACAGCGCAATCATGGCCAACGCCGGCATGGACCATTGGATACTCTGTAGCCAATTCGGGCCGCGAATCCCTACACGATCCAGTAAACTGTTCAAAATGCCGGTATCGGGTTGCAGAATCCACATCCACAGAATCGCCGCCGCCACCACAGGAGTCAGATGGGGTAGAAAAAAGCTGGTGCGATAGATGGCCACGCCACGCAGCTTTTGGTTCAAGAGCAGCGCAGCAAAGAGAGAACCGACCATACTGAGCGGCACCGTCATCACCGACCAGAGCAATGTGCGTTTCACCGACACCCAAAACAGATCGTCCTGGCCAAAGGCGTAGCTGTAATTATAGAGACCGGCAAAGCGCGGTTCGGTCTGCACATTATAGAGGGTAAAGCTGTAGTAGAAGGAAGCCAACATTGGTCCCAAGGTAAAGACCAAAAAACCAATCACCCACGGCGAGATAAAGAGGTAGCCCTGCAATGCCTCGCGTCGTTGCAAGCGGGACATGCCGCGCCGTTGCCCCCGCCAAGGCCAGGTGATCGGCTTTGCCGCCACAGAGACCTGATCCGTACCTGTTGCCATTCGCCGTCTATCTCCTTTCGTGGAGCTTACTATGACCCACAAGCCGCCCAGCAATTTATCGCAGGGCGAGCAGCAGCGTCCGCTTCAGCGGGCGCTGCCGGGTAGCCACACCCAAAGGCTTCATCCCCTGGCGGTGTGCTTCTACTTCTTACTCCCTATTTCTTACTCCCGTCTCCCTACTCCTTACCTTAAATCGGCCGCGCCAGCAACTCATTCAACGATGCTTCCAGTTCTTCAAAGAAGGCGTCATCGGGCTCGCGGTCGCCGAGATAGACCTGATCGGTGGTGTTGACGATGATCTGCTCCCACTCTAGACCACGATAATTGGCGCCAATGCGGTAGGGAACGCCTCTCGCATATTCCTCGAACTGCAATTGGATAAAGGGATCATCGGCCGCGGGCCCGATCTCTTCCAGTTCCTTGGTGCGCCCTACCAAGTAGCCAATTTCATTGGCGTTAAGATAAGCAAAACGGGCATCAGAGAGTGCGTAGGTCAGCTTGAAGCTTTCATATTTGTGGGGCGATTGGGTGGTGCCAGCATGGGTGTTGAGACTGGCCCCCCAGCCATTAAAGTTTGGCCCCTCGGCCAGCCCGATGGCGCTCCAGGCAAACTGGCCGCCACTGCCATCTTCGGGGCCAACAGCCTCGCGCACTGATTGGTTGCTGCCACGCGAACCAACCATCATAGCCAACTTGCCGGCAGCAAAGAGACCGAGCGTGCCAGCAGAGCCGAGATCGGCAGCGGTGGGCATCACCTTATCTTGTTGATAGAAATTATAGGCCATCCGCACAAATTCTTTCCAGCCGTCGCTAGTAGCTGGTGACTGGGTGCCGTCTTCATTGAGTTCCCAGCCGCCAAAGGTGCGAATCCCGTTGATGATCATCTGAATATTGTTGGTGGGCACGTGAATGCCGTAAACTTCGCGGCGGTCGGCTTCGCCCTTGGCCAATGCATTGGCCCATTCCTGATACTGTTCCCAGGTGCTGCCATAGGTTTCTGGAATTGGGATGCCGGCCTCCTCAAACAAGGCGTGGTTGATCCACATGTAAGCATGGGCGGGATGGCCGGTCTTGGGTAGGCCATAGGTCTTCCCATCTACGATACAGGCGCCGATCACGCCGGGTTGCCACTCGTCGTGGCTAACCCCGTCACTTTCCATAAAATCACTAATATCTTGAAGAACACCAAAGTGAACGGCACGATTGTGTTGCCAATTTTTGTTGTCGGTGAACATGTTGTCACCCAAGGTGTTGGAAGCGGCCAGGGTTTCAATTTTAGCCCAATATTCACCAGATGGAATCGGCTCCAACTGGACTTGAACACCGGTTTCCTCGGTAAACTCATTGGGCCGTTCAACATAGATGGCAGGTTCAGCGGTTTCACCACCAGCGCGCATGTGGAGACGCAACACGATGGGTTCCTGATTTGGGGCATCACCTGCACCGGACGACGCAGGTGCGCCAGTTGGAATGGCGCAGGCAGCAAGCAACAGACCGGTGCTGGCGCTGGCGCTGATTTGGAGAAAGGCTCGTCTCGACAATTTGTGTTCGCTACCCATTGGGACCTCCTTGGTGACCTATTGCATGATTTATGATTTTGTTGAACTGTAACGACAGGAAGAGATAATTTACTAGTACAGTTTGGCGTAAATACCACGGTAGTCAAGGCCACGCAACTCGTGGAAAAAGGCAAAAATTACGCTGGCCTTATTTACGTCGGGATTTACTCGATACAACAAACATACGGGTGCATCAAGGTGACACACTTGGTTCACAGCAGTATCTTTAGTTGGCGGTTGTGGGGACCACAGAGCCAACGAATTCCAAGGTTGGGAAGAATCTAACGTAGTGTAACACAGTCGGCCAGATGGATCAAACGCTTTATTTGTCTGGGTGCATACCACGAAAGTGGCGAGAAGGTGACTGTCACTGGGCAACACGGGGTGGAAGGTATTGCAACGCCCTGCGCCCAGTGACAGTCACCGCTGGTCGCAAATAGTTGGGACGCACCCATTTGTTTGGGGTGCGTCCTCCAAATGGGCGAAGATGACATAGGCATTAATCGGTAAACACACTTTCCAAACGCACGAGATAGACATAAATCTGTTTGCCTTTCCTTGCCAGAGTAAACTCTAACTGCTCCTGGGGCAACTTGCCATAGACGTTGGGGCGAGCATGGAACATAACATAATAGCCGGTTGATTGATTCTCGCTCTGTAGATAGCCAACCAATTGGTCAAGACCTTCATCATAGGCTTCCGGGCCACGCCAGATTTTTGTTTCGATAATATAACGTTGCCCGTGATGCACAACAATCAGATCCATGCGTCCCGTATTGGTATCGACTTCTGTGAATAGATCACCGCCAGCTTGTCGCACAACAAGTGACAAATAGGCCATTAACAGATATTGCCCAGTCGCTTCTTGGGGTGTCGGTGTCACCTTAAATGCCTCCCGTCCCCGCCGTTCAACAAAGATGCGAAAGCGCGAAAGCAAAAGATCCATTTGCAGTTTGCCGTTGCTCGTGTGTGGCCGAAAATCATAGCCGTTGACAAGAATATCTGCTTGTAGTCCCAGTTGGGCTGGGCGCAAGGCAGCGAGCAACACGTCGGCGTAAATTGCATTGGCGATCCGGCAATTTCCATTAGGTGCGCTGTCAATGATGCCATGCATATGCAGCTCACTGACGACCGGATCATTCAGATTAAATTCACGGGAGGCGCCAAAGAGGATATTCAATACGGTCTCGCGATGAGCATTGGCATGCTGTTTGAGTGTTTCAAAGTTGTAATTTGTCTCTAAAATTAATCGTTGGCGCGCCAATTCTAAATGGGTTTGGGTGATTGGCTGTGAGCGATCAGGGACAAGATCTTCTGTGAGGATCGCCGCAATGCGATTCACCAGGAATGGATAGCCATCCGTTAGACGCACAATTGCGTCGATCACCTCCGGAGCAAAATGCTGCCCGGTTTCTTGAGTGTGTTGGGCTAGCAGTTCCGCGACTTGGACCGACGAGAAGTTCGGCAGGGCAAGCTGGTTGGCAATATTAAAAGGTGAACTACGGCCCAGGTTGAGTTTCGCAATGTTTTGAATGCCGATCAGGACAACACTATAGAGAGCACGCGGAGACGGCAGATCCAAATACATATCGCGCCAGGTTTGGAGCAATGGTGATACGGCAGCCTGGGGGATGCCGTCAAACTCATCAATGATCAGCACAATTCTCACTGCCGGCAGCAGTTGGTGCAGTTCGTCAAAAAATCTCCAGAAACGTGGATAGGTGTTTGGGGGCTGGGCGGTGATGAGTGCCTTGACCCCATCAACTTGTTCTGGGAATTCTGTTTGTAGGCCAAGCACGATACGCTGCGCCAGCAAACGACCAAACTCGGCCATAAAGTCTTCGACTGACCAAGTCTCAAAGCGCTGGAAACTCATGGTGACCGGAACAAAACTTCGCTCCGTTTGCAGGCGCGCGCGCAGGTGGCGCAACAGGGTTGTCTTGCCCATCTGTCGTGGTGCAAAGATTGTGAAATAGGCGCCGCGGACAATTTGCGCGGCCACATCGGCAACCAATACGCTGCGGGTTACAACATAATGTTCAACTTCGTTAACCGGTCCATGTGTGTTAAAGTAGCGCGTCATGGCCTCATTTAGCTCCACCATTTAACTCCACCAAATGGGAAGCCCCAGCCCCTCAAAGTGTGGATTGGTCTTGTAATAGGGCCCAGGCACAAAGGGAAAGCGCTCCTCCAGATCATCGATGAGTTCAACGCCATAGCCTGGCTTATCGGGGATGGTGAGCATCCCGTCTTTGATCGGATAGGGCTCTTTGAAGATCTCCCATTTGAGGGGGTTGTAGGTCTGGTTGAGTTCACACATGTGGCCACAGGGCACGCCAGCTACGAGATGGATGTTGGTAATGGTGGTCAACCCGCCGACCCAGTTATGCGGACAATACATTTGGCCATGTTGGTGAATCGTTTGCCCAATGTACCAACCTTCCGTGATCCCGGTCAAGTTGGCATCGGTCTGGATAATGTTCATCGCCCCGGTGGCGACATAGGGCTGCACCTGGTAGCGATTCCACATACTCTCGCCACCGGAGACCATCACCGACGGCATGGCCTCGTTGATCGCAATATGTTTCTGCAGCGCCAGCGGATCGGTCCACTCGACCGGCTCCTCATACCAGTAAAACTTCAGCGCTTCTAAGACCGGACAAAGTTCATTGAGGATCGTCTCCAAGTCCCACGGAAACTTTTCAAGAACGAGCTTAAAGTCTGGCCCCACCGCGGCGCGCAGCCGTTCCAGAATGCCCACATAGCGCGCCATGGTCATGCCACTCTGACGCCAACTTGTACCATTGCGAAATTTAAAGGTGTCGTAACCGGCATCTTTGTAACGGAGCGCCTCTGCAATGAGTTCTGCTTCGCCATGATCATACCAGGCATGGGCAACGCCCCCGCTAGCATAGATCTTCACCTGGTTAGATGGATGGGGATCGCTGGAGAGCAATTTGTAAACGGGTTGCCCTAAGGCTTTACCGATAATATCCCACAGCGCATTGTTCACCCCGGCCCAGGCGCCTTCAGCCGTGGCATTGTGACCCTGGTTATTGGTGAGAAAGTCGACATCAAAGACATTGCGCCCTTTGAGCAATGGCGTAATGTACTGATCAGTGTACGCCTTCAGTTTATCCGGGCCACGATAGGGGCTGCCCTCAGCAATACCGGTAATGCCCACATTGGTAAAGACCTGCACCAGCGCGGCGTCGGCTTTCCAAACATAGAGGCCGCCACAGCGCCAAAGATACTCACCATCATGTTGGTAGGAAAGCGGCGTCACCTTGATGTCGGTGATGGTAATATTCTCACGGGGTAATCCTTGCGCAGGATGGTCCCGCTGTTCTTTGGTGTTGGCTTGATTCTGGATCGCCATATTGATCTGCACCTTGCTTTATGGATGATCGAGTCTGCTGTATGAACCCAGGGTGACACCAATTGTACCATAACCAGCGTGGGTTTGGGCAACGCCCATATCTGTGGGGTGCGTCCCACGAAAGTGGCGAGAAGGTGACTGTCACTGGGCGCAGGGCGTTGCAATGCCTCCACCCCGCGTTGCCCAGTGACAGTCACCTCTGGTCCCAACTAGTTGGGACGCACCCATCTGTGCAAAACCAGCCAGGAAAAAGAGCAATGTGGAGTACGTTTTAAGCTTATTGGGCTGATGTTTGTCTTTAAAATCCTACTATCTTTCAAGCGCGTGTAAAGCATCCGTCGCTGCTTCATGGAGTGCTTCCTCTTGGCGATTGACCAATGCTCGGACTGTAGCGATGATCTCCTGATCCATGTAAGGAATTTTTCCCTGCACCCACAGGGCATGGCGTTTGGCTGGCAGATCTGCGCCGTGCAATTCGGAGAGCAGAAACTGCTTATAGACATCCAGAAAGTGATTTTCAAATGCCAACGCTCGCCGGCAGATGCGCCGCAATTCATGGCGTTCATTGGTTTGCTCTGGAATGCGATAGTGCCATTGCGTGCGACATTGATGATAAATTGCTTCAAAGAGCGCTGACCACTCATCATTGATATAGGTTCGATAGAACAAATGGCACTCTTTTTTGCGTGGGACAACCTGTTTACCCTGGTACGCAACCAACGCCGTTGCCGCCCAGCCCATCACACGAATGAGGTCGCGCGTCGAAGGAACTTCATTGCCGTCGGCAAAACGTATTGTACGTTCGGTGTAGCCGTAGAATTCTGCTTCTGGTCGCGGATAGTCACGAGGATAGGTCACAACAGGGGGGCGACCAAAGACCTTGGTCGTTAGCCAGTAAGCCGCGTGCATCCGCTCACGCCCCCACTCCGTAACCGAAACCAGGGGAAATTCGTTCGGCGCCGGTTCGCCAAAGAGGACAGTGCTGCCTAATTTCAATGCCGGCGGGACACCGGTGGCAATCTGCTTTTCGTCCAAGAAGCTGACATCTAGCTCCAATGCGCTGACCATGCTATAGTGTTCTACAATTTGTTCGGCTTTTGCGTGTTCCGTCTCGTCAATGAAAGAACCCTTGAAAAGGATGATTAAATCAATATCACTGGTCGTAAGCGCTGTTTGATCGGCATAGCTGCCTTCCAGATAATACCCGCGAATGCGGCCTGGGAAGACGACTTCAAGGATGCCGACTAAGCCGTGTAAAATGCGGTCTGCGGTTGCATTCCCCGTTGCGGTCAGCAAGGCTTCCCCCTATTCTTAGCGTGATGCTATTCTGCATTTTTCGTCTGCGGATATATACTGACGAATACCAAGAGATCACTTTGTCTGGAGCACAATAATGCTCCAATGCTGTTGGTGAGTAGAAAATTGATACGTTTCATTATACCATGACCCATTTCTATAGCAGATGCAGAAAAGAGCCGATAGATCTGCTGCCACAAAAATCTGTTTCTTTCTGAATCTGTTGTAGCGTTTGTGTAGCGAACACTATTTGACCGACCCCGCGGACGAGCCGGATCCGCGCCACTGGCAGACGGAAGTGGCGATTTTGCTGGCCAAAGTCTGAATAAGTCACCCGGTGCAAGCTCCAATGGGGTACGCACCCGACGACCCAGCGAGAATAGACACAGGATGAATAAACTCGTATAATATCGCCATGCGCTACTTTAACACCTACGGTCCCATCGATCCACAAAAACATTACTTCGTGCCGCGCATTGTGCTGCTCAATGAGTTGCTCGCGCAGATCGATGAGGGGCATTACTTCACGATCCGCCACGCAGCCTACACAGCGTCATTCTCATCGGCATTCAAAATATTGCAGCGCTCAACCTCGGACGTAGCAGCCCCTTTAACATTGCGCGGCAGATCCGCCTGCCTGACTTTTCGCAGGCGGAAGTCAATGGCCTGTTGATGCAATATACAGCAGAGATCGGCCAATCATTCCTGCCGGAGGCCATTGCAGAAATCTATACCCAAACCGCCGGCCAGCCCTTTTTGGTCAATCGCCTAGCGGCCATCGCGACTGAAGAGGTAGCGACCGACCGGTCAGAACCCATCACGCGGGCACAAATTCAGAGGGCGCGCGATCAGCTTGTACGTGAGAGCAACTACAACTTTGAAACGCTCCAACGGCACGCGTCTGAGTATAAAGAGGAAGTGCTGCGCATCCTCTTTGGCGGCATCTATCCCTTTACACGCAACAGCCCTGTCGTCAAAACGCTGGCCATGTATGGGATCATCAGTGAGACGCCAGAAGGGAATTGCCAGGTTGCCAACCCGATCTATGAGCGAGTCCTCATCGACCACTTCACCCCGTTTGAGATTGGTCTAAGCGCAGACATTCTCGTCAACGGCCACGATTTTCGTCCCTATGCCGTTGACGGTGCGCTTCAGATGGTCATGATTCTCTCTCACTTCCGCCAATTTGTAGAGCGGCGTGGACGCGAGGCGTTCAAGGTGACTGAGATGCCCCAGGAAGCGACTGGGCAGTATTTGTTGAGCGCTTATTTGGATATTCTCATGCGCCAGGTGGGCAGCGAAACCTTTGTCGAAGTCCCTTCCGGCCCGGGACGGCTGGATCTGATTGTGGTCTATCAGGGGCAGCGCTATGTAGTGGAGACCAAGATCTGGCGCGGCAGGGCAGAATTTGACAAGGGACTGCAACAGTTGGCTGACTATCTGGAGACAGAGGACGTGCAAGAGGGATACTTTGTCGTCTTTCATGCGCGGCCCAATGTCTATGGCAAGTTGCCGGATGATCAGTTAGAATTTACACAGACGCTTACCGGCAAAACGATTCATGTGTACTTGGTGCGCATTGGAGAGTTTGTCGAATAAACGAAATAAACGGATGTCTGATAAACTCGGGAATTCACCACTCAAATGTTTGCACTACGATGATTTGTTGTTCTTCCAACAATTTTCGAATCACAGGGCGTGCATAGTGAGTCACCAACAGGCGCACAATTTCACGCTCAGGATAAAGCTCGCGAACGGCATCTGCTTTGCGCTTAAGTTGCTGGGCTACCCGTTCGGCTTCATGTTTACTGGCACGGCGTTCGTCAAGTTGCAGTTTACTCTCGCCGACCAAACAAATAGGCTCACCATTGTGTTCACCCAGCGCAAAGATGTTGATCTCTTCCCCAGCAACGTCGGTGCGCACGATTCGCTCTGTCAGCATAATGTCATGATGCGCTTGCAGATAGGCCGGCAGCGAGCGATAGGCATCATTTTCAAGCGCATAGGCCATACTGCGCGACATGCCACCGATTTCGCTGCGCATATCGCCCATTTGACGGCCCATCACAGTCATCTGCCGTCCCATTTCAGTCACAACACGCGTCAATTCCTGCATATCCTTGGCCAAGTCATCGACGCGTGCTTCGGTGCGCTGTTGCGCTTGCACCAAGTCATCGACGCGTGCTTCGGTGCGCTGTTGCGCTTGTGCTAAATCTTTGACAATTGCTTTGAGTTCATTGAAATCGCTGGTTTTTACCAAGTCCTCATAGGCTTCGGTAATCGATTCGGCCAAGACCACAGCCTGCCGCGGTTCAAAGACTTTCTCGAAGCGTTGGGTGAGTGTTTGTACAGTTGCCATCATAAGAGTTCGAATCGTTGTCTGACTTGTTAAGTGTCTGTCCGTAAATTCTCTGTGCCCAAGTCCACAACTCGACAAAGTAATGGACGCCACAGCCGAATTTACGGATAGGTTCTAAAGACTATGGAATCCAATGCGGTCATTATAGCCGCTCCAGTATGATAAATCAAGATCTCGCATCAGTGGCTCCTAATGGATATCCATAGGGCAGCCCTTATCGGAAGGTCTATAGACAAAAGATGACCGGCATCTCCAGATGCCGGTCATCTTAGCTCAGATCAACGCTTACTTAGTAACCAACGGTAGGAAGAGCTTTTGCTCTGTCTCCACCGGCGTAGATTGCTTGACGATAATGGTGGCGGTGGCGTCGGGGTTGGCGCTATCTTCATAGATGTACGCACCCTCGGTGTTGAGTTGCCGTTTGTACGATTCACCGGTGGTCAAGAGACCACTATCCCAGCCACTGCTGCCGGCCATCACGCCAGCCGCAGCCGTGTCGCCATAGCTGACCGACGGCGTAATACTGGTGCTGCTGTGCACGGTGGTCCCAGCGTTGATCCACTCGATCACGGCGCCCGGTTCCACGGTGATGACCGCCGGCTCAAAGCCATTTTCGCTAATGCTGATCTGGTGATCCGCATTCCCATTGACCAGCGGCGTCAGCGGCACATCAAAGTGCACTGGCGTATCGACCACGGCCAAGTCCATGCTTGCATAGGGCTGGTAGCCGGCCTTGTTCACTTGCAGGCGATAGGTGCCCTGCGGCGTGAAGAAGCTGAAGTAGCCATCCGCCGCCACACTTTGCGGGTTCACCTGGCCAAAGTCTTCTGCCGCCCAGAGGCTAAAGGTCGTCTGGCCACTCGCCGCACTCACATTGGCTTCCATACAGGCCACCGTCGCGCTGGCCAACGGCAGACCGGTGACCAGGTCGAAGACAGTCCCTTCCGGATCGATGGTCACCTGACCGTTGGAGCAGATACGGATCAGCTCGCAGGTCACACAGATGGCTACATCACCGGTGAAGCGGCCACCGGTCGGCACGGTGAAGGTGGCGGTAAAGGTGCGGTCGCCGTCAGGGTCAGTCAGTGTCAAGCTGATGTCGCCGATCGTCATGGTTACCTGCGCATTCGGGTCGCCGCAGCAGATGTGCAGGCTGACCGTGTAGGTGTGCCCTGGGCGCAGGAAGATCGTCCAGCCGCTTGGGTCCAGCCGCCCACTGGGGATGAGCAGATGGCCCATATCATCGTTAAAGCGCAGGCTAATCGGATCCCAGAAGAGCGTCGGGTCCACCACAATGGTGACCGTGGGTGACTGCGGGCTGCTCTGGCTGCTCATGCGGGCAATGGCATAGAGATCATGGCTGCCGGCGGCTAGGGTTAACGTTGTGCTCCAATCGCCGTTGCTATCGGCGGTCACACTTTGGTCCAGCGCACCATCGACATAGAGATCAACCGTCACATTGGCCTGGGCATGGCCCGCCACACTCACCGTCTCCGTACAGGTCGTGCCGGCAATCGGTGTCGTGATGACAGGGGGCAGCAACGGCACCGTCACGGTGGCCACAGTGGTGTTGTTCAAGGTGTTGCTGTCATTGTCACTCTTGATGACCGCGCTGTTCTCGATCACCGTGCCCGGCGCCGTGTTGAAGGGCAACTCAGTGCGCACGATGATGACACCAGCGCCGCCCACCGGCAGGGTGCCCACATTGTAGTCGAGCGTATTGCCGCTTTGGGTATGGGGCACGAGCGGAATCGAATGCTCGGCCACCAAGGTCTGTTGCGCGTCATAACTTTCGACCACATGGACGTTATTGGCCAGGCCACTGCCCAGATTGGCATAGTTGACGATCCAGCCCACCACCCAACGGCGGGTATTGGTGGTCGGGTCAAAGTCCGGCCAGATCTCGCCGCGCTTGGTCACCACCGGGTCGGCATCGCCGTTGCCCTGTGGATCGCTGCGTCCGGGCAGCAGGTAATCTTCGGTTTCACCCAGGCGGAAGGGATCGTCATAGCCGCGCCCGTCGCCATAGGTGGTGAAGGGTTTGTTGGACGGTCGCTCGCTCAAGGTCACCCGCAGCCACGCCGGTTTTTGTGCCTGATCCGCCGGCCACGCCACCGGACCGCTAGTGGTCACATTGACGGTATGGAGACCAGGGCCTAACGTTAGAGCATTGATCGGCATGTCGATGACAATGTGTTCCAACGCCGTGCCGGGCGCACCCGTTGCCGTCTGTGGGCAGTCGAAGCGATCCGCCCAGTCGCCATCCCGGTTACTGTCCAGCCAGACATTGAGGTAACCGACGCCGTTGGGCAGCAATGCAGCCGCGGTGGTGTCGATGCTGACCAGCACCTGCATGGTGCTCACCTGGCAGTGATTCAAGGTGACAGTCGAGAGTAGCAGACCGTCATCCGCCTTATCCTGATTGGCCTTGTCGGCGCTCGGCTCCAGATTGTTGAGCCCGTCGGTGTCAAAGCCAAGGTCGGCTTCCACTTCGGCGCTGACGCCACGGCCCAGATGGAAGGGGCGCGGGCGGTCATGGCGCGGGCCGCGTTCGGGTGCAGCTACGTCAAAGACCGTCGGATAGTTGGCCTGGACGCCGGTGTAGGCCGACATCTTGGCGCCAAAGTGATTGGTGCTGTCCGGCGCATCACCCAGGTCACGGCAGGCCACACGCAAAATGACCTCATTGCTGTGACCGTCATGACCTTCTGCCACCCAGTGGGCAACATTGACCAGCCGTTGGTCACATTCGATACGCTGTTCGGGCCGCACCAAAATCTTGAGCGTAATCGGCGAGTTGGCTGGCCCGACCGTGCCATCCCAGACGACGATATGACCACTGTTGATGATGTTGGCCACGCCGGCGCTGGCGCTGGTGGCCACGGCAACCAGGCCACTGGGGATCGCATCGGTAATGTGGGTTGTGTGCGAAATGCCATCGGTGGCGCTCAGGTTCAGATAGTAGATGGCCATGTCGCTGGGCAGCATCTCCGCCTCAGCCACTTCGTCGGCTGCATTTTGGACACGCACTCGTTTGGTCAAGCTAATGCCCGGCTCTGTCGGCTGGCAATCGACCTTGGTTTCGGTTACGGCCTGCACTGGCTGGCCATTGGTGTTCTTGGCCACCGCTACGTTGCGCAGTTGATCGACACATTCACGGACGCGGACACGGAAGTCAATCCGCACCACGGCATTAGGCGAAAGCGTGCCGGACCAGGTCACTGCGCCGCTGGGGCCGGTGCCGGGGTTAAAGCTGGCCACCAAGGGCGCCACACTAGGCGTCAGTTCGGTGACAAAGGGACCGCTGACCAAGGCAACGCCAGCCGGCAATACATCTTGCATGGTGGTGAAGGCGGGCGCCGTGCCACCCACGTGGGTCACAATGACGCTGTAGTTGACAACGTCCCCCACGGCCACAGGGCCGGCAGGCTCGGCTTTCTTCTCAATACGGATCTGGCCCGGCTCGCCCTGCGTCACACCCTTGCGGTAATAATCCTCGGTTTCACCCAAGCGGAAGGCATTGGGGAAAGCAATGCCACGGCCATCAGGGAGCCCGCCACTGGATGGGCTGACGGCCTTCTGCTCGCTCAGGGTAAAGCGTAGCCAAGCATCGGCATCGGGTTTGGCGTTGTGAACCAGCACCGTGCCCACCGCCACATCGACATAGCCAGCCGGCGGAATCGTCGTCGGGTCAATCCACCAGTTCTGGACGATCCACTCATAGGAGCGGCCATTGATCTGGGGACATTCACCCACATCCGCCCAGTCGCCATCGCGGTTGCCGTCAAACCAGACATTGAGATAGAGCCGATCAACCGGCGGCGGAATCAACGCCCGGGAGATACGCACCTTAAGCACCGCCTCACGGCAGTCCAGCAGCGGCGCATCAGGGTTGAGCCAGCCGTCGTCGGCCTTATCATTGTTGGCCACATCGGCAGTACCGTTGTTGAGAATATTGGTGACACCGTCATCATCGGGCAGGAGATCGGCGTCGGTTTCACGGGTCACCCGGTCACCCAGCCAATATTGGTTGGCTTGTAGGTGGTTGGGGCCGCTTGGCTCGGTGGCGGGTGTGCTGTCCCAGACCGTGGGGAAGCGACCCAGCACCGGACCGGCGCTGTAGGCGGTGTTGTTCATGCCGGAGTGATTGGTCTTGCTGTCCGGCGCATCGCCAAAGTCAGAGAACTTCTCATTGGTTTCACAGACGATCTTGACCGGAATGGCTTCGCTGGTCAGTTGGAAGCCGGCGCCAAAGAGCACGGCGCGATTCCAGATGGTCTCCTGGCAGGGCACATCCAGGCTCACCATCACCTTAAAGGTGACGGTGACAGTGCCGCCGGCGGGCACGTTGCCGGTCCACTTGATCTGGGCCGGATTGCTGTCATCCACCGTCGGTGCGGTGGCGCTGGCGGAACCGGCCACGTAGCTCGTGCCGGCAGGGATCGGGTCGATCATGGTCACGCCAGTGGCTGCACCTGTCCCGCTGTTGGCAATGACGACAATGTATTCGATCACGCCGCCGGGGGTGGACTGACTGACATTGGCGCGCTTTTTGATCTCCAACTTGGGCTGGCCGCAGTCCACCTTGACATCGACGCCGGCCGTAATGGGCTCATTGGCGGTCGCATCCGCGAGGATCGCAGCGCGGTTGTGGATGACAGCGCCACAGGGCGCTTTTTCATCGACGGTTACCTTGAATTTGATGACCACGTTGCCGCCGGCAGGGATGTTGCCACCCCACTTGACCCAATTGTTGCCAGCATCATAAACGACCGTCGGCAGGGTTGCGTTGGCGGTGCCGGTGACATAGGTCGTGCCGGTCGGAATCGGGTCGATCATGGTCACGCCAGTGGCAGGCACACTGCCGACATTGGCAATGACGACCGTATACTCAATCGTGCCGCCCGGCACGACCGCAGTGGGATTGGCGCTCTTTTCCATGCGCAGAATCGGCTTATCGGGGCAGCCGACCCACACCTTATTCTCGGCGCCGGCAATGCCGACACCCTGCGGGTCGAGCAGCTTGGCCACGTTGATAATGGCATAATCACAGCGGTCCGGCCCCACCGTCACCTTAAAGGTAATGGTGACATTGCCGCCGGCGGGGATATTGCCGGTCCACTTGATCCAGTTGTTGGCATTGTCATAGCCAACGGTGGGTGCAGAGGAGGCAGCGGAACCGGCGACATAGGTCGTGCCGGCCGGAATCGGGTCAATGACGCTGACACCATTGGCCGGGCCGGTGCCGCTGTTGGCGACCACAATGGTATATTCGATGACACCGCCAGGCAGCACAGTGGCCACATTGGCGCTCTTGCGCATTTCCAGGATCGGCTTGGGACATTCAACGGCTACGCGCACGTCGCTGGCCAAGATCGGTTCGTTGTTGGCGTTGACCAACTGGGCCTTGTTGAAGATGGAGGCGCCACACTCGATCTTTTCATCGACGCGGACTTTGAAGGTAATGGTGACGCTGCCGCCGGCGGGAATGTTACCCGTCCACTTGATCCAATTGTTGGCGTTGTCATAGCCAACGGTGGGTGCGGTGGCGGTGGCGGTGCCGGCCATATAGGTCGTGCCGGTCGGAATCGGGTCGATCATGACAACGCCGCTGGCCGCACCTGTGCCGCCATTGACAATGGTGACAGTGTACTCAATGTCATCACCCGGGACAACCGAGGTCACATTGGCGTGCTTTTTGATGTCCAGAATGGGCTGGCCGGGGCAGTTGATCTTGACGAAGGCGGTTGCGTCGAGCAAGAGTGCGCCTGCGGCGTCATGCAACTCGGCGCGGTTGCGCAGCACAGCATCACAGGCAATGTCCTGAGAGACACGCACCTTGAACTTGATGGTGACGCTGCCGCCGGCGGGGATATTGCCCGTCCATTTGATCTGGGCGGGGTTGCTGTCGTCAACGGTGGGTGCGGTGGCAGTGGCGGAGCCGGCCACATAGCTTGTGCCCGCGGGGATGGGATCGACCATGGTGACGCCGTTGGCCGGCGCGTTGCCACTGTTGACCAGGGTAATGCTATATTCGATGACGCCGCCCGGATTTACGACCGAAACGTCGGCCTGTTTGATCATCTCCAGGCGCGGCTCGGCCGGCGGCTCAAATTTGACAATATAATCTTCGGTCTCACCAAAGCGATAGCCGGTTGGGGGACCGCGACCATCGGCGCGCTGGGTGGTGGCGTCGCGCGGGGCCGGTTGGTCGGCAATGCTAACGCGCAGCCAGCGATCTTTGTTAGGCAGATTGGGCAAATCATAGGCCGCAAAGGCGGGCAGGGGCACGCCATAGGAGCCATTGTTAAGATTGGTGACAAAGTTTTGCACTGCCCATTCAGAGACAACGGTGCCATCGGCGCAGTCAAAGCTGTCTTCCCAGTCACCATCGCGATTCCAGTCGACCCAGACATTGATATAGCGCTCGCGTAGACCGCCCGCAACGGTGACGTTGACGGCCATGTCGGTCATCGCGCACGGCTTCAGTGTGGGCCATTTGGCGATGCCATCATCATAGCGGTCTTGGTCGGCAATGTCGGCGGCTGGCTGCAGGTTGGTGCTCAGATCTTCATCGGGCAGCAGGTCGGCATCGCGTTCGCCGCTGACACGGGGGCCAAGCCAGGCATCGGCGCGCGGGAAGAGATGGCGCGGGCCTTGAGGCGTCCCGGTGGCAGGGTCAAAGACGGTGGGGTAGCGGCCCATAATGGGACCCGGGTAGGCGGTCATGGGCGTACCGCCGTGGTTGGTGCTGTCGGGGGCATCGCCCAAATCGGGACAGAGCCGCTTGACCAGTACAACCGCGGGGGTGGCCACAATGGGTATCGTGTTGGGATCAGTGCTGATGACAACGGCCTGGTTAATAATTTCGGATGAGCATTTGGTGGCGTCGCGCACCGGCAACACTTTGGTCTCAAATTGAATGGTCGCCTGTTCGCCGCCTTTGAGCGTGCCACGCCATTCAATCGTGCGTGTGTCGGCGTTATAGCTGACCTGGCCGGCGGTCGTCTTGACGCTGCCGTCGGCATAGACCAGATCATCGGGCAGGGCATCAGTGGCCAAGAGCGGCGCATCAACCCGACCCTCGTTGATGACGGTAATGGAGTAACCGATTGTTTCATCGACCTGCACTGCTTCCACATTTGCCCGCTTGTGGATAGTGACAGGTAATTGTTCCTGGGCTTGGGCCGGTTCGCTGAGCAGCGCAAGGCCTGTTATCGCCAGCGCCAGGTTGACCAGCGCGACGAGCAGGGCCGCCTGCCAAGGTCGCCACTGTCGGTGCGGATGGCCTTTATTACGGCGGAATCCAAACGAATAATTCATACAATCCTCCCTCAAATCTCTAAATCAATCGATGGCAAAACGCATAAAGGTAGCTATACTGTGGTTGTGATGAAAGCATATAGAATGGTTGTGAAGAACGTACTGAGGCGGCAATGAGGTGCGTTGTGCCAAATAATGTGCATAACGCAAGCTTAATGACAACGATATTTACGTTCGTTCAATTATGCCATCATATCGATTTAGCAGCGAGGGGCAAATGTCCTAAAGCATCGTCGTCCTGTGTCCTAGAACACAGCGCGGCTTTGGGTTTTGTGCTTACGAAAGAGGCGAGGGGTGAGTGATGGATAGCGGGTGGCGAGGTGCAAAATTAGTTCGGTCAGCGTGCAGCAGTGTGCTCCCTTTCTTTCCGACCTGCCTGTCGCACTATTGTAACTTGCGCCGCATCCTCTATGATCGACTGTGGTATACTATAGCTCATACAATGGCAATCCGCCCCCACCCTATAGATTACGGAATAGATCACGGAGTAAATTATGCCCATTAGCACATCATCTTTTGGCGACGAACGGGACGATCGCTATAACGCATATCAGCGTGAAGAACAGTATGAGGAAGAGACCCTCGCTTTTGAAGATATCACCGTCACCCAGGCCGAAACTTACTTGAAGCGGTTGGGCGGTGGTGTTGAGGAGAAGCTCAAAGCGGTCGAGGGCATTGGCTGGCGCGCGGAGATCGCGCCGACCGACGCCGGCGTCAGTGTCACCTTTAAAGCCCATGACGAATTGTTGGATGACCTGATTCGGCGTTTTGAAGAATGGGTGGACCGCGGACTCTGATGCAAGCGACTGTACGCGCCGGCAGCAATATTGCCTTTATCAAATATTGGGGCGTCACCGACGCCACGCTGAATCTGCCCCAGACCAACTCGATCAGCATGACGCTGGCCGACGCCCATACCACGACTACGGTGACCTGGCTCCCGGAGCATGAGCAGTCAGTCGATGTCATCACCTTGGATGGCGTCACCCTGGATGAACAGAAGGCGGCGCGTCTGGTGCGCCATCTTGACCGCATTCGGATGTTGGCGGGCGTCAACTACCGCGCCCGTGTGGTCAGTCGCAATAACTTTCCCATGGCCTCCGGCATTGCCAGCTCGGCCAGTGGCTTTGCCGCGCTGACAACGGCAGCCTGCACCGCCTTGGGTCTTGCGCTTGATCCCACCCGTCTCTCCGCACTGGCGCGGCGGGGCAGCGGCTCAGCCAGCCGCAGCCTCTTTGGCGGCTTTGTCGAATGGGAACGGGGCCATGATGATGCCACCAGCGTGGCCCATCAGCTCTATCCGCCTGACCATTGGCCGCTCTATGATTTGGTGGCGGTGGTCAGCGGAGTGGAAAAGAGCGTGAGCAGTGAAGATGGCCATCGCCTGGCCGCCGGCAGCCCCCTCAACGCCGGTCGGATCGCCGATATCGCCATGGCGCTGGAAGAAGTGCGCGCCGCCCTGGCCCAGCGCGACCTGGCCCGGTTGGGCCCCGTCATCGAACAGGATGCACTGGCTATGCACGCGGTGATGATGACCAGCACGCCCGCACTCTTTTATTGGCAGCCGGGCACGTTGGAGGTTATCCAGGCCGTGCGCGAATGGCGCGCCCATGAAGGCATCACCGCCTACTTCACGATTGACGCCGGCCCCAATCTCCATATTATCTGCGAGGCGGACCAGGTGGCCGTGCTCAACGAACGGTTGGCGGCGCTAACCAGCGTACAAAGGGTCATCGTCTGCCGGCCAGGGCCAGGGCCACAGGTGCTAACAGAGCACCTGTGTTAAACATGTTCCGAAGGTTTGATCTGCGGGATCTCCAGGCCACAGTGTAAACAGGCACGAGCCCCGACCGGCGGCAAGGGATTGCCACAGCCGGGACAGCTTGTCGCAAGCCGTGTGCCACAATGAGCACAAAATTGCCAGTTGGGCTCCACTTCCTCCTGGCATGCCTGGCATTCCAATATAAGTTGGTGCAGTTCAGCTCGACGCTGGAGCAGTTCAATCTCTTCGTGACTCTGTTCTGCTGCTGATTGAGAAGCGGTCATGGTGACTTGGGCTCCTTTGTTGGGTGATTAGTGATTAGGTGATTGCAGATCGAATCACTAATCACTCAATGATAGACTATAGTATAGACTATTGACGTAAGTATAGACTATTGACGTAAAATCAATCGGACCTCTATTAGATGTTATTCCGATTTATTTTTCACTCGTGTGACAAGATGACAGCGCCCAGAGGCTCCCGCAAGATGACCATGACGATTTCATCCTGCCCTCTTGTCCTCTTGTCCTCTTGTCCCTGCATTGTGTTAAATCGGAATAAACTCTATTATACAGAGGTCATAAGGAGCTGGCAAGCCGTTCTGCCACCTGGCGGTGCATACCACATCTTCGGGTGCGCTCTGGCAGCGAAATTGGAGAGACTCGACTCGGCCCCCGAAAATGGGACACACCCGCCACTTGACCGGCAGCTGCGGAGATGCCGGTCAAGTTTGAAAGGAAAAATCAATGAACGATCTACCACAAAATACCGACGAATTGCTGGAGCGCATCAACGCCGATTGGACCGTGTTGATGGCGCTGATTGCACCGCTAACCGAGGAACAGTTCGCGCGGCCGGCAGCTGATGGCTGGGCGATCAAAGATCAACTGGCTCACCTTACTCATTGGGAAAACTGGCTGTTACGCCATCATATGCAAGGCGAACCGGCTCAGGATGTCATGCAGGTGGACAGTGAGATGCTGGAGGACTTCGAGGTGGATCAGGTCAATGCCTTGATCCAAGCGCGCAGCCACTCTCGTCCGACGGCTGACATCCTCACCGAGTTACAACAGACCCATCAGCAACTCATTGCCGCGCTAAGCGCATTGCCGTTTGACAAACTGCTGCAACCGCGCTACGCTGATGATCCTGAAGCACGGCCACTCCTGTTATGGGTGGCGGGAGATACTTACGAACATTATCAAGAACATAGCGCGATTATTCGTGAACAATGCTCGAACTGACCATTCAGCCGCCCTATACTTTTGCAGCCAGCATCTGTGATCATGGGTGGCCGGCGTTGGCTCCAAACCAATGGTTAGAAGCGGAACAGACATTGCAGCGCGTGGAGCGGCTCCAGGATGGGCAGGTAGTGCTGCTGCATATCACAGGCAGAGAGAAGAATGGTGGCATTGGCGCATGTACACGGGTGAGAATCCACGTAGCCGGCGAGCAGCCGTTACGCCCGGCCGCCAAACGCGAGCTGCGCGCCAAGGTGCGCTGGATGCTCAAGTTGGACGAAGATCTTAGCGCCTTTCACGGCCTGGCGGTGGCGCACCCTCACCTCGCTTGGATGAGCACGCAAGGGCGTGGGCGGCTGTTGCGCTCACCCACACTTTGGGAAGATGTGGTCAAAACCATTGCCACCACCAATGTCACCTGGGGCAACACCAAAGCCATGATCCAACGTTTTGTGGCTACCTTGGGCGCCGTCTTTGTCTCCCAACCGGCCTATCGAGCCTTTCCCACCCCGGAAGAAGTGGCGGCGGCCGATCCGGCGCTCTTTACCGATGTAATACGCATGGGCTATCGTAATGCCTATGTGATGCAACTGGCGCAGGAGATCGTCACTGGCGTGCGTGATCTGGAGGCGCTCAAGCAGGCGCAATTGCCGCCTGCTGCGCTCAAAAAGGAGCTGAAGTCGATCAAGGGCATCGGTGACTATGCCGCCCATACCCTTTTGATGCTTCTGGGCGCCTATGGTGAGTTGCCCATCGACAGCGAGTATCGGAGCTTTGTCAGCCAGCGCTACTTCGCCGCGCAGCCTGGAACAGAGTCAACACCTACGGATAAGGAGTTGGCAGCCATTTACGACGACTGGGCAGAGTGGAAGTATCTGGCTTATTGGTTTGATCATTATGGGGAGTAGGCTAGTACTCTGCCAAGGTTCTTTTGCGGGATAAGAAACCAGGTTTCTCGGAGAAACCTGGTTTCTAGCAGCCGCCAATCTAAGTTTGGTGAACGACTAGGCTTGAACTCCAGGGATGAAGGGAACATGGAACATTATATCTGCGTCACCTGTGGCACACAATTTGCCGCGACCGCAACGACGCCGGCGCACTGTCCCATCTGTGAAGATGAACGCCAGTATATTGGTCACAACGGCCAACAATGGACGACCTTGGCGCAATTGCGGACGACGCATAAGAATCAGGTGCGTGAACATGAGCCGCAGCTAGTGGGCATTGGCACCGAACCGCGCTTTGCCATTGGTCAACGTGCGCTGTTGGTGCAAAGCCCCGGTGGCAATCTGCTGTGGGATTGTATTACGCTCATTGACGACGCAACCTTTGCCCGGGTACGCGCCTTGGGCGGTATCCGCGCCATTGCCATTTCCCATCCCCACTACTACAGTTGTATGGTGGAGTGGAGCCACGCCTTTGACGCGCCGATCTATCTACACACGGCGGAACGCCCCTGGGTGATGCGCCCAGACGCTGCCATTGAATTTTGGACAGGGGAGACTATGCCGCTTTGGGATGGCATGACGTTGATCCGCGGCGGCGGCCACTTTGAGGGAGGCCAGATGCTCCATTGGCCGGCGGGCGTCACGGGCAAGGGAGCGTTGCTGACCGGTGACATTATCCAGGTCGTGTCGGATCGCCGGTGGGTGAGCTTTATGTACAGTTATCCCAATTTGATTCCACTCTCTGCCGCCAAGGTGCAGCATCTGGCCGATGTGGTGCAGCCCTATGCCTTTGACCGGATCTACGGCGCCTGGTGGGAGACGATTGTGGCCCAAGATGCTAAGGCCGCGGTGGCTCGTTCCGCGCAACGCTATATAGGGATGATCCGGGATGATCGGTCTACAAATCAGTAGAAATCGGTAGAAAGCACTAGAAATATATAGCAAAGCACCCACAGTAAAAGAACGATGAACTCAAAAGAATTTTTACCTGTCCTATGGACGCAACGTGCGGTTCCCCCGAGGCCGCCGACGAAACCGCTGGTCGATTATCGCGACCGTATCAGCGTGATCACCTGGCTCTTTGTCTTTGCGTTGGGGATTAGCCAACTCTATACGTTGCCGACCACGGTTGTGACCTTGAGTGCCCTTGGCTCACCCATGAGCATTGCATTGACCAAGACGCTCATTGCTGCGGTAGTTTTGGCTATCTATGCGGCGGCTGGCGCCGAAAGCGTCATTCGCGTCCATCCGCGCTATGCTGACGGCGGCCACTTCAGTTCAGTCTGGCAAGTCTGGGCGCTACCAATGGCGATTGCCATCATTGCCGTCTATGTTGTGCCGATGGCGCCCACACGCCCGATCCAGGTGCTGCTGCTCTTGGCTAGCGGCGGTGTGATGATGTTGGCCATGTTTAGCCTCTACGCCACCATCGAACGCGGGCAGGCGGGCTTTCGCCGTTCCCGTCTCATCTTGGATATGCTCTCTTATAGCGCCGCGCTGGTGCTCTTTCTCTTTGTCTACCAAACACGTACACGTAGCCTCTTGTCGGGGACATTGGTGGCTCTAACGGCAACGTTGTTGGCCGTCGAACTACTACGCAGCACTGCTAGCCGTTCCTCGGACGTGTTAACCTATGGCGCAATTACAGGCATGATCCTGGGGCAGGTAACCTGGGCACTCAATTACTGGTGGTCGCTCAACAGCCTGACCGGCGGTCTAACGCTGCTCTTGATCTTCTATGTGGTGGTAGGGATTGCTCAACATGGTCTGCAGGAGCATCTGACCCAACGCGTGCTGCTCGAATTTGTCTTCTTTGCCATCATTGCCCTCGTCTTAATCACGGTCGTCGCCCCGCGCTTTGGATAGCTGATTTGTTAACGGTGCTCTGCCGCCACATGTGCCATTTGCGCAAAGAGATCGTCGTCGATCGGAAGGTCAAGCACCTGGGCAATGACGCCGGTCCAGCCATAGAGGAAAGCAACCCAGCCATCGCTGACAATCAATTGTTGCGCGTTGCGCTGGGCCAGGGCCTGGTGCAGAAAGGTCAAAGTCCCACGATAGTTTAACTCCCATACCGTGGCAGCCTGGGGGAAGTTCACCCCATCCGTCACGGGCGATCCCGGGCGATCCTTGCCCATGCCGGTCGCGTTGATGATTACACTGCCCGCCGGCAGCCGGGCAACTAGCGCATCATTAGACGCGGCCTGGTCATGATGTAGATAGTTAAATGCAATATCGGTCACCATCTGCGCCACCATGCGTTGGGCATGGGCAAGCCGTTCAGCAGCAATATCCACCAAGGTAAAACGCTGGGGTCGGTCGGCGGCAGCAGTTTGGTTGATTAAATGCAGCGCAATGGCTGTCGCCGCGCCCCCGGCCCCCAGGCAGAGCACCTCACCACCAGTCCGTCCAAAATAGCGATCACCCAGGATCATATTGAGCGCCTGGCCCATAGCAATCGGGTCGATGGCATGACCAACCAGACGGCCGTCCCGTTTGGCTATGGAGGAAAGTTCCGCACAAAGGCGGGCATAGGGATCCAGCTCATCAAAGAGATCGTGGGCTGCGTTGTAAAGGTCGATTTTATGGCTGGTGACCAACCCACCGATGCCGTTGGCGTCGTGCTTGATGTGCTGGACCAACGCTCGATAACGGGCCGGGTCGGCATGGAGCGGAAAGTCAACGCCCTGCAGCGTGACATCGGTGCGCTGCAGCACCTCCATCCAACGGGGAAAGATGCGCTGAATGGAGGATTGACCGGTGGTCACACCGACAAAGTAAAAGGTCTTGGGCGAACTGTTGGATGATGACGGTGTCATTGGTCTTTGCCCTTTTTCTACGATCTGTCGCAGTGTATTTGCAGTGTACTTATGGCATCGCGCAGACTATTTTTCTGCCTGGGCAATGACCGGCAAGTAGAGCATCGAGTCGCGATAGGGTTGTAGCATATCTTCGTCCACAAAGGGGGCATCCTCATAACCGCTTTCGTCTGTGGCCACATCGGGCGTTTGCACCACCTCAATCTCTCTGGGGGTGGTCGGTGCGTCGCTGAGAGGATCGTCTAATTGCTGATTGCCAAACCACAGGGTCGTCATTTCCCCCGGCAAGAGCGCAACCATATAACAGGGCGCACCAAAGGCTGCATCAATGCTGCCGGGTTGCGTATTACGCCATGCGCTGCTATGCTCTTGACAGATAGTATAATCGCCCGGTGGCAAAAAGTTAAAGTTCGCCTTGCCATAAAGATTGGTCGCCTGGCTGGCCACTACCAAATTTTGCTCGCGATAGACTGTAATGGGCCAACCTGCCTGTAAGCTTTCGCCTACATTGCGGCTGTGGGTGCCATTTTGATCGTAGTAGCTACGTGTGCGGATGATGACTTCCCGTTGATTGGTAAAGGTGCAGGTAACGGCAGCATTGGGGGTCACTTCCAGCCGCACCTTGGCGCTGTTGAGATCGATGCGGCCAAGTACAGAGGGAATACAGACAATTTGCGCCAGGTGCCAGCTAAAGGGCAGTTCGGCTTGGAGTTGATAGACGCCCGGTGCTACAGTAAATGTGCGCGTGCGGGTAATTACATCACTATCCTCCGGCAGCGCATGGTCTAGCGCAAAATCCCCCAGATCGCCGTGAAAGCGAAAATCCTGGCGACTGTTGGGAGCCACCCGCACCGCAATGGTGATCCAGGCCCTATCCGATAAGGGAATCGTGGCTTGAGCCGGCTGTACAGCCAGAGATGGGGAGTCCGCCACAGTGGCCAGCGCACCCTGTGCATGAGCCATCGTCAGCCCTAGCCATAATAGAAGTAAGAGAATCATAGGAATCGTGTAAATGAATAGCCACGCTTTAAGGTTTGACATATCACCTCTTCTTGCTACATCATTGGTATCGGTAGTCCACCATCGCGCAGTCGCGCAGTCCAAAGTTGGTTAACCCAATCTCGATTGCCGTTGTGGTCTACTAAGTATGGAATTAGCACAAAACAAAACCCGTTACTTGACTTATAACTTGGCAGGCATTTGACCTACAAACACCCGCCAGAACCTTACATTCTAATTACATTTTTCGCAAATTAGAAATTGTTTAGAAAAGCTTATCACCGCTTAGCCTCTTGCCCCATAGCGCATGTGAGTTGAGCCAAGGTTGATAAGTTTGGAAGCGTAAGTAACAGATGCATATGTCACTCATTTACATTATTGCCGACGATCTGACCGGCGCCGCCGACAGCGCCGCACGCTGCCGCCATGCTGGGCTCAGCGCCACCATTTGCGTTACGCCGCCAGCGTCGCCCCACGCGTGGCCCACGGGTGATGTCATTGCGCTTTCGTCGGATTCACGCTTTTTGCCGCCGACCATTGCCGCGCAACAAGTGCAAAGACTTCTGCAAAGCTTGTCAAGCAGTCATAACGAAGGGGGTGCGTACCATAAATGGGGCGAAGCACCAGCAAGGCCAATCGACGCTGGTTGTTCATCGCCCCGAACTTGGGACGCACCCGACGAAGGGCTCTGGTATAAGAAGATTGACTCAACTTTGCGGGGTAATCTTGGGTCGGAGATTGCGGCCATGTTGCCGATGGTCACGCCGCCAGACATCACCCCCTGTGCGCTGATTAGCCCCGCCTTTCCGGCCCAAGGGCGGGGTCTGGTTGATGGTGCGCTGGTTTATGACCAGCGTGTAGGTCCACCGATCCATCTGCCCACTTTGCTGCAACAGCAATGCAACTTACCAGTGGCGGCTGTGGATCTGGCAACGGTGCGCGCGGGTCCAACTGCGTTGGCGGTGGCGTTCAAAGGTCTGCATGATAGCGGAAATCAACTAATCGTGGTCGATGCGCTGCAAGAGGAAGATCTGGCTACGCTCTATGCAGCCGCCAGGTCCGCCATCCCGACTGCGCTCTTTTGTGGCAGTGCAGGGCTAATCGGGGTCATCGGCGCTACCTTGGCCGCAGCGCAGCAGCAAGGGCAAGCGGCAGCAAGCGCGCCGATACGGGTAGCGCCACCCTTGTTGGCTATTGTCGGCAGCGGCAGTGGCATGGCCCAGCGCCAGTTGGCAGCATTGCAGGCAATGACTGGGGTTCATCACCATCTGGTCACGCTAGCCCCAATCGATGGCAGTGATGCGTCCTTTGTCCAATCGGCGTTGGTATGGCCGTCGGCGGCCCCATTGGTGTTGCACCTGCCGACGCCGACGAGCCAGGCTATGCTGGAAGGCGAAGCGGCGCGCGCCTTTGCTGCTGCGTTAGCCGACACGGCGCTGGCGGCCATTGGCCAACGCACGCCGGCCACCTTGCTGCTAGTCGGTGGCGACACGGCCATTCATGTGCTGCAGCGTTTGGGTATTACGAGCCTGACCGTGTTAGCCGAGGTGTTGCCGGGTATGCCCATCACCCAGGGCCAGGCCGCCGATGGCCGCACCTATACTGTCATTCTAAAAGCGGGCAATCACGGCGATGAACAGACGCTTGTACAGCTTTGTGGACTGGTCCAGTGATCAGTAGGACAGTGGTCAGTGTGTCAGTAGACAGTGTGTCAGTAGACAGTGGGACAGTACTGGCTCATTGAGTTACTGTCTCACCGATCACTGACCACTGTCCCACTACTCAGCGTAGGCTGTCATGGCGCGTTGATAGAGGAAGCGTAGATTGGAAGCGTAAATGGAGGAACGTTGCCAACTGCCAAAAGGAGAGGGCGCTTTGAGACTGGCAATGCGCTTTTCCACGGCTTCATCGCTTTCGGTTTGAAAGGTAAGTTCGGTTAAGGCGATCTCGGTGGCAATCCCCAGGTACTGTTGCATCAGCTGTAAATCCTCCACCCTACCCACCGGACCATGCCCTGGGATCAACTGTTGGGGTTCAAGGCGGGTAATGAGATCGAGAATACGGGGCAGTTCGCCGGGGTCGCCATCGCTAAGCGCCGGATGGTGTTTGACTGTTAATAAATCACCCATAAAGATAATGCCTTCGGCGGGCAGATAGAGAATGGCGTCACTTTGCGTGTGGCCACCGCCATAGGTGATCAATTCGGCCACACGGTTGCGGCCATAAAGCACCAGGCGTTGGTCAAAGGTCATAGTGGGTGCGCGCACGACGAGGGTCGGCAGCGCCGCTAGCAGGTGTTGCTGTTGACCAATGGCGTTCTGTAGATCTTCTTGTTCAGCCCGTCGTTGCGCCTTATCCAGCGCAGCCTCTAGTTCTGTCAGTTGGCTTTGGCCATGCTGGCGTAGCCACTCCAGCTTTTGCGCGCTTTGTTCTGTAATTAAGCAGCGCGTTCGTGAGGTGGCAATGAAATTCACTGCTTCAGGAAAAGCCTGGTTACCCCCCATATGATCGCGGTGGTAGTGACTGTTGATGACTGTCGTCACCGGGCTGCCGGTCAGTTCTGTGGCTGCGGCATAGAGCGCGGCGCCAGCCTGGGGCGTCAAACCAGTGTCAAAGACAAGGGTCTGTCCGCCAATATCAATGATACCGGCATTGCTGGCCGCGCCATGGCCGGGAATCGCAATTGCGGCATAGACGCCATCGACAATTTGTTGAAATTGAAAGTGCTCTGCGGTAAGGTAAGTGGCGTGACTGCTCATTACTGGCCTTTCTAAATGGCGAGTATGGGCCGTATTCAGGTTTTCCCTGACAATACAGGCAGAAGTTTGGTAAGCTATATTCTCGACTGCCATAGATGAGAATAAAAACGCACCAAATACACGAGCGCGTTATTCTCATCTATGAGCGAGTCGAGTATATATTGACGAGCGCCAGAAAGTAACACGTTTATCCTTGCACTTTATCGTAATCGGAAATCCACCAGAAGTCAACTGTTTTGGGGGTTCAATTAACCAATAAATTTTACTGGATAACAACAATGTAAAAGTTAATGAAGATCAGCGCTTAAGAAACCTTGGCCATCTATCGACTAATCTCATCCTTTAACCAATCAATATGAAAGTGAAGCAGATTATGACTACAGCAACTATCCCGCTCCGGGTCGCGATCATCGGCACAGGACGCCGCTCTGATTATCTCTATGGTCCCATCATCAAGGCGCTAGCCGATGAGGTCGAACTCGTTGCTGTCTGGGGGCGCAGCGAGGAGTCAGCGCGCCGGCTAGGTGAAAGTTTAGCTGTTCCTTGGTTTACCGATCTGGCCAAACTGATTAGCGCCACCGCCCCTACCATTGGCGTCGTCTCCGTCAACTACCACGGCAACGGCGCGGCAGGCTTGATGGCGGTGGAACATGGGCTCCATGTCCTGTTAGAGACACCCATTGCCCACAAATTGAGCGAGGCGGACGCCATTATCACAGCGGCGCAGGCGCGTGGGCTGTGGGTCGAGGTGGCCGAACAATTTCATCGCCGTCCTCTGGAGCAGATCAAGTTAAAGCTGATTGAATCCGGTCTCTTTGGCCGCGTCTACTCTTCGTTTAATGACTTTGCCGGTCATGGCTACCACGGCGTCAGCGTCATGCGCAGCTATCTTGGCTTTGACGCGCAGCCGACCCAAGTGACCGGCCTGGTGCGCCAATATGAGCTGGCCCCCCATTGGTCGCGTTTGGCCGATAAGAGTGGTCCCCGCACCGAAACCCAGGAACACGCCATGATCGACTTTGCCGATGGGCGGGTAGGTATCTTCCACTGGACCAATATTGGCTATGACTGCCCACTGCGTTGGTGGCGTAGTAGCCGCTTTCTGGCCGAACGCGGCATGGGCATCACCGTCGGTGTTGGGCTTGATGTCGATGAGCGTCTCAGTCTGCTGGCCCCTGGTGGCGAGGCGCCTCACTTCATTACACTGGAACGACGTTGGGAACGGGTCGATGGCGGCGCGCTGGTGGCTATGGTGGCCCATACCGGCGATCCTAATCAGCCGATTGTGCGCTGGGATAATCCCTTCCGCCCCAGCCGCCCCGGTCACGGTGTACAGTGGCATGATGATGAAATCGGTGTGGCTGGCTGTTTGCTCAGTTTGGTGGAAGCCGTGCGCCAGAACCAGCCCCCTAGCTATGGCCCACTGCAGGCGCGTCTGGACCAGGAGATCATCCTTGCTATCCGCCAATCCTCGCTGGAAGGTGGCCGCCCCATCCCATTGCCGCTCGACCCAAGCGCACAGACCATTTAGAATAGAGAACCACCATGTCTTCACAAAATTCGACGCAATCCATCTCGCCCCGTCAACTGGCTACTGAAGCGATTCACGCCGGTGAGCACCACAATGAGTTGGGAGCCCATATCGCGCCGATCTACCAGACCTCCACCTTTGTCTTTGAAGATACGGAGGCGATCGACGCATTTCACGCCGGCGCGGCCAATCGCTATATGTATACCCGCAGCAAACATCCGGGGCGCCAGGCATTGGCGGCCAAATTGGCCGCGCTGGAGGGCTATGGTCTCATGCAACAGGCGCGCGCCGCCGGACACGCTGAGCAAGTGGTCGCCGCCGAGGTCTTTAGCTCTGGCATGGCTGCCATCAGCGCGACCTTGATGGGCATTGCCAAGGCGGGCCAACATATTATTGCCCAGGATGTCCTCTACGGTTCATCAGAACATCTGATTGCTGATGTACTGCCCCAATTTGGCGTGACCTATTCACTGGTGCCGGGGCTTGATGCCGAGGCGCTCTTACGCGAATTTGCGGCGCACCCCAACACCGTCGCCGTTTACTTGGAGACGCCGGCCAATCCCACTATGACCGTGATTGACATCGGCGAAGTCGGCGAGGTGGCCCATGCCCACGGCGCCAAAGTGATTGTGGACAATACCTTTGCCACCCCCATCCTCCAGCGCCCATTAGAACTGGGCGCGGATGTGGTGGTCCACAGCACCACCAAATATATTAACGGTCACGGCACGGTCATTGGCGGCGCCGTGATCAGCAACGACATTGAGTTGCTTCAGAGCAAGATCCAGCCCTTGATTCGCTTCCTGGGCGGCGTGCCCAGCCCCTTTGACTGCTGGCTCACCAGTCTGGGGCTCAAGACCTTGCCGCTGCGCATGCGTGAACATTGCGCCAATGCCATGCAGGTGGCGCGCTTCCTGGCCGACCACCCCAAGGTGACTGCGGTCTACTATCCGGGGTTGGAGAACTCCCCCCACCATGCGTTAGCCCGCCAACAGATGCAGGGCTTTGGCGCCATGCTCTCCTTTGAAGTAAAAGGCGGCTGGCAAGGCGCGCACCAAGTGCTCGACAGTGTCCAACTTTGTACGCTCGCCGTCAGCCTGGGCAACCTTGACACCTTGATCGAGCACCCAGCTTCCATGACCCACAAAATCGTGCCGCCAGAGGTCCGCGCCCAACAGGGCATTACCGATGGTTTGATGCGTCTGTCGGTAGGATTAGAAGACGCTGGGGATATTATCGCGGATCTGGATCAGGCGCTGGCGCGGTGCTAAGCGCTCATGAATAATTAATGGAAAATAATGAATGGTTAATGGTTGTCCGGAGACCACTATAGAGCCATGAATGGAACAAAGATCGGCAAATATAAGGAGAATATGCGCATGACTAATGCGATTGCGTCAATTGAAATTTTCCCTCTGCAAATCCCGCGGGACACACCCTATTTGGGCCCATTAGAGGAAGGTGTCATCCCTAGCGACCGCGGCTACTTTATTCGACCCGGCAATCAGACTGTCTATAGCATTCACGACCACACCGTCCTGATTAAGCTAACCACCGAGCAGGGGCTAGTAGGCTGGGGCGAGAGCTTTGGCGTGGTGTCACCGGAGACAGTCATGACCATTATCCAAAACCTGGTCACGCCGCTGGTCCTGGGCCGCGATCCCCATGACGTGGTGGCGATCTGCGAAGACATCTACAACGCAATGCGGGTGCGTGGCTTTTTTGGCGGCTTCTATGTTGACGCCATTGCCGGCATCGACATTGCGCTGTGGGATTTACGCGGCAAGCTGACCGGTCTGCCCATCTGTAAATTGTTGGGAGCACAGCGCCATGCCCGTATACCCGTCTACGTCTCCGGCTTGCCCAAGGCGACCCGCCAGGAACGCGCCCAACTGGCCAAGGCGTGGATCGACCGCGGTTTTCGTGCAGTCAAGTTTGCCGCAGCGGTAGCCCATGAGGGTGAACTGGCTGAAATGCGGGCGCTACGTGAGGCGTTGGGGCCGGATCCGAAAATCCTGGTCGATCTCCACTGGCGTTACACCGACCAGGAAGCCATTAAATTGATCACGGCGTTGGAGACCTATGACCTCTACGTGGCCGAAGCGCCGGTGCAGTCTGAGGATCTAGAGGGACAAGCACGGGTGGCGGCGGCCGTCAAGACCCCACTGGCCATTGGCGAAGAGCTGCGCACCGTCTATGAATATCGGCCGCGCTTTGTCCAGCGCTGCATGAGTATCATCCAGCCCGAGATGGCCCACATGGGCATTACCAACTTCTGGGCCATCTGCCGCATGGCCCAGGCTTTCCACTGCCAGGTAATGCCCCACGCTACCATCGGGGTAGGCATTGCCCAAGCCGCCAGCCTACAGGTGGCCGCCGCGCTTTCGAACCTGGTCATGCATGAGTATCAACACTCTATTTTTGACCGCAATCTCCAATTTATCACCGGCAACATGCGCTGTGCGGCGGGCTACTTCTATCTGCCGGATGGGCCAGGGTTGGGGGTCGAACCCAAGCCGGAGGTTTTGCACTATGTGATGCCGAATTAACTTTATTGCGTGTTGCGTGAACCAACCGGAATGACGGTTCACGCAACACGCAATACGTAACGCTATGCTTTCGCCTGTGCTTGGGTGGTTGCAGTGCGATCAACGACACTGGTCAGATCGACGCCAAAGGTCCACTCAGCGCCGGCGGTCATCTCCAGCAATTTGGCCTCATCGATCTCGACGCCCATCCCCGGTGTGGTGGGCACCAGCAGGTGACTCTGTTCATAGCGTAGCGGCTGTTTGACCACATCTTGGGTGTAGAGATGAGGACCGGTGCTGTCGCCAGGGTAGTCCAGCACCCGCGCCGCCGCCGCCAGATGGGCAACGGCAGCCGTACCCAAATTGAGTTCTTGGGTGGTGCCAATGAGCACGCTCGTGCGCGCCGCTTCGGCCAACGCCACCAGCCGCAGACTGGCGCGCAGCCCACCCAGCAGATAAGGCGACACATTGAGGATATCGACGCAGCCGTTGGCGAGCAGTTGCCAGCCGTGGTGAATATGCAGCACATGCTCAGAAACGGGCCGGCGACAGCGGCGACGAAATTCAGCCAACCCATTAATGTCATTGCGCGGCGCCGGGCTTTCCACCAACATAAAATCGACCACTTCTTGGTAGCGCTCAGTGGCCATCAACGCCCGACGCCAGTCGAGCAGGTTGGAGAAGTCGAGCGATTTAATCTCCACCTGACCGCCAAAGCGCGCAGCGAACTTACCCAGAAATTGCAGATCAGCCTCCAGGTTCGTGCCCACATAGACGCGAATCAGATCAAAGCCCTGTTGCAACTTGTCGACGACGCGCTGCAAATTGGGCTCGACTTCGGCCACCGAGCGCATGCGAAAGATAGGATAGCAGACACGCATTCGGTCACGCAATTTGCCCCCCAGCAGGTCATAGACCGGGACGCCTTCGTAGCGAGCGATCAGGTCGTGCAACGCCAGGTCGATCCCCTGGCGCACAAGGCCAGAGCGGCTGTACAGATGCCCTTCATCGGGAAAGAAGCGGATCAGATCATCTTCCAGTTTGACCAGGTTGCGGGCGTCCTTGCCGCGTAGCAGTTCGTTGAGCATACGCGCCAATTCAGCCAGGTCAAATTGGTACATGGGCACATGCGAAAGGTCGCTCATCTCACCCCAGCCCACATAACCGTCGTCGGTTTCGAGCTTGACGATTACATGTTGGTTGGCAATGCCGGTCTGGCGGGGGGTGGCAATCGGAAAGAGTTGGACATGTTGAATGTTCATGGTCAATCCTAGAGAACTAGAGAACTAGAGAACCTTCAACGTCGTCAGAATCTGCGTCACTTCGGCGCGCTCATGGTCGGGCAGTTCCGAGATGGGCGGGCGCACCGTGCGTTCGCAGAGGCCCAGTTGCGCCATCGCCTCTTTGACTGCCGAGACATTGTTGGCGTTGTTACGGCGGGCGCGCAGATCTTCAAACGCTTTGATCTGCTGCCAAATGTGCATGGCTCCGGCGTAGTCGCCGCCGGTCAGCGCCGTTTGCATGGTCAGCGAGAGCGCCGGCGCCACGTTAACCAGGCCAGAGGTAAAGCCCCTTGCCCCAGCCACGGCAAAGAAGGGCGCCCACGATTCGGCAATGCCACAGATCCAGGCCAACCGTTCCGGCCCCACCGCTTGCACCACCTGCGCAAAGAGCGGGGGATTGCCCACGGCATACTTGACCCCAATAAAGTTCGGACAGGCTTCCGCCAACATGCGCAGCGCGGTGGCCCCAATCGTGGCGTCACGTACATAGGGCACGACGCCCAACGTCGGGACGGCATCGGCAATGGCCTTGTGATAGGCCACCCACCCCTCATCAGAACGATAGGGATGAACCGGCTGATGCACCATGACTGCGTCGGCGCCCTTGGCCGCAGCAAATTCGGCCATGGCGCTGGCGGTGGCCGCATCAAAGCCAACCCCGGCCAACACTAACGCACGACCTTGTGCGCCAGCTATGGTTGCCTCCAACGCTTGTTCCATCTCCTGGGGCGTCAGTGAATAAAATTCGCCTGTATTGCCATTGGGCGTCACTACGGTAATCCCGGCGCTCACCATTCGGTCAACCAAATGGGCATAGGCTTGAAAGTCGGCATAGATGGTGGCGCCACGGCGCACAAAGGGGGTCACCGGGATGGCCACCACGCTGCAGAGGGCGTCGAGCATGGTTGGGAATTGCATAGGTTTGGGTCTCCTTTTGGCTGTTGGCTGGTAGCTGTTGGCTGGTAGCGGTTAGCTGCTGGCGCTCTGGGAGCGTAGCCAGGTGTTGAGATTGTGTTGGATGCGCGGTGCGGCGGGTAGCTCGCCGGGGATAAAGGGCTGGTCGGTGAGCATTTCGTAGACGCGAATATAACGGTGCGCGGCCTGCAGTACCAACTCTGGTGGCATGGGGAAGGGTTCGCCTTCGCCGCGGTAGCCGTGGGCGGCATAGTAGAGACGAATAAATTCTTTGTCAAAGTTTTTGGGCTCTTCGCCGGCGGCATGCCGTTCGGCGTAGGTGCTGGCCAGCCAGAAGCGGCTGGAATCGGGCGTATGCACCTCGTCAATGAGCAGCAGTTCACCCGTATCGCTTATGCCAAACTCATACTTGGTGTCAACCAGGATCAGACCGGCGGCTTGGGCTAGTGCTTGACCATGCTGAAAGATGGCAATGGCCGCGTCGCAGACCTGTTGCCATAGGGCGCCGTCAACCAAACCCTGCTCCACCACCTGTGCGCTGGTGATGCGTTCATCATGGCCGCCATCACTAGCTTTGGTCGTCGGCGTAATGATGGGGGTGGGCAGCGGATCGTTTTTGTGCAAGCCATCCGGGAAGTCGATGCCGTAGATCGTGCGTTCGCCCTGGCTGTAGCGATACCAGAGGGCGGTGCTGGTGACACCGGTGATGTAGCCCCGGACAACCACTTCGACGGACAGTGGCCGGCAGCGGCGGGCTACAGTGACATTCGGGTCAGGTGTTGCGATCAGGTGGTTGCCAATGATGGACTTGGTTTGGTCAAACCAGAAGGAGGCCAGTTGGTTGAGCACCTGCCCTTTGTAGGGCACGGCGCCCAGGATCCGATCAAAGGCGGAAAGACGATCCGTGGTGACCAAAATCAGTTGATCATCGACAGTATAAATGTCGCGCACCTTGCCGCGCTGTTTGGGACCCAACATGGGTAAATCGGTGGCGGTTAAGCTCTGCGCCATCGCGGCGCGCAGTTGTTCTTCAGTAAGCATAAATAGACCTCATTGCGGTTATACCGACGGCCACGCTGGTGATGAACCGTTGCTGATAAACCAGGATTCAGAAAGGCACAGATTGCCACCTTCAATCTTACCCAATCCCCAAGAGATTGGCAATTAGCCTTGTAGCTTAGGGTGTATTTTACTACTGACATAATGGTGTCAGGAGCCCCGTGCTATCCTATAGATGTCGTTTGACACAAACAGAAGACATAGCTACATGAGAATATCTACTGGGAGGTAGACAATCATGAACGTACAGTCCAATTATTTAGGTGTTGTTGTGCAGGATTTGGCCGCCGCGTCGGCGTTTTATCGGGACACACTGGGCTTTGCTGTGGATGAAGGGGAGAGTATTCCAGGCTTCTACACACAATTCAAACTCAATGGGGAGTCGATTCTCGCCTTACAAGCGGAGGCCGAGGTGCCTGATGGTCAGATCTTTGCACCAGCGCTCCAGGTCGAGGCCATTGACCAACTCTATGCCACCTGGCAAGCGCGTGGCGTTGACGTATTGGAGGAGCCACATGACAAACCTTTTGGCCGCACCTTCCTCTTCCGCACCCCCGCCGGCCATGTGTTTCGAGCCTACCAGCCGCATGTGAGGTAAGGGGACAATCCCATTAGTGAGCGTCAAGCATAACTTGTAGCTTTACACCTGTCAGGTCTCGCAGATCTGACAGGTTTGGTCACCGCCTTATTACTTGACAGTTCCTAATTTGTTGCGCCTGAAATGGTTCAGCGCCCTGGGGGCACCCGGCAACAGAAGCCTTCGGCAACAACATCGACAAAAAATTGTCGATGTTGTTGCCCTTAGCGCCTATAGGCGGTGCCGCTCGGCAATGCGAATGGCAGTTTGCAGCATTTCTTTGCGCAGGTCGAGCGGCGCCAGCACTTCCGCTTCTGCGCCCCAGCGGAGAAGCCAACCAGTAATTTGACCAAAGGAATGGACGCGGTAATGCATGATCACGGTGCCATCTGGCGTTGCCGGCTCTGCGTGGGTAAAGGTGAAGTGTTGCGCCTCACGCACCCAACGAACCAATGCACCGTCAAAGCGCACCTGCACGGCCTGACCTTCCTGGGGCAGGCGCTGTTCCGCTACGGCCCGCGGGGTAAACGTTTGCGTTGTCACCCTGAGGTGGTCGATACGATCCAGGCGAAAACTCCGTTGGTCTTGCCGCAACCGACACCAGGCCGTCACCACCCAGGTGTTGTCAAGATAGGCCAACCGCAACGGCTCAATCTCCCGTTCGGTGACTTGATTGTCATGCAGCGCATGATAGCGGAGTTGGACCACTTTGTGCTGGCGGATGGCCTGTTGCAACTGGAGAAAGGTGGGGTTATCCAGGTCCAATGGTGGCCGGCTTATTGTATAGAAGCCCAAGATCGTCTGTAGCGCCTCGACCTGGGCCAGCGTCGCTTTGGGCACAACCGCCCGTATTTTCTCCAGCGCCACCGTGGCAGCCTGACTGGTCGTGCCGGCTGTAGTCAGGCCAGTGAGCATCGCCACCGCGAGAAAAAGTGCACGCGCCTCCGCTTCGGTAAACATAATGGGCGGCAGATAGTAACCAGGCAACAGTTGGTAGCCTTCGCCCGGCATTCCCACCAATGGCACCCCCACCTCGTAGAGCGCCTCAATATCGCGGTAGACCGTCCGTTCGCTTACCTCAAAGCGTGCGGCCAGATCTTGGGCGCGCACTAAATTGTGGCTTTGGAAGACGAGCAGATAGCCGAGCAAGCGGTCGATACGGTTCACGCACGAATTCCTTTATACTAAGCTCTGAATGAAAACTGGAGTTTTACTTTTGCCTAACCTGGACAAGCCAGAACCAAACTTTTCTACCGCAAAGAACGCGAAGAGCGCGAAGATTTCTAGTTTCTCTTGCGCTCTTTGCGACCTTTGCGGTAAAAATTCTTGTTTTTTGTTCACCCTGACGTTCAGCTTCAGCCGTGGCCTTAGCCAGCACTTGTTGATGATAGGCTTCCTCCTAAGGAAAGGTAAAGGGCTGATCTTTAGGCGGGTAGTCGCGCCAGAAATCCTGTTCAGTATACATATTTACAAACTCCTCGCCATAGTACTCGACAATACATGGCCCTCTCATTTAAAGTTCACACAGCTTGATTCTAGCACAATTGGGCTGTACAATCAAGAGGGATAATGTAATAGAGATGCTCCCACTGTCCAATCGGTAGACAGCGATAGTCTACAAATTTACGTCAGTTGACGCTGGGCCACTCGTCGCTTTATAATCCCCTTATGACAACACATATCGTGCACTCATCTGATGAAGCCGCGCTGGATGGCCTAACCACGGCGCGCACTTTTCCGCTCGTAGACGCTCTGTTGGGCCGGCGGTCGCGCCGTTTTGCTATGGGAGCAACACTCCCTACTGGTCCCTTTGCCTATCACTCTCGGCAGGAGCCAGTGCCGCTGAATGAACTAGAGCAGTTGGTGCTCTTGACCGCGATGGCCGGCAACACAGGCTGGCACTATCTTCTTCCCCACCACAGCCAACTGCCGGAGCACTTTCCCAACTATTCGAGCGCCGCGGGCGGACGCACCATCCCCTCGGCCGCAGGCTGGCAGACAAGCGAACTCTTTTATACCGATGATAGCGGCGTCTACCTCTTTGCCACGCGTGATGCACCGGCGCTAGTCGAGCCCAATGCCGTCGGTGAGCTTGATTTGGACGCGCTGCTCACAGCCCACCGCCAATGTATCCGCAAGGTGGCCGACGGCAGGTTGCAAGTGCCCGCCGGCGCAGTGGACGCCCACAATCAATGGTGCGCCAATGGGCCGGGCAGCACCCTCTGCATCCCTGTAGCGGACCAGGCACAACATATGCTGGGCGTGCTCTGTTTTATGGTGCAAAATGGGGGCTGCATATACGACAACATCCACCAGCAGCGGATACCGGGATTGGAACGCTTTCGCCATCTGGTTGATGTAGAAAATCCTGCGCCACTCACTGAGATCGAACTGAACTGCCTGACCATGTGCATGGCCGAACTTTCCAACAGTTGTTATGCCGGCATGTTGATGCTGCAGGCCATGGGGCTGGGAGGGTGGCTCTTTACCGGGCTGGACGCCTACGCCGTCTTAGGGTGCAGTGGCGACCCTGCCGCGCCAGGGCTGGGCTTTCACTATACGCGGAGTCCGCAACGCTCTGTGCCCAATCCAACCGGATTGCCAGGTTTCTTTGCCGGTTTCTGTCCACCCCACTACCCCGATATGCGCGCCGCCGTTGAGGCCTTTGTGGCGCGCAAATTTGGCCCCGGTGGCCCCTTCCATCCAGAGACACCGGGCCCCTGGCGCAACACGCCGCAAGTACGCGCCAGCGCCATGGTGCATGATGAAGAGTTCAAAGCTTGTGTCGCGTTGATGGCGCAATATGTCTATGATCGCTTTGGTCAATTCCCGGCCACCGTGCCGACCATCCTAGCGCGCATTTTCTTACAGGCACACCATTTAGATTTAGAGTTCTATGACCAGTACTATACGCCCAGCGCCTATCTACAGACTCATGTCGAGCATATGGCGCAATGGCATGGGGAGACAGGAGTAGGGAGACAGGAGTAGGGAGTAAGGAGGAGGGGGTGATGCAGATTATTGATTTACGGGCAGAGGATCAGGATGTCGTTGAACAGGCGGCGGAATTATTGGTTGTCGGCTTTCGTGATCACGCGCCTGCCGCCTGGCCAGATATGACTGCCGCGCTGGAGGAGGTGCAGGAAGCCTGCGCAGCGGGGAAGATTGCGCGGGTGGCGCTTGACCTAGCGGGGAAAGCAGTGGGTTGGATTGGCGGTAACAGCCGGTATGGTGGCAATGTGTGGGAACTACACCCGTTGGTTGTTCATCCAGCACACCAACGTCAGGGCATTGGGCGCGCGCTGGTGATAGATCTGGAGGCATTGGTACGGGCGCGGGGCGGGCTTACCATTACGCTGGGCACCGATGATGAAGCGAATATGACCTCGTTAAGCGGGCGCGATCTCTACCCCAATGTGCTGGAACAGGCGATCGCCATTCGCAACCTACGCGGTCATCCCTATGAATTTTATCAGCAACTAGGCTATGTCATTACCGGCGTGCTGCCCGATGCCAATGGCTTTGGCAGGCCCGATATTTTTATGTCAAAACGGGTGGCGAATGGTTAATGGAGAATAATTAATTTTCGGACACCCAATGACGAATGACCAATGACAAGTAACATCTCATGAAACGAGGCATCTATGCAAACAACTGATCTAAAACTTACGGAACAGCAGCTCAACTTTTTTAACACTTTTGGCTATTTGGGCTTTCCTGGCCTTATGGCAGAGCGGGCGGCGGAGATAGACGCGGCCTTTGAAGCCATTTGGGAGGAACGAGGCGGCGGCCATAACGGCAAACCGCATGATGGCACGGCGCGCTCCTGTATTGTGCCCTTTATTGACCAAAGCGAGGTGCTCTCGTCGCTGATTGATGATCCACGCATTCACGGCATTGCCACCAGCCTGCTAGGCGATGACTTCAACTACATGGGCAGCGACGGGAACTATTATGTCGGTGACACGCGCTGGCACTCCGATGGCTGGCATCCCCAGACGTTACACATCAAAATTGCCTTCTACCTCGACCCCCTCACCCGCGACACGGGCGCCTTGCGCGTCATCCCCGGCAGCCATCGTCTGGGCGATCATTTTGCGGATGGGCTGCAAAAAGAGATCCGGCAAAGCGCCGATCTCTGGGGGATTGACGGGAAAGATGTACCAGCCACCGCCCTGGAAACCAAACCGGGTGATATCCTCCTCTTCAATCACAATACCAAACATGCAGCCTTTGGCGGTAGCAAGGCGCGGCGTATGTTCACCATCAACCTCTGCCAACGCTACCCCGAAGCGCGGATCCAGGAACTGCGCGACTACATTAGCGGCGCCGCCCGCTTCTGGATCGACCGCGCCTATGGCGAAAAGATGGTGCGCACGGCTGGTCCCCAACGCCAACAGCACCTAGCCCAGGTCATGGCCAACGATGGGCATCTGGCCGAGTTGTCCCGCAAGGCGCGGGAAACGATGACGGAACCGTCGCGCGGGTAGACTCTTTAAGGATAACTTGAAGTGTGCGTCACACTAAATATTAATGCTTGACTATCTGTCCCTATTATAGTAATATAGCAAAATATAGCTAATATTTTGCTAGCACACTGTGTCCGAAGTTCTGCGAGTTTAGCCAATGCGGGTGCGCTGGCGTGCGTCTTCCTGGAAGGGGCAACGTACACCTCCTGTCTTTCACCATCCGCCGCCCCTTCCAGGAAGACTTGGATGACCACCTGTAATCTAGCAGAATTTCGGTTACAGTGCACTAGGAGGGATTCAGATGAAAGCTACTCCACAGATTGTTCCAGTTAGTGATCTACGGAATGACTACAACGCCATTTTGTCGTTGGCTGATGAAGCGCCTGTTTTTCTCACGAAAAATGGACATGCTGCCGGTGTATTGGTTTCTACCATAGCTTGGGATCGATTGTTCGAGAAGTTAGAAGAGTTGCAAGATGTGATTGATGTGTTAGAAGCTGAACTTGCACTGGCACGCGGCGAAGATGAGTATATTGAAATGACTGAGGATGACATGGCTGAGTTGCGAGCAATGGCGAGGGGTGATGCAGTACCAGCTTAAACCTTTTCGTAAAAATGTACAGCGTCAACTCAGAAATCTGCCAGGACGTATTCAGCGGGAAGCAACCCAGATCATTCTAGAGTTACAGGATGAACCTTTTCCACTCAACAGTGAAGAGTTGCGCGATCACTATCAAGGTATTTATAAAATCAAGATAGACGGTTGGCGTATTTTCTATCGCGTCGATACAGACGCAAAGACAGTTGATGTGATCAACATCAAACGTAGGACGCCCAACACCTACACTAGTCTCTATACACTTTTATTCTAAGTTCAAGGTTGGCTACCATGCGCATCGCAATCGGCGGTATCTCCAACGAAAATAGCAACTTTTCCCCCATTCCTAACCGGCTGGCTGACTTTACCATCCTGGCCGATAATGCGCTGCTAGCGTCTGACCGCTATCCTTTTCTGGCTGAGTTTACCGGGGGAGAGGTTGCCAGAGGAGATGTTGCCAGAGGAGAGGTTGCTGACGTGGAGTTTATCCCCACACTCTTTGCCCGTTCTCTGCCCGGTGGACCGATTGCGGCAGACGCTTATCAACAGTTGAAAGAGGGCATTCTAACACGCTTGCAGGCGATTGGCCCCGTTGATGGCGTCTATCTCGACCTGCATGGCGCCATGTTTGTGGCAGGGATGACCGACGCTGAGGCTGATCTCGCGGGGGCGGTGCGCCAGATGGTCGGGCCGGAAGCGATCATTGCCGCCAGTATGGATCTGCATGGCAACATTTCCCAGGCCTATGTGGCCCAGGTGGACATCATCACGGCTTACCGCACGGCGCCCCATCGCGATACACTTGAGACGCGGCGCCGCGCCTGTGAATTGTTAGTGCAAGCCTTGACCACCGGCGTCCGTCCCCAGGTTGCACTGACGCCCATTCCCGTCTTGCTGGCCGGCGAACATACCCGCACTGACATGGAGCCCGGCGCAACGCTGTGGGGTGCGCTGCCCGCTGTTGACCAAATCCCCGGCGTGCTCCACGCCGCGCTCTTTGTCGGCTTTGCGTGGGTCGATGAAGCGCGCGCCCACGCCGCGGCAGTCGTGACGGGCACAGAGCGGCAGGTCATCCAACAGGAAGCCAACAAATTGGCCCAAGCCTACTGGGCGGCAAGGCGCGAATTTGGTTTTGGTGTTCCTGCCGGTACGATTGATGAGTGTATCGCAACCGCCCTGGCCGCGCCCGAAGCCTGCGTCTTTCTCAGCGACAGTGGCGACAATGTCACAGCCGGCGCCGTGGGGGATATTCCGCTGCTGCTGGCGCGGCTGCTGGCCCATCAAGCGCCTAGCGCATTGGTGGCGGGGATCTGTGACGCGGCGGCCGTGGCGGCCTGTCAGCGCGCCGGTGTAGGTGGTTGGGTCGAGATAACGCTGGGTGGTAAATTGGACACCATTCATGGCCAACCGTGCTGGGTGCAGGGCCAAGTGCTGAACTTGGTTGAAAGCAACCATAACGATGAGAATGGGGCGCAAGCCGTGGTGCAGGTCGAAAACGTTACAGTGATTGTAACGGCGCAGCGGCAGGGCTTTACCACGCTGGCCGACTTTGCACATGCCGGCGTTGACCCCCTGGCCTACAAAATTGTGGTTGTAAAATTGGGTTATCTTTTCCCGGAGTTGATCCAGATCGCGCCCATGGCGCTCATGGCGCTCAGCCCTGGCGCCTCGGATCTGGACCTAGCGCGGCTGCCCTACCAACAGATCGCGCGACCGATGTATCCGGTTGATCAAACATTTGAGTGGCAGCCCGGTTGATCGAAGGCTGCTAGCTGCTAGTAGCCAACAGCTAGCAGCCTACAGCCACTTTCACATCAGGACGTAATCAAGGAGTGCTCAGTTCAGATTCATACGGGGATCCAGGGCATCGCGCAGGCCATCACCGATAAAGTTGATGGCTAGCACGCAGAGGCTGATCATCAGTCCCGGCGGCAGCCACAGCCAAAGGAAGGATTCGATCAATTCAATCGACTGTGCTTCGTTGAGCATGTTGCCCCAACTGGGTGTCGGGATCTGCACGCCCAACCCTAAAAAGCTTAGGCCGGCCTCGGTAAGGATTGCGCCGGCAATGCCAAAGCTGCCCGCCACCGTAATGGGCGCGATAATGCTTGGCAAGATGTGCCGGCGTAGAATGCGCCCTTGTGGTATCCCTGATGCCTCGGCTGCCAAGACAAAATCCATGGCGCGCACGGAAAGGATCTGGCCGCGCACCAAGCGCGCCACCCCGGTCCAGCTAATCAGACCAATCGCGATCATGGCATTCACTAGCCCAGGCCCCACAATCGCCACAATGCTGATCAAAATTACCAACACCGGAAAGGCCATGACCGTGTCGGTGACGCGCATGATCAGCATGTCGACCTTGCCACCATAATACCCGGCAATGCTGCCCAGGAAAGTACCGATACTCATAAAGATAGTAACCGCTGCGAGTCCAACCGCAATTGAGACGCGCCCGCCATAGATCAGTCGGCTCCACACATCGCGGCCAATCATGTCGGTGCCCAAGATATGGTTGACACTCGGCGGTTGACGCACCTCGCGCAGGTTGGTGCGCACCGGCGAAATGGGCGCCACCACCGATGCCAGCGGAAAGACGCTCACAATCACCACCACCATAAAGAGCAAGCTGCCCACCGCTAACTTGTGGCGCAGGAAACGGCGCAACGCCTGCCGCCCTGGCGACTGGATTTGGACTTTTTTCTGGGGTTCACGGAGGGCGGGCGCCACGCCTTTGCCCCCTTGCGCCTTGGCTTCTACACTCACAGTTGCATACTCTCTCGTACTATCGTAGAACTGTCAAAATAATCCCGAAATCTGGTTGTCACGCCTACTCATACCGAATGCGCGGGTCCACCAACGCATAGGCCAGGTCGGTTAGCAGATTGCTCAACACAATCAAAAAGGCCGAGATTAAGACCATGCCCATGATCAATGGGTAGTCGCGCGTCGTCACGCCATCCAGATAGAGAATGCCCATGCCCGGCCAATTAAAGATATTTTCGATAATAATCGCGCCGCCAAAGAGGCTGGGCAACCGCAAACCCAGAATGGTGATCACCGGCAAAAGCGCGTTACGCAGCGCATGGCGAATGACCACAACCTGTTGCGCCAGCCCCTTGCTGCGTGCGGTGACAATGTAATCCAGGCGAATCACCTCTAGCATGCTCGACCGCGTATAGCGCATGATCGCTGCGGTGCTCTCAATGCCCAAGACCAGGGCCGGTAAGGCCAGATGATGGAGGTGGTCAAACAAGTTGCCCCAAAAGGTAAAGTCCTGACCTGGCGTGGAATAACCGCTGGTGGGAAACCAGCCCAACTTCACGGCAAAGACATAGATGGCGGCAATCGCGGCAAAGAAGCCGGGCACCGAAATGCCAATAAAGACAAAGGTGGTCAATGCATAGTCAAAGCGTGTATATTGGCGCAACGCCGACAGAATCCCAAAGGGAATGCCCAGCACCACCGAGATCAGCAGCGCGGCCAACATCAGTTGGATGGTCGCGGGCAAGCGGCGGCCAATCTCCTCGGCCACCGGCACGCGACTGCGGATGCGCACCCCCAAATTGCCGCGTGCCAATCCAGCCATCCACTGTAAATAGCGAATGGGTGGCGGCTGATCAAGCCCATACTTTTCACGGAGCGTCTGCACATCGAGCGCGCCCGTCAACCCCGACTCCTGTTGGGACAAGAGCATGGCCGACACCGCGTCGCCCGGCGCCAACTCCGTAAAAGTAAAGGTTATAATCGTAATCCCAATCAAAACCGGAATTGCCTGAAAAATCCGGCGCAGAATGTAGCGGTTCATAGCTATTACGGAAGTAAGGAGTAAGAAGTAGGGAGTAAGGAGAGATCGTCCTCCCCTACTCCCTACTTCCTACTCCCGTCTCCCTCCCCCTACTGCGCTAGCCACCAGGTATGGGGACTACGTTCCGGCCAGACGATGTTGGTCCATTGGCGGAATTGGTAGTTACAGACCTTTTTGTTGATCGCATGACGCCGATCCTGTTGGAAGAGGGTCATGTGGAGCAGTTCGTCATTGGTAATCTCGCTGATCTCATACCACATGGCCTTGCGCTTTTCCGTATCCGGCTCCACCAACGAGGCATTGACCAACTCATCGACATGCTCGTTACAGTACTGTGAGCCGTTAAAGCCAGCCGGCGGCATATTGCTACAGGAGTAGCGTGGATATTCATAGGGCAGCGCCACGCCGCAACAGCCGTAGCCCAGGTCAAAGTCGGGATTTTCATAGAAGCGGGCGACAAAGGTCGGGCCATCCATATGCTCGACCGACACCTTCACACCCACATCCGCCCAATATTGCTGCATGGCCGCCACGACACTACGGTCTAGCTCGGATTGGTAGTAGGTGATGAATTGCAGCTCCTGGTTTGGATCCCACCCGGCCTCTGCCAAAAGTTCCTTGGCCTTTTCGGGGTTGTACTCATAGGTGGGGATGTCGGGGCTAATCCATTCGTGGCGTGGGTCAATGTTTGCATACTCGTAGGGTAGCGCCTGGCCGGGGCCATAAATGCCTTCGGCAATCGCAGTGCGATCGATGGCATAGACCAACGCCTGCAACACCCGCTTATCGGTTAAACGGGTGTGGTTGGGCCAGATTGCCATCGCGCCGGGCAGCGGTGCGCCGACCACCGCCAGATCGGGATTTTCTTCCACCCGCTCGCGGTCCAGACCGTTGACCATGCTACCGACCTGGATTTCGGCGGCTTCCAAGCCTGGCATCCACGACGCAACCGAATCTAGACCAATGCGGAAGATGAGCCGATCCAGATGGGGACGACCCTGATAGTAGTCATCGAAGGCTTCCAAAATGTAATATTGATCCGGCTCAAACTCGGCCATCTTAAAGGGGCCGGAGCCAATAATGCCTTCACGCGCCAAGGGTGATTCGCGCATCTCGGCAAAGGGAATAGTTTCCCACACATGTTTCGGGAAGAGATTGAGCCCGCCCATGCCATAGAAGAAGTCGGCACGCGGCTCTTTGAGCGTAATCTCGACCGTATAGTCATCCAGAACCTTGACGCCTGTGATTTCATCGGCCTCACCACTGGCAAATTCATCGGTGCCGGCAATGTTAAAGAGCGGCAAAGTCGTGCGGGTGGGAATGTTGGTGTCGGGGTGCCAGAACATCTCAATCGTCCACTTGATATCGGCCGCGGTTAGTTGCTCACCATCATGCCAGAGTACGTCGTTGCGCAGGTGATAGGTGTAGGTCAACCCATCTTCGGATATCTCCCAACTCTCGGCCACATCCGGCACAATCTCCAGCGTATTAATATCCAGATCGACCAGTTGGCTAAAGAGAAAACTTTCATTGGTGGAGGAACGGGAAAGCCAATTCTCGCCGCTCATGGCTGAGTCAGCAAAGGCCAGCGTCACCGTGCCGCCCTCGACCGGATCTCCTTCACATCGGTTGATCCAAGATGTGTTGGCAGCCCCTTCATCAGCCGCCATCTCCTGGGAGGTTGCTTCTTCCGCCGGTGCGGTCGTGGCTGCCGGTTCAGCCGCGGTCTCTGGTACAGCTTCGTCGGCTGGCACCAGAGATGCACAACCGGTCAGCAACACCCCTAGCATGATGATTATGCCTACATAGACGAAATGAACTTTTCGGATCATGTTGCCTCCTTGGGTAGAAATAAATAGATGTATGAGTGCAGACGCAACGCGCCTACGCAGTGACCAGCATTCAGGTGATGCTGAATACTACCTGGATGGTAACGGGGACAACGCAGATAACAGGTGTGAGCTGTGCGGTCTTCCTCACACACTGTTTGGAATTTACTATACTATGAGCGGGGCGAACTGTCAAAACACTTTTTAGCCCCTACTCCCACTCAAAAAAGATGCTCATCCAGCCCGGGCCGCCATTCATCATCAGATCGTAGAGCGCCGGCGCTTCGGTGTAAGGCGCCACATGACTGATCAGTGGCTTGACATCCAACTCACCACGGTCGATCAGATCCATGATCACCCGCTGGTTACGTGGACGCGTCCAGGGCCAATAGGGGTGGGGTTCCGCCATGCCGGTCTGGTAGGAGCCGCGCACCGTCAACTCACGCCGGAAGAGTTCATGTGATTCAATGGGCACGGTGCCCGAGGTAGCGCCCACCAAAATGATCCGGCCTCGGTCCGCGGCGGCTTTGATCATGGTGGGATAGATGTTGATGTTAGAGGAACAGTGGATCTGCGCTTCGGCACCGGCGCCCGGCTCCAGCCCCGGCAGTGCGTTGCGATAGCGCCAGGGCAGTTGGGTCAGTATGCGAATGCGATCGACGACATCCTCCTGCCCGGCATGGATCGTGGTGGCGCCTAATTTGCGCCCCAGGGCCAGCCGTTCTTCGACCAGATCCACACCAATAACTGGATAGGCGCCGGATAGGCGACAGAGTTGCACTGCGATCAAGCCAATGACCCCCAACCCATGCACTGCCACCGACTCTCCGATCTGCAACTGGGCTAGCCGCACGCCATGCAACGCAATGTCCCCCAAGATGGCAAAAGCAGCCTCGGTATTGTCGAGCCCAACAGGCACCTTCTGAATACCAAAATCCTGCCCCACGCTGCTCCCCTCGAGCACCTTGGCCGGCGTCACCAGCCAATGAGTGCCATGATTGCCGTTGCAGAGCACCCGGTCACCGACCGCAAAGTCGGTAATCTCAGCGCCGATGGCCTCGACAAACCCAATCCCGGTGTACCCTATGCCCTGGGGTGCAAAGTGCTGCCGCTCGGCAGCACTGGCCATACGCCGCCGACGCACCACATTCATCTCCGAGCCGGCGCTCACTTGGGTGAGGACAATACGCACCAGAATTTGGTTGGGCGCCGGGTCAGGAACCTCCACCGTTGTAATGGCAACTTGACCATCGGGCTCGACCACGAGCCGTTTACCTTTTCTGCTCAAAAGTTTGTCCCTTCTTAACTAAAAATATAGGGTGATTTTTGTTGCGTGTCAAGGTGACTGTCACTAGTCACGGCAGATTCCTCTGACCGATCACGTCGTGACCAGTGACAGTCACCTTATTACCCTACGCTGGTGACGACATTGTGCGCCGGCAGTTCCCATACTTCCTGGTAGGTCGTCGGTTTGGGGCGGGGCGGCGGGTAATTGGGCGGTTGCTTGGCCGGATCATGTAGGGCAAAGCGGTCACGCCCCACCGGCTGCTCAAGCCAGCTTCGTTCGCTGGGATCGGCGGTCACCTCCCGGCGCAAGATAAACTCAACATGATCAAAAGCAGTAAAGGCGACGTGAGCCACAAAGACGCGCTGGACTTCTTCGCCATCCCATGTCCGGAGATCGGGTAATAGCACGGGGCCGGTGCAGACCTGGAACTCCGCAGCGGGCACGTTGAGATTGATCAGGTTGATGGGGTATTCAACCGTCACCGCAAGCTGGCGTGCGGGATCACGATAGGTGGAGTGGCCATTGAGAACCGCGTCGGCTAGCGTCGCGTCAATGATCTGACCGGCGTTGGTCAATGTAACTGCATCCGCCAGGGTGCGCAGGTCAAGTTTGTGAGCCTGAAAGGCATCACTGAGACGGGCCACATTGGTCGGCTCGCTTTCCGTGCTGGGGCGGTTGGCAATGGAGAGGCGCCAATCACGGCTAAAGGCAAAACGAAACTCACTGCTGGGCACCTGAAAGAGATTGCGGTCGGCGATGGTGTATTCAGTGCGACAGGGGGCGCTCAGAAAGAGTTCGGTGCGTCGGCCACTCTGCTCATCTTCAATGGTGCAGGCGGCGTCCAACCGGAAACGCACATGGTACGCCTGCCCGGCTTGGCCCACAAAGCCGCCAGGATAGCGATAAAAGGGATCGGGCCTCCAGGGGTGTGAGTGCCAGGTAAAGGAGGAGCGATGAAAGTCGAGCATAGCCGCGCCCTTTCAGAGCAATGGGTTGGTTTTGTGCAATTGGGGAATGCTTTGATGTTGTGTATTGCGTGTTGCGTATCTTGTAACCGACCCGATCAAATTAGATTGGCGCTTCTATTGTAACGAAAATGGAATGGCAGCGCAACTAGGCAAAAATGGAGGGGTGCGTACCACATTTGGGGGCTTACCTGGTTAATGAATTTTAGTTACTCGACCAGTCCCCCAAAATGGGACGCACCCTAAAATGGAGGTCATTGCCGTATTAGGACAGGTGCGCGGTGGTGCGAGCTTGCCTGGAAGGCGGTTATCCTAAACGTGCAACGCTCATGTGGGCGGAGAGGTAAAATCGGTGCAATTCTCACTGAGGATCTATGCGATTTCACTCGGAGACCTATATGAGCCAACGTGCAGTGCACCCCAAAATGGTGGATAGATTTCGAGAGTTGAACAAAGGTGGCTGATGCTGCACAGAAGATTGGTTGCGCTCTTGCCCCTGACAAACCCTTAGGGTCCGTATGAAAATATTGATTTCGCGCGGCCCCTAAGCTATTGCCTGCTGACTTGTCTAACCCGCTCAATCGCCAACATGGCGCTGCTCAAGACAAAAGCACCGCCCATCCACTGCACCGACGTCATGCGCTCGTTGAGAAAGATCACCGAGAGCACGATGATGGTCAGCGTCTGCAAGGGCCAGAGCAGAGCGATTTGGCCGGTGCCGATGCGCGGGATGGCCCCATAGAGGGCCAGGCGGGCAAACCAGGTGCTCACCACGGCCAACACCCCAATAATCATCCAGCCCGACGCCCCCGGATCCCGCCATGCCACCCCTTGCACCCACCACCAGCCAGCAATGATCACGGTCATGACGCTGGTTAAGTAGAAGGTGACGGTGTGGGTGTTGTAGCCACCTAGCCACCACTGCGTAAAGACAAGCTGCGAGCCATAGAGCAGAAGCGAAGCCAGCAAGAGCAGCAGGCCAATGGGCGCAACTGCCCCACCGCTCGGCCCACCCACCAACAGATAGATGCCGCAAAAGGCCAGCCCCAATCGCACCAGGTGACGACGGGTCAAGCGTTCTCCGCCAAGAGTGAGCAACAGCAAGACCACCAGCGGCTGCGTCGATTTGATCATGGCCGACATGGAAGCATCGACATAGGCCAATGCACTAAAGAAGCAGCAGATCTCTACGCCGGCCACCGCACCCACCCCCAGCACACGCCAGCATCCGCGCCGATCAATGCGAAAGAGGGCTGGCTGGGTAATGGCCAATGTCAGTGCAATCAGTGTTACTGCCAGGGAGAGACGGACGAGCAACAGACTAATCGGATCGACGCCCGCCACGATCAGCCCACGTGAAAGGGGCGTGACAATGCTGCTGGCAAAGGTGGAGCAGAGCGCCAGCGCCCAACCAAACCACCCAGCCTGTGTCCATTGGGCGAGCCGTTGTCGGACTGTGGCCATGGCGAGAGAAGAGGTCATAGCGTCATTTTACCCAATCGAAAAGAATATCCTGCGCCCCTTGCCACAGGACCATGTGGCCCAATGCCGGCAACTGTGCTTGCCCTTCGACGATGGTCAGAAAGTGATTGCCGGCCAATTGCCCCATCTTGCTGGCAAAGCAGGTGCTGCCGTAGGGAAAAAGGATCTCGGTTTCGCTGTAGCCACCGGGGTAAAAAAGTATATCGCCGCGTGACGGGTGGCTGGTATGATTCTCGAAGCCAACATTCAACTTAAAATCACCCAGCGGGATCCAGGCCGCTTCTCCACTCCAGCGCGCCTGGATAATCTTGTTTTGAAAAGGCAAGATTCCGCTGAAGGCGGCACAGGTTTGGGGCGCATCCTCTTCTTCCAGGCGGGCGACAAAGGTAAAAGGGCCGGCGGTGATGCGTAGATGGTTCATGAATGCTCCTGGATGTGTTGCGGGTTACGCGCCCCACGGGCTTCCGCGTGTTAGGTTCTGTTGACATTTCGGAATGCACCAGTGGAACACCTGTCAGGTGTTGGACACCTGACAGGTGTAAGCACCACAAATGTCAACAGAACCTAATATAGTGAGTCATAATCGTGTATTATACTAATGACCGAGGTCTCTGCTCAAAATTATCTTATGTCAGGGGTGTATTTCACTTTTAGGGCAACGTGCCGGACGAGCAAGAAGTTATTGATCAAACTGGACTAGTCGTCGCTCACCCCTGGCACGTTACCTCGTGGCCAGTGCGAATTCACACTAAAACTGAAATATGCCCAGAGCTTTGCTCCACTTGTGGTACGCACCCCAGCCGAAAAGGTGTGTCCCATTTTGGGGGACTGGTCGAGCAACTAAATTTCGTTAACCGGAGTATCCCCCAAATGTGGTACGCACCCCAGCCGAAATAGGAGGTTGACAGAGGAGACGAATCTATATATAATTCCAGCCTAATATTTCTCATATTCATGATAAAAATTGGGTTACGACTTACACTAGAGCAGTATTTAAACATATGCAAACATTTTGTGGCTTAACAACGGATGGTATGCTGGACTATCTGGCAGCAATCTATAAATTGGGTGCACACGGCGATAAGGTGACAACCTCTGCCGTTGCCGAGCGGATGCATGTCTCCCCGGCGGCTACGAGCAGCATGTTGAAACGGCTAGAGGATTCCGGCTTTGTCAGCCGTTCTACCACGGATGGGATCACTTTGACCGAGCAAGGTAATTTGGCAGCTCTGCAACTCATCCGTCGTCACCGCCTACTGGAAGTATTTTTGCTCAAGGTCATGGGCTACACTTGGGATCAAGTGGACGATGAAGCACATCGACTGCAACATTCAATCAGCGCCTATTTTGAGGAACGCATGGATAACCTAAGCGGCTATCCCACACACTGTCCCCACGGTGATCCGATCCCACGCAAAGATGGTACATTACCTCAAGAAGAATTAGTCTCCGTTGTTACACTCCGGCCTGGCCAATGGGGTGTGCTGCAACGGGTTGGCCTTACCGATGCGCGCGTCTTACGCTATCTGAGCCAATTGGAATTAACGCCAGGCCAAAAAGTGCAGTTGGTGGAAAAGGCGCCTTTTAGTGGGCCTGTCACCTTGCAGCTTGTGAGCGACAGCCTTGTGCAAGATGCGCGTAAGATACTGGGCAGCGAATTGGCCGAACAACTCTATGTGCGGGTGCTGTAAGGGAGAAATAAGAGAGGTTGGCAATGACTGAGATAATCCGCTACCAAGCGGCCGGCGGTGTCGTGATCCATCAAGGGCAGATGCTGGTGCTTGATCGTCCGGCGCGCAAAGAAGTGCGCTTACCCAAAGGACACATTGACCCAGGAGAAACGCCGGAGGTGGCAGCGCTACGTGAAACAAGGGAAGAGAGTGGTTACGCCGATCTAAGAATTGTCAATGCGTTGGGGCCACAAACAGTGGAATTTGATCACAAAGGCAGTCATTACGTGCGCACCGAACATTTTTATCTCATGCAGCTAACCGGCGCCGCCCAACTTCCTCGACCAGTAGAAGATGAGAAACAATTTCGCGTCTTGTGGCTGGAGTTGGAGCAGGCAGTTGCTACTTTGACTTTTGCCGCAGAAAAAAATGTGGCGCGCCAGGCCATCGAAGCCCACACGCGCCTAGCCACAATCCAGCAATAGATCAGCCGTAGTATTCATTGTTGGTAACGTATACTGCAAAGACCGTTAGTTCTTGTAACGATAGACGATTCGCCCGCGTGTTAGATCATAGGTGCTCATTTCCACCTTTACCTTATCGCCTAACAACACACGGATATAATACTTGCGCATTTTGCCTGATAAATAGGCTAGGACCGTGTGTCCATTTTCAAGTTCAACGCGAAACATTGCGTTGGGCAAGGTGTCAACAATCTTTCCTTCAAAGACAACTGTTTCTTCAGCCATGTAACTCCATTCATCTCCTAATCATTCTCGGGTAACGTGCACGCCAACCGCAGAATGGGCAATATTTTTTCCCTGTCCGCCCTGCTGCAAAGCCGAAGCAAAAATTTCAGCCTTTGGTAGAAACCAAGACTAAAATCAAAGCCCGATCTCTGAGACGGGAGAGTAGAGATGGCACACACCAGTCTCTACTCTCCCGTCTCTAGAGTCTACAAAACCCTGGACCTCACTTTGAACCGAGTATCACTCAGTCGGCCCACTCAGTAGGTTGGGGTCCGTTGTGACTTGCGGATTGCCTTTTGACGTTTAATCCGTCGGACTTCACTCTTGGACGTAAACCAACGTTTTTGGCGGACAATCGGCAAAATGCGTGCTTCAGCAACCGCCTTACGGAACCGCCGCAGGAGGCTATCTTGTGATTCACCTGGTCTTAAATCTACGCTCACTCTGTTTCACCTCCTTTCACGGAACTCGACAAACCTGAACAAAACAGAACCTGCCAGACAATGCGCTAAGCCGTCTGACAGGTCTAGAGCAAACAACGATAATCGCAAAGCAATTATACTTGATTGTAGCGGGACGCGCCAAATTTAGTTGGGATAGCCAAACAAACACAGCTTCAATTAGCCGGCGGCATCGCCGCTGTCGCCATCCATAGCGCCTGTGTTCGTATCGACTTGGCGGCGGCTGAGACCAATGCGTTGGCGTCGTGCTTCGACACGTAGCACCTTGACCATCACCTCGTCCCCTACCGCCACGGTCTTCAGCGGTTCGGCAACGGCAATATCAGCCAATTCGCTAATGTGGATTAAACCCTCTACACCGGGTTCTAATTGGGCAAACGCTCCAAAATCGACCACCCGTGTAATCTTGGCCGGAACCACATCGCCTACATGATAGCGACTTTCAATATCATTCCAAGGATTCGGCAGGACGCGCTTACGGCTTAGGGCAATCCGCTGTTCAGCAGGATCGAGGCGAATGACCTGGACCTGAATCTTATCGCCCACGGTGAGTTCCTCGCGTGGGTGCCCAATCGGCGACCACCCAATCTCGCTCACATGGAGCAGCCCATCCGCGCCGCCAATATCTACAAAGGCGCCAAAGGGACGCAGGTTGCGCACCTCACCTTCAATGACATCGCCCACCTTGAGCGTATCGAAGAGCGCCTCGCGCCGTTGGTTGCGATATTCTCGCTCGGCCAACATTTGCGACATCACCAAGCGACGGCGACGGCGATCAACCTCGATCACCTTGAGCCGCATGTCGCTGCCGATATAGCTCTCTAGTTCACTCCGCCGTTGCTCCTCGGAAAGGTTGCGCGGCATGTCAATCACATGGGAAGCCGGGACAAAACCCTTCAGATGCCGGAATTCCACAGTGAGCCCGCCCTTGTTATAGCCGATCACGGATTGGGTGACAATATCGCCGCTATCTAACAGTTCCTGTGCGGTGATCCAGTCGCGCTGCATTTGGGCATCGGCAATACTGAGTTGAAAAGCACCATCATCTTCAGGCGGACGGCTAATCACGACATCAACTGTCTGCCCTTCATACAGGCTCTTTACAAATTCAGGATCCAGCTTAGCCAGGTCCGACTGCGGTACAACCCCATCGCGTTTGCTGCCGACGTTGACCAGCAACTCATTAGGACGGACTTCAACGATGACCCCTTCGCGCAGATCACCTCGTTCGGGCAGATCAAAATCTGTATCTGCATCTAAGTATTGCTCAAAAAGTTCTAGATCGGACGCACCCTGAGAATCCACAAATTCTCCACCTTGATTCATGTGGTTTTGATCCACATCGCTTTGGTCCACATTGGTTTGATCCACATTGTCGGGATGAAAAGCCGCTTCCGCCATTGAAAATGTTACTCCGAATGCACATATTGGCAAGGTCAGAAGTCACTTGCAAGAGTTTGCCGATAACCACGAATAACCCACCATAAAGACAATTGCCCACAATATATCTATTATAGCAGGCTAAGGCGTAGTCGTCAAGGAAAGATTTTTAGCAATTTGGGGTTCAAACTACAATCTTAGGTACACCTTAAGATTTTCCCAGATTTTTACCAAAACCTGACTTTCGGTTACAGCTATTGGTCTTTTTGTATACCGAGCTTGGAGAAAGGCTGCCGTAAGCTTCTGTACGGCTTCATGATCTGCTTCAGCGCGCTCTACCTCAGGCTCATCTACCTCGGCATTGGCTGCTTGTACAGTTGCTGGCTGGGCAGCCTCCACGCCACCTTCACGCTTCGCCTTTCCCTGGGCGATAAAAGCAGCCAAGCGCAACGCATATTGCGACGGTGTTTCACCTTCGGCACGAGGTAGCCCACTCGCTTTCGCCTGGACAAGGGTGGTTAAATAAAAATATCGTGCTTGTTGGGTTGGGTCAAGTTGACGCCAATTACGTGGGAGACCGCCGCGCTGTTGTTCCGGTTCGCCCTCTACGGCGCCTCGCTTTGCGCCTAATGTCGGCAGATGGCTCCGCTGCCACTGTGTGTAGGCCCCAAAGAGAAGCCGCCAGCGTTCACGCAGCATTTGCCAAAGCGAGACAAGCCAAGTAAATCTTACTCCTTTGTCATTCAGATAGATGTAGGCAGCGTACCCAAGAAAGAGCGCCATCACCACCCAAAAGATCGCTCCACCTGTCCACGCGGGCAATTGACTAGCAGCAGGCGGCAATTCTTGAAACATTGGCTGGGGTGGCGGCGGGGGCGCTTCGGGTGGGGGCGCCTCTTGTGGTTTCCCCATGATCGCCGCAATCAGTAACAAGAGCAGTCCCATCAAAAAACGAAAAACCCCAAAAATCGCGTTAAAAATAGAGGTGACCACGGTATAGAGAATTTGCGCCAGCAAAAAAGTGCCCCCAAAGGGCAGCAGCGTAGCCAGCAACCCAATCACCACCAGCAGCAGAACCACATAGAGCGGCCATTGACGCAGCACACTCTCCGTCGCCGGCACCCGATCAATGAGCCAGCGCGTGCGCAGGAGCGCCAATTGCCCTTGGCTAATCAACACCAATCCTACTAAGAAATAGATCACAATCGCGGCAATGACACTGGGATCAATATTCTGCTTGGACAGCGCAAAAAAGCCATTGACCGGTCGCTCAATTTGCAGGCCAGAAGCCACCAGCACCAGCACAATACCACCGGCCACCCAACGTCCTACCAGGCGCCGCAAAACTGCCGGCCGGTCACTATTCGATGTACGGATGATCTCACCAATGCGGTCATTTTCCAGGGCAAAGAGTTCATCCGGCTGGAGGGCCAGACGCAGTAGGTCACTGGTCAGATCGGTCGCCAAAAACCAGGAGATAATCACCACCAACCCAGCACTGAGTAGCAGGCCGTCAAGCAACGTGGCTAATGGCCGGTAGAGCAACATCGCCAACGTGGGCCACTGACCAGAGAGCCCCCAGAGCAAGAGCCGTGTGATCACAATGATAAAAGCAAGCTCCGTCAGGCGGTAAATAGGAGCGCGGCGTTGCCGTTGCCCCGGTTGCGCGAGCCATGTAGTAGTCGCACAGCCGACAAAAACAACGATCACACTAAAGAGCACAAGCACCTGGCCATTGCCGCCTCCCAGCGCTGGCGCAAAGCGGCTAATCAGCGAGAGCAGCGCAATGTCCAAACAAGCGACGAGAATTGCAATCAGCAAAGGGCGTAGTAAAGACGTAAGCCAAGCCTGATCATAGGGCGCACGCCCACCATCCGGCCTGTCATAGCCACCTGCCGTGGATTGACCACTGGGAACACTAGAGTGAGTTTCTGTCATGATTCACCACTAACTTAGCACCTATCCGAAAACCTCTGTGATGGCATTGGTTTCTCAGCGGGATTCACAAAAACCACAATCGGTTTTCGGACGGCCTCTAACCTTGCAGAGCAGCCAGGTCACGCTCCCAGACTGACTTGTACATCTGGACGCCTAGCTTTTTCCCCTGACTCTGCATTTGTTCAAAGTCTGGTTGCGGGGCACAGACCAGCGCAATGACATTCGAACCGCGGCGATAACTTTGGTGAAGCGCCCACAACGTTGGCTCATCGATTTTGGGCGTGACGAGAACCAACGTTGCGCCCCATTCCAACCCTACCAGTTGCTTGGGCAGCCAGGTTGCCAGTGTATATTCACTCTCATACATCTCGGCCCGGGCCAGCGCACTCAGAATGTTCATGAGATGGCCCTGTCCTGTGCGGATCGGCAAGGTCGCCATGGGCTGTTCGGTCACCGAATCGCGGCCATTGCTCATGAGCCCAATCGCCTGGCGCTGCTCGGTCAGATGATTGGCCACCGAGGCCGCGATCACAATGGCCCATTCGCTATAACCACTTTCGCCCCGATAAGGATAGGCGGCGCGGTTAATATCCAGCACAATCACCACATTTAACGCAATGGCCGGCTGAAACTTCTTGACCAATAACTCGTCGCCGTGGGCGCTGGCCTTCCAATGGATAATGCGCTGGCTATCGCCACTGCTATAACCGCGCACGCCGGCCACCCGCGCCGGATCTTCAAAGAGCCGCTGCCGGCTGGAGAGCACACCAAAAGGAGAACGGCTGGGCAAGCCTAACTTCTCCAAAGGCAAAACTTGCGGATAAACAGTCAGCGACATGAGCCCATTTTCCTGCCGCACGCCATCGACAAAGCCAAAGAGATCACCGGTGCGCAAGTTGAGCGGCCCCATTAAGTAATAGCCGCGCCGCTTGCAATAAAGCGTATAATAGTGCTCCATGGTGGTGCGGCTACCGATGGTGACCACCTTGTTGTATTCGCTGACATCACGCACATCCAACGGCACTTGTTCTTGAATCTGTAGCCAGGCCAGGGGGAGCCAACTGCGATTGACAAAACGCAGCTTAATCAGCGGCTTCTCCCCCAGAAAGGCATGATCGGCCATGACCCGTTGCACATCCAGTTGTTGAAGCACACGACGAATCCACCAGTGGCTAAAGATCCAGACCCCACCCAGCACATAGACCAGGTAGTAGACCCAATCCATGCGCAGCAGGGCGCCCACCAAAAAGAGGACAAGCAACGCCCAGAAGAGATTACCCATTCAGCGCCTCAATCCTCCACACTTCCTAGATCCAGTGGGGTCGAAGCCAGGATTTCTTCGATAATGGCCGTGGCCGTTCGCCCGCGCAACAGACTTTCCGACTTGACAATACAGCGGTGGGGCAAGACCAGCGGTGCTAACGCCTGAATATCGTCGGGCAAAATGTGGTCGCGACCATGGACCGCGGCGCGCGCCTGGGCACTGCGGTAAAGGGCCAATGTCCCGCGTGGACTGGCGCCTAGGGCCAGCTCGCCATGGGTGCGCGTGGCCTGAATTAATGCCACAATATAGGTGCGCAGACTTTCATCAATATGCACCTGCCAGACCTGTTCGGCCAGCCGGGGAATGGTAGCGCCATCAATTTTGCCTTCCAACGTTTCAATTGGATGACGCCCGCCCAGATTGAGCAGCATGGCGCTTTCCTGCGTCGGTGAGAGATAGCCCAGGTGTAGTTTGATTAGGAAGCGATCCAGTTGCGCTTCGGGCAACGGGAAGGTGCCCTCATATTCAATCGGATTTTGAGTGGCCAGGACCAAAAAGGGACGGGGCAACACGCGGGTGACGCCATCGGCTGTCACCTGACGCTCACCCATGCATTCGAGGAGCGCAGCCTGGGCGCGTGGTGTAGCTCGGTTGATCTCATCGGCCAGCAGAATGTTAGTAAAAGCTGGCCCGGGGATAAATTGAAAGTGGCGCGTCTCTTGATTAAAGACACTGACGCCGGTCACATCGCTGGGCAACAGATCAGGTGTACATTGGAGCCGCTTGAAATCAATGCCCAGGGTGATGGACAATGCACGCGCCAACATGGTCTTGCCCACGCCGGGCACATCTTCCATAAGCACATGCCCCTCACAGAGCAGCGCAATCACCAATGTCTCAATGACATCGGTCTTGCCGACGATGACCTTTTCCACGTTTTCGATGATCGTCTGCGCAAATTGTTGAATCTCCTGCATGGATGCTCTCCATTCCATTGCGGTTTTTTAGTGGTGTCAGGTTTAAGCAATCTTGCCTTCACCTGGACTGGAGTAGGGAGCCGGTCATTGGGTCAGTCGGCCAAATGGACCAGCCCTTCCCGCGGCGAGGGGCGGCATCGCCGCACTATGCCTCCAGGCCGGTCACTTTCTGCCCCACAACAGTGGTTTACCTTTTGTATGCAGTGTAACGTAGGTTGGAAGATCACGCAAAACAGTGTAATTACAAGGGACGAGCTAAGGCGCAGGGTGAAAGGAAAGCACGCAATTCTCGACAGGACCTAAACAGTAAAAAACGCTCAAATAAAAAACGCCACTGCTCCAGTTGCCTGGACCAATGGCGTCATGCGCTCCAACCATCTGTATAGCGATTATATCTTGCCATATTTTGAATCGAAATAACTGTTTAAATCAACACCAACTACGGATAGTGATGCACTCATCGCCTTGTGGTTATTTGCATCACGATGTTGCGTGATGGGCAAGATCCCTACATCCTTAAAATGCTTCGTCACCTGGTCATAGTCATAACGATTCGCGACGAAATAATCCACGTTGTTGTGAACTAAATGGCCACTGTAGTAGGTTACGTCAATAATCTCGTCGTCTGCTTCCAACCAGGCGTGTTCCGTAGGGACAGCAAAATTGTCAGCGAAAGTTACTACCACCCATCCCTCTACATAGTGAATGTTTTCGTATCCCTTATGTTCTACCAGCAAACGTAACGCTTGAAAACTATTAATATAGTAGTTCCAAAAATGTGCTACAACTATTTTAGATAATGCGCTAGAGAGTTGTTCATTCACCATCATATAGACGCCCTTTTGTCACAGCTATCTTTATCTATCATAGTGAACTCTAATTGAAAAGGGTAATTGTTTTTCTCTAAGAAGCAACCTGGAAGACGATCGTTTTTAACACCACTGCACCGTAGATGACATTATCACAAATGTAGGACATTTTCCATTGCCAGAAGTTGACAATTAGACTACGCCACTTGTGTTAGATTACGACGTCATGGTCATGACGTCATGGTCATATAGTACTAATACCTCATATAATGCTATATACGCTGATTTTTGTAATATCCCAGTGTATAAAAAACGCCACTGATTTTAGTTAACTGCATCAGTGGCGTTCCTGTTGGCGGGTATATCCTTTTCAGCAAAATTAGTTACCTATACCTTTACTGTTAGGTCGCATCACAAAGGGGACAAAGCAACAGAGGACAAATTCTTGCTTCTCATCATTTGGCCGTAATTGGGGATGCCCCCCTTACTGTTCAACTGAATTCAGAAAATCGAGCGCCGGAAACACGGATAAAAATACGGTTTTTAAATCATTTAGTGTTACATCGCCTGCGTACACATAACCACTATCGCTTCTCTGGTAATGATGAAGCTTTGGTAGATCACTAACATAGCAATCGCCATTTTTGTCTAGCAATGTCGAATTGCCACTGTATACTTTTTGCAGAGACTGTAGCGACTCAAATTTCATGATACCGCAACTCCTGTCTGTTACTATTGTTTATCTAACTCAAATTATCCCTCGCAGCTTCAGTGTTATCTTGTCGTTTACTAGTACTTCGCCAGAGCTAAAATGCTTTATCACTAGTACTTATAGCACGATCATTCATTTGGTGCAACTTCACTCTGTAATAAAACAAACATTTTATTAATTTTCCTTTTTTGGCAATCGAGGGCAAATGAAATGTATAACTTTATGTAGCATGGGGTGCTGCCTCCTGAGGTCCTGCACCTTCCACGCAAACGGGCAGCAAGACGTCAGTTGGCGAAAACCCTTGGTCTATGGACATAAAAAAACGCCTTGCGAACCCATGAAAAGCTCACAAAGCGTTTCTTGTACTCGTGGTCACAAATCGATCAGCGCCCCCTGGAGGAGTCGAACCTCCGACCAAAGGTTTAGGAAACCTCTGCTCTATCCCCTGAGCTAAGGGGGCTTACAATGGCCGCCCAATGGCAAAGCCCGTGCCAAGCACACTCACACTGTGAGTGTACACCTTAAAATAGCATAGAGGCTGAAAATCGTCAAGGAATCTACCCGCGAAAAATAGCAGCCCATCCACTTGTGCAATCACATCATCCTACTTTTTCAAGATCTTACAGAGGTAAATAGATGCTAGGCAGGTCATCAAGCGCAAGCCTCTTAAGTCAGAAAGTTAATTTCGTTAGAGAGTACTCGCCTGTAATCGCCTAGGCTAGTACTTGTTGCGAAAGACTAGGTTACAGTCACTTCCGACCACTTTACGTAGCAGCTTGCACTGGACATTGTAAGTGACTGTGTAAGTGACTGTGTAAGTGACTGTCACCTTCACCCCGAGTTTCGCAACAGAAACTCGGCTAAATTTTGTAGCGAAACGCGTTAAACTACCGCAAAGACCGCCCAGCGCGCTAAGCGTCGCCAGAGAAAAATCTTCGCGTGCTTCGCGCCCTTGTGACAACTGACTTGCGCAACAAGTACTAGTCTACTTCAAAGAACAAGGGAAAGAACAAGGTGTGCATGAGCAAAGGCAACGTCTGGCAGCGCTCACGCAATACGGGAAATGCTCCGTCTATTTACCTTTCTTAGAATAGCCTTATACGACCCAATCACGCAACCATGCGCGCTGCACCGTCCACCGATCGCGGCCAGGGTCAAAACAAAGTTCATAGGTGTTGCCATCCACGGTCTGCACCAGATAATAACGCATGGTTCGACCTTGCACTCGTTCCTCCCAGCGGCGGCCCACATGGTTTACATAGCGCGTATGCTGGCGCCACAGAAACGAGGTGGGCAGAATCGTCCCATCCCCCAACACGCGGGTCAGCACATCCACCGGTTCTTCCACAAAGACTTCACTTGCCATAACGCTCTTCTCCACAATGTATACTGACGAGCAGCACAAGCAGTAACTCATTAACTATCAGTCGCCGCAAAAGGAACATACCAATGTAGGTAATCAGTGCTCAGTTTTCAGTATCCAGTCGTCTGTACCCTGGTCACTGATTCCTGTCTACTGAAAACTTTGTATGTTGGTTTTGCCGCCACGGTTAATTATTGATTATTCATTATTTTCCATTAAGTATTACCCAATCGCTGTCCAATCAACATCAACCGCTGATCGCCTTGCCGCGTCAAGATTACGACGCCCGCTTGACCTTGTTTGGCCAATTTCAACCGCGGGCGCAAAGTTTCCGGTTCAATGGGCATCCCCCGCTTTTTTAATTCAACCGTCTGGATCGCCAACGCCTGCAACCGCTGATTGAGCAACTTCAATTGAAACGGATGCACTTCCCAGATCTGAAAACTCTGCACCAACGGGTGGGTATACGCCTGCTCGGCCACAATGTAAGCGATCTGCGGGTCAAAAAGATGGCCGCCCAGCGCGCGACAGAGTACGCCGAAACCACCGGCCCGAATGACAGCCGGATCCGGCTCGTGTAAATATCCTCCTGAGATAATCGGTCCCAGGGGCGGTGCTTCTGCCTCATCGGCCTCATGGTGTTGCCAACCTGCTGCCGTCTCTACTGTAGCCCACCGACGCTGTTGAGCCAATGTCCCAAACCAGAGCACCGCCTCCTTACAGATACCAGCATGACTGATAAATTCAACACCAGCATGGGCAGGAATCTCGTCATCTTGAATCCCAGGCATCACCTTAACCCCGACGTGAGGCAATGCCGCCTGGAGACGCAACAGCATGGACAGAGGCGGCTGCAACCCTTCGGCCCGAAAAATGCGCCGGCCATCAACGCGTCGCGCTGGGTCGGCAAAGGCGGCAACGGCTGCCGGTAACTGGCCCGCCATTAGCCACTCTGTCCAGTCGCCCAGGCGGAACTCAATTTGCTGTGTCAAGCCCAATGCAGCGGCATTAGCCTGAGCTAGACGCAAGCGCAGCGGGTCGCTATCAACGGCGATCACCGGCCGGTGCATGGCCAACGCCAGCGTATCACCGCCAATCCCACAGCCCAAATCAAGCACAACGCCAGGGGGGGCCTGGGTGGCTATCCAGGTTGCGCGATGGTAGGCAATAGGCCAGGCCGTCGCCTGTTCCAGGGCTTCCGCGGTAAAAAAAAGCGCTTCTGCCTGGGGAAATTTGATCGCCGCCCGCCGCCGCAGCCGCGCCAGCGTCAACAATGCGCCAGCTTCGGCGGCGCTGAAGTCTCGGCGCAATTCGGTCAACAGCGACAGTGTTTGGTGTTCGCGCAGATCAGCCTGCTGTAACGCCTGGGCTGCGGCTTGGCCGGTAGGCGAAAGGAGAAAATCAACAGTCGCAGCATTGATCGCTGCATGGGCTACCCCCTGTCCTGGACGATGCATCATGGTCTACATTGTAGCGCTCCACTTTGATAATTACAATTCTTGATTACAAAGGTTAGCCACAAGGCTAAACAAATAGTACAATAGAAATGAATGGATTGTTAGATATTACTGTCGATATTACTTTCAAGAGCAAGTGAATCTGATAATCTAATGATTGCTGTTAGGATTTACTACAGGGAAGAAGGGATGTTATGAGCGCTCAGCAGGAGTCAGTTGGCACGGCCAGAGCTACCGAAGACGCCCCGGAGCTTGAATATCGAGCTGTAAGCCACGATTCGTTGTCAATGTTTTTGGCCGCAATTGGTGGCGCAATTTTGGGTATGCTATTAACGTTGTTGGTCCTGGCGCTTATCAACGGCGGCACATTGAGCTTTGCCGGGAAGCGCATTGATGAGTTGGAGAACCATCTGACACGCGTCGATGAAAATGTCGGTGCGGTCAGTAATAATATTAACATTGTGAGCGAACAAGCTGCCTCGATTCAGCAACAGTTGGGTTCGGTGGAAAGTTCCTTGCGCAATGAGATCGAGAGCCAAAACGCCAATATCGATAATCTAAGCACTGCAGTCGAGACACTGAACGAGACACGCCAGCGGTTCCAAATTTTCACTCAGGCATTGAGCGGCGCGCTGGATGAGATGGCAGCCGTGGGAACAAGCGCGGGCCCGGCCATAGAAGGGAACACACCGATTACGACTACGGCCACCAGCGCCCCGCCCCCCACAGTAAACGCCGCCGAAGTCATTACCGCCAGCGTTACCCCAACCGACAGCACGCCCGTGGAAGGCGCGCCGGTCACAGAGAGTCTAACGACAACAGTGACCGCAGTACTGCCCGCGCCCCAGGTTGTCCAGAGCAGCGATGTGCCGACCGACTCTATCACGGTGCTTGTCTTTGTGGATGAAAACCGCGATGGCGAGATGGGAGACGGCGAGACCAATTTGGTTGGTATCACGGTGGCACTCCAGGACAGCAATGGTAACACCGTAGCAACCGAACAGAGCGGCGATGCCGGCGCTATCTTTCAGGGGCTGGAAGCTGGCGACTATTGGGTCGTCGTGGAGGATACACTCGGTTACCAGTTGTTGAGCGCTGCCAGCACCACTGTCACGGTCGCGTCGGCGGCGACCGAAGGGTCAATCGTTTACATCCCTGTTGCAGCAGAGTAGAGGCGAGGTACAGCATGGCAACCCATCACTTTCAGCCATCCCATTACTTTAACACCATTGGTTCGCACGAGCCGGTGCTGCGCATCTCTCCCGGGGACACTGTCATTACGACTACCGTCGATGCCCGTGGGCAGGACGCCACCGGAGCGCAGATCACTCGCCCCGGCAACCCTATGACCGGTCCCTTTTACGTTGCAGGGGCCGAGCCGGGCGATACATTGGTGGTGCAGTTGGACAAGTTGACCCCTAACCGCCCACATGGTTGGACGCGCCGGATGATCGCGCCCAATGTGGTCGATCCGGACTATGTCCGCCACCTGCCCTGGCCGACCGATGAAAACCAGACGCTGGCCACCTGGCAGGTCGATCGATCGGCGGGCACCGTGCGGCTGGTGGAGCCACAGACGAAATTGAGCGAATTGGCTCTACCCCTCAGGCCGATGGTAGGCTGTTTTGGCGTGGCGCCGGCGAACGGGCAGGCCATCTCCACCGCGACGTCGGCCCAGCATGGTGGGAATATGGACTACAATGGCTTTGTTGAAGGGGTGACAGTTTACTTTCCCGTCTTTGTTGCAGGCGCACTCTTCCACATTGGCGACGGTCATGCCGTGCAGGGAGATGGGGAAATTGTCGGCACCGGCGTGGAGATCTCGTTTGATGTCCAGTTCACCGTCGATCTGCGCAAAGGCGAACGCGCGCAGTGGCCGCGGGGTGAAAATGCCGACTATATCTTTACTGTCGGCAATGCTCGCCCCCTCGATCAATGTGTTCAACATGCCACCACCGAAATGGTGCGCTGGCTTCAACATGGCTATGGTCTGAGCGCCGAAGACACCCATCTGCTCATGGGCCAGGCCGTCCAGTATGACATGGGTAATATCTTCGACCCAGCCTACACGATGGTCTGTAAGATGGCAAAGAAATGGCTGGGTAAGTGATTTGCCTATACGGCATACGCCGCCACTTTGGCCTCATCGATTTCAACGCCGAGGCCGGGGGTGTCATCCAGCAGAAAGGCGCCATTGACCGGCTCCGGATGGCGGGTGGTAATCAGTGCTTTCATGGCGTTAGCGTGGTGGGAGTGCTCCAGGATCTGAAAGTTGGGAATGGCTGCTGCGTAGTGAATGGAGGCGGCCACCGATACAATACCGCCACCTCCGACGTGGGGCGCAATCGGCAGGTTAAAGCTATCACAGAGGGCAGCAATGCGCTTGCCCTCACTTAAGCCGGTGCGGGCGATGTCGGGCATGGCCACATCAAAGGCGCGACGCTCGATCCACTGGCGCCATTCCCAGGTTGTGCGCAGCCATTCGCCGGTTGCCACCTGCATGTCGAGCGCTTTGGCAATCTCGGCCTGCCCTTGCACATCCTCCGGTTGGCTGGGTGATTCTAGCCAGCGCACGCCTAACGCCTCCAACCCACGCCCCAACTCAATCGCCCCTGACACATCACGCAACATGTGAATATCAACCATCAAGGTAATGGCCGGCCCCACGGCCTCACGTACGGCTTGCACGATTTCGAGCAGATCCGGGTTGGCCATGCGCAGATGTAACTTGAGCGCGCGGTAGCCATACCCCACATGTTCGACGGCAGCTTGGGCTATGCGGGTGGCGTCGGTGCCGCCCAGACCCGCATAGACCTCCACTTGATTGCGAAAACGCCCACCCAGCAATTTATGAACCGGCAGTTGCAGCACCCTGCCCAACAGATCATAGAGCGCAATATCAACGCCAGCCAGTGCATCTACATAGAAGCCGGTGATGTGTCCCCGCTCGCGCATGGCGCTGTAGAGGCGATACCAGAGGTACTCCACATCAAAAGGGTCACGGCCCAAGACCACTGGACGGCAAAGCTCCTCTACTAGCGCCTTCGTCGCCCGCGCCCCCACCGGCGCTTGCGCCTCACCCCAACCGACCATACCATTATCAGCCTCAATACGGACTAAGCAAGTCTCATGGGCGCGTGAATAGATAGATGTCCAGGCATCAGCCGCGATAAAGTAGTCGCCATAACTTTCCACCTGGGCAGAATCTTGATTAGGATCTCGGGGCTGTTCAGGCGCGATTTTGATCGCATAAGCATCAATCCGACGGATCTTCATCTTCCTTCCTCTCTTGATCTTTTCTCCCTTGCAGTGACCGAACGCTGCCAACCACTACTCGCCACGCGCCTCCCGCCACTCACGCCACACCTCCAAAAAGAGATCGCCGTGGTTTAAATTTACCATATCCGCGCCCCACTCTAAAATGGCGCGAAATGCGGCTGGATCCTTTTGCTGGTGATAGATCATAAGGCGAATATTGCGCGCACGACAGGCGTCCAAAAGCGACTGGTTCATCTCTTTGAGCCCAACTTCAACAATGTTGGCGCGGAAGGTGTCGTGGGCGAGCATGACATCGATCACCGTGCGCACGTTGATTTTCAGCTGCAGATGGGGCGCCAGTCTACGTAGTTGCAAGGCCCAGGCGTCATCACCACTCCAGAAGAAGCAGTCATTAGCCATGCCGACTGCGTCGATCAGATCGATCAACTTTTGCGGCTCGGCAGCTTTGACATCGAGAAAGACTCTTGCCTTGCCCTTGATCCAACGCAAAAATTCATCAAGCCGGGGGATGCGCTCTTGAGCAAAGCGAGGATGAAACCAACTGCCGGCATCGAGTTGATCCAGCTCAGCTGCAGTCAATGCAGCCACAGCGCCCTGGCCATTGGTTGTACGCACGACGGTGGCATCATGCATCAGATAGAAGAGGCCATCCCTGCTGGTGCGCACATCAATCTCCACAGTGTCAACGCCCCACTCAAGACAGCGCTGCGCCGCAGCATAGGTATTTTCGGGCGCATATTCATTCGCCCCTTTGTGGCAGACAATCTCAATTTTTGCCATAGGATTTTATCCGCTTATGGATGATAATGAAGGTTGGTTGAGTAGGCGGCTGGTGAGTTCCTCCGCCGGAGCTGGCCAGGTTGCCTCCAGCGTTGCCAGCAGCGGCAAGAGGTCAAGTGGCATCTTGATTGTATAGCATGGCACCTCGGTGGCATCAGCCGGAATCTTGGCGCGGCGCGGCGCCCAATCCAGCCAGACCGAGCAGATGCCCAGCGCGTTGGCGCCCTTAATATCACGTTCCAGATTGTTCCCTACCATAAGCACACGCCCATACGCTGCCGGCGCAATAGCCAACTGGTCTAAGGCATGATGAAACATGCGTGCATCCGGTTTGGCAACGCCCACTTCCCCGGAAATGGCAAAGGCATCAAAGTAATGGTAAAGATTATGCTGCGTCAGGACATTATGAAAGGTGCCGGCTGGGCCATCGGCCACCAGCGCCAGTGGATACCCCAACCGTTTGAGGGTCTGCACCAATTCCGCGGCGCCGGGAATCAAGGAAGCATGTTGGGTCACTTCGTACTCATCTTTGACCTCCGCCCCTTCATCCACCAGGGTGTCACCACAGTCAAGACAGATCGCCAGAATATGATGTTTTTGATCTCTGAACAACTTTTACCTACTATTAGCGTATTGATTGGTTAGTAGATTTCTGTAAGAATGAGCCGTAAATGACTTGTGCAAATGGAGACAAGAGATTGGAGATTATGCTCGTACAATCTCTAGCAAAACGCGCAAGTTATTGAACTCCCATTTCTCAATAAAGCGCGGGGAATCAACACAACTATGTCTGGATTTACACACTTTCTTGCCGATGTACGCCAGCGTGTAGCGGCGGCGACCGCGCACGGCACTACCGCCAGCGAATTCATCCTAGAAATTGGCGAAGCGTATGCCTTTATCCGTTTGCATGATTTGCGCCGTCCCTGGCAATTTCTGCAACAGGTGGCCAGCCAGCCGCCCGTTGCCTTTAGTCCCGAGGGATTTCGCGCCAGCATTGTCGATGACCAGAATCCGGCGCGTCATTATACAGCCTTTGTCTTTGTCGGCTATTGGTTGCCTACGCCTCTCGCTGTATTGGTCTTATGGATGTGGGAGATTCTCGGTTTTGTGCGCTACCGGGGCCATTGGAGCCAACCCGATATACGCTCCGGCTATATCGGCATCAGCCATGGACGGGCCCTACACCGGCAGAGTTTTGCCATCCTGCCCGACCTAATTGCTCGCGATCTGGATGACCGTAACTTTGCCGACCGCGATAGCGCTGATCCTAAGTAAGCCCCATAACAATGTCCAAGTATAGCGCGACTTTAGCCATTGAGCAACTTGCTTAATAGTATACTCCCGCCACGCAAATGGCTATCAAAATAACCGTCAGGTAGACATTAGAGGTCATGAACAGCACTTGTGCCTGTTGTGGATGGGGCGTCACCAACAATTGGTAGCTACGCCAGAGCAGATAAAGCGTCGCCGGCAACACTAAGAGCAAGTAGACGATTCCGAGCGCAGCATCTAACGTTAACACCAATGCCACCACCCCTGTCGCCACACTGTGAAAAAGCACCCATGCAGCAGCAACCCGCAAGGATGTGCGCGTCGGTAGCATGGGCACATTGGCTTTGTCGTAATCATCACGATTCAGCAACTGATGAGGGCGGCGTTAGGGTGCGCCTCTTTTCAAGGTATGAATGTTTGCGAGAGAGTGCCATGATTCACCCCTTTAAGGCATAGATTGCAGATTGGTGTAAGTCGAGCTGCGCCGTACACTACTGATACTGTTGGCAAGAAAGAGCAGCAGTACCAGCACATTCAAAAGGCCACCCCACAATCGGCCCGGCCACCATAACCACAGGTCGCCTACTACGCGCAGCGCCAGGGTGACATGCAGCAACAGCAAGTGGCTATAGAGACGGGGCGTATAAGCCATTGTAATCTTGAGAATAGCTGGGAAAATGATCAGGGCATGACCAAAGATCATAGCAAAGACAAAACCCAGAAAGAGGGTGTGCAAGAGCGCATCATAGTGTGGGCCGGCCAGGTCGCCGCCGTACAAGAGCGCCAGAAGACCACCCACACCCAACCAAAGATAGCCCGAAAGCAGACAGAGTGCAATAAAGCGCGCCTGCCCGCCGGCCTTCACCCGCCGCCTAGCAATATCATAGCGCCAGAGCCAAAGGGCCAGGATCATCAGGCCAAAGCCGGCCAGTTGCACCCCGGCAGCATAGTTGACCAGGGTAAGCAACAGACCCGCCAACAACAGCACAACCCCTGCCAAAAAGAGCAGTTGCACGCCGCTGGACGGACTTAAGATGCGGCTCAATTCCAGCCGTTCACCGACAATGGTGAGGATCAGGAAGCCGGCCCACCAGAACACCACCTGCGGAACCAACCAGCCGCTCAGCCAAAACAGGTTGCCCATTAGCCAAGCGCTGCTTCCCAACGCAATCACGCCGGTGTAAAGCGCCGGCTGAATGCGCAGAATCTGGATGGTGGCCGCCACCAAAATCACACTGCCCAGTGTAATCAGGAGCGCGCCCCAGAAGCCAGGGGCGCCAATGACGAATAACAGCGCGCCGCCGCCACAAAGTAACGGGCTGCTATATGCCCATCGTCGTTCCAGCCCCACCGCCCGCTCCAGTCCAATCAGCGCGCCCAGGAAACCGCCGATCATCAAAGGGCCATGTGCCATGGGCAACGAGGGCTGTAGGGCCGGCCAATTCCAGCCCAGGCGCACCAGACCGGCCCACAGCGCCGCCAGTAAGGCGCCCATGGCCAACAACAGAAAGGGCAAGCGCTGCAGACGTGTCTGGAGGTCATGGCTTGCGTGCGGTGAAGTTGCCATAGGTTACACCTTGTTCATCGTCAAGAGCATGACAACGGGTCCGTCCTTGGCTCGAATACTGTGCGGCAGACGCGGCGCCATCTGTACCCAGGCGCCAGCGGTAACCTCCAGGGTCTCATCGCCTAGGGTAATGGTCGCCTCACCGGCCAGAAAATGGAGGGTGGCCTGCATGGGTGATGTGTGTTCAGAGAGTTCCTGTCCCGGCGCAAAGCCAAAGAGGACAACCCGCGAATTTTCGTCATGGGCAAGGGTGCGGCTCACAATCGTGTCCGTCGTCAACGCCGGCAACGCATCGTTCAGATTGGCAATGTAGGTGTAACTAGTATTCATGATTGATTAACTCCTTCGCTCATATGGGCGAAGCGGTGAAATCGTTGCAACTACCAGAGAAGAATGGAACGATTTCACCCGGAGACCTATATGAGCCAACTCCTTTAGGCCATTGAAAAGAAATAATTATGCCATAGGCGCCTAGAAGGCAACAGCCGCTTGTCGGTGCCCTGGGGGCAACCGCAAGGGTGTGCCCCTACAACGTGGCCTACTTTATTTTTTGCATGGGCCTTATTATGTCGCCGCTCCGCCCCGGTACAAGCTCTGATGGAGCAGCCAGATCACCGATGCAAAGAGCAGCAAGGCCGTAGCCTGATGGGATAAGGCCAGCGCCAGGGGCACATGCCACCAGATCACGCTGACGCCCAAGGTAATCTGCACCAACACCAAGCTAACGATACACAACACTGCATGGCGCATTGCCTGCTGTTGGGTGCGCAGGTAGAGGAGCACGGCAAGCACCAACACGACAAACGCAAACCAGCGATGGACAAAATGCACGGTTGCGGCCGTCTCCAGCAGATTGGCCCACCACGGTGCAATGACCGTCAGCAGCCCAGGCGGTACAAGATAGCCAAACATGCGCGGCCAGGTATCCGACGCATGGCCTGCCTTAAGCCCGGCCACAAGTCCGCCATAGGCGATCTGGAGCGTCAGTACGGCCAGCAACACTGCGGCCAATTGCGTCGCGCCGGACCAGGCCACCCGCAGGTGTTTCCGTTGCCGGTGTCGATTGAGCGCCATCCACAAGGTAAGAGCCAGGAGTGTCAACGCCGAGAGCAGATGAATGGTCAGCCGATAGTGACTGACCGCAGGCTGATCGACCAAGCCGCTGCTCACCATATACCAGCCTAGGAAACCCTGGAAGCCAAAGAGCGCAACAATCAACCAATAAAGACCCGAACTGCGCCAGGGAATAAAACCGCGCCAGAGAAAGATGCCCAATGGCACAACTACCAGCAATCCGGCCAGCCGTGCGATCAGGCGATGAATATACTCAACATAGAAGATACGTTGATAGTCGGCCAACGTCATGTTGAAGTTAACATGTTGAAATTCAGGCGTCGCCTGATATTTAGCAAACTCAGCCTGCCATGCCACCTCACCGATTGGCGGTACAATGCCAGTGATAACATTCCACTCCACAATCGACAACCCGGAACGGGTCAAACGCACATAGCCGCCAAAGACAGTCAGGCCAATAATCAGTGCAGCAACCATAAAGAGCCAAAGGGCTACACCGCGCACTGTTGCATTAGCTACGGTGCGTTCAGTACGTTGCAAATCGACGATGCCTGCGCTCTGTACGCTCATGGAACGGCCTCTCTTTCTTCATCGCAAAGTTTGCAGTTGAGTTCATAGCCAATAAAGTGCTGACGCCCTTCGGCGGTCAGCACCCACGGTCGGTCGGTCAACGGCGGGTCATGCCGCACATGTTGGCGATGACCGCACTCTAACCGCGCCACCCAATCGCCCACTTCATCTTGTGTAAAGCCAATAATTTTACGTTGCATTATATATTCACAAGCAGTACAAGAAGCAGCCTACTATCCTGGTAACTATGTAAAATATCTACCTTCTTGGCGCTCGTTGAAGTATCACCGCGCCACAAACCTGTCCTGATCGTGAACAAAATAAAGGATCTGGGCTGCGCCAGGCGTAATGGCCAACGTGTCCGCAAAAACTGTGTGCCAGGTTGCACCATCATCCATTAGCTTGATTTCCAGGTGGTGTTCACCGGGTTGCACCCACCAACTTTCTAGCCCATAGACCGAACCTTCCCGCCGTAAGCCGCGGGGCCGGTAACTGCGTTCTAACACCACTTGGCCATCCACCAACAACTGCAGCTCCACGGGAAAGCGCTCCCCCCCTAGCACCTGGGCTGGGTCAACATTGGGCGGCAGTTTGGCCAGCACCTCTGGCGATAAGTTACTCGCTGCTGCCATAAGCTTGCCGCTATGGTTGAGAACCAGCCGGATCTGGGCAGCTGCCGGCAAGCTCGCCCGCGCCGGCAGCTCAAGGAAAAGCGAAGCGCCAAAGAGCGCCAGCAGCAGCACAAAACCTACCACGAAATGGCGCGCCTGTACAGCAAGCGAGGGATGCGTGGGTGACGCTTCGTTTTGCCCCACAGCCGGTAATGTGCTCATAGCTTGTTTGCCCATTAGGCTCTGCCATTGGGCCACTACTTCAGCCTGGCTGCCCGGCGCTAATTCAAGGATATAGGTGTTGCCGGTGCGCAAGGTGCGTCGCCGCTTCATGCGATCCGCCACCCAATGGGGACCTTCGCGAAAAGCGCAATCGGCCTCGGGGCAGGTCACCATGATAGCGCCGGTCGCGCCTGCTTCTACTGTTTCCGCGGCCCACTGCGGGTGCAACATCCCCATACAGGGCACGACACAGGTCATGACCGATTGGGGTTGACCTTGGGCGTCACACCAGGCGCCGGCATTAACACGCGCCGGCAACTTGGCCTGGATCAGCGGCAATTCGCCATCCACGCCCAATCCTTGTTCGGCAACCGGTGTGGCGTCTTGGAGTGGCGGCAAAGTCCCTAGTGTGGCATGGCGATCACAGGTGAAAACGATGATAGGCGGCGTTGTTTGCGTTTTGCGCGCCTGGGTGGAGGCGCGTATGAGATCTTGGTGCATGACCGCGGCATGCAGTCCCTCTAGCTCAATCGCCGCATCGGCACAGGCGCCTACACAGACGCCGCAGCCAGTGCAGAGGTGGGGGTTAACTACGGCCAGCGAACTGAAGCGGGTGGCGTCATCGCGCGGCTGCATCTCAATGGCATCATACGGGCACTCACGCGCGCAGAGTGCGCAACCGGTGCAGTTGGGCGGAATCACAAAGGCCGGCCCTGTATGTTGCCCCTGTAACAGCCAGGGTAAGGCCGTAATCAGTCCAATGACCGCCAGCGAGATACCCCAGAGCAGCAAATTGCTCCACCGGGAAGTCAAGGGCAGAAAGCCCATGTACCACCAATCCAGCTTGACTTGTTGGAGCAGTTGGCCCAGGTCCGCCGGAGCACCAAGCGCTGCCGGCCACCAGAGTGCCAGCCCAATCAAGATCACGCTGCTCATTATCATCAGCCAGCGGGGTGACCAGTAGCGGGCGCGCGCCAGGCGCAAGACATGGACCAGCACCGCGACCAGCATTAAGAGTGGAACAAAGACATGTAAGAAGAGAATAATGACAAAGAAAGAAAAGGTGCGCGCGGCGGCCTCCGGTCCCATAAAGGAATAGGCAAAGGCGCCTCGTAAAAAGTTGATGGCATATTCGGTGAGCCACTGCGCCGGCTGATCCCAGACCAGGAAATAACCCATGGTGCCGGTCAGCCAGAAAAGAAAGAGCAACACCCAGCCGGTCACCCAAGCAAACCAGCGGCTGCCCCAGAAGCGGTCGCTGACAAACATCTTCCAGGCGTGCAAAAAAGCGACGAGGATCAGTGCGTCGCTGGCATCGCGGTGCACCGTGCGCATGAGCGAGCCAAGCCAGCCGGCGCTGATCAATAAGACACTGGCATAGGCGCGTTCGCTGCCGGGGCGATAAAAAATTGTGAGATAGGCGCCGGTAATGGTAAGCACAACCAATAAAAAAATAACGAGCGTGCCCAGGTGATAGAGCGGATTATAGGGGGGCACCGCCGCGGCCACTGTCCCAAGGCGGTTGGTGAAGCGCTCCACACCGGACCACCCTTTTTCTAGGGTGCGCAAAGTGTGGCGCGTGGCATAAATCGAGCGTTGTTTCGTCATGATTTGCAGAATCTATCTATATCGTTGTTGGTGGGTGCATCCCCAATCGGTCATTTTGGGTCATCATCTACTGCAATTGTGATAAAAATCGGAGTTTCCCAGCGCGAGATTACACAAGAAGCAAACTCCGGTTTTCATTTAGAGCAAAGTATCGTTGCTTCCATGATAACCGTCTATTGCTGTTGGGTCTGCGACCTAAGTCTCATGACAATGTTCATTTCCTTGCATTCTCTCTGTGGCGGGAAAGCGCCGCAGCCGCAGGGCATTACTGGTGACAAAGAGGCTGCTGGCTACCATCAAGAGCGCAGCAATCGATGGCTGCAAATGACCGGTCATGGCCAATCCTACGCCGACCAGATTATAGGTGAAGGCCCAGGCCAGATTTTGGCGCACTTTGTGCATGGCCAGGCGCGCCAGTTGCAACAACCACGGAATGGCGCTCAAATCGTCATGGAGCAGGATGGCGTCCGCGGCGGCTTGGGCCACATCCGTTCCCTGGTGGAGGGCAATGCTGACGGTCGCAGCTGCTAACGCCGGACCGTCATTGATGCCATCACCGACCATCAATACGCCGGCGCCGGCGCGCTGCAAATGGTGCAGCTTATCCTCCGGGCGTTGTTCCACCAATACCGGCACAGCCAAGTCGCGCTGCCAGCGGGCGCCAGCAATCCGATCATCTCCTGTCAGCACCGTCACTTGGACACCCGCAGCCTGCAATTGCATCAATGTCACGCCGGCTTCAGGCCGCGCCTTTTCGCCCAACGCCAAGATACCTTGCACCGCGCCGGCCCAGCCGGCATAAACCACTGTCAGCCCTAGCCGCTGCCGAGCAACCGCGGCTAGCGCCAAAGCCGGCGACAGCGCCAGTCCCGCTTCGGCCATCAAGCTGCGGCTGCCCACCCACAGCGCAACGCCAGCCACCTCCCCCATCACACCACGCCCCGGCAGCGCCCGAAATTTGACCATTGCCGGTCGCTCAATCACGATTGACCGTTGGCTTGCCTGCGCCTCAATCCCCGCTACGATCGCCTGCGCCAAAGGATGTTCAGAGGCGGATTCCAGGGCATGGACATGGGCAAGCAACAGGGCTTCATTGCCCTCGACCACGATATCCTGTACGCGCAGCGGTCGTTGCGTTAGGGTGCCGGTTTTGTCAAAAAAAGCATGGCGCACGGTGGCCAGTTGCTCCAGGACGCCGGTGCTGCGTAACAATACGCCCGCCTCCGCCGCGCGCCCCAGCCCAATCCAGAGGGTCAGCGGCGTGGCAATACCCAACCCACAGGGGCAGGCAATGAGCATGACCGAGAGCGCATAGACGAGCCCTGTTTCCAGCCCATTCTGCCAACTCCAAAGGGCAAAAGTCATACTGGCCAGCAACAAGACCACCGGCGTCATCCAGGCGGCCAGTTTATCGGCCAGCCGCTCAATCGGCGCCCGTTGCCAGAGTGCCTGGTGGAGCAGCCGGCCGATCTGCCCGGCCATCGCTTCGGCGCCCACTGCTGTGGTGATTACCTCAAAGCTGCCGTCCAGATTGATCGCCCCGGCGAGCACTCGGTCTCCGGCACGGCGCAGCACCGGATCCGGTTCGCCGGTAAGTAGACTTTCATCGACATCGCCCTCACCCGCGGCTATCAAGCCATCGACAGGAAAACGTTCCCCCGGGCGCACACGGAGACGTGCACCTTTGGTTACCTGATCAAGGGGTATCTGTTGCTCGCCTGTGGGAGAGAGCCAGGTTGCCGCACGCGGCAGTTGCTCAGCCAATCGCTCTACCACTTGGCTGCTCTGCTTTTGCGCTTGCATTTCAAACCAACGCCCCACAGCCACCAGGAAAAACAACACAACAGCCGTGTCAAAATAGACGCGTTCATGGCCGGCAACCAGATTGCGCACTGATAGGGCAAAGGCTGCACTCGCCCCCAAGGCCACAAAGGTGTGAAGATTGGGCCGCCCCCGCAGCAGGCTGGCCGCGCCGGCGCGCACCACCGGCACGCCCAAGATGAGCAGCACCGGCAGAGTCAACACCAGGTTAACCACGTTGAGAATATCGACCAGCCACTGTGTCTCCGGCGACGACCAGCCCAACCAGTCGCGCAGATAGATGGAGAAGCTCATCATCATCACCTGCATGACCAACACGCCGGCAATAAGCAGCCGGAGCCATTCACGTTCCTCTTCAGCTTCCGGTTGGTCTGCTTCTGCCGCCGCCGGCCAGGCGCGATAACCAAGGCGCGCCACCTGTTTGGCCAGCCGGAAAGCATCGGTCCGCGCCGGATCGTAGGTGATGCGCGCCTCCCGCTGTAGAAAATTCACCTCTGCCGCCTGCACACCGGCGCTGCGCTGCAAGGTCGCGCCAACCAACCAACCACAGGAGGTGCACCACAGGCCACCGAGACACAGGGTGGTCGTCGTCAACTCCTGGATGGGTGCGGACACTGTGGCTTGGACCGAATCCTTTGCTTCGCGAGCCAGGATTATGCTAACTTCACGGCAAGCGGGACAACAGAAGTTTTGCCCTGTTTCATCTTGGAGCGGATAATGGGTGGAGAGGCCGCAAAGGGCACAGGTAATGGGCTGATTGGCCAATGCCGAGGCTACCATACCATGAACCCTCCCAGGTGGAGGTGATTGACCACACCCCACGCCGCCAGACCGCGCAGCGCCATTTGGAGGCCAAAAGTGAGAATAACCAGTGCGGCGGCGGAACGGAGGGAGGGTGTGGGCCTAAATGTCCAACGGGGCCAGCGTGCGGCCAGACCGACGCTCAAGCCTACCGGCCAGGTGCCCAAACCAAAAGCAGCCATGATCAACGCGCCACCGCCGGGTGATGTAGATGACGTAGCCGCCAGCAGTGCCGCCAAGACCAACCCACAGGGCAACAATCCCCACAGCAGGCCCAGACTATAGACTGTAAGCAGTGCAGAAATCGGGTTGTTGAGAGAAATCCGGTTTCTAGCCAACCCAGCCGCCGGTGTAGGAACCTGACGCATCACCCGTCCCCACCATTGCGTCAAGCGACTCAAGTATAGCTCAGGGGAGGGTGCACGACCAACTAAGGCGATCGCCAGATAGAGGGCAACCAACGCTGTCAGCAGCGCCAATAGCCCTTGAATCGTGCTCATGGCCGGCCAACCGGCAGATTGTGGTTGCATGTGACGAGCATGACCGCCTGGTATGCCAAGAACAAACCCCAAGCTGCCGGCCACACTACCCAACAAGGCATAGGTGGTAATCCGCCCGCCGTGGAGGAGCAGCAGACGCCACCTAGTGACATTGGCCTTACGGCTTAACAAGAGCGAGACACCGCTGCACATGCCTACACAGTGGCCCAAGCTGCCGGTTAAACCGAGGAGAAATGCGGCGATCATGGATGTGGTCCTCTGTCATTGGTCATTGGGTCGCGGAGTCATTGGGTCGCGGAGTCGTGAGGTCGCGGAGTCGTGAGGTCGCGAAGTCGTGAGGTCGCGACTGTGCAACCCACGACTAGCTGACTACTGAATCTGCCAGACCCGTCCCAAGAGCCACCAATTGCTCAGATAATAGATAGCAAAGAAGGCGAGGAAGACAAAGACAATGGCAAAAGTGCCGGCGGGGGCCAGCTTTCCGTGCGCTTCCTTGCCGAGGTTGGGCACAGCCTCTTCGACCAACGGATTGCTCTGTGCTGTGATCAACGTCAAACGCCGCGCCTCCACCTGTTTGCCGGTGAAGACCGAAGCAAGTACAACGAGCAGATACATTACGCCGCCGGTAATGGCAATCAACGCTCCGATCCCCATAATGGCCAGGCTAATCTGCGTGGCGCCGGGGAGAGTGACAGAAATGGGCGCATTGGTGAAGGTAATGTCCCAGTGGCGCCGCGGCACCCCTTGTAGGCCGCTGGCGATCATGCCAATCGAGACCAGCAACATACCGCCACCAAAGACATAGGGCTGCCAGGCAGCAAGCGATTTCAGCTTGAGTTCACGGCGGAAGATCAACGGGATGAGATAGTAGGTCAGCCCCATAAAAGCGAGCGTTGTGCCGGAGACCACGGTGGCATGAAAGTGGCCGGGCAAACGCATGGTGTTATGTGCGACCATGTTAATCTGCTCAGTGCCAATGACAACCCCGGTCACGCCGCCGATCCAGCCAAATAATGTCATGGAGATTACCAGAGTCGAGAAGCCCGGTTCACGCCAGGGCGCCTTGCGCAGCCACTCCAGCAAACCACTGGTGTAACCCTTGCGTCGTAGCGCCACTTCCACGGCCGCTGGAATCGAGAAAGCGTGGATCAGACTCCCCAGCACCGCCAGGTACATACCGTAGGATGTGTTGACCGCTTTCCAGGCAAAGCCGGGGCCAGGATCAACCAGCAGATGGTGGGCTGATCCTAAGTTAATGAAGAGAATATAGAGAATAAAGGCCAGCCGTGACAGCTTCTCGTTGAGCGGATTAGCGCCAACGGTCATGGCGGCCAGTGCATACCAGATCGAGACCATAGCCGCCAAGTTGATCTGCTGCGCTGGATGGCCAAAGCCCCAGAAGAGATTGCGATAGTAGCCCGGATCCAGATCCATCAAGCCCATTGACCAGAAGAATGCAGGGACAAACGCCAACGCCCCTTCGATCAAGGTATAGAGCGCGATAATGGCCGCGGCAATCAGGCCAAAGGTGACCAGCGGGACTGATCCTTCATAGCGCTTCTCCACCTTGGCGACCACCAACGTCGCAAAGAAGAGAATGACGGCGACCAGTGCGCCGACCGCAAAAAGGATGACGCCCAGGTAAAAGAGCGGATGGGCCTTGAGCGGCACATAGGCGGTGAACATGACATCGGCTTTGCCCAGCAGCACCATGACATTGACCAACACGGCGCCAATCACCATAAGCCAGAACGCGCCCCAGCCTAATTTGGGCATCACCACCCGCGCATTGAGCATAACGGCGCTGCCGAAGTAAAGGCCCGCCACTTCAAAAAAGACAATCCAAGCCACCAACATATCAAAGCCGTGGCCCGTGAGGATTCGATAGAACCAGTCCGCCGGCAGCAAGTGTATCGCCTGCCAGCGGGTGAGCGCCAATAAGAGCGCAAAAATACCGCCGATCAACAAAAAGACCACTGCGGCGACGGCATTGGCCTTAATCAACGCTTCCGCCGCTAGATCGACCTTGAGCCCGGTGACCGCACAGGTGCGAAAGGTCGCCTTTTCGTCGCGCATAGGCATAGCTGCAACAGCCATCGTGTTCCCTCCTTGGTATTTGAGCAGTATGGCACAATCCCCGCCATACCGACTTGCTTACTCAGTCACAACAATTTTGCCGGTCATTAAATGGTGGCCAATCGCACAAAATTCATTACAAAGAATGGAGAATTCACCGCTTTGCGTGGGCGTAATGGTCGCCACATAGTCATAACCGGGCAGGATTTGTAGATTCAGATTGGTTGGCTGGAGAGAGAAGCCATGCTGCACGTCGGTGGAAGCGATGTGCAGGCGATAGGTCTCGCCTTTTTTCATCTGCAAAATGGGAAACCACTGCCATTGGTGCGCCCAAAGGTAGATATCAGAACCGGGCGCGCCTTCAACAATCGGAATGCCATTTTGGTCGCCCACCTGATGTTGTGCGGTAAAATCGGTAACGATCTGAATGTACTCTGGCGTGGTGATGCGGTAGGTTGTTGTCGGCACATTTTGCCGACCCATATAAAACCAGATCGGCATCATCGCCGTCAGGACCAGACACCAGACAAAGGCGATGGTCAGCCAGCTTTTTTCATAATGATCCAGCGGTTTCCACCAGATGCGTTGGGGTGCTAACATATGATCCTCCGTTTTTCCTGAGTCATTATGGTGTCAGCCCCGGCGCACTAAAGACTTCGATAAGTCCCCAGGCGTTGTAGAGCAAACCACTGATGAGTAGTGATAAAATGAGCCACAAAAACATATTATCAAAGAGCTTTTGGCCGGCTGGAATCGGTGTGGAGTCCACCGGCGGCGTGTCATTTGTCTTTTTTTGCTTTGCCATAGACTTTTCCTTCGCTACGGGTTATACCTGTCACTCCTGCTGTTTAAGCCCACCATTAGACTTTTGCGTAAAGCTGTCACTCTGTGCCCAGAGATTCTCTCTTCATCCTGCTCGAAAGGATGATACCAGGGTTCCCAAATACTGAAGAATCTTTAGATAGATTGGGAGGCCAGGATTCTTCGCTCCATTATTCCGCTCGGCAAGATGAATCCTGTTGTAGGCTTAAGCCTAGCGGAAATCTATTCTTGATGCTGCGACAAAAGTCACATCAGCCCCAAATTCATAGGCAACGGGGCGACACGCCGGGGACGGGCGAAAACAGATCGATAAAGCTTCTTCTCACCCGTCCCCGACAATCTTCGCTGCTACTGCCCTAATGGTGTCCGTAGGAGATCCAACAGACCCCACAAGTTGTACAAAACAAAGCTGAGTACAAGCAAGGTCAGCACCAGCAACAGTAATTCATGGGAAACCCGCCGCCGTTCTCGATCAGGCTCTTGGTCATTGCCATTCTCGGTTGGCATGGGCGTGACCCTCCGCAGCTACTCACTTTAATGTCCCAATGTCTCATACCGCCGCGAGGAATTAAAGATGCCCGTGGGTGTGATAATGTCGGGGAATTCGGTCACCTTTTCCAGCGTCTCGGCATTGTAGACATAAACTTTGTTGCCGGTCCAGTCGCTGATGTAGACAAATTTGCCATTGGCGGTCGGTTCCGGATGCAGACAGCGGAGACAGCCCTCAACGACAAGTTCATGGACGGCAAAGGGCGGATCCTTCTCCACCGCATAGATGGTATTGGGTGCATCGGGGCTGAACAAAGCATCAGCCCAAACGTAGGGTGTGTTGTCCACCGTACGAATAAACAGTCCAGGGCCCACCGTCGGAATGCGGGCAACCTGTTTGTTGGTGCCGGTGTCCCAGATAAAGATCTCCCCATCCTGAATGTGGAGCGTCGCCGCATAGATCGTGCCATCGCTTGCTTCCCAGACCGCGCCAGGGCCGGGGTGGGGTTTATTGCCGGTGGGAATCTGTTTGACCAGCTTCCAGTTGGCCACGTCGATCACGCCCATCAGATTGCTGCCCTGGGAGGTGGCGTAGAAGAGCGACTGATCCGGGTTGGAGAAGCCTTCATGCAAGATGTCGCCGACGCGCTCAATCTTTTCAATCGGAAATTCAGAGTCCGAGTAGTCGATGCGCCAGGCCTGCCCAGCTTCCTTGAGCAACATAATGAAGTAGGGGCCGCCCAGAGCACGCGAAGTGGCGTTGAGGCCAGCCACGCGCGATTTGATAAAATCGCCTTGCAAGTTATTGCCCTCGGCATAGATCACTTTGACCGGCTCCATGGTTGCCGTGTCGACAATCATCGCAGTATTAGGAATATAGTTGCCGCAGATCACATATTTACCATCATCGGAGATGGCAATGGCGCGCGAGTCCAACCCAACTTTGATCTTGGTCACCGCCTGCAAGGTATAGAGGTCAATCTTAAAGAGCCAGCCATCACGGCCCAGGTTATAGGCCCACCGTGGATTGACCGGGTCAAAGGTGTAGCCGTGTGCGCGATAGGAGGCTTCGATCTTGCCCAAGAAGGTGTGGGTATCCCCATCAAAGACGGCGATCCCGCGATTCTCACGTTCCGTCACCAACATCAGATTGTCGATGTTGCCGCTGTGAGTGGGGGCGTCGGGCAATTCGTTTTCAGGCACCAGCACTTCCAGGCTAGCCAAAGCTTGTTCCACCTCCCAGACAAAGGCTTCAGCCGATGGTTCACTCTTGATATAAGCCACCAGCGACTGCACTTCTTCATCATGGAGCGGCGCGCCGCCGCCATAGGGATCCATGGAGGTGCCCGGTCGACCATCCTTGATGGTGGCGAAGTAGAACTCGTCCTTTGCGTCAAGCCGTTCGGGCACCAAAGCTGGCCCCAACGCACCTTCCCGATACGCGCCATGACAGCCGCTACAGGTGTCGATAAAGAACACCTCAATCGTCTGGCCGCGGATCTCCCCTTCCACATAGGGCATTTCGGCATAGGTTTCTTCACCGGCAATAGCCTCACCAGCAGCTTCTTCGACCGGCGCAACCGTGGCTGCCGCCTCTGCTTCGGTTGCAGAAGGCGCCGTAATCGGTTTACAGGCGGCAGCCACCAGCAAAATAGCTGCCAACACTAGTGAAAGTAAAATCAGCTTGTGTTTTGTCATCGTTGACTCCTTTTTTATTGCGCTCAGCAGAGAAATGAGCCCTCTATTTTTATAATAGTTCTATGCAACCAACTGTACAGCCAGCAACTGAATCAAGCCTGAATTCTGACCGGTTATCACTGAAAAATTCCTGAAAAATTAGGCCGCCTACTGCCAACTGCGCACCAAGCCAATCAGCGCTTGCACCTCCGCTTCCGTCAACTCCCCAGCAAAGCCTTCCATCGCGGTATTGGCGCGGCCGTTGAGAATCACATCGGCAATCGCCTGCTCCTCGCTCTGCTGGACAAATTCATTGTTGCGCAGCGATGGTCGATCATCACGCCCTTCCCCCTGCATACCGTGACAGGTGGCGCAGTGTTGCACATAGAGAAATTGCGTCGCCTGGGCCGCTTTCCGATCGGTGACTTGAGTCTCATTCGCGCTGGTAACACTGCCCGTCTCGCTGGCTTCAACTGCGCCGACATGCAGCGTCTGTAGATAGGCAATGACATCGTTGATCTCCGCCGGTGAGAGCACCTGCCCCCAGTTGGGCATGCCCTTGTTCAGGCGGCCATAGGCAATGGTGGCGTAGAGCACATCTAGTTCGGCCAGGATCGGCGCTTCAGCCAGTTGCGGCGCAATGGAACCACCTTGGCCGCCAGGGCCATGACAGGCAATACAGGTCGCACTAAAAATTGTCTCACCACGCGCCGCATCGCCACCCAGATGCGCCAGCGTCAGCGGCGTTTCCGTCTCCCAACTGCGGATAAAGGCGACCAGATCCGCGATCTGCACCGGTGACAGTACGGAACCCCAGGTAGGCATGCCCCGTTCCGGTCGTCCACGCATAATCACATCACGGAAATAGGTGTTATCATACTTTTCTAAGAGCGCCGGATCATTTAGCCGCAGCCCAACCGCGGTTCCTTCCCCGGAAACACCATGACAGGCAAAACAGGTGGTTGAAAAGAGCACTGCCCCTTCCACGGAATCTCCCTGGTAGACTGTTTGCTCAATCGAAGGCGCCGTCGCTTCCCAGGAACGAATAAAGGCAACCAAATCTTCCACAGTCTGCGCATTATATGGACCACCGCGCGCTTGACCCCACGCTGGCATAGAGGTGCCGGGCCGACCATCGATAATGGTATTGAAGATCAGTTCATCTACCGCTTCACGCAGAAACTCTTGCGTGTTCAAGGCTGGGCCACTGTTGCGCTCACCTTGACCGCGGTCACCGTGGCAGGTGGAGCAATCGTGATCAAAGATCTCCGCGCCTCGCGCAATGGCTTCCACCTCTAGCGAGCGCGCCTTGGCGGCCATGCGCGCCGGCTGTTGGGCGGAAAACATCCCCAATACCAGAATAGTTGCCAGGGTCAACACCGCACCCAGATAAGCGTAAAAGTGATAGTTCGGCTCCTTCATAGAGGCATCCTCTGTAAGCAATACACAACGGATTGGGACAGGAATAAATTTGCAACGGCAGTACCAAAACTAGTGCTGCGAACATTTAATTTTTAGGAATCACCACACGGGCACAGACCGTCAGGGATTTCTAAAAATTAAGCAGCTAGACAACTAGAGGTACTATTGATCTTTGCGTTTAACCCCAGACGCTCTGCAATCTCCAAAGAGATTGCAGAGCCGATAACAAATCCGTTGGTTCCCTCATCCGTTGTTGTCTTTCGGTTTATGCCACCGGCGTCACCTGTGCCTGTTCAAACGCGGTTCGTTCAATAATCCGGCCGGTATTGACAAAGACTTCGTCTCCCCGAATAACAACGGGAAAGAGATCCAGGGGGCGCGGCGCTGGGCCACTAATGACCTCACCCTGAGTGGTAAAGAGTGAACTATGACAGGGACAGTTAAAATTGCCGGCGGCTTCATCCCAGGGCACAACACATCCGAGATGGGGGCATTTGCGATACATGGCCAAAAACCCTTCTGGCAGGCGCACCAGGTAAAAGCGTGACTTACGAAAGTAACTAATCGACCCAACCTCAAATTCGTGAACGCGCCCCACTTTGACTTCGGTGCCAAAGGCGCCCACGGCCAACACTGGTGTAAAAAAGGCTTTGAGACCGACTAGCAGTTGGCCCGCTGCGGCAAGGAGGGCCACAAGCCACGTCAGGCCAAAGAAGCTGCGGCGGGTCAGTTGGGACTGTGCTGGTTGCTGAGTCACTTTGTTCATAGTACAAACTTGCCTTTACAAACTGGACCAGGGATTATAACCATCAGGCATCTGCCAGGGCAGGTAGAGATGCATGCCCGGCCCGCGGAAGAGAAAACCGCTAATCGTCAGGGTAACCGCCGAGGCCATGAGAATGGTGAAGATGACGAGCATCACCTCGCGGCGGGTGGGTTGACGCCACCGGATGACGAAGAGGGGGATGACAAAGAGCACCACGCCAAAGAGCAGCGGCCCGATGACCTGCAAGACAAGCGGCGAGGCTGCACCCAACCCGCGTAACCCCATCTCCTCATCAAAGAGAATCAGGAGCGCCTGAGCGATAACGGTGTAAAGAAAGGTGAAATAGGCCCAACGGGGGCCGCGTGCGGTGCCAAACCAACGTCCAGCGTCGCTTTGGTCGGTGTCAATATAGGGCAGGATCATGAGAAAGATCACGACGATCCCCGGGACGAAGATGCCGGCCAGCACCGGGTGCATATGCAAGAGCAGCTCTTGCAGTGCCATAAAATACCAGGGCGCCTTGGCTGGATTGGTCGTCAGATCGGGGTTGGCCAGTTCCTCCAATGGTGCATCGCGCACCAGCGAGAAGAAGGTCAACGCCAGCACCGTCCCAATTGTCAGCAGCAGTTCCAGAATGGCAACCATGGGAAAGGCAAAGATCGTCTCATCCGGCCCCTTGCCCACCATGGGCGAGACCCCTTTGACCAACTCCATTAGGCTATAGGTTTTGAGCGGACCACGCACAAAGCGGTCGTCGGTCCTTACATTGTGACTCATGACAGATCTTTCTCATTTAATGTAGGTGCGGTTTCCATACTCAATTAGACAAGGATCGTGCGGTATGGAAACCGCACCTACCTACACCCAGTTTCACCGAATCTCAATCCGATCTTCCTGTTGCTGCTGCGCTGCCAACCCACCATCCTTGCGCACCCGCCAGATATGGAGGGAGATCAACCCGGCAATGGCCAATGGAATGACCATGATGTGGAGGGCATAGAAACGGGTCAGTGCATTTTGCCCCACCTCGTAGCCGCCCAACAGCATCAAGCGCATGTCAGGACCGATCACCGGCGCGTAGCCAGCAATGTTGGTGCCCACGGTAATCGCCCAATAGGAGAGTTGATCCCAGGGCAGGAGGTAGCCGGTGAAACTCGCACCCAAGGTGAGCAGTAACAGAATCACGCCCACCACCCAGTTAAACTCGCGCGGCGGCTTGTAGGCGCCGGTATAAAAGACGCGCATCATGTGCAGCACCACAATGAGCACCATGCCGTGCGCCGCCCAGCGATGCATGTTGCGCATTAACTGGCCGTATGGCACGGTCGTCAGCAAATAGACAATGTTGTGATAGGCCATCTCGGTCGAGGGCACATAATAGAACATGATCAACGTGCCGGTGATGGCCAGGATGCCATACAAAATCACGGCCAACACGCCCAACCCCCAACTATAGGTGACACGAATGCTCTTGCGGTTCACCTTGACCGGATGCAGGTGGAAAAAGATGTTGGTCGTCATTACCAACGAACGGTTGATCTCATCATCCGGCCAGCCGTGGCGAAAGAAAGATTTCCAGACCCGGGAGTTGGTGATTGAGTGAATGAACGTTGCCATTGCAAAAAACCTTTTTGGTCGCGAAGTCAATTGGTCGTGAGGTCGCGAAGTCAGTTGGTCGTGTGGCCATACCATTATGCAGATGACTTCGCGACTTCACGACCCCGCGACTACGCGACCTCACGACTCCTGATAATGCAGCGTTTCCTTGAAACTAAACGACTCCATCGTAATTGCCCCTGTGGGACAGCGCTGCGCACAGAGCGCACAGCGGGTGCAGCGTTCGTCATCTTTGATAATGGCCGCAGCCGGGGTGTTGCTTTGCGCCAGATCAGCCAGATCAACACCGTAGCGTTCTTGCACCAGGGTGGCAAAGGCTGGATCACCGGTCAAGTCACTGACCCGGACAATTTTCAGGCAATCCCAAGGGCAGACATCGACACAGCCGTTACATAAAATACATTTATTGGCGTCAAAGACGGTGTTGATGCCACACTGGAGACAGCGCTCAGCCTGGGCCTGGGCCGCGGCCTCGTCATAGCCCAACTCAACCTCGGCAATACCAATACGCCGGTCGAGCGGACGGGTCGGGACTGGCGTACGGGGGCGCACTGTATAACCTTTCGGCATCTGGTGGCGCGACTGGAGCGTCCACTCAATTGCGGTCTCAGCAACCAGTGGTTTGCCCTGAATTTGACCGTCAATCGCGTGGGCGGCCCGTTGCCCGTCGCGCACCCCTTCAATCAGGATACGCGGGCCATAGACCACATCGCCACCGGCATAGATGCCCAGCGCAGAGGTTGCGCCAGTCGCCGGGTCCGCCACCACCAGCCCCCGTGGACTAAGTTCCACGCCGTGGTCGGCGCCCAGATAGTCCAGATCCGCGGCCTGACCAATGGCCAGGATAATCGTATCGCATTCCCAGATGCGTTCGCTGTTGGGCACAAAGGTGGGGTTAAAGCGCCCATCGGCATCAAAGATCGACGCCACATCCACTGTCTCTAGACCGGCGACACGACCATTGGCGCCAATGATCTGCTTGGGACCCAGGCTGGGATGGATAGCAATACCCTCCTCCAACGCTTCCGCAATCTCCAATTCACTGGCCGGCAGCTCGGCCCACGATTCCAACGCCACCATGCGCACATCGGTTACACCCAGCCGCAATGCCATACGTGCTACATCAATCGCTGCGTGGAGCGATTCATCTTCCCCCGATGCATGGGGGTCGGCGGCCGTTTGCGCCAATGTGGCTGCACTTTTGCCCCCCTGTTGTTGGCGCAAGGCCACGCGCGCCGCATCTACGGCCACATTGCCGCCACCGACGACAAGCACATGTTGCCCCAAATCGACCTTGTACCCCATGTTGACATTGAGCAGAAAATCGACGGCAATGAGCACCCCATCCAGCTCGACGCCGGGAATGCGCAACGACCGCCCCTTCCCCAGCCCGGTAGCAATAAAAATTGCAGCAAAGTCACGGCGTAGATCGGCAAAGGCGATATCGCGGCCGATAGCAGTGTTGAGGCGCAAGGTCACCCCTAAATTAAGAATACTCTCAATCTCTAAGTCCAGCAGTGTGCGATCAAGCCGATAGAGGGGAATACCCATACGCAACATACCACCGGCTGCCGCGGCCGCTTCAAAGATGGTGACCTGGTGACCAAGCACCGCCAGATCATGAGCGCAACTCAGTCCGGCTGGACCTGAACCGATCACGGCCACCCGACCGGTTTTGCGGTCAGGCGCTTGTTCCAGATCGGCCAAAGCGCACCGACTCCGTTCGGTCACATTCGGCCTGGGGAGGTTCGATAGCTCCAACGCAATGGGCTGCCGCATAACTGACGGATGCGTTGTAAGTGTTCGCTGTGATTCGACGCCATAGCGTTCGGTCACCACCCGTTTCAGGGAACGGATGGCAACCGGCTCATCAATTGCGCCGCGGCGGCAGACTGCTTCACAGGGGGCATTACAGACGCGTCCACAGATGGAGGCTAGGGGGTTCGGCTCACGGGCAATGCGGTAAGCTTCGGCAAAGTCGCCGCGCGCGATGGCCGTGACATAGCCTTGTGCATCGGTGCGCACCGGACAGGCCGCTTGGCATTTGATTTGCGCCTGATAGTAGTTCAGGTCGGGAACGCGTACTTGGTATTTGGACATGATGTGTGTTGTGTGTGCTCGCCCCGGGCTAAAGCCCACGGCTAATCACCGGCGCTCGATGAATCGGGCTTGGGTTGTCGTAAAAGCCCGATTCATCGGGCGCTGCTTTTAGCCCGGCGCTGAAGACGCCGGGCGATTCATGGCGACCGGCGCCCTGTAAAATAGATTGCGCCGCTTCCCGCCACAACACCCAGCACCAAAGCCACCAACACCCACATGGTCATATCAGTGGCTGCCGGCATGGCGTTTTGAACTCCAACTTGGGCTTGGGCCAACATGCCTTCCGCCGCAGTGAGTTTGCTCCGAGCCTCGGCCACGGTGGCTTCCCTTTCGGCCAGTTGGGCTGTGGCAGCAGATGCCGTGGCCACAGCCGCCGCGGCGCGCGCTTCGGCGTCGATCATGCGGACTTCGGCTTCCTCCGTTCGGCCGCTAACCGCCGCAACAGGTGTCGGAGCTGCGGCTACCGCGGCGGTCACTGCGCCACTCTCCGTGACCGGTACAGTTGCAGTTAGGGCTGCGCCACTCTCGACTGCGGGTACGGACTGGGCAGCAGGCGCAGCCACCGCCGCGCGGATCACCCCATTCATCACCGCAATGTGCTCATCATCGCTAATGGCCTGGCCAAACTTAGCCACCACCTGATCGGTCCAGAAGGCGCTGTCGGCCATGTTTTGGTGGCAGCCCATGCAGACGCCGGTGCGCGCCATGCGGGTGCGTTGATCAGCACTGAGCGGCGCGGCATCGGGCCAATGTGAACCGACCGTCATCAGTTGCTCACCGGTGGTCGGGTCCACAATCTGACTCCAATCCATGGGCAGATCGGGAATGGCGGCAAGCTGAGCCAGCGTGTTGGTTGGCAGCACATTGCCGTCGGCGTCTTGCAGGTCAATGGTACGCTCTGCCGTATAACCAGTCAGGAAACGCCCCCCCTCAATACCATAGCCCAGCGCCTTAGGATCTGAATGGCAACTTTCACAGGTACGCGCCTTGCGGCCAGCTGTGTGGGGCTGCACCGGCGTCATCCCCAAGCCACGTTGGCCTAGGTCACCGCCCCCTTCTGTGCCGGGCGGGGTGCGGCCAACAGTGTTGGCGGCCAAAGTTTCGCCATCGGGGCCAATCACGGTAAAGACGGTCTGGCAATCAGGTGTGAGCGGACTCACGCGACCCTCGCCGTTGACACCTAAGATCGGCGCTTCCCAACGCAGATAGGCCAGACTGGTACGGACGCTGCCGGGCGTTTGGATTGTTTCATAGTCGCCGCTGGGCAACATCGCATTGCCGCTGGCAACCCAGTCGATGGCCATCAGCGCCTGACCTGTGGTATCAACACCATAGTTCACGCTCACAGCACAGCCATATTGCTGAGGTGTCCAGTCGCTATGACAGGCGTAGCACTCCAGTTTGTCCATGTGCGCTTGCACCTGCACCATGGCCACTTCGCCCGCCGGCGATGACCAACTGCCTTCCTCCGCAATGGTCTTGAGCAAAGGAACAAAGAAATCCTTGCCGGTAGCCGAACGGACAATCACCTTGTTATCGGCAGTAAGCACCACATTGCCAAAGGGATTGCCGCGCGCCGTGAGCAGATAGCCCTCCTCCATGTCATAGAGCGTGCCGTCCTGCGAGAGCAAGTCCAGCAGACCGCCCAGCCCGCGTGGGTCAGTCGACCGTTCTGTCACCGCAGCAAATTCTTCGCCGTAGCCCAGAGGTAGCTCCCAGGGATAAGCGGTAGGGGTGCCGTGACAGTCGGCGCATTCCACCTCCACCTGCGCCAGGGTCGTGCCGGGAATTAAGCCATCGCCGTGTACCTCGGCCGAGGTATGGCAATCCTGACAGAGGAGACCCCCTTCTGGGTTCTCTGGTCGGCTCTGCTGCTCGTGGTGCAGATCCTCTTTCACATAGAGATAGGCGTTGTTGTGCAACCGCCGGTCACCTTCTTGCGCGGTTCCGTCAGTAAAGAACGGGCCGCCATAGGGTGACTCCATCAACCCCTGATAGTTCGTTCCAATTCGCTTGCTCTGATTGTGACAGGTGGTGCAGCTTGCCACGGGGATGCCATTGCGCGCTTCTTGGGTGCCCTGGATTTCATGGACCAACATATGGCCGGGTTCATCTTTCGGAATGGTGGGGTCACCGCCCTCATAGAAGCCTGCGGTGCTATAGGGGATGTGACAGGCGGTGCAACCCATGCCGCGGTAGTCACCACGCACTTGAGGTCCTTTTACGCCAAGATGGCACTGTTGACACTGTTGCCGCTGATAAGTGAACGCGGCCAGTTCTGGATGAGCCTGGATCTCTTCCGCCGATGGATTGGGTAGTTCTTTCAACGCCGTAGGGAATTGACCAGGGTAGGCGTTCAGCAATTGGAACATATAGTCTTTATAGGCAAAGGAGCCAAAGAGCACTTTCGCGTCCTTAACGTCGTAATTGCCGTAGTGGACCGCCTGATCCTCGGCTACGCCCCAAGTCCACAGATTGCCCTGAATGGCGCCGGCCCCAGTGTTCATGAGCGAACGCTCCAGCGCCTGAGCATAGTTTTCATGACATTGACCACAGGTTTGCCGCGCCACAGACATGCTACCGGGGTCGGGAATAAAGTCGGGGAAGGGCACATTGGCCGGTGCACCTGTGTGTGCCGCCGCCGCGTCATCGGTGATGGCCGGGTCCCCGCCATGACAAACGGTACATTCGCCGCGCGCCTGAATGTCCTTCAGCATGGCGCTCCCTTCCGGACGGATCGACTCAATCCCTTCGTGACAGGTGAGACAGCCTTCCCGTTCTTCCGCCTGCTGTACAGGTGCGGGTTGCACCACCGCTTCTTCAACAGCCAAAGCCGTTGATCCTGAGAGGAAAGCAACGGCGCCAAACAGGAGGAAGAAAGCAGCGCAGAGTGCGTATGTTTGTTTCATGGCCCTCCCTCTTCTGGTTTAAGTGAAATGGTGAATTTTCAATCAAGTGTAACAGGCGGGCCTGAACAATGCTTGAATATTCGGTGACAGGCCCTGAAAAATTCCTGAAAATTTTTTGTGGATCAGACAGGGTAATTTGTGTCAATCGGGTGCTTCCACCTCCTAATGATGACGCTATCTGGGACAGTTGCGAGGACAAGATGTACGTTACAGATTTCACAAATCCTCTTGACAAAACGATCATTGATGATGATCATAGTAGAAGACGAATGTATTTCGGGTCTTCGTGTGGTAGCGGATCAGTAGCGGGTGACGGGTGACAAGTGGTGCATGATCGTCACTCACCACCCGCTACCTGGCCTGTGAAACTCACTAGTAAATCCCGGCGTAAATAAGGCCATAGCTCTATCGTCCGGTAGTTCAAGTAACTGGACCTTATTTACTGCCGTGGTATTTACGCCGTACTGTACTAGATATAACAAAGAGCCATTATTTGCGGAATGACGATGCCAATCAAAAGCTATCTGGCCTTTCCCCAAAAGGGAAAACTGGCTGAACTGACCGATACACTCAGGCATACCGCCGGCTGTGAAGTCACCGCAGCGGAAAATCAGGAACTGCTCATCCTCGTCACCGATACAGCCGATGAAGCCGCAGAGAAAGTGCTGGAGCGCCGGCTGCAAGCCATAGAAACGCTCATGGCGTTGACTTTGGTGGCAGGTTTTCAGGATCCGGCGGAGGGATAGTCGGATAATTTGTGTTATACCGCCATCTTTTTTCAGGGAGCGCTACCTATGAATATGAATCGACGCGAATTTCTCAAAGGCGCCGTGGCTGCCGCGGCCATGACCACGGCGACGGCATTGTTCCCAGGCGTCGTCTTTGCCGAGCCCCGTCAGCAGCAGGCGAGCCTGACCGCAGATGTTGCCTGGAAGAAGGCCCCCTGTCGTTTCTGCGGCACCGGCTGTGGGGTATTGGTAGGCGTCGCTGATGGGCGGGCGGTTGCAGTCAAGGGTGACCCGGATTCGCCGGTCAACCAAGGCTTGTTGTGCGCCAAGGGCTATTACTCGATTCTGGCGCTTTATGGTAAAGATCGGTTGGCGACTGCCTATGTGCGCAAGAATGGCGAACTGGTCGAGACACCCATTACAGAGGCGCTCGACCTGGTGGCGCAGAAGATGCAGGAGACCATTGACACCAATGGCAAGGACGCGGTGGCGATCTATGGCTCCGGCCAGTGGACCATTCCCGACGGCTATGTGGCCTCCAAATTCCTGCGCGCCGGCGTCGGCACCAACAATATTGAGGCCAACGCCCGCCTCTGTATGGCCAGCGCCGTGGCCGGCTTTATGACCACCTTTGGTCTGGATGAGCCCATGGGCTGTTATGAGGACATTGACCACGCCGATGCTTTTGTGCTTTGGGGCGCCAACTCGGCCGAGATGCATCCGGTACTCTTCTCGCGCATGTTAGATCAACGACTACGCCGGCAAGCGCAGATCGTTGACCTGGGCACTCGCTTCACCCGCACTAGCGCCGCGGCCGACAAGTCGGTGATCTTCAAGCCCCAGACCGATCTGGCGCTGGCCAATGCCATCGCCTATGAAATTATCAACAATGGCTGGGTCAACGAGCAATTTGTCAACGCTCACTGTGTCTTCAAGCAAGGGAAGACCAACATCGGCTATGGCCTGGAGGACAACTTTGCCTTTAATGATGAGATGAGTGATCTGACCTTTGACGAGTACAAACTCTTCCTAGAAGACTATGCACCGGAGAAAGTCGCGGAACTCACTGGCGTGTCAGTGCAAGATATACGCGCCCTAGCGCAACTCTACGGGGACCCGGAACGTAAGGTGATGAGCCTCTGGTGTATGGGTGTTAACCAACACGCACGCGGCACCTGGATGAATAATCTCATCTATAACATCCACCTCTTGGTGGGCAAGGTTGCGGCGCCGGGCAACAGCCCCTTCTCGCTCACCGGCCAACCCAGCGCCTGTGGCACCGTGCGCGAAGTGGGCACGCTCACCCATCTGCTACCTAGTGGCGGCGTGGCTGTGGAAGCAGTGCGGGCGCGCGCTGCCGAGCTATGGGGCGTGCCAGTGGAGAAGATTCCCGACAAACCAACCTATCACACGGTAGAGATGTTCCGCGCTTTGGATCGGGGTGACATCAAATTTATCTGGGTGCAGGTGACCAACCCAATGGTCTCTCTGCCCAAGCTGACACGCTACCGGGAAGGTGCGCTCAAAGAGGACCGCTTTGTGGTCGTCTCCGACATCTATCCCACCGAGACCACAGCCGTGGCGGATGTAATTTTGCCCTCAGCCATGTGGATTGAGCGAGAGGGTCTCTTTGGCAACTCGGAGCGACGCACCCAGCAATGGGATAAGATCGTCGACGCACCGGGCGAGGCCATGAGCGACACATGGCAGATCATCGAAGTGGCGCGGCGCATGGGCTATGGCGATCTCTTCCCCTGGACCGAGGAAGAGCATATTGAAGCGATCTGGCATGAGTACATTCAATTCCACGACAATCCCAAACACGCGATGGCCCCCTATAGTGTGCTCAAGGAGCAGCCCGGCGCGATCTGGCCCTTTGTCGAGGGCAAGGAGACCCAGTGGCGCTACAATGGTGAATATGACCCTGTGGCCGCGGGAAGCGATTTCAACTTCTATGGCAAGCCGGACGGCAAAGCCTGGATCATTGCCCGCCCCTATGAACCGGCGGCGGAAGAGCCCAATGCCGACTATCCCTTCTGGTTCTGCACCGGCCGTGTACTGGAGCATTGGCACACTGGCACCATGACCCGCCGCGTGCCTATTCTCTATCAGGCCATGCCACGCGCCTATGTCGAAGTGCATCCCGATGATGCCCAAGAACTAGATGTGCGCACCGGCGACATGGTGCGCATTAGTTCGCTGCGCGGTAGCGTGGAAATGCCGGTCATGATCAACAAGCGTGGCAAGCCGGTGCGCGGCCAACTGTTCGTACCCTTCTTTGACGAGTCAATGCTCATCAACGAAGTGACGATCGATGCCTTTTGCCCAATTTCGAAAGAGCCGGACTATAAAAAATGTGCAGTGAAAATCGAAAAAATCACGCAAGCTTAGCCGCAAAGTCCGTTGCTGCACCAGGCTATCCATGGACGGCCAAGCTCTTTTATAGTGTGCTGGCAGCGTTGACAATTTTTGTGATCGCGCGCACCTTGGCGGCGCAACCACAGGCGGTCGCCTTGGCGGTAGCGACTTCAGGTGTTGGGGCGCTCTATCAGCAAGGCGACGGCGAAGCCACCGACAACGGCCCCCGACTGGATGACCTATACGCACGGCGCGCTTATGCCGGTGCGCCGCCGCCCATCCCTCACCTGGTGGATGAGGAAGATTTGAATGGGGAAGGCTGTTTGCAATGTCATGGTGAGGGCGCCTTTGTGCCCCGCATGCAAGCCTACGCGCCGATTACGCCCCACCCCCAGCAGACCGCGTGTTGGCAGTGCCATGTTGCGCTGCGCCCGCCGGACGCCGATACAACGACAGAAAACGCCCATGATCCCGAGTCAGGCGCGCCACCGCCGACCATCCCGCACGAGGTAGAGTTGACGCGCAACTGTCTCGGCTGCCACAGCATCCCCCGCCGCCAAGCCATTGAAAACTGTCGTCAATGCCACGTGGCGACCACACCGGAAGGCGTCTCGATTTATGACAGCTCGAACTGGGAGCCATTGCACACCGGGCGGAAGCCGGCGTTGCTGCCTGGTGCGCCGCCGGCCATCCCCCATGACTTGCAGATGCGCAACGATTGTCTGGCTTGTCATGCTGGGCCGGCCGCGGCGGTGGAGATACGGACACCCCACCCCGAACGGTTTCAATGTCAACAGTGTCATGTTTCGGTGGTGACGGATGCGGTGTGGATGCCTGAACATTAATTGCTGTTGTAAGGTTGATCATACTGGAGAATTACGTTTTGGTGTTTTCGTAGGGGCGAGACTCAATGCCGCAAGGGTACGCCCCTACATTACGCTATCAATTCCAGCTTTTGGGTAAGTTCGGTCATACACGTCTGCGCTTCATCCAGTGTCATTGTGGCTGTGGCAAAGGGGCCTGTTTCCAGATCGACGCCGTCCACCGCAGCCTGTAGTACAGCGACCAACCGTGCACCGATCCGTGTACGGTCCGCGCGGCTATAGCGGGTGAAGTTCACGGGCAGTTGCTGGTAATCCATGTCAAAGCCATAGAGCGCCTCGGCAAAGGTCTTTTGATAGACTTTGTCAAAGTCGAAGCGCAGGCGATCTGCACCATGTAGGGGAATCTCCACCGTTGGAATCGGACTATCCACATCAAATTGGTGGAGCGCCACCCGACCGGAGCGGAAGTTTGGCCGTGGGTCGAGCACCACAATGCGATAGGGATGGCTCCCTTCGGCATTTAGGGTATAGTCAGGCAGGTGTTCAAAGGTCGGCGGGGTTTCATGGAGATAGTCAAGTTCCACAAAAACCAGCCCGCTCTGTAACAGCCGTTTGCGTTTGGCACGATAGGCATGGGCATCGAATGTCTTACCCTTGTTGGATGGCGACAGCAATTCGAGCCAGGCCACCGGGACACTTAGCTCGGGTCTGGTCAGTCGTTCATAGATGGCAACCGCATAAAAAGGATGCTCCAGATCTTCATCTTCTTCAATCAGATCGGCCAAAGCGAGCGATTGCCCTTCGGTAAAGCCCGCACTCGGTTGCAAGGCGCGGTAGGGATCAAGATTGCCAATCAGAATATCGGCGCGCGGCAGCTTCACGCTATCGGTCAGCCGTCGAATTTGTAAAGATTCCTCAGTTTCAGCCGTATATCCCATTGGCAGGAGTTGCGCCTTTAAGGCCATGAGTAACTGCGCGATATGCACATTATGAAACCGATTCCACTTTCCCATACCTTGCCACAGACTATGCATATGCGCGTTAACGCCGAGGTACTGATTTTTCACCGCACAGACAACGCCCATTCACCACCCCTTTGCAGAGCTATCGTAATACTTTCCATCAGTATACCATAACTCATCTATATTGCGGTTGTGATGAAAACCAGAGTTTTCCGCATTTATACCAGAGAAACAAACTCCGGTTTTCATACAGAGCAAAGTATAGGAGCTTATAACGGCCTGGCAACCTTTATCCCTCAGCGTAGCATGGCTCGGCTGTGACAGCAGGGCAACAGAGGGTGTAGCCAACGCCTGGTTGGGTGAGGATGTAACGTGGGTTGCCGGGATCTGGTTCAACTTTGCGGCGAAGGCGACGGATGTAGGCCCAGAGGTAGTCGGTTTCATCGCCATACTCTGGCCCCCAGACCGCCTGGAGCAAAGCGCGATGGGTCAGAACGCGGCCGGCGTTGAGGGCCAAATGGGCCAACAGGTTATATTCGGTGGGGGTCAGGTTCACCGACTCATCCTGCACTGTCACCTGGCGTGTGGCAAAGTCGATCTTTAGGTCACAGAGGGCCACTGGCTGACAGGGGGTGATGGCCCGTTGGGCGGCCCGGCGCAGCACGGCCCGCACGCGCGCCAGCATTTCTTCCACCCCAAAAGGCTTGGTTAAGTAATCATCCGCGCCCAGATCCAGAGCGCGCACAATATCCTTCTCATGACCGCGTGCACTCAGGATAACAATCGGCACGTCCGATTGACGGCGGACGGCTTGACAAAGTTGAAACCCATCCAATCCCGGCATCATAATGTCGAGGATCAGCAGATCGACCAGATTCTCTTCAAAGAGTTTCAGGCCGACGCGTCCATCTCCTGCGGTCAGGATCTCATAGCCTCGCGCCCGGAGATTGGCGCCAATGTATTTGAGCGTTTGCAGCTCATCATCAACCAACAACACGCGCAACTTCTTCATGACCTTGCTCCCCTTCTGGGTTACGATTGCTATACACCGGCAACGTAAAGTAGAAACAGGAACCGACACCCAACGCACTCTCGACCCAGATTCGTCCGCCATGCGCTTCAACGATCCGTTTACAGATAGCGAGCCCTAAGCCCGTACTGGCAATCCGATGTTCTTGCTCATCAACCCGATAAAAGCGGGCAAAGATGGATTTCAGGTGAGCTTGTGGGATGCCACGCCCCTGATCGGCCACACTAAAGATCACTTCCTGCTCGGCCACTTCAGCCTGAAGAACAATGGGAGTCTCTGCGGCAGAATATTTGGCGGCATTCTCAATTAAATTGATCAAGACAGTCTCAAGCTGCCGGTTATCAATAAAGAGGGTGGGCAGCGTGGCCGGCAAGTGCAGTTGCAGCCGTGGCCGCACGGCGCTAATGCGCCGCCGGGCGAGGGCGCCGTTTACCCAATCGGTCATGGCGCACCATTCTCTGACCAGCGGCGCTGCGCCAGCTTCGAGCCGGGAAAGATGGAGGATCTTTTCTACCAGGGTGGCCAATCGATCCGCCTCATTGTTGATGCTCTCCAAGAAATCGCGCTGGGTTGCCTTGTCCCAGGTGACATCGGTCTGGAGTAAAGTTGTCGCGAAGCCTTTGATGTGGTGCAAGGGCGTGCGCAGTTCATGGGAGATCATGGAGACAAATTCGTCTTTGAGCCGCTCAAGCTCCTTACGTTCCGTTAGATCGTGGACAATGTGTACCACTTCCGTTACCTGACCCGCGGCATTGGTCACATAGCCATAGCCAATCTCCACCCAGGCATCCTTGCCGGTTGCGGATGGCATATAACCTTCGATGGCGCCATGGGGGGCAGAGGCATTGAGCAAGGGACAGGCGAATTCACACATCGGAAGCCCATCAACCGTGCGCATGCCCATCAGCGCATGGCAATTCTGCCCAATCAAGGTCGCACGCGAACGTCCGGTCAGCCGCTCTAAGGCCGAGTTGACCCGAATGATCCGTTGCTCGGCATCACTGATCCAAATCGCATCCCGCGAATGCTCGATGGACGCGATCAATTTACTTCGTTCATTGGCAATGTCGTCGTAGGATTCACACAACTTTTGCGCCATGCTATTAAATTCCTGCGCCAACAAGGCCAATTCATCGCCAGTATCCACACGCAAGCGATGATCCAGATTGCCTTGCGCAATGGCAACGACCCCCTGGTGAATGGTTTTCAGTGGGCGGATTACCAGCCGCTGTACTGCGTAGAAGACAATCAAGCCCAGCACAACCAGACTCCCGCCCACTACACGTAACAGGGCATTGCGCCTTTGACGCCACAAATCGCCGGAGGCCAGGTAGACCAAATCAGCTTGTGTGCCGCCAGCGGCTTGGCTATTGGGGGTTGACACGCATTGGGGACAGGCGACATAGTGAAATTCCCAAGTCTCTGCATAATAGACAAGACCTAGGATCGCCAAAAGGGCGACAGCAAAGACCCCGCCGACAAGCACCATAATCTTGGCATATAAACCGCGATATTTGGGCGTTCGCTGATCTACCATCATTGCGGAAACCATCTATGAGTTCACTGCCAAAAATCCGACTTTTGTGAAGTTCGTGTATCTCTATCACTGGTGAGAAGTCGGACTTTTGATCCAATTTGACCTTTTTGCAGTAGAGCCGCCTATACGCTGACATCCCTGCTGTGCATCACGCCATCGCCTCAACCGAGTATGGCCGCAACAGCCTTGCTCGCTGTCTCCTGGGCTTGGCGTACACAATCAGGCACACCGACACCGCGATAGGGGCTGCCGGTGACCCACAGGTTGGTTGGTAGCGCGGCCTCAATTGCCGCCACGCGTTCCAGATGGCCGACATCATATTGCGGATTGGCTTCCTGCCACCGATAGATACGCTGGAAGAGCGGCGTTGCGGTAACGCCCATAATGGCGGCCAACTCTTGACGTACGGTAGCGGTCAATGCCTCATCATCCAGCGCCATTGTCGCCGGTGTGCGTGAGCCGCCAAAAAAGACGCGCAACAACACATGATCAGCCGGCGCGCGCTGGTTAAATTTCGTCGAGGACCAGGTAATCGCATTGATTGGTCGCTTTTCACTGCGCGGGATGACAATGCCAAAGCCATTCAGCGGATGTTCAACCTCCGCCCGTTTGAAGGCCAACGAAATCGTGCCAGTGCTCACGTAGCGGATCTGGCTCAGGGCTGTGGCTGCGTCCGGCATGTACGCGTCAAGCAGGGTCGCGGCCACGTGCGCGGGTGTGACCAGAATGACGCATCTGGCCGCAATGGTCGGCCCATCATCAAGACGCAGGGCATAGCCGCCGTTGTTGGTTGGCTCAACACGCTGTACGGTGACACCCAAACGACAATCACCCGTCAGCTTGTCTTGCAAGGTCTCCACCAACTGGCCCATCCCCCGTTGTAGTGAGACAAAGGCGGTCAGCGGCGGTCGCCCTTGCGGGTTGCTGGGTTGGTGTGCTGTGCCATTGGATGTACTGCCGGGGGAGCCGCCATTAGTACGGATGACATGGCCCTTGCGCGCCGCTAACATGCCCTTGATCAAGCTGCCGTGTTGCTTTTCCAGTTCGCGGAAGCGGGGAAAGGTAGCCAGTAAGCTCTGCCGTTCCGCCTCGGCGTTGTAGATGCCCGACATGAGCGGCTCGGCAATCTTGTCCAGCGCTTCACTGCCCAACCGGCGGCGGATAAAATCGGCCAGCGTCTCATCTTGCTCATCCTGCTTGGCCGGCATGAACAACTCTAACCCCATGCGCAACTTGCCCAAAGGCGAAAGCAAGGGAGAGGTGACAAAGGGTGCAAAGCGGGTTGGCACAATGAGCATGACCCCATCGGGGAGGGGAGTGGGCTCCCCCTTGTTCAGCACAAAGGTCTGGCGTAGATGATCATTGGTAGGCAAAAGCGCCTCGGCCAGCCCAAGCTCACGCGCCAACTGAAGCGCCCATGGCTTTTGTGTAATAAAGGAATCTGGACCTCCTTCCACAACAAAAGGGCTGTCGCCGCCACCATCGACTTGTTGGGTGAGGATCTTACCACCCCATCGGTCAGCGCTCTCTAACAGGGTGTAACTGATCGTCTGCCCGCGCTTTTGGGCTTCCTGTTGAATATACCAGGCTGTGCTCAACCCTGTAATTCCGCCGCCAACAATGGCAATATCTACTTGAGGATCACTCATTGGGTTATCCCTTCTGATTCTTCTAATTCACTCTTCTAATTCAATGATGGGGGCTTGCAGGGAACGGGGTAGATAGGTGCAGAAGGGCTCCTCGGCTAGATAGTCGCCAGTCATGCCATAGGCGCGGGCGCGACAGCCGCTGCAAACGCGCAAAAATTCACAGGCGCCACATTTGCCGCCTAATCGTTCTGGTGTGCGCAACTCGGCAAAGAGGGGTGATGCTTCCCACACCTGTTGAAATGGCTGGCGCCGGATATGACCGGCTTCTACCGGCAGATAGCCGCAAGGGAAGACCTCGCCCCGGTGGCTGATAAAGGCAACTCCCGTGCCGGCTAGACAGCCTTTGGTCATCGCGTTCATGGCATGGCGACCCTGGCCATCGGGGCGACCGTTAGGATGACCACCGGAGTGTAGGCTGGGATGCTGCCCAACAGCATGACCATTGTGCTGCTGATCGCCTGCTTGTTGCTGGCGATGCATACTCTGTGGCCGTTCGCGTATGATCCCTTGCCGGCGTTCGGCAGCCTGGCGTTGGCGCACCACACGGAAATAGTGTGGTGCGCAGGTAGCCTTCAGTTCGATGCCCCCTTCCATTTCGGCGTCGTAGAGCCAGTTGAGCACCCTCTCATATTCATCGGGCAGGATCTGTTGATCGGGTGCAATCTCCACACCACAGCCCACCGGCACCAACAGGAAAAGATGCAACGCCGCAGCCCCCAACTCTTTAGCCAGCGCCAACGTCTCCGGCATCTGCTGGACATTGTGGCGCGCCACCGTTGTGTTAATTTGGAATGGCATGTCAATTGCGCGCAGATGTTGAATGCCGGCCAGGGCACGATCAAAGGCTCCTTGGCCCCGAAAGATGTCATGGGTCTGGGCGTCGGCGCCATCAAAGCTGATGCTGACGCGCCGGATGCCGGAGGCCTGGATCTTCTGGGCCACCTCGGCATCGATCAGTGTGCCATTGGTGGCCAACGCGACAATCAACCCAGCAGCGGTGGCATAGCGGGCAATCTCGAAAATATCAGGGCGGAAGAGGGGTTCACCGCCGGAGAGAATAAAGATCGGACGCGCAAAGCAAGCAATGTTATCGATCATTGCAAAAGCTTCTTGCGTGGTGAGATCCTGGGGCAGCAGTTGATCAGCCACTGTAATGCGTCGGCAGTGGATACACGCGAGATTGCAGCCGGCTGTCGTCTCCCAAAAAATGAGACGGGGGCCTGGGTAGGTAGCAGCCATGAGCTAAAACCTCCACATCATTTCGCTGGGCACAAGATTTGGATCATCGGTCGCGCCCTGGCGCACCAGATCCACAAAGGTACGAAAGATATCACTCTCAGTAATAATGCCGAGGACATGCTGTTCCGCATCGACAACCGGCAAGCCACCAATACGACGGTCAACCATCAGAATTGCCGCTTCCGAGATGGAGGTATCTGGCCCAATGGTCAGCACCTCTTTGCACATAATTTCTTCTACATCAACGGGCGCCGTCAAATAGTGGGATGCCGCCAACGCCAGGTCACGTTCAGCAACAATACCAACCAGACGATTTTCTGCATCCACTACCGGTAGGCGGCGCAGCTTGCGGGCTTGCATTACATGCAGGCCCTTGTGAAAGCTCTCATTTGCTGTAATGGTTATCGCGGGGGCGCTCATGCGATCACGGACTAGCATTCGATACCTCCATTGATTGTACATTTGATGTAACTACTCAACTGACGCGCCGGAAACAGACCAGGAAATGATTGGTCAGAGCAAGTCTGCTGGGTCTGTCCCCGGCACGTCGGCTTCGCTTGAATCGCTACCATTTATCTTAGCAACAACTGTGACCAAGGGCTAGGACATAAGTCTCACCACTCCGTAATAGCCTGTGCAGATGGCCCTGTAAATTATCAAATGAGTTATCATGTGTATCATGATGCAATAGATCCTACTCAGATAAACTAGCCATTTGGCCAGGTTTCGATCTGGACAGGTGACGGGCTTTATTGAATATTAGGTTACTATTCAGCCACGAAGAGGTGACAGCCACTGGCCCCAATCGTTCCGGCCAATGAACAACGCGTTTGGCCAGCGACTGTCACCTCTGGCGCGCAAAGAGCTTGAATCGTTGCGTAGTTGGTTTGCAACTGGGCGGCTAGCTTTAACGTATTGATCACTAGCTGGGAGATTACCTGCGTTCCGCGTCAGATGCTATCGTACTGGCGCTATAGTACCGGGCGCCAACGGTGCAGTCCTGGCAAATCGACCAGGAAAGTTATATCCGTTAGACCAGTGCTATGACTATGCTAATGGCTGAATTTTTTCAGGAACATTCATGCTTTAATATACTCACGGGCAGCACAAGAGTATTATTTTATACAGCAGGGAAACGATATTCCCTAGCCCTCGTCACTATAAGCTTGAGCTAGCGTCTGTCTCCACAGAATGCAAAGAAAAGGGGAGGAAGCACCATGAAAATTCTGATCGCTGGCCAGGCGTTCTATCAACATAATAATGGCCAGGCTGTCTTTACCATTAACCTGGCCGAAGGATTGGTGAACGCAGGCCACCAGGTGCTGGTAATGGCGCCTTCCGAAAAAATTGCGCCCTATCGCAAAGAGCAAAATGGGGTGGAGATTCAAACCGTCCCCACCTTGCCCCTTAAGTACAATGCCAATGTGACCGCCTTGAGCGACCGCCTTGTGGCTAATACGGTAGCGGCCTTTGCACCGGATGTCGTTCATATCCAAGATCACTATTTCTTGAGCCGTAGCGTCTTGCGGGCGGCAGAGGCATATTCGATCAAACGCATTGGCACGAATCACTTCCTGCCGGAAAACATCATGGACAACCTGCGCTTGCCCATCTGGTTGCGGTCACCCTTAGAGCATTGGCTGTGGGGCACGATGTTGACTGTTTACAACCGGCTGGATGGTGTCACCACGCCGACGGAAACCGCCGTCAAGATTGTACAGCAAGCGGGATTGCGCCCCCCCGTGCGCGCCATCTCTTGCGGGGTCGACAGCTGGCAATTCCGACCGCGCCCAGAACTAGATCGTAGTGCGCTGCGCCGCACCTATGGCTTGCACGTTGACAAAACAATGCTGCTCTTTGTGGGCCGGGTTGACCACGAGAAATGTCTGGATGTGATCATCCAGGCGCTGGCGCTTTTGCCGCGCCAAGATCTGCAATTTGTCATTGCTGGCGCCGGCAGCCATCAGCACACACTCGTCGCACTGGCCCAGGAGTTAGGGGTAGCCGAGCGTGTTATCTTTACTGGGTATGTGCCGGAACGGGATCTGCCGCTGCTGTTGAATAGCGCCGACGCCTTTGTCATGCCGGGACACGCTGAATTGCAAAGCATTGCCACCCTTGAAGCCATGGCCAGCGGACTGCCGGTCATCGCCGCCAACGCACGCGCCCTGCCCGAATTGGTAACACCTGATGTCAACGGCTATTTATTTACCGCCGATGACAGCCAGGCAGCGGCACAGAGCATTACCGCCCTGTTGGAGAACCGCCCACGTTGGCTGGCAATGGGCGCCGCCGGTCGCCAAATCGCGGCGGCACACAGCACACAAAGCACAACCCATCTCTATCTGGAGTGGTATGAGCGAGTTCCCCACCTGGCAGAGATCAGCACAAAACAGGTCAAACCGGCGACGCCTGGCCTCTTCCAGGAAAGCTAACCACCTGTGCCCATTACAGAGGGATAGCTATACTGCGGTTGTGATGAAAACCGGCGTTTCTCTACCCGCGTAATCGGCAGCAGCAAACCTCCGGTTTTCATTCAGAGCTTAGGATAGAAGAATGAACAGAGAACTACACCAAACGCCAATGACCAATGACAAGAGACAAGGGAAACCTTCTTGCGTAGAACTGCCACGACTGACGACTCGCTAGAGAGTGGGCGCACTTATGCCCATATCTTGCGCGTCAATCTCTTTAACTTTTTTAACCTCACCCTCTTTGCGGTGGGCGCGATTTTGGTAATCTTTGGACGTTACAACGACGCTTTGATCACGGTCAGCGCCGGCGGTGTCGGCACGATTATCAACACGTGGCAGGAAATTCGCGCTAAGCGTCAACTGGAACAGATCACCCTTTTGGTGCGACCTACGGCGCAGGTAGTCCGTGATGGCAGGGAACAAACGGTGGATGCGGCGCACCTGGTCGAAGGAGATCTGATCCATTTACACGCCGGCGATCAGGCGCTGGTGGATGGCGTGGTAACCGGCAACGGCGTTGCGGAGATGGACGAAGCCTTGCTGACCGGCGAAAGCGAGCTGGTGCGCAAAGGGGAAGGGGATCGGCTCTTTTCCGGTAGTTTTTGTGTCAGTGGGGATCTACACTATCGCGCCGATGCCGTTGGAGCCGAAAGTTATGCCGGCCAGCTTACTGCCGCGGCGCGCACCTTTACCCCTACGTCAACCCCGCTCCAACAACAGGTCGCTTTTATCATCCGGCTGCTGATGATCCTAACCGCCTTTATGGCGCTCATCTTTTATATTGGCGGCTTTATCCGCGATCTTAATTTTCTGCAAAATGTAGAAGCCTCGGCGGTCTTAATTGGCTTGATTCCCTACGGGCTCTTCCTCACAATTAATTTGGCCTATGTTTTGGGGGCAATTAAATTGGCGCGGGCGGGTGCAGTCGTCCAACAGACCAATGCCGTCGAATCACTTCATTACGTCGATGTCCTCTGTATGGACAAAACCGGCACACTCACCACCAATTCGTTGCAAATGGATGACCTGGCGCCCTTGGGCGCCGCGACGCTTGACGATGCACGGCGCCTGTTGGGGGATTTTGCCCATAGCACTAGTGATGACAATGCCACCATTCTGGCCATTCGTCAGGAACTGCCGGGTGTACAACACTGCCTGGCCGATGAAGTACGCTTTGCTTCGGTGCGCAAGTGGAGTGGTCTGGCCTTTGCCGAGGAAGGGGAGCAGGGCATTTTTGCGCTGGGTGCGCCGGAAGTCTTACTGCCCAACCTGTCGTCGGAGTTCGACGGGCCGACACTGCAACAGCAGATTGCGGAGTGGTCCGATCAGGGGCTGCGCGTCCTGCTCTTCGCGCGTAACCAAGAGACAACCGTGCTGCACAATGGGCAGGGTGCGGCCTTACCCTTGCTCCAACCGTTAGGGTTGATTGGCCTGCGGGATGAATTGCGCCCTTATGCGGGTGACATCCTCCAGCAATTTGCAGAATTGGGCGTCCAGATCAAGATCATCTCCGGCGATAGTCCCCAGACCGTGGCGGCGTTGGCCAGACAGACTGCGCTCCATGGCGCCCGCGGCTTCACGGGCGCCGAGTTGGAGCGGATGAGTCCGGCGGAGTTTGAACAGGCGGCCGAGGAAGGCGCCATCTTTGGGCGCATTACGCCGGAGCAAAAGGCTAGGTTGGTGACGGCGCTCCGGCATCATGGCCATTATGTAGCCATGATCGGCGATGGCGTCAACGATATTTTGGCCCTGAAAAAAGCGCAATTAGGCATTGCTATGCAGAGCGGCAGCAGCGCCACCCGTAATGTCGCAGATATGGTGCTACTTAATGATTCCTATGCCGCACTGGCTCCGGCGTTAGCCGCGGGGAAACAGGTGATCAATGGCATTACCAACGCAACGCTGCTCTTGCTTGCCCGCGCCTTTACCTATGCCTTTGCCATCATCGGCGTGTTGATGGTCGGTCTACCCTTTCCCTTTGAACCGGCGCAAGCGGGCATTACCGCCATTACCGTTGGCCTACCCTCCTTTTTCCTGACCCTGTGGGCGCGCCCCCAAGCCAAGGTGGAACCGTTGCTGGCGGCGTTGGTGCGCTTTGTCTTGCCGGTCGCCCTTTGGAGTATGTTGATTGGCGTCGCCCTCTACACCTTTGTCTACTTTCGCACTAGCGCAGCCCTCACCAATCCCTTCATTCCCCCAGAGGTGATTGCGCGCTTTGAACATTACACCGGCTTGACCTATCAGGTGGACCAGCATTTTGGCCTAACCGCAACCCGCATCTTGACGCAGACGGCGCTCTCGGTCTTTCTATCGCTCAACGGCCTGGCCCTCATTCTCTTTTTGGAACCGCCAACCAGTTGGTTGGCCAGTTGGCGGTCAGTCAGTGAAGATCGACGCCCGACCTGGTTGACGATCGCGCTGGTTGGCCTGTTGATTGTCAGTCTCTATGTCCCATTTATTGCCAACTACTTGGGCTTTATGCCCCCCTTCCCCCCCATCTGGCGTGACATTTTGGTCAGTTTGGCGCTCTGGATACTGGGCCTACACCTCTTCTGGCGCAAGCGCTGGTTTGACCGGTTGTTGATGGTGACAGCAAAGAATGAGGGTGAGGGCGCAGATGGGCAAGGCGCAGATGGCCTACTTCCTAAAGATTCGGAATATACGCCCCCGCCAGACTATGGGGGCTAAAGTCAATGGCAGCGCCCAAAATTTTTTCCAAAGGTTTGGCGCGCCGATTGCGAAAATGGGCCAAGGCCGCCCGCAAGCTGACCGACTTACCGACCACCAACTTGGGTTTGCTCACATGCACATAGCGTTGCACCTGGAAATGCCAGCCCTCTCGAATCAGCCAATGGGGCGGCAAGGCAGGGACAAAATCGCCCAGGGTCACAAAGGCGTGCAACTGCTCACGCAGTTTATAGCTGCGTGCATAATTCAGATCGCCGACCTTGGGCGCACCATAGGTATAGATGCCGGCTACGGCAACATCGGCAACCGCCAGCTCTTGGGCCACAATAATGGCAATCGTGCCACCGGAGCTGTGACCGGTCAGCCAGAGCGCTTTATTCTTGTACAACGTTGGCGTCCGCTGCAACTCTGCAAGAATCGTCCGCGTCAAGCCACGCGCGGCGGTTGCAAAGCCGGCGTGTACATAGCCGCCCAGCCAGTAAGCTTCTTGCCAATAGCGCAGGTTATTCCGCCAATCGTCCGGTTCGCCTGAACCGCGAATGGCAATAATCAAGTGATCCTGAGCCACAGCCATATAGCCGTGATGGCCGCTGGCGACATCATAAAAAGGATTGCCTGCTGAGATAGCAAACGTGAGCCCCAATTCGTGCAGCCGGTCGTGCAGACCCTCCAGATCATGGGCGATTGAATTTAAGTGGTAGGTATAATTGGCCAGCCGCGCCAGATAACGCGCTCGTTTGCGCGCATCCGCCATGATTTCATTCACATCAACATCCACGGATAACTCTCCTCATAAGCTGGATCCTCTGGATCCGCATCCCTCAAAATAGGCTTACGATCTAAAAGCCACATGAAGCAAAGCTAAAAAAATCATAAGCCCTGCCTGCTCAACACTGCTCATCATGACTAGGTTTTGTTGACATTTCAGGTATGTACTCAGGTGATCGGCACTTCCGAAAGTGCCGATCACCTCTGGGCGAGATCCAAATGTCAACTGAACCTAGCCATCCATCCAGCTTATCATATCATCCTGCACGTCATTCAGAATGTCATCGATAATGCCTATAAATCAAGGCTCCTATGGTCGTCAGCGTCTACCTGGTCGATCGGCCAGGTGGGTAGCTAGCTGAAAGCATATTGGCGCTTTATGCTAACGACTGATGCGTTACCGCCTTATTTGCGCTAAAGTAAGCCGACACGCGCAGGCAAAGCGAATCAGATTTTCGCTCAACTCAATAATAGCGGTAAAATTGGCCCAAGGCTGTGGAAGCTGGGAACGATTGTACCGATTTTACGCAAAGCTGGCTCACAGTCAAGATTATTGACATATAAAAAGCCTTCGCGCATATGGTCGGCAAGCTGAAATTGCACCATTGCCCAAAAAGAAGAATGGCAATTTCAGCCGCACACCGATATGCGCCAAAGCCTTAAGGCAGCACAACCGCGGTAGAGAAGGATAAGGGCATGAATCTAAGCAGTGTGCGCGATCTCAACGCGCAGGTGGAAAAAGAAGCCTTTTTTTTACAGGCATTGCGTTCAGAGATTAACCATGTCATGGTGGGGCAGGAAACGTTGGTCGATCGTGTCTTGATCGCCTTGTTGGCCGATGGCCACATTTTGTTGGAAGGGGTGCCGGGGCTGGCCAAAACATTGTTGGTCAAGACCGTAGCTCAAGCTATCCAGGCTGAATTTTCGCGCATTCAATTTACGCCCGATCTCTTGCCCGCCGACCTCATTGGCACCCAGATCTACAATCCACAGAGCGCCACCTTTAGTGTCCACAAGGGGCCGCTCTTTGCCAACCTGATCCTGGCCGACGAGATCAACCGGGCGCCGGGCAAGGTGCAGAGCGCACTGCTGGAAGCTATGCAAGAGCGCCAGATTACGATTGGCAATACCACCCACATGCTCAACCGTCTTTTCCTGGTGCTGGCCACGCAAAATCCGATTGAGCAGGAGGGCACCTACCCCCTCCCCGAAGCACAGACGGACCGTTTCATGCTCAAGGTGATTGTGGACTATCCCAGCCGCACCGAAGAGCGACAGATTATGGAGCGCATGACCGGCGCCAGCTTGCCCACGGTGAAGCCAGTGCTCGCCCCGGCCGATATTTTGCACGCGCGGGAAGCTGTGCGCCAGATCTATGTCGATGAGAAGATCAAAGAGTATATCTTGGACTTGGTCATGGCGACGCGCACCCCTGCCGCCTATGATCTGGCCATGCTCAAACCGCTGATCGCCTTTGGCGCCTCCCCCCGCGCCACCATCTTTATGGTCGAAGCCGCCCGCGCCCATGCCTTTCTCAAAGGTCGCGGCTTTGTCACCCCAGAAGACATCAAACAGATTGCGCCGGATGTCCTGCGCCACCGCATCATCACCACCTATGAAGCCGAAGCCGAAGAGATCAGCGCCGCTGCCATTGTCCAGCGCATCCTGGACCAGGTGGAAGTCCCATGAGACAGTGGACAGTAGACAGTGGACAGTATGTCAGTAGAGCAGTCACTGTCCCACTGTCTTACTGTTCACTGTCTTACTGTTCACTGTCTTACTGTTCACTGTCTTACTGTTCACTGTCTTACTGACCTATGCTCGCACCTGAACTGATCAAAAAAATTCGGCAAATCGAAATCAGAACCCGCCATCTGGTGGCGGATAGCTTCGCCGGTGAATATCACTCGGTCTTCAAGGGCCGTGGCATTGAATTTGACGAAGTGCGCCCCTATCAACCCGGTGATGAAATCCGCACCATTGACTGGAATGTCACCGCGCGCATGGGCGCGCCTTACGTTAAACGCTATGTGGAAGAACGGGAGTTGACGGTGCTCTTTGTCGTCGATGCCAGCGGTTCAGAGGATTTTGGCTCACAGCACCGCTTTAAGCGCGAACTGGCCGCTGAACTGGCGGCAGTGCTGGCCTTTGCCGCCACCAACAATCATGACAAGGTGGGGCTGCTCATCTTCACCGACCAGATCGAACGTTTTATTCCGCCACGTAAGGGGCGCAAACATGTGCTGCGCATTGTCCGTGAATTGTTGGCCTTTACCCCCCAAGCGCGCGGCACCGATCTCAAACTGGCGCTGGACACAGTCAACCGGCTGCTCAAGCGGCGCAGCGTCATCTTTCTGGTTTCTGACTTTATTGCTGAACCGGCCAGCTATGCCCGCGCCCTCTCGATTGCCAACCGCCACCATGATGTAATCGCGCTGGAGTTGCATGATCCTCTGGAGCGCGAGATTGCTGATGTGGGCCTGCTGCTGCTAGAAGATGCCGAAACCGGCGCGTTGACTTGGGTGGACACAAGCCACCGTGAGTGGCGGCAGGCCTTTGCGCAGAAAAACGCTGACTTGGCTGCGGCCAAAGAGCGCCTCTTTAACCGTGCCAATGTGGACCGCATTCCGCTCACCACCGACGCCGACTATGTTGCGCCCTTGCTCGCTTTCTTTGCCAAGCGGGGTCAGCGGCGGTAGGGGCGGATGAAGCGTATGTTGCCATGTCAGCGGCGCCTTGAGCTTAGTAATATGAAGGCTTCGTCTTTGAATACGATTCAAGAAAATAATTCGGTAAAGTGTAGGTGCGGTTTCCATACCGCACGCTCTCGGTCATATAAAGTTTGTGCGGTATGGAAACCGCACCTACACTTCATTGTTAATCGTTGTATGAAGTGGTGTTATTTGCTTGGTAGTTTCGTTTTATTGATGGCCCTGGGTTGGATGGTTGGGCCTGGGCTTGCTTATGCTGTCGATAGCCCGACGGCAACGCTGACGGTGTCGCAGCCAACGCTCACGGTGGGTGATGTCATTACCCTCACCTTGGCGGTGACCCATAGCACCGACGCCGGGATTGTGCCGGTGGCGCCGGCGCGGGCGTGGGGCGCCTTTGAAGTGCGCACCCTGTCACCGGTGACGACGGCCACCAATGACGACGGCAGTGCGACCAGCCGCCAACAGCTTGGCGTCACCCTCTGGATGACCGGCACCTATGGCACCCCGCCCCTACCGGTGACGCTGGTCGATAATGTGGGCAAGCAGGAGGAAGTGTTGGCGCAGCCCATCTCGGTCACCGTTACGTCGGTCTTGACCGGCGCCGACCTGGCCTTGCGCGACCTAAAAGCGCAGGCGGTCTTGCCCGTTCCACCGCTCTGGCCGTGGGTGCTAGGTGGCGTGGCGGCGCTGCTGTTGGTGGCCAGCGGCGGCTGGTGGCTCTATCGCCGCTGGCCGGTCAGAGCTAGCCAAGCCGCGCCCCCCACCGTCATCATTGACCCACGACCGGCCTATCAGATCGCGCTGGATGAACTAGCACAACTGGAGCAACTGCGCCTACCCACACAACGGCGCTTCAAAGAGCACTACACGCTGGCCACCGACACCTTGCGCCGCTACCTGGCCGGCGCCTTCGCCATTCCCGCTCTGGACCAGACCACCCACGAGATCCGCCAGGCGTTGCGTGAAACTCCGCTGTCTACGGCCCAACGAAGCCAACTGCTCGCAATGCTGAGTGAGGCCGACCTGGTCAAGTTTGCCGATGTCACGCCCGATGAGGATGCGGCGGCAGCGTTGGTGCGCGATGCGCGCACTTTTGTGCTGGCCACCAAACCAGCGCCCGTTGTGTCGCCTGACAACGGCGGCAGCAGCCACGCCCATGACGCGCCAGAGACTGACACAGCCAACCACAGCGAGGTGGCGCCATGAACTTGCCAACGTTGCCACTGCCCCCCGCACTGACCAATTTGCGGCTGGCCAGCCCGTGGGCGCTGTTGCTGCTGTTACCGCTCCTTTTGCTTGCCACAATGCCCCGCTGGCGGGTACACTATGGACAACGGGCCGGGTTGCGCTATGCTGATGTGGTGCGCGCCCAGGCTACGCTGCGTTCCTGGCGCATTGCGCTACAACCGCTGCTGCCAGCCCTGCGGTGGTTGATTCTCACGCTGCTGATTGTGGCGCTGGCGCGACCCCAATGGGTTGACGCTCAGGAGATCATCAAGGGCGAAGGGGTGGACATTGCCTTGGCGCTCGACATCTCCGGCAGCATGGCCTCGCTCGATTTTGACCCGAACAATCGGCTGCAAGCCGCCAAGGAGGTCATTACCCACTTTATCGGGCAGCGGGCCTATGATCGCATTGGGTTGACCGTCTTTGCCAGTGAAGCCTTTGTCCAAAGTCCGCTCACCATTGACCACGCGGTTTTGGATCGCCTCTTGGATCAGGCCCAATTGGCCACCGACCTGAAGATCGATGATGGCACGGCAATCGGTTTGGGGCTGGCGACGGCGGCCAACATGCTCAAAGATTCCACCGCCAAGAGCAAGGTAATCATTTTGCTCACCGACGGCGTCAACAATGCCGGCCAGATCGACCCGCTGACCGCGGCGGAGGCGGCCAAGAGCCTGGGGATTAAGGTCTACACCATTGGCGCCGGTCGGCCCGGCCAGGTGCCCATGCCCCAGGATACCGTCTTTGGCCGGCGTATGGTCATGGTGGAAAGTGAAATTGATGAGGCCACCTTGCAAAAGATTGCCGACAAAACAGGAGGGCTCTATTTTCGGGCCGAAGACCAGGCCGGCCTTCAGAAAATCTATGACGAAATCAACCGGCTGGAAAAGTCACAGGTCGAAGTTCGCACCTTCCATCGCTACAGTGAGCTAGCCCACTGGCTGCTCATTCCAGCGCTAGCGCTTATGGTGATCGAGTGGGGGCTGCGCCAGACGCTATTGCGGAAGTTACCCTAGGGGGTAGATAGATAGGTAAATAAGTACATTAGTACATTAGTAAATCGGTAAAGCAATTCGAGATGAAAGGGGCAAGCACCTATGTACTTATTTACCTATCTACCGATCTACCAATTTACCTATCTACCTATCTACCTATCTACAAAGAAATTATGTCATTCGGACAACCACTTTTTCTCTGGGCTTTTTTGCTCATACCTTTGTCTATATTCTTTCTCCAATGGGCGCAACGGCGACGCCAGGCCGCGCTTAGGCGCTTGGGCAATGCCGGGCTGATTACGCAGTTGAGTGCGACTGTAAATTGGCGCGGGCGCCGCTGGCAGCAGGCGCTCTGGCTGGTGGCGTTGAGTTTTCTGCTGCTGGCGCTGGCCCGACCGCAGTGGGGCAGCCAGGTGCAGGTGGTAGAGCAGGAAGGGGTGCAGGTGATGGTGGCGCTGGACATTTCCAAGAGCATGTTGGCCGCCGACCTAAAACCGGATCGCCTGAGCCGCGCCAAGTTTGAAATCTCTGATCTGATGAACCGGCTCAAGGGCGATGAGATTGGGCTGGCCCTCTTTGCCGGCGCCAGTTTTATTCAATTTCCCCTCACTTCCGACTATGACACCGCACGCGCCTTTTTGGATGGCGCCAACCCCGGCATGATCTCGCGGCCGGGCACCGCGATTGGCGATGCGATCCGCACGGCCAGTCAGGGCTTTGATCCCCACCGCAGCAACCAAAAGGTCATGATCATTATGACTGACGGCGAGGATCACGAAGCGGATGTCATGCCTGCGGCCCAAAACGCGGCGGAACAGGGCATTATCATTTACACGATTGGCTTTGGCTCGCCTCAGGGTGAACCGATCCCCGAATTTGATGACCAGGACAAGCTAACCGGCTACAAAAAAGATGCCAATGGTGCGCCGGTTCTCTCCAAGTTGGACGAAGTGACCTTACAACAGATCGCGCTTGCCACCCACGGGCGTTACTTCCGCGCCGGCGCCAGTGGTGCGGAGTTGGACGCCCTGGCCGGCGAACTGGATCGGCTGCAAAAGGCGCAATTGGAGAGCCGCTTTACCGTGCAGAAGATTGAGCGTTATCAGATCTTTCTCAGCGTGGCCATCCTCGCCCTGCTCTTGGCCGAGTTGATTCCGGAGCGGGTGCGTCAACGCATGCCCAAAGCGCGGCGCTGGTGGCAGGTTGTAGCCAGACCCGTGAACTTGCTCCTGGTGCTGTTAGGGATTACACTGGCCGGCTGTGGTGAATCGGCCGGGCGCATGGTGGCGCAGGGGAACGAGGCTTTTGCCAAAGCGGACTATCCTGTGGCGCAAAATGCCTACCAGTCCGCGCAGAGCCTTGCGCCACAGACCGCCGCACCCATCTATAACCTGGCCAACACCTTCTATCGCGAGGGGGTCTACACCACCACGCAGCAGCTTCTGCCCCAAGCCGTCAATCTGGCCGATGACACGCTGGCCCAGGCCGGCTACTACAATCTGGGCAACAGCCACTACCAGAGCCAGCAGTGGGAGCAGGCGGTGGAGGCGTACAAAGAAGCATTGCGCCGCAACCCGACCGATCAAGACGCCAAGCACAACCTGGAACTGGCCCTGCGCCATCTACAGCAACAGCAACAACAGGATCAACAGCAGCAGCAACAACAGCAGAATCAGCAACAGGATCAACAAAAGCAGGACAAGCAACAACAGAATCAGCAGGCGCAACAGGATCAGCCACAACAGCAGCAGCAAAAGTCGGATCAATCCCAGCAGCCACAGAACCAGGATCAACAGCAGGCCAAGCAGGATCAGTCGCAACAAGATCAAGCCAACCAGCAGCAGGCCGGCCAAGATCAGGCTAACCAGGATCAAAAGGAACAGGCGCAGCAGCAAGCCGCCGGCGATCAACAGGATCAACCGCAGCCCAGTCAGACCCCAGTTGCCGGTGTCCCCAATCAAGCAACGACAGCCCTGAGCGAGGAACAGGCGCGGCAGCTTTTGAACAGTATCGGACAACACACCCAAACGTTGCAGGAGCGGCTGCAAGGGGTCTATGTCGTGCCGGGGCCCACGCCGGATAAAGATTGGTGAGTAGTAATTACGCTCATATGGGCGGCAGACTGAAATTGCACGATTTTTCAGAGCGAAAAAGCGCAATTTCAGCCGCATACCTATATGAGCCAATAATTAATTGTGAATGGACAATCATTAATGAGTAAGGCACGCGGTTCAGAAACCGGGTTTTGGGTAAAAATCCGGTTTCTCATCACCTGTTTTTTTGTGCTGACAGTTGGCGGCGGGTTTGGGTTAGGTGAAAACAACGCGCTGTGGGCGCAGGACAACCCGGTTACGGCGCAGGTGGACCGCACCACCATTGGCAGCAACGAGACGGTGACGCTGTCGGTGATCATCAACGGCGGCAGTGGCGACCAGCCCCAGCTCCCTACGCTTGACGGCTTTCAGGTGCTCAGCATGAGTTCGGCGTCCCAGTTCAGCATGATCAACGGCAAAACCAGCTCCCAGATCAGCTACCAATATATCCTCCAGCCCACCCGCACCGGCGACCTGGCGATCCCGGCCATTACAGTGCTAGTCAACGGTCAAGCCTACCAGACCACACCACTAACGGTGCAAGTGATGCAGGGCGCGGCGCCCAGCCGGCCTAACGGGGGCGGGCAAGCGACGCCGGCGCCCAATGGACTTAATAACGGCATTGATAATGGCGCGCTTTTTGTAGAGGGAAGCGTAGATCAACCGACTATCTATCTGGGTCAACAGGTCACCTATGCGTTTCGGTTCTACCAGGCGGTCAACCTCTTTGACCAGCCCTCCTACCAGCCACCTGACTATACCGGTTTTTGGCATGAACAGAAGAGCAGTCAAACACAGTCCCAGACCAATCGCAACGGTCGCACTTATCAGGTGACGACATTGGAGACGATCCTCTTTCCCACCATTCCTGGCGTACAGACCATTAGCCCCGCTACACTCACCATTCCCGGTTCCCTCTTTCAGCGCGGCACTGTGCTGCAAACTGACCCGGTAACCGTCACGGTTACGTCCCTGCCCCAACCCCAGCCGACCGACTTCAGCGGCGCCGTGGGACGGCTGACAATTACAGCCACGGTCAGTGCGAATACCGTAGCTGTCAACGAGCCGGTGACGCTGCGTGTGATTTTGCAGGGCGAGGGCAATGCGGCCAACTGGCCCGACCCGGCGGTGCCTGATCTGCCTGGCTGGCGCAAATTTGACAGCACCACCAAAACTGACAGTCAGGTGCAAAATGGCCGCCTCGTTGGGACACGCACCTATGAGCAATTGCTGGTGCCGACCGTGGCCGGTCCAGCGTCCATTCCGGCCTTGACCTATACCTATTTTGACCCTGAACAAGGCGCCTATGCCCGCGGCCAAACGCCTGCTTTTGACTTCACCATCAACGCGGCTGCAGCCGAAGCCCCCATCCCCACGGTCGCGGCCAACGCCCAGGCGCCGGTGACGCTGTTGGGGAGCGATATTCGCTATATCAAACAGGCGCCTACCGTGCTGCGCACTGCCGTTCAACCGCTGACCAGCCAACCGCTCTATTGGGGCGCCTGGGGCGTTCCGCTGTTGCTGGTCGTGGTCGATGGGCTCTGGCGCGGGCGGCGCCAACGCCAGGCGCAGGATCCGGTGCATTTGCGCCATTCACAGGCGCAAAGGAAGGCGCGACGAGCCTTGGCGCAGGCGCGCAAGATCGCCGGCGATCCCCACCCAGTGGTTGCCCAAGTACTGACCGACTACCTGAGCGCCAAGTTGAATCAACCGGTGGCAGGGCTGACCCAAAGTATGTTGACCGAACGACTTCACAAGCAAGGGCTTGACAACGCACTGGTGACAGAGGTCAATCAACTGTTGGTGCTGAGCGAAATTGGGCGCTTCGCCCCTGCCGGCCCCAATGGGGCGGATGACAATGCTTTACTGACTGAGACGGAACAGTTGATCAACCGTTTGGAGAAAGTGTTGTAGGATGGGTGGAAACGTAACGAGTAGCAAGGGGCGGCCGGCGCGCCCAAGATTCTTTCATCATCCTGTTCGGGAGGATGATACCAAGGGCTCCCGCGGGTGGTGCAGCAGTATGAAACCTGCACGTCCCCCTGTCATCTTGTCGCTATTACTCCTTCTGCTTCTCGCGCTGCCCGCGCACGCTGCCGGCGATATTGACACCTTGGCCCGCGGCAATCAACTCTATGCGCAGGGGGATTTTCAGGCCGCGGGGCAGCTTTACGAACAGCTTATTGCACAGGGGGTGGAAGACAGCGTGCTCTACTACAACCTGGGCAATGCCTATTACAAGCAGGGCGAACTGGGTCGGGCGCTGCTCAACTATACGCGGGCGGCGCGGCTGGCCCCACGTGATGCCGATATACAAGCCAATTTGGCGCTGGCGCGCAGCCAGGTGGCCGACAAGTATGAAACCAACAGCAGTTCTCCGGTTGCCGGGCTGCTGGCGCTGGTCGAACGGTGGCTGACGATCAACGAGTTAGCGTGGGCTGCCTTTAGCATATGGGTGCTTTGTGCGCTGCTATGGTTGCTCCAGCAACACCTGGCCCCCGGCAATCCGCGCACGTTGACACAATATGCCCTAGGGCTGAGCGTGCTGCTCCTGCTGCTTAGCACCGTGAGTCTGGGTGGGATTCTCTACACCGAAAGTCGCTGGCCGCCGGCGATTGTGCTCAGCCCGGAGATTGCGGTGGTCAGCGGCCCAGGGACGCAATTTACCACAGAATTTACCCTCCACAGCGGTGCGCAAGTCAGCCTGTTAGAGACCCGCGGTGACTGGGTGCGCATTGCCCTGCCCGGTGAGCAGCTCCAAGGCTGGACACCGGCGGCGACGGTGGCGACGGTTGCTCCCGGCGTAACCAATCATTAGCACCACTTTTCAATCAACACGCAAGCGTAAGTGGATGCCTCTAGGTGGCGTAAAATTCAATACGCAACCTAAAAGTTGCCTATTGACAGAACAAATTTTCTATGCTATTATTCCCATACGCAACTTTTTGATTGCGTATTGCATAGAAAATTATTGGAAAATAGGAGCAACAGACGATGACGATTCAGGACCGCATTGAACGCATAATTGAGTTGCCGGTTCCTCCGGAGCGCGCCTGGCGGGCACTAACCAGCGCCGCAGAATTGAGTAAGTGGTTTGACGGCTGCCGCAGCGTCGATCTGCGCGTCGGTGGCATCATTGATTGGGAGTGGCATCAGGAAGATTCGATAAAATCGGTGATTGAGATATTGGAGCCACCGCGCCATCTGGCCTATCGATGGCGACCCGGCGCCTATGACCCAGCGTATGCCCATATCCATTATACAACCTTGGTCGAGTTTATTTTAGAGCCAATTGCTACCGGCACACGGTTGCGGTTGGTGGAGTCGGGCTTTGCTGCTTTGCCGGAGGCTGTGCGCGCCAAGGCATTGGCCGACAATGAAGGCGGTTGGACCGAGGAATTGGCGGATCTGGTCAATTACTGCACGGGGGCATGATCGGGTATAATCGTAGATTCTCTCATCATCCTGCTCGATAGGATGATACCTGGGGCGACCGCAAGGGTGCGCCCCTACTATCCCAATTGGTGCAAGTGTAGACATGGCTGAAGAGTTGACCCAGGCGATCTTTATGGCATTGGCCGATCCCACCCGGCGCTATCTGCTTGAACAGTTGACGCGGGGTTCGGCGACGATCACGACGTTAGCCGCCGATCTGCCGATGTCGCGCCAGGCGGTGACGAAACATTTGCAACTGTTGGCAGAGGCGGGCCTGGTGACTGTCACCCCTAGCGGACGTGAGCGCTACTATACGCTCGCTGTGAGCCCATTGCAGGTTGCCAACCATTGGATTGCCGGCATTGAGCAGCAGTGGGATGCACGATTGGAGCAGCTTAAGCAGATGTTGGTTGAAGAGAGCACGGAAGTAAAGTAAGATACTAGGTTCTAGTGACATTTCGTAGACGTCAGGTTCTTTCATCACGCCTGCCCAAATGTCACTAGAACCTAGCATACTCATAAGCAGCACAGGAAGTAACCTATTACTCCTGTATAAAGTGTTACTTCCTGGTGCTCACCGCTATATATTCAACGGATAAAAAGGATGGGGGCCACTTTATCAACAACCTGTGCACCTTGTTCTCGTCGTAAGAACGCAATCAGCGAACAAGCATCCAATACATAATAGTTCGTATTGAGAGAGGCACTCATGATCTCCAGCGTCTCTCCTCAAGCTCTTTTTCTACTTGTTTACGCGCAGCGAATGAGTCTGAAGCTAATTGAGAACCTGATTGACGTGAAAGGGCATATTTGCCCTGTTGAATAGCTTGCAACGTACGCTGCTGTTCGTTTACAGGCATTTTGGTGCTAGTCTTTGGTGAATACCGAGGCAGATTTTGTTGTAGAATCCGCAGTATAAATCCTTCTGGTGTAGTGCCTTCGCGTTCAGCCTCCTGATGTAAGGCCGACTCTAATTCAGGTGTAAGTGTTAATATCATAAGGTTGAACCTTGATTTCCAAGATCTACATAACTCAAATCATAGACTGGACTCTGGCAAATTTTGTGATTACAGGAAAGATAGTCCTATGTCATTGGTCACTCGTGTACAGTCGAAAAACGCCAGACTCCAGTCATAGACTTTCTCATATCATAAGTATACCACCGTTGCCAAAATCTTGCGATATTGTTTGTAGATAAAGGCCATCTCCTTGTTCAAGCGCGCTTGTGTTTGGTCAAACTCCTTTTGGCGCCGTTCCCAGCTTTCCACCCGTTGACGAGTATAGGCGCTGTAGTTGCCCCGATAGCTTTCAATTGTAGTTGAACTCATCTCCCAGATGGTATTGACGACAGCATCCAAGAAATAGCGGTCATGGCTCACAACCAACAACGTTCCTGTCCATTGTTGCAGCGTTGTCTCCAGCCACTCAATCGCCGCTACATCTAGATTGTTCATAGCTTGCTTGGAGATCACCATATTCGGTCAAGCGTGTATCGTTTAGATTGACAGTGGCCATCTCTGCTTCGATTACAGCCATCTCTGCCGATAAGGCATGTAGGGGGCAAAGACGGCCAGCATTTCCGCATAGACGCTCTTCTCCTGGTTGGCAAAGGCGGGCACCGCTTCTTGGCGGAGATAACCCAACCGGATGCTGTCGGCACGGAAACTCTTCCCACGCTCGGACAGTCGATGCCAGCCAGAATACTCATTGTTTCTCTGCTCCACCCTGGGTCGCGCCCGTTTGGCGCATTGCCCATTGCGCTTGCTCAAGCATATACACATCGTCAAAGGTCGCCCCATCCGGCACGGTGCTCTGATAGACAAAACCAAGCCGTTTGGCGACCGCGGCGCTGCGCGTATTGGCAACATTACAGTGGATCTCCAACCGGTTGATGTTGGCCAGCGCAAAGGCAAGATCGACAATGACGCTTACGGCTTCGGTCATATAGCCATGCCCAGTGTAGCCCGTGCGCAGCCAATAGGAGAGCAGCTGGGTGGCTCGAGACCAATCCATAAACATCGTACCAGCACTGTGCAAGCTGACCACCCCGATGAAGGTTTGCGTGTTCTGCAGAAAGAGAAACCAATCCAGTTGGTGACGGTCCTGAAAGCCTCCGTGAGAGTTTTCCACAAAAGCTGCGCTGGTCTCCAGCGTCGGCGTGAAGGTGGCCCAGGTAAACCAGGGGCGCAGCGCCGGCAGTGACTCGACAAAGGCAGTGTGAAATTCGGCTGTATCGCCTGGTCGCGGTCCCCGCAGCAGTAATCTGGGGGTTGGCAACAGATCAGGCACTTTCATGGGGTTCATACGGTGACCTCCCCAACGGGTAACCGCAGTTCAAAGTACAATTGCGCGGGCTTGGGTTTGAAGCCTAAATCGAGGTTGAGTTGGTACATAGGATTGGTGGCATCGTTGCTGGTGGTGATTGTTTTCACCCCGTTGGCTTCGGCATAGGCCAGACAGTGCAACTTGAGCGCGGTGGCAATCCCCCGGCGGCGATAGCTGGGAAGGACGCCGGTATAGTCGGTCAGCAAACGCGTTGGGTCATCATTCTCGTTGGTCAGATTGCTCATGCCCACATAGCGCCCCTGATCCAGCGCCACAAAGAAGGCTTCAGGAATAAAAGCCATACTCTCAAAGATCTGCTGGACAAATTGCTCGAATGACTGGCGTGTGCGTTCGCCTCCCGCCGGCATCCCCGTCATGCTCTCGCCTTGCAATGCATAGCATTTGCGCTGGCACTGCGGATCAGCCGCGGCCAATGGCGGATAGGCCAGGATGGTGATGCCCTGTTGATGCATCCGTTCCTTGGCTGCGACCAGCCGCTGCGGGTCAAAGGTGGCGACATCAAGCTCTGAGAACAACTCGCGTCCGGTCTCTTGGAAGCCGCGTTGGGTCAGGAAGCGCACCGTCTCCGGCTGGTCTTCGCCACACTTGGTCATGAAGATACTGCCTTGGGGATCTTCGGCGGCCAACGCGCGCATGAGATGGTCGTAGAGCGCGCTGCCAATGCCCTGGCGGCGCATGTCTGGGTGGACTTCCAGGCTCACATAGTAGCGACCTGGTTCATACCACCAGATCCATTCTTCGTAGTGGCCCAGCGCCACAGGTTGACCGGCGCTTTCCACCAGAAATTTGACGCGGCGGTATTGTTGATCCCACCAGTCGTCCCAGAACTTCAGCTTGGCAACGGTCATGAGAGAAGTGGGATTGATGGCTTTGAGCAACGCCGCTTGCGCGGCATAATCGGCGTCGGCATAGGTAAAGCGACGAATTTGCCAATGTGACATGATTCGGTTCTCCTGGAATTTTGGCAATAAACTACCCTGGCTGGCGCTGCTGCACCAACACCATGGTTTGATCGATTGGGTTGCCATAACGCTTGGGCAGGCGGCTATGGCGTCAGCTGATCAGTTAGTTTATACCCGGTTCCATAGAGCCCCGTGTGCTTCGATGCTTACCGTTGAGAAGAGGAAAACAAAAATAAGCTGATCCCCTGTTTGAGGCGATCAATTCCAGTATGCCATACTATCTATCGGGCGACAAAATTTCACTTCAATTGCGGTGCGTACCACAAATAGAACGGGCGCTCTATTGAGTCACCATTGGCAGATAAAGCCGCTCTGGCGCCGGCAGCAGCGTCGCGGTCGGAACAGGTGTGGGGATGGTCCCTTCGGCCAGGGAATAGATGCGACCGCCGGTAATGTGCGGGTAGTTGGCGCTGATCTCATTGGCGCAGTCGCCCAGTGTGGTGTCACAGCGGGATGGATCTTGATAGGTGGGGACGATGTAGAGGTTATCCCCTTGCTCGCCCGGCGCACGGTTGTAGTTGAGCACCCACACATCATTGCGTAGTTCCTGATTATTGGATGTAGAACTGGAGGCGCCATCGCCGGTAATGACAATGTTGTCGCCTGGGCGCGTGGCGGGGTGGTCAAACTGTACATTGCGGATGACGGTCGTCTGGGGGGCCAGGTCGTCCGCACCGTTGGTCGAAGAGGGCGAGGTGATATAGATGCCCGTGCCGGCAATCAACAGGCTATCTTCGATCACGGTCATGCCTACATCCGGTCCACTGGAACCACGAACATCCCGATGGACCGGCGCCTCAATCGCGGTGGCCATGCCTTGCAGATCCGCGTGGCGGATGGTGGTCTTGCGCTGGAAATAGTCGACCAAATAGAGCGCAGTGACATTTTCATATTCGTTTGCCAAGACAGCCACATCCCCGCGCGCGGTAAAGTGATCCAGGAGCAGTTGGTTGGTCTCATAGGCAAAGTAGCCCCAGCGGTGATGGTGCCAGACGCGGAATTCCTGCACGGTGCTGAAACAGTTATCACGCGGGGTCTCATACTCGGCGCAGACCCACCAAATGGTCAGGCCATTGGGCACGGCGTAGGCTTCATTGTGCACAAAATCGGTCAGGCCAATGGTGTAGGAATCGGTCACAACACCGCCCCCGTCGTAAGGATCGGCGCCCTGGGCCAACGGAATCAGCAGATCGCCATTGAAGACATTATCGAACTTAAAGCCGTAGCAATAGGTGCATTCGGCCACTGCGGCAGCGATATTCTCCTCAATTTGGTTGCCGCCGCCGCCATTGAACCAGTAGGCGACACCGGCGCGGCCCAACTTGCTGTTGTCGCCTGGGTCGCGGTCTTCGGTGCGTTCGTTGTTGCCGCCAATCACCCGCACCACAAAGTTGCGCCGGATGCGGTTGCCGGTCTCCGCGCCATCTTCGGTGACCAAAGCGGCGCCGGATGCATAATCTACAATATTTTGCGCCACCAGTCCAAAGTGGCTATCGTGAATGGCAATACCCCATTTCCGGTTCTGCGCGCGGTTCTCCACCCCAAAATCGACGACATTGCCCACGAAGGTGTACTGATAGCCAGTGGCTGGCGGCGTGACGGGCCCAATCAGATGGTGGGCGTGCAGGGGATAGCGTCCTTTTTGATTGTCATCCCCCAGTTCACCAATGTCGGTGCGGCCCAGGTCCTGCAGACGGGCATAGCGCAGATCCACTGTGGCGCGGCCGTGTAGCAGAATGTGACCACGCACGCCGTTGGGGTTTTCCGAACGGATGACCACGTTGCGGCTTTTGTTGAGCACATGGGGTAGAAAGTCAATCTCGCCCTGCTGATTGCGCGCGCCGGGATGATCAAAGTGCAACGGTTCGGCCAGGGTGATGCTCATGCCGTCGGCGGCAATGGCGGCAATCGTGTGATCTTCCGTCTCGTCTGGGCAGACGCCTTCGGTTGTCGCCACAGGGCATTGGCTAGACATAGGCAGCACGACTTCATCACCGACACGCCAACCCGCGGCCAGCGCCGATTCGGCCAGGGTGATGGTGGCGACGCCAAGCAATGGCTCATCCACACTGCGGATGAAGGTCGCGGCCAGGGTGCGACCATGAATGGTCAGTGCACCGTCCACCACGACAAGGCCACGCAGATGCTGCTTGGGATCGTCGGCAAAGGGGAGATCGCGCAGGGTAATTCGGGCGGTGTAGTTATCGCCAATGGGCTGCTCCTCTGTCCCCATAGTCAAAGCACCGCCGGCAAAGACCACAATGTCGCCGCTCTGCAACTGGGTATTGGCTGCCGGGTTGAAGTGCAACTGTCCGCCCGGGTATATCCCCACAGAATAAGCAACGGCGTTTTCATCATTGATCTGAACATTGCCATCCACAATCACTCGACTATCACCGTCGGGCACGACGCCTGTGCTCCAGGTAGCGCTCACTTCCCAAGCACAGGGCGTTGGCGCGCCTTTGCATGGCTCTGCCACCCGCAACGGCGAGGCGTAGACTGGATTGGGAATGGTTTCATGGTGGGTCACCACGGTCGGGCCCGGGTCAGATTGGGCATAAGCCGGATGAAGTGGCCAACTGTGGGACAAGGCTGGACCAAACAGCAACCAACTGACCAAGCAGGAGAGAAAGAAGACAAAGCATGCCACTGGATAGTATCTGGTCATGGGCATAAACTCAACTATTGATTAGCTGTTGGCCAAGTCCAACAGACAGCCCAGTAATCCTAATGAAATTCCTCGAACATGCGGGCGCGCTCCTGTGCGGAACAACTAGCGCCGTTTGCATAAATACTTTTCCCATTGTGGTCCAGGACGCTTATTGACTGGCGACACAATTTCGATGGCGGTCACCAGACGGTCGGTGCCTGTTTCACACACTTCGAGCGGGATACGGCTTTGCACAACGGGTGGACCAATGACTGCAAATTATATCACAATCATATAAGAAGTCGAAGAGGAGTGTACACAATACTTTGTCGGCGACTTTGACGGCAAAACCTTTACAAGTGCGAATCCACCACTCCCAGCTTTGCGGGAATCTACCAGGCGCCGCTGGCATCAGACGGGCAGGTCATTCGTTTCCATATTCTGCTCGACCACACCTCAGTTGAAGTATTCGGCAATCATGGCCTGGCAACTTCGCTGCTGATGGGATATGCTATAGCCTTGACAGCTTGTCTAGCCGAAATTTGCACAACATATGTGAATGCGCTATACTATCTACGAACCGGATGTTATTTGCAGTGCGGCTCTGCCGCTTCGGGGGAACTGCAAGTAACATCCGGTTTTTTGATTAGACTTGGGGAAGTGCGGCCAAGCCGTACTGATATGGCAACGAAATCACTGGGTCAAAAAAGTGCAACGTTTCCTGCTCCACCGTCGGCGTCAGCATCGCCCTATCCAGATAACGATTGCCCCGTTCACAGGAAGTCTCCGGGGCAAAGAGACAGGCGTGACAGGCCGCGGCATGTAGCGTGATGCCGTCGTGGCTGGGCGGATGTTCGGCGCAGAGCGGGTCGGAGGCGCAACGTTGGGCATCCCGTAGCGCTAAGCGTACCAGCCGCCCCAGTTGTTCTGGCTCCCCCAAGTTGACCAGGCCGCCCAGCGTGCCTTCACTATCGGGGGTCGCCGTGTAGATCAGAACACCGGCCATGGGTTCCGGTTGTTCTGGTGTTTCGTTGGGGGCGCAGGAATAAATACGTTCACGGACACTGGCGGCGGTGTAGCCACATTCCAGCGTCACCTGACGCATGAGCGCATGGGCAAAGGAGTGGAGCAGAACATAACGCAGATCAGGGTAATGCGCCTCTTCAGGCAGAATGCCGCGCACCCGGCGCCAGTTGCGATGGGCCTGTTCAAATTGGGCCGCAAAAGAGGTTGCAGCGCAGCGATGGAGCCATGCTTGGAGTGCCGCTTCGTTGAACTGGATAAAAATCCCTTCGCCCCGCACTTCCGTGGCCGGCACCCAGGTTGGCTGACGGCGGGCGAGGTCGGTGCGTTTGCCACTTGCCTGGTTTGGGTCGTTGTCCAGGTCGCCAGGGGCGTCAATGCGTGTAAAGCCAACTAACGCCCGTACCTCGCGCAAGCGCTCCACCAACACGACCTTAGCCAGAAACGGGTCAAACTCATCTGGCACGGCCACCCGGCGCAGCCGCAAATCCTCACTGCTGTCCGGCCAAAGCCCGACGGTCGCGGGTTGACTCAGGATCGCCCATTCGGGCGTTTTGAGATCAGCGGGGTTTTCCTTCTGATCGTTGCCTGCGTCCTGGGCGCGGCGGCGTTCAAGTGCTTGCCAGAGTTCGGCGTCGCTGTAGCCCAGAAAATCGCCCAGTTGCCCAAACTGGCGCAGCAACTCAATGTTCTGTATGGTTTGCACCCGTTGCAGGTTGGCCCAATGCGCTTCGACTAAGCGGTCGAGTTGGGTGGTGGCAGTGGGAATTGCCAACGTGGTGAAAACTTCCGGGAACCAAAGATTGGTTGACCCCAGCAACATGGTCGCCACCTTGCAATCACACCCCTCTTCCGCAAAGTCGCGCAGGTGCGGGCGGCGCCCGCGACAGGTTGGCATGGCAAGCTTGGCGGCGTCGCCGAAGGCTTCCGACATACGGCGGGCCGCGCCGCAACTGTCACAGCGCACTTCTAAGGCGCGTGCCTCACCAGTCGGGCTAAATTCAATCAGGCGCAAACGCGCACTAGCGCACGTTTGCCCACGATGGACAAAGCTGATCCACGGAAAATCATCCAAATGACCATTCGTACAGGCGACGACAAAGCGCGCCGGCACTGCCGTGGGGTGTTTGGCGCGGTTGCAATTGGTGTGGATATGCGGTTGCAATTGGTGTGGATATAGCGGGTCCGTTCCGGGTGATAGGCGTCATGTTTTAACTCGAAGAGGCCGGTGCTTAACGGCGCCAGCAGTTCACAGCGCGGACAGACCAGCCAGCGCGGAAAGGTGGCAACCGGCACGCCGGTCAGAGCCGCCAGACTAAAGGGATTGAGTGGGCCGCTGCTATCCGCCGCCGGCGGCGCCACCAGCCGCGCCACCTGTTCGCCTAGCTGCCAGCGCACCATGCGCAACAAGCGCTCTTCGCTAATCGTGGGCGCAATGCTCGGATCGAGCGGCCAGTCATCCAGGCCCATAACCACGGCGGAAAGATAGGGCAGATCGATGAGCGCGCCCACGCCAAAGGTGAACATCAGTTGACTGGGGCGCAATTCGCCAACACGCTTGGGTTGATTCATCATCGTTTATACTTTCTATGGAACGCGGATGGGGCGGATCTGGCGGATGAACACGGATTTTTACCTTGGTAGAAAAATCCGCCTTGCTCCGCCTAATCCGCTAAATCCGTGTTCAACTCTGTTCTTCTGTTGTCATAGGCTGCGGTGGCGGCGGCTGCCACGGGCGCTCATCTTCTTGGTCCATGCGGTGTTCGTCCAGGATCAGATTGACCGTGGTTTCCACATTACGCAGGGAGTTAAGACAGGTAAAGGGCGTCCAACCGCGCCCGTCGGGGTCGCGCAAGAGACCGACCGTGTAGCCATTCTTTTCCGGGCGATAGCCCAGTTGGGCGCCGTGGGTAGCGGCCTGGATGCGGGCTGCCCAATAGCGCAGCCGTTCGGCCAGCATGGTCTGTACCAGGGTCGCACTTGGCTCACCCCCCAGCGCCGCGGCCCGCTCAACCAGTTGGGTCAGGGCGGCTTGCACGGCGGGATGAGTGGCCGTGACGCCGGCGGCGTCGGCATTGGCGTTGAGGGTCAAGTCAAGGTTACGCACCTGGGCCACCAAGGCCGCACTTATGCCCCGGTCCAGCGCCCGCGGGGCAAAGGGGGTCAACGAGAGTGCTTCCACCTGTTGATAAAAGGTGGCGTGATAGTGGGCAAAGCGTTCATAATGACTAATATCACGCGGGCGCGTCCAGTTGTAAACCGTGCAGACCAGCCCAGGAAATTGGCGCCCCACGCGGCTGGTCGCCTGGATATACTCAGCCGTATTCTTGGGTTGGCCGGCCACCACCATCAGCCCCAGGCGCGCCACATCGACCCCGACCGAAATCATATTGGTCGCCAGCAGCACATCAATTGGCGTTTTGCCGCTGTTGCTGTCCGGTAGGCGCCGCCGCGCGGCTTCGGCCACGGGGTCAAAGACCATCTCCAGGCGGTCGAGGATGGCGGGAATCTCCGTGGCGCTCAAGCGTGAGGTCAATTCGGCCACATCATAGATGCTCAAGAGACGGCTGGCGAGACCAGGCGCGCGCCCGGCATGATGCCCCCGCTCCATGCGGCGCAGACGGGTGCTGACACTGTCATCGACGGCGCGCTTCATGCCGCCCAGTTCGCGCAGCGAGTTAAAGTAGCCGACCAGCGTCATCCACGGATCGGCGGCGCGGCCATAGCTATCAACGCCATAGAGGTGTTGGGCTGCACTCAGAAAGGCGGTGTAGACCCGAATCAACGCGGCTTTGAAGCGCACACCCGGTGCATAGATGCCGATGTAGCGCCGGCCTGGATTTTCCGCCGTCGCCGGCGCCAGTTGATAGGCAAAGAAGTTGTCTTCGGCGTCCAGTCCTTGCGCCGGGAAGACATTGACCTGACGCAGAAAAAGCTGTTGCACCTGCTGCGCCGCCTGGCGCACCGTCGCCGTAGAAGCAATGACCTTGGGTTGGACCGTCTGCCCATTGACCTGCCAGGTGCAGAGGCGATCCACGGCGCTCTCGTAGAGGCCCACCATTGTTCCCAACGGGCCGCTGATCAGGTGCAGTTCGTCCTGGATGATCAGGTCAGGCGGGCGGAGCGGCCCCAACGGAATGGTGCGCGCCTTGGGTAGAGTGCCACGAGGCGGATGGCTGTCGCTGTCCTCCACTTCGGGTGAGCGGAAGCCGTGGCGTTCACAGTAGCCGTCCACCTGACCAAAGAGCATGGCCGTACGGCCATTCCAGGGCAACTGGGCAAATTTGTCTACCGTGGCGATCAACAGCGCCGGCAACCGTCGGTAGATCTCTTCATCGACGGTCAAGATCGGCAACCCTTCGTCGGGCGCTTGCAACCGGCTAAAGGCGCAGCGGCCATAATCATCGCCACAGTAGACAAAGGTGCGCCCTCGACCCCGCTTGGCCGGCTCGACCAGAATATGCTCACCGGGTTTGATCGCCGCGCCACACCAGGGACAGTTGGTGAGTTGATGGGGCGTGCCGCCGCTGTAATAGTTGCGGTTGCGGATCTGTTTGATCGCTTCTTCGGCGTCTTCGGTCCAGTTGGGGGTGCTGTTGACGCCCACCCACAAGCCCAGGCGAAAGGGTTCACTGCCCCAAGTGGCCGGATCGGCGCGGCGGATCACCTCACAAGCGCAGATCAAGGCAGCCGCGCGCTGAAACTGTTGCAGGGTGAGTAGGCGCAAGGTGTAGCGCATCAACACCGTGACGCCAGCCTGGCCCGACCGACCGCCCACCACCCCTTGCAAACGGCGAATGGCCAGGGCATAGGCTGCCACGCCCAGGTAAGCTTCCGTCTTGCCGCCGCCCGTGGGAAACCAGAGCAGATCGGCCAGATCGCCCCGTTCCGGGTGGGTGAGATCGGTGAGGCCGGGCAAGTTGAGCAGGAGAAAGCCCAACTGAAAGGTGCGCCAGCTATGGTTGCTGGCTTTGGCTTCCAGCGCGGCCAGATCCGCTGGTTGCCCCTGGCGGCTTTGGGCGGCATAGAGCGCATGGACGCGCTGGTCAGCCATCGCCTGATTGGCAAAGCGAAACGCTTGCGCGGCCTGGGGATCGCGGTCGAGCAAGGTAATGCCGGCGCGAATCCGGTCGGCGGTGCGGCGGCAATGGTGGAGGGTGGCCTGGGCCTCTTGGGTATATGCGCCCAAATCGGCCTCAGCGCCGTTCCTTTGCGCCGCTAGGTCAGCAATCCACGCTTCGTAGGCAGTCACCAGGGGAAGCAAGGCCGCGCCAAAGTCACCATCAGCCGTGGTCGCCAGGCGCCGCATGTCAAGCACCAACCCTGGCGGCACAAAGACTTCGGTGCGGGGGACTTCATAGGCTGGCACCACTTGAGTGGTCAGGCGCACGGCGCGGGTGCGGTCAGTCGGGTCAAGATCCGCCTGGACGCTGACGCCATGACCGATGGCAAATTCCAGCGTGCGGCGATAGCGCATGGCCATGGCGCGCACTTCGGGGTCATCGTGGTCAGTGGTGGCGAACCGGCGTTGGAAGATCGCGCCGCCATCGGCGTCGCCGACGATCAGTTCCGGCTGAAAGAGCCAGGCGGCGTCCTTGTTCTGCTTTGGCTCGCGCTGGCCGTTGACCAGAAAGAGGGTGACATGCCACTGTTCCTGCCGCCGCCGCACCAACCCTTCCACCCGCACCGCCGGCTGATCCGGGTTGGGCGCCCAGGAGGGGGTGCGGCCAGGGCGTAAAGGCAGGGCTGCCTGGATCCCTTCCACCGGCACGCGGCGCCAGATCTGACGGGGTTTGCCCTCTTGGGCGCGCTCCGCGTCAGTTGGGCCACTTTCGCGCACATAGCGCCCCCAGCGGGCCGTAATCTGTAGAGCGCGCGCCTGTCCATCGACGACAAAGCTCAGCCCCAGCGAGGACGGTTGCATGGACGGCGCATAGGCTATGCGTTCCTCGGTGGCGCCATCTTCGTCATCGACGCCGGCCACCGCCAGTTCCCCTTCTAGATCATCGACGCTGGGACCGGCTTCGTCATCGGCCAACAGACTCTGCCCCTGCGGCCCCAAACGCCCCACCAGATAACGGTCGCGCACATAGCGTTCCTCGACCATCTCTTCCGGCCCATTGGCCGGCCCCAACAGATCGGCCAGAACGGCGCGTTCGAGGCGGGCGCGCAGTTCGTAGGGGGTGGGGGGAGCGTTTTCGGCAACTGACTCTGGGCTATTTTTCATTGCAGGTGTTCCTTCTACAGGGTTGATAAAATTTTGCACTTACTATACAATTGAGCCTAGTTCAACAGGACCATTGTCTTGCCGCAGCGTCGTGTACGCTGCCTATACAAAAGGGACAACACCCATGACTTTGACCACGGCATCATCCATGAAACCGCAACCAATCACCGCGGTGACGGCGCAACAGATGGCGAATGCCTATCTGGTGACAACGTTGGGACAGGTTTATCAAGCAACCAACGGTTTTGCCGGTAACGGTCGCTGGTATTTTTTGATCCGTTACTGCACCGCTGACCGTCAAGCGGCGGTTCCGGTTGGCAAAGTCGTTGTCGATAGCGTAACCGCCAGCGTGATCGCCCTCACCGATGAACAACTGGGCCAAGTGCGTGAGCGCGCTGCGGTACAAATGGCCCACAGCCGCTGCACACTCGCCCGCGATAGCCAGGGCTATGTGTTGCACACCTTTGCCGGCGATCAGGCAACGCAGTGGTTAAGCGATCACCTTGGCATGCATTTTATGGCAGCCGAAGGCCAATTCCTCAAGACCGCGTCACCCTGTTGGCAATTTGCAATTCACTTCCGTCTTCCCCACACTGGGGAAATCAAGGCATTAGGCGTCATTCAGGTCGATGGCACGACTGGCCAAGTTATGCCCCTCACCACACAGCAGATGCAAACAATTCAGGAGCGCACCCGTGCCATTCTCCGCGATCGCGCACTGGCGTCAGCCGCGTGACGGTGATTGTTTACCAGCTTGTGTGGCCATGGTCTTAACCCATCTGGGCGAAACCGTTGATTATCCAAAGCTACGGCACCGCTTAGAGACAACTGAGATAGGCACCCCTTTTTCGCATGTCGATCGCCTGCGCTCCTGGCGATTGCAGGTGGAACGCGGTCATGGCGACTTATCCACGTTACAACATCAACTCGCGTCCGGTCACCCTGTCATTGTCGCCGTAGCAACTGAGTTTCTCCCCGATTGGCTCACCCGCCCCGATCTTGATGACAGCGCCCGCCTGGTAGAACATGCCGTCGTGGTGGTTGGCCTGACAGAAGATTCGGTTGCGGTTTATGATCCTGATCTGGCCAAGGCGCCACAACTGGTGGAGTTGGACTGGTTCTTGGCCGCCTGGCAAGGGCAATACTATCGCTATGCCGTGATTCGTCGTCGCGGCTGGCGCTGGTAGCGACCAGGGATAGACAACCTGCTTTCCCTCTTGATCGACATGCCGAAAGAGCGCTAACAGAATGCCCGTCCCTGTGAGAGATGAGGTGATGGTCTCCCCCTGGTGACGAAAGGCCAACGTATGGACATGTTGATCGGCAAACAGGGCGCCTTGCGCTTGGGGCATTTTGCTGGCATAGCTGATCGAGTTGCGATTACAGTTTATCATCGGGGGCAACATCATCTTTAGAATAACCAAGCAATTTGAGAATCCAAAGTTCAAGCAGCTGTTGAAGTTTCGTTATATCCTTATCATAGTCTTGCATATGGGTCATCTGTCCATTATGCATGTATCGATTACGACGTTGAATTAATTCCTTTAACTCTTTAAATGGATTATCACTGTCAGGCCATAAAACACTAAGATCAATTTTGTTTTGCTTAAGATGCAGTTGCAATTGATCTGTAAAACTTCTATGCTGTAACCCAGAAATTTTCTTTCCCATTTCTTGAATGAGAGCAGTGTTTTCAAGTTCTTCTTGCAGAAATTGTTCTATTTTGGTACGAATTTTTTTAAATTTTCCCGCTTCTACTATTTGACTACTCATAGAGCTGGAAGAGACTAAACCTTCTAAACCTGTGTAAACGCTAGTATATTGGTTCTCAAAATACACACGTTCATAGGATAGCAGAAGGTGTACAATTGTTCGCTTTATAAGTTCTCTATTTTCTGAGGATTCATAACCGTTGAGGATATGTTGAAACAACCCATCTCTCAGCAATTTAAAATTAATTACTGGATGATGTGATATAGTTATATCAACATATCCGTGCCATTTATTGCGACGAACAAATGCTTGCCTGTGAAATGAATTTTCATCGGTAGCCAGGAAAATTGCTTCACCTTCATACCAAATCACTCGTCTTCGGCTAAGAAAAGACATTAACCAACAAACATTATCAAAATAATCTTGTATCTCAATAAGCAACTCATCCAAAGCTAACCTATTTCGATTCGTCACTCTTAAAACAATACAACTCCGCTTGATCTGTATAACAGCAGGGTCTATCCCAACTCTTTCTTCAGTAAGATATCGAAATTCATCAGTATACTCTGCTTCACCAAAGGGAGTTCCCCATTTAATACCTTGTCGTTCCACTTTATTTTCAATTTGTATTGTTCCATCGTAGCTGCGCATATAATCAACACCTGAGTGAGCTAACGGTGATGGTGATGTGAAGAGGTGGCAAATGATTTCCCCTTCTGAACTATCAAAGCTACCAAGCTGACCCATGATAAATGTAGCAGCGTCTGTACGCCAAGCTATCTGCTTAGGATTCTCAAACGTAAACCCATGTCCCAAGTAAAACTCAGCGCTTGTGATCTCGATCTTGGATATAAAGACGTCATCACCTTTCTCAGTCTTACCTGAAAGTGAAAAATGACCTTTATACCCTGAGAAATTATCCCTGTTGGCTGAAAAATAAGCCATATCTGGAAGAATGTGGCACTTCACCGGATTTGTGCCATGCTCTTCATATTCTGCCATGACGGTAACAGGACATTCAAAGTTTGTTCCAGTTAATGTGCCACGTATTATCGTTGCTTTATGATTGTTCATTTCTACCAAAGACTGCTGTTAAAGTTAGTTAACATATTGCGTGTATTGATGATATTGTCCACGAATCCTAGGGCCGTACCTAATCCCGTATAATAAAAATAGCATTCATGGTTCAAACATACTCATTTGTGTTCTAATCTTTTCATTACTGTTGCCATTCCCCTTCTTCTTCCCCTTCTTCTCATGCAACCCGGCCTTGACCTCTTCGGCGTAGCGTTCATGATTCAAGGCGAGTAGCCGCGACAGCACTTCGCGACGGGCGGGTTCGCTGATGGTGTAGCGGAGGCCCTGGGCGGTGTCGTGAAAGCCATGTCCCAAGTCGAGATCGGACCAGCCATAGGCCGCGGCGACGGCGTGATCCATTTCGACGTGCAGGTGGCGCAAGCGAACAATATCGGCGCTGGTTTCGTCCGGACGGTGGAAGCGGTTGTAGGTGGCGGTCAACCCTTCCTGGCGAGTTAGCATGAGTTGGCGGCGGTGTTCGTGGTAGTTTTCGCCAATTGTATCTATATTTCCCCGTACACCCACACATGGCATAGGATAATTTTCAAAACAATCTGTTGGAGCATAATTTAGATCTGATTTCAGTGTTGAGCTGTATTTCCATGCCCACACGTTATGTATCGAAGACTGGAGAATTGCTAATGCGTTACCGGTATCATACGCAAATGCAACAACTTTTTCGTTATATATCCAACCTTTGGGTACAAGCACGAACGCAACAGTTTTACTGACACGTGCCACAACCAACACACGCTCAAGAGGTACCATAGCCTCATAAAGCCTTTCCTGGCGTCGCCCATATTGCCACCAAAGTCTTGCATAGCTACCTTCTTTGGTGCGGCGTTCAGGATAGACGCGCGCCTGAATAATTGAATAGCAATCTGGGTAGTCAGCCGCTACATAGTCCGGGTAATCTTTCGGCACTACACCACTTTGTAGCCAGATATGTTGTTGTTTTTCACTGGCTTGGCTCCAACTTCCTGGAGCTGTACGCTCGCGCGGCCAGTTGAAAAAATTGATAATCCAACGGCTAGGCGATTGATCCGGAAATGTATTGAGATCTTGACCATTCAAATAGGGGAAAAGCACTTTTGCATTCCGAGAATCCCTGGCAATAAGTTTCTCAGCTTCTTCTGGCGACATTGTGAAACCAAGACCAACCACATTTGTTCCCATGTGGCTTTTTCCCTCATTGGCAATTAGTGTGTAAGGCTCACCTGTTACCCTTCGATTGTCAAGTAAGCTGGAGATATATTGAACCTGTTGGTTATCCAAATCGAACGGGGGCTTCATTTTGGATTTACTGATATGTACAATATTAACAACCACTGCCGCTTGACCAGGCCAGGGCATATTGTTAATGGCGCGAAAGATAGTACCTCCAGCATCCTCAAAGGTTGCTAATCCTGTTAAGCGGGTATCTCCTTGGGCAATAGTGTTAGTGGCAATTAAACCTAAGTTTCCATGGGCCTGCAGATTGGTAAAGGTACGCAGGAAAAAGAATGCGCTCAGATCAGCATTACCACTTGATCCTAGATATGCGTAGTCTAGATAGAGCCGGTAGCAATCACCCAGGGTCTCACGAATCCGTCGTCCCCCAACAAACGGCGGATTCCCCACAAACGCATCAAACCCCGACCGCCCCTCAGCCAGAAAGACCTCAGGAAATTCCAGCGCCCAGTGAAAGGGCCGCAAGTCACCCAGATCGGCATGGCGCCGCCACTGGGCCTCCACACTGGCGCCATCGCGATGGGCCGCCAACAGGGCATGGCGCAAGGTGGCCTGCTGCGCCTTGGGCAGGTCGTTGTAATAGCTCGCCACCAGATCATCGCCGGCCCGTTTCAGGTCATGGGCAATCGCCTCGGCTTGGGTCAGCAGGTAGGCTTTGTGCTGCTGATCGTAGATGTCCTGCACCGGCTGTTCTTCCAGTGTCTGGCGCAACTGCACCATCTTCTGAATGTCCAGGTCAATGCCCACCGTGCCAAATTGGCGCTGGCCGCTGCCCGCCAGATTCCAGCAGCGCAGTTGTTCCAGATTCACCCCCACCAGCGAATCGCCGCATTTGAGCGCATGGTCGAGAAAGGTAAAGGGTTTGCCCTTGTCCATGGTAATCAACCAGAGCGAAAGCTTGGCCATCTCCACCGCCAGCGGGTTCTTGTCCACGCCATAAAGGCAGCGGTCGGCCACCAGGCGGCGGGCCAGCGTCGCCCGTTCCTGGCTCTCTTCGGCGGTGCGTAGCAGCAGGGCGTCACCCAGAATCTCTTTTTCCTTGGCTGTGGCCGGCGCTGTACTGTTTTTACGCGGATCATAAAGCTCCCACGCCGCCAGCAAGCGGTCGGCCAGATAGCGCGCCGTCTGCACCAGGAAGGCGCCCGACCCCATCGCCATGTCACAAAGCTTGAGGCGCAACAACTCAGCCGGGGTGCGCAGCCGCCAGGCGCTCCGGGGCTTGCCCTCAGCCGGCCCACTATAGACCAGCGGCTCCAGCGTGTGCTGCACAATCGGCTCGGTCAGGCTGCGCGGGGTGTAGTGGGCGCCGGTGGCGCGCCGTTCGGCGCCGGCGGTCACATAAAAGCTGCCGGCATGGATCACCACGGGGCGGCCATAGTCATCGGTGCGGAGCAAGGCATGCCAGGGCAAGAGACGTTGATAAAGCGCCTCATCGTTGTTGCACGCCGCGCGCAAACGCTGGGCCGCAAGCAGATCCGGCGCTGGCGCACTTACTGCCTTGCGCAGCGCGTTTTCCGAGCGGCCGGTCTGCTCTTGCAAAAAATCCATTAATCGGTGATTGGTGATTGGTAATTGGTGATTGGCTGTAACGCCAGCGTTGTCATGGGGAAGCAGCGCCGCCAGCGTTGATAACGGCACCTCCGGTTCGCGAGCTTTGGCGCCGGCCAGGCCGAGGACGAGGGTTTCGGCGCGGCGGGCGGTGTGGTCGAGCAGCCCCTCGTAGACATAGCCGATCTGTTCAATATCGAGGGTGCGGAAGCTCACCCGCCGCGCCTCGCTGAGGCCGCCCCCCGGCAGCTTGACCTGGAGCAGTTGCAGCGCTTCGAGCAGGTGTAAGACCGTGCGGTTGTCGATGCAGAGCGAGTGGCGGGTGGTGAGTGGCGAGTTACGCTCGACCCGCCACCCGCTACCCGCTACCCGCTCCTCGCCACCCGCCACCCAACCGCCAAGAAAAGGAAAACGGTCGGGATCGAAGAGGCCGCTCCCATAGGCGGGCAGGTGAAGGCGGTCGTGGTAGAGGCCACCGTGGACGGCGCGACAGACCGCAAGCAGGCGGGGCCAGGCGTCGTAGCGATACTCAAGCACCTCTTCGCTGGTCTGGTCGGCCAGTTTGCGCAACTGCTCTTGCAAGGTGGAGACGGCATAGTGCTGGCTGTAGAGCGGGTCAGTGAGCGGCAGCAGGTTCCGCTCCTCGGCGCAGAGCAGGAAGACCAGGCGCATCATCACCGTCACTGCCGCTTCGTAGAGCGTAGTGGCGGGCAGATCGGCCAGCAGATGGCGACCGGCTTCCTGGTCGGCTTTGTCCATGGCCTGCACCAGCAGTTCGACAGCGTGACGCACTTGCAACCCCAGTTGGTCGGTCACCTCCTGTTGATAGGTCGCACTTTCGGCCAGCAGCGCTTCAAGCGTGTCGGTGGCCGGTACGCCCCAAAAACGGCGGGCGTGGAGCAGGCTGCGAAAGGCGCGCAAGGTCAACGGCTCTTCCAGCCAATAGTCGGCATGCCAGGTGGTGTAGCCGGTCGTCTCACCTTTGGGCGCATCGACCAACAGCCACTGCTCGCCATTGGTGACCAGCCCCAGCCGCACCCCGGTGGCGTGGAGCAATTCCATCATGCGCGTAGCTGGCGAGGCTTGACTGTGGCGCAACGGTCGTTCCAACGCTTGGTCATGCGGCGCCACCTGCACCAACAAGCGTGGACGCGGGGCAAAGCGATCGGGCGGCGGGGGTGACAGAATGTTGATCGGCTCGACAACGACAAAGTCTGGTTGGAGTATTTCGCCCACCTCTTCCAGCTTTACTGTAACCGCGGCGGTCAATGTGGGGTCGCCGGCGCCTTCGCCACTCAGGTCGCGCAGCACCTGCTCCTCCATCCCCAACACCTCACTCAACACCCATTGCACCCAAAGGTAGTGGATCTGGGCCGCGGGGCGCAGGCCCTGCTGGTTGTCCTGCCATTCTTCATAGGCCGTGCGCAAACGCTGGCGCAGCGCCTCATCTAGCCGATCCAAGCCCTGGGGAAAGGCACGCAACAACACCGGCAGTGATAAAAAGGGGCCGGACGTTTCGACCAAGGATAACCACTCGTGATGGTGACGGGCGATGGACATTGAAAACCCTCGCTATCGTAGGTGCGATTTCCATATCGCACGTGTCTTATTACACCAAAATTGTGCGCGCATAGAAGCGGGTGCCCGTTGGGCGCGGAAACCGCACCTACCGCGCCAACCGTTCCGGCACCACAAAAGTCACCGCCACGGGAAACAATCTGGCTTGCGGTTCGGCATAGCGGCGAGCAATGACAGCCTGTTCCTGGGCGATCTCAGCCGGGATCTGGGCCAATCTGGCCTCCAGGGCGGCGACGTTGCGGCTATATTGTTGGCGTTCGTCGATGTTGAAGAGCGACAGTTGCAGCGGCTCCTCACGCAATTCTGCGCGGATGGCCTGGGCCAATTCGTTGAGAATGCTCTGCATGTCGGCGGCTTCTTTGGCGGCGCGCTGGGCTAGGACGCGCTGGAGGCTGGTCGTGCGCTCCTGGCCGCGCAGATCGAGCGCCTGTTGCAGAGTTGCCGCAATAGTCGGCCAAAGGGTGCGCAACTTACCCAAGATTGGTTCAGCCGGCAGGCGGTCGGTGGCAGCGTGCCAGATTTCGTTCATACGCTGTAACGTGTCAAAGCGGCGGAAGCTGCCCTGGCGCACTTCGCCGCCGGCCTGGATGATCTCTTCATGCAGTCGCCGACTGTCACCGCCGCTGCTCACCAGCCGGGCATGGGCAATCACCGCCAGGTCACTCACCCGATGGTCGGGCGCCACACAGGCCGTCACCCGGTGTAACCCTGACCCACTGCGATTGCTCCACACCTGGGCGCGCAACAGGCGCAGCGATAGTTGCACCAGCCGGTGGTTGAGGTGGGCCAGCACCACATCATCGCGCCCGCGCGCCAGGTTGTGATCAAAGACGATGGGTCGCCGCACGTGTGTGTGCGGATGCTCTAACCCTTCGGTGCAGCGCGCCCAGGTGACGCCATGCAGCGCCGGCACCTGAAAGACCGGGCAGGGCAGAGAGCGTCCGCTTGGATCAGGCCAGATACCAGGCAGCGCGACCGGTTGCAAGGGCGGCTGACCGGCCAGGGCGAGGGCAATTTCAACCACCGCCTGAATATTCTCCGGCGCCAGGTTGAGTTCGCGCTTGCTCGCCAGCAACTGGTCATGCAGCTTGCGAATGCGCTCTTCCAGGTTGCGTTCAAACTTGAGCAGACGGCGCACCGGCTCGGCGGCCCGTTCGGCATCGAGGGTCTGCAACCGGTCGCGCTGCCCCACCATCGCTTCCGTCACCTGCTCGGCAATCACCGGCCCTACCTTGCCCAGGTCGGCGCGAATCTGCTCCACCTTGTTCACCGCCAGCATAAGAAATTCCAGATCCCACTCCAATTCACCTGGCGTGAGTCGCGGCCCGGTGGCGCCTGGGGTAAAACCGGCCGGCGCAAAGTGATAGATCTGGGGCTGGTGGGCTTGTCCGTGGCGATCAATGCGGCCATTGCGTTGTTCAAGGCGATTGGGGTTCCAGGGAATTTCATAGTGCAGTAGCCGGTGGCAATGGCGTTGTAGATCAATCCCTTCAGAGGCGGCATCGGTCGCCAACAAGATGCGCACCGGGCTGACCGTTGGCGCAGTCTGAAAGGCGGCCTTGACCCGCTCCCGTTCCTGGCTGGTCATACCGCCATGCAAGGTCAACAGCCGTTCATGGGCCGTGAGACCGGCGGCGGCCAACAACTCCTGGAGCCATTTCTGGGTGTCCCGATATTCAGTGAAGATAATCACCCGCTCTTCGTTCCACTGCCCGTGGGGGCGCAGGGTCTCGGTGAGCCACGCAATCAGGTGACGGGCTTTGCTGTCCGCCCGTGCTTGCGCCCGCTGCGCCCAGGCGCTCATCGCATCCAGCAAGCTCTGTTCGGCGGGCGTCAAGGGCGTAAAAAGGCGCCCCGCCATGCTCAGCGCGTTATCGGTGGCCTCACGCTCAGCGCTGTCATCACTGTCGCTCTCTTCCAGCGTTTCCAGGCGGGCGCGCAGCAATCCGGCCGCCGGTCGAGTGGTCGAGTGCAGCATGGTTTTGTCCTGCGCCTGGCCACTCATTGTCGCCTGATGCTTGGCCAGGGTCAGGGCAAAGGCGGCCGGCGACGAAAAGAGGCGCTTTTTGAGCAGCTTCAACACAAATTCGGTGGCGGTGCGCTCGGCCTCATCCTTGGCGTGCTGGCGCCGCAGAGCCATGTAGGTTTGTAAGTGGTGGTGGACAGTCCGCTCTTCTTCGCTATAGGCCACGCCCAGCGCCACCAGATGACGACCAGGAAAGCGTGGCTGTCCAAAGTCGTCTTGCAGTTCGGTTTTTAGCCGGCGCACCATCACCTGCGCTAGCGTGGCCGGGTCTGGTGGCACGCCGCGAGCAAAGCGTTGGTTGTCCAGCAGTTCCAGCAGCGCGGAAAAACTTTCGCTGTAGCCGTTGTGGGGCGTGGCAGTGAGAAAGAGGCGATGTTCAAAGTGGGGCGCCAGCACGCGGATGGCGTCGGTGCGCTGGGAGTCAATGGCATAGTGGCCACGACCGGCCGGCGCCACATTGTGCGACTCATCGACCAGCAACAGATCATAGCGTCGTGGGTAGCTGGCTTCGCCGCGCGCCGGCAAGGTTTCCCGAAAAAGGCGCATGGGGCGGTCACGCTTGAGATAGTCAATGGAGGTGATCAGCCGTGGGAAGTGGGTCCAGGGATTGACGTGCAAGCCGCGCTGCCGCCGCAAGTCGTGCATGAGTGCGCTGTCGACAATGCGGAACTCCAGCCCAAACTTATCGCGCATTTGCTCCTGCCACTGGATCTGCAACGCCGCCGGGCAGACAATCAGAATGCGCTGCACCCGCCCGCGGATGATCAACTCTTGCATGACCAGGCCACCTTCAATGCTTTTGCCCAAGCCTACATCATCGGCAATCAGCAAATTGACGCGTGGCATCTGGATCGCGCGCACCACGGGATCCAACTGGTAATCTTCAATATCAATACCGCTGCGAAAGGGCGCCTGGAGCAGACGACCATCGGCTGCCACGGCGGCGCCCCAGCGTACAGCATTCAAAAAGGCGGCCAGGCGGTGCGGTGGGTCAAAGCCGGTTGGGGTGGGCAGCGTCGCCTGTTCATAGATCTGCGTACCCGCCTCCACCTCCCAGATCACCTGGAGTTCTTCGCCCAAGGCATCGTCTTCGACTGCACTCAACGTCACCAGGTGATGCACTTGGTTGCCGCGTTGATCCAGCAACGAAACAGGCTGGTTGCTTTTGCTGACTTCCGTGACGATAAAGGGCCGGTTGCGGACTTCGACCAGTTGGCCTTGTTCGGGGATATGGCGCTGCATAAGATATGCCTATCATGGTTCGATTAGCAAAAAAATATCAAATTTATGGCCGGCATCTAGCATTGTCCTCGGCAGGGTCTATAGTGCGGCCGCTTTGAAAGCTGTAATTTTTCCTGTGTAAAAACTACAAATTTCAAACGGAGCCCCCGTTAAGTAGAGCAAGGGTAAGATGAGCCATAGGAGCACAGCAACCAAGCCAGCACTGTTTGTCCTGTCTGGTGTTGTTTGTAAATTATTTTTTGTTTGCGAGAGCAAAGGAAGTGCGATGAGATTTTGTGGCCACGCAAAGGAGAAACGATATAGGGGCTCAGCCAAGCGTAAAGTATACAGCAAAAAAGCCCTATAACATACGTCATTTGCCAATTTATCTTACCAACAAATTACGTATCATGAACTTTCAATTAGCTTACTATTTAGGAATTGGGTGCTACTCTTGCACTACATCGGCGAAGGCAGGTTACGTTGCGATAGCGGCTTTCGTTATAACAATGTGGCTGGCAAAACAACAAAGCGATCACAAATAAAAAACCGCCCTTTTTTCATAAGGACGGTTAGGCAGAATACAGCGGTTTCCAGCTTAAAAAATGAGCCCCCTGGGATTCGAACCCAGAACCCACGGCTTAAAAGGCCGTTGCTCTACCGTTGAGCTAGGGACCCACAGCGCTCTTTACTATAGCATAGATTAGGCGACGCGGCAAACTATTTCGGCGCTGTGTGACATTAAGTGGATCGGCAACGGTAGCGACCGCAAGGTGGCGCCGGCCTCTTCCGGCCACAAGAGCGCGCCAAGCAGGAGTACGAGGAAGAGCAGCGCTAAAACAAGCAGCTTCCAGCGGTCGAGCGCCCACTCGAAGTAGGGCGGGGGAGCGTCATTCATGGCAACAATCCCTGGTTCCGACGTTTGTTGTTGGCCAGATGGGTGGCGGCGTTGACCCAGGCGTTAAAGTCGATTTCGGCGCCAACAGTCGGCGCGGGGACAATGCGTGTCAATTCATCAGGCGTTGCCGCAGCCAATTGTTCATAGGTGAAGATCCCCGCCCGGTAGAGAATGTCTGCCGTAATGCCGCCAATGCCCTCAACGCGGGTAAAGTCATCGAGCGGCCCTGTAAAGAGTGCGTCCCAGCGTTGCCGGCTTTGGGCCAGTTCACGCGCGTGGGTCTGCCAGGCCTGGATGTCTGCATTGGGCTTGGCGCGCGTTATCCGGCGTAAGGTCTCTATTTCACTTTCCGCTACTTGGCGCCAGGTGTAGATGCCGGCGCTATAGAGTCGCCGTTTGTAGGCGTCGCCAATTCCTTTAATGAGTGCAAGATCGTCGGGATGATTGAGCGGCTGGCGTACGGCAGGCCGTGGCGCGGGCGGCGTTTCTGCTTCCTTGGCGCCAGTCTCCGGCGTTGCCGGGTCATTGAGTTGCACAGCGCTCTCCTGCGGCGTGGTCATGGCCGCCGCGATAGGGGTGGCGGTTACAGGGTCGGTTGGCCCAAGTGCAGTTGACGACTCGGCAGGCGCGCCAGAACGGTTCGGCGGTGCTGGAACACGAGGTGATGTGACGGCGGTTGCGGCCGCCGCAGTGTCTGCGCTGACCCCAACTGAGGGGGAGGCGACCGCAGGCGATAGCGGTTTTACTGGCGCAGGTCGGCTACCCGCCGCCGGCGCTTCCGGCGCGCTGACAGTGCGGTGTGGTGCTTTGACTACGGGAGCGATCAGCGCTTCGACCTCTGGCGCGGCTTGTTCGCTCTCAAGAAAAATACCAGGACTCCGGTACAGTGGTGGCGCCGTTTCTGTTTTTGTTGATAGCCAATGGTTTTCAGCGTCATCATCATCGGTTGCGGGATTTGTACGCGCATCTTCCTGGCGCGTAAAAGCGGTAAGACGTTGGCCATTGGCGACCATCCGCTCTCGTTTCCGCCGATAATAAAGCCATTCCCAGAGCGTCGAGGTTGTAAAGCCGAGAATAAATCCCGCCAAAAGAAACCAGAACACCTGGAATGACATGAACTCCATCCCTTGCACGCCTGACCTCGAGTATTATCTGATGAGCGAAGATGAACAGAACCGCTTTTATCATACCATAAGCGAGGCAGATGTCAACGCGCAACATAAGTAATCCAGGCTTCTTCGCGACGTAGTGTACTTGCGCAATTGAGTAGCGGGTGGCAAGTGGCAGGTGGCGAGTGAAGGGTGCCCGCAGAAGACGGTATGCAATTTGTACACAAGGGTTATGCATAACGCCGCTGGCGGCTGGCTTCGAAGAGAATCACGGCGCCGGCCACGGCGGCGTTGAGTGATTCCACCGGCCCATGCATGGGGATGGCCAGCGGCGCTGCATGCAGATAAGCATCACGGCTTGCACCGGCAGCTTCCCCGCCGATAACCAGCGCGGCCGGCGCGGTCCAGTCTATGGCATCATAGACGCGTTTGGCGTCGGCTTGGGCCATGTAGCAGGTCACGCTTGGCGGCAGCAGTGTGGCGATTTGCGACCAATCGGTGCAGATACGCAAGGGCAGGCGAAAATGTGCCCCCATGCCGGCCCGCACTACCTTGTCGTTAAAGGGATCAACCGTATCGGGCCCAAAGATGACGAAATTGGCCCCGGCGGCTTCCGCAGTGCGCAGCAGTGTGCCGGCATTGCCGGGATCACGCACTTGGTCCAGAATTAGAACCAGCGTTGCTTCGTTCGGCAACGGCAACGTGGGCAGGGCGGTAATGGCGGCGACGCCCTGAGGTGTTTGAGTTTCGGTCAGAGATTTAAAAACCTCTATTGTGCACGGCTGGCAGGGAATAGAATGCTGCATCAACGCGGCCAGCAGATTTTGTGCGCCACTGTTTGCTTGCACCAGATCCGGCGCAAAAAAGATTGTGTCAATGTGGGCGTTACTCTGTAATGCGTCGCGAATCAACCGCACGCCTTCAAGCAGCAACGATTGGCTCTTGTGGCGCTGGCGTCGGCGTTGCAACTTGCGCGCCTCTTTGATCTGTGGATTATCAGTGCTTGTGATCACAGTAGGGTCTTTAGTTGGCGGTTGTGGGAACCACAGCGCCAACGAATTATCGCTCATATGGGCGAAGAGGTGAAATCGTTGCAACTACCGGTGACGAATAGAACGATTTCACCCGGAGACCTATATGAGCCCAAATTATACGGTCGTCTCGTTGTAAAAAAGAAACGGCAGGAGCGCTAAGCCCCTGCCGTGGGATGTCTGCCGAATTCAGAGAGTTGGATTCACCTTAGTGTCTGTCCGTAAATTCTCTGTGCCCAAGTCCACAACTCGACAAAGTAATGGACGCCACAACCGAATTTACGGATAGGTTCTTAGCTCAGTTGAGCCTTAGCCACATCGGCCAATTTGTTAAAGGCATTCATATCATGCACGGCGATATGGGCAAGCACTTTGCGATCTACCTGCACATTGGCTAGCTTGAGCCCATGTACAAATTGGCTATAGTTTAACTCATTCAGCCGGGCTGCCGCGTTAATGCGTGTAATCCAGAGGCGACGGAAATCACGCTTGCGGTTGCGCCGGTCGCGGAAGGCGTAGAAGAGAGATTTGAGCATGGCTTCATTGGCGCGGCGGAAAAGCCGATGCTTGGCGCCAAATTGCCCTTTGGTAAATTTTAAAACTTTTTTATGCCGCTGATGGGCATAGACCTTTGGTCGTGAACGAGGCATTGCAAAAGCTCCTTTCCGTGAGGGCGGCGTCTACTAAATACTCAATGTCGTTAAGTTAAGCAATGATCGTGTCAAAGTAATCAGTTATCAGTGCTCAGTTTCCAGTGTGTGGTTCGAGACTGGCTACTGAAAACTGGGAGCTGATGACTGTTAACTTAATGACATTGACTAGATACTATCCGAAAACCTCTGTGACTGCATTGGTCTTTCAGTGAGACGAAAGAGAGCCGCAACCGGTTGCGGATGGGCTCTGAATCTTGATAGAGAGCACTCGCCAGTTCTGCCAGAGATAAAACTATTAGTAAGACGCACTTTAGGCCGATCACGTGCTGGTTTGAAAAATGTTATTCGATCTTTACGTTATTTCACACTTACTTAGTGACAGCGCTGCCGGCGATCTGCTTCACAAGCTTTACATTAGCCTTAACTGTGCTAGAAATGCTGTGACGATAGTCGCTATTAACAGAACTATTCTTTTTGCGGCGTAAGTGGCTACGTCCGGCGCGCATACGCATCAGCTTGCCATTTTTGGTAATACGGAAGCGTTTGGCTGCGCCCTTATGGGTTTTCATTTTCGGCATATTTAAATCTCCTTCTACAACAGTTCCCTTGCGGCAGACATATAAAAACGGGCCAAAGCCCGTTTTCCCCAACTATAGCATTCAGGAAGATAGTGTATGACTCAGGCTCGCAAACCAGTCGTTAGGCCGGTGCAAGCACCATAATCATACTCCGCCCATCCAGTGTCGGCATCGCTTCAACTGAAGTGATTTCAGATACCTCACTGGCCACGCGCTGCAGCAACTCCTGCGCAACTTCAGGATGATGGATCTCACGGCCCCGGAAGCGAATTCGCACCCGAATCTTATCACCATCTTTGGCAAACTTGCGAATTTTATTGAGCACAACTTGTACATCATGCTCATCAATCTTTGGGCTCAGCCGTACTTCTTTAACATCAACCTGCTTTTGCGCCTTACGCGATTCACGTTCTCGCTTCTGTCGTTCGTATAGATACTTGCCATAGTCCATCAAACGACAGACAGGCGGATTGGCGTTTGGCGCTACCTCCACCAAATCTAGCTCGCGCTGGTTGGCAATTGACAGCGCTTCCCGCAAATTCATAACACCAAGTTGTTCGCCGTCTGCGTCGATTACACGGACATCACGCGCCCGAATCTGATGATTGACACGTGTCTCCGGTTGAGCATTGCGGTATGGGGTCCCTCTTCCTATGGTCGGTCTCCTTCAGTCTAAAAATAGTGGTCAATAAAGAATAAAAGCCCTACTATCGATTAGTACAAACTTTAGTGCTTAAGTATATCACTAAATTCTGCGGTACGTCAAGTACCAATTTTTTCGTGCGTACCACAAATGGAGCGAAGCAACAATATGCTCTATGAATTCGCTGCTTTGAAAACGCCTTAGACAACCGTGGGAGAACGTCACCAAAACATCTTTGATCAATCATAGAGACAGAAAGGAACGGAACAATGACCGAAAAAGATATAAGCAGCTATGATTCTAGTACAGCCACGACAACGATGGCGCCGACCGTAGCAGAAGCTCCGGCGCCCTTAAAGAGCATTAACTCAGCAGCATTTTCGCCAGCAGCGGATGTTGCACCTACTTCAGCCGGCAAAGCGACGGCAACCTTTACCCCCACCTTTTCAATAAACGCCATGACTCAGCTTCTGGATGGTGAGCAGGCGTCGATCCGGCAAAGGGTGCGCAAATTATTGACCGAGCCAGCCTTTGCCTATGGAGAGGCTGCCGATAGGGCACGCTATCGGGAGAAAATTTTAGAATGGTGTCAAGAATTGGCGCGGCGCGGTCTGGGCGCTGTCTCCTTCCCCCAAGCCTACGGCGGCGCCGATGATATTGGCCAATACCTGGCCGTTATGGAGACGCTGAGCATCCACGATCTAAGTCTGGTGATCAAGTTTGGGGTGCAATTCGGCCTCTTTGGCGGGAGCATCCATCTGCTGGGTACGGAACGTCATCACCGCCACTATTTGCGGGACGTTGGTTCCTTAGCCTTGCCGGGCTGTTTTGCCATGACTGAATTGGGGCACGGTTCCAATGTGCGCGACCTGCAGACCATCGCTCGCTATGATCCCACTACCGAACGCTTTACCATCCATACACCGCATGAAGCTGCACGGAAGGAATACATTGGCAATGCCGCCTGTCATGGCCGCTTGGCCACCGTCTTTGCGCAGTTGGAGATTGGCGACAACCACTATGGTGTCCATGCCTTTCTGGTGCCGATTCGGGATGAGCAGGGCAATCCCATGCCCGGCGTGCGCATTGAGGATAATGGCGCCAAGATGGGCTTGAATGGCGTCGACAATGGGCGCCTCTGGTTTGATCAGGTCCAGGTGGCGCGGGAAGCATTACTCAACCGCTTTGCCGACGTCACGCCTGAAGGGCACTACGAAAGTGCCATTACCAGCGAAGCACAGCGCTTCTTTACGATGATCGGCACATTAGTGGCGGGGCGGGTGGGTATCACCGCGGCGGCACTGAGCGCAGCCAAGGTTGCGCTGACCATTGCCATCCGCTACGCAACCCGCCGCCGTCAATTTGGCGCGCCAGGAGAGCCAGAAACCCTACTGCTAACTTACCAGACCCACCAACGCCGCCTTTTGCCGCTGTTAGCCAATGCCTACGCCCTTGACTTTGCGCTCAAATATCTGACGCAACGCTATATGGCGCGCACAGAGGAGGACGCGCGCGAGGTGGAAACCTTAGCCGCCGGCCTCAAGGCCTACAGCAGTTGGAATACGACCAAAACCATCCAGATCTGTCGTGAAGCGTGTGGTGGTCAGGGCTACATGGCCGTCAACCGCTTTGCCGCCTTAAAGGCGGACACCGATGTCTTCACTACCTTTGAAGGGGACAACACGGTTTTGATGCAACTGGTGGCCAAAGGCTGCCTGTCCGATTTCAAGCAGCAATTTAGTGATATGACGCTGATAGGGCTTGTCAAATATCTTAGCAGCCAGGCCGCCAAAGCCGTCGTGGAGCAGAATCCATTGACTACACGCAACACCGACGAAGCCCATCTGCATGATAGTCAATTCCAACTCGGCGCCTTCCACTATCGTGAGCAGCGGCTGATCAGTTCGGTGGCGCGACGGCTCAAGGTGCGGCTAGATCGCGGAATGGAGGCCAATGACGCATTGATTGAGTGCCAAGATCATCTGGTACAAGTTGCCCATGCGTTTGTAGAGCGGGTGATCTTGGAGCAATTTGTAGCGGCCATTGCAATGGTTGAGGATCCGGCATTGGCCCAGGTGCTCAAGCAACTCTGTGATCTTTTTGCGCTGGCGCAGATAGAGCAACATAAAGGTTGGTATCTGGAAGCAGGGTACATGGAAGGGGGTAAGACCAAGGCCATCCGACGGCAGGTGGATCAGCTCTGTCTGGCGCTCAGTCATGAAGCTGTTGGCCTCGTCGCTGCGTTTGCCATCCCGGATCAATGTCTTGCCGCGCCGATTGCGCTGCTGAACGCCAATGCAGTGAATTAAACAGGCGCTTTGGGTATTTAGGAGATTGACATACACTGCCGCCTAAATAAAGCCGGAATCTGTTGAGATTCCAGGTTTATTTTGATTCTCTCCTGCTTGGAGTCATTACACTAGGTTCTGTTGACATTTGTGGCGCTTACACCTGTCAGGTGTCCAACACCTGACAGGTGTACCACAGGGCATTCCGAAATGTCAACAGAACCTAGTGAGCACGGATAAATGACCAAGGACAAATGGCCAAGGACATTCTCCTTATGTCCACTAAGTTTTCCACATCCAATAGTATTTATTCCGATTTAATTTTCACCGCTGGCGGTACACCTTTGGCGCCTAATGACTACTTGAGTAAAGAATTAAATCGGAATAAGGGCTATTAGCTACTTCTGAATAATCGGCAAGTAGAGCGTACTCTTTGGATCTATCGAGGTGGGCGGCCCAGGGACGAGGGCAAAATCTACCGTGAGATTGGAATGCTCATCAGGTGTGCCATGTCCGTCTACACCAGGCTGTGTCGAAGCGGTGGGCGTTTCGCCAGTCGGCTCGTCGTCGCCCAACGTAATGATGCCACTGGTGATGCCGTTGATGGCGGGCGTACTCTCATCCAACCCGTTGTCGTTCTGATCGCCATTGTTGTTGGGATCTAGCTCTTGACCGGCGCCTGAACTGTGTTTGTAATTCTCCAAAAGTCCTTTGGCAGCAAAGTTACTGGCTGCCAACCGCACGCGATAATCACCGGCGCTGATCCCAGCAAAGAGATAGTAACCGCTCACGGTAGTCGTTGTACGTCCGGTGGACACATCCTCTCCGGTGAGCAGTTCCACAACAACGCCGTCGGGCACAGGCACAGGTTGAAGTGCCGCGTTAATGTCGATCTGTCCATCGGCATTGGCATCCGCACCCACAAAATTCCCCAAACTATAGGTATTTGTGGGCGGCGTTACGCCAAAATCCACCGTCAGATTAGAATCACTGTCGACCGTTCCAGCACCATCATCGCCGGGCACGCCGGAGGCAGTGGGTGTTTCGCCGGTCGGTTCATCTTGGCCTAGGGCAATTTTGGGACTCACAATGCCATCAACAGCCGGATCGGTTGAGTCTACCCCATTATCGTTTTGATCACCGTTGCTGTTGGGGTCATTCTCTTGGCCGACACCACTGCTGTGACCATAGTTTTCCAGATAGCCACCCGCCTTAAAATTGCTGGCGGCCAGGCGCACGCGATATTCGTTGATGTCAAGACCGGTAAAGAGGTAGTAGCCATTGCGGGTTGGTGCGGCCAAGTCTAAAGAGGCGCCACTGCCATCCAACAGTTCCACCAGAACCCCATCGGGTACGGGTGGTTCGCCATCATCCACCTTGCCATTATTGTTGCTGTCGATCCAGACATAATTACCCAGCGAGAGACTCACATCTTGGATCTTGATCCTGCCGGTTTCAAAGGGACCAGGCCGGCGGTCTTTGTCATAGATACGCACGCGCCAGAAGTATTCTTCCTTTGTGAAGCGCGAGGTCGGCGTATACTTGGTGCTGTCAGTGGAGATCCGAGTCGGCGAGCCAAAGTTTTGATCATCATCAATCTCAATCTGATAGTAGGCAGCGCCATCCACCGGTTGCCACTCAAAGCTGGTTACGCCGGTAACCGCACCGTTTTGTCCTGGTTGTAACAAGGTTGGCGCCAGATACTCTTTGTAAAATTGTTGCGTCGCGCTATAGGCGCCAACGCGATTGGCGACATCAATGACAGCAACTCGCCAATACCAGGTGCCATCAGCCAAGCTTTCAATTTCTTTCAAGGTATAGGCTGTCGCTTCGGTCGTATAGACTTTGGGGGAACCAAAGTTGGGGTCGTCGTCAAGTTGAAGGCGATAGCGAGGCGCAGTCACACGCGGTTGATTGGTTGGCGTCAAGATCGCCGTCCATTTAAAGGTCGGCTGTTCATTGATTACCACCCCATTGATCGGTGTCAGGGGTGTGGGTGAGAGCGACTGCTTCTCAAATGACATCGTCTCTGTCCAGTGGCCCAAAATCCGATCTGAGCGCCGCATGGCCACTCGCCAGAAGTAACTCCCATCGGGCAGCGCTGTCTTGGGGGTGTAGCTGGTTCCGTCAATTTTGACATTGAGCACAGGGCTGCTAAAGTTGTTGTCGTTGTCAATCTGAATAGTGTAGCCGGCTGCGCCTTCCACCCGCTCCCAGGAAAAGGTGGGGGTCGTATTCGCCAGTTCTCCAGTAGATAGCGTGGGGTTGCCTACCCGACGGCTATCAAGTTTGAAGCGCATGGGGGGTGACCAAGAGCCATAGTCATAGCGACTTGATGATCCTTCATAACGCTCATGGCGCAACCGCACGCGCCAGTAGTAGCTCTCATTGTCGGCGTAATCATTGGTGGATTGGAAGGCGCTGGTAATAAAGGAAAAGAATGATTCTGTCCCAATTTCGTTAAACTCCCACGTCTCCACAAGCTCGGTAAAGCGGATATCCCGTGCGATCTCCAACTGGTAGCCATCAATCGAGCCATAGTAGGGCATGTGCCAGCGTAGAATGGGCATATCGTAGTGGACCATGGGATTGTCCAGTGGTGTGTCAAAGGGGTAGAGCGGTAGCAGCAGGTTGGAAACAAAGGCTGGATTGTCCAATGGGCCCGATTGAGCCGGAATGGTAGCGACCGCGCCACCGTTGGCGCTATCGGTGCTAAAGACCGTCATCGCCAAACTGCCACTAAAGCTCTCTGCACTGGTGCCGATCGCTGTATAGGGGACTAGCAGTTGGACAGCGTTGGTATCTGCCGCGAACCAGGCATCACTGCCCAGTTCGGCCAGAGTCTGGCCAGGCGACCAACTGGCGCCATTCCAGGCATAGAGCGTCACTAATGCAGGGTCAATGGCATTGGGATTGGCGCCGCGTTCGGCTAATCGTTCCACGTAGATGGCATATTCTGGCAGAAAGAGCTCATCTGCCGTAATCGGTTTGCCCAAGGGATCAAAAGTGGCACCCGAATTTAAGCGATGATCCGTATCTAGATAGAGGCCATATTTTAACGTTTGGGTGATCGTAGCACTGGCGCCAAAGGCAAAGATCCAATTGTAGTTATCGACTATATTAGGATAATCGTTCTTGAGATCGACACGATTGAGCAAAACATGCAGATCGCCCAACTCATATTGTCCGACATTGGTGGTCGCACTGCTGGCCACATAGGTCTGCGCGGGATCATAGTTGGCAGCCGTACCTAGGGAGAGAATGCTAGTTGGATAGGCCGGTGTTTGAAAATCGTAGCGATTACCTTGCAAGACTGCCTGGGAGAGATCAAAGCGACGCACTTCACTCCAACCACCCATGATCTCATTTATACTATTTTCGGCGCGCACACGCCACCAATAGGCGCCGGTCGGCATCGTAGTGGCGCGCCCCTGCCAGGGAACATGGTTGACAAATTGGGGTGTCGCTTCGTCGATGATTGTATTAAAGTTTGGGTCACGGCTGACCTGGACCTTGTAATGGTCAGCATTGGTTACTGGCTGCCAGCCCAGAATAGGCGGCACAGAGGCCACCTCCAAGCCATCGCGCGGGTAGATGGGTGTAATTGTCGCTGTTTGCGGCAACTGCGGTACGGCCCGATCAACACGCGTGGTAAAGACATGATCGACGCCAATACGCTCGTCAAATTTGGTATAGGCGCGCACGCGCCAATAATAAAGACTGCCATCGACAAGGTTATTAAAGGGATTCTCCAGGGTTGGTGCAGCAGCTAAACCCGTTGTTCGAAGCTGGAAGTTAATGGTTTGAAAGCCGGGATTGGCGCTAACCGCCAGTTCATAGTAAGCCGGAGCTTCGGATCGATTGGTCCCACCCCAATCAAACTTGACCGAGCTGTCCCACAAAAACAGTGGCCAGGCAATGGTATTGTCATTATGGACTGGCAGATTTTCACTGTCCGGCGTGTAATAGGGCAAGGGATAGATCAGTTGGGGCGATGTATCGACGCCATAACGATAGGAGGCAAGGTCACTCCACGGGGTATAGTTGTCCTGTGCATCAATACCACGGACACGCCAAAAGATATCCCGCTCAATCGGAATGACATTTTCTTTGGGGCGGGTCATGGCGGCCCCTGTGACATTGTAAAGCGTCTGGTCCAGGATATTCTGCTTAAATGATGTGCTTTCGTCAGCCTGAATCTGATAGCGTTCAACGCCGGGAATAGGCGTCCAGCTAAAGACAGGATTGGCCAGTTTGATAGCGCCGTTAATGGGAGCAAGCAACTGCGCTTGAAAGTTCCAACGCATACGGAAATTCCGTTTGGGGCTCCAAGGGCTGCCATTGCCTTCGGCGTCAATTGCTTTGACACGCCAATAATAGTCCTGGTCATTGCTAAGTGTCTGCTCCGGTGTATAGGCGGTGTTGACAGTCTTGTAGGAGGCGATCAGCGTGCTAAAGTCTTCTTGGGTGCTAATCTGGAGTTCGTAGGAGGAAGCGGCTTCGACCGCAGTCCAGGCAAAGCTGGGCACAAAGGCAAGGCTGGCATCAACCTCCGGCGTCAGCAGTTGCGGTGGGTTGCTCCAGTCAAAGTGAAATGAATAGGGGGTACTGGGTGTTCCAAAGTGCCCCCGATAATCGACGGGCGTCACACGCCAGTAATAGAGATTGTTAGGCAGCCGAGTGGTCGGCGTATGATTTGGCTTAATCGTTTTGATTGAGTAGACAACTGCACTGAAGGTTGCATCTGTCCCAATTTCAAATAAGTAACTGGCGGCGCCTGGAACAGGTGACCAGCCAAAGTCTTCATTGGTAAAGGAAAACCGGGTCGCGCCGTCGGGCGGAGAGATGAGTTGAGGCACGAGGGCGCCACCGTCGCTCCACTCCTTGGTGAAAGAGGCAACGTCAGAGTAGGCGCCCCAGTCCGCGCCCACCCCAGCCCGGACGCGCCAATAATAGACACCATCGCTCAATGCCTCAATCGGCGTGTAGGTAGTGGCGTAGGTATCATCTTTGGCCACCGTGGTGGCAAAGCCGGCGGAGTTGCTAATCTCGATGTGGTATCTTTCTGCGCCACTCACGGGTTCCCAGACAAACTTAGGCACACCCAAAGGCGGATAGTTAGCACCAGTTGTGGTGGCGTTATTTTCAGGCGCGATCAGAATGGGCGGATCGACCGCGGCGCCGGCGCGTACTTGTAGCGCCGGTGACGCTGCCAAGAGTGTCATTGGCTGGAGCAGTAATGACAAAATGAAGAAGATTGCAGTAGTGGTATGCAAGTATACCGACGAACAGCCCAATTTTTGGCGCTCGTGGTTATAGTAGGGCGACACGAAGGCGCTGTCGCGTTGTCGCTTCATGGTAGATTTTCCCTTTCTACAGTGAACTCTGGTTAAAAACGGTAGATGCTCACCTTGGAGTCCTATTTCTCTAAACCCTTTTTAGGTGACTGTCACTGGCCTAGGCAACCTAGGATTACGCCAGACTTGGTGGCCAATGACAGTCACCTCAGCGGGGTAATCTATTCCTTGGAACGGCCTTAGTCATTAATCGATAGCCACCATAAGCTGATCACCGACCGCACAACCCGTGCGTAAAGCTGTACCGCTTGGTAATTCCACTACGTAAGTAGCCTGACCGCGTTTGCGCCCGATACGCCAGGTGGGCATGGCAGCGTCAATATCGACAATGCGGTGGCTCTCATCGACATACAGAATATCAATGGGTATACGCATGAAGTGGGTATGCACGCTGTTACAGTGAGTGATCAAAAGGCCGCCGCCTTGCGGCAGTTCACGCACACCCATCAGACCGCGGAATTTGGTCCAAAAATTATTGGCAATTCGGCCCTGATCGACCAACGTTGTATCTTGTGAAATATTATCGATTCGTAACATGGTAAGATCCTTAGAAATTCATCTTCATTCCGAAAATATTAGGTGGTAATTTGATACCCGCGTCTTCAATCCGCTCACTAAAGCGTGGACGCAAACCGGTAGGTCGCAAACCGCCAATAATTTTGCCGTTTTCGTCTAACCCGGTCTGTTCAAACAAAAAGATATCTTGCATGACAATGGTCTCGCCTTCCATGCCTAAGATCTCAGCCAATTGAATGGTGCGGCGGCTGCCATCGCGCATACGCTCAACCTGGATAATGACATCAATCGCCGCCGAGATTTGTTGGCGAATGGCGCGTAGGGGGAGATCAACACCGGCCATCAATACCAAAGTCTCAATACGATTTAGGGCATCGCGTGCGGTATTGGCGTGGACAGTGGTCAGTGAACCATCATGACCTGTATTCATGGCCTGTAACATGTCCAGGGTTTCGCCACTACGACACTCACCAACGACAATCCGGTCGGGACGCATACGCAAGCTGTTGACGACCAATTCACGAATCCCAATTTCACCTTTGCCTTCAATATTGGCCGGACGTTTTTCCAACCGCACAACATGGGGCTGTTGGAGCTGTAGTTCAGCCGCGTCCTCGATCGTTACGACACGATCATCCTCTGGAATAAAGCTAGAGAGTACATTGAGTAGCGTTGTCTTCCCAGAGCCTGTACCGCCACTCACGATAATGTTCAGCTTTGCAAAGACACAAGCTTTAATGAGTTCAGCAAATTCTTCGGTAAAGCTGCCAAAGCGAATCAAATCTTCCACCTTAAAGGGATCCTTACGAAATTTTCGAATTGTAATGCATGGACCAACCAAAGAGAGCGGCGGAATAATGGCGTTCACACGCGAACCATCCGGCAAGCGCGCATCGACCATCGGTGATGATTCATCAATACGGCGCCCAAGCGGTGCGACAATGCGCTCAATCACTTGCAGCACATGTTCATCGTCCAGAAACTTAACATCCGACAGTCGCAGTTTCCCGCGATGCTCAATGTAAACTTGACTGGGGCCGTTAACCATGACTTCTGTAATATCATCCCGATCAAGAAGTGGCTGGATAGGACCAAAGCCAACAATATCGGCCATGATCATATCGAGCATGCGTGTGCGATCTACGCGGCTGACGACAATATTGGCTTCCGCCAACGCTTTGGAATATATCGGCTCAACGACCTCGCGCAGCTTGGAGGGTGCAACACCGACTGTTGCGTAGTTTTCCTCGGCCAAAAAACGCTGCACTTCTTCACGGATTTTACGAAAACCGCCTTTGAGTTCGTTCGGCAGAATATAAATACCTAGTTCCGATAGGAGATCACCTTCGCTTTTGCTGGCTCCATTTTGACTAGCGCCATTTTTGCTTGTGCCATTACTTGGAACTGTCGGCTTCCCATTTTGCGATGGCGCTGTCTTTTTGATTTCCGCCAGCTCTTTGGGTAAGGTTTCAAGGGACGGCGTCGGTTTTGTCGGCGTCCGACTGCGGAAAAGTGCCATTTTGAGTGCTCCTTCTAACAAACTGGACTCTGGCGAATTTTTAGATTACAGGAGAAAAATCACTAATCAACTAATCTCCAGTGTAACCAGCCAAAAACACCAGACTCCAGTAACAAAATTTAATCCATGTCAGTGTCAATGGCTGAGTCAGAGGTTCGACTTCTCAGCAAAGTCGAAGGAAACCTCCGGTTAGCGGATCCAAACCGGATCCCAATCTTCATAGCTGTTGTTACTAATATTCACCTGGCCACTGCCATCAGCGTTCATTGTCCAAATCTGACGGGCGCCGCTGCGATTGGAATAGAAGGCAATCTCTGTGCCATCGGGTGAAAAGGTGGGGTGCTTGTCCCAAGGCCAGTCATTAAAGGTCAACTGCCGTTGGTTGTTGCCATCCCAGTCCATTGACCAAATCTCATCATTACCGGTGTGATTAGCGACAAAGGCAATCCAATGGCCATCGGGCGACCAGACCGGATCATACTCTGTGCCGGTATAGTCAGTCAGCATGGTATCGCGATCCCAGGTGGCCGGCAGATCGGCGCGCACTTTAAAGATGTTTGTACTCGCCTGGTCAGAGACATGTTCGACATAGACAAATTGGGTGCCGTCGGCGCTCCACTGCTGTTGTTGATAGGCCTTGGCCAGGTTATAGATTACCTCCGAGGGCGCTTGCTGCTGTTCACTGCCATCTCCCTTCATCAGATAGATGGCTTCACCCCCATCCCGATTGGAACGAAAAGCAATCCAACCGCGGAATTGATCTTGCCAGCTCACCGGTGTCGGTTGTGCCACCACCGCTGCAGCTCCGTCATTGCCTGTGTTGGCAGCTACTGGCGGCGGTGGCGGCGCCAGTAGTTTGTTGATGGTCTGCAATTGCTGTTGCGCTACACCATTGCTATCAACGCCAAGATCAAGCGCGCGTTGGTAGATGGCCTGCGCTTCTTTCAGTTGGCCGCTTTGTACATAGCGTTCGCCAATCCCGACAAAGGCGCGATAGAGCAACTCTGCGACATAGCCGCCGAAGTAGTCGGGACGCTGATCATAGATCTCTAACAACCGTTTGGCGCCTTCTTCGTAGTTGTTTTGGCTGACCAAGCGCTCACCGTTGACGTAGTTATCCAGCAATTCATTTTCCAGCTTCAAGGAAGCATCATTTAACCCAAGCTGTTGCGCCTTACGAAAATAATCTTGCACCTGCTTGGGCGCCATGCTGTCACTCGGGCGCACGGCAACCATCTGCTGGCCGGCTTTCAGATAGGATGTAGCCAAATGTGCCTGTACTTGCTCTGCTTCGTACTCACTGTTGAGCTTACTTAGCTCTTCATACTGAACAATTGCGGTCAGCCACAAATTGTTGGCGTAAGCAAATTCAGCATCGGCCCACAGTTGTGGCGCCCCCATATTGGATTGAACCTCTTCAATCCGCGCGGCTACATCCCGATAGCCAGGCGCTTGGCTCTGTAGCGCGGTGAGCAAGTCTAGTGCCTGTTTGTAGTTGCTGGCAGCAATCCGGTCTAAAGCAAGTTGATAGTCATTGGCCAGCTTCATTTGTCGTTTGGTTTCGCTTTGGCCCTTCAACGCCTCTTCGTCACCGGGATTCTCGGCCAACACCTGATCAAAGAGATCGAGCGCTTCACGGTATTGACCACCCGTCAGTGATGATTGTGCTTGTTGCAACAATTCACGTTGTTGATCAGAGAGTGCGTTAACACGCTGAATGCGGCCATAATACATCACGCCGGCCACCAGCAGTACAGCTAAGATGAGAATCGGAATGACAGGCATTAAGGAGCGAATAGGAAGATTAAACCCCTGCACACCCTTCACTTTATCGCCCCAGTTACTTTCCATGTTGGAGCGGAAAGTAGCTTCTTGTATAAGCGTGTCCAATTCATGGGCATGTGGGTAGCGAGCCTGGAGGGCGCGCAACATAGGGATGACACGCTCCCATTGGCCCTGTTGCATGTCGCGCAGTATTTCTAAATAATCACGATCTTCCGTGTAGTGCCGCTCATGGCCGGTAGACTCAAGTTTCGTTTCCGGCTCATGTGGTTTTGCCTCCATAGCGTCATTTTCCTCAAAGGTAACCTGTTCTGTGTCTGACATGTGACTGCTCCCTATTTACCGCTCATCGTTATGCCGAATCGTCCGCGCAAGGCAGTACGGACAAAAATGTTTCGCTCATATGGGCGAAGAGGTGAATTCGCGACAAATACCAGCGAGCTTGAGCGATTTCACCGCAGACCTATATGAGCCAATACTTAAGGAAACTTACTTTTTATTGTAAAATTTATCTGCGAAGGTAACCCATATAGAATCTATAGGCGAATGATTGACTAGGATACTTACATCTTTGCAACATTTTGCACAGCTATACTTTAGCGCAAATTAAGCTATTTTTTCGTTACAGCTTACTGTCAAAGAAAGGAGAGTAGAGAGGAATGAAAGGAGTGGGGAAGATAGAATAGCATCCACATTTAACGAAATGGGTGTAGTTACCAGCGAACCGCAACCTTGTAATTTGTTGGCTCTTTGGTTCCCACAGCCGCCAACCAAAGACACTACTATGTAGGTAGCATCCTCAGATGCGGCTCCACAATGCGAAACCGCATCTGAGGATGCTACCTGCACGGCTGAACTGATTTTGAATAGACCCATTTCATTTCTGCTGAGTATATATGCCAACGGGTCTACGTGTGCTTAGGCTACCCCAGAGAAAAGAGTACCCACAGGAAGTTTAGAAGGACGAGAAGAGTGCTTCCTGCTAATGGATGGGTACTCTATTTTCTGGAATGGCTTTACAGGATGGATTGGCCTCGTCATCCACCACCGAAAAGACTGCCCATACGCGGGATGGCAGGGCCAAGAATGACAGCAAACATAGCCGGGAAGATAAAGAAGACCATGGGAAACATCATCTTGAGGGGCGCTTTGGCGGCTGACTCTTCAGCCCGCTGTCGACGGCGTAGACGCATCTGTTCTGCTTGTGTGTGCAACACATCGCGAATGGCAATACCCAAGCGGTCGGCCTGGATCAACACCGCCACAAAGCTAGCCACATCAGGAACGCCTGTGCGTTCCACCAGATTATGGAGCGCTTCTGCTCTGGAGAGCCCCACACGTAACTCGCGGATCACCTGACGCAATTCATGGGCCAGCGGGTTATCCCATTGAAAGGCAACTTTCTGAATGGCTGCTTCAAAGCCCAAGCCAGCATCTACACAAATGGACATCATATCCAGCGAATCGGGCAACATCTTGGTAATCTCCTTCTGGCGTGCACTTACTTTACTTTTAAGCCAGAAATTGGGAAGGTAAAGGCCACCAGCAAAGCCGGCAGCAGCCAGTAACAACCCAGAGAGCAGTGGTTTATCTGCTGCAAAGAAGAAGTAGACAAAGAGTCCAATGCCAGCGCCGGCAAGTACACGCAGACCCATAAAATCGGTCACCGACATTTTGTCCAACATACCGGCCATCGTAAGCTCGCTTTGTAGCTGCTGCAAGTTACGACTTGGCGTTAACAGCCGGCCCAGCAAGTAAAAGCGGCGCAAGAGAGGTTTAACCAAACGCTCATGCGAGGATTTAGACATTTCCAACTCGCGTAACCCTACCGGTCCTTTGGTGGCATTGGCCATGGCCAGGGCGACTGCGGCTTGTTTTTTATTACGTTGGGAACGAATGCCAAACATAAGGGCAAGAATAGTGCCCGCAACAAGTATTGCAATCAGGAAGCTTGCATTTTCCATCTTAACACCTCTTCAAAGTAGTGATCCGCGCCTATGAGCGGAACGGTGCAATCGTTGCAAAAACGAACAAGAAAACGAACAAAGTTTTGTTATTCAAACAGAGCCCATTTTAGTAGTCGATTTTCATGACCCATTGCATAGTAACATTACCGATAATGACCATAATCGTCGCGCCGATAGGAATAAAGATTGGCCAGCCAGGCTTGAACATCTCCATCATATATTCGGGGTTAATCATCATCATAAAGGTCCCGGTAGCAAAGGGAAGTCCTGTCAAGAGCCAGCCGGTGGCGCGCTGTTGGGCGGTCATGACCCGAATCTGTCCCTTTAATTTGATCCGTTCGCGGATTGTCTCGGAAATGGTCGCCAAAACATCGGCCAGGCTGCCACCTACTTCATTCTGAACGTGGATTGAGGTCACAACCAGAGACAGATCCTCATCGTTGAGCCGTTCGACCATATGATCCAAGGCTACGCTAATCGGAAAGCCCAGTGATGTTTCTTTGATTACACGATGAAATTCACTGGAAATCGGGTCGGGCATCTCATCCTTCACGACATTACAGGCGTGGAGCAGACCATAGCCGGCGCGCAACGAACCCACCAAGAGGTTGAGCATATCGGGCAATTGATTGCCAAAATCACGTGTACGCTTCGCTTGATAGTATTTAAGATAGATCCCAGGGCCCATCCAACCGGAGATTGACAACAGCATTCCACCGATGATATAGCCGGAAATAAACCAGCCCAGCAAAAAGAGCGTAAGCGTCAATCCAAATCGGATCATCAAAAATTCTGCGGCGCTGATTTTAATATCAGCCGAGATCAGTTGCCGTTCCAGGCGCGCCGCCATCGAGAGACGGCCCAACTGTTGGTTCATCTGTGCCGAGAGCAGATTACGCCGTTGCAATTCGATATCGTCACCGCCAAATGAGGCAGCTAATCTGCGCTCTACTTCACTTTCCTGACGCAACCAGCGGTAGATTCCCACAAAGATGAAGAAGACCGCAATCATGGCTAGTAGAGGAATGAGTAAAAAGAAGATCGTCATAGTAGCTCCAGATAGGAATGTAACAAATTGGCAACGTCGTAGAGGACAAACCAGGCGCCCATGACCAAATAGGGAGCATACGCCATTGTCTGACCACGACGAAAACGATTCCGAATCAAAAGGGTAGCACCGGCAATTCCCCCCGTTAGAATGCCAATAAAGAGGGCTACCATGACGTTGGAAAGGCCTGTAGTCAAGCCAATCAAGCCGGCTAATTTCACATCGCCCATCCCCATGCCGCCGGGTGATAAAATCGCTAACAGTAAAAAGAAGCCAAAGCCTGTCATCGCGCCGAGCAAGGCGGAAGTAATGGTCGCCAGACCTACGGCGAGATTAAGCAAAAGGATGCAAGGCATTGCGATCAGTAGCATTCGGTTCAAAACCAGCCGATGTTCAAGGTCAATCACCGCAATGGCTAGAAAGAACCAAGCTTGCAGCGCTATGACCAACGCTTCTATACGCCAACCATAGCTACCATAGGCGCTATAGCCCAACAGTAGCGCCATGCCCCAAACCAACAGGTAACGACGTGGTGGCGGTAGTTCCATTAACTCCTCTTCCAACAGTACACCCTGCCCTACAAAGACACGACGGACCTGTGCAAAGGGCCAATACCAACTCTGTTGAAGCGGTAGGCGGGTGGGTATGCTATCCGCCATCAGGTTGACAAGCCAACCGGCAATAAAACTGAGCGTAAGAGCTCCCAACGTTGCAGCCACAATACATCACCTCGTAAGATTCAGGAAGGAAAACAACGATGAACGCTTTGCTTCCACTGCCGGAGTTGGGAATGTGCCGTTATCAACCAAACGGTCAACTAAGCTGACTAGGCGGCGACTAAGCAAAGAGCGGGGATGGCTCATGACAAAGGGAATGCCACGATTGAAGGCAAAGGCTGCCAACGAGCAATCTTCGGGAATGCTTGCCGCCACCGGCTCTTTTAGTTGCTCCTGGACGAGACGTTCATCAATGCCCCCTTGAGAGCCGGCACGGTTCAACACGACATGGATACGACCCTCAACGACATTTTCATGACGCAGGCTGTGCAGCAGAATTCTTGCATCGCGCAGGCCGGCAATATCCGAACCAGTTACGACCAGGATGTCATCCGCTAAGGACAAGACCTCTGATAGTAGCCCATCAACATGAGAGGAGGTATCCACTACAATGTAATCAGCAATCGTACCGAGCAATGTTAGCACTTGCTGCCAGGTTTCAATTGGCAACTCTACTAGTTGACCGGGATCCGTAGGTGCTGCCAACAGGCGAATGCCGCTGCCGTGGCTTTGTAACAGCCCCTGCACCAGATCGACATCAATATTCGCCTCGTTTTCTAAGCTTTCGATGGTGTGACGCGGGTATAAATTTAATAGTAATGAAAGATGTCCCAGTCCCTGATGCGCTTCCACCACAATCACATCGCGTGCGGTGCGTTGGCGCAAAGCCACGGCAACATTGGCGGCTACCGTGCTACGGCCAACCCCACCCTTAAGGCTGGTAACCGCAATCATCTTACTACGCCGCTGCAGCGGCGCATGATGACGTTCCGGCGCGTGGGCAGTTGAGTGCAACATGGGCGCATGAATCATGTGGGGGGTGCTACGCCGCGCCCGTTCCATTGTGGCAATAAATTGTTTGGGCTCCAGGGGGAATGCCACAAAATTAGATGCGCCGGCCAACATGGCATCCTGCAACTCAACAATGCGCTGTGGAGTGGCCAATGCCACCAAGCTTACATGTGGGAGATAGTGAGTTAACTCTTTTAAAAGTTGAATTGCATTGGGTACATCCAGATCAACAAGAATCAGATCGAGTGATTGGTATTGTAAGAGCCAGTCACGTGGTTGGGGCTGCCCTACGCAAGCCAGTGATTGCCAGCCGCGTTCAAGGACGATTTGATCAACCATGTGGGCGCGATATTCATAGTCGGTAACAACTGCTAGTTGCATAGAACTCTCCTATAACTCCAGACGGTCTTACGTAATGAATGAATGGCGATGACGGGTGCGTCCCATTTTCGGGGGCCGAGTCGAGTCTCCCCCATTTCACTGCCAGAGCGCCCGCAAAAAATGTGGTACGCACCCGAGAATGACAGAGTAATATTACGCTGAAGGCTAGATGATGAAGCTTGAGATTAAAAACCTGCTGTCCACGTCCGATTACCCTGTCATAGTTCATTTCATTACGGCAGGAAAGAGCCCTGATTGACACCGGTTCTCCGGATCAGATTAATGTTGTAACGGTCAGCCAGGTAAAATTGGTCAACCGGCACAATCGCATCGGCGCTTTCATCGCCAGGCCCACGCAACGCAAGATCAAGTTCTCCACCCACATCCAGAATATGGCGAATGGTGAGTGCATCTTGTGTATCAACGGCCAACAGAACAGATTGACCTTCCTTGTCGGTCGTGCGGAAGACGCCACCCTCATTGCGCCCCTTAATTGCATCGGCGCTTTCGTCCACATTGGCAACCGGTAGGATGATGGCATGAACTTCTAGATTCTGCAGCAAGCCGACGCTCTCGGCCATGGGACCGCCGCCCTGGTCGCGCACGACTTCGATCTCGAAGGTGGCGAGCAGGTCGATCTTGTCACCGGGACGAATGAGGCGGTTGGAGATTAGCTTTGAACCCGTGGGAACCGCCATTACAATCTTGCCCTGGGGCACAGAAAGCGCGACTTGTTGAGTGACGATGTCCGGGGTTACCAGTTGCTGCACCAAAAAGGGCTCATTGGTAAAGATATCCACGGTGGACATCTTGCCCACAACCTGATCAAGGGTCGTTGCCGCACCTTCCGGCACCGATTCCACCGGAACCTCGCGGATGGCAATTTCTGCTTCACTGATGGAACGGCGGAAGGGGATATCCACCACTGCCACCACCACAGGACGTGTATCCAACTTAGCGCTGTTAGCTGGGGCGTTTTGCCGCAAAAGATTTAAGGTGAGCACCCCTGCTAGGCCCGCAAAGACTAGCGCCCCAATCCACCATAAAAATCCATTATTACGCATCGTATCCTCCATCATCAATTTATACTCATCATTGCCGAAAACTTGGCAAATCTTTAAGGTTACTTACACATAAAAAGTACCACAGATTAAGCTTTGTGTGTATTACAATAAGCTGTCTGTGAAAACGTGCAGGTTTTGGTCATACCCTATCCTTCCTTCGCGATTGGCTTAGTTTGACGCCAAACGATCAAGTTACACAAGGCGCATTTGCCCCTGCCCTTGGCTGCTCAGAATTGTCTCCCAAGCTGTTCTTTGACTGTCAGGATACGAAGGGGCCAGCGCGCAGAGAGAGAGGAAAGGCTATGGGGTCATTTACGCTGTACAGGTAGAAGCCCGACTTGATCAAAGTCGAACTTCTACCTGTGGTTTTAGGGGTTGTGATGCTATACCACCAATTGTGTAAATTGCATTCTTGTACGGAAGTACAAATTGAATTTTCACATAAGGTGACATGCCCCTGGCACCAATAATGATGAAAATAGCTGCTGCCGGCTGGTCATTGCTGGCGCGTCGCTGCGCTTGCGCGCCAACAGCTTTCAGCCAGCAGCTTACTTACACATCAGCATTGGCTTGGCTACGGCATTTGACAAAGCCGTAGCCGTTATGCGTTTACTTAAAGCGGATGTCACGTAACCCGTAATCTTCTGCCTCTGGATCGGTAACGCCATGAGCGATACCAAGATTGAACTCACCCTGTAACCATTTGGGCAAGGAAGAAAAATCATAATCAGTCATGGTCAGTTCAGCAAAACCGCAGATCTGATACCCATTCTGTTGGTCACCGTCATCATAGAAAACCATGGTCACTGGTTTGTTCAAGTATTGATCTAAGGCGTTGGCAACTTGTGTGACATTTTCTACTTTCGGTCCCGCCGGCACCGTATCCCCAATTTTCCAGGTTCCACTAAGTCCCAAATTGTTGAGGTAATCCACCGTCTCACCATTAGAGGCAAGGCCACCATCCCAGTCGAGCCAGGCCAAATTACACTTCCCGTTACCCGTAGGCGGATCTGTGGGCGGAAGATCTCCATCACAGAGATCGCCTAGTGCGCCACTAAAGGTGGGTTGGTGCAGTTCAGCCGTCGTGGTAAGTGCACGCACCGCCGCCGAACCATCGATATTGCCCGCCGTCGTTACCTGCGCGTAGGGCGCTAAGACGGCTCCCATCATATTATGTGAGCGCAGATAGATGCTGCTCGCTTGCGGGAAGTTCCAGATGACCCGACTGCGCGTTTGAGGGCTGTTGAAATTGCCAACCATATTACCGTTGCCGCTCCAATCCACTGCCGTTCCGGTGACATTGATCACGACGAGCGAAGCGGGACTACCACCTAACTCAATCTGCTGCACTGCTGGGTTGCCAAACAGTTCACTTCCTGCCACTTGGAAGATGGCCACGCCATCCGACGTAGTTGTTGTCACGTGGAAGCGGGCTGGACCTGGTTGACCATCTGGCAATATGACTTCATTATTAGCTGCTTTACCCGCCAACTGGGCAGACGCATCCTGCAAGAGGCTGGTAATGGGGCCATTCGACAGGGAATTGTCTGGAATTAAGGAGCCGCCGCCATTAAAGTTAACGGTGCGTCCATTGCTGCCACCCAAGCGCAGGCTTCCGGCATTCAGCTGGATTGGATTGCCTACGACTAGATCGCCCACCACCACCAACATTGCTTCTGTCGAAGACACGCCTTGCACATTGATGCCAAAATTGGCAGACGTAGCGCTCACCAGGCTGCCGCCGATGAAGGTGCGATTTTCAACATCCGAGCTTGTCGAGAGATCGTCGAGCACAATCAGCGTGTACCGGTTCATCACATCCGCAGCATTATCAAGCGCACAGGCGCCGGATGACGGGGTGGGCGTTGGCGGGATCGGGGTAGGTGTTGGCGTCTCGGTCGGTGTATATGTTGGCGTCGGTGTATATGTTGGCGTCGGTGTATACGTTGGCGTCGGTGTATACGTTGGCGTCGGTGTATACGTTGGCATTGGTGTCTCGGTCGGTGTATATGTTGGCGTTGGTGTCGCTTCAGGATAGCCACAATACGATGCAAAACCTACAAAGTCTGCCGTAATACGATTTTGACTAGGCAGCCGATAATCGGTAATGCGCACGACAGCAAAATCTACCACACGATAGAGCGAATTGTTGCCATTGCCGGTTGCCTGATCCCAAACTGGAACCGTAATGTCCATTGTCTCGAGCACATTTAGCGCGTTCCGCACCGAGCTGGCATTGGAAACGCCGGGACTGCCCTGCACCCAATCTCCAATCGAGATCAAATGATCGGTTGGGTCGTTAGGATCCACATAGGTATAGCTGTCCCCAGGTGGTGTGAGACTACCTACCAATGTCGGGACATTGGGCGCACCGGCCCAAGTGAGCCATCCAAAATTACCCGGCTGGACGCCATTCCAAATGTCGCCCAGACTGGCGCCCGGTACGGCGCCATTAAGCGTTTGTATATTCAATGCAATGGGGTAGAGGTTGCATGTTGCCGGTGTGGCTGTGGGCACCAAAACCGACGTTGGCGTATTGGTTGGCATTGGTGTATTGGTCTTGGTTGGCGTCGCAGTTGGTGGCACTGGTGTATTGGTATTAGTTGGCGTTGCAGTCAGTTCGATGCCTTGAAGACAGAAGGCGTCAACCTTGGCCCAATCCACACCATTTGATTTCACGGTAACCCGCAGTATCGCGGCAGACGCCGGCGCCGGGCCTAACGACAAGGTATAGGGTCCACCAAAAACATGACCAGGATCGTCAATATCAACTGTGATCGTATGGATTTGAGGTGTTCCTACAGTGCTTCCCCCTGCTGTCTGGTATTCGATTGACACTGTCTGATAGCCAGGCACGTGTGATGCCGAGAAGAAAGAGATGCTATATGCCCCGCCTGGAACTACAGCAACATCTTGATACATCTTTGAACTGATAACGCCGGACTGATAGCCATAATACGAGCCATCGGGAATAGTATAGCCGTTATTCCCGGTTCCAGTCATGCCCGTCCAATAGTTTTTGCCCTGCTCAAAGCTGGGATTTAGCAGCATATTACTAGGACAGGATAGCCCCGTCGTTGTGGCTGTGGGCACCAAAACCGACGTTGGCGTATTGGTTGGCACTGGTGTATTGGTCTTGGTCGGCGTCGCAGTTGGCGGCACTGGTGTATTGGTCTTGGTTGGCGTCGCAGTTGGCGGCACTGGTGTATTGGTCTTGGTTGGCGTCGCAGTTGGCGGCACTGGTGTATTGGTCTTGGTCGGCGTCGCAGTTGGTGGCACTGGTGTATTGGTATTAGTTGGCGTTGCAGTCGGTTCGATGCCTTGAAGACAGAAGGCGTCAACCTTGGCCCAATCCACACCATTTGATTTCACGGTAACCCGCAGTATCGCGGCAGACGCCGGCGCCGGGCCTAACGACAAGGTGTAGGGTCCACCAAAAACATGACCAGGATCGTCAATATCAACTGTGATCGTATGGATTTGGGGTGTTCCTACAGTGCTTCCCCCTGCTGTCTGGTATTCGATTGACACTGTCTGATAGCCAGGCACGTGTGATGCCGAGAAGAAAGAGATGCTATATGCCCCGCCTGGAACTACAGCAACATCTTGATACATCTTTGAACTGATAACGCCGGACTGATAGCCATAATACGAGCCATCGGGAATAGTATAGCCGTTATTCCCGGTTCCAGTCATGCCCGTCCAATAGTTTTTGCCCTGCTCAAAGCTGGGATTTAGCAGCATATTACTAGGACAGGATAGCCCCGCCGCTGTGGCAGACAAGGATGAGCGCAATGCAAATGATGCGGCTAAGGGTGGCGCTGAGTTTGACGCTACCATATAATGGGGCAGTGTAAATGGTGTATCGGCCATTGACGATAGGGTCAACCTAGAGGCAGCCATAGGTGGTGCAGCTAATGACACACGTTGTAGGGACGACAGATTCAATGAAGACATAGACACAGTTGTCGCAAGCGCGTCTAACCGTGGCATAGGCGCTGCATCCAGCGATGCAACATTTGCTGCCGGAATAGAGGCCATTGTGTCTTCGGTTGACATACGCAGCGCGGTATTATCTTCACAGAGCACGCCGTTCACATAGAAACTCGTCGGTTCATCATTGACCCCAGAGAACGAAGCAATGAAGCCAAAGTCAACCTTATCCCCATGATTCACGATACCATTCCAATTAAGGTTAGTCACCTGTACTCTTTGGCCGCTTTGGGTCAGGTCGCCGTTCCAATAACCCCAGTTGTTAACTTCTTGGTCGCCGGGGAAATCCCATGTGATAGTCCAGCCGTTAAAAGTAGTGCCAGAGAGATTTTTGATCTCCACTGAGGCGCGGAAAGCACCCCACCATTGATCTTCGATCTTATATTTAACACGACATCTGCCGCCAGATACTGGTGTAAAGGTAGCTGTCGGTGTCGCGGTTGGTGGCACTGGTGTAAAGGTAGCTGTTGGTGTCGCGGTTGGTGGCACCGGCGTAAAAGTAGCTGTCGGTGTCGCGGTTGGTGGCACCGGCGTAAAGGTAGCTGTCGGTTCTGGCGTCGGCGTATTGCCTGCACCTGGTGGACTATTGTCTTCATCAGGCTCTAGCAGAATGAAGTTTGTGGCGCCTTCTTCGTTATGGCTGTTTAGCGTGACCCCGGTCGTCGGTTGTTCCACAACATCCAATGTCAAAGCGCCCGCGCCACCATAATTGGGCTGCGGCATTTTGAGATGGGCATCGGTGCCGATTTGCAGAGATCCCAAGCGGCGTGTAACTTTAATAACCGCACCTTCATAACGCGAGCCAGGCAGCCCAGTCAGGGTGCCTTCCATCTCCGGGTAGTAGTGCCAATCGGTGGTATTAGGACAGGCGCCTTCACAGGTGGGACTTAGGTCATCAGGTGGGATTGAGGTGCGCCCGCTAAAGCGAAAGTCTATCAAAAAGCCGTCACCATTCACATTAACCACGCGTTGAATCATCTGCGCCGTACCCTCACCATACTCGGAAAAAACACCATTGCCATCTGGATCATAAAACATATAGTAGGGCCGATTGGCATTAGTGCCAGAGTAGGCAGGATCCAGGTTTTTCACATAAAGGGTGTAATTAATCGACGCATAAGTCACATTGCCTATTTGGTAAACTGCGGTCAAGATGTCGCCAAAATCATCTTTGCCAATTGAAACAGGAAAATGGTCGAAATTCAGACAGTCACACCCATTAACCGCTAGCGGCAGCAAATTGTCTACGGCCACAAGCGGTTCATAGCCCGCCTGTGACCCTGCTGTGGCTGTCATCGTGTCGTAGCCCATTACCTTAGCGAAGAAGGTGTCGTAGTCATGGTTAACCGCCACATTGACCCCTTTGCCATCCTCTGTATAGTTCCAGGTGGCCGAGTTTGCGCCATTGGCGGTTGCCAGTGTATTCACTTCGCTGTCGATAACTGCATCACCCTCATCCAGGGCAATCGCACGTGCACCGGCTATCGCCGCCGCGTCAGCGGCTGTCTGCATCCGCCGCTGCTGTGTATAAGCATTGCTGCCATCCACTGCGATCCCAGCCATGCTGATTAAGAGTAGTAAAACCAAAGCCAAGTAGAGTGCTGTTACACCCCGCTCCTGACGTACGAATTGTTTAATTCTCGCTATTATCATAAATCCCTCTCTATGCACTTGACAGGCTGCTGATATGCCTTCCCTCACCTATATTGCAGCTTTTGGCTTGTCTAAGCGCTTGCCGGAATCCTGAGTACAGAGGCTCATATAGGTCTCCGGGTGAAACCGCTGTATTTTTCCCTGGTAGTTATTGCGATTTCACCTCTTCGCCCATATGAGCGAGTACAGATGTATTGCGACATACACTATGTATTAGGATATTGTGCCGGCAAGGTTCGCTCCAACCAACCTTTTAATAAACCCGCATAGTTGCTTCTGTTTCCAGTGTGAAGGAAGGCAATCCGGTTACAGCGCCATACATCAGCGGATAGGGATGCTGGATGATCACAGTGACGGCATCCCCCGCAGCAAAGCTCGTTTTGTTCGGGTCCAAAACGACCGTGATCTGTGCCGCGGTTAGGCCGACACGCTCAACTTCGGCGTTGATCCGCGTATTCATGCCGGCCAGATCATCAGGGTGCCGCGCCAGCCACATCGCCCCTTCGCGTGCAGCATTCGTCATACCGAGATAGGTGTTGAAACCATTGCCAAAATCGAAGGTGCCTAAGACCATCAGAAGAAGGAGGGGCAATAAAATGGCGAACTCAGCTAAACTTGTACCTTGTTGCCGGTAAAGTAATTTTTTTAGAAGGCTCTTCATAGTCATTCCAGCTTTCAATACAACCAAATACTCAGTATAAAAACAAAAAGATAGATGCATCTTCCTTGTCACGTACGTCACGCCCTTGGAATAGACACATCTATCTTTTTCGAAAGGTTGCGACGGATGTAGGCAGTATCCGCTTTCTCTATCGCCTTACTTTCTCTTCTTCGTCAAGTGTTCAGATAGTATCTCTAGAGGTGGTATCCCGAATTGTATATAAATTCAATTTGCACTTCTGGACAGGGACCCATCGATACAATTCGTGGTATACCATCTCTTACTCTGTGTAAGGTAATATAACGCTCTGTGTGGGGGAATCACCCCGACTGTATCGGGGTGACAGACTTACACACTGCTGAGACACATCGATCCACAAACCTGCGTTGGGATCAGCCACCAGCGCCCTGGAGGGAGGTGGCGATTGAGGAGAAGACGTTGTTCAACTCGGTCGTCATCAGTTGCAACGCGGCCACAACCGCAATCGAGACCAACACGATGATCAGCGCATACTCAGCCAAACCCTGACCATCCTCTTCCACCAAACCAGCAACATATGCCTTGAGGGTTACCATTAACTTTGTCATTGTTCTTTTACCTTTCTTACTCTCTCTGTGCACTCTTGAACTATAGCTACCAACTCAACACACTACTGATTTACGCTACGACAACGAACTTGGGCTGGAATCAGCCGCCGGCGCCCTGGAGGGAGGTGGCGATTGAGGAGAAGACGTTGTTCAACTCGGTCGTCATCAGTTGCAACGCGGCCACAACCGCAATCGAGACCAACACGATGATCAGCGCATACTCAGCCAGACCCTGACCATCCTCTTCCACCAAACCAGCAATATACGCCTTGAGGGTTACCATTAACTTTGTCATTGTTCTTTTACCTTTCTTACTCTCTCTAAATTCTTGACTATAGATACTAACTTGACATGCTCTACTGACTTACGTTCGGGTTTACGTTACGACCACAAACCTGCGTTGGGATCAGCCGCCGGCGCCCTGGAGGGCAGTGGCGATTGAGGAGAAGACGTTGTTCAATTCGGTCGTCATCAGTTGCAACGCTGCTACAACCGCAATCGAGACCAACACGATGATCAGCGCATACTCAGCCAAACCCTGACCATCCTCTTCCACCAAACCAGCAACATATGCCTTGAGGGTTACCATTAACTTTGTCATTGTTCTTTTACCTTTCTTACTCTCTCTGTGCACTCTTGAACTATAGCTACCAACTCAACACACTACTGATTTACGCTACGACAACGAACTTGGGCTGGAATCAGCCGCCGGCGCCCTGGAGGGAGGTGGCGATTGAGGAGAAGACGTTGTTCAACTCGGTCGTCATCAGTTGCAACGCGGCCACAACCGCAATCGAGACCAACACGATGATCAGCGCATACTCAGCCAGACCCTGACCATCCTCTTCCACCAAACCAGCAACATATGCTTTGACAGAAACCATCATTTTCGTAAACATCATTACATCCTTTCCACAGATAGAAACAAACGCTTTATAGATTAGGTAAACTTACTACCAGGTGTTGACAGTTGATTGGGGGCGCTTAGTAGGCAATCATGCTTGCACTGCCGGCGATTTGAAACGTGCCACTGGGGACCATTGCGGCAATAATCGGTGTGATAAATTCAAATTGGTAGGTGACATCTACTTCAACCGTTTCTTCATTTGGCTGTGATACAGTGACGCCGACGCGTGAGGTATCCAGCATAACCATGTTGTCTTCGACGGCGTTCTCTACGGTTGATAAATCGACAAGACCAGCACGAGCACCCTCTTGGGCAGCAGAGCGTATTACATTGGCTGTATAGACATAGCGCCCAAAATCGATCATGGCAAAGGTAAATGTTAGCAAAATCGAAAGCACAATTGTGAACTCAAGCATTGTGGTGCCATGCTCGTTCTTGCAAACATTAAATCGAGAAGTGGACATAAATTTATAACCTTTGCGCATAATATTAAGATTATCAATCAAATTGATCATTAAAAACTTCCATCCCTATTTGCCAAGTAACCTTTTCGCATCTCTGTCAGTCATAGTAGAAGCGTGACGTTGTAGAAGTGCGACCGTAACTGAGCAGGTTGTCTGGGATACTTACTTCACATTTAAGGTCGTATGTAGATTAACACAGAGTTTTGCGATTTTCGATTACAGAATACTGTCGTAAAGCAGGAAGATTATTAAGCTAGATTTGCTGTATTTTCTAAATCATCTGCTAAAATCGTGTGGCTATGTTAATTTTTAGGTTTTTTGATTAATTTTATTTAATCTCTGCCTTGCACTGAGTTTACCATAATAGTTACGGCCAGATCGTTACAGAATCCTGTCACGATAAAGCTTGGCCAATAAAAGTACACTTACGCCTTTGATACTTTCTTATTCCGAGATATACCTGTGATAAAATTCACGCTATGAATCAATCACCTGGAACAACGATACTTCCAATTCAACAAAAAGCTTTATCCTTTACTTCAGGCAGCACCTTCGCTGAATTTCTGGATAGTGTCCCGCACATGGCGGGATTACTGCGCACGCGTCTGCAAGAAATTCGGATGCCTATAGAGATCCAAGAATATCTGTTGCATTATCCTGATGTACTCAATCTGGCCATCTTGGTCAGCGAAGATGCACCGGAAACACCCATTCTTCTCCCCCTATGGGTGCGCATTGCACAGGCCGCGCCCCGTTTTGAATTGAGGATATTTCGCGATGTTGATGAATTGAGCCTGCTGGAATGGATGGCCGAGGAGTTGGAATTGACCGAGGCTGTCGATAACTTGGAGTTGCCGCTTGGCTTGATTTTTGACGAGGAGTGGAATTTTCAGCTTCAGTGGGGGCCTCACCCGGCCGCGGCTGAGCCCTATTTAGATCAATGGTTTGCGCAACATCCTGAATATGAAGTGTTAGCGGAAGATGAGGGGACAGAGGCGCAGGCGCGGTATGGGGTATTGCTGGACGATCTGATTCAGCAAATGCGGGTTTGGTATAATAGTGAATTGAATAAGGTGTGCCTACAAGAAATTCTAGAAGCGCTCATTGCGTTGCAAGGCGCAGAAGATGAAAACGAGGAATAACCCTTTGTCTATGCCTATACCGACGAGCGCCAGGAAGTATCATTTTGTACAGGAGTAAAATGGTATTTCCTGTGCTGCTCGTGAGTATAATTAGAGATGAATACACCAAATACCTTATGGAATCTTTTTAGGCTGCATGATAAAATTGATTCCGCTTTGGATGATTTTGTTTATGGTGTATAGGAATAAACTTGTGTTTTTGAAAAAGCAAAACGCTCATAGGGGCGAAGAGGTGAAATCGTTGCAATCCCCAAAGCAGAATGGAAAGATTTCACCCGCAGACCGATATGGGCCAAAGCAAAATAGGCGAAGGTCAGCTATAAATTTTCAGCAAAACATTTTACCCCATTCGCAAAAGCCCACCCCTGGGGCAGGAACGGATTGCCCGCCGAACGTTCCTTTGCTGAAGCGCGATACTGGCCTTTGGGGGCGTCTTCTCCTTGCCTACTTGATCGGTTGTTGGTTACTTGGGTTCACAGTAGAACCACTTTACGCGGCAGTTCATATTAATTCTTTTGATGTATCTGTTTCAGATCAGCAGGTTATCTTAACATGGAGTACAAGCGAAGAGTACAACTTAGGCGGATTTGAGATTCTGTATAAGGAGGCAGATCAATCTGTCCAAGCTTACCAATCGCTGGGTATCCGGATTGCCCAAGGCAGCGCCACCCAAGGCGTTGCCTACCGCATGGATCTTACCGCTTATTTACAACCTGGGAAAATTTACTGCTTTCGCATCCAAGAGATCCCCACCGATGATTCACCAGGCGAAAAACTAGATTACTGCGGTTATGGTTTCACGATTACCCCAACACCATCAGCTTTGGCTACGCCCCTGGCAACAGCAACGATCACGCCTTCTGTAGCAAGCGGCCTCAATCTGCCCATTGCACCGACACCGCCCATTGAGGTAACAGCCACTGTTACGGAAACGAGCAGCACCCCTGACAACGTTGCTGGTGTAGCTACCATGACTCCGACTCCTGTAGTCATCAGTCCGCTCCAGCCCACGGCGACGAGCGTAAATGAGAGTCCGCTGGCCACACCATCTCCCACGTTAACTACAACCAATGGCTCTACTGCCGCGGTCAATAGCGCCAGCGTTGCCCCCCTCGCTACCGATCAGCCGATATCACCGTTAATGACGCAGACGGCAAACCTGCAAACCAATGGGGCCACTGTTGCTAGCGCTGAAGCCGCGCCGACGGAGGCAACAACGCCACCGCTGGCCATTGTGGACCCGCCCTACATTGTGGTCACGGCTACACCGACCTTGGCCGCCATTCCCTTGCTGCCGACCTTTACGGCCTACCCAACCGCCACCGCACAACCAGAGATCAGCCTTGTAGGTATGCGTTTGCCCAACACACAGAATTTGATGCTTCTACTACTCTGTGGAGTTTTTTCCGGCGCAAGCGGTTTGGGCATTTTAGGAGTCGTGACCACCCTCCTTTATATGCGTTCACGGTCACGCCCGCATGATCAGAACCATCGTCGATAACTATGCGCACCTTTCTTGCGATTGAATTACCCGAACAGTTACACCCAATCATCCGCCGGCAACAACAACACCTAGCTGGCCGTTTGGCGATTGGCAATTCGATCATACGCTGGACGCCACCAGCGAATGTTCATCTGACATTACGCTTTTTGGGTGAAACCGCCAAGGAACAACAGCGCATTCTGCCCCATTTTCTTGATGTAGCGACCCAAGGTCAGCCCCCTATTGCGCTGGCCCTACGCAATGTTGGCTGTTTTCCTAATTTTCGCTCTCCCAGCATTGTTTGGGCAGGCGTGACAGGAGATCTAGACCGTCTACAGGCGCTCTATGCCCAGGTGGAAAAGGCGGTGCAAAGCGCCGGCTTTGTGGCTGAGCAGCGCGCCTTTCGTCCCCATTTGACCATTGGACGTATCCAGCGCCATACAGAGCGTCATCAGTTACAGCAGGTGGGCAGAGTGATTCAAGCGTATCAGCAGGAGAACGCACAGTCCCCCTTGTACGAGGCAGGCAGCCAATTTACAGTTAGTGAAATAACGTGGTTTTCTAGCGAATTGAGGCCGACAGGCGCAATTTACACGCCCATTGGCGGCTTCCCACTAGCCGCGCCCTAACTAGTGCAGTGTAACCGAAATTTTGCGAATTTAGCCAACGCGGGTGCGCCAGTGTGCGTCTTCCTGGAAGGGGCAACGCACACCCCTTGTCTTTCACCATCCGCCGCCCCTTCCAGGAAGACCTGGGTGACCACCTCTAACCCAGTAGAATTTCGGTTACAGTGTACTAGCGTCTTTCCGGTCGCCGCTCAGCGCCTAAAGCAGCCCATTCTTCATTTAGCTGTTCTAGATCAAAGCCGCGCTCGCTGAAAGTGGGCTCAAGCGCTGTGGTGGGTTGTGGCTGTTCGCTGTGTTCTAAAGCGTGAAAGAGCAGCCCAAGCGGAATGCAGAGCGTCATACCGACAACAAAGCCCCACAGGCTCAAGGTCAATACACCGATGGCTTGTGCCTGCAACTGCCCTGGAAAGTCAATCTGATAGCCGCTGGCAACAAATAATCCCGACACTCCCTGGCCTGCCACACCAAGATAATTTTCAATGCCGGTCATCTGCCAACCTTGGCCCACCGTCCCATCGGCAAAGAGACCCACCAATAACAGACCGATCATGGCCGGGATCCCTGACCCAGTCACCGCACCGGTCGCATCATCTAGACGCCAAATCCCTTCTACGACAAAGATAACAAAGGGCACAGTGGCGCCGGCCATGAGGCCAACAGCAAAGGCGATTCCTGGTTGGACAAAAGGACCCACAGCCAAACCCGCGACAACGCCAGCCACCAGGCCACGCGCACAGGTCATTGGTTCGCTACGTCCGGTGACAAACCACGTATAGAGGATAGGAGGTAAGAGTCCCCCGGCCGCGACTAGGATGCTGTTCACGCTGCCGCGCATAAGCGCAATCTCGCCAAGTCCGGTGACCTGGAGAGGGTTTGACCAATGCCAGCCTAAACTGCCAGCTAGCACAAAGAGGCTGCCGACCACCACCAACAGGGGCAAATGCACCGGCGGCAGTTCTAGCTGCATTAAAGAGCGCGGGGCCCGGCGCGGGGCCCATACCACCAGCGCGGCCAAGGAAAAACCGGCCGCCACCAGATGAACGGTGCCGGCGCCGCCAAAGTCGATTAAGCCATGACCTAAGCTGAGATTACGCCCCAATGCACCTAACCACCCCCCGCCTTGCACCCAGTTGCCGGCTAGTGGATAGACCAGCGCGCCAATGCCAAAGGCCAACAGCAGGGTGACAATCGCCGGCGCTCGTCCCCGAATGGCCATAATCGGCAACATTGCAGATGTGATGACCCAAGGCAAGTGGACTAAGAAGAGGGTATAGGCCAATGCGGTCACTTCTGGGCCGGAAAGAAACCAGCCGCTCAACCCGGCTACGCCCCAGCCAATACCCCAGTTGGTCGAAAGTGGACTCCACTCCCACACGAGCTGGCGTAATGCAGAGTCAGGATAGACTAATCCCAGTCCGCCAAATTGGATGGCAAAACCAACCGCCCAGTAACCTAAGGTAGCGAGTGTAACCGCAGCCAGGCCGCCTACGGCCGCATTCCAAGCATTTTCCGGTTCCAGCCCTGCTACACCAATCAAAACAAAACCGACCGGCACAAGCAAGGAAACTGCAGCTGTCATCAGATACCAATAGAGAGGCGCAGTTACAAGTTGGCGGCTTGGCTCGTTGACGTTTATGCCCTGCTGCGCCAGTGCAGCCGTGGGCCAAAGGGCAAGTACAAAAAATAAGGTAACGGGGAGCAAAATATAGTAGACTCGGCGCGCTGCGGAGATGACTAGCAGTCTACAGACTAACCCTTGCCACAAACGTATAGGTGTCGTACTTACAGTGGTCATCATATGCATCTTTTACAAATTGAATGGTAACTTTTGTGCGAACACATTATCAATGTGCAGGGCAAAAAGAGCAAACCTCGCTACGAATTGCACTATCATACCAAAAGTGTGGTAATTCCCAAAGTTACTACTAATCCTTATTACGATTACGCTATAAGCATAAACGCTCATATGGGCGAAGAGGTGAAATCGCAATAGCTACCAGGGAAAAATAGAGCGATTTCACCCGGAGACCAATATGAGCCAAGCATAAATGCCAGGGTAAATATTACTTTATTTGGCAAGGATCAAGAAAACGAACGCAGCGTGGCGTTCGTTTTTTTGATCCTTGTTACGCTATAAGCCTTCGATGAACACTACTCTGATTTAAAGGAGTCAGGAATAATGATGGGCAAAGGAGCAAAACGCTCACGATCAACCAACAATGTATCAGTGAACACCCAGGCTGTCTGCGCTGCATTGAGCCGAATGAGCAACCAGGCGCTATCGATTGTCCGCCCAATTGCCACCCACCGGCTACCTTTAGGCAAAACTTGCACAACTGCCGATTGGATGGAGATATCGGCGCGTGCATTCATATTGTAATTTTGCGGAATGACAATGGTCACGGTTGGCGCCGGTGTTGAGGTCGGTGTCACGGTGGAAGACAACTCGCTTGTTGCAGATACACTGGGCGCTACCGTGATTGTTACAACAGCAGTAGCCGTCACTGTCATTGTTGCCGTTGGTGTATAAGTCGCGGTCGGTGTCCTCGTCGCCGTTGGTAATGGTGTATGGGTCATTGTTGCCGTTGGCGTTACACTTTTTGTTGCGGTCGCGGTAGCCGTGGCGGTCGCGGTCAAAGTAAAGGTTGGCATGGGCGTGCGGGTCGCCGTCGCCGTCGGTGTATGCGTAGCAGTCGCAGTTGGCGTCTCTGTCGGCGTCTCCGTCGATGTCAATGTTGCGGTTGGTGTGGGTGTCACAGTTGCCGTCGCCGTCGGTACAGGCGTATGAGTGATGGTCGCAGTCGCAGTTGGCGTCTCTGTCGGTGTATGCGTAGCAGTCGGGGTTGGCGTAGCCGTCGGTGTCGCCGTTGATGTAAATGTTGCAGTTGGTGTGGGTGTCACGGTTGGCGTGGCCGTTGGCAAAGGCGTATCGGTGACAGTCGCTGTCTCTGTCGGCGTCTCTGTCGGTGTCAATGTGGCGGTTGCCGTGGCCGTCGGTAAAGGTGTATCTGTCACTGTTGGGGTTGCGGTCGGCGTATCGGTGGGTGTCGGGGTTGGCGTGTAGGTTGGTGTCGCCGTCGGTAAGGGCGTATGGGTGCTCGTTGCCGTGGCTGTTGGGTGCGGTGTATTTGTTGCAGTCGCGGTCGGCGTGGGCGTCTCTGTGGGCGTAGGTGTAGCAGTCGCGGTTGCAGTCGGTAGAGATGTATCCGTCACTGTCGCGGTCGCCGTGGCCGTCTCTGTAGGAGTAGCGGTTGGCGTAGGCGTCTGAGTCACGGTCGCCGTGGCCGTCGGTTGTGGGGTAGCGGTCGCCGTCGCGGTGGGCGTGGAGGTAAGCGTCGGTGTCTGGGTTGCTGTGGCTGTCAAAGTAGGCGTCCTGGTCGCGGTTGGTCTTCTGGTAACGGTTGCAGTCACCGTGAGGGTCGGCGTCATCGTGCTGGTGGTAGTTGCCGTCCCCGTCACTGACACCGTTCCTGTTATGGGCGTGCGACTTTGGGTTCCTGCACGCGCCGTTGCTTTGGCCTCTTGGCTTAGAATTTCAGACGGCGAAGGTAACCCCACACTGTCGGTTGCTTTGGCCGGCTGTGCGCCGGGACGCGTGATCACGGCGCGTACAGTAGCCGTGGCCGCGGTGATAGTGGCCGCGGCAGTTGCGATCGCCGACGACGGGGTGGGGGTATCGGTAGGCGCAGCGCGGGTTGCAGTCGGCGTTGGTGTTGCAGTTACGGCCGGCGTGGTTTGGGTAATAACAGCCGCCACCGCAGCTGCCGCCTCCGGCGTCGCATGCTCAGTAACTTGGACTTCCTCAGTTTTTCGTTTTGAGACAAAGGCCAGCGCAGCCGGTGTTGGTGTGGCAACCGTCATCGACGTTGGCTTACCCTCAGCACCGTTACCATTTCGATTGGCACTATTTTCACTAATATTATTTTCACCGATACTGTTTTCACTGGTGCTCGTGCTAGTTCCACTGTTCACAACAATCTGACGGTTGAAAGTGGTGTCAGCGCCAACTGCACTCGGCAAAGCAGTAGACGTCGGGCTCGACAACAGAAACACTGGGGCAAGCATGGGCTGTGTTGCAGTGAGCTGATTCACCGGGGGGATAGCAGCCGGCTGACCTGCGGGAGAGAAAGTCCAGCTCATATCAAAGAACTGAACAAACGCCAGGAGCAACAGGAATGCCACCATTGTTACTGCTAGTGCAATCCGTGGCGTGAGTATGGCAAAGGGCTGCTTCGCAATGACACGGACCGATAGAGGGATTTGGGTTGCCGTGTCATCCATATTAACCCGGATCCAACCCGTATAATTTTGTCCCACCTCTAACTTCTGCGTATCGGCGACCACCGCAAATTCCATAGGGTAGGGTTTATAGCTGTAGAGCCGTCGCCCTTTGGTCACCGTAAACCAAGCATCGGTTGCACTATATTCCAGATGTAACCGCTCGGCTGTCCCGCCGGCATTTTCCACTTGAAACACGAGGGTTTGGCGTGCGCCTTTGGGCATTTCTCCAAAGTCTAGAACCGCAGGCAGCGTCACCGGCTTGGGCAATAGGCCAACTCCAGCGTCGGCATTTGCGAGCTGCGGGCTGTTGATCAGTGCCTGATAGGCTTCGGTAATCTCTTTAAGCTTTTGTTCTACATAGCGCTTATCTTTCTCGTTGGTAAAGCGATCGGGATGGTAGACCCGCACCAGACGCTTATACTGAGCTTTGATCTGCTCCGGCGTGGCGTCTGCCGACACCTCTAATATGCGTCGATAATCTTTCATAGGATAGTGATTTTGCTCAAAATAATTGCTGGTTCTGCGCTTGATTGGAAAATCGATGGTTGGATCGAATGTAAGAAAGGCATCCAAATCAAACGACATTATATAGTTTACCAGAAAATTTGCCTTATCCTAGTTTAGGAGTGGGACCAAACTTTACTGGAGGTAATCTGAAGGAAACAGGCTGGGGGAAACACATATCTGGGACGGGCTTGTGCAATGCCCACATGTCCTAGATTTACAAGTGCGTACCACCAATAGGACGAAACACCAGCTAGGCCAGTTTGTGCTTCTCGCCCATCGCCCCTCATTGGGAACGCACCCTAGATTTACTGCTACTATATTAATCGCAAAATCTGATTAAATCCTTCGCAATTTAACAGTTTTTATTATAAAACCTATCTAAAGGCATAGAAGGTTCCCTTACACATGCCCTGGTTTCAAAATTCATGGGATGAACGATCTAATTTTTATCAATTGGCTCTGCGCCAGCGCTTTGCTCTTGCGCACTGGCCGTAGCCGCCAACCCCAAGGCGCATACAGCCGCCACACCTAGCCCAACAAGCTGATTCAGACGCAGACCAGCCACCGTTGCGCTCTCTTCTGTATAGGCGCCGGCCACCAGGACCACGACCGCCGCGCCGAAACAGATGCAGAGCAATAACCGCCCCGCAGGCATACGCTTTGCATAAAACCACGCCCAGCCGACGACCATCAGCAGGCCCAAAGCATAGTAAAAGGCAACCGGATGACGTGGCACCCCAAAATAGGGCAATGCCCACGGTAAATCACTGGGAATGCCAACCAAATTTCCAGTCAGATAGCCGCCAACCGCCAGCAACGCACCACCAGCTACTGCACCGGCAAGTAGCGCCGCCGCCACTGCGCCCGGTTTTAATGCATAGTGCCAGAAATAGATGTAAGCCGCTACTGCGCCGGCAATCATACCGGGCAGCCAAATAAAACCGCTTGGGCGTAAGCTAATGATTAACAGCGGTTCTGTCATATAGATAGACCAAAACTGGATTACATTCCAGAGTCGCGCTACAATCAGAGTTACAAGCGTAGCAAGTAACCCGCTGTTCCACACGTCGTCGATCAAGAGGCCCATGCGTTTTCCAACACGGCTGGCAATTTCCAGGCTAACCGTAATCGCAATTAGGATAACAATAGGGCCGGTCGGAATGGTAATCGGGCCAAAAGGCAATACAGGATACATTTTCTGTTAGTTCTCCCGGTGGTGTACAACCACACAGATAAGCCGGTGGTGTACAACCACACAGATAAGCCGGTGGTGTACAACCACACAGATAAGCCGGTGGTGTACAACCACACAGATAAGAAGGAATAAACCTATGCGTATTCTCATAACCGGTGGCGCCGGCTTTCTAGGCAGCCACCTTTGTGAACGACTCTTGGCCGAAGGTCACGAAGTCATTGCCATGGATAATCTGATTACCGGCAACACAGATAACATTGCCCATCTCGCCGGCAATCGCCATTTTCGCTTTATTCACCATGATGTCAGTAATTATATCTATATTCAAGGCCACCTCGATGCAATTTTACACTTTGCCAGCCCAGCCAGCCCGGTTGACTATCTAGAACTGCCCATTCAAACCTTGAAGGTCGGCAGCTTAGGCACGCACAATGCCCTAGGGCTAGCGTTAGCGAAAAAAGCACGTCTGCTTCTGGCCAGCACCAGCGAGGTTTACGGCGACCCCCAGGTCCATCCCCAGACGGAGGATTACTGGGGCCATGTAAACCCCATTGGGCCGCGTGGCGTCTATGACGAAGCCAAACGATTTGCCGAAGCCATGACCATGGCCTACCACCGCAGCCACCACGTTGACACGCGCATCGTCCGCATCTTTAATACCTATGGTCCCCGTATGCGCTTAAATGACGGGCGCGTCGTCCCCAACTTTGTAGGCCAGGCACTGCGCGGTGAACCATTGACCGTCTATGGCGATGGTAGCCAGACCCGCAGCTTCTGTTTTGTCACGGACCTGGTAGACGGCATCTACCGTCTGCTCATGAGCGACGAGGTCGAACCGGTCAACATTGGCAATCCAACGGAAACTTCTATCCTCCAATTTGCCGAAAAGATTAATGTACTAACCAACAATCCGGCCGGAATCGTCTTTAAACCGTTGCCCAAAGATGATCCCAAACAGCGCCAACCCAATATCAGCAAAGCCAAACGCGTGTTGGGATGGGAACCCCAAATTGGGCTTGATGAAGGTATGGCAAAAACCATTCACTGGTTTGCCGACCATCTCTAAGGGATGAACAGTTATCAAAGGCTCCTATAGAGCTGAGGGTGAAATCGTTGCATGGTTCGCTGGTCTCTGTCGCGATTGCACCGCTTCGCCCATAGGAGCATTACACGAATTAAGGTAGACCCTACACCCATGCTGCCACAAGACTATCATACCCACTCCGATTTCTCTTGCGATTGCACTGCACCAATGGCCAAGATGTGCCAGGGAGCCGTGATTCAGGACATTGCAGAAATAGGCTTTACAGAACACTTTGACCTGCACCCCAAGGAGCCTTGCCACAATTGGTTTCAACCGGCGCCGTGGTGGGCCGAGTTAGAACGCTGTCGCGCCGAGTTTGCTGGGCAGCTAACCATTCGCGCCGGCATTGAAATTGGCGAACCCCATCTTTTTGCCACGGAGGCACAACAGATGTTGGCCAGTTGGCCCTTTGACTATGCGCTGGGTTCGCTCCACTGGGTGGACGACGATAGCATGTTTGACATCAACTACTTTAAAACGCATCGCGCCGAAGATGCCTACCGGGCTTTCTTTGTCGAGTTGGAACGGATGACGCGCCAAGGCGGCTTTGATATCCTGAGCCATTTTGATGTCTTTATCCGCACCTCACACGCCGTCTACGGCCCTTATGATCCAAGCGACTACGAAGCGTTGATTCGCCCTGTCCTGCGCAACTGTATCGACCACGGCATCGCCCTTGATCTCAACACGTCGGCGCTACGCAAACGGGCCAATGTGCTTACACCAGATGTAGAAATTCTGCGTTGGTATGCCCAGATGGGGGGCGAACGGGTGACGTTGGGTTCGGATGCCCACAAGCCTGTCGATATCGGCAGCCATCTGGATGTAGCCATTGCCATGGCGCGTGATGCGGGACTGCGCTACCTGACCTACTACGAACAACGGCAAGCCAAGCTTGTGCCTATGCCCTGAACGTATTTCGTATTTGCACGATCTTCTAGGATCTTCGCAGCATAATATACTTGACAAATCGAGTAGTGGGTGACGAGTAATACGCCACTCACCACCCGCTACTCGCCACCAACTCATCCACTAACACGCAAAGGCTCATCTTTTATTCCAAAAGCCGCTCTTCATAGATTCGGCGAATGGTCGCCTCGATCTCTGGCTCGCGTACGCTCAGATCCTGAATGCGATAGCGGGCCGAGAGACGACCGATCAACTCGGAGGCGGAAAGTTGGTTGCGCTCAAATTGATAGGTGACGCGCAAATCATGCCGCGCGGCGACTGTAGCCCCTTCAACCGCAACATCGGCGTAGTCATCGGCCAGATCGACCACCAATTCACGCTTGCCGCCAAAGCGATCTTGCAAGCTCGCCAGCTTGCCGTCAAAGAGCAGATGACCATGATCGATGATCAGCACCCGTTGACAGAGTTTCTCTACATCAGAGAGATCATGGGTAGTCAACAGGACCGTTGTGCCCCGTTCAGCGTTGATATGGGCAATAAATTGGCGCATCCGCTCCTTGGCCACCACATCCAGACCGATGGTTGGCTCATCCAGAAAGAGCAGCGGCGGGTCGTGCAACATGGCGGCGCAGAGATCGGCGCGCATCCGTTGCCCCAATGATAAAGAACGCACAGGGGTGCCCAGAAATTCATCCAATTCAAGCAAGGTGCGAAATTCATTTAGATTCTGCTGAAAGCGGTCAATGGGGATACGGTAAATATATTGCAACAACTCCAGCGATTCGATCACCGGCAGATCCCACCAGAGCGTTGTGCGCTGGCCAAAGACCGCGCCAATATGGCGAACGTAGGCTTCCCGCTCACGCCACGGCACATAGCCATTCACTTGCAACTCACCCCCCGAAGGCACCAGCAACCCAGTCAACATTTTGATTGTGGTCGATTTGCCGGCGCCATTGGGGCCCAAATAGCCGACCAACTCACCAGCATTGACCTGAAAGCTAATGGCATCCACCGCCCGCACCACCGTATACTCACGCGTCGCCAGATTGCGCAGCGCGCCCCATAGGCCCCGGCGATGCTTGCCCACCTGAAAATACTTCTGTAAATTGTCAACCCGAATCATAGTGCTATTTCCACCCTATCACCCGCCACTCGCCACTCGCCACCCGCCGCTGCTACGTCCCCGTACTCTGATAATGACGTAAGCCAAAGCGCCAAAAGGCTAGCGCCGCCAGCAAGATGCCAAACCCAACCGCCGGCGCCACAAAGGAGAACCATTGCGGCATCCCCAGCGGATCAGCCTTATCCAGAAAGAAGAGCGCCGGGTAATAGTTAAGAAAGATGGCCGGCACCACATACGTGAAAGTGCGGCGTAGCCAATCGGGATAGATGTGCATGGGATAGGCCATCATTTCGCTGCCGCCATAGGTCAGAATATTGACCGCCTCAATTGACTCGACCGTCCAAAAGGTTAAGGTGGCGCCCACGACAAAGAGACCGCCAAAGAAGCAGACCAAGCCCACCAAGACCCACGGCAGGTAGAAAAGTTTGGCTGGCGTCCAGGTAATATGGGCCAGCACCAGACCAATGGCAAAGATGACGGCGCCCTGAGTAATGCGCCCTAGTCGGCGTAACACAAATTCACTGCCTAATACTTGTGTTGTAATATTGACTGGACGCAGCAACAGTTGATCCAGCAGTCCTTGACGCACCTGACGACCGAAGGAGGCAGGGTCAAAGCCACTAAAGACCATATCCATCATACCAAACGCAAACTCGACCGTCCCCCACAAAAAGGCAATCTCGCCCAGTGTCCAGCCCCCCAGGTTGCCAAAGCGTTGCAGCACAAAGGCCATAGAGGCAAAGAAGAGAAAGAGGGTAAGGCCGGACGCCAACACCTCCAGCACAAAGGCGGTGCGATATTGGAGTTGCGCGCGCATCTGGATCGCGATCAACCGGCCGTAGATCGCGATCATGAAACGGAATTTGTCCACAGTGGGCCTTATTCGCCCTGCCAATAACGGTACATGGCCAGCCACTCTGCACTATCGGGGTCCAGTTGCATAAAGGTCAGTTCAGAGAGACTGGTGGAATACTCCTTGCCATCCTTGCGCACACGCGCCACAATCCCACGCTGCGTACTGCTGCGCTCTTCGTCCAACTGAATCACCTCTACCGGTTCGCCCATGGCCTGGGCTCGAAGTGGAAAGTTGAGATTGTCCTGCAATGTCGTCACAATCCCCCAAAAGACCTCTTCTTCGCCGTAACAATCGACGGTTGCCTCTTCCAGCAACTCTTCGAGCCGTGCTTGATTCATTGTGTTAACTCCTTTATCCACCTTGAATAACTAAACGATGTACACCGGCGCGCAGCACAAGGCGGCACGCCCAGATTGTAACAAGAATCCAACCACATTGTACCACTAATGCCTGAATTAAGGCTGGCCCATGTAACAAACCAAGATAAATTTCAATCGTCGTATTGACCATCGACGGAAAGGGCGTCAGATAACAAAAGGTCTGAAATCCGGTGGGGAAAAAGCGCAACGGCATATAAAAACCCGAGAGCACCCAGGCGATGCCAAAGGCAAAACGGCCCACCCCGATTGCATTGGGCGTCCAAAAGGCGGTCAGGTTGACCAGAAAACGCCAGGCAAAGCTTAAGAGCCAACTGAGCACAATGGAAAACCACAGCGCCGTCCACTGCACCCAACCCTGCGGTCTGGTGATCTCAAAAAAGAGGCCATAGATTATCATCATGCTCAGCCCACGCAGTACTAAAGCGACGACGGCGCGCCCCAGGTCCACGGCCAGCCAATAGCGAAAGTAGCTGAGTGGCTTGAGCAGGTCGGCGGCCACTTCCCCACTGCTGACCGACTTCATCAGATCGTACCAACCAAAGATACTCAAATAGGCGATGACGCCTTGCGCCAGACCGGTGTAGGTAATGGCGGCGCGCAGATCCATACCTGCCACTTCAGTACGCGCGCCATAGAGTGCCACCATGACAGCAACCCGCAGAAAACCAAAGAAAAGGTTCGTCGCCAGGCCGGCCAGCGTGGCGGAACGATAGGTAAGTTGGCGTTGAAAGGAGCGCCGCACCAACTCCCAAAAGAGGCGCAGATCCGAGCGTGGGGTCGCCTGGCTCAAAAAAAGCTGCATGATTTAGTCCCTGTTGCTTTAACACAGACCAAAGCTGTGGTACTATAGATGGCAAGAAAAAGGTGTTTTGGCACAGAACCTACTGCATAAGGGCCTGTTGTATTGTGTTCCTATACAATAGAATTTGCCAACCTGTAGAACAAGACGCGAAGCCTGAAGTATACTACGGCTCTTCGCTGGATTACAAGAAAGTCACAGCCATGCAATCAATCGGAATCAACCTAATGGTGTGGAATGGGCAAGTGGGCGCGGCAGAATTAGAACTCCTGCCCCAAATCAAAGCAATGGGCTACACCGGTGTTGAGATCCCCATCTTCGACCCAACTGCTATCGGCACAGAGACCCTACGCGCCGCCCTAGCCACACAAGAGCTAGCTTGCACCACCTGCACTGCACTGCCGCCTCACCTCAATCTAATCGATGAGGATGTGCGCGCACAGGGCGTCCAGTGGCTACAAAGGGTAGTCGATCAGGTAGCGGCATTGGGCGCCACCATTCTCTGCGGCCCGATGGCTGCGCCGGTGGGTGAACGCCGTGGGCGCGGCTATACCCAGGCTGAGTGGGATTCATGTGTACAAGGGCTACGTGCGGTTGGCGTCTATGCGGCTGCACAAGGGGTGACGTTGGCGGTAGAGCCGCTCAATCGCTTTGAGACCTTTATCGTCAACACCGTCGCCGATGGTGTGCGCCTCATGGATGAGGTCGATCATCCGGCAGTGGGCTTGCTGCTCGATACCTTTCACATGCACATTGAAGAGAAATCGACGGCCACTGCCATCCGTCAGGCAGCGCGACACCTCAAACATTTCCACACCAGCGAAAACGACCGTGGCATCGTGGGCAGCGGTCAGGTCGCCTGGCCTTCGGTCTTTGGGGCACTCCAGGATATTTACTACAATGGTTGGCTGGTAGTGGAATCCTTTGGCCATGCTATTCCGGAACTGGCCGGCGCCGCTTGTGTCTGGCGTCCACTCGCGCCCAACCCAGCAGCCTTGGCCGAGGGCAGTATTCGGTATCTGCGCCGACATCTGCCCACAACGTAATCCCTAGTAGATCTCGGCGTAAATCGTTACATAGATCAATTGCTGCGTTCACTCGAGGTACTGTAACGATTTATCGCCGTAAGTATCTACGCCCAACTGTACTAGCATAAGCTCATGATCCGACTTTCCATTGTCATTCCCGCCTATAATGAAGCTCAGGCGATTGAGGCCGGCAAATTAAGCTGGGTAACCGAATGGCTGGCGGCCCAGCCCTATCCCAGTGAATTGCTCGTGGTCGATGACGGCAGCACCGATGAGACTGCCAAACTGGCGCAAGCTGGTGCAACGCGGGTCATCACCGTGCCGCACAAAGGCAAAGCCGCCGCGATCATGGCCGGCATTGCCGCAGCCCAGGGCGAAGTTGTCCTTTTTACGGATATGGATCAAGCCACGCCGATTACCCATGCCCCCACCCTTCTGGCTGCGCTAGACGCCGGCGCCGATATTGCCATCGGCAGCCGTGGTCTGGTGCGCCCGGGGGCGCCGGTGGGACGCTACCTGCTCAGTTGGGGGCAGGTGGCGCTGCGCACGCTGATGATCGGTCTCTATATCACCGACACCCAATGCGGTTTCAAGGCCATGAAACGGGAGGTGGCGCTGACGATCCTGGGGCATTTGCAGCGCTACCGCCCGGATCGCCTCGGTGTTTTGCAAGAACCGAGCGTTACCAGCGGTTTTGATGTGGAAATGCTCTTTGTGGCCCGGCGTCTTGGCTACAAAATTTACGAAGCCCCCATTAGCTGGAATTATCAGGCAACCCGCCGCGTCAACCTGGCCCGCGATGCCTGGCGCGGCATCTATGATCTCTTTACCATCTTTGTCGCTGATTGGCAGGGTAAATATCCCAGGCGCAAAGAGCGAATGGCTGGTGGCGGATAGCTGGTGGCGGATAGCTGGTAGCTGGTGGCTGATAGCAAGTTCTATGTAACAGCCAACAGCCACTGGCCAGCAGCCACCAGCCAATAGCCACCAGCCACCAACCAACATCAACTCAGTTTAGAAAAGGAGTCCTAACCCATGTCTATTTCACCTGTTACCAACCAAGAACTGCTGGAACGCGCCCGCGCCCTCCATGAGCGGATTCGCGCCTGGCGACGTGAGATCCACCGCCATCCCGAACTGACCTTTACCGAGCATCGCACGGCCGGCCTGGTCAACGCCACGCTGACCGACTTGGGGATTGAAACAGAGACCGAGGTCGCCAAAACCGGTGTGGTTGGCCACATCCGGGGAAACGCCGGGCCGACCGTAGGGCTGCGCGCCGATATGGACGCCCTGCCCATCCAGGAGACTAACGGCTCTGAGTTTGACAGCACCCGTCCTGGCATTATGCACGCCTGTGGCCATGACGCCCACACAGCCATGCTCATGGGCGCTGCGACCATTCTCAAAGACTTAGCTGATGAGGGGCGCTTGCCCGGCGCGATTCGTCTGCTCTTCCAGCCCAGCGAAGAAGCGTCGGACGCGGAGGGTAAATCAGGTGGCATGCGCATGGTGGAGGAAGGCGCGCTCAATGATCTGGACGCCGTCTTTGGCCTCCATGTCGATCCCTTCCACGCCGTGGGCACCGTGGCCACCCGCCCTGGTCCCATGATGGCCGCGGCCGATATGTTTGAGTTGACCATTCGGGGCTCCGGCGGCCATGCCGCGCGGCCCCACACCACCATCGATCCAATTGCCCTCTCGGCCCATGTTATCAACGCCATTCAGCAGGTGGTCAGCCGTCGGCTCGACCCACTGGATCCTGGCGTGATTACGATTGGCACCATTCACGGCGGCACCGTCAACAATGTGATCCCCGACACGGTGACCATGACCGGCACGATTCGTTCCTTTAGCGAACAGGGGCGCACCCTCTTGCGTAGCGAGTTGGAACGAGCCTGCAAGGTGATTGAGCCATTGGGCGGCCAGGCCGAATACACCCTCTACCCCGGCTACCCGCCCACCGTGAATTCGCCGGAAGCAACCGCAGTGATGGTCGCCGCCACCAGTGACCTGTTAGGCGCCGACCAGGTGAAAGAAGCGCCCATGGGCATGGGCGCCGAGGATTTTAGCTATATGGCCCAATGTGCGCCGGGCAGTTTCCTACGCATTGGCACCCACAATCCCAGTTGGGATCGCTACTATCCGGTCCATCGTTCCGATTTTCGTATGGACGAAGATGCGCTGCCCATTGGCGCAGCGGCGTTGGCGGCGGCCGCACTGCGCTGGATGCAGGACAAGCGATAAGAAAGTAGGATGGGCAACTTTGAAGAAATATAATGGGCGCGCGCGCCTTCGCTTTACGCTGGGGATGCTGGTCGCGCTGCTGGTCGTGCTCAGTGGTTGCAGCACCCCGGAGTTGCAACCACTGACGCTACAAGCTGCGCCGTGGGCGGATGGCGAACAGAGCACCTATAAAGTAACTGACTTGAATAATAACTATGCTGGAACCGCACTCATCTCTTTTACGGCCGGTGCTGCGCAGGTAGAGGGTGAAGCGTGGACCATGCGCCGGGAGACCATGACTCAGGGAGAACAAGAGATTGTCGTGGTGGAAATGACGGCGCAGGGGTTACGGCCCCGCTCTTCAACCTTGGTGCGCCTTTTGGGCAATGGCCGTGAGCAGGTTAAGGCGACCTACAGCAGCGGTCAGGTCGATCTGGAACTGACCACTGTCCGGGATGTGACAACCTATGAGCGCATCAACGTGCCCAGCGATGTACGGGATCAGCGCACGCTACTGGCATTGGTGCGCACGTTGCCGCTGGCAGCAGGCTATGCCACCGAAATCAACAGCTTTCTACCTGTGGCTAACCTGCTAGAACGTCCCACCATCGTAGTCACCCAAAAGGAACAAGTCGAAGCACCGATTGGCGTCTATGAAGCGTGGCGCGTCGAATTGCGTACGACGGACAACACCACCGTGGCTTGGGTTGCGACAGGGCCCCCCTACATGCTGATCAAATTTGAGGATGGCCACAGTGGTGGGGTCTATGAACTGTCTGAATATCAGGCTGGGAATCAATAAAACGCAGTGGGGTGGGTACTGTTGATCTTTGCCAAATTGTCACTAGTGCACTGTAACCGAAATTCTGCTAGAGTAGAGGTGGTCACCCAGGTCTTCCTGGAAGGGGCGGCGGGTGGTGAAAGACAGGAGGTGTGCGTTGCCCCTTCCAGGAAGACGCACGCCGGCGCACCCGCATTGGCTAATCTAGCAAAACTTAGTACACACTGTACTAGTGCACTTGCGGCCTAAGTAAATCAGTAGCTCAGTAGAACAGTCAAGTTGTAGCAGGTAGCAATTCGCGCACTCTTTATAAAAAGGGGACGCGTTGGATCTCCCCTTGAGCAGCTTCGGCAGGCAGCGGGCGGTTGAAAGCGGTGAGCACGTGGTTGCGAATGGCGATCAATTCATCGCGCCCTTGGGGTAGCAACGTGCCCAACAGGAGACGATGTAGATGATTGGTCAGCCACTGTTCTACAAAACGACCAGGCACGCCCAATCGCTTGCAGGGCCAGATGATCATATCAGCAGCCAGTTGACTGCGATTAAGGCTGGCAAAGATCGAGATCGGTTGTTCGTCAAAGGTGCGCCGGCTGACAGTGGCCAGGGTGGCGCCGCTGAGCACCGCTTCCACGGTCATCACTGCCTCGACGGCATGACGGTAGTAGGCGCTTGCGCTGCAGCCGGCCAACTGCGGCTCACTGCAGAAGACTGCGGCGGCGGTGGCGCGGGAAAAGAGTTTATAGCCAGAGTGAAAGTCGGGCAGATCATCCACCCCATTGGCAAATTGCAACGCGAGCGGTCGATCGTTGATGGCTGCGGCATAGTGCAGGGCATCCAATAGGACGCGATTGGCCAGCTCTTCCTGTTCGCCGCGCAGGAAGCCCAACGGACGGTGGCGGGTGAGTCGGTTGCCTAATACAATGATCTGGTCGGTGGCCAGGATAGTGCGCACATGTTCGGCGCAGCGGACGAAGTTAAGCAGTTCATTGGCAAAGTGGTCGCCATCCTGGTCGATGAGCGCCACATAGCGCCACTGCTCCGCAACCAACAGCGCCTGCACGCCCTGGCGCGCAGCGCCCAATTTGCCCTGATTGGTCGCACTTTTGACCACCTGTACGCCATAAGTTGCGGCGACTTGGTCGGCAATGGTTGCACCGACCGTGGAACCATCGACACTTAGGTAGATCGCGTGGGGGTCGGTCACTTCACGCACAAAGAGCTGTACCGTGTCGCCCAAAAGCTGGCGTCCCAAGGCGGGGTTGGTGTCGGCGTGAAAATAGACCGGAATGACGACGCCGGTTGCGTCTTCAAGCGCCGTAAGCGCAGTTGAGATAGACATGAATTGTTCCTGGTTGATTGGTTACTATGCAGGGAAGCGCTGTAGGTAACAGAAAAACCTTGTCCATACTGTGATTCTAATGATTTTATGAGTGCTATGATTCCGCCTGGAGGATGTTCCTTGTCATTTCCTTCTCCCTACCTGCCATACGAACTCATAGTCCATCAGCTCATCATTTGAATCATAGTAATGATTTTATGAGTGCTATGATTCCGCCTGGAGGATGTTCCTTGTCATTTCCTTCTCCCTACCTGCCATACGAACTCATAGTCCATCAGCTCATCATTTGAATCATAGTAATGATTTTATGAGTGCTATGATTCCGCCTGGAGGATGTTCCTTGTCATTTCCTTCTCCCTACCTGCCATACGAACTCATAGTCCATCAGCTCATCATTTGAATTATAGTTTAGACTCCTATTGCGCCTCACATCAGAATTAGTCGATGAGTGCTTTGATAATTTTTGCATCTACTATAGCATGTACAGAACAGGCTTGCCTAAATGTATGAGCTTTTGAAGCCCACTACGGCAAGTCCACAAGGGGTGGCGTTGGTGATCCATGGGCTGAATTTAAAGCCGGCGCGTATGCAGCCCTTGATCAATGAATTGCAGCGTATGGGAATTGCCACCGTGCTCTGTTCGTTGCGCGGTCATGGCAAGAACTATACGCCGACCCCCAATCTTTCCGCAGAAGAGGCGCGCCTGCGCTCATTCCAGCAGGTCAGCGCCGCCTTATGGCGTGCAGAGGTGTTGGATGCCTACGCGCAAGCGGCTCACTATGCGGATGCGCAACAGTGCCCCATTTATCTGGTCGCCTTTTCGTTGGGAGCATTGCTAGGATGTGAATTAGGCGCGAATACACCTGCTGTGCATTTTGACTCGATGGCGCTCTTTGCGCCGGCATTGGCGATTCAGCCCCTTGCCCATCTGCTGCGCTTGTTGACCCGCTGGCCACGCCTTACCATTCCCAGTCTTTCAGACCCTTTGTACCGTGCCAATCGAGCCACACCGCTGGCAGCCTATGGCGCGCTCTTCCATACATTGGCCAAGCTGCGTCAACAACCGCTAACGAGACTCAATGTGCCGACACTGGTTTTCATCGATCCGCAGGATGAACTGGTCTCCTATCGCGGGCTACAGCGGCTGATCCAGCGCAAAGCGCTCACGGCTTGGCGCATCCAACCTCTTACCGCACGCACGGCGCCGGGCAAGAACCGCCAACGGTCGCTAAGGGCGCTCTATCGGCGGATAGTGAATCGACCGCAACTGGGAGCGATAGATGCCAGCACGGCCTGCTATCGCCATCTGATAGTCGAGCCGACCTGTGTAGGCACAGCAGCATGGGAGGAGATGGTGGAACTACTGCAAAAGGCCTTTGGCGCCTGCCAAGCAAACTCATAGCCTGCTACACGACCTCCAATTTATGCTTCGCTTGAAATTTGGTATAATGAAGCTTCGATTTGGTCGAATGCAATAAACCCGTCCGCATTTGAGAACAGTGGCGGCAAAACCAACACACAACTAGCGGTAATCAGTGCCCTGTCTTCAGTAATCAGTCCTCTAGACACTGGCCACTGAAGAGTGATTACTGCCCACTCCTACCTTTGTGTGTTCCTTTTGCGCTGACTGTTTGAGAACGCTCACTGCACAGTGGGGAGGATTGCCCTAGATGATTGCCAGAGGATAAGCGACAAGGAAGTGATTATGCGTGTAATTACCGGGCGCGCCAAGGGCCGCCGTTTGCAGATGGTGCCTGGCGACAGCACCCGCCCCATTACCGACCGCGCCAAGGAGGCACTCTTTAGCATCTTGGGTCAATGGGTGGAGGGGATCCGGGTGTTGGATCTCTTTGGCGGCACCGGCGGTGTTGGCATTGAATGTCTGAGCCGGGGGGCGGCTCACGTCCACTTTGTGGATCTGAACCGTAAAGCGGTAGAGACCATTCGCGCCAACTTGCGCCTCTGTCAATTTGAGCAAGAGGCGACGGTGGAACGGGGCGACAGCTTTACCTTGCTCAAAAGCTATCACGGCGCACCCTTTGATCTGATCTACGTGGCGCCGCCCCAATATCGGCAACTGTGGAGCCAGGCGCTGCAACTGATTGACAGCCGGCCCGCACTCTTGACCCCCGATGGAGAGGTCATTGTCCAAATCCACCCACGCGAGGATGCCCCGCTGACGCTCAACTACCTGCGCGAATATGATCGCCGCCGTTATGGCTCTGTGCTCCTACTTTTCTACGCCGCCGCAGCCGAGTTAGATGCAGAGGACAGAAATGAGTTTGCGGATGATGGTGAAGATGACCCAGAACTTGACGGTGACGGCTGGGAAGAGAATGACTGGGAAGAGGATGACTGGGAAGAGGATGACGAGACGGTTGCCCGAGCGGATTGATCAGAGCAGGCAACCAGAAGTTCGACTTCTTTACGAAGTCGAACTTCTGGTATATGGTTATGTTGATGGTTATGCGGCGGAGCGATAGTCGCGGTCCAGTGAAACAGGTTGCCCGGAACGGCCGAATAGTTGCGGCAACCGTCCTTCGGTAAAGACCTCTTTGGTCACAACACAGCGGGTAATGTCGTCACGGCTGGGGATCTCGAACATCACATCCAGCAGTGCCTCTTCGACGATACTGCGCAGACCACGGGCGCCGGTTTTGCGCAGGAACGCTTCCATCGCCACCGCTTCTAGTGCCTCTGGCTGGAATTCTAACTTTACCTTATCCATCGCAAAGAGCCGTTCAAACTGCCGCACTACGCTATTTTTGGGCTCGGTCAGAATGCGCACCAACGCCTTGCGGTCGAGCGCATTTAAGCTGACAAAGACCGGCAGGCGGCCGATAAACTCGGGGATCAACCCATAGGTGAGCAGATCATCGGGCACCACTTGCTGTAAGAGTTGGCTCTCCTCCCGGCTTTCACGCTCCATCCGCCGGATCTGTAACTCGCGCTGACGGTCGATGATGTTCTCCGGCAAAGGCGCTTTGTCATCGTCATTTGTGGCGCCGGGCAGGCGCGGTTGCAGCAGATGCTCGTCATCGGCAATAAAGCCCAGGCCGGAACGTCGTTGCAGCCGCCGACGCACCAGATCGGCCAGATGCACAAAGGCGCCACCACAGATAAAGAGAATATTGCGCGTATCAAGCTGAATAAAATCCTGCTGTGGATGCTTGCGCCCCGTATTGGGCGGAACATTGGCCACGGTGCCTTCGATGATTTTGAGGAGCGCCTGTTGCACGCCTTCGCCACTCACATCACGGGTAATGCTGGGGTTGTCGCCCCCCTTGCGCGCAATTTTGTCGATTTCATCCAGGTAGACAATACCGTAGCGCGCCCGCTCCACATCCCAGTCGGCCGCCTGTAACAGCCCCACCAGAATCGTCTCCACATCTTCACCCACATAGCCGGCTTCTGTCAAAGTGGTGGCGTCGGCAATGGTCAGCGGCACATCGAGCATTTTCGCCAGAGTTTGCGCCAAGAGTGTTTTACCACTGCCAGTAGAGCCAATCAGCAACACATTGCTTTTCGCCAGCTCAATTTCATGGTCGGCAGTGCTTTCCTCGGTGGGCGGCTCTTTCCCAAAGACGCGTTTATAGTGATTATAGACCGCCACGGCCAGCACTTTTTTGGCCTGATCCTGACCAATAACATATTGATTCAAATGGGTGACAATTGCCCGTGGACTTGGAATCGACTGGGGTGTGCGTGGCGCGCTGCTTTTGGCGCGCGCCGAGCCGCTGGTCACCCCTTCTTCGTTCAAGATTTCAGCGCCAAGTAACACGCACTCATCACAGATATAGGCATTGTCAGCGCCTTCAATGAGGCGCTGAACCTCTGCCTTTGCTTTGCCACAGAAGGAACAGCGTGGCTCCATTATGCTAAACCCCTTATTCAGTATGCTCTACGCCTTCTCGTCAAGTGGATGTAAGTCGGGCAATAGCTTTTCCCCTGTGGAAAGGCGCAACTCACCGGTTCTGCGGTCAATCACCACAATATTATCTGTATCGCCCAAGACTTCATCAACCAAACCATACTCTTTGGCTTCCATCGCATTCATATAGCGGTCACGCTCGAAATCCGCCTCAATGGCTTTCCAATTCCGGTTCGTATGCTTGCTGACCAGTTGGAAAAGCTGAGTCTGAATACGCTCTTGTTCGCGGAAGGCGATACGGACATCTTCGGTGTAGCCTTGGGCGCCGCTGCTGGCTGGGTGCATGTGAATGGTGGCATGGGGCAGCGCATAGCGCCGGCCCTTAGCGCCCGCAGCGAGCAATACGGTGCCCATACTGGCAGTCACGCCGACGGCTACGGTACTCACGGGGGCGCTAATCATCTGCATAGTGTCATAAATGGCCAAGCCGGCATAGACCGAGCCACCAGGGCTGTTGACATACATGTTGATCGGTTGATTGGGATCTTCACTGTTGAGCCAGAGCAACTGGGCCACAATCAGATTGGCTACCTGGTCGTTGATCGGGGTGCCCAGAAAAATAATCCGCTCCTTGAGCAGCAAGCTATAGATGTCATACGCACGCTCACCACGGCCCGAGCTATCGATCACCATTGGAATCACATTAGTGGGTGAAATCATATTAATCTCCATTAAACTCAGTTGTCATCGCAAATTTATAAAAGGCGCAAAGTCTACTCAATGCAATTTATATTGTAGAATTGCATTGGTAGCGCTTAGCAGTCCCATTGATGCAGTGAATACGCCTTGGTAAATCTGCCACCGATGTTACGTCGCGATAACACCTGATATATGTAAGCCGGCTCTACTTTGTTGTTTGTGTTCCGTTAGCATCTAGATCAACGGTTAATGGTGTAATGGTTAATGACTAACTGTTAACCGTTACACCATTAACCATTGAGTCGCCTCGCCGCAGCAAACGCCGGTTTTCAAACAAAACAACGTATTGCAGATTGCTAACGGTTGCCTACCCTTCCTGGGTGGTTGACTCTTCTGTCGCCGCCGGCGTTTCGGTGGTCTCCGCCGTGGGCGCCGCGTCGGGTGTGGCGTTGGCGTCTGCCGCGTCTGCAACTTCGGTCTCAGCGGTCTCTGCCTCCGCTGTATTCTCGGCTGCCGGCGTCGCATCCCCCTGGCCACGAGCAATGGCTAATAGCCGTTCCACAGCTTTATCGCGTAGAACCTGGCTCTCTAGAATCATCCGCGCCGATTCATTGCGGAAGGTAGCCGCCAGTTGCTGTGCAGTCTCTTCATCGGCGCCAGCCGTCATGGCGCTAATCCGCGTTTCGATCTCCTCATCGTTGACGGTGAGTGCTTCCAGCCGCAGCAATTCGGAAATGGCTAAATTGCGCAGCGCTTGGGTCGTGGCATCGGGACGTAAGCTTTCGCGTACATCCTCAAGCTTCTGGCCGGTCTGCTGAAAGTAGCTATCCAGACTCTCAATGCCAAAGCGACGCAGTTGCATCTCCATATCGGCCAACATGGAGTCGATCTGATCTTCAACGACAATGGGAGGATAGTTCATGGTGCTCTGCGCCACCAGAGCATCCAAGACCCTGCCCAGATACTCGCTGTCGGCTTGGGCTTGGGCTCGTTCCTGCAAGGTGGTGCGGATGCTCGCTTCGAGATCCTCCAACGTCGTAAAATCAGGACCCACCAGTTGGGCAAATTCGTCGGTCAACTCTGGTTTTTCATAGGCTTGAATATGATTCACCTTTACGGTAAAGTGGGCGCGTTGGCCGGCATACATACTCTTGCTGTCAGTCGGCCAGGTAAGGTCAAATTCCTTCTCATCGCCTGGCCTCAGCCCCAGCAACTCTTCATCCAAGCCAGCCGGTTCCATGGGATTTTCCTGATCAGGCGTCACATCCCAATCGGTCTCATTCAAAATGACAGTTTCCTCTACGCTAGCTTCTTCAGCCTCTACAGTTTCCCCTGCGTCAGGAATGAGTACGCTACGCAGGTTAATATTCATTTTATCGCCATATTGGCTGGGGCGATCGATATCCACCCAATTGGCGTGTTGATCACGATATTGTTCCAAGCGCGCATCAACCTCAGCTTCATCCACGGTAGGTGTCGTTTCCTCCACCCGCAGGGCGCGATAGTCCCCCAGATCGATAACCGGCTCCAGTGGCATCGCCAGCTTATAAGTGACGGGCTCAATTTGGACATCTTCCAGCGCAGCCCGAGCATAGGGCTCTAACTGTTCCTGTTCCAGCGCTTCTTTGTAGACGGTCTCGCCTAGCTTTTCTAGAAATTCATTGTAAAGCGCCGGCAGGCCAACCTGCTGCGCCACGACATGATAAGGCGCTTTGCCCTTGCGAAAGCCTGGGAACCGATAGTTGCCGGCAAACTTGCGGGCCGCCTTGCGCAACTCCTGATCGACACGGTCTTGATCTACCTGAATGGTCAAGACCAATTGTCGATTCTCACGTTCTTCTTTGGTAATTTGTAACGACATTGCTTCCTCGAAATTTTCGTGCTTGCACCGAAAAGGTAAAATAAAAATTTTTAACCCGATTTTTATCGCTAAACAATTAGTATAGCATATTCTGCATAAGCGACCAAAGCTGACGCCTTTTAGGGTGCAATTCCAAATGATGATTTTGCAGCATTTTCATGAGGGTTTCTGCTGCATCAAAGGCATTGAGCGGTGTCCAAATCAGATACTCAGCACCCACCGTGCGTAAAGCGACACCCCCTTCTTGGACTAATTCCGCCCCTAACAATTGCATCAAGCGCAGCTTATCAGCGCGCGGAAATAGTCTCACATAGGGAAATAATTGGATACCGCTGGCAAATTCTAAAGCGCGGAGGGGGCGCGGCATCCTCTGGGTCCTAACGCGGGTGTGGATTGCTCGGTCGCATGAGAGAATGCGGACTCCACAGAGAGGACACGGGTAATTCGCCAGCGGTATCGTATTGGGGACACGTCCCATGACCATGAGTTCGTGAATTGGATGAGCCGGTATCCGGGCAGGTTATGCTTTTAAGCGCTCCATCTGCGCATCCCACAGCGGCTCTTCACTCACCACGGCGGACCAGCGCTGGTCATGGTACTCTATCTCTAGCTGCGTTCCTGGTTCGGCATAGGCCACCGGCAGGTAGCCGTAGACAATAAATTTGCCGACGCTATAGCCATAGTTGGCGCTGGTGACATGGCCAATCGCTTCCCCCCTAGTCTGGGGGGGACTCGAGGGGAGGTAGATCGGTTCATAGCCAAACGCCATAGCTGTGGGATCAGCGGAGACGAGACAAGCCAATTTCTTCTTGAGCGGTTTCTCCTTGCCCTTGACACACGCGTCACGCCCGACAAAATCGCCCTTATTTAGCCGTACAGTCCAGCCCATGCCGGCCTGATAGGGATCATACTCCGTGTAGATGTCGCCGCCCCAAAGACGGTAACCTTTTTCCAGCCGCAGCGAATCAAAGGCGCCTTGACCGGCCGCGATCATATCAAATCCATGACCGGCATGCCAGAGAGCATCCCAAACGGGCAGCGCTGCATCGTTGGGAATGTGCAGTTCCCAACCCAACTCACCGGCATAAGAGATGCGCAGCGCCAGCACTCTGGCAAAGCCCACATCGATCCACTGACAGGTGAAGTAGGGGAATGCGTCGTTACTCACGTCGGTGTGGGTGGCCTTTTGCAACACCTGACGCGCATTCGGTCCCCACAGGCCGAGTGCCGTATAACTGTCGGAAAGGTCATTGATAACTACACTGTCTCCCGCGCCAAATTTCTCGGCAATGTTCTGTACCCAGACCAAATCCTGCGGACGAGTGCCTTCACCGACAAACATCCAGAACTGATTAGCGGCCAGCCGCGCCACGGCCAGATCGCGCCGGATGCCACCCTTAGGCGTCAGCCAGCAGGTGTAAACGACGCTGCCCACCGGCTTATCTATCTGGTTGCTGCAAAGATAGTTGACAAAGCGCAGCGCCGCTTTGCCCTTAACCTCGATGATCGAAAGGCCGGTCAAATCAAAGAGGGCCACATTTTCACGCGTCGCCAGATGTTCGGCGCCTTGAATACGTGACCAATATTGGGCGGCAAAGCCAGTGCGGTCAGGGATTCGTTCGTCATATTTTTCTAACAGCCGAGCGTTTTCTTCACACCAGTTGGGTAGCTCAAGTCCGGCAAAGGTCGTGTAAACACTCTTGAGCGCGTCCAGCCGTGGGGTAAAGGGGGAAATGCGCACATTGCGCGGTTCCGTCAATGGCTGGCGCGGGTGACCGGGATCCCAGACTTCGCGGTAGTTTTTGCCGCTCACCGCCAGCAGATAGGTGGGCGTGCTTTGGAAGGCATGAAAACGGTGGAGATGGACCTGGCGCATGTCCCACTCGGTTTCGCCGTGAGTCATCCACTCGGCAATCGACTTCCCAACCCCACCGGCATGGGTCAGCCACGAGCCAAGCGCTGTCCATAAGCCTTTGATGTGGTGCGCCTCACCCAAAATGGGATAGCCATCCACCGGAAAGGCAAAGATACCGTTAAAGGCGCGGGTGATCTGTCTGCCCTGGAAGGCCGGGAAGATCTCTTGCGCCCGTGCCCACGATTGGGTCAGATCTTCGGGGGTAAAAGGCTTGATGGCCGTTTTGCCTAAATCATGCGGATTGACGAGTAGAGGCCGATGCCAGTAGTTGCCAATGCCAAAGCAGTTCCAATGTTGGCGGAAGTAGGTGACGATGTCCTGAATGCGCGCTGTAGGCCAGATGACTTCATCTTCCCGCTTGTCAGGGTCAAAACGAGCCAATTCGGGCAGTGGCTCGGTAAAGGCATATTGGTGCTCGCAGGGCATGAGGGGAATGGGCAGACCCAGTTTGTCGCCCAGAAGCGGTCCCCAGATATTGGTGCAGAGCAGCACCGCTTCACATTCGATGCGCGGCATGGCGGGATTGTTGGTCTGCACCGCGACAACGCTGCCATGCTGCACCTCAATGTCGGTGACCGCCGTGTTGCCGACAAATTGCACTGCGCCCTCCCTGCCGGCGTCGCGCATGAGAGCATTGGTCAGGTAGGCGCCGCCGGCTAAGGCGCTGCTGGGCACAAAGATGCTGCCGCGGATCGCGTCGGCGTTGATAAGCGGCAACTTTTCCTGGGTCTCTTGGGGCGACAGCAGATAGGCTTCGACGCCAAAGGACTTCGCTTTGCCGGCCAGACGCTGGAGTTCCAACCACTTCTCCTCGCGAATCGCCACATCCAGCCCGCCCACCAGATTGTAGGTGTTGCGGTTGGGACCATAGGGAAACATCGGCTGATCTAACTGCGGGGTGAAGGGTTCGACGCGGCGATAGAGGTGGGTGGCATAGTGGGCGAATTGAGTCATCAGCTTAGAATGGCTCAGCGCCACCACACCGCCGGGGGCATGAGAGGTGGAGCCATCGTTGTTGAGCAGATCGCCTTTGTCCAACACAAGAACATCGCGCCACCCCAGTTGGGCTAGATGATAAGCGGCGCTGGCGCCGACAACGCCGGCGCCGATGATGATGAGACGAGCTTTGGTGGTCATAATTCTCCTCTTCCCTACGATTGATTGGGTTGCATTTATCGTATGATGGTCGCACATGCTTCATCCATCTCTGCCCAAGCGGCGAGGAAGCCATTGATTAGACAAGATTGGGGCGCCTCCTCAAAAGCAGGATCGTGAAGCCAGATGGTTGAATCATCTAGCCCAACCACCACAACAGCATGACGAACATTGGTTTGCCAATAATCCAAAAAGCCTGTTTCAACAAAGACAATGGGGAGGATACCTTGTTGCAGCCACTGGTGTAGATCCGCTAGAGTCGCTTTGCCATAAGTGACATGGTAGTCCCAACGCTGTAGACGACGAACACGCGATGCAGGGGTGCCTTCTGGGGCGGCATCAAATAACTCATAAACTTTATCTTCGGTAACAGGGCTGCCGAGGTAGGCCAAGACGATACAGACACAGGCTTCCAGGCAAGTGCCATCACGCGTCTGTGGGAAGTGTGGCACTTCGGGCAAGTAGACGCGCATTCCGCTTGATCTCCATCAGGTGTTCATCGATCAAAAGCAATTCACCGCTTTGGGCATCGACATCAACAGTTCCAACCTGGCCGAGCCTTCCCTGCTTTGCCAGTGCAAATTGCAGGGGAAAGCGCCAGACAATTTTTGTTGGTTCGATGAAGACTAGCAGTGGTTCTTCTGGCCCAATAAATAAACTGACCTCATCTAACAAAAATCTGGACAGCTTGCGTTTTGCTTGTTTTGCCGTGATGCCGAGATTGAGTGAGACATGTAGATCGAGTTGCAGGCCGTTTTCACTTAAGCCAATGGGTTGTTGTTTTGACTGTTGTAATGAAGGCACAATTGCCACAACCATTACCACCTCCTGGTATGTCGTCGTATTACTTGGGGAATTCTTTTTTGCTTCAACAGAAAAGCTGATCAGGCAACCATAATTATACTACCAAAGCGTTGTTTGATAATACTCGGCGATGCCCTCATCCACCTCGTCCGCCGCAACCCCATCAATTTGACCGGCCATCATGCAGCCGAAACTGGGTAGGGTGGCGGCGGCGGCTTGAACCACAGGATCCCAAAGGCGTGACCGCACCAGTGCTTTGCCACAGTGAAAGTAGGCTTGCTCCAGTGTCACTGCGATGGCACATTGGGGCGTCTTCTTCTCGACACTGAGGGGCGCCAACAATGCCGGATCGATCGTGATCAAGGCTTTGCCAGTCACCCGTAATGTCTCCACACGGCCAGGGACAAAGAACACCACCGCCACGTTGGGATTCTCCACAATGTTCTGCAATGTCTCAATCTTGCGATTACCTGGGCGATCCGGAATTAACAATGTGCGTTCATCACAGACGGCGACAAAGCCAGGTTGGTCGCCACGCGGCGATACGTCGGCTAATCCTTCCACGCTGGCCGAACTGATGACAAGAAAAGGTGACAGGGCAATGAAGGCGCGGTGATGGCTGTCAAGCGTCGGGAAGACACAGCGGCTGGCCAAGGCTGTAGGCGAGGGTGCACGATAGAGTTCGCGCAGCTGAGCCACTGTGGTAATCGTATGGGAACTCATGTCTGTCTCCTGTTCAGGGAATTATCAGCGACGGTGAATCAATATAAGGAAGGCCTCCTCGACTGTCGGCCAAACCGTCGTTCCCGGCGCGACAATCTCCAGAGCACGAGATGGCCACCAGCAACCACCCGGTCCAGATCCAGGGAATACTCGCCAGCCAGCGTGCGCACATAGTCGACGCCAACCACCATATCCAGCAGCGTAGGGCAATCGCGACTTGCCGAAAAGCAGGGTTAAAACCCGCTGCTGACAGTGAGAAGCCGCACCCAGTGGGCACCCGGCGACTGAAAACCAAGCGGTTGCACCAGGGGGTACCCGGCTTATCGCTGTCAGTAGCCGAATTTATTCGATGCTATAACGAACTCACGATTGCCCTAATCCTATCTTTGGGCCAGCTTCCAACGCATGATAAACTTAACGCTTATGAAAACTTATCGAAACCTTCTACAATCCCAGCACCAAGCTGCTACTCGGCTGGGGTGCGTACCACAAAGGGGGCGAAGCACCAGCAAGGCCAATTTGAGCGTCTCGTCTATCGCCCCTACTTTGGGACGCACCCCTCGACTGGAGCAACACGATGTGCAAACGGTACACAACCACTATACCCAACGGGAGCGCCAATGCAAAGCCAACATGTAGACGAATTCAATCATGATCCTTGGGCCGCCGGCTATGACGAAGATGTCCGCAATGAGGCTGACCCCATCCGGGCCGGCTATGCCGCCGTGCTCGATTGGGTCGTGGCCAGCGCCCAGATTCAGCCCCAGGATGTGGTCATCGATCTGGGGATTGGCACGGGGAATACGTCGCAGCGTATCGCCGCCGCACAGGAACTGATCGGCGTTGATATTTCCACCCACATGATGGCATTGGCGCGCCCCAAGCTGGCCCACCTTCCCCAGGTTACGCTGGTGCAGGCCGACCTGCTCGGCTTTTTTGCACAGCGCCAACGCCACTGTGACGCCCTGTTCAGCACCTATGCCATCCACCACCTGACCGATGATGAGAAGGCGCTGCTCTTTCGCCAGATTTGGCAAGCGCTGGCGCCGGGCCGTCGGGCCGTCTTTGGGGATCTGATGTTTGCCGACGCCGCGGCTCAGTCTGAGATTACGCAGAAGTATGCCGCTGCCGGCGATAGTGAGATGGTGGAAACCTTTGCTGAGGAATTTTTCTGGCAGCTAGATCTTGCCACCTATGCGCTACACCAGGCTAATTTTCACCTGGTGGAAGTCAAACGCTTCTCTGAACTTTCTTGGGGCGTTTGTGTCGAGAAACCGATTAAGAAGCATATCGAGAACATGTAGAAAAAAGTGAATAGGCTTATGTCCGCTGAACCAACCACGATTGAAAAATTACGTGGACTGCGTTGGAGTATTGCCACCTTTGCCGCTAACACCTTCTTTGTCCAGTTCACCTTCTTTGGCTCTGTCTTTCCCCTCTTTCTCAGTGCGCTGGGGCTGAGCAAAAGTCAAATGGGCTTTCTCTTTTCGCTCATGCCCTTTCTAGGTTTGATTGCGCCCTTTATTGCCCCCTGGACAGCCCGTTTTGGCTACAAGCGCACTTATCTCGCCTTCTTTGGCATCCGTAAAATTTTTACGGCGCTGTTGCTGTTGACGCCTTTTGTACAGGCCAACTTTGGCAGCCAGAGCACGCTGATCTTTGTCTCGATCATTGTGGCTTGCTTTGCCTTTGCCCGTTCAACTGCGGAGACGGCGCGCATCCCTTGGGCGCAGGAGTATGTGCCCAGCTCGATCCAGGGCAAATATACAGCCACTAACAACTTTTTTACCTCACTCTCTGGCTTTGCCGCCGTGGGGATTGCCAGCTACGTCCTCGGGCGCAGCCACGAGTTGAGCAGCTTTATGTTGCTTATCACCATTGGCCTGGTTGCCGGTGTGATCTCGGTGGTCTGTAGCTCCTTTATTCCTGGCGGCGCGCCCAAGCCGGTAGCGCCGGGGCAGCCCTCTGCTCAGCGCGATTTATGGACTGCGTTCAAAGACCGCAATTTCATGCTCTATCTCAGCCTGGTCGGCATTATGATTTTGGCCACCGTGCCGGTCGCTTCCTTTATACCGCTCTTTATGACCGAGCAAGTCGGACTGAGCCCCAGTTATGCCGTACTATTGCAGATGGGAACGCTTTTGGGGACCTTGGTCACCAGTTATCTCTGGGGATGGGTGGCCGACCGTTATGGCAGCAAGCCGGTCATGGTGCTGGGCATCTCGCTCCGGCTCTTTGTGCCCATGCTGCTCCTTGCGATTCCCCGCTATGCACCCTGGAATCTCTATCTGGCCGTGGGGATTAGCCTTTTGCAGGGGGTTGCAGACATGGGGTGGGGGATTGGCTCCACCCGCATTCTCTATGTCAGTGTGGTGCCACCGGCGAAGAAGAACGATTATATGGCGCTCTACTTTGCCTGGATCGGTGCGTTGGGGGGGATTAGCCAACTGGCTGGCGGGCGTATCCTCGACTTGACATCCGGCTTGACCGGCACCTTTAGCGGTCTGACCCTGGATCCCTACACGCCGCTCTTTATCTCCGGCGTCGTGCTGACCCTCTGTGCGCTGGCGCTTACTCGGCGTGTGCGGGCAGATAATCAATATGGTATGGGCCAATTTGCCGGCATCTTCCTGCGCGGCAATCCCTTCCTGGCCATGGGTTCGCTGATTCGCTACCAATATGCACGCAGCGAAAGCGATGCCGTCCATATGACTGAACGGCTGGGTGAGGCCAAGAGTCTACTGACTGTGGATGAACTGCTGGATGCGCTGCATGACCCGCGCTTTCAGGTGCGCTTTGAGGCGCTGATCTCGATTGCACGGATGCCACCTGACCCACGCCTGCGCACAGCATTGGTGGAGATCCTCAACGGCACGGAATTGGCGCTTTCGGCGATGGCCGCGTGGGCTTTGGGCCGCATGGGCGACCCGGAGGCGGTCGCCACCTTGCGCGAAGGGCTTGACTCCGAATATCATTCCATCCAAGCCCATTGCGCCCGTGCGCTAGGTTCACTGCGTGACAAAGAGGTGGCGCCACTGTTGCGTGAACGGTTGGCTGAGGAAAGTGACAAGGGCTTACAGATGGCCTATGCGTCTGCGTTGGGCAATATCAATGATCACGCTTCCGCCGACCTGTTGCTCTCTTTATTGGCCAAGACTGCCAACGATAAAGCGCGGCTGGAATTAGCGCTCTCCCTGGCCCGCCTGCTTGGCGACGAACATCACTTTGTCCATCTGGTGCGGGATATGCGCAATGATCGGGGCACTACCGTGGCGCAGGCGTTGAGTGCCTTTAAACGGAAACTAGCACGAACTGCCAAGCGCGATCAGGAAGAGGCGCCGGATGTCGATGAAGCGCTCAATGCCTTTGCCCACGATGATTTTCCGGGCGGTATCATGGCCTTTGTCGAACTCATTGATCACCTTCCCGCCGAACATTTATCGGAAACCGGTAAGCAGATCTTGAGCGAATGCGCCGCGCGTTTAAGCGAGAGCGGTGAAACTCATCTTGAATACCTGCTGCTGGCACTGCATGTTTTGCATGTTGGCTGGCAATAATTTATACCAAGCTGCGCCGTAGAGTAACATTTTATACACGAGTAAAAATGTTACTATGTGCTGCAGCGAAGTATATCACAAAGCGTAGCTGTTCAGGCTGCGGTTTCCCTTGAGGTGACAGTCACTGGCCAATCATCATTCTCAATGCTCGAAATCATGGTGGCCAGTGACTGTCACCTCAAATTATCTGAATAGTTACTACAACTCCTAGAAATGAGCCTTGCATGAAAGAGTCTATCTGGCGCAACCCGTTGTTGCTGACAGTCTACGTGCCGACGTTGGTGATCTCTGCCGGGCGAAGAATGTTGGTCTCTGTCTTGCCCTTTTATGCCGACAACTTCCATGCCTCCTATGGCTCCGTCGGTCTGTTGCTGGCCAGCGAGAGCATCGGGATGATCATTGGGGATGTACCGGCAGGGATCTTGATCAGCAAATTAGGGTTGCGCCGCGCCATGATCGTGGGGGTTGGCCTGGTGGCGGCCATGGTGTTGGCCATGAGTTTTGCTCGTTCCTTGCCAGAGTTGATCCTCTATGGCTTGATCTCCGGCATCGGCACCGCACTCTGGAACATCTCGCGTCATGCCTATTTGAGCAATACTGTCCCCGTCCATCAGCGCGGCAGGGCCATTGCCATCTTTGGCGGTGTCAATCGTATGGGCAGCTTTGCGGGTCCGGCTATGGGCGGGTTGATTGGGGTCACGCTGGGCTTGCGTTCTGTCTTTTGGGTCTATGCTGCGCTGGCGGCGATAGCCATGCTCTTCCCGGCCCTTTTTGCCGGTGAGGCAGACAGCGCAAGTGTGAATCGTCGGGGTGGATTACGCGGCCACTCCCATCACTTTTGGGAACTGTTGCGAACACAATCGCGCATCTTCTTGACGGCCGGCTCCGGCCAACTGATGGCGCAGATGATTCGCGCCGGGCGTGATTTCGTGCTCCCGCTCTATGGCAAGGATATTCTCGGCTTGGACGTACAGGAGACCAGCTTGATTCTCAGCATGGGGTCGGGCATTGACATGTTGCTCTTCCTGCCTGCGGGTATGATCATGGATCGCTTTGGGCGCAAGTTTGCCTATGTGCCGAGCTTTACACTGCAAGCGATTGGCATGGCGCTCATCCCCTTTACCTGGAACTTTGCCACGCTGGTCACCGCGGCCATGTTTATCGGCTTTGGCAATGGCCTGGGCTCCGGCACGATGATGACCTTGGGCGCCGATTTGGCGCCGCGCGATTCAATGGGCGAGTTTCTTGGTCTCTGGCGTCTGATTGGCGATGGCGGCTCAAGCAGTGGACCGATTGTGATTGGCAGTGTCGCGCAATTGTTAGGCTTGATCCCCGCTATCTTTGTGATTGCCGGGGTGGGTGCCAGCGCGGCGGCCATTCTGGGGCTGTTGGTGCCAGAGACATTAAAGACGAAACGGCTGGATGCACAGCCCCAGGGGTAGCGCGCCGTCGCGAGTGGGACAGTGGACAGTTATCAGTCATCAGTGAACAGTGGACAGTGGTATACATATACGGTCCCACTGATAACTGTCCACTGATGACTGTCCACTGATAACTGTCCACTGATAACTGTCCACTGATAACTGTCCACTGATAACTGTCCCACCAGCAGCTATTGCTTACGGGTTAACACGGGATGATAATAGGTGGCGGCCAGCGCAATGACGGCTGTAAAGGCCAGAATGCCGGGGGCCAATAGCGGATTGGCGCCGGCCAGCGCCTTCCAAAAAACGTCGCCGGTTACCGCATTGGGTTGAATCTCCAGGGCAAATTCGATATTGTGCTCAACATGCTCAAAGACGCCAAAGAGACTGCCGACCAGGCTAATCCCCAGCACCCAGCGCAGGAGCCGTATGGAACCGAGCCCGGGGCGCAAAAGCACCGTCATAATCACGAGCAGGCTCAGGCCACAAAGCACAAAGGGCACAAGCTGTGTCGGGCCATCCCAGTGCTTGGTGAGTGCCAGTTCAACGATCGTGCCCACACACATAAAGCCAGCCAGCGCCAGCAAAAAGGTGCGCAACCGGCTGAGGACAACCTCTGCACTCATTGTGCCTCCAGATAGCTGGTGGCGACCGTGCCATCAACGGCGGGCGCAACTTCCGCTAATTTTGCGAGAAAGGCGTCGTTGGACGCATAAGGACGGGCTGCGATCAACGCGTCCGCTGCACTCTCGTCAACGCCGGGAATCTGCATCACGGTCGCAGCGTCAGCCTCATTGACATTGACCGGTACATAGACATACTGCTCATAGTCGGCCACCTGCGCCTCATCAACATATTTGCCGATCTCACGCCGGAACTGCTGGATGCTGATATAGGGGCGATATTCTTGGAACTCGCGCACCATGCGGTTGCCGAAACCGGGAACGGTATTGAGCAATTCATCGCCGGTGACGGTGTTAAGGTTCAGTTTGGTCATAACGACAGGGTCACTGGCAGCCTCGGTATTCTCAGCCGTACTCTCTTCTGCCGGCGCTTCCGTAGGCGCCGCGGCCGCGGTCTCCGCGGTGGTTGGCGTGGCCACAGCTTCTGCTTGTGTGGGCGCTGCGGTAGCCGCCGGTGCATTGTTGGCCGCCGGTGCGGAGGACGGCGTACTACAAGCCGCCAGCGCTAATGCTGTGACCATTGCGAGAACAACCAGGGGATTGGAAAAGTGTGCAAATCGATTCATTGTAAATTCACCTTTGATTTTGGCTCATATAGGGTTGCGGCTGAAATTGCGCTTTTTCGCTCTGAAAAATGGTGCAATTTCAGCTGCAACCCTATATGAGCGTTGATTTTAAAATTCTATTTATACCGCAAGCGCTCATAGATGAGAATAGTACACTCCTGCAAACGGTCTGTTTTGTTCCCATCTATGGCCTTGCTCAGTATACTTCTGTACAAGATGATACTTCCTGGCGCTCGTTGGTTTACGATACGCCTTCTGCCGACACGGAACGAAGCTGACGGCGGCGCCCCTTAAACAGCTTCGCGAACAAAGTGACCACCCCAATGACCAGGGCAATAGGCAGGAGCGTGCGGGCAAAACCAAGCCAACTGCGCAGACTCAAGACTTGTCCACCTCGTCCACGCGCAAATCCCTCACGCCCCAATCCCTCACGGCCTCTACCTTCACCGCTAAAAGGTGGCCGTCCAACGCCGCTCTGATTATTATTTTCCCTTGCTTCACCTCCTCTCAATGCGTCTTGACTGTCGACGCCACGCAACGCTTGCCCGCGAGGACGTTCAAAGCGGCCGGCCAAGGCTTGATTGGCCCCACGGCCCTGCCCCACCGCATAGAGCGCACCGGTGACTGCCAAACAGGCCAACAGAATGATCATGACCCGAATCAGCGTTTTCACAGGGCTTCCTCCTCACCATTCTCCGTCAGCGGCGTTGTTTGACCGCCGCCGGTAAGCGGCCGCCAGATGCAACGGGTCCAGGCGTTGGTGATCCAGCCCCAACTGAGCGCCAGGTGCAAACCCACCAACCAGACGATCCATTCAGAGCTGACATGATGCAACTGGCGCCAGAAAAAAGAACGCGGCGCCGGCAAACCAAGCTCTGGCATGGCCACTTCCGAGATCCAGAGACCGGTTACGACCACAACGACCATTGTGATAAAGAACAGGAGATCGACCAGATACCGGAGGCGCTGAATCGCCGGCAATCGATGCAGCAACTTGCGGGATACAGAGGTAATCCAGTGCCAGTGCAAGAGCAGGTGATAGATCAAAGCCCCGCCAAAGACAATGCCCAGCCATTCATGGACCGGAATCCCGGTAAAACCTGTGTTCATATCCACAATGAACATGAGAAAGAGGGCAATATCCACCCCGAAATTTTTCAGCGTCTCTGTCCAGCGCCACCTTGGTCGTGCGCCACTCATGGTTGCAACAGTCATAGCCATTCACTTTCTTACTTATATGCTTACTTATATACTTGCGATACTGACGTGATTGGTTGATTTGGTGATTGGTGATTAGGTGATTGGTGATTCAGCTTGCCCATATCACCGAATCAGCCCATCCCCAATCTCATCCCTCCGCCATTCTACCGGTCAAATATGGAGAAGTGTTGGAGAAAAACTGGGAAAAACTTTAAGAGAATTTTTCAAACAACTGCAGATTTCCTTCCTGGGACGGCCCATTTGCAGGCTTTGAGTATAGCAAAAAGATATTTAGAAAGTGTGAAGAGTAGGTGAGAATCAGTATAATAAGTGATACCCTCCAATTTAATTAGAGAAAGAAGATCGCATGGTACGCAAATTGACCCGCCGCCAGTGGCTACAAGGGGTTGCCAGTGGCGTCATGATCACATTGACGAGTTGCCGCGCCGAGTTGCCGCGCCCAGCCAGTACGGGCGTAGCGGAAGCCATCACCAAGGAGGAAACAATGAACGAGCCCACCCCAACGCCAACCTCACCCCAACCCCCGCCCGCAACGCAAGCGCCTGTGACGCAGCCGGTCCCATTGGCGGTCAAGATCGGTCAGTTGTTTATGGTCGGCTTCCGCGGCTTGACGGTGGACGAAAATCATCCAATTGTGCACGACATTGTTGAACGTCATTTGGGCGGCGTGGTGCTCTTTGACTATGATGTGCCCAATGGCGAATTTGTGCGCAACATTGCGTCCCCGCAACAGGTGCAGGAATTGACCGGCGCCCTCCAGCGCGCGGCAGCATCGTCGTCCACCGCCCCGCCGCTCCTCATTGCCACCGATCAGGAAGGGGGCAAGGTGGCGCGGCTGCGCGAACGGGATGGCTTTCCCGCGACGGTCTCTCATGCTGCGTTGGGCAAGGCCAACGATGTGGCGGCAACCTTTGCCCAGGCTGAAGCCATGGCGCGTACGCTGGCGGAGGCGGGTATCAACCAAAATCTTGCCCCCGTGGTGGATCTGAACATTAACCCGGCTAGCCCCGCGATCGGCGCCTATGAACGCAGCTTTAGCGCCGATCCGCAGGTGGTCATCGCCCAGGCCCGAGCTTTTATTGAGGCGCACCACACGCACAATGTGCTCTGCACGCTCAAACATTTTCCCGGTCACGGCAGCGCCCGAGAAGATACCCACCGTGGCTTTGTCGATGTCAGTGCGACCTGGTCACCGGTCGAGTTGGAGCCCTACGCCGCTTTAATCAACGCCGGCTTGGCTGACGCGGTCATGACAGCCCATGTCTTCAACCAGGCCTGGAGCACCAGCGACCCGGCCACGTTGGCCCCCGCCGCGATCCAGGGCCTCTTGCGGGAAGAGATGGGTTATACCGGTGTTGTCATCTCCGACGATATGCAGATGGGCGCGATCCGCGAGTTTTACACCTTTGATGAAGCCATTGAAAAGGCGCTCACCGCCGGCATTGACATCATCGCCATTGCCAACAACTCGATCTACGATGAGCAGGTGCTGGTGAAGGGAATTGCGGTGATCGAGCGCCTGCTTGATGAAGGCAAGCTCACGGAGGCGCGCATTGAGCAATCCTATCAACGGGTTATGGAGTTAAAGGCCAGACTCAAAGCAAGTGTATAAGGTGTAAGCTGACCGGCACTTGGCAAGTGCCGGTCAGCTTTTTATCACAAAATTTCCCCATTTTGGGGGATGCGCTTAGGCCAGCGTGCGCGTATGATGAGCTCAAAGCGGCAATTGGGTTTTGACGACAAGGAGGAAAAGCGTAGATGGCCGACAAACTGGATCGATTTTCGCAGCGCGCTCGGCGCGTGCTGACATTGGCGCAGGAGGAGGCGATTCGACTGCAACAGCGCGAAATTGACACAGAACACCTGCTGCTGGGCGTGCTAGCCGAAACCAAGGGGCTAGCCGCCCAAGTGCTCCAGGAATTGGGCTGTGACCGGCGCACTCTCATCCGCCGGATCGAGGAGCGGACGCCAGGACCGCAAAAGACCCCCTGGTGGAGCGGGAAGCCCACACTGGGGCGCGGGGCCAAACGGGCAATTGAGTTGGCGGTCGGGGTGGCGCGCACAATGGGCCATAAATATATTGGCACGGAACATCTCCTGCTGGGCATTGTCGAAGAGGGGGAAGGTACAGGCGCCCAGGTTCTGCAAGAGTTTGTATTGCTGGAAGCGATTGTGCACAAGATCACCGAAGTGATCACCGGGACAACTGCAACGGAAGCGCGGCAGACATCACTCGGTGGGTATTATGCGGCTCGCAGTCAGGCCCATCGCGAGCAGGAGGAAACAGAAGAAGCGAAGATGCCTGTGGTTTGGATCGAATCGGTGCGTTCCGCCCTCTTGGCGACCTCGATGCTCCGCACATGGACGACAGCCCAAAGTCAGGAAGAGGCCATCCAGGAAGAGCGTAACCGGCTGGCCCGTGACCTGCATGATTCGGTCAAACAGCAACTCTTTAGCATCAGCATCAGTGCGGCGGCGGTGCGCGAACGGCTCGAAAGCGATCCGGCCGGTGCGCTGGCCGCCTTGGTCGATGTGCAGCACAGCGCCCAGGCCGCCATGGTCGAGATCGATGCGCTGTTGCACCAACTGAGCCCAGCGCCACTGGCTACCACCGGTCTGGTTGAAGCGCTACGTGAACAGTGTGAGGCCATTGGCTATCGCACCGGCGCTGCCGTGACGACGGCCTTTGGCGCGCTGCCGCCGACCGAACACTTGCCGGCGGGCACACAGGAAGCGATTTTTCGCATGGCCCAGGAAGCGCTCTCCAATGTGGCGCGGCACGCACGCGCCACCCAAATTCATCTGCAACTGGAGACCATTGCCGATGAGAACCGGATCCGGCTGGAGATCCAGGACAATGGCCAGGGCTTTGACCCGAGCCAATCCCCCAAAGGCATGGGGCTGGCCAATCTGCGGGCGCGGGCGGTGCGCATCCAGGGGCAGGTGGAGATCCAGAGCACGCCTGGCGCAGGGACGGTGGTGCGGATCGATATTCCCCTGTTGGAGGAGCCAACGCCCACCGCGCCGAGCCCCCAAGAGCAAGCTAGCGAGGAACCCAAAGGGGAGGGCGATGATGAGCAATTCACAGCATAAACAACCCAATACCATTGGCGTGGTTCTGGTCGATGATCATCATATCGTGCGGCGCGGGCTGCGCAGCTTTCTGGACGCCTTTGCTGACATTACCATTGTAGGCGAAGCGGCCAATGGCGAGGAACTCTTGGCCAAGATGGAAGGCTGGCTGCCCGATGTGGTGGTCATGGATCTGCTGATGCCCGGCGGCATGAGCGGCATTGAGACGACGCGCCAACTACGGCTGCTGGCGCCTCATACTCAGGTCGTGGTGCTCACCGCCTACACCGATGAGGAGCGGGTCATTGCGGCGCTGCGCGTCGGCGCCATTGGCTATGTGCGCAAGGATGCCCCGCCTGATCTGTTGCTGACCGCGGTACGCGGCGCCGCGCGCGGACGCTCTGTGCTCGATCCCAAGGTCGCTGGCGCGGTGCTGCAAGAGTTGGTGGAGCAAAATGCGCTGCTCAATGACTTGACCGAGCGAGAAACCGCTGTGCTACGCCAACTGGCTCATGGCCGCACCAACCGTGAGATCGCCGCGCAACTCGTCATCGGTGAAGAGACTGTGAAAAGCCACGTCGGCAATATCCTCGCCAAACTTCACTTGGCGCACCGCACACAGGCCGCGCTTTATGCTTTGCAACAAGGCGTCGTTGCCCTGGAAGAAATTAAGCTTTGATATTTGTCTTCTTGTAACTCCTCAAGTTGTCCATCACCCGCGGTCGGTGTTAAAGTAGGATTAGCGATTATTTTCACAAAAGGTAACATGTCTCGACGGCACCAATAACGATGAAAATGTGGCGAGTGGCGGGTGGCGGGTCGTAGATGATCCGCCACCCCACAACCCGCCACCCGCCACTCGCGATTTTCAGAATGGGAGATTATAATGCCCTACTACACCCTCATTGCAACCGAAGTGCTGGCTCCACATATTGGCGACCCCGACTGGGCGTTAATCGACTGTCGTTTTCGGCTCAACGACACTGCCGCCGGTCGGCAACTGTACCAGGAGGCCCACGTCCCCGGCGCACTTTACGCTCATTTGGATCAGGATCTCTCGGGCCCCATTATTCCCGGCCAAACCGGTCGCCATCCGCTGCCCACCATCGAACAATTTACAGCCACCCTCTCCACTTGGGGGATTGATGAACGGGTGCAGGTGGTGGCCTATGATGATAACGGCGGCATGATGGCCGGTCGCCTCTGGTGGATGTTGCGCTGGCTGGGCCATTTTAATGTTGCGGTGCTCAATGGTGGTTTTCCAACCTGGCAACAAGAGGGGCGTCCCGTGGCCGGCGGCACAGAAGCGCGTGAGCGGCGGCGCTTCCTGCCCTACCCGCAACCCCATATGCAATTGCGTGCAGAGGAAGTGGTCGCCAATCTCAACGAACAGCGCTATCAGCTCTTTGACGTGCGCGATGAGGCGCGTTTCCGCGGCGAAGTTGCCGGCATGGATCCCATCGCCGGTCATATTCCCGGCGCCAAGTCAGCCTACTATGCCCACAACCTGGGACCGGATGGTAAATTTCTTGACCCAGAGGCGCTGCGGACGCGTTTTGCGGAATTACTGGGTGACACGCCGCCGGAAGAAGCGGTCTTCTATTGTGGCTCCGGCGTCAGTTTGCACCATGACCTGTTGGCGTTGGAACATGCCGGCTTTGGCCCTGGCGCCCGCGCCTATATCGGTTCATGGAGCGAGTGGATTACCGATAGCACCCGTCCTGTGGCGACGGGGGAGTAGAGTGAGCACTGCCCTCTAGGTGCGAGTGCGGTATCAATAGCGAGTAAGGAAGATTGGGAATGGAACGTTTATTTTTTTCAATTGCAACGATTTTGGGTGGTCTTGGCGTGGCGTTGGGAGCTTTTGGGGCCCATGCCATGCGCGGGCGAATTGCCGAGAATTTGTTGGCCAACTACGAGACCGGCGTGCGCTATCACTTCTACCATGCGCTAGCGCTGATTGCCGTCGTCGTGGCGATCCAACGCTGGCCCAATTCCAGCTTGCCGGTGATTGCCGGCTGGCTCTTTGTGATCGGCGTCGTCATCTTTTCCGGCAGCCTCTACGTTATGGCCTTTACCGGCTTGCGCTGGCTTGGCGCGATTACCCCGATTGGCGGGGTGGCGCTGATTGGGGGCTGGCTATGTCTGATGCTGGTGGCGTGGCGAGGGTGAGGCGCAAGTAGCGGGTGGTGAGGTGGCGGATCATCTACGACCCGCCACCTCGCCACTACGCTCAATCAATGACGGAAGTGGCGCGCTCCGGTAAGGACCATGACCAATCCTAGTTTGTCCACCGCCGCGATCACCTCCTCATCGCGCACGGAGCCACCCGGTTGGACGACCGCGGTAATGCCATATTGGGCTGCGGCCTCAATGCCATCGGCAAAGGGGAAGAAGGCGTCTGACGCCATGACCGCGCCTTGGGCTCGTTCGCCCGCCTTGTGCCCAGCCAACATGACCGAATCGACCCGGCTCATCTGGCCGGCGCCAATGCCCACAGTGGCCTCCTCTTGGACATAGACAATGGCATTGCTCTTGACATGGCGCGCCACCCGCCAGGCAAAGGCCAGATCGGCCAGTTGCGCTGGTGTGGGCTGCACCTGGCTGACAATGCGCCAGTTGGTGGGATCCATATCCTCCTGGCTCTGATCCAATTCCTGCACCAACACGCCGCCATAGATGCTGCGCAAGCTTAGCGGGCGGGGCTGGACATTGGTCGGCAGCAGAATGCGCAGATTCTTTTTCTTTTGCAAAAGTTCCAGGGCATCAGCTTCATAAGCAGGGGCGGCCACCACTTCGACAAAGAGGTCGGCCATGCGCCGCACCGTCTCCGCATCCAGCGGCCGGTTGACCGAGATGATGCTGCCAAAGGCGCTCACCGGATCCGACGCCAGCGCCTTGCCATAGGCGTCAGCCAGGGTTTCGGCGCTGGCCAGCCCACAGGGGTTGCCATGTTTGATGATGGCCACGGTCGGTTTGGGGAAATCCTGCGCGGCTTGCCAACTGCCGTCCAGGTCGAGCCAGTTGTTGTAGCTCATCTCCTTGCCGTGCAGTACTGTAAAGGGCGCCTCTTCGCCCGAATAGGCATAGAGGCCGCCCTGTTGGTGGGGGTTTTCGCCATAGCGATTCAGTTGCACTTGCACCAAGTCCACCGTCAGATGGCGCGGCAGGCCCACGACACCCTCTTCTTCATCAATTTGGCCGGCCAGGTAGGCGGCAATGGCTGTATCATAGTCGGCGGTGTGACGAAATGCTTTCAGGGCCAGTTGCTTCCGTTGCATGGTGCTGGTGCCCCCCTCAGTAAAGGCCGCCGCCACCCCTTCGTAGTCACTGGGATCACAGACCACTGTCACCGACTCGTGGTTTTTGGCGGCTGCGCGTAGCAGGGCAACGCCGCCAATGTCAATCTCCTCTACTGCCGTCGCCAGCGTAACATTGGGCTGCGCCACCGTCTCGCGGAAGGGATAGAGATTGACCACCACCAGATCAATGGGCGTAATCCCGTAGGCGTCTAGCTCTTCCAGGTGATGGGGGACGCGCCGGGCAAGAATTCCGCCATGCACGGCTGGATGCAGCGTCTTGACCCGGCCACCCAAAATCTCCGGGAAGCCGGTTAACGCTTCGACTGCGCTGACGGGTAACCCAGCTTCCTGCAATTTGCGGGCGGTGCCGCCACTGGCCACCAACTGCACATCCGCCTCGTGCAGAGCACGAGCAAACTCGACCAGCCCTTGCTTATCTGACACAGAGAGCAGGGCGCGAAATTTAGCCATATCTTTCACTTCTCCGATCTTTGGTATACTTCGCAGCGACATAGGGGTACATTTTATTCCTTTAATTCCTATACAAACTATACCTTGCTGACGCTGCGCAGTATAAATCTGGGTTGATTACTACTCCACCAACAAAAAAAGGCAGCCAGACTTAACAGTCCGACTGCCCAGCCCAGACGAGCGACTCAAGCGGCATGCGACTTCCTTTCCCTTGGGGTGCTCCCCACATGCGTTATGCCATATCCCACAAACTCGGCATAAATTCAGCATGGTCGTCAGTTAAGAAAGCATGAGTATTATAGGGGGTTGTTGTCGTGCTGTCAAACGTGCGGTTTGGTAGTGTGGTGTTACGCGTTGCGGGTCGCGTAAGGCTATTTTAGTGTAACCGCATAGGTGCGGGTGGGCTATTTGAGGTTGAGCGTTTGCATGTAATGGCCCGGCGGTACGCCAACGATGCGTTTGAAATGGCGGGTGAAATGGCTTTGATCGGTAAAGCCGACTTGGAGGGCCACATCAGCCAAGGGCGCGCCGGCCAGCAGCAATGCTTTGGCGCGGTGGATGCGTCGCTGGATCACATAGGCGTGGGGGGTGAGGCCAAAGGTTGCCTTAAAGGAGCGCAGCAGGTGAAAGGGACTGAGATGGACGTGCGCCGCCAACTCGGGCAGCGTGAGATCCGCGGCGTAGTGGTCGGCCAGATAATCACGTGCGTGAATAAGTAGGGCATCCAGCGTCTGCGGCTGGGGTGTCTGTGCAAGCGGCCGGGCATCGGCATGGCGCACGATCAATTGGGCGAGCAGTGCCGTCCAAAGGGATTGCCGTTCAAGCACGCTGCTGCTCTGCTCCAAATGGCGATGGACATTGGCCATCTGCTGTGCCAGTACGGGGTCAACAATGACCGGCGCCGGGAAAAATGGATAATCAGCTGTGCGCCCCTTGAGTTGTGCGGTCACCTCCAGTAGTTGCGCAGCCGCAGGATAGAGCATCCGATAGCGCCAACCATCCACCGTGACGGCCTCGCCGGTGTGCGCCTCGCCGGGGTTGATCACCACAATGCTGCCGGCGGGTGCAACATGGGTTGCATGGCGATAGCGAAAGGTCTCAGCGCCCGCTTCAATGACGCCGATGGCATAGCCTTCATGGGTGTGAGGCGCAAAGCTATGGGTAATGTAGGACGCGTGCAACAGTTCCAGGTTGCCCAAGGTGGGATCATGCCAGAACTTTGCTCGCTCTTGTTGGATTGTCACAGGTAGGTTACTTTCCGATATGAACGGTGCAGGTGGCGGGTGGCGAATTGACCTGCGACTCGCCACTTGCTACTCGCCCACATGACTCTCAAAGATCACCAGTTTGTATTCATGGCGTGCAGCCGGGGTGATGGGGTGCAGCCAGGGCTGGGCGGCGACGTGAGGCGTGCAGGGGCCAAAGGTGCAGAGGCGGATCACATGTTGTTGGGCCACTTTTTGTAAACGCGCCAACACCGTTTGTAAGAGCTGACCACGAAAGGGCGTAAAGAGAAAGAAGACCGTACCATCCTGATAGTCCACTTGGCGCGCATCCTGGTTGAGAAAGGTCACCCCGGTCAGACCCAATGCCTGCGCCTGCCGCTGGGCAAAGGTGCAAAAGGCCGGCTCGATCTCGACGCCTTTGGCGGCAACGCCGGTGAGTAGATGCACCGCCATCACCACCTGCCCCAAGCCGGAGCCCAGATCATAGAAAAGATCATCAGCCCCCAAAGCGACCTGATCGACCATAGCAAGCAGCACACGGGCCGGCGTCTCTTCACAACGGACCATTTCCGCCGTAGGCAGCAGGGTGGGGGTGGGCGCCTGCTTGAGCTGAAAAATGCCGTCAAAGAGGACATCCAGCCCATCATAGCTGGTGTAAACCCAATCGCCCAGGCCTGGACGATAAGCGGTAAAACGGTCGCAATAGTGGCGCAAGGCTATCCCCGTTAATGTTCCTTGCCGGATGGCCGTGCGTGCCGCTTGGAAAAGTTGGTTGTTGAGGGCAGTCAGCTTCTTTGCCAGCCGTTGGGCATCTTGCTGCAACTGCGCCCCTTCAGGGGTTTTGTCCTGCTCGATTCGCGCCATCTCGCGCACGAAGTGCAGGAAATCCAATGCTTCGGCGCGCGCATATAGATTATCCGGGACCGTAAGCCGCGGGTCATTGGCATATGCATCCAACTCTGCCCGTAAGTCGTTCAGATCCACTGTCACTACCGTATTATTCTATAAATTAAGTTTTGATGGAATGTCATTCTGAGCGAAACGAAGAATCCCTGCGCAACCAACACGAGATTCCTCGCTTCGCTTCGGAATGACAACCTACCGCAATTTATCTGACAAAACACTAGTGCAGTGTAAACAAAATTTTACGAGTTTAGCCAACGCGGGTGCGCCGGCGTGCGTCTTCCTGGAAGGGGCAACGCACACCCCCTGTTTTTCACCATCCGCCGCCCCTTCCAGGAAGACCTAGGTGACCATCTCTAATTCAGCGGAACTTCGGTTACACTGCATTAGGCGAGCGTGGCGGGTAGCGCGCCACCCGCTTTGCTAAGTCCACCCTGCCGAGAAGATCTTATGTTTCCAGCGCTAAAGCGTTACTGGCCGCTGAAGAGTTGTCCTAGGTTAATATTCATGCCACCGCTTTGGCCATCACCGCCAACCTGGGGCATAAATTGGGCAATCTTATTGGCCAGCTTGGTCATTGGCATCGTCTGGAGCCAGACCTTTCCTGGTCCGCGCAGAGTGGCCAAAAAGAGCCCTTCACCACCCAGGAGAATATTTTTGAAGCCGCGCACCACTTCCACATCAAAATCGACGGAGGGTTCAAACATGGCGACATGACCGGTGTCGACACGCAGCAGTTCCCCAGGAGCGAGTGTCTTCTCGACGATTTCGCCATCAAAGTTGACAAAGGCCATGCCTGGGCCAGTCAAACGTTGCAAGATAAAGCCCTCGCCGCCAAAGAGCCCGGAACCCAGTTTACGGCGGAAGTGCATATCCAGATCCACACTTTTGTCCGCACACATAAACGAATCCTTTTGCACAATCATCTGCTCGCCATTGGCCAGGTCCAAGGGAATAATCTTGCCGGGGAATTCAGCGGCAAAGGCCACCTCGCCTGTACCCTGGTTGGTGTAGTAATCGACAATAAAGAGTGATTCACCGGAGAGTGCGCGCTTAAACATTTTGCCTATGCCGCCACCGCTATTGGTCTCCATTTCCACATTCTGCGCCATCCAACTCATGCCACCCGACGAAGAATAGACTCGTTGGTCAGGGGCTAAATTGATGAGCAACACCGGCAAGAGCGTACCTTCAATCCGATAGTCAATGGTCATGTAATTAACCTCCCTTTGAATGATGTTGATCCCGATTTATACTCACGAGCAGCACAGAAAGTACCATTTTACTCCTGTACAAAATGATACCTCCTGGCGCTCGTCGGTATAAGTGCATCTCTGCTCTTGCGCGCCATCACTTTGCCACCAACACGCAAGAGGTGTACCATAAATCTGTATCACAAATAACAACAGCCACTTTCTGTGAAGCAATCAGCAAACTTACTCTATCATACAACAATACGCAGAAATGGGATATTTTGTTGTAAAGGTTTCCGCCGGGTAGTAATGGTCACAGTTATTTTGGGGACGATGACTAGCTAGTAACTCCCGGCGTAAATAAGGCCAGCGTAATTTCTGCCTTTTTCTACGAGTTGCGTGGCCTGATTGACTGCCGCGCCAGAGAGCGGGCGCCTGTGGGCGCGATTTACGCCGCAATGTACTAGTAAATCCGGACAGAAATAAGTAGACAGATAAATTGGCTGTTTCTCAGAGAGAAGCGCTACTGATTTCTGTCCAGGTATTTATGCCAGACTGTACTAGTCCATTTTGTATGCCGAGGTAAAATGCGAAAAAATTTTCTTGCTCTACTCGCCCTACTCCTGTTGTTGGTTCTGTTGCTCTTTACACCGATTACCTATGTACCGCCAGCCGTGCCTGACCCTAGCCAGACCTATACTGAGTCTCTTGCCCGCTTTGCTACGCTTCAGCAACGTGAGGCGACGATGGAACTCTTTGCCGGTTGTGAATCGCGTCTGTTGGATCATGGCCAGGCAGTAACGCAGGTGATGGTGCTATTTCATGGCTACCGCACCTGTCCGCGTCAGATGGCGGCGTTGGGAGAGATCTTTTATGAGCAAGGGTATAATGTGCTCATCCCGCGCGCCCCACACATGGGTTTGGCCGATCTGCTGGCGCCGGAACAGGCCGACCTGACGGCGGATGAATTGTCGTACTATGGCACAGAAGCTGTAGACATTGCCCAAGGTCTGGGCGAACAGGTGACCGTGGTGGGTTTCTCAATGGGGGGTGTAGTCGCCGGTTGGCAAGCTCAAAGCCGGGCGGATGTGGATCTGGCTGTGCTAATCGCACCGGCCTTTGGCTTGGAAGCAGTGCCGCCACCGTTGACAACCTCTGCTGTGCGCCTCTTTGGTCTGCTGCCCAACCAATTTCTCTGGCAAAATGCCGAGCTAAAAAGCGCCGTGCCCAACCCGCCCCAGGTCTATCCACGTAATGCGACGCGTGCAATCAGCGCCTTTCTCCGCTATGGCTTTGCCGTCCGCAATGCGGCGCGCCGCGCAGCCCCCCAGGCCGGCCAGATCCTGGTCATCACCAATGGCGCAGACAAAGTGGTCCGCGCGGCAACAACTGCAACCATCGTCGCACGGTAGCGCGCCCACGTCTTTAACGCCCTTGAAACCTATCAGTTTCCGGCGGAACGCCAACTGGATCACGACTTGATCGACCCTGAGCACCCGCGCGCCCAGACCGACGCTGTCTATCCGGTGTTGGTTGAACTGATTGACCAGGCGACTCCCGCCACGGTGCAGGCTACTGCCACTCCCTTTATGCATAGCCTGAACAGGGACTTGCTTTCTCTCCGCGTCTCAAGCAAGCAACTGTGCATAGAAACTTTCCAGGCGTGCCCCTAAGGTCGCCCAACGGTAGCGCGCCAGCAACCTGGCTTGCGCCTGTTGGCGAAGTTGGACGCGCGCGGCCGGTGCATCCAGTACATGGGCGACTGCTGCGGCAAAAGCTTCCGGTGTGGCTGTGGCCGGCAGCAACTGCGCCGCCCCTTCTGCCCCATACGCGGCCTGCTCGCCCACTGCACTGGCGACGACCGGCACGCCGTGCAACAGCGTTGTGGCTAGTTTGACGCTGCATTTGGCTTGCAGCAAAGGCGTGGCTTCGGCAGGAAAGATAGCGCAGGCGGCGGTGCGATAGAGCTGTGCCTGCGCCGGCGCACTGTAAGGCAGCCAGGTGACGCGTGGTGCAGCACGCTCGGCCACTTGGTGCATCACTTGTTGAAACGCTTGGACGCGACCGGGCTGGAACGCATCGCCAAAGACTGTCAAGTGTGCATCCGGTCGGTGTTGGACCAACGCACCCCAGAAGCGCGCCAGCCAGACCGGCGTCACTTCCACATAGCGGCTGAAAAAGAGGATTTCGGGCGTACTGCACCCCATCTCATCTGGGGCAGCAGCGTCTGTCCCCTCAAGCGGTGTTACGCCATTGGGCAGATAGCAGACCGGCGTCTGCGGCGTGTACTGTTGCACCCGTTCCACCAACCACTGGCTAGCGGCGATAATGGCGTGGGCGTGACGGATGCCCCATTCTTCTTGCCAGGCTAAAAAACGGGCCACCGGCGGCGGATAGGGATTGATGACTGCCCACGCCTGCTCCCAGTCATCGACATCAAGCACAATTTTTGGCTTATCTTTTTGTGACGGACCCCAAGACCAGCGCTGCTGCTGCCAGAGCCACCACTGTACCAGCCCAGCGTGGGCGCGCGGTTTCACAATATGGACAAGATGGGGCTGTCGTCGGCGCACTTCTTTTAATAAGCGCGCCATGATCATGGGAATGCCCCCGCTTAGGCTGACATTGACCACTTCTACTCCTTCATCTTGCCAGCGCTTACCGGCGTCTTGAGGTGTATCCCACGGCGGAATCAGGAGTGTAACGGTGTGCCCTTGCTGGGCCAGATAGCGGGCCAACGGCAGCGTGCGCGCCCAGACGGTCGTTTTTTGGCCCAGCCCAAAGGGAGCGACATAGACGATGCGCCACATTAGGGTTTACCCTGGTCAGCAGCAGCCTGCGCGTCTGCGCTCTGCTGCGGCGAAGCTGTCGCAGGTGTACTGTTGGCGGTATTGTCGGCGGGATCAGTGGTAATGGTTAGGGGCCAGTCCGGCAACTCGCGCTGCAACCGCGTCTGGGTTGCGTCTTCCAACGTTTGGGGATAGACAAGCTGCCATTTTCCCACCAACTGCGGCGCATACCAGTGGTAGATCACCGTCAAGGCGACGGCGCGTCCTAGCCACTGGTCACCATTGACACTGCTTAGGGTCAGGGTCTTTTCAATCGCAGCACGTTGGCTAGCGCTCAAATAGGTGTTCAGGTGACGCGTCTGCGCCGGCCATTGGATGCCGTTGAGCGCCAGCATCATTTCCAAAACGACATTGCGCACGGCGGTGGTCAATGCTTCCGCCAGCAGATGCTCATGGCGATTGAGCAGATCGGGCAGGCGCGCCAATAGCCGCCAAAACTCGGCCAAAAGCCACGCCACGCGTGCCGGATCGGGTGGTTGTAATGGGTCAGGCCATTGCGGTTGTGTCATGTGCGTCATTATACCAAAAGTAGGTGGCCCAACCAAGCTGTCATGTCAGGGTGGAAATGATACACTGACCGAAAAGCTGATTGGCGTCCTGTTCGCTTTCGGGTACAATAGATGGTATACCAACTATGGTTATTCAGAAAAAGAGTCGTATCCGCTGTTCTATCGGCTGACTCTATAGAACGCACTTGTTATGCAATCATGTAGGAGCTTTCATGCGTAATGTAAGACAAAAGGTGTTGGTGCTCTACCTCTCCAACTCGGCGCTCGATAGTGCCGTCCGCGGCTGGTCCCTCTATGACGGCACCGGACGCCAGCACCATACCACCGGTGACAGTGACGTTGCACCCTATGCGACCGGGCTTGACGCCCTCTTGGATGGTTGGCGGGTGATTCAGTTTCCACAGCTGATTCCGCCCTATCCACAGATGGAGTATACCACGTCATTTCAGATGTATGAATTTATCTTTGAAAAATTGGAGGAAATCGATGGTTGACAAGCAATATCTGCTCAATTCAAAGCAAATGGCTTCTTTTGTGGCGCGGGGCTTTCTGCGCTTTGATGAGTTGGTGCCCCAAGCCGTCAACGATGCAGTCATGGCCGAAATTGATGCCGGCACGATCAAAGCTGCGTCGGCTGGTACGCCCCTCTCCGCATGTTATCCCGAACCGTCGTCCATTGGGCGCATGATCCGTATGCCGGAAATCCAGGGCATTATCCACAGTCTGGTCGGTCCGGACCCGCTCTTTGACCATCACGCGGTGCATGTGCGCCAGCCCAACGAAGGCAAAGCTCAGGGTATGCATGGCGATTCGATTATCGACACCCGTATGCACTTTGACATTCAACTGATGTACTTCCCTCATGATGTGCCGTTGGAGATGGGGGGCACGCTCATTGTGCCGGGCAGCCAATATCGCCGTATTAATGAGATGGATATTGCGCGCTATCAAAATTTCCTGGGCCAGATTCCCATGGTCTGCAAGGCAGGCACGGTGCTGGCGCTCCATCATGGCATCTGGCACTGTGGCCGCCAAAACCAGACCGACCGCAAACGCTACATGTTTAAGATCCGGCTCAACCCGCAAGTGCGCCAATACCGGCTCTGGAACACCGATGATCTGGATGCAGAGACCAGCAAGCATAAAGCGATCTTTACCAAAGATACAAACGCGGTGGAAGATGTTCAGACCATTCTGGGCCGACGCGAGCCCTGGTTTGAGGATGCCTCGGGCCGGCTGGAGATCGTCAACCGTATCAAGCTCTGGCGCTTCCTCACCGGCGATGACAACTTTGATGTGCATTACTGGCTGACCCGCCTGGAGAATATGCCGGAAAAGCGGCTTCTGGCTGCGTAATTTGTGAGTGATCCTTTGTCATTGGCATGTCGTCTTGATATGCCAATGACAAAGGACAAAGAAGATTGCTCAACGCATCGCATTGGTAAACCGTGGCGTATGAGCAGTTCAATCACAGTAGCAGGAGTACCCAATGACCCAATCATCCCATCCTCTGGCTGACCAACTCTATCAGCAGGCGCAGCAGGTGTTGCCGGGCGGCGTTACGGCCTCCTTTCGTCTCAACAAAGCCACGGGGCGACCGCTCTATTTGGCGCGTGGCGATGGCGCACGCCTTTATGATGTTGACGGCAACGAATATATTGATATGTGCGTTTCGCACGGCGCGTCACTCTTGGGCCATAATCACGCGGCCATTAAAGCGGCTATGCAACAGGCGCTTGATCTGGGCATCCTCTGCTCCTACGAGACCCAACATCAGACGTTGCTGGCGCAAAAGGTCACAGAGATGGTGCCCTGTGCGGAGATGGTGCGCTTTGCCGGCTCCGGCACTGAGACGGTGATGCATGGCCTGCGCCTAGCGCGTGCGGCTACGGGGCGGGAGAAGATTATCAAATTTGAAGGCCACTTTCACGGCTACTCCGACGCGCTCAACTACAGCGTCTCGCCGGCTGTGGAGCAAGCCGGGCCACCAGCCACCCCGCTTCCCCAACCCGAATCGGCCGGGATGCCCAACAGCGATCGGGGCAACATTATCATTGTCCCTTTCAATGATGTCGCCGCCCTGGAGGCGGCGTTTGCTCAGTATGGTAGCCAGGTTGCGGCGCTGCTTATGGAGCCGATCAACTATGACCAGGGCTGTATTGCACCATTGCCCGGTTTTGTCCAGCGCTGCCGCGAACTCTGTGACCACTATGGCGCACTCCTTTTCTTTGATGAGGTGTTGACTGCCTTTCGTATGGCCCCCGGTGGCGCACAGGAGTATCTGGGCGTAACGCCTGATCTCTGTGTGTTGGGGAAAGCCTTTGGCGGCGGCACGCCGATTAGCGCCTTGACCGGCAAGCGTTATGTCATGGAGCACCTGCGCCCCCTGGGTAACAGCGAAATGAGCGGCACCTATCTGGCCCACCTGACCACGGTCTTGCCCGCGTTGGCCGCCCTGCACGAGTATGCACGGCCTAACTTTTACGCCGATCTGGATGCCGTGGGCGAGCGCTTCTATGGCGGTTTTCAGGAGATCATCGACCGCAGCGGCGTCCCCATGCGCCTGCAACATATCGGCCCGCGCTTTGGCATGTACTTTGGTCTCACCGACCCCATCACCAACTATCGACAAGCAGCCCAGAAACGCCGGGATCTGGAATACAAATTCATTGCCGGCTGTGTGGAACGAGGCGTCTACTTCCATGCCTCCCCCCACCACGGCTTCTCTGCCGCCCACACCGACGCCGATATGGATCGGGTGCTGGACGCGGTGGAAGGGGCTATGGCTGAAGTCAAGCGGGCGTTTTTTGAGTAAAATTTTCGTGTTGCGTAATGTCGGTGCGTAGTGTGATTATAGTACTCACCGATCTGTAAGAGCCTAATTAATAATTAGTGGAAAACAATTAATGATTAGGGCATCTCGATGCAACAACATCGACAATATTTTGTCGATACGAGCACCCTTAACGCCTAAAGCGTGACCGTGGATAGTACACGCAACACGCTACACGCAACACCCAGGAGCGAACCCATGTCATCCCAGCCTATTATCCTTGGTAAATTGACCCGCCGCGAATTCCGTGCGGCGCTGGCCGCGGGCAAGTACCAAGCCGCCATCATTCCCACCGGTAGTATTGAGCAACACCTGGAACATCTGGCCATGGAATATGATATCCGCGCCGCCACCTATCTGGCGGAACAAGTGGCCCAGCAACTGTACCCCCAGGTGATTGTGGCGACGCCCATGCAAATTGGCATCAGCGAACATCACATGATCCACAAAGGTAGCCTCACCGCCAAACCGGGCTCCTGGTCCAGCGTGCTCTTTGACGCGGTGGAAAGTCTAACCCGTCACGGCATCAAAAATATTTTTATTCTCAACGGACACGGCGGCAATGAAGCGCCCATGTATGGTATGATCCGGCAGTGGCAGCTCTATTTTCAGTCGGTTGATCCCAATATCAACGTACAATTCCACTCTTACTGGAACCTAAGTCGGGCGGAGGCGGAGCAACATTGTAAGGGCCGCGTTCCCGGTCATGCCCAGGAATATGAGACGGCGATGGCATTAGCCATTTGCCCGGAGAATGTGCGTCATGATGCCATGCAAGAGCAAGAGGACAAGCAGCCGCTTGACGCCACCGCTGAACAAGGACAGATCCTGGTCGATGCGGCCATTCGCGCCGTCAAACAATTTATCGCGGAGATGCTCCAAGGCGAACACCGGGAGATCCAGGATCATCTCTGGTCCGCACAACTGGATCCAAAGGTGGGGCGGAAGTAATATGCCCTACACAGTGAATAAACGTAGGTGTGTACGCGTCCTATAAATATAGCTTGTGCGGTATGGAAACACGCACCTACTGGGCCGAGGTTTTCATGATGCATTTTCGAGAATTCAACCTAACCGATCTACCGCGTAACCAAAAAAGTAGCACAACCCTGGACGTGGCCGCACGCGCCGATGGTGGCCAATGGCAGTTGCCGCTGCTCTATGTCACCGGTGCGCAAAATGGTCCGACGCTGGCCGTCACGGCAGGCGTGCATGGTGATGAGTATGAAGGGGTCGAGGCGATTCCACATGTTTTTCAACTGGTCGATCCGGCGACATTGAGGGGTACGCTGCTCATGGTTCCCGTCTGCAATCTGCCTGCCTACGCCGCGGCCCAACGGAGCAGCCCCATGGACGGACTGAATCTGGCACGCGTCTTCCCCGGCGATCCCAATGGCACCATTACGCAGCGTATTGCCCATTGGCTGACGGAGAAGGTGATCCGGCCGGCTGATTTTTTCATCGACCTGCACAGCGGCGGTGTGGCCGGCAATATTCCCACCCTGATCGGTTACATTCATGATGAGGGTGAACTGGGGCAACGTTCACAGGCTGCGGCGCGCGCCTTTGGCGCACCGGTGCTCTGGGGCCATCCGCTGCCGGTGCCGCCGGGGCGCACCATTTCGGCGGCTACCGACTTGGGCATTCCCTCGCTCTACACCGAAGCGCCCGGTGGTGGCTATGCCCGGCCCGATGATGTCGCCTGCTTCACGCAGGGGATAATCAGTGTTATGCGTCACCTGGGTATGGTGGCCGGCGCGCCGGAACCGCGCCCGACCACCCATCACCTGATCGGCGACGGCAATATGGATACCGTCATCGCGGCGCCGGTGGCCGGTTTCTTTCGCGCCGAGGTGAAACTGCTAGAGGAAGTTGCCGCTGGTCAGCGTTTGGGGTCGCTTCGTGACTTTTTTGGCGCGGAGTTGGCCGCGATTTGTGCGCCCCAATCTGGTGTTGTCATTATGTTACGCCGCCTCCATCGCGCTCAAGTAGGCGATGGGTTGGCGCATATTACAGTAAAACAGTGAGACAGTGGAACAGTCGATCAGTCACTATCCCACTCCCATTATCTCACTGTCTCACTGTCTCGCCTTCCTTGTCCGTCCAACAGGCTGCGCACTTTTTGGGCCAGGCTGAGCGGATCAAAGGGTTTCTGTAGGAAGGCAATGTTTGCTTCGTGAACCTGATAGCGCGTCATCTCTTCTGCTGTATACCCCGACATGAAGAGGATCTGTATACCTGGCTGCATCGTTGTTAGTTGTTCGGCTAGTTGCCGACCGCTCATCTGCGGCATTACTAGATCGGTGATCAGAAGATGGATCGGGCCCGGGTATTGCCTGGCCTGGTCAACCCCTTTTGGGCCATTGGAAGCTTCTAAAACCGTATAGCCACCAGATTGCAGGACTTGTCGCACCAGATCGCGCACCGCATCTTCGTCCTCTACTAGTAGAATTGTCTCTGTTCCCTGCGGTAGCTCATGTAACTCATAAACGACATGAACAGGTATACCTGTTTTCTCTGTGCGCGGCAGATAGAGTTTGAAGGTTGTACCATGGCCTATGTCGCTCACCACCTCGATATGACCGCCTGACTGCTTTACAAAACCGTAGACCATAGCCAGCCCCAATCCTGTGCCTTTGCCAATGTCCTTGGTTGTGAAGAATGGTTCAAAAATACGCAGCTTAGTGGTCTCGGTCATCCCGACACCGGTATCGCGCATGGTTACAGCGACATAAAGCCCGGCTTGAACCTCAGGATAACGAGCGGCATAGTCAGCCTCAATTGTGGAGTTGTAGGTTGTGATGCTGAGTTGGCCACCCTGAGGCATAGCATCACGGGCGTTGACGGCCAGGTTGATAATCGCTTGCTCAAATTGGCCTGGATCAATTTGGGTCCACCCAAGGTCGCCAGCCGGGGTTAGTGCCAGTTCAATATCTTCTCCAATCAGGCGACGCAGCAATTTGAGCAATTCAGTAAGTAGTGTGTTGAGGTTGACGACTTGAGGTTGAAGCATCTGCTTGCGACTAAAGGCTAATAGTTGGCGGGTCAGGTTGGCAGCCCGTTCACCCGCTTTTTGGATCTCGCCAAGCCGCTTTCGATTCGGGTCATCCGGTGGTAAGCGCTTAAAAATCAACTGGCTATAGCCGTTAATAACCGTGAGCAGATTATTGAAATCGTGAGCTACGCCACCGGCCAACCGGCCCACGGCCTCCATTTTTTGCGCTTGGCGAAATTGCTCTTCGAGATGCTTTAACGCTGTAATATCGCGCGTGATGCCGACAATACCATTCACTGTACCATATATGTCGCGATAGACGCCTTTGGTTGTCAGGTAGGTTCGTGTTCCGATAGGCGAGTTCTCGACTTCTTCAAAAGTTTGTGCTTCCCCAAGGGCCATAACTCTCCGATCCCGTTCCATGATCGAGCGGGCAGCCTCGAGCGGGAAGATCTCTCGATCATCCTTGCCGAGAATATCTGCCACCGTCCTCCCGAGGGCCCGGGCGCCGGCGCTATTCATCATCAAATAGTGCCCTTGTCGATCCTTGGCAAAGATTATATCCGCCGTACCTTCTACGACCGCGTGCAAGAGATTGTGACTTTCGATTAGGGCGTGTTCTGCGCGCTTGCGCTCAGTAATATCCTCACAGACTATCAGCACCACCAGCGCACCAGAACCATTTTGGATAGCGCGTGAGGTCTCTTCGACCCATAATATACTGCCATCTTTGCGAACTTTGCGCAGGATCCACTGGAAGAGTTTGCCGGGCTGTTCAATGCATTGGCCTACCAATCCTTGGGCTGCTGTTCTATCTTCCACATGGGATACTTGGAGGACAGAACGACCAGCCAACTCGGCAACCGTATAACCGAGATGTTCTGCGCCAAAACGGTTGACCGACAGCACAGTTCCGGCGGCGTCAACCGTAAAATACATGGTGGGATTATCTTCATACAGGATGCGATAGCGCTCTTCGCTCTCTTTTAAGGCTGCATCGGCTTGCTTACGCGCCGTAATGTCGCGCACAATACCAACCAGATAATCACGATCCAGCGTAATATAATTAGCCATGACTTCGACGGGAAAAAGAGTGCCATCTTTGCGCCGATGCTGACTTTCAAAGACACGCAAATTTGTCTGTTGCATTCGTGTGTGTATCTCTGACCACGGGATAGCACCCAAATGTGGGTCAATGTCGGGGAGCGATAGGGTTAAGAACTCAGCACGTGTATAGCCGTGGGCAAGACAACCTTGTGCATTAACGTCAAGGTAGCGTCCGGTTTCTGGGTCAACAATCTCAATAGAGTCATTCGTATGATCGAGCAAGGTCCGGAAGAGGGTAAGCGCTTCTTGTGCTTGTTTGCGTTCAGTAATATCCTGCACCAAAGAGACATTGAATTGCTGGCCCCCCTCCCAAACAGGCCGGATGCGGATTTCAATCGGATAGAGCGAGCCGTCTTTTCGGCGGTGTTGACTTTCCGTAATGATGGTCTCCCCGGCTGTCAGGCGGCGATTCAGATCCGCCACTGCTTGGGGGGTTAGATTCGGATCGAAAAAATGAGGACTCATACCCATCAATTCTTGTCGTGTGTAACCCAACATTTCACAGGCCCGCTGATTAACGTCCAAGACGATTCCCGCTGCATCGTGCAGGAAAAAAGCATCCGTCACATGATCCAAAAAGAGGCGTAGACGCTCCTCAGCGCGCCTTTGCGCAGTCAGGTTGCGTCCCACGCCAACGATCCGGTAGATTTGATCGGCAGCATTTCTGATTGGATGTAGGGTAAAGTGTATATGCCAACTTCCCGTAGGCGTGGGCCAATCTTTTTCAACTTCAACCGGTGCTTTTTGTTCGAGACAACGGCGGTGCTCTGTCAGCATCATACGTGCACTCGCATGGAATTGGCTAAAATCTTCCAGAAAGCCGCCCACGACTTGGTTCCGGTTGAGGCCAAGCATCTTTTCCAGAGACGGATTTATGTCCAATAACTTGAAGCGCTGATCAGCCATCACCTCGGCAACGGTAATGACATCTGTCGTGTTCGCAAAAATTTCACGGTAGCGCTCTTCACTCTCTTGTAAACGACGATAGGTCAGCAGGGTTTCTAATGCATCTGCCAGTCTCCGCCCAATTTCCTGGAAAAGACGTTCTTCTTGTGGAACCCACAGGCGTGGGTGCGAGCATTGGTGTACCCCAAACAAATAAGGCTGATCCACCTTGGGCGTGATGGTCATGGCAAGAACCGACTGAATGGCGTGTTGTTGAGCCGTTGCTGTCGGCAGTGGATACATGCCACCTGGTCCGAATTTTACTGGACCGCTTGCGTTACGCATGATATCCAACACTGTCGCCATCTCCCCTTCCATCGGCACCGTAATTCCTGCGGCAAAGGCGCCGGGATATTCCGGCTGCGTACGCTCCATCGGTACATACCAGGTGACGGCGGCTGGGTCACATGGGTAGAGCAACCAGGCGCGATCGCAGGTGAAAATGGCAAGCACCACATCAAGAACATCGCGCAACATCTGTTCCAGATCATGTGTTCCTTGGATCGCCTGATTCACCTGGTCCATACTTTCCAGGAACCAAAGGTGGGCTTGGCGCTCTTCCTCTGCCTGTTTGCGTTCGGTAATATCGATGATGATACCGCGTAATTTCTTGGCTTTCCCCTCTTCAACAACCACACTAGCAATGTCACGCAGCCACACGGATCGTCCATCCGCGGCGATCATGCGATATTCAAAACTATGGTTGCGATTCTCGCTCGTTGCCTGGCTACAAAAAGCTGTTGCCCACGCGCGGTCATCTGGGTGTATATGCTCTTCCCAAAAACCTGGGATGAGCCATTGGGCCGCAGCGTATCCTAATAAACGTTCCGCTTGCTCACTGACATAGGTAAATTGAAATGTGTCGGTGTCGGCTTCCCAAAGAATCCCATCAATGCTTGTAATTAATTGTTCGTAATCGTGCTGGACATTCTTTTGATGAGATGTTGCAGTGTGATCAGTTGGCATGATCTTCCTCATGAATTACCTGCTATACCGAATCTCGTGTAGCTTACAAGATTGTTTGCAAGAAGTATAGTATCTAAAACACGCTTTGACAAACCTCTAACCTTTTGCTACAGTTGCAATTAATACTGGTGCTCCTGCTGCAACATGTCGCAAAGACGAGCATTCGATGGAATGTTTTGCATGGATGATGTTTTTGATGCCATAGCAAGAGACTATCCAAAAGCTCATATAGGTCTCCGGGTGAAATTACTCACTTTCTCTCGTGATTGTAGTCATTTCACTCCTTGGCCCCAAGGAGTGCCATACAAATAACAAGAGAAGCTATAACAAGAGAACTTTATGCGATTGGCAATGGTTTCACGACCCTTAGGCGAAACAGATAGGCGTTTAGCCAAGCAATTGGGGGTCACCGATATGCGCCCCGGTCATGCACCGACCATGGCAGGAGAGTCAAATGACAACCCTGGCTACATGGTGCGCGGCAAGCTCTTTGCCATTGGCTATATGCGCGGGCTAATCGATGCGGTGAATAGCGAAGTAGCGTGAAATTGGGCCAGGACTTTACGCAGGCAACACTGATTTTACATTCGTCCCGTACGGGACAACTCTCAATCTTTATATGATAAGGAGAAAGAATCATGTTCGATCCTCAACACAAGTGGTTGCGTCCGGTTGTACTGCTGCTGGTGTTATTCCTGCTACTCGCTTGCGCGCCAGCTGCGGCGCCCGTGGCCGGTGACACGGCTGCACCGGCTGCTGGACAAGGGGCTGGGGACGCGGCCGTGGCCGGTGACCCCCAGTCGGGCGGTTCGCTCACCATTGGCACGACCGGCGACATCCTCAACTTTGACGCCTTCTCGTTGGGCTTTATCAGTTATCCAATGCAGAACCAATGTTATGACCGCTTGATTCTCTACGATCATGTGCTCAATATTCAGCCGATGCTGGCCACCAGTTGGGAAGTCAACGAAGATGGGACTGAATTGACGCTGGGCTTGCGCCAGGGGGTAAAATGGCACAACGGGCGCGATTTTGTGGCCGACGATGTTGTCCAGAATTTTGAACGGGCGTTACAGCCAGAGAATGGCTCGAATGTCCACGGCATGGTCAAGACAGTCCAAGGGGCGGAAGCGCTCGACGATCAAACGGTTGTGGTCCACTTTAGTGAGCCGACCCCCAACATGTTTGACATCCTGAATGCCATGGGCATCATGGCTCCGGAGTCGTTCGACACGCTTGACCAGACCTGCGTCGGCACCGGTCCTTTCAAATTCCAGGAATGGATCCCGGGCGACCATGTTACCTTTGTGCGCAATGACGACTATTGGGACGCAGGCAAGCCCTATCTGGATGAACTCGTCCTCAAGCCCTTTAGCGACCTGGAAGCGTTAGTCACGGCGCTGGAAACAGGCATTGTCGATGCGGCCATTGCCGTGCCGCCCAAAGATTACCAGCGTCTGCTTGATGCCGGCGTGCAAGTGCCCTTTGGTCAAACCGGTGCGCTGCTCTACTCAATCACGGTCAACCCGCCTGACTCCGACCAGCCAGAAGGACCTTTGAGCGACAAACGCGTGCGCCAGGCAATCTGTAACGCGATCGACCGTGATACGATTGTAGACCAGGCGCTCTTTGGTGTCGGCGGCTCAACTGTGGTGCCTTTCCCGGACTACTCAATCGCGTACTTTGCGGAATATACCGATTTCTATGGCTTTGACCTAGATGCTGCGACCGCGCTCCTCGACGAAGCCGGCTGGACCGACAGTGACGGCGACAACATCCGTGATAAGGATGGGACCCCCCTTGTCCTCAATACAATTACAATCCAGGCCTTCCCCGAAACAACCGACATGGCGCAGATCCTCAAAGCGGACCTCAACCAGATTGGTGTTGACCTGGAAATCGAACCGCTCGACAGCGCGACCTATGGCCCGCGCCATCTCGGTTCAGCGGAGACCAACAACAGCGCAACCTTTGATCTTGATGTCACCTTTGTGGGCCGTCAGCACCTCGATCCGATGGGCCTCTTTGACAACAGCCCCTACCGTCCTTTCTCCAGCCCGATCTTCCCGCAGGGCGATTTCCCAGAGGGCTATGTGGAAAATCTCGCCATCGCCGGCTCGACCATTGATGTGCCGACCCGTCAAGAGGCGCTGAAAAAGGTCCAGGAAATTATGTTGGACGCCTGTGTCGATATTCCGGTGTCATGGAAGTTCACCCTCTTTGCCCACCAGGATTATGTTCAGGGCATGGATTGGACCGTCAACGATGAGATTCGCCTGGCGAACACCTGGCTGAATCAGTGAGCAGTGTTCAGTGTTCAGTAATCAGTCGTCAGTTACTGTCCACTGATTACTGTCCACTGATTACTGACCTACCAACGACCAACTATGACTGCATACATCTTACGGCGACTGCTGCAGACCATCCCAGTGCTTGTGCTGAGTTCGATCCTTGTCTTTGCGTTGATCCGCCTGATTCCTGGCGATCCCGCGCTGGTGATTGCTGGGCCGGATGCGCTGCCGGAACAGGTCGCGGCGGTGCGTGAACGGCTGGGGCTGGATCAGCCGATCTGGGTGCAATACTTGATCTGGGCGCGGCGGGTGTTGCAAGGGGATCTGGGCGTCTCGGTGCTCAACAGCTTCCCTGTGGCAGAGCTAATCTGGCTGAAATTCGGCGCAACCCTGCAACTGACATTGGGGGCAACTGTGGTCTCGCTGCTCATCTCGTTTCCGCTGGGGATTCTCTCGGCGGTGCGGCGCGGCAGTTGGATCGATCGAGCAGCGTCGATCTTCATGGCGCTCACCTATGCAATCCCGACCTTTTGGTTGGGCATCCTGTTGGTGCTGCTCTTTGCACTGCAGTTGCGCTGGTTGCCCCCCTCTGGCAATGTGGCCTTTAGCGACAAGCCGTGGCTGGCGTTCAAATTGTTGATCTTGCCGTCGGTGACGCTGGGCCTCTACACCGCCGCGGTCTTGACCCGTTTTCTCAAGACCGCGTTGCTGGAGATCATGAACCAGGATTTTATCCGCACGGCGCGGGCAAAAGGGCTGGCGCAACGGGGCATCATCGCGCGCCATATGCTCAAGAACGCGCTGATCCCCTTTATCACCGTCTTTGGTTTGCAGATCGGCGTCTTTCTGGGCGGCTCGGTCGTCACCGAATCGATCTTTGACTGGCCCGGCATGGGGCGCATGATGCTACACGCGATCCAGACCCGCGACTATCCGGTGCTGCAAGGGGGCATTCTCTTTATCGTCGTCGGCTTTATTATCGTCAACCTGATCACCGATCTGACCTATGCGATCTTTGACCCGCGGATTAGGTATCAGTAGATCTAGGATAATATTCTGTGGTAAATTCCGAACCGCGTAGTCCAGTATTAGCCGACCTCCATGCCGACGCGCCATCTCATTCGGCGCGACGGCGTGTGGTGAGGCGACTCTTGCGGAATGGCCTTGGTCTGTCAGGGCTGGCCATTGTGCTGGTGATTACTGCGTTGGCCGTGCTGGCGCCGGTGCTGGCCCCCTATGATCCGCTGGAGATGCAGAAGGGTGGTCAGTTTTTGCCGCCCTCGGCCATCCATCTCTTTGGTACTGATGAATTTGGCCGCGACATCTTTAGCCGCACCCTCTATGCCGGACGCATTTCGTTGCTGGCCGGCGCCTTTGCCGTGGCCATGGCGGCGTCCATTGGCGCGCCGCTAGGGCTGGTGGCGGGCTACATTGGTCGGCTCACCGACACGGTGATCATGCGCACCATGGACAGCTTACTGGCCTTTCCCGCGGTGCTCTTGGCGCTGGCCGTTGTGGCTGTCTTGGGGCCGAGTTCGTTGAACGCCATGATCGCGGTGGCGATTGTGAGCATTCCCAACTTTGCCCGCATTGCCCGTGCCGCCATGCTCACGCAAAAGGGCACTGATTATGTGGAGGCAGCCAGGGCCATTGGCTCCAATGACCTGCGCATTGTCTTTCGCACGATTCTACCCAATGCGCTGGCCCCCATTCTGGTGCAGATCACGCTGGCCGTGGCTTTTGCCATTTTGATCGAAGCCGCGCTCAGCTTTTTGGGTCTGGGCACCCAACCGCCGGACGCTTCATGGGGCGCCATGTTGCTGACGGGGCGCAGCCATCTGCGCCGCGCCTGGTGGTATGGCTTCTTTCCAGGGCTCTTTATTACGCTCCTGGTGCTGGGGTTGAATAACTTAGGTGAAGCGCTGCGCGATGCGCTCGATCCGACCCACCAGAATCATTCGTAGGAGCTGATTTCGTCCCGTAGGAACGCTTGAATTTAGGGCCAGAATCCCGTAATCGTGCTCCTAAATTCAGCCGTTCCTATGGGACGAGACACCCCATTATAGCTAATTTCACTCTGTCATCATAAGTGTTGAAAGGAAAAGGGACTATGGGCAACTCGCTCTATCTCAATCGACGTGATATGTTAAAGGCATTGGGCCTCTTGGGGGCGGGTGGTTTGGTGGCCGCCTGTGGGCCGACTGGCGCGCCCCCGCCCACGGTGACCTCCGCCCCGGCCGCCGAAAGCAGCAATGACAGCGCCGCCGCGGCGGCCGACAGCGGCAAAAAATATGACGGCGTGACCCTGCGTATGTTGACCCAAGCGGGTGTCGCCTATGAGCCGGCCTTTAACGCCTGGGCCAATGCCTTTACCGAAGAGACCGGCGCCAAGGTCGAGTTTGAGTTTGCGCCGTGGGAGACGCTCATGCCCAAGGTGCAGGCCGATCTCGCTTCCGGCTCACCTCAGTTCGACCTCTTCTGCAATGATATTGAATTTCAGTACACCATCTGGCCGCAGCTAGAGCCAATCAACAGCTATATCGAGAGCACCGGCTATGATATGGATGGCTTCTTTAAACCCATCTATGACTATGGCGAGGGCATTGCCGGCCAAACAGGAGTGCGCTATGGGCTGCCGGTCATCACTGGCGTCTCGGTGCTCTTCTACCGCACCGATCTGATCGAAACCTTCCCCACCACCTGGGCTGACTATGAAGCCATGTTGGCGGCGCAGACCCATGACGACCAATATGGCCTTTCCTTTGCCGGCGTGACCGCGCAATTAGTCAAGCTCTTCCTGGCTCGTTATTGGTCACAGGGCGATCCGCTGCTGACACCTGATTGGCAGCCGTTGATCAACAGCGAAAAGGGCGTCAAGGCGCTGACCATGCTCAAGGATCACATGACCAACTATGCGCCGCCCGGCATCCTGGCCTGGGACAACCCCGAGGCAGCCAATGCCTTCCTCTCTGGCCAGGTGGCAGTGATGGAAGGGTGGGGCTCGTTTATCCTGCCCTCGCTCAATGACCCTGACAAGTCCCAGGTGGTTGACAAATGGGCGATTGCCCCCTATCCTGAAAATGGTACGGGCAATGTGGTGCAGCACAACATTGTCATGCTCAACACGTCACAGAACAAGGAAGCAGCCTTTGACCTCATGGCCTATCTCTCCAATCCGGCCAATGCCAAAGCGGGCGCGCTGGAGTTCAACATGGACCCGGCGCGCAAAAGCGTTTACACCGACGAGGATGTAGTGGCGGCGCGGCCTTACATGCCTAACTACGCCACCGTCTTGGAAGCGGGCAAGCCCTTTACGCCGGGTGTGCCCCAGTGGCTAGAGATGTTCATTGCTGTGGGCGAAGGTGCGTCCAAGGTCCTCTCCGACCAGGCAACACCTCAGGAAGCAATGGATGAGGTGGCCGCCAAGTGGACCGAATTGATCGAGCAGAACCCGCTCGATTTTGAGTATAAGGAATAACATCTCGTCACCATGCTCTGCGTGGGAACCAGCGGAAAGTAAACAGTTATCAGTACTCAGTTTCCAGTGTCGCTTCGAGACTGAGCACTGATAACTGAGCACTGATAACTGAGCACTGATGGCCGCTATCTGATTTTTACGGGTGCGTCCCATTTTGGGGGGCCAGGTCAAGTATCCCCAATTTCACTGCCAGAGTACCCCCGAAAATGTGGTACGCACCCGATTTTTACAATTGGACTGATTCGCCATGACAACTATGGTATAATGGACCCATGCGTTATTTCAACACTCACGGACCTGTAAACGAAACTGAACACTATGTCGTGGCGCGCGATAAACTATTGGCGGAGTTAGTGGCGCAGATTGAAAACGGCAAGTATTTTACAATCTTTGCCCCGCGCCAGATGGGGAAGACAACACTCTTACGCCGATTGCGTACTGTTTTGGAAGAACAAAACACATATCTTCCGGTTACGCTCAGTTTTGAAATTTACGAAAGTGCCTCTTCACAGGAGTTTTTGCAAGGGCTCTGGACTGAATTTACACAAGGCATCTTGGATGTTTTGGGAATGCATGACACCTCCGCGGTTGAGCCAACCCGGCAACTGTTAGAGCAAGCAACGCCCCAGACACTAGTTGGTTTATTTGCAGCTTGGGAGTCGCTCCATCGACAGCTTCCAGAGTGGCGCATTGTTCTCATCATCGATGAATTTGATGGTACTCCCCTTGACGCAATTTCATCGCTCCTCCAAAATTGGCGGAAGATCTATCTTGACACAATCCCGCCACGCAGCTTGCGCAGTGTCGTGCTGATTGGGCTACAAAATATTGCCACGCTCAATTTGGGGCGCAGTTCGCCTTTTAACATTGCCAACCAGCTTGAATTGCCTGTCTTTACGCAGGAACAGGTGCAGCAGCTTTTTGCCCAATATAGCACCGAAACTGGGCAAGCTGTTCCCGCCCAGGTACTTGATGAGATTCACCGGTTAACCGGTGGACAACCGTTTCTCGTTAACCGGCTCGGTGCGATCCTGACCGAGGAATTGGTGACCGATCGGTCACAGCCAATTACCCTAGATGTCTTGGCAACAGCCCACCAACAGTTGGTGCGCGAGCGCAACTATAATTTTGAGACGATCATCCGGCGTGCCGAACCCCACATCGACGATGTGATGAATATTCTCTTTGGGGCTGAATATGAATTCAACTTGAACAACCCGGTGATCCACGCCCTGCACATGCATGGCATTATCAGCCGTACAGCTGAGGATCTCTGCCAGATCAGCAATCCAACCTATGCCGAAGTGCTGCTGGCCGCCTTCCGCCCGGTGCGCGCACGTTTACAGGCAGATATTTTGGTCAATGGCTATGACTTCCGATCCCACCGCACTGACGACGCACTGCCAATGGATCTGCTGCTCTCCCAGTTTCGTATCTTCGTCGAGCGCCGGGGACGGGAGGCCTTTAAGGTGACACCAACGCCGCAAGAGGCGACAGGTCAATACCTGCTCATGGCTTATCTCAATCTCGTGGTGCGCCATCTGGGTGGAGATCTCTTCACCGAGATCGACACTAACAGTGGCCGGATGGATCTGATTGTGGTGCACAATGGACTGCGCTATATCATTGAGACCAAGATCTGGCGCGGCCCGCTTGAATTTGATGAAGGGCTGGATCAACTGGCCGGTTACTTGAGCAGCGAAGGGCAATCCACCGGTTACTATGTGGTCTCCCATGCTCGCCCGAATGTCTATGGCAAGCTTAGATTTGATGAGTTGGAGTTTCGGCGCACCCATGCGGGGAAAGAGATTTTTGTCTATTTGGTGCGCTTAGGGAGCATCTTCGGTGAAGGGGCAGCCGCGGAGAGTTCAGCGGCAGAGAGCGGCGGTGAGCATCGCGGATGAAAGAGCAGGTCGTTCTCCAAACCCACCGCCGCGAACAGTGGCTATCCGCGCTCTTTCTGGCGCCGGCCATCACTTTTCTGTTGATCACCTCGGTCTATCCGCTGCTCTACAGCTTACGCTTGAGTTTTTACTCATGGAACATGACAGTCCCCAACAGCGTGCCGGTTTTCATCGGGCTGCGCAACTACACGCGCCTCTTTAGCGACGCCAACTTTCTGGCCAGTGTGCGGATTACCCTGATCTTTGTCGCCACCTCGGTAAGCATCGAGTTTCTGCTGGGCATGGCGCTAGCGCTGTTAGCTACCTCGGGCATTCGCGGCATTGGCGTCATTCGGACGGTGCTGCTCGTGCCGCTGATGATGACGCCGGTGGTGGTGGGTGTGCTCTGGCGTACGCTTTACCACTCGACCTATGGGGCTATCAACTTTTTCATTGGGCTGATCGGTATCCCTCCCCAAACCTGGGTGGGTGACCCACATCAGGCGTTGGCCGCGGTGATTACAGTGGAGATTTGGCAACAGTTGCCGATTGTGGTCTTTATCCTGGCCGCCGGCATCCAATCGCTGCCGCTCGATCTCTATAAGGCTGCCCGCGTCGATGGGGCGTCGGCTTGGCAGATCTTCCGCGAGATCACCTTGCCTCTGCTACGCCCGGTGATTCTGGTGGTGCTGCTGCTACGCATTATGGATGCCTTCCGCGTCTTTGACATTATCTGGACCCTCACCTTTGGCGGACCGGGGCGCACGACAGAACTGCTCTCCATGCTGATTTACAAAAGTGGTCTTCAGTTCTTTCAGATCGGCCAGGCCAGCGCCATGTCGTGGTTGTTTCTGTTGGTGATCTTTTGCATTTCCATCTTCTTTATTCGTGAGTTGCAGCAACGGAATCGGTAATTGCAAGGCTGCTCAGGCGATGTGGACGGCGATTTGCCCTGTCCCACGGGGACACTTGAATTTAGAAGTATGATTATGAGGGAAGAAAGATAAAAACTTGTGACGAATTATGCACTACGCCGCAGGCTAGAAATGATGGTTCTATACCTAACCACTGCCATTGTCTTAGTCGTCATCGCCTTTCCCGCCTACTGGCTCATCACCACGGCCTTCAAATACGAAGTTGACACGATTGTCAGCCCGCCGATCATTCTGCCTTTACGCGGCACGTGGGAGAATTTCCGGCTGGTGCTCAATGCACCCGATATCAGTCGTTACTTTGCCAACAGTGTGATCGTCGCGTTGACCAGCACCGGGGTGGCGATCTTGCTTGGTTCCCTGGCGGCTTATGCATTGGCCAAGAGCTATCTGGCCTTTGCCCTGCGCCAGACGGCCATGATCTGGATTCTGGTTACCCGCATCTTCCCGCCGGTGACGACAGCGATCCCCTACTTTATCATCATTCGCGGCCTGGGGCTCTCCGACACCCATCTTGCCCTGATCATGACCCATGTGGCCTATGCGCTGCCCTTTGTGATCTGGCTCATGCTCGGCTTCTTCCAGGATCTGCCCGAGGAGATTGAGAAGGCGGCGATTGTGGACGGTTGCTCGCTCTGGCAACGCTTTAGCCAGGTGGTCTTGCCGTTAACACTGCCGGGCATTGCGGTCACCGCCATCTTCACCTTTATCTATTCGTGGAATGAGTTTCTCTATGCCTCTATGCTGACTTCGGTCAACGCCAAGACGCTGCCGGTGGTCATCTCCGGCTATATGTCGGACAAGTTCCTGCGTTGGGGCGAGATGTCCGCGTTGGCCTCGCTCATGATCCTGCCGGTGATGATCTTCGCCGCCTTCACCCAGCGTTATCTGGTGCGCGGGCTGACCTTTGGTGCGGTGAAGGAATAAGATCAATAGTCCGTCAAACTGCCGGTTGTGGTATAATCACTTTATTGCACAAAGGACAGGAGAAGCGTATGCCAACCATGAATGTAACTGCTGAGATCTCCGTTGATGAGTTATTAAGCGCAGTCGCAAAATTGGATGAAACCGAATTGGCCCGCTTTGAAGTGGGCTATGAGCAAATTTGGCTGCACCGTAGAAGTGTGAGTGATCCGGAAGCAATGGAAATTGTCGACAGTCATCGACTATCCCCGCAGCAACAAATACGACTCCGAGAATTGTTGTTCAAAAATCGCGAAGAGGGCTTGACCGCGGCAGAGGAACAAGAACTTGATGCCTACATGACAACCATGGATCAGGCATTGGAAGATACAGCCGACGAACTGCTGCGGCTAGCAGCAAGTCGTCAACAGATTCCCCAGACTACCCCCTGATGGTTGGCCTTTACATTCCCAATGCCGTGCGCCTCGCGGTCATCGAACGCGCCGAGCATTTGTGTGAATGCTGCTTATCACCCGCAGACTGGTCACCCGAAATTTTCGAGATCGAACACGTTCATCCGCTTGGCGCTGGTGGCACTACGGAACTTAACAACTTGGCCTACGCCTGTCCGGCCTGTAACCGTTATAAACATCACAAGCTATCCGCCACCGATCCGGTAACAGACCAAACAACAGATTTATTCAATCCTCGCACGGAACGGTGGAGCGAGCACTTCCGGTGGAGCGAAGATCTCACAACCATCGTGGGAATTACAACCATTGGGCGAGCAACCGTTGCGGCATTGCGTATGAATCGCCAAAGTGTGCAACGCTTTCGACAAGCGCTTGTGGCGATTCGTCAACATCCTGCTTTGTAAGAACTATACTAACAATCGGAGATTTTCATGGCACCCACAAACCAACCGCTAATCCTCGCGGACCTCTCCTGGCCGGAGGTGGCCGCCATCCGCGATCAAGTCAACGTGGTGTTGATTCCTGTTGGCTCCAATGAACAGCACGGTCCCAATCTGGCGCTGAAGATGGACATTATCGGTGCAACGCAATTTTGCAACAAAGCCAGCGCGCTGGCCTATCCCAAGTTGCTGGTTGCGCCATCAATGCCGTGGGGGGTCTCCTATCACCACATGAACTTTCCCGGCACCATTACGCTGAGCGCCGATACTTTCATCCAAATCCTGGTCGAAGTTGTAGACTCGTTACAGCAGCACGGTTTTCAGCGTTTTATGATTGTTAATGGGCATGGGGGCAACATTGCACCGCTTGGTCAGGCGCTCGTGCGTATCAATGAGGAGTTGGCGCCGACCTTTGTAGGGGCTGGGACCTATTTTAGCTTTGCGGATGACGATATCAACGAGCGCTTTGGCATCACCGGCATTACGGGCCACGCCTGCGAAATGGAGACGGCAGCGGCCATGTATCTGGCGCCGGAGATTGTCAAGACCGAAACACTAGCTGCCGGCGAAATGACCGAATTGACCTACAATCTGCGCGGCAGCCTACGCAAATATGGGGTTACTGTCCCCTATCGCTTTGACCGCTACACTACAAATGGGGCGCTGGGCGATGCGCGCAACGCCACCCTCGACTATGGCACGGCCATGATGGAGAGCGCTCTCACCAACTTTGTCGCCTTCATGGGGGAGATCGTCAACTGGTCACTAAACGAAGAGTAAGGTGAGTCTGTATTATCATGGCCCAAATCCAATACAAAAATATTAGCAAACGCTTCGGCGCGGTCGTGGCGCTCAAAGAACTCAATCTCACCATTGCCGACCGCGAATTTGTCACGCTGGTCGGGCCCAGTGGTTGCGGCAAATCGACCACGCTCAACATTACCGCCGGCCTGGAAGATCCAAGCGGTGGTGAACTCTACATTGATGACCGGCTGGTCAATGCCGTGCCGCCAGGCGAGCGCGACATTGCCATGGTCTTCCAGAGCTATGCCCTCTATCCCCACAAGACAGTGCGCGAGAATATTGGCTTTGGCCTGAAGGTGCGCAAGATGCCCAAGGATGAGATCGAGCGCCGGGTGCAGGATGCCGCGCAGTTGCTGGGCATTGCTAACTTGCTCGACCGCAAACCGCGCGAACTGAGTGGCGGTCAGCGCCAGCGGGTGGCGTTGGGCCGCGCCCTCACCCGCAACCCCAAGGTCTTTCTGCTGGATGAGCCGTTGAGCAATCTGGACGCCAAGTTGCGCGTGCAGATGCGCGCCGAGTTGAAGCTGCTCTTTGAGCGCATCCAGGGCACGGTGCTCTATGTCACCCATGACCAGGCCGAGGCGATGACCCTCAGTGATCGGGTGGTCGTCATGCAGCATGGCGTGGTGCAGCAAGTAGGCACGCCGCTGGACGTTTACAACCTGCCCAACAACGAGTTTGTGGCCGGCTTTATGGGCAGTCCGGCCATGAACTTTTTGTCCTGTCAGTTGCAACAGTCAGCCCCCGATTTGCAGATTGTGCTTGGTGAGCACGCCTGGCGTGTTGCGCTGACGCCAACGGCCACCAACACAACCCCGCTGCGCATTCTGACCAATCGTGAGCGACTCCAAGGTGCTTTAACGCTGGGGATCCGCCCGGAAGATTTAACTTTGCAAGCCGACCAAAGTGGTGAAAACGCTGATGCGGGGGGGCAAGGCATTCCCTGCCGCATTATGCTGGTCGAGCACATGGGTGCGACCAATCTGATCTATGTGGATCTACAAGGGCAACGGCTGGTTGTCACCACCGACGCCGACTTTTACCTGCCGCCCGGCGACCACGCGCGCTTGCACATCAATTCAACCAAACTCCACTTTTTTGAACCCGATAGTGGCCGCAATGTAACACTTTAGGCTAACCCAGAAAAAAGAGTACCCACAGGAAGGGCAGGAAGGACGAGAAGAACGCTTTTTGCCCTTCTAAATTTCCTGTTAATGGATGGGTTCTTTATTTTCTGGAATGGTCTTAGTAGAACACAAAATGAGGGGGAAAGTCTATGCTACGTGTTGCCAAACCCGAAGGCTTCGGTAATGTCATTCTAGAGGAAGCACCCATCCCCACCTGTGGTCCGCGCGATGTGTTGGTGAAGAATCAGGTGAGTCTCATTAGCCGAGGCTCAGAGATTCTGCGCCGCTACATGCACGAAGAGGCGATTGACCCTGCCATGATGGGCTATTCGGTGGGGGGTGTGGTGGAAGCGGTGGGCGAGGAGGCTGCCGCCCGCTTTCAGCCCGGGGACCGGGTCGCGGTGGTCGCGCCCCATGCCCAATATGTATTGCAAGACATTGACGCGATGGAAGGCACGCGCATTTGGCCCATTCCGGCTGATCTTTCTTTTGAGCAGGCTGCCTTTCTGCCTTTGGTCACCGGCGGCGTCATGTGGGCGACTGCACCCGCCATCACCCCCACAGCGACGGTGGTGATCCTGGGCCAGGGGTTGGTGGGCAATTTGGTCATGCAGGCGGTGCGCCAATATCAGCCAGCGCGCTTGATCACGGTTGATACGATTGCCGCGCGCTGTAAACTTTCGCAGGCGTTGGGGGCTGATGTTACGCTCAATGGTCAGGCGTGTGATCCGGTCGCGGCGGTGCGTGATTTGACGAATGGTCGCGGCGCGGATATAGTGATTGATTGCGTGGGTGGGAAACCCGGCTTGACCTCCTTTGCCCAGGCCCAGGAAATGGTCTGTGATGGCGGTACGCTGCATCTGATCGGTCTCTATCATGGTGCGCCGCTGCCCTTGGACGCCGGCAAGATTCAGCGTAAGCGACTGATTGGTGGCTACTATGGCACAGAATCGCGTGCGGTAATGTTGCCGCGTGCCATTGAATTGATGCAGGCCGGCCGCATTCAGGTGGAGCCGCTCATTAGCCATCGCTTTGCTTATCGTGCGGCCAAAGACGCCTATGATCTGCTCTATGCCCGCCTGGAGGAAGCAATGGGCGTGTTGCTGCTCTGGTAACGGTCGATTTTTGATGTTGCGAAAAAGTCATACTAACTTCACATACACAAGGAGATAATGATGTCTGCACCTGTAACCGTTCTTTCCCTGCTGGTGGAGGAACTGCGCAACAATCGAATTAAGATTGTTGATTTGACTCAACCCCTCGCGCCCGATACGCCGGTCATTGACCTGCCGCCGATCTTTGCCGCATCGCCTGGGTTGAGTGTGGAGGTTATCTCCCACTATGATGACAAGGGGCCAGCCTGGTATTGGAACACGATCCGCCTGGGCGAGCATACCGGCACCCATTTTGATGCGCCGGTGCATTGGATTACCGGCAAGGATCGCGCCAATAATACCACCGACACTATCCCCGTGCGTCAATTTGTCGGACCAGCCTGCGTCATTGATGTGAGCAAAGAAGCGGCCCAATTTGAGGATTTCTTGCTCACACGTGACTATGTACAGGCTTGGGAAGGGGAGCACGGCCAGATTCCCGCCGGTGCGTGGCTCCTCCTGCGCACGGACTGGTCAAAACGGCAGGGGCGGGAAGCGTTTCTCAACGCACGCGCAGATGGCGCTCATTCGCCCGGTTTTCATCCCGACTGTGTGCGTTTCTTGGCCCAAGAGCGGGATGTGCTGGGGGTTGGCGTTGAGACCGTCGGCACCGATGCCGGCCAGGCTGGGAGCTTTGACCCGCCTTTCCCCTGCCACAATATTATGCATGGTTCCGGCAAATTGGGGTTAGCCAGCCTCTGCAATTTGGATCAGTTGCCCCCAACGGGCGCTGTCATCGTCGCCGCACCGTTAAAATTGGTCAACGGTTCCGGCAGTCCTTTGCGTGTTTTAGCGTTGACACCGGCATAAGGGTAAAGCGCTGGTAACTATCTAACGAAGCGTTGCCTTAAACCGATACATCAGGGCTGTTGGCTGATAGCTGTTAGCGAGTATTCATGCGCAAAACTTGTTCTGTTTGTTAAGAATTTTCGCTATCGAATGATTCAGGCTCTTTATGCACCTTGCGGAGGCTGAGTATACCGACGAGCGCCAGGAAGTATCGTTTTGTACAGGAGAAAAATGGTACTTCCTGTGCTGCTCGTGAGTATAATTACGAATGCTGGTTTGGTTGTTTGTGATGTTGTTTGTAAGGTAAGATCATGGTGAAATGTTTTTTGATGTGGTTGGTTGTGGTCGGTCTTGTGCTTGTCCCGCTGAGTAGCTGCAGCCGTCCGCCCGAGTTCAATGGCACGGCTTTTGACAATCCAACGCCGGCTTATCCCTTTGCAGGGGTCAATGCCGATGGCGCGCCCTTTCGGCTCCATGATCAGCTGGGCAATGTGGTGGTAATCTTTTTTGGCTATACTTTTTGCCCCGATATTTGTCCGCTGACATTGGCCGAACTCAATCAAGTGGTGAAGAAGTTGGGCGCCAAAGCAGACGCGCTGCGGGTTGTCTTTATTACTATAGACCCAGAACGGGATACGTTGGACCGGTTGGCTGCCTACGTGGGGGCCTTTAACCCTAGCTTTTATGGAGTGCGGCTCGAAGGTCAACAGTACGAGGCAACCAAAGCGGCCTATGGCGTTTTTGCCCAAAAGAGCGAGGCCAAAGTGAGCAACGATCCCAACAGCTACTTTATGGACCACAGCGCCGGCATCTATGTGATTGATAAAAAGGGCAATCTGAGTGAGGCTTTCCGCTATGATGCCGGTGCAGACGCGATGTTGCCGGACCTTGAATATTGGCTGGCGCAGTAGTAAGTACACAGTAGTCCGCAACGTGGAGTGAGCATTCTCAAATGCGAATGGGGTGACGGCTGTGGCTGCCCCCCCGAATTTCTGGTGTACGTACCACAAAGGGGCGAAGCACCGGCAAGGCTAATAAGCGCTCCTTGCCCATCGCTCCTAATTTGGGACGCACCCAATTCCTACAGAGCCTTTATTGGGCTTTGCTCTTGATCAATTCCAAGGCTTGGCGCACCACTGATTTTTCGCCATCAAAGGTCATGTGCTTGAGGGCAACCTCCGGCGTGAACCAACGGACATCATCCACTTCATAACTGCTATCTGTCAGTTCGCCGCCAATCATGGGCAGCAAGTAGAAGTCCACCAACTTGTGGACCAACTCTGGAATTTCCTTCTGATAGGTATCCCAATACCAGTAGTCAATGGTGCGGAGAAAAGCTTCGTACTGGGTCTGTAGACCGGTTTCCTCTTCCACTTCACGAATTGCCGTTTCCAACGAAGTTTCCCCGGCTTCGCGCGAGCCTTTAGGCAACTGCCAGCGCTGGCTATTGTGAGTGGCAATAAGGGCAATCTCAATGGGAGGCGTCTTTGCTGCGCCAGTCATTTGCGCCCCTGCCAGCTTGCGGTAAGCAACCCCGCCCGCGGAATAATCCTGGCGCGTTTGCCGCCAGGTTCGTTTAACTTCTTGCGTGATGGCTGGTAAAGAACTACGTTCGTTGGTCACAGGCGTAAACTTATCGACAAGCTCATCGTTTATTGCCAATGACGATTGGTTGGAACGCCGGTTATGGGTCCATCCGCCAACGTCGTGGCAAGTGCATAGGCAACTCGTTCCCAATTAGCTGGTGGATGAGCAACCAGTTGCGCCGGCAAGTAAGCCGGCGTGAGAAAGGTTAGGGCACTCGCAAGTTCCTGTTGCTGCCATACTGTGCGTGCGCGTGCGATCACCACATAGGTTTCCATCCATTTATCTAACAAAACAAGCCAGGCTGCCAAATCTGGACTGCAACCAACCTGTCGGAGTGGTTGTGGTTGCTCGTTATCCCAAAAATAAAAAGCGAGATCGCCTTGCGCATTGTAATAGACACGCTTAGGCAACAATGGGCCGGGCGAATACCCTAGTGTGTTCCAAGCCCGAAAGTTTGTATGCAATACACTGACCAAGGGCGGCAGCAACAGCCGTAGATTATGTTTTAACGGTTTTGCGCCATTGGGAGCATCTTCACATTGGTTCAGACGGTCATGTTTGATAAAATAATAGCTCATTTGCTCTAAAATCGTAAATTGTAGACTATAGTTAAATCGCCATCCTCATGGGTTGCAATGGATCCAGCAAGCGCAGCAAACTCCGGTTTTCATCACAACCGCAGTATAAGAGTTACTTTTTGGGCTGTTCGTGCGTATCATTCAAGGCAAGCTGATAATGACCGCAATCACAGCTAGCGCCAGCACAACCCCAATCAAGACGCGGTTTGTATAAAAAACTTCAAACCAGCTTGGCGTAATATGATTGGGTAACATAGCTTCAAGGGCCGCCGGCAGTTGTAGGGGCAGAGGTTTGGAGCCAAAGAGCAGTTCGCGAAATTCGCGGACATTACTGGGCCGCTCATTGGGATGCATTGCCAAGGCCGAAAAGATTGCCCGTTCTATCCGTGGTGAAACCGCGGGATTGACATCACGTAGGGCGTCCAAAATGCCGGGGTGTAAAAAGCGCTCCCGTGCGTCAATGGGTGGTTGGCCAGACAAAAGATGATAGAGCGTAGCGCCAAGGCTATAAATATCGCTGCGCGCATCGGTGAAGCTGGTGTCACCGCCATATTGTTCCAGCGGCGTGTAAGCTGCGGTGCCTCGCCCTTGCACAACCGTAACAGTACGGCTATCATCCTGGTAGAGAACTTTTACCAAGCCAAAGTCGACCAATTTAACATCGCCGCGTAGCGTTACCTTGATGTTGCTTGGTTTAATGTCACGGTGGAGCACTGGTGGCTCTTGGCTGTGCAAATATTCCAGCGCGTCCAACAATTGGGCACTCCAGGCAAGCACTTGCGCTTCAGCAATAAATTCATTTTTCTGTTTGACCTCGCGCACGATCTCTTGCATATCGCGCCCTTCCACAAAGTCCATGACTAAATATTCGCGATTACCATTGGCAAAGTAATCTGAGACTTTGGGCAAGTTGGGATGATCAAGGCGCGCCAAAATACTCGCCTCTGTGCGAAATTGCTCGGTTAACTGCTCCAGTGCAGTAGCAGATGAGGAGTTTTCAGAGAGATGGGGTAAAATTTCTTTTACTGCACAAACACGGCCTTCCAGGCGACGATCCGAAGCTTTATAGACTGCACCCATACCGCCTTGGCCAACAAGTTCTAAAATTTCATAACGGTTGCGTAATACGGTGCCTGGGTCTAAAATATACTGCACAAACTTGCTCCCATCAAAAGTGGCTCATATAGGTATGCGGCTGAAATTGCGCTTTTTCTCTCTGGAAAATGATGCAATTTCAGTGTGCCGCCCATATGAGCGTCAAAAGTTTAGGGTGCGTCCCCAATAGGGGAATAGGCGAGAGGCCAAAACTGTTTTGTTGGTGCTTCGCCCCATTGGTGGTACGCGCCGAAAGTTTACAAAGTGATGCAGCGATCTGCATTTTCCGCATAGAATATTTTGGGTATTATGCAATGCAAAGCTATACTTTCGTGTATGCATCACGCATATAAATTACTGTCCGTATGAATCAGCGTGTATAAATTATAATGTATAATGGAATGACCAAAACCAGTGATTTGATAGTATCTATCTTAACCCAATTCTGAAATTCTGTAAACGATTTCTGGTATTGGCGTAACAATCTGTCCCATTGCGTCACTGTACAATGGGAGTCGGCGTCATCATAAGTAATATGTTTTCTGCTTTGATGCATTATGCGTCAAGATTACAAAGCTGTCAATCTAATCATTTAAAGGGTGCGTACCATCTAGTAAATCCAGACAGAAATAAGGAGACAGATCAATCACCTGCTTTCCAGAGAGAAGTGCTACTTAATTCTGTCTAGGTATTTACGCCAAATTGTACAAGTGGGGCAAAGCATCAGCAAGGACCATTTAAGCGGCTCGCCCATTGCCCCTCATGGGGGACGCACCCTGAAGGTTCAATTGCTAGTATGATTGACGAAGTTAGTGGTATTATAGTATAAGTTCGGAGACTCATCGAAGAAATTGTGCAACGCTCCTGTGGGCAAAGCGGTGAAATCGCTAGGATTACCGGGAAAGCATACGTGATTCACCCGGAGACCTATACGAGCCACTATGCACGTTGGTGATTTCATCCGATGCGCGAAATTCGGATCTGCGCTGGTTACATCGTACTCTTCACTGTATTTGTCCAGACGCCGTCTCAGTAAAAGGATTTTGTATGGCAACAATATCAGATCAAGACCATCCTATCACAGAACAACTGCAATCCAAACCAAAACCGCGTGAAAGCGCCATGTTGGTGCTGCAACGTGGGTCGGAAGCAGGGCGCCGTTGGCCGTTGGACCGCACACGCCCTTTGATGATTGGGCGGAGTGAAGAGTGTGAAATTTCTTTGCCGGATCGGCAAGTGAGCCGCTATCATGCCCGGATTACCTGGCGCGGCGATGGTTACCAGCTTGAAGATTTGAATAGCAAGAATGGCACCCATGTCAATGGACAAGAGGTGCAAGGGACGATCCCGCTCAATGATGGCGACGAAATTCAGATTGCTCTGCGTTTCAAGTTGGCCTTTGTCGATGCCGGCGCCACCGCACCCCTGACTTTTGATAATGACAAGATTGGCCTGCGGTTGGACAAAGAAACGCGCCAGGTCTGGATCAATGGTATTTTGGCCGATCCGCCCCTTAGCCTGCATCAATACCGCCTCTTAGAGATTCTCTGGGATACAGGCGGCGGTGTGGTGACGCGGGAACAGATTGTCGATGCGGTTTGGCCGGAAGCCAGCGGGGAAGGCGTCAGCGAACAAGCGATCGACGCCTTGGTACGCCGGTTACGCGAACGCATTGGCGAAACGGATGAGGAGTTTCGCTACATTGTCACGGTGCGCGGCCACGGCTTTCGCCTGGAAAATCGATGAGCCACTTGCCGCTTGGTCTTTACATCCACATTCCTTTCTGTGCCAAGAAGTGTCCCTACTGTGATTTCAACACCTATGCTGGTCTCGATACACACATTCAGGCAACGGTAGATGCACTTTGCTTGGAAATGGCCCGTTGGCGGCATGTGGTGCAGGCGCGCCCAATCCACACCATCTTTTTAGGCGGTGGCACGCCAACCTTGCTGGCCAGTGAGCAACTGGCCCAATTGTTCGAGACGGTTCGGTCTACCTTTCACCTGATGTCGAATTGTGAAATTACCAGTGAAGCAAATCCAGGGACGGTGGACCGTGCTAAATTTGAAGCGCTTCATGCGCTAGGCGTCAATCGGCTCAGCATCGGAGTGCAGAGTTTTCAGGCCCAGGAGTTGCAATTTCTGGGCCGTATTCACAATGCCGATGATGTTGGGCAGGCGGTAGATGCAGCGCGCACAGCTGGTTTTCGTAACATCAATTTAGATTTCATCTTTGGTTTGCCCAATCAGCCTTTGGCCCAGTGGCAGGCTACGTTGGAACGCGCCCTTGCATTGGCGCCCGAACATCTTAGCCTCTATAGCTTGATTGTGGAACCCAATACGCCTCTCTATCATTGGGTGGAAAATGGTAGCGTGCCGGCGCCCGATGACGATTTAGCCGCCACCCATTATGAGTATGCCATGCGACGGCTGGCCGCGGCTGGTTACACCCATTATGAAATTTCTAATTGGGCCCGCGCAACAGCAGAGCATGGGGAGGACGAGGGCGCTGAGGATGCTTGCGTCAGACATGAAAACAACAGCATTGTGCAGCAACCGTTGGCCCCCTCTGCCTTACAACTTGCCACTCCGCACTTTGCCTGTGCACATAATTTGATCTATTGGCGGAATCATGAATATCTTGGCATTGGCCCTGGCGCCCATAGCCATTTGCGTTTTGTCGAAAATGGTAGGAAAATAAGCCGACGATGGGGAAATCGTAAGCCGGTGCAAGGCTATGTCAAGCGTATCCGCCAAGACAAATCTGTCGAAGAATTTCACGAAACAGTTGAGCCACGCTCTGCCATGGGCGAAACCATGATGCTGGGCCTGCGGCTGTTGCAAGAAGGGGTGGCTTTTGAGCGCTTTGCGGCGTTGCATGGCGTGGCAATGGCTGATGTCTTTCCGCATGAACTGGCCCAATTACAGGCGCAGAAATTGCTGGTTTGTGATGAGACGCGGGCTCGTTTAACCCCGCAGGGCGTAATGTTGGGCAACCAAGTCTTTGCCCGTTTTGTATAACGGAAGTTATACTCCGCAGCAGCACATACTACCATTTTTCATACTTAAAAAATGGTTATTTATGGCGCGGCTCTGTATAATTTTAGCTAAATTTCTACCCTTGTTGGGGAAGACATGATCCAAATAAGAAGGTGTAGTCATGACACGGGCTCTCTATCCCGGCAGCTTCGATCCGATTCACAATGGACACATTGACATTGCGAGCAGAGCAAGTGCAATTTTTGACGAATTAGTTTTAGCCATCTACGATGCTCCTCCTAAGAAGAAGGTTTTATTCAGCACCGAAGAACGGTTAGGATTGGCGCAAAGCGCCTTAGCACATCTCCCCAATCTCACCATTACAACCTATACCGGGTTAACCGTAGCGTGTGCGCGCCAACATAACGCCCAGGTTATCGTGCGCGGTTTGCGTAACGTGGCCGATTTTGAATATGAACATCAAATTGGATGGGCTAATCGCCAGATGGCCAACGATATTGAATTGTGCTGTCTCTTTTGTAATGGTGATTATGCCTATCTGAGCGCTACCATTCTGAAGGAAGTCGCCAGTCTGGGAGGGGATTACACGCGCTGGGCGCCGGAGGTGGTGCAGCAAGCCTTGATCGCCAAATTCGACTGCGCGCCCGCTGCAACCCTTCCCAAAAGCGAAAAAGGGCGCCAAAGTAAACTATCCCATCATGGGTAAGCATCAACCAAAAAATTCGGGCGGACACCGCAAACATTGCGCATACCGTCCCAATGCGGCAGATGGAGGTGTCCTATCGCAATCCTACAGTTAATTGACCAATTGGCCGAGGCTTTGCACCAAGGCCGCGCCATTCCGCTTTCATCATTACGGGTGGTCGATGCCAACTACTTTGCGCAACTAATCGAACGTATGCGGATTAGCGTCCCCAGCTCTATTATGGAGAGTGAAAGAACGCTAGCCGAACGTGATCACATTTTGGCGGATGCGCAGTCGGAAGCGGATCGGATCATTCAGCAGGCTAGGCAGCAGGCCATGGAGATCGTGAGCCGCGATACGGTCATGATTACCGCGCGTGATGAGGCGGAGCGGATTCTACAAGAGAGCCGTATGGCGGCGCGGCGGCGCGCGGAAGAGGCCGATCGCTATGCCATTCAGGTGCTCGAAGATTTGGCGCAAAAGCTACAGGTCATCACCAAACAGGTAGACAATGGCGTGCAGGTGATGAAAGCAAAGCGACTGGCTTCGTCGGCAGATGAAGAGGATGAAGAATAACCTGTTTTTGACAGGAAAGAGAGGCACCATTATAATAGTCCTTCACGAGATGTTCCCCCTAAACGCAGTCAAGCGCGCGGCTAGGGTAATTGCGGTATGCGGTTGATATATCATCGCGATATATGTTGAACGCTCATATGGGCGAAGAGGTGAAATCGCTGCGAACGCCAGCGAGAAATTGAGCGATTTCACCCGTAGACCTATATGAGCCTATGTTGAATTGAAGCGCGGCGAGAGATGATCATGCAGTATAATGTCGCTCAACTATTGAAAGAACCGGTTGGTTCAGTCCGCCGCTATGAGTTGCAGGAAATGATTGATGGGCTAGACAATGATCTGGAATTGTTGGGCCCAGTGGTCGGTACTCTTCAAATTATGCGCACCAACAGCGGTGTTTTGGTCACGGCGACGCTGAGTACAGCCCTCCGTGTCGAGTGTAGCCGTTGTCTGGAGCCGATTGTAATGCCTTTACGCTTTGAGATTGAGGAGAGCTTTCGCCCTTTGACCGAAGTTGAAACCGGGCGCTACTTACGCCCGGATGAGTTTCAAGGGGAAGCCGAAGATTACGAAGATGAGGCGTTGCTGATCGACGAACATCATATTCTCGATTTGGCAGAAGTGCTGCGGCAGAATATTTGGTTATCACTGCCCATGTATCCCAGTTGTAATTGGGCTGGTGAGGGCGAGTGTCCTAACCTGATTGCTCGCCGGCAGATGTTGGACGAGATGCAGCAGACAGAAGAGGGTTCGACGCTAGCGGCAGAGTCTGAAGAGATCGACCCGCGTTGGTCTGCACTATTAGCACTACGCGGACAATTGAATGATAAAGAATAAAAATTTGTATACAGAATTATTTAGAATCACTGGATGTGATGAAGGAGTTTGTTAACAATGGGTCCTCTACCAAAGCGTAAACTGAGCAAAGGTCGCCGCAATCGTCGCCGCGCCCATGATGCCATTGGCGCCCCCAAACTGGTGGAATGCAGCAACTGCCATCAGCCGACCATGCCGCATCGTGTTTGCCCCAACTGTGGCTACTATAAGGGACGGCAACTGCTGGAAGTCGGCGATGAGGGTAAGGCATAATTGAAGCACAAGTCCTATGCAGCCTCGTCTCTGGGACAAGCCCTGAGGGGATTTGGGCGTCTGTCTCAAATCCCCTTTTTGTTTGTAAGCGCTTAACCTTCGGGAACGGCAGCCCTGTATGAAAGAGGCAACCGTCCTATAACCGCAAAATCGATCAGGGAACGAAATCGCACCATCATGTCCACCTTTGCGTTTGTTCAGTCAATTTCAGCAACTATTTTCTTATTTCCGGGCCAGGGCAGTCAAGAGGTCGGGATGTTGCAAGCGCTTGTCGAGACAGAGCCCGTTGTGCGCGACACCTTTGCCGAAGCGGATGACATCCTGGGGTTCGGCTTAAGCCGACTTTGTTGGGAAGGGCCGGAAGCCGAGTTGACTGATACAATCAACGCCCAGCCTGCCTTACTGACCTCTGGCGTTGCGCTCTTGCGCCTATTGCAAGCTACCTTAGATGGCTTTATGCCAGCCGAGCCGTCCAGCACTACCTTTGTGGCCGGCCATAGCATGGGCGAGTATACCGCGCTAGTGGCGGCCGGCTGTCTCCGTTTCGCCGACGGTTTGCGTCTTGTGCGCGAACGTGGCCGTCTCATGAAGTTGGCCGGCGAACAAGCGCCCGGCATGATGGCAGCAATCTTGGGCCTGGATGAAGCAAAGGTTGCCACCATCTGCGCCGAATGCAGCGTACAGGGCGGCATTGTGCAGGTAGCCAATGACAACTGTCCTGGACAAGTGGTCATTTCGGGGAATAAACAAGGGATGGAGGCGGCCATGACGGCGCTGAGTGCTGCCGGCGCCCGGCGTGTAATGCCCCTGGCCGTCAGCATTGCCGCCCATTGCCCATTGATGAAACCGGCCGCTGAAGCGCTGCGCGCCGCCATTGATGCCACGCCCCTGACGTCTCCCCTTGTTCCGGTTATTGCCAATACCAATGCACAGCCGCTGACCACCGTGGCCGCAATCCACGATGAATTAACAGCGCAATTAACCGGCAGTGTCCGCTGGGCCGCATCCATGCACTATGCGCTCAACGCCGGTGTCACCCAATTTATTGAACTCGGCCCTGGAGATGTTTTGAGCGGATTGATGAAACGGATTGAGCGTAATACAGAACGCATGACGATCAATTCCCCGGGAAGTGTTGCCGCGTTTGTTGAAAAAATGCGTCCAGCTTGATTGGTTGTATTGCACGTTTAGGGGGATCCCCCTTTCTGGAAGGTCCGCACCGCCGCGAACTTGCCCGAATACTGCAATACACCTAGCTTGATTTGCACATTCGCCATATACTCTCTTTCGCGCTATAATAGATCATATCGATGGAAAGTAAACTGGCTCTACAGGGATTCTTGCGGTTGGCAAGAATCCCTGTAGAGCCAAGGACTGCTAGCAAAAGCATGGGACCAAACAATGAATTTCTCCGGGAAAGTTGCACTGATCACAGGCAGCAGCAGTGGCATTGGTGCTGCTATTGCGAAAGAGTTGGCTGCTGGTGGCGCCCATGTCGCCATTCATTATCGCGGGAATAGCCAGGGCGCCGAGCAGACTGCGGATGAGTTACGTCAAAATGGGGCAACCTGCGCCATTTATAAGGCGGATGTAAGTGACGCCGCCCAGGCTGCGGATCTGGTCAAGCAAGTGCAGGGCGAATTAGGCAGCCTTGATATTTTGGTGAACAACGCCGGCACAACGCGCGATACACTCTTGATGAGCATGAAGGAAGAGGATTGGGACACAGTCATCAATACCAACCTTCGGAGTGTCTATGCCGTAAGCCGCGCTGCGTTGCGCGGTATGCTGCGTAGCCGTTGGGGACGAATTATTAATATTACCAGCGTGGTAGGTCTTTCCGGTCAGGCTGGTCAGGCCAACTATGCGGCCAGTAAAGCCGGCATCATTGGCTTCACCAAGAGCCTAGCCAGAGAAGTGGCCAGCCGCAATATTACGGTGAATGCTGTTGCGCCGGGCTTTATTCCCACCGCACTCACCGATGTGCTCAGCGAGGAGCAACGCAGCAACATTATTAGCACTACGCCGATTGGGCGCATGGGAACGCCAGGGGAAGTTGCGTGGGCCGTTGCCTTCTTGGCAGCAGAGCGCTCTGGCTTTATTACTGGGCAAGTGCTCACCGTTGATGGTGGGCTTGTGATGTAGTACACAGCGTTCAGGCCATCATCCGACCCGAAGTTGGGTCAAAGGAAATTTTGTCAAAAGATGGTGGCTGGCGCTATTATGCATTGTAGAAAACTCCTGATTGGTAGCAGATTATCAAATTATGATACAGATGGTTAGTGTAGCAAGCGATCAGCCGCTTGATCAGACCACTCAGGCTAGGGCTGCAGCCAAAGCCGGAGCGGATTCCACACCGGAGCAGCGGCGGCAACAACACATTCGACAGCGGCGAGAGGCGCGTGTACTGGCGTTGCAGGCGCTTTATGAGATTGACTGCGTCAACCATCAACCCGGTCGGGTGGTTGACGGACGGCTGGCGGAAAGCCAGATTGGCGCGCATGGCGCTCAATTTTTTCGTTGGCTGGTAAGTGGTGTTGTGCAGTACCGCACCCAACTAGATCAAATGATCCAGCAGTTTGCGCCAGAGTGGCCGATTGAACAGCTAGCAATTATTGACCGCAATATTCTACGTCTTGCCCTCTTTGAAATTGGGGCGAAGGAAGCAGATGCGCCACCGAAGGTGGTCATAAATGAGGCTGTTGAGTTGGCCAAGACCTTTGGCGGTGATAGTGCCCCCCGCTTTATCAACGGTGTTCTTGGTTCCGCCCTTGGCGAGGCGACCCGCACATTTTCATGGTCATGAATCCAGCGTAGCACACGTTGGCTCTTGGAATACAGGGTGCATCCCAAATTGGGGGCGACAGACGAGTACCATAAATTTGCCCTTTGCTGCTTTGCTCCGTTTGTGGTAGGCACCCGGAATACACAGTAGTATCTTTAGTTGGCGGTTGTGGGGACCACAGAGCCAACAGATTATAAGGTTGACATATGGATGGCTTCTTTGGAATAGGTTTTGGAGAGTTGGTTTTGATAGCCATTGTGGCCCTCATTGTGTTGGGGCCAGAGCGGCTGCCGAGTGCGTTTCGCGAAATTGCAAAGTTCATTCGTCAGGTCCGCAATCTCTCTCGTGAGTTTACCGATCAATTTGGTGATGAGTTTAAAGCGCTCGAAGACTTGGATCCGCGGCGCATGCTGAAGGAAGCAATTGATTCGATCGACGAAGAGGAAAAGGCCAAGGAAGAGGCCGAGAAACCCAAAAAGAGTACCCCCGCAAAGCCCTCTCCTGCGAAGTCAACAACTCCTAAACCGGCTACCAAATCGACGCCGGCCAGCACGGCCACGAAAGCAGCAACCGATAAAACAGCGGCTGCCAAGCCGGTAGAAAAATCCACAACAGCTGCCGCAGCAGCAGCACCATCTTCCCCGGCCACACCAGAGACCGAGACCAACGCGGCAGACATTGCGGACACTTCTCCTCCAGCCGCAACCAGCGCAGCAGCAGAAGCAGAGCCGCGCATCGCCCCGCCTGATCTTGAAAAATCTATCGATAGTGATAAACAAGAAGTAGATGCGCAAAAGACAGCCTCATCTGCAAGCAATAGTGTAGCCTCAAATAAAGGATCCCCGAATGGTCATCCATCCGCGGGAAGTCCTGAAGCAGAAGCGGATGTGGTTGGGGTAACGATTGCTGGGGTAAATGGTTCTGTGGAAAGTGAGAAGCATCAGGAGTGAGCACCCACGTGTCGAATTTTAATCCCGAAGAAGGTCAGATGACCTTGATGGAGCATCTGATCGAGCTGCGTACGCGCTTGATCTGGGTTTGTGCGACGCTTGTCATCACTTCGATTATTTCTCTGATTTTTTATGATCAACTGGTGCGCTTTGTTACCAGTACTGCCCGGGATATGGGTATTGACCTCCAGTTTATCAATCCACTGGATTCAATCGGGATCATTTTTCGGGTCTGTTTTACCGCCGGTACTGCGCTGTCGCTGCCCATGATCGTCTATCAGCTCATTGCCTTTATGGCACCTGGTCTGTATCCCAATGAAAAGCGCGGACTGATTCTCACCTTGCCAGCCATTCTTGTGCTCTTTAGCATTGGCGCCATCTTTGCCTTCTATGTCTTGCTGCCGGTGGCGGTCGGCTTTCTGGCTAGTTTGCTCCAGGGGGTTGCGGTGCAGCAGTGGGCGGCTGACCGTTATCTAAATTTTGTAACGCGCCTGGTCTTCTGGATCGGTGTTGCTTTTGAAATGCCGCTGGTGGTTGCGATCTTGGCGCGCATGGGGCTGGTGAGTGGGCCGGCCTTGCTGCGTGTATGGCGCCACGCCATCGTGGTCATTGCCATTGTCGCTGCCGCCATTACGCCGACCGTGGATCCGGTCAATATGTCGATTGTCATGGTGCCTTTGATTGGGCTCTATTTCGGCAGCGTAGGGCTGGCCTATCTCATTTATCGGCCGCGGGAAATACGCGATTTCTCAAATGAGCCCTTCATCCAAGATGACGATGACTAATGGCCGACCGTGAGAGTATGATTGCCCGCAAGCAAGAAGTACGGCGCAAGATCGAAGCGATTCAACGCCAACTTGAGCATGAACGCGCGAAGGCTACGCCGGCCCGCCGCCACATCGGCCAATTGGAAAGAACGTTGGAGCAATTGCAGGCCGAAGAGTACAATCTGCGTGTTGCCATTGACCAGGCCCATAGATAGACCCCGTTGTATGTAAAGTTCACGTTTTATAACAGATTCCAAGGGCGTTCCACAAGAGGACGCCCTTTCTTTTTCTACTTACCCTTTCATCTGATAGGCAGACCATTATGACTACTGCCAGCGGTCGCAACTTTGTTTTTGACATTCACTACGATACAATCATATACTCATTCGGCATGACTCATTATTGCACTCATACTCAGTAGGCCGCAAGGGTAACAGGTATTGGATTGCCGACTCTGGACCGCGCGACTTTGCGACCGCGGACTACTGGCACTACTATCCGTAGGGGAGGTTTGAATGGCGGCGCGCGTAAAGTGGATCGAAGGCAACACCTTTCTCGGCACAGATGTCAACGGCAAAGCGGCGTTGATAACCGGCGGTGGGGATGGCCCCGGCGTCAGCCCAATGCAGATGTTGCTGCTGGGGCTGGGTGGCTGTTCTATGGTCGATGTCGTCAGCATTCTCCAAAAACAGCGCCAGCCTTTGGTCGACGTTGAAATCGAGATCGACGCCAAACGCGCGGAAGAACTGCCCCGCCCTTGGGAAACAATCCACATGCACTATATTGTCACTGGTGACGAACTGGATCCGCACAAGGTGGAGCGGGCGATCAACCTGAGTGTAGAAAAATATTGCGGCGCCCATGCTACGCTGTCGGGCGTAGCCAAGATTACCCACGATTTTGAGATTCGACTAATACAGGAAAATCCTGAATAGGATGAAGATCATATGCATGAAATACAAATTCAATATGTTGCTGACTCTAATGGCAATTTGACCAGTGTACTTGTGCCAATTGAATTATGGCGTGAGATTGAAGCTGAATTAGATGCGGCGTACTTATTACACAACGAGAGCATAAAAAAGCGTCTGTTGGAGGCCATTCAAAACCAGAAGCCACAACGTCCTTTTGGTAGTGCACAGGGACAGATTATCATAATGCCAGACTTTGATGAACCCCTCGAAGAATTGCAGGATTATATGTGATGCATATCATTGTTGATACACATAGCTTCCTGTGGTTTTTGAGTGGCAGTGCAGAGTTAAGTAATGATGCGCGTCAAATAATTGCAGATACTAATAATCAAGTATCTGTTAGCGTTGCAGCTTTATGGGAAATTGCCATTAAGGTCAATATCGGCAAATTAGAGCTTACACGTCCTTTTCATGAATTCATCCCAGAACAGCTTGCTGTTACCAAAATTGAAATATTACCGATAACGTTAGAGCATTTAGCCATAGTTGCCAACTTGCCGTTACATCATCGTGATCCTTTTGACCGATTGCTAATTGCTCAAGCAATCGCCGAGAGCCTACCGATTGTCAGTAAGGACTCAATCTTTCCACAATACGGTATTAATTTAATTTGGTAATTGTGTAACTATAGGAGATTTGTTGATGCGTCTATCAAAACTTTTCTTCCAAACCTTGCGCGAAGCGCCGGCCGAGACCGAGGTCATCAGCTACCAGTTGATGCTGCGCACGAGCATGGTGCGCCAGGTGGCGGCTGGCATCTTTGATTATCTGCCGTTGGGGCAACGGGTGAAACACAAAATAGAAGCGATCATCCGGGAAGAGATGGACGCCATTGGGGGGCAGGAAGTAACTCTGCCCATGGTCCATCCTGCCGAGATCTGGCAGCGCAGCGGGCGTTGGTATGAGATTGGCGACGACATGGCGCGCCTGCGGGACCGCAATGGCCGCGACATGTGTCTGGGCATGACGCATGAAGAAGTGATGGCCGATCTCGCCAGCCAGGTCATCCGCAGTTATCGCCAGTTGCCGGTCGTGCTTTACCAAATTCAGACCAAATTCCGCGACGAACCGCGCCCACGCGGTGGTTTGATCCGCGTGCGGGAATTTACCATGAAAGATGCCTACTCCTTTGACCGGGATATGGCCGGTATTGACGCCTTTTACCCCCGTATCTACCAGGCCTACTTTGACATCTTCCGGCGTTGTGGGATTGATGTAGTGGCCGTCGAGAGTGACACCGGCATGATGGGCGGCACCATGGCCCATGAGTTCATGGCCCTGGCGCCAATTGGAGAAGATACGCTGCTGCTCTGTGATAGCTGCGGCTACAAGGCCAACCGCCAGATCGCCACCTTCCGCAAAAGCGTCGCAACGGAAGGCGAGGCCCAGCCGTTGGCAGAGGTGCATACACCCGCCGTCAACACCATTGCGGCGCTGGCGGACTTTTTGCAGATACCCGAAAGCGCCACCGCCAAAGCGATTTTCCTAATGGCAGAGTTGCAAGGGGACGACGGCCAGCCGCGCGAGCAATTTGTCTTTGCCGTGGTGCGTGGCGATATGGAGCTGAACGAAACCAAGTTGACCAATGCCATTAAGGCGCGGCGGCTGCGCCCGGCCACCGTGGACGAGATCAAATCAATTGGCGCCGAGCCAGGGTATGGCTCACCGCTGGGCATTCAGCGCGACCAGGTGATCCTGGTGGTGGATGATCTGATACCACAGAGCCCCAACCTGGTCGCCGGCGCCAACCGTCAGGATTGGCACTACCGCCATGTCAATTATGGCCGCGATTATAGCGCTGATCTTGTCATTGATCTGGTGGCGGCTGGCGAGGGTGCGGCCTGTCCCCAATGTGGCGAGGCCATGTGCGCCGTGCGCGGGGTGGAGGTCGGCAACATTTTTAAACTGGGCGCCAAGTACAGCAAAGCCATGGGCGCCTACTATTTGGACGAACAGGGTGAGCAGCAGCCGATTGTTATGGGCTCCTATGGCATCGGCAGTGGACGGCTCATGGCCTGTGTCTTGGAAGAACACTATGATGAGCAAGGCATTCGCTGGCCGATTAGCATCGCGCCCTATCAGGTCATGTTGGTCAGTCTGGCGACGCCGCGTACCCCCGACGTGACGGCGGCAGCGGATGGGATCTATCAACAACTGAGTGAGGCCGGCATCGAGGTGCTCTATGACGATCGCGATGAGCGCGCCGGTGTTAAGTTTAATGATGCCGATCTCCTCGGCATTCCTCTGCGCTTGACGATCGGCGCCAAAGGCTTAAAAAATGGCATTGTCGAGTACAAAGTGCGCCGCACGGGTGACGGGGGCGAAATTGCGTTGGACAACCTGGTGGCCGGGGTGCAGGCTTTAATTGATGCTGAATATGATGTGTTACGTGCCCTTTTGCGTGAAGAAAAGTTGACGTAGGTAAAAAGTTAAGTAGGTAAGATTTTGACGTGGCCTTCGACAAGCTCAGGCCACGTCAAAACTTTATCTGCTCTCCTGATTGAAACAAAGGACAAGAGACTTTATGGCGGGTAAGCTGGTAGCACGGAGCGAAGATTTTAACGAGTGGTACAACACACTGGTATTGGCCGCCGATCTGGCCGACTATGGCCCGGCGCGGGGGACGATGATCGTCAAGCCCTATGGCTGGGCGCTTTGGGAGAATGTACAGGGCGCGCTCGACCGCCGCTTTAAGGCAACCGGTCATATGAATGCCGGCTTCCCTATGTTTATCCCCTACAGCTTTTTGCAACGTGAAGCCAAACATGTGGAGGGCTTTTCACCCGAACTGGCGTTGGTTACCCATGCCGGTGGCGAAGAGTTGGAAGAGCCACTGGTGGTGCGCCCCACTTCCGAGACACTCATTGGCCACGCCTTTTCCAAGTGGGTGCAAAGCTATCGCGACCTGCCGATCCTGCTCAACCTTTGGAACAGTGTGGTGCGTTGGGAGTTGCGCACCAAGCTATTTTTGCGCACGACAGAATTCTATTGGCAGGAAGGGCATACAGCCCACGCCACGGCTGAAGAAGCCGCCTTTGAAACGCGCCAGATGCTTGATGTCTACACCGATATGGCGATCAATGACGCCGCGCTGCCGGTCATTCCCGGCGAAAAATCAGAAGGGGAGCGCTTTGCCGGCGCTGACCGCACCTTCACCATTGAAGCGATGATGGGTGACTGCCGCGCCCTGCAATCGGGGACTTCGCACAACCTGGGCCAGAACTTTGCCAAAGCCTTTGACATTCAATATCTGGACCCCAGCAATGTGAAGCAATATGCCTGGACCACTTCGTGGGGATTGAGCACCCGCTTTATCGGCGCCATTATCATGACCCACGGTGATGACAATGGCCTGATCTTGCCGCCGCGTCTGGCGCCCTATCAGGTTGTCATGGTGCCGATTTACAAGAAAGATGACGAGAAGAGCGCGGTGTTGGCGGCAACTGAGCGTATGAGGCAGGAATTAGTTGATGCTGGAGTGCGGATCAAGGTCGATGATCGTGATAACCTGACGCCGGGCTTTAAATTTAATGACTGGGAATTACGCGGCGTGCCGCTGCGCATGGAGATTGGCCCACGCGATGTCACCAACAACGTCGTCATGCTGGCGCGGCGCGATATCCCTGGACGGGACGGCAAAACGTCCGTGAGCCAGGCTGGCGTTGGGCAGACGGTGCAGACGTTGCTCACTACGATCCAAGCTGCACTGTTGACCAAAGCCACCCAATTCCGCAATGAGCACACCTATGAAGCGCAGAGCTATGACGACTTTAAAGAAAAAGTCCAACATGGTTTTGTGCGCGCCTGGTGGGCCGGCAGCGATGCCGAGGAGAAGCAGGTGCAGCAAGAGACCCGCGCCACCCACCGCTGCTACCCCCTCGACCAACCGGGCGGTGAAGGTGTCTGCTTCTACACCGGCAAGCGCGCAACGCAGCAAGCGATCTTTGCCAGGGCGTATTGATAAGCTCTGGAATTGAGTGTTTGTGGCTAAATACACTGTTAAGTGGGAATGGGATGTTTACATTACGCGCGCCTTGCACCAGTAGTGATTTTATTTTTAGCCAGAAAATTTGTCAGATGGGTTGAAGATAGGGAGGCAGAATGACAACAATTACCTTGAATCGAGTTGACCTAGTAGAACAGCTTCAACAAGTTGCCTCTGCAGAAGATATGTCTGCAGAGGAATTGTTAGATAAAGCGGTGATTGAGTTTTTAGAGAAGGTCGCTGTACAAAAATTACAGGATGAGACAGCGGCTTTTGAGAAAATGCATGCGCAATTAGTTGAAAAATATTTGGGTGAATACGTCGCTGTCCATAATGGGATAATTGTTGATCACGATGCCGAAGCCCGCACGCTCTATTTGCGGATTCGCGCCAAATTAGGTCAAATGCCGATTCTTCTGAGACAAGTCACCGAAGATGCGCAATTGGCCGATATTGTAGTGCGAAGTCCGAAGCTGGTAAAGACGGCCCTATGAAGCGTCCATACAGTCAAATTTATTTTCCGGCAGCCCCTTTATTACAAGTGCGCTTTGGCAACCCAGAAAATATGCAATATACGAAAGTTGCGGATGGGTTTATAGACACTAGTGCGGATAGTACAATCGTTCCAATCAGCTTCATGCGCGAGATAGGCGCTGCCATTGGTGGCCTCCAATCTCTGCGTAGTCAGTGGGGCGAAGCACGCACAGTCAAAACCTACATTGTCGATGTAGAAGTGGAAGGAATCAATTTTCCTGGAATTTGGGTGGTTGGTGACGAAATCGGTGATGAGATTGTATTAGGCCGCAACTTGTTAAATCGTATGAGGATACTTTTAGATGGATTAGCTGAAACGATTGAAATCATGAATGATTGAGGAGTACTGTGAGCCAACCCAACTTTCCTTATTACAACGTTGTCGATCAAATCTACCATGCCGAGTGGTCCACGGCGAAATTGGCGCGGCTCGAATTGCTGCGCGAATCGATTGCCACGCTTTGGCCCCAGGGCCACCCAACCCGCCTCATCCATGTGGCGGGAACGGGCGGTAAAGGCTCTACTTGTCGCTTTTTGGAAGTAGGTTTGGGTTGTGCGGGCAAGACGGGGGCTTTTATGAGCCCCCATTTGTTTGATTACCGCGAACGCTTTAGCATCAATGGCGAGTTTGTCAGCCAGGAAGATGTGCAGTGGGCATGGGAGGAACGGATCCGCCCCCATTGCATTCGCCTCACGCTGCGCAATCACCAACACACCCATACCTTTCATGAAGTCTCGATTCTGATCGCTCTGGCCCTCTATGAAAAACATGAGGTCAAGTGGGCCGCGATTGAAACGAGCGTGGGTGGCCGCTACGATCAGACGCGTGCGCTGGATGTGGTGGCGACAGCGCTGACCAATGTAGGCAGTGACCATGCCCACATGCTGGGTAAAGAATTGTGGCAGCGGACATTGGACAAAGCCGGCGTGGCGCGTCGGGGGATTCCTTTCTTCACCAGCGACCGCAATCCCGCAAATCTGCCAATCATCGAGTCAGTCTGTCGCGCCACCGATGCCCCGTTGCATGTCGTGGGCGAAAACGCGGTGGCCGAGTTGGTGCAGGGGCTGGAGCGCCATCACCTGGCGGTGGAGGCCGAAGCGCTCCTCAACGCCACCTATCAGAAGTGGAATGCCGCGTTGGCTTATGCCGTGGTGCGCCATCTTTGTCCAGAGCTTGCAGAGGAGCAACTGTTGCGCGCCTTTAGTCAGGCGCGGCTGTTGGGGCGCTTCTGGCATGTGGAAGGCAATATCTATGCCGATATCGCCCATAACCTAGAGAAGATCGCGGCCTTGGCCGGCGAGTTACAAGATCGCTTTGGCGACCGGAGCAAAATCCTGGTGGTGGGCATCTCCGGGAAGCGTGCGCCGGGGCAGGTTTTTGCCGCACTGGCCAAGGTGGCCAAGGCGATTGTGGTGACCGGGGCTTCCTATAAAGGGCAGGATCCCGGCAAGGTGCAACAAGAACTAGCGGCGCTCACCCAAGGGATTCCGGTGCTGGTGATTGCGGAACCGCGCCAGGCGCTGGAAGTGGCCCAAGCCATGCAGCACGACGATGATCTGATTATCCTGACCGGCTCCACCTACATGATTGAACAAGTGCTCAACCCTGATCCGTATCTACGCTCGCTGAGCAACAGCTTTGGTTGGCGTATGCACGCGGACACCGAAGCGACCGGAACTGTTCAGTTAACCCTGCCCAAGCCGCCATCGCCGTTACGCTAACCGTACTCCTGTTCATACCATCCAACATAACACGATTCAACGAAAGAGAAAACCATGAAACCAAATCGATTTAAGCAACGGCTAGCCGAGGGCAAAGTTCCGGTTGGTCATATGATTGGCGAGTTTGGCACCCGGGGCATTGCCCAGATGTTGGGGTTGGCAGACCTGGACTTTGTGCTAATTGACACCGAGCATGCCCCCTTTACCCCGGCGCAATTGGCCGACCTGGTCTCCTGGTTTAAGGTCGGGGAGATTGCCCCTTTTGTACGCATTCCGCAGGTCGAATACCATTTTATTGCCCGCACCCTGGATTTGGGCGCGTTGGGCATTATGATCCCGAATGTCAAGACGCCGGAACAAGCCAAAGCGATTGTTAACGCGGCCAAATATGCGCCACTAGGCGACCGTGGCGTCATCCTGGGCAACACCCAAACCGATTACCAAACCGTCAATCCACCCGAATTCATGGCCTATGCCAACCAAAACACGACCGTTATCTGCCAGATTGAAAGTGTACAAGGGCTGGACAACCTGGAGGCGATTGCCCAGACGCCCGGTGTCGATGTGCTTTGGGTCGGCCATTTTGATCTGACCAACTCGATGGGCATCCCAGGCGATTTTCAGTCACAACGCTTTAAAGACGCGCTCAAAGAGGTGGTGGATGTCTCCCGCCAATACGGCCTGGGCGCAGGGATTCAGCCCGGTAATCTGGCGCAGGCGCAGGAATGGATGGAGATCGGCTACAATGTCATCTCCTACGGCATTGACTTTGCCGTCTACACCGGGGCCATGCAACAGGCAGTGGCCGGCATCCGTAAGCTGGCCGGCTAACGCGTGGCTAAATGGCGTTGGCATGACAAGTGAGTACACCTATCTCCAGCACCACGTCGATTTCCCGGATGCCGGCTATGCCGGGGAGCAGCACCCCGGCATGACCATTCAGGTGGAGCGCCACAGCGGCAAAGAGGGTGGCCACGACGGGTCAGGTTGGAACAGTAGGTTTTGATCAAAGAAAAAGATGTTGACAGAGAACTCTTCCCAGAAGCAACTGGTGTTCATCATTTTTTCCAGAATCTAAGATAGCAGGCAGACTCCTTTGGTCTGCCTGCCCCGATGAGGTACGCGTGGGTATCCTCTCAAGCAATCCGATGAATCCGCAAAAAGTCAACGAGCAGGTCATGCGGCTCCCAGTATACGGCCGGTGATAAAAAGAAGGCCACATAGGATGCACCATTCGGCACCACATAGTCAAGGCACCAATCCTGCCACTGCTCACCCATACGCACCCAGACCTTTTGCCCGTCACCAGCGCTAAAGCCCCGTATGCGCAGGATGGCCATGTTTGCGGTGCGCCGGGCGGGATCCGGTTCGGCAAAGCGCAGAAGGCGGCTGCGCCCCTCGAAGCGATAGATCTCACCGGCAGCAACATTTAGTGTATGTGCGGTGTGAAAAAAGTGTGAATTCGTGGTATAATATAGTGGAAGCTCTGGGGATCGTCTAGAACTCGACAAACGATACGTCATACACCGATAGCGACCGTCCACACTGTGGTAAAGTGCCAAGCAATGTTGGTGGCAATCAATTCCTGAATCTCATGTCCAATCACCAAGCGCGATCAACCTTAGAAATCTACCTTCTGGGTGCCCCGGAAGTATATCTCGCCGGCAAACCACTGACTAGTTTGTCGATGAAAATCCAGGCGCTGCTCTTCTACCTGGTGATGACGCGCCAATCCCATCCACGCATGGCATTGGCAACCCTGTTGTGGGGCGGCAGTCCGGAGAAGAACGCGCGCGCCAGCCTGCGCAAGGCGCTCCAGCAGCTACGCCAGATTCTGCCCAACCATCTCCTCCTTGTGGACCAGTCCGTGGCATTGCGCACAGATGCAAGCGTTTGGGTGGATGCCGTGCACTTTGCTGATCAAATTGCACAAGCCGAAACGCGTAACGACATGGCCATGCTGGAAGAGAGCATTCGACACTATCGCGGTGACTTTCTGAGCGGCTTCCTGGTACGTAACGCACCGGACTTTGAACACTGGCAAGCGACCCAACAGGTCAAATTACGTGAGCAGTTGCTGGGTGCGTTGCAAACGCTCAGCCGCCATTGGATGGCGCAGAATCACTTGGCCAACGCTATCGCAACCACGCGGCGTATTATTGAGTTGGAACCGTGGCGCGAGGAAGTGCACCGGCAGTTGATGAAACTGTTGGCGCGCAACGGCGAACGGGGCGCGGCGCTTGCTCACTTTGAGCTATGCCGGGAAGCCTTGCAACGGGAATTAGATGTCGGACCAAGTGCGGCCACCTTGGATCTGGTCGCCAAGATCCGGACCGACACAGTGCCGCATGGCCAACCAATGCAACCCACTTTGTTACGATCCCACCGGACGGCGCGTTCAAACACATCCAGCCTCGTGGCTACCGCGGTTGAGTTCCCGTTGGTGGGCCGTGAACGGGAATGGCAGCTTGTGCAGGAATGCTGGCACAAGCTGCATCAACCCCATTTCCTTTGCATCGGCGGCGAGGCGGGCATTGGGAAGTCACGGTTGGCCGAAGAGTTGCTGGTGCTGGCCGAACGGGCAGGCGCATCCGTGGCACGCACGCGCGCTCATGCGCTACAAGGACAACTGGCCTATGGCTCGATTATCGATTGGTTGCGCTCCGCACCGTTGCAAAACGCGCTGGCTCAACTTGAGCCTGTCTGGCTGGAAGAACTAGCACGCCTGTTGCCGGAATTGCTCATCAATTACCCCACACTTTCGCCACCAGAACCATTGCGCGAGAGTTGGCAGCGCAAGCGTTTCTTTGATGCGCTCTGCTACGCATTCACTGCGGTGGAGGGACCATTGCTGCTTGTGCTTGATGACCTGCAATGGTCCGATGTGGATACGTTAGAATGGATCCAATATCTGGTAGAGAGCACTACGAACAAGCTGTTGGTCGTCGGGACGGTACGCACCGATGAAATCGACGAGGCGCATCCATTGCACCGCGTCCGCCAACAGTTGGAACGTGACGACAGATTCACGGAACTGCCACTATCATCGCTGACTGCATCAGCAACCACTGCGCTGGCAACCCACGTTTCACAACAGCAATTGGCGGATGATGCGACTAAGCAACTCTTTTTAGAGACGGCTGGCAACCCACTCTTTGTAATTGAGACCATGCGCATCACGGCGGAAAAGGCGATTGCGACGCCATCGCCACTCTACCCCGAACACAACACCAGTCAGGAACAGCGCTTTGTACCGGCCAAGGTCTACCGCGTTCTTCAAGCGCGGCTGACACAACTTTCACCGACAGCACAAACGATTGCACAACTCGGTGCAACAATTGGGCGCAGCTTTGACATGTCACTTTTGGCAAATGCCGCGGGCCTCAATGAAAATGCGGTGCTCACAGCGCTCGATGAGTTGTGGCAACGACGCATAATTTATGAGGTGGACGCAATTCGCTTTGACTTCAGCCATGATCGAATCCGCGATGTGGCCTATGCGGAGATCAGCCCGATCAAGCGGCGTCTCTTGCACCGCGCTGTGGCAGATGCATTGCTAGTGATTCACGACAATGAGCTCGATACGGTCGCTGGTCAGTTGGCCGTTCACTATGAGGTGGCCGGCAGCTTGGAGCAGGCCGTTACTTATTATCAGCGGGCGGCTGATGGTGCGCGGCAGTTGTTTGCCCATCATGAGGCAATCAAATATCGCCAACACGCACTCGCTTCTATACGCCAACTACCGCGGAACAATGAAAATCAGCAAACAGAAATCAATCTGTTGCTTGCGCTTGGTAATGCATGGCAGAACTCTGAGGGGCTAGGAAGTCCCTCGGCGTATGCCGATTTACGCGCTGCTCATGAGTTGGCGCAGCAGTTCGGGACGCCTATGCAACGGGTGGACGCAATGCATGCATTGGCTTCGTATGATCGAGTCCGCGGGAATTGGTCCAGTGCACACGAATGGGCGCTGAGGGTCTATGCAGAATCTTTGGCAATGGGCGACCCTGTATTGGTGGCTCAGGCGCACTTTGGGATAGCCAGCGCGCTTATGCGTCGCGGCAATCTGGAAGAAGCAAATTCCCACTTTGCTCAGATTTCACTGTATCTTCCTTTAGAAAATTCACCCAATAGCAATATCGGCTATTTGACGCGTTTTTCTTATTGTCTCTGGCTGCTTGGGTTTCCAGAGCGAGCGCTGCAGCAAGTCAATGAAGCTCTACAACTCCGGCGCAAGTACGACCTGCGAGCCTTACCGATTCCTTTGCACCACTATAGTTCTATCGCTCTCTTCTGTGGTGACGTGGCGACCGTGGACAGACTCTCCACTGAACTGGTAGCATTGGCCACAAAACGTCAGGATGATTTTTCCCTACGCTGGGGCATGATCTATCGTGGCTGGCTGCTTGTCCAACAAGGGCAGCTTGCTGAGGGCATCCGTATCATGCGCGAAAACGCCGATGAGCACCGCGCCCGGGAGAATTACTTCTATGAGTGTGTCTGGCGTTCGCTGCTGGCGGAAGCGTATATTCTGGCGGGCGACTTTGATGCAGCCTTTACCGAAATTGACAGCACATTGACCTATGCCGAAACGAGCGGCGACTGCCATTGGAATGCACAACTGCTAAAACTCAGGGGCGATGCGCTCCAAGCAAGCGATGCACCGGCTACGGAGGTCGAACGGTATTATCAACTTGCGATTGACACGGCGTGCGAACAATCCTCCCGTTCTTTGGAATTGCGCGCCACCACCAGCCTTTGTCGCCTCTGGCAACGACAGGGCAAAGTCGCTGAAGCGTATCAACTGTTGTCCAATATCTACGGCTGGTATACGGAAGGGTTTGACACCCTAGACTTAAGGGAAGCCAAGGTGTTGTTGGATGAACTTGGGACGTAACTACTCAGCCTACCCGCTCTTAGCCAGTCCGTGACTGGCGCCGGTCACGGACCGGCTAGGAGCGGGCTGAGTAGTTACCTTGGGACTTTGCTATTATGATGTCACAAATAACTGAATCTGAACGTAGTATCCTTCAGAAACTGGCGACCTTTCGCGGCGGTTTCACGCACGAGGCGGCGCAGGTTGTGGCCGGTGCATCAGACGCAACCCTGACTGCCTTAACCCAACAATCACTCATTCACGTTTATCCCAATGGGCGTTATGGTGCCCAGGCACTGCTCTCGCAAGATTCGGCGGATCCCCTGCCCGAAGAAGTGGTGAAGCTTCAGGATGCACATAGTGAATTCTACTGTGCCTTTCTTGCCCAGCGTACAGCCGATCTGAAAGGTGCGCGTCAGCAGGCGGCACTCGCCGAGATTGAGGCCGATAGTGAGAATGTGCGCGCCGCCTGGCAATGGGCCGTGGAACACACCCGGATTGAACGACTATCACAAGCCCTTGATAGCTTAGGCTTGTTCTATCTGTGGCAGAACCGGCTGTATGAGGGCGAAGCGATGTGCCAACTGGCTTTGACGCGCTTAGCGCCGACGTTACCCAGTGTGGAGATATTGCTTGAAGCCCAGGGGGTGCAAGCACTGCCATTGCAACATTCTTTGATTCGTTTTGCCATCCGCGCTTGCCTTTGGGTAAGCCTGTTCCATCGCCATTTGAATCAGGACTCCGCTGCACAACATGTACTACGGCAGGCACGAAGCTGGCTCGGACATCCTTTACTTACCGGCCACGATGCCCGTTTTGAGCAAGCTCAGTTGCTCTATGAAGAAGCTGAGATCGCCTATGGCGTCGACCGCAAAGAGGCCAGATCGTTGGCGGAGCAGAGCCTGACCATCTTCCGTACGCTCAATGAGCCTTGGTATATCGCACGGGGAATTGATCTGGTTGTGCGTGGTTTGCAGCCGTTGGGGTTGTTGGTGCGCGCCAGAGCATTGACCGAAGAAGGAGCGGCGCTACGCCAAATCTTGGGCGACGTCAGAGGGGTTGGTGAATCGCTCAAAAATTTAAGTCACATTGCCCGCTGGGAGGGCAACTTTGACGAAGCGGAAGCACTGATCCAGCAATCGATTGCGCTCTTTACTGCACTGAATGCTCCCGACCAGCGCGCGAATGCAGTCCACACACGGATCGGTATTCTGGTCTATGGCGGCAAGTTTGCAGAGGGTCTACAGGTGTCTGAAGAACCGCGTGCCGTCTACCGTGCGCTCGGTTTGGCTGGAGAACCTGTCACGCCGACGGTTGTTTCTGCCTTTGCGCTCATGCATTTGGGCAGTTATGAGGAAGCAGAAGCGCGCTTCAACCAAGCATTGTCATTCTACCCGAACATGGGGGGCGGCTATATTGCGAAGAATTTGGGCTGCGTTGCAATGGTCAGAGCGATCGTTCGCTCTCCAGAAAAGCTTCGTACCACATCTCCCGCTGGGCCGATGGGACAAAACTTTTCTGAAAAACTGTATGATGAGGCACATGCCTACTTGATGGAGGCCCTGGCGCTATTTCGCAAGACAGAAGATATGAATGGACTGGGTCAGACGCTTGGTTGTCTGGGTATTGTGATGTTACAGCTGGGTGATCTACCCCAAGCGCGGCACTATATTCATGAAAATCTACAACTGGCTGCCGACACGCTCATTATCCTGCCCAGCATGACCGCGCTCGCCGGCCTTGCCCTGCTGCGCGCCCAAGAGGGAGATAGCGAGGCTGCCGTCGAGCTGTACACCATTGCCTTGCAGATCGGACATGTGGCCAATTCGCGCTGGTATCACGATGTTATCGGCAAGCATATCGCTGCTGCTGCCGAATCCTTGCCGGCAGAGGTCGCCGCAGCGGCGCAAAGACGGGGCCAAAGACGCGATTGGCGAGTCAGGGTGCAGGGGTTGTTAGCAGGCACAATGCCAACGTGAACCTTACCGCCAGCTTGGCTCTATGCCCAGGTCACGCTTCCACTGTCACTGTCTACCGTTACCCAAGCACCTTCGGGGATGCGGTCGGTGGCTTGACCGGTCCCAAAGATCGCCGGAATGCCGAATTCACGGGCAGTGATCGCTGCATGATCGCCGGGGCCACCCATATCCAGGACGATAGCCGCTAGGGCTGGAAAGAGCGATGTCCAAAGCGGGTTTGCCTGTGCAGCGACGAGGACATCCCCCGCTGCGACTGTGGGCAGGTCGGCGGCGTCATGGATGACGCGGGCCCGGCCTAACCGTCTGCCGGCGCTGACCGCCCGGCCGATCAGTCTATTAACGGTGTTGGATTGAGCATCGCTACCGTTGGCGTCAGATCGGCGCTCCGGCTGGTCGGCAGTGGGGAGTTGTGGATCCGGCAAACCGATATATGGTGGAGTCTGCAAGGTCTCCCAGCGGCTGAAATCTGCTTTGCGTTGGGCAATCAACTCGCTGTAATTTCCTTTGTCTTCGGCGCGCAATGTGGCCAGGACCTCGGTTGGGTAAAGCCAGAAAACTTCGTAGGGGTGAGGCAGATCGCCACGGTCCGTCAGCCAACGCCCGCCGTAGAGCAGGGCTTGCATTGTCTGCCCTGCGGAGAGTTGATCGATATAGTGGTTGTGATCGTCGAGAAACGCGGCGCTGCGCCGTGCAAATGCCAGATGGCGGCGAAATTGCGCAACAAGCGTCGGATCGCCGGCTGCCGCACAAAGCGCATCCACGCTTGCCTGTTGCTCCGCTTGCGCCTGCTGGCGGGCGATGCGCGGAGCGTTCGCCTGGTCTCCACTTTGATGGCCCTGGGCCAAGGGCAGATAGTGACCGACCATTGCCAATAGCTGATCGGGGGCCGCGCGCCAGGGCAAGGGTAAGGCAATTGTACTTTCACCATCCACGCCCTGGGTGAAGAGCCCAACGCGCCCACCGTAAATCGCCAGCACGTGCCTAAATTGCTCGACAAAGGGTGCGGCTTCAGGCAGGTTACATAGCCTGACATAGCCGCCTGGCGTATGATTTTGCAACTCGGCAACGACTGGATCATACACCAAAGCCAAACAGGCAAGGTCGTACAACAACTCGATCAAGCGAGTTTGCACTGTATCCACCCCTTGCAGCAAATAGGGCAGGTCCGCTCTTGCTGCTGCAGCGTTTTTACCGCTAAGCTGCTGGTAGCTGGCCAGCAAAGGCCCACAACCATTGTCACGCGGCATCATGGTATGGATCATCCAATGGCGGTGGGCGGCGGCAAGCGCGTCCTCCAGATGGTCCGCCAGCGCATTGTCATCGGCTGCACTACCGTCGAAGGCATCCAACCGTTCCGTCGCCCGGATGATTTCAGGCCCCCAATGTTCCCACAAGGTCACCTGCTCTTCTGCCAACCGCGCAAAGAGATCATCCCGCGCGGCGCGACGAATTCGTCGATCCCCCGGTTGGAGGGGGCTATCGGCCACCGCCATATAGATCCGTCCATTGACCACTTTGCGCCAACGGGTTTTGGCGCCGCCACTCAACTCGACGGCCGCTTGGCCACCTCTGGTTGAACAAGTTTGGATAAACTCGATTTCAGCCGGCAATAAAGTCGCCGATGGCCGCTCGGTCTGCCGCTCCAACCACCACAGCCGCTGCCGCTCCGCCGCGTTCGCCCACGTAATGGGAAAGTGGGTCTGCTGTCGCACTGTCGTAGGCAACGTGGTGATTGGGCGACTCTGCAACAGCCAAAAATTTTGGCCCGTGATCGCCCATTCCATATCTTGCGGTTGCCCCAATGTCTGTTCCGCGGCCAGGGCAAATTGCGCCACCCGCTGCAGCCACTTTCTGGGCAAACAGGCCACCCCGCGCCGATCGGCCGCCACCGCCACCGGCTGTAAGCTCATGCCGGGGTCAGGTTGCGTTGGCGCATAACGAATGCAGCTCTCTTTGTCCGCGATCACGGATTCGGCCACTGTGCAATCCGCACGGCGAACGCGGAAAGTATCCACCGGGACGCTCCCTTCCACGACACCGACGCCGAGGCCCCACCCCGCGGTTACAAGCAGCCAATCGGCCTGCTGCCGAACCGGATCGATGCTAAAACAGACGCCGGCGCAGTCGGCGTTGAGCAGCGGCTGAATCAGAACCGCCATGCCGTGGTCATCCGGTTGCGCTGGCTGATGGGTCAGGGCATACGCCGCCCGCGCCGCCAGTGCATTGGCGGAGTAGAACGAGCGCCAGCAGGTCAGGATGGCCTCAGCCAGCTCATCCGCGCCCTGTACGCCGATGACCGATTGGTATTGTCCGGCAAAACTGGCATCCGCCAAATCTTCCAGCGTCGCTGAGGAGCGCACGGCCAGCGGCGCATCCCCCAATGACGGCAGCGCATCGGTAAGCGCCTGCTGAAGCTCGAACGGCAGGTGAAGGTCCTCTAATAAGGTGACAATCGCTTGGGCCGTGCTTTGGGCAACGCCAGAATCGCGCAGATCCGCGCGCACACAGAGCGCGTCGATCTGTGCTGTAAACGGAGCTATCGCCTGCTTGAACATCGCCACGGGGACACAAAGCCCTGGGGGAACCGGAAAGCCAGCCAAAATGAGTTGATTCAGCGTGGCCGCTTTGACGCCAATTTGGGTATAGGCGTTTGGTAACTCCGTGCCGAGGCGGAAAAAGGTGTTATGCATCGTTACAAGCTCCCTGTATTATCTGAATCAAACTGAATGCCGTTGACAACTGCCGTCATGCTGGCCAATGTAATCGCTAGGTATAGCATGAAGGGCAGACCACCGGATGTGTCGCAGAAGGCCGCATCTACACTGCGGAATATGGTATACTCAACCCTCGACTTGACTGGCAGAATCTCGCTGGTACATTCCCTCATAGCATAGAGAGCATCCTGCGTAATTCATCGGCGCGCGCCAGCAGTAGATCGTTGACCTGTGCGTTTTGGGCAATCAGCCGTTCTTGTGGCCAACCCCATACACATTCCATCTCCGCCACATCTTCTGCAAATGCAAACTCCACGGCCTCCATTTCAAAGGGGAAGATGAGCACCGAACTCATCAGATAACCATAACGCACCTGGAGCGGATCAGCGCGCCAGCCCACATCGTTCAAGCCTTGCAGGTAGCGTTCAAAGACCATCGCCTCTAATGGCTCTGCCTCGGCGACCTCGACCTTACAATCAAGCAGTGCAGCCCAAACCAGGCGGCTGATCTCCTCGCCCAGTACGCCATAGCCGGCGAGCGCCCAGTCGAAAAGCACCGTGACCTCTTTGCCGGTGTCATTGACGAGCGCGGCCATATTGTCGGAATGGGCATCCAAATGGCAAAAGGTCCGCGGCATCTCTGCCGCGCCGGCCAGGAACCGTTCCCGGTCAGCCGCCAGCCGTTCCAACGCAGGAAGCATCGGTTGGGAAAAGGCGCTGCGCAGCAAGGAATGATCCCAGATCGCCGGATCGCGTAGCCGCACCATCGCATTATCCATAACTTGCGCGCCACTCGCGGAGCGCAGTCCATGATCATGCAGCCAGGGCGCGACGGGCATGGGCTGGCCGGCAAGATAGCGGCCATTGAACTTGCCCAAATGATAGGCTGCCAACCCATATCGGTCCAATGGCCATTTGCCGACATAGCAATCCTGCAGATCCTCGAGCCAGATCCAGCGCAGGTGTGGGAGCGGTTCCATCGCGCCAAAGCAGCGTGGCGCCCGCAGGTCACCATTGAGTGTTTGCGGTATCCCGGCTGCATAGAGCAAACTTTCACGCTGCCAATAGAACCAGCAGTCCAGTTCAAGATCGGGCGCATCGTCCCGCTCGGGCGCCTCAATCTCTTTGAGAATGAGCGACCAGGGTTGTGGCGCTGTGCCATTATAGCCCATTCCGGCGAAGCGAAATATGGTGCGCCGGCCTTGCACGCTCAGCGTTGTTCTATGCCAGTCGTTGATCCGTAGATTTGGGCTGTTCATGGCCGCTTGGGCCAACGGAGTGAGCAGCTCGTGAGTTACCATTTGATCAATAATCATGAGTGATAACACCCTACCATTTCAAACTCGGCCCATTCGCGGGCGACCAGGCCGTGATGCCAAATTTGGGGCTGTGTCATGTGGAATCTAGTTTCCCTTTCGTCATTGGTCTTTTATGGTTTGCAACTCTTAACTTGGAATGTCCTTACGATAACTCATCCGCGCAACAGAAAGCGTTGGATCTTCCCCGTGGCCGTCTTGGGTAATTCATCCCGATAGACCACGATGCGTGGATATTTGTAGGGAGCAATGCGTGATTTGACATGATCCTGTAGCGTCTGCGTTAGGGTATCATCGCCCTGAATGCCTTGCGCCCAAACGATAAAAGCTTTTGTACATTGGAGACCCTGTTCATTGGTTGCGCCGACGACCGCACACTCGAAGACGGCTGGATGCTCAATCAGCGTATTCTCCACTTCGATGGGCGAAACCCACTGGCCGCTGACCTTGAACATATCATCGGAGCGTCCTTCATAATAATATGCTCCCTCTGTATCTTGGTAGTAGCGATCCCCCGTAAAGACCCAGTCACCGCGCATTGTTGCTTTGGTCTTCTCCGGCTTATGCCAATAACAGGCAGCGGCGCTATCGCCTTTGACCAGCAGATCCCCGGTTTCGCCCTGCCTAACCGGAACGCCAGTCTCGTCCACAATTTTCGCCTGGTATCCAGGGACGGGATAGCCGCTCGACCCAGCTTTGATCTGCTCTGGGCGATTTGAAATGAAAATGTGCAACATCTCCGTTGTCCCAATCCCATCCAAAATATCAATGCCAAAGCGCGCTTTCCATTGCCGACAGACCGCTTGGGGTAGTGCCTCGGCGGCCGATACACAGCGGCGAATGCTGCTCATATCGGTCTCGTCGTAGGCGGCAAGCAGCGCTGCATAAAGGGTCGGCGCCGTAAAAAAGAGGGTCGGCCTGAAACGGGCAATCGTTGCGAAGACTCGCGCCGGCGTTGGTCGGCCCGTTAGCAGGACCGCGCTCGCGCCGACCGAGCAGGGGAAGGTGACACTATTCCCCAGGCCATAGGCATGAAACGCCTTTGATGGCGAGAAGCAGATATCCTCCGGAGTGATGCCGAGTACCTGTTGCGCATAGGAAGCTGTGGTATAGCGGATATTTCTGTGCAGATGGACGATCCCCTTGGGAAAGCCTGTGCTGCCGCTGCTGTAGAGCATAAACGCCGGATCGGTAGGTGTGGTTGGCGCTGGGTCTAAATTGCGTGTCGCCGCCGCGATGATTTCATCATAAGAGAGTGTATCTGCTGTGCCTTCTTCACCGATGACAATCACATGTTCCAACTGTGGACACTGATCACGAATCGCGGCAATCTTTGGATACAGTGGTTGGCTAACAATCATAGCCTTGGCGCCGCTATCTTGCAAAAGATACAAATATGCGTCGCCATGCAGCACCGTATTGGTGGGAATGGGAATGTAGCCAGCGCGCATTGATCCAAAAAAGACCGCGGGAAAATAGGGCGTATCCATGACCAACATCAGGATCCGTGAGCCGACCGGAATTCCGAGGGATTTTAGCGCATTGCCGAACCGACCAGCCATCTCACAGAGTTGTGCATAGGTGTACGTTTCCTCTTCCCAATAGATCGCGATCCGGTCACGCCGGTCTGCGTGCAGATTCTGGAATAAGAGTTCACTGGCGTTGTAGTGGGGAGGGAAACTCAGATCGACAGTCATTTTGTTGCTCCTGCGTAGCGTGAGAATGCTGCTAACTATTCAGCCTAGCAATAAATTGCTGGCCGATAACTCAAGTCGGCTTAAGGGTCTGTCCAGAAATAAGATAGTGAATTTCCCGTGGTCTCACACTGGAAAAAATTGCACAAGTTATTTATGTTGATTCTGGACAGACCCTAAGCCGACTTCCGCGGTTAGCCTGAAATTTATTTCAAGGCGAGCCATGCCTGAATAGTTACGAATGCCGCTTACATAAATCGGTATCGTGCATCATTTTTGGCGCATGGGTTGAACGATCAACCGTGCTCCTGGTCCGTCTAATCGTGTATTTTCGACTTGCTTCTCCGCCCATAACCTAAATTCATTGGGCCATATATCTTGGCTGCCGAGTTGGATAAAACTGCGATAACGGCTATCGGGATAGGGAAAGGTTGGGAGCGAAGGCACGGCCCGCCAACCCACAGAGTGCCACGCATCTAAGACATATTGATGGGCACAACCGACATACCATCTTGCTTCTGTCGCGACGAAGATCGCGCAGCAGGCGCGCGCCAGATCACCAGCTAGCCCTGGATAACGCCGTGCTGGATCGATCCAAAGACTGCTGCCTTGGGTTATCCCTTCTGACTGTAGCGGCGCCAAAAGTGAAGAGAGAATTTCGATATCGATATATCCGATCAGCTCTTCCAGCAATGGGATTTCGCCACAACAGTTGGGCAAATGTAGGCGTACACCACCAATCGGCGCCGCGCCATCAATGGTTGCTTCGGCAAAGTAAGTGGGATATTGGTCAATGTCGACAGACCGTTCCTCGCCAACCGCCTGCAACCCACGGGTGGCATAGCTACGATTGGCGATTTCGTTGTAACGCTGCCAGCGCTCTCGTTCATGGGTTGCACTATAAACGGTAATTTGCCACGGTGTGTCAAAGGATTCAGCGGGCGGTGGATAGAAGAGGGGGACGCTTTTACGATGCTGCTGCTCGGTTTTTTGTTGCACAAACGCATTCATAGGTTTACCTTACTCTTGTTTTGCCTGGGCTGCCGCAATGAGCACACGCTTTAAAACTTTTCCCGTTGGATTCTTGGGGATTGCATCGGCGATCTGAATCAAACAGGGCGCTTTGAATGTGGCAACGCGCGCCTCACAAAAGCCAATTAACTCTTCTGCTAGAGGCTCATCCGCTTTTGTTTGCCAACCGGCCTTGAGAACGACAGTTGCCCAGACCACTTCTCCCTTTTCCGCATGGGGCACACCGTAGACAGCCGCTTCCTGAACCGCCGGATGTTGATAGAGAACATTTTCGACTTCAGCTGGATAGACTTTGAGCCCGGAAACATTGATCATATCCTTCAGTCGATCTGTAATATAGAAATAGCCATCTTCGTCACAAAAGCCGATGTCACCAGAATGAAACCAATCGCCGCTCATCGCGTCTGCGGTCTCCACTGGTCGGTTCCAGTAGCCGAGCATAATATTCGGTCCTTTGATGACAATTTCGCCGAGTTGACCTGGGCCAAGTACGTGCTCTTGCTCATCCCAGATCTGCATGGTCACATGCTTGATTGGTGTCCCAATTGAGCCAATACGATAGTCGGACCCGTGGTTGTAGCTGCTAAAGGGCGATGTTTCTGTCAAGCCATAGCCTTCGTAAATCGGCAACCCGAAGCGTTCGCGCCATTGCTCCGCGATCTCTACCGGCAATTTGGCGGCAGCAGAAAAGTAGTAGCGAATACTCGATAGATCAAAATCGGTCAGATCAGCATTGCTCAACCAGATGAAGACCGTTGGCACACCATAGAAGTGAGACACGTGATTTTCTTGAATGCTCTGCAGGATCTCATCAAGACCAAAACGCTGTTGTAGGACGATCGTCGCACCGCTAGCTACGCTACAGTTCATGATGGCGTTCTGCCCAAAACAGTGGAATAGCGGGACAAATAACAGCAATCTATCCCTTTGCACAATGCCACAATGGTGGCAAGCCGCCTGGACATTGGAAATGACATTGTTATGTGAGAGTACGGCCCCTTTTGGTGTACCCGTTGTACCGGATGTATAGAGGATCGCAGCGGGTGTATTGGGTGATAGATCCACACTTGTTCGGATTGGTGACGAGTCAGCAAGCAGATCGTCAAACCTACGGTAGTGGTCATCGGCAGGTCGGCCAGTCACTAAGATGTGCTGAACCAAACGCTGTGGTAGGGTTGCCATCAATTCGTCCGATGTGATCACAACCAGTGCACCACTGTCATCCAGAATAAACTGCACCTCGCGGGCCTTGAGTCGGGCGCTAATTGAGACGACAATGGCGCCGAGCTTCAAAATGCCGTAATAGGCAAAAAGAAATTCGGGAATATTGGGTAGAAACAGCGCTACCCGATCTCCCTCTCTGATACCCAAATCGGCGAGGAGATTGGCGACACGATTGGCCAGTTCGTTTATTTCACGATAGCAATAGGTTCGCCCTTCAAAGATGAGGGCTGGACAGTCAGCATACAGTCGCTCTGACTGTTCCAAATTCCGTGCAATATTCATAGTGATCTCTCTGTTGCTCCTTTGATTGCGCCGACGATGTGCCCATCACACGCAATGTCGGCAGCAATATCGGCTATATATTCATCCAAAAATTGTTCGTCATCGTTCCAAATGAAAGGTCTATCCTGGCGTACTGGCACACCGGTGACGAGTCGCACGGCGTCATAGAGCACTTTTGTTGCGGGAGAAAGCACAACGCTAGCATCAAAGTGCCCCTGTCGCCGGTGGGTGCGTAGGTCAACACCTTGCACGCCAAAGATCAGGCAAATCGCCATATATTGATGGAATAACGCGATCGATTGACGAGTAAGATTCGCAGAGCCAAAGCCCTGACTATTGATATTTTGGTTAAACTGCTCTGCATGGGATGGAAACCGGTCAGCAAGGGAGTTGCCAAAGAATGTCAACAGCGGCATGATTGAATTACCGACAATTTGCAGCCCTTTCAATCCCATGTTGACCGAACGATTGGGATTACCGATCAAGCATGCTGGCAATCCGCCGTTAAATTCAGGGCTAACCAACCAGCCAATCTGTACATCCAGATGTTTCGCCAATAGCCCCAGATAGTAGCGAAGACGATCCATATTGACGCTAACATACTGTCCCAGAAAATTGCCGCCATGATAAGCGGCCTGCTGATCCAGATCGATGAGTGGGTTGTCATTGGCACAATTGGCTTCTATCTCCAAAGTTCTAGCGATTTGCATCAGGCCTTCGCAGATTGGCCCAAGATATTGCGGAATACAGCGTAGGGCATAGCGATCCTGGATCAGTTCATTCTCCGCACGATGATCGCTGTTTTCCAATTCGTCTAAGCTCAATTGTGATCCTTGCAACAGGTGAAGCATCTGGTTAGCAACGGCTAGTTGACCCGTGTGGGGTTTCAAGCGATGGATAAACGGATGAAAGGATTGATTTGTCCCGCCAAATGCCTGCACAAATAGGGCGTGACAACCTAGCGCCAGCGTAAACATCTGCTGTGCGTCATACAGGCAGTTAATGGCAATCCCGGTCATGACAGAGGTGCCATTGAACATGGCTAGACCTTCTTTGGGGCGCAGTCGCATTGGCGCCAGATCTAGACGTTCGAGTGCAGTGATGGCCCCAATCTGTTCGCCATTACACTCAACCCTATATTTCTCATCTAGCCCCATGACGGCACCGCATATATAGGCCAACGGGACTATATCTCCACTTGCGCCAATCGACCCCAATTCCGGCACGATCGGGGTCATCCCCGCATTTAAGAAGAGTTGCAAACGTTTGATGAGTTCTGGGCGTACACCAGAGGCGCCATGCAGATGGGAATGGATACGCAGCAGCATGGCAGCGCGTACATCGCATACCGGCAGTGCCTTTCCTGCACCACATTTAAATAGATGGATGGCATTGTTCTGGATCTCCTCTGCTTCGCTTGCCGAGAGCATGACATGGGCCATGCCCCCAAATGCGGTGGTAACGCCATAGATGCTATCGCCTTCTGCCACAGCTCGCATGATAAATTCATGAGAAGCTTCCATGCGGCTGATGATCTCCCGATCGGTGGTAACCTGTACCTGTGCGCCCCAACGCGCAACGCTGTTGATCTGCTCTAATGTCAGATTTTTGTCGCTCACAACGACAGTTGAGTTTGTTACAAAATTGTTCATTCTTCTACCTTCTGATATACCCCCTCGTCCGTAGAGGAGAAAAAACCTTCGTGATTTTAGTATTGTCTATCATTACAAAGCGGTTCTCGTGACGATATATCGCCGAGTCCCTACGTCGACGTGTTTCGAATTCTCTCTTCTATTCAAAGCAGATGGCGGTGTACCAAAAGTGAGCACTTGGTCAATGGGGCGGCGCAGCGAGCGCAGACCATCGCTCTGGCCCTGCGAAAGCCGAAAGAGCAGAAGCGCTGTAAGATCTCATGTACAGCAAGCCGAGGCGGTAGACATAGCGCATTGTTTAATTCAAGCGCAGGGGCCTTGCCATAAGCGGCTTCAGCTTCACCGACCCGACCGAGTTCTTGAGCAAGCAGCAGACCAAGGTTGTAGTCGCCGAACGAAGGGATCAAGTCCAGATCTCAGGATATGCAACAGGATCGGCTTCATGCATGATCGCATAGACAGTTTCTGTAATATCTTCTGTATTGGGCTTCGAGAAATAGTCACCATCACGGCCAAATGCGGGCCGATGTGGCTGCGCACACAATGTACATGGCGCCGAATCGAGCCACTGGTAACCCTTTTGCACTTCAAGCACCTGTTGCATCATGTAGGCGGTGGCTCCACCAGGCATATCTTCGTCCAAAAAAAGGATGCGATTGGTTTTTTTGAGCGATTCAACTATCATGTGGTGGATGTCAAAAGGCAGTAATGATTGGACATCGATTATCTCGACCGAGATGTTCAGGTGTATTAGTCGTTCTGCGGCCTCTTGCGCAAGCGAACAACAGGCGCCGTAGGTTACCAGGGTGATATCTGAACCGGGTCGCAAAATTTCAGGGACACCCAGCAGAACGGTATAATTTCCTGGATTTGTGGGTCTCCGTTCGTGAAGACGATAGGCATTGAGACATTCAATCACCAATGCCGGATCTTCGCCTTGCAACAATGTGTTGTAAAAACCAGCCGCTTGGGTCATGTTGCGCGGCACAACAATATGTATACCACGCAGCAAGTTGATGAGTGCTGCCATCGGCGAGCCACTGTGCCAAATGCCCTCAAAACGATGGCCTCTGGTTCGAATAATTACTGGAGCCTTTTGCCCCCCGCAACTTCGCCAATAGGTTGTTGCCAGATCATCCGATATCGTGCTAAGTGCATAGAGAATGTAGTCAATGTATTGAATTTCAGCGATGGGGCGTAAGCCGCGCAACGCCATACCAATGGCCCGACCGATAATGGCAGCTTCGCATATACCGGTGTCGGCTACGCGATGGTCTCCATACTTGGCCTGGAGACCCGCCACTCCTTGATTTACACCACCCAAGCATCCTACATCCTCGCCAAAAATAGAGACTCGGGGATCTCTCTCCAAGATGGCATCGAAGTTGTCTCGTAATATTTGGTGGCCCGCTACAGTCTCGATTCCCTCGGCATATAGCGGCTTTCTGCTCTCTATCCTGAGCGGCGACGTTTCAGACGAACTGTAAAGGTGGCTGCCGTACATATGCCTAACTCGCAGCTCCATCTTTTTTCGCCAGCGGAGAAGATGGGTGTAGGTTTCATTCTTCTCTGTATGGAGAACGGCTAATGCATTGTGGGCCAGGCGTTGAATCGATCTGCGTAGAAGAAGTGGTTCATCTGACAACTGGCGGCTGAGTTCATCTTTGAGGCGTACAACTTTGGTTGTATCCGTCGGGTTCAAAGTGGCGCAATTTAACAGATTGGCGAATGTGGCGCCTTCCGCCTGGATGGGAGCAATCTTCGCTTGCCAGGCGGTATGACAAGCGCGTTCTGCCTCTGCTTTTGCTTCGGCTTCAATATGATTTAGCTGTTTCGGTGTCGCATATCCTCGTGCCTCTATCCAACTCCGCAACCGGATCAATGGATCATGTGCTGTTTCCCACGCCAAACGTTCCTGTGTTTTATAGCGCTCATGGCTACCCGATGTGGAATGCCCCTGTGGTTGGACCATGTCGATGACATGAATAATTGCCGGTATATATTGCTCTCGTGCAGCTGTGGCCGCAGCTTTGTACGTTTCAACCAACGCCGGATAATCCCATCCGCGCACTTGATAGAGGTTAAATCCCCGGTCTGTCTCTTTTTTCTTGCTGAAACCTTGCAATAAGATTGCCAGATCATCTTTGGTATGTTGCACATCATTGTGTACAGAGATACCGTATTCATCATCCCAGATCGAAATGACCGCCGGTACTTGCAGAGCGCCAATCACATTAAGGGATTCCCAAAACACGCCGCCGGCACAACTCCCATTGCCAATGGAGCCAAAGGCAATTTCATTGCCATGATGCGAGTAATTCGTCATATCCGCGAGCCCGGCCACTTCACGGTAATAGCGCGAGGCATAGGCTAACCCAACCAAGCGCGGCATTTGCCCTCCGGTTGGCGAGATGTCCACGGTGGAATTGTACATTGCCGTTTGGGGCAACCACGCATCATTGGCGTCGAGCAGACGGGTGCCAAAGTGGCCGATCATGCTCCTGCCACCGGTTGCTGGCTCGCATTGTGGATTCGTATTCGCAAAGAGCTGGGCGAACATTTGACAAGGTTCCAGCATATCAAGTGCAAAGAATAGGGTCTGATCGCGATAATAGCCTGAGCGGAAGTCACCTTTCTGGAAGACTTTGGCCATCGCAATTTGGGCCAGCTCTTTCCCACAGCCGTATACGCCGAAAGTGGCGCGCCCTTCAAGGACTTCGCGGCGTATGAGCAGGCTGACCTGACGGCTGAGTACGCCTAATCGATAGTCTGCCAGGATTACCTTGGGTTCCAGGCACAACGCCGCGTCTAACACGCTGGGTTCCCACCTCATTTCTTGAGCCGCATGGGTTGGACGACAAACTGCGCGCTTTGACCATTCAGAACCACATTTTCAGTTTGCTCTGCGGTCCAAATTCTCAGATCCTTCGGCCAAGTATCCTGGTTCCCAAGCAGAACATAGCTTTCATAGCGCTCATCAGGATAAGGGAATGTGGGAAACTTGGCAGTCGGATGCCAACCGAGAGAAGCCCAAGTATCCAAAACATATTGATGCCCTGCACCCAAATACCACCTGGCGCGCGTCACAGCGAACATAACAAAACAGGCGCGCGCTAGATCACCCGCTAGCCCCCGCAGACGACGCTTTGGATTGATCCAAAGGCCACCACCATGACAGATCCCCTCGGGCATTAATTCTTGACAGAGAAGCTGCAAACTCTCCATATCTGTATAACCCGTCAGTTCTTCCTGCAACGGTAGCCAACCATGTGGGCTGGGAGTATGGACACGGACACCACCGATTGGCGCAGACCCATTGACGGTTGCTTCGGCAAAGTAGGTTGGATACTGGTCAATGTCAATATGTCGTTCTTCACCAACGGACTTTAGCCCTCGTACAGCGTAACTACGATTGGCGATTTCGTTATAACGCTGCCAGCGCTCCCGTTCATGGGTTGCGCTATAGACGGTGATTTGCCACGGTGTGTCAAAAGGTTCCGCGGGCGGTGGATAAAAGGGCGGAACGCTTTTGTGACGCCCCTCACTTTTTTGCTGTACGGGCGCGTTCATCGGTTTCCTTTCCTGTTCTTGTCATATGGTGGTGTACCAAACGTGAGCACTTGGTCAATGGGGCGGCGCAGCGAGCGCAGACCATCGCTCTGGCCCTGCGAAAGCCGAAAGAGCAGAAGCGCGGTATCACCGGCATAGACGGGAAAGAGACGATCAAAGCGCGCCTGCAATTGACGCAAGATAGCTGCTTCCTGTAGTGTAAACTCGGGTGTAAATTGTCGGTGAAACATGTAGAGCAAGCTCGTCATGGGATGCCAGGTGATGCCCAATTGCGTGGCAACGATCCACAGCGCCTCAATCGCTTGACCGCCTTGCATCAATTCATGGGGTCGGGAACCGGTGATGCGAATTAAGCCAACGGCAGAAGAGCGTTTGATCGCCTTTTCGGACAACTCTTTCAGGCTAGATCCGCCATGTTGACTGCGCAGCAAGTGGGCAATCTCCGGGCGACGCAGCAACTGAATGCCGGTGGCCTCGGTGACCGTTAATTCGAGTGTTGCAATGTCGACGCCGTCGCCGGTGGTTTGGGCCTCTTCCGCTGTCCAGCGCATCTCCGCCATCAGTTCACGGTGGGTCTCTGCGCACAAAAAGCGCAGTCGATCCCCTTCGCCAACAATGGCGCCAATCTCTACCAGTTCACGTTCAGTTTCAAGCAGGGTTAAATCACAACCATGACGCTCTGCTGCCACCAACAACGCATCCCGCTGTGCTGACTGCAAGGGTGTGCGTCCATAGCTCTTGCGGTCGGTCATCCGCTGTTGCAGATGGGGCCACTGCGCGGCTAGAGCTGTCTGTCGCATAGTCCCATCGATCTCAAATTGGAGGGCTGCGACGATCTCATCCCGCGCTGCTGCATCGTTCTCTGCATCGTTCTCTGCTTCATTCATTGGTGGCGGCTCACCGGTGGGGAAATAGCTGATCTGCGTTGCATAACCACGCTGCGCCGCCGCAATCCGGATATTTTCAATCGCTGCACCCAGCGCCACATAGGCCCCCCGGTGATCCGGATCCAGTAGATTGCGGCTGCGCACGCGATCATGGACCACCCACAGAGTCTGATTGTCTGTGTAGAAGCGCCACGGCTGGCTATTGCCACCGGATGGCGCCAGGATCGCTTGCGCAACCAGAAAATGCATCAATTCAGAAACTTGCTGCGGTTGGGCATTGCTACGGGTTGGCATCTCCTCAACCGGAGGTGACGATGATGTTTGGGGTTGCGCTGGACACGCCTGTTTGTGAATGAGATCGGCCAGATCGATATAGCGGCGACCGGAGGCCAACTCGCCATTCAGGACCAATGCGCGCACCGCAGCGCTAACCGTGGCACCGCCCAACAGCACCTCGGAGCCAAGTTGGGGCCATGTGGTAATTGTCTCGCCAATCTCGATCATGGATGCGCCGCAGCGTGCGGAGAGCGCATCGACCCCGATAATCGGCGCGACAAAAGGTACCTTCTCTTCGTTGGTCAAGTTGGCGGGCACATCAGCCGCCGTCGTGTCGCCGAGCAGCCCATGAAAGAGCGGACGCTGCGGCTCTCGATCAAAGCGCTCCACATCAAGCATGCCCCGGTCGCTGGTCTCCATCAACACGGGAATCCCGCGCGCCCTGGCCGCTTCGCGCAGCAGAAACTTGATCCGAATGTCGTCGCATTCGTCAATGACAATGTCAAGCGCCGGGTCGCCGCCAAAGAATGCTTCCAGATTTTCTGCCTTTAGCCCATTTGCAAACAGCTCGACCTGGGCATAGGGGTTCATTTCGAAGATTTGGCGCGCACAGAGCATCGTTTTGGGCAGCGCAATATCGCTAACCTTGGCCCGGATCCGATTCATATTCGAGAGATCCAACCGATCAAAGTCCGCCAGTTTGAGATGGCCGCCAATCCCCTCAATGGCCAACGCCATTGCCACCGCGTTGCCGACGGATAGCCCTGCAATGCCAATCGTGATCTGATCAAGTTGTTCCTGTTCGGCGTGTGTAATTTTGTTTTGATTGCGATTGAGCCGTAGTTCGCGGAACTGAGCCGGCGGCAGCAGATGAACCATCTCCCCCGACCAAGGATAATAAACCCAACGACCATACTCGTCGAGAGGAATACCATTCAACAGCGCCGCCATTTCCGCTTTGACCTGCGCAGCATCGACCGGCCGTTTGATCCACTGTGGGTTGCGCGTGCGCACCAGATCCTCGATCTGCTCTTCAATGGTGTCGTGGATCGACCAGAGCTTGCCTTGTGGCTTGAGTGCCTCAAAGGCGTGCCGATCTGGGGCTCGCCTCAGATCAAGGATTTGGGGCTGCCATGTCAGGCGCTGTTGCATGGAAATCTCCGATTGTGTACTATACAAAGGTTGCATTCTATGTTGCGCGATTGTTGAAAAAGATGACCCAGCAGCGACACCGGGTCATCCACGTTCCTATTATTCTGGCATGGGAATCGCCAACATGATGTGTGCGAACGAGGTGTCGGGGAACATGGCCCACGGTTCTGGACCAGGGGTGCGCGAATACCCCGACAGGTCACCCGGCGTCAGAATCATCATGTGTGGCGGCGCATCGATGATCCACTCTTCGTCTGGTCCCGGTTCGGTGACAAAGGGATCGCGGATGCTGGGACCGCCCCCGCCGGCCAGCATATACGCGACACCTGGCTTGGTGACCGGCGTGAATTCTTCACCGGCAATGCGCGCCTTCATAAAGGCCAGCCAAACCTCATCAATACACATGGGACGACCGATGCCTTCCGGGTAGTAGGGCATGCCCGGCAGACAGGTCCAGCCATTGGTGCCCTCGCGCAGCACCGTCCATTCGCCCCCCATTTCGGGTGGCCAGTCCATGATCGTGGCCTCGGCGGAGATCGGCGGCCCCGCCCCGCGCATCGCTTCCGCAATCTTGGGGTCAAGGTCCGCGTCATCCGTTTCCACCGGCATGGGGACGGCCAACATCAGATGTTTGAAGGATGTATCGGGGAACATGGCCCACGGTTGCGGGCCGGGCGTGCGCGAATAGCCCGAGACGTCGCCCGGCGTCAGGATCATCATGTGCGGTGGGGCATCGATGATCCACTCTTCATCAGGCCCGGGTTCTGTGACAAAGGGATCGCGAATGCTGGGACCACCCCCGCCGGCCAGCATGTAGGCCACGCCCGGCGTGGTGACCGGCGCGAATTCTTCACCGGCAATCCGCGCCTTCATAAAGGCCAGCCAAACCTCGTCAATACACATGGGCCGACCGATACCTTCCGGGTAGTAGGGCATGCCCGGCAGACAGGTCCAACCGTTGCTGCCCTCGCGCAGCACCGTCCATTCGCCGCCCATTTCGGGCGGCCAGTCCATGATCGTGGCCTCAGCCGAGATCGCCGGTCCTGCGCCGCGCATGGCTTCCGCAATCTTGGCATCAAGCGGCTCAGCACCCGAGGTCCCAGGTGGCGCTTGGATGGGGACGCAGGCCGCGGATAGCAACGCCAACAACATAAGTACAGTTATTGTGATGGTCGGTCTAGACATCTTTTAGGTTCTCCTTCTCTTCTTTACACAAACACAATCGATCTATGATTAGGTTGAGCACCCAGGGGATCATGCCCAACCGACTTCAAGTCTTGGAGGGCGCGTACCACATTTTTGGCATTGCTCTGGGCGGTTTAGGTGGTCCTTTGCTGCAATGTCAAAAGAATGGGACGCACCGTCAAGCGTCCTGGTCATCCACCGGAACAGATGCTTGCGTTTCTTCCACAACCATCGCCAACAGACCCTCGACCAGCGCCGTGACGTTGGCAAAGCCCTTGCGCCGGCCCGATCGCGGATCCTCCACAAGAAAGCGCCAGTTTTCTTCCTCTGGTTGCCGGCCATCTTCTTGCCCGCCGGCTTCTTGCCAGATGGTCAGCAGGTAGATACGGTGGATTCTGTTGGCAGGTTGGGTTGACACACGGCATTATCCTTGGTAGCGACCGTTTACGAAGGGAGATATCAGTCAGGATAGCAGGTGGGGCGTGTGTAAAGTGTGCGTGCAGCGTGAAAAAAGTGTGAATTCTTGCCAAGATCTGTAAATTGCGCGATGTTTGGTGGAATCAACGCTTCACATGCAGTGAAGAACGGACCACATATACTCCGCCGCAGCACATAGTAACATTTTCACTTGTGTACAAAATGTTACTTTATGGCGCAGCTTAGTGTATACGGCGAAGCATGAATCTGTGGTATAATCATTGCGCCGAAAGTGGTCGTGTACTTTACCCTACATCAGATGCCCATGTTCAAATATCCAAACCGACCCAAACTGACACTCCAACTCTTTGGCGCGCCAGAGATTCACCTCAATGACGAATTAATCAATGGCCTATCAGCGAAGACGCAGGCGCTCCTTTTCTACCTAGCCATGACGCGCCAATCCCATCTGCGCACGACACTGACAGCTCTGCTCTGGGGTGATCTACCGGAGACCAACGCGCGCGGCAATTTACGCAAGGCCATTCAGCAATTGCGCGCCGCGTTACCGGATCAGCTGATCACCGCAGGACAAACCGTCGCTTTGTGTGCCGATGAGACAATTTGGGTCGATGCAGTAATTTTTGAGGAGCAGATCACCGAAGCGGAGAAGAACGATCATGTCAAAGCGCTTGAAGCGGCTGTCGACCTCTATCGCGGTGATTTTCTGACCGGCTTCTTTGTACACAATGCACCTGATTTTGAAGCGTGGCAGTTGACGCAACAGGCGCGTTTGCGTGAGCAGATGGTAACAGCCCTGGAAACACTCAGTCAACATTGGGCGACAAACCAGGAGTTCGCACGGGCCATCGCCGTCACACGACGAATCATTGCGTTGGGGCCGTGGCGCGAGGAGGCACACCGCCAGTTGATGGAATTGCTGGCGAAGACCGGTCAGCGGGGTGCGGCGCTGGCTCACTATGAGCAGTGCCGACAGGTGCTGCACGACGAGCTGGGCGTTGAGCCGGCAGCCGAGACAATCGGCTTGTATGAGCGGATTCGTGAGGATGAACTCGGTACGCATCGTGTGGTAGTTGAGCGGAAAGCCCCTGCCCCTTCACACAATCTTCCGGCGCAGACGACCCCGTTTGTGGGGCGTGACCGCGAAGTGGCCGAATTGACGCGGCTTCTGCGCGAGCCGGATATGCGACTGGTAACAATTCTGGCCCCCGGCGGCATGGGGAAGACACGACTGGCGCTGGAAGTGGCTGCGACTGTGCTAGATGACTATCAAAATGGTGTATTCTTTGTGCCGCTGGCCGCGCTAGCCGATTCAGCGTCAATCGTCTCGACAATTGCGACAAGCGTGGGCTACACCTTTCAGAATGATGATCGCACCGCCCGCCAACAGCTTTATGACTATTTGCGCGAGAAAACGATGCTGTTGCTGCTAGACAATGCCGAACATCTGCTCGATAGTGTTGACCTCTATGTTGAGATGCTACAGGCTGCGCCACAGGTGCGTCTATTAGTCACTTCCCGTGAACGGCTACGCCTGAGTAGTGAGACGCTATTCCCACTAACTGGCTTAGCGCTATCTGACGCGGTGAATGGCGCAACCTCGGCTGCTACGCATCTCTTCATTCAGACTGCCCAGCGGGTCCGACCCACCTTCACACCTGGGTCAGACGATTGGTCAGCGCTTAACCAGATTTGTCAACTGATGGGCGGCATGCCGCTGGGCCTGATTCTCGCTGCTGTGTGGATTGAGATGCTGACGCCGGCGGAAATTGCGGCGGAGATCGGACGTGGCCTCATCTTTCTGGCCGCGGACTTACATGACCTGCCCGCTCGCCAACGGAGCCTACAGTCCATCTTTGAGAGTGCCTGGCGACGGTTGTCCGGGGCAGAACGGGGTGTCTTTCAGAAGCTCGCGATCTTCCGCGGCGGTTTCACCCGCGAGGCAGCTGAGAGGGTGGCTGGGGCATCGTTGCAAACGCTGACTACCTTGAGCCACAAGGCTTTGATTCAACGCAACCCAGATGGCCGGTATGAGATTCACGAGTTGCTGCGTCAGTTTGCGTTGGACACCTTGTCGGACCAATTGTCGGATGTTCGGGATCAGCACAGTGCTTACTATTGCGATTTCCTGGCTCAACGCGAAAGTGCTTTGAAAGGCGCCCGTCAACAGGCAGCAATGGCAGAGATCGGAGCGGATAGTGAGAACATTCGAATGGCCTGGCAGTGGGCCGTTGCGAAAGAGGAGTTTGGACAGTTAATCGATGGTCTCGATAGCTTGGGCTTGTACTATTTGTGGCGAAGCCGACTCGATGAGGGCGAAGCCCTTTGCCGCTTTGCACTGGAGCAGTTGATCATAACGCTGCCCACGGATCATTCTCATCGTAAGAAATCAATCGCCGATTTGCCAGCAAGTGATTCTCCAAATCGGCAAACGAGCGCGCCGAACACCACCAAGCTTCGCTTCGCGATTCGGATCGCAATTTGGCATAGTCTCTTCCAGCGCAAATTACGACAGTTTGAAGCCGCCAACGCGACACTCCAGCAAGCAAAGCGCTGGCTCACCGATCCTCTGTTGGCCGCTTCAGAGAATCGCTTTGAGCAGGCGCTTTTGTTGTTTGAAGAGGCAGAGACCAATCAGCAAACCAATCTTGAGGCGTCCCATAGGCTGATTGAAGAAAGTTTGCAGTTACTCCGCGAACTCGATGATGGTTGGCGCACGACCCAAGGGCTTGAAATCCTGGGAAACATATTGGCGACGGCCGGCTCGCTTGAATGCGCCTGGCAAAGCACAGAGCAAAGTCTGAAGTTACGCCAACAACTGGGCGACGTGAGAGGCGTTGCCAACTCACTACTTGCCTTGAGTAATATTGCTCGATGGATGGGCAGGTTTGAGGATGCGATCGAACTGGTTCGTCAATCGATTGCAAGCTTCAAAGCATTACAGGACCTCGGTCAACAAGCGCTCGCTACACACTACCTGGCTGGTCACTTCGTATTTGGTGGTTACTTTGCGGAGAGTCTACAGATTTTTGAAGAGAGTATCGCCATTAAACGTCAACTGGGCCTTTCTGCAACAATAGGAAGATCTGAATTCGTTCTTGGCTTTTCGTTGATTAATCTGGGGCGCTATGAGGAAGCGCGTTCCCAAATCCAGTCGGCCATTGAGCTCTATTCTGAAGCTATGGCTGCTACTGGATATAAGGATTTGGGACGCATCGCACTCGCAGAGGGGAACGATGAGGATGCGCAGCAACACGTGTTAAAGGCCCTCAACCTGTTCCGTGTAAACGGTGAAATGCATAGATATGGTCAGGCGCTTGGTTGTTTGGGATTTATTGCCTTGCGTCAACAGAATCTGCAGCAAGCCCGAACCTATATCTATGAAAGCCTACAGGTTGCCGCAGAAACCCGCATGCTTCTACCCAGCTTGCACGCCCTAACGGGAGTTGCTCTTCTCTGTGCCGCAGCGGGTGATGAGGCAGAGGCCATTGAACTTTACACGGTCGCTCTGCAGAATCGGCATGTTGCCAACTCACGATGGTATCACGACATTGCTGGGCAGCAAATCGCCGCTGTTGCCGCAGCGTTGCCGTCCGAAGTGGCCGCAGCGGCACGCTCACGCGGTCAAGCACGGAATTTGGCGTCCACCATCGAAGCGTTATGGGCAAAACTAAATAGGGCGTGTCGGACCTAGCTTGCACTCGATAAGGACACTCGCTTCGCCCATAGGGGCTTTGATGCAACCCAGTCACGCCTGTCATTGACGTACGGAACATGAACGACGATAACAGAATCGAGCTGGAGTTCTCAGCTCATCGCGAGCATCCTGCGCAATTCATCGGCGCGCGCCAGCAATCGATCGTTCACCCGTGCATTTTGCTCAATCAGCCATGCTTGCGGCCAGCCCCAAACGCGTTCCATCTCTGCCACGTCGTCCGTAAAGACAAAGTCCACCGCCTCCATTTCAAAGAGAAAGATGAGCACCGAACTCATCAGATAACCATAACGCACCTGGAGCGGATCAGCTTGCCACTCCACGTCGTTCAAACCTTGCAGGTAGCGTTCGAAAACGATGGTCTCCAGATGTTCTGCCTCGGCGACCTCGACCTTACAATCAAGCAGTGCAGCCCAAACCAGGCGGCTAATCTCCTCTCCGGGGACACCATAACCAGCGAGCGCCCAATCGAAGAGCACGGTGATCTCTTCGCCATTGCGTCCTTTGAGCGCCGCCATATTGTCGGAATGGGCATCCAGATGGCAGAAGGTCCGTGGCATCTCTGCCGCGCCGATGATGAAACGTCCTCGATCAGCCGCCAGGCGTTCCAATGCCGAGAGCATCGGTTTGTCATGACCAAACGGATTAACATTCATCAACGTGAGTAAAGAAAAGAGCTGGTTTGAAAGGATAGTATGAGAAACCGCTCAAACGAATTGCCAACAAGTTACGCAAGGCCGGTATCATTAAGCACTACAGTCCGTCCCGCGCGATCTTCACCCTAGCCCGCCGCGCGAACCTGGATTGTATTTACCGCGACGCCCACACCCGTCGTTGCACCATTTACGCCCTACGCCCGGAAATCTTCGGATCATCATTGCACACGTTTCCCTTTACGATGGAATGGGATAGTGCTTGCGCAGATAGGCGTGCCACTGCTCCGCAAATTCGTCGGCAGAGAGATGAAACAGCGCCGGGGTCAGCGTCTCCCACGAGTCGTGTTCGGTAAATGCGTCGAGCAGCGCCGACACCTTGTCATCCCCATAGGTCACGAGAATAAATTCAACCAGGGTGTTCGCCGTGGCATATGCGGTTGGGCTAGGCTGTGACCACTCTTCGTTTGCTCCCTCGGGTGCATGAATTACGTCGTGCACAAACGCAAGCGAAATGCTCTGGGCATTGTAACGATGAAGGAGAAACATATCTTGCCACTGCCAGTCTGGACTGAAGCCATGTTCCAGTTGAACGTGGGTTTTCAGGGCCAGCGTCATGCCTTGCCACTGTGGCTTGATCGCCCGACTAGCAACTGCTTTTTCGATCAGATTCATGGCAAGTCTTGCAAAGAGTTCCGTGGTGAGTGCATCATCTTCGCTGATTCCATAACGTCTTGCCGCAAATTTTGGATGGATAACGACGAGTTGCTCTTCATTTGTGCTCGGATAGTAGAGGTGCATCACTGGATCTGCGATGTATATTCCCGAATCGACAAAGATTTTGAACCTTTTCCCATCGACAGGCAACGATAAGCCAAAATCCTGATGTAGTTGTTGATATTTGGTATCGACGCGCAGCACGATCTGCTTCACTGTGCCAACTGTTTCTGGACTCGCCTCAAATTGCAAATAAGGGGTCTCAATCGATGTCGCATTGATGATTTCATCTGTGGTCGTCAACGCGTCTTCAATGCTGCGCTGCTTAAAGGCAGTAAACTCGTTGCGCAAGGTAATCATGTCTCGTTCAATTGCCGCGGTTTGCTCCGTTGCCTGCTGCCAGAGTAAGTAAACGGTGATACCATAAAGCAAGGCGATGCCACAGATCAGTTCATATAGGTAACGTGCCTTTGGCGATGGCTGTGGTGCTCCCGCCGTAGTTTTGCCGGGTTCTTCCGCAACAAGTTGCGCAGATGGTGTTTGTGGGGGCCATTCGGTTTCGGCATCGGTGTCGCAGAATTGCCACTCAAGGAATTGGTGCCTCATTCCGGTCTCCTTTCAAAACGAGCGGGTGTGACCAGTGTCACAGATTGGGTGTACGTAAGGTGTACTTGCGGTGTGAATAAAGCGTGAATTATCTGTACCATTGTGATTCTCTGACTTTCTGACCTGGCGGGTTCGCTAGCTGTTCTGCTTTGGATTCTAGCAAAGGGGGTGTCCCTTTTGCGGCAGTTTCGCGTGAATGAGGAAAAGCAACGCCCTATTCTTACGCTGGAGGGTATTTCTGCGTTAAATATGCATGCCAGTTCTCTTCTAGTTCTCGGGCCGAGATGTCGAAGACGCTCGGTGCCAGCGTCGCCCATGACTCATGTTCTTCAAAGGCATCGAGCAGTTCAGGCACAATGGCGTAGCCGTAGGTTTCCAACAGGTATTCTATCAGGGGGTCGGCCACTTCACGGCCACTGGGTGAATCTGGCCTCTGTAAGGCATCGGCGAGCGCGCGCATTTGTGCCGCGTGCCGACGCGCAAGATATACGGGATCTAGCTGCCAATGCCGAAGATGTCCATATTCGAGCTGTGGATAGTAGTGCAACACATACACCATGGTGCGCCACTGGGGCTGAATCTCTCGCCCCTTCAGTGCTTTGTCAAGCGTATGGCTCGTGAGTCTGGCCAATATCTCATTCGTCAGAACCTTAGTCTCTGGAAGACCTAAGTGCTCAGCGATATTTTTGGGAAAGGGAATGACCAACGTATCCTCGTTACCGAAGGAATAGTCGCGGTTCGTCGCTCGATCGACGAAAATCTGCACCTTCTCATGGGTGGACGGAAGGGCTAATCCCAAGTCTCGGTGCAGTAGCCGATATCTCATCTCGCTTGCCGTGGCGACGGATTCCAGCAACTGTGTCCCGGGCCGTTCGCTCCCGGTCTGCTCGTCATTCTCAAAAAGCTGATAGGTAGATTGCATGAGTTCGACAGTCCGTTGGCTGAATTCAAAATGCAGATGTTCAGTTTCGAACTGAAAGGGGCGCGTTGGACTGCTAGCCAGTTCATCCACGGCTGCCCCATCGGGTGTTTCCCCGTTGGACTCGCTTTGTGCTGAAGCCAGTTCACTCTGGAGCATGGCGACCTCCTGTTTAAGCACGATCATGCGGCGTTCTGTCTGCTGCCAGATGAAAAAGACGAGAAAGCCGTAGATAACGGCGAGACCCACGACGAGTTCGTACAGGTGTTTCTGCCCCGAGTGGTGAGCCTCGGCGTGCAGATCTCCGCTCATCGGTGCGTCTCCTTGAGATGGCTCTGCATGATCTTCCGGAACGATGTGCCACTCTAACTGCTGTTGTCTACGCATACCTGCATCCCCGGTATCTATTTGCGCATACAGTCCAATACACTGTATGCTAAATTATGATAGGCTAGAAGAACCCCCTCCTCGCCTCCCCCAGGTTGGGGTTTAGCTTTACCCATAAGCCGGCAGGGAAACAAGTATCTCTCTGGAAGGTGACCGGCATCTTCGAGATGCCGGTCACCTTAAATCCACACCCTGCCTCTGGGCGAAAAACATGTGGGTAAAGGTAAGTTGCTGTCCCCTCTCTTACTTGTGGGTAAGGGTAAGGTGCCGCAGAGGGAGATGGAGCGGACGCGATTGAACTCTACACCATCGCCTTGCAACATAGGCACGTCGCCAACTCACGGTGGTATCACGATATTGCTGGTCAGCAGATCGCCGCTGTGGCCGCAACGTTGCCTTCCGAAGTGGCCACATCAGCACGCGCACGCGGTCAAGCACGGGATTTAGCGTCCACCATCGAAATGTTATGGGCAAAACTAAATAGGGCGTGTCGGACCTAGCTTGCACTCGATAAGGACACTCGCTTCGCCCAAGAACTTCCATTTATACACACTTTGGCTCTACTCATCGACTATCGTCAATATCCGTCGGTCTCGCCAAACAAAGCTTAGGAAACTTTGCTAACGACATTACTAGTGGAACATGAACGACGATAACAGAATCGAGCTGGAGTTCTCAGCTCATCGCGAGTATTCTGCGCAATTCATCGGCGCGCGCCAGCAATAGATCGTTCACCCGTGCATTTTGCTCAATCAGCCGTGCTTGCGGCCAGCCCCAAACGCGTTCCATCTCTGCCACGTCGTCCGTAAAGACAAAGTCCACGGCCTCCATTTCAAAGAGAAAGATGAGCACCGAACTCAGCAGATAACCATAACGCACCTGACGCGGATCAGCGCGCCAGCCCACATCGTTCAAGCCTTGCAGGTAGCGTTCAAAGACCATCGCCTCTAATGGCTCTGCCTCGGCGACCTCGACCTTACAATCAAGCAGCGCGGCCCAAACCAGGCGGCTGATCTCCTCGCCTGGTACACCATAGCCAGAGAGCGCCCAGTCAAAGAGCACAGTGACCTCTTCACCGTTGTCATTGACAAGCGCCGCCATGTTGTCGGAATGGGCATCCAGATGGCAAAAGGTCCGCGGCATCTCTGCCGCGCCAGCCAAGAAGCGCGCGCGGTCAGCCGCCAGCCGTTCCAGCGCGGGGAGCATCGGCTGGGAAAAGACGCTGCGCAGCAAGGGATGATCCCAGATCGCCGGATCGCGTAGCCGCGCCATCGCATCCTCAATGACTTTCGCACCACTCGCGGAGTGCAGTCCATGATCATGCAGCCAGGGCGCGACGGGCATGGGCTGGCCGGCAAGATAGCGGCCGTTGAACTTACCCAAATGATAAGCTGCCAATCCGTAGCGGTCTAACGACCATTTGCCATTGTAACAATCCTGCAGATCCTCCAGCCAGATCCAGCGCAGGTGTGGGAGCGGTTCCATCACGCCAAAGCAGCGTGGCGCCCGCAAGTCACCATTGAGTGTTTGCGGTATCCTGGCTGCATAGAGCAAACTTTCACGCTGCCAATAGAACCAGCAGTCCAGTTCAAGATCGGGCGCATCGTCCCGTTCGGGCGCCTCAATCTCTTTGAGGATAAGCGACCAGGGTTGTGGCGCTGCGCCATTATAGCCCATTCCGGCGAAGCGAAATATGGTGCGCCGGCCTTGAATGCTCAGCGTTGTTCTATGCCAGTCGTTGATCCGTAGATTTGGGCTGTTCATGGCCGCTTGGGCCAACGGAGTGAGCAGCTCGTGAGTTACCATTTGATCAATAATCATGAGTGATAACACCCTACCCTTTCAAACTCGGCCCATTCGCGGGCGACCAGGCCGTGATGCCCAATTTGGGGTTGTGTCATTGTGCGTTCCTTTTATTCTTCACAATTTTGTTTTGCGGCAGGAATCACCAAACCAAGGATTTACAGTTGGTCCAACTGGCGATAACGGCCAATAACATAGGTATTCTCTGCTTCGTCCACTTGGAACTCAGCGTCTCCCAAGCGCTTCTTGCGGGGTATCTGTTCGGCGATGGGCTGATCCGGTTGCGGAAAGTGTACTTGAACGAACCTTGGACCAATATCGGCCTCTTCATGCTCTTGGCCTTCTGGTATATCGCTGGCCGATGTCGCCTCTGCCAGCGTAAAAATGGTTCCTGCCTTTGGGTCAACATCGATATCCACCACGATCCGCATATGGTGTCGATTGACGGCGATATCTCCCGGCCTTGCTTGTAGCGGCGTGGGTACAGGCCCAACCAATGGCGCAGGCTCGCCGGCAGGCTCCGTGATCATTCGATAGACCCATCCACATCTCAGAAACGGGACATCGGCATTGGCATCCCGATGGGAAATGTTGTCCATTTCCGCTACACTCGCGTCGATCAAGCGCTGCAACGCTTGTTGGACAAAGCCGGAACAATCGATGCCGATCCCATACGTTTTGAGCCATTGGCGCAAATCAGAACTATCTGGTTGCTGTTTCCCACCCGATGGAGCAATGACTCCTTGATCAACTGCTGCTTGTAACAACCCCTTGATCTCTCTCAATGGGGCGCGGCCGTCGGCAATATGCTTCTCTCTGCCGGCCCCATCATAGAAATGCCGACGCAAAAATTCTTTGACGTCATCAGGCGCATTTTCACGCGCTGCGCGCACCCGTTGCAATCTGGCCCGATGGCGCGCCGCGAGTTGTTGGAATTTTTCCGTATTGTCAATCAGCGTGACACTTTGTAGCATGTAGGGTGGATGGACAGACGCGTGAATGGCTGCTGGCGCATCTTCCGGCGTTACGCTGATCTCGATTGTCTGAAACTCTCTGACAAACCGCTTGAGTTCCGTTGCGATCCGTTCATCCCGCTGGCTTGAATACTTGCTTGAATCCATTGTGCGCGGCGATGATGAAGGCATGTCTTTATTTTCTCCCATGTGTATTTGGTTTGCCGATTGCGGACTTCCGACGCTCTCGTCATCTATGACAACATCAGTACCCGCCCTTGTAACTGAGGTGCGTACCACATTTGGGAGACTACACTGGACGCTCAGTGTAGTCCATCTCTGTAATCCCCCAGAAATGGGACGCATCCCAGCAACTGTAGCGACTTGACCTCCCCAAAGCGGGCATTTTCATGCCAGTTGACGGTAACTCGATCCTCTTCAAAGCGGCAGGTGAGGGTGGAACGAAACGCGGTCTCAATGAAGCACCACTGCATCTCATAGGTGTCATCGGCTGTCCAGGCGCCGCTAGCCGCCACAGGTTGCACGGTGTGGCCATCTGTACTGTTGACCGTCGTCGTGCCCTTGCGCCAGTGACCGTGGTCACAGACAATCTCATGGCGCGCGCGATTGTCGACAATTGTACAGATGCAGCCGTCCTCCTGTGTAGAGGATGCTGTAAAGTCGAATGTAAGGGTGGCAAAGGTGACAAAAAAGGGTCCATGTCCAAAGTCGAAGCGTAGATTCGTTGGGTTTTGCTCATGCGCCCTAAAATCATAGGTGCGTTGTGAGACCTTCGCCGCCAGTGGGGAGCGCGGCTGACCTTGGGGGAAAGGAATGGATAGACGACTCAGCTTGCTGTGCAATGCTTGTTGTGCCTCCTGATCTTCCGGCAGGGCAGAGGGCCGCGTCGCCGGCAGTAGATGTTCCCAGATCAAATCCTGGATGACCTCCATCCCCTCTTTGCCGCCGGTGATGGCCAGCACAACATCGTGCTCTGGCCAAATCTCGCAGAACTGGCCAAATGCGCCATTGCCGCTATAGGCCTCGTGTCGGAGACGCCAGAATTGGTAACCATAGCCCTGTTCGTCGTCTGTATCGGGGTTGGCGCCGTTGGAGACCTGGCGTTTGGTCGCCGCTTCCACCCATGCTGTAGGCAAAATCTGTTCGCCCTGCCACTCACCTTTCTGTAAGTACAATTGCCCAAAGCGCGCAATTGCTGCGGTCGTCAGGCTCAACCCGGTAAAGCCGACGTTGATGCCGCGCGGGCCGACGCTCCAGGTTGCGCGGTCAATGCCAAGCGGCGCAAAGAGGCGTGGCTGTAGATAGTCCAGCACCGTCAGCCCCGTCACCTGCTGCACAATGGCCGAGAGCATGTAGGTTGCGCCATTTTCATAATAGAAGTGCGTCCCGGGCGGATGGATCATGGGTTGGCTGAGAAAACCCTTGGCCCAGTTCCCCTCCGGTTGCCCAAACATGAGCCCTTCCGTCGCCGGATCGTGACCGGACGTCATGGTCAAAAGATGGCGCACGCGCAACGCGGCCTGCTGCTCGTTCACAAGCGGTGGACGATCATCAGGCAGGAGGGAGACCACAGTATCATCAATAGTCAATCGGCCTTCGGCGACAGCCAGCGCAATCGCCGTCGCGACAAAGCTCTTGCTCAACGAGTAGAGTGCATGCGGATAGTCAGGTGCATAAGGAGCCCACCACCCCTCTGCAACCACCCGTCCGTGACGCAGGAACATGAAGCTATGTAGATCACGTATCGATTCATCGGCAGCGTTCAAGAATGCCAGCAGGCCGGCCGATGAAACGCCCTCTGACTCTGGTGAACTGCGCGGTAATACCATCTCTGCTGTCATCATCTTTCTCCCATCCTGTACGCCATTCGTTTCACCCTTACTACGGGTACGTACCACATTTTTGTGGCATTACACCGGATGCTTCAACAAGTCTTTCTCTATATTCGCCACAAATTGGACGCACCCCTTACTACCACCATCTTATGGGCTACCCACGATCTCATCAAATCGCGGGTCCGCGCGAATTGAGGCAAGATCAGGATCCTTGCGCGCCCATTGACGGTTAAAATTGGTCTAGTCGGCTGCCTGACGAAGATGCACTGCGCCGCACTCTGTGTATCTTCGTGGATAATAACCAAGCAGCTACTGGGTCATCCATGTCCTATTATTCCGGCATAGGAATGGCCAACATGATGTGGGCGAACGAGGTATCCGGGAACATGGCCCACGGTTGCGGGCCAGGAGTACGCGAATAGCCCGACAGGTCACCCGGCGTCAGGATCATCATATGCGGTGGGGCATCGATAATCCACTCTTCATCGGGTCCGGGTTCCGTGATAAAGGGGTCGCTAATGCTGGGGCCACCGCCGCCATCAAGCATATACGCGACGCCTGGCGTCGTGACTGGCGCGAATTCCTCACTGGCAATGCGCGCCTTCATGAAGGCCAGCCAAACCGCATCAATGCACATCGGCCGACCAATGCCTTCCGGGTAGTAGGGCATGCCCGGTAGACAGGTCCAACCGTTGCTGCCCTCACGCAGTACCGTCCATTCGCCGCCCATTTCGGGCGGCCAGTCCATGATCGTCGCCTCGGCGGAAATCGTCGGTCCTGCCGCACGCATCGCTTCCTGAATCTTGGCGTCAAGCGCTGAGTTGTTCGATGTATCAGGAGGCGCTTGGATGGGGACGCAGGCACCGAAGAGCAACGCCAGCAACATAAGTACGGTTATTGTGATGGTCGATCTAGACATCTTCTTGTTTCTCCTTGTCATTAAAAACAACGCTAATATTGGCGGTAAACTGAAATTGTACGATTCCTCGGCGAGAAAAATGACAATTTCAGCCGCATACCCATATGAAGCAAAACCGATCGATCAGGGCTGCATCATTGCTTTGGCATGGTCAACCGCCATCTGCCCCGCAGCTTCTCCAATGTTCCACCCGGCCGCATTGTCACTTTCATAGTGAATTCCCGCCCAGAAACGTGACTCGGTGGCCTCTTGACCCGCGGCAATGAGCGCTTCGCTATCCGCAGGGAAGAAGCCCGCCAACACGGTCGATCCGGCACCGGAATTACAACCATGAGCCGCCGGATAGCTGGGGTGGTTCGGATGGGGGAAAGGCGTCACCACCTCGGGATCCAATTGGGACGGGCGAATGGTCCAATAGGCGTATTTGCCATCGAAACAGGCAACAAAGGCATCATGCATGCCCACACTCACCGTGGCATAGACCAAGGCCGCATAGGGCGGATTTTGGTCCAGCTTGTTTTCAAAGAGCAACCGATGAGCATTATCAAACCAGTAGGCTTTGATGCCGGGGTGCGACTGCCAAAAGAAGGCACTTGCGTTGCTGGCAAAGGTGCGAGTGTACGCCTTGATTGCGTCGATTTCCGCAGCGCGTTCGGGTGAATCATAGGCCGGTGGTGGTGGCGGTCGCAACTGATCATTCGAACTTAGCAGCCAGGTTTGCCATGTGCCTGCCGTTGGCGCAGCCGGACCATCACCCCGCCAAGTGAAATAGCCAGGGCCTTCGGGGTGCTGTCCATCCCACGGCGCATCGGCACCATCGTTTTTGGCTCGTTCCACGAGCTTTTCACCAACGGCGCGACCCAACGCCAAACCGACCTCAACATCACTCGGATATTGCACACCGGCCAATAGCCGCGACTGGGCTGCTTCTTCGGCCATTGCGCGATATTGCTCCGCTTCCTCCGGCCAGAGATAGGCCATCACCGTGGACGCAGCACCCGCAACCACAGCATGTTCCGACGGATACGCAGGGCTGTTGGGTGGCATCACCAGCGTTGTGAGAGTGGCGTCAAGCGCGCTGGGCCGTGGTCGATTATAGGTGTACTTGGCATCCCACGCTGCGATCAACGCATCATACATGGCAACTGTGATTAACGACATGGTGCGCCCGTGGAGTGGACCGGCCGGCAGGTTTCGCTGGCGTTCGTCGGCGAGTTGTACCCAACGATAGGCTGGTGAACCGGCATCCCAGTAGGTCACGATCGCCAGTGCCGAGGCATCACGCTGCTCGGCAAGCGCTTTGAGTTCGGCAATTTCAGCTTGCGTCGCAGCCTCATCGGGCGGCGCCGCCGGGCGCAATTCATCGCTTGCGGCCAGTACCCAGGTCTGCCACTTGGCCGCTTCGGGCGCAACTTGGGGTTGCGATGGCGTGATCAGGGTGCAGCCAACGAACGACAATAAACTCATGATCAATAATGCCGGCAGTATGGTGTAACGTTTTCCCATCGATTGTTTTCTCCTTATTTCCTAAACACAAAGTTTTTGGAACATGAACAGTACAGATTTGTTAATCGGGTTGAGCACCCAGGGGAGCGTGCTCAACCGCCTTCAAGTCTCCTGGTCATCCCCTGGAACAGATGCTTGTGCTCCTTCCGCAACCATCGCCAACAGACCCTCCACCAATGCGGCAACGCCGGCAAAGCCCTTGCGCCGGCCTGAACGCGGGTCTTCCACGAGAAAGCGCCAGTTTTCTTCCTCTGGTTGCCGGCCATCTTCGCGCCAGATGGTCAGCAGGTAGATACGGTGAATCTGTTTTGAACGTTGAGTCGACACACGGCGTTGTCCTTGGTCGCGACCGATTGCTGAAGGGGATGTGCTTTACTATAGCAGGTGGGGTGTGCATAAAGTGTGCGTGAGGTGTGCGTGCAATGTGAAAAAAGTGTGAATGGCTTCACATGTGTAGGCGTCGGCGTATTTGTCTGTGTGCCTAAGGTGTACTTCCTGCAAATTCACTGCCGCCAAGTTCCTGCAGCAGTTGCCGCGCAACTACCTCCGCCGCGGCCATCGTTGTGGCTGCACCGTCGGGATTGCCCCGTTGCTGTAATAAGTCGGCATAGATCTGCAAGACACGTCGCTGTTCATAGGGACGGTTGGCCTCCGCCCACTGCGCTGCCGCGGCTTGCAAGTGCGCCAACGCAGTGGGGAGATTCTGTTCATAGAGGGCACGGATGCCGCTTGCCTCGCTGCGGATGGCAGGGACCATGATAGCCGGCGACCGTTTGATAAAGTCTGTCAACTGCTGCCAAAGTGTAGCGGTCAGCGCGTCAAGGTCGGCTGCCTTGATGTCACTACTCCCTGTTGCCTTCTGCGGCCTTTGCGCGACTACCCAGCGATAGGCCGTGAGCAGTGTCTCCCCCGCATCGCCAAAGCTGGCCGGTGTCCGCGCCAACAGGGCCACGACCTTGTCAATCAAATTGATTGTCTCCGTCGCTATGTGGCGCGCAATGGTCGCGCGCATCAATTGCCCCCAATAGGGTAAGGTCAGTTGAATTTCATCGGCTGCACGAATTTGCGTCATTGTCGCAGTCAATCGCGCATACGCCTCTTCCGGGCGCCGCAGGTCATTGTGTATGGTTGCCCATAAAATGTCGGCCATAATCTTCCCAATGGGATTAAAGGTTTCCTGTGTTCGCCACTCGTCTAGGGTGGCAAGGCTTGCCAACGCACGCCGCCATCGGCCACAGCGCCAATCAGATTCGGCTGATTTTAAAAGGCCGGCCATCATCATCTGCACAGAATGGATCTGGCTTGCATAGGCAAAGAGTGCTTGGGCCTCGTCATGTGCTTCGGTATAACGCCCAAGGTTAATCAGCGTGTCGCTCAGGTTATAATGGGCGCGACAGACATCGTAATGTAGATTGGCCGCTTGGGCGCGGGCGAGACTTTCCCGCAGCAGCCGTAGCCCACGCTCAACTTCACGCCAAATCAACGTTGCCCCTAGATTGTTTAAGGCATGAACAACCACCTGTTCTGCCCCAAGCCGTTCTGCTAAATGTAGCGCGCGCTGGCTCCAACCCAGTGCCTGTTCCTCTTGCGAAGCCATCATCTGCATTTGCGCAATTGAACTCATCGCCTCTGCTAATTCGACGCTTTCCGGGCCGGCTTCTAGGCGTTCTAAGGCCGCCCAGTAATGCTGCCACGATGCATCTAGTTGTCCCAATTCCCAATAGAGCCGCCCCATGCGACGCAAGGTATCGCCTGCCTGTACGTTATCATATTGATCGGTAAAAAGGGCGAGCGCCTCCTGCAAGACCGTCATCGCCCTATTGGTCTGTCCGGTGATCCAGAGGAGATCGCCCAACTTGCTCAAGATCGCAGCGCGCCCGGCTTGGTCGGTGACCGGCCACAACTGGAGCGCGGCTTGATAGTGAGCAACCGCTTCGACCAGTGCACTCTGTTGTCTGGCGCGGTCACCGGCTAACACGCGATAGGTTGCGGAACGCACCTCTTCCCCCGCAGCAGCCAAGTGATAGGCAAGGGTAACTGCATGGTCTGCACATTCGTCTGCATAGATTGTCTCTAGTTCTGCGGCGACGCGCCGATGCAGGAGCTGCCGCTCACCTGTGCTGAGACGTTGATAGAAAAATTGTTGAAAGAGGGCGTGATGAAATTGATAGCGATTGAGATGCCTGCCGTTGATCTGCAAGCGACTCTGTTCTTGGACAAGGCCATGCTGCTTCTGCAAATGATCCAGCCGTTGTAGTATATGTCGCTCATCGCGTTGGAGTGTCGTGGCAAGCAACTGTGCGGTAAAACGCTCCCCTTCCACGGCGGCGATGGTGAGTAATTCTTGCAGTTCAGGGCCGAGCTGTCGGATCCGTTGGCTGATCACCGCCTCGACACGAAGCGGCAGCGCATCGATAACGAGTGGCTGCTGTTGAACCCAGCCCTTGACGCCATCCTTAACCAGATAGTGATTCTCCTGCAAATAGCGCAAGAGTTCCAATGTAAAAAGGGGATGGCCATCGGTTTGTGTCAGCAGTTGGGCACGGAATGCATCGTCAAGTTGATTAGGCTGTTGGTCGAGTAATGCGTCGATCAAGGGGCGTCCACTGCTCTGTTGGTCAATGGTGTCGAGATCGAGTTCAATTGCGCCAAAGCGTCGTGTCAACTCGCGCACCGTTGCTGGCAATGGGTGGCTGTCATCGACCTCATTCCCCCGATAAGCGCCCACAAAAAGCACGGGGCTACCGGACAAACGACGGCTGAGATGGAAGAGCAGGGCCAGTGACGATTCATCAATCCATTGCATATCATCAATCAGGAGCAGCAAGGGTTGTTGGGCGGCCAATGTGCGCAACACCCGCGTAACTTGTTCAAAAAGCTGCTGCTGTTGCATGACGCCTTGCGCCCTGAGGGGTGGCGCCAGTTGCGCCAGTTGCGCAAGCTGTGTAGCCCATCCTTCATGCGCAAAGCGCGTTAGCAAACCATACTCGACGAGGCGCGCATGGAGTGGCGTTAAGGGAATCAGCGTGTCAATGAGCCCATTGCCCTGCTGCACCACAGCTTCCAGGGTGTGGGGCAAGAGTGCCCAGAGCCGATAGGCCTGTTCGCGCGCTAATGCGCCCCCATACCAACGCGCCTCCAGATCTCCGCTCAACAGTTCAAACAGATCGCGAAAGGGCAAGAGGGGATCCCCTTGGCCCACATGGGCCGTGCAGAGCCCATCGGCCGCAATCAGTTTGTCGTGACGCGCTTGGGCCTCCGCGGCAAAAGCTACCAGCAGCGCCGATTTGCCCCGTCCCGCCTCACCACGCACAAAGACAATTTGTGGTTGCCGATTGGCGATGGTGGTGGCCAGCCGTTCATGCAACCAGGCGCGTTCGCTCTGCCGGGCGACAAAAGGGCCAGCGCTTGTGCGATGTAAGCGTCGTTCATCATGCTGATCCGTGGACTGTTGCAGAAAAGTGGGGAGTGGCAGTGCAGTCGCATCGGTGGTCCTTGCCACAGCTTGACCACGCGCCAGGGCCACGAAACGCGTGCGCTCCGCCTGGGGCAGCCCAAGTTCTGCTGCCAGCAATTCGGCCATAGCGTGGGAAGGTCTGCGCGTCTCCTGTTCGATCTTCTTGATCGTGACAACAGCACACCCGACCCGTTCTGCCAGTTGCGCCTGGGTCAGGTCAAGCAGCTTGCGCCGCTGCCGCACCCACTGCCCTATCGAGTCGATTTCTTGCATCGTATCCTCGTTTGTATCCCCAAGGGATACCCATCGCTGCCGCCCATCTGCGAGACTATACTGAGCAAGGCCATAGATGGTACTTTGCACCTACTACGTGAAGAGAATAAAAACGCCCCGTTCGCACGGGTGCACGCTTCTCATCTATGCGCGCTTGCGGTATATCATTGAAGCCAGCCTGTAGGATTCATCAACCGAGTGCCGACTATTGTACCGGTTGATGACTGATTCACCAAAGATCGGACGAGGGGTCTAACCAACGTGATCAAGTGATCAATATCAAGATAGGAGGATACGATGAACAATGGAATGACAGGTCAAGTGATACAATCAGCCGCAGATGTCTATGAAACGTTTTTTGTGCCTGCGCTCTTTCAGGAATGGGCGAATCAAGTGGCAACTGTCGCGCAGCTACCCAAGGGCGCACGCGTGTTGGACGTGGCCTGTGGGACGGGGATCCTGGCTCGCAATCTGGCCGAGCGGGTTGGGGCGAGCGGCGCTGTGGTCGGGTTGGACATCAATGAGGGGATGTTAACCGTGGCGCAACGTCAGTCCAGTGCTGTGGTGTGGCGCCATGGGAATGCAGAGGCGCTGCCCTTTGACAATGACGAATTTTCGGCTGCGCTTAGCCAATTTGGCCTAATGTTTTTTACAGACCGCAAGCAGGCGATCCAAGAGATGGCGCGGGTTGTCGAACCTGGGGGACGCGTCGTTGTTGCGGTCTGGGATAGATTGGAGAAGACGCAAGGCTACGCCAAAATCGCGGAACTCGTTCAGCAGCTCTTTGGTAGTGATGCGGCAGATGCCATCCGCGCCCCTTTTTGCTTGGGCGACCGCAATGAACTGCAAAAGCTGTTTAGCGATCAATCACTAACGGACCTACAGATCGTGACCCGCACTGGCACGGCGCGCTTCCCGTCGATCGATGGCTGGATTTACACCGAAATCAAGGGCTGGACCCTGGCCGATTATTTAAGTGACGAACAGTTTGAACAGCTCCTCGCCGAAGCACGCATAGCGCTTCAATCCTATATCAATGCACAGGGTATTGTCACCTTCACGACCTCTGCACATATTGTCAGCGCCACCGTGGTCTAGTGCAGGGGAAACGGGATGACAAGATGACAGGATGACAAGCCCCTAGTCATCCCGTCATCCCGACAGGGGAGATTCCAGCAAAGGATACATTGGCTTCGCCCCACTTGTACGCACCCGATGAAAAGAATAGAGTTGGCATACTCTACATAATCTTCTATAATTATGGTTGTGCAGTGGCCGAGCGGATCCAGGAAATCAAGGCGATGGTCAAAAACCCACCTGAATCCGCTTTGGCGTGGGACAGCACCGATGCGACTGGTTTGACTGGCAAACTGGCGGCCATCCGCAGTAAACTTTACCTCTGGCAGAACGATCACCAGAAGGCCAGGGCACGCAACCTGCACAGGACAGGGGTACAGCAGAAAGCGTAGCGCCACAAAATGACCTTCTGCGCGAGCGCGAATTGGAGATCATGCACCGGATTGCTGATGGGTTCACCGCGCCGCAAAACTCATCATTTCGGTCCACATTATGCGCACGCATCTCAAAAACATCTACCGCAAATTAGAGGTCAATAGCTGGGTGCAAGCGGTGGAGAAGGCGCGCGCCTTGCAATTACTGTAACCGGAAATCACTACATCGGAAATGGTGCAATCACGGTGATAAATGTGAGTAATTCTGTGCCTTGATTTTCGACACCATGCTCAATCCCTGCCGGCGCTAGAATCAATTCACCAGCGTGGCATACTTTCTTCACACCACCTACGGTGAAGAGACCGGCTCCCGCCAACACATAATAGAATTTATCTTGCTCAACATGGTCATGAATGGGTTGTTTTTGGCCAGGCAACAGGCAGTTGAGCCCGGTTAGCAAGCGCTCACTCTGAAAGAAGGTCTGCTTGAAGGGCTTTTCAGCGCGACCTTGGGCATGATCGAGTGGATTAATAAAATATTCAGTCATCAGCTTTCGTGGATTCCCCCTTGATGTACTCGCGAGTAGCAGCAGGAGCATCATTGTACCTCTGTACAAAATGATACTGCCTGGCGCTCGTTGATATAATTTGCTCTGACCACAAACCGTCGTTTCTTTGCAGGATTATACTTCGGTCGTGTTCAGTAGATCAAGTTCGCGGCCTTGGCACAACCCGCATACCCCACTCACTTCCCCCACTGCCATTAAGTTAAGCGTTTTCATCTCAAAGTGCTCAGTTTTCAGTAATCAGTTTTCAGTTCGTCACCCAGGTAGTCCACTGAAAATTGAGCACTGACTACTGCTAACTTAATGGCAGTGACTCACCTACCCCATTCCCGCTCATCCAGAATACCCCACTGCATACCGCGTTTGGGCGGTAGACCCAGCGCTGCTTCTCCGCCATCCTGCCTGCAAGCACATCCGTTCAGAGCCGGGCCGATGACATTCCCCAGCCGCCTTCCACATTATGCTCAAACCCTCGAGCGTGATCCGTTATCTCGACTGTGAATACTGTTCTGAGCAAGGAGAGGCTTTACCCCAACTCGCGCTTCTGCATGGCCGCTGGCATTGTTGGTGTACTGTTTTTCAGGGGAACTATCGTTCACTTCAACGTGGGGGCGCCGCTCTATCCTCCAGTGCGGCGTGGTCTAAAATCCGAATCTGTTGGCGGGAAAGTTCGATAATCCCTTCTTCCACCAAGGCGCGCAAGGCCCGATTCACTACATCTGGGGCTGTTCCCAAACGGGCCGCCATCTCGGCCTGCGTGGCCCAACGCTGCCGTTGGACAATATCGTCTGTAGCTTGGTCGAGCAACTGACGTGCCAGCCGTTCGGTAACTGAGTGTAAAGAGAGGTCAGCAACAAGGGTAATTAGCTCGTTAAGGCGTTGGCTCATAAACTCGATCACGCGCAGAGCCAGCGTCGGCTCATCGATCAAGAGTTGTTGCACGGCATGATGTGGGAGCAGCCAAAGCGTAGTTGGCTCCAATGCCAGCGCGGTTGCCGGCGCCAACTGGCTGACAAAGGCCGTCATGCCGCCAAAGAGGTCGCCGGCGCCCCAGAAATAGAGGATCTGTTCACGTCCTTCGGGTGACAGCTTGATGACTTTTACCCAGCCCTGCTCTACATAATAGAGACCGGGTGTGGCCTCCCCTTCCAGAAAGATGACGGCCCCCGGCGCATAGAAGCCTTGGCGGGCCTGTGGAAGCAGGCGTTCCAGAAGCCGACCATCCATGCCCTGAAAGAAGAAGGTCTTTTGCAATTTATCGGCCAACAAAGTGAGATCGGGTTGCGCTGTAGACATACCTTTCCTTCCTCCAGGCAATAGCCGACGGCTGGGGACAGCTTCTCTATCGGCAGCGGATCAAAGTCCGCTGCCAGTCTCCCTTTGTTCGACTTATGCTCACCCCTGACTTAGATGCTACCAAAACGGCGCATGTGCTCACGTTCTTGTTCCAATGCCCCGGCGGGGAAGGGCTGTGCGCCACCCAGGGACCGCGCAGCCAGGGTCATGGCTGCGGCCTCTTCCATAATAATAATGATCTGGGCGGCGTCAGCCGGGCTCTTGCCAAAGGCCAGCACGCCATGATTGCCTAGCAGTACGGCCGGGATACCAGGGTGGGCCTTAAGTTGGTCGACAATATGGCTGACCGACTCGGAGGAGCCACGCGGCGCCCAAAGTGTGACTGGAATATCCTCGGTGATCCCAAAACGCAGGAAGGCTTCATAGACCACCGGCAGCGGCACATGCGCCAGCGCGAAGGTGGTGGCCTGTGGCGAATGGGTATGGATCACGGCGTTGATGTCAGGCCGTTCTCGATAAACGCCGGCGTGCATGGCAATGATCTCGCGCGTACCTGGGGTAATCTGTCCTTCCAGTGCCGCGCCGTCAAACGACGCGACAGCGACCATGTCCTGGGCGAGATGAGCGAGATGACTGACCGAGGTAATCAGCATCCGTTCCGCACCGGACAAGCGCACGCTCATATTACCGTGGCCACTATGCGAGAGCACCCCGCTCTGTGCCAGGCGTTGTGCCGCGGCAACCATCTGTGCTTGCTCTTCTAGATAACTTTCCGACATAATCTTCTCTCCTTGTCACAATAAACCATGGGTCTACGCGTGTTCGTGGATCGAAACAGAGCAAAGAGGCGCGCCCAGAGATCTCCCGCGGGTGACAGGTTCGCGACTCGCCACCCGCAACTTGCCACCTTGCTTGTCAAATACACTTTGTCGCGAAGAGCCCAAATTATTCGCTTCGTGCTCATATTATACTGCCAATGGGCATAAATTTCATCTTATTCATTTGTGGAGATGCGTACCGCAAATGGGGCGAGGCGCCAGCAAGGCCAATGGGAGCTTCTCGCCCATCGCCCCTAATTGGGGACGCACCCATTTGTGGCAATGTTGCTGGCTCATATAGGTCTCCGGGTAAAATCGCTTCATTTTCCCGTGGTGTTGATTGCGATTTCACCTCTTCGCCCATATGAGCGATGTTTCTTCATCCCAGGTCAAGCATTGGTGAGTGGCGCTAGCCAATGTGGCCCACCTGGTTGACTGACAAAGCTTATTTTACCGCGAAGATCGCAAAGAAACGCGAAGAATCTACTCGAGTACCCTTTGCGCATCTTCGCGCCCTTTGCGGTAGAAAGATTCAATGTGTCAGTCAATCAGGTGGCCCACTTATAAACTCAGGAGGAGCAATGGGCGCAGGCGTTGATGCTGATTGGGTTGATGCTGCACCATCTTGTCAAAGCAAAGTTGCCACCGTGGACTGAATCAGTTGCAGGAAGGGTGACGGATAAATACCCAGCCACACCACCGCCAGGGTCACTGCGGCCAGTGCGATGCCGCCGGCCAGGGGCAGCACGGGTGCAACGGTCAAGCTGGCCGGTTCGGGTAGGGGGGCCATCATGGTGATGATGATGCGCAGGTAGTAGAAGAGACCGATGACGCTGCCCACTACCAGGATAACCACGAGCCACCACAGCGCCGACCCCACGCCGGCGGCCAGAATAAAGAATTTGCCCACAAAGCCGGCGGTGAGCGGAATCCCAGCCAGCGAGAGCAGGCTCGCCGTAAAGACGGCGGCCAACCAGGGGCGTCGCCAGAAGAGACCACGGTACTCCTCCAGCGCCTCAGCTTCGCCATCCGCCCCAGAGAGAACAATAACCACGCCAAATGCCCCCAAGGTGGTGGCAATATAGGCCACCAAGTAATAGCTCACCGCGGCGACGGCCACCGCGCCGCCGGTCAGGAAGGCCACCAGCATATAGCCCAGGTGGGCGATCGACGAGTAGGCCAGGATGCGCTTAACGTTGTTCTGCAGAAGGGCCAGCCAGTTGCCCACCAGCATTGAGGCGGCAGCGATCAGGGCAAAGACGAGGACGAGCGTGCTGGTGCGCAGCATATCCATCGGCACAAAAATGCGCAAGAGCAGGGCCAACATGCCCCCTTTGGACACGGTCGCCACGAACGCGGTCACCGGCGCCGGCGCACCCTGGTAGATATCGGGCGTCCACATGTGGAAGGGCACGACCGCCAGTTTGAAGCCAATGCCAATGATGATCAGCGCCAGTCCCGTGAGCAAGAGCGGATTCAGCATCGCGCCCGGATTGACCAACACCGCGACCATGCCCGCCAGATCCATCGTGCCCAACGCCGCATAGACCAGCGCCATGCCAAAGAGCAGAAATGCCGCCGCCACCGCCGCCAGCACCAAATACTTGATACCGGCCTCAACGCTGTGCGCGCTCGTGCGCGCATAGGCGATCAACACATAGAGCGCCACGCTGAGCAACTCCAACCCCAGAAAGAAGGAGACAAAATGGCGGCTAGTCACCAACACCGATGCCCCCAAGGTCGCCACCAGCAACAACATGTAGAACTCCTCAGGCGTCCCCGGACGGCGCGCCCAGTAGCCGTAGGCGAGCAGTGTCACGACAAAACTGGCGGCGAAGAGCAGTCCCAGAAAGAAAGCGGCGTAGCGATCAAAGATCAGCAACACCGTTACCGGACGCGGCAACACCGGCGCGGCCAGCCACAAGGCCAGCAGCGCCAGGGCCAATGTCAGCAAAGTCAGGCCAAAGGTCAACTGATGGCTGCGGTAAAAGGCGATCACCAGCAGGATCAGGCTTGCGCCGGCCGCCAACACCACCAGCGGCGACAGTGCGATCAGATCAGCGGATGTTATCATTTCTCTTCCTGATGAAATATCAACAGTACATTCGGATGTCCGGGCGCCGGCGGGGGCACAACCACGGCGGTGCTCGGCGCGGTGGTCAACGCTTGCAGCGCCGGTCGGGCCGTGTCGAGGATCGGCTGCGGATAGATCCCCAGCCAGACAATCACGACGATCAGCGCTCCCATGACTACCCACTCGCGCGGCGCAAAATCGGCAAAGCGCACGCCCTCCTGCGGAGTGCCGTAGAAGGTGCGCTGTAACATCCACAGCGCATAGATCGCCGCCGCCACCAGCCCCAAGACAGCTAGCACCGTTAAGGGCACATTGACGCGGTACGCCCCCAGCAGAATCAGAAACTCGGCGACAAAGTTGCCCAGCCCCGGCAGTCCTAAGGAGGCCATGCCAAAGATCAGCGCCACGGCGCCCATGCCCGGCGTCACCCGCCACAGTCCGCCCATGCGCCGCATGTCGCGCGTGTGCATCCGCTCCTGGAGCGTACCGGCCAAAATAAAGAGCGCCCCCGTGCTCACGCCGTGACAGAGCATCTGCATCACCACCCCTTGCCAGGCCAGTTCATTGCCGGCAAAGACACCCAACAACACAAACCCCATGTGGCTGACACTGGTGTAGGCCACCAGCCGTTTGAGATCGGTCTGGGCAAAGGCCAGAATCGCACCGTAGAGGATGCCGACGCCGCCCAAAAACATAGCCACCGGTGCAAAGTCCGCTGCCGCGTCCGGGAAGAACGGGATCACAAAACGCAAAAGACCGTAGGCGCCAGTTTTCAAGAGCAGACCGGCCAGGATGACACTGCCCGCCGTGGGCGCTTCGGTATGAGCGTCGGGCAGCCAAGTGTGGAAAGGCACGGCCGGCAATTTTACCAAAAAAGCGGCGAGAAATCCGCCCATCAGCCACATGGCCGTCGTCGGCGTCAGTTGCGTGCCCAGCAGCGTCGTGTAATCAAAGGTATAGATGCCGGTGTCGCGCCCGTGGATATAGTAGAGTCCCAGAATCGCCAGCAGCATGAGCAGCCCGCTAAATTGGGTAAAGAGAAAGAATTTGACGGCGGCATAGGCGCGCCGTTCGTGCCCCCACACCGCAATCAGAATGTACATGGGCACCAGCATCAGCTCCCAGAAGAAGTAGAAGAGAAAGAGATCGAGCGCCAAAAAGACGCCGACAATTCCGGCCAAGATCCAGAGCAGATTGAAGTGGAAGAAGCCGACGCGCGTCTCGATCTCGCGCCACGAGGCCAACACCGCCAGGATGCCCAAAAAGAGGGTGAGGACGACCAGCAACAGGCTCAGCCCATCCATAGCCAGATGAAAGCTGATGCCAAACTGCGGAATCCACGGCTGGCTAAACTCCACCAGCCAGCGCGGCTCCCCCGTGATGGTCAAGCGGACGCCATAGAGGATCCACAACAGCAGCACCAATACCAGATCGATAGTCAGCGCCAACAGCGTCACCCCGCGCGCCCACACTGGATTCCAGCGACTCGTCCACCACGCCAGCAAGCCACCGACTACGAGAATTGCAATCAGCCAAACCAGGATCATAAGAGCACCACAATCGCTACGACCAGCACTGCCCCGACGGCAATGCCCATGGCATACCCGCGCACGCTACCGGACTGCGTGCGACTCAACACGGCATAGGCAGCGCGGTTGAGCCAGCCAATCCCAGCCGGAATCAGATCGATGACATCGTTCCGATCAGCCTGTGCGATCCACACATAGGGGCGGATGAAGAGTCGCTCATACAGCCAGTCAAAGCCCCAGCCGCCAAACCAAAAGCGTTGCAACGCCGTACCCCAGCCGCTCCTGGCCAGATTGGCCGCCAGTTGGGGTCGTTGCAGATAGAAGAGATAGGCCAGATAGATACCGACCAACGCCACCAGCGCAGCAATGATCTGGAAGAGCAATTCGTTGGCCAGGAGAGTGGGGGCGAGTTGGAGCGCCGGCAATGTCTCCTGCATGAAGTCTGCAAAGAGCGAGATGCCCCCCAGGCTGCGCGGCGTCTCCACCAAGCCCCCCACCAGCGAGAGCAGCGCCAAGACCACCAGCGGGATCTGCATGGCGGGACCGGGCCGCTTCTCCACCTCCAGCTTGGCCTCGCCGTAAAAGGTAACGAAGACCATGCGGAAGGTGTAGATCGCCGTGAGCAACGCACCCAGCAAACCCGCCGCCCATAGCCAAAGACTGCCCCGTGTCGACACCGCCGCATCCAGCAGGATCAGATCCTTGCTGTAGAAGCCCGCCGTCACCAAGGGCAAGGCCGCCAACGACGCCGCCCCGATCAGAAAGGTCCAGAAGGTGACGGGCAGTTGGCGACGCAGCCCGCCCATCTTAAACATGTCATGTTCGTGGTGCAGCCCCAAGATCAGCACGCCGGCACCGAGAAAGAGCAGCGCTTTGAAAAAAGCGTGGGTCATAAAGTGGAAGAGCGCGGCCGACCACGCACCCACGCCCAATGCCAGAAACATGTACCCGATCTGGCTGATGGTGGAATAGGCCAACACGCGCTTGATATCGCGCTGCACGAGCGCGCTGCAACCCGCCAGTAGGAGCGTCAGCGCGCCGATCACGGCGACTGCGCTCTGCACCGCCGGCGCCAGTTCAAACAAGACATGGGTGCGTGCGATCAAGTAGACACCCGCCGTCACCATCGTGGCGGCGTGGATCAGGGCGCTGACCGGCGTGGGACCGGCCATGGCGTCGGGCAGCCAGGTTTGCAGCGGTAGTTGCGCCGATTTGCCCAGCGCGCCGATCAGCAAGAGCGTCGCCGCCGCTACCGCCAGATTCGAGCCGAGAGCCCACTGTGCTTGGGCCTGCTGCATCATTTCCTGGATCTGCAACGTGCCCAGGTTGGTGAAGATCAGAAAGAGTCCCACGGCCATGGCGGTGTCGCCGATGCGCGTCACGATGAACGCCTTGCGCGCCGCCCGCCCATTGGCCGGATCGGTGTACCAGAAGCCGATGAGCAGAAAGCTGCACAGCCCCACCCCTTCCCAGCCCAGATAGAGCAGCAACAGGTTGTCGGCCAACACCAGGATCAACATCGAGGCGACAAAGAGATTCATGTAGGCGAAGAAACGGCTGTAGCCTTCTTCGTCGATCATAAATTCGGTCGAATAGAGATGGATCAAAAAGCCGACAAAGGTGATCACCAACGTCATGATCAACGAGAGCGCGTCCAGTCGGAAGGCGACCTGCGGGGCAAAGCCCGCCACATTTAGCCACGTCCACAAAACCTGGGTGTAGGCGTGATCGGGCGGCGGTGCGGCGATAAAGACGCTGCCCACCCCAATCGTCACCACTGCCGCCATCCCCAGCGATCCGGCGCCGATCAGGGCGCTGGTGCGTCGCGCCAGCCGCGGCCCCAAGAGCGCCAACAGGAGAAAGCCGAGCAGCGGCAGGGCGGGAATGGTCCACAAAAGGGCAAACATACTAACCTCGCATCTCGCTGGCGGCGTCGGCGTCCAGCGTTTTGTGTTGATGATAGAGGCGCAACACCAGCGCCAACCCCACCGACACCTCAGCCGCCGCCACGGCCAGAATAAAGACAAACATCACCTGCCCATCGACCTGCCCCCAATGTGCCCCGGCGGCGACAAAGGCCAGCCCGGCCGCATTCAACATGATCTCAACCGAGAGCAGGATAAAGAGCAGATTGCGCCGCACCAGTACGCCGGTCAACCCCAATACAAAGAGCACCCCAGCCACGAATAGACTATACTCCAGCGGGATGATAGCCATCAGGACTCTCCTTTTTCGCCGTTTTATCGCGCCGGCCCAGATGAAATGCACCCACCAGACCCGCCAGCAGCAGGATCGCCACCAGTTCAACGCCGAGCAGATAGGGCCCAAAGAGCGCCATACCGACCATCACCGGCTCGACAGGTTGGCCGGCAGCAAGGGCGAAGTGGCTGTCGACAAGGGTAGGTTGACCGCCCGCCAGCATGGGCTGGTTGCCGACCACGAGCACGTAGATCAATTCCACCAACAAGATGGCAGCCAACACGGCAGGGCCAATCCACGTGTTGGAACTCAGCCAGCGCCGTTCCTGGGCGGCAGCCTGCTCGCCCAAGTTGAGCAACATGCTCACAAACACAAACAGCACCATGATCGCGCCGGCATAGATGATCACCTCCAGCGCAGCGATAAAGGGCGCACCCAACGTGTAAAAGATCAACGCCACCGACAGCAGCGACACGACCAGGTAGAGCAGCGCATGCACAGCATTGAGCTGAATGATCACCAGCCCTGTCGCCACAACCGCCACGATCGCCGACAGATAGAAAACTACATTCATCGTATTTCGCTCCACTCACGGCAACAAACTATGCACATCCACCGGCGGCTGCTCGTTCTCCGCCTCGCCCTTGTCCTTGCCGCCGATGGCCAGCCCGGCCACGCGATAGAAGTTATAGTCCGGGTACTTGCCCGTCCCGCTGATCAGCAGGTCTTCCTTCTCATAGACCAGGTTGGGGCGCGCATATTCGCTCATCTCGAAATCGGGGGTGAGCTGAATGGCGTAGGTCGGACAGGCTTCCTCACACATGCCGCAGAAGATGCAGCGTGAAAAATTGATGCGGAAAAAGTCCGGATAGCGCCGGCCCTGCTCGTTCTCGGTGGCCTGCAATGCGATACAATCGACCGGACAGGCCACGGCGCAGAGATAACAGGCCACGCAGCGCTCCTCGCCATCCGGGTCGCGCGACAGGATGATGCGCCCCCGCCAGCGCGGCGGCAGATAGGGCCTCTCTTCCGGGTATTGAATCGTCACCCGTCTGTGAAAGGTATGTCCAAGTACAGTCCAGATCGATTTCAGCGCGCTAAACATGGTCCCCCTCTCCTCACACCCCGGTGAGCAACAACACGCCGCCAGTGACCACCAGATTCAACAATGCCAGCGGCAACATCACTTTCCAACCATAGGCCATCAACTGGTCGAAACGCGGGCGGGGCAGCGATGCACGCAGCAGGATAAAGCCGCAGATAAAGACAAAGAGCTTGATCAGAAACCAGAGGATCGGCGGCAGAATCGGCCCCAGCCATCCTCCGAAAAAGAGCGTCACGATCAGCGCCGAGATCAAGGTGATGCCCAAATATTCGCCCACAAAGAACATGCCAAACTTCATGCCCGAATACTCGGCGTGATAGCCGGCCACCAACTCGCTCTCGGCCTCCGGTAGGTCGAAGGGCAGCCGGTGCGTCTCGGCCAAACCAGCCACCAGGAAGATCACCAGACCCAGAATTTGCGGGATACAAAACCAGATCCCGCGCTGCGCTTCGACGATGGCACGCAGGTCGAACGAACCGGCCAGCATGACCACGCCCATCAGCGACAGCCCCATAAAGACCTCGTAGCTCAGCATCTGCGCCGCGCTGCGCAACCCGCCCAGCAACGAATATTTGTTGTTAGAGGCCCAACCGGCCAGCACCACGCTATAGGCCCCCATCGACGACATGGCCAGAAAGAAGAGCAGCCCAATGTTCAGATTGGCCACCGCGATGCCCGGCGCAAAGGGAATCACAGCAAAGGAGAGCAGCACCGTGGTGATGATCACCGCCGGGGCGATGACAAAGACCGCCTTGTCGGCAAAGGGCGGGATCCAATCTTCTTTGGCAAAGATCTTGATCATGTCGGCCAGCACCTGTAACAGGCCAAAAGGACCCACGCGGTTGGGCCCATAGCGATCCTGCCAGACGCCCAGCAGGCGGCGTTCCAGCCAGATAAGGCCGGCTGCGACCGTCAACACCACGATCAGCACACCGACCACGATCAAGAGAAGACGAAGCACCTCAGCCATCGATCACTTTCCCTATCCTACTTCCTGCCAGTGACAGTCACGGGCGCAACGAACCGCATCCAATTACGAGACTTTGTGCCCGTGACTGTCACTGGCTAAGACAATGGCAACCTGTTTGCCCAGCAACGCGCCCGCCGGCGAACCCGCCAGCCCAGCGGGCACGCCAACCACCGCCCGCGGCAACGACCCATCCAACTTGACCGGCAGCGGAAAAACCATGTCATTCAGCTTCAACTCCACGGTTGCGCCATCCCCAACACCAAGCCGCTTGGCCTCCTCGGGATGCAGCGCCACATAGGGTTGCGGTGCCAATTCGGCGATGCCGGGGGTATACAGGCTCAACGGCTCCGAGCCAAAGAGGTGGTAGAGCGGCACCACCAGATATTGTCCGTCTTGCGGTTTATAGGCAGCCGGAACATCACCGAAATAGCTGGTTTTGCCCTCTTGCGCCGGTTCGAGCAGACGCCGACCGGGATCGCCGCCGTGGAGCGGCCCGCCCACTTCGCTCTGAAACTTGTTGACCGCCTGCACCGAGTTCCAGCCCGGCGCCCAAAATTCATGGATGAGGGCGGGCGGCGGCTCACCCATAAAGCCCTCCATCGAGAAGGCCAAGGCCGAATCGGGGTCATCGGGCGGTTTGGGCTCGTGCAGCGTGATGTTGGCGTGCATGGCTGTGCGCCCGCTGTAGCGATGGGGTTGGCGCGGGATCTTCTGTCCCGCCACCCGAAACCCGGCGGGCGGCGCAATGGTGGTGATTTCACGAAAGCGGGGCAGCGCTTGCGCCAGCGCACCGGTCACATCGTCCAAGCTGTGCCAGGTCGCCGCCGAGTTGGCGGTGTCAGAGTGGGTTGCAGCCAGAATGTCGCCCAGCCAGCGCCAACTCTCCTGCACCTCGCCCGCCGGCACAAAGACTTGGTAGAAGCGTTGGGCGCGTCCCTCATTGTTGACCAGTGTGCCGTCCCCCTCGGCAAAGGTCGCCGCCGGCAGCACAATTTCGGCCTTAGCCGTCGTCGCATTGGGCAGATGGTCGAGCACGATCACATGGCGGGCACCCTCCAGCAGCGCATCCACCGTCGCACCGTCCGCCTGCCGGTAGAGGTCGTTCTCCAGCACGATCACGGTGTCGGCCTCCCCCTTATGCACAGCTTGCACGGCGGCGCTGAGATCTCCCTCGCCCATCAGCCCCAGACCCAGGCTGTTGCATTCTGGCACAGTGAAGCAGAGCAACGCCTTGTTGTCGGCATCACCTAGCGCCCAAGCCACGTTGGCCGCCGCCTGCACAATGGCGCTGCTGCCCAAACTCGCCCCGGCCACTACCAGCGAATGTTTAGCGGCGCGCAAGGCACGGACGATCTCCGTCGCCAGCTCGCCCACTTCCGCGGGCAGATCGGCCACAGCGGGTGCGTTGTCGTCCAGGGCATGGGCCACAGCAAAGCCTAAGCGGGCGATGGCCGCAGGGTCGGCGCGATAGGTGTGCGTCGCCACTTCATCCAGCTTGGTGTGGGCCGGCGTGGCGATAAAGAGCGGCCCGCTCTGCCCCTGGAGCGCCTCACGCACCGAAGCGTCCTGCCACAGCGGAATCTTCAGATCCTGTGCGAGTTGCATGGGTTGCTGGCGCACCGCTTGGCGCAGGGCCAGCGCCACCAGCGGCGCACTGTTGGTCACATCCTCGCCCAGCACCAGCACGGCATCCGCTTGGGCAATGTCGTGCAGCGAGGGAGAGCGCGCCGGGCCTTGTTGCAGAATCTCCAGCATCTGCGCCACGATCGCATGTTCATTTGCGCCAACGCCCGTGAAAAAGTGCTCTGGGCCGACCAGCGTGTGCAGTGCAAAGTTGGCCTCCAGCGTGGCGCGCGGCGAACCGATGCCGATCACGCCGTTGCTGTCGGCCAGGATTGACGCCACGCGTTGCATCACCGTCTCCTTGGGCGCAGGTTCCGCTGTCCCATTGTCTGAGCGTAACATCGGCTGGCGGATTCGTTGTGGCGCGTTGACAAATTCGTAGCCGTAGCGACCGCGGTCGCAGAGAAAATAGCCGTTGACGTCGCTGTTGTAGCGGTTGCGGATGCGGCGCAGCCCGGCGTAGCGTTCGCCAGGAATGGTGTTGCAGCCAAGACTGCAATGGATACAGATAGACGGTGCCATTTGCAGATCCCACTTACGCGTGTAGTGGTGTTTGAAAGTTTTGTCGGTGAAGACGCCGGTGGGGCAGACCTCGACCAGATTGCCGCTGAACTCGTTTTGCAGCACTCCGTCGGCGGCGCGGCCAAAGTAGACATGGTCGTGGGCGGCAAACTCCTGTAGATCGTCGCCGCCCGCATAGTCGCGGTAGAAGCGGACGCAGCGGTAACATTGGATACAGCGGTTCATCTCGTGGTTGACAAAGGGCCCCAGATATTGGTTGCGGTAGGTTCGTTTCTGAAAGCGGTACTGGCGATAGTCGTGGCCGGTCATCACCGTCATGTCCTGTAGGTGACACTCGCCGCCCTCGTCGCAAACGGGACAATCGTGCGGATGGTTGACCATCAGCCAGGCGATCACCTCCTGGCGAAAGGCGGCTGCTTCCGGGTCGGTAAGCGAGAAGCGCGCCCCCTCAGTAGTCGGCGTCATGCAGGACATGACCAAGCGCCCCTTGCTGTCGGTTTCGCCACGGAACTGCTTCACTGCACATAAGCGGCAGGCACCGACCGATCCCAGAGCCGGGTGCCAGCAAAAATAAGGAATGTTGAGCCCCAGCGACAGCCCCACATGGAGCAGGCTTTGGCCGCTTTCTACGTTGTAGGCTACGTTATCGATATAGATGGTTGCCATTATGCTCCCCACGGACAACGTTTTTCACGGATGTGCTGTTCAAAGTCGGTGCGAAAGTATTTGAGTGCGCTTTGTAACGGCTCGACCGCACCGGGGGCCAGGGCGCAAAAGGTGTTGCCCGGCCCCAACAATTTACAGTGCATGGCGAGCCGATCCAGATCGCCTGCCTCGCCGGCGCCGGCCTCGATCGCACGCAGGATCTTTTCCGTCCAGGGCAGACCCTCGCGACAGGGCGTGCACCAGCCGCACGATTCCTGCGCAAAGAAATGCTCCAGATTTTGCACCATGCCCACCGGGCACGTCTGGTCGTCGAGGACAATCGCCGTGCCGGTGCCGAGGCGGCTGCCCGCCTTCTGCACCGAAGCATAATCCATCGGCGTATCCAGATGTTCTGCCACCAGAAAATCGGTGGAGGCGCCGCCGGGCAACAGGCCGCGAAACTGGAAACCATCGCGCATGCCGCCGGCGTGTTCTTCCAACAGTTCGCGCAAGGGGGTGCCCATCGGCAGTTCCCAGGCGCCGGGACGTTTTACTTTGCCGCTCACGCCGTAGATCTTGGTGCCGCTATCCTCCGAGAGACTGAGCCCTTTGAACCAGTCGGCACCGTTGTTGACAATGTGGGGCAGATTGGAAAGCGTCTCCACGTTGTTGACAATCGTCGGCTTGCCAAAGAGCCCGCTGACTTGGGGGAAGGGCGGTTTGGCGCGTGGCGTGGCGCGTTTGCCTTCCAGCGCATTAAGTAGACCCGTCTCCTCACCACACATGTAGCGCCCGGCGCTGATGTGCAGATGCATATCCAAATGCCAGCCGGAGCCCAGGATGTTTTGCCCCAGATAGCCTGCACTGTAGGCATCGGCAATGGCCCGTTCCAGTAGATGCGCCACCCGGCGATAGGCCCAGCGCAGAAAGATATAGGCCACATCGGCTTGGATGGCATAGGCGGCGACGAGGGCCCCTTCAATCACCTGGTGCGGATTCCCCTCGAGCAGCAGCCGATCCTTAAAGGTGCCCGGCTCCATTTCGTCGGCGTTGACGACCAGATACTTGGGCCGTGGCACATCGGCCCCCATCGGCACAAAGCTCCACTTTTGACCAGTGGGGAAACCGGCCCCACCCCGCCCGCGCAGATTGGAATCCTTCACCACCTGCATCACCGCGGCGGGTGTCATCTGCTGGATCGCCTTGCGCAGCGCCTGATAGCCGCCGGCTTTTTCATAGCCGCGCCGATCAGGCGGTTCGGCATCGAGATGGATGTTCTGGGTCAACGGTCGTTCATGGTTCATACCAGGCTCACATTCACTATTCGTAACGCTGGAGGATCTCGTCGAGCTGGTCGGGGGCCAAATCGCGGTAGAGATCGTCGTCGATCATAAGGGCCGGCGCATGGTCACAGGTGCCCAGACATTGGATGGGTAAGAGCGTGAAGCGACCATCGGCGGTGGTTTCGCCCATCTGAATCTTCAAGCGCGCCGATAGATGGTTGCGGATGCCGTCGTAGCCCATGATCCAGCAACTAACGCTGTCGCAGATACGGATGATGTGTTTGCCCACTGGCTGGCGAAAGATCAGGTTATAGAAGGTGGCGACGTTGTCCACTTCGGCGGGCGTGATCTCCAGAAAGTCGGCAATATCCGCCAACGCCGCATCGGAGACCCAACCGCGCTGGCGCTGCACGATCTTCAGGGCGTCGATGCGCGCATTGTGCTTGGACGGGTAGAGCTTCAACTCAGCCTCGATCGCTTGCTTTTCTTCGTTACTTAACATGGTCTCATCCTAAACAACCGCCCCCAAAGTAGAACCACGAAAGACACGAATCACACGAAAAGCTGCAAATGCTTGGTTCGGTTCTGATTCCCTTTTCGTGTATTTTGCGTATTTTGTGGTCAAAAAAGGCTTTTTAAACAGTTTCTAATTAAACAGTTTCTAAGCTGCCTACCGATCCACATCGGCCAGCACAAAGTCGATGCTGCCGAGAATGGCCAACATGTCCGGTACAAGTCGGCCACGGCTGAGCATCGGCACCGTCTGCATGTGCGGGAAGGAGGGGGTACGGATGCGCGTCCGGTAGGACATGGTGCCGCCATCGCTGACCAGATAGTAGCTGTTGTTGCCCTTGGTCGCCTCAATACCGAAGGCTGCCTCCCCCGGCGGGATTACCGGTCCCCAGCTCACACCGAGAAAGTGGGTGATCAAGGTTTCGATGTCGTGCATGGTGCGCTCTTTGCGCGGCGGGGTCGTCAGCGGATGGTCGGACTTGTAGGAGCCGGGCGGCATGTTGTTCACGCACTGCTCAATAATGCGCAAGCTCTGGCGAATCTCGGCCACCCGCACCAACGCACGGGCATAACAATCACCCGCTTGCGCCGTGGGAATCTCAAAATCAAACTGGTCGTAGCCCGAGTAGGGACGCTGGCGGCGGAAGTCCCATTCGAAGCCGGTGGCGCGCAGATTGGGGCCGGTTACCCCCCATTCGATGGCCTCGTCGGTGGTCAGGCTGCCAACCCCTTGCGTGCGCGCCTTGAAGATGCCATTCTGCATCACGAGCTTGTCATACTCGGCCATGCGCGGGGGCATGTAGGCCAAGAAGTCGCGCACCAACTTGTCCCAGCCGACGGGCAGATCCTGGGCCACACCGCCGATGCGGAACCAACTGGGGTGCATCCGTCCGCCACAGACGGCCTCGATGATATCGAAGATGCGCTCGCGGTCGGTAAACATGTAGAAGACGGGCGACAGCGCCCCCACATCCTGGGCAAAGGTGCCATACCAGACCAGATGGCTGGCAATGCGAAAGAGTTCGGCGGTCATGATGCGGATCACCTTGACGCGGTCGGGCACCTCGATACCGGCCAGCGTCTCGACGGCCAACACGTAGGGGAAGTTGTTCATCACGCCGCCCAGATAGTCGACGCGGTCGGTGTAGGGAATGTAGCTGTGCCAGGACTGGCGCTCGCCCATCTTTTCGGCGCCGCGGTGGTGATAACCGATGTCGGGCACGGCGTCGACGATCTCTTCGCCGTCGAGTTGGAGAATGATGCGCAAGACGCCGTGGGTGCCCGGGTGTTGCGGTCCCAGATTGAGGAACATAAAGTCGCTGTCCTCGCTCTGGCGCTGTAATCCCCACTCCTCGGGGTGAAAGGTCAAGTCGCGCTGTTCTGCTTCCTGTTTGTCCTCGGGCAGTTGGAAGGGGCCCATCTCCGTGGCGCGCGCCGGGTGGTCTTTGCGCAGCGGGTGGCCCTCCCACCAGGGTGGCATCAAAATCCGGCGCAGGTCGGGATGGTTCTCAAAGCGAATGCCGAACATGTCCCACACCTCGCGCTCATACCAATTGGCTGCCGGCCAGATCCCCGTGCTCGTGGGCAAGGTAGGCTGGTCGCCGCGCAATGCAACTTTTAGCCGCAAGTCCTGATTGCGCGTGTAGGAGAGCAGATGGTAGACCACGGTAAAATCGCCGGCCGGTTGGCCCTGACGCTGCATGCGTGTGCGTTCGTCGATAGCGGTCAGGTCGTAGAGCGTGCGAAAGGGCTGCTCAATGTCGTCTTTGAGATAGCGCAGCAGGTCGAGGATCCGCTCCGAGGCAATCCAGAGCGTGGGGATCGTATCGGCAGTCGCTTGTTCGGCCACAATGGCGTCGCCGAAGCGGTCGCGCAAACGCTGGGACAAATTTTCTGTTTGGTCGTGGTTGGCGGTGCGGGCCGGCCCATCCATCACCATCGCTTGGGTCATGGGGCTAGATCTCCTCGGGGGAACGCAAGGTGGTGACAGCTTGCCGCGCCGGTCGTTTGAGGTCGCGCAGGGAAGGCAGTGTCGGGTTGACGACGCCCTGCGGGCCGATCAGCCAACTGAGCGGGCGCTTCTCGTTGCCCACCTTATCTTGGAGCAGGAGCAGCCCCTCCATAAAGGCGTCGGGACGGGGTGGGCAGCCTGGCACATACATATCGATCGGCATGAACTTGTCGGCGCCCTGCACCACGCTGTAGATGTCGTACATGCCGCCCGAGTTGGCGCATGAGCCCATCGAGATCACCCAACGGGGTTCCATCATCTGGTCGTAGAGCCGGCGAATGATGGGGGCCATCTTGATAAAGATCGTGCCGGCGAGGATCATCACATCGGCCTCGCGCGGCGTGCCCCGGATCACCTCGGCCCCAAAGCGGGCAATGTCGTACTTGCTGGTGAGGCTAGTGGCCATCTCGACATAGCAGCAGGAGAGACCAAAGTTGAAGGGCCACATCGAGTTTTTGCGCCCCCAGGCCAGCAGGTCTTGCAGACGGGTCAGGGCGACGCTTTGGCTCATGGCCGTTTGGAAAGAACCATCGCCGCCAGCCACGACCGGGGTTTCACCCTCCAAAACACGCTGGGTCGAGGGGACGCTCGCCGGTGATGGCGTATCGGGTGCCGTGGTTGCGGATGCTGCCTGGGGTGATGTTACCGGTTTGCTGAACCACCACTGCATGATGCATTCTCCTCTACCTCTAATCGGACATGGTGTACAAAACACAAGTTAAGTTCTGAGGTACGAGCCAGACGGGCACGAGATGCGGCGGAATCGAAACTTACTAGGGAAAAACGTAACATCCGCCGCACCTCATGCCCCTACCGTGATACTGAAAGACTTGATGTACACCAGGTGAATGGTAATGAATGACTCGCTACCCGCCACCCGCACCTTCATCCCTTGCCGCCACTTCCCCAATCCAACGCTCCTTGGCGCCATTCGTAGAGCAGGCCCACCACCAGCACGCCGATAAAAATGAGCGCACCAATGTAGCCGCCCCAGCCGACCAGGCGCAAGCTGATCGTCCAGGCCATCAGAAAAGCGGCTTCCAGATCAAAGATCACAAAGAGCATGGCGACCAAGTAGAATTGAGCCGAAAAGCGCAGACGCGCCGAACCGGTCGATGCGATGCCCGACTCATAGGGCTCACCTGTTTCGCGCCCGTGATGGCGTTGGCCCAGAATGTAGGAGAGACCCAACATGCCCCCGACGACCACAAGGATGAGCAGAAAATACACAATCAGCGGCCATAGTACGGTTGTGGGTGTTGTGGTATCCAAAAGGTGAATTCTCCTGGCTATGTACTTTGTTTGACTGGCCTGCTAACCCGACGGTTGCAGTGCCTTGACGGCGTCTCGACGGCAGAGAGCGCAATTGTCCGGCAATGCTTCTATCTTAAGCCTACCCAGGCCGTGGATCTATAGCTCCAGACAGAATGGGCAGGTACATACTTGGGTACATCTCAATGTTTTTCTCACCAAGTGGGGAAGCTGCATCTCCTCATCTCTATGCTTCGCGCTGGGAAAGAAACTCCGCTTTTGATTGCAACCGCAGCACAGCGCCTGATGGGTTGAGGATAGCAGCAAAAAGGAGGGGGCGTCACCATACGAAAGGAGGGAAGGAGGGATGGGAAAAGAATGGCGGGGCTGGTGAAAGTGTCAACCACGTAACGATAAACGCATAACCAAATGCTTTGGGGAAAATGGTTGTGCCATGCGAGGGGATACCGGCAATGCCTTGTTGCGCAGTTCGTGGGCTACGACGCGCTTCACTCACGGCAGATTGAGGCGCAAGATCCCTTTCTCTAGGGCGGTGTTGTTACGGCGGCTGTGCGGTCGTTTACGCCGAGCTTGCCATAAATATGAATCAGGTGTGTTTTGACTGTCGCCGTGCTAATGTGTAGCTGCTTGGCAATGGCTTTGTTGTCGTGGCCGCGTGAAACCAGCGTCAGCACCTCAATCTCCCAACTGCTCGATTGTTCTTCGGCTGGGGCGCGCATACGCGCCATTAAACGGGAGACAACCGCCGGCGCCAACACCGATTGCCCCTGTGCAACATTGCGGACGGCAGTAAAGAAATCCTCACACGGTGTATCCTTAAGCAAGTAGCCGGTTGCACCGGCTTCAATCGCGCATACAATATCGGCATCCGTGTCGTAGGTGGTCAGCACCAATATGTATGGTGGCGCTGCTTGTTTGGTAATCGTCTCAATGGCCGTTACGCCATCGGTGTCGGGCATCCGCAGCTCCATTAAGATGACATCGGGCTGTAGCGTTTGACTCAGGCGAATGGCTTCCGCCCCGTTACTAGCTTCGCCGATGACCTCAATATCATCTTGGCTGTATGATGTCAGTCAAGCCATCACTATACCACAAGATGTCGTGGAAGGCATCCATGGCCCAGGCAACGGGCGAGAGATGACCAATCGTACGCATAATCCGGGGACGATATCCAGCGGCCACCAAGCGCCCACCAGGGCGCAAAGGCCAATGCCAGCAGGCGCGAGATGCCACTTGGCTTCGATGGGCTGCTTGGTGATGGAGAAGCCGCCTGTGCTGGCATCTCCGCGGGAAGGTTCCACCAATCCGCTGATCATGGAGATGGTAGTGGTCTTCCCGGCGCCGTTTGGTCCGAAAAGGCTAAAGATCTCACCCTCTTCAATCACCAGGTTGGCATCTTTGACCGCATGGACAGGGGCGCCATCCGCGCGTTTGAATTCCTTAGAGAGCTTCTGGGTTTGGACGATGGATGCCATAGATTTCTCCTTTGTACTGAGTCGTTTTCTTGGGCCTGTTCCCTACTTATGCACGACGATGTTTTGCATCCATGTTGACCCTGACTTAATGGACGAGGCAATGATAATGTCCGTGTCACGAGGGTTAAATTTATGCCAGCGGGTGCTGTCTAGCACATAATTTTGATAGATATGTTTGACTTCTGGTAAGGCGACTGTTATGAGATTTTTACTCTTTATATTGACCTCGACTAATGGTGCTTTTACCCGAACCCGACATGCCGGTGATAAAAATGATATTGTTCAACATGGGTCTCTCTGAAGATAGATAGTTTGTAGGTCACCACTTGTCGTCGTAGGTCACGCTTGTTGCAGATTTACAAATAAATCCGGTATAGAAGTTCGACTTTTCGGAGAAGTCGAACTTCTGGGATGCCAGTACTATTTTGGTAATTCACAAGTAGCGTGACAAGATTGTCCGCGCAAACAAGGATAGCTATAGGGCCTCGTTTATCGTGTGACCGACTGGGTGGTTTCCGACCGACGGGCCAGGACACGCCAAGGGGCCAGTTGGGTGATGATTTTGGTCTCCATGAAGCCGGCGGCTTCGATTTCCTGCCGGAGGGCTTCTACACCCACATCCGGCACACCTAACCCATTACGGATTAACCGCAGCATCGTGTATTCCCGGCCTGCTTGGGTGTGCAACTGGTCAGTTGGCTCGTGCTTTTGCATCGCGGCCACCAAAAACCCGCCCGGCTTGAGCGACTGATACGCCACTTGCAGAGCCGCAGCCCGGACGGCCGTTGGAAAAAAGGATTGCGACCAAAAGACTGCATCAAATTGAGCCGGCGCAGAGAAGTCGCAGGCATCGCCTGCAATAAAGCGAACCCGGTCGCTGACCCCCAAGTCAAGCGCCCGTTGGCGGGCCATCGCCACCAGATCTGCGGCGAGTTCAACACCGACGGCGGTCAGCTTTGGGTGGACTTGTAGATAACTCAGCAGGGCACTGGCCACACCACAGCCCAATTCCAGGCAATGGCCGCCCTCTGAGAAGATCTGATCAATTTCAGGGAGATGTTCTTTATATGCCTTTGCGACCATGTCCTGTACCTGAGGGGAGGCCGGATTCGGTGTGATCCCGATGGCGATCGCCAAACGGTCATCGGAAGTCAGTGCCCAATAATCCTCATCGCCGGCGGCTGCATTGGTCAGAATTTTCATTTGGGCGAAGGTCAGGGCTAAGCTATTTTCCAAGGGAAAGGGGCCGTTCGGTGTGGTCAAAACGAGCCACGGGTCGGCCAGGCGATAGTGCCCAGCGTTCTGAATCAACACCGCATGGGCCTCAAGGGCATGACAGAGGTTCACCACCTGGCTTTCAGCGATGCCAGTCACGGCAGCCAGTTGGGCCGCTGATGCCGGCGTGCGCGCGGCCGCCAGTAAGCCGGAACGCGACGTGCCCTGGAGCAAGCCCAACAATTGGGCGGCGGATAGCAGGGGGTCCAGGACGGACCGGGCCTCGGCATAGGTTGGTAACACATTGGGGACAGCTTTATCTTCGGTCATGATGGTTCCTTTCTTGAGCAATGCTCAATTCATTTTTGATAGTTCTCTATTCTAAGCCAACGCCATCCGTAAATCCTGGTAAGAAGCTAGCCCCGTCCGTGGCTCGACGACATCGCGCCAGAGAGCGTCCATTTCCGCGCCAATCTCGGCGGGGAGTTCTGTCCGATGCGCACCCACCTGCCCCTTGTTGACCTTGCTGGTAGTTTCACCAGGCGGCCAGAGCCCCTCTTTGGCCGCTGCGGCCTGCTGCAAGGGATCGGAAAATTTCGACTGGTGAGCCAACATAAACTCAAGCGAGCTATGCTTCAGAACCAATTCCCGCAAAGGCTGATCCAACTCGATCTCCAGAAAGTGGGCAATGGCCTCCACCGCGGCTGATAAATTGGCCTTCATCCCTTCATAGGTTAGGAGTAACACCTTGATGTTATGGCGTTGCTCCCACCAAGAAACCAAATGACCCCAATAACTGCCATCCCACCGATCGTCTTGATGGGGCAGATAGTGCGCTCTGGCATACTCGGTAATGGAGATTGCGCCGGCCTGCCAATGCCAACCATTGAGGAAATTATAGGAGGAAACCAGGGCATCCTTGGGATCCCGGAAAGAGAGGAGGTAACGTCCGCCTTTGGGAATTCTGGTCCAACTGAGGTGGCTTTTGAACGCCTGAAAATTACCACGTTGCGGGGCATAGAGATCGAGCCCCAAGCGATGAGCCATTTCCAGCCAGGGTACGACCCGCGAGATGTCATCAAACTCCATATCGCCCCGCGTGCGTAGGCTATGCACAATCTGTTGCAACCAGGTCGTGCCACATTTCCCATAGGGCGAAATGAAGAGGTCGCTGGGCTGCACCTGGTAGGCCAGACCATGTCGGATGCTCTCTGCAATAATCGGGATCTGTAGTTCCCGCTGGCGTTGCTGATATTCGCGCAATGAAGCGAGTCGAGTAAGGGTTTGGGTGATGGTCATAAGATTTTGCTCCTTTAGACATTATAAGGATTTAACTTTTGACAAGACTTACAGAATTTACAGAATTGAAAAGTCTCGTGTATCGCGCTGAAAAAATCATGTCAATCTTGTGAATCCTGTCTAATCCTTATAAAGTCTTTCGCTCATATGGGCGACTCACTGAAATTGCACTGCTTGCCCTCAAGCTAAGGTCGGCAATTTCAGTCGCATACCGATATGAGCCAAGTCTTTTTTATTTTGATAGATAAAGCTGAACTCTATGCCGACAACGGTGTTCCCTTGAGGGTGATGCGGTGCATCAGCCGGCGATGCCCATCATAGTCATTGATCGCCAGGTGCTGCGTAATCCGATTATCCCAAAAGGCCAATGAGCCTGGCTGCCATTGCAAGCGACAACAAAAGGCAGGTTGGGTGGCAAACTCATAGAGATACTTGAGCAACGGTTGCGATTCGGCCTCGGTCCAGCCATCAATGCGGGTGGTGAAGACTGGATTCACAAACAATGCCTTGCGGCCCGTCTCCGGATGGCGAATCACAACGGGGTGTAGGACGGCAGGCGGCACATTGTCATGGTTTTTGCCAAAGACGGTCATGGCGGAATGCCAGGCTTTGAGTTGATCCAAGGTCTCCTTCAGCCCATCGGAGAGATGGTCATAGGCGGCGACCATGGACGCAAAGGCCGTGTCGCCGCCGCAGGACGGCAATTCCACCGCGTAGAAGATTGACCCCAAGGCGGGGGCGACATCGTAAGAGTGATCCGTATGCCATCGGGAGCCGATCGCATGTTTTTGATGCGCTTCTTTGCGCACTTCGGCGATTTGGGCATACCCTTCAACGGGGGTGAAAAAGCGATTGATGTCTATTTCGCCAAACCGTTCGGCCAGGGCAATCTGATCTGTGGGTCGTAGGGTTTGCTCCCGAAAGAAGATCACGCCCTAATCGAATAAGGCCGCTTTGATTTGTTGAACCAATTCATCAGAGATTGCTTGGCTGAGGTCAACTCCTTGAATCTCAGCCCCAATAAAACCGGATATAGGTTTCAAGGTCAAGTTTTGAGATTGCATTTTCTATCTACCTTTCTTGTATTTACGGCTCTTTTGGATCTCATGTGGTTGACAGGTTGGCTCGTCCCCTTCTTGGAAGAGGCAGAGACGGCTTTGATTCGCGCGAACGCGGCGGCTGCCTCTTCCAAGAAGGGGACTACACGAGATCCTGTTGAGCCCTATTTACTTAATAACCAATACAGGTATAGTACTGATAGTAGGCATCCAAAGCAGATCGGGCATTGTCGGAGGCCGTTTCACTGTTCCGGCCAAGCGTATAGATGGTCAGCGCGATGTTGATGAGGTGCGCGATAATGGCGATGCCGATGAAGAATAAAAGGGTCGTCTCCATAATAGTTCCTCCAGGTAGTAGGCGCAGGCCCCGCGCGGCTTTGAGACTGGGACAAAGCTGCGCGGGGTATGCTTGCTGCGCGATTATGGTCGATTGGTTATGGCGAGGATTTAGACAACCGTCTCATACAGATTGTCAGTTGTACTCACAAAAAGCCCTTCGTTTTCCGCCGCAATCTGATGAAATTTCGGGTCTTGCGCCAACTTTTCCCTATGTTTTTCCCAAGTGGACAGCGATTCCCAATTGACGATCCAATGTAGCTGGTTAACTGCGCCACTGAGGTTCCGTACGATACTTGGCTGAACTGGCGGATATGTCTCCTTGATATAAGCAGCCATTTTGTTGACCCAGGCAATGGCTGCTTCCTGCTGCCCCTGCTGAACGTTAATGGTACGGACGACGGTGATCATTTTACATTCTCCTTAATATGATTTGTGACTGATCGATCCAACAAATGAAAGTCGGTTGTCTTCTGCGTGACATCGTTTCCCAGGAAAGTGATTTGCAGTTACGATGAACAGTTTACCCGACCGCTTTCCTGGCAGCTTCCCACGCGCTTCCTAAATGCTTCCCAAATGTTTTCCCAGACGATGACCAAATGGCAAGCTGGCAGGAAGGTCCCGTTGTCGCGCTCGCCCGGGCGGAGTGTATTACGGGTGCTTCCCATTTGGGGGGATTACAGAAAAGGAATACGTTGACCGTCCGGTGTAATCCCTCAGATGTGGTACGCACTCTAGGATGTTGGCGCCACTTCCACAAATAGATCAGCTGTGCTATACTGGCTGGCATATAGTCGATAATAGTTCTGCCTGGAGGGTCCGTGTCCGTGTCTGTGGAAGGGCGTCAATACAGTGCCCCACGCTAACGATCAATATGACAGCCCGTGGAAGCAGCTCATCGAGTGGTACTTTGAAGCGTTCATGCGCTTCTTTTTTCCAGCGGCTTATGCCCAGATCGACTGGCGCTATTCGGTGCAATTTCTCGACAAGGAATTGCATCAGGTGGTGCGCGATGCCGACTTGGGCCGCCGCTACGCCGACCTTCTTGCGCAAGTGCGGTTGCTCGATGGGACGAAGCAGTGGATTCTCATCCATGTCGAGGTTCAGGGCCAGGTCGACACCGACTTTGATGCGCGGATGTTCACCTACAATTATCGTCTTTTGGACTGGCATGGGGCCGGTGTAGCCAGCTTTGCTGTGTTGAGCGATGAGGATCCGGGCTGGCTTCCGGGATCCTATGTGCGTGACTTGTTGGGTACTAGACTAAGCTTCACCTACACCACTGCCAAGTTGCTCGACCACGGTGCGCAGTGGGTTGCGTTGGAAGCCGACGACAATCCCTTTGCCACCGTCGTCATGGCCCATCTCAAGACGCAGGAAACCAAGAGCAGCCCAACGGCGCGCTACAATTGGAAGTTTTCGCTGATTCGGCGGTTGTTCGAACGGGGCTATACCCAGCAGGATGTGATAAATCTCTTTCATTTCATTGATTGGGTGATGCGTCTACCTAGGGATCTTGAACACCAGCTACGTGAGGAGATTGTGCAAATGGAAATGCAACAGGCCAAACCCTACGTCTCAATGTTTGCGCGTATTGAACGTGAAGAAGGGCGTGAAGAAGGGCGCAAAGATGAAGCCGTTCGTCTGCTGCTGCGCTTGTTGAGCCACCGCTTTGGTCAAGTACCCGAAACGCTCCAAGCGCGTCTGCAAGAGCTAGCGGTGGACCAGTTTGAACCCCTAATGGACCTTACGCTAGCCGCAAAGACAGTGGATGAGTTTGCTACGCAGTTACCTTCGCCCGCACCGCCCGCAGACAAGTAGCAGCGTCAGCCTAGAGTTTACGCACTGCGGAGATATAATCTCTACAAAGCAATGGACCAATGGCCACCTTCAAGCTCTTTCTCTTCGGAACACCCCGTTTGGAGCGGGACGCCGCCGCCGTAAAGCTCCCCCAACGCAAGGCCCTGGCACTGCTAGCTTATCTGGCCGCCACGGGCAAGATGCACGCGCGGGATACGCTAGCCACGCTCCTCTGGCCCGATCATTCACAAAGCGGGGCGCGCATGGCGCTCAGCCGCCGCCTGTATGATCTGAACAAATGTCTGCCGCCAGGTGCATTGACGCTGGACGCGGAAAGCGTTGCTTTGTCAGGCGATTTCTGGCTCGACGTGACAGCGTTTGAAACAACGCTCGCCGCCCACCCCACGGTGGCGACGCACAATCTTGCGCTGCTGCAAGCCGCCGTTGAACTCTACACCGCTGATTTCCTGGCCGGCTTTACCCTGCACGACTGCCCCGACTTTGACGATTGGCAAGCCTTCCAAACCGAAAGTTTGCGCCAAAGCCTGCGCACCGCCTTGGCAAAGATCGCTTGGGCGCAAGCCGCAACCGGCAACGCCGAACAGGCCATCACCACCGCTCGGCGCCAACTCGCCCTCGACCCTCTCGACGAAAGCGCCCATCGCACCCTCATGCAACTCTACGCCCAAGCTGGCCAACAAGCCGCCGCCCTGCGCCAATACGAACAGTGCCGCCAGATTCTGGCCGATGAGTTGGGCGCGCCGCCAGCCGCGGAGACGACTGAATTGGTGGAGCGGATTCGGCGGGGGGAGGTTAGGAGAGGAGTAGAGGAGGGGAGGAGTAGAGGAGAAGGGGGGAAAGGGGGAAGGGGAGCCTCCCCCGACTGCGGAACCATTAGTAGTGCTCGCGGATCATCTCGTAAATCGCGCCCAAAGGGCACCCGCTGAAATCGTAAATCACAATCTTCCCGCTCAAACGACCCCCTTCATTGGCCGTGAACGCGAGTTGACCGAGTTGACCCACCGCTTGACCAATCCTGACACGCGCCTGGTCACGATCATCGGCCCTGGCGGGATGGGCAAAACACGCCTGGCGCAACAAGCAGGCTGGCGTTTAGTGGAACAAGATTTGTTTCGAGATGGGGTGTGGTTTCTCTCGCTGGCCGCCGTCGACGCCAATACGTTTGGCCCTGCCCTCAACCCATTGCTGAATGGCCTGGCCGGCTTGTTCGGCTTGCGTTTACAGGGCGACAGTTCGCCGCAAGAACAGGTTTCGGCCTACTTACAAAGCCGACAGATGTTGCTCATCTTCGATAATCTGGAGCATTTGCTGGTGGAAAGCGAGATACTCAGCCGGCTACTGAGCAGCGCGCCAGAAATTACGCTGTTGACCACCTCCCGCGAGCGCTTGAATTTGCAGGAAGAGTGGCTTTTTCCGTTGGAGGGGCTGGCGTTGACGCTGGATGAGACCCCCCTCAATCCCCCCTTGAGGGGGGATTGAGGGGGGTATTTCCGAAGCTGTCCAACTCTTTCAGCAGACCGCCCAACGGCTGCAACCAGACTTTGACCTCCCTGCTCATCTGCATGCGGTGGCCCAGATTTGTCACTTGGTGGAGGGCTTGCCCTTGGGCATTGAGTTGGCCGCCAGTTGGGTGCGTTATATGGCTCCGGTGGAGATCGCGCAGGAGATTGAAAACGATATTGATTTCTTGGCCACGAATGTGCGCAACCTCCCCCCGCGCCATCGCAGTTTACGGGCTGTGTTTGATCATTCCTGGCGCTTGCTGTCACCATCGGAACAGGCAGTGCTGCCCCAATTAGCGCTAATTCGCGGTAGCTTCCGGCTAGCCGAGGCGCAGGCGATGACGGGGGCCGCGCGCCCACTGCTGACCGGATTCGTTGACAAATCACTGGTATCCGTATCCGCCGAGGGGCGCTATGAGTTGCATGAACGCCTGCGCCAATATCTATTGGAAAAGCTGCGCCAGGATCTGGACCTTTATCAAGCCGCCAATGATCGCCACAGCCAGGTTTATCTGGCTTTGCTCCAGCTTGATCACGCGGAATTAATCAGACAAAAGACCTTACAACGCCTGACCGAGGACTTTGATAATATTCGGGTCGCCTGGCACTGGACATTAGAGCACAACAACTGGTCTGCGATCAGACGTGCCCGACGGGGCCTACACCATTTTTGCGTGAACAAAAGCTGGATTCTGGAAATCAATGCCTTATATGAGCAGGCAATCAGTACCTTAAACGGGCGGCTGGCCCGGTTGGAAGCACTACCGGAGGCAGACATCGAACCGGAGATCCTCCTGCTTTTGGCCACGTTGCACTCTTATCACGGCGAGGTGCAGGCCCGGATGGGTATTCATGACCCGACCCGCCAAACGAACCTAGACGAAAATCTACGCATCTTGCGTGAGTTAGGCTCGATCGCGTACGCCGAATTAGCCGATGTTTTGTCTGGGGCCGGTTACCCTCACACAAGAAGACTCGTTGACGGCCATGCAACCCACCTCCGCTACAATCAGGAGGCTTTGACCTTATATCAATCATTGGGCGATCGGTTTGGTCAATGGTTGACCCTGCGCAGCTTAGGGTTTGCCGCCCTATTTGCCGGCCAATTCGCAACCGCGGCCGGCTATGCTGACCAGCTTTTGGCCTTGGCTGAAACCACTGATGATGCGCACCATAGGCTGCCAGCGCTGTATATACAGGGCCACATTGCCCTAGCCCGGGGCGACTACCCACGGGCTGAAGACAATTTTCGGCAATGCTATCACCTGGCAGTCACCATCGACCCGGCGTACCCGGCCATTCCGTATTTCAGGGCAGCGCTGGCCAATGTGGCGCGCTTGCAGGGTGATTTTACGCAGGCCACGCGCTATCTACAGGAGGCGGAAACGTTTGCCCACAAAGTGGGGCAGGGCCATCCTGGCGGTTTCCGCCATCACCGCCACCATGAGATAGGTTTGGCCGTCGGTTACCTGGCGGAAACCCAGGGCGATCTCGCCGCCGCCAGCGATGCCTTTGCACAGATTCATCAACAGGATCAGGACCAATCGCATTATTCAGCCGCCGCTCTGGTCGGTCTGGGTTGGGTGGCGTTACAGCAGAAAGATTGGTCCGCTGCCCGCCAATATTTTGCCGCCGCCTTACCCCTGATCGAGAAACTGGAAACCGCGTCCCAGGCGCTCGATGCTTTGGCTGGGGTAGCGCACTGGCAGGCACAGGCAGGTCAACCGGAGCAAGCGTTGGCCTTGATCGGGTTGGTGCATCAGCATCCCAGCAGCTACCAGGAAAGCAAAGATCGGTTGGTCGCCTTAGAAGCTGCATTACGCATGAAACTATCCCCAGAGCGGCTGCAGGTGGCGCTGGGGCAGGGGCAGACATCTGATTTGTGGGCCACCCTCGCCGCGGTGAGAAGCTGGTTGGATAGCGAACCGCTATTAACACAACCGATACAGGAAGTCCGTATTGAGGTGGACAAAGCTGGTGTGGCGCAGCAGGTAAGCAAGATTACTGGCACGGACTATTTCAAGCAACTACGCGGCAAAGCCAACGATTTGCGCGCCATGATCGAAGATGCCCATAAATAGGTACTCCCTTATTGAGATCGCCCTTAAACATGGCACAAATGCAGGTTGTTTTTGTTCGAAGCCATTTGTGCCATGTTTAAATGGTTTGTCCATTAGTGCGCGAGCGTATCATCGCGTGTTAAAGCTGGCTGGGAGCCCACTGGGCGCGATTGCGGATCTGGCTGGGGCGAAAATGATCCTACCGCCCCTTTGGACCGAGACGTTGCAATATCGGCCCGGGGAAGTTGTGTAGTAAATCAGAGAAGCAATCTTCCCTTGAAAATCGGCACGGCTTGCCCACTGATGCTCATACGTCCCTTGGCGTTTTGTTGGACACGTACCAAGCCTCCCCGCCCCATCTCGACACCTTGCCGGGCGAAAAGGTGATCGCCCCTCGTCATATAACCTTGTTCAATCATGTACCCGCCAAGCGCACCACTGGCTGTGCCTGTGACTGGATCTTCGGCAATGCCATATTTCGGTGGCGAGAAGAAACGTCCCTGCGTATAGATCTGTTTTCCAGGTAGCGTAGCTTCTATTGCTTCCGGAGCATCTAAAAAGGTAAAGGCGTAGATCCCCGTCAATTCGTCATTTTCCGGCCAGAGTTGCTCGATCAGGTCACGCTGGATTTGGATGGCAGCTAAGGCCGCCAAGTCTTTGACGGGGGTGAAACAGGCCCAAATACCGGTGGTGCAGCAACCAATCGCCGGCGCTTGCGCCATTGCGTCGGCAGGCAGACCGAGCACCTGCGCGGCCAACTGGGGTTGCGATGGTGATGCCGTTTGTGGAATCAACTGTTCCATTGTCGCCCACTGGAGTTCCCCCGCAGCAAAGGTTACCCCCAATTCCAGCAAACCCACGGGTGTTTCTGCGCTCAAGGTTCGGGTTTCGTTATCGCCGCTAAGTTTGCCACTCCATGCCAGCGTAAAGAGCGCTGCGATGGTGGCGTGCCCACAGAGATCGACTTCGGTGGTCGTGGTGAAGTAGCGCAGGCGGATGTCGGCTTTGGGATCTTGGGGCGTGCTGATAAAGACCGTTTCCGAGATGTTGTTGAGTTCGCCGGCCATCTTTTGCATCAACTCCTCAGAGAGGCCGTCGGCATGGGGCACGACCCCGGCTGGGTTGCCGGTGAAGGGGGTGTCGGTAAAGGCGTTAACCCGCCAGATCTCGACCTCATCGTTCGATTGATAATTTCGTTTGTTCGATTTAGGCGTGCTTGACATCGAGCAACCTTCCTTGATGCACAGTAATTTTGTCATTATGTGCGCTGTCATCGTCCGTACCAATCATCGCCAGTGGCTGTGAACTATTGAGCAATCCCGTAAGAAGCCCAAGATTATAAATGAGAAAGGAAGAGAGCAACCCCCAATGGAAGACAAAGACGCCGGCGACACAAAAGACCGCCGGAATGATTGAAAGCGTGACATTACGCTGCATGGTGGTGTGAAATTGCGGGCTCACTGCGAAAAGAAATGGCGGCTTTTCCAATGTACCATCCATCAGCACGATTTGGGCCGTATCGGTGGCGACGGTGGAGGCGCCACGCAGTGAGATCGAAACGTTGGCGGATGCGCAAAGCAAAGAGCGCACGCCCATCACCTGGAGGCCCAAGCTGGCTTGACCTACCTTGCGGCGCTTCAGGCTGAGGCAGAACAGGCAGTGACTATGCGGCAACAGATAGGCCAATACCCGGCGGCCACCCAACAAACTCGTGATCGCATTGCTCGGCTCGTTGCCGCCATCACGCATAAGGGATGAGTACGTTCTCGATTCTTTGAAAACCACACAATTGCAGAGGTAGGTCAACTTTGTCTAGGCACACATGGTTCTACCCCAGCGTATGTACCCGGACTGGGCAAGCCCGCCGGATGAGGAACGTGCTTATTTGAATGGTCTTAGGATCACGTGAGCAATTTCTCCTGCCGTTTGTGCTCATCCAGCAATGGCTTGAGTGCGTTGTAGATGCCGATGGGTGTGCTGACTTGAATCAACAAGACACAAGTTGCCATACCCCAACCAAAGAGCAGCGTGCCGGCAATACCCAGTAAGCCGGGCACAGCCGTGGCCAGCCAATTGACGCGCATGTCAGTGGCAAAGTCATCGGCCAGGGTAAAAAGCGCGGGCAACTGCTGCAAGCTTCCATCCATAAAGACGATCTGCGCCACATCGGTGGCAATGGTTGTGGCCCCGCGCAGGGAAATCGAGACATCGGCCGTTTTCAGGGCAATGGCGTCGTTGATGCCGTCGCCGATAAAGCAGACCCGCTTTCCTGCCTGCTGCATCGCTGCCACCAACTGCGCTTTCTCTTCCGGCAACACTTCGGCATGGTAGCCATCCATCCCCAACTCTGTCGCTAGACGGCAGGTGGGCGCTTCATGATCACCGGAGATGATCACCGTTTCCAGGCCACGTTGCTGGAGCGCCTGCACAATCGCGGCCGCTTCCTGGCGGACACACGGACGTAGTTCAATGGCGCCGGCTATTTCGTTATTCGCGGCAACCAGCACCAACGAACAACCTTCCGCATGGCTGGCAACATGTTGGGCAGCGATTTCCGGCGCAACGGGAATGCCGCTCACATCCATAAAACGCAAGCTACCGACTGCAACCGTCAACATAGTATCGTTGTGGCCAGGGATCGTCACCTTCACCCCATACCCAGCCTTAAATTCGGCATCAAGCAGGGACGGTATCTCTAGTTGCCGGCTTTGCGCCGCTGTGCCAATGGCGTGGGCAATCGGGTGTGACTGTTTGCTCTCTGCCGCGGCGGCGAAACGCAACAGATCATCCTCAACCAGCCCGTTATAACAGAAAACGCGGCTGACGGTTGGCTGCTCCAATGTCAGTGTTCCGGTCTTATCAAAGACGATGGTATCGATGGTCTGCAACACCTCTAGCGCGCGTCCATCTTTGATTAGTACGCGCTTTTGGGCTGCGACTTGCAAATAGCTAAGCATGCTCAACGGGCCAAAGAGCACCATGCGCGCACCGGGCTGATACCACAACAGGGCGACTGCGCTTTGGAGACCTCCCACGGGCAAAGCCAGCGCGCTCAAGCCCAACAGCGGCAGCGCCATTTTATTGAGCCACGTCTCGGTCTTGGAGGCGAGCGCCACTTTGAAATCGGTGGTCTGGTTGAGCAGATGGGTGATCTGCGCCACCACGGTGGCGTCACCGGCTTGCTCCACCCGTACACAGATCCGCCCCGTCAACAGCAATGTTGCGGCCAACACCCGATCGCCAACTCCTTTCTCCGCCGGTTGGGCTTCTCCTGTCAGCATCTGCTGGTCAATTGTGGCTACACCGACTGTAATCACTCCATCCACCGGGATCAACTGGCCAGCATGAACCACCACAATATCGTCGGGGCGTACCCGTTCAACCGGGGTTTCGACCTCAAGATCATCGACCAGCAACCAGACCGTACGCAGTTGCTTGCCAAAGAGATTGACAATGCTCTGTTTCGAGCGATTTTCGGTTTTGGCCACAAGATAGAAGCTTACCAGATACAAAACCGTGCCGAACGCCGCCAGCCACACAGCGCCAATCGCCAAGGCCGCGGGCACCGTCAGCGCGATGACCGTGCGGTAATCGACCCGGCGCTCCTCTACCAACAGACGATAGCCTTCGTAGGTGTACAAGCGGGCGGCGTAGAGCACACAGCCGATGGCCGGCCAATAGAAAAGGGGATTAAGCAGCGCGCCCAACGTTGCCAGCCCTAAGCCGGCTGTGGCGGCCAGGAAATTGCGCTGCTGTAGCCGTTCCGCCGCGGCCTCGCTGCTGTTATCGTAATTGGCATCCACGGCCAACGTCTGCTGTTGCTGTTGACGGGTATCGTTCAAGAGCGCGTAACAAGCTTGCTGCACACGCGCCAACAAGCTTTGCTCAGGCATTGGCAAACAGCTTGCCGGCCAGGGTGCGTCGTCGATCAATGTATCGACCAGCCGTAGTTGGTTGGGGGGGCGGTGCCCAGTAACACCGAGAATGACCGCACCACCTGCAACGAGAAGGGAGGTTAGTAGCGCCATCGTAGTTCCATCCTATGCAATTTTATTCTATCCGAGCAACTGGTTAATTCAACTCCTGGGCGCGCCCGGAACCGGTGCCTGCCACCCAAATTGACTCAAAATTCTTTAACATGACTTCTTGAACACTGACCTTTTTTCCTGACGCTAAGGAGGTAAACACGGTATCAATGTTGGGGAAGACAAAAAAGGGCATGGAAACACGACTGCTGGCGGCACGATGGGTGACCTGGTGGGGAGTGCTGACAAACAGCCCATCGGTCCAATATTGTAGCATGTCGCCCAAATTAATCACAAAGGTGCCCTCGATATAGGGGGCGGGAATCCAGGCGCCTTGGCTGTAGACATGGAGGGAAGGCGCCACGGTTTGCTCTTGGATCAAGACCGTGAAGATGCCAGTGTCGGTGTGGCGACCAGCGCTACTGTAACTGCCAGGATAGTGGATCACCCGCTGTATTAAGGTGGGATCGACAAAATAGGGATCGAAATAGGTGGGATCCTGCCCCAACGCGCGCGCCAACGCATGCAGTAGCTTTGGCGTTACCTGGCCCATGATGGCTTCCTGTAAGGCCAATTGGGAATAGGCAAAATCCGGGGCGACAGCCTCATTGGGCAGCACCGTTGAACCGGTAAAGGGCTTATCCGAGGCGGGGCGTTCAAAGCCCAAATCAAAGAGTTCTTTGGCATCGGCCCCATCCTCTTTGTGCAAAATTTCGCCATACATGGGGATAAAGCCGCGCGAGGCCGGCGGATAGACAGTTTGGACGGCATGGCCGTAGCGGCCTTTGACTGCTTCCGGCAAACAAAAAAAAGTACGCGAGGCGGCCATTGTGCGTTGGATGAGGGCGGGATCAACGCCATGATCTTGCAAATAAAAGAAACCGCACTCCTTGCAGGCGTCAAATAGTTTCTGCGCTTCTGCCGGTGCGTGATCCGGCTGGTCAAAGGCTGCCAGTGAGATGATTGGTAATGTATTCATCTTGGTTTCCTATTTCAGATTGTAATTATCTAGCAATAGAGATTATAAGACCTTAAATATCCAGTAATGCGCCCCTTCTTCCGCCAGATAGGGGCCATCCATCACCGCATCAATTAACTTGATCAGACCGGCGCGCACCATGGCTTCATAGGTCGGTTTGAACGGCGTGGTTTCATAATAGCTTTTACGGGTGCTGACCACAACCAATCCGCCTGGTTGGGTGATCCGCACCAACTCGGTCAGCGCAGTCGGTGGCACATGCCCCTTGGTAAAAACACCGCAACAGACACAGATTTCATATTGGTTCTTCTGGTAGTGGGGGATGGGCTGTAACATATTACAACCGGCAATAAGCTTGCGGTAGATACCTAGTTTTTGCGCCTCTGTCACCATTGCTTCACTTAGATCAAAACCATCGATCTGGCGGTAACCGTGGTCGGTCAGGGCCATTCCGACCAAGCCCGTGCCACAGCCGGCATCGATGATTTCCAGATATGGATCGCATACATCAATGCTCAATTCTTCTTCGGTGGTGAAATTGGCCAGATAGGCTGCCAGATAGGCCGGTCCGGTGTAGTGCTCAGTGTAAACGTCAATGTCATAAGTGTGCGCCCATTGTTGATAATAACGATTGAGTTGGCGCGGAGCATAATTGAAGGCGAAGGCGCCGTAGATATTGTCTTGGTGGGCAGTGTGCTCTTTCACTGCAACGCTTTGGCTAGGCCGTGGCGATGTGTGGACAGGTAGAGTATGGTCGTACATGATCATAATTCCTCTGTGTTATCTAGCTAAAATGATAATCGAAATCTAGTACAAAGGTAATGTGCGCTATGATCATCGTTTCGGGCAGATTGCCCTGAATTTCCAGTGGCTGAGGCCGCTTGTCGCTGTCAGCGCAGGATTCAATCCCTGTTTGGCCCAAACGATGACCGAGGCCTCTTTTGGTTTCTAATGGTCTGTACTGGGATAAGTCAGTTTTCAATCGGATGGTCAGATTCGTCGTTGTATTGCCCATCAGTATCGCGCTACATAAAAACCTTCTATGGTTTTGTCAATCAATTGGCTGCTGTCACTCCCGCTGTTTGTTCCTCCCTCCTGCCGATCAACCGATGTCGGAAGAGTGGTGACATTGCGTTGGCGACACCTGCTGCGAATGTGGCGGAATAAGCGGTAACAGCCAGTGGCACGCCCACATGGCAGAAAAAGACGCCACCGATGACCAAACAGGAGGGGCCGGTAACCATTAGGAGACTGGTCATGAGATTCCGCCTGAGTTCATGGGCGAGATCAAAGAGTTTTGGTAGGGTCTGTAGCGTTTCATCCATCAAGACAATTTGTGCCGTATCGGTCGCGATGGTGGTTGCGCCACGGAGTGAAATCGAGACCTCGGCCTTTTTGAGGGCAATGGCATCGTTGATCCCATCACCAACGAAGCAGACGGTTTTGCCTTCTGTTTGCAACGACTCGACCAAGGCGGCCTTCTCTTCCGGCAGCACATTGGCAAAATAGCGTTCAATGCCCAGCCGATGTGCAAGTGTCTGTGTTGGTGCTGTTTGATCGCCGGAAATAATGGCGATTTCCAGGTTCCGCGCTTGCAACGCGCCAACGATCTCCTGCGCTTCGGGGCGAATGGTCGGTTGCAATTCAATCGCGCCGACCAATGTCTCCTCCACTGCAACCAACACGAGTGAATGGCCTAGCGCATGGCTCGCATCTTGAATCGTCATGATCGCTGGCGGGACAGGGATCGATTCCATCGCCATAAAGCGCTCACTACCGACACGAATCAAGCATCCGTGGGTTGCAATTTTTTCTTCTATACTCGCAAAGGCATCCGGCGAATGCTGATGGATGATCGCTGCATTGTAACTGTCATGAACATTCTCATGGCAAACATGATGATGGTGACTAACTTGTGGCGATTCCTGGAGCCGAACCCGCAACCCATAGCCAAGTTCGTAGCAAATATCACTAATTGGCGGAAGGGTCAATTCCTGTTCTTTGGCGGCAGCGAGAATCGCTTTGGCAATCGGATGGCCTTGACGTTGTTCGGCCGCGGCTGCATAGGCCAAGATGGTTTCTGCATCCATGTTTACACAGCAATGAATGGTTTTTATTTGGGGTTGCTCCAGTGTGAGCGTTCCTGTTTTATCAAAGATAACGGTATCAACTTTTTGCAGTAATTCTAGCGAGCGTCCGTCCTTGATCAGGATTCGGTTCCGACTGGCGATATTTAGATAGTTGAGCAACGTCATTGGCCCCAGGATCATCATGTCGAGGCCAGGGGCACTACTTAAGACTGCTACTGCGCTTTTGAGACCCAGGCTAATGCCGGCCAATCCAGTGGCCAGCAAGGATGGCTTCACCCAACTGTCGGCAATTGTTTTGCCTTGCTCTTCAATCGAAAAATGATAATCGAGGGTGTTGGCCAGTACATCACCGATCTGTGCTGCCAATGTTTCCTTCCCTGCCTTTTCCACACTGATATGGACCCTGCCACTCAAAATGATCGTTGCTGCCAGCACGGGATCACCCACACTCTTTTCTACCGGTTGCGATTCACCAGTCAACCGATGCTGATCGACTGCGGCTTCGCCTTTGGTAATCACCCCATCTACAGGGATCATTTGCCCTGCCTGCAACACTAGGATATCGCCTTCCTGTAGTTGTTCAAACGGGATTTCTACCTCTGTCTCATCCAATAACACCCAGACCTTACGTGGTTGTTCGCCCAGAATATTCACCAAGCCTTTGCGCGTGCGATCCTGCGTTTGCAACGTGATCTTGCGGATAACAATAAAGGGCAGCAGATTGAGTCCGCCAACAAGAAAATAGCCTGTACTCCACAAGCCAGCGAAAAAGAGGATTTCCAGGTGTTCTGCCTTTAAGCGAAATTCCTTTAAGAGCTGGGGATAGGTATTGCGCGCATAGGTGATCAATTCATAGGTGGCGAGGAGAGCTGTGAGCATGTACAACGGTGCATAGAAGTTTGCCATTGCAGCCATGACAATAATCCCGCTGACACGCGCGATCCGCCGATTGATCTGCTTATCCCATTCACTGATGACCATAGAATCAGCGTCGCCATACAGATCCCGCAACTGTGCCTGGCGCGTCCCACCCGTCAGTGCATCGACACGCCGTTGGATAAAGTGTTGATAGCGATCGTCAATCAATGTGAGGGTTCTGGTGACGGGATGAAGGCAACGCGTTAACGCCGTTTGTTCCACCTCAGGTACACTCATCGCTAACACTGTGGCCAATGAGGGCGACGAAGTGCGTTGCCTCTGCATGCGTTGAACTCCTCCGACAGCCAGTGCACCGGCTACTGTGATTCCCGCGATTGACAAGAACATAGCAAGTATTTCCTTTAGTACGCCAAACAAGCCGTTAGCGTCTGCGCTAGTACCTGCACCTGCGGCTCGTACAGCATCGTCATGTGGGTCCCCGAAACTTCGTATGCCGTGACGTCGCCATATCTCGACCAACTCTCAATCATCATCTGCTTCTCCCCTTCAGAATTTCCATCGGTAACAAAAAGGTGAATGGGGAGTGGGCTGAAGTTTTGGGGTGTGTAAGCCATCGCTTGCAAATCAGCCGCGGCAACTTGAATCACCCCACGGATCTGCTCTAGACTGCTATTGGGCGGAAAGATACCGGCGTTTTCTAATGATTGCTTGAAGAGCAGCAGCCGTTCTTCCTGCGCGAGCGGCGTCAATTGTGCCAAGGTTAGCGTTGGCTCCAGACCGTATTCCTCTAGAAAGCGTCGTTCGTAAAAGAGAATAAGTTCTTCTTCACACATGGATACAGCTTGGCCTGTAGGTGCTCCAATATCTAGAATCACCACGGCGTTGACATCGACTCCTGCTCTGTGCAATTGTTGTGCCATTTCAAAGGCAACAAATCCGCCAAAAGAGTGCCCGACCAAATTGTAGGGACCATTTGGCAGGCTGCGGTGTAGTTCCGCAATATGATAAGCGGCAATCGCTTCGACCGAGGTCAGGGGTGGCATTTTGCCATCTAGCCCGACCGACTCAAGGGCATAACACGGCTGTTGGTTCCCCATGGCCCGCGCTAACGCATGGAAATAAAGTACGCCACCCCCAGCACCAGGCAAACAGATCAACGGGGATCGTGTTCCGCGTGCTTGGATCGCAACGAGCGAGGAGGGGGCCATGTTCGCTCCCATTTGGTGGATCGAAGCTGCCATCATGGCGACAGTGGGGTTCGCAAAAAATGTATGCAACGAGAGATCACAAGCCAGATGTTCTCGCAGCTTTGCGAGTAGTTGGATTGCCAGCAGCGAATGCCCACCCTGCTCAAAGAAATTATCGTGAATACCAATCGCCGCCAACGGATTCCTGGTCGCCAATGTCTCCTGCCAAACTTGCAACAACTGCTGCTCCAGCAATGTGCGTGGACGGTCCGCGTACCTTGCGTTACTCACGATCGTCGGCGCAGGCAGGGCATGACGATCAATCTTGCCATTTGGGGTTAACGGCAATGCATCCACTATGACAAAAGCCGACGGCACCATGTGCTCGGGTAATGTTTGGCGCAGATGGCTGCGTAACTGGTGGAGAAATTGTTCCCTCTGCTCTCCAACTTGCTCAGTGGCGACAACAAACGAACTGCTGTCCGATGACTTTGGTTTGAAAAGACGCTGATAGAAAGGGGTCTGTCGATAGCACGTTGCATGATGATAGGAAGCGTAATCAAATTCAACGACTGTGCCATTGGTTTTCGTTACCCTACCCTGTATTAGGTAATCTGGATTGATCTGATTGTCACTTAAGCGCCGCTCGATGCGCATGGCAACGACATCGCCTTGTACAACCTGAATACCCGGTTCAAAAACAGGGAAAAAGACGGGTAACCAGCTATACTCGCGCGTCAGTGTATCAATTGCTATCCCTGGCATTGTATGGAGATTGAGCCAGAGCAGAAAGCCATCTAATCGTCCATTCTGTTTGACCTTTAACTGGATCGTGTGGCCAGCTTCGACATTGGCCGAAGCGGTGAAATCCAGTGATTCAAACAGACCGCTGTCGGACAACAGATGATCCGTGGGAAAATGCTTGAGACAGAGCCGCAAGTCAAAGGGGTAGCCGACGACATCAAAGACAGTTTGTGTGTAGTGGCCGGTCAATTCAGTAAAGGTCGGCTGTTGCCGCACCGCGTCCGGCAGTGTCACGGCAGCAATGCGCGTATGACAGTGGCTTGGTACCATCACGCCATCGGGCTTGAGAAAGCGACGAGCGTCATTAAGAATGGCGGCAACACCCTCAGAGCCGCCAATGGTACCGATAATTTCCGATACACAAACATCGACCTGCTCCGGCAATGTCACGGTGAGCGCATTGCCATGAATAATCTCGATCTGATCTGCAAACCCCAACGCATCGACGCGCGCACGCGCCGCTTCGGCAGCGTTCTGATCGAGTTCAATGGCGTAAATCTTTTTGGCACCGGCCTGGGCGCAAAACAGTGAGAGAATGGCATCTTTTCCCGTGCCGATTTCGACAACGGTTTTACCTGGGACAGTCGCTTGAATCGCCTTTTGATAGGCGCGGTTGCGTGGCTCATCATAGGTCATTGCATAGTAGAGCAACTCATCGTAGACAGGATATTCACCGACGGAAGGCCAGAGTTCGCAGAGCTGATTTTGCTGATGTCGCTCTTGCCCGACGATATAAGCCGTCAATTGAGCATCGTGATCGGCGATTTTGCGTGCGACAACTGCGGCTTCCTGTACCGCCGGATGTTGGCTCAATACTTCTTCAATTTCACCAAGTTCAACCCGATAGCCACGCACTTGCACTTGATCGTCAACTCGCCCTAAAAATTCAATGTGACCATTTGCCAATTGACGGACAAGGTCACCTGTTTTGTACAAACGCGGATAGCATCCAACGTGATGCAATGGGTTTGCGATAAAATGCTCCGCCGTGAGGTCCGGTCGATTGAGATAGCCGCGCGCAAGGCTAGCACCCCCAAGGTACAGTTCACCAACAACTCCAACCGGCACTTGCTGCAGATCCGCATCGAGAATGTAAGCTAACCGGCCCGGCAGCGGTTTGCCAATCGGTAAATGGGTAGATCGGGTTTCCTGTTCATTGATCTGATAGGTTGTGAGATCAAAACAGGTTGCCGTGATGGTTGCTTCTGTAGGCCCATACGCATTGACAAGCCGCGTCTTTGCGAAGGGTAGTCTTTGCCACAATCGTACTGTTTCCGGCAAAGTGCGCTCGCCGCCAACCAGAATCAGCCGTAGGTAACGTTGTGCAAATGTGGGGGGCTTGCCCTGCCACTGTTGAACGAGCTGGTGAAAATAGGCAGGGGGCAAATCGGCGACGGTAATTCGATGCTCGGCAATTTTCGTATCAAACGTCGCTGTTGTCCACAGATGGTGGTCGCGGATGACGAGCCCGGCCCCAGTGATCAAGGCCAGGAAGATCTGTTCCAAGGCGACATCAAAGCTGGTAGATGCAAATTGTAGAATACGGTCACGGGCGGTCACCCCATAAAACGCGGTGACCGTGGTCAGGTGTGTTACCAAGGCTTGATGTTCAACCATAACGCCCTTTGGCTTGCCTGTCGATCCCGATGTGTAGATGAGATAGGCCAACTGTTCCGGCGTTGGATAGGTGATCGGATTGCCGACATCATGGGTTGCAATCGATGGCCATTCTCGATCCAGACAAAGCGTTTGGATTGGATAATCGGTAAATGGCTGCGCCACGGCTTTCTGCGTCAGCAGCATGGTCGCCTGCGCGTCCTCTAGCATGTAGATCAACCGCTTCTGCGGATAGTTCGGTTCAAGCGGCAGATATATTCCACCCGCTTTGAGAATACCCAACAGCCCCACCACGCTATCGAGCGAGCGTTCTAGACAGATACCGACCACCATTGCTGCCTTTGTCTCGGCGGTTCCTATAGTATGTTGTGTGATCAAATAGTGTGCTAGTTGATTGGCACGACGATTTAGTTCACGATAGGTGAGTTGTTGGTTCTCAAAAATGACGGCGATCGCATTGGGTGTCGCGCGCGCCTGTTCTTCAAAGAGTTGATGGATACACTTCCCTGAAATTGACTCCACAGGCGCATCTACCGGTTCTAGCTGCCTCCTGTTAACTTCGCCCACGAGCGAGATTGGCTGCGGCAATTGCGGCTTGTTCGGATCTCGACTTCGTCTGTTGCGAACTATATTCAAGTCATTTACATAGCGATCTGTTGCGATGAGTTTTTCTTTCTCTCTGAAGCGCATATCTATCACTTTCCTGTTTTGGTTGGTGAACGTTTGATTGATCTACCATTCATCACGCGCCGCCAACTTCTCATATCTATCGCTGATCTCCATGCCTATCCCCTCCGTATGGTGATGCTTTACACTCTAGCAGACAAACAGCCGTGGATTGTTGGTATACCGCCTGTGATTTTGAGCTTGAGGTTTGGGTCCTATTTTCTGGGGTAAGTCAGTTTTCAATTGGAGGGTCAGATTCGTCGTCATATTGCGCATAGGAACCTATCCACATAAAAACCTCCTATGATTATGTCAATCGATTGGCTTCGCATATTTCAGCAACATTAGCGTTTATTCCGATTGATTTTATGCTAGTGTGGCAAGATGAGGGGGTGACAAGATGACTAGGTCAATTTTATCCTGTTATCTTGTCACAACATTATCAGTAGACCGCAACGCCCTCTGGCTTCGACAGGCTCAGCCGCCGAGCGTTGCGGTCTACTGATTATATTAAATCGGGATAGTGTCTAATCATTTCGCTGGTGCAAAGCCATCCATTACACCAGCGGAAGAGAATAAGCGATTAGTTAAAGTTAATCTTGCCGCGATCGAGGCAACCTGCGGCGAAATATAGCCCACCCGGCAAGCTATCCGGCGTGTTTTCAATCGCCTGGACTTGGATGTACTGCAAACCACCACATTCGGGGACCACGCCGGGTTTGCTCACGGCGACCACAGCTTGGCCATTTTCCTGCCCTTGGCTCGTCATAATGCCAAAGGCGATGGAGAAGCCTTCCGCCTCCGCAACTGCCGCCGCCTCCGCACAAGTAGTAGCGGCGCCAAACTCAGATACAGGCATCCACTGCTTGACGTGGGCATTGATGTGGGCGTTGTTGGTGTTATCGACCACATTGATGTTGCTGCGCCACGCGTTTTTGTTGTCATTGCAGTTTAGTGAGATCGCAATCGATGCATCGGTGGGTGTGCCGGCGCCCAACCCGGTTTCAACCGCCTGGAAGGATACGACGCCGCCACCATTCATGGTGCAGCCGGCGAGAATAACCAGCGCCAGGGCAGCGACCGTGAACAGATAGATATTTGTTTTGCGCAACATTGTTTTGCTCCTTGTTGATCTTCTTTGTTGATTTGATGAAATGACGAACGTTTTGACAATAGCAACTTGAAATCGATGAGGATGCCGGGGATAACCCACATCGTCCCGGATAATGCCTTTATTGCTCAACCAGCCATTCGACCGAACGGATTGGCAACCCAAGGTCGCACAGCCGGTTGAGAATGCCCAGCAACATCACCTGGTCGAGAACCTGACCAGTCAAGACGGTCAGTGACGCTTGGTCGGCTAACGGTATCTGGTTGATCTGCAGGCCGCCAAAGTAGTCAGCCCAACTCTCGTCCAACGCGCCCTGAATTTTGATCCGATAGGTTGCCGGCTGAGCGACACGTAGTCTTACTGTACTATGGGCCATGCTCACCTCCGGCTTATCGATGCATCCAGTGCTTAGATTCACTTGGTTGCCCCTGATTGGGCGGCGCCTTTGAAACCTGCTTTCCTACACCAGCCCGGATAATGACTTTCAAGCAAAGCTCTCGTTTCGTTGTGCTGCGTATAGTGTAGCCGGTTTGAGGCCGCGGCGCATGGTCCAAATAGGGTGCAAAAGGGTGCAAAAAAGTGCAATTGGGGTGGGAATATCAAGAACCGTGGGACAGTGGGACAGTGGAGGAGTAGGGGAGTACATCAATCGCTAGTGATCAGCCGGCAGAATACCTAGGGCTTTGGCGCGGGCGACGGCTTGCTTGCGGCTATTCACGCCCAGTTTTTGATAGAGATTGATCGAGTGTCGTTTGACGGTTAGGGCCGAGATGTCCAGATCGCGGGCGATCGCTTTGTTCGATTGCCCTTCTTGCAGCAAGAGCAAAATTTCGCTTTCACGGGCAGTTAGGGCTTCAATCAACTGCGTTTGCGCCGCTTGTTGGACGCGTAGTGCTGATTCATCGTCCTGGATTGCCTGTGGGAAAGCCGCCAGGATGCGGCCCAGGTAAGCGGTCTCAACTCCTTGTGCCAAGAGTTGGTAGAGCAGACCGGCCATCGGCGGTCCCAAATCGACAAAGGTGCGGATGAAGCCGCCGGGCTTGGCCAGTCCAATGGCCCGTTCCAGGGCAGCCAGCGCCGCGTCATGCTGTGCAAAGCGCTGGTGGAGCAGCGCTTTAAGCGTCAGGATTTCTACCTGGCCTGGAAGTGAATGTATGTTCTCCGCGAAAGCCCAGAGGCCGGAGAGCAGCTCCTCGGCTTCGCGCCAACCGCTCTCGCTCTCCTGAGCCAGTAAGATCTTGATCAACGTGAGGGCCGGAATTTCAGTGGACGTAAAAACCCCCTGTTTTGACACAACGATCTCAATGGCACGCTGTGCTTGTAGGGCCGGATCAAGTTTGCCCTGCCAATAGAGACAGCGAGCTTGAAAGGAAGCGATTTCCTGATCGAATGTGTGCGTGCCTAGCGTTTGTACCCAACGCTTGATGTCCTCCACAACCTGCTGGGCCTTATCTCTCTGCCCTTCCAACTCATAGAGCCACGCCAGGATGAGGCAACTTTGAAAGTAAGGCGTTGAATTTGACCGATCGACCTGCAACAGATAATGGCGGGCCATTGGCAAATTATTCCATTCATAATGGATGGCGCCCAGCCATCGATAGGGTACAGCCAGGAGAAACTGATTGCCGTTACTCCGTTCCTCTATCTGTTGAATGATGGATTGGGCCGATTGCACAGTCCGCTGTAGATTGCCGGCCAAATAATCAAAGCCGGCCAAATATGTTTGCAGCCATAACTTCGCGAGGCTAAATTGGGCAACCTCGTTTTTTATTTCGTTGTGGATCAACCCGATCCCAATCGCCACCTGCCCCGTTGCCTGCAAGGCTAATGTGACATAAAAAATTACGAGCGTGCGCATGAAGACATAGGAAATCGGCAGTACCTCTAACGCAGGAACTATCTGCGCGATTGCCCCTGCAAAATCATGCTGCAAAATACAAACCGCGCCCTGCAAAGCAGTAACTTCTGCCCACAAAATGGCGTTCGTGTCGGCATCTAACGCTGGGTCGGGCTCCTTTAAGCGCGCTGCCACCTGTTGGAGCAGTGGCATGACAGAAGCCGTTGTCAAACGATGGAGACTCACCGCAATCCAACACTTAAGCAAGAGGAGTTTGGGACTCTGTTCAACGGCTACCTCTGGCAAAAGGGCCAGCCATCGTTCTAAGGTCACATAATCGAAGCGCGCCAGTAAGGCCAACCGTTGTTCTTCAATGAGGCGTGCGGCAAAGGTGGGATCATCCGCCGCCAATGCATGCTGAATTGCTTCGTCGATCAACCCTTGGTCGACAAACCAGCGGCTGACCCGCTGATGCAGCGCCAATATCTCGGTGGCATCGAGCTGCTTTTGCAAATGACGCGTCAACATGAGTTGAAAGAGATGGTGATAGCGATACCATTCTCCTGTATCATCCAAAGCGATGAAAAAGAGATGATGCCGCGCCAACCATTCGATGATGCTCTGAACCGGCCTTCGACTGACGCCAACGATGTGGGCCAGATGTTGGTCTTGCCTCACCGCTTCTTGCCAGGCAGATTCCAATAGTGTTTCACATAAGGGTAAGCAAAAACGGTTAAGAATAGCTGTGCGCAGCAAGAAATCCTGGATGGCGGCCGGTTGCGTCACCAATACTTCCGTGAAGAGATAATCCAAAATATTCACATTGCCGGTTTGAAGGCGCCGTACCAGTGCTTGCTCACTGGCGTTATCATGCAACGATAACGTAGCCAGGTAGAGACCCGCAATCCATCCTTCGTTCTGATCTTGCAAGGCTGACACAGTTTCCGGTGCGAACGTTCTGCCCGTAACATGGGTTAAATAGTGTTCCGCTTCCGTGTTGGAAAAAGATAAATCAGCCACGCGCAGTTCACTCATCTGCTGACGGACACGCAATGGGGGAAGAGCCAATGGCGGTTCGGTGCGACTGGTCAAAACGAGATGAACCGACTGTGGCCAATGATTCAACAGACGATTGAGGAATTGATGGATACGGTTTTCCTTCACAAAATGATAATCATCCAGCACCAGAATCAACGCTTCCGGCAGTACGATCAGATCATTAACCAAAACGTTGGCTAGATATGCTTCGGGAGCCTGTTGGGGATTTTGTAAGACTGTCAATGTATTTGAACAACTGTTGGGCCAGACCGTTTGGATGGCAGCAATTAGGTAGCGCACAAAGAGATGCAGATCGTTATCGTATTCGTCCAGAGAAATCCAGGCAACTGGAGCGGTAACGCCACGTTGCCGATCTCCTTGCAACTGCGCATGACCATCTGTTGCACAGCCCGCATCAGTTGCACGCATCATCAACCATTGGCAAACTAAGGTCGTTTTGCCGTAGCCGGCCGGCGCCGTGATCAGGGTTAGTTTGCGATCTAAGCCGCGGTTGAGATGCTCAATCAAGCGTGGTCGTTGGATAAAGTGATGGCCAGGTTTGGGAGCATAGAGCTTGGTTTGAAGAAGGATAACAGGTTCAGACGGAGTAGCAGATGAATTCATTGTGATTCCTTGCACATGAATTAGAGCAATGGAAAGCAGGAATATGTAAAATAATATATCATTGTATTTTTTTTCTGCAAAACCGTCTTTACCGAGAATTTTCACTGTAAGCCAACTCTCTCCAAAGGCTAGTCGAATATCAAGGGGCTGTCCAACTTTTTTAGCAGACCGCCCAACGCCTGCAACCAGGCAAGCCCTAGGAATAGCGGCCCTTTTGCGGGGCAATTCGCAACCGCGACCAGCTATGCGGGGCAGCTTTCCGCCCTGGCTGAACTTGAGGATGGTCCCTACTGTGGCTTCCCAACAAAGCAATTGTGGGGAGAATTTGCCCATGCCCAGGGCGACTATTGGCAGACCTGCAAGCTGAAGTACAGACGCTCTTGCCCCCGGAGCAGGTGCAGGCGGCGCTGGCGCGTGGGGAAGTAGGTGAGTTGTGGGAGACCATCGCCGCGATGAGAAGCCACTTAGATGAGGGATGTACATGACGACTGGCTTACTGCCGCCGCTGCTTTTATGCCTGCATGTGGTTCGGCGCCGCGTCATGTTTTGGAGCAACCGCGTGGCAAAAGCCGCAGTAAATGTCGCCCGGATCGAAAAATGCAAGCAACCGGTGCAGTAATCTGCACCGGTTGTCTTCAACAATATGGGGTATATTGAGCAGCGCCAGCATTTTCTATTTTACACTTGAGTAAAGGTGTAATGATGTGCTGCTGCAGAGTATAAGATGCTCGGTTTAGTTGGACGTGCAACTGAAATTGACAGCGTCGAGTGTAAAGCCCTCGAGTGCAATGAGGTCGATAAACACCTGATCCGCACCATCACCAGCCACAACGGTATAGTCAGCAGACGCCGTAATCTGTTCGCCCGGAAGGCCCTCGGCATAGTCAATGACCAGGAATCCAGAAGCACTACTGTAGACCCCGACGTTTAAATAATTAAGATTATCCGCGACATCGTGAATGGTAATCGTAGCGTCAACATGGATTATCTCTCCCGGATAAAATTCCAGATTGGAGGCGATATAGGTATAGAAGACTGAGTCATATTGGGGATCGGCTTGCAGCGCATTCAGGGCATCACAGCCGGCGGACTGTGGTTCACGACACGGACCGGAATAGTCGCCATGGCCCAGGTGGGCGGCTTCGGCGGGGGCGGCAATTTCCAGCGTGGCTTCTTCGGCGGTTCCAGGCTTGTGACAGACAGTCACCTTCTCTTGGCCAGCGAAGACAGGTCCGACGGCAACAGTGCTGAGCAAGACGGCGGTCATGAGGGTGAATACGATTTTGCGAAACATCTGATTTGGTCTCCTTTAAGTCCTAATAGTTACAGTTTAAATTGTTGTCAATTTGAAGCTCTGGGAAGCCATGGTAAGTTTTTTGTCATGTCTGCTATATGTTATGATTGAACTTGCGTCCCGTACCTTCGTTTTACAGTTTAGCTGGGCGGCACCGACGACACGCCGACAAAACGCCGACAAATGACTCTGTTTATAAATCTGCTTGGAACGCCCGAAATTTATCTTGAAGATCAGCTGATGTTGCGCTTTCGCACGCGCAAAGCACAGGCCCTGCTCATCTACCTCGCCGTCACCAACCGGAACTGGACGCGTGATGCGCTGGCAACACTCTTCTGGCCGGAAACCGATGATGCGACCGCCCGCAAAAACCTGCGCGATATTCTACCGCCGTTGCGCGCTCAAATTGGCGACTATCTATTGCTGGATGATGAGATCATTGGGCTACATCCTGCTTGTTCACACAAGTGCGATGCAAATGCGTTCAGCGCTCTGCTGGAGCAGCCATTGCAGAGTGTTGACATCAAAACATTGACGGCCACACTGGCGCTCTACCGGGGCGAATTTCTGGAAGGCTATGCCACTTCACGCATCTCCGCCGACTTTGAAATGTGGGCGCTGCGCGAGCAGGAACGGCTTCATCAATTGGCGTTAATGGGCTTTACCACGCTCTGTCGGCGGCAGCAGGAGGCTGGCCTGTACGAGGCAGCACTGGCGACCAATCGCCAACTGCTCAAGTTAGCGCCATGGGATGAAGCGGCGCACCGGCAGCAGATGCTGTTGCTGGCCCAAAATGGCCAGCGGGCCGCAGCGCTGGCCCACTTTGATGCCTGTCGCCAGATGCTGGCCGATGAACTGGATGTCGAGCCGGATGCGGAAACGGTGGCGCTCTATGCTCAGATTCAAGCTGGGGCCATTCCCGTGGTACGCGCAGGGGACGCGGCAGAGCCGGCGAACAGTGCAACGGCGATGCAGCCGATGCCAGGCGCCACACCCGCCGCTCCAATCAACATCCCCCACAATCTGTTGGTCCCACTGGCTGTCTTTGTTGGGCGGCAGCATGAGCTAAAGGTCGTCACAGAACGCCTGGCCGCCAGCACCTGCCGGCTTTTGACCATTACCGGTCCGGGCGGTATGGGCAAGAGTTCATTGGCGTTGGCGTTCGGGCGCCAATGCCTGGCGGCAGGGCAGAGCGATTTTCCCGATGGCATCTTTTGGATATCGCTGGCCGATGTCAATGCTGTGCTGGGGGAAGCGGATGGGCAAGGGGCCGCAAATGACGCCGTCATGGAAGAGGCAATTCTGCGTGTCATCGCCGAGGAACTCAGCAAACATCCCAAAGTTCGCTTATCATCGATCCAGCAACTCTACGCCTATTTGCGCCCGCGCCGGCTGCTGCTCATTCTCGACAATCTTGAACACCTCTTGACGGGTACACAGGCTCTGGTTACCTTGTTGACCCAGGCGCCCCAGGTCAAAATTCTTGCTACCTCGCGCGCACGTCTCAACCTGCGCGGTGAACATCTATTGCCGCTCGCCAAGCTGTCCTTACCGCCTATCGCGGATGCCGCCACCGCGCGCGCAAAGCGGGCTACTCCAGCGCACGCCCGCGCGGATGCGACGGATGAGCCTTGGCAGGCAAGTGAAGCCATTGCGATGTTTCTGCAGCGCGCCCAGCAGCTTGACCCCAATTTCGCCGTCAATGCCGAGACGATCGCGCCGGTTGTACAGATCTGCCAATTGGTGGAGGGGCTGCCTTTGGGCATCGAATTGGCGACCAGTATGTTGCCGTGGTTGAGCTGTCAGGAACTGGCGGCAGGGTTGACAGAGAGTTTGGATTTTTTGGCGGCGGATACGCGTGATTTACCACACGAGCAGCGTACGCTGCAAGCCGTTTTCGAACGGTCTTGGCGCCTGCTCGCCGTTGACGAACAACAGCTATTGGCGCGGCTGGCGATCTTTCCCGGCTCCTTTGCGCGTGACGCCGCGCAACAGATTGCCGGCGCATCCCTTCCCCTCTTAATGCGCCTGGTCGACCAATCGCTGGTGAACAAACAGGGCGAAAGTCGCTATATCCTCCATCGCACGGTCCAGGCCTTTGCCGACCAAAAGCTGCAACAGCAACCGGCGCAATCGATCGAGCTAATGGTGAACTATGCCCACTTCTATTTGGAATACTTAGCCGATAGGGAAGGTGGGCTATTGGGGGCGGGCTACGGCAGTGCGGTGGAGCAGATTCAGGCCGAGCTGGACAACATTCACGCGGCGTGGCGGCGCGCGGTTGCGCAGCAAATGCTCAGCGAACTCGGCCATTGTTTAAATGCGTTGTTATGGTTTTATGAACAGCAGGGTTTCTATTTGGATGTCATTGATTTGGTAAACCAAGCATTGCAGGCGTTCTTACCGATTTATGAAGTCCAACCACAAAAATCCGCGACCCCAATTATCTTGTTAGTCGGTCGTCTCCAGACTTTACGGGGTCTTTGGCATCTGCGCACCGGCCGCATGGTGCAGGCCCATGCCGCCTATGAGGTAAGCTGGTCGATCTTACAGCACGCGAACGATCCAATTGCGGCCGCCTGCTGTCTTGGCTTTTGGGGCGCATCGCTCAGGGCCTATGATCCGCACCGATCCGGAGCGCTTTTGACGGAGGCGCTGCACATGGCGCAAGTCAGTGGTGTTGCGTGGATGCAAGTGATGCTCTATCAATTATTTGGCGAAGCCAGTTTGTACGCTGGTGATTTCGCTGAGGCTGAAGCAAAGACCGCTACAGGGCATGCCCTGGCTGAACAGGTCAACTTTGCCAGAGGGCTTGCCGTCAGCCATAAGATCATGGGGCGCATTCACCTTGCCCGCGGCAACTATCGTCAGGGCGAGGAGCATCTGCGTAGGAGTATCGAGATTGCGCGGCGCCATCATATCACCCAGTACTATTTGTCCAGCATGATCATGCTGGGCGAAGCGCTCCGTCTCCAAGGTCGTTTTGCAGAAGCCCAAGCCTGTTATGGGGAAAGCCGCAAACTAGCGGAAGCCTGCGGCGCAGATGTGCTTGTTGCGCCTGTTCTTTGGGAGGAGGGTAGCCTGGCTGAGCAATGCGGGAACTATGCCGCGGCCAAAGCTTGTTTTACCGAAAGTTTGGCAATCGGTATCCCCAATGGCTGGATTCATGTGCTGCCCACACTGGGTTGGGCGCTGATCGGTCTGGGCGAGTTGGAAGAAGCCGAGGCCTATTTCCAACAGGTATTGACTAATGCGGAACGCAAAGGCTATCTGCCCATTTGTCTTGATGCCCAAGCCGGACTGGCCTACCTTGCGGCACTGCAGAACCGCACCAATCAATCAGGGACGGCATGTGGCGAGTCAAGCGCACAAACGGTAACGACATTCAGCGATCTCTACCACCATCCGTCCGCCACCCAACAGACATGTGACCGCATTGAAGCGCTTGCGGCAGAATTGGGCGTACCTTTGGGCCATGTCACAGCATCGTTAGCAACGGTCAGCAAGTAATCGCGAGGGGCTCCCGATCTGCGCCAGGGCCGCATGAACCGTTTGCTCAATTGTCCAGTCGCTTTAGTCTAGGACAATCCAGCCCTCTTTCGGCATCGGTTCCAGGTAGCTGTAGACGGAAGGCGTATTTTGAACAAATACGTCGGGAAAGGATCACCCACGCGCCCTGGTGTATTGTTGATCAGCGCGAGGAACTTATCGGTAAGGCCCCGGTTGTGATTCCACAGCGACCACTCATCTCGTCATCCGGTCATCCGGTCACGCTACAAAACCAAAGCGGACTCCACACATCTGCTCCACTCCCAATCACCGCGGTCGCCTTCACCTCAATCAACAACTCCGGAAAGGCCAGCGCGGTTACGCCGACCGCGGTCCAGGTGGGGAAATCACGAGGGATGAACTCCCCCTTGACCGCGCCAACCTAGGGCAGATCGTCCATGGCGAGGTGATAGGCGGTCAGCTCGACCACATCGGCCAGGGCGCCGCCGGCGGCTTCAAGGACACGGACCAGGTTTTGCAAGGCCAGTCGCGTCTGCTCTTCATTCGTCGGCATCTGTCGGAATTGAATCGTCTGGTTAGCGCCGGTTGGCTGGAGACCGAGCAGGATGCGGTGCGATTAGCGCGCCGGGCTGAGCTTTGGGTGGATGTCGCAGCATTTCAGCGTTTAGCAGCAATATGTCGAGCTCATGGCCATCCTGTCGATGCTGTCTGTGTCCAATGCATTGAACCATTGACGGCAGCAGTTGAACTCTACCGTGGCGACTTCCTGGCTGACTTCACCTTGCCCGATGCACCGGTGCCGCATGGTTGGCGGGATGCCCTTGGGGGTTATTTTGGCCGCGACGTGGGTGGAACATCTCTCGCCCGTCACAATCGCTACGGAGCTGATCCAAGGCTTTGATCTGCTGGAGACAGACCTGCGCGACCTGCCCAAACGCCAACGGAGCATGCAGGCGGTTCTTGATTATTCATGGCAGCGACTCACCCAGGATTGAAGTTAAGCGGTGACAAACGATTTGAACGCAGCGCTACTGGTGGCGATTCTGTATGCAATATCAGCAGGTTAGCGCCTGTTCGCAGCGCTGGCACATCGCCGTTTGCATTCCCTTGGGCAAACGGACGATGGTTGCGTTTCTGGCTCTGCGCGCCAACAGCACTCCCCCACCCTTCCAAAATCTACATTGCTTCGGCAATGATCGCCCCGACGATATCCCCCGCCGCCTTTGCCTACCGCAATTTTGCAGCGTTGCTCAAGCAGCTTACAGGGTGAGGCGTGGGTCCAAGGCATCGCGCAAGGCATCGCCGATAAAGTTGATGCTGAGCACGGTAATCGCAATCATGAGTCCCGGTGGCAGCCAGAGGTGAGGAAATTGTTCCAGCAGCGAAAGCCGTTGCGCGCTGTGGAGCATGTTGCCCCAACTGGGCGTAGGGGGCTGCACCCCCAAGCCGAGAAAGCTAAGCCCCGCTTCGGTTAGAATGGCGCCGGCCATGCCCAAGGTTGCCACCACAATCAAATAGGGCACCACATTGGGCAGGATGTGGCGGAAGAGGATGCGCCAGGTGGGGAGGCCGATGCTATGGGCCGCGGCGATAAATTCGATCTCGCGCAGCGCTAAGACCTGACCGCGCACCAACCGGCAGGTGCCGGGCCAGCCCAACAGACCAATGGCCAACATAACATTGTAGATGCTGGGACCAATAAAGGAGACCACGGTGATGATGATAATCAGATCGGGGAAGCTCATGACCGTGTCGGTAAAGCGCATAATCGTGGAGTCGATCCAGCCCCCGTAGTAGGCCGCCACTGCCCCCAAAAGCGTGCCGATCAACACATAGATGGAAACCGATACCAGCCCTACCGAGAGCGAAATGCGGCCGGCGTAGGTCAGGCGCGCCCACATGTCGCGTCCCGCCGTATCGGTGCCCAACCAGTGCTCAGCGCTAGGCGGATCTTTGGTGGCGCGCGGGTCCAGGTCATAGGGATCATGGGTGGCGACTAGGGGGGCAAAGAGGGCAATGATCACGAGCAAGGTGAGAAAGAACGCGCCAATAAGCGCCAGCCGATGGCGGCGGAAACGCTGCCAAAAGCGTGAGCGCATGGTGCGGGCAAGCGCGGGTTCAGAATGTGCGTCGGTCACGTTGGCTGTTCCTCATAACGAATGCGCGGGTCGGCATAGGCATACAAAATATCGGTTAAGAGATTGGCGGCCAAAATGAGCACCGCTGAAATGAGCAGCAAGCCCATAATCTGCGGGTAGTCTCGATCGGTAATCGATTCAATGGCCAACTGTCCAATACCAGGCCAGTTAAAGATTGACTCAATGATGACCGAGCCGCCAAAGAGGCCAGGTAGGCGCAGGCCCAAGATTGTGATCAACGGAATTAAGGCATTGCGCAGCGCGTGGCCGATGACAATGATCTGTTCTTTAAGCCCTTTGGCGCGTGCTGTGGTGATATAGTCCATCCCCACCACTTCGAGCAGGCTGGTGCGCGCAAAGCGCATGAGCGATGCGGTGCTGGCCAGGCCGAGGATGGTGGCGGGCAGGATCAGATGGTAGAGCAAGTCTACAACGTAGGGCAGTTCCGTGCGCAAGCTGACCATGCCAAAGGGGGGCAGAATCCCCAACTTTAGGGAAAAGAGATAGATACCCGCAAGGGCCAGAAAAAAGTTGGGGACCGAAATGCCGGCAAAGGCCAAAAAGGTCATCAGGTAATCGAGCCAAGAATATTGGCGCAGCGCCGATAAAACGCCCAGCGGAATGCCGACGAGCACCGAGAATAACAGTGCGCTCAGCGTTAGGATCAACGTCGCGCCCAACCGCGCGCGAATGCGTTCGGCCACCGGCACATTTTTGACATAGGAATAGCCCATGTTGCCGGAGAACATCTCGCGTAGCCAAATGCCATAGCGCACCGGCAACGGCTGATTGAGCCCCATCTTTTCACGCAACTGCTCCTGCACGCCCACGCCTACGGCAGTCGTCGGGTCGATCATGGCGTCAATTGGATCGCCTGGCGCCAGATTGATCAGCGCAAAGTCAATGATCGTAATTCCCAACAGGATAGGTAGAGCGAGCAGGAGACGGCGAAGGATGTATTTGGTCATAGGATTGGTGATTAGGTGATTGGTTGATTAGTCATTCGGTGATTGGTAATTGGGTGATTGCTCAGGTGTCTGTGAAACGCAAATTACCAATGACCAATCACCCAATCACCAATTTCCTTATTCTTCCAACCACCACTTCTCAATGCCATCATAGTTGGTCAGATGGCCATAGTATTGCGGGGTGGCATCCTGGAGACGGCTGGTCATCACCCAACTGGTAACACTCAGACGGATGGGGATGATAGCTGCCTCATCGTCCAAAATACCTTGTAACTCTTGGTAGATCTTGACCCGTTCATCAAAGTTGGTGGTGGCGCGACCGGCCTCCAGCAATTCATCGGCCCGTTCGTTGCAGAAGAGGCTGGCGTTGTAGCCACCTTCGGCTGCGCCATAGCCACATTTGTAGTAGATGTTGACCGAATCGGGTTCTGGGCCGTAGGCATTGCAGCCGGAGACGATGTCAAAGTCATGTTCTTCCAGATAGGTCTGGTTAAAGGCAGCCCGGTCACCGACGCCGCGCAACTCGCTGTTCAGCCCCACATCCTGCAGGAACTTCTGGATAAAGAGAATCTCATCTGATGGCTCCTCGCCGTTGAAGATGTAATCCAAAACATGGTCGGCATCCCATTCGCCAGCGTCAATTGCCTGTTGCACCAACGCACGCGCCTGATCAGGATCATAGGTAATCTCTTTTTCATAGGGGTTGGGTTGGAGGAAGCCTTGGCCCAAATGGTGATAGAAGGGGGTGGAGAGGCGCTGATCCAGGAAAAGTTCGGATGTAATTGTGTCGCGATCCAGCGCAAATTGAATGGCGTGGCGCACCGTTTTAGGAATACGCTCGACATTGGCCGTCACATTGCAGAAGACGCTGCTCGGCTGGAAGACCACCTTGTAATCAGGGTTGTCCAAAAAGCGCTCCAGATCCTCTACGGGCACACTGCTGGAAAGATCGATCTCGCCGGTTTCAAAGCCAGCAGCTACAGTGGTGTTATCGGGAAAGAAGAAGTTAATCCCAGCTAGTTTAGGCGCGCCGAGAAAGTAGTTTTCATTGCGTTCCAGCCGAATGTATTGGTCTTCGGCCACTTCGGTGACTTTGAAGGGGCCAGTGCCGATGGGGCTTTTAGAGAAGAACTCATTGTCTTTGAGTTCAGCCGCCGGCACATCGCCCAGGATGTGTTTGGGTAAGATACCGACAAAGGCCAACGTATCGAGGAAGGACATGCTGGGGGACTCTAGCGTGATCTCAATCGTATATTCGTCAACCACATTTAAACCTTCAATGCTGTCGGCCGAACCATCCTGGAAAGCGGCCAACCCTTTCAGGGTGCTTAACGAAGGTCCCCAGAAAGTAGGATTGTCGGGGTGGACCGCAGCGGTATAGGTAAAGGCTACATCATCGGCGGTAAAGGGCTCACCATCCTGCCAGACCACATCCTGGCGCAGATGGAAGGTAAAGGTCAGGCCATCATCAGAGACCTCATAGCTCTCGGCCAGGCTGGGTTGAGGCGGCCCACCAAAGAAGCCCAGGTCATATTGGAGCAGCCGATTGTAGATCATCCGGAACAACTGAGACTGAACTCCCTGCACCGAATCAAGTGGGTTTAGGTTGCGCGGCTTTTGCGAATAGGCAAAGTTCAGAATGCCGCCCGTTGTGTCACTGGCAGTCTCATTAGCCGGCGCCGCCGCTTCACCTGCCGCAGGCGCGGCTGCTTCTGCTGCGGACTGGTCGGCGGCCGGTGCGCCGGCTTGTGGTGCACAGGCAGATAAGAGTAGCCCGGCAATGAGCCAGACAACGATAAAGAGATACTTCTGCCGCATCATGCGATCCTCCTCTGGATAATTAATATAATTTGGTGATAAGGATGGTAGATAGCAAAATCGGAGATAGCACCCATTGTAGTAAAAGCGTTCAAATGTGTCAACCAGCTCAAAAGTACTGGGTGCGTCCCACGCAAGTGGCGAGAAGGTGACTGTCACTGGGCGCAGGGCGTTGCAATGCCTCCCACCCCGTGTTGCCCAGTGACAGTCACCTCTGGTCCCAACTAGTTGGGACGCACCCAAAAGTACTCAAATTGTGATTGAACACGCTGTAATCCGTTATGGGGGATACTTCGCAGCTAGTAGTGAAGAATACTACAAATGCTACTACTGTAAGTACTATGTTGCTGTTTGGCTCTTCAGCGCCTCCCCAACCATCCGCAATTCTACTTTATTCAAAAATGATCATGGCATTGCCGCTTGGGATGGATCAATGCCTACTCTAAACTGCAATGAAATTTATGCCAATTTGGCAGAGGGAATCTATAGTGACAAGCTAGAAATCCCGGTTAATGCTGAAAACCAATGGTGGGGTGATGCCACCGGTCCTATACATACTAGCAATCCAAATGGCCAGGGTCAGGCTGTCGGTGATGGCGTAGATTTCACACCATGATCAACCAGTCCGTGTGTAGACGCAGCACCGACTGACACACCCACACCGGTTGAAACACCGGCTGGCCAGCCAACTACAACGGCCAGTTTCTCCATGCCGGGAAGCTATGTGTTGATATTAACTGCCGATGACGGTGCCTTGACGGCCAATGCGTTGGTGGCCATTGAGGTGAAGGGCAGTCCGCCGGTTGCCCCCTCTGGCGTTCAGGTTATGGCTATCAGTCCAACTGAGATCCATATCACTTGGACTGACAACGCAAATAATGAGAGTGGCTTTATGGTTGAAGAAGGATCAATCACTTTTACGGTGGCTGCCGATGTAACATCCTTTACCCATAGCGATTTGTCCCCTGCCTCCAATCATTGTTACCGCATTTCAGCCTTTAATGGATACGGTTCCTCGGCCCCGACGGAGCGGACCTGCACGGAAACGCTACCGGCGGCTGTGCCGATCAAATCACTCAATGTACGCATTCGTTATGAGCAGCGCGACAATGCTGCTGATCACCGCCAGGATGTACCCTTTCAGGTAACGATTAAAGACGAGTCCGGTAACCAGATTCTCTATCAGACAGCAAGTTGGGTCTTTCCGGATCCTATTTTAGACGGCAACTATGGAACAGCTACCCTGCTGCCCTCGAACCCTGAGCTTGTCTACGGGCAAACCTACCAAATCTTTGTTCGTGGTGCAATGCACCTTACGCGACAAGTGACATCGACGCTGACGGAAGGAACGCCTTTGGATTTGACCGATCCTGCCGTCAATCCAAATGGGCCACTGTGGGGATGTGACATTGATCAGGACAATGAAGTTGATCAAGCCGATTTTGATATTTGGACAGCGGCTGTACAAGCCGGAGCACAACCACCGCCTACACCCGATCCAGATTCCAGCGATTATCGCAGCGATATCAATGGTGATCATGTCATTAATATTCTCGATTTTAGTATCTGTGCCGCAAATCTGGGTAAGGTAGGCGATTAGCCATGAAGCGACCCGTTACAAGTAAGTGTTATCTGCCCTAGAGCGCGTTACACCTTTTTTGTCAATTGACTACAGGTAGATCTGCCACAACATGTAACGCAAACTACGGTAGATCACAAGTCAGCCTCATCCCAGCGCCACCGCCTGCCCGGTGCGCGTCGATGCCCATGCTGCTTCCACAATGGCCACGGCGGCTCGGCCATCGGCGCCGGAGACGGTGGCGGGACGGTCATCCAGCACATTATCGATAAAGGCCTGGGTTTGGGTGTAGAAGGCTGCCAGCCGCGATGGCTCCAGGGGGCGGTTGACAAAGTCGATGGCCGGCTGTTCCCAGACCAATTCCCGCTGCTCCCCTCGGCTCAGATAGAGTTTACCATATCCATCCACATCGATCACCCCTGTTGCGCCCACAATCCAATAGCGATGTTGGCTGACCGTCAGATCGGCGGCGGGAATCTCAAAGGAGGTCCACTGCTGGCCCATGACGCCATTGGCAAAGGTGAGTTGGGTCATGGCGCTGAGACCAGGCGCCTGCACCGTGCCATAGGTAGTGACCTGGCTAAAGACGCGGCTCACTTCGGCGCCGCTCCAGAAGCGCATGATGTCAAAGTTGTGGACGCCCATGTCGAGAAAAGCGCCGCCATTCTCCGGCAGCGCCGCCCACGACGCGGTGTCGACGACATATTTCTGACAGAGCGAGCGCCCCTGGATCATCTGCACTGGACCGATTGCACCCTCATCGATCAGCGCTTTGGCGCGGGCCGGCGTGCCCCGAAAGCGCAACGTTTGAATCACCTCCAGCCGCACCCCGGCAGACTGACAGGCCGCGATCATCGCGTCACAGTCGGCCACTGAAGTTGCCATGGGCTTTTCGACCAGCACATGCTTGCCGGCTGCCGCGGCCTGAATGACCTGCTCCCGGTGCAGGCTGTGGGGCGTGGCGATCAAGAGTGCGTCAATGTCGGGGCGCGCCAGGAGCGCGTCGTATTGCGCCACATAGTCAATCCCGTAGCGTTCCGCCAGCCCCGGCGCGCGGCGTCCGCCGCTCACCGCCACCAATCTGCCCCGCTGATTATACTTGCTGATACACTCAGCATAGGTGCCGCCCATATAGCCCGAACCGAGCAGGGCGATGCGTAATTCGGTCATGGAACCCTTTCCTTTCGACAGGTAATTGGTGATTAGATGATTGGTGATTAGGTGACTCTTGCCGTGAGGTTCAACCAATTACCAATTACCAATCACTAATCAACCAATCACTAATCAACCAATCACCGATAATCATCCGGGTTATACACATCCGCGGTGCCCGTGGGCTGCCAGTCGAGCACCTCTTTGGCGTGGCTGGTGTCGCGCCAGCGGTATTTGTTCTCGGAGATGGCGTCGAAGATGTCAAATTTGAGCGACATGGGCGCGGAGAGACATTTGTCGATCATCTGCACACAGTCGGCGTGGGCGAGGAAGCCGGGGAAGTGGCGTAACAAGGTGGGACGGTCCACCGGCAGCACCGCGCCCAGCCGAATGCAGATGACGGAGATGCCGTAGTAGTCAGCATACCAGCGCCCGGCGGCTTCGCCAAAGACTTTACCGATTGAATAGGGCGCATCGGGGCGGGGCGGATCGGTATGGTTGAGCAGCGGCCAACTTTCGCCCACTTCGTCATATTTGCCGGCGGCCAGGCGACCATAGGGCAGGCTGTCATCATATTCGTAGCCACACATGGTGCCGCCGGTGCTGCCAAAGACAATCCGTTTGACGCCGGCCAGGCGCGCCGCTTCAAAGACATTGACCGTACCGGCCATGGTGGTGGAGAGGATCTTGGCCCAATTGTAGAGATCCTTGGTCTCCGCCGACAGATGGAGCACCATGTCCATGCCCACAAACGCCGGCTTGATCGCCTCGGCGTCGTTGATGTCCGCCTGGGTGCAGGGAATGCCCTCCACCGGGCTGCGGTTCAGCGCGCTAAAGTCATACTTATCGCCCAGATTGCGCAGCGCCAGCCCGCCGATCAAGCCGCTGGCGCCGGTGATTAAGACTTTTGGTTTTGTACTGTCTGCCATGGTTTGCCTCTTTCTGATATGTAAATCGCTGCTAGCTGTTGGCTGAAAGCTGTTGGCCAGCAACGACCGCCAGCAGCAGCGATTTTCCTCGTTATCGGTGCCGCTAGGCATGATGACTGATGTGTAAATAGAACAACGCCGGTTGAGTAGGCGAAGCCGTATCGAAACCAAAGCGGATTCTATTTTCATCCTTATTGATGCCGCCCAGGCATGTTGCCTGATGAAAAATGGTAACCACTCAGGTCCCCATCCCGCGCCCCAAGGCGCACCCAATGGGTACCCGCTTCTAGTACACAGTGTCCGAAGTTATGCGAGTTTAGCCAATGCGGGTACGCTGGTGTGCGGCGCCCCCTTCCAGAAAGACCTGAGTGACCACCTCTACTCTAGCCCAACTTCCCTGACAGTGCACTAGCACTTTTAAACGATAAACTGCTGAATCACCTCTTCCTGCACCTCTATGCCGAGACCGGGGCCAGTAGGTATGGTGACAAAGCCGGCATCGATCTGGGCTGGAGTGGTGACGATGGCGTCGCGGAAGGGGTTTTCGTAGGTGTCCAGTTCGAGCAGCGGGCTTTCAGTGGTGCGCGCCCAGGAAGCGTCGGGTAGGAGCGCCAGGAGTTGCAAGGTGGCGGCAACGACCACCGCCCCGCCCCAGCAGTGGGGCATACTGGGCACACCCCACAAACGGGCCATTTCCGAGATAAAGAGACCCTCGGCAATGCCACCACAGAGACTAACATCAGGCTGCACAATATCCATGGCGCGCCGGGTAATTACCTCCTTGAAAGCGCCACGCGACCCCAGCCCTTCGCCGGCCGCAATTGCAATATCCAACTTGGCAGTCAGCACTTCATAACCGGCATAGTCGGGCTGGGGTAACGGCTCCTCAAACCAGTAAAAATTCAACGTCTCTAACTGTCGCCCCACCTGGATCGCGGTGGAGAGCGAATAGGCACCGTTGCCGTCGGCCATGAGCAAGATATCCGGCCCCACCGCGTCACGGACCGCCGTCGCTGCCGCCATGTCGCGCACCACGGGCTGTCCACCAATCCGCATTTTGAGTGCACGAAACCCTTGCGCAACGAGACGGGTCGCTTCGGCAGGATATTGTTCCTCTGGTTCACTGCCCTCGGTATAGTTCATGGCCGAGGCATAGGCCGGCACGCGGTCACGTAGCCGCCCACCATAAAGCTCGGCAATGGAGAGACCGAGCGCCTTGCCACGCAGATCATGGAGGGCAATGTCCAGCGCGGCCACGGCCAAGGGGTTGCCAAAGTTAGGCCCCCACAGTTGGCGCCAGAGCCGTCGGTGTTCCAGCGGATTCTGGCCGATTAACGCGGGGCCAAGCTGTCGCTCAATCAGAGGTTGCACTGCGCCAATCGGCGCCGTCTCCCCCCAACCCGCCAGTCCTTCATCGGTGCTAATTTTGACCAGCAAGGTCTCGCGGTAGGGATAGAGCATGGTCGAAGGGCCAATGGCATGGGGCAGGCGATGGCGAAGGAGAAAGGTTTCTACGGCGGTGATTTTCATAGAGAGTCTTATTAATGGTTAATGGTTAATGGTTGATGGTTAACGATTAATGGATAATGATCACAGGAGCAGCCGCTGTTGGGTTGTGGCGTCAAAAAAATGGAGTTTTTCTCTGGGCAAATGGAGGGCGACGGTTTCGCCCACGCTGAGCGGACGGTCCGGCTCGACGCGTGCGGTCAAGGCCAGCCCTTGCCGGTTAACCTCGACAAAGGTGTCCGACCCCAGGGGCTCAAGCAGGGCGATTTCGCCGGTAAAACGGTCTGGAGTTGGGTCTGTGTTTGCCGCTGTCAACCGCACATCTTCCGCCCGAATGCCAAGCAAGACCGGCGCATCGCTGGCTGCAACTGGCGCCTCATTCGGGGTCCGGGACGGCCACTGTAGCCGCAGATTGCCGGCTGTAAAGGTTAGGGTGTCGCCCGCAGTCTGTACGCGGCCCTCAATAATGCCCATGCGTGGTTTGCCGATAAAAGTCGCCACATAGTAATGTTGCGGGCGACGATAGATCTCGGCGGCGGGGCCATATTGGATCACCTCGCCGTCGCGCATGACCGCAATGTAGTCGGAGAGCATCATCGCCTCTTCCTGGTCGTGGGTCACAAAGATCGAAGTCGCTTTAAGTTGCTGATGGAGCTTTTTGATTTCGATGCGCATCCGGGTGCGCAGGGCGGCGTCCAGGTTGGAGAGCGGTTCATCAAAAAGAAAGACCTTGGGCTCTTTGACCATGGCCCGCCCCAACGCCACCCGTTGCTGCTGACCGCCGGACAATTGAGAGATACGCCGGTCGAGCAGCGGCTCCAACTCCAATAGCCGCGCCACGCGTCGGACCCGTTCGTCAATTTCGGCCTTGGGGCGCTTGAGTAGCTTGAGCGCAAAGGCAATGTTGCCATAAACATTCATGTGCGGATAGAGCGCGTAATTCTGAAAGACCATGGCCATGCCCCGTTCATGGGGCGCCCAGTCGGTAATGCGCTGCCCATCGAGCAGAATCTCACCCCCACTCACCTTTTCCAGCCCCGCGATCAGATTCAGCGTGGTCGTCTTGCCACAGCCGGAAGGCCCTAGCAGCGTGACAAAGGCGTGGTCGGGAATATCCAACGTTACATTCTTCACCGCCCGCACCAGGCCGAACGATTTGGACAATCCACGTAGCTCAACTCGACTCATTTGGTGGTTTCCTTTTTACAGTAGAGATCGATACCGCTTATCAATTCACTATTTGGCTCATATAGGTCTCCGAGTGAAATCGTCCCGTTCTTCTCTGGTAATTACAACGATTTCACCGCTTCGCCATATGAGCGTCACTATTTTTCATTAATAACTCATGTTACGCAGGCGACCTTGCCCCCTATCCCTCATTGCCATTCAGGTAAGCAGATCTGGTTCCACCGGGGACTCTGGTATCGTACTGTTCGGTCACTTCACCAGCCCCAATTCCTTTGCCTTTATCGCCGCGGCTGTGCGCGAGGCAACCCCCATTTTGCCCAAGATATGGGCGACATGCGTTTTGACGGTGTGGATACTCACGACCAACTCCGTGGCAATGGTTGGATTATCCACTCCTTGGGCGATCAGGTGCAACACATCCAGTTCGCGCGCCGTGAGCACCTCGCCGGTGTCGGGAATGCGAAAGTTATCAGGTGATATGACTGCCGGCAAGGGCGGTGTAGTGACAGTGGCGTAGGCCGGCAGTGTGGCCAAAAGTTGGCCGGCCAACCTGGTATAGATGCCGCGGTCAACGGCCAGTTGCAACAGGGGAGCCACCATTCTTGGTCCCTGCCACCGCAGGCGACCGGGGGTTCCTTCCCGCTCATGTTCTTCTAGTACCGGCGCCAGTGTGATTAAGGCGGCCTCCGCCTGCCCAGCGCGCCACTGGGCATAGGCCAGGGTGAGGCGGGCGTCACCGAAAATTTTGTACATGGGCAGTTGCTCCTGCCCAGCAACTACTTGGGCCAGCAGCGAAATGGCCTCGCATGTTTTGTTTTCGCTCAGGAAGAGCAGCGCCTGCGTTTCCTGCCGGAGTAGTACATTGGTGGCCGACTCATTGGGCGGCTGATGCTCACCCATTTGGTGATAGAGGGACTGCAACGCAGCCCACTGCTCTTGCTCCCAGCGAACTCTTGCCACTGGAAAAAGATAGGCGAGCAGCCGGCTGCGGCTCCAAAGATTGGGTTGGGCCAACTCGGTGAGCAAGCGGTTAATTTCCCGCTCTGCTCTCTCCCACTCACCACCCATGGCCGCACAGATGGGCTGTTGAATATAGACACTCGCCTTGACCAGGACAAGTCCGCCGCCGCTTTCCGCCAACTGCAACGCATGGTCGCCGGCCGCGCTTGCCTCGGTCCACTGGTCGCGCCAAATGGCCGCCCATGCACCCAGCACAGCCGCCGCGGCCTGCACCAGAGTCTCCTGTGCACCGCTGTGTGTCGTTATTAACCTTCGAAAGCGATCAATGCGCAGCAGACCGCCCGGCATAACACACAAGGAGGGGCGCAGATCTTCAGCCACAAAGTGGAGCGCGCGCGGATCGTTGGCCTGCTCGGCCAAGGTGAGCGCTTCGTCCAGATCTTGGTTAGCCCCTTGCCAGTCACCGCTGGCCGCGGCCCGATAAGCGCGCTCCAGGAGCAGCTTCACACGCCAGTGATCGGCAATGGGCAGCATCATGGCCTGGTTAGAAAATTCGCGCGCACGGGTCATCTCGTGATTGGTGCTACAGGCAACAGCCGCCGCGGTGAGCGCTTCGCCTGCGCCGGCTAAATCCCCTTGTTGATGAAACTGCTCCGCCGCCGCCGTCAGCCAGCGGACGGCGGTGTTTGTGTCCCACCGCATTCGCCACGCGCAAAGCCCCAATAGATAGAGCAAGCGCGGTTGCGTAGAGCGCATTGCTGCCGGCAGCGCCTCGATCCAGCTCTGCACCGTGGCTGGCGCATAGCGCGCCAGCAAGGCTTCCCCACTCTCGGCCAGCGTGGCAGCAGCCTCTGACCATAACTGTGCTTGACCGTAGTGCTCAAAGCGGCGGGCCGGGTCGGTGACGGCAAGGGCTGCGCGCCGATGCCACTCTTGTAGCTGCGCCGGCGGCACTTGGCGTAACTGTTCGTGCAGAAAAGCGCGAAAGAGATCATGATAGCGATAGACTGGGGGGCCGCTAGGATCGTCAGTTGCCGTTACTTCCACCACAAAGAGATTGCGCCGTTGCAGATCGGCTAGTAATTGGTCGGCATCCGTCCGTCCACTGACGGCCGCGCAAAGTGCGGGCGTCAGTTCTGCCAACACCGCCGTTGCTAGTAAAAAGTCACGGGTGGCGTCATCTTCACGGCGTAAGACCGTATCGGCCAGGTAGTCAAAGATGTACTGGTTGCTCTGGACGAGCTGGTGGAGAAACGCGTCGCGCGCGCTTTCGTCGGACAGTCTTGCCAACGATGTTGCCAGCAAGGTGAGGCCGGCCGGCCAACCTTCAGCGCGCTGCAGCAATATGGCAATATCAGCCGGCGCAAGCGGCAGTCGGCTTTGCTGGTTTAGTAGGGCCGTCGCTTCATCAACACGGAAGCGTAATTCCTCCAGCCGAATTTCCAGTAGCTCGCGGCGGGCGCGCAACTGGGCCAATGCCAGCGGCGGATCATGACGGGTGCTGACCATGAGCGTTACATGGGGTGGCAAGCGTTCGAGCAGAAAGTCAAGGATGCTGTAAATGGCGCTGTCGGTCACCTGGTGGAGATCATCCAGAATAAGGGCGACGGGGCCGGCAAGCTCAAAAAGTTCATTGACCAGGGCGCTCATGGTCGCATACGCCGCCTGGCGGCTGTCATGCGGCGTGCCCATCGCTTCGTCGTTGAGGAGGGTCGCCGCCGTTTCAGGCCAGGTGGGCAGCAATGTCTGCAAGGCTGCGCTCCAGACCTGCAAAAAGCGCAGGAGATCGTCATCCTCATGCTCCACCGTAAGCCAGGCGATCTGTGCGTCGGTCGTACTGTGTAGCGTATCGGCCAACAAGGTGCTCTTGCCAAAGCCAGCCGGCGCTGCGAGCAAAACAAGGCGAAGATTGCCAATGGCCGCGCGTATGGCATCAGTTAGCCGACCGCGCCGCAGGATGTCATCACGGCGGCGCGGCGGTTGCAGCCGCGTCCGCACGATCTGTGCCGCAAGCTGCGGATGAGCTAAGTCCTTCAACTCCGGCTGCGTTGCTCCCCCCAGGCTCTTGGTGGGGCCTTCCGACCGCGGCGCGCCCGCGGCCGGCTCTTCTGCATTGGCTTCAGCCCGAATCTCGGCAATCAGATCCTGCACAGGGGTAATCTGTCCACTGTTCCAGGCCGCCGCCCACTCTGCAGCAGTGAGCCTGGCCTGGAGCGCTTCGCGCGTGTCCGTATAAGCTGGGCGGAAGAGCGCGCCCAAGAGTAGTGCATCCCCGCGCGAGTCACGCGCAGCGGCACCAAAAAGACGCGCGGCCAAGGGATCACGGCCACATTGGGTAAAGAGGATCGCCAGCGCCTGCAACGTCTCCCAGATCGCATACTCATGGCCTAATTTGGCGCGCAGGGCTAACCCTTCGGTCAAATAGAACAAGGCGCGGTCAAAAGCCTGTTGCGCCAGCGCCACCTCCCCGATGATCTGCATCATCCAGGCCGTGCCTTCCTGGGCGCCGTTGCTGCGACAGAGGGTCAACCCCGTAAGGTAATGTTGTTCGGCGCGTGCAAAGTCGCCCTGGTGCTTGGCCAGATCGCCTTGCAAACTGACGGCGAGGGCCAAGCAGACACGGTCATCGAGCCGCTGAAAGATGGTAAACGCTTCCTGCACCAGCAGTGCAGCCTGTGTGTAGTCTTGATGGCCGCGCATGACATGGCCCAATTGCCAAGTGACCACGCCAATCGCCCATTCATCGCCCAACTGGCGAAAGCGTTCTAAACTTTCCCGGGCCAGCGCTTCCGCCTTCGCGAGGCGACCGGCGTCGCTGTGCCCCTGCACCAACTGGGCCAGTGTCCATGCTGTATACCAGCGTGCATTGTAGTCGTCTGCCGGCAGTTGTTGAAACAAGGCCAGGGCGGCTTCAAAATGGCTAATTGCTGCCTGCCGTGCGGCCCAGGCATGGGTAAAGAGGCCCAGATTCAACTGCGTGTGCGCGGCCAACACCGGCGGAATCACTGCGCCGGCATGGGCCGCCGTCCGTTGTAACCAGTCATAGCCCTCGCGCCAATTGGGCAGCACATAGTAGAAGCGTGCCAACGCATTGGCTAACCGTAACCCGCTCATGTTGTCATCGCCAGGGCGGGTCGGGTCACAGCTCCACGCCAAGGCGGCGCGCAAGTTGCCCAGGTCCAGTGCCAGTTGCTGCGCAAGCCGAGCTGCTTCTGGACCATAAAAACGTTGAGCAATCCCTTCCGCATAGGCCAGATAGCTTTGCAGATGCCGTTCATGGGTCGCGGTCGCCTGGCCGCTTGCCGTCAGCCGGTGATAGGCAGCTTGACGCATCAGCTCGTGGAGATCATAGCGATTATTCTCGCTGCGTCGGAGGAGTGCCTTGGCCACCAATTGGGCCAAGGTCATCAGCGATGCCGACGCGACTTGGGCTGCCATTTCGCGCGTAAAGCTGCCGCGGAAGACAGCCAATTGCTCTAAGACGGAACGCTCCTGTGGCGTGAGCAACTGCCACGACTGTTCGAGGATGGCGTGAATGGAACGCTGGCGCGCCGGCGTATCGCGGTCCGTGGTGGTCAGGAGATCCAGGCCACGCTCAATTTCGGCTGCAATTTCTTCGAGGCTGAGCATATTGACCCACGCCGCCGCCAGTTCAATCCCCAACGGCATCCCGCCCACTAAGCGACAAATCCGTTGTACGACAGCTTCATCTATGGCGCCGAGGGCAAAGTTCGCCTGGGCATGACCGGCGCTTTGCACAAAGAGCGCAACGGCCTCGCTAGCGTCTTCACTATCCAGGCCATCCAGGCGATACACCTGCTCCTGCTTCAGGCGCACTGCTTCGCGCGAGGTTACCAGTACCGTAACCTGGGAACTCTGTGCCAAAAGGGTGGCAATGATCTCGGTAGTGCGGTCAGCTTCGGCAGACGTCAGCAGATGTTCCAGGTTGTCTAATACCAGTAAAAGGGCTTTGGAACGCAGGGCCGCCACCAGACCGGCTAACTGACCGGCAAAGTCCTCTTGTGCGGTGGAGACCTTTAACGCTGCACAGATGGCCGGCGCCATTTGCTCGGCGCTGTTGATCGCCGCCAGTGGCACAAAAACAACACCATCCGTAAAAAGGGCTTGGGCGCGCTGCGCAATTTCCAGCGCAAGCCGAGTTTTGCCCATGCCACCCATGCCCAGCACAGTCACCAGCCGGACTTGTGGATTACTCAGGAGCGCCAGTAATTCTTCCAATTCGCGCCCCCGGCCGACAAAAGGGGTTGCCGGTAAGGGCAAAGGTGTTGCCATGTTATCACTCATAGAGGGTGCATTATATCACCCTAGAGTTGGCAGTGCAACCGTCTTAATCACTCTGCGGATTAGCCTGAATCACTCCTTAGAGCGATGTAGGATGGCTGTCCTGGTAGTAGAGTAGTAGCAATTAAGATCATCAGTCAGGCTTAATAGTAGAGATGAAAGATGACAGTCACTGCCCGGTGGAGTGTTTCTATTACCAGGCTTTGTATGGGCAGTGACTGTCATCTACTATGAAGCCCCAATTTCTGAAAACGCCTTGGACAGGAGGATAGGATGACAACTGTGCAACAGCATATTCGAATCGACGCACCCATTGATACAGTTTATGACTATATCAGTAACTACACCAACGATCCCCAATGGCGGTGTGGCGTCGTGCAGGTCACTCAAGATCCGCCGCCCCCCGCGCGTTTGGGCGCCCGCACCCATGAACGCTTTCGGATGCTGGGCTTACACTTTGAAACGCGGGCGGAAGTGACCAGCTACAGGGTCAATACGGTGATAGGCTTTACGGCACTTTCCAGCGCTTTTCCGCTCTGGGGACAACGCCGGGTGCACGTGGAGGAAGGCGCCACCCGTTTTACCTATCAACTAACGGCGCGCTTCCATGGACCTTATCGACTGTTGCGCCCACTCCTGGTCTGGCAATTTGAGCGCCGCTTGCAACAAGATTTAGAGCGGCTCAAGCGGATTTTAGAAAGCAAATAGCGATTGTTGGTGCGCTGTGCCGCACAACACAGCACTCCTCGCTTTACCGCACAGATGGTTACGCAGTGTCGGCTTATACTGAAATCAACTTCGCCCATCAACCAACATTAGGACGCCTGTAGGACGTTATATACGTCCCTGCGGACGCAGCGCGGACGCCTAATCACTAAGTTGATAATCAACACGAGTTCAGTAAAACTTCTATACTTCGCTTTGTGTGAAAGCCGGAGTATAGCATAAATCGAGGAGGATATAATGTCTGCTTTAAAGGTAAAGAATTCGACCCACGTCAAAAATGGTCATGCCATTGTAATCGGCGGCAGCATCGCAGGGATGTTGGCGGCCCGTGTCCTAACCAACCACTTTGCGCGCGTCACCGTCATTGAGCGCGACCGACTGCCGGAGACGCCGGGATTTCGCAAAGGCGCGCCCCAAGCTCGTCACGCCCATGCCCTGTTGGCACGTGGTCAGGCGGTCATGGAAGCGCTTTTCCCCGGCTTTATCAACGACGTGCGTAGCGCCGGCGGTGTTGCGATGAACATGGGCCGTGATCTCGCCTTTTACCTCAAAGGGGCGTGGTGTCAATCTTTTACGTCCGCCATTGTGACCACCGGCGCCAGCCGAGCCGTCTTGGAGTATACACTCTATCGACGGCTTACCGCCGGTTATCCGCAAGTGCAATTTGTGCAAGAGCATGATGTGCTGGGGCTGGAAGCCGATAAGGAGCGCAGCCGGGTGACCGGTGTACGCCTGCGCGGTCGCAACAACGGGGAAGATCAGGAGCGCGTCCTTCCTGCAGAGTTGGTCGTCGACGCCAGCGGACGCAGCTCACGGACACCGGAATGGTTGACCGAACTGGGTTACCCTGCGCCGGAAGAGGTAATGGTCAATGCCTTTCCTGGCTATGCCACCCGGATCTACCGCCGACCGGCCAATTTCGCCGCAGATTGGAAGGCGCTCTATATGATGCCTATGGCCCCCAACACGTCACGGGGCGGCATCATCTTACCGATGGAGGCCGATGAAGAGGGCGAGCGCTGGCAGGTGACGTTGATCGGCCTAGCCAAGGATTATCCGCCAACCGATGAAGCTGGGTTCCTAGAATTTGCCCAGAGCCTGCCTTCGTCACGGTTATATGACGCGATTAAAGATGCCGAACCCTTAACCGCGCCCTATGGCTACCGCCGCGCAGAGAATCGTCTGCGTTACTATGAAAAGTTGCCACGCTATCTGGAAGGCTACCTGGTCTTTGGCGATGCGGTCTACGCCTTCAACCCCGTCTATGGTCAGGGCATGACGGTCGCCGCCTTGGGTAGCCTGGTGTTGGATGAATGTCTGCAACTGCAGGGGCGGGACCATCCGCAAGACAACCTTGCTGGACTCGCTCAGCGCTTCCAGAAAAAACTAGCGAAGGTCATTGTCGGCCCTTGGCAACTGGCAACGGGCCAGGACATGGGGTGGGCTGTAACAGAGGGAGGCAAAACGCCGGATCCAGTCACCCGTCTGGTCAACCGCTACTTTGACCAAGTGCTGGGCGCACTGCCCCATAACCCAATGGTGGCTGAAGCGTTTTTCCATGTGCAGAATATGCTCAAGGAGCCGACATCGCTCTTCCACCCGCGCATGCTCTGGGAAGTATGGCGTACCCAACGAACGTTGGCCGCCACACAACCAACGGCGCCTGCGTTGACTAAATTAGAAGCCGCCCTCGAAGGGTGAGTAGACGTGCACTTGACAACAGTTCCCGTATGCAACATGTCCGGCATCTTCAAGATGCTGGGCATGTGAAAACCCAAGTTTCTCTTTCTAACGGATTCTGTGGTCAGGTTTAATACCCCAAATTATGGATACCAAGTCAAATGGTCTACACAATATGCAGTAATTCCAAAGTCTCTTTACCTCTTGTCATTTCTTCTTGCTTCTTTCTCTCTTTATTCTATTCTATCTCACCCTAAAAGTGAAATACACCCGGTCAGGAAACCAGGGGTTGAAAGAGAGTTGGGAATGTGCTAATATAAGCCATAATGAATAGCCAACACAACCAAGCCAAAAGCGGTGGGCCGCGTTCTATTATACACAGTTCCTCTAATTCGTGAACTCTCAGCAGTGCTCAGGGGTATTCGTATTCTCAGGTATGGTTATGATCAAAATCCTTTTTCTTGCTTCAAATCCACTTGATACAGTTAGATTACGCATCGATGAAGAATATCGGGCAATTGACAGTGCATTGAGGCAGGGCGAGTATCGGGAACAACTTGTTCTTATCTCTCATTGGGCAGTTCGCACTGATGATCTGCAAGAGCTATTGTTACGGCATCAACCAAACATCGTACATTTCAGTGGGCATGGTAGTGAGCAAAGTGGGATTTACCTACAATATGAGCAGGGCAACAGCAATTTGGTTCCCCCGGACGTCCTGAGCGAGCTATTTGGTTTACTCAAAAACAACATTCGCTGTGTTGTTCTAAGTGCTTGTTACTCAAAGAAGCAGGCTATAGAAATCGCCCAACATATTGACAGCGTTGTTGGTATGAGTGATGCGATCTCTGATGAAGCCGCGCGGGAATTTGCAATTGGCTTCTATCGTGGGTTGAGTTATGGAGCAAGTATCCAAACAGCGTTTGAGTTGGGACGTATGCAGATTGCCTCGCAGAATGTCAAGGAGCAAGATGCGCTAGAGTTGATTACGAATCAAGTTGATCCTTCTCAAATCTATTTCATTCATGAACATGAAAACCTGGATTGGACGGAGCCATATCTTCGTCACTTCACTGGCCGACAGTGGCTTGTTTCTCAAATTGATACATTCCTTGAACAGCTAGATCGCGGCTACTTTATTATAGAAGCTGATGCTGGTATGGGTAAAACCACCTTTCTTGCATGGCTAGTGAAACAGAGAAATTATATTTCTCACTTTTGTGGTCGTTCAAAAGGGACTGCTACGGCTGTTAGTGATCTCATCGCACAGATAGTCAAGAAATATGATTTACGTTCATATGACTCAGAGTTTGCTAATTCTAAGAGCGTATTTGAAAAGTCGGGACTGGTACAATAGGGTTGGAAAGCAACCATTTGACCAAACCGGAGGAAGACATTGTCAGACCAACGCAAAGTATACTCGAGCGACTTAACCGACCGCCAGTGGGGATGGCTTGAGCCGCAGCTGGAAGATCGATTGACGCAGAATCGGCTAGGCCGGCCGATGGAACTGGACTTACGTGAAGTGATTAATACGATTTTGTATGTCGTACGCAACGGCGTCATCTGGGCAGATGTGCCGCACGACTTGCTCAATCCGAACAGTGTCTACTATCACTTTCGCAAGTGGTGTCTCGACGGCACGTGGCGCTATCTGAACGAAGCGCTGCGGCGTTATGACCGGCTACAACGGAACCGCTCACCCAAGCCAAGTGCTGGGATGATTGACAGCCAAAGTGTTAAAACGACCGAAGCCGGTGGCACTCGTGGCTATGACGCAGGCAAGAAGGTGAAAGGACGTAAGCGCCACATTGTAGTTGATACCTGCGGCAATTTGCTCGATGTCGTGGTCCATGCGGCCAACATTCAGGACTACCACGGTGCCAAACATATCCTCGAGAAAGTCACCGCAACGGTCGATACCCTCCAGCGGATTTGGGCCGATGGTATCTACGAAAAAGGCGGCCTTGTTGACTGGGTACAGGAAACCCTTCAGATTGCGCTTGAGGTTGTGAAACGCCCACCGGACCAGACGGGCTTTGTGCTTCTGGCACGGCGTTGGGTTGTTGAGCGTACTTTTGCCTGGCTTGGCCGTTACCGGCGCTTAAGTAAAGACTATGAGCGCTGCACCCAGAGTAGTGAAGGCATGATTTATGCCGCTTCGATTCACACCATGTTACGCCGCATTACTGCCTGACTTTGACTTTTCAAATACGCTCTAAGAAAGGGTAACCCATGACGGCAATTTCGCATCAATTGCAAACGCAGCCGGTCAAACGATCATCCGTCCGACGTCTGGCGCGGCAGATCTTGCTCTACCTGCTGGCGATCCTCCTCTCGGTCATGTTTATTTTCCCCTTCTTTTGGACGGTGAGTTCGTCGCTGAAAGCGCCGGTGGAACTGATCAAGTATCCGCCCACACTCCTGCCGGAGACGTTGCGTTGGGAGAACTATGGCCAGATCTGGGCGGTGGGCATGGGCATTAGTTTTGGTCGCTTTTTTCTTAACAGCGCAATTGTGACCGGGCTGGCGTTGATTGGCCAGATCTTCACAGCCTTTCTCGTGGGGTATGGTTTTGCCCGCTTTCGCTTTCCCGGGCGCGAGGCGCTCTTTGCAGTCTGCCTCAGCACCTTGATCCTGCCCCCCCATGTCACGATCATCCCGCTCTTTGTGCTCTTTCGTCAGTTACACTGGATTGATACCTTTTTGCCTCTGATTGTGCCCAGTTTCCTGGGCGGTGGCGCCTTTACGATTTTTCTGATTCGTCAGTTCATCATGACCCTGCCACGCGAACTAGACGAAGCCGCCATCATTGACGGCGCCAGTCGCTTGACCATCCTCTTGCGCATTATTCTACCCAATGCCGGCCCGGTGCTGGCCACCGTCGCCATCTTTGGCTTTATCGGTCACTGGAATCAATTTTTGGAACCGCTGATCTTTTTGAACAGCGCCCGCAAATATACGGTGCCGTTGGGGCTATGGTTTCTGCGCCATCAGGAAGGCGCGGCCGGCCTGCCAAACGATAACCTGCTCATGGCGGCGTCGGTGTTGGCGACACTGCCCATTATCCTTATTTTTTTCCTGGCCCAAAAATACTTTGTACGCGGGATTGCGATGAGCGGGTTGAAAGGCTAACGCTGCTGGTCAACAGGCCTAATGGCGCACCACCTGATCAAGACGCTGTTTACCAGAGCGCTTGTAACGCCGCATTGCGCGCCAGTAACTCGGCCAGCGCCCCTTGATCATCAATCCGCCCTTTTTGCAAAACGATGATATGATCCGCCCGCTGCAACACTGCCCGCCGATGGGAGACCACTAGACAAGTCGGTCGCCTACTGCCGGCAAACAGGCGGTCCCATAATAGCGCCTCCGTTTCTACATCCAGCGCGCTGGAAAGATCATCAAACACCAACAGTGCTACTTGACGCACAAACATGCGCGCCGCAGCAACCCGTTGCACCTGGCCGCCTGACAGACGTACGCCGCGTGGCCCTACCACGGTCTCCAATCCATCCACCATCTGCGCCAGATCCTCCTCGAAGACCGCCTGCCGGATGGTCGCATCCAAGTCTGGCGGCGACTTTTCCAGACCCAACAGGATATTCTCGCGCAGCGTAGTGGAAAAGAGGCGCGGTGCTTGGGGTGTGTAGGCTACTTGAGGTGGCACAAAGAAAGTGGCCGGAGCAGTCACCAGGTTGCCATTCCAGCGGATCTCTCCAGCGTCGGCCGGCAGAAGACCCAGCAGCACGCGCAGCAAGGTGCTCTTGCCCGCGCCAACGCGTCCCGTGATGACCGTGAGCGAGCCGCGTTTCAATTGAAAGCTAATGTTTTCAACGCCATGACCACTGGCAGGGTGATGATAGGTCAAGCCCTGAATAGTCAGCGTTTCCAGCGGTTCCGCCTGGGCAGTGGGCTGGACCAATGGCGCGGCATGGTCCAGATAAATTGGCTGATGCGCCACCAGTTGATCCGGCGCGGCGTCCGGCATCATCGCCAGGAGGCGCGTCAAGGAGACCGTGCTGATCTGGCGCGCAGCCAGCAGCCGCCCCACCCGGCGCGGCAATTCCAGAAACGCCTCTAGGTAGACGACAAATAGGGCCAAATCCCCTACCGTAAAGCTGCCGGCATGGACCGCCTGGGCGGCCAGCAGCAAGACCAACCCACGCCCAATGTTGACTATATTGCCGTTAAAAGAGCGAATGACATTGTTGAGCAGTGTGTGGCGCAAAGCCGAACGACGGCGCGTTTCGCCCAGTCGATCAAAGTGACGCGTCACTGCGCCCTCGGCGCCGGCCACCTGCACCGCCTGGACGGCATCAAAGATGGTGCTGATAAAGCCGGTGACGCGACTTGTATCCTCGCTCCGTTGTTGCCAGGCCGCGGCCAACGGTGCCCCCAGTCGGTGGATGACAACCACAATCGCGGAGAGCGGCGCGACCGCAACCACTGTCACCCATGGATTGATACGCCACATAATGGTCAGGGCCACCGCAGCAAAGAGGCCGTGGCCAATCAAACGGTAGGTGTCGTTGATCACTTCACCCGTCGCTTCAATATCGTTCCGATAGCGATTGATAGCGTCTCCCGTTGAGATCGCCGGGGCCATTATGTTGGGTTGCTTGCTGCGGCCAAAGTGCTGAAGCATATGCGCAAAGAGGTTGCTGCGCAGGAGCGCCATCATCACATGCTCCCACGTAATCTGCCAATAGAGCCAGCCCAGCGCAATGACCTGTTCGCCCGTTTGGGCCACCAGCAGCAAGACCAGCAAGGTCCAGACATTCCAACCGGCTTGGGCGTCGCCGCTCAAGCTGTCAAAGATTTGTTGATTCAAGTAGCCCAAAACCAGCGGCGCCAGGCTAAAGAGCAGCCAGCCCACTAGTGCCAACAGAAAATTGCGCGGCTGGTAAAGGGCCAGACGGCGGTAGTGATGGGGTTGGAGGGAGGAGAATGGGGAGATTGGGGACTGGTAATTAGAGATTGGTGATTGGGTCATGTGAGCACCTCGGCAAGGTCGGTGGTGAGGAGGTGGGCATAATAAGAATTCGAGTCGGCAGCCAGGGTTTGGCGGTCGCCCTGTTCGCGGATGCGCCCCTGCTCCAGGATGAGGATGTCATCGACCCGTTGGACGGTGGCCAGACGGTGGGCGATGATGATACCAGTGCGCCCTTGCAGCAGACGGTCAATCGCTTGTTCCATCAACCGTTCGGTGACCGGATCCAGGCGCGACGAGGCTTCATCCAGGATCACCAGCCCCACATCCTTGAGCAGGACGCGAGTAAAGGCGATGAGTTGGGCCTCGCCGGCGGAGACGCCTTGGCCGCCACTCCCCAGCCGTGTATCGAGTCCGGCGGGGAAACGGGTCAACCACTGGTCCAGCCCCAGTGCGCGGAGCGCAGCCAGGATACTGTCGTCTGGGATCTGATCGTCGAAGAAGGCCAGATTTTCGCGCAGCGTGCCGGCAAAGAGTTGCACTTCCTGGGTCACCAGGCCAATACGGCTGCGCAGATCCGCCACCTTGAGGTCAGACAGCGGTGTGCCGTCCAGACGAATCTCGCCACAATTCGGGTCGTAGAAACGAAACAGCAAACGCGTCAGGGTTGTCTTGCCGCTGCCGGTCCGCCCCAGCAAGCCCAATACCCGCCCCGGCGCCAGGTGAAAGCTAAGCTGTTGCAAGGCCGCGGCTTCGTCCGGTGGCGGGGCGGTGTCTTTGGCCATCTCATCGTTGAATAGCCGTGGATAGGCAAAGGTGACATTATCAAAGGTGACAGCCAGGGAGCCTTGAGCGGGCAATTCCCGGTGACCATCGGTCAGGCTGTGCGGTGTGCGCCACAGTTCATTAACGCGGGTGAGGCCGGCGCGCACCCGTTGCAGATCATCCACTTGTTCGCTCAGCACGCCCAGGGGATGCAAAATGAGGCGGCTGTATTGGGTGATCAGGTAAACGCCGCCCAAGGTGAGCGTACCCCGTTGATAGAGGTAGACGCCGAGGGCCAGCGCGCCCAGCGTGCCGGTGCTCAACACTACCTCCAGTGCGCTGCCAATGACAAAGCCAGCAAAGCGGGCGTTACGCCCATCATGAAAAAATCGCCGTTGGATCTGGTAGAAGCGCTGCAGCATGGCCGGCACGGCCCCGTTGGTGCGCAGGTCGTCCAAACCAGAGAGGCGCTCCTCCATAAAGCCATAGAGTTCAGCACTGGCGCCAAAGGCTTTCTCCCAATAGGGCGCCGCTTTGCCTTCGACCAGGCGTATGGCGTAGATGGCCAGCCCGGCAAAGAGGGTAAAGAGTAGCCCCAGCCGCCAGTTCTCGCGGTAGAGCAGCGCCAGCACCCCCAGCAGGAGCAGCAGGTTGCCCACCACCAATAAGCTGAAGCGGGAAAGAAAGTTGCTGAGCACCCCCACGTCGCTGTCGATGCGCTCGATCATGGCGCCGGGGGTGTGGCGTTGGTGGAAGCGCAGATTCAGCCCCAGGCAGTGGGCAAAGAGGTCGGTGCGCAGCCGGTTGGTGGCGCGCCAGCCAACATTGTCCCCCAGATAAGCTGCGCCTATGGCCATTGCCTGTTGTAGCAGCGTGACACCCAATGCGGCCCCGGCTAGCCAAAGCAATTGTCTCAATGCACCGCCCGCGGTCGCGGTGTCAATAAAGGTGCGCACGATTTGGGGCGCCCACAGTTGTAACCCAATATCGCCAAAGAGCAACAGGGCCAAGAGCAGCATGGCGATCCAATGGGGCCGCAGATAATCGCGTAACAGGGAAATGTAAGAGGTTGAGTGGTTGAGTGATTGGGTTGACATTGCTTTGATCCTGAGCGGTTGTTAGCGTATAATATAGGCGTTGAGATATACTCAACTCGCTCATAGATGAGAATTGCGCACCTCTGTATTTAGTGCGTTTTTATTCTCATCTATGGCAGTTGAGAGTATAGATAAAACTTTTTGCGAAAGAATGTTGGTGATGGCAACTGTACAAACCTTGACGCGCCGCTTTGAACGCGTCTTTCCCTCCGAACAGGCCGTGGTGCTGGCCGAAACCATTACCGAAGCCTACAATGATCTGGTCAAAACCAGTGACTTTAATGAGCTAAAAGCGATTGTCAAAGAACTGGCCGAGGCGCAAATTCGCACCGAGGTGCGGCTAGATGATCTCACCAAAGATGTACAACTGTTGACCCAAGCACAACAGCGCACCGAAGCGCGGCTAGATGATCTCACCCAAGCACAACAGCGCACCGAAGCGCGGCTAGATGATCTTACCCAAGCACAGCAGCGCACTGAAGCGAGTGTCAATGATCTCGCCAAAGACATGCAGCAACTGACACGCGTCGTCACCGGCATGGCGCAGGAAATGGGTGGGCTGTCGCGCAGCATGAGCTATGCGCTGGAAAATGAAGCCTACCGTGCGCTGCCTGCCTTTTTACAACGCAAGCATGACATCATCATCACCGACCGTATTGTGCGCATCGACATTGGCGACGAGGAGATCAATTTCTTTGCCCTGGGCACGCGCGCTGGCGAGCCGATCTGCCTCGTCGGCGAAAGCAAGTTGCAACTCGATGAACGGCGTAACAGCCGCCGGGAAGCCAAACGGGTGATTAGCCAACTCGCAAACAAAGTGGACGCGGTCCGGGAAGCTTATCCCGACCGTGACATTGTCCGTCTGCTGGTGACCCACTATGCTCGCCCAGGGATTTTGCAATATCTGCGCGAGCATAATGTTCTGGTCATTCAAACGTTTGAGTGGTAAATTACTGATTAACTGGACTCTGGCGAATTTGGAGACCACAGGTGAAAAATCACCAATGGCGCATAGCGCCCGCAAGCGAACAACTAATCACCAATCACCAGTGTAACCAATAAAAACGCCAGACTCTAGTGATTAAGTTCTTTTTGTCGTCCCAGCCGCCACCGCCGTCATGAGGGTATAGGGCGGCTCCGCCTCCCACCGCTTTTGGGCCCACGCAATGGTTATCTCTGGATGTTCGGCGAACATTACGACGCTATCCACCGCCGGTAAATGCTGCTCCACCAAGGCTATCGTCTCCTCGATCAAAGTTCGTTGGATCACCCAGCCTTCCCGGAGTGTGCCGCAAAAAACTTGGCGCAGACGGGTGGCCAGATCCAGCGGCGCTAGCGTAAATTCGGCCACCAGCCGATCCAGCCACTTATGTTCCCGGGATGGATAGTAAATGCGATTGAGTGCAGCCAGGATGCGCAGGAGCGCCTGTTGCGCCCAGAGCAGATGTTGGTGCATAACGAGCGTATCATTGCGCGCGATGTACGCCGCCGGTGAAAACCAGGGGCCAAACCAGAGATTTTCTTGCACAATTTTTATGGCCAGCAACTCTGGATAAGCCGCTGCCGCGCCACGCCATTGCGCCAGGATCTCCGCTCCATGCAGGGGAATGGCATGAACCAGCGTGGAGAGCAGCATCTGTTTTTCTAGCGCTGTGTCATACTCGCTTAATACGGCTGTCAGCGTTTCCTCTACGTCGTGCACCGTCATATGTTTGACATCCACCATCAAGGCGCCAGTGTAGCGTTGGCCAGCAACCGTGATCGCCGGCAGCCCATAGTGTTCGCTGGCGACGCCGCCGCTTTCAGCCTTGTAGGAATGAAAAGTCCATCGCTCACCACCCACACGGTCAATCAGTTGTTGGCGTTCGTAATCAGCGGGCGGCTCATGCCAGAAGACGCCAATCTCCAAGTCAGAATAGGCATCGGCGCTATGTCGGGCGACCGAACCGCCGATCAGCATGGCACACACCTTGCGGTTGGTGATATAATGCGGGACAAATTGTTGAGCAATGGCAACGCCGCCTTGACTAATTGCCATTGCCGGCTGGTCCTTGTCCGATCAACATTTGAAACCGTGGATTATCCTGGATAAAGGCGAATTCCGGGTCAATCCGCACCCAGCCCGGCTGTATCAGTTCTTTCTCTAACGCAACTTTGAGCAGCGCCAACGCCCGCTCTGTAGCGCCACTGACCACCGCCACACAGGCCAGACCATACTCGGCATGATCAGCCTCCGCTTGCTCCTGGGCCAGCGTAAGCGCCGCGTCCGCCTCCTGTTGGCGACCCACGTCCTGGTACAACTTGGCCAGGGCGGCCCGCGCTTCGTAATCCTCTGCCTTCAGGGCAATGGCTTGCTCTAATTCGGTCATGGCCGCCTCGGTTTGCCCACGCGCGGCGTAGATCAAGCCCAAGAGGCGGTGGGGGGAATGGGCGTCTGCCAGCTCAATCTCACGCTGACAGGTCGCAATGGCATCGTCAAACCGTTGCTGATGCAGGTAGAGGATACTCAACCAACTCTGCACATAGGCGCTTGCCGGGTCAAGCATCTGCGCTTGTTCCAAGGTGACCAGCGCGTCCGTGATGCGTCCCATGCGCGCATAGGTGCTGCCCAAGGTGGCCGTCAGGAAGGCATTGCCGGGATTGTGACGTAACCCTTCCTGAAAGGTTGCAACCGCACGTTCATAGTCACCGAGTTGGGCCGAATAAAGAATACCCAACCCATAGATCGGCGCGATGTACTGGGGATCCAGCGCAATGGCCTGCTCATAGGCGGCAATGGCGGCAGCCGGTGGCCCAGTATGGTAACAGACGCGCCCGATGCCATTGTAGGCTGCGGCTGTCTTGGGATCTAGATCTAACGCCTGGTGGAAAGCCGCCGTGGCCTCCTCAAACTGGTGGGCCTCAAAATAGGCCATGCCCAGTTCGATATAACACTCCCTGTCCTTTGGCTTACTTGCGACTGCCTGTTGGGCAGCAGCAATACTCTGTTCGTGTTGCTTCATTTATGCAGCTCCTGTTGCCATAACTGTTGCATTTCCACTGAGCGCGCCAACAATTCATCCAGCGCACCCTCGTCCTCCACTTGACCATCCTTCAAGACAACAATGTGATCCGCCCGCTGCAACGCTGCCCGCCGGTGCGACACAACCAAACAAGTGATTTTAGATTTTGGATTTACGATTTTAGATTTGCTGGCTATCCCCGATGTCGCCGGATCAATCGTAAATCGTGAATCGTAAATCGTAAATCGTTCCAATCTTTCCCACATGGCCTGTTCAGTTTCAACATCAAGGGCGCTGGAAAGATCGTCGAAGATGAGCAGTTCAGCGCCCCTCTCACCTACCGCGCGGACAAACATACGCGCGGCTGCGCTCCGTTGCACCTGGCCGCCAGAGAGTTTGACCCCGCGCGGGCCCACCACTGTGTCCAGTCCATCTTCCAGTTGGGCAACGTCCCGCTCCAGCACCGCAGCGTAGATGGCCTGCTCCAGCGCTGTCCCCGTCATCGTGTCATCCTGCCATCTTGTCACACCTTCACCCAGCCCCATCAAGATATTGTTCCGCAATGATTCACTATAGAGCCGGGGCGTCTGGGGGGTATAGGCGCAACGGGGTGGCCGGAAAAAGGTCGCCGGGTCGGCCACGGGAACACCGTTCCAGCGGATTTCACCTTCATCCTTGGGCAGCAGACCGAGCAAGGCGCGCACCAGCGTGCTCTTGCCCGCACCGACGCGACCCGTAATCACGACAAAACTGCCACGGGGAATCTCCAGGTCAACGTGTGCGATGCCACGGTCGGAAGAAGGATGGCGATAGGTGAGACCACGCACCGTCAACATTTCCAGCCGATCTTCTGGCCCTTTCACCGGCTGGACCACCGGCGGCGGATCCGCGTCCAGATAGATGGGCCGGTCGGGCAGCAGCGCTTCCCGCACGCCGCTCTGCGCCAGCTCTTCAATACGCGCCAGGGAGATCGCCTGCGTCTGATAGTCGCCCACAAAGGAGCCACAATCACGGAAGAACCAGGTAATAAACCAGATGTAGTACATAAAGAGGGCAAAGTCACCCACGCTAAAGCTGCCGTTGCGGATGCCCAAGCCGGCCAGCAACAGAATCAGCCCAATGCCCAGTTGGGTCACCTGCTCGCTGGTGGCGTGGGAAAGGTAGTTATAAAGCTTCTCCTGCACTTCGGCCTTGCGGCGCGTCTCGTTGATGCCGTGGAAGTGGCGGAGCACGTGTTCCACGCTGTCGGTTACCTTGACCACTTGCACTGCGCCAAAGATTTCGCCCAGAAAGCCCTGAACGCCATCCTGGGCGCGGGCGCTTGCTTCATAGGCGCGCAGCAGCCGCGCCCAGGCAATGCGCGCGATCCAGAGCCCGAACAGGCCCGGAATGACGGCCACCAGGGTCATGGCTAGGTTGATGCGCGCCATAATGACCAGCGCCACCAGGGCAAAGATCAGCTTACCAAACATGTCGGGAAACCAAATGGGAAAGTCCTTTACCTCAGCCACATCGTCGTTAAAGCGGCTAATTGCTTCGCCGGTGGCAATGGGCAGCGGGATGGCGCCGGGCCGCTGGAACACGGCGTGGAGTAGATTGAGCCGTAGCATATTGCGCAGCGACTCTTGAAAGGAGAGATCACTGCGGTAGACGACATAGCGCGCCAGCACACGTACCACCTCAGCGGTGACAAAGAAGGCGAGCAAGGTCCAGACACTCTGTATAGCGGGAGAGGCCCCGGTCAGAATGTCAAAGATGCGCTGCTCCACCAAGCCGGGCACCAGGTAGAGCAACGAAAAGAGACTCCAGCCGAGGGTATAGGCGACAAAAGCGATCGGCTTTTTACGGATTAATGCCCACACAAAGGCGAGGGTGGACATGGTTGGTTTGTTGGTGATGGGAAGAGTTTCAACACTCATGCTAACGTTTCCTCCAAACCTGTTTGTAAGAGTTGGTAGAAGCGGGACGCGGGATTGGCGGCTAACGCCACACGCGGGCCAAACTCGACGATACGTCCCTGTTCCAAGATCAAAACAGCGTCGGCCCGTTGGACCGTGCGCAGCCGGTGGGCAATGACAATCCCGGTGCGATTGGTTAATAATTGGTCGGTGGCCTGTTCCAGCAAGGTTTCGGTGGCCGGATCTAGACGCGACGACGCTTCATCGAGAATCACCAAGCCCGGATCCTTGAGAAAGACACGCACAAAGGCCAGCAGTTGCGCTTCCCCAGCGGAAAGGCCCGCGCCGCTGGCTTGCAAGCGCGTCTCCAATCCGTCCGGCTGCGCGCTGTACCACTGCCACAGTCCCAAATCGCGCAGGACAGCGAGAATCTGCTCATCGTCAACGTTGGGGTTGAAGAGGGTAATGTTGTCGCGCAGCGTGGCCTGGAAAAGCTGCACTTCCTGAGTCACCATGCCGATCTGGCGACGCAGTGTACTGAGCGAGAGATTGCGGATATCCTGATCTCCCAGCAGAATGCGCCCGGCGGCGGGATTGTAGAGGCGGAAGAGCAGCCGTGTCAGGGTAGTCTTGCCGCTACCCGTCCGCCCCAACAAGCCCAGTACCTGCCCCGGCTCCAGACGGAAGGAGAGATCCTGGAGGACAGTTGGTTGGGGAGCCAAGGCTGGTTCCGCCAGACCGTTGGCAACGACCGAATCGTTAGCCCTGGCGTAGCGAAAGGTGACCTGGTCAAAGCGCACTGCTAGCGGGCCGGTGGCAACTCCACCCCAGCCCTCTCTAGACTGGGGGAAACTAGACTGGGAGAAACTAGACTGGGGGAAACTAGAAGGAGGTGAGGAGAGAGGCGTAACGGCCTGTTCCTCTGGTTGCTCTTCCGGCGCCAACGCAAAAAGTTCACGAACGCGCTGGATACTCGCCGTGCTCTGTTGCAATGCGCTCACCTGGTCACGGATCTGCTCCAGTGGGTCGCGCAATTGGGCGAGATAGGCGACGATCAGATAGACAGTGCCGATGGTTACCTGATTATTGAGGAAGAGATAGATGCCAAGGCCAAAGCCCAGTGCTGTGGCCAGGACAAAGAGCATATGGGTGACGGCAAAGAGCACCAAGCCAAAGCGTCGCATACGCACGCCGGCGTGGTAGGCCGTGCGTTGCACCAACGCCATGCCGCGCAGCACATAGCCCTCCCCGCCATTGGCGCGTACATCCTCACGACCAGAGAGTCGCTCTTCTAGGAAACCATTAAGCGCGGCTTGGGCCTGGCGAAAGGCGCCGGTGTAGCGGGTATTGCGCGGCTGCATGAACTGGAGCACCAAGACCGTCAACAGCGCATAACCTGCCGCGGCTGCCCCCATGCGCCAATCCTCACGCCAGAGCAGCACAACCACGCCGGTAATCAGCAGCCCATTGAAGAGCACGCGCAACACCAGTTGCGAGAAAAAGCCGGCCAGTTGGCTCACATCCCCGTCGATGCGCTCGATCAGTTCGCCGGGGGTGCGGCTGTTATGAAAGCCCATATCAAGACGCAGACAGTGACGGGTGAGGTCGGCGCGCAGCGCGTTGGTGGCCATCCAACTGACATCCTCGCCCACATAATTGAGTGCCAAGCCTGCGCCCGCTTGCAACACATTGAACAAAATAAAAAGCGCCGCGGCCAGCGCCAACATCATCGTGGTCGCATTAGCCTGGGCGGTATCCAGTACGTAACGAATGATCTGAGGGTTGATCAACTGCAACGCGATCGTGCCCAACAACAGCGCCGCCAGCAACAGCACGCGTCGCCACTGGGGTGAGAAGTAAGTCTTTAATAGTGATAGAGAAGCCTGCATCAAAGAATTTTCCTTATTGTATAACGACTATTCGACCACGCCAGTTTTCAGTTGATTGTTTTGCGTCGACGCTTTTCCCCTGTCACAAATGTCTATACCAAACTGAAAACAATCAACTAAAAACTGAAAAAGCAAAACGGATCTGAGTAACAAACTCACTCATCGGTTAACGGCAAACAAAAAAGCCACGAGCGAAGAGCCCGTGACTTTGCAAGCGAGTTTTCAGTGCGAAGAGAAAGCAAGGCGGGTCACGGGCAATAGAGTCTATCCCGTGACTTTTGCTATCATAGATGGGATACAGTATCTATGTTGTTGCACCTGAAATGGTTCAGGCGCGCCCCCAGGGCTCCCGCGCCACAAAGGCTTCGCATTAGACATCGACATTTTTTGTCGATATCTGCGCTCTTAGCGCCTAGCGCGTGTGAGACCGCAAAGAAGTTCGACTATTGTCAAAAGTCGAACTTCTGCCGCGGCCCATGATGCAGGTATCCGGTAAGCAACAAAAAAGTCACAGAGCAAGCGCTACTGTGACTGCATTGATCAGATGGAGTGTAGGACTAGGCTAGCTCAGAAAAAACAGCAAGCGCGTCCACAGATGTGCTGATCACAGCGGTGATGCTCAGGGTTTGGGATAGATTGTTGCGTCGTAACATGATGAGCACCTCCTTTCTGTGAATGAGAGAAATCAACAATGGTCGCAATCTTACCAGAAAGGGAGAGAAGTTGTCAATTTTGACGTAAGAAAAATGTGCTATGTTTTTGGCATAGAGTAAAAATTGACACTGTGCTCAAGGAAATGTAATCTGTATGGTTATAGAACAGGACTTATCACCAACAGCGGAGGTGTCTATGGCCAGACCAACATTTAAATGGGATGATCCCTTTTTGCTCGATGATCAACTGACAAGCGAAGAGCGCATGGTGCGCGATGCGGCCCGCCGGTATTGTCAGGATAAGTTAATGCCGCGCATCCTGGAAGCCAACCGGCATGAGACCTTTGACCGCACCATTATTGATGAGATGGGTGAATTGGGCTTTTTGGGTTCAACTCTCCCCGAGGACTATGGCTGCGCCGAGCTAAATTATGTCTGCTATGGTCTCATTGCGCGTGAGATCGAACGGGTGGACAGCGGCTATCGCAGCGCCATGAGCGTGCAATCGTCCCTGGTCATGTATCCCATTTATACCTATGGCACCGAAGAGCAGCGGCGCACCTATCTGCCACGGCTGGCGACGGGGGAGATCGTCGGCTGCTTTGGGCTAACTGAGCCCAATCATGGCAGCGATCCGGGCAGCATGGAAAGTCGCGCCAAAAAGGTGGAGGACGGCTGGATTTTGCATGGCAACAAGATGTGGATCACCAACGCGCCGATTGCCGACATTTTTGTGGTCTGGGCCAAAGCCTATGGCACGCCGGATGCGACTGGAGATGACGGGCAAATTCGCGGTTTTATTCTCGAAAAGGGCATGAAAGGGCTGAGCGCACCCAAGACCGAGGGCAAATTTAGCTTACGCGCCAGCATCACCGGCGAAATTGTCATGGATGAAGTCTTTGTGCCGGATGCGAATCTCCTGCCCAATGTTGCAGGTCTGAAGGGGCCCTTTGGCTGCCTCAACAAAGCGCGCTATGGCATCTCCTGGGGTGCATTGGGCGCGGCCGAATTTTGTTGGCATGCCGCGCGGCAATATACGTTGGATCGCAAACAATTTGGGCGACCGTTAGCTGCCAACCAACTAATTCAATTAAAGCTGGCTAATATGCAGACGGAAATTGCGCTGGGTCTGCAAGGAGCGTTGCGCGTAGGACGACTAATGGATGATGACCAGGTGACGCCAGAGATGATCTCACTGGTCAAACGCAATTCCTGTGGCAAGGCGCTGGAGATTGCCCGCCTGGCGCGCGATATGCATGGCGGCAACGGCATTTCGGATGAGTTCCACGTCATTCGCCATGTCATGAATCTGGAAGCGGTCAACACCTATGAGGGCACCCACGATATTCACGCCCTGATCTTAGGCAGGGCGCAGACCGGTATCCAAGCCTTTGGCATGTTCTAGGGTGTCTTTACAAGTGGCTCATATAGGTCTGTGGGTGAAATCGCTTTATTGGTTGCTGGTACTTAACGATTTCACCGCTTCGTTCGTATGAGCGTCAAAAAATGTTTTTCCGTGGATGCAGTAGGCAAACCGCGAGGCATTGTTCCTGTCCGAATTTGCACCTAACTTTGACCGTATGTTATAGTGCAACAGAAAGTGAGGAGATTTGCTCCTCCATGGCGGGAACAATGGCGTTCCCGCTTTTTTCGTTTGTCATAGATGATCAGGAGAAAAAGTGTGAAAGTCGTTGTATTAGTCAAACAGACGCCTGATACGGCCGAATTGCCCAAGGTATCGGCCGCGGAAGTGACGAGCGGTTCCGTCAATGCGACTTTGGTGATCAACCCTTGGGATGAATTTGCCGCCGAAGAGGCCATCCAACTGGCCGACCGCTTTGACGCTGACACGACAGCCATTACGCTAGGGGCGCCCAATGCGGTGGATGCGCTCAAACACGCGCTGGCCATGGGGGTGGTCGATGCGGTGTTGGTCGATGACAGCGCCGTGCAAAATGGTGATATTGGGGCTACCGCCGCCACCCTAGCTGCGGCGGTACGGGCCCAAGGCGAGGTCGATATTGTGCTAACCGGCAAACAAAGTGTCGATGATAATAGTGGCGCCGTCGCCATTGCTGTGGCAACCAAGCTGGGCTACCGCGCGCTCTCCAATGTCATCAAGATTGTTGATATTGCCGACGGTCTGCTGACAGCCGAGCGGACCATTGAAGGCGCCCAAGAAACCGTACAGGTAAAGTTGCCGGCAGTCATCAGTGTCGCCAAGGAGATCAATGACCCACGCTACCCCAGCTTCATGGGCATCCGCAAGGCGGGCAGGGCGAAGATTCCTACATTGACACCGGCAGAAATTGGCGCCGATATTGCCTCCAATCAGGCAAATTGGACCAACATCCGTAAACCAGAAACGCGCCAGACCCAGGTGCAGATTATTGAAGGCGCCACGGTGCAGGAAAAAGCGGCGAAACTGGCCGAAGCGCTGTTGACAGAAAAAGTGATCTAAAGCTGCACAAGGAGCAAAAGATGTCTGTTTTAGTGTGGATTGAACAAACCAATCATCAGCCGGTGGCCAGTTGCTGGGAGGTCTTGGGCAAAGGGCGCGAGTTGGCGGGTGCGCTGGGTTCGTCGTTGGTGGCGGTGGTGCTAGGGGCGGAAACGGACGCCACGGCAGAGGCGGCGTTGACCTATGGCGCCGATGAGGTGTTGACCGCGACCGCGGCCGGGTTGGCCAACTATCGCCTGAGCGCGTATAGCAACATTGTACAACAGGCCATCAGCGAGAGCGGCGCTACGGCCTTCCTCACCAGCGCCACCACGCGCGGGCGCGAGTTATCGACAGCCGTGGCTTGTACGCTGAATGCCGGTCTGGCGCCTGATGCCATGGATCTACGGGTGGAGAATGACGCATTGGTGGCGACGCGCTCAATTTACTCCGGCAATATTCTGACTGACATTACCTTTAGCAGTCCGCTCCAGGTGGTCAGTGTGCGCCCGCGCTCCTTTCCACTGCCAGAAGCCGGTACAGCCAGCGGCAACGTTAAGGCGCTTGATGTGGCGCTAGACGAAGCGGCCTTGGGCGAAACGGTGACTGCGGTGCAAGCCACCGATAGTGGTGAAGTCAACCTGACCGATGCGCGCATTATCGTCTCCGGCGGACGGGGTGTGGCTGCCGATCCAGCCAAAGGCTTTGAACTGGTGGCAGGGTTGGCGAATGTGCTCGGCGCTGCCGTGGGAGCGAGCCGGGCGGCGGTCGATGCCGGCTACATTCCCTACAAACATCAGGTGGGACAGACGGGTAAGACGGTGCGGCCGGATCTTTATATTGCCGCCGGCATTAGTGGCGCGATCCAACATTTGGCCGGCATGGGCGGGAGCAAGCTGATTGTGGCCATCAACAAAGATCGCGAGGCGCCGATTTTTGGACGGGCCCATTATGGGATTGTGGGCGACCTTTTTGAGGTTTTGCCGGCCCTGCGCGATGAATTTCAAAAACGGTTGGGTCAGTAATTATGGTTAGCTGCCAGGCGCCGTTTGGAGAGGTGCCATGCCATAAATTTGGGCCAACTGAAAGGTGATTGCGCTGTCCAGCACCAGCTTGTTGTCGGACTGACGCTCCGTAACAGTGTGGGCCGAATTCACGACAAATTGTGCGCCTGCCTGCTCTGTGATCTGAATAAACGCCTTTGCCACATCCGGGTCAAATTGACGACCGGCGCAACGCTTAACCTCATGGATGATTTGGCTAACCGACATGGCGCGATGATAGGGCCGATCGGAAGCCATTGCTTCCACTGAATCACAGATATTCAAGATCCGTGATTCCAATGGAATCTTGTCGCCGGCGAGCCCGGCGGGATAGCCCTGTCCATCCCAGCGTTCGTGATGATGACGGATAAAAGGCGCCAGGTGATGCAATCCTTGGCTGGAGGCAATTAACTCGGCGCCAATTTCAGCATGCTTTTGCACCAATTGGTATTCGCTCTCACTAAGCCGTTCGGGTTTATGCAAAATTGCTTCGGGGATGGCAACCTTGCCAATGTCATGTAAGTAGGCGCTTTGGCGTAGAATTTCGATACGCTCCGGCGGCAGTTGCAGTGCTTCGGCAATGGCCACTGCATAGGCAGCCACCTGGGCCGCGTGGCCGCCAACATAGGGATCACGGGCATCAAAAATTTTAGCTAAGGTAATAAACAAATCATTATTGAGCTGTTGAATCGCTTGATTTTTTTCAGTCACCTCTTGGGTAAAGTGTTTGAGGGTGCGCATGGCCTCAGCTTGCACTTTGGGCAGCATCAAAGCCTGATAGATTAATGCAACAGGCGCTAAAATGAAGAGTGTCAACAGCGGTTCACACAAATACAGTTCAGCCGCCAAATACCCCATCAGCGCTTGCGGCAGTTCCAGACGCACCCCTTCGCCCCAAATGTCAGCCTCATGGAAGGCCACCCCACGCACAAACATGAGCCAGCCGCCCAGCATCACTTGCTGTAGCATGACATGCACCAGACAGATCAAAAGTACATAGGGCAATTGGGCTAGGGAAAGTGTATCCGTTAATTGAAATTGCGACCATTCAAGTATTACATAAGCACCCATGCCGCCAATAATGGTAGTCGCGGTGTTAAAGGGATGGACATACCAGCCCAGCGCACGTTCCCGGTCAATCCAGCGCGCTTTTGCCCATTTCACCACAAAGGCGAAAACGGTCAACACAATGTAATACCCGGCAGGCAGCAGAAAAATTGCAGCAACGGCGCCAATGGTAGAGCCTTCAAAGGATTTATAATTAGGCCCATCAATTGTAAAGACAACGAGAAAGGTCGTAAGCAAAGTCAGACTAAGAAATAAGCTAAACGATGGCTTTGCGGTTGGTAATGTGATAAATGCCCAATAACTGAGGATGACTGCGCCGCCCAAAATCGTAGCAATATAGAGTCTAGCAACTTGACTCATTTTTGATCTCCTGAAACTCATGATGCTAAGTCAATTGTCGTTTGCAGTTCTGTTTATATCACAAAAATCCTTGTAGTTTGCTGTCAGATAACTGACTCCAGAATTAAGCCATTTGTTGAACGTGGTTCGCTTTTTACCTAGTTTGTGCAGATACGGTTACGTAGAACCCAGGCGCGCCCATGCACGTTGCGTCAACTCGTTTAGTGTATCCTGCATAGCCGTCAAACGCTGCTCTTCCAACGCCATCTTGCGACTCAGTCGAATCGGCTGACCAAAGATATGGACGACCTTTGCTCCAGGCAGCGGCATTACCAGCCGATCCCAGCGCGGCAAACGAATGGATGGGCTGGCCGCAGTACCAACAGGGATAATCGGGCACCCTGTAAAGCGCGCTAGCCACAGCGCACCTGGTCGCACTCGACCAGCCGGACCGCTGGGACCATCGACTGCGACAACCACATCATGACCTTCTTGCAATGCCAATGCCATCTGCCGCAGCGCACCGTGGGGGTTAAGTTTATAGGTGGGCAGCGGCGTTGCCAGCAATCCGCCACTTTCCACATACCCGCGCGCGACAGCGCCCACCAAACCGGGGGCAATAAAGGTGCGGCACGAACGTTGCCAGCCAAACTGGTGATAGGAGACTACTCCTAACAACTGCGTAGCGTGCCAGCCCACCCAGATCGCTGGGCCATCGGGCCGCTCGCCTTCTACATGAATATGCGTTGAGGGCACCGTCCAGCGATAATAGCGGCCGACCAATTGGCCCCACGCATAAGCTAAAATCTTGAGCATACTACGCAAAACTCTCCTTCTGTAGAATTACAACTTTGTCCTATTAGATTGTATCGGCGGTGCAGACGCGAATCTAGTTGGCACTGATCGGATCCGAGCTTTCTGTATCCGCGTCTACAAACGGCAATGACTCCTTAGTGTGACATTGTCGTAGAATAAGATTGATCCCTTCCTATAACAGCTATCACCATCATAGTACTACCGCTCTCCATCTAATGCGAAAAGCCAAGGGTTCTATCGCACATTTTGGGCACAATTTTCCCTATTGACAAAGTGAAAATCATGGTATATACTAACTATAGTTATTATTAACCTAATTACCTAACCGATGAGTATTAAACACGTCCTGTTAGCCTTGCTGGCCGAAGAGCCGACCCACGGCTACGAACTAAAAAAACGCTACGATGAAACCTTGGGCGAGCTTTGGCCTTTACAACAGGCGCAGATCTATAACAATCTACGCCTGTTGGAAAAAGCCGGCCAGATCGAGCTAGATGTGCGCGTTGCCCAGGAAAATCTGCCTGATCAGAAGCTCTATCGGGTGACGCAACCAGGCGTCACCGAACTCAACGAGTGGATCAGTACACCGGTGCAGAGCAGTCGTCAGTTGAAAGATGACTTCTATTTAAAGTTGACGACGTTGGCGAGCATCATTGATGACCCGGCGCAGCTGGCAGATCTAATCTGGCAACAGCGGACCATCTATTTGCAGCATCTGCGCGATTTGGAACGCGCCCTCGGCGAAGCCGAAGCCGCCGGCGATCAAGTGACCGCCAGCTTATTGGATGGCGCCCTCCTCCACGCCGAGGCAGATCTGACCTGGCTTGACCGCTGCGAAGAACGACTCTTGCGCCCCGGAGGTGGTCAATGATGCGCTGGCGACAACTAAGCCGCTTTGCCTTGGCCTATCTGCGCACCGTGGCCCAACGCGAATGGCGCTTGGCCCTGCTCGCTTTTGTCGGGCTCGCGCCTGGGGTTGCCGCGCTATTGGCGTGGATGAACCTGGCCGTGCAGGTGCAGCAACAGCAGCTTGCTCCCCCACTGGCGGGATGGTTGCTGCCGGCAACCTTGCTTGAACAATTGGGTGCAGCTGGTGTGTTGACTGGATCTGGCCTGGTGACACTCTTGATAGGCGCGCTGGGTTTGACCAATGCCTATCTGGCCAGCCTGGGACAGCGTACACCGGAAATGACCCTGTTGCGCGCCTTGGGGCTACGCCGGCGTGAGTTGCTTCTCCTTTTGGGCTTGGAAGCCTTGGCCGCCGGCTTGCTGGGCAGCAGCGCAGGGATTGTGCTAGGGCTCGGGTTGAGCCGTTTGAGTTGGCCAATGGCCGCAACCTACTTTGGTCTGTCGCCGTCCTATGCCTTAGCGCCGCTGGCGCTCATGCTGGCGCTGATTGCCGGTCTGGCGGCAGCACTGCTCTTTATGCATACCGCTGTACACCTCTCCGGCCTGACCGCAGTGCAACCGCGTTCCAATGCCGATCAACTGGTCACCCCGTTGTGGCGCAATGAACGAAACTCTCTAGCCGGCGCGCTCTTTGCCGGCTTACTGACCTGGTTGGTGGGCTTTGCTGTGCTACCGATGCCCGCGGCGTTACTCTTGGGCGTTGTGGCAGAGGTGCTAGCGGTTTTGCTGACGATGGGAGGATGGCTGCTGACCCGCTTCTATCAACGCTTGCCGCTTGCGCCAGCCTGGCCCTTGTGGACGCTGGCAGTACAGGGCCTTGCGCGCAACCCCAACCATACCGCCGGCATGACTCTGGCCATGACGACTGGCGCCTATGCCGTGGGTATGGCGGCGCTGAGTTGGCTCGCTTCGCGGGGCAAGGCGCTCTTTCCCTTTTGGGTGGCAGGGTTGGTCTTGATTGCCGGCGCAACTCTCGTCTTTACTGTAGCCGCGCTGGCAGCCTTTGAACGACGACGTGAGTTTGGCCTGTTGCAGGCATTGGGTGCGCGCCGAATCCAGTGCTGGCATCTCATCTTGCTGGAATATGCTATTGTGGCGGTGGGTGGTGGCGCACTAGGGGCGGCCATGGCCTTTGGGCACTGGCTATTGACTGGCAATGCAACACAGACTTGGGCAGCAACCGGTCTGATCCTGGCCGATCTCTTGGGGGCGCTATTGTCGGCGTGGGCCGGAGCAACGCCGGTGCTGTGGCTAGTCACCCGTGGATCGGTGGGCCAAGCTGTACGCTGAAAAGAGAACGAGTGCATTAACTTATGGGCACGATTGGATGGTCGCTTTACAAGCCTACTTGTCTGGCCGTTTCATGTTTGTAGCACTGCGTTACTTGTGTTCAGTGGGGAATAATAGGGAGAAAAGCATAATGTTAACAGGGTATTTATACGGAGCAACGACGCTGGCTTTAGTCATCGCCTATAGTGCATTAGTCCTGACGGCAGATGCACTGTTGCGACTGCTGTTAGGTGTGGAAACAGACCTGGCAACGCGTCAGACCATTGCGACCGGATTAGGGATCACCGTAGTCGCCGGGCCGCTTTGGTGGCTACACTGGCGTTGGCTACGCTGGCAGGTAGCCAACGATGCCGAGGCCGAAAATTGGCGCGGCTATCGCACCTATCTCTTGATCATTGTAGCGCTGGCGATCTTTACCCTCTTTGTGAGCGCTGGGGCGGGGGTCTCTGTTTTCGCACGGCTGGCGCTGGGAGTCTCGCCAGAGAGCCACGCGGCTTGGGCCAATGGCCTGCCCAGTGTCATTGCACTCTTGGCAGCTGCTGCGGTTTGGCGGCTCCATTGGCAGCAGTTGCTCCAAGATGGTCTCTTAGGCTATTCCCCAAAAATAAATGTACAGAATGCTCTGCGTGTTGCGTGAACTCGCCGGGCCATTGGTTCTGCAAGTTCACGCAACACGCAGAGTACTGTTTTGTCAGATAAATCATGATAGGTGGTAGGCGCCTAGAAGCAGGTGTCCTTGGGACGCGACCCTTGCGGCGGTGGCCTTCTAGGCGCCAGGGCACCGGCAAGCGGATGCCCCTACGGTATCCATCAGAACTTACTTTACAGAACAGTATAGTGTCAATTGATTTTCTTGGAATGGCCGAAGCGGAGGGGGTTATCTCAATGGTGCAGGTACAGAGACCGGTCCACCAAGAAAAAGCGCGGCAATTTTATCTACGCCCGGTGAGCAAAGCTGAGATCGACCACTTCTTAGCGGCACAAGTGTCCTTGTCGTTTTCCTATGCGGCAGTGGGCGCCAGCCAAGGTGCGCCGCCGGGTGGGTCCACCGTGGATCACAACCGGGTACAGTTGGGGAGTGGCTTAACGGTCTATGACCAAGCTTGCGCTGCGCTGCAACGCTGGGAAATGTTCAATCTGGGGTGGGTGAAACTCTGTTGGCCAGACCAGCCGCTGCAACCTGGGGTGACAGTCGGCGTTGTCGCCCAGCTTTGGGGCGTGCAAATTTTGAATGCGTGCCGGATCGTCTATACGTTCGATGAGAGCACTGAAGAGGGTAAACGCTTTGGCTTTGCCTATGGCACCTTGCCTGGCCACATCGAACGGGGTGAAGAGCGCTTTCAGATTGAGTGGCGCCGGCGGGATGACAGTGTCTGGTATGACATTCTCGCCTTTTCGCAGCCCGCCCATTGGTTGGCCCATCTGGGCTATCCGGTTACACGCTTCTTTCAAAAGCGCTTTGCGCGCCATTCCAAGGCGGCAATGGAGAGGAGCATCCATGAACACTAACCTTCAATTTCAACGCTGGCCATTGACGAGCGCCGCTATTGGTTTTGGCATCTGGCTTGCATACACCCTAAGTAGCACTGGCGCACGCTGGAATTATGTGACCGCAATTGAGTGCCTACTGCTTCTGGCAATCTTAGTCTTTACGCCTCTAGCGCTGGCGCTGCTATCACAGTGGCAAGTGGACGCCCAGAAAGAACACGTTGAGCTTTGGGCGCGCTGGTTGCAACCCTTTGCCGCGCTATTGGTTGTTTGGGCCTTCGCACAGCCAACCGGCGCGCTGGCGGCTAGCTTAAGTGTGCCCTGGTTACTGTGCACCGCCCTGGTTGCTTTAAGCGGGGTTAAGCACTTAGTTCGAGTGGGTAAACGATTGCCCATCCATGAATATACCCTCATCGCCGGCAAACTTTATCTACCTGTGGGTGCAGGTTGGCTACTTTTGAGTCGGCTGGGTGTTAGGCCACTGGATTTTCCCGCTGTAATTGTATTGCTGACGGCAGTTCATTTTCACTATACCGGTTTTGCCTTGCCGGTCATCACCACACTGACCGGTCGTTTTTTGCAGCGCCACACCAGCGTGCCCCCTTTTTACCCTTGGGTTGCAGGTGCAGTCGTGCTGGCGATGCCAATCATTGCGGTGGGTATTACAGGTGTGCCGTGGCTGGAGATGGGCGGCGTTCTTTTGCTGGCGGTGGGGGTGATTGGTTTAGCAGCCCTCATCGGCCTCTATGTTTTACGGCGCCTGCCCTCCAAGCTGGCCTCTGTGCCTTTGCTGATCGCAATGGCAGCAATGGTCTCCGCAGTGAGTCTGGGCCTGCTTTATGGGATTGGGGAGTGGCTAGGGTGGTCAATCATGACGATTCCGGCGATGGTGCAATGGCATGGCTGGCTCAATGCGCTAGGGTTTGTCGCTTGCGCGCTGCTCGGTTGGTTGGCAGCCGGAGCAGAAGTGCAACTGGTAGATTAGGGCGTAAATACTTGCGGCGATCAATCGTTACAGCTACTCAAGTGAAGGTAGGTATCGCTCTATGGTGACGATTTACGCCGAGTTTTATTAGTACAGTGTAACCGAAATTTTGATAAATTAGACGTAGGTGCGGTTTCCATACCGCACAGATCAGAAATCCTCCAGATTGGTCGATTGTGCGGTATGGAAACCGCACCTACGATCTATGTCTCTAATTTATCAGAACTTGCGTAACACTGCACTAGGCGTGCAGCAAGCTTTAATGAGGATGAAACTGTAATGAATAGGGACAAAGCGCTCGTACAGATTAACAATGGCTCAAAACGACATCTAACCACCGGCGGTGCGGTGCAGGCGGTGCAGGCGGTGACCCTGGCGGTCTATCCAGGTGAATTGGTGGCGCTGGTGGGGCCTACCGGCAGCGGCAAAACCACGTTGCTCATGGCGCTGGCTGGGTTGGAAATGCTCGATAGCGGGGTCGTGATGCTCGCCGACCAAGCCATCGCGACCCTGCACAATGATGCGCTCACGGATCTGCGCAGCCACGCGGTTGGGTTTATTTACCAAAACTATAACCTCTTTCCCGGTTTTACCGTCCGGGAAAATGTGGGGCTACCCCTACGGCTCATGACCCGTCCGCCCTTTGACGCCGACCAGCGCGCCACCCAACTGCTTGCCGAGTTAGGAATTGCCGATCTGGCGCAGCGTTATCCAGGCGAGTTATCGGGCGGGCAACAGCAGATGGTGGCGGTGGCGCGGGCATTGGCGGCCAACCCACCGCTCATCCTGGCCGACGAACCAACGGCCAACTTGGACAGCAGCGCCGCGCGCAAAATTGTGGCGCAACTCCGTGCACTGGCCGACGGTGGCGACCACGGCGTCTTGCTCGCCACCCATGATCTGCGCACAGCCAGCCAGGCCGACCGCGTCCTCACCTTGCGGGATGGTCAGATTGTAAAGGAAACTTTGCTGCAGGCCGGACGGTCGAGCCGGGAAGTGCTGGCTGAGTTAGCTTGAAAGGAACGTATGCGACAACGGCTTTTTACCCAACAAGCACGGCTCTATTGGATTGGTATTGTGATCGGAGTCGCTTATGGCCTGGTGGCGCGTTGGGCCTTTTACAACCCGGCTCTACGCGAATTTTTTACGGTCATGACCTGCGGTTTTATTTTTCTCATTCCGACCAGTTTAGGCTACATCATGTTGCGCTTTGTCAAAGAACCAAGGTGGTGGCAACGGCTGGTTTTGCCCTGGATCCCTGGTTTTATTCTGGTGCTGACCGCTTACGCCGTAGGCTGGGAAAGCTCCCTCTGTATTGTCATGGCCTTGCCGGTCTTTATGATCATGGGTAGCGCCGGCGGCCTATTGGAGGCGATCACACGTGCGAAGTTTTCGGAACGCAACCGGTTTGGCGCACTGATAGCCATCGTGCTGTTGCCCTATGGAGTCACACCGCTAGAACAGTTAGCCGGTCTGCCCAGCCAAGTTCGGCGGGTCGAAACACAGATCCTCATCGATGCACCCGTGGTCACGGTGTGGGAAAATATTATCCGCGTCCCTGCCATCAGACCTGAGGAGTTGTCGTTTTCCTGGGTCCATCTGATCGGCATCCCTCGTCCGGTGGCGGCGCTACTTTCGCATGAGGGCGTGGGCGGTGTGCGTCATGCCACCTTTGCCGGTGGCGTGACCTTTGTCGAAACCATTTACGAATGGACACCGCAACACGCGCTGGCCTTTGGCACTGATGCAGTGGCCGAGTCGATGAATGCCGACGAATTAAATACCCGCGTCATCGTCGGCGGCGCCTACTTTGATACCTTGGAAGGACGATATTGGCTTGAGCCAGTCAGCGATCATGAACTGATCTTACATCTTACCAGCGAACATCGTCTTTCGACCAGGTTCAACTTCTACGCCGGCTTATGGACCGATTGGATTATGCGCAGCACACAGAATACGATTCTCAAAGTGATCAAAGCATGCTGTGAGAACGCCGACCCTTTGTAAAAACGGGGCGACGCTTAGGCGGGACAATTTTATACTCACGAGCAGCACAGGAAGTACCATTTTACTCCTGTGCAAAATAATACTTCCTGGCGCTCGTCGTTATAGCAAGAAAACTGTAATCATTGCTTGAAGAAAATGGCGCGATACTAGAGCATAGCTTGTCTTCGTGGTTGAGATAAATAAAGCAGGCAGCTATGACATCACCCCATATCGCGTCATCTACGGTTACTCAATCAAACAGTACTCCACCAACGCGTCTTGCGTTTGTGGATGGCTTGCGCGGCTTTGCCATTTTGCTTGTGCTTTGTCGCCACTACTATGTAGAGTTGTATACGCCGACCTTGCCCCGTTGGGCGGATGGCCTGAGCTTAGGCTATCTAGGCGTCCATCTCTTTCTGGTCGTTTCAGGCTTTTGTATTGCCTGGCCTTATGTTGGCGCCACCCCACGTCCTTTTGCATTTCGCAATTTCTGGCAGCGGCGCGCCAGTCGCATCTTGCCAGCCTACTATGTCGCCTTGGCGCTCGCGTTGGTTTTGGCACTGCCCATGTCACCTGCGGCCTTTTGGTGGCAAACCATAACCCATCTGACGATGACGCACAACTTTTTTGCGACCACAGTGCTGGCGCTCAATGGTCCCTTTTGGTCACTTGCGCTAGAGTGCCAACTCTACCTGCTCTTTCCGTTGTTCCTGGCTGGCTTTCGACGTTTTGGCATCTTTACGACACTTTTCGTGGTTGGGATCATCCAGTTAATGGCGCGTGTGCTGATTGCCGCGCGCTTTGGCACAGAATACAGTGATCTAACTTTTGTCCTGCCCTGGAGTGTGGTGGGACGAATGTTGGAATTTGCCTTGGGCATGTGGGTGGCAACGGTGTTGAAGGTGGGTAATCGAACTTTGGCCACCGCATGGTGGCGATCACTCTTACCGCTGCTTACGTTATGCTTTGCCGCCGCCGCGATCATTGCCAAGCGACAGCTCGGGGTGACGGCGCCGTTAACGGATCTATTCTGGTCTTGCTCTTTTTTGACCCTCTTCTTTGGCGCCAGCGTACCGCACACATGGCTCAACCAACTCTTTTCTTGGCCCCCGCTCGTGGGCCTTGGCGTGATTTCATATAGCGTCTACTTGGTGCATGAATTTTTGCTGGGGCGCATTACCGACGCGATTCGCCATCTGCAAGTCGAACCGTTAGCGATCCTTGCCGGTCTGGTGCCAGCCATTCTTTTGACAATCTTCTGCTGTTGTGGCTTTTATTATCTGGTAGAACGCCCAGCCCAATGGTATTTTACAACGCACCGGAGTCAACGCAACGCCGGGATTGGCAATCAGCTACTTATAGAGAAGTCCCTCAACAAATAGTAACAGCCGGTAATCCCTCACGCGTTGAAAACCCAGGGCTCGATACGCCTTCTGCGCCGCGTAATTGGTGTCGCCGGTAAAGAGGATCGCTTTGGTCACGCCTTGGTCGCGTGCCGCCAACAGCGAAGCCGCCACAACGGCGCGAGCATAGCCGCGACAGCGCAGTTCAGGTGGGGTCCAGACGCCGCCGACCTGCACCGCTTCCGGCAAGGTTGCATTAAAGGCCGTGGTCGCCACTGGCCGCCCATTCACTTCCAGCACCCAGGTAATACCTTCTTGGATAGCTCGGTCAACGGCACTTTGGCAATCTTCCACCAGTGCAGGCGTCTCCTGCGCATAGAGTGATTCTACGTTATAGGCTACGCGCCAGGCCACGAGCAATTCCCGATCGCGCAGGTCAATGCGGTGGCTGTGCACCTCATCACGTTGCAAAAGCGGCGGCGTGACCAGGTCGGCCAACGCCAGCGCATAGAGCCCTTCGGTTTCGTCCATCTGAATTTGGGCGGTAGCCAGGTCCAGGTCGGCGGCGATAACTGCTACTTGAGCTGCTGGGCCAATGATGCCATTGATCGCTCTGCCAGAGGTTGCAACCGCAGCACGGCTTAATGGTGCAAGGTGAGCTGACGTTGCCTGGCAGATCAGGTTGCCGTTCCAGTAGTGGGCGACCACACCAATAATTTGGTCCTCTTCCCAAGCTGCCGCGTACGTGCCGCTGTAGCGCAGGCCGGTGTCAGTCAAGCCGCCTTGGCGCAGGTTGCTAATCAGAAACATGGAAGCGTCAATCTGTGGCGCCAAAAAGGCTTCTAACGCCGGCTCGTCACCCGATGCTAGGATTTTCACCTGTGGCTTCTGGCGCATTAAACTCCTCCCATGTCATTTCTAGAAAATTTCATAAGCAGATCCTTATGGATCGGGTACCGAAGGGAATTCCGATTCTATCACGGATTCAGCACAAGCGCTACTGTAAAAAATGGCTCTTGGCGTGTTCATGGATCAATCAGCAACGAGTGGCGGGTAGCGGGCGGCGAGTGAGGCACGAACACGCCAAGAGCCAGAATAAACTGTACATGAACAGAACCGACGGCTCGGCGAGGTCACGCAACACGCGGGAGCCATTGGGGCGCGCAATATGCAGAGCGTTCTGTACATTTATCTTCTCGCTCATAGGGGCGAAGAGGTGAAATCGCCGCAAGCACCAGAGAGAAATTGAGCGATTTCAACCGCAGACCTATATGAGCCTATCTTCTTGGAATGGCCTTACCGGTATGGTCCTCGTGCGCGCTCTGACCGGCGCATGGTAACTACCCAATTGACCAGGTGAGAACCTCGCTTTCTGATGGGTATCGACAAAGCGTTTTGAAGCTATCCTATAGAGTGACAAGCGATCATTAAGTCTGCTCATCTTTGACTTTCGGAAGGGAGAAAGCAAAGCCATGCATACACTAAATGACTATGTCCAACTCATGGTTATGCCGCCGAGCTTTCTCAAAGGCAAGATTGCGCGACTTTCGCTTTTCTCACAGTACAACCCGCATGGCGTTTTCATTGCGCTAGAGGATATCAGCTACTTGATGGTGGAAAAGTGAAAAGCATGGTTGCCACGATCAAACTTTGGGTAATCGTTAGCGCATTGAGCAGTATCTTGAGCGCAGTACTGCTTTACCTCTATACCCTACCCGGCTTGCGCCGACTGCCCAAGGAAAGGGAACGATCACTCAACGGCATTACCACCATTGATGACGCAGTACGTGATTTGCGCGCCAGCGGCAAAAGTGGCTGGGAGTTAGTGGCGGCGGCGCAAAAGTTGGTCAATGCCAAAATGGTCTATTCACGGCGCAATGGCTGGGACACGCCGGCGCGCGCCTTCCGCCGTGGCATGGGCTATTGTCAACAACAGGCATCAGCGTTGCTGATCATTCTGCGCAAGTTGGGATTTGATGTACAGCCTGTACAGGCGCTGCGCTGTCAATTCCCAGCCAAACAGGTCCATGAATATTGGGAGCCTGGGTTGATTTCCGGCCACATGTGGTTGGTTGTCACGCTTGATGGCGTCGAGAAAGATGTCTGCCCCGGTCATCCTGAGAACGAGCCGGGCAAGGTGCACTTTACCCGCTTGGCGCGCCGGACAAACTACGGCCCACTTTGGCAGATACTTGGCCATATTGGCTCTATGATCGTCAATGTACAGCGGGATAATGCGGCCTTGAAGCGTCAGACCGCCGCCGGCAGCCAAGGTGGCTGAGGAGGTATTGATCATGCAAACCCTGGTAGTTTACGATTCAAAATTTGGCAATACAGAACAGATCGCACACGCCATTGCCGACGGGTTGCGTACAAATTACAACGTGCAGATTGCATCGCTGGCGGACGCCCCACTCCTTTCCGCCGCCGAACTTGATCTGTTAGTCGTCGGTGGGCCGACACAGAAGCATGGCGCAAGCCCCGAACTGAGTGCGTTGCTTAGTGGTCTCTCGCGTCGTAGCTTGGCAGGGCTACAGGCAGCCGCCTTTGACACACGATATCACATATCAGCGTTTCTCTCTGGTTCGGCGGCGCAACGGATTGCCGACCGACTCAAACGCGCGGGCTGTCAGCTTGTAGCTGCGCCAGCGAGCTTCTTCGTGGAACGCGATCAACCGCCTGCCGGCGCGAAACGGCGTCATGCACAAGAGCGGTTGGAAGCAGGGGAAGTTGAGCGGGCCAAAGCCTGGGCGCAGACATTGGGCCAGCGAGGTCCGCTTCCTGGCGAAGAACCTAATCGTGCAACCTCCATCAACGCGAAAACAATTGGCGTCATCTTTGGTCTCAGCGGCATAACCCACGGCTTGGCCGAAATTCTACAGGGCAATACGCCGACCCATGGCGTTCTGATCAATGCCATCGCCGCGGGCAGCAGTTGGACCCGCTGGGCAGAAGGGAGCGAGGGCGCATTTACCCTTGTTCCGAACTTTTTACTCACCGGCACCCTGGCAGTCCTGCTTGGTTTTCCCTATAACTTGGTGCCGGGGCTGCGCAAGTTACCGGTGAGCGACATGCGCGATTGGGAAGCCATTCGGGCGTGGGCTGATAGCTTGGCCACCACCTTCTAGTCGCGTGTACCGTTAGACGCGCGCGGCTGATGCCGGAAGGGATTTAACTTGTACCGTATCGGCGCCTTTGCGCCGCCAATACAGCAGATAGCCAATCAGCCCAAAGATCAGCATCATCAACACGCCCTCCACCCCAAAGGAACTGAACCACTCCTGGCCGGGCGTCAGCGTGACAAACGCTGTGCCACCCAGCCCGGCCAGGAGCGTGTTGGCCACGGTGTTGCCCACCCAGTGCATGAACACCGCAGGCCAGAGCGAGCCGGTACGCAGGCGGATTTCACCGTAGACAACGGCGGAAATCATCGTGCCGAGAACAAAGCGGGGCAGCAGTGTTATCAGTCCTTCGGATGTATGCGCCCACAGTTCCGTCATATACGGAAAGTGCCATGACGCCCAAATCAGCCCCACCAGTGCATGGCCAAGCAGCCCATCGTGGATGGTAGCGACTCTAGGCGCAAGATAGCCACGCCAGCCGACTTCTTCAAAGAGAGCGAAGACAAAGTAGATAACGACGGACGGTCCCGCTGCCATCACCAATGCCGACAAGGTGAAGTTGTTGAGCGTGCCGGCGCCGGTAATCAATCCAATGCCAAGTACGGCGAGAATGGTGAACGGATAGAGCAGAAGACTCAATAGATACCAGCGCCCATTGCCCCGTAAGTGTGGGCGAAAGCCCAGCGGCGTCCCATCCCGCAACAAAAATTTCATCATTAGCGCCGCCGCGATAGGGGCCACGCCCCAGAGCAGAACCCCCAGGCCCGGATTGGTGGGGTCGCCGCCCAGCACCGGCCCAAGCCAGGCCAACCCATTGACCAAGAGGGTAAAGATGATGATGTTGCGGACTGCCGCGCTTCGCGAGGGATGTAGTGCAATGGTGGCTTGTCTGTTCATAATGATCAATTCTCCGTTCTATGAGGTTTGACACTTTCGTCGGATAGCGGTGGGGAGATTGGCAGTTCACATAGCGGAGGCTGAACTTGTCGAAGCCTCCGCTACACTTACGATGCGTCAGCAAAATATTCCCGGATCACCCGCAGCGTGTCAACCCGATTCTCCGTGATCATATTGTGCCCGGCATTGGGAATGACCACAAGCTGTGTATTCGGGAAGATTGTCATCTGCCGACGCTGAAAGGCTTCGCCGATGAAATTGTTGCATTCCGAGGCAATAAAGAGCACCTCGTCCGTATAGCTACCGGCGTTGGCGGCAATTGCGGATAGGTCGGCCCCTGCGCCAAAGATGGTGTTAAAGGCGGTAGCCCCAAAACGACTCGGTGGGACGGGCACGTCGGGCGTTACCTCTGTCACACTAGCGTCGGCGCAGCGATAGCTCGCTGCCGATGAGCCAACAAATGCCTGTGACATACGACCGAAGATGTAATCCATGCGCGCGTCGGCGTCGGGCGGCTCCATGTGGAAGGTTTCAAAGATGGTGGGGATCAACACGCGGTAATAATGGAAATCGCGTGCCGCCGCCTGCCGCGCCTGCAACGCTTCGGGGCTGGCGTTGGTCAACTCGCCGGGCTCGGCCAACACCGCTTTGGTCACAAATTCGGGATGCTGGCCCAGATAGCCTGCCGCCAGCATCGCTCCCCACGAGTGGCCCACCAGGTGTACCGGTTCCCCTTCTCCGTAGTGGGTGACAATGCGGTGTAGATCTGCAATCGACGACGCCAGCGATAGCTCAGACGCATCTACCCGTGGCGACAAGCCCGCCCCCCGCTGGTCATAGAAGACGACATGGTACTCGTCTTTTAACTGGTGCAGATTGAGCAGGTAGCCGTAATCGCCACCGGGGCCGCCGTGGACAACGACCACCACAGGCTTCTGCGGGTCGCCAAAGGTCTCGGCGTGGAAGGTGACGCCGTCGATGGTCACGTGGGGCAGCGTTGGGTCAGTTGCCACTGTGTCGGGAACGCTGTGGTCGCCGGCAGTGGCCAGGAAGAGGCCCACGATACTCAAAAGCAACACCCCCACAAGAATGCCTGTCCATTGGATGAGTCGAATCAAGTGTTTCATTGCCGTATCTCCTTTCGCCTTTGCAAACTTTTGTTGTGACAATAGGATAGCTCAACCGGCGTCACTGATCCCCACATGAAGATGTAGTCGCGCAACAAAAAAGTGTAGTATGGCCAGAATCGTTTCTGGAGATTATGAATCGTTACCCAAATTGATAACCACTTTCCCTTGCACACGCCCTGCTTCCAGCGTGCGGATCGCTGCAGGCACTTCAGCTAACGCGTATTGTTTATCGATCACCGGAGTGACTTGGCCGGTTTCAAGCAACTCTGCCACAAAAGCCAAATCTTTTTGGTTGGGCTTCACCATCATGAGGGTCATTTTCTGACTTCCCGTCATGGACAGCCAAGGCCCCAGGAGCATCGCTTGGTAAAATTGCGTCATCGAAGAGCCACCGATCATGACATAGTTCCCTGTGGGCGTTAGCGCACGTCGATACGCTGAAAGCGACTGCGCGCCCCCAACGGCTAGAATCAGGTCATAGCGCTCGCCACTTTGGGTAAAGTCTTCTTTGGTATAATCAATGACATGGTCTGCCCCAATGGTGTGCACCATCTCCACTTTGCGTGTGCTGCAGACGCCCGTTACCTCTGCGTCCAAGGCTTTGGCAATCTGTACGGCAAAGGTGCCCACACCACCGGATGCACCGTTGATCAATACCTTTTGCCCTGGCTGAAGCTCCCCATGGTCGCGTAACCCTTGTAGGGCGGTGAGGGCCGCGGCGGGTACAGCCGCGGCCTGCTCGAATGTACAATGGGCGGGTTTTCGCACCAGGGCCTCTGCAGGCACGGCGACATACTCGGCAAAAGCGCCAAACCCGTGCCCGGAGATGTCGCCAAACACGTCATCACCCGGCTGAAACTGGGTGACACGGTTCCCGCCCGCTTCTACCCGCCCCGCAATGTCTGCCCCCAGAATCTTTGTCTTGGGTTTGCGCAGCCCTGCGCCCAAGCGAATGAGGAACGGCTCACCGCGCATCAGATGCCAGTCACCCGCATTGGCGGATGCGGCATGGATCTTGACCAACACTTCATTATCTTTGGGCGTTGGCTTTGGAACCTCGGCAAGTTCCAGCACATCGGGCGAACCGTATTGATGAAAAACAATCGCTTGCATAGGTATACCTTTCCTCTCTGTAACGCCAATCGATTGGGGCTGTGGCGCTTTAACGATACGATTTTTCGTTTCATTTTGGGTGTATTGGACTGACATAGTCGAAAGTATAGTCGCCAATGTGGTGAGGTGTCATCACATCATGTAGTGATGGTGTAGTGATTGATGTGGTGATTGTGTGAATCACGATGATGTGATGGCGGCACGATACCACAGATCATAAGGGTTTCTCATCCTATTCACCTGACCAGTTATCGGCCCACCCAGGGGACTAGGCCGTTTGCGACGATTTTGTGCTATTCTATATAAGAATGCTTGTTTGCATTGTCCGGTTAGACCCGCCGGAGGCCAAGCTTTACGCGCTGGCAGTTCTAGGCGTTGGATCAGATTGCGTTCGCCAAGCTTTGTGATCGTCAAAGGCCCTGGCAGGGATTCCTGCCGGGGCTGTTTTTGTCTGAGGCCGTGCCAAGAAATGGAATCCCGCGTTGCAAGCCGGGAATCGGCAACGCCAAGGAGGAACCTCGCCAAGTTCGGCGTCGCTTCCCGGCTTGCTGACAGCCTTACGCAGGCATCTAACCGTTGGAACGGCCTGAGAAAGGAAGTGAGGAAGCGACGCTCATGGGAACAAACAAAGAAATGGAGGCTCAAGATGGCTGAAGTTGCGTTTATTACCCTCAAACGTAGCGCTCAAAGCGCAAAAACGATAACAAATCAACAAGCAAGCGCATAAGTCGCTCCCCAGACGACCACGACGCGGCGTTCCCGTCTTTTCTTTATTGACCATCTGCTATGATTGGTTTGAGCAGATCCCACGTGTACAGGGGATCATTGGCCTGATGGCCGCGATGGTCGCAATGGTCCTGCTCTTCCCGGTTGCGTTTTTCGGCGGTCTCCCAGATAAATTCCTAGGCAACGGGCAGTGGCAATCTGCCGTCTATGCGCTTTGGGACTCAATTTTTGCGGTTGGCCTGTGCTTGGCGGTGATTCCCTTCTTCCGTCGCTTCTTCAATGGACAGGGGCACTTTGGGCGTTTCCTGGCGCGGCACAGCTATGCGGTCTACATCCTGCACAGCCCCATCATTGTGTTGGTGGCGTGGACCGTGCAGGGCATCGCAGTAGAACATCTGGCGAAATTCGCCCTGGTGTCGGCAATCGGCGTGTCGCTCAGCTTTCTCGTCGCCTATGGTCTCCGCAAAGTGCCGTTCGCAGCGCGGATTCTCTAAGTCAATATCATTCAAATCAGGAGAAAGAATGCAATGACCGAGCCTTTAGTTACCCAATTATGCTTTACACGGCGCGAGTTGGTGCGTTGTCTACAAGGTGTTTCTGCAGAAGACGCGCAACGGCGGCTAGAGCCAATGAACTGCCTGAGCTGGATTGTGGGCCACCTGGCCAGCCAGGAACAATTTCTGTGGTTAGAGCGGGCCCAAGGCCAGATCCTCTCGCCGGAACTGTATCGGTTGGTCGGTTATGGGCAACCGGCGACGACACCCCCATTGGACGAAATGTGGCACTTGTGGGGCGACATTACCCAAGCTGCCGACCGCTACTTGGATACCCTCACCCCAGAAATGTTACATACGCCTTTATTTTGGCAGACTGATCAAACGGCCGAAGATGTGGGCACTTCGCTCTTGAGAAACATCTATCACTATTGGTTTCATATCGGCGAAGCCCACGCGGTCCGCCAACTGCTTGGCCACACCAAGATTCCACAGTTTGTTGGGGATCTGTCAGCGGTGCGCTATGTCTCGGCCGAATAACTGGCAACGGAACCACGCGTCGCCGTGGCGCGGCGTCACCACGAAAAACGAGAAGTGGATATACCAATGAAAACACGCACCTAGGTGATGCCTTTCGGGGCGACACCGCGCGCATTGAATTGCTTACCGAGTTGGGCTGGGAAGCCGCCAATGAATTGCCCTATGTGCTGAACCGTACTGCCATCAAGGCCGTGGCTGTGCCGCCGCTCCCGGACGGTTTCTCATTCGGGGCAGCGCGGGGTGTGGACGATGCCGCCGCCCTGGCGGCGGTGCATAACGCCGCCTTCCGCGTGAACTGGACGCCCGAGCTGTATCGCAAAGTCATGATGTCGCCAGGCTATGCGCCCGAACGGGAGTTGCTCATCTGCGCGCCGGATGGCGCCTATGTCGCCTTCACCATTATTTGGTACGACCACCGGAACCGCACCGGACTCTTTGAACCGGTCGGCGTGCATAAGGCGTATCAACGTCGTGGGTTTGGGCGCACACTCATGCACTACGGCATGCAGCAGATGGCGGCCGCGGGGATGGACTATGCAACCGTTGCCCATTTTGGTGATAACGAAGCGGCCCGCGGCCTTTACCAGGCGTGTGGTTTCAGACCCTGGCACTTGTTGGACAGCTACGTCAAACATATTTAACGATAAACGTTGATTGGATAGGAGTGACAAATTCACGATAAACGGAGGAGAACTCATGACAGCAAACATTCGCACCGAAACAACTATGGGCGCGATACCTCAGCAAGTTGCGCAACCGACCGTCGTCGGCCCTGATCCCGCCTGGCGCGGGCTTTACAAGGTTGGCGGCATGTTGGCGATTGTCTATATGGTGCTGAGCTTGGTCGTACCGGCGCTGATGCTCTTCCTGAAATCCTACGATTTCGATATGGACGCCGCAACACTGCTTGCCTTTATCGCCGAAAATCGCCTATGGTGGATCGTTTGGCAGACGTTGATTCTGGAAAGCAGCATCCTGTTAATTGTGACCTTTGCCGCGCTCTTTGTGGCGCTCAAACACTTAGACAATACGTTCGCCGCCATTGGCGCCATTGTGGGTAGCGTCACTGAGATCCTCTTCATGGCCTACTACCCCGTGTTGCTCGGTCTGGTCTACCTGAGCGATCAATATGTAGTGGCTGGCGACGCACAGAAGGCTCCGTTTGTGGCTGCCGCCGAGGGACTACTTGCCCAGAACAATGCCTTTAACCCTATCTATGAACCGTTATTTGCGGTTAGCATCTTGTGCTTCTCCCTCGTCATGTTGAAGGGGGTCTTCCACAAGAGCATTGCCTATTTGGGCATTACCACCTTTGTCGCTTGTTTCGTGGGCATGGCGCTGTGGCCGGTTGTAGGCGTCGGCTACTTCTGGTGGTGGTTGTTTGCCCTGGTTTGGTTTATCGCCGTCGGCTGGAAACTCTATCAATTGGGGCGCTAGCGGATCGACCATGCCGTTGCGAAACCACCCAATCGTACTGTGGCGGAGAAACTCCGACCGGGTATTGATCGAACGTGTCCCTTTGACCAGATTGTTGCGGCGCATCGTTGAACAGGGCACTAAAAAGCAATGTTGTGATCAATGTGAATGATCCATGAACCATGAAGGAGATACGAATGACAACGGATGAAAAACAAACACCAAAACGCAGTGGCATCAGCGGCCTTATTTTTGTGGGTTGTCTGTTGATTGGCCTGGCCCTTGGTATCTTCACAGGACAGGTGGCGGTTGCGCTGCTTGGCGCGCTAGGCGTCGGTTTTATTGGGATGGCGATTGCGCGCTACACAACTGGGGCATGGTGAGGCGCTTTAGCGTTATATTTTGAAAAGCGCATTACGCCGTAGACTATCCACCCGACCAGGAGTGAAGCTCGCTGTTTGGTGGGTGCCTACGGCGGTTTTTTGTTCTAAGCTATAGAGTGGCGAATCGTGTTACACAGAAAGGAGTAACAGCGTGCGTGCTATCCACAGTGTTCGTGCGGACCCTTTTACCGTTTCCACCGGTGCTAGGGGGTTGACCAGGAAGAGTGCCGAGGTGCAGTGGCAACTGCTCTACCACATTGCTGCCTGGGTTAGTGTGGTTGCTGTTGGGCTAATTCCCATCAGCATTACTGTATTTATCATTTGGCCACCGCCGGAGACGGTAATTGGTCACTTCGTGCTGCTGCAAGAACATTGGTGGCTGGGGTTGTTGGGGCTTGATCTGATCTATTTGGTTGCGAATACGCTGTTGCTGCCCATGATACTTGCCCTCTATCTGGCGCTGCGGCGCGTCAATGAATCGTTGATGCTGCTAGGCATTACATTGGTGCTGATTGGGACCGTCGCGCTTTTGACATCAAACCCATTGGTTGAGATGTGGACGCTCAGCAACCGTTATGCCGCGGCGACCACCACAGCCGAACGGACTCTCTATTTAACGGCGGGAGAGGTTTATCTGACCGGCTATACCGGTACCGCTTATCACGCGCACTATATTCTCGGTTCGATCGGCTTGCTACTGATGGCACTTGTGATGTTGCGCAGCCCACTCTTTGGCCGCGTGGCTGCCTACACCGGTATTGTCGCCAACATTGTCGCCTTTGGTCTCTATGTGCCGGTGATTGGCGTGGCGCTTTCCACCATCTCTGGGATTGCCTATTTGATCTGGTTTGTGCTGATCATTCGCAGACTCTTTCAGCTTTCAACAGTGGATTCGCCGGGTGATAAATTGTCAAACGGATCGCTGCAATAGGAAAGGAGGTGAGATGAACATCTTACGCTGGATCGCCCGAATCTGTGCTCTTTCTGTTTGGTGAAGGACTAACGGTCGATGGGGTGTGGCCAACGCCAACCGAGTGGATTGGATTACTTTTCTTTCCCTTTGGCCTGGCGATAGGATTGTTGATCGCCTGAGGTGACTGTCACTGGCCACCCCAAAGATTTATTTCTTGGAACAGCCTTAGCTGTGGAATTTGGTGGCCAGAGGTGATTGGCCGTGTGGCCCCTACTTTTTGCTGCTTACGCTGCCCGCGTTCTTGTTTCTGATCGTGGCGTGGCAGAAACCGGTAGAACAGGCGTAAATGAGACTTTTTCGCCATTAGGAACACCATAGCTGACAAGAGAAAGGCAAACATTGTGACGACCATCATGGTATTGGGCAGAAGACACGCAGTACCGCTTTACTTTGCACTCACCTTCGTACTCACCTGGGGTAGCATCCTGGTGATGACCGGTCCTGGCGGACTGCCGATTGCGCCTGAGGTAGCGGAGCAGTTAGGCCCGCTGATCTACCTGGGGATGTTTATCGGCCCCAGCGTGGCTGGCCTCCTGTTGCTCGGCCTTGTTGATGGCCGGAGTGGTTTCCACTCGCTGTTTACTCGACTGCTGCGTTGGCGCGTCGGTGTCCGCTGGTACGTCGCGGCGTTGCTGACTGCTCCACTTACCATAGTGACCGCGATGCTCATCCTCGCGTCCTTTTCCTCTGACTATTTGCCCGCCATCGTCACGACTGATGACAAGATGACCATGTTGCTGACCAGCATCACGGTAGGGCTGCTGGTCGCCCTTTGCGAGGAGATTGGTTGGATGGGGTTCGCCATCCCACGATTGCGAAGGCGTTATGGGGTGTTGACCACAGGGCTGCTTGTGGGTCTGCTGTGGGGGGCCTGGCATTTTCCGCCCTTCTGGGAAAGTGACACCTTATGGGGCATGGGCTGGCCATCCCGGCGTCGATTGTGGCAGGCGTGATCATGATGGGTTATATCGTCGTGGAGTATCTGATTCTCAAACAGTCGCCTCCTGGCCCAACTATCACAGAGTATCTCTATTTTGCTTTGGGTTTGGTGACCTTTGGACTTGCCGGCTACCTTTGGCTGGCGGAACGCACGCCGATTGGATAGGAGCGACAGTGGCATATTGATGGACACAAACAAGGGCTATCGCGCCGAACCGTTCGGCAACAGCCGCCAAATGGTTGCCGCAGCCTCAACCGTGAATCGCGAGCGCAACACCATCCATCTCATCACCGAGGTGGATATTACGACGCCGCGCCGTCTCATCGCTGAATATAGGGAGCACACCGGCGAGCGGTTATCGCTCACCGCCTATGTGGTGACCTGCTTGGCGCGCACTTTGGCCGAGTTCCCACGCTTCAATGCTTTTCGTAAAGGCAACCGGCTGATCCTGTTTGACGACCTCACCATCAACGTGCTGTTTGAGCGTGAGATTGATGGTGAACATGTGCCTGAGGCCGTCGGCATCCAGGCCGCCAACTGCAAAAGCTATCGCCGGATCCACGATGAGTTGCGGAACATCCAGCAGCGATCGAGTCCACATCTCGGCTCAGCCAGCGGCATGGCGTGGATTCGCTTTATCCCCAATTTTCTCTTGCGCACCTTTGTCCGTTTGGCGGCGCGCAGCATCACCATACAGAAACGCTTTGGCGTGGTCGCCGTGACGGCGGTGGGCATGTTTGGCGCCGGGCCGCTGTGGCTGGTGCCGCTGACAAGTGCGACCGTGACGGTGGCCGTTGGCTCAATTGCCAAGCGCCCGGCGCTCATCAATGGTGTGCTGCAGGAACGAGAGCATCTCTGTCTGACACTCTCGTTTAACCACGATATTGTGGATGGCGCCCCGGCCGCGCGCTTTACGGGGCACTTTACGGCCTTGCTGGCAGGTGGCGATGAGATCCACGAATTGATCACTACTGGCGCGGTTGAACCATACAGTGCAGAACCATTGAACAAGGAGCCAATATGATGACTGAAAAGCCGTTAGCTACCCCTTCCTTATCTACGGCAAAACCGACCCGTGCATCACAGACCAAAGCGATGTGGGGACCGCTGTTGACACCCCTTTTTATAACGCTTGTCGTCATTGCCGCGGTTGTCGTAGCGGTACGACCACTGGCCGTACCGCCGACGCTCACCACATCGGCAACCGGCGGCTTTGACATTACTCGCGCACTCCAGGATCTGGAGGTTATCACCGTCGCACCTCGCGTGCCAGGGACACCGGCCTATAAGGACGCCCAAAGCTATCTCGTCGCTGAATTGGAAAAATTGGGACTTCAGCCAGAAGTGACCGACCTGATCTCTATCCGTAGCCAGGGAAATAACGCCAACGTGGCACGCGGCAGTAATATTGTGGCGCGGATCCCCGGCAGCGCCAGCACAGGCGCGATCCTGCTCGGCGGTCACTTGGACACCGTCCATACCACCGGCGCCGCCAGCGATTGTGGCGGTTGTGCGGTGGCAGTGGTGGAGACAGCCAGGGCGTTGCTGGCCGGACCCCAATTGCGTAACGATGTGATACTCCTCATCGAAGATGGTGAGGAGACCTCACGCGCCGGTTCCATGACTTTTGTCGAGCAACACCCGTGGGCGCAGAATATACGGGTTGCCTTCAATCTAGAGGCAATGGGCGCGGGGGGAGCGTCACTGCTCTATGTCACCGGGCTGCAGAACGGCTGGCTCATTGACGAGGCGTTGCCGGCTATGCCCGCACCGGTCGCCTACTCCTTCGTCAACGACTTGATTTGGGGGACCGGCACCGGCGGCTCAGATCTCGACCAATTTCTTGATGTCGCCGATGTTGGGCTGGGGCTGGTCTATCTGAGCAATGTCCCGGTCTACCACACGATGAATGATAGCGTGGCGAGTCTCGACCCGGCAACGCTACAACATCAGGGAGCCACCCTGGTCTCGCTGGCGCGCCACTTTGGCAACCTGCCGCTCGATGGAACGTTAGAGCGTGAGAGTCAGGTCTACTACAATCTTGTTGGTCACTGGGTGATCCATTATCCGGCCTGGGTGGGCATTGTGCTAGCCCTGGTGACGGCGGCGGCGGTGTTGACGGTAATCGGCTGGGGCGCAAGCCGCGGCCATTTGCGCTGGCGGGGGATGGTTGTCGGCCTATTGGTTTTTGTGCCGCTGGTCGTGATTGCAACGGCGCTCGTCAGTGCCTTCTGGTATCTGCTGCGCATAGCCGACCCGCGCCTACAGGTCTTTCTCATCGGCGTCACCTATGATCGGGAACTCTATACCGTTGCCCTTGCCATAGCCAGTGCCGGTCTTGTCCTCGCCGGCTATGGACTTCTGCGGCGTTATCGTCCAATCGACATGGGTGTCGGCGTGCTGCTCTGGTGGGTGTTGTTGGCGCTGCTGACAGCATTCCGCTTACCTGGCTCCAGCTATGCCGTCGCTCTACCTGCCCTCTTTGCCGTGCTTGCCCTTTGGTCGATCCTCGCCCTCCATGAACAAAGCTATTGGCGACTGCTTATCGTTACGGTAGCCGGCGCCGGCGCCGTTCTGTTCTATGCACCGGTGGTCAACTTCCTTGGCATCTTTAGCGGGCGGGCCGAGATCCTCATGCCGCTGCCGATGATTGCCCTGCTGCCGGCACTCTTCGTCGCTCTGTTGGCCGGTTTGCTGCTGCCAATCTTCGTCGCTAGCGGTCAGGGCCAACCTGGCCGTACAGGAATCGCGCTGCTGGCTGCTGGGCTGTTGGTGATTGTAGGGATTGCGCTGACTGCTAAATTTAACGAGGCGCGTCCGAAGCCGAATATGGTCGCTTACCGGGTTGATGCCAACGCCGGTGAGGCGGAGTGGATCACAGGCGCGGCCAATGTGCCGGGGCAACGGGCTTCACTGCTCGACGAATGGACAACGCAATTCTTTGCTGCCGGCGTGGAAGAGGCGCTCTACAGCCCGTGGGGCGCGTTTATGGATGATAGCTATCCGGCCTATCGCAGTCCGGCGCCAATGGTTGACTTGCCTGCGCCAACGGTCGAGGTGCTTGCCGATTCAACCGATGGTGAGAACCAGCGCCATCTGCAGTTGCGCTTCGTCTCACCGCGTAACGCAGTGGTGATGATGGCGCGGCTCTCAACATCCGGCATGATCGTTGCGGCTACGGTCGAAGATCAACCGATGGCTGACATCAGCGCTGCATCACCTTCTGCGTCACTCAATCTGGGTTTCTACAGCGTGGCTGGTGATGGGGTTACTGTTGCGCTGACGCAGCAAGAAGCGGCGCCAATTACGGTGATGTTGGAGGATCATACCTACGCCCTGCCGGCCATCGAAGGCATGTCCATTCAGCCACGTCCAGCGTGGATGATGCCCTCGCCGACCTTTGTCAGCGATGCCACATTAATACGTCAGACGGTGACGATACCATGAAAGCGCTGAGCATCCGAAGCTTTCGACAAGCGGATGATGAAGGATAGATTAGCGATTGCTGCATCGTCACCATTTTTCTACCGCAAACAATGTTACTTCGTGCAGAGCGTCAGAATAACACGAAAGGAGGCAACATGAATCGTGCAACACGCATCAATGTAACTACGATCGGCGTACTTTTTGGATTTGGCGGCATCACCCACGGCATCGGTGAGATCGTACAAGGCAACAAGCCAACCGGTGGCCTGTTTATCAACGCCGTTGCCGCGGGCAGCAGTTGGAGCCGCTGGACTGAAGGCGGCGAGGGCGCCTTTACCATTGTGCCAAATTTTTTGGTGACCGGCATTCTGGCTGTTTTGGTGGGTCTGGCGATTATCTACTGGTCGCTGTACCGTGTGCATAAAGATTGGGGGCCAGGTGTCTTTCTGCTGCTATTTGTGCTGCTCTTCCTGGTTGGCGGCGGGATCGGCCAGGTGATCTTTTTTATCCCCGCTTGGTGGGTCGCCACCCGCATCCACCGTCCGCTGACCTGGTGGCGCAATGTCTTACCCGCAAGTTTACGCAAGCCAGTGGCGCGCCTCTGGCCCGTCTTGCTGGTGCTCCCGACGTTGGGCATGATCGTGGCGCTCTATCTGGCCGTCTTTGGCTATGTGCCCGGCTTTGACAACATGGCGCGCCTGCTCAATATCACCTTGTCGATGGTGGGGCTGTCGTGGCTGCTCTTCCTGCTGACCTTTGTGGCCGGCTTTGCCTATGATATTGAACACACGCCTGTACCGGAAGCAGCGCGAGGCGATGCCATTCTGGTCGCCTATGCCAGCCGCCATGGCTCCACCGCAGAGGTGGCCGAAGCTGTGGCGGAGACATTATGTGCGCGCGGGCTGGCAGTCGATCTGCAAAATTTGCGCGACGTGCAGACATTGGCCGGCTATCGCGCCATCGTGATGGGCGCGCCGCTCTACATGTTCCGCTGGCACAATGACGCCAAGCACTTCCTGGCCGACCACCAGCAGGCTATTGCCACACTGCCGACGGCGGTCTTTGCGCTCGGTCCCTTTGCAGACAAGCCAAAAGATTGGGAAGGGGTGCGCGCCCAACTCGACAGCGAATTGGCTAAGTTTCCCTGGTTGAAGCCGGTCACCGTCGAAATTGTCGGTGGCAAATTTGACCCAGCCACGTTGCGTTTCCCCTTTAATTGGATTCCTGGCCTGCACCAATTGCCGGTCTCTGACATTCGCGATTGGGACGCAATCCGCGCGTGGGCCAATAATCTGGCGGCAACATTGCAGCCGCGATTGACCTGAGAAAGGAGAGCAACGATGTCTGTCCAACTGACAAGTGAACAGGTCTGGCAAGAAATCGAAAAGAATCTTTTTGCCGTGATTGGCATGGTCACTTCCCAAGAGGAAGCGCGCACAGTGGGCGTCGTTTATGTGGCCCATGCGGGCAAGCTCTATATTGGCACGCAAAAGGCGGCGTGGAAAGTGAAGCACATTGCGCAGAACCCCCACGTTTCGCTCACCGTTCCGATTGCCAAGCGCATTCCACTTCTGCCGTGGATCAAAATTCCGGCGGCGACAATCACATTTTCTGGAGAAGCCAAAGTGCTGGAACAAAGTGAAGTCAACGCCGAGATCCTGCAAAAACTCTACCATGATGTGGTGAAAGACGAAAAAGCCATGGCCGAATCATGCGTAATTGAGGTGACCCCGCAGGGCGACTTCATCACCTATGGCGTAGGCATTCCACTGATGCAGATGCGCTTTCCCAATAAAGCACGCGGGCGGGCGGCGGTTGCCGCTACATTATAGTTGGCGCGCTCAATATTGCCTGTGACTATCACAGAACTTGCAGAGCTCCCTGGGGTCAACATGGTACAGCTGATACTTGAAGATAACTGGCCACGTGACCAGGATGCGACCTGTTCAAATGATGGTGTACATTCGTACACGAACACGTTAGGCTTATGAAGGGAGAGCGCTTCTGGCTCTCTCTTGCGGATCCGCCGCTGGCTTGGATTAGCTTGATGCGCTGAGTATATGCCGGGCTGGTAGAAATAGGAACAATAGTCCACGAATATAGGACTCTGGTGGGGGATCCCGCTGGAGTCCTATATTTGTTTGTAGCGCAGGAACACGGGCAAATCTTTGCCGGAGCACATATTGAGAGGAATGAAGAAACTGGAAAGAAAATAAGGAGCAGACGAAATGAGACAGCAAAAACTCGCTTTAAGCCTATTCTGGATTGGCTTGTTCATCGCGGTCGCATTTGCCGCTATTGCCACCCGGAGCCTTATGCAAAATCTCCGGACGCTCACGATTGAAGAGAATAATATGACCATCTGGGCCGATGGTGGCCCGTTGTGGATCAGTTGGGCCTTTTCGGTAACCCTGGGCACCCTGTTGGCAGCCATTGGCGCGTTTGTGTATGTCAAAACCAAAGCGCTGTTTTCGTGGCTTACTGCGATTGGCGTACTCGGCGCGGTCTTTGCCATGGTCATGGTCTGGAGTCGTTACTATAACGCGACGCTCTTCGGGATTGGCGGGGCGATCATTCTGGTGGCTTTTTTCGCCATCGTTTGGGTATGGATGAAAAAATATGCGGTCTTGGAGATGCCATACAAGGTCGCCGGCAGCTTCAAGCTGATCGGCTATCTGTTCTGGATCAATACTTCCTGGTTCCTCTGTGGTGAAACGGCCAAGATGCATCTCAAGGCGTTTGAAGGTAGCTCTCCGCCTGTCCCGATCGAGATCATGGCGTTTCTCGTTTTGGGCTGGCTCTTCGTGCTGACTGGCGACTATGCAGAAATGCGGTTGACGAAGCGTAGAACTGCGGCAGTCGCGCAAGAAAACACTGTTCATCGCACCGATGAAGGCGTACCCCAACCGGTTTAGAATGAAGCCAGACCTGCCAGGTTTTGAAAACCTGGCAGGTCTATGGGGATTGGATCTGGAAAACGAGGAAGAGATGCAAAAACATGTGCGGTTTATCTACAGCGTGGTGGCGCTTTCCATCGTGGCGCTTTATCTCGCTCTGGCCAGTTGCGGCGCCACACCGCTGACGGAAGTGCCACCGGCGATGGTCGGTACATGGCAAGGAGAAGCGACGATTATTGTTGCCTGGGTTGACCAGGAGACATTGCCCGTTAGAGTGACGATTCACCCAGATAGCAGAGTCGAAGGGCAGGCGGGCGATGCAACGTTGGTTGACGGAAGCCTTCGCAAGAATCCGCTGGGATCGCCATACATCATCATGGCCGACCTTGATGGTCCCATTGTTGCCACTGAGGGGATCGAACGTGTTGGTGTCAAGATGCCGTTGGATTTTGAGGAAGGTCAGTTTGTCGGTGGGGTAGCGACGACGGGGACGGAAATGGGGGGCAAAGAGACGATGATCCTGACCGCATCCGATCTGGTGCTGACCCGGATAGAGACAGAGTGACTGATCGATCTTCATCCAGAAATTGAAACTAAGAGTCGGATAAGTTCACACGATTTTACAGGAGATAATGCAATGGCTCATCCATTGGTCACACAATTACGCTTCACGCGCAGCGAGTTTGTGCGTTGCTTAAAGGATGTTTCTGCCCAAGATGCGCGGCAGCGCATTGAGCCCATGAACTCGCTTAGCTGGATTGTGGGCCACCTGGCCAGCCAGGAGCAGTTTCTGTGGTTAGAGCGGGCCCAAGACGAGATCCTCTCACCGGAATTGTATCGGTTGGTCGGTTACGGGCAACCGGCCACGACACCCCCACTGGACGAAATGTGGCACTTGTGGAGCGATATCGCCAAGGCTGCCGACCGCTACCTGATACTGTGACCGCGGAGATGTTGCGGACGCCCTTATTCCAGCTGGATGAACAAACGTTTGAAGATGTTGGCACTTCGCTGTTGAGAAACATCTATCACTACTGGTTTCATATCGGCGAAGCCCACGCGATCCGGCAAGCACTTGGCCATGCCGGTCTCCCACAATTCGTTGGCGATCTGTCTGCAGTGCGGTATGCCCTGACGGAGTAAAAGAAAGGGATAGCGCTGGCTTTATCCGTTTGAAACATGGTGCTGGAGAACCGTGCTATGAAGAACATATTGAAGAAAACGGGAATCGTCATCGGTGGTGTCGTCTTTTTGCTTAGCGTCGTCGCTGGTGGATACATTCTGCTGCGACCTAAACCACCCCCGCCACCAGAAGCGGTGAGCAGTGTGGCTAAGGCCGAAGCCTACGCGGAAAAACTTGTCGAGTTTGGCACGCCACCCGGCCTGTCGCTGGTGGTCGTCAAAGAGGGCGCCATCGTTTACAACAAAGCATTTGGGCTGGCCGATGGGCCGAACAAAATACCCGCCACACCGGAGACCGTTTACAAATGGTGGTCAACGACCAAAATTCCCACAGCTATTGCCATTCTCCAACTCCACGAACGGGGGCAACTTGATATCGACGACCCGGCGGCGGAGTACTTGCCCTTCTTTGACATCACCTATCCATCTGACAATAGCGAGATCATCACCATTCGCCATCTACTCAACCATAGTTCCGGCATGCCGGATAATGTGCCGGAGGTGGTGGCCTGGATGCATCTCGCAGATGAACCGCCACTCAATCAGACCACACTCCTGGAGCGTGTATTTCCCGACTATGCCAAGCTGAAGTTCGAGCCTGGTGACCATGCGGAATACTCTAATGTCGGCTATATGGTGTTAGGAGCGATCATTGAGGCTGTCTCTGGGCAGAGCTACGAAACATATGTCGTCAACCAGATCCTGCAGCCGCTGAGCATGAACAACACAAACTTTGTCTATACGGGTGAGATGCTGAAGCATGCCGCGGTGGGTTCGCACCCGGTTATCAGCCTGGAAAGCGTCCTTTTGCCGTTCCTCTACGATGATCTGGGCGCCTATATCCGCGAGCGGACGGATGGCAAGATCTGGTTCAACCGTTTCTACGCCGACAGTGATCCCCCGACCGGTCTGATTGGTCCGGCGACCGATCTGGCCCGTCTGCTGATGGCCTTTCAAAATCAGGGCAAGGTGGACGGGGCGCGCATTCTCGCCCCCGCAACCGTCGCAATGATGACCTACGACTCCCACGTGCGCTCGGTGAATACCGGTCAAACCGACGCACCGGTCCAAGGGCTAGGCTGGCATGTATATCAACCGGAAGGACGCATGTACATCGCCCACGGTGGCGGCGGACCGGGCTTTGGCAGCGAAATGCGACTCTATCCCGATGAATCCCTCGGCTTGATCGTCTTCGCCAATGACACAACCTACGATCACGCCGCGATTCTTGATCTTTTCGCAAGATTGGATTGGTAACGCACAATGAATACCATGCAACGGATGAACAAACGCAACATTGTCGGCTGGATTGCCGTGAGCCTATCCCTCGCCATCACCTGCTTCTGGGCCTATTGGGGGATCATTGAGAATTTCCATGAGGGCTGGTTCCACGAATCTCTGCTCGCGAATGTGGGACTGATGATCGTACAGTATCTGAGCCCGATGCTCGCCTTTATGGGCGTCGCGCTCGTCTCCATTTGGTGGCCGCGCTTTGGCGTAGGGCTACACGGGATATTTGTGATCTTTGTCTTCTGGTTCTTCGGCGGTGCGTCAAACACGGCGATGATCTTTCTGCTGATCCCGCTGCTTCTCTTTGCGCTGCTCTACTGGTTTGGCCGCCCCCAGCCGCGCAGGGTTGCGACCTACTTGCTCATCGGCCTGCCGCTGCTGACACTCATCATCTTTGGCGTGGAACCGGTTCTCCGCATCGCGCAGCGGGTCAACGATGGCGACCTGGGCGCTAGAGTGTTGGCAGGTAATGGCGTAACGTTGACCTGGGCGCCCGATGGGCCAGGATGGCCGCGTGAAGGAATGGATTGGTATGCGGCAGGTGAAGCGTGCCAATATCTGGCAGAAGATGGCATGACAGTGATGGCCACACCGCAGAATATTTGGCGCTTGCCGACCGTGGATGAAGCGGTGCGCTCGATGGGGCGCCACGGCGAAAACAGCGGCGGCGTGTGGGACGCAGCGAGTGTACAAGCCACCTATCAGACTCGGCCAGACAAGGAATCGCCACTCTGGAATGTCTATTCGCAGGTGATCTACTGGTGGACCGCGACAGAGGTTGATGAAGAGGACGCATACATCATTGTTTACGATGGCAACGTGTGGCCGCGCGACAAGGAGTTGGGGCCGGCCTATTTTGGTTTTCGCTGTGTTAAGCCATAAATTAGAGGGGGCATTCACAATGTTACGTGAGAAAGAGAAATGCGCAAGTGTTGAAAATAGAAGCTGGAACAACGCGTCGGAAGTAGATCAAATCAATCCACAAGCGGTGGGCCAATTCGCCAAACAGGCGACAAGGCAGAAACCGTCCCGGCTCTTTTTTATCGATCACCTGCGCGCCGCCTTGGTGATCCTCGTCGTGCTACACCATCTGGCGCTCATCTATGGCGGAATCCCGCCATTCTATTACTATGAACCGCCGGTGAATGATCCAATTGCATGGCTGAGCGCAATGGTTTTTGTGCTCCTCAACCAGGCCTGGTTCATGGGAGCCTTCTTCCTGCTGGCAGGCTATTTTACGCCAGGCTCCTATGACCGCAAGGGGCCGGCTGCCTTTCTGAAGGACCGGCTGCTGCGGTTAGGTATTCCGCTCGTTCTGTTTATCTTTGTGCTCAGCTCAATCTCCTTTATCGGCCTGTGGCAGATGCCGGCGAGTATGGGTGGGATCACGGGGCCGCCAACCTGGCAAATGTATCCCAATCTGATTGGGGATGGGCCGCTGTGGTTCGTTGCGCTGTTGCTCATCTTCAGCTTTGGCTATGCTGGCTGGCGGATGGTGACGCCGCGGCGGGAATCGTCCTCGCAAGGTGATCCTTCACCCCCCAGCTATCTGCGCATTGGCATCTTCATTCTGGCATTGGCGCTGGCGAGTTATTGGATCAGAATCGTTATCCCGCTGGGTAAATCGGTGAACCTATTTGTCTATTTCCTCAGCTTTCCGACGCTAGCCTACCTGCCGCAATATCTCAGCTTTTTTATCGTGGGCATCATTGCCGCCCGTCATGACTGGTTCCGGACTTTGCCTCACTCGATGGGCAGAACAGGCTTTGTGATCGCGTTCGTCGCGACAGTCACCTTAGGTGCGCTGGGGTTTCTCAGCTTCTTAAAAGCGATCGATAGTGGAGTCTCGCAGCTACCACCCTTCGGCTATGGGACATGGCAGTCGGCGGTCTATGCGCTCTGGGATTCCATGTTCGCGGTCGGCATGTGTCTGGGTTCGAGCACGCTCTTTCGCCGCTTCTTCAACGGGCAGGGCAGCTTCGGCAGATTTCTGTCACAGCAGAGCTATGGGGTCTATGTTTTCCATATTCCCGTGATCGTGTTACTGGCGGTCGCGCTGAAGGGGATCGAACTGGCAGCTCTACCCAAATTCGGACTGATGACCGTCATTGCGGTGCCGGTCTGCTTTATGGTCGCGTATCTGGTGCGCAGGATACCTTTCGCGTCAAGGATCTTTTGAATAAGGCCACTGCAACTATTAAAATCTGCCACCTGCTCGGATGAATCCGTTAACTAACAGTGAGAAGTGGCCTCAGCCACTGGTGTATTTATTTTCTTACAATGGCCTAAGAGAACACGCATGCGGCAAACTCGTTGTGCTGCTGTGAGTAATTGTGACCAGAGAAACACTACCCATTTGACCAGTATAGAAGCTGCCCAGATAGCGGAGTTTCTCTCTGCAATGGCATGTTACCATAAGGCAAGTAGTGGTCGATCTACGAGGAGAAGTTAGACAGGGTTTGGGCTAATTGCGCTTTGCTCTATGGGTGAGAGCGCGATTGGGTCGACAGCCTGTACGATTTTCACAGAATCCGCGAATGGTCTAGCAGGATCTGCTAGCTGTTATGTTTATATAGCATGGCGGACTGGCAGAAAACATCTGCGCATTATAGTCAAAAGGCCTTGGCAGGGATTCCGGCCAGGGCCTTTTTTGTGAGACAAAAGAAGAGTACAACTGCTATGACCATTTGAAAGGAGGTAATCTCGACGATGAGAAAGAGCTTATTCAATATATTGGGCGTGCTGCAGGCGTTCATCGGCGTCGGTGCAGTGGCGGGCGGTTTGGGGCTAGCGTTGGATCCAAGTGGCGCGACTCTTGGTACACCGCTTGCGCTGCTTGAAGACACGCCCTTCACGACCTTTTTGATTCCGGGCATTGTACTCCTGGTTGTCAACGGTCTGGGCAGTCTCGCCGCAGCCGTTGCATCCTTCACACGACAGCGGTATACCGGTGAAGCGGCGCTGGCACTCGGCGCCTTTCTCATTGCATGGATCCTGGTGCAGGTCTACTGGATGGCGGGGTTCCACTGGCTCCATTGGCTCTATCTCATGCTGGGGATCTTTGAGGTTGTTCTGGGATGGGCAGTCCGAAGGGAGATATAAAAATGAACACAAACAGAAAGATCGCAATCGCTGTGGGCGCATTTTTTCTAGCCGGGTATGTGGGTGTTTTTGGCGGTGGTTACCTTGCTGAACCCATCCTCACTGCGCCCGATTTTCCGGCCAATATTGCGGCCGGCAGATCCCAATTGATAGGTGGTATGTTCGTTGAGTTGCTCGTGAATGATGCAGCTGTTCTTGGCATTGGCGTCCTGATGTTTCAAATTTTAAGAGTATACAGTGAGAAGATCGCACTGGGATATCTCAGCATCAGGATCATTGAGGTCGCGACCCTTGCCGCCAGCAAATTTGGCATCCTGTCTTTAATCACATTGGGGCAGGAAGAAGTAACAACCGGTGCTTTGGACGCCGCCACTTTTCAAGCTTTGGGTGCTTCGGCCCTGGCAGAGCGTCATTGGATTGGTCAGGTGAACGCATTCTTCTTTATCCTGGGCGCGTTGCTGCTCTACTATCTGCTGTATCAATCAAAACTCGTTCCGCGCTGGCTCGCAGCCTGGGGCCTCTTTGCCGTCGTAACGTTGACGATTGCCAATGTGATGGAACTGTTCGAATTATACGTTCCAACGCAAGGCTTTAACCCGACAATGCTGCTCTATGCGCCGATCTTCCTGAGTGAACTCCTGCTGGGGATATGGCTGATTGTGAAGGGCTTCAATCCAGAGGCCATTGAAGTCACGCGAAACGCGTCGGAGTCAGGCCAAATTGGTGTAACGGGAACGATATGCCCAACGCCGGTATAGACAACAGGAAATCAAGAATGAACATCAAAGAACAAGCAGAGGCATTTTTAGCCCAAAAACGCATTGCCATTGTCGGCGTCTCCCGCAAGCAGGGCACGGGCAATGGTATCTTTACCAACCTTCGTGCGCGAGGATACCAAGTCTTCCCAGTCAACCCCAATGCGGCAGAGGTGATGGGGGAGCTCTGTTATCCCAATCTGCAAGCGATTCCCGGCGGGGTTGATGCGGCAGTGATCGTCACCCGCCCGGAAGTGACCGCAGCGGTCGTGCGTGACTGTATTGAAGCCGGTGTGCATCACGTATGGATGCACTACAACGCGCTCTTTGGCGCGGGCAACAGCAGTGTGTCCGCCGCCGCCGTCGCCTATTGCCGGGAGCATGATATTGATGTGATCGCCGGTGGCTGCCCGCTGATGTTTGGCGAAGGGGCGGATGTGGGACACAAGTGCATGCGCTGGATTCTCGGCGTTACGGGTGGCCTACCACGGGATTCATAACCACGATTCGATGGAGGAGACGCGGAGAGCATAGGAGCAAATCAGATGAACATCGCAATTGTCTACGACAGCAGCACCGGCACGACGGCAAGTGCAGCGAACGCAATGGCCAAAATACTTGAGGAACATGGTCATCAGTGTCATGTCCAGTCCGTCTTTCAGGCCGATCCAGATGCAGTGGCGCAAGCCGATCTCATCTGTATTGGCAGTTAGGTGAAAAGGATCTTTGTCATCTTGCAGCATCCCACAGAGGAAACCATGCGCTTTATCGACCGGCTGGGAGACTTGACGGGCAAGCAGGCGCTAGTCTTCTGCACCTATAAGCTGGCCGTCGGGCCAACGCTCAAGCGCATGGCGCAAAGGTTAGAGCAGAAGGGCGCGCAGGTGGTTGCGCAATTTAAGTATCGCGGCCCGACGCCAGGCAACGAGTTCGTATCATTTGCGGCTTCCTTGGCGTCCGTTCCAGCTACGTGACGATGATGCGGTCGTAATCGACAGCGTGCAGGGCGAAAAAAGGAGAAATTAACATGACAAACCCCAAAAAATCTGCCGTGATCGTCGGTGTCCTATTCATCATTGCGACGGCGTTTCTCTTTATCGGCGAAGCTGTTTACAAACCCATTCTCAGTGCGCCGGACTATCTGGCAATTACCTATCCTAATCGCGCGACGGTGACTGTCGGCATCCTGCTCGAATTCATCATCGTGCTGGCCATGCCGCTCATTCCGGTCTTTGCGTTTCCTGTTTTGAAAAAACACAACGAAGCGCTGGCGATTGGCTACATCGTCTTCCGCGCGCTGGAGTCGGTGGTCATCATCGCAGTGGCGGAAATCAACAAGCTCTCCCTGATTGGCGTCAGCGAGGCATATCTACAAGGCGGCGCTGACGCGGCCTATTTTGAGGCCATCGGTACATCTATTCAGGCCGCCACCTACTGGGGTGACACCGGCGGGCCGCTTTACGTTCTCCTCTTTGCCGTCGGGGGCTTTATGCTCTATTCGATTCTCTACCAGTCGAGGCTCATTCCGCGCTGGCTCTCGGCCTGGGGGTTGATTGCGATTACGATGATCTTCATCGGCGCGCTGCTTGGGTCCTTTATGGAATTTACGTTGGTTATGGAACTGGTCGTGGTCATACCCATTGCGGTGCAAGAGATGGTGATGGCGCTCTGGCTCATCGTGAAAGGGTGGAATCCAGAAGCGGTTGCCGATGGCTCAACCGCTTCTGAGTTTGGACGAATCGATATGGACGGGACAATACAACCGTCTACGACATAGAGAGATCTCGACTTTATTTTGGGCAATGACATGTCAGCAAAGATGGTTAATGAAGAGACAGTTCAAACAGTATCCCCTGGCCAGTGGATCAGATTAGCTGTGGTGTATCTCCTAATCCCGCTGCTTTTATTGATATGCGGTGGGGACCTCGGCTGGTGGCAGGCGTGGCTCTATTCCATGCTGATCTTGGCGGCTGGTATTGGTGGGCGCATGTGGACGGAACAACGACATCCCGGATTGACCACCGAAAGACAAAATATTGAAACTATCCAAAACGCAAAAGCCTGGGACAAAGTGCTTGCTCCACTGATGGCGGTGAGTGTCGGGTACCCGATGGTTATTGTAGCAGGGCTGGACCACCGCTATAACTGGTCCTCCGAATTTGCGCTATGGCTCATCGCGATTGGCTTTATTTTGATCGCGCTCGGATACGCTTTCGCTGCATGGGCATTGGCAGAGAACCGCTTTTTCTCCAGCGTAATGCGCATTCAGACGGATCGAGGGCATGTGGTGTGTGACAGTGGCCCGTACCGGTTTGTGCGGCATCCGGGTTATGCCGGAAATATTCTTGCCCTGTTCGGTATTGTTCTTGCTCTGGGCTCGGTATGGACACTGATTCCTGCGGCGGTGGCATTAATCATCGCGGTGATTAGAACCGTACTTGAAGACCAGACTTTACAGGAAGAGTTGCCGGGCTATCGAGACTATGCACGACGCGTGCGCTATCGGTTGATTCCTGGAATATACTGAGAAACCTGAGTGGTGGATGTCCCAGATCAGAGATTGAGGTCCAAGAGAAAATATTATGACACTTCAACTAACATCGAATCAAGTGTGCGCAGAAATCGAGAAGAACATCTTTGGCGTGCTCGGTATGGTGACGACCAAAGGCGAGGCGCGCACGGTGGGCGTCAACTATGTGGTGGACGATCACAAACTCTACATCGGCACCCTAAAATCGGCCTGGAAGACGAAGCATGTAGAGCGTAATCCGCACGTGTCGCTCACCATTACTATCCCCGAGCGCGTGCCGTTGATGCCCTGGATCAAGATACCCGCCGCGACGATTACCTTCTCTGGCGTAGCTAAGGTTCTGGAGCGTAGCGAGGTTAACGTCCATGTGCGCCAAAAGCCCTATCTCCATGAAGCAGAAAGCGAATTATGCGTCATCGAAGTGACCCCGCAGCAAGATTTCATTACGTATGGCGTGGGCATTCCGCTGATGCAAATGCGCTTTCCAGAGAGGGCGCGTGGGCGCGCTGCCGTTGCAGCGTAATAGTGCCTGCAATAGCTGTCCGCTCTTGGATAGAATTATTCCTCGATATGCTCATATCGTATCTCACCCTAATGGCCTTGGACATTACCGTCGGAATCCCGTGGGTTACTTAGTCTACAAAGCAGATGAAAGGAAGAACAATATGAAAGCAATTGTGCAAACCGCCTATGGGTCACCGGACGTTCTTGAACTCCGGGACATCGACAAGCCTGTGGTTGGTGATCGCGATGTATTGGTCTGCGTACATGCGGCGGGTCTCAATGCAGGTGATTATTTCACGTTGCGTGGCAGTCCATGGCTCATTCGGCTGACAATGGGGCTGCGCAAACCCAATGACCACGTTCCAGGCTGGGACGTAGCTGGAACCGTTGCAGCGGTCGGTCAAAGTGTGACCATGTTCAAACCGGGGGACGAGGTGTACGCAGCCATTGAGCATACCTGCGCCGAGTACGCGTGCGCTGGCGAAGACAAGTTCGCACTAAAGCCGATCAACCTCACCATGGAGCAAGCCGCTGCCGTGCCGACCGCGGCCTTAACCGCGCTCAAGGCACTACGCGATATGGCTAAAGTCCAACCTAGGCAAAAAGTGCTGATTAACGGCGCCTCGGGTGGCGTGGGTACCTTCGCTGTGCAGATCGCCAAAGTGTTGGGCGCGGAAGTGACCGGCGTCTGCAGCACGCGCAATATGGACATGGTGCGCCAAATTGGCGCCGACCACGTCATCGATTACAGTAAAGAGGATTTCACAAAAGGCGAGCAACGCTATGATGTCATCCTCGACAATGTGGGCAATCACCCATTTGCGGCGTATCGGCGCGTGCTTACGCCCCAAGGGATCATCCAGCCCAACACCGGCCACGCCGGCATGGGGTACGTAATTAGGGCTGCGCTGCTCTCGCCGTTTATGCGGCAGCAGGGCAAGCTATTTATTGCGACGCCAAACCATGATGACCTGGTGATCGTCAAGGAGTTCATCGAATCCGGCAAGGTCACACCGGTGATGGACAGAACGTATCCGCTAGACGAGTTCGTCGCTGCTTTTGGGTATGTGGAGAAAGTCCATGCGCGTGGAAAGGTTGTGCTCACTATGGCGCACGGCAGCGATGGTGCATTGCAGGAAGTGGCTGAACCAGTGGCTATGTTAGGGACAGTCTGACTATGGCATTGAACAGGGATTAGAAGGTGGCACAGAGTTTCATTTTCCCGCCCTTTGAATCCCTGTTTATTTGAAACGAAGGTAGCTGAATCATGGAAAAAGTGCGAATCATCCTCTCCGCCATCTGGGTTGCGCTCATGTTGACCTATCTGTTGGGCGATGTGCTGCGCATCTTTGCCGGTGACTTCCAGGCGGGCGAGATCAGCGGCATGCAGGGCACGCAGGCCATCTGGCTGGCTGCCATGTTGCTCATGTTGATTCCGATCATGATGGTTGTGCTGTCGCTGACAGTGCCCTATCCGGCGGCCCGCTGGGTGACCATCGGTGCCGCGATCATCCTGTTTCTGTTCAATCTCGTAGGCTTGCCCACCTATCCAGGGCTATATGACAAGTTCTTGATCGCAGTCGGGCTGGTCTTTAACGGCGTAACGGTTTGGTATGCGTGGCAGTGGATTTAAGAAGGAGCGTCTCCCGTGGATACAAACGAAAAAACGACAGCCAGGCATTGGGGGTCGGTTTTATCGGCATGGCCATAATGCGCGAGCTGACTGGTGCATGGTGACTACCCAAATGACCAGGCGAAAAACTCGCTGTGTGATGGATTTCGGAGGAGCATTTTACAGTTATGCTATGAAATGACAAGAAAATGACAAGCTATCATCACGATTGCTCATCTTTGACTTTCGGAAGGGGAAAGCAGAGCCATGAATACGCTTGCGGTGATTTCTGCGACTGATAACGAAGAGCACAGGAATGGAAAAAAATTAATCATTAAAGGTTAATCATTTTCCGTTCACCGCAACGGACGGTTTCGGATAATTAGGATTGTGAAATATGTCAAAAAATCAATTGGGGAAGGCCGTGTTAGGGCGACTGGTGGCCAGCGTGCTTTGCTTTTGTGCGCTCTTTTTTCTGCCGGCGGGCACGCTCTTCTACTGGGAAGCTTGGCTCTACATGACGGTCTTGTTGATCCCCATGGCGCTTTTTGGGATCTATCTGTTCCGCCATAATCCGGCGCTCTTGGAACGCCGGATGAAGATGCGCGAGCAGGAAACGCAGCAGCGGTGGATCATCGCGACGTCGATTGCGGTCTTCCTGGTTCTACTGATGCTGCCGGGTTTTGACCGGCGCTTTGGCTGGTCGGCAGTGCCAACATGGCTAGTGCTTGCGGCGGATCTCCTCATTCTGTTGGGCTATCTGTTCGTCGTCTGGACACTGCTCGAAAATGAGTATGCTGCCCGCACCGTGGAGGTGGAAGCCCAGCAACGGGTGATTACAACCGGCCCCTATGCGCTTGTGCGTCATCCGATGTATGTAGGGATTATTTTGATCACCATCGCGTCGGCGCTCGCCCTCGGTTCCTATTGGGCGCTCATCCCGGCTGCCCTCTTCCTGCCCCTAATCATCGCCAGAATTTTGAACGAGGAAGCGGTGTTACACAGAGAACTTACGGGCTATGACGACTACTGTCAGGCGGTGCGCTATCGACTGTTGCCAGGGGTTTGGTAGCCTATAGCAAGCTTGTTGGCGAACGGCGGCTGCCTACCACTTGAACGACATTACCGCCCTGGCCAGGTTGCCAGGTGCAAAACCCACCAACAGGCGAGGGTATAGCACCCCCAACTGACCAAAGCAAGTGTAACCATTTGCGCTTATGATGAGATGGTAGAGGTTTTTCAGAAAATAGAATAAATCACAAAGGAGAGCTTTATGTTTACACAAAATGAAAGCTTAGTTGACCGCATCGTCCGCTTTGTTGTCGGTGCTGTCTTGTTTTATCTCTGGTACGCTGCGCTTGTGACAGGTGTGTGGGCGATTGTCGCGCTCGTGGTTGGGGTCATTTTTATGCTCACCGGCATTGTTGGCTGGTGCCCGCTCTACTCGCTCTTCGGCATGAGCACTGGCCACTCGCAGACATAGCCGTCCTCTACGCTTTGACCAAGCATCCGCTCGCGAAGATTGGACTAAAACTAAAGAATTGCTCTCGCTCAGGTGTCATGCTCAATGCATGGACCTGAGCGTTTTTTGTAGTTTTGCGAACACAAAGTGACTATATTTCGGCGGCAACCATTCCCTTGGCACGAACAGCCCATCTATGGGAAAATAGAGAAATTTCATCACCTATGGCAGTGTAACCAAAATTTTGCTAGTTTAGCCCACGCGGGTGCGCCGACGTGCGTCTTCCTGGAAGGGGGCGCCGTGCACTTCCTGGTTTTCACCATCAGCCGCCCCCTTCCAGGAAGACCTAGGTGACCACCTCTATTCTAGCAGAATTTCGGTTACAGTGCACTATGGCGTGAGTATTCCACTGCTGCCAATGCGTTGCCCAGAACAAGCGCGTGGACGGGTGGCTGTTCGCTAAAGCCGCTTCAGCAAAACCAGTTGGTCATGGGGTGACGCCAATTCGTACAAACAAGGTTCATACAAGCAAGGAGAACGAAAAGATTATGTCATTTGCACCAACCTTTCCCTCCGTTTCGCAACACCAAGTGCCGGCGTGGTTTCACAATGCAAAGTTGGGCATTTTCATCCATTGGGGGCTCTACTCTGTGCCGGCCTTTGCCCCCAATGCCGGCGAGCTGAGTGAGATCTTAGAGAGCGGCAACTGGGCTAAGTGGTTTGCCAACAACCCTTATGCGGAGTGGTATATGAACTCGTACCGCATTCCTGGCAGTCCCACCCAGGCTCATCATCACGCAACCTATGGCCGTGACTTTGACTATGCCGACTTTGCCCCGCTTTTTAATGCGGCCGTCCAGGCGTGGGATCCTGCGGCGTGGGCCCAACTCTTCAAACAGGTCCATGCCCGCTATGTGGTGCTGACGACCAAACACCATGACGGTTTCCTGCTCTGGCCCAGTCAGACGCCAAACCCATACAAGGCCAATTATCACGTTGAACGCGATCTGGTGGGCGAACTGGGAACGGCGGTGCGCGCCCAAGGAATGCGTATGGCCTACTACTATTCCGGCGGCATTGACTGGACCTTTAACCCGCAGATCGTTCAGCATATTCACGATCTGCCATTGGCTGTCCCGCAAATGGCGGACTATGTCGCCTATGCCAATGCCCACTGGCGTGAACTGACCGACCGCTATCAGACCGCCATTATGTGGAATGACATTGCCTACCCGCGTGACACCAACTTGAATGAACTCTTTGCGGACTATTACAACAAGCTGCCCGATGGCCTGGTCAACAATCGCTTTACCCAGAAATTTGAAATGCGCCGCGAGGGGATCGTGAGTGACAATCACTACGACTTTGAGACGCCGGAATACACCTCTTTTAGCGAGATCCGGGAGAAAAAGTGGGAATCCTGTCGCGGGATTGGCGCTTCCTTTGGCTACAACCAAATGGAAGGACCGGAGCAATATCAGTCGGTGGAGAACCTGGTGCGCTCATTGGTGGATATTGTCAGCAAAAATGGCAACCTGTTGCTCAATGTGGGACCCATGGCCGATGGCACCATCCCGACACTGCAACTGGAGCGCTTGCTGGGTTTGGGCCAATGGCTGGATGTCAACGGCGACGCTCTCTTCGACACTCGTCCCTGGCAGGTGGCCGAAGGAAAAACGGATGGCGGCATTGACGTGCGCTTTACGCAAAAGGGCGACAGCCTCTACGCCACCTTGCTTGACACGCCGCCGCGCTCCCACTTTGTGCTCAACGGCTTACAAGCCAGGGAAGGCAGCACCATCTATCTATTCGGCCAACCCACACCGTTGACCTGGCATCAACAGTCGGAAGGCATAGTGGTGGAGTTGGCGCAACCACTACCCACCGCACCGGCCCATGCGCTACAAATTACGCCGCAGCCGCAACTCTTGACCTGACCACGCTTCTACAATGCGCAAAACCTGCCCGGCATCCTTGGCGATGCCGGGCAGGTAAATTCCTCATTCCCTATTCTATTTCATCTATAGTATAATGTGCTTAGCACTACAACGAGATTTCGAGCAGTGCCAGGTGACTGTCACTGCCCAGAGCTAAATCCTTTCTACCCGGCTACTCGTGGGCAGTGACAGCCACCTTTGCAAGTCTCGTTGTAGTATTAGAATCCATCCCGAAAATCGGTTGTGGGTCTATGGACTACTCCTACAGGAGAGATCAGCAAAAAGATTTTCAGGATAGACACTAATGAAATGACGTAGTGATAGAGGCAGTTTATAAAATGGACATTGAACAGCTCAGATGAACTATATGCGATGTATGAATAATCAGGGCAATGAAGCGTCTTTGACTGTGGGTGTTGTTTATCGATCACTGCCAACAACACCACTCGAAAATGAAACCGGTATGGCGCGTATTATTGACAATGAAGGAGAAGATTATCTATACCCCCGTCGTTGGTTTGAAGTTGTTCCGGAACAAATATTAGCTTCTGATTTATCTGAGTTGGTTACCATTCATCTTTCTGGTCGATCCAAAAGTGCTATTCGTGATATGGCCAACGCGAAGGGGGTCTCTATGTCAGCCATCGTACGCGAATGGATTGACGAAAGATTGGATCTACCTGAGCTAGTACAATCTGCTTAGCAACAAAGAGCAAGGGGTGTTTATGCAAGCCTTAGTGTGGGAAGGCCCACGACAAATGAACATACGGGAGGTGGCCGCGCCAAAGCCGGCTGCCGATGAAGTTTTGATCCGCGTCGCCTTTTCAGGCATCTGCGGCTCAGAGTTGGGCGGCTATCTGGGGCACAATTCACTGCGTGTGCCACCGCTCATTATGGGCCATGAATTTTCCGGTGAGATTGTGGCGTTGGGCGAGCAGGCGACCGCAGCCAAGTCATCCCTGGCGGTGGGCCAACGCGTGACCGTCAACCCGTTGATCAGCCCGCCTTGGTCCAAAGCAGCCCTGCGCGGACGCCATAACCTGACCCTGCCGCGCAACATCCTCGGTATCCATCGGCCCGGCAGCTATGCTGAATATATCACGGCGCCGGCCTCCAATGTCTATCCGCTGCCGGAGCAGATGAGCCTAGAGCACGCCGCCCTCACCGAGCCGCTGGCCTGCGCCATGCGCGCGGCCAAGTTGTCCGGGTGCAGTGCCACCGATCGCGTCTTGATCACCGGACTAGGGCCGATTGGCCTGTTGGCCCTGCAAGCGGTTAAGGCCATGGGCGTTCAGCGTATCTTTGCCACCGACACCGATCCAGACCGGATTGCAATTGGCAAACATTTTGGCGTCACCGTCCTCAATCCGCTGGCGGAAAAGGTGGTGGCAACGGTGCGCGAAGCCACCAATGGCGAAGGCGTTGATGTGGCCATTGATGCGGTAGGCGCCACCGCCACCCGCCGCGAGTGTTTGGAAGCAGTCATGCCTGGTGGCAAGGTGATCTTCACCGGTCTGCATGACGAAGAGAGCAATATCCAGGCCAATCTGGTCATCCGCAACGAGATCAACATCCAAGGTAGCTTTGCCTACACCCCCCTCGACTTTGAGAATGCCTTTGCCTGGCTGGCCGAAGATCGCATTGAAATCGACCCCTGGCTGCAAAAGTCACCGTTGGCCGAAGGCGGCGCCTGCTTTGAACAGTTGCTGAGCAAACCAGGGCCGGTGGCGAAGATCTTGTTATATTAATACTACATTCAAGTAACTTTCTACACAGACACCCTTTAAGGAGGAATCGCATGGCAATCGATAAATCATGTTTACAGTATGGCCTGACCGAGAGCGAACGACAGCAGTTTAATGAGCAGGGCTACTTCATGATCGAAAACGCGCTCACGCCGGCCCAGGTCAGCGCGTTGACCGAGGCCACCGACCGCATCTATGCCCAGAAGGTGGCGGAAGGGCACGATGCCAAGACCGCGCTCTTCTACCCCAACTTCATTCCCGACAGCTCCCTCTATCAGGATCTGGTTGATTATGAAAAAGTGCTGCCCAAGGTGTGGGATATTTTGAGCTGGAACATCTATCTCTATCACGCTCACCTGATCGTCACGCCGCCCAATGGCCAAGCGCCCAACGACAACACCTTTGGCTGGCATCAGGACAGCGGTCGCACCAACATTGAAATGGAGGGTGACCCCCGTCCGCGCCTCTCGCTCAAGGTGGCCTACTTCCTTTCGGATACAAGCGAGCCGGGCCGGGGCAACTTCTGGGTCGTGCCGGGTAGCCATCTGATCAACTCGATGGAGAAACCGGCCAGCGGCGTCGGCCAGTTGCCAGGTGCGACACCGGTGTTGGCCAAGCCAGGCACCGCCGTCTTCTTTGACCGCCGCATCTGGCACGCGGGCACGCCCAACTGGTCCAACCTGACGCGCAAGGTGCTCTTCTATGGCTATGGCTACCGCTGGATCCGCACCAAAGATGACATGACGGTGCAGAGCCTGTGGGAGCAGAGCGACCCCATCCGCCGCCAATTACTGGGCTGGGGCACCAATGCCAATGGCTTCTACTCGCCGCGCGACGAAGATGTCCCGCTACGCGTCTGGTTGCGCGAAAATAAACCGGCAGACGCGGCATAAACTAATGAGATTGTAGAGAGATGCGCCAGGGACGAACGAACAACGGGTCGGTGGGCAAAACTTCTTACCGCGCGTTCCTGTCACCTCTCTCTTCGGCCTAACTTCGCCCCCAAACTACTAAGAGACCAACCTGGTTTCTTATAGAATGCTCCACGCTAGCGGCGTGGTGCGCTGCTGAAATGTACCCAGATTGTGTGTCTGCTTGCACCGCTGCATAAGTGCTGCTATGATAAGGGCAAGATAGTAAGGAGATAATTTATTGCTATGCAGACTGTTACACTCAACTTACCTGATGTACTAATGCAACGGGCAACGCAGACGGCTGATGTGTTAAAGCAACCACTGGAAGAGATGCTCACATCTATGTTGGAGCTTGCATTGCCCAATGTAGCCGACGCGCCGCCCGACATGCAAGCCGAACTAACCCAGATGACATGGCTTAGCGACTGGGAACTTTGGGCCATTGCCCGCAGCCAAATGACGGCTGAACAGCAGCAAGAGCTACAGCGGCTAAGTGCAATTCAGCAGCAACGTTCTCTTGTGCAAGATGAACAGGAAACAATCAACCAATTACGCCATGAGTATGGTCGCATCACATTGCTTAAAGCTCGCGCTTACGCATTATTGAGTATCCGTAGCGGCCGTCCTCTTCTTCACAATTTGTAGCTCATTTCTATGGCTTATGTTTCACGAAGCATACGGCGTAAAATTTTTGCCGATGCCCATTATCGCGGTGGATACTGTCTTACCTCTCAATTAATAAGCGGCGCCCAATTGCATATTGAGCACATTCTCCCGGTGGCATCTGGCGGCACATCAGATGAAAATAATCTTTGGGTTGCGTGCGCATGGTGTAACGGTTTCAAAGGAGTACAGGTTGGTGCACTTGATCCAGAAAGTGGCAAAGAGGTGTCGCTTTTCAATCCCCGGTCACAACGATGGGCCGAACATTTCCGCTGGTCTGGTGACGGCACCACTATTATTGGCTTAACCGCTACCGGACGTGCAACCGTTATTGCATTGCAGTTAAATAATGAATATATTTTGCCAGCTCGTCGCCATTGGGTCAGTGCGGGATGGCATCCACCCAATGATTAAACAAGAAAGCTCATATGGGCGGCAAACTGAAATTGCACGATCCCCCAGAGAGAAAAATGGCAATTTCAGCCGCATACCTATATGAGCGAAACAAAAAAAGGAGCGTTATGCTAGCAGCCGCAAAAGCCATTCAGGATCAACTCGTTGCCTGGCGACGGGACATTCACGCCCACCCGGAACTGAGCTTTCAGGAGGTGCGCACGGCCAAGTTGGTGGCCGACACGCTGGAAGAGTTGGGCATTGAGGCACAGACGGGCGTGGCCAAAACCGGCGTGGTGGGCTATCTAGGCGAAGGCAAACCGGTCATCGGCATTCGCGCCGACATGGACGCGCTGCCCATTCTCGAAGCCAATGCGGTGCCCTATGTTTCACAAAATCAAGGCGCCATGCACGCCTGTGGTCATGACGCGCATACGGCCATGCTGTTGGGTGTTGCCAAGCTTTTAGCCGAAATGCCGGATCGTCCTGTCGGCCAGATTCGTTTTCTCTTCCAGCCCAGCGAAGAGGCCAGCGACGATGAAGAGAAATCCGGCGGCATGCGCATGGTGGAAGAGGGTGCGCTGGAAGAGTTGGATGCCGTCATCGCGCTCCACGTGGCCAGTGAACAACCGGCCAGCACCATCATGATCCGCGGCGGCTACGCCACCGCAGCGGAGGATTCTTTCTTTATTACCCTGACCGGCACCGGTGGTCACGGCGCATATCCACACCAGACGATCGATCCGACCTTTATCCTGGCCCAAGTGCTCAACGCCATTAATGGTATCCGCGCTCGGCGCATTGATCCGACCAAAGCCGGGACAATCTCCATTGGCACGATCCACGCCGGCACGGCCACCAACATTATCCCGGCCAAAGTCGAGGTCAGCGGCACCATTCGCACTTTTGATGAAGAGACCCGCGCGCTGATCAAGCACGAATTGGAAAGTGTCTTGCAGGTTGCGCGGGCATTAGGCGGCGACTATACGCTCAAGATTCGCTCCGGCTACCCCGCCACCTATAACGCCCCGGAAGTGGCCGCATTGATCGAGCAGACCGCGACCGAAATGTTAGGCGCGGAGAGCCTCATTCCCCCGAAAGCCGGCATGGGCGCTGAAGATTTTAGCTACATGGCCCAAAAAGCGCCCGGCGCAATGTTTATGTTGGGCGCCAAATATGATGACAAAGATCGCCCCCATCACACCCCCGTCTTTGACATTAGCGAAGAGGCGCTGCCCGTCGGCACAGCCATGCTGGCCGAGGTGACCTGCCGGCTGCTGCAACAACATGCAACGTAGAGATTAGGTGATTGGTTGATTGGTAATTGAGCATTCGCGCCTAGAGCGGTCTCCCTATAGTACGGTTCATACCAACGCTCATATGGGCGAAGGGGCGAAATCGTTTCAAACACTAGAGAAAAAACGAACGATTTCACCTGGAGACCTATATGAGCCTCATACCAAAGTCTTATCGCAATCACCTAATCACCAATCACCTAATCACCAATTAACCAATCACCAATATCATATGATCCCACTCAACGATCTCAACCCAACGCGGCGCACGCCGCTGATTACCTGGGGCTTGATTGTCCTCAATGTGTTGGTCTTTCTCTGGGAATCAAGCCTGTCGGCGACGGCGCTCAATCAGACGATCCTGCGCATTTCGGTGGTGCCGGCCCAGGTCGCCACGGCGCCCTTTGCACTGGAAACCCAACTGGATATCATTCGTAGCATGTTCCTGCATGGCAGTTGGATGCACCTGCTCGGCAACATGCTCTATCTCTATCTCTTTGGTGATAATGTAGAGGATCGCTTTGGCCGGCCTCTTTTTCTCCTGCTCTACCTGGTCTGCGGCTATGCGGCTGCCGCGGGCCAGGTCTTGATCGATCCCTCGTCTCAGATTCCGCTGGTGGGCGCCAGCGGGGCGATTGCCGGCGTGTTGGGCAGTTACCTGGTGCTCTACCCCAGTGTGCGCGTGCGCGGCCTGATTCCACTAGGCTTCTTTACCCGCCTGGCAGAGTGGCCAGCGTGGGCCGTGTTGGCGCTTTGGTTTGGGTTGCAACTCTTCTATGCGCTGGCCTCCCTAGGGCCACAGATGACCGGCGGCGTCGCCTTCTTTGCCCATGTAGGCGGCTTTCTCTGCGGCATCCTCTTGACCTTGCCCCTGCTGGCCATGCCTCAGCCACCGGCCACGGACCGCTACGATATGCTCTACCGGCGGGCCAGACGCTACCGCTATTAACATGATTACGTGTTGCGTATTGCGTGTTGCGTAGAACGTCATCACGTAACACTAACTGAAAGGACTTCTCATGACAAAACGCAAAGTTGTGGTCACCGGTGCAGCCGGCAAGGTTGCCGGCCAGGTGTTGCCGGCCCTGCGTGAACGCTATGATGTTGTACTACTTGATGTGCGCCAGACCAATCGCGCCGGCGAAGCCATGCCTGATGTGCAGATTGCCGATCTGGTGGACAAAAACCGGGATACCTATCGCCACCATTTCCGCGGCGCCGACGCGGTGGCCCACTTTGGCTTTGTCGGCAACACCAATCCTGGCGCCGGCAACGATTCGGAGACGCGCTTCTGGAATGAATTTTCCAATGTGCAGATGGCCTATAACATCTATCAGACTGCATTGGAAGAAGGGGTGCGCCGTGTGGTGGTCGCCAGTTCCAACCATGCCGCCGACTATTACGAGCCGCTAATCTTGGATGGCAAGTGGGACTTTGTGGACCCCAACGGGCGCGCCCTTTCTGATAACTACTACGGCTGGGCCAAAGAGGTCTATGAACATCTAGGCTTTGTCTTTGCCTGTGGTCGCCAAGCTACCGCGGCGTCACCAACGGCGGCGGTGGCGCCGACTACCGGTCGTCAACTGGAAGTCGTTGAGATTCGCATTGGCGGCCCACGCGAGACCGATGTGGCCAACTGCACGTTGGGCGATCTGCGCTGTATGCGCCGCGCCCTGGCAGTCTATATTAGCGACCGGGACTTACAGCAACTTTTTGTCAAGAGCATTGAGCAGCCCGACATTCGCGACGAACAGGGCATTCCCTTCCAGATCTTCTACGGCATCAGCGGCAACTCCCACGCCTTTTGGAGCATTGCCAACGCCCGCCGCATAATCGGCTATACACCTGAAGACAACAGCGAAGTGCGCTTCCAGGAGTTGATCACCCAGCACATTGCCGCCGCACAGCGTGGATGACAAGATGACTGGATGACAAGATGGCCGGATGACAAGATGATTTTTTGACCAGTTTGTTGATTAAGCAGGTGATGGGTATACTACCATTGTGATTACCCAATCAACGCCATCTTCCAGCGTAAATCGTAAATCCAAAATCGTAAATCCAAGAAGGGAAACCATGAAAGTCTTAATCACGACACCCTGGGTGCAAAATTATCTGGACAATTGGCAGCAGGACTTCCCAGACGTAGAGTTTGTGGGCGGTGAGACGCCGGAGGCGATCCGCGCCGCGGCCGCCGATGCCGAGGTGGCCTTTGGGCCGGTCAATGAAGAGCTATTTCAAGCGGCGCCCAAATTGCGCTGGATTCAGTCGGGCAGCGCCGGCGTCGAGTGGATGGCCCATTCGCCCTCGTTGCGCGTCAGTGATGTCATGGTCACCAACACACGCGGCGCCCATGCCACCACCATTGCCGAACACACCTTTGGCATGTTGATCTTCCTGGCGCGGCGCTTTGACGAACTCTACGAGGCGCAAAAACGCCATGAGTGGATCCGCGGCCGGGGCGCGCCCCGTGTCGGGCTGGTGGGCATGACCATGGGCATCATTGGCCTGGGGCAGATTGGCCGCGCCATTGCGAAGCGCGCCTACGCCTTTGAGATGAACGTGATCGCGGTCGATGTCAATGAAGTGCCCAAGCCGGACTATGTGGCCGAGGTGCACCGGCTGGATAAGCTGGACGATTTGATGCAGCGTTCCGATGTGGTGGTGGTCGCCATTCCCATTACCAATGAAACACGGGGTATGATCGGCGCCGAGCAACTGCGCCTCATGAAACCCAGCGCCTATCTCTTGGTCATGTCACGGGGCGGCATTATTGATGAACCCACCTTGGTCGATATGCTGCGCAATGGGCAGTTGGCCGGTGCGGGGCTGGATGTGGCGGCCACGGAGCCGCTGCCGGCGGACAATGAACTGTGGGACTGTCCGAATATTATTATTACACCCCACAACTCCCCTTCCTCTTCCCAGACGAGCAATAATGTCATCTCGATCATGAAAGACAACTTGCGTCGCTACCTGGCCGGCGAACCTTTGCACAATCTGGTGGATAAGCAGTTAGGGTATTAGGGGTCGTGAGGTCGTGAGGTCATGAGGTCATGAGGTCGCGGGGCGTGAAGAATCCGCCCCGCGATGAACCGCGGAACTACGAACAGCGCCCAATCGGGCGCTGTTCTCTAGTAAGGGGACTTCATCCCCTTGCGTACAACGCTATTACAACCCTATGGCAACTAGAGCTTCGTATACTAGACATTATTCCGATTTAATCCGATAAACTGACAAGATGACAGGATGACTGGTGACGTGTCATCTTGTCATCCTGTCATCTTGTCACAGGCGTACAAACTAAATCGGAATAATCCCTACTGTCCCACTGTCTTACTGTCTCACTGTCCCCCTATTGACGTGAAATGCCTGTTCCGGCTTCAACTCATGCCGCGTCTTTGCTCACGGTGCGCCATAACTGCTGCACATAGGGGATGGCGCGGCGGAAGCCCTCCTCGCCGCTTTGGCTGGCCTCCTCCACACTGATCCAGCCATCAAAATGGTGGGCATGAAGCCGTGCGAAGATCTCGTGGATAGGCGCCACCCCTGTGCCCACCAGGCAGGGCTCAAAGAAGCCGGCGCGCTGAATGTCGTTCACATGGACCATGGCGACGCGATCGATGACCTGTTCCAACACCTGCAAGGGGTCGTCGCCCGTGGCCAGGGTATTGGCCGTGTCAAAGAGCAGACGCAATCCTGTTCCTTCGGTGCGCGCCATAATCTCCAAAAAGATCTCCGCCGGCTGCGAAAAATCAAAGTAGCTCCAGACGGAGCCTTTGGTATGATTTTCATAGCAGAGGGTAATACCCATCTGCGCCGCATGATCCAGACAACTGGTTAAACCGGCCACAGCCCAGTCAATCCCCGCGGCGCGTTCGACGCCGGGATGACGTTGCCCGGCGGTCACACGGACAAAGGAGGAACCCAAACGCGCGGCGGCATCAATGTAGGTGCGCACCTCATCCACCTGGCGAGCGCGTTCGGCCGCGTCAGGGTGGGTAAAGTCCGAGTAGGTGACGACCATGGCAATTTCGACACCCGCCTCTACCGCATGTTGGCGGAGGATGTCAAGGTAGGTGGGAGTCAGATTGGCGAGATGGGCCACGCTAATATCGGCGCCATCCAGCCCCAACGAACCGGCAAAGTGAAACCACTCGGCCAGCGAACGTCGGCGTGCGGCAAAGTCAGCATAAAAAGAGACCGGCAGTGAACTAAATTTCATAAGAGAGACTCCATTCTAAAAATGCCGAAAACGGCAATTATTATTTGACAGGATGTTGTAAGTCAACAAGTGAGAAAGCTATGGTATCCTAAGGAAGCAAGAGTGTACATGGTGATTTCTCCTTGGGTCTACTGGCTTTCTGTCCCCTGACAGAACAAATGCCCCCGGCCAATCGGTCGGGGGTTTTTGTTTTTATACCAGTCTGTCATCATTTTGATGTGAAAATGGCTGGTAGCTGTTGGCTGAAAGCTGTTGGCGCGCGCAAGCGCAGCGACGCGCCAGCGGCTACCAGCCAGCAGCAGCCATTTTCATGGGTATCGGTGTCTATAGACATGTAGCCTGTTCTGTCATGATTCTGTAACACACAACCAAAGAAATTTTCGTTAAGATAATTAACGAAAACCGACACCCCACGTCGATAGGAATGGCAGACCGGAGTGAGTGGCTGAGCTGTTAAGTCTACAAAAACGCACGATAACGCCAGCCTCCGGTCTGCCCAGGCGACAGAAATGAACAGTGATCGCCAAAGGGACATACAACCGTGGAATAGGCATTCTCTAATGCTGGTCGCACTAGAGAATGCTTCCTCCGCAGATTCTCTTTGTATGTGGGTTTTGCGGCCATTAACTAGAAATCATGATAGATCACAGTATCCCACTTACTGTTCGCCTATGCTTTTCACGAGGATCAAAACCCGGCCACCTGGCTGGGTTTTATTTATTGGGCGTACCTACCCAGCCCACGTGCCGGCGACAGAGCAGGAGATGATGAGCCAACACAAGTCTGCTTGGTCTGTCCCTGGCACATCTGCCTAGCCTGAATCGTTACTATTGTACCATAGTGTGGTTTTCGTGAAAGTTTGCCTCTTGGCCAGGGCGCGTGGCAAATTAGGGGCGATAGACGAAAAGCTTGAATTGGCCTGGCTGGTGCTTCGCCCCATTTGTGGTACCGCCGTCTTATTCAAAAGAGGAATGAATCCCCCCAGCCGCTGAGGCGGCTTCTCGTTGTTAGCAGGCGATTTTAATCGTCTGAGAGGATAAGACGGCAGTATCATTTGTGGTACGCACCCCTTGGACGCCAGAATGCGGATTTTGCTGCTTGCGCAAATTTGCGCAGAAAGGAAGCAAACCATGCCACCGATCTACACGCGGTCACTGTTCCGACGACACCCAATCAATAGGCTGACGCTTATCCTCCTTGCTGGCTTGAGCGGAGCGCTACTGGGGTTGCTGGGCCTACCTCACCCACATTCCTTCGTTGCATTGGCAGAGGCCGCCCTACAACGTGACCCCTCTCCCATCCATGCCTATTTGACCTACCGCGGCGCCCCCTTGCTCGACAAAATGGGCTATCACCTGAGCCATCCCCTTGTGAGTCCAGATGGACAATGGTTAGCCGTGACCATTGCACCCAGCGGCGTTGAGACGGCTGATCTGGCGGAAACCTACTTATACGATTTGAAGGATGGCCATCAGGTGGGGAGGTTACCTGGCTTTGCGCCGGTTTGGACGGCAGATAGCGCGTCCGTGACCCTCGAAGATCTGCATGGCACGTTGCGCTACAATTTGGCTCAGCGACGCTTGCAACGCGTCGCGGGGTTGCCAGAAGAGAAAGTACAGGCGCCGCACTTGCGTGCGCAAATTGGGCTGGACTATCCGACCACCATCCGTGTCGCCCACCACCCCAGCAACGGCTGTCGTGATGTGGGCGACTGGCAAGTGGATGTAATCCCCTTTGAAGAGTATGTGGCCAGAGTGGTGCCCAGCGAAATGCCGGCGAGCTGGCCAGAGGCTGCGCTGGCGGCTCAAGCTGTTGCGGCCCGCACCTATGGTTGGCAGCAGATTCTGGCTGGCCGGGCCGACTATGATGTCACCGATTGGGCGAATTACCAGATGATGTGCGACGCCCGCTATCCTAGTTCGGATGCTGCGGTCAGCGCCACCGCCGGTCAATATATTACTGCGCAAGCTGACAGCGCCGGTCTGCCCATTTCAGCCATGTACAGTGCTGAAAATGGCCACCCCACTTTGACCAACCCCAACGTCTCCTATCTGCAAGGCGTGCCCGATCTCTTTGCGCTGGGGCGCGAGCGGTGGGGGCACGGCTATGGGTTGAGCCAGTGGGGCGCCTATCGGCGTGCGTTGGCTGGTCAGAGCTATCGACAAATCCTAGGCCATTACTATAGCGCCATCTATCTCCACAACGGGCAAGCGCTGGAGCAACCGCTGGGCGCACTCCTTGACCTGTTGCCCAACGCGACCATCGCCACCGACAGCCTTCATCTGCGCGTGTTGAGCTCGCAGAGTGACGCCGCGCGTGTGCTCATTACCGCCACCACCGGGTTGAGCACGACGGTCATGGTGCCGCAAAGTGGTGCGCTCTGGCGTGCGCCGGCCCCCTTGCCCGATGGCACAACATTGACGGCCCAACTCTGGCTCGCTGACCAATGGCAGGATCAGGTCACCCTCCACGTTGACCATCACAGACCACCGGCGCCGGCCCCTGTGATTCCAGCCACTGTTACCGAGCCACTGCCCCGCTTCACGGTCCCCCGTGTTGCCGACGCAACGCCGGCCCTTGACACCAACTGGCATTGGCAAGGCGAAGCGCTGCTGCACACGCCCAACAGCGGTGCGACGATGGCAGACCCTGCCGCAGTTGACGGCACAGCCTGGCAGGCGCAGGCGGGCATCCATGATGCCGGCGTCTGGTATGGACCCTATACCAATGGGTTGCCGGCCGGCTATAACTACCGCGCTCTCTTCTGGTTACGCGCCAATGCGGCAATCAGCAGCACAGCGCCGGCTGTGCGCATTGCCCGATTGGATGTCACCAATGATGAAGGACGAGAAATCCTGGGGTTGCGCGACCTCTACGCCAGCGATTTTATGACGAGCACAGCCTATCTGCCCTTTGCTGTCGATTTTCATATTTTTACAACGCCTGTGAACATGGAATTTCGCGTGGCCTGGCCCGGCGCTGTTGATCTGGCTCTGGATCGGGTGGAGATCTGGCGGCTGCCGGATGACGCGGACGAGAGCGCCCACTACTTTCACTGGCCGCTCTATGGTCAATTGGGGCAACAAACGCTCGCTGCCGCCCACTTTGGAAGCAATGAGTTGCTCAGCGCGCTTTACAGCCAAACGATTGAGGTGGTTGATCAGGATGCACCCCGCTTTGCCGCTCCCCCCGGTACAGTCAACTGGATTCAAAGCAATGCACTCACCCTTTCGGTAGGGTTGACCGATACGTTGAGTGGCCTTGATGTGACGAGTGGCCACTTGCAAGTGACCAATGACCACTATGCTGCTGCCTATCCAGGGACTTTGGCCACCGGGATGCCCATCTGGTCACCGCAAACCATGACCACCACCATTGCCACGCTACCGGATGGCATTTACAGCGCAACCTGGACCATCCGTGACCGCGCCGGCAACCAGGGCAACTATGTGCAGCCGCTGCGGGTAGATGCCCAGCCGCCAACCGCAACAGCTATCGTCACCGGCGCTCTGGTGGAGGGGTGGTATGGTAAGCAAGCGCAGCTAGCGCTTCAGGGTGAGGACAACACCAGCGGCCTTGCGCAGCTATGGGCGCAGGTCGATGAGCAGTCACCCTCGCTCTACAGTCAGCCCATTTCATTCACGCAAGAGGGGCTACATCAAATTGACTATTGGGCCACCGATCTGGCGGGCAACATCAGCGCACGGAGAAGCCTGACAATGGCGCTCGACTTGACCGCCCCAGAGGTTACACTAATCCAGTCACCGCTGATTTCCCGAACCGTACAAGTCGCCTGGGATGTCCATGATGCAGGCGTCGGGGTTGATCAGATTGAGATGGAGATTCAACAGGATGGTGGCGAATGGCAGAGGGCGCCGTGGGACACAACATCCTTCAGCGGCACAGCCACGGTGACCATCCCTGCCGAGATCTCAATCAAAGTGCGCGCCCGCGCCCAGGACAAACTTGCCCAGCGCAGTGAATGGGTCGAACTGGCACTTTGGGTTGCCGCTGATTGGATCTATTTGCCGATAGTATCTCGGTAAATACCAGAATAGAGGCGGCTTTAGGCTGCGCGGATTCAATCCGCGCAGCCTAAAGCCGCCTCTATACACTGATAGCATCCTAATCGTATTGTCTAATTACTCACTCATGTTACGCAGGGTTTCAGTTAACTCGTGTAGGGAGCATCCTCAGATGCGGCTTTTTTGCGCTGGAGCCGCATCTGAGGATGCTCCCTACACGAGTACAAAACTTATGAGAATTTGAAGGTGCGTAACATAAGTTACTCAGGCGGGCGCAAGGGTGGGATCGATTCGAGAATCTTGCGCCGTTCTGGGGTCAGGCGGTCGAGCAGGGCGTGGGAATATTCATAGCCATAGCGGGTCTTGGCCCAACTGACACCATAGCGATAGATGGTGACACGCCGTTCACCCTCCGGAGTGGTGCGGCTGCTGCCACCATGCATAAGCCCGTCAACAAAGAGCAGGGCATCGCCGGCCTTGAGATAGAGCGGCACGGCTCCCTCCAGGTGGTCCATGCGGTCCAGATTGGCATAGTTGCCGGCACCAGGATGGGGAAAGTTGGACTTATGGCTGCCGGGAATGACCATAGTAGGACCGTCATCAGACCCCACATCAGTCAGCGCCAAAATGACATTACACTGGCCGCAGCGAAACACGCCATTCGTATACTCATAGCGACCGCGCAGTGCACCTTGGTAGCCGCCGGAGTGGACCGGGTGGTGACCACCAGACCGGCGAATCGAAGCAATACACTCATCGATAAAGAGACCAGCCACATAGGACTTTTCTTCACCACAGTAGTGACGGAGGTAATGGATCCAGCCGGGATGGTCGATCAGCTGTTCAAAGGGCTCACCCGCTTCCACACAGTTGTGCAGTTCAAAGCCGGTGGCGCCATTGTAGTCGCGGCGCTGGGCATTGCCCCACCATTCGCCATATTCAAGGGGTGGAAAAGCGTCAAAGGCCGCATTGAGCGCCGCCACCAATGCCGGCTCCACCGCATTTTCTAAAATTAAATAGCCGCGCAGGTCAAAGAGAAAATCCTCCAGCGGCGTCGGGTAACGTGGTTCCATAAGAGTTCCTTTGATTGGTTGATTAGGTGATTGGTAATTATACTTCGGCCATTATATTCAAAAGTGGTCAGGAGTCATAGATGAACCGATCACCAATCGCCTAATAACCAATCACCCAATGACTAATGACCAATCTCAAAGACCGCCTGTGTGTAACGCTCCACTGCGGCATGATCCAGCGCAATGCCCAGGCCGGGCTGGTCGGGGACGAGGGCGTGGGCGTCCTGGTAGGTCATATGCGGGGTGATGAGGGTATGCTCACGTACCCATTCGCTCTGCAGGTCGCTGGGGAGCACACAGTTACGCGCGCAGGCCGCAGCGTGGAGACGCACATGTTGGAGCACGCCCAATTCCAGCGCGCTGCCGTGCCAGCAATCTTTACTGACAAATTCGGCCACGTGAGCGACGCGCAAGAAATTGTAGGAGCTGCCGCCCCCCAGATTATAGGTGTCGGCCAGATCTTCGCGCAAGGCCAGTTGCAGCACATCTTCGGTGCGCGTGTGGCAGGCAATGGTCAAAGGGAAACATTGGCGCGCCTTGCGCCAGTCATCACGGGCGCCATAGGGGAAGGGATCCTCAATTTGGATGGCAAAGGGCAACTTGGCCAGCTTCTCAAAGTAGCGCGCTGCTTCGCGCATGGAGCGCCACGCCGTCATGGGGTCAATGGTAAAGCGGAAGTCGGCGGGGATGTCGGCTGCAATGGTGAGAATGGCCTGGACTGTGTCACCAGCCATGTTCGACTTCATCTTCATCCCGCGTAGACCCAGGCCATAGGCTTCTTGGATCAAGGCCAGCAGCGTCGCTGCTGCTGGGCGGTTGACCCAGAAATCGGTCGCCACGGCTTTGCGTACCGCGCCCCCCAACAGTTGATGGGCCGGCGCGCCGGCGGCCTTGCCCACGGCATCCAACCAGAGCGACTCCATGAGCGCATAGCTACGTTCACCACTGAGATCCCAGGACCAGAGCGGATAGCTGGGGGGCAGGCCAATGGCGTCATGCTCGCCCATCCAGATGGTGGCCGGCGTAAAGCTGAGCAGATTGCGCCTCAGCAGATCCTGCAGGGTCGCCTCGACGGTGGCGCGACTGGTGCCGCGGCCACATTCACCAATAGCGGTAAAGCCGGCGGAGGTCACGCCCTCCACCAGATGAATTGGCATTTCGGGCCAGGTGACGCTGCCGGTATAGACGGGGCTTTTCCCTATCGGCGCCGAGAGAATATCCTGGCGCGCCGGCACCACCACTTCCCAGACGCGGAACTTTTCAAAGGTAAGTTGAGCACTCATGCTTTTATCCTCCTGTGTGGGTATGCACGGGGTCCTGTTGCACCCGCGTGTAAAGGTCATTCCATTCTGGCGAACCGTCATCATCCCAGATCGTGAGTTGCACGCCCGGCTCCTGCACCGGATAGTTGCCGGCCATAAACGCCGGCCAGCAGTGGTCGCGCATGTTGGCAAAGTGCACTGTGCGTCCGCCCGGCCAGGTGACGGTGAGGATGTGGCGTGGATCGGGCAACTGATAGGGCGGCTCCATGCGATAGCGGCTGAGCGCGGCTTCATCCACCTCCACACCCAGGCCAGGACCGTGGGGGACGAGTACATAGCCATCTTGAATGGCCAGTGGCTCCGCCAACAGATCATCGCTGTAATTGTTGAGACAGGTAATCGCCGGCCACTGGGCAAAGGGCAGCACCGCCCCCAGATGCGCTGCCAGGGCGGTGATCAAACCGGTCCCCACCAGTTGCAACCAGAAGGGTTTGGCAAATTCAGCCGCCAGCGCACCTTGGCGCAGCACATTGGCCACGCCGCCACCGACGACAAAACCATCACAGACTGCTTGATTGACCGCGGTGGGGAAGGGTGGCACCCCAAAGTGCAGGGCAATGGGATGGGCGACCTTGCGGCGCAATTCGCGTAACCCTTCTACGTCGTGCTGGGGAATGGGTCCCTCATAGATGGAGACCCGTTCATAGGTATCGAGCTTTTGTAGGACCGGTGTAGCATTGCCCACATTGAGCAACATACTGTTCCAATCCAGATCCAGCTTATAGTGGGGCGGCGTCACGGCACTGACCGCCTCCACCTGGGCATAGACATCGATCCAGGGGCGGGTCTTGAACTTGTGGTTGGTGTAACCTTGCGCCAGCGCATCTTTGGCCTCCGCGGCCAAATCTTCCGGCCCCATTTTGGTGTTCCACCAGGCAATAGGACACCATTCACGCACACGGGGCAGATTGAAGAGCTGGTGCGCCGGCGCGTCCAACGCTTTGCCGACCAGGTCATAGATGGCCATTTGTAGGCCGGCGCCCAGAGTATCGTCCCCAAGAAATTCGGCCGGATTTCTGCCCTTGACCCGTTCCAATGCACCCTCCGGCACCCGTCCCCAAGTATAGTGGGGCAGCGTTTCGCCATAACCAACCAGACCGGCGTCGGTGCGCAGCCGGATCATCTCTACAATTTGCCACTGCCAGACCAACAGGGCATTCCACTTCTGTGTGCGCGGGGTAAAGGGCACGCGCAACGTAATGCGTTCCACATCGGTAATACGAAGTTTAGCAGTCATGATCTCCTCTTTGAATAAGGGTGCTTAGGCGCCTAGTGTTCTGGCCGCTTAATTTTTACAAATCGCACAACGTATCGCACACTGGCAACCCTTCAGAACGATTTGTAAAAATTAAATGTTCGCGGCACTAGGGATACTTATTGCTTTGAATATGCCTTAGCGGAGAGGGGAAATAATTAACAATGATGAATTCATTATTTTCAAATTAACTATTACTGTCTCTGCTGGCCAATACCTTTGGCTTCATTGAGCAACTGCTCAACTTGGTCGACGAGGGTGAGATCAATGAGGGAGGAGCCGGGGGTGAGACCGCGTGCGGTGGGCGGCAGCGGCACGGCGCGAATGGCGCTCTTCAAAGTATCAAATGCCTGGATCGTATCTTCCACCTTGGCATTGAGTTGGTTGGTGGTGGTGCGCAGATCGGCAGCCTCTTTTTGCGCCAGCGCCGCCAAGAGTCGATCCTGGAGTGAGCGGAAGATGGCCGCGCCGGCCGAACCGGCAATAATCGACGCCGCGAATAACTTGTAGAAAGTCTCTGGCGTCACCACCAGTAGCGCGGCCACCGCGGCAAAGGCGCCGATTAAGATTCGCGCCCAGATGCCCAGATCAAACATATAGGCCGCAATGGCGTGAGGATTGTCAAAATTCTCTGCCGCCGTCAACCGATGGGGCAGTTCAATATTGCCCTGTAACAAGAGCAATTCATAGACTACTCCCCCAATCGCGCCCCCGACCAGGGTGACGGAGAGAGCAAGCCAGATCGGGAGATTTGCAAGCATTTGCGCAACCATGAACCTTCTTCTTTCCTTTGTGTTTTTTGGTAAAAAGTGCTTGATAGGACTATTTTACCCTAAAAGCGTGTAGGGAGCATAGCGTTCGTAAAGGTATGGCAAGAATTGGTGTAATGCGCAAAATTTGAGTGTCACTCTTGACGCGCTAGCGGGGTGTCCACTGGGCGCTGTATGCAAGGGGAGCTCATCCCCTTGCATACAGCGCTGTTTCAAAGCTTACGGTAGCTAGAGTCGAGCTCACTCAGTTGCTTGGGCTGGCTGGTAGAGGGTGTCGTCTTGCTCGAAGTTGTCGGCGGAGCGGCGGGCAAAGAGGTTATTGCGTGTGGCGCGCGCTGGGCCAGGTTGGGCAAGACCGGGTTGAGAAACGCCAGGGATGCCAGGTTGTATGCCCGGCTGTTGCATAGCGCCACAGAAAACACAGATTTCCCATTCATTGCGCACCAGATTTTTACAGTTGGTGCAGGAATGTTGCAGTTGATTATGGCAATTGGGGCAGTAGACCCAGTTTTCCTTGACCGGGATGCCACAGGTGGCGCAGGCCAGGGTCTCCTCGATCTCACGCAGCAGCGCCTCTTCTTCCAGGGCGCGATCATAGACTTCGGCCAGGGTGTGTTTGGGGCGGATCATCAGATAGAGCACCAGGCCCACAATGGGGAAGATCAAGACCAAAATACAGGCCAGCAAAATGGCCAGCCAATCACGGCTACGAGAGCGAATGTCGTTAAAGGTCCAAATGCCCATGGCGATCCAAAAGGCAAAGAAAAAGGCGCCAAGCACAGCAACCACAACGCCAACCACCGTAGCAATAGAATTTACCAGATCACTGGGCATACCATATCTCCAGCATAGCGTAGGTGCGGTATGGAAACCGCACAAACGAATTTACATAAGCTCTAAAAACGTGCGGGAGGGAAACCGCACCTACAAATTGTTAATCTACATCCCTGTTTGTCATGAACCATGTCAATATTCTGACAAACATCCCTCTACGCGTAAGGTGTAATTCCTTTAGCACAGCATCACTATCGGCGGATTATAGCCTAGATAGAGACAATAACCAAACTAGGCAACAGGCGCGATGAACCGCAGCTTGATTCCTGTCCCACTGCCCTACTGCCCTTGTAATTCGTTGGCTCTGTGGTCCCCACAACCGCCAACTAAAGATACTACTGTCCCACTGCCTTACTGCCCCACTGCCTTACTGATACAGTCCCCTAGGCCGGCCAGAGTTGGTGACCGCCATCAACGCGCAGCACCTGACCAGAAATAAAGGAAGAGGCGGGCGTCACCAGGAAGGCCACGGTGGTGGCAATCTCTTCGGGCCAGCCATAGCGCTCCAGCGTGCCCTCCTTGACGTTGCGTGCTTCGTCGATGGGGCGGCTGGCCAAGAAGCGGGGTGTAACAACGCCGCCCGGAGCGATAACATTGACATAGACATTGTAAGGACGCATCTGGTCGGCCAGACAGCGCGAATATTCGTGGACGGCGGCCTTGGTGGTGGCGTAGATAGCGCCGTGGGCGCGGCCGGCCAGGCCACCGACGCTGCCAATGTTGACGATCCAGCCGTGGCGCCGTTCCATCATCTCCGGCGCCACCGCACGACAGACCAGGATGCAGGTCATCAGGTTACGGTCGATTAGCGCCCGAATGTCGGCCAGCGCAATCTGCACGGTATCGTTGTGAACCGGTTTACCCGCATTTTCGCCCATAGTCCCCTGTGCGCCAATGTCGCCGCCGGCGCAGTTGACCAAAATATCAATGGCACCAACCTGCTGATGAATCTCCGCCGTCAAACGCTCGACCACCGTGGCGTCGGCCAGATCGCCGTGGACCGTGAGGACTGTGGCGCCTGTTTCCGCAGTAATCGCGTCGGCCACGGCTTGCAATGACTCGGCCTCATTAAAGGCGCGGGTCGAATCGGGCGTGGTGCCGTGGATTACCACCTTAGCGCCCAGCCCGGCCAAATGCGCGGCAATGACCCGACCAATGCCCCGTGAAGAGCCGGTAACCCAGGCCACTTTATCCTGTAATGTCTTTTTGCTCATGGTTTTCTCCTAGTAGGTAGATAGGTAGATAGGGAAATGGGTAGATAGGTAGATAGGTAGATAAGTAAATCGGGAACTCGTCGTCAGGCTCGATATACCGATATACCGATATACCTATCTACCCATTTCCCTACCCACGCTACGCCAACGCGCTCTCATAGCCTGAATCGCGGACAAAGATGCAGGTGGAGTTGGTGGCGGTGGGTAAGTGCTCCATAAAGGAGCGATCAACCCGTTCTTGCAGGCCAAAGATATTCAGATCGGCTTGGGGGGCGTGGGGCAGGTAATCCCGAAAGGTGCCGACCGTGACAATGGTGTGGGTCGCCCGCGGCATCCGGCCCAGATCCACCAGGCGGGCCATAAAAGTTTCACCATTGACCCGTTCGGCTTCATCGGCGACGACCGTAATCAGATTGATCTGTCCTTTCCAGTTGCGCGCCAGTTGATAGGCAAGCAATAGCGCCAGATCCAGATTGCTCAAGCGCAGACCGACCTCCCAGTTGGGGCTCTGCTCACGAATCCAAACATTGATAATCTTCTCGCGGCCCAGCGCCGTCAACGGATTATCGACAAAGAGGATGACCCCCAGGTCATTCAATGCCGCGTGGGCCAGGATCGTGGGCAACTCCTCGCTCTCATCCTCGGGGCTGACCGCCAGAAAGAGCGTGTTGGGTCGAAAAAAGGTGCTGTGCAACACCTCCATCGCTGCCTGTAAGGTATGCTCCATCTGTCGTGTCTCGACCAGCGCCACTAGCGCAAAGATGCCATCGTTGGCAAAGATCTGCTCATAGGCCAAGAGCCCGGCCACCTGCTCGCGCTCCTCCGCTTGATAGCTGCCCAGAATATGGATCGAGCCATTGGGGCGCGTAATCGCGGTCAAAAAGCGGTAACTACGGCGCACCGCCCGCGGCGACGCCACCGGCAGCAGCAGCCGTGGTTTCCAGGCGCGATCCTGGCCCGAGGGCATGGTCTGCACCCGTTTGGCGGCCCATTCGGCCAGCGTCACAAACATACCGCTACGCACATCGCTCCACGGCGCGCTCAATTGGCGCAGGAGCAGCGCTTCATAGAGCAGAAAGATGGTGACCAGAGCCACCAGGCTAAAGATGGGGTTAATGAGAAACATGGCCATGATCGAGCCGCTAAAGCCGATCAACGCCACCACACGCGGAATGGGAAAGAGCGGACGAAAGCTGGTCAACCCTAGCGACTGCTCCAGCAACACCACGCCATTGAGGACGGCATAGGTGATCAGGAAAAACATGGTCATCAGCGGCGCGATCTTGTTGAGACCATTGCCGGAAAGGCCAAAGAGCAAGGTCGCCAGCCCCACCGCCCCCGTCAAATACATGGCCGGGCGCGGTTCGCCGGCCGGTGTTTCCTGGGCAAAGAGGTCGCCATAGGGCACGACGCCATGCGCGGCCATGGCTTGCAAGACGCGCGGTGCGCCCACTAGCGAGTTGAGTGCGGCCGAAAAGGTGGCGGCCAGAATACCGGCCTGAATGGCCCAGCCAAAGGCCGCCCGCTTCACCATAATGGTAAAGTTGGTCACCAACTCCTCGGGCGTGGCCACCAGCGAGCACCAATAGGCCAACCCCATGTAGATGACAAAGCTGACTACAATCGCCGCCATGGTGCCGCGCGGGATGCTGTGACGTGGGTTTTGCAAGGTGCCGGAGAGATTGACGCCGGCCAAGACCCCGGTGACGGCGGGGAAGAAAACGGCAAAGATCACCCAGAAGTTACCGCGCGGGAAATCCCCCCAGATCTGGGGCATGTAAATGGCGCCCGCCTGCCCAAACCAGGCAAAGGAACCCAAAAAGACCGAAAAGAGGGAAAAGCTGACAATAAAGAGAATGGGGTAGCGGATCCGCGCCGCCAGACCGACGCTGATATAGGCAACGGCCCAGCAGAGCCCAAAGGTGACAAAGAGGACCACGATCTCCGGGTGGGTGGGAAAGATCGAGAGCCAGCCCTCGCTAAAGGCAAAGATGTAAAAGGCGACCGAAATGGCTTGGGCCAAATAGAAGGGTACATTGACGCTACCCCCCACTTCCAGCCCTAACGATTGGGAGATGATCGAAAAGGAGCCACCGGCGCCCACACGAATGTTGGTAGCCACCGAAGAGATGGAGAGGCCGGTGCAAAACGTAATGACATTGGCCAACGTAATGACCAGAAATGCGCCAAGCAGACCGGCATTGCCCACCACCCAGCCGGTGCGCAGATACATGACCGCCCCTAGAATGGTCAAGAGGGTGGGGAGAAAGACGCCGTCAAAGGCGCCGAACTTTTGTCCTTCTTCATTTTCATTGTCGCCAGCCTTGGGGCTGGGCCAAAGTGCACGTAACCAATTAGCCATCGACCCGTTCCATATCCACACTCACCTTCAACTGATGGCGCCCATCGCCAAAGAAGATGCCCTTGAGCGGCGTGACATCGGCAAAGTCACGTCCCCACCCCAGTGTAATGTGCTGATCGTGTGGCGTCAAGTTGTTGGTTGGGTCAAAGTCGAGCCAGCCGACGTCCGGCACATAGAGCGCACACCAGGCGTGGGAGGCATCGACCCCTTGCAGCTTGACCTGACCCGGCGGCGGCAGCGTCTCAAGATAGCCGCTCACATAGCGGGCCGCCAGCCCTTGGGCGCGCAGACAGCCAATCATCAACTGGGCGAAATCCTGACAGACGCCGCGGCGCGTGGTCAGGACCTCCTCCAGCGGCGTGGCAATGGTGGTGACGCCGGGCATAAAGGTGAAATCCCGGTAGATGCGCGCCATCAGATCCTGGGCCGCGCTGATGATGGGACGATTGAGCGAGAACGAGGTCGCGGCATAGCGTGCGGCCTCCGGCAGGATAGGCACGAGCGGCGAACTCATGACAAATTGGCGCGCCTCCAGCGCGGCGGGTGCGAGATCCCCGCGCAGTTGGGCGCGTACACTTTCCCAGGGCGGACCCCCGGGTTGGCTGGCGGCAGGGGTTGCGCGATCACTACCTGCTTGCACTTCGTTCGATGGAATGGGCAGTAGTTGCACACGACTAGTCACTGTAATCGACATGGCTTCGTGAGGCTGGCGGATCGAATAGTAGAGCACACGGTTGCCATAGAAGTCGGTGCGCTCGCGATGGTCATCCCAGGCCGGCTCCACCCGCACGTTGGTGGTCAGACAAAGCTGCTGCACGCGCGCGTTGCTAAAGGTGCGGGGCAGCAGGCGCGCCTCGTTATAACAGAGGCTGGCCGGGGCATCGTAACGATACTCGGTTTTGTGGATGATGCGAAAGGTAGTTGGCTTGGTCTGTGGCTCTGCCTGGTCAGTTGCGATGGTGGTGCTCATGTGCGCGGCTCAGCTTCCAAGCTCCACTCCGGGCTCGTTGGCGTCAGGTCGGCCTGGACAACGGCAAATTGATGGCGTGGCTGGGCATGGATAAAATAGCGCTCGGTCAGGACATTGGAGAGTTGGTTGAGGAGCGTCATCAAGTCAGCCAGCAACTCATCCAGCTTCTGACAGAGGCCACTTTCATCGGCGACGGCCAAGGCTACCGTATCGGCCAGGCGCAAGCGTGTGTAGGCCCGGAGCAGGATCTGCTCTTCTGAGCTCAGGCGATAATGTTGCGGCGCGCGCGGCAGGCGTTCCAGATGGCTCTGCAGTTGTTGCAGTTGGTAGAGCAACGAACGGGGATTCTTCTCATCCAACAGGAGCAGATCGAGCACGGTCGGCAACTGTAAATAGGCCCGGTAGCGGCGACGGTAGGTGATAATGTTGTCGGTGGTCTTGAGCACGCTTTCGAGCAGCAGATGTTGCGTCGCCTCCGGTTGCTGCGCCACCAGTGTCGCGCGGATAAAGGCAATGGTGCGCTGGGCGCGTTCCAGCCGCCGGCCAATGTCGATCAGCAGCCAACGCATGCCGTGGGTCATGCTCTCCATATTCAACCCGGCCAGCGCCATCAACTGGGTGACGAGGTTATTTAGTTCCTTCTGCACATCATCCAGACCGCAGTGACGCGCTTCCAGCCGTTTCCAGGGCGCCTCAATATTGTCAATCACCCGCCAACTGTCGCCCGACCAGAAATCGCGCACGCCATAGGCGGCATTGACCATGGCGCGCACATCGGCCAGCAGACTGCCGCTGCGATTGCCATCCAGGCAGAGTGCCAGCAGTTCCGGCGTGGGGTTGGCCAGCCGCGCTTCGCTGTCCGTATCCACAAAGCCGGGATAGCTCATGGTCACCTGGGTCAGCGCGCGCAGCAGTTGGTGCAGACAGCTCATTTCGATTGCATCTGCCAACAGTTCATCGCCGCTGTAATAGTCCATGATAATGCGCAGCAAGCGGGCGCTGTTTTCGGCCCGTTCGGCATAGCGCCCCACCCAGAAAAGATTTTCGGCGGCGCGGCTGGCCAGCAGCCGCTCACTCTCATAGACCTGGTCAATCTTGACCGCTTGCTGCCACAGACTAATGTGATGTTGTGGTTTGGAACTGAGCACCCAGGTGTCTTTGCTGCTGCCGCCGGCGCTGTTGGAGACAATAAAGGTGTCCTGGTCGGGTGCGCTGCGGGTGAGCCCGCCCGGCATCACCGTGTAGTGATCCTGGCGGGCCACGGCGAAGGTGCGCAGCACACTGTGCCGCGCCACAATCTGGCCATCAACCAGGCAGGGGGTGGTGGAAAAGCTGACCTCCTCTTGGCCCACAAAGAGGTTGGGCTGGGCTTTGATGCGCGCCCGCAGTTGGGCCAGCCCCCGTTTGCTCAGCTTCTTACCAAAGATGGTGCTGGTGTACGCCTGGCGCGTCAGCGGCTTGATGACCAACTGATCCAGATGCTCCAGGACATACTTTAGCTCGCGTGGCTGGCCACACCACCAGGTGGCGGCGGCGGGCAGGATCAACTCTTCGTTGAAGAAGTGTTTGGCCAGCCCCGGCAAAAAGGGCAGGAGCCCTGCATTCTCCAGCACACTGGCGCCCAGCGGGTTGGCAATGGCCACCTGTTGGCGCCGCGCCACTTCTAATAGGCCGGCCACACCGAGGTAGGAATCCTCGCGCAGTTCCAGCGGATCGCAGAAGCTGTCATCCACGCGGCGCAAGATAACATCAACCGGCTGTAGCCCAGCCAGCGATTTGAGCGCCACCTTGCCCTCTTGCACCGTCAGGTCAGCCCCTTGCACCAGCGCATAGCCCAGATAGGCGGCTAAGTAGGCATGTTCAAAATAGGTCTCGTTGTAGGGACCGGGGGTCAGCACCACAATGTGCGGCGCGTCGCGGTGTTGCGGAGTCAGCTCGGCCAGCGCCGCCTGTAGATCGCGGAAGAAGTTGGAGAGATATTGAATGTTGCCGCTGCGAAACATCGCGCGCATGACCGTGGCCATGACCGTCCGGTTTTCCAGCGCATAGCCGGCGCCGGAGGGGGCCTGGGTGCGGTCGCCCAACACCCACATGCGCCCATCGGGGCCGCGCGCCAGGTCGGCGGCGTAGAGAATCAACTGATGGGCATGGGGCAGCGTCACTCCATCGCAAGGGCGCAAGAAGCCGTTGTGGCTGTAAACAAGCTCCAGCGGCAGCAACCCTGCTTGGAGCAGGCGTCGGGGACCATAGAGGTCGGCCAACACCAGATCGAGCAACTTGGCCCGCTGCATGACGCCTGCCTCAATCACTTGCCAATCGGCTTCGGAGATGATCAAAGGGAGAATATCCATAGGCCAGGGGCGTTGCAGGCCATCGGGCGCGCCGTGTACATTATAGGTGACGCCATTTTCACGCAGCAGCCGCCGAGCATCCTGTTGGACGCGTTCCAGCCCTTCCTGCCCCAGCGTAGCCACCATCTGCATCAACGGCTGCCACGTCGGCTCGATCACGCCTTGGGCGCGCCACATCTCATCATAGGCCCCTTGCACCAGGGTATAGTCGTTGAGTAAAGTTGAGCTTAGGGCTGTGACGGATTCCATCGCAAGTCCAGGACGTGTGGAAATTCAGGATTGATCTCAGTCGGCGGCAAGGTGGTGGGCCCGACCACGCCGCCTACGGCCGCGAAGGTGCGGCGTATCGGCGCTGGCGTCGTGGGATAGGTAAAGACGCCCCCTGGGGAATGGCCAAAATCCCAGAAGCGGCTAACCCGCCGTGACTGGGCCACGTTGGCGTTGACGGGCAAATCTTCATAGGCGCGCCCGCCAGGGTGGACCACATGATAGGTGCAGCCGCCAATGGCCCGTTTGTTCCAGCGATCAATGACATCAAAGACTAGCGGCGCCTGTACGCGCAAGGTGGGGTGCAATGCCGAGGGTGGTTGCCATGCCTGATAGCGAATGCCGGCCACATATTCGCCGTGGACGCCGGTGCTGCGCAGGGGAATGCGGCGGCCATTGCAGGTGATCAGATAGCGGTCCCCCACCAGCCCTTCCACTTTTAGTTGCACCTTTTCGACCGACGAATCGACAAAACGGGCTGTCCCCTGGTTGGTCACCTCTTCGCCCAGCACATGCCACGGCTCAATCGCCATACGCACCTCCAGCGCCATCTCCTGGACCATGGCCGTGCCATAGCGGGGAAAGCGGAATTCAAAGAAGGGGTCGAGCCAGGCGAAGTCAAAGGCGTAGCCGGCCCGTTGCAGGTCGGCGGTCACCTCACGCAGGTCGGCGGCCACATAGTGGGGCAGCAGGTAACGGTCATGCAACTCGGTGCCCCAGCGCACCAGCTTGTGCTGATAGGGCTCACGCCAGAACCAGGCAAGCAAAGCGCGCACCAACAACATCTGCGCCAGGCTCATCTGGGCGTGGGGGGGCATGTCAAAGGCGCGCAACTCGACCAATCCCAGGCGACCGCTGGGGGAGTCGGGTGAGAAGAGCTTATCGATACAGAATTCGCTGCGATGGGTGTTGCCGGTAAGATCGACCAGCAGGTTGCGCAGCACCCGATCGACCAGCCAGGGCGGGACCGACTGCCCCGGCGCTGGGATCTGTTGGAAGGCGATCTCCAACTCATAAAGGTGATCCTCACGCCCCTCATCGACGCGCGGGGCCTGGCTGGTGGGGCCAATGAACATGCCGGAGAAGAGATAGGAGAGCCCCGGATGGTGTTGCCAATAGGTCACCAGGCTGCGCAGCAGGTCGGGCCGCCGCAGGAAGGGGCTGTCCATAGGGGTGGCCGCGCCCAGGGTGACATGGTTGCCGCCGCCGGTGCCGGTGTGACGACCGTCGAGCATAAATTTCTCGGCGCTCAGCCGCGCCAGCCGCGCCTCTTCATAGAGGGCCAGCGTATTCTCCACCAGTGCGCGCCAACTGTGGGCGGGATGGATATTGACCTCGATGACGCCAGGATCCGGTGTCACCAGAATCTTCTGCAAGCGATAGTCGGTGGGCGGATCGTAGCCTTCGATGACCACGGGCAGATCCAACGCTTGGGCGGTGAGTTCAAGCGCGGCCAGCAGATCGAGGTAGTGCTCCAGATAGCTAAGAGGAGGCATAAAGATAAAGAGCAAGCCATTGCGCGGCTCAATGCAGATGGCGGTGCGCGGCACTTCCTTCCAGAGCCGCCGCGTGGCCACCTGTTGCACCGTTTGCGCCTTAGGGGTCGGCTGGACAGTGCGGTGCGCGAGCGCGGCCTGACCGGCTTGCTCGCGCGCCTGGGCCAGAGTGTAATAGTCGGGCAGAGGCGGCAGCGTTTCAAAGAGCGAACGTTCAAAGATGACCTCTTGCTCTGCTTCCGCCACCGCCGGCAGTGCGCTCAACGGCAGCCGCAGCCCCATGGGCGAATCGCCCGGAATCAGAAAGAGATGTTCACGGCGCAACTCCCACGGCGCGCTGTCCCACGCTTTGGCGTCATAATCCCAGCGAATGGGCAGCACATAACCTGTCGGTGTGCCGAGGCCGCGGGTCAGCAGCTTGGCCAAGCGGCGCCGCTCCAGCGGGTCATCCAGGTTGGATTGGAGCGGATCGACGTTGACCGGCAGCCGGCCCTCTTCCAGAAGATAGTAGAAGGCATCTTCGTAAGCCGGCTGACTGTAGGCCGGGTTGAGTTGCAGTTGTTGGGCCAGGTGCGCCATAAAGCGCTGGGCGTCATTATGGTCAACGTCATAGTCCTGGCTAATGTCGGCCAACAGGTTGGGGTCGCGCCAGAGGGGGAGCTGGTCGGTGCGCCAGTACGCCGCCAACTTCCAACGGGGCAGTTCTTCGCCCGGATACCATTTGCCCTGGCCATAGTGGAGGATGCCGCCGGCGCCAAAGGCATCATGCAGTCGGCGAACCAGCACATTGGCCAGTTGCCGTTTGTGCGGGCCATCAGCGGCGGTGTTCCACTCGGCTGCCTCCATATTGTCAATGGCGACAAAGGTCGGCTCACCGCCCAGGGTCAGCCGTACATCCTGCGCCACCAGATCCTTATCGACCTGGTCGCCCAGCGCGTTGATAGCCGTCCACTGCTCCGCGGTGTAGGGGCGGGTGACGCGGGGATCTTCGCGCAGCCGCTGGACCGAGTTGGCAAATTCAAAGGTGACCTCACACTTGTCGGTGTAGCCGGTGACCGGCGCGGCGCTGATCGGATCCGGCGTACAGGCCAGGGGAATGTGCCCCTCGCCGGCAAAGAGGCCAGAGGTGGGGTCAAGGCCAATCCAGCCGGCGCCAGGAATGTAGACCTCGGCCCAGGCATGGAGATCCGTAAAGTCAGCCGTGGGGCCGGAGGGACCGTCGAGCGCAGCCACATCGGCGGTCAATTGGACCAGATAGCCAGAGGCAAAACGCGCGGCCAGGCCTAGATGACGTAAGATCTGCACCAACAGCCAGCCCGAGTCGCGACAGGAACCAATCGCCCGTGCCAAGGTCGTCTCACAGGGTTGCACGCCCGGTTCCATACGAATGGTGTAGGCGACATCCTGATAGAGTTGGCGGTTGACCGCGACCAGAAAATCAACAATCCGCTGTTTGCCGCGGTCAATCGATTCCAGCCACTGCAACAGGCGCGGCCCCTTTTCTCTGATCTCCAGATAGGGCGCTAACTCGCGCGCCAGTTGCGCTTCATAGGTAAAGGGGTAGAATTCGGCATACTCTTCCACAAAGAAGTCAAAGGGGTTGATCACCGTCATGTCGGCGACGACATCGACTTCGATGGCCAGCGCGCGCGCCTTTTCGGGAAAGACGACGCGGGCCACATAGTTGCCAAAAGGATCCTGCTGCCAATTGATAAAGTGATTGGCCGGCTCAATGCGTAGGGAATAAGCGGTAATGGGGGTGCGACTGTGGGGCGCAGGGCGCAGGCGAAAAAGATGGGGCGCCACCGCCACCGCCCGGTCATAGGTATAGCGCGTCTTGTGGTTGATCGCGACGTGAATGGACATAGAACCTGCTAGTACAGTTTGGCGTAGATACTTACGGCGCTAAATTGTTGCGCTACCCATGTGAATCGGGAGCATAATCGATGCAACAATTTACGCCGAGATCTACTAGAGCTTGCCTTCAATCGGATAGGTAATATAACTTTGGTAGATGGCGTCATGGATCTGAGTGCACTGGCGCTGAATGTTGACAAAGTAAGGGTGCAAATTGCCTTCCAGAATCTCATCAATCTGGCCATATTGCAGATCGGCCTGTAAGCGCCCAGCGCGGCGATAGGCCCGTTCCGCGCGTGAGGATTGGGTGGCCTCGGCAATCCCCTGGAGCGCCCGTTGTAAATTGCGTACAGCATAGCTGACCGAATGGGGGAACTCGCTGTTGAGCAGCAAGAATTCCAGAATACAGCGCGGGTCCAGATCTGCTGTGTAGATTTTACAGTATGCCTCAAAGGCTGTGCAAGAGCGCAAGACGCCCAACCACAACAGATGCTCGGCCATGCGCCCCTGACCCGCTTCCACGGCGGGCACATACTCCCCAGGCGAAAAGTAGACATCGACCAACTGCGAGGTGGCAATCGCTCGCTCCAGATAGCGACCGGCCTGGATAAAGTGCCAGCCCTGGCCGTGGGTCATGGTCGAGTCGGTGACGCCGGTAAAGAGATGGACGCCCTGTTTCACATTTTGATAGAATTCCTGGGGTTCGGCGGCCCACATGGCGTCCATATCCACCTGCTCAATAAAGAGGTAGATCTGGTTGATCTGCTCCCACATTTCGGTGCTGATCTGTTCGCGCACCTGGCGTGCATTTTCGCGCGCCGCGCCAATGCAGACGCGCACCGCGTTGGCGTTGTCCAGCGCAAAGGTGAGCCACTGCACCAGGTTATAATCGGTGTGCGCCTTGTCAAAATCGATGGGCAGATCCAGCGAGGCCAGCACATGTTGGCGATGTTGGGCCGCGGCCTGTTCCGACTGATCGAGCATCAGATCGAGATAGACGTTGATGACGCGCGCCGTATGTTCGGCCCGCTCCAGATAACGCCCCATCCAGTAGAGACTGTCGGCGACGCGTGAGAGCATAAACGGCAACGGCGTGATTTCTATTGAGTGAGCACCCATGTGTCCTTGCTCCCGCCTCCTTGCGATGAATTGACGACCAACGACCCGCGGCGCAGCGCCACCCGGGTGAGCCCGCCCGGCACAATCTGCACTTCGCTGCCGGTGAGGATAAAGGGGCGCAGATCAATATGGCGCGGCTCCAGTTGCCCATCGACAAAACAGGGGGCGGTGGAGAGGGTAATGGTCGGCTGGGCAATGTAGTTGCGCGGCTGCGCGGCAATGCGCTTACGGAACTCCTCCTGTTCGGCCTTGGTGCTGTGGGGGCCAATCAACATGCCATAGCCGCCCGATTCGCCCACCGCTTTGACCACCAACTTCTCCAGGTTGGCGTTTACATAGCCTGCCTGCTTGGGGTCATCCAACAGATAGGTCTCCACATTTTCCAGGATCGGCTCCTCGCCTAGGTAATATTTGATGATCTTGGGCACGTAGGCGTAGATCGCCTTGTCGTCGGCAATGCCGTTGCCCAGCGCATTGGCCACCGTCACATTGCCCTGGCGATAGGCGTTAAAAAGCCCCGGCACGCCCAGCACCGAGTCGGCGCGGAAGACGGTGGGGTCAATAAAGTCATCGTCAATGCGGCGATAGATGACATCGACGCGGCGCGGGCCGGCAGTGGTGCGCATATAGACGTGGTCGTTGTGGGTCAGAAGGTCGCGCCCTTCCACCAGGGCAATGCCCATCTCCCGTGCCAGGAAGGTATGCTCAAAATAGGCCGAATTATAAATGCCGGGTGTCAGCAGCACAATCGTGGGCTCTTCCACATCTGGCGGGGCCAGCCGGCGCAGGGTGGCGAGCAGGGTGCGGCTGTAGTGGTCAATGGATTGGACGCCATAGTTGAGAAAGACATTGGGAAAGACTCGTTTCATCACACGGCGGTTGGCGATCATATAGGAGACGCCGCTGGGGACGCGCAGGTTGTCCTCCAGCACGGCAAAGGCGCCGCCGGGCATGCGGATCAGGTCGGTGCCGGCCACCGAGATATAGACTCGCTGCGGCACATCGAGCCCCTTCATCTCCTGGCGATAGTGACGGCAGCTATAGACCAATTCCCGCGGGATGACCTTCTCGGTCAGAATGCGCTCATCGTGGTAGAGGTCATGCAAAAAGTGGTTGAGCGCCGTAATCCGTTGCGCCAGCCCCCGTTCGATGGTGTCCCATTCGCGCTGGGTGATGATGCGCGGCAGCAGGTCATAGGGGAAGATGCGTTCATTGCCCCGGTTGTCGCTATAGACCGTAAAGGTAATGCCCTGGTGCAGAAAGGAGCGATTGGCGGCCAGTTGGCGGCGCTCTAGCGTCTCCATGGGCAATTCGCACAACCGCCGGTGGAGCATCAGATAGTGGTCGCGGGCCAAGTTCGCGCCCGCAAACATCTCATCATAGGCATCACTCATTTGGTAGTGGGTAAAGGGGGCATCAAAGGCCGCGGCCAGGGGCGTCGTGAGCGGTGGCGAGGAGGTCATCCGTTGGCGTTGTCCTACCGTAGTCATCGAGTCAGTCATAAGGCTGTCACTATTCCTTCGTACTAGCTTCTGTTGACATTTACCGTGCGCCCTCTAGGCGGCTCGTTGTGCACTGCCTGCCCCTTGGCTGGAGGGCTGTGCAATGTCAACGGCTCCTAAAATCGGCGCTACAAAACTTATTAGGACGCAGAGTGGTGCATTACCGGTCAGTGGTGATTGGGGGATTGGTGATTCTGGACGCGGGCGAATGTTCGGGCTAGCGAGAAAAACTACTCATGGCACAGAGCGCCCGCACATACACAACGCATCACCAATCTCCAGTCAAGTTGGGACCGTGGCAGGGTTTGGCGCAGGGCCGACATCAAGACCCGCATCCAGACCCGCATCATGAACTGGGTTGCAAGGAATTCATGATCTACCTTTGCTTGGAGCATCCCTATTATGCATCATATGGCAGGCAGAGTAAAATTTCGTCGGTAGATGTGCCTTAAAATTGAGGCGGGGTGGTTGGGCAGGTTGTATAGTGGGGGGTGTGGGTGAGTGGTTGAGATGTGGCTTTGCTGATTCTTCCTAAAATGAGAGGGGACGGCTCGCTGGTTTAGATTGGCAGTCAAATAGGTGATATAGACTACAACTGCGAAAAGTAGCAAGGTAATTGACAAAAAAACAAATATCAGTATACTGACGAGCAGATATTACTGTAAACAAAAATGCCTATTCTGCAAGGAGGAATGTATATGGAAGTGGCAAAAATAACAGTTTGGCGATCCGGGTAAAATGGCTCCAGGCTCAAAAATCCGCTTCTAGACGCCCGAGGTTAACAAACATTCGTTGTTCAGTAGCGAGGTATTATGGCCACATACGGCGAGAAGTTTGTCTCTGAGTTATCCGACGCGACAGCAACGTTGGTAAGGCTGACATATGATGAATATGAACCGACGCAACTTCGGGATGTCCTATCTGCGCTAGGGGCGAAAACCGAGATTTTCCTCAAGTCAGCCGTATTGCCAAGAAGGAATCCCAAAAACACTTTTGAGTGGTTTATAGAAGACCTTGCGAATGAGGGTATTGATCAGCCATCGCGAGACAAACTACACGCTCTTCGGAAAAAGTACAATAAGGCCAAACACCATCCCGCAACTATAATCGATTTACTTGAGGTACTTGGAATCATTAAAGAGGCCACTGAGGCAATTAAGCAAATTGTCCTGAAGAGGATTGGCTCCACTGGAGCAATAGTCAATCCTCACCTGAATCGGGTGTTTTGGCTTGCTGTTTGGGACCATTACATTCATGGAGATTCAGAGGTTCACATTATCCTTCCGAATGAATCAGAGCATTGGCTTGGAGCGCCGACATTCGACATCATTTACATCAACTTGGCTGTGTGGGACAACGTAAAGGCTGACCTTGCTCTGATTGGGTTGTTCAATGATGGGCGAGGTATTATTCCTGACAGCCAGTACGATGCTTTCAACAGCGATTCCGATTTTCTTGATGCTTGGGTGTTTGAAGGTGACTATCGGAGCCTAATCACAACTCTAGCTCAATATGAGCTTCGCCAAGATCTTATCTTGGGCTTGAATCGACATGAAACCAGTGGAAGCATGATACTGGCGTATTTGTTGGCAAGCGTTGATGTTGTCGGAAGCGGAGGAATCCCAAAAGACTTGGCTGCTGCAATCCAACAACAAGCGACGGCAGTTTATGCTGTTCCTCCTGATTACCTTCATGCTCAGTACTTTGCAGAGGGGATGGCGGAGATGTTCCTTCAAATCGATCTCAAAGAATGGTCTCGTATCTCAGGGCCATCGTGGGTTCGAGATGCAAAGTACAACGAGTTTGCATCTGCGAATAGAGCGAAGCATCCAAAGTATCAGATCATGATAGATGAAGAGTATGTAGTCAGGATGTTATGGAATGATAAATAGGGCAGAAACCTCCTATACATGCCGAAAAATCGGTTCAACCGGAACTGCGGGTTGCGTGCGTCAATTTGAGATCAACATTGGTTGACCGCTGCTTAGCTAACCACAGCGTTTGGCCATTATAAAGCTGTAAAGTCAATTTGTGTGCAGTAAAGGAATAGCCCAATGTCATTCTCACCTGTTCCATTAGCATCTAAAAAAAGCATCAATAAGGCGGGGCAGATATTGGTTAACGGTAATGTGAGTGATGCTGAGCTTGATCAGGCAAGAGATTTGGCCAATCAATGGCGAGCTTGTCACGCTTATCCGATCAACACCTTTCAGGCTACCTTAAGGAGGAAACTTGGTACTTTCTCTGGTGAGCCAATAGTTGCTCAAAGACTTAAACGTATGCCTACCATCATTGATAAATTAAGGCGTTATCCTTCTATGCAACTTACGACTATGCAGGACATTGGAGGTGTTCGAGCAGTCATGGAATCAATAGACGATGTTTACAAACTTGCAGGCGAATACAAAAGTAAGAGCCGATTCGCACATGAACTTGTTGATGAAAAGGACTATATTAATAACCCAAGAGATGAAGACGGGTATAGAAGTTTGCATTTGATATATAAATACAAGAATATCCGTAATCCTACATACGATGGCTTGAGGCTAGAGTTACAGATACGCACTAAGCTGCAACATACTTGGACAACGGCAGTTGAAACAATGGGTACTTTTCTTGGTCAGGCGCTAAAATCACGCCAAGGTGATCAGGAATGGATTGACTTCTTTGCAATTACATCCTCAGCATTTGCGTATATGGAGAATATGCCTATTCCTGCTCGCTATCAAGAGCTATCACGTACGGAGAGCTTCTCAGCAGTTGCAGTTGCTGATGAAAAGTTAGGTGCACTAGATAAAATGCGGGGCGTTTCTGCTGCTGTGAACAATATTGCAAAAGAGGGAAAAGGGTGGTCGTATCATTTGATCATTCTCAATTCGTTAGAGGGAACTGTTGCAATCCAACCGTACGATCGTGATGGTTTTGAGCAAGCAATGGTAGATTACTCGCGAATTGAGAAGGAAGCTGCTGAAGGTAAAAAAATAGAACCTGTTTTAGTATCTGCAGGACCAATTGATACACTTCGTCGTGCTTATCCCAACTTCTTTCTTGATATTGGCGGTTTTGTACAGACAGTGAGTGACATAGTATCATCTGTGAGAAAGTCAGACTGATGGCTTAAAATTTTTATCATCCCGGTGACGTCAAACATCTGCTGCCCACATTTGCTGCACTCAAAGATAGTCTGGACTTTTCTTCGTTGGCCAAGCGATTTCGTCAGCGACTTGGTTGTGCTTCCATCGTGCACTGTTGAGCTTCGGGTTCAACTAGCTACCTAGCGAACATCTCGACGCTTGCTCCCTTTAAACTTCCCATTGCATGCAATCCTTATTGTACTTATCCGTGCCTATGCGCTGTGCTTCTTTCAGGAAAGAGACCATGCCTTCCCACGACGAGGATTTTCTGTGTCAAGTTATCATCCTCGCTGCATGTATATGCTAGCAAGATGAATTCCCTTTTGGCGTGCTTGGTCGTCAACCACGGATTGTCTCACTCATTATAGACACATAGGGCCACCAAGCAGACGATCACTGCTTGGCCTACCGACCACACCGTTTATACATAGCGGCCAGTCCTTTGCCCATCCATCCTTTCGTCCGCGCCCTCAACCAACCGCCTTGGACAGCGCTCCAGCGGTGACGATGCATGCGACCATCGGGCGCGGTTCCTTCTGGTGGGTTGCGTTCAAGTTCAGCACCCTGGTGGCAAGGGTCCGTGGTTGCGTCCGGCAGAGGCTGTGGACGGCTCTGCGGGGTGGGCCGTACTGCCACCGCTTTACCCGACCGGCAGCCCCAAATCCAGTCCCCCTACACCACCCAAACGGTTTCCATTCAGCAGAGAGGGCAAGCGCGCCGCCCGCAGCCAGGCATTGAAATACCTGTCTGCTAAAGGAAGCTGCACGAAAGTGCACTGGCGGGGGCGCGAAGCTGCTTTAGCAGGTTTTTTTCTACTCCGTGTATGCGCTTGCCCTGAATTAAGAATGCCGTGGGATTGGCATGTATGGTAAAATATAGAAAAAGCTTATACACGAACCAGTCAAAAAAGCGCTCGAAAAAGCACAATGGACGGTTACCGATGATCAATACAGCGTAGTCTATGCAGAGTTTACCATATATGCTGATCTAGCAGCGGAACGCCTGATTGCCGCAGAACGGGGAACGGAGAAAATTGCAGTAGAGATCAAAAGTTTTCGTCGCCCTTCCACCGTTCAGGATATTAAAGATGCGTTGGGTTCGTATGAAATGTACCAAGTCTTTCTTGCGGAAGTAGAGCCTGACCGAAAATTATATCTTGCGATCAGCGCACAAACCTACCATGACGTCTTCCGATTAGATGCGGTGCAGTTACTGATGAAGCATTTTGCGATTCCACTCATTGTTGTTGATATAGAGCAACAGGAGGTAATTGAATGGATCGAGTAGAGACTTATCGAAAATTACTCAAGGAGTTAATTAGCCAGCACGCAGAGCGAATGAAGCGGCGACCACAACCAGATACTGAAATTGAAGTGACCTTTGATGAAGAACGCGATCATTATCTGTTACTGCGTGTTGGGTGGACACCCAAAGGTCGCTTGTTTGTGCCTACCTTGTATGCACGTTTGCGCAATGGGAAGATCTGGATTGAAAATGACTGGACAGCGGATGGCTTGGCAACTGAGTTGTTGGAACAAGGTGTTCCTGCGGAAGACATTGTCTTAGCCTTCCATCCGCCAGAAATTCGCGCACATACCGAGTTTGCCGTGGCGTAACCACAGGATCTTTCACTGGCCTTGTGCAAACGCACTAGGAAGCTGCCCCCACCACCCATGCTCGATGGCCGATCATTCGCACATCCTGCCGCCCTCACCGCCAGCGCAACCCGCCAACCACCTTAGACGCCGCCACGGCGGTGACGACGCACGCGACCGTCTGACGCAGTCTCGTCTGGCAGGTCGCGTTCAAGTGCGTCACCCCGGTGGCAAGGGACCGTGGTTGCGTCCGGCAGCGGCTGTGCACGGTTCTGCGGGGTGGGCAGCAATGCCAGCGCCATACCCGTCCGGCAGTATATCAAAGAGGATACATAATTGAACGAAAAGGATAGAAGGCAGGTTGTCTGAAAGTGTATGAGTACAGCAAAACAAATTTCGAAGCAACGTTATCGATTAATAGGCTGGTTGTTCTACGGGGGCATCGGCGGTATCGCCTTTGGCGGAATTCATTTATGGTCATTTTATACATTAGGTGACCGAATAGCGTTTTATGATGCAATGTTCAATATTTTACTTGGCGTCAGCTATTTTGCTAGTTTTCGGCTTGTCGAAAAAGGGAAATTTTTGGCCGTCCAAGTATGTGCTGTAAGTTTAGTCGCAGCGTTGCTTTACGGCTGGATAATGGGACGCGGTTTCAACGTGATAATGCTAGTCATTGGTGGTGTTTTACTGTGGCAAGTTATCCAACTTTGGCGACGTGGCGAGTTAGCTTAACTCTGTTTGGTTGACACACACTTAGCCGCAAGAAAAACTGCACCAACCACCAACCACCTTGGACGACGCTACATCGGTGACAATAGACGCGACCATAGGGCGTGGTTCCGGCTAGCGGGTTGCGTTCAAGCGCATCACCCTGGTGGCAAGGGGCTGTGGTTGCGTCCGGCAGCGGGTGTACGCGGTTCTGGGGGGTGGACCATACTGCCACCGCCTTACCCGACCGGCAGCCCCACATCCAGTCCACCTGCACCACCCGAACGGATTACATTCAGGAAACAGGGCAATCCGCCAGGCATGAAAATACCTGTCTGCTAAAGGAAGCTGCACGAAAGTGCACTGGCGGGGGCGCGAAGCTGCTTGCGCAGTTTTTTTCTGGCAGACGCCGGTTTCTGACGGGTGGCTCTTGCACGCGTGCTTGCCCTGGGTTAAGAATGCGGCGGTGGTGACATGGTAGTAAAAATCTGCGCAATCCCAGCAGCGATCTGCTGTCACAGTGCAATTGTGGTACAATGGCATTCATAAGCGAAGTACTATCAGGGAAGGGTATTTTGTCATGCCAGCCGCACTACGCACTGGTCCGTACCGGTTCTATTTTTACCCATATGATTGCCGCAAGCCCAGACATATACATGTTGACCGCGATAACCTGAGCGCCAAGTTGTGGCTCGATTGTGATGTACGGCTAGCAGAAAATTTGGGCCATACTTGGGCTACAATTGTCACGATCTGAGCGCGATTTTGGGAAAGTAAGAGCTTATAGTGAGTGATGAAACACAGTTCCAAATCATTCTTCCCAACACATTTACTCAGGATCATGAGCGAGCCCTAACGATCTACTTGTCGAATGATGGTAGGCTGGATACAGCAGGACGACAGAAGCTTTATGAGGCCATTCAGCTGTTGAGCCAAGCCGAAGTGAAATCCGGTGCAGTGGCATCCACATTCCGTCAAGTATACGATGATTATATTGATGAGCCCTTGGCTGACACTTATTTCACGCGATTGTTGGCGTTAGCAGATGTGCCAACACAAAGCCCCGCGTTGACTGCAGAATTTGCCAGGCAAATTGCGCCCGTGTTGACACAAGCGCGTCTCTTGAGCCGAGAAAATCCACAAAGCTATCTCCTCTTCGCTTATTGTGTGTATTGGTGGCAGAGTTTTGCACGCGGTTATGCATTTGAAGTGGAAATTCAACAGGATCTTGAGCAGAGCCAAATCGACTTTACCATGCACGACCTGCTGCAGCGTGACGAACGCTATTCGCAAGCAGACTTGATTGTTCTGGACCTCCTGGGAGATATCAAGACATCGACTTACTTTCTACAGTTGCAGCCTAGTGGCCCCCTGATAAACGATTTCTATATTACCCGATTGTATCATAGAGAACGTGTTCAAACACTCGTCGTTTTCCAGAAGTCTCACGCTTGGCAGCGTATTGGCGGCAAGCAAACCGCGCCTGGTAATCTGGATAATGTTTTAGATTTGTTGCCTCAACCTGTACAATTGGTGCAATCAGAGTTAACATTGATTGTCGTTGAGTACGAGCATTGGAAAGAGATGGTCCGGCGTGTACAAGCCGCTGAGAGGAATTAGCATGGCAGAAAAATTATTGACGGAAATGAGCTATGATGAGGTCGGGGCGTTGATGGACAGCTTTATTGAACGCTCATCACAAGAAAGTGGTGAGATGCCGGCCAAGAGCTTTTTTGAGCTGCTTTTTGCCCAGGTTGCGCAACGCGTGCAGAAAACCCTTGAAGTTGAGGGCAGAATCGTGGATGGACAGCTAGTCTTTACTTTACCCAAGCTGTCAGGGCGAAATTTCTATGTACAGGATAATCAAATTGTGATTGGTGAGCAACGGATCGTTGTCAAATTGACACATTAGCTACATGACGTGCGCTGCAACTTGTTCGATTTGTCTGTAGCGCATGCATCTCTGCTCAGATTGGATAGCCATTCCTATCCCAAGACTAGCCCTTCGCTCATCCTGCCAACTGCCTTGGATGACGCTCCAGCGGTGACGATGAATGCAGCCTTCGGGCGCGGTTCCGTCTGGCGGGTCGCGTTCAAGTGCATCACCCTGGTAGTAAGAGGCCGTGGTTGCGTCCGGCAGCGGGCGCTTGCATCACACTTAATTCAACCGATGTCCCGGATATTGCTGATGGGGAGACGTGTCGGCCGGGTGGGAGAAGCTTACGTCCGCCGACCCGTTGCTTGCCCGTCCGGCACATCTCTCTTAGTGGGTCCACTTCGTCCCCAAAGTAAAATCCATTCTGACACCATGGGTGCGTCCCATTTGGGGGCTGGTCGAGCAACTAAAATTCGTTAACCAGAGTCAACCCCCAAATGTGGTACGCACCCTGACACCACAACCGGGTAGAATAGGCCCGGTTTTTCTGTTATAATGGTCATATGAATAGCTATTTGTGCGCGGCAAGCGGAGGGATTTATGAAAGTAGTAACCATTCCCACAGAACAGAAATTTCTATCTGATCTCCTCATGAATCTGGAAGAGGATGGGTTGATCTTACAGAGGAAGTCCGAACCACCGCAGAGCATAAGGCGCTAATGGCTTTTTTGGCGCAGCGCAAGCGCAACGGGGAAACTGTCCCGCTCAAGGAGGTCAAAGATCTGTTGGGGCTGCGCTAGCGTTTGGCGGCGCATAGGGAATACAGCCATGGCCATTAGCGCACATGATATGGAACCACCTGAGCGGAGGCGATATGCCCGAAAATAGGCTGAGCAGTATCTCACAAGCTGATTCGCTGGAAGAGATGGGCGAATTTTGGGATACCCACGACTTTACACAATTTGATACCGATGCGTCAGACATAGCGTTCACAGTTGCTAGCACTGTAGCCATTGAACCGGATTTACTCGCAGCGATGGAGCAACAAGCACGTTTGCGCGGGATTGGGGTCGAGACGCTAGTGAATTTGTGGCTCCAAGAAAAATTAGCTGAGCATACCGCCTTCATTGCAGCATAATCTTTTACAGACTTTGCTTAGCCTGCCGCCATCGCCGCCTGTACTACCAACCACTCGCCCTAGACGACGCTGCCGCCATGACGACGCACGCGACCGTCTGACGCAGTCCCGCCTTGCGAGTCGCGTTCAAGTGCATCACCCTGGTGGCAAGGGGCCGTGGTTGCGTCCGGTAACGGGCGTTTGCCATGAAAGCTGCCAGGCGTCCCTTGACCGTGAGCACTGAACTCGAGTATGCCATCCTCATGCCTACTTATTTAAGTAAGCCACCATTTTTCGGGAATTGATGGTGCAGCTTACTTGGCTTTAACCACGTGCAGGATTTCATAGGAATAGAGGGGAAAATTACTTGGCTGATCGCACGGAAAATGGTAAAGTGTGATGAAGGAGATAAAATAAGTTATGTCGGAATTAGCAACACTCAACCCTAATCATACGTTAGAGTTACCTGCGGCAATTGCAAAGCGATTTCAACCATCCGATCGATTTATTGTATGGATGGAAGGCGATACTTTGCACCTAAAGCGGATTACACCTTCACCATTACGGGTTGTCGCACAAGCTCCGCAAGATCAACCCTTTTCATTCGACGAAATCAACGACATCGTCCATGAAGTGCGCCGCCGTCGCCTTCAACCAAAGGGAGAGTAACGTGTGCGAATCGTGATTGACACGAATATCTGGATCTCCGGTCTACTTTGGAAAGGTGATGCTTGGCACTTGTTGAATCTAGCTGAACAAGGCAAAGTGGAGTGTCACTCAGGACCGACATCTATTGGCACTCAAGCGCTTTCAAGGAATTCCGATTGTGACGCTAGCCGATTTTTTCCTTCAAGCGGGCCTAGATCGGTAGCAAGAGAAACTCTGTTGCCAACTAACCGCCCTGGACGACGTTCCGTAGTGACGATGCACTACCATCGGGCGCGGTTCCGTCTGGTGGGTTGCGTTCAAGTGCATCATGATGTTGCTGATAGTGGAGAATGTATGATCATGACAAACATGGTGCACTGCCACTATAAGCATATGATTTTCTTGAGAGTAGGTCCATCGCTGCAAGCAGCAAATCAAGCCGCTAAAAACATGCCGGCGTGGCGCATCCAGAGCGGGCTCCCGCGCTACGGCATATTGCTGAGGAGGGATTACCCACCTGAGCCTTGGCAAGAGCCTACGGGGCATTCACCGCAAGCAGGCTGAGCATGAGACGTCCCTCTAGCTCTGCGAAGAGCGCGATGGCCTGCCTGCGCTCCTCAGCATCTAGCCTGTGCTCAATCCACTGGAGCCAGTTCTTGGCAATCGCCGTCGCGCTTGTCGCAAAAGGCTCCTGACCCCGCGCCGCCAGCCCCACCACCTCAAACCACAGTTGAATCACAGCACGAAATTGCGGCGCACCGCCGAGCGCTAATAGCTCACTCAGCAGCACAGCAGCACAGCGCTGATGTTGCCCAAGCAGCGCATCAAGCTGTTCGGTGAAGCCGGCGGCAATCGCCTCCAGCACCTGACTAAGTAGGGCCTCTTTGGTCTCGAAATAGTAGATGAGCATGCGGTCACTGGCGCCGCTAACTGCGGCGAGCTTGCGCAGTCCAATATCCGCCATCCCATTTTCAATTAGATATTGCGTAATCTGCGCAATAATCTGTGCTTTTTTTGCCGTCACTTTATCCATACCCAAATTGTAGCGCCTGTTACGTAACGGTTTTGTAGTAGACGCTACAATATTCGTGTGCGCAAAATGTAGCACTTGCTACGTTTTGCGCATGATCTCAGCAAAATCCTTAATCTATCAGTGGAGCACAAGTATGTCGCAGAAATTTTACAAGTTTTGGCTATTGATCACCGGCTTTGTGGTTGCGTCGTTTGGCCCGGTCTTCTTTCTGGGGACAATGTCCGCAACGGCAGAACCGGCGCGCTGGACCCTTGATCTCCTCAGTTGGCCACTGGATGGGGTGCAGAGCTTTGCCGCGTCGGACACGCGCTTTCTCTCGGCGCTGACGGGTGGCTTCCTCTTTGGGTGGGGGATCATGATCTGGTGCTTGCGGGCGTGGGTTTATGACAACGCGCCCGAGGGGGTGCGCCGGGCTGTGCTAGCCGGCATCCTCGCTTGGTTCGTGTTGGACAGTGCAGGGTCAATCGCGTCAGGAACCCCCTCCAACGCGCTCTTTAACATCTTGGTCCTGCTCTTGGCGGTCGGTCCGCTGTGGCGTCCGGCAAAGGCATAACCGAAGGCTTCTAGCAAGTCACGCTAAAATTTCGTACCTGCATTGGTGTGTTGCAGCAGCTGCCGGATCTGTTTGGTTTGGTTCATAAACACAGTTGTACTAGTTTTCCACAATGGTCATGCTGTTTGCGATCTTTACCATTGCCGTTCGGTCGACAAACCCTGGCATATCTGGGAGACTGTGAGTGGTCAAGGTAAATACACCGAACTTTCGCTAGACATCCAAGACCTCTTTTATGTCACGCGTCTCCCTCCTGTTTTGAATCTATAAAACATTCTCGGTATATTATGAACAACGACGAAAAACAAAAAATGTGACACAATGAAGCATATTCATGTGAATGATCAACGGAGAAATCATGTATAGTACCCAAGAACGTGTCTTTGACGCCATCGTCTTTGACCTCGGCGGTGTGCTGATTGAACTTAGCGGCGTCGACCGAATGCTCGAACTGCTGCAACACCAATTGACGGTTGAGGAACTGTGGACGCGCTGGCTTACATCGCCGGCGGTCCATCAATTTGAGACTGGTCAGATCGACGCCGATGTCTTTACTACGCTGCTCTTTACTGAATTTGGCATCACTATCGATGCCGCGCAGTTCATTGCTGAATTCACCTCCTGGCCCCAAGGACTCTATCCCGGCGCCACTGATCTGTTGCGGGCGTTGGCGCCCCACTACCAACTGGCCTGCCTTACGAATACCAATGCGCTCCACTGGCCACGCATCTGTGACGAGATGGGGGTGCTTGACCATTTCACGGCGCACTTTGCCTCGCATGAGGTTGGCATGGTCAAACCACATCCCGAAATCTTTGCCCATGTGCTCGACGCGCTGGGTTATGCGCCGGAACGCATTCTCTTTCTCGACGACAACCGGCTTAATGTTGAGGCAGCCCAGGCCGTTGGCATCAGTGCACACCGTGTGGTGGGCTTGGCTGGGGCCATTATGCAACTCACCGCGCTCGGCATCTTGCCCGTGGCCGGTGCAGGCACTATACTTCCACCAACTGTGTAGCGCCCTGCCGCGCGATTAGTTGTTGAGGCATTAAAGTGCGCGTGACAAAGCGAGAGGTGTGTGCTGATAACCAATTTGATTATTCTCTTGGTGGCAGTGTTACTGCTCTTGGGGATTGCGTCAAGCAAATTTTCGGCGCGCCTCGGGATGCCCATGTTGTTGCTCTTTTTGGGGATCGGCATGGTGGCCGGATCGGAAGGCATTGGGCGCATTCCCTTTGAGGATTACGGGCTAGCCAACAGCATTGGGAGCGTAGCGCTGGCGCTGATCCTCTTTGATGGTGGGCTGCGCACCACCTATGCCTCCGTGCGGCGCGGCTGGCAGCCGGCGTTGGTCCTAGCCACGGTCGGTGTGCTCATTACCTCATTACTGATGGGGCTCGCCGCCATGTGGATCTTGGGGCTACCTCTGCTGCACAGCATTTTGCTTGGCAGTATCATTAGCTCAACCGATGCCGCCACAGTCTTCTCCGTGTTGCGCACGAGTGGCTTGCGGCTGCCGGATCGTTTAACCGCCACGCTCGAATTGGAAAGTGGCTCGAACGACCCCATGGCCGTGTTCCTCACCGTGGGGCTGACCGGCCTGCTGGCCGGCACCATGGAATCGCCGGGTACGCTGGCGCTGCTCTTTCTTTTACAATTTGGGATTGGCGCGCTCGTCGGTATTGGTGTCGGCTATGGCGCAGCCTGGTCACTCAATCGGATCAATCTGAGCTACCCTGGACTCTACCCACTTTTTGTCATGGCCTTTGGGTTGCTGGCGTTTGGCCTGGCTGCGGTATTGGGTGGGAGTGGCTTTTTGGCCGTCTATCTGGCCGGCATCGTCTTTGGCAACAGCTCTACCATCTTTCGCAACGGCATCTACTTTTTTCATGACGCCGCTGCGTGGCTCAGCCAAATCATCCTCTTTGTGCTGTTGGGGCTGCTTAGCTTCCCTAGCCGGCTTTGGGATGTCGCCCTGGTGGGGCTACTGGTGGCCCTGGTTTTATTGTTTGTGGCCCGTCCCGTCACCGTCTTCCTGTCACTCTGGCGTTTTCGCTTTCCTCGCCGTGAACTCTTCTTTCTTTCGTGGGTAGGGCTCAAGGGCGCCGTACCGATCACTTTGGCCACTTTTCCGCTCTTGGCTGGTTTGCCGGAGAGCGAACGCCTCTTTAACGTTGTCTTTTTTGTGGTCCTCATCTCGGCGCTTACCCAAGGTTGGTCCTTGCCGGTGATTGCGCGCTGGTTACAGATCGGCGCCCCTGCCAACCCCACGCCCCCTCTTTCAATCGAAATTAACGCCCTCCGCCATATTGACAGTGAAATTGTCGACTACACGGTGAGCGAAACGGCGCGCCTAGCCGGCCGGCGGCTACGGGAAGTGGCCTTCCCCGACGGCGTAGTGGTCATCTTGCTGCTCCGCGCCGATGAATTGATTATGCCCCGCGGGGCCACACAGTTCCAGGCCGGCGATCACGTCTTCATTGCCATGCGCAGTCAGCTGAAGCCGATCGTTGATCGCCTCTTTACCCCCGCGCCGGATCAACCGCCGCCGTTAACTTTCCCCGTTCCCTTTCACGAGTGGGATAGATAATATTGCGCATGTGACCACAGAAGCATAGTTCGGTTGCTTTTCGCCTAAATTGCCTAATCAGTGATAGAATTCCAGGTGCGCGAATACTCGTAACTTAGGAGGAAAAGCGATGTTCAGATTTGAAAATCTAGATGACACTACCCGAGCGGCCATGCTTGCAGCAATCGAGGAGGCAGAGGACTCGAAAAACATTTATTACAGTGCTCGCTTTAATGATGCTGGTAACAGGCAGTGGGTTCCTTTGCTCAAGCAAGCTGCAAAAGAACACAACGAACATTGGCTTGCGTACCAAATAGAAGCAAACGGGTTAATGAAAGGTCTAGAAGGTGCATATACACCGTCGGGCGGATACACAATCAAATATGTCCCGCATACAGCGGCCGAAACGATAGCCGAGGGACAATTTAATCGCTTCTATATTTTGGGACTATGTAAGCGTGCGCGGGCAGAAGGTATTTCACACCTCGTTGTTTACCGTGCCCAAGATCGATTTGAGCCCCGGCCGGAATCGCAAGCATTAATTGACACAAAGCTTGCGATTGATGAAATCGAAGCTCAACTGAAAGTGACGAAAGCTAGTCTTCATAGTCAGCTTGTTAAACCGAATTCAGGCCTTAGCGTCAAACTACCCTGACTGAAACCTGAGGTAGTTGCTCTCATCACGGCGCGACCTAACCGTCATGTGCAGCGGCGCGCGAAGCGGACTTTTTAAGCACCGGTCAGTGCTGTGTGCGCGCCTGCGGACACGGGGGCGTTAGGCGGCAATTATCCATTCTCTTTTCCTCTAACGCGCCACTCGCTTCTATGCAACTGGGATTGCGTACTTCTCAATTATCCTATACAATACTGAACATATGTGCTACTAATCGCTTGAACTAATTTTTACAGCAACAGTTGCACGAGATAATCCTATTAGCAAAAACAATTTATAGTCAACCTGGTGCATGTGATTGAACATGTTGGTCGTATTAGGTGAGTACAGCAAGAATCCGTTCGACCACCCACAGTGTCTTTGTCTTTTCAGCAAATAAGGAGAAACTAGCCGATGGCGACTGATCCACCCAAACAGCAAGTCCGACAGCCCGATAGTGCAGTCATAGAGTGGCTATTGGATGCCGATCCGGCGATCCGCTGGCAGGTGCTGCGCGATCTGATCGGTGCCCCTGCGGAGGAAATCGCGGCCGAGCGCACACGGGTTGCGACGGAGGGTTGGGGCGCCCAACTGCTCGCCCGCCAAGGGACGGACGGACGGTGGGGCGGTGCGGCGTGGAATCGGGGCTGGACCTCGACCATGCATGTCCTGCTGCTGCTGCGCGACTTTGGTCTCGACCCCGCAAGCGAACAAGCGCAGCATGCGCTGGGGCTTGTCCGTGACAATGTAACGTGGCAGGGGTGCGGCCCGTCGGAGTGTGATAGCAATCCTTTCTTCGCCGGCGAATTGGAACCCTGTATCAATGGCCAGGTGGGTGTGGTCGGCGCGTACTTTGGCCAGGACGTTCGGGGAATTATTGACCGGCTGCTTGGCGAGCAACTGCCCGATGGCGGCTGGAACTGCGAGGCGGAGAACGGCTCAACGCGGTCGTCGTTCAACACCACGATCTGCGTGTTGGAAGCCCTGCTCGAATACGAACTGACCAACGGGAGCAGCCTGACGGTGACCACGGCCCGCCAGCGCGGCGAGGAGTACCTGCTTGAGCGTCGCCTCTTCCGTCGCAAGTCGACCGGTGAGGTCATCGCTCAGGATCGCAAGGGCGGCGCGGCGTTCACCCGCTTTGCCTTCCCGACCTGGTGGCACTACGACGTGTTACGGGGACTCGAGTACTTGCGCCGTGCCGGTGCTGCGCCCGATGCGCGTGTAGCCGAGGCGATCGACCTGGTTGCGTCCAAGCAAGACGGCAATGGCCGGTGGCCGCTCGAAGTCCAATACCCCGGCGTGATGCCGGTCGAGATCGATGAAGGCGAGGGTGGGAGCCGGTGGAACACGCTGCGCGCCTTACGCGTATTGGCGTGGTATTCAGCACAAAGGTAGAGCCCACAATGATAACCATTCAACCGTTAGCGCGAGTAGACAGCGCTGACCTTGAGCGCATCGTGACACCGTATATCTCTGAAGGCGCCTATGTCGTTCGCTACCGCGACTCACCCACAGCAACGTCTTTTGAGCTTCACTATGTCCTACTGCCTGAACCCTCTACGAGAAAGTATGAGCATTTCGATGCCGCAACATTGCAACGATATAGCCAAATTCTTCACGCTGGGTTCTCGTTTGGTGCATATGAGGGTGAACTCCTCATGGGGCTAATTATTGCCGAAGCGCAGGAGTGGAATCGCACTTTATCCGTTTGGGAGTTTCACGTGGCGCCGACCTATCGCCGCCGTGGAATTGGCCGACAACTTATGGCACAGACCGAAGAGCAGGCAAGACGTTCCGGTCTACGGGCCATCGTTTGTGAGACGCAGAACGCAAACGCAGCCGCGATTATGGTGTATCGGAAACTCGGTTTTGCCATCGAAGGAATTGATATTTCGTTGTACTCAAATAGGGACTATCCTGATGGCGATATTGCAGTCTTTATGAAGCGTCGGTTGCTGGAATAAGCAAGCAACCAACTATGGTAAATGGGGTGCGTACCACAAAGGGGGCGAAGCGCCAGCAAGCCAAATTGAAACATCTCGTCTATCGCCCCTAATTGGGGAGGCACCCTGGTAAATGGATGATAAATATTAATGTTTAAGGAGAAACCAATGCAACAACAGACCCAATCGACGCTGGAGGTGATCTATGCGAACTGGCGCGGCTATCAGGAAAAGCTGCGTGATGCGATCGCTCCGCTGACGAACGAGCAACTCACGCTACAACCGGCCGCGCATATGTGGCCGCTGGGCCAGATTGTGCAGCACATCATTTCTGTCAGAGCCGGATGGTTCAGCGGCACGCTACAGGATGAGGACGCAGCGATGACCGCATACATGGAGTGGGGACAACGTAATTCACCGGCGCGCAGCGCAGGCGAACTGATGCGCGGTCTCGAAGAGACTTGGGCATTTATCGAAAGTCGCTTGCAACGCTGGACCCCCGATGACTGTACGAAGACCTTCCCGGATGAATGGGATGGCCAGGTGTACGAGGTGTCGCGCAGTTGGGTGATCTACCATGTGCTGGAACACGATCTGCATCATGGCGGCGAAGTCTCGTTGCTCCTGGGGATGAACGGTCTGCGCACCCTCGATCTTTGAGCAGGGGACGTGTTGTGCAGATGTCGGTGTAAGTACTGAATGATCAAGGAGGAATTATGGGTCAAGTCAGCGATAGGGTCAGCAAGTTCTTTGCAGAGTACGAGCAAAACATTAGTACGGCTGAGCCTGAACGGGTCGCGGCGCAGTATGGTGATTCATTTATGTTTGCCGGTCCGCAAGGTGTGCAAGTGGTTAAAAAGGAAGACTTTCTAAAGGCGCTGCCGAAACGGGAAGGGTTCTTCAAAGCGGTGGGCTTAACTGCTTCCACAATCCAATCGCTGGCGGAGACCCGCTTGGATGACAGCTATATGTTGGTTAAGGTGACTTGGCTAATGCGCTTTGAAAAAGAGGAAGCACAGCCCATCGTCGCTGAAAATTCTGCGACCTACATTTTACAGCAACAGGAAGATTTGATGCAGATCGTGTTTCAACTTGACCATCAGGATTTAATGAAGCGGGTACAAGAGTTGGGCTTGTTGCCCACGTAGGAATAAGCGGACAACTAATGAGCGAACAATTAACGAACGAAATCACACGGCATTGGCGCACGCTACGCAGCCGTACCTATGAATTGCTTGATGTGCTAGAAGAAGCAGACCTATCAAAACGGTTGCCTTTTCCTGAATCTGAGACGCTCGGCTATCAGCTAATGTGCATGTTGGCGATGTCAGACACGATCTATAGTGGTCTGGCAGGCAAGGATTTCGCAGATCATGACGCAGCCTTTGCCTTGGCAAAGCAACAGATCACGATTGAGAGGCTGCGCATAGCTATGCAACGGTCAGATGAGAAAGTGCTTACTGCTTTAACCGGTGCCAATCTGTTGGCAGTCGGTGCAACTTCCATGACACCCTTATGGCTTTATCTTTATTTGAGTGAACACGAAGCGCATCATCATGGCCAACTCATTAATTTCCTCTACGCACACAACTTGCCGATTCCATCTGGTTGGGCCGAGCAATGGGCTTTACGCAGAATTTAGTAGAATTGGGCACAAACATGGATAGTTAGATAAAAACAGCGTCACAAGAACAACTGAGGAGTCAGGTGATGAACATCGTTGACTGAATATTCTTTTTAGTAAAAATCTCGGCTCAATAGGTTCCCTGGACGAAATGGCAGAAGAAATGTACGGTCCAGAACAGTCCGGCCATTGGCATTCAATTGCCGCGCCGAACCACAGCAAGCAATATCACTTCCTTCACACGGGCAAATGGTATCGTGTCATCGCGCGTTTTACAGACTTTGACGGCGATTGCCATGAAGCAGGCGAGCGATGGCTTTTTCTGGGATGCTCCTACCAACCTTATGACGATGGCGTGTCATGGTTCGTGTCGCTGGATGGAATTCAGGAATGGCACATTCGTCTCCAGCAGCGTATTGGCGCACAAAGTGCGATCTTGGACAACCTGTCCACCTATATCGTTGAGGAAGGGTAGAAACAGACACACTTATGGCGAGATTTGCGAGGCGATAGTCACTCCCCAGTCGATGCCGTATGTAGCTACATCTAGAATACCTTACGTTACCCCACCCAATACACACTCCTACGCAATCGGCCTTAGCGGCAACCACACACCATTAACCTAGCTTGAAAATCTTATTACACTGTCCCACTGTCTCATTGTCTCATTGTCCCAATCAAGTTTGCGCGAAATTATCAAAATTTTACAAGTTAAAGAAGATAAAACCAAAATTTTATACAAAATACAAAAATTTTTAAAATTACCTCTTGACATTGACCAAAAACTTTGGTATCCTTTGCAAAGAAGGAGTAAATGATATGCGCCAATCCTATGAACGCAAAGTATTAGAACAATGTCCAAGTTGTGGGGGGGAGATTGAGGTCACCCGGCTCAGTTGCACCCGTTGTGAAACTGTGGTCACCGGACGCTTTCAGCCCTGTCGCTTCTGCAAGCTGCCGCCGGAAAGCGTCCACTTTCTCGAAGCCTTTGTCAAAAATCGGGGCAATGTCAAGGAGATGGAGCGTGAACTTGGCATCTCCTACTGGACCATTCGCAACCGCATCAATGAACTGATCGCCGAGTTGGGTTTTGAAGTGGAACAGGAACAGGAAGATGAAGCCAAGACACGACGGCGGGAAGTGTTAGAAAAGGTAGACCGAGGCGAGATCAGTGCGGGGGAAGCTGCGGAGCAATTGGCGAAGTTGAAGTAATGCATGACAAAGTGACAAAATGACAAGGTGAGTTTTCTCAGTCGCTACGGCGGCTTCTCGCTGTTAGCACGGGATTTCAATCCCGCATAGCCCAAGGAGAAACCAACATGAACGAAGAACGGATGCAGATTTTGCAAATGCTCCAAGATGGCAAAATCAGTGTAGATGAGGCGACCCGTCTTTTGGAAGCGGCGGAAAAACCAACGACCGCGTCATCATTTACGGCGTCACGCCCAAAGCTGGCGCGGCCGGTCGCCGATGCCGGTGATGATGACGATGCCGAGGAGCCCACACCCAAGCATGGACGGGGGATTCGGCTGCGCTGGGCAATTTTGGAGAACATGCACTTTACCGGCGCCAACTTGCAAGGGGCCGATTTCGCCGGCCAGGATCTGCAAGGCTTTGATTTCACCGGTGCCAATTTACGCGGCGCCAATTTTCAGGGCGCGAATTGTGCCGGGATTGTGCTCACCGGCGCCAATCTGCGCAGCGCGAATCTGCGCGATATCAATTTAACCGGCGCCGATCTCACCGGGGCCAACTTGAGTGGCGCGGATCTGCGCAATGCCGATCTCTCGAACGCCTCGTTGACCGGTGCGGCGCTACGCAATACAGCACTAGATGGCGCCAACCTCTCCGGCGCCGACCTGACTGGGATTGACCTGCGCGGTTACAAATTACGTGATGGCGTCTTTACTGAGATGGAAGAGGCCGAAGTCACCGGATCCAGAGAGAATGGGCCACAGGCCAGCAAGACTGTCATGGGTGATATGGTCCAGATCTAACGCAAATCGATCACCTACACAATAGCGAGTACAATAGCGAGAAAGAGGAAACCGATGAACGAAGAACGCATGAAAATTTTACAGATGCTCCAGGAAGGAAAGTTGTCGGTCGAGGAGGCGGTGCGCTTGTTGGACGCCATGGAGGGGCCCGCCCCCCAGATCGCGCTGCCTGCGCAACAGCCGCTCGTCCAGCCAGCCCAAGCGTCTATCATGCAGCCGCAGCCCCAAACGGTCCATGTTTACACCGAAGCCACTCAAGCAATGCGCCCCCCTTCCATCAAGCTCGGCATTAACCTGGAGGGCGCTAAGCTTGAAGGGGCCAATTTTGCCGGCGCGCGTCTGCTCTTTTCCAACCTGGATTGTGTCGATTTCCGTAACGCCAATCTGGAAGATGCCTGGATTGTGGGCGCCAACCTCGACCATGCCAACTTTGCCGGGGCCGACTTGCGCGGGGCGCGCCTGTTGGGCGTCAACCTGGACAGCGCCGATTTCCAAGGGGCCGACCTGCGCAATGTCACTCTGATCGGCGCGAATCTGGACAGTGTCAAATTCCGCAATGCCAATCTACAAGGGCGCATGCTCATGTTTGTCAACCTAGATGGAACGGTCTATCAGGAAGGGTTAGTCTAGCCACTCAAACTCGTACTCGATTGCATACTTGGTTTTCAAGGTCGAGTGCGAGGTCGAAAACCGATAGCAGAAAGGAACCACCCGTGAACGAAGAACGCATCAAAGTATTGAGCCTGCTGCAAGAGGGCAAAATTTCAGTGGATGAGGCAACACGCCTGCTGGAAGCGCTAGATTCGTCAGCAGACGCAATGCCACAGACTGTAGCCGCAGCCATGCCAAGCGATACTATTTCAGTAGTGGCACAACCCACGACCAAAAAGGTCAAAATCAAATTGCCACTCCACAATGCGAAAACAGTCCAATTTGCCGGCGCCACCATTGACAACACCAACTTCGACGGCGCCACTATGGAACATGCCAATTTTGAAGGCGCAGACCTGACCAATGCCAACTTTCAGGATGCTAGCCTCCATGCCGCCTATCTGGGTGGGGCCAACTTACGCAACGCCAACTTCACCGACGCCAATCTAGAGGGGGCCTTCCTGGGCGGTGGCGATTTTGCCGATGCAAACTTTGCCGACGCCAATCTGACCGGCGCCACCTTGGAAGGCGGTTCGTTCGCCAATGCCAATTTCCAGGGCGCAGATCTAACCGGCGCCAATTTAAGCGGTGCAAACTTTGCCAATGTTGATCTCAGTGGGCAAAGCTTGGTCGGGGCCACTCTAGAGGGTGTGAGCTACGAAGACGGCATGGTCGAAATCGCTGTCTAGTTGGCTGGGTTCAACGTGACCGGCATCTCCCAGATGCCGGGTACGTTCCCAATCACCCCCGAAAGTCCAGCATTTCATTGAGCAAATCTCATGCATACCAACATCATCGAAGTCAACGATCTACGCAAAACGTTTCGGCGCAGCAAGGCAAAAGAGGGCATTCCCTTTTGGGCCAAGCTGCTGCCATCAGGGAAAGAGGTCGATGAATTTGTCGCCGTGGCGGAGATCAGCTTTGCCATCCGACAGGGGGAAGTCTTTGGCCTGCTAGGCCCCAATGGCGCAGGCAAGACCACCACGATCAAGATGCTTTCCACCCTGTTGGAGCCTACCAGCGGCGGCGCAACGGTCTGTGGTTATGACGTGGTGCAACAGGCCGACCAGGTCCGTAACCATCTGGGGGCGGTCCTCACTGGCGAGCGAAGTATCTATTGGAAGTTGACCGGGCGCGAGAATCTGCGCTATTTTGCCGCGCTCTATCATATCCCCGCGACGGTGGCCAAAGCGCGCGTGGAGGAGTTGCTGGCCCGCTTTGACCTCACCAAACGCGCCGATGAATTGGTCGAAAAGTACTCGTCCGGCATGAAACAGCGCATTGCCATTGCCAAAGCGCTGCTGGCCAAACCGCCGGTGCTGCTGCTCGATGAACCGACCATTGGCCTCGATCCACAGGCGGCGCGCAATCTGCGTGAACTAATCTTGGAGCTCAAAGCCGAAGGGCATACCATTCTGCTCACCACCCATTACATGGAAGAGGCAGACCAGCTTTCCGACCGCATCGGCATTATTGATGGTGGCAAGATCATTGCGCTCGACACCTCGGCCGCGCTCAAAGCGTCGATCAACCAACTTGACATCATGCAGTTGGAAGTGGCAAACTTTGACCCGACCTTGACCGACCAATTGACGACGCTGGCTTCGGTCGAAAATGTCGCCACCCGCTACCTGGGCACCGATAGCGCCTGGTCAGTGGCTCTGCACACGACCGATAGCCGCAATCTGCTGCCCCAGTTGATCCAGACCATTGGCGCACAGGCCGGCCAGATCCGTCACATGCAGATCGCCCAACCGACGCTGGAAGATGTCTTTATTTCGTTGACAGGCAAGCAATTGCGCGAGTAAGGCATATTCAAAGAAATAAGTATCCGTAGGGGCGTCCTCTGGCGGGCGCCCGCCAGGGGACGCCCCTACGGTACTGGATATTTTATTTTTTTGAAAGCGCCTAAAAGAAAAACGCTCATATGGGCGAAGAGGTAAAATCGTTGCAATCATCAGAGACGAATGGGACGATTTCACCCGGAGACCCTATGAGCCAAGAAAAAAACGTGTAATCTTTTTGCATGGATTGGCATTTGTAAGTGAGAAATCGAATCGATGATGCACCGAGGAGTAGAAGATGACCACTACAAATGCCGATACAAATGCCGAGCAGATAACCTTTGCAACATTGATAAGCGGTGAACAAACGCGCCTAGTCCGGCTATGCTGCCAGCTGACCGGCGACCGCCACGCCGCGGAAGATCTGGCGCAGGAAACGTTGCTGGTTGCCTGGCGACAGCGCCACAAGATTACCGATCCCGCGGGCATTGCCCACTGGCTCACGGCGATTGCGCGCAACGTCTGCCGCCACCATGTCCGGACAAAGCGGCAGGATGGTCTTCACTTGCCGCTGTCGGATGAGCCTGGATCATCCACAGCCACGGCCACCGATGGAGCAGTTACTGACTTCGACCTGGACGTTGAACTGGAACGCAGTGAACTGATCGGCCTACTGGATAAGGCAATGGATCTGCTGCCGGTTGAAACCCGCGATTTACTGATCCAACACTATCTGGAAGGATTGCCCCAAGCCGAGTTGGGGGCGCAGTTTGGGCTGACCAAGGGTGCGGTGGCTGTGCGCTTGCATCGCGGCAAAGTGGCCCTGCGGCAGGCGTTGCTCACAGATTTTCGCGAAGATGCGGTGGCTTATGGGCTGGTGACACCCAATGAGACAACCTGGACCGAAACACGGCTCTGGTGTGTGCGCTGTGGTCGCTGTCGGTTGCAGGGCCACTTTGACCATGCCGATAACCTGCTCTCTTTACGCTGCCCGCAGTGTAGTAAACGCGCTGCACACGAAGGCATCATCACCTATAGCCAGAATGCCGACCTGGCAGGCATCAAAACCTTCAAGCCGGCTTTCTCCCGCATCTTGAAGTGGAGTCACTACTTTCAATTTGAACAAGGCGGGGCAGGATTGGTCACCTGCTGGTGTTGTGGACAACGAATCCCCCTCCGCTATGGCACGCCACCTTGGGGGACTGACGGTCAAGAAGCCATTTATGATTGGTGTGACCGGTGCCAGCTTGGCGCCGAGGCGCACAGTTGGCACTCACGCGCGTTTTGCTTGCCACAAATCCGACGCTTTTGGCGCGATCACCCACGCCTGGCGGAAATCCCCATTCGCCATCTAGAAATTGCCAATGGTCCGGCTGTCCTCGTCGGTTTTGAAAGCGTTACAGATAGCGCCGAAATTGAAGTCGCTTTCTCCCAGCAGACCTTTGAACGGATCGAGCTACCATGATGACGCCTCCGCACGGTCCATCTGCCCCCTCCTGGCAGATATGGCGGCGCTTGCTCACCTTTATGCTGCCCTATCGCGTTTGGCTCACAGTGGCCATTTTGGCCGCCTGCGGGCAGGCTGGGGTGAACATTGGCTTTGCCTTTCTCACCCGCCACTTGACCGACGCCGCGCTCACCTTACAGACGCAACGCTTCTTTGCGCTGCTCTATCTGGCCCTGGCGCTGATTCTGGTAGGGTTGGTGGCGACCGCCGGCAAGCGCTATGGCACGGCTTTTTTTCAGTTTCATGCGCTTCGTGATCTGCGCAACCGCGTCACCGGCCATCTACAGCGCTTACCCATCGCTTACGTGGAGAGCCACCATTCCGGCGACGTTGTCACGCGGCTCAATGCCGATGTCACCCAGATCGAAACCCTGATCGGTCACATTCCCGACCATGTCTACCAACCAGTGCTCTTTGTGGGTGCGGTGGTCTACATGTGGCTCATTAGCTGGAAATTGTTGCTGACGATTGTGGTGCTGATCCCCCTTTCGGCCGTGGTCTTTAACCGGGTCAGCCAGCCGCTGGAAGAGAACAACCGGCAGCTACAGGAAAAATTGGCGGCCACCAATGCCTTTGTGCAGAATATGTTGGGCGGGTTGGCCATTGTCAAAGCGTTTAATTTGCAATCCATCTTTACCGAGCAGTATGGCGGTATTGCCGAAGAGCTACAGGACAAGGGCATTACGATTGACCGCATCAACGCCTACCTCACCGCCATTTGGTTAGCGCTCCGCTTTATCCCCCAATTGGTGCTGCCCCTCTATGGCGGCTATCTCATGCTCCAGGGGGAACTGAGCGTCGGCAGCTTTTTGGCGACAACCACGCTCATGTGGTACGTCTTCCAACCAGTGGAGGCGCTGCTCGATCTGCTGCGCCAAATCCGCGAGACGACCCCGGCTATGCAGCGGGTGCTTGCCTTTTTTGACCAGCCGGTGGAAGGGCATTTTCTATCCACTGCTCCACCACCCAGATTGTCTAAGGTCGCCAATGCCGCGCCACTAGCTTTTGCCGCGGTCTCCTTTGGCTACAATGACGACCGCAACGTGCTCGCCGGGTTGAGTTTTGCCTTGTGTCCGGGCGAAGTCGTGGCTTTGGTCGGGCCAAGCGGCGCGGGCAAATCAACCATTCTGTCGTTGCTCTGCGGCTTTTACCAGGTGCAGAGCGGTGTGATCACTCTCTTTGGCCAGGACACCCGTCACATGGCACCGGCTACGCTGCGCTCGCAACTGTCGTTGGTGGCGCAGGAAAGTTACCTCTTTCCCACCACCATCGCCGAAAATATTCGCTACGGTCGGCTGGCGGCCACATGTGATGAGATCGTTGCCGCCGCGCGGGCGGCCAATGCCCATGACTTTATTATGGCCTTGCCCCAGGGGTATGAGACGCCGGTCGGTGAGCGTGGCAACCGGCTCTCTGGCGGGCAACGCCAACGCATTGCACTGGCGCGTGCCATGCTCAAGGACGCGCCCATCCTGCTGCTGGATGAGCCGACTGCGGCCTTGGACACCCAGTCAGAAAGGCTGGTCGAAGAGGCATTGGAACGGCTCATGGGTGAGCGCACAGTGCTGGTGATCGCCCATCGCCTGTCCACCATCCAACGAGCAGATCGAGTGCTGGTGCTAGATCAGGGGCGAATCGCGGAGAGTGGTAGCCATAAAAGTCTGCTGGCGAAGGACAGTTTGTATCGCAAGCTATATCTGAAGCAGCACGAAATCTTACCGTCATAACTTTGGAGATTAACGGATGAACCAACCGATTGACACACAAATAGAGCATGTTCTTCACAACTTGCTGCCCAAAAGCGGTTTAGAGAATAAGTTTGGGGCGCCTCAATCACTCTTTGACCGCATGGCCTTTTATCACACACCTGGGGTAACTATTGCGGTGATCAATAACTTTGCGTTGGCATGGGCTCAAAGCTTTGGCGTCACCAATATGCAGACAAAGCAACCGGTGACAACCGAAACCCTTTTTCAAGCCGGCTCAATCAGCAAGTCGATCTTTGCATTAGCTGTGATGCGCCTCGTCCAGGAAGGTCGAGTCGATCTGGATGAAGATATTCAGCGCTATCTGACAACCTGGCGCGTTCCGGTAAATGGGGGGTGGCAACCAAGGCTAACCCTGCGCCAACTCTTAAGTCACACAGCAGGGCTGACTGTTCATGGCTTTCCCGGCTATCAATCTGACGAAAAACTGCCAAGTATAGCGCAAATTCTCAATGGGGAAGCCCCAGCCAATACACCGAAAGTCGAGGTCAATATTTTACCGGGTGTCCAATTCCGGTATTCAGGAGGTGGAACCACTGTCGCCCAACAACTATTGGTCGACTTGTTGCAAAAGCCCTTTCCCCAAATCATGCGTGAGCTTGTACTTGAGCCATTAGGCTTGCGCCATAGTACATATGAGCAACCACTGCCGAAGGTATGGGCAACCAGTGCGGCAACCGCCCATCCGTGGAAAGGCATTCCACTGCAAGGCTCGCATCATATCTACCCCGAAATGGCAGCGGCTGGGCTGTGGACAACCGCAACCGATCTAGCACAAGTGGGTGTGGAGTTGCTGCAAGTGCTGCATGACAAAAAGATGCCGACTCTGGTGAAAAAGGAGACGATCTTGGCAATGCTTCAACCGCAACTAAAGCACCAGAAAGCAGGTGACGGAGAGTTTGCTGGATTGGGCTTTTTCTGTAATGGCAAAGAGGATGAATTTCATTTTGGTCATGGGGGTTGGGATGAAGGATTTGTCGCCCAAATGCGTTTCTATCCGAATGTAGGTAAGGGCGCCGTGGTGATGATCAATTCCAACGAAGGACACCCGTTGTTGGATGAGATTCTGCGCGCAATCGCAGTAGCCGATGAATGGCCCGCTGCCTTGCCCAAAGAGAAAACACCGGTAATCTTGTCTAACCTGCATGAGTACAAAGGGATCTATTGCTCCGCTGATGGAATTCAATTTCAAATCAGTGTTATGGAGGATAACCTGCTGCTTCATTACGGCAAGCAACCACCGTTGGCGATTTTTCCAGCGTCAGAGGTTGAATTTTTTAACAAAGCCATTAACGCGGATATCCTTTTTGAAAAGAATGAGCAGGCCGTCGTGACTGCTCTTACCATGCGACAGGGGGGCAACAACCTCAAAGCAGAAAAACAAGATGAGAAAAATGGTACATAAACTGCGCCGCCATGATCTCACCCGCATGGTGACCTATCTGCAACCAAATCCGAGCGTCTATGTAGGTCTGTTATTGCTGGATGCGCTGAATGTGGCTGTGCTGTTGAATGTGATCCTGGCGTTCATCCTAAAAAATGTGGTGGACAGCGCCATTCAAGGGGATCGTGTCGCGTTGCAGCGCGCCTTGCTCTTTGCCGGCTTGGCGCTCTTTGTCGGTGTGCCGGCCGGTTGCTATGTTAAGTATCGCATCAGCGTCTACACGCGCAAAACGCTGACGGGCCTGCGCCGACGCCTCTTTGCACGGGTAATTAACCTGCCGCTCAGTCGGGTGGAAGGCCAACACAGTGGTGACGTGATCTCGCGACTCACCAATGATTTGGGTGCATTCCATGACTTTTATAGCCAGCGGGTCGGCGGGTTGATCTTCGTCAGTGTCTACGGAATGATCGTTGTTGTCGCCATCTTCCGCTTGGATTGGCGCTTTGGCCTCATTAGCCTGTTGTTGGGGCTGATCACGACCCGCATCAGCGCTCACTTTATTCTACCTATGCGTCAGATGAGCGATGCCATGCAAGCCGCCTTGGGACGATTGACCGAACGGCTCCTCGACCTGCTGCAAGGGTTGCGGGTGACCAAGCTCTTCCAGATCGAAGCACTCGTGCATGAGGGCTATGTGACGGAAAACAATGCCCTGGCCGAGCTACAGCTGCGGCGGGCGCGGCTCGATACATTATTGGGAACGACCGATTTTGTCTTTGGTCGCTTCAAGTCGATTGGGCTGTTGGCGCTCGGTCTCTTCTTGCTCTTGCAAGGGTATCCAATTCAGGTGGGCACCATTGCCGCCATCATCTATTTGCAAGGCATCGCCGACTATGTCTTTCGGGATTTTGGCAACGTACTCACCGAATTGCAAAAGTCGTTGGCGGGTGTGCGACGGGTGCTGGATCTGCTTGATGCCGAACCCGAACCACACGCCTATGGCGGAGCATGGGCCACTGCGGATGCGACAAAGGCAGATGGAGGCGACGCGGCCATGGTGGCTATGCACGCTGTAGATTTTGCCTATGCCGGCAAGGGTAGCACGGAGGCAGCAGCCTTGCACCAAATAAGTCTGCATGTCGCGCCTGGGCAGGTGGCGGCATTGGTTGGCCCCAGCGGCGGCGGCAAAAGCACCTTGCTGAAGTTGCTGCTGGGCTTTTATCCTGTGCAAGCCGGGGCCTTAACGATTGCCGGTCAAACCAGCACCGTGTATACTTTGGCTGATTGGCGAGCACAGATTGCCTATGTGCCGCAAGAAGCCTATCTTTTTACTGGTACGATTGCCGATAACATCCGCTATGGCAAGCCTACAGCCACGCTGGAGAAAATTGTTACCGCAGCGCAAGCAGCTAACGCTCATGCCTTTATCCTGGAGCAACCACAGGGCTACGACACACCGGTGGGCGAACGGGGAGCCAACCTCTCTGGTGGCCAGCGCCAACGGATCGCCATTGCCCGGGCCTTGCTCAAGGACGCTCCCATCTTGCTGCTGGATGAGGCGACCTCGGCGCTCGATTCTGAGTCCGAGCAACTGGTGCAGGCCGCATTGCGCGTACTGATGGCGGGACGCACGACCATTGCCGTGGCCCACCGTCTCTCGACGATTGAACACGCCGATTGTATCTATGTGCTGGACAAGGGTAGAATTGTAGAAGCGGGCCGTCATGCCGAACTACTGGCCGATGCCGGACTCTACCACCAACTCTATCACGCACAATTTCGGACAGAAGAGACCCTATGATTTCATCCTCATAGTAACGTGATGACAATGAACGAATGGAGCAACACCATGCCAGCAACTATATCTGACCCAGCACAGCCAACACCGCTGCACGCTGCCCTCCAGAACGAGGATGCGGCAGTGCGTTTCAATGCGGGCCTGGATCTGGTCAAACAAGGGGACTTGACCGGTGTTCCGGCTTTGATTGAAGCATTGGGCCACGAAAGCGGGTCGGTGCGCCTCTTTCACGCGGGGCGGGCGTTGGTCAAGCTGGGGCAGCCAGCCATCCCCGCGTTGGAACAGGCGCTACAGAGTGACAACCCACAGGTGCGCATTGCCGCAGCCTGCATTCTCTATCAAATTGAACCGGCGCGCTTTGCTGCGTTGCTGCCCTTGCTCAATGACGCGCTCCGGTCGGAACAACAACAGGTCATGGCCGATGCGCTCCACCTGTTGAGCCTGGCCGAGCAAGAAGATCGTCTAAGTGTGGTTCCAGCGTTGCTGGCGGCGCTGCGCGCAACCGCACCGGCGGAAGATCCCGAAGGCTGGGGTACAGATCAGCGGGCGACGGTGGCCGTGATTTTGGCCAAAATTGGTGCACCACAAGCGGAAATTGTCACGGCGCTAAGCGCTGCTTTACAAGGAGAAATTCCTGCCGTGCGTTGGGGTGCGGCCTGCGCCCTGGCTGAAATGGGGGCCGCCGCTAGCGCAGCCGTAGCTACATTGGCGGCCAAGGTGCGTAATGAAAATGAAGTTGAGACAGTGCGGGTGGAGGCGGCCTATGCCCTGGCCGTCATCGGTGATCCCACAGCAGAGACATTGCAGGCGTTGCTGGACGCCATGCAGAGCAGTGAGTGGTGGGTGCGTGCGTTTGCCGCCCGCATTTTGGGGCAGTTGGCGGCAGCACCAACGGTACAACCGGAACCCACTTATTTTGATGCTATCACCAGGGCCTTCATGGGGATGCGCCCGCTACGCCAGCTCGCCGATCCGCCGTCAACGCTGGTTGACGCACTTATCAAAGCCGTTGTCGATGCTGACTACAATGTGCGGCGTAATGCAGTGGCTGCACTGGCGCGGCTGGGTAAAAAGGCGGGGGCGGCTGTCCCGACGTTGGTGAAGGCATTACAATCTGCCGATATTGGGCCGGTGGCGGCGGAGGCGTTAGCCCAGATCGGCGGGGATAGCGTGGTTGCACAGCTACAGGATGCGTTGCGCCAGCACGATTCCATTGTCGGCGCACACGCGGCCTATACCCTCAAATTGCTGGATGTGCTGACCGCAACCGGTGATCCAACCATAAGGCCGTTGGCGCCGGCTCCCCAGCATTTCTATTGTCAGGTCCAGGTGACGCTGGATCAGGCCAAGATCGACGCCTTTGAAACACTCTATCAGGCAACGCTGGCGCGCGGCCAGGGCGAAACCGTGTATTACGACCTGCCGCACCCCAAGCATGAATTTCTGCGCTATCTGGTCGAACACAAAGGCTTGTTCCTGCATGGCTCCGGCAAAGCAGACATTGATGTGCTCAAACCCTTTCTCTATGGCATGGACGCCGCCGACCACGGCAATGTCAGCGGCATCTACGCCGACCGCGACCCCATTCGCCCGATCTATTTTGCTGTGGTCAATGGCCGGCGCTGCTTTGGCCAGACCAATGGTTATTTCAACCTGACCGCAACAGGCGAACATTCAACCAAAGGTGACCTGCCCTGTAACGAACGTTTCTACAAGCTGGCGATTGGGGTCAATGGCCTGCGCCGCCCCTTCTGGCGCGCGGGCATGCTCTATATTCTACCGCCCGACACCTTTACCTATGCGCAAGAGTGGACCAGCCGCGTGCCCGTGCCGCCCCTGATGCGTCTGGCCGTTACCGCTGACGATCTGCCCCTGCGCGACCAGGTGTGGGGTTCCGACTGGCGGCGACTCGACCTAAATTGGGTTGACCCGCGTGAGCCATTCCCATTCCTGAGGGATGTGCAAGCCCACCCGATCCTGCCGGCAGGGAGACCGCTCTGGTGTGAATAAGCTTGTGGGCTCGTAACCATGCTCTGCGTGGTTACGCTGTGTGGACGCTCTGCGTCCCTGGTGGGCTAGACGACGCAGAGCGTCTGGAATGCATCACAACGCTCAGCGTTGTGACGAGGAGAAAGTATGACAATTAACACAACATTACTGATCCAACGCTCTTTTTACTCCGAAATACGCGCCCTCTTGGTCATGGCGCGCAAGGAGTGGACCATCTTCCGCCGGTATCCCTCCTGGGTCTTTGCCTTTATCGTCTGGCCGGTGATCTTTCCGCTGGGCTCGATCTTTAGCGCACGTGCCTTGAGCGGCCCCAATGAATCCTCCTTGCCGGCCTTTGCCGCGCGCGCCGGCACGACCGACTATGTGGCCTACATTGTGGTGGGCTTGACCATGTACATGTGGCTCAACATCACGCTGTGGGATGTGGGCTTTCAGTTGCGTAACGAGCAGATGCGCGGCACGCTCGAATCGAATTGGCTTTGCCCCATCTGGCGTTTCTCGATCTTGTTGGGGCCCAGCCTGACCAAGATGGTCACCTCGCTGGCCTTTATCTTCATGGCGGTTGTCGAATACCGGCTGATCTTTGGCACCTGGGTCATGGGCGGCAACGTGGGGCTGGTCGCACTGATCATGCTGCTCACCATTCCGTCGGTCTATGGCATTGGCGTCGCCTTTGCCAGCCTGGTCATCCGTTTTCAAGAGGCCAACACCATGGTCTTTCTCGTGCGCGGCCTCTTTATGATCTTCACCGGCGTCTCCTATCCGCTGGCCGTCATGCCGGGGTGGATGCAGACGGTCGCCGGCTGGCTGCCGCTGACCTACACGGTCCACGCCATCCGTAACGTGACTTTAAATGGCGCAACGCTACTTGACTTGCGTTACGACCTGACCATGTTAACCCTCTTTGCCATTGGCCTGTCGGTGGCAGGTTACTGGATCTTTCGGTTCACAGAACGGCGCGCGCGACGGACGGGCGCACTAGGGAGGTATTAATTGCGTAGGTGCGGGTTTCCATACCGCACGTTCTCAGATAGATTAAATTTGTGCGGTATGGAAACCCGCACCTACAAACGACAAACCGCGGAGGTCATACCATGAACATACCCTGGCAACTCCAACTGCGCGCCATCTATACGATTGCCTGGAAAAACTGGCTGCTCTTTATTCGCTATCCCTTGAACGCCATCTTCCGCGTGGTGCAGCCGCTCATGTGGTTGACGCCGATCTATTTTCTGGGGCTGAGCTTTAAAAGCGCCGCGGGCAACGTCGGTTTCGCCGGCTATGCGGGCACCAGCGATTACATGTCCTTTATTTTGGTGGGAGCGATGCTCTCCAGCTACATCAGCGCTGTCTTCTGGGGCATGGGCTATGCCCTCAAGAACGAAATGGATTCAGGCGTCATGGAGAGCAACTGGTTGACGCCCGTGCCCCGCTTTGCCTTTCTGATCGGCCAGACGCTCACTAATTTGGTTACCACCACCCTGGTTAACGCCGGCATTTTGGCGCTGGGCTGGTGGCTCTTTGGCTTTACCATTACCGGCAATCTCTGGCAGGCGGTGGCCGTGGTGTTGCCCATGTTGCTGGCCCTCTATGGCTTTGGTTTTGCCTTTGCCGCGGTGGTGCTGCTCATGCGCGATGCCAACATGTTGATCGACGTGAGTGATTTTCTTATCTCCATCCTCTCCGGCAGCCAATTCCCAGTGCAGGTGTTGCCCGGTTTTCTGCTACCCATTGCCCTGGCCCTGCCCCTAACCTATGGCTTTGATGTCGCGCGTGGTCTGCTCATCCGCACGACCACGCTTTTACCGATTCCCTATGAAATTGCCATTCTGGTACTCTTTATGGCGGTGACCGTGCCGCTGGGGTATTGGGTCTTTCGGCGCATTGAGCGACGGATCAAGCGGCTGGGGACCTTGGGGATGCATTAATTTCGGAATTGGCCAGTGGTACACCTGACAGGTGTGCGTTGCGAATGTTAACAGAAGCTAGCAAGATTAGGACGAATGGGGATCCAGCGCATCGCGTAGGCCGTCACCAATAAACGAGAAGATCAGGACCAACAGCGTGAGCGCCGCGCTGGGAATAAAGACCTGCAGCCAGTTGGTTTCCAGGTAGTCGATACTCTGGCGGATCATCTGGCCAATGCTGGGGTCCGGCGGCTGGATGCCCAGGCCCAGCAGGCTGAGGACCGCTTCGTTGACCACCACCGCCACCACATCCAGCGTGGCGCTCACCACAATCAAGCCGGCCACATTGGGCAAGATATGGCGGCGCATAATCTGCCCTGGCGTGGCGCCAATACTGTTGGCCGCCAGCACAAAGTCACGCTCCTTAAAACTCAAGGTCTGGCCGCGGACATAGCGCGCCATTAACGGCCACGAGACCAGCGCCAGCGAACCTGCCACCAGCAACAGCCGCCCAATCCCGCCAAAGCGTGCGGTGACGGCCGCGCCAAAGACCGCAGCCACCAGAATGGCAAAGAGCAACCCCGGAAAGGCAAAGAGCATATCGGCCAGGCGACTGATCACCTGATCCAGCCCGCCGCCAAAGTAACCGGCGATCAACCCCAGCGTGGCGCCGATGCCAATGTTTAACGCCTCGACATAGAGCGCCACTACCAGCGAAACGCGCCAGCCTTTAAGCAGACGCGCCAAGGTGTCACGCCCCAGGCTGTCGGCGCCCAGCCAATGGTCGGCGGTTGGCCAGCTATTGATGGCATCGTAGTCCTGATAGTTGGGATCAACGCCGTAGAGGCTGGGGCCAAGGAGCGCCAGCAAAAGTATCACAATCAGTGCCAACAAGCTGGCCAGGGCCATGCGGTTGCGGGCAAAACGTTCAAAAAAGTTGGGTGCACGGTGCGGTGGCTTGGCCAAGGCAGGTTGCACCGCAGATGGAGTTGCCAAGCTTGTCATTAGCTCTGCTCCTCGATCCGCGGGTCAAGCAAGGGATAGATGAGGTCGGTGAGCAGATTCATCAGCACGACCGCCACGGCCAGCACAATGGTTGCGCCCTGGATCACTGGGTAATCCCGTTGGGCAATCGACTGTACGCCCAGATAACCGACGCCGGGAATGGCAAAGAGACTTTCCACCACAAAGGCGCCAGTCACGAGAAAGGCCAGCGCCGGCCCAATGACCGTCGCCACCGGCAACAGGGCGTTGCGCAGGGTATGGACATAAATCACGCGCCGTGACGGCAACCCCTTGGCCTGGGCGGTGCGAATATAATCCTGGCGCATAACATCCAACATGCTGGAGCGGGTCAACTGGGCAATGTAGCCGACGTTGGCCGCGGCGAGCACCAGCACCGGCATCACCCAGTGGGCGGGTCTGCCCCAGCCTGCCGGCGGCAGCGAGGGCAGCCCCTGTTGAAAGAGCACAAAGTAGTTAAAGGCGCGCAAGACCGGGATCAAGACAAAGCTGGGAATGGAGAAGAGCGCCAACATCACCACCATGTTGGCGCGATCCAGCCAGCTATGCTGATGCAGCGCCGAAAAGATGCCCGCGGGCAGCCCCACCAACAGGCTCACCAACAGGGCCAGTCCCCCCAAGGTGCAGGAGACGCCAACGCCACGGCCCAGAATTTCATTGACGGAGCGATTTTGGTAGCGAAAAGACTTGCCCAGATCGCCATGAAGCAGGCCGCCCGCATAGCGCAGGTATTGCACATACCACGGTTGATCCAGCCCATATTGGGCGCGCAGGCTGGCGTAGATCTGCGGATCAGTGCGCGTCCCCATCATCACCAAGATCGGGTCACCAGGGGCCAGATAACCGACCACAAAGGTGAGAAAGGTGATGCTAAAGATGACAAAGAGCAGGCTGACCAGCCGGCGACCAATGAGTTTGAACATTTGTGTATGAGTATTCCGGCTCAAGAATATTTCCAGATAAGAAATCAGGTTTCTCCGAGAAACCTGATTTCTATCATCTGTCAAACTAAGCTAGGCGAAGTCTAGCGCCCGGTCACCTCGGTCCAATCCGGCACGATCATTCCCTGGCCGGTGGGCACAAAGCCCTGGATAGTGGGCCGAATCAGCACGCTAAATTGTGGCGTAAAGAGGGGCAGCCAGCCCACTTCGTCCACCGCGATCTGCTCGATCTGATTATACATCTGTAGCCGTTCTTCAGCGCTGCCGGTAAAGGTGTCGGCCTCCTTGGCAATGCGGTCAAATTCGGCATTTTGATAGTGGGAATTGTTGTTGGGGGAATCGCTGCGCAACTGTTGCGAGATAAAGTTCTGGGGATCGGGATAGTCCGCGCCCCAAATGCTCAGATAAGCTTGCAGCCCTTGTTCCGGCGTCTGATAAGTGGTATCCAGATTTTTGCTAAAGGTTGCCAGTTCCAGCGGTTGCAGCACCACATCTACGCCCAAATTCTCTTTCCACTGTTGTTGCAGGAAGGTCGCCACCCGTTCATTGTCCCCTTCCACCCCATAGGTCAACGTGATCTGGTCGATGGTGACGCCAGCCTTTTCCAACTCTGCTTTAGCGGCAGCCGGGTCAAAGCTTAGCCCTTTGATTGGCAACTGGGAACCGGGGAAGCCTGCCGGCAGAATGCGGTCGGTGGCGGCCACCGCGCCGTTGAGCACCTTCTCGGCCAGGGTCTGCTTATCCACTGCCAGGGCAAAGGCGCGCCGGACATTGACATTATCAAAGGGCGGGAGGACATTGTTAAAGGCCACATAGCGCACGGCAAAGGAGGCCACCTGTTTGAAATCGGGCAGATCCTTGACTTCGGGAATCCGCGCCGACGGCACCGGGTTTTGCTGGCTGCCCATAATGTCCAGATCGCCGGTGCGATAGAGCTGATAGGCGGTCTCCGAATCCTGGATGAAAGGCATTTCGACTGTCGTGACCCCTGGTGTGCCGGCCCAGTAATTAGGATTGGGCTCCAGGATCAGCTTCTGGTTATGTTGCCACTCCTTCACCTGGAAGGGGCCGGTGCCATAAGCGTGGTCAAACCAGGCCGCGCCACCGTCGGCAATGGCCTGTACGGGCACGGCAAAGGTGACGGGATAAGTCAACTGGGCCAGAAAATAGGGCACATTGTCATCCAGCGTAATGGCCAGGGTCTGCGGATCGACGACGGCAATACCGCTGGCCGCCTCGGCCGCGCCTGAGGCCACATCATTGGCGCCAACCACATGGGCCAGTTGGAAGGAGGCGCCATAAGAGGCGGTCTCCGGTTGCAGCGCGCGGTTAATCGAATCGGCAAAGTCCTGGGCGGTTACCGCTGTACCGTCAGCAAACTTGAGCCCGGCGCGAATCTTAAACGTATAGGTCTTGCCATCTTCGGAAACTTCCCAACTTTCGGCGCCATCAGGCACCACATTGAGCTGGGCATCCAATTTGACCAAACCACCAAAGACCAGATTGATCACCTGCACGGATTGGGCATTCTGAGGGTTGGCCGGGTCCATGCCGGGTAATTCGTTCACCCCTTCAATCGGCCAGATCAAAGTTTGTCCCGTAGCGGCGGCGCCTTGGGTCGCCTGGGCCGGTGCGCTGGGCTGCGCAACCGGCGCTGTACAGCCGACAAGCAGGGCAAGGATTGCCACGAGGATCGACCAACGAGCAATTTCTCTTCTACGCATACTGTTTCTCCTAACTATGACATCGTTGAAGTGTGTAAACTGCCCGTTGATCATATACCCGAACAGAGAAACGCGCCAGTTGTATAAGATTTCTAAAGCAATTGGGAATGCCATCATTCGGCATGGGTTATTTCCGTTTTTGGGGCGAATTTACCCAATAGGTTAAAACCCATTGCTAACACAGAGAAGCCGCTGAGGCGGCTTCTCTGTGTTAGCAGGCAGTTTGAACTGCCCTGCCATTACCCGCAGCCAACGCGGTGAGGAGTGCTTCCGAAGTAGTGACCCAGCCGAAGATGCCGCCCTGCGCCTGGATGGTGGCCAGCGTGGCGGCGTGACGTTCAGGGCTGTAGGAGGCGACGCAGTCGGCCAGCACAATCGCATTAAAGCCCCGATCATTTGCGCCAATGACCGTGGCGCTGCAGCAGACATCGGTGGTCACCCCGGTAATCAGGAGATTGCGGATGCCGTGGTCGCGCAGAATGAGTTCAAGTCCGGTGGCATAAAAGGAGCTTTTACCCGGTTTGTCGAGCACAAGTTCGTTGGGCCACGGCGCCACCTCATCGATAATGCCATGCCCCTCTTCGCCCCGAATTAAGATGCGCCCCATGGGCCCCGGATCACCGATCCGCGTGCCCGCCGGCCAGCGATCTAACTTGGTCGACGGACAGTCGCTGAGATCGGGCAGATGGCCCTCGCGGGTGTGAATAATCAGCAACCCCTGCGCCCGCGCGGCAGCCAAGACCTGTTGAATCGGCCCAATCGTCCGTTGCAACAGGGTTACGTCATTACCCAAAAACGCGCCAAACCCTTGCGGATAGAGAAAATCTTTCTGCATATCAATGACCATCAAGGCCGTCGCCGCCAGATCGATGGTGGCCGAATGAGGCTGAGCAGGAATTGTTACTGTGGTCATAAAATTACCTTATATTGGTTACTATGCAGGGAAGCGCTGTAGGTAGCCGAAAAACCTTGTCCGTACTATGATTCTTATGATTCTATGAGTGCTATGATTCCGCTTGGCCGATATTCGTTGTCATTTCCTTCTCCCTACCCGCGATACGAAATCATAGTCCATCACCTCATCATTTGAATCATAGTTTAGACTCCCATTGCGCCTCACGTCAGGATTATACGCTTGAAGAGCCTGAATAGTAACCTTTATTCATGACAGGATGACAAGATGATTGGCACAACCGGATCATCTTGTCATCCTGTCATTCTTTACTCCGTCTGCCCCACAACACCCTCGACCAACCAATCGGTGGTATCCAGCAACTCGATGCCGCCAACTTCATCGGCGGGAATGCGCTCATTGCCCTCATTATCCAGAATGGGGCCTTGGAAGATCTTGAGTTCACCGCTGATGATTTTGGCCTTGGCGTCAGCGATCTGCGTTTGGGTCTCTTCGCTGACAGAGGGGCCATAGGGCGCCAGGGTCACAAAGTCGCTCTCCACGCCGGCGCGGATGTGTTCACTCTTCCAGGTGCCATCCATGACCGACTGCACCAGCCGTGTAAAGAGCGGTCCCCAGGTGTAGGCCACGCCGGTGAGCCAGCCATTGGGCGCAAACTCCTGCAGCGCATCGGAATGGAAACCAACCACATAGATGCCCCGTTCCTCGGCAGTCTTGACCACGGTAATCGGTGAGTCAACGATCATCGTCACGACATCGACGCCGGCATCGGCCAGCGCATTGGTGGCCGCCGCCTCTTTCGCCGGATCGACCCAGGAACCGTTGATAACCAGGGTGGTGGTAACATCAGGGTTGACTGACTTGGCGCCCAAGTGGAAGGCGTTGACCGAGGCCAAAATGTTGGGGATGGGGAACGCGGTGATAAAGCCAAGTTGGTTGCTCTGGGTTGCTTTGCCCGCGGCAATGCCGGCCAGGTACATGGCTTCAAAGTTGTTGCCCCAATAGGTGCCCAGGTTGTCCGCCAATTTGAAACCGGCGGGGTGCATAAAGATGACGTCGGGATACTTTTCCGCCACATTGAGTGCCGGATCCAAATAGCCGAAGCTCTGCGGGAAGATCATCTTGGCGCCCTGCTGGATCATATTTTCCATGACCCGTTCGGCGTCGGCGCTCTCCGGCACATTTTCGGCTTCAATCAATTCAACATTGGGCAGGTTGGCCTGCATGGCGACCAACCCGGCGTGGTGGGCCTGGTTATAGCCCGCATCGTTGATGGAGCCGACATGGAGCGCGCCAACAATAAACTTTTCACCTTCCGGTGCGGCATCCTGGGGAGCACTTGCGGCCGGCGCTGCCGGCATGGCACAGCCAGCCAGCACTGCCACCACAACGAGCAGGCTGATAAAGAGGGATTGGAGTTGTTTTTTCCGTACGGCTTTGATAGTTTTGATGGTCTGCATAGTCTTCCTTTATCTCCTTTGATATGATTTGATAACTTCCGTGTGTCTGGTGCACAAGCTACCATACGCACGCTTGCCTGCTTAGAAAACGTGGACATCACTAAGCGCCTATCACGAAAACCAGTTGCGGCTCCTGTCAAACTCGCTTGCAGGGCCAGTGTTTTGTAAAGTAAGTTCTGATGGATACCGTAGGGGCATCCGCTTGCCGGTGCCCGAGGGCGACCGCAAGGGTCGCGTCTCAAGGACACCTGCTTCTAGGCGCCTACAACCTATCATTTCTTATCTGACAGAACACTAGTGCGATTACAAAGGTTTCGGATCAGGCTGTTCCAAGAAAATAAATCCCTCAGGTGACTGTCACTGGCCACCCAATGTCATTCAGTTAACAGTCATCAGTTCCCAGTTTTCAGTAGCCAGTCTCGAACCACACACTGGAAACTGAGCACTGATAACGATTACTTTGACACGATAATTGCTTAACTTAACGACATTGACTGGCCACCAATCGTAGGGATACCCTGGTTCGCCTCGGCCAGTGACAGTCACCTCGAAATAGAATGGTTCAAGGGGAATAGTGCGACCTAGCTTTTGATTCCTTCAAAGACAGTCGTTAACCCTGCCGGCATGGTATAGCCTGGGCGTTGACGCAACAGCAACAACACACCCAATGTCAACAAGTAGGGGAGCATGTCCAGCAAGAAGGGGGAAATGGGGGCGCCGCGCGCCTGGAGCTGCAGTTGAAAGGCGAGCGCGCCGCCAAAAAGCAGCGCACCCCAGACGGCGCGCAGAGGGTTCCACGCCGCAAAAATCACGAGCGCAACGGCAATGAAGCCACGCCCAGCGGTCATCTGTTCGGCCCAAACCCCTGTAAAAGCCAAGGAAAGATGAGCGCCCCCCAGTCCAGCCAATACGCCGCCAATAAAAATCGCCTGATATTGAATCCAGTTTGGCCGCAAACCGGCAGCATACGCAACCAGCTTATCCTCACCAACGGTCCGCAAAGAGAGCCCCCACCGCGTGTTCAGCAAGAGCCAGGAGAGCAGGAATGCCAGGGGGACCACCGCATAGATGAGCAGATCATGGCGAAAGAGAATGCGCCCAATACCTGGGATATCGGCCAGGAAGGGGATCGGCCATTTGGGCAACCCTTGCACCAACTGGCCCACGTAGGGGCGACCGATGAGCGCACTGAGCCCAATGCCCAGAAAACCAAGGGTTAAGCCGCTGGCCAATTGATTGGCGCCACGGGTGACGACCAGATAGGCAAAGAGCAAATTAAAGAGCCCGCCAGCCAGGAGCGCAGCCAAAATACCCAAGTACACATTGCCGCTCTGCGCGGTTGTGGCAAAGCCCACCGCGGCCCCCACTAACATAGTGCCTTCTACACCTAGATTGATGACGCCGGCCCGTTCACTAATGACTTCACCCAGCGCAGCATAGAGCACGGCCGTGCCGGCCTGGATTGCGCCGGTAAGGACGCCAATGAGAAAACCAATGATCACAAAGCCCCCTTATGCTTGTTTTGACCGGAAGAAATCACCCAACACCACAAAGAGGATGGCGGCCATGAGGATATTGACCGTCGCAAAGGGCACATTTTGGGTGATCTGCAAGGTGTCACCGCCCAGGGCAATAATGGCCAACAAAAAGGCCATCCCCACCGCGTACAGCGGATTATGGCCGGCCAGCCAACTGATCAGAAAGCCAATGTAGCCATAGCCGGGGGAAAAGGCCGGCCGTAGCCGCCCTTGAATCGCCATTACCTCGCCGACACCGGCCAGGCCGGCCAACCCGCCAGCAATGAACATGGTGATGATCAGATAGCGCGCAATGGGAAAACCGTGACGCAGCGCCGCCTCTGGGTTGCCGCCAATCGCGCGCATGGCATAGCCCCACCGGGTATGACGCAACAAATAGTAGATCAAGCCGACCGCCACCAACCCCAGCAGCAAGCCCAGGTGAACGCGGGTGGCGCCCAAGTGGGGCAACCGGTACCCCTCGGCAAATTTGACGGTTTGGGGGAAATTGGCGCTTTCAGGGTCGCGCCAGGCGCCATAGATAAAGTAATTAACAAACAAAATCGCCACATAGTTCAGGAGCAGCGTGGAGATGACTTCATTGAGCCACCCGCGCGCGCGCAGAATGGCCGGTATGGCCGCCCAGAGACCGCCACCAACAAAGCCAAGCACCAGCACGGCAAGCAGTGCCAACGGCTGTGGCAGATTATCGCCCAGGGTCAGCGCGCCCCAAGTGGCTAACCACGCCCCCATATAGATCTGGCCTTCGCCGCCCACATTGACCAGACCGACGCGGGCCGGCAACAGCACGGCCAAGGCACAGAGCAGCAACGGACTCAGCTTGACCAAGATTTCCGAGAAACCATAACGGCTGCCCAATGTGTTGCGAAAGATGTCGCTATAAGCCAGGATCGGGTTCTTGCCAAAGAGCAGCAGGACAAGACCAAAAAAAAGCAGTGCGACGAGCAGGATCAAGAGGGGGCGCGCCAGCGCCATGAACCGCTGACGCTGCCAACGATCCTTGCTGAACACGCCTAGCTCTTGTTGTGTCACGACAGCGTTTGCGCCTAATTCTTGTTGCGTCAACATAGGTTATTGTCCACCTGTCATTAAATGGCCGACACGATGTGCGTCAAACTCAGTACGGGCCAAATTGCCCACAATGCGACCGTGATAGAGAACGAGTAGACGGCTACTCAAGGTAAACAACTCCTCTAAATCTTCCGAGAAGAGCAAGATGCCCGCACCCTCGTCGCGACAGCGTAAGAGCAACTGGCGCATTGCTTCTGCATTGGCGACATCAAGGCCGCGGGCAGGGTAATAGGCCAACAGCACTTTGGGCTGGCGCGCGACCTCACGGGCCACCACCACACGTTGTACATTGCCGCCTGACAATGTTTCAATAGGAACCGCCAAGCGCGGCGGCGTGGCGGCAAAGACAGTGTTCAATGCCTGCTGGGCCGCAATGCGCATACCAGGCCAATGCATTAGCAAGCCCCCCCAACGGCTATGCCGTCTCTGTTCCCCCAATACCATATTTTCAGCCACGGTCATGCCGCGCACGGCGCCCATTTGGAGCGCATCCTCGGGAATACAGGCTACGCCAGCGGCGCGAATGCGTGCTGCCGGCCAGGTGTCAATGGGCTCCCCGTAGAGCCGACGCTCACCACTGGCCAATGGCAACAGTCCCAACAAGGCATCGCCAATTTCTCGTTGGCCGTTGCCCGAAACACCGGCGACCCCAACGATTTCACCGGCGTCTAGGTGCAGATCAATTCCCTCTAAACGGCTACCACCCTGCTGTGAGGCGACCGCGACATTGCGCAACTCAGCCAGCCTGACGGAAGGGATCGCGCGGTCGGCACTGTGGGCGGCGCCATTACGCGCCGCCGCCTTGGGGACATTTTGCCCGAGCATCAATTCGACAATGCGCGCCGGCGTTGCATCGGCGCGCCGGAGCGTTCCCGCCACGGCACCCTGGCGTAAAATGGTAATGCGGTCAGCTATCGCCATGACTTCAGGTAATTTGTGGGTAATAAAGAGGATGGCGTAGCCGTCCTCACGCAGGCGCCGGATCACCTGGAAAAAGCCTTCGACTTCCTGCGGGGCCAGTACGCTGGTCGGTTCGTCAAAGATCAAGATCCGAGCCTTGCTGAGCAGCACCTTGAGGATCTCCAGCCGCTGCCGTTCGCCAATGGCCAGGGCCGCCACACGTCGTTGCAGGTCAACCTGCAAGCCGTAGCGATCGGCCAAATCTTGGACTCGGCTGACAATGGTGGGATAGTGCAGACGCCCGGGCATGTCGGGCAGAAAGAGGGCAATATTTTCCAATGCACTCATCGCCGGCGCCAGGGTGAAATTTTGGAAGACCATGCCAATGCCCAACTGGCGACCGATCTGGGGGGAGGCAATGGTGACTGGTTTGCCATCCAGCAGGATTTCGCCGCCATCGGGCTGGTGGAAGCCATAGAGCGACTTCATGAGGGTGCTCTTGCCGGCGCCATTTTCGCCTAAAATGGCGTGGACTTCTCCGGCATAAACTTGTAGGTCAATCGCCTGATTCGCAACTAATGGACCAAAGCGCTTGGTAAGGGCGCGCGTTTCTAAAACAGGTGTCGCGTTATGCTTCATTGTGTGTTTAGTTGTGGTGTGCTTAATTGTGTGCTTGGTTGTTATTTGCTTTGTTGGCGATATAGGCGCGCCAACCGCCCCATTGGCTAATTTCAGTTCCACTCGTACAAAGATGGGCCTCGCCCAACACGCCGAGAACACTCTCGCCGTTGTCTAGCGTAATGCGGCCAATACAGAGGCCAGACGGCTCTTGCTGCAGAATGATGGCAATGGCGGCGGCCGGCAATTCCCAAATTTCTAAGGCTACGGCCACGCCCCCTTCCGCCACGCGCATCATGGCTGGATGACGATCCTGAATGCTCCAAAGTCGATAGATGGGCGCTGTCTGCGCTTCACAGACAAAGGTCGCCCCCACATTGAGTAGATTGGGGTTGAGTTCGAGCCCCCGCATCAATGTGCCATTTACTGCTAAACGAACAGTTGCCAATCCATCCTCCTAAGAAACATGCCGTAGCAGCACATCGTCGCACTGTCACGTTTTTTACAGCTTGACTGGTGGTATGTGACGATGGCGCTACTCCAAGCTACCCGAGTCTTTGCTACCAGCACGTAATTATACACTAGCTTGTTCCACAAAAAAGTTTTAAAACATTACAAAAACATTGTTCGGCGACTAGTCAGTTTGCACAAATTCCCACTGGCGCGCTCCCATCTCTTTACACTTCCGCAAACAATAAACAATAGATGGCAAGTTGTAAATTAAAGTTTTACTTAATTCCTGTCAGGGTAATGCCCTGTACAAAGTATTTCTGCGACGAAATAAAGACAATCAATACGGGCACAATCGCTAAGGTCGACGCAGCCATAAGCAGGTTGACCTGAGTGAAATATTCTCCCTGGAAGAGGGCCAAGCCAACCGGTAGCGTCTGCAATTCAGCCGAGGTGATGAAGATCAGCGGTCCAAAGAGATCATTCCACGATTCAAGAAAGGTAAAGACACCTACCGCAGCTAGGGCCGGCTTGACCTGGGGCAACATAATGCGCCAGTAGATGCCAAAGAGGGTGGCGCCATCAATCTTGGCGGCGTCCTCTAAATCCAGCGGCATGGTTTTGAAGAACTGGCGCAGCAAAAAGGTGGCGTAGACCGGCGTCAGCACCCGTGGCACCCACAGCGGATAGTGTGTGTCCAGCCAGCCAAGATCGCGAAAGATAATATATTGGGGAATGAGATAGACAATACCGGGGATCATCGCCGTCGACAGCAGCACAGAAAAGGCCATGTCCCGCCCAATAAAGCGGATACGGGCAAAGGAGTAAGCCGCCAGCGAGGTGATAAAGAGCAGGCCGACTACATTATAGAGCGCCAACTTGACGCTGTTAAAGAACATGCGCATGATGGTCCAAGAGGTAAAGAGGTAGGTGTAGTTCTGCCACTGAGCGACATCAGGGAAGATGGTCGGCGGCAGACGCATTAGCTCCCCTTCCGTTTTTAGGGACGCGCTTACCATCCAGAGCAGCGGCAACAAAAAGGCTAGCGCTAGCGCTACCATCACCACATGATAGATGGTCGATAGGCCCAAGGCGCGCAGTTGTACGGCCAGAGAACGCCGACGCACGGAGTTGGTTCTGGTGCTTGGTTGCTGGCTTAGGTCACGCAGCATAACAGAATCCTTATTCATAAAAAACCCACCGCTTCTGCAAATTCCACTGGACAAAGGTAATCAGCGCAATCAGTGCAAAGAGAATCCACGCCATCGCGGAGGCATAGCCCAACCGCCCAAAGGCAAAGGCGTTTTGATAGAGATAGTGAATATAGACATTGGTGGCGTTGGCCGGTCCACCTTGGGTCATGACATAGATCAGCCCAAAGACCTGGAAGGACGAGATGAATTGGGTGATCAGCAGAAAGAAGAGCGAGGGCGTGAGCAACGGCAAAGTCACCGAGCGAAAGCGGGCCACGGCGCCGGCGCCATCCAACTTGGCCGCTTCATAGAGCGATTCGGGGATGCCCTGCAAGCCTGCCAGCAGGATCAACATGGGGTAGCCCACATGTTGCCAGACCCCGACAAGGATCACGGCCGGCATGGCCCAGGTGAGGCTGGTCAACCAGGCCGGTCCCTCGATCCCAAAGAGCGAAAGAAACCAGTTGATCAGCCCCACATCGGGCGCATAGAGCCAGAACCAGACCAAACTAATCGCCACTGTGCTGGTCACATTGGGGGCAAAGAACGCGGTGCGATACCAGTAAACCGCCCGCGCCGCCCGGTTACAGAGCAGTGCCAGGATAAGTGCCAGCGAAATGCTCAGCGGAATCGAGCCAATGGTATAGTAGACCGTGTTGCGCAATGTCAACCGGAAGAAGCGATCCCCGGTCACCAGGCGCGTGTAATTGTCCAGACCAATAAAGCTGGGGTCGTTTAAACCGGTCCAGTTAGTCAGCGATGCGTACATGGAGACGAGAATGGGGTAAAACTGAAAGAAACAGACCCCAATCACAATCGGCAAGATAAAGAGCCAGCCAAAGATGTGCTCCTCCATACGTACCCAGGAAAGGCGCCGCCGCACACGCGGTCGATCCATTGCCACAGTGGCCATAGTCCATACTCCCTAAAGTTCGCGGGCTTCCCACCCTAATTTCCGGCCAACACAGTCTCTACTTCCGCCTTGACGCCGCTCAGCACATTCTCCGCCGTGTCTTGGCAAGTCCAGACCAGATCCATCAATGGGCGGTAGACCGAACGGGCGCGCGATGTATAGGAGGAAAAGTTGACATGCGTCGAATGATCAGCCGCTTCTAAGAAGAGCTTGATATGCTCCGGCGGTTTGCCATTGGCCTCGATTTTGTCCGCAGCTGCCTTATGCGCGGGGACAAAGGCCGAAGTTTGGGCAAAGATCGTGCCCCCCTCCTCAGCAATCATAAAGTTGAGCAACTCCCAAGCCAGATCGGCGTTGGCCGTGCTCTTGGGTACGGCAAAGACGATCAAGCTGCCTTCGGTCTGCTGATCCTCGCGGCCCGGTACAGGCGCAATATCCCAGGCAAAGTCGGTAATGTTATTTTGGAAATAGGGGGTGGAACCAAAGGCGCGGAAGGTCATAGCGAGTTGGCCAGCCACAAAGAGCTGATCGCCGGCGCCGCTGCGCTGGAGCACCGACCATTCGGGCTGCACGCCATGGACGCAGGTCAGATCGGCCACCCATTGCACAATCTCAATGCCTTTGGGTGAAGCCATGGTAAATTCCAAGCCATCAAACGAGAAGCGCCCATCCGGCACGCCCCCGGTGACTAGGAAGGTCTGTTCGTAGCCGGTGTTGTCAGAGATGAGCGCACCCCACTGCTGATCCGGGATGGTCAGCGCTTTGGCCGCAGCCAGGAAGTCATCCCAATTCCAGCCGTCCTTGGTCCAGGTGGTAGGCGGATGGGGCACGCCGGCCGCATCAAAGAGATCGATATTCCAGAAGAATACCCGTGGCTGGTTGCCAATTGACCAGGCGGTGCGATCCCCTTCCGGTTGCAGCGGAAAGTCAAAGATGCTGGCATAGTAGTTGGTGAGATCCATGCCAGCTTTCTCTACAAAGGGCTGTAGATCCAGGAATTGCCCCTCCAGCGAAAAGCCGCGTACATCATCATCATCAACCCGGAAGACATCGGGCGCAGTAGCGCCGGCTAACATGGTGCGCAGTTTCGTACCGTAGTCCTGGCTAGGCGTCGGTTGTAGATCGACCTGAATGCCGGTTTTGTCGGTAAAGGCATTGAGCGCCACCTCAAAGGGTGACCCAGCGACCTCATCCCAATTCATAAAAGATAACAGCTGCGCTTCGCTGCCAGCCGCCGCGCTGCCGGCGCCCGTCCCTTCAGCCGGCGCTGCACCTGGCGCTGGGGCAACACAGGCCGCTAACGTGCTGGTGCCGGCAACAACTGCCAGCCCTGCTAAAAATTGACGTCGTGAAAGTCTGTTATGATCCTGCTTCATGCAATTCCTCCTCTTCAGCACTAATTTCGTGTCGGGTTTGCGCAACTCGTGTTGATAGCGAGCTAGTTGTCTGGCCGCTTAATTTTTAGAAATCCCTGATGACCTATGCTTGGATCGTGATTTCTAAAAATTAAATGTTTGCTGTAGTAGCACAGTGTAATGCAAGTTCTGATAAATTAGAGACATAGATCGTAGGTGCGGTTTCCATACCGCACAGATCAGAAATCCCCCAGATTGGTCGATTGTGCGGTATGGAAACCGCACCTACGTCTAATTCCTCAAAATTTCGTTTACAGTGCAGTAGCACAGTGTGTCCTAAGTTTTGCTAGATTAGCTCACCTTGTGGCAAGGTGTTTTGTCCCTACGGGACGGTCTAACCTAGCAGAATTTCGGTTACACTGTACGAGATGCGGTACTTGTCCCGCAAGGACAGTTGACTTTAGGGAAGATAGCTGATTGCTTGTCCCTAAAGTCAAGCGTCCCTACGGGACGGGGAGCAGCATCGCAGCTAGAGTCGGCCTATTGAATGAGGGGTAGCTGTTCTTGGCGCATATGGCCCAAGCCTAGATCTCACCGGCCAGCGCCTTTTCTACCTCATCACGGATACCGGTCAGCGCATCCTCGGCGCTGGATTGACAGGTGTAGACGAGTTCTAACTCGCCGCGATAGAAGGAACGCGCCCGCTCAATGTAGGCAGAGAAGTTCTCGGTGACCGAGTTCTCCAGCGCATCGATGACCAACGAAATGTGTTCCGGTGGTTGGTCCCCATTGTTGTTGATCATGTAGGTGGCCATCTCGCGCAAGGGCGGGATAAAGGCGCCGGCGTCAGCATAGAGCTTAGCACCATCCGGGCCGCTCATGTAGCTCAGCAGATCCCAGGCGCCATCCGGGTTGGTGGAGACCGTCGGAATGCAGAAGCAGACAATGGTGGCAATCGCTTTCTGGTCTTCCTGCCCCGGTGAAGGCGCAATGTCCCAGACAAAGTCAGTGGCGTTTTGGCGCATATACGGGGCTACACCAAAGGCGTTGAAGTACATGCCCAACTGGCCGCCGGCAAAGAGTTGGTTGGGGGCGCCACTACGGGTGACGACGCCCCACTCCGGCTGGACATTATGCACACAGGTCAGATCGGCGACCCACTGGATGGCTTCGATTGACTTTTCATTGGCCAGTGTAAACTCATTGCCGTCAAAGGAGTAGATGCCGCTCGGTTCGCCATTGGCTACGGGGAAGACGGTCTCAAAGGCAGTGGCGCTGTAGACCAACGCGCCCCACCGCTCGCCGGGAACGGTCAACGCTTGCGCCGCGGCCAGGAAATCGGCAAATTTCCAATTTTCGCTCGTCCAGGTGGTGGGCGGCAAGGTCACGCCTGCGTCCTCAAACATGGTTTTGTTATAGAAGACGACCGAAGGCTGGCAGCCCACACTCCATGCCGTATATTCACCCGTTGGCTGGCGCGGGAAATTGTAAATGGTCTCAAAAAACCCTTCCCCGGTAATGCCATCACGCTCCAGGTATGAGGTCAGATCAAGTAGTTGCCCTTCGCTCGTATAGCCGCGCACAAAGTCATCGTTGATGCGCATAACGTCGGGTGCGGTGCCACCGGCGATCATGGTGCGCATTTTGGCCTCATAGTCCTGGGCCGGTGAAGGCTGTACATCCACCTGGATGCCGGAAGCCTCCGTGAAGGCATTGATCACCGTTTCAAAGGGAGTGCCGCCGATCTCATCCCAATTCATAAAGGAGATCGTTTGCGTCTCTTGCGCCGCGCCCGCCGCAGCCGTATCCCCGGAAGCGGCAGAACTCGGCGCGGTCGGGGCTGCCGGGACACAAGCCGCCAGGGCCGCCCCGCCACTAATGACGGCCATTTGCTTCAAAAAAGTACGTCTTGACACGTGGGAGAGAGTCATCTTGGTTCCTCCTTGTTATTTGACTGATTAAAAGAATCTAATCCCAATTGGGTGATTGGGTGATTGGGTGATTAGGTGATTGGTGTTCGCAAAGTGGGCGCCCTGCGCCATTGAGCTTGCCGAAATCACCAATCACCTAATCACCCAATTCTTATAAACTCTACTCCGTGCCGCCAAAGCCGGGGGCTTCCGGCAGTGGATAGCACCCATCGATCAACTGGATTGCACTATCCGTCGGCAATAGTCCGCTTTCCATGAAGAGGGTATTGGGCAACGCTGCCAGCAAATGGAGATGGACACCGCCGCCATGCGAAGCGTAGGGTACATTAAAGGCATCGGCCATGAGCCCAATCTCCAGACATTCAGTAAGCCCGCCGGCGCGGCGCAGATCGGGTTGGACGATGTCAACCGCGCGCCGTTCAAAGAGCTCACGAAACTGACGCTTGCCATAGTTGTTTTCGCCGGAGGCAATCGGAATGGTCAGGGCGTCGGCCAACCGCGCCAGACCGTCGGTGTCATCGGCGCGCAGAGGCTCTTCAAACCAATAGCAACCCATCTCCTGGTAGACTTGCCCTCGACGCATGGCTTCATTGACGGAGAAGACCTGATTGGCATCGACCATAATCAGCCCGGTGCGCCCTACGATCGATTGGACGGCCTCAATTCGTGCAATATCCTCTTCCAGCGTCGGCGCCCCCACCTTCATTTTGACGCCACGGAAGCCTTGTTGCATGGCTCGCTCGCAGATCGCTTTGAGGTCATCCAACGGATAATTGAGCCAGCCGACCATCGCATAGGACGGCACCTTGTCGCGCCGTGCGCCCAACAGCCGCCAGACCGGTTGACCGACCGCTTTGCCCACCAAATCCCAGAGCGCAATGTCGATACCGGCAATGCCAAAGAGGGTGATGCCCTGGGCGCCGTGATAGTCGGTCAGTTGCCAGAGTTTGTCACGGATACCGCGGATGAGAAAGGGATCTTCACCCACAATGGCCGGCCCTAGCACGTCGTTGACCATATGGGCCAACACATCGGGCGCTTTATCAATGCGTCCAAAGTAGGTGGAGCTGACGCCGCTGACGCCTTCACTGCTTTCGATGGTAATGTGGGTTGTGCCACGCGTATCCAGCAATTGGAGTGCGTCGCGCATAGGCGTCTCACGACGGTAGGACGTGGCGGTCGCGTGGACGCGAGTGATCTTCATAGCTTCCTCCACAAAGGTTGATCAGTTGGGGTGAATTCGGGTTGCGTTGGGGGCCAACGGGAGCGAAGTGCATAGTACTATACTATACTAGAATGTGCAACTCACTACTCTGCTTCTCTGCTTCGGGTTCGCACCAACAATGATACCGCCGGCGAATCCTAAAGTCGGAGGAGGCGGGGCAACAAACTCTCATTGCCCTTTGGGGCGATTTTGGGGTCAGCTTTGCTCCACTGGCTGACCCCAAAATCGCCTTTGACAAAAGTTTCCAGCCCAAGGTATGATCCAATAAACTACAAATTTGGCGCATATAGGTCTTCGGGTGAAATCGCATAATAGAGTTTCAATGAGAATCCCACAGATTTCATCTCTTCGCCCATATGAGCGACAAACTTTATTGCCTGCTAATCTATTTTATCCAAGGAGAACACAAAATGTCAGATCACCCTGTCGAGCCTACTACACCCCTGTCCGCCGCGCAGCCCTTCTCACGCCGTCAACTCTTAAAAGGATTGATGGCTGCTACCGCCGGGGCAACACTTTTGGCGGCCTGTGTAACGCCCGGTGCGCCGGCGCCGGAAGCCACAGCCGCACCAGCACAAGAAGCGGCAAGCGATACGGGCCCAGATCCCAAAACACTAACAGCCTTTGAGGCCAACGATAACGTGGGGGAAATTCCCAATTTGCCCAAACGAATTGCTTGGGCCAACACCTCCAACGCCGAGTTCTTCTTAGCAATTACCAACTCAATTCAACTGGCAGCCGAAGAGCGGGGTCTAGAATTTATCACGGCCATTGCCAACGATGACTCGGCCAAAAATATTGAACAGATCAACACCTTCCTACAACGCGGCATTGCTGCGCTCTGCATCCAGCCGTTGGACGCCAACGCCCAGGCGCCGCTTATGCAACAGGCGATTGACCAGGGCATTGCGGTCCTCTCCTTAGTGACGCCGCCTAGCACCACCCAGGCCGTCGCCGATCAATACAAAGTAGGCTATACCCAGGGGTTGGCCGCCGCCAAATGGATCACCGAAAATTTGGACGGCCAAGCCAAGGTGCACTACTTCAATATTGATACGATTGAAGTATTGATCGCCCGCCACAAAGGGGTGTTGGACGGGGTCAAAACGGCGGGCGAGGGGGTGGAAATTGTCAGCGATGTCAACGCCGGGGCCATCACCAATGAAGCAGGCTTTAACACCATGAACACCGTTTTACAGGCCCACCCTGATGTCAATGTCATTCTCGGTGGTGATACACTGGTGCTAGGTGCACTGGCGGCGATTGAAGCCGCCGGCAAAGCCAGTGACAAGATCTACATCTCTGGGATTGACGGTGACGCCGAGGCGCTGAAAAAAATTCGCGAAGGCGGTCCCTATAAGGCCAGCTTTGCCTTTGCCTACCCCATGATGGGCTACGCCTGGGGCCAATATGCCGCCGATTGGCTGGAAGGCAAGGAGATTCCCATGGTCATGCAATTCAATGCCATCGAACTTAACTCGCCGGAGACCATTGACGAATTTAACACGGCCATGGCCAATGTCAAAGAGACCTGGCAGCACGCCGACAAATATTTTACCAACTTGGGCAACATCGGCTACGCAACACGCCAAAATTATATTCGGGTGGCGGCCTAGAAAAAAAGACGGGATGACAGGATGACAAGATGACAAGACGCTCATCCTGTCATTTCCTACCCCAATCTGTAAGGAACTGATTCTATGTCCGCGACTGGGTTTGGTGCTTTCCGTGGCTGGGCGCGTCCGGCTAGTTTGGCCTGGGATTGGCGCAACCGTTTAGGGTTAGGCTTGTTATGTATCGCGTTGATCCTCTTCTTTGGTCTGCGCTATGATAATTTTCTCACGATTGATAATGCCTTTGCCACGCTACTCAATATCTCTTCGATTGCAATTGCGGCGATTGGCAGCGGCTTTTTGCTCGTTTCGGGCAATGTTGACCTCTCAATTGGCGGGCAATATGCCCTGATCTCAGTGGTTGTCGCCCGCGCTGCGGTGCTCACCCAGAATCCAGTGGTTGCAGTCGTGGTTGGGTTGCTCTGTGGTGCGCTCTTGGGTTTGCTCAACGGTGCACTCGTGCGCGCGCTCAAGATTTCGCCGATCATTGTCACTATTGGCACGGCTGCGATCTTTCGCGGTCTCTCCTTTGTTGTCTCCGGTGGCGTATCCATCTTTGGTTTCCCAGAGAGCTTTATCGCGATTGGCCGCACACGGCTGGGCGCGGCGCCGCTGCCCGTGCTAATCGCTGCTGTTGTTTTTATTGTGGGTGGCTTGGTGTTAACGCGTACTGTGATTGGTCTGCGCGTCTTTGCCGTAGGGGGCAATAGCACCGCGGCGCGGCTCAGTGGCATCAACACGCCACGGCTGGTGGTCGGGCTCTATATGTTTAACGGCATCCTTATGGGCTTGGTTGCCACCCTGGCCACGGCGCGCTTGGGCAGCGGCACGCCGTCGATTGGGCTGAGCTTTGAATTGGATGTGCTCACCGCTGTCATCCTGGGCGGGGTGGGCTTCGCTGGCGGTTCCGGCCATCCCTTTGGCATCTTTATTGGCGTGGCGACGATTGCTGTGCTCAACACAGGCTTGATCTTTGCCGGTCTGCAGGATTGGTATCAACAGATTGCCCGCGGCTTGATGTTGCTCCTGGCGCTAGGGGCCGATCAATATGGCGCCATACGGCGTGAACGGGCGGTAGCCGTTGAACCACAGGCCGATCGCCGGGAGATGCTGCTAGAACAAGCCAAGGCCAGACAGCCAACGAGTGCAGCTTCACCACTGCTGACAAAACAATCAGCCAAAACAGTCTTTCGCTGTCAGGAGCTTTCCAAGAGCTTTGGCGCCGTAATGGCGGCCTACAACGTGGGCTTTGCTGTGAACGCCGGCGAAGTGCTCTGTCTGGTCGGTGATAACGGCGCCGGCAAGAGTACGGTAATCAAGATGATTAGCGGCGCGATCCAACCCGACCGCGGCCACACGGAGTTGCTGGGCAAAGTGGTGCACTTCTCTAGTCCTTTCGATGCGCGGGCCGCCGGTGTGGAGACAGTCTATCAGGATCTGGCCCTCTGCCCTAACCTGGGCGCCGCCCACAATATGGTATTGGGCAAAGAGCCGACACGCACCCATTGGGGGCCGTTGTCCTTGCGTGATGATCGGGCCAGCGAAGAGATCGCCCGCCAACGGCTGCTCGAACTCAACATTGCGCTCGAAGATTATGACCGGCCCGTCGGTTCGCTTTCCGGTGGCCAGCGCCAGTCAGTCGCGATTGCCCGCACCGTCACCGCTGATGTGGTGCTGGCGATCCTGGATGAGCCGACCGCGGCGTTGGGGGTGGCACAGACGCGCAATGTGATCAAGCTGATCCGCACCCTGGCCGAGCGCCAGGTGGCCGTGGTTATGATTACCCATGACATCGAAATTGTCTTTGAAGTGGCCGATCGCATTGTCGTGTTGCGGCTGGGGCAGGTGGTCTATGATGGCCCGACCAAGGGCATCTCCCAGGCCAACCTGGTGCATCTGATGGCGGGGATTGCCCCGGCGGGATGACGGGATGACAAGATGACGGGATGACAAGATGACGGGAGAAGATAAATGACAAGGTCAACACATTTAGAATTATTGAGTCTGGTCGGCAAGCGCGCTTTGGTGACGGGTGCGGGCACGGGGCTGGGTTTGCAGATGGCGCTGGGGTTGGCTGAGGCCGGCGCCGATCTGGTGGTCTGTGGGCGCCGACGTGCGCCGCTGGAGGATTGTGCACAGCAGGCTCAGCAGTGGGGTGCGCCGGTCACAGTCATTCCGGCGGATGTGACCGTGGAGGCTGATGTGCTGCGTCTCCAACAAGAAGCTGGGCCAATCGACATTTTGGTAAATAATGCCGGGTTTGGCGTCCTCAAGCCCTGGCTAGAAGTGACGATGGCCGATTGGCGGGAGGTGATGGCGCTCAATCTAGATGCTTGTTTCCGCCTGATCCAGCTCTTCGCCCCGCCCATGCTCGAACGGGGCTGGGGTCGGATCATCAACATTGCTTCGATCTATGGCAGCATCGCCGGCGATCGACGGCGCTACCCTGGTATTGAAAATTGGGACATTCCTTCCTACTTTGCCAGCAAACATGGCGTACATGGCCTCACTCACTACTTTGCCCCCAAATTTGCGCCCCACGGCGTGACCATTAACTCATTGAGCCCCGGCATGTTTCCCTCCGAACAAAACGAAGAAAAGCTGACACCAGCCGTGAAAGCCGCCCTGATTGACGGCACGCCCATGCAACGGCTAGGGGAAACCGATGATCTCAAGGCCGCCGTCGTCTTCCTGGCCTCGCCTGGCGCCAAATTTATGACCGGCCAGGATCTGATCGTCGATGGCGGCTGGAGTGTTTGGTAAATCACTGGAGTCTAGCGTTTTTTATCGCTCACACTGGAGATTAGTGATTAGTTGCTCGCTTGCGGGCGCTGTGCGCCATTGGTGATTTTTCTCCTGCCTATCTGAAATTTGCCAGAGTCCAGTAAATCATTTGAACAAGGATAATCCAATGACAAACGTATTGATCACCGGCATTAGTGGCCGGGTGGGGGCCAATCTGGCCTATCAGTTAATGCAGCGCGGCTACACGGTGCGGGGTCTGATCTTTCCCGGCGATCCCAAAACCGAAAAAGTGCATAAACTGGGCGCGGAAGTCTACGAAGCGGATATGGATGATGCCCCAGGAGTCTATCGTGCCTGCGATGGCGTTGATGCGATTGTGCATCTGGCCGCGCAGATGAAACAGGGCAATTCTACCGTGCAACGCATGGTCGAGATCAATGCGCTGGGCACGCTCAATGTGCTGGAGGGTGCGCTGCGTTCCAGCCGCAAAGTGCAGAGCATTCAGTTGGCCGGCACCGACCAAGCCTATCACCCCTTTGTCTCTGACCGCACCACTTTCTATGAAGATCACCCGCAACGACCGATTGACATCTATGCCCTCACCAAGCTGATGTCTGAGCAGATGCTCTACACCTATCAGCGGGAGTTCAACTTGCCTGTCAAGATCATGCGCTTTGGCTCGGTCATTGCCGCCGATGAGCCGCTGGAACTGCTCTATCCGGCCTGGCTTGATCTCTACGTCAACCAAGAGTGGACCATACCTGGGCGCGTGCCCTGGTTTGGCGCCGAGAACGTAGCCGCAGCCAAAGCCGCCGTGGCCGCGGCCATGCAAACGCCTAACGCGGTTTGCGCCCTCATGGACACCGAAGGCAATTCGTGGGGCCTCCCCTTTACGGATGTACGCGACACGGTCGATGGCATTATTCGCGTTTTGGAGAGCAAAGATGCGGTGGGGCAAGCCTTTAACCTGGTGGGACCGTCCGCGACATCCTTTGTCAACGTGGCCAAACTGATCGCCACCCACACCGACCGCCCCTATCTAGAGGTAAAGATGCCCTTCCTCTGGTGGTTTAACGTCTCGAATGCCAAAGCGCGCAGCATCCTCGGCTACGAACCGCGCTACACCTTTGCCGATATGATCGATTCTGCGTTGGCCTTTCGGCGGGGGGAAGAGATTGGGGTTGTGCCGGTGTAGAAGCACAGATGGATGTGCTATGAACATCAATACGCCCAACTGCGCGCCAGCGGCCGTTCCGCCTGCAACAGACGCTGGATCAGCAGCCGGCGTTGTTCGGCCAGGGCGGGTTGATAGGCTGGGTCGGCGGCGACGTCATGATATTCGTGCGGGTCGCGTTCCAGATCCCAGAGCGCCTCCCGACCATCGGCGTGGACCAGATAGCGGTAGCGGGCAGTGCGCAGATTTTTCCAGCCGGCGTGCTCCATAAGGGCGGCGCCTTTGCCGGTAAAGGGGCGCGCCTGGAAGGTGGGGGTCAGGCTTTGGCCTTGCAGGTGAGGCGGAAGCTGGACCCCAATCGCCGCGAGCAGCGTGGGCAACACGTCAACCGCCTCTACCACTTCATGACAGGTGTGTCCCGTGGCGGTGATGCCGGCTGGCCAGCGCATGAGCAACGGCACGCGGCTGACCGCATCATCGCCCGGATAGCCCTTGCCATATTTGAGATGCTCACCCAGCCACTCGCCGTGGTCCGAGGTGAAGATGACAATGGTATCCTCGGCTAATCCTTGCGCGGCCAGTTCACTCAAGATGCGCCCGACATGGTGATCCACCTCGCTGATCATGGCATAGTAGCCGTGGCGCGCTGAACGCAGTTGCGCGTCGGAAAAGGATTCACCGTGACGGCGAGCTTCGACCGCGGGCGGATAACTAGGCAATGTAAAGGTTGCAGGGTCATAACGGTCAAGATAGCGTTGGGGTGCGACCCAAGGCGCATGAGGAGAATAGAAACCGGCAATACAGAGAAAGGGCTGCCGCGCGGACTGTTGGCGCAGATATTCGATGGTCTGCTCGGCGACAAAGGCCGTGTGCGTGTAGCGTTCATCGCCGGGGAAAGGAATCGCGCCCTTAAAGTCAAAGCGTCCGCCTTCGCTCGGATGTTTGACCGTGTCTTTGATGCCTAGTGTCTTGTGCCAAATGGCCGTCGCCGGCGGCAGCCCCAGGCTGATGTAGTCGAGCTGGTCGGGCGCTTGGCGGCGCACCCAGGCGCGATAGGCGTCTTCATAGACACCGGGCTCGTCAGCAATCTCCAGCTGATCAAAGCCATAGTCAGGATGGAGCGCACGATGATCGCGGTTGGCATGGGGCAAAAAGTGCAGCTTCCCAATGTTGGCGCTGCGATAGCCATAGGGACGCAGCAGACGGGGCAAGGTGATGGCATCGGTCGGCACCGGCACCCCCATGTGGGTGATACCCAAGGTAGAAGGGTATTGGCCGGTCAGAAAGCTGACGCGGCTTGGCATACAGACCGGATTTTGGACAAAATAATGGTCAAAGTTGAGCCCCTCCTGCGCCAGCCGGTCCAGGTTAGGCGTTTGAATAGCCCCGTTGCCGTTGACGCCCAGCGCATCCCAGCGCTGTTGGTCCGTATAGAGAATCAGGATATTGGGTCGCCGCATGGTGTTGCTCGTTTCTGTGGATTTGCTGAAGGCTCGGCTCCTGTTCCATCGTTGTCTGAGCTTGTCGAAGGCAACGATGGAACAGGAGCCGATAAATTTTTCTGAATTATTCTTGCGGGGTCACGCTAAATGCGATGTCCATATCGAAGTCCGGCAATGCCACAATCGCAGTGCCACCGCTTACCTGCACTGTAGCCGTCTCCATCCACGCGCCACTTTGGGGCGCAAACCACCGCACGGTATAGGCGCCGTCAGCTAGCCCGGTTAATGTGACGGTCCGCCCGCGCAACAAAGGCGCTGCATAGGACCACTCCGTTAGTTTCTGCTTGCTCTTGAGCGCATCACGTACAGCTTTGTCATAGGCGGATTGGGCAGCGGGCACACTGTAACCATCGCTCCGCACCCAAACTAGGACGCGGTCACTGCCCTGTAAGAGCAACGCTTGGGCGCCTTCTGGCGCAACTGCGGCGGTGGTTGGGGTCAGTACCGCCAGATCCTCTCCTTGAAAAAAGGTGGCCAACGCGCCATATTGGGGCCACTGATTCTGCGGGTCAATAAAGTTATCCCACCACCAGTACATGCTGCCGCCGGCATAACCCAAAAAAGGCGCCGCCCACAGCCCTACGTGGAGATGCATGGCGTCGAGATTTTCCTGCGCACCGGCCGAGTAGCCCAGTTCGCCCATGAGCACGGGTTTGTTCGGCGCAACGGCTTGGATGCGGCGCAGATCGTCGGCCAGCGTCTGGTTGAGATCGCCGCCGGTGTAGTCATGTTGCTGGCTAAAGTCGATCTCCGGCAACCCCCAGATCTGGGTGCGTGTACCGTTGGCATAGCTGTTGGTAATGAGGTGATCATAGGGATCAAAGGCTTGCAACACCGGCGTCATCTCGCGGATCCAGGGTCCCAGATCTTGGTCGCCAATGCCGGTCCAGTTGACCTCATTCCACCATTCCCAGGCCAGGAGATTGGGCGAGTACGCCCAGCGCGCCGCAATATAGCGCAGGCGGCGCTTGAAAAATTCTTTGGCGGTCGGGTCGGTGACAAAGGCGATGGGGTTTGGGCACGGACCGCCATTGGCTGCGTTGTAGGGGTTATCCGCCCACTCCGGGTTGACCGAGGTGCTAAATTGGCCATGATTGATCAGCGTGAGCATAATATAGACCCCCCGTTCCTCGGCTAGATGAAAGATCTGGTCAAGCAGCCACGCCTGCTGCATACGAGCCGTATAGTCGCCTAGCCCTGTCTCCTGCCACTCAATCGTAAAGGACCAGGGAGCCATCCACACCCGCGCGATGTTACCGCCATTGGCGCTCAGGCGGTCCAGCCAACGAGTATAGTCGGCCAGCACAGCGCCGGTGGACCAGCCCAGGTTGAGGCCGATCGGGAAGTAGAAGCTGCCATCGTCAAAGGCGAAGTAGTTGGGATTGGTAGGATGGATGCGCACAAAGCCTGGGTTAGCCGTGGGTGTAACGGTAAAGTGGATAGGGGGGCTCTGCTGGGCAGGGATGGCCAACTCGGCTTGGGCTTGCCATTCGCCCGGCATATTCGGAGTAAAGCGGACGCGCCAACCAGGCTTGCCTCGGGGCAATTGGGTGGCAAGGTCATAGGGCTGCATCCAGAAAGCTGGCACGGTCAGCACCTGGCCGTGTGGGCCGGTAAAGTGGACGCGCAGGTCAATCTGGTCGGGATCATAGGGATTGGCAACGGTGATGTCGGTCGTTATGGGCAACTCAAGCAGCCCATATTGAGCCACCATTGCCGGCGGAGATGCGAATAACAACGTATTACGATAAGCTGGTGGTGGCGCTTCAATCGGATGGCAGGCAAGTAGCAAGCAAAGCCCTGTTGCCAACAAAAGCAAGCGTAACAGTCGCGCCATGTTCCCTCATTTGTACTGGTTGATTGGATGGGTCTCGTTCAAGACTCTTTACTCTGCTCTGTACATACCGTTTGCATCAAAGGCGCAGTATAACACGAAGCGCAGAGTGTAACAAGGGCTAAAAAACAGGGGGGGTGTGTACCACATTTGTGGGCTTACTCTGGTTAACCCATTTTAGTTGCTTGACCAATCCACCCAAAATGGGACGCACCCAAAACAGGGAGCGCCCATCGCGCAGGTGCATTTCACTTTTAGGGCGAATTTTTGTCGCCGCGGCAGGGGTAAAACCCGTCCCGTAGGGAGGCATGAGTTTAGAACCAGCATATAAGCTCTTTTCCTTGCTAAACTCAGCCGTCCCTACGGGACGACACAACATTCTCACGGAAGCAAACCAATCTGGCACAATACTTCCCTAGCAAAACACTACTCTCCGGTTATGATGGGAAGATAGACTTGATTGCCCAACGTAACAAGACGGATGTTGTATTGGGTTCTTGGCCCGGTTGCGTAGCCGGAGTAGTGATTGGCCTGTACGTAGTAGACGCCGTCGGCAGGCGCATTCCAGGTGATGCGCGAGGCGCGCCACTGTGGCATCATGCCTGTCTGAATTCCCTCAATGTACTCGTCATAGGAAAGCTGGGACAAATTGGTGGCGTCATCATTCCAGGCCAAGATCGAAAAGCCATCGGTAGCGTAGAGCCAAAGGATGGTATCGCCGCCTTTGCCTAAATCGTAGGTTTCAATGATATAGGTGTGGCCAGCGATGGCGTCAATGTAGGTCCAATCATCATCATTTGGCCGGTGGATATTATGCTCTTGTCCCACGCTATCCACCAATTGAAATTGCGGCTCGGTTTGCGCAAAATTATCCGGTTCAGCAGCATCCCCCTTTAACCCACTGCCTTGACACGCCGCTGTCGTAAAATCAGTGAGACAGCCATTGATCCAGCTTTTGAAGCGCGAGACGCGGGTAAAGACACCGTAGCCGTAACAGCCATAGCCCCAACTAACAATACCCAGTTGCGCCCAACCGTCATCCTGGCTGTTACGCACCATCAGTGGACCGCCGCTATCGCCGTAACAAGGGCTTTTCGTGGTTTCTGCATCAAAATCAAAGCCGGCGCAGAGCATGGTCGGCTTCACCCAGCCGGTATAGTCGCTGACTGCGGTGCAATCTGCCGGCTTGACCAGTGGTATAACCACCTGGTGTAACGTATCACTGGGTTCATAATAGGGATCGGCAATGCCCCAACCAATGACCGTGGCCGGTGCAGCCTGTGCTTCTAACTTGCTATCTTCCGGCGCATTGAGCGAAATTGGCTGCTGAGTGGATGGTCGGGCCAGGCGCAACAGGGCGAGATCCGAATCCAGATTATAGTAGTCAAAGTCGCGGTGGACAATGATTTGTGCAACAGGGATCCGTTCGCCCTCTGCAGAGGAAAGCCGGTGGCGTCCTGTAACGACATTGATCAAGAGAGGGAGCGCACCCTCAACACAGTGTCCTGCCGTCAGCACCCATTCAGGCGCAATGAGCGAGCCGCCGCAAAATTGCCCGTCATAGGCATTGGTAACCGAGGCGTTGACCAGCGCAACCTGCCAGGGCCAGGCACCAGGCGCGGCTTCTTCACCGCCAATAATGTCAAGTGCTCGTGTTGCACCATTGGCAAGGTTGGGATCTTTTACGGGTAGTGCATGGGGGCCCACCGCCACCCAATCCGGGCGCGGCGCCTGCAACCAGAACGGCAAACGCCGTGCATTGGGTATTGTTGCCTTAGGTTGCGCGCCATCTGCTGTTGTTGGGGCGCGCACTGCTGATGCACGCGGGACAGTCAGTTGAAGAGCATTGAATTGTACAGTGCCGGGTAACGGGGTTGTGCTGGGTGCGGCAGTGGCCTGGAGCGAACCGCTGCCCCATCCGGTAGAAGCAAGCAGCAGGAACAGAAAAACGGTGATCATTCGAGTACGGGGCGCCATGAGATGTCTCCTTGTGTGGGTCAGTGATGGGTGCGTCTCAGTTAAGCGCCCTAGGTGGCAAGGTTGATGGTCCGCCGGAAGGATCGCCGCGCTGGCAGTGTGCACCCGTCAATCAGGGTTGGGGGTAACATAAACCATGATGGCTCAGCGCCGAAGAGTGTAAAGACGGATCCGCCCATAAAGCGTGGGTGACGCTGTCGCGGGATACAGCGCCACCCAAATTACAAGTATTGTCCAACCAACAAAAAACATTAGGCTCATATGGGCGAAGAGGTGAAATCACCGCGAACACTAGCGAGCAATTGAGCGATTTCACCCGTAGACCTATATAAGCCCAACAGTATAGGGCATCCAAATCAATAAACGTTCATATGTCACTTTTTACGGCACAATTCCATCTAGATTATACCTTTTTAGACGATTTACATTGCCTTATGTTCCCATTTCATTCTATATTAATTTTGAGTCATTTGCCTGAGGCCCAACTCTCTTTTTTCTGACTCCTACCTGACAGCCATTTTGCGGCGTTAATAAGATCGGGCGCGTCCCAAGTTATGGACAGTAGGCGAGAAGCACTAAGGGGCTTGGTTGGCGCTTCGCCCCCTTTGTGGTACGCACCTCGTATCTTTGGGCGCGTACCAAATTTGGGGCGACAGACGAGAAGCCCCAATTGGCCTTGTTGGCGCTTCGCTCCCTTTGTGGTACGCACCCCGTATCTTGTAGCGTGTTGAAGAAATTAATGGTCATGTGCTAGAATAGACAATCTGATGACTGACTCTGATTTCCGCGTCCAAGTGACGCAACACGCAACACTTTAAATTCAACTTTTGCCGCCTAGTAAATCTAGGCGTAAATCGTTACCTAGATAAACTACTCCTTATACTCGAGTAACTGTATACTCGAGTAACTGTAACGATTTATCGCCGTAAGTATTTACGCCCAACTGTACTAGGTTAACACTTATGACCAACTTGCACACAGCTATCAACCACTACCATGATCTCTGTACCACCGCTAATCTGGCGCAACAAAGTTGGGATGTGCTCTATCCGGGGTTGGGCGCTCGCAACCTGATCTTTGGCGAACGTCCGCTCTGTACGGTTTTGCGCCCCATGTTTCACACCGCAGCAAGCTATCGTTATCTGACGGAACGCACCGCGCTGACCTTGAGCGTCTTTCGCAAGGCGACCGAAGCTATGTTGGCCGACGCTGCGCTGCGTGCACAACTTTACCTGGATCAGACCGAGGAGGAGTTGGTCAACCTGCCCACCGGCTACACTACGAACATTCCCACTGCCCGGTTGGATAGCTTCTTTACCCGCCACATTGACGGCACTTGCACCTTAAACTTTATCGAATTCAACGGCGAAAGCCCGGCCGGCATGGCCTATAATGATGTCATGGCCGAACTCTTTCTGGAGTTGCCGCTGCTGGCGCACTTCCAGGCGCGCTACGCCGTCAAAACGCTCGAAGTGCGCCCCCATGCGCTAGAAGCACTGCTCCGGATTTACTATCAGTGGCGTGGCAACCGCACCAAATTGCCCGACCTGGTGATTGTGGATTTCCGCGGCGTGCCCACCACCACCGAATTCAAGCTCTTTGTCGAATATTTTGCGCAGCAGGGCATTACCACCACCATCTGCGACCCTGATGAGATGGAGTTCAGTAACGGCCAGCTCTACGCCGCCGGTCGGCCGGTCGATTTTGTCTACAAGCGTGTCCTGGGCAGTGAACTGGTACAAAAGTATGGCCTTACCCATCCCATTATCAAAGCGGTGCGCGCCGGTGCAATCTGTATGGCTAACCCCTTTAATTGCAAGTTGTTGCACAAAAAGGCCAGCTTTGCCGTCGTCTCTGATGAGCGTAATGCCCATCTTTTTGATGCCGCCGAGTTGGACGCCATCCGCCAGCATATCCCCTGGACGCGCATTGTCGAGGAGCGTCAGACAGTTGGGCCTGCCGGGTCGCCGGTGGACCTTGTCCCCTGGATCAGCGCCAACAAAGAGCAACTGGTGTTGAAGCCCAATGATGAGTATGGCGGCAAAGGAGTGCTCATTGGCTGGGAGACCGACCAGACCACTTGGGATCAGGCCTTGCAGACGGCGCTGCGCGAGCCAAGCATTGTTCAAGTGCGCGCCACCATTGCCTATGAAGATTTTCCCCGCATTGATGACCACGGGCATGTGGACATTAGCCGCCGTCTGGTTGACTGTGATCCTTTCCTCTTTCATGGTGACAGTGTCGGTGGTTGTTTGACACGCTTAAGCACGGTGACGTTGCTCAATGTAACTGCTGGTGGTGGTTCGGTCGTGCCCGCCTTTTTAATTGAGAAAAAATAGACACGCTGCGCGAGCAGCGTCATGCAGAAATTTGTGGTATTTATGCTTTCTACACAAGAATGGATTTTGGTGGCCATTGCCGCCACTACCCTGATCCTGATTGTTTCGAATCGGCTGCGCGCCGATCTAATTGCGATTCTGGTCCTGGCTGTCCTCCCGCTCACTGGTCTTATTACCTATCAAGAGGCCCTCTCTGGCTTCAGTCGTTCGGTTGTCATTACGATTATCGGTCTCTTTATCATTACGCAAGCACTGGAAGATACAGGAGTTGTCCAACACATTGCCGATTGGCTACGCCAGTTGGGCCGCGGTTCCGAAACGCGCCTGCTGGCACTCTTTATGACCGTAGGCGCGCTGATGTCGCTCTTTATGAGTACGATTGCGGCCGGTGCGGTGCTAATGCCGGCCGCCGTGCAGGTCGGGCGCGAGTCGGATGTGCCCCCATCTAAGCTCTTGTTGCCGTTAGCCTTTGGCACCTTGGTCGGCGGCATGGCCACCTACTTCACTACGGCCAATATTATTTTGAGCAGCATTCTGCGCGACCAGGGGCAAGAAGGGCTCAACATGAGCGATTTTATCCCAACTGGAGGATTGATTGTCGTCGCCAGCGTACTCTTTATGCTTTTTATTGGCCGGTTTATGTTGCCCCGGCGCGAGACCGTTGGCCAAAGCGCCAGTCCCTACCTGTTATCGCGCAATCTCGCCGAGATGTATCAATTGCACGACCAACTGTGGGAGGTGGAAGTGCCGGCAGCGTCACAACTGGTGGGTATCTCGCTGAATCAGAGCAACATTGGCCAGGAACTAGGGTTGACGATCATCGCCATTTGGCGCGGTCATCAGGCGATCCTGAATCCTCAGCCTGATGATGCGATTCAAGCCGGTGATTTCCTGGTCTTGCTCGGGCGCGAGGATCGTGTGGTCAAACTGCGCGATTGGGGGGTGAAGATCGGGCGTTCAAATGGTCAACAGGGGGAAGGGCAGAATTATTTTGTCGACTTGGCGGAGGTGATCATCCCGCCGCGTTCGCACATTCTCGGTGAATCTTTAATTGACCTCAACTTTCGCCACAAGTATCATCTTACTGCGGTAGCTCTGTGGCGCGAAGGGTTGAGTTTTCACAATGATGTGGGCAAAATTCCGCTCGAGCCGGGTGATGCAATTCTCATGGTCGGCACACCTCAACACATTCAAGCGCTGACCCAAGAGCGCGATTTTCTTGTCTTGCAGAGCACCCACACGGCCCGGCCGGCCCGCCCACAGAAAGCGCTCTGGGCCGTGCTCATTACGGTGACAGTCCTCGTTGTGTCAATTTGGGAAATTATCCCCACCGCCGAGGCCATGATGATCGGGGTGGCGGCGATGGCCCTGAGTGGCAGCATTAACTTGGACGATGCCTATCGCGGCATTGGCTGGCGTGTGATCTTCCTGATTGCCGGCATGTTGCCGATCAGCATTGCCATGATCCACACGGGGCTAGCCGAGCGCATCGGCCAGGCCATTGTCGCGCTCACCGCGCCCTATGGTCCACTGACCTTAATTGGCGGCCTCTTTCTGTTGACGATGTTGGTGACCCAGGTCATTGGCAGCCAAGTGACCGCATTGGTGCTGGGGCCGATTGCTGTCACTGCTGCGTTACAGATCGGCATCGATCCACGTGCGGTCGCCGTCGCCGTCGCCACCGGATGTTCAGCGGCCTTTCTCACCCCCATCGCCCATCCCGTTAACATCTTGATGATGGGGCCAGGCAGTTACACCCCTAGCGATTTTCTCAAGGTGGGCAGCAGCATGGCCGTCGTCACCTTTGTGACGTTGTTGATCGGGATGAAATTGTTTTGGGGGGTGTAACGATTCGTCCCCTTCCACCCCCTGCGCTGCGTTCCGTGAAAGGAGTAACGAAAAAGAGAACCCTATGCACCAGCCATCCTTAAACATCGGTATTGAGGAAGAGTATCAGCTGATCGAGCCACAGAGCAGCGAGTTGTTGGGGTACATCCATCAGTCGATGTCACGCGACCAGATGGTGGTACGGGAACGGACGGCAGAGACTGACTTTACCCAACAGCTCAGCAGTGCTGTGATTGAGGTCGGCACGCCGATTAGTGCAGATATCAAGGAGGCGCGTCAGCAACTTACCCGCATCCGCACCCAAATGTTGGAGTTTGCCCACAGCAACGGCTGCAAGCTGGCCGCCTCCGGCACCCACCCTTTTAGCCATTGGGAAGCACGCAGCGATGTCATGCCAGGATACCGTGCCATTCTTGATGACGCCCAGATGATTGCACGTCGGCTGTTAGTCTTTGGACTGCGCATCCACATTGGGGTTGAGGACCGCGAGTTAGCAGTGGATGTCATGAATACAATGCGCTATGTACTGCCCCATATTCTCTGTCTGGCCACCAGCAGTCCCTTTTGGAATGGGCGCAACACCGGTCTCAAAAGCTACCGCAGCGTACTCATGGACGCCTTGCCCCGCACTGGGATCCCCGGTTCATTTGGCAGCTATCATGAGTATCAGAGCTACGTGGAGACCCTCATCCGTACGCACAGTATTACTGACGCCAGCCAGATCCGCTACGATATTACACCCCATCAACGCTTTGCCACCCTGGTGATTCGTATCTGTGATATGCTTCCCAATCTCAATGACACCCTGGCTATTACGGCGCTAATCCAAGCGACCATTGCCTGGATGGTGGATCTCCGCGCACGTAACATGTCCTTTCGCCACTATGAACGGCTCTTGATTGCCGAAAACAAGTGGCGCGCCGTGCGCTATGGATTGGAAGGTGAACTCATTGACTGGGGCCTGGAGCAGATGGCGCCCGCCCCGGATCTGCTGCGCGAGTTGATTGCCTTTGTCACCCCTTTTGCCGATCAGCTCAAGAGCCTGGGTGAACTTGCCCACCTCGAAACGATTTTAGCCCGCGGCGCCAATGCCCGCCAACAAGTGCAGGTTTGGCAGGCTGCCGGCCAGGATACCAAAGCAGTTGTCGATTTTATCGTAGCTGAGACAGAAAAGATTGGATGATAGCTGGTCAGTGGTCAGTCAATGTCATTAAAGTAAGCATTTTTCGTGTCAAGGTAAACAGTTTCCAGTGCTCAGTTCCCAGTGCACAGATTGCGACTGATCACTGAAAACTGATCACTGTTAACTTAACGATATTGCGTGGTCAGTCGTCATTAATCATGAATCGCCCTACAGGAGCATCACTATGCTGGCACGTCCTTCCCTTTCGCTGGGCATTGAAGAAGAATATCAAATTATTGATCCGCAAACGCGCGAGATGCGCTCCTTTATTACACAATTTATTGATGATGGCCGTGTGGTGATGGTCGAACGGGAACTCAAACCGGAGTTACACCAGTCGATGGTAGAATTGGGCACGCCAGCCTGTCAGACCATAGGCCAGCTTCACGAGGAACTGGCCAAACAGCGCCGCTTCATCATCGGTCTGGCTGAACAAAAAGAGCTGGCGGTGGTGGCCGCGGCGACCCACCCTTTCTCACGGTGGCTCGACCAGCCGGTGACACCGTTGCCCCGCTATCAGGGGGTGTTGGAGGAGATGCAACTGCTGGCGCAGCGACTGCTCATCTTTGGGATGCATGTCCACGTCGGCATAGAAGACCGCGCCTTTGCCGTCGATGCCATGAATGTTGTGCGCTATATGTTGCCTCACATCCTCGCCCTCAGCACCAGCAGCCCCTTCTGGCTGGGGCGGCGCACTGGCCTCAAAAGCTACCGGTCGGTGGTCTTTGAGGATTTCCCCCGCTCTGGCATTCCGGACATCTGCCGCACTGTAGCTGACTATGACAATCTAGTCGGTACACTGGCCAATGTGGGGGTCATCCCCGATGCGAGCAAGATCTGGTGGGATGTGCGCCCCCATCACAAGTACCCCACGCTGGAATTTCGCATTTGTGACATTTGCACCCGAGTCGACGAAGCGATTGCTATTGCCGCCATTTTCCAGGCACTGGTGCTCTGGCTCTGGAAGCTACGCCGCAAAAATCTCACCTTCCGCGTCTATCGGCGTGATCTAATCGAGGAGAATCGCTGGCGCGCTTCGCGCTATGGGCTGGACGGCAAGATGATCGACTTTGGCAAAGCCGAGGAAGCGCCCACCCGTGACCTTGTCCGTGAGTTGGTGGCCTTGATCGCTGAAGAGATTGATGAGCTAGGCACGCGCCTCTACCTGCAACCTGTTGAACGTATGTTGCGCCAGGGCTCCAGCGCCGATCGCCAACTCCAGGTCTATGACCAAAGCGGCGACTTGCGCGCCGTCGTCGATCACTTGATTCAGGAGACCAAAGAAGGGCTAGAATAAGCAGTTGGTCATTGGTCCTTTGTCATTGGTTACTCAATGTCATTCAGTTAACAGTCATCAGTTCCCAGTGCTCAGTAGCCAGTCTCGAACCACACGCTGGAAACTGAGCACTGATCACTGATTACTTTGACACGATAATTGCTTAACTTAACGACATTGATTGGTTACTTGATGACCAATGACGAATGACCAATGACGAATGACGAATAGCCAATGACGAATGACAAAGGAGTACACTTGTGTCTGACCCGATCTATGAACGGCCGGTTGAGATTTTACAGAAGCTCATTCAATTTGACACCACCAATCCACCCGGCAACGAAGCCGCCTGTATTGCCTATTTGGATGGCCTCTTGCAGGAGGCCGGCTTTACCACGACCCTGTTGGCCAAAGATCCCAATCGACCCAACCTGATTGCGCGCCTGGCAGGGCGCGGTGAGGCGCCGGGGCTGGTCATGCAGGGCCATGTGGATGTGGTGACCACCGCGAATCAGGCGTGGGAACAGCCGCCCTTTGCCGCCAACATTGTCGATAATGTCCTCTGGGGACGGGGCTCGCTCGACATGAAGGGGGGCGTGACCATGATGCTCTGCGCCCTGTTGCGCGCCAAGGCCGAAGGTTATGTGCCCGCCGGTGAGATCATCCTCACCATTATGGCCGATGAGGAGGCGGGCAGCGACTACGGCGCGCGTTTTTTGGCTGAGGAACATGCCGAGCAATTTGTCGGCGCTAAATATGCCATTGGCGAAGGGGGCGGCTCATCAAGCTTTGTGGGCGACCAGCGTTATTATAATGTCATGGTGGCGGAGAAGCAGACCTGTTGGATGCGCGCCACCTTGCGCGGCCCAGGCGGGCATGGCTCTTCGCCCTTGCGCGGCGGGGCTATGGCCAAATTGGGCCACGTCCTCAGCACGTTGGACAAGCACCGCCTGCCGGTCCATGTCACGCCGGTCATGGAGCAGATGCTGGCGACCCTGGCCGAGACCGCACCGGCGCCGTTAGATGAGCAACTGGCGAAGTTGGCTGACCCCACCCAGACCGACGCTGTCCTGGATGAACTGCTGGCCCAAAAACTGCCGATGGCGCGCGGGTTGGATTCGCTACTGCACAATACGATTAGCCCCACGGTCGTGCAGGGCGGCTTTAAGACCAATGTGCATCCCAGCGAAATCACTTTAGAGCTAGATGGTCGCCTGCTGCCTGGCTACACGCCCGCCGAACTTCAGGCTGAATTGACGGCTTTGCTCGGTGAAGCGCTGGAACTGGACATCATCCGCCATGACCCTGGCCGCACTGATGTGGATATGTCGCTCTTCCCGCTCTTAAGTGACATTCTGCATGACCTTGACCCGGATGCGGTGGTGTTGCCGGGGATGGTCGGCGGCTTTACCGATGGCCGAATGTTTGCTCGGCTGGGGATGCAAAATTATGGCTTCCTGCCCCTGCAATTGCCCAAGGGCTTTAACCCAGGCCCCACCGTCCACGCCGCCAACGAGCGCGTCCCGGTTGATGCCTTTCTCTTTGGTTGCCAGGCCGTCTATACATTGCTGCGTCGCTATCGACTGCCTTAAGATGATGGCGTAAATCAACCAATCGTTCGTCAGTGGGTCAGTGAGACAGTAAACCAATGGCTGACCTTGTAATTGGTTGGCTCTATGGTTCCCATAACCGCCAACTAAAGACCCTACTGCCTACTGCCCACTGTCCACTGTCTACTGCCTACTGCCTACTGCCCACTGTCTACTGTCACACTATTTACAGCGCGCCTCTACTGCATTCCTCGTATTTTCCCTTACAAAACGCCCATGTAAAGCATCTGTAACGCACCTTCTGCGGTTGCCATGCTATGCTCTGCCCAACCAGCGTAATCATCGACAGGATGCTTCTTCCGAAAAGACCGCGGTGGTTAGTGGGCTGGTTGGTTACCCGACAGCCAACCCATCATCAATCAATAACCTATGGGAGGTAATGTGTTTCATGAGTTGGAAAAAGGCGCGGACGCTATTTTTCGGGTTGATTGCCTGTGCAATAATTGCATCTAGTCAACCGCTGGCGCAAACGGTATCTTTGCAGGCGAGCAAAGTATCCAAAATAGAGCCCTTTTTGGCAAACCTGGCGCTTGCCGACCCTGGTGATGTGGTGGCGATGATCGTCCAAACCGAGGATGACCACCAGACGCAGGCGTTGATCGAAGCGGCTGGTGGTCAAGTGACCGCACATTTCCCGTTGATCAGTAGTCTTGCCGCCGCGGCGCCGGCTGCCGTTGTCAATGATTTAGCCGCGGTTACATCTGTACAGTGGGTGGCATTGGACGCCCCTGTCATGACCATGGATGAGCAAACATTGGCCGCCGCAGATGACTTTACCACCGTAGCCTACAATGGCGCTGATGGCAACTATGCCTGGTCCGGCGATTGGCAGGAATTGGGCGAAAGTGACGGCGCCGCGCTTGGCGACGTTGCTGTAACCCCCTTTTGGGGGGGCGCGTTGCAGGGGCTACGGCTGCAAGGCGCGAGCAAGGGGATTATGCGTGGCGTGAATTTATCCACCGCGACCGGCGCACAGTTGCAACTGACCTATCGGCGTAAAGCCTTTGCAAGTCCCACTGACTTTGTGCGTGTTGAACTGTCGGCGGATGGCGGGGTAACTTGGCACGAGGTGGGGCGCCTGAGTGGCCCCGGTACAGATGCCGCGCTACAGTCAGTTGCCTTTGATCTCGCGCCTTATCGCGCTGCCCATACCATGGTGCGGCTAACCACTGCCCCGAACTTGGCGCCTACTGCAAAATTTTACATCGACATTGTTAAAGTCACCCTTATCCCAGATATCGTTGATCAAGCTGCGACAGCCAACGCCCTCTACCTGCCCCTGGTTGCGAATGGGGCCACAGGGTCAAAGCAGGATCCGGCGGCAGCGCCAATACACAAGGCGGATCTGTTGGCCCGTGCGCAAGGTGCTCTGTCAGATCAATGTGAGTGGCACTGTCTAGATCTGGCCGGCCTGGCCAGCACCTTCCTCAAGGTCATTGGCGCCGACCAGCTCTGGAATACGGCGCCCTATTTGCGCGGCCAAGGCGTAACCGTGGCCGTGGTCGATAGCGGCATTGCCGACCATCCCGATCTCTATGACTATGCCGGCGAGAGCCGTGTGATCAAACATGTCAACTTTGTGCCGGATGGCATGTTGCCCGACGACTACTATGGGCATGGCACCCATGTGGCGGGAACGATTGCCGGCTTGGGCCAGGCTTCCGCCGGCGCCTATTTAGGCGTGGCCCCAGAAGCACAACTGATTGATGTGCGGGTGATGAATGACCGTGGACATGGCAATACTTCCGACGTGCTTACAGGTTTACAATGGGTCTATGATAATCGCATTACTTACGGCATTGATGTGGTTAACCTGTCGCTCAACAGCCGCATCCCTGAGTCTTACCAGCAGAGTGCACTAAATGCAGCGTTGGAGGTGCTCTGGTTTAACAATATGGTCGTTGTCGTCTCAGCCGGCAATAGTGGGAAACAGAAGATCTATCCCCCGGCCAATGATCCCTTTGTGCTCACCGTTGGTTCTGCCAATGATCAGGGGACAACGCAGGTAGATGATGATACGCTGTCTACTTTTTCGGCTTATGGGCTAACTGCGGATGGCTTCCTGAAACCGGATCTGGTGGCGCCTGGCGCCAACATTGTGAGCCTGTTGGCTAGCGATGACAGCAATCTCCTGGCATCGTTCCCCAACAACATTGTGGTGGCGCCCAATAAGAGCATCTACTTCAAAATGTCCGGCACTTCCATGGCCTCGGCCGTCACTGCGGGGGCGGTGGCTGTGCTGCTGGAGGACGAGCCGCTGTTGACACCGGATCAGGTGAAATATCGTCTGCTGGCCACGGCCCGTCCCTTTGCCGGCCCGGAAAGCTGTGCGGTCGGCGCCGGCTATCTCGACCTCAATGCGGCGGTGCACGGCACAACCACCGCCAGCGCCAATACTGGGATTGAGGCCAGTACGCTGCTCTGGGATGGATTGGCTACAACCCTATGGGGCAGCGTAAGTTGGAATAGTGTCAGTTGGAACAGTGTCAGTTGGAATAGCGTGAGTTGGAACAGCGTAAGTTGGAATAGTATCAGTTGGAACAGTATCAGTTGGAACAGTAATGACAACGGCCAGGGCAGCAACAGCGGTGGCGGCAACAGTTGTATCTCCGCGATTGCCGGCCTAACTTTGGTCAATGATTCCACCGGCGAAGATGTCCAGCCACTCTACGATGGCGCAGTGGTCAATCTGGATGCCATTGGCGCAACCAATTTGAGTGTGCGGGCTGATGTGGCCGGCCAGGTGGAAAGTGTTCAATTTGAATTGACAGGCAGCAATGGAATCACCCAGGTGCAGAATGCCGCGCCTTACATCTTCGCTGCTTATCCTGACGCAGCGACCGCGGATGCGACAGCCGCACCAACCGGCGCACCGGTTGCCGACAGTAGCACCGGTGCGCTGTTGGGGATCGGGCTCTATGAACTTAAGGTGAAAACCTATACCCAAGACAATAGCAGCGGCACAGAGGGCGGCCAAATGCAGCTCGAATTTGTGGTCGCCGGCGCAACGCGCTGTGAGGTGGAAAATTTAGTCCGACCGACGCTCGATCTGATGCCGATTACCTTGCGCGTCCATAACCAAAGTGGCGCCACGGTTGAACTCTTGGCACTCGATGCTGATGGACAGCGCATCAGCTATGGAACCATTGCGCCTAATGAGATCAGATCGCAAACGACCTATGCCACCCATCCGTGGCTGCTCGCCTCCACTACCGACCACGCTTGTCTTTATCTGCTCCCCGATGCCGGCGACGAACCGGAGGTGGTCTTTACAGGCTATGACAATGCCGTCACTGCCGAGACACTCTACAGCTATGATAGCTCATACATGATGACAGCAACACCGGCGCCGACCCCAACACCGAGCGCCACCGGCGCTGTGTATGGAAGCACCCCGACCCCGACCAGCACCCCGACCACGTCCACATCCTATACGATGATGACACCTCCCCCCACCGGTACGCCAAGTTATTAAGGGATAGCTTATCTAGCCACATGCCCGACATCTCCGCAGATGTCGGGCATGTTCTTTGCTGCCGGGGCAGAGCGACAACAACCCTGACCTTTTACATCATTTCATCACATAGATCTGTACATTTGACATTTGCGTAAGGGGGTTATATTGTTGAGTTGATTGATGGCGACCCCATCTTATGTTGTGCCGATGCTACCGAGGATGAATGAGATTGATGTTAAGATTTACGATAAAGCTTTTGGGGCAGATTGGCCTGCTGGTGCTGGTTGTGAGTCTGTTGGTGGCCTGTGGTGAAAGCACCGAGACCCCAATCAGCACGCCAACGCCGTTGCCGACAGCTGCCCCGGCGGCAACGACAACGCCGGGCGTGCGCACCTTGCGCGCACCAACCCTGGCCGCACCCACCACGGAGCCCGGTCTGCTGGCCCAGCGTACACCGGCCAGCGCTCTGCCGGCCTGGCAAGCTTATCAGGAACGTTTGGCCGCGGCCCTGCAACTGCCGATTCCTGTGTTGCGGCTCAGTGCAGGCATGAGCGATGAGCAACTGGCTGCACAAGAATTGGCCTTGCAGGATCCGCGGATGCAGAGCGATCTTTATGCCGCAGATGGCAGCCCTTTGCGCAACGAAATTTTCGGCGTCTATGCCGTCCACGCCGATGATATTACGCCAGCCACCACGGCTTGCCAGAGCGACACGTGTTATCGGGTCGAGCTATACAATTTTGCCTATAATTCGGCTGCGATCGCTTTTGTGGATCTTACCACTTCACAAGTACTGGATGTGGTGAAGAGCGCCGATATGCAGCCTGATATCCCACCGGAGTTGACCCAGTTAGCCGCCGAAATTGCCATCAATGCGCCAGAGGTGATCGATGCATTGGGCAGTAAGCCCGCCGCCGAAGCCGCGATGATGCCGAATACCAAGAGTGCCCTCAGCCAGACCCGCTGCGAGCGCTCGCGTCATCTCTGTGTTGCGCCGACCTTCCTCAGCGGTGAGCGGGCGCTGTGGGCGATTGTGGATCTGACTGAGGGGGCGCTGGTTGGCGTACGTTGGACGACGGTGGGCACCGTGCAGGGGCCGGTCATTTCGGAGAAGCAGCTACAAGATGAGGTGGTGGCGCAGCAATATTGCAACACTGTCAACACTATCACGCGTGACGGTTGGCGCTTTGATTATGTGATTACCAGCTCCGACGGACTGCGGATTAGCAATGTTCTCTATGCTGATCAGCCTCGTTTTGACAGTGTGGCCGTCGTGGACTGGCATGTGAGTTATTCTACCCGCGACGGCTTCGGTTACAGTGACGCGATTGGGTGCCCAACCTTTAGCCAGGCCGCGGTAGTTGCTTTTAATGGCCCTAGGGTCGAAGCGATTAAGGAGGGCGAAGCGGTGGTAGGCTTTGCCCTGGTGCAGGAATTCCGCAGCGAACTTTGGCCACTACCCTGTAATTATTTCTACCAAAACCGCTATGAGTTTTACAACGATGGGCGTTTCCGACCGGTAATGATCAATTTGGGGCGTGGCTGTGGCAATGATGGCTGGTATCGGCCTGTCTTACGCATAGCCTTTAGCGGCAACCAGACCCTGGCCGCATGGACCGGCGACGAGTGGCAGCCGTGGACGTCCGAGCAATGGCAGGGGCCCAGCGGTACAGTGAGTGATACCGTGACGACAGAAGGCTATCAGTTCCGTGTAACCGATGACGCCGGTATTGGTTATTATGTAGAACCAGGGCGAGGACAATTTGACGATGGGGGGCGTGGCGACAGCCCCTTTGTTTATGTGACCAAACGCCATGTTGACCGCAACGAAGGTGACGTAGATCTGATTACGATTGGCTCCTGCTGTAACACCGACTATCAACAGGGGCCGGAGAAGTTTATCGATACACCGCCAGAGTCCATTGCCGACACGCAGATTGTGCTCTGGTATGTGGCGCAGATGAAGAATGATGATCAGCCGGGGCAGCAATATTGTTGGGCGGAGGCAACGGTGGAGAATGGCATCTATATCCCCCACACCTATCCTTGCGCCGCCGGCCCACTGTTGGCGCCAGTGGGACAGTAGGACATTGAGTGATTAGGATAGACAAAATGGCCAAACGAAAGTCAAAGAAAAACCGACCAGGCTCTCGATCCGCGCAAACCCACGCTGTGGCGCCAGTGCGTGAGACAAGCACAGCACCGGCCGGTTCGTCGAGAGGCTGGGTATGGACCTGGGGTGGATTGGGGGCAGCACTGCTTTTGGTGGCAGGCGCGCTCTTTTTCTTGCGCGAGCTAAAACCTGCTGCATCGAATGCATTGGCGGCGGCTACCACGCCTTCACTGCTGATCTCTACGCCAACTGCCACGACCGCACCCGAAGCGACTCGCGCCGCCACGACGCTGGAAGGTGTCGTTGACTATTGCCGGCGGTCACCCAAGTTTCGCGATACCCAGGGCTTTAGCAGCCGTTCTGTGCTGAGCACTGCCGAACGGAATGTCAAGGGTGCCATCATGTATGAATTAGGCCCCAATGGGCAAGTCCTTCACAGCTATCAAGACCCTTCCTGGGAGGCCGCCGGCTATTTAGGTCATGTCATCCTGGACCGTAATGGTGATGTCTACACCTTCCCTGCGCCCTATGTAAGCCTGATTGACAACCCGCCGGAGTTGCAGAACATCATCTATCGCATCGACAGCACCACCGCCAAAATGACGCGCTTCTATACCTTGACGGCCACGACGCCGGTAACCCCGGAAAATCCTTTTGGTCTCATGGGGCTGGCCTATGATTGTGACACCAACAGCCTCTACGCTTCCTCTGTGGCCGGTTCGACCCGCACCGAAGCCTTAGGCCAGATTGTGCGTCTGGATCTGGCCAGCCGGGAAGTGCGCTTTCGCTACGAGGGGGTCGATGCCTTTGGTCTCAGTCTCTATGCCGGCGCCGACGGCAAACGGCTCTATTACGGTTTAGCGCGCGCCCCGGAAATCTACTCAATTGGCGTCGATGCCGCCGGCGATCTGTTGGACGACGCCCGGCTGGAGATTACCCTGCCGGATCCGACCCTCAAAGCACGGCGTGTGATCTTTAGCCGCGAAGGGACGTTGCAAGTGCGCAGCCGCCCCTTTGACTTCAACCTGATTGTGACCAGTGAACGCCCGGAGGTTGTCTACAACTATACGTTTGATCCAAACAGCCATAGTTGGCAGTTGATGCAGTAGTAGGACAGTGAGGCAGTGAGGCAGTGGGACAGTAACTCACTGTTTCACTGACCTACTGACCTACTCAATGTCATTCAGTTAACAGTCATCAGTGCCCAGTTTTCAGTAGCCAGTCTCGAACCACACACTGGAAACTGAGCACTGATCACTGATTACTTTGACACGATCATTGCTTAACTTAACGACATTGACTGACCTACTGACCTAGCCTAGGACAGACTTACCGCACGGCGTAATCGCAGCAATCGGCGGGCAATGGCCCAAAGCAGTAACAACACAAGCAGCGCCGGTATGCCCAGGGTGACGAGCCAGATGAGCAGGTCAACGCCCACGCGGGCTAGGTTGAGCAGCACATCCAACGCCGCGTTAAAGGTAACCAGCGGCGACCAGGTCTGAACTGTCTCTAGCACTTCGCCAGTGGTAACGACGGGCGGCACAGGAATAAAGTCAATGTTGATGATTGAAAAGGCTGTCTGCTGGGCCAGCGCGTTGCGTTGGCCTTTGAGCACCTCCAGTTGTTCTTCGATGTTGGACAGTTCACGATTGACCGCCAGCGCTTCATCCACCTTTTTGGCATCTTGTAGGAAACCGCGGATGCGCTCCGCTGTGGCTTCTAAATTGGTAATGCGCGATTCCAGATCAAAGAACTGGCCGGTTACATCTTGGCTGCTTACATTTTCATCCTTGACTGAGCCTAGCAAGCGAGTTTGTTCCAGCGCGTGCTCAAAGCGTTCGACTGGCACGGCAAAGCTCAGCGCGGCATAGGGCAGGTTGTCGGTTCCTGTCCAACTGCGTGAACTGACCACATACCCACCGACCTGGGTGCTGAGGCGCGTGGCTTCGTTGAGCGCCGTAATCACCTGACGCGCTTCAATGCGTAGGTAGCCATTGCGGATGATCTTACGATTGCCCAAGTCTGCCAGGTTGCTATTCGATGCAATATCCTGACTCGAAACCACCTGTGGGGCCGCGGCATTGGCAACCGTACTTTCCGCCGCCCCCGGTTCAGCTACGCTTTGGAGTGCGATACCACCGCTTGCTACACTCATTGCGTCAGTCGCCGGCGCTGCAGTCATGGGCGACTCGGCCGCCGGGGCGCTGGCCGGTGCACCACACGCCACAACGGTTACAAGGGCAATAACCACAACCGCAAATAACAGAACGCGCTTCATAAGGTCCTCCTAAAAAGTGTTTATAGATGTATTGAGTAGAAGGTTCTGGGTGGCTGCGTTGGCGCTCAATACGATTGCTAGATTATAGACGGTAGCATGGCTGTAAATGTTCTGCCATGTCTGTCTGTTGCAACTATTATAGGAGGTGGGACAAACTTTTCAAGAGCCACAAGTGTACCATGGGCGTGTATTTTGGTGTAACAGTGGGGAAAGGTCTGCGCGGCTGGGCTTGTATGTGGTCTATGTATGGTATAAAAAGCGCTCACCAATGTCTATTGATGAGCGCGCCATGCATTTTAAAATCAGTTGGTAGAGATGTCGTTAGCCTTTGAGTCCTGTTAAGGCAATCCCTTGGATAAATTGCTTCTGGGCAAAGAAAAACATGACAATAATGGGCAAAATTGTAATCACAGAGACTGCCATCAGATAGTGCTGATTGTGGATAGCATATTGCCCCTGGAACATGCGCAGCCCAAGCGCCAGGGTGTACTTTTCCATGTCGCGCAGATAGATAAGCGGCGCCAGGAAATTGTTCCAGTTCCCCATAAAGGCAAAGATGGCAATGGCTGCCAACCCCGGCTTGGAAAGGGGGAGCATGATCTGCCAATAGATGCGCAGCGTGCTGGCGCCGTCAATCTTGGCCGCATCATCCAGGTCAAAGGGGATGGTCATAAAGAATTGGCGTAAGAGAAAGATGCCAAAGGGCCAGCCCAGCCAGGCCGGCACCGTCAGCGGCCAGAAGGTGTTGCCCCAATGGAGCACTTGGGTAAAGAGGATAAACTGGGGGATCATGGTCACTTCATAGGGGAGCATCATGGTGCTGAGCAGGAGCATAAAGAGCAGATTGCTGCCCCGCGCCCGCAAGCGGGCAAAGCCAAAGGCGACCAGAGAACAGGAAAGCAAGTTGCCAACCACATTGCTGATTGTAATAATCAGCGTGTTTTGCAAAAAGGTTGTAAACGGTAAAACAGCCCAACCCTTGATATAGTTTTTCCATAAAAAGTAGTCAGGCAGAATCTTGGGTGGATAGCTGTATACTTCACTTTCCGGGCGCAGCGAGGTAGAGATCATCCAGACCAGTGGAATGAGAAAGACAATCGAGCCGCCAATCAAAAAGAGATAGGCGACAAGATTGGTGATGGTGCGCTGGGTTTTAATTGATTGACGCCATGGGGCGGTTGACGGCGTGCTTGCCGCAGGAATAGTACGCTTTGCTACGGTTGCCATGGATTACCTCCTCGCCGTATCGCCTTCATAGTAGACCCAACGCTGTGCCAGATAAAATTGAATGGCAGTCAGCGTCAGGATGACAAAGAAAAGCACCCAGGCCAACGCGGATGCATAACCCATTTTAAAATATTCAAAGGCGTTGCGATATAAATAAAGTACATAGACCAAGGTGGCATTGGCTGGGCCGCCATTGGTCATGACATAGAATTGTGTAAAGGTCTGAAAGGAGCCAATGATGCCAACAATCACATTAAAAAAGATTACCGGCGTCATCAATGGCACCGTCACATTGCGAAACTTTTGGATGGTATTGGCGCCATCAATTTCTGCCGCTTCATAGAGGTGCTCTGGAATGCCCTGCAATCCGGCTAAATAAATGAGCACCGTACTGCCGATCCCCCAGAGGCTCATGACGATCATGGCCGGCATGGCGGTCTTGGTATTGAAGAGCCATTCCGGTCCTTCGACGCCAAAGATGCGCAGTACATAGTTGATGAGCCCGAATTGGGGGTTAAGTAGCCAGGCCCAAAGGACCGCCACCGCCACACCGGTGACAAGCGAGGGCAGATAGAAAAAAGTGCGGAAGAGGGTGATGCCCCAAATCTTCTGGTTGAGCATGATGGCAACCAGAAAAGACAAGATCATGCCCAGCGGAATGCTCACGCCGACAAAATAGATCGTATTGACCAACGAACGCACAAAATAGGGATCCTTGGCAAACATTTCAACATAATTACCCACGCCAACAAACGTGGGATCTTTTAAGACGCTCCAATCGGTCAGGCTAATCCCCATCGAGGCCAAAACGGGTCCGCCGGTGAAAAATATAAAACCAATCAACCAAGGGGAAATAAAGAGATAAAATTGCAGCTCTTCGCGGTGCGAAATTTTGCCGCGCCGGGTAGGCTGCTGTGTCTCATCTCGAAAGCGTTGTAAACGCGCTAGCGCCATGAGGGCAAACTCCTACTTGCGTTGCTGATTAGCAACAATAAACAAACACCATAGGTCGTAAGGGTTAACAAATGATAGCGTAGGTGCGGTATGGAAACCGCACGCTCCAGCGTATATCAAGGAGTACATCAAATTGTGCGGTATGGAAACCGCACCTACGCATTGCTGATTGTTACCGCATCATTGTTAGCGAATTACGCCGCGCATTCACCCGGGAAGGACTTGGAAGCCCAGTCCTGATTTTTCAACATAGTCTCTGAGCTTACTTCTTGAATCTGCGTTACGGCCTCCCGTACCGAAATCTCACCAAGCATGGCCCGATCCCAGATCGGCTGGCTGACATCAGAGATTTCTTTCCCAAAGGGGCTGTCTAAGGGTTCGTGTTTGGCATATTGCTCAAGCGCCTCCTGAGCCACCATCGCGGATTGGGGCGCTAGCGGTGACTTGAGCCATTCCGGCCAGGCTGACCAACGGGCTGGGCTACCGCGGCCGGTGCTGGCCCACATATAAATTTGACCTTCGGTGGAGAGATAGTTGCGCAGATATTCCCATGCCGCATCATTGTCTGATGTATCACGGGTAATACCATAGCCGCTACCCATGGATGAGCAACTGCGGGTTACAGGACCGGTTGGATAATGTTGAATATCCCAATTGGCCTTGAGCGATGCATTGATCCACGGAATGTTCCAAGTCGCGCCTTTCATCATGGCTTGACGCCCAAAAGCAAAGGCGTTGCCGGGCAATGTAGCTTGTTCCGCCGGTGTCGGTGTCACATTGTGTTCCAAGCGCAGAGAAACCCACCATTCAAGCGCCGTGATCGACTCTTCGCTATCTAAGACGGATGAGGTTTCACACGGTTCCGTCCACCAGCGACCACCCCACGGCGCCAGAAAAGCCATATTGAGGTCGCCACCCATGCCAGGCAAGCCATCATAACCCCAAATTTTGTCTTCGCCTTCACCTTTGGTCAGCTTGATCGCCGTATCCAACATTTCGTCAAAGGTCCAGTCGGCTTTGGGATAATCAACACCGGCTTCATCGAAGATATCTTTGTTGTAGAACATCAAACCAGTGGGGCCTTCATCGTAAGGAATAAAGTAGAGCTGATTGTCCCACTTGTAGGATTTGAGCGATTCTGGGTTAAAGTCATCTTCGCCCCAGAACTCAGCATCTTTTTCTAGGAAAGGCTGAAGTGTGATGACCGCCTCATCCATGATAAAACGCTGCGCCCAGGCAAATTGGCAATACATCAGGTCGGGCAATTCGCCGGCTGCAGCCAGGGTGGTCAACTTGGGTACATATTCGGCCCAAATAATATTTTCCGAGGTGACCTCAATACCCTCATGCTCGCTGTTAAAGGTGTCATCAAATTCAACCTGGCGTGGCCAGAAGGATGAATCCCAGCTATGGGTGACACGTAACGCAACCTTTTCCTGGGCCGGCGCTGCGGCTGCACCACCGGATTGGGCGGCTGGACCGGCGGCCGGGGCCACACAGGCCGCTAACAACGCCATCGATGCACCGGCGCCGGCGGTCTGCATAAAGCGGCGGCGGGAAAAGCGTTTTTCCAGCAACCTTGATTGCTCTGACATAGAACTTCCTCCTTGGTATTCAGATCAAAAGTATTAAGGTAACGATTTACCCCACCCTAACCCTCCCCAAGCTGGGGAGGGAACCGTTGTCGACAACCATTCCCACTCTAGTTTGGGAAAGAGTCATTGTTGGGTAACAATTTTCACTCCAGTTTGAGGGGGGAACCGTTGTCGGCAACCATTCCCGCTTCGGCTCAGTAGGGGGGCGTTGTCGGGAGCGATCCTTCCCTAAGCCTGGGGGAGATTAGGAGTGGGTGGACTACCATTCAAGCAAGATTGGGGCGCCAACCAAAGCCCTGTTTGCACCTAAATCTTGTGGGGTATCATAGCTTATTGTGCTTCGCTCGCCGTGACCAATAGCTCGTACGAGGTTGACCCCCGATGGTTGGCGATAAATTTGAAGGCGGCCTTGTCACCGACCGCTAATGGATCTTTGAGATCCTGGCTGGCGACTTCGACTACTTTGCCGTCCTGATCATAAAGTACAGCAACGACACGCACCTTATCCACTGCCACATTGCCGGTGTTGCTGACCTCACCCTCAAACCACACATAACCCGATTTGGGCTCAGTTTCACTGGGATCGACAATTTCGAGCTGATAGGCCGGCGCCGCAGATGCGGCCTCGCTGGTCACATCAAGCTCATAGCGTTCAATATCGCGCGCATCCATGGCTGCGCTAAAGGGCGCCTTTTGCCCGGGCGCGATCGTGTCAATCAGTGTCTCGGTCTCTTCCGTCTCAAAGACCTGACCTTGGTCATTATAGCCATTGGCGGTGATCTTTACTGCGGTAAGGGGTTGATCCGTCGTATTTTCGACTTCGCCGACCAAATAGACATATTCGCCGGAGCCGGTGGGGTAGGTGTTGGCGCTGAGCACCTTCAGATCTGAATCGCCGATCTGTTGCCAAGGCAGCGCACCTGGCACAGTAATCGCGTCTGCACTGGAGGACGCTGAAGATGCTGCACTTTCATCATCGCCGCCACATCCGGCTAACAACAAAAGAACGCAGGCAATGAGCAGTAGAAAATAGGGTGTTCGCGAAATCGTTTGCTTCATAGGTTGAGGTGTTATAAAAAATTGGCTAAACTTTGGTTTGCTGTTCAGGGGAGGCAACTTTTCTGAACAAAAGTAGCTGCAAAGAGTTCCGATTTTCATCACAACTGTAGTATATGTGAGCACAGGTTGTATGGGATTGCTGCGGAGATTATAACGTATAAGTCACCATTCGTCAATGTAATGACCTCTTTGGGTAGGGGATGGTAGATAGGTAGATCGGTAAATCGGTAGATAGGAATGACGGCAAATCCCCTATCTACCGATTTACTTATCTACTTATCTACCTATCTACTTGGCTCTGGCCCTGGCTCTGCCAGGTGCGGGTGTTCTACTCTCCAACCACTGCGCCGATCACGCGTAGGAAGTTTTCGCCTAAGATCTGGCGAATGGCGGTGGGGGAGTAACCACGCCGGAGTAAAGCCGCGGTTAGATTCGGGGTCTTGGCGGCGCTATCAAAGTCGGTGACGGCGTCTTCTAGAAATTGAAAATCTGTCCCAACGCCCACATGGTCAATCCCGACTAGATTCACCAAATAATCTACATGGTCAATCAGCCGCTCCAGATGGACCGTCGGAAAAACGGCATCAGCGGCAAAGCCTGGCTTGGCGCGCATGGCCGCTTCCTGCGCAAAGGGATCAATGGCGCCAGGGGTCTGAATCTTCTCCAACATGGCCAGGTTGGGCTGTCCATGTAGCGAACCACTTCCCCCGCTGCGGCCATGTAGACAAGCAATATCCACAAAGGCGGAAGAGCAATGAATCCCTACCACGCCGCCGCCATCGGCAATGCCGCGGATGACGTCATCCGACAGGTTGCGCATCAGCGGCGAGAGGCGCTTTACATTGGCGTGGGAGGCTACAATCGGCTGCTTGCTCTCCTTGAGGACCGTGCGAATGGTTGACTCCGCACTGTGCGAGACATCAATCACAATCCCCAACGCATTCATCTCGCGAATGACCTGGCGCCCAAAGTCTGTCAAGCCGTCGGCATGACGCTGCTCGCGGTCACAATCCACCCAGTCCAAAGGCGCGGCATGAACCAATCCTGCCACGCGCATGCCCAAGGCATGATAGCTGCGCAACATGGCCAGATCATTGCCGATCAAAAGCGCTTCGGTGTGTAACAGCACCGCGATCTTGCCGCGCGCGGCAATTGACCGGATCTCCTTGGCCGAGTGGGCAAGTTCCAGCGTATCGGCATAGTCGCGGCAAAGGCGACGGGTGGCGTCAAAGCCGCGTAGGATGCGCTGCACCTCCGCGGGGCCACGAAATACAGTGCGCATGGCCGGCTGGTCGTTGGGTTCGGTGGTGCTGCGCGCCTTGGCCACGGGGTCAATGGTCACCTCGCCGGGGCCGCCTTCGGAAAGCCAGATACAGTTGACACCACCTTGGCGCAACTTGGGAATATCCACTTGCCGGCCCGGCAAATCTACATTGGGCTGCACGTATTCAATTGCATCCGCGGTAATCTGCCGTTCCATGTGCAGATGGGCAAGCATGACAACCGCCCCTGCGTGGATCTGCTGGACTTCTTGGGTGAGCGTAGTGGATAGAGCGCTGGCTGATGACATAATGTCTCCTTTGATTACTCCTGACCATCATGGGAGACTATCAGTATAACGGATTTAGATGATTGGTCAAACACCTAAATTCGCCTACTCCTGGCCTAATTTTACCATTTGCCTCTTCGTCCAATTGTGTTTTAAGATGAAATATCATTACCATCAACCTGTTTATACCAAAGGAGTCTCACTGAATGAGCACTGGAAATCCTGCCGCCTATGGCACAGCGGTCACCAAACCACCCGATTTTGACGAATTTTGGGACGCAGTGCTGGCGCAAGCGGCCGCCATTCCGCTCAATGCGACCGTTACACCTGTTCCCCTGCGCTCTAGCGATGTGGTGGAAGTCTTTGAAGTCCACTACGACAGCCTGGATAACGTGCGTATTGCCGGCTGGTATTGTCTACCGCGGCAGCGTTCAGAACCGCTGCCGGCGTTGGTCTATTACCCGGGTTACATTAGCGAGCCCACCTTGCCCAAAGCGCAGGCTGCCAAGGGCTACGCCACCTTTGGGGCGGCGCCACGGGGCAAGTTGCGCAGCAACCGCCAATACAATCCTGGCTACCCAGGTCTGTTGGCCCATAACATCACCGACCGCAACAGCTACGCCTATAAGGGCTTTTATGTCGATGCCTGGCGGGTCATCGATTTTCTGCTGGAACGGCCTGAGGTGGACAGCCGTCGCATCGGCATCCGCGGCAGCAGCCAGGGCGGCGCGCTCACCTTGTTGACCGCGGCCATGCGCCCCGAAGTAACCGCCGCGGCCGCCGGCGCCCCCTATCTGGCCGGCGTCATTGATGCCATTGACCTGACCCACACCTATCCCTACCAGGAGATTAACGACTATCTGCGCCAACATCCTGAGAGCCGCGCCGCGATTACGGAAACCTGGTCCTACTATGACTGTATCAACTTTGCCGACAAAATTCAATGCCCAATCATCGTCAACATGGGTTTGCAGGACAATGTCTGTCCGCCAGAGACGGGCTACGCGGTCTTTGACAAAATTGGAGCGGCAGAGAAAAAGCTCTATGCCTACGACGGTCACGCGCATGACGCCAATGGTTTTGGCCATGAAGCGGTGATTGAGGCTTTTTTCCAAACGCATCTGCAGCCAGCGGGGCAATAAGGGGGATCTGATGAGTCTGATACTTGCCACCAAGCCAACCGATTTTGACCAATACTGGAGCACAATGCTGGACGAGTTAGCCACGTTGCCGGCGGCTCCGGAACTGACCGAACTTCCCATCCGCTCGACCGACTTTGGCACGGTCTATGGGCTGCGTTTGACCAGCCTGGACGCCTATCGCATCTTTGCCTACTACTGTGTGCCCCACGGGGAGGGTCCTTTCCCCGTCATCTACCAGTTGCCCAACTATGGGAGCGTCGTCCATGTGCCGCCCTATGAAGAGCGCCAACGCTATGTAGTGGTTGCGCTCTGTCACCGCGGCCAGCGCCTCTCCGATCAGCCCTTTGCCGCCGCCTATCCCGGCTTACTCACCACTGATATTGACAGCCCTGCCAATTATATCTATCGTAGCATTGTGGCCGACTGTGTGCGTGTGGTCGATTTCCTGGTCACGCGGCCAGAGGTGGACAGGGAAAAAATCGCCGCGGTGGGGGGTGACCTGGCCCTGTTGACGGCGGCATTGCGCCCACAGGTCGACGCCCTCTACTATACGCCGGCCTTCTTCTATGGCGCGGCGGCGCTGACGCCCAAAAGCAGCGCCTATCCCAGTGAAGAGATCAACGAGTATCTGCATACCTATCCGGCCCAGGCGGCGCAGCTTTGGCAAACCTTGGCCTATTATGAACCAGCCCATTTTGCCTCCAATGTCAAAGCGGCGACCCTGGTCGTCACGGGCGATGATTCGACCCGGACACTCCCACTGTTAAACGCTTTTGGCCGCGCTATTGAGACCTATCCATCAGCCCACTCGAGCTACAAAGATGGAGTGCAACAGGCGACCTGGCTCAGTAACCGCTATGGCCTTAGCGCGCCGGTTCTGCCCGAACATTGGCGGTAAGCCTAGTTCATCTGGGTTGCGGGTGGAGGAGTCGGAATAATCCCGGAATCTTTTAAAGATTCCGGGATTATTCCGACGGCCGTACCTATCAACCACATAAGGTCCACTTGAATCAAAATCATACCCATTTTCATAGGAAAGGCAATGATGCTATGTCCCAACCGATCTTGTTGAGCGATGAACAGATGCGCCACTTTATCGCACATGGCTATCTGGTGTTGCAGACCGATTTCCCCGCTGAATTTCATGAAGCGATGAGCCACAATATCCAAGCGGTCATGCAGAAAGAGGGCAACCCGGGCAACAACATTCTGCCCCGCGTGCCGGAGGTGCAAGAAGTCTTTCACCATCCGGTCATTCGTGGTGCGCTGACGAGTGTGCTGGGCCCGGAATATATCATGCATCCCCATCGTCACTGCCATTTTACCGAACCAGGGCGTAAGACCCAAAGTTGGCACAAGGACAGCTATTGGGGTCATGCCAAGGTGCGTAATCATCATCAGTGGTGGGCGATGATCTTCTACTACAATCATGCAGTGGATGAAGAATTGGGCCCCTCCGGCCTTATGCCCGGCACTCAATATTATAACAACCGCGCCGGCGATGAGAGTGAACAGGATGTCCATTTGCTGGGCGGCCAGGGAACCTTTGCCCTGATCCATTACGATCTCTGGCATCGGGGTGGGGCGAATCTTACGTCCGATCGCACCCGCTCAATGCTCAAATTTCAATTTGTACGCATGGCCCGTTCCACTGCACCAAGCTGGGATGCTGACGGTGGCGTCTGGCAACCATTGAATGGTGACGGCCCGCCCAACCAACATGAGTCGGTCTGGCAGCATCATTGGCAGTGGTTGGGGGGACAACGTGAAACCCATGGCAAAGGTGAGCCCGTGGGGCAGCGGCTTGACCAACTGACCACAGGCGATCCGCGGGCGCGTATGGTGGCCGCCGATCAGTTGGGCATGATGGGCGTGGCAGCCGGTGATGCGATCCCGGCGTTAGCCAATGCATTGGGCGATAGCTATGAACCGGCGGCGCTCAACGCCGCTTACGCACTGGCCGGGATGGGGGCGCCGGCCACCGCGGCGCTCTTTAACGCACTGGAGAGTGGCAACAAAGGCGCGGCGCGTAATGCCGGCTATGGACTGGCGGCAATGGGCGCGCCGGCTGTCACCGGCTTGATTGACCGGTTGCACCACCCTGACGAGGAAACACGGGGCTATGCCGCGTTTGCATTAGGGGAGATCGGTTTGGCCGGCCATGCTGCGGCGCAACAGGCTGTTACTGGACTGACCGCGTTGGCGCAGGATGAATCGGTCTGGGTGCGGCGTAACATGGTGGAAGCGCTGGGTACGCTGGATGTGCAGGCCGATGTCGTGGCGCAAACTAGGGCGATTGAGACCTTGAGCCAAACCTTGCAAGACGATGAAGATGGCCAGGTGCGTTTTACCAGCGCACTTTCCCTGACGCGCTTGGGTCCGGTCGCGGCGCTGGCGGTCCCGGCCCTCCAACACGCGCTCAAAGATGAAAATCGTTATGTACGCGCCAACGCCGTTGACGCGCTCAATCGTATTGGGACGGCAGAAGCCCAGCGGGTGCTTATTGATTATTTGCTGGGGTCGCGTTGGTGTCCATCGACCACGCCGGAAAGTACATTCTAACTAAAAATGGACGCTCATATGGGCGAAGAGGTGAAATCGTTGCAATTGCTAGAGAAGAATAGAACGATTTCACCCAGAGACCTATATGAGCCTATTTAAATCCAGCGCAGCCAACTGGCCAAGCTTTCCTGACTTGGTTAACACTATTCTTCCAATTATAGTACATTGGCAGCAATTTTTTTGCGCATTTGCAGATTTGTGCAAAGCACGCTATGATAGGCGCACCTACCCCTTCTCTAGTTAATATCGGATGCAAGTGTCCACCATACAAGGAGGAATCTATGACTATGCCTGCTTCCCAGGCTCCCCAGCCACTTAGCCACAAGTTCAGCCGGCGTCGTTTTATGGCGCTATCAGGCGGAGTTACGGCCGGTCTTTTGCTGGCGGCCTGTGCGCCCGCGGCGGCGCCCAGTGGTGGCGAAGCTAGCGCACCCGCTGCCGCAGATGCGACTAGCTTAATTGCCTGGTTTACCGATCGGCGCACGATCAATGAGATGACGGAAAAGGAAGCGATTCCAGACTTTGAGGCCGCCAATAGTAGCATCAAGATTGAGATGCAATTTGTGCCGGAGAGTGAGTTGCAACAGAAGCTCTTGACGGCCAAGGCCGCCGGCAATGCACCTGATGTCTCTTCGATTGATGAAACCTTCCTTGATACGTTGACCAAACAGGAAGTGCTACTGCCGCTGCCCTCGGAGGTCATCGATGTTGGCACAGAAATGGGCGAGCTGACGGCCAATCTCTACCGTATTGCGCCGCAAGGTGGTGAAGGGCAATACTATGGCCTGCCCAACGGCGTCTTTAGCGCGCAGATCTACTATAACGTCGGTTTACTCAATGAGTTAGGTTACAAACCAGAAGATATTCCTGCGAAATGGGATGATTTCCTGCTCTGGGCCAAGGAGGTCACCCAGTGGGATGGCGAAGACCTGACCCGTAGCGGTTTTGCCTTCTACGGCAATGAAGGCTCGTTGCAATCCTGTTTGCGCCACCAACTGGCCGGCCCATTGGATGGCAATCCTTTTGCCACCAAAGACACCCTGCGCCACAGCGACCCTACTGGTGTGGAAGCCTGGAAATTTGTCATGGATCTTTATGATGTCCATAAACTAGACAGTAAGACCGAAGGGCTCAGTTCGACTGAACGCTTTGGCAGCGGCCGCGCGGTTACGCTCTATAACTGGACCTGGTTCAATGGCTTTATGGATACCCAATATGCCGATGTGGAATGGGGCTTGCATCTGGAGCCGACCTTTAGCGGCGAACCGATCTATGGCAACCGTGGCCCTGATGTCGGCTTTACCGTAACCTCGCAGCAGGAGGGCAAATTAGAGGCATCCTATAAGTTCTATCGCTATCTGGTCAGCCCGGCCTATCTGTCCAAATATTGCAAATTACGCGGTGTGCAGCCTAGCCTCAAGGAGATGTGGACCGATACAAACTTCTCGGAAGAATCCGGTAGCCACTGGGCGCCCATTGCGATCAAAAATCGGCCGGAGAACAGCGTCGATTGGGGTTTTAACCCACGCGAGTTAGGCGATATCGTCGGCCGCGCACTGCCCTCCATCCGTGATGAGGGTGAAGACATTGAGACAGTACTGCAAAGGGTGGATGAAGAGGGCAACGCCTTCTTGGCAGCCAATCCCCAGTGGAGCATCCTGAGCGCTGCTGATTATGAAGCCAACCCGCAGTGGTTGACCGCGGCTGGATAATCCTGACAAATGACAAGATGACTGGATGACAAGGTGAGCCTTAGTATCCTGTCGTCCGATCCTCTTGTCATCCGGTCATTTTGTCACCAATATCCCAATCACCAAACCATGTACACCGAACGCTGGCTACCCAAACATCCGATGGGGAAGATCGTGATCCTGCTGGCTCTAGCTTTTATGGCTTTCATGATCTGGTTTCCCATTGCCGAAATGTTCTACTGGAGTTTCTTTGTCAAGGAGCCGGGGATCTTTGAATTTGCCGGCTTGGCCAACTATAGCAAGTTGCTCTTTGACGATCCCATCTTCTGGAAGTCGCTCCAGGTTACCTTTAACTTTGCGCTCTATGTCTTGCCGGGCGTGGTCTGCTTGGGCTTGCTGCTCGCCGTCGCCGTGAACACAATCCGCAATACATCCATCCGCGGTTTTTTCACCGTGGCCTACTTTACGGCCTATGTGGTGCCGTTGGTGGCGATTGCTCTGGTCTGGCGCTATATCTATTTGCCGGGCAAGCAGGGGCTGCTCAATGTTATGCTGGATTGGGTGGGCATCTCCCCCATCCGCTGGCTGACCACGAGCGATTGGGCCTTGCGTTCACTGGCGATCATGCGCATCTGGAAAGAAGCGGGCTACGCCATGGTGCTCTTCCTAGCCGGCCTACAGGCGATCCCCACGGTCTATTACGAAGCTGCGGAAGTCGATGGCGCCAGCAGTTGGCGGCGCTTTGTCCATATCACCATTCCCTTGCTCATGCCGATGATGACCTTTGTCATCATTATCACCACTTTGAGCGCCTTTCTGGCCTTTACCGAGGTCTATGTCATGACGGCAGAGGCGGGCGGCGGCGCTCGTGGTGGCCCGAACTTTGCCACCAACCTCATGGCTTTTCATATTTTTAATAACGCGATCGCCTATGGCCACGAAGGCTATGGCAGTGCGATGGCCGCCATTTATTTTGTGATCATGGTGGGGGTGGGCTACATCCAATATCGCTTTATTCGAGCAACCTACGAGTACTAGTCCTATGGCCAGCCTTTCTTTGCAACGCTTGCTGACACGCACGGTCGTCTACCTCTTGCTGCTCTTTGGCGCAATTCTCTTCTTCCTCCCTTTCTATTGGGTGGTGATTGCCTCTTTCAAGACGGCGTCAGAGTTGCGCGCCATCCCACCCACCTGGTGGCCGGAGACGTGGACCACGGCTAATTATCCGGAGGTATGGAGCGCACAGTTTGCGCGCTACTTTCTCAATTCTTTTATTTACTCCAGCGGCTCGACCATTGTGGTCCTCTTTACCAGCAGTCTGATTGGTTATGTGATCGTCAAAGATCCATCACGGGTAGGCAATATGGCCTTTTGGCTCATGTTGGCGGCGTCCATGGTGCCCTTTGTCACCTATCTGCTGCCCCTCTTCAACATTTTGCTTCGTATCCAAGATTGGACCGGCATCCCCATGGTCAACACCTATTGGGGTATGATTTTGCCGTGGGTCATCTCCCCCTTTGGCGTCTTTCTCATGCGTCAGGCTATGCTGAGCGTCCCTGGCGACCTGCTGGATGCGGCGCGCATTGACGGAGCCAATGAGTTTGGCATCTTTTGGCGGGTAGTTTTGCCATTGGCGCGCCATAATCTGGCGGCGCTGGCCATTATCATGTTTATCTTCAAATATGATGACCTGCTTTGGCCGCTGGTGGTGGCGCAACGCACAGAGATGTATCCGGTGACGGTGGGGTTGGTCGAATATGTGGGGCAGTTCTTTGTGGAATATAACCTCTACACAACGGCTGCGGTCTTGACCATTGTGCCCATCTTTGTGATCTACCTCTTCTTACAGCGCTACATTATTGAAGGAATCGCAACGCAGGGCTTGAAGGGATAGCGCCGACTTCTGAGACTGGAGACTGGAGACTGATGACTAGAAACCCATCTATGTAGTTTCCTGTCTCCTGTCTCTAATCCCCAGCGGCTACTGTACTCTGCACAAACTCCGGCAGCGTTCGCGGCGCGCGTCCCAGCAGCCAGCGTAGGATCGAGGGATTGCCGGCCAGGCCAAAGCGGGCATAGTAGCGAAACATTTTGCGCAGCGTATCAACGGCATAGTCACCCATGCCGGCGGCGCGGGCGTTGCGCTCCCATTCAGCCAGGGCCAATGTCTTTGCCTCTACAGGACGACCTAACCCAGTACTCAAGATCGTGGCGACTTCGCTTTGGGCCAGTGGCTCCGTGCCTGCTAACTCATAGGTGGCGTAGAGATGTCCCGGCGTCGTGAGCACCTGGGCTGCCGCCGCGCCTACATCGGCCAGATCAATCAAACTCAACCGACAGGTGACCGGATAGGGTATGGTGTAGATGCCTTCCTCGACGATACTTTGCCACCCAGCCAGCAGATTTTGCATATAGACCGTGGGTTGGAGAATGGTGAAAGGCAGACCGGATCCCAAGAGCAGTTCCTCAACGCGTAGTTTGTTCCAATGGTGCGGCATGGTTTCGGTCTGAGGGTGGAGCACTGAGTGGTAGACAAAATGGGCCACCTCGGCGGCACGCGCGGCGGCAATAAGATCGCGGCCAATGGCCACCTCGTCGGGATGTACATTGGGGCAGATATGATAGATGGCGCGCACGCCAGCCACGGCCTGCCGTAGCGCGTTGCCATCGCGCAGATCACCGACGAAAACTTCCTGGACACCCAACTCTAGCAGCGGCTGCCGCTGTGCCGGTCGGTGGACAAAGGCGCGTACGGATTGGCCTTGTTCGACTAGTGCCTGGCTGACGGCGCGCCCCGTCTTGCCGGCAGCACCGGTGAGGAGGATCATGTGATTGGGCTCCTTGAAATCCTGCTTTCAGTAAGGTACCGATACCTCTCCACTATTTTACCAGGTGCAGAAACTTTTTCCAAACAAATGACCAATTCAAAATGATTTGTGAAAGGTAGCGGGTGGCGAGTGACGGGTGGTAAGTCAACTCGCCACCCGCCACCCGTATCATTTTTCAAACTGGATTAACTGGGCCAATCGGCGCCGTCATAGTAACGCGTGCCTTGGTGGCCTTTGCGTGGAATCGGCTGCGTCAAGCGTTCGCCCGGCGCTTCTACCAGGATCAGCGTCCGTGGCTTGCCCGACTTCGGGTTGACCGCGCCGCCGATGAATGCTTTGATCTTGAGCCGCCCAATCAGTTGATCGTTAAAGATGGTGTACACATAGTCGCCCACTTTGAGCTTGGAAGGGGAGCCGGCCATGTGAAATTCCCGTTCGCGCAGCGATCCATCATAGAGGGCATTGACGGCCTCGATCCCTTCGCCGGCCGGAATCGTTTTGGTAATGCCAAAACTCACGTATCTGCTCCAATCAGGTAGTTTTTCGTGCTTTTGCGTATAATATGGCTTAATCATAGTGGCTTTAGAGAGCCATGTCAATTTCAAAAGTATAAGAGTCAGTCTACGTAAACAGGAGTGATGATGGTTCAAGCAATTGTCTTTGACTTTGATGGTACAATTATTGAGACAGAAACGCCCGATTATCAGTCGTGGCAGGAGATCTTCTTAGAATTTGGCACTAGCCTCTCACAAAAGCTGTGGACCGGCTATATTGGCACTGCTGCCGGTACCTTTGACCCCTATGGCCTCCTCGCCCAACAGTCGGGGCGAAGCGTGGACCGCGCTGCCGTTCGCACACGACGGCGTCAGCGCTTTCATGAACTGGTGGCACAGGAGCCACTGCGGCCCGGTGTCGCGGTGCTGTTGGAGGCCGCTGCCGCCCAAGGGATTCCGCTAGCAGTTGCTTCCAGTTCGACGCGTGACTGGGTGGAAGAACATCTGACCACGCGCAAGCTGCGTGATTACTTTAGCGCTGTCTTTACCGCCAATGATGTCGAAAGGGTCAAGCCTGACCCTATGCTCTATCAGTTGGCCGTCCGCGCGCTCCAGGTTGAGCCGGCCCAAGCTCTGGCGATTGAGGATTCGCTCAACGGCATGCTGGCCGCCAAGCGCGCCGGCCTTAAATGTGTGGTTGTACCTCATGGCATGACACAGCACATGGATTTTGCCGAGGCCGATTGGGTGGCGCCATCGCTGGCTGATATTGGGGTGGCACAGTTGCTGACAATGTAAAGGTTAGTTATAATCGTTGGATTAAAGGCGCAGATAGTTAGGAAACAATCGCTTATGTAAGGGATAATTGATGGATCACTCTTCCCCTTTTATCAAGTTACGAAACATCTTGGTCAAAACCTATACAGATGCAGCTACCATCCGTCGCGTGGTGGACGAGGCTGGTTTGAAGGCAGAGCACATCGACTTCAATCACTCTACCCTCAATCTTTGGCATAACGTTCTCCAGGAAGCAGAAAAAACCCAGAAAAGTCAAAAATTATTGAAAATCCTGTTGACTGACTATGGCAGCAACAGCGAAGTCAAGCAGATCTGTGCGGAATATCAGCACTTTATCGAGCAGAGCAACGTTGCCAAAACAGAAGAGCTTGATCAGGAACCAGGTGTTTCTCCTTACCAGGGACTACACTACTTTAATCAAGATGATGCTGACCGTTTTTTTGGCCGTGAGACGTTAACTGCCGAACTCATGGAGCATCTTCGCCAGCAGTCGTTTCTCGCGATCATCGGCGCATCGGGTAGTGGCAAGTCATCGTTGGTGCGCGCTGGTGTGGTGACAGCAGTGCAACGTGGTGGCATGTTGGCCGGCAGTGAACGGTGGCCGATACATGTCATCACCCCAACGGCCGAACCCTTGAAAGTCCTAGCCTTGAGTCTGACCGGTAGTAACGCATCGGTTGTTCCGGCTAAGACGCTGATGGATGACCTGGCCAAAGATGCGGCCAGTCTCGATCTCTACGTAACGCGCTTGCTGGCCGGTCAAAGCCGTCAACGGCTGCTGTTGGTGGTCGACCAATTTGAGGAGCTTTTTACAGCGTGCAACGATCAAGCGATGCAGAGTACCTTTGTAGAAAATTTACTGTATGCCGCAGTCGGCGCGCCTATGCCCAAAACTACGGTTATCCTCACCCTGCGTGCTGACTTCTACGGCCATTGCACCCGATTTGCCGGTTTGCGTGCGGCTTTGGAACAGCACCAACGTATTATTGGGCCCATGAATGCCGGCGAATTGCGCACTGCCATTGAAAAGCCGGCCCAACAAGGCGATTGGCGCTTGGAAGAGGGTTTGGTTGATGAAATCTTACATGATTTGGGTGTTAGTGGGAAACAAGAAGCTGAACCGGGCGCGCTGCCCTTGCTTTCTCATGTGCTGGATGAGACCTGGAAACGGCGGCGTGGCCGCACATTGACCTTTGCCGGGTATCATGCTGCCGGCAGGGTGCGGCGAGCGATCGCGCAAAAGGCCGATGAAGTTTTTGCCCAACTGTCATCTGGAGAGCAACAAATTGCACAACAGACTTTTTTACGCTTGATTACACCGGGTGATGACCATCAGGGAACACGTCGACGTGTGCAACGGCAGGAATTGTATCTCCGAGATTTTGACCACGATGCTGTTGATGCAGTACTCAAGCGTTTAGCCGATGAGCATCTGGTTGTCACCGACATGGATGACGTTGAAATCATTCATGAGGCGCTTATCCGGGAATGGCCTACTTTACAGGAATGGTTGCAAGCGGATCGGGAAGGTGCTCATGTTCATCGCTTGCTGACCACCGCCACCAACGAATGGCTTGCCTTGGCGCGACATGAGGATCTGCTCTATCGAGGGACCAAATTAACCCAGGCACTGGTCTGGATGGCCGAACAGAAACATTCTCCTCTGAATGAGGCGGAGTGGGAATTCCTCCAGCAAAGCGAAAACGTTGAAGAAAGAGCGCGTGAACTTGAAGAAGCGCGCCGGCGCGAAGTGGCTATGCAAAAAGCTCGCGCGGATGAACAAGCCCAGGTTAGCAGTCGTTTGCGCCGGCTGACCTGGGCATTGACACTATTTGCCCTACTCACTGTCATGGCAAGCTGGGTGGCCTTTAACCAACGACAAGCTGCTATAGCTGAGCAGGGCCTTACCCTCACTGCCAAAAAGACAGCCGAAGCGGCGCGTACCGTGGCCGAACGGGAGAAAGGAGAGGCGCAGCGCGCCGAATTAGCCGAAAAAGCTGCCCGCCTAGAAGCAGAAAAACTCTATGGCTTGGTCCAGGCTGACGCTATCCAGAAAGCGTCCCGACATATCCATCAAACGCAACCCACCCTGGCTTTGCTGCTGGCAACCGAAGCTGTCAAGCGCCAACAGCCGCGGGGAGAACCCCATCTGACTAGCGCCACCGATAATCTTTATAATCTCCTTGATAAGATTGGCGGCACACCGCTGATTGGCCACAAAGGAGCCATTTATGATCTAGCTTTCAGCCCAGATGGACGTTGGCTGGCCAGCGCTGGCGAGGATGCCACCATTCGGCTCTGGTCAGTGGCAGATTTTTTGGCGCAGCCGATCTTATTGCAAAACCATCAAGACGCTGTCAAGGCACTCACATTTAACGCCGATGGATCTGTGTTGGCCAGTGGAGGAGCAGATGGTGCACTCTATTTTTGGTCGATGGCTGAGCCTAGCCAACAGTGATTGCGTTTTAGCAAGACAGGGGTCGCGGTGGAGGATATAGCTTTCAGCCCAGATGGACAATGGTTGGCCAGCGCCGGTGCAGATGGAGTATTGCATCTATGGTCACAGGCAGCTACGGATGGTATTCCCATGACAATTCCAATCGATGAACATTTGGCATCGTTTGCGTTTCACCCTCATGAACCCTGGTTGGTCACGGGCGGTAAAGATGGCGTCAAGCTGATAAAGCTGGACAATCGAGTGAGTGAACCCCAAAGCTTGCTGGCCGATAGCACGACAAAGATTGCATTTAACCCTAATGGCGACTGGCTGGCAGCACAAACAACGGATGGGAATTTATATGCCTGGGAAACTTTAGAACTTAACCAAGATTTTGATTCTATTGAAATTAAAGTGAGTGAGGTGAACAGTTTTGCCTTTGATCTGGCTAGTTCGCAATCTTCTTCGATAATCATTGCGGCAGTTCGTGAACGTATCCTAAATTATCTTAACCTTCAGCATTCCTCTGAAACTCGTTACGACCTTGAATATTTGGGTCATGACGCGAAAATCACAGTTCTGACTTATAGCCATGATAATGTCTGGTTAGCAACGGCCTCGCTTGATGGCATAATTCGGATCTGGGAGCCACCCATGTTTTTCCCCTTTGATCCACTGCTGAGGTCATTACTAAAGTCTGACGATTCGAGTGCACTTTTATCCTTTCAATGTGGTATAAATAGCATAAATTACGGCAGTAGCTGTAGTGGTACTTCTAATTGTCCCTTCGGCACATGTCAAGAAAATCTTATACAAATCGGCGTCGAATCCCTGCTCCAATTAGCCTGTGGCCGGGCCGGGCGTAACCTGACACAAGCGGAATGGACGGAATATTTCCTCAATGAGCCCTACCGCTTGGTCTGTCCCCAATGGCCGGCGGGAAAGTAAGGGTCTCCTCGACAGGCACTTGCGATTCAACTGGGTTGCATGTAGTTGGCAAGGGCGCCACCCATTCTGGTACAATACTAGCAGAAGATAAATGAATAAAGGAGCGTAGCTCATGACTTATTATGTTATGGTAGAAAATGGCGCGGCTCAACACTATACGGCAACGATTATCGGTTGGCCCAATTGTGTGGCAGATGGCGCGACGCGTGAAGAAGCAATTACACGGGTAAAACGACGTTTTACCGAACAACTCAATCATGTTGAAATTGTGCCGGTTGAACTGGAAATCGAAGCTCAGCCACACCATCCATGGACAAAGTTTGCGGGTATGTATGCCGAAAATCCATTATTTGATGAGGTGCTGGATGCCATTCAAGCGTACCGCAACGAAATTGATGCCGATGAGACAGTGTTATGACCCTGTACATTCTGGATACAGATCATATCTCACTCTTTCAAAAATCACACCCACAGGTGGCAGAGCGTGCCTATAATTTATCCCCCGAAGAGATCGCTGTCACTGTCATTAGCGCAGAAGAACAGATTCGTGGTTGGCTCAATGCTATTCGACGCGCAGAAGTAGGTGATAGGTTAACATGGGGCTACTTGGGGTTGCGTCTTGGTATAGAGTTTTTTAATTCAATTCGCGTATTGGATTTTAATGAAGCTGCTTTTAAACAATATTTATACTTGCGATCTACAAAAATTCGCGTTGGAACGCAAGATTTACGTATTGCCAGTATTGTGCTTGCTCAAAATGGCATATTGGTCACACGGAATCGCCGTGATTTTGGTCAAGTATCTGGACTAAATATTCAAGATTGGACACAATAGAATTGTTTGTTGATTTTTCCAGGTTCTACTCTTAGAAAGAAGGAGGCGGTCATGGATCGTCTATGGCAAAAAAGAATCCCTGTTTGAGTTGTGGTGCTTGTTGTTGTTATTTCCGTGCTTCTTTGCACTGGTTGGAGGCCGATAACGCCGGTGGAACAGTCCCCGTTGAACTAACGGTAGACATTGACCAACATCGGCGGGCGATGATCGGCACGACCGACAAGAATAACTGCCGTTGTATCGCCCTGACCGGTATTGTTGGTTTTGCCGTCAGTTGCTCCATCTACGAATTGCGCGCCAGCGTCTGTCGCGACTTCCCGGCTTCCTGGGTCGATGGTCAACCCAATGAACGCTGTGACCAGGCCCGTGTGGCCAGGGGACTCCCACCCCTCACCCCCGATGATTGGGGAACGGATGAACCCGACCTGCCGTTGGCGGCTTAACCTGAAACCTCTTCACAAACCAGGGATTTGTCCACTCCTTGGTTTGTGACCATCCATCGGCGTCAATCCCAGCACAAAAATTGTGTTTGACACAGATCCTCGCTTTGATTATAGTACCCATATTCCACACTTATGTTTGTTCCAGTAAAGGAGAAGAAAGCAATGCTTCGTCATCGATTATCCCGCCGTGATTTCTTGCAGATAAGCACGCTTGTCACGGGTGGTGTGTTGATTGCAGCCTGTACACCTGCGAGTGCACCCGCCAATGCTCCTGCGGCAAGTAGTGGCGGCGAAGGCGCCTCTGCCAGCAGCGATGAGCAAGTCACGCTCAATGTCTTGGCCGAAAATTGGGGTGAGTTATACAACGGCCTGATGACGTTGATTGGTGATGAATATACCAAACTGCATCCCAATGTAAAGGTGGATTGGAACTTTGATCCCGACTGGCAGACCAAGCTCACCACCCTCATTGCTGCTGGTACGCCGCCCGACTGCAACCACATTCGCCCCGGCGCTCTGGCTGTTATGGGGCGCAAGGGGGTGTTGCTGGATCTGACCGATCTGGTAACCAGCGCCGGCCATACCCGCGATGACTTTGTCGTTTCTATCTACGATAGTTCGACCTATGATGGGAAACTCTATGCCTTGCCCGGCGGCGCTGACTATGTCTGTCTTTTCTACAGCAGAGACGCTATGCGTGATGCCGGCCTTGACCCGGAAAAGCCACCCACCACTGCGGCAGAGTTAATTGAACAGTCGCAGCAACTGCTCAAGAAAAATGATAGTGGTGATATTGAGCGCATTGGTTATGCACCAGGCGCCGGCCATTTTGATGATTGGACTTTTATTCACGGCGGGCGTTTTTATGATGAAGCCAGTGGTAAAATTACTGCCAATGAAGCGACCAATGTCGAAGTCATGGAGTGGATGCTGGAGTATATGAAAGTCTTGGACATCAACAAGCTCTCCGCCTTTAACCAGCGCCCCGGCACCTATGAAGCGGGCAATGCTTTCTCCACCAAGCAGGCCGCCTTCTTCTTTGATGGTTTCTGGACCTTTGAAGCGCTTGATAACTTCTCGCCGGACATTGACTATGGCGTCACCTTCTGGCCCACAGTGAATGGCACAGAAGCTGAGCGCGCTAATTATTCTATCAGCGGCTGGATGTACTCGATTCCCACCGAGTCACCCCACCGTGACCAAGCCTGGGATTTCATCAGTTATGCTTTTATCGACCAAGCCGCTCTTATGGGCTACAAAACCCTCAATGGCCCTTGTGTCAAGGCTGCCCTGCCGGATTGGGAAGCCGGCCTACGTGACTACATGGGCACCGACAATCGGATGGTGCCCTATCTGGAGGTCTTCTCGCAGACAGGCGCCGCGGCCACCAATTTCTTCCCCGTCATTCCCGTAGGCGGTTATTACACCGACGAACTCAACCGCATCTATGATCTGGTCATGCGTGAAGAAGTGACGGCCCAAGCCGGCCTTGACGAAGTCACCCAGAATGTCCAGACTGAACTTGATAAGGCAATGGCGTCTTAAATACAGGTCATTGGTGATTGGTAATTAGGTCATTGGTGATTCATGGCCCGCCGACGTAAGCCGGGGCACCAATCACCCAATTACCAACCATCCAATCACCAATCCTCCGTCTTGTCCGATTACCCGGGAGTACTCTATGGCTGTATGGCAAGAACTGGCCAGTAATTGGCCGGTGCGGCGTTCGTGGCGCTGGACGCGTGCGGTGCGCCGCGATCTGCGCAATGGCTTGCTCTTTGTTTCACCCTGGCTGGTGGGGTTGAGTGTCTTTACGCTCTATCCGATTTTTGCCTCGCTTTATTACAGTTTTACGGTCTATGACATTGTGTCGGCGCCGCACTTTATCGGTTTGACCAACTATCAGGATCTGTTGACCAATGACCCGCTCTTTTGGCAAGCGGTGGGCAACACCCTCTACTATGTGCTCGTTGCCGTGCCGCTCTATCTCTGTACCGCGTTGGCGGTGGCGCTGCTGCTCAACATGAAGATTGGCGGTATGGCCTTCTATCGCACGCTCTTCTTCCTACCCAGTATTGTCCCTGATGTCGCTTCGGCCATGCTTTGGGCGTGGATGCTCAATCCCCAATTTGGCCTGGCCAATGCACTCTTGCGCGCCTTGGGCTTGCCGACCATTGGTTGGTTGACCGACCCCAAATGGTCCAAACCGTCGCTCATCCTGATTGGTCTATGGGCCTTTGGCAGCAGCATGGTTATCTTTCTGGCCGCGCTCCAAGATGTGCCGGAAGCGCTCTATGAAGCCGCCGAACTGGATGGCGCCAGCCCTTTGCGCAAGATCTGGAATGTGACGTTACCCATGATTACCCCGACGATTTTCTTTAATCTCGTCTTGGGCATGATCGGCGCCTTTCAATATTTTACCACGGCCTTTGTCCTCTCTCAAGGCAATGGCGGGCCGGCCTCGTCCACCCTCTTCTATTCGTTGTTGCTCTTTAATAATGCCTTTAGCTATTTCAAGATGGGCTATGGCAGCGCGATGGCCTGGCTGCTCTTTGCTTTCGTCTTTTTCCTCACCTGGGTGATCTTCAAGAGCGCCAACCGCTGGGTCTATTACGAAGGGGAGAGTGGCTAATGGCCAACGAATCACTGCGCACACAAGCCATGCCGGTGGCGCCGGCGGTGAAGACTCAGCGGCAGGGCAAGCGCCTTTATCGCTGGCAACGACGGCTGATCGGCCATCTCATTTTGGCTCTGTTGGGTTTGCTCTTTACTGTGCCCTTTCTCTGGCTCATTTCCACCTCACTCAAGCCGACCGAGCAACTCTTCCGCTTGCCGCCGGAATGGATACCCCATCCCTTTATGTGGAGCAACTATGCCAGGGCCACCACCTTTATCCCTTTCTTTCGCTACTTTGGCAACACACTCTATATCACGATCTTTAATGTCTTTGCCATTCTCATCTCCTGCTCTCTTGTTGCCTATGGCTTTGCCCGCATTAACTGGCCAGGCCGCGATGCCCTCTTTATGGTGCTGGTTTCTACGCTGATGATCCCCGGTGCGGTCACACTGATCCCAACCTTTATCATCTTTCGCAACTTGGGCTGGGTCGGCACGCCCAATCCCTTGACCTGGCCCGCCTTTACCGGCAATGCCTTTTACATTTTTCTGCTGCGCCAGTTTTTCCTGACCATTCCCCGTGAATTGTCGTCCGCCGCCAAGATTGATGGCGCCAGCGAGTTTCAGATCTACTGGCGCATTATTCTGCCGCTGGCGCGCGCTGCCTTGGCCGCGGTGGCGCTCTTTACCTTTATGGCCAACTGGAACGATTTTCTAGGGCCGCTTATTTACCTGAGCGACAAGAGTCAATTTACGCTGGCTATCGGTCTTTATGGCTTCCTGAGCCGGGTGCGCACCGAGTGGGGGCTACTCATGGCCGCGTCGACGATTATGATTTCGCCCGTGATTGTGATCTTTTTCTTTACTCAGCGCACCTTTATCCAGGGCATTACCATGACAGGAATCAAATAACTATGTCAACCAACAGCAAGCCTGCCATCTTAGGCGGCGGGCCGGCGATCCCGCCCGCTACGTTACATTCATGGCCACCTATCAACGAAGTGGATGAGCGTTATGTCCTTGCTTCGTTGCGTGGCGGCAACCATGCTTTTGGCCCCAACTGTGTGGCCTTTGAGCAAGAGTTTGCGGCGTGGAATGGCAGCCGCTACGCGATCACCACCAACAGCGGCACCGCCGCGCTCCACATGTGTGTGGCGGCGTGCGGCTGTAGCGAAGGCGATGAAGTCATTGTCACCGCGTATTCGTGGTCCTCTTCTGCCACCTGCATTCTCCACCACAACTGCATCCCCGTCTTTGTCGATATTGACTTTGACACCATCAATATTGATGTCGCTAAAATCGAAGCGGCGATTACGCCCAAGACCAAAGCGATTATTGTCGTTCACCTGCATGGCCTGGCAGTGGACATGGACGAGGTGATGGCGCTGGCCAGCCGCTATCATTTGAAGGTGATTGAAGACGCCTGTCAGGCCCACGGGGCGCAGTTTGGAGGCAAAAAGGTAGGGACGTTGGGTCACTGTGGCGCCTTTAGCTTTAACCAAAACAAAAATCTCTGCTCGGGCGAAGGTGGCATGTTTGTCACCAATGATGAAACGTTGTTGCAGAAGGCGCGCACGCTCTGGTCCTTTGGCGAAACACGCACACCAGTGGAAGCGCGTGATTATCACGCCTATGCTCTGGGCTGGATGTATCGCAACAACGATTTGACCGCCGCCTTTGGCCGGGCCCAACTGACCCGACTTGACATGTATCTCGCGTGGCAGGCCGCCAATGCACAGGCGCTGAATGAGCAGTTGCGCGCCATTCCCCACCTGATCTTGCCGACTGTGCCCATTGGACACACGCCAAGCTGGTATAACTATGTGCTGCGCTTTGATCTGGCCGCACTGGGCCACGAGCAGGATGCCGCGCCCTGTCGCGATCGCATTGTCCAGGCGCTGCAAGCCGAAGGGTTGCCCACCACGGTCTGGCAGCGCTTCATTCTGCCCAGCATGACTGTCTTTCAAGCCAAGAATGCCTATGGCTACGGCGCGCCCTGGAGCAGTCCGCACGCCCAGCCGGTCGATTATGCGCTGGAGCAGTATCCGGCCGCTCAGCACCACTGTGACAGCCACGCCTGTCTTGTCTATCCCCTGCGCTATCCCAATGGTCTGGAGAGTATGGAACTCATTGCCGAGGCTATTCACAAAGTGATGGACAATGTTGAGGAGATCATCAATGGCAGATAAAATTGGTGTCGGTGTCATCGGCGGGGGTGGGATTTCGGCCGAGGGGCACATTTGCGGCTATCAAGCTGACCCACGCTGCGCGGTGGTGGCGCTCTATGATTTGGATGAAGCCAAAATGCAGGAGCAGGCACAGCGGCTGGGTGTCCCCCACACCTACACCGACCTCGACGCATTCCTACAGCGGGACGATATCCATGCGGTCTCCATTTGCTCGCCCGACCATCTGCATGGTGAACATGGCCACGCCGCGCTACAGGCCGGCAAACATGTGCTCTGTGAGAAGCCCATGACGACGACACGAGAAGCTGCGGCGCGCCTGGTGGCCGATGTGCGTTCGACAGGGCTGGTCTTTCTCGGCGGTCACGTCTATCACTTCCGGCCTGACTACCAGGCCATGGCCCAAGCGTATCGCAGCGGTGAACTGGGCGAGGTCTGGCTGGCCGAGGGGGACTACATCTCTGACATGCGGCCCTTCTACGGACCCAGCAGCTACACCCCGTGGCGCACCGAAGGGGGCGCACCGCAGGACATTCTACTGGGGGGCGGCTGTCATCCGCTGGGTCTCATGCTCTGGGCCATGCAGACGACGGTGACCGAGGTCTTTGCCTTTGCCAACCACAAGGCCGAACCACAACTGCCGCTCAATGACTGTTATGTCGTCTCTATGCAATTTGCCAATGGCGCCGTTGGTAAGTTGATTGCGGCCTCCGGCAATCGTGGCTACGCGCCCACCGGCGGCCATCTGGTGCTCTATGGCACACAGGGCACGGTTTGGGGCGGACGCTTCTACCGCAACAACCGGGCCGAGCATCGCACGGAAGTGCTCTATGATTGGAAGGAACAATTTAAAGAGTACAAACCGCGCGTGCATCATACCCGCCAAGTCCACCACTGGGCCGAACAGTGCGCCCATTTCCTGGATTGTATCCAAGGTCAGTCCCAACCCATGACCTCGGTGGAAGATGGTGCGCGTGTCATCGCCGCGCTGACAGCCGCGCTTGAGTCAGTGCGCACAGGCCGTTCAGTGACAGTGGACAACCAATTCTGAGCAACGGTCTATATAGGTAACTAGGTCGTTCTGAAGGAACGAAGCGACTGAAGAATCTCCCCTATGCAGAGAGACCATTGGCTGGATGGAGTTGGCGGTGCAGCCAGTGCATTTCTGCTTCGGTCAAGGCGGGCGGTGGCGGTGCGGCTGTGTAATCGATGGAGAGATCATAGGCGGCGCGATCATAAATAGTATGGAGCGCTAGCCCTAGATCTAAATAAATGTCAGCGTCGGGTTGGCGCAGTGGCACGAGAAGAACCGGTAGTCGATCCTGTAACCCAATGGCCCACACTTGGACTTGGTTGCTGCCGGCGCGCAGTAGGCTAACCCGATAACGGCTATCGGGAATCTTATCATGCAACAAGGCGCGCTGGCCGCGGCGCAGTAGGTCGATCTCCAAAAGGTGGACATGAGCATTGCGTAGCTCACGCCACTTGGCGCGATATTTGGTCAAGCCCGGCTCATGTTTATTGACCGGTGACAAGATTTTTATGCTCGTTACTAACTGATTTGGGGCAGTGTCATAAATCTCAACCGTTGCCAGCCGTACTTCGACCTCCGGCAATTGTACAGTTATCGAATCCGGTGTCGCTACCGGCGACTCCGCCACATCGGTCGCGCCCCGCAAGGCGGGCGCCGGTGGCATCGGTTGATGACGCTGGCTGCGCACAATTTCGACATCAGGGTACATAATCCCGACTTCGCTCTGGGGCGCCTCATCCACTACCGCCTGAATTTCAATGCGCGCCACATAACGGGGGCGCAGGTGAGGCGCCAATTGATCACGTATCTGGGTGGCCAGGCTATGATGAACATCCGGCCATAGGTAGCCTTCTAAGTAGGGGTCCATGCCTGGGAAAGGTGACGGCATTTTATATTCCTTGCCTTGCTCCTGCTACATGTGTTGCTACAGCGGCAAAGTTGTTAAGAATACGTCCATTATACATGGACGAGGCTTTGCAAACAAGCATGAACTTGTAACGGCATTTGACGACATCCCTATATTTCCCATCACATCCGGCATCAAGTCAAAGAGGATGCCAAGTAACGTTGTGGTTGTTGCCAACAACCACGCATTTTTACCGTCAAATAGTGCCATAGAGCATAAATTTCTTGAAAGGGTTTGCCATGTCACCTCAGCCCGCGCCTCAATCTTCCGCCACCGACCATCCCAACATCATCTGGATCTTTGGTGACCAACTGCGCGCCCAGGCTACTGGCTACATGGGCGACCCCAACGTTCACACGCCTAACATTGACCGGTTGGCGCAGGAAGGGTTGGCCTTGACTGGCGCAGTCTCCGGCTGCCCGCTCTGTTGTCCCTATCGTGGCTCGCTGCTGAGCGGACGCTATCCGCACCAGGCAGTGCCCGGCCATGAGTACCAATTGCCACCGGCGCTGCCGACCATTGCCACCGCTTTCAAGGAAGCCGGCTATCACACCGGCTATTTTGGCAAGTGGCATGTGGATGGCTTTAAGGAGCGCACCGGGCGCGCGGCTATGCATATCATCCCGCCCGAACGCCGCGGCGGCTTTGATGAATGGGTGGGCTATGAAAACAACAACAGCCAGTGGGATTGTTGGGTGCACGGCGGTGTGGGTGATGACGCCTTTCACTACCGCCTGCCCGGCTATGAGACCGACGCGCTGACCGACCTCTTGATTGACTACCTTAAGCGGCGGGGACAAACGGCTGGCACAGAGACGGCCCAGCCCTTCTTTGGTGTGCTTTCCGTGCAGCCGCCCCATGACCCCTACGTGGCGCCGGAACAATGGATGCAGCGCCATACCCCGGCTGGGTTGCAATTGCGTCCCAATGTGCCAGCCATTCCTGCCGTCGAGCTGCAGGCGCGGCGTGAATTAGCCGGCTACTACGCCATGATCGAAAATCTGGACTGGAACCTGGGCCGCATCCGCACTGCACTGGACGAAACCGGGCTGGCCCACAACACCCACATCCTCTTCTTTTCGGACCACGGCGATATGCACGGCTCCCACGGTCAATTTCGCAAAACTTCACCGTGGGAAGAGTCGATTCGGGTGCCCTTTATCATGGGTGGGCATGTGCCGCGCTATGCCAACCAAGCCGGTTATCTGCCCGTGCCCATCAACCATGTGGACATTGGGCCGACCAGCCTAGGGTTGTGTGGCATTGAGCCGCCGGCGTGGATGGCCGGCACAGATTACTCCGGCTACCGGCTGCGTAACAAAGAGGTTCGTCATGAACCCGACTCGGCTTTCCTGCAACTGGTCATCCCTACCGGCCACGGCCACAGCACGGATCGCCCCTGGCGCGGCATCGTGACGCGGGACGGCTGGAAATATGTGGTGCTGGAGGGGCAGCCGTGGCTCCTGTTTAATCTCAATGAAGATCCCTATGAGCAGCGCAACCTGGCCCACAATCGCCTCTTTGCACATGAGCGCCAACAACTGCAAGAGTGTCTAGCTGCTTGGCTCGTGACTACGGGGGATCAATTTCCGCTACCGGAGATTTGAGAAGAGAGCTGGCAGCGCTATTGGCGCGCACCAGTGCTCGCACAGTGTCAACGAAAGAATGCTAGGTTAGCCAACGCGGGTGCGCTGGCGTGCGTCTTCCTGGAAGGGGCGGCGGATGGTGAAATAGAGGGGGTGTGCTGTACCCCCTTCCAGGAAGACCTGGGTGACCACCGCTAACCTCGTGGCACAGAGTTTTGTCCCTACGGGACGGTCGAACCTAGCAAAACTTTGAACACACTATAACACTATATTAGTGTTGTAACAGCTATTTTATGGAACCGCTGGTGACAAATATTGCCCCTCAATGACCTGACGTTCGCCGCCGGGGATCTGCCAGGCGACGCTCAGATTATCTTTTTGGTCGGCCTGTTTGTGCAACACCTCCAGATAGTAGCGCTGCCCAGCTTGGAGGTGAATCAAGGCTGACTGCTGTGACGGAAAGCGATCCCACTGTTGGGCGTGCGTCCACTCTGGCACTTCGGCAATGCGCACCTTGTTGGCCGGGTTGGCATCGCTGCTGAGCCAGAGTTCACTGTTGTCATCGCTGGCCAGCCAGAAACGATAGTCCCCGGTGACAGGCGGATAAAGATAGCCGCGGATCCGGGCGCCATAGTCGTTGCCAAAGAGGCGTGGCGCGTCCAGCGCAGTCAGCAACTCATGGCCATCCGGCTTTGCGCCAAATTTCTTGCTTTGGGTGAGATCGGCCACGCTTTTGCCGCCAATGCCGGTCCACCATTCGCGGAGAATGTTGCCTGTGCCGGCGCCGCTCGGTTGCGTGACCGATGCGGGCGCTGCGTTCGTACCCTCTGCGGCGGTTGGAGACGCCTCGGTTGTGGCTACGGCTGCCGGCGTAGCTGATGACGCTGAAATTGGTGTGGTGGAGGCGGTTGCTGGTGACGCGGCGTCTGTCTGCGCCCCAGTTGATGCACCTACTGGCGGTGTAAAGGGCGTGCTGTCACCCACATAGCGGATGCGATAGAGTGCGCCGGTCACCACAGAAAGGACATAGAGCGCACCATCAGGACCGTTGCTGATCTGGACAATGCCGGGAATGCCGGTGGCAAAGTCGGCCAAGGTGGGCACGCCATTGCGGTCGAAGACTACTGACTGGACCGTCCCTTTGTTAAAGTCGCCATAGAAATAGGCATTGCGGAAGTAAAGGGGAAAGGCGCGCCCGGTGTAAAAATCACCGCCAATAACCGCACCCCAGCCATTCTCATGTGAATAGACGTGAAACCCCTGGGTGACGGTGGTTGCGCCATTCAACAACGGCTGGCAGACAGGGTCAAAGGCATTGGGATTGTTGCCCTCGTAACAGGGCCAACCCAAATTGGCGCCGGCGCGCGCACGGGTCAACTCTTCCCATTTAAAGTTGCCGACGTCGCCAATAAAAAGCTCACCGGTCAGGGGGTGGATGGCAAAGCGGTAGGGATTCTTCATGCCCAAAGCGTAAACCTTAGCGCGATTGCTCTGCGGGTCGCCATTGTAGAAGGGATTGGTCGGATAACCGGCGCCGGTCATGGGATTAATACGCAGAATTTTGCCGGCGAGGCTGTCAATCTCCTGTGCACGCAAACTGCCGACGCCGTAGTTGAGACCATCGCCATTGGCGACATAGAGTGCACCATCCCGGCCAAAGGCCAGGTGGCTAATCGAATGCACCTGCCCATCAGCCGGCAAGCAGTCCTGTACAAAGCCGCGCACCGTGTCACCACAGCTAAAGGGCTCTTTTTCGGGCCTGTCGGGATTACCGATGTTGGCAAAGGTGCTGTTGGTGCCCAGCAACACTACGCCACTGCCTGGCGCAGCCAGGTTGTAATTGTCGGTGCGCGCGGTGACGCGCAACAGGCGCGAGACACGCGCACCGTTTTTGTCGTGGCCGGCAGCTTCAGGCGGCTCGTAGGTGTAGCTTAGGTAGAGATAGGGCGCGACCGGAAAGCGAGGGTGGATGGCAATGCCCAGCAGCCCCCGCTGACCGGCCGCGTTGACTTCGCCGCTCAGGTCAATAAAATTTTCGGCCTGTAACATGCCATTTTGTGCTACCCGCACCACCCCATCCTGCTGGGTGATATAGAGGCGTCCGCCGGGCCCAAAGGCAAAGGCTGTGGGAAAGCGTAAGCCGGCAACAGCCGTTTCTGCCACAAAGCCTGTCCCCACCGTAAAGGGCGCAGGTTGCCCCAAAACAGTCGTGGCTGGCCCGAACAGCATCGCTGCCAGCGTAGCCAACCCCATAAATAGACCAAAACGTCTACAGCGGAATAAACTTAAAAAGTCCATCTTGTTGCTACTCCCAATGTCTGTCGACACCAATAACGATGAAAACGGCAGCTAGCTGTTGGCTGTACGCTGCTGGTTACCAGCCAGCGTACAGCCAACAGCCCCTATGACCATCATAGCAAGGCTAACTGCACGGTGCAAGCTACGCGCGGATTGCGTAGCAATTTTGTAGGGTTGATGGAGCGGTATTGTGGTTGAGTGTACCGACAGGTGGTTAGATTGTGTTAACATTTGCGACGTACACACCTGACAGGTTGGGGAAACCTGTCAGGTGTACCACTGACTAATGCTGCAATGTCCACAGAACCTAGAACCTTAAATCTGGGCGCGCAAGACGCCAGGTTGGAATTGGATGAGGACTTCGGCCCCTTTACGCAGCAGAGGGGTATTGAGTGTCTGATGTGCGTCATAAGCTAAGGCCGCTTTGAGCACAAGCTGTTGATCCTCAAGCTGGATTGGATAGGGCTGCTGCCACTCGGCTGTGCCGCGCATAAAGTTGAACGCGCGCTGGGCGGACCAAGTGGGTGAGAGCACAAAATCAGTCGCTTGTGGCCAGGGCTGGCTGCTGCCGTTGGGCGGCTGCGGTTGGTGTGGACAGTGGCCTAGCGCAACTTGCGCCAGGGTCTCCACCAGCAGTTGGCCACCGGCCTGGGCACAGAGATGATCTGCCTCGGCGCCGCTAATTCCAGCGGGCCAGTGGATGCGCTGCTGTGCGGCTAGCGCACCGGTATCAAAGCCAGCATCCATCCAATGAACAGTGACCCCATGTTCGTCCGCCCCCGCGTGAAATTGCCAAAAAATCGGCGCCGGCCCCCGATAGGCGGGCAGCAGTGAGGGATGGACATTGAGAAAGCCATAGGTGGGTATTGCCAGCAGGGAAGCGGGGATACGCCACGGAAAGCAGGCCACACAGACCACATCTAGCTGCTGGGTAGCGAGCCAGCTCTGCACGTCCGGGCTATGCAACTGGCGGATAGCAAAGGCCGGCGTGCCCTGTTGCCAGGCCAAATGCACGATGTCGGTCGCGACGAAGGGCGTTAACAGCCTCAGTTCACCGCCGGATGTGTCCGCTGCATCATCGACCAGCGCAGCCACTGCTGGGCTACATTGCTCTGTTGCCGGCACGGCGACATGCCAAACGGGAATGGTCGCCAGCAGCTGCTGTAGCACCTGCTGTGAAAAGCTGCTGCGCGTCCCCCAGAAACCCACCCGCATCCTGGATTGTGCCGAAGGAGCAACGGCGCGCTGATTTGCCGGTAAAGTCACAATTGACATTCATTATCCTTCCGACCTATAATAGTCAACAATTATCCTGTACAAAGTCGCTCCTATGGGCGAAGAGGTGAAATCGCAATAACTACCAGGGCAAACTACAGCGGTTTCACCCGAAGACCTATATGAGCCGTACAAAGTTGTCCTAGGAAAGGAGCAAACTATGGCGCGCATGGTTCACTGTGTTAAACTCGGCATGGAACTGCCTGGTTTAGAACAACCCCCATACCCCGGCGAACTGGGGCAACGTATCTATGAAAATGTTTCTCAACAGGGTTGGGATCTGTGGAAACAACATGCTGTGATTTTGATCAACCATTATGGACTTAGTTTAATGGATCCGCAAGCGCAGGACTTCCTCAAGCAGCAGTTGGAAGAGTTTTTCTTTGGGGAAGATGCCCAGATGCCGGAAGGGTGGTCGCCTGCCGGAACACCGACGAAAGGGGCGCCACGCAAATAGAGAAGCAACGCTCAAGACCGTAGGCGCGTGCTTTTAGCCGCACGTTCTTCGGTAATCCAGCTCGTGTAGCGGTGCGCCCCCTATACATGCTGCGCCCACGCTGCCTGTGGAAAACCGCGAATTAAACGTTGGGTTGTAATTGTGCAGTGGTTTTACGATTTAATTTGCGTAGGGCAGAAAAAAGCCACTTGACTTTGCAGAAATTCAGTTGTATAGTTGTACCAAGCGCTTGTTGCTTTTGTTCTGGATGTGCTTGAAAATCGTCCAGCGACAAATGATCTAGGCGGTTATAATTTTCAGGGCTTGCAAGTAGCTACTCAAGATTATATTGGACAAGAGACTCACTTTTGCCAGAGGTCGAACTTCTTCGGTTTTCAGCCTCGTTTCATTGAGAAGATACCCACCAGTCAAGTACAATTGATCAAGTAACAGCCCAGAACGAATGTTGATCAGCGCCGCATTCATAGAGCGTTTTGTAGTACAGTACGAAGGAGGAATCCTACGATGAGTGAACGACACACTGGGACCGTAAAATGGTTCAATGATCAAAAGGGCTACGGCTTTATTGCGCGTGATGGCGGGGGGGGCGATATTTTTGTCCACCACAGCGCAATCCAAATGCAGGGATATCGCAGCCTGAAAGAAAATCAGCGTGTTGAATTTTCGATTGAGCAAGGTCCAAAAGGTCTCGCTGCCGTCAACGTTACGAGTGTTTAACTCACCGCAGGGGAAGAAGCGGTTAAGGTGAGCGGTCGATTTCACACCTTACCTAAGTTAGAGTTCTACAGCCTCTTATCGCTGTGTATAAGTCCCCTAGATTTTGCCTAGCCTAATTCTTACAGGTGTCATTCGTCCGCTGATTTTCCGCAATAAAAAGGGAGGGAAAAGTACAATGCTTTCCCTCCCTTTTTTGATTGGCGCCTACGGAGCTACCCCTAGTAAGCGACTCGCTCGCAAAGTGTCAGCACTTACTTCTTCTTGGTAGTTTTGGTGGCCTTAGGGGCTTTTTCGGCCTTTTCGGCTTTAGGAGCCTTAGCCCCCTTAGTCGCCTTGGCCGGCTCTGGCTCTGGCTCTGGCTTGCGCTTGAGCACAGGCAGACCATTCTTGCTTTCGGAGACCTCATAACCCTTGGGAACGGAATCCAACACACCTTCTTTCTCTGTGGAAGCAAAGAAATAGATGGTCTGCTTGGTGCCATTCTTCAAGGTTGTATCCCGCGAATGCAGAATATAGGTGCGACCTTTGGAGTTTGTGTAACTGTACGCCATAATACTTCTCCTTTGTTCACTGAACAAAAAACAATCAGGGAAGAGAGCTACTTGTCATCAAGGGAAGAGATGGTCAAGTTACACACCGCAGCTTTCCACCTAATTGCCCCTGGACATTGGGCAAGCATTCTACATCAAGCATGAAAATATGCAAAATACAATTCTCTCTGGATCAAACTTTTGTACCAGTGGGAAAATTTTAGATTGGGCAATTGGGCGGCAAGCCACAAAGTCCAGTGTATTTTAGATGGCCAATGGCAACGTGACTAAACGGCCTTCAGACGCTGCAACATAAATTGCGCGGATGATTTCAACCGAACGTCTTGCCTCGGCGCCGCGGATGGCCGGCGGTCGTCCAGTGTGGATTGCCTCAATCAGATCAACGATCTGCCGGCGGTGCATTTCATAGCCAATGGCGGTCGGATCGGCGGCGCCACTGCCCTGCGCCTGCTCCAGATTGAGCATCGTCTCCTCCTCGCCAGGCGCGGCGTCAGCCAACTTCCAGGTAACGATCCGACCCTCCTCCAGCACAATTGTCCCGCGGTCGCCGTGGAGTTCCACCCGGGCGCGGTCACCGGGCCAACAACTGGTGGCGCCTTGGATTACGCCCAGTGCGCCACTTTGAAAGGTGAGCAGGGCGCAGGCTGTATCTTCAGTTTGCATGGTGTGGGCCAGGGTGGCGGTGCGCGCCATGATGCTGGTCACCGGCCCCGCCAGCCACTGCACCAGATCAATATTGTGAATGGACTGATTCATAAGCGCCCCGCCGCCATCCAGCTCCCAGGTGCCGCGCCAATTGCCGTCGTAATAGCTCTGGGGCCGAAACCACTTGACATAGACATCCGCCAGCGTTAGGCGACCCAAGCGTCCAGCTTCCAACGCCGCTTTGGCTGTGTGTACGCCTTGGGCAAAGCGCAGCGGAAAGACACAGGCAAGGATCACACCGGCCTTTTCCACTGCGGTAAGGATCTGATCCACACGCGGCAGCGTAATATCAATCGGCTTCTCTACCAGCAGATGTTTGCCGGCTTCGGCGGCGGCAACGGCAATTTCCGTATGGGTCCCGCTGGGCGTGCAGATGGTGACGACATCAACATCGGCCCGCGCCACGGCTGCTTGAAAGTCTGCCACCCAGGTCGCATTGTACTTCTCGGCCAGGGCGCGTCCGGCCGCTTCGCCGCGATTGCAGATGACTGTGACCCGCGCCTCGGGAATGTGACGGATGGCCTCGGCTTGGATCTTGCCAATGTTACCGGCGCCAATGACCGCAAAGTTAAGTGGCTGCATGAAGATTCCTTTCTGTTTATACTTTGCTCTGTATGAAAACCGGAGTTTTCCGCATGGGGATTACTCAGAATGCAAACTCCGGTTTTCATCACAACCGCAGTCTGATGTGAGTTCTGCAATGGCCAGACCACTTTCACCGGCGACACTATAGAGCAGATAGGTATGGTCGCCTTCGACAAAGATGCCAGGGTCGCGCAGTTGGCGCACCCGTTCATGGATCGCACCCCGCTCCGAAGGTTCCAGAGGCAGATCCCCGCCTTCATACGCTCTCTCTGGCAAGATGACTGAAGAGGGCGCCGAAGCGGTCCACTGTGTCCAGTCGTCGGTCAGGCCAATCTCCGCCACCAGAATATGCTCTGGACAGTCACCGGCATTTGAATAGAAAACGTACAACCGATCGCCTTGCAAGAACAGGGCGCTATGGCGCATGTCCTTGGTAAAGAGGATGGGCCCCTGCTCAAAGTTGTGAAAGCCGTCATGTGAGCGGTAGAAGATGCCCGGCATCCCCAGCGCATAGATAGTATCACGCCAGCGAAAGACGCGGAAATAGCTGGAGCCCAATACTTCGGTCCCGGAGGTGAAGTGAATGCCATCGCGTGAGGTGGCGACAAAGCTGCGCTGGCCGCCCAGTGTAGGAAAGCGCTGCGTCACTGCTGCCTGGGCGGCTTGGCTCTGGTCGAGCGCCGGTCCGTGATAGTAGAGAATGATCCGTTGATTGGCCTCATCAATGTGGACATCGGGCGATGCAATGTGACCATGACAGGGAGTTTCGGCCAATTGCAGCGTCCCAGGTGAATAAATCTGCCACGGCCCAGTCAGCTTATCCGCGTAGGCCAAGCGAATAAATTGCCCTTGGTGGTGGCCAAAGTAAAGATAGTAATTGCCCAACCGATGGGGCAACCATGCCGGCGCCCGTATTAAGGAAGGACCATTAATATTGGTTCCAATCCGCGCATCCAACGCTGGTGTGATAATGGGGTTGTTCGGCAAGCGTCTAACGGTAAAGAGTGTCATGATAGTACCTAAAGTAGAGATGGAAAGAAGAGACGCGTATCCGGCTAGCGCGAATTGGCCGAAGGTTGGAGAAACAATCCGCGCTAGCCGGATACGCGTCTATAAACGTTCTTTTTCTTCCTTTCGTAGTAAATCCTGATTCTGTGCCCCAAGTCAGGCGTCCCTACGAGACGGGCTAAACCTTTTCTAACGACCAATAACCAATGACCAATGACCTACTTAAAAACCGACGCCGCTGTCTCCTTGGCGGTAATAAATTCAAGCAGCGCCGGCGTCCCCTCTTTGGTCTTCTGGATGCCCCGTTGGATGGCCGGGATGATCTGATCCGCGGTGGTAACCCGTTCGCCATAACCGCCAAAGGCTTTGGCCATGTCGGCATAGTGGCCGGAGATGTTGGTTGCGCCATACTTCTCCGTCGAGACAGGCATGATGGGGATCTCAATCGCCATGGAGAAGTTGTTAAAGAGGATGGAGAGAATCGGAATCCGCTCGCGCACTGCGGTTTCAAAATCCATACCGGTGAAGCCAATCGCGGCGTCGCCCCAGACATTGATGCAGAGCTTCTCCGGCTGCGCCAACTTGGCGCCCATGGCAAGCCCCAGTCCATAGCCCAACTGGGTCGTTTTGCCCCAGCCGATGTAGGAGAGTGGGGTGGTGGACTGCCAGAAGGGGGAGAGTTGGTCACGCGGGCTGCCGGCGTCGTGAGTGATGATGGTGTTGGCCACATCCACGGTCTGCATTAGATCCCAGATGACGCGATAGGGAGAGAGCGGCGCATCGTTGGACGTGAGCTTGGGCAGCCATTGATTCAGCCAACCGCTACGGATGCGGGCAATCTCCGCTGCCACTGCAGCCTGGCGCCCCCGCGGCTTGCCGCCCAACCGCTCCTTGACCGCGGCGACCAACGCTTCTAGCGTTAGCTTGGCATCGCCGACCAGGGCATGGGCCACCGGCACATCCTTATTGATGTCGGCGGGGTCGAGGGTGGCCTGGATGATGGTCTTGCCCTTGGGCATCTTAACGCCGAAGTTGGTGGCGCTAAAGCTGCAGCCAATGCCCAAGATGACATCGGCATTGTTTAAGAACTCATGGACTGGTTGGGGAATGGCGCGGCCGCCGGAGCCTAGTGCCAATGGGTGGGTTTCGGGGAAAGAACTCTTGCCTCCCAGACTGGTGGTCACCGGCGCTTCGAGCAGTTCGGCCAGTTCGCGTAATGCCTCCCAAGCTCTGGCGTAGTGGACGCCCTGGCCGGCATAGATGATTGGGCGTTCGGCGGCCACCAACAGGGCGGCGGCTTTGTCCACCTCGTCGGCTGCCGGGCCATAGTGGGTGCGCGGCGCCGGCTCATATTCCCAACCATCGGGCATCTCTGCCTCCATGAGGTCGCTGGGAATTTCCACCAACGCCGGGCGCGGGCGTCCATTGCGTACGGCAGTAAAGGCGCGGCGCATGACATCGACTGTCATCTCCGGTAGCAGCAGTTGTTCGCTAGATTTGGTCACATGGCGGTAGTTGAGCGCCGAGTTGAAGTTGGGCTGTACATTGGTCAGGGCGCGTGGGTAGCCGCCCGGCAGCACAATAATGGGCGATGAATCGCCGTAGGCTTGGGCGACGCCGCCAAAGGCATTTTCGGCGCCGGGGCCACTCTGCATACAAAAGATGCCGATCTGCTGCCCCGAACTCAAGCGGCTAATTGCGTCAGCCATGTGTAGGCCAATGCGCTCCTGGCGCACAATAATGGTGCGGATATCGACCTTGGCCGCTGCCTCAATCAGATGGTTGACCGGGTAGGCGAAGAGATATTCAACCCCTTCCTTTTTCAAAATGTGCGCAATCACATCAAGCACTTTCATGATCTCTTGCTCCTTTCCTTGGGGCTGCCTACCACTTGTAATCTTCGCGCACGGGGCTGAAGATGTCTAGTGCACGCGCCGGTTGGTCGCCCACTTTGACACTATGTTCGACTCCGCCGGGGATGATAAAGAGTTCGCCAGTTTTGACGATGCGCGTTTCATCGCCAATCGTAAATTCCAACTCCCCTTCCAGCACAATGCCGACCTGCTCATGGGGATGGCTGTGGCGCGGCACATCACAGCCGGGCGCCAGTTCCAAGAGGGACATGAGGGTTTTGTCACCCCAAAAGGTGCGCGAGACCGCGCCCGGGAAAAGTTCTTTGGGTGTCCGTTCGGCGGGGTTATAAAATGGCATAGGTTCCTCCTTAAGGTGGTTAGTGATTGGGTGACTGGGTGATTGGTGATTGGACTCTGACGATTTTTGGATGACAGGCAAAAAATTACTAATGGCGCACGGCGCCCGCAGGCGAGCAACCAATCACCCAATCACTCATGTAATCAACAAAAAAATGCTGGACTCCAGTTCGTTACAAGAGTTTCTTTACCAGTTGGTGAAGGATCCATCCAACCGGCGCAGGGTGGGCAGTTCGCGCGCTTGGAAGGGATGCTTTTTGGCCGCTTCCCGGTCGAACTCGATGCCAAGGCCGGGCAGGTCGGTGGGAATCAGATAGCCATCTTCCCAGATCGGCTGCACCGGCACCACATCGGTGAGCACTTCGCCGGTCTTGCGCGGCTGTTCTTGGACACCAAAGTTGGGGGTCGCCATATTGAGTTGCAGACAGGCTGCTGAAGAGATCGGGCCCAGCGGATTATGGACCGCGAGCTTGATGTAGTGCGTCTCGCACCAGCCGGCGATCTTGCGCGCTTCGGTAAAGCCGCCGGCAATGCAGAGATCGATACGCGCATAGTCGATCCACTCTTCCTCGACCAATTCACGGAACTCCCATTTGGAGGAGAATTGCTCCCCGGCGGCCAGCGGCACATGGGTGCGCGGGCGCAGGGTCTTAAAGGAGTTGGGATTCTCTGAGCGCAGCGGATCCTCAATAAAGAAGGGGCGGGCCGATTCAATCTCCCGGCAGAGCCAGAGCACGTCGGGCAGATCAAGACGTGTGTGCACATCAAAGGTCAGTTCGATCTCATCGCCCACTGCCTCGCGCACGGCATGGAATTGTTTGATCGAGGCCAACACCGCCTGGCGCGGTTCGAGAATTTCGCCATCCTGGGGCAGTCCCCAGCGCACAAATTTCCAGCCTGCTGCTTTGGTCTCCAGACAGGACTCGACCAGCGGCGTGACCTCCAGCGCGTGGCCGCGGTTGTGCGGGTAGCAAACCACTTTGTCGCGCACCTTGCCGCCAAAGAGTTCGTAAATGGGAACGCCCAATGCTTTGCCTTTGATGTCCCACAGCGCAATGTCGATTGCGGCCATGGCCGAGGTCAGAATCCGTTGCGCCGGGAAAAAGCCACCACGGAAGAGCAGTTGCCAGATATGCTCAATCCGCCCAGGATCCTGGCCGACCAGCAGCGCTTTGAAATGCTCAATCGCGCCCATAATGGCCAGCTCGCGTCCGGTAATACCCGTTTCGCCGACACCATAAATGCCTTCATCGGTGTCCACGACGACAAAAAGAAAATTACGATGGCCGCCCCAGACTGGATAGGCTTCTACGTTGGTGATCTTCATGGTTTCCTCGCTTCTGCTTAAATTTGGCTCATATAGGTCTGCGGGTGAAATCGCTCAATTTCTCGCTGGCGCTTGCCGCGATTTCACCTCTTCGCCCATATGAGCGTTAAAACTTGTGGTAACGATTTAGTCAATGTAAGGTGACAGTCACTGGCCTGCATCGTCGCGGCCAATGACTGTCACCTCTGATGTGCCAAAACTGAATAGTACCATTTTGTGCCTAAACTACCAGGGGAAGCATGTTGCAAAAAGTCTGTTATGAGAATATGCTAAGTTATGATTAAATATTCTGACATACTCCCCGGAATTTGCAAAGCAACGAAAATCGTAACGCTTCAACTGTCGCCTGAGCTTGTCGAAGGCCACAGTTGAATAGTTGCAAAACGCTACCACAAGGAGCAATCAAATGAAACTTGCCCTCTTCGATGATTTTAAGTTGGGCGTCTTGCAAGACGACCGGCTACTGGACGCTTCGGCGGCGGTGGCGGGGCTCGATTATCACACGCCCCAAGAGATGATGCAGATGGTCATCACCGATTGGGATAACCTACGTCCCAAAATCGAAGCCGCCATTCAGGGCCAAAGCGGCCAACCGCTCGATGCTGTGCAGATGCGACCGCCATTGCCCCGTCCGGGTCAGTTGGTCTGTCTGGCCGGCAATTATCTGGAGCCGCAGAAACCGGAACGGGGTCTCTTTAATGCCTTTCTCAAGTCGCCCAACTCGGTCATCGGCCACGGCGCTACCGTAGAGTTGCCGGCTGCCGAAGTGACCTTTTTCCATTTTGAGCCGGAATTGGCGGTGGTCATCGGCAAACCGGCTAGCCATCTGCGCGCCGAGGAGGCTATGGATTGCGTCTTTGGCTACACCCAGTTTATGGACGTATCGGCGCGCGGTTTGCCCGGCGGCTTCTTCCTGGGCAAATCGTGGCACACCTTTGGTCCCATGGGGCCGGTGCTGGTGACCAAAGATGAGATGACGACGCCCAACCAACTGCGCGTGCAGCTTTGGGTCAATGATGAACAACGCCATGATATTTCCACCGCCGATATGGACCGCCATATTCCTGAGCTGCTGGCCGAAGTGACCAATGTATTGCCGCTGGAGCCAGGCGACGTTGTTTCGACCGGCACCCACCACTTTGGCCTAAAGCCGGTGCAAGATGGCGATGTGATCCGCCTGCAAATTGAGAAGATGGGACCGGCGTTGGTCGTCCATTGTCATGATGCACAAAAACGTAAATGGGATTGAGGCCATTATGCATTTTGATCTATTGATAAAAAATGGTGAAGTCATCGATCCGGGTGGCGGTCACCGTGGCCGTTTAGATGTGGCGATCAAGCGCAATCGGATTGCGGCGGTAGAGGAAAATATCCCCACCGAATCGGCCTTTCGCGTTATTGACGCGACGGGGCAGATTGTCACCCCGGGTTTGGTCGATCTCCATACCCATGTCTACCACAGCGCCACCTGTTGGGGCATTCGCGCCGACCCAGTGGCGGCGCGCTCCGGCGTCACCACCTGGCTGGATGTGGGCTCGGCCGGCGCCTATAATTTCCCCGGCTTTCGTGAGTTTATTGCCAAACCGGCGGCGGCGCGCATCTATTCGCTGCTCAATATCTCGTCGATTGGGCTCACGGCGCAGACCTGGGAGTTGGCTAATCTGAATCACCTGGATGTTGGCCTCTGCTGCAAATTGATCGACCTAAACCGTGACCTGATCCTGGGTGTCAAGGTGCGCATTGATGCTAACACGACCAGCGGCACCGGCATTGAGGGGATGCGCCGCGCCCGCCAGGCTGCCGAACAGTGTGAGGTGCCCATGATGGCGCACATCGGTTACGGGCCGCCCGAAATACAGGAAGTCTTGGAACTGTTGCGCCCAGGCGACATCCTCACCCACTGCTTCACCGGCGGCACCATGCGCATTATCGATGAAGCGGGTACGCTTCTCGCCGCGGCCAAACGTGCCTGGGATATGGGCGTGGTGATGGACATTGGTCATGGCGCCGGTTCTTTTTCCTTTACCACTGCGGAAGCCTTGATTGGCGCCGGCTACTATCCCCATGTCATCTCATCGGACATCCATCAATTTAGCATTCACGGTCCGCTCTTTGACATGCCAACCTGTCTGAGCAAATTCCTGGCCTTGGGCATGTCGCTGGAGCAGGTGATCGCGGCCGCGACAGTGCGTCCGGCCGAGGTCATGGGCATGGCCAATGAGGTGGGGACGCTCAAACCGGGTGCGCTGGCCGATGTGGCGCTCTGGAAGCTGGAAGAGGGTGATTTTACCCTCTATGATGTACGGATGCAATCACGGCAGGGCAAGCAACTATTGCGCAATACGCTGACAATGATCAATGGCCGTGAGCTGCCCCTCAGCAGCGACGACCCACCCATGCCCTGGATCGAACTGAGTGAGAACCAACGAGCGCTGATCGAGCGGGGACATACGCCGGCGGGGATGGTTGGGTGATTAGTGATTGGAGATTAGGTGATTAGTGATGGGGTGATTGGTAATTAGGTGATTGGCCGCTGCCGTCAAATTACCAATCACCCCATCACCAATCACCTAATGATCCGCAGAAATACCACAACAGAACTGAAAGGAGACATCATGGCAGACAAGACGATTGGGATTGGCGTGATTGGGGCGGGGGCGAATACGACCTCGAAGCATATCCCTGGGTTGCAGGCGATTGAAGGGGTGGAGATTGTGGCGGTCTGCAACCGGAGCCGCGCTTCCGGGGAACGGGTGGCGGCCCAATTTAACATTCCTCATGTCTATGAAAGTTGGAGTGAACTGATCAACGCACCCCAGGTTGACGCTGTGGTCATTGGCACCTGGCCCTATATGCACTGCCGGTTGACGCTGGCCGCGTTGGCCGCCGATAAGCATGTCATGTGCGAGGCGCGCATGGCCATGGATGCCGCCGAGGCCCATCGGATGCGCGACGCGGCGCGCGCCAAGCCTCATCTGGTGGCGCAGATTGTGCCCTCTCCCTTTACATTGCGTGTGGATCGCACCGTCAAACGGCTGATTGCTGAAGGGTATCTAGGTGATATTCTGGCCATTGAACTGCGCGAGGGTAACTCATTCCTGGATCTCGATGGCACCATGCAATGGCGGCAGGATTTTGACCTGAGCGGTCTAAACATCATGTTTATGGGCATCTGGTATGAGGCGATCCTGCGCTGGGTGGGGGCGGCGACCAGTGTCAGCGCCATGGGCAAGACTTATGTGACCATGCGCAAGACCGACGATGGATTTATGAAGCCGGTGCGCATTCCGGAACATCTGGATGTCATTGCTGATATGGCCTGTGGCGCGCAACTGCACATGCAGACCTCGGTGGTCAGCGGATTGGGTGGTCCGCCCTCCGCCACGCTCTATGGCAGTCAGGGGACATTGCGTTTTACCCAGAACAAGCTTCTGGGCGGTCGGCGCGGTGATGATGCCCTGGCTGAAATCCCGGTCCCGGCAGAAGAAGAAGGGGGCTGGCGCGTCGAAGCAGAATTTATCAGCGCGATTCGGGGTAACGAGGTAATTACCCACACGAACTTTGAGGATGGCGTCAAGTATATGGAATTCACCGGAGCCGTCACGCGCAGTATGCAAGAAGGGCGTGTGGTTCCGCTGCCACTCTAGCACAAGAAAGCAGTGCTCCTTTGGCCAAAGGAGCACTGCTTTCTTGTCACCCCGGCGCCAATTTGGGGTGAGCATGGACAAAGCGAACGGTCAGCACAACGCCGGTAACGGAGATGATCGCGCCCAGGCCCAACGCATAGCTGTAGAGAGGCCAGTCGAGCCAGAAACCGGCGGCTAATGCCACCAGAAAGAGCGCGGCGTAGCCAAAGAGACGCATCGCACCGCTGAAGTAGCCCCAGATAACAAAGAGCGCAATGACCGCCAGCCACAACACAGTCAACAGATAGCGGTCAAGCCAGGGGCGTAACCCAGCAAATGGCCCGCCGATCAGCAAGGCAAAGACCAGCAGCCCAAAGAGCAGGGCAAGACCGAGCACGAGCAAGGACATCAGTCGCCGGCGCGCACCTTGGGCTGCTGGCAGTTCCTCTGGGCGCAGGCGCGGCGCCGTAATGGCCTGTTTGGCCGCCAGTAAGATAGGATACAAGATGGCGGGAATGATGCCGATCAAGGAGGTCTCGAACCATTCGGCCACCCCTAAAAGCAGCAAGATCGCGCCTAGATAGAGATCCCAAAGGCCATCTTCGTAATAGACCATGTAAAGCCTATCCCCAAACTGTTGGCCCTTGGCCAAAAAGGTCAGGGCGAAGAAAGCCAGCAAAATCACAAGAATCGCAATGGCGATAATGGGCCACATAGACACCTCCTCATCGAAATCTGGGCATACCGTCCGATTTCTAGAATACCATAGTCAGTTGAAGACGGACATCCTCCGATGTGGTAGGTTACGACCTGGGCAAGTGGGTAGGGTTTATAGACAAGCCAGCGCGGCAAAGAGGTGCCGGCGATTTTCCGAGGCAACAAATTGTTGGTGGGCTGGCGCCACTTGGGTGGTAAGTTTGGCGATGAGGACAGCTTGGCTCTGGCGATATGCCTCGTCTTGGTTGTCCTTACCCTCTTCTTCCAGCATAGCGTAGCTGACTACGGCATCGTTAAGATCGCCCAGCAGATCTTGTAACTGCTTGAGCTGGTCAATGAGGAGTTCACCTTCCTTACCGAGGAGATGGGCGACAAATTCTAAATTATAACGCAAATACTTACAGTCTATGCGCAAGGCATGGATCGTCCCATAATCTACGGCCTGGTCGCTTGCAAAGAGCACTTCATAGCCGCGCACGACAGCAAATTGGTGCAAAATGAGGCTGGGCACAACATGGCGTACCTGTTGCAAAGGCGGCGCTTCTCCGGAATGGTGGTGAGCAACCTTGCTCCCTTTGTCTGCGTTGTGGCAAAAGGTGGCAAACTCTGTAACAAAGTGGCGATATGCTTTGCTGTCGAGCCAGGTTACCAGTTCGTTGTGCGCTTGTTGTCGTTGTCGTTGCCATTCCTCGATTATTTTTTTCTGCGCCTTGTCTTTTTTCTCCCCTTGCCGGGCGCGACGCTTTGCTTTAGCAATAGCGACATCGAGATCGCGCACCGCACCCAGGAGGCGGCCAGTTTTGCGTAATTTCTCCCGATAGGGGCGGAGGGCGCGGCGTCGGAAAAAGCTGCCATAGAGTTTGGCGGCGGCGCGGCTACGACGAATGGCCACCCGCATTTCGTGTACATAGTCAATGTCGCTGCTCCAACGGACCCCTGCTTCCTGCATCAGCATTGTCATAAGCTGTGCACGCAAAATGAGACGGCAAGCTTCGGCTATATGCATCTGGGGCTGTACGCCAAAAGTAACACTATCGGCCTGAGGCGCGTGCTTGTTGATAGCCAGCAAGGCGCGTTCAAAGCGGCTGCCGGTAAGTTCCTCGGTTAGTGGATTGCGACGGAGCCGACGGCTGACTCTTCTCACTGCGCGCAGATCATCAGTCAGTGGGACAACACTGAGTTCGTACAGTTGTACTGCCGCGTTATCGTGGTTGGTGCGCTCGACAAACGCGGCCAATGATGCGCTCGGGGTAAGATCCGGCGTGGGTTCGCTGACCGTGAGCGTGGTCACTGCCAAAACAGCGACTGGGGTAGCGGTTGCCGTAGGTGGCTCCTTGGCGCGGCGTTCAGCAACGGTCTGTAGGGAAGCGGTTACATGGAGCAAGAGCTTTGGTTCCAGTTGGTGAATCGCAGGTAATTCACTGAGCAGGTCCTTGCCAAGCTCCGACGGCCACGCATCCGGCAACCATGTTTTTGTCTGTACCGTAAGGTTTACTTCTCCGGCTAATTGGCGTCTTTGCGCAGGCGCTGTTCCCTTGCGTTCCTTCTCCAGCTGGATAGTAAGACGCATATCCTCTGCCGCTCGATGAAGACAAACCGTAAGCCCTCGGCGCAAGAGCCTATAATCTGGCGTATCAAAATAAAGCTCCCAACGTTCTTCTGGCTTATCGGCAGGTAGCGAGATAGAATAGGCTTTGGTCGCAACCAGGGCATTAAGCACCTGAGTAAAGTCAGCGGCTTGTGTAATGGCAAAAGCTGCGCTCTGAACCTGCGGGGATGAATGAGTCGTCATAGGCACATGGGCTCGCACATTAGTGGGTAGTAGGGGTCTAGAATGAATATGTTGTGCCACTATGACATCCAAAGGTTAACAAAAGTGCCTGATATAATTAATAGCCTGTTATAAGAGTGTAAAGAGAGCATCTCATTCACGACCACATTCGAGTCGCCCATAAGGGATCAATTGCCCCTTATTATACGCTGCCGCCGCACATAAGTACATTTTACGGTTCATTTGGATTTCGGGTGGTAGCACTCAAATAATCCAGTATTGGTACATTTGTCACCAACCACTACACGTAGTGGTTGGTGACAAACGTACCAATGAGGATTGTGTTATTTGTTATCCCGCAGGGTGACAAATAGCACAATCCCGGAATCTCCCCAAGCTTCTGGGATTATTTGAGCGGACGTAGGTGTCCATCACATAAAATCCCGTTGTGCCCATTTTACTCCGTATACCATAGTGCTTGACGGTGCTGCTCAGGATATTAACATTGGCTGGTGAGAAATGGTCGCTGGTCGGCGTGGCAGATCTGTTCCATCAGATCACGACCGGATGCCGCCGAAAGCTGTACATTCCCCCCTGGCTCCACCCATTGGCCGGCCATGTAGAAGTTTTTGAGTCCCGGTAAAGTCTTGGCCATGCCTTTGCCCATCATCAGCGCAATTTTGCGCATAGTCATGGCCCAGCCGTAGATGGCGCCGCGCCAGTTGGCCGTGTAACGTGCATAGGTGACCGGTGTGGCCACATCGACCGCTTCAACTTGCGCGGCGAGGCCGGGATAGTGTTGGTTTAGGCATGTAATGACTTGCTGAGCCACTCGTTCTTTGGCTGCGGCGTAGGCTTCGGGCAAAGTATGGAGCGCCTTCCAATAGCCATAGTCCGCCGCACACCAGATATTGATGGCCGATTTGCCGGGCGGCGCCATCGTCGGGTCAAAGGCATAGTGGCGTACGGTCAGCCGATTGTGGCGTAGATCCCCAAGGTTGAGGGGATGGGCCAGCGGGAAAGAGAAGGCAGGAGCTTCCTGAGCAAAATCACGAGCTACCCCCAAGGCAATTTGCATCATTGAGGGCGCCAGCGGCAGCGTTCCATAATAGTCGGTAATGTGTTCATCAACATAGCGACCGCCGAGCAGATCAAAGATGGTCGAGCGGCCATCTGCGGCGGAGATAACCAAATCGGCATAATGTTCACGGCCGTCAGCCAGTTGAACCCCAACGGCGCAATCATGGCGCACCAGGATTTTGGTCACCCGCGCTCCATAGACAATCTGTCCACCCAGATCATGGTAGCGGCGCGCCATCCGTTCTGCCAGATCAAGAGAACCGCCCAGTGGATAGGCGGCCATTTTGCTGGACATTTGCGCCAGCGTGATCAGCAACATGAGCAGTGGAAAGTCAGGACGGGCAAATTGCAGAAACTCCATTAGGCCGGTGCGCAGCAAGGGATCACGAAAACGAGTGACAAATTCGCCGAGCGTTACATCTTTCCAGCGCAGCAGCGGTCCCACAAAGGGCAACATCGCCAGCCCCATTTGTAGATTCTCGCGAGCATCGTCCGGGGTGGGATCGAGCGGCATATCAAAAGTAGCGAACGCCCGCAGCGCATCGGTGAATGTGCAGATGGCATCATAGTCGCCGGGCGCCAATCGCCACATCTCCTCTTTCAAGCGCTCAATGTCGGTATAGAGATGAAAGGTGCGCCCGCGTTCATCTTCGACACAGATAAACTCATCATAGTGATAAAGCCCCTGCCCCGGCAAGACGCCAAGTTCCCGCCACATGGGGTAGGCCTTGGCATTAGGACTCGTGCCAGAGAGGTAGCGTACGCCGCCATCAAAGAGATAGCCCTGGCGTCGCCAAGAGGTACAAAGACCACCAGGGATCGTGTGCAATTCAAAGATATGGGTGCGATAGCCATTCATCTGCGCATAACAGCCGGTGGCCAAACCGGCAACGCCGGCGCCGATGATGATGATTGATTTGGTAGCCATACGATTCTCCCTATCCGCGATGCCGCGCTTCATTGTGCGCGCACTATTACAGGACCCAGAGCACAAGTGGTACGCACTGCGGAAGTCAAAATCTCACCTCCCTACTTTTTTGCCAGCCCTATGTTCGTTTTCTTGCCGCCGTTAAACTTCTCAACCATCTATTCTATTCCAGAAATGTAGGTGTAAGATCCGGCAACTGGCGAGTTGAAAGGCTGGACAACTGGCCAGTTTCGAGGGCAGTCATGGTTGACAGCCCCTGGCTGCCAGCGATTATTAGGACAGGGTCAGCGAAATTAAGCTAGGCTAGCCACCGAGGAGGCTCCGCTGGTGAAGCATAGGAGGTGGTCCGTCACCTTCCCGGAAGACCTGGACGGGCCACCTCCACCCTAGCAAATTTTTGCATACGCTGTCGTAGAGGTGTGGGTGGTTAGATTTCGCAGCTATGTCTTCTGTTGTACAGTATAAGCTCAGGTGGAAGGGTGGCGCGTATCTGCTCTGCACGTGCGATCAGCGTGCGCAGCCAGGCGCGATCGGATGGCAGAAAAATGTCCGCCTCGCGGGCGGAAAGCCACCGATATTCGCTATGTTCCTCACTCAGGCGGATAGCCGCGGGGTCCGCCAGTGAGCAGCAAAAGTGAACGCCGACCATTTCGTTTTCGACGATGGGGGCGCCGCGGTAGAAGTGAGCCGTGCCAAGCATAAAGTCAACTTCCACCCGGACGCCCACTTCTTCATAGACTTCACGGAGCAGGGCGTCCGTAAAACTTTCGCCCTGCTCCAACCGTCCTGTAACACATTCCCAGGTACCGCCTCTGCGCTCGATCCGTTTCAGCAATAGGTATTTGTCGATCTGCGGAGACCAGATCAGCGCACCGATCATGGCGCAAAAGCGGCCAGGGCTCATGGTTATCTCCTGTTAGCGTGTAAAGAGATTGCGGCGTACATAGTCGCCATCGTCGGAAGCCAGATAGGCCAGCAGGCGCGCGACGCCCTCTGGATCACCCAACTCGGCGGCTGCAATTGCATCCTCTGGATCGCGACCCTCGCGCTCGGCTTGCGTCTGAATTACGCTCCGCTTCATCTCGGTGTTGAGGCTGCCGGGGCAGACGACATTGACGCGAATCTTGCGTGAGGCTAGGTGGCTGGCCAGCACCATGCCCATGCCGTTGACCGCGCCCTTGCTCGTGCCATAGGCAATCGAAGAACTGCCGCCAATGACGCCGGCGCCGGAAGCAATGAGAATCATAACGCCCTTGGGGGAGGCAGTCAGCAGCGGTGTGGCATACTTGGTGCAGAGAAAGGTTCCCTTGACATTGACATCCATAACAAATTCAAAGGTCTCCAACGGGAACTCTTCGGGCTGAAGATATTGACCCTGCAACACACCCGCGGCGCAGATCAACACATCGAGCCCACTGTGGCTGGTCTTGACCTGCTCAAAGAGCTGAATTACCTGGTCCTGGAAGCGTACATCCACTTTGTAAAAGGTCGCGTCACCACCGCTGGCTTGAATCGAAGCGGCAACATCTGCACCTTTTTCCTTTACATCGGCCAGGATAACCCGCGCCCCGCGCTCGGCACAGAGGCGCGCTGTCGCTTCGCCAATGCCTTGGGCCGCGCCGGTGATTAGAATGATTTTATCTTGCACATTGGCAATTGGGTTGCTCATAGGAAAGCTTTCTAGTTTGGTGATTGGTGATTAGTGATTCATGGGTGGGCTAAATGGTCATGGGGACGGCAAGTTTCTGGGCCCATTCCTGTAACTGACTCATGATCGTCTCCGGCACTTCGATGCCGTGCGCCAGCCGCTGTTGACGATTGCGCTGTTCAAAGTCACCGGGGACAAGGATCTCGTTGAAGCCGGGCGCAAATTGGGTCTCCTTCATGACATTGAGGAAGGCGCGTACATTGCGCTGGTAGTCGGCCAGCGGTGTAAAGGCGTCGATGTTGAGCACCTGCATGTAACAGCCGCCCATGGCCGCCCGTTCTGGATCAAAGGGCGCCCCTAACCCGCCTAACAGGCAGACGAAGAGCGAGAGCGCATAGCCCTTGTGCATACCAAAGGGGACCATACAGCCGTCATCATAGAACTCGGCGGTTTTTGTGGTGGGTTGTCCATGCTTGTCAAAGAGATAGCCGGGAGGCATGTCCAGCCCCTTGCTGCGCGCGACCTGGATCTTGCCTTCGGCCACGATGCTGGTGGCAAAGTCAAGCACAAAGGGCACATCATCGCCGGTAGGAGCGCCAACCGCAATCGGGTTGGTGCTCAGCCTGGATTGGGAAGCGCCATAGGGCGCGACGCGGCCAAAATCGCGCGCGCCGCTGCCCACCGTGATCATGCCTAGGCAGCCGGCGCGCGCGGCGTCTTCGGCATATTCACCCACCCGGCCAATGTGGTTGATGCGGCTAAAGGTGACACAACTGATCTTGCTCTGGCGCGCCTTGGCAATGGCCAGCGCCATACCACGCCGCGCCGTATAGTGGCCAAAGCCATTTTGCCCGTCCAGCTTGAGGGTCGTTGCATCTTCTTCAATGACGACCGGTTCGGCGGCCGGATCCAGCTTGCCCTCTTCAATCTGTTGGAGATAAGCTGGAATCCGCAGCACGCCATGGGAGTCATGCCCGGCCAGATTGGCGCCGACCAGAATCTTGGCGACATCGTCAGCAATATGCTGGGGCGCACCGACTTTTTGGAAAAGACGCGCGGTTAATTCCTGCAGGGCCCCTGCCTGCACAGAGTGCATTGCAACCATCATTCCTCCTCATTGTTCTCTCGACTTTGTTCTCTCGACTTTGTTCTCTCGACTTTGTTCTCTCGACTTTGTTCTCTCGACTTTGTTCTCTCGACTTTGTTCTCTCGACTTTGTTCTCTCGACTTTGTTCTCTCGACTTTGTTCTCTCGATTTTGTTCTCTGTGTTAGGTTAACGTATGAATCACCCAATCACTAATCACCCAATCACTAATCACCCAATCACTAATCACCCAATCACTAATCACCTCAATAAATTGAATGATTCGGTGATTAGTGATTGGGTGATTGGACTAAACCGGATTGATTTTCTCCGGGATCGTGTAATTCAACTGCCAGCGCGAATCGGCCGGGGGTGGGGTGCGTTCCAGATATTGCATGGTCTTAAATTCGTGGAAGTGGGGCAGCACTTCGTTGGCCCAGATCTGCTCAATGGCCATAAAGCTGAGCGGTTGGCGTTGGGCTGGTTTGTTCTGCGTATAGTCGGCCAATAATTTGGCGGCTTTCGCGCCTAACCAGCGCACCTCATCCGCCACCATGCGTTCACCCACACGGCGGTCGGCCAGCGAAGCCGTTGGTCCCATGGCAAAGTGGGGACCGGGGGTGTCTTGTGCCGGCAAGCGTGAAAGATCCACACAATCTGGTTCCAGCGCCCAGAGCAACGACGTTTCGACTTTGCCGGCATGGTCGCCGGTGGCTTTGCCATCGTTATCAAAGCCGGGCTGGTTGGCCTCAAAGTCAGGCAGGCCATAAAGACGCATGGCAAAGTGTGGTTGTAACATGGCCAAGAGCGTCTTCAGATCTTCCCAGTTAGGCCCATAGTGGCCCGTGAGCAGAATGGCCGCATGAAAACCCAGCGCATCGGCGGCGCGCAATTGGTAACAGATATTTTTGAAGTGCATCCAGGGCGGCAACGCCGTCAGCCACGGGCGCGCCTCGCCAGCCCATTCAGCAGCCCAGGAGGCATAGAGACCGATCTCATGGATATGCCAGTAGTCAGGCGGCGCTACCAGACCGCCATGTTCTTGGGCGGCGCGACAACAGACCGCGTGCGCCTTCAGGGCATCCAACCCCACGGCATTTTGCGGGCCATGGGGTTCACAGAGACCATAGGGAAAGTAAACAACTGGGCAAGCCGTCAGGGCTGCCTCTAATTCATCGGGAAACATACGTTCCCAGCGGACTTCACGCATGAGCGTTCTCCTCTTCATTCGTGATCATTTAACGAAGCTACGCCTTAAGCACAAGGTAGGGCTGCTAGCTGCTGGCTGCTAGTAGATCTCGGCGGAAATTGTTGCATAGATTATTCTCACGATTTACACGGGTAGTGCAACAATTTATCGCCGTAAGTATCTACGCCAAACTGTACTAGCCACTTGTGCTTGGTAAAAACTATATCAACTGATTTTGTTCAACCTTTCTCCAAAGGTTCCTGTTAACTCATCTATTGTGGCCGGTGTCTCCTGCATCAGTGTGGTGACAATCTGCGCCTGGCGCTGGCGTTCAGTTTCGTTTAGATACTCTAGTGGTGAACGCCCAGCCACGCGCGCCAGCAGACAGCCAAGAGTATGGCGCACGGCATAGCGCTCCAGATCAGTGGCCCAAGACAATGTAGCCACTTGTGCGTAATAGTGTTGCCAAAAGTGCTGCGCGGCGGCGCTAAAACGGGCGCGCAATGCCGGCAAGTGATGGGCTTTGCTGAGCAGATGGGTCAGCGCAAAGCCTACATCAAAGGCCGGATCCCCCCAGTGGATCACCTCATAATCAAGCAGAATCAGCCGCCCCTGATAGACCAGGGTGTTTTTGGGGCTGTAGTCGCCATGGACCAAGGTCAAGCAGCGTCGGCGGGTGGCGGCAATGAGATCCTCTAAAAAGGGCGCCGCGGCCGCCTGTTGTGTGGCCGTATAGTGGTAGTAGGGCTCTAGCCGCAGGGACTCAAAGAAGCTGCGATCCTGAAAGTTGGGCGCGACTTCCGCCGCGCGCAGAAAAGCCTGCTGGTGGATCGTGCCGAGAAGCTGGGCAAATTGGGTGATATGCTCATCCTCTAAGTGGCCGGCCAGTAGCATCGTTTTCCAGTTCGCATGGGGTTGGGGGACGGCGGCCATGGCCAACAGATGGTATTGGTGATCTTCAAAAATCAAGCGCGGAATCACGCCTGGCTCGGTCAGTTGTGCCAACCAGCGTAGCCCCATCGCCTCCCGATGAACTCGCTCTGGGCTGCTAAACCAATCAACCGGCACCCGCAACTTACTGAGGGCTTGCTTTAAGACCCAAGCCTCGCCGTGCGCACGTTCGACCAGCACTGTGCGGTTAGAGACGCCGCCGGCTAGCACCTGGATGGTAGGTTGCTCAGCGGGGGCAAGATGGCCGGTGTTGCGTAGGTAGGCGATGAGGGATTCCGGTTGTTCAATATCGAGATCCATGGTCATAGGTCATTTCAAAGAGTAAACTATCCATATGCGGTGACTGTCACTGGCCAAGCGAAGGTTCGTCAACACGCTCAGTTATGGCCAGTGGCTGTCTTGGCTCACTGCTGCGCTTGTTGGGCCTGATGACGCAAGAGGCGACAGTGGGCTCTGGTCAGCACTTCGCTGTTGACCAGATTGGCAGGAATGGCGCCCTGTAGGCTCTGCGCCACATGTTCGGCAGCTTTGCGCGCCAGTTCATCAATGGCCGCTTCTGAATAAAAGGCTGCGTGGGGGGTGAGAATGACATTCTCTAGGGCCAAGAAGGGATGGTCAGACGAAATCGGCTCCTGGCTGAGTACGTCTAGCGCCGCGCCGGCCAGCCACCCTTCCCGTAGCGCTTGCAAAAGAGCATCTTCGTCAACGATGGCGCCGCGCGCCGTGTTGATCAGGAAGGCGGTCGGCTTTAGTTGGCGTAATGTATTGGCATTTAGAAGATGACGAGTGGCTGGCGTCAAGGGGGCATGGATCGAAATATAGTCAGATTCGCGTAGTAATAACGTGAGGTCGGTTGTTGCCAGATCCGGTGCCCTTAACGCGGTGGTCGGCAGCCGGGGTGTGTAGGCGATGATACGCATGCCCAACGCACGCGCTTTGTCGGCCAGGGCGCGGGCACTGTTGCCAAAGCCAATCAACCCCAAGGTTTGACCACGCAGCCGAGGGATCGGCCCTTGGCCTTTGTTGTCCCACTGTCCGTTGCGAATTGCCCGGTCAAAGCCAACCACACGGCGGGCACAGGCCAGGATGAGGGCCAGCGCATGGTCCGAAACCTCCTCAACACAGAAGTCCGGCACGTTAGTCACCACAATGCCCAATTCGGTGGCGCGCGTCAGGGCAATGTTGTCCAACCCAACGCCATAGCGGCTGACGTGCAGACAACGGGGGGCGGCATTGAGCACCGCCGGCGTTACTTTTTGCCAACAGGTTAAGATGGCGTCGGCGCGTGGGGCAAGTTGGACCAGTTCCGCTTCGGCGCCTGTTTCCGCCACGAGCAACTCAGCATCAACTGGATCAAGGACCGCGCGTTCTTGGTCCAAGGTTGGCCAGGCATAATCAGTGACTAAGACGGTGAATCGGGCCATAGCTGCTTTCACTCCGTGTTCTTTTTTGTGTTCTTTTTGGACCGTTTGGCCTGTTGTGCGCGTAGGGCGGCGCCGTAGGCTTGCTCCGCCCACGCACACATCGCCTCGCTTTCATCCAACACCTCTGCCGGTGCGCCATAGTAGGTCATTTGCATTACCTTTCCCTGCTTATTATAGGTGAAAGGGAGTAGAGCACGCGCGATAAAATCGGCCTGGGTCACTGCATCGGCCTTGAAATAGAGCGTATCGTCCACCACCAGCCCAAACATGAGCCCTTGGCGAAAAAGACCATAGCCACCAAACATACGCTTAGCGGTGACTGTGGGCAATGGTTCCAATAATTCAAGTAGATAATCGACAAAAGCGCGATCACTTGCCATAGCTGTCGTTCCTTAGGGGGCATTTGAATATTCATAACTGATTCAAGGTGACCGGCACTTGCCAAGTGCCGGTCACCTCTGGGTGGCGTATAATTTTCAAATACGCTCTTAGGGGTGTTTGAAAATGGTTCATATAGGTCTGCGGGTGGAATCGCGTCCTTTCTTTCTGGTATCTGCAGCGGATTGCACCGCTTCGCCTATACGAGCGTTTGAAATATATAGTTGTTCAGAAAAAGATTCATGGAACACCTGACAGGTTTCCAAAACCTCTCAGGTGTAGCATAGCGTGAAAGATTATCTGAACATCTGTAGAATGCGTTAGGGGTGTTGCTAACTCTATTGTACTACAGACGTTTTGATTTGGCGAAGTGCTTTTCAGAAAAGCATTTTAGGTTAGTGGTTACTATTCAGCAGCGCACCACGGGGGCGTGGATCATTCAAAAAGAAACCGACGCGGATGTATAATGGAGTTGCGTTTAGACAGCTAAGACCGAGAGAAAAGTGGTGCTGATAAGCCCGAATTTCAGCATGGTTGCGGTTCTGTGCGAATTGTTCAGTGGTGGCAGTGGAAGCAAATTCCGAGACCCCGTTTAGTAGTCTAAAGGAGATGGAGAGAATCGGGTCTAAACGGTGAGGACGAGTGAAAAGCAGAAGAGGAGTTGAACATGAAAGCCAAGGTCAAGCGCACACCAAAGCCGATAGGCGAAGTGGAGAGTTTAAAGCAACTCAACCTGAATGCGGCCGGATTAGATATAAGTGCCGAGGAAATCTATGCATGCGTCCCTGCGGGAAGGGATAAGGAGACGGTGCGCAGTTTCAAGAGCTTCAGCGCCGAGCTAAGAGCCTTAGCTGAAAGGTTGAGGGCTTGTGGCGTGACGACGGTGGCGAGGGAGTCAACCGGCGTGTATTGGATTCCCGTCTACGAAATTTTGGCGGCAGCGGGCTTTGAACTCTACTTGGTCAATGCGCGGCCTATCAAAAACGTCTCTGGACGGAAGAGTGATGTCCTGGATTGCCCATGGATTCAGCAGTTGCATACCTATGGCTTACTGCGCGGCTCCTTTCGTCCTGACGAAGCGGTTTGTGGCTTACGCGAGTTAATCCGACAACGCGATATGCTGATTAGCTATCGGTCGAGTCACATTCAGCATATGCAGAAGGCATTGGAACAGATGAATCTCAAGCGAACGACCGTAGTTTCCGCTAGCACGGGGGTAACCGGTCTGACCCTTATTCGTGCGATTCTAGCCGGTGAACGCAATCCGCAGACGCTAGCCGCCTACCGCCATCCCAGTTGTGCGCACAGTGAGCCTGAAATCGCCAAAGCGCTGGACGGCAACTATCGTGCGGAACACCTGTTTACCTTGAAACAAGCGGTTGAGTTATATGCTTTCTATACGGTGCAGATCCAGACCTGTGATGAAGTCATCGAAGCCAAGTACAGCGACTTTACCCCACCGACCACGCTAGAACAAACGCCACTGCCACCGCCGCGCATACGAGAGCGCCCAGGCAAAGGCAATACGCCGACCTTTGACCTCCGGCTCCACCTCTACCAGATCGCCGGTGTTGACCTGACGCAGATTGATGGCGTGAATGTCTTGACGGCGCAAAAGATGATCAGCGAGATCGGTCTCGACATGAGCAAGTGGCCAACCGTTAAGCACTTTACTTCCTGGCTCAACCTCTGCCCAAACAATCAGATCACCGGCGGCAAAATCATCCGCCGCGAACGCAAAAAGATTCACAATCACGCCGCCCAGGCTTTATCGATGGCGGCACAAAGCCTCAATCGCAGCCAGAGTGCCTTAGGCGCCTTTTAGCGGCGGATGCGTGCCAAACATGGGCCGCACAAGGCTAATGTTGCCACTGCCCATAAGCTGGCTCGTATCCTCTATTTTATGTTAAAGCACAAAACCCCTTTTCAGCATCTCGGCGCTGACCCTTATGAACAACAGCAACGCCAACGGCAATTTCGTAACTTGCATCAGCAGGCAGCTCGCCTCGGCTTTTCCCTCGAACCGGCGGCCTAGGATTCTCTGGTTTCTTAGTAGGTTGGGAGCAGAGACGCCAATTGGCGGCATTTGTGCTATACTGACGTCAAAAGTCTCTACGGGGCAGCGAGTCTCCCCGGTCGGAAGTCATCAGTTGCTAAAGAGGAATCATGCAAAGATTAAATCCTGACTATGCTGCGTCCACCAAGCGCGTCTCAACCCATGACGTACCAACGCGGCCAACCCAACCAAAGGTTCAGGAGTGGGATCAATCTGTGGCGGTGGGGCAGCAGGCTGTACAGGCAGTCGTCGAATTTTTGCAACATCCGCAAATCAAACAGCGCTGGATGAACACACAGCTTGTTCACAGTGTGGAAGATGATCCGCGCTACCAACCCTTAGGGATTGATTTACTCTGGGTTGTGCCGGAGCAGAGCTTCCTGCGCTGTATGACCATCGAAGTGAAGGGTGATCGCTATGACCGCACTGGCAACTTTTTCTTTGAAACGGTCAGCGACCTGCAGCGCAACACCGGCGGCGCCGTCGTCATTACGCGCTCGGAATGGCTCTTTTACTACTTTGTCAACAGTGGCGTGCTCTACTGTCTGCCTATGGCGCAGGTGAAGCCTTGGTTCCTGGCCAATCTGCCACGTTTTCGCGAACGGGTGGCTCAGAGTCGGCGCGGTGGTAGCCAATGGCGAACGGCAGGGCGACTGGTGCCCATTGCGACCGTACTGCGTGAAATTCCGGCCGTCAGTTGTTTTCGCAAGGAAGGCGAACAATGGATCAAAGGGAACTAACCCTGCTTGATGTGCGAAATCTCTATTTGCACTATGCTGACCAGCGGGGCGCCGTGCATGCAGTGGATGGTCTCTCCTTTCAACTGGCCGCCAAGGGTCAGGCGTTGGGCATTGTCGGTGAATCGGGCAGCGGCAAGTCAAGCTTGGCCTTGGCCATTATGCGGCTCTTGCCCACGAATGTCGCGCGTTATGACGGCGCGGTCTATCTGAATGGCGCAGAGATTAGCCAGATGCCGGAAGGGCGCTTCCGCCGCGAGGTGCGCTGGCAGCAGATTGCTTGGGTGCCGCAGGGTGCGCTCAATGGCTTTAACCCTGTAGTCCGCGTCGGTGAGCAGATCATCGAACCCGCGGTGGTCGATGGCATCTTGCACCGGCGCGAGGCGCGCCAACGGGCCGAAGAACTCTTGACCTTGGTGGGCTTGCCGCCAGAAATTTACAACCGCTATCCCCATGAATTGAGTGGTGGTATGAAGCAGCGCGCCATGATCGCCAGCGCGTTGATTTTGCGCCCGCCTCTGATCATTATGGATGAACCCACCTCGGCGCTGGATGTCAGTGTACAGGCACAGATCATGAATCTGCTCAAACGGCTCAAGCAGGAATTGGGCCTTTCGATTATCTTTATTACCCATGACATCGCGCTGGCCAGTGATCTCTGTGATCAGCTGGCGGTTGTCTATGCCGGTGAACTGGTTGAGATCGGCAGCATTGACCAGATGCTTACGGCGCCGACCCATCCGTACACTCAAAAGCTACTGGCCAGCATCCCGCGTCTGCGCGATCCGCAGCTGCCAGAGTTTATCCCCGGTGCTCCCCCGGATTTGCGTGAGCCACCGACCGGCTGCCGTTTTCATCTGCGCTGTCCGCTGGCTTTTGACCGCTGTAAAAGCGAATCGCCCCTTTTTTTCGAGCCTCAGCCAGGACAACGGGCGCGCTGCTGGTTGCTGGCAGAGCGGTAAATAGGAAAATCGGTAGATAGGTAGATAAGTAAATCGGTAGATAGGGATTCGTCACTACACCTTATCTACTAGTCTACCTATCTCCCTATCTACCTCCCCAGAACTTTATTCAACCCCTCAACCGTCTCTTCCACATCTTCATTGGTTAGCAGCGGACTACAGTCCAGGTGGACGGCGCGGCCTAACAGGTCCAGGCTGCGCGGGCACATGTGATGATCATAGCGAATCTCACGCTGCGCCCATTGCCAGGGACTGCCGCCAGTGCTCCAGGTACGCTGTTCCATAATCGGCACCCAGTGGGCGTAGACATGGTAATCGATCCGGTCCGGCTGGTAGAGCCGACCAGCGCCGATATTTTCGGCCCGTAGGGCTTGGGCAATTTCACCAGCTTGGTCGGCACTGTCAGCAAAGAAGATGAGACAAATGCCGGCATCGCCTTCGAGGTCATTCTCGGCGCGGAAGGTCAGTCCCTTGCGTTCGGCAATCTCAGTCATACCCTGGCGCAACATGGCTTTGCGCGCCTTCATATCAGAGAGCAGATGGGGTAGCCGTTGCAGTTGCACCAGTGACACCGCCGCCAGCAGTTCCGGCATCCGGTAGTTGGCGCCGCAGAGCAGTTCGTCCACGCCAAAGCCGCGCTGCAGTGCACCAATCACATCGTGGGCCATGACCGCCCGTTTCCAGACCGCTTCGTCGTCGGTTACCACCATACCGCCTTCGCCAGAGGTAATGATTTTGTTGAACTGAAGGCTGAAACAGCCAACGTCGCCCCATGTGCCACAGAGACGGCCTTGATAGCTGGCGCCGTTGGCCTGGGCGCAATCTTCAATCACCTTGAGCTGGTGGTCGCGGGCAATGGCGACAATTTCATCCATGCGCGCCGGCGCACCCCGCATATGGACTGGCATGACCGCCTTGGTATAGGGGCTGATCTTGGCTTCCATATCGGCCGGGTCCATTAAGAGCGACTCATCCACTTCACAGACAATGGGGACGGCGCCAACGGCCAGCACTGCGGCCGCCGAGGCGATCCAGGTGTAGGCAGGGACAATCACTTCGTCGCCTGGGCCAACGCCAATCCCCTGCAACCCGGTAACCAGTGCCATTGTACCGGAGGTAACGGCCACAGCATGGGCCGCGCCTTTATTCGCGGCAAAGGCGTCTTCCAACGCTTGCACCTTGGAGGGACCAGGATTGGGTCCATAGTAACGAAAGAGCCGCTTGCTGCGCAGCACTTCCAATACGGCGGCCTCTTCAGCTTCATCAATGCTCATACCACCCGGATACATAGGCGGGTCGGGGTGTTGTTTGGCAGGTACGCCACCTTCAATGGCTAATTTCTCGGTTGACATGCTTTTACTCCTGACTGCGCACTACAATTTTGATTGCGGTTTCTTCCCCCAGCCGATAGGTGCCGTTGAGCGCATCAAAGCCGTCGCGTACCCTGGAAAGGGGCAGGGCATGGCTCACCATTTCGGCAAAGGGAAATTCATTGCGTTCGAGAATGGGCAAGCCCCGCACAAAGTGTTCATATTGGCTCCCCCAAATGGCTTCAAAACGCAAGTTGCGCCGCATCATCAGTTGGTTAATATTTAATTCAATCGAACCCATATCGACAAAATGGCCGACTTCGACAAAGACGCCGTTCCGTTTGACATATTGCAGCCCTTCTGGTGTGGCAGGCAGAAAGCCGGCGCACTCGAAGACGACATCGGCGCCGGCTTGGCGCAGTGTATGCGAGAGCACCAACTCCTTACGCTCTTCCAGCGCGCGCACCTGCTCAATGTCAATGGTGACGTCGGCGCCCATGCGTTTGGCCAATTCCAGCCGCTTTGCCGGACCGCCGACCATGATAATCTTGGCGGCGCCGCTGATGCGTGCACAGACCAATGTCACCAGGCCAATCGCGCCCGAACCTTGCACCACTACCGTGTCGCCAATCTGGATTCGGCCGCGCATGGCGGCGTGAACGCCAATCGTAAAGGGTTCGGTCAACACTGCCACTTCCGGCGTTAACTCGGTTTTGATAAAGCAAGTGTTGGGGTAATCCAGGTAGATATAGTCGGCAAAGCCGCCGCGGAAGTGAGGCGCTTCGTCGGGGGTAGCATAAAAACCATAAGCGCCGTGGGGCGTGCCGGGCGCAAAAATTACACGATCACCTTCGCGCAGGGGGTTGCCAACATAATCGGTTGTTACACCAGTCCCCAGGGCATCAATGATGCCGACATTTTCGTGGCCAAGCACCAGTTCGCCGGGAATGCCCTTTTGCCACATGTGCAGGTCGGTGCCGCAAATGCCGGCTAGCTCCTGGCGTAGGAGCAGTGCTCCTGGTGCGGGGTCCGGCACAGCATATTCGCGGATTTCAAAGTCCTGGCCATGTGCGATGACCGCCCTTCCTCTACGTGTCATATGCTTTTCTCCTCTGTCTTTGCAAAGAATGGTGGTACGATCAAATTATAATCCAAGAGCGCGGCGTGCACAATCAAAGAAAAACCTTGGGCCAAAGCCCAGGGTTAACCACGTACTTTTCTGAACCGCCTAAGGTTACCGCAAAGAAGCAACGATTGCGTAGGGGCGTGAGGAGGCCTTAGGCATGAGCAAAGAAATAAATATCCGGATCTAGCCACAGAGCGCTTTCTCTGGGAACTCTGTGGCTGGATATGGATACTTATTTTCTCGAAATAGCCTTATGCCCCTACTGAGTGGATATTTTATTCCGCTCATATGGGCGAAGGGTGAAATCGTCGCAAGCACCAGAGAGAAATTGAGCGATTTCACCCGCAGACCTATATGAGCCTTTTATTCTTTGAAAATGCCTAACTTGGACAAGCCAGAACCCAATGACAGGATCAACAAGATTTCCCGAATGGCCATCCCATAAATTTTGTAAATCTTGTCGATTGTTCAAGCTTTTCACTCGTTAGATACTAAGCACTTGTTTAAACTACTGAGTTACTGGCGCGCGCCACGGCCATGGCCAAGGATCGATACCTTCACGGTTTACTGCGGCGTTCCCAATATATAGGGTAGCCATACAGTTGTACCGGTGACAGAGACAGGCGGTGTTACCGTACCATTGTACTGGTCACTGGTGACTTGGAGAGGCAAGGGCGTTCTTGACACAACATAAGCTGCTGTTGCCTGCACTGTGAAGTGGGCGGTAAAGCTTTGACCCACTTGGAGCGTTCCCACTTGCCACGTGACTTGTCCGGCGAATGGCTGGGCCGCAGCGGCAGCTTGAAACTCGGCTGACGTGTTGAGTGGCGGCGGATTGCCACTGCCGGAGATATAGTTGCCATTATTAGGCATGGTTACCGTTAGTTTAGTATTGGACAGGTTCACACCGATCGTGTTCGTGATCTTGACGGTGTAACTGACAGGATCCCCGCTGTGGATAGCATTCCCATGGGGTGAGTCGGCATGGGTAGAGCTTTCTATTGTCGCCGACGGATTAATCGTAGCGGTTGGCGTTGGGGACGCGGTGAGCGTCGGGGATTTAGTTGGCGTAGTCGTCACTGTCGCGGTTGGCGTACTTACGGTTATGCCGGTTGGTGACGGTGTTGCAGTAGGAGTGTGCGTATTGACCGGTGGTACTGTTGCTGTGAACGTAGGTGTAGCTGTCGAGGCCACCGTTGTTGCTGTTGCCGTTGCCGTTGCTGTAGGATCTGCCGTCGTTGCTGTTGCCGTCGCCGTTGCTGTTTCTGTTGCTGATGTCGATGTTGTAGCTGTTGGGGTTGCCGTAGGTGTCGCAGGCACAGGCGCTGTTGCGGTTGGTGTGTTTGTATTTGCTGGCGGTAATGTTGGTGAAACAACGACAGTCGGCGTGTTCGTATTTGCTGGCGGTAATGTTGGTGAAACAACGACGGTCGGCGTGTTTGTATTTGCTGGCGGTAATGTTGGTGAAACAACGACGGTCGGCGTGTTCGTATTTATCGGCGGTGGGTTTCCTAAACTGGCAACGCTAGAGTTAGCAGCTAGAGATGGAGCAGATTGCCCATCAGCTGCGGCTGCGGTAGGTCCACCCTTAATGGATGACATGGCAAACAAAATGACAATGAGTAGGATAGCCGAGAAAAATAGCGTTTTCGGCAAACTATTTACCTCTTTTATAGTTCTTGTCAGGAGAGAAGATTGATTAAATTGATTACGCATGTGGCAACTCTTTCTCAGAATACAAATAGAACATCGACAGGAATTACGCCCAATAATAAACCTTACACCAGTATTAAGTTACCACAATCCAGCATCTTTTTTATACTGTATAGGTACTGGCTTATCTACGTATTATGACTTGAATCCCAAATGCTTTTCGTAAGCTTGGTGGGCCTTCCTGTGTACGGAGCTGGTCTAAAAATGGCGAGGTCAGTAAGGTGCTGTATTTATCGTTTTATCATTTGACACAAATCGTCGCACAGGGTAGCATAACGTATAAGTGATTACCTGTAATATTCACTTATACTCATTGACGGCTGTGGAAAAGGGCAAAGTGTTGCCTGCTGACAGTGGATATAGACTCACGAGCAGCACAAGCGGTATCATTGTACCTGTGTACAAAGTGACACTGTTGGGTGCTCATTGGTGCAACTTGCTTCTGCTCGGGGCGTGATCAGTGATATTGACGCCTTGGTGAGCAACGCCTCAAGCCACCCTATTCGGCCCGGTTCAAAAGCTAAACGCAAACATCTCGTATAGAGCCCTTGACGCGCAGCCCAGTCATTGAGACTATGCAGCCTAGTGTATTAACGTAGGCTATAGGGTAAGCATGGCTGCCCCTAAACCTAGATGCTCCCCCATAAGCATTTTAGCACTTGACGACAAGGGAATCTAGGATTATAGTAAATAGCAATGAATCGGTAATGCTTTGGTCTTCGCCGCAGGCTTTCAGGATGGAGAGTGCAGCCTGAAGCCGCGTGTGAATGGCAAATTTCGCTAAGGATTGATGACGCAAACATGCAAGGTTTATGCTTAACAATTGGGTAAATTATTACCAACATCCGGGGAGAAGGAGCGGTCTGTGTTTGAGATAGAGTATAATGGCAAGGATGTTATTATCTCGAAAGCGACGATTGAAGAAAAACTTGGCTTTCGGCCCGGGGACACATTACGTGTGCTAATTCACGGCAAGGTTCAGCTTGTACCAATGGTGCGGCTACCAGCGGAAGTTGAGCAGATGCGCGCCGGCTTGGAAGCCATGTCCGGCAGTTGGTCAACACAGGATGTAGAGCAGTTTCAAAAACTGCGCCAGGAGCTATGGGCTGCATGGCAGATTCCCGAATCTGTATAGACACTGATATTGTTGTTGAATATTTGCAAGGGCGCCCGGATGCATTTGTCAATGCCGTCCTGCGTTTTGATGCCTGTATCACCGCCGTCACCCTCTTCGAACTGGAATCGGTCAATACGCTGACAACGCGCCAAACCCAATTACTCTATCAAGTCTACCTTGCCGTGAATACATTGGCTTTTGATGATGAGGCAGCGCGGCGTACTGCTCAGATTATCAAGGAGCATCGCGCCAATCAACTGCAAATTGGGTTAAACGATGCATTAGTCGCCGGCACCTGTGTTGCCAAGCAAGTGCCGCTGCTTACGCGCAAGATCCGCAGCTTTCGTTATGTTAGTGATCTGCAGATTCTTACACCGGAAGATCTAGCTGATATTTAGATTTTGCTTGAACTACACGAGGCGAAAGCACAACTAGTCAATTCTCTTACCCCCTTACTTTACTCACAACGTTCTCACCAGAAGCAGTGAATGGTCTACGCGCCCGGCATCTTTGCGATACCGGACACGTGCTTATGTGGTTATTGAAGATGAAACGATTTAAGACCCCTGCCACCAATCCTTACGCGAGCGGGGATCGAGAAAGGCGCCTCGATCCCGAATTGCAACCAGCACTTCGGCGCCATAGGCTGTACCTACCGGTTGCTCTCTACGTATGGCTGGTAATTGCCAGCGCCCGGCATTCTCTGCTTGCTGGTAGAGAGCCACCAATGTCGGGTCCACACAGAGTTGCTCCATGTGGACGGTGTAACCGTGGGCCACAAAGCCATCACGCGTGTAGGCAAGCGTTATCCGGGTTGGCTCTGCATATAGCACCGCAGTTAGATAGGCTGCTCCATAGATAGTGGCCCGGCGCGTCGGCGGATAAAGTAATGCGCCAGGTTGAGTCCTAATGCCAATCAGTGATACCTCCGGCTGTTGTAGGGGCGCTCCCTGGCAGCCATGTACTTCACATGTCCAATCCCAATCATAAACTTGATAGAGGCTGGTGATACGTGTTGCTGCAGGATTACCCAAAATGTTGCGCAATTGGGGAGCGTCTGCGTCGGTAGGGCCATTGATATTGATCAACGCCCGCAATCCTCCGACCGGCCGATAACTGCGCTGCGCCAGATTTAAGTCGCCATGCAAGGACGCCGGATGGCTCAGATCCACCGCTTCCATGGGAATCAGATCGTAGTCCTGTTGGGAAGTGACGGAACAGGGTTGAGCCGGGCTGTGAACAGCTAGCGCTAAGGGCGTCGCTGTAGGCGTGGTTGGTAAAATGGTCGCCTGATTGGCTTCCGTGCCAGTTGCTGCGGGACGACCAAAGTTGACTGTCCAATAATGCTGCCACGGGCTATCCGCTATATCCACATAGCCCACCCCAAATTCTGTAAATTGATCTGACAACAAAACCGCACGGTGCTCAGCGTCACTGAGCCACCAATCGACCATCGCTGCTGGCGTCGGAAAGCCCCACCCAATGATCTCAGACCAGATCCGCCAGTGGTAGCCCACAGCCAACATACGTTGCCCACCCCGTGAGCCATCACTGCCAAGATGCCACGGCATGTACTGTTGCGCCATATCCAGGCTGTGCAGGTGGGCGGCGAGGTTGAGCAGCGGCACATCCAGCAGGGGTTGGAGACCATGCAACTCCCGTTGCTGGTTGACCAGCACAATGAGTGTGCGCTCAAAGTCCAACAGCGATTGGAGCGCCTGTTGCGCATTGGGTGCTGCTGTAGGCTGTGGTGTGGGTGTGCTGGCCGCAGTGGGCTGGCGTTGTGAGCGGTTGTCGTTTGGTGAGGATTCCGTGAGGTGAAATTGTGGTGATGGCGTAGAGGTTGGTGATATAGGCGTGACTGAGTGGGATTGGCGTGAGTGTGGCGACGATGAGAGTAGAGTCGATGATGAGGGCGTCGGCGTCAGCGGTGATGAGGATGGCGGCAGCGATTGGGTGACGATAGCCTTTTCTGGAAGGGGGTTAGGCGATGGAGGCCATAGCCAAAACACAAGCAGTGTAACAACTAGAGCCGCGCCAGTCAACAGAATCAAAACGCGATTCATTAGATTGACCCTCCTTGGGACGTAACTGCTCAGTCCAGTGGACTGCAATGCTGTACGAAGCAAGGTGCAATGGGGTCTCTATGGGAGCCGATACAGTTAAATTGAATGCTGCTCTGCGGATCTATCTCCCGCCGCAGCCCAGCAGAGCGTTGTGAACCATGCAATCATCCTCTGCTGTGCGCTTAGTATAATTCACCGATGTTAACGGCCCCTCCTTGCCGGGTGACAGCCACGTGACGTTGCAACATCGTCAGCTAATGTATTGATTAACATTACAATATCGTAGGCATTTTGTGGGTTAATGCTAAGTCATTTGCGCTAGCTATCTTAAGTTATTTCTATGCTAAGAGGCAGTTGGTACACCTGTACATCCGCGGCAACTCTTGCGCTTCTGCAATAGTTCCACAAGCAACCAGGGATGATCGTAGGGTGTATTTCACGTTTAGGGTAACCGCCTTTGAGGAAGGGGGCAGGTGAATCGCGTCAAACTGTGTGTGCACTGCCCCTTTTTGGAAAGCCCGCACCGCCGCGAACTTGCCCTAAAATGCTAATACACCCTAACCGTAACCAATGATTGATAGGGATCTATAAGCATGATAGAATCATGGGCAACTACGTGATTCTGTAAATTATTCAGCCTATTACCAAACCAAGAGGAGCCATGATCGATGGATGCTAAAACGGAGTATCGCTACAATCGTTTGACCTGGGCCGAGATGAATGAAGCCATCGCCATGCAAAAGGTGGTGCTGTTGCCGACCGGTTCGACCGAGCAACATGGCCGCCACCTGCCGCTGGATGTCGATGTCTTTCTGGCTGAATCTGTTTGTTTAGAGGTAGGACGGCGGGCGCCAGAGGAGGTACTAGTGTTGCCGCCTATTGCTTACGGACTTAACTTACATCATATTGATTTCCCAGGCACGATCCATATTGAGCCGGATGTCTTTATCGCCTTCTGTCTGAACATCACCAAAAGTGTTGCCTATCATGGCTTTAAGAAAATTTTGCTGGTCAATGGTCACGGCTCCAATGCCCCGCTCATCGATCTGGTGGCGCGTAAGACAGTCCTAGAGACTGATTCCCTCTGCGCTGCGCTGGGCTACTTTGGCTTGGCCGCAGAAGCCTTTCGCAAAGTCAAAGACACTCCGGTCATGGCCCATGCCGATGAGTTTGAGACTTCACTCTACCTGCACCTGGCGCCCGAACGAGTGCAGATGGACAAGGCCGGTCATGGTGATGATGTTATGGGGCGCTATGTCAGTTCCGACAGTGTCTCCACCTATCCGGTGCGCTTTAGTGATTATTGGGGAAGGTGGACAGATCTAGGCGTTCACGGGGACGCCCGCACCGCCAGCGCAGATAAAGGCAAGATCATTTTCGAGGCGGCCGTCACCGGCATGATTGAACTGGTGCAAGAGTGGCGCCAATGGCCCATTGCCCCACGCAAGGATCAGCATACTGGACCGGTGCAATCTCACATTCGCTGGTAAGTCACGCTAGGGTCGTCAAAATAAGCCCGGAATTTTTGGAGATTCCGGGCTTATGGGATCTCATCCTTTGCTTTTCTCCAAGCACATTCAATCTCATCAATATTAAGGCAGGGCGCTTAGCGTCTTAAGCTCCCGACGCCACCGGCCAGCAACTCTTCAATTTCAGCGCGGTTGCTGATGACCATATCGCCGTGAATGCTGAGACAGAGCGCGGCCAACATCTGGCCATATTCCAGGCCGCGCAGCAGATTGCCATCTAGCCAGCCGTGGATAATGCCGGCGGCCATTGCATCGCCTGCGCCCAGGCGATCAATGATGGTGACCGGACGCCCCGGCATTTGCTGGACGCTAGCGCCATCCCACGCCAGCACCCCCTCGTCGCCGACCGAGACAACCACTGTCTTGGCCTGGCTCAGCTCTGCCATTCTCATAAGCACATCCTGGGCCGAGCCTTCACAGCCAAAGAGCAGGCGTGCATCACCTTGGCCGCAAAAGAGCAGATCAACGTCGGCTAGCATCGGTTTGAGCACCTGGGCGGCCTGCTCTGGTGACCAGAGTTTCCCCCGGTAATTTACATCGAAGCTCACCGCGACGCCGGCTGCTTTGGCGCGCTGGAGCGCCTCCTCTGTCAACGCTAGGCAGGAAAGCGATAGCGCCGGGGTAATGCCGGTGAGGTGGAGCAGCCTTGTATCGAGTAGGAACTCCCAGTCAATTTGTTCGGCGCGTAACCGGGCGGCACACGAATCAGCACGATCATAATAGACCTGCGTTGCACGCGGGGGCGTAGCAAATTCCAGATAGTAGGTCCCTACGCGTCCTTCCTCAAACCAGACGACGCCATCGGTAGCTACATTGGCCAGGCGCAAATGGTTGGTAATAATCCGTCCCAAGGGATTATCGGGCAAGCCACTAACCCACGCGCAGTTTCGTCCCAAACAACTCAGCGCGCCCAGTAGATTCGCCTCGGCGCCGCCAGGGTGGAGGGCTAGTTGCTGCGCCCGCTCTAGCCGTTCTCCTACCGGTACACTATAGCGTAACATCACCTCACCAATGGCTGTAACATCAAAACGTGGCGTTTGCATCTTTGTCCTTTCTGTTGGTTGTTTTGTAGTCGCGAAGTCGTGGGGTCGCGAAGTCAGTTGGCCGTGAAGTCGTGGGGTCGCGAAGTCGCAAGGTCTCTGTCCCACGACCCTGCGACCTCACGACCCTGCGACCTCACGACCCTGCGACCTCACGACCCTGCGACCTCACGACCCTGCGACCCCCCCTTTTTCTTCAAAGTGTACCCTGAAACAAAGACTTGTCAAAACAGATGGCTTGCGCTATTGTACTTCTTACAGTGATGGTACAATGGTAAAGGTGTCTCAAGATGGTGTGTACCTAACATCAATATTATGTCATCGTCCAGCAGTAAGTCTACAATCGTAGAGCCACGCTGTATCATGCGCTGGTTGGAAATCTACAAATTATCTTGGGGTGGCGCCGGAAAATAGTTACAACCAGCGCAGGTTTTGGAAAGGAATGGCTCGCCACCCACCACTCGCCACCCGCAATAACTTGTTGGCAACGCTGCGCTCGATCCTTCCATATTTGCTGAATTGTTTCAGTCACGAGGTATGCTTATGAAGATTCGCACAACCAAAGGCTTAACTTTCGACGACGTTCTTTTGATCCCCAAGCGGTCGCCGGTCGCCTCGCGCCAGGATGTAAGTACGGCCTCCCGTTTGACCAACCAAATTCAATTACAGGCGCCCATCCTTAGCGCCAACATGGATACAGTGACCGAGGCTGCGATGGCGATTGCGATGGCCCGGATTGGCGGGATAGGCATAATTCACCGTTTTATGACGGTAGAGCAACAAGTGCGCCAGGTCAAACAGGTAAAGCGGGCTGAGGGTTTTGTTGTGGAAAATCCCTACACCATTAGCCACAGCGCAACCATTGCCCAGGCGGCGCGTACCATGCGCCGTTATGATATTGGCGGCCTGGCAGTGACCGATGAAAATGGCAAGTTGACAGGCTTGGTCACGCAACGGGATGTTCTGCTGGCGCCTGATGAGCACGCGTCGGTGCAGACGGTCATGACGTTGCCGGAGCAGTTAGTAAGTGGTACGCCTGACACGACGCCCGATGAGGCGCGGGCGCTTTTACATCAACATCGTGTAGAGAAGCTGCCGCTGCTGGACAAAGCCGGCAATTTGGTTGGCCTAATTACCGCCCAGGATGTCATCAAGCGTAAAGAGCATCCCGAAGCGACTACTGACGAGAAGGGGCGCTTGCGTGTCGGTGCCGCGATTGGGGTGAAGCCGACTGACATTGAACGGGCGGTGGCGCTTCTGGATGCCGGTGCAGATGTGTTGGTGCTGGATATCGCCCACGGCCACGCCGATCACTGTATTGAGATGGTGCGTCAAGTATTGCGCAACGCACCCAGCGCCCAGGTGATTGCTGGCAACGTGGCGACCGCAGACGGCGCCCGTGAACTGGCCGAGGCTGGCGCGGCGGCGATCAAAGTTGGGATTGGACCCGGCTCGATCTGCACCACGCGCATTGTCACCGGCTTTGGCGTGCCGCAACTCACGGCAATTATGGATAGCCTGACAGGGTTACAGCAGGCCGGCATCGACATTCCCATCATTGCTGATGGCGGGGTTAAGACCTCTGGCGATCTGGTCAAAGCACTGGCTGCCGGCGCCGCTACGGTTATGATCGGCAGCCTCTTTGCCGGCTGTGAGGAAGCGCCTGGTGCGCCGGTCATCCGCGATGGGCAGAAGGTCAAAGTCGTGCGCGGTATGGCCTCGTTGGGAGCCGCCATTGGGCGCCGCGCCGCTGAAGAACGCGATCTGGCCGGCAACGATGAAAGCGCCGAAAGCCAGGCTGACTGGGATAAAGTTGTGCCGGAAGGGGTCGAAGCGGTCGTGCCCTACCGCGGGCATGTCAATGAAATTGTTTATCAACTGGTGGGTGGTCTGCGTTCCGGCCTGAGCTATGGTGGGGCGCGCACGATCAAGGGGTTACAAGAAAACGCTGAGTTTATTGAAATTTCCGCCGCAGGAGTGCGCGAGAGCCACTCGCATGATGTGAAACGGTTGTAGCGCGCTAAAGGCGTGGATAACAAAAGACATTATTCCGATTTATTTTCACTCGTGTGACGGGATGACGGGATGACAAGATGACCACGACGATTTCATCCTGTCATCTTGTCATCCTGTCGCAACATCATGGTAAATCGGAATAAACTCTAAAATAGGATGGGCTAACCGTAGGTAAATTGTACTGTAGATGGGGGATAAAAATGGGTGATTTTGTGGTCATTCATTGCGCAAAACAAGGGGTTGAGTAGGTCCTGCGTGGGGCGGGCATTGTTTAAAAGTCAGGTGAAAAGAAGTTCAGTTATTTGTCCCATTGACATAACTTTGGCCGCTCCCTATACTGTGTGGTGGTTTGTACTGACGAGCGCCAAGCCCTACATTTTTGTAGGAGTAAAACAGTACTGCTTGTACGTGTAATTTGATGAAACTGGACTCTGGCGTAAATTGTTGTTACCACTGAACCTCAAACAGCCCGCCCTGCTTCACCAACGCAAAACTTGACCATGCCCGAGTCTCGCCTGATACTGGACCGGAGTGCCAACTGATAAGGAGGTTTTAATGCCAGACATCCAATCGGATCGAATGGCAAGCCCTTCCAACGCACCTCACATTGCACCCCATTCTCAAACAACCCAACTGACAGCGTGTGTTACTGATCGCTCGCCTCATCCTATTGCCGGGGCTGCTGATGCTGAATTGCGCGCTACACGGCGCAATGTCCTGTTGGCCGGTGGCGCAGCGGCACTGGCGGCGGTGGGCGCAGCCGCCGCTCCCCGGACAAAAGCCCTCAAAGCCCAAAGCACACCTAGCGACCAACCCCACATGCGCTCAGCACAGCGCATCACTGCTGCCACGACGAATGCCCCAACCCTGCCGCCTCTAGCGGTCATTGCCCTGAATCGAATGGGCTTTGGCCCCCGCCCCGGTGATATAGCCGCTTTTAATGCATTGGGCGCAACGCCGGAAGCGCGGCTGGCTGCCTATGTCGAGCAACAGCTCAATCCCGCGGCCATTGACGATAGCGCCTGTGACGCCATTATTGCTGCTCAAGGCTATGTCACCCTCAACAAATCGTTGGCCCAGTTGTGGGCCGACCATGTGAAAAAAGAGGGAATCACCTACAGCGAACGTCTCCTGCCTGCGACAGAGAGTCGCAACGCAACACTGCTGCGGGCTATTTACAGCAAACGCCAACTTACTGAAGTGCTGGCCGACCATTGGTTTAACCATTTTAACATCTATGGTTGGGACTCCTGGACGGCGCCGGTCTTTGTTCATTATGATCGGGATGTAATTCGCGCGAACATGTTGGGTAATTTCCGCACGCTGTTGCAGGCGGTGGCGCAAAGCCCAGCGATGCTCTACTACCTGGACAATCAGTCAAACACCGGCGGTAATCCTAACGAAAATTATGCGCGCGAACTCTTTGAGTTGCACGCCTTGGGCGCCGAAAACTATATGGGGGTTGTGCCCTTGATTCTAAACGATGGCGCCTATGAACACCCTGCCCCCAAAGACGAAAATGGTAAGCCGTTGCTCTACGTTGACGCGGATGTCTATGGCGCCACGACCTGTTTCACCGGCTGGGCTGTAAATGGGGACACCGGCCTTTTTCACTATGATGCCAACGCCCACTTCCCCTATCAAAAGGTTGTATTGGGGCGCCTTATTCCCGATTCGCAAGGCATTAAAGATGGCCAGGACGTGCTCGATATCCTGGCGCGCCATGTAGGCACAGCCCACTACATCTGCCGCAAGCTCTGCCGCCGCCTCATCAGTGATGACCCCCCGGAACGAATTGTGCAAGCTGCTGCCGATGTATTTATGGCCAATCTGGATGCACCTGACCAATTGAAAAAAGTGACGCGTACTATCTTGCTTTCGGCTGAATTCCAGAGCACGTGGGGCGCCAAGATCAAGCGCCCCTTTGAATATACGATTAGCATTCTCCGCGCCGCCGAAGGTGATTTTACGCCTGAAAATAGCTTTTTCTGGAGTTACGACGCCATGGGTCAATCACTCTTCTCCTGGCAACCGCCCAACGGCTATCCTGATGTCAAAGAGAGCTGGAGCAGCACTATGCCGATGTTGCAACGTTGGCGCATGTGCAACTATTTGATCGACTGGAAATATGGAGGCGATGGCGCCAACAAAGATGACAAACGGCTGCCTTTGCTGAATCCTGCTTCTGTTAAAAGCCCTAACGCCATCATCACGTATTGGTCGGACCGGCTGCTGGGCATTCAATTGCCTGATGGTGAGCGCGGGCCGATTGTTGACTTTCTGGCCAACGGGCGCAATCCAAACAGTGATTTGCCAGAGGATCAGATTGCAGAACGACTGCGTTATGCCATTGCGTTGATCTTTATGGCGCCGTCATTTCAGTGGCGCTAAACAAAAGGAGCGAAGAATGTTTCAGATCTCGCGCCGGGGCTTTATGGTCGGCTGTTCGGCGGCCATTGCCTCAATGGCCGGTGGCCGTTTGGGTTATGTAGCCTTTGGCAGCCCAGAGCAGGAACCGAATCAGGATATTTGTATTGTCGTCTTTTTGCGGGGCGCGATGGATGGTCTGAGCGCAGTGGCGCCCATCGCCGGCGATGACCGGGGCCTCTATGAGGCCAGTCGGAATGATATTGCGCTTCCCATCAGCGGCGCCAATGCAGCGCTGCCCCTGAATGATCTGTTGGGGATCCATGCCGCCGGTGCGCCGCTCCATGAACTCTATCAGGACAAGAAACTAGCTGTGATCCACGCTGCCGGCCTGACCAGTGACACCCGCAGCCATTTTGATGCCATGCAATATATGGAATTGGGCACACCCGGCAGCAAAACTGCCACCAGCGGCTGGCTCACCCGTCATCTACAGTCAGCTGGTAATCTGCCGGCAGATGTTGTTATGCCCGCGCTTTCGGTCGGCAATCTACAGCCGACTTCCCTGGCTGGCAGCACGGAAGCGATTGGGATGACGAGCCCCAATAGCTTCAACTTTGGCGGCAACTGGCGTTATAGTGATGGGCAACGGCTGGCCCTGCGCAAGATGTACACCGGCTCAGATTGGCTGCATACGGCCGGCCTTCAGACCCTTGACGCCATTGATGTGGTCGAATACGGCAACCCCGGCAATTACACGCCCGAAAATGGCGCCGTCTACCCCAACGGCAGCTTTAGCACCAACTTAAAAACCATTGCCCAAATGATCAAACTCCAACTTGGCTTGCAGGTGGCGACCGTCGATCTAGGGGGGTGGGATACGCATGAGTATCAGGGCGACCGGGGAGGTGGTTACTTTTCCAATCAATTGGGCAATCTAGCTGGCAGCCTGGCCGCCTTTATGACCGATCTGAGTAATTCTAATGGCACCGACCATACCCAGCGCATTACGATTGTGGTGATGAGCGAATTCGGCCGCACCTTTAAACAAAATGCCAGCCGCGGCACCGATCATGGGCATGGCAACGTAATGTTTGTGCTAGGCGGGCAAGTCAACGGTGGCGCTGTCTATGGGAGCTGGCCGGGGCTGAGCGTGGATCAACTCTATGACAAGCGCGACCTGGCCATTACGACAGACTATCGCCGGGTGTTGAGCGAAATCTTGATTCGCCGTTTGGGCAATAACCATTTGGGCTATATCTTCCCTGGCTATACCGACTACCAACCGCTAGGAATCGTGCGCGGTACTGATCTGACACCTGACTACGGAACGGCAACGCCCACCCCAACTCCCACGCCATTGCCCGGCTCGACCATTCCGACCGGCGCAACGAAAAATCTCTATCTGCCTATCATACAGAAATAGTTTGATCGGGACACAGGAGTTGTCAAAACAATGCCGGAATCTTCAAAAGATTCCGGCATTGTTTTGGTGTAAGTTTTGTTCTACTGAACCACTTTAAGTTAGACTCATCTAGGTATGCGGCTGAAATTGCGCTTTTCCTCTCTAGGCAATCGTGCAATTTCAGTTTGCCACCCATATGAGCGTTAATTTATGACGATAGGGATAAAGATCTGGGCTGCACTTTGTGGTGCGGCGCTGTCTGGGGTAGTCACAGTGGCTGGCGGGGCGGTTGCACCGGCGCCGGCTGTCCCATCCTGCAGTTCCACCTCAACCCACTGCGTATCCTGTTCTACAGCCAGGGCGCGCTCGGCATTGATGCGGCCAAATCCAACATAGGCATCACGGGTGGCGCTGCCTAACTTATCGGCGGTCGAGGTGATGAGCGTGTAAAGGTCACCCGGAGTACGTGTCGGTTTTTGGCTGAGTAAAAGGCCGGCCAAGCCAGTGACATGGGGCGCAGCCATGCTGGTGCCGCTCATGTAATTATAGCCATGATAGTAATTGTTGAGATCGTTGTAGGTGCTGTAGACGGCACTGCCGGGGGCGGCAACGTCAATATAGCCGCCTATATTGCTCAAGATCCAGCGTTTATCGTGGGCGTCGGTGGCGCTAACGGCCAACACGCCGTCAAGTGCGGCCGGGTAAAAATCCCTTTCAACGCCCATGTTGCCGGCGGCGGCAACAAGCAGCACCCCATGTTGAATCGCGTAGGCAACCGCAGCTTCCATGGTGGGTGATGACACCGCCGCGCCCAAGCTCAGGTTGATAATACGCGCCCCGTGGTCGGTTGCATAGAGGATGCCGTTGGCCACACCGCCCCAGGTGCCGGCATTATTCTGGTTGAGCACCTTCACTGGCAAGATTCGGCATTGCGGACAGACGCCAGCCATGCCCATCTGATTATCAATCCCAGCTGCCACAATGCCGGTTGTGTGGGTGCCGTGGCCGTGGTCGTCGCTCGGATCTCCATCATTATTGATAAAATCATAGCCAGGTATGATCCGACCAGCAAACTCAGGGTGATTGAGTGCTAATCCGGTGTCAAGCACAGCGATGATAATTGCTTCGCTGCCTGTGGTGTAATCCCAAGCCGCCAATGTATGGGTGAGACGCAGACCATAGCCACGCTCTTCAATTTGAATATCTGGATCATTGGGCGTATAGGCCCCTTCAACGAGCACGTTATTATTTTCGATGTAGCGAATAGATGGCAGCGTCCGTGCAACCTGCGCTAATCTTCGCTGGGCGGTTGCTGCCATGTTCTCCACCTCTTGCGGAGTTTCTGTTTGGAGACGCACTTCGGCAACGTTGATCTGCGGCAACCAGCGGACAACCTCACCCTGCATGGTTGCAATCAACTGTAGGCGGTCACTTTCAGAAGTCGTTGTATCAAATTGCACGAGTATAGTGGCTGGATTTTGCACTATCGCCGCTTGCGCCATGACTGCGGTTGGTGACCAGATCAAACTAAGGCAACTGCCGATCAGCAGTAAGTAGCTCAATCGTACATAATGAAGCAACGGATGGTGAGCAAGGGTAGACTTTGTATAAAAACTACTGATCATTGATAAAATTCTCCGCACAGATAACCAAACCAATAATCGATCCACACATTAGTGGAAAACAAACAACGGTTTATGTCTCATTTAGGGTACACGGAGATTGACCAAGCGGAATCGTCGCATTGTTTCGTTTTTGTACGGGTAAATTGGATGGGGGGATGGCTAGAGCGCAGTCTAAATGTCTTGGGGGCATTACAGTATCAAAAGGTTTGCCTGATTAGGAATAGGAGCGAGAATCATGCATAAAGTTTTATCCCTCGCTCCGGTTGACAGCTTTAACCGAATTCAGTATACTGTCAGCCCAACTTAACTTTGCGCGTTCATCAGACGAAATGGTGTAAACCCAATATCTCCCCTCCAGTGGAAACAGTGATTTGCCCAATTTGCTCAGATGAACCCATTTATTCCTACATTTGACGTATATTTCCCCTGCTGATTGGAAAGAACTTATCTACTAGGTGGCAACGCTTTTCGTATAACGTTTTCTGGTAGCGTTTTATCGTAACGTCAATGCCTAATTAATTACTATTGCTTATATAGGCGAAGAGGTGAAATCGCAATAACTACCAGGGAAAACACAACGGTTTCACCCGGAGACCTATATGAGCCAATTACTAGTGCAATTTGCAAAGGGATCCATTTCACCAAGGAGGAACTATGTCCTATCAGCGTAGACTTGGCGTCTGTTTTGTTATCCTGTTCACATTCGTGCTGGCTGCCTGCGCCCCTGCCGCAGCGCCAGCCCCTACCCAATCCGAAGCCGCCGAACCTGCCGCGGCTGATGCAGCAACCGCCAGCGAGGATAAGCAAATTATTTATGCACTCTATCAGGAGCCTGAACTCTTAAATCCCTATCTGGCCACGCAAACCGCCGCCGGTGAAGCCAATTCATTTATTGTTGAAGGTTTGCTCAATGTAGACCCCGATGGCAATCGCTTTCCTGAATTAGCCGAGGAAGTGCCGACCATTGAAAATGGATTAGTCTCAGAAGATGGCCTGACCGTCACCTATCACCTAAAAGAAGGTCTGCTCTGGTCGGATGGTGAGCCGCTGACCTGTGACGATGTGCTCTTTACCTTTGAAACGGTCACCAACCCGGAGAGTGGCGCGGTGAGCACCACCGGTTATGACCAAATTGACTCTGTAAGCTGCCCCGATGAACAAACGGTCGTTGTGCAATTTTCGGAGTTCTATGCGCCCTATCTCTCTTTGTTTGGCGCGATTATGCCCCGTCATGCTACCGGTGAAGCGGCGGATATGGTCAACTGGGACTACAATCGCATGCCCGTCGGCAGTGGTCCCTATAAGATTGTAGGCTGGGACTCAGGTGATCAGATTCGGCTGGAAGCCAATGAAAATTACCGGGACTACCCAGACAAGCCCCTTGTTAAAAAGATTATTGTCCGCATTATCGAGAGCCGTGAAGTGGGTAAGGCACTGATTACCTCTGGCGAAATCGATATTCTGTGGAATCTGACCGAGGCTGATACGCCTGATTTTGCCGATAATGCCAATGTGACCGTCAATGCTAAGTCGAGCCCGGGCACTGAGCGTCTGCTCCTCAACCTGGCCGATCCTACCCTGGATGCCACCGATGATCCGATCAACCACCCCCATCCGATTTTAGGTGATCTACGTGTGCGTCAGGCTATCCAGTATGGCATCGACAAACAACTGCTGGTCGATGAACTGCTCTTTGGCGCCACCACCGTGGGTGTCAGCGAATTGAGCATTGGCTGGGCCCAATGTGACATTCCCGTCTCTGAATATAACCCAGAAAAGGCGATGTCGCTCTTGGACGAAGCCGGCTTTACCGATCAGGATGGCGACGGCGTGCGCGAGTGTCATGACTGTCAACTGGCTGAGGAAGGCACGCCACTGCGCCTAAAGTACCAGACCACTACCGGCGACCAACTGCGTGAGGAATCACAACAATTGGTCATTGAAATGATGAAGGAAATCGGTGTCGATTTCTATATCGAGAACGTGCCCAGCTCCGAGTTGTTTGGCAGTTGGTCTAATGGCGCGTTCCGTAAGCATGGCAATTTTGATGTGCTGATGTACACCACCAGTGATGGCATTGATCCTCAGAGTCAGATGTATGGCTATTTCCACAAATCACAGATTCCTGTGGAAGCCAATGGCGGCTCGGGCTTCAACTACAGCCGCTGGATCAATGAAGAGGCCAGCGCGGCAATTGAAGCGGCCGGCGCCACTCCGAGTGAAGCCGAACGTAAGGTGCAATACCAAATTGCCTGTGAAAAGATCGATCAAGAGTTGCCGCACATCTACCTATATGATCGCTCGGATATTCACCTCAGCCGCAGCAACATTAAAAACTTTCAGGTTAATCCTTGGTCGAACCAGAGTTGGAATGCGGAAGAGTGGGATAAGGAATAGTCGGGCAGTGAGATAGTGAAGCAGTAAATCAGTGGGACAGTAGGACAGTAGAAACAGTGAATCGCTCTCGCTGTCTACTGTCCTACTGTCTGATTGACGCCAGGGAGGTGCGACATTACCCAATATATTACGCGGCGTATCTTACAGGCGATTCCGTTGCTTGTGGTCATTAGCATGTTAGTCTTTGGGCTGATCTCCATGGCGCCCGGAGGGATTATGTCGGGCTTTGAAGAGAACCCTAATTTGACGCCGGAGGATCTGACGCGCCTGGAAGAGCAGTTGGGGCTCAATAAGCCGGCCTATGTCCGGTATCTGGAGTGGGCGGGTCTCTTAGTCCGCGGCGATTGGGGCTACAGCTTAACGACCAAGCGTCCTGTCCTGACCGAAATCGGCGAACGGTTACCGAATACGCTAGAGTTGATGATTATCTCCTATGTCGTCACGCTGCTGGTGGCGCTGCCCATTGGCGTAGTTTCTGCCTTGCGCCAATATTCACTCTTTGATCATATCTCCACGTTTCTGGCCTTTGTCGGACAGGCGATTCCCATTTTTTGGTTTGGCCTGATCCTCATCATCGTCTTTAATGTCTGGCTCAAAAATCCAATTAGCCCTAGCACCGGCTTTGCTTGGCGCAATCTGTTGGGCTGCCCAGATTGCACGCCGCTGATGCCGGGTGGAGGCATGGCGCCCTACGGCGTCGACCACCCGACACTCTGGCAGCGGATCCAACATCTGATCCTGCCGGTCTTCATGCTGGCACTGGCCGGCGCCGGCACCTATGCCCGTTATATGCGCGGCCAGATGTTAGAGGTGATACATCTCGATTATGTCCGGACGGCGCGAGCCAAGGGGTTGGTGGAACGCAAAATTATCATGGGCCATGCGCTTAAAAATGCCATTACACCGATCATTACCGTCATGGCACTCAACTTGCCCACCCTCTTTGGCGGCGCTCTTTTTACGGAGACGATCTTTTCCTGGCCCGGGATTGGGCGTCTCTTTTACAATGCTGCCACTCGCGTCGATTTTCCTTTGTTAATGGCGATCATTATGATTAATGCCATCTTGATCATTCTCTTCAACTTGATCGCTGATATTACCTATGCCTTTCTCGACCCGCGCATTCGCTTTGAATAGGTGACAAGAGCTATGGCTACGACAACTGCCACACCGTTGGCTATCCCGATTGCCAATCAACGGGAACGTTCAATCCGCACCATTGTTTGGCATCAATTTCGCCGGCATCAGATGGCAATGGTTGGTACTGTCATTCTTTTGTTGCTGGTAGCGGGGTCCATTTTGGCGCCCTTGAGCCCCTATGACCCGGAAAAGAGCAGCCTGCGTGAGCGCGATGATCCGCCCAGTTGGGTGCACCCGATGGGCACAGACAGTCTGGGCCGGGATATGCTGACGCGCCTCCTCTACGGTGGGCGCATTTCGCTGACGATTGGTCTGTTGGCGACGGCCTTAGGCATTACCATCGGCACCGTCGTTGGCGCATTGGCTGGTTTCTATGGCGGCCATGTAGATAACCTACTCATGCGCCTCACCGATCTCTTTCTGACCTTGCCGCGTCTCTTTATGTTGATCATCATGACCCTCTTCCTGCGCACCCTCAATCTGCCCGGCATGGATCTCTTGCGCGCCAATGGCGGCGTAGGGGGTATTATTCTGATCTTGGGGATTCTTTCCTGGACCGGCACTGCGCGTTTGGTGCGCGGTCAATTTTTAGGCTTGAAAGAGAAAGAGTTTGTCGAGGCAGCGCGTACTTTGGGCATTAGCAATCTGCGCATTGTCTTTCGCCATGTGCTGCCCAACACGGCGACACCGGTCATTGTCGCCGCAACGTTGCTTGTCGCCGGCACGATCATTGCCGAATCCGGGTTGAGTTTTCTGGGCTTTGGCGTGCAGCCACCGACACCCACTTGGGGCAATATGCTCAACAGCGCGCAATCGGAAATGCTGAAAGGGCATTGGTGGATGGCTTTTTTCCCTGGGCTCATGATCTTTCTAACGGTGATTTCCATCAACTATATCGGCGATGGGCTGCGCGATGCCCTTGACCCACGTAAATTGCAGTAAAGGTTAGCTTATGTCAACTGAGCAGTTAAAGGTGCGTGTGCAGGAATATTTGGATGAAATGGCCGACCAACTGATCCAGATCAGCCAGACCCTACACGCCAATCCAGAAGTCGCGTTTGAAGAATTTCAATCCATGGCTCTCCTGGCCGACACGGCTGAACAACAGGGCTTTACGGTCGAACGAGGCGTGGCAGGGCTGGAAACGGCCTTTGTCGCCACAAGTCCTGGTCAGGGTGATGGCCCTACGATTGCGATGATCGCCGAATATGATGCGTTGCCAGGCTTGGGCCATGCCTGTGGTCACAATATTATTGGGACCGCCGCCACCGGTGCAGCCATGGCGCTGCGTGCCCTGCAAGCCGAGTTTGCCGGCACGGTGCAACTGATCGGTACGCCGGCGGAGGAGCGGGGCGGCGGCAAGGTGATCATGGTGGAACGGGGCATCTTTGCGGACATTGATGCGGCGATGATGATCCATCCCGGTTCCAAGGCGATGACAACCCGCGGCACGCTGGCCTCCAACAAGTTGCGCTTTGAATTTTTTGGCAAAGCCGCGCACGCCGCCTCGGCGCCGGATGCAGGCATCAACGCTCTCGACGCCTGTATCCAGACCTTTGTCAACATCAACGCCCTCCGCCAACATTTGACGCGTGATGTCCGTATCCACGGCATTATCACCCACGGCGGCGACGCCCCCAACATTGTGCCCGCCTATGCCGCGGCTGATTTTAGTGTACGCGCAGCCACCTCTGATGCGTCATTTGCGGTGGTTGACAAGGTTGTGCGTTGCGCTGAAGCGGGCGCTCTAGGGGCGGGCGCCACGCTCAAGGTCCACCATCAGACCCACTACGCCAATCGGCTGGCCAATCCCACATTGGCGCGCCTCTTTGCCGAAAATATCACTACCTTGGGCGAGCGTGTAGAAGAGCCGGCGGTCGATGAACGCATGGGCTCCAGCGATATGGGCAATGTCAGCCAGATGGTGCCAGCCATTCATCCTTATGTGACCATTGTCGATCCCGGCACTAGCGCCCACACCCCCGAATTTGCCGCCGCTGCCGCTAGCGAACGCGGCAACCAGGCACTCCTGCGCGGGGCCAAAGCGTTGGCCATGACCGCCATCGATCTCTTTACCCAGCCTGCGCTAATGGAGCAAGCCCGCGCTGAGTTTGAAGCCATGATTGACCGCAACGCCAGTTGGCGGCAAAAGCGCTTCTTTAGTTAGTACTTGTTGCGAAATGCGTTGAACTACCACAAAGAGCGCAAAGAGTAGGGCAATCGCGAACCTTAAAAAAGCAGGGTTAAAACCCGCTGCTGACACCGAAAAGCGCGGGTACCCTTTGGGTGCAACCGCTCGGAATGCAGCCGCCGGGTGCCCCCTGGGCGCGGCTTTTCGTTGTTAGCTGCCGGATTTATCCGACGCTATGTCAAGGTTCGCGATTGCCCTAGCGCAAAGAGCGCTAAGTATTGCCAACGAAAAATCTTCGCGCTCTTCGCTCCCTTCGCGGTGAAAACTGAGTTTTGCGACGGAAACTAGTTAAGCTGAGACTGATTTGGGTGCGTCCCAACTAGTTGGGACGCACCCACTGATTTTTGTGAGTTGCCAAGCTGGCAAGACCATGTTATACTGCATTGCAGGATTTACCCTTTAGGGTAGATCTGTAATATCACACTGTCCCACTCGAGCACAAACAAGCAGAGCAACAGAAATCGGTGCGTTAAATAAGCTGATCTAGTAAGTTTGGTGTAAGTTTACGGAATTGTAAACACTTTGTTTGACCACCCTGTTTTTGTCGGGTTCTGGTGTGTGAGCCTTGTGTAGCCCTCATGCATGAGGTTGGGGCAAGTGCGTCATACCTTCCCAAATTTTCTATTGTTGTACCCGAAGGAGTGAAAAGAAAAATGGCTAGTGTTACCTACGATCATGTCTACAAGCGCTTTGGTGATGTGGTGGCGGTCAACGACTTGACAATTGAAGTGGAAGACAAGGAGTTCTTGGTATTTGTCGGTCCCTCGGGGTGCGGTAAGACCACAAGCCTCCGCCTGCTGGCCGGCTTGGAAGAGATCAGCGACGGCAACATCATGATTGGCGACCGTGTGGTTAACGATGTGCCGCCCAAAGATCGCGATATTGCCATGGTGTTCCAGAGCTACGCGCTCTATCCTCATATGAGCGTCTATGATAACATGGCGTTTGGCTTGAAATTGCGTAAGACACCCAAGGCTGATATTGACCGCCGCGTCAAAGAAGCCGCGGACATTCTGGACATCGGCCATCTGCTTGATCGCAAGCCCAAGCAACTCTCCGGTGGTCAACGTCAACGTGTGGCTGTGGGTCGCGCCATCGTCCGCGAGCCTGCCGTCTTCCTCTTTGATGAGCCGCTGTCCAACCTGGATGCCAAATTACGCGTCCAGACCCGTGCCCAGTTGACCCGCTTACACCAACGCTTGCAGACCACCTTTATCTACGTGACCCACGACCAGGTGGAGGCCATGACCATGGCCAGCCGCATCGCCGTCATGCGCGATGGTGTGTTGCAACAGATTGATACACCGCACCATCTCTATAACCATCCGCACAACGTCTTTGTTGCTGGTTTCATCGGCAGCCCGAGCATGAACTTCTTCGATGCAACGCTCGTAGAAAATGATGGTCGCCTGGAAGTCAATGCCGGTGGTTTCCGCATGGCCGTGCCGGAGCCTAAGGCCTCTGATTGGCGTCAATTTAAGGGTCGCGAAGTAATCTTCGGCATACGCCCTGAAGATATGCACGCCAAACCCTATGTGGCGCCGGGCATTCTCGAATCTGATATGAACGCCAAGGTCGATGTCATCGAGTTGATGGGCAACGAAATCTATCTCTACATGATGACCAAAGATGAGAAATCCTTTATTGCCCGTGTCGACCCGCGTGTCGAATCGCAACGAGGCGATGAGGTGCAGTTAGCCGTCAACATGGCCAACGCCCACATCTTTGATCCCAAGACTGAAGTCAGCCTGGCCGACTAAGTCATCACCATTGACACCTAAACAAACAGCCGAGCCTGGTCCAGCCAAGCTCGGCTGTTTTGTTTCAAGGTAGGCGCTAAGAGCGCAGATATCAACAAAAAATTGTCGATGTTTACTGCCGAAGGCGCTTGTTGCGCCGCTTGAACCATTTCAAGCGCAACAACATAGATAACTATTCAGGCAACACCGAAGTGCCGGGGACGGGCCAATCGGTTTTCATGATCTCAGAGAGCGTGTGGCCCGTCCCCGGCACTTCGGTTCCTTACTGGCGCATTTATTTTTCCCGATTCGCCTGAAATTTGAGCATTGTATCCTTTGACATCGGTTGTGCTGCCGCGGAGTAGAAATAACGAGTGACGAATGACAAAGGACAAACCCACATGAACCCTGTTGATATTATTGTCAAAAAACGTGATGGTGGTGAATTAACCGAGGCCGAGATCACCGCCTTTGTCCTAGGCTTTGTGCGCGGCGCTATTCCTGACTACCAGGTGGCCGCTTGGGCCATGGCGGTTTACTTTCAGGGCATGACCGACGCTGAAACCACGACCCTAACGCTGGCAATGGCTGCCAGCGGTGAACAACTGGATCTCCATGACACCTTGCCGCCGGCAACGATGATCGTTGACAAACATTCCAGTGGTGGCGTGGGCGATAAGACAACGTTGGCAGTGGGGCCGATTGTCGCCGCATGTGGACTGTCGGTGGGCAAGATGAGTGGCCGCGGGCTGAGCTTTACCGGTGGCACGATTGACAAACTGGAAAGTATTACCGGGTGGAGCCCCGATCTGACCGAGGCGCAATTCCGCCGGCAACTGCGGGAGATCGGTCTGGTCGTTGCCGGCCAGACCAGCAATCTGGCACCGGCAGACAAGGCGCTCTACGCGTTGCGCGATGTCACTGGCACCGTGCCCAGTCTGCCGCTGATTGCCAGCAGCATTATGAGCAAGAAGCTGGCAGCAGGGGCGGATGCGATCGTCTTGGATGTCAAATGCGGTCATGGCGCTTTTATGGAAACGCTGGAGCAGGCGCGTACGCTGTCAAAGCTCATGGTCGCCATTGGTGCAAGAGCCGGTCGTCAAGTAACGGCGCTCATCACCCAAATGGAGCAGCCATTGGGCAGTGCGGTCGGCCATGCCTTGGAAGTGCGCGAGGCGATTGCAACACTTCAGGGCCATGGGCCAGCAGATTTCCAAACCCTGGTCGAAACGGTGGCCGGTGCAATGTTGCAACTGGGCAAGGCCGCTGACTCCGCGGCAACAGCACAACAGCTGGTGCAAAAGGTGATTCAAAATGGTGCAGCGTTGGCCAAGTTTAGAGCCTTTGTGGCGGCGCAAGGCGGTGATGTGCGTCAGGTGGATGACCCAACTCAATTGCCTACTGCACCTGTGACCTTGCCGGTAACGGCGGCACAGAGCGGTTATATTCACCGCATTGATGCCCGGGAAGTGGGGTTAACCTGTGTCGACCTCGGCGGTGGCCGCCAGAAAAAGGGCGACCCGATTGACCACCGCGTCGGCATCGTAGTCGGACCCAAAATAGGGGCAAAGGTGGCCAAGGGCGATCTCCTTTGCACGATTCACGCTGCCACTGCCCAAAGCGCTGACCAAGCTGTCCAACGCCTCATGGTAGCGTATACGATTGCAGACGCTGAAGCAGCGTCCTTGCCTATTATTTACGACCAAATCCAAGGTGATGTGTAGAAGGAACAGACGTGCCGGGGGCGAGCGGGGAGAGGTTTTACTTACGGATCTGTTGCTCGCTTGTCCCCGGCACGTCTGTTATGCTAATTCCAATTCTATTCCCAATCGGTTGCGCAGCGCGCCTTTACAACAGCTGCATAGACTGCGGCTGTTTCGGTGGCGATCTTTTGCCAACCAAAGCGCGGCATTGTTTCATACAAGGCGTAATTGCGCCACAGCGCCGCTTCATCAGGGTGTTGCAAGATCTGATCCACTGCCCAGGCCACGCTGAGGGGATCCTCCGGATAGACAGTTAAACCATTGCGCTTATGTTCAACAACCTCGCGCAGACCTCCTACATAACTGGCCACTACACTGCAGTTGCACGCCATTGCTTCCAGAGCAACGATGCCAAAAGGTTCGTATAGACTGGGAAAGATGGCCGCATCCACCACTCGATAGATGCAATCCCGGTCGCGGTCGCTAATAAAGCCCAAAAACTCTACTGAATTTTCAACATTTAACTCATAGGCTAGCGGCCACATTTTCTGTCCATTTTTACCGGCAATCAGCAGCCGTGTGTTGGGATGGGCCGCCAAAATGCGCGGCATGGCGCGAATGAGGATTTGGATCCCTTTTTCATAGACAATGCGGCCTACAAAGAAGAGCAAGTGTTCTCCATTGGGTGCATACTGATGTCGAATTGCGGCCAATTCCTCTGCGGTGCAGTCCCCTCCTAATGGGACGTGAACGCCATTGACGACTACATCAATTTTGTCGGTCGGCACGGCGAAAAAGTTGTGCAACTCTTCGACCATATAGCGGCTACAGACAATGACCCGCCACGACTCAAAGCAGATTTCCCACTCCAATTGATTAATCTGACGGCTGGTGTTGCTGGGCAAATACCCCTGATGGCGACCGCGTTCTGTGCCGTGGATTGTCGCCAACAGCGGCGCCTTCCAGCGATGTTTTAAGGCAATACCGGCCGCCCCTGTCAACCACTCGTGCATGTGAATCAGGTCGTAGTGACGCTGGGCGGCCAGCGTTTCGGCATAGTCAACAAAGAAGCTATTATTGGCGATGATACTGTTACAATGATCCAATACATCGACGGGGGGCATTTCAACCCGGTGGATAGTCACATAACCATTAAGCTGTTCGACCGCTAGACCACCTGCATAGTTGGGGGTCAGGAGATCGATGTAAATAGGATCGCCATCAACTTGAATGCCTCCTAAAAGCGGCAGCAGGTCGGCAACATGTTTGCCGATTCCGCCAACCATATGGGGGGGGTATTCCCAACTTAATACTAATACACGCATAAGGCTTATCTTTTTTCCTCCAACGTACCATCCTCTTTGATGGTAAACGTGTGTGCACGCCAGCTTAAACTGGTCGATGCACTTTGTTTAATAACAGACGTTTTGAGCGCTTGTTTGGTTGCTTGATAGGTCAGATACGCGCTAGGCGGCAATGATGGGTGTTGTTGGCTCCACTGGGCATACCCCTCATCAAGCCAGATTGTCCAATAGACGGGGCCTGTAACGGTAGCCCGTTCTGCAAAAATAAGACTATCCCCTTGGAATGCGAGCCAGAAGGGTAACGCTGGCTGGGTTTGGCGCAGAACTGTGAAGTAGGCCACCGCATCTTCCGGTGCACCTAGCCACAGCACTGCATCCGTGGCGTGCACTGCCGCCGGATCATCAGCCACCGTAATTGGGATCGTCATTGTCTCCAGCCAATCCAGCTTACCAAGTGTTGGCTCGGCTGGACGCCAGCCGGCCAGCACTAGCCTTTCCCCGCCTTGCTGGTCCGCTTCTTCCGCTACCGTGGTGATCAGCGCGCGCAGCCAGACTTTTATATCTGGAGTAAAGCCCTGTTCTTGATTAATAAACGTTGGGGCCAGCCAAAATACATCATTTGTTGCCAGTAATGGCTGTATAGCTTGAATTTGTTCAGGCTGATAGGGGCCAATCAGCGCATCAAGGGAGCGGTCCAGCAACAACTTGGCGGCGGCGCGTTGCGCTTGCGCCGGATTGTCGCCAACATCAATAGCCAGGGGAATCACCGCAACCGTCGCTGGCGTTAACTCTGTCAACGCCAGCCGCATCGCCTCTAGTGCATAATAGCCGTCACGCCGATGGAGCCCTTCAAAAGAGGCCAGCAACCCGATTTTGCTCACTGGCCGGACCGACTGACACGCGGTCAGCAGCAGGCAACAGAGCACAAAGATGCATCGGCGCCACTGGCGTCGAGTTAGAAAGGTGTACTGCTTTAGTCTAGTCCCTGTTGCGAAATGCGCTAAACTACTGCCAAGACCGCGAAGAGCGCGACGCATCACCAGAGAAAAACCTTCGCGCTCGCGGCGCCCTTCGCGGTGAAAAGTGAATTTCGCAACAGAAACTAGCTTACTAGCGATAGCCATAGCGCAACAGGTTCTGCTCATGCTCGGCCAGGGTCTGGGCAAAAACATGGCGACCATCCTCGCCGGTGGCAACAAAGAAGCAGTAGCTGCTTTCTGTTGGGTTGCGTGTCGCATCAATCGCATTGATGCCCGGATTCGCAATCGGGTTCGGCGGCAGCCCTTCATTGAGATAAGTGTTGTAGGGGCTGACGATGGTGCTATACTCTTCGATCCGCTCCGGCTTCCACCACCAATTGCCTACCACCCCGCGCGCATACTGGACCGTGGGGTCGGCCTGCAAATAGCGGCCGCCAACATCGGGGCAGGCGCCGCTTAAGCGGTTGAGATAGACACTGGCGATCAACGGACGCTCGTCGGCCTGCACCGCTTCCCGTTCCACAATACTGGCCAAATTGAGCAACTCGCGTCCGCTCAACCCGCTGCTGCCGGGGCTCAGACCATCGTTGCCCACCCGTACGGCAAAGTTGTCTAGGAAGGGCTTGAGCACTGCTTCCGGTGTACTTGCCAACACGGGGAAGCGATAGGTGTCGGGGAAGAGAAAGCCTTCCAGCGAGGCATCGCCCGGCAAGCTTTGCAGGAAATCATAGTCGCCAAAGATCGTCAAGGTGCGTGGCTGGCGTACGGCCGTCAGGAAACGATCTGGTTCAATAATATTGTCGGCCGAGAGGCGTTCGGCGATCTCTTCGGCGCGAAAGCCTTCGGGGATGGTGACGGTGGCCTCGGCCTCCAACGCCTGTTGCAGCGCTTGGGCCACCTCGGGAATGGTCATGGTCTCGGCCAGCATAAAATTGCCGGCCTGCACCCGTCGCTCTAATCCGCTGACGCGTAGATAGAGATTAAAGAGATCCGCATCGCGTACAAAGCCTTCGGCGGCCAGACGCGCGGCAATAAAGCGGGCCGGTTCGCCCAGGTTGACCACAAAGGGGCGTTGCCGTGGATTGTCGCCGGCTGGAATTTGGAGTTCGGCTTCGCGCATACGCAGGTTAAAGGCAAGCACCTGCTTTTCAATATTGTCCGGCGTCAATGCACCCTCGCCTTGATGGGGATCAATGAGACCGGCCACTCTGCGTGGCGCGCCCAGAAATTGTTCGGACAAATGGGCCGATGCCACCGCCCATACCCCCAACACAACCCCGATCACCATCACCAAAAAACTCAAACGCAGCAGATTGGTCAAGAGTGCGGCCGGCTGCCATAGAGCACGCGGATTCCATGCTGCTGCTTTTTGTAGTTGTGTACGGTGATACAATATCAGTTCACGACGGTTCTCTGCAGACATTGAATACTCCAAGTAACGACTCAGCTGCCGTGCCGGGGACAGACCAGGCTGTGACTGGTCAACGAACCTAGGCTTGGTCTGTCCCCGGCACGGCGCTGCTGCCTGAGTAGTTATTATTACGCCAATGGGCGAAACCAGACAAATCCAATGGCTCATCTAGGTATGCGGCTGAAATTGCGCTTTTTCTCTCTAGAAAATGATGCAACTTCAGTGTACTGCCCATTTGAGCGAATACAATTTACACGGATGCATGTTGCGTGTACCGTGTCGGTCGATAGTTCTATGGCGCTACTGTTTTGTCAAATAAGTAATGATGGATACTGTAGGGGCATCCGCTTGTCGGTGCCCAGGCGCCTAGAAGGCCACCGCCGTCAGGGTACGCCCCTACTAACCTTTTTGCCGTAGCGTCAGCCCTGGTTTGCGGTTACGGCAATTGAATGGCGCCAAAGTCGGGGCGTTCGCCTAGCTTAGCTGCATCCAGGTAGCTTTGGAGAATCACAGCCGCGGCGGCGGCATCTTCACCGATCTCTTTACCACGCTTGTGCTCCTCGGCGTTCAATAATTCCTGTGCGGCAAAGGTGCTAAGCCGCTCATCCCAAAAGACGATGGGCAACGAACGTCCTACGCGGGCACGCAATGCATAGGCGCACCGTTCGGCCCATTTGCGCACGCTCTGCGCCTGAAACCCCTCACTGCCATCCATGTTGAGGGGCAAGCCACAGATAATGGCCACAACCTCTTCCTCTTGGGCCAAGCTGGCAAGCTGGGCAAAATCTTCATTGCGGCTGCGGCGTTTGATAACAGTCACTGGGCGCGCCGCCAAACGCAACGGATCACAGACCGCCACGCCAATTCTTGCCAACCCCACGTCTAAGGCCAGAAGCTTGCCGGTAGTCGCATCACTCATTGGGCAGCAACAACCGGATCATATTCGAGCCGCACCTGAATCCGGTTGCCGATTTTGGGCAAGGTCGCAAACCATTCGGGATCCCGATAAATTTCCGGCGGGCGCTCAACTGGCCAGCGCTGCTGCACCAGGGCAACAGCCGCAGCTGGCGTCAGGCCAGCAATCGCTGTGCGCACCTCCACCGGATCGATCGGAATGACATATTGTGCGCCGACGGTCATGGTAAATTGCACCGTTCCCTGAGTGAAGACAACTCCCGGCTCACGTTGCACCACCAAGGAGCTAGCTACCAATTTGCCGCGTTCCGGGATAGTGTTCTGGGCAGAATTGAGGAGCGCTTCCCGCAAAACTGCCTGGTCTACAGCAACGCCCCGCACCAACAGGCGCAAGGTTAACTCCAACTCCTCCGCCTCTTCATCGTTAAAGGCGCTAAAGGCCTGGGCTGTAATAAAAGTTTGCACCGATTCGGGTGAGAGCCACTCGCCGGCCACCACTGCTGATTGTAGACTTTCCGGCGCCCGCGCCTGTGCCCGCTCCAGCAATTCCTCCAGAAGGTTGTCACGGTCCGCCTGGGTAACCACCCGTGCGAGCTGCGAACCACCGCCATAGGTGGCCGCAGGATTGGAAACGCTGAGGCGAAGCTGGTAGCCGCTGCCAACCTCGGTAATGGTGTTGGCGCGCACATTGCCTTCAATGCCGGGCTCAATCGCCTCGATCGAGACTTCGGCCCGTTGGTTGAACCCACCTGGCACCTCAACGGCATTGGTGGTGCGAAAGTTGACAGCAGTGCCGGTGCCCGTACTGACAGTGGTGCCGGCGGGGACGCGTACGGAAATGGCGCTGCTGTTGCTAAAGACGACACTGCCTCTGGCCTTATCGGTTGCTTTTTGGCGCGTCCCGGTGGTGGCTAGCGTGCCGGTCTCTTCCACGTTGGTCTCGACAATGCGCGCCGGCAGTTGATTAAATTCGAGATCTGGTACATCCAGGTTGGGATTGGCGCTCAACTGCACCTTGACGGCAATCGGCTCACGCCCAGGCACAATGGTAATCGTTGCGGCTGGAATCACATAGAGCACAAAAAAGCCCAGCGCCGCCGCGATCAGGAGCCCAGCCAGCAGGTTGCCCAGCAGCCGCAGCCAGGCCGGCAGAGGACGCAGATAGGCAGCTTCCGAACGGATCCGCTGCTGGCGGGCGCGGTAAAGACGGGGTAAAGATTCATGGGCAACGATCTTCGGACGCTGCCAGCGGGGCGCTTCCGGCAACGCCGCATCAACTCGGCGGGCATGAATGAGCGGTAAGAGCGGACGCATTCGCCAATCTTCCCGCTCGGCCTCGGCCGGCGTGGCAAAGACGGGAATGCCGACGGCCTGCGCCGCTTGTTGCGTTGCAATGTTACGTGTAATCACGCCCAGATGGCAGCGCTGAAACTGGGCCTGGCGCTGGAGAATGCGCATCCGTGCCGGGTTATCCAGTTCTGTCCAGCCCTCCGGCAACATCAACGCGACATGACGACGGTGCAGTTGCGCTAACTGACGGCGTACAGCCTCAAGCGTAGCTTCAGGATTGATTGGTAAAATGTCAACCATTTATTTTAAGTTGTTTTCGACCCACGCTTTAACGCCGGCCAGTGCTTCATCCAGCTTGGCGGCATCGCGCCCACCTGCTTGGGCCAGGTTGGGCCGCCCGCCGCCACCGCCGCCAATCACTTTGGCGACATCACGCACCAGGTTGCCGGCGTGCATCCCGCGCCCGATCAAATCCTGGGTCACGGCCGCCACCAGCATGGGTTTCTCATCTATAACTGCGCCAAGCGCCACCACGCTGCTGCCCAATTTATCACGGAACCAGTCGCTCATTTGGCGCAAGGTGTCCACATCGGCGGCATTGACTTGGGTGGCCAGGACCGAGAAGCCATCGACGCTAATCGCGCGCCCGATCAGCGACTGGGTGTCCTGTTGCGCCAGCTGCTGGCGTAGTTGGGCTACTTCGCGCTGTAATTGCTGGTTTTGCGTCTGAAGCTGCTCAACCGCCGCCGCGATCTCCTCTGGTTTGGTGCGCAACAGCGACGCCACATAGGACAACGCACTCAGACGCTCTTCGATCAAGCTTTCGGCGCTACGGCCTGTGACCACCTCTAAGCGGCGCACGCCGGCCGCCACACTGCCTTCATTGACGATACGGAAGCTGCCGATCTCCGCTGTGCTCTCCACATGGGTGCCGCCGCACAGCTCCATGCTGACATCCTCTTCTTCGCCAAAGCTGACGACGCGCACTTCATCGCCATACTTTTCACCAAAGAGCGCCATGGCTCCTTCTTGTACCGCCCGTTTATGGGTGGTCCAGCGCGTGTTGACTGGATAGTTGGCCAACACAATCGCATTGGCACGTTGTTCAATATCGTGCAACTCGTTCTGGTTGACGGGCTGCGTGTGGGTAAAGTCAAAGCGCATCCGTTCTGGCGCCACCAGTGAGCCCGCCTGATGCACATGAGTGCCCAGCCGTTCCCGCAGCACGGCATGGAGCACATGGGTGGCAGTATGGTTGCGCATAATGTCCCAGCGCCGCTCGGTGTCAATCTCGGCGTGGGCCGGATCACCCACCCGCACGGTGCCCTGGGTCACTTTGCCAATGTGGACAATGAGCCCAGGCACACGTCGGCGCGTATCCGTCACTTCCACCGCCCAAACCGGCGTCTCCATGTCATCGGGGAAATAATAGATTTCACCGGTGTCGCTCACCTGACCACCGCTTTCGGCGTAAAAGGGCGTTTCGGGCAGTACAACTTCGACGGCTGTACCTGTGTGCGCTTCATCGACAAGCTGGCCGGCCACGAACACCCCCGCTACGGTCGTGTCGGTCTCGGCTACGTTATCATAGATGAGGTGTTTGACGCCCTCGCTGCCCACGATTTGCGCTTGCTTTAGCCTGGCCAGCAGGTCGCCATAGACCGCCACATCGACGCCCGTCTTTTCCTGGGCGGTCTCCCGGCTCCGCTCTTTGGCCTCAGCCAGCGCCTGGCGGAACCCTGCTTCATCAATCGTAAAGCCATGATCACCGACCACATCGCGTGTTAAGTCAATCGGGAAACCATAGGTGTCCCAGAGCCGGAACGCATCCTCACCAGGAATAACTGTTTTGCCCTGTTCCCGCAACTCGGCCATCAATTCATCCAACAGCATAAGACCAGTGTTGAGCGTGCGCTGGAAGCGTTCTTCCTCGTCGGTAATGGTTTGCAGGATAAAGTCCCGCTTGCCCAACAGATCGGTATAGTGTCCCCCCATCTGTTCAATGACCGTTTCTGCCACTTGGGCCAGGAAGGGACCTTCAAAGCCGAGCAACTTGCCAAAGCGCGCTGCCCTGCGCAAGATCATGCGTAGCACATAGCTGCGTCCCTCATTACCGGGCAGGACGCCATCGCCAATCAGAAAGGTGCAGGCGCGGCTATGGTCGGCAATGGCGCGGTAGCGGGCCAAATTGGCCTGGCGGTGAGCTTCATCCTGACCCAGTAGGGCCTGAATGCGCTCCATAATGGGCATAAAGGCATCGGTGTCATAGTTATTATCCTTGCCCTGTAAAATGCTGGCCAGACGCTCCAACCCCATACCTGTATCGACACTGGGCTTGGGCAGGGGCGTAAGCGTGCCGTCGGCCTTACTGTCATACTGCATAAAGACGAGATTCCAGATCTCCAGATACTCGTCATCTTTGTTGACGCCGGCGCTGGTCTGTTGGCTCAAGTCACCCCAGTAATAGTGGATCTCCGAACAGGGGCCACAAGGACCGGTGTCGCCCATGGCCCACCAGTTGTCTTTTTTGCCAAAGCGCAAGACCCGTTCCGGTGGCGCACCGGTTTCGATCCAGAGGCGTTCGGCTTCGTCATCATCCTGGTAGACAGTGAACCAGAGCCGTTCCAACGGCAGACCCAGTTCATCGACGAGCAGATGCCAGGCCCACGCAATGGCTTCCTTTTTAAAGTAGTCGCCAAAGGAGAAGTTGCCCAGCATTTCAAAAAAAGTATGGTGACGCGGGCTGGGGCCGACATTCTCCAGGTCATTATGCTTGCCGCTGACGCGCATACACTTTTGACTGGTGGCTGCGCGGCGATAGGCGCGCTTTTCCACCCCCAGGAAGAGATCCTTAAATTGCACCATGCCAGCGTTGGTCAGCAGCAAGGTAGGATCATCGACCGGCACCAGGCTGCTGCTCTCCACCACCTGATGATCTAGTTCAGAAAAATAGTCAAACCAAAGCTGGCGAATTTCACTGGTCGAAAGTCGTTTCATAGTTATCACTTCTCTTGTATACTCGGCCGCAGCACATAAATCCATTTTTGCTTCTGTACAGAATGTACCTTGATAGCGCTGCTCAGTATAAACAATTTTTATTTGGTGATTGTAGGGCAAAGGGCAACGGGTGTCAAACTTTGGGGGCAGTGGGATGGTGAGGCAGTAAGGCAGTGGGACAGTAAGACAGTGGACAGTAAGACAGTGGACAGTAAGACAGTAAGACAGTGGACAGTAAGATGGTGAGAGAGTAGGGGCTATTGCCCCAGCCGCTGAGGCGGCTTCTCGTTGTTAGGCGGCAGTTTCAACTGCTCTGTAAGTCAATGGGTTGTACGCCATGATAGCGTGCCCGCGGACGAATGATGCGGTCGCTCTGGTATTGTTCTAAAATGTGGCCGATCCAGCCGGCGGTGCGACCGATGGCAAAGAGGGTGAAGGGTGCCACCGCGGGCAGGGCCAGGGCTTGGGCCAGGGTGACAAGGCCAAAGTCCAAGTTGGGCGCCAGTTGCGCGGCCTGTTGCATCGCCTCGCTAATGCCATCCACCACCGGCCAGATCGCGGCGCCGGGAGCATGCTGGCGGGCTAGCTCTAACAGTAACTTGCCCCGTGGATCGCCGGCCGGATAGAGCAGATGGCCAAAACCAGGCACTGTTTCGCCATGGCGCAGCCGGCGTAAGACCGCGCGTTGCGGGTCGTGCTGTGCTTCCTGGAAAAAAGCGGCAACCCGCTCACCTGCGCCGCCATGCCGGCTCCCTTGGAAGGCCGACAGCGCGGCCACCACCGCGGCATAGGGGGTGGCGCTGGCCGAGGCGACACAGCGCGCCGTAAAGGATGAGACATTCAACTCATGGTCGGCGCAGAGGATCAGGGCGCTGTCAAAGATCGCGGTGGCCGCTGGCGTTGCTGACTGCCAGGCCTGCTGCAACTGTTGGGCAATGCTTCCCGGATGCTCTGCTTGGGTTAAGACGTGGGTCAACAGGCGCAAGATCCGCACGCCGGTCTGCATGACTGCCGCGGGGCTTTGATTGTAAGCTGCGACATCGGTGGTGGCAGCAGCAATCAGCGCCAGTTGGCAAGCTGCGGCTGGGTTGCCTTGGGCCACCTGGGCGGCGGCCATTGCCATCACCTGCGCATCCAGTGACGGCAATGGCCAGCCTTCCCAAACCAACGCCGCGCCGGCTTTGGCGTGGCCCCAGAGCAATTCGGTCACTGTTTCAAAGTGCTGTTGCCGGGCCAGGGTCAGTGCCGACTGGCCACGATAGTAGAGCTGTCCATCGGCAATGAGGGTGATGGCCGATTCCAGCACCGGATCGCCAAAGTGTAGTGCGGTGGCAGCGGCTTGGGCAGGGTTGCGCCGCTGCTCCTTGCGCTGTTGCAGCGCGGCGACATCCTCGGCGCGGTAGCGCCTTGTGCGGCGCTTGTCGCCGGTCTCTTCCGAGCGTACAAGTCCACGACTAACATAAGAGTAGAGTGTAGCCTTGGAAACACCCAGGGCGGCGACCGCTTCATCGGCGGTCAGATAGCGTTTGTGTGTCATCGTTCTTAACGGGATAGGTAGATAAGTAGATAAGTAGATAAGTAGATAAGTAAATCGGTACCTATCTATATTGATTTTCAAATCAAGATTGACAACATTGATAATTGTTTCTATGATACCATAGATAGTCTATTCTCTGCTAAACTAAGGAGTTCATGATGAGTAATTCATACCATAACGGTGCCGCTACGGCGTCTGACAATACCTTTCGCCCCGGATTGGAGGGCGTGGTTGCCGCCGAAACGACATTGAGCCATGTGGATGGCCAACAAGGGGTGTTAATCATTGGCGGCTATCCATTGGAGGAACTGGCCCCCAATGTGACCTTTGAGGAAGTTGTGCACCTGCTCTGGTCCGGCGCATTGCCGACCGCCGATGTGCTGGCGACCTTTCGTCAACAGTTAGCTGCGCAACGTACGCTACCGGCGGCAACGTTGGCTCTGCTGCGCGCTGCGGCCCAAGCCCAACGGCCAGCGATGGATGCGCTGCGGATGGCCGCCGGCACCTTGGATCTAGATGGCCACGAAGGCGAGGCGAGCCATGCCGAGGCGACGCGACTGTTGGCCCGCTTGCCCACCATTGTTGCGGCCTACTGGCGCTACCGCCAAGGACTGGAGCCGGTGGAGCCAGATCCTGCACTGGGCCACGCGGCAAATTACCTCTATATGCTGACGGGGCAAAGAGCAGATGTGGCGCAGGCGCGCGGCCTGGAGACGTACCTGAACACGGTCATCGACCACGGGTTAAATGCCTCCACTTTTGCGGCGCGGGTCATCATCGCCACCGGCACCGACTTGACCTCGGCGTTGGTGGGCGGGCTGGGCGCACTCAAGGGGCCCCTGCATGGCGGCGCACCAGGACCGGCGCTGGACATGGTCTTTGAGATTGGTGAGCTTGAGCGGGCTGAGCCCTACCTGCGCGCCAAGTTGGAGCGGGGTGAGCGGCTCATGGGCTTTGGCCATCGCATCTACAAAGTGCGCGACCCGCGGGCAGAGGTGCTGAGCCAGGCCGCGGCGCAGATGTACCAGGCCGGCGGTGATATGGCGCTCTACACCCTGGCCAAAGGTGTGGAGAAGCTAGCCGTTGCCCTGCTGGCTGAGTATAAGCCGGGGCGCAACTTGCAGACCAACGTCGAATTCTATACCGCGTTGCTGCTCCACGGCCTGGGGTTGGAGACTGACCTCTTCACGCCGACCTTTGCCATTAGCCGCGCCGCGGGTTGGCTTGCCCACTGTTTTGAACAGCAAGCGACGGGTCGTCTGATCCGCCCCCAATCGCGCTACATTGGTCCTATACGCTCTCTGACGCTGCAGCCGGCGTGAGGAAGCTGAAAATCAGCCACTGGGTGCCAAAGGGGTCGGCCACCGGACATGACCGCACCGGTGCATACATCAACTGATCGGAAGGCGGCGTCCCCTTGCCGCCGGCCGCGATCAAGGCTGCTTGCAGCCGTTCCGCCTCTGCCGGTGTTGCCATGATCAGGGGGACCTCCACTTGGCGGGGCGCGCCGGCCTCGCCTTTGAGCAGCGTGAGCCAGCTATTGCCCACACGCCAGCCGTGTGTATACGCGCCTTCGCGATAGCTGGGGGGCCCCAAGACGCGCTGGTAAAAATCAACCGCTGCCTCATATTCAGCAAAAAAGAGCGTTGCGCCGTGGATGCCCACAAAGTCAAACCGTGGCGTCGGGGGCGGCTGGACAAAATAATTCGAACGGTAGGTAGCATAGTCCATTGGTAGAACTCCTTAATGTAAAGAGCAAACAAATGTTCTGTGGCTAGTGTAAAATGGGTTGAGTCATATGTCAACATGAACGAAGGGGAGGGACGGTAGAGACACGGATTTAGGGAGCGCAGATTTTTCCTTGGTCGCCAGCAAATTCGCGCTCCCTAAATCCGCATCTCTCTATAGTCAGGCAACCCCTGTTCGACATTGCGCACCCCCAGCCAAAGATGGGAATGAGCGCACCGCCGGGCGCCATCCCTGGTTCAAAGAGCCCATCGGCCAGCGGGCCGGCCAACAAAAGCCCAAGGAGAAGGATAAATTGCGCAGCGCGCCGTGGGTGGCAAAGACCCGTCCCTGGATGGCTGGCGCGACTTTGCTCTGCCAGATGGTGCGGTCGGCAGCGACAATAAAGGGAATGAAGATGGCGGCAATGGTCGCGGCTACCATCCAGACCGGAGTTGTCCGCCCCACGGCAAAGAGCAGATCGCCACAGAGAAAGGAGATGGCAGCATAGGCTAAGATCGCGTGAATTTTGCGTTGTGGTAATCCGCGTAAACTGACCAACAGCCCACCCAAGACGCCGCCCACGCCTAGCATCGCCTGCACTGTGCCCAGCGCCACTTCATCACCGCCGGTGCGCGCCAGAATCAGTGCCGGCAATACAGCAAAGTAGGTAAGGGCGGCGAAGTTGATGCCGGTAAAGATCAACATACATTTACCGACGCCTGGGGTCAATCAAAAAAGCCGCAGGCGCCAAGGACGCACTGCGGCTTACTTACCGTATGGTCTGTTTTACGACGAACAACTCCGACCGGTCAGAAGGCGCACTACTCCCTGGGTTTCAGAACGTGTGCTGCTTCTAGACATGAGGAGAAGGGTCGGTTGCGCATAGATGTTTAATAATTTGTCAGAAAATGTTATGAGGGGAAGTGTAGTATGAGGAGACATTGATGGCAATTCATGCACGCGTAAACTCTCTCTGCTATGGCTTGGTATTTCAGCAGGGATTACAGTAAGATAGATAAAATATGATTCCTTGCTTGTTTTCCTGTTGAAATAACGAAAAGCTGAGTTGAATCCCCTATGGAAACTGTGCTAACCCTCTTGATCCCAGCCATCACCGAGACTGTCTTTGGCGCCCTGGCGGAGGCGGTCGGTCTGAGTAACTGGTTGCGCGACCGCTTGGGCCGCGACCCGGAGAAATTGGCCTTTCAACACGCGCTGACCCACGCGTTGATCGACAGCGCTAACCACTTCCCCGGTCGTGACCTGCGTTACTTCACCGAAGTGTTGCGCGATATTGGTGGCCCGTTGTTGGCGCGCACCCTGCAACCGGCCGCTACGCTGCCCACCGCCGACGAGTTAACCCAACTTTGGCTTAATCATCTCACCATGGACAGCAAAATCCACTACCAGGCTGACTTTGAGCAATTTGCCGGCATCTTCCTGGAGCGGCTCAATTTTCATCTGGAAAACCAGCAGCCGTTGCAATGGATCGTTCAAGCGCGCCGCCAACGGAGCAATGAGGAAGCTACCCAACGCATGGCCGATGCAGCGGAACAGAGTGCTGCCGGTGTGGAGGCGTTGCAGGAGAAGCTTAGGAATTTGACCGTTGCACTGGAAACGCTGTTGCAAGCGAATGGAAGTTCATCTGTCTATACGGACGGTGGGGCGTATATCGGCGGTGATGTGTGGGCACAGAACTTTGCCGGGCGTGATCTGACGATCAAAAACTATTTTGTGCAGGGGTTGGCGCAGTTACCAATCGACTACAGCGTGCGGATTGAAAATTTTCTCCACACCTATCTCGGCGGTCATGATGAACAGGTGCCCTTTGGCGGGCGCAGCCAACAACTCGATGAATTGAATGATTGGCTGGATGATCCGACCGCGCCGCCCTATTATCTCATGGTGGCAGAAGCGGGGAAAGGTAAATCCGCGTTGGTCAGCCGTTGGAGTGCACAACTGACGACGCGGCCCGACCTTAAGGTGATCTTTGTGCCGATCAGCATCCGTTTTCAAACCGCAGCCCAGGATGTCTTTTTCGCAGCGCTAGCTGGACGGCTCGCCCAGATTTACGAGACCACCTCACCTGAATCCTTTCACAAACCGACTTCTGCCGAGGAGTGGAAGGCGATTTGTGAGAGCTATTTACGGCGTCCATTGCCCGAAGGACAGCGCTTGGTCGTCATTCTCGATGGCTTGGATGAGGCGACCGATTGGACCGCCGGACCGGAACTCTTTGCCGTGCGCCCGCCGACAGGTTTGCGTGTCTTGGTCACGGCGCGGCTACGGGCACGCGAAACCGATGCGTTGGGCTGGGCCGCGACCTTGCAGTGGGAAGGGCCGCAGCTGGCGCGCAAAACGACCCTACCGGCGCTCGATCAACAGGGCGTAGCGGATGCACTCCACTCAATGGGCAATCCCTTGCCTTGGCTGACACCCCAGATGGATGTTGTCGGTAAACTCTATCAGCTCAGCCAAGGCGATCCATTGTTGGTGCAACTGTATGTACGTGAACTGGTCAAGGCGCAACAACGCACTGGTTTTCTTGCACCGACCGATCTGAACACCCTCGAACCGGGCTTGGATGGGTTTATGCAGAAGTGGTGGGAGGATCAACGAAAACAGTGGCGCATGCAAGGGAAAGATCCCAATGTGGAAGAAGAACAGCTGCTGCCGCTGCTGTGCGCCTGTGCGATAGCCGTTGGGCCACTTTTGCTCAGTGATCTCGCCGCGTTGGATGAAACACGCTTTGGCGTCACCCGTATTGTCGCCAACCAAGCCGAACTACTTGGACGGTGGCTGATTGGTGATGGGGTGCGTCAAGGGTACATCTTTGCCCATCCCCGGCTGCGTGAGTTTTTTGCTGGTCCTTCGTGGCTCTCTGCGGATGAGTACACGGCATGGCAGGCCAAATTCTGTGAGTGGGGCAAACGAGTTCTGATCGATCTCAAGCGGGGCCATCTGCGTTCTCAAGCCGCGCCTGAGTACCTGTTGCGCCATTATGCAACCCACCTGACGCAGAGTGGAGCCGCGCCACAGCGCTTCTACGCCTTGATCAGCGATGGCTGGCGGCGAGCCTGGGAAGCTGTCGATGTGAGTTATGGTGGTTTCTTGAAAGATGTCGATCGGGCGTGGGCGCAGGCAAGGCAAGCCTATGGGCCGCAACGACCGGGACGTGGCGAAGCGCTGGCGCAACAGGTGCGGGCAGCGCTTTGTCGGTCCAGCGTCGCGACGTTGGCAAGCAATTTGCCCCCTGAACTGTTGGCCGAGTTGGTGAAACGGGGACTCCGCACATCGACAGAAGCAATGGCCATCATCAAGTTGATGCCCAAGGCGGAGCAACGGGTGTTGGCGTTGACTGTGGTTGCGCCGCACTTGGCGGCTGAAGTGCTGGATGAGGCGTTGGCGGTTGCGCGGGCAAGTGAGTGTGAGTATGAGCAGCACAATCGGGTTGCCGCCTTGTGTGCAATTGCGATTCGATTACCTGAGCCTAAAAAAACAGAGGTTCTGGGCGATGCATTGGTCGCAGCCTATGCAATACAATATTTTTGGTCAGAGAAAGACTCGGCGATTGCTCTGCATACTCTTGTACCTCATCTACCACCACAATTGCTTGCCGATACGTTGGCGAAACTTCGTGAATCGGAATATATGAAAGGTAGTGTTGGTGAATTCAGTGCATTCGTGAAATATTTATCAGATCAAGAACTCAAAAGGATGCTTGAAGATATATTTGATAGTTACTCTTGGGAGTTCGCCAAGAATCCTCAAATTCCGGTAACGCGTCTGTTTGTAGAAGCTTTACCGGCGGAACTAATAGAGGATGCGGTAGAGGCCGCGAATAAGCAAAATTTTCTACCCTACCGTGTCCGTGCGCTGAATGCATTAATGCCGTATCTGTCGGAAGAGCAAAGAAGACAAGTCATTGAGAAGATGTTTGTATTAGCTTTTGTGACGAGAGTGCCTCCTTACGCAGCCGATTATGTAGCACTGGCCACTTTGGCCCAGTGGTTATCAGAAAGCGAGCAGAAAGTATTACTGGAAAGAGCCTGGAGAGCTTGGAACCCAAGGTTATCAGAGTACAGAGAAGTATTAAAAGATCCATTGGCTGCTGGATTGTGTGATCGCCCCACAGAGGCTTATGCAGTTATTGAGTGTGCTTTATATTTACCACCGGAGACATGCAAAACGGCGCTGGCCTACTATCGTCAAAACACTTGGGAAAATGGCAACGTATTGCGCGCCTTGGCACCTCGTTTGTCCGCACAGCTAGTACAGGAAACGTTTATTGAGGCATGTGAATTTAAAGAGAGGGTTACAATAGGCGCGCTCTGTCCCTACCTGCCGACCGATTTTCCAATAGAACTGCTTGAAGTAGCATTAAAAAGTTGCCGTATAATTGAAGATGGCCACCGCATAGATGTATTGATTAAACTTGTCGCTTACTTGCCTAAAAATCTACGTGCAAGGGTTATCAATGTCATTAACCCCAACAGAAAATCACTATTCCTTGCCACGTATCTATCGGCAGCAGAATTTAGGGTGGTAGTCGATGAGGCTATAGCTGATAATGACTGGGGACTCAAAGAATTAATTGCCAGAGTGCCAAATTTACCAGATAATGAATTGAGAATAATTCTAAGGAAAATCGAGGCACTATTTGATGATACCTCAGGTACATGCGCTGACAGTATAAATCTATCAATGCTTGCTGTGTTGTCGTATTTGCCAACAAACGAACAGCGAGAAATGCTTAAGCAAGCAATTACAGACGTTCGTACAAATAGCACACACCAATTGCACCGAGCCGATCCATTGATTGTCTTGACACCGTTCTTGACAGGCAGGAAACAACAAGAAGTAATTCGAGAGGCGTTTGCAGAGATCTATAGTTATTCTTCCATCCATTACTCCCATATGTGGGCATGTCTTAGTCGGTTGAGTGCTCTGTCACCTTATCTACCATCAACGATGATTCGTGAGGTGTTGCTTTTTGTCGAAGGATTTGAAAGTCAGCGAGGACAGACTGTCGGTTTGGGTATACTTGCGCAGCATTTCCCGAATCACGAAAGAAACACATTTCTAGCCAAAGCAATGAGTATTCTTTGTAAAACTGACGAGAGTACAGGCGAATTTAGACTGCGGCATCTTGAACCACACTTGACCCGTTGGGCTATCGAGCAACCAGAGCCAGCCCATGCAGCGCTTGCCGAAAACCTACCCATACTCGCCACAAAACCCCGCGACGAATTTATGTACGACCTCGCCGCCCTCATGCCTTTCATCCTCGCCCTCGCCGGCGACGAAGCGCCCCAAGCCTCCGAGGGCATCTACCACGCGATCCAGGAAGTGTGTGTGTGGTGGCCGTGAACCAATGGATTCGGGACAGCAGCGGATTTGGCGCACGCATGGGGGACTTTTCGTAAACGGGAGGCATTGAATAATACTGCTTTGCCTCACCGCGACCTTCGATGACGGCAAACATCCGTTGTTTCCCCCATCAGTTGTTGTATTGGTGGCCGGCGACGAAGTAACGCAAACTGCGGAAGGCATCTATCATGCCATCCAAGAAGTGTGTGCGTGGTGGCCGTGAAACACAGTTGCACCAACAACAGCCTCCAGACACGATGTCTCTATCGATTTCCGAGAAAACAAGGGTGTTCTCCCGTCATATAAAGCACCCGGCGCAGGTTGACGACTTCTAGGCGATTGAGATGCAACGTTTCAATGGTGGAGCGTCCAATGGCGGTTAACCCGATGAGTAACTGAAAATTATCATTCCAAGCAAAGTGTTCTTCCCAAACATGTTGGCGCGGATGGTATAAGGGAACCGTCGCTTTGGAAACAGGGTCAAACCCTGTAATTTTACCGTATTTGTGGTTATTACAACCTTGGCAGGCGAAAGCCGTATTTTCCAGCACAGCTTTCCCCCCTTTGCTTTTGGGATGAATATGATCGGCGGAGAAAGGTTGCACGGAAAACGCGGCTGGGCAGCGGCAATATTCACAACAATGCTGGGCAAGTTCAGCAACTTTTTGCTTGACCACAGTGGATCTAGGCATAAGCAGGTGTCTGAATCTCTAATTGTTGCATGACAGTTTTCAGCGGCACATTGCGCAGCGTTGCCAATTCTGCCAGCGCCTCCAACCGTTGTCCATCGATCTGTTCCGCCTGTTGGGTCAAACCCAGCAGTTCGGCATATTCGTCAGTAGTCAATGTCTCGCTGCGGCGTTTTGCAATCAACTGGTCATAGCGCGTCTGCGTTTCTGCACCCAGCCCTGTGTTGATCTTGAGCAAAAGAGCCGACTCATTTGGCGGCAAGCTGACCGCTTTTTGTTGCGCCTGTAAGCGTAAAACAAACTCTGAAAAGCGCTCCAGTTCTGGTACGCTTAACTGCCTCACGGCGTTTAGTAAATCATCAAAGGTGATTTGTGCATTTACTTGTAACATTGGGTGTTGCCCCCTTCCTTCATAATTCTGGCTCTTTGCGACAAAGTGTACTTGACAAGTAAGGTGGCGAGTCGCGAACCTGCCACCCGCCACCTTACTCTGTTTCGATCCACTAACACGCGTAGACCCATAATGCTGTACAGCAGACCAATTGCACAATTCTTAGCTGAATTTTAGCAGATTTGCAGCCACAAAGCAAGAGAGGTTGCTGTAGGGCAGCCCTCGCCGGCGACGAAGCACCCCAAGCCGCGGAAGGTATCTACCACGCCATTGAAGAAGTGTGCGAATGGTGGCCGTAGGTAACGGATTCGTCTCCCGTAGGGATCGTATCATTGCACAACAGGCAGTGCCGGTTAGACACCATGCCTATTTTCGCTTATACTAAAGCTTGAGAACTTCTGTTCTTTGTAACCAACATCTACGTAGATTTTTGAAAGGGAAGGATACCGAGTAGTCATGACAACAACGGCAACTTATGTATCAATCGTAAAAGCAAATCATACCATCGATTTGCCGAAAAGCATCCCTGTCGGCGCCAAAGTCGCTGTAACGCTGCTGCCTGCCGAAGAAACCGAAGCGGAACGCGCGCGCAACCTACGCTTCCAGAAGGTCATGGATGCCATTCGTGCGGCGATTCACAGCAATTACGCGACACCGGAAATCTCTGATCGCGACCTCGATCAACTCATTCGTGAAGCACGCCAAGCCGCAAAGGGGTAGTGAGTGCGCATTACCCTCGATACCAACCAATTCTTGCGCGCCTTGATGCGTCCGCCCGAACTGGCGACATTCATCATGGCTTGGCAAGCGCGACGGTTTACGGTGGTTTGCTCCAAACAACTACTTGATGAATACGAAAGCACGCTGATTTACCCCAAAATTGCAAAATTGATCTTTCCTGAATTACGCCGCATCTTCCTAACTCAACTTAAAGATGAGATGGAAATTGTTGATCTGCCACACATTGACCCTGTCTGTCGCGACCCGGATGATGACAAGATAATCGCTACTGCCATTTATGGCAACGTTGATTATCTGGCGACAACTGATGACGATTTGCAGGTCGAACCGGTTATCAGCATCATACGGACGCAAGGGATCCATCTCACCACCATCGATGAGATTTTGATGCTCCTACCATAAACTCCAAGAGCAGTGATACCCTTCATCCTGGCCTTGGCCGGCGACGAAGTGTCGCAAGCCGCGGCGGGCATCTATCATGCCATCCAAGAAGTGTGTGCGTGGTGGCCGTAAGACTACAAAAGATTTGGAAAGTAACGGATTTGTCACGGGTAGGCAACGATCTGCCGAACAGCAGGTGGCTTTGGCTATCAACTGGTATCATAACCAACTGGTATCATAACGGCTTTTGCAGCGTAACGGCGGAAAATCGGTTGCGTCCTTAATTAGTCGTTGTGTCGATCCCCAACAGTGCAGCACTCCAAGACGCGGCAGCCATTTGCCACGCCATTTTGCCACAGTACCCACATCAAAAAATCCGTTCCTTTTCTAATCCGTCGTAGCAGTGGTTGGCCGGCAACGAAGCGCCCCATTTCCCAATCGTACTGAAAAAGTTCAAAGGGTGCGTACCCAATTAGGGCGATAGAGGAGAAGCTCAAATTAGATTTGCTGGTGCTTCGCCCCATTTGTGGTACGCACCCAAGTTCAAAAGGTGCGTCCCATTTTGGGGGACTGGTCGAGCAACTAAAATTCGTTAACCAGAGTATCCCCCCAAATGTGGTACGCACCCAAGTTCAAATTGATGCTTGACAAATCACAATTTTGATGTTATTCTATATTTAGCTAATTAGCTAAATATAGAATAAATATTGCAAGGAACGATGATGGCACAAGAAACCAGAAAAGAGCAAGCAGATCATGCTGGGAAAAGTCTATAAAGCGTTGGCGGATCCCACCCGGCGCCAGGTGTTACAACTGTTGCGGGAGCGGGATATGACCGCCGGTGAATTGGCTGAGCGCTTTGATTCTTCCTGGCCAACGCTCTCGCGTCACTTCGCAGTGTTGCGCGAGGCAGAGTTGATCCAAGGGGAGAAGCGGGGCGCCTCAATTCTTTACAGTTTAAATGTCTCGGTATTAGAAGAAGCGTTGCTGGGCATGATGGAAATGTTTAAGATTGACGCGCGTAATGGCGTGGAGAGCAGCGCTGATGCTGACGCAAATTATGACGCGCCCCAACGCGCGGAGGATAGTAGCAATGACACAGGAAAAAACAGTTAACTTGACAATCGTCTGGCGCATTTGCGCGCTGGTGTTGGTGATTATGTTTGGCATGTCGCTGTGGGCGTGGTTCCAGTTGCCGGCGGACGCTGCGGTGCCGGTCCATTGGAATGCGGCGGGCACGGTGGATCGCTATGGGGGCAAAATCGAGGGACTCTTGCTTCTGCCATTGGTGACCACTGGCGTGGTGGGGCTCTTTAGCTTGATCCGCTATATCGATCCATTGCGTGCCAATATTCAGAAGTCAGGCCAAGCCTATCGCGCCACCATTCTAGGCGTTGTGCTCTTTATGGCGCTCCTACACACAATTGCCATTCTGAGCGCTCTTGGCTATCCGCTCAATATGGGCAGCATCATTGCCCCTGCGTTGGCGCTGCTCTTTATTGTGTTGGGCAACTACATGGGCAAGATCCGGCGCAACTACATGTTTGGCGTGCGCACGCCGTGGACGCTAGCCAGCGATCTGGCGTGGAACAAGACCCATCGTTTTACCGGCCGTCTCTTTGTCATTGCTGGGCTGCTCATTTTGCTGGCCGGCTTCTGGGGACCGGCTTGGGCCTTTTACACCATGATGGCGACTGTGCTGGGCTCCGTGGTGCTGGCGATGCTCTACTCCTACTTTGTCTGGAAGCACGACCCAACTGTGCACCCGATTGAGGACGCGAAATAGCGTCTTTGACTTTGAGCCCGATTTAATTGGATGACAGGATGACAAGATGACAGGGATGATTCATCCTGTCATCCTGTCATCTTGTCATCTTGTCATCTTGTCATCTTGTCATCTTGTCATCTTGTCATCTTGTCATCCTGTCATCCTAGCGGCCTGCCTTACTGTGGTTCGAGCAAGGCGCGCACGGCGAGAGCGTCTTCGCAGCAGAGCGCCTCTTCGGCCAGCCTGTGACAGTGGGCCAGGTCACACTGCCGCACCGCTTCTTTGACCAAGGGTACAGCCGGTAAGGGAACACTCAACTCGGTGAGCCCCAGCCCCAGCAAGAGAGGGACAACGACAGGATCGCCACCGATTTCACCGCAGAGAGAAACGGGAATACCGGCCGCGGCGCCGGCTGCACAGGTCATCTGAATCAAACGTAAGACAGCGGGGCTAAGGGGGTCGGCCAGCGCGGCCACGCTGCTGTTGGTGCGGTCGGTGGCCAGGGCATATTGGGCCAAATCATTGGTGCCAATGCTAAAGAAGTCCACCAAGGGCGCCATGCGCGTCGCCAACAATGCAGCAGAAGGCACTTCAATCATCACCCCTACTTTGATCTTGCCACATGGCTCCCCATTAGCGGCCATCGTCGCCGCCACTTCATTGAGGAGGCCGCGCGCGGCGCGTACTTCCTCTACGGTGCTAATCATGGGCAACATAAAGCGAAGCTGCGTCGCTACTTCTTTTCCGTCGCTATCAGCAGACGCGTTAGGCGCCGCGACGGTGCAAAGGGCGCGAAATTGGTTGCGCAGTAGCTCCGGTTGCGCCAAGAGGAGCCGAACGCCGCGCAGACCAAGGAAGGGATTTTCTTCGAGCGCATGGTTAATATATTGCACCGGCTTATCACCCCCTGCATCCAATGCGCGCACGGTAAGCTGCCCCCCCTGCACGCTGCCGGCAAAGTGACGATAAGTGGCGGCCTGTTCGGTTACACTGGGTGGTGACGCTCGATTCTGAAAGAGGTACTCGGTGCGCAGCAGCCCCACGCCATCGGCACCAATGGTGCGCACCTGTTCGACCTCTTCCGGACTGTTGGCATTGGCGAAGATCGGTACAAATTGTCCATCGCGCGTGTGAGCTGGTTCTTGGGCATGAAGAAGTGCCGAGGCGCGGTCTGCTACCTGCTGTTCCTGGGTCAATGTATAATGCTTTACCTCTTCGGAAGTAGGCAGCACCAACAATTTTCCCAGTCCACCGTCGATAATGGCGGCTTGACCATCGTCCTGATTCAAAATTGCCTCACCAAGGGCGCAAACCATCGGAATGCCCAAGCTGCGGGCCAAAATTGCAGAGTGGGCCGTTGGAGTGCTTTCGGCCAACGCCAGGCCGACAATGTGTGCAAGCGGCGCTTGGGTCAGCTCAGACATGGTCAGATCACGCGCGACAAGAATGGTCCGCGGTGGTATACGTTGGAGCTGATGACTGTCGGCTGTATGCACTCCCATCTGTTTGAGCAAGCGTTGGCCAATGTCGATGATATCAACCGCGCGTCCGGCAAAGTAGTCATCCCCTAGATTGCGGAAGAGGGCCGCTGTCTCCTGGATCACCTGATGGGTGGCCTGGAGCGCGCCTTGCCCTTGATTAAAAATGGCCGCACGGACGGCGTTGACCAACGTGGGATCTTGGAGAATGGCGCGCTGTGCGGCAAAGACTTCGGCAATCAGACTATTTTCCGCATCCACCAAGCGGATCAGTTCCTGATCAACGGCAGCAATGGCCTTAAGAAATTGCTGCCATTCTTCTTCCGGCCTTTGCGCAGGATAAAAGGAGGGCAATTCGCGCTCGAATTGCCAGGTGTGGTAGGTAAAAAGAGCGCCAATGCCAATGCCGGGCGCCGCGGGCAAGCCGTGAAATAGTTGAGGCATCAGATAATCGTGGGCATACCGCCAAGACTAAAAATTGCGACGAGCGCATTGAGCGCTAGCTGGGCGTCGGGTCCTTCGGCGCACAAGAGCAGAATATGACCCTGCCGCGCCTGTAACTGCATCAATTGTAAAATACTTTTGGCGTCCACTTGGGGCGAATCATTGCTCAAATTTTGCGCGGTAATCGCGGCCTGGAATTGGTTGGCCACTTGGACCACTTCCCTGCCAGTGCGTAGATGAAGTCCTAACGGATTGGTAACGGTTACAGTTGTACTATCCATGCACAACCTTTTGAATCTCACCAGCGCGTTCTGCCGCCTGGTTTACAATTTGTAATGAATGACCGAGACTGGCTTCCATTGCTGCCACAACGGCGCCCTCAACCAGTGGTGCATTGCTAATGCAACAGGTCGCTTGCACTGCTGCCGGCAACAACTCCAGGGCTAATTCGGCGCTTAACACGGCGCTACCCAGATCGACCAGGAGCAGCACGCCTTGTTCCGTCCAGCACCGTTCAATGGCCTGTACAATCTGTTGGGCGTCGGTGCCGATGGCCACCTGGCCCTCCACATTGCGCACCCCGCCGACGGCCTCAATCGCTATCGTACCACCAGCCATCTGTTCCGCCAATACCTTTACCCCTTCAGCAAGCTGCTGGACATGGGAGACAATTACAAGATTGACCATGGTTGCTTTGTTTAACCCAATCTGTTCAATCCAATCTGTTCAATCCAATCTATTCAACCCAATCAAAGGTACGTGCCACTGCCTTTTTCCAGCCGTGAAAGCCGGCGGCGCGCGTCGCCTCGTCAATTTGTGGTTGCCACTGCCGATCGATTTGCCAATTTTGGCGCAGTGAGTTCAGATCTTCCCAGAAGCCAATGGCCAGACCCGCGGCATAGGCTGCTCCCAGGCTCGTGGTTTCTGCCACCTGCGGACGAATCACCTCAACGCCCAAAATGTCGGCCTGGAGCTGCATCAGGAAGTTATTCGCCGTGGCGCCGCCGTCCACTTTTAGCGTGCGCAGGGGCACACCACTGTCGGCGTTCATGGCTTCCAACACCTCGCGCGTCTGGTAACAGATCGATTCCAGCGCGGCGCGCACAATATGGGCGCGATTGACGTAACGGGTGAGTCCGACCAGCACCCCACGGGCATCGCTGCGCCAATAGGGGGCAAAGAGCCCGCTAAAGGCCGGCACCAAATAGCAGCCGCCGGCATCCGTCACGCTTTGGGCAATCTCTTCGGTTTCGCTAGCATGGGCAATCAGCTTGAGGTTGTCCCGTAGCCACTGAACCGTGGCGCCGGCCATGGCAATCGAGCCTTCCAGTGCATAGACCGGCGGTTGATCGCCCAGTTGATAACAGACGGTGGTGAGCAGACCGTTGTGGCTGTGGACAATTTCTGTGCCGGTGTTCAGGATCATAAAACAACCGGTGCCGTAGGTGTTTTTGGCCTCGCCGGGTGCAAAACAGGTTTGGCCAACGGTGGCCGCTTGCTGGTCGCCCAAATCGCCACAGATGGGAATGGCGCCGCGGAAAGGACCGGCTGTGGTGGTGGTGCCATAGAACTGAGGATCGCTGCTGGGGCGAATCTCCGGCAAAAGCGGGCGCGGCACCCCCAAGATCTCCAGCAATTCTACGTCCCAGTCCAGCGTTTCCAGATTCATCAACATGGTGCGGCTGGCATTGGTTGGCTCGGTAATATGTTGGCCACCTGTGAGATTCCAAATCAACCAGGTGTCGATAGTGCCAAAGAGCAGTTCTCCCGCTTCGGCGCGGGCGCGCGCGTCGGGGACATTGTCCAATAGCCAGCGAATTTTAGGGCCGGCAAAGTAGGTGGCCAATGGCAGCCCAGTCTTATGGTAGATGCGTGCGGCGTGGCCTGCACTTTCCAAGGCTTTACAGATTTGATCAGTGCGTGTATCTTGCCAGACGATGGCATTGTAGATGGGCGCGCCGCTCTGCTTGTCCCAGATGAGCGTCGTCTCGCGCTGGTTGGTGATGCCGATGGCGCCAATGTCGGCAGCCGTTACATTGGCTTTGGCTAGCGTCGCACCGATCACCTGGCGGGTGCGTTCCCAGATCTCCAGTGGCTTATGTTCCACCCAACCACTACGGGGAAAGATCTGTTCATGTTCGCGCTGGTCATAGGCAACAATCGCGCCCTGCTGGTCAAAGAGCATAAAGCGTGTGCTGGTGGTGCCTGAGTCAATTGCGCCGATATACTTCACCATAGATTCAGTCTCTTTTCCTCTTCGCTTGTGGAGAGCCGGTTGAACCACTAATTCTTACCAAAGTTTGGGCGATTTGCCAATCAGCCACATAGTGCAACCGTCTTTTGTTCACTGGATTATATCTAAACAAACAATTATGTCTAGAAAGCATAAAGCTTTCGTCCGCTAATCGCCCATTTTGCCAAAGGACTCGGCTGCGGCCAGAATAAGATAGTAGGTGCTGGTTGCCCCAGGATCCTGATGCCCAATCGAGCGAGGGCCTAAATAGCTGGCTCGACCTTTAGAAGCTTGAAGCGAAGTGGTGTGGTGCATTCCTTCTTCTGCGGCTGTGCTGGCAGCCTGGAGTGCATCAACAATGGTGCTGTTGGCTTGGGCCGCCTTTTCTAATGCTTCCACGGCTGGCGCCAATGCATCAATCATGGTCTTTTCGTCACGCACCGCCTTGCCTCGCTGTTGTACACCCTCTAGGCCGCTGCGAAACATATGGGCTAATTCCATGAGCGAGACTGATTTTGAATCCTGTTCTGTTAAATCCTTGGCGGCACGGAGAAAGAATGCGCCGTAAAGCGGACCGGCCGCACCGCCAACACTGCTGATTAAAGCCATCGCGACATTACGTAGCAAGGTGCTCAACTCTTGGTCGCGGCCACTCTCCTCATGCAGCCGCGTACGTACACTGGTCATGCCGCGCACCATATTGGCCCCGTGATCGCCGTCACCGATGGCCGCGTCTAGATCGCATAGGTAGCTTTCCTGCTCATCAATGAGATCTGCATAGCGTTGCAGCCATTGGTGAAACTGATTTAGCGTAATTTCTTGGCTCATGATTTCCTCAAAATATACTCACTGTCTTACCACCACAATGCTGGGGTGCGCACCGGCGCATCCCACAAAGCAAGTAACTCTGGATCAAGGCGCATCACACTTAACATGCAACCGGCCATGTCCAAGCTCGTAATATAATTGCCAATCAGGCGGCGTTCAATTGTAATTGAGTGACGTTCGAGCAGATGATGAAGATGACGATAAACAATAAATAGCTCATGTTGCGGGGTACCGCCCAAACCGCTGACCAGTACCAACACACGATCCCCCGATCGCAAACGTAGATCGTGCATAATCGGCACACTGAGCATATCGACAATTTCATCGGCCTTTGCCATGTGGGCGCGTCGGAGGCCAGGTTCGCCATGAATGCCGACGCCCACCTCAATCTGTCCGTCGGGCAATTGAAAGGTGGGATGGCCCACCGCAGGGGCTGTACAGCTGGTCAGGGCGACGCCCATACTGCGTGTCTGGCAACTGGCCCGTTCGGCTACGGCCGCCACTTGGGCCAACGGACGACGTTCTTCGGCGGCTGCGCCGGCAATTTTTTCCACCAACACTGTTGCCCCAGTGCCACGACGATTGGCGTCATGTTCCACCGCGACATCATCATGAATCAACACAGAGGCTACTTCAATCCCTGCCTCGACTGCCATCTCCATTGCCATTTCCGTGTTTAAGACACCCCCTGTATAATTTTTAATTACGTAAAGCACACCGGCGTCACTGTGTACGGCATGGGTGGCAGCTACATATTGATAGGGGGTCGGACTGGTAAAGATTGCGCCGGGGCAGGCTGCATCCAGCATTCCATAGCCAACATAACCAATATTGACCGGTTCGTGACCGCTGCCGCTGCCGCTGACAATCGCTACTTTGCCTGGGGTAGGTGCATCGCTTCGATAAATAAAGTTGGGGGAATAGTGAACCCGAATGAGATCCCCATAAGCGAGTTCAAACCCTTCCAGGGTTTCAATCGCCGCATTTGATGGATGGTTGATCAGTTTCCGCATATTCGTCAGTTATAGTCGTGTATGGATTGATGTCCTTGCGCAGGACAAATATGCATTTACACAACAGTTCCCTATTTGCTGAGCTATTGCGCACAAATGGACAACAGCTTTGGAGATATACTCATTCTAGCCGCATTCGGTTAATTGATCAATCCTGATTATTGTAAAAGTATAACTATACTAACGAGCGCCAAGAAGTAACACTTTTTACACAAGTAACGGGTTACTTCTTGTGCTGCTCGTCAGTATATATAGGAATGACCTGCGCGGTTCGGCAATAACGTTGCTGCCTTGGTAGCGAATAAATTTAGGATCTGTGGACTTGCTGACTTTTCTGTAGATAACAAACTTTTGCTCCCTTCCCTCATGCTATCATATAATGCCACCACACAGGAACCTGCTTCATTGAATTTCATCTTTTATCCGGGATAGGTTATTCGGGATAAGGTATAGTACAGTTAAGAAGATATCCGTAAATGCGGTTGTGGCGTCCATTACTTGGTCGAGTTGCGGACTTGGGCCCAGAGAATTTACGGACAGACATTAAGAGGAAGTAAGGATTGTCATGGTTGATTCCTATCACCCCTTGCGGATTTTTTCGGGTTCAGCCCATCCGCAATTGGCTGACGAAATTGCCGGCTTGTTAGATGTTAAGTTAGGCAGTACGACGACCCGCCATTTGCCGGACAGTGAGATCCATGTGATGGTCGAAGAAGTTGTACGTGCACAGGATATCTTTTTGATCCAGCCCTGCTCCGCCCCCGTCAACGACAATCTGATGGAACTGTTGCTCTATTTAGATGCCTTTCGCCGCGCCAGCGCTCACAGCATTAGCGTAGTGATTCCCTACTTCCCTTATGCACGCCAAGAGCGTATGGCGCGTGGGCGGGAGGCAATCAGTGCACGTGTGGTGGCCAATATGATAGAGTGCCAAGGCGCAGATCGGGTTATTTTTGTGGACATCCACGCCCGCGCCATTCAGGGTTTCTTTAACATTCCCGTCGATCCGTTGAGCGCGCTGCCGTTATTGGCTGACTATTTTCTGAAACCGGAATTTGAAAGTGCCGCTATCGTCAGTCCGGACGTGGGGCGGGCCAGTATGGCGGGAAAATATGCAGAGTACTTAAATTTGCCCCTCGTGGTCATGCATAAACGGCGCACCAGCTTTAGCACCACAGAAACAACCCATATTGTCGGCGACATTGAGGGACGCCGTCCGATCATTATTGATGACATTATGGCCGGCGGCAGTGTTATTAAGCAGGTTGATGCGCTCTATGACAATGGCGCCGCCGGGGAAGCTTGCTTTGCGATTACCCATCCGGTGCTCTTGCCTTCAGCATTAGAACGTCTGGACGCCGACCCGCGGATTGGTAAGCTGGTTGTTACAAACACCATTCCGATTCCCAATGAAAAGCAGCATCCGAAGATTGAAGTAATTTCCGTCGCGCCCCTGCTTGCTGATATTATTCATCGTATCTATAAAGGAGATAGTATTTCGGAGCGCTTGATCCTGGCCTAGCACTTGTTGTGAAACTCAGTTTTCATCGCTAAGGACGCCAAGAACGCGAAGGTTTTCCCTGGTGATACTTAGCGCTCTTAGCGCTCTTTGCGGTAGTTTAATCCGTTTACAATAGAAATTAGCCTAATTTGTGAAGAATTGTGGGTCTACGCATGTTAGCAGATCGAAACAGAGCAAGGCGGCGTGCCCAGAGCGCTCCCGCGGGTGGCAGGTTCGCAACTCGCCACCCACAACTCGCCACCTTGCTTGTCAAATACATTTGTCGCGAAGAGCCAGAATTATTACTCTGCGGCTAGTCGAGAGGAGGTTGCTTTTGTTTCGACGAGCACAAAAACCTGAACCTGATATTATTGAGGTTGTTATCGGCCCCCATGCATCCTTTCAAGGCCATTTACGCAGCGAAACCAGCGTGCGGATTGATGGCGCCGTTGAGGGCGGACAAATTGAGACTGCCGCCAATGTGATCCTGACCGAGAATGCACGGGTGCAATGCGATATTATCGCACGCACAGTCAGCATCCGTGGCATCTATAAAGGGATTCTACGCGCCGATCGGGTTGAACTGTTAGAAGGCAGTCAAATCTATGGCGCACTGCATGTTAATAGTTTTTATATGGATGACGGCGTACTTTTGCGCGCTGAACTCAATATTCAGGGTGTAGAGTCGCCTCGGCCGCAGTTTGCCCCGCCGCGTCCGGAGCGTAACGCGTCGATTCCGGTCTTGTCTGGACGTAATGATTCGTCCACATCGCCTATCTAGTGGGTGCTCTGATGATGGTTTGGTTGCTGGCGCCGCTCGGTCTCGGGTTGGGTTACTTTCTCGGCGCCCTGCCGGTGGGGTTGCTGATCTGTCGCCTCTATGGCGTAGATGTGCGTATGGTGGGCAGTGGGCGCACCGGCACCACCAATGTCTGGCGCGCAGCGGGCTTGAAAGCGGCCGCGCCAACACTCCTTGGTGATGCGCTCAAAGGTGTGGTGGCCATCTGGCTGGTACAACTGTTTTACCAGCTCTTCTTTCCCGAAACTGGGCCAATGGGCGTGGAAGAAGCCACCATGCGCTACAATGCGCTCAAGCTGGCTGAAGCGCTGGCCGGAGGTGGCGCGATTATCGGCCACAATTGGTCAATCTTCATGGGGTTCAAAGGTGGCGCCGGCGGCATTACTTCGGCGGCGACCACCATGATGCTCTACCCTTTGGCCGGCAGTATTGTCTGGTTGATTGGCGCCTTTCTCATCTGGTGGACGCGTATCGCTGCGGTTGGCACCTTTGCTGTCGGTGTCAGCGCCTTTGCAATTTTTCTCGTGCTTTATTTGAATGAATCGATCCCGTGGCCCTATCTGGTTTATGGGGTGATTGCGCTCTTGGCCGTGCTGGTGGCATTGCAGCCCAATCGGGAAAAGCTGCGCACCGGCGAAGAGCGCGTGATCACGCTCTGGTGAACTTTTTGCGTTCAGGTAACCATCTCTTACGAAGGTTTTGCTTAGCGCTCTTTGCGCCCTTAGCGGTGGACTGATTCTCACAGCAGGTGTGGCTATCGGCGGTAGGCGCTCTGGAGCCGGTTTTCCATGAGCCGCACCAAACGCGTCAGCAGCACCACCATCGTCAAATAGACAAAGGCCAACATCGTTAGTGTCTGCATGTAGAGAAAGTTACCGGCAGCAACTAACTTGGCCAATTGGGTCATATCTTGCACCCCCAACACCGAAGCCAGCGAAGAATCTTTGACCATGGAGATGAAATCATTGCCCAAGGCCGGCAACACACGACGAATGGCTTGGGGCAGCACTACAAAGCGCATGGTCTGGAAATAAGATAAACCTAGAGCACCGGCAGCCTCATATTGGCCACGCTCAATCGACTGAATGCCGGCACGAAAGACCTCCGCTTCAAAGGCAGCGTAGCCCATACCCAGTGCAATGACCGCTCGCCAATGGTTCGCCATGCTAGTTACTGGACTAAAAGGCGCAACCGGCAGCCCCACCATCTGTAACAAAAATACGCCCACGTTGCCGATCCACACAAAGAGATTGGCAATTGCTGCGAAGACCGGGGTCAAGAAGGGCGCCACCACAAAGGCTACGTAGAGCAACAGGACCAACATTGGCACGCCACGGATGATTTCAACATAGAATGAGGCAATGTTATAAAAGATTGGGTTTGAGGAGGTGCGCATTAATCCCAGCAGTAGCCCAAAGATCATCGCTAACAGGTAACCGGTAATGGCAATGGTCAACGTAATGACAATACCCTTAAAGGCGATTTGACCGACGCTTAAGCCTTCTGGCGTTTGACCTAACATATACCAGAAGGAGCTGCGTGCTTCTGCATCGACCAGCACCAACAAAACTAGATAAATCCCCAGGCCCACTGCAATGATCAACCACCACGGCCACTGCGCTATCTGTTTCCAGCGATATTGTGCAAGTGACTTGGCGCCGCCTAGTTCTTGCTTGACTTCCGCTGCCATACCCTTCTCCTCAATACCTCGATATATTTTCAAACTTAATGGAAAAGACACTAAAGATCACGGACCTTTAGTGTCTAACGAGTGAAATTCTTGTTCGTATTGCGGGCGCACAGCGCCAACAAAAAATAAGAATTTTTACCGCAAAGATCGCAAAGAGCGCAAAGAACAACTAGAAATCTTCGCGATCTTCGCGTTCTTTGCAGTAGAAAAGTTTGGTTCTGGCTTGTCCAGGTTAGGGTCTTGGAGACCTTTTACCCGGACGCAGACAAGTTATTTCTCAAACCACTTCTGGTAGATCTCGTCCATCTTGCCATCGGCTTTCATCCCTTCCAGGGCAGTGTCGATGGGCGCTTTCAAGGGGCTGCCTTTGCCGAAGATAAAGCCTAACTCTTCCACCTTGATCGGAGAGCCGGTCAATTTCACCTTATCCGGGTTGGCGCCAACATAGCCCAAGCCAGAGACATTGTCGATGATCACGGCGTCAATATCGCCGGCAATCAGTGCCTGGACAGCCGGGCCAAATTGATCAAAGGCCACGATCCGATCTTCGCCCACCAAGTCGGCGGCGGCGTCATAGTTAGTGGTGCCGATTTGTGTACCCACCTTGAGATCGCTTTGGGCGACAAATTCATCCGGTTCAGTAAAGCGGCTTTCATCGGCCCGCACCAGCAGCATCTGTTCGGAACGAATATAGGGAATGGAAAAATCGACATGTTTGGCTCGCTCTTCCGTAATGGTAATCCCGTCGGCGCCTACATCAAAGGTTTCCATGGCCCCTTGACCGCCCATGATCGCCACCATTGCATCCCAACTGGTCTCAATATAGTCGGGGGTGCAGTTGATGCGGGCACAGATTTCGGCAAAGATGTCATAATCATAGCCCACCGCCTGCTTGGTGTCGGGGTCAATGTAGTTAAAGGGCTGATAGGCATTCTCCACCGCAATCCGCAGGGTGCAGCCTTGCAGATCGGGGCTACCGTCCTTTTCACCTACTTCGATCTGATTGCAGGGCTTGCTGGCCGCCGCACCGCTGTTACCGCCGCTACCCGCCGGCGCAACCGGTGTACAGGCTGCTAGGGCCAAAGCAAGGATCAGCAGCGAAATCGCAAAAAATTTGCGCAAAGTCATAGAAGTTACTCCTTTAAATATATTTGTTTGTAGATTGATGATACCTACGAGCGCCAGGCAGGTGCACCTTAATTATAAATCTTATATAGTGCACTTTTTACAGTAGCAACAGGGTACTCCCTACGGTGCTAGTGGGTATATAAGGTTAAAGGTGAATTGGCCCAACGCTCATATGGGCGAAGAGGTGAAATCGCTACAAGTACCAGAGAAAAATGAAGCGATTTCATCCGCAGACCTGTATGAGCCTTGAACCAACGATCAAATCTGGCTACGATTGTACGAGTTGATAGTACTTTTCGCAAATTTTTAATGATCAGTAGGCTCAATGTGGCGCAGGTGGGGCTCTCTTTGGGTTCTGATGCTGCGCCCATTGGACCCCGTGTCCTCCAGAGCGCGCTTGTGACGCCCACTCGTTCTAAATAAATACACCCCAACCGCAACTATGACGATCGCAGGGTTGGCGCTATAATTGGCGTTATAATTCAAGAAAGAAAATATGACATCAAGCCATTTGCTCTCACACCCATCATGCCCATTGTAACGCTGGATCAACAACCTATTTTCTTTGAGCGACACAATCAGCACACGGCAGAGGCGGCATTGCCACCTGTGCTCTTCATCCATGGCGCCGGCGGGACGTGCCTGCAATGGCCGCCGCAGGCCAGGCGCCTACCCCAGGTTGATGTCTATGCCGTGGATCTGCCCGGCCACGCACGTTCACCGGCGCCAGGGCGTGCGACCATTGCCGCTTATAGCGACCTTCTTTTAAAGCTGACCGACCAGCTGGCGTTGCCGCCCTTTGTGGCTGTTGGACACTCCATGGGTGGCGCGATTGCGTTGGAGATGGCGCTATGCGCACCGGCGCGTTTGGCCGGCTTGGTCTTGGTCGGTACGGGGGCAAGTTTGCGTGTCAATCCCGCCTTGTTGGTCGGCATTCGCGATGAGTTTGACGCCACCACAGCCCAACTGGTTGAGTGGATGTATGCGGCCAAGCTGACTGCCAAAGCGCATGAACGCGCACTAACCCAGCTCCGCGCCACGCCGCCAGCTGTACTTTATGACGACTTTGCGGCCTGTGCTGCCTTTGACCGGCGTGACAAAGTCGCAACCATTAAGGCGCCAACTTTGATCATTTGTGGCGCAGCAGATAAAATGACTCCAGTGAAATGGAGTGAATCTCTCCACCAAGCCATTGACCATAGCCATCTTCATATCGTTGAGGGGGCAGGACATATGGTCATGGTGGAGAAGCCCAAAGTCGTCACAGATTTATTGGCTAATTTCGTAACTACTTTGACAATAACAGAGTAACTCATGTTACGCATTTTCAAATTTTCACAAGTTCTGTCCTCGTGTAGGGAGCATCCTCAGATGCGGCTCCAGCGCAAAAAAGCCGCATCTGAGGATGCTCCCTACACGAGTTAGCTGAAACCCTGCGTAACATGAAAGAGTAACTAGAGAGTAAGTAATCAAAGATCATGGCTGAAACATTACGTTTATTTGTGAGTGCAACCAAGGATTTGGATCAGGAAAGGGCAATTATTGGGCGCGCCGTGGCAGAGTTGCCGGTCAAGATTGGCATTGAAATTCGCCGCACCCCAGCCGCCGGTGCTGCCTATGAGGATATTTACGAACTGATTGCCAACTGCGATCGCGTCTATTTTTTGATGGGACGGGACATTAGCGCACCCGCCGGCGCCGAGTGGTTTATTGCTTGGAAGTTAGAGCGTTCTATTTTGCCGCTGCGCCTGCTCGGCGCACCGACACCGGCTGCGCAAGACTTTGCCCGCATGTTGCCACCCTCCGAATGGCAAGGCTTCCGCAATGGCGCTGAGTTGGCGCGTATTGTCACCTTGGATCTCATTAAGATCTTAAACCATCCCACCAATCGCTATGGATTGACCGTGACCGAATTAGAGCTGCTCAATGCCCATCGTCATCGCCTGCGTGCAACGCAGCCCCATCCAGTGGCGGAACCGGGCGGTGCAGAAGGCGGGGGCGTCTTGCTAGACCTTGGCCACCGCGAACCGATCATGGGCGTTGCTTTGGATGAGCCGTAAATCGGGGCTGGCTTACGACTTGGTAATTCCACCCCAATTTGCTCAAATTTTGCTCAACTTTTATCACCATTTTGCCTTATTTTCCTTGTAAATGTAGTGTTACAACCCGCGAGCAGTTTTCAACCCCTCTTGGACCTCGTGCTATAATTTTGGAATGAAGCTTCCTCAACGTCTGTCGCTCTATGCTGGTTTCGGAGCAATTCTGGTTTTAGGGGTCTTTGCTTGGGCCCCTGCGACCTATCCTGGCTATTGGCAAGCACTAGAAGGGTTTGTGCCTGTCTTTAATTTGCTGCAACCAAGCAAACTGGCTGCAATCGCAACAACCCCTGATCTTTGGCGCGGTGTTGGCAGCGCGGCTTTTTTGCTCAGTCGCCCTTTCTTGGTGGCAGGGCTCAACCCAACTGCTGCGCTGCGTATTACCTTTATCTGTTGTTTCTTGTTGGGAGGGTTAGGGACCTACGCCTGGTTGCAGACGCGCGTCGGTGACCGGGGCGCAGGTCTGGCCGGCCTCGCCTATATGTTGGCCCCGCCTTTATTAGCGACCGTCTATGTTCGCGGCAGTGTCAGCGATGCAATGGTGTTGGCGCTCCTACCCATTGCCTTGGCTGGTCTGACAATCTATCGGGAAGGCAATCACTTTAGCGCAGCCACAGTGGCGGTCATTGCCATTTGGTGGATCTGGCAAACACAAGCCGGTTTGGCGTTGCTCTGTACGCTCTTGCTTTTGCTCTACGCTGGGCTGGTGGAGCGTCATGGCATGACGCTTTTAATTGTGGCGCTCAGTGGCGGCGCCGGCTTGACAAGTTTGCTTCCACTCTTTTCCTATCAGATGCCGGCGCCGGTTAATTTTTTTGACCATTTTGTCGCTCTCTTTCAGTTATTTCGGCCCGGTTGGCAGGTGATGCCCAGCACTCCAGGCTGGCAAGATGGCTATCCTTTTCAATTGGGGTTCGTTGTGCCGCTCATGGCTCTCCTCACCCTCTGGTTTTGGCGCTATCGAACCGTTCGGCATACCCCTGCGGTCAAGCGGATGTTGTGGTTTGGTGTCATTGGGTTGGGCGTTATTATCTGGTTGAGCTTAGCCTCGAGCCAATGGTTCTGGATGGCAAGCGGCGCTAGTCGCCTGCTTACCTATCCCTGGCAAGTTCTGCTCTTTACTGTGCCGCTGTTGGCAATGATGGTGGGCATTCTCCCCACGTTGCATCCAACGCTGCGTCAGTCGCCCTATTGGGTGGTGCTCCTGATCTTGATTGTGTTAGGCAGTTTGCCCTATCTATCGACCGAATTTACCCAATACCAACCACCCACGTCCCCACTGGCGGTGTTGGGCAATAATGAGATTGTGGTGTTGACCGCGAATCTGTCAGAAAACCGACAGCTTCACCAGGCTGAGCTTGCGGTAACCTGGCAACCAATTCAGCCGCTTCCCTTTGACTACAATGTCTTTTTTCAAGTCCTGAGTGGACAGGATCAGACATTGGTATTGGCGAACCAAATTGATGTGCCGCCCTTGGACGGTGGACACCCAGCGACCAGTTGGCGGCCCGGTGAAATTCTCACAGAGACCTATCAAATTGACCTGACGGGTATTGCCCCGAACGCACAACTGCAATACTATTTTGGCTACTATGACTGGCGCAATGGCGCACGGCTTTCCGTTAATGGCGGGATAGATGATAAGTTGATCTTTTATGGCAAGTGATATCGCACAACCTCAAGCCGGTCTCCGGCGTCTTGATCAAGAATCGGTTCCGGACCAAGCAGATCTGGTCTCTACCACTCTGGCTCTCCCCGCCCTTTGGCGTGATGGCTTCTTCTGGCTTACCCTTTGCTTAACAATTTTTGCTGTAGCGCCTTTTCTACTCCCTGGTTACTTTTGGGGCGCCAATGACGCACGCCATCATGTCTATTTTCTCTTTGAGTACAATCGCTCGGTTCAGGATGGAATCTGGTGGCCCCGTTGGAGCCCCGATTTTGCCTTTGGCTACGGTTATCCCTTTTTTAACATCTACGGTCTATTTAGCCACTTCCTAGCCGAACTGTTGTTGCATTTCTTGCACTTTGACTATACTGCCGCTGTAAAAACGGTCTTTGGCCTAAGCATCGTCGGCAGCGCCGCGACTATGTACCTCTACATTCGGAGTTGGCAGGGGCGCGCCGCCGCGGTGTTGGCAGCCCTGGTCTATGTTTACATCCCCTATCATCTACTCAACTTATACGTACGTGCCAATTTGGCCGAAAGTATGGCCTTTCTTTGGCTGCCCCTCTGTTTGTGGAGCGTACGACAGGCGATTGTGCAGCCGCGCTATCGTTATTTCCTGGTCGCAGCTATTAGCTATGCTGGGTTATTGTTGACTAGCAATCTTGTCTTTGTTCTATTTACGCCGCTCCTTGGCCTCTACTTAGTGGTGCTAAGTTTGGTATACAGTAGACCAAAATCGATCGCAGCGGCGCTCCCCTGGTGGCAAAAGGGGTGGGCATGGGTGCGGAGCGCTTTATTGCCTGGCGGCGCGCTGTTGGCTGGCCTTGGCTTAGGCGCAGTCTTTTTAATCCCCATGCTTTTAGAGCGCGGTGACGTTCTGGAGCGCCAGTGGTTTGATGGCCGCTATGACTTTCATGGCCACTTCATCTACTTTTTCCAACTCTTTAGCCCAACCTGGGGCTTTGGCGTCAGTGAAATGGGGCCGGATGATCGGGTTGGCTTTCAGATTGGGGTGGCCGCGCTAGGGTTAGCCGTGATGGGCGTTTTGCTACTTTGGCCGGCGCTTAAGCACGAGCGCTGGGAGATTCTCTGTTTTGTGGTAGCAGGCATCACCGCGCTCTTGGTGGGCCTGCAATGGAGCATCCCCCTGTGGGAATTGCCGGGCATTGGCACAATTTTACGCTTTGCCCAATTCCCTTGGCGTTGGTTCAATATCACCGCACTCTGTGTCAGCGTCTTGAGCGGCTTGTTGATGCATGAACGGTTTGTCCAGCCGTTGCGTCGTCTGAATTTGCCGCTGCTTACCCTCATTGCCCTGATTCTCTTGAGTAGCTATCCCTACCTGAAAGTCGAAATCAAAGAACCGGCGGAAGGCCCTGTCAGTCTCGCTGCCCTCATGCGTTTTCAACAATCATCCGACGAGATGACCGGCAGCACACGCTGGGTGACCGAGGTGCCCAAGTGGAGTGACATTGCCGACAACTACATCAGCCAGGATGAGGGGGGCGGGCCTGTGCTGCCGGTGACCACCAATGTAGACTACACCACTGTGGATTATGAAAACCTGGTGGTGGATTCAGTCGCACATAATACGATCATGGAAGAGGTCTGGTTTTGTACGGGCCTCAACAAGAAAGAGCGTAGTTGTACACCCCGTAATGATCAGCGCATTGTTTACAACCGTTTCTACTATCCTGGCTGGCGCGCCTACCTGCTTGATGGTAAGCATGGCCAGCCGGTGCAAGAGTTACAGATTGTTCCCGAGGAAACCGGCGTTTTAGGACGCATCACGGTTCCTCTTCCGCCGGTGGGCGAGGGCTACCTGCTGTTGCGCTTTGAGGACACCATGTCCCGTATCATCGGCAAACGAATTTCATTGACCATGCTGGCGCTGCTAATGCTCGGTCTGGTTTGGTCCACACGACGTAAGGTTTTTTGAATCTCCCAACTTCTATTCCACCGCCCGGCAAACAGAATCAGGAGAAGCGTGTATGACAGGCCAAAGTTTAAACACTGTTCTTTCCCCGACTCGACCTATGATTTGTGAAACGGAAGTGCGCGAATTGGTGCAACGGTATGGCGCGCCACTGCGGCGCACCTTCAATGTGCAGGCCGACGAATATATTCGCGCCTACCGTTGGCGTCACAATAGTGATCGTCGCGCCGAAGTTGTCTTTGCAATTCAAGATCCAACCGGTAAAATATGGATGCACAGTAAGGCACATTACCCGGCCCATCTCTGCCGCTTACCCTCCGGAGGGGTCTGTCTGGATGAGAGTATCTACGACGCCTTATTGCGCGAGGTGGACGAGGAGACTGCGCTGCGTGTGCGTGTGCACCGTTTTGTGGGGCTAATCGAATATCGCTTTCATCACAGCGGCTCGGTCGTCAAATTTGCCAGCTATATCTTTCATCTATGTAGCCAAGAGCAACCCAAGCTACCGGAGAGTGGCGAAATTTATGCATTTCGTGCTATCCTACCTAGCCAGTTGCAACAGTTAACTGTCGATATGCGCAACATGATGGGCGACCGCCGGGGCTGGGGACAGTGGCGTGCGCTCGCCCATGATCTAGTTTATGATTATTTTTGCGGGTCGCCCGAACGTTAATGGGTTTAGACGTTATAGGCGCTACTATTGATATACCTTATCCCTTTGTCGATAGTGCGGCAGCAACGCTGTCTTAATAATTAATTATTTTCCATTAATGATTAATTAGACCCTTTCCTGAAAAATGGGTGGTATACCGCGAATAGTGCAAATTGCGCTCTTGTCCAAAGCTACAAATTAAGTTTACGCACAATTCGGACTACCACTGAAAAATGCAAGAGCCAAACCTTGCTAAGCACCCAATGGGAGACGTGTGATGCTCGTTCCGTTGTCATGGTTGAAAGAATATGTAGAGATCCCGTTGCCGGCGGCTGATTTGGCCCAGCGTTTGACGTTGGCCGGTTTAGAAGTGGCTGCAATCCACACCATTGGGGATTGGTGGGACCCAGCAACCCTCATCGTGGGACAGGTCAAAGCGGTCTTACCCCATCCTGACGCTGATCGGCTGGTATTGGTCGATGTCGATTATGGTGGCGCCGAACCGCAGCGGGTGGTGACCGGTGCACCCAATCTCTTTGTCTATCGGACGGCAGAGAGCTTGCCCGTACTCAAGGTGGCCTTTGCCCGCGAAGGTGCGCTGCTGGTCGATGCCTACAGCGATGCTAAACCGCGTCCGAAGAAGAAACTCAAGGCCGGCAAAATTCGCGGGGTGCTCTCGGCCGGTATGGTCTGCTCTGAGCGTGAATTGGGCATTAGCGAAGAGCACGAAGGGATCATTATCCTGCCCGCAGATGCGCCGGTGGGTGTGCCCCTGCGTGATTATCTGGGCGACGAGGTGTTGGAGATTGAGTTGACGCCGGACATGGCGCGCTGTCTCAGTGTCATCGGCGTGGCGCGTGAAGTGGCGGCGCTGACCGACGTGCCCTTGACTTTGCCCGAGGATAGCTGGCAACCGCAAGGCGACGATCAGGCCGTTGACTATGTCGCGGTTGAGATTGCCGATCCAGAATTGTGCAACCGCTATACCGCTGTGGTGATTCAAGATGTTACCATTGGCCCTTCCCCCAGCTGGATGCAGGCGCGGCTGATCAAAGCCGGTATGCGCCCCATCAATAATATTGTCGACATCACCAACTATGTCATGCTGGAATGGGGACAGCCGCTCCATGCTTTTGATTATGATGTACTCCTGCAGCGCGCCCAGCGGGTCGGTGACGCCACGCCGACGATAATTGTCAAGCGGGCGGATGCCGGCGAAAAATTTGTCACGCTTGATGATGTGACCCGTACGCTCGATGACACCATGCTGATGATTACCGACACTGCCGGTTCGATTGCGCTGGCCGGCGTGATGGGTGGTCAGGAGAGCGAGGTGAGTGAAAGCACTCGCACCATCTTGCTGGAGTCAGCCACCTTTGAGGGCATCAATAACCGACGGACTGCCGCGCAACTGCGTCTGCCCAGCGAAGCCAGTTATCGCTTTGCGCGGGGCGTGCCGGCAACGTTGAACCCACTGGCTGCGCGCCATGCGGCGGAGTTGATGCGTGCGTATGCCGGTGGCCGGATCGTACCAGGCATTGTCGATGCCTATCCAGTGCCACAGCCGACCCCCATTGTCTATACCACCGCCAGCGACATGCGCCGTCTGTTGGGGATGCCGGTGACCGTGGTCGAAATTGTCACGGCGCTGCGTCGGCTCAACTTTGTGGTCAACAAGGTGGCTGAAATAGCCGACGGCGCACCGACCGCCGCGACCTTTGCCCTGCATCGTGAACCGGGGGAAACGTTGGTGGAGTGTACACCGCCGTGGCATCGCCTGGATGTGGCGATCCCAGCCGATCTGACCGAAGAAGTCGCGCGCATCATCGGCTATGAACATGTGGGCACGACGCTAATGGAAGATGAACTGCCGACACAGCGTCGCCATGACCTCTTTGCCACCGAAGAGCAGATCCGTGACATTCTGATGGGGATTGGCCTGCAGGAAAATATCAATAATCCACTGACAACGCCGGAGAATCATGCCAAGTTGGCCGCCCCCCGTATCACCCAGTTGGCGAATGGTGCCGTGGCTGACTACGTGACGCTGACCAATCCAATTGCACCGGAACGGCGGGTTATGCGGCGCTCGCTGCTGGTCAGCGCCATGGAAGGACTGGCGCGGAACTTACGCCATGTTACCCGGCTCACGACTTTTGAGGTTGGGCGTGTTTATCTGCCGGAGGGGAGCGATGGCGTGTTGCCGGAGGAAGATCGCCGCGTCTCTCTTGTGTTAACCGGTGCGCGCCGGCCCCTTAATTTTCACGCTGATCCCAATGGCGCTGAGGAGATGGATTTCTTTGATCTCAAAGGCGTGGTAGAGACGCTGCTGGCGCGCCTCGGTTTTAAAGCCGAGCGCATTGAATATCAGGCGCGACCGGAAACGGGCGTCTTTGGTCCACGCTGTGCGGAGGTGTTACTCGATGGCACTCCGATTGGCTTGTTCGGTGAGATCCATCCCCAGGTGCGCGCAGCCTTTGATCTGCCGTCTGTGCGCATCAATGCTGCAGAGTTGCGGATTTTGCCTTTGCGCAAGCCCCAGTGGCAGCTAGAGCCCATGCAGCCCATTAGCGCCTATCCGCCGGTAGTAGAAGATTTGGCCTTTGAGGTGGACGAAGCGGCGACCACCCACCAGATTCAACAAGCGATTGCGCAGGGGGGGGATGACCGCCTGGTTGCGATTGAACTCTTTGACATCTATCGCGGTGACCCCATTCCGGCCGGTCGCAAGTCGTTGGCCTATCGACTGACCTATCAGAGCTTGCAACGCAGCATGAGTGAAAAGGAGATTGCCCATCTGCGCCAGCGGATTATCGCCCAGGTTGAGACGAAGACCGGCGCCAAGCTACGCGGCTGAGCATTTATGGCCAGAGGGTTATATCATCACTCTCTATGAATTGTCTATGTGGAATCGAACTTTGCTTTCCAATCGACCTTGGTCGCACAGACCGAGGTCGCACATCGCTGCCCTCCCTCAAATAATTTTGTCTGTGGCCGTCAACATTATGGATCGAGCGCGATCCTACCTTGGTTGGGCCGCGCTTTGCTGGCTGCATCTGTTTGGGGTCATTCCTCTCATTCTGGCATTACATGCGACGCCACTTTATGCCCAACAAGCGTCCCCTCTGCCCAGTCCAGAAACTCGCCCAGCCGGTGACAGCACTGGTGACGACATCGGGGAAGTCGTCACCATTCGTTGGTTCATGCGCTGGGATGAGACCCATCTACAAAATCTGGCGCTGCCGCTCATTGCTGCCTTCGAGCAGCAATATCCGGCCATTCATGTAGAGGTGGAGGGGATCGAAAATAGTGGCGACTATTATCGCGATCTGGAAAAACAACTGCGGCGCGGCGCCGGGCCTGATGTTTTCTATCCGGCCACCCATGTCGCCTATCAATTAGCCGGACAAGGCTTGCTGCTTCCGCTTGCGTCTTGGCTTAGCGCCGATCAGGTGGATCTCTCGGCCTATGACCCGGCGATTCTGGCGCTCTATGCGGATGAGCAACAGCAGCCTTATTGTCTGCCGATTGATACGGCTTCTTTGGCAATCTTTTACAACAAAAAGCTTTTTGATGATGCCGGTGTACCCTACCCTACCGCGCCCTGGCGCTGGGCCGATTTTCTGCAAGTTGCCCAGCAGATGACGCGCGATGTGGATCACGATGGCGAGTTGGACTACTATGGGGTCGATCGGCTCTATGACCTATGGCCGCTCTTTATTTGGAGTTGGACCGGCCACGCTCTCTTTGACGATCCACGCCACCCCACCCAACTGTTGCTGCAAGAGGAGCAGGCCAGTGCGGCGCTCCAGTGGCTGGCCGACCTGCGCCTTGTACACGGTGTTATGCCCCAAGCGGATGGTCAAGATAAAGATGGCGATCTCTTCCTGCAAGGGCGCGCGGCTATGCAGATCACAGGCCACTGGCGCATTCCCACCTACCTGGCCAAAGGCGATCTGGATTTCGACTTTGTACCGTTGCCGGCTGATGAGTACGTCGTAAATCGTAGTGACGGCAGTTGTTTTGCCATTGCGCAGAACAGCGCCCACGCTGAAGCGGCGTGGACCTTTGTCAAGTTTTTGGCCGGGCCAGGGGGCCTGGGCGCGCGCTTGTTGACTGAAATGCAACAGATTACGCCGGTTCTACACGAATTAGAACAGGCCGACGCGTTTCTGCAGCCGCTGGTCCTACCCGGCAGCAACAAAGCCGCCTTTGTCCCGGCTGATGTCAAGCGCTTTCCGCTCTATGATCCCTGGCCTCCCTACTATGCCCCCTGGTCTGAAATCGCTGCTGAAGAGCTAAAGTCGCTGTGGTCTGGAGCGCGCAGCGCGACAGAAGTAATCGCGCGCATGACCGCGGCTATCACACCGATTCTTAGTACATCCGCGCCGGAGTCCACCGTACCAACTGGCGCCAGTAGCAACCCAGCGAAGGCAAAACAACCCGCAGACGCCAAGCCGCGGCCTGCGGATCCGTCAATTCGGGCGATTACCATCACGCCGCGCCACCTCTATGTGGCGCCCGACGGCAATGATAACAACCGGGGCCTTTCCCCCCTCACGCCGCTGGCAACCATTCAACATGCATTGGACATTGTGCAGCCGGGCGACACGATCCACCTGGGCGCCGGTAGTTACTACGAAACCTTAACCACCTCACAAGATGGGCGCGCGAATGCGCCAATCACGATTACAGGCCCGCCTGATGCCGTTGTCTATGGCTCGGAAGCGTCCAATATTGCCTTGCTGCTCACCAACAATTACTACACATTGGTGGGCTTTACCTTTGACGGGTTGCGCGGTGACGCCGCCGATGCCGACAGTTACACAGAGATTTTGCTCTATGCCAAGGGGACAACGGTGCGCCGGGGCGTCACCGGTCTCCACGTGCTTAACATGACCTTTCGGAATGCCGGCGGTGAGTGTCTACGCCTACGTTATTTTGCCCAGCACAATGAAATTGCCTACTCTACCTTTGCCGGCTGCGGCGCCTTTGACTTTGTCTTTGCCCAAGGGGGCAAGAATGGCGAAGCCATCTACGTCGGCACCTCCAGCAATCAGTGGGACGACGGTAAAAATCCGACCAATGAGCCGGACCAAACCAGTCACAATTGGATCCATCACAACACCATCGACACGCAGGGCAATGAATGTGTCGATATCAAAGAAGGCGCCCACGACAATCTTGTCGAGTACAACAGTTGCACCGGGCAATTGGATCCCGAATCTGCCGGGCTAGATGCACGCGGTGATCACAACATTTTCCGCTATAATGTGGTCTTTGGTAATGTGGGGGCGGGCGTGCGGCTAGGCGGGCATGAAGTAGATGGTGTCCAATATGGGCGCAACAATCAGGTCTATGGGAATCAGTTGTTGGGTAACGTGGCTGGGGGCGTCAACATCGCCGTAGGACCGCAAAGCCTCATCTGCAATAATCTGCTCATTGCCAACCTGGGCAAAATTACCTTTGGCAATCAGGGCGATGACTATGAACCGCGTGAGCCTTGCCCTAGCAAAAGCCCTGGTTCTTAACTTTCCCACATGAATTTTAGGTGTAGCGCCGATTTTTAGACAGTGGTGTGCACCTAACGGCACCCAACATTTGACATTCAGCTAGAGTACGTTATAATCAGGGGCAGTGAGTATTTCCTCTTCGATGCCCAAATGCTGTGCATGACCGTCATACGATCTGTGGTGTACGATCTAGTTTTCATAAATGTTTAATGTAGCATGATGAATTTGTGCCGTGTATAGCTTGATTGTGTCAGATTTCGATAAATACTCGCGTTTCCCCAACCTGTTATAACGTTTCGTGCTGGATAGATGATCCCAAAAGTTTTCATGTCTTTAATATTCTGCCTTCTCACACCGCTGAAACTGGATCGCGATGATGCAGAAAGTGGGCTAAACTTTTGGATACACCTATATCTATAAATGTGGCGACCAGCAAACATCGCAATGAACAGCCTGGATAGCTAGCTCGATATATGAAGAATTGGGAAGAGCACCTTGGGTGGAGAAGATAGCTCATGGAGTTTTTGCGTTACGTGGTCTATTTCTTCTTCTGGATTCTGTTTTCCGCATCAGGCTTCGGTTTTTTTCTCTTACTACGCGATAGTTTGTTTAAGCTTGGTGTAGTTTTGCGGTTTAATCCCTGGTTGGTGCGCGGGATTGATCGCTGGGGAATCTTTGTTTTTGGGATCATTTGGGTTATTTTTATCTTTTGGGTTGAAGGCTATCTGCGCAATGCAGTGCCCGAGCAGAAGCTGTGGTCACGAATTGCCCGCGTTTTAATTAGCCTGACGCTATTTGGTCTAATCCTGCTGGGGATCCAAGGTCTTTTCTTGCTATTGCCCTAGGATTAGAACGAGACTTTATGAAGGATGCTCATCCAGGTATGCGGCTGAAATTGCGCTTTTCTCTCTAGAAAACGATGCGATTTTAGTTTGCCGCCCACAGGAGTGACGAAGGATGTGCTCCCAACTGGGGGTGACAGGCTGGAGCACAAACGCTGTCCATCAGTGTTTCGCCTCATCTGTAATACGCACCCCTTTACGACGATGACAGTCACTGTCCGGTGGATACTCACGATTAAAAATCGATTGCCTAGAGATCTATAGTTAGCAGCAACTACTGCGCAGCTATGCAACACAACGACCGCAATTTGCGGATGTTAGCTACTAATAATTTTTGCGAAATTCAGAGGAGGTTCATGCTTGGCCGACGCTAGCACTGCAACCAATGTTCAGACCAATGGTGTGAGCGCGCCAAAGGGCGCGGCTGCGCCATTGCTTGAGGTGCAAAAACTCAAAAAGTATTTTCCGATCAAGCGCGGCTTTTTTTCGCGCGTGGTTGGGCATGTCAAGGCCGTGGATGATGTCAGTTTTCATGTTCAACCAGGGGAGACTTTGGGCTTGGTGGGTGAAAGCGGTTGTGGCAAAACCACGACTGGCCGCGTAATCCTGCGGGCGCTTGACCCAACTGCCGGTGAGATCTGGTTCCGTGATGCCGATCTGGGACGTGTGAATCTGGCCACGGTCGAGCCACAGCAATTGAAACGCTTGCGCCGCAATATGCAGATGGTCTTTCAAGATCCCTATTCCTCGCTCAACCCACGTATGACGCTCCTGCAGAATGTTGGTGAACCTTTATTAGTTAATAATATTGCCAAAGGTAAAGCACTGGAAGATCGCGTAGCCGAACTGCTGCGGGTGGCAGGGCTGCGCCCTGAATATATGAACCGCTATCCTCACGCCTTTAGCGGTGGTCAGCGACAGCGTATCGGGATTGCACGCGCCTTGGCGCTCAACCCACAGTTGGTTGTGCTGGACGAGCCTGTCTCCGCCTTGGATGTGTCGGTGCAGGCGCAAATTTTGAACCTGTTGCAGGATCTGCAACAAAAGTTTGGCCTGACCTATCTCTTTGTGGCCCATGACCTAAGCGTGGTGGAACATATTTGTGACCGCGTTTCAGTGATGTATGTCGGCCAAATTGTCGAGAGCGCCAGTACCAAGGAGCTTTTTTTGAAGCCACGCCATCCCTATACGGAAGCGCTGCTTTCGGCGGTGCCCAAGCCTGACCCGCGTCAGCGTGGCGAGCCGATTGTGTTGGAGGGTGATGTGGCCGACCCGGCCAACCCCCCCAGCGGCTGCTATTTTCATCCGCGCTGCCGCTACAATGACGGCAAGCGCTGTGTGAGTGAATTGCCCTTACTGCGCGAGCTCGAGCCGGGCCACACCGTACGCTGTCACTATGCGGAACAGTTAAGTTTGCTGGGTGTTGTTAGTGAGTGAATTTAAGTGCTACTATGCTAAATCAGATTTACAAGTTGCCTCTGATTTTAGAACCACAGCCGGAAGGAGGGTATACAATAACATGCCCGATCTTGCCGGAATTGGTTACTGAAGCTGATACCATGGATGAAGTCAATGCCAATGTCAGTGATGCTCTAGCGGCAATTATCGAAACATATGAAGATTTAGGACGTGCATTACCGGCAGTGTTGCAGCCGCTTCAAACGAATTTACTCGTATCTAAAATGACCCAACAATAACCTTATGAAAGTAATGCTGCTCTTCCCACCCAATTGGACGCCGACGATGCCACACTTGGCCTTGCCGACGTTGACTGCTTATTTGCGCAATCACGGGGTGGAAGTATTGCAACGTGATCTAAATCTGGAAGTCTTCGACGAAATCCTGACCCGCGATTATCTAAACAATACACTGGCTCGTTTACGCACAATCCACCATACACAACAAAGTGATCGCCGGCGTCAGGCTGCCAGCCCACAAGCTAAAGCCATAGAGTGGGCGTTGCGTAGTGGACCCCAACTTGTGGCACAGGTGGAACAGGCCAAGCAAACAATCCGCAGCGACGTTTTTTTTGATGGCCCCCTGGGGCTGCGCGCCTTTCGGATTGTGGTGGAGGCGCTGGAAATGGCGTCGCTGCCCTTCTATCCCGCCGCACTACACTTGCAGAGTTATCAGGCCGCCGGGCCGGTCGACAGCAGCCGTTCCCTGTTGCAGCTTGTGCGCGACCAGAAGACCAACATCTTCTTGGATATTTACCGGCGTGGCATCCTGGCTGACATCGAACGTGAGGCGCCGGATGTGGTCGGCATCTCCATTCCATCCATGCCGCAGATGTTGGCCGGGATGACCCTAGGCTATTTGATCAAAGAACAGGGTTTGCCCTGTCATGTGACAGTAGGCGGGCCCCATATTAGCATGTTGCGTGAGGAGTTGCCCAAGACGCCGGCTATCTTTAGCCTCTTCGACAGTGCGGTGGTCTTTGATGGCGAGGAGCCGCTGTTACGTCTGACCGAGGCTGTTAGCGCAAGCCGTGACCTGGCGCATGTGCCTAACTTGATCTATCGCAACGCTGACGGGCAGATTCGGGTGACGGCGCGCAAAGAGCCGGAGAAGATCAGCGACCTGCCGCTGCCGGACTTTGATGGTCTGCCGCTTGACCGCTATCTGGCGCCCAAGTTGGCTTTGCCGTTGCTGACTGCACGCGGTTGCTATTTTGGCAAGTGCGCCTTTTGTAATGTGGGCTATGGCGAAGCGGAATCTTTTAGCCAATTGCGCGCTGATCATCTGGCCGACCAGATGCTTACACTCCATCGCAAATATCACATCGATCATATCTTTTTCTCAGATGAAGCAGTCACGCCACGGAATCTTAAGCATCTTTCAGCCATTTTGGCGGAACAGGGCGCGCCCCTCCATTGGGGTGGCTGCGCCCGCTTTGAAAAAGTCGTGACGAAAGAGTTGCTGCAAGGCATGTATGCCGGCGGCTGTCGCATGATCCTCTATGGGTTGGAGAGCGCCTCACAGCCGGTGATGGATGCTATGGTCAAAGGCACCCAGGTGGAGCATATGAGCCGCATTCTGCGCGAAAGTGCGGAAGCGGGTATTTGGAATCACACCTTTTTCTTCTTCGGCTTCCCTGGTGAGACTATGGATGATGCGCAGCAGACGGTGAACTTTTTATACGCGCATAAACCGTACATCAACTCCGCCGCGTTGGGTTCTTTTCTAATGGAGCGCTACTCCCCAGCTCATCGCTATCCCCAATCATTTGGCGTCAAGCTCATTATTGAAGATCCTGATAAAGATCTGGCGATCTACTTCGATTACGAAGTGGAAAAAGGGTTGGACGAACGGATGGCCAGCCTGCTTGAAGAACGTTTTCTAGACACCCTGCCCGAAAAGTCCTACCCCCAATACTATGTGAGTGACGTCTATCGTTTCCTCTATGCCAGCTATCTCAGCACCCAAGGTATTCCTCACCCGCCCTGGCTGGCGCCGGAGGGCGCGATGGCGTAGCAAATTGAGTAAGGAGCGGGAGTAGGAAGTAAGGAGTAGGAAGTAGGGAGATGCACGGTCACCTTTTCGCACTGCTTACGGCTTATTCCTTACCCCCTACTCCTCGTGTTTTAAACCTGTTTTAAGGAGGATCTATGCAAGAGATTACGAAAAGGGCTGTTTCGCGACGGCAATTTATCCAAATGTCAGCCTTTGCGACAGCCAGCATTGCGGTAGCTGCTTGTGGTGGTGCGGCCGGCCCAGCGGCGCCGACACAAGGCGGCGAGGCCGCCGCGCCCGCCGCGGCTGCCCCCGCCGAAGCGGCCGCACCGGCCGCCGCGCCCACCAAATTCAACGAAGCGCCCATGTTGGCCGAACTGGTGCAGGCTGGTAGCCTGCCGCCGGTGGATGAGCGTCTGCCCAACAATCCCTTTGTGATGCCGGTGGCGGAACAGACCGGCAACTATGGCGGCACCTTCCGTCGTGGCTTTAAGGGTGTCTCCGACCGCTGGGGCCCGACCAAGATGCAAGATCATGGTCTGTGCTGGTATGATCAAAGTTTGAATATGCAGCCGCGTATGGCTGAATCTTGGGAAGTCAACGATGACGCGACGGTGTGGACCTTCCATTTGCGCCCAGGGACAAAATGGTCTGATGGTACGGACTTTACCACCCAAGATGTCCAGTGGTGGTATGACAATGAGTTGAAGAATGAAACTTTAACGCCAGCGCCGGGCAGCGCTTGGGTTTCGGGGCCGGAAAAAGCCTTGATGGAATTGGCGGTAACGGATGATTATAACTTCTCGATTACCTTTGCGCATCCCAATCCGCTCTTTATCTACAGCTTGGGGCGCAGCGCAGTCTATTCCCCAGGTCACTATATGGCGCAATTCCATGCCGATTTGACTGATGACAAAGATGCATTGGATGCTAAGGTCAAAGAGGCTGGCTTTGAGTCTTGGGATCAATATTATCAAGATCGTAATGCCTGGTACCTCAACCCAGATAAGCCAAGCGTAGGCCCGTGGCTTTCCAAGAACTCGCTTTCCAACGAACTCTTCTTGATGGAGCGCAACCCCTACTTCTTTGCCGTGGATGCCGATGGCAATCAACTGCCTTATGTAGACAATGTCCAACATCGCCTTTTTGAAACGCCGGATGTCTTTAACCTCTGGATTATCAATGGTGAAATTGACTTCCAGAACCGTCATGTGGGTCTGGATAGTTTTACGCTCTTTAAAGAGAATGAGGAACAGGGCGCCTATCAAGTAATGATAGGCGCTAGCGCCGGCCATACCGCGATTCAGTTAAATCTCACGACCAAGAACGAACAGTTGCGTGAGTTCTTTAACAAGCGGGAAGTACGCATTGCCCTTTCGATTGCGGTTGACCGCGAAGCTATCAATGAGCTGGTTTATGATGGTCTGTTGACACCGCGTCAGTACAGCCCGCTCAGCAAGTCGCCCCAATACTATGAAAAGCTCTCCAACGCCTATATTGAATATGATGCCGCGCAGGCAAACCAGTTGCTGGATGAGGCGGGCTATACCGAGAAGGATGCTGATGGCTTCCGCGTTTGGCCGGGCACAAGCGATCCCATCAGTTTTGTGATTGAAGGCACCGACACTCCTGGTAGCCAGGGTGAATTGGCCGTGCTACAAGTCATTAAGTATTACAATGATGTGGGCGTTAAGGCCTCCTACAAAGGCTTTGAACGCTCGCTCTACGAAGAGCACTGGGGCGCGAATGAGATTGAGGCTGCCTGGTGGGGCGGTGACCGCACCGTGCTGCCGATTGTGGCGCCGTGGATCTTCCTGGGCACCATGATCGACCGGCCGTGGGCAGATGCCTGGGGCAAGTGGCGCAACAGTGGTGACACCGATCCCAACGCCGAGGAACCGCCGGAAGGCCACTGGATCTGGGACATCTGGGCGATCTGGGACCAGATTGCCGTCGAGCCCGATGCCGATAAGCAGAACGAACTCTTTAAGGGCATCTTGGACATTTGGGCCGAGGAATTGCCCATGATTGGCTATTTGGGCGAATCACCGGCGCTGATCATTGTGAAGGATGGCGTGCGCAACTACCTGCCCGGCTTCCCGATCGATGACACCACCGGTGATGAGCATCTGCTCAACACGGAAACCTACTTCTGGGAAGACCCGGAGAACCATAGCGCGTAAGTGATTTTGGATTTACGATTTACGATTTTAGATTTCAGCGCCGGTGCTTTCTTATACAGAGAATGGCGCAAAAATCGTAAATCGTAAATCGTAAATCGTAAATCGGAGGATCTATGCTGTTGTTCATTGTGCGTCGTGTACTCTACATGATTCCGACGCTTTTTGTCATTTCGATTTTGTCCTTTGTGATCATCCAGGCGCCGCCGGGGGATTTCTTGACCTCCTATGCGGCCCAATTGCGCGCACAAGGCGATACGGTGGATGAATCACAATTGGCGGCGCTGCGTGAGCGCTATGGGTTGGGCCAACCTTTCTATGTGCAGTATGGTAAGTGGATTTCTGGTATTCTGCTGCGCAATGATTGGGGTCAATCCTTTGAATGGCAAAAGCCGGTCAAGGAGTTGATTTGGGAGCGGCTCGCCCTGACCGCCTTTCTTTCCTTAACCTCGCTCTTTGTCAGTTGGTTTATTGCCATCCCGATTGGCGTCTATTCGGCCACTCACCAATATTCGTGGCTCGACTACACAATGACCTTTTTTAGCTTTGTCGGCTTGGGGACGCCTGGCTTTCTGTTAGCGTTGGTCATTATGTTTCTGGCCCAATCTCAGCTTGGCCTCAATGTAGGCGGCCTCTTCTCCAATGAGTATATGTTGGCGCCGTGGAGTTGGGGAAAATTTGTCGATATGCTCAAGCATATTTGGATCCCTATGTTGATCCTTGCCTTTGGCAGCACGGCTGGCAACATTCGCATTACGCGCGCGAACTTGCTGGATGAGCTGAACAAGCCCTATGTCGAGACTGCCCGCGCCAAAGGGTTGGTCGAAAGTCGGTTGATCTGGAAGTATCCAGTGCGGGTTGCGCTCAATCCCTTCTTCAGCACCGTCGGTTGGGCTCTGGCCAGCTTGATTTCCGGCACGACCCTGGTGGCCCTGGTGCTGAGTTTGCAGACCACCGGTCCTATGCTACTGCGTGCGCTGACATCACAGGATATGTACCTGGCCGGTAGCTTTATCTTACTGCTGAGTACACTTACGGTCATCGGAACGCTAATTTCTGACATCGCTCTGGCCATTGCCGATCCACGTATTCGCGTTGATCGCTAGGTTGGAGTCGCAGAGTCGGGTTAGAGTCGTGGGGTCGTGAAGTCAAGTTGAAGTCGTGGCGTCATGCGGTTATGAAGGTTAGTGTGTAAACCGCTCTATAGACTCCGCGACTCCATGACCAATTGACCTCGCGACCTGTAGACTACGCGACTTTGCGACCAATCGACACCGCGACTTTACGACCCAAGAACTGTTGGAGAATTATGACTGCTGCAACTGAAAAAACCTGGTTTGAACAGGCTGAACAACAAGAAGAATGGCGCGACGAAGGGGAATTTTTTGACGAAAGCATCAACCCTCGTGATGAAAAGGTTTATGTTGCTTCCTATTGGCAACTGATGTGGTGGCGCTTTCTCAAGCATCGGATGGCTGTCATCGGCGGAATTGTCATTATTCTGCTTTATATGGTTGCTATATTTGCCGAATTTGTGGCGCCCTATAATCCTGATCCCCACCCTTCTGAGCTGTTTGTGCAGTATAAGCTGGCGCCACCGACAAGGGTTCATATCTTTGATGACAATTGGACTTTGCAGTGGCCTTTTGTCTATAAGTTGACGCAGGAGCGCGACCCGGAAACATTGCGCCGGGTCTACACCGAGGACAAGAGCGAAAAGTATCCTCTGCGCTTTTTTGTTGAGGGCCCCGAATATGAGATGTGGGGTCTCTTCTCATCACAAAGGCATCTCTTTGGTTTGGGCCCAGAAGCGGGTGACCAGGGGCTCTTTTTGCTTGGGGTCGATGAGGGCGCTCGTGATCTCTTTACCCGCATCTGCTTTGGCGCACGCATCTCGCTGACCATTGGTCTGGTGAGTGTGGTCATAAGCTTGATCCTGGGCATCATCTTGGGCGGCATCTCCGGCTACTATGGCGGCACGGCGGACAATGTCATTCAGCGCGTGATCGAGTTTATCCGCTCGGTGCCGGAAATCCCTTTGATCATGGCCTTGGCTGCGGCGTTGCCGGCGGATTGGCCGGTTGTCCGGCTCTATTTTGGCATTACGGTGCTGCTCTCCTTTGTCGGCTGGACAGGGTTGGCGCGCGTGGTGCGTGGGCGTTTTTTGAGCCTGCGTGAGGAAGACTTTGTGATGGCCGCGCGCCTCTCCGGCTCCAGTGAACAGCGGATTATCTTGCGCCATATGTTGCCCTCTTTCTTAAGTCACATCATTGCATCATTGACCCTTTCCATCCCTGGCATTATCCTGTCGGAGACAGGCTTGAGCTTCATTGGCCTGGGGTTGCGCCCGCCGGCGATTAGCTGGGGTGTCCTACTGCAAGATGCACAGAAGGTAAAGACGGTGGCATTGGCGCCCTGGCTGCTGATTCCAGCACTGGCGGTGATTATTACGGTATTGGCCTTTAACTTCCTGGGCGATGGGATTCGTGACGCCGCGGATCCGTATGCAAAGTAAGGTAAACACAATAAAACATCCCTGACTACCCTGCTAAGGAAAGCAGCCTTCTGTGGCCACCTTATCGCCAGGGACGGGTAAACCAGACGAACTGGTTTATTTGTGGAGTCAGCATAGTCTAAAATTCAGTGGTTGTCCACCAAAATTTTTGTGAGCAGGGACATGACAGAACAATCTAAATTACTCGAAGTCCGCAACTTAAAGACCCATTTCTTCCTCACCCAGGGTACCGTGCGCGCGGTGGATGGCGTCGATTTTTCCGTCAACCGCGGCCAGACGGTCGGCCTGGTGGGGGAGAGCGGTTGCGGCAAGTCGATCATGGCGCGTTCGATCATGAGCATTGTGCCGGCGCCTGGGCATATTGTTGATGGTCAAATTCTCTTTCAGCGCACGCGTGGTTTCAACGGCAGCACTTCATCCGAAACCGTTGATATGGTGGCGCTTGACCCCAAGGGGCCAGAGGCGCGCAGCATCCGCGGCAGTGAGATCTCCATGGTCTTTCAGGAGCCGATGACTTCGTTGAGCCCGGTTCACACCATTGGCAACCAGATTACCGAAGCGATTCTCCTGCACCAGAATGTGACCAAACAAGAGGCGCGCGACCAGGCCATTGAGGTGCTGGCACAGGTCAACATGCCCCAACCTAGCCGCACCATTGACCGCTATCCGCACCAACTGAGCGGCGGTATGCGTCAGCGCGCCATGATCGCGATGGCGCTCTCGTGCCGGCCTTCTCTTCTGATCGCCGACGAACCAACCACTGCGTTGGATGTGACGACCCAGGCCCAGATCTTGACGCTGATGCGCCAGCTACAAGATGAGCTGGGAATGGCCATTATTTTTATTACCCATGATCTGGGCGTCATTGCGCAAATGGTCGATTTCGTGGTGGTCATGTATTTGGGGCGCGTGGTAGAGATGGCTGATGTGGATACCATTTTCTATGAGCCCAAGCATCCCTACACCCAGGCACTGTTGCGTTCCATCCCGCGCTTAGGACGGAAGTCGGCGCAGGGGATCACGGGCAAGTTGACCGCCATTCGCGGCTCTGTGCCCGATCCCTATTCGATTCCCCAAGGCTGCCCTTTCCATCCACGCTGTCGTCATGCCATCAAAGGCGTTTGTGATCAGAAAGACCCGCCTTTCCTCCAGCTAGAGTCAGGACATAAAGTACGCTGCGTTTTATATGAATAATAACACATTCTTGATATAGAAAAGTTAGATTGGCGCTGCTTACCCCATAGTGTGGCGCAGATTATGCTCTACGACGATTCTCCCCACTACGTTCGCGTAGGCACTTGCTTTGAACTTTGTACCATGGGTCATACAAATTAATTATTATCAAGGAGGAACCATTATGGCAGAGGTGTCAAGCGGCAAGCTGGTATCGCGCCGACAATTTATGCAATGGTCGGCTGTGAGTAGTATTGGTCTCCTGGTCGCTGCTTGCGGTCCCGGTGGGAGTGCGCCTGCTCCCAGTGATGCGCCTGCCGCGGCAGCCGATACCGCGGCGCCGGCAGCAGAAAGTGTGACGGCGCCATCCAAGTATAGTGAAGCGCCCATGTTGGCCGATCTGGTGGCCAAGGGCGAATTGCCTCCGGTTGAGGAGCGCCTGCCGGCCAATCCCACGGTCGTTGCGGTGGTGGAGTCGATTGGCAACTACGGCGGCTCGATTCGCCGCGCCTTTAAGGGCGTCTCCGACCGTTGGGGTCCCTCCAAGGTGCAGGACAGCAGCATCATTCGCTATGATCTGGAACTCACCAAATTGCCGGATCTGCTGGATTCGTGGGAACAGAATGACGACGCCACTGAATTTACCCTTCATCTGCGCGAGGGATTGAAATGGTCCGATGGCACACCCTTTGACAGCAGCGCCTTTAGCTGGTGGCAAGATCATGTATTGCGCAATGAGGCGCTGACGCCGGCGCCGCCCGTTAACTTTTCTACGGGTGATCCCAGAGTTTTGCTGGAGATGACGACACCGGACCAATATACAGTGCAGATCAAGTTTGCCCACCCCAAGCCGCTCTTTATTGACTTCATGTCGCGCGACCAACCGTTTACGCCTGGTCACTATATGCAGCAATTCCTGCCCGATCTGGCCGAAGATCCGGCCGCGTTGGAAGCCGCCATGAAAGAAGCCGGCTTTGAAAGTTGGGATCAGTACTATCAGGATCGCAATAGCTGGTATTTAAATCCGGACAAGCCAACGGTCGGCCCGTGGCGCGCGGCGAATCAACTTTCAGAGCAGCTCTTTATTATGGAGCGCAACCCTTATTTCCACCAGGTGGACGCCGAAGGCAACCAACTCCCCTATGTTGATCACATTCAACATCGGCTCTTTGACACCGATGAGGTCTTCAATCTGTGGATCATCAATGGCGAGATCGACTTCCAAAACCGCCATGTCCAAATTGCCAACTATACGCTCTACAAAGAGAATGAAGAGTCGGGCAATTATCACATTCTGCTGGGGCCGACCTCTAACGGCGACACCCTCTCCATCAACCACGCCAACAAGGATGACCGTCTTTCTGCGTTCTTCCAGAACCGTGAGGTGCGCACTGCGCTCAATATGGCGGTGGATCGAGCAGCGATCAATGAACTAGTCTATGAAGGGTTGGGCACACCCCGCCAGGCTAGCCCTAGCTCGCTCTCCCCCCAATATCATGAAAAAGCCACCAATGCCTTTGCTTTCTATGATCCCGAACAAGCCAATCAGATATTGGATGCGCAAGGCTTTACCGAGAAAGATAGCGATGGCATCCGCCTCTGGAATGATGGCAGCGGCGAAGCGATTAGCTTTATCATCGAAGGGATCGACACCACCGGCTCGCCTTCGTCCGAGTCCGCACTCCTGGTTATCAAATATTTGGGGGATATTGGGGTGAAGGCCAGTTACAAGTCAATGGAGCGCTCGCTCTACGAGGAACGCTGGGGCGCCAATGAGATGGAGGCTGCCTGGTGGGGCGCCGGCCATGACATTTTGCCCTTCCTTTCTCACTCCAATTACTACATCGGTGAATTGCTGGATCGCCCGTGGGCGGGTGCTTGGGGCCGTTGGTACCGTAACCGTGACGACGCCAATGGTGCGCCGCCGCCCGATGGTCACTTCCTGTGGACCAGTTGGGACATTTGGGGCAAAGCGTTGGTGGAGCCGGACGAGGCCAAGCGCAATGAGTATTTTGCCCAGATCATGGATATTTGGGCCGAACAAGTGCCGGCGATCGGCATCTTAGGTGAATTGCCTGGCCCCATTATCGCCCACAATGACTTGCGCAACTTGGCCGAAGGTTATGCCCTCCAGGATGCCACCCGTGATGAATCACTAGTCAACCCTGCCCAACTCTTCTGGGAAAACCCGGAAGCACATAGTTAGGGGGGAGGTAAATTAGTAAATCGGTAGATAAGTAAATCGGTAGATAAGTAAATCAATGAAGTACAACGATGTACTAATATACCTATTTACCTATCTACCTATCTACCGATTTACTTATCTACCTATCTACCTACCACCAACATGGAGAACCCTATGATCGCCACACTCCCGCAAGTGGAAGTGACCGCTGAACAGCTACAGCAATTCCGTGAGGAAGGCTATGTTCTGATTGAAAATGCGCTCGATCCCTTTGGATTGGAGCGCGTGCGCGTGGCCTTTGAAAATATACAGCGTCAGACGGAGCCGGCCTGGCGTGCGATGGTGGAAAGCGGCAATATCAAAGGGGGCTATGGCAATGGTCCTGACGCCCATACCATGGGCAATGCCTATGAGTATGACTCCCTTTTTCTCGACATAGCCGACAACCCGGTGACAATTCCGCTCTTGGAAACGGTGATTGGTCCTAATCTCCAGACGATGGAGATCGTGGCTCATTGTCACCACGGTCACACTAATGCCCACACCGGCTGGCACCGCGATTGGCCACCCTATCGCCATCCCAAGTACATTCTCAAGGCCAAAGCCTTTTACTTTTTGGACGACCAGACCGAAGATATGGGCTGTTTTACGATTGTCCCCGGCAGCCATAAATGGGATGAAGATCCGCCCCGCGACAAGTATGTCAATGAAACATTAGAGGATATGCCCGGTCTCAAAAAGATGATTGGGCCGGCCGGCAGCGTTTTGATCTGGGATGTCACCCTTTGGCACACGGGCACGGCCAATACGAGTGACCGCGACCGGCGCTTGTTGATCTATGGCTATATGCCCTTTTGGGTCAAGAAGTGGGAGAGCGCAACGCCGCCCCAAAGTATCATCGATTGGGCAGATACGCCCCAACGCCGCCAGTTGCTCGGCATTCATGCCGTCCATGGGCGCGCCTCATGGGACCGCAAGGATGTAGATTACCTACCAGAACATGCTGAGTTGGTGAAGGCGAAGAAATTTTGATGGTAGGTGCGGTTTCCCTACCGTACAAGCTTTGTATAACCAAAAACGTGCGCGCCTAAAAGCGGGAGCCCAATGGGCGCGGAAACCGCACCTACCGATTCGTAAAACCCGATCATTCAAGGAGGCACTGCATGACAGAACAACTGAGGACATCCCCCCAGCTTTCGCGGCGCAAATTTCTCCACTTATCTGTCCTAACGACGACCGGCGTCGTGGTCGCGGCCTGTGCTGGCGGTGGTGGCGCGCCGGCGGCAGAGCAAGCCGTACCCGCGGTGGGGGAAGCCGCTGCGCCTGCAGCCGGTGAAGCTGCCACTGCCGCCAGTAAATATAATGAAGCGCCGATGTTGGCAGAAATGGTGCAAGCTGGAACATTGCCCCCTGTGGATGAGCGCCTGCCCGGCGATCCCAAAGTCATTGATGTGGTCGAGGAGATTGGCGAATATGGCGGCACTTGGTATCGTGTGGCCGTCGGCGCCGGCGACCCGGGCATTATTAATAGTCGGCTTTCTTACGAAAACCTGGTGCGCTGGTCACCCGATGGCGCTTCGGTCGTGCCCCACGTGGCCGAAAGCTATGAGATCAGCGATGACGCCACCACCTTTACCATCCATCTGCGTGAGGGCATGAAGTGGTCGGACGGCGAACCCTTTACCGCCGATGATTTTGTCTTCTTCTATGAAGATGTCCTGTTGAATGAAGAATTGACACCGAGCTTCCCCAAGTGGATGCGCGACCCGGTGACTAACAATCCGGTGACACTGGCCAAGGTCGATGATTACACTGTCACCTTTACCTTTGAAAATCCCTATGGGCTCTTTATCCAAGTCTTAGCCGGCCCTTCGGCATTGAGCCTCACCGACTATCCGGCCCACTATCTGAAACAATTCCATCCCAAGTATGCCGGTCAGGAAGCAGTGGATAAATTAGCCGCCGATGCCGGATTTGAGCAGTGGTTCCAACTCTTCGGCAACCGACGTAGTTGGCAGAATCCGGAACAGCCTCATATTTGGCCTTGGTTGCCCAAGGTCGTGCCACCTGATGTGCCGGTGACAGCAGTGCGGAACCCTTACTATTACAAGGTTGATAGCGAAGGTAACCAGTTGCCCTATTTGGATGGCATCAATTTTGATATGGTCGAACGGATTGACCTGCTGAACCTAAAGGCGGTGGCCGGCGAAATCGATATGCAGTTTCGCCACATTAGCTGGGAGAATTTCCCGCTCTACTTTGAAAATGCAGAGGCTGGCGATTATCGAGTGATGCAGTGGAAGTTGGCCGAAGGTTCCAACTATCTGCTCATGCCCAACTATAACATTGCCGATGAGTTCCTCAATCAACTCTTCCACAAGAAAGAGTTTCGCATGGCGCTTTCGCATGGCATTGACCGTAACACCATCAAAGAGTTGGCCTATTCCGGGCTCGGTGATGCACGGCAGGCGACCACCCACCCCGATTGCGCCTATTTCAAAGAAGAGTGGGCGCAACGGTACACAGAATATGATCCTGATCAGGCCAATGAACTGCTTGACAGCGCCGGGCTTACGGAGAAAGACAGCGAGGGTTTCCGCACCCGCCCAGGCGGTGAGCAACTGACACTAACGATTGAATATGCGCCGGTCTTTGGTCCCTGGCGCGATGTAACCCAGTTGATTTCGGATCAATTGGCCGAGGTAGGGTTGCGCGTGATCCCCAAAGAAGAAGATCGGTCCCTTTTGGAGCAACGGTGGAATGCTAGCGAACAAGAACTGTCCGTCTGGACGATGGATCGCACCTTTACGCCGCTGATTGAGCCGAACTGGTTTGTTCCAGGTATTACGAGCAATACTAGCGCGGTTGCTTACAATCAATGGCAAAATTCAGGTGGTGAACAGGGAACGGAACCGCCGGCTGAGATCAAGGACGCCTATGCGCTCTATGATCAGATCAAAGGCGCCAGCCCGGATAAATTGCCGGAATTGGCCATGCAATTCTTTGAGGGATCGTCTGAAAATCTCTGGTATATCGGCACCGTCGGTGATTTGCCCCATGTGGGGGTGGTCAAAAACAACTTCCGCAATGTGCCGGAAGCGGCCATCTCGGATTGGCTGCAACTGACGCCGGGCAACACGGCGCCGGAGCAATATTTTAAGCGGCAGAGTTAGTGGGTGGAAGCTACAGCGGATTGTTGCTTGCTCCTAAACTCAGCCGTCCCTTCAGGACGGGTTAACCTGTAGTCAATGTCGTTAAGTTAAGCAATTATCGTGTCAAAGTAATCAGTAATCAGTGCTCAGTTTCCAGTGTGTGGTTCGAGACTGGGAACTGATGACTGTTAACTTAATGACATTGAACCTGTAGTTGATAAATCGATTCATAATTGTAAGGACTTATTTGTATGGAACAGATAACCAAACGCTCGCTCTCCCGCCGTGCGTTTATGCAACTCTCGGCGTGGACGACAACGGGGATCGTGGTGGCCGCCTGTGGCGGTGCACCGGCTGCGGAGGCTCCCGCGGCCGAAGCGCCCGCAGCCGCCCCGGCCGGTGGTGAAGCTGCTGCCGGCGCCGCCTCGAAGTACAACGAAGCGCCCATGTTGGCGGAATTGGTGCAGGCCGGTTCGCTGCCGCCAGTCGATGAACGGCTGCCCACGGCGCCCCGTGTAATTCCCGTCGTGGAAGAGATTGGCGAATATGGCGGCACCTGGTTCCGCGCCGCAGTAGGACCGGGGGATGCAGGCGTGCTCAACAGCCGTCTCTCCTATGAAAATCTGCTGCGCTGGACTGAAGATGGCGGCGGCGTGATCCCCAATATCGCAGAAAGCTATGAGGTCAATGACGCCGCGACGGAATTTACCTTTAAGTTGCGTGAGGGCATGAAATGGTCCGACGGTGAGCCCTTTACCGCCGACGATTATCTTTTTGTCTACGAAGATATGATGCTCAACGAGGAATTGACCCCTGCCTTCCCCAGTTGGATGAAGGATCCCAAAGGCCAGGGCGGCTCGATTGAAAAGGTCGATGATTATACCATTAAGTTTGTCTTTCCCAACTCCTATGGTCTCTTCCTCCAAATTCTGGCTGGGCCGTCAGCATCGTGGATCAACGACCGCCCCAAGCATTATCTGAGCAAGTTCCACCCCAAATATACCGATCAGGCTGAAGTGGACAAGATGACCGCCGATGCCGGCTTTGAGCAGTGGATTCAACTCTTTGGCGACCGTTCGAGCTGGCAGAATCCTGAGACGCCTCATATCTGGCCCTGGATTCCCACCCGCGTGCCGCCGGATCTGCCTGTAGTAGCCGAACGCAACCCCTATTACTACAAAGTCGACGAATCCGGCAATCAACTGCCCTATCTGGATAAGATCCAATTTGATGTGGTGGAAAAGGCCGATCTGCTCAACTTGAAGGCGATTGCCGGTGAACTGGACATGCAGTTCCGCCACATCCTGTGGACCAACTACCCGCTCTTTATTGAGAATGCCGAAGCCGGAGACTACCGCGTCTTCCGCTGGGCGCTGGCCGAAGGGTCTAACTGCTTGCTGCATCCCAACATGAACCACGGCGACCCGGTGCTGCGTGAGTTATTCCAGAACAAGAATTTCCGGATTGCGCTGTCCCATGGCATTGACCGCTCCGTGATCAATGAACTGGCCTACGTAGGTTTGGGTGAACCGCGTCAGGCATCGCTCATCAAAGAGAGCGCCTACTTTAAGGAAGAATATGCTACACGTTACGCCGACCATGATCCAGATAAGGCCAACCAATTGCTGGACGAGATCGGTCTGACCGAGCGCGATGCTGACGGTTTCCGTCTGCGCCCCACTGGCGAACCGCTGACCATTACGATCGAGTACGCCCCAGTCTTTGGGCCGTGGGCTGATGCCGTGCAGTTGATTACCGACCAGTGGAAGGATATTGGTATCCGTGGCATTCCCAAAGAGGAAGATCGCACCCTCTTTAGCCAACGCGGTGACACCGGCGAAGAGATGGATATGGGCGTCTGGATCATGGACCGCTGTCTCACGCCGTTGATCGAGCCGTGGTACTTCTTCCCCTTCCGTGGCGGTACGCCGCCCTCCACCGCCGCCAAATGGTATGATTGGTACACCAGCGGCGGTGAACTCGGCGAAGAACCGCCGGCGGAAGTCGCGGCCCAATACGCGCTCTATGATCAGATCAAAGGCGCTACCCCCGAAGAACTGCCGGCCCTGGCCGAACAGTTCTTTGATCGCGCGTCAGAAGAGCTTTGGTTTATCGGCACCGTGGGCAGCTTGCCCCATGTCGGTGTGGTCAAGAACAACTTCCGCAATGTGCCGGAAAATGCTGTCTCCGACTGGTTGCAGCAGACCCCCGGCAACACCAACATCGAGCAGTACTTTAAGCGGCAAGCGTAATTAATAGTTAATGGAAAATAATTAATAATAAATTGTTTTCCATTAATTATTTCTACTGAGGTTTTGCATGGTCAGTTACATTATCCAACGACTGCTGTTTATGGTCGTTACACTCTTTATGGTCTCGATTGTGACCTTTATTGTCATCGAATTGCCGCCCGGCGATTTTTTGGATGCCTATGTCTCCAATTTGCGCGCGTCCGGTGATTCGTTGGACGACTCTGAAATTGCTTCACTGCGCGAGCGCTTTGGGCTAGGCTTGCCGTTGCATGAGCGCTATCTCAAGTGGATCTCCAACATTGTGCTGCGTGGCGATTTCGGCTATTCCTTTGGCTGGAACAAGCCGGTCTCGGATCTGATCTGGGAGCGGGTCGGCTTGACCTTTATGATCTCCTTTGCTGCCCTGATGGTCACGTGGATTCTGGGCTTTATCATTGGCGTCTATTCGGCGGTGCGCCAATACTCGATTGGGGATTATTTATTCACCACCTTTTCTTTTGTCGGCCTGGGCATTCCCGACTTTTTGTTGGCCTTGGTGCTGCTCTGGGTTGGCTTTAAATATTTTGGTGAAAACTTGGGGGGCCTCTTTTCACGTGATTTTCAGACCGCGCCCTGGTCCGCCGCCAAGGTCTGGGATATGCTCAAACACCTATGGGTGCCGCTCGTCATTCTGGGCACAGGGGGCACCGCCGGCATGATCCGCATTATGCGCGCCAATTTGCTAGATGAGTTGCGGAAGCCCTATGTGGAAACCGCGCGTGCAAAAGGGGTGGCCGAAAATAAGTTGATCCTCAAATACCCCGTGCGGCTGGCCTTGAATCCCTTTATCAGCACTGCCGGCTGGTCGCTGCCGGGTTTGATCAACGGCGCCACCATTATTTCCATTGTGTTGAGCCTGCCCACGACAGGCCCAATTCTATTGAATGCGCTCTTAAATCAAGATATGTACTTGGCCGCCAGTTTTATTCTGATCTTGAGCGCGTTGACCGTCATTGGCACTATGATTTCCGACATTTTGTTGGCCTGGCTCGACCCACGGATCCGCTATCAATAGGGGGGGAGTAGGAAGTAAGGAGTAAGGAGTAGGAAGAGTAGGCTACCTACTTCCTACTCCTTACTTCCGTCTTCCTACTCCCCCTAACAATGGAGCACGATTGAATGACTGTCGATAAACAAAAGTTGCCGTTTGATCAGCGCTTTGATCTGGATGGCGAGACGGATACTGAGGACACGGAGAGTGAGGGCATTGCGGCTGTCTATGCCAGTGGCCAGCAGGAGTCTGTTTATACAGCTTCGCAGTGGCAACTGATCTGGTGGCGTTTTCGTCGTCATCGTCTGGCCGTGGCGTCGTTGATTTTGCTGGTGCTGCTTTACATTGTGGGCGTCTTCTGCGAATTTGTCTCGCCTTACGATCCCAATTTCTATTTTGAAAAGTATGTCTATGCACCTCCCCAGTTGCCCAAGTTTTTTGATGCCGAGGGAAATTTCCACCGCCGACCTTTTGTCTACGGCCTGAAACCCAGCCGCGACCCGGTCTCCATGCGTATGATCTTTGAACCCGATTCAACGGTCATGCATCCCATTTACTTCTGGGTCGAAGGCACGCCCTATAAAATGTGGGGGCTCTGGGAGATGAACATCCACCTTTTTGGTGTACAGGATCCAGAGGCGCCCTTCTTTCTGCTGGGGGCGGACCGACTAGGACGTGATATGGTCTCGCGCATTGCCTATGGCACGCGCATTTCCATGTCGATTGGCCTTGTCGGTATCTTGATCAGCCTGGTCATGGGCATCTTCTTTGGCGGCATCTCCGGCTACTACGGCGGCATCATCGACGCGATCATCCAGCGTGTGATCGAATTTATTCGTTCCATTCCCACGATTCCGCTCTGGATGGGCCTGAGTGCGGCGGTGCCCAAAGAGTGGTCGCCTTTGCGTACGTACTTTGCGATTACCATTCTCCTTTCCCTGATTGGGTGGACCAGTTTGGCGCGTGTCGTGCGCGGTCGCTTTTTGGCGCTGCGTGAGGAAGATTTTGTGCTGGCGGCTTCATTGGCCGGCGCCAGTGAAATGCGCGTTATCTTCCGCCACATGGTGCCCTCCTTCTTTAGCCATATTATCGCTTCGCTCACGTTGAGCATTCCTGGCGTCATTTTGGCCGAGACTTCGCTCAGCTTCCTGGGATTAGGGTTGCGCCCGCCCGTCATTAGCTGGGGCGTGTTATTGCAAGAGTCACAAAATTTGCGTTCGGTGGCCACCGCCCCCTGGTTAATGTTACCGGGCGCGGCCGTGGTGCTTGCGGTGCTGGCCTTTAACTTTGTCGGCGATGGCCTGCGTGACGCGGCGGATCCGTATGCAGTGTAGGTGAAAATAATGAACCAACAAAACCCAAATACCGATCAAACCCTAACCTATCCATTAGCTGCCAATGGCTATATCCATCATTGGCTCGTGTTGGGACCGCAGGCCCGGGCGGTTGCTAATTTAGAAGAATTACAGGGCGAAAATTTTAAGGCGCAAATTGCGCAGCACTACTACCAACCCGAGCATCCGATTACCGTCACCCCAGCCGAACAAGCCAAAATGACGCTTCCGGCGCAAGGCGAAGAGACAACCCTACCCTGGCGGACGGTGCGCTGTGATGACGATCACTTTGTCGATTGTAGCGCCTTTTACCATACCTGTCACCACCTGACGACCTACGCCTACGCCCAGCTTGTTGCACCCGCAGCGGGCGCCGTCAATTTTGTATTGGCGACCAATGGCCCGGCCGATGTCTGGATTAATGGCGACCATGCCCTGCGCACCGCCCACTTTAGCCATCAGATGCCCCAACGCATCCCTTTTACGGCGCAACTCCAGGCTGGCGTCAATGAGATTTTGGTGCGCTTTGAAGCGGTGGCCGTGCGCGAATGTCCCTATGTCATGGCGCTGCAAGCGACTGAGGTGGACGCCACCATCTGGCAGGTGTACCTGCCCACCACCCTGCGCAAGGCCCGGCGAAATCTGTTGGAACAGCTTTTTGACGCCGCCTATCTGGACCAAGCTGTCTACCATCGTGAAGATGAGATCATTGTCCGCTGGCCCGATGATCTAAAGCTGACGACCAAAATTACCATCCGGCTACAGACGCCAGAGGGGCGTATCTATGCCGAGGGCAGCCCCATCATCAAGGCCGGCGCCACTGCCAATTTGGGCAAGGCCTATCAACGGCGCGATGGCCTCTATTGGGTGACCCTCATGCCGGAGGTGGAAGAGTACTATGTTCACGGCATGCGCATTGTGCGCCACCTGCCGCTCTACATCAGCAATAACAAATTCTCTGAAGTAACCTACGGCGATTATGAGACGCGGCGGCGCGAGGCGCTGCTGGATGCGGCCAATCGCACGGATAACATCTACGCCGAGATCGCCAAGATCGAATTGGGCGAATGGGATAAGGTTAAAGCGGACATTTTTACCAAAGCCATTGCACGCATCAACCAACGTGAGGATTGCAGCGATTTCTATTTGGTCGGCTTGTTGGGCCTGTTGGCGCGCCATGGCCATGAAGCGGCCTTCCCGGCAACCCTGCGCGAGCAGATTGAAGCGTGTGCGCTGAACTTTAAATATTGGATGGATGAACCTACCCCAGCCGGCACACCTGACGCCATGTGCTATTGGTCAGAGAATCACCAAATTCTCTTCCACGCCTGTGAAGTACTGGCCGGCCAACTCTTCCCAGAACTGACCTTTACGAATGCGAATCAAGCAGGCGCGTGGCATCAAGCAAAAGGTGAACGGTTGGCGCTCACCTGGCTGCACAAGCGCGGCGTGGAGGGTTTCCGCGAGTGGGATTCCAACACCTACTTTGAACATGATGTGTTGGCCCTCAGCCATTTAGCCGATCTCGCTCAAAATGATGAAGTGGCGGAGATGGCTGCGATTATTCTGGACAAACTTGCGTTCACGATGGCGCTCAACTCCTATCGGGGTGTCTTTGGCTCAACCCACGGGCGCACCTATGCTCCCTATATCAAAGGTGGCCGCCTTGAATTGACCTCCGGCGTGGGCCGGCTTTTATGGGGCTTAGGCTCCTTTAATGAGCATATGCTAGGGACCGTAGCTCTGGCTTGTGCCCAAAACTATATGCTGCCGCCGCTCATTGAACAGATTGGCGCCAACTATTACGAAGAATTCTGGGGGCGCGAACGCCATGCCGGCGAACTCGTCCAGGAACGTGATTGCGCTACCGGTGCGTGGGCGGTCAACAAGGTCACCTATAAGACGCCTGACTATATGCTCTGTTCCGCCCAGGATTATCGACCAGGCCAACCAGGCTACCAGCAACATATCTGGCAGGCCACCTTTGGTCCCGATGCCGCGGTCTTTACCACCCACCCTGTCTGCAGCAGTCAGGATGGCTCCCATCGCCCCAACTTCTGGCATGGCAATGGAATTTTGCCACGTGTGGCGCAGTGGAAGGATGTGTTGGTAGCGCTCTACAATCTGCCCGCCGATGACTGGATGGGCTTTACCCATGCCTACTTCCCCACCAAGCACTTTGATGAGTATCTCCTGCACGCGGACTGGGCTTTTGCCCGCAAGGGGGAAGGCTATTTGGCCTTGCGCGCCAGCCAAAGCTTAACCCTGGTAACAACCGGGACAACCGCCTACCGCGAACTGCGTTCTCCTGGTCTGCAAAACGCTTGGTTTTGCCATATGGGCCGCACTGCTGTAGATGGCGACTTCGCAACCTTTCAGGCCAGTCTCCTGGCGCTCGACATGAGCTTTGAGCCCCTGGCCATCCATGCCGAGACATTGCGCAACGAAAGCATTGATTTTGGCTGGACTGGTCCGCTGCTTGTCAACGAAACCGAGCAGCCGTTAAATAACTTTAAGCATTATGAAAGCCCCTTCTGCGAGGTTGACTTCGGCGCTGAGACCATGGAAATCCGCTCTTGGGAACAGGGAATGCAACTAGATTTTTCCTTACGCTCAGTGTGAGGGGCTCACCCACATAGTTGTGCCATTGACCTTACAATATTACTCACCCACAACAATTGTGCTATAATAAATTCTACTGCTTTGTGATAGAAGTTGCGACAGTGCCCCAAGTAAGTTTTCGGCAAAAACTTACTTGGGGCCAGGCTGTCAAAATTTATGGCATGAATGTAGTACAGTGTTAACGAAAGTATGCTGGGGTAGCCAATGCGGACGATCCGACATTCGTCTTTCTGGCAGGGGGTGGCTGATGGTGAAATACAGGCGGTGCGCTGCTCTCTGTCAGAAAGACCCGGATGACCTACCTCTACCCTAGCAAATCTTGCCTAACAGTGTGGTAGTTGACAGTTACGGTTAACAATTATTGGAATTTGCTTATATGGCACAGATGGAAAATATTTACAACTCTATGCATGAAGACTGGACGCCATCGCGTAAAACCAAGGCAATGGCGTGGAGCGCCCATCTTTTTACGGCGACCGGCACAATTTGGGGGCTGTTGGCGATCCTGGCGATTTCCAACCACCAGTGGATTTTGGCCTTTGCCTGGATGGCGCTCTCAGTTTTTGTCGATTCCTTTGATGGCCTTTGGGCGCGGCGGGTGCAGGTGAAAAGTGTTCTGCCCAATTTTGACGGCGCACTGCTGGATAACATGATCGACTTTCTGAACTATGTCTTTGTGCCGGCCTATTTCCTCTATGAATCGGAGATGCTGCCGCGGCAATATGCCTTAGCCGGGGCGGTCTTGATCCTGCTGGCCTCTTCCTACCAATTCTGTCAGGATGACGCTAAGACCGAGGACCATTATTTCAAGGGCTTCCCCTCCTACTGGAACATCATGGTCTACTATATGTTTATTCTCAGTTGGGGTGGGTGGGTTAATCTCGCGATTCTGGTGCTGTTGAGCGCGCTTGTCTTTGTGCCGATTAAATATGTCTACCCGACCCGCACTGCACTCCATCAGCGGCTGACTATGACCCTGGCCTGCTTATGGGGTGTCATTAATGTGATGATCCTCACCCAATATCCTACACCAGACCGTTGGCTGCTTTGGGGTTCACTGCTCTTTGTGCTCTATTACTGCGGCTTGAGCCTTTACAGTATGTTTGCCAGCCACGATGCTTCCATAGCAAACTAACCATACCCATCTATTGGCGGTAGCTGCACTTTCCGGTTGTCTGATCGGCGGCGTATCATGCTTGTAAAAAAGTGTGCTACGAGAATTGTCACTGCCATTTATGTACGCCCAAGTTATCCAACACGCAACACTACAAAAACCATGAAGATCGACAATTTCAACGTCTATCAACGCGAGTCGCGCAAGACCTGGTCGCTTATTCACACCGACCACGCCATTGTCTACCCCACCCTAGGCTTGGCCAATGAAGCAGGCGAAGTGGCCGGCAAGGTCAAGAAGCTTTTTCGTGATAAGGGCGGCGTCATCAGTGATGCCGATCGGGAATCCTTGAAACAAGAACTGGGCGATGTGCTCTGGTATCTGGCCCAAATCTGTACGGAATTGGACCTCTCGTTGCAGGAGGTCGCCGAAGCCAACCTGACCAAGCTCTTCTCCCGACTGGAGCGCGGCGCCATTGGCGGCGACGGCGACAACCGCTAATCTCTGTCCTACCGACTGACCCTTTGATCCTACCTCATTAATTTGGAGAAAGATCGTGCTCTATCCACAACAAAATGATCTGCGCAACCGCCTGGACCTCTCCGGCTACTGGGATTTTCAACTTGATCCTGATGAGAATGGCGAAAGCGCGGGCTGGTTTAACGGTCTGGCCGCGCCGCGCGCCATTGCGGTGCCGGCCAGTTGGAATGAACAATTTGAAGATACGCGCGACTATATGGGGGTGGCCTGGTATTGCCAAAGCAGTTACTTGCCCAGCAGTTGGCAGGGCGAGCGAGTCTTCTTACGGGTCGGCTCGGCCAACTATGCGGCCAAAGTCTGGGTGAACGGCGAATTGGTCGGTACGCACGAAGGTGGTCACTTGCCCTTTACGGTTGACATCGGCGCGGTCGTGCGTTGGGGGGAGCCTAACCTGGTTGCGATCCAGGTGGACAACAAGCTGCTGCCGACCCGGGTGCCTGCTGGTGGTCTACGCGGTGATGGTCCTGGCGCTTTTATGGACAACCATCCCGACACCACCTTTGATTTCTTTCCCTATGGCGGTCTACACCGCGCTGTTTATCTCTATAGCGTGCCCCAAACCCATCTTGGCGATGTGACCGTGGTCACCGATGTGGAAGGGCTGGACAGTGCCGCACCGACTGGGCTAGTGCAGCTTACCCTCCAGGTGACGGACGGCTACAACGGCGCGGGTCAGGCGCAACTCCGCAGCGGCGACCAAGTGTGGTCCACAGATGTGACCTTTACCAATGGCCAGGCGACAGCGCTGCTTCGTGTGCCCAACCCTCGTCTTTGGGGACCCGATGATCCACATCTATATTCACTGACGGTGACCTTGAATCAGCAGGGCAAGGTCGTTGATCGTTATCAGCTGGCGATCGGTATCCGCACAGTTGCGGTTGAAGGTGATCAATTGCTGCTTAACGGTAACCCCATCTTTCTTAAGGGCTTTGGCAAACACGAAGATTTCCCCATCCATGGCCGTGGCATCAATCTGCCCTTAACCATCCGTGACAATTCCCTCTTGCGTTGGCTCGGCGCCAACTCCTATCGAACGGCCCATTACCCTTATGCCGAAGAAGCTATGCTGCTGGCGGATCGCGAAGGGCTTCTGATTATCGACGAAATTCCCGCCGTCAGCCTGCAATTTGGTGATGGCGACGCAAATATTCAAGCCCGGCTGGACCAATGTAAAGCACAGTTGCGGGAACTGGTGGCGCGGGATAAGAACCATCCCAGCGTAATCATGTGGAGCGTGGCTAATGAACCGATGCCGGCCAATTTTATGCGCCGGATGATGGGCGCACCGGTCAACCCAGCGGATGACGCAGTGGGAACCGTCTTCTTCCGTGAGCTTTTTGACCTGGTGCATGAGCTTGACGCCACGCGGCCGGCCACCCTGGTCGGTGTGATGAATGGCCCGGTGGAATGGCTACAATTGGCCGATGTCGCCCTGATCAATCGCTACTGGGGCTGGTACACGCAGGGTGGGCGCTTAGAGCAGGGTCGGGCTGGGCTGGAAAATGAGCTGGACACCCTACATGCTGCACTAGGCAAACCGATTGTGATCAGTGAATTTGGCGCCGACACCGTCGCCGGTATGCACAGCAATCCACCGGAGATGTTTACCGAAGAGTACCAGGTTGAATTCCTGCGCGTCTATCTGGAGGTGGCCGCCGCGCGTCCCTTTGTGGCGGGCCTACATGTTTGGAACTTTGCCGACTTCAAAACCAGTCAAGGCATTATGCGCGTCGGCGGTCTCAATCACAAAGGCGTCTTTACCCGCGACCGGCGACCCAAAATGGCAGCCCATTTCCTGCGTGAACAGTGGCAAAGTGCATCCCAAAGAGAGGATGTTCGCTAGCACTTGTTGCAAATTATTCAATCTGCCGCGAAGAACGCGAAGAACGCAAAGCATTGCCAGAGAAAATCCTTTGCGTTCTTCGCGTTTTTCGCGGTAAAATAGCTAATATTATTCAGCAAAGACACACAAACGCATACAAGGCGCAGGCGCTGCTTTGTCTGTCTTTGCGTCTCTCTATTACAGTAAAAAGAAAGGTTTATAATGTCAACCAAAATTGCCTTTATTGGCGCGGGCAGCACGGTCTTTGCCAAAAATCTAATGGGCGATATCCTGAGCTTCCCGGAATTGCAGGATTCTACGCTTGCCTTGTATGACATCAACGAAGAGCGGCTTAACACCTCTGAGATTGTGGCCAAGCAGATCGCCAAGCAACTGGGCGCCAATCCTACAATTGAGGCAACCACCGACCGTCGCTGTGCATTGGACGGCGCCAGTTATGTTATTACCATGTTCCAAATTGGCGGCTATAAGCCCAGCACCGTCATCGACTTTGAGATTCCCAAAAAATATGGCCTGCGCCAGACCATTGCCGACACGCTGGGCATTGGCGGCATTATGCGTGGCTTGCGCACGATTCCGGTGCTGCTTGATCTCTGTCGTGATATGGAGGAGCTTTGCCCCGATGCCACGCTGCTCCAATATGTAAATCCTATGGTCATGAATTGCTGGGCGATTAGCCGGGCGACCAAGATCAAGACCGTGGGCCTCTGCCACAGCGTCCAGGGCACCGCCTCGCAACTGGCGCGCGATATTGGCATCCCGCTGGATGAGATCAACTACGTCTGCGCCGGTATCAACCACATGGCCTTTTATCTCAAGTTTGAGCATAAGACTCCCAATGGCACAGAAGATCTCTACCCACGCATTCGCCAGGTGCTGGAGGAAGGACGAGCGCCTGAAGGGAACTTGGTGCGCTATGAGATGCTCAAACGGCTAGGTTACTTTGTCACCGAATCGAGCGAACACTTTGCCGAGTATGTCCCTTGGTTTATCAAGCGAGACCGCCCTGATCTGATTGAAGAGTTCAACATTCCGCTGGATGAATATATCCGCCGCTGCGAAGTGCAGATTACCGGCTGGCAATTTATGAAGCAGAAGCTGGAAAACCCAAGGGCCGACCTCTCCGAGGAATTTGCTAAGGCCATGCAAAAGGCAGGCGTTCCTGAGAAACAACTGCCGCGTGTCGTGCGTAACTTTGAAAATCTCAATGAGGTCAAGCGGAGTCACGAATATGGTTCCGGGATTATCCACAGCATGGAGACCGGCGAACTGCGTGTCATCTATGGCAACGTGCCCAATCACAACTTGATTGAAAATCTGCCCGCCGGTTGCTCGGTCGAGGTGCCCTGTTTGGTGGATAAAAATGGCGTACAGCCTGTGGCCATCGGTCAGTTGCCGCCCCACCTGGCCGCGCTTATGCAGACCAATCTCAATGTCCAGTCTCTCACCGTCGAGGCAGCCCTTACCGGCAAGCGCGACCATATCTATCATGCCGCCATGCTTGACCCCCACACCGCGGCTGAGCTAAGCCTAGACCAGATCTGGAATCTGGTCGATGACCTGATCGAGGCGCATGGGGAGATGCTGCCGGCTTATCATTAAAGGTTATGGCTTTTAGCGGTCCAAATAATCTAGTATGGGTACATTTGGAGATTCCGGGATTGTGCTATTTGTCACCAACCACTACATGTAGTGGTTGGTGACAAATGCCCAATACTGGATTATTCTGAGCCAGAAATTATCCTAATTCCAAGACCATCAAATAACGCTCAGAGAGCACGCCCCGTGCGGATCCATCACTAGGCAAATCCGCACGGGGCGTGCTCCCTAAACGGTGAATTGTGCTTATTTGAACGGTCTTGATCCTAGTTCACGTCACTATCCGCACGCAGCCGGGCTAGTTCGGTCTTGAGCGTAGCAAACTTTTCAGCATTCAGACCTGTGGCTTCTTCAATGGTCGCCCAACTGACGCCGGCGCGTAAGAGCTTTTCGATGGTCTCGATCTGCCCTTTCAGTTCGCCGACGATCTCACCCTTGATCTCACCTTCGTGTAACAGTTCTTCTGCGTAAGTCATAACGCCTCCTTGCTCCACACCTTGTTCTTGAACCGCGCGTACAAATTCGCGCACCTGTTCGCGTTCCTGCGTTGCCAGCAAATAGCGAATGAAGATGCGTACATAGTTAATGCCTCCCGTCTCCGGCAGTTCAGCTATACTAACGAGCGCCAAGAAGTAACACTTTTTACACGAGTAATAGGTTACTTCTTGTGCTGCTCGTCAGTATAATAGACGCGCTGCCAATGTTAGCGCTTCTTGTATTGGTCCGTGATAGGATTCACCCTTGATTAAGTACTTCGCGATTGAGTACATCCGGCGGAGTTTCGCCCCGGAAGAAGGCCAAGACGCGTTCCACCGCCATCGTTTCGATCCGTTCGCGTCCCTCGACTGTGACCCCGGCGGCGTGAGGGGTGACAATGATGAGAGGATGGTTGCGCAGGCGCGAGTCCACTGCGGGCGGCTCCGGATCAAAGACATCCATTCCTGCGCCGGCCAACTTACCGCTGTCAACGGCCTCTAACAGCGCGGCTTCATCGACCAGTGGCCCACGTGCCAGATTGAGCACAAACGCGCCATCTTTCATCTTGGCAATGCGCGTCTGATTGATCAGATGGTGTGTCTCCGGCGTGGCGGGGACATGGACGCTGACAAAGTCAGCCTGTGCCAACAGGCTGTCCAGATCCGTCATGGTAACACCGAGCGCGGCTCCTTGCTCGGCGCTTACGTAGGGATCATAGGCCACCACCTTCATGAGCAGCCCTTGACTACAGATCTGCGCCACGCGCTTGCCAATCCGACCAAGACCCACTAACCCCAAGGTCCGCCCGCGCACTTCGACGCCGATGAGCGGCGCGCCGCGTGGCCCCCATTTGCCGGCGGCCATGTTGGCATCGCCCTGTTTAAGCCGCTTGGCCAATGCCATCAGGATCGCCACCGTATGTTCGGCGGTCGATTCTGTGGGACCATCAGGGGTATTGGTAACCACAATGCCCCGCGCGGTGGCGTCCGCTAGATTGACATTGTCATAACCAATGCCCGTGCGCGCGATCATGCGTAGGTTGGGCAACGTGTCCATCAGCGCACCATCATACGGCACCAGGGACGAGGCCAGGATCGCCTGGTAGGGTGCACCCACCTGTGGCGGCCGGCTGGGCGGATCCGAGATGGTGATGGCGACATGACTGGGGATTTGGGCTAGGGCGTTGGATAGAAAAGATGCTTCGACCCACAGGTGGGTCAGATCGCTTAGCGCCATGAAATTACTCCTTACAGTTGAGGTTGGATTGTTGGTTATGCTAAAATTAGGTGCAAATTCAGTTACTATTCAGGCTTTTCAGATGTACAATCCTGATGTGACGCGCAATGGGAGTCCAAATTATGATTCAAATGATGAGATGATGGGCGATGATTTCGTGTTGCGGGTAGGGAGAAGGAAACGACAGCGAACATCTGCCAAGCGGAATCATAGCACGCATAAAATCATAAGAATCATAGTACGGACAAAATTTTTCTGTTACCTACGGCACTTCCCTGAATAGTAACCAAAATCAAGGGTCAGGGAAAAGGGTTAACAATATATGATGTATAACGTGATTTTCGATTTAGGCGGTGTCGTCTTTAATTGGGAGCCGACAGCCATTATCCAAAGCTTTGTGACGGAACTGGTCACCGATCCAGCAACACAGCAGGCGCTGACCGATCTGGTGCGCGAACAGGTCTTTCGTCACGCCGATTGGGTCGAGACTGATCGTGGCACGCTTAGCGCGGTTGACGCCATTGCGCGCTTTGCGGCCCGCGTGGGTCGTCCGGTTGAAGATCTGCAACGCCTCTGGGATCTCTGCAACACCATGATGACACCCAAAATCGAGACCATCGCGCTCATGCAGACGCTAGCTGATCGGGGCGTGCCGCTCTACTGTCTCTCCAACATGCCTGTCGAACGATATACTTATTTGCGCCAACAGCACACCTTCTGGCCCCTCTTCCGCGGTATTGTAATTTCGGGCGAGATCCAACAAATCAAGCCTGACGTCGCCATCTACCATCACCTGCTCCAACGCTATGGCCTCAAGGCCGAAGAGTCTATTTTTCTCGATGACTCGCCCCCCAACATTGCGGCGGCGAACGCGCTGGGGATTCATGGCATTCTCTTTACAGAGGCCGCGGCTTGCCGCGCCGAACTTGGCCAATGGTTGGCTATCTAACAGGGCTTTACCCTGACAGTATAGACGAATCCGCCTGGTGACCAAAATGTCGGCCATACCCAACGTCACCGCCATTATGGGCTGCGTAGCCGGCATTCATGAACACTTCTCTCCTACTTCACCAATATTCTTTTGCAAGATAAGAAACCAGGTTTCTCTGAGAAACCTGGATAGTGCAATTTTGCACCTTGGCTATGAATTCCTAGTTTTTGTACAGGTTTTTAAGGCAAATTTGGTCTACTTCTGCGTTTCGTGGGCTTTTAGAGCCTTTCAGCGGCTTCTACGACCTCATTTGTCTAAGGTTTGAACATCTGGAATCTTCGCTAAAGGTGCAACTTTGCACTATACAGGTTTCTAGCCGCCATCAATCTAACTCTGCTTAACTACTAGTACACTGTAAACAAAATTTTACGAGTTTAGCCAACGCGGGTGTGCCAGCGTGCGTCTTCCTGGAAGGGGCAACACACACTTCCTGTTTTTCACCATCCGCCGCCCCTTCCAGGAAGACCTGGGTGACCACCGCTAAACTATCAGAATTTCGCTGACAGTGTACTAGCAGTCAGTACACGCAATACGCAACACACAGCCAAAACATTGACCTGGCTTAGCGCGGCTACCCCTCAATCTGCAACGTCACCTGTTCCAAGCTCTCGGGCGAACCGACAACCGTAATCGAGTCGCCTAACTCTAGCCGCGTATAGCCGTGGGAAACCAAGGTGCTGTTGCCGCGTCGTAACGACAAGACGAGGACATCCAGTGGTAAACGCAATTCACGCAAGGCAAGCCCACCGATGTGGCGGTTGCGTACTTGCAAATCCCTGACCGCCTGATTTTCGACCATATCCAGCAAAATCGAGGTGGCAAGGGGCGAGCGCACAAAGAGATCGAGCAGATTCACCGTCGCAATCGATGGGTCCACAATGATGGCGCCTAACTCTTGGAAGCGTTCATACTCCTCCCGTTCGGTAAGCCGCACTACCAGATGTTCCGTGCCGTAATGTTCATAGGCCAACTCGCAGATCTGATAATTTTCTTCGTTAGAAAGCATGGCAATAATCGCGTCGGCCTGTTCTGCCTGTAACAGCTTAAAGGCTTCCAGCGTCAGGCCGGGAATGGCGACAATGTCAATATCCCGGTTGTTGTCATTGACCCCGCGCCATTCGTTAATGGTGCGGGAGGCGATTTTAACGCCCCACCCATGTGACTTTAAGAGCCGCGCCAACGCCAATGATTGGTCTTCCAGCCCAAAGATAATCGCATCCCGTTCCCCGTCAAACTCTGGTGTTTGACCACGAGGACGGGCTTCTCCGACCCGGCTGATGGCCATCTTGAAGAGCGGCGGCCCCACCAGTTGGCTGACCACAATGACGGAAATGATCATGGTGGCAAAAGCTGCGCCCCATTCGGGAAACTCAATGGCCGCTTCTTTGGCCAACCCCAAACCGACGCCGGCCTGCGTGACAAAGGTCATCCAACTGAGTCGATTATAAGCTGCCGGATCGCCGGCAATCAGACCGCCACTATAGGAGCCGATAAAGATTGCCACCAAGCGAATGCCAAAGAGGATGGCGGCAATCTGCCAGGTATTGGCCAACACATCCAGGCTCAGTGAAGCGCCGGTGAGGGTGAAAAAGATAACATAGATGGGTGGCCCAATATCGTGCACGATCTGCATGAACTCAGCCCGATACCCTGTGTAGTTGGTGATGACAAAGCTGCCAATCATACAGATGAGCAGCGGCTCCAAGAAAAATTCAAAGGGCAGATAAAGATGGCTTGCATCACGTACATAATCGGCCAATACAAAGATCGCATAGCCGGCAATAATGACCAGGCCCCGTTTGAGCCAACCATTCATATGGGTGCGCAGGAGCAGGTGGAGCAACTGCCCCAGGCCATAGCCCACAATGATCGACACACCCAATTCGGCTAGCAGCAGACCAATGAAGCCGAGGCTGAGCGCAACATTGTGAATCAACGCGTCGGCCACAAAGGACATGACCGCAAAGAGAATGATGACCAGTACATCGGTCAACATGGTGACGCCGAGCGTCATTTGCGTAAAGGGACCCTTGGCGCGCAACTCATTGACGATGGCAATCGCCGACGAAGGCGAGCGTGCGACCAAGATTGCCCCGGCCACCAACGCCGCGGCCAGGCGACTGGCGGGCGATAGATCTTGCATAAAGGGGATAAAGTCGGCCAAGAGATAGAGGCTGACGGCGCCGATTATCGGAATAAAGATGGTGTTAGTCAGGGTGATCCAGGCAATGCTACGCAAGCGACCGCGTAACTCGCTAAGGTAAAATTCACTGCCGGCGGCAAAAGCAATGACCCCCAACGCTACATCATCCAAAAAGCGGAGCTGTTCTGTCTGTTCGATTTGGATGAGCCCTAGTAGATAAGGACCAGCCAGCACCCCTGTAAAGAGGAAACCGCTAATAAGTGGCAGATTGAGCAGGCGAAAATAGTAGCCAATGCGTTCAGAAGCTAACGTAATCAAGGCAAAGGCCAGCAGCACGATCAACAGCGTCTGTAGGGTCATATAAGCATTCCTTTACAGTGAAATAAATGAGCGATAGAGTGTCAACCGCAATCGGGGTTTTCACAAAACCTCGATTGCGTGTAGAGGTGTTGCATGCGGCTCTTTAGGTATTTTCAAAGAATTACTATCCACACCAGGTCTGTCACTGGCCGTGTGCAGGTTTGCCAAGTGGCGCTGTTATTGCCAGTGACGGTCACTTGGGATATTAATTGGCTAAAACTCCCTTAACGGTTTAGCACTGCTACTGTCAGACGGGAGACGCAGACCAGTCGCGCTTGTTCGTCTCTAATCTCGGTCTGCCAAATGTGGGTGGAGTTGCCGATGTGGAGCGGGCGTACTGTGCCGTAGACATATCCGCTGCGCGCCGCACGCACATGATTGGCATTGATCTCCAAACCAACACACTGTTTTTCCAGAGGGTTAACGCAGAGGGTCGCAGCAATGCTGCCCAAAGTTTCCGCCAGCGTTACCGATGCTCCGCCGTGCAACAAGCCTGCCGGTTGCACAGTCCGCCGATCGACCGGCATCTTGGCGCAAATGAAATCGTCACCGATTTCTGTGATTTCAATGCCAAGGTGGGTGATTAACGTCTCCTGTGCTAGTTCGTTGAGCGCTTCAAAAGAAGGTTCTGTAAACCAGATTGCCATAGATAAATTCCTGTTAAGATGGTTGTGACGGTTGGATAAAATTGGGGACAGCATACTGCGCTTTGACACAGACAGTCGTGTGTCTTCCCCTGAAGTTAGAGAAACGCTTGCAGGTGGTGCTGAAAGGCGTGCGGCGCCTCTAAATGGATGGTATGCCCGGCATCGGGCACGACAGCCATAGTTGCCTGCGGGAGCGCCTGCGCCATTTGCGCGGCAATGGCGCTAAATTTGGGGTCCAATGCACCGGCCAGCAGCAAGGTCGGCTGTTGTAGGCGGGGCAACGCATCCCACAATGACGGTTGCACCCCGGTCCCCATACCCCGGAGACTATTCGCCAGCCCCTGTGCTGAGTTGCGCAAACGTTGGGCGTGCAATTGAGTTTGTTCTGCTGCCGGCAAGCTAGCCTGGGTGGCAAAGAGCGGCAACTTTTCCCACATGGCGACAAAGGCGGCGATGCCCTCGTACTCAATCCGGTTGGCCAGCGCTTCGTCACTTTGCGTGCGCGCAACCCTTGCGGCCGCATCGGCCAGCCCCGGCGAGGCGCTCTCCAAGATTAGCCGCTGCACCTGATTAGGATAGGTAAGGGCCACATAGAGCGCCAATCGGCCGCCCATGGAATAGCCCAGCAACTCCACCGGCCCTGGGGCAATGACTGCGAGCAGCGCCGCCAAATCCTGGGCGCTTGCGGCCATGCTGTAGCGTAATGGATCAGCCGGCACAGTTGTTTGACCGTGGCCCAACAGATCGACCGTGATCACCCGCCGCTGCGCCGCCAATGCCGCTACGTGGGGCGACCAATTAGCGCTGCTGCCGGTAAAGCCATGGAGTAGGACCAACGGTGGCCTCAGCTTGGTCACAGGTGCGCTGGTTGGTGGCGGTTCTGTGAGTTCATAGTAATAGGCAACACCATTCACGGGATAGATGGGCATGATTCCGACTCCGTCTGCTGTCGGGCAAGGTGGGCAGCCACGGTGCGCCGCTCCACTTTGCCCGAGGCCGTTTGGGGCAGGGCGTCGATAAAGGTAATCAATCGCGGTTGTTTGTAGCCGGCCAACTGTTGGCGGCCAAAGGCTTGCAACTCAGCAGCTGTTACCTGCATACCAGGTCGGCATTCTACCAACGCCGCCACCTGCTCGCCCCATTCCGCGTCAGGCAGCCCCACCACACAGACCGCGGCCACGGCCGGATGTTGGCGCAGTACGGCCTCCACTTCCATAGGATAGACATTTTCACCACCGCTGACGATCAGATCACTGCGCCGTTGCACAATCCAGAGATCACCGTCGGCGTCGAGCAGACCAATGTCGCCCGTATAAAGCTCACCCTTGCGCAGCGTCGCCGCGGTGGCGGTTGGGTTATGATAATAGCCGGCCATAACCGTAGGCCCCTGCACCACAATCTCCCCTTTTTCGCCCGGCGGCAGTGACGCCCCCGTTTCATCAACAATGCGCACGCTGGTAAACATCAAGGGTTTGCCCACACTGCCGGATTTCTGGCGCACCGCTTCCGGACGCATGGTCGCCACCTGGGACGCCGCCTCCGTAAGCCCATAGGTCGTGGCGACCGGCGCGGCGCTGGCCAGCGCCGCCGCCAAGAGTTCAGGTGTAGCCGCCGCGCCGCCCAACAGGATGTGGCGCAACGTGCGTGGCCACGGCTGGCCGGCGCGCAAGGCCAACAGCCGGTGCAGCATCGTCGGCACCACCGAGGTCAGCGTAATCTGATCTTGCTCCAGGCTGGCATTAAACTGTTCCAGATCAAAGCGCTCATGCAGCACAATCGCTGTGCCATAGAGGCAGGATCGGAAGACCACCGCCAGCCCGCCAACGTGATAGAGGGGGAGACAACTCAACCAGCGCTCGGTGGGAATCAAGCCCAAACGATAGGACGAAGCCGTGGCGCTCCAGAAGTGGTTCGCATAGCTCAACACTGCGCCTTTGGGATGACCGGTAGTGCCGGAGGTAAAGACGATCGCTTGGGGCGCGTCTAGCTGAAAGGCATGTCGGCCATAGCCGACGCTGACCACACCTTGAGCCCCTTGCCAAGTGCAGGCATCCACATCGACCCCGCGACAGTCATGATTCTCAAGCAACTGTGTCGCCAACGCCGCGGTTTCGGCGCTGTAGACCAGGAAATGGCATTCGCTCTGCGCCAACTGCCAATTCAGCTCGGTGGCGGTTAGCCGAATATTGAGGGGGACCAACACCACGCCCAAGCGCGCCAATGCATGGATCAAACCAACATAGGCCAGCCCATTGGGCAGTAGCGCTGCCACCCGTTGCCCGGCTGCGAGCCCATGATCCAGCAGACCGACGCACTGACCGGCCACAAACCGATCCAGCGCCGCATAGCTCCAACTCTCCTGGCCAATCACCAACGCCGTCGCGTGAGGTGACGCCTGGGTCCGCGCCGCCAGCCAATCCTGCATCAAATCACCCTGCCTTCCACTCATGGTCGCCAGGGATATTGGCGGAAGTCCGGCTTGCGTTTTTCGACAAAGGCGTTGCGTCCCTCTTTGCCCTCTTCGGTCATGTAGAAGAGCATGGTCGCGTCACCGGCCAGCGCCTGGAGACCAATTTGGCCGTCACAGTCGGCGTTGAGTCCTGCCTTGAGGAAGCGAATGGCCAGCGGGCTCTTCTGCAAAATCTCTTGTGCCCAGGCCACCCCTTCGGCCTCAAGCTCTTCCACCGGCACCACCTTGTTGACCAGCCCCATCTCCAGCGCTTCCTGCGCATTGTACTGGCGACAGAGATACCAGATCTCGCGCGCCTTCTTCTGACCCACAATGCGCGCCAGATAGCTGGCCCCCAATCCGCCGTCAAAGCTGCCCACAATCGGCCCCGTCTGGCCAAAGACAGCATTCTCCGCCGCCAGTGTCAGATCACAGATGACATGCAGCACATGGCCGCCGCCAATGGCATAGCCGGCCACCAGCGCAATCACCGGCTTGGGCATGGTGCGGATAATCCGTTGCAACTCCAGCACATTGAGGCGCGCCATCCCCTTGTCATCAATATAGCCGGCATGGCCGCGCACCTTTTGGTCGCCGCCGGCGCAGAACGAATGGACGCCGTCCTTGGGCGACGGACCATTGCCGGTGAGCAAGACCACGCCAATGTCATCATCCATCCAGACATCGCGGAACGCTTCAATCATCTGGTCAATGGTTTGGGGACGAAAGGCGTTGCGCACTTCGGGCCGATTAAAGGCAATGCGCGCCATGCCGTCGGCTTTGTGATAGGTAATATCGGAATACTCTTGGACCTGTTGCCAGGCCACGTGATTGGTTTCACTCATGATCAATCCTTTATTGCTCCTTGATTGCTGCTTGAATCTGTTGAACCAGGGTCTGTTGATGGTCAGCATCGACCTCACCATCGGTTATCACTTCGATCAAGGTCGCTTGCTTGCCGATAAGGCTCTGCGTAAAGATAGTTTGAAAGGTAGCGTGGCTGTCCACACGGTGATGCGCCAGCCCGTAAAGCTGCGCCACATGGCTAAAATCAAGGCCGTGGGGGGTGAGAAAGAGCGATGTAAAGGGCGGGTCGAATTTAGCCACCGGCAGCCGCCGAAAGATACCGCCGCCATTGTTATTGAGCAAGACAACGGTGACGTTGCGCAGACCATGTTGCTGGATGGCCAACAGCCCATTCATGTCGTGGTAAAAGGCAATATCGCCTGTGATCAGCACCAGCGGCGCGGCGCTCGCCGCGGCAATGCCCAACGCCGTCGAGGTTACGCCATCAATGCCGCTGGCACCGCGATTGCCAAAGACCTGGATCGGTCGCGGCGTTGGCGCCCCCCATTGATCCAGATGGCGCACCGGCAGACTGTTGCCAATCATTAGGCGGGCGCCGGCAGGCAACCGCGCCATCACTGCCGCAACGATAGCGCCGTCAAATGAATGCTCCCGGCAGTAGCGCGCTACCATTTGTTGGCAGGTCGCCTCGGTGGTTGCGATCTGTGTTGCCCACGCTGAATCGCCACGCGCCCTTACCCTGGCTGTCAACTGCCGGCAAAGTTCTGTCGGCTCAATTTGCAACAACTGGGTGACAAGATGGCTGTCATCAGCCCATATGCCATTGGCCTGAACGTGCACCATATGCGCCGGCGGGTTGGCAGTCAGATAGCTGTTGAGCCACTTGGAGGTGGGAACAGCGCCAAAGCGTAGCACCACGTCCGCGGCGGGCCAGGGCGGTGTGCTGCTCTGCAAATAGCTCTCATAGCCACCGACCACAAGCCCACTTGCCACCGCCGGCCCAAAGCGTACACCGGACAAGGGGTCGGCCACAACGGGGTAGCCGCTCCGTGGCGCCAGTTGCGCCACCTGCACGGGAAAATCACCGCCGGGACAGCTCGGCCCACAGATGATAAGCCCACGTTCATGGCTGTCGATGAGCGTTGCCAACTGCTCAACCTGCTGGGGCGTCGGCTGTAACGTACCTTGTTCAATCGTGACCAGCGGCTGCTCACGCACCGGCATAGCCGGTAGGGGGGGCGCGGCAGGCTCCAATGGCTGGCGGAAAGGAAAGTTAAGATGGACAGGTCCCTTGACAATCCCATTGGCCAAGGCATAGGCGCGGCAGGCCAGTGTGCGCCAGGCGCGGAGTACCAACGCCGGCGCATTGGCTTGAGGCACGGGAGCGTCAAAGGACCAGAGCACATGGTCGCCGTACATCTTCACCTGGTCAATGGTCTGATTGGCCCCGCTGTAGCGCACCTCATGAGGGCGGTCGGCGGTCAGCACCAGCAGCGGCACATGGGCTTGATAGGCTTCGATAATTGCACCGTGAAACTCTGCCGCAGCCGTGCCCGAAGTGCAGACCAGGGCCACTGGTCGTTCTGTCGCCAGGGCCAGCCCCAAGGCAAAAAAGGCCGCACACCGTTCATCCAACTGTAGGTAAAGCGTGATCGCAGGGTGGCGGGCAAAGGCCAACGTCAACGGCGTCGAACGGGAGCCCGGCGCCACACAGACTGCGCGTAGTCCACAGGCCACCAATTCACTGACGAAGAGATCGGCCCACTGATTGTTGGGGTTGATGGGAATGGGTACTGCTTCACTCGTGGCCAATGCCCAACGCCTCCTGAATCGGTCGAAACTTCCAGCTAGTCTCCGCCCACTCCTTGGCGGGCTCCGATGCGTCCACAATGCCGGCGCCGGCGTAAAGCCAGACCCGCTCGCGCTGGGCCACGGCCGAACGGATAGCCACGCCAAAGGCGCCGTTCATGGTATGGTCGATCCAGCCAATGGGACCGGCGTACCAACCACGGGGCACCGTCTCGGCCTCACTGATAAAGGCCAACGCCCGTTCACGGGGCGAGCCACCCAGGGCTGGCGTAGGATGCAGCGTCTCCACCAAGGGCAAAATGCCGTTGGCGTGGCGTAACAGGCCGGTCACGGGAGTGTAGAGATGCTGGATGTTGCTCAATTGATAGATGATCGGTTCCGGGGGAATGGTTAACTCCGTTGTCAGCGGTTCCAGCCGCTGACGCAGGGCCGCCACCACCAGCGCATGTTCATGGCGATCCTTGGTCGAGGTCAGCAGTTCGGTCGCCAGCCGTTCATCTTCCGCCGGCGTGGCGCCACGCTGAATGGAGCCGGCTAGCCCCATGGTCGTGAGCCGTTGGTCGTGGGTGGCCGCCAACAGTTCCGGCGTGGCGCCAAAAAAGGCGTGATGGGGCTGCGGCTCAAAGAGAAAGGTGTAACAGGCGGCGTAACGCTGCTGCAAATAGGCCAACGCCTGGTCGAGATTGACCACGGTAGGCAGTTTTACTTCACAGACGCGCGCCAATACGACCTTTTGCATGGCCCCTGTCGCAAAGTGTGCTTGGGCTTGGGTAATCATCTGCGCCCACGCCGGGAATGACAAGGGATAGTTCATGGTCGCAGGGGCCGGTTTGTCCTGTTTACATGGCTCCGCCGCTGTGTTGGCTTGTTCTGCGGCAAAGTCATGGAGCGCGCCAAGACAGTGTTGTAACGCCTCCTGTAACTGCGGCAAATTGGTGGCCGGATCCTCATCGGGGCCCAGCAGCGCGTTGATGGTGAGCCAACGGGTGGCGCCATGTTGCATCAACTGATAGTGAGGCAGCACAAAGTGGGCGGGATGAAAGCCATACCAGGTAAAGTCGGGCACAAAGTCATCGCGAAAGGCAAAGCCGCCAAAGAGGCGCGGCGAGGCCAGGGGTTCGGCATTGTTAAAGGTAATCGCATGGCTAAAGAGTTCACGCGCCTGCCGTGCAATGCCTTGAAAGCGCGTCTCACCCCAGGCCATCAGATCGGCGGCAATACCCATGCCCGCCAACGTGACATCGGTGCGCCCATCACGCCAGAAAAAGCGGGCGCGTCCCCGTGCATAGCGCAAAAAGAGCGCGGGATCAATGGCCGGAGCAGGGGCGCTGTAGCTGACCAGACGTCCATGTAGCTGGACTTGATATTCAGTCAGGGGCAGTTGTGCTGTCATCATGGACGGCTCCCTGTTGCTGCTGTGGTGTGCTTTCTGCTTGATAGCCAACGCTCTGCAACAGCATCGGCACCAGCGCCTGGACAATGCGCTCGGGTCCCAACTCGCCGGTATAGACCCAGCGGATGACGACATTGTAGATGGCCCCCATCCAGGCATGGGCGACCACCTCGGTGTCCAACGGCGCGATCTCGCCCACATCGACGGCTTCCTGCAGGTAGGTGGCAATCAGATTGGCAAAACGTTCGTTGACCGCCAGCCGCTTCTGCTCAAAGGTATTGCCCAGCCCCGAGGCCTGCACCAGCAGCACCTTGGCCTGGCGACGATAGCGGCCAAAGGTGGCCAGACAGGCTTCCAAGGCCGCCTGCACCTTGGCCATGCCCCGGTCATGTTCGTGAATCGCTTCATTGATGCGCCGCTCCAACAGGTTGGAAAATTGATCGACCAGCGCCAGAAAAAGCTGTTCTTTGTTGGGAAAATAGAAGTAGATCGACCCTTTGGAGGTCTGCGACTCACTGACGATTTCGTCCATGCGCGTGTCATGATAGCCTTTGCGCGCAAAGACATTGAGCGCCGCGTCCATAATGCGGCTAATGGTGCTTTCATTTTGGGGGGAAGAGGATTGATTTACCTTAGTTGCCATAGTTGCCTAATATAACTGCCTTGACACTGGACTAGTCCACCTATGTAACATTACTAGACCGACTGGTCAGTCGAATTGAGTAACAAAAAAATATAGCCCTATGTACATGATTAACCGATTATACCTAATCCAAGTCGTTCATTCTGTCCGTTTGGCTACACTTTCGCCTGTAGATACGGTTTTGCAAGCCAAACGGCCCGATCAATGAAAATTCATCTGGCTCGCGCCAGAATTGCCTAGTCCCGTAGGGACGGCTGAGTTTAGGGTCAACATGATAATGCTTTTTTTCGTAACTATCCCTAGAGTCAACCGTCCCTACGGGACGTAAGTGAGTAACAGAATTTTCGCTGCACTTTAACATCTGCACCCGTCATGGAGATTGCCGGGCGCGGTGCGCGGCGAAGATTGGTTGCGCTTTTTCCAGGCCGTCCCAGGCCGCGGCAAAGCCGGCATAGATGGCGACCTGGAAGAAGGTTTCGACAATTTCGGCTTCGGTGGCCCCGTTGTTGAGCGCCATCTCAATGTTGAGCGCCAGCGCGTTGACCCGCCCTTGCGCGGCCAGCGTGGCAATGCTCACCAGGCTGCGTGTGCGCAAATCCAGGTTGGGGCGATTCCAGATCTGGCCGCCGATGATGGCCATGACGGCATGTTCAAACTCCGGCGAAACGTCCCGAAAGCGTGCACGCAGGGCATCGATCTGATCTTCGCCCACCATTTGGGTAAACTGCGCAATGCCTTGCTGGTACTGTTGGTCATTCATGAGTTCGGCTCCGCTGCGCGAAAAAGTTATAATAAAGTCCAATCCTCTAACTGTAACTGAGCGATCCTGGAGAACTCGCGCGTATCATTCGTCACAAGAATCAGATTACGACTAAGCGCCTGTGCAGCGATTAGAAGATCCAATGGATCGATTGGCAGCCCACGTCATTCCAAATCGGCCCGAATGCTACCATAAGCCATGGCCGCATCTTGATCAAAATCAACAATAACATATGGCGTAAGAAATTGAAGTAACGCCTGTTGGTTTTTGTGGGGGGTCACCACTCTTTTGTACACCATATTATAGTTCGGCTTTAAAATAGCTTAGCCGTTTCCATTATCACTTGCCTCCTAATGTACAGACAGATCGAAATGCACACGCAGTATATACTGATAAATATATATACATCGGGTGTAATCATATGTCAATGAAAAAAGGGTTGAAAGGCAGAATATAGCAAAATGCGTGCTATATTCTGCTACAGTTCGGCGTAAATACCACGACAGAAATTCAGAAAATCTACCACTGGTAGTAACTCAATGTCGTTAAGTTAAGCAATGATCGTGTCAAAGTAATCAGTGATCAGTGCTCAGTTTCCAGTGTGTGGTTCGAGACTGGCTACTGAAAACTGGGAACTGATGACTGTTAACTGAATGACATTCGGTAGTAACTGACAGATGATTTCTGCCGAGATTTACACATTCTGCTCTTTCCACGTTACGGCAGCGCCAGGGCTTTTTCTTTGTTTACCGTCGGCACCGTATAGTAGCGCTTCTTCATCATTGTCTGCGTCTCGTAGATGGAGCCGCCCTTTTCGCCCGCTGGCAACGGAATGCGCACCGGTACATTGGTGACGCGTGGGATATGGGTTGGTTCGCCCTGGACAATGTTGGCGTTAAAGGCGTCCCAGCCAGGGAAGCCGGTGAGCGGCCAGGCGTCGTTGGCGCAATATTGGAAGAGCAAGAGGCGGCGCGGGTTGGGCGATGTATTGGGGGCCGAGCCATGCAAGGCGCGCACATGGTGGATCGAGATGCCGCCGGCGCCCAACAAGAGCGGTACGGCGTTGCTGGGGTCAAAATCTTCATCGGTCACCGCGCCGACAAAGATACCCCGCTCTTTGTGATGGTGGTCCAAGACCGGCCCCTTATGCGAGCCGGGGATGACCAACAGCGCGCCATTTTCCATGGTCATGGGGTCGATACAGACGCCGACCGCCAACAGGTCATCATTGGTGTGGGGGTAGAAGGACCAATCCTGGTGCCATTCGACGGGGCTGCCAAAGTTGGCATATTTCAGGTTGAGCTTGTTGCCATTGGTGCGGATGTTGGGGCCAATCAGTTGGCTGACAATCTCCAATACCTTGGGATGGCGCAGCGCCCGGTCATAGGCTGCATGGTGCTTGATCGGGTCCTTGATCCGGCGCAACATGGGCTGTTCTGCTGTGTGCCCGGGCTCCAGGTCAAAGATGGCGGTGTGTTCAGTGGTTTCCCGCGATTTTTCAACAAATTCATCGGTGACGCGACGCAATTCAGCTACCTCGGCATCGGAAAAGACTTTCTCGACACCCAAATAGCCATTCTCATGGTAGAAATCGATCTGTGCTTGGGTCAACATTGTGCAGTTCCTCCTGTTTGAACAGATAGAAAAAGATATGAACAATCCATCGAAGCTATGCCTCAAACCGACAAGTGGTGGCGAGTGGCGGGTGGTGAGCCTTGCCCCTTGCCACCACTTGTCGGTTTGCAACGATATTCCGTACCAAAGAATTAGGGTGCTTTGGTTGGCGTGCGCGCCACCGTAGGGGATGGCGCTGCTGTGGGGGATGGCAACGGTGAGAGCGGCGACTCGGCTAGCGGCGTGGCCAAGGGCGATTTGCCCGGCGTCGCCAACGGCGAAACGGGTCCGCTGGTCGCCTCAGCACAGTCAGCGCCGACACAGCCGCCGCGGATACCCGGTGGGTCGTTATCGGCATAGTTGTTGGCATCCTGGCGACAGGTGGCAAGGTTGGTGGCGGCTTCGGGCAGACGGGCGAAGAGCACCGGCTCCAACTGATCTTGATAGGAACGTTCGCCCCAATCGGTGCCGCCATCGATGTCGGCCACATTGCCGCAGACGCCACTGCCGGCGGCCTGTACTTCCGGCGGGTAGTCGGCAACGGCAAAGGTCTTGACCACATAGAGGATCTTTTGCGGCCCACAATTTTGCACGGTAAAGGTAGGCTGGCCATCAGCGCTGCAGGTCATCACGTCATCGCAATCCGAAGCCAGGTAACCGCCGCGTCCGTTGAAATCGGAAAAATCGTTGTAGTAGGCGGTCAAGACATTCTTGCGGATGCGGTTATTGTACGCCTGCCACTTCTGCGTCTCCACAATATCGCCGGTGCAGCTCTTGACCGGGTCCGAAAGCAGCGGCTCGACCAAAATCGGTTTGGGGTCGCCGCCCCCCAGCCGGATTGCCGCGCCGCGCACAGTGCCCACCACCTCGTTGTGCTCAAAGAGATTATTGGAATTGCGGGCATCAAGCGCACCGCTATCCTCGTCAAATTGACCCTGGCAGCGGTTGTCACGGATAACATTGTTGATCAGTTGCGCTTTGGTCACGCCCGGCAGCCGGACCGTGCGCCCAATGTCCTCTTGATCCTCTTTGATGTCAATGCACTCATTGCCGTAGTCATCCGCTGCGGTGACTCCTTCCCGCAAAGGGTTGGTGGGGGGCGGCTCTAGCCCATCGCGCGCGCCGGGAAAGATGTCATTGTGGTGGATCAGATTGTTGCGCGAGCCATCGGTCATAGCTTCCCAATCGGCGCCAAAGTAGGCCTGTTTGTTGATCTGGTTGGCGCGAATCTGGTAGGGGTCGACGCCGATGTAGATGCCCTCGCCATTCTTCCAGAGCCGTTGCAAGGGCTGGATCTTAAATTGGTAGTAGCCACAACTGTGGATGGTGTTATAGGCGACCTCGTTGTCACGCGAATTGGTGCGCAGACGGATGCATTCGCCACCGCCATGCAGTATCACATTGCCGATGAGACGCGAGTTGGTCGTGTTCTGTAGCCAGATGAGCCGGTTGAGCACCGCCACCTTGGTGGTCATGTCGGGAAAATCGGGGTAGGTAAAGCCGTCAATGGTCAGATTTTCGATGGTAATATTGTCACCGTTGACCACCTTAAGCAAAATCGCCTTATCATTGGGATGTTGATCTTCCGGCGCTGCACTTTCCGGCGGATAGATCTCATCATTGGGGATGCCGAGAATGACAGCGCGCTGGCCATCTTCAACGAGCCCGCGCAGCGTAAAATTTTGCCGGTTCTTGATGACAATGTTGCCATAGTAGGGGCCATCATCATTCTGATTCCACCAATCGCCGCCATTGCTACTGTCGTTCTCGGCGCTGACCTCGGTGTCGCCAAAGTCATGCTCCGCTTCAAAGGTGGTGTCGCCATTCATGCCGCCAATATAGTAGCCGGGTTGCAGACAGAGCACATAGGGCGTGCTCTTGTCACGCACCGCGTCGATGGCTGTCTGAATTTCAGCGCCGGGCTCCAGGGTTTCATCACAGGGCGCCGTCGCACGCGGCTGGTCGGGGCCGATCTCGGCCAGCGTCTCCACTTGGGCAATACCGGGTTGGATCCAGGCGAACAACAGGAGCAGGCCACTCAGGGCAAAGGCCCATTCGCGCCAGCGGGACAACGTCGTCTTGCGGAGGCGTAGATGCCAATGATGGTGTTGGGACATAATTTTTATCCTTCAGTAGGTGCGGTTTCCCTACCGCACGTGCTTGTCAACCCGAATTGTGCGGTAGGGAAACCGCACCTACAAATATAGGCCAGACAAGGCGCCTCATCTACTCGCCAACCATTTCCAGCGCGTCCAGGAGGCTGCGTTCGATCAGGGCGACCATTTCGTCGATCTGCGCTCGGGTGACGGTCAGGGCCGGCGCCACGGCAAACCAATTGGGGTCAATGCGCATGATCAGGCCGTTTTTGAGCGCGGTCTTTTTCAGGGCTTGGCCCAATTCTGGGAAGGGCGCCAGCGTTTGCAAGTCTTTGGCAAACTCAACGCCACGCAAGAGCCCCTTGCCGCGCACTTCACGGATGACGCCATATTGTTTCAACCCGTCTAATTTGCTGACCAGGTAGTCGCCCAAGCTTTGGGCGCGCTGATCAAGCTGCTGTTCTACGATTTCATCCAGCACGGCGCAGCCGACAGCACAAGCCAGCGGGTTGGCGGCAAAGGTGTGGCCGTGCGCAAAGTTTACCTCGGCTTCCACCGGCCCCAAGAAGGCGTCGCCCATCTCTTCGCGCGCGATCATCGCGCCCATGGGCAGCGCGCCGCTGGAAAGTCCTTTGCCGCCACAGATAATATCGGGCGTGACGCCAAAGGTCTGGGCGGCAAACATATTGCCGGTGCGGCCATAGCCGGTAATGATTTCGTCAAAGATGAGGATCACATTGTGGCGGTCGCAGATCTCGCGCAAAATTTGGAAATATTCATCGGTGGGGGTAATAATGCCGCCCGTATTGCCGATGGGCTCCAGGATCACGCCGGCTACGGTTTCCGGGTCTTCGTTGATGATCACATCCTCAAACATGCGGGCGCAGAAGCGGTTGCATTCGTCCCACGAGGCAAAGCGGTCGCGATAGTAGGTGGGGGGGAAGACCTTGGGGAAGCCGGTCATGTGCGGTTCAAAGGGGGTCTTGCGTTTGCCGGTGCCACTGGCCGCCATCGCGCCATAGGTGCCGCCGTGGTAGCCAAAGTAACGGCTGACAAACTTATACTTGCCGGGATGGCCCGTCTGCTTCCAGTATTGGCGCACAAATTTTAAGGCCGATTCCACCGATTCCGAGCCGCCGCTGTAGGCTTTGACAAAGTTGAGATTGCCCGGCGTCACGTTGCCCAGCTTTTCCACAAACTCCAAGGTGATATCGGCAATGCCATGTAGGGGTGGCGCAAAGCTCAACACCTCCATCTGCTTGCGCATAGCTTCTAAAACGCGCGGATGGCCATGCCCGAGCGATGCAACAAAAATGCCGCCAATGGCGTCAAAATAGCGGCGTCCTTCAACGTCCCAATAATAGAGACCGTCGGCGCGGTTGATCACCAGCGGATTTTCCAGAAATGCCGCGGTTTGCTGATAGTCGATAAAGGTGCGGCGTAGCAATTCACTTTGACGTGAACTTAATTCCATAGCGTCCCCCGTTGTATGTTCCCAGATTGTGGGTTCCAAGTCATGATGTCAATTATAATGCCAATTATGATGTCAATCATGATCTCATAGTGCCATTCAGTATCACTTTTGGCAAGTATAACACTTGTGAACGCAGATACAAAGCGCCTGGGTGCGTCCCATTTTGGGGGACTGGTCGAGTAACTAAAATTCATTAACCAGAGTAAGCCCCCAAATGTGGTACGCACCCAATGCGCCTTGCAGAGTATGTCTTTTCCAGAACATTGGTTATAATCAAGCAACGCAAAGACGTTGCTATTCGATAACCAATGATGAATGACCAATAACGAATGACAAATCTGTTCCTTAGCATTTTGCAATCAAAGAAATGATTCATGCACGACCAGCATAACTCACGCGTCCGTAACCCCTACGCCCAAAGGATGGGCCGGCGTTCAGCAGTGTTACTTCAAAGCGTGCTTTTGGCGCTGATGATGGCGCTCTCTGCCCTGATTGGCTTTATCTGGTTTGGCGGCGAAGGGCTGCTCTTCCCGCCCACGCCAACGCCCACTGCCACTGTTGGCCCGCGCACTGCACCTACGCGCGACTTTCGTGCCACCCGTGTGGCGGAAGACGCCGCAACCCAGGTGGCCTATAGCACGCTGGCGGAGCGTTTAGGGCTTTCACCGCTAGCCAAGCCAACCCAGCCAAACAACGCACCCAATGCAACGGCGGCTATTTCCGCCACGCTGACCGTGGCCGCGCTGACGGCACTGCCTGCCATCACCCCCACCGGCTTGTCTGCCGCAACTCCCACCGGTACTGGAACAGTGGCTGTTATCCTGCCGGTCGTGATTAATAATGGCGGAGGCGGCAATAACGAGGGGGGAAATCCACCGCCAACCCCCACACCGGTGCAGATTTCTGAGTTACCTACGGAAGCACCCACTGAACCACCTACAGAGATCCCAACCGAAGTGCCAACGCCAATTCCGACAGATACGCCTACGTTGCCGCCGCCGACACCGACGCTGACCCCATCGCCCACGCTTTATTTTGTTGACAGTCTAAAGGCGTTTGTGAAGGCTACACCCTCTGTTGCGCCACGGACAGGGCCAAGCAATCTGAATATTACCACCACACCCATTGCCAGTGGTGTGGAACTCAGCTTGCGTGGCCGCGATGAAACAGGCGAGTGGGTTTATGTCTGCTGCCCGGATAACTTTTCTTATTGGCTACGCCTGGCCTATGTCGATATCCGCGATAATGTATTGCCCACCACTGCCCCGACTGAAGCGCCGACCAATGATGTACGGCTCTTATTGCTGCAGCCGCCGCCACCTACCACGGTGCCGGTCTTTACACCGACCCCGATCCCGTCCGATCAATATCCGCTCTACCGCCATGATCGCTATAATAGCGGGCAGGTGCCATCCCTGCCCGGTCCACCGTTGCAACCGGGTTGGTCGAATCCCGACCAGGCCGGCAATGTATTGATTTCGCCGGCGGTTGTCAATGCCACGCATGTGATCGTGGCCAGCGCCGATAATAGCCTCTATGCGTTCAATCGCACCACAGGCAGACGGGAGTGGGGGTATGTCGTCGCTCAACCAGTTCACATGGCGCCCTTAATTCAAGACACGTGGATCTACTTTGTGGATGATACGGGACGGGTTGTCGGGCTGGAAGATGTGAATGGCGTACAGTTTCGCTGGCAACAGACGCTCAATGAGCCACCGGTCAGCAATCTATTATTTGCAGATAACCGGCTCTATCTAATTACTCGCAGCGCCAGCAATCAATATCTGCTCCACTCGCTCGATCGGGGCAATGGCGCGCTCTTACCAACTTTTGGCAACAGTGATGCGTTGTCCCCCTTTGCAGCCATTGGCCATCAATTAATCTATGTGGGGAATCCACAACTGCGCGCCCTAGACATCTATAACTTTGAGGCGGTCTGGACAAATCCCGCTATTCAAAATATAACGGCCCAACCGGTCTATATCCTGAATGGTCCCAATGCACTGGCAGAGCTTTATGTGGCGGATAATACGGGCCATGTCTATGCCGTAGACGCAAATACGGGCCGAATACTTTGGAATACAAATATTGGCCGTATTGTTACAGGCATTGCGGTGAGCGCGACGAAAGTTTTTATCACAGGGGAGGGGTATTGGGGCAACCTGGCGCGCGATACAGGTATCCTTTCGTCTGTCAACGCCACCGGCAATATTATTGGCGGACCGATCATTGATAATGACCGCCTCTTGCTCGTCAGCACAACGGGTACGGTTCAGCTTTTCCAGGCCGACAGCGGCCAATTGCTGGATAGCCAACAAATGCCCAACAATTGGCAAGTAAGTGGCGCACCGGCTGTCGGCGGCCTCTATATCTATATCCCCACGGACAACACGATTGTCTATACCTATCAAGGACAGCCCTGATGACTCTATCACCGACACCCGTACCTGAACCCGTTGCTGTCACAACAGGAGCTGCCGTGTCTGCCAATTCGCCGCAGGTTGGCGGCCCGGGCCGGCCCGGTTGGGATGCCTTGCTGCTGACCGGACTGATCTTTGCCCTCTTGATGATCATGGGTTTTGCTGAAGCCACGTTGGGCAATCGTGTGCAGGATATGGCGCGCCATCCGTTGTTGGGGCAACTCATCCCCGCTGCCGGTGTGGCAGCCATGGGCGAGGTAAACCCACGGCCCGGTGAGCCGGTCGGTCTGGTGCTGTATGCTGTGACCTTGGGCTTGCTGGGACTCTATTTTGTAATCGACTTAGGGGTGCGTGGTCGCTGGCAGCGAAGGCTCAAGTGGGTCGTGTTGGCCTGTATGATTCTCACTGCGCTCTATTTGCCGACGATCAAACTGATACTGCTCGACGCCCAAGGCCCGCGTGGCAGTTATTCCCATGATGGTGGCGTCCTGCAGACTGAAGCGACCATTCAATTTCTGCTCCAGGGCAAAAATCCGTATGTTGAAGATTACACCAACACCCCCATGGCGACCTGGGGCCATCCCGCCTTTCGTACAGCGCTCTATCACTATCCCTACCTGCCCTGGACCTTTGTCTTTAGTGCGCCTTTTTATCTGTTGGGTAATGCATTGGGCTTTTATGACCAACGTATGGTCTATTTACTGCTCTTGGCGGCGGCGCTCTTGGTTGCTCCGCGTCTGGTGGGTGATCCACGGGGCCAACTGGGTTTAGCCGCGCTCTTGGCCTTTAACCCCATTATGGCGTTGGATGTAATCTTCGGGCAGAATGATGTCTTTGTGCTCTGTTGGCTGATCTTTAGTCTCGTCGCCTGGCAGCACTGGCGCCAAGGTTTGGTGCACGGTGAGCAGGGCGCCATGATGCAAAAGGGCCGGCAGTGGGCGCTCTTCGCTTCAGCCTGTTTTTTTGGATTAGCCTGCGCCAGCAAGCCAACGGTCTGGTTTATGGCGCCCTTTTATGGCTTGCTTTTGGTGGCGGATCACAACCAGCAGTTGCACAGCGGGATGTGGCGGTGGCTACAACTCATTCCCCAAATCCTGCGCCGGGTTGCGCCGGGGTTAGTGCTCTTTTTGTTGTTGGTCTTGCCCTATATTGTGTGGAATCCCTTTGCTTTCTATGATGATGTGTGGCGTTGGAGTAATGGACAGGGGGAAACCGGTTATCAGATTTGGGGTTGGGGCGCCAGTAATTTTGTGCTGGCACTGGGGCTGGTGGCGGATCGCTTTGGCCAATGGCCTTTTGGGCGGTTGGAACTGCTGCTGGCGTTGCCCTTGCTGGTCTGGTTTTTCCTCCGCCAGCAGCGTCACAATACGCTCTCTCATGCCTGTTGGCACTATGGCGTTTTACTATTTGTCTTTTTTTATGGTAGCCGCTTTCTTAACGAAAATTATCTAGGTTACATCTTTGCCGTGTTGGCGCTTGGCCTCTTCGCTGAGGCAGAGCCATCCGCTTATTCTTCATCAGGTTCCAGCTGATCTGGCTGGGTAAGAAATTGATAAGCTTGCTGAAATTCGGTAAGATGATATTCGACAGACGCAGGATTGTCCTTGCTGGCGATTTGCACAATACCGGCCAATGCCGCCACCAACGCGACAATGCTGGGCAAAGGGCCTGCCACATCGGTTGGTGCAAAGATGACCTGGTCAGAAACCCGGTTGACCGGGCTGCCCAATGAGCCAACAATGCCCAGGGTGGCGCACCCTTTGATCCGGCCCAATTCCAGGGCGCGTGCAACATTGCCGCCATAGGAGGTGGCGCTGACGCCAATAATTAACGTATTGCTGTCCAAGTTCATAAGGACAGCTGCTTTCTTGACATTGTCATTAGAGACAAATTCGGCTTGCCGCCCCCGGTGACGCAACTGTTGCGCCGTCAATTCCGCCGCAGCTTCAGCGTATCCTTCGGCAATCAGTACGATCCGTTTAGCCTTGGCAAGCATCGCGGCAATCGCTTCTATGTTTTCCGGCGGCGTATGGGTGAGCATTTGCTTTAGATTATTCTGTTCATGTTGCGTCCGGTCCTTAAAGATACCGGCTGGATCATTGGGTGCTAGCTCTCTGGGCGTATACGCCGCATAGATTTCAGACTTGACCTGGTTGCGGACATCATTGAGCAGCTCCGGATAGCCGTTGTAGCCCAAGCGTTGTGAGAAGCGTACGACAGTCGTCGTATCAACGCCCACCACATAGGCTAATTGAGCGGCAGTCATAAAAGAGACTTCGTAGTAGTTACTCATTATGTAATCAGCCACTTTGCGATAGCTGCGGCTGAGGTGATCGTAATATTCGCGTATTTTATCTCGATACATAGGATGCTCCGAATACAATTTATATATAGTTTTCCAGCTAAATTTTGTATGCAGGCACATACAGGTCTTCGGATGAAATCGCATACATTTTCTTCATTCTTCAGAAGTCTAGTGATTTCACCTCTTCGCCCATATGAGCGTTGTACTCAACCCGTAAAGGTGAGTACATGACAAAACTTTTCTGGAGGTCTATACGCGTAATGTGGTTAAAGTCTATACCACCATAGTACTATATCATGTCTGTTGATTACAGACGAGATGATTGCATACATTGTTGCAATCTCTCATTGATCTTTAATCTTGCGAGTGCACCAAGCTGTCATCACGGCCGTAACAGCGCTAGTGATAGGAATCTTAGGGAGAAGACTTGAACTTACTACATAAAGCAGTGTTAGTTTTCGCTCATAGGGGCGAGGAGGTGAAATCGCATAAATTCCCAAAGAAAATTCACTGCTTTTTGCCTAGAGCCGCTATGAGCCAAATTTCTAATTACCTGCTAAAGGGGACAATAAGTAATCAATCCAAAAGTTAATTGTTTTGTTATATGTTTTTAAGTATAGAGGGCACAATCATATTTGTCAAACCCTTAAGCATAAACTCTTTTTGTTGAATCAAACCGTGACAACTACTGTGAATCTATGAAAAATTATGTGTAATTGGTCGAGCTATTGGCGCTTTTCTATGCGGGTTTTTGCCAATCAATATCGTCGCTGTTTACCTGTGATCGTTGCTCTTGTTGGTTGTGCTTTCTGGCTACCGTTTGTTTTTACTGCAATTTTGTTAATTCCTGCCTGCTCCAATCAGGATGAACGTAAGGCGACCGTGCAACCCGTTGCCATTGCTGCGCCTCATGCGCCTACTGTATCCTTACAATCTCTCCCTGAAGTCACTGCGCCGGCGCATCTGGGGGTTTTAGCGAAAGCGTTTGCTCCTACTGCCACCCCCACGGCCACAACAGCGCCAACCTTGGTCGGTACGCGCCCGGCAACTGTGCTTGTGCCAACGCGGGCGGCAACCCTAAGCGCACGATCTCCTCTGCCCACGCCCACACCTTCCTTGCAAGATCTACTTGCGTCTGTGGTCGTTGTGCAGGGTAACGCCGTTCTGTCAGACAGCCTCACGTCGCTGGAGACGACAACGATAAGCACGACAACGGTGAACACAACAACGCGCCCTGCTATGCCGCCCATGGTGCAACCGCGGCTGGGACCACCTACATCTACCCAAGTGACTGCAGATCGACCAGGTGTCGTAGCCCCACCTATTGCTATTCCTGTCAACCCGGATGGCGTGGCGCGCACAGCGAAGGTTCCAATCCTGATGTATCACTACCTCAGTGTACCACCGGCTGATGCGGACATCTACCGCCGTGATCTTTCGGTCGCGCCGGAACTTTTTGCCGCCCACTTGGATCGCTTGCAGAGCGAAGGCTACACCACCATCTCACTCTACGATCTGATCGCAAATCTGTTACAAGGGCAGCCACTGCCGGCAAAACCGGTGATTATCACCTTTGACGATGGCTATCGGGATAACTATGACAATGCGTTCCCGCTCCTGCAAGAACGCGGCATGACCGCAACATTTTTTGTGGTCATTGACTTTATCAACCAAGAGCGGCCTGAGTATATGACGTGGGATATGGTGCGCGCACTGTATGCCGGAGGGATGTCAGTCGAACCCCATGGGTTGGATCACACGAGCCTGCGTAACCGCGCGCAAGCGGATCTGGAGTTTCAAGCCTTGCGCAGCTATGAAACCCTGCGCGATCGAATTGGCGTGCGTCCGCGTTTCTTTTCTTATCCGGCTGGTGAATATGATGGCGCCACCATTGCCATGTTGCAGAGCGCGGATTACTGGGCTGCGGTGACCACCCAACAAGGATCCACCCACAGTAGCGATGATCTCTTTGAATTACGCCGGATCCGCATCCGTGGTTCTACTACACCCGAGGAGTTGAGCCGGTTGGTGGCATTGGACTGGTGAAATTGAGCTTCCAATAAGACTTTACAAAGGTGATAGTCACTGGCCGTAACCATTCTATCCGCCTAACAATGTCGCAGCCAGTGATTGTCACCTTGGCACAAGATCATACTGCCCTATGCAGGCGTAAATTCAATCTTGGGCAGACGCGATTGGTCAAATTCATGGAGTCTTGCGGGACCGAGGGCGGTGAGTTCGGCGTGAATATTTTCGGCCGCAGTGCGGAGCGCCCCAATGTTAATCCCTTGACACTGTGCCGGCAAACGTCGCAACCGCGGCAGACCCCGGCGGAAAAGCTTGATGGCGCCGCTCCAATTGTTGCGCTGGATCAGTAAGAAAGCGACACCGATCTGCAGAATGCCCTGGTACATCTCCCGAATGGGTCGTGTCTCTGCCAGCCAGGCCGCTTCCAACTGTTCATGTTGCTCAAAGTAGTCACCCCGATTGAATTCCAGCAAACCCTGGTGCGCCAGGTCACTTAGCTCATCATCCCACCCGTCGGGATATTCAACCGGCGGGTGAAGATGTTGATCGACCACCGCGACGACTTCTGCCATAAATTTGCTGCGCGGCCAAACCTGGTCGGCGCCGGCGGCGCGTGCCGCTTGCAGAGTTTCCACATCGACATGGCTGCCAAAGGCGTAGAGCGGAATCTGACGGGTCTCCGGGCGCAGTTTGCAGCGCCGGATCGCCTGTTGCCAATCCCCTGGCGTGCTGAGATCAATGAGGGCCAGCAGCGGAAAATAACGATCCACCGCAGTCACAAAGAGTTCTGGCGTTGCCACCGTAATGGCGCGCCCGCCTTGGGTTTGGATCACATCTTCCAGCCGCGTCGCCACCATCAGATCCGGCTCCAGGCTAACCACAAGCCTGGGCTGCTGTTGAATCTCCTCGGGCGTGAGGATTGGCAGCCCTTCGACAGCTGTTAATCGATCGCCCATCACTTACCCCCAAACCGTTGCGTAATTTTCCCTAGAGCATTATCAAAGCAATAAACATCCAGGTTGAGCCACAGAGAACGTGGAGAGCACAGAGCGCTTTCGCCGTGAACTCTGTGGCCGGACTAAGGCTACTTACTTTCTCAAAATAGCCTAAATGCGTCATGACGACGAGCCGTCCCGTAGGGACGCTTGATTCTAGTATAGAGGGGTGCGTCCCATTTTCGGGGGCCGAGTTGAGTCTCCCCAATTTCACTGCCAGAGCGCCCCCGAAAATGTGGTACGCACCCAGTATAGAGTGGTCGATTGACAATCCCCGCAAGTTGTCATACCATTCCACTCTATTCCCAAGTGACGCAACACGCAATACGCAACACATAACCGACGTAAACTAAATTCTACGCTTATATGAGCGGCAAACTCAAATTTGCACCATTTTCCAGAGAAAAAAGCGCAATTTCAGCCGTATGCCTATATGAGCCAAACTCTAAAGGAGAAGAACCATGCGTCTACAAGATAAGGTAGCAATGATCACCGGTGGCGGGGCAGGCATGGGCTTGGCCGTGGCGCGCGCCTTTGCCCAAGCGGGAGCCAAAGTGGTTGTGGCCGAAATCAACCCGACCGATGGCGCGGCCGCCGTTGCCGCCATTCGGGGCGCCGGCGGCGAGGCCCTATTTGTACAGACCGATGTGGCCAAGAGTGACGACGTTGCGGCCATGGTGGCAACGGCGGTGGAGCATTACGGCGGTGTTGATGTGCTCTATAACAATGCCGCGGTGCAACTGCATGGGCGGGATGCACGCGCCCATGAGCTGAGCGAAGAGATCTGGGACCGCACCTACGGCATCAACATTCGGGGCGTCTGGCTCTGTGCCAAATATGTGATCCCTTCCATGTTGGCGCGTGGCGGCGGTTCGATTATTAACGTTGCTTCGCCCACCGGTTTGGTTGGCTGTGCACCGGGTTACACCGCCTATAGCTCCAGCAAGGGCGCAGTCTACGGGCTAACGCGCGTCATGGCGGTGGACTATGCGCGTGACAAGATCCGTGTCAATGCCGTCGTGCCCGGCGCCACCGAGACTCCGCTCACCAAGGACCTCTTTGCCGACGAAGCCACGCGCAACAGCCTCATTGCGGCCACACCCTTGGGGCGCCTCGGTCAACCAGAGGATGTCGTGGGGTTGGCGCTCTTCCTCGCCTCTGACGAGTCGGCTTACTGTACCGGCGGTTTCTATATGGTCGATGGTGGGCTGACGGCAATCTGATTAATAATTAACAGTAGCCGTAAAAGGAACATACCAATGTGGGTAATCAGTGTTCAGTGTTCAGTGCTCAGTGCCCAGTATCCAGTCGTCTGTACCCTGAAAACTGTCTACTGAAAACTGTCTACTGAAAACTGTCTACTGAATACTGAATTGTTAAGACAACTGCGTCGCAGTAATATCAGCAATTTCGTGATTAAAGGAGAAGACAATGAGTTGGCAATTTGAAACAATTTTGGAGCCCATCGGTCTGACGGAAGGGCCAGCTTGGGATGGCAGTGGTTTGCTCTTTACCAACATTCCTAACAGCCGGATTATGCGCTATGATGGGCAAAGTGGCGAAGTAACCGTCTTTCGCACGGGAACCAACCGAGCTAACGGTTTAATGCTGGATCAGGCCGGACGCCTCTATGCGTGTGAACAGGGCACGCCCGGCGCAGCAGGGGGGCGACGGATCACCCGCTATGAGCCCACGGGCGCCATCACAGTGATCTGTGATCAGTTTGAGGGCAAAAAGTTTAACAGCCCCAATGACCTGGCGGTCGATCGCCAGGGCCGCATCTGGTTTACCGATCCGCGCTATGGCGATGACCGCAGCGATATGGAACTTGATCATGAGTCGGTTTTCCGCGCCGACCCGCAGCCGGACGGCAGTTGGCAGGTAGTCCGTATGACCTATGACACCACCTCCCCTAATGGGCTGCTACTTTCGCCGGACAACACTGCGCTCTATGTGGCCCAAAGCAAGTACGGTGAAGGCCAGGCGCGTGAACTACGCGCCTATCCCATTCAACCTGACGGCACGCTGGGCGCCTATCAGGTGCTCCACAATTTCTATCCCCACCGTGGTATTGATGGCATGTGTCTCGACACGGCAGGCAATATCATCGCCACCGCCGGTTGGGAAGTCAGTGGCCCCGGCGGCATGATCTATGTCTTTGCTCCCAATGGCCGCGTGCTGGAGACCCATCCCCTACCCTGCCAACGGCCTACCAACTGCACCTTTGGCGACGCCGACCTACGTACGCTCTATGTGACCAGCATTGAAGGGCATCTGCTGCGTGCTCGCACCGACCGCCAAGGACTGTTACACTACCCGCGTCTGTAAGGGCGCGAATTCTGTTATTCTGAGCGATAGCGAAGAGTCTTCGCCAAAAAGGGCAGAGATTCTTCGCTGCGGCGGAAGTAAGACAGTGACTGGCCCACTGTTCTGGTAATTTGTTGGCTCTGTGGCGCCCACAACCGCCAACTAAAGACTCTACTGTCTCACTGTCTTACTGACTAACTATTTAGTGCGCAAGCCTGGCGGCACGCGGCCGCTATCTTCAACCAGCGCGCAGAGGCGCGCCAGGTTTTCTCTATCTTCTTGCAGGTCATCCTCTTTGGGCGTCTCCAGCAGCATCGCGATACCGGCCCAACGCGGGTCATTGATAATGCGGCGAAAGCCGTCCAACCCAATCTCTCCCTGGCCAATGTGCTCGTGCCGATCGACGTTGCTGCCCAACTTGCCTTTGCTGTCGTTGAAGTGCCAACACTTGACAGTCTCAATGCCGATTTCACGCTCCACCTCGTCCATCATGGCGGCATAGCCCTCATCGGTGCGCAGATCATAACCGGCGGCAAAGGCGTGACAGGTATCGGTGCAGACGCCTACCCGTCTTTTGTCATCCACCAACGCGATGATCTGCCGTAGCTGAGCAAAGTTGCGGCCCAGGACGGTGCCCTGACCGGCCATTAATTCCAGCAAGGTCATGGTGTCACCACAGTCGGGCGTTGCGGCATGGATACGGTTGAGCGCCTCGGCAATGCGGGCAATGCCGGCCTCGTCACCGCTGCCGGTGTGGGCGCCGGGATGCAGCACCACATGCGCGATGCCATAGGCGTGGGCGCGCACAAGCTCATCCTGATGGGCGCGCCAACTTTTGAGCCAAAGATCGTCTTTGGGGCTGGCCAGGTTAATCAGATAGCTGGCGTGGCTGACGGCATACTCGATCTGTTGCGCCGGCATCTCCTGGCGCCAGCGCGCGACATCTTCCTCATCGATGGGTGGCCCGCTCCACTGGCGATTATTTTTGGTAAAGACCTGGACCGCATTGCTGCCAATCGAGGATGCGCGATCCAATGCCTGGCTTACACCGCCGGCAATTGACATATGCGCGCCAAATTTCAAACCTGTCATTCCTTACTCCTGGGTTGTTGGTGGTTAGACTTTAATTACTAATTACTAATTATTCTCTATTTTCCCCCAAAAGTGAAATACATCCGGGTGCGTCCCAAATAGTTGGGACCAGAGGTGACTGTCACTGGACAACACGGGGTGGGAGCCATTGCAACGTCCTGCGCCCAGTGACAGTCACCTTCTCGCCACTTGCGTGGTGCGTCCCCAATCCATCCATTGTGTTGGATGGATTTCTGCATCTGATGTATACTGAACGCTACGATCTATACCCTCTAGCAGCACATGAACATGTGTGAAGAGGACGGGGCAGCGTAATAGCGCAAAGGGGAGATGCATTTTGTTACTGGCTTTGGATACGGCCACCTCAACGGCGTCGGTGGCCATTTACAATCTAAATGACCAATCCTTGTTGGCGGAGCAGACGTGGGAAGCGCGCCGCCGTCAAACTCAGGATCTGCTGGTCATCACCCACCAATTGTTGGCGCAACTGGAACTGACGCCGCAAGCCTTAACCGCCCTGGCCGTGACCACGGGGCCGGGCAGCTTTACCGGTGTGCGGATTGGCATTAGCACCGTCAAGGGCATCGGCTTGGGCCTGCCGACGGCGCCCGTGGTGGTGGGGATACCTACTCTTTGTGTGACTGCCGCGCCCTGGCTGGAACTGTTGGCGCGCTGTCAACCCACCAGCCTGCTCTGCGCTTTTACCCATGCCGGCCGTGGACGCTATAACTGGGCCTGGTTTGGTCCAAAGAATCTGCTCTGGCGTCCTGCCGCCGCCGACCATGCCAGCGGTGATCTTGCCCAACTGTGTCTGGCCTTGCAGGAGCGCCAACCCACCCCGATCTGGCTGGCCGGTGAGCCCGATGCCGCCTTACCCGAAGCGCTCACTGGGCTCCATCATGTGCAACTGATCGATGCCGTGAGCAGTTGGCGGCGCGCCGGTCAACTGGCGCGCCTGGCCGCCAGCCAACTCGCCCAGGGCGTTCATGATCAACTGGAGAACCTGCAACCACTCTATCTGCGCAATCCCTAAGCTGGAGGTTGGTAGATGGATAGATAGGTAGATAGGGAAATTGGTAGATAGGACGTGGCGGGGGATCCCTATCTACCGATTTACTTATCTACCGATTAGAGACTAGGGACAATGCAACACCAGCAAAAGTGTGAATGAAGGAATAATGGAGGATTCTATGCTAGCGACACAATCCAATGTACATTCCAATCTATGTTTGACTTCGGCCAAGAAAGAGGTGGACACCGCACCGGCAAGCTTTGGGGAGTTGACCGATTGCACCCCGCTGCTGGGGGATGCTGATGCTTTGCGTCGGCACATGCGCGAAGAGGGCTATCTGCTCTTGCGCGGGCTGCTCAACCGTGAGGAAGTGCAGGCCGCCCGTCTCTCCATGTTAGAACGGCTGGCGGAACAGGGACACATTGACCTGGACTATCCGCTGAATATGGCCAAGGCCGCACCAACCACACGGGTGGCCTTTAAACCGGACATTGCCGCCAAGAATCCATTGGTGCAACAGGTGGTCTATGCCGGGCCGCTCATGACCTTCTTTGACCAGTTCCTGGGCGGAGCAACCCGTCACTTTGACTATACCTGGATTCGCGCCGTCGCCCCCGGTTTGAGTACGCCGCCGCATATGGATGTGGTCTATATGGGGCGCGGCACACAGAAGCTTTACACCGCCTGGACGCCCTATGGCGATGTGCCGCGGACCATGGGCGGTTTGATGGTGCTGGAACGCTCCCATCGCATTGAGCGGCTGGTCAATGGCTACGGTTCTAAAGATGTGGACAAATTTTGTGAAAACAAGGTGGGCAAGGGCTACACCAAGATGGGCGGCGGCGGTAACATCACACCGGGCGGCTGGCTCTCGCGCGACCCGGTGACGCTGCGCAAGCGTTTGGGTGGGCGCTGGCTCACTACTGATTACCAGATGGGTGATGTGCTGATCTTTAGCGTTTTCCTCGTCCATTGCAGCCTGGACAATCAAAGCGACTGCATCCGCCTGACCAGCGACACCCGCTATCAACTGGCTTCGGAACCGGTCGACGAACGTTGGATTGGTGAAAATCCCATTGCGCACGGCCCGGAGGGCAAGCAGGGGATGATCTGTTAGCTGGTTAATGCTGAACGGTTAATGGTTAATTTAATCAAGCAGGCATGAGCGGAGCCAGGTGACGAAAGTGGCAAAGTGTTGGGAGAAGTACTGGAGTTCGGCCCACGCTGAAATGAGAAAGGGATCAACCCGCTGATTGGCGTTGCGGTAATGTTCTTCCTCGACCCAAAGAGAACAAATGGTGTGCCAGTAGCGGGCCTGGAGCGCTTCAATCACACGGTCGCAGTCAAGCGGGTAGCGTGCATGATAGGCCGCCAGAAAAGCTGCACCCAACGCAAAATTGTGGGGCGCAAAGGTGGCCTGAAAGTCATGGGGATTGCTAAAGCAGATAAAGAGCAGGGCGCGCATCAGCTCCGTTTCACGCGGCGCGATGATGGTTTTCTCCCAGTCAAAGACATGACTGACTTGGTCGGCGGCGTCAAAAAAAAGGTTGCTATCGTGGTAGTCGCCGTGCAGCAGATGGTCGCTGGTTAGGGCCAATGCATTGAAGTCGATGGGGGTTGTGGCGGCCAGCGCCAGCTTTAACTGCAACGTCTGCTGGGCTAAGAGGTCGAATTCGCTCAGCACAGGTTGTGCGTTGATCTGTGCCAAAATTTGGCGTGCGCTGCTCTGGAAAGCGGCAACATTGGGCGGCTTGAAGTTGACCCGTACATGGGGCAGGTGCACCGCGTAGCCGGCCCTGTGTAGCCTGGCCAACATCGTCGCCGCGGAACGCACCGCGGTGGTTGACAAGTTGCCCCGCCGCAATTGCCGACCGGCCACCCAAGGAAAGAGGCTGTAATAGCGTCCTTCGCTTGTGCAAATGGTCTCCCCGTCATGCGTGGCTAGGGGCAAAATGACGGGGATGCCGGCGGCGTGAAAGAAATGTTTGGCGGCATGGGCCGCGGCCACCCGTTCATAGCTGGTAAAGCGATACTGTTTCAGAAAGTAGCTGCCGGTGGCGGTGGTCAGCTTGCAGTTTTCACTCAGATAGCCAGCCTGCACCGGGGTAACCTGTGGGTTGGGCGCCAGCCCATAGCGCGCGGTGATAAAAGAGAGCAACTCTGGCTGCCTTTTTTACGCCAATTCCGCTGCCGCTTGCCGCAGCGGCTCAAAAAATAGTTCGTGCGGCATATGAAAAAAGGTGGCCAAGCGGTTGATTTGGTCTGCCGTTAGTCTCCGTTGCCCATTAAGTACAGCAGAGACAATTGATTCAGTTTTGAAGATGGGCGTCAGATCTTTTTGTTTCATGCCATGTAACTCAATTAGCCCTTTAATCAATTCGACACCCCGTAAGGTATAAGCCGACCTAACTTCGTGTTGTGCTTCATAAGCCCACACCAATGTACCCAGTAGATCAAGATAAGCTGTCTCTGCTTCGGTCAAGTCACCTTGGTCGATGAGTCGATCAATCTCTGCCTGTACTTTGTCGTACTCTTCTTCAGAGCCAATCGTGTGGGGTGGAAACGCTGCCAACAGTTGACCGTACTGTTCTTTATTCAAACCATTCATCATCTTTCCATGTCTCCCGATCATACTCAACATGTGTCATAACCGCACGCACAAATACTTTTTGTAGATGATATTCAACCCTTACAACAAGTCGGTAATGGTTGCCGGCAATATTGAAAACCGTTAACCTTTGCACCTGATCCGCCGATGCAAAATCATTACGCACCTCAGCAAAGTTTTGCCAGCGTGCATGTTCAACATGGCTAAACCATGCGCGCAATGGCCTTTCGGCCTGAGGATGCTTTTCCCAAAATTCACGCAAACGGCGGAATGTAATGATGTGCATATCCCGATCTTAGCATATTGCGAATATTGTGGCAAGTCGCAGATTTACGCCAATCGTCTATAGTGGTGACAGTAAAAAGAGGCTATAATAGCGCCGGCCTCAATTGAATAGCTGATGTTGTGGCCTATGTTCGATTTACCATTACACGAGAGTCACCGGTGCGCTTATGCAGATCATGGATTATCTTGACCATTTATGTAAACTTCCCTTGCTCAAAGGCCTCAGCCGGGATGTGGTCATTGAACTGGCGCATCAGCTTGAAGTCTTCCAATTTGCCGAAGGTGCGACCATCTTCCGGCAGGATGACCCCGGTGATGCCATGTTTATCATTCACTCGGGCCGCGCCAAGGTCGTGCGCACGACGCTCAACGACCAAGAATTGATTCTCCATGAGTTTGGCCCTGGCGAATTTTTTGGCGAAATGTCCTTAATCGACGAAACACCCCGCTCTGCCAGCGCAGTTGCCCTTACCCCAATGGTGGTCTTTGAACTGGATCGGGGCGACTTCCAATCTGTACTCATGCGCCATCCTCACGTCATCTTGGAAATCACGCGCAACCTCTCGGCCAAATTGCGCTATGCCGCCACCTACATTCAAAAAGCCATTACCTGGAATCAACAGATCGCAGCCGGTGATTACAACACCGTGATGCATCAATTGCAGACGAACAATGCCCATCCGCATGGGCCACATGGCACTGATGAAGCTGAGATTAACCTGCTCATATCGACCTTTTTTCAGATGATCAACGACGTCCGCCAACGTGAAGAAAAGCTCAAGGACGAAGTGCACCAACTCCGGATTGAAATTGACCAGGTGCGGCGGACCCAACAGTTGGCCGAGATCACCGAGACTGACTACTTTCAGCAGCTACAGCAACAGGCCAAGAGACTTCGCTCGCAGCCATAGAATGCAGATTGTGCTGTTTAAACTAATCACCAATCTTCAGTGTAATCAGCAAAAAACGCCAGGCTCCAGTGTTTTAAACACAGCGTCCGCCATCCACCTCCATACAGACGCCAGTAATAAATTCCGCTTCATCCGAGACCAAGAAGAGCGCGGCGCGGGCAATGTCCAGCGGCTGGCTGAGGCGACCCAAGGGAATGGTATCGATAAACTTCTGGCGGATCTCCGGACTATCCTCACCAGGCAAGAACTGCTTTAAAAGAGGCGTATCGCCAGCCACAGGGTTGATGGCATTGACCCGAATCTTGTCCGGCGCTAACTCAACCGCCATGGACTTGGTGATGGTAATGGCTGCCCCCTTGGTGCCGTTATACCAGGTCAAACCGGGACGGGGGCGCACGCCGGCGGTTGAGGCAATATTTAGAAAGACGCCACCTCCCTGCCGGCGGAAGACCGGCACAACATGTACTGCGCTCAGATAAATGCTCTTGACATTGACCGCAAAGACGCGGTCAAAGGTCGCTTCATCGACACCAATCAACGGGCCGTTTTTGTGGCTAGTGCCGGCGTTGTTGACAAAGATGTCCAACTTGCCACACTGCTGCATCGTGGACTCGACCAGCGCGCCCATTGACGCATGGTTGCTCACATCTACGGGCAGGGCAAGGGCTTTGCCACCAGCCTCCGCAATCTCGCTCTGCAGCTGTTCGGCGCCGGCTAGGTTGATGTCCGCAACAATGACGGTGGCGCCATGCTGGGCGAAATAGCGCGCCATGCCCGCGCCAAAGCCGCTGCCACCACCGGTAATGACTGCTACTTTATGATCCAGTTGCATTTTCGATTCTCCTTTGGCTTACTTGATTTATAATGCCAGTAGCCATAGAATACAAGAGAGCGTACTGTTTGAGCAAACGAAACCATGCCGGACAACCATGAGCACATCTCAAGACCCTTTGCCACCAAACCGGGCGCAAGAACTGCTACAGCTTTTTCATGAGTTTGAGCAAGATTACGCCCAAACCGAAGCGCTGGCGCGCTTTTATGATGCCCTGGATGAGGCGCGGCAAACAGCCCGGCAAAACTATGCGGGTTTGCTCACGCCGCGCGCACAGGGAGCGACGCCGGCGGATCCAACGTTCACCGACCAACTTCTGCTCAAATTGCTACCCTATGCTGACTCGCCGCGCAACCGCTGGCGGGGGGCTTGGCTTCATCCGCTGCCGGCCATCACCGGTGATCTGCGCACGTGGTATGAGGCCGCCGGTTGGACACAGCCCGACGCCTGGCCCGCATTGGCTATAGCATTGTGGGAGTTTGCCCAGCAGTGTGTCGCCACACCGGCCAATCTGACCGATGCCTGTCAAAAGTTTTCCGATTTGCCCTATAGCACCGGCTTTCAGAGCGCTATGCTCTCGCCTATCCTGAACGCGCTACGGCCCGGCGATTATGTCCTGCTCAATCAACGCACCCGTAACGCGCTTAATTACTTTACCGGCAGCAACCTGAGCCAAGCGCTCACTGCCTATCCTGCCGCCAATGCACACCTGAACGATCTATTGCGCCAACTGGCTGCACAGTTGGCGCAATCAACCACCGCGGCTGAGCGCACCCACACACGGCTGAGTGATGACTTTCTGCTCTTCTGCCAATGGTTGGCCTCCGAACGCCGTTATCCCTTGCGGACTGCGCGCGCCTGGGCGCTCTCCGTTGCCGATGATCCCTGGCTTTGGGCGGAGTGGCGTGAAGGCAACATGGTTGCAATGGGTTGGGATGAACTGGGCGACCTGAGCGCCATTCCCAAGCGTGAATTTCAGCGGCGGCGCGATAGCTTGCTGGCGCAACACCCCACCTGGACCAAGCGCAGCGCCGAGCAGGTCTGGCGTCTGGCCCGCCAGATCCAGGAAGGGGACCAGATCGTGGCCCACGATGGTGCAGTCGCGCTAGGGATGGGCGTGGTGACCGGGAGTTATTACTACACGCCGGAACTGCCATTGGGCCATCGCCATCCCGTGGAATGGCAGGAGACAACGCCGCGCCAACTGCCCGCTGGAAACTGGCGCGCGTTGTTGACTTCGTTAACTGAGTCCCAGGTCGCTCAGATCCTGCACGCGCCCCAGCTTCCGCCAAGTGGCGCGGCCCCAGAAGCTGCCACACTAGAAACTGCCACACCGGAGCCAGCCGCACCGGTCACCCCTCCCGACTTTGTTCGGCTCTTTGGGCCGATTGTGGAAGTGTTGCAAGTCATGGGGGGGGGACGCACCAATGATCTGTTGGATGCACTGCTAGACCGGCTGGACGCGCCCCAGGAACGGGGGCGTCTGCGCCGGCAACTCTACCGGGCGCGGCGTTACCTGATGCGCGCCGGCCTCTTAGCCACGGCGGGACGGGGCGAGTGGCGTTTGAGCGAAGCTGGTCAGGGCGCCACTGTAGCTGCCGCCGATGCTGAATTGCTCTTCCACGAGGTTGATTATCAACGTCAGCTAGATGAGTCTCTCCAAGGCGCATCCCCAACCATCCGGCGTCTGGCCGAGATTAAACCGGCCTACACTACCGCGGCTCCCTCGGCGTCGGATACAGACGCCGCGCTCACAGCCACTCCCGCACCGGCGACTGCTTCGCCTGCTGAAAGCGTTCCTGCCTCCGCGCCGGCGTACTCTTTAAGTGCGTGCGCTGCCGCCACTTTTGTCGATGAAGAAACCTTGGCCCGTTGGGTGCGTACAGTGGAACGCAAAAGACAGGCAATCTTCTATGGGCCGCCGGGCGTGGGCAAAACCTTTCTGGCCGAACAGATGGCCGCGCTCCTGGCTGGCAGCAACGAAGGCTTGACCGACGCTGACGCCAACATCGATGGCTTTGTTGAAGTGGTGCAATTTCACGCCGCCTACGCCTATGAAGATTTTGTCCAGGGCATTCGTCCCCAAAGCGGCCCAGGCGGGCAGGTGCACTATGCAGTGACGCCTGGCCGTTTTCTCACCTTTTGCCGGCAGGCCGCCACGCGCGCAGGCCGCTGTGTCCTCATCATCGACGAAATCAATCGAGCTGATCTGGCGCGTGTTTTTGGCGAGTTAATGTATTTGCTTGAATACCGAGAACGGAGTGTCCGGTTGGCCGCTGATGGACGTGCCTTTGCCATTCCCGCTAATGTGCGTATTCTCGGCACCATGAACACCGCGGATCGCTCGATTGCCCTGGTTGATCATGCGCTGCGTCGCCGCTTTGCCTTTATCAGTTTAGCGCCGGATCCGACGATCTTGCGCCGCTTTCATACTACACATCAGACCGATTTTCCCATCGAACCTCTCATCGCGCTGCTGCAACGGGTCAACCTGCAAATCGGTGATCCCCACTATGCCCTGGGCCACTCCTTCTTTTTGCGCACCAATCTGGCGGCGGAAATGGCCGACATCTGGCAAATGGAAATCGAACCCTATCTCGAAGAATACTTCTTTGACCAACCGGACCGCGTCGCAGCGCTGCGTTGGCAACAGGTGCGGTCGCTGCTCGGTTTGTAGCCGAGATGATGGGTGGCGTGTTGCGTGAACTGCCCTGGCCGGCGGTGTTGTTTGTGGCAAATTTGTGTTTAGGCTTAATTGTAAGACCGTTCAAATAAGGCCGAATGACCGTTTTGGGAGCACGCCCCGTGCGGGGCGTGCTCCCTGTTCGTAACTCATGTTACGCACCTTCAAATTTTCATAAGTTCTGTACTCGTGTAGGGAGCATCCTCAGATACAGCTTTTTTGTGCTGGAGCCGCATCTGAGGATGCTCCCTACACGAGTTAGCTGAAACCCTGTGTAACATGAATTCGTAATTTGAATGATCTTGGGCTTAATTGAGCATTGCTGCTGATTGAGCAGAAAATGAGCACTTTTCGGGCTGGAACATGCAACGTAGTGGTGTCATAATCGACGCTATAACCAATCAAATTCATCACTCTGTGACCGCGTGCTTAAGGGCGCGGAAAAGATTGATTTGAGAGAGGAAATAGTTTCGATGAGACGTATTCATATCCTGCTTACGGTGCAGACAGCCGTCATCCTCTTGTTGTCGGTCAACCGGCTCAGCACCGTCACCACCGGCTATGTGGCTGCCAATGAATTTTTACGCTGGGTGGATTTGAACAATATGTTGCTGTTGCCTGTCATCAGCTTGATCGCTTTCTTTGGCTTAAAACAGACGTTGGAGTACGACAGCCCGCTGCGCAATGGCGGTTGGCATTGGACGGTAGGATTACTCTTTGTGCTGGGCGTCTATCTCTTTGGCGCAGGCTATGGCGATCACGAGGTCACTAACTATCTGCACGAGCGCTTTTGTGCAACGGGGCCGGTTGACGACCTCTGTCGGATCATCATCTTTAATGACGACGAGTTTGCCCATTGGGTCTGGTTTGCCGGCTTTATCCTGCTCAACAGCACCCTCATGCTCATTCAAGCGCTCTTCCCACAACGGTTGAAGCTGAGCGGGCGTGACCTGACCCTCATCCTGCTCAACAGCCTCTTTATCGCACTGGGCATCTTTGCCAACCTGGCGTTTGAAACGATTGGCCTGGATCTCTATGTTGTCGCCTTCGTCGCTGCGCTGGCTCTCTGGCTGCTCTGGCGCAAGGGGCGACAACCGCTGTTGGTCTACTACAGCGCTGCCTACACCCTGGGTCTGATCGCGACGGCGCTTTACAAGGGGTTAAGATAGGTGGTCTCATCCTTCCAGCCGGAAGCGCGTTTCCAACGTGGGCAAATTCACTTCGGTCAACGTCACATGTACGACGCTATCCAGCGCAAGGTCGGCGCGGCCATAGATCTCGGTCTCCAGATCCAGTTCTGGAATCAGCACCAGGTGGCGTGACCCTGCTTTTTCGACAATCACTCCTGCGCCGCTCCACCCAGGATGTTGCAGCAGATAGACCAGCTTCCAATGTTGATTGGAGAGCCGTTCCGCGGTGCGCATGGCGCGGGCACTGGTGCTGGCCTCGGCAATGCGCTCCATTACCGTTTGCGCATCCAACGGCGTCTCGCCCCGTAGATGTGCGCGCAGTTGTTGATGGGTGAGTAGATCGTTGTAGCGGCGCAGGGGGCTGGTGGCCTGCGTATAGAAATCCATGCCTAGACCCGCATGGGCGCCCGGTGCGCTTTTCTGTTGGCTGGGCTTGAGCAGCCGGCGCAGGGCAAACATCTCGGACAAGCTTTCGGCTACGGCGCCCACCGCATCGGCTGACACATCTTGGACGCTATAGGCGACTGGCAGATCATGATGTTGGGCATAGCGCGCCACCGCTTCCCCGGTCATCAACATCGCCTCACGCACCAAAATACGGCTCTGCAACGGTGGAAGCGGTTTGATGGTCACCACGCCATTTTCCACCCGAACTTTTACCTCCGGCAATTCCATTTCAATGGCTAAATTGGTGCGCCGTCGGGCCAGATACGCTTGCGCCAGGCCATAGAGTTCCTGAAAGGGAAACTCGGCCAATCGTTTCTCTGCTTCCTCATAGGTGAGACGAGTGACGCGCACCCAACTGGGTGTAATGTCCACTTCGCCCAATGTGCCATCTTCGTGTAGTTCAATTCCAAAGGAGAGCGCTGGCGAAATTTCCTGTAAGCCCAAGCCAAGCTGCGTCGTGGCTGCCGCAGGCAACATGTGAATGGTTCCTTCGGGCAAGTAGAGATTGGCGCCCCGGGCGCGCGCTTCTGCATCGGCCTCGCTCTCTGGTGGCGCCAACGCCGCCACATCGGCAATGTGCACCCACAGGTGACCTTGATCCCAACTGATCGCATCGTCAGGGTCGGTGGAGCCGGCATCGTCAATCGCCAGCGCCGTCAGGTGGGTGAGATCGCGGCGCGCTTCTTCCGGCAGAGACGGCAGTGTATAGGTGGGCTGGGTTGTGGTGATCCCTAGTCGGGTTGGGTAGGGATTGTTGAGAATGCTCCAATAGCCAATGTTGAGCAGAAGCGCGTGCGCCTCTTCGCGCGTCTCGCTGCGTCCCAACGTGCGCAGGACGCGGCTCTGCTCGCGCTGTTCCAAGGCCAGTGCTACCACGTCACCCAGATAGCGCTCATCTTCCGGCGCGTAATGATCTTGCTGAAGCCGAGCCAAAAAGGTCTGCCACGCCTGCTCCTCGGCAACTTTGGCCGCACGCGTGGCTTGAATGCCGGCGACTTTATCGGCGTCATGCGCCACAATAGCAGCCGGTGTGCCGCTAAAGTAGAGACCGTCTTCCACCAGTTGCCAGACGGCCCAGGCTGTCGAGGGAGTAAACTCAGCAAAGGCCAATTCGGCCAATTCGGCCACCGTGGTGACACCGCCGGCCAAAAGCTCCCAGGCGTCCTGCACCTCGCCTTGGACAGGATGGAGTTCATGCAGCGTGCGTACCGGGCCAGGATGGAGCACCTCTACATCCTTGGGACGCACACTGACGTTCTTGCCGTCTTCCGTTTGAATTTCAATCTTTTTGTCGCCCGTGGCCGTCAGCCGCGCCGGACGATTTTTGTAGAGAACTAGGGTATCAAGTCGTAACTCAGGCTGAGACATAGCTGCTTATTCTAGGTTCTGTTGATATTTAACACCGGATTCTCTTTACTATAACATAGCCATTGTACCGCAGAAGTCAAATTGCGTCCATGTAAATCTGCGCAAAGGGAAATATACCTTTGCGCAGATTTACATTCTCAACTCAGGGAGAAGCGAGCCGCGCAATGCGTCGTTGTATTTTATAGGTAAGGATTATACCTAGTACTAGGGTTTCCAACGCCGAAGAGACGACCATCGCCGTCGGAATGGCGAAGATGCCAATCTGCTCGATAAAAAGGGCCATAATGGTGGCGCGGCCGATCAGCTGGCCAATGTTGGTAAAGAGCGGCGTACGCGTGTCGCGCAGGGCAATCAAGCCGCGCGTAATAATTTCCGTTGCCACATGTACGGGCAAGCCCACGGCATAGACCAAGAGTACAGCATAGGTTAGATCGCCGGCGGCCGCGTCAAAGCGACCATGTTCAAAGAGCAGACGAATAACCGGGCGACCAATAGTATAGATGGTGGCAATGGCGACTAATGTCAGTGCGCAGGTGATGCCCAAAACGAGCAGCAGTAAGCGGCGTAGTGCAAACCAGGCGCCGGCTTCCGCACGTGCGGCCAAGCGCGGGAAAGCAGCCAATCCTACTGCATAGCCCAACAGCGTGACCGGTAAGTTGGCGAGCAGTACGGCATTGTAGACCACAGGTAACGTTGCCAACTGGGCCGTGAGCGAGGCAAAGGCGGTGTCGGCAATGGTCCCTGCATAGTTGACCACCGCCGACAGACCATTGGGGACGAGAAGGTAGACGACTTCGCGCAGATGGCGGTCCTTGGGATCCCATAGGATGTAGCGCTGACCTCGTAAGATCGATAACCCCGGCCAGAGAATAATCACTTGCAAAAACGCGCCAACCACGGTGCCTAATGTCGGCCCAAAGACGCCCAAGGGCGAATAGACGCGCGCCAAGAGAATCCCACCAATAAGTGTGAAGTTGTAGGTAATAATGGAAAGGGATGGCAGCAAAAATTGATTGCGGCTATTCAAGATCGCGGTGGCAACACTGCCTATGGCCAGGATGAGTGGTTGTAATAGCTTGATCCGGGTGAGCGTAATCGTCAACTGCGCCGTTGGTTCATCAAAGCCAGGCGCCAGTAAGTGGTGTACAAAGGCTGGGGTGAAGATCTCCAAGCCGAGGACAATCAGGGCCAAGGTTGCCATCATAGCCGTCAGCACGAGCGCAATCAATCGCTGCCCAGCCTTTTCGCCTTCCCGTTGTACAGTGCCCACTAGCACCGGAATGATTGCACTAGAAAGCGCCCCCCCTGCAATCAGATTGAAGAGGGTGTCCGGTAGCCGGAAAGCGGCATAGTAAGCGTTGGCTTCAACCCCAACACCGAATTGGGCGTTGAAGAGCACCTGCCGCAGCGCGCCCAATACTGCTGATGTGAAAAAGCTGATCATGAGCAGCAGGCTGGCCTCAGGGACAGTAAATTCGCGCAACAGCAGCGCACGCCATGAAAAACTCGCAAAAAATGACCTTAGTTTCGGCTGTCTTGCCGCTTTTTCTCCCGTCCTGGTAGGTTCCGGCGCGGCCACGGCAGGCTGAGATGCATCTAGTGGTTCGTTCAAAGTAGTTCCTGTGCTTTAATGTGGGCTTTGTCTGAAAACCGTAGTTTTCAAAGCAACCGCACTGCAGTTGTTCATCACGTGTAGCCGTACTTCATAGCAGCACATGAGGACATATTGGTTCGTACAAAAAATGTACCTTTAGCGCGAACTCAGTATACACGCCCTTTGCTGTAGTGCTAGTTTACCCTATTCCCAGCCTAACCTGCGAATTGACCAGGTGCTGCAAAATGGCTTCCTTACGATTGGAAATACAAAGGAAACTTGTAGCATAGAGGTGCTAATTGCGTATAAAAAACATAATTCTAGCGTAGGCTAGCGTCATAGTTCCACATAGTAAACGTTTGCAACCAGTAGCCAAGTAAAGCAATAACAACCTAATGGCCGAACAGCATTTTCACCATAAATAGGTTACACTATGCCTTACTGCAATGAAAACAACATTTATCTCACAGCCCCGACATTTATAGGATGAGACGCGCCAGGTCAAAGTAGACAAATAACGCATGAAAAGAAAGGCACTTGTAAACTTTTGGCTGGAATTATCGTCGCCAGAGTGGAGTTCACCAAAGGTTGACTCGTGCTGCAAGGAAACTGTAACGAACGAAAACCTTTCTCAGTGGTAAGTTGATGAAGCATCGTACTTAAATCGCTGGGCGCTGTCATCTGACGTATATTGAATTTCTCCGCTGTTGACAGATACACCGAGGTCTATATCTGTAGGTATCGGTACATCTTCACCATCAAACGTTGCAGCGAAACTCGAATAGACCCTAGATACCCTTGACCCGAAATCGTTGACTGTTTGTGCATTCATTAAGCTCTTATCAATGATGCTTGGTATTAAGATGCCAGGTTCGGAGGAAATAATGAAAGACCAACAACCCTATGTCAATCGTGCAGTCCAATGGCTGCTTATTTGTATCCTTGCACTTGCCAGCGCCGGAGTACGCCCGACTCAAGTTCACGCTGACCCTACCGTTGGCGCGCATCAAGTATTTCTCCCGGTGGTTAAAGTGCCAGAAGCGATTGCTGCTGCACCGCAGTGTGGACTGAATGAACAGGAACAGATTATTGAAACATTGGCAATCAGCCATTCTGGCCAGCAACGCGCCTCTATGAGTTGCAACCCAATCTTAGCGGCTGTTGCGCGTGCACGCGCCGAGGATATGGGACGGCGCGCCTATTTCGGTCATGTGAATCCTGATGGTCATGGTCCCAACTACCTGGTGCAGATCGCCGGCTATGTCTTGCCCTCCTTCTATGGTCAGGAACCCACCAGCAACAACATTGAATCGATTGGCGCCGGCCCCAACACGGCGCAGGTCATGTTTGATGCGTGGATGGGTTCTTCCAAACATCGCACCCACATCTTGGCGGAAAATGAGTTCTACCGTCCTCAAATTGAATATGGCATTGGGTTTGCCGAGGTTCCAGGCAGCCCCTATACCTACTACTGGGTCTTCATTAGCGCCTACGCTGGTCCATAATTATGCAACTGACGCAGCGCGCACCCTGCCGTAACTCTTGTGGGCCTGCAGGATGCGGCAGGTAATGTACTTTTTCCGATTTGACAAAGCCGCATATTTTTTTATAATGCTTTGCAGCTAGATGCAAGCGGTTGCATTACTATACCGAGCAGAGCCAGAAAATAACACCTTTTCAGGGGTGAAAAGTGTTATTATGTGCTGTTACGGAGTGAATAGTACAGTAAAACAGATGAAAATTGTGTAGCGAATGGCAACAATTCGGGATGTTGCGGCGAAAGCTGGCGTCAATCCAAGTACTGTTAGTCGTGTTTTTTCCGGCAAAGCAAAGATCAGTTCCCGCACTCAACAACGTGTGTTACAAGCCGCCGCAGAGCTTGAATTTCAACCCAACGCCATTGCCCAATCGCTGAGCGCACGGCGCACCCACACCATTGCCATTGTTGTTCCCCATATTTACGATGGCTACTTTGATGATAGCTTTTTCCCTCAAATCATGCGCGGCCTGCTACAGGCTACGTATGCGCGCAAGTTTCGGATTCTCGTTGGTGGCAGCAACAGCCACGCTGATGTCATTACCCAAACCTTTCAAATCTTAGGCTCGCGTCAGGCCGATGGCATTGTGGTGGTCAGTAACCGGCTAGATGTGGATACGGTGGGGGCGTTAGTGGCCCAAGGCGCGCCCTTTGTGCTGGTCGGCAAACCTCCCTCTCATTACACGGCGATTAGCTGGGTTGACGCCGACAACGAGGTAGAGACTGCGCGCGTTGTGACATATCTAATTCGGCAGGGCCATCGGCGTATTGCCTTTGTCGGTGGCGATCCGGATGTTGCCGTCACCAGCGAACGCCTATGTGGTTATCACCAGGCCATGGCGGCTGCCAACCTCCTGACCTGTGCGGAATGGATCAACTATGGCTTTTTTGCGGAAGTGGGTGGCTACAAAGCCGCAGAACGAATGGTTGCCTTAGGTGAGAACGCCCCTACCGCCTACTATGCTGCCAATGATTTAATGGCGGTCGGCATCTTAAGTGCACTCCGTGAACGTGCGATTGCCGTACCGGAGCAGGTCTCTGTCATTGGCACCAACGATTCCGCCGAAGCCACGCACGTCATGCCGGCGCTGACGACCCTACGCGTTCCCTATGCCGAGATGGCAGCCATGGCTGCTAACCTCCTGATCGACACCATTCTAACCGCTGATCTACAACCGCCTGTGCAACGCTTTGTCAAATGCCAACTGATCGAACGTCACTCTAGTGGACGTGCACCTCTATAGACGCGGATCTAGATTGCGCGGATCTGAATCATATAGAGTATGCGCGTTCCCTAGCTCCGCGTCTGTAAATCGCGTCCATTACCTTGCTATGACATTGTCGATTCATTGTTGATTACTCAGTCACTGACGTAACCGTGCGCTTGCGCCGCTGTTGCCACCACGTCACGGCCAAATAAAACAGCATTCCCAACAAAAGCAGATGTTCAAAGATGGCGAAAGGGCGGCCATGGTAGCGGGGGTCCCAATAACTGACGGGACTCATAAAGCGCGTCTGCCAATCAAAGGGGAAGAAGACCAATGGGCCGTCGTCATGGTGCAGGGGAATATCAACCGCCGTATGCAACGCACATGCCAGTCCAAACCAGAAGAGCCCTGCACCCCAACGCCGACCTTGACGCCACGCCCAATAGCCAACGGCGACGTAGAGAATAATCAGAAACGGCGCATGGAAGAGATTATGGGCCGTCTGCACCCACGGATCGTGGAAGAAGGCGACGCGGAAAAGATAGCCAGTGTAAGAATGAATAGCCTCATGCTCGTTGCCAGGATCCATCCGGTTGCCGGCCAGCAGATCCAGGATCATGGCTCCAACGCTAAGCAGGATCAAGGGAATGTCGGGCATGATCGAACCGATCATGAGCCAACGCGAAGCGAGTGGCGGCAGCCGCCTTTCCTCAGACTCATTAGCATGATGGTGTAAATGCGCTCCCTTGGCTCCCCGGTGCTTTAACTGTCGATTGAGCACTGCTGTCATCACATAGTGGGTGTAGGTTTGCATGAATTATTCCGGTCTGTTTGCAGGTAGCAGCCAAAATTGCGTAGAATGTAACACAACCTCTTGTTGCAAACCGTATGTTGTCCTGCAATTACAACCAACCGTAATGCAAGCGCTCATTGAGAGCCTTGCTCAGTATATCCCAAAGGAGCAATCATGAACCAACGTGGCACCCACAATGCGCTGCCCGACGCACGCAATGAAAATGTTCTGGTCTATATGAACGGCGAGCTTGTTCCCCGCCACGAAGCCAAAATCTCCGTCTTTGACAGCGGCTACCTGGTGGGTGACGGCGTTTGGGAAGGCATTCGCCTACATGAGGGTGTCTTTGTCTTTCTGGATGAACACCTCGATCGTCTCTTCCAAGGCGCCAAGATGACTGGTATGAACATTGGCAAAACGCGCCAGGAGTTGACTGATGCGCTCTATCAAACGGTGCGCGCCAATCAGATGCATGACGGTGTCCACGTCCGCCTGATGATCACACGCGGTGTCAAAAAGACCCCTTCGCAGGATCCTCGCCTGGTCATCGGCCCGCCCAACATTGTGATCACTGCGGAACATAAAGTTGCCGATCCCAGCACCGCCGATGCCGGCGTGCGCCTCTTTACCTCGACCATCCGCCGCGGGTCGCCCGATTACCTTGACCCGCGGCTCAACTGTCACAGCAAGCTGCATGAGGTCATCGCGCTGGTGCAAGCGCTGGAAGCCGGCGCCGACGAAGCGCTCATGCTCGATATCCACGGCTTTGTCGCCACCTGCAACGCCACCAACTTTTTCATTGTCCGTAAAGGTGAAGTCTGGACCTCGACCGGCCAATATTGTATGAATGGCATTACCCGCGGCAAGGTAATCCAGATCTGCCGCCAACAGAGCATCCCCGTCTATGAAAAAAACTTCTCGCTGGTCGATGTCTATGACGCCGATGAAGCCTTTGTGACCGGCACCTTTGGCGGCCTCACACCGGTGATCAATGTGGACGGGCGCACCATCGGTGACGCAAAAATGGGTGATATGACAAAACGGTTGCGCACCCTCTACCACGAAGCGATTCATGTCTGGGTGGCGGCCAACGGGGTGTAAGGTCACTCCAAAAATAAATTGTACAGGAGCAGAACAAATAGCTCGACGAGTTCACGCCGGGTGCCCCGTGGGCGCGCAACACGGAAAACGCTCCGTATATTTATTTTCTTGGAATGGCCTAAGGTTTAAAATTAGCCGTTGCTGGCCAGATTCTAGCCTGTTGCACGGTCCCGGCCTATTGCGCTACAATATTACTAGCTTCAGCAAAGCTATTTTCTTCAATTGAGTATAAAGGGAGCAGTATGGTTGATCTATACGCCGGCTTTGGCCAGGCTGATATTACACCAAAACTTGGCTGCAAGTTGGTGGGCTATGGTGGACGCGAACAAGGAGCAACGGCAGTCCATGGCCCGCTGTTGGCCCGTGCGTTGGTCATTGAAATTGACGGTGAATGTTGGGCGTTACTCTCGCTTGAGTTTTGCTACACCACTAGCCTCACCGTGGCGGAAGTGCGCAATGCCATTCAGCAACGCACCGGCATTGCGCCGACCCAGGTGCTGATGGCCACCACCCACACCCACGCCGGTCCTCATGATCGCCACGCCCAGAATTGGGATCGACCGCTGGCCGAGATCGTTACTGATGCGGTAGAAATGGCCTATCAGGCGCGCCAGCCGGCGCGGATCGGTAGCGGCGCCGGGGTGCTCTATGGGTATTCGATCAACCGCCGCTGGCTGGATCGTCCGATTGATCCGGGTGTAGTGGTCTTGCGTGTCGATGATCTGGAGGGTAACCCATTGGGGCTGTGGACCAACTTTGCCTGTCACTCGGTGGTGCTGGGCTCTGACAATCTGCAACTGAGCGGCGACTGGCCCGGTTATGCCATGCGCAAATTGGAAGCGACGATGGGACCTAACACCACCTGTCTCTTTACCCAAGGTGGCTCCGGCAATATTAACCCGTTGGTCAGTGGTGTGCGTCAACGGCTGCGGGGCGGCCAGACCATTTGGGCCATCGGCAATGTCAGCGTCTACTATGGCAGCAAAGATGATCCCAACAAATGGGGCATTGGTGACCGCAAGGGCGGTACCTTTGCCGAAGTGGCGGAGTTGGGCGAAGCCTTTGCCGAGGAGGTGGCCTATGTCGCCAGTCGGATTACGACAACGAGGGAGCTTCCCGTCTGGTCCGAACAGGTGACGGTCAATGCCGCGGCGGCGCCTGATGAACATCCCAACCGCCCGGCGCCTGTGCTCTCAACCGAACTGCCCATCATCGACGACCCCAACAATATTCCCGCCGAGATCATGTTGTTGCGCCTGGGGGACTTAATGCTAGTGAGCCAACCCGCCGAGGTCTTTGCCGAGACCGCCATCAACCTCAAGATCCAATTGCGCGCCTTGGGCTACCCCACCCCTGCGCTGGTGACCTATGCGAATGGCTTTCTGCTCTATCTACCCGAGCCGGAAGATTTCCCTGAGGGTGGCTATGAAGTCAACTGGGCCATCTCTCTGGGGCTGAGCAAACAGTTCCAACCCCGCTTCCGCCAAGCCATCCTGCCCATCCTCCAACAACATGCGCCTAAATGAGTTGCGATTGATGATTTACGCTTTACGGCTACATGGCGAGCGCCAAGTAGCGTTAACCATTAACCCATTAACCGTTCAGCATTAACCATTAGAAAGGGTTTCTCATGCCTACCACCGCTCCCTGGTCCCCTGCCGAACCCGATCTGCCCACCGTGTTGTCTAATTATGCCAATCCTGCGTTGGCGTTGGCCAATGCCGAAATTCCGGCAATTGTCCTGCGTAATGCCTATGATCCGGCCGCATGTCATGGTCTCGTACAGCGCTTTATACAGTGGGGGCTCATGCGCGATCCCATCGATTCTAACAGCGCCGACAAGCGCACGCGCATTGACATTGGCACCAGTTTGGGCAACCGCGGCAATGATAAGGATAAATTTCTGAGCCATGCTGTGGGCACCCACGAGCTTTTCCCGCATCTTTTTAGCGGTTTTACCGATCCGGTCAAAACTATGTACGACGCGCTGGCTGCATTGTCGCCGGGCAAGGAAGTAAAGACGGCGCGTGAACCGGACGGTCGCCTTTATGGGCCGGCGATCTTCCGCATCCACTACACGACCCACAGCTATATTCCGCATATCGACAGCGTGCGGTTGCGCGAGAAACGCACCAACTATGCCGTTTATCGCTTCGAACACCAATTTGCTGGGATCCTCTGTTTGCAGAATGCCCTGCATGGCGAACGCAGCGCGCAGACCATAGTCCATAATTGTTTGTGGACTGAGGAGATTCAGCCCCATATCGCGAATGGCACCTACCATGAGTACGCCCGTGAGAACAACCTCGACCACTATCGCGTCGACCTGGCGCCAGGCGATCTCTATTTCTTCAACACGCGCTGCATCCACGAGATCCCGCCATTGGACGGCAACAACCCGCGCATTGTGTTGGCCGTCTTTATTGGCTTCTCGCCGGATGATCCAGAAGTTTATGTGTGGGCGTAAAACGATAACGCTTATATGGGCGAAGGAAAAACTCGTTCCACGCGGAGGGTGGAATGCCCTATGAGACGCTATGCGTCCCGAGTGCATCATGACGCCACCCCAAGGATGTATAAAGGGGCAAAAGCTATTGTTGTCTAAGCTTCAGCGCATTGAAGGAGGAATACATTTGCTGTAGCTTAGACAAGCGACAATTATGCGGACTGCTCGATCAACTTGGCAATTTCGGCTGGTGTCAGACCCGTTACCCTGGTGATCAAGGCCGGATCGACCCCTTCCTGTATCATGGTGCGGGCAATTTCTTGATTACGCTGCGCAATACCGATCTCGACGCCTTCCGCGCGGCCGATCTCGACGCCTTCCGCGCGCCAAGCAACAGCCACTTCGCCGGCGACAGCTTCGGCTGACGCTTGTTCGGCAAAGATGTCGGCTATGGCGCGGCGCCAACCGGGTAAAAAGGGTTCACAGGTAATTTCGTCCCCAATGCCATGACGCGTCGGGCGGTCGGGCCTTGCTGCATGATAAACCCAGATCACCTGATTGGCTTCATCAACATCCCAGACGATCTGTACGCCATTCGCAAAGTAGAGCTGTCGTTTGCGCCGTTCCTGGGCGCGCCAGTTAGATGGCGAGCGCACCTCAATGGCTAATTCAGGCCCGCCACTTAAGAGCGGACGTTGGTTGGGCCCTGTGGGTACAAGGTCATTTTCTAACCGGCGCCAGGAGAGCAAACTGGCATCCGGCTTGACTACATCACCATTGGTCAGTAAGCACTCGAGCTGGTCGGGCATCGCCTGGCCGAAGCCGACTTTGCGCGCCGAGAGATCCAGCATGGTCTGTAAATTTGCGACTACCCGTCGCTCAATCGGATTGGTCATCTCTTGCCACACTAGCCAGCCGTTGTAGAGTTCAACAGCTTCTTCCTCGAGGATGGTATTGGCATTGTCAACCGTGTAAGGACCGTGGTCGCGGGCATAGGCCGCCAAAATATCGCGTGGCCACTGATCCGGGCGCTCTTCAATCCGCGTGTGCGGCTTCCCATTGGTTTCCGATGCTATGGTTGGTGTCGTGAGCATGTTTGTTTTTCCCATCGACTATGGAACAACATAAGTAGTGAGATTATAACGCTGCACGCCCTGATTGTCAATCTGCGCACATTTGTTCTGAAAGTGGCTGGTCGCTGGTGGCTGCTAGCTGTGGGTGCGCGCAAGCGCAGCGGTGCGCCAGCGGCTACCGGGGAGCAGCCACCGGCAGCTACTTTCATTGTTGTGCTAATTTTCCTAATCATTTGCATAATCTCAAGGGAGGAAGTATGAGCCGGCCTTGGCAAAAGTTAACCGCAGGTGAACAGTGGTCCGGTTGGTGGGAAACAGGGGTGGCAGGTGTCTCGCCTTTGCCGGTGCTAGCCGCACGAGGTGTCCATGATGGCCCAGCAGTGGTGGTCACCGGCGCGGTGCACGGTGATGAATACGAAGGGCCGGCCGCCATTCATAAGTTCTTCCGTGAAGTGGATACAACCCAAATGCATGGGCTGATCATTGGACTGCCGGTGGTCAACCTATCCGCGTGGCAAGCCCGTTCCCGCATATCGCCCTTGGATGGTGTCGATCTCAACCAGACTTTTCCGGGGAAATCTGTTGCGGCAAATGGCAAACCGAGCGAAGGGTTGGCCTATGCGCTCTTCCATACGTTTGTCCATGGCTGTGATGTGCTCGTCGATTTGCACAGTGGTGGGATCAAGTTGCAACATTTGCCCATGATTGGTTGGTATGCTGGTGATGCCCTAGCCGAACGGCTGGCGCGTGGCTTTGGTGCGCCGCTCCATCCCTGGTTGATGCCCAATCGCGCCGGCGTTCTTTCCTGTGAAGCGCATCGCGCCGGCAAGGTGGCGATCGGCGCAGAATGGGGTGGTGGCGCCGGCCTCGATCACGCCGGTGTAGTCGCATACACAGAAGGCATCCGCCGCCTATTGACCACTCTGGCCACTCCCGCAAGCCAGCTCTTTGCACTCGACGCGCGACAACCAATTGCCGGGACCTATCAGCTTGTCGAACAGGGAGGGCTTTTTGTCGCGGCGGTGACATTGGGCAATCGCGTGGCGGTGGGTGATTCCCTGGGCATTCTCTATAACCTCTTGGGCGAACCTGTGGCCACTATCTGCGCGGAACGGAGCGGTCTGGTGGCCGCGCTGGCCCATAACGTGCTCCTTGCTGCAGGGGATCGGGTTGTCTATTTGGGGTGATGTAGTTGTGACTACGCCTCTCTTCGGGTACAATAGACCAAGAATCATTGAGATAGGATGTAGCCTCGCCGCGCGGGCTGCGGTCCATAACATATAAAGGAGAAGAGAACCATGAAGGCGATTCGTGTCCATGAAACCGGTGATGTATCCGTGCTGCGCTATGAAGATGTTCCTGTGCCTGAACCAAAGGCAGGCGAAGTGCGTATCAAGGTGGAAGCAGCCGGGTTAAATTTTATCGACACCTACCATCGCATGGGCTGGTATCCGATCCCGCGCCCCTTTACGCTGGGGTTGGAGGCCGGTGGTGTTGTCGACGCGGTCGGCGCCGGCGTGACTGATTTCAAGGTGGGCGACCGGGTTGGCTACTGTATGCACCAGGGCGCCTATGCCGAATATGCCACCGTCCCGGCGCGCATGGTAGTGCCGGTGCCGGCGGGGGTGACGACTGCCCAAGCCGCGGCAGTGCTGTTGCAGGGCATGACGGCCCACTACCTTACCCATAGCACCTATCCGATTCAGTCTGGTGATATCGCGTTGATCCACGCCGCGGCTGGTGGTACAGGCGCATTAGTGGTGCAGTTGGCCAAATTACGCGGTGCGCATGTCATCGGCACCGTGGGTACAGCGGAAAAGGCCGAGGTGGCCAAAGCCGCCGGCGCCGACGATGTAATTATTTACACGGAGCAGGATTTTGAGGCCGAGGTCAAGCGGATTACCGGCGGCAAGGGCTGTCATGTCGTCTATGAGTCGGTGGGTAAGGCGACCTTTGACAAGAGCATGAACTGCTTGCGCCCACGCGGCTATATGGTGCTCTTTGGCCAGGCCAGTGGCCAGGTGCCGCCGCTGGATCCCCAGATGCTCAATCAGAAGGGTTCGCTCTTCCTGACCCGCCCCTCATTGGGTGCCTATGTCGCGACGCGGGAAGAGCTGCTGGGCCGCGCCAACGATCTCTTTGCCTGGATCGCCGCTGGTAAACTCGATGTGCGGATTGACCAGAGCTATCCCCTCCGCGAAGCCGCCGCCGCCCATACCTATCTGGAAGGGCGGCAGACCAAAGGGAAGGTTTTGTTGATCCCATAGCACCTCAAAAATCAGAACAAATCGGAGTCACCCATATGGATTTACGAAATATTAATGTAGCTATGCCAATTTCTGCACGCGATATGACAAACGCGGAACGGAGACTTTATGGCCGAAAATAATCACAACCATAAGGCGGACAATACTATTCCTGAAGAATTCGACAGCTATGAAGAAGCTGCTGAGTTTTGGGAAATCCATGATACAGCAGAGTATTCTGACACTTTTGTTCCAGTGAACATACAAGCTGAATTTCGACAGCGGCATTATGAAATTGAGCTAGATAAAGATATAGTGATTGCACTAAATCAACTCGCAACCAAAAGAGGAATCGCTATCCGGGAGCTTGCTAACGAGTTACTGCGTGAACAATTGGTTGCCGTTTAACATGATGACAATTTTACTTGGTTTTACCACTGGCGATCTGTCGGATGCTGATTATCGTCAAATTAAGGCAAGCGCGCCTGATCATGAACTGTTGGTCACAACCGACCGTCGGCTGATTGAACAGCGACTGGCTGACATCGAAGTGGCCGTCAAAAGCTTTCCCCATGACCTGATCACCCAAGCGCCCAAGCTGCGCTGGTTGCAACAGTGGGGGGCGGGGGCTGATTGGCTGTTGCGCTACCCGGAAGTGGCTGCGCTTGATCGGCTGATCATCACCAATGGCTCTGGCGTTCACGCTGTGCCCATTACCGAGCACATTCTGGGGCTAATCCTGGCTTTTGGTCGTGGGCTGCATATGCAAGTGCGGCAGCAGGGGACCAAGACATGGCGCTCGCCCACCTGGGATCAGCTCTTTGAATTGCCGGGCAAGACGTTGCTGCTCATTGGCGTCGGTGCGATTGGGGAACGGACCGCGCAAATGGCGACTGCGCTGGGCATGCGCGTCTTGGGTGTCCGGCGCGATCCGACCATAGCCACCGCCGGTGTGGCTGCCCTTTATGGGCCGGATGCCCTGCCCCAACTGCTGCCCCAAGCAGACATTGTGGTCTTGACTGTGCCATTGACCCAGGCAACACATCATCTGATTGGCGCTGCCGAATTGAGTTTGATGAAGCCGTCGGCCTATATCATCAACATTGGGCGTGGCGGTACAATTGATGAGCCTGCGTTGGTGCAGGCGTTACGGGCTGGGCGGCTGGCCGGCGCGGGGCTTGATGTCTGTGCCGTGGAGCCATTGCCCGCAGACTCACCGCTGTGGACAATGGAGAATGTGATCATTACCGCCCACTACGCCGGCGCCACCCCCATTTATGACGAGCGCGCCATGCCCATCTTTCTGGACAATTTAGGCCGCTACGTAGCCGGCGAGCCACTACGCAATGTAGTAGATAAGCAACTGGGGTATTAAGGTAAAATCATGATACAATTCGTTTGTATAGGAGTCACAAGCGTACTTTTGCCTAGTGCAAATCATGCACTATCTGTCTCTGAAAGAAGCATATGACAATCACTTTGGATATAGCACCTGAGGTCGAGTTGCGTGTACGAAAGTTGGCGGCTGCCCAAGGTATTACACCAGAAACCTATATCTCGACTTTGGTTGAAAAAGATGTTCATGCCGGTGATACCAATGGTCATCAACAGTCAGCGAATGAAACAGATCTTTTACTACAAATCAATCAAGGGTTGTCACAAGTGCAATGGTCTCGCTATCATGAACTTGTTCAGAAACGCCGTGCAGCACGTCTGAGTGAAGCAGAGTATCAAGAACTGATCGATTTAAGTGACTACATTGAGGTAGTCAATGCTGAGCGGATCGAGGCAGTCGCCCAATTAGCCAAACTGCGCGGGAAGTCTTTACGCACAATGATGGCAGAACTACAGATCAAGCCCCCTTCTTATGACTAAACGGGCCATTACACGCCGACAGAAAGAGTTCGTGGCTGTACGCGCCAATGAGCGATGTGAGTATTGCCATAGCCCACTACATTTTTGTCCCGATCCTTTCTGCGTTGAACACATCATTCCGCTTGCTGAAGGTGGTAAAAATGATGATACGAATCTAGCGTTTGCTTGTCAGGGTTGCAACAACCACAAATATACCAGTACAACGGCCCTTGATCCAATCACGGGTGAATCTGTACGACTATATCATCCGCGGCCGGACCAATGGCAGGATCATTTTACTTGGAGTATCGATTATTTAATGCTGATTGGCATTTCACCTACAGGTCGTGCAACCGTGGAAAGGTTGCAATTAAATCGTTTAGGGGTAGTCAATTTACGGAAAGTCCTACGGGCGATGGGAGAGCATCCAGCAACATAGTATGACTAAAACCACAAATGAAGGCAACCTAACCACATTTGCGTTCTTATGGGCAATTACCCGCGACCTGAATCGCCGCTTTCCGGCTGGTAATGATCCCTATCAAATTATGACCCGGCTGTTGGAAGAGTGTGGCGAATTGGCGCAACAGGTCAATCATTTTGAATATTCCGGCGTCAAGCGCCAAAAACAGGGCGAACCCGATCCCGCCCATATGGCCAAAGAGATCAAGGATGTAATTCGTGCGACACTCCAAATCGCTCTGTACTATGGAATTGAAGCGGAAGTTGAATCTACCTTTGTGTACTCTCTTGCTGCTTTAGAAATTGACTCATGATGGTAGAAAACACATCTGCACCGAACACCTTGCTCTGGCAGGGCTCTAGCCTGCTGGCGGCGAAGCAACGATTGGCTGCGGCTGATCCGCAGTTGTTGCCGGCCTACGCGAAGCTGCTGCGCGACGCCGAAAAAGCGTTGACCGCCGGCCCCTTTTCTGTCATGGACAAGCCGTTCACCCCACCTAGCGGTGACAAACATGATTACTACAGCATTGGCCCCTATTGGTGGCCCAACCCCGACACCGCGGATGGTCTGCCCTACATACGGCGCGATGGTGAAGTGAACCCGGAACGGGAGCGCTTTGACGCCTCGCAGCGCAGCCACATGGAGAACGCGGTCATTACGCTGGCCTTGGCCTACTACTTTAGTGAGGAAGAACGCTTTGCGGCCCATGCCGCGGAACTGCTCCACGCCTGGTTTCTGGCCCCCGCCATCTCTATGAACCCCCATCTCCAATATGGTCAGGCTGTGCCGGGCCGTAATGAAGGGCGGGGCACAGGCATTATTGAGACGCGTATGTTCACCCGTCTGGTCGATGCGGTTCAACTCCTAACTGCGTCGGCTACGTACTCGCTTAGCGAGTTAGACAACTTACGCGTCTGGTTTCGTGCCTATCTGGATTGGTTGCTCAACAGCAAACATGGCCATGATGAGGCGGCCGCCCCGAACAATCATGGCACCTGGTATGATGTACAGGTGGTGACCTTTGCCCTCTTTGTTGATGACCAAGCGACGGCACGGCGCATTGTAACCGAGCGCGCTTCCCGGCGGATCAGTACGCAAATTGCCGCCGATGGCAGCCAACCGCGCGAACTGGAACGGACACGCAGTCTCAGCTACAGCCTCATGAACCTGACTGCCATGATGGATCTGGCCGATTTAGGACGCCATGTCGGGGTCGATCTGTGGCAGAGCGTGCCAACCAAAGGCCGCCGCTGGTGGCCTTTTGGGGCAACTGCCGCTGCCGGCATCCAACAGGCTGTGGATTATCTCCTCGTCAACGCGGTTGAACAGTCATGGGCGCGCCAGCAGATCACCGACCTGTCCGCCGGCGATCTCTTCTCGATCTTCCAGCGTGCCTATCTGGCCTATCATGATGAGCGCTATCGCCAAGCCCTGACTCACCTGTCCTCACCTGTCCCGCTCGCCGACCGGGCGCAACTCCTTTACGCGGCGTCAGGCTAAGCCTGATAAGCTCAGCGCGAAGGAAGGCATTTCAATTGGATGTATTTAAAATCAGTCAGTAACCGCAAAAGGAACATATAAATGTGGGTAATCAGTGTGCAGTACTCAGTGTGCAGTACTCAGTGTTCAGTATCCAGTCGTCTATACCCTGAATTACTGTCAACTGATTACTGTCAACTGATTACTGTCAACTGATTACTGTCAACTGATTACTGTCAACTGATTACTGTCAACTGATTACTGTCAACTGAAAACCTTGTAGGTTGGCTTTGCCGCCACGGAAAAATAATGATGACGAACGCTTGGCCTGGTGCAAAAATTCTAGTGGTGGATGACACAGCCGAAGATCTGCAGCTATTCGCGCGCCGACTGCGTAGAGCAGAGTATGTGGTGAGCGAAGCCGAGAGCGGTCACGCCGCCTTAGCGCTACTGCCCCAGGTGCATCCTGAGTTGGTTTTACTCGACATTCGCATGCCGGGGCTGGATGGCTTTGAGACATGCACCCGGATCAAGGCCACGCCGGCGTGGCAAGATCTCCCTATTATTTTTCTCACTTCGCTCAGCGAAACCGCCGACAAGGTCCGCGGCTTTACAGCAGGAGGGGTTGACTTTATTACCAAGCCGCCGGAGATGGCCGAGGTATTGGCGCGTATTGACACCCATCTCTCCCTCTATCATCTACGCCTTGAACTGCATCAACAAAATGAACATCTGGAAGAGACGGTGCAAGAGCGTACGGCCGCTTTGCACAGTGAGTTGCACCGGCGGCGCGAGAGCGAGGAGGAAAAGGATAAGTTATTGGAGGTGGTGCGCCAGCAGAGCGAGCAACTGCGCACCCTGACCAATTTGCTTATCAAAACCTACCAAACACAACACAATACGTTACGTACTGCCGTCGATACGACGGTGGCCGAGCATCATACACTGTTGCGCACCCAATTAGAGACGATCCGCAAGTTGTGTGCCAACCTGCCCGACCAATCCCCTGCGCTGCTGATTGCGGACCAGGCGCAACTTGCCGTCAAAGTGCTGGAACAGATGGGCGGTCAATTTCAGGTTGTTGCCAATACATTGGAGCGTACCGAACCAACGACCTTGGCGGCCCTCAACAGCCCGTTGCTGCAACTGACCGCGCGTGAGCGCGAGGTGCTGCAGTTGGTTGCCAATGGCAAATCAAACAGTGACATTGCCCACCTGCTCTATCTTTCCGAAGCCACGGTCCGCACCCACCGTAGCCACATTATGCAGAAGCTGCAATTGGATGACGTTTCCGAACTAATCAAATTTGCGATTAAACACCACCTCACGACACTCTCCTAAGTCAGAACCAAAACTCCGGTTTTTATCCAGAGCGAAATATAGTTGCAACGAATTCACCCAGTAGCAGCTAAAGGAACATATAAATGTGGGTAATCAGTTGACAGTAATCAGTGTTCAGTACTCAGTGTTCAGTATTCAGTCGTCTGTCAACTGATTACTGTCAACTGATTACTGAACACTGATTACTGTCAACTGATTACTGTCAACTGAAAACTTTGTATTTTGGTTTTGCCGCCACGGATTTCACCGTCTCGCCTATAGGAGCGAGATAGGTAACCTTTCGTGTTTAAAGCCGTTCTCCACAAATGTGTATAAAGATTCCACATCTGTTTAGTGACAAATGACTGACTTCGGCCTAGACTATTTATATAGATGTTATTCCGATTTATTTTTCACCTGTGTGACAAGATGACAGCGCCCAGAGGGCTCCCGCAAGATGACCATGACGATTTCATCCTGTCCTCCTGTCCTCTTGTCCCTGCATTGTGTTAAATCGGAATAAACTCTAATTAGTGCTGTCTTTTGTAGATGTGGTGGATAATTTATGTGTGAAATGCTGAAGCTTACCTTTTTGGGCGCGCCAAGTATCATTGGTGGCACAGAGGAGTTAACTGCGCATTGGACGCCTAAGGTGTCGGCGCTACTGATCTATCTGGCTACAACAGGTCAACTCCATACGCGTGATGTACTGGCAGACCTGCTCTGGAGCGAACTTTCATCGCAGCAAGCGCGGAATAATCTTCGTTATACATTGCCGGAACTGCGCAACCTACTCGATGATTATTTGCTGATCACCCCTCAAACCATCGAGTTTAATCGTCAACTGCCCTATTGGCTTGATGTCGAGGTGCTGCGCACCACCCTCACGGCTGATCTTACGACAATCGATACACCGCTCTTGCAAAACGTCGTGGATCTCTATCAGGGTGATTTTTTGGCCGGTTTCCGTGTGCGCAATGCACCGGTCTTTGAAAGCTGGGTGACCACGCAACAGGAAGAACTCCGCACGCTTGCCGGTCAAGGATTACAACGGCTGGCCGAACGCTATCTTACCGCCGCAGATTACACTGCTGGTCTAGCCACCACACAACGGCTCTTGGCTTTAGAACCGTGGCATGAAGCGGCCCATCGTCTGCGTATGCACTGCCTGGCGCTGGATGGTCAACCTGCAGCTGCATTGAGCCAATATGAACAGTTACAACAACTGTTGGCTGATGAGTTGGGCGTCCAACCCAGCACCGAGACGACTGCCCTCTATCAAGAGATTCGGGCCGGGACATTCCAACAGGCATACTATCCACATAAAAGGCCATTAATAAAAACCATTACATCCCCCAGGCGCACCCTAGCGTCAGTGGTTCGCCACAATTTGCCTGGCCAGCTTACACCTTTTTTCGGACGTGAAGAGGAAATTCGCGCGCTCTACGCTCAATTGCAGAAGGATGACTATCGCTTGATTACCTTGGTCGGGGAAGGCGGTGTCGGCAAAACCAGATTAGCACTAGCAGTGGCGCAGGCATTTTACGATGAACGCTTTACGTTTGATGCTGCCAAGGCGGAGACTGTCCCTCATCGGGAGACTGTCACGGAGCATCATCAATTTCCTGATGGCATCTGGTTTGTGCCATTGGTGAGTTTAGCTGGCGGTGAAGATTTACCGGAGCGTCTGGCCGTCGCCATTGCCCAAGCCATGAACTTTTCCTTTAGCAGCACACTCCCGGTAACGAAGCAACTGTTGACCTATTTACGCACCAAAAAAGCGCTGCTCATTCTCGATAATTTTGAACATCTTGTCAGCGGCGCGGACTTTCTTATTGATCTGTTGCACCAGGCCGGCGCGCTACAACTGTTGGTCACCTCACGGCAGCTGCTCAACTTACAAGCCGAGTACCCCTGGCATGTGGATGGGCTGCCGATCCCGGCGGATGACACTTGTGATAACATAGATGAGTACAGCAGTGTCGCCCTCTTTGTCGAACGGGCGCGCCGGGTGCACCCTAATTTCCTGCTAACGGCCACTAATCGTAGCGCTGTTGTGCGTATCTGTCGCTTTGTGCATGGTCTGCCCTTGGGCATTGAATTGGCCGCGGCGCTGACCAAAGAGTATAGCTGTCAACAGATTTATCAGGCTGTGACACAAAATTATGCAGTGTTGACGACCACCATGCGCGATCTGCCGCCGCGTCACCGTAGCATTAAAGCCACCCTTGATTATTCTCGACAACTCCTTACACCGCAAGTCGCGCAGATCTTCACTTGCTGCTCAATCTTCCAAGACAGCTTTGAGCAGAGCGCGGCAGAGGCGATCACAGGAGCGACGCCGGCTGCGCTACAGGTGCTGGTCAATCAATCATTATTGCAGCAGGCGCGGCGGGGCGCTGACCAACGCTTTGCAATGCATGAGTTTGTGCGCCAATATGCAATGGAGCAGATGCAAACTCAGCCAGCCGTATTGGAGCGCCTGCGCGAACAACATGCCACCTATTATCTGGCCTTGCTTGCCCGGGAAAGAGAACGATTTGTTTGCGACATCGTTGCATTGCAGAGGATGCAGCATGAATTGGACAATCTTCGTCTGGCGTGGCGTTGGGCTGTTGACCACATGCGTCTGGATTTATTGGGGCAAAGTTGCCATGCCCTGGCTCAATTCTATCAGTTGTTTAGCCTCTATACTGAAGGTGAGTTTACCTTTGGTCAGGCTGTGACGCGTATACAGAGCTGGCGCGCCGAGCCATTAGCGGGTCTATTGCCTGAAGCAGCTAAAAGAACTAGCTTGCCGCAGACCCTGGTTTTGGCGAAATTGCAGGTGGAGCAAGCCCATTTTTGCGCGCGCCTTGCCCAACTGGATAAAGCCGAAAAGTTGACGCAGGCAGCATGGCAGGCAGGCTCATTACTGGTTGACCCGATGCTTCAGGCACAAACCTATCTTTGCATGAGTCTCATTCAAGGCATGCGCGGAGATTTCACGAGTGTACGGGCAGCAGCTGAACAGGCGATGAGGTATGGCCGCCTTGCTCAACTGACCGAAATAGAAGCAGCGGCCTTACAGGATCTAGGTGTTGCTTTTTTTGCTCTTGGTGATGTCGCGCAAGGGCTAAACCAACTGCATCGCGCCTTGGCCATTATACAGCAGCGCAATTTCTATGTGGAGGCAGGCATCTATACCAACCTGAGAACATGCTATCAGTGGACCGGCGATCTACACAACGCGTATTACTACTTACAACAGGCATTACAGATCCATGAAGATTTGAATTTACTTACGCCTAGCGCGGATATACTTAATGCACTAGCTGAATTGCTGCTACAGTTGGGGCTTTATGATCTGGCTACCCATAATGCCTATAAGGCGCAGGAGGTTGCCAATGCGCTGGGACGTTATGATGTAGAAGCGTATGCATCCTGTCTATTGGCCGCGGTCGCTTGGCGCCAAGGTAATTTGACGTTGGCGACGCACCATTGCCAACATGCGCTGCAACTGGCGGAAAGTTATCATTTGGGTCAGAGCAAAGCTTTGGCCGGATTGATTCAGGGACATCTCTGGCTGGCACAGGCGCAATGGCAAGCAGCCACCACCGCATATACCCAAGTCCAACAGGATCTTGCGCCGATGGGTCATCCCATGCAGCGCTTGCGCGCCCAAGCCGGTTTGGCTGAGGTTTGCTTGCAGGTGGGCGAGAGGTCTTCAGCACTGGCCCAAGTGGAAGAACTATTGCCCCAAATTGGGCAATATGAATACGGTAGCGCCGAGATCTATGAAATCTTCTGGATCTCCTATCGTATCCTGGCGGCAAATGCGGATCCGCGCACCTCTGACATTTTGACGCAAGCCTATCGTTTGCTGAGCGCACAGGCAGACCGTCTTGACAATATTACATGGCGCCAATCGTTTCTGGAAAATGTACCGGCAAATCACGCCCTTCTGGCTGCGGCAAAAGATTTAGATAGATCTCAAAAAAAACTATAGATTGACTGGCGGGCGCCAAATAGCGAGTGATGCATTACTCTCCACTCGCTATCCGCCATTTGCTGCTAATTCACTCACGAACACACAAAGATCCGCATCTATGCTGGCAACAGACGCCACCGTTGATGGCGCAGCATTCCCTTGCGCCTTCGCCGTAGTACGGCTGTTATATGAGCCAGCAACAGCGTGTAATGAACAGGCATCGCAATGTAATCGGCCACTCCTAGGTAGAAGGCAATCATCGGATCATCGGGGTGTTGAAGTTTCGCCAGGATCACAATGGGAGCGGCAGAGATGTGCCGCAGTTCAGCGCAAAAAGCAAGCGCCGGCGTGCTGGCAAAAGCGCTGCCCAACAGCACCAAATCAATCAATTCCTGTGCAACTGTCCAGAGGATCTGTTCGTGACTATGGGCAACGACCACTGCATATCCTGCATGGTTCAAAAAGGATTGTAATCGACTTCGCACTTCCGCGTCGTTCTCGGCTAACAAAAGCGTAATCTTTGTTGATGGCTGCATAGCTATTCATTTTCTGTTGGTTAGTCTGTCTTGTCATTAATAAGCTTGCCAGGCTGGCGTGAAGGCAAAGCGCGGTTCTGGTTGGCAAAGGATGGGGGCGCGCCGTGTTTGCACCAATGCGCCTACACGCCGAATTTCCTGGAATAGTTGTTGTAGATTAAAGGGCTTATGGAGATAACCATCAGCCCCGTTTAGCAAAGCGTCACGGACAATATGGCTCTGGCGTGCGGCGCTAATCATCACCACTCCCACGACGGCATCCTGGCGTCGAATTTCCTGCAAAATACTAAATCCATCACGACCCGGCATATTAACATCCAACAAAATAAGGTCCGGTTGTCGTGTGCAAAATTGTTGCAAACCGACATGCCCATCCTGCGCCTCAAAAGCGGTATAGCCGTGGGCTGTGAGTGCTTTTGTAAGCAACAAGCGAATCCCCGGCTCATCGTCCACCACCAAAATAGAAAGTGACATAGTTGATCCTTTGTTGTAGAAGTTATCGGTAACAGCGCAAGCGCCCACACACTGGGGAATGAGAAGAATAAGCATGAACCTTACCTTGGCTGCAATCTTGATTGGCAAACGTTTAAAGTCTATAGGGGCGGCGCGGGTAAAACATGGGTAAAACGCGGGTAAAATGTGGTAAAAATAAAAATGTTTAGTATACTATATAACCACTTTACAATGAGCATTACTAGCCAAGTAGCTTCGACTGCCAGTTATACTGGCTGTTAATGAGGATATCCTTGGTAGACTGAGAAAGCATTAATATGCTAAAGATAATCTGTTTGGGCGCACCACAGATTACATCACAGGCCACATCACAGACCACGTTGTTATCCGCCGATCTGACGCCAAAAGCCCTCGCGTTACTGCTCTACCTGGCCGTTACGGGTAAGTCACATAGCCGTGACATCCTAGCCCATCTGTTCTGGGGCGAACATTCGAATCAACAGGCGCGCACGAATCTACGCTATCTCCTGCCTGAATTGCGCAAGCGTTACCGTGACCACCTGCTCATCACGGCCCAGACCATTGGCATTAATTGCCAGGCGTCCTACTGGCTGGACGTTGATGAGTTGCGCACTACGCTCTCCACTGACCTGGCCACCATTACCACAGAGGGATTGCAGGCTACAGTTGACTTGTATCAGGGCGAGTTCTTGGCCGGTTTTTATGTACGTCATGCGCCAGCCTTTGAGGAATGGGTGACGCAACAGCGAGAAGAACTACACGGCGTCGCGATTAGGGGGCTCTATGCCCTGGCCCAACGGTATGTTGCCCAAAGCGACACCACGCGCGGTCTGGCCACTACGCAGCGATTATTGGGCTACGACCCCTGGCACGAGGCAGGCCACCGCTTACAGATGCAACTGCTTGTCGCGAGCGGTCAACGGGGCGCCGCGTTGAGCCACTATGAACATTGCCGCACCATCCTGGCCGATGAACTGGGCGTGGAGCCGGAAGCCGCCACCACGGCCCTCTATGCACAGATTCGCGACAGCGCCTATGACGAAGTGGCACATGCCAAGGCGACTGAGCTTGTTGAAGTCATCTTGTCACTACCACACAACCTACCCAGCCAACTGACCCCTTTTTTCGGGCGTGAGACCGAGATCGCACAGATTGGCGCACTGCTGCTCAGTGCGCGCTATCGCCTCGTCACCCTGGTGGGTGAGGGGGGTATCGGCAAGACGCGGCTAGCGCTGGCAGTGGCTCGGTGGCTGGCGGATAGTAACTCAGCGGGCGCTCCGCAGCTGATGCATAACCCGCCACCCGCCATCCGCCATCCGCCACTTTTCCCCGATGGTATTTGGTTTGTTGCCTTGAGCGCCGTGACCCCGACTGGGAATCTGGAGGACAAATTCGCTGTGGCTGTGGCGCAGGCCATTGGGCTATCCTTTGGCGGTACGCAACCACTGTTCACCCAGATGTTGGCCCACATACACAACAAGAACCTCTTACTGCTCTTGGATAACGTGGAACATCTTTTGCCGGAGGTCGCCGACTTTTTGGTGCAACTCCTGCAAGCCGCCCCTGCGGTGACAGTCCTGGTCACTTCGCGTCATCTCCTCGGTTTGCAGGCGGCGTTCGTCTGGCGCGTGACCGGTTTGGATATTCCGCCTCATGCCGACCTGCCGCCATCTGCCTTGTTGACCTATAGCAGCATTGCCCTCTTTGTCGAACGGGCCAGCCGGCGCAACCGCCATTTTCAAATCACAGGGGAAAACCAGGCGGCAATTGTGGCCATCTGTCGCCTGGTCGAAGGGTTGCCATTGGCGATTGAATTGGCTGCTGCCCTCATCAGACAGTATACCTGCGACGCACTTTACGCTGCTTTACAGCATGACTATGCAGTGCTTGCAACGACCTACCGCGATCTGCCCTCCCGACACCGCAGCATCAAAGCGATGCTCGACTATTCCTGGCGTTTTCTGCAGGCAGAGGAAGCACGTATACTGGCGGCTTGCTCAATCTTTGCCGGCGGCTTTACCGCTTCGGCCGCAGTGACTGTGACCGGCGCAACACCAGCGCTGCTGACCAAGTTGGTTGACTACTCCCTCTTGCAAGTACATGAGGGCCGTTTCCTCATGCATGAACTGGTGCGCCATTATGCGGCAACCCAGTTGGGCCAATTCCCGGAAGATCGTCATGCCGGATTGGCGTGCCATGCGGCCTACTATATGGCGTTGATCCACGGCTTGGAAGCAACGTTGCTGGCAACTTTTGATGCCCAAGGCGTTGTACAAAGTGAGCTAGAGAATATACGCACCGCCTGGCTCTGGAGCGCTGCCCAGAACAACCTAGATTTACTGGCGATGGGGCTCGAGAGCCTGCAAGGCTTCTATCGGCTGGCCGGCTTGCACCAGGAAGCCATTTATCTCTTGGAAACGGCGCTCGCGGCGACTCACCAGAGCCTGGCCGCCTTTGCAGCCCATTCAGCTCAGCAATTGCTGGCGCGCCTGTTGTGTTACACAGCACAGTTTTATCGGGGGTCCGGCGCGGTGGAAACCGGTGAACGATTGGCGCAGGAAGCGTTAACCGTAGGACAACAAGTCGCCGACCCCTTGTTACAAGGCATGGCGTATCATGAGTTGGCGCGGCTGGCGCAAGTCCGCAGCGATTTTCTCACCATGCACGCCCTGGCCGAACAAGGCTGTACACAGGCGCGGCTGGCCAATTTGCCTCAACTCACCGCCGAATGTCTGAATGATCTGGGTATTGCGATCAGCTCCTGTATGCACCCGCGCTTTGCGATCCCGCATTTCCATGAAGCGTTGCATTGCCTACGCGACGCAACCAATCGCTATCTGGAAGCACGTGTCCGCGGTAATTTGGGCTTCTTCCATCTCTCTTGCCACGAATATCACTTGGCCTGCCGTTATTTACCGCAAACCCTTACCCAGCAACGTCTGCTTCAGGATCGCGAGGGCAGCATGATCACCCAGATCTTTCTTGGCGATCTCTGGATGGCGCTAGGCGCGTATGACCAGGCACAGCAGGAGTATGAGCAGGTGCTGACAATGGTGCAGACGATTCACAACCCCTATTGGAAAAGTTGGCTGTACACCAGCTATGGGCATTTGCAATACCTGCGCGGCGATCTGGCTGCGGCGCGCAACGCCTGTACAGTGGCCCATCAAATTGCCCTGCAAGGCAAGAGCCATGTACAGGCCCAATGGATCTTGCTCGATCTTGGGCATATTCTTACAGACCAGGGGGATTGGCAGGCTGCCGGTCAGTATTATGAACAAGCCATCGTCCTCCAAGCGGAGATCGATTGGCGCTATCGGACGGCTGACGCCCATGCCGGTCTCGCTGGTCTCTTGTTGGCGCAAGGCGAAGTGGCGGCGGCGATGAGTCACGTTGAAGTCGCCCTAACCCACCTGAAGCAAGAAGGGATAGCCGTGACGAAGGAGCCGTTTCGGGTCTATTGGACCTGTGTGCGCGTTCTGCAAGCCGCCGGCGACCTCCGTACGGCGGCAGTTTTACAGACAGCCAACCGGGCGTTGCAGGAAATCGCCGGCGCCTTGGAAGACCAAGCATTGCGCCACTCTTTGTTAAAAAATGTAGTCGTCAACCGCAACTTGATTGCAGCAGCGCAGGCCGCTGGGCTGACCTAAGTACATGCAGCAGAAATGACGTATACTCAGTGGGGCAGTAGGACAGTAACTCAGTAAGACAGTGGGGCAGTTGCTGCCTCACTGTCTTACTGCCCACTGAACTACTGGCTTACTTCTGCTGCGGTGTTAGATATTGCTTGCCCCTAATGTCTTCAGCACACTCTGCTGGGCCGGCGTCAAACCGGTGGCGCCGGTGATCTTCATACCCTGATAGGGCTGTTCAAGCGGGAGCGTTGCGCAACAAGCGCCCGTTTTGGCATCCCACAACTTGATCGTTTCATCAGCACTGCCGCTGATGAGCGTCGCGCCGTCGGGCGTAAAGAGGATGGCGCGTACGCTCCGTTGGTGTTCCTTGACCATATAGCGCAGTCGTTGTTCACCCTGGTCCTGGTCAATATCCCAATAACAGATGGCGCCATTGCCGCTGCTGCTGACCAGTTCCAGATGATTCCCTGGCGCGGTTGGGTTAAAGGCTAGGGCATAGATGGTGGAGTGAACCGGAGTTGGCAGCGTTGCTAGCAGCGTCTGCTCCACCATCTGCCACAAAAAAATCGTGTGATCGGGGCCGGCGCCGGCCAACAGGGCCCCATCCGGGCTAAAGGCCAGCGTGGTGACACCGCCGGGGACTGAGCCCAGTAGGCGCGGCGTCCACCCATCTATGGTGACAGCACCTGCTGGCTTCTCCCCTTGTGCCGGCTGCCATAAAACAACCTGACCGTCATCATCGCCACTGACCAACCACTGGCCATTGGGGCTGAAGACGACGGCCTGGACTGCCCGCTTGTGGACCGGCGCCAGTTGGCTATAGCCACCGGTTGCATAGTCCCACAAGTGTACCGTGCAGTCTTTACTGCCGCTGGCCAGCAGCGTTCCTGCTGGGTGAAAGGCCAATGTCGCAACAGCATCATCGTGGCCGCGCCATTGCTGGCTGAACGTCAAATTTTCATTCCTGAGCGTCCACAGACGGATCAGATGATCAGCGTCACCAGTCGCCACCATTCCCCCCTGCGGATGAAAGGCCAGCGCAAGGATGGCCACCCGCCGCGTATCCTGCACATGACGCAACTGCCGGGTGGGCAAGTGCCAACGGTAGAGCGTGGCATCTGTATTGGCATTCAGCAGATGCTCACCATTGGGACTGAGGGCCAGTGCGGTCACTTCATTGGTATACCCTTGCAGTGTGTATAGTGCATAACCGGTGGCGATATTCCAAAAACGCACACTTTGGTCCCACGCACCGCTGACTAAAGTTTGACCGTTGGGGCTAAAGGCCAGCGCCTGCACGGTTTCGCTGTGCCCCGTTAGCGTCCGCATCAGCAGACCCGTTGCGCTTTCCCACAGACGAATTGAGGCATCGGGACCGTTGGTAGCAATGGTTTTCCCATCGGCGCTGAGCGCTAACGCAACAATTTCGGTGGGCTCATCCTGGAGCGAGCGATGCAACTGGAGCAGTGGAAGATCCGCCTTGGCTTGGCGCTGCACCTGCCAGAGATGTACAGTGTGATCAATGCTGCTGCTCAGCAACCAGGCACCGTCGGTGCAAAAACGCAGGTGGGTGATCAACGCCTGATGGTGAGTCAGAATTTGACAGCACTGAACCGTGGCCAGATCCCAAAGACGAATCATCTGGTCGCGACCGGCGCTGGCCAGGAACAGGCCGGAAGGGTCGTAAGCCACCGTATAGACCGGCGCGGTGTGGCCGCGCAGCGTTTTGTGGCGTTTTTTACGCACCATATCCCAAAGATTAACGGTATGATCGGCGCTGGCGCTGGCCAAGTAGCGCCCATCGGGGCTGAAGGCTAGCCCAAAGACGGCATCGGTGTGGCCGGTTAGGGTGATTTGTCGCGGTTGTTCACTTACTATATTTACTGTTTCTTCATTTGTCGCCTCTTCCGTCAGAGCGGCGACATCCCAGAGGGTAATGGCACCACCCGCCGCACCGCCGGCCAACGTCCTGCCATCGGGGCTAAACGCGACGGCCCAAATCCACCGCCCATGACCCGAACAGACCGCCAAAAGTTGGCCATCCTGGGCGCGCCATAGGTGAACATCACCGCTTGCGCCACCGGCCGCGACTACAGCGCCATTGGGGCTAAACGCAACAGCCAGCATCGCCTGAAATTTTTCCATGAAAGCCGTCTCGGCGAAGTTCGCTTGGGCAAAGCTCACTGCCGGTAAGCGGCGGTTGCGTAAATCGGCCTGCCGGATCGCCAATTGTGAAAAGTCCCAGCCAGTCAGCGGTACCTCCAAGTGGAAAGCCAAATGGAGCAAGTTCGCCGCGCCATATCCCGGCGCCCCAACAAAATCAGCCCGCAACTTGACGAGCAACTGTTTGAGCTTGCGCACTACACCGCTCGGACCACAGGTAATGCGTAGGTGTTGGGCTAGTGGGTGCAAGATGAACCGAAGCTGCGCCTCCCGTATATAATCCATCGCTTGGGCCTTGACGAGGGCAAAGCGCAGAAAATTGACCAGCACTTCACTAGCGAGCTCGGCCTCCATTGTCTCCCGCAGTAGATCGGTCAGGTATTCCAACACAACATTTTGCAGACCAAAGCGCACCTCAGCGCGTGAATACTCCCCCTTCTGCTGGAAAAGCACCTGTTCTAGGAGTGAACGCCGGTGTAAGGCGCGCAACGCGATTAATAGCGCACCGTGGGACGGTGGTTGGACAAAATTATGCAGTAAACTATGAACGGCAACAGGTTCACGTTCAATGGTCAGCCAGAGTAGGATCTCCCGCTCGAAAGGTGAGACGCGGCGCACCTGTTGCGCCAGGACTTGGCGAATATCATCAAAGACCAGGGCTTCTTGCTGCAAAAAAGCGGTGCTATTCCCTTGATAGTAATCAAGCACTGTCTCAGCAACCAATTTTAACGCGAGGGGGTTGCCGGAATAGCGTTGCACCAACGTTGCCAAATCTCGTTGGTGGGTTTTTAGACCGGCTGCCCTTAAAATTTCCGCCCCCACAGCCACCGACATTCCCTGTAAAGGCAACATGCGCACTACCGGTCGCTCCCGTTCCAACCGAGCCATCTCCAAATTGGTTTCACGGCTAGTCAGTAGCAGACAACTCTGATGATGAAGCTCGCTGATGCGCTGGAGCAGTAGACCATAGTTTTCATAGCCAGACAAATACCCGCCGGTCGCATCACCAATCGGCAGAATGCTCTCCCAATTGTCAAGGACCAAGAGGCAGCGCTCCTGGCGTAGATAGTGGAAGAGCAAGACCAACTGTTCATCCACCGTGGCAGGCAAGGCGCTTAGTTGTTGATCGGCAAAGAGCTGAAGCCACATGCGTAAAATAGCATCGAGGGGCGGCGCATTGCGTAAGGAGCGCCAGATGATCCGCGTAAAAGGCGCGGGCGGCGCAGTGGCTGCCTCTTGGGTCAGCAAGTGCACCCACTGCGCCGCCAACGTTGTCTTGCCCACGCCGCCCACGCCGACAATTCCTACCAGCGCACATTGCTCTGCCAGCAGCCACTGGGTTAGTTGGCGGAGTTCCGCTTCCCGGCCATAAAAGGCGCCGATGCGCGGGATCTCACCCCAATCCACTTTAAGGGGGGCAGAAACTCCTGGGACAAGTGGGGCAGATCCTGTCCCACTTTGCGGGTGTACAACCGTTAGCCTGTTTGGTTCGCCGTTGTTTTTCCCTAAGGCTCCTTGAAACGCCGGTATATCCTCGCCGGTCTTAAGTTGGTCATACAATGCAGTCAGCGCCGGCAGCGGTTGTGTCCCAAATTCAGTCGCCAGCAGGGTGCGGCACTGCTCGTATTGGGCTAAGGCGGCTGTCCGTTGCCCCATCTGCGCCAGCAACATCATCTGTTGCAAATAGGCGGTTTCACACCACGGTTCAACCGCCAACAGCCGTTGAGTAGTGGCCAGGCCGGTGGCGTACTCGCCTTGGACAAGATAAAGATCTGCCAATCTGGTCAAGCCGCGAATCGCCATGGTGCGGAGATGTTCCCGTTGGAAGAGCGTCCACTCCTCAAAGGCGGGCGCATCGGGGAGATAAAACCCTGCCAAGAATTCGTCTTGGTAGAGGGCCAATGCCTGTGCCAACTGAACATAATCAACTTGCGCCGGCGTGGTTGTTTGGGCAAAAGGGGCGAGCGTTGTGGTAAAAATTTCGACATCAAGCCAATGGGCAGCTTGCTGATCAAAGGCGATGGTTTGCCGGTCGATCTGTAAATAGGGGCTGACCAATTGGCGCAAATTGGATAGAATACGACGCAAGCTATTCTTGGCCTGTGTCTCGGCCACCTCCGGCCAGAAAAGACCGGCCAAGGTATCCCGGGTGTAGACGCGTTGATTGACGGCCAAATAGATCAGTAGCGCCTCTGCTTTGCGCGTGACAAAATCGTTCACGGGTGCACCGTCGATATTAATTTGAGGTGAGCCCAATAATTTCAGTTCAAGTGTTGGCATCATGGTCACATAATACCACTTTGTCGCGATATTGTAACGTTGCAGGGAAAAATTGATAAAGTTGGCACGCAGATTTAATGATTATGTAACGTTGTCCTGTTATTCTCCGGCTATCGACCATTGATTGAAAGTGTCTGAGTTGCAAGGCGCAGTATGGAACCCAATCCGCTCATATGGGTGAAGAGGTGAAATCGCCGCAAGCACCAGAGAGAAATTGAGCGATTTCACCCGCAGACCTATATGAGCCATCCAATCAACGGAACAACTCATAGCGTGAAAGTAAAACGATGAATCGTGTGACAGTACCACAGTTACGTATAAAGTGTTTTGGTGCACCACAAATAATTTGTGCTGAAGCACAGATAGCGCCGCCCCTTGGCGGCCAAGCGGCGGCGCTCTTTTTCTATTTGGCGGTCACGGCATCCCAAGGTCAACTGTCCCATAGCCGTGATCGATTGGCCGATCTGTTTTGGCATGACACTTCTAATCAGCAGGCGCGCACCAACCTGCGCTACATCTTGCCGCAATTGCGCAAAGCATTAGGCGATTACTTGCTGATTACCCCGCAGACAATTGCTTTTGATTGCAGTCAACCCTACTTCCTAGATGTCGAGCAATTTCGCACGCTCCTGGCAACCGCGCCGGAGACGGTGCCTACCGCCGCGTTACAGACTGCCGTTGATCTCTATCAAGATGACTTCCTGGCTAGTTTTCGTGTGCGCAATGCGCCTGTTTTTGAGGAATGGGTCGCCTTACAACAAGAAGCGTTGCATAAGCTGGCCATACAGGGGCTGCAAAAACTGGCGGAGCGCTACTACACCGCAGACAATTATCGACAAGGATTGATTGCCACACAACGGCTGATTGCCCTCGAACCCTGGCATGAAGCCGGTCATTGTCTACAGATGAAACTGTTGGCGCTGGACGGGCAGCGCCACGCCGCCGTGACCCAATATCAACGCTTACAGTACGTCCTGGCCGAGGAGTTGGGTATCGAACCGGAGCTGGCTACCACCATACTCTATGAGCAGATTCGCAACGGTGAGTATGACAAGATGACAAATGACAAGATGACAAATGGTAAGATGACAAATGGTAAGATGACAGAGGACAGGATAACTTTGCCGCCTCTTCACACCTTGACCCACGCTGTCACCCAATCACCTAATCACCCAACCACCCAATCACCCAACCACAACCTGCCCGGTCAACTCACCCCCTTCTTCGGCCGTGCCGCGGAGATCGATCAGCTTTGCACTCTCTTGGCTGATCCTGAACACCGCCTGATCACCCTCACCGGGATGGGCGGTGTGGGGAAGACACGGCTGGCGCTGGCTGTGGGCCAAGCAACGATGGTGTCGCGGGTCGCGGGTGGCGAGTCTGTGACAGTAGCGCTCTCCCCCATTCGCCACTCGCCAACCACCACCGGTCACTTCCCCGATGGCGTCTGGTTTGTCCCCCTGAGCGGCATGACCACTGGCCCTGATCTGTCCGAGCAATTAGCCGTCGCCATTGCCCAAGCGATGAACGCGCCTTTTAGCGACACCAGTACGCTGACAACGCAGGTGTTGGCCTACCTGCAGAGCAAGCGGGCGCTGCTGATTTTGGATAATTTTGAGCCGTTTATAGAGGCAGGCGTTGATTTTATTCTAGAATTGCTTCGACAGGCTAGGGCCGTCAAGCTGCTTGTTACCTCGCGCTCTATCCTCAACTTGCAGGCGGAATATGCATGGACTGTGGCGGGATTGCCGACGCCGGATAGCGGTCAAGAGGATGCGATTGCTATCCCTGACCTACTCCACTACAGCAGCATCGCTCTCTTTGTTGAACGCGTACAGCGGGTGCAACGCAGCTTTCAACTGGATGCAACTAACCAGCGGGCAGTTTGCCAGATCTGTCATTTACTCGATGGATTGCCGCTGGGCATTGAATTGGCCGCTGCTCAGCTTCGTCTGTACACTTGTGATAAAGTTGGGCAAATCTTGGCTGCAAATGCTATGACAGTAGCGACACACTATCGTGATGTACCCACACGCCATCGGAGCCTGGCCGCAGTCCTGGAAGACAGTTGGCGTCTCCTCACGAGCGATGAGCAGACCTTACTTGCCTGTCTGTCAATTTTTGCTGAAAGCTTTACCCTGACCGCGGCGGGAGCGATTGCCGCGGCAACGCCGGACATTATGCAAGCATTGTATGACAAATCACTCGTGCAACGCCACACTTCCAAACGTTACTCGCTGCACGAATTTGTACGTCAATTTGCCGCGGAAAAGGGAAGGCAGTGGCGCGCGGCGTGCATCAACGTCACCGCGGCCCAACATGGACACTTTTATTTAACCTTGCTGCGTGAGCAGGAAAGCATCTTGCTGGGGGCGGCGCCCCAGGCTGCAGTACAGTTGCTTCAACAGGAGTTGTTGAATGTTGAACATGCTTGGCAGTGGGCCGTGGGGCAAGGCGAAGTCGCGTTATTGGCCCAAAGTTGCCAAGGTTTCTGTGAGTTTTGCTGCTACACCTATTTGTTGACTAAAGGGAACGCACGCTTCGGCGACGCCATTGCAATGATCGAAGCGCAATTGTCTGTGCCCCAACTTGCGCCGGTAGTGGCTGCATTGGAAACCGCGCTGGCCGCGCTCTACTGCGCACAAGGCCACATTCTCATGCTGCAAGCCCAATATAAAGAGGTCATTCAGGTAGCCAAGCAAGCGGTTGTCCTGGCCCGCAAGCAGCACCTAGCCGAACTTGATGCCAGAGGAACGTATCTGTGGGGCGCCGGCTTATGCGAATTGGGGGAGCATGAACTGGCTGAGCAGCAATTGCTGGCCGCGTTGGCGCTGGCACGCACCACGACCAGGCAAGACCTTGTGATTCTGGCACTCTTACGACTGCTCAGATTGGCAGAGTATAGGGCTGACTATGGGGTCGCCCAACAATATGGCGCTGAGGCCTTGACATTAAGTCGCGCTAACCAGGCGTTGATGGCTGAATGTCGAACCTTAACCGCGCTGAGCAATATCTATCAGCAGTTGGGTGATTTCCAGCAGGCAAAAACGTACTTAGAAGCCGCGTTGGTGCTGGGAGAACAGGGCAACCTCCATGCTGATAAAGTGAGCGTCCTGGGCAACTTAGGGGTGGTTTGTGACAACTTAGGCAACTATGCTGCGGCCCAACGCTACTATCAAGCGGCGTTGCCCATTTGCCGTGACAGCGGCAATAGGCAACTGGAGGCCCAACTATTGGGCAACCTGGGCATCTCCGCCGATTATGTGGGGGATTACAAGAGTGCGCTGCGCTGTAGCCAGGAATCTCTGGAACTGTGGCAACAGCTTGGGCTGTCTAGCCATACACCACTTGTCTATATTAACCTGGGATTACACACCAATCATTTGGGCGAATACCAGGCGGCTCAAGCCTATGGTCGTAAAGCATTGACAGGTAGCCAACAGATCAACAATTCCCACTTACAAAGCTATGCGTGGACCGTACTGGGGCATGCGGCCGTGGGGCTGGACGCTCTGGATGAAGCGAAAGCCGCCTATGACACAGCCTTGGCGTTGGCACGTGAGGTAGGGCTCCCGTTGATGACAATTGAGCCTTTAGCCGGCTTGGTGCGCGTGGGCCTGGCGCGCACTACCCTAGCGACGGTAATCCGCAGTTACCTTGACGAAATCCTGAATTTTCTGGCTCAGAATTCGGTCGATGGCTTGGAAGAACCCTTTCGGGTCTACCTGACCTGCTATCAAGGGTTGCAAGCCCTAGGTGATCCACAGGCGCAGGAAATTTTGCAGACGGCCCGTAGACTCTTGCAACAACGCGCGCGGCAGATCGATGATGACGCGCTGCGCCGCTCTTTTCTGGAGAATGTAGCGGCGAATCGTGCGATCCTCCAGTCTGCCAAGCGGTTGTCTAGCGTTACATTTGGCATTGCCGATGGCGTATGGGAAAATAGGCGAACCAAATATAAACGCAAATTACAAGCCAGAAAGGACCCATTGTGACCAACCCTGTCATTGAACTGATTCATGCCCATCGCTCGATCCGCGCCTATAAGCCGGACCCGGTGCCCGATGAGTTGGTGGAAGCAATTGTCGCGGCGGGCCAACGCGCCTCCACCTCTTCCAACATGCAACTGACCACCGCCATTGCCGTCAAAGATGCCGCCAAACGGGCGCGGCTTGCCGAACTCTGTGGCGACCAGGAGCAGATCCGTCAGGCGCCAGTCTTTATTGCCTGGTGCGCCGACCGCTACCGTCTTGACCTCGCCTGTGCCCAACAAGGTTACGCTCAGAACACGGACTATCTGGAAAGTTTTTTAGTGGCAGCCGTTGATGTGGGTATCTTTATGCAAACCGCCACGATTGCCGCTGAATCACTTGGGCTGGGCATGTGCTACATCGGCGCCATCCGCAACAATCCACAGGGAATCATCGACTTGCTGGGTCTGCCCCACCATGTTTTTCCTATTTCGGGCATGGTGTTGGGCTATCCCGACGCCGACCCGATGCTGCGTCCACGCTTGGGGCTTAACGCGGTCTTGCATTGGGAACAGTATGATCGTGACAAACTGGAGCCTGAACTCCAAACTTATGATCGGGTCATGGCCGCGACGGGCATCTATGGCGGACGTCAGGTGCAAAGTGCCGAGGGCCAGGTCGAAATGGAAAACTATGGCTGGCTAGAGCATTCGGCGCGCCGGGTTGCCACGGCAACACGCCAAGCGTTGCGCCAGGTCGTGGAGGCACAAGGCTGGGCTCTAAAGTAGTCACCGAGTAGCCGAGTGACAGTTGTGAAGTAGTTATAAAATAGTTAGTTTATCAAAAGAACTATGCAAATACCAGTTACATGATTAGTTAACTTTGGTTAACCCCCGAGCCAACCCCTCTTAACCCCTCCTTTTAGACGCGCCGCACGATTTTTCTGAAAACTCTCATAAAAACCCCGTTGAAATCGCCTGTCAATCTATGTTACTATAGACCCCGTGCCAACGACCGGGGTACGGCTGTCGGCCTCGTATTTAGGCAAGTTTTAGGCATGGGGTGGTACAGCACAAATTATATAAAAGGCGCTTGGGGCCAGAGAAAATTGAAGTTACCCACAATTTGGCGTATTACTAGGCATAGAAACAAGGGAAGAAAGATGGACAAACGGCCACTTCGGTTACTCATTGCTTTATTGATCAGCACGCTTACTCTGTTGGGTTGTCAACCCGCTCCGTCAGGCGCTGGGGTAGACAACACAGCAGAAGGACAGCGCCTCACAACCGTTGCCACAGATAGCACAAACACTACAGACGCTGTAGATCTCAGCGGGATCAAGGCGTATCTCCTTGAACAAGCCCAGACCTTAAAAACGAACACGGCAGACTTGAAGCGCGCCGCCGATGACTATTACAGCTTGGCAGAAAAGGCCAACTTTGACTATGCTGCCCTGTGGCAGCATGATCCAGCCGCCGTCCGCACTACCATCAACGCGGCCCGCAGCGCCTGGATCATTGCCAGTCCTCTCTATGAAAAGATGGAAGGCATTGTCGCCGGCACGCCTAGCCTGGCCGACTATGACGTGATTCTTGACGCCGGCGCCAACGGCGCCGACGATCCCGAAAATGCGGTCCCCTTTGATCTCACCCTCCCTAATGGTGTCGTACTGCCCAAGCCGGGTAACCTCTTTGGCATCACCGAAAGCACCCTGTGGGGCACCTTTGCCGACTATACCACCGGCATTGACGCCGACTTGGATGACAATAACACACTAGATTTTGGTGAAACTTTGCCCGATGCCAATGTGCTCACCGCCGGCGCCACTGCGTTGGACAGCTATGCCGCCGAACTACTGACCGCCGCTGAAGCCTGGCAACCCACACCGGCTGACGCGTTTACGGCCTTGGTGGTGATGGTGCCCACCATGAATGAGTACTTTGGCTCCTGGCGCGATTCACGCTTTGTCGCCGGTGCAGCTTCGACACAGCGCGATTTTGTTGCGATCTCGCGCCTGGCCGATATGCAAGATATTTTGGGCGGACTAGAGGTGGTCTATGGTGAAGTCCAGCCGCTGGCTGACACAGTGGATGTAGCGCAAGGGCAGCAGATTGCCGATGGTCTGCGCACGCTACGCAGCTTTGTGGCCGATATTTATCAACAAGAACAAGGGGGCAAACGTTTTACACCGGAAGAGGCGGATCTGTTGGGCGCAGAAGCACAAAATCGCGCCACCACTGTAACTGGCCAGATCAGCCAGATAGCGGCCCAGTTGAATATTGCCATTGAACAGTAGGCGATCAAGCATAGCAAAGCGAGCCGACAAACGATGAAGAGCTTTACCTTAATACAAAAGATCTGGCTGATGGGGGGGGTCGCCCTGCTGTTGGCGCTGTTGCCCCCACTGTCAACTGCACACGCCGCCGCGCCAACTCCGGCCCAGGGCGCAGAGACACTTCGCACCCTGCTTTTTCAGGCCCAAATGGCGCTGAACAGTGACGGTGACGCGGCTGCGATGGCGGTGCAAGCCGCGGCGGCCATTCCCCAAGCAAGCTGGTTTGGTCCCCTGGCCCAGCAGGCGCCGGCCGCGGCAGCGCGTCTCGATGCGGGCCTAAGCGCAGCGCAGGCGGCAGTAACTGCGCACGATGGCAACGCTCTGGCTGTGGCCCGCGCTCAGGTGTGGACGGCGCTGCTCGACGGCGCCCAGCAGCTTGTTCTCCATGCTGTGGCCGACGGTGACCCAACCACCGCACGTAGTTGGTTATTGGTGCGTGAATTTCGGCAAGCCACGCGCTTCTCCCGGCCCCAAGCTGATGGCACGCTGGCGTTGATGGCCTGGGAGCGGGGGCAACTAAGCGCCGCCGATGCCGCCAACGCGATTCGGGCCGATCTCTGGGATACCTATCAGGCGCGTCTGAATGAGGCGTTGCGCGCCGTCGCCACTGCCGATGGGCGGGGCTTTGCCTTGCGGCGTGCTGAACTTGCCGCCAGTGCCGCGGGCTACTTTGCAATTTTGCAGCCTGCCTATTTGGAACAGCGACAAGCAACAGCAACCGATGCGCTGCAAAATCATTTTGTACAACTGACCGCAGCCGGCCTTAGCGGCGCCGCGGTCGGCGATCGGCTCGCCGCCATCACGACTGCGCTGGCCGGCTTTCGAGCTGCACCGCTTTTACCGGCAGAGCAGGCGCAACGGGCTGCACAGCTCTTGCGCTTTCTCAACCTGGTGGGGGTGGAATATGGCCGGGGCGTGCGCAATGGCGTCGTCACCAGCGATCTGGAGATCCGTGAGGCGGTTACCTTTCTGAGCGGCGCCCAAGCCGCCTTTGACGATCTGCGCGATTTCCTCGCAGCGCGCGATGCCACCCAAAGTGCGACCTTGGTGAACCTCTTCACCCAACTGGAAAATCAGATTGAACAAGCCAGTACGCACACAGCCGTCGCTGATGCGGAAGCGGTCGCGGCGACCGTTGCTGCCCTGGAGCGCGGCTTACAGGCAACCATGCCGCCGGCCTGGCTACGCCGCGACAACAGCGCCGACTTTGATGTCATCAAGACCACCCTGGACAATCTGGAAGAAGCGGTGGCTAGCGGTGACTATGCCCTGGCGGAGTCGGCCCGCATTGATGCCTACGCCATTCTGGAGAGTGGGCCCGAAGCGCGGATTCAAGCCTTTGCGCCCCAATTCAAACCGCTGATCGAAGATCTCTTTTGGTATGGCCAGGGCGAAACGCCAGGGTTAGCCTATTTGCTGACCAACCAAGCGCCGTTAACCAGCGTAAAAGCTACACGTGTGGCGCTGGATGAGCAACTCACCGCAGCCGCGACGGCGGTGGCCGGTAACAGCTCGCCGCTGGCGATTGCCGTTAATGCCGTCATCATTGTCTTCCGCGAAGGGTTGGAGGCGGTCCTGATTTTGGCCTCGCTCATGGCTGGCCTCAAGTCGGTGGAACAACGGCGACTGCGCAAACCAATGTGGTGGGGCGTGATCGTGGCGGGGATTGCCAGCGGCTTAACTTGGCTGTTGGCCCAGGGCCTCCTCACCTCGTTGGCGCGCTATGGCGAAACGTTGGAAGCGGTGGTTTCGATCATTGCCATTGGCGTCCTGCTCCTGATCACCAACTGGTTCTTTCACCAGAGCTACTGGATCGATCACATGGCCAGCCTGCACACCAAGAAAAAAGGGATCGTGGGCGGCGCGGCCGGTCAATGGCTGGGGCTGGCCATGCTTGGCTTCACCAGTGTCTATCGCGAAGGCTTTGAAACGGTGCTCTTTCTACAGGCATTAGTGCTGGAAGGTGGCATCCTCACGGTGCTTACCGGCGTGCTGCTGGGGCTGGCCGCCACCCTATTGGTGGGTCTTGTCCTCTTTCGCCTGCAAGTGCGTCTGCCCTACAAAAAGATGCTCATCGTCACCGGCATCTTTATTGGTGCTGTGCTTTTGACCATGGTCGGGAACACCGTGCATGTGCTGCAACTGGTAGGCTGGCTGCCGCTCCATCCCCTACGTTGGCTGACCTTGCCCTATTGGCTGGGCATGTGGTTCGGCCTCTACGCGACGTGGGAAGGCATTGCCCTGCAAGCTGCCGCCGGCGTTTTCGTGATCGGCAGCTACTACCTGGCCGAACATCTGCAAAAGCGCAATCGCAAGCAGCATTCACGCCGGCACATAGCCACTGCGACAGTGCAAAGCACTTCATTGACCTAATCGATCTCTATACCTAGGGGTGCGTACCGCAAATGGGGCGAAGCACCAGCAAGGCCCATGGCAGCTTCTCGCCCATCATCCCGAATTTGGCGAAAGACTAGGTGACAGTCACTTCCGACCACTTTGCGTATCAGCTTACACTCGACATTGCAAGTGACTGTCACCTACCAAAGACCGCCAAGAGCGCTAAGCGTCACCAGAGAAAAATCTTCGCGTTCTTCGCGTCCTTCGCGGTGAAAACTGACTTTCGCAACAAGTACTAGCTACGCTGCTGATTGGTGTGGGCGTGCATCTGCGCTTGCCATGCTTGTGCATAGCGACCCTGGCGCGCCAGCAACTCATGATGGGCGCCCGATTCCACCACCCGGCCCTGCTCCAGCAGATGGATAAAATCGGCCTGCATGGCAGTCGTGAAGCGGTGCGTAATCAAAATGGCGGTGCGCCCAGCGACCAAGGCGCGCAAGCGCGTCATCCAATCACGTTCAGCCCACGCATCCAGTGCGCTCGTCGGTTCATCAAGGATGATCATGGGCGCCTGGCGTAAAAAGGCGCGTGCCAACGCCAACCGTTGCCACTCCCCGCCACTCAACTCGGCACCGCCAAACCACTTGCCCAGAAGCGTCATATAACCAGATGGCAGGCGTTCAATCACACTCGCCGCACCGGCGGCCTGGGCGGCTTGGGCCACGCGGGTCGGTGTAGACGCTACGGTCAAGTCGCCTAGTGCGATATTTTCGGTGGCTGTGCCCAGAAAGCGCACCGGTTGCTGAAAGAGCACTGTCATCGACGACCAAAGCTGCGTTGGCGACCAAGTGCGCAGATCAATACCATCCCAGGTAATCGCGCCGGCTTCAGGATCATAAAAGCGACAGAGCAATTTGAGCAGTGTGCTCTTGCCCGCGCCATTTTCACCCACAATCGCCACCACCTGGCCGGCCGGAATCCACAGATCAAAGTGCGCCAGCGCCAAACGTTCGCTGCCGGGATAGCGAAAGCAGACTTGTTCAAAGCGAATGCCGTGTTGTAGCCGCGGGCCTCGTGGTGGGTGATGACAGGCCGCGCTGTTGTCCTGCACACCCTGCCCCGCCTGTATGGGTGCTGCAACATGTCCAACCGCCTTGGCCGCACCAGCAGGGGGGTGAGCTGCCGCCAAGCGGGGCTGCAACGCCAAAAAGGTGAAGAAATGCTCCAACAACAACGTGTTGCCATAGATCTGACCAACATTGCCCACCAACGTATGCAAAAGCCGCTGGCCTTGGCTGAAGACCTGATAAAAGAGCACAAGATCGCCTAAGCGCAGCCGGCCATACGCCGTTTGCCAGACCATCCAGGCCAGCGCCGCGCCACCAATGAGCCACCCCAGCACGCCGGCGCTTACCTCGCCCACTGCCTGTTGGCGCGCTAGCTCTGCTTCACCGCCGCGCAGTCGTTGCCGCGCTTGTTGAAAAAGGTCATGAAAATGGTCTCCTACCGCAAAGAGACGCACTTCCGCCGCTGTGGCGCGGTCGGTGAGCAGCCAATCATAGTAGCGAACGCGCCGTTGCTCCGGTGTGTTGGCCATACGCCAGTGATGCTCGCGCAGCGTATTGCGCACGACAATCCCCAAGGTCGGCAGCGTGCTCAAGAGCAGCAGCCCGGGCAGCCAGCCGCCAAAGGGCAAGAGCATCCTCAGCAAGGCCAAGAGGGTGAGGCTCTGTTGCACCAACTGGCCCAAATTTTCCAGCAGTGTCAGGGGCCGGCTGCTAGCATCGCTTTGGGCGCGATGCAGCTGGTCATGATATTCTGGCGAGTCGTAAAAGGTGAGATCAAGTGTCAGCGCTTTGGCATGGATTCGCGCGCTGACCTCATCCTGCACCAGGCCGGCCTGCATGGTGCGCACCCAAGCCAATAGCGTGCACACGACATCGCTCAGCAGGAGCAGGAGCACCATACCACCTGCCACTAAAAAGAGCGGGGGTAGCGCCGACGGATTGCCGGCCGGCGTGGTGATGGCGGTTAGTTGATTGACCAGCGTGCGGGTGACCGCCACTATCCCAACCAGCACACCCGCTTGCAGCGCCAGCAAGCCGCCCCAGGCCAAGGTCCAGCCACGCGTGGCGCGCCAGACCAAAGCCACCGCCTGTCCCAAATCGTCAAGTTGCCGGCGTAACGCCGTCAGATCAAGCTGCATAAAGGCCATCCTTGTAGAGTGTAGATTGCTCGTTAGCTTGCTCGTTCCACGCTCTGCGTGGAATGCTGGGAGCCTTTTGGGCGCTCTGCGCCCTTCTCGACGCAGAGCGTCGTGGTCGGCATTCCACGCAGAGCGTGGAACGAGTGCAAAATTTGCGTAGCACTACACTAGGGCAATTGCGCGGCGCCGGCCGCATTGGGCAGCGCATAGACTGTGCGAAAGTGCAAACGTGGATCTGTGGCTTCGGCAAAGGGGACGTCCTGCAGGACGAGCCAACAGTGGCCAAGCAACGCTGTAGGGCAAACGCTGACGCCAAAGTGTAGCTCCACCGGCACTCCAGCGCGGCGCAGAAAATAGTAATTGGTGAAACCACGCGTCAGACAGCGCGCCTGGACCAGCGGTCGTCCCACCTGAATGGCCAGTTCGGTGTAGGCGAGAATGACGGCTACCTGTTGTTCCGCAGCCGGTGTTGAGCGCAGCAGCGGGGTAAATTGGCGCGCAACAGTGGACAGCGAGCGCCGCATCCGCCAGGGGGCTAACAAGGCAAAGCAAAAGATCCGTATAAAGAGCAGCCAATCGGCGGGGTGCCGCAGTTGGCGCAGCAAGCCTAGACGGTGACAGATTTTTCTCAACATCAAGCGGCCTGCCCTTCCGAATTTACCGCGCCCCGATCCTGGGCCAGCCAATCCCGTAGCGTCAATGCTTCTTGGGCGGCGACCAGCGCGCGTCGGTCGCCGCGGCAGAGTCGACCCAGGTGATGAAGATAGCGGCTGACCATGCCAAGATAATGGCGCGGATAATAACCATAGATGCGGTAGGAATCGGGCGAAACCCGATTGAGGCGCGCAAGCATATGTTTGGGCAAAAAGAGGCGCTCCAGCAGCACTTTGCCGCGTGCCCAGCCAGAGCTATGCTCCACCATCCGCACAAAGGCCGGGGAGAGCTTGGGCTCATCCTCTTCTGCCGCAAACATATGCTGACGCGCAAGGCGAACAATTTCTTGATTGAAGCCGCTGGGTTGCAACGCGTGCAGCACCTGTTGGGGAATGGGCGCGGCCAGCAGTGTGTGGGCCAAGTAGAGGGTTAAGTAGAGGCCCGGTCGCCAGCCCTGTTGGCGCGCCTGGGTCTGGATAGAATCCCAATCAAGCGCTGGCCCCCACCGCCGAACGATGGCGTCCAGATCACAGAGAAAGCGCACTCCTTGCTGAAACGAGTGGTGATAGGCCGCATGGAGACAAACATAGAGGAGCTGGTCGGTGGGCGCAAGGGTCTGACACGCTGTGCCGGCCAGGTTGGTCGTCATCGCGCGCGCCCACAGTGGCCCGGTCGCCAACGGCTGATAACGCTCCGGCGGGGTAATGCGCCAGTGGATCTCCACCGCCACTGCGCCATCAGCTTTGACCAGGGAGGGCAGATGGTGGCGATGAAGCAGGTCGCTCTCTAGGCTTGTTTCATCAGCAAAAGCATAGCCCAGCTCCTGGAGAAGCGCGCACACACGCGGCAGTTGGGCCTGATCTACCAGCAGATCCAGATCATGCATCATCCGCAAGGCTGGGTCTGCATAGACCGTCGTCGCCAGCGCCGCGCCTTTTAACACAAGCACCGCGACGCCCTGCTGCTGCAAGCGTGTGATGATGGCATTTAGCTGTTGATAGAGACGCAGATTGCGGACACAGTTTTCATAGTAGGCTGCCTCGAGCGCGGCTTGACAGGCTGGCGGTAAGGCGGCCAACCACCCCCTGTGCTTCAAGCGCGCAAAGAGCAGCGGCGCCACCCCTTGGCGGCGCGCCAGCGCCAGCAAGGCATCCCACTCGGCGGATGTAGATTGTGCGAGCTGAGGATAAAGATCGTCCGCCGGCGTTTCCTGGAGGCAGGCGAGCAATAAATTCATGGTTGAAAGTTGGTTCATCGGTTTTTCACCATCGTAGGTGCGGTTTGTAGAAGCTTTATCTATTTTGTTGATGACAGCCTACCCGTCGGCGCCAGCCAATGGCTGAGATCACGCGCCAAGATCTGCTGCAATCGGATGATTTCGCCCTGGAAGCTGCGCGTAATCTCAGCACGCAGGACCGGCGCCAGGGCGGGCGGCGGCTGCCAGTTGGCCCGCTCGATCTTGGCGACCAGCCGTTTGCGCCAGCCGCCGGGCAAGCAAAGGCGCAGCCAGCCTTTGAGCCAGTGGGGATGGCGTAAAAAGCACTGAAGCCAGGGCAAGCGGGGCAGGCGCGCCACGTTATAGCGCACGCTCACATCGGGCGCAAAGGTCTCATCGACCCCCAGAAAGGCAAAGATCTCCTGGAGCAGTTGCTGTGGCCGGGTCGCCAGATCTTCATAAAGATAGATTCGCAGTTGTTCACGCGAGAAGGCGCCCAGGTACTGTTGTAGATCGGCCGTATAGTGACTTATCCGCTGGTAACAGAAAGTTAAGGGCCATCGTTCGCGCAGGCGTTTGGGTTCATCGGCCAGGGCCGCGGCAAAATCGGCCAGTGGTTCAAGCCCCAGCCGCCAATGATGCAAAAAGTGCGAATAGGCGCGATCCGCCGGCTGGCGTAAGAGCACAATCAACTTGGCATCGGGCACATAGTGGTGAATGCGTTCACAGGCGCGGGGCAACAGATTGGTCACCGACGCCTCGCCGATGGCGGTTTCCTGGGTGACGCCGGCAAAGAGTTGCGCGTAGTGCGCCGGCGTCATGATGGCGTTGCGGCGAATAATCTCTGCACCCGGCCCTTGTCGGTCGAACGGCGCTTCGCCATAGGCGAAAAAGTTGGGTTCTTTGATGCGGGGCAGATAGATTTGCGGATGTTGGCGCAGATAGGCATAGAGCGAGGTTGTGCCCGCTTTGGCGGCGCCCAAGATCAGAAAGTTGGGCATCGTCATCGGGGCGTGACCAACCCTTCTGCGGCTAATTCATCCACTAGTTGCATGACGTGTCTCATGGCTTCTTCCGGGTTGAGCGCATAGCGCGCCGCCAACGTCTGGCTCAGCGCCGTGATGCTCTGCTGTTGCTGCAAACCCTGCCACAGCAGCGTGCCCGTTTCGTTTAACGTATAGTAGTCCCCCCGCTGCAGATGGAGCAACACTGTTTCTTGCTCCGGCAGTTCGGTTGCAATTACATCGCTTCCGGGAATTACATTGATTTGATTCATCGTCTTTCTCCTGATCTGAAAATAAGCTGGTGGCTGATGGCTGTTAGCTGGTGGCGCGCGCAAGCGCAGCGACGCGCCACCAGCCGCCAGCCAGCCGTCACTCGCCATATTTTCATCGTTATTCGTAAATGCACTTCATGGCGCGTGTAAGGAATTGTTCCAGGCGCGCGCCGACGGCCAGGGGCCCGGTCAACACATCCTGGCCCGCCCGGAATTCGCCGGCCGCGGCTTGATTGACCAACTTACCATAGATCTGCAAGTGTCCGTTGACGGTCGGCGGATCGACCAAAATGCCGGCGCGCGGTTGGCTGAGCAGGCGCTCCAGCGCATCCCTGGCCGTTAAGGTCGTCACCGCACTCTGTGCGTCGGGCGCAATCGTCGGGAAGAGCAGCAGGCGCGGGGTGCAGTGCGGGACAAATTGCGCGGGATAGAGCGTCTCGGCCGATACAAACTTCTTGCTACGCACGAGATCCCGGCCTTCGGCCAGCAGGGTCTGCAAAGCGGGAAAGGTCAGGGCGGTCTCTGGCGTGCAAGAGAAGCCACGGCGCAGACCGTGTGCCATCACCGTGCCGTCCTGTGCGCCGTCCAGAATCACCAGGTCATCGCCTACACAGCGCCAACCGGCTTGTAACAGGCTGAGGGTCAGCGTTGTCTTGCCGGCGCCACAATCGCCGATCAACAACACCCCCGCTTGTGGATCGTGAGGCAGGGGCTGGGGTGGCAGCACCGCGTTGGCATGGAGCACATAATAGCCCTGGCGGCGCAGGAGCAGCAGAAAGAGCAGTTGAAAAAACTCGCGCTGTTCGGCCAACCCGTAGTCGGCAAAATCGGCGGCGATGCGGCCGGTCGCGCTCATCTGCGCGACAGCAATATCCAACCAGCTATCGCCACAGGAGAGGTGAAAGTGTCCCGCCGTTTGGCGCACCTGAATGGCGCCATAGCGAAAGAGTTCCACCGCCGCCGGAACGACGGGGGGCGGCGCGTCCACCAGCCGCAACCGCAAGGGGACGCCGGCCGGTGCAACCAGCGGCTGGACTTGAAAGAGCGGCAACCAGCGCTCATGCACCCGGGCGTGCTGTTGCATATTGCCCGCCGTCACGGCAATCGTCGTCGGGCCAAAGCGGTACCATTGTTGGATCATGTCACTTCCTAAAGGCAAGCGTCCTACTGGGACGAATGAACTTGTGAATGTTGTTGCGTCGGTTGGTGTGTGGGACCAGGCTTGGGGCAAAAGCCTGGTCCCACACCGCTCCGGTTACGGGAAGGAAAGCGAGCCGCCGAGCCCGCCCTGGGTGACAGCGGCGACGGTGCCCCGTTTGGTCAGCCGCGGCGGCACGAAGTGGGGCGCCATGGGCGTTAGCGGTTGTTCAGGCGCCACGGCGGTAACGGCCTGCGGCGCGGTTGCGGCTGGTGTTGAACTGGTTGATTGTTCGCGATTCATGAAAAACTCCTGTTTTATGGGTACTGATAAAGAAAACGGATCGACGACGCCTGCGCATAGGTGCGGTAGACCCTGGATATGCGGGTCGGTTTTCAGAACCCGGGTTTTTACCAAAAACCCGGGTTCTTAGTCTGTGCGGCTCCAAACCACACCTACGCGCCCATCTGACTACTGTCTCACTGTCTCACTGTCTCACTGTCCCACTGTCTCACTGACTACTGTCTCACTGACTACTGTCTCACTGACTACTGTCCCACTGACTACTGACTCACTGACTCACTGATCACCGGCAGGTAGAGAATATGCGCACCCTCTGGGGCGTTGGGGTCGAGTTCGATGTAGTAGCTGCCGAGCAATTCATCGCCGGCACTGTCCGTGCTGGATGCGGTGACGCCGGGGACAGCATAGAGATCGACCTTCAACTTGATGGAAGCCGCCACCATGACGCCGATGCGGAAGTCTTGGGTGAAGCTCTCGTTGGCTTGCCAGAGATTGTCGCCGCCGGGCAGGGCGCTGTTGGCCGCGGTGAGGCGGCTGCCCACCTGGCCGGGTGCGCCGTCGGCGTTGAGCAGCCAGTTGTTGTTGTTCAAGATATTGACCCGGAAGTAGATCTGGTTGATGTCGCTGCCGTTGTTGCGCAGCACCATGCGCGCCACCAACACCCCGGCGGTGGATTGGCTGGGGTAGCTGCTATCCGGCGTGGTGGTGGAACTCAGCTTGCTAAAGCTCAACTGGGTGAGTTGGCTGGTGGCTTTGGTGGCGCCGGCCCCTTGGATATCAAAGGTGTAGCTGCCTTCATCGCTGTCGTCGTTGGCAATCGTCACCGTGGCCGTGCGCGTGCCGATGGCGCTGGGGTCAAAGGTGATCTGGAAGGTCGTGCTGCCACCAGCCGCCACGCTGCTGACGGATGGTTGGGTGGTGACCGTGAAGTCCGCCGCATTCGGCCCACTCAGCGCTACCAATGGTGAACCACTCAGGGTCAAGGCGGCATCACCCGTGTTCTGGATCGTGAAGGTGCGCACCACTGTGCCGCTGGTGATGTCCACGCTGCCGAAGTCGGTGTCGTCGGCGGTGCTGGGTGTGGTGTCGCCGCTGGCGATGCTGGCGCCGTTGCCCAAAATGTCGATTTCCGGCGCAGCCACCACCTCCAACTCAAAGGCACCGATGTCATCGGCTGCGCCTTGGGGGCGGGCAACGCCACGCTGGTCGGTGTCCAGCCCACTGTCGCCGGCGGCGTCGATGGCCGGGCTGCCGCTGACCAGGGCGAGGGTAGCTAGGCCGCTGCCATTGACCTGCAAGGTGGTGTCGAGAATGGTTGCCAAGGCCCCGCTGGGCACGATATCGGTGGCGCCGGGAGTGACCGACCAACTGCGTACATCGCCGCCGTAGCCGATCAGGTTATGGTTATTCACCGTGATCGTCCCGTCATTGTCGATTTCAGGCCCGCTATTGGCGTGATTGCCGCTGAGCAGGCTGCGGTTTAGGGTTAGCGCGCCATATCTGTCATTGTAGATAGCGCCGCCATTGTAGGTGGCGGTGTTGCCGGAGAGGGTGCTGTCGCTCACCGTCAGCGTAGTATAGTTGTGGATGGCGCCGCCCTTGAAGGTGGCAGAGTTGTTAGCGAGGGTGCTGTTGCTCACCGTTGCTGTGTCAAAGTTGTAGAGGGCTCCGCCTTTGTCGCTGGCCGAGTTGCCGGAGAGGGTGCTGTTGTTCACGGTCAGCGTGCCCTTGTAGTTGAAGATGGCACCGCCGCTGTCATTGGCAGCGTTGCCGGAAAGCGTGCTGTTGCTTACCGTCAACGTGCGGGCATCGTAATTGAAGATGGCGCCGCCCTTGTCGGCAGAATTGTCGGAGAGGGTGCTGTTGCTCACCGTTATCGTGGTTCCATAGATGTAGATGGCGCCGCCATATTTGGTGGTGTTGGCGGAGAGGGTGCTGTCGCTCACTGTCACCGTGCCATAGTAGTTGAAGATGGCACCACCACTCAAGGTGGCCGAGTTGTCGGAGAGGGTGCTGTTGCTCACCGTCACCGTACCCTTGTGCTCGCTGATGGCACCGCCGAAGAAGGCCGAGTTGTCGGAGAGGGTGCTGTTGCTCACCGTCACCGTGCCATAGTAGTTGAAGATACCGCCGCCTCTGGCGCCGTTGCCGTTGTTGCCGCTGTTGCGGCCGCCGCTTAAGGTGACGGCATTGAGGGTAAGATCGCCGGTGCTGTTGACGGCCAGCAGGCGGAAGTCGGGCGCACTGGCGTCACGGGCAATGGTATGCCCCGCGCCCTCAATCGTGATTTGGCTGGTGATCAGCGGCAGACCGGTGGCGCTGCTATAGAAGGTGCCGTTGCTGGTTGTCAGCGTGACATCATCGAGCAGGGTGATGGTGTCGGGGCTGGCGGTGCCGGCAGGGCAGTCGCCGGTGGCGGTGTTGGTGTTGGCGGCGATGATGGCGTCGATCAGGTCACAGTCGGTGCCGTTGAGCTGGGCGTTGGCCGGTGCCGCCACCGCCAACTCGAAGGCGCCGATGTCATCGGCGGCGCCTTGGGGGCGGGCAACGCCCCGCTGGTCGGTGTCCAGCCCACTGTCGCCGGCGGCGTCGAGGGCCGGGCTGCCGCTGACCAGGGCGTGGGTGAGCGTGCCGCCGCCGTTGTCCGCCAATGTGGTGTTGAGGATGGTGGCCAAAGCCCCGCTGGGCACAATGTCATTGGCGCCGGGGGTGAATTCGACGCTGCGCGCACTGCTGCCGTAGCCGATCAGGTTGAAGGCATTCGCGTTGATCGTGCTCAAGTTGTAGATTTCAGCCCCGCTGGAAGCGCTATTGCCGCTGATCAAACTGCGTTCTAGGGTCAACGTGCTCTGGTTTAGGATGGCGCCGCCAAAAGCACCGCCGTTATTGCCAGAGAGGGTGCTGTTGCTTACCGTCGCCGTGCCCTGGTTGAAGATGGCACCGCCGAAGGTGGCAGAGTTGGCGGAGAGGGTGCTGTTGCTCACCGTCAGCGCGCCCTGGTTGCGGATGGCACCACCGTTGGCGGAGGCAGAGTTGGCGGAGAGGGTGCTGTTGCTCACCGTCAGCGTGCCCTGGTTTTGGATGGCGCCGCCGTAGTAGGCAGAGTTGGCGGAGAGGGTGCTGTTGCTCACCGTCACCGCGCCCTTGTTGAAGACGGCACCTCCAGCAACGCCGTTGCTGGTAGCGCTGCCGCCGCTCAAAGTGATCGCATTGAGGGTAAGATTGCCGCTGCTGCTGACGGCCAGCAGACGGAAGTTGGGCGCACCGGTGCCACGCGCAATGGTATGCCCGGCACCCTCAATCGTAATTTGGCTGCTGATCAGCGGCAGACCGGTGGCGCTGTTATAGAAGGTGCCGTTGCTGGTTGTCAGCGTGACATCGCCGGTGAGGGTGATGGTGTCGGGGCCGGGGTTGGTTGTCTCGTTGTTGGCAGCGTTGATGGCGGCGATGAGCGAGGCGGCGTCGTTGGCGGTGAAGCTGGCGGCGTGGACGGGCGCATTGGCTAAGGCCAAGGCTAGCGCCACACCAGCCAGCGACGCGCCGAGTTGGCGTTGCAAGCGGCGGCGAATCGGGCGCGGTTGGCGGCAGAGGTGGGTATAGATGCGGGTGGCGCGGTCGAGCAGGGCGCGGCTCTGTTCCAGCCATTTGGTGGCCAGCCACGGCGTTTGCATGGTGAGCCGCAGTTGGGCGCGCCACTGTTGCCAGAGGCCGGCCATATACGGGTCCGTCGCGGCGTCCGGCGTTGGGGCCGGTGCCTTGGGGTTTGCAGAATGTTCCATGGATATGTTTCCTTTACAAATAAAACGATCGATAAACAACAAAGTTGATATAACTTGATGGTGTACCAACAGGCGCGACCGCAAGGGTACGCCCCTACCCAGCGGCACTCCATCAAAATAGATCACATTTCCAAAACTCCTGTCATCTTGTCATCCTGTCATCCTGTCATCCTGCCATCTTGTCATCCTGTCACCCTATCACCCCCGCTCCGCTCTCGGCGTCTCGGCCAAGGCGGCATCGGGCAGCACGTAGGAGAAGGCCATCTTGGGGTCATTCCATTCCAGGATTTCCGGGTAGGCAATGCCCGGCAGCACCTTGACGGAGAAGATCTCTTGGACGCCGCTCTCAAAGCGCAGAAAGCCGACCGTCTGTCCCGTTTGCAGGTTGACCACCCAGATGCCGCAGGTGCGCTCCTCGCCCAGGCGGTCGAGCAGGGGCAGGCCGCTAAAGGTCGCACTTTCACGCACCTGCGAGAGGCCGATAAAGGCGAGCGGGCCATAGAAGTCGACGCCCCGCGTAAAGCCGGGCAAGTGGGCGATGCTCTGCCAGGTACGCGTCTGCAGATCGACCCAGGCCAGGCTGCCCTCGCCCCCTTCCAAGAACCAGAGGCGGCCATTGTGCCAGTGGGGCGAATGGGGCATGGAGAGGCCACGCAACAGCACTTCGTGGGTGGTGACATCGATCAGCACGCCGCCGCTTGCCTTGTTGGCACGCCAGCCACCGGGTGTGTCGGTTTCGCCCAACGCCGTCACATACTTGGGCCGCCCATCAACCAGGGCCAGCCCGTTGAGGTGACAGCGATCCTCGGGCGCATAAGCGCTGACGAATTTAGGGCGCCAGCGTGGGGTGAAGCTGTGCTCATGATCCAGCGTGCAGAGGCAGGAGAAGCGGGTGTTGACCAGCCAGAGTTCATCTTCGGCGTCGTAGCCCAACTCATGGATGTCAATGTCGCCGGTGATGTGGATTTCGCGCGGCAGGTAACAGGCGTCATGTTTCTGGGCCGGTTCCAGCTTGCGCGCCACCGCGGGCATGTTGCGCAGATAGCTGACACTCTTCTGACCGCCGATGGTCAGACGCCCCCCCGCCCCCTGCCCATGCACCGCCATGCCCATCGGCTTTTCAAAGTTGCGGAAATGGGTGTTCAAGGTGTTGCTCTCGCGATCATAGCGCACCAGGATCACCTTGCCCGCCTGATAGGTGGAGACGACCAGGCTGATATTCAGTTGGGTAAACACTTGGGCTAACGTGTCTGTATAGACGCTCGCTAGTGGGGCGGCGGCCCCGTTTGTTGTCGGCGGGGCCGCCGCCCCGTTTGTTGGTTCATTGGTCATTGCATCTCATCCCTTACGTTGGGTTGACTCCTTGTGCTGATTGGCTGTGGCCCCGGTTGCGCCGGCCGCGGAGTGGGACCAGGCTTGGGGCAAAAGCCTGGTCCCACTCCGATCCGGTTACGGGAAGGAAAGCGAGCCGCCGAGCCCACCCTGGGTGACGGCGGCGACGGTGCCCCGTTTGGTCAGCCGCGGCGGCACAAAGCGGGGGGCCGTGGCCGTTACCGGTTGTTCAGGCGCCGCAGCAGTCACGGCCTGCGGCTCGGTTGCAATGGGTGTTGAACTGGTTGGTTGTTCACGATTCATGGAAAACTCCTGTTTTATGGATACTGATCAAGAAAACGGATCAACGACGCCTGCACATAGGCGCGGTAGACCCTGGATGTGCGGGTCGGTTTTCAGAACCCGGGTTTTTACCAAAAACCCGGTTTCTTGGTCTGTGCGGCTCCAAACCACACCTACGCGCCCATCTGACTACTGTCTCACTGTCTCACTGTCTCACTGACCGACCACCGGCAGGTAGAGAATATGCGCACCCTCTGGGGCGTTGGGGTCGAGTTCGATGTAGTAGCTGCCCAGTAGTTCATCGCCGGCACTGTCCGTGCTGGATGCGGTGACGCCGGGGACGGCATAGAGATCGACCTTGAACTGGATGGAGGCCGCCCGCATGACGCCGATGCGGAAGTCTTGGGTGAAGCTCTCGTTGGCTTGCCAGAGATTGTCGCCGCCGGGCAGGGCGCTGTTGGCCGCGGTGAGGCGGCTGCCCACCTGGCCGGGTGCGCCGTCGGCATTGAGCAGCCAGTTGTTGTTATTCAAGACATTGACCCGGAAGTAAATCTGGTCGATGTTGCCGCCGTTGTTGCGCAGCACCATGCGCGCCACCAACACCCCGGCGGTGGACTGGCTGGGGTAGCTGCTATCCGGCGTGGTGGTGGAGCTTAGTTTGCTAAAGCTCAACTGCGTGACTTGGCTGGTGGCTTTGGTGGCGCCGGCGCCTTGGATGTCAAAGGTGTAGGAGCCTTCGTCGCTGTCGTCGTTGGCAATTGTCACCGTGGCCGTGCGGGTGCCGGTGGCGCTGGGGTCAAAGGTGATGGCGAAGGTGGTGCTGCCATTGGCCGCCACACTGCTCGCCGGCTGGGTGGTGACCGTGAAGTCCGCCGCATTCGCCCCGCTCAGCGCCACCAAGGGAGAACCGCTCAGGGTCAAGGCTCCCGTGCCTGTGTTCAGAATCGTGAAGGTGCGCATAACGGTGCCGGCGGCCACATCCACACTGCCAAAGTCGGTGTCGTCGGCGGTGCTGGGGGTGGTGTCGCCACTGGCGATGCTGGCGCCGTTGCCCGTAACGTCGATTTCCGGCGCAGCCAACGACGTAATGGCGCCATAGGTATCATTGTCACTAGTGGTCGCGCTGTTGCCACTAAACGTATTGCCGCTGCCACTCACCGTAGCGCTGCATGAGGCATCTTGTGTCACCGTGCAGATGAAGATGGCGCCGCCGATGGCGCCGCCGCTGCTGCCGCTGCCGCCACCGAAGCCGCCACCGACGACCCCGCCGCCGCTGCCACCGGTAGCGCGGTTGCTGGTGAAGGTACTATTGCTTAGTGTGAGCGCGCCTGTGCGGATAAAGATCGCTCCGCCCAGCCCGGTGCCACCACCGCCACCGCCGCCGCCGGTGCTGCTGCCGCTGCCGCTGCCGAAGCCGCCGCCGCCGCCGGTGCCGCCGCCGCCACCACCGCCGCCGCCGAAGCCACCGCCGCCGCCGGTGCCGCCGCCGCCGAAGCCGCCGCCGCCGCCGCCGCCGTTGCCGAAGCCACCGCCGCCGCCGGTGCCGCTGCTGCTGCCGTTACTGTAGCCGCCGAGGCCACCGATGCCGCCGTCGAAGCCGCCACCGTTGCCGCCAAGATAGCCGCCGCCGCCGCCGCCGCCGTTGCCGCCGCTTGCCATGTTATTGATAAAAGTCACGTCCTGAATGGTGATGGCACCGCTGTCGATAAAGAGGCCACCACCAGCGCCCAGCCCGCCACCGCCACCGTTTCTGCCGTCGCTACCGTTACCACCTTGATTCTTGCCCTCTTGGATGGTGAGGGTTTGAAAGGTGACAGTGCCGCTATTCACGCGAAAGACACGATAGGCATTGTTGCCGCTGACAAAGCGGCTGGCGACATCGCCCTGAATGGTCATGTCACTGCTGATGGCCGGCAGGGCCGCGCCCAGGGTGACGTCCGCTGTGATGGTGAGGGTGTCGGCGCCGCTGCCGGCTGGGCAGCCGCCGGTGGCGGCGTCCGTATTGGCGGCGGCAATGGCGTCGGCTAGGGTACAGGTTGTGCCATCGACGGTGATGGTGGCGGCATAGGCTGGGCGGGTGTGGGTGAAGAAGGTTGCGGCCAATAGCGCCAGCACTAGGGCGTGCGTCAGCACGTATCGTCCCCAGCACCGGTCAGGGGGACGAGAAAAGTTGAATACAAACATAGGAGTCCTTTCGTGTAAAACAGAAACATGGTTGATATTTATGATCAACGAACTGGGGCGCCGGGCCCTGGCGGCGCAGTCCGTGCGATCCAAAGCGTTGGCCGTGTTGGCGTGCGTCATCAAGCTTTTCAGCAACTGGGCTTTTGCCAAAAGCCAGATTGCTTGGTCTGTCGGCAACTACGAACCCCACCCTAACCCGCCCCAGCTTGGAGAGGCGCCCAGGTGATCCCCGGTCACGTTTCTCCTCAAACTGGGGGAGATTGGGCGCTTGACAGTACCTCAAAGCGGTTAAAAATTTGACAACGGACCAGATCGCAGGAAGCGACCGCGATGAGAACCTGCTGTCTAGTCAATGTCATTCAGTAACAGTCATCAGTGCCCAGTTTTCAGTAGCCAGTCTCGAACCACACGGGAAACTGAGCACTGAGCACTGATGACTTTGACACGATCATTGCTTAACTTAACGACATTGGCTGTCTAGTCACAGGTGGACGACCAGTCTTTTCGTTTGCCATACGGTGTGCTGCGTTGTGGTAGTGAACTGCTGAAGGAGTGCGTAGTGCGTTTGGTGGGGTTGATGTAATGCCTAAAACGATACGGCAAAAAACTAAATTCTAATTTACGATCTGTAAGCATTAATACTTACGCAATTGTCGTATTGAATTGCGACAATTGCGCTGTGTGCTTACAAAAGAATAGCACAAAAAGGAAGGTTGTCAATAGGGCGCGGGCCAAATTTGCGTGACGGTAGCGTGACCAAATTAATGCTATTGCAAAATTGACAGGGCGAACAACGGGGCGAACAGCACGGTGAGGCACGCGGACGGCAGAAGACACTTCATGGTTTGTGCATTGGGGGAAAATGTGATAGGCGGGTGCGTCCCAAATCAGGGGTGTGCTCTAGGCGGGTCCGTGACCCGCCGCGCCTAAGAGGCAACCGGGACCGGCTGGGAGCGATAAGATCCCCCCTTTGTGGTACGCACCCTGATGGGCAAAGTAGATTGTTTTCTCTGCTATTTCATGCTATACTCCAATCCATTCTATACACCATCGATTCCTGGGGGCGCGTCCCATTCTTTTGGAATTGCAGCAAAGGACCACTGAAAGCGTCCGGGGCAATTCCAAAAATGTGGTATGCACCTGATTACTGGGGAAGGCAAGCAATGGCGACTGAGCAAAGCGCTGAACATCCGTTTGACGAGCGCTCCAAAACTTTCTATACCCACTACTTCGAAAGCCGGCAGATCCGCGCCGGGCGTCAATTCGAGGTCTTCTCGCGCGGGCGCTCGATTGATATTCTGACCGAGTGTACTGATGCCGATGTTGCGCGGTTGCAGGCGACTTGTTTTGCGCACTTTCGCCGAGTCAATGCGTTGGAACTGAAAGGGCCACACGATCCGCTGACGACGAACGATCTGAATTTGATTCTCATGCGGAGTTGGGGCATTGCCGCACGGGACCGAGTCGAGCGGCGTGAATTGGCCAGGGATGTTCCATTCTTGAGTCAACAGACGCTGCAAGAACTTGCCGATTCACCGAGCCGCCGCACCGTTACGATTGTCTGTGTCACGCGGCCCGATAAAATTCTGAATACGCCGGCGATCCAATCGGAGTTCGGTTTTAGGCTGACAGACGACCCAGGTGTGTATCAGACCGACAAATTGTTGATTCCGATTTGGATTGTGCATCCAGATGAGTTGTCGCTCGTCCCTAAGAACTATCCGCTTTTGCCATTAGCGCGTGGCGAAAAGTTACGGCAGTTCATCGATCTGTGTTTGCAAAATGAATGGAACGCCTATCTGCATTTTATACTGGATATTGCAGCAACCAATGATCCCTCAACGGTCTTTGCGAAAATTATGGAGACATTGCATATGAAAATTAAACTACAACCGGAGGTCGTCCTTCAATTCGATCAGTTACTTCGCGACAAGCCCGAGTTAATTTGGGAGACGCCAACACTGCGCGAAGCCGTGGAACAGGCGAGCCACATCGCCGCCTTACAAGGTGAACAACGGGGTGAACAACGGGGCGAACAACGGGGCGAACAAAGGGGCGAACAACGGGGTGAACGGCACGGTGAAGCACGCGGACGGCAGAAGACACTTCTCCTACTGCTTCGCCATAAGTTTTCCGATCTGCCCGCGGCGGTCACGACCTGTGTGGAGCAGACGACGGATCTCGCACAGTTGGAAGCATGGGCCGTCCAACTCCTGACTGCCAGCACCTGGCAGGAACTGTTCGGTGAGGCGGTTGATGGTGCGTAATTTTGAACGGGTCATTGCTGCACCGTAATAAACGGGAAATCCTGGCTGGCAATGTCAATTTTTGGGTTGCCAAAGCGATGGTTGCAGCCCAAAGTCTCCCATCTCCCATCTCCCGTCTCCCGTCTCCCCCTCTACCAGCCGCGCCAGTTCCCGGTTGACCGGCACGTTGGTACGATAGGTGTGGCGCAAGCGGGGATCGTCGATCGTAGCAACATGCTCCTGAACAAGCTGCCAGGCTTGGTGGAGGATGGCCTGGGCGCGGGGATCTTGGGCTGCGCAGAGAATGTGGTAGGCGATGAGCAGAAGTTCTTGCGGGCGTTGCGCAACGCTCCATTGCACTTCCGCAAAGTTGGCCAACACCGGCTCAATGGCGGCAAGTGCGGCAACCGTTTCACCTTCGGTCAGGTGGAGCGCGGCCAGCTGAGCCTGGATGGGCAGCCACTCTGAAATGAGGTTTGTCTGTTGGCTCACAGCATAGGCCGCGGTATAGGCCGTGCGGGCCGCAGCCCAGTTGCCGGCGCTCCGCTGGAGTTGTCCCTGGATCATGAGGGCCTCCCGTTGCACCGTATAGGTCTGCGCCACCGCTGAGGCCAGGGCGCGGCGGCAGTAGTCGTCTGCCGCCGCCAGTTCACCCATGTCGATACAGAGCGCGCCTAACAGGTTGAGGAGTTGTGCCTCCAGCACTTTGTCGCCCAACTCGACATAGCCTTGGTGCGCCGCTGCGCAATAGGCGCGGGCGTTGGCATAATCGCCCAAGGTCTGCGCCAGTGCACCCAGGCAAGCCGTTGCAAACGTTGCACTATCTTTCTGTGCGCGTGCTTGGGCCTGGGTTAACGCCTGTTGCAAGTACTCCTGCGCTTTTGTAAAGTTGCCGGTCTCCCAGTGGAATGATCCCAAATTTGAGCGGATCATCAGCGCGAGACGGCCAGAACCCACCGCTTGGGCCAGCGTCAAGGCTTCCTCAAACGCGGCCGCGGCGGCCACAAAGGCTTGCTGCATCTTCAAGCTGATGGCGAGCAACAGCAGATAGTTTGCCTGCGCGCGCTGGTCACCCTGTTGTTGGGCCAGGCGGATCGCCTGGCGTACCAGCTCCTCTTGGCGCAGGTAATCACCCTGAAATAAAGCTGCCACATTTAATTCGTAATAGCCCCAGGCGGTCAGCGTCGCATCATGCAAATGCTCTCCCCAGGCTAACACTTCCTCGGCTAATTGCTGCCCCTCTTCGATTTGGCCGAGGGCCGCGATGAGGAAATGGCTCCGCCGCCAAAGGAGATGGGCTAGTAACGTTTGGATTGGCGCTTTGTCGATGTCGATAGCGGCGTCCCCAGTTGTTGCCGAGGTGGCGTCTAACAGAGCGCTCACCCGTGTCACGGCGACATCAAAGGCGCGGTCAGCTTCCAAAAAAAGCCCGGCGATCTCATAATATTCAGCCAGCCCAGCCATGCCCTGTTGCAACAGAGCAACCTGGCCGGTTTGCACAGCCCACGCCCAAGCCGCCTGGACATTCTCCCAATCTTGCGCCACCGCCGTCCGAAAGCGTTGTTCCGTGGCGTCGTCGGGTTGCCAGGTGGCCAGCAGGGCGGTGAAATAGGCGGCATGGGCCGCGTGCGCGCGATCGGCCGCGGCGGCATCCACGGCTAGTTGTTCCCCGGCAAATTGGCGCACGAGATCGTGCATGGCGTAGCGGCCACCCTGTTCCCGACGCAACAGCGATTTGTGCACCAGTGTTTCGAGTACAGCCGGAGTGGCCGCCGCTACAGTCTGCGCGGCAGCCGGCTTAAAGCCGCCATGAAAGACGGCGCAGCAGGCCAGGGTCTGCGCTTCGGCAGGCGTGAGCAAGGCCCACATCGTGTGGAAGACCGATTCGGCACTTCGTTGGCGCTCCGGTAGATCGAGTAGATCGGTGGTCAACGCCCGATAGTTGTCCTGGATCGCAGCCAACAGCGCCGCAGGCGTTTGCCGATCGAGCATACTGACTGCTACTTCAATCGCCCAGGGCGAACCAGCGACCAGGCGACACAGCTCGCCAATGGGCGCCAGGGTGGACACTGCGCGTGGCAGGGCAAAGCCGGCATTCTGCGCTCGCTCAACAAAGAGTTGCACGCTGCTATAGTGGGTGATCCATGGGTCTAGCGCCAGCGCTGCTGCCGTCTCTGCCGGCGGTATCGCCAATCCGTCCACAAGGTGGACCAGTTGCGCTTGCATCGGTAGCCGCTGGCGCGAGGTAATGAGCAGACGCAAGCGCGGCGCTGTCTCCAGTAACTGGAGCAAGAGCGCGGTCGCCGGCGCCACCTGTTCAAAGCTATCGAGCAGGAGCAGCGCGGTTTTGTCGCGCAAATAGGCGGCCACTTGCACGCTAGGAGGATTGGCGCCGTAGAAGGCAATGCCCAGCACGGCGCCAATCGCAACGGCCACTTGTTCCTGCAGCTGTTCTGTGGCAGTTTCGTTAGCTGCGGGCGAGGCTGGTTGTGTGGGCGCCGCAATCGGCGGCGCTAGCCCAGCCAGTTCTACTAGCCAAACACCATCCGCAAAGTCATCTGCCATCTGTTCGCCCAGAGCGCGCGCCAATCTAGTTTTGCCGATGCCACCTGGCCCAACCAGGGTCAAGCAGCGGTAGGTAGGATGGCGAAGATCAGCGGCCAACTCCGTCAATTCATCGGCGCGTCCAATGAGGCTAGTGAGCGGCGGCGGCAAATAGCCGACGCGCGCTTTGCTCTGCGCCAGTGCAGTTTGGGCTTCCTCTAGTCGTGCTGCAAAGTAGGCGCGACGGCTTTGCAGCCAAGCTTGAAAAGGCGCGCTTTCGATGGTAGGAAAATTTTCGAGAAAGACGCCAGTGGCCAGGTCTATAGCCTTTGCCAGTTGTTCCCGACAGTGGGGACAGGGGGCCGTTGGTGGGTGGTCGTGCTGTTCCCAACTTGTGACCAACTCATCAAACTGAAGTGCGTCACACCACAGCACGGTCAGATCGGGGCGCACTTGCACATGATAGCGGTCCGTTTGCAGCAATTCGAAAGGCGCGAGTGCATTGCGCAGATCGGCCAGGGTTTGGCGTAGATTGGTTCGTATTGACGTGTCTGTGTAATCGGGCCAGAAGAACTTGGCCAAGGTGGTGCGCAACACAGGCTGGGCATGCTCAACGAGGAGATAGGCCAACAGGGCGCGTGTTTTATTGGAGCGAAACGTATTGACTGGTTTTCCATTGATAGTGATGCCAAAGTTGCCAAAAAGGGAAATGATAATGGAATAAGCGCTATTGACTGATGTTAAATTAGAAATGACTACATTTGTCATTTTGGGTTTATACTCCTAACCCAGACAAGCCGGCGCCGGTAGAGTGGTAGATAGGTAGATAGGCAAACCGGTAGATCGGTGAATCGGTAGAGCGGTAAATTGGTGAATCGATAGATAGGGATTCGCCGTCATATCCTATCTACTTGTTTATCAGTTTACGATTTATTTTCTATTGCTTAAATCAATATATACTATATTAATCTAATTTACGTCAAAAAGGATGTAATGTGCAAATCAGAGAGGTGTTGTGTAGCAATAAAAAGTAAGAATGTCGCGCATACCTAACCTGGACAAGGCAGAACTAAGCAGATAGGTAGATAGGGATTCGCCGTCATATTCTATTTACTGATTTACCTATCTACCATTGTAAAGTGATACCAGAGTAACTGCAGCACACCGAGCGCCAACAGCGCGCCAATGGCCACGACATTCTGTGAGAGGGCGGGAATGGGGTTTTGCCACGGGTCGCGCGCCGCCGGCATGACGGTGTTTGCGCCAGGCGCCGGCACCTCAACCGTGGTCGTGGTGAGCAGATCATCCATGCCCCGGCGCCGCACATAGAGTGTAATATCCCAAGGGCCGGCCAGATTTTGGTAGGCGCCGGCCCCGCTGAAGAGACCGCCGCCCTGTGCTGCCAATTCCAGGGTGGCCTGTCCCAACTCGGCTGTTTGGTGGGTAAAGGAGAGGCGCACCAGTTGCACCTTCCCAATCGCTGAGTTGTCGGCGTGGTAGAGGTGGGCGACATAGCGATTGTCGCCCACCTGGTTGGGCGAAATCTGCAGGTGAATGGTCAAATCATCAGCGGTGAGAAGGGTTTCAAAGTAGGTCGGTTGGGCCGCGGCGGCTGTCGTCTGAAGTTGGGGGATGGGCGTCTGCACCAACACAGCCACCACCACCATAATTGCCAGCCCGACCAACGCTTCACTCCAGAGTTGGCGCGTAAAGCGCCGGTAGCTCGTTGCCGTCCAAGGCGTCGCGTCGGCACTTTTCTCTGTTGCCCGACCCCGCACCAGCCGGTGGTTGAGCAGAGCAATGGCGAGCGTTACGCCCACCAATGCCAGCTTGGCCAGCAATAGCCAGCCATAACTGCTACTCCAGAGCAGCTCCCATGCCTGTAACTGCACCAGCGTGCTAAAGAGCCCTGTACAGAGCAGAACATAGACCGCCAGCGTCGCCACTGTGGAAAAGCGGTGCACCATCTGCCGCAGCGCCAGCGCTTCGCTTTCCACCGGCTCTGTACGTAGCTGTAGAAAGAGCGTAGCCAGCAGCGTCAACCCGCCCAGCCAAAGCGCGGCCGCCGCCAGGTGGACAAAATCGCCGAGGATAGCCCAACCGCTGCCCACGGTCGCGGCCGCGTGGCTGCCGATGGAGAAGGTGAGCAGCAGCCCAACCCCCAACGTCCCAACCAACCACCGGCGTAATGCTACCCCTTTATCGCTACGGGTGAGCCCAGGCCAAATAAACAGCAAGAGGAGAATAGCCAGCAGTTGGCGCCCCAGCAGCAGATTGCCGGTGCGGGTGCGCAACAGCAGATCCGTCAATCCCCCCTGGTCACTTAGGGTCAGGATTTGACGCAGCACCTGGAGCCAAGCGCCGCCAATGAGCGCCAGTAGGCCAACCCACAACGCCAGCCGCTGACTGCGGGTGATGGCGGTGGCAAGGTGGGGCGTCGATGTATTGGTCGTGGGCGTAGGTGTAAAGAGGGGCAGGGCGACCACGCCAAAGAGTAGGAGCGCACCCATCAACGCTAGCCAGCGCCCCAAAATGGCCAGAGGTGTGGGCAGGGCGTCGCGCGCACTGTCATCCGTTGCCGGCGGGGAAGTCAGTTGCGCGCCGGCGGGACGCGTCCCATCGGCGTTGAGGATCGTCAGTGGGAACGAGCCCAGCCATTCGTGGCCGTCGGCCTGCGAGAGTGTGTGATAGACCACCGTGTAGACGCCCGGCGGCACGGTGGCAAGCGTCAGCGTCAGATGAGTGGGGTCGGTGGGATCGACGGTGGCGCCCTGGTCGGCAAGCTGTTTGCCCTCGGCATCGACCAGGTGGGCCGTGCTAAAGCGCGTTTCCAACGGTTCGCTAAACCAGAGATCAATGGCTGCCGGCGCTGTGGCCAGCTCCGCCCCCGCGGCCGGCGACGAACGCACCAGCAACGCATGGGCCGACGCAATGTTCCTGGGAGGACCAAGCCAAAGCAGGGCGACCAACAGGCCCAAGGCTACACCTATGCGTAGGTTAATCTTTAAGCAAACTGGAATGGACCGTTTTGGCATACCGTAAAATCGTCTTTGGCATCAATCATCGTAGGGGCCGCCCCTACGATTCCTTACCTTAAGAACTCGCGCGCCGGCGGCGCCAGACGGCAGTCAGCACCATGCCTAGCAAGAGCGGTGCAGTGCCGCCCAAGCAAGGCAATGATGCCGGTGCGGCCGACTGGGCTGCGGTGGGAGACGGCTCTGGCGCGGCAACGGTGGGGGCGGCGGTCGCCGGAGCCGCTGTTGTCGCCACTACTGTGGTTGTGGTTACAGGTGCAGTGACGACAGTCGTGACGGCTGTCGTTGCCGCGGCCCCGGTTGCGGCGATGGTAAAGGTAAACTCACCCTGGCCTTCGTGTCCGTCTTCCGCTGACGTGGCCTGCCACTGCACCGTGTAATGACCATCGGGCAGCGTCGGCGGCAGCGAGACACGCATGAGTTTGCGGTCATCATCGTCAATGGTGGCGTCGTCTAAGTCAACCTGTGTGCCGTCGGCTGCGTAGACGGCAATGGTGCTGGCTGTTTTGCGTCGGAAGAGTTCCTGGGTAAACCAGATCTGCACCTGTGGTGGCGCCTGCGTCAGCACGGCATCCGCTGCCGGGTCAGAGTGGTCATATTCGGCATGGGCCAGCACGGTCGGCTGGGGCATGCTAATTGCCAACAGCAGAGTCCAACCGATCGCAAAGAGCAGGGTGAGTTTACGCATTGCTATACTCCTTTAGCCTCCAGAGTTTTCGGTGTGCGTGGCGTCATCGTCGCTGTGGCTATCGGCGGGTTGCTCTTCCGACTCATCGGCGGCGTGATCGTGATCTTCCTCGCTATGACTATCGACGCTCCCTTCATCGTACGCGCCCATCACGTCTGCTAGCCAATGTTCGGCGGCGTGAGAAAAGTCATGTTGCAGTTCATGGGCTTGCGTCGCTAAGGGCGCAGCTGCCTCCAGGTCATCATCGGTGAGCGCAGTGGCCAGGTCATTGAGCACCGTGGTGAGGGTCATGGCATCGGTGGCCAGGGGGTCGGGCCAATCGACCGATGAGAGCAGTCGCACCACGCCTGACACCATGCCAGCATCGCCGGCTTGCAGATCTTGTTCTTCATTCAGGCGCACATCCAGGTCGTGCAGACCCACGGTGTCGAGCAGATAGACGGCGCTGGTTACGCGGAAGGGTTGGCCGGCATCATGGCTCCCACTTGTCACGGTGACATCGCCCAGCCAATGTTCGGCGGCGTGGGAGAAGTCGTGTTGCGTTTCGTGGGCTTGGTTGGCCAGTGGCCCAGCTGTGGCGAGGTCATCATTGCTGAGTGCGGTTCCCAGTTGATTGAGTACATCGATCAGATTCGCGGCATCGGTGGCCAATTCGGCGGGCCACGCCACCGACGAGAGCAGCCCTGCAATACGCGTCACCGTACCAGCGTCACCGGCTTGGAGATCCTTTTCCTCGTTGAGCCGCACATCAAGTTCATGAAGGCCTATGGTGTTGAGCAGATAGACGGCGGTGGCCACCTCGTTGGCCAGCCCATTGTTGGCGCCCGTAGCCATGGGGTGCGCTTCCAGTTCATCGACTTGGGCTTGCAGGGCATCGACACGCTCCGCCAATTCCTGTAAGGTGGGTTCGGTCGTCGCCGTTTCTGCCTCGGTTGCTTCCGCCTCGGTTGTTTCTTCGACACTTTCTTCTTCCTCGACCGGCGTTGGTGTCACCGACTGTATGGCCGGCGCAGCCCACGCCAGCGGCTGCCGCTGAACCACGAGCAAAGTTCCTACCAATAAGAGTACAACAACTACAATCTTCTTCATCATAATATTATTCTTCCCTTTTGTGAGGATTCAGCTTGTTACGAAGCAATGCAAATGCGTGCAACTAACCGGCGCGCCAAATACCATGAAGGTCTCGATCATGGTGGATTGCGGCTAAGGTCTCTACGTTGCACCAGCCATTGCAGCATTGTCATCTTTATACAGATGGGCTCTCAGGAAAATAAGCACACCCAATCCACCTACGCGCTGATCGGTCACGCACTACGCAACACGCAACATGCAGTCAAGTGGACTGTATATTTATTTTCCAAACACACATCAAGGAAGAGCGAGGCGTGGTGGCGGCACCGGCACAAGCAGGCAACAGCCTCTGGCGAAGATGGAAGTGATCACGCGTACACGATAGTATAGGTCAATCCGGGTGATTTCCAACTGACTGATGGTGAGCAGCAGCAACAGCGAAAAAACGAGGAGCGTTGGCGCCGCGCGCCCAGCCGGCATTGCTGGATCCGCCGAACTTGACGGTTGCTGTGTACGCTGGTGGTGAAGGCTAGAAGATGGCATTGGTGCTGGTGTTGCGCTGAGACAGAGCGGCACTGGCTGGTCTGTTTGGCCGAGCATCGGATCCGAAAAAACAAAGTGAGGACGTTTGTGCGGGTGGCCCGGCTCTGCCATGGCGCCCCAACAGATAAAGGGCATCACCAGCGCAAAGAGGCAGGCATAAAACCCCAAGAGCGCGCGCTCCCAACGTGGTCGCAGAGTCGGCCACCAGCAGCGTTCTTTCTGGAACCTGGATGCACGCGCTACACCAAATGTCATAACCTGAATGGTAGCATAAGGCGACGAAATTCAGAAATCTTGCGGTCGGGTGTAGCGGGTGAGGAATGTTTACGAGGTTTCGAAAACTTCCACCTCGTTTATCCTAGAACGAAAATGCACCAGCTGACAGTACCGGATGAAATTGTTCTGAGATGTGTTATAATAGCCAGAGAAACAATATATCTGTTTCCTGTCGCGCCCCCGTCGTTCCGGTAAATCATTGACACTCTCCACTATCAAGTCGATTTACCTGGGACAACAAGAGTTATTCAAAGGTCTGTGGATTGAAGAGCAGTGGAACTGGGAACAAGTTCATCCCGTGATCCATATTTCCTTCAGCAGCGTTGACTACCAAGGTAGCGGTTTAGACATTGGGATTCAGCAGATGCTGCGTACGCAGGCTACGCTATATGATGTCGGACTCAGTGGAACAACCATCAAAACCATGTTTGCCGAGTTGCCGCGCAAGTTAGCTGACCGCAATCGGGTAGTGCTACTCATTGATGAATACGATAAACCGATCATTGATTATTTAGATGAGGTCGAACAAGCGAAGGCAAACTAACGCATCTTGAAGACCTTCTATTCGGTCATCAAAGACAGTGATCCTTATATTGAGTTCCTGTTGATCACCGGTGTCTCCAGGTTTAGCAAGGTTTCCATCTTCTCGGAACTTAACAATCTGACTGATCTTACGCTCAACCGTTACTTTGTCGATCTGACCGGCTACACCCAAACTGAGTTAGAGACGGTATTTGAACCATATATGGCAGATACAGAACGACTGCTAGGGTTGAACCGCGCCGAACTGCTGGCCCAATTGCGCCACTGGTACAACGGCTACTCGTGGGACGGGAAAACCTTCGTCTGTAACCCCTTCTCGATCTTGAGTTTCTTTTTGCAGACCGATTTTCGCAACTACTGGTTCGGGCCCAGCGGGCTCCCCGGCACCCCCACATTTTTGTTGAAACTGATGCGGCAGGAGTGGTTATATGAGTTGGATAACCTGACCGTTAGCGAACAGACTTTTGCCAGTTATGACATCGAACATCTGTCCGCAGTGGCAATCCTCTTTCAAACCGGCTATTTGACCATCAAAGCGCGTGGTGATTTAGGACTCTATACATTGGATTATCCTAATGCCGAGGTCAAGGAATCACTACTCGCCTACATCATCGCCGATCTGCGCGACGATCAGCCCCCCTTTACCAAACCGATGGTGATCCAGCTCCATAAGGCGTTCAACACCAACGATATGGCGCGAGTGATTGATCTGATCAAGAGCATTTTTAAGAATATCCCTGCCCAAATCTTTCTGGCCAAAGCCGAGGCGTACTACCACAACCTCATCTACCTCGTCTTTTTCTACCTAGGGCAATACACGCAAAGCGAAGTCAATACCAACAATGGGCGGCTTGACTGTGTCGTGCAAACACCGACCCACATCTATATCCTGAAGTTCAAACTGGACAAGAGTGCAGACGACGCGCTGCGGCAGATTCGAGACCGGGGCTACGCCGACAAATACACTGCCGACCCGCGCCCCAAGGTGCTGGCTGGTATTAATTTCAGCCACAAGGAGAAGACAGTGGAGGATTGGAAAGTGGAGACAGTAAATCCTTGCCCTGCCTAGTGAGCGTGAGCAAGTGACAGAAGTCCTGCGGAAGGCGGGACTGGTATGGGAGCCGATCCCAGAAGAAATTGGCCAGTCTGGCCAATCTTGTAATTGGTTGGCTCTGTGGTTCCCACAACCGCCAACTAAAGACACTACTGTCACGCTTGAAGAAGTGCGGGCGGCATTGGATGCAGTGGGCGGGAAACCCTTGAGTGAAGTCAATCGCCACTCGCAATACGCCACCCGCTACACCTAAACCTGCGCCAGCGCCTGGTGCAGATCCGCAATCAATTCTGCTTCGTCTTCCAGGCCGACGGCAAAGCGCACCAGGTTGGGCTGAATGCCGGCTTCGACCAGCCCTGCTTCGCCCAGCGTGCCTTCCCACATGGCCGCGGCGTGCACCACCAACGATTCATAGCCGCCCAAGCTGACCGCCTGGGTGGGGATTGTTAAGGCGGAGATAAAGCGTTGGGTGGCCGCATAACCGCCGCGGACAGCAAAGCTGAGTACGCCTCCAAAGCCGCGCATCTGTTGTTGCGCCAGTTCGTACTGAGGATGGGAGGCCAACCCTGGGTAATGGACCTGTTCAATAGCCGGATGTGCTTCCAAGGCGCGGGCAATGGCCAGTGCACTCTGATTCTGCTGCTTGACGCGGACGGCAAAGGTGCGCAGACCACGCAAGAGCAGCCAGCCATCAATCGGCCCCAACACTGCCCCCACGACCATGTGGGCTTCCCAGATCTGCTCCAGCTGCGCCTTCGGTCCGGCCACCACCCCAGCCGAAAGGTCATGATGACCCCCCAGATATTTGGTGGCGCTGTGCATGACCAGATCAATACCTAGTTGCAGTGGGCGTTGATTATAGGGTGAGGCGAAGGTATTGTCGGCAAAGGTCAGGATCTGGCGTGGGCGCGCCATCTCCGCCACGGCCGCCAGATCGGTCAATTGCATGGTAGGATTGGCCGGCGTCTCGACCATAATCAGTTTTGTCTCTGGACGAAGCGCCGCGGCAAAGGCATTGACATCGGTCTGATCCACCAGCGTAGCCGTGACGCCAAAGCGGGGCAGAATTTCGGTCAAGAGCTTGGTGGTGCCCATGTAATGGTTGCGTTGGGCCACAATATGGTCGCCGGCCTGCACCAACGCCAGCACCGTCGTCGTAATCGCGCCCATGCCCGAGGCCGTGACCAATGCCGCTTCAGCCCCTTCCAGGTCGGCAATCACCTTTTCGGCCCGTTCCAGAGTGGGATTGCCATAGCGGGTGTAGTAGCGTGGGTGGCGCGGCTCGGTGGCCATCGCGGCAAAGTCAGCCGCCGACGCCGCCCGAAAGGTCGAGGTCTGGTGGATCGGCGGTGCAATCGCGGGTTCCAGCGCTAGCGGATCGTCAGCATGGATCACCAATGACGCCAGTGTCCGCGCCGCGTCGGGAAATTCATTGATATTGGGGGGAGTGTCGGTTGGGGAAGTGTCCAAAGCCAGTTCCTTTTCTCTCGTGTAGCATCGTGTGTCATTCTGAGCGGAGCGAAGAATCTCAAGGCTAGTTGACTGACAAAGCTTATTTTGCCACAGGGTGCACAGAGGAAAAACTTCGCTGCGCTCTCTGTGTCCTCTGTGACATAAGATTCAATGTTAGCCAACCCGACTCAAGGGAATTAGCAAGAGATTCTTCGCTACGCTCAGAATGACATTGTCCATCAGTACTATTTGGCTTCCTAGCGCGGGCGCAGAGTTCACGCCACCCGCCCCTCCTATCCATGAAACAGTCGCCGCCACTCCGGCCCTAAGAAACGTTCATGGGTGGCGTCGCTAGCCTGGTCATAGTGGTCCAATTCCATGGTGAAGACGCCGCGTCCGCTGGTCATGGAGCGCAGCGCGGTGGCATAGCCAATCATCTCGGTAAGCGGGGTCATGGCGGTAACCGTGCGCGTGCCATCGCCGCTGACGTTCATCTCCTGCACCGCGCCCCGGCGCGCCCCAAAGTCATTGACCACGCTGCCCACATACTCTTCGGGCACATAGGTCTCCACGCGCATTACCGGTTCCAGCAAAATCGAATGCCCTTTGCGCAGCGCAGCGCGTAGGGCCAGGGTGGCGGCAATCTCAAAGTCGTCGGCGGTGGAATCGGTGAGGTGCACTTCACCGCCGCGCAGGGTGACCTGAATGTCAATCACCGGATAGCCGGCCAGGATCCCACCTTGAAGCCCCGTCCGCACGCCCCGTTCTACGGCTGCAATATATTCAGGCGGCAGTTGATCGGACGGAGCGCGATTGGTAAAGCTGTAGCCGGCGGTGGCGCCCGCCGGCGCCACCTGTAGGGTCACTACCGCAAAGTGACGCTGACCACTGACCTCGCGGATGTAGCGCTCTTCCACCTGTGTCGCCTGGGTCACCGTCTCTCGATAGGCCACCTGAGGCGCGCCGACGCGACATTGCACGCCAAACTCACGGCGCAGGCGTTCAATAATAATTTCCAGATGGAGTTCCCCCATGCCGCTGATCACGGTCTGGCCGGTCTGGCTATCGATCTCACGGCGAAAGGTGGGATCTTCTTCGTCTAATTTGATCAGCGCCTCGGTCAGCTTGGCCTGGTCGGCGGTCGAACGGGGCTCAATCGCAACCTTGATGACGGGTGCAGGAAATTCGATGGTTTCCAGCACAATCTCGTCGTTGGCATCGCTCAAGGTTTCGCCAGTGGTGGACTCTTTGAAGCCGACAATCGCCACAATATCACCGGCGTGGCACTCCTGGATCTCGGTGCGCTTGTCGGCTTGCATCTGGAGGAGCTTCTGTGCCCGTTCGCGCCGTTGCCGGTTAGCATTGTAGATGGCGGCGCCGGCGCGCACCGAGCCGGAATAGACCCGCACATAGGCCAGCCGACCGGCATAAGCATCACTGACAATTTTGAAGACGAGCGCACTCAGCGGCGCATCAACGCGGGCCTGGCGCACCACGGTGGCGCCGGTGCGTGGGTTGATGCCTTCCACCGGCGCCACATCGAGGGGGCTGGGCAGATAGCGGACAATGGCGTCGAGCAGCGGCTGCACCCCTTTGTTGCGCAGGGAAGTGCCGACCAGCACCGGCGTCAGCTTGTTGTTTAGGACCGCACGCCGCAACGCGCCATAAAGCTCATCCAATTCGAGCGTTTCACCAGAAAGATATTTAATCGTCAACGCGTCCTCGGTTTCGGCGATGCGTTCGATCATACGCTCGCGCGCTGCCGCGACCTCTGCCGCCAACTCGGCTGGAACAGGACCGGTTGCGGGGTGGGCGCCCAATTCATCGCTAAAGCGCAGCGCCTGCTGTGTAAAGAGATCGATCACGCCCACGAAGCCGCTTTCCACCCCCATCGGCCACTGTACCAGCACTGGATTGGCGCGCAGCCGTTCCTGGATCATCTTGACCGTACGCGCCAGATCGGCGCCCACCCGATCCATCTTATTGATATAGCAGATACGCGGCACACGGTAGTGATCGGCCTGGCGCCAGACTGTCTCTGATTGGGGTTCGACGCCATTGACTGCGTCAAAAATAACGACGCCGCCGTCCAGGACGCGCAAACTACGCTGCACTTCGGCGGTAAAGTCAATGTGGCCGGGCGTGTCAATGATGTTGATCTGCGCTTCTTGACCGGTCAGTGTATCGCGCCAAGTAGTGGTAATGGCGGCAGCTTTAATGGTAATGCCCCGTTCACGCTCCTGCTCCCACCAATCGGTCACGGTGGTCCCTTCATCGACATCACCTAAGCGATGGGTGCGACCGGAATAGAAGAGAATACGCTCGGTGGTGGTCGTCTTGCCGGCGTCAATGTGGGCAATGATGCCAATGTTGCGGATGCGCGCTAGCGCGTTGTCGATGGCCATAGGATCCCCATGTTTGTTGATGGTTCTATGTGATTAATCGTGTTGAGCGTCTCACCTGATTTCCTGTTCACGCAACAGATCGTCCACCCAGATCAACTCCTCATCTGATAACTTTGGGGGCGGCGGCGGACGGTGGTAGTCGATGAGGGAAGCATAGCCCCCGCGCGCGTAAATATCTGCAACGGTAGCTGCTAAATCAAGCGGAGCGTCAGGATCAGGTTCTGTCAATGGCACCGGCAAAATCGGCAGCCGATCCTGCAATTGGAGTGGCCATACTTCAACCGTGGGTCTTCGATCGGCGCGGCTGAGTGTGACATAGTAGGCTGCTTGTGGAACCGCCTCCTCAAGGGGCGGACGTTGTCCACCGCGCAACAGATCAATTTCCATAAGGTGAGCGGCAGAGCGCAACAATTCGCGCCGTTTCCGCTGATAATCGCTGTAGGCATCGTGGCTTGGTTGTTTATTGACAGGAGAAAGAATTTCAATCGCGGTTACCAATTCTAACGTTCCTGTCTTGCGGATTTCAACGTTTGCTAGGCGGAAAGGGACTTCTAATTTCACCGTGCTTGTAATAGGGGCAGGGGGAATGAGCACAGCTGCACCAACGGGTTGGGGGGACGGTTGAGAACGCCAAATGCCGACATCAGGTCGCACCATGTGGGTCTTAGCAATTTCGACAATTTCATAGGTCACGCGCGGTGTCAGGCGCGCAACATAATGGGGTTGAATTACTTGATTTAACCGCGTCCGAATTTCAGCGGCTAAATCCAAATGGAAATCACTCCAGATCTCAGGATCCTCAATATAGGGATCCATGCCAGGAAATGGTGACGGCATAGGGCTACCTCCTGCTCAAATCGATTACCGATGGTTAGCCTCCATTATACCGCAGATCAGCGAACATTGCATCTCGGTTTCACGCAAAAATAGACTACCCCTGTGTAGCTACCTAACAAAGCTGCGTCGTAAACCGGTACGTTGTGGCGGGCGGCGAGTGGCGGGTGACGAGTGGCGGGTGACGAGTGGCGGATGGCGAGTGGCAAAGCTTGCTACTCGCCACAACTTGTTGTTTTCAAAATTTCGGTTACCAAAGAATTTATAATAATCCTATTGACAAGTCTGATATGTCGTGCTACAATGTGTCGCCATACGACATATTGTGAGTAGAAAGTGACAATCATGCTCAATCAACCAGATCAACCTGTGCCCCTACCTTTGACCGAGGCGGTCTTTTTCATTTTGCTCAGCTTGGCGCCCAAGCCAAAACATGGCTATGCCATTATGAAAGATGTTGAACATCTAAGTCGCCAGCGGGTCACGCTGAGCACCGGCACCCTTTATGGCGCGATTAAGCGGTTGTTGGAGCAGGGCTGGATCGAGCCGGTGGATGAAGCTGATTTTACTGAGGTGGACCCGACTGAACCCAAGCGCGGACGCAAAGCCTATGCGCTCACCGATTGGGGGCGCACCATTTTGCAGGCCGAGACTGTGCGGTTGGAAAGTCTCGTGCGCGCAGCCAATTTACGCCTGGCTTGAGAGGAGCAAAGCATGAAAGATTATATGCGTTGGCTGATTCGGCTCTATGCACTTTTGCTGCGCCTCTATCCCCGCCGCCATCGCCTGCTCTTTGCCAAGGAGATGCAACTGGTCTTTGCCCAGGCCCTGGTTGAGTGCGCTACACAGGGGTGGTGGGCTGTCATATCGCTCTGTGGCCGTGAAGTGCGCGATCTGCCGCATCTGCTCCTGCGCGAATATTGGTCCCTCTGGCAACAGTGGCTCAGGACGCGTGTGTCTGCGCATGAGGCAAGGCGCACCGATTTGCCTGGGATTGTGCCGGTGGGTGTGGGCTCATTACCCCATGTCGTCTTTGTGGTGACAGGGCGCAATCCATGGCTGCGGCGGCTTTTTGACCTATGCTTTGCGCTGGCGGGGCTCGCGATTACGGCTCCACTTCTGCTTATCCTGCCGCTGTTGATCAAGCTTGACTCCGCCGGACCTATTTTCTATCGCCAGCCGCGCTTGGGCAAAGATGGTCGGCCCTATCTGATGTATAAATTCCGTTCCATGCATGTTGAGCCGCAGTTGCAGGCTGCTTACGCTGCCGGTGCTAGATCTTCCTATGACCGGCGGCTTACCCGCATTGGCCGATGGACCCGGCGCTATTATTTGGATGAACTCCCCCAACTCTTCAATGTGCTCAAGGGGGAAATGAGCATCTTTGGACCGCGTCCCCCGTTGCCTGGGCAGTGAGACGAAGTTAGGCAAAGGTGACCGCAGTTGCCTACCGTCGGTCATCTGAAATGTACAAGGTATAAAAATTCCATTTCTCGGTGTGAACAGTTTACCTATGGTAAAACGGCTCTTTGATCTAATCTTTGCGCTCGTGTTGCTAGTGATTACAATGCCGATCATGGTTCTGATCGTATTGGCAATCCGCCTTGATTCACCTGGCCCGGTGCTCTACCGCTCTATACGCCTGGGGCGTGGCGGCAGACACTTTGGACTGTTGCGCTTTCGTACAGTTGCCGTTGACCGTCCTGCTACGCTGCCTATGGCTGCACGCGTGACCAGAGTTGGTCATTTGATCCGGCACTACGGGTTGGATGACCTGCCCAACCTCTTCAATCTATTGCTTGGTGATCTGAGTTGTATCGGTCCGCGCCCCACTGAACCGGAACGGGTGGATTTAGTCGATCCCCTTTGGCAGCAAATTTTGACCTTGCGTCCGGGGATGCTAAGCCCGGCCATTTTACAACTGGGCGCCAGTTACAACGACAGCCCTCCTCTTCTCAAGCAACAGTTGGAGGCGGCCTACGTCCGGCAACAATCATTTGGGGCTGATCTGCGGCTCTTTGACTATGCTCTGCGGCAATTACGCTTAACCCGTGGCAACCTGAAGCGCGGCAAGCCATCCATCGGAACGGATTATTATGATCGTCTATGACCTCGATTGCGTCACCAAACAGTATCCCAAACAGGCACAGACGGCCAACCGCGATATCACTCTCCAGATCCATGCCGGTGAAATCTTTGGTCTGCTGGGCGATAATGGCGCGGGCAAGACAACATTGGTGCGCCAGATGGTCAATTTGCAGCAGCCTACCAGTGGTGTGATCAAACTCTACGACCGACCGGTTGCTCATGATCCGCTCTACGCCACCGGTCTGGTCGGCTATATGCCGCAAGACGCCAACGCACTCAACAACCTGACCGTGGGCGAGGCGCTCTACTTCACGGCCCATCTGCGCGGCCTCAGCCGTCATGATGCGCGCCGGGAGCGGGATGCGCTGTTGGCGGCGTGGCAGATTGGTGAGTTGCGTGACAAATACAGTTCACGGCTCTCCGGTGGACAGCGGCGGCTGTTGCGGCTGGTGGTAGCCGTGGCCGGTCGCCTGCCCATCTTGATCTTGGATGAGCCGACCAACGACCTCGACCCGCAGCGTCGGCGCATGGTCTGGGAGAACTTGCGCCAACTCAACCAAACGCAAGGGACCACCATTATCTTTATCACCCATGATGCCATTGAGGCGGAGAAGATTATCCAACGCGTCGGCATCCTGCGCACCGGTGAACTGGTGGCGGTGGGACGACCGAGTGACCTCAAAAAGCAGGTGGCGCAGCAGTTGCGGCTGGAACTCTTTTTTCCACCGGACGCACCGCCTACCGTGCCGCAGTTAGCCTATCATCAACTTCAGGCCGGACGGTGGGTGGCGTGGCTTGACCGGAGCGAGGTCGGGCCGGTGCTCAATCAACTGGATCTGGCGCAGATTGACGATCTCCGTCTCTCCTCGGCCACGTTGGAGGATCTCTATGTCCACTATGCTAACCAACCCAGCGCTTAGCGCACAGGCGAAGCCGCGCCAACGGCAAGCACTCCCGGCCCAGCTTTGGGATCTCTTCCTGATCGAGCTGACCAACTGGCGCTGGAGTTGGCGCTTGACCCTCATTGCCGGCTCGCTCATGCCCCTCTTTTTACTTGTGCTGCTGGGTGTCTTTGCCAACAACCAGGATCACAATGCGCTGGTCTATATCTTGACTGGCAATATGGTCATTGGTCTGCTCTTTGGTACCATGACGCGTATCATCAACCGCGTGGAATTTTTGCGCTTTGGTGGCGGGCTCGATTTCTTCGCCACCTTGCCGGTGCAGCGCTTTGTCTTTGTGCTGGCCATGGTTGCCTCTTTTCTGGTCTTTTCGCTGCCTTTGCTGCTGATTACGCTGGTGGCCGGCACACTATGGCTGGCGCTGCCGCTCCATCTCGATCCCTTGCTGCTCCTGGTGATCCCGCTCTGCACCATTCCTTTGGCCGGCGTGGGGGTTTTTCTGGGGTTGATTGGCCGCAATTGGGGTGAGGCTTCGTCGTGGGGCTTTGTGGTCTCGCTGCTCTTCTCAGGATTGGGGCCAGTGGTGATCCCGCCTGAACGCCTGCCGGCAACGCTGGTCTGGTTAGGGCGGCTCAGCCCGGCCACCTATGGGGCCTCGGCGTTACGCCAGGCGGTGATTGGTCCGGTAACAGGGCAGATCGTCATTGATCTGACGGTGCTGGCCGGCATGTCCATTGCGCTGCTTTGGCTGGTGGAACGCAAGATGAAGTGGCGCGAGGCATAAGCACCTCGGTGCGGCTATATCTTTGCCGGTTTGGCCCGCGTCGCGGCAGTGGGGCGGTGAAGATCAGACAGCGGCAAGTGTAACGTAAATTGTACTAGAAACGCTGCACTGCTCTACGGCGCGCGAGATAAGCCGTAGCACCGAACAGCGCTGCCACCACCAGCACAAGCAGGGCTGCCATCGTCCAGGGAATAACGGGTTCTGGCTTGTCAATGCGTGTGCCAAGAATGCGCTGGGCCTGATGTTGGCGATGGGTCTGTTCTAGAGCTTTGTGGAGTGTATCCCGGAATTGGGGCGTTGGCTGGGCCGGCGGCGCGATCTGCACCACCTCTTCCGCGATTTCAGTCAGCGGTGAGAGATCCGGGGCCAGCACCTCAATTGCATGATGGAGGTCTTGTTTGACTTGGACAGAGACGGTGGTCGATGAGAGGCGATGAAAGTGGCCGTCAAGCACATCTTCCGCCGACAGAAAGCGACCATTCCCTAGATCGACTTTGCCGGCTTGCTCGGTCTGATCTTCCCAGACCGTACGCCAAAATTGAAGCATACCTATCTTCTTTCCTTGTCCTGCAGTTCGCTTGGCGTCTCTTGCGACTCATCTGCGGCATCATCCGCTTCGTCGCCGGCGCTCTGCCCACCCCATCCCTTGGCTTCCAACTCTGCGCGTAGCGAAGCCAGGGTGCGAAAGTAGAGGGATTTGATGGCGCTCTCGCTCTTCTGCATCATCTCGCCGATCTCCACATTGGAGAGGCGACTACTAAACTTGTAGAGTAAGAGATTACGTCGATCATCGGGCAGATGATTGATCGCATCCCACAAAGCTGCGTGCCGTTCTTCTTGTTCCACCTTTTCTTCCGGCGTATCGCCCTCTTTGCTTTGAGACCAAATCTTGTCCAACGACAAAAAGCGCCGCCGCCCATGATCGCGATGCCAATTGGCGACCAGGTTGTGGGCTATCCGAAAGAGCCAGGCCGAGAAAGGTAGGCCGCGGTCTTCATAGGTGTGTAACTTATCCAACGCGCGATAAAAGGTGCGCGCCGTCAGATCTTCAGTATCTTGTGCATTTCCGACCCGGTGGTAGATATAGGCATAGACACGATCGATATACTGTTCATAGAGAATGCCAAACGCCTCCGGATCCTGACGCGCCCGTTCGATCAGGGCGGACTCAGCGGCGTTAATCGGCGCCGAACTCACCGCGCTTGTAAGCGGGCTTGTTTCCTTTACATCATGGGGCACAACTTGCGCACGACTCTCTGCTTTGTCAGTTGCTCTGCTAAACGTGATCGGATTCCGCAACACCGGCACAATTCCTTATTGGAATAACACACCCAACGTTTCGCTGGGTAACACAGATTTACCTTCGTACAAATAACAGGATGCCACCTGTTTGCTTTCGAGTTGATAGAGCGGCGGTGGCGCCTGGCGACATCTGTCCATGACAAAGGGACAGCGAGAAGCAAATTTACAGCCTTTGCCCACGCGGGCAGTTTCGGCGTCCACCATCGTAATCTCTTGTTGTCCCCATTGGCGGTTTAGATCAGGCCAAGGGATCGAATCGATCAGCAATTGCGTATAGGGGTGTTGCGGATTGCCGATGACTGCTTCCACATTGCCAGCCTCCATGACCGAACCTTTGTAGAGAATAATGATATGATCACAGACATGGTAGGCTGTTGTCAAATCATGGGTGATATAAAGCACGGTAATCTGAAAGTCCTCTTTCATTTTACGCAGACTTTCCAAAATGGTCGCGCGCAGGGAAGCATCGACCATGGAGACCGGCTCATCGGCCATCAATAGCCGCGGTTGGAAGAGCAGCGCACGCGCCACCACCAACCGTTGGCGTTGGCCGCCGCTGAGTTGATGGGGGAAGCGCCCTAGCGTCTCCTCCGGTCGCAAGCCGACGCTGACCAGCGCATCTTCAATCTTCTGGCGCGCTTCCGCTTTGGATTTTGCCAATTTGAAGTTACGCACGCCTACGTCAAAGATATGATCAACCCGATAAAATGGGTTATAGACAGCAAAGGGATCTTGGAAGACCGCCTGCACTTCTTTACGGAAGGTAACCTGCTCTTGAGCGCTCATCTGGCTCAGGTTTTTCCCTTTATAGAGTACCTCGCCCTGTGAAGGGTTCAAGAAGCCCAGCGCCATCATCCCCAGCGTGGTTTTGCCACTGCCACTCTCGCCGGCCACAGCAATGATGCTGGGTGTTTCCGCATCTACAAAAAAGGAGACATCGTCCAGCGCCACCGTGCCGCCTTTATAGACCTTGGTGGCATTTTTCAGCTCTAACAGATGTGTCATCGTCCCGCAACCCCATTTTCTTCTAGATGACAAGCCGCCCAGTGGTTTGGCTTATGCTCGCGGTAGGCGGGCGCCTTGGTTTGGCAAATATCCATCACTTTCGGACACCTGGTATTAAACACACAGCCCGGCGGCAAGTCGCGCAAGAGCGGTGTAATGCCCGGGATGCCATTAAAAACACCGCGATTGCTAATAGTGGGCAGGCTATCGATGAGCATTTCGGTATAGGGATGGAGGGCGTCGGTAAAAATATCGCGCACCGATCCCAATTCAACCAAACTGCCGGCGTACATAACCGCCATGTAATGTGCAAACTGGGCCATTAAGCCCATATCGTGGCCAATGAGAATCACCGCACTGCCTAGCTCTTCTTGCAAACGACCAATGGTCTGCATGACCTGCCGTTGCGTCACCACATCGAGCGCGCTGGTCGGTTCGTCGGCGATGATCACCTTGGGGTGCATGGCCACGCTAATCGCAATACAGGCGCGCTGCTTCATGCCACCGCTCAGTTCATGGGGATACATCCGCCCCACTTTCTGGTCGAGCTCCACCACATCCAAAGCCTGATAGGCTCGTTCTTCCAAGGCGCGGCCGGATAGGTTGATGCGGTGGTCCAACATGCCGTCAATGATCTGATCCTTGATGCGCATGACTGGATTCAGCGAGTTCATGGCGCCTTGGGGGATCATGCTGATCTCATTGCCGCGCACCTGGCGCATCTCTTCTTCCGATAGTTTGGTGAGATCCACGTTATCCAACAGAATCTGCCCCCCGGCAATGCGTCCCGGCGGCTTGATCATACGCAATAGCGCGAGCGCCATCGTCGATTTGCCAGAACCAGATTCGCCCACCAAACCGAGACGTTCTCCTGGTTTCAGATCAAAGCTGACTTTGTTATTGGCATAGACAATGCCGGCGTCAGTATAGTACTGTACGTCCAAATCTTTTACGCGTAGGACATAATCACTCATAAGGTTATTGAAACTAGTAATATTGTAGATAAAATTTTTGTAGGTTGTACAAAGAGTCTAATTTATAGCGCCTGAAATGGTTCAGCGCCCTGGGGGTACCCGGCAACAAAGGCTTCACATTAGAATACCACAGCCAGAATCTGGACAACAGGCCCTTCAATCTGGTAAAAAACTCGCAACTCATCGACACGCAAACGGTATTCTGGCCAGTCTATCCCCTTTAGGCGCTTGATGCGACTTTTGCTTTCTTTGCGCGGTTCATACCTTAAATGCGTTTCGATTGCTTCTTTGACAAATGATCGTCAACGAGCGGTAAGATGAAGATAGTCTTGCTGGGCGTGATCCGTAAATTCAATCTCATACCGCATAAGCGCCGGCGTAACCATTCTTTGTTGTCAAAATAAATTGGCTCATATAGGTCCCCGGGTGAAATCGCTCTGTCTTCCCTGGTAGCTATTGCGGTTTCACCTCTTCGCCCCTATAAGCGAATAAATTTAGACGCCGATTATATCATAATCGGTTGGTATCGGTTTGGCAATCCTGCATTGACCAAGAGTTCTTCATAACCTCATTCAGTCCGCCGTATACGCGGATTGGCCAACTCATCCAAACCTGCCGAGATCATAAAGAGCATGACAAACATCAGGACAATGGTCACCACCGGCATCATCAGCCACCACCACATCCCGCGCAGCAGTGCGTTCTGGTTTTGCGCCCAATAGATAGTCACCCCAATCGTGGGTTCACGTAGGGGGCCTAGCCCCAGGGCCGGCAGCCCAACCGACGCCAGGATCGCTCCGGTCACGGAGCCGACTAGACTCGCACCCAGATAGGGCAGCAGATTTGGCAGCAGCTCACGGAAGATAATGCCCCAACTGTTCATTCCATTCAGCCGCGCCATCATCACATAGGAGCGCTCGCGCAACGTCAGCACTTGCGAGCGAATGGTGCGCGCCGGTCCCATCCAGGCGGTTAGGGCAATGACAAACGCCATACGGGTGAGGGTGAAGCTTTTGCTATCCATGGAGGAAGCGATGACAATCAAAATCAAGAGACCCGGTATCGTTAGGAGGACATCAACGACCCAACGCACAATGGTGTCATACCAGCCGCCAAAAAAGGCCGAGGTAAAGCCCAGAAAAGCGCCAAAGCCCAGCCCAATAATGCCGGCAATCACGCCGATGCGCAGGGTTTCCCAGATGCCAAAGACAGCCACCGCAAAGAGATTGCGGCCCTGTCCATCGGTGCCAAAAGGATATTCCCAGGATGGCGGCTGACTGGCTGTAGCCCCCAACGGATAAGCCGCTTTGTCATCTACATATTGCGCGCCAATGACAGAAAAGGCCACGAAGAAGAGGAGGATGCAAAGGCCGGCCGTTAAGGGAAAGTTGCGGCGCAAATAGCCTAGGGCAATCCGTACTGTGCCTGGCTCCCCCCTTGTGCTTCTAACTGTGCCGGCTGATAGACTCTGAACAGACATATTAATTTCCTTCGTAAGCTATGCGCGGGTCAAGCAGCGGGTAGATCATGTCGATAATGAACATGGCAATCGCGATGGCAACCGTCAAAATAAAGACAATGCCATAGATCAAGAAGTAATCCAATTGGCGGATGGCATTGGCCAGCAGGGTGCCCAACCCGGGGTAACGAAAGATCAATTCCACCAATACCGAACCACCCACGATATAGCTGAACGCAATCGCCAATCCCGTGACTTGCGGCAGCAGTGCATTGCGCACGGCATATTTGTAAAATAGACGCCAGTTCTTCAAGCCTTTGGCCTCGCCAAAGGTCATATAATCCTCACCCTGGACTGTGACCATCATCCCGCGCATCCCAATTGCCCAACCGCCAGCGGTCGTCAAAATAAACGCAAGCGCCGGTAAGGTGGCATATTTGATCACTTCTAGAATAAAGGGGAAATCCCAGGCCGGCAGTTTGGTCGTGTCGTAGGCGCCGCCCAATGGTAGCAATTTCCACTTAAAGGCGACAAAATAGATTAACAACAGCCCCATAATAAAGGCCGGCACCGCACTCAACACCAAGAAACCGGGCAAAATATTGCGCACAAAGAAGCCTGAGCGCTGCCAGGCCATAAGCGCCCCCAGCAAGGTGCCGATCAAAAAGGTGATAAAGGTGGTGACCGACAACAACCCAATGGTCCACCAAATCGCCTGCCCGATCAGTTCAGGCACGGTCTTGGGAAAGTTGGAAATCGAATAGCCCAGGTTGAAGTGGGCCATCTCGTTCATGTAAGTCAGGTATTGTTTCCACACCGGCTCATTGAGACCAAATTTCTTCTCATAGCTTTGGACCATCTCTTCAAAGCCGGGGGGAATATAACCGCCGCGCGAGGCTTGCTCTAATAGTTTTTCACGTATAGGATTGCGCGGCGTAATCTTGGGAATAAAGAAATTCAAGGTCGCCGCCGACCAAATCACCAAAAAGACAAGCAGAATACGGCGCAAAATATAGGACAAAGTCATGGGATACTCCTAAGTAGGAAGACGGAAGACGGGAGACGGAAGTAGGAAGTGGGAAGACAGAAGTAGGAAATAGGCATCCCCTGTCTTCCGTCTTCTGTCTTCCGTCTCCCGTCTCCTTACTCCCATCTCCCATCCAACTATGCCGCTGGCTTCAGATTTTGCAGAATGAGCGGGAAGGTCAGGTGCCAGAAGGCGCCATTGACATAGGGATTGTCGGCTGTAGGCCAGTTGACCCAGTAGGTCTGGTTCATCGGAATGCGATGGAGCCACTGTTGCACGGGGCAGTCGGGCAGTTCATCCAGGAAGATTTCCAGCGCCTTGAGGTAAAGTTCCATATAGGCCGGATCGCTGGCTGGCACTTTCGCCATCTCTTCCAATACGGCGTCATAGTCCGCATTTTGGAAGCGCGAGTTATAGGTCGTGGGTGTGCCCACCGGCTGATAGTACTTGCTGGTGAACATGTCCATAGTGTCAAAGGGATCGTTGATGCTGCCGCCATGACCGTTGAGCCAAATGTGCTCGCGGCCCTCGCTGATCTGCGTGCCATGATCAGCCGGCATTTGGAAGTCTAGGTCGAAACCGCCCTGGCGTAACTGCTCGGCCAAGACCGGGCCAATGTCGGCAAAGACGCCCCAGCCGCCGATAATATCGGAGATGCGGTTGCCATCCTTGGCCCAGAAGCCTTCGCTGTCCTTTTCGTAGCCGGCGGCGGCCATGCGTTCGGCAGCCTTATCCAGGTTGTGCTCGCCGGTGTTATATTTTTCCAACAGGGGCTTGGCCGCTTCAAAGAAGGGTTCCAGACCAGGATATTGCGGGAAAGGTAATTGGGTCAAAATACCGGAGCCTTCCAACGCCACCTCAAGCATCTGCTGACGGTCGATGGTATAGCTGACGGCCCAACGTACATTCTTGTCAGCAAAGGCGCCTTCATCGCAGTTAAACCAGAAGGAGGTGGGCCACCAGTCCATGTAGCCCAACGGCAGTTCTTTGCCGGTGTGGGTGATAATCTTATCGTTCTGGGCCACAACCTGTTTAATGGTGGCGGCGCGCAGATCCAACAGCGAATCAAGTTCGTTGTTGATGACCATCTGGGCCATAGTGGTCTCATCGGCGGTGGGGAGGGCGAGAATGCGCTCTACTGCGGGCATTTCGGCGACAAAACCGGTCTTGACCGCCCACCAATCCTCGCGCAGGTCAATATATTTCTGCTGCGGCGTCCAGGCTGTAATTTTGTACGGACCGGTGCAGACGGGCAGCCCGGCTTCGGCATCCCACCCTTGGTAGGCGGAAATGTCTTCCACATCTTTGTAGATATGTTCAGGAATAATGTAGATGCCGGTGTCAAATTTCGAGGAAAGATGGCTAAATAAGAAACGCGGGCGTGGATCGTTAAAGGTGATCTTGGCCGTCGTATCGTCTACCGCAACGGCTTCCTTCACCCAGCGAGAAACTTCGACGGAGTTGCGAATCTTGGTTGCATCGGGATCAGCGCCCACTTTGACCAGCGTGTTAATTGTAAACGCAACATCATTGGCGGTAAAAGGCGTGCCGTCACTCCATTCGGCGCCGACGCGCGTGTGGATGGTCAGTTCCGTGTAGTCGTCATTATATTCATAGCTTTCGGCCAACCACGGAATGTGCTCATCGGCAAAGGCGGAGTAGAAGAAGAGCGGCTCCCATAAGGCTGCGCTGCCAATCTGGTGGGTGGCGCCGGTGGCGTAGGGATTGCCCAAGCCAACATCCGTAAATTGTCCCTGGCTGCCGCCAAACATAATGATCATCGTCTTCTCACGCGGGACGTCGGCTACGGCGGCCGCGGCAGCTGGAGCGGCCGCCTCGCCGGCGGCTGGGGCTGCTGCCTCGCCGGCGGCCGGTGCATCACTGCCTGGCGCCGGCGGCGTACCACAGGCAGCCGCCAATACACCTGCCGCCGTCAAACCACTTAGCCGCAGAAAATCACGACGGCTAAAATCTCGATTCACTGTTGGCATCACTTCTTGAGACACCCTCTTCTCACTCATGGAAATCCCTCCGTTTGGATTAAGAGCAGTTGAACTTGAGGAAAATCAAACTACATAACATGGTTTAGCTGGGAAACAACCATAAAAACAACTATGCAGTTGCACTTAACGACCATCTTCAAAAGAGTTATCAAGCGCGCGTAAAACGCTCTGCAACCAATCGGCAGAAATCGGCGTGGGTGATAAAACTTTTCCAGATAGGTATTACAAAAGTTGTCCACAGGGTAGCTTGAGTATAGAATAGTTTTTAGATCGTGTCAAAACTCGTTGAATTGAACTGAAACTATTACTGAAAATGTTAAGGTAGGTGCATGAGCACAACTCGCTTACCCACTACGATGAAGCCATCCTCCCCTGCGCTTGATGCCGACCATGAGGTGATTTTAACCTCGTTACGGTCCGTGCGCAAAGGCCATCCCCTAACCCGGCCTTTTCGCACAATCGTTGATCTCAGCACGCTGTCAGCGAAACGACTGCGCTATCATAGCGGCCTGAGTCTGCTTTCCTTGCTGGGTGTCATCCTGGCGGTGGCATTGGTTACCAGCGCAGCTTTCTTTTCCAATGCCGTTGATACGGTGATTATGCGACAGGAATTGGCTGAATATAGCCGGATTACAGGGCGCCCGCCTCTCTCCTCGCGCATCTACACCCCATCTTCCAATCTCGCGCCTTTAACGCTGGAACGCGCGGAGGGTTATGGCCAAAATGTCGCCAATACGCTTGCCAATCAGGTGGGGTTACCCGTGCGTTCAGTTGGGATGATGGCCGACAGCGGCGTACTTACGTTGCAGCCATTGGCCGACGACAACCGCTATGCCGGCAAGCGCACCCTGGGCAATGTCAATCTTGTCTACTTTCGCGACATTGCTGACCACGTGGCTATTGAGGGCGCCCCGCTTGATGATGGCGCCTCCGGCGCTGATTTGGATGTCTGGATGTCCGCCGCTATGGGCGCCAAATTGGGCGTACAAACTGGTGACCGCTTTAATCTGGCTGCCGGCAATGGGGATACGCAGATTCCTGCGATGATTGCCGGCTTTTGGCAGCCGCTGGATCCCAAAGAGGCTTTCTGGTTTAGCGACCCAGAGCAGACGTTGGGCGACAAACTGCTGACGCGCCGCGGCGATTACTTGAGCCATGTGGAACCGCTTTTGGCCGTTAAAGTGCGTGCGGTCACCTGGTATGTGGTGCTGGACGAGAGCCTCGCCACGCCGACGCGTGGCCGCGCCTACATTGACGGTTTTACCAACGCTGCCAACTATATTAACAAATATTACCTGCCCGACGCGCGTCTGACTTCGCCTTCGGTGTCGCTGGGTAAATTTGTTGGTCGGCAGACGGTGCTGACGACGCTGCTGCTGGGCTTTAATATCCCCGCACTTGGCTTTTTACTCTATTTTCTAGTTGTCACCGCGGCCGTGATTGCCTATTGGCAGCGGCGCGAGACAGCCATCATGATCAGCCGCGGCATGACCCGCTGGGGCGTTCTGAGCTATACCCTCACCGAAGGTGTGGTGCTCTTTCTGGTTGGTGCGCCGCTAGGGCTGGGGTTGGGCATGGCGCTGGCCCGTCTGATGGGCTATACAGTGAGCTTTCTGAGCTTCCGGGAACGGGCCGCGCTTCCGGTTTCGCTGGACGGGCTGAACCTGCCCTTGATTGCCGTTACGTTGGGGGTGTTGCTCATTGCCAAACTGTGGACCGCGGCGGCGACCAGCGGCGAAACGGTCCTGACCCAGCAGCGCGAACATGCGCGCCCGCCGCGCGGCCCCTTCTGGTACCGCGCCTATCTCGATCTGCTTCTGCTCATCCCGGCTGTCTATGGCTATCAACAGTTGACCCAGCGCGGATCGCTCGGTGCGCTCGTTGCCGACCGGCCCGAAGAACTCTACCAGGATCCACTGCTCATTGTGATTCCGGCGCTCTTTGTGGTCTCCATGGCTTTTCTAGCCATGCGTCTCTTCCCGTGGGCAATGCGGCTGCTCGACTGGCTGGCCAACCGCACCCCGTGGCTCACACCCCACCTGGCGCTGCGCCAATTGGGGCGTTACAGCCAAAACTATATTAATCCCATGTTGTTGGTGATCGTCTCGCTGGCGCTGGGCGTCTATACCCTCTCCATGGCGGCCAGTCTGGACAAGTGGCTCGTTGACCGTATGTACTATCGAGTGGGCGCCGATCTGGCCTTTACGCCTTATCTGGAAAGTGTCGCGCTCTCTGATACGCCCCAAGTTGGCGCTGATTGGGTGCCGCCAGCCGATGAGTTCGAGACCTTGCCGGGCGCGGTTACGGCTACCCGGGTGGGCGATTACCGGGCCGAAATCACACTAAATGCTGGGGCGCGTCTGCGCGGACGTTTCCTTGGCGTTGACCGGGCAGACTTTGCCAAAGTCGCCTGGTTCCGGGGCGATCTGGCGCCGGAATCGCTCGGCGGGCTCATGAATCGCCTTGCCGCAACTGACGATGGCATTCTTGTGTCGGAAGCGTTCCTGACCGAGAATCAACTGACGATCGGCGATAAACTGAACATCCACGTAATCGCCGACTTTGGCACCAGTTTGAACTCCAACTTTACCATTGTCGGCATCTATGAATATTTCCCCACCGTCTATCCTGATCAAGTAGCCGTTGTGGGCAACCTCGAGTATCTTTTCTCCTTTTTCGGCCTGACCATGCCCCATCGCATTTGGGTGGATATGGCGCCGGGCGCGTCGGGCGCCGCGCTGATCAAGGCGGTCCCCACCCTGGGCATCGACACCATTGAGGTCGATGACACGCAAGCGATTATTACCGAAGAACAGGCCAAGATGGAGCGAGTGGGCGTCTTTGGCACGCTCTCCGTCGGCTTTATTGCCGCGACCTTTATGGCGGCATTGGGTTTATTAACCTATAGTTATGCATCGATGAATGAACGCATGTATCTCTTCTCGGTGATGCGGTCGATTGGCCTGAACCGCAACCAGGTTGTGGGCCAGGTCGCCTTGGAATATACGGTCCTTACCGCCTATGGCGCCGTGGCCGGCGTCGTGGCCGGCTCCACCGTGGCAACCATGTTTGTGCCGCTCTTTCGCATTACCGGCGATCTGGGCACCGCGCTGCCGCCCTTGTTGCCCATTCTCGCCCGTGAAGAGATCTTCCCGCTGGCCATTGCTTTTGCCGGGGTTATGATTGTGTTGGAGCTTGTGGTCATTTCATCGGCGCTCTATCAAAAATTGTTTAGCGCCTTGCGCTTAGGGCATCAATAGGCGTGACTGGCATCAACTTAACCATTACCAATTCATTATTTTTCATTAATTATTCACTCATGTTACGCACCTTCCAATTTTATAAGTTCTGTCTTCGTGTAGGGAGCATCCTCAGATGCGGCTCCAGCGCAAAAAAGCCGCATCTGAGGATGCTCCCTACACGAGTTAGCTGAAACCCTACGTAACATGAATTATTCATTAGGAATTCCCTATGGCTACTACCAACCCGACTGAAACAAAGCGCGCACTGCGCCACGTGGTTCTCTTTCGATTCAAAGCAGGAACAACACCCGAACAGGTGCAACAGATTGAAGATGCCTTTCGTGCGCTGCCCGGCAAAATTGATGCGATTCAGGATTTTGAGTGGGGCACCGATGTAAGCGTCGAGGGCAAAGCCGATGGCTTCACCCACTGCTTCTTTGTCACCTTCCAGAGTGCAGCCGGCCGTGACGCCTACTTGCCCCATCCTGACCACCGCGCCTTTGGCGCGATCTTGCGACCGCATCTGGAAAAAGTGCTTGTGCTGGATTACTGGGCGCGTACGTAGCGTTATACTTTGCTCTCTATGAACACCACAACGGCGACCGCGCCGGGCAAAATTATTCTCGTCGGTGAGCACGCCGTGGTCTATGGTCGGCCAGCGATTGCGGTCCCGGTCTGGGAACAGGTGGCTCAGGCCACGATTGCCCCCGGCGCTGCCGGCGCGGGCTGCACTATCGTTGCACCGGACATTAACCGGCGCATTGTCTTAGCGGCAGCGGGGGCGGATGAGCCGCTCGCCGTGGTTACGCGCCTGACTCTGGCCCAGTTACAGGTCGCAGAGAACCCAGACTGGCAGATTGAAGTGCGCAGCCAACTGCCGGTTGCCAGCGGCCTGGGCAGCGGCGCGGCGTTGAGCGCCGCCCTGGTGCGCGCCATCTACAGCCACTGTGACCATGTGATTGACGTGGCCCAAGTCAGCACGTTGGTTTATGCCAGCGAGCGTCTCTATCATGGCACGCCAAGCGGCATCGACAACACGGTCATTGCCTACGGCATGCCAGTCTGGTTTGTCAAAGGCCAACCACCTATAATCTTTACCCCGGGCCATTCCTTTACGCTGGCCATTGCCGACAGCGGAATTCGAGCCCCCACCAAAGAGAGCGTGGCCGATGTCCGCCGCGCCTGGCAGCGTGATCCCGCGCAGTATGAAGCGTGGTTTGATGAAATTGGCGCCCTTGTCCAGCAGGCCAGAAGCGCAATTGAACAGGGCGACCTGGCCGAACTGGGCCAGCTCTTCAACCAGAATCATGCCCTGTTGTCAAAATTGGATGTAAGTAACGCCGCAATCGATCGGCTCGTCAGCGCGGCGCGGCAGGCCGGCGCCTGGGGCGCCAAGGTAAGTGGTGGCGGCAGGGGAGGCAACGTCATTGCACTGATTGATCCGCTGCATGCCGCGGCTATCACCGCCGCCTTGCAAGCAGCCGGAGCACGTAATGTCATCATCACCACGGTGGCAGCGTAGCGACGCGGATTCAGGAAGCGCGGATCAAATCGGCGCTGGGGTGTATTTCCCTTTCAGGGAGACATGTCGGAGACGGACCAAGACTTGGTCTGTCTCCAGGGTTGCGTGAGGTCCGTCTCCGGCACGTTGCTGGGTGGCGAGCACAAACTCGCCCTAAAACAGAAATAAACCCTCTGCGCTTCCTATACTAAAATCGAAATGCAAACCAGACTTTGGCGACTGGAGGTTGGAGATTATGTAGGCAAGTCTCTAGTCTTCAGTCTGCAACCGCGCCTGGTCGCGCAAATAGACCACCTTTCCTCCCACAAGGGTTGCCTCAACCTCCAGCCGTTCATTTAGCAGTACAATATCGGCCTGGTAGCCCGGCGCTAACTCACCCAAGGTGGCGCCCAAACCTAACGCGCGGGCCGGTGTACGGCTGGTGACTGGCCACGCCTTGGCCAACGACCAGCCGGTGGCCATCATAAAATTCACTAGCGCTTGGTCTAGTGTCAAAATGCTGCCGGCCAAAGCGCCGTTGGCCAGCCGGCACGCACCTGCTTTGACTGTGACCGGCTGGCCACCTAACTCATATTCACCATCGGGCAGACCGGCGGCGCGCATGGCGTCGGTGATCAGGATCGTCTGCGCCGCACCTTTGCAGCGCGCCAGGATCTTCATCGCGGCGGGATGAACGTGGATATTGTCGGCAATGAGTTGGGCATAGACGCCATCCAGCGCCAACGTTGCGCCTAGCACGCCAGGGTTGCGGTGGTGTAGTCCGCTCATGGCGTTGTAGGTGTGGGTGGCCTGTGTGACGCCGGCAGCAGCCGCCTCTACACACTCCGCATAGGTGGCGTTGGTGTGGCCCCACACCGCGACAATCCCCTGTTGCGTCGCCATTCCGATCATCCTGGCCGCCCCCGCCACCTCAGGCGCCAGAGTAATCATACGGAGCGGACCGGCGGCGATTAGCTCTGCAAACTCAACCAGATCGGGCGGGCGAATAAAGGTCGCCGGCTGCGCACCGGGATAGTCCGGGCTGATGTAGGGCCCCTCGACATGAACACCCAGGATACGCGCACCCGGAGCCTCTTCTTGCTTGTAGGCGGCAACCGCACGCAGGGCTGTAACAATCTCCCCATGTGGTGCAGTAATTGTCGTGGGCAAAAAAGCGGTCACCCCATGTTGCGCAAAGAACTGGGTCATGGTCTCCAGCGCTTCCGACGTTGCATCCATGGTATCAGCGCCGGCGCCACCGTGAACATGGACATCGATAAAGCCGGGCAGTACATAGCAGCCAGTTGCAGCCAGTTGCGTGAAGGTGTCATCAGCCAGCGCCGCACCAACCTTGGCAATACGTCCGTCAACCACGGCTAAATCCGCCGCGGAGAACTCGGCTGCTGCCGCTGCTGTCCCTGGTACAAATTCGCAGGGCAGCAAGCCATGCCGAACCAGCAGGGGGCTGTGTGCCCGTGCGTTTGCTGTCATAAGAGCGCTACCTCGTTGTCATTGACCAGTTGCAACGGCGCCACCGTGTCCTGCGTGAAGAGGAGGGGGGGCTCTATGCCTAATTGGGTATAGAGCTGTTGCGGCACGCTGATGTCAGCCAGGTACAGATCGCCACAGGCCGCGTGCCCTACTACCAATCCTACCTTGGGCAAGGCCAAGGTCATGGTCGCCGTGGCGCGGATATGGGGCGTATAGCAGTGCCCTGTTGTGCAGTCCAGACCGCTGGGGGCATCCAGACTGAGGACGGGCGCCAGGCTGCTGTTGGCAAGCTGGATCAGATCACGAACTTTGCCTTGGGGTTCATGGTGCAGACCGTAGCCGATGAGCGCATCTATGAGCAGATCGCAGGGGGGTAGTTCCCATCCTTCCTCGGCCCAAGCAATCGGGGCGGCCATAGCCTGCAGGATAGCCAATTGGCGCGCCGGCGCGCCATGGTAGGCGGTCGGTGGATGGGCCAGGACAATCTGCACCCAGGCGCCCCAATTCAACAGATGACGCGCCGCCGCCAACCCGCCGCCGCCATTGTTGCCGCGTCCGGCCAAGAGCACAATGGGGCGGTCCACAATTTCATGCATGAGCAGGCGTTTGGCCAGCAAAGCCAGATTGCGGCCGGCATTTTCCATCATCTGGAGCACGTCCATGCCATATTCCTCGGCCATGAGGCGGTCGACTTCATGCATCTGGGCAGTTGACAGTTGTGGTATAATGGAAGGTGACATTGGATTTTATTCGCTTTGAGCTAGCGCAAGGGCATCTTGTAAACAGCTCAAACAGATATAGGTGGTATCGGTTGGGTGATGGATTTCGCGCGCAAGGCCAACGGTCACTTCACTGTCCACCCCACATTCATGACACCGATTTTGTGTCCACCGATTATCGCCGGTCAACGCGATGACAGCCGCTTCCGGTGCGTCGGCAGGTAACTCAACCAGTGCAGCATGGATGCGTTGGACATCGGCCAGGGTTGGCGTAGAAAACCATTCTCCTCGCCGTTGATGGGCAGCCTGCCAGCGCTCCGCCACCGTTGCGATCAATTTCTGTTTTGTAACGACAATCATTTTTACCCCTTGTCTCGTGTAGCTTTCGTCGTCGGGAGATTTTCCGCAATCAGTTATCGCTCCTAAGTTGGAACACACCGGGTGAGCATAAACCAAGATCGGACATTGTTACAAATGTGTTATTGAATTGTAACTCTTGTCAGCTAAAATTCAAATCAGCTTTCAAACACCAGGTTCCCGACAAACATTTTGGTTAGTGTAAATATAAATTATCGCAAATAAAATTGTGATTTATGGCAATCTTGTAGATATAGAAATGGGTATGGAAACTGCTTGTGAGCCATACCGAAAATGGTAGCCCTGTGAGACAGGTATTGTTGACTTTGAGAAGGATGGTAGATATGGACTGGACGCAACAGATGGAAGAGATGTCCAAACAGTGGACAGATGTACAGAAAAAGTTGTGGTTAAATTGGCAAGAATCCGCAAGCAAAGCTTCCAGCAATGCGCAAGTACGCGCGGCTTGGCAGCAGATGTTGGATATGTGGAAAAATACCCTGCACCGAATGTTGGATATGCAGGTGGAGAGTGCGCGCCACTGGGCGGATAGTGTTTCGTCCAGTGATGTCTTTGAAGGTGTGGCCCAGTGGGCCGAGCAGTTGCATACGATGACCAAACAATCGGTTGCGCTGCAAAAACAGATGTGGGATGGTTGGTTCCAAATGGTAGAGAAGATTGACCCCACCGAGGTGCAAGGATCCAAGGATTTTCTCAATCAACCGGTGATGAAACTTTGGCAAGAGATGTCACAGCAGACCATGAATATGCAACAGGAATGGATGAAAAATTGGACTGCGTGGCAGCCAGGGAAGAAGGGCTAAGATGACGCAATGGGATAAGCAGACCGACGCAGCGATGAATGGCTGGATCGGCATGCAGCAAAAGGCAATTCAGGGTTGGTGGGATCTGCTGGGTGGCGCCCAATCCAACCAACGCACCAAAGGACAACCTGCCGCCATTTTTATGGCGCCTTGGGAACAGTGGTTTACCCACGTGAGTAAGCAGTGGCAGAATTTTTACCAAAGCCAGATGCCCAGCATGAACGGCGCCCTCAATCCTGACCTCTTCGGTGTCTCCCAAGCGGCTATGGAGCAGTTTATTGCCGGCCAGGAGCAGATGCTCTACCTTATGCGCATGGTTACGGAAGCCTGGCAGACCATTTTGAGTAACAGCACCACACCGGCGGAATGGCAGAAGGCGCTCACCGACTATGCCGCGCAAATGCGCCAACAGATGGCCAGCGTGACGGACATGGCCAAGGCTATGGAAAATAGCACCCAATGGTGGCAATTCTACAGCCAGGAGACGCAGAAATTTATGCAACCCTGGCTAAATGCCTGGTGGCAGAGCCCAGAAACGCTCAGCAAGTTGTGGGGCGCCAATCAAGCCGGCGGCGCCAATGAACTGATGCAGCTTTACTGGCAGGCGTATGAGCAGACCTTTGGCCGCGCCCTGACTGCGCCGAGCATGGGGCTGCTGCGAGAATTGAATGAGAAGGTCAGTCAGGGTTTTGCGCTCTGGCTGGAAAACCAACACATTGCCGCCGCTTATCAGCGGCTGATTGGCGAAGCGTGGGTGGACGCCTTTCAAGCCTTTATGCAGAAGCTGCTGGAGCTAGCGCAAAAGGGCGAGGTGATCCAGGATCAGCGGCAAATGCTAAAACTCTGGGTGGAAGTGGCCGACGAGAAATTTATCGCACTCTTCCATTCCGATGCCTATGCCAAAGCCCAAAGCGCCTATGTTAACAGCAGCATGGCCCTGCGCCAGCAACAGCGCGAGCTGTTGGAAGTTGGTCTGCGGATGAATGACATGCCCACCCGCAGTTCCCTCGACGAGGCGCACCAACAGATCTACCAACTGCGCAAAGAAGTCAAAGCGCTGAAAAAAGCGATGGAAAACAACGCCGCCGCTCCGACAGCTAAAGAGGAAACAAAAACAACAAGCTCCAGCGCCAAGCGTACGACTGCAAGCAGCCGCCGTAAACCCAAAGCAGCGGCTAAAAAGTCAGAAGCTAAGCCCACCACTCAACCTGATACAACCGAGGCCGGTACGCAAACGACCACAGAAGAAGGGGCGTAGTAATGTTGTCATTTCCCTATCAGTTCCAGCCGGCGCAAATGTTGCAAGAGTTCACCGACCTCAATCGCAAGCTTGTGCAGGGTATGGAAAACTTTACCAAGTTGCGTGAAGAAGACATTCACATCGGTACGGCGCCCAAGCATGAAGTCTATCGCGAAGATAAGGTTGTGCTCTATCGTTACGAACCGGTGGTGAAAAAGCCTATAACGCCACCGTTGCTCATTAGCTATGCGTTGGTCAACCGGCCTTATATGGTAGACCTGCAAGAAGATCGCTCACTGGTGCGCAATCTCTTAAAGCTTGGGGTTGATGTTTACTTGGTGGATTGGGGTTACCCCGGCCCCACCGACCGCTGGGTCACTTTAGAAGACTATATCAATGATTATCTGGACAACTGTGTCGATGTCATTCGCCAGCAACATGAGGTTGACCAGATCAATCTGTTGGGGATTTGCCAGGGTGGCACCTTTAGCCTCTGTTATACAGCACTGCATCCGGAAAAGATCAAAAATCTGATTACAATGGTAACGCCGGTAGATTTTCATGTGGCGGGCGTGGCTGGCTGTGGCCTGTTGAACAGTTGGGTGCAGGGCATGGACCCCGATGCAATGGTCAACGCCTTTGGCAACATCCCCGGCGATTATATGAACTATGGCTACCTGATGTTGCGTCCCTTTGCCCTCAATCTCGGCAAGTACATCGATCTCCCCGAAATTGCTGAAGACGAGGGTAAGTTGATCAACTTCCTGCGCATGGAAAAGTGGATCTTTGACAGCCCAGACCAGGCTGGTGAAGCGTGGCGCAAATTTGTCAAAGACTTCTACCAAGGTAACAAGCTGATCAAAGGTGAGGTGGAAATTGGCGGTGAGCTAGTCAATTTAGAAAATATTACTATGCCGGTCTTAAATCTTTATGCCGAGCAAGATCATCTCGTGCCACCGGCTTCATCGTTGGCGCTTGAACACTTTGTGGGCGCCAAGGATTACACCGTCCGCTCCTTCCCCACCGGCCATATCGGCATGTATGTCAGTGGTAAAGTCCAACGGGACCTCCCCCCACTGATTGCCAATTGGTTAAAGGCCAGATCTTCATAATATCATTGAGCAAAACACACAACGCTCATATGGGCGAAGAGGTGAAATCGTCGCGAACACCAGAGCGAAATTGAGCGATTTCACCCGTAGACCTATATGAGCCAACATACAAAGGAGACAACCATGTTTGGGCTGGAAGACAAAATTATTTTGGTGACAGGTGGCAACCGTGGCATTGGCGCCGCTATTGTTGAGACGCTGAATCAACTGGGCGCCAAGGTGGCCTACACCTACCGCAGCAGTCCGGGGCCAGACGCAGCGCTTACCCTGAAGGCCGATGTCACCGACCCCGCATCGATGGAAGCGGCCGTGACCAAAATTGAAGAAGAGCTTGGCCCCATCTATGGCGTCGTGTTAAATGCCGGGATTACCAAGGATAATCTCTTTCCCAAAATTTCGGTGGAGGATTGGTATGCGGTGATCGACACCAACCTCAACGGCATTTTCAATACACTGCGCCCCATTGTCCCCAAACTCTATGAGCGGGGCAACGGTTCGTTGGTCTTTATTAGCTCAGTTGTGGGTGAACAGGGCAACATTGGGCAGGCCAACTATGCCGCATCAAAGTCGGCTGTGATTGGGTTAGCAAAAACATTGGGTTTGGAAGGCGCCCGCTACGGTGTACGCGCCAATGTCGTGGCCCCTGGCTTTACCTCCACCGACATGATCAAATCGATTCCCGAAAAGGTGCAGGAACGAATTCTCTCTAAGATTCCCCTCCGGCGCTTTGCCGAACCGGAAGAGATTGGTTGGGCTGTGGCCTTTTTAATGTCCCAGAAGATGGCTGGCTATATTACGGGCGAAATCATGAGCGTTAATGGCGGGCAATATACCTAGTCAGTATCAGTAGTCCGCAGTCGCGTAGTCGCGTGGTTCAAAGTCGGTTGAGCCAACCTCTGTTGCTGTTGCGGTCTACTGAGTATATAACATCAGGGTGCCACTTTTCCCCTTCCCCCTCGGCTCCTTTCCCCTCGACATTGTAGTACAGAATTATAGGACAGACACGCGTTGTCATAGTGTGTTATACCAGGAGGAACACAAGGATGAGTGAAACATATATTGTGTCGGCAGTACGAACACCGATTGGCAAATTTGGTGGTAGCTTAAAAGATACATCGCCGGTAGAGCTGGGCGCGCATGTGATGAAAGCGGCTTTAACCCGCGCCGGCATTGAAGGCAAAGATTTAGACCTCTTTATCTTCGGCAACATTTTGAAACATGGGCACGGTCAACTTCTGCCCCGTCATGCTGCGTTGAAAGCGGGCATTCCTGAAGACGTGGATGGCTATGCCATTGACATGCTCTGCTCGTCGGGCATGATGAGCACCATGAACGCCGATATGACCATCCGCGCCGGTGACGCTGACCTGGTGATGGCCGGCGGCATTGAGTCAATGTCCCAGGCCGGTTTTCATCTGAGTCATAAGGCGCGTTGGGGCTATAAGCTGCTGATTGGCAATAACACAGAATCGGTCACCGACATTCTGCTGGCCGACGGGCTGACTGACCCCATGACCGGTGAGTTAATGGGCGAAGAGACGGATCGGCTGGTGGCGACGCATGGCGTCACCCGCGTCGAGCTGGATGAGGTCGCCTACCTCTCCAATACCCGCGCCGCCGCGGCCACCGAGAATGGCAAATTGAGCCATGAAATTGCTCCCATTGAAATCACAGAACGGCGCAAGACTGTGCTCTTCGACAAAGATGAGGGCTACCGCGCCGACACGACCATGGATACCTTGGCGTCGTTGCGGCCTGCCTTTGGCAAAGAGGGCTTGCTGACTGCCGGCAACTCCAGCCAGATTTCCGATGGTGCGGCGGCTTTGATCCTGGCCAGCAAAAAAGCGGTGGACGAGATGGGTTTGAAGCCAATTGCCCGTTTTCTGGGCGGCGCTTGGGCTGCTGTGGAACCGTGGCGCTTTGTCGAAGGTCCCATTCCCGCCATTCAAAAGTTGCTCAAAAAGACCGGCCTGGAACTGGATGATTTTGATCTCTTTGAAAACAATGAAGCCTTCTCGCTCAACAACGTCCTGTTACGGAAGGCGCTTGAGGTTCCGTATGAGAAGATCAATGTCTACGGTGGCGCCATTGCCATGGGCCACCCAATCGGCGCATCGGGCGCACGCATTGTCGTCACCCTGTTGAATGCGTTACAGCAAGAGGGTAAGCAGCGGGGCATTGCCTCGCTCTGTCACGGCACCGGCGGCGGTACGGCCGTGGCGGTTGAATTGGTGTAAAGTCGTGGAAAGGATGGGCTTTATCAGTGGTCATTAGCGAGTCTTGCGACCAACAAAGCCACCGGAGTTTTGTAGAGTAGGATACAAAAAAAGCGCCGTCCAGCATAGGGCGGCGCCTTGTTCTATCCTACTTTTTTGGCCAAAGTGAAGTCAGTTTGAGAACAGTAGTATCTTTAGTTGGCGGTTGTGGAGATCACAGAGCCAACAAGTTACAAGTTTTGCCTCTAATCGTCAGACTACAGTGTCGGACCGTAGTTTCAGACTCTAGTCATAATTACTGTGGGTTTTGCTAATATTAAACAACTAGCTATAATACGAATAAGTAGATGCAACAGACTTGGATTTGCGCGCTGACGATGAAGATCGGCAGGTGTGTAGAAGCAAACCGTCGCTGATCAATGCCACACCTTGCTTAGTTTGAGGAGGATTCCAATAATGGGGAGGCGGCAATTGCTCAGCAGGAGCCTGCTGGTAGTTTTGTTTATGCTTTTAGCACCGGCGTGGTCACGGGTAGCGCATACACAGACCCTATCCCAAGCAAAAGTTCAGCCGAGCGTGGTTGTAGATGACCAAGCGATTGTGGACGGTAAAGTTACAGTGGCTGAAGTGGTGACGCCGCAAGATGGCTGGATTGTAATCCATCGTAGCCAATCTGGTAATTTGGATGCGGTCATCGGCCTAGCACCTGTGAAGGCCGGTCTGAATCGGAATGTGGTTGTCACGATCAATGTAGACCTCGCTACCGAAACATTATACGCGTTATTACATAGCGATCTGGGGCAGCAGGGTATCTACGAATTTCCTGGCGCTGATGCTCCCATCATTGTAAGTAACCCGCCCATGCTCGCTTTTCATATCACTGGGTTGCCCGACAATGCTGCCGCGCAGGTAGTCCCATTGTTGGGCCCTGTCACCTCGGCTGATACGCTTGAATCTACTACGCATGAATTTTACTGGAATGAGCCCTTGTGGTTGTCTACCGGCATTACCGCCGCTCAACTGACTGGCCAGGGCAGGCCGGGTGGTGTCCTACAGGTATTGCTGGACAACGTAGTCATCAGTACTACTGCGGTTAGCTCGCATGGGGTCTGGACTGTGACTTTACCGCTTGAACAGAGCACTGTTCACACAATTGCCGTGCAGAGTGCAAGTCAACCATTTAACCTCTATTTACCGCTCATTAGTAACAGCATTACTCTGCAGGGCGTCGTAACCCGCGCGGCCAACCTACGAACTGGGCCAGGGCTTACCTTTGCCATTGTGGACCAAGCGCGCGCCCAGCAGAAGATCACGGTGGTTGCCTGTAATGAGCAGTGTTCCTGGTATCGGTTGGCGGACGGAAAATGGATTGCCGCGTTTTTAGTGCAAGGCGTAACGGATGCCTCGGCTAAACTCCCACATGTTACATCCCCTTAACATCTGAGGTGAGGACAAGTCACAGACTACTCTACTCCGGTTTTCATCACAACCAGAGTAGAGTAGTCTATAACTTTATAAGGCAATTTTGGGGCGTTGCACTACCAGGGGTAATTGCGATAAATGTCGGGGATGCAGATGGGCTTGCCGTCGAGCGCCTCGTCCACATTGGCAATGCCATTGAGTTGGCCCAGGCGCTGTGGATCGGCACTATAACGTGTAGCAATCTCGGCCAGGCTTTCGCCAGCAGCCAGAATGGAGCGCCAACAGTAAACTGTATCGGCAACCGGCGGTATTTCCAGCCGCTGCCCCGGATAGATGTAGCCGTGCACGGCAATACGGTTGGCAAGCGCTAATTCTAAGATAGTCACACTGTAGCGCCGCGCCACTTTGGAGAGTGTATCGCCTGGCTGGACAACATAACTGACTGGCGCAGACGGTGTTACGCCACTGTCACCATTACCTGTGCTGCCGTTGTCCGTAGTGCCGCCTTCAACGCCATCCCCACTGCCGTCACCGCCTGTTTCCTCGCCGGCGCCCTGGTCGCTTCCTTCTTCACCGCTACTACCCTGATCTGAGCCTTCTTCATCAGGGGTGGTGGTAATCACCGTCGTCAGCTTTAAACCGATGAGCACCGGGTCGTGGTCGGAGGCGCGATAGGGGTCCGGCGCATAGTAACCGGGCGGATTAAAGGCTTCATCATAGTCCAGCACCTTGGGTTCGTCGGCATTGATGTGCCAGTCTGTTGCGCCCACCACCTGTGTCACCAAGGAACGGCTGGCTAACGCATGATCCAGATAGCCAAGTTGGCCATCAAAGACATAGGAGTACGCTTCTGCACCGTTGAAGTGCTGGATCAAATTGACATAGCCGGCCGTTTGCAGGGTGGTAATAGGACTTTCCTGCGCGTAGGAATTGAGGTCACCGATGATCAAGAAATCGGGGTCGCCGCTGTCGGTGGGGTCGGTGGCCAGCCAGGCGGCAATTTCTTGCGCGGCCTGGGTGCGCCGACCATTCCAGGCGCCGGCGCCATTCCCTGTGTCGCTGTCTTCAGCCCCCGGCGTACCGGAGGGGCGCTTGGATTTGAAATGGTTCACAACCACTGTCAGCTTTTCACCTTGGGCAGTGGTAAAGGTTTGGGCCAGTGGTTGGCGACTCCTGCCCTCATCTGTTAGGGTCTGGTCAAACGCGCCGGTGGCCAAGGTCGCGGCCGCGCCAGTGGGGGTCACGGTGTTGGTCCTGTAGAGAATGCCCACGGCGATTTCGTCGCCGCCCAGTTGCGTCAGCCCGGGGTCGATGAACCCATAGGTCGCCGTGGTGCTCCCCGTGGCGGTGATGGCCGCATTCAAGCCGTTGACCAGATCCTGAATGGCGCTGTCAGGACCATAGCCGTCATTTTCCACTTCCATCAAGCCAATGATATCGGCATTGAGCGCGTGGATAGCGGCAATGATCTTGGCCCGTTGGCGGGCAAATTCAGCCGCGGTTGTTGCACCGCGTGGGGTTGGGAAGCCAGTCCCTTGACCATCACCCCCTTCACCGTCACCATTGAAATAGTTCAATACATTAAAGCTGGCCACCTTGAGCGTGCTGGTCGGGATGGTGGGCGCCTCCGTGCGCGGGTTGCCTGTTGTAAAAAGGGGCGCCTGTGTGGGCTGCAACCGGTAGTCGAGTCCAACGTCGCTGCCCGGCGCCGAGTTGATGCGCCCGTAGTCGATCACCCCAACCAGCCCGGTGATCGCGTCCCCGGCGCGAATCACAGCCGGCGGTGGTGCGCCCAGATAGGGAACCGGGTTGGGGTTGTCACCCAGCGCACGCAGATCCTGGCCATCGTCCAGAATCAAAATACGCCGGTGATTTTCGTCGATCAGTTGCTGCGCATCTGCACTGTCTGGCGCATATTGATTGGTGGGCTGATAGAGACGACCCGCAGCTGCCAAGGTGAGTTGACCATAGCGCCCCAGGAAATAATTCTGCGCCACCGTCATGGGGCTGTCGATGTGCACCAACATGCCCTCATAGTGCTCCAACTCACCATCAAACGTCTCCGGCAGCGTGACCAGGGCCGGTTCCAGCGGCTGATCCTGGGCGCAGATGGTCACGGTGGTAACGCGTTTGAGTTCAGTCATCGTGTTGTACTCGTAAACCTGACCGCGCACCCGCACCTGATCCCCCACTGCGACATCGACGCCAAAGCCGTTATCAAAGACAAAGATGCCTTCCGAGGTGGCCGGGTCGGCATCCTGGTCGGCGGCTTCTTCCTGGACAAAAAAGCCACGCAGTTGGGTGCGCGTATCCTGAAAGTCACCTACCACGATGCCTTCAATCGTCACCGTTTTGTTCAGTTCGGGCGAGGTTGCGCCGCCACCCTGGACCGCGTGGATGGGTTCTGCCGCAGCGCCACATTCGCCGGGGGTGGCTGTGGGTGGCGGTACCGTGCCATTCTCGGTCGGCGTTGCCGGCGGTGGCACGGTTCCGTTCGCTACTGATGCTGCTGCCCGTGCTGTGGTCGTCAGCGCCGGGCTCGCCATGATCTCAATTTCATTGCCATTCGTAGCCCGATAGATGATCTGGTCCGCCAGATCCGCGGTGGACAAAGCAGAGCCAGTCGTGAAATCGTCGGGTGTGCCGCGGTATAAGGCAACGCCCCGGTCCGCGGTGGGCGGTTGTGCAAGTTCCGCTGTAAAGAGATCGCCTTCACGGAGCGTTAGCAGACCAATGTCAGCGGTGCGCAATCCATCCAACGCCTGCGCGGCAATGACCGTATTGTCTGTGGGGGAGAATAAGAGGACAACCAGCCCATCCAACGGCGTGTCACCACTGCCGCCGTCAGAGAGATAAAGCGCCTGTAGCGCGCCGGTGGCAGGATCCGCCGCCACGTGGTCGATGAAGATGAACGATGGCAGGTCCGTGGTGGATTGCGCCAGCCCGCGCGCGCCGCTCCACAAGAGCATCACTGCCAGCAAGCACGGATAGAGCATACGAAGCAAAGGTTTCACAGCGCCTCCTTGGTTGCTTTGCCCATCCATGCAAAGTGTGAAAACACAGTAATTTTCTAATGGTAAAATCGTTGATGTTCACACTTTGCATAGATGAGCCTGATTGTTTAATGGCATCATGTTGTCTATAAGGTTTTGTAAAGCCCGACCTATTGTGCCACAGAACGGCTAGAATGCACAGCAGGCAAACGGCTAACGGTCATCTGGCATGGGCAACGCAAAGGTGGCGTCCGGTTGCAGGGCGCCATGCAAATAGGTCGTATCTCCAACCTGGTGGAGCGCCAACTGGGCCGGGATTGCGGCGTGACGGCTGGGCGTCTCCGGCTCAATCACCACTTGGCGGATGGCGCCTGGTTCGCCCTGAGGCCGACGCATGATTTCCCACAGCACGCGCCCATCAAGTGCAGTTGGCGCGGGAATCTCCAATAAATGGAGCACAGTCGGTAATAAGTCAATTGCGCCGGTCGGGATCTGCGAATTGACGCCGGCCTGAAAAGTGGCGCCATTGGCAATGAACACAGCGTGCAGATCATAGGGTGAAGCCGAGCCGTGTGAGGAGCGCAGCGCCGATTGCGTTGTCAACGCCATGACCTGGCCGGGGACGCCAAAGTCGTTGAGGGCGCTCCGCCAGCGGGGAGAGATGGCCAACAAAGGCGCACGCTCATTTGACTGTTGATTCCATGCCTGGGTTAAGGGGATAACGCCGGGCAGATCAGCCAGATCGGTGCGACCGGCCAGAACGACGCCGGTCCACGGTTGCGCCAGCAGCCATTCAACCAGCGGCGCCAGTTGGGCGCGGGTGGGAGGCCGGGCGCCTGGCTGCGTGTAAATGTAATCGCTAGCCGTTGCCAAGGGCAAGGGTTGGCCTATCTCTTGAAAGGCCTGCGCCAAATATTCGCGCAGCGTGTTGTGACTCTTGACGGTAGAATGGCCATGATCGGAGATAAAGAAGATGTCGAACTGGTCGCGCAGGCCCCGTTGCGCCAGCGCCGTCAAGACCTCGGCCACACAGCGGTCTACTGTGCGCAAGGCCGTCACGGCTTCCGGTGCGCCCAGCCCAAAGTAGTGCTGACTGCTGTCCGGCTCATTCATCCAAAAAATAATTACGCGATTTTGCGGGTCGTCGAGATAGAGACGCGTAACGGCAGCCGCAGCGTAGTGTTGACTGGCGATTTGCGGTCCATGCTCTTGGACCGGCAATTCACCCAGCTTTTCACGCAGATCATAAAGGTCGGCAAGGCCAAAAGCGCTATTGGTGTTGACCATGCGGCTCAGATGGCGATGGGTCCACAACATACTGGCGCCGGGGGTGCTGGTGGCGGCCACCGCCACCCGTTCCCCGCGCGCTGCCAGCAGATCTCCCAGGGTGGGAACCAGGACAGCATGGCCGCCGCTGGCTTGCTCTAACGCCTGGAGATGTTGATAGTTGGAGGTGTCAATGATATGATCCTCGGTCACATTGGGCGCCAGCATGGTGTTGGCTACAATGCCATGCCGGCCCGGTGTACTGCCGCTGGCCAGCGCGCTGATATTGACGCGGGTATGGGTCGGGTAGACGGCGTGGTGATCCCAACTGCGCACACCTTCTGCGGCCAACTGGGCCACAGTGGGCATAACAGTCGGATCAAGCAGGTCGGGGCGCAAGCCATCGGCGCCAATGATTAAGACGCGACGCGGTATTTTGGTGGTTGTCATTCTTTGTCTCCTTTTTACTCAGTTCAAAATTGAGATCTGGCGTTTTATCGAGACTGGAGAGTGGCGAGAAAACTCACGTTAATCTGGTAAAATAGTAGCAGAGAAGTGTGCAAAAGGGCTAGAATCAGAGGGGAAAAGACGCGCCTTCATTTATGACTAGCCCGGTCGGGTGCATTGCACTTTTAGGGCAACACGCCGGGGACGAGCGAGAAGTTATTGGTCAAACCGGACTGGTCGTCGCTCGTCCCCGGCATGTTGCCGCGTAGCCTACGCAAATTCCCCCGAAAACGAAAACGCTTCCGGCCATGTCATGACAGTGGACGGCAGCACAATGATCTGGTAAGCTTATGGCTAACATTTACCAACCTGATGTGAAAATAGCTGGTAGCCGTTGGCTGAAAGCTGCTGGCGGTCGTCGTTGGCCAACAGCTAGCAGCCAACAGCTACCAGCCATCAGCCATCAGCAGCGCTTTTCATGATTATCGGTGTCCGTAGACATGGTGCCGATTTAATAAAAAGGACAGATCTATGCAACTGACCCATGCACAAAAAACGGAATTTTATCACAACGGTTATGTGAAGATCCCAGGTGTTGTCCCGCGCCTGATGGTGGACGCCGCGGTGCGCGCCATTAACAGTTCGGTGGGGCAGGGCATTGACCCGGCCCAGGTGCACATCTACCAATCCCGCTCTTTTTGCCCAGAGCTGCAGCGGGAAGCGGTCATCACCGATTTATATAATAAAACGCCGGCCTTGGCGCTGGCCGAATCGCTGATCGGACCGGGCAAGGTCAAACCGGTGGGGGCAGGCCAAATTGCGCTGCGCTTTCCCACACTGCAAGATCCGCCCAACCCGCCCCGCCCTCATCTGGACGGGATGCACTCACCCAACAATGGCGTGCCGCAAGGAACAATCCGCAATTTTACTATGCTGTTGGGGGTGGCGCTCAGCGATGTGACCAGCAGCTATAGCGGCAACCTGACCGTCTGGCCTGGTACGCACCACCTCTACGAGCGCTATTTCCGGGAACAGGGCCCCCTGGCGCTGCTTAACGGCATGCCGCCAGTGGAATTGCCGGAACCAGTGCAGATTCTGGTCCAAGCGGGCGATGTGATTTTGGCTCACTATGAACTGGCCCACGGCGTGGCGCAAAACGTCTCACCCCATCCCCGGTACGCCATCTACTTCCGCCTGCACCATGTGGAGCATGAGCTACATGGCCACGCAACCATGAGTGACATCTGGCGCGAGTGGGAAGGAATGCAGGAAATGGTCGCCGATTTGGCGGTATAACCACCGCGGCTAAGGCAAGCGATCAATACGTCATCTTCTCTGGACATACCCTCGTGGTTGCCTGCTGTCGTTTTTGTAATGATTTTCCCGTCATTGGGATGATTTGACAGTAAAGGATGCTGTCGCCTATACTGAGCTGCGCCATAAATTAACATTTTATACAGGAGTAAAAATGTTAATATGTGCTGCGGTGGAGTATACAATGCCACACAGTAGTAAAAGCAACACAAACGAACCCACCGTTGGGTATTAAGAATGAAACAGGTCGAATGATGACAAAGCGTGCGCTTTTGCGCATTACCTGCATCTGTACATGTTGTTGTATCTGTCGCGAGCGGAGGCAGTTGCCTTGGGCTCGGGTGCAACAGCGCGTGTACGCCTGTTAACACCCCAGCGCCTCACTGCCTCCGCTTCTAGCGGCGGTTCGGTGAGGGATAAGCGATTGCAAAAGCGCTCAGGATCCCTGGGCGCTTTTTTGTTGTCCAACCGTTAACAATTAAATATTGACTGTTTCCCATTAATTACTGATGAGGAGGAACGCATTGGAAAAAGAAGAGACTGTGACTGTAGATCATGCGCTCCAGTTGGCCCTGCCCGGCTTGGTGGTGACACCGACCTGGCTGGTGCAACAGTTGGACCAACCGGACCTACATCTGTTGGACATCCGCGCCGCGGACAGCTATGCCGAAGGTCATATACCGGGCGCTGTCCATGTCGATCTGGCGACGCTGAGCCGAGTGGTTGATGGCGTCCCTGGCATGTTGTTGCCCCCCGCCGAATTTGCCGCCCAGATGAGCGCATTGGGCGTCGATGAGCATAAAGCCGTCGTGCTCTATGATGACAACTGGGGGATGCAGGCGGCGCGGGTGTTGTGGGCCCTGGCGCGCTATGGTCACACCAATGCCGCCGTGCTGACCGGTGGCTGGGACCGCTGGCGTGAAGAACAACTGCCCCAAAGTGTGGAAACGCATACGCCGACGCCGACAGAATTTGTCATCCGTCGGGCTGATGCGCACCTGGCCGAGCGTTCATGGCTCCTGGAGCATGACGCGGATCCCACTGTGGTGGTAATTGACACACGCACGCCCAACGAATATGCCCAGGGCCATCTACCCGGCGCGCGCAACTGGGATTGGATGAATGCGGTGCCGCTGACCGGCTGGGATTTGATGAAGCCGGTCAACGAGTTGCAGGCCACCTTGCGCGACCTGGGCGTGACGCCCGACAAAGAGATTGTCACCTACTGTCGCTCCGGCGTGCGCGCCGCCCACACCTATCTGGTCTTGCGTGCGCTGGGCTATCCACGGGTGCGCAACTATGACGGCTCGTGGTTGGAGTGGTCCCACTACCTTGCCCAAGAGGAAAACACAACAGAGGGAAGCCACACCCTGAAAGGAGCATCCCATTGAGCAGCAATTTAAAACAGCCGCCGGCCCCATCCGCCCTTCATGTGCTGACCAGCGCCGTGAGCTATGCTAGTCCCCATATCCGCATGGGGGTGCTGGCAACTCTCTCTGCGCTGGTGATCCTCTTGGCTGTCAGCGCCTTTAATGGCGAAATGGGGCTCTTTTGGGCCTTTGGCCTGGCCTTTGGTTTTGTGCTCCAGCGTAGCCGTTTCTGCTTTGCCAGCGCTTTCCGCGATATCTTCTTGTTGGGGCATGGCCGCAATATGAAGGGCGTGCTGGTCGGATTGGCCGTTGCCACGTTGGGCTTTGCTGCGTTTATGGCCAAGCAGGTGCCCAACCCCAGCCTGGGTATGGTGCCGCCGGCGGCCAATATCCTGCCCATTGGCTGGCATCTGGTGGTGGGTGGCTTGCTCTTTGGCATCGGCATGGTGGTGGCCGGCGGCTGCGTCTCCGGCAGCGTCTACCGTATGGGCGAAGGCTACCTTGCCTCGTGGGTCAGCTTTGGCGGCATCATGATCGGGCTGCTGGTGGCTGGTTACACCTGGAATTGGTGGTGGGAGATGCAGATCAGTCGGGGGCCGCGCATCTGGCTGCCGGCGATCTTTGGGCATGGCGGCGCGGTTGCCGTCACGCTGTTGGGCCTGTTCCTGGTCTTTTTGCTGGTGCTCTGGTGGGAAAGTCGCAGCGGCATGATCATCCCCGAACTGCCCTTTGCCGGCAGCGATGATGAAGCCTTCTCTGCCCAACTGAATAACACCCTCAAGCGTATCTTTGTCCACGGCTGGAGCGCACCAGTGGGCGGCGCGGTGTTGGGTGGGCTCAATGTGCTGATCTTTATCTCCAGTCACCCCTGGGGCTTTACCGGCGAAATCTCGCGCTGGGTATTGGGACTGACCAACTGGGCGGGTGTCGGTCCTGGCGAACTCCAAGGCGCGGCGGCGTTGCCCGGCTGCGCCCTGGATGTCAGCCAAGGCGGCATCCTCCACCACATGCTCTTTCTCGTCTGGGGCATGGTCTTTGGCTCCTTTATCGCCGCGCTCTTTGCCAAAGAATTCAAGATCCGCACCCCGCGTGAAAAGAAGCGTTATGTGCAGGCTGCCGGCGGCGGCGTGGCTATGGGCTATGGCGCCGGCCTTGCCATGGGCTGCACCATTGGCGCCTTCTTTTCGGCCATCCCCTCACTGGCGCTCAATGGCTGGGTTTTCGCCCTCTTTCTGGCCATCGGCGCCTGGGTGGGGGTGCAGATTATTCAACGGATTGACTAGGAATTTGTTCTCTAGCTTGGGGTCTCGCTCTTTAAGAAGCCAGTGCGAGTGGCGGGTGGCGGGTGGCGGGTGGCGTATCACCTGCCACCCGCCACCCGCTACCCGATTAACCAAGTACATTACGCTCAGAACCTTTGTCTTATCAAACTGAACCTTGTTTACAATTCACACAGGAGGTAATTATGGCGTTGAAACAACTGGATGTCCGGGGCGAGATCTGTCCGTATCCGATGATGAAGACGGTGCAGGCGCTCAAGAAGCTGAAAGGCGATGATCTGGGGTTAGAAGTGATCACCGACCATGCTCCGGCCTTGGAGACTATCCCTACGCAGGCCGCGCGCCTGGGCTACAGTGCCAACATTGAAGAGACCGGCTCACCAGAGTGGAAGATTACATTGACCCGTCAATAATTGAAACATACTGATGAAAATGGAGAAACTGATGAAAACCAAGCTTATGCATCTATTCCCCTTGTTCTTGCTAATCGTTCTTGTGGCTGGCTGTGTGGCGCCGGTGGCCCCGGCCGCGCCCGCTGCACCCGCCGCGGAACAGGCTGGTAATGGCTATGCCAACGTTGATGTCCTGGTTGATACAGCGTGGGTCAAGGCTCATCTGAGCGATGCTAATGTGCGGCTGTTAGATATCGGCGGCAATCCAGATGGTTACAATAGTGGCCACCTGCCCGGCGCTCGCTTTGTCAACCTGGGGGATCTGACCAACCCGGAAGATAGCACGCGCGGTCAAATCCTGACCCAAGACCAACTGTCGGCGGTAATGAGCCAGTTAGGCATCGCGAATGATGATACACTCGTGCTCTATGATGCCAGTCGCAATCTACTCTCGGCCCGCGCCTTTTGGGTGCTGAAATATTACCAGCACGCCGGCGATCTCTACCTCTACAATGGCGGCAGCACCAAGTGGGCGGCCGATGGCGAGGAACTGGTTACCGAGGTTCCCACCGTAGAGGCCACAACCTATGTGGCTGCCGATCCTGATCCCAACATTCGCACCACCGGCGAATATGTCTTGGAGCACTTGGATGACCCCAACACCGCGGTCTGTGACACGCGTGGGCCTGGGGAATTTGCCGGCACCGATGTGCGCTCCGAGCGCGGTGGCCACATCCCTGGTGCGGTCAATCTGGATTGGTCGATCACCGTCAACGAAGATGGCACCTTTAAGGATGCTGCCTTCCTCACCGATCTCTATGCCAAGGCCGGCTTTACCCCGGACAAGGACGTGATCACCTACTGTCAGACCGGCGTGCGCGGCGCGCACACCTGGTTTGTCCTCAAAGAATTGCTGGGCTTCCCCAATGTGCGCAACTATGACGGCTCGTGGGAAGAGTGGGGCAATGACGCCAGCAAACCGGTTGAGTCGTAGAAGAGGCGTTTTTTACTGAAATATGTGGGTAATGGGTGATTAGGTGATTAGTGATTTTTCCACCTGCCACCGGCAAATTTGCTGGAATCCAGTGATCTGCTCACCTGTCATCCCACAGTCCGCAGCTTTTAGAGAAGAAGGAGAGCAACCAATGAGTGACCTATTACAAGAAGTGTTAGCAGCGAATGCTGATTATGCCGCTGGCTTTGGCGATAAAGCCAACCTCCCCATGCCGCCGGGACGCCACTTTGCCATTTTGACCTGTATGGACGCCCGCTTGGATCCGGCCAAGTATGCCGGCCTGGCCGAAGGCGATGCCCATGTCATCCGTAATGCCGGTGGACGGGCCAGCGACGATGCGATCCGGTCGCTGGTCATTTCGTACAAATTGTTGGGCACGCGTGAGTGGTTTGTCATCCACCACACTGACTGTGGTATGCAGACCTTTACCGATGAGATCATGCGTGACCTGTTGGCTAGCAGCCTCAAAACCGCCAGCGTAGACGCCAGCGGCTGGCATGATTCCGGCGCAGGCCCCGGCTCTACCGAAGGGCAGTTCATCGACTGGCTGACCATTACCGATCAGCCGGCGAGCGTACTGGCCGATGTCCAGCGCATCCGCAACCATCCACTGGTGCCACGCGATATTCCCATCTATGGTTATATCTTTGATGTAAAGAGCGGCAAACTGGTGGAAGTGCCGGCCGCGACGGCGGCGGGGAAAGCGGGTTAACCGTGAGTCGGGAATAAGTAATTGTTAAGTTGATGTGAAACGGTTCATTACAATAGGGGTGCGTCCCATTTTGGGGCGAAGCGCCAGCAAGCCAAATTGCGACATCTCGTCTGTCGCCCCTAATTTGGTACGCACCCGCTACAACATCTATCTACCTATGCCGTAACGCCTCTAGTGCAGCCAATGCGCTTTCCAATGGCAGCGCTTGCACTGGAAAGGGGCCCGTCTCCAGATCAATCTCATTGACCGTGGCTTCCAGCACCGTCACCATGCGCACCGCAATACGTGCCTGATCATCCTTGCTGTAGCGATTGAAATGCAGTGGCAACTCACGGTAATCGACAAACTCAAGCCCGTATAATTCTTCTTCTACGGTTTTGCGATAGGGCGCGCCAAAGTCAAAGTGGAGCTGATCCCCGGCATTCAGTGGGATCGGCACGGTGGGAATGGGCTCGTCCACATCAAATTCGGCCAGGTATGCTTGTCCTTGGCGCAGATCAGGTCGCGGGTCGAGCACAACAATCCGATAGGGATGGGCCTTGGCGGAGGCATCAGAACCATGGTTGCCATTAGTAAGGTGGGCGCTATAATTGGCTAACCGGGCAAAGGTCGAGGGCGTCTCATGCAGATAGTCGATCTCGATAAAGACAAGACCACTTTGCAGGATCGTGTGCCGCTTTTGCACATAGGTGGCGGCATCTTCGCTTTTCCCCTTATTGGCTGGTGATAACAGTTCAATCCACGCTACAGGTTCACCACGGTCTCGTTTGCGCGGAATATATTCATAAACAGCCACCGCACCATAGGGCTTTTCACTAACCGGCGCGTCTTCAATCAACAGGCTGAGTGGCGCTAAGGTGGCGGAAGATGTGGTGGCTGGCGTCAAAACCGGTGTATGATCACGCAACAGATCATAGATGGTGATGTCCGATTCGGGCCAATCGCGCGAGTCATCAACGCGCCGGATTTGTAGCGATGGTTCAATTTCAGTGGTATAGCCCATGGGTAGCAATTGGGCTTTGAGCGTCTTGCTCAAGTCGGTAATGTGAGCGCTGTGGAAATCGCTCCAGCCGCCGACCGTCTGCCAATGGCTGTGTAAATGGGCGTTAATGCCAAGATATTGATTTTTGATAGAACGCACCGGTTGCATGACTCATCCTCCACTGCTACAGGTCGAACATCTCCTCGTATTATTCATTTCCGTTCAGTTATTATACACCAAACTCTGCAATGCACCCCGCACGGGTGCGTCCCAACTATTTGCGACCAGAGGTGACGGTCACTGGGTAACACGGGGTGGGAGCCATTGCAACACCCTGCGCCCAGTGACCGTCACCTTCTCCGGCGGGTTGATGTTTTTCTCTATCAGGTGTATCATGCCTTCTATACCAGAACCTATACCAGAACCATCGCGCATAACCAGCACGGAGGAAGCACCTGCCCATGTCTTTACCCAACGTTGTCTTTGTCTTTGCCGACCAATGGCGCTACCAGGCGACCGGTTTTGGCGGCGACCCCAATGTGCAGACGCCCAATCTGGATGCGTTGGCGCAACGCAGCTTGCACTTTACCAACGCCATCTCCGGCTGTCCAGTCTGCTGCCCGGCGCGCGCCTCGCTCTTGACCGGCCAATATCCCGACCGGCATGGCGTCTTTGTCAACGATGTACCCCTTAGCACGGCGGCGACTTCGTTGGCTCAAGCTTTCAATGCCGCGGGCTATCATACGGCCTACATCGGCAAATGGCATGTGGATGGCCATGGCCGCTCCGCCTACATCCCACCGGAGCGCCGTCAGGGCTTCGCACACTGGCAGGTGCTAGAGTGCACCCATAACTACAACGAATCCTATTACTATGAGGGCGATGACTCGACCCGACGCACTTGGGAGGGCTACGACGCCATTGCTCAAACCCGCTCCGCCCAACGCTACTTGCGCGACCATGCTGACAGTGACCCATTTTTGTTGGTGCTTTCCTGGGGACCGCCCCACAACCCCTATGCAACTGCGCCCCAACCCTACCGTGATCGCTATGATCCGGCTCAACTTGTTCTGCGCCCGAATGTGCCGGCGGAATATGCGGCGATTGCGCGTGAACAGTTGGCCGGCTACTATGCCCACTGCACTGCGCTGGATGACCTCATTGGTGATCTCTATCAAACGCTGGCGGAGAGCGAACTGCTCGCTAATACGATTTTTGTTTTCTGGTCGGATCATGGCGATATGCTCTGGTCACAGGGACAGGAGCGTAAACAACGACCGTGGGAAGAGTCGATTCACGTACCGCTGCTGATCCATGCGCCGCAACTCTTTGGCCTTGATGGCCGCACCGTTGACGCCCCGATCAACACGCCCGATCTCATGCCGACGCTGCTGGGCTTGTGCAATCTGCCGCTTCCCGCCACCGTCCAAGGGCACAATTATGCGCCGTTCTTGCGGGGCGAGGCCGCGGCGCCGGCGGAGGCCGTGCTGCTCAGCTCCTACCACGCCTTTGGTGAGTATAATCGTCCTCACCGCGATGGCCGTGAGTACAGAGGCATTCGCACCCGCACCCACACCTATGTGCGTGATCTAAACGGTCCTTGGCTGCTTTACGACAACGTTGCCGACCCTGATCAGCAACAGAATCTGGTGAACCGCGCCGAGACAGCCATGCAGCAAGCCCAGCTTGAGCGCCAACTCGATGAACTTTTGACTCAATATGACGATGAATTCCTGCCCGGTCTGGAGTACACCCAGCGCTGGGGCTACGAACTTGATGAAACCGGCACTGTGCCGTATGTCGGGTGATTGATGATTGGGTGATTAGGTAATTGGTGATTCGCTCAATACAACGATTGCCAATGACCAATCACCCAATCACCAATTACCCAATCCAAAGGAGAAAAACCATGCAAATCACTCATGTACGTGTCTTAAAACTGACTGGAACCATGCACCATGAAGGCGAATTCTGGGAGGAACGGCTCATCCGTCCTGTTGATATTTACCCGGAGCACAAGGTTGAGGTGCAGCGGATTGACAAGGTAGATTCCCAGAGCAGCCACATTACGGCCTACTTTGTGCAGATTGAAACCGACGATGGCGTCTATGGCATTGGCGGCCCTTTTCCCGAAGAGCAGGCGTACATCATCAACAAGCAACTGACCCCCCTGTTGGTGGGCCATGATCCACTGGCGATTGAGCGGATCTGGGATCGCATGTATCGCTTTATGGTGCATGGGCGCAAGGGGTTGGTCATGCAGGCCATTAGCGCCGTTGACTGTGCGCTCTGGGATCTTAAGGGCAAACACTTTAACGCACCGGTCTATCAATTGTTAGGTGGCCCCACGCGCACCGAAATTCCCGCCTATGCCAGTATGCTCGGCTACTCGCTCGACCCGGAATTGGTGCAGGAGCGAGTGCAGGCGATTGTGGCAGAGGGCTACCGCGCCACCAAGTGGTTCTTCCGCGACGGCCCCACCGACGGCAAAGCGGGGATTGAGCGCAACCTACGTCTGGTGCGCACCCTGCGCGACTCAGTCGGGCCGGATGTGGACATTATGCTTGATGCCTGGATGAGTTGGAATGTGCCCTATGCCATTCAGATGGCGGCGCGGCTGGAGGAGTATATGCCGCGCTGGCTAGAGGAGCCGGTCTTGCCCGACAAGATCGAACAATATGCAGAGATCCGGCGCAACGTGCGCATCCCCATCTCCGGCGGCGAGCATGAGTACACTCGCTGGGGGGCTAAGGCGCTCTTTGACGCCGGCGCCTGCGATGTCTATCAGCAGGACATCTATTGGGCCGGCGGCATCTCCGAGATGATGAAGATTATCACGTTGGCTTCGGCCTACGACATGCCGGTCATCCCCCACGGTCACTCAACGCCGGCCTCGGCCCACGTCATCGCGGCCTGGCCCATAACCACCTGCCCGCTGCTCGAATTCCTGATCAAGTGGAATGAGATCCACCAACATTTCCTCAAGACGCCCCTCAAGCCGATCAATGGCGTGGTCACCCTGCCCACCGCACCCGGTCTGGGCATGGAATTGGACGAAGCCAAGCTGGAAAGCCGGCAGGAGGTGAGCTTTTAGATGACTTATCAATTACCACTGGAAATCATTCACGAAGAAGAACTATGGATGGCGCGCTGCGCTGCGATTCAAGGGTTTCTCTCCACCGGCGAGACGCTGGATCAACTCTTACATGAAGTGCCAACCATCATTCAATCGCTTTATGATGTCTGCCGTGAAAAAGGGTGGACCTTTATCAAAGATGCACCGAATGCCCAACCCAATGATATTGTTTGGGTTGTTGGATTACCCCACCCCATCCTCCAGGTTGCCTGAGATATGCGTTACGGCGAGTTACGACGTAAGTTGCGCAGACTACGGTGTGAACCTTTGCGCCAGGTTGGTGGCAGCCACGAAATCTGGTGACGGCAGAGACCGACCAGAGACCGAAATACGAACTGTCGTCCCCAATCATGCTGCCCGTGAAATCCCCACCGGCACATTGCGGGCTATTCTACGTGATCTTGGGTTCACCGTCCAAGATTTGAACCAGGCATAGGGGCATGGGGTGCACTTTTCTGTAACAATAACGCTCATATGGGCGAAGGGGTGAAATTGCTACAATGATCAGAGAGAAACGAAGCGATTTCACCCGTAGACCTATATGAGCCAACAATAAAATGACCGGCAGCTCCCAGCTGCCGGTCATTTTATCAGATCGTTTCGCACGTCACGCTTGATCCACTATCAAGCAGTCCTTGCAACTCAATAGACCCATTGACCGTACTGATTGTAATCGGCAAATAAGCTAGGTCACTGGCCACGGTATGCCCAGCTTCTGTGGGGTGAGGAAAAACGAATTGCCGTCATGCCGTGGCTGCCTTATGGTTTTCCAGCATCTTCATGAGGGTTGCCGCGGCATCAAAAGCATTGAGTGGCGTCCAAATCGGATACTCGGCGCCCGCTGTGAGCAAAGCGACACCCTCTTCTTGGGCTAATTCCACCACTAAAAATTGCATCAAACGCAGCTTATCCGCGCGCGGCAGTTGTTTCACATTCGGAAATAATTCGGTCAGTGACATAGGATTTACTCCTCTACTTTTTCAATTTCACTTACCGAAGTATACCCACATCCTTTGTTTTCAGCAACCATAGGCCGACTGTCGCTCGTTTTCTATGACGTTATACTAGTGGGTCGGGTAAGGAGACGACATTCCTGCCATCCCCTCCCCGCAGCAGCGCTTGCGCCCAGCGCTGGACGCCGCGACGGACCGTTGTAATCAAGGGGATGAACGTGGGGATGACACGCAGGCTGGAGCAGCAGCAGATGTTCGAGTTCATCATCACCGCCATAGACTCGCGAACGCAGTTGATCGTTTACCACAGATTGGACAACCGCGTTTCAAGCATCACAACGTTCTCAAAACGCAATTCTCACTTGCCGTTCTACGGCGCACACCCAGCGCGCCCTCTTTTCTACTTGGCCAGGGCAATCTTACGGTAGCGGCAGATCTTCGTCAATGAGAAATTTCATCTGGTGTCCATTGTGTCATCTCGATCAGGATAGGCTCGTACAAAGAGGTGCGCGAATTCTAAATCCGAACTGTCGAGATAGGGATAGTCTTCCAATATCTCTTGGGCATCTACGCCTTGCTCTACCATTCCACCTACGTGACGCACAGTCAGACGGGAATTGGGGAAGGTTACAGCGCCGCCCATCATGTCAGGATGAGCGCTAAGGCTTGCTTTCCACTTGAGAAAGCGACTAACTTTCTCTGCTAGAAGGGCTACTCCCACATCCAGGCGCAGGTAAAAAGGATCGACCACTTCGATCTCAGCGGGGATCTCATCTTGCGCCATTGTTTGCACAATACGCTGATAAATTGAGCTTCTCTCTTTACTTCTCAGCAACAAGGGTGAGCGACGCACCAAGTAAAGATAGACCAAAGCAGCAAATGATAGACGCGGTGAAGAATGGCGAGAGGAAGATCGGCCATTCCCCGCATGAGTAGACGCTGCATCCCCATTAATGATCTTGTATTCGATTTCCTTACGGACTTCTTGCTCACTGAGTCCTACCAACGCTGCTGCTTCTGCCGGTGTAAATTCCTGTGTTTGTACTGTCATCGCATTTTTCTCTACCGATTAGGAACGTAACGCTTTCTGCACAATCGCGCTTTATTATAACAGAAAAATCGTACAGATTCTACTCCATAGCAAAGCTATTTTTCCCTTACCCAGCGCGCCGGTCGGGTAAGGAGATGGCATGACTGCCGTCCCCCCCTCAGCACGCTTGCGTCCACCAGCACCGGACGCAACGACGAACCATTGTAATCAGAGTGATGAATGTGGGGATGACACGCAGGCTGAAGCAGCAACAGATGTTCGAGTTCGTCGTCACCGCCATAGACTCGCTAGGGCAGTTGATAGGTTCACCACCGATTGGACAACCGCGTTTCACGCATCACAACGTTCTCAGAACGCAATTCGCGTTTGCCGTTCTACGGGGCACACCAGCGGATATTCGGCGACAGATTCCGTTCGCTCCAACAGCTACAAGCAATGCATGGCCTCAACTTCACCTTTTGCATTCTGAAATACCGCACGTCTAAGCCACGCTATTACTCCTTTTTACAAGTTTTCTCTTTTTGGTGACAGGTCAAACAACTTTTTTATTGATTCTTCTGTAATTACTATTTCTGGTCGACCGGCTTCTCTTAGTTTCTGATTTAACTCTTCAACGTAGCTGTCAGATATAAGGAGCGAAAATACGCTGTACCATAAAAACGTAGAGGCGTTACTGATCCATTTTAATGCCATAATATGGGTAAGGGTTTCAAGTTTCTTTTCGGAAGAAGCGCGTGCGTAATCTGATTCATGAACAATCTGATGGCGCCGTTGAATCATTGCATCTAAATCAGCAAATAGAGGCTTCACATATTTGAGATCTACACCTAATTCCTTAAGGTGATTGGCAATATCGATAGTCGAATTAAAGCTTGTATAAGAAACATAATCATCTATTGATTCATTTATTATTTCGATCACTGTTTTATGCCGATATGGATACAGATCTTTCCAATGAAATTTTTCAGAGCGTTGCATTCCAATCAAAGGGATCTTAGGTACTTCTTTGTCAGCTTTTGCCTTTAATCGGTGTGCAATAAGTTCACGCAAAGCAGTTTCTAAAGAAGAGTGGGCAAGTACGATGGATGAGCGCATAATGTCTTCAATGAAGCCCTTAGTTTCTAAGGGGGAGGCATTGCCTAAATCCCCCCTTGTGGCGAAAATGATAAGTCTATGCGCCCGCCTGATGTTTTCATCGAAGCCTTTGGTAACATCAAGTATTGTATGCGCCTCTTCCAAAAGAGGATGAGTTTCTATCAAAGCTGTCTCCATGTATTTTAGCTCAGTTGCTTGTAATGGTAGGCAAAAATAACAGATACGGAACCTGCTCACTGAGAGCACTTTCATAGCCTGCGGCGTCTACAGATGTTACAGAGTAAAAAAGATTCTCATCGCCTGCATTCAAATGTGTAAATGTATTTGTGGATACAGGACTGTCATTTACCTTGATCAAATTTGACAATCCTACTGATCTGCTCGCATACACGTTATAGCTCACCGCATCACCAATCGGATCCCACTCTAACAGTATATCAACACCTGTTAAAAAAATGTCTAATGATTGAGGGGATGATACTAAAGAATAGTTCTCCATATTTAGTGCCTGTAAGCCATCAATATCAGAACCAGGTGTTGGTGTATTATCTGTACGAGTACTTAAATCTTCAATGCGAATATATCGGGCTTTTTCTAGACCAGCATTTCGTAAATCAAATTCAGAAATTGCGATACCTTGACCTAGATAGGACCAAGTACCTGTTGGCGAATTGCTGGCGTAAACGTCATGCTCCTCATCTACAGCATTACCAAAAAGAGCGCCTATTTCAATTATCCGAAGATCATTCCCTTCTCCATCAACTATTGCCTCATTTTCGCCCATATCGAAAACAATCCAATAACCTGGCCCACCAATTGACAGATCGTCATCTGCGCCACGTGGTCGTCCTAATGCAAATCGGACATCTGTTTGACTATTGTTTGTCTGCTTGATATTTGAGTCTACTACGGCATCTGCATATGGATCGAGTGAAGTATTGCTCACCAAAATATTATCAAACCGGCAATTAATGCTACCTTCGGTTCCTATAGCAATTTTGCCGCTCGACAGTGAATCGTCCGTTATAGAAAACAGCAGCTCATAATTAAAGCGAATTTGAATCTGATTACCAATTATCGCGATGTGAACATTTTGCCAAGTACCCTGTGTATACCCTGATGCTGTATCTTCAGCGATAGTTGTAAAGGTTCCCTCAATCTTTTTCTCCAGGCGGCGAAATTTATTTTGTTCATTGATAATGAATCGGTAGTAGTTATCATCGTTGACATACCGAAACATTACAAAAAAACTATCATTATCATTAGGAAGTATATCAACATCAAGGTGATAGTCAGTCCATGAATCGTCACCCGTGTAAGCATACGTTCCTTCCCTTTGAGGGAGTAGGTATATATTTGAATTTTGGCGGAGCATATAATTGCTACCATCAAGAACAACTGACCAGTTTGATGGACCATCTGTTGCGCCATTAGCATCAACTGTCGTCCAGTCAGCCATGTTACCGTCCCAAAACGTGTCACTAAAAAGAATAGTATTGGCTGTTTGTGCCCAAATCAATATGGAAGAGAAGCCTATGAACCCACTACCATTAACAAGAATGACAAGTGCCAATAACACAGATTTTTTTATAACCAATTTGTTCTCCACTTGCCTATTGGAACAGTGATGATGTACGAAAGCCGAACACGAGCGTGTACTGCCGGGCGGCTGCGGGAAGACCTCTTTCTTAACCAAACACCGTCCCAGCGGGCCAAAAACATTGAAAACGCGCGCTGATCAGCCCGGTCAGCACCACGCAATGTTCGGACGCAGGTCCACCAATCGTATTGCCTTTGCATCTTCCATTACTTCGCCACTATCGAAACGAATCTCAATTCACATACTGGAATCTGCATTATATTCCTTTGCATTTGGCCAGATATACTCGAACTGAGTCACAAAATATTCAAACCATTTTTCATCTCTTGAACGAATAAGCTCAAATACTGGTGCACCATCTCGGTAACGAGTTGGCGAAGTCATACGAATAATCATGCGACCTGTAGGAAGCTGAGGATCAATAGCAATCACTCTATATGGCGGAAAATAATCTACGACTCGAACTTCAATCTTGCCTAGCGTTGAAGTCTTCTGAAATCGAGAGAGACGAGTAAGACTCAATTTGATAGACATATCGAAGTCGGATTCCGCCTCTTTGGCAGCACCAAATACAGCCATACGAGCTGAATTACTTGATGGTTCAACAAGCAAAAATCTTGCCTCAAGACCATCTTGTACGCCTTCGACAATATAATCGCCCAACATGGGAACAGATGTAGTAAAACTGAATCCCCAAAAAAATACTTTACGGGCATTTCTCGTAACTTCTCGTAACTCTAAACGATCATAGTCGCGCTTAAAAACATCGGTTGGCGAAACATCTTGCTTCTTAATTTCAGCCAAATGCTTACGCAAATCTTCATTTTCACGTCGATTTGCCAGAATACTGATGGATAATAAACCTAAGGTTGCTAGTATCGCCGATGAGATTATTGCCTGACTTGCTAGGCCAAATGTGCCTAAAATAGCAACAATAATAGCTAACCCTATCGTAATGTAAACGTCAAAATTTTGCCTATTCTGAATATCTTGCCAGATTGTACGAAAGAGCTTCATAATTTACATTCTATTTTAACATTTCACAGCATTTATGAGTTGTGATACAGTTCTCGGCTAATGGCCTTCTCATTTTCCTATCCCATCCACATCACCTGCACTCCTTGCCCTCTTCGCCTCATTTATGACGAATTATGAGATGCCGGATTATTCCCTTCCCAAACTTTGGCTCTACCCCACATCGATTCAAACTGTTCGGCAAAATATTCATACCATCTGCCATCGCGCCCAGGGATTAGATCAAACACTGGCGTTTCGCCCCAGCCTGTCACATGCGAATAAATCTCTACCAGCAACTTGCCAGACGGTCGCCTAGCATCAAAACTGTAAATCGCAAAAGACGGCGAGTAAGGCAATAAACGCACTTCAAATTTCCCTTTGGCAGAGTCTGACTGCTTTTCTCGGAATTGCTTTAGAAAGAGCAAATCTTGAAAGGTAGTTTCAAGTTTTGTTCGATAATAGTCGGAGTTTGGCTCTTCGCTTCGTGCCTCTGCCATGTCAAGAGCATTAGAAGCTGGATCAATTACTAAAATTCGTATTGTTGCGCCCTGCTTTAGTTGTTCACGTAGATTGCTCAATTGTCGATTAATTGCGGACGTTAGCGTGACACCACACCAGTCGATTTGAGAAGAACCCTGCACGTACATATCAAGTTCGGGCAACTTTCTAAAGAAGCCTAAAGCAGAAGGTCTATCTGTCAATCTACTTTGCAGTAGTCCCCATACTTTCTTTGTAGTTTGATCAATATTGTTGAGTCTACGATATCGCTCAATAAGCTCAGATAAAGCTAATAACCCCAAGACGCCAAGAACGGCAGCAATCAAATCGTCTGTGGAGAGTTTTGTTGCCGCGTTTGACTGGCGAAAAATGACATAAGTAGTTGCAAATAGTGTTGCTAGTATGGAAATATTATCAACAATAAAGTCTATTGTGATTTGAAGCCACTTTGGTCTTTCACTCATCTGACTCCATTCATTTATGTCTTTATGCCTTGTTGACGATCCTGCGAGCTCGTTTGCGTCCGAACGCCACGCTGTGCCGCCAGCGGGTGCGGAACCAACAATAGCCCATTTCCAACAAAGCACCAAGCGGGCCGAAAACGGTGAAATCGCGCTAGAATAGCTGGTTGGCACCAACGGATGTTCGGCAATTTGTGCTGCGCTCAACGACTTCCAAACAACAGATGGACCGGCAATATCAGTAGCATACTGTAATATCGCCTGCTCTAACCCTGTAGATAAAATCAACGTGTGCTATAAACGAGTTTATCTGCAGTGATGCTTTTCATATAAGAAGATTCAAATAGAAACATTCGCAAATAAACTATAAATGGAAGTGTAGGAGACTCTCCTTGCACAATCCATAAGCCTGATAGTAAACCTAGCGATTCCTTTTAAAGTTTCTTATATTCCTTGTGCAAAAAGCCTGCTTCGATTTGAATTGCTCGTGAAAATGAACAGGAAAACTATCAATTACATATTCACATATTAATATTGCCTCTTCATATTTTCTTAGTCGTATACTCAAATTGACATACTGGTATAAACCAGCAATTACGTTTTGACGCGCAGCGGAGGATAAAGCTGATGTACTCTGTATCTGTTTTATTTCATTAAATAGTAACTTTCCCTGGTGATTGCATATATCGGCAAAGAGAACTTTTGTTTTCTCATATTCCCTATTGAAACTTTGCTGATCAATTTCATTAAATCTGATTTTTTCCTTTAAATCTTCACGTTGTTGTATCGCATCTAACCCACGGTACATTAGCAATAGTCCCAAAAGCTCCAATCGAAGGTTTTTGTCATCAAACGAGGAGCGTGTTTTCTTTGCAAATAAATCTAGCAATCCACGAATACTTTCCTCTTTCCTTCCAGTTGCCCAGAGGTAGATAGCAAACATACGTGAATAGCTGGGCTCAAGATAAAATAGGTGTTCATAGTCTTTAAAAATTTTTACAGTTTCGTCACGCTTGCCTCGTATATTAAATAAGTACTCACCTAAGTTAAAAAGAGCCTGTAGTTTCACCTCTAATGGGCTGCTTTCTCTATTCATTATACTGCGATATAAGCGTACAACTTCTTCTTCGTTACGAGAAGTTCTTGCGGCATTAGCATTGTAGAGCAATGCTCGTTCGTTATCTAACTTTTTATCTTTTGTTACTTCTATCATTCTTGAAGTAACACTTCTTCTATAGCTATCATTCCTCTTACTAAAGTAAGACGTCATTATATGGAGAATTTCTCTTGAATAAACTCTAAAGAATTTCGATTCTATAATCTCAATTATGCGTAATTTTTCTAACTCTGTAATACCAGCATCAAATTTTTCACTATGTTCAAGGTTAAGAATATAGCGAACTTTTTCTATTAAATTTGTTGGATCGTCATCAGTTACAATTTGTCCTATTGCAACAAAAATATCCTTTGCCACAGGCGATAGATATTCATATATTCTCCCGTACAGGAATTCAATAGCTGTTTTCTCCTGTCTAATATTTCTTGTAAAGGTGTCATCTAGCTTGCCCATTTGTAACCACAAATATGCAAATTGATAGACAAATAAGGGTCTGCCACTTGTCACATCATGTACTAACTTATACTTTTCTTCATTAACCAAACTGTCTTCATAAGAATGGGTTCTATAGTTATCAAACTCGGATCGTAAAACTTCCATAAGAAAAGATTTGGTTTCTTCTGGATCTAGTTCATTAATCTGAAACTCATCTCCAATAATTAGGTTTGCCCTTGTTGTCACAAGTACCTTATGATAATTAATATCTAATGCACGAATAAAGTTTTCAATTTTTTGCTTTTCTTCACCTGGAAATGTTTCATAATCATCGATTACAATCAATATCTTGCTCTCAGTGTTTATGATTTCTTCGAGCTCACTACTGTCAACTCCGAACATTGCGCGGTTAATACTTTTAATCAATCCATCAAATGTATCAATATTTTCTTGAATTGCCTCTATTGTACCTGTGTAATAGTTATAATATCTATCTTTTGCAGAAGCAAAAACTATGTAGTCAAACTGCTTTCGTTGTTCATTAGCGAGATCTTCGCAAATACTTTGAACAGTTGCGGTTTTGCCTACTCCTCCATGCCCCCATACTGTCGCACAAACAGAAGCTTTGTCTTTTAACAAAAAATTAATAATCTTTTTCTTTAAAGCTCCAACTTCAATGTACCTTTTATAGTTTTTATCAATAACACTAATAATTGTTCCATTCACGCTTTTACGTCTAAATTCACTATTCTCTAATGAAATATTGGTTAGTTCTTTCCATTCGTAAGCAGTAGTTCCAGTTTTGAGCAATCTGTTGTATCGAATTTTGCCAGTTAAATTTTCTTCAATATTTTTAAATAAGTAGAACTCATCGTCAGTTGTAAGAAAGACAAAAGGAGATATTTTATGATAAGATGTTGATGTTAAAGCATATACCTTTCCTATTTCAAATTGCGATACTTTATCGGAGCAGGCCCACGGAACAAAGCTTGTTCCATCTGACTTGTAGCTCATACCCTTATACATTCCCCCTCCATAATTTAAGACTATTATCAGGTCGTAATGTGCAGTAAGAATAGGTGATGAATTAAAGATGAGACTACACATTTTTGCTAAGTTTGTAAGATAATCATCTAGTCCATCTTCAAAGGTATAGCCGTGTCCAACACGTTCATTTCTCAATTTGGGATAACTGTTTATCGCCTCGTTAAATTTTTTGTTGATAAAGATTTCTTTTTGCAGATCTAATTTTCGTGAAATATCCACAATAGATCCTATCGATGGCATATTTATTTTTTCAAATACATATTCTTTTGTATCAACATCTAGCTTGTCGATGTTTTTACTCCATAAGTAAGACATAACGAAAATTAGTCCGTATTCAATTTTTACTCGCCAGTACTCTGCTTCGTTACGTGTTTCACCTAAAATTTTGAAATATTCTAACTTTCTATCGAGTAAGCGTACAATGTAATCCATGTGAATCTCCAAATTTGGTTAGTCGAAAAAGCCGAACACGACCATAACGTGCGGTTGCAGGTGCGGGACGACAACGTGACAAGCGAAACAACCTTCAAAGCGGGCGACAAACGCCAAAAACGCGCCAATTTAGCAACCGTCACGTTGATGTAATGTTCGACGGCGTACTCCACTACTCCAAGTCGGTGCATCTACGTTGTTCCACTTCCTTACTTGTCATGCAGAAATTGCAGCGTGATACGATTGAACTCCTCTGGCTTTTCGATATAGGGGTAGTGTCCTGCCTGTTGCATAACGACCCGCTGTGCAGTAGGAATCCCAGCCTGCATTGCTGCTGTATGCGTGTGAATATCTGGCGCATCACTTTCACCAACGATGATCAGGGTTGGCACAAGGATTTCATGTAGCCTATCTGCTGCAACAAATTCAGCAAAGCGAATCAAATTATTTTTCATTAACTGCCCATGACCGAGAAGACAGCGTGGATTTGCCAGTAGTTTCTGGCGCAACCACTCACGGGCGACAGTATTTTCTGGCGCAATCAAATAGGGGTCTTCAGCAACACGCTCTGCCTTTCCAGCGAGGTTTCCTTCCTCTTGTAACGGCATAAATACCTGTTGCATTCTTTGCTGAAATTCCTCTGACCATGCCATGCCACTGACATGACTGCCGACAATGATTAACTTCTTCACCATTTGTGGATAGGCAAGCGCAAAGTGCAAGGCAATCGTACCTCCGATAGAGCTACCAATCAGTACGGTTTGTTCAACATGCAGATGTTCAAGCAATGTCTTGGCAGTTTCTAAAATCGAAAAGGGGAGTGTTGGCATTCCTGAGCGCCCATAGGCTTGTCGGTCATATCGTATGGTGCGATAAGTTTTACTGAATGAAGCGAACTGGGAATCCCAGCACGTACAATCCAATAAGCCATCGTGTAAAAAGAGAAACGGCGTTCCTTCACCTTGCATCTCATAGTACATCTGACTATCACCCATTTTGATGAAGCTCATCTATTTCTCCTCCCTCCACGCCTTCCCGCTGTAGATTCTGACATCGATTGAGCTTATGGACTTATCGCAAGTTTGTTATTTCCATGTAAAGTGCAATAACCTGAGTACATGACTCTTCATCTTGTCCTTAGCGGTCGAACAATATAAATAGAACGCAAGCGGAACTATATGCTTCGCGCCACCATGTGAAGGCGGATTAGCCCGCCATCGGCACGAAAATCTCAAACCCCGCAACCATCTACAGTACCAAATCAGGTGTCTTAGCGGGTATGCTGTCCAATGGCAATGTGTATCCGGTGTCCGATCAGATGGCGGGTAGCCGCCAGCATATTGATACAAAATTCAGCCGTATAAGATCCTTGGTTAAATCACCTATCTTGACAAGAACAACAGAAAACAAAAAACCCCGCGGCATTCACCACGGGATGTCAGTGTATCCACCAGCGGCACAGTCACGGCCGGGAGATACGGCGTTCCAATGGCAATACAATCTTTACTGTAGCTGCACTATAACATAGGGATTACGCTATGTCAAGGATATTTACGAAAAATTGATGTAATGTGAGTGGCTGCTGGCTGGTCGCTGCTGGCTAACAGCTAACAGCCAGCAGCCTATTTTCCGATCACGGGAAAAATCACCAATTCCCTAATCACCAATCCCCACTTTTTCATCCCCCAACACCGCCGGCAGCAGCCCATAGAACTCAGCCGCCTTGACTACGTCGGCCAGGGGGACAGAGTCGTAGATGGTGTGGGCGGTGGTTTTGTCGCCGGGGCCAAAGCCGATAGCGGGGATCTGGGCTTTGCCGGCCCAGTAGGCGCCGTTGGTGCTGAAGTCCCATTTGCCGGTGGGCGCGGCGGGGAGGCCAATCACCTGGCGCACCTGTTGCCCGGCCTGCACCAGCGGATGTTCGTCAGGATAGGCCCAGGCGGGAAAATATTTGTCATGCGTTTTGACCGCATGGGCATTTTGGCTCTGCACCTCTTAGGATGAACGATCTGCCGCCTTTTGTCATTTTTCTCTCCCTTTCGTTTCCGGTAAAAGGAAAACGAAAGTTACAGCGATTTGATGATACGTTCGTATTCGTCGTGTGTTCCTATCCAAAACCAAAATTGCGGTAGCGTTAATGAATTCACCCTGGTGTTATCTCACCACTCGCAGTGAAAATCATTGGTTTGGCTTTCCCCGCATGAATTTCTGCTAACGCTTCATCTGCAAGTCGATCTAATGCAGTTTGACCTTCATCTGATGCAAAAATAGCTTCCCATTTCGCATCATTTTCAGTGTCTGCATCCTCTAAAAACTCATCAACGTCAAAAAGCTCAAGTTCGTCAGTCTTGAATGTTTCATAAGCAACAAAGCGCGCAAAGGCAAACACTTGTGCGCTTCGTTCAGGTGGTAATTTTCGCAGAAGGGCGACGAGTTGGCGTTCTTGGCTACTGGACTCAGCTGCCGCTTGTTCTTTCATCATCTACTTACCTTTATCCAACTACTAAAACTGATCCAAAGAGCTACTGTGGTTTCTATTGTATCAGAAAGGGCAGCTACGAACCAGCCCCAATGTTACCGGAACAACCTGCGCACCGCAAAACTTTGGTATTGGCGGCGTTTGTCGCGTTGTCATAGCGACGCTAATTGCGATACGTTGGCGGCGACAAGTATTTTTCGGTTATATTCATGCAGCAGAGGCAGCGATGTAGGCAGCGAAATAAAGACAGTAGAAAACAAAAAATCCCGTGGCATTCACCACGGGCTGTCAGCGTATCCACCAGCGGCACAGTCACAGCCGGGAGATACGGCGTTCCAATGGCAATACAATCTTTGCTGTAGCTGCACTATAGCATAGGGATTACTCTATGTCAAGAGATTTACGAAAAATTGATGTAATGCGAATGGCTGCTGGCTGCTGGCTGGTCGCTGCTGGCTAACAGCTAGCAGCCTATTTTCGATCACGGGAAAAATCACCAATGACTCAATCACCAATCCCCCACTTTTTCATCCCTCAACACCGCCGGCAGCAGCCCATAAAACTCAGCCGCCTTGACCACGTCCCCCAGGGGGACGGAATCGTAGATGGTGTGGGCGGTGGTTTCGTCGCCGGGGCCGAAGCCGATGGCGGGGATCTGGGCTTTGCCGGCCCAGTAGGCGCCGTTGGTGCTAAAATCCCATTTGCCGGTGGGCGCGGCGGGCAGACCCATCAACTGGCGCACCTGCTGCCCGGCCTGCACCAGCGGATGCGCTTCGGGATAGGCCCAGGCCGGGAAATATTTGTCTACCGGGAAGACAAAGCCGGTGTAGGAGGGCTCGGCATAGTAGAGTTCTTCCACGGTGACCGTGGCGCGATCTGCCGGCGGAATCAGGGCGCGCACCTGTTCAATCGCGGTCTGCTTGTCCTCGCCAAAGGTCAGCCGCCGGTCAATATAGAGCGTCGCTTCGTCGGGCACGGCGTTGATGCTCGGCGTCTGCACCTGGAGATCGCTGGCGGTGATCTTGCCGTGGCCCAGAAACGGATGGTCGCCCAACTGTGGCTCCAGATCCCGAATGCCGGCAATGATGGGCAGCAGCTTGTAGATCGCATTATCGCCCAGATGGTTGCTGGCGGCGTGGGCGCTACGCCCCTTGGCCACCACCTTCATCTCCACCCGCCCTTTGTGGCCGCGATAGAGCTGCATCCGTGTCGGCTCGCCAATGACCACCACCTCGGGCCGGACACCCGGATCGACCTCGACAAAGGTGTTGGGCGCAATGCCGTCGCACCACTCCTCCATGTTGCCAAAGTACCAGACCGTCCATCCCTCCAGCAACCCCAGATCACGCGCCAGGGCCAGGCCATAGACCATGCCGGGCGTGCTGCCCTTTTCATCACAGGCGCCGCGCGCATAGAGGAGCCCGCTTCCACCTTGCCGGTAAAGGGATCCCACGGCCACGCCGCGCGGTCGCCAATGCCTACGGTGTCAATATGCGAATCATAGACAATGACCCGCGGCCCGTCGCCCTGCCGCCTTTTGTCATTTTTCTCTCTCTTTCGTTTCCGGTAAAAGGAAAACGAAAGTTACAGCGATTTGATGATACGTTCGTATTCGTCGTGTGTTCCTATCCAAAACCAATAGACCGTATCCCCATCCAGTAATCCAAGCGCCCTGTAAGAGTCATTGATGCGCACAGAGTAAACAGGACGACGCTTACCGACCAACTTAAACTGTAGCCCTGGCATTTGCGGATTGTCCCGCCAAAGTCGGTAAGCCTTCACTGCGCGCCGACGGATTGTTTTGGGTAACTGATTATACAACTTCCAAAATTGCGGTAGCGTTAACGAATTCACCCTGGTGTTATCTCACCACTAGCAGTGAAAATCATTGGTTTGGCTTTCCCCGCATGAATTTCTGCTAACGCTTCATCTGCAAGTCGATCTAATGCAGTTTGACCTTCATCTGATGCAAAAATAGCTTCCCATTTCGCATCATTTTCAGTGTCTGCATCCTCTAAAAACTCATCAACGTCAAAAAGCTCAAGTTCGTCAGTCTTGAATGTTTCATAAGCAACAAAGCGCGCAAAGGCAAACACTTGTGCGCTTCGTTCAGGTGGTAATTTTCGCAGAAGGGCGACGAGTTGGCGTTCTTGGCTACTGGACTCAGCTGCCGCTTGTTCTTTCATCATCTACTTACCTTTATCCAACTACTAAAACTGATCCAAAGAGCTACTGTGGTTTCTATTGTATCAGAAAGGGCAGCTACGAACCAGCCCCAATGTTACCGGAACAACCTGCGCACCGCAAAACTTTGGTATTGGCGGCGTTTGTCGCGTTGCCATAGCGACGCTAATTGCGATACGTTGGCGGCGACAAGTATTTTTCGGTTATATTCATGCAGCAGAGGCAGCGATGTAGGCAGCGAAATAAAGACAGTAGAAAACAAAGAATCCCGTGGTATTCACCACGGGATGTCAGCGTATCCACCAGCGGCTCAGTCACAGCCGGGAGATACGGCGTTCCAATGGCAATACAATCTTTGATGTAGTTGCACTATAGCATAGGTACTACGCTATGTCAAGAGATTTACGAAAAATTGATGTAATGCAAATGGCTGGTCGCTGGTCGCTGCTGGCTAACAGCGACCAGCGACCAGCCTATTTTCCGATCACGGGAAAAATCACCAATTGCCTAATCACCAATCTCCACTTTTTCATCCCTCAACGCCGCCGGCAGCAGGCCATAAAACTCGGCCGCCTTGACCACATCGGCCAGGGGGACGGAATCGTAGATGGTGTGGGCGGTGGTTTCGTCGCCGGGGCCAAAGCCAATGGCGGGGATCTGGGCTTTGCCGGCCCAGTAGGCGCCGTTGGTGCTGAAGTCCCATTTGCCGGTGGGCGCGGCGGGGAGGCCAATCCACTGGCGCACCTGCTGCCCGACCTGCACCAACGGATGCGCTTCGGGATAGGCCCAGGCCGGGAAATATTTGTCAACCGGGAAGACAAAGCCGGTGTAAGAGGGCTCGGCGTAGGTGAGTTCTTCCACGGTCACCGCGGCGCGATCGTCCGGCGGAATCAGGGCGCGCACCTGCTCAATCGCGGTCTGCTTGTCCTCGCCAAAGGTGAGCCGCCGGTCAATGTAGAGGGTCGCTTCGTCGGGCACGGCGTTGATGCTGGGCGTCTGTACCTGGAGATCGCTGGCAGTGATTTTGCCGTGGCCCAGAAACGGATGGTCACCCAACTGCGGCTCCAGATCCCGAATGCCGGCAATGACGGGCAGCAGCTTGTAGAGCGCATTGTCCCCCAGGTGGTTGCTGGCGGCATGGGCGCTGCGCCCCTTGGCCACCACCTTCATCTCCACCCGCCCTTTGTGGCCCCGATAGAGCTGCATCCGTGTTGGCTCACCAATGACCACCACATCGGGCCGCACACCGGGGTCAACCTCGACAAAGGTGTTGGGCGCAATGCCGTCGCACCACTCCTCCATGTTGCCAAAATACCAGACCGTCCAGCCGTCGAGCAACCCCAGGTCGCGCGCCAACGCCAGTCCATAGACCATGCCGGGCGTGCTGCCCTTTTCGTCACAGGCGCCGCGCGCATAGAGGACGCCCGCTTCCACCTTGCCGGTAAAGGGATCCCACGGCCACGCTGCGCGGTCGCCAATGCCCACGGTGTCAATGTGCGAATCATAGACGATGACCCGCGGCCCGTTGCCAATACGCCCCAGGATATTGCCCATGCGGTCAAAGCGCACTTCGTCATAGGCGAGCTTGCGCAACTCGGCGCCAATGCGCTCGCCCACCGGCCCAATCTGTGAATCCATGGAGGGAATGGCGCAGATATCGCGCAGAAAGGTAACAATGGCCGCCTGGGCCGCGTGCACCTGGCGCTGTAGGGCCTGCACTTGTTGCGCACGGAGGGGAGAAAGATTCTGGTTCATAGCTAAGATACTCATTCATTCTCTGCTTTGGCGTGACTACTTTGACAATGGCACATTCGTTAAGAGGGTCGAGGGAGTGCGTTGCACAGGCAGGACGATGCCCTGGATTGCCAAGAAGTTTCTCGCCTGTGCAACGCACTCCCGGTCGCACTCCTCAGCTTCTAGCCAGTCCGTGACCGGCGCCCCATCGCCAGTCACGGACTGGCTAGAAGCGGGCTAGTGGCTACGCTTTGGCCGTAAAAAAGGTTTCAGCTTTGGCCCGCACCACCGCCAGATGGTCGCGCATGGCCTGGCGCGCGGCCTCGGCGTCACCCGCCTCAATCGCGGCCAGCACCAGGCGTTGGCCGGGCAGCAATTCCGGGTTGTCGGTGCTGGCATAGCGTAACTCTTGGAGCAGCGGGCCAAGGGTGTCAATCAGGTCCACCAGGATTTCATTACCGGTGGCGACCAGGATCTGGCGATGAAATTCTACATCGGCGCGCACCAGGCCAGCGCGATCTTTGTTGGTGGCGCAGCGGGCGACCTGCTCCGCCCAATCACGCATGGCCGCGATCTGCGCCGGCGTGGCACGGGCGGCGGCCCGCGCCGCGGCCTCCACTTCGATGATTTCGCGCAGTTCAAAGAGGCGGCGCAAGGTGGCTACATCCTGCCAAATGTGGGGCGCCAGCGCCGCCAAGACCAACTCGCTGCTGGGCGTTTTGACAAAGGTGCCGCTGCCGGGCCGCGCCTCTAGTAAGCCCAGGGTAATCAGCCGTTCGAGGGCAGCGCGGATAGAGGTGCGGCTCACCTGCAACTGTTGGGCCAAGCGTCGTTCGCCGGGCAAGCGGGCGCCGGGCGTAAAGCCGGTCCGCCGGATCATTTCCACAATGCGCGTCACCGTTTCGTCGGTCACTTTGGGGCGAGACAAGCTGCCTAGCATTGCAACTTCTTCCAGACCCGGTCCGGCGTATAGGGGAACTCATCGATCCAGATCCCCGTGGCGGCATGGATGGCCGCGCCAATGGCCGGCGCCAGCGGCAGGTAGGGCATCTCGGCCATGCCGCGTACGCCCCACGGCCCCACCTGGTCGCCATACTCCAGGATAAGGGAACGGATGCGCGGTGGCACATCCAACACCGTCGGAATCAGATAATTGGAGAGGTGGGGTGTCAGCACATAGCCATCGCGCATGATGAAATTTTCCATGAGCGCGTAGCCCGCCGCCTGGATCACCGCCCCTTCAATCTGCCCTTCGATCTGCTGCGGGTTGACCGCCTTGCCCACATCATCGGCGCAGATGACCTCCAGCAGCCGTACATGGCCGGTCTCCAGATCGACCTCGACCTCCACCGCTTCGGCCACATAGCCATAGGCAAAGTTGGGCGTGCCGTGGCCGGTCACCGGATCGAGCGCGGTGGTGGCCGGCGGGATATAGCGATATTCTCCAATGGCGGGGCGCTCTTCGCTCTGCCACTTGGCCAGCGCCGCAGTCGCCGCGCCACGGATGGCGTTGCCGGCCATAAAGGTCAAGCGCGAGGCCGAGGCGCTGCCCGAATCCCCCGTCGTGGCTGTGTCAGAGGCGACAATGCGCACCCGGTCTATGGGCACACCGACGGCATCAGCCGCCATCTGACAAAAGGCGGTGTGTGCACCTTGGCCCACATCGGCGCCGCCATGATAGAGGATGACTTCTTCAATGGTGGCCCCGCCCCGTAACTCCACTTTGGCGTCACACCGTTCGGGGAAGCCAAAGGAGAAGCCGATATTCTTAAAGGCGCAGGCAAAACCCCGGCCGCGGCGTAAGTGGGGCTGGCCAGTGGGCGCGGCCGGCGGCAGCCCCTGCTCAGGCGTCCAGCCCATTGCCGCGGCACAGCGCGCCACCACCTTGTCGATGGTCACGCCGGGAGGCGCCTGCGTGCCAATGGTCCAGACCGATTCGTCGGTGAGCAAATTTTTCTGGCGTAGGACAATGGGGTCTAGGCCCAACGCCGCGGCCAGTTTGTTCATCTGCATTTCGGCGGCAAAGGCGCCCTGGGGCCCGCCAAAGCCGCGAAAGGCGCCCCCCGGCACATTGTTGGTCAGCACGGTGTAGGCATCAAGCTTGGCGTGGGGAAAGCAGTAGGGACCGGTCACCGTCAGCACGGCATTGCCCAGCACCTTGGTCGAGGTATAGGCATAGGGACCGGCGTCGGAGATCAGTTCGCACTCGGCGGCCACCAGTGTCCCGTCGGCTTTGGCGCCCCATTTGGCCTTGATGTAAAAGGCATGGCGCTTGTGATGGCCAATGATCGACTCTTCCCGGCTCCAGATAATCTTGACCGGGTGCCCCAATTTCAACGCCGCCAGCGCCAACACGATTTGGACCGACATATCCTCGCGCCCGCCAAAGGCGCCACCAATCGCGGGGTAGACCACCCGCACCTGCTCCGGCGGCAACATCAGCGCGTGGGCGATCTGCATCTGATCTTCGTAAGTCCACTGGCCCGCCACGGCCACCGTCACCCGGCCCATCTCGTCCAGATAGGCCAGCCCCGCTTCCGGCTGCAAGTAAGCGTGCTCCTGCATGGGCGTCTGGTAATAGCCTTCCACAATCGCGTCACACTCGGCCCAGGCATGCTCGACATCGCCTTTGCGCACGGGATAGTGGTGCAAAATGTTGTCGGGAAGCTCCGGCAGGATCTGGATCGCACCCGGCTGCATGGCCACACGCGGGTCAGTGAGCACCGGCAGATCTTCCCACTCGATCTCGATCAGGTCGCGCCCGCGGGCGGCGGCCTCCTCGGTGGCGGCCACCACCAGTGCCACCTGATCGCCCACAAAACGCACCACATCGGCGCCCACCTTGGCGGCACCGGGCCCACAGAGCACCGGCTGGTCATAGACCATGAGCCCATACTCATTGCAGGGCACATCCTTGGCGGTAAAGACGGCGACGACGCCGGGGGCTTGCTCGGCTAAGGTGGTGTCAATGCGCTTGATACGGGCATGGGGGCGGCCGGCAAAGCGAATCTTCATCCACAACTGGCCGGGCCGGTCGAGGTCGCTGGGGTAGTGGGCGGCGCCGGTCACTTTGCTCACGGCGTCGAGACGGGGTAGTGATTGGCCCATCGCGCTCATGGCTGCACGCTCCCTTCCTCGGTGGCACTTGCTTTTGTCAGCGCCTCGATAATCTTATAATAACCGGTGCAGCGACAGAGATTGCCGGTCAGCGCCTGTTCTATGGCGACCCGGTCGGGGTGGGGACGCTCCTCCAATAACTTGGCGCCGGCCATGAGGAAGCCCGGCGTACAGAAGCCACACTGTACGGCCGCCGCCGCTACAAAAGCCTGTTGCAGCGGGTGGAGTTGCGCGCCGGTGGCCAGCCCCTCAACGGTCGTGATCTGGGCCCCTTGGGCGCGCGGCGCGGGGACAAGACAGCTCATGACGGCGGCGCCATCCAAGAAGACGGTGCAGGCGCCACACTCCCCTTCGGCGCACCCCTCCTTGACGCCGGTCAGCCCTACATTCTCCCGCAACAGGCGCAACAGGGTTTTCCCCTGGGCCTCGGTGACCGTGTAGGGTTGGCCATTGATGGTGGTGGTGATGATCGGTGCGCCGTCTTCGTGTAGCAAAGGTTGGGTAGCAGTAACGGTGGACATAGGATCTGTCTCAGTTTTGAGCATGACCGGCGTGGCGGGCCACTGCGCGCGTTCCTGGCAGGCGGCTAAGGTGGCCAGGGCGCGGCGGGTGATTGTCTTAGTCATCGCGAGACGATATTCTGCCGGGGCGCGTACATCGTCAATGGGGTGGGCGACCGCTTGGGCCAGCGTACTGGCCTGGTTAATCACTTCTGCTGTCAGTGGCTGGCCGGCGAGGAACGCTTCCGCCGCGGTGGCGCGTACAATCGTCGGCGCCACCGCGCCCAGCGCAATGCGCGCCTGCTTGACCACATTGTCCGCCTGATTGTCTCCCTGCGTATCCTCCTGCCCGGTCATTTCAAGGATGACGGCCACATTGAGCACCGAAATCGCCTGGGCGCGACGCAACGCCAACTTGATAAAGTGACCCCGGATGTTGGCCGCCAGCGCGGGAAAGGCAATCTCAGCCAGCAACTCATCGGGCGCCATGACGGTGCGCCGTACACCGGTGTAAAATTCACGCAAGGGGACGCGCCGTTCACCGCGCACCGAGGCCAGCGTGATCACCGCGTCGAGCGCCATCAACGGTGTAATGGTGTCGTTGGCCGGTGACGCAGTAATGAGGTTGCCGGCGACGGTGGCCCGGTTGCGGATCTGAGGCGCGCCTACTTCCCAACAGGCTTGCACCAGCGGCAGTGCCCGTTCGACCAGCAGCGCTGAAGCGACACATTGGTTGTGGGTGACCAGCGGTCCTAGATGGATCCAGCCCTGATCGTCCAGCGTAATTGCGTCCAGGCCAGGCAGCCGGGTAATGTCGACCAGAATCTCGATGCCCTTACGCACGCCCCGCTCCAACTCAATGATCAGGTCGGTGGCGCCGGCCACGATCCGCGCGGTTGGCCCTGCCGCAGCCAATAATTGCAGCGCTTCGTCCAATGTTGCGACGATTTTATACTCATGCCACATGCTTATCTTCCTATATGGGAATGAATTCCCTTGCTAACACCGAGAAGTCGCCTCAGCGACTAGTATTCTGCCAAAGTTCTTATGTCGGGTAAGAAACCAGGTTTTTCGGAAAAACCTGGTTTCTGGTATCCGTCAATATAAGATTGGTGAACTACTAGTAAATCAGTCCAGTGCCTGCACTCCAGATTCTCGCATCACACCTGCTCGAAAGGTGTGATATCAGGGGTTCCCGACTTTTCGCTGACAGTAGCCGGTTTTAACCGTGCTACTACCAATTCGCCAACTCTATCTTCCGCAGTGCCGGTCACTTGCACCAATTCAACTGTCTCACTGCCCACTGTCCACTGCCTACTGTCCACTGCCCACTGTCCACTGTCCTACTGCCCTACCGTCCCCGTTCTCCCCGTACATAAGGCACACCTAGGGCTGCCGGTGCGCCGAGCCGCTGGCGCAGCGCCTGCCGTGAGCCCAGCACCAGGACGATGATCGTAAAGGCGTAGGGGAGCATCTGCATAAAAAAGCCCAAGTAGGGGTTGTAGAAAAAGGGATTGGAGAAGCCCAGGATTAGTTGCGGACCCTGGATGTCCAGGATCACCCGGCGCAGCGCACCAAAGGCATAGGCGCCAAAGGCGGCGCGCCAGGGATTCCATTGGGCAAAGATGACCAACCCCGCCGCAATCCAGCCTTGCCCGGAGGTGGTCAGTTCGCTAAACCAGCCGGGGGAAATGGCCAGGCTAATGGTGGCGCCGGCCAACCCACACAAGGCGCCGCCAAAGCAGACGTAGGCATAGCGTAATCGATAGACATTGATGCCCATGGCGTCGGCGGCGGTGGGATTTTCGCCTACGGCGCGCAGGTGTAAGCCGGGCCGTGTCCGGTTGATGTAGAACCACGCCAGCGGGATAAGCAGATAGCCGATGTAGACCATAATACTCTGGTCATAAAAGAGAATGGGCCCCAGCACGGGAATGGCGACCAGCCCAGGGATGGTAAACTTGGGCAATAAGGTCACCGCGCCGGCGCTGCTCAACCCTTCACCAAAGACCAGGCTCAGCCCCGCACCCAGAAAGGTAAGCGCCAGCCCGCTGACCACCTGATCGGCTTGAAAATGGATGGTGACCACGCCATGCAGGAGGGCTAATAAGCCGCCCATTACCATCGCCACCAACAGCCCCAACCAACCATTGCCGGTGGCCAGGGTCACGCTATAGGCGCTCATGGCGCCCATCAACATCATGCCCTCAATGCCCAGGTTAAGAATGCCCGACCGTTCGGCAAAGATTTCACCGATGGTGGCCAGCAACAGCACGGTGCCGCTGGCTACGCCGGCCTGTAAAATCAAGATAGGGTCCATCAGGCCACCTCCCCGCGGCGCACCAGCCGCACCCGGTAGCGCAATAGCACATCGCTGGCGATCAGCATAAAAAGTATAATCCCCTGAATCAAACGGGGCACGCCGGCCGGTTGGATCTCGCGTCCGGCCAGGATGAGCCCGCCAAAGAGCACCGCCACCAAGATCACCAAAAATGGATTGAGCTTGGCCAACCAGGCAATGATAATGCCGGTGAAACCGTAGCCAGGCGAGATGGAGGTCTGCAAGCGGTGGACCACACCCGCGATTTCGGACATGCCCGCGGCGCCGGCCAGCGCACCGGAGGTCATCATAAGCAGCACGGTGTTACGCACAATATTGATGCCCGCATATTGGGCCGCGCGCGGGTTGTCGCCAATCAGCCGGATCTCATAGCCCCAACGACTGCGATAGATGATATACCAGACAATCACCACGGCCACGAGCGCCAGCACCAGGCCAAAGTGAGTGGTGAGGCCGCGGAAGAGGGGCACACTCTTGGCATAGTCACCGAGCCGCGGCAGCCAGGCGTTCTTGGGGAAGGTCTTGCTCATCTGAAAGCCGCCTTCACTCCAGACGGCAAAGACAAAGAAGTTGACCAGGGCAATGGCAATGTAATTGAGCATGAGCGTCGTAATAATCTCATTGACCTGGAGACGCGCTTTGAGCCAGCCGGGAATCCAGCCCCAAAAGGCGCCAAAGACAACGCCGGCCACGAGCATCAGCGTCAGAACCAACCAGCGGGGTGCGCTCTCTGATACAAGACCACTGAGCACCACAGCGCTGGCGCCCAACGCCCCCATAAAAAATTGCCCTTCGGCGCCAATGTTCCACAGCTTCATGCGAAAGGAGATGGAACAGGCCAGCCCTACAAAGATGAGCGGCGTCGCCACCACCAAGGTGTCGGAGAAGACGCCCAGGTCGCCAAAGGCGGCGCGGCCCACATGGCGATAGATGGCAATGGGATTGCCGCCCACCAGCAGCAGAATCAGGGCGCCGATCAGGAGCGCCACCACAATGGCGCCCAGCGAAACCAGCGGTGGAAGCCAGCCCGGTGTGGTCAGCCGGCGCTCGACTTTGAGGGCGAATGGAAAACCGGTCCGGGCCGTTGGTGTAGTTGCGCTCACCGCTGGCCTCCTGTCATCATCAGGCCAATGGCCTCCGTATCGTGCTCAGTTACTTCACCCACAACTTCTCCTTCGTACATGACCACAATGCGATCGCTCAGGGCAAAGAGTTCTTCCAACTCCTCCGAAGAGAGGAGAATGGCGGCGCCGGCGGCCCGTTGCGCCAACAGCAGCCGCTGCACCCCTTCAATCGCACCCACATCCAGCCCGCGCGTCGGCTGCATGGCGACCAGCAATTTGGGGCCGGTTGAGAGTTCGCGCGCCAGAATGGTGCGCTGGAGATTGCCGCCGGAGAGCAGGCGTACCTCTGTATCCACCGTCGGCGCCAGGATCGCGTATTCATCCTTGAGACGTTCGGCAGTCTGATGGGCGGCGGTATAATTGAGGGTCCAGCCGTTGGCCAGCGGCGCCTCGCGATAGCGCTTCATAATCACATTGTCGGTAATGCTCAGGTTGGGTGCGGAGCCGACATGGGTGCGATCTTCCGGCACATGCGCGACCCCTTGACGAATGGCCGCCAAAGCCGATTGGTTGCTCAACTCTATGCCATCGACCGTGATCGAGCCACTGGTGACCGGGCGCAAGCCAGTGATCACCTCGGCCAGTTCCCGTTGTCCGTTGCCCGCCACGCCGGCCACGCCAACAATCTCGCCGGCGCGCACATGGAGTGAGAGATTGCGTAACGCCGGCAAGCCCTTGTCATTGTTGGCGCAGACCCGGTCGAGCTTGAGCACCACGGGGCCGGGCGTTTGCGCCGCTTTGTGCAGGTCAAAGATCACCGAACGGCCCACCATGAGCCGCGCCAGCTCGGGGATGGTGGTTGCTTTGGTGGGCAACCCCGCGGCCGAGACCTTGCCCTGGCGCAGCACCGTGACCCGGTCGGCCACCTGCATCACTTCGTTAAGCTTGTGGCTGATAAAGACAATCGACTTGCCCTCCGCCGCCATTGAGCGTAACGTGGCAATCAGCCCGTCGATCTCTTGAGGCGCCAGCACCGCGGTCGGTTCATCCATGATCAACACCTGCACCCCGCGATAGAGCATTTTGAGGATCTCGACACGCTGCTGTTCCCCCACCGACAGTTGCCAGACCTTGGCTTTGGGCGTCACCTTGAGGCCAAAGCGTTGCCCCAACTCGCTCATACGCTGGTCGTACTGGGCGAGGCGCATAAAGAAGCGCGGTTCATCAAGGCCCAAAAGGATATTTTCGGTAACAGTCTGCGATGGAATCAGCGAGAAGTGCTGGTGGATCATGCCCAGCCCTTGGGCAATGGCATCGCGCGGCGAGTTAAAGGTCACCGACTGCCCCTGCACTGCAATCGTGCCGGCATCGGGCTTGTAGAGGCCGGAGAGGATGCTCATCAACGTGCTTTTGCCCGCGCCATTTTCACCCAACAGCGCATGAACTTCGCCGGGGGCTAGGGTAAAATCAACCTGGTCATTGGCCAACACGCCGGGAAAACGTTTGGTGATCCCCTGCATTGCCACCGCAGGTACGGTCTCGGTCATGGTTGTGGTCCAATCGAAACATTGGATAAAACGCGGATTCGGCGGATTTAGCCTATTCTACCGGATAAAAATCCGAGTATGGTTCACGGTTGGTTAATAGATTGGATAGCTTGTAGGTGCGGTTTCCATACCGCACGGTCTCGTGTATCCCAACTCGTGCGGTTTCCATACCACACGGTCTCGTGTATCCCAACTCGTGCGGTATCCATACCCATACGCATCAAGTTAAGCGATTTTCCCGTGTGGAGTAGGCGCGGTTGCCTCCTAGGCGCGTGCCGGATTCTCTCTGGTATCACCCGCACGAGGCGTGCTCGCTGAACATGTTTTCCCGTGTAAATTTTCTTAGCTTGATGCGTATGGGTTTCCATACCACACGGTCTCGTGTATCCCAACTCGTGCGGTATGGAAACCGCACCTACGATCTCCCGCCAAATGAACGACAGCAAAATCCGTTACAATCCGCCTAATCCGCTAAATCCGCGTTCTATGCTAATTCAGCTTGGGCAACTCGGCGGTGATGCCGTCGGCCCACCAGTACATGCAGATTTCACAGGGGGCGCCAAACTCTTTGAAGCCATCCAGGTCGACTTGTTCCAGCGATTTACCGGCGGGCAGAATTTCGTTGCCCTTGTTGTCCTTGATTGGCCCTTTAAAGACATCAAAGCGGGTGAAATCACCGGCCAACGCAGCCTTGAGGGTGTTCTGGACCAGTTGCATATCTTCCGCCGGCAGGTCGGCCATGCCTAGCGTCTGCTCCTGCCCTGCCATGAGTCCATAGAGACCCATACCGTCGGCGTCGGCGTCAAAGTAGTCATAGCCCGGTGTATAGGTGCCGTCAATCACCTTTTGCGTAATCTGGGCGTAAATGGGACCCCAGTTCCAATAAGGTGCGGTGAGACAGCGTTCAACCTTGCAGGCGCCGACCCAGTCATAGTTAACGCCCCATTTACCCTTTTCCTGGGCCACATCGCCGGCGGCCGGCGTGTCGGCGCCGGTGAAGACCACCTGTACGCCGGCATCCAAAAGCGACGCGGCGGCATCCTTCTCAATCACTGGATCGTGCCAGGTGTTGAGCCAGCGTACATCCATGGTGCACTCTGGGCAGGTCTGCTTCATGCCCAGGGCAATGGCATTGCCGAGCCGTAACTCTTCGGGAATAGGAAAGGTGGCCATCAAGCCCAGGCGCGGGTTGCCATCCACCTTGGCGCGGCTGCCGGCGAGCATGCCGGCAATATATTTCATCACTTCCATGGCGCCAAAGAGGTTGCCAAAATTGGTGCCGTTGGACTTATAGCCGCTAATGTGGATAAACATAGTGTCCGGGAACTCCTCGGCCACCGCTTCCATGCCGTCCATATACCCAAACGAGGTGCCGATGATCAGGTTGAAGCCTTTGCGCGCCAGGCTGCGGAAGACCTGTTCCGCCTGTGCACCTTCGGGCACCAACTCAATATAGGCGACGTGGGTGTTGGGCACATTGTCGGCAATGTACTGCAAGCCCTCGTAGTGAGATTGGCTCCAACCGCCATCATCGTGCGGGCCAATCAGCACCATACCGATGTTAAACTTGCCATCTTCGACATCGGGGATCTGCATCGAGCCGCTGTCACTGCTGGCGGCTGCCGGTGCAGCCGCCGGCGCTTCTCCCCCGGCAGTCGGGGCCCCTGCCGGGGCAGCACACGCCGTAATTAGCAGCGCCGCCACCATGATCAAACTGAGCAACGAATAAAACTTCCTCTTGTGCATGGATACCTTTTCTCCTATTGTTTGGATAAGGCGGTTCCAAGCCATTGAATCCGCACGGTAGGGGCATCCGCTTGCCGGTGCCCCAGGGGCGACCGCAAGAGCGCTCCCCCACGGCGGGATTTTATTCCTTGGAACCGCCTAAGCGTGAAGAGATTGCGGTCATTGGGTGATAACAAATTTTGCTGGGATATCGCCCCCTGCCAATCACCAATAACCTAATCACCAATCTCCTTAGTTATACTTGGGCAAAAGTGTCAATCATCAAATATGGATCACTCATCGGATACAAAATGGGGCAAGTGCAGCCACGGTCAATATATTCCTGCACCTTGGCGCGCACCTCATCCGGTGTGCCGGTGGCTGAAATGCGGAGCACAAACTCATCGGGCACAAATTGCATGGCCTCGTGGATTTGCTCTTTGGTGGCCGGCCAACCCAGGATCGACTGCACTTGCTTGACAATCTCCTCACTGACGCCTGATGCCTTGGCTATGTGGGGCTGTTGGGCGAGATATTGGGTTAGCAGCACTTTGGCCGCTTCAATCGCTTTTTTGCGGTCATGATCGACCGAGCAGACCACCAGTTGCGGGCGATCCAGATCCTCGGCGCGCCGACCGGCTTTTTGCGCGCCTTTGTCCAACAGTTCCAACGCGCGGTCATTGTATTCCGGCGGCACGCAGTAGTTGAGCACACAGCCATCAGCGATCTCGCCTGTCAGTTGCATCATTTGGTCGCCGGTGGCGCCGATCATAATGGGAATGTTGCGCGGCTCGCGCCGACCATGCACCACATCCAACTCAATACCGGTGACCTGGTGGAATTCCCCGTGAAAGGTGACATTTTCCATGCGCAAGAGCCGCCGCATAACCTCAACCGTCTCCCGCATGGCCAGCAGCGGTTTACGCCGTTCAATCCCTACATTCTTGGCCAATGGATCCCACCAGGCGCCAATGCCACAGATAATCCGGTTGGGCGCCAAGTCGTCTAGGGTGAGAAAGGTGGCGGCCAGCAGCCCAATGTTGCGCGTCCAGTTGTTGATGACGCCGGAGCCCACCTTCAGCCGTTCCGTGGTGGCGGCAAAGGCAGCCATGGGCACAATTGCATCGCGCACCAAGCGGCTTTCGGCTTGCCAGACCGCTTCAAAGCCTTTGCTCTCGGCATATTGCGCGATCTGAATCCCATCCTGGAGCGAATGGGCGTCTTGTAAATAGAGGGCGACGCGGTGCGCGGTCATGGTGATCTCCTTTTATGCTGTTCCAAAGGTCATGCCCAATGCTTTTAACCAGGTGCGATAGGCGATTGCGGTGCGGTCGCTGCGCAGATGGAGTTCGGCTTGCAGATCCAGCGGCAGCAATTCCGGCCGTTGCGATTCCAAAATCGGCTGATCCTGGGCAAAGATTTTATCTTCATAGGCCACCAACTCTGCCTCGGGAATGTCGTGGCCATAGTTCATGGCCATCCACATCCAGGCGGTGCTGCTGATGGCGGAGTGGGGGGTGATCATCAGCAAGATGGCAAAGCGCTGTGATGATTCCTTGACAAAGTAAGCGGTCAAGGGCCGCAGCGCCCGATAGGTATAGGCCACCACATCGCCCACGCCGGTGCCATAGGGGTCGGGTTGGTAGATGCGCACGCCGGTCGCTTCGACACCGTTGGGGCCAATCTTGGCCTCATACTCCTCAATCTCCGGGTGATTGCGGTCGCCCAGAATGCCCTCATGGACAAAGGGGAAGTGGACCACGTCCAAAAAGTTTTCGACAATGCGTGGGCCACTTGCCTGCACTGGATAGGGACCGCATATGATCTTGCGATAGGTTGCGTCATCCCATTCGGTAAACGCAGAGATCGCCTGAGCCGGCGCGCCCAGGCAGACCCAGATCAGTTCATAGGCTTCCTGGACCAGATAGCTTTGGGCGCGTGCTTTGGCCGGCGGTGTTTGGCCAGGGTGGGCGGGGATGTGGACACAGGCGCCGGCGTTGTTATAGCGCCAGCCGTGGTAGGGGCATTCGAGTAACCCGTCCGCCACCTTGCCCAACGAGAGGCGCGTCCCCCGGTGGATACAGAGATCGCGCCAGGCCATGACCTGACCGCCATTACGCCAGAGCACCAGATCCTCCTCTAACAGCCGGACACTGAGCACCGCTCCTTCAGCCAGATCCTTCGCCCGCGCCACCGGATGCCAGTCATTGACCAAAACCGGATCATCAATCATTGTCTACCCTATCCTCGCATAAGTATGTCCCATAGAACGCGGATTGAGCGGATTTGCGCGGATTTTTGTTGAAACGGGGAATAATCCGTGTGAATCCGCCTAATCTGCTCAATCCGCGTTCCATCCCTACTCACTCAACTGTTGTCGATGCCGGTGATCCGAATGCCCGACGCCTTGACCTTGTGGCGGATGTTCAGGCCAATCAGCACCGAGGTCATCCCTTCCACCACCACGGCGTTAGCCAGGGGGCCGGCATCCCACGCCTTCATGCCGGCATCAGCCGCCAGTTGGATGACGGTGTTTTTCGCTTCACGGTCATCCCCACAAACCAGGACATCGCAATCGATGGGGTGATCGGGATCTTGCAGATGCGCGGCCGAAATATTTTGGAAAGCGGTCACGACCTTGACATCTGGTCCTAAAATCGCCTGTGCTTCTTGGCTGGCTGAGCCACCCGGCGGCATCTGCACCCGTGACACTTTGGGCGGCGCCAACGGTACGGTGACATCAACAAATACCTTCCCTTGCACCGCAGCGCGCACGCTGGAGACAGTGGCCGTATGCGCCGCATAGGGCACCGTCAGCACCACCAACTCGGCGGCTTGCGCGGCGGCTGGGTTTTCCATCCCTTGCACAGTCGCGATAGCTAACTTCTCATTAATCGCGGCGGCCGCGCTCTCGGCCTTCTCCGCCGTGCGCGAGCCGATGATGATGGTGTGCCCAGCCTTGGCCCAACGCAGCCCCAGACCAGAACCCTCATGACCAGTACCACCTAAAATTGCAATTGTTGTCATAGCAATATATCCCAAGAAATTTATCCAAGCGTGTTGCGTGTTTCGTTACCGGTGCGTGCGATTAACCATTAACCGTTAACCGTTTTCCATTAATTATTATTCCCCGCCTTGTCGGCTGTTGTAGACGGGCCGGTTGCTGCGGGCAAAGGCGTGGAAGACGGCGCGGGCGTCGGCCGCGTTGACATTCTCGATCAGTTCAATGCCGCGTTTACGCAATTCCACATCCCATTGGGGATGGATCGGCCCTTCATCAAAACCGGTAATCGTCTCAACTTCTTCGCCGGTGCAAGCCACCGCCAACGAACGCACCCCTGACCAAAGGGTGGCGCCGTAGCACATGGCGCAAGGCCGAGCATTGACCACGAGTTGATAAGCGGGCATACCTGGCCCTCCCAGATCGTAAGTGTTAAGCAGCTTCTGCGCCAAGGAGAGCGCGATTATTTCAGCGTGGGCAGAGGAGCAGTTGGTGGGCACGACGCGATTGACGCCAATCACCACCAGACGCCCTGAATCACGCTCAAAGACACCGGCGGCAAAGGGGCCCCCTGTGTTGTGTTCAAAATTTAACTGGGAAAAGCGGATGACGGCAGCCATGCGTTCTTCCAACGAGGGCAGGAATTCAGGCATACGCTCTAGTTCGCTCAACGCCCAGTCGGGCAAGGTTAATACAATATTCATGCTCATCAAATTAGCTGTTATAGCGTTCCCAGGTTTTGGCCGCCAATTCCCTGCTCGTAGCGGCGATCGCGGCTTCATCCAGAAAGAGCAGTTGGCGATCCTGCATCAGAACTTTGCCGCCGCCGATGGTGGTGGTCACCATGGAGGGCTCAAAGCCAAAGAGAATGTGCCAGGGCAGATTGCCGGCGCTGAGCGGTGTGGTAGGATGGTAATCGACAAAGATAATATCGGCCAACGCTCCCGGCGCAATGACGCCTAATGGCGCCTGTGGAAAAAAGAGGCCAGCCAGCGTAGCATTGTTGTTGACCGCCATTGCGGTGATGGTGTAACCACCGGCGCGGCGTGGGTCGCGGTGGGCGGCTTTATGGTAGAGATAAGCTGTCTTCCACTCTTCCCACATGGCGTTGGAAAAGCCATCATTGCCCAGCCCCACCTTGACGCCCAGCCGCAGCAGTCCCTCAATATCGGCGGCGCCGACCGCATTGTTCATGTTGGATCGGGGCTGATGGGTGACCCACGTCTGGGTGTCGCGCAACAGTTCAGCTTCGCGTTGGTCGATGTGAACGCAGTGCGCGGCAATGGAACGGGGACCTAGGATGCCAAAGGCGTGGAGCCGATCCACCACCCGTGTGCCGCTCTTGCTCAAACTGTCATATTCATCGGCTTCATGTTCGGCTACATGGATATGGAAGCCATTGTTATAGGCCGCGCGGCATGTAGCTAACGATGGATCAGAAAGGGTCAGGCTGGCGTGGAGGCCAAAGGTGGCCGCCAACTGCGGGGTCGGATTGGCCTCCAAGGTGCGCGCAAAGCGGACATTTTCGGCAATGCCGGCCTGGAAGCGCTCTGGGCCATCCCGATCGGTGACCTCGTAGCAGAGCACCGCACGCAGCCCTGCGGCTTGCACCGCTTCGGCAATGACATCAAGCGAGCCGTCAATCGCATTAGGCGAGGCATGGTGGTCAATGAGCGTCGTCGTGCCATGTTTGACCGCATCGACGAGGCAGACCAGCGCCGAGTAGCGTACATCGTCCAGGGTCAGCGCCCGGTCCAGCTTCCACCAGAGCCGCGCCAGGATTTCCGGGAAATCCTTGGGCGCGGCGCCGGGGATGGCCATGCCGCGGGCAAATGCGCCATAGAAATGGGTGTGGGCGCAGATATTGCCGGGCATGACATATTGGTTGCGTGCATCCAACGTTGGCGCATCAGGATATTGAGCGCGCAAGGTGGCAGTAGGCCCCAACGCGGCAATGCAATCCCCTTCCAGCAACAAAGCATGGTCGGGCAGGATCTGGTTGTTTTCGCCCCAGGTAATGAGGGTGGCGTTGACAATGAGCATAGACGCTTAGGCCTTTTCTGCGAGTTGCGCCTTGAGCCACTTCTTGTCGGCCGGCAAGTTGAAGCAGCGCACACCGGTGGCATTATAGATGGCGTTAATAATCGCCGGCGTGGTCGGAATTGAAGCCAGCTCACCCACCCCCTTGGCGCCGTAAGGCCCATCCGCCGTCTCCTCCTCGACGTAGAAGGAGATCACCTCGGGGGTCTGGTCAATGGTCGGCAGATTACATTTTTTGAGCGTGTCGGTCATGACATAGCCATCTTTGACCACAAAATTTTCCTGCAACGCCATGCCCAGGCCCATGGAGATGCTGCCCTCCACCTGGCCCTGGAGTGCCAGTGGATTCATGACGCGGCCCACATCATTGGCGGCAATCACTTTGAGCACCTGGGTCTCGCCGCTCTTGACATCGACCTCCACCAACGCGGCTTGGGCGCCAAAGCCAAAGGCAAAGTGATGATATTGGGGCACCATGGGCGCAACATATTGATAGCTCAATTTGGGGATGCGTCCCTCGCGCCGCGCCTGCTTTACGACGTCGGCTAGGGCAACGCTGGTGGCATGATTGTGGACAAAGCCCCCCTCAAAACGCAAGCTTTCAGGCGCAACATCAAGCATTTCCGCCGCGGTTTGGCTGAGCAAGTTGCGCACCTCAATCGAGGCATAGCGGGCTGCGTTGCCGGTGACATAGGTCTGGCGTGAGGCTGTGGTGGCCGCGCAATCCAGTGTATGGTCGGTGTCGGCCACCAGCACATCGATCTGTTCATAGGGCACACCCAACTCTTCGCTGACGACTTGGGCCAACACCCCGACCAGTCCTTGGCCAATTTCAGCCGCACCGGCGCGCACCGCAGCGCGGCCGTTGGCAAAGAGTTCCACCTCGGCTCCCGCCGCGTCATAGGCGCCGCTGCCAAAGCCGGTATTCTTGTAAGCGCAGGCGACGCCCCACGCGCGCCGTTTCGTTCCTTCGACTGCCACAAAAGGATGCTTTTCCATTTCGGCCGTGACCAACTCCAGCGCCTGGGGCAGACCACAGCTTTCGGTCAGTTCATGGCCGGCTAAGGTCTGCTTGCCCACAGCCAGGATATTCTTACGCCGCAACTCAATCGGATCCATGCCCAGCGCTTCGGCCAGCAGATCCATCTGTGATTCCATGGCAAAGGTGCTCTGGGTGACGCCAAAGCCGCGGAAGGCGCCGCAGGGCACATTGTTGGTGTACATGGCATAGGTGACGACTCGCGCGTTGGGCACGGCGTTGGGGCCGGCAGCATGGGTGGTGGCGCGCAACATGACATGGTTGCTCAGGCTGGCATAGGCGCCGCCGTCGCCGTAGATCTCCACGTCGTGGGCCATAAGCGTGCCATCCTTTTTGGCGCCGGTCTTCATCTTGATAATGGTGGCGTGGCGTTTCGGGTGGAATTGGAGCGACTCCTTGCGGCTAAAGACCATCTTGACCGGCCGTTTGGTGGCCTGGGCCAGCAGCGCCACATGGATCTGCACCGACACATCTTCCTTACCGCCAAAGGCGCCGCCGATGAGGCAGTTGACCACGCGGATCTGCGTTTCGGGCACATTCAAAGTCGCCGCGATCTGGGCGCGGTCACCAAAGGGAATCTGGCCGCCACAGTAGACAGTGATGCGCCCTTTGGCCTCCGGCACTGCCAGGCCGGCTTCCGGCTCAATAAAGGCGTGCTCCACAAATTGGGTGGTGTATTCGTGTTCGATAATCACATCGGAGGCCGCAAAGCCGGCCGCGAGATCGCCATGCTTCAGCGTATAGGTGGCCTTGAAATTGCCGGTAGGGTGGTGTTCGTGGAGAATAGGCGCCCCGGGCGCGGCAGCTTGCTTTGGACCGGTAACCACCGGCAGCGGTTCGTACTCTACTTCAATCAGCTTGAGCGCGTCTTCGGCCAGTGCTTCACTTACGGCGGCTACCAGGGCAATGGCATCGCCCACATAGCGCACCTTATCGGCACAGAGTACGGGCCAATCGACTTCGTGGACGCCGCTCTCTCTGCGGCCGGGAATGTCCTTTGCGGTCAGCACCGCAACCACACCGGGCAGCGCCCGCGCTTTACTCACGTCGATGCGTAAGAGCCGGGCATGAGGATATTGGCTGCGCAGCGCGCAGGCGTACAACATGCCTTCGACATAGAGATCATCGGCATAGATGCCCTTGCCGGTTACCTTATCGACCGCGTCGGGGCGGGGCAGGGGACGACTAACAGCCTTGAGCGGCGCTTTGACGCTGGGCAAAGGCGCGGTTTCCTGGCCGGCAGCCTGCTGGATGGCGCGAATGATCGAGTTGTGACCGGTGCAGCGGCAGATGTTAAATTGGTGGGCCTTGTAGATCTCTGCCAGCGAGGGGTTGGGATTTTTGTCGAGCAATGCTTTGGTTGTCATAATAAAGCCCGGCGTGCAGAAGCCGCACTGGGTGGCGCCGGTGTCGATGTAGGCTTGCTGGATCGGGTGGAGTTCGCCATTGGGGCCGGCCAGCGCTTCCACGGTGGTAATCTCGGCGCCTTCGGCCCGGCGCATGGGCACCAGACAGGCGCGCACCGCCTCGCCGTCTTTGATCACCATGCAACTGCCACAGTGACCCGTGGCGCAACCATCCTTGACACTGGTTAGGCGCAGTTGGTCGCGCAGCACATCCATCAGCAGCGTTTGGGGTGCAGCCGTCACCTGGCGGGACTGGCCATTGACCACGATTGTGTAACTTTGTTGCTCAGACATAAATTTACACCTCGCAATGTATGCAATAACGCTCATATGGGCAGAGCGGTGAAATCGTTACAAGCGTTAGAGAAAAAGTAAACGATTTTACCCGCAGACCTCTATAAGCCATGAAATAAAGCGCAGAGACGCGCCTAACGGAAAACTGGGCAACGGGCTGAGTCGTTAGACCAGGATGGGCTAATTTTGGACATAACCGATCTAGTATCTACCAAGCGAATCATTTAAACAATCGACAAGATTTACAAAATTTACAGGATTTTGTTAGGAAAAGCGGCACTTCGGGATCTCATGGGGTTGACACCACCGACTTTATTTGGTGGCGCCTTTGTCAACCACATGCAATCTTGTTGAGCCGGAAAATCTTTGCACCCTATGGATTAACTTTGGCGTGAACCGGGGCCTATTGTTGCAATTTCTGGTCGATGTCAAGAATGACTTCGGCCAGAGCCTGTACGCCACGCACCAGATCGTCGGGGGCGGTGTACTCTTCGGGCGCGTGGCTGCGCCCATCGACACTGGGCACAAAGATCATGGCCGCGGGGGCAACCAGGGCTAGATAGTTGGTGTCGTGACCGGCGCCGCTGGGAGTCGCAATCGCGTTGGGGTCATGGCGGCGGCAGACTGCCAGCACGGATTCGTGTAGCCAAGCGGGAGGGATAACCGAATCCATGCGTGTCTCATTAAAGCGTTGCAGCTTGACGCCCCGGTCGGTGCAGGCTTGGGTCGCAATGCCCAGGAACTCGGCCCACATCGCATCAACTTCGGTCATGTTCAAGCTGCGCATTTCGGCCATCAAGGTGACCTGGTTGGCAATGACGTTGCCCTGATTGGGCTTCACTTCGACCTTGCCGACCGTGCCGACCGCGCCGGGGTGGGCGCGCGCAACCTCTTCCACCGCACAGATCATCCGCGCCGCCGCGGCCAGCGCATCATGGCGTAGATCCATCGGGGTGGCGCCGGCGTGATTGGCTTTCCCTTCTAACTCAAAGATCGCACGACAGACGCCGACGATGCCGCTGACGGCGGCCAGCTTGACGCCGCGCGCTTCCAGCACAGGCCCTTGTTCAATATGGATTTCCAGCGATGCAGCAATGTCACCAGGCTTAACAAGCGGCTGGCCTATCTGATCGGGCTGACCGCCCATATCAGCAATGGCCTGGCGCAGGGTAATGCCGTTGACCGTGCGCTCCAGCCATTCGGGCTTGAAATGGTCGGTGCACAGGGCGAGGCTGCCCATACAGGCGACGGCATAGTCGGTCGCTTCCTCGGAGAGATAATCGGCGACGACCAGCGAGTGCCGCAGCGTAACGTCGGCTTCAACGATGGTGCGCGCGGCCTCCAATGCGCCTAACACGCCCAAGGCGCCATCGTAACGCCCGCCACCCATGACCGTATCGGTATGAGAGCCGACATAGATGGGCGGCAGATCTTCGCTGCCAATCCGCTGGCCAAAGAGATTGCCCGCGGCGTCCAACCATGTGATGAGTCCGGCGTCTGCCATGCGCTGGCGTAGCCATAGACGGCCTTGCTGATAGGCGGTAGAGGGGAAACGACGGGTCCAACCTGGGGTGTCGGGTTCGGTAAAGGTGGCCAGGGTTTCCAACTCTTGGAGGAGGCGCTGGCCATTGATGTGGATTGATTGCATGATGTCAAGGAGTCCGCTAATAATTGGTATGACCGGTTTAACCGGTAGTTTACGTGGAAAGCGTGGGGTTGTCAAGTTGTGGGGGGAGTGTCGTGGGGTCGTGGGGTCATCTCATTACGGGGCGTTTGGTTGGAGGCGGATGGGTGCGTCCCATTTTCGGGGGCCGAGTCGAGTGTCCCCACCTTCTCTGCCAGAGCGTCCCCGAAAATGTGGTACGCACCTGAGGTGGATTCAGGGCTTGGACGGGCGATGGAGGTATGTTAAAATTTCTCACAACAGCCAACAGCCAATAGCCAGCAGCTAACAGCTAACAGCCAACAGCCAACAAAAAGGCACAACCATGAAACAGATCCTAAGCGATGTCGATATAGCGTTTTATCAGCAAAATGGCTATGTCATTGTCCCGGAATTGATTGAACCGGCAGTGGCGCACCAGTGGAAGGCGGCGCTCAAAACGCGGCTGATGGAGGAAGACAAACTCCACGAGCCCTCCGGCGTGCGGGTCTGGATGTGCGACCGTATGGACCCCGTGACGGTGGCGCAAGTGCAGAGCCCCAAACTTCTCGCCATCTTGCAGCAACTGATTGGCCCTGATATTGAATTTCTCAGTGTCAAGGCGGTCTTTAAAAATGCGCAGACGACCTTCAACTCGCCCTGGCATCAGGATTGGTGGTACTGGCGGGGGAGCAACAAGGTGTCGATCTGGATTGCATTGGATGAGGCCACGCCGGAGAATGGCTGTCTGCGGCTGATCCCCGGCAGCCAACGCCAAGTCTTTGATCAACGTGAGGTGGAGGATGGCAAAGGCTTTGGTCATCGCCTCTTGGAAGAGGATGTGGCACAGATGAATGCAATCAATGCGCCTGTTCCCTGTGGCGGCGCGATCTTTTTCCATGACTTGGCCTTACATGGTTCATGCCCCAATGTCAACGGCCAGGATCGATGGTCGGTCATCCCCACCTATCGCAATGGCGCCGAGCCAGATGCGTCAACGGTCTGGGCGCGGTCGCTTCTGCTCAGTGGGACGACGGTCAACTAGATTGTGATTGGGTGATTAGTTGATTGGTGATTGGGTGATTGGTTGCAAATCACCAATCACCCAATCACCCAATGATCCTTGATCAAGCTGTTACAAAATTACCGGCAATGCTTTCAGCCGATGAAGGATCATTACATTCTGATGTTCAACATGCGCCGGATCGACCGCCAACCGCAGTTGTGGCGACCGTTCCAGCAGAGTGGCAAGCGCGATCTTTCCTTCCAGTCGCGCCAGCGGCGCACCCAAGCAGTAGTGAATGCCGTGCCCAAAAGCGACATGACGATTGGGGCTGCGTGTAATGTCCAACTGGTCGGCGTGGGGGAAAGCCGTTTCATCGCGGTTTGCCGAGAGCAGCGCCGGCAACACGACGGCGCCGCGTGGGATCGTCACGCCATACCACTCAATCGGCTCCTTGGCAAAGTTCATTTCTGTGGTCATGACCGGCCCATCATAGCGCAAAAGTTCTTCGATGGCGCTCTCCATTAAAGCCGGCTGTTCGCGCAACAGCTGCAGTTGCTCCGGGTTGGAGAGCAGGGCAAAGACACCGTTGCCAATCAGATTCACCGTCGTCTCGTGGCCGGCGACCAGCAACAGAAAGGTCATGCCGAGCAACTCATCTTCGGTAAAGTGTTCGCCCTCATCCTCGGCCTGCACCAATGCTGTGAGCAGATCGTCTTGCGGGTCGGCGCGGCGTTGGGCGCTCAGTTGTCGTGCATAGCGCAGAAAACTCCAGACTGCCGGCAAGGCGCGCACCATGTTCACGGGTGTGGGTGAAACGACAATGCTTTCGGTCCAGGCGCGAAATCGCGCGCGATCGGCCGGCGGAATCCCAATCATCTCGGCGATGACGGTGACGGGCAGGGGCAGGGCAAAGTCCCGTAACAGGTCGATGCGCCCTTTGGCCTGGGCTTGGTCGAGCAGATCATGCGCAATAGTCTCAATCCGTGGCGCCATGTTGGCAATCATGCGTGGGGTGAATGCTTTGTGCACCAAGTTGCGCAGGCGGCGATGATCCGGGTCGTCCATATTGAGCATGTTGTGCAGCAGCGGTTCAAAGCTCTTGGGCATCCACGGCAGGCCAGAGCCGTTGCCGCTTACACCGACCTGCTTGGGGTCTTTGCTCAAACGTTCATCTTTAAGCGCCGCCCAGACATCAGCATACCGATTGATCAGATAGACTTTTTGCCAACGCGTCAGGTAGGCGGGCGTCACAGGCGCTTCCTGGCGGAGGCGGGCAAAGTGTTGGTGGGTATGGTGATTGAAATCGCTGCTATACATTTTTACCGGCGGTTGTGCCGCCTCGCCTTTGTGCAAAATCCGTTGAATGGTGTTACTCTTTAACATGATCTGATTCCTCTTTTGCTTCGCTAGTATGCTTACCAAAAGCGTTTAGCAACATCTGTATAACAAGATTGCTGTACGCTTGCCACTGTTCCTCTACGTGTGGATCGCCCATCATCCGCAAAACGAGAAGGCCAAGGACGGGGCTGGCAAAGAGTCGCGCTGCCAAGGCCGGTTCAGTTACCGGAATGAGCCCTTGCTCCATCAAGTATTGAAAATAGTGCTCGGCCGCCGTAAAGGCTGGACTGTAGATCTGTGTATAGATCTCTTGGCTTAACTCTGGATTGGCCAGCGTTTCAGTGAGAATCAATTTGAGCATCGGATAGCCGGCCTCCACCTCTGCCATACGGTGCGCAATGTACTCATGGGCAAAATTGATAAAATCAACCTGTTTGGCGTCGGCAAAGTGAAGCTCACGCAGTTCTGATTCGCTGATGCGGGCAATGATGCCCATTAAAATATCGTCTTTGTTTTTAAAGTAGTTATAGATGGTGCCGTCGGCGACCTCGGCCTTGGCGGCGATCTGCTTAATGGTCGTGCGCTGAAAGCCCTGCTCGGCAATGACTGCCACCGCCGCGTCAAGAATTTGGTTGCGCCGGGCCTGGATCAGTTGGGCCTGGAATTTTTCGTTCATAATCGCTTCGTATCGCTTACTTGTGTATCGCTTATTTATAGTGAATTGTAAATCATTTTTATGAATGAATATTCATTCATAAAAATGATAACATATTCAATTCTCTTTGTCAAGGCCTTAATTTTCGATAATTTCTTAAATTTTTTGGCGTTTGAGAATTGCATGTGGTTCACACGAAGGCGTCCTATACCGGATCCGGTTGTGCCAATTTTTGCCTATCGCTGTGAACACACCCAATGTTATTAAGGTCAACTGTCCCTAGCGAGCGTGCGTCTTCCTGGAAGGGGCGGCGGATGGTAAAAGACAGGAGGTGTGCGTTGCCCCTTCCAGGAAAACCTGGGTGACCATCTCTACTCTAGCAGAATTTCGCTGACACTGTATTCGTATCATCGTGGTAACTGTAGATTAGACGCGTAACAGAAATCCTATCAAGCTTGTCAATCCTGTCTATTCCCGCTAAACTCTAATAAGCGATGATATTGGATAACAGAAGAGAAGGAGAATGAAGGTGACAGAGGAACAAGCCGCGCCTTTGGTTGGCGTCATTATGGGCAGCAAGTCAGACTGGGAAACCATGCAGCACACGGCTCTAACCTTGCGTGATTTTGCCGTACCTTATGAGTGCCGCGTGGTGTCCGCGCATCGAACACCGGAGTGGATGGTGGAGTATGCCCACACGGCGGCAGAACGTGGGTTGCAGTTGATTATTGCCGGCGCCGGCGGCGCGGCCCATCTGCCGGGCATGGTGGCCGGGCATACGCTCGTGCCGGTGATCGGGGTGCCGATCCAGAGCCGCGCCCTTAATGGACTTGATTCACTGCTGTCCATTGTGCAGATGCCGGCTGGTGTGCCGGTGGCGACCATGGCGATTGGCAAGGCCGGCGCGATTAACGCGGCGCTCTATGCCGTGGCGTTGCTGGGCAACACACGCCCAGCCCTACGCGCCGCCTTGCAAAAATTCCGCGCCGAGCGAGCAGCTCAAGTCATGGAAGAAAAGTTGGCGTTACCGGAGTAGACGTAAATCTCAATTTGGCTGGCCGTAGATTACCGCCGCAGCCGTGGGTCAAGGATATCGCGCAGACCGTCGCCGACCAGATTAAAGGCGGCCACCAGGAGCAGAATACCGGCGGCCGGCACGCCGGTCAACCACCATTGGGTTGTAATATAGTTGCGTCCGTCGCTGATCATGACCCCCCATTCCGGGGTAGGCGGCTGGGCGCCAAAGCCGATAAACGAGAGGCCGGCCACAATCAAAATCGTTGCGCCCATGTCAAAGGTCGCCTGCACCAGCAGCGGCGCCATGACATTGGGGAGCAAATGACGCAGCAGCAACCGGCGATTATCGACACCAGTCACCTGGGCCGCCTGAATAAATTCTCGTTCGCGCAGCCCTAGCACCTGGCCTCGGATCAGCCGGGCGTAGATGGGCCACAGGACAACGACCACAGCAATCAAGGCGTTGCGCAAATTGGGTCCCAGCGCCCCGGCAATGGCCATGGCCAAAATTAATGGTGGAAAGGCGAGGAAAATATCGGTCACACGCATGACCACTTCATCAATCCAGCCACGGCGATAGCCGGCAAAAAGCCCGACCAGCGCACCAAAACTGCCAGCCGCAGCCACGACCGCCAACCCTACGAAGACCGAAATGCGCGCACCATACAACATGCGGCTGAGCATATCGCGCCCCAGGATGTCGGCGCCCAGCCAATGGGCAGCCGACGGTGGCGCCAGTTTGGAGCCGATAATATCCTGTTCGTTTGGGCCAAAAGGGCTCAGGACCGGTGCAAAGAGGGCCAACCCAAAGAAGAGCAGGACCAGCAGCAATCCAACGAACGCTGTGGTTTCTTTCAGCAGCCGGCGCAATACATCAGAAAAGAGCATGAAATAACCAGATCCCTATTGTTTATTCGATACCGACCCGTGGATCCACCAGGCTATAGCCTATATCCACTAATGTATTGACCGCCGGATAGATCACGGCGGCCAACAGCGTCACCCCCATCACTGCCGGCAGATCCAGGTTGCTGACCGAAGTGGTGGCATATTTGCCCAGGCCAGGCCAACCAAAGACCGTTTCGGTGAGGACGGCGCCGCTGAGCAAGCTGCCAAAGGTCAAGCCAATCGTAGTCAACACCGGCGGGAGCGCATTTTTGAAGACATGTTGCAGTACCACCAGCCGTTCGGCCAGCCCTTTGGCGCGCGCCGTGCGCACATAATCCTGTGAGAGCGCCTCTAACATGGCAGAACGAGTAATGCGTAGCAAGACCGCCGTGGAAAAATAGCCCAGAGTCAGCGCCGGCAAGACAAGGTGCCAGAGCGCGTTTTGCAAGATGGGCCAGTTGTGGGTCAGGAGCGCGTCAAGGGTAAAGAGGCCGGTGATGCGTTCGGGGGCAGTCAAGGTGGAGTCAAGCCGCCCTTGCCCTGGCAGCCACTGGAGTTGGCGGTAGAAGAGACCTAGCCCCAAGAGACCCACGTAGAAGATCGGCATGGAGCCCCCCACCAGCGCAATCAGGCGCGCCAACGCATCGACCCAGTGGTTGCGCCGCAGCGCCGCCACAATGCCCAGCGGGATGCCCATAAGCAGGGAGACCACCATCGCCGCCATTGCCAGTTCCAGCGTAGCCGGGAAAAAATCGCGCAGGTCGTCGGCCACCGGGCGGCGCGTGCGGATCGACTGGCCCAAGTCGCCTTGCAACAGCCGCTCCACATAGCGCCCATACTGCTCCCAGACCGGCCGATCCAGACCCAACTCCTGGCGATAGGCCTGGATCTGCTCCTCGCGCGCCTTTGTTCCCAAGGCGGCGGCGGCGGGATCAACCGGCACCAACTGGGCGATCATAAAGGTGAAAAGTGAAACGCCGACCAACACAAAGCCAAGGCCCAGCAGCCGACGTAAGATGAATCGTAGCATAGGTAGGGAATAGGGAGACGGGAGTGGGGAGGGGGAGTAGGAAGTAGGAAGATGGGAGTAGGAAGACGGAAGCGGGGCATCAAGCGCCAGCCTGCGCTTCCTCCCCTACTTCTGTCTCCCTACCCCCGTCTCCTTACTCCCGTCTTCCGTCTCCCGTCTCCCCCTCACTCATTTTTTACCGATCAGCGCAAAGGTGATGGCCGGCGTGTCTGAGGGGTCGAAGACAAATCCGTCCACATTGCTGCGCACACCATAGGTGCGAATGGGTTGGTAAAGTATTGCGTAAGGGCCTTCATGGAAGATGCGCTCGGTGATCTCCTTGTACATCTGAATGCGCTCCTCGGCTGTGGGGGCGATGGCCGCGGCTTTTGCCATATCGGCGATTTCCGGATTGTTCCAGCCATTGCGCCAGGCAATCGATTTTGCGTCATAGTTGGTGAAAGGCGTCATGTTGCCATCTGGATCGGGATAGTCGGGACCCCAGAGGATAAAGACCATCTGCTTCTTTGCTGCATCTTCGCTACGATAGATGTTGAGCAGCTCGGAAACTTGCAACTGTTGCAGGTTAACAACCAGACCTGCCTTTCCCAGATCGCTCTGCACCTTGGCCGCCAGGGTGGGGTAGTCAATCGGGCCGGCGGGGAAGTCCGATGGCACCAAGGCGGTAATCTCCGTTCCTTCGGGGATGCCGGCCTTGGCCAACAATTCTTTCGCCTTGTCAATATCCTGGCTAAAAGGCGTTTCACCGGTGTGACCGAGGAAACCGGCCGGAATTACTTCTTGCACCAATTTGGCGTCACCGCCAGTCAGCGCAATAATTTCGTCATAGTTGATGGCGTAGCGCACGGCCTCACGTGCGTCGGCGTTGTCAAAGGGTGGTGTCATTGCGTTCATGCCGATGTAGACCAGCAGCGTGTTATCGGCGTTGATGATTTGGATATCAGGGTTGCCTTCTAGGACCGTCTTTTGCTCCGGCCCCAGATCCTGCACGATGTCGGCATCACCCGTCTCCAACGCCGCCTGGCGATTGGCCGCTTCCACCACATTCTGCATAATCACACGCGGCAATTTGGCGGCTTCACCCCAATAGTTAGTATTGGCATCCAAGACCACCTGCACTTCACGTTCCCACTTGTTGAGCACATATGGCCCGCTGCCCGCTGAATTATCATTAAGCCAGGTCGAGCCCATATCATCACCGGCGTTGGCTTCCACCACCGCTTTTTCCACGACGGCGGCCACGGTAAAGGTAATCACCGACAGGAAGACCTGGGGGCTCACCGTCTTGGGGATCTTTACCACAAAGGTCTGGGCATCAGGCGCACTCATGTTTTCCTTGGTCACCTGACCTACATCGATGAGGAGAAAAGCCGGTGACTTATTGATGTCGATGGCGCGTCCCCAAGAGTAGACGACATCCTCGGCGGTCACTGGGTTGCCGCTGGCAAATTTGGCATTGGGATTCAGCTTAAAGGTGAGCACATTCATGTCACCCTCTTCGGTAATCTCCCACGACTCGGCTAAAAGCGGTTGTACGCCATCTTGACCAGGGATAAAGCTGACCAATGTTTCGTAGACACTCCCTTCGGCCTGGATGCCGCTGAATTCATAGGCGACAGCGGGGTCGAGGGTAATGATGTCTGTAATGTCGGACGCAAAGATCAAGGTGTCGGCGCGGCTGATTTCGCCGCTGGGCGCGGCGGCTTCAGCCGGCGCTGCGCTGCTTGACTCGCCACCAGTAGGTGCGGCGGCAGGCGCGGCACAGCCGGCCACCAAAACGAGCAACAACAGGGCCGACAGTAAATAACGGCTGTTGCGCAGAAGGTGTTGATAGGACATAACGTCTTCTCCTTATTGTGTGTCTAATGTGTGTCTAGCGTGATTGTAGATTGTGATTTCGTCAAGCTGAAGGATATTCACAGTAGCTACAGATTGATGGAGGCCGCATGAGAGAATGCGGCTGGAGCGCCTTTGGACCGCGGCGTTAGAGAAGCCTCTCTCCACAAATTTACAGCTACTGACACTCACTTGCATCGTAATCGAAAGTAGAGGGTGCGTCAAGTGTAAGCGAGGATCAGCGACAATTGCAAATTTGGTACGCTTCAAGCTATTTTCAAATGTCAACTACTGAACAGCCAAGCTGGTGGCCGTTGGCTGCTAGCTGGTCGCGGCTGGCCAACAGCTAGCAGCCACCAGCCACCAGCTTATTTACACATGAGGCATAGAACTTCCCCCTTTGGTACATATGTGCTATACTGTCATCAGCAATTTGACAACTGACCCAATCTAGCCATCAAACCATGCATTCAGCGACTGCCATCATTACCCTCTCTGAATATGAGCCGATATTGCTGTCAACGACGGATTTCGCTTTTGCCGCGGCGCAACGGCTCTGGTGTGATTATCCCTATGTGGTAGAGGTGGAGCCCCCCTCCTTTAAGACAGGCAACAACTGGCGGTTGACCAATCTGGGCTGGGTCGGTTATCTACCCTTGACCTCCGACTGTGCACTTGCGTTGCAACCCAAAACCCCGCTTGCCAATCTGCTGCGGATGGTGGAGGAGGTCTATGAGCTGGCTGCCTGGCAACTGCTGGATGGTCGTTTCCGTGCCACCACCCTGCCCGAATTTTATGAACGATTGGCTTGCCTGTTGGCGCAGCGGGTGTTACACCGCTGCCGGCGTGGTTTGCATCGCGCCTATCGTCCACAACGTGCGCCGCTACCCTATGTACGGGGACAACTTGACTTGACCGAAATCGTGCGTCGCCCACCGATGCCGGCCACACCTTGTCACTATCATGAACATACGGCGGATATTGAAGATAACCAGATCCTGCTCTGGACGCTCCACCAAATTTTGCGCAGCGGTCTCTGTACTGCACACGCCACACCGACCATACATCAGGCGGCGCGCACCTTGCAGACGGTGGTTACGCTACAGCCACAGTTGGCTCAAGCTTGTCGCCGACGCGCCTATACTCGCCTGAACCAGGACTACCAGCCCCTTCATGCCCTCTGTGCCCTCTTTTTGGAGCAGAGTGGGCCTAGCCATTTGCCTGGCGAAGTCGAAGCAATTCCCTTTATGGTGGAGATGGCCAGTCTCTACGAACGCTATGTAGCGGCCTGGCTGCAGCGCCATCTGGACGCGCAGTGGCGCGTGCAGGTTCAAGAGCGCCATCCGTTGGGCGGGAGCAACCAACATTTTGCCATCGACCTGGTGCTCTATAGCGCGACAACCGGCGCGGTGCACGCGGTTTTGGATACCAAATATAAGATACCGATCACACCGGCCACTGCCGATATTGCGCAGGTGGTGGCCTATGCCGAAGCCAAAGGCGCGCGTGAAGCGATCCTGATCTATCCCCAGCCATTAGCCGAACCACTCGATGTTTGCATTGGTCAAATCCGGGTCCGCACCCTCACTTTTAACTTGGCCGACGAATTAGCAACTGCTGGTCAAGCCTTTCTGCAAGGATTGTTGCCGCCGGACTAATGCGTCTGCTCATAAGCAAAGAGAACGATATTATGGCAAAACCTATACTTACCCTGACACCGCAAGAGGCGCGGCGGCTGGCGATTACCGCCCAGCGTCTGAGCGGAGCCCAGCCAGAGGCTACTGCGGAAGCCATGCTCGATATCCTGCGCACCATCCGTTGTTTGCAAATGGATCCTATTCGGGCCGTTGAGCGGACACAGTACCTAGTCTTGTGGAGTCGCCTGGGTAACTATGATCGGGAGCAGTTGCATCAGCTTATTTATGAGGATGGCCATCTCTTTGAATATTGGGCCCATGCCGCGTCGCTGGTGCTGACGGAGGATTATCCACTTCACAGCCATCTGATGCGGCGTTATGGCAAGAGCGGGTCAAGCGGCGCACAGCGGCTTACGCATTGGGTCAAAGAAAATCGTAAATTTCGCAACTATATTTTGCAAGAATTGCGCGAGCGTGGCCCACTACGCACCCAGGACTTTGAAGATGATGCCAAGGTGCCGTGGGCTTCCGGCGGCTGGACTTCGGGGCGCAGTGTCGCCTATATGCTTGACTATCTCTGGACAAAGGGAGAAGTGCTGGTGGCGCGGCGTAAAGGGTTGCAGCGTTGGTGGGATCTGGCCGAACGGGTTCTGCCACCCTGGACGCCGACTCACCGTTGGAGCGCAACCCAGGTGACACGCGATGCGGCGCAGAAATCGCTCAAAGCGCTGGGCATTGCCCAAACGCGCGATATTGAACGGCACTTTACCGAACGGCGTTATCCCCAACTGAACAAGGTGTTGCCATCCCTGCGCCGACAGGGCCTGGTGCTTGACGCCACAGTGACTGGCTGGCCCGGCGATTGGTTGCTTCACGCCGATCAGTTGCCTTTGCTTGAAGTAATTCGCGCCGGCGATTGGCAGCCGCGCACTACCCTGCTCTCGCCTTTTGATAATCTGATCCGTGACCGCGATCGCACGGAACTGATGTGGGATTTCTTTTACCGCATTGAGATCTATGTACCGCAAGCCAAGCGTCAATATGGTTACTACGTGTTACCGATTTTGCAGGGTGACGCCCTCATTGGCCGCATCGACCCGCGCATGGATTGGAAGCAGAAGGTGCTCACAATCAACGCTATCTACCCAGAAGCAGAGGCGCCCGCTGGTCCGGTGACTGGTAGGGCTGTCATCACGGCAATTGAAGCGTTAGCCCAATTTCTTGGCGCCACCCGTATCGACTATGGCGCGGCGCTGCCGACCGTTTGGCAAACAGTGTAAGCGTACAATGCTCTTTATCGGTCTTGATCTGGCCTGGAGTCCACGCAATCGCAGCGGCGGCGCTATGCTGCGTGAAGCGCACCTTGTCACCTATACGGGCGAGCTGACCAGCAACGCCGCGATCCTGGAGTGGGTGACATCACACCTGCGCCCGGTTGAATCGTCTGTGCTTGCCATTGACGCGCCGTTGCGCGTACCCAACCAGCGTGGCTCCCGGCTGTGTGATCAGCAGCTTAGCGCCGAGTGGCGTCGCTATGAAGCCGGCGCGCTGCCTGCCAATCGTCGGCTGTTGGCTTATGATGGACAGGTGCGCGGCGAGGTGCTGGTGGATTTGTTGCACCAGACATTGGGCTTTGGCGAGACCGCGCCGCTTCCACAGCAGACCGCAGGACGTTTTCTCTGCGAAATCTTTCCCCATCCGGCCCATGTGAGCCTGTTTCAGCTTAACAAGACCCTCAAATATAAAGCCAAGCCGCGCCGCACCTTAGCGGATCGTCTGGCTGAGTTTGCCCGTTATCAGCAATACTTGCTGGCGCTGCGCACGGCGACACCGGCCCTGCAAGGCACCGATGAACTGCTACAGAGGCCCTTGACCGGCTTACGGGGCCGGCGCCTGAAAGCGTATGAAGACATTCTCGATGCTGTCACCTGCGCCTACACTGCTGCCTACCTCTGGCATCACGGCCCCCAATGTACACGCGTCTATGGCAGCCTTGCGGAAGGCCATATCCTAACTCCGCCGCTGCCTTCAAGTTGAGCCATGGGCCAATGGCGTTCTCCTACATTGGGGTGCGTCCCGTTTTCGAAGGCGCTCTGGCAGAGAAATGGGGGAGACTCGACTCGGCCCCCGAAAATGTGGTACGCACCCCCTACATTTTTGGCAGTTGACATCTCGCCGTTTTGCATGATAATAGTTTCAACCGTAGCCCCTATCAAAATCAGGCCAAATCTTGACGTCTAGTACACTGTCAACAAACTGATGTAGCCAATGCGGGCGAAGCGTCACCAGAGAAAAATCTTCGCGTTCTGCGCGCCCTTCGCAGTGAAAACTGGCTTTCGCAACAAGTATTAGCTAAGGTTTGATGATTTAAACTGTCTCTAACGGGACGGAGACAACAGGACCTAGTAAGATTTATATAAGCATAAAACGTTATATTTCAGTCAGAGCAAAGTTATCATTGGGAGGAACTATTATGTTGACCACCGCACAAAAACGCCAATTTGTTGAAGAAGGTTATCTCAAAATCCCCGGCGTTGTGCCGCAATTTTTGGTGGAGGCGGCGCGGCGCGCTGTTAACCATTCCATCGGCAATGTTGGGCTGGGGGGCGAAGATATGGCAAGCAGCCGTTCAGCGTTTTTTTGCGCTGAACTTTTGGACGCACCGGTGATTCTGGACCTTTTTACGAAATCCCCCATTATGCAGATTGCCGAATCTTTGATGGGGAAGGGCAATGTGTTGCCGGTGCAACGGGCAAAACCCTATCCCCGCTTTCCGCTGCCCTTGGGGGAAGATCCCACCCCACCGCGTGGTCACCTGGATGGCATCGGCAACGGTAGCAATGGTATGGCAAAGGGGGTCTATCGCCGCGGCTTTACCGCCTTTGCCGTTGTCTATTTGGCCGATGTACCAGAACCTTACAGCGGCAACTTTACCGTTTGGCCTCAATCGCACCGTGCCTATGCCAAATATTTTCAAGAAGTAGGTTACGAAGTATTGGCGGATGGCATCCCGCAGATCGATCTACCGGAAGGGCCGCTCATGATTACCGGCAAGGCCGGTGACTTTGTCATAGCCCACCATCAGATCTTTCACGGCGCCTGCCCCAACGCCTCGTCCAATGTACGCCATGCTGTTATTGCACGGCTACAACACAAAGATGTGACGGAGGTGGGCTATGATGCTTACACCGATATTTGGCGCGAGTGGTCAGGCGTCCATGAGGTGTTGTGATAATGAAGAAAGTTATCGTACCCGGCCTTGCCAAACTGCCGGCCTTCTGCCATGCGGTCATTGCCGGTGATTTTATCTATGTCTCGGGCACTTTGGGCGCACTGTCCAATTCAATGGAATTGATCGCCGGCGGCGTCGGTCCGCAAACGGTCCAAACGTTGCGCAATATTGAGTTAATTTTGCGCGCCTGTGACGCTACCTTGGCCGACATTGTCAAAGTCAATGTCTTTTTGGCCGATATGAGCATGTTTCCTGTCATGAACGAGGCCTATTTGCAGGTCATGGGTGCTGACCCGCCGGCGCGTATTACCGTTGGCCGTGCTGAATTGGCTTTGGGTGCGGCGGTTGAAATAGATTGTGTTGCGTACAAAGCTACAAGTTAACTGGGGAGCAGCAACTCTGATAGGGGCACAAACTGATAGCCGCTGTTGACCAGAAAGTCAAGAATGCCAGGCAGGGCGGCGCCGTTGGCCGGATTGACATCGTGCATGACAACGATGGCGCCAGGACAGACCAAGCGGGTAACGCGCTTGTAAACGTCGGCGCCGGTCACGCCTTCAACCCAATCGCGGCTATCAACTGTCCAGCCAATGATTGCGTAACCTGCCTGCTGCGCCACCGCAACCATAGCCGGGGTGATTGCGCCAAAAGGGGCGCGAAAGTAGGGCTTGGTGGTGGCGCCGGGGTAGGCTTTTTGAACGGTCTCCTCAGTACGCCCCAATTCGTAAAGCAGATCATCTGCGCTCATCCCTTGCAGGTTTTCGTGGCTCCACGAATGATTCGCCAACTCGTGACCATTCTCTAGAATGTCGGTAATCATCTCCGGATGGCGCAGGACACTGAAACCGACGACAAAAAAAGTGGCGCGGATGCCCTTGGCCTTCAGCATTTCCATGAGCGCCTTATTCTCCGGTACATAGCCGACATCAAAGGTCAGCGCCACGCGCTTCTGACGATTGTCATAGCCCAGGTAGATGCCGGAGACGCCAAAAGGCAGTTGATCGAGGCTGGTGATGGCCGGCAAGGGGTGGTTCCACTGCGCTGGTGGACGGCTGTTCGGTGGTAAATAGATGGTGCTGCCGGCATGGCCGGAGTTATCTTCGTTCAGTTTTTCGAGGCTGTTTACATCCACATCTGCATAGCGGGCAATGTCATATAGCGTGTCATTGGGCCACAAGCAGTAGGATTCGAGAGGCGCGCGTGCAACATTGGCTGGTGCACTCACCGACGCCACGGCAGCAGTTGTTGTGATTGGAGCAACCGTTGCTGCCATCAATTGGGTGGATGTCGTTGTACTAGGAAGAGTAGCCGAATATCCAGGCGTCAACGCACTCATTGCTTCTGTGATCAAAAAGCCGAGCATAACGATCCCCGTCAGAATAAGAATAAGGCCGAGAATAGCTCTATGCAAGGTGATTTCCTATCTGATGATGGTGTTGATGCTGGATTTGTTGATGCTAGAGCACTTTTAACACAATATTAGCTTTATTCCACAATTCTTCTAAATTATAATAAGCGCGCATATCGCGCGTAAAGAGATGAACGATTACATCACCGTAGTCGAGCAAAACCCAACCGCCACTGTTTTGCTCAATGCCCTCCATACCCAATGGACGGATATTTTGACCGATCCGTAAGCGCTGTAACAACTCATCTTCGATCGCCTTCGCTTGTCGCTCATTGTCAATCGTTGCGATTACAAAATAAGCGGCAATTGAGGTTTGTTCACTCACATCTAACAAAACAATATCCGATGCTTGCTTTTCCTCAATAATATCAAGAATCTGATGAGCGAGGGTTTGACTGTCCAGAAATAACCTCCTTAGATACTCCGTAGCGCCACAGTGGTGCTCGGTAACAGATGAAGATGTGATTACCCCTAAGCGACATACCGTAGCAGCACATTGCTGCGATCTTTCGTTTCTTACTGCTTGATTGGCCGCTTGCGGCGATGGCGCTACTATTTAGTAGCCTTTTGAAAAGTTAGATAATAGCTGGTGTGAATCCCATAGGTGCGCTGTTGAATGCTGCCCAGGCCTGCACCGCTCAGCTGATCACTGGGTAGGCCATCCACCTTAACATTATAGGCGTAACCAGCCGCATACATTTGAAAATTAAACGCATAGTCCGGTGGATTTTTGTTTTCAGTTGTGCCAGTTTCGTTGCCCTCACCCCAGGTTACTGACACCGGTTGGCCGACGATGCGGCTGCCGTTTTCGTCCAGAACTTCCACATAAATATGGTGCTTACCGGCAGACTCACCTTCATCCGCCCAATGTGCATCAACCAGACGCCAATATTGCTGCCCAGGGGGTACATTGGCTTCTTGTAAAGTAACGCCGAGCTGGTCTAACCGTGGATCCCAAGCGCGCGCGGCTTGCACCGCCGCAGCTTGTACTTGTGCTTCGGCTGGCGCTGCGGCTGCCGGTGCGCTGTCAGCCGCTTGTGCTTGGGCTGCTGGCGCGGCACCGACAAAAAGTTGCAACAGCGGCGCCGGTGTAGCCGTAGCTGCATTAGCCGCTGTTACATTGCGTACAAAAATAGCCTGTTGCCCGCCCGCCGGCGTCACTGTGGGCGAAGGGAGTGGCGTTGCGGTGGGGGCGGCTAGACTATCGGCTAATACAACGGCCTTGGCCAACGCGCGATCTTGCGCCATCAATTCATAGCTACCCATAGTGGCCACGGCCACCAATGCGCGCGATGATGTTTGTAAGGAAGCGCCACTTGCTACGCCCGGACCACTCAGTAAGTTCAGAATCATCCAGGGTACCGCAACCCCTAAGAGCCACAGCAACAGCAATACAAAGAGGGCAAGACGAACTTTGCCAAAGGTGCTAAGATTGGCAAACCAATCCAAAAATCCACCGGACGCCGGCGCGGGTGCTGCCTGTGGCGGACCCCCGCGGCGCTGTGCCATCTGTACACGGGGCGCTAGCGCTGTCGGTGGCGCCAGTGGGGCGTAATTAGGCGCACTTCCAGAAGGCGGCGCTGTCACTACAGGGAATTGGGTAAGCCTGCGGCTAAACATCCGTGTAATGCTTAAAGCCAAATTAGGATAGCGGGTGACCAGTTGGTCAAAATCACCCTTTTCCAGCATCCAAACATCTACATCAGTTTCTGCAATCACTGTTGAAACATGTGGCTCGCCCGATAGGATCGACCGCTCACCAAACATTTCTCCCTGATCCAATACCCAACTGTTGCCATCCAGCGCCTGTACATAGACCTGGCCATGTTCCAAAAAATAAAGCGCATCCGCTGGCGTGTTGGCCTGATAGATCTGCTCGCCGGCCCGATAGCGCATGGGACGCAAGTACTTTACAACCTGACGCAGATCGGCCGGGCTCAGATTCGCCAAGATCGAAAATTCGCGGAAGCCGTCAAGATCATGCTGCTCCTGTTCTGGTTCAGCCAGCCGTGTGGCCAATCCTTGGCTTAAAGCTTTGCCAATCGCCGGATGTTGGACGGTCAGTTCATCCAGATCTGCCTTGTAGAGAATCCATAGATTGGTGTTGCGCGTAGCCGTCGCATCTTCTGTCCGAATCAACCCTGTTAACAAGCTCATTTCGCCCAAAAAACCGCCGGCGCCGACGCGCGCTTTTTCTTCTACCACCCCGCTGGCATTTTCTTCGGTCAACTCGATCTCGCCATTTTCCACCAGGTAGATGGCATCACCGGCTTCGCCGATGCGATAGACGCGCTCACCGGCCGGAATATGTTGTAATACCATGCGTTGTGTAATGGCCTGTAAACTTTGCGGTGGCACTTCAGCAAAGATCGGCATTTGGGAAAGGCGCAAGACGGCCTGGGCCTGATCTGCCTTGCCCAACCGTGAGCGGACATTGCGGCCCAAACTGCGCCGCAAGCCGGGATGGCTGCTGTTGATACTTTGGAAGCTCTCTTTGGGCAGCACCCAAAGCAAGCTATCTTCAGTGGCTAACGCGGTTTCGTTGTACGGTTTGTTCGTCAGCAAAGCCATTGCGCCAATAATACTACCCGCAGAGAGCCGTTGCACCTCTTGGCCAGGCATAGGTGGATCGGGGCGCAGTTCAAACGCACCATGTTCCACAATAAAGAGTGCACCGGGCATCTCCCCGCCGCGGTGAATTGCCGTTTGCGAGCGTACAATGCGCGGCTGTAGTTGCCGCGCCACCGCTAGTAATGTATGACGGGGCAGGCTGCGGAACTCATCGATTTTGGCCAGCCGTTCCACCAGATAATCATCCATTTGCACAAGCAATGAACCATAATTTCGGCTCAACTTAATGCCAATTTCTGGATAGCGGACAAAAGTTTCACGCAACTTATGATCCGGCAACTTCAAAAGCGAAATTTCTGATGCGGCAATCGCGTTGACGCCTTGCGTCGCACCCCGAAAGAGCGTATCATCGCCTAACATGCTGCCGGGACCTAAGGTCGCGAGTTTTTGGCCTGCTTCAATGGCCAGGGCAACATAGCCGCGGTCGATTATGTAAAGCGCATCACTCTGATCGCCGGCTTTAAATAAGTATGAACCTTTAGGCTGTTGGCTTGCAACAAAGTTGTTCGCCAAGACATTTAGTTCTTCGTCCACCAATCCATCAAGAATTGGCATCGCCTTTATCAGGTCAAGTTTCACTGCGCCTCCCTGTCCTTATACGACTGGAACTGATTTTCAATAGCTGCGTTTAAAAGTGACCGTATAGCTATAATGGCCATAACATCCTGTTTGATCGACAAAGCTCTTACAACTGGCTTCGTCACTGCAGAAGCGACCACCAATAAGTCGATCATAAGGAATTTCCCAAGGCTTGGTCGACAAATTATAGACTTCATCACTAGTCACATCACGACCACTATCACGGATCACCTTGACAGCTTGACCACCGCCAAGCACAAACTCTACTATGCCATCCCCTTTGCCCTCATCGCCGGTCGTAAAGACCTCCTGTGCGCCATAGAGCGCCTGCACCGCAACGCCATTTAAACGATTGCCATTAGCATCCAGCACAATGACAACAAGCTGACGCTTTTCACCACAGGTAACAGATGGCCCATTCAATTGCCCGCCATTTTCCACTACATCCCATAAATGGACATCCACAACCTGAAAATCCTTGCCCGACGCGGGCGGCGCCGCTGGTGCTTCCGCCGGGGGCGCTTCTGCCGGCGGTTCTGTTGGCGCTGGTGTCGCAGTTGGCGGGGGTGGTGGAATATTGGCCGCAACCGCCACTGCGTTTGTATCACCATTGGTTTCGACGAGGGGGGCATAGACCCAGCCGCTCTGCCCACCACTGAGTGCGATCTCCCACCAGGAGCCATCGGCATTCTTGCCGGTCAGGTCGGCCATTTCACCGACGCGCAAAGCACCGGCAATGGGATAATCCGTGCCAGGGCCCACACGTATATTAATGTCGCTGGCTGCCTTTACCGCTGGCCCCTGATCTGGCGTCGCGGTTGGCGTTGCATCTGTGGGAATGGGTGTCGGTTCAAGCAAAACTGCTGACGCGCCTGCTGTTATGGTAGACGTCGCGGCAAGAGTTTGCCCTTGCTCTACTGCTTGTGCTTCTGGTTGATTGCTCGCCTCATCTTGCTGATTACTCGCTACATTTGCGGCACTTGCGCCAACATTTGATTGAAGCGCGGCGCCAATTTGTAATGGCGTTGGCGATACCGCCACTTGCGCTGTTGGCGCCACGGCTGCACTGACAACTGCCTTTCCTAAATTGCGTTGGAGGGCATATTCGTGTGTCTGTGTCGATGCAATCCCTAAATCGACGGTCAACGCGGCTAACGCATTGGCCGCTTCTGTATCGGGGTGGGCAGAGATCGCCTCATCTGCACTATAGATAAGCCACTGATTTAGATTAATCACATCTAATTGGCTTAGCTCTGCTCGCGCCTGATTCAGATTTTGATCGACTTGATAATCGCGTGCAATCTGTTCAGTTGCGTCCAGCAAATCATCCTGGTTAACAGCAGCACGATCTGGCCCGCATCCACTGAAGAGAAGGATAAGCACCAGCCCTATGCTACTGACAACTCCAGTTATGAGCGATCTGGAGCCTCCATTTTGGAGACTATGGGAAGGAGATGAAATTAGAGGGAGCTTGATACAACCAGTAGTGTCACAGTTAGACATTTTTGAAAATTGAAACATTGGCAGCTTAGCTAGATCACATTGTCGCTCTGTACATATTGTATATGATACATATTGTACATGCACACGGTATATACATGCAATATGTACATTACTCTATGTTCTATGCCTTGTATTGATTACAAACGTTTGCGAACAAGCGACCCACAAATCAATACAGGCGCGGTATCCAATAGATCACTATAGTCTATCTATTATCATACCGCTAGACCCATAACACATGTTATCCCAACTATTCCCCAACGATATTTACAGTTGGATTACAGTCACTGCTGCTGTGTTTTACGGCGTTAATGCGTTCATGGGTGCGATGCTACCTGCCTTGTCTTCTCAAATTGTCCAGGACAATCATCTGTTGATATAATAGGAGCCATATAAAATTATTTGGTGCCGAAGGTGGGAGTCGAACCCACACGGGTTTCCCCACACGAGTTTGAGTCGTGCGCGTCTGCCAATTCCGCCACTTCGGCGTCACCAAGCAATTTCAATAGTATACTAGTGGAATGTATAATCGTCAAATGTGCAAGGGCGCGTACCACAAATGGGAGGAAGCAACAAAGGACAAATTTATGGTGCTCGTCTGTCGCCCACCTTTGGGACGCACCCAATGTGCAAGCCTTGCGGGTGCAATTCCAATCAAAATGGTCACTTATTCAACCATACATGCATGCAGCAACGACACTAACCGTGCAAAATCACCCTTCTAACCTGATTGATGAACAAGCTATTATTCAGCGCGCAATCGAGGGCGATCTTAGTGCGTTCAACCAATTGGTGCTGAAATATCAAGATACAGCTTATGGTGTTGCTTATCGGATGCTTCATGATCCGGATGCAGCAGCCGATGTTGTCCAAGATAGTCTGATCAAGGCCTTTCGTGCCTTAGGCGGCTTTCAAGGCGGCAACTTTCGTAGTTGGTTAATGCGCATTGTCACCAATACTTGTTATGATGTGCTACGTACTCGCCAACGCCGTGCAACCGACAGTCTAGAGGATATGGAAATTGAGCATGACCATGTCTCCTATTTGGTTGACCGCTCAGAAGATCCTGAAGCTTATGCCGAACGCATGGAGCTTAACCAGGCCATTGAAGCTGGCATTATGACCTTACCCTTTGACCAGCGTATGGCTTTGGTTTTATGCGATATTCATGGCTATGCCTATGAAGAAATTGCAGAAATCACGGAAATGCCGATGGGCACCGTAAAATCACGCATTAGCCGCGCCCGCACTAAGCTACGCGACTACCTGCTGAACCGATCGGAACTATTGCCCCCTACATTCCGTCCATAAGACAGAATGTCTAGCAGATAATGATTATAATCCATAATCGCTCATACGGGCGACGAGGTGAACCCGCTACAAATGCCAAAGAGCGATGAGGCGGTTTCACCCCCAGACTATATGAGCCATCCATTATTACGGGACACGTAGGACAGATTAGTTAACTCATGACAGCACCGCGCCATTTTCCAATCACGGAAGAACTGTTATCCGCCTATATTGACGATGCCGTCACAGAAGAAGAACGCACGCTGATCGAAAGTGCAATTGCAGCCGATCCCAAAGTGGCGTGGCAAGTCGAATCGTTGCGCCAAACGGTCCACCTGTTACAGACGCTGCCCGCCCTTGCCTTGCCGCGTTCGTTTACCCTTGACGAAATCATCACACCGCAAGCTGCTCCTTCAATGGTTCAAAAGAAGCCTGTGGCCAAATCAGCGCCTGCCCCTCTCTATGCAAAAGAAAACTGGTGGCAACGATTGCAAGTGTTTTTTCAGGGCGGTAGCCCACTACTGCGCATTGCTGCTGCAGCCTTTGCCTTGCTCGTTGTCTTACTGGTTGGCAGCCAATTTTTTGCGTCCCCACGTGGCGGTCTGAACGTTGCCAATTCTAGCGATGGTACAAAGCCGGTTGCAGTGGCCGAATCAAGTGTACAACGCAATGCGCTTGCCGCTGCTACATCGACCACTGTTGTTGGACCCACAAAAGCAGCGCCACAAGCTGTGGCCAAATTGGCTGGTGCAACTACGGCTGAGACTGCCGGTGAAGCTGTGACCGAAGAGGCTGCTTCACCCTCGGTTGCCTCTCCAACACCACAAGTGACTATCATCTTTAGGTCAACCCAAAGAGGCTCAAGTTTCACGCAGCGCGCACCTGGTGAAGATAATCCTTCCCTTTTTGGTGAGACGAACGGTGAGAGTGCATCCGGTGTGGACGGTAGTCCCGTTACAGAGTCGGCCGCGCTGGCAAAGTTGGGCGCTGAGTCCCGTTCCCAAGGGAACAATGCTACCAATGCGGCATCTACCAACACTGCCCCGCTCCCGACAGAGCAAACTGATAGTAGAAGCGATCATGTCGTCCAAAACGTGGCTAGTGCAGAGGTTAGCAGCGCCAGTTTGAGGAGTGAAGTGGAAGTTGCACCGGCGGCTGATCTCGTTGCCGCCACCGTCGCAACGCCTACCCTGACGGCAACCCTCACGATTACAACAACGCCAACGGTCACCGTTACACCAGAGCTGACGGCGACTGCTACGATCACGCCTGTCAGTGGATCCACTTTGCTCGTACCGCCGCAACGCGGCGACAAAGCCACAGCGCGATTTTATAATACGATTTTACCAGGGCCCTGGCTGCAGTGGTCACATATGACGCTGCTCCTGGTAGCCTTGCTCTGCGCCTGGCTGTGGTGGTGCAGCCAAGCGCTGTCCTGTGCAAAATCGAGCAAAAAGCAGCCTGTCTTCCCCACCTATTGATGTAAACAAATTTCCATGCCCGAATTACCAGAAGTCGAAACCTATGTACGCGAGTTGGAACCTGCGCTCCAAGGGCGCACGGTGGTCAGTGCGGTCGTTTCTTGGCCACGAATCATTGCTGCGCCGGCAGCAGATGCCTTTGCTGCGCGCATTGTGGGCCAGCAGTTTGTCCACTTTGGCCGGCGCGGTAAGTATATGCTGGTGGGGATGACGCAGGCAGGCGTCGCAGGTGACACTTTAATCGTCCATTTGCGGATGACTGGCCGGCTAATCGTCTACGATTCCCCTACGGAGGCAAATAAACATACGCATGTGGTATTGGGGCTAGCTGATGGCGGACAATTGCACTATCAGGATTCACGGAAATTTGGGCGCCTATGGTTGGTTACTGATCCGGCGACTGTGGTTGCCAAGTTAGGACCGGAACCCCTCCAATCCACCTTTACGCCGGCCATTTTGCAAGAAAAGTTAAAGGGACGCAGCGCTGCCATCAAGGCACTGTTGTTGGATCAGTCCATTGTGGCAGGTGTGGGCAATATCTATGCAGACGAAAGCCTCTTCCGTGCCGGTGTTCATCCAACCCGGGCTGGTGGCGAGCTAACTGCTGCAGAAGTCACGCGCATTGCAGAGGCGATCCGGACGGTTCTGACCCAGGCGATTGACCAGAAGGGCAGCAGTTTGGGTGACAGTGGGCTCCAGAATTACCTACGCCCTAGTGGGGAACTAGGTGGCTACCAACAAGCTCATGCGGTTTTCCAGCGGACCGGCCAACCCTGTCTTACCTGTGGACACCTGATTGAGCGGATTGTGGTGGCCCAACGCAGCACTCACTTTTGTCCTCACTGTCAAGCGTAGCAGGTAGCCTCACGCATGATTTGACTGTTTGACTTCGGCAAACTGACGCCGCAACTCTGCTTCACGCTCTGCCGCGGCGGTACGCCCTTCGCTCAGCGCATAATCCCAGCGAGATTGATAAGCAACCGTAATGTCAGCGTCGTTGGATGGCCCCCACAGGTAGTTGATAACCCATCCACTCAGCGCACCAATGGCGGCGCCGACCACAAAACTTGTAAAACGCCCTTGCTGTTTACTCATTCGTATCACCTATGATTTTAGTTGAATAGTTTGAATCGTACTTTACAGTTGCTGAAGATTAGTATACCACAAGTGCCGTAGCGAAAAGTAGTGAAGAAGTTGGGAAAAAGCCAGGGCTGCACCGATTCGATGCAGCCCTGGCTTTTTCTATGGAAAGTAGATGTTTACCCTACGTTATTAAGCTGATTTGCCCAACGCCCTTAGACAACTCGTGGTGTAGTTCCTTCGACAATTTCCACATTCTGTACGTGGTTATTATAGGTGGTTGGCGTTGCAACGCTTTCTTCCGGCAATAACAAGCCTAAGATTACATAGAGCAACAACCCCATACCCCCGGTGCCGACCGCAAAGGCGGCCCACAGTAGGCGAATTAAATTGGCGTCTAGCCCCAACCGTTGGCCAAGACCACCACAGACGCCCAAGAACAGGCGATCACTGCGGCTGCGCTTCAGGGTAATCCGGCTCCGCGCCTGATTGAGATTCTCCTTGAAATTTTCACCCCGCGGCATTCTTACGCTACTCATCCGATTCTGGAAACGGCTTTGCCATTCACCCAAGTTTAGATTCAGTTGTGCATTGCCACTACCTTTGAGCAGTAGATAGCCAATGCCAATGAGCAGCGCCGGCCAGAAGAAGAGACCAACAATGGCCCAGAACGCGTGCCAGAGCCAAGGCAGGATGCCTAGATTCGAGAGCAGCCACAAGCCTCCTAGACCAATCAAGACCACTGCAACGCGCCCAATGTTGCGCTCGTTAATCGCAAAGGCTGCCGGCCGTTGCTGACCGGATTGGGTCGTACCCACAGGCAACAGCCCCCATAAGACCAGATAGGCCAATAGACCACCGCCACCTGTTGCAATAGTGGCGCCAAGCCATACAATGCGCACTAATGCCGGATCCCACTTTAAATAGTCGGCTAAACCGCCACAGACACCGCCAATCATTTTGTCGGTCGGATGGCGAAAAAGGGTGGTGCTTACCGCCTCCCCAGTTGTTTGTTGTTGGGAACCATTTCCCATCATCGTTTGATTTGTCACAGTCTCACTCACTTTGGTTTCGTTGTTACTTTCCCCGGTTTTATTTTTTACCGGTTCATTTGCCACAGGGCCATTTTCCACGGGGGCGCCGCCAACAAATGTGTCCTCACTCATGTCATTCTCCTCAGATCTCAACGGCTTATATCCGTATCATTCTGCGCATTGCTAATCATTACGCATGTTGTGAACAAAGGTTGCAAAATTCCGCCACGAATTTTTAACTTTATTGATGTAGCCCTCAATTTTCTACAACTTCTCTCCATGCAGCGCGACAGCTTACTGTTCAGTCATCCGACAGATGGCGACCAACCCACCTTATGTTACAATCAAAGGACCAATGACCAATGACCAATGCCAAAGGACAAAGGACCAATAACCAGTGACAAAAACCGTGCATGAAATCCTACAGCAGATCGATCACCGCCCTTGGCCTTTGCCTACCGGCCCTTGGGTCATGACCCAACAGTGGTGTGACCTGCTCTTCGCCCATTGGCCCATTCCCGTAGAGGTCATGCGCACGCTGGTTCCCGCGCAACTGCCGTTAGATACTTGGGATGGCATGGCGTGGATTGGCGTCGTGCCTTTTCGGATGCAGGGCGTACGCCCGCGATTGACGCCGGCGCTGCCCTGGCTCTCTGCCTTCCCAGAGCTAAATGTTCGTACCTATGTCAAACTTTACGACCGTGACCAGGAGAAGGCCGGTGTCTATTTCTTTAGCTTAGAGGCGGCTAATCCGGTGGCGGTGATCGTGGCGCGCACCTTTTTCAAGTTACCCTACTTCCGGGCGGCAATGGCTTTGCGTGAAGATCACGCCGGCATTCACTACACCAGTCGCCGTACGCATCGTCACGCGCCGCCAGCCGAATTTGTAGGAAACTACTGGCCTGTTGCTGAGCCATACCGCGCTCAGCCCCATACTATTGATCGTTGGTTGACTGAACGCTATGCGCTCTACACCTTGGATCGGCGCGGGCGGCCCTACATTGGCGAAATTCACCACATCCCCTGGCCACTCCAACCGGCTGCCGCGGCGCTTCAAACCAACACCATGACCCTGGCTAGTGGTCTGGCCTTGCCGGCCACCGCGCCCTTATTACACTTTGCGCACCATTTGGATGTCGCTATTTGGCCGCTACGTCCGGTTGAAGAGCGAGGGGCGTCATGACAGAGGATGCGAAGCGAGCTACTGGTATGTTCCCACGGTATCGGCTCGGCTTTCCCGTTAAGGTCATGGGGGCGGCGTTACCTTCGCATGACAGCCGCCGCTGGCAAAATCAGCCTCACCTGACCGTCAGCCTGGCTTACCTGCGTGATATTTTTACTTACCTGGCAAACTGTGAGATTCACTTCTACCGGATTGCCGGCAACATTGCACCCTATCTAACCCATCCAACGTTGCCGCAATTTCACAACCAGATCGAAGAGAGTCGCACCGAATTGGCCGCTACCGGCGATCTGGCGCGGCTCTATCGGATCCGACTGACGATGCATCCGGGCCACTACATTCAACTGAGCAGCCCCGACCCGGCGCGGGTGGCGCGTGGACATTTGGAATTAGAAGCGTGTGCGCTGTTATTAGAAGCAATGGGCTTAGGCACAGAGGCAGTGGTCGTGATTCACATTGGTGGAATGTACGAGGATCGGATAGGCAGCTTGGAACGGTTCGTGCGCAACTATCATCTGCTCAGCCCCACTGCCCGGTCACGGGCAGTCTTAGAAAATGATGATCGCATTTTTGACATCCAAGATATTTTGTGGGTCCACAGACGAACGGGCATTCGGTTGGTGCTAGATGTCCTGCATCATCGCTGTCTGAACCGTAACGGAGTACCGTTGATTGACGCCTTGGCCCAGACCTTGGCGACCTGGCCCCATGATGAACAGCCCAAGATCCATTACAGTTCACCGCGTACCGAGTTGCGCTATCTCTACCAAAATCGGGAGCGCCGTCTGGCCATGCCCCTGCCCAATCAACACAGCGATTTTATCAACCCGTTTGCGTTCATCGATTTGCTGCAGAATGGACGAGCAGCTGGTTTGCGTCCTTTTGACATTATGCTGGAAGCCAAAGCCAAAGATTTGGCGCTGCTACGGTTACGCACCCAGGTTGCCCAATTCGCACCGCATTTAATGGACTTGATGGCTTAGGTTTGTCAGTTATAAATCTAATTCTGGTGTACTATTAGAAAAAGGTTCGATTATCTAGGCCCTTTACTCGGAGTTTACTCGCTATCCGAACAATGATCCTGTTGCTGCCTCGTTTGCTAAAGTTTGAACTATTCGAATTCTCCGATCTTTGACAGGAAAGAGAGAGAGTCATATAATTATACTTATAGTTAGAGATTACAAATTTCTTAAATAAACCAACCTTAGTCCCCTTTTTGTTTACCCAAAGGACAAGTAAATGGAAATTACTGTTACGATCCCGCCTAGTGTCGAGGACCACCTGAAAACTTATGCAGCATCCTTATTTTATGAGACTTCCCCTTACGCCATATCAAGAGCAATCGTTTGTGCATTGATCAATCAACTGGACGCCGCTTGTTTGGTAAGTCGTGATGAAATCGTGACGGACATTCTGGAGTCGAGTAAAGCACAAGTAGTCCAGCCAACAGTAGCGCCTGCGGCCAAACAGGAACCCCCGGCCATAACGGCACCATCCGCGGCGCCTACGGAAAAATCAAATGGCACCCCACCTGGCACGTTAATCACCGATCCGAAGAAGCTTAAAGTACCTAGTGAACGATTTCAAGGCAATGCCTCCAATACCTGGTTGGTGTGGGGGTGGTGCATGGCGTCCAGTCTAAATCTAGTGACAGCGGAGAGTGGGGCGCGCAAATTTCATAGCTTCAATCTGCAAGATGTGATCCAAGGGGTTATGCAGCGGAAAAAAGTACGGGTAAAGGATACAACCGCCTATAGCGCACTGGATGTGCTCGTGAAGCGCCAGTGGCTTGCCTTTAACTCGACGACTAAACTCTACGCCTTATCGCCTTTGGCGCAAAAGTGGGTGTTTACGCCAAAGAATCAAAGCTACCTAATCGAGAAAGGGTTTTTGGATCCGGTGATGCATCCTGAACCCATCGCCTAACGCCAGGATCAGATCGGCATTGCATTACAAACGCTCAGTGGGGTCATCCAAAAACATTTGGATGGCCTCACGCCGTAGTGCTGCGCTAGTTTGTAAACGATTCTGGGTTGCCGCCAACCATTCCTGGTCAATCCGCAGGGCGCTCTCCAACTGATCTAACAAGGCGCTGGTGGCTTTGGGCGCCGCGCCCCCCAGGCCATCACGCGCATGGATAAACATCTGGGGATCAAGCGCCCGTTCAAATTGCTCCAGAGAAAAATTGAGCGGCTGCCCCAACACACTTTGTGCTGCCTCCTGTAGGTGCTCCAGGGTCAACTGTTCGCTGCTCATGCCGTTACGCACCGCCTGCTGCACCATCTGCGCCACCACGTGGTGAGCCCGGCGGAAGGGCAAGCCCGCCTCCCGCACCAACGTATCAGCCAACTCGGTGGCGGTGGTAAAGCCGCTGCCGGCTCGTTGTGCCAGGTGCGTCTCCTGTAGCTTTAGCGTCTCAAAGAGAGCCGTATACAGCGCCACACACTCTTGCATCGTGGCCAATGCCGTCACTAGTGGCGGTAAAATCTCATCCTCAATGTCCTGCGTATCGCCATAGGGAATATTATGGCACTGAATAGCTATTGTCTGTCCCGCTCCCAGTGCACGACTCAAACGGGCGCGTAGATGTTCCAGCACGACCGGATTGCGTTTCTGCGGCATAATCGAACTGATCTGAATAAAGCTGTCATCAATGATCAAGGCGCCTGCCTCTTGCGTTGCCAAAAAGAGCAGATCCTTGGTCACCCGGCTCAGCCCAATCGCCAGCGACTGGACGGCAAAGGCCGTATCGGTCAGATGATCGCCGGCGCCGATGCTGTGATGGGTGCTGCCGATGATAGTATCAAAGCCCAACAACTCGGCCAACCGTTCACGGTCAATCGCAAAGCCGGTGCCGGTAAAGGCCGCTGCACCCAATGGCGACTCATTGATATTGAGATAGGTCGTTGCTAGCCGCGTCTGATCTTTAGCCAGAAAGGTGAGAACGCCGGCCAGATAATGGGCAAAGGTGACCGGTTGGGCTGGCTGGGTGTGGGTATAGCCAGGCATAAGGGTATGGAGGTGGCGGCGCGCGAAGGTTAGCACGACCTGACGCAACGCCAACAGATCCCCATAGAGCGCCAACACTTCTGCACGCAACGCCAAGCGCGTCAACGCCTGGCCCAGATCATTGCGGCTACGCGCCAGTTGCAAATTGCCGCCATAGTCAGCCCCAGCCTGCTCTATGATCTGCCCTTCAATGCGAAAGAAGAGATCCTCTACGCCCGGCTGATAGGTGTAGGCGTCCGCCCCGGCTTCGCGTAGGCGTGTCACCGCCTGCAAGAGTGCGACAGCATTTGCGGGGCTAATGATCGTACACTCGGCCAGCATAATGGCGTGGGCCTCGTGGGCCGCCAGCATCGGCTCAAAGAGATAGTGCTGTGCATCGCGATAGGCCGGTTGCAACACATGACGACTGTAAATAGGATGTGGAAAGGATGGCATAGGCTTGGTTTGGTTATCCCTTCAGACCAGTCAGGGCAATCCCTTTGATAATCTGGCGCTGAAAGATTAGAAAGACGGCCATTAACGGGATCGTCGAAAGGCTGGCGCCGGTCATAATTAGCTCCCAATTCGAGGACGCTTCCCCCTGAAAAAAGTTAAGTCCCACCGGCAGTGTATAGAACTCACGACTACTGGCCACAATGAGCGGCCAGAGATAAGCATTCCAATTGCCAATGAAGTTGAAGATGCAAAGGGCGGCAATGGCCGGTTTGACAAGCGGCATGGCAATCCGCCACCAGATCCCCGGTTCATGCATCCCATCGATGCGCGCCGCATCCAGCAGTTCATTCGGCACGCCATCAAAAAACTGACGCATGAGAAAAATGCCGGTGGCCGTAATGACACCCGGGAAGGCAATGCCCCAATACTGCATGAGCCCGATGTGCCACTTTAGTTGCACACTCATGGTGTACCAGGGAATAATTAACATTTCGGTGGGCACCATGAGGGTGGCAAGGATCCCGATAAAGATCACGTTTTTGCCTGGAAAGTCGAACTTGTTGAGGGTGTAGCCCACCAACGAATCAAAGATCGCCACGCAAAGTGTGCTAAAGCAGGCGACAATCAAGCTATTTGCGTACCAACGGACAAAGTCACTGGTCTGGAGGACGGTGACATAATTGTTGAGCGATGGCTGCTTGGGCAAAAAGGCAAATTCAACCAACTCTGGCGCCGGCTTTAGGCTCGTCAAGAGCATCCAGATAAAGGGGGTGATCATGGCCACTGCGCCCAAACTCAGCAACAGATAGGCCAACACCACACCCGGTGATACACGTCCCTTGCCGGCCGGCGCAGCCATCAAGCGGTCGCCCATTTGTAATGTACGTTCGGTACTCGTTTCCACCGAAGTGGTCATAGCCTTCTCCCAACATAGGCGCTAAGGGCGACAACATCGACAATTTTTTGTCGATGTGGAATGCCGAAGGCGCTTGTTGCACCGCTTGAACCATTTCAAGCGCAACAACATAGGAACTGACGTAACAATCGAACGCGGATTGCGCTGATTCAGCCAATTAGCGCTGATTTTCATCACAACCGCATAACTGGTTCTTGTCTAAGGTGACCGGCACTTGCCAAGTGCCGGTCACCTCGATATCTACTTAATACTCAAAGCGTTTTGAGAGGAAACGCAGTTGAATAATCGTAATCAGCAAAATGATCAAAAATAAGACCACGGTAAGGGCGGCGGCATAGCCCATGCTATTACGGGTGAAGCCTTCCTTGTAGACCTCCAGCACCACCGTGGTGGTGCTGTTCAGCGGGCCGCCGGTGCCCTGTGGACTCATATTCTGCACCAGGGCAAAGAGGCGCAGAAATGAGACCGTCTGCAAGACCGATAAGTAGACGATCACCGGGTTGAGCAGCGGTAAGGTGATATGGCGTAACAGTTGCCAGCCGCCGGCGCCATCAATGCGCGCAGCTTCATAGTAAATATCCGGGATCTGTTGGATGCCGGCCAGAAAAATAATGACGCTAAAGCCCAGCGATTGCCAGATAGCGACCGCCGTAATCGAACCAAGCGCCTGACTTGGGTTGCCGGTAAAGGGTTGCCGCGGCAACCCCAGCAGCTTAAAGATTTCATTAAATAACCCATCGGGCGAATCATAGAGCCAGAGCCAGACAAAGGCCACCGCCACCGCCGATGTGACATAGGGAACAAAGAAGGCGGCGCGGAAGAGGGCGGCAAATCGCCGGATCTGGTTCAGGAGCAAAGCCACCGCCAGGCCAATGAGCAGTTGTAGCGGCACACCATAGAGGACATAGCGCAAAGTGTTCAAAAACGCAGCACGGATGGGGCTGCGCGGCTTAAAGAGATCAGTCCAGATCTCTTGATAATTGGCCAGCCCCACCCAGTCGCCGGACGCGCGAAAGATATTCCAATCTCGAAAGCTGATATTGAGCGCCAAAAAGGTCGGATACCAGCGGATGAGCGTGAAAAAGAGCAGGCTAACGCTTAGAAAGATATAGGCCCAGACGATCTGGCGCTGTTTGAGTGTAAGCCGTCGCATCGTGTTTTACCAGGAGAGGAAGATGACAGGATGGCCGGATGACAAGATGACCGGAAATATCATCACCCTGTCATCTGACCATCTTGTCATCCGGCCATCCTGTCACGTTTCTAGTGTTTGGCCCAGAACTCGTCGTACATCTCCTGCACCTTTTCAGCGGCAAAGTCCAGCTCCTGGGCGGGATCCGCCCCGTTGAGGATGACGGCGTCATAGGCATCGATAATGGCCTGACGATCATCAGCTTCGTTGATAAAGAAGGTGGCATTGGCATAGGCTAGCCCCTTGACAAAGGCGCCCAGCTTTTCATCGGCCAGCAATTCTTCATCGCTGGCTGCATCGAGTTGCGCCGGCAATTCACCCACAATATCCACCCAAAGCTTACCTGCCTCTGGCGTCGTGATAAACTTGAGGAACTTGATCGCAGCCTCCATGCGCGCCGGGTCTGCCGCCGCCTTTTGGGTAATGCCATGGGTCCAGTAGGAGCCAAAGGTCGCCTTAATCCCGTTGTGCTCCGGCAGTTCAACGACACCAAAGTTCAGATCCGGTGCGCTGCTGGCAATCGTGCCCAAACGGAAAGAGCCATCAATGTGGAAGCAAACCTTGCCGGCCAGGAAGCCATCCGGGTCGTTTTCAAAGTCACGGCGCCCGGTCTGGAGTTCAGTCTCAAATTTTAGAAATTCAGCCCAAGCCGCGTAACCGGCGTCGCTGGCATTCCACTGCACCGTGCGGTTGTCATCGCTCAGGGGTGGCTGACCAAATTGGCGTAACAATACTTCACGGAACCATTGATGCGCCTGGCCGCCAGGATTGACAATAAAGCCATAGGTCTCAAAGTCATCACCATTGCGCTTGGTGCACTTGACCGCCTGTTCTTCCAGTTCATCGAGCGTGGCCGGCGGGTGCTCTGGATCCAGCCCCACTTCGGTCATGAGATCTTTGTTGTAAAAGAGGGCCAGGGTGCGCACGGCGGTGGGCAACGTATAGAGCTTACCTTCAAAAAAGCTCGCTTGCACCATAGGGCTGAACTGTTCGGCGACCATACTGGCCGGGAACTCTTCTTCGGGCAAGGGGACAATATAGCCGGCATCAATCCAATCGTTCTGCCAGCCGTAGAAGAGCGAAACGACATCGGGCCCCACGCCAGCCGGTACACTGACCGCTACTTTGTCAATAAAGTCGGCGTAGGGGATATCCGAATTGTGGATCACTTTGATATTGGGATTGGCGGCCTCAAATTGTTCAATGAGTTGGTCCATGGCCACAATGCGCGCCTCAAAGTTGTATTGCCAATATTCAATCTCGACTATATCATCTTCTGCGGCGCTGGCCGCAGCATCAGATCCGGTGCTGGCCGCGGCGTCACCCGCCGGCGCCGCCGCTTCACCACCAGGGGCTGCCGCCGGCGCCGGACAGGCCGCCAACAGTAGCCCAATCACCAGCAACAGACTGACCAGACTCAGCTTGGACTTCATAAAAGGTCTCCTCTCGACTTAGAATTTGGCTCATATAGGTATGCGACTGAAATTGCAATTTTTCTCTCTGGGGAATCGTGCAATTTCAGTTTGTCGCCCATATGAGCGTAGAATTTATTCCGCTTCAATAGCATCTGCTGTGTTGCGTGTTGCGTTACTTTGGAACTGGACTTGGCGAATTTTGCGGTCACAGGTGAAAAATCACTAATGGCGCACAGCGCCCGCAAGCGAGCAACTAATTACCAATCACCAGTGTAATCAATGAAAAACGCCAGACTCCAGTTTGGAATTGTGCGCAGGAGGCACCTACACCCCTTCCAGTTTTAGAATTCGCGCGGCGTTGCCGGCAAAGATCTGCTGAATGTGATCGTCGGGCATGTTCAGATCCAGACAATCGCGCACCTGATCTTGGAGGTAGCGATAGGCAAAGCCGCGCGGGAACCAACTGGAATCTGAGCCAAAGATGATGCGGCTAGGACCAATCGTCTCGTAATATTTACGGAAGAGATACTTGACCGTCACCTCACCGGGCACCCAGCGAATCCATTGATTGCTGCCGCTGGTGTCAACACAGACATTCGGACAGGCCCAACAGAGTTGCAGAGTCTCTCGCTCCCAAGCGCAGCCAAAATGAGGGATGACAAAGGTCACCTCCGGAAAGGATTTGGCTACATTGTGCAACTTGAGCGGATTGATGTTTTCGTGCCAGGCAATGCCGCCTGCGCCACCCTGGATGCCAAAGTGGATCAGCACGGGAATGCCCAGTTCGGCGCACTTTTCCCAGACCGGGAAGGCGTCCGGGTGTTCAATCGGCTCTTCAATTAGGGGCGCCAACAATTTATAGGCGCGCAACCCCAACTGGGTAATCGCATGCTCCAGTTTGTCAACGGCATTGGGGATAAAGGGGCTGTGATGGGCAAAGCCGATAAAGCGGTCGGGATACCAACTGCAAATTTCAGAGAGATGTTCATTGCCGCCGCCGGTGACAAAGCCAATGGCGCGGATCCCATATTGATCCAACTCTTCCACCCACCGCCGCGCCTGTTCACGGTCGCCGGGGTGGCTTTCCTTGCCCTCTGGCTTGGGAAAATCCCACATGCGCCGCCACTGCTCCTGATAGGGCTGACATAGCTGACGAATGAGCGCCACCCGCTCCGGGCTCACGCGCGCCTGGTAGTTCTTCATCGTGTCGCCCATCTCCGTAAACCACGCTTGATCGGTGGGAAAATGAGCATGAAAATCGATAATTTCGAGGCCTTGGTACATACGCCAGCCTTTCCGTTGGAATGATTGCGGGCATAAGCGCCCTTTGGTGTAGTACAAGTTTGTGATAAGGGGAATACAAAAAATTGGGCTGTATGGCAAAGGACCCTATCGTTGCGGCGCAAGACAACCTTACGCCAAAGGTATCCCTCGGTGAACCGCAACACAGGGTTAAAATTGGTGTACCCGATTGTACGTCTTTTGGATCGATTCGTCAAAGTAGCGGGTAGCGAGTAGCGAGCCAAAGTTCGACTTCGCTGCGAAGTCGAACTTCTTAGCCTCAGATTTGCATCACAGTGGATTACTTGTTCAATGTTTGGAGTAGTGTCCAACTTTGCTGGATGGCGGCTCGCGGATCGGGGAGTTGCGGGCTCAACTCCAGGCTGACGCCGCCGCTGTAACCGACTTCGTCGAGCGCAGCCAGCGTCTCACGCAGGGTAGCGCGCGTTAGCAGCCCATCGAGCAGCGCCCAGTGCAGATCCCCTTGCCCGTCATTATCGTCCAGGTGTACATAGCCCAATCGATCACCGGCCGCATGGATCGACGCCACCGGATCTTCGCCGGAAAGTTGGGCGTGACCAATGTCAAAGAGCAGATAAAGGTTTGGGTGACCGATCTCACGCACATAGGCGAGGGTGGCGGCAATGGTGGGCAGGGCGCGGCCGGGAAAGTGCTCAATCCCAATTTTAATACCGGCATCGGCGCCGCGTTCAGCCAACGTCATCAGCGACTCGCCATAAGCGGCCAACGCCGGCGCTGATCGATCGTAGCCAGGGACAACATAGGCGGTGGTGGCGCCCAGTGCTGCCGCTTGTGCTAATCCGGCACTGGCGGCGGCAACGGCGGCCGTGCGGACCGAGCCATCGAGGCTATCCAAAGTCACATCCGCCGGCAAGGCAAAGGACAAGCCCACACAGGAAAGCTGCAACCCCACTTCCTGGATGCGAGTGCGGCTGGCGGGCGCGGTAAAATCACCGGCGCGAATGTCGATCCACTGGAAGCCGAGCGCCGCTAATGCCCCCAGGGTTTCATGCTCTGGGCCGCTTAGGGCCCAAGTGCAACAGGCAAACTTTGGCATATTACACCTGCACCAATTCGTTTTCGTTGAATTTTTCAATCGTTGTCCTGCGTTTGCGCCGGGCCGCGCTGACATAGTCAGGGTAGCGACCCGGGTCATGATCCAAATGAGTTTCACGGTCTAGGAAAAGGGGAAAATCGGCGGCGGGCGGTTTGGCGTGATCATAGGCATGGCTATAGCTGCGCATGATGATCCGCTGCTCGCGGTTGAGCGTGGCCAGCCAGGTCGGGTCAGAGGTGAGCCGGTCGGCCGCGGTGAGCCAGGAAGGGCAATAGGCCAGGAAAAGGTTCTTGCGTGTCACGGTGCTCTCATTGGCCTCCACCCGGTGCCAGATGCTGCCGTGCATAATGGTCATGGCGCCTTTGGGCACACAGAGAATCCGCTCGCCCGATACACTGTCGTGGGTGTCATAGGCGTCAAAGTATTGCTGACGATGGCTACCCGGCATATAGACAAAGTTGCCCATCTTGGCATGGGGCAGGTCGGTCAGCCAATAGCCGACCTTGATTTGTAACGGCAGTTCTGGCGAAAAGACACCATAGGGCAAGGTGCGGGCGCCGTCGGGGTGCCACTTATTGTGTTTACCGCCAGGGGTGCGCAGAAAAAGTTCACTTAGTTGCAGCTTCAGTTGTTCCCCATAGACATCGTAAACATAGCCCACATGGCGCGGGTGGTCAATGAGCGAAGCCAGCACCGGGTCCAGTTCAACAAAATTTTGCACGCCCAGATATTCACCCGGTCGATAGTTGGGATGACTGGTTGTCACCCGCTCGACCGCAGCGAGATACTCATCAACCTCCGCGGCCGAAAGGGCGTCTTCAAAGATCAGAATGCCCTCCCGCATAAACTCTTCCCACTGCGCAGGCGTAAAGCCAGGGGGCGCCACCCGATAGTGACCATTTTCCATTATGACCTCCTTTGTCTGTGATTTTTCAGTTGGCTTGATGATGATCAAACTCTGTTTCCCTCATGTGTTGCATATAGTATAACAGAGATGCTCCGAAAATCAGAAGTAGCTTTTTGCCGGGCATATTGCACAGTGGAGGTGCAGCCGCTCGGTCCGATAAAGTTCGGTAAATTGAAAATTCTACAACCAATAGTCTTGGATTACTGGCAGCGCCTGCTATAATTCCAAAGGCTCTTTATGTAAAGATAACCGCTTGGCCCGTCCCCGGCAGAGCTTGGCGTACTTATTTCTATGGAATGGCCTCAGCAGAACACAAGGGGGAAAAGCAGTGAGCAAAAATGATCTTTGGGACCAGGTAACGCATGGCTACGCCGATAACCAAGGCGTGCGGATTCACTATGCAACGTTGGGGCAAGGGCCGCTTATGGTGATGATCCACGGCTTTCCCGATTTTTGGTATACGTGGCGGCAGCAGATGCCGGCGTTGGCCCAGCACTATCAGGTGGTGGCGGTCGATCTGCGCGGCTACAACTTGAGTGACAAGCCAGCCGGGGTGGAGCAGTACGCCATGCCCCTCGTGGCTAGTGACATCCTGGCTGTGATCCGCCACCTGCAACAAGAGCAGGCAATCATCGTCGGCCATGATTGGGGCGGCATGGTCGCCTGGCATCTGGCGCTGCGTCATGCGGCGTCGGTAGAGCGCCTCATCATCTGCAATCTGCCCCATCCCTATGGCCTGGCGCGTGAACTGGCCCATAATCCGGCCCAACAAGCCAACAGCCAATATGCCCGCAACTTTCAGCAATCCGGTGCCCATCACGCGTTGACCGTTGAACGGCTGACCGAGTGGGTGACCGACCCCGACGCACGCACCCACTATGTGGAGGCGCTGGAGCGTTCGGATATGGAAGCGATGCTCAACTACTACAAGGCCAACTACCCACGCGAGCCCTATCAGGAGCATCAGGGGCCAATCCATAAAGTACGCTGCCCCGTCCTCATGATCCACGGCCTGGAGGACAAAGCGTTGCTGCCCGGTGCACTCAACAATACATGGGAGTGGCTGGAACAGGATCTTACCCTGGTCACCATTCCAGGGGTTGGTCATTTTGTGCAACAAGACGCCGCGGATCTGGTCACGCGGTCCATGCTGATGTGGTTACAACGATGAAATCCAATCTCTTGCTGCAAGAAGCGTTGGCGCCCTTTGCCATTCCTGACTTTCGCCGTCTGTTAATGGGCAATATTCTCTGGTGGCAGGCTTTTTATATGGAGAGCGTGGTCATTGGCTGGCTGGTCTTCGATCTGACCAGTTCGCCGTGGATGGTTTCGCTCGTGAGCTTTTGCCGCTCGTTGCCGCTCCTCCTGGTCGGCTTCTGGACGGGACCGTTGATTGACCACTTTGGCCGGCGCAAAATGATTGTGGTGGCGCAGACAGTCAATCTCTGCGCCTATTTGACTATGGCGCTGCTCCTGTGGACAGAGAGTATTGCGGTTTGGAAGATTGGGTTGGTCGCCTTTTGTCTGGGCACAGCCTGGGCGGTTGATTGGCCGGCGCGGCGGGCGCTGCTGCCGGACATTGTGGGCAAGGAGAAGATGGTCGACAGCATGTTGGTCGATAGTTTCCTAGTTGGCATTGGACGCATCGTGAGCCCATCGCTGGCCGGCGCCTTGATTGCCTGGTTTGGCGCGCTAGGCTGTTACAGTGTTATGGCGCTCCTCTCGGCCACCGCGTTGGTCACGCTCTCGACCCTGACCAACCACCCTATTCCGCGCACCACCATGCGGCCCAGCGCGGCGCCGTGGACCTTGATCGGCCACGGGCTACGCTATGTCCGCTCTAACCAGACGATTCTAGCGGTCTTGCTCATTACGTTGGTGATGAATCTTTGGATCTTTCCCTACACATCCTTATTGCCGGCCTTTGCCCGTGATGTGTTGCAACAAGGGCCGGTTGGCCTAGGGATGTTGAGCACGGGAACAGGGTTTGGCGCCTTTCTGGGGCTCATTCTCATCAATGTGATCCGGCGGCGCTATAGCAATGGCTGGATCTTTGCCGTGGGCACACTCTGGATGTGCCTGGCGATGGTGTCCTTTGCGCTCTCCAAAAGTTATGCTCTTTCGTGGTTCATGCTCTTTTGCGCCGGCGCAGGCATGTCCTGCTTTGGCACCTTGCAGAGCGCAATTATTCTGTTGGCTGCCAGTGATGAAATGCGCAGCCGTGTGATGGGTCTGTTGGTGCTGGCCATTGGCTCCGACCCACTGGGCCAATTGCAGATTGGGTTTCTGGCCGAACAATTGGGCCCGCCCACCGCTTTGGCTTGTGAAGCCACGGCGGCCGCCATGACCATTTTTCTGATTGCGCTGCTACTACCTGGTCTGCGCCGGCCGGAAAGAAGCGGCGCAATTGAAGCGGTCGAACCTGCATAAATGTTAACTGAACAAACTCGATACTAGACAGCTAAAGCTTGGCAGGAGGGGCGAAGTCAATGTCTCTTCGGGCAACAGTGTAGCCACCAGCCGCAATTCCCCCTGTTCGCGGCGATAGACTGCGACCTGTTTTAAGCGCCAATCCAAAATCCAATATTCGCGCACCCCTTGGGTTTCATAGAGCTTGCGTTTCGCCGTGCGATCGCGTTCTTCGTTACGGACACCGAACGAAAGCACCTCCACTGCTAAATCAGGAGCGCCAGTCAGGTGCCCAGCATCATCCATCAGTTCGGCAAGGCGTCCCTCACTTACCCAAGCTACATCAGGAATCACATCATCAGTGTCACTAAAGATCACGCCTGGATTGATGGCAACTCCACCTTCTCCTTCGCGGCGGCACCAAAGTTTTAGCTCCATATAGACATTGCCACAAGCAGCCTGATGATGCCAATGGGGCGACTTTGACATAAACAACTCTCCATTAATGAGTTCATAGCGGGCGCCATTGTCAGGCAACAGATCAAGATCGCTACTGCGCCAAGGGCCAAGCGTGGTGTGCTCTTTTTCGGTAAACCCTGATTGGCTTGTGGGAATGGCTATGGCCGTGGCCATGATCACCTCCGGATAAACGACGAAATAACCAAATATAGACACTGAGTATACCACAGGTCACGACTGTTTGAAGAATTGTTGCGGTGGGTGTCAAAAGTGTTTCTTTTTCTGTAACGATGTAGCCTTGAACTAAGGCTGCATCGTTACTTTTTGCTTAAGGCCGTTTCAAGGAATAGATTACCCCGCCGAGGTGACTGCCACTGGCCACCAAGTCTGGCGTAATCCTAGGTTGCCTAGGCCAGTGATTGTCACCTAAAAAACCCTAAACTCAAGTGCCTCTACGGGACAGAGCAAGGTGCTGTCGAAAGCCATGAGAGATGCTTGCAGTTAGAGGTTACTCGACGCGCAGCCGTTCCCACTTGGCCTGGAAGCCAGGGCGCTCTAACACTGCGGGATTAACAACGCCCTTGGGCCGGCGACCGTGGGCCAGATCCAACATGCCCTGGCAGACGGCAATGCCATTGTCGCGGAAGAGTTCATGGGTCCAGGCAATGGCATGGGGTGCCAGCAGCACATTGTCAAATTCACCAAAGCGGCTGGGTGTGGTAATGGGCTCACCCACAAAGCAGTCGAGCGCGGCCCCGGCAATACGCCCAGCTTTGAGCACGTCGTAGAGTGCATCTTCGTTGACAATGCCCCCGCGCGCGGTGTTGAGCAGATAGGCATTGGGCTTCATCAAGCTAAGTTCATGGGCGCCAATCAGGTTGCGTGTCTGTTCACTGAGCGGGCAGTGGACCGAGACAAAGTCGGCTTGGGCCATTAATTCATCTAAACTGACCAGCTTTACGCCAAGCGACGCGGCCACGGCCGGATCCACATAGGGATCAAAGGCGAGGGGTGGGTTCATGCCAAAGATGCTGAGGAGCCGAATCGCTTCGCGGGCAATGCCGCCCAAGCCGACTGCGCCAAAGGTGCGGTCACGTAATTCAACACCCATATAGCCAGAGCGGTCATGCCACTGCCCGGTACGCACCAGCCGATCTTTGGTGCGGATGTGGTGGGTGAGGGCGATCATCCAACCCACGGTCGCCTCGGCCACCGAACGATCGACGGAACCGACCGTGATAAAGAGCACCACATCGGCCGCGGTGCAGGCCGGCACGTCCACATTGTCATAGCCCACGCCAAAGCGCCCCACCGCCAGCAGATTGTCGGCATGGGCCAGCGTGGCGGGGCTGACGCGCGGCGTTAACACAATCACGCCGTTACAGTCGACCACCTGATCGGCGCCAATCTCCGGGCGATGTTCGGCAAAGGCGCTGTAGGTGACGTGGGGGTCAGCATCCAACAGGGAAAGGCCAATATCTTGATATTGTAGGTTGCCCGCGCTATCATAAAAATCATTGGTGAGGGCGAGGCGAAAGGTTTGTGTTTGGTTTGTCATTGGTGATCACCTTGAGTCGTTGGGTTACTTTGCTTATCCATAGATGATTGAAGGTAGGTTTTTTCCAAATAGCCATTCCAACCAGTTGCAAAGGTCACTGTAGAGACGCCAAAAACTTCGGCGGTGAGTTGATCCCACTCGCGGTAGCGCTCCAGCCCCTGAAGCAAGCGTGGCAATTTATCGCGCCCATAGGTTGTCATGGCAAAATCGATCAGCGATTCACTGACCATATACTGGCGCATGACCCGTTCTTGCGCCGGTCGGTTGCTCTCCGGCCAACGTTCCAGATCGTCAAGGGTCAGCGGCAGTTGATGCTCAATGGATTCTCGGAAGATCGCCTGCGCTTGGGCATGCCAAGGCGAGCGTTGCTGGAGCAGGTCGGTGCGCAGCCAGCCATAGAGCGCCCACACCAACATCTCCCACCGATTCAGGTAGCTGCGGCGTGACAAGATGGCGCCCCCGTAGACGGCGCGGCTGGCCATGGTGCTGACCATCATTTGCGCAACAAAATCCTGATCAGAGAGTTCATTTGGCACCTCGGAGAGGGCGGGAGAGGTATATTCATAGCGATAAAAAGGGCCCATCCGCCCGCTGCTGCGATCGGGAATCAGTGCAAAGGTCCACTTGTACTGGTAATCAGGATCCAGTTCCAACCGCTGATGAAGATCAACATAAACCGTTTCTAGTTTTGCCATCTGCGGCTCAATGGCCGGCGCATCATAGGCATAGTATTCAAAGCGTAGATGTTCGGTTTCAGCCACGTGCTGGGCGCCCCAATAACTCTGCGGCGGAAGGGTGCGCACCCATCGACCTGCGCTTTCCCGATAGAAACGTATCTCGCGATATGGGCTCGATTGCCACCAACGGGTCGAGGGACGGCTGACGAGCGTCTCGACCTGCACGAGCTTGCCCTGGCGCGCGACGTGCTGCACTGTTGTCGCTAAATCAGTAAAATTAGCGGCGGACAGCGACCAATAATCACGCCACTCCCATTGCCACCGTTCGGCTGCCGGCATGTCCAACAAAGAGGCAAAAAGCTGGCGATCCTTCTGTTGCCACGCTTGAAACTCAAGGGCAAGGGCCGCGGCCACTCCCGCTTCCACCCGCTGTTGCTCCAACTGCTCCAGCGTGGGAGCCATACTCTGGACTAGGAGCGTGGCAATGGCCAGAAAAAAGAGTTCGCGCAGGCGGCGCAAGAGAAAGTGCAGTTCGCCAGGGGTGATCCATTGTCCTGGCTCTGTGGTGAGTGCGGGCAAACATTGGCCGTCCCCTTCAGGATAAGGTGCTGTCCAGGCCGACGGGACGCCAGGCAGGGTTAACATTGCTTCCGCCGTAGCTGTCTGTGCAAACTGCGGGGTGAGGTGCGCGCTATGAAATAGCCCGCCAAACTCATCATCACCCACCTGCCATTCAAAGTTCACCTGCTGTTTGAACATGGGAAAGCCTCCAGGGGTGGAGCATCAACCGGACTGTTGCCATCGTGGATTGTCAACGACTGTGGGGCGGCCATCCGCTTCGATGATTAACTTGCGAAAGCCCTGCCGTTCAATCGTGCCATAATCATGGCCGGCATGGGCAGGGTAAACCCAGAAAAAGCGTAGATCCTCGCTGCCTACATTGACGGTGCGGTGGGCCCACCGGGGCGGCACATAGACCACCTCACCCGCGCACAGTGGTTTGACCGAGGTCTCGCCTTCGGGCGTCTCCATAACCATCATGCCTGTGCCGGCCAAGGCATAGTAGACCTCGCCGGTCTCTAACACGGCATGAAAGTGGCCCTTGGTCATAAAGTATTCCTGGCCCACCTTGCCGGGATGCAAAATCGTAACGCCGCTGGTTAACTCGCCAGAGATGGTGGGACGCTCCACGTTGTACACTTCGTAGAGAATGGGATCCTCCGCAGCCAGCATCTGCTCAAAAGCGGCGGCGTCGGCATAGTAGCCGCGCATGGCAGAGAGCCTGCGCTCGACCTGCTGATCATAATCACTCATGACGCTCTCATTGGCCAAAGAGAGTGCGAAATGGATGGGAACGTTTAATGGATGAGAGCTAGGCATCGGCATATGCTTTATCCAAACATTCCTGGGCGGCAGCCGCGGCGGCTTGCACCAATGGTTCTAAGGGGCGTTCACCGTTCTCAATATAATGGGTCCAGATGCCTTCAAATTCAGGATAAACGCACTCCCATTCATGTTCTGTGCGTAGGTAGTTGGGAATGGCGGTCGGTTTTTGGGATTGCGCCCAGAATTTGCTCATAATAGGGTCACTGTCCCACCCCAGATCTGTCCAGGTCTGGGGGGTAGGAGGCGTCCACGCGCCGCCTTCGGCTGGAATTTTGTTGCCCTCGGCGCTGCTGATCCACTTCATCAGTTCCCAGGCTGCATCTTTTTGCTTGGATCCGCTCCACAGGTAGTACTGCACCGAATCACCCCACGCATACGGCTGATCCCCTTGTGCCTTGACCGGCGCTGAAACCATATCCCACTCAAAGTCCACTTCTTTTAGGTCCACTAAAGACCAGCCGGCGGCGGCAAACATCCCTACCTTGCCGGAGCCGAAGGCAAAGTCCCCCAACGCTTCTGACTGTGCGCCCGACGGGGCAACCTTGTGTTCGACCTGCAAGTCAATGATCCATTGGATTGCCTCAATCGAAGTGGGGCTATCGAGCAGCCCTTTGACCTGACGACCATCTTCACTGACAATTTCAAAGCCCAAATTCCAACAAAACGCCGTGTCCCAAGAGAGTGCGCCAGGACCGGAGATGAGCGTGCCCCATGTGCCTTTCTCTTCGTCCGTCATAGCGGTACAGGCTGCAAGATAGTCGCTGAGCGTCCAGCCTTCTGCGGGCAAGGGTGCATTTGCTTCCTCAAAGAGCGTCTTGTTGTAACCAATCAGTGACCAGACGCCATCGCGCGGTACACTGTACATTTTGTCCTCATAGGTTGCGCGCTGAATGCAGATCGGGAACCAAAGTTCATCTGGCTTGATGCTGTCGCGCTCCATATAGGGGGTTAACTCTTCTAGAAAACCATGGCGCGCTGTGTCGGTCGCATAGAACCAGACCCACACATCCGGCCCGGTGTCGCCGGCGATCATGGCCGAAATTTTTTCCAAAAAACCGGATTCTGGGATATTCTGCACATCGACCTGGATCGAGGAATTTTGTGCCGTCAGCGCCTTCGCCATATCCTGATAGGCCGGCTGCCAGGAAGCTACATCCGGATTCCACCATGAGACGGTTGTGCCGGCTGCACCGGGTTCCCCCGCTGCTTGCTCTGGCGCCACCTGCGTACACGCTGCCAAAACACCGCCAACGCCAATCATTGCACCCATCTGTAAAAACGACCGACGACTCCATTTTGCACCCATCATTTGATTCCTCCTTGTAGAATATGAGCTTGTCTTTGGTGATAAATCCATTAACAACTAACGATTAACCATTGGCAGTTAACTATTACTCACCCTTTGAGCCCCACCGACGCAATGCCGCCGATCAGCCGATTCTGGGCAAAGAAATAGAGCACTAGGGTTGGCAGCACCGCCATCAATGAAGCCGCCATGAGCAGATTCCAATCTGTGCCGTGGCGGCCGCGCAACATGTTTAGCCCCAGGGCAATCGTATATTTTGTATTCTCATTGAGAAAGATGAGCGGCCCCAAAAAGTCGCTCCAAACGCCGATAAAGGTAAAGACCACGACAATCGTCAGGGGGGGCACACAGAGCGGGAGCAGGATATAATAGAGCACTTGAAAGGTGTTACAACCGTCAATGCGCGCGGCGTCATCCAATTCAAAGGGCAGCGACATGAGATACTGGCGCATGAGAAAGATAAAAAAGGCGCTGCCGGTAAAGGCCGGTACAGTCAGGGGCAGATAGGTGTTAATCCACCCTAGCAGCTTAAAAAGGATAAAGGTGGGAATTAACGTTACTTGATAAGGGATCATTAGCGTGGCAATGAGCAAAATAAAGAGCGCGTCACGGCCAGGAAAGCGCAGGCGTGCAAAGCCATAAGCCACCAAACTGGTGGAAAAAACGGCGCCCAAGATATTCCACAGGATTATCACCAACGTGTTCTGGATAAAGAGCAGAAAAGGAACGACTGTAAAGACTTCGGGAAAATTATCCCAGACAAACGGATCGGGCAGCCATTCCGGTGGAAAGAGCCAGGTCTGAGCGCGGGTTTTGAAGGCTGTCGAGATCATCCAGAAGAGGGGAATCAGAAAGACAGCCGAAAGCGCGATCATAAAGAGATGGGCCAGGGTGTGATAGAGCCAACGTTGGGTGCGCCGGTTCCAGCGTGGCGCGGTGAGTGGCGTATTGAGGTCGTGCTCCATTGTGCTTTGTGTCATGGCGTTTCCTGTCTCCCTTGCCGCTCCGCTTCGTAATAGACCCAATAGGGCGAACTACGAAAAACGAATAGGGTAACCGCAAAAATAATCACCGTCAGAATCCAAGCCAGCGCTGAACCGTAGCCCATTTGGAAGGAGCGAAAGGCTTTGTTGTAAATATAGAGCATGAAGAAAAAGGTCGATTGCAGCGGCCCACCATTGGTCGCAATGTAGGATTGGGTAAAGACCTGGAAGGTGGCGATTAGATTTAGCACCAATTGAAAGAAGAGTGTCGGGGTAAGCAAGGGCAGCGTGACCTTCCAGAAACGATGCCAGAGATTGGCGCCATCGATCTCGGCGGCTTCGTAGAGATGGGGCGGAATGTTCTGCAAGCCAGCCAGATAGATAACCGCACCGCCGCCGACCCCCCACAGACTCAATAAGATGAGCCCCGGAAGCGCCCATTGGGGGCTGTAAAACCAACGTGGTCCTTCAATCCCGATCAGCGAGAGCAGATAGTTAATTACGCCAAATTCGGGATTAAAGATCCAGACCCAAAGCAACGTCACCGCCACCGCCGGCAACACCGCCGGAATATAAAAAAGGGTGCGGTAGAAATTCATGGCGCGCAGGCGTAAATTGAGCAGGAGTGACAGCGCCAATCCCAGCACCAATTGCAGTGGGAGTGCAACAGCGGCGTAAGTCAGCGTCACCTTGAGCGCCTGGACAAAATCATCGTCATCGGTGAAGATCTCAACGTAGTTGCGTATGCCAATCCAGCGTGGCGGGCTGACAATATCCCAGGCCGTAAAGCTGAGCAAAAAGGAAGCGATGATCGGTCCCGCCACAAAGGTGATAAACCCAATCAACCAGGGCAAAATGCAAAGATAGCCCTCAATAGCCTCACGTCGCGCCAACTGGCTCATGCGTCGTCGGCTGACTGGCGCACTGAGTACCTGGTGTTGGGATGCTGTCGATGAGGTCATGCGGGTTGTTCTCCGTATACAGATTCAAAGAGCTTAGATCCAGTTTAGGATCATGCCCAGCGCATCTCGATTCCACGTTTTCAGAATTTCATACGCTTGGGGCGCTTGTTGCCAAGAGAAGCGATGGGTGATAAAGGGTTGGATGGTCAGCCGTTCCAGGCTCAGCAGCTTCATGACCGTGCGCTGATCATCCTGCCGGGTCCACCAGCCGGGATGGGAATCTTGTACGGGACGGGTTGAATTGTGGGCGCCCAGCACCGTTAAGCCCTTTTTGTGGACATCGCGGTAGAAGTTGACCCGTTCTGTCTCGCCGCGGGTGCTGCCCAGCAATACTACGCGGCCACACCAGCCGGCCAGATCAAAGGCGGTCTGCACCGCGGCCGGATGGCCGGTGGCTTCAATCACCACCGCGGCGCCATCGGCTTCACTGAGGCGCGCAATCTCGGCCTGCATGTGACTGTCGGCCATGACCACCGCATCGGCCCCAGCCTGTTGGGCAAAGTCCAGCCGTTGCTCATCCTGATCAACGGTGATGGCCGGCGCCGCGCCCTGGATCTTGGCCAATTGCATGGCCAACAATCCAATCAAGCCGGCGCCAATCACAACCACCGGCTCGCCCAGTTCAATGCGCGCTTTACGCACCCCTTGCAGCGCAATCGCGGCCATTTCAAAAAAGGCGGCTCGCTCATCGGCCAGACCGTCGGGTACACGTACACAACTGGCTGCCGACGCGACCACGTAGGCAGCATGACGCGACGGCGTGCCGACCCGGTCGCCCACTTGCCACCCTTCCACGCCAGGGCCGACTTCAATAATTTCGCCTACGTTGTTATAGCCGGGGTATTGGGGATAGGTCTGGGGCGTGTTGGGGAGACCCAGAAAAAAAGCCCGTTCTGTGCCAGGGCTGACCAGGGTGGCGCGGGTGCGGATAAGCACCTGGCCGGCGGCAAGGGTGGGCATGGCGCAAGGTTCAACGGCTGTTTCACCAGCAGCCGGCCAGACAATCTGATGGTTTTGCATGGCAACTCCTTTTAGGACTGAGCGCTTTGGTGTGATGGCGATTCGGGAATGACAAGCTCATCCAAACTTTTGGCCTGCACCACTTGTTGACTCAATTCTTCCAACACAGCTACGTCAGTAATTGCTTGGATCCGTTGGGTCAGTTCTTCGGACAAAGGGCCAAACATCAAGGCCATTAAACGGAGGAGTAATTTGCGTTCGCCATAGATCTGTCCTTTTTCCAAGCCTTCTTTCAAGCCTTCTTTACGTCCTTCTTCGCGTCCTTCTTCACGGAGCTTGTCCCCCCAACTTACTTCTATATCCATTAATGATCGCATGATCTCCTCCCGTGGATCAGACAACAGTGCTGTTGGCGCATAGGTATTTACCAACGCAAGTAAAAACAGTTTATCGCCTGCACTTAAACCACTTTGCGTAATGGTCTGTAACGCGGTCAATTTGACTGCGGCCCGGCTGCGTCGGTCTATTTTCATGAGGACAGCCAATGTGGCGGCAATAGGATCCTGTTTCGCCAAATAGGTGCTGGCCGACAAATCGCGCACTCCCACTTGTCCATAACGAAAGTGGAGCAGCTTTTCACCAAGTAACTCTTCCGTATATTCTTTCCAAGTCAAGCCACCAGCCTTTGGCAAAAGCACCAACGCGATGGGCAGAACAGGCTTGCCGAAGAGCACGCGTAACAACACATAATATTCGCTCATCCGTTGCGGTAGGGTACGCTTATCACGCCCTTCCACTTCGACATGAATCAGCACTGTCTCTGTCTCGCCCTGCCAGGTTTTGACTTCGGCCACCACGTCGGTAATGCGCAATTCCTGTTCGGGCAGGTTGATAATCAACTCCTTGTCAAAGAAACGAACAGTACTGAAATTCAGACGAGTAGCCTGTGCCGGAAAGAATAGCTGCATGAATTCGGGCAAAAAGCGCCGCAAAAATTCTTTAAAGAGCCGGTCATGCAACGTTCGTTTGCCGATTTTGTTATTTGCCTTTCTACGCGTTGCCGTGCACCAATCTTACCATTATTGTATTGAGGATAGATAGAAAGTCAATCAGGGGGCAAACTCAGCCCCATGCCACGTAACCGCCACAAACGGGAATGCATTGTCCCGTCACATAGTCAGACAAATCGGTCACGAGAAATTCAATCACTTTGGCCGCCTCTTCCGGTTGTCCGACCCGGCGCAGGGCAATCTGGTCGGTCAGATCATTGCCGGCCTTTTCCCAGAAGGACTTAGTGCGCGAAGACGCAATAAAACCTGGCGCGATAGAATTAACATTAATGCCGTAGGGACCCAATTCGGCCGCCAACACGCGGGTATAGTGGGCCACACCTGCCTTGGCGATCTTGTAGGGCATGCCGCCGCCGTTGCGTCCACTCCATAGCCCAGCTTGGGAAGCAACATTGACAATTTTACCCGATTGCTGCGCTTTCATCAAGCGACTGGCGGCCTGGCAACAGAGGATGCAACTGGTTAGGTTAATGTCCATAATGTATTGATAGCGTTCCGGCGGCGAGCTAGACGCCGCATCGTCGGCGCCCTCGTGGCGCAAGTTACCGCCGGCATTATTGACCAAAATGTCGAGCCGACCAAAGGCGCCGGCAATCTCTTCAAACATGCCGTCGACGGCATCCGGTTGGGTGACATCGGCCTGGACGCCCAACGCTCTGCGTCCTAGCGCTTCGATCTCTGCCATGACTGTGGCCGCGCCCAGTTGTTCGTTGAACTCCTGGGCCGAGTTGAGATTGACATCGTTGACCACTACATCAGCGCCCAACTGCGCCAGATGCAGCGCATAGGCGCGCCCCAAGCCGCGCCCGGCGCCGGTTACGAGTGCGACTTTGCCTGCGAGTTTCATCATAGCGTATTTCACTCCATCTCTACTGTGCGGGCAGTGAAGGTATTCCACGCATCGTCCCACGCCCCGATCGCTTTATGGACTTGATAGAGTGCGGTCCACATGGCATCGCGCGCGGCATTAGCGGCTTCCTTGTCACCCGCGGCTAGGGCGGCTTTGTAGGCGGCGACCTGCTCTTGTTGAACGCATGGATTGGCGGCTACTGCGGTCAAATTCGGCGCGCCCCGAAAGGACGAGAAAAATTTCATGGCCCAAATCGTGGCTATGGCGCTGGGCCACGGTGCCAACTTCAAAGCGTAAAAAACGGGAACGGATTTGAGGCGTAACAAAGATGTTGCGGATATCTGTACGAAAGTCATAGACCGGTAATGCCATGCTGCTGCTCCTTGTTGGCTGCTTTTGGGTTAAGAAGGTTGGTGCCGTCAATCATATCATAGTGGTCTTAGGCTTGACCAAGTGTAATTTTAAGTTATAAAAGTACGGAAATCGCAACAAAAAAGGCAAGCCCGCTGGTTGTCTAGCAGGCTTGCCTTTTTACGCAAGTATCCAATGCGCGCAAAACCTAAAGCAGGTTGTCAGTGACCGATGCCGCCGATGATGGTGTCGGCAGCGGTGCACCGCGCAGGCCCTGTTCGCGCAGCGCACGGATACCGACCACTACCAGCGTCACGATTACCAACGGTACAACAAAGAAGAGCATGGTGCTGCTAAAGATGGGCAAGGCGTCATGCTGGGTGGCGTTCAGAATCAAATAGGTGGTATAGGCCAGGTAGCCACCAAAGAAGAGGGCGCCTTCCCAACGAGCAATACGATAGCCGGAAAAGAAGATAGGTAAACAGGCGAAGGCGACCGCGGCCATAAAAATCAGATCAAAGTTCAGCATGGCCGGCGCCACGACCAATCCGCCAGGCGTGGCCAAACTAGAGATACCAAGAATGGCAAGCAGATTAAAAAGATTACTGCCCACCACATTACCAATCGCGATGTCGCGCTCCTTACGGATGGTGGCAATGAGTGAGGTGGCGACTTCCGGCAACGAGGTGCCGACGGCGACAACGGTCAAGCCAATAATCATATCACTGACACCCAGCCATTGCGCTGTGGCTACCGCCCCATCGACTAGCCAGCGGGCGCCCAAGACCAAGATGACCAAGCCGCCTAGGACCAAAGCGCCATTTTTCACCACTTCTCCAACCAGGTTCGATGGCGGACTGGAAAGACTGTATTCCTCGGCATATTCAGACTGTACAGCCACATTTTCCTGACGGCTCTTACGGATGGCCCAGACGTTGTAGATGACCAGGATTGTGACCAAGAGGAGACCATCGATCCAAGTGAATCGGCCATCCCAGGCCAGCACAACGGTCAAAATGGAGAGCCCTACCATGAGCGGTGCATCCAAACGAATCAACTGTTGGGCGACCAACAAAGGCTGTATCATGGCACAGAGGCCAAGTGTAAAGAGAATGTTAAAGATGTTGCTGCCCACGACATTGGCCACGGCAATGTCGGCGTTGCCGGCGAGACCCGCTTGCACACTGACGGCTAGCTCCGGCGCACTGGTGCCAAAGGCGACGACGGTCAACCCAATGACTAATGGCGAAATGCCAAAAAGCGCCGCACCCTTGGCCGCACCTCTCACCAACAGTTCCGCCCCTGCTACCAACAAGATAAAGCCGCCCACTAACATGCCTACAACCCATAGATCCATAACTCACTCCTATTTAATTATAGTTGTGCCGGGCGGCGCCAATAAAAAATCGGCAAAACCGCACGGCGCTTATAGTTCTCCCGGCAATATGTTGCCGGAGAGCTACACGGTCGTGACGGTCTTGCCGATAGTGTATTTACCCATCATCTTGGATGTGTAGGTACACATGCGAACAGCCGAGAGGGTTTGCCTCTGTATTGACGACTGCTCGGCTCGTTGTACTTTGCTTTGTCTGAAAGTCAAGCTTTAGCTTAATCACTTCTCTGCAGAAAAGTGGCTTTCATCACAACCGCAAAACAAAGCGAGCGGCTACTCCCCTGTCGCAGGTAGCATAGCAGAATCTATGGGTGCTGTCAATAGGCAATTTCTTACCATTGGCTAACGACTTATCTACTCTAGGCTGTGCCTTCGGTGGCGCGCGGCGCTAGGTCATTCCAAACGGCATCCAAGGCCGAAAGCTCTTTGTGGACGCTGTAGAGCGCCTCCCACATGGTGTTGCGCGCCGCGGCTGCGCTCTCACCATCCCCCTCTGTCCATGCCCGGCGCAGTGCGTTGACCATGGTCAACTTTGTTGCAACCGCGGCCTCAACGGTGCTCAACAGCGTTTCCACCTGGGCCGCATAGTCATCGAGCAACCGGCTGACCGGTACGCTCATGTCCTGTTCTGCATGGTAGTTGCTGTTGGGCGGGAAGTTGGGCGCTTTGCGGCTATCGTCCTCATTGCGTCCCGTGTGCGTGGGGTGGATGTGGGGTGTCACAGAGAGATACATAATGGTCGGCTGGTCCGGCAGCATGTTGCGCACTTGATGAATTTCATCGGCTAGCGCCACACACATTTCGCCAGGACCGAGCACCTTTTTGACGCCCTTAATGTTGAACTCAGCCTGCCCCTCCAAAATCAGAAAGACCTCATGGCCCAGGTCATGGCTGTGACGGCCATCGACCTGCCCCGGTTTCATGTGATAGAGGCGGGCGCGGATCTCGGGGGTCACCAACACATTGCGGTTGGTAGTGCGGTAGTCGTAGACTGCAAAGCTCATTGGTTTCTCCTGTTTCGTGTTATGCAGCAATGGCAACTGCTGTGAGAAGTGGGATTGTGACAACGAGAGAGTATACGCTGCCTCAGGTTATTCCGCAATCACTGTTTATGCTATAATGATACCACACTAGTGATTTTGAAAGTGAGTCGTGGGTGAGACATAAAATGACAACATTACCGTATCAAGATCTGTTAGAGTTAGCTCGTCAATTGCCCCAACACATGCAGTTGCGTCTGGCTGAGGATCTCTTACAGATGCTCGATGAGCCTTCGTAAAGAAAGCAGTAAACGCTACTGAACCACTACTGGCGCCCGTCGCCGGTTTAACCGAAAGCGAACTAAAAGCCCTGGCAGAATCGATCGTGGCACCTGACCGCCAACAGCGTATTCAAGCCCTTTTAGAGTTGAACCGTACTCAGGAGCTTTCAACCAAAGCAGAAGCTGAACTCGATGGGCTTTTAGCGGAAGTTGACCAAGTTGCGCTCTTAAAAGCCAGGGCCTTACTATCGATTTTCACTTCACCAATGTTTCTTCTTTGTGTATCCGTTAGTTGAAATGCTTGTTCATCAATTTCCATGATTTAACTCTCCACCGTATCCTCAAAAGCTTGTGCTAGCCTTTCCAAATTCCCGTTAGTAAAACCTGTCAAACCTGCAGGATGGACCAAGCGTGCATGATTAGGGAAACGCGTAGTCGGATCAAAAATGATCTCGAAACCAGCATCTCTGATTGTCTTTACTGTTGCTGTCCCGATTCGATATGCGCTGGTGTTCCATTTTCTGGATCTAGGAAAGGCACTTCGCATCTGCTGTGCTGCTGCTTGTGGTGTTCCACCAAGAAGAACGGAAATGCCAGGCGGTGTTAGTTCTTTTTCTAGTTGTGAGAGTTGCAAATTTTCTTTGTGCCCACCACATACTCGATATAATAGTAAGCTACACTAATAAAATTGACGAATTGTGTAGGTAACTATATACTTATGCCTATCTATTTCCCTACGCAATATTCCGCAGGGGTTAAAGGGTTGTATGACTGTAAATATTTTATCAGAATCATTGAATGGATACTGCGAAAAGCCTACGCGGCGGCTAGGTGGCAGTTACTTTGCTGACTTATACGCAATGGCTGAGGTCGAAAGTATGACGAGCCAACCTGTAACTATTTCGGCAAAAGATATAGAGCTTAGTATCAAGAATGACGAGGGTCGCCTCATTCTCGTTCAGGCAGCCAATCAGGTTAACGATCAAGAATGTATAACGATTGCTCCTGAAGCGGTGCGTAGTTTAAAAATTAAGTTTGTAATCGCTGATGCGCAACAACTGATGTTGAGTAACTCGGGTGGTACTAGCCTGCGTCTCACAATAGAAAGCAATTTCGCAATCGTTAGTGACTGGGTTGAAGTTGAATTTTGATAAACGTTAGATGCCACTAATGGTTGACCGCTGATCAAAACGCTGCTTTGGTAAGGACCTCCTTACCAAAGCAGCGTTTTGAGTCTAATTTGTGTTTAGTACTGTTCAATCCAACCGCTGCCGCAATTTCGGATCGAGAAAATCGCGCAGGGCGTCACCCAGCAGGTTGGCCGACATAATCGCGATGGTAATCGCCAGCCCGGGGAAGACGACCAGCCACCACGAGGGCTTAAAGGAAGCGGCCAAGACGCCGCCCAACATGTTGCCCCAACTGGGCGCCGGCGGCGGAATCCCCAAGCCGAGGAAACTTAAGGCAGCTTCGGCAAAGATGGCGCCGCCCAAATTCAGCGTAGCAATGACGATGAGCGGCGCAATACACTGGGGCGCGACATGGCGCAACATGACCGACCAACGTTTGACCCCCACCGCCCGCGCCGCCTCTACATAAGCATTTTCTTTGACCGAAAGCACCACCGACCGGATCACCCGCGTCGCGCCGGGAATGCGTGTGACGGCAATCGCGACAATCACAGTGGTCAAGCCGGCGCCAACCGCCACGAGCAATAAGAGCGCCAAAATCAACGCGGGGAAGGACATGAGCACATCCAAGACACGCTGGCTGTAGAGATCAAAACGCCCACCGATGTAGCCGCTGGCGACACCCCAGAGGAACCCCAACAAATCTCCTACCAATACCGAACTGATGCTGACAAAGAGAGTAATGCGCGCCCCAAAGATAATGCGGCTCAGAATGTCGCGTCCCAGGTCATCGGCACCTAATAGATGGAGTGCGGTCGGCGCCTGGCGGATGGCGCCGTAGTCGGCTTCTTGGGGATCATAGGGCGCAAGGTTGGGGGCAAAGATCGCCATGACAATCAGCAGCACCCAGATCAGTGCACCCACCGCGCCCACTGGTGAAGAGCGGATAAAGCGTAGAAGTGCCCCCGCGGCGCGCCCTACGATATTCCCGTGCAGAGGCGAGAGCTGACGCAGTGCAGGATTTGTTACAGCAGATGAACTCATGGATGATCCTCTTAGTCATAGCGGATGCGCGGGTCGAACCAGGCGTAACTCAGATCCACCAACAGGTTGATCAGCGCAAAGATCAACCCATAGATCAGGACCAGATTCTGAATCATCATCCAGTCACGGTCGGCCAGCGCCTGGACCAACAAGGTCCCCAGTCCTGGCACGCCAAAGGCTCGCTCCACCGAGACCGCCCCTCCCAGCAAACCGCCCAGCGCCAACCCAGAGGTGGTAATGACCGGCAGCATGGCGTTGCGAAAGACATGTTGCCACATCACACGGCGGTCATTTAAGCCCTTGGCCCGCGCGGTGCGGATATAATCTTCATAGAGCACCTCCAGCGCGGCGGAACGGGTCATGCGCGCCTGACCAGCCGCCAAGCCCAGACCCAACGCCAGGGCGGGCAGCAGCGTCATGGAAAGGTTGGTGCCCGGATCTTCCCAAAGTTGGACAATCACCAACGGCGGGCGCCAGGTAAAGACCAATACCGTAAAGAGCACAATGAGCAGGCCGACCCAAAAGCTGGGCACCGCAATAAAGAGGGTAATGCCAAGGCGGGACAGATGATCAAAGAACGAATTGCGCCAGATCGCGCTGGCCATGCCCAATGGCACTCCAATTAGCCAGGAAAAGAGAATAGCCATCAGCGCGATCTCAGCCGTAATCGGTCCCCGTCGCAGAATAAGCGCGCTGATCGGTTCCTTTGTCCAGAAGGAGGACCCTAAATCACCGCGCACCACTTCCCCCATCCATTGCAGGTATTGGACATAGAGCGGCTGATCCAGGCCCAGGCTAGCGCGCATGGCGGCCAACTCTTCATCATTCAACACATAGTTGCCCGTTGATTCTGACATGATGACCGCCAGTGGATCACCGGGCAGGACGCGCATGGCCAGAAAGATCAGGATCGTAATCCCAATGATCGTGGGTACGGCGATCAACAAGCGGTTGAGAATGTATTTAGTCATAGAATTTTAGATTTACGATTGACGATTTACGATTGTCAAGCACGGTCATCGCTGTCGCTTGCCCAATCGTAAATCGTCAATCCAAAATCGTAAATTTACACGTCGAGCCAGACCGTTTCCAGATGACCCCACTCGGCAAAGATGCGGTCGTTGAGCAACAGTCCTTTGACCGTGTTGCGCCACATGGGCAGATGGAAGGTGTAGCCAATGAGGAACCAGGGCGGGTCATTGTCCAGCAGATCCATGGCCTGGTTGATCAGCTCACCCCGTTTGGTTGGATCAATCTCCACATCGATCTGGTCGAGCAAGGCGTCAAAATCGGGGTTGCTGTAGCCGTTCCAGTTTTGCGATCCACCTGTGCGCCACCCTAGATTGGCCCGGGGTGAAATGTCGGAAAGTGGATGGCCGCCAGGGGTGTCGATTACCATCGTGAAGTTACCGGCCTTTTCCTCTTCCGGCAGTTGTGAGCGTTCAATAATCTTGATTTCGGTTTGGATATTGAGGTTACGGGCTAGCATATCTTGGAAGGCCGGGGCCAGTAACTCTGCTTGGGGACCGGCGGCAGCTAACAATTCCACCCCTTGGATGCCATCCGGGAAGCCGGCGTCGGCCAACAATTGCTTGGCCGTTGCGATGTCTTCGGTCTTGTCTTCGCGGTAGCCGGGCATGGTGGCCAAAACACTTGGGTCGGTGGCAAAGGGATCGCCATAAGGAATCCAGCGCGTCAGGTTGATCTGCTCTTGCGAGCCAAAGGCTTTGATCATATTTTGCCGGCTAATGCCCAGGTTGATCGCCTTGCGCACGCGCGGGTCGCCAAAGGGTTCTTTGTTAATGTTAAAGACCACCCAATAAGCGCCAAAGTTGGCCAACTTGTTCACCTGCACAATGTCGCTGCGCTGTTCGCCTTCGGTCCAGGTCTCAAAGGCCACGTTCCAACTCAAATCCGCCTGATCGGTCAATACGGCCGTGCCCCGGTCAGACCAGGCCGGCACATGGAGCATCTGAATGCCGTCGAGGTAAGGCAGTTCCGAATCCCAATAGTCGGGGTTGCGTTCAAAGGTCCAAGATTCGGCTGTTTTGTATTCCACAAAGCGGAAGGCGCCGGTGCCGGGCGCCAATTGCACTTCACGCAGATCGTAATTATTTTCTTCCAACGTCTTTTTACTATAGATCACCATGCCGGTGCCGGCCAACAGGTCAAGAAAGTAGGAGCGCGGTGAATTTAGATGAAAGGTCACCGTAAAATCATCGACCTTTTCCACCGAATCGACCATGGCCAGGTCCGTCTGGGAGACCATGACAATTCCTTCCGGCGGATTGAGAATGCGGTTAAAGGTCGCCACCACATCATCAGCAGTAAAGGGTTCGCCATCATGGAACTTGACGCCCTGGCGTAAGGGGAAGGTGTAGGTGAGCCCATCGGCGGCCATCTCCCAGCTTTCGGCCAGATCAGGAATGACGGTGCGCAGACCATCGACCAGGTTGCGCCGCACCAGGTTGTTATAGACCTGGCACATGACCGCCACAGCACCACCCTGTTGAATGTCATAGTGGGCCGTGGTGACGCCGAAGGCGGTGCGTAAAGTGCCCCCGCGTTTGGGCGTGCCGCTGGGGCGCATGAGGCCATTTTCGGCGGTGCCTGGGGTTTCCGCGGCGGCGGGTGCAGCCGCCGCGGGCGCGGCTTGCTGGGGTTGGGGCGCCGGTGCGCAGGCGGCCAAAACCCCAATCCCGGCGCCGGCGCCTAACAGTTGTAAGAACCTACGTCGCGAGAGATTGGCGCGACCTTGTGCCAAAGAACGAGCTTGCGCTTCCTGCATGGGTTGCCTCCTTAAGCAAGTACGATGAAATATGCCATAAAATCGTACAATAAGTACAATAATATGGTTCGACTAGTAGATCTCGGCGTAAATCGTTACATAGAGCAATGACTGCGTTCACTTGAAGTACTGTAACGATTTGCCGCCGTAAGTATCTACGCCCAACTGTACTAGTAGATCTCGGCGTAAATCGTTACATATACCGACGAGCGCCAGGAAGTATCATTTTGTACAGGAGTAAAATGATACTTCCTGTGCTGCTCGTGAGTATAGTTTAATGACTGCGTTCACCCGAAGTACTGTAACGATTTGCCGCCGTAAGTATCTGCGCCCAACTGTACTAGGTTGAGACGATTGGTTGTTTGTCTAGGTGCTGGTCAAATAGGGAGTACCAAAATTATAAACAGCCGTGGCGCTCCTGTCAAACGCCCCGAAAGGACCGGGTGCGTCCCAACTATTTGCGACCAGAAGTGACTGTCACTGGGCAACATGGGGTGGGAGGCATTGCGACGCCCTGCGCCCAGTGACAGTCATCTTCTCGCCACTTGCGTGGGACGCACCTGAAAGGACGGGATGACTTTCAACCATACTCTGACCAAAGGCGATGCCCCAAGCAAAGCTGGCACATTTTTGCGGAACTGCTTACAATAATTGTAAGATGACGACGATAGGCTATACCCAAAGCAATTGGTAGACAGACCAAACTTTATGCAATTGATCTAATTGTTGCAGGCATGACCTATCCGGACGACGTTGATCAGCTTTTGTATTCATGTGGAGTATATTTTTATGCACTATCGTTTTATTTGGATCACGCTCGCCAGCTTGCTCTTGCTGGCAGCAACCGCCTGTAATCGCCCGACACCGACGCCCACCGCTGCACCAACTTCAACCGTTGCGTCACCGACCGTGGCGCCGACGCCCACCATAACGCCCGTTCCCCCTCCAACCGCAACGCCCACCCATGAACCCACAGTTGAGCCTACTGTTGAACCTACCGTTGCCAACGACCCCCAAAGCCAGATTGTCGCGTTGTTGACCGCTAGCCTGCAATTGACCAAACCGACCACCGATTCGGTTGGAATTGAGGGTGTTTACGCCTTCCCCTTGGCAACGAATGACAATCACGTTTATTGGCTGGCTTACACCTATGGCATTCGTAATTTTGACCCGATCCAAAACCATGTCATTGCCATCTTTGAACCGAGCGGCAACGGCTGGCGTGAAGTCACGCGCTCCGAGTTGGCCATGCGTGACGACCCAGCCAATCCTGGCCTTAGCCCTGATTATTTGGGGGAAGGGTCGGTCACCCAAGTGCAGATCGAACCAACCCATCTCTGGATCCAGGTGGAGGGTGGCGCCGGCGCACACAGTGGCGTCTACGGCTTGCTCAGCTTTGACGGTACAACCTTACAGGAACAGGCGAACGGCTTTAGTTCGAGCCCTGGCCTGGGCCGCATTGAAGATCTCAATGGTGATGGGATTGCCGAGGTTTTGCTCGATGCCTCGGATTATTATGTCTTCTGCTATGCCTGCGGCGTGCGCTGGGTGCAATGGGATATTCGGCGTTGGGACGGTGAAAAACTAGTGCCTGTCACTTTGCAGCCCCTGAGTGGAAGCGCACCGGCCCAGGTGAATGACTTCAATGAAAATCTCATTGCGCTGGCGCAGGCTGGGCTGTGGAAGGATGCACTGGCGGCGCTTGAGACTGCCCATACGTTTAGTTATAGTGAACCCGCGTTGACCTGGAATCTGCTCTACGTTCAAGTCAACGGCGAAGCGCGACGGGCTGAGACTGAAAGCGAAAGCGCCTACCCCATCCTTTCCTACATCTTCTATGGTGATTTTGATGCGGCCGTTGCGCGCCTGCGCGATGTCGGCGCCGATGGTATCTTTATTCCTGAATCTGAGTTGATCCAAGGCACCGTTGCCCAGGGTTGGGAAAGTGCGCTGGCCGACTGGATTGAAAAGAGCGTGGATCCCGCCTTGGCGCTGAAGTCTGACCTGGCCTCTGCCTACTTCCTGCGTGGCTGGGCGGCCTATCTGCGCAACTACACTGAAGCCGAAGCCGTCCCTGATATCCAAAAAGCGGCCGAGTTGGCGCCGGATGAGACGCTCTATCGCAAGAGCCTGGAATTCCTAACTGAATAAATTCAAAACCGCCTGTACCAAAGTACAGGCGGTTTCTGTTCAAAAGAGAGGTGCATGGCCGGCCATCCTGTGGTATGATAACAAAATGTGCTCTCCCTCACTGGGCTAAACTGGGCGAAATTATCATAAACCAAGGAGGTAACCGTGAATGCTGTTGTAGCTTCCCCTCAGTTTCTGCGGGCCGCATCGCTGGCCAGCCTACGTAAAACAGGTCTACTGACCATCCAACTCGAAGGCCATACCATTGCGCTCTTTGAACATGCCGACCGTGTCTATGCCGTGGACAATCGCTGCCCGCACATGGGTTTCCCTCTCGACAAGGGCACGGTGCAAGATGGCATTCTCACCTGCTACTGGCACTACGCCCGTTTTGATCTGGCCACTGGCGGCACCTTTAATCAATTTGCCGATGATGTGCGAGCCTTCCCCGTCGAAGTGCGTGGTGATAACATCTACATCGATGTTGCGCTCCATCACGATCCTCGGGTCCATCAACAGGAGCGGCTGCACATTGGGCTAGAACGTGATATTCCCCTTGTGATTGGCAAGGCGATGATGACCTTGCTGGACAGTGGCGATGAGCAGTGGACTGGCGACCCGGTCGAGCCCTTCCGCACCGGTCTGCTCTTTGGCGCCAAATACCGCGACCAAGGCTGGGGCCAAGGGCTGACGATGCATGTGGTCTTGATGAATCTGCTACCCTATCTGGCGCCGGAAGATCGTCCGCGCGCGCTCTACCAGGGGCTTTCGGCGGTTGCACGTGATTCGGTTGGCCATGCACCCCGTTTCTGTGTACCCCCCTTGCCGGGGGAGCGTAAAGATATTGCCACGTTAAAGCGCTGGTTTCGCCAATTTATTGCAGTGCGCGATGACGAAGGCGCGGAACGCTGTATTGTTTCTGCACTGCGTGCCGGCGCAGATCAGCAACAGATGGCCGATATGCTCTTTGCCGCCGTCACAGATTACCGTTACATTGATGTGGGTCATCCACTTGACTTTACCAACAAAGCCTTGGAAGCGCTCGACATCGTCGGCTGGGAATATGCCGAGTTGGTGCTGACAAGTTTGGTCGGCGGCTATGCACGGGCCATGCGGATGGAGGAGTCCAATGCGTGGCGCCATCCGGTGGACTTGGTAAAGTTGCTCAATGACACCTTCGAGCAGTTGGCGACGCTGCCGACAGCGACCAGTGACGAAGCAAGCGACAAGTGGTCTGGGCGGGCGGCGCTGGTCCAAACTCTGTTGGAAGATGACCCGCAGGCCACGGTTGAGGCGATGCTGGCCGCACTCCGTGATGGTTGCGCCATGACCCAGTTGGCACAGATTGTGGCCTATGCCGCGGCGCTGCGGATTGCCCGTTTCCACACCAGCAATGAATTTGGCGACTGGGATACGGCGCTGCACACTTTTACCTTTGCCAATGCCGTCCACCAAGGGATGCTGCGTGCGCCCTCCATTGAACTGCTGCGCGGTGTCTTTGATGCAGCCATGAGCATCTATCTGGACCGTTTCCTGAATATTCCTGCTGCGCGCCTGCCTACCCCCAATGGCAAGGTGCAAGATGAGCGGGCCGCGCTCAATGATCTGACGGCGCTGCTTGACCGCCAGCAGCAGGTCAACCAGTCGGCGCAAAAGTTGGCCCACTATCTCTATGGCGATGGCAATGCCGACCGGGCGTTGGCCCACTTGGGCAAGCTCCTGCTGCGCGAGGATCGCAACTTCCACACCATACAGTCGGTTGAAGCCGCCTTTCGCCAGTACAGCTATCTGCGCGATGAGCCGGAAGGGGTAAATGTGCTGGTGGCGGCTATGCGCTATCTGGCCGCCCACGCCCCCACCGTGCGCGCCCAAGGCCAGACCTACGAGATTGCCCGCCGGCTGCACAAAGGTGAAAAGCTTTTTGAAGGATAAATGGAACACGCGTTTGTTGATATTTTAGGTGTGCGGGTCCATCGGGTCGATGTCGCACAAATGCTAACGCAAATCAAGACTTGGATCGACAATGCCGATGGACCTGTCACACAGGCTGTGCACCAGATTTGCACGGTTAACCCCGAATTCATTATCCATGCGCGGCGTACCCCCGATTTTGCTGCCGTATTAGCGCGTGCTGATCTTGCGGTACCCGATGGTGTGGGTGTGCTGTGGGCGGCGCGCTGCCAGGGGGTTCGCTTGCGTGAGCGCGTGACCGGCTCCGATGGGATCTATCACATCTGCGCCGCGGCGGCCCACTATGGCTGGCGCGTCTATCTGTTGGGAGCAGCGCCCGGTGTGGCCGAACAGGCCGCAACACGGTTACAACACCGCTATCCGGCGTTGCAAGTGGTCGGCTGCTATGGCGGCTCGCCAGCTGACCGCGATTGGCCACAGATTTACGCACGGCTTGCTGCCGCCGCGCCCGATCTTCTCTTTGTCGCCTATGGCCACCCAAGCCAGGATCAGTGGATTGACTGTCACCGTCACGAGTTGCCGGTTATCGTGGCGTTAGGGGTTGGCGGCGCTTTCGATTTTGTCGCCGGCATCATGCCGCGCGCTCCGCGCTGGATGCAACAGTGGGGGCTGGAGTGGCTATTTCGTCTATTGCGTCAGCCCTGGCGTTGGCGCCGTATGCTGGCGCTGCCCCTCTTTGGTCTGTTGGTGGTGCGAAATTGTGCAAAATCGATTTTTAAGAGTTGACAGAAGTTTATATAGCTGCTATCTTATATGTCTACAATCGTATAAGAGTGATGCCGAACTATATGCTCAGATTTTATCTGCATAGCTCTAGTTAAATGGCAGGAATATGTTCGGATTTTGTCGCAGCGACCGCCCAAAACCCGGCGGTCGCTCTTTTTATGATTGATGTTGCTGAGTAGTTTAGTCAAGAAAGAGTAATTACAGAGGATCAGCTATGAACAAGAAACTGTATGTAGGTAATCTGAGCTATGCGACCACCGAAGACGCACTTCATGCCCTCTTCGCGGATGTTGGTCCAGTCGTTTCGGCCACCATCATCACTGACCGCGACACCGGTCGTTCCAAGGGCTTTGGGTTCGTCGAAATGGAGACCGCAGAAGCAGCGCAAGAAGCAATTAAACGTCTGAATAATATGCAATTCATGGAACGCCCCATCTCCGTTAGCGAAGCACGCCCGCCGCGCGAACGCTCTTTTGACGGTGGCGGCGGCGGTGGCCGGCGCGGCGGCGATCGCGGCGGCTTTGATCGCGGTGGTGATCGTGGGTTTGGTAACCGCGGCGGCGATCGGGGTGATCGCGGTGGCCGTGGCGGTGACCGTGGTGGTCGCTCTCGCTACTAAATCATTGTCGGTCTTATATACCGCAAGCGCTCATAGATGAGAAGAGTGCACTCGTAGTAACGGGAGCGTTTTTATTCTCATCTATGGCCTTGCTCAGTATAGTATAAAGATATGCAGAGCCCGCAGGCTAAGCCTGCGGGCTCTGCGCGTACAAGAATTAGGATCAGTTGATATTTACAGTGCGTTCTCCAGGAGACTCGCTTAGATAACACAAACCTTCTCTGTAGATCTGTGAAATGTCAACGGCGCTAAACTTCATGCACCGCTTTTAAGGGCAAAATGCTAACCAGTGCTCGCGAGCGCATGAGCAGTTCACTCAGTAACATCCAAACCAGTGTTGCAGAGGCCAACGCCGCAACAACCCAAGCAATCAGGCTTGTGCGCCACTGAGTATCAGACACGTTGGTCGATGCAGAGACGGTGCTTACGTCCACCGTGTTCACAATCGGCGCACTGCCAATGGCCAGCGGCGTGCGGCTCTGCGTGGTCAGTGCATAAGCCGCCCCACTTTGACCGCTGACAGGCAGCAGCCGTACAATGGGCGCAGGAACGGTTGTGGGCAACGAAGTCCAATGAATTGCCGTATCTGTGCTCATTAAGACACCTACCGGAGCCTGATGCACTTCATAATGGCCACTTAAATAGCTCATGGCCACATAGAGTACAGCCGGCTGTACAGGGTCGGCGGCTAAGGCATCGACCTGTAAGCGCGTACCGGGGGTGATGGCAAAGCCGGCGTTGACCATTTGCCAGGTAAAGCCATCGGTGCTTTTGAGCAGACCGCGGTCGGTAGTGCCGATATAGATAGTGGCTGGGGCTGTATCCACAATGGCCAGGGCCGTAGGGGCGCTTGTCAACATATCAAGCGGCATCCATTCCATACCATTACTAATGCCTCGGAAAACATGCCACTCTGTCCGCGCAAAGGCCAGCCCTGCCCCCTTCTGATCGGCCACGATTTCCAGCACGGCTTCATCAAACATGGTATGGCCGCTCAAAATCATGCTTGAGCCAATATCGCGTAAGCGGAAGATGCCGGCTGTATCTGACCCCACGTAGAGTGTGCGTTGGGCCGGATTGATGGCGATGTCGGTGATGCCGCCAATATAGTCGTTGCTGAGCGGAATGCGTAGCCAGTGGGCGCCGGCGTCCTGTGAGCGGTAGATTGCCATCTCATTGGCCGCACCGATATAGAGCGTCTGTGCATTCTCCGGATCCTGGGCAACGGCGCCGACGATGACATTGGCCGGCGTCGGCAGTTGCTGCCACGCCGTAGGTTGGCCGGCAAAGAGCAGCCCTCCGTCAATGGCATAATTGAGCGCATCGGCAGACAATGCCGGCGCATAGTCGCGCACATTCTCCAGTTGATTCTTGCGTTGCAAGAGACTGGCCGGCTCCCCCGCATTGACAGCGCCAGTATAGAGCGCGCTAATCAAAATAATGAAGGTAACTATCGCAAATAATTTGCCACGTAGATTTCTAAACATGATCCCTTTTCCCCTTTTTAGCATATACTGCGCTTGTGATAACAGCTTTGGGTTGCTCTCGTACACCCTCGACGAGTTGTTGCGTATAAACCGGTAATCCCGGCGGTGCTTTATACGACAATTCAACGGCTGTTCGGCTGTTATGCTACGTAGAATAGCTGATTCCAGTTTATCAAACGTTGAACAAACGTTTTTGACTTTTTTGACATCTAAGTCGGACCAAAAACCAACGCTTTTGTCAGGCATGGTGCGCGGTGGCGAGTTGTGCTATGCGTAGGCAAGAATTCTGTGATGGTTGAGACCACCACTTGGATTCGCCACTTATCCTCAATGTCGCCGCAGCCCGAGTAACGGGGCAGCAATACGCTTTGAAATCGCGGCTGATTTGACGAATTCTGCTCTCTTTGTTATACTCACAGAAGTGAAGCGGGGCTGTAGCTCAATTGGGAGAGCGCTACAATCGCACTGTAGAGGTCAGGGGTTCAAGTCCCCTCAGCTCCACTGATTAGATAGTTATTAGAGTTTTGAGTGCTAACAGAATTTGACAGAGATGGAAAATTCAATAGAATAGAACTCTCTGGAAGATAGAACTATTGTTGATCAGGTTAGCGCAAAAATAAATAGTAAGTTTTGCCTATATTTTGGGGCTATAGCTCAGTTGGGAGAGCGCTACAATGGCATTGTAGAGGTCAAGGGTTCAAGTCCCTTTAGCTCCACTCGGAACCCTTCCCTAGCAGGAAGGGTTTTTTGTTATACCAACGAGCGCCAAGCAGTGACGCTTTTTACGGGAATAGGTAGGTTGCTGCTTGTGCTGCTCGTAAATTGTAATGGCTTTTGGAAAGGTTGCTCCGATGTCCGCTCCCACGCGTGCGCCTGATGAATTACGTCCTGTCCACTTTGCGCTTGACTATATTGCCTACCCGGAGGGCTCTGTGCTCATTTCTGCCGGCAATACGCGGGTGCTCTGCAACGCCACCGTCCAAGACGCGTTGCCGACCTGGTTAAAGTATTCCAGCAAACGCCACGGGTGGGTTACGGCTGAATATGCCATGTTGCCACGCAGCACTCAAGAACGCAATAAGCGCGAGACTCTGACGCCCAAGGGGCGCACGCAAGAGATTCAGCGACTCATTGGCCGTAGCTTGCGCAACGCGGTGGACTTGGATCGGCTGGGGGAACGCCAGATTATTGTAGATTGTGATGTGCTACAGGCTGACGGAGGGACGCGCACGGCGGCCATTACCGGGGGCTACGTGGCGCTGGCGTTGGCCATCAAACGGTTGGAGCAACAAGGCGTTCTGGCCCCTGGTGTGCTGACTCACGCCGTTGCCGCCGTCAGCGTGGGCATGGTTGGGGGGCAAGCGATGCTCGACCTGGACTATGCGCTGGATCTTGCGGCGGATGTTGATATGAACGTCGTAATGACCGACCGAGGCCAATTTGTGGAAATTCAGGGCACAGCCGAAGGCAAGCCTTTCACGCACGATGCGCTTGGCGCCATGTTGACGCTGGCCGAGTTGGGCATCCAACAACTACTGGAGGCTCAAGAAGCCGTGTTAGCCCAGGCACGCATATAGGACGTCATTACACATTTACGTGCGGCTGCGATAGTTCTGGGCGCGAAAGGAACTGCCGTGGGTCGGTTGGGCCAATGCTCGATCAATAGCATCGTTACAGCGGACAACATAGGTCGAAATCCCTACCGCTTCCAACTGGCCCAGCAAGGCATCGTAGTTATGATCGCTGCCAAAGGTTCCGCTATCGACCACCACGGCTACACTATTGACACCCCGGCGTTGAATCTGTTGAAGGGCAATGGCCCACTCGCGGCTGGGGTCAGCGCTAACTGCTAGTAAAGTATCGTTTCGGTTTAGGCGAATGCCATCGGTGCTGATCAGGTGGGCAAACGGCAGTGTGCCATCCGCCTCCACCACAGCCAAACTCTCTAAGATCTTGTTGAGCTGGCGTTCTCCACGGTCAGCTTGAATGTACTCACGGCGATGGCCCCAACTGCTCAATCCCACTGCACGGTTGTGTGTAATAAAATAGCGCGCCAGACTTGCCGTAATGGTTACCAAATATTCGGTTGTACTCGGCGGCAGTTCAAAAACCTTCTGTTGTTGGTTGCGACTGCGCAAGGCAAAAAGCCCCGGCTCCGGCGCCGTAGGTGTCCACGGCAGTGCGCTCTCCACGGCTTGCTGCAGGTCAAGATAGAGCCAGATATCCGCCGTTGGATCCAGTTCAAATTCTTTGACCATAAAACGCCGCACGCGCGCCGTTGTCGGCCAATGAATCCGATTGAGGCTATCGCCGTGCACATACTCACGCACGCCCGCGACATTGCTGGTGATTTGATAAGTGCGGCGATGGCGCGCTTCTCCTCCCGACAGATCTGAAACGGACGGTTCAAAGGAAGTAAGTTCCACCACCAGCGGGAAAACAATCAATTGGGAAGTCTCGGTTAACTCCTGCGTAACGGTGAAAATGCCAAGCGGATCTCCGCTCTGGAGCGTCAGGGGACCTAGGCGAAAACGCCCCCGTTGGGTGCAGAGGGTTTTGACTTGCCAGCGTTGCCGGCTACGGCGGCCCAAGCTGCTAATCACGCGGCTGGCGGTATGCCAGGGCAAGGTAGAGTGATCTTCAATTTCAAGCCAGAGTTTCGGCCACATGCTCTGATTGTTGACCTCAAACTGTTCTTCGGCATATTGGCCAACTTGACTACGCCGTGTGCGCGTAAAACGGCGCAGCGCGATGCCGCGCACGCTGTTAAAGGCCCAGACATAGCTCAGGGTCAAAATGCCGGAGATCAAGTAGGCAATGTTAAAGGCCAACTCGCGTCCGCTGTTGAACGCAAGCACCCAGGTTACGACGAGCGCAGCCAGCAGAAAAATCAGTCGTGAGGACATAGGGTAATGGATATTCGCTTAGCGGGCGCGGGCGCGGGCGCCAGGCACAGGTGTATGGCGTAGGGCATCCTCAATCACCTGGCGGGCGGTCACATTCTTAATGCGCGCCGATGGGCTGACGATCAAGCGATGGGCCAAGGTCGGCTCCGCCAACAATTTGACATCATCCGGCACGACAAAATCACGGCCATCAATGGCGGCCCAGGCTCTGGCCGCGGTAAAAAGCGCTAGACTGCCACGGGGGCTTGCGCCTAGATAGATGTCAGGATGATCGCGCGTGGTCGTGACCAAATCGACAATGTATTCTTTCACCAGGTTATCCACATAGATGGTGCGCACCGCTTGCTGTGCTTCCACTAACTCCTCGACGGTGACGACTTGGGCAATATCCTGGATGGGGTGGTGCTCCGCCTGGCGGGTGAGCATCTCCACCTCGTGATTTTTGAGCGGATAGCCCAAGTTGATGCGCATCATAAAGCGATCCACCTGCGCTTCGGGAAGGGGGAAGGTGCCTTCATATTCGATGGGGTTTTGGGTGGCCAACACCATAAAGGGGCGGGCCAAATCATAGGTGACGCCATCGACGGTCAATTGGCGTTCTTCCATGGCCTCTAACAGAGCCGATTGGGTTTTGGGTGTGGCGCGGTTGATCTCGTCCGTCAAAACGATCTGCGCCATAATCGGGCCATGCCGGAATTCAAATTCTTGGGTTTTTTGATTAAAGATATTGACACCGGTCACATCGCTGGGTAACATATCGGGCGTGAATTGAATACGCCGAAAGGAACAGCCGACACTGCGCGCGATGGAACGGGCTAACATCGTCTTACCGACACCTGGGACATCTTCAATCAATAGATGGCCTTCGCATAACAGCGCCAGGATCGTCAGGCGTATTTCATTTTGCTTGCCAATAATGACCTTTTGCACATTATTGGTCACACGGTCTGCCACGGATTGGACGATTTGCATAAGCGCCCCCGAATGGTTGGTTGGTAATGGTTGATAAATAAAGAGCTACAATGTTAAGGCATTGCCGTTACAGTCTTTGCTATTATAGATCTTTGTTGGTATGTAATGGATTTACTAGTACTACAATGAGATTTCGAGCAGTTCCAGGTGACTGTCACTGCCCGGAGCTAAGTCCTCTCTACCCGGCTACTCGTGGGCAGTGACAGTCACCTTTGCAAAGTCTCGTTGTAATACTAGGCTTATCTGTAGAACGTAAGTCCCACACCAAAGGGATTGGTGATTCAAAACAAGTGACTGTGGCACATATAATACATATTACAGTATCTACACCTTAAACGATCTTTGGCAAAAAAAGTGTACGCCCTCGTACAAAATACAAATACAAAATTGTGCAACAAGGCAATTTATTTGGGGTGCGTACCACAAATGGGGCGAAGCGCCAGCAAGCCAAACTGAAACATCTCGCCAGCCGCCCCTAATTTGGGCCGCACTCATTTATCTGTAACAATACCGTATTTATGCGTAAAGGGCAAAGTGTAAGAATGCAATACACTTTGGTATAATGGATAGACTATGCAAGAAACAGAGTTGACCATAACTTGCCCCACTTACCCCGGCACACCCGGGCAGCAGAATGGACGTTGGCATGGAACTTTATGAATATCCCCGACCGGCAAATGATACAGGCATTGGCCTTCATTGGTCTGCCGGTTATGCGACAGCAATTGGCATGCGCAAAATTCGTGACTTTTGGATCCCAGAGATGCAATCCCTCGGTATTAAGTGGGTGAAGATCTACAACCACGATGGCGCCCTTGATTTTGCCGAGGCGCTGCTGGCAGAAGGCATCATGCCCATTGTGCGCATCTATCGTCCCACACCCAATCCCAGCCGACTTGATGTCAAGGATGTGGTTCAGATCGACGCCTTTGTGCGCGCCGGCGTCCGCTACTTTGAGTTTAACAGCGAACCCGACCGTGACGCCGAGTGGAAGGGCGGCCGGATGCCGGCCAATGGCATTAACCTGGCGGTGGAAAATACAATTGCAAATCTGGAGATCATTCTCGAACGGGGGGGCATGCCGGCGATTCCTGCGCTTGCTAATGGCAGTCGCTGGGACCTAGTCGGGAAAATCGTCGCATTTGGGCGCAAAGATCTCTTTGCCGGCCCGGTTTGGCAGGCTGTGCACAATTATTCGCGCAACCGCCCGCTCGATTATCCCTATGACATCGGCAACCAGGAAGGGGCCGCCTACACCTATCGCTTTTATCAGGTTTTGAATGAAGAAGCGTGGGAGGAGAATGCCTGGCGTGGCCGCTCATTAGAAGAGGTAAATCGGCTCCGGCAAGATCGCAGCAACCCTGGCGCCACGATCATGGATGATCCGGCCTGCTGGTTGGCCTATGAATATTTCGACGCACTCAACCGTAAGCATCTTGGCTCCAGCATTCCTATTCTCTCTACCGAGTGCGGCTATTTAGTGGGCGAAGATGTGGACCCGCGCTATCCGGCCACCTCGCCGGATCTGCACATGGCCCAGACCTTGGAAGCCTGTCGCGTGATGATGGGCGTAAGCCAACGTTTTGCCCCGGCGCCGGACTACTATTTCTGTTCAGCCTTTTGGTTGCTGGGCAATACCGCATTGGGCAGCACCAGCAGTTGGTGGGAAAATCACGCTTGGTACAGCGAACGTTGGCCGGGCGGCGCCTTGCCCATTGTCTACGCGCTCAAAAGCGAACCCAAAGTCGCCCGCCATTGGCTTGACGAAACAGCCGATGATTTGATTACCTTGCAGGGCACGGTCGCCTATGCTGGCCCCTATCAAACCCTGATTTTGGAACGTAACGGTCAGGAAATCAACCGGGTTACGCTCGATCAGAACAGCCGCTACGTCATGCCTAACTTGGCGTCGGGCGCCTATCTCTTGCGAATTGAGGGCGCCGGCGTTGAACAAAAGGTGGAGTTGGCCGTCGGCCAGCATGAAATGGTGGTCAATTTTGATTTGACGCCGGCCAGCGCACCTGTCAATCGCAGTCGCATCGAAGGTTCTGTCCGGGGTGGATCGGGCGCGGTCTTGTTATTGGTACGCGCCGGCGATGGCAAAGAGTGGGTGACAATGGCGCGCGATGATGGATCATTTCGTTTTGTGGATCTCCCTTCCGGCGAATATAGCTTGCGCGTCAATCCAGAGGGCAGCCGCATTGACCGCATCATGTTGGACGGGATCAATCAGCGACAGGTGGAACTGGCTGTAGCCGGCTGGGGCCATACAACCCGCACGGCTGCGGAAGGTATGCCCGGCAACCGTCTCTACTGTCGGGTGGATGGTTATCGGGGGCTGCCCGTCCGTGTCTATGCCGGCGAATGGAGCAGCGAGCCAGTTTACACAGGCACTGCGTCTGAGATTGGCGACTTTGCCTGTATGGTGGGTCCACTGGAGCCGGGTCACTATATCGTCGGGGTTGATGGGGTTCCAGGGGATGAAGGGCGCTATGTCGAACTTGAAGCCCGGGTGCATTTGGATGGCAAACGGGCGCCCTTGGTTGAATTTGTCTATACTGATTTTATGGCTACCCCTGTAGCCTCTCATTCGACCATTGTGGGCCGCGTCATCGGTGGCAAGGCAGCCCGCACCACGGATAAAGTCTGCTTGGTGGACAGCACCGGTCAACGACAGGAACAGACCCTCTCTGTCCGCGGCGATTTTCGCTTTGAAGATCTGCCCGCAGGACTCTACACTGTGGCGCTGGCCGGACGCGAACTGGAAGTCAGCCGCACGGATATTGCCCTTGATGGCAACAACCAGGTGACAGTCGAATTGCAACTCCCGCTGGAACTGGATGAGGAGGCGCCTACCACTGAACGCAGCCAGAGTGTGATTGCTGGGGTGGCGCCCAAGGCCGCTGGCCAAGTTGTGCGTCTGGTCGATCAGATCGGCAACGAATATCAACAGGTCGTTGATGCCGATGATCATTTCCGCTTTACGAACCTGCCGGCCGGCGTCTATAAGCTCAGCCTGGAAGTGGGCTATGTGCAGAATGAATTGACAGTGAATGGCAGCACCGGCCTGGCTGTCCATTTTGCCGAGTTGTCACCGATCTGGGAGGCAGAGGTCAGCAGCGCCGGCTCCATGCCTGGCTACAGTGTCGTCCGTGTCGAAGTGGAAGGCATGAAAGAACTGCCGGTTCATATCTGGAAAGAAGATTGGGATGGTATGGTGCGTCGCACGGGTAGCAAGCCTGAATTTGGCCCCTATACCTTAGAGTTTAGTCCGCTCGGGCCAGGCAAATATATGGTGGAGCCGGAAGGGCTTGGCTTATGGTCAGAAATTGAGCTGACGGGCCTAGAAGCACTCTGGATCCACTTCCGCAAACGCACGCTGCCATTGGGCGAAAATCAGATCGAATCCATCAGCCTGCCGGATAGTCAGGCTGTCTTCATTCCTGAAGGCGATCTTCCAGTGGCGGCGTCCGCTGCGCGTCAGGCAAACCCCGCTCACTACCTCTATATTTATACCCCACCTACTACAGTGGAAACACTTACCGCGCTACTGCATTTTGCGACAGAAGCCTACCCCACCATTGGTCGCGACCGCTGGGCTGCGTTTGAAGCAGAGCGGGTGACCATTGTCAGCAATGATAAAAAACCGCTCGAACTGACCGAATTTGTCCATGCGCTGGAAGCTGCGGGAATTCAAGTAGATTATTTCACTGCGTCATCTTCCATTTAGTGTCTGTCCGTAAATTCTCTGTGCCCAAGTCCACAACTCGACAAAGTAATGGACGCCACAACCGAATTGACGGATAGGTTCTTAGTTCGACTTTGTACGAGTTAGCACATTAACAAGTTAATAAGAAACAGCAGAAAGCAAGCGCTGTACCGGGAAGCTGTAGAATAAACAGAGAGCCGGTGTTTGGGCAGTTGTCTGGAAAAGCAAATGAGACCAAAGGCGCCTGCGCACCAGAGCGAGTAGATCGTGAAAGGTGGCATGGGACTTGGGATACCAGGCCGCCTGCGACAAAGGGAGTTGTCCATGCGGATAAAAGGCATAAGCCATGAGGACAACGATGCTGAAGAGTCCAAAGAGTGCAGGGGTCGTCCGTTCAATAGCCTTATCACTCCACTGGCGTTGGGTCTCGAGGCCCAACTGAGCGCGGGCATCTTCAAAGGTGACCTCATGGGACCAGCGCTTGACGAAATCCGTGATGATGGTCGGTGCCGATTGATGCATATCGGTTGAGAAATAGGCAACGGTCCGGCGTTCGCCGTTGGGCTCACGGACCAAAACCCAGCGAATGCGCAGGGGCGGTGTCCCCGTGGAATACCAAAGGGCGGTACCGGTAGTCCAGTCAACGATTTCGGTTTCGCCACCATACCAGGCGATACGACTGCGCTGCCAGCGAGTGCTCTTGGCCGTGGCAACGTCGGTCAGATTCGGTAGCCGTTCCCCAACGAGGGCAGGCCGGCCCCGCCGCTTCTTGCCATCCTCGCGATACCGGGATGGTGGCTCATCAAAGAGCCGTGCATCCAATCGCAATGGGGCAATCAGCGTGATGCCGTTCGCCTGTGCACGTAAGCCTAATTCGATCACGGCGTACGCCCCATCGCCGATGAGATGGATACGCCAGCCAGGTAAGTGTCGGCGTAGCCAAGCCACAACCTGCATCGTCCGTTTGGCCACCGTGCGATGATGAATGCCCAGCGCCGCACTCACCTTCGGGGTTGTCAGCGGCACCGAGAGGAAAGGCAAGGCACAGCCATGGGGGCTCCATGGCAACTGCACTACCACGGCAAAGGTCAGCCAGCGAATGCCCTTCGTGCTCACATTGACCTTGCGACTTGACGCGAGACTATCGCGCCAGTGACCACATTTGCGAATCTGGGGTCCCCATCGTCGTTCTAACGTCTCATCGACTGTGATGTAGATGATCGTACTTATGGCGACGAACGTCTTCACAATCAATTCCAACAAGATCTGTGCCAACAACAGCCCATCCCACTTGGCACGATTGAGCACATGGTGATATTTCGACCAGTCTCCCTTTGCTTCCAGACCGAGTACTCGCAACGCCGCCGTTACCGTCCTTCTTCCTCGCGCCAAGATCGTTCCGATCACCAGGATGATGACTTTTTGATACGTTGGCTGCGTGAACGCTGGGCGAAATGCCGCAAACAATGGTATGATTTCTGCTGGAAGGGACATTGGCTTCTCCTCGCTTTGATGGTGGTTTCGTCACTCCTATCTTAGCGTAAAGTTGCCTTTGTCCCTTCATTTATTAACTTGTTAATGTCCTTTTTGTACAAAGTCGAGCTTAGCCCAAAATTTTAATGTAAATTTCATCAATTTTGCCATTTTCAGCTTGACAAGCACACAAAGAGTGTGCTACACTTTGTAATGTAAGTGCTTTCATGAAAGTTATTCCCCTGCTTTCAAAAATCTGCAACTTGATGCAATCACAATTGTTTTAACTTTTTTATTATGGCTGATGCAACGATCTACGATGTGGCAAAAGCGGCCAATGTCAGCATTGCCACTGTCTCGCGTGTGCTCAATGCGCCCCATCGCGTCAATGAAAAGACGCGCCAGCGGGTCTTGGCCGCCATTGATCGCTTGGGCTTTGTGCCCAAAGCAGAAGCCAGCGCACGCGCCCGGCGCAATAACTACCGGATTGGAGTATTGGCTCCCTTTTTTACCTATCCGTCCTTTGTACAACGATTGCGCGGGATTGCCAGTATGTTAAATGGCACAGAATATGAGTTGGTGGTCTATAGCGTCGATTCCGCGCTACACTATCAGGGGCAGCTGGAAACCCTGCCAATTGTGCGGCGGATTGATGGCCTAATTGTAATGTCGTTGCTGGTAGACGATGCCAGTGCCCAACGTCTCCTCCAGAACGGTTTACATACGGTATTAATTGAGTCCCATCATACAGCCTTTAGCGGCGTCGAGATCGATAATGAGGCAGGCGGTCGTTTGGCAGCTCAATATTTGATAGAGCGCGGCCATCGCAACATTGCCTTTATCGGCATTGACAGCGAAATCCCCGGCTGCACCCTGCCGACCAGTGCAATTCGCCTGCAGGGCTTTCGTGCGGTCTTGCGTGAAGCAGGTTTACCGGTTACCGACGCCTACATTCGTAATGCCGAAAATGATATGGCTGCGGCCTATGCGCAAGCACAAGCTTTATTGGCTCTCCCGGCGCGGCCGACGGCCATCTTTGCCACCAGCGACTTGCTGGCCATGGGCATCCTCAAGGCGATTCGTGAAGCTAGGCTGAGCGTACCGCATGACATAGCCGTTATGGGCTTTGATGATCTGGATATTGCTGACTATGTAGGTTTAACCACCATTCGTCAATCCTTGGACGAATCAGGCCGAGTGGCGGTGGAATTGTTGATGAGTCGAATGGCTGCGCCGGGGCGTGCTATTCAGCATGTGCGCTTTCCCCTTACGGTAGTACAACGCAATACAGCGTAAGCAAGAGTAACCATTAGATTTGCTCTTTACCTAGTAGTTTTCTATAATGGTGTTCTACAAAACTGTCACAAATGCTTTGCATAATTTGTGCGTTTTGCTCTCCCCCATTCAATCGAGTTTTTTATTACCTACTTGATCCACTTATTACCAAGGAGAAACTGTATGACTCGAAAGATGTTGACACTCGTAGGTCTGCTGATAGTGTTGGCGTTAGCGCTCACCGCTTGCCCTGGCGGTGGTGGCGGCGCAGCCGCACCAGCCGGTGGTGAAACAGCCGCCGCCGGTGGCGAAACAGCCGCACCTGCTGCCGGCACGAAGATCACTGCTGTGATGGGTTCCACCATCCGGGAAGGCGAACAAAATGCAATCGATTATTGCAAGGAGCAGACCGGCCTTGATGTGGAGGTTGTCAATGGCCCGGAAAGTGCCACCGACCGGATTGCCCAATATTTGCAATTTTTTAGTGCGCAATCCAGTGATGTGGATGTCCTTATGATCGATGTAATCTGGCCTGGCATCCTGGCGGAGCACCTGATCGACCTCTCTCCGTATGTGGAAAATCCGGATGCCTATTTCCAGCGGATTATGCAAAACAATACGGTGGACGGCGCGCTGGTTGGTATTCCCTGGTTTACCGATGCCGGCATCCTTTACTACCGTACGGATCTGTTGGAAAAATATGGCTATTCCGCGCCGCCGGCCACCTGGACTGAGCTGCAGGAAATGGCCACCAAAATTCAAGAAGGTGAGCGCGCCAGCAATCCCGATTTCTGGGGTTTTGTCTGGCAGGGCAATGCCTACGAAGGTCTGACCTGTGATGCGCTGGAGTGGCAGGTGAGCAATGGTGGTGGCGAGATTGTCGAAAGCGATGGCACCATTAGCATTAACAACGAATATGCCGCGGCCGCCTTTGATCAGGCTGCTGGTTGGGTCAACACCATTAGCCCGCCAGGCGTTGTGAGTTACCAAGAAGAGGATGCCCGTGGTGTCTGGCAGGCCGGCAATGCCGCCTTTATGCGCAACTGGCCCTATGCCTACAGTCTGGGCAATGCGGAAGATAGCGCCATCAAGGGCAACATTGCTGTTGTGCCGCTGCCCAAGGGTGATGGCCCCGACGCACGCAATGCCGATACCTTAGGAGGCTGGCAGATGGCGGTCAGCAAGTACAGCAAGAATCCTGAAGCTGCGGCTCAGTTCGCGGCTTGTATAGCCGGTCCAGAAGCGCAGAAGTTGCTTGCCCTCGGTGATAGCAAGTTGCCGACCATTGGCGACCTCTATCAAGATGAGGAAATTCTGGCGAAGAATCCCTTCTTCTCTCAACTCTACGATGTCTTCAACGGTGGCGCCGTGGCCCGCCCCAGCACGGTCACCAGTGATAAGTACAACGAAGTTTCAACCATTTACTTCACCGAAGTCAACAAAGTGTTGACGGGCGCCCAGACTGGGCAACAGGCTGTCGAGGCAATTGAATCCCAGTTGCAAGACTTGCTCCAGTAGTATCTTATAACGTCTAGCTAGGACAGTGCGACCTCGGTAAATCAGTAATCAGTAACCAGGTAATCAGTATTCAGTAGAGCGGTAAATCAGTAACTGTCCACTGTCTACTGTCTACTGTCTACTGTCTACTGTCTACTGTCCTAGTTCGTGGGGCGCTGTTTGAACAGCGTCCCACAAATTTACGCGAACAAGGAGACCGATCTTGGCTACCCAGGCAATTGAAAAAAAACGACCGGTTGCCGGAAAAGAGGCTTTAAGCGCCGCGGCAAAACGCACTGAGCGTCTGGCTTGGCTTTTTCTACTGCCAACGCTGTTGGTAGTGGTGCTCGTTGCCGGCTATCCCCTGTTCAATACGATTTATGTAACCTTCTTTGAAGCAAAATTAGGCAGCGCTAAAGCATGGGAATATGTAGGGTTCAAGAACTACGTCACACTTCTGGGTAATGCAGGGTGGTGGGCGGCAGTGGGGAACACGATCAAATTTACCGTCGCCTCGGTTGTCTTCGAACTCGTCTTGGGGTTGGGCATTGCAGTGGTCGTCAACAGTAAATTCCCCGGTCGTGGCCTGATGCGCACCTCTATGCTGGTGCCCTGGGCGATTCCGACGGCGGTCTCTTCACAAATGTGGAAATGGATGTACCACGATGTCTTTGGCGTCGTCAATGACTTTTTTACCCGAATCGTCCCCATTCTGCCCCAAAAGATCGCATGGATTGCTAGCGACAGCACGGCCATTTGGGCGCTGGTGGCAGTCGATGTGTGGAAGACAACGCCTTTTATGGCGCTGTTGCTTCTCGCTGGGTTGCAACTGATTCCAGCCGATGTCTATGAGGCAGCTTCGGTGGATGGCGCCACAGGTTGGCGGCAATTTGTTACTATCACGCTGCCCATGTTGCGTCCGGCCATTGTGGTGGCGCTCATCTTCCGTACATTGGATGCCCTGCGTGTCTTTGACATCATCTGGATCATGACCAGCGGCGCCTTTGGGACAGAGTCGATGGCGACCTTTAATCAACGCCAATTGGTTCAATTTCAAAAATTAGGCTATGGCTCAACGGTCAGTGTCGCCATCTTTGTGGTGATTGGCATCTTTGTGGTCTTTTATATTACCACAATTTTCCGCAATGAGGAGGCGTAAATCATGGTTGGCGCAAGACGCGGTATTGTCACCAATATTCTCTTCTGGCTCATCATAGCCATCATTATTATCTATACCATTTTCCCCTTTTACTGGGCTATTGCCTCCTCGCTCACGCCCCCCAGCGATCTCTTTAATACACCGGTCCACTATTTCCCGGAGCGGCCAACGCTCGCCTCCTATGGCACTGTCTTTCGCAATGAGACCTTTCGCCGGGCGTTGCTCAATTCGGCTTTTGTTTCGCTGACGACGGTGGCGATTTCCCTGATCATTGGTTCTTTTGGCGCCTATGCTTTGGGGCGGCTTAAATTCCGCGGGCGTTCGCTTGTGCTCTACACCGTGCTCTCTATGACCATGTTCCCGGCGATTGCCATTTTAGGCTCACTCTTTACAATGGTGCGCACGTTGGGTATCTATAACACCCCCTGGGCGTTGATCATGACCTATTTGACTTTCACTCTGCCCTTTACCGTCTGGGTCTTGACCAACTTCTTCCAGAGTCTGCCCCTTGAACTGGAACAGGCCGCCTTTGTCGATGGCGCCACGACCTTCCAGACCTTCTATATGATCTTGCTGCCGTTGACGGCGCCGGGTCTGGTCACAACAGGGTTGTTGGCCTTTATCAATGCCTGGAACGAATTTCTGTACGCGCTGACCTTTACCATTAATGACAACGCGCGGACGGCGCCGGTTGCGCTGGCGCTCTTCTCAGGCGAACAGCAATTTGAAATTCCCTGGGCCGACATCATGGCTGCCGCGGTCGTCGTCACCGTGCCGTTGGTGTTGCTGGTGCTCTTCTTCCAGCGGCGGCTGGTGGAAGGGTTGACCGCCGGCGCGGTGAAGGGCTAAACCCAAGACCATTCAAATAAGTACAATTCACCGTTTAGTGGAGCAGGCGTTCTCTAACGCCGATCTAGTCGAGGACCAATCGCATTAGAGAATGCTCTCTCCACCTATTTGGGCGGTCGGTAACTATTCCCGCACCACCTCGTATTTATCCTCATTACTGGTCTTACTCAAATCCAGCGTCAGTGTATCGGGGCTGTAGCCGCTCACCAGGTCGTGGCTGCGGATCACGACGGTGGTGACATTGGCGGGAATCACGACGCCACTTAGCCCACGCGTAAAGGGTTGTTCGGTTTCGTGGGGATGGAGCAGAATCCGCGTGGCCAAGATTCCGCCCTCCGGGGTGGCAACCTGCCAGCCATCGGCGTAATCTTCCCAACCACTGTCAGGATAGGTCAGTGTTACGTCAAAGCTCCACGTATTCTCACCGGTGCGACGGGCGCGCACAAAACGAATTTCAGGATGGGGTGATGTCAGCAGCGGATCGGAAACTTCCGGCAAGGGAATTTTAGCCAGCAAGGTGGCCTCTGCAGCTGTAGTAGGTATGGTGATCTGCACTCCGTGGCCACCCCCACTTTGCGCCACCTGTAGAAAGAATTGTGGACCAGCAGCATAGATCAACAACTCCCCTTGCCACAACCGGTCGCCCCGTTGCAATTCGAGATAACGATGGGATTTAGGTTCACCATTTTGTTGTATAGCCTCTTCAATCCGCGCCAGAAAGGTTTCGCCATTGCCGGCAAAGGTCAGCTCCGTGACAACCGCTTCGTCTACCGTTGGTCTATCGCCGGCAGACGCTTCAGCGGCTGTCGGCAAAGGTGGTTCAGCCGTCGGTTCGGCTGTGGCCAATGTGGCAAGTTGCGCCGGCGCACAGCCAATCATCAATAGGAGAGACAAGAGCAACGTCATTCGCATCATAAGCGCACCTTTCATTTTCACCAATCATCGCTTAGGCTGCTACAAGAAATAGATTCCCTCGCTGAGGTGACTGTCACTGGCCAAAGCGGCTTCGAATCACGCTCGACTTGATGGCCAGTGGCAGTCACCTGAAACAGGGATTCAATTTCTTGGTGTAGCCTTAGCCAATCGCTGCGGCGACTTTTCGCTGTCAGCAAGGGATTTCAATCCTTTTGCTTTTGCCGCAACCGTCGTGTTGTACAACCACCTCCCAACCATACCCGCCCTTTGTCCTCACATCTGTAAGAGCGCCAACGCTACCGCCGCAACCCACGGCAACAGTTGAATTTCACCGTCCTGTAACGCCGCTTCTACTTCCGGGCGGGAAAGGTGTAACAATTCCTGTTCCTCCAGATCATCGGCGTCAATGGGCTGCTGCCAACGCGCACCGCGCGCCAGAAAGAGATGAGCGCGTCCACAGCCGCGATTGCCATCGACTACAAAAGCGCCGAGCGCCGTCCAGGTGTCAGCCACATAGCCTGTCTCTTCCAACAACTCCCGTTGCGCGGCCAGCAGCGGATCCTCCCCAGCCTCAAGATAACCGCCGGGCGGCGCCAGACTTGTCCCGTTGATGGCATATTTGGTCTGGCGAAAGAGGAGAAATTCCCCCGCCGTGGTCACCGCCACCACATTCACATAATCAGGCGTAATCACCAGGGGCCACTCGTCAATGATCTGGCCGGTGGGCAGTTCAATGCGATGTGCTTCGATCTTGAGAAAGCGGCCATCGCCACTGCGCAAGATCTCACGGCGTGCTAAGGTTTTCCAGCTTTGCAATGTCATTGCTAGACGCCAATATCTTCGTTCCAGAGTTCGGGCCGCGCGGCAATAAAGTCGCGCATGAGTTGGATGCACTCAGCATCGTTCAGAATGACCAACTCCACCCCACGTGAACGCACATACGCCTCCGGCCCCTGAAAGGTGACATTTTCGCCAATTACAATCTTGGGGATCTTGTAGAGCAACGCCGTGCCGCTGCACATATCACAGGGCGAGAGCGTCGAATAAAGGGTCGCACGTTGATAATCACGGGCGGTAAGGCGGCCAGCATTCTCCAGCGCGTCCATCTCCGCATGCAAAATCGCACTGCCCCGCTGCACGCGCCGGTTATGGCCACGCCCCACGATCTGTTTGTCGATTACCAACACCGACCCAATTGGAATGCCTCCCTCTGCCAACCCCTGCCGCGCTTCGGCCAACGCAGCCGCCATAAATTGATCCATTTTGTTCCTCTTTCTAAAGTGGGATTGAAATCCTCTGTTGTCAAGTAGGCCAACAGTATTATCTCGTCATCTTGTCATCTTGTCATCCTACCCCTCACTCTCGCACATACGCCTGCAAATAGGCGCCTGGGTAGGCGGCGTTACGCCCAGTCAGCGCCAGGGCGGCAATGGTAACCAGGTAGGGCAGCGCCAGGAAGAGTTCATAGGGCAGCGCAAAGCCCAAGGTCTGCAAGCGCAATTGGAGCGCAAAGACGCCGCCAAAGAGCAGCGCCCCCCACAGCGCGCGGAGGGGATTCCAGCGGGCAAAGATGACCAAGGCAATACAGACCCAACCGCGCCCAGCGACAATGCCTGGCGTAAAGGCCCCCAATTGGGCCAGCGACAAAAAAGCGCCCCCCACGGCCATCAAGGCGCTGCCAATCAACAGCGCCCAATAACGGGTGCGCAGGACATTGACCCCAGCCGCGTCCGCCGCTTCGGGATTCTCGCCCACGGTGCGTAGCTCCAACCCAAAGCTGGTGCGGTAGAGCAGCCACCAACCCAACGGGATGACCAACAGCAAGGCCACATAGGTGAGCAGATATTGCTCCAGAATAGGCCCCAGCACGGGAAGGTTGCTGAACAGCGCCAGTTGGCTAAAGGGGTCAATCGAAGGCAGGACGCTGCGCTGGCCAAAGACCAAGCGAAAGCCAAAGAGCGCCAGCCCCGTACAGAGCAAGGTAATGCCCAGCCCAGCCACATGTTGGTTGACGCCCAAGGTGACGCTTAGCAAGCCCATGAGCAGCGCCATAAGCAAGCCACTCACCACCGCCGCCGCCAAGCCCAGCCAGAGATAGCCACCAATGCCTGCCTCCGCCGCGGTGGCCGCCACGGCAAAGCCGACAAAGGCGCCCAGAAACATAATGCCCTCAATGCCCAGGTTGAGAATGCCGGCCCGTTCGGTGATAATTTCGCCCACCGTGGCAAAGATCAGCGGCGTGGCGACGCGCAAGGTGGCGGCAATCAGGCCAATGAAAAAAGCGGTTAACATGGGTGATCACCTCCGCCAGCGCAGTCGATACCGTTGCAAAACCAACATGCCTAGGGTCGTCAGCAACAAGGTGGCTTGAATCACATCGCCCAGGTAGACCGGCACGCCCAAGGCGCGGCTTACCGTCTGTGCGCCGGTGTCGATGAGCCCGATAAAGAGCGCGGCCAGCGCTGCCCCCCACGCCGTCAGCCCACCCAAGGTGGCGATCAGAATGCCGGTGTAGCCAAAGCCAGGCGAAATGGCGTCGATCAGGTGGTAGTGGATGCCGGCGATCTCGTTGACCCCGGCCAACCCAGCAATGCCACCGCTGACCAGCGCCGCGGTCAGCAACGTGCGCTCGACATCAATGCCGGCAAAGTGGGCCGCTTCGCGGCTTAGCCCCACCGCGCGCATGCGCAAACCAAAGGCGCTTTGGGTCAGCACATACCAGAGGGCGATCAGGACCAGAATGGCCAACAGAAAGCCCAGATGGAGCCGCGAGCGCGCTACCAACTTGGGAAAGATGGCTGCGTCGGCAATGTCAGGTGACTGGGGCCACTGCGAGACCGGATTGCGCCACGGGCCGTTGAGCAGCGCGCTGACTATAAAGAGCGCCACCGAGTTGAGCAGCAGCGTCGTGACCACCTCATCAATCGCCAGCTTGATCTTTAGCAATGCCGGCGCCAAGGCCCATAGCGCGCCAGCCCCAAAGCCGCCCACCAGCAGCAAAGGCAACGCCACCCACATGGGCCATCCCTCCACCTGCAGCCCAATCGCCGTGGCCGCAACCGCACCGGCGTAGAGCTGTCCCTCGGCGCCAATATTCCAATAGCCGCCGGCAAAGGCAAAGGTCACCGCTGCGCCGGTCAGGAGCAGCGGCGTCGCCTTGACCAGAACCTCTAACGCACTGACCCGGCTAGAGAGGGGGTCGATCAGAAAGTAGTAGTAGGCTTGCAGCGGATTGGCCTTGACCAGGATCACCAGCAGCGCGGTGAGCAGAAAGGTCACAACAATAGCCGCCACCGGCAAGAGCGCCTGCCCCCACACCGGCGCTGTCCCCCGTTCCAGTCGTAGCGGCAGGCGCAGTTGGGTTAGGATCAGCAAAGGATTCATCGCGCTTTTCTCACTTCTGACGTGGTTGCCTGTGTGTCTGGCTGGATGCCGGCCATCAGCAGCCCAAGGTGCTCTTCCGTGGCGGCTGATGCAGGCAGCACCCCCATGATCCGCCCCTCGTAGATGACCGCGATGCGGTCGGCCAGGGCCAGGATCTCGTCCAGATCTTCGGAGATGAGCAAGATGGCCGCGCCTTGGGCCCGTTGTTCCAACAGCTTGTTATGCACATATTCGGTGGCGCCCACATCGAGCCCGCGCGTCGGCTGCGCGACGACAATGGCCTTGGGGTTGCGTTCTAGCACCCGCGCCAGAATCACCTTTTGCATGTTGCCGCCGGAGAGGGTGCGGATGCGGTCGTCAGGCCGCGCCTTGATCTGATACTCAGCAATCAACGCCGTAGCGTGGCGACGAATGGCGCGGTGGGCCAGGCGACCGCCACGGGTGAATTCGGCTAGATGTTCCAAGACCAGATTGTGGGCCACACTTAGTTCCCCCACCACCGCGGCGTGGCGATCTTCCGGAATGCGTCCCAGCCCGGCCGCCATGACCTGGGCAGGCGGCAGGTTGGCAATGGCGACACCATCTAGCAAAATTTCCCCTGTGGTGCAGCGCCGTGTGCCATCAAGCACCTCAGCTAGCTCGGTCTGACCATTGCCGGAGACACCGGCCAGCCCCACAATCTCGCCGCGGTGGATGGTCAAGTTCACCCCTTTGAGCGCCGGCAGCCCCTGGCGGTCCAACGCACTCACCTGCCGCAGTTGTAAGATCGGCGCACCGTGGCCGGTCCCGCTCTCCTTGTGGATGCCAAACATCTCGCGTCCCACCATCATCTGGGCCAGGCCGCGGGGAGTGGCCTCCAGCGTGGCGACGGTAGCCATGACCTGACCGCTGCGCAAGACGGTGACCCGATCCGTAATCGCCATCACCTCATGCAATTTGTGGCTGATAAAGACGACGGCCAGCCCCTGCTCTTGCAGGCGACGCAAGGTGGCGAAGAGTTGCTCCACCTCTTGGGGCGTCAGCACCGCGGTCGGCTCATCCAGGATCAGCACCTGCGCCTGGCGGTAAAGCGCCTTGAGGATTTCAACGCGCTGGCGCTGGCCCACCGAGAGATGCTGGACCAGCGCGGTCGGCTCCAGGTCAATGCCATAGTGCTTGGCGGCGGCAGCCACCTGGCGTTGGGCGGCGGCCAGATCGAGCCGCCAACTACGTGCGGCGCCGATGATCACATTTTCGGTAACCGTCAACGGCGTAGCCAGGGCAAAGTGCTGGGTGACCATGCCGATGCCGTGCGCAATGGCATCCTTGGGCGAGCGCAGCGTCACCGGTTCGCCCTGAATGCGGATCTCGCCGGCGTCGGCATGATAGAGGCCATAGAGAATACGCATAAGGGTGCTCTTGCCCGCGCCATTTTCACCCAGCAAGGCGTGGATCTCCCCCCGTCGCAAGGTGAAATTGACGTGATGGTTGGCGGTCAACAGCCCAAAGCGCTTGGTAATCCCCCGCATCTCCACGGCGGATCTGTGATCTACATTCATCCGATCATCCGGTCATCTTGTCATCTTGTCATCTCTTCCCGCTATTGCCCGCCTTTGGACGACGCCGGTGGTTGCGATTCGGTAATATCGACGCGGAAGAGCCCTTTGATAATCTCGTCCTCCTTGGCCTGCACCTGTTCGACTAGCTCGGCGGGGATGCCATTGGTCACGTCGGTGTTGATGGGAGCCAGGGTGGCGCCACCTTTGGCGACCATGCTAAAGTCCTTGAGATCCTGGGCAGTGTAGGCGCCGGCCTCCACCTGCTTGATAATATATTGCACCGTCGGGTTCATATTCCAGACTGGGCTGCTGACCACATGCTCGGGCGCCAGCTCCTTCTGGTCGCTCATGTTGCCAAAGGCGTAGAGGCCATGTTCAGCCGCAGCCTCAATGACGCCAAAGCGCTCGGCAAAGAGAACATCGGCGCCGGCGTCGATCTGGGCTAGAGCTGCCTCTTTGGCCGCGGCCGGGTCAAACCAACTGTTGATAAAGGTGGTCTTTACATCTACGTCGGGGTTGACTGCGGTGGCGCCGGCAATAAACGCGTTGACAATGCGGTTGACCTCGGGCACCGGCAGGCCGCCCACTACGCCAATGACATTGCTCTTGGTCAGGCCGCCAGCCAACATGCCACAGAGATAGGCCGGTTCATGGATCCAGTTGTCAAAGACCGAGAAGTTGGGTTCTACCGGCCCACCGCCAGAGCCAAAGACAAAGGCGATCGCCGGGTAGTCGGCGGCCACCCGGCGCACCGCTTCTTCGTTGCCAAAGGCGTCGCCGAAGATAATCGCCGGCTGATTCTTTTCGGCCACCTCGCGCAGGACGCGTTCCATGTCGCCGGCATAGCCAATATCGTCGGTGTAGGTGTAGGTAATCTTGCCCTCATCTTGGGCCTTTTGCAGCGCAGCATGGATTACGCCATCCCAGGGCTCTTCAATGGCCGTGGCATAGGCGCCAAAGACAGTCAGCGCGCCGCCGGCGCCGTTGTTGGCCGCCGGCGCCTGGGCCGGTGCGGCCGGCATGGGGCCCGGCGCGACACAGGCCGTCGCTAAGACGAGAACCGTTAAGATGATCAGCCAGTGAATCAAGCGTTGCATAGCGGTGCATCTCCTTCTGAGGTTATAATCTGGTTGAGGTTGTGGCAGCCACGAGCGGCCATTGTTGCGCGGGAGAAGTCCAAATAATCCGTTTGAATTGATTACTTTAGAATTTCTAAGGTGTTTTCAAAATTCAAATTATCCATTTACTCGGATGGAATCCGTTGCTGACAGCGAGAAGCCGCCTCAGCGGCTGGATAATTATTTTTCTGAATGCGCCTAAGTGCGTTAGCATACCACAAAGAGAGGTGGATTTCCAACTAGCGGTTCCACTACGGTGCGTCCTACGAAAGTGGCGAGAAGGTGACTGCCATTGGGCGCAGGGCGTTGCAATGGCTCCCACCCCGTGTTGACCCGTGGCAGTCACCTCTGGTCGCCCTGCCCTGGCAAAACTCACCCTATGCATTTCACCATTCTTGACAAAGTTCCTCAATCTTGCTATAGTGTGCTCCACAATAATACTTGGCTCTGTATGAAAAGCTGATTTTGTTTCTTGCTACAGGTTGGGAAAAATTCGCTTTTCATCACAACCGCGGTATAAAATCTAATTGCTCTTATCCAGAGAGGTGGAGGGACCGGCCCGATGAAGCCTCGGCAACCCGGCAAAGGGGCAGCAAGGATGCTGCTGCTTGCGCCAGGGTGCCAAATCCGGCAGAACAAGTTCTGGAAGATGAGAGAGGCACACCCACACGGCTGCTCCTTCTCAATCCGCCTCCCCACGCGTGGCTGATTGGACGTAGGATTGATCCGGCAGCCCATCCATTTGGTGTAGACCACCCTCTCATCGTTTCGGTGAGAGGGTTTTTTATTATCTGGACTCGGCAAATTTTCGGTCTAAGGGAGAAAAATTACTAATCACCTAATGACCAATCTCCCGACAATTTCGTAAAAAACGCCGGCGTCCGGTTACTATCACAAACACAGGAGGAACCATTTCCATGACCGAAGCACATACCTTTGGCTTTTCGACCCGGCAGTTGCACGCCGGCCAACAGCCTGATGCCGCCACCGGCAGCCGGGCTGTACCCATCTATCAGACCACAAGCTATCAGTTCCGCGATAGCGAACATGCTGCTAACCTCTTTGCCCTACGCGAATTGGGCAATATCTACACGCGCATTATGAATCCGACCTCGGATGTGCTGGAGCAGCGCGTGGCTAGCCTGGAGGGCGGCGTGGCGGCGTTGGCGGCCAGCAGCGGTCATGCCGCACAGACGATGGCGATCCTCACCCTCTGTGGCGCCGGCGATCACATTGTCAGCAGCAGCCGGCTCTATGGCGGCACCTTTAATCAGTTCAACTACACCTTCCCGCGCCTCGGCATTGATGTGACCTTTGTCGATCCCAGCGATCCTAAGAACTTTGAGGCCGCCATCCGTCCCAACACCAAGATCCTCTACGGCGAAACACTGGGCAACCCAGACATCTTTGTCTTCCCCTTTGACGAAGTCGCGGCCATTAGCAAGGCCCACAACATCCCGATCATGATCGACAACACCTTTGCCACCCCCTATCTCTGCCGGCCCTTTGAATGGGGCGCCCACATTGTGGTCCACAGCACCACCAAATTTATGGGCGGACACGGCACCACCATTGGCGGCATCATTGTCGATGGCGGCAACTTTGACTGGACCAGCGGTCGCTTTGACAACTTCACCACGCCCGACCCCAGCTACCATGGGCTGGTCTACGCCGACCTGGTGGGCATGGGGCTGCCCCCCTTTGCGATCAAGGCCCGCGTCCAGATCCTGCGCGATATTGGTGCGTGCCAGGCGCCCTTTAACAGTTGGACCACCATCCAGGGCATCGAAACCTTGAGCTTGCGCATGGACCGTCATGTTGCCAATGCCCAACAGGTGGCGGAACATTTGCAGGCGCATCCCAAGGTCAAATGGGTAAGCTATCCGGGGTTGGCCAGCCATCCGCACCACGAACGAGCCAAACGCTATCTGCCCAAAGGACCGGGCGCAATTATGGGTTTTGGCATTGAAGGGGGTGTCGCCGCTGGCCAGGCTTTTATCAACAACCTGAAATTGCTCAGCCACGTGGCCAATGTGGGCGATGCCAAGAGTCTGGCCATCCACCCCGCCAGCACCACCCACAGCCAACTCACTGTCGATGAAATGGTCACCGCCGGCGTCAGCCCGGACTTCATCCGCCTGAGCATCGGGATTGAGGATATCGAAGACATTCTCTGGGATCTGGACCAAGCGTTGGACGCGGCGACGAAGTAGTGTGGGGTCGTGAGGTCGTGAGGTCGCGGAGTCGTGAAGTCGCGGAGTCGTGATGTCGATGGGTCGTGAGGTCGCGGGGTCGTAGGGGTGTGGGTCGAAGGAGAGATTGTTTGTCCCTACGGGCGCCTGAGTTTAGGAACATGGCAACCTATCAAACATGGTTGGTCAGTCAAGTAGGTGCGGTTTCCATACCGCACGATCATGGATTAACCGAAACCGTGCGGTATGGAAACCGCACCTACTAAACTCAGGTGTCCCTACGGGACAGATTTCGCCGACAAACTGACGGGGTGACTTTGCAACAACGCGACCTCACGACCCCGCGACCTTCCCCCAACAATTCAACAGGAAGTGCTATGAATACAAACCAACCCTTATCCACGGCAAGTGTCGGGATTGTCGAGCCTGAGTATTTCACCTTTGCCGAAGACGAACCCTTCTGTCTAGAGAGCGGGGCGTCCTTGAGCCCGGTCACAGTGGCTTATGAGACCTATGGACGCTTGAACGCTGACCGCTCGAATGCTATTTTGATCTGCCATGCGCTCAGTGGCAGCGGCCATGCGGCCGGTTACCACTCTGCTGAGGATAAGAAGCCTGGCTGGTGGGATGACTGTATTGGTCCCGGCAAAGCCTTCGACACCGACCGCTTTTTTGTAATCTGCTCTAATGTGTTGGGCAGTTGCTACGGTTCTACCGGCCCGGCCAGCATCGACCCTGTCACTGGCAAGCCCTATGGGCTCAATTTCCCAGTGGTGACCATTGGCGACATTGTGCGCGCCCAGGTCAAGCTAATCGAGCACCTGGGGATTGAACAACTACTCTGTGTGGCCGGCGGCTCCATGGGCGGGATGCAGGTGTTGGAATGGGCCGCCCATCACCCCACCCGGTTAAAGGCGGTCATGCCCCTAGCGACCACGGCCCATCACAGCCCCATGCTCATTGCCTTTAGCGAGGTGGGGCGCCAGGCCATCTATGCCGACCCCTATTGGAACAATGGTGATTACTATGACAAGGGTAAGAAGCCGGATGCCGGGCTGGCGGTGGCGCGCATGGTCGGTCACATCACCTATCTGAGCGAAATGTCCATGCACCAGAAATTTGGTCGCCGCTTGCAGACGTTGGAGCGCTATGGCTACGAGTTTGACACCGAATTTGAGGTGGAGAGCTACCTCAAATATAACGGCAACAGCTTTACCCGCCGCTTTGACGCCAACAGCTATCTCTACGTTACCAAGGCCATGGATTATTTTGACCTGGCCCAGCCCACCGGTTCGTTGGCCGCCGCCTTTGCTGATGCCGAAGCGGTCAAGTTCCTGGTCGTCAGCTTTACCAGCGATTGGCTCTATCCCAGCTATCATAGCAAAGAGTTGGTCACCGCGCTGACGGTGGCGGGCGCCGATGTCACCTATTTGGATATTCAAAGCACCTGGGGCCATGACGCCTTCCTGCTGGAGGTAGAGACGATGACGCGACTGTTGGGCAGCTTTTTGGACCGGCTGGTGCGGGAAGAGGGGGTGGCGCTGCCGCTGACGACGCCGTCGACCGGCTATGAAAATGGCAAGGCGCCTGTCAACGGCAAGGTCGGTAGCGTCGACCCGACGCTGGTGGAGCGCTTGCGCAGCGCCGCCGAGGTGATGGCATGAGCCCTGAAGCCACGATACAGCCTAAAGCGAGCACATCCACCCTGGGCGCCTTTGCTGCCGTTTCCTATCAACCGACGACCCGCACCATTGCCTACACTGGGCTGCGCCCCGACCTGGCCGCCATTGCCGCGTTGATCCCGGTCGGCGTAAAGGTGCTTGATCTCGGCTGTGGCGCCGGCGAATTGCTGGAGTATCTGGTGCAGCAGAAGCAGGTCAAGGGGCGTGGTATTGAGCTGAGTGAACAGGGGGTGCTGGCCTGTGTGCGGCGCGGGTTGAGCGTGCGCCAGGGGAATCTCAACGAAGGGCTGGCCGACTACCCCGACCACAGCTTTGACTATGTGGTGCTGAGCCAGACGCTGCCCTTTCTCAGCGACGCCAACCGTATTTTACAGGAGATGTTGCGGGTGGGCGAGCGCACTGTCGTCAGCTTTCCCAACTGGGGGTACTGGCGCTGCCGGCTGGAGTTGCTGCTGACGGGGCGTATGCCCCAGGCGCCCGATTTGCCCCAGCCCTGGTACGAGGCGCCGCGCTGGCAAGCCTTTACGATTACCGATTTCGCCCGTTTCTGCCGCCAGATCGACGTGCAGATTGAGCAGGAAGTCTATCTGGCCCACGGCTACCGAATCGAGCCGCGCCGGGCTAAGAATCTGCTGGCCACCACCGCAGTTTTTACGCTGCATAGGGCATGAGATGTGGCAGATGGCGAGTGGCGGGTAGCGAGTGGCGTAGGACTTGTCATGCGCGGGAGTCTTGGTATCATACCTTTCGAGTAGGTGTGATGAGAGAAGCTGGCATCACACCTTTCGAGCAGGTGTGATGAGAGAAGCTAAGTACGCCATGCAAGCGGCCAAGTATATTACTATGCCATTGTCAAAGTAGAATATTGTGGGATTCAGCCTTCAAGGAAACACTATGAAAAAGATTCAAACGCAGGGAGTCCATCACATTACCTTTATTGGCGCCGACCGTCAGAGTTCCATTGATTTCTGGGAAGGGGTCTTGGGTATGCCTTTTTTGTTCGAGCAGCCCAATCTGGATGTGCCGAGCCAGAATCATCTCTACTTTGACCCGGGCGATGGGCGCTTGATTACGGTCTTTACCAATGATGCGCTAAAGCCTGATCCCACGCCCAATCCGGAAGGAATCGGCAACCTACATCACATTGCCTTTATTGTCTCGCGCGCCACCTACACCCAGGTTGCCAAGCGGCTGGATGAGCGGGGCATCTCCCACAGCGGCGAAGTAGATCGCGGCTTTATGGACTCGATCTACTTTCGCGACCCGTTGGGGCAACTCTTTGAACTGGCCTGCTATAAATTTGTCCCTCCTGCGGGTGTCACCGAGGCGGAAGTATTGCTGGAAGCCCACAAGTTGCGCGTAGCCCAAGGCGCTTACAACATTAGCGACGAATACCTGGCCGATGCTATCGAAATCCTAACCCAACGCACCGCCCGCTCTCTGTCCACCGACCGCAGCCCCAAGGATCCGTATCGGAAGAATGGTTAATGGAGAACGGTTAACGGTTAATTGTTACCTGTCATAGATCGCGTTACACTTTTTTCGCCAATTTACCAGAGGTGGAGGCCGTCAAAATATGGAGCGCGAATTGTGGCAGATAACAGTTAATGGTTAACGGGTAAGGTGATGGTGAATCCGCGCAACCTAGATCCGCGTCTGTCAACCGCGCCACAAGCGAATTGGCGTCTGCGCCCACATGAAGAACCAAGGCACTAACCCTGTCACCGCGATGGCCCAGAGCACATAGGCGATGGTGCCTTGGGCAAAGGTCTGCTGCATGGCTGCCAGCCAATTTTGCAGCGTACTGCGGCTTTGACGCACCAGCAGCAGAATCAGCAACCCCATGTTCACGAGATTCCATCCGATGACCGTGACGCGGTTGGGGGTTAGGCCATCGTTCCAGGTGCGATAGCCAATGGCCGCCAAGGCATAGAGGCTGATCAGCACGGCCAGCGCGGCTAGCGCTAGCAGCCCACGCCGGAGCCACCGTTGGTGCGTCTCCGACAAATCACGAGTGGTGACCGGTGTGGCGCTCAGCAGCAGACCGATGACGGCAAAGAGCAGCGCGTTGTAGACGATCAACACATCCCGATTTTTAAAGGGCTCGTTAAAGTTAAATGGGATCAGCCCGACATAGACGACCAGGAGCAGCAGCGCCAGCGGCAACATGAGGCGCATGAGGGTGGCAATCAGGCTGCTAATGCCGCTCTGAAAGGCCTGCGCCTGAGGGGAGCGCCGCGGATCATAGGCCAGCGCCACGGCCAGGACCGGAATGAGGCCGCCACCACCGGCAATATAAATGCGCACCACTGTGTCATTGACCGTAATCCCCAACGTCTCAAAAAGGCCAAAGCTAATTGCCGTAAAGAGGCCGCCGGCCAGGACAAAGAGCCCACCAATCACTGCTACTTCAAAGGACTTGATGGCAAAGGCAAAGCGCTGCCCCACCGTATTTTGTCCGTGCAGCAGCCAGGCGCCCACGGCAAACCAGGCGAACAAGACCAAGTGTGGGACTGCCAACATTAGATAACTCTCTTCGTTGCTGGACACCAAAATCCTGGGGCCGACCCACGTCACATAGAGCACGCTCAGCGTTAACAGGAGCCCTAGACCAAGCAGCCGTTGCAGCCGGCGTGGCGCTGGTGGCTGGACAACAGTGAGAAAGAGCATAACAAAGAGGGCGGCGATGGGCGCCAGCACAATGGGCGCCAACGGGAAGTCGCGGCCAAAGTGGAAGATCTCCACATCAGAGAGCAGCCAAAAGACAACCGCTGACAGCAGGCTCAGACCAATTGCCACCGGCCAGTTGGGATTATGTTGTTGTACTCCGGTCCCGGCCTCTGCCGCCCTTGCATCTGGACTGGCGAGACGATAGTACCACGCCTGATAAAGTAATGCATCGGGCGTTTCAGTATGAAGTTGCTGGACTGCATCCGTAAAATCGCGCACCTGGCCTTCCGTCCTCGCACGCTGGAAGAGTCCCTCAAAGGCTTGCGGGTTTTGCTCATATTGCCGCAACGTTTCTGCATAATTCATCGCTTGTCCTCGTTTCTGGTAGCTGGAGGCCAGTAGCTGTTGGCTGTTGGCGGGTAGCCGCTGGCTGCTGGCCTGTTTTTCTGCGTCAAGTATCCACCATCTTAAAGCGAGAGACAAGCACCTGGGTGCAGGACGTCACACACGTTAGTTGGTTTGAACGTAAATACTTACTAGATCAAGTAAAATGCCTGTTGACGACCGGCCAGGGGGCGACACCCTGTGGCGTCGAAGACCACCACCTCTTCCATGCTCAGTTGCACCGCTTCCCCCTCCCATGTGTTCACCGGCGCCCGCACCGATAGCTCCATGGTGAAACAACTGTTGTGTTCCACGACCACATCACCGCGGCCAGGGTTATGCTCCTGTTCCCAGGGCAAACCGATCAGCGGTCCTGGTTCATGGAGAAAGCGTCCCACCGAATGGGAGTAGACGCGCGGGTTGGGGATGCCCTCGGCACGCGCCCGGCGCAAGATCTTTTGGAGCAGTTGGTTGCCGGTCAGGCCGACCTCGAATTCGGCCATGTAGATATTTTGCAGACGGTTGCCTTCAGCCAGCAGGTGGCGCAGATCGGCCGGCGCCGCCTCCTCACCGGGTTGCAACACATAGGCCCACTGCTGATGATCCGAGTTAAAGCCCAGATATTTGAAGCCTACGTCACAGTGGATCAGGTCACCGGGACGGATCACCAGGTCCTCTTCGCCATAGCGGGCGCGTTGGGAAGGGCGGCGCAGCAGGCGAAAATAGGGTTTGAACGCCATTGTAAAGCCCAGGTCGGCGCAGCGCTGCCAGTAGATCCAGGGCAGATCGGTAATGGCGGTGTAGCCGGGGATGATCGATTGGCGGCTGTAGCATTCGGCAATCACATGGTGGGCGACGTCATTGACATGTTCATAGAACTGAATGTCGCTGGGGGTCAGCCTAGTCAGCCAGCGGATGGCCAACGCTTCCGCCGAGACCAGCCGTTCCGTGTAAGGGGCCGGCAGCCGTTCCACCAGTTGCGTATAGAGATTGTGGGTCAACCCCCCGGCGGCCCACTGCACCGACCCAATGTTGATGCCAATGCGTTGCGGGTTGCGCTCGGCAAGCAGTTGCAAAAGGCGCGGCCACTGCTCCGTCTCCAGTTGACCGCTATAGGGCCGTTGATAGAGATCATGGGTATTGGTGCCGGAGATATTAAAGCTTTCCACCATAGGCTTGCCGTTGTCATCTGTGCCGGCAAAGAAAACAAGCATTTGCAGAATCGGGCACCAGGTGTCCATAGGCAACAAGGTGGTGTAGACTGGGTCAAGATTGTCTTCCTGGCACAAAATCAGCCAGCAGTCAATATCGCTGTCGTACATGGCGCCCGGCAAGACCGTCGCCAACCGCTCTTGCAACAACTCGTAGATGACCGCGGCGCGCTGGCGCATGGGCAACACCTGTGGAAACGGCGAAGGGCTGGACATGGTGGGTTCCTTTCTCTGGTGGTTATGGCAAAACAGAACGCACAACCGCTGTGCGCATTCTCGTCCCATAGGGACGCCTGACTTTAGCATACCATAGAGTAAAAGTGTGCAACAACAGATCGATTTTCATGCATGAATACGACCGGCATCTTACAAGATGCCGGTCGTATTACATCGATAATATTGGTTTATCGGTACCAAGACCAATAGCGAAAGTCACTGGGAATAAAGCGAGGCTGTTGTTTTGATACGATCAGCGAGTTGATAGAGTTCGTTCAGCGAGTTGATCGGCACTTTGGCCTCTTTGCGGTCATCATTGTCAAATAGGCCAACATACTTCTGTGTTGTATTGAACCATAGGCGGACTAACGGTTTTCGGTTATTGTTATCTAGGAGAATGCCGCAGTAGGTCTGATGGTCGCGAATCGCAACCCGTTCAGGCGCAATGATTTCACGCATAATGGATTTAACAATATAATATGCTTCCCATTCCTCAGGAGTAGTAACAATTTTCTGATCATCCGTATCCTCTGCTTGGGTCTCACCCTGCTTATTGGTTGCCTGATCTTTTCCTGCATCTTGATTTGTTTCTGTCGCAAGAGCTGATTTTAGTCTTTCCTGTACACGATCATTGATAAACTGGCGGAATGCGCGCCGTGTCATTTCTGTGAATTGTTCTTTGACAGACTGTGTCATTCTCCCCGCATAGACCTGTGAAACAAACAATCTTACAAAATCTTCTGATGGATCCTGTAATTGTTCGGACAAGATCCGCTTAATTTCACGCGTGTACTTTAGTTCACTTGCCGTGGTCATAATGCCATCAAGATCAAAGGCTGATTGCGTGAACTTTTTGAGTTCTTCCACATCTTGTTCACGCACTTCGAGCATATTGAATTCAAAAAATGGTTTGCCATCCATTTTGTTAGGGGCATCCAGATCGGTATAGAACCAGTAGACAATCCCATTAGTCAGCACCCCAAATCTTGCTTCGGTTACGCTGAAGTAGCGGTATAGTTGGGAAGCGTGTGCGCTATTCAAATCACAATTCACTGCTTTACACTCAAACAAGATAATTGGTTTGCCATCTTTCAAAATCGCATAGTCAACTTTTTCGCCTTTTTTCGTACCGACATCGGCGCATAACTCAGGTGTTACTTCGGTTGGGTCAAAGACATTGTAGCCTAAAGCGCTAATAAATGGCATAACAAGCGCATGCTTCGTCGCCTCCTCAGTCTGAATCAGCTCAATCTGCTTAGGAATGCGTGAACTTAGCTCACGAATCTTGTCGATAAAGTCCATAAAATCCCTCCTTGGATTAAAAGAATGAGGTGAGAAATATGCTATTGGATGAATGTCAATAACATGCCGTGTTAACGAATTAATCGTAGATGACACTACGATCCTTCTGTAAGTTACTTACAATATTGTAATTAAAAGCGCTATTTTAGCAAAGGGACTCTACAGATTACCCTTTCAATGTGAGCCTACAAGGTCAGTGCAAAATATTTTGCAGCGTATTAAATATTTGAGACAATAAAAAAAGGCACGGCGCCAACCAAGTACTTGGTTGGCGCCGTGCCTTTTTGATCTGTTGGTCGGGGCGAGAGGATTTGAACCTCCGACCTCTTCAACCCCATTGAAGCACGCTACCAATCTGCGCTACGCCCCGACAATCACTAGTGTGTCCTTAGATAATACACTATCTACACGACATCTGTCAAAACTGGATTCCTTTTTTGGAGTACTCTTTCTTTTGCCTCCCCTTTTATTGGCGCATCTCTTTCCACGGAGAAGATTCGCCCTTACAATACGATTAATGCTATAAGGTGGAGACAAAAGTACACAAAGGAAGTGAGGTCGCCACCATGCACCGGATGGAATTCAGCGTAGAAGAATCGCTGAGCTAAACAAAGAAAGACTCAATCACCCAAATCTGCGTGTAAGAAAGCGGATGGAAGTTCTGTACAACAAGAGCCAAGGGAAATCGCACCAAGAGATTGGCGCAATTGTAGGCATTACGCAGACAACAGTCCGCAGCTACCTGAATTTGTATCAGGATGGCGGCATAGAGGCCCTGAGAGCGTTCAACTTCTATCGACGCCAAAGTGAGCTAGAGCCGCATAAAGCAGCAATCGTAAAGAGCTTTGAAGAAAAGCCAGTCACGACGATGAAAGAAGCTGCCCACCGCATCGAGAAACTAACGTCAGTGAAGCGCAGTTCCGATCAAGTCCGCCGGTATCTAAGCAGTCTCGGTCTGCAACGACTCAAAACCGGTCAACTGCCTGCCAAGGCCGACCCCGAAGCACAAGAGGACTTTCTAAAAAAAAGCTAGAGCCTCGCCTTGAGGAAGCAAAAGCCGGTCTGAGAAAACTCTTTTTTGTCGATGCCTCACACTTTGTTGTGCACGCCTTAGTTGGCTATCTCTGGTGCTTCTCACGAGTTTTCATTTGCGCCGCAATGGGCGCAAACGCTTCAATGTGCTTGGTGCTCTAGACCCGTTCACCTTTGAACTGTTTACCGTCACCAATGACTCGTATATCAACTCACAAAGCGTTGCGCTTCTGCTTCAGGATTTACGAGCACGCTTCCCTGAGATACCCATTACTTTGGTGATGGATAATGCTCGCTATCAACGCTGTCGCTTGGTCATGGACCTTGCACAAGAACTTCGGATTGAGTTGCTTTTCCTACCCCCTTATTCACCAAATCTCAACCTCATTGAGCGGTTTTGGAAGTTCGTCAAAAAGCAATGTCTTCTCGCTGCCTACTATGAATCCTTTGAACTCTTTCAATCCGCTATCACCGATTGCATCAACGGCTCTAAAACTGTACATCGCCAAGAGCTAGCATCGCTGCTTACACTCAATTTTCAAACATTCGATAATGTTAATTTGATATGCACCTGAGTATACATTGGTGGAACAACTAGAGGGCCGCTACCTGCATGCCCTGCCGATGATTAACGCCTTTGTCGCCGAATTGCCGGCGCATGTTCTACCTGACTTGGCGGCAATGCCGGCGTGAAATGGATCAGCCTGGATGCACCCATCGTCAAGATGAGCGAAAGCAGTGCAGGTGTACTTCACGTACGTGATGAGTTCAGCCAAATTGCATTCACCAACCAGGACGGCGACCTCTTCTGGAGTGGCGCCTGGCAAGAGATCGGTGAAAGTGATGGACCAACGGTTGGCGATATTGCTATCACCCCGTTTTGGGGGGGGCGCTCCAAGGGTTGCGTCTGCAAGGCGCGACGCGTGGCGTGATGCGCACCGTCGATCTCACCCACGTAGCCCACGCCACCTTAGCCATGGCCTACCGGCGTAAAGACTTCATTGATGAAAACGCTTTTGTTGCGCTGACTATCTCCGCCGACAGCGGCGCCACCTGGCAGGAACCAACGTTGGGCCAGGGGAAGCAGCGCCTCGAAATTCTGAAGGTCACTATAGTACTTCACCAACTGGCGCACGGCGCCAAGCATTTGGTTGTACAGCAATTCGCGCTCTTGGATCAACCAAAGTTGCACATCAGGCCCCATTCGTGCCTGAAAAGCGGTCAGAAAAGGCCTTTGATGTAACCTCACGGCTGTTTCCCAGTAGGCTGTCGCAGCCGCAAGATCCTGGCGTTTTTGACCCTCGTTTGCTTTAGCGAGTGCCTGCTGGAAAGCGGTAACATCATAGTGGACATGCGTCGCATCCACGGCGATGGTCGTGCGGGTGATGACTAGATAAGGCGCACAGACTTTGCGCAATTCCGTTAAGACTGTGCGCAAATTAGAGGCTGATTGTTTGGCGGAACGTTCTGGCCAGAAAAGTTCGGCCAGCTCTTCACGCAACTGGGGTTCGCCGGTTGTAAGCAGATAGATGAGCAACAGTTGGGCTGTACTGGTTAACCTGACGTTGCTCTTGGCGTTGTCGTTGCCAATCGCCAGTGGACCCAAAGCGATAACTTTCAGTTGCGGTATCGGCATCTCTGACTGCATCGTTGCGATTTCCCCAATGTATCTACTCTACAACGTACTCTATATACGAAAGTACTGAGCAGGCAATTTAAATTACATTATAAGCTACTCCGCTACCTGCATAAACCGGATCATTGTTGTGTCTCTTGTAGGTCCCTAAGCCCTATGGCGCGGTAAGCTGGTCGCGCTGAATGAATATCCAAAACTAATTTTGTTGCCGTACCATCTTGCCGATTCTGATTGTCAAAGCTCATTAGGGTGTAGGTCCCATTTTTTTGCCATTTGACAGCAAAGGCAAGACCGTTATAATTTGCGCAGGCCCTATTGGCGTAATCAAGCTGTGTCAACTGTGTAGGCACCTTCCACATTCACATAGGAGAAAACCATGACCAAGAACTCGTTCAGTCGTCGTCAGTTTCTCGCGTTGTCAGCCGTTGTCAGTGCATCGACCTTGGCGGCTTGTGTTGCTCCGTCTGCGACAACAAACCAAGGCGCGGCCGCGCCGGCCGCGGCTGGCGCGACGGTGGTGCATTGGGCGTACTCTACCTTGCCTCTTGACCGCACCACGCTGCAGAGCGTTCCCGCCGATAAAACCGAGAACGTGGTGAATTACTTCGCCCTAAATGTCGAGCAGTTTAACGCGATCGAGCCGGAGACTGAGGTGCAGCTTGAGTATTTGCCCCACGATCAAAGCTGGTTCGCCAAGCTTGATGCTTCGCTGGTGGCCGGCACACCGCCGGATGTGGTTCAAGGCCCTGTTTCCGAGGCGGCCAAGTATATTCCACTGGGCGCCCTCTCACCGATTGACGCCTATCTGTCACCGGAGTTGAAAGCCGATCTCCACCAAGCCGTGGCAGCCGAGGCCAGCTTTGATAACCATCAATATCTGTGGCCCTGGCGTCTCTCCTTTGGTGGCGGCATTGCCATCAATGCCACCATGTGGGAGCAGAACGGCGTGGCGGATCTCCTGCCCACCGGCGAGACCCGCCGCTGGGAAATGGATCAATTTCTGGAGGCGGCCAAAGCCAACACGGTCAATGATGTCTTTGGCACCGTGTTATGCACCGACATCCACTACCAAACAACCCAATTTATGTTCGGTTTCGGCGCACGCCTCTTCAATGAGAACGAAACTGAGGTCATCCTCAACAGCCCAGAGGGTGTGGCGGGTCTAGAATGGCTGCTGGCGTTGGAGAACGAGCACAAGGTGACTGTCCCCGGCACCGCCATTCGCAAGGCGCAAGAGGCCGGTCAGATTTTCACCGAAGGCAAGGCCGCCACCTTCCCCTCCCAAGGCTCCGGCAAGACGCCGCCCGAATTTGTCGATCGGGAAGATTTCAAGTGGTATTGGGCGCCGCCGCCCAATGTACCGGGCAAGGAACCGTCGGTCATGACCAACATTCACGGCCATTATGTCTTCCAGCAGAAGGATACTGACCAGACCGCCGCCGCCCACCGGTGGACTCAATTCCTAACCAGACCGGATGCACTCAAATTGTCCCTGGATGCCTTTGGCATGCCGCCGGCGCTCCAGTCGCTCTGGGGTGCGGTGGAAGATGAGAATATGAAAGTCGGTCTGCGCTTTACCGACATGATGTCAACCTTCGGCCGTCGGGCCAGCGCCGCACCAATTACCTTCTCCCTTGCGCCACGCATGTTGGAGGCCGCCTTTAGCGGTCAGTTGACAGCAAAAGAGGCGCTTGATGAATTTGCCGCCGAAGGAAATAAGCTGATTCAAGAAGCGATGGCCGGTTGACAGTGGATAGTGGACAGTGAGCAGTGAACAGTATTCAGAAGACAGAGCAAAGGAAGCTTAGGGCCCGCGTGAAAATAACCTAGACGATTTATCGCAAATTACACTGAGAAACTTGTCAAAGTTATTTATATTGTTCTCACGCGGACCCTTAGGGTAGAAGAGTTGTCAACCACCGATTGCCTTCTTCTTAACCTCCATCATCACTGATTACTGTCCACTGTCCACTGATCACTATCTCGATCCCTTCTGCCGCACCACAAGGAGCAACCATGACGCGACAACTGCTTGGCCGACGAACCAGAAGCGTACTCTGGGGGTACTTCTTTATCTTCCCCAGCTTATTCATGTTCCTGCTCTTTTCCCTCTATCCGATGGTGGATTCGATTGTGCTGAGTTTTCAGCGCTTGAAGCTGACTGGGCGCGAGTGGGTTGGGTTGCAAAATTATGCGCGGCTGCTCGATGAAACGGCCTTTTTCACGATCCTGACCAATACGTTTCTCTACGCGCTGCTCATTGTGCCGATTGGTGTGCTTCTGGCGCTGACCATGTCCGTGTTAATCTTTCGCTTGCCGACCATTGCCCAGACCTTCTTCAAATCGGCCTTTTACCTGCCAGTAGTGACCTCTGGTCTGGTGTTGAGCATGGTCTGGCTCTACCTCTATGACCCGGCCTTTGGCTTGTTCAACTACCTGCTGAGCCTAATCGGCGTCGAGCCGGTGTTGTGGCTGGCCGATCCGACCTTTAGCCTGCTCAGCATTGTCCTCATGTATCATGCCTCCCACTGGGGTGGTTCTATTATTCTGTTGACCGCGTCTATGGGTGGCATTCCCAAGGAACTCTACGAAGCGGCAGCAATTGAAGGGGCATCAATCCTGCGTCAGGTGTTGTCGATTACCATCCCGCTGTTAAAGCCGGCGCTCACCTACGTCTCGATCCTGGGGACGATTGCCTCGCTCCAGATCTTTACCGAGATCTTTGTAATGACACGTGGTGGGCCCAATTATGCAACGACCAACCTAGTCTTTTCGATTTACGAATATGGCTTCATCCGCTTTGATTTTGGCCGCGCTTCCGCCGTGGCCGTGATTCTGCTTGTGATTACAGTCGGGTTGGCTGTTGTTCAGTTCCGTCTCCTACGCACGAATGTCGAGTATTAGGGTAGAAAGGTCGAACGCCCAGTGTCAAGTAGCATTGCTGTTGCCTCATCGCCAGTTCGTCAGCGGAGTCTGCTTGCCCGCGTTACGCGTAGTTGGAAAGAGGCGACACTCAGTGAGCGTCTCTTTATGTTCTTCGCTTATCTCATCCTCTCCGGGTGGGCCGTGGTGAGTCTCTTTCCGCTCTACTGGATGGTGACGACCGCGCTGAAACCGCCAACGGTGGTCATGAGTTTGCCGCCGGAGTGGATTCCGACCAGTGTATCGTTGAACAATTTCTGGGAAGCCTTTGCCAATTCACCGGTGGCGCGCTGGACCTTTAACAGTCTCTTGATGGCGCTGTCGGTCACGGCCTTTCAACTGCTCTTTGCCACCATGGCCGGCTATGGCTTTGCCAAAAAGCGTTTTCCCGGCCGCGAATTGCTTTTCTGGATCTACGTGAGTTCGATGATGATCCCCAGCTTTGCGTTGATCATCCCGCTCTTCACGTTAATGACCAAATTGGGATTGGTGAACAGCTACCTTGGTCTGATTGCGCCCGGCCTTTCGGCGCCCTTTGGCGTCTTCCTCATGCGCCAGTTCATTCAGACCTTGCCGACGGAACTGATCGAGGCGGCGACAATGGATGGCTGCTCGGAACTAGGGACTTTTACCAATATTATCCTGCCTTTGGCCAAGCCGGGGCTGGCCGTGCTGGGAATCTTTGTCTTTATGGGCCAATGGAACGCCTTTTTCTGGCCCTTGATTGTAATCAATTCATCGGACATGATGCCGCTGACGGTCGGCTTTGCCCTGCTCTCCAATCGTGAACTGCGGGTGAACTATGGCGCGCTCATGGCCGCCGCCACCTACATGGCGATCGCACAGGTGATTGTCTTCTTTGCGTTCCAACGGTACTTTGTGCAGGGCATTACGGTGGGTGGGATTAAGGGATGAGGGGATGACAGGAAGACCGGATGACAGGATGAAGAGATGAAGAGATGACGGGATGACGGGGTGCATCGGATTCTCCGGTCCTCCGGTCATCTTGTCATCTTGTCATCTCGTCATGATTATCAATAAAAAAATAGGGAGAGCGAGAACTATGGGCTTTGCATACACAGGGGTGCAATACCGCCCGGCGGTGACGGGGCGGCGGGGGATGGTGTCGTCGGCGCATCCGCTGGCGTCGGTGGCGGGGTTGCGCACGTTAATGGAAGGGGGCAACGCAATTGATGCGTCGGTGGCGGTGGCGTCTTGTCTCGGCGCAACGGAGATGGGGCTTTCGGGCATTGGCGGGGTCGGCTGGATGCAGATCTATCACGCCAAGAGCCAAACGCACATCTGCCTGGACTACCAGGGGTGGAGCCCCTATGCCGCTGAGCGCAGCGTTTTTGCCGACCCTGAACAACTGCTGCGGGGTATCAAGTCGCCCATGGTGCCGGGGGCGCCGGCCGGTTGGTGCGCCGCCCTGGAGCGTTTCGGCACGATGGATCGCGCCAGCGTCTTCAAACATGTGATCGAAATCTGTGAAGAGGGTCATCCCGTCACTGTCCATGCGGCGAACATTGTGAACACCTACGAGCCGTGGCTGCGCGAACATCCTTCCTCCATGGCCTTTTTCTTCCCTAATGGCGCACCGATGCGCGTCGGCCAGATCCACAAACAGCCGGACCTGGCCCGCACCTATCGCGCCCTGGTCGAAGGGGGCCCGGATGTCTACTATCGCGGCGAGATTGCCGACCAGATCGTCAACTTCTGCCAAGCCAATGGCGGTCTGCTGACCAAACAAGATATGGCCGATCTCACCGTAGAGTGGGTCGATCCACTGGGAATCCGCTACCGCGATTTCAGCGTCTACGGTCCGCCGCCGCCCTCCAGCGCCATGCAATGGTTACAGACGCTGAAATTGCTGGAAGGGTATGATCTTAAAGCAATGGGCCATAACTCGGTGGAGCATCTGCATACGCTGATTGAGTTGGAGAAGCTGGCAATTGCCGATCGCGTTCATTACAACGTCCGTTCCAACGCCCCAATGGAACGACTGCTCTCTGACGAGTACTGCGCGACGCGGCGTAAACTGGTCGATCCGCAGAAGGTGGCGCGGACTGGCGGCGCACGCTATGCCACCACCATGGAGGTTAACAACGTCAAGCCTGGTGACGCAGGCTTGCGCGAGAGTACGACCCACTTCAATGTGGTGGACGCCGAAGGCAATGCCGTCTCCGCCACACAGAGCCTTGGCGGTTTTGGCTGTGGTGTGGTGGTGCCCGGCACCGGCATTTTGCTCAATGATTTCCTCTACTGGTTTGATCTGGATGCTGACAGCCCGAATGTGGTCGCGCCGCACAAGAAGGTCGAAATGTGTCTCTCGCCGGGCATGATCTGGCGCGACGGCAAAGTCTTTGCCTGTATGGGCACGCCGGGCAGTCACGGCATTATGGAAACGACCCCCCAGTTTATGTCCAACCTGATGGATTTTGAAATGACGATCCAGGCCGCGATTGAAGCGCCGCGGGTCCGACCCCAAGAGGCCAACCGCGTGATTGCCGAAGGGCGCATCAGCCAGGAAATTCTGGCTGGGTTGGTGGCACGGGGCCATTTGATCGACCGCTTGCCCGATTTCTCTATGGCCGTTGGCGGCGCCCAAGGCGTCATGATCGACCCGGAGAGCGGCGCCTTTTCCGGTGGCGCAGACCCCCGACGCGACGGCTACGCAATTGGCTGGTAGGAACTGGTGATCAGTGATTGGGTGATTAGTGATTGGAAAATTACCAATCACCTAATCACCCAATCACCCAACACAAAAGGACAAAACCTATGCCCATCGGCACGATTCGTCACGATTTCCCCATGTTGGCCCACTATACCCATTTTAACTGCGGTGGCATGGCGCCGCTGGCCACTAGCGTCGGGGCCGAGTTGTTGCGCGTCCCGACGGCTGTCATCGCAGAGGGGCCGGCTCGGCTGCTGGCGCGCGATGACGACTTTATCGGCATTGAGAAGGCGCGCGCCAAGCTGGCCCAATTCATTGGCGCGGATGCCGATGAGATCGCCTTTACCACCCAATTCTCCACCGCGGTGAACATTGTCGTCGAAGGGTTGGCTTGGCAACCGGGAGATGAAGTCATTGTCACCGACCAGGAGCACCCGGCCCTCCTCATTCCCCTGATGAACATCGTGCGCCGCCATGATCTCAAGGTAAGCCGTATCTCGGTCTCGCACAATGCCGATGAAATGCTGACCAACTTCCAGGCCCTGCTGACCGACCGCACCAAGTTGGTGGCCGTCAGCCACGTGACCACCGACAGTGGTGACTGCTTGCCGGTAGCCGAGATGACGCGCCTGGCCCATGCGCGGGGCAGCTATGTGCTTTTCGATGGCGCGCATTCGGTTGGGCAATTCCCGGTGGATATGCATGCGCTGGGGTGTGATTTCTATGCCATGGTCGGTTACAAGTGGCTGCTGGGACCCTATCCCTCCGCCGCACTTTATATCCGGCGCGACCGCTTGGATCACATCGCGGTGACCTGGTGTGGTAGCAATGTCACCCAAAGCGGCAGCGTGACCATGGGGGTGGAAGATCTAAAGTGGATTCCGGGCGCCCGCCGCTTTGAATATGGGGGGCGCACCTATGCCTATGACACGGCCATGGTGGCCGGTCTTGCCTATGTCGATGCGCTGGGTGTAGAGGCCGTCGCCGCTCACTCCCGCCATCTGACTGCCTACTTTCATGACCAATTACAGCGTGTGCCAGGCGCCCACATTCACAGTCCGTTGAACCTGAACGACACTACAGGCATCGCCACCATCTCGCTTGATCGTATGGATGGGGTGGCCCTGTCCGCCGCCCTCCGTGAACGTTGGCAGATGATTCAACGTCCGGCGCTGCGTGGGACGAGCGTACGCATTTCCCTGGCCGCCTTCATTGAGGAAAGCGACGTGGATCTGCTAATCGACAGTCTGATCACCCTTGCCAATGAGTGAAAAACGAGTAAAGAACAGAGACTGAAATTCGCGCACTGGTCAAGATTGCGCGACAACCGACGGGAGCGTCAGCCGTGCTTACCCTTGTGAAACAACTAACCTACGTGATTGTTCTCTGTGATGATATGGCGCGCATGAAGGCGTTTTATCGCGATCTTTTTGCCTTTCCCATCGACTCTGAATCAGAAACAACCCTCGCCTTCCGCGCCGGTTCTGTCTTGCTTTCCCTGCGCCAGCGCACAAGAGAGTACGATGGCCAAGGTGTTCGGGCCGAATTGCCCGGTGTGCAGATTGCTTTCCTAGTCGCACCGGAGGAAGTCGATCTCTGCTATGCGCAGCTTGTCGCAAAGGGGGTGACCATTCTCGACCCGCCCACTGACCAGCCCCGCGGCCACCGCACGGTCTACTTTGCCGATCCGGAGGGCAACCTGCTGGAGATCTATGCCGAGATTTGATCCATTGGCTTATTAACAATACCCACTGCGCTGCCGTGCTATGCCCCGCTTTATGGGGTGTGTCCCAAATTTGGAGCATTGCTCTAGGCGAGTCCGTGACTCGCCGGTCACGGACCGGCGGTGAGCAAAGCTCGCCCCAAATTTGGGACGCACCCCACGACAGTATATTGTTTGACAAATTCGTTAATCTGCGTTATAAACGGGTGGCGCTGAGTTTGTCATCTGCCCATCTTGCAGTGCATGGGTCCTTGAAGTGGCTCCTCGCTCAGGCACGCCCTCAACCAGTTGTTTCACAAATACATGACATAATTGCTGTGATCTATAACAATTTCTAGTACCAAAGGAGTGAGCTATGTCCAAAACGAAGCAGCATCGCTGGCTATCGTTCCTGTCATTCGCGCTGATTCTCTCCCTGTTGCTGGCAGCCTGTGGCCCACGCCCAGAACTGCCTGAAGCAGCCCCACAGGAAGCCGCACCGGCGGAAGCTGCGGCTGCGCCAGCGGAAGCAGCTGCCCCCGCCGAGAATGCCGCGACGGAAAGTGTTGCCGCCGAACGCAACACCAAGACCGAATGGGACGGCACGTACAATGAAGCGCCCATGCTCAAGGAAATGGTGGCGTCCGGCGCTATTCCGGCTGTGGAGGAGCGCCTGCCTGCCGAGCCGTTGATCGTCGAACCATATGAGTCCATTGGCAAGTATGGCGGCACCTGGCGTCGTGCCTTTACCGGCGTCAAGGATTTCCATGCCTGGGGTCGCATCAACTATGACCCCGTGCTGCGCTGGGCGCCGGAATTTAGTGACCCGATTCAGCCGGGCTTGGCCAAGGAGTGGTCCTGGAATGACGAAGGCACCGAGTTGACGCTGGTCTTCCGCGAAGGGCTGAAATGGTCCGATGGCGAGCCGTGGACCGTGGATGACATCGTCTTCTGGTGGGAAAACATTGAGTTGGACACCAACATCACGCCATCGCCCCACATTGAGTGGACTGTCGGCGGCGAGCCGATGACACTAGAGAAGGTTGACGACTATACCATCAAGTTCATCTTCCCTGGGCCGAGCGGTGTCGTCGATTCCATGGGCCTTGCTTTCCACGGCAGCCAATGGCCGCTGGCGTTTGAACGCTTTGGCGTCTTTGCGCCCAAGCACTACCTGGAACAATTCCACCCCAAGACCAACCCAGATGTCAAGGACTATGCCGTTTTTGAGGAAAAAGCCTTTGACTACAATGTCGAGCGTCCGGTGATCTGGGCTTGGAAGCCGGTGAAGTGGGAACCAGGTGGCACCGAGCTGATCCTCGAACGCAATCCCTACTACTGGAAAACCGATCCGGCCGGCAACCAACTGCCCTATATTGATCGTGTCCACATGGCGCTGGTCGAGAACACCGAAGCGATTGCCGTCATGGCGGCCGCCGGCGATCTCGACATGCAATCGCGTGGCCTTTCGCTGGACAAAGTGCCGGTGCTGAAACAGAACGAAGGAGCCGGTGACTTCACCGTGAGCCTCTGGTCGACCGACGGTGCATCGAGCATTGGCTTACAGCCGAATCAGAGCTATGCCGATCCCAAATATCGCGCGCTGATGCAGAATCGCGATTTCCGCTATGCCATGTCAATGGCCATCGACCGTAACCTGATCAACGATATTGCCTACGTCGGCCAAGCGACGCCGACCAACGAATCGGTTGGGCCGGCTACTGCATGGTATGTCGAGGATATGGCGCTGTTCAAAGGCGACTATGATGTATCCGGCGCCCAACAGTTGCTGGAAGAGAACGTGGGGTTGAAGATGGGCGACGACGGCTTCTATACCTTCGCCGACGGTTCGGAACTAATGCTGGTCATCGAATCTTCGGAAACTGCCGGTCCCAATCTCGATGCCCTCGAATTGGTGGTCGAACAGCTCAAGGCAGCCGGTCTCAACACCACCCTCAAGACGATGAATCGCGACCTCTACTGGCCACGCGCCATCGGCAATGAGGTGATGATCAATGTCTGGGGCACGGGCAGCATCTTCCCGTTGATGAACCCCGATAACTTGCTGGCCTTTAATGAAAAATCGTTCTGGGGTCCGCAGTTTGGCATCTGGTATCAGACCAATGGCGTCTCGGGTGAGGAACCGCCGGACTATATCAAGAAGGGCCAGGATCTCATGAATGAAATCCTGAAAACTGTGGATCCGGAGAAGCAGGCCGAGTTGGGCCAGGAACTGGTGCGCGATGCCACGGAAAACATGTGGATCATCAACATTGCTGGCCGCTCACCGGCGCCGGTGGTGGTGAAGAACAACTTCAAGAATGTCTGGGCCGATCCCAGCTACACCGCTTCTTGGATTGCCATGTCGCCCGGCAACCAGAACCCGGCGACGTACTACTTTGACGAAGAATAGTTTCTGACAAGATGACCGGATGACAAGATGACATAATCGTCTAATTTTATCTTGTCATCCGGTCATCTTGTCATCTTGTCAGTACCACAGAGAAGTCCACACCCATGATCGCATTCATCATCCGTCGCCTGCTGGCGATGATTCCCCTGCTCTTTATTGTTTCGGTTATTACCTTCTTTATTATCCAGTTGCCGCCAGGTGATTTTTTTGACACCATGCAGGCCGACATTGCCCAACAGGGCAGTGCCCAGGATGCCCGGACCTTTCAGGTTTTGCGCGAACGTTATGGCCTGGATCAACCGCTCTGGTTTCAGTACCTGCGTTGGGTGCAGGGTTGGCCGGAGGGGGACTTTGGCTGGTCGCTGGCGTGGAATGCGCCAGTCTGGCCCTTGGTGCGCGACCGTCTGGGCTATACGATTCTCTTGGGCCTCTTCTCGTTGCTCATTACCGTAAGCTATGCCATCCCCGTTGGTATCTATTCCGCCACGCGCCAATACTCACTGGGTGACAATGCCTTTTCGCTGATAGGTTTCCTTGGCTTGTCGCTGCCCGGCTTTTTGCTGGCGCTCTTCTGGATGTTCCTGGGGGCATTGGTGCTGCGTATTGATGTCGGCGGTGTCATGTCTGCCGAATTTTCTGAGATGCCGCTCAGTTGGGCGAAGTTGGTCAACCTGTGGAATCACTTCTGGCCGCCGGCCATCATCTTGGGCCTTGCCAGCACCGCGCAGATGCAGCGGATTATGCGCAGCAGCATGTTGGATGTGCTCAACCAGCAATTTATCACCACGGCGCGTGCCAAAGGCTTAAAGGAAAGCACCGTGGTTAGTCGCTATGGTGTGCGCGTCGCCATCAACCCGCTCATCAGTGTGCTGGCGTTGGAGATTCCCAAAATTATTTCGGAATCGGCGTTGGTCGGCGTGGTCATGTCCTTGCCCACCACCGGTCCGCTCTTCCTACGCGCGCTCCAGACTCAAGATATGTATCTGGCCGGCACCTTTCTGCTCTTTATGACCTTTTTGTTGATGGTCTCAAATTTGTTGGCCGACATTGCCCTCGCTTGGGCGGATCCGCGCATTGTCTATGAGTAGGGTAAAGGATATGAACGTTAATTAGCACCTTTTGCAGGGTATTGGTGCTGAATATGAATGAGATAACGATCGTTATGAGCCGCAACTTTTGGGTGAGTTTGGGAATTCACCCACCAAAGGATGAATCATAGAAATCAGAGGTAGCTAGTGAATTTAGAGGCCCAATCGGAGCAACTTTTTGACCTCTACCGTGAATTAGATGTGAAGCTACAGAGTGAACGCTACGCCGAGTTGGACGCGGAGCAAGTCGAGACACAACGGCGTAGTGACGAGGCGCGCTATTCGCTCTCTCAGTGGCAACTGATGTGGCGCAAGTTTGTGCGCAATCGTGCGGCCTTGGCCGGCGGCATTGTGGTGCTTCTCTTTTATCTGACGGCGCTCTTTGCCCCTTTGCTGGCGCCCTACACCTTGACGACCCGTTTCCGTGATCGGCTGTACATTCCGCCGCAAGCAGTGCATTTTTTTGATGAAGGAACCTTTGCGCCCTTTGTCTATGGTTTTAAGACGACGCTCGATCTGAATACATTACAACGGGTGGCCGCAGTCGATACCAGCGTGAAATATCCGGTGCGCCTTTGGGTGGAGGGTGAGCCCTACCAACTCTTTGGTTTCCTCGACCTGGACACTCATCTCTTTGGTGTGGCGGGCGATGGCGCCATCAATCTGCTGGGCACCGACCGCCAGGGCCGTGACATGCTGACGCGTATCGTGATCGGCAGCCAGGTCTCCTTGACGATTGGTCTGGTCGGCGTCTTTTTGAGCTTGACCCTCGGCACGGTCTTGGGCGTGGTCTCCGGCTTCTTTGGCGGTTGGGTGGATGAATTGATTCAGCGCCTGATTGAGTTGGTGCGCTCCTTTCCCTCCATTCCGCTTTGGATGGCGCTGTCGGCGGCGATTCCCGCAGCGTGGCCCCCCATGCGCGTCTACTTTGCCGTGACCATTATTCTCTCACTCATTGGCTGGACCTGGCTGGCGCGCCAGTTGCGGGGACAGGTGCTCACCCTGCGCAACCAAGATTTTGTTCTGGCGGCGAAACTCATGGGCGCCAGCAACGGTCGTATTATCTTCAAACATCTGGCGCCGGCCGCGATTGGCCACATTATCGTCGTCGCCACGTTGGCCATGCCCGGCATGATCCTGGCCGAAACGGCGCTCAGCTTTTTGGGGCTAGGCTTGCAACCGCCAGTGACCAGTTGGGGCGTCCTGCTCAAAGAAGTGCAGGATCTACAGTCCATTGCCATCTATCCGTGGGTCTTCTCGCCGGTCGCTTTTATTGTGGTGGCGATCCTGGCCTTTAACTTTCTAGGGGATGGGTTGCGCGACGCGGCGGATCCGTACACGCGGTAAGGGTGAATGATGCACGATCTGAACCAATATCCTTTTGAAATTCGACCTCTAACTGCGGAAGAAGGCGGCGGTTATTTGATTTCGTTTCCGGATTTTTCAGAATGTATCTCCGATGGCGAAACAATTGACGAAGCGATCCAAAATGGGCTGGATGCATTGCAAGAAACAACTGCCGCGCTTGAAGAGTTGGGGCTTCCTATTCTGCAACCGGGCAGCAATGGCTATAGTGGGAAATTTATTCAGCGCGTACCCAAAAGCCTTCACGCCCGTTTAGCTGCACGTGCCAAACAGGAAGGTGTAAGCATGAACGCTTTAGTGACTTCCATGCTGGCAGAGAGCCTTGGTCGGCGTGAGGTGCAGGTGCGCTGACGAATTGTCACATGAAAACGGCATCTCAACTAGGTTCTGTTGACATTACCAGTGCGGCCGCGAGTAGCATTGCCTATGCCGGCCTATCCTACCGGCAGTGGCCTGAGAAATGTCAACGACTTCTAGAAGGAGAAAGTAATGGATCGCGCTTTTTGGAATGACGCTTATAAAGAAGATGCTGATAGCGTTATGGTTGCCGACCGGATTTTAGATGTAGAGCTTGCTGATCTGCCAGTCGGCACAGCACTTGATTTGGGCTGTGGTAGGGGATCGAACGCGTTGAAATTGGCCGCAAAGGGTTGGTCTGTCATCGGGGTTGATTGGGCAGATCATGCCATTGCATTGGCGACTGAAGCGGCAAAACAGCGCAGGCTTGACGCCGGGTTTGTTGTTGGAGACATTACCACGTGGCAATCACCGCGTCTTTTTGACCTGGTCATCAGCACCTATGCCTTGCCCGGTGGTGAGGCTAGCGCGCAAGCCTTGCAGAGGGCGATACAGGCCCTTGCTCCTGGCGGCACTCTCCTGGTAGCCGAGTGGGATCGGTCGATGGCAGCACTTTGGAATTTTGATCCCGACGAGTTGATGACCCCGGCGCAGATTGTGGCGCTCCTCCCAGGGCTGACGATTGAAAAGGCAGAAGTCATCCGAATTGAAGATATGTTCGCCAGCCCGGATGATCCGCGCGGCGGTGCTGGCGCGAAGGCTACTATTGCATTGGTACGCGCCCGAAAAAACTAACCATTCCATTCTAGTGCGGAAATGCGCCGATTGTTAGAATTATCCTGATCGCAATATTCAGATGAGCTATTTGTGAAGATAGAACCAAACCAAGCCCAACTGTTGGAAATCAATAACCTAAAAACCTATTTCAACACCCTGGATGGCACCGTGCGCGCGGTGGATGGCGTTTCACTCCAGATCCAACCCGGGCGCACGCTGGGCCTCGTCGGCGAATCGGGCTGCGGCAAGAGTGTGACGGCCCATTCCATCTTGCGGCTCTTGCCCAAACGCACCAGCCAAATTGTCGATGGTGAAATTCTCTTTCGTCAGGGCAATGGCCAAGTCGTGGATATGACCCGCTTGGACCCTGACAGTGACACCATTCGCAGCATTCGCGGCAACGAAATTTCCATGATCTTTCAAGAGCCGCTCACCTCGCTTTCGCCAGTCCATACGGTCGGCTTTCAGATTGCCGAAGCCGTGGCCTTGCACCAAAAAGTGAGCCGCCAAGAGGCCAAAGAACGCACGATTCATCTGCTGGAACAGGTGGGTATCCCGAGTGCAGAGCAGCGTTTTGGTGAATATCCTCATCAATTTTCCGGGGGGATGCGTCAACGGGCCATGATCGCGATGGCGCTCTCGTGTAATCCACGGCTGTTGATCGCCGATGAACCGACCACCGCGCTCGATGTGACGATCCAGGCACAGATCCTGGAGTTGATGAAAACGTTGCAGCGTGATCTAGATATGGCGATACTGATCATCACCCACGACTTGGGCGTGATCGCCGAGATGGCCGATCAGGTGGTGGTGATGTATATGGGCAAGGTGGTGGAGAGCGGCGATGTACGGACCATCTTTAAGCATCCCCTACATCCCTACACGGTGGGCTTAATGCGCTCGATTCCGCAGATGGGACGGGGCATTAAAGAGCGGTTGACGCCGATTCCCGGCAGCGTGCCCGATCCCTTTTCGGTGCCGCCGGGCTGCGCCTTTGCACCCCGTTGCCCAGCCCCCAAGCGGGCTGCCTGTTACCAGGAGGTGCCGCTGGTGGAAGTGGAGCCAGAGCATTGGGTGCGCTGTACACTCTACCAATAAGCACTAGGTCTGTGGTAGCATTTCGGGGGCTTCTTGGCGCAACTTCTCTAAAAGCCAGGCCTGGATCAGCATCTGGTAAGGAATGCCCCGTTGTTCAGCGACTGCTTCAATCGCAGCTAAATAATCGGAGCGCAGACGAACATCAATGGGACGAGTTGGAAAACTGCTGCGTTGCACGTTGAAGATTTCGTCTGCGTCCTCCATCTGATCGATATAGGATGCTGTATCATGAGTTTCAATCCAAGCAGCAAGTTCTTCTTCAGACTGGAAAATTGGTAATTTAGGCATGTTTTATAGATGTTTCCAATTACCGCCGGCGAATCTGTCGTTTTTCTGCAGTTGTCATATCGCGGGCAGTAACAACACGTAGGCGAGAATGCGGTTTGGGGGCAAAAACAACCAGAAGATAGCGGCCACTATCGGTTTGACCGTAGGCCAGATATTTGCCTTGACTGACTTTCTTCGTCAGTCGTGCGTTGTTGATAGCTTCCTCCGCTTCATACGGCTCGACACCATGGTTTGCAATATGTTCTATGTTATCTTCATCCCACCAAAAGGTATATTCCATCATATATCCTTAACTTAGAATCTGGCTTCATTGTATATAGGAAAAACGTGTCTGTCAATATGGTACCTGAACGCTCAACTCTGCTTGAAGTTCGCAATCTAAAAAAATATTTCCCCATTCAAAAGGGCATTCTGCGTCGGGTGGTCGGCCAGGTCAAGGCGGTGGACGGAGTTGACCTGGAAATTTATCAAGGTGAAACGCTGGGATTGGTCGGCGAATCCGGCTGTGGCAAGACGACCACGGGTCGTTTGATCCTACGCGCCATGGAGCCGACCGCCGGGGAGGTGCGCTTTCGGCGGGATGACGCCTTGGTCGATATTACCAAGCTGCCGCCGGCGGAACTGAAGGCGCTGCGCCGCGATATGCAGATCATCTTCCAAGATCCCTTCTCGTCGCTCAACCCACGCATGACCGTCTTTGACCTGGTGAGCGAACCGTTGGTGATCCACGGCCTGGCCCGCGGCGATGAATTGCGCACTCGTGTCCGTGAATTGCTGGAGGCGGTGGGGTTAAAGGCGCAGCACATGAATCGCTACCCTTATGCCTTTAGCGGCGGACAGCGGCAGCGCATCGGCATTGCCCGCGCCCTGGCCTTGCGCCCCAAGCTCATCGTGGCCGATGAGCCGGTCTCGGCGCTCGATGTCTCGATTCAGGCGCAGGTGATTAACCTGTTGGAGGATCTGCAGCAAGAGTTTGGGTTGACCTACCTCTTTATTGCCCATAATCTCTCGGTGGTGGAGCATATCAGCAATCGAGTCGCGGTCATGTATCTGGGCAAGATTGTGGAGCTGACCACCGCTGAAGCGCTCTATGCTGAGCCACGCCATCCCTACACCGAGGCGCTGCTTTCCGCCATCCCTCATGCCGACCCCGACCATCAGTCGCAACGGATTATTTTGAGTGGTGATGTCCCTAGCCCGGCCAATCCACCCCGCGGTTGCAAATTTCACCCCCGCTGCCGCTATGCCAAGGAGATCTGTACCCAGGAAGAACCGGCGTTACGTGCAGTGCACGTTAACCATCTGGCGGCCTGTCATTTTGCCGAAGAGCTAACGCTGGTTGGGGCTTCCTAATCAATTGCGACCGTGAAATCGCACCTGAAATGACGCTCATGTGGGCGGCAAACTGAAATTGCACCACTTCCTATACTGAGCTCTGTTTGAAAACTGAAGTTTCTTTCTTTGGTAGAGTCATCTAAAACTTCAGTTTTCAATCCAACCGCGGTCTAGCGCCGAGAAAATTAAGCGACCAAATCACCAGTACATGTCAGCTAAGTTTCGAGGAGTTAGGCACGCTCCGTGCCGGAGTCGCTTGAGATGCTAGTCATTGTGAGCTTACCCACTATCAAGTTTGCATGATCTGCCATAAATCGATACAATAGGGCCAACTTGTGGCTATTATACTCTCGACTGCCATAGATGAGAATAAAAACGCACCAAATACACGAGCGCGCTATTCTCATCTATGAGCGAGTCGAGTATATGTCATAGTGTTGTTGCCTGGCGCTCATTGGTATAATTGTCCTGCTCCCAAAGTTATACTCCGCAGCAGTACATAGTAACATTTTCCTCTACCTGAAAAAGTGTTATTTTATGGCGCTGCTCAGTATACAAACTGCCAACACGCACCCTGCGCTGAGTTACCGGTGAAAAACATTGGAATAATCTCATGTAGAACGCTCCGGTTTTCATTACAACCGCAATATCGTTTCTGTTTGTTACCTGCTCTTCCATTTTGGGGGATGACGACTATTTGGAGAAAAAATGGCCGCGATTACCGAAAGATCAACTGCTGGCATCTATCGCGCGAGTCGGCCTAGCTTGCTAGGTCGGCTAGCCGGCGCCAAAACGGCGTTGCAGTCGAGTGAAGCAATCTGGGGGCTCGTTTTTTTAACGCCCTGGCTGCTTGGGTTACTCATCTTCTGGATTGGCCCGATCCTCGCTTCCGCCTACTTTAGTGTTCTTGAGTACGATGTCCTCTCTCCGTCAAAATTTATCGGCTTAGAAAATTATATTCGGGCTTTTACGGGTGACAAACAGTTTTGGCCATCGTTAGGACGCACCTTTTACTATTCCATTGCAGTGGTGCCGCTGGGGCTCTTTGGCTCTTTGGCGTTGGCGATTCTGTTGAACCAAAAGCTGAAAGCGACTAATTTCTTCCGTACGGTCTTCTTCTTACCCCACTTGACACCGGCCGTCGCTTTGGCGCTGCTGTGGGTCTGGCTCTTGCACCCTAGTGTTGGCCCAATTAACGTGGCATTAGGCTGGGTTGGCATTGATGGTCCGGGCTGGCTTACCAGTAAAGATTGGGCCATCCCCGCCTTGATTCTGATCAGTTTGTGGTCTGGCATTGGGGGGAATGGGATGTTGATCTTTCTGGCGGGGTTGCAGGGGGTGCCCCAAGAGCTGTACGAAGCCGCGGAGATCGACGGCGCCGGCTCGTGGACCAAATTCCGCCATGTGACACTGCCCATGATCTCCCCGACCCTGCTCTTCAACTTGATTCTAGGCATTATCGGCGCCCTCAAGGTCTTTACGCTCGCTTTTGTCGCCACCAATGGCGGCCCCTCGTATGCTACCTGGTTCTACGCACTCCACATTTACCGCCAATCCTTTGAATATTTCCGCATGGGCTACGGTTCGGCGCTGGCGTGGATCTTTGTGATTATCTTAATGACCTTTACCTATATTCAGTTGACGCTCTCGCGCCGTTGGGTCTATTATGCAGGGGAGAAAGATTGATAATGGTTAACGGTTAACGGTTAACCATTATCAGTTAATGCCGGCGCCTATTATGCATGAAGGAGAGAAGAAGTAATGGCGACACAAGGTCAGGTATTACAACGAACAACACCAATCATTCAGACCGGAGCGCGAACTGCGAAACGGCAAGTAGTGGTGCGGATGCTGGTGCTCTACGCGCTTGCCTGTTTGTTGGGCGTGCTCTTTCTCTTCCCCTTCTTCTGGACGGTCTCCACCTCACTCAAGGCGGTGAGTGAGATCTTTACCTTTCCCCCCACCTGGTTACCAGCCGTACCACAGTGGCAGAACTATCCGGCGGTGCTCAACCGGGTGCCCTTTTTGCTGTGGGCCTTTAATAGCATCTACATTGTCATCCTAAACACGGTGGGGACGGTCTTGTCGGCGTCGCTGGTGGCCTATTCATTTGCCCGTTTCCGCTATCGTTGGCGTGAGACGATCTTTGTCATTACGCTGGGAACCATGATGTTACCCGACCAGGTGACAATGATTCCCCAATACATTCTCTTTCACAAACTGGGCTGGATCAACACTCACTACCCGCTCTGGTTACCGTCCTGGTTTGGGGGCGGCGCTTTTGCCATCTTTTTGATTCGCCAATTCATTCTCTCGCTGCCCCGCGAATTGGATGAAGCGGCGCTCATTGATGGGGCCAACTACTGGCGCATCTTCTGGCAGATCCTCATGCCGCTCTGTAAGCCGGTTATCGCCACCATTGCCGTCATTACCTTTATCGGCACCTGGAACGATTTCCAACGTCCGTTGATCTACGTCCAACTTCCTGAACTCTACACACTGGCGGTCGGCTTGAATTACTTTAACACGCTGCCAGAAATGGCTGGCGAACCGATGCAAGCGTTGCTTATGGCTGCCTCGGTCATGATGATTGCGCCCGTGATCTTGCTTTTCTTTGTCGCCCAACGTTACTTTGTCCAAGGGATTGTGCTTTCAGGGATTAAGGGATAGCGTGATCGCCCCCCTGTGATCAAGCACCTAATCACCCAATCACCCATTATCTTTTTTAGGAGTAGCGCCATCGCCTGGGAGCCCATTGGGCGCGGCCAATCAAGCGGTCAAAAACAACGCAGTTCGGCGATGTGCTGCTACGACATGTTTCTTAGGAGGAACAAATTATGCAAAACCCAAAGCTCAGCCGTCGTTCATTTTTACAGTGGGCCGGGGTCGGTTCGGCCGCAGTGGCAATGGCCGCCTGCGCCCCAGCGATGGCGCCCAGCGGTGGGGCAAGTGAGAGCGCCGCTGCCCCCGCCAGTGATACCCCCACCATGTCGGTGGCGACCTTTGATGCCCCACTCCATGACTGGCAACGTGAGTTTGCCAAGCGCTGGGGGGAAGCACATCCTGAATTTACGATGCAAATTGAGAGCGTTGTCTATGCGGAGATGGCCAAGCTACAGTTAGCGCGTGCTGCATCCGGCACCATGTGGGACATTGTTTTTAGTGGTATCAAGTGGTTCCCCTTCTCAGCCTCCAAGGATATGTTCCTGAACTTGGATGATTTCCTGGCCAACCGTGAAGATGCCAATTTGGATGACTTCTTCACCACGGCGTTAGAAGGCGGGAAGTTGGATGGCACCCTCTATGGGTTGCCCTATGAAATCCACCCGGGGAATCCAGCCTTGGTTGCGTTTAATGTGGATATGCTCGATGCCGCCGGTTTGGAAATGCCCACGGACGACTGGGATGTCAATCAATATGCAGAGATGGCCGTGGCTTTGACCGACCTGGAAAAAGGCGTTTACGGCACCAACTATCTGCCTGGCAACTACTATGATTTTGAGTCGCTGGCCCGCGCCTATGGCACCGACATTATGGACCCGGAGCGCAAGCAACTGCAATTTGCCACCGATGAAAATTGCCGCGCCGCCGCAGAGTGGATCACAAAGCTGCGCACAGAACTCAACTGTGCTCCCAACCGTGAGGCCGCCCAAGGGCTTGACTTTAATGCCGGCCTAGCTGCATCCGTCCAATCTTGCTCCTGCAGCGTCAATGCTATGATCCAGACCATTGGCGATAGCTTCCATGTTGATTGGGTGCTCTTCCCCAAGGGCCCGGAAGGCAAGCGCGGCTACACCGCCTTTACCTCCAACTTCTCGGTCTCTGCCACCACCGCGGATCCTGATTCGGCGGTCGATCTGTTGATCTATCTCACCTCCGAGGAGGCCGGCACCTGGTCGGCGTTGGAACAGGGCACTGGCCAGCCGAATGCGCGCCGTTCGGTCTGGAGCAATGAAGATCTGCTGAGCAAGTCACACCCGATCTTCCGCCGCGTGTTGGATATGTATAACACACCTGAGATCCCTGGCCCCTTCCCCATGCCTTATAACCTGCGCTTCTCTGAATTGCAGGACAACTGGGCCAACACCTCACCCGATCTCTTCTACGGCGACTTGTCGTTTGAAGAGGGTCTGCAAAACGTGCAGGACGCCATGCAGGAGATCTTAGACCTGCCGCGCGCCTAAGTCTAGAAGCATACTAATGCACTGTCAGGGAAGTTTGGCTGGATTAGAGGTGGTCACCCAGGTCTTCCTGGAAGGGGCGGCGGATGGTGAAAGCCAGGGGGTGTGCGTTGCCCCTTCCAGGAAGACGCACGCCGGCGCACCCACGTGGGCTAAACTCGCAAAATTTCTCTGACGCTGTACTAATTACTGTTAGTCAGCGTCACATAGTGCTGTTATCTATAGATATTTAGAAAAAGATTCGTGCCAAGAAACCAGCTTTCTGCCAGAAACCTGGTTTCTCTACCCCGAATAATTATCTGGATTTCTATATAGCATAAAATGAGGATGGTGTAATGCCATCCTCGTTTTATGTCTAGGCTCTTGATGCGTTGCAAGGATCTGCTGTTTATATTCCAGGAATGGGCCAGGTTTAGGCGAAAGCACCATGCGCGCCATCAAGAAGCTTGCCACGAACCGCTGCCCATTCCCGGAATGTTCGACACGCTCCCTGTTATCCATCAAGAGCCTGTACCTATATGGTGTAATATTCCGCAACAGCCCCTCATTAGTACAAGATTACCAATAATGTTGCTTGGTTCTTTGGCTAAGTTGTTCTGTTTTTTGCAAATAATTGTTGATAGACTATAATCAAAAGAATCCTTCTTTAATTTTACGCAAACTATTAATGAGCCCTTATACCGATTTATCCCTTGCTGCGTACTGCCTGGGTCGCGTTGATGCAATACGTAAAGCGCAGATAAATCGGCATGACTTGTATCGTTTTGACGCCTGTTTATGAGCACCTCCTCGTTGCCGACACGATATTTCGCTAAAATTACAGATGCGTTGCTGCCTGTTTTTGCAGTGTTGCTGGCACTCTTTGTCGGCATCTTTTTGTTATTGGCATTAGGAGCCGATCCCTTTGCCGCCTACTATGCGCTCTTTAATGGGGCATTGGGCAATGTCAGTGGCATCACCCAAGCGTTGACCAAGGCGACGCCCCTGTTGCTGGTCGGCGTGGGCATCTGTATTGCCTTCCGTGGCGGCGTCATCAACATTGGTGGCGAAGGGCAAATTATTGTCGGCGCGATCGCGGCGACTGCACTTTCTCTGGCGCTGCGCACTTGGCCAGGTTGGCTCTTGTTGCCCCTCTGCCTAATCATTGGCGCTGGGGCTGGGGCGCTCTGGGGTGGTATTGCTGGCGTCCTCAAGGCGCGCCTTAATGTCAATGAGATTCTGAGCACCGTCATGCTCAACCAGATTGCGCTGCAACTGATGAATTTTCTCCTGCGCGGCCCTATGCTCGACCCCAAACAGATTGCCGCCGGCACCAATATCCCCCAAAGCGAGGCCTTGCCCGAACAGGTCTGGTTGCTGCGTCTTGTCCCGCGCACCTTGTTTCACAGTGGCGCGATCCTGGCGGTGGTGCTGGCGGTTATAGCCTACTTCCTGCTCTGGCGCACCACCATCGGCTATCGCATCCGCGCGGTGGGGCTGAACCCGGCCGCATCCCGCTACGCCGGCATTCCCGTGGCCGGTTATCTGACGCTCTCGCTGGTGCTCAGCGGCGCCTTTGCCGGGTTGGCCGGTGCGGTGGAGGTTATGGGGGTGCATCACCGCATGTTGGAGGGGCTTTCCGGTGGTTATGGCTTTAGCGGCATTGTGGCCGCGCTCTTTGGCAAGCTTCATCCGCTGGGCACAATTCCGGCCTCCTTTCTCTTTGGCGCGTTGCTGGTCGGCGCCGACAAGATGCAGCGGACGGTGCAGGTGCCCAATGCACTGGTTGTGGTCTTGAATGGTCTGGTCGTGCTCTTTGTGGTGGCCAGCGAAATCTATAGCCGGCGGCGCGCTCGCCGTGTTGAGCTTTAGAATGGTAGTAGTCTCGTCTATGCTGAAATCGAAATGAAAACCTGACTTTGGCGACTGAAATATTAGAGACCGGAGACTCATGGACGTGATCTCTACTCTCCAGTCTCTACAAAATTTTGAACTGATTACCGTATAATCTCTTAAATAAAGGCAGCTAATGTGTTTAGCGAACTCTTTTCGCTCGCAGTTCTAATCGGGATTGCCCACAGCGGCATCCGGTTGGCGACGCCCTATCTCTATGCTGCGCTGGGCGAGATGTTTGCCCAGCGCTCCGGCGTGTTAAATCTGGGTGTCGATGGCATGATGCTCATGGGCGCGTTCTCGGCTTTCTATGTCGTCTTCCAAAGTGGCAATCTTTGGCTAGGGGTCTTGGTGGCACTGTTGGTGGGGGCGCTGCTGGGGCTGCTGATGGCCGTCATCAGCGTGACAATGCAGGCCGAACAGGGCATTAGCGGCATTGGCCTCTATTTGGTGGGGTTAGGGCTGAGCGATCTGCTCTTTAAAACCATGATCGGCTCCGTGGTCGGGATTTCCGGCTTTCCGGTGCAAAGGATCCCGCTGCTAAGCGATCTGCCGGTGGTGGGCGCGATTTTTTTTGACCACAACATTCTCATCTATCTGGCCTATCTCCTGGTTCCCGTCAGTTGGTTTGTCATTAACAAAACCGCCTTTGGCTTGAAAATTCGGGCTGTAGGCCATAACCCAGAAGCGGCCGATTCGCTGGGCGTGCACGTCAACGCCATTCGCTATAGTACGCTGATGATTGGCGGCGCGCTGGCGGGGGTGGCCGGCGCTTCGCTGAGCATTGGGCTGCTTAATGTCTTTCAACAGAATCTGACCAACGGCATGGGCTTTATCGCCGTGGCGCTGGTCTACTTTGGCAGTTGGCGTCCCTTTGGCATCTTGGGTGGCGCACTGCTCTTTAGCATGGTCAACGCGTTGCAACTGTGGGTGCAGGTGCGCGGTATTGAGATTCCCTCTGATCTTGCTGTGATGCTGCCCTATATCTTGACGATTGTGGCGTTGGCCTTTGCTGTACGCCAGGTGCAACAACCGGCAGCATTAACCAAACCTTTTGAACGAGGCCAATAAGGGAGACTTGTCAACGATGACACAAGCTGCTGCTGCTCGGCAGGCCGTCTTTCAGGCGCCGGGCTTTCGTCTGTTGCTCTGGGCGCGCATCTTTAATGCTTTGGGTGGCGCGGGGTTTGCCACGGTGATTGGCTATCAGCTCTACGAGATCACCCGCGATCCGCTTTCGTTGGGCTGGCTAGGATTGGTGGAGGCCATTCCGGCGCTCTCACTGGCCCTGTTGGGCGGCTATATTGCTGATCGCTATGACCGCAAACGCATCGTCCTCATGATGGCCGCGGTTGAGGTTGTCTGTATGGTGTTGCTCACGGGCTTGGCCTTTGACCCGCTCCACTATGGCTTGCTTTCGATCTATGGGGTTGTCTTTTTACTCGGTACGGCCTTTGGCTTTAATCGCCCCGCCACCTCCGCCTTTGAGCAGCAGGTCATTCCCATTCGTCATGCAGCCCGTGGCGCCTCCTGGCTGAGCAGTGTCTGGCAGACCGGCGCAATTTTTGGCGGTCCACTGGCCGGCTTTGCCATTGATGGATTGGGCATTCCTTGGACCTATCTGTTGGTTGCGCTACTGCTGCTGCTTTCGGCTGGCTGTGTCTTTCTGATTCCGCCCATGCCAGCGCCGCCACCGCCCGCCGCCGGCGAGACAATCTGGCAGAGCCTGCGTCAGGGGATTCACTATGTTTTCAAGAGTCAGCCGTTGGCCGGCTCCATGGCGCTTGATCTCTTTGCTGTGCTCTTTGGCGGTGCGATCGCCCTGTTGCCGGTCTTTGCCACTGACATCCTGCATGTGGGCGCCACCGGATTGGGCATTTTGCGTACTGCCCCTTCGATTGGCGCCATGATCGTCTTTGTGTTGGCAACGCGCCAACCGCCAACCGACCACGCCGGGCGCAATTTGCTGATCTGTGTTGCCGGCTTTGGGGTGAGCATGATTGTCTTTGGCCTTTCGCGTAACTTTGTCCTTTCGCTGGTGGCGCTCTTCTTTAGCGGCCTCTTTGATGGCGTGAGCATGATCATCCGTGAGGTGATCATGCGCGTGCTCTCACCGGAGCAGATGCGGGGACGCATTGCCTCGGTGAGTTGGATCTTCGTCGGCGCCTCGAATGAGTTGGGCGCGCTGGAAAGTGGCGTGGCGGCGCGCTTTTTGGGCACCGCGTCCTCTGTATTGATTGGTGGTTGTGTGACGCTATTAGTGGTCGCCGCGGTGGCGTCAACCATGCCCCAATTGCGCGCTTTGTCGTTGCCCGATGCCATGGATGGGTAAAGGGGACGAAAAAATGGTTAATAGAATCCGTTACAATTTATTCACTGATAAGGAGCTTCTTATGGTCAAAAAATGGTCGTTTGTCACCATGTTACTTGTAGTAGTGGTGCTGGTCGCTGCCTGTGCTGCACCCGCGGCGGCGCCCGCCGCCGGAGGGGAGGCCGGCGCTGCCGTTGAGGCCGCGCCTGGTTCGGAACCAGCCTCCTCGGTAGATGAACCGGCCACGCCTAGCGGCGAACCCTTCCGCATTGCCATTGTCATGCCCAGTAGCACCGAGGATATTGCTTGGAGCCAGTCTATGTTTACGGCGCTGAAGGCAGTCCAGAGCGAGATGGGGGGCGAAAGCGCACTCGAAATTGCGGTCTCGGAGAATATGTTCCAGGTGGCTGACGCCGCCGCGGCCATTCGTGACTATGCCGCCGACGGCAACGACCTGGTCATCGCCCACGGCACCCAATATGGCAACTCTATGTTTGAAGTGGCCAAAGATTTCCCGGAGACCAGCTTTGCCTGGGGCACGGCTACCGATACAGGCGAGAGCGAGGGATTTACCAATGTCTTTGCCTATGAAGCCAAGGCCCAGGAAGGCGGCTATGTCAACGGTGTCATTGCCGCCATGTTGAGCCAGGCTAACATTATCGGTGTGGTCGGCCCAGTGGAAGCCGGCGATGCCAAGCTTTATATTGATGGCTTTGTGGCCGGCGTCAAGGCGACCAAGCCCGATGCCGAAGTCAACATTAGCTATACCGGCTCCTTTGGTGACACCGCGCTTGCAGCCGAAGCGGCCAACACCCACATCAAGGCCGGCGCCGATGTACTGACCGGTTCGGCTCAGCAAGTGGTGGGCGCGATTGGCGTGGCTGCCGACAACAAGGTCTTCTGGCTGGGTACGCAGGCGGACCAAACCCCGCTGGCCCCCGATTATGTGGTGACCAATCAGCTTTATGATTGGGTAGGCGTGGTCAAGGATATGATCGCGCTGCACAACAGTGGGACCCTGGGCGGCAAAGTCTATACGCTGACCCTGGCCGACGGGCTTGAGATGCAACTGAGCGACAACCCCGCGCTGACCGACGAAATCCGCACCGCCGCTGATGCCGCGATTGCTGGGATCAAAAATGGCTCGATTGATCCAATGCCGAGCGAGTAGCATTCTTTCGAGTAGGCTGTAACAACGAATTAGATTGGTGGCGGGTGGCAAGTGGCGGGGGCGCGTTTGACTCGCCACTCACCACCCGCCACCTGCATTATCAAGCAAGGGCCATACGCATGGACTACGATTTTCCTTATCTGCCGACAGGACGGTCGCGTATTGAGCAACTGGCAATGCAAGGCATTGTCAAACGCTTTCCCGGGGTACTGGCCTGTGATCAGGTGGACTTTGACGTGAAATCCGGCGAGGTGCACGCGCTGCTGGGTGAAAATGGCGCCGGCAAGTCCACGCTGATGAAGATTCTCTATGGTCTTTATCAGCCGGACGCCGGTAAGATCCTGCTCAATGGCCAGCCAACGCCTATCCACTCGCCGACCGCCGCAATCCGCCTTGGCATTGGCATGATCCATCAGCACTTTATGTTGGTGGATACACTGACCGTGCGCGAAAATGTGGCCCTGGGTCTCCGCTCAAGCCGGGCGCCCTTGCTCGATCTGGATCGGGTCGAGGCGCGCATTCGTGAACTCTCCCAAACCTACGGTTTGCAGGTTGACCCGCGCGCCCCGGTCTGGACCTTGGCCGTTGGCGAGCGCCAGCGGGTGGAGATTATCAAGGCGCTCTACCGGGGTGCGGCGTTGCTCATCCTCGATGAACCGACCGCGGTGCTGACGCCCCAAGAAGTGGATGAACTCTTTGTGACCCTCAAGCAGATGGCGCGCGACGGTCACAGTTTGATCTTTATCAGCCATAAATTGCATGAAGTGTTGGCTATCAGCCACCGGATCAGCGTGCTACGCAGCGGGAAGTTGATCGGCTCCACCCTGAACGAGGGCGTCACCCGCGCCCAACTGGCGCGCATGATGGTGGGCCGCGATGTGCTGTTGGAACGGGCGCGCGCGCCGGTGACCCAAGGCGAAATGTTGTTGGCGCTCGACCAGGTCAGCGCATTGGGCATCACTGGCCAACCGGCCTTACGCGAAGTCTCGCTACAGATTCGCGCCGGTGAAATTCTGGGCGTCGCCGGTGTCAGCGGCAACGGTCAGCGCGAATTGGCTGAGGTAATTGCCGGACTCCGTCCGGTTACGGCAGGCCAGGTCCGACTGGAGACAGCCGTCATTACCCACTGGCCGGCGGCGCGGCGGACGGGCGCCGGTCTGGCCTATATCCCGGAAGAACGCATGCATGATGGCGTCATTCAAGATTTTACGGTGGCCGAAAATCTAATTTTGCAGGACCACAACCGTTCTCCCTTTAGCCGTCGCACCTTCCTCGATTTTAAAGCGATTGCCGCCACCAGTTGGCAGCTCGTACGTGATTTCCAGGTCAAGACCCCAACCATTGAGACCAAGATCAAGAGTCTTTCGGGAGGCAACATCCAAAAGGTAATCATGGCGCGCGAGCTGGCGCGCCGGCCGCGTGTGTTGGTCGCCGCCCAGCCGACGCGCGGGGTGGACATTGGCGCCACCGAGTACATCCACCAACGGCTGCTGGATCAACGCGCTCAGGGAACCGCCACTCTGTTAATCTCGGAAGATTTGGACGAAATCCTGGCCCTGTGTGACCGCATTGCCGTGCTCTACGAAGGGCGGATTATGGGGGTGATCGCGCGTGCCGATGCCACGGCAGAAGCATTGGGGTTGTTGATGGCTGGTGTGAGTCAGTAGGGGCGCTATTCGTCCATTTTTATCTCGTTTATAGTATAACAAGTGCAAGCAAGAAATAAGAGGTGCGTCCCATTTGGGGGGACTGGTCAAGCAACTAAAATGCATTAACCAGAGTAAGCACCCCAAAATGTGGTACGCACCCGGAAATAAGAAAGTATTTGCCCAACCGTATAGAGTATGATATGCTTTTTCTGCTGTGAAGGACTCCCCATCGCTCAATCACATTGCACAATAGAGCAAATGTCTGTCCCGCACCTGCGGCGGCAGCGATGCAACCTAACCTGCTGCCCACTGTCGTTGGACAGTTGATTCCCCCAGAAGTTGTATATGTAGTTTTGCTGTTTTTGTTGCAAAGCGTCTTTTGCCGAGTGCTTTGCAACGATTCTATTTCCATTGTATCAGGAGGGTTTTATATGTCTGAACCAAGGACGGGTATGGTAAGCCGGCGTAGTTTTCTGCGCGGGGTCGGAACGGTTGGCGTTGGCGCGCTGTTGGCGGCCTGTGCCGCACCGGGGGCCGCGCCTGCGCAACAGGCCGCTTCGGGCGGAGATGCCGCGCCGAGTGCGGAAGGCAAGACGATCAAGTTCTACGTCTTCTGGGGCTCACCGGGTGGTATTGCCGATGAATTGCTGGCCGATCCGGCGTTGGAGAGCTATATCGGCGCCGGCAATACCCTTGACTTTAAATCCGGCTTTAATCAAGAAGCGCGCCTGACCGCGGTCGCCAGCGGCACACCGCCCGATATTGGGATCTGGGGCAGCTATTTGGACTTTATGTCCCGCGATGTGGTGATTCCGTTGGATGATTATATTGCCACCAGCGATGTCATCAGCCCTGATAAATTTATCCCCGGCAACTGGGATGTCATCCAGTATAAGGGCAAGGTTTACGGTATTCCCGGTTTCGAGTGTTTTGTGCGCCGTGGTCTGAACTATAACACCCGTCTGGTAGAAGCAGCGGGTCTGGATCCCGATAACCCGCCCGTCACTTGGGATGAATTGATGACCTGGCATCAGGCGCTGACTAAATTTGATGATGCGGGGAATTTGGTTCAATTTGGCATCGATCCCTATGATGCCGAAGGCGGCACCGGCCCTGGCAACGATGGTTGGTTCCCCATGGAATCTTGGGGGGTGACCTACTTTAATGAAGACACCAAGGAATTCAATCTTGATAATGAACAGGTGGCCCAAAGTCTGGATGTCATGGGTGAATTTGTTAAAGTGATCGGTCCTGACAATCTGGTGGGGGTGCGCTCGGTTGAAGGACAGGGCACCTGGGGCGGCGCCTATAACGCCGAAGTACAGGCCATGATTATTGAAGGCTATTGGCATCCGGGTGAAACCGTCAATGAAAAGCCGGAAGTCGCGCCCTACAATCGCGCGTCGTGGGTGCCGGTGCCCGAAGATCGCCGTGGCACCAAGATTCAATTTGGCGGCGGCCATATGGCCATGATCTTCAAAGATGGCCAATACAAGGATGAAGCCTGGCCGGTGGCGGAATGGATTCAGAGCGACTATGTCTGTAATCTGATCTTCGACAAGATTGGTTGGCTCCCTGCTTACCTCCCCTATTTTGAAAATGCCGACCAGGAGAAATATCCGGGCCTGAAGTTCTACTTCGATTCGGTCAAAGAAGCGACCTACTGGGGGCCCTTTATTCGTAACGAGATTCAATCGTTTGTTGAAACGCAATACCAACAGGTGCGTGAAGCCGTTTTCCGCGGTGAAATGACCGGCGCACAAGGGGCGGCCAAATTGCAAGATGAAGCTGTGAAAGAGTGGAAACAGGCCGGTTTCGCATAATCGGACCATGTAAGCAGAAACTGAGTTTCTCCAAGAAACTCAGTTTCTGGTATAGTTGGGCGTAAATACTTACGGCGTAAATGATCGCATCACCGGTGTAAATTTCTAAAAATAACTATGCAATCATTTACGCCGAGATTTACTAGTGCACTGTCAGGGAAGTTTGGCCAGTTTAGAGGTGGTTACCCAAGTCTTCCTGGAAGGGGCGGCGGATGGTGAAAGACAGGAGGTGTGCGTTGCCCCTTCCAGGAAGACGCACGCCGGCGCACCCGCGTGGGGTAAACTCGCAACATTTCCCTGACACTGTACTAGTCGCCCATCACTGGAGATTGGCTGACGCCCGTAGTGTTTTGTCAAATAAATTATGATAGATTGTAGGCGCCTAGAAGCAGCGGGAGCCCTTTGGACGCGACCCTTGCGGCGGTGGCCTTCTAGGCGCCAGGGCACCGGCAAGCGGATGCCCCTACGGTATCCATCAGAACTTATTTTACAAAACAGTAGTGTAAGGATAATGAGTATGAGTGTGCTGACGCGCGTGCGCTATATGACAAAGAATGACCGCCGGGAGTTATTGATCGGCTTGCTCTTTGCCTCGCCCTGGATCATTGGCTTTCTGGCTTTTACGTTGATCCCCGTGGCTTCGTCCTTTTACTATAGCTTTACTCGCTATGATCTGTTACGGCCACCGGCTTTCCTGGGGCTTGATAATTACATTAACCTCTTGACCGACGATGAAGATTTTCGCATTGTCGCCTATAACACGATCTGGTGGGTGGTCTTTAGCGCTCCCTTAGGCGTACTCTCGGCATTTCTCATGGCGTTGATGTTGAATACCAATATCGTGGCGCGCTCCTTTTTCCGAGCAGTCTTCTTTTTCCCCTCTATTGTACCTGTGGTGGTAACGGCCTTTGTCTGGCAGTTCTTGCTCAATGTACAGTATGGTGCGATTAACTCCACACTCCAATATTTGGGCCTTCCCATCGTGCCCTTTCTCTCCAACCCTGACATTGTGAAGCCGTCCTTAGTAATGATTCATATGTGGGCGCAAGGGGCGGCTATGGTCATCTTTTTGGCTACTTTGCAAGATGTCCCGCGTTCGCTCTATGAGGCGGCGCTCATGGATGGCGCCAATGGTCTACGGCGCCTCTGGCATGTCACCATCCCCATGGTCAGCCCTGTGATTCTCTTTAATGCTGTGCTCAGTTTTATTGGCGGCTTTCAGTATTTCACACTGCCTTGGCTGCTGACCCAAGGCGGCCCCAATCAGGCAACCGAATTTTATTCCCTCTTTTTGTATCGCAATGCCTTCATCTACCTGCGTATGGGCAAGGCCAATGCGCTGGCCTGGTTGCTCTTTGTCGTGATTATTGTTTTTACCGGCCTGTTATTCAGATTGTCTGGCCGCTATGTGTACTATGCCGGCGCGACGCGTTAAAAAGGAGTTTGACAGTTTATGGCAACGCAAAGTGTGACACAACAGCAAACACAGGGCATCTCGATGGCGCGGGGACGGCGTTTGCAGCGCCTGCGCGCCATGGGCGTCAAGGACTGGTTGGCGGAAATTCTCAAGTACATCGCCTTGCTGGTGCTGACCTTTACCTTTCTTATGCCCTTTTATTGGATGCTCTCGTCGGCAGTTAAGACCGACACGCAGGTTTACACCGTGCCACCGGTCTGGTTTCCCATACCCCAACATTGGAATAACTTTTGGGATGCCTGGACGGCGGAGAATTACTGGCTTTTTACCTACAATACCGTTGTGCTCTATGCCATCCCGGCCACGATTGGCTCAGTGCTCTCCTCTTGCCTGGTCGCCTATTCCTTTTCCCGTTTGCGCTGGATTGGGCGGGATGCCCTATTTGCCGTCGTCCTGGCTACGCTTATGATTCCCGGCTGGGTGCGTTTGGTGCCCCTCTTTATTATTTTTAAGAAAATTGGCTGGTTAAATACATTTTTGCCGCTCGTTGTGCCCCATTTCTTTGGCAATGCCTTTTTTATCTTTCTGCTGCGCCAATTCTTTATGGGCATCCCCACCGAACTTTCCGACGCGGCCAAGATCGACGGCGCCAACGAATTGCAGACGATGTTCCGCATTATTCTGCCCCTGGCGGTGCCGGCGCTGGCGGTCGTGGCGCTTTTTACCTTTATGGATGCCTGGAATGACTATCTCGGGCCGCTCATCTATGTCAACATTGAGGAAAAATGGGTGTTGGCGCTGGCCGTGCAGCGGCTGCGCAATGCAGTGGCCGAGATTGGCAATCGCCAACTGGCCTATCCCTATCTCATGGCCGTCAGTTCCATTATTACCCTCCCCATCTTTCTCGCCTTCTTCTTCGCCCAACGCACCTTTATTGAAGGCATTTCTGTCACTGGTTTGAAAGGCTAGTTAATCAGTAATGGAGAATAATTAATAATTATCGATTAATGATTCTCCATTACTCAAGCTAAAGAACTCAAGAGAGAAACCTATGAATATCTCGATTTGCTCCTACACCTTCCATCAACTGACCAGAGCCGGGGTCATGAACACCTTTGGCTATCTGGAATCAATCAAATATCGCTATGGTCTCTCCGCCGCCGATCTCTGGCATGGCACTTTGGCCAGCCTGGAAGATGACTACCTAGCCCAGGTCAAAGAGGCCCTGGCCGAACGGGAACTGAGTGTCGCTAATATCTGTATTGACCGCGCCTGTATCTGGGATAATGACCCGGCTGTGCGTGAGAGCAACGCGCGCAACGCCGAGGTGAACATCAAAGCCGCCGAATTCCTCGGTGCGCAGACGGTGCGGATCGACGCCGGCGGGACCCGTGACGAACGGGGCTGGAACACGCAGCAGATGGACATGATCGTCAAGCAATATCGCGTCTGGGCGCAACGCGCCCATGACAATGGTTATCGCATTGGGCCGGAAAACCATTGGGGCGCCGAGATGGTGCCGGAGAATATGAAGCAGCTCTGTGAAGCGGTTGACCATCCTGGCTTTGGCATCCTGCTCCATGTCAACCGTTGGCACGGCGCCGATCCGGGCGCGGGGGATGAACTGGTGGCGCCGTGGGTGATGCATACGCACTTCTCGCCGGCCGTCGATGAAGCAGGCACCCTGCGCACGATGAACGCCCTGCGCGCCGCCGGCTACAATGGCTGCTACAGTGTGGAAGTGGCAACCCAACGCTACACCGAACCGGCCCTGGTCATCGCCCGCCTGCGCGACATTGGTGAACAGTGGCGGTTGCAGTAGGCAGATAGTTGGGTGGCTCATAGGCTATAAGGTCATCCAATAAAAATATATACAGAGCGTGTTTCGTAAACTCGCCGAGCTATTTGTTCTGCCCATATATAATTTTGCGGATTCGGAAGGCGCGGATGAAATCCGCGCCTTCCGAATCCGCGTCTGTATCGTACTTTTCTCTCACCTCCGCTGCCATCGACTTCATCCTCATCAAGCCAACCGCAAAATAAGCGCATCGCAAACTTCGCAAATCGAAACACTTGTTCTATAATGACCTCACGAAGGCGAGCATCGTTTGCAAAGAATAGGAGGTACGCTTTCCATGAGCAGCAACGACGCAACCACAACTGTAGTACGGCAGTCTGAGCCAGCCGGCTATCTGGCCATCCCGGCTGCCGGTAAAGGGCCTGGGGTTTTGGTCCTTCACCCCTGGTGGGGGTTGAATGAAACCATCAGAGAGGTCTGTGATCGGCTGGCTACACTCGGTTTTGCAGCCTATGCGCCGGATCTCTACCATGGAGAATTGGCGACGACGATTGAGGAAGCGGAGCGCTTGAGCCAACAGCTTGATGGCAACGTGGCACAAGCTGAAATTAGCGCGGCTGTAGATAGGCTCTGGGCCTATGTTGAAGACCAGACCAAGGGCATCAGTATCATCGGCTTCTCGTTGGGCGCCTACTTTGCCCTCCAACTCTCGGGCGCCGACCCGACACGTGTGCGCAAGGTTGTGCTTTTTTACGGCACGGGCGACGGCGACTTTGCGCAGGCGAAGGCCACCTATCTGGGCCACTTTGCCGACAGTGATCCCTACGAGCCGGCAGAATCGGTTGCTTGGTTGGAGAATGCATTGAAGTCAGCCAACCGCCCCGTAACCTTTTATAGCTACGCAGGGGTGGGGCATTGGTTCTTTGAACCAGACCGGATTGACGCCTATAACGAAGCGGCGGCGGCGCTGGCGTGGGAACGCACGGTGGCTTTTTTAAAGGGCGCGATCACTTGACCGGGAAAACTTATAATCTATGTTGTTGCGCTTGAAATGGTTCAAGCGGTGCAACAAGCGCCTCCGGCATTCCACATCGACAAAAAATTGTCGATGTTGTCGCCCTTAGCGCCTACAGATGTTTTCTGTAGAAATTTTATCTATCACTCTGATAAGCTGACCTGTAATAGAAAAATGGTGATTATGGGAAATCCATTACGCGGATTAACAACTGTCAGTTACTTCGCCGCAGACCACGCCGCGGCAAAGAAGTGGTATACAGATTTCTTGGGCATTGAACCTTATTTTGAGCGGCCAGGTTATGTCGAATTTCGGCTAGGTGACTATCAACATGAGCTAGGCATTATCGACAGCAAATACGTTCCTGGCACAGAAAGCACAAATGGTCGCGCTGGTGTCGTCGTATATTGGCATGTTGACGATGTGGATCAGGTCTTGCAGAAGGCATTAGCAATGGATGCAAAGCTGCTTGAGGCACCACAAGATCGCGGCCAAGGCTTCATCACGGCCACTATCGTGGATCCCTTTGGGAATATCCTGGGCATTATGTACAATCCGCATTATCTTGAGGTACTCGCTGCGCGTTCGAATGCCTAGCAAATTCCGGCGTAAATAAGGTCAGCGTAATTTCTACCTTTTCCATGAGTTGCATGGCCTTTGTTCCTGCCGCGCCCAAGGGCAGGAACCCTTTAGGCGCGATTTACGCCGTAATGTACTAGTGCAGTGTAACCGAAATTTTGCGAATTTAGCCAACGCGGGTGCGCCAGTGTGCGTCTTCCTGGAAGGGGGCGCCACACACCTCCTGTCTTTCACCATCCGATGCCCCCTTCCAGGAAGACCTGGGTGACCACCTATAATCTATCATAACTTCGGTAACACTGTACTAGTTTGGTCCAAAAGGAGTGTTCAATGAATAAATCTGAACTTCTGCATCGGTTGCAGCAAGAGTATCAACAATGGGAAACGTTTCTCGATCAGATAGGTCCCGAACGTATGAATCAGCCCGGTGTCAATGGTGATTGGTCCATGAAAGACATCGTCGCGCACCTGGCTGGTTGGCAGCCCAAACTGATCAACCGCATTCGAGCTGCGCAAAGCGGCGAACCGGAATCCCCACCACCTTGGCCCGCGCACCTGCAAGATGAAGATGACATTAATGCGTGGATTTACACGACCAATCGGGGGAAATCGGCGCATGAAGTCTTGGCGGAATCGCGACAACTGTTTCAACAGTTCCTCCAGGTCATAGAAGAGTTGCCCGCTGATGTTCGGATCGAGCGGGTTGAACCCGCCTATTATCTCGTGTGGGTAGGCGAGGAACGGTTCCTGGCCACCGAATTCTTTGACCATTTCCGCGATGACCACGAGCCCGATGTGCGCGCCTGGTTGACACGGATTGAGAACGACAGTGCAAACGCGTAGGAGTTGCGCGCTAAATGTCAACTATAGACATTCAGATAATCATTTGGGGTAGAGAACCCAGGTTTCTGCCAGAAACCTGGGTTCTTGACACAGATTTTTTTTCTGAACATCTATAGAATACGCTGCCTGAGAGGCCAAAATGTTAACTATCGACCGCGAAGTTGCCCGCCGCTTCATCCTCGGCAAACAGGGCTTATGGCCTGGACGGCGCTGGCAGGGCGTCACGGGCACAGCACAGGCTATGCGCGCCATCGAGTACTTACAACTGGATCCGCTGCAGATCATTGCGCGTAGCCATGATATCGCGCTGCACAGTCGCGTCCTTGATTACACACCCGGCCTCTGGGAAGATGCGACCTATGCGCAGCGTAAGTTCTTTGACTGGGGTGGGTGGCTCGCGACGCGTCCTATGGAAGAGTTGCCCCATTGGCGCGTGATCATGGCGCGCGAGCGCGCGGGCGGGCCTGATTGCGACGCGCGCGTGCATAAAACGGGCCACGAACATGCTGCTGCCGTTGCGGAAATGCGGGCGATTTTACAGGAGCGCACCGTCGTCAGCAACCGTGACTTCGCGATGGCGCAGCGGACGCGCACACAAAGCTATCGCGGCCGTAAGGATAGCGCGCTGGCTTTGTATTATTTGTGGCGCACGGGCGAAGTGATGACGCATCACCGTGAGAACTTTGAACGCGTCTATGCCCTCACGGAAACAGTCGCGCCAGCGCATCTGCTGCACACAAGCGATGAGGCCGCGGCTGATCGATTTTTGATCAAAAAGGAAATCAGCTTCTACGGCCTATCACGGCTGAACCGTATGCAAGATTCGTTTCACCGCGGCGTGCCCTTTAGCCAAGCAAAATCTATATGCACTGCACTGTTGGCTGACGGTGACATGATCGAGGTAAAGGTAGAAGGCTGGAAGGCGGTGCACTACGCCCTTGGTGATGATGTTGAACTGTTGGACGAGCTGATCGCCGGGCGTGTGCCCCAGGCATGGGCGCCCGTGGCGACAGACACAACGGCAGAAGTCCTCTTTCTGGCGCCGCTCGACCCCGTCAGTGCGCGCGGGCGCGCCAAAACGCTCTTTGCCTTCGACTATGTTTGGGAGGTATACAAACCCGCGCATCAGCGCAAATTTGGCTACTACACGTTGCCAGTCTTATGGGGCAACCAACTCGTGGCGCGCTTTGACAGCAAGCTTGACCGCACAACCAATACGTTCGTGATCCTGGGCTTCTGGTTGGAGGATGAGGCTCTGGGCAAAGATGAGTCATTTGCAGAGGCATTGGCGCGTGGCTTTGTGCGCTTCGTAATCTTTCTCGGCGCCAACACGCTCGATGCCACCGCACTGCACGAACCGCTGCTGCGCCAACGCGTCAGCGCAGCACAGGCATGAGCCAACTACTTTACTGGACTCTGGCGAATTTGGAGGCTACAGGTGAAAAATTACCAATGGCGCACAGCGCCCGCAGGCGAGCAACTAATCACCAATCACCAGTGTAACCAATCAAAAACAAAAACGCCAGACTCCAGTACTTTACTTTCTCGGCGCTTCCTTCAACCGGTGTTCCAGCCCCGGCGCAATCATCCGCTCATCCGAATCCCAATCAGGGAAGTGCTGAGGCGAGTCACCCTTGTTATGACGGAAGAGGCGGTTGAGGATCAACACGCCGGTGCTAAAGAAGACCACGCTTCCCATAAACCAGATGAGACCACCGCTGAGCCGCTGGTCGTTGATCACGTCAAAACTAGCGGCAAGATGGGCATGGGTGGCGGCATAGTAGCCATAAAGGGGCGCACCGGCATAGGCAATGCTCATGCCGGTGGCCATGTTCGGGATCTCCACTCCAATCACATAGGCAAAGAGCACCCACTCCGGCACGCGCCGATAGCGGCGTAGCCCGGTCCCCACCAAATGCCCCCAATACAAGAGGCCTATCCCTGTAATTAATACAATGACGAGCAGGTGCGCACCTGGCCACGGCATCACCCGCTGTACAATGCCAACATCATGCCAGAGTACAATGGCGCTGACAAAACCTAGCCAGGCCACCGCCGGTTCGGTGAGCAGATGTAGCCCACGGTTGAGCCGCCGCTCCGGTTTCAGCCATTGCGTCACTTGATGACGCCAGGCAAAGGGCAAGCCCCGTTGGATAATTTGCAGCGGACAGGCCAGCCAGAGCAAGGGCGCGGCCCACATCGCGATCATTATCTTTTGCAGCGCACGCACAAAGAGAAACTGAAAGCTCAGCGCAAAGAGAGGGGGCAACGTTGCCGCCAACAACAGCGCCAGCCCCACGCAAAAGAAGGCTAGCCGCTTACCACTCGCCAATGCATAGCGGCCCTGGCGCAGCCGCCACCACCCCCGTCCATAGAGGATCGCAATCAGGCCTAGCCCTGTAAACCATAAAACCGCAATAACCAACTCCAACATAATCTCCACTGCCTCTCCGTAAGGTGACCGGCATCTCCGAGATGCCGGTCACCTTAAACCCACGCCCCACTTCTGGGCAAAAAAGATGTGGGAAAAGGTAAGCTCTTTGGGGAGAGAGTATACACCAATCCCCCCTGTCTGTCAGAGAGAATCCTTCCCGTAGGTGTAGTGACGCTGTATTTATCCTGGTAACGGATGCATAAACCCGCCTCGGACGCACTTCGGACGGCGCTCCGTTATGCTGGGCATGTTGGAATTTTTGTGAGTTGTCACTCTTTGATGCAGGCAGAAAGGTATAATACGGACGATTATGAGACAGATTGTGAAGGCTACTTACCGATTTAAAACGCGTTTCCTCCATACCGTTTTAACGTTTTTGATCCTCTGCGGTGCAATGCTGCCGGCTGCCCCGCTTTATGCCCAGAGCACCGGCATTGTCGACCACGCCGGGGGGCCACGTGCGCGGATTGAAGTAATCTTACAGGTTGATAGAGCGCCGGCGCCGGGCGAGGTGGCGACGCTGACGGTTGCCGCTACCCCCTTGGTGAATGCGCCTGACTTGCAAGTGCGTTGGGTCTTGCCTGATGGTGGCGAATTGTTAGGCGGCAGCACTGAACAGATGATGGGCCCGGTGGCCGCCGGTCAGCGTGTCCAGGTCAGTCGCCAGGCGCGCTTTGCTGCGCCGGGCGTCTACCAGGTGGCGGCGGTAGTCGGTTACCAACCCAATGCCGCCATGCACTTGGGCGCGGCTGGCGTTCTCTTTTTCACAGTCGATGGCGCGGGCCATTCAACCGCATCTGACCAGGATCCCAACGCCCACAGCCCCATGGGGGAAACGGTCCCCACCACCGTAGAGACAGTGGCGCAAGCGGCGGGCGTGACGCAAAGCAATGATGACCCCTGCTTCACGGTCAGCGGCACGGTGCGGCGTATTGAACGTACGCCGAACCAGACTGGCTATGACGCCGATGTGTTAGTGCCCGTAAAGTTTGCTCGGATCGAGATGCGCGAAGAGGATATTGTCTTTGATGATTCCTACGGCGAAAGCAAGACCGACGCCAACGGCGGCTACTCCTTCTCTTTCTGTGACGACGATGGCCTCTTTGATGACGAGCTTGAGTTGTATGTCACCGTCTATGCCGAACGTTATGTCGGTAACGACTTGATTGTCTACGTCACCGATAGCTCATACATTGACGAGACCTATGAGTTCAACAGCCAGGTATTGGCGGATCGACCCGCCGGTTCCTACACCATCAACCTGACGCTGACCGAGCGTTCCAGCGCCGTCTTTAACATTGTCGATGCCATCTTCGACGCCTGGCAATTTTGGAACATCAGTGGCGGCGCCACTGGCGGTGACGCCACCTTTGCCGATACAACCAAAGTGCACTGGGAGCCGGGCTATGGCGATGACGGCTCCTACTACGATGGTTACATTACGAACGAAATCACCATTGCCGACGATCCTTCTGACCCGGATGAGTGGGATGATCCCGTGATCATGCATGAATGGGGCCATTCGGCCGATGACTACTATGGCTGTGACGACAATCCGGGCGGCGAGCACTTTGTAAACAACACCGTCGATGATCCCGAATTGTCCTGGGGGGAAGGCTACCCGGATTACTACCAGAGCGCCGTGCGCGCCCGTAACGGTGTGGTGGATAGCAGCTACTATCTGGACAATTATGGCGCTAACGTGCTGGGGGCAGGCATTAGCATCAATCTGGAAAGCCGTGATGTAGACCAACCCATGTTGGTCACCGAACTGAGCGAATTTGCCATTGCCGCCATGTTGTGGGATCTGAATGATAGCGTCACCGATGGTCAGGATGCGGTGAGCCACGGTCATGGCCTGCTCCAATCTGTCTATACCGATGACAAATTCACCTCTAACGGCTTCTTTGATGACACCTGCACCGCCTCTCAATTCCTGCGCGCTTGGCGCGACCTGAAGAAGCCGACCGATGCCCTCACCGCGGCGGCCATTACCCAAAACATTGGCGGCAGCAATCCTTTTGAGACGGTCGCCGCCGCCGACGCCAATACGCCTGACGCGCTCAGCCAGGAGTTGACCCTCTTTGACCAATCGGCCCAGCAGCCCAACTACAAATGGTGGCAACAACTGACCCTCATTGCCGACCAGAGCAAGAGCATGGCCACCGCCGGCAAGTTCGACGCCGTCAAAACGGTCCTCAAAGAGCAGATCAACGATGTGGCTAATGATCCTAAAGGGGTGGAGTTTAACATCTACACCTTTAACAACGTCAGCAATGTTGTACAGCCGGTCATCCGCAATAATTTCTTTGCCAACCAAATCACGCCTAAAATCGACGCGCTGACCACCCGCAACGACACGGATCTTCTCTGTGATGTGGGTGCGTTCCACGCCCTGGCCCAAACCTTGGCCGGCAAGCGGGGGGGCAATGCCTGGCTCTTTACCGACGGTTCGCCTTTTAACGCACCGACGGTGGAGAACATGGTGCAGCAGCTTACCAGCCATCAGGTTAAGGGCTCCTTTGCGCTCTTGGGGGGCTGTCCTGTTGTGCCCCAGAACCTGGTCGATGTAACGGGTGCACAAAAGAAATATCTGGGGCTGGCTGCCAACGCATCGCAGTCGGGCGGGATCGTGCCCTATTTGCTGGCGGCGATTGGCAGTGGTGGCCAATTCCTCTATGTCGACCCGAGCAAGATTGGCGATGCCGCGGACATTCTGCGCGCCCAACTGAGCCACAGCGCCGGGGCCGGCCGCTGGAGCGAATATGTCAGCGACCAGCCGACCTATCTTTATGACAAGCTGACTTCCTGGGAATATCAGTGGATCGATACTAGTGTAGCCGCGGGCGGGACCAATCATGGCTTCCTGTCCGGCAGCATCAACGTGACCCTCCCCCAGCCCTTTACCTTTTACAGCGCCGGCCCCTATAATTCAACCCAAGTCTTTCCCTATGGCTATCTCACCTTTGGCGCCACGCAAAGCGGCAATAGCCAGAACACCACCTTGCCCAAGCCAGCTCTGCCCAACAACGCCCTATACCCGCTGTGGGGAGACTTGGATTGGAACAACCCGCCGGCAGTGGCCGTAGCCAACGCCTCCACATCTGATCCGGCGGCTGCGTTGACCCCCCAAGTCATTCTCTACAGCAAAGCTGAGGGCGATTGGTTTGCGTTGGAGACAAGAGGCTTTCGCACCAATGGGCCTGAGCGCGCCTACCAGGTGTTGCTCAACAGCACGACCGGCGAAATTCGCTATCAATATGCCAATGTAGGCACTGACGCCGGTATCGCGACCATTGGGCTGGAGAATGCGACCGGCACGGCCGCGGTGCAGGTGAGTTACAATGATGTCGCCGGCGCGCAGAATAACATGGGCTACAAATTCACTCCGGTCCCGGCCCAGCCCAGCCGCACCTTTACCGCCACCATTGACGGGCTTATGAGCAGCGTCGGCTTTTTGCTCACGGGCTTTAGCGGTGACTTTGACCCGCTGGACATACGCTACCCAGACAACAGCGCCGTTAACTGCAACGACACCGCCAACGTGCTCTGCCTTGATCTCGGCCTGGTCCGCTATGTGCAGGCGAAGACCACTGGGCACACCGGCGTCTGGCGCGCCACCGTCAGTGCCGGACCAAGTGGCGCGGGCACCTTTGCCTTTAGCACCATTGGCGCCAGTACTGTGGCCGCCAACAGCGCCAACGAACGCACCCGTTCCACCAAGGGGCAAGCGCTGCAAGTGGACCTGGGCTTGCCGGTCGTTGGCCAGCAGCTCGATGGTTGGTTCCAGCAGCCCAATGGCCGACCCTTTGGCCTCCCCTTCCGCCTTTATGATGATGGCTCCCACGGTGACGGTCAGGCCGGCGATGGTAACTTTGGCGCCGATCCCTTTACGCCGCCCGCCGCCGGCGCGGCCTATCTCTGGGTGCGTGGCCAGATTAGCGGCACCACCTTTGTGCGCAGCGACGCCGTCCCCTTTACCTTTGAACCGCTGGAAGTCACTTCCCTAGGTGACGGCATCAATCTGGGCGAATACACGCCATTGGAATTTAAGGTTGAAAATTTAGCTGATGTGGCCCACTGCTACGACATTACCACCCGCGTCCCCCAAGGCTGGACGACCATCTGGTATCTGACGCAGACGGAGCAGAGCCAGGGAGTCTGTCTCCAAGCCGGTGCAGCGGTCACCAAGCGGGTGGATGTGAGCATGGGGCCCGTGCCCAACAACGAGCCAAGTGGCGCCACCGGCGAGATTATGGTCACCTTTATTGAGAAAGAAGCCGGCGAGATCAGCGACAGCGCCATTGCGCGGGTAACCCGCTATCGCGGCCCGGACTCGATTGTCTTTAATGAAAGCGCCGCCGCCGACTATCTGCGTCCTAACGGCGCCGATACACGCCCGTTGAGCGTTATGGTCCTCGATGATCAGGGCGTCAATGTCGCTGATGGCACCCCTGTCACCTTTACCACCAGCTTGGGTACGATTACGCCAACCGTTGGGACGACCCAGGCGGGGCAGGTCAAACTTACACTGACCGCCGGAACCACTGCCGGCGAGGCGCTGGTTACAGCGCTGGTGGAGAGCCTGGTGGCAACGACGACGGTGCAGATCCAGGCGCCCCTGGCCGCGACCATTGCGTTGACCGGTACGCCCCTCTCCTTGGCCGCCGGCGTCAACAGCGCCACGCTGACCGCAACGGTGCTGGACCAATGGCACGATCCGGTCGCCAATCAAATGGTGCGCATTGGGCTGAGCCAGGATGGGCAACTGGGGTTGCTTGGCAGCAGCGAGGTCATGACCGGCACGACCAATGGCGCCGGCCAACTCGCGGCTACCTTTACCCGGGCCGCGGCTGCCACCGGTGATCTGGCCGTGCGCGCCGACCTGTTGACAGCGCAAAATGGCCAATTGGAACCCGCACTGCATGATCAGGTCACCCTGCAACTGCTGGGCGCCAACACGACTGAACACAACGTCTATCTGCCCTTGATCCAGCAATAGGGCTGTTCTGAAAATGGCTGCTAGCTGGTGGCTGAAAGCTGTTGGTGCGCAAGCGCAGCGACGCGCCAGCAGCGACCCACCAGCAGCGGTTTTCATCGTTATCGGTGTCAGTAGACATTAAAAATAGCGAGCGGCGAGTGGCGGGTTGTGGGGTGGCGAATCACCTACGACCCGCCACTCGCCACTCGCCACATTTTCATCGTGATTGGCGCCGTCAAAGCACGGGGCCTGATATCTGAATCAGAGCGCAAACATCAACGGCGGACGGCTAATCATGATTGGTGAACCGTTCGCCATCAATTCCCCAATTCGCTAATTACCAATCACCAATCACCCAATCACCCAATCACCCAATCACCCAATCACCCAATCACCAATCACCAATCACCCAATCACCCAATCACCAACCCCCACCTCCACAAAATTACCTACCTTTTGCGCCGAAAGCCTTTCGCGACCGCTGCCAAAGTTGGCAAAGCCCACAAATGTGATACAATCAAAATTGAGATTCCTTGCGGAATACTTACTTGTGATCCATTTTCACTTAGTCGTATACCATGCTCCAAATTTATCTATTTGGCGCGCTACGTCTTGTCTCTGCTGACCATGTCCTGAAATTCGCCGCCCTCCCCAAGACGCTGCCACTCTTCGCCTATCTATTACTCAATCGAACAAAGGCATTGCCGCGCCCTTTGCTCGCCTATACCCTCTGGCCGGATGTGGGGGAAGCGGAAGCGCGCAGCAACCTGCGCCGCCACCTCTACGAGTTGCGCCGCGTCTTGCCCGCGGCGTCGGCGGACCGACCTTGGCTGCTGGTCGATAACAGCACGGTGCAGTGGAACCCCGCCGCCGCTTATTGGCTGGATGTCGCTGACTTTGAAGCAACCGCCGCCGATTTGGCCTGCCGCCACGAAGCGGTCTCCTTGTATGGTGGCGACCTGTTGCCGGAACTCTACGAGGATTGGATCTTTCTTGAACGGGAACGGCTGCGCAATCGCTTCTTTGATCTGCTTGGGCAGTTGATGATGCAACAGGCCGCCCAAGGTGATCGCACCGGGGCCATTCGCTATGGCCAGCAACTGTTACAACATGATCCGCTGCGCGAAGATGTGGTGCGCGAACTGATGATCCTGCGCCACGAGCATGGCGACCGAGCCGGCGCCCTACAGGAGTATCAGCGCTTTGTTCAGCGCCTGCGCGATGAACTGGATGTGCCGCCGATGTTGGAGACGAGCGCGCTCTATGATGCCATTGCGCGCCAGTTGCCGCTGGTGGGAACGTCACCCATAACCAACGGCTCCGGTCATGCCGCCTTGCGCGCCAAAGCAGAGCCATCACCCCCGCCTACACCGCATGTCGTTCCGGCTTTACCCTTGCCCGACGCCCCTGCCCGGACAACGCCGCCGACTAACCTGCCGGCGCAACTGACCAGCTTCATCGGGCGCGAAGAAGAGGTGGCCGCGGTGCGAGCTTTGTTAACACGTCAAAGCGATGCCGCTCGCCTCCTCACCATAACCGGGCCAGGAGGCAGTGGTAAGACGCGGCTGGCGCTGGAAGTAGGTGCACGGTTGCTCAATGCCGAAACGCCAGTTTTTCGCGATGGTATTTTTGTGCTTTTATTGGCCACTGTGACTGATCCGGGGCTGGTTTTGCCGGCTATTGCCACGACGCTGGGCGTGAAAGAAGTGAGTGGGACGACGTTGCTCGCTACCCTCAAAGCCTGGCTACGCGACCGCAATCTGCTTCTCATTCTAGACAATCTGGAGCAGTTGACTGCGGTTGCACCGTGTCTGGCCGAATTGTTGGCCGCGGCGCCCAAATTGAGCCTGTTGGTTACCAGCCGTAAGTTGCTGGCCATTTATGGCGAATGTGAATTCCAACTCCCAGCCTTGGCTACACCGGAGCCTGACGCCGTAGAACAGTGGGAAACCCTATCCCACTATCCAGCCGTTGCCCTCTTCTTGACGCGCAGCCGGGCCGTGAATCCCAACTTCACCTTAAACCGTGACAATGCCGCCGCCATTGTAGAAATTTGTAGGCGCCTGGATGGTCTGCCGCTGGCCTTAGAATTGGCTGCGGCGCGGAGCAAACTCTTTACGCCCCAAGCGATGATCGCCCGGTTGCGTGATGCGCTTAGCTTTCTGGCCGACAGCAGCCATCGCACGGAGGCGCGCCATCAGACGCTGCGCGCCACACTGGACTGGAGTTATGCCCTGCTTGATATGCCTGAACAACGGCTCTTTGCCCGGCTGGCCGTCTTTGCCCGCCGTTTTACACTGGACGCCGTTGAAAGCGTCTGCTCGCTTGCAGATGACCTGGATGTGCTCGACGCCCTAAAGACGCTGCTGGACAACAGTTTGGTGCGTCAGGTTGAGTTAGAGGGCGAGATGTACTTTGCCATGTTGGTCACCGTGCGTGACTATGCCAGATCGCGCTTGCCGGCGGATGAACTGGCAACCCTCCGGGAGCGCCATCTGTGCTACTATCTGCGGATGGTGCAAAGCGCCCCGCAAGCACTCTATCAGAAGGCGCAGGGCGTCTGGTTGGAACGGTTGCGCTATGAGGAAGAGAATTTGCGCGCCGCCCTCGCGTGGGCTTTTGCGCCACAGGCGGGCCCTACCCAAATTGCTACGGGTCTCAAGATTGTCGGCGCGCTGGGGCGCTTTTGGCAGGTGAGTGGACGGATCAACGAAGCCAATGAATGGTTGAATCGGGCGGTTGCGCTGTGCAACCAAGCACCCGTTGCCGCCCAGGTGGAGGTGATCAATCAGGCCGGTCTCTTTGCCCAGTTGCGCGGCGCTCACGCCCAAGCGTTGGCCTATCATGAACGCGCCCTGACGCTAGCGCGTATGTTGCAAGAGCCGCGGATCTTGGCCGAATCGCTGCATCATCTAGGCTCTGCCACTGGCCGCCAAGGGAACTATGATCGTTCTATTGCTGCCCTGAGCGAGAGTCTCGCCATCCAACGCACGCTGGGCCCAACCCAGGACCTCAGCCATCTGGCGCGCACGCTCAATAATCTGGCAGCCACCTATCAGAACAACAATGAATATCTGCGCAGTGCACCGTTGCTGCAAGAGAGTCTGGCGTTGAAGGAACGACAGGGGGATCAGATTGGGGTGGCGGTGGCGCTGGCGAATCTGGCCAACAATGCGCGGCTGCAAGGCAACTATGGCGCCGCGGCGGTTCACTGCCGGCGCAGTCTGGAACTGCGCCGATGCTTGCAGGATCGATTGGGCATGACCAATGTACTTGACCAAATGGCGCAACTAGCCTTTGACTGCGGCCGCCCGCAAGAGAGTGCGCGCCTCTTTGCCGCCAGCGACGCCGCCCATCGCGCCATCAACGCCTCCTGGAGCAAAGTCACCCGCGCTGAAATTGATCAGACTTTAGGGCAACTGCGCACGACTTTGGGGGAAGCCGCTTTTGATGAGATCTGGCAACGGGGCACGGGTATGGCATTGGAGGAAGCCGTCGTCTTTGCCTTGCGCGAGGAGGTCTATCAAAAAGTATAGCCTTCCTGCCCCTCTTCATACGTCGGACGCCTTTCGGACGCAGACTTGTTATGCTGAGCCGACAAGCGATTCTGGTCATTGTCCGGCGAGGTAGGAGGTGTGCAGTGCAAGTACAACAGAAACAGTCCCCTATGGCGCAAGCAAGGATGGACAGAGTACGATGAAATCCAGCTTGCCGCGATCCCACCATCTCTTTGTTGTACGCATGTGGCAAGAGACCGATGCCGTCAGCGCCGGTTCCCAATGGCGCGGCTCAGTGCAGCATGTGCTGTCGGAGCAGATCCACTATTTTACCCAATTGCAGGATCTCCTGCGCTTTATTACAGAGATAACCGATGTGGAACCATCATCTGTACCGGATAGTGGGCTACGCTCGCATTCCCCTATTTCGCCCCGTAAGGACACTTGATTCGAGAGGCCATAAGCTAAAAAATGGTGGTCAAAGCTTCGTCCTAAACTCAGACGACCCTACGGGACAGGAAGCCACCCCGACAAATGACCCTGCTACCCCACGACGCTGCGACTTCCTGACGCTGCGACTTCCTGACTCTGCGACTCCACGGCTCCACAAGATTGCCAGAGATGGCGCTGTGGCGTATACTGACAGGATTGAAAAAGCTCCGTAACTCCGCGAGAATTTATAAGTAGTAGACCGCAACGTGGAAAAGGCATTCTCTTACGCTGACCGCTGCGCACCAGAGGGTGCTTGCTCCGCATGTTACGGTCTATTGCTTATGGGTCGGACAGTAAAAGATAGAAGGATAAAGGACAGAACAATGGCTAAACTGCGAAGTAGCACCTCCACCCAAGGCCGTAATATGGCTGGCGCGCGCGCCCTCTGGCGGGCAACGGGAATGACCGACAGCGATTTCCGCAAGCCGATCATTGCCATCGCCAACTCATTTACCCAATTTGTGCCGGGACACGTTCACCTCTTTGATATTGGGCAGCGGGTGAAAAAAGTGATTGATGCCAATGGTGGCTTTGGCGTCGAGTTCAACACCATTGCGGTAGACGACGGCATTGCGATGGGTCACGATGGTATGCTCTACTCGCTGCCGAGCCGTGACTTGATCGCCGATTCGGTTGAGTATATGGTCAACGCCCACTGTGCCGATGCCCTCATCTGTATCAGCAACTGCGACAAGATTACCCCTGGTATGCTTATGGCAACTATGCGCCTCAACATTCCGACCATCTTTGTTTCGGGTGGGCCCATGGAAGCGGGGGTTACCGGCACACAGAAACTGGACTTGATTGACGCGATGGTAGCCGCCGGTGACAGCTCCGTTTCGGATGAGCAGTTGCTGGAGTACGAGCGCCACGCCTGCCCAACCTGCGGTTCCTGTTCGGGTATGTTTACGGCCAACAGCATGAATTGTCTGAACGAAGCGCTGGGCCTAGCTTTGCCCGGCAATGGCACCATTGTCGCCACCCATGCCGGCCGTTGGGATGTCTTTGAACGCTCGGCCATCCGCATTGTCGAGATGGCGAAAGCCTATTACATGGACAATGACGCGAGCGTATTGCCCCGTTCGCTGGCCACCTTTGATGCCTTCAAAAACGCGATGGCGCTCGACATTGCCATGGGCGGCTCGACCAACACGGTCTTGCACATTCTGGCCATTGCCCATGAGGCCGGTGTCGATTTTACCATGCAGGACATTGATGCCATTTCGCGTCATGTGCCTACTCTCTGCAAAGTTGCCCCATCATCGAGCTACCACGTCGAGGATGTGCACCGCGCCGGCGGCATTATGGCGATTATGGAGATGTTGAGCGAAAAAGGGCTGATCAACCTTACCTGCAAGACCGTCTCTGGCGCTACGCTGGGTGATCAGATCCAGGCTTATAGCATTCGCAGCGATCCCAATCCTACTACCGAAGCTTTCTTTAAGGCTGCACCGGGCGGGGTCCGCACCAAAGAAGCTTTTTCGCAGAGCAATCACTACGCCACCCTGGACATTGACCCCGTGGCCGGCTGTATTCGCTCGGTGGAGCATGCCTATTCTCAGGATGGTGGTCTCTGTGTGCTCTATGGCAACATTGCTGAGGACGGCTGTATTGTCAAGGCCGCCGGGGTGGATGCCAGCGTTTGGAAGTTTGATGGTCCGGCGCGCATTTTCCACTCCCAAGATGATGCCTGTCAGGCGATTTTGAATGACAAGATTATGGAGGGTGATGTAGTGGTCATCCGCTACGAAGGGCCCAAGGGCGGGCCGGGCATGCAGGAGATGCTCTATCCGACCTCCTATATTAAGTCCAAGCATCTGGGCAAAGCGTGTGCGCTGATTACCGACGGGCGCTTTAGTGGCGGCACCTCCGGCTTGAGCATTGGCCACATTTCGCCGGAAGCAGCCGAGGGCGGCAACATTGGGCTCATCGAAGAGGGCGACATCATCAGCATCAATATCTACGAACGCTCCATCAATGTCAGGCTCTCTGCTGAAGAATTGGCCAAACGCCGCCAGCGTATGGAAGCCAAAGGCGCTGACGCCTGGTCACCTGGTCCCAGACCACGCCACGTCTCCCAAGCGTTGGAAGCCTATAGCCTGATGGTGACGAGCGCGGCCAAGGGTGCGGTGCGCGATCTGAGTCAATTTAAACAAGCACGGGTCAATGGCCGGAATGGGACGCACGGAAGCAATGATTAATGGAAATAGTTAATTATTAATTGCTGACTTTCCAACGTTGAAAATCGAACGCGGAGGGGGTAGATCAGGCGGACTACAACGGATAAGAAATCCGCTGTGATCTGTTGAATCCACCCCATCCGCGTTCTCTCTTTTCTGAAGCTCTATAGTTAATTCTCGTAGTCGTTATTCCATGCTCTCGGCCAGGTTTATTGGTTTGAGTGGGGCATCTTCGTGTAATAGAGCGAGTGTGGCTTCCAGGACGCGGCGCTGTTGTGCATGGTCATGGGGGCGGCCCAAGGTGGCCCCACGGGCGAGACGAGTGAAGGTGGCGCGCGGTGGCGCCGTTACACGGGTGCGTCCGGCGTTCCAACTGGTAAGGGTGGTGGCTACACCGGCCAACTCCAGGGCACGCGCGATCAGTCCCACGGACTGTGAGCAGATCGGTCAAGAAGGCACCAGCAGCGCGGCGGTAGCATTCATCTCTTTGGTCGCCGTCAGGATGGCCGGAATGGTTGTATCAACTACTTGGCCGGCGTCGGGTTGATAGCCCATAAAGCTGATCACCTGCGGCGCCAATTCGCCAATCGCGCCTTCGCTGACCAGATCCTGCAAATGGCCAAGAGGGAGCAGCACCTGTTGATCATCATTGACCGCGGTGTGGTCATAGTGGGTGTGGGCAAAGGCGATTTGCTCCGGTGGCGTGGAGACGGGAAAGGTGCGAATGGTATAATCGCCCAGATCATTTTCGGCGTCAAAGGCGGCCTGTTGTGGCGCCCAATACCCGCCGGCGGAGGAGATCAGCACCAAGCGGCTTTGGTGTAGAACAACACCCTTGCCCGCCGGCGCCGTCTTGTTGTCCGGCCGATTATAGAGATCCCACTTGATCTCGCCGGTTGTCTGGTAGTGGTGCAGCCAACCCTCCACAAAGCGCCGCTGCCATTCTGCACGATTTTCTATCACTTCCATGCATTCTTTTCCTTTAGGTTTGATTGGGATAGGGTTTATTGAGAGAGGGTTGAATCTGACTGGAGTGGCCGGACGACAGCCGCAACTTGGCCATCCCCTACACGAATCACCACGTTTTCGCCATTGCGTTCAAGGAGCGTGCCTATGGCTCGATCGCTGGCTGCATCGGGCAATGGGATGATCTGTTCCACGCTACAAGCTTGTCCCTCGATGTGGGCTTTGGCCTGCGCGGCATTCATCAAATTGAGCGCCGTACTCTTCCGTTGGAGGATCCGCCGTGATTCATGCCAATCCAACCAATAGTCCGCTTCTGTAAAGGGCGCAGCATAGCTGGCCTGCGTATGATCCTGGGGTGCGCCGGGGTCACCGGCACACGCCTTGGCAATGCCTTCCGCAAATGCGCCCATAATTAATTGAGGCCAGCGCGTCATAATGGTTTGAGGCGTTACTTCGTCTGGCAGCGGGGCGGCATGTTGGCTAAGAATATTACCAGTGTCAAAGTCGTCTTCCGTCCAGTGTAGCGTGGCGCCAAAGGTCGGCCAGCCATCATAAAAGAGGCGCATGACGTTGGGCCCGCGGTAAGCCGGCAACGGTGCAGGGTGCAAATTGACGGCGCCATAACGGGGGACCGCCCGTATTTCTGGCGGGATCCGGTAGGGAAAGCTGAAGCTCACAATCAGATCGGGTTGGAGTGCGCGGATGAGGGGCAGCGCCACGCGTCGCAGCCGTGTGGTCACCAGAACATCAATGGCGGGCGCATCAGCAGTCGGCGCGGCCTTGGCCACCACCTCGCGGTAGGTGGGTGTGCGCCGCGTTGACGGGCCGGGCGTGGTGACAGCGAGCACAATTTTGTTGCCAGTTTGCTCCGCCCACTGTTGGACGAGCTGGAAAGCAATGGGCAGCACGTTAAAGGTCACGACACGCAATGGAGCATCGGGTTGAGACGCGACCATCTATTTCTCCTTACTGTTTTACCTCTAGGCGTTCATAACCAATGCCGGTCAAGCGCACCGACTCCTGCCACAGGCGGGCTGCAATCTCTTCGTTGTAGGATTCGGCATTGGAGCGCACTTTGCCCGGCGCGCCGCGCATCCCTTGAAAGCCGGTTGGCCCCAAGTAATCACAGCCGTTGACATCCGGCATGACCGCGGCATAGAGGATAGGACGCGCCCCGGCCGCCGCGCTTTGGGCAAAGAGGGTATTGGCAATGGCCATACCTACGCGGGCCAGCCAGGAGCCTTCCTGTGCCGGGCCGACCGATTGGAGATTGGTGGCAGCATAGCCAGGGTGGGCGCCGACACTGATTGTATCAACGCCGGCTGCGCTGAACTTCCGTTGCAACTCATAGGCAAAGAGCAGGTTGGCCAGTTTGCTCTGGCTATAGGCTCCCCACTTGTCATAGTACTGCTGGCCCATCAGATCATCAAAATTGATCGTGCCGCGCTCATGCAAGCCGCTGCTTACACTGACCACGCGGGCGCCCGGAGTTTGCAGTAGCGGCTCCAGGAGCAGACCGGTGAGGGCAAAGTGGCCCAAATGGTTGGTGCCACTTTGCATTTCAAAGCCATCAGCGGTCTCACGGCGGGGAATGGCCATGATGCCGGCATTGTTGCAGAGAATGTCCATTGTCGTATATTTTTGTCGAAAGTGATCGGCAAAATGACGAATGGAGGCAAGATTGGCCAGATCGAGTTCCGCCACGGTTAGATTGGCGGTCGGCGCTTGGCGGCGAATGGTTTGGGCGGCTGCGTTGGCTTTGTCCAGATTGCGACAGGCCATAATCACTTCCGCCCCCTTTTCTGCCAGGGCTAGGGTTACTTCATAACCCAGGCCACTGTTGGCGCCGGTGACAATGGCGCGCTTGCCGGTTTGATCGGGCATGGCGGCTTGAGTCCAGGGCTGTTGTGTTGACAAGATCGTTTTCCCTTGGATTTGTACCGACGGACGACAAAAAATTCGGTTGCCCGTCGGTGTAGCATGTATCAGGTGTAGCATGTATCAGTCGTGTAGAACACGAGGGGGACAGGCGCTTATAGTTGTATCACACTCTTCCTTTTTGTCAAGTGACATCGCTCACGATTGATTGTCCTATACGTTTCATGAACTAGCGCAGTTCTAGATCCGCACCTACAGACCGATGGTCGGAACCGGCAATGCTATCAACCCAGCTTTGATGTGCCAGCCAATGGTCATCATGAAAGATATAGTCGATACGGATAAAAGGGAAGGGCGGCAAGTTGTGATCCCTGCGCTCGGCTGGGAAGGTATTGCCCGCGCCAACGCCAGTCTCAGCCCAGGTGTCATGGAGTCGCGCCCGTAATTGTTGCACATTGGCTTGGAAGGGCATGGTGTTCAGGTCGCCCAGCACAAGGAGTGGTGTTGTGGTTTGTTGAATGCGCAGGAGCAATTGGTCAAAGATCCGGCTCTGTTCCGCCGTGTCAAAGTCCACCAAATGGGTCAAACCCTTCGCCAATGTCACCGTGACCTTGGGCGGCCACGGATGGGCGTTGATGACGGTGATCGGCTGTCCATGAAAGTCGATCTGCACGACCTGGCAGTTACATGCCGTGGTTGGTCCATAATCAGGCGCGGTGGTGGACAAAAAGGGGTAGCGGCTGAGGATCCCCATGCCTGAGGGGCTGCCGGTGGGGTAAAGTTCCTGGTAGGGGTAGTCGTCGCGTAACGCTGTGCTGATTGCAGCCGCCAGTGCACTGCCAAGCTCCTGTAGCGCGATCACATCCGGCTGCTGTTTGGTTACCGTGGCAGCCAGCGCATCCAGATTGCTATTACGAAAATAGGCGTTCCAGGTCAATACGCGTAGGATTGTGTTTTGATCGGCCTTGGGGTTCACGACAGGTGTAGATCGCTGAAAGCCCGTTGTAATGACTACCGCTGCCAGAAGCAATGATAACACACGCCGGGTCAGTTGTTGGGGCGAAGTTACTTGAATCTGTTGCATATCTATCCTTTGCATAATTATCAATATGAGCCATGTCTAAATTATTATCCCTAACGTATGCTATAGTTATCTGACGCTTTGCGTAATCCGCAGCCTGCAAATGACGGATACTTATCTGCTTGAAGTGGCTGTGGAAGGAAAACATCGGGCCTAATTCGCAGCAATAGGCAGGTGGACAAACGACGTAGCTCCCTTACATTATCGGGCGTCAATTGCTGCTTGTCAATAGGCGAAGCTTATCAATCCACTGACATTGGACCCACTCCCTCTTTATTAGGTAAATCATTTATTGTTGTAGTTGCGCCGGTGGTGGGAAAACTTTGCGGAAAGTGAATGCTTCCGCCGTATCGCCATGTTGCGCCAAGTACTCCAGCTTGGCTCTGGCATCCTCCACAGTGGGCAACGCACCCGCCGATAGCCACCACATAGCCAAGTGCATGCTCGCCAACTTGGTGAACCACTCCTGGCGGCGGCGCAGAAATTCAACATGTTGGCTGCGATAGACATAGCCCTTCAATGCCTCACTACTTTCCCAGACGGACAGGTTGACAATGATCAGCTCGTTGTCAAAGACGCGCAGGCTGGTGGCGTCGCCTGCCGCGGTCTGCAAGCGCCAGACAAAGCCAGGGCTCTGGTCTGCCAGTCGATTGATGGGGTCGAGTCCTGCCACAAAATCCTGCATAAGGGGATCGGTCAGCGGCGCGCGCATCTGTGCCACGTTGACCTGGGCCAGGTGAAATGAATGGCGTGACATGCGTGAGTTCCTTTCTAGAGGTGATCGAATCCGGTCTCGGCTAATTTTACAATTTGTGCAATGCCGCTATTTTTATGGGTGAAGAGTATAATCGATAATGATGATAATATCTACTGAATCTTATGCAGAAACAGAGTAGGAGTAAAACAATGGCAACAATGGAACAACAAATACACGCGACAGAGACCGTCAGCGGCAACGGCCAAACTGACAAGCATGAGACGCCGGCCTATCCGGAGCCGATCTATCAAACGGCCCTTGAGCATGTTTGGATCCACTCGGCCAACTATGTCGAGTTGGCGGAAAAGCAGGGGCTTCATGTCTTTGAACGAGGCGAGGGCAGCACCCTTTATGACGCGCGCGGCGAAGCCTGGATCGACGGCATTGCCGGGCTTTGGGTGGTCAATGCCGGTCACGGGCGCAGGGAAATTGGCGAAGCCATGGCGCAACAGGCGGCCAAATTGGCCTATGTCTCCGCCTCATCCTACACGTCGGCGCCGGCCGTCCAACTGGCGGAAACGTTGGCGCAGTTGACTCCGGGCGACTTAGCGCGTGTCTTCTTCTGCTCCGGCGGCTCGGAAGCGGTGGAGACGGCGATCAAGATTGCCAAGCAGGTGCAGGTGCTGCGCGGCTTCCCCAAACGGTATAAGGTGATTGCGCGACGCGGTTCTTATCACGGCATGACCTTTGGCGCCATGAGCCTGACCACCGGCAACCGCGCCCAGATGGAGCGCTTTTTTGGCCCGATGATGGCCGGCGTCTATCATGTGCCCTCTCCCAACCATTACCGCAACGACTTTGGCCTGGAGGGCGAAGCGGGAGACATTATGTGCGCCAAATGGGTGGAACAGGAGATCCTCTTCCAAGGGCCGGAGACGGTGGCCGCCGTGATCGGTGAGCCAATTTCCTCGGCCAATGGCTTGCATGTGCCCTCGCCCAAATATTGGCAGTTATTGCGTGAAATTTGTGACCGCCACGGTGTCTTGCTGATTATGGACGAGGTGATCAACGGCTTTGGTCGCACGGGTAAGTGGTTTGCTACCGAGCACTTTGGCGTCGTTCCCGATATTATGACCATGGCCAAGGGGCTTTCCAGCGGTTATGCGCCAATTGCGGCCGCGATTGTACGCCCTGCGGTCTATGAGGTCTTTACCGAAGGGCCGGCCACCCTTTCGCATCTGCTCACCTTTGGTGGTCAGGCTGTGGCCGCGGCGGCTGCGCTCAAAAATATTGAGATCATTGAGCGCGAAGGGTTGGTGCAACGCTCGGCGGAGCAAGGTGCTTATCTCTTAAAGGGCTTTCAGGAATTGGTGGCGAAGCACCCCACCGTGGGCGATGCCCGTGGTCTGGGGCTCTACTGTGCGCTGGAATTGGTTCAGGATAAGGAGAGCAAAACCAAGCAGGATCGGGACTCGGACTTTATCAAGCGGCTCAATCAGATTATTGAAGAGCGCCGGCTGTTGACCCGAGTCTGGAATATCCTCCATATCGCGCCGCCGCTGGTCATTAGCCGGCCAGAGATTGACAACATCGTCACCATTATTGACGAAACACTGACCCAGGTGGAGCGAGAGTTTGGCTATGGCGGATAGGGGCTGACAGGTGCAACGTGACCGGCATCTCCGAGATGCCGGTCACGTTGCAGAGCATTGCTCTTCGCCCATCCAAACTATCTATGGGTTGAGCGTCAGATCAGCCGCCACATAGCGATGATCGGAGCCATCGATGTGCCCCACCCAGGCTCGTTGGGCGCGCCAGTCGTTGTCATAGAAGACATAATCAATCCGTAGCAGTGGGATTATTGGGATATTCTCAATCCGTTCGACTGCTGGAAAGGTGTAGCCCATGCCCCAACCCATCTGGGCAAAGGCGTCGTTGAGGAGCGTCCGCAGCCGCCGATAGTTGGGCTGCCGTTCGCTGGTGTTGAGATCCCCTAAGACCAGAAGCGGGCGGGGGGCATGTTGAATCCGCTCCAACAGGGCGTCAATGATGGGATCTTGGTTGGCGGTACTGAAGTCACTGACCCACGGGAAGCGGCCACGTCGCGCCAGCCGCACCCGTGGCGGCCAGGGATGGGTATTGATGATGGTCACCGGTTGACCCTGAAAGTCAATCGTGATCTGCTGGCAGTTGCAGCCCGTGCCCCGGTTGAAATCTGGCTCACTTTGGTTGAGGATGGGATAACGACTGAGGATGGCCATCCCCGATGGCCCACCCGTGGGATAACGTTCCTGGTAAGGCAACGCATCGGCCAGCCGGGTGCGGACATCATCCGCCAAGCCGTAGCTAAATTCCTGGATCGCAATCAGATCGGGCTGTAACTCAGCCACGGTGGCGGCCAGGGCGGCTGAATTCTCATTCGCATAGAAGGAATTCCAACTCATAATGCGTAGCGTATGTGCCGTTGCCTCTGTTTCGGCTGCGGCAGTGCGGGGTGCTGGTGGGTTGGGTAGAAAGAGCGCACCATAGTCATGGGCAAAGAGGGCAAAGGGAAGGATGAGGATCATCAACGCCGGCCAATAACGCCGTCCACCTGCCCAGAGAAGGAGTGGCCACAGCGGCAGGAAGAACCACGAACCAATGGTGGCCGTTGCCTGGAGTTGCCAACTGTCCCATTGAGGAATGAAAAAGGCGCTGTACCACAGCGCCAGGGCGACCGTGTAGAGGAGGGCGCAGCCCAGTAAGAGTGCGTCCTGCCCACGCCGTGGTCGTTTGGGGATCGATTTTGTCATCGCTATAAATAGTGCTCCAAATGTTGCGCATAAAAGGCCAGGGTGCGGGACAGCGCCTGGCGTAGGGGGGTGCGCGGTTGCCACCCCAAGACCTGGCGGATCAGCCGATCATCGGCATAGTAGTCGCCAATGTCAATGCGTTTGCGTTCGGCGGGGAAGGGACGCACCCGGTACTCGCCGTGACCATAAATCTCGACCAAAAGCTGAGCCAGCTCTTTGAGTGTAATCGCACAATCGCCGCCCAAGTTGAAGACCTGGCCATTGGCCTCCTCACGGGCGGCGGCTAACAAGAAGGCTTCAACTGCGTCATCCACATAGGTGAAGTCGCGCAGCTGTGGCCCATCCCAGACTTCAATCGGCTCGCCCTGCACCAACAGCCGCACCCAAATGCCCAGGAAAGTCTGGCGCGCATCCTTCACCCGCATCCGCGGCCCAATCGTGTTGGTCAGGCGCAGTGAACAGGTGCGGATGTTGTAGACATTGTTATAGAGGGTGTGATACCACTCGCCAGCCATTTTGTTGATGCCGTTGACATCAACCGGGCGTAGGGGATGACGCTCGTCGACCGGCAGATAGTCTGGCTTGCCATAGAGCTGCCGTGTGCTGGCAAAGACGATCTTGATGGCTGGGTTGTAATTGCGACAACATTCCAGAATTGACAGTTGAGCGCGACAGTTGATCTCCAGATCGGTCACCGGATCCTGCATAGAATCCAGATGACTGGTCTGGCCGGCCAGGTTAAAGAGGTAATCTTGCCCCTGGACCAGGTAGCGCAGGCTATACTCATCGCGCACATCGGAAATGTTGACGCGGACCTGATCTTCAAGCCCGGCAATATTAAAGAGATTGCCCCCATATTCAGGAATGAGGCTGTCGATCAGCGTGACCCGCGCTCCCAAATCGACCAGGCGTCGGGCCAGGTTGGCGCCAATAAAGCCCAAGCCGCCGGTGATCAAGGTTCGTTTGCCGCGAAAGTGGTCGGCAATGCTGGGTGGAAGAGAAGTTTGGTCCATAGCAAGATAACTTGTTATCGCAAGGTACAGCGTACTGAATCAAGAACGAAAGTAGTTTGGAGCAGCATAACTGAGAGTTGCCGCTTTGCCAAGTCCTCTGGTAGGTCGGGGTGCGTACCACAAATGGGGCGGAGCCCCAGCAAGACCCATTTAAGCTTCTCGTCTATCGCTCCGAATTTGGAACGCGCCCAGTAGGTCGCTAGCTAAGAAGCTTCCACCACAACTTCCACCCAACATCATCGCGCTGAATTTCGATCCGGGGCAGGCGAAAACGCTTTTCTCCCATACATTGATCGCAATGCACCATACCGGCATCAATGGTAAAGGCGGCTTCTAACCCTGCTGCCGCCGCCGCTGCTTCGACCTGGGCATTGGATTCACCATAGGGATAGGCCAGGAAACAAGGGTTGAACCCTAGCGCTGCCAGATCTTGCACGGAGCCGGCAATTTCATCAGCCATTTCAGCCACGGGGATGTGGGGCAGAGAACGGTGCGTACGCGAGTGGGCGCCAATTTCAACGCCGCGGCTGGACAATTCGTGTAATCCTGCACTGTCCAACAGAGGTAATTCTGTCGAGCTGATCTCCCGATCCCATTCATTAACGCCGCCCAGCCGCTGGCTCACGGCGAAGGCCAAGGCTGGAATGTTCTGTTCCAATAACACCGGCAGCGCAGTGGTGAGCAGATCCTCATAGCAATCATCAAAGGTTAAGAGTAGCGCCCGTTTGGGTACTTTCCCCCTTCCTTTTAACAAAGCGAGCAACTCTTGGGGATGAATAAAGTGGTAGCCGGCCCGCTGCAATTGCTCAAGCTGGCGCCGAAACTGTGCCGGCGGAACGGCATAGCGCGCCAGCACCCGATCATGGGCCAGGTCGGCAATAGCATGGTAGGCCAGAACACAGACCGACTCGCTGTCGGGTACACCGCCGGCATCTTGAACCCCACGCCAATATTCGGCGGCCTTGGCCTCGGCAAAGAGTCGCGCAGTCAAGGGCCGTTGTGACCCCAGCGTCACCAGGGTGACCGCTAGCCAACAGAGCGGTGTAATGACTAACCGGGCTAGCCAAGGGAGCCTGAGCAATGGTCGCCAAAGATAGCGATTGATCGTTTTGTCGATATGGTTGAGCGTAAAGATCGCCTGCGCCTGCTCCGGATGTTTGCGGGCAAAGACCACATCGGCCTGGCCGGCCTGATACCACTGGCGCAAATACTGGCGCGGTCCAACGACATAATATTGCCAACTGATCGCTGCCGGGTTAAAGACGATCTTGCATCCGCGACGCTGGAGCCGGTAGCCAAAGTCAATATCCTCATTGCCAAAGGAGCCACCCAAGGTAAATTGGGTGTCAAAGCCGCCAACCTCGGCAAAAAGTGTCCGGCGCAAGGAGATTTGGCCGGTCAACAGGTCATGGAGGGTCAATGATGCGTTAGAGGTTGCCAGCCGCTCCGCACGCCGTTCCGCCCATGATTTGACGCGCTCACTCAACAGGTTAGACGGTGTACCGGGGTGAAGGGGAATATCGCCCAGCACCACGTCGGCTCCGGCGCCATGGGAACGGTCGTGCTCGGCCAGCAGACGCGGGTGTGCAGTCATGTCGTCGTCGAGGAAAAGCAGGATCTCGCCACACGCTGCGGCTGCGCCTTGGTTGCGCGCCGTGGCTGCGCCTTGATTGGGCTGTTCGATGACGGTAAGTGGAAAGGGCGCCTCCAGTGCGCGTAGCGCCTGTGCTGAGCCATCGGTTGAGCCATCGACCACCACAATGACCTCGAAGCGACCTTCATATTCTTGCTGTGCCAATGCGCGGACCGACGCCACCACTACTGTACAACGTTGGTAGGTGGGGATGACAATGCTAAATCGTGGCGCCACGACCGATGTTGCCATTGCGCTCAAACACTCCCTCGTGCTGGTCGAAAAACCTTGATCAGCCATTGATAGCCAGGGCGCGTCGTCACGGTGGCCGCAGTGGCTGGGGGATAAAGACTTTCCAACTGCTTCCAAATACGACGTGTTCTGGTCGTGTTGAGGCCAGCAAACATCGAGACAATGAAAACTCCCTGCGGTTCCAAAAATTGCTCATAGCGTTGGACCAGGGCGCGCGGGTCAGCAAAATATTCCAGACATTCGTTAAAGACAACAACGTCAAAGCGCTCGGCAAAGGTATAGGTGCTGGCATCGCCTTGTATAAAGGTGATCTTGTCGTTGGCCTTATGTTCAGCACGTTTGATCGCCTCTGCGGAGATGTCGAGCCCAACATAGCGGCTGTACTGCTCTGGACAGAGTCGCTCTTGCAGCAGTCCTTCACCACAGCCGACTTCCAGAATTTTGCCACCATGCTTAAAGTAGCTGCAATAGCCAACAACCACACTAAAGCGTGGAAACTCACTGACATCGCGCAGATATTCCCACTTGCCCTTGGCATATTCGGCATCCAACCGCTGGCGACCACCTGCCATGGGTTGGTAAGGGGTTACCAGCGAGGCCCATCGTTGCAGGCGGTGGATGTTGCGCTTTCCTACTACCCGTACTGTTGATTGTACTTGATGAAGATTCATACTCTCTCTTTCTGTGGGCCAACTACTCCCATCTTAAAGCAATTAACTGCGTTATCACCCACGGTTCGTGTAAGTAGGCTTTGCTTTCTGAGAAAATTAGTGAAATTAAGATGTTTTCGACTCTTTTCCAGAGAGCGCCGAACCGTGGATTATCCCGTGTTGTGTAAATTATGCGCTAACAGGTATATTGGTCTCCCAGGCCAGACGAGGGCGGATGGCGCCAGGCCACTTGCCATACCAACCGCCTCGCTCTGCTACCGATCCATCTTGTATATTAAAAACCAGCGCCGCTGTTTCCTCAATGACTGGCTGCTGGTTACGAATGATGATTAGAGCAATGCGGTGAGTGCCGTCGTTGAGCAGATCACCGGGAATCGTGCAGGTCGTGCGCAGCAATCCCATGGGTGACGGGTGTTGCTGCCACTCAGGGTTATACGGCGAGGCAATGTCAAAGATGAGAATATTGTGTTCATTATACAGCCTGATGCTTACCGAGAGGGTGGCGGTGGCGTCGAAATTCCAATATTCAAAGGTCAACCGGAGTGGTGTGTGTACCGTGAGCGCACCCAATCGATTGCCACACGCAGGTTCCACGCAGACTCGCTGTAATTGTACCTGGTGAGGCCCCGGTGTCTGATCGGCGTCGGGCCAGCGTCGTTCGGTGGCTGTCTGCAAGGAGTGGCGTAAGTAGCTGGAGACCACCTGGTTGGGCGCCCCTTCCTGGGCAATGCTGCCATCCCGGAGCCAGAAGGCGCGACTACAGAGCGTTTCAATAGCCAGCAGGTTATGGCTGACAAAGAGAATCGTGCGTCCTGTCTTGGCCACGTCGCCCATCTTGCCCAGACATTTGGCCTGAAATTCGGCGTCGCCCACGGCCAACACTTCATCGACCACCAAAATTTCCGGCTCCAGATGGGCGGCCACTGCAAAGGCCAGACGCATATACATGCCGCTAGAGTAATGCTTAACCGGCGTCTCGATAAACTTTTCGATCTCGGCAAAGGCGACAATCTCATCAAATTTGCGTGCAATCTCTGTCCTACGCATCCCTAAGATCGCGCCGTTGAGGTAAATATTTTCCCGCCCGGTAAGATCAGGGTGAAAGCCGGTGCCCACCTCCAACAAGGAACCGACGCGACCATGAATTTCGGCATAACCTTCGGTCAGGTCGGTAATGCGGGCCAGAATTTTGAGCAGTGTGCTCTTGCCGGCCCCGTTGTTGCCGATAATGCCGATGACCTCGCCCTGCTTTATTTCCAGGGTAATATCCTTAAGCGCCCAGATCACCTCGTCTAGCTCGGTGGCGCCCGTGGCCTGGCCGCGTAACAATCGGCCGGCACGCCGGAATGGTGTATCGAGCAGATCGACCAGTCGTTCGCTAAGCCGGTCATAGTGTTTGCGCGGTCCGCCGATATGATATTGCTTGCCCAAACCTTGGGTGCAAATGGCAATGTCGCTCATCGTTGTAGCCACCTTAAATTACGTCGGCAAAAGCTTTTTCCATGCGCCGAAAGTAGAAGGCGCCGCTGACTAGCAAGAGTATAGCTACCAGCGCCGACACCGCCACAATTGGTCCCGGCGCTTGGGCTGTGCCCAAGAGCGCCCAGCGAAAGCCCTCCACCACGCCGGCCATGGGGTTGACGCCGTAGAGCGTGCGCCAGGGTTCAGCGAGCAGCGTGCTGGGGTAGGCAATGGGGGTGGCAAAGAGCCAGGCCTGTACCAAAAAAGGCACGGTGTAACGGACATCGCGAAATTGTACATTCATGGCCGCCAGCCACAAGCCCACGCCAAGTGCAGTGATCAGCGCCAGCAAGAGGAAAAAAGGCAGCCAGAGCACATTCGTAGTCGGCGCAATGCCATAAAAGGCCATCATGCCCAGCAAAATGACAAAGGCTAGCGCAAAGTCCACTAGTGCAGCAACCACTGTGGCCGCCGGCATAATCAAACGCGGAAAATAGACCTTCTTGATCATGTTGGCATCCATGACAAGGCTGTTGGCCGCCTGGGTCAGCCCATTGGCAAAGAAGGTCCACGGCACCAGCGCAGCATAGGCAAAGATGGGATAGGGCAACCCATCCGATGGAATGCCCGCCAGCCGCCCAAAGAAGAGACTAAAGATCACCATAGAAAAGAAAGGCTGGATGATTGCCCACGCCGCGCCCAAGACGGTCTGCTTATAGCGCACCTTGATGTCACGCCAGGTGAGGAAGAAGAGCAACTCATGGTAAACCCACAGTTCGCGCAGGTCAAGCGCCACCCACCCCGGCGTAGGGCGCAAGATGGTCACCGCCGGTGCGCTGTGTGCATTTTGTACGTTATTGTCCATCGACTGACTCCATATAAGAGGCCCAACACATAATAGGCTTCGCCCCAGGCGTTGCGCCACTCTCTCCCTAGCTTCTGCACAAATTGACGGCTGTGGCGTCTGAGGCTGTCCCGCAGACGCCACAGCATATAGCGGTCACGCAGACTCAAATGCTTGGCGTAGTAGGCGCCCTGTGCACAGCCATAACCCCAGCAGAGGGGCAGATAATCCTGTTCACGTCGCCACGCCCGGTGATAGAGCGCCGCTTCCGGTACATAGTGAATCTGGTAGCCCGCCTCCAGCAGCCGATAGCCCAAGTCATTATCTTCCGCACCAGGGAAGGGTGTGCCCGGTCCAAGGCGCTCATCAAAGTTGCCTACCTCCTGAAATGCGCTGCGCAAGAGCGCCATATTGAGCGGATACAGAACATCCTGCCCAATGCGTCCGACATAGTACTCGGCCTTTTCGGCGGTCTTAAGCGTCAGTTGAAAGCCACCCTCATGCTCCGTAGTGGGACGCACCTGGCCGGTAACTACACCGCGTGGCCCCACGGCACAGAGCGCGCACACCAAGGCAGCTAACCAGTTGGGCGTCACCAGTACATCGTCGTGGGTAAAGACAAGCAGGTCATGGAGCGCCAGCGCCAGGCCAAGATTGTTCGCCTTGCTCAGCCCAGTCGTTTGACTCCAGTGGTAGCGAATGGTGCAGCCGTGCTCGTTTTGCAATTCGGCGAGTGCGGCATTAGCCACAGCACTCTGGTCGATAATGATCAGCTCCGTAGGCAACGAGTCACCGGCCAGAATCGATGCCACTGTCTCGGCCAGCAGTTGTGGTCGATTGCGTGAGCAGATGATCAACGAAGTGGGCGGCAACTCCGTTTGTTCGGTAGCCTGATCAGTGTTTTGTGTCACAGTTGATTGTATTAAAGGGGATAACAGTGTGCCCATTTCTTACTCCTGCTTAATTGCCCGCACCGCAATAATCACGGGAAAATAGTCATCCCGCGTCTCCAACTCGTGGCGTGACAGCTCTTCGCTGGCCATGCCGTTGAGAAAGGCCATGCTGCTTAAGACATTGCCATAGCTACACACGCTGATCTGCTGCGCCCCAAAGACCTGGCCAAAGAGTCGCATACACGAGGCTGGTGTAAAGCGCCAGTAGTCGGTCTGTAGGCCATATCTGGGCACAATTCGGCTGATACAGGGCACGGTCACCAGCAGAACGCCGCCGGGGCGCAAGATGCGGTGGGCATGAGCCACCACGGCCTGCACGTCATAAATCAGTTGCAGCGTCTGCGTCAGCACAAAGCAATCAAATTGGTCGGCGGCAATGGCATCAGCGGCACTCAGATCGGCGATAAGGGTGGCGTGGGGGTTAGCCGGATCAATATCAACCACATCGCTTTGGGTGACGGCGTGGCCATAGCGCAAGGCGTAGCTGTTATCTTTCACCTCCAGCACACGTCCCTGAATATCTTGTTGGTGCGTCGCTAAAAAGTGCTCGATATAATAGCGATCAATCGGTGTGCCGCGATCAAAGCCCCACTCTGTGCTCAGCGGGGTGGTGCGGCGCAGCAGTGCCGGCCACCCCGGGTGCAGCAATCGCTGCCGCCAGCGGCGCAGCCGTTGCTGTTGCAGATTGGGAAAGAGCGCAATTACTGGATCTAACATAGCAGACGCTCCTGCCCTGCTTTGTGACAAGCCTCTCCGGCGTAGCCATCTTCTTCCCATAGATTGACAAAGAGGCTTTGGCGCAGCAACGCCGCTGGCGGCTGTGCACCCATGTCGGCGCAGAAGTGCTGATATTCAGAATCGGCATGGATTAACCAGGTCAACCGGCGCAACGGCGCGATGGCCGCCGGATCAAGGTCAATCTGCTGCGTGTAACGTGACAGGCTCACGGCAGTGACATTGCCGGTCATGGTTGTCGGATCAAGGGTGGCGCGATAGGCTCGACGTAGTTGCGCAATGGGCATATTCCCATGCACAGGCAGACCCTCAACCCAAAAGGCCAGATAGGTCAAGAAGTAGATCAGATCCAGGGCCGGCAATCCTTGTAACTCTGCCGATTCCCAATCGAGCACGCCAAACTGCCCCTGTTGGTCAACTAGCACATTCCAGGGCGAAAAATCCCGTTGTTCGCAAACCAAGGGAAGATCACTCAAGGTGCTCAATAATGCCTGGCTCTGCTGAAGTTGTGCCTGAGCGACAACGCCGCCGAAGCATTGGCGAAAACGGGTGAGTCGCTTTGCGATCAGCCGTTCCCACCAGACCGACTGCGGCTGGACTGGACTATTTTGCGCCAACTGTGCCAACCAATCCGCCGCCTGTAGGGCAAAATGGCAGTAGTTGTCTCGGTTTAACTGCATTCCCACGGGCAGGCCGCTGACCACACTCTCGCCCACCATGAACCGCTCCTGCTGCCCCTGCTGAAAAATCACCCTGGGTGCGCCCGTCAAAGTAGGATAGCGCTCTTGGAGGGCACAGAGGATGCGCGCCTCCTGGGCCAGCGCCGGCGCCGATTCCGGCACACGAGGCCACTTGACGGCCAGCCGGGGCGTGGTTGCGGCGTCGGCAAAGTGCAGCCCCACCACCTTATTGATGGCGCGTCGCCCCCCGGTGAGCAAGAGCCAATGCCCTTGCGGAGACAACTTTGCAGAAACTGTCATTGTTCCCTCACTATGGAACTGCCGCGACAATGATTCCGGCAGGTCATTGAGCCGGTCGCCCTCCAATTTCTGTGCAACGACACAAAGCGGTGCTAGCCAACCGGCTTGTTGCGCCAACCGCCACAGCGCCCATTGGCCGTGATAAAGTGCTCGCCGCCACGGGGATTGGGGCAGAGGACGACTGACCTGATAGTAGTGCAGTGCACCCGGCGCCATGAGGGGCAGCCAAAAGAGGGTAGGCGCACGATCAGGCCAAGGCCAGGGCCAATAGCCAGCAATCGCGCCAAAGCCAGCTTGAGCTAGACGACTAGTCACCCCTGGCAAGCCGCCTACCAGCGGCCTGTACCATTCGCTGTAGCAAACCCCGCCGGGGCGCAGCGCGTGCCAGGCTTGGGTCAGGACAGTCTGGTTCGGATTGCGGGCAACGGCCAGGTCAAACGCCTCCGGCTCTAGGGACGTTGCCGCGTTAGCCACCTTCGCCATTGTTGTCTTCTCACTGACGGCCGCCACCCCAGCTGCCAGCAGCCCATCGGCAAAGCAGAGGGTGTTCTTTGGCCACGGGTCAGGCAATAAAAATCGCCAGTCGACGCGCCGCAACACACGGTTCCGCGCAGCCTCCTGTTGTCTCTCCCTTCCCATCATCGTACTTGCCCCTGCTCAATAAATTTCTCGCCACCCAGTAACGTTGTGTAGACCTGTTGCACCTGCTGCACCATTGCGCAGACCGAAAAGTCTTGCTGTACCCTTGCTTGACCGGCGGCAGCCAGCCGTTGGCGTAAAGGTTGGTCGGCCAGCAAGCGCCGGATGGCGCCGGCCAAGGCGATGCTATCAGCAGGTGGGACAAGCCAGCCGGTTTGGTTATGGGCTACAGCTTCGCACGTGCCCTCAATTGCCGTTGAAATGACCGTTTTCCCTGCGGCCATTGCTTCAAGAAGGGCCAGTGGCAACCCTTCGTAGATCGAAGGCAGGACAAAGAGGTCACAAGCCGCCAGCAATTCGGGAATATCTGTGCGGCGGCCCAAAAACACCAACCGTTCCTCCAAGCCCAAGGCACGGCGCTGCGCTTCAAGCTGGGGGCGCAGCGCCCCTTCCCCCGCTACCACAAAAAGCGCCTCCGGTATCTGCACCGCCGCTTCGAGCAGATAACTCAGACCCTTTTGTGGATCGAGCCGGGCTGCGGTCAAAATCACGGGGCAGTCGTTGCCACCAGTCAATTCGGCCCGTAGCGTTCGATTTGCCGGTTGGGTGTAGGCCGCCAACGGAATGGCATTGTGGACTACCTGCACCTTGTGTGCCGGAATCTGAAAGGTTTGCCGGAGTCTCTGCGCCAGCGCCTGGGAAACCGCCAGATAGCGCCCGACCCCCACTGCCAGCAGCCGTTGCTGGAGACGAGTTGAGCGATCATAGGGCAGGTCGATAAAGAGTTGGGCGGTTGCCACCACTGCCGGCGTGCGCGCCAGGATGGCGCCGACCAGGCCATATTTGCAAGCCAGCGGCCAGGTGAGGTGGGCGTGAAAAAGTGCTGGCTGCACCTGGCGCAATGTGCGCATGAAAGAGGGGATTGCACGGATGCCATTGCGCCCTAATGGCATGGGGGGCACGACCTGGCTTTCAATCTCAAGCTGGCGCACACCTTGTAACAGCGGCGCGATCCCATCCTCTGCGTGATGAAAAAGAACGGGGCGCCATCGCTGCCGATCGAGACCGGACAGCAAATGCAAAAGCGCCTGTTCAGCCCCGCCAAAATCCCGGCTGTCGGTAAAGTGCACCACAGTTTGCATCAGGGTTGAGCCTCGGCCACAGCAGTCGGTAGCGCGGTTAAGCCCTGGCCGCGCACCTGGTTGGCGTGCACCGCTAATTGCACGCCATACCAATAACAAAAATCAAGGACTAGGGTGTAGCAGAGATCCAGCTTGCGGGGGCGTAGCCTTTCCATCCAACCCACGCTGCGAATCAGCCATGCAGGCAATCCGTTCCAATGGCGACTTAACCCTAATAGAAGTGCACGCAGCCAACGCCGAGGGCGGGAGCCGGTATGGTAAGTGCTAAGCTTCAGATCCGCTATGGCGGCAGGATGTTTGCCGGCGAGAAGCACTGCGGTTTTCCCTTTGGCAATATTATCATGCGCCAGCGCGGCAAAGCCCTTGGTGTAGGACTGATAGGCCATTGCTACGGCGTTATAAACAAAGGTCACCCCGGCTTGCTTGAGCCGTAGCGACAATTCCAAATCCTCGTTGCCGTAAATAGTGAAGGCTTCGTCAAAGAGGCCGGCGGCCAGCAAGGTGGCGCGGTGAGCGGAGAAGTTACCGCTGTAGAAATCGCGCAGGACGAATTGATGCCCCGGCTTGCTCAAACGCGCCAGATGTTGGTTGAACTTGTTACCGATATAGGTGACGACGGGAGAGGAGTTGTCATCAATACGGATTGGGACTGCACCCACCACACCCAATGTGGACTCACCTTCGTGCGCGGCCAAGTGGGCCGCCAGCAAGGTTGGGGTTGCCTCCATATCATCATCCAATAAGATAATCAGCTTCCCATTGGCGGCCAGAATGCCTGCATTACAGGCTGCGGCGCGCCCGCGGTTGGGCTGCCAAATACTACGCAATTTGAAGGGCGCGGCAAAGGCCGCCACTAGCTCGCAGGTGCCATCAACCGAACCGTCGATCACCACGATGACCTCATACTGATCGGGCGCCAGGCCCTGTTGACAAAGCGCACGCAGCACCTGTGCGACCTGGTCGTGCCGTTGGTAGGTGGGAATGATAACACTAACGGGCAACTCTCTTTTCATAGCTGGGTCTCTCGCCTCACTGCTGTCTTTACTTTTCTGCGCACAACGTGAAGGCCATCACGGAGGGTCTCTTGAACGGTGCGCGCCGTGGACAGACGGCAGATAAAGTCGGCCAGGGAATCCTGGCCAAGCACAGGAACACGACGTAACAGCAAGAGATCAGCCGTTGGCAAAACGTGGCCAATCTCCACTGTACAGGCTGAACGATAGCCGGCTTCGGCCGCGAGATTGCGCACGGTGGCGTTACAGGAGCCAAAGGGATAAGCCAGATGATGCACTGGATGTCCCACCTGCTGCTCAATCTGTTGGCGCGCCAGCACCAATTCAGCACGGCAGGTGGCCGCATCAAGCTGAGCCAGGCGCGGGTGGGTCATGGTATGGGCGCCACAGGAAAAGCCCTCTGCGATTAAGCGACGTGCTGCCGTCCAATCCATGAGGGGCAGGGTGAGACCACGTTCAGCCTGGAGCCAGTGGCTGCTTTTCCCCATCAAGCCGGCTACCAGGTAAAAGATGGCGGTAAAACCATGTGCCCGTAAAATTGGAACTGCATAATCACAGCAGCCCTGAAAGCCGTCATCAAAGGTGATCACAACCGGTCGGCGGGGGAGATGACCCTCTCCCTGACGCTGTGCGATTAACGCGTCTAAAGTAATGGGGTGATAGCCGGCCAACCGCAGCCAACGCATCTGCCGGGCAAAAGCCTGGGGCGCGACCGTATACTTGCGAAAAGCCGGCGCGGCTGCGGGCGCCACCTCATGGTACATTAAGATGGGGATAGCCGTCGCAGTGGCTGTGGCCGCGCTAGGTATAGAATGAGTTAGGCTTGATTGCGCTAAAGTTAATTTGCTCATTGTATTTGCGGTTCAGACTGTAACTCAGCATAGATCGCTTCTAGCCGCTGCACATAGGCGGCTGGGCTATAATGCGTCGCCACAAACTGGCGCGCCCGGCAGCCAAGTTCTCGGCGTTGGGCCGGCGCATCCAGCAGCGCGGCCGTGGCCGCGGCTATCTCCTCTACATTCTCGGCCACGACCAATGGCGGCGTTCCTTTCTGCTCTAGCCCTTCGGCGCCGCGCGGTGTAGTGACCACGGCCTTGCCCATGGCCATCGCCTGTAAGACCTTCATCCTCATGCCGCCGCCAATGCGCAAAGGAGCCATGACTACCGCGGCCCGTTCCAGCCAGGGCTCAATCTCCGGCACCGCTCCCGTTACTGTGATGTCTGCGCCGGCTAATGCCTGCACCGCCGGCGGTGGATAGATACCGACCAGCGTCAGTTTAACGCCGGGCGCACGCCGACGCAATGTGGGCATGATCTCTTGTGCCAGCCAGAGGGCCGCATCCACATTGGGTGCATGGGTGTAGTTGCCGACAAAGAGCAGCGACTTTGCTTCTTCGTGGGCTGGGTTTGCCGCGACCGGCTGGGCGACACTAAAGGGATTGACCCGCACTCGCTCGCTCAGTGTGGGCGCGAGGTCGGCAATCGTCGCGGCATCACGCGCCGAAAAGACTTGGATGCGATCAAAGCGTGGCCAGATGCGCCGCTGATAGGCCGGCCACCGTTGCCAATCCAACTCCTGCAAGAGGGCTGCTCTGCCCTCAATGCCGCTGAGTTTGCGCCAATCGACGGAGCGGGGGCGGCGCGCCTCATGCTCGGTAAAGATGATTGGCGTTGTGGTGCGATAGCGGTAGACGCCCATAGCATTATCCTCAACTTGAATCCAATCAAAGTGCTCGGTTGCCAGCAGCGCGTCAAGGGTGCTCTGTAGACCGGGAGAGCGGAACCAGGCTGTGCGCCACGGCAGGCGCCCACTGAGCCAGTCACTGGCCAGGCGTCCTCGTCGTTGCCAGCGCCCAAGCGCGCTTTGCGCCAGCAGCGGCACAGCATGAACTTTGATGCCACTGGCCGCGAGCGCTGCCACCGCCTCTTGTTCCCCAGGATCGCCACCCGCCACAGTTAACACCGTTACTTCATGGCGGGCGCGTAGCGCTGTCAACTGGGCGTGGAGCACCAGGGGAATGGCGCCAGGGGCCTGCGGTTGGGGCGGCATAGGGGTGACTAGTAGAATCTTCATGGCAGTAGAGAGCATCCGATTCAGCGCACAACGCGCAGAAAGTGATTGAGCCGCGCCCGTTTTTCTGGGAAAAAGAAAGGTTCTGCCAAGTGGCGGACGAGAAGTATCGGCGCCAGCGCCACTGCAATAAACCAACAACTGAACATAAGGCGGACTAGCCAGGAAACATCGAAGCGCCGCCATGCCGCCCTCATGCCCAAGCCCAGCAATTTGCTAACGCTGTCGCCCCTGATGGGATAGTCCGCCGGAGCCGTTCTGAGCAGTACAAGCCGATTGGCCAGATCCGAAACTGAAAGCGTCTCCCGCGGATTGTACGCCGACATTAAATCTAACTTTTTTGCAAACTGCTTGAGGTAAATCAGCGTATGATGTGCATAGACAATCGTCTGGCGCATGTGGGCAAGGTTGAGTGTCGATTCCGCTTGTTCGTAATGGTTAGCCTGATGAACGCGATAGCAGGCGCCCACTTCGTCCAGAAAGAGCACTGGTCCAAAGAGAGGCGTCAGATGGGCCAAGTACCAATCGGCGCCCGCTTTGCCATAGACCCCCTCTGGGATGGGGAAGATCTGGCGCAAGACTTGAGCGGAAAAGGCATTGCCACTGGTTGCCATCCAGGGGATATCGAAGGGAAAGGTCAAGACCTGACGGCGCAGATCCCCGCTGTGGAGCAGTAGATGTGCTGAAGGCTTGACCTGTCCCGTGTGCACTCCTTTTTCATTAATGACCGCCATTGGGTACTGCACCTTGGCCAGATCCGGCTGGGCACAAAAGGCGGCTTGGACATGCGCTGCCGTCTCCGGCAGCAGCAGATCATCAGCATCTAGGAAAATGACTACATCACCCTGGCTGCGGGCAAGACCGGCGTTGAGCGCCGACGCCTGGCCGCCGTTAGCTTTAAAGATGGAAATCACGCGCGCGCCATAACTGAGGATAATCGAGCGTGAATCATCGGTAGAGCCATCGTCCACCACAATGACTTCCACTGCGTCATAGCTTTGCGCCAGCGCACTTTCAATCGCCTGTGCAAGATAATGGGCATAGTTGTAGTTGTTGATAATGATGCTGATGATCATAATGATGGTTACTGCTTTGCCGCCGGTACACTTACCGTCGGCAGGAAGACCTGGCAAGCTCGTTCATAGACTTGAATGTAATCAATGTCAAAGTAACTGGGAAAGGGTGTCAGTGAATCGGGATCACCGGGCCAATTGCCGCCTACAGCAAGATTCGCCAGCAAGAACATTGGCTCGTGGGGTACACCGCGCGTGGTGCGATAACGTTCGACATAATCAATGGACCAGATAATCTCAGTTGGACTCCATTCCAGGCCAAAGATATGAAAATCTTCAGAAAAATCAGGACCGGTAAAGGTTGTTTTCCCCTTCGTATAGTTCCCTTCCGAATCCGGCCAATGATTGGTCAAGTGCACGGTGTTGGTGTCATCCCCCAAAATTTCAAAGATGTCAATCTCCCAATGGCGCGCTTTGGTGGTGGGTAACAGCCAAAAGGCCGGCCAAAGTCCCTTGCCTTTGGGCACTTTGGCGCGCATTTTGAAATAACCGTACTCCTGATCAAAGATATGCCAGGAGTGAATAATACCCGATGTGTAGGGGTAGTTTTTCATGGCACGCCGATCGGCTCGAATGCGCAAAAGACCGTCTTGAAATTCAAAGGCATCGGGTGCATAGTATTGCTTTTCCCCGTTCCCGCCGGAGCCATATTCGGTTGACCACTTGGTCGTGTCAAGAACTGGTCCACTAAAATCATCACTCAAAACAACACTCCAGTTACACGCAACATCAGCATGTAGTAAGTTAGGTGTCATTGGAAGCAGCAACGCAGCGATGCTTATGATCCGAAGTAACCAGAAGATCTGTGACATTAGAAACGCTTTCTCCTTAATTGTTGTTTGTTATACCAACGCGCGCCAAGGAGGGTTATTTTGCACAAAAGCAAAATGATACAGCTTGTGCTGCTCGTCAGTATACATGGGTTTGCTTGGTGGGGTAACTTTCCGATCAGAAACCTACAATGGAGGAAAAAGGGGCAAGGATGTAACGACAATCCGTTAGAATTCGTTCCCGTCCTCACAATCTGTAGGCTTACCCACCAAGCTATGCAGCTCCTTTCGTGGCGATTACTTTGACCGCCGTTAACAAATTGGCCATTTTTCTGACTGCTTGATGAGGCAGTTGTTCCAGCGTCCATTCCAGCCATGTCACTGGCGCTACAGGCAAATGGGGTGACAGATGATAGCCCTGGTAACTGATAAAGACTTCCACATGGGCAAAGCCGGCGGCGTGCAACGTGGCCGCCAGTTCCGTGACAGTATACTCCTTTAGATGTAAGCCTGTAGCCAGAGTGTCGAAGTGGCGCGAAATGTCCCAAGGGCCGGAAAGACGGTTGGGCGTAATGCAAATATATTTAGCACCAGGGGCTAGCGCCGCATGGAGATTGTGCAATTGTTCGGCTGCATCTTCTGGATGGAGATGCTCCATTAATTGATTGCTGTAGGCCAAATCCACGCTAGTGGGTGGCAGCGGAATTTTGATACCATCGGTCACAATGAATTGAAAGTTGGCGGGCCGCGTTGCTGTCAACACCAACCCTTCCGATACATCGACGGCATAAACCTGCTTGACCTGTTGCGCAACCGCCAAGGCCAGGGCGCCATCACCTGGCCCGATCTCTAGAAAGCGTGTTGCGGCTTTTAAGTACGGTTGTAAAAGTCGCACTTGGGGCGTCACTGCACGCTGTTGCGCTGCTTGATCCTGGGCTTTGGTCAGCAGTGGATGGTGGGGGATCCGCTGCAGTCGCTCATCATAGACGACATTGTATAGATGCCGGCGTTCCCCCTTGGTTGCGGTGCGGAGCCGAGCGGCCAGTTCTTTTTCGATGGTGTAATGTTCATAGAGTTGTGCGTCAGTTCTTGGCTGATTGTTTGCTGCACCCATAAAAGTGAACTCCTTATAGAGATGACACTTAAACATGGCACAATCTCACGGTATTGAGTTCTTTGGTAGATTGTGCCATGTTTAAATAATGTGTCTGTTAGTGCCGCTGTGTGATAAGGGCGTAATCGCTGCGTCCCTGATAAAGAAGGGGGCGCAAGGGCGTTACCATGACCAAGATGGCCGTCACTGATTGACTGACCAGTGCAGCAATGCCAACGCCGATAATGCCATAGTGTGGCAGCAAGGTGTAGCTTAGGCCCAGCAGCAACACGCAGAGCGCACCTTGGGTTAGGATAACGCCCTTAATCTGATTTTGTACGCGGACAAAGCTCAAATAGAGCATGATCAGCACATTGGGAAGAGTAGCAAGCGCCAGCAGGCGCAGCAGCAGCGTCCCTTCGCTGGCGTAGGTGGCGCCGAAAATACGGAGGATCCAGGGCGCGATCAGGACGATCAGTAGCACGGGCAGAATCAACATGCGCATACTTTGGCGCAGAATGCGATAACAGTAGATCCCTATTTGCCGTTCATCGTGCACCGCTTCCACCGTGAGTGAGGTTGTCATATTGGCGGCGATCAGTTGCAGTCCGGTGGCGATCATCCAAGGAATGTAAAAGTAGGCGTTGGCTTTGGCTCCCACCCGTTGTGTCACAATAATGGGCAGCAGGGTCGTATAGGCCAGAAAAAAGATCGTGCCAAAGTAGTTGCCGGTCACATATTTGACCAATTGTGCCAGGGCAAAGGCCGGGGTATGGTTGGCGCTGATGTGCTGTGGAATAAAACGACGGAAGATCAAAAAGTTGATGGGGGCAAGTGACAAAAGCGTTGGCGCCATCCAGGCGATAAAGATACCGATTTGGGGCGAAAGATGTGCAAAGAGCAGAAGCAGGAGAATGCGCAGGAGCGCGACGACCATATTTTCCAGCGGCACCCACGGCGCCTGCCGCAACCCGGTCAGGACACTATCTTGCAGCGCAAAGATGCACCAAACCGCAATCGATGCAATAAAAAATGGAAAAATTGCTGGGGTGTCGAAAAAGTCGTTTAAGCTGGGCGCCCAACGTTGGTACCCCAGGCCAAAGAGCAAGCCCATGAGCACCGTCAGGCCAATGCTGACCAGATAGGCATAGCCGACCAATGGCCGCGTCTTTTGCCCGGCGCGCGGGAGGAAGCGCACCAATGCGCCATTTAAACTGAGCTGTGCCAAGCCGGCGAGCAACATCATGGCTGAAATCACGGCTGAATTGAGGCCTACTATCGCGGCGCTGTACAAGCGCGCCGCCAGTAGCCAATAGAGCATACCCAAACCAGAGGAAAGAATCCCACTGAGCAACAAGGCATACCCATTGCGATAGAGCGGTAACTGGATATGGGCCAGGAGTTGTGTGACAAAAAGTTGGCGATCTTTGCGCATCAAGTTCAACATGCGTGCTCCGCCTTGTGCTGACGGCGATCGCCGATGCTGCGCGCCGGATTACCAGCCACAATCGCATAGTCCGGCACTGGTTTTGTCACCACACTGCCGGCGCCCACCACACAGTGATCCCCCAAATCGGCTAGAATCACGGCCCGATTGCCGATCCAACAATCCGCACCGATCTGTACCGTCTGATAATGTTCTGGTTGGTCTTTGATTAACTGGTTCGGTGCAAGACCATGATTGCCACTTAAAATTGACACAAAGTCCGAAATTAAGGTGTTTGCACCGATCTGTGCGTCTCCTACAATACAGTAACTGCCGATGTAGACCGAATCATTCAATTCAATCGTTGGCTTGGTCAATATTGTGCCCATACTTACAGAAACATCCTTACCCATTCGAGAAAGTATTTGTTTAAATAACGCGCGCCGCAAAAGCACGCCAAAGAACCCTGGCCAACGCGCTGCGCGTTGGCTCGCCATCAGGCAAGCTTGCGTATGCCCAAGCAGGCGGGACTGTATGGAAAAAATGAGCCGATGTGGCAAGATCAAGAGCCAGGCAAGCATTTCAAGCCCCTGCTTGACTCTGACGTACTTCACACGATTCATGGCTTTTACTCTTACTCAACTGTTACCCTTGGTTCTGAATGAAAACCGGCGTTTGTCTCTTGACTAATTCCCCCTCTATAAAACGCCGGTTTTCACCACAACCGCAGTATAAGGCTCAACTGCTAACGCTCAACCGCCAATGCATTGTGCTGTTCTGTATTGCTGCTGGTGGCGTCGATCAGTTGTCGGTAGATCTGCTCAAAGCGCGGTACATTGACTTTGGCCGTAAACCTTTCCGCGTGTTCCAATGCGGCGGCGCCAAAGCGTTCCCGCACTGCCGGTTGGTCGATCAAAAACTGCATGGCATCGGTCAGCGCGTCTACATCACCGAGCGGTGTGAGCAGACCTGTTTTGCCGTCAATGATCATATCCGTATGACCCCCTGGCTTGGTGCCGATCATCGCGCGACCGCGGCTCATGCCCTCATAGACGACACTGCCCAAGGGTTCCGGCCACAGCGAAGGAATGACCCCAAAGAGGGCCTTCTCCCAAGCCGCCAAAACCGCACGGTGTGGAAAGTTTTGCAGCACCGTCACACCGGGGGGGAATTCCTGCGGCGTATCCTCTTCGTAAGTGCCGATGAGCACCAACGGTGGTGGCGACGCCAACCTTGTATATGCTGCCAACAGTTGCTCCACTCCTTTGACTTTGCGCAGTGCACCGACAAAGAGAATAAAGGGTGTCGCGGGCAACTGCTCCACATAGCGCTGCAAGGTAGGGTCTTCGCTGTAGCGAACTGTATCAATCCCATTTTCGCGAAAGCTTGGAATCACGGCCTTGATGCTATGGCTGCCTTCGCTATTTACATGAGATCCGGCGGACTGCGCTTGACTTAAAAAATCCCGTTCTATAATCTCTTGCACATAGGTGCTGATACTATGGATCCCGGTCACCTTGTTGCGCAGTTGCCACTTTCCCGCCGCTACGCCCAATACCGCAGTCCAGCCTGCCACTACACCATATTGGTGGGAAGCGCAGGTCAAACATTTGCGTAGCTGTGGCCCATTGCATGGCGCTCTCTTTTTGTAGAGGAGTGTGCGTGTGGCGCAACTGTAGGCATAGTCGCGGCCGGAGATGAGCAAAGGAATTTTTTTGCTGCCCATGGCTGCTACCAATGCATAGGTAAACCAGCCATAGGCGTGGATCACATCGGGTTGGAAGCTTTCCAATACGCGTTGCACCCCCCAGATCGAGATCGGATCTGGAAAGGGTGGTTGGTGTTGCTGCTTATCACTGACAAACCAGGGCAACCAAGTGCGCAACTGCTTGATGCGATGCACGGTTACGCCGTTGTCGTCTGCTTGCTCCGGCAAGCCTGGCTGCCAGACTGTCACAACCTGCACCTCGTGGCCCCGCTTCTGTAATTCTTTACCCAGCAACTGGGTCTGGCGGTGGGCGCCGCCGATGTAAGGGGGATAATTATCACTGACTAGTAAGATTCGTAAAGTCATGGGTTGCTTCTCCTTGATTGCCTTGCCATAATGTGATGTGGCGATAGATTGTATCAGGCTGATCGGCACGGAAAAGTAGCACTTCAATGGAGGCTGCATCCTGCGGCTGGGTGGGCAATGTCACTGTGACCACCCATTGGCCGCCTGGCTTTAGTTCAATGTCCGTCCATTCGTGGAGCACCTGTTCTCCTTGGATGATCTGCGCACGGTAAGCGGTATTCGCAAATTCGCCGCTGGTGACGCCAAAGCGGGTGGTGGCCGGCAACTCCGCCGTAACCGGTTCCACCCACAGCGCACTGTAGCCTAGCAGGCCCTGAGAAGGCGCCGGCTGATAGGTAATGAAAATGGCTATGCCTACAACCCCACAGGCAAGCAGCATCAAAAGCACCTGGTATATCTTCACACCCGCTCTTGTATGGGCTGGCGTCGGGGCAGCCGTTTGGCGTCTGCGCAGCCAGGCCGCAATGGTCGCGACTGCGGTAACAGTACCAAGCAGAGTAGCCCACGGCACAAGACTTAACGGCCAACCACTGAGATAGAGACCAAGCGAACCGACTGCGGTCACACTGATACTGCCGACCAGAATAAAGAGCAGGCGCTCCGGCCAGTCGAGGGTGCGTCGGGGAAAAAGCGCCGCCGTAATGGCAGCACCCGGCAGCACCAGCACCAGGGCCACACCAAAGAAGGTGCGCAGCCAATGTGTCGCAATTGCGAGTGCGGACATCATTTCAAAGCCGTCATTGGCTGTCATTGAGGTCAGAAGGTTGAGCATCGAGGATAGCCTTTAATAGTCGATTAATGTCATAGATCACAATGTTGCCACTGTCCCAAATCCTGGTTACACCCCACTGATGGTCAAATTTGGTGTACACTTGGGGTTCGACAAGATCTTTCGGGGGCAGTGCTCCATTAGTGGTGCGATCAAAAAAGTAACCCGCCATATTGTCCCAACTGATATGGCGGCGGTCCATAAAAATGTACTGCAACTCCTCTCGCTTGATCGCGTTGTATTGCCAATTCGGCATATCTGGTTCCAACAGCAGCTCCTTGGTATTGGGGTAGCGTCCAACTAGTGATTTTTGGCGTCCATAATACATTGTATAGCGGCCATTGGCTTCATCAACGGCGACTGGATTGTCAGGACCCAAGGTCTCATACATCCATTCGGCGGCCATCAGACCCGCCGGTCGAATTACTTCCCCCTGCGCTTCGACAAGATAGGGCAACGCCAGCCGGCCGTTGCGCGGCCAGCCAGAGAGGACGCCGCCGATAAAAAGGATACAGACATAGCAAGCAATCAATATGCTTCCCCACCAACGTGCACGCTGTGGCATCCAAAAGCCAATAAGCCCTTGCGCCAACACAAAGGAAAGACCTACAAACATGTAACCAGACGCACGGTTCCCCGTCTCCCAGCCAGCCGGCGTCAATCTGAAGCCCAACATGACAAAGTAACCCAAGGCGGCCAGCACCAGGAGCAGAGCTAGCGGGTTATAGCGATCTTTGCGCCAGATCTGCCACAGCCCCCACGGCAACCCCAGCAGACAGAGGACAACCGAGCCCAGCCCTACAACCCGTTCCCAAAGCGGCGCCACTACACCCGTGTTCGAGACAAATAACTGTCGTCCCGTCTGCTCACCGCCAATCATTTGGATCATGGAGAGGAGGGCCTTGGTCAACACCTGTGAAAGATAGTTTGTGGTGGCGCTTGCGGCAAAAACGAGCCAAGCGAGCACAACGGTCAGTGCAAAGAGGAAGAGAATGAAGAGCCAACGCTGTGCATACATAGGGTTTTGAGCCAATGTTGACGTGGTTGTCTCGCCCTCGTGAACTGGTGTTATCTGGGGCTGAAGCCACTCCTCGACCCGTGGGTTTACAATCACGTTCAAAACAAAAACAATCAGCAGATTGAGGCGAAAGCGGATGATCACCCACCAGAGCAAGAATAAGATGGTCAAGAAATAGGAGGTGACATGGTGGGTGATCGCCACCGCGACTATGCCCAGCATGGCCAACGCCATCAGCGCTATAGATTGGTCACTCGCTTGCTGTTGGCGCCGCGCCGTGATAAAGAGGATGGCCACGGCTAGCGGAAATGAAAGCGACTCGTAGGAAAACTGTGCACTCCAAAAGAGAAAGTTTGAATGGCACATATAGAGTACTGTAGCCAGCCCTGCCACGCGCGCCGATCCACTGGCTTGCTCGGTAAAGAGAAAGAAACCCAGATAGAGAATGAGCCGCGCTGCGCCAATGACCGTCAACCCGGCGTAGAAGATGGGGAGATTGCCCAAATCGGCGACAGCGGCAGTTGTCATGCTTAGTCCTGGATAGAAGGACGAGACATGGAGCAGCAGATTTCTTGTAAAGAGTGTACCACTTTCCAGAATAGCGCGCGTATTAAAGGCGTGGATAAACTCATCGGAAAAAGTAAAGGCAAAGGGGCTGTGCAATACTTTGACCAGGTAGAGCAATCCACCCATCCACAAAATCAGGCCAATCCGTTCGCCACGTGTGGGGGAAGCTGCGGTGAGGCGCAATGTCGTGGGAGCAATGATGACAATCAAGCCCGCCCAAAAGATGGCTTCCGACCAGCTCTCACCGGCCAGCCCGCGCAGGTTGCCGAGCACCACAAGCAGTAACCCGCTGGCGGTGACCAGGTTCAATAGCGGCAGCCAGTTGCCACTTTGTGTCACCGTGGTGACTGCTGGCTGTGTAGCCGACGGAGGCAGTGTGCGTGTTGCGACTGCACCAACCGACGTTGCAATCGCGGCGACCGCTCTAGCTGGCGCTTTGGGCGCCAGGCTAGAATCCTTTCCAATCACTGTCATGTAGTTTGTCCATGTAATCTCTATACAAAGGGCTTACGCAAGTAGGGTGATATGGCGGAACTAAGTCTTTGTCGAAAACCTAGTTCCGCCGTGCTGCGTAGCTCCTGATACGGTCTGCTTTGCTTACCAGGTGCGCAGGTATTTAGCTGAAGTAACTGAGCATAGATATATTCAATCGCAGGCGTCACCACATTGGCTTGATAGATCTTGACACGTTGGCGGCCAGCTTGGCCCATGGCCAGGCATAATGCTGGATCATCTAACAATGCTTGGATAGCGGCCCGTAGCGCCTCCACATCGCCGGGCGGCACAAGCAGGCCAGTTTCACTTTCCACGACAATGTCGGTCAGGCCACCGCTGCGGGAGGCGATCACCGGGCGCCCGGCGGCCATGGCCTCGATCACCACCATGCCAAAAGGCTCCGGCCAGACCGAAGGTACAATCACGGCCAAGCTGCGCTCCCATGCTTGGGTTACCGCGTAATGGGGCCAACTATTGAGCACCAGTACATTGGGCGGAATCTCCGTCGGTGTATCGCCACAGATACGTCCGATCAATACCAGTGGTGGAGCATCCGGTAGCCCAGCATAGGCGCGCAGCAAGATATGAATGCCCTTATCCTTGCTCAAATCCCCTACATATAACAAAAATTTTCCATCTGGCAACTGCGCCAAATACTCATCCGCATTTTGTTGCTCAACATCATGAATATCTGGCAGAAAATTGGGCACTACTTGATAGGGCACACGCTTCTCCGCCAACTGATTGCCCTGCGCCACTGCTTGGCTAACGGGCAAGAACATATCGACCAACTTCTGTTCGACCCGTGACATCATCCAATTACCAAACATGGTAGTTGTGCCTTTGATTTTGCCATAGTGTTTTGCGGAACAGGTCAGGCACTTGCTAAAGTCGGCTCCACTACAACTTTGATTGCGATACATCAAGCGCTTTTTGGCACAGAGCAAACTGTAATCATGCAACGTAACTACTAACTTGGCCTTGCTCCAGCTTTTGAGCGGCAAGAAGGAATGAACAAGCCAATTATGGGCGTGAACAACCTCTGGCTGTTCCTGAACGATAATGTTCCGTAGCGCCCAAATTGTTTCCGGGTCGGGAAAGGGGGGGGCATGGCGGCGTGCATCCTCACTAAAGATCCAACCGGCGCGTTGAATTGTCCCGGGGATCCGGTAGATGCGCACCTCTCGATCCAGTTCAAAGTCTGCCAACCCCTCATGCCATAAAGTCGCCACAGCAACGTCATGGCCGCGCCTAGCTAGTGCATGGCTGAGACGTCGTACATGTTGCTCTTCTCCACCGATCGTTGGAGGATAAAATTGTGAGAGCATTAAGATACGCAAGATCTTCCTCATTCTGTTTGCCAAAGTTTCGCAAAGATGTATGGAAGCTGCGGCGGAGACGAAACTTTCGCACTAAAAATTCACAAAAGCGCTGTAACATTTTACCGAGAGCACTTATAGCACAGTGTGATAGACATCTAACAGTTGATCGGTGCAGCCTTCCCAGGTGGGCAATTCAAAGCCAGTGGGAATGAGTGGCTCGTGTAATTGGTGCAAGATCTCGGCTGCAACCTGATCGGTGGAGCTTGCCAGCGGTATTGCATGGACCAAACCGCGTTCGGCCAACTCTTGGAAGCCTGAATTGTTGGCGACTAACACAGGACGACGCAAAGCTACCGCTTCCATAACCGCGACCGGATTGGATTCCGCTTCACTGAGGAGCGTGACCAAATTTGCTCTGGCGAGGGTAGCCGCCATAGCTGGCCGATCGCTCGCTGGGATCATGCGAATATCTACCGCATTGGCAACGTTAAGCTCGCGCGTCAACTGATGTAACGCCGCCTCGTAAGGACCTGTACCCAATATCAATAACTGGGCGGTTGGGCATTGTTCGCGTACTTTGGGCAATGCTTCAATCACCCGGTGATGACCCTTGTAACGCTCCAGCCGTCCAACCGAGACAATGAGGGTAACTGACTCGTCAATCGGCGCCGGCACTACGCCTGCCGGTAGATCCGAGCCATTGGGAATAATGACAAAGCGGTCCCCAGGCAAGCGCAGCCGATCACGAAAGAACTCTGTTTCGTAGCGTGAGACCCCCACATAGCGTTTGGCCTTGATCAGGAGCGGGCGCAAAAGCGCAAATTGCAAACCGCGGATGGCATTGCGCCAACGGGCTGAATGGCCACCGGTGTGAAAGGTGACCACGTAGGGCAGTTTTTTCTGCTGTGCGGCCAACATGGCAATGGGCGGGACAAAGGTATGGACTCCCTGGCAGTGCATAATATCCCAGTCGCCCTGTTGAATGGCATTTCGAATACCCGGTGCAAAGTAGTAATCACGTTGGGCCGGATAGGCGTGCACACGGTGCACTTTAACCCCGTCGATTTCTTCCTTGGTCGCCAATTGTCCACCCGGATCGCTGGTAAGTACAGTGACATCAACTCCCCGTTGCACCAACCGCCGAGCCACTTCGTAGTTATGTGTTTCAATCCCCCCCATATAGGGAAAATAGCGCGCCGTCACCAAAAGAACGCGCAGCTTCTTTTTTTGTTTTGCCATTATGCGACTCGCTTTTCCTGCTTCAAAATTGTCATGGATGATGGCAAGATCTGTGGCTGGATGGGACGTTGCGTAATTCGCCCAAACAAATAGCCGGCCACTGTAAAGGCCAATCCGCCAATGATTGCGCCGGCGCGTGCCATCCCATCTACGTCACTGTGCAAGATCAGATCGCCCAAATTGCGAAAGACACCGAGAGGTAACGTAATCATCGTGTAAGTGCGCTCGGCGGCTAATCCATCTTTCGCACCGACCGTCTGTGAGACCAGCGCTTTGGAAAGCCCTTCGGCATAACAGCGTTCACGAAAGTAGCGCCATTTGCTCCGTTTGGCGGGCACTCGATGATAGGCCCAAGCCCGCGGCTCATAGAGAAATTGGTGATCCGGCCACTGTTGATTGGCGCGAATGCATAGTTCCGTCTCTTCACAACCCAGGGGCCGGCTATCAGAACGACCAATGCCAATCCGAAAGCCGCCGACAGCCTCAAAAACTTCCCGCCGAATGCACATACACCCGCCAAAAAGATTGCGAATCGTTTGGGGATGGCGAGGGAGGCCGCGATAGGAACAGCCGATGACCCAGTTAAATTCAACTGGAAACCATGCCGGCTGTCCGCCTTCCCAAATCGGTTCAACGACACCGCCTGCACCCATGACTTTTGGATCGCGCAGCCAATGACAGAGCCAAGCGAGCCAATTCGGGGCAGCAGTGGCATCATCATCTAAGAAGGCAATGATCTCACTTTGGGCTGCAGCAATGCCACTATTGCGCGCCCCAGAGAGGCCCTGTGGCTGTGTATTTTCAATGACCATCACGTTGGTGAGTTGCGCTTGGGCGCGGGCAAACAGCGTAGGGTTATGATCAATCACGACAACGATCTCTTGGGCCGGCTGCGTTTGCTCTTCTACTGAAGCTACCGCAGCCAATAGATCATCCCAACGTTCTTCTGTGTAGGCACAGATTATAACGGAGACGGTCAGCGGGCGATTAATAATCTCGCTGTGGTCGGCGTTAGGCTGGTTATGGTTAGGGAGATTGGTGTTAAAGTGACCTATACCGGATGGGATAAGATTTGTTTTCACTCTTGCTTACTTTCTTTTGGCAAGCCTCGAATCGGTTGCTACAAAATCGAAACAGAATACTGATCATCAAGCGCTGCGTCTGAGAGGCAACCGGCACGGGGCGTGCTGACTCCTCAGAATTTATTTGACAAAACAGTGCTATGCACCCTCGTCCAGCCGTTCGGTGTGGGGTGTAAGCCATTCACGTATGATTGTTTTAAGTACCCGCCAGCCATCTGGAATTGTGCGCAGTCGCCCAATGCCATAGACGCGCGGCGCTTCGAAACTAGGAACCTCCGCAATTTTTAGTTGGGCGCGCAAGGCGCGAATATTCATCATTGTTTCGATTTCAAAGCCATCGCCATCGAGTTTGAGCCTGGGGACAACGTGGCGCCAAAAAGCGTTATAGCCATAACAGAGGTCGCTATAGTTACCGCCAAAGAGCATCCGTACGCTGAGCACAAAAGAAAAATTGCCAAGTTTACGGTAGAGAGGCATATCTGCGGTGCCGCCTCCCTGTAAAAAGCGCGAGCCTTTGGCGAAATCGGCGCCAGAAAGTAAGGCGCCGATAAAGGCAGGAATTTCACCGGGATCGGTGGAACCGTCAGCGTCGAGCATGACAATAATGTCACCCGCGGCGGCGGCAAAACCAGTGCGTAACGCTGCACCTTTGCCCCTACCTTGTTGATAAATAATCCGAATATCGGGTCGTAATTCACGGGCAACAGCAACCGTGCTATCGGTGGAATGGCCATCAACTAGAAGCACTTCGTCTACCCACGCTGGAATCTGGGGTAGAACATGCGGCAGATTTTCTGCTTCATTTAAGGTTGGAATAACCACTGTAATGGATGGCCAGTGTTCCGCATATCTGTGCAAAGGTGGAGGTTGATCGGCTGCTACCTGAACACCAGGCGCTGAGGTGCGGCTTTCATTGCCCTCGGAACGGTCTGCGTTAGCGACAAATGTATGAGACGTAGGGGCAACATTTTGCAGCGTCATCGTGAGGTTTCCTTTCTGATTCTAAGGGTGCAGGATACATAGACTGGGCTCTCCATTGTCGGGCAAAATTGCAGAAGTAAGGTAAGGCTGACACCGATCTTTCCGTACATTACGATTCATGCCATGCAGTTGTACAAAATAGCGTCATATAAAATGCAATTATGCACAGATAGTCATAGACTGCACAGTTGCACATGCTATAATTAATGTGAAGTAATAGCTCATAGGCTAAAGCTTATAGCTAATGCAAAGAGCTTGAATTATTTAACTTTACAGTTTTGCGCCAGGAATTGCGACGAAAGAACAGAGTGGCGTACAAGCAGCTTGTATTTTATTAAGAGAAGAAAGGGGATATGAACAGTTAATCTTACACGATAAATGTTAACTATATGTTATTAATCAGTATACTTTATATTATTAGTCATAAAATGCTCTTTTGCTTAAAATAGTTCCAATTGTGACCAGATGGTGACAAGTTTCGCTTGTTTCTGTAATAAATTATCAGAATTTATTACTTCTTATAAACTATTGAATGTAAGGCTCCTATAGGTCTGCGGGTGAAACCGCTCAATTTCTCTCTGGTGCTTACAGCGATTTCACCTTTTCGCTCATATGAGCGTAAGTGTAAAACCCTATTGAATCTTCCGAAGAATAGCATAAATATCGAAAATAGGGTGTTACTTTATGCTTACAATTGAGACAAATGACTTATTATTTCTTATAGGATAGGGTTTTTACCCTTGCAATATCAAATATAACTTATAGTATTTTTGGTAAAAAGTCCTATGGCTGCCATCTAAAAATACCCAGCAGATCAAAAGGCTTCAGATATTATATCAGATATATCTGGCAAATAATGTTACTTTTTGCTGACAATTTTGGCTTTTACTAGAAAAACAACTGACAAAAAGAACAAATCCCTAACAATAAAAGAGTAGGATCGGAAGATCCTGCCTTGATCAAGGTTGGCAATCAAGTTTCTGAGTCTTGAAGCGAAGTATCCCTTTTAGATCTGTCAGCTTTTTTTCTTCACCACTCTCCAAGTGGCTACAAATAAAATAGCAGCAAACAGTTTACTCTACTAGCTTAGTAGAAGCCCCAACCCAGGTATAGCGAGTGGGTATAGAAAGAGGTATAGCAATTGACGAGAAGGTGTTGAGGAATTAGCGACCTGCAATCCCGGACATCTGAATCCCGCTAATGAAATAGCGCTGGGCCAGGAAAAAGAGGATCAGAAGGGGTAGAATCATAGCGGTGGAGGCGGCCATCATCAGGTTCCAACTGGTGGAGTAGAGATCTTTAAAACCTTGCAGCCCAATCGCCATAGTCCATTTGCTAGTGCTCTGAAGATAGATCAGGGGCAAAAAGAAGTCGTTCCAGTGGTTAATAAAGGAGAAGACAGCCACCGTGGCCAAGACGGGGCGCGAGAGCGGGAGAATAATATTCCAGTAGATACGAAAATTGCCGGCGCCATCAATGCGCGCGGCTTCGTCTAGTTCATAGGGGATGGTCATAAAAAATTGGCGGAAGAGGAAAATATTAAAGGGGCCGCCTCCCAACCAATAGGGCACGGTCAGCGGCAGAAAGGTATTGATCCACTTCAAATTGCGAAAGACAATAAAGGTAGGAATGAGGGTCACAATGCTCGGCAACATGATGGTGGAGAGCACCAACCCAAAGAGCAGCCCGCGCGCAGGAAAACGCAAGCGAGCAAAGGCAAAGGCGGTGAGCGATGACGTAAAAAGCGTGCCGGTGGTCGCCCAGAAAACCACCGTCATGGTGTTCCAAAAGTAACGATAGAAGGGCACCGCACGAAAGGCGTCGGGGAAGTTCTGCCAGACAATTGGTTCTGGAATCCACTGGGGCGGCATTAGGAAAGTTTGCGCGCCGGTCTTGAGTGCGGTGGAAATCAGCCAGATCAGGGGCAACCCCAACGCCAGACCAAAAAAGCTGAGCACCAGATACCAAAATAGATTGCTCGCCCATTGGCCCAGCCGTTTGCGCCATACGGATTGCGTTCGGGTCGATCGATAGGATTGCTTGTTAGATGATTTACTGACCACACTCATCGTAATTGCTTGCCTTCTTGTTGCCGTCTAAGGCCGTTCCGAAAAAATAAATACACCGGCCACACCACTTCTACGACAGATTCGGAAAGAAACGGATTTTTCGGCGGCAGGAGATAAATCTGCGGCTCTGTGGTCCCCACAACCGTCAACGAAAGTTACTACTGTCTCACTGTCTACTGTCTTACTGTCCACTGTCTTACTGTCCACTGTCTTACTGTCCACTGTCTTACTGTCCACTGTCTTACTGTCCACTGTCTTACTCCCTACTCTACCGGCGCAGATCCCCTTCATAAAAGACCCAACGGTCGGAAAAGCGAAATTGGATCATGGTAAAAAAGAGGATGATTACAAAGAGCACCCACGCCATGGCCGAGGCGTAGCCCATGCGGAAATTCTCAAAAGCGTTACGGTAGAGATAGAGCAGATAGAAGAGGGTCGCATAATTGGGGCCGCCCTCAGTCATAATATAGGCCTGGGTAAAGACCTGGAAGGCACCAATGATGGCAATGATCAGGTTAAAAAAGAGCGCCGGTGTCAGCAAGGGCAAGGTTACATTCCAAAAGCGTTGCCAGGTATTGGCCCCATCCATCGCAGCGGCTTCATAGAGCTGCTCTGGAATGCCCTTGAGACCGGCCAGCAAAATCACCATCTGTCCGCCAATGGTCCAGAAGCTCATAATGATAAAGGCGGGCTTGGCGATGCGTGGATCTTGCAGCCAGTAGAGTCCCCCAAATCCAATCCATTCGAGCAAAGCATTGGCCAACCCATATTGGGGATGAAAGATCCACAGCCACAGGATAGAGTTGGCCACAGCCGGTGTCAGCGAGGGCACATAGTAGATGGTTCGGAAGATGCGAATGCCGCGCAGATTCATATTCATGGCCAACGCGGCCACTAGCGCCAGCGTCAAATGCAAGGGGACGCCCAAAAAAACATAATAGGCCGTATTCCAGAGCGAGAGATAGAAACGGTCATCGGTAAAGAGCTTTTGATACTGTTGCAAGCCCACCCAGACCGACGGCGTGACAATTTCCCAGCGCGTAAATGAAATGTAGAGAGAGCCCAACATAGGCCCAGCCGTAAAGAGCAAAAAGCCCAAGATCCAGGGTGTAATGAATAGATAGGCGTCACGGCGTTCGGCCCAAAGCAATTTACTGCGATAGGCGCGCGGCGATTTTCGTAGCGTCATAAATCTTTCCAGCAATGGAAGGCAAGAGGACAGGATGACAAAATGACAAGATGACCGAAGACAAAGGGTAGGCCCAACGTCCTTGGCTACAAGTGCTCCTACCACTACCCTATCGGTTGGTCTGTGCCGGGGATATTGGACGATCCCGCAACTCATCCGGCCATCTTGTCATCCGGTCATCCGGTCATCTGGTCAACTTATCTTCCCTCAGCGCCGGGCAGGGCGGCGATCAGTTCATTAACGCGGTCGGCAATACCGTCCAAGGTGGTCTGTGGATCGGCCTTTTCAATGCCGTAGATCGAGTCGAGCGCCGGCTGGATCTCACGGTGGACACCGATCCAGTCGCCGGCCACCGGTTCCGGCCGGCCATAATCAAAGGCATCGATGATGATCTGGTTATGGGCCGGCGGCTTGGTGGGATCTTGCAGCTTGGGATCGGTCGCCACCTTCTTGAGCGAAGGCAGGCGCAGACCCGAGTCCACCCAGAGCCAGAACGCATCTTCAGAGGCAAGCTTCTTGAGCCAAAGCCAGGCTGCATCCTGTTTTTGTGTGCCGCTGTAGGCGCTGTGGCCGGCCGAGGCGACGCGGGTGGTGCGGGTTTCGTCAGGGTCGCGCGGCATATGCGCCACATCCCAGTCAAACTCGGCGGCGGCGATGTTGCTAAAGACGCTAAATTGGGGGAACATACCAATCCGTCCGGTGGTAAAGAGATCGCCGGTGGAGAAGCCGCCCGTTTCCTGGCCGGGGATATGGATGCCTAGTTCATGGTGCCAATCGGCAATCGTCTGTACAACCGCCACATTCTGCTCTTCGTTCATGGTGTATTGGGTGCGTTCAGTATTGAGCACATCGCCCCCCTTCTGCCACATGCGAATCCAGGTGTTGCGGTTCAGATTCCAGTCGGCGGTGCCATAGATCTTATCTGCGCCTTCGCCTTCGGTAATGGCCGTGGCCGCGTTCAGAAAATCGTCCCAACTCCAATCCTCAGTGGGCATGGGCAGGCTGTGCTTGTCAAAGAGTGCCTTGTTATAGATGATGACGGTGCTGGTCGTCTCACGCGGGAAGCCAATTTGCTTGCCGTCGACCTGGAAGTCTAACCACGCCGCCGTCAAAAAGTCCTCCGCTTTAATGGTGTTGTCAGCTGCGAGCAGATCGTTGAGGTCAAGCTGAATGTCACGCTTCGCTTGTCCCGCATTGGTATAGCTGTGGGCCCAGTAGGTGTCGGGCGCTTCGCCGGCGGCGATCAGGGTGAGCAGTTTCTGCTGCACTTCAATTGCACCGCCCGGTTCAAAGATCGGCTCAACTTTGATGTCGGTGTTGGCGCTCTGGAACTCGTCAATCAAGGGGTTATAGCGGGCAAAGGCTGCCTCATCACCGCCTTGGGTCAAAAAGCTGAGCGTGGTCGGTGCGCTGGCGCCGCCACTCTCCCCGCCGGTCGCCTGTTGGGCAACCGGCGCACAGGCTGCAATAGCCAAGGCGCCGGCGCCGACTGCGGTAAGGCGTAGAAATTCACGGCGACTTAAGCCGCCTTTTGTGTGTAGTTCAATCATTTGGCTCCCCTCCTGAAGATGCGTAAAGATGAATGAAGAAAGTGATTGCCTAGGTGGAATAGTGGAAACAATTGTACCTGATCATGCCCTAGAAAGAGAAATCACCTAGCGTTTTTCTGAAGCTTATAAAGGATAGGCTGGAGTATAAAGTGACCGGCACTTCCCAAGTGCCGGTCACTTTTCCCGGCTTGTTTAACACGATGGCTAAACCTGCAAGAGCGAACGCCCCGTCATCTCCGCCGGCTGGTCAACGCCGAGCAGATCCAGCACGGTGGGGGCGACATCGGCCAGCGCACCACGCGGACGCAGATTGCGGTAACCGTCACCGATGACGAAGAGCGCGACCGGTTGTGTGGTGTGATAGGTGTGCGGTTCGCCCGTTTCCAGGTTGATCATACGTTCACAGTTGCCATGGTCGGCGGTGACCAACGCCACACCGCCCTTGGCACTGATCGCCTCCACCAACTCGCCGACACATTCATCCACCGTCTCCACCGCCTTGATCGCTGCGTTCAGCACGCCGGTGTGGCCCACCATGTCGGGATTGGCAAAGTTCACCAGGATAAAGTCGTCGTCATGCTCTTGGAGGCGCCGGAGTAAGGCGGCGAGCAATGGCTGTGCGCTCATCTCCGGCTGCAGGTCATAGGTCGCCACTTTGGGGGAGGGTTCGAGATGGCGCTCTTCGCCGGCAAATTGCTGTTCCTTGCCACCATTGAAAAAGTAGGTGACATGGGCGTACTTTTCGGTTTCGGCGGCGTGAAACTGCTTTAACCCGGCTTTGCTCAGCACCTCGGCCAAGGGGTTGGCAATGTCCACGTCGGGGAAGAGCACCGGCACCGCGAAGTCGCTGCTATAGCTGGTCATCGTGACAAGGTGCAGATTGTCGATCGCGGGATGGTCAAAACCGGTTGCATCCGGCGCCAGAAAGGCTTGCACAATCTGGCGCATCCGATCGGCGCGGAAGTTGTAGAAGAGCAAGCAATCGCCCGGCTCCACCTGGACATTTTTGTCGCCTACGTCAATGGCGACCGGCAGCACAAATTCATCGGTCTTCCCCTCAGCGTAGGATGCCTGCAGCGCGGCGGTGGCCGAGGCAGCGTGACGCCCCTCTTCGCCTGCGTGCTGGGCAATAACGCGGTAGCCCTTGCCTGTACGCTCCCACCGTTTGTCGCGGTCCATGGTGTAGTAGCGCCCGCAAACGGAGGCGATCACGCCGGGATTGTCAGCCAAATAATCTTCGAGCCGTTGGGCAAAGCCAAGGCCGCTTTCTGGCGGCGTATCGCGTCCGTCGGAGATCAGATGGAGGATGGGCTCAACCCCATGACGCTTGGCCGCTTCCAGCAGCGCATAGAGGTGGCGGCTCTGGCTGTGGACGCCACCATCACCCAGCAGCCCAATCAGGTGTAACTTACTCCCCTGCTTTTTAACCTCTTCCAGCGCCGCGGTCAAGGTCTGATTGTCAAAGAAGGAATGGTCCCGGATAGCCAGGTCGATGCGCGTCAGATCCTGGTAGACCACACGGCCGGCGCCCAAATTGAGATGGCCTACTTCCGAATTGCCCATTTGGCCCTCGGGCAAGCCCACCGCTTCGCCCGACGCGTCTAGGACAGTGCGTTCCAACTCCCGGTTCCACCGATCATAGTTGGGGGTCTTGCCCAGGACAACGGCATTGCCCGCGGCCATCTCACGAATACCCCAGCCGTCCATAATGATCAGGGCAACCGGGCGATAGGGTTTACTCATAGAATTCTCCGCAAGTAAAATGGTAGATATACCGACGAGTGCCAAGAAGTATCATTTTGTACAGGAGTAAAATGGTGCTTCCTGTGCTGCTCGTGAGTATAATCGTCTTTGCATTTCTTCATTAGGGCTTATTATAGTCGGTATTAGACTTTTTCGGGAAAAATGGCCGTTATTTGTACTCAGTAGCGGCAAAAGGAACGTACCAATGTGGGGAATCCGTGCACAGTGTTCAGTATTCAGTGTTCAGTAGACAATCGTCTGCACCCTGGTCACTGTCTACTGAACACTGTCTCCTGCCTACTGTCTACTAAAAACTTTGTAGGTTGGTTTTGCCGCCGCGGTTTGTACTTGCACTCCCCAAAGCGCACAAAATTGACGCTGCTGCGCTTTCTCGGTATACTTGCTTTGAACATTTGTTCGCTATGTTGATTTGTATTGTCGCATAAAGGAGCCGCCTACCATGACGCCAGCTTATTTTCAGGAACTCTATGACTTCAACTACTGGAACAATCACCGGGTTTGGCAGTGTCTGCTCCCGTTGACTGAAGCACAGGTGCAGCAACCAACCAGCGAAGAAGAATGGTCGATCTTTGTGCACTGTCTGCACATCATTGGGGTGGAGGAGTGGTGGGTCCACTTTTTGCAGACGGGGGAACTCCATTTTCTAGAGTGGGACGCCTTTCCCGATTTGGCTTCACTGCACACGCAGTGGGATGCGACGGAGGCGATGGTGCGCGCCTATGTCGCCGCCTTGACCCCGGACGAATTGCAGCGTGAGGTGCGCCCTTCTTTTTGGGAGGTGGAGCAAGGACCCATCAAAGTCTACCAGGCACTAACTCAGGTTGCCCTGCACAGCGGCGACCATCGCGCCCAGATCTTGACCCACATTCGCAACTTGGGTGGCGCCACCGTCGAACAGGATTTTCTCGGTTACTTATTTCGCAAGGCTAATCCCCAAAAATGACGGCACAACGTCCCCGGCCCGCGCCGAGGACGTCCTCCCTGATAGATCCCCTACAAAGCAATCCGCGCCCCGCTGCGTCCCGATTCCAGCACCGCTTCAATAATCCGCAGTGTCCCAATCGCGTTGGCGGCAGAGACCCGCAGCGGCGCCCCATCCAGCAGGCAGGCGTGAAACTCTTCCAGGGCCGGGGTGAAGGGCAGTTGGCCGGTGTCAACGTTCACCGTCTCGGCGCCGGCGGCGGTGTGGACAATAAAGTGGCTCTGCGCTCTGGGGTGGTAGGGCTGAGGCACTTCAATGTAGCCCTTGTCGCCAAAGAGGAAAGCGCCCGGCCCGCCCATGGCGTCAACCCCCGTTTGCAACGTCGCCATACGCTCATGGCTGAAGCTCAACACCATCGCGATGCGACTATCGACGTTGTACTCCGGGTCGATGCGACAGGCTGCCTGCACCCCCACAGGTTCGGCGCCAAAGGCAAAGCGGGCAAAGGTAATGGGGTAGCCGCCGGCGTCCAACAGGCTGCCGCCACCGAGCGACTGGTTGAGACGGATGTTGTCGGTGGGACGCGCCAACGCAAAGGTGAGATGGGCATGCAATTGGAGCAGGTTGCCAATGGCGCCGCTATCTACTATTTCACGCAGTTTCAGCGTTTGCGGGTGACTCAAAAAGACAAAGGCTTCGGTCAGCAGCACGCCCGCACGTTGGCAATGTTCGACCATGCCCTGTGCTTCCGCTGAGGTGACGGCCAGTGGCTTCTCGCAAAAGATATGTTTGCCGTGGTCAGCCGCCCGCTTGGTCCACTCGGCGTGCAGGGTATTGGGCAGTGGATTATAGATGGCATCGACCGTATCGCTGGCCAGCAGGGCGGCGTAGTCTGCAAAGACCTGGGGGATCTCATGTTTGCGGGCAAAGGCTTCACCCCTGGCTCGGTCGCGGCTGGCCACCGCGACCACTTGGCCGCGCACTGTCTGGCGAACGGCGGGGATAAAGGCATTTTCGGCAATGCGGGCGGTGCTGAGGATGCCCCAGCGGATGGGTGCGGTTGGCATGGTGGTTTCCTTTCGATTGGGTGGATCAGTTGGGTTGAGCGTGTTGCGTATTGGGTGAACGTTTCCTGCCCTTTTACGCGTAACTGGATAGTTATTGCTTTGAAGAAGCCTTAGATGGTTGGCCGGCGCCAGAGTAAATAGCCGCGCGCGAGCCAGCGGCGACGTAGGTCAATGCAGTAGCCATGCGCGGCTAATTGTGCTGCGCTGGCGCAAAACCACTGGCGCATCCCCCAAGCTTGCTGGGCGCTGGTTGCCAATTGCGCCTGACGCCAGGCTTGTAAAAAGGTATAGATCGGTTCACCCGGCACAACGCGATGAATCAACTCTTTGGGCAGCACTGCCTGGAAGTCGGTGAGGTCAAAACCGGTGCGAAAGTTGGTGCTAAAGACCAGCGCTTCATGACAGAGTGCGCCGGTGCGACCGGCGTTGGGCGACACTTTGCGCAGCACGTTGGCGACCCAGACGCGCCCAAAGGGGTCCGACGTTCCCTCAATGAGCAGCCCGCCTACCATCAACGTGCGCTGCAAGAGGTCATATGCTTCCGTCACCGCGCCCTCCTCGTATTGGCGCAAGACATTAAAGGCCCGAATCAGGCGCACCTCCTCCCGCGGCTGCAAGGGGAGGTTAAAACCGCCCAGACGAAAGTGGGTATGCGCATCGGCATAGGGCAGGGCTCCGGCGACGCGTTCGCTGTCAATCTCAACGCCCAAGACCGGCAAGGTGGGGTTGATACGCCGGAAACGGTGCGCGCTCTCCAATGTGGTAAAAGGTTCCGCACCATAGCCGACATCCACAAAGAACGGCTGTTTTGGGTCATGCGCATCGCGCCGCAAAAGACCTTCAGCATAAAGAATGACAAAATGATCCACCCGTCGCAGCCGGTTGCGGGCAGTTTTCCCGCGCGTCTCCTGTCCTTGGGGACGGCGCGGCAACGCTTTGGGATGGGAATGGGTGCGCGTGATCATGGCTCTATTGTACCCGGTCGTGGCGCACAAGGCTAGAATGGGAGGGGCCAGAGACAGGAGACAGGAGGAGGGAGACGGGAGACGGGAGACAGGAGGTGAGCCCTCCTTACTTCTTACTCCTTACTTCTTACTCCTTACTTCTTACTCCTTACTTCTTACTCCTTACTTCTTACTCCTTACTTCTTACTCCTTACTTCCTACTCCTTACTTCTTACTTCCTACTCCCGTCTCCCTCCTACCCTTCGCTACGGCAGCGCGCCAAAATGGCTTCAGCGCGGGTAATGACCTCGGCGCGCAGTTCTGCCGGCGCAATGACTTCGATCTGCGGCCCAAAGCTCAGCACATATTCACATGCCTCTTTGGCGGTCTCAAACATAATATCAACCTCCTGCCAGCCGTCACCCTGGGTCGGGTAGACCTGCTCAATGCGCGAGAAGCGACCGGCGCAACGCAGGCGGGACAAGATGGCTGGGTCCACGCGCACGGTCACGGGATATTTAGGCAAATTGGCAACAAAGTTGGCCGCTGACTCGGCCCAAAACGCGGCCAGATCAAAGTTGCAGGGCCGTACACAGGGCTGCGCGGTGATCGCTGCGGCATAGACGCGCGAAATCCGATAGACACCGATTTTGCCCTCGTCACCAGCGATCAAATACCAGGTGCTGCCCTTGGCCACCAGCCCCAGTGGGTCGAGCAGTGGTTCAATAATAGGACCGCTGCTCAACTCATAGGTGATGATCACCTGACGCTCCTGCCAGATCGCCTCCTGCAAGAGCGACAAATAGGTAATATCGCCTTGGCTGCGTTGCCAACTGGTGACATCAATGTGGATACGCTGGCGAATATACTCGGCATCGCGGCGGTGCATGGCCGGCAGCGCTGCCAGTAATTTGTCCCGTGCGGCCTCAGCCGCTTTGCTCAGCCCCAGATCAGCCAAGAGGCGGGCCGGGTTGGTGAGAAAGAGCGCCTGGATCTCACTTTCATTGAGTCCCGTCAGCTTGGTCTCATAGCCATCAAGGAGCGACCAACCGCCCCCCGTGCCCCGGTCGGCATAGACAGGAATGCCGGCCATGCTCAGCGCTTCCATATCACGCTGGATCGTGCGCGCCGAAACTTGCAGTTGGTCCGCCAACTCGCGTGCAGTGGCGCGGCGGCGAACTTGCAGCAGAAGGAGAATCGAGAGTAGACGGTCGGCGCGCATGATAGGGCTCCTGGGTGAATAGATGTTGCGTATTGCGTGAACTGATTGGTATGATGGTTTAAGGGTAATTGATCATGGATTGTATATCCGCATTTGATTATAACATGTAAATAGGACAACAGTTGTCATATTATCTTCCGTCTCCCTACTTCCGTCTCCCTACTCCCTCCTCCCCTTATAAAAAATCAACTCACTCACCCCCGGCAATACAAAATCAGGAATGGCGCCGATCTGCTGATAACCCAGCCGTTGATAGAACCGTTGGGCGGCGGCGTTAAAATCGGAGACGAGCAGAAAGATACTGTCCGCCTGGGCAAAGAGGGTCGCTTCGGCATGGGCCATGAGCGCCGCGCCTATCCCTTGGCTGCGCGCCGTGGCCGCCACGCCAATCAACATAATATACCCACCCCGCTGAAAGGCGCTCCGCGCCACATACCAGACAAAACCCGTGGGGATGCCTGCCGCCTCCGCCACAGCAATCGTCTCCTGTGCGGTCAACCCACTCTGCAGCCGCGCCGTAGCATTCGCCTCGGTGACCCCATAGCGCTGCCAGAGTGGCGTGGTCGCCATCAAGTGGGCCAAGGGGGTAATATCAGTGTTAGTCAGTGGGCGAATGTGCAGCATGATGGCTCCTGAAACTTGGTCTCCGGCTGTGGGATGACGGTGTGGAGTTGCTGAGCCAACTGTAGCAGAGGCGGTGTCGCTTGTCAATCATTTGTTCGCAGTGTGATTGCGCGGTATAATATATGATGACCAATAAACTGAATCTTGTGATTTTGAATTGAGAAAAGTATGACTATTGAACAAGCTGTTTTGCAACATCTAACCACCTTACCTGTCGAACAAAAACAGGAAGTCCTGGATTTTGTAGAATTTCTACAGACGAAACGCAAAATGAAGCAGCCGCGTCGTAATCCGATTGGCCTCTTTGCAGATTTGCAGATACAGATCACGGCACAAGATATTGCTGAAGCAAGACAGGAGATGTGGGGCAATTTTCCCAAGGATATTACTCTATGAGTGCTGTTGTTATAGAGCGTATTATTGCTGCTACCGCGCTCTATTTAGGGGCGCCCTTGGTCACACGTGACCGGCAGATTCAAGCAGCGGCTGTGACAACCATTCACCAATCACCAGTGTGGTCAGCTAAAACCGCCAGACTTCAGCTGGGAATTAACCCATGCCCCTCGACCACCTTGCCTATCGCGACTTTGCCATTGAAGTGACGCCCCAGGACGCCGCCACCTATCAGATCGCGGTGCGTTCGTCCGCGGGGGAGACGCAGGGGGTGGCGACCTTTCCCTATACCAATGCCCAACTGGAACTGGAACTGTTGCGGCTAGAGCAGGCGATCCTCTATGCCCAGACGACCACGCGCCTGCGGCTGCTGCCCCATGAGGAGGCGGTGCGTGACTTTGGCGCCCGGCTCTTTGCCTTTCTGCTGCCGGACGAGGTTCGTTCCCTCTACTATGAGTGCCAGCGGGAAGCCCAATCTATAGGGCAGGGCGTGCGTATCAAGCTGATCATGCATGCGCCCCACCTGGCTGCCTTGCCCTGGGAATTTCTGCATGATCCGCGTCGGCGCGATTATGTGGCTCTCGACCCGCGCACGCCGTTGGTGCGCTATCCGGCCCTTGCCCAAAGTGCGCCACCCTTGCCGGTGACGCCGCCGCTGCGCATTCTGGGTGTGGTGGCCAATCCTGCCGACTTGCGCCAACTCAACGCCGCGCAGGAGCAGCGCCAGGTCGAAACCGCGTTGCAACCCTTGCTGGTGCGTGGGTTGGTGGAGCTGACCTGGCTGCCCGGCCAAAGCTGGCGTGATCTGCAACAGTGGATGCGCCCAAGCTATGGCCCCTGGCATATTCTCCACTTGATTGGCCACGGCGAATTTGACCAACGCCGTGATGAGGGGCGCATCTTCCTGGCTGACGATGAGGGTCGCGCCCAAGGTGTATCGGCTACGCAACTGAGCCGGTTGCTGGCCTTTCAGCGCGGGACGTTGCGGCTGGCCGTGCTCAACGCCTGTGAAGGGGCGCGCGGCGGTCGCCTAGATGTGCTCTCCGGCACCGCCGCGACCTTGGTGGCGGGCGGGCTGCCGGCGGTCTTGGCCATGCAATATGCCATTACCGACGCCGGTGCGCTTGAATTTGCCCGCACCTTTTACAGCGCCCTGGCCGACAACCTACCCGTTGATGCCGCGGTGGCCGACGCACGCAACGCCATGAACCTGCACGACGAAAGCTCGCTAGAGTGGGGCACGCCGGTGCTCTATCTGCGTGCGACCGATGGGCGGCTGTTTGACTTAGCTAATCCGCCTATGCCGGCTAGACCACCTGTGAACATAACAGTGACGGCTGGGCCTGCCGAAGCCGTCGCCACCCGCCCCGCGCCACCTCGCACTCCCGTCGCCTTTGACTGGGTCACGATCCCCGCCGGTGAGTTTGTCATGGGCAGTGACAAGGAGAAGGACAAAGATGCCTTCGACGACGAACTGCCCCAATTCCGGCTCAATCTGCCTGAATATCAGATTGCGCGCTACCCGGTGACAGTGGCCCAATTTGCCCAATTTATTACAGCCACCAACTATCAGACGACGGCTGAACAGCAAGGCTATGCTTATGGCTACACCGGAAGCAAGTGGAAGGTAATTATGGGTGCCTACTGGGTGCGACCGCGTGGGCCCAAGAGCACTATAGAACAGAAGATGGAGCACCCGGTGACCTGTATTTCCTGGGCAGATGCAGTGGCTTTTTGCCATTGGGCCAAGGTGCGTCTGCCCACCGAGGCGGAATGGGAGAAGGCGGCGCGCGGCGGTGATGGTCGGCTTTATCCGTGGGGCAATGCGCCGCCGGATGCGACGCGCTGCAACTTTGCTATGAATGTCAAAGACACAACCCCTGTCGGCCATTATCCTGTTGGCATCAGTCCGTATGGTTGTTACGACATGGCCGGTAATGTTTTGGAATGGACAAGCAGCCTCTGGGGACGAGATATCCAGAAACCAGATTTTGGCTATCCCTATGTTCCTACTGATGGTCGCGAAGATTCAGTTGCAGGTGGGTATCGCGTCGTGCGGGGCGGTTCGTTTGACGCTCATCTTAGAGGCGTCCGTTGCGCCGTTCGCGGCGGCATTGACCTCGGCATTGTCCTCGTCTTCGACCGTGTCGGTTTTCGAGTGGCATGGTCTCCCGGCTAACTACAGCGGATGGCGGTTGCAACGGATTTTTTCCCGGCGCCGTAGCGATTGCAGAGTAAATAGGCTGTGGACTAAATTCGCTCTAGCATAGGCAATAAGGTGAACTATTCATTGATGACCTTGTGCTCGTGCCTTGGCTAAGCGCATGAGATGTTCGAGTTGCAAATAATGCTCTAATTCAACCCGTTCTTCTGAGGTAAGTCCTGAACTCTTTTCGCGTTGAATCAGATCCGCCACCCGTTGCTTGGCCGCTTCGGAAGGGTGAAAGGCAATCAGGCTGGTAGGTGTTGTACCGGCTGCCAGAAAGTCAATAATCTCGGTGTAAACGGGTGCTATATCCATCGTCATGGGATCTGCTTCCCCCTGTTGGTCCGTGTAAACGAAAACGACTGTCACTGTCGAACAGATGTTTGGATTTTATCACCGATTGGTATGAGGGCGCAAGTCCCGAAATGCAACGCAACCGCGCCATTTTAATTGTTAACTGATCGGAGATTCGACCGATGAAGAAAAATGTTTTTGCGCAACTGATGACCTTGCTGGATCAACTCGAAGCGCACGAAATCGCGTACACCTTGACGCGCATACGGGAAGAGGCGCTCTTGGTCAATGTTGCTGTGCCGGGCGCGCGCTGGGAAATCGAATTTCTAGTCGATGATACAGTCGAGATCGAGCGTTTCCACAGCAATGGCGAGATTGAGGATGAAACCGCGCTGGTCGAACTCTTGGCCCGTTATGGTGCGCCGGTCAACGGCGTATATGATGCTGACACAGTGATAGAATCGCCACTACGTGCGTAGATCAACAGGGCATCAAAGCCGTTACTCCCTCAATCCGCGGTTGTATTCCCCACCATCTGGCGCTCGGCCAGATAGGTGATATGCCCCTTGCCCTGCACCTCACGCCGGTTTTCCAGCTCGACCGGCGGGGCGTTCCGCCCATCTTCCCACGCAATGGCTACATGCCAAATCGCACTATCACCCACAAAGAACTTAGCAGGGATGAATGTCTGCTTAGAGTGCGCAGGTTGTCGTGTGCGATCTTCGGGTGTATAGGTCGCCGGCCACCCCTCGAAAGTGCCCACCCAAGCCGTGCCTTGAGCATGGAGGGCCATCGCGAAGGCGCGGATAGAGTCGATCATGCCGGTACAGCCATTGGTTCCATCATTGACGCGACCGGCATTGTGCGTGCCTGGGCAGAGGGTTGGAAAGAATAGAGGTGGAGTACATAGGTGAGCGGCGGACGTTTTAACATCTGTAAGACCTGGCGACGCTCCGTTTCCGGCAATTGGGCCAAGCCATCGAATGCCAGTAATGGCTCACCAAATTCCTGTTGCTGCATACGGGCTTGAAAGGCCAGCATAGCCAAACTCAACGGTTCATAACGTTGACGATCAAAGCGTAAATAGACGCCATCTGTCAACTCTATCGTGGCTGTTGCCATGCCATCGCTAAAGAAGATCTCAAGCATATCTTCCTCCTGATCATAACTGCGCACCGCAGATGTGCCATCAGGAAGAGTGATTGTCTGTTCATCTAACCAGGTTGGCTGGTTGCTCATAGTCTAAGATAATAAATCTGCAGGTATAGATTGTCAAGCAAAATACCACTTCCCTCTTATTTTTGATCGCGCAATATGACAGCAGATGTCATCTTTCATCCCATATACTATAGTGAAATCAAAATGAACACCCGACTTTCGAGGCTGGAGATGAGAGACTGAAGACCTGCGCGCAATCTCTCATCTCCCGTCTCGGCCAAACTCCGGGTCTCATTTTGAACTGCGTATAGCTAGCTACCAGACTGGAGCGAACCCATGCACATCGTTGACATTCAACGTAACGCCCTCGAACTCTGTCGCAAGCACAACTGGCCCGACCGCACGCCCGACCAGCGTTTTCGCTACCTGATTTCCGAAGTAGGCGAATTGGCGCGTGAGTTGGTGCGGCTGGAAATGCAGCCGAGCACCACCGAATTGGCGGCGATCAAGGAGAACATCGGCCACGAAATCTATGACATCGTCTGGAATCTCTGTGACCTGGCCAACCAACTTGACCTGGATCTCGAACAGGCCTTCCAGCGTAAACAAGCGATCAATGCCAACCGCCGCTGGACGGGTAACGAGGGAACAGAAAGCAAGTCGGCGGGGCCAAGGTGACCGGCACTTCTAAGTGCCGGTCACCTTAAGCGATGCAACCTATTAACCATTCAATGTCATTAAGTTAACAGTCATCAGTTCCCAGTTTTCAGTAGTCAGTCTCGAACCACACACTGGAAACTGAGCACTGATCACTGATTACTTTGACATGATAATTTCTTAACTTAATGACATTGATTAACCATTAACCATTTTCCATTAATTATTTAGGAGAAAACCATGCCCGTAACACCATCCACCCGCAAACAGTGGACGATCCTTGAGCGGTGGGTTGCTGTCTTGCAACAACTGCCGGAGGTTGACCTGGTCTGGCTCGAAGGCAGCCTCGCCTCTGGGCGCGGCAATGCCGGCTCCGACATTGATCTGCGTCTAGCTCTGGCCGACCACGCCTATACCCAACTGTGGGAAACCGACCGCACGCCCCTGCTGGCCGGCCTGGGCGATTACTGCCTGGTAGAGACCCGCTATGTGCGCGCCATTACCGCCGACGCCGTGACCGTGGAGGCGGCCGCGGTCAAACGGAGCGAAGTCAATGGCTGTGAACTCTATGAGTGGGAGATTCTCTTCTCACGCCTGCCTGCGGGCGAGCCCCACTTTCGCAAGCTGCCGCCCCGCCCCACGGCGGAAGTTTGGGCCGCATGGGAGGAATTGACACCGGCAGTGGTGCAAGGTCTTTTCAACATTTTTCTGACCACCCTGGTGCAGGTCCCGGCCATCTTCTACAGCGGCGAGTGGCACTCGGCCATCTTTCAACTCGACCGCATGCGCACCGAGCTGATCAAGCTCATGTATCGTCGCCTCAACATTGGCTACTCCTCGCGCTACAAGCACTTTTCTGAATTTATGCCGCCGGCGTGGTGTGAACAATTTCTCCAGACCTATGTCCAGGGCGATCCGGCCAAATTGGAACCGCCAGCCCTGGCGCGCGCCTATATGAGGCTGCTGGAGCTATGGGGCGAACATCTCCAGGTGCTGGGTGAAGAGGCCGGCGGCGGCTTCGATGCCGCGTGGTTCTTCCTGATTCAGCGCCAGGTCATTGCTCAACTCGAACAATTTACTCAATGACGATTCCACTGCGCCACTACTGGCTTCTTCTTCACACCTATCTGGCGCCCCAAAGGCGCGCCGTGTTGTTGATGGCTTTGCTCTTGTTGGCCGGGATTGCACTGCAACTGGCCGCACCCCAGGTGGTGCGCGCCTTTATCGATGCGGTGCAGCGTGGCGCTGCGACTAACGTGCTGATGCGCATGGCGCTCCTCTTTCTGGGGGTGACCTTTGCCCAACAGGGGCTCAAGGTGCTGGCCCACTATTGGAGTGAGCGCGTGGCCTGGGATGCTACCAACGCACTGCGTGTGGATCTGGCCGCCCATCTGCTGCGTCTCGACCTGAGCTTCTACACCGCCCATACCCCTGGTGAATTGATTGAGCGCGTCGATGGCGATGTGCGCGAGTTGGCCGCATTCTTTTCCAGCTTTGCCGTGCAGCTTGTGAGCAGCGCGTTGCTCTTGGCAGGCGTGGTTGTTGCGGTCTGGCTGGTTGATCTGCGTTTGGGGGTGGCCTTTGCCCTCTTTACCCTGCTGGCGTTGGCCGTCCTCAGCCGCGTCTGGCAAAAGGGGACTCCCCATTGGCAGGCCGACCGCGAACGGAGCGCCCGCTTTTATGGCTACCTGGGCGAGGTGCTCACCGCCATTGAAGACATTCGCACCAGCGCCGCCGTGCCCTATGTGATGCAACGCTTCTTTGCCCAGTTGCAGGCGTGGTTGCCAGTGCGGCTGTGGGCGGGCTTCTGGGGACAGAGTGTCATGACCGCAGCGATTCTGCTCTTTGCTGTGGGTGATGCGCTGGCTTATGGGCTGGGGGGCAGCCTCTATTGGACCGGCGCTATTTCGCTGGGCACCGTCTACCTCATCGTGGCCTACACCGTTATGCTGGCGGCGCCCATTGAAGAGATCCGCTACCAACTGCAGAATCTACAACAGGCCGACGCCAGCATTGCCCGCATCCGCACCCTGCTCGACACCCACTCCGCCTTGGTGGATGGCGCTGCCACGCTGCCCCCCGGCCCCCTTGCCGTCACCTTCACCAACGTCTCCTTCCACTACGAACTCATCCCCCAGTCTTCAGTCTCCAGTCTTCAGTCTTCAGTCTCCCAGTCTCCAGTCTCCCAATCCCCCACCCTCGACGCCATCTCCTTCCACCTTGCCCCCGGACGCACGTTGGGCATCTTGGGACGCACCGGCAGCGGCAAGACCACCTTGACCCGGTTGCTCTTCCGCTTCTATGATCCTCAGGTGGGGTCGGTGCAACTCAACGGCGTGGATCTGCGCCAGATCAAGCTGGACGCGCTGCGCCGACGCATTGGCCTGGTGACCCAGGAGGTGCAACTCTTTGAAGCGAGTTTGCGCGATAATCTCACTTTTTTTGATGCCACCGTGGCCGATGCGACCTTGCTCCAGGTGTTGGGCGAACTGGGGCTGACTGGGTGGTTGGCGCGTCTGCCCCAAGGGCTCGACACACCGATCGCGGCGGCGACTCTCTCCGGCGGTGAGGCACAACTGATTGCCCTGGCCCGTCTCTTTCTAAAAGATCCGGGGCTGGTGATTTTGGATGAAGCGTCGAGCCGCCTGGATCCGGCTACCGAAGCTCTCCTTGACCAGGCTTTACAACGCCTGTTGGCCGGGCGGACAGCTATGATCATCGCGCATCGGTTGGCGACAGTGGCGCAGGTTGATGAAATCCTCATTTTGGAGGAAGGGCAGGTGCGCGAACAGGGCGCCCAGAGTGCATTGGCCGCCGATCCCTGCTCCTATTATGCTAAGCTACGACAAACTGGCTTACAAATGGTGATCGTATAATAGATAGACCGAACTCGATCTCACGCTACACTTTGGGAAAGGAGCAGAAAATGAAATTTGGTTTTGTAATGCCACCGGACGATGCAGAGACCGCTGTTACCTATGCGGTCGAAGCCGAACAGGCGGGTTGGGATGCTTTCTTTTTGTCAGATGGGATGTGGTGTGTCGATGCCTGGTTGTGTCTAACGGCCGCGGCGATGCAGACGAAGTCGATTCGTCTCGGTACGTTGCTCACACCCCTTTCCATCATGCGACCCTGGAAAGTGGCGGCTCAAGCTGCGACTCTTGACCAATTGTCCAATGGGCGTGCCATTTTAAGTATTGGTATGGGGGCAGTAGATGTGGGATTTGCCGAGTTCGGTGAGGAAACTGATTTGCGGACGCGCGCCGAGTTAGTGGATGAGGGGCTAGAGATCATCCATCAACTTTGGCACGATAATGCTTGCGCTTACCAGGGCAAACATTATCGTGTCGATACAACTGCGTTACAGGTTCATATGCCACATCCCGTACAACAACCACGTATTCCCATTTGGGTGGTTGGCGCTTGGCTGCGACCCAAGTCGATGCGGCGTGTGCTCCGCTGTGACGGTGTCATTCCCATCATGAAACCTAAAGGCGAGAACAGTCATCCCTGCACACCAAACGATATTCGAGCGCTGAGGGCTTGGCTTGAGGAACAACACAGTTCATCCATCGACATTGTGGTTGAAGGCGAAACACCAGACGATGACCCTGAAAAGGCGCAAGCCATTATCCAGTCATGGGCCGAAGCCGGTGCAACGTGGTGGATTGAGTCGATCTGGGATGCACCCGATACGCGCTTAAAGCGTCTTCACCAAGGGCCACTGCTTCCTTGATATACTCCACAGCCGCACAATTGATGCATTAACGCTATGGATGATAACCATGAATGAAATCGAACAACCAATGCCATCCAGCGCTTTTTTCATGTGGCGCCTCTTCACCTACCGCCCTTGGCCCCAGGTGGTGAGCGGCTGCTGTTGGATCATCTTTCACAGTTGGGCGCTCTGGCCGGGGCTGCTAGCCAAGGCGTTCTTTGATCTCCTGACCGGTGAGGCGCCCGCGGGGTTGACGCTGCCCACATTGATTGCGCTGCTGCTGGGGTTGGCCCTGATCCGCGTCGGGGCAGTCTACCTGGATGTCTTTGTGGGTAACAAGACCGGTCTGCGCATCCGCGGGCTGATCCAGCGCAATCTGCTGGCGCGCATTTTGGAACGCCCTGGCGCCAGAGCCTTGCCCACCAGCGTGGGCGAGGCTCTCTCCACCCTGCGCGATGATGTGGAGACCATGTGGGGGGCGGGTTGGGCCTTTGATGTGTTGGCCTATCTCATCTTTGCCCTGGGTGGCCTGGCTATCCTGCTCTGGGTCAGTGTACGGGTGACGTTGCTGGTCTTTCTGCCGATTGTGGCGGTACTGGTCCTGGCCCATCGGGCGCGCACGCAGCTTCAGCATGTGCGTGAGGCGAGCCGCGCCGCCACTGCCCAGGTGACCGGCGCGTTGGGTGAAATCTTCGGCGCAGCACAGGCAATTCAGGTGGCCGGCGCCGAGGCCCACGTCATTGCCCATTTGCGCCAGTTGAGCGCAAATCGGCGGCAGGCCATGTTGCGTGACCAATGGGTAAATCTGGCGCTCAATGCCGCCTTTGCCAACATTGCCGGCTTGGGGGCGGGCTTGACCATGTTGGTGGCCGCGACGGCGTTGCGGTCAGGTGAATTTACTATTGGTGACTTTGCGCTCTTTGCCACTTATCTCATGCAGGTCACCGAGATGACCGGCTTTCTAGGCTGGATGGTGGCGACCTATCAGCAGACAGGGGTGGCCTTCCGCCGCGCCGTGGCGCTCTTGCAGGGCGCGCCGGCCGCCACCCTGGTTGCGCATCATCCCGTACCGTTGACGGAACCGTTGCCGCCCCTGCCGGTAGTTGTAAAAGAGGCTGAAGATGTGCTGGAGGAGTTGGTGGTGCGCGACCTGACGCTCCACTATCCTGATGGCACACTGGGGATCGCCGACATCTCCTTTACCCTGCCTTGTGGCAGCCTCACCGTCATTACCGGACGAATCGGCGCGGGCAAGACGACGCTGGTGCGCACCCTGTTAGGGTTGTTGACGCCAACACACGGTGCACTCTATTGGAACGGGAAACCGATCACCACACCGGCAACCTGGTGTGTGCCACCGCGCGTCGCCTATATTCCCCAAACACCCACGCTCCTCTCTGGCACGTTGCGCGAAAATATCTTGCTGGGCTTGGCTGCGGACGAGGCGCACCTGACGCAGGCAATCCACCACGCCGTGTTGGAACGTGACCTAGCTGAATTCCCTGCCGGTCTGGAGACGGTGATTGGGGCGCGGGGGGTGCGTCTTTCAGGTGGGCAGATTCAACGCACCGCGGCGGCGCGCATGTTTGTCCGCGCGCTAGGTGTTTTCCCGTGTCTGTTCGGAGAGGCACGGGCCCAGGGAAGCGCCACTGAGCTATTAATCCTGGACGATCTCTCCAGCGCCCTGGATGTGGAGACAGAACAACTGCTCTGGCAGCGCCTCTTGGCCGGCGCCGCCACCACGGCGACACAAAATGGGCGGCCAGGGATGGCCCATGCCCCCTGGCCACAGCTTCCCACCACCTATCTGGTCGTCTCCCACCGGCCGGCTGTGTTGGAGCGGGCCGACCAGATCTTGCTGCTGGAGTCCGGTCGGCTGACTTAGGACTTGCTAAGTAATCCAGAAAACAAAAATTTCCCCTCCTTATCCTCATATACCTACGATTTTTGATTGAAAAAAATTCAATTTTACAAATTTAACATTTTTAGTATACAATAACCTCAGTCGTTTGATCTTATTAATGTATAATAAGAAAACGAAGTGTTCTTTAGTTGTTTCATGTTTTTTCGAGAATCAACAAACGAACATTTAAGTCTGTTACAGATTGAATAACTGCTATTTTGTAGGCAACCATTCGCGGCATGACAAGCATTGCGAGAACACAGATTTACTTGCACTGTAATAAACTACGACACTATTGCATGGAGTGGCAACATGCGTTCTGTTCTCATTCAGATATTATTTAGTTGCATTGTTGTTATGATCATCATGAGTGCCTGTAACACTGGAATTCCCTCAATGTCAACGCCTACAAGATTACCGCTTAGTCTACCAATTCCACCGATTCACGGCATAGCAACTCCTGCACCTACACCTCGGGAAGCGTTTCTAGCTAGTACTACTCTAGAGCGCCCTACCATGATTTTAGTAACCAAAGCACAGTCACTCAGCGAGTTCATTAATTCTGTTAATATATCTAAAATTGACGATTTAGAGATCGATACCAGATTAAAGTTGGCGGCCAAGCGACTTATTATCGAATATACAAATCCATCTTTGCCAGACGAACTAGCAAAAGATACGCTAGTTGCGATTCCTGCACTGGATGTTAGAGGTTTTAACAGAAATTCTGTACTTACAAGTGGTTCAACAAAACCAATCTTACTTGTTTTATCATCGCCAATATCGATAGAGAAGATTGCTGTAAGGCTAGATGTTTCCGTTGAAGCCCTGAGACAAGCCAATCCTACTTTAGGGCAAGAAGAGCAGATTCCAGCAAACACAATTCTAGTTATTCCTTGATTCTTAAGCTACTACGAAAACAACTTCAACCATGTAGTACAGTGTCAAGAAAATTCTGAGGAGGTAGGCACGCCTCGTGCCGGAGTCGCACGGGGCGTGCTCACTCCTCGAAACTTAGCTGACAGTGCAGTAGTATTAAAAATAAAATAATATATGAATAAAATTACTCTTTTTAAAAAATTGCGCAAGATTTTCCTACTATCGCTGCTATTATACAGCCTATTAAAATTGCCTTGTAATGAAATACAGGCACAGCAAAATTATGATAAAAACCAAAAACAGGCAATAGTTCGCATTCGGTCTCAAAAATGTGATGCCATTGGCTGTCGAGATCTAAATACCGGAAGTGGGGTTATTATTCATCCACAAGGTATTATTTTAACGGCGCGGTAACTACTCAGGCATAGGCTGAGTAGAGGGGACGAAAGGTTGTCCAGCAAGCGAGTCACGGATAGCAGAAATAACATTCAAGCCCTGTTTGCGAACGGTAGAGATGTAGGAACGAATGGCGCAGAAGGTGTCAGCGCCGTCGGAAGTACGGAAAGCACCAGAAACTTTCTGCTTGACTTTGATCATACGCACATCGCGCTCGGCGAGATTATTGTCAAAGGGAACGCGGAAATCATACATGAAGGCAAGGACACCTTCTTTGTGGATTGCGAGGCGGTCGAGTAAGTTTTTGGGAGGGGATTGTTTGGGCTTGCCCCGTTTTTTAGGATAGGGTTCGGAGGGAGGCGGATTTTCCGCAAAGCCCAGTTGCAAAATGGCGTCGTAGCGTTTTGCAAAGTCAAGGCACTGCACTGAGGAGAGGGAATTGCGCTCAGCGGGTGCGGCATCGACTGCGACTTTAATCTCAAGGAGCAGTTGACTCATCTGCGTCGGCCATGTTTGTTGATATTGCTCAGAGATAAAGCGCAGTTCGCGCAGGTGGTGGGCGTTGCAGAAGGCATGGTCAACTTGGTCAAAGGTCAGGTAAGATGACCAGTGGTCATGAACAATGTGTCCGGTTGCGTTGGGCAAAATGCCAATTGCTTTCATCGCCTTTTGGCCTCGTTTGGGGTGGACTTCGTAATGGGTGAGGCGCTCTGTACTGCTGACATGGAGCCATTCGAGATGACCTTCCACCCGAACCCCACTTTCATCATGGTGGGTGACAGCTTCCTGGATGAGTGCCTGCTTGATGGCCTCAAGCGCTGGTTCGCTGCCCGCTTGGACAGCTTGATTTGCCTCCTGGATGATCGCTTCTGCTGGTTGATGACCATAGAAATCACCCAGTAGCTCACAACTTCTGGCCATCGGCAGCAGTTGATAGGTGTTGAGATAGCAGGCTTGGGCTTTGAATAACTCGCCATACTGTACCGGTTGCGTGACACCGGCTGGGAAGGTGGCTTTCACCCGCTTCTGACAGCAGGGACAGACTTTAATTTCGCTGCGATGTTCGGTCACCTCCAACTCGACTGGCGGCACATCATAGACCTGACGTCGCATATGTTCAATGACCTCTATCTGACTCAAGTCATGGGCACACTCTGGACAAACCGACAATTCATGCACGATTACATGGTCTGGATTTTCGCTCATTTGGAGCGTATGCCCTTGATGCCCTTTCTGTCCACCGCGCTTGCGACCGCTTTTTTGACGCAAGCTCTCCGTTCGCCGTTTCTTGAGTCCGTCGCTACTTGGTGGCTTGCCGCTATTGCGACTATCTTTCGCAACTTGATCTTTCAGTCGCTGGATTTCGTTTGCTTGTTCTTTGAGTTGCTTGCGCAGTTCCTCGTTCTGCGCAAGCAATTCTTGATTTTGAGCCCATAGCAACCTTTCCAATTCCGTCCGTTCGGATTGGTTTATCAACTTCTCTATTTGTTGATTCAATTGCTTTTCTGGCTCACTCATAATTACACACTTTACCGCTGCTCTCTTTGATTTACGTTTGCTTTCTGTTTGCTTTTTAGTTCAATTTGTATGCCTGAGTAGTTACCGGGGTCTTTAGGATTGGACGTGAGAATTGGGTGAACTCTGTCATCAAATGCTCCTTTGTCTGTGATTGGACGTTGGATGAAAGGGGATATGTAGCTATGGCTATTGTAGCGAAGAAATGGCTTTCTCGCAACCCAAGTTTTTGAGAGGGGTGCGTACCACATTTTCGGGGACGCTCTAGCAGAGAAGGCGGGGACTCTCGACTCGGCCCCCGAAAATGGGACGCACCCTTTTGAGAGGTACATTTCCATCCAATGTGAAATACATCCTTTGGGTCGCCCTCGGCTTTGGCTCTAGGCCATTCCCCAAAAATAAATGTACAGAATGCTCTGCGTGTTGCGTGAACTCGCTGAGCCATTGGTTCTGTTATTTTGTCACGTACAAACATCAGGATACGCCACCTTTGGCTGAAGGGTGCTGGGCATAACTGAGGCACGTTGTGTGCTTGACGTTGCGCAACCTATATGCTACTATCTCATTAGTGATGCAGCGTGTTTTTGCCTGGAGAGGACAGGAAAATGGTGCTTAAAACTGCAACGCAGCAATCAGCCTATACCAATGGCCATGCGCTTGCTGACGAACCAAAATCCGAAGCAGGGCGCTGGGTTTCCGAGGAAGAGTATTGGGCGCACTATTACTCACACCCTGATTTTAATTATGAATGGAACAACGGTATTCTGGAGGAGAAGCCCGTGCCTGACTATGGACAAGTGTTGGTATATGGTTGGTTGCAGGCGCTGTTGCGTTGGTATCTCCAGGTCAACCCGATTGCCAAAATGATCTTCCTAGAAATGGGTTTCCGTTTGCCGTTGGCGCAAAAGACGACCATTCGCAAGCCCGATCTCTTTATCATTCGCCACGATAATCCGACACCCCTTGGCGATCGTGAGTACACCTATCGCGGCATCTGTGATCTCTGTGTTGAATCGCTTTCTGATTCAGACAAAGGGGAGATTGAGCGCGATACCAAGACCAAAAAGGGCGAATATGAAGGGGTAGGTGTTCATGAATATTATATCTTGGACGCCCGCGCACGTCATACAACCTTCTATCGCCGCAATGCCAATGGCACCTATGATCGGATTTCGCCCGATGCTGCAGGGGTGATTCATTCCGCAGTCTTGCCCGGCTTTCGCTTCCGCATTGCCGATCTCTACCGACAACCTGATATTCTGGCAATGGCGGCTGATCCAGTTTACCAGGATTTTGTCATGATTGATTATCAGGCGGAAAAAATTCGCGCCGAACAGGAACGGCAACGGGCTGAACAGGAGCGGCAACGGGCTGACCAGGAACGGCAACGGGCTGACCAGGCGGAAGCACTAGCACAAGAAGAACGCAGTCGCGCCGATCAATTGGCAGCGAAACTACGCGCATTGGGTGTCGAGGAAGTATAAGCCATCTTTTTTCAATATCGCCCCACCGGCGATTTGTTGATGCAGGTGAATAGCTACACCACCGTGCGGGAAATGCTGACGACCAGCGCCATTTCCATCCTGTCGGACGGCGCGCTGGTGAGTATCTATCTGGTTTTGTTGTTTGCCACCAACGTGATGCTAAGGGCGCTGGTGCTGCTGCTAGGGCTGCTGTAAATTGGCGTCTATCGGCTGGCCTTGTATTGCCAACGGGCATTAATGGCCAAGAATTTGACGGCGCAGGCCAAGGTCCAAGGCTATCTGGTCGAGTTGCTAGCCGGCTTTGCCACGCTCAAAGCCAGCGGCGCCGCTGGTGCGAATATCTTCTATGCCGCTCAATCGCTCCCCTAGGAAGCCAAACAACGCAGCCTCTGCGGCCAGCGCCTTGGCAAAGTTCACTACTGTCCCCATGTTGAGCCAAAAGACGGCCACCACATAGAGGAGGGCGTACCCACCGAGCAAGAGGCCCAACCGCCAGTCAATGGCCGCCAGAATCCAGATGACCCCCGCCACAATCAGTCCGTTGGTGATGATGACCAGCACAAAGCGCGAAAAGAAATTGTTGAGCACACCGACATCACCATCGACCCGTTCGATCAATTCGCCGGGCGTATGGGTCAGATGAAAAGAGAGGTCCTGGGCCAGACAATGACGCACCAGATCAATACGTAGCGCGTTGGTCGCTTGCCACGCCACCAGTTCGGCCAGGTAATTTTCGCCGGCGCGCACCCCACGCAACACAAAGGCTACCACAATATAGAAGCTGGCCAAACGCAAAATCACAGCCCATGCCGCCTGGGCAGAGACCGCGTCGAGAAAGGCGCGCAGGATCAGCGGCGTCCCCAACTGTAACCCAACCGTGAGCAAAAGGAACAGGGCCAACGCGGCCATCAACTGCCATTGTTGCCGGAAATAGCGCGTGACCCAGGAGTGTTTGTGTTGGGGAGCAGATGGTTTCATTGGTGCAACTCGTTTTGATGGCGCTTGCTCTATGATATATTCACGAGCAGCACAGGAAGTACTATTTTACTTCTGTACAAAATGATACTTCCTAGCGCTCGTCGGTATAATACCCGGATCGGCGGTCAATTGTGCTGGCCGGCAATGTTATAATCTACCTGACCCCCGGCACGGAGGCCGCGACCATCACCAATCTGGCCGCGCATCTCAACGCCGGTGGGCTGTTGGTGGCCGCCTTCGAGTTGACGCCGCCACCGTGGAGCAAGTTGACGTTGGAGATTTACGATCAATTGACCGCCGCGGTGGGCTTGAATCAAATTGCGCGCTGGTCAACCTGGGAGCAAGGCGCCTGGCAACCGGGGGATCGCTATGCCGTGTCGGTGCATCGGAAGTGAAGGGCAAGTACATACTTATTATGCTATAATATATCTACAGTAGCACATAAGCACATTTTAACTCGTGTAAAAATGCTATTTATACTGACGAGCAGCACAAGAAGTAATCCATTAATCGTGTAAAAAGTGTTACTTCTTGGCGCTCGTTAGTATAATAGTGCTGCTCAGCACCACTTGGTAAGTTGAATGTAGCAAGTGATGCACATATACCGACGAGCGCCAGGAAGTATCATTTTGTACAGAAGTAAAATGGTACTTCCTGTGCTGCTCGTGAGTATAGAAATAGGAGAGGAGCCACGATGACACAAATATCGGCGGCCGAGGCCGTTACCGAATTCGACCAACTTCTCAACAAAGTTATGCAAGGCCAGGAGGTGATTATCATTGGCACTGATGGCTCTGCATTCAAATTGGTTGCGTTGCCACGTACACCTAAACCCGTCTTTGGCAGCGCACGCGGTCTCGTAACCATTGGGCCAGATTTCGATGAACCCCTGGAAGGGCTTGAGGAGTATATGCCGTGAAGCTGCTGTTGGACACGCACACCTTCTTGTGGTTCATTGGCGGCGATTCTCATCTAGATAGGTATAGCCGCCAGTTGATCGAGGATGAGCGTAATCAGCGCTACTTGAGTGTGGCAAGTGTTTGGGAAATTACTATCAAAGCCAGCTTGGGTAGATTAGCCGTGCCAACACCACCGAGTGTGCTAATTCGAGACCACATCTGGCCCAACGCCATTGAGTTAGTATCGATCACATCAGAGCATCTTGATACACTCTATAGCTTGCCCTATTATCACAAAGATCCTTTTGATCGCCTGATGATTGCACAAGCAATCCAGGAAGGAATGGTATTGATCAGCAGAGATCCGGCATTCAAAGCCTACAGTGTACAACTCGCATGGTCATCCTCTTGAGTAGACTCTGCAACATTTTACCTAGCAGGTTGACGCTGGCTGGCGGTAACGATCTGAGCGCCACTGTGGCCTTGACTAAGGGGGGCGCTGGTCAACCTGGGCGCAGCCGCCTGGCAACCAGGGGATCGCTATGCCGTGTCGGTGCATCGGAAGTGAAGAAGCATTTCAGGCTGCCACCGGTTCTGTGGCTGGCGCGTGGCCGACGCTTTTCAATTGTCTGCCATATCTCTCGCAAAAGAAACGTATACATTCTGGAGCAATGTCTATGGCGCTTTCGTCATAGGCGCCTGTATCTGGATTCAACCAAATGAGTGCATAATTGCCCTCTACCAAACGAAAGCGTTGTTGGTCGCGCAGTGCTGTAAAGACGCCGCCAGGATTTTCGGTTACAAAAAGCGGATAGGAGTCAAGCTCATAGATCGTTACATCCAACTCTTCCTCAAACCATAGCTGCAATGTAAAATCATGCATGTACTCAGCCTTGAGTAACCCCTTCTCCGTATGATTGCGCCAATTCTCCTCATGTTCGGCGTATTGTTGCCATGCTTCCCAGTACATATTCACCCCACGATGGTTACTTGTTTACCAATGCGCGCCTTTTGCCACTGTTCCATTAACTCTTCTTCATGCGCTTCAATCCATGCTTCAATCAGTTTGCGCAGTGCAGATGGCAAATCCCGACCGGGTTGCATCCACTGTCGTGTCCGAATCTCAATGCGATAGTTACGCACATCACTCTGATATTTTACATGGACGTGTGGAGACGCACCAACTCCGAAATCAACGCCACTTCCAGCCGAATCCCGATTCTGGTTCATTGATGTAAAGCCATCCCCCGCAGAGCTTTGGCCGCTGTTGTTTGCGGATTGTGGGTGGAGTCTTCAATTGATTTAACTGTAGTCGTACAATAAATAAAAATCTGTCTTCATTAATATCTTGACATTAAATTATCGTGTGTGATAAGCTAATTTATGCTATACTGAGCTCTGTTTGAAAACTAAAGTTTCTTTCTCCGGTAGAGTTACCCAAAACTTCAGTTTTCAACCCAACCGCAGTATAAAAATATAGTATGAAAAGGAACCAGTTTCGCCAGCGAAGCTGGCGAAACTGGTTCCTTTTTGTTCCCATTCAATGGTGTGAAGTTATTTCAAAATGCACAATTACAGAGGTGAAATTGACTCGTTGCTTCACAAAATTTGCCAGCAGTACGCAGATTTGTGCATCATTCAAGCGAAATGATGGCAAAACTGTTTCGCAATTGTGCAAAATAGCAGCGATTTTTGCCGCAATCTCCTCTGAAAAATCGTTACTGAAAATAACTTCACACTATTGGTTCCCATTCGTATATTTTATTTCATATTTTGGGTGTAACTATCCAGGCACGCTCTCGTCGATGCATTTGTTCTTCTGAAAGGCTCAGCAATATACAATCCTTTAGTTTCGCCAAAATAGAAGGAGCATTGGCTGATCTGGTAAGATAAAGGTGACGAAACCGTTCTAACCAGGAGAGACCAATGCTCAGCCCGATTGTACAACATTCTGTGCAACTTGTCAGCTTCATCAGTTGTCTCGGCTTACTCTTGAGCCAACCGCAACGGGCACACTTGTTACGGGTGCTGGATGGCTTGCTAGTGAGTGAAAAACGGAAAACGCTGAGCGATCTGTACCGACAGCAAGCGAGCCGTCCGGATCCCAAGAATGGTGCGGATTTCTTCCGCGAGAGCGGGTGGGATGCGGTCGACTTAAGTCAGCGGCGGAAACGGTACATGTTGCAGCAAGTGTTACAAATTGGCCAACAACTGGGCGTGCTGAAGGTCATCAAAGTGAGTCTGGATGACAGCTTGGGCAAAAAAGGCAAAGCGACGAAGCATCTGGATGTCGTCGATCACCAGCATAATCATGGTGAAAGCCACGGCAAGCGCCAAGTCTACAGCAACGGCTATGTATATATTGGGCTGCATGTCCAGCTCGGTCCTATCGGCTTTACCTTCGATATCCGGCTCTACTTGCGAGCGGCGACCGTCCGTCGCCTCAACCGCGAACGGCAGAAGCATCACCCGGAACGGCCGCCAGTGCCATACCGGAGTAAAATGAGCCTGGCCCAAGCGATGCTAACCGAGTTGGCAACACTCCTCCCCGAAGGATACCAGGTCTATGTGCTCTTTGACTCCTGGTACGCCTCGGCCAAATTAATGAATTTTTGTCGGCGACAAGGCTGGCACGTGATTTGTGCCCTCAAGTCGAACCGCCGTGTGAACCAACAGCGCGTTGACAAACAGGACCAACAGCTGAAGCACAAGCACTATCAGCACATTACGCTCAGTGCTACGCCCACGACACCCACTGCACCCACCTATTATGTCCGTACCGTGTATGGCTATCTCGAAGCAGTCAGGAGTTCCGTGTGCGTGATCATTTCTAGACGGCACAAGGGTGACAAACACCCAAAGTTCTTTGCTTGCACCGATCTTTCGCTGACGGCACAAGCAGCTTTGCGTCTTTACCAGCAGCGTTGGTCTATTGAAGTCGACAACCTGTACCTGAAAGTGTTCCTGGGCCTCGGTGACTTCCGCTTACAAAGCTTCGAAGCCACCACCAAATGGTTTGCCGTTGTTTTGCTTGACCTCAACTTCCTGCAACTGCAACAGGCGCAAGCTTACGCACAGACGCAATCCGCACCATCGCTGGCCGATTTGATCTACCAGCATCGCCAGGCTCATCTTCAGGCACTGTTACGCACGGTCGCAGAGCAAGCCATTGCGACCGGTGATGTTGAGCAGGTCATCCAGCGCTTCATTCTGCCGCTCGATTCGCTCAACTGACTCACCGCCAGCACAGCCTTTGTCATCTTAAGCAGGCATCTTGGTGGGCTTCTTGCCCCCTCGCTTTGGCCTGCTCATCAACCTCCTTATCCTACCGACTTTTCTCGCACATTTCTCCCGTTTTGGCGAAACTAAAGTCATAACTTCAAATCAATTGACAAAGAGTGCGCCTTTTTCCTCTAAGGCTGAGCCAAGAAATTGCATCCCTTTTGTAGGTGACTGTCACTGGCCTAGGCAACCTAGGAGTACGCCAGACTTGGTGGCCAGTGACAGTCACCTCAGCGGGGTAATCTATTCCTTAGAGCGTATTTGAAAAGTCGTTGCTACCTCGAGTCAGTTTTTCATTTGCGAAAATTTGCTACCGGAGGTAGTTCAATACTTTTCAAATGTCTTAGAACGGCCTTGGCGCGAAACTTCCGACTCGGTGCTCAACGCTGTCTGGCACAAGGTGGTAGGTCATCAATGGTCTATCCATGATGTGGGATTCAAGATCCGGCAGACGCGATGCTGACGTGGTTTGGGAATGGCGATTCCATCACTTTGTGGTTTGTGCGCGGTAATCGAACACGACCTTGATCGCGCCGCTTTGTTTGTTCAGGGCGGTTTTGATCGCCTCCGGCCATTGGTCTAGTGGAAAATAATGGGTGATCAGCCCGGCGGTTGTAAGCTTGCCTGCGCGCAACAGTTCACAGGTGAGATCGTAGGTAGCACGACGTGTGCCATTCCAGTCTTCCATACCGTGGGCCACAGTCCCAATCAGCTTGACCTCTTGTTGCCAGACTGGCGTTAGATCCACATTCATGCGCGCTAGATTGACCCCCACCAACACCACTGCGCCACCAGCACGGGTCCAACGCAGGCTATCCTGCACTGATTGGGCAGAGCCAACACAATCATAGACAATGTCAAAGCCACCCAACAGCATACGGTTGTTGAACATGCCGGTGTAAAGCTTCGCATCGGTGATACGAGCTGTTGCCGCATAAGGATCGTCAGCGGCGATCACTTCATCTGCCCCAAGTTGGCGGGCCATCTCGATCTGTTGGGGATAGCGCGCCAGTGCTGTAATATGGCAAGTGGGTGACAATGCGCGCACAGCTTGCACGACATTCAACCCAATGGTGCCACACCCTACAACAAATACCCGCTCATTGTTACCAGGCAGTTGCGTTAGCGCCGTTCGCACCCCGACAGAAAGTGGTTCGATAAGGACGGCTGTTTCATCCGTAAATTCATCCGGCACACGGTAGACTTCTGTCATGTGCGCCGTATAAGAATCTCCCCAACCACCACCGATACCTGCCGGACCTTGGCCCAGCGAGGCGTTCTCGCACAATTGATAGTTTCCCTGGCTACAGTGTCGGCAAAGCTGTGTAAGCTCTTGACTAAGGCAGGTTGGACTCATGACTGCACGGCTGTCCATGATGACACGGTCCCCCTCTTTGAAAGAAGTAACCGCTGGACCGATTTCGCTTATTGTGCCGACCACTTCATGGCCCAGGTAAAGCCGCTGTGTGCCAGGTAGCGCGGCCGCCGCGATCTTGGGATCGGCCTCCGCTAGAAACAGATGCAGATCGGTGGCACAGATGCCGCAAAGCTGATTTTGCACGCGTAGCCACCTTGTACCGGGCAACGGCGCGTCGGGCATTGTTCTAAATTGTGTAGGCGACAGTGGCGAATAGAGAACATTTGGCCATAGCGGCCGCAACGCCTTGGTTAGCAAAATCTTGGAAATGTTTTTCTCAAAGTAGATTGTGCGCATGAGTGCTTCCTTTCCGATAGTCTCGGGCAATACAGACTCAGGCCATTTCCGGAAAATAAGTGTCCAGTAGCAGTCATCTGGCAACAGTCGACTCGCACCCCATCATAACACGCGATTGAGCGGAAATGACAACCAAGGGAAAATGGGGTAAACTTAGTGATTAGAAAGTACTCTACAGTATTGATGCAGTTTATGCTCATTCCCCGCTAGTAAGTCCAGTATCAGTAGACCGCAACACAGTCAAGGTTAGAACAAATCGACCTTGGAGTATGCGACTAAGCGACTGCGGACTACTGAGTATAAATTTGTCAACTTCACTCCAACAGACGAAGAGGAACTACTGATGAAAATCACTGATCTCAAATGCGCAGTCATTGGCGGCTATCCCATCGTGCGGATTAAAACTGATGCCGGCATTGATGGCTATGGTCAGGCCGAATCCCCCAAAGGCAGCTATCTCAAACCCCATGTCCTCACCTATCGGGATGCCATCCTGGGCGAAGACCCCACCGATGTGGAACGGGTTATGCTCAAGATTCGGCGCTTTGGCGCATTTAAACCGTGGGGAAGTTCGGTCAGCGCGATTGAGGTGGCGCTGTGGGATATTGCCGGCAAGGCCGCCAACCTGCCCGTTTACAAGCTGCTGGGCGGCAAGATTCGCGACAAGGTGCGTGTCTACAATGGCGCGATTCGTTTTCCCATGAGTGATAGTTCACCGCAAGCCTATGCCGAAAATACGCAGAAGATGAAAGAGCGTCCGGAAAAATTCTGCATTATCAAGCAAGGCGTGGCCTATCACAGCCGAATGGTGCAACAGACGCCCAATTTCTTCTACAGCGAAGTGCGCACCGGCATGCGCTACCCCAACAGCGGCACGATCACGGAACAGGGCTTCAAGCACATGATCGCCTGTATCGAGGCCATGAAGGACGTACTGGGGGACGAGGTCGGGTTGGCGCTCGATTGCGGGCCGGGCTTTACCGTGCCGGATGCGATTCGGTTGGCCAAGGCGACGGAAGGGCTCAACCTTATGTGGCTGGAGGATATGATCACCGGCGACTATACCCCCCATGTCTCGGCTGACCTCTACCGTGAGGTAACGCGCAGCACATCAACCCCGATCCACACCGGCGAACAGATCTATCTGCGCCAGAACTTTAAGGAGCTGATTGAGCAACGCGCGGTCAGTATTATCGGCCCGGATCCGCTGGACATCGGCGGCATTGCCGAGTTGAAGTGGGTGGCCGAATATGCCGACCTGCATGGCATCCTGATGGCGCCCCACGGCACCGCCGACGGCTTACTTGGTCTGGCGGCGCTGGTGCAGGTCTCGGCCACGCTGCCTCAGAACTACATCGCCTTTGAATACCCCGTGGCGCGACCGGAGTGGTGGTATGACATTGTCGATGGTTTGCCTGATCCCATCGTGGTTGACAGCCATATTGAGGTCTGGGATCGGCCCGGTCTCGGCGTTACACTCAATGCCAAAGCCGCCAAACAATATCTGGAAGCCGGCGACAGCGACTTTTTTGATTAGGGGTTGGTCATTGGTCATTAGATGTTCGCTTGCGGGCGCCGTGCGCCATTGGTCATTGGGTGATTGGTCATTGGATCTTCGCTTACGGGTGCCGTGCGCCATTGGTCATTGTTTGCTTTATCACCAATCACTAGTCACCAATGACCAATCACCCAATCACCAATTCACCAACCTTAAAAGGTGGAGCTTTTACCATGAAATGGATTACACGTGAACGGATTCGTATTGATCGTGTCAGTTCGGCCTGGCTGATCAAGAAATTTGTGGATCCGGCGGCTGAATTTCTCTTTGCACCGCGGGCGGAAATTTTGGAACGTGCTACGGCCGAAGGTGCGACGCCCTATCACATTCCAGAGGCAGAGTTAGGACAACGTGATGGTAAGACGGCCTTTGACGCGATTATCGCCAAGTATGACCTCACCGATCCGGCGCTGCTGCTCATGGCCGACATGGTGCGCGCGGCGGATCGCCACCTGAGCGAGCCAGCGGAAGGCGCCGGCGTTGCGGCCATGTCCCACGGTTTTGCGCTGATGGATCTGACGGATGAGCAGATCCTAGCCCAGCAAACGCCTATGTGGGAAGCGCTCTATCACTTCTGCCAGGCAAAGACAAAATCACGCTGATGCAATATCGGTGGTATCCCAAACCGTATGAACTCAATTTGCGCCTCTGGACAAGATGGCAATTTGTACAATTCGGAGGATGCCACCTTAAACTCAGCGCGGCTTACTCTGAAATGGCATTCTCTTGTGCAATCCACGGCAGATAGAGCACTGTTTTTCCTTCCAGTGTGTAAGGGCCAAAGAGTTTTTGTGTGCCATCCGCGGCTGTGCTTTGCAGCCAATAGTTGCAAGCTCCCAAGACATTGCCTTCCGTATCTTCTAAACTATAGTATACAGTATTGGACTCTGTGTTGACCGAGGAGAAGATCGGCGCCAACACTTCAGCCGCGCCGGCGAATTCGCAGGTTGCCCCGCGGTAAAGGGTGAAATTCCAGGCGAATGCGGCGCCGCTTGCCTGCCACTCAATCTTCGCCCCTTCGGTCACAAGTACAGCTACAAATTGTAACTCTTCCGCCTGCTCGGTTGCTGGTGTTTCACTGCGCGCCAACAGGGTCTGTGCTGTGCCCAAGGTGGCCACCATTGCCACCAAGATGCTTGTTATTCGTAAAATAAGTTTTGTCCAACCACGCCATTGTGATAGTACGCTACGCATCGGTGTGATCCCTTCTCTCGCACTTTAATAATACCTGACTCAGCTTACAACAAAGATAACTAGAAATATGGTATCATTTATCCAATTGGCTAGTTATTGATAGTGCATTTCTGTCATTTAGGGCTCATCTAAGTCTCCGGGCAAAATCGCTTTACTTTTCCCCAGTGTTTATTGCGATTTCACCGCTTCGCTCCTATAAGCATCATTTAATTACTATTACGTTGTAATCTACTAATAAGTTCCGTAGAATATGGATCTAATATAATTTCCATACGTTTATCAATCGTTTATTTGGCGTAAATTTTGATGGTCTAGAGTCGCGTGGTCCGAAGTCGCGCGGTCTATTGTCTGAACTCTCGCTTAAATGGTTCAAACTTTGGGGTTAAAATTACGCTCATCTAGGTCTCCGGGTGAAATCGTTGCAGTTGCCAGAGAAGAATGGAATGATTTCACCCGGAGACCTAGATGAGCCTAAAAGTATGGAAGATTATTCTGTTGAGGTGCGCCGCCTGCTTTGGCGTCGGGCGCGACGTGCTTGCCGTGGATCCATGGGCGCCGGCGTTGGGGCAGGAGGCGGCGGTACAATGGGGAGGGCGTAACGGTTGATCAGACCCGATTCGATGATGCGGCGCAATTCACGCTCAACGAAAGGATCAGTTGCAATGGGTTGGTAGACAGCTAGGCGGCGCTCAACTTCCTCGTTGGCGCGCTGTTGTAACTCTTTGGCGCCAGCTTTCTGCCAACTCTCCCGATTTTTGCGGTCGTAAACTGGCCCCGGCAAATGAAGCTGATTAGGCCAATGTTGCAAGGTGTGGTCGGCGGTCAGCATATGTTGTTCGGCCAGTTGGGCGCGCACCAATTCCAGCGTGGGCAGATCATCGACCGGCATCATCGCGCGCACAAAGTGGAGCGCCTGACCACAGATCTCATTGTCGAAGATCAACTTGGCTAGGCTAAAGACCATGACGTAGTCGAGCATACCTGGCCCAGAGACCGAATTGACGCCGGCCAACGCCGCCAATAACGCGCTGCCAAAGGATTCGGCGCCGGCCTGCGCATCCAAAAGCTTGCTGTCGCTCAGTGCCATATAGGCCTGCGTAGGCAGCCCCAGATGCTTGCCAATCGCAGCATAGGCCACATCCAAATGGAGCGCCTGCACCGCGGCCATGGGTGAAGTGGCCTCCTGCATATGAAAGACCGCCGGCGCGCCGCCAAAGAGCACCGGCGTTCCCGGTCGCACCAGTTGCGCCATGATCACGCCGGCCAGCGTATCGACCGTATGAAAGACCGCCGCCCCCACCAAAGTCACCGGCGCAATCAGCCCCATCAGCGTCACCGGCACAATCTCCATGGGAATACCCCACTCTGCACAGTCGAGCAGATTTTGGCTGGAATCTTCACTGTAGCGAAAGTTGCCGGTGGCGGTGATGGTGAAGATAGACATGGGCCGTGCAATCAGGTCAGCCTTGCCGTGCCGGAAGAGCATCATCATTTCGGCCATACGCGGGACGCCATGTTCGGTAAAGGCGCCAGAGACCATCGGTTTAATGGAGTTGGTGAGACAGAGGTAAAGACGCCAAGCATCGGAGATCTGCGCCTCAATGTCGTGAGTCGAGAAGGCCGTTGCCAGGTAGGCAATATGAGGCAGTCCATCAGCCACGCGTACATACTCGACAAAATCGCTGGTCGTCGGCTGGCGGGTTTGGCCGGTGCGATGATCCAAGACTTGCAAACCGCTGGAGCCAGGCACAAAATGGACATTGTCGGCGCCAATGGTCGTATAGGGCGCGCCGGCGCGATCATAAAGCGTAAACGCAGTCGGCGCCGCGGCCAGCGCTTGGTCGATAATGGCGGGCGGAAAGAGCAAGCGTTCACCGCTGCTGTCAATCGCTAGCCCGGCCGCTAACAGACGCTCCTTCAGCGCCGGCCCGCGCACCTCAATCCCGATCGTCGCCAAGATTTCTCTAGCTTCGGCAACAATACGGGTTAGCAGTAATTGATCAAGAACTTGGATCGTTGGACGCATAAATGAAGTTGATTAACCCCGTTCAATAAAGCGACAAAGCCGTTCCATAGCTGGCTCCAACACGCTGAGATCGGAGGCTGTACAGAGGCGCAGCGCACCTTCACCGCCGGCGCCAAAGGCGACACCGGGCGCGACCGACACTTTGGTCGTTTTGAGCAGATCCAGACAGAAGGCAAAAGAGTCGGTGACGCCGGCGATGCGGGGAAAAAGATAGAAGGCGCCCTCCGGCTTGGGGACGGTGACGCCTTGGGTGTTGGCCAATGCGTTGTAGCAGAAGCTCATGCGCTCATGGAAGAGTTCCGCGCGCGCCGCCACTTCGTCTTCCCCTTGTTCCAAGGCGGCCATGCCGGCGCGCTGGATAAAGGTGGTGGCGTGCGAGATGATAAACTCATTGAGGGGGCCCGCCTTGGCGATGAGATCAGCCCGCGCTACCGCCCAGCCTAGCCGCCAGCCGGTCATGCAGTAACTTTTGGAAAAAGACTGCGCCACGATCACGGCGTCATCGCGCGTGCAAAGGCGAAGGATCGAAGGCGCCACCGGCCCTTGAAAGTAGATGCGCTCATAGACTTCATCGGCCAGCAGCCAGAGACCATGCCGGCGGGCAAAATCAAGCAGTTGCTGCTGCTCTTGCACCGTGGCGACCCACCCCAGCGGATTCGAGGGCGAGGTATAGAGCAGCAGCCGCGTCTTGGGCGTTACCGCAGCTTCCAGCGCGGCAAAGTCGATGACAAAGCGGTCCCCCTGCAGCAGAAAGGGAAGCTCACGCGGGGTTGCGCCATACATGCGGACAATCTCCGTGCCGTTGGGCCAGTTGGGTGTAAGGATAATCGCCTCATCGTCTGGATCTAGCGTGCAACGGATCGTCAGGTTGAGCGCCTGGACGCCTGACGAGGAGACAACGACTTCACGGGCCGGGTCCAGTGTCACGCCATGCAGATCCGCATACTTCTGGGCAATGGCGGCGCGCAGGCCGGGCAGACCGGCATTTTCCGAATAGAAGGTCCAGCCGTCGTGTATCGCCTGCGTAGCCGCGTCTTTGATGTACTGGGGCGTCGGCATGTTCGATTCGCCAAAGTGGAGCCGATAAACCCCTTCCATGCCAAAGGCGACATTGGCCAGTTCGCGAATGCGGGAGGGCTGAATTTGCTCCAGCCCGGGCGCAACAGAAATGGTAGTCATGGCTGCCCTTATGATCCTAAAATTTGTTGAATGTGCTTCGCCATTTGGCTACTCTCCGCCGGGGTCAGGACCATTACTTCGAGCGCGCATTGAAAAGACTCGCCACCGCCAAGCGTCCTCACATTGCCCTTGGCCTTTTCGGCGTGATAGCCTTCCGGTTCCGCCGTGGCCGGCAAGACCATGCCCAACGCCGCCTGATCCGGGGTACGGCAGATCCAGCGGACGCCCTTGTCTAGCTGCGCCGGTCGATGACGAATATAATCGGCGCTGCCGTCAGGGTGAACTTGCATCGTGTGGGCCCAACCCGCAGTGTCGGCCTGATAATCAAAGGTGATCACCACTTCCGGGTCAAAGGAGAGTTCGGGGCGCAGCACATTGTGCTGCGCCGGGTCGGCTTCCAACGCCTTGAGAAAATTGAGATATTCGGTCGTTGGTTGGACGTGGGATGGAATGCTTTTGCGCAGGCGAGCAGTCTCCGCAGTGCAGGGTGCGCTATAGACCAAACGTCCATTGTCCACGGGACGGAAGTTGACATGGGCCATGTACATAAACTCCATAGGTGTCTGTTTCAGGTTGGTTACGGTGAGATCGACAGTGCAGCGGTCGGCGCCGGCATAGAGCTTGACCAGCGGTCGCGCCACATAGTTGAAGCTAAAGGCGACCGTGTGTTGGTATTCGCCGCCCAGACCAATGTAGGCGCCCCCTTCGTCCTCACCGACCACGACCCACGCCTTTTGAAAGGGGGCATTGGGCAATTCGCCATGCAACGGATGGGTGTCTTCGCCCATGGGCACACCCATTGCTGTGGCGCCGCAGTGGAGCAGGAAACCACCGTAATTTCCGAGATAATCGCGGGTGAGATAGGGCTGATCAAACATCGATTTCATGGTAATGTTGCGTCCCCCCAAGGTGGCTGACCAAATCTGCTGGCCCTGAAAGGGGAGCATAATCAGTTCGCCCTGGCCGTTGCTAAGGCGCACCGCCGGAACCCCGGTGGCATAGCGAAAGATCGTAGCGGAAAGCGACCCCGCTGCCACCAGCGTGCGCTCTTTTTCGTCAAAAAAGGTGGGGGAAAGATGAATGGTTGATTGATGATTTGTCATGATGATTCTTTCCTTCATTCATTGCTGTAACTTTCGTAGCTTAAAATAGCTAAATAATGATATTTAAATTGCGTGATGGAGCGACCGCAAGGTCCCATATAATTGGCGATAAACCTGCTGGTAGCCGGCTTCATAAATGGCGATTTCAGTGGGAGCAGGTTCCACCACCCGCTGAGCGTAACGCAGTTGCTGGAGGGCGCTGGTCAAATCAGGATAGAGTCCGGCGCCGATGCCGCCTAGCACAGCCGCGCCCAAGGCGGTGCTCTCGGCCACACTCACGACATGTAGCGGATGGTTGAGAACACTCGCTTTGACCTGGGTGTACAGGTCATTGTGGGCGCCGCCGCCGGCCACATAGATCCGTTCGATGTGCGGCAACCGGATGTACTGGAGCAGCGGTTCCAACGAATGGCGCACCTCATAGGCCAGCCCTTCCAGGAGCGCACGGAAGAGTGCACCCAGTTTGACATCGGTGCGCAATCCAATAAAAGCGCCGCGCGCCTTGGCGTCAACATAGGGTGGGTTGGCCAGACGTAGATGGGGCAGGAAAAAAGCGCCCAGGCTGCCCGCCGGTGCCGCTTCCGCTTCCGCAATCAAATCAGCATAGGTTGCTGACCCACCAAAATTTTCGCGAAACCATTCGACACTGGCGCCGGAAGTGTAGAGCCCACCCAACGCGTAGTAGCCGCCCGCGGCATGAACGCCTTGTGAATAGCCGCGACTGCCAAACTCGGGATCGCGCACCGGCTGCGCGATGGGCAGAAAAATGGCTTCAGCGGTGCCAATCGAGTTGAGCATATCACCAAAGGCGGTTACCCCTAAACCCAAGGCGCCTACCACATGGTCATGCCCACCAACGGCCACCTGCGCATGGGGGGGCAAGCCGGTCTGTGTCGCCACTTCCGGCAAGACAGCGCCCAACCTTGTCCCGCTCGGCTGAAGCGGCGCCAGCAGGGCTGGGGGAATGGCAACGGCCTGGAGTAGATCGGTTGCCCAGCATTGCTGCTGCAGATCGAGCGTCAACATGCGCGAGGCCAACGAGAAATCAGTGGCCGCTACACCACAGAGGCGATAGGCAATATAGTCGGCCATGTTGAGCCAGCGTTGGGTGCGCGCCATTGTCTCCGGCGCGTGTTCAAAGAGCCAGCGTAACTTGCAGAGCGTAAAAATCGGTTGCAGCGCACAACCCGTAGCGGCAAAGATGGCATCCAGACCCAGGTGTGCTTGCAGCCAAGCCGCTTGCGGCGCCGTACGATTATCAAACCAGGCAATGGCGTGATAGGTAGGATTGCCTGTGCCGTCCAAGGGCACGCCGGTCTCGCCATAGCTGGCGACTGCCAGCCCCACGATCTGCCGGGCGTCTATCTGGCTGGTTACGGCGCGCAATGCCGTACTTGTGGCTTGCCAAATCTCTTCGGCGTCATAGTAGGCCCACCCTGGTTGCGGGTAATAGGTGGGGGTGCGCACCGCGGCTTGCGCCACGCTTTGACCGGTGGTGTCAAAGACGATTGCCTTTAGGTTGGTCGTGCCAATGTCAATGCCAAGTAGTAGCGGCGCGTCCGTCATGCTGCTCCATCAATATCTTTGGGAAGAAACAATGCATCCCTCTGTAGCGAGGACTGGAAATCTCTAACGCTCATAAGGGTGGTGAGCTAAAACAGTATAGCACAATTACTCATAGAAAAAGAAAATGGTGAGAAATTGCGGGCGAGAAGCAGGCCCGCGCAAAGGAAGCGAACTTCGGGTCACTACCGTTACCAATGGTACAATAACGATAACGGCAGAGACCCAATTTTAATTTTTTGCAAACGCCATAGAGGAACTCTGATGCAAAATCCAGTAATCATTACCGGGGCAGGCCCTGGCGGTTTAACGTTGGCGCTGGCGCTCCACCAGCGCAATATCCCTGTCCTTGTCTTTGAAGCGGTGCCGGCGCTGAAGCCGTTGGGTGTAGGCATCAACCTCCTACCCCATTCGGTGCGCGTGCTGCATGGGCTGGGGCTACAAGAGGGGCTAGCGGCGCTGGCAATTCAGACCGCGGAATTGCGCTATGTCAACAAGTTTGGCCAACTAATCTGGGCTGAGCCGCGCGGTCTGTTGGCCGGCTACCCGTACCCCCAATATTCGATCCACCGTGGCGAGTTGCAGATGTTCCTCTACACCACGGCCTGTGAACGCTTGGGCGCGGCTGCAATCCAGACCGGTCTGGCCCTGGAAGATTGGGCCGACGAGGTCAGCAGCATCCGGGTCACCTTGCGAGCAAGCGACGGTGCGCGCCAGACGGTGACAGGCCGTTGTCTGGTGGCGGCTGACGGCATCCACTCAGCGGCGCGGCGCAAGCTCTACCCCGCTGAGGGACCGCCGCTCTATTCCGGGCGCATCCTCTGGCGCGCCACCAGCGAGGCAGAGCCTTTTCTCGGCGGGCGCACCATGATCATGGCCGGCCATCAGAATCAGAAGTTTGTCTGTTATCCCATCTCTAAAGCACATGCTGAGGCCGGGTGTTCGCTGATCAACTGGATTGCCGAACTCAATGTGCCCGATTGGACGCCGCCCCAGCAGGATTGGAATCGAGCGGTGACCAAGGCGCGCTTTGCTGACCAATTTGCCCAATGGCGCTTTGATTGGCTCAATATTCCCCAACTCATCGACAGCGCCCCCGCCATCTACGAATATCCCATGGTGGATCGCGACCCGCTGCCCCGCTGGACCCATGGCCGCATGACCTTGTTGGGCGATGCCGCCCATCCCATGTACCCGATTGGCTCCAATGGCGCGTCACAGGCGATCTTGGATGCTGAACTGCTGGCGGCAGAGCTTGCCACCCAAGATGAGGTTGAAGAGGCGTTGGCAACGTATGAAGCGACGCGCCGGCCTGCCACCGGCAAAATCGTGCTTATGAATCGGCAGAATGGTCCGGAACAGGTAATGCAAATGGCCGAGGAGCGCGCGCCGCAAGGCTTTACCCACATTCACGAGGTGATTGCGCAGGCCGAACTAGAGGCGATCGCAGCGCGCTACAAGCAAGCTGCCGGCTTTAGCATAGACCAGGTGCGCCAGGCAACCGCGGATCGAGCGAGGAGTAGCCAAGCGACTTCAGCAACTTGATCAAGTTCGTTCATTGTGCTGGCCTTCAACTTTTGGGGCGACGGGTTGCCTAAACACCGCCGACCTTTACTAGTAAGGATGGATAATGTCAGTTACAACGACCGAAATTGAGGAATCTCTTCAGATCCTGACCGCAACGCCGCGCCGGATCGAAGCGCTAACCAAGGAGATGACAGAGGCGCGCCTGCAAGCCAAGGCTGATGCAAATTCCTGGTCTGCCAACGACTTATTGGCGCATTTGCGGGCTTGTGCAGACGTATGGGGCAAGAATATCGCGGTCATACTGGCGGAGGACACCCCAACCATTCGTCATCTGTCGCCGCGCACGTGGTTGCGCAAGACAGACTATCCAAGCCTGTCTTTTCATCCGTCATTTGCGGCTTTTACTGCACAACGGGCTGCGTTATTAACAACACTGCGTGGCCTGACTCTGACAGAATGGTCACGTGCGGCCAAAATCAAAGATCGACAACAAGAACGCACCGTCCTCGATCAGGTGCGGCAGTTGGCGCAACATGAAGCGGGCCACTGGCAACAACTGCAGGATCTATGCTCTCGACTGCCATAGATAAGAATGGGAGTGGGTAACGCCTGTTTCACAATGGAAAGATTAGCTGTTGTATAACGTGTGGTTCGGTATAGATAAACCTTCCAGTAGCTTTGAGGTAATCAATTCATCGCCGGTGTACTGTCCGAAGAGTGCATATTCGCCACGCGCCAAGGTGTAGACCTCTACCGCTTTTGCCTTCGGATCGACAAGCCAATATTCTGCCACATCGGCTTGCTCATAGGCATCAAATTTGGTTTGGCGATCCAGGCGAATCGACCCAGGCGAGATCACTTCGACAATTAAGCGGGGCGCGCCATGAAATTGTTGTGTGCCCGGAACAGGTTTCTGCTCGTTGTCGAGGAACAACAGATCGGGCTGCACGGGACGCGACGTTTCCGTAAGATGCACCTCAAACGGCGCACCGATGACAATGCCAAGTTGGCGCTGTTCCACAAAATCGCCCAAGTAGCGTGCCAATTTGAAAACGGCATATTGATGATCAAAACTTGGTGCATTCGCCAGGTACAGTACTCCTGCAATGATTTCATAGCGACGCCCGTCGTCCGGCAGACGCCGGTAATCGGCATAGCGCCACGCCCCTTGTGGCGGCCAAGCCGCCGCCCCCCCCGGCAATTCGTCTAAAATTTGGGAACGTGTCATTGGTTGAGCAAGCACTGTGCCTACCTCCTGTCAAGACCATACCGTTACCGTGCCCATATATAACTGGTCCACCGAAAAACGGTCAATACCTCATGATTGGTTGATTTTACCATAGCTAGCTTCATCAGCGAAATGCTACAGGCAAGTCCGGCTCAGATGAAGTTTAACCTATCAGCCCAGCACGCGTTAGAGGTTATCACCATTTGGTGCTGCCCGGTTCCACTGGTTCACCATGCAACCAGTCCCAGACGCTACGCCACATGACCCGAAGTTTATAGGCTTCCGATTGGCCATTAATCGGCAACGAGAAGGGAGCCGGGTTGAAGCGATAATCGCGACTGGCATTCCAACTGGGGGCCGCGGGCGGCGTAGCGCGGTTGAAGAGAAACTTGAGCATGCGGCGGTTCTTGGTGCTGCGGTTGGGCATCCAGGCGTGCCAGATGTCATAGTGGGTGATGGCAACGGCGCCGGCCTTGACGGTCATCGGCACCTGCGACTTAAAGTTCATGTAGCTGCCCATTTGGCTGGACGGGGTGTTATGATATTGGGTGCCAGGGAGTATCACCGTCGGCCCCATCTCTTCCGTCACATCTTGGGGATAGTACATGCCGAGGAGACATTGAATCTGATGGTGGCGTTGGTTGACGCCATCCTGATGCCAATGACCGCCGCGCTCGCCTGGCTTGGTATAGTGACAGTGGCGGTGGGCATTCATGGTATAGTCAGACCCCAAGAGGCTAATCAGCGCCCCACGCACCCGCGGGTCGGCGTAGACTTGGTAGAGATCAGGCACGCGCTCCAGAATTTCATTGCCGGGATTGCCCCCTACTGCGGCAAAGGCCGCATCGATTTGCTCACAGATCGACGCATGGAAGGCGGCCGGAAAGTCAGTGTGGACCAGCATATAGCCGTCAATGATAAACTTCTCCACCTGGGCATCGCTCAACAGATATTGGCTATCAAGCGCGGCGGCGCCATTGCTGCTCACCGCTGGTGACGTTCGGGTTGCAACTGCCTCACTCATGGGACAACCTCCTCTAACTTTTGCAGCACAAATTCATAACCGACGTAACTCAATTCCCGATCATCGTAGGGGGCCATCAGGTTAGGAAAGTGAATAACCTGCCAGCCATCGACAATCGCCTCATGCACCGTTGCATAGGGCCACTCGGTGCGCGTGTGCAGGGTGTCACACCCGTCGGGCACCGGTTCATGTTGCGCCATGCCAATAATCGGCGCTGTGATCGAAGGCGTGCGGGCGTGAAGGTAGAGCAGCCGTTGACGGGGCGTCGCCCGTTGCACGATCTGCCCTAACCCCTGTAACTCTTCTTGGGTGACAGCCTTCCCTTCGGCTTCTTGCAGCCATTGGGTCACCGCCTGCTGTAGAGATGACACTGAATTCTCCTGTTTATTTTGTCATTGGTCATTGGTCAATTGGTGCGTTGCACTTTGTAAACGCAATACACAACATGTTACGCTTTGACCGCACCCGATGTCAAGCCCTGAATAAAGTACTTCATGGCAAAGACGAAGATGAGCAGTTGCGGCAGTGAAGCAAAGGCATAGCCCGCGGCTTGTGGCCCGAGTTCAGGGCGGCTACTATATTCGCCGATCTGAGGGTTGTAACGCTCCAGCGCCAGCACCAGCGTCTCCAAATGTTGAGGGAGCATGAGGCGCGGCCAGATAAAGTCATCATAGATGCCGAGAAAGTTCAGAATTGCCACTGTCATCAGGATGGGCCAGGCCAGCGGGATGGCAATGCGGAGCAGTGAATGCAATTCACTGGCGCCATCAATGCGCGCCGCCTCGAAAATTTCCTCAGACTGGCTACGGAAGAAGGTCGAGATCAGAAAGATGGCAAAGGGCTGACCGCCGGCAATATAGAAGACGATTAAGCCATAGAGTGTGCCACGGAGATTTAGTTGCTGGGCCAAAATGAAATGGGGCGTTAAGAGAATGATGCCGGGAATCATCATCACCGCCAACACGAGATAAAAGATGACACCGCTGCCGGGAAATCGCATTCGGGCGAAGGCATAGGCCGAGGGACAGGCAACGACCAAAATGCCGAAGATTGCGATAAGCGCGATCAAGAGCGTGCGCAGCATGGACGGGACCAAGTCCAAGACAGCCGTGCGATAGTTGGTGAGTACCGGTGGCCACGGTAACGCCCAAAAGTCAGCGTAGATCAAGACCGTGGGGCGTAGCGACATACTGACCATCACCAAGATAATGAAGAAGGCAAAGAAGAGCAGCAAGCCTAGTAAAACATACTGTAGCGTAGTTCCCAAACGGCGCTGCATCCGGTAGTTGCCCGGCACCCGACGTCCACTGCCGGGCAGTTGTAAGCGCTCTTGTGATTGCATGATAGACTCCTAGCTGGCTATTCTGAAAAATCGAGAGGCCATCTTGCGTGTTGCGTAATTTGTTTACGCAACACGCATAGTGATAATTTTTCGGAATGGCCTTTCCTACTGTGACACTTCCAGCGCCTGCCGCCGGAAGCGCAGACTAAAGAGGGTGCCGGCAAAGATGACGATAAAGAGTAGCACGCCAATTGCCGAGGCATAGCCAAAGTCTCCTTCGGCAAGCTGGAAGTACATCTGTAAGCCTGGTACATAGGTAGCATAGCCCGGTCCGCCGCGCGTGTAGATGTAGATCTGGGCAAACCCTTGGATGACCCCCGCCAAGGTAAAGAAAATTAACAGACGCATCTGAGGCACCAACAGCGGTACATCAATACTCCAGAACTGGCGCCACCAATTGGCGCCGTCGATCTTGGCGGCATCATACATCTCAATGCTGATGTTCAGCAGACCGCCCATGTAGATCAGAAACGGAAAGGCGCTAATGTAGGGAAAGCCGGCGCCGATGATCGCCCATAGCGCCGTATTTTCATTTCCCAACCAGGCGCGTGACCATGCCGTTAAACCAACGAGCCGCAGCACCTGATTGAGTAACCCCGCATAGGGGTCATAGACCATACGCCACAAAAAGACGGTAATCAGGCCCGGCACGACAGCAGGCAGCACAAAGAGGGTGCGAAAGACATATTGATGAACGCTATTGCGTAGCCGAAAGATCAATTCAGCGACCAACAACGGCATGGTCAACGTTTTGAGCAAACCGGTCACAAGCAACAGTGACAGGTTAAGGAAGCCAACACGAAAGTAAAAATCGCTCGTCAGAATGCGTCGATAATTCTCAAAGCCTATAAATTCGGTCACTGTGCGGATGCTGAAGTTGGTAAAGCTATAGTAAAAGGCCATGGCCGCCGGATAGTAACTAAAGACGAGGATCAGCACCATCGACGGCAGAATGAAGAGATAGGCAATGCGTTGGCGCCAGGCAAAGCGCAATTGACGTCCGGTCGCTCGGCGCCAACGCTGCACTGCTGCGACCACTGCCGCGAGCAAAGCCAGGAGCAGGGTAAGATTTAACCCACTCCAGACCAGACGCAGCGTCGCCGCCATGCCTGCGCCCCCGGTAGCACTCAGATTGACTGTCAGCCATGTATCATTGCGCGGAATCAAGGTCAGAGTTTCCCCTAATTGCAGTAGCGCCCCGACGTCGCTGGTCGTGGCGCGCTCGGCAAAGAGGATATTGGTAGCGGCGTCGACGATATAGAGATCGCCATGTTCATTCGCTGCTAGATAGCGCATCTCTGTGCTGTCGCCGTCAATCGGTGCGGCGATCACACTGCGCATGGTATATTCCGACAGGTGAACAGCCCACTGTGTTGCCCCATTGGCATCCAGCAATGTCAAGTTGCCCCGTTCATCGCCGACCAATGCTTGTTCAGTAGCAGGGATAACGTAAATATCTGTGGGTGGCTGCGTCAAGGTAACCTTCCACAGTTCATTGCCTGCTGCATCCAGCCGGCTTACGCGCGAGTTGGCAGTGCCGTAGATGGCGCCACCGCCGGTGGTGGCCTCCATAGCAGTAATGGTAAACTCGGCGCGTGTAGCATAGACCGCTGTATCGGCACCGGTAGGGTAGAACGACGTCCAATAGCGATCACTATAGGCGCCACTGCCATAAGCAACCACAAAGCCATTTTCAACAGCATCCAACCCAACGACGCGGCCGGTTACCGGCACTTCACGCTGTGGCTGCAGGGCATCATTCAAAATGGTGACCTTGCCATCCGAGGTGCCGACATAAATCTGCGTTCCATCACTAGAAACAGCCAGACCCCCAACTAAATTTTCAAATTGCGCTTCTCGCTGTGGTTGCCCATCATTGCGTAAGATCACCCGATTATCCAACGTTGCCACCAGCGTTTGTTGTGCGTTCAGTGGTGTTGCCAGCGTCACACCATCACTGCGTGTGGCGAGTGGATCGAGGACGCTGGCATCAGTACGACTGAGCAGAAGGGGTAACGCAAGATTGACAAGCAACAACAGGATAAGGATACCCACCACATAACGCAAGGCGCCACGATGAAACCGACCTGGCGCGGGCACAATGGGCGCAGGCGCCGTGGAGCCAACAGCCGATGAGTGTAAGGGCTGTTGCGATTCTACACTCATAAATACCTATCCTTGCGCAAACTACTATCGACGCGGGGTAATGAAAAACATTACCCACTATTTATTTAGGCGCCTGGCTCGCGCGCTGGATTACGAATGTCGTCCATCGATAGGTTAATACGCTTGACAATGTCTTCAAAGTTACCGGTGATGTACGCCTGCAACTGCGTTGCATACTCATCAGGGGTGATGCTCTCTTCGAGCACGTTCTTAAACAGATTGCGCAGATCGGTTTGGAAGTCGCCGCCACCGCCGCTGGTCCAGAAGCCGTTGTAGTTGGTTTCGGCGTTGCCTGTAAAGGTCAATTGATCCCACAATTCCTGAATTTCCGGCGGGTCTTGCATATTATTCACCAACAACGGGCCGGCTGGCGAGAATTCTTGCGCATCCTGTAAGCCCTGATTCCATAAGCTGAAGCCTGGGGCTGAACTAAAGAACATGACAAAGGCCAGCGACCGATCAACCTGCTCTTGGTTTTTGTTAATGATACTGAGATAGGGTCCTGGCGCCGATTCGACCGCCTTGGCCGAAGTTTTGACCAGCGAGGTCATCATTGATGGATTTTCAAAGGTTGACCAGGCAAAAGGAGTGATGTCAGTCTCGATCTTCAGTTGTTCAAGACGCTCTGGGCTGATCGATTCCATGTCGTGGATCATGGTCGGGATGGACCAGGTGCCGTTGCTCATAATAGCAGTTTGCTGTTGCAGGAAAGGGGCATAGGCGTCACTAATGACAAAGAAGTCTTCGGTGGCATATTCAGGGAACATCTTTGCCATGTTGTTCGCCAGGTCGGCTACTTCGGCTGTGTCAAAGCGCAACGTCCCTTCTAGAATACCATTAAAGAAGCGTTGAATGTTATAAGTATACTTCTCGTGGATGAAGGGATCTTTGGGATCAAACTTGAAGACGCCATCTTTGTCTGGTTCATAGTTCCAGTCGCCTGACTGGGCGCGTACGACTTCCACCCAATCCACATGGTATTGGTCAAAGTAGATTTCCGCCAGCCATTGGGGCGCCTGCCAGATATAGTTGATCGACATGGGTGTATGCCCGGCTGTTATGAGCGCATCATTGACACTGAGAAATTCCTCCCAAGTGGTGGGCGGCGCTGCCGAGATCTGGTCAAAAATTTCCTGGTTGTAGAACCAATAGGTGTGGACCGAGCGCATGTGAACCATGATGCGTTCGCCTTTGGCGTTCTTGCCCCGTAAGGCATCCCACTGCAAGTCTTGGTCCCAAGGATTACCGGTAAAGGGATTCACTGTCTTGCGATACTGATCTAAATTGACGTAGCCATTGTAGGTGGACAGGTAATTGCCGGAGACCACATCAGGACGAATGTCACCGGCAGCAACTTGTGTCCCTAGCCACTGCGGATAGTCCCCAGCGCCTAAGTTGGGGAACTCCCAGACGACTTCTACGTCAGGGAAAGTCTTTTGGAAGGCTTCCGACATCAAATTCATTGGCTCTTCCGGAATGTTTTCCCCATTGAGCGAGACAACAACTTCGCCTGGCGCCTTAGCGATGGGCGCCTCTGTTGCGGTCACTGCTCCGGCGTTTGCGGCTGGTGCAGCCGGTGCTACGGTTGGCGCCGGTGCGGGGCTGCTTGGGGCACAGGCAGCTAATAGCGTTGACCCGGCGAGAGTGCCGCTCATCTGCAAAAATGTACGTCGACTAAGTTGCTGGGAACGGGAAGTCTGCTGTTGTTCTGTCATTGATCTCTCCTTAGGCATTCTAAAAGGGTAACGTTGTAAATGAGAGCAATAACAAAAACTATACTATATCTTCACATTCCGTGCAATGCTGCAAAATTTCTAGGGTGCGTCCTATTTGGGGGACGAAAAGGTGTCAAGCCAGTTCAGAATAGCTTTTCTCATTGCTTGTCGGTCCTGCGATGATCATGTACAATCAACTTCCTAACAATCTTGCTCCAAATAGACAGTATATGCAATCCACACAGGAACACATTGCAGGAAATAAGGGGGAGAACATCTATGCCGTTGATCAACTTACAGGATGCCACGACCTTTGTCGATGGGCTCGATCACCCAGAGGGGGTGGCGTTGGGACCGGATGGCAAGATCTATGCCGGCGGTGAGAATGGACAGCTTTATCGGATTGACATTGCAACAGCCCAAGTTGACCATTTCGCCACGACCAAAGGGTTGAATCTGGGGCTGGCCCATGACGGAGCCGGCAACACCTATGTCTGCAACCCAGGGGATCAGGCGGTGCAAAAGGTAACGCCGCGCGGTGAAGTGACCCTCTATAGCCGGGGCAACGCCGACCGGGCCATGATCACCCCTAACTATCCAGCCTTTGACGGCCAAGGCAATCTTTTTGTAGCCGACTCTGGCGAGTGGAAGGCCGATAATGGCTGTCTCTGGTCAATCGCACCGGGGGGTGTTGCCACTGTGCTGGACACGAGCTGCTGCCACTTCCCCAATGGTTGCGCCGTGAGTCCTGATGGTCAATATCTCTATGTGGCCATGTCGCTCAACCCGCCACGTGTGGTTCGTCTCCCCATTGCCAATGGCCCAAAGACGGGGCCGGCCGAAACCATCGTCGAACTGCCCCACACTGTGCCCGATGGCCTGGCCTTTTGCGCCGACGGTAGTCTCTTGGTCTCCTGCTATCGGCCGGACACGATCTTCCGCATCCTACCCAATGGCAGTGTCACCGTGTTGATGGATGATTATGAAGGCACCATCTTGGGCGCGCCAACTAATGTCTGTTTTGGCGGGCCGGAACGCACGATTCTCTTCTGGGCCAATCTGGGCCGCTGGCATATCGGCATGAACCGCCAAACAGGCTTGCAAGGCGCTCCGCTCTTTTATCCGCAATTCTAGCCAAACAAAAATGGAGAATGGAAAATGATTAATCATTAATTATTTTCCATTCTCCATTCAGAATTACCTAGGGCTGGTTCAGATAGTGTACGACATCGCGGAAAGAGATAATGCCCGTCGGTCGGTTTTGCTCATCGACCAGGGGCAGGTGGCGGAAGCCGTGGACCGACATGAGATGCAGGGCATGGGCAATGGGCGCGTCGGCTTTGATGGTTAGGGGCGCAGTCGTCATATAATCGGCAACGGTGGCGGTGCTGAGATCATCGACGAGCCCGGCCACCTTGATCAGTACATCACGTTCGGTAAAGATGCCAACCAGTTGGTCCTGTGCATCGGTCACCAGCAGACAGCCAATGTTGTGTGCGTTCATCTGCCGTGTGGCGCGGGCCAACGAGCTGTGGCTATCGACCGTAATCGGCACCCGTGGCTGGAGCGCGGCAATGGTCGTCTCGGTGAGGCGATCCTGAATGACGGTTGGCGCCGCGCCCACCTCTTTGTCCAGCTCATCCAGATATTCTTCATCCAACTCGAAAGAGAGCGCACCGGCCATCTCCGGCTGCGCCTGTTCGCGTTCGGTCACAGTCCAAAGATCTTCGGCACGGTAGAGCTTGTTCAGATCGCCTGGCCCACGTTGGGCTTGTGCGGCGCGCACTTGCTCCAGTAATTGTTCGGCATAATGGGGCTTGCGCACATCGCGGATCACGCCAAAGGGCGCGGGATAGCGGGGATATTCCATGCTGCTGAGAATAAAAGCAAGCTGGGTGGAGGTTGCGTCGTGAATGAGCAGATCCCCCTCATCAATGCCATTGCCCAGTTCCACGACTTCCGGCGTAAAGCCATTAAGCCGAACACCCTTGTTGCGATCCTTGCCAAAGACCATGGGCATGCCATGTTCCAGATAGAGAATATTGTCATCACGCGTTCGGCGATCATCCAGCCCTTGCCATTCAGACGGGTTGAAGATCACACAGTTCTGATAGACTTCTACAAAGGACGTACCAGGATGTTGGGCGGCGCGATGTAATATTTCCCCCAGATGTTGCGGTTGACCATCCATGGAGCGCGCCACAAAGGTCGCTTCTGCGGCCAGTGCTAGCGCAATTGGGTTGAGCGGCTGTTCAATCGAGCCCATGGGCGACGATTTGGTCACCTTGCCCGTACGCGAGGTGGGCGAATATTGGCCCTTAGTCAGCCCGTAGATGCGATTGTTGAAGAGGACAATGTTGAGGTTGACATTGCGACGAATGGCGTGGATCAGGTGATTGCCGCCAATCGAGAGCCCATCACCGTCGCCGGTAATGACCCAGATGCTCAGTTCCGGGTTGGCAATGGCGAGGCCGGTGGCCAGGGTGGGTGCGCGGCCGTGGATGCTGTGGATGCCATAGGTGTTCATGTAGTACGGGAAGCGGCTGGAGCAACCGATGCCCGAAATAAAGACAATGTTCTCCTTGGGGATGCCCAAATCCGGCAGCACCTTCTGCATCTGCGCCAGGATCGAGTAATCGCCACAACCAGGACACCAGCGCACAGTCTGGTCAGAGACAAAATCTTGGCGGGTCAGGGGAATTTCTTGGGTTGCAGTGGTCATGCGAGCACCTCATCAATCTTGGTCTTTACTTCAGCAATCTTTAACGGGCGGGCCTGCAACTTGGGGTAGGAAATCACATCCACCCCCAGTAGGCCACGGATCAGCAGCGCCAACTGGCCATTATTTAGCTCTGGGATAAGCACTTGTTGGTAATGGCCCAAGAGTGCAGCCAGATTGCGCGGAAAGGGATTCAGATAGCGCAGATGGGCATGGGCCACCGCTTTGCCCTCTTTGATCGCCATCCGCACCGCGGAACGCACCACCCCATAGGAGCCCCCCCAACTGAGCACCAGCAACTTGCCCTGCGGCGGGCCAAAAACTTCCTGCTCGGGGATGGCCTTAGCCAGCGCGCTGATTTTGGCCGCGCGGTCAGTGACCATCTGTTCATGATGGCGGGGGTCATAGGAAACATTGCCGGTGATGGGCGCTTTGCTCAGGCCGCCCAGCCGGTGCTCCAACCCCACGGTGCCGGGAATTGCCCAAGGCCGCGCCAGGGTCTCCGGGTCGCGGGCATAGGGCATAAAGGGGCCATCGCCATTCGTACGCCCGTGGGGGTGGGTCACGGGAATGGCCGGAATGTCGGCGGCGTTGGGGATGCGCCACGGCTCAGCACTGTTGGCCAGGAAGCCCTCAGAAAGGATCATGACCGGCGTCATCGCGCGCACCGCCAGCCGTGCAGCTTCAATCGCAATGTCAAAACAGTCGGCGGGGCTGGCCGGTGCTAGGATGGCGACTGGGCTTTCGCCATTACGGCCAAACATGGCTTGCAGCAGATCAGACTGTTCGGTCTTGGTCGGTAGACCGGTGCTGGGACCGCCCCGCTGCACATTGACAATGATCATCGGCAACTCCAGTGCCACCGCCAGGTTGATCGCCTCGCTCTTGAGTGCAATGCCGGGGCCGCTGGTGCCGGTGACGGCTAACGCACCGCCAAAGGCCGCGCCAATCACCGAACCCATGGCTGCGATTTCATCTTCGGCCTGGAAGGTACGCACGTCAAAGTTGCGCAGGGGCGCCAGGGCATGGAGAATGTCGCTGGCCGGTGTAATGGGATAGGTGCCATAGAAGAGGGACTTATCCATTTTTTGCGCTGCGGTGACCAGTCCCAACGCAATCGCTTCATTGCCGGTGACTTTGCGATAGGTCCCTGGCGGCAGAGCAGCTGGCCGTACCATGTAACGGTGCTGAAAGGTTTCGGTCGTCTCACCAAAGAAATAGCCGGCCTCCATGGCCTTATAGTTGGCGTCGGCAATCTCTTTGCGCTTGGCGAACTTTTTGTAGAGCCAATCGTGCGTCGTCTCCAGCGAACGGTCAAACATCCAGAAGATCAGACCCAGGGCAAAGAAGTTCTGGCTGCGATCTTTATCTTTGTTGCCCAGATCTTTAAAGTCGCTCAGTGCCGTGCGGTTTAAGCTGGCCATAGGTACTTGCAACACCCGATAGCCCTGGAGCGAGTTATCTTCCAGTGGATTTTGCGTATAGCCTGCTTTGGTTAGGTTCTGTTTGCTAAAGGCGTCGGTGTTGACAATGATAATCCCGCCGCGTTCCAGTTCCGGCAAACTGGCCTTGAGCGCGGCCGGATTCATGGCCACCAACACCTGCGGCGCATCGCCGGGGGTCAGAATATCGCTGCTGGAGAAGTGCACCTGAAAACCGGAGACGCCGGCCAGGGTGCCGGCCGGCGCCCGAATCTCCGCCGGGAAATCAGGCATGGTGCTAATATCATTGCCAAAGACGGCCGACGTATTGGTAAACTGGGTGCCGGTAAGCTGCATGCCATCGCCTGAGTCACCGGCAAAGCGGATCGCAATCGATTCCACTTCCTCGATCATAGGGGGAACTTCTTGTTCTGCTGTTACTTGGCTCATGGTCCTTCTCTTTTTGGCTAAAAAATCAACGAATCAATTTAGCTGCTGCGCAACATCATGTACCTGGCAAAGCGAGTGGCGAGTGGCGAGTAGCGCCTGGCCCGCCCTATCCTCGCCACTGGATTGATCCACTAACACGCACAGTCCCTCACTCAATCTGCGCAGTGCGGGTTGGCAGTTGGGAGAGTTGACCGCGCAACGCCGCATTGGCAGGATGTTCAATAAAGGCATCAAATTCAATAAAGTAGCCTTCGGGGTCAAAGCCGAGGAAATCGCGCACCCGTTCCATCTCCAGGATAACCGCTTCATTTTGCAGATCAAATTGAGGTCGCTGCTGTAAATAGGCAAACCAGACATCGATCTCTTCCTCTTCGGTAAAGAGCGAAACAGTCACACCCTTTTGCGCTGTGTAGGGATGTAAGCCGGCGCCGGCCTTAACCGGACCAATAAACCCCGAGTAGGAGGTTGGATAGATCTTGGCAAAGCCCTGGTCGAGCACCTGGGCAAAGCCTAACACCTTGCCCCAAAATTCCTCAGCGCGCGCCATTTCCTGATAATAAAGCCAGGTCACCGTCGCTTTGATCCCCAATGTGGCTGGTCGGCTGGTTGATTGACCGGCAACGGGGTAGAAGGCGGGCAACGGATCGAGCAAAGGCAGCAGTTGCGCATTTTCCGGGTGGGCGTTAAAGCGTTCAAACTCCAGCAGATAGCCTTCCGGATCGACGGCAACAAAACCATCATGAGGCTGGCCGGCTTTGTAGTTCAGGGGGTGGCTAATGGGAACCTCTTGCGCGACCAAATAGTCAAGCCACCCTTCCACCTCATCGGTAATCAGCGCGGTGGTTACCGTTTTGGGCTCATCGGCGCTGTGGCGGCCAATGCTGCTGTCAATAAGCATGAGAAAGGAGGAGGCCGCAACTTGGAAGAGCTTGGCCACGCCATAGTCATCCACCAAGGTGAGGCCCAGTACTTCTTGGTAAAAATAGGTTGCGCGCGCCAGATCGCGGTAGTAGTACAACACATTGTTGGCTTTAATGCCCAAGGGCGCTATTTGAGACATTACGCTCCTGTTATGGTAGAGTAGGTTGGCTGTTCCTGGAAAGTAGTCGGTCATCGCTGCATCGTGCAAGTTGCATCATGCAGACGCTGTGGCGCCGTGCACGTTGCATATCGTACCAAGGACCAGTAGTATACCACAAATTTAGGGTGCGTCCCATTTGCGGGAGCCGGGTCGAGTTTCCCCAGTTCTCTGCTGACGCAGAAATTCCGCTGTTTCCCGGTGCCGGCAGGTTGGTGACATACAAAAAAGACCGGCTACATAGTGTAACCGGCCTTCTGCAAGCTCATTTGAACCTATTCAAGCGGGAGGATTAACTATTCTTCTTCCTCATCCTCGTCTGCACCCACCAATTCGGGCTCGGCGCCTTCCATCTCGGCCGCTTCTTCTTCCTCTTCAGCTTCACCGGCACGTGTTGTAATCATATTAAAAATGATTTCGTCCGCGTCCGTGAGATAGGTGACACCTGGGATTACGGGCAAATCTGCCACAGTAATTGGCTGTTCTAAATTTAAATTTGAAATATCCACCTCAATATGCGCCGGAATATCGCGGGGCAACGCCTCAATCAGCACATGATCATGGGTCTGCAGCACCATTAACCCGACCACCAATTCTGAAGGTCTCCCCACAGAATGAACCGGGACCTGAATTTCCTGCTTGACTGTCAGATCGACAGCATAAAAATCGACATGCAGTGGCCGATGGGTCACTGGATGTCGATGCACTTCGCGAATCAACACATCATGTGTCTTTCCGCCCTCAACGTTCAACTGGACAAGTTGCGAAAGCCCAGCCGTTTGTAGGACACGGCCAAAGCTTCGCTCATCTACCTGTAGATTTTCCGACGGTTGCGTCTTACCATAAACCACCACAGGCACCAGGCCTTGCGTGCGCAACTGTCGGACTTTGCGCCCCACCAAGCTCCGTGGTTGGGCATTAAGTTGCAAGTCTGACATTCCGATAACTCCTTCGACGAACAAGATTGCCAATAGATCTTACCAATAATAACCGCAGATTTCGCAGACGCCAAACTGAGATAGGCGTAATCTGCAAAATCTGCGGTTCAATAACGGCGATGGTAAACGGCACAACCTTAGGCCAATCCAAAGAATAAAATACCCATTTCCGTAGGCGCCTACAAGAGATTTTTTTGGAATAATAGCCCTATCTGACTTTCGCCGAAGCAAACAGCCTGGGCAGCACCTTTTGTAACGTAAATAATGTCACGGCGAATCCCGCGCCCATGGCCAGCGCCATCAGGGGTGTGAGTACAGTCTGTACGTTGCCCTCAACACGGGTGGCAAAGAGTGCCACCGTTTGCAAATCTTTGGCATGGACATTTTGGGCGACTACGACAGGGGTAGTGGCGCCGGCAATGGTCGCCTCGTGTGCAATAAGGGCGCCCATTGCACTTTCGTGGGCATCAACAGTGGTAGCGCGCACGAAGCCGGCGGCTGACTCTTCCATGTGGAGGGCACTGGCGCGAATGGAGCGCGCCGCCGATTGACGCATAGAGACTTGACCGGCCTCAATTGTATCCGCCGCGTTGTCTTTTAATTCTACTGAAGTTGTATTAAGCGCCTGGCTAAGTTCATCAGCAATCGCATCCAGGGGATTGTCATATGAGTTGTATAAGTTTTCATCCATAATATTTTCCTATCGTGAGTGCGCAACTGTAACTGTAATTGCGACAGACGTTGACACTGAGTGTAATGGTCCTAAGTGCAACGGTTCAGGGTGGTGACCGCGTTTAATGATAATATTGAATAGCACTATTCAATAGCTGTGTGACAGCAATGGTATTAGATAGCAGTGTGATAATAGTGCGATGCAAATATTATGCTATAGTACTTGAGAAAAGATTTCGTAACGCCAAATTCAATTAGATTATTGATTCTCAAGTTTTGGACGGCTGTTATTATAAAGGATCGGGGTAGAATGGTCAATTTCACGTCTTTGGTTCTACCAGCGAGAAAGTCACAACTTTCTCTGAACACTTTTCAGTAATTATGCCCAGACGCTTCCTTTTCTTCTCTGAAACACAGGAGTAAACTGTTGTAAAAGAGCTGTTATGGAGAAAAGCAGAGAGTTTTTTCTACTATTTGCATTTGACGCTTGCCAAATCTGGCGGTACTGTACACGTAAAAATCCGCAGATTGGCAGTAGAAATACACTTTCTTGCGTAGTTGCCTCATCTGCATGGCAAGTAAAAATACAACAATTAGTGTAATTTATGTCTACAAAACTTCGTTCCAATAGATTACAGTTCCCTATTATCTGGTATAGCGCTGGCTTTTGCTTGCTGGTAGGCTTAGGCTGGCTGCTGTTGGCGACGGGACGACCACAGCCATTACGTACCGCTACAGCTACGGTTGCCAGCCTACAAAGTGGTGCGGTTGCGACCATGCTAAGCCCGGCTTTTGTCTATGATGACGCCTGGCAAGTCAATGAAATTGGCGCGGATCCAACTGAACCAAATGACCCGTGGCATGAGCCGGCTGGGGTGATGCATTTTACCTACAGTGGCCGCACATTGGCGCTCTACCTTGCGCCTGGTGATTATTGGGCCTATCTCTATATCATGGTTGATGGACAACCGGCCAATCTGCTGCCCACGATTGCCGGCAATCTCAATTACCGGGGTGAGGTGAGCGGCTATCGCACGCTCTATGCGCCGGAAGCACAAAGCGCCCAGGGACCCACGCCGCAGTGGGTACCGGTACATCGCGCAGCCACGGCTGACCGACCCCACGAGGTCTATCTGGAACTCTGGCGGGGCTGGGGACAAATTCCGTTGCGTGGCGTGGCGGTTGATGCCCTGCCCCGTCAGCCGTGGCCGGCTTGGCCGGGGGTGGCAGCTTTACTAGTGGCAGCTTGGGGAATTGGGACTATGGCCTATCGCGCGCCGTGGAGTAGCTTCAATCCCGCCCGGCTGCGCCCGTTGCGCTGGGTGGCGCCTCTTTTTATGCCAGTGGAGAACACTTTCTGGGGAGATAGTGTAGCGCTGGTGGCCTTGATCTTGATTGGCGCCGGCCACGTGCAGCAACAATGGCTGCTCGTTCTCATGGGGCTGCTGCTGCTGGCCTGGAGCAGTGTCGCCCGACCGGCGCGCTGGCTGGCGGCGTTGCTGCTGGCGTTGCCCACTTACTACAGTGCACCACTACAGTTGCTGCCGGGGCGGGCGCTCAGCCTCGTTGACCTGGGCGTCTTAGGCGGACTCGTCGTGATGGGGGTCCATTGGCTGTTGGACATGCGCAGGACAGCGCCACCCACGTCGCTTGTGGGAAAAAATGTGCCTTACGCAGCGTTACTCTTTGCAGCCATGATTAGTTGGGCTTTGTTGGCTGCTGTACAGGCAGACTACCTGGAGGTGGCGTTGCGGGAGTGGCGCACAGTCTTTTTAAATGCCGGCCTCTTTGCGCTGCTTCTCACCGTGACCTTGCGTACTTCAGCCAAGCCGGCGGCGGATCAGCAACTGCTCTTATATGCTTGGCTGGTTGGGGGAACCCTGGTGGCGCTTGTGGGCATCTGGCAATACGCCAGCGGCGTCATGTTGATTACTGCGGAAGGCGTGCACCGAGTGCGCGCACTTTACGGTTCCCCCAACAATCTCGCCCTCTATCTGGAGCGCACCTTGGCGCCAACCTTAGCTCTCGCGCTGTTTGGTCTACAAGGGCGGCGCCGGTGGTTTTGGCTGGGCCTGGCACTGCTGCAAGGCGGGGCGCTGCTTTTAACCTTTAGCAAAGGTGCGCTGTTTTTGGGATTGCCAATCCTATTAGCGGTGCTCTGGATTGGCGGCTATCGTTTGTTGCAACATCGGGGCTCGTCGCGCCGTTTGCTTTGGGCTATTGTTGTCATCGGTCTCTGTGTGCTTTTGGCGTTGTCCCCTTTTCTGGGCACAGAACGTTTTCAACGGCTGTGGGACTTGCAGCAAGGAACCGGCTTCTTGCGCCTACAATTGTGGCGCAGCGCCTGGCAGATGGCATTGGATCATCCACTCTTTGGCGTGGGACCGGATAATTTTCTCTATGCCTATCGTAGCTACTATCTCTTGCCGGCGGCATGGGAAGAGCCTAACTTGAACCATCCCCACAACTGGCTGCTGGATTGGTGGACGCGGCTGGGGCTGCCCGGTCTGCTCCTGGCCTTGGGCTGGTTTGGGCTGCTGATCCGCCGTCACTGGCAATCGTACGGAACAGACAATTGCGCCGTGCTCCACCTTGGTTTTCTTGCGGCGACGGTGGCGGCCTTAGCCCACGGGTTGATCGACGCTAGCTACGCTCTGCCCGATCTAATGCTTGTCTGGGCGTTGCTTACTTTTATGCCGCTCGATTCACTAGCTAGCGCAAAAGCTGCGCCACCCCTTCCGCCAGTGTAATGCTGTTCATTTCGCCCATCCAGATCTGCCGAATTGTGCCATCTGGATCGATAAAGTAGGTGGTGGGCAGGCCACGCACCTGATATTGCTCACCCACATTGGTTGCTGGATCGAGTGGGATGGGATAAGTGAGATTGAACTGATCGACAAAGTCTTGCACAACCTGGCTCTCTTCGCCCTGATCAATGCCGATGATCTTCACCCGAGCCCCATAGCGTTCTGCCGCAGCCTGTAGGGTGGGTAGCTCGCGTTGACAGGGCCCACACCAGGTAGCCCAGAAATTCAGCACGACCGGCTGTCCCAAATTTTCTGACAAATTGAACTCGTCGCCTGCCAATGTAGTCAAGATGAAATCCGGCGCGGGGTGATCGACCGCCGGCTGGGGGGTGCGGACGTCAGGCTGGGCAGCAACAGGCAAACGATTTGCCCACACCCAACCGCCACCGAAAAGTAAAGTCAACACAAAGATTACATGCCATCGATTCATAGGATTATCCTAACATAAACACTAAGCTCATTGCCAAAAGAGTAGTACAAGACGGCGCAAATAGGCAATCGTTGGTCAGTAGGACAGTGGGTCAGTCACTGTTCCACTGTCCTACTGCCTCACTGTCCTACCGCTTTTCCCGTTTCACATTGGGCAGCGGCGTCATGGTGTCCGGCGCGGTGGCTGCGCCCGGTTGGGAGTTGACCGCCGCGGCGTGGGCCAGGGTATCACCACCCGCTTCCCAGGTGGTGACGTTGTAGTTGTCAAAGTCGGCAATGGCTGTCTCGAACTCAGAGGACCAGTTAATCACGCCATAGTAACCGCCGTTAAGGGGCGCCGGATCCGTATAAGCATCAATCAGTTGGTCATTAATCCAGATACGGAACAGGTTGTGATCCCGTTCTAGCCGCAATTGGTTCGCACTGGTGTTGGTATTGATCGCATCGCTAAAGAGCCAAGCCGTTGCATCCGCAGAATCCCAGGTGAGGGCAAACCAGCCTTGGCCCTCTGTATATCTGGCCAAGGCATAGGCTTGAATATCAGGAATGATCAGCAGCGCATAGTAGCTGGTGAAGTTGCCATTTTCCCCGATCATCAGTCCGTAGGCGGTCTGGTAGAAGCTATCGCCGCGGCGGATGGTTGCCTCAAAGCGGCCGTTAACCTGGGCCTCAGCCGGCGAACGGTAGAGGCAGAGATAGTCGGGCTGGGTGGCGGTGCGATAGAGCCCTGTCACGTAGCCTGCTTGACAGATGTCCGATGCATCCACATACCAACCGCTGCTGTCATTGCTGTAGTCATCACGGTAGACCTCTGCAATCCGGTTGACCTGGAAGTTGTCAAAGCCAGCAAAGGCACGGCCAGTGTCATAGGCTGCCCAATTCGCCACCCCCACAAAGCCAAAGCTGGCGAAGGAGTTATCACTTGCAAAGTAAACAAAGACATTGTTGATAAAGAGGAAGATTGAGGCCCCCTCGCGGCGCACCTTGAGCAGATTGACCGTATCACCCGCGCCAATTGCATTGCTGCTGACAAAACCATTGGTGGCGCTGCCGGTTAAGTTGGTCCAGTTCCCTTGGTCAAACTTTTGCAGGGCATAGGTCTGGTCAAAGGGATCCACCCAGAAGACATAGAAGCGGCTATCCACATCGAGTGAAGTCGTATCATCTAGCCCAAAGACCAGTCCATAGACACTGCCATCGTTGGCACTCTCTTTACCTGCGTAGACCTGATAGGCGCCATTGATTTGGATAGATGACGGGGCGCTAAAGATACAGACCTGATTAAAGTCGAGCACCTGTGCGCCGTAGACGTCACTCTTGCTGTCGTTATTCAGGTCAACATAGTTGGAAGCACAGGTGCCGACTGTGCCGGTGGACCACCCGGAAGCTGTGTCGCTGAAATCATCGTGGAATTGTTGCACATCGGGCGTGCTGGTACTGGTCGGCGTCACATCGCTGGGCGTTCGGGTCGGCTGTGGCGTCGCGGTGGGCGTCGGCGTCACAGAGGGGGTAAGCGTGGGGAACTGGGTCCCTTCCGGCTGCACTTCCGTGGGGGTGGCGGTCGGCGTATTGGTCGGCAACGACGTTGGGGTTGCGGTCGGTGTGCTGGTCGGGGTAGCCGTTGGGGTGGGGCCACTTGCTTGCCCATTGCTGACCAAAGGCAGGAAGAGACTACGGGTATTGGTAGGCTCTTCGGCCAAAGTTACGCGAAAGACGCTGCGGCCATGGGTGGCGGCAAAGAGCTTGGAGCTGGTGCGATTCATAGCCAGATCAACCACCGCGACATGGGGCATACCGTTGTTAAAGGGCAGCCAACTGCGTCCATCATCGGTGCTCTGAAAGACACCTGTATCGGAGCCAACATAGATCGTGCTCGGATGGTTATGGTCCAGAACAAGAGAGAGCAGCGGAATATCGGGCAGATTCCCGCTAATGTCTTGCCAGGCGCCACCGCCATTGGTCGTCTTAAAAATGTGTCCCGATTGCTGCGGCGTATGGGTGTTGAAGCCGTTGAAAACTACATAGGCGACCTGCGGGTTATTGGCCGCCACGGCGATGCGCGAGACAAAGCGCCCAGGCAACGCGGCGCCAATATTGGTCCAGGTCTCGCCGGTGTTGCGCGTCACCTGTACATTGCCATCCGCCGTGCCGACATAGATAGTTTTGGGATCGAAGGGCGCTACCGTAATTGCGGAAAGATACCCCTGTTCTCCACCTAACGCATCGCTGATGGGCGTCCAATTTTCCCCCCGGTTCGCCGTGCGATAGAGCCGATAGGTGCCCAGATAGAAGACGCCCGCCGTCGACGGATCGGCCGCAATGGGCATGTAGAAGAGCGCCGGATCCTGTTGGTTGACGCCATTGACCTTGTAGGGCCAGTCGATGACATTGTTGCTGCCCTGGTCATTACGCTGGAACGATTTGCCAAAGCGCGTGCCATACCAGATGGTTGAATTAAAGGGGTCAATGAGCGCAAAGCCGCCGTCACCGGCATCGGCCGCGGTCCACCCCAAGGTTGCACCGCCATCCAGAGTAAAGGCTTTGTTATTGTCCTGCATACCACCCTGGATAATCCGATCATTGCGGGGATCGACGGCAAAGCCGGTAAATTGCAAGGTGGCCAGATTGGTGTTGCGGCTCTGCCAAGTGGCGCCGCCATCCGTTGAACGGAAGATGCCGCCATCATTGCCCACCCAAATCACCTGTGGATTGCTGGGCGAAAAGGCGATAGCATGCATATCAGGGTGCAGTGAATATTCGGGCTTAGTATTGGGGGTGAGATCGCGCCAGTTTTGACCGCCATCATCGGTGCGCACCACCACACGTTGGATACGGAACTCATCGGGTGTCTCGCCGCTATAGTCGGCCATGCCGCCCAACAGCAGGGTATTGGGATTGGTGGGATGGACGGCAATGATGTGGGAGTACCAACATTGGTTGCCGCAAAAGTTAAAATTGTTGGTCGGAATCTGGCTCCAGGATTGGCCGCCATCGGTTGTTTTGAAGACCAACGCGCCATCATACTGTCCCTGTGCAATGATATGGAGACTGGCGTAGATGATGGCCGGATTGGATTTACTCATGCTCAAGATGATGCGCTGCACCGTGACCTGATCTGTGCTGGGCAGTCCATTGCTGAGTCCCTGCCAACTCTCGCCGCCGTCGGTGGAGCGGAAGATGCCATAATCGTAGAAGCCGGCATAGAGTGTGGTTGGTGTGGCTGGATTCAGCAGCAGATCGCTGGTCCCGGCACAGTCGCTGCAGGTAGCCAAAGCGCGCCAGCTCTGGCCGCCATCGGTGGATTTGTAGACGCCGCGCGGCGGTGTCGCGGGGCCACGAATACCGGTGGCGGCGGTAGCGACATAAAGCACATTGGCGTCGGTCGGGTCCACTGCGATTCGGGTAACCCCCAAACCACCAAAGACATTGGCGCCCAACACGGTCCAACTCTGCCCGCCGTCGGTCGACTTGAGCAGGCCGGCGCCATAATAGTTATCGAGCCCCAGAGTGGGTTCGCCAGTGCCGGCATAGACAATGTTCGGGTTTTGTGGATCCAACGTCAAGGCGCCGATGGCTAACGACGGTTGATTGTCAGTCAATGGCGTCCAACTTTGACCGCCATTGGTGGTCTTCCAAACGCCGCCCAAGGCTGTGCCAATATAGACAATATCGCCATTGGTGGGGTGGACAGCAATGGCCAACACACGACCACTTACATCAAGCGGCTGCTGGCCCATCTTGGAATTTCGCATGGGCGCCGGCCCAATGTTTTGCCATTGAGGTAGGGCGGCGGCGGCCTGCAAGGGTAACATGGCCTGGGTCTGTTGCACCGCTTTGGCATAGCCACCGGTCGGCAGTGTATCCAGGGGATAGGCACGCTGGGCTGCAAAAAAATTGAAGCGTTTGAGCGGACCATCACCCAGCCCTTCTAGCTCATTAACCGGGGGCTGCGCACTGATTTGCTCTGCTTCAAACTCTAGTTTGTCACTGGCCTGGTCGGTAGGCAACTTTCCTGTGGCCAAATCCCAGGCCGCACCCGGCGCACGCAGGGCGGCTGCCGTTGCCTCTGTCAGCTTCACCCCGCTTACGGTCGGCTTGCCACGGCTTGGCGCCGGCAACATCCCGCTGTGGGAACGTGTAGCAGGCTGGATCTGGCAGGCGGTCAGCACCAATAGACCATTTAACAGCAGTAACAGCATGAGCCGATGTACCCTTGACGCCACTTGCGCTGGGCTGTGCTCTGTGGCCGTGTGCAGCGCCCAAGGTTTTTGTGCTAAAGTGCGCCGGTTAGCCTTGGCGCCATAAGTACTGCGTGGGTTGTGTCCATTGTTAGGAAGGTGAGTTGGCATGATTCCCTCATTTTTGGGCTTGAAGGGTTGTTAAAGCATGGGGGAAAATAGGCGCGCCACCGAATCGCGAATGCGGAGCAATAAGTGGCGTTTTTCGTATTCTTGCAGATTAAACTCAATACAATCCTGTTGGTCTTTTAAGAAGTCCTGGGCCAACCGGCAGGCAGTGGTTGCATCATAGATGACGGCATTCACCTCATAGTTGATGCTAAAGCTACGGATGTCCATGTTGGCTGTGCCCACCGAACAAATGGCGGAGTCGACGTTGACTGTTTTGGGGTGAAAATAGCCCTTTTGATAGAGAAAAATCCGTACACCGGCGCGCGCCATCTCTTCAAAGTACGTATTGGCAGCCCAATAGGGGACAGCATAGGTGGTGCCGCGTGGCGCACACATAATACGCACATCCACCCCGGACATGGCGGCTGCGCGAAGCGCCTCTAGAATGCTTTCGTCCGGGATGAAAAAGGGTGATTGAATATAGAGATGGCGCTCTGCCGACAGAATCATCATAAAGTAAAGTTGGCGGATCGCCTGCCACTGTGAATCTGGTCCAGAGGTAGTGATATGAATCGGGAGGCAGTTGTCGAAATCAGCCGGCAGCGGGGCAATATAACCTTGTTGTGCTAAGGTTTCACCGGTGGTGTTATACCAACTGGTAAGAAAAATTGCCTGGAGTGCTGCCACGGCTTCACCCTCAATCCGTAAGTGGGTGTCACGCCAGAGCGCAAAGTGCTTGCCGCCATCCAGATGTTCCTGGCTCATATTCAGACCGCCGGTATAGCCGATGCGCCCATCAATCACGGCGATCTTGCGATGGTTGCGGTAGCTGACGGTATGCAGTTTGAGCGGTGACCGGTAGTTGTAGTAGACATACATGCCAACGCCCGCGTCGCGCATTTCGCGCAGGTAGCGACGACTGACGTTGAGTCCATAGGCGTCACAGAGAATGCGTACTTCCACGCCAGCTTGCGCTTTGGCAATCAGTAACGCTTTGAGCTTGGTGGTAAAGGCATCCTCTTCCCAGATATAATAAGCCATATGGATCGAGTGGGTGGCTGCTGCAATATCGGCCAATATGCACGGATATTTTTCGCTGGCATTTTGTAACAGTTCAACCTGGTTGTGGGCAGTGAGCACTGAACTGGCATTGTTGGTGACCAAATGTAAGAGCTTGCGTTTATAGGCCGCCGGTTGCATCTGCTCGATCTGGGCCACAAGCGCCTTTTCCCGTTGTAGATACCGTTCTCTGGCCTCCGGGGTTTCACCCATGACCGTTTGTCTGGCTAGTTGACCTTCTCTGCTAAAAGCGCGCCACCCACGCCCAAAAAAATGATACACAAAGATGCCGCCAAGGGGAAAGAGCAGCAGCAGAAAGATCCAAGCAAAGGTCGATTGTGGGCTCCGATTCTCCAGCACCAACCAAAAGGCGACGAGTAAACCATAGACGATAAACAAGTCCAACAGGAGATATGAATTTGTTTGTAGCCACGCTAACATAGTATTTTTGTGGTATCTCTCTCGTATGACATTGTCAAAGTAGTTACGCCAGTAGATCAGTTACTGGTTTCACCGCGCCATTGGTTAGTTCCAACGCTTGTCCTGGTTCAACAATACGCACATGTACATCCGGCGCCATCTGGCGCGCATGATGGGCGAAGAGATAGGGGGGAGCCGTTAGAAAGCGCGGGCGCAGCCAGCCCATCCCCAGGGGGTGCAGCGTGCCCCAGTGGATCGGAATGGCCATGCTAGGCTGCAACAAGGCCAGCGCCTCCGCGGCGCGTTGTGGATCCATGTGCCCCGCGCCCAAGGTTGGACCCCACCCCCACACGGGAAGTAGCGCGACATCCAGCCCTTCGCTCAGTTCGGTCATGTGGGGAAACAGATCGGTGTCGCCGGCGAAATAGATACGATGAGAGCCATGGATCATATACCCAATGGAGTGGGCTGTCGGACCAAAGGGCGGGCGTCGGCCAGCATGGTTGGCATAGGTCGCCTGGATGGCAACCCCTTTGACATAGGTCTCTTGTCCGACGGCAAGTTCACGTACATGGATAAAGCCATGGCGGCGCAAGAGTGCAGCCGTGCCATAGGGGCAAAGCAAGAGCGTCTCCCGCCCAACCATACGCAATGAGGGTAGATCAAAATGGTCAAGGTGGAGATGGGAAATGAGCACAGCATCCACCTGGCGCAGATCTGGAATTGATAAGGTATAATGACGGCGCAGGAAACCACTGGCCCGCCGCCGCAAAATCGGATCGGTCAACAGCCGCACACCGTCAACTTCAATGGTGACCGTAGCGTGACCGACATAGGTAACCGCACTAGTTGTTCTCAACATATGATTTTTTACTTAACACCCGTTCTTCTATGACGTCTGTATGCACCCCATCATTTTATGCAGTACACCCCATCCTGTTGGAATAGCACACTAAGTTAGATTTTACCTCTTGCTGAATAAATGTAATAATTTCACTATGCATTCTGTCGTGCTACCAGTTCGGCCATCTCCCCGAAGGATCCTACATAACCAAAAATCAGGAGGGAATATCTATGTCAACGCAGAACCACTCTGCCAGCGATCGTTTAGCCGTTTCGACCTGGAGTCTGCATCGCACCTTGGGCCGGCTGCCAAGTTATGGACCGGAAGCCAATGGCGCGGCGCCGTCGCGCGCCGCGGCGCCAACCGCATTGCCGCTGCTTGAACTTCCTGCCCGTTTGGCGGCCTTTGGCATTCATAAGGTGGAGATCTGCCATTTCCATCTCCCCAGCCGTGAATTACCCTATCTGCATCAACTGCGCAATGCGCTGGAAGATGCACAAGTAACGCTTTGGCAGTTTCTGATTGATGCCGGGGATATTACCCACCCGGAATATGCAGAACGAGATCTGGCCTGGATCGAAGGTTGGATCGATGTAGCGGTGACGCTGGGCGCCACGCGCGCCCGCGTCAGCGCCGGTAAATCCGCCCCCAGCCGCGCGGCCCTGGCGGCCAGCCATGCCGGGCTCCAACGACTGGCCGACTATGCAGAAAAACGGGGCATTCGCTTGATGACTGAAAATTGGCAAAATCTGCTGATCAAGCCTGAATATGTCTTCTCTGTATTGGATGGGTTGGATCAAATTGGGCTCCTGGCTGACTTTGGCAATTGGAGCGGGCCAGAGAAATATGACGATCTGGCTGCCATCCTGCCGCGTGCCGAATCCACCCACGCCAAAGCCCATTTCTCTGCACCGGGGGTTATGGATCAGGCCGACTATCAACGCTGCCTGGAACTGTGCAAGGAGGCCAGTTTTACTGGCCCCTATTCGCTCATCTACGATGGTCCGGGCGATGATGAATGGGCTGGCTTAGCCATTGAGCGCGCGACGGTGGCGGCCTATCTATAAAACTATGAAAATTACCAATCTCACTGCATTCTACCCCCGCTATCGACAACCGCTGGCCGGCTGGCGACCACAACTTTGGCAGATCGTGGTGCGCGTCGAGACCGACCGGGGTGTTGTGGGCTGGGGCTATGGTGGCGGTGGTTTGTCCGCATTGCCCATTATCAACGGCCATTTTCGCCAATTGCTGGTTGGGCGCACGCTAGAGAGTCGCACCGACATTATGACGCTCTGGGACGAACTCTACGCGGCCTCCATTCCCTATGGCCGTAAGGGGGTGGCGATCATGGCGCTGAGTGGCGTTGACCTGGCGCTCTGGGATCTCTTAGGCCAGGCCGAACGTCTGCCGGTCTACCAGTTGTTGGGCGGTCAACCGCGTACACGTCTGCGCGCCTATGCCACTGGCCAGGAGAGTGCGTGGTATGCAGAGCTTGGTTATACCGCCCATAAGTTCAGCCACCGTTGGACAGGGGATCCGGCAGATTATGACCAAGCCGTTGCACACGCCGAACTGGCGCGCACCCACTTTGGCCAGGGCGCCCTGCTGATGGTGGACTGCTATATGTCTTGGGATGCCACAGTCACCACGGAGATGGCCCGACGACTGGCGCCCTATCGGCTTTACTGGTTTGAAGATCTGCTCACCCCGGATGACCTCAGTGGGCAGGCCGCCTTGCGCGGTGAGTTGGGCAGCGTGTTGGTAGCCGGCGGCGAACATGAATTTACCCACTACGGTTTTCAGGAAGTGGCGCGCCAGGGCGCCCTGGATCTTTGGCAACCCGATATTACCTGGTGCGGCGGGATCACGGCAGGCTTGCGCATTGTCGAGCTGGCGCAACAGCAGCAAATTCCGGTGGTGCCCCATCGCGGGGGCGAAGTCTGGGGCTTGCACTTGATCGCCGCCAGCGCCTGCGCGGATCTGGCGGAAGTCTTGCCCGGCACGCGCCAGGCGCAGCCTGACCCACTTTGGCAGGATGAACCCCAAGTGACTGCGGGCTATTTAACCCTCTCCGACGCCCCTGGCTTTGGGGTCACCATCAACGAGGCAATGTTGTCACTATAGCTATTTAGAAAAAGTCCATGTATGTAGGCGAAACATTATCTGAAGATCCATACATAAAAGGAGCAAGAGCCATGCAGAAGCGAGACGTAGCGTCGATTGGCTGGCAAGCGGCCAGCAAAACAGGAGTCGTGGCAGCGGGCGGCGCCGCGGCAGTCGCGGCGGGCATTGAGATTTTAGAGCAGGGCGGCAATGCGGCCGATGCCGCCGCGGCCACCATTTTTGCGCTCAATGTCACCGATCATGGGGCTTGCTCCATTGGCGGCGAAGTCCCACTATTAATTTATGACGCGCATCGGGGGGAGGTCAAGTCACTTTCGGGGCAAGGCGGAGCGCCCCGTTCTCCGGAGGCGATCGATTGGTACATGAAAAACGGCATCCCGAACCATGATATAAAGATGGCGCCGGTCCCTTCGGTGGTGGATCTCTGTATCACTACTCTGCAGCGCTATGGCACCAAGCGTTTTGGCGAAATTATCGCGCCAACCTTGGCGATCCTTGATGCTGGCCAAGAGCCGTGGCACCCCAACTTGGCCGTAACGCTGCGTCGTATGGTCGAAGAAGAAGAGCTAGCTGGCGGCAGCCGCGAGGCGCGCTTGCAGGCAGCCTGTGACCGCTTCTATGGCCGTAACCCCCAGCGCAATGATATTGCGGAAGAGTTGGAGGCATTCTACATTGAGCAAGGCGGTTTTCTGCGGCGTGAGGATCTAGCCGCCCATCAGACGCAGATCGAAGATCCCGTGGCGGTAAACTATCACGGCTTTACCGTCTATAAGTGTGGTCCCTGGACCCAAGGGCCCTATCTCTGTCAGGCGCTGCGCCTTTTAGAAGGCTTTGACCTGCCGGCCATGGGCCATTTTTCCGCCGACTATGTCCACGCAGTGACCGAGGCGCTCAAGCTGGCAATGGCCGATCGCGATGAGTATTATGGAGATCCAGCCTTTGTCGATGTGCCGTTGGCGGCCCTTCTCTCAGACAAATATACGGCCTTGCGGCAACCGCTGATTGACATGCAGGAAGCTTCGCAGTCGGCGCGCCCAGGCGATCCCTACCAGATGCAGGCGATCAAGGGGACCGGCGTCTTTCGCCCCGGCGTAGGCGGCACCACCACCTGTGTCGTCGCCGACCGCTGGGGCAATGTGGTGGCGGCCACGCCCAGCGCCAATGTCTATCATGAAGGGGGCAGTGGGCGCGCCGGGGTCAGCTATGGCAACCGTTTGCGCAGCCTCAATACCACGCCAGGCCACCCCAACTGCATTGCTCCGGGCAAACGGCCTCGGATTACGCTAACGCCTACCTTGGTGCTCAAAGATGGACGCCCCATCTTGGCCATCAGTGTCGCCGGCGGCGATTTACAGGATCAGGCAACTTTGAACCTGCTGCTGGACTTCATTGAGTTTGGCATGGAGCCTGCCACAGCGGTTGTGGCGCCCCGCTTTGCCACTGCGCACCACCAGGATTCTTTTGATCCAAACCCGGTGCGCGAGCAAGCTTTTCTACAGCCAGGGTCATTGACGATCAGCGAGCAGGTGGATCCCACTGTGCGCGCCGAGTTGGCCCGGCGCGGTCACCAGGTGGTAGTCAAAGATGGGCCTATCGCCACACCGGTCATGCTCTACGCCGACCCAGACAGTGGCATGTATTACGCAGCGGGTGATCCGGCCGCACGCCGCCACGCCGCTGGGTTAGAGGCTGGTCACTCAGTTTAGTGCGCGCCAAGCATTAACGTGTGGATTTAAACCTGTCAGGTCTGCGGGACCTGACAGCTTTGGTCGCCGATTGGCTGTTTGATAGTTACTTAGAGGCTAGATCAATGGGTAATGGTGTAATGGTTAATGATTCACGGTTAACCGTTACACCATTAACCATTGAGTCGGCTTCGCCGCAGCAAACGCGATGCTCGTCACAGTGGTGGGCAGCGAGTGGCGGGTCAATTCGCTACTCGCCACCCGCCACCCGCAACGTCGGCCACTGTGCGCCATAGCTTTGGTAGGCCACATGGCGATTGAGGACGATCAAATTCTGGCTAGCGCGCGTCATGGCTACATAAAAGAGGTAGGGGCTTTGTGCTTCCCAGAAACGGTCATTCTCAGGGGTCACAAGGATCACATTGTTCAATTCCCAGCCTTTAAAGCTGTGGATAGTGCTCAGCTTGATCCGTTGGTCGGCGGCGGCAAAGGTGCGTTTGCGATAGCGCTGCACCTTGCGACCGATGCGGCCATCGTCTTCAGCCAATACATGATTCACAGCCAAATTGCGCTGTTCCAGGTACCGGATCAAGTTCCAGCCATCGCGCTGATTGGGTGTTAGGATCACAATATCGGCCGGTTTGATGTGGCGATCTTTGATGAGCCACTGCAGCGCGCTGTAGACACTCCCCTTTAGTTGCTCGAAGGTTGTCACATTGTGCCATGCCAAGTGGGGCTGCGCTTCAGGGCTTGCCTGGGCAGAGGTCACAGGTGTCGTGGCCGCTGCCGGGAGGAACTGTTCTGCAAATCGGTTGGCCTCCTGCGCTAGATCGGTCGACAAACGGTAGCTGGTCTTCAACTCGCGCCAGCGCCCGCGAAATTTTGTACCGCTCATCTGTTCCAGCCAGCTATCATCGCGCAGATAGATATTTTGCCGCCGGTCTGCCACCAGCAGGACTTCATCGTTGTCGGTCAAAAAATGGCAGAGCATATCATAGTAGGTGCGTGAAAAGTCCTGTCCTTCATCAATCAGGATGGCATCGTAGGCCCGATTTTTGATGTTTTGGCCAGCCTGTAGGGCTTGGGCTACCAAGCTGGGCACCATTTCATCGAGCAACTGCTTAGAGACTCGATTGCTAGTCAAGGGCCAAGGAATGCCATTTTCGGTCAAAAAGTTTTTACAAAAACCGTGAAAGTAGTGAAATTCGATCTTTTCCCAGGCAAAGTCAACATTTGTCGCAGCCACCAATTGGCGCAGATATTGCCAAAGGGTTACATTGAAGGTAACAATCAACACCCGTTTGCCGGCAGCGGCAAGCTGTGCGGCGCGCTGCGCAATCACCAGGCTTTTCCCACTCCCGACGACGCCGTGCAGACGTTGATGCTTGCCGGGCGCCGGCTCTATATGCCGGCGCTGTTCCTCGGTTAGGTGCAATGTAGGTGTAGCGCCGGCAACATGGAACGGTGGCGCCAGCCAGAAGCGCAGATCGCGCAGCCACTCTGCGGGCAAGGGGTTGCCGTGGATGCGATGGCTGGTGGGCAGCAGCAGAGCAAGATCGCCATTTTCGACAGCATCACGACCAAAGACCACACCACGACCCGGCGGCAAGGGGGCAAAGGTTTGGGCGGCGTGGGTATTTACGGTCGGAAAGAACAGGCCCACGCGGAAGGGAGATAGCGCGCGCCGGTCGCGCGTAATGGTCTCGCCGATATAGGGCACATAGACGTTCAGCAAGTTTTCAACGACATATTCCACCATGCGCGCCGGGTTAACGACCGTATGGTACGACGAGCCGCGCCGTTCCTGATAGCGCGGGTAGCGACCGCGTTGTTCGCGGCGATAGTGACGCAGATCCCAATCAATGATCTCAAAGATCGTTAGCCCTGCGCTTGGGTGGAGCGCGGCAACCGTAGGTCGATCACCGTTGAGAAACGGACGTAAATAAATTTCCCAAGGAGGGGCCAGCGATTGATCAAGCAGGTGGACAAGCACAGCCTGACTTTCGGTCAGCGGCTGTGCTGGTACAGCGACAGCATGGGATGGGACAGCAACTTGATTCACAATCTTCCGCTCCTCTGATTTTGATACAAAACTTGCATAGGCTGAATGCAATCTTGCACGAACAAGCGCTATGAACAAGTTTAGTGCATAAATACTTGCACGATGAATTTGTAAGCAAGTGTAACAGAGCGGAAGAAAGTCAGGCAACGGTTATTTGCTAGATACGGGAGGCCCAAATCTGCGCATTTTGACGGAAAATTCTCTCCATTATGACAGCATCTTGTTCTTAATCCATAATTTGAAAGAGTGAAAGCGCTGATTTATTGACAAGAACGACGCCGGCATTTAAGGTGCTACGCTTCCCGACGTCATAAATGATGGTCGCTTCGGTGAGTGGAAAAAAGAGCTTGATATCGCGTACCAAGATGGCAATGGTGTCGCGGGTATAGCGCGGTAGATGAATATACCCCTGTACTTCGTAGTTGCCCACCACACAGAAGACTTCATAGAAATTTTTTTGGACATGGTAATTATTACGCTTCGTGGGCGCCTCGTGCTTCTGCTCATCAATCAGGACTAACTGTAACTGTGATTTTTGGACGGTTGTCATCGAAGTGGCGCGCAATTCTGTCTCTTGGTCGATCAGCGTGAAGATTTGCGTTGCATCAACGTGGACAAAGTCAGAGAGACTGTTGTTAAGCACTTCCTGCAAGCGTTGACCACCCGTCCGAATCTCTCCTTGAAAGCGATGGGATGCCGTCAACATTGTCACCGCGGCGCCTTTTTGATACATAAACTGCTCCTCTTGATTTGTAAAGGGTCATTCGTCATTCGTGGCGGCAAAACCAACCTACAAAGTTTTCAGTAGACAGTACTCAGTACTCAGTACTCAGTAGACAGTGACCAGGGTACAGACGACTGTCTACTGAAAACTGGTTACTTTGACACAAAACATGCTTAACTTAATGACATTGTTTATACACTACCCAGTTGCGCCTTTCACACTCCATACGGATCCTGTCGTATAGGTGTTGCGCTCTGAGCAGAGAAACTCAATGACCTCTGCCACCTCTTCGGGGTCGGAGTAGCGACCGATCGGGTTACCGGGATTGGCCAAGAACTCCGCTGTGAAACGGGGGACCACCATGTCGGTCAGCGCACGGCCCGGTTCTACCCCATTGACAAAGACATTCTGCTTCGGGTAGGCGTTCCCGAGCGCGCCCACAAAGGAGTATACCGCGCCCTTGGAGACACCGTAGGGTACTTGATTGGTCGCCCCGTGGCGCGCCCCGGATGTAATGGTGACACACCGTCCCCATCCCTGTTGCAACATGTGAGGAATGGCAGCCTGGTGAGCATAGAAAACACCGAAGACGTTGATCTTCATCACCTTTTCAAACTGTGCCGCCGTTTGTTCCAGAAAAGGCTTTTCCCACCCTAAAATACCGGCGCAACAGACCAAGATATCAAGCCGCCCAAAATGGTCGACGGCTTGGGCCACTGTCGCATGAACGGCTTGTTCATCGGTCACGTCGGTGTGAATATAGTGGGCGCTTTGGCCCAGCGCTTCAATTTCCTGGACAACGCCCTGGCCCTGTTCATCCAGGACATCGGCGATCACAATATCGCGGCCTTCTTCGGCAATGCGCAAGGCCGCGGCGCGACCTAAGCCGCGTGCGCCACCTGTAACGAGGGCTACACGCCGTTCTTTGGGGGCAGCAAATCGTAAGTTTGACATAATGGTTGCTTTCCTCTTTTTGGACTTGCTCACAAAAGTGTAGTCACAATCGCTTGCAGCAGACAGCGACAAATGACGTAATCACTCTTGCTAGATGCTGACAGCGTTCTGTTGGGGAGGTTGAATGATTTTAGGCTGCTGATGTGCCGGGGGCAGACCAAACATGATTGCTTTGGTCCCTTATCCACCGATCTGTCCCCAGCACGTCGGTTGAACAGTTATAGGAATTTATGCATCCAAAATCTGAATGCCCAGTTCCTTGGCCGTCGCGTGGAAGAGACGACTGACCGCGGGCAACTCCTCGGTCTTGTTGCCTTCCGCAATCACCGGGTAGTCGGGGGAGAGTGCTTCAATCCGGCGGAAGAGGGTTTTAAAATCCATTAACCCTTTTCCGGGGCAGCCATCTTGCAGGTGGAGAGTCAACCGGTTCTCGATCCAAATATCTTTGGCATGACAACTGACCATATGTTTACCGACTACGTCAAAGTGATGGTTCAACGCTGCGCCGGTGTCATAGATATCATCCAGTGTAATCCAGTTGGCCGAGTCATAATCACAACGAACCCACGGCGAACCGACTGCGTCCAAGACTTCACGGGCAATTTCTGGCGTCTTGAGCGTCACTAATTGGTGACATTCCAGACTCAGATACACACCGGCGTCCTCCGCGGCCTTGGCGCACTCCTTTAAGGTCTTAATCAGTTGTTGCTTAGCTGCTTCCGTGTAATTGGCAGGATGGGGAAACCATGGGCCCTCTGGATTCATAGAGCCAGGCCCCGTATCAATCCCGCGTGCGCCCATCCAGCCGGCCAACCGCAACGCCGCCTGAATAGTGCGCACCGACTCTTGGCGTACTGCCTCGTCGGAGGTCACCATATTTTGCCAGTAGCCGGTCGCCTGATAGAGACGCACCCCTTCTGCGGCCAGCAGATCGCGCAGCCGCTGCGCCTTGTGCTTGGGGGTGGTGTGCGGATCATTGGCGCGAAAACGGGTAAAGATGCCGCTAAAACCCAACTCGCGCACACGGCGGCACATCTCCGGGGTTACATCATCCATATCGGCAGGGAGAAAACAACCACTCATTCCCAAACGCATAGCTTATTTCACCTTTCTTTTGCTGATTGATGTTGTTGATGATTCGCATGGCCTCAAACCGACAGCTGTTGGCTGTTGGCAGAGTGCGCTGTATAAACTTTGCTCTGCGTTCAAACACGGGTCCAATTACGCCAGCGTGGCCGCCAGCGGGCGAGTTTGAGCCGTTGAATGGCCAGCAGCGCACTGGATAGCACCAGCACAGCGCCCACCCATTGGAGTGGCGCAAAATGCTCTTGCAAAAAGAGCATAGACCAGGTCAAGGTCAGCAATGTCTCTAAGGGCGACAGCAGCGTCATCTGTCCACTGCCGATCCTATCGACTGCCGCCACAAAGGAGAGTCGGGCCAGATAGGTGCTGATCAGTGCCAGCCCACCGGCGGCTAGCCAACCTGGCAGGCTGGGCGTCTGCCAGGTTGGGGCGGTCGTCAGCCAGTAGATGCCGACCACACTTGCCATGGCCAGGTTAATATAAAAGGAAATGGCGCGCGCATCTTGTCCCTTCAGAAACCACTGTAACATGACCATATGGGCGGAAAAGCACAGAATGGCAATGACCAAAAGCAGGATCCCTCGATGGTCCACTTCTCCACCGGGCCCGATCAACAGATAGACGCCGCCCAAGCCCAGGCCAAGCCGCACGAAATGTCGATAGGTAAAGCGTTCGCCCCGCAGCGCCAAGAGGGACAAAACCGCCAACGGGATCAGTGACAGGATCATGGAGGAGACCGAGGCGTCCACCCGTTCCAGCGCCCAGAAAAAGAGCAACATGCCAAAGCCATTGCAGGTCCCGGCCACTGCGGTCACCAAAAGCGTCTGGCGCGCAACCCGGAGCAGTCCTTTATCCATGACGGCAATGGTGGCGCCAAAGAGGAGGGCTGCCGTCCACAGCCGCAACACCAGCAGCAGCGTGGAATTCATGCCGGAGAGAATGGCGCCGCGTGCAATGGCAGGGGCGAAGCTAAAACAGAAGCTGGCAAAGAGCGCCAAGGTCCACCCTTGCCAGGCTGCACTGGGAGCCACACTGGGCGTCTCAATGGGCGTCGCAACGGGCGTCTCGGGGGCAGCCGCGTGATTTTTAACTGCTTGCATGAGAGTACTTTCTGCGAAATTGAGTGAACATTGGAAAAAAGCTTAGCGTTTCTATTTACCTACACAACCGTCATGATCGTTATGTGCGTTTATGCAATATTTTCTTGATAAATTTGCCTTGATAAGAATTACATAGTAATTGGGAGTTTCTATAGTTTCGGGAGGGATATGGATGAATCAGCAAGTTAGACTGGCGCGATTTGGGGCGCAGCTCAAAGTTCTGTTATACAGCCTCGTACTGGTCGTTGCCATTGTCAGCAATGGCTATCTATATGGTGCAGCCTATGCCGCCAATCCACCGCCGCCCGTTCAACAATATTATGTTCCGCTGCCCGAAGACCAGGTTTATGCCGCGCTCAAAGTTATTTATCCTGATAACCACAAATGCACCGCTTACGGCGAAAATGTAGTCGATCCCATCAACACCTACATCTCCATTTCCGTCATTTCCGACAATACGATCATCTACTACGACCACTGGGAAGATGGCTTTGAGATCAATGTCGGGCGTGCCTTGCAGCCCACCACCGAGATCTGGGGCGACGGCAACCCTGCCAATGGTGCGCCCCCCCAAATACCATCTGACCGTATCAATGCCGACACCGTTATTGTACTCAACAACCCGGTGAACATCAACACGCGCCAAAGTGTGCTTGACTATGACGGCGGCGACCGCATTGCGGCCACCAATGCCATTGCCATCACCCGCGCCGCCTGGGCCACCGGTTCCAGCACCCTGTTGGCCGGTGCTGTAGAAGTATACGACACCAACAGTTGGGGCACTACTTTTGAAGCGCCTGTGGGTGAAAATATCAACTACAACCAAATTTTTGAATATAGCTCACTGCTAATCATGGCGGCGCGCGATAATACCGCAGTGACCATTGACCTCAATGGCGATGGCACGCCCGACGGCGCGCCGGTTACGCTGAACCAGGGACAGAGCTACCATCTCAATGGCGGGGTGCAGGCGGGCACCAAGGTCACAGCCACCGGACCAGTCCAGGTCGATATGATTACAGGCGATGTCTGTAGCAACTACGAATCGCGCTGGTATGCCCTCTTTCCCAGCGAACGGTGGAGCAGCAGCTACTATAACCCGGTGGGCACCCCCGCCGGGGATGGTACGACGGTCTTTCTCTATAACCCTAGCACCACTCCCCTGAGCATCCAGTGGGAGACGGCCGCCGGCGTCCAAAGTCCCATTGCGGTCAACCCACACACCGCCGGTCATGTCGTCGTGCCCCAAAACTCCGGTTCTCATTTTTATACGGCCAACGGTGAGTCCTTTATGGCCATTGCCGCGATTGACTCTGATGGCCCGGCCGACACCAATGCCAAGGCAGATTGGGGCTTTACACTGGTGCCGGAACGGATGTTGACCTCGCAGATCTTGGTGGGCTGGGGGCCAGGGCGTAATCCCCTTAACAAGACAGACCGACTAACGGAGAACGGCAGCCCGGTTTGGGTCATGCCGGTCTTTCCACCCGGGGCCACCGGCGCAGTGAATATCTGTGTCGATTATGATGGCGACGATGTTGGCCAGTTCACCGATAGCATGGGCTTGCACTATGACCAACTGTTGACCCTCAATCAATTTGCGGCGGCCAAGGTCTTTGACAGTGACGGCGACCAGACAGGGATGGTGCTCTATATCTGCAACATGGATCCCGCCGTGCTGTTGGATTACAAACTGGCCGCGGCCTGGGGTCAGGAACCGGGCCGCGCCTCGGTCGATGAACCGGGGTTGGACTTGGGGACGACCGCGCCGCCAGCCGCGTCCTTTGCCGTGGGCAAAGCCGCCGATCTGGCGGTCGATGCCGACCAGGATGGCAATGTCAGCCCTGGCGATACGCTCCTCTATACCATCGTGATCCGCAACACTGCGCGGGTGCCGATTGAGAATGTGGTGCTGCGTGACGAGATTCCCCTCCACACGAGCTATGTGCTGAACACCACGCAGTTCGACAACAATGGTTCGCTCGCAGCGCTGCCGGACAATGGCGCCGGCTCACCCTTCCCACTGGATGAAGGTGGGATCAACTTGGGCACATTGCCGGTGCGCGGCGTCTTTACCGTCACCTTCCAGGCCCTGATTGACAAGCCACTGGCCCAAGGTGTAAACCGGGTGCGCAATGTCGCGATTGTCACCGCCAATGACGAAGAGAAGCAGGCCGAGGTGGAAACGCCCATTGATCTGGACCCGATCCTCACCATCGAAAAGGCGACCAACGGCCAGGATGCCGATACGCCCACCGGTCCGCTGCTGCATGTGGGCGATCCCGTGACGTGGACCTATGTGGTGCGCAATACCGGCCCAGTGACGGCGACCAATATCGTGGTGACCGACAACATTGCCGGGGTTACGCCTCACTATGTCAGCGGCGATCTCAATAATAATGGGGTTCTTGAAGGGACCGAAGTCTGGACCTATATGGCGACGGGCATGGCCAGTGCCGGTCAATATGCCAACATCGGCCACGTCCAAGGCACAGGTCCCGATGGCGATGTGGCGACGGCGCAGGATCCTAGCTACTATTTTGGCATTCAGCCGGCAATTGTACTCAGCAAAAGCGCTGACCAATCTGTGGTGCCGGTGGGGACGCGGGTTACCTATAGCTACACAGTGCAAAACGCCGGCAACACGCCGCTGTCCAACATCACTGTTACGGACGACCGCTGTAGCCCTGTCATTCCCGTGCCGCCGACCGGCTTTAACCAGGGCGATGCGAACAACGACAACCGGCTCGACCTGACCGAACAGTGGCACTTTACCTGCGCCATGCAGGTCACGGCGGATATTACCAACACCGCCACCGCCACCGGCGTCGACCCGCTCAATCTCACCGTGAGCGACCAGGATGACGCCTTTGTCGAGGTGCTCAACGCCGCGATTCAGATTGTCAAAGTTGCCTCTAGCACCGTGGTCTCGCCCGGTGAAGTCGTCATCTATACCTACACGGTCACCAATGTGGGGGATGACCCGCTCCATCAGGTGACGGTGGTGGATGACAAGTGCAGCCCGGTCACCCATAGCAGCGGGGATGTCAACGGTGACGCGATCTTGGCCCTGACGGAGGTGTGGATCTATCACTGTTCAGCGGTCATTACCCAAAACACGACCAACGTTGCCGTGGCCACCGGGCTTGATTCCTTTGGCAACGAAGTGACCGATGACGATACGGCGACAGTCATCATTCCGATTATCTATCTGCCGATTATTTCTGTGCCGCTGCCGCCGCCCACCCCTTGCCCGCCGCCGGACGGCTGCCCCATCCCGGGATTGGAGCACCCCAAAGGTATGGCCGTCCATGAAGGGCGCAACCTGCTCTATATGACCAGCCGCGACAATGATCAACTGCTGGTGATTGAGCCACAGACCAACAGCGTCATCTCGCAGACGCTTACCGGGGATGAGCCATGGGGTGTCGTCGTCAACGAACAGACCGGTCGCATCTATGTCAGCAACTATGCCAGTGGCGATGTCTGGATCTATGCCGTGGATTCGCTGGCGCTGCTGGCCAAAGTGCCGGTGGGTGGCAATCCGGCGCTCATGGCCATTCTGCCCGACCTGGATACGGTCTTTGTGGTGGTGCGTGAAAATAGCCGGGTGGCGATTATCCAGGGCACGACGCTGGTGCAGGACGTGACGGCCGGCGGCTCCGGCCCCTTTGGCATTGCCGCGGACCCCGTCAACCAGCGGGTCTTTGTCAGCAATCGGGATTCAGGCCATCTGGCCGTGATCCACCAGGTGGATGGCGCCTGGCAGACCAAGGCCATGACCCTCGTCCCGGCGGGGACCACACCCTTTGCGCTGACCTATCACGCCGCGCGCAACCGGCTCTATGTGCTCTATGTCAATGGCAGCAACAACTGGTTCATGGACATTTGGAAGGCGGAACTCAATGCCCTGTGGGGCCGCGAGCGCACCTTGGCGGTAGGCAGTGGCGGCGACATTGAGTCCCCTGACGTAGGCGGCGCGGGGCTGACGGTCAACCCTGCCACCGGCCATGTCTTCAACCTCAACACGGCGGACGGCACAATGACCGTGATCAGCGGCAACGCCGAAAAGGTGCTGACCACCACCACCACTGGCCCTGACCCCTTCCCCATCGCGGTCAATTCCCGCACAGGCGTGATCTTTATCGGTCTGCGCAGCGCCAATGCGCTGGTCAAGCTGGAAGATACGTTTGGGGAGTAGGTAGAACAAGCTGCCCGGCATTTATGCAATGCCGGGCAGTTGCTTGCACGAGAAATTTTTCTACGTCATACCTCAGTTGCTCTGAAAATTTAGTCGTAACATAGCAAACATCTTGATCAAGTAACAATCTCATCATAGGGATTGTTTTTTTACGCCTTTTTTGGTACAATCGCTGTACTTAAACATCCTTTCATTTTATTTTTGATTATACGATACAATACTTTTAAATTCCATAGACGGTCAACAGTTTTGACCCGGCTTTGCTTAACCAGTGATAAACAGCAGCTCGCTCTCAGGCGTCACTGACCTTTTCTGTTTTCGCTGCCGCTTATTGCGTTCGACATGACCCATACTGTCACGGGTGCCGCTAGAGTATGTTTTGGGTTTAGGCAACATGATATTAATTGGCTAAAGGGAGGAGAAATGATCACTGATTTGATAGCACTACAAGAAATTAGGAGTGCCTGGAACGGTGTCGAAGCTTTGAGAGAGCGAATTCAGGTAGGATTATTCGCCACAGTGGGGACTGGCAGTAGTGTGTATCCGTTTCATGTAGCAGATGCTGCACACAATCTGCCGTTTCTTCACGCTTACTCTGTCCTGAATGATACACTTCAACAACTAGCCAGCGAAGGCAATTTCAACTGCAAAAGCATTTTTCTTGGCAATTTGTTACAGGCAAGCGAAAAAGTCTTGCCCTGGAACGATTTTACGGTCATCAAACTTGGGGCTGCTCGTCGTAACGATTTGGCACATCATGGAAATGTACTGCCACGGAGTGACTGCTGGAGATACATTGACGCAATCAAAAGCGAATTGACTTCGTGGGGTGTACTCATCGTCAACTAACTACAAAAGAATCTAACTGGCAGCGATCGTTTAATCGGTCAACAACAAACGAGCAGAACTGTTGCCGTGTCGTGATACCAATAGAAACAAAATACGCAAATGAAAACTTATTTTGACCCAGAAACGGGAGAATGCCTTTACTGTCATGGTAGTGGAGAGTGCCCCTATTGTGATGGTGATGGTGAAATTGGTGAGGAAGAGTGCACTGCTTGCTCAGGATACGGCGAGTGCCCAATCTGCAAAGGGAATGGTGAACGTGAACTACCGGAAACGTTTGATGTACCATTTCGCCAAAATGTTAGACTGAATCCCAAGCATACAGAATATCTGTCTGATATATTTTCAACTAATTACAGAAATCGCAATTCTCGCCATCGGGTTGCTTTAGAACTACTTAACTCCCAGGAAGGGAATTATCGTGGTCATTGTGTAGCCGCTATATCTGACAGTGAAATTTCCCCAAATAAGATTCGCCAGTTGATAAGAATGTTGCCAGGATATGTCTCTTACGATGACTATATTGCCGTCGAGGGTTTAGTTTATTCAGATCACCATTATGATCTTATACGGAACGAAATAGGAAAATTGTTTTATCCCTGGTGGAGACAGCTATTTTTGGAGATTTTCGGTGTTTAGCTTAGTTTTTTGATCAGATATTAATTCTCTTGACCACTATGTTGGTTGCAAACTCAGTAAATCTTCCGATAATAGCCTATTGTCATATATATACAGTTGGCCTGGAACGAGTGGCATAGGACGTTATTGGTCAGTCGCAGCTATTGTTGCTGAAACTGGTCGTGCTTAGGGAAACAGTCGCCAAGCACCCGCTGGAGTGCGCCGTAAAACGGCAAGTATGCATTGCGTTTAGAGAACGCTGTGGGAAGGGAGGAAACCCCACAAACCCACTGTATTTAGCAAGGGAAACTGTGCCGTGAACTTTGCGCCAATCAAAAGCGGGCTTGTTTTTCTCTTCTGAATTATCGCGATTTGGTATATAATCCCATTAGGATCAAATGCAATGAAAGGATCACGATCATTCATATTGAGCAGATCATTTGTCCAGAAGCAATTGAAGACAAACTCGCAGCAAAACATGGCGTAGCTGTGCGGGAAGCTCGCCAAGTATTGCTCAGTCGACCGCGGATTCGTTTCGCTGAAAAGGGGAATATCCCTGGCGATGATGTTTATGCGGCTTTTGGGCAAACCTACGGCGGACGATATCTTGCCGTGTTCTTTGTCTTCAAAGCCAGTACGCACATTGCAATCATTATTAGTGCACGTGATATGGAACCACCTGAGCGGAGACGATATGGCCGAAAATAAATTAAGCAGCATCTCACAAACCGACTCGTTAGAAGCAATGGGCGAGTTTTGGGACACCCATGACTTTACACAATATGATACGGATGCGCCAGATGTAGAATTCACCGTTTCCAGTAGCGTAACCATTGAACCAGACTTATTTGCGGCAGTGGAGAAGCAAGCGCGTTTGCGCGGGATTGGCGTGGAGACGCTGGTCAATTTGTGGCTCCAGGAAAAGCTAGTTGAACATGATGCATTGGTCGCGGCATAATCCTTTACGCTGCTACGATACCTATTTCTCTTCTGCCACTCCCCTGCCGATCATCGCGCGGTGCTAACCGGGCTATCCTAGCACGTAGTTTACGTTTTCGGCCCACTTTATCCTTGTTTCGTTACCAATATGATCTCTCCCGCAGCCGCTCGACAGCACCCGCTAGCGTTCGCTTGCCACGGCACATTCCCTCCTGGCGGCTCATACCAGCGCGCACCTACCCAAAACAATCACCGGCGCGCACTGAAAGCTTACCGACCCCGCCACACCGCGCTTTGACAAGGTTTCGACGACTGTGATAAGCTTCTGTCAAGCTTGGCCCAGCCAGTACAGGGTCACAACTCACAATTTTCCCTACAATTATACTGCGGTTGTGATGAAAACCGGAGTCTTCACCATAGGATTACACAAGGCTGAAACTCCGGTTTTCATACAGAGCGAAGGATAACTGGTAACTCCCCTATCTTGCCACCAATATTCAGGAGCGTTTCTATGTCAAGGACTATCTCTCGTCGCGAGTTTTTGCGTACCTCGGCGCTGGCCGCGGCCGGCGCCACGTTGATCGCCTGTACCGCCCCAGCCCCAGCACCGGGGGCGTCCGAGGCTACGACTGCCACCGGCGCCACTTCGGCTGCCGTAGAGACGGTGTGGGGGCGGGTGCTGCCGGATGACGCAGCCCCCTGGGAAGAGCAGGTCTACCTGGCTGAACCCGGCGCCGAACCGGCCCATCTGGACCCAGCCAGGGATATCTACCACGGCGGCGGGCTAAATATCTGTACCGAGCCCCTCGTCCGCAGGAATGAAAATCAGGAGATTGTTCCCGCCCTGGCCGAATCCTGGACAGTGGCTGACGACGCCAGCTATGTGGAGTTCACCATCCGGGAAGGCGCCAAATGGAGTGACGGCCAGCCCATCACATCCGACGACTTCATTTTTGCCTATCAGCACATGGCTGACCCGGCCATGGCCAACCCGTGGGCCTGGTACTACTACGATATTAAGGGCTTCAAGGATGCCAACACCGGCGCCGCGCCCGTAGAAGATATTGGCGCCGAAAAGATCGATGAGCGCACCTTCCGCGTCTATGGCAACGGTCCCACCCCCCATCTGCTCAGCCTGCTCTCGTACCAGGCTGCTGTGCCGGTGCCGGCGCACGTGGCCAAGGATGACCCGGAGCACTGGGCGGCATCGATTGAGACCTATGTCAGTTGCGGCCCATGGAAGCCCGTGGAGTGGGAACACAACCGGCGCATGGTCTTCGAACCCAACGAGTACTACAACGGCCCCCACAAACCGGGCGTACGCCGGATCGTGCAAACCCTGATCCCCGCCGGCAGCCAGTTCGACGCCCTCAACGCCTTTCTGGCCAATGAGGTCGACTTGCTGCACATTCTCAACGCCCAGCAAGTGCTGACGTTGCGCGCTGATCCGGCAACGGCGGATCTGCTCCATTCCACCAACAACTTCCAAAGCGCCTATCTGCAATTGGACACCCTGCATCCACCGTTGGACAACCTGCAACTGCGCCAGGCGCTCTCCCATGCCATCGACCGCGATACCCTGAGCGAGAAGGTCATGCAGGGCACCACCGTGCCGGGTTACTCCATGCTGCCGCCGGGCTTCCCCGGCTATAATCCAGAGCTGAAGTCGGTGCAGAACTTCGATGTTGACCAGGCTAAGAGTCTGCTGGCTGAGGCCGGTTATCCAGATGGCAAGGATTCCTCTGGCAACCCGCTGACGCTGGAGATCTTCGCCAACGGTCGCGATATGGAACTGGAGTTTGTCAAGGAGCAATGGGAGACCAATCTGGGCATCACCGCCAACCTGACCGTTCTGGAAGGCGGCGTGTGGGCGCAGCGGCGGGCCGAGCACTCAATGCAGATCTATCGCGGCCCCTATGAGTACGATTATCTGGATCCAGCCAACATGCTCACTTCTCTGTGGCGTAGCGTAGATGAGAATGGCTCACCGCGCCATTCCTGGATCAACACAAAGTTTGACGATCTGGTGAATGAGGCTGGCACGACGGCAGACGAAGCCAAACGCATCGATCTCTATCAGCAGGCGGAACGGATCCTGGTGGAGGACGTAGGCGGCATCTTCCTGAGCCACCAGGTGATCTTCCAGGTCTGGTGGCCCTATATCACCGGCATACATCCGGACAAGAGCGGCAACGTCATCTATCGTTGGTTGGATATTGCGATCTACCAGATGTACATCCGTAACGACGTGAGCAACTATCGCCAACCGGCATAGCCGGCAAGCGCTTCGTCTCGCCCGTATGGGCAGGTAAGGTGTGGTCTGGCCTATATTTGCGTTTAGAGCAGACGGAATTGGCCTACGTCTGTTCCGTAGGGACATCTGAGTTTAGGTGTGAGGAGAAAAGAAAGAAAGGTCAACAGGATCTTATGTGGCTGAAACAAGGAAAATTATGGTAGGTGCGGTTTCCATACCGCACACACCTGGTTTTACCCAAGAACGTGCGGTATGGAAACCGCACCTACTATTTGCGCCTCAGGTGTGGAACGCATATGTCCCAACCACTGTTGGAAGTCGATAATCTAAAAATTGAGTTTCGGATTCCTGGCAATACTGTCTACGCCGTCAACGGTGTCTCCTTTCGTGTGAACCAGGGTGAAGTCTTAGGTTTGGTGGGGGAATCCGGCTGTGGCAAGAGTGTCACTGCCCTCTCTATACCCGGTTTGATCCCCAAGCCCTACGGCCACGTCGTGGCTGGCGCGATCCGACTGTACACCCCTCAGGGCGAGCAACAAAACCTGCTTGCGCTCTCTGCCCAGGCGTTGCAGCATATTCGGGGCAATGAGATCTCCATGATCTTCCAGGATCCCATGACCTCCCTCAACCCGGTGCTCACCATCGGATATCAGCTCATCGAGCCCCTAAAACAGCACCAGGGCATGGACGAAAGCACAGCCCGCGCCGCGGCGATCCAACTGCTGGAACGGGTGGGGATCCCCGAAGCAGAGAACCGCCTGACGGACTACCCCCATCAGTTCTCAGGGGGGATGCGCCAGCGCGTCATGATCGCCATGGCTGTGGCTTGCCGGCCCAGCTTGCTCATTGCCGACGAGCCCACCACCGCGTTGGATGTGACGATTCAGGCCCAGATCCTGGACCTCCTACGGGAACTGCGCACAGAGTTCGGGACCGCCGTGATCATCATTACCCACGATCTGGGGGTGATTGCCGAACTCGCCGACAAAGTGGCTGTGATCTATGCCGGCATGGTCATGGAAAGCGCCTCGGTCTACACGATTTTCGACGCGCCCGCTCATCCCTATACCCGGGCCCTGATGGCGTCGGTGCCGAGCCTACACTATCAACCGGAGCGTCTGGCCACCATCGGCGGCGTTCCCCCCAACTTGACGACGCCGATCCAAGGTTGCCCTTTTGAACCGCGCTGTGATGTACGCCTTGATCGCTGCCGGCATGAAACACCCCCCTTCGTTGACCTAGGGGGCGATCATGGCAGCGCGTGCTGGCTGTCGGTGCCGGAAATCGCATTGGAGTCGTAAGCTATGGCCGAGCCTTTGTTGCAAGTCATTGATCTGGTCAAAAGCTTCCCTGTGCGTAGGGGATTCTTCGGCCGGCAGATGCACCGCCTACTGGCCGTGGACCAAGCCAACCTGACTCTCTTCCCCAACGAGACCTTCGGCTTGGTGGGCGAGTCGGGTTGCGGAAAATCTACCCTGGGACTGACGATCATGCGCCTCTACGAACCCAACGGCGGCAAGGTGCTGCTGGAAGGGCGCGATCTGGCTCACCTACAGGGAGCCGAGTTGCAGCGGGCGCGGCGCAGTATGCAAATGATCTTTCAGGACCCCTATGCGTCGGTCGATCCGCGTATGACCGTCAGCGAGATCGTATGTGAGCCACTGGACATTCAGAAAGTGGGTCAGCCCGCGCAGCGTATCGCCCGGGCTGCGGAGCTGCTGGAAAAGTGCGGCGTGAATCCAGCCCTCATGGGCCGCTTTCCCAACGAATTCTCCGGCGGGCAGCAGCAGCGCATCGGCATTGCCCGGGCCTTGACCTTGCAGCCCAAGGTGTTGATCTGTGACGAACCGGTATCATCGCTGGATGTCTCGGTACAGGCGCAGATTCTGAATCTGTTGCGCGACCTGCAGGATGAGTTCAATCTGGCTTACATCTTCATCTCGCATAATATTGCCGTCACGGCCTTTATGAGCCATCGCATCGGCGTCATGTACCTGGGCAAAATCGTCGAGGTAGCCGCCAGCAAGGAGATCCTCAACCGGCCCAAGCACCCTTATACCATGGCGCTGTTGTCTGCCGTGCCCGACAAGGATCCACGTAGCCGGCACGAGCGAATCCCGCTCACCGGTGACATTCCCAGCCCCATCGACCGCCCGCCGGGCTGTCCATTTCATCCCCGCTGCCCGCTGGCTGCCGAAATCTGCCGCCAAGAAATGCCGATGCTCCGAACGATGAACGGCAACCGCCAGGTTGCCTGCCACTTTGCAGAGGAGGATTGACGCATGGGTCGCTACATCGTTTCCCGTCTGCTGGGTATGATCGGCGTGTTGCTTGCGGTGTCTATGATCACATTTTTGCTGATGCACGCCGTTCCCGGCGGCCCCTTCGACATGATGGGCATGGGTCAGAAAATGCTGCCAGAGGAGCTAAAGCAACAGCTCATGCACAAATATGGCCTAGATCAGCCCATCATGCAACAGTACCTCCTCTACCTGCGCAATGCCGTGCAGCTCGACTTTGGCTATTCCTTTGTCCAGCCCGGCCGCACGATCTCCAGCATTATCGCCGAACAGTGGCCGGCGTCGATCCAGTTGGGGCTGCTCACGCTGGCCTTTTCGCTGGTCGTGGGTGGCGGCCTGGGCGTTGCTTCCGCCATGAAACAGAACAGTTGGATCGACAAGTTGAGCACAGGGGTGTCCGTCTTCTGCTTTGTGATGCCCAGTTTTGTCCTGGCCTATCTGCTCATTATCCTCTTTTCGCTGATTCTGAAGTGGCTGCCAACCGGCGGTTGGGATTCACCACGGCAATGGATCATGCCCGTAATGGCAAACTCACTGGGGCCGATCCTGATTTTGCAGCGCTATACGCGTTCCAGTATGGTTGACGTAATGGGGTCCAACTATGTGCGTACAGCCCGGGCCAAAGGACTGAGTGAAGCCCGCGTCACCTGGATCCACATTCTCAAAAACAGTCTGATCCCCTTGATCACCGTAGGAGGGCCGATGGTGGCCTCTTTGATCGTCGGCTCGTTCTTTATCGAGTCCATCTTTCGCATCCCCGGCATTGGCTCTTTCTTTGTAGGCGCCCTGGGCACCCGGGACTATCCCGCCATTATGGGTTCTACGCTGCTCTACACGGTCGTCATCAGTGTCACCTATCTGCTTTCGGACCTGCTCTACGCCCTGGCCGACCCCAGGGTCACCTTTGTGAAGGAGAAGTAACATGGCCGTCACCGCCGCGCGGGCGTTCCCCGTACAACATTCCTCCGGACTGGCCAGAAAGATTTGGGAACGCCTGCGGCGCCGCAAGGCCGGCATGTTTGCTCTTACCATGATCTTGCTGCAGATCGTGCTGGCGCTGATCGCGCCCCTGATCTTGCCCCACGATCCACTGAAGGGCGACTATGCCAGCGTATTGCAGCCGCCCTCTGCCCAGTATCTGTTGGGCACCGACGACCTAGGGCGGGATGTGCTCAGCCGGCTCATCCTGGGCTCCCGGGTCTCGATGGCCGTGGGCATCTTTAGCCAACTCACCATCGTGTTGATCGGCATCCCCGTGGGGGCGCTCTCCGGCCTGATGGGAGGGTGGGTGGATTACGTTATCATGCGTATCATCGATGTGCTCTCCTCGCTGCCGTCACTGCTCCTCTACATCCTGCTCATGATCGTGTTGGGCGCAGGGATGTGGAATATCATTCTAGCCATGTCCATCACCGGCTGGATCGGCATCGCCCGCCTGGTGCGAGGACAGGTCCTCTCGCTCAAGGCAACTGACTATGTGCGGGCCGCCCGCGGCATGGGCGGGAATACGTGGTGGGTCATCTCCCGGCACCTGCTGCGCAACTCCATGACGCCCGTCATCGTCGCCCTGACGCTGGGCGTACCGGGCGCCATGTTCGCCGAGGCCGGTCTGAGCCTATTGGGCCTTGGCATTGCCCCCCCCACGCCATCCTGGGGGCAGATGATCGGAGCCGGCACCCCCTATTTCCGCACGAACTGGTATCTGATTGCCTTCCCTTCCTTTACGCTGACCCTCACCATTCTCTTTTGGATGATGCTGGGCGAAGCCTTGCAGGAAGCGCTGGACCCCACCGGTTCCTGAGCGCCCCGGTTGACCATCTTTCGCGTCGAGCCCCTGTATCAGGGAGACTAGGGATCACCCTCCACGCGCAGCGCCAATGTCCTGGTCAAGCTGGCGGATATGGTTTTATTGTCCCTACCCGCTAGCTTCGTTTACGGTTGATGGAATGAAATACACAGCATGTGATGGGTTGGAGCAGTACGATAGAAAGGCTGTCAGCAAAATTACCAAAGGTTGAATTGGCAAAGGCGGGAACGGATGAATTCATTTGTGCTCCATTTTCAGGATATTGACAGAACAAACCGCGCGGTTGTGGGGGGGAAAGGCGCAAACCTGGGGGAGCTTGCCAGGATTGAAGGAATTCGCGTACCAGATGGCTTCTGCGTTTCGACGGAAGCCTTTCAAAGGATCATGGGGGAAACGCCGTCGATTGACCGATTGTTGGATCAGTTGTCACTTCTCACTGTAAAAGACCAGGAGCAAAGCCGTGAACTAAGTGGTGAGATCCGCCGGATCATCGAAGGGATCGCCATCCCGGCAGACATTCGTGCAGAGATCAGCAACATCCTCTCCAGACTGGGTGAGCAAAATGCCTACGCAGTACGCTCCAGCGCAACGGCCGAGGATCTGCCAACGGCCTCTTTTGCCGGCCAGCAGGATACCTATTTAAACATCAGCGGCGAGGAGGCGATCCTCAAGCATATCAGCAAGTGCTGGGCGTCGCTCTTTACCGAGCGGGCCGTCACTTATCGCACGCGCAACGGCTTTGACCACCGCAAAGTCCAACTGGCTGTGGTGGTGCAGCAGATGGTCTTCCCGCAGGTAGCAGGAATCTTATTTACTGCCGATCCCGTCACTGGAAATCGAAAGGTGGTATCGATTGATGCCAGCTTCGGCTTGGGTGAGGCCCTAGTCGCCGGTGTGGTGAACCCTGACACTTACAAAGTGCGTGACGGCCAGGTGATCGGTAAGCAGATAGCCACCAAGAAGCTGGCGATTTATGCGGCAAAAGCGGGCGGCACGCAAACACAGGCGATTGAACCTGCCCAGCAGCAGCAGCAAGCGCTGACGGATGCGCAGATCGTAGAGCTTGCGCATATGGGCAGAACCATCGAAGCACACTTTGGCCAGCCCCAGGATATCGAATGGTGCTTGGCGGATGATACCTTTACCATTGTCCAAAGCCGGCCCATCACGACGCTCTTCCCGATCCCGGAAGCAGATGATGCGGAAAATCACGTTTATATTTCAGTCGGCCATCAACAAATGATGACCGACGCCATGAAACCCTTGGGGATTTCTGTGTGGCAGTTAACCGCGGGCCGCCCCATGTTCAAAGCTGGCGGCAGGCTGTTTGTGGATGCCGCCCCCGATCTGGCTTCACCGGTCAGAAGAAATATTCTCGTCAATGTCCTGGGCAACTCCGATCCGCTCATCAAAGGCGCACTTGTGACCATCCTGGAGCGGGACGATTTTATCCAATCGGCACCAGAGGATAGCCAGGAACAGGGCTCTGGTAAACCTAAGCAAGGCCCGCCGCCGGATTATCAAGCACTAAACGAATACGATCCGGCGATCGTTGCTGAGTTGATTCAGCGGAGCCAAACCGCGATCGCAGCGTTAAAACAGAAGATCCAAACCAAATCAGGATCGGATCTGTTGGATTTTATTTTGGAAGACCTCCAGCAATTGAGGAAGAGTTTATCAGACCCACAAAGTTTTGGTGTGTTTATGAGTGCTATGAATGCTTCAGCGTGGATCAATCAGAAAATGCAGGAGTGGTTGGGGGAAAAGGGCGTCGCAGATACGCTGACGCAATCGGTACCCAACAATGTTACTTCGGAAATGGGGCTGGCGCTATTAGATGTCGCCGATGCGATACGCCCTCATCCGGAAGTGGTTGCGTATTTGCAACAGGTGAAAAATGACGACTTCCTGGATGAGTTGGTGAAGCGCCAAGGTGGAGAGGAAGCCCGAGACGCGATCGCTGCTTTTCTTGACCAATATGGCATGCGCTGTGCTGGAGAAATCGATATTACAAGGCCGCGTTGGCGTGAAAAACCAGCGACGCTTCTCCCCTTGCTGCTCAGTAACATCAAAACCTTTGCGCCTGGTGAAAGCCAACGCAGATTTGCGCAAGGGCGCCAGGAAGCGTTGCAAAAAGAAGCAGAGTTACTGGATCGGTTGCAGCAACTGCCGGATGGTGAACAGAAAGCAGAAGAGACAAAACGGATGATCGACCTGGTAAGGAACTTGATCGGTTATCGTGAATATCCGAAGTATGCCATTGTGAGTCGCTACTTCGTCTATAAACAGGCTTTGCTGCAAGAAGCCGAACGTCTTGTCCAGGCCAACGTACTTCAGGAAAAAGAGGATATCTACTATCTCACGGTTGAAGAACTACGCGAAGTTGTACGCACCCATCAACTGGATTACGGGACCATTAGCCGCCGCCAAGACGAGTACAAACGCGATGTAAAGCTAACGCCGCCCCGTGTGATCACCTCAGAGGGTGAAATCGTCACCGGCGCGTACAAACGCGACAATCTCCCGGCCGGCGCGCTTGTCGGTCTAGCGGTTTCTGCCGGCGTGATCGAAGGACGAGCACGTGTCATCTTACACATGGCCGAAGCCGAGTTGGTAGAGGGCGATATCTTGGTCACCGCCTTTACCGACCCGAGTTGGACCCCTTTGTTTGTCGCCATCAAAGGGTTGGTCACCGAGGTGGGCGGACTGATGACCCATGGCGCGGTGATCGCCCGTGAATATGGCCTGCCGGCCGTGGTCGGCGTGGAGAATGCCACGCAGCTGATCAAAGACGGACAGCGAATCCGGGTGAATGGCACGGAAGGCTATGTAGAAATCCTAGATTAAACAAGTTACGACCAAGCTCACCCATGCCCTAACACCTCAACCCATAGACCCCTATCGATTGGAGAATAGAGATTGGAGATTACGTACGCAGGTCTCCAATCTCTACTCTCCAGTCTCTCATCCCCAATCCCTACAAAACGCTGGATCTCATTTTGAGCTGAGTATACAAGACAAGAGGAGCTAACGGGCGCGCTTGGCCGTTTTCCACACTTACCGCCCAGGTCCGCCAGGACCGCCGCCAGGCGGACCGAAGCGCTGTTGCTGGCTATCCAGATAGGAGCTGACGCTGCCCACCACCTGGTCGTCATTTTGCAGCCCAGATGCCTGCACCACGGTCCACTCGCCTTGGACAGCGCCAGGGGTTACGGCGACGGCAGTGGTGCTTGCGTCCCGCACCACCATGACCACGGCCTGGTCACCTTGTTGTTGAATGGCGCTGGTGGGCACTAGCCAACCGTCACTGGCCGCGCTCTGGGAATTCTTGATCGTCGCCACGGCGGTCATACCCGGACGCACCTGGGCGGCCTCGGCGTCGGTCAACCGAATTGTCACTGGGTAGTAGACTACGCCGGAAGTGCTGTCGCTGGCGGGTGCAATGTAGGTCACCTCGCCGGTTAAGGTTTGGCCGGAAAGGGCATCAACATCAATCGCCGCGGCCTGGCCCCGGTCCAGTTGGAGCACATCCAACTCGGCTACATCAATGGTTAGCTGCAATTGACTGACATCAGCCAACGTCACCAGGGAAGCGCCTTCGCTCACCCGCTCCCCCACATCAGCGTTGACGGCCAGAATGACGCCGTCAATGGGCGCCACAACCTTGGCTGCATTCAGATTGGCATAGGCTTCCTCCAGATCCACCAACGCCTGCTCCAGCGCAATTTGGGCGTCGCGCAGATCGCTGTCACTGGGCCCGGCCTTGAGGTCGGCCAGGGTGGATTCAGCGTCGGCCACCTTGGCCTGCGCCGTAGCAATCTCGGCCTGGGTGGGTGAATTGAGCAACGTGTCGAGCTGTACCTGGGCATTCTGCGCCGAGCTAATCGCCGACTGCACGTCCGAATTGTCGGCGGCGGCAACGGACTGGTCGTAGGCGGCTTTGGCCTTTTCGTAGTCAATGGTCGCGTCCTGCAGGTTAGCTGATTCGCTGGTCATGCCCACCTCGCTGCGCCATGCCACCTTGTCATAGGCTCGTTGCGCCTCGGCCAGGGCCACCTCCGCCTTTTTCAGATCGGCGCTCAACTGAGTCAACTCGGCCTGGCTGGGACCAGCCTGCAGCTCGTTATATTTGGACCAGGCAGAAGCGAGACTGCTGCGCGCGGCGGCGATTTCGGCATCACTGGGGCCGGCCAACACATCGGCCAGATTTTCCTGCGCCTCGGTCAGGTTGGCTTCGGCCACAGCTAGCTCAGAGTCCGTCGCCGCTTCGCTCAGTTGATCTAGGGCGTTGCGCTTGGTCTCTACGGCCAATTCAGCGCGCTTGACCGCCCGTTCCAGCGCCACCGTGTCCAGTGAGACCAGCAGGTCACCCGCTTTTACTGTATCGCCTACCTTTACTTGCACTGTATTGACGGCCCCGCTCACCGTCGGCGCCACCACCTGCTGTGCCACCAGTTCAATATGGCCGGCCGCACTCACTTCGCCCAGCAGGGTGCTCGCCGGCTGAATCGTTACCGTGGCCAGCGCGGCTGAATCTGTTGTGGCGCCGTTGGTCAGGTTGTTCGTTCCTTCCTGCGCGTTGATCTGGGTACTGGTCAGGAAGAAATAACCACCCCCACCCAACACCAGCAGAGCAACCATGATCACAAGCCACCGTTTTGCAATATACATAAAATCTCCTTATAGGTTTGTCATGGGTCACTGGTCATTCGTCATTCGTCATTCGTCACTTGTCATTGGTTATCTGCGGAATCGACCATCTCATACAAATGACCAATCACCAATCACTAATCACCAATCACCCAATTTACTCAAAGCGCAAGGCTTCAATTGGGTCGAGTTTGGTGGCGCGCCAGGCGGGATAGAGGCCAAAGATGAAACCACTGGCGGAACTTACGCCCAACGCCATGGCCAGCGCCCAATATTCGATCACGATCGCAAAAGGCATAAAGGGCATTTGGCTCAAGAGCAGTGCGATGGAATAGCTGAGCCCAATGCCAATCAGCCCACCCAAAACACAGAGCACCAGCGCTTCGACCAGGAACTGAAGCAGAATGTCGCTGTTATGCGCGCCCACCGCTTTGCGCAGACCGATCTCCCGGGTCCGTTCGGTGACCGAGACCAACATAATATTCATAATGCCAATGCCGCCGACCAGCAGACTGATGCCACCGATGCTGCCCAGTAAAATCGTGAGCGTGCCGGTCACACTGCTGATCATCTCCAACTGGTCGGCCTGGTTGGAGATCGTAAAGTCATTTTCGTCGTCCGCACCCAAGCTGTGATGCATACGGAGCGTCTGTTCAATGCGCAACGCCGCGGCGTCCATGCCCTCGGCGCTGGCGACTTGCAGGCTAATCGTGGAAACAGCATAGCTGCCACGATGCCGATTGGCGTTAAAGAGCCGCCCTTGCGCCACTTCAATCGGCACAAAGGTGCGCGTGTCATTGCTGCCAAAACCGGCGCCGCCACTCTCTTTCAGGACGCCAACCACCTGAAAGCTATTGTTGTTGATGCGCAACGTCTGGCCTACCACATCGGCGCTGCCAAAGAGATCGGTGGCGACGGTGTGGCCAATCACAATGACGCTGGCATTCTGTTCCACCTGCTCTACCGTAAAAAAGCTACCGTACTCAAGATCCAGGTCAGTGACAATGGCATAGTCGGCGACGGTGCCGATCACCTGATAATTACCCTCTTCGCTGCCGTTGGTAAAGGTGGCGCTGGCTGAATACTGCGGCGCCACATAGACCAGATCAGGAAAGATGCTTTTGTCAGCCAGCACTTTGGCGTCGGCCATGGTCATGGTGGCGGCGCTGGAGCCCCGGCTGGAGCCGGAGGTCACGGTTAATAAGTTGATGCCGCCGCTCTGAATGTTGGCAGTAATGTCCGCGGCGGCGCCGCTGCCAAAGCCAGTGGTGGTGAGGACCGCGGCCACGCCGATGATAATCCCAAGCATGGTCAGGCCGGCGCGCAACTTATGCGCGATAATGCTGTTCAAAGCCACGCTAAAATATCTAAAGACTTTCATCATGCACCTCCGCCTGTGGCTGCTGCTCTGGCGCTACTGTTTGCGTTTGAGTGCCGTCACGAGCGCCATTCGTTGACACGGGTGCGGAAGCCGACGCAACACGGACATGCTCATTGCGTTCATCGCTGATAATCTGACCATCCTTAAGGGTGACAATGCGCTGCGCCTGGCGCGCAATATCATTGTCATGGGTGACCACAATTAAGGTCATGCCCTGGCGATGCAACTCTTCAAAGAGCGCCATGACCTCTTCGCCCGTTTTGGTATCCAAGGCGCCGGTCGGCTCGTCGGCCAGAAGGATACTGGGGCTGTTGACCAGCGCGCGCGCAATCGCTACCCGCTGCTGTTGCCCGCCAGAAAGCTCATCGGGCCGGTGGTGGACACGCTCTCCAAGCCCCACTTTTTCCAACGCTGCCACGGCCATTTTGCTGGCTCGCCCCGTTGACACGCCGGCATAGAAGAGGGGCAGCTCCACCTGCCGCCGCGCAGTCGTACGCGCCAACAAGTTAAAGCGTTGGAAAACAAAGCCAATCTCTTTGTTGCGCAGATCCGCCATCTGATTTTCGCGTAACTTGCTGGTCTCGGCGCCACGAATGCGATAGCTGCCGCTGGTCGGCCGGTCGAGCAGTCCGATCATGTTCATCAGTGTGCTCTTCCCCGAACCGCTCGTGCCGATAATCGCGACGTACTCGCCCTCGTCAATCCGCAATGACACCCCACGCAAGGCATGAACCTGGGTCTCGCCCATTTGGTAAGTTTTGGTCATATCCGTAATCTCAATGACGGGAACCGCGGTTGCGTTCCCATTTTCCTGTTTATCCATGGCGGCTCTCCACATAGCATGGACGCCCCGACAGCACAGAAATGGGCGGAGCGCCAATAAAATTTCTAATTCTAGTGTAACGGGCAAATGTGGAGAAGTTCTGAAGAAACTCTGGGTGGTTGGTGGGGAATGGGAATGAATGGTTAATTGTACCAAGTTGCGCGGGCTTGGTATAATGGAAAAGAAACTCAACAGTTGTATACTGAGCTGCGCCATAAATTAACATTTTGCACACGAGTGAAAATGTTAATATGTGCTGCGGCGGAGTATATGAGGCATGGTATGAATACTTTAGTGCTTGAACAAGACCCTATCGCTAGCGGGGTGAAATTTACAGAAGCCTATTTCATTGTGGAATTGGCGGATGGTCGTCTGCTGTCGATACCGCTGGCATGGTATCCACGGCTTGCCCATGCCACGGCGCAAGAACTGGCCAACTGGCAGTTCCTCGGTGATGGCTATGCCATCGAATGGCCGGATCTGGATGAGCATATTGGGATGGAAGGGCTGTTAGCCGGTCGCTCTAGCGGTGAAAGTAAAGCATCACTGCAAAAGTGGTTAGCCGATCGCAAACGCGGTAGTTAATCAACTTCTAGTTACCGTAGGGTTTTGGAATCCCGCTGTACGCAAGGGGATGAAGTCCCCTTGCTAGACAACAGCGCCCGATCGGGCGCTGTTTCTAGCCCCGCGATTCATCGCGGGCGGTCTCCCAGTCCAATTGGAAAACCCTACGGTAACTAGAAATGGGAATCGTCCATGCGCAGCTTGGTGAACTTGCCAAAGCGGAAGAACAATTGGAAATGGTTATTGCGCTGGACGAAGCAATTGGTCATCCTGACTTAGAAAGTGATCGTGAGGTGCTAGAACAGATTCGCGCGATGCGTGCAGAACAGGAAGGAGAATAGGTTCTCTAAACCGCCATTGTCCTTGTCGCCGAACTTGGCCATCCCGACCTGCCCGCACTCCAGGCCCTGTTGGCGGAGATCAACGCCCAACGCGGGGAATAAGCATGAAGGTTTTTCGGTTTGTATTGCACGAGATAGTTGACAATGATACACAATTTGTATTAAATTGTTGTCATCTCATTTACAATAAAAAGGAAGCCCTAGCAGCAGTAGACATGACAGGTAGCTACGGTTCCCCTAGCGTGGTGAAAGGGGTCTACAATGTCAGATTATAAGGATGATTTCTTTGAGGGTAAGCGTCCCTGGTCTGTAATCAAGGATCAAGTACTCAGTTCGTATATGTCGCCCTACCTGGCTAAAGTAAAATCACTTGGGAAACCAATCCTTCTCATCGACGGCTTTGCCGGTCCTGGAATATTCGATGACCGATCTCTGGGATCACCACTCGTAATGTGCCAGGCCGCGGAGAAATATGCAAAGGGCAACTATCGCGCCTTCTTTTTCAATAAGAAAGCTCGCTTTCACGAGGAACTGACCGGCGTTCTTGAGAAAGAGGGGTGGCTGGGCGCGGCGAAACCCATTCTTGGCGACACTACCCAGATTCTGCCTCAAATTCCAAGTTTACTACGCGATCAAACCGTATTCCTTTATCTCGATCCGTTTGGCCCTACAGGCTGTCCTTACAGTCTGATCGAACCTTTTTTGACCAGAAACATCCGCTACAGCACCGAAATTGTCATCATGATGCACATGCCGATTGCGCATCGTCTCGCGGCACGGAATGCAGTGGAAACAGGTCGTGCGGATGAATCCTTGATCCAGACGTACCACCAGACCATGAAGAATATTTTTGGCGGTGACTATTGGAAGCCGATCATGTTTGCGTCGGATCTTTCGGCTGAACAACGTGAGTTTCAACTGATCGAAGCGTATTGCGCAAAGCTTGCTGCGCATTTGCCTTACACTGGCTACTGTCCGGTACGCGAAGGTGAGAATAAGCGAATTAAGTACTTTATTGTCTTTGCTTCGCGTCACCCTGACGCCATGTTGCTGATGCACAATGCCATGATCAAAGCCTATTTTGAACGGATGCACAAAGACGCATATGCTGGCACACTTTTTGAATCGAACAGTTGGAGTGATATGCTTTCAACCGATGGGCTACGAGAAGCGATCCTGAAAGAGGTAAATCAACAACCTGGCATAACACGCGAACGATTGTGGCTAAAAGTAGTTCAAAACCACTTTATGCGTTACCAGCAATCTGACTTCCGAAATGCAGTTCAAGACTTAGTTGATGCTAAAATATTCAATTGCCCTACGCCACGCAAAACTAAAAGACTTAACCATACCTGTACATTTTACCCATCGTAAATAGCATCAAACATAGTTGTATTTGATGTATTTGGATATTCGTCCCAACATCGACCATCTAGTTCTCTGCCTTGCGCCTTGGGTCTATGACCGCCCCATTGTTTAAAGAAAAAAGCAACTCCCTTTTCTTGGCAGCGCTCACGCAGTTCGCGCACCCAATCTGGGTTGCACGGTCGGTGACCAGGTCCGCTTTCTCCGCCGGCAATCAGCCAGTGAATATCGGTAAGGTCAAGATCACGTAGAGAGCCAAGCAAAGGTTCAGCACTAATGAAACGAATATGGGCTGGCACCTGGCGTAAATGATCGACACGCCACTGGTAGCGCAATGTTTCCACTGAAACGCCGATCCAAATATGTGGCGGCAATGAAAGCTGTGGTGCAAGTTTGGCTAAACGCGCGCTCCGCTTGGTAAGCACCTGATAAATGTGCTGATCTGCTTGGCGCATCACGTCAAAGACTTGCAAGATATAGGCATCAGGAACATCTTGGTGAAATAGATCCGACATTGAATTGACGAAGATGCGGCGTGGTTTTTTCCATGCAAAAGGGATTGCCAAGCGCTCAGGCCAAAGCCGCAAATCAAAGCCCTGTTCATACGGATGTTCTGGCACACCGCGAAAACGCTCTGCAAAGACCCTTGCATAGCAATGATCGCATCCTGGTGATACTTCTGTACAGCCAGTGACTGGGTTCCACGTTGCATCCGTCCATTCAATTGATGATTTATCTGCCATAGTTGATTCTCGCTGTGAGCAAATAGAGTATATGTTCTATTATACCACAGGTTGAATATCTTTTTATCATCAGCATTACGTCTTACACCACTAGAAGAATGTGCACTACAGGCCCTATTGGTGGAGATCAACGTCCAGCATGAGAAATAATGGCAGAGCTACAAACACAGAAGGAATGTGGGTTACCGTAGCAGGTGTGTCTGCCGGCGTGATCAGCTGTGGTATAGGGCAATCGCGAACCTTAAAAAAGCAGTTAAAACCCGCTGCTGACACCGAAAAGCGCGGGTACCCTTTGGGTGCAACCGCTCGGAATGCAGCCGGCGGGTGCCCCCTGGGCGCGGCTTTTCGTTGTTAGCTGCCGGATTTATCCGACGCTATGTCAAGGTTCTCGATTGCCCTAGCTGTGGTATAATAGGGGTAGATTCGTGATTGTGATTGTGGTATACTATCTCCATACAGTGCAATGTATCATAGAGGAGTGTCGGCGATGAGTGAAGTAACTATTACGCTGAATGATGAGAGCAAGCTTGACGAACTGTTGTATTTGCTCACAGCATTGCCCTATGTAGAAAGTGCCAGTCTGGGTGTGGCAGGTGAGAAGGCAACCGGGCTGCATGGACCGACCGGTGTTACAGCAGACGACAAGGTTGACGAAGAACTGTCTCCCTTTTACCACGATCCCCGCACAGATCGATTGGATAGAGAGATTATTGCGTTTGAAACAATGAAAGCAGACTTGCTTGCACATTATTTAGGCGAATACGTTGCGATCTTCCAAGGCGCCGTGATCGATCATGATCTGGACAAAGCTGCATTGCTAAACCGTCTTGCCCAAAGCTATCCCGATGAGGTTGTCCTGGTCAGGCAAGTCCGTCGCACACCACGCCCGCCATTTCGCCTACGTTCACCAAGATTGTCAAGGAATTAACACGGTAACGCAATGGCGAAAGATTTTCCCTACAGCAGACGATTTGATCCACCGGCGCCAGTTACAGAGATAACCGTAAGTGCAGTCGGCGAAGCTACGCTTCAAGTATTGATTGACACTGGCGCCGATGTATCGATGTTCCCCATTTCGGTTCTGCATTCAATTAACGCACGGTTTATTGAAAAACATCGCATCATCCCTGTCTTTGGACGTGCTTACACGGTTGATTTATATGCAGTGGATGTTCACCTAGCAGGATTTCATATTCCAGCGATTGAAGTTGTCGCCCTAAACAGCGATAATGATCCCCTCATCGGGCGTGATGTCCTCAATCACCTGATTGTTACCCTTGATGGCATTGGCGGTGTGACTGAGATCAGCTAATCAGGACAGATTTAAGCTGGCCAGGAAATGAAATCTGCGCAGATCATAATCCTCACGATTGATTGGTGGCATCATAAAGCAACTCGACCAATGAGCGTATGGCGCTGGTCCGCCCCACTGGTAAATTTACAAATTGTAACCGCGCGCCGTATGCTTCAATGCTCGGTGACGTCGTGGATCATGGCTTGGGGCTCTTCCGCTTACAGCGCCTGGCGGGCTTGTAAAACGCGCTGCTGCGCCGTCTCCAGCGTCGTGGCCAGCGCGGTGAGATGGCCCATTTTACGCCCCGGACGCGCCGCGGCTTTGCCATAGAGATGGAGCTGAACCCCCGGCACGGCGCAGGCCGCGGCCCAGTGGGGTTCGCCATTCTGCCACAGATCGCCGAGCAGATTGGCCATGGCCGCCGGGCACAGGAAATCGGTGGCGCCCAAGGGAAGGCCACAGACAGCGCGCAGTTGCTGTTCAAATTGGCTGGTCAACGCGGCGTCAATGGTCAGATGGCCGGAGTTGTGGGGACGCGGCGCCAATTCATTGACCAATAAGGTTGCTTGCGCGGTGACAAAGAACTCCACACAGAGCACGCCGACGACCGCAAGTTGCGTCAGGACTGCATGGGCAATTTCAACCGCGGCGCTGGTCACCTGCGGGGCGAGATGCGCCGGCGCCAGTGAGAGATCCAGAATATGGTTGTGATGGCTGTTTTCAATGACGCCATAGTGGGCAAAGTCGCCGTCCACCCCCCGCGCCGCCACCACCGAGACTTCCTTGGTAAAGGGCACAAAGGCTTCCAGGATCGCGGCTTGCTCCCCTAGGGCCTGCCACGCACTCTCCACCTCATCCACTTGGTTGATCTTGACCTGCCCCTTACCATCATAGCCAAAGGCCGCGGTTTTGAGCACCGCCGGCGTCCCTAGCTTGACCAGCCCGGCCTGCAGATCGGCCAACGAGTGGACTGCGGCGAAGGGGGTCACCGGCAGGCCCGCCTGCGCCAAAAAGCCCTTTTCGCGCAGGCGATTTTGGGTCGTATGTAAGACCTCGCCACCGGGCCGCACCGGCTTCCCCTCTTCCGCCGCGATCTGCGCCACCGCTGCCGCCACATTTTCAAATTCAAAGGTGACGACATCGACCGTGCGCACAAAGGCGCGCACCGCGTCCAGATCCGCATATGGCGCGCAAAATTCCCGGTCGGCCACCTGGCCGGTGGGCGAGTTTGCTTCCGGCGCAAAGGTGTGCAGCCGGTAGCCCATGCGGCGCGCTGCCAATGCCAACATCCGTCCCAATTGGCCGCTGCCAAAGACGCCAATCGTTGCGCCAGGTAAAAGGGGGGCGGTAGGTGTGTGCTTCAACTGTCAATCCTTTACTTACTGATAGGAAAATAGCTGCTGGCTGTTGGCTGAAAGCTGTTGGCGCGCGCAAGCGCAGCGACGCGCCAGCAACGACCAGCAAAGAGCCGCGAAGAAAAAACTTCGCGTTTCTTCGCGGTCTTGGCGGTAAAATTTTCATCGTTATTGATGTTCGTAAACATGTTACCCGATATGTCGATGTGTGTCTGGTTGTGATTCCCTGTCCCATAGGAACGACCAACCTTTCGATATCTGAGTATACCATAGAAGAGCGCAAGGGCGGATTTTGTTGGTCGCTGCGAAATTGCCCAAAGCCCCAAGAGCAGTAGGCGGATCGGCCCCGGCTATGCTATAGTGCAGAAAAGTTTTAAATTGGGCTCATCTGGATTTCCGGTCGCGGAGTCAAAATAATCCCGGAATCTTTCAAAGATTCCGGGATTATTTTGACGGTCGTATATGCCAACGACATAGGATCCCGTTGCGCCTCAAATTCAAACGAATGGATAGGGTTTATACCGATGAAATTATCCGATCCCACAAGCTTGATTGCGCGCTACATTGCAGAGGGCAGCTTTGCCGGGGCGGCGCTGATTGCCGCCCAACATGGCGAGATTGTGATTGAGCACTACGCCGGTGAAGCGGCGCCGGGTCTGCCCGCAGGCCCCGGCGTGCTCTGGCCGCTGGCTTCGATCTCCAAAGTCTACACCGCGGCCATGATCATGCGGCTGGTGGAACAGGGCGAACTGACCCTCAACACCTTAGCCCATCATCTGTTGCCTGACTTTACCGGTGACGGGCGCGAAACAGTTCGTCTGCGCCATCTGCTGAGCCACACCGCCGGCATGATCTATGAGTCGCCGGAGATGGAGGCGCGCCTCATTGCCCAGACCTCCAGGGCCGAATTGATCGAAGAGATGATCCACGCGCCGCTCCAATTTACGCCGGGCAGCGCCTTTGCCTACGCCGACTATCACTATCTGCTGGCGGGCTGTATGGCGGAAGCGGTGACCGGATGCACCTTTGCGCAGTTGGTGGACAGCCTGGTGACGCAGCCAATGGACCTGCACGACACCTATATGGCGCCCCCGCCGGAAGTCACATCGCGTTTGGCCAAGGTGCGTGCGGTCATGGCCGAAGGGACAGCGGGGGCCATGTACAACTCGCCCCATGCGCTCGCGCTGGCCCATCCCGCCTTTGGCACGGTGACCACGGCGCGCGATCTGCTCCGCTTTGCGCGCCACTTTGCGCCGGGCGGACCACGCATCCACAGCGCCGCCACCATCCGCGCCATGACCACCGATCAGACTGGTGGCGCGCCGGGGTGGCAAAGCGGTCTCTTTGGGCTGCCCACCGGCGCACGCATTGCCTGGGGCATTGGCTTCTCGCTAAAATCGGTGGAAACACCCAGCCAATTTGCCGACCTGGCCTCGCCGCGCGCCTATGGCCACGGCGGCGCCAGCGGTTGCCAGCTTGTCATTGACCCCGCCGCGGACGCCGTCATCGCCATCCTCACCAACACCCATGCGCGCAGCGGGCGGGAACGGTGGTATCGCCGCCTTCAGTCGATTTTGAACAGTACTTTTGCGTTGTTGGAAGAGTAGCGGGTGGCAGGTGGCGAGGGGGCGAGTCGCCACTCGCTACCCGCCACTCGCCACCCGAAACCTTTTCTCCCAAGCCTGCGTTTCAATGGATACACTACGACAAATGTTGCAGACCAGAAAGGGCAATTGCTTATGCAGCGATCTCTTAGCACCTCCGTCTGGGCCATGCGCCGGATCGGCTTTTTGTCCAGTGTGCGTCCTCTCATTTTTCATCGTCGCCTACGCACCCTGTTGCTTCTCCTGCCTGTCACTTTCTTCCTGATCTATCAGCTCCTGCCCGGCCCGCGCGGCGGTGTGCAAGGCCCGGACGCGCGCTTCTGGCCGGCGCTCTACGCCGCGCCCTTGTCCGGCCCGCTGGCTTGCCAGGAGCTGCTGACCAATGGCGATCTGGAGACAAGTGGCGGTTGGAGCTTTGGCCCGACCCCGGCTCCCGGCTCCATCGTCGATACGCCGGTCCATGGTGGTGTTTTTGCCATGCGTTTGGGCATTGCCGGCGGCGCCAACACAAACGCCTACTCCACTGCCTATCAAACGGTGACCTTGCCAGCCAACGCGGAACAGCTTCGGCTCACCTATTGGGAGCGGCCCGGCGTCAGTGGTGACAGCAATGATTATCGCGAAATTGTGATCCTGCGCACCAATCTCACTATCTTGCGTTCGCTGGCGCGGCAGACCGGCGCCGGCAATGACCAGTGGACCCAGCGCAGCTTTGACATTACCGATCTGCGCGGCCAGTCGGTTGTGGTCTATTTTAATGTCTATAATAACGGCAGCGGCGCCACGTTGGTCAACTATCTCGACGATCTCTCGTTGCAAAGTTGTGACAGCGCCGCGTCGGCGACACCCACATCTACGACCACCACGCTCCCGACCGCGACTGCCACGTCCACACCTACTGCCGTGGTCACCGTGGGGCCGCCTACGCCAACTGCGACTGCCACGCCCTTGCCCAGCGGCATCGTGGTGCGCGCCGGTGATGTGCCGGTCTCGGCGGGGCAGAATGCGCTTGTCGCGCCGCTGGACCTTACCGGCGCCACCCTGGAACAGCCGGTGGGGGCGCTAAGCGTCGCTGTGCAGTACGATGCCGCGCTGCTCAAAGCGACCGGCTGCACCACCAGTGACAGCTTTGACCTGCTGCTCTGCAACCTGGCCAAGCCTGGCATGGTCCAGTTGGCTGGTGTCGCGGCCACCGGCATTCACGCGAATGTCCGGCTGGCCGACCTCAATTTTGATCTGCTCCAGCCAGACAATCTCAGCACCCAATTGACGGTGCAGGTGGGTGCAGTAGCAGATCCGGCAGGAACCGCCTTGAGTGCAACCCGACAAAATGGTCAAATCGGCGCCCCTTGCCCGCCGGGCAGTGCAGGCTGTGCGGCCCAGACCATCTATCTGCCACTGGTGCAACGTTAGTGACGGGAGCGACTTCAATGAACAATTCTGTGATAAGCCAGTGGCGTTGGATCACTGCTTCGGTGGCGCTGGCATTGGTGGCGGCAATCTATTTGCTTTGGCAAGACACGACCGTGGTCAACGCCAGCCTCAATGGGCGCGTCGGCTTTTCCGGCAACCCGGCCACCAATGGTGGCGCCAACTGCACATCGTGTCACGCGGTCGGCGCGCCGACGCCATCCGTTGCCCTGTTGGGGCCGACCACGGTCACCGCCGGCTCAACCAATCTCTATACCCTAACCATCAGTGGTGGGCCGGCGCAAACGGGTGGCCTTGATATTTCTGTCAGCAACAATCGGGGGACATTGCTGCCCACCGGCTCCGACACACAAGCCTTCCTCGGTGAGCTGACCCACAGCGCACCCAAAGCGTTTAACGGCAATCAGGTCGCCTTTACCTTTGCCTGGACTGCCCCCAACTTTAACGACACGGTGACCTTTTATGGCTCCGGCAACTCATCGGATGGTCAGCAAAGTTTGACCGGTGATGGCATTGGCACAACCACCTTACAGGTCCAGGTCACTGGCGGCGCCGGTGGCCCACCCAGCACCAGCCCGACCCCGCCCCCGGCCACGCTGGGGCTGAATCGGATTGTGGGGGGGCTCACCCAGCCGACCAACATTGTCCACGCCGGCGACGACCGCCTCTTTGTCACCGAAAAACCGGGGCGGGTGCGCATCATCCAGAATGGTGCGCTGCTCTCCACCCCTTTTCTTGACATTACCGGGCGTGTGGAGGCCGGTGACGGCACAGTGGAGACGGGGCTGCTTGGCCTGGCCTTTCACCCCAACTATGCGACGAATGGCTATTTCTATCTCAACTACAACGTAAACAGTCCATTGCGCACGCGTATCTCCCGTTTTACGGTCAGCACCGGGGATCCGAATGTGGCGGATCCCAACAGCGAAGTGATCTTGCTGGAGTTTAACCAGCCCTTTAGCAACCACAATGGCGGCCAACTGCAATTTGGCCCCGACGGCTATCTCTACATTGCCGCTGGTGATGGTGGCAGCGGCGGTGACCCCAATAACAATGGGCAAAATAACACAGTATTGTTGGGCAAGCTGCTGCGCATTGATGTGAATGGCACAAGTGGGAATGGCCCTGACTGTGACACCAGCGGCAGCAACAACTACCGCATTCCACCAGGCAATCCGCTGGCCAATGGCAAAGGGGGCGCGTGTGATGAGATCTGGGCAACCGGCCTGCGCAACCCGTGGCGCTTTAGCTTTGACCGGCTGACCCATGATCTGTGGATTGCCGACGTGGGCCAGAATCGCTTTGAAGAGATTGATTTCGCGCCGGCAGCCAGCAGCGGCGGTGAGAACTATGGTTGGCGCTGTTATGAAGGCGACACTGCTTATAACACCAACGGCTGTCAGGCCTTTGACAGCTACACCGCACCGCTCTATGTCTACAACCGCAGCCAGGGGGATTGCTCGGTCACCGGCGGCTATGTCTATCGCGGCAACGCCTATCCAAGCCTAAACGGCCACTACTTTTTCAGCGATTTTTGCAACAAGAGCATCCGCTCGATCAGCGGCGCCCCTGATCATGTGGTCGTCACGGCCTGGACCACGACCGGCGGCGGCAGCAGTCCGATTACCTTTGGCCAGGACCGCAAGGGTGAACTCTACGTGGGCTACTTCTCCGGTGAGATCTACCAGATCACTGGCGTAGGCGTACCCGCGACGGCCACTCCTACGTCAACCGCCACGGCGACCGCCACGCCATCGGCCACCCATACGCCCTTGCCCACGGCCACCCCGTCAGCCACCCCCACGGCGACCAGCACGGCAACCTCTACTGCCTCGCCCACACCTACACCCACCCCGACGGCCACGCCCACGGGGGCCATTGTGCGGGCCGGCGAAGTCATCATTGCGCCGGACCAGCCGGTGACGACCACGGTGACGGTCGATGTCATCAACATCCCGGCCAACACGCCGCTGGGCGCGGTGACCGTTGAACTGCTTTATGACGCGGCCACGTTGACGGTCAAAGGTTGTACACCAGCGGCCAACAGCCGTTTTGATGCGGTGCTCTGTAATGGCGAAGAGGCCGGTATCGTGCGTATCTCTGCCCTCTCCAACCGTGGCTTGACCGGCGATGCGGTGATTGCGCTGCTTGATCTACAAAGTCAGGGGGCCGTGAGCAAGGTGGTTGCGCTGGCGTTGCAGGCGCCCACCTTTGTCGACCCCAACGCCACCCCGATTCCGGTGAGCCTGCACGATGGCGCCGTGGTCTTTTCCTGTCGCGCCGGTGATGTCGATTGTGACGGCGCCCTTAGCCCTACGGACGCGCTCTTTATCGTTCAATATGAACTGTCGCTACGCCCCGCCACCGCCGCCATTCCGCCACCCCGTGGTTTTCTCTATCTGGCCGCGTGTGATGTCAATGGCGATGACCGCTGCGACCGAGAGGATGCTCGCTTACTGCTGCAATGTGCGGTGGGCGCGCAGAATGATCTCTGCCAATGAAAGGAGGCTCCATTGTTACCAATCTTGCCGAAAATGAAGCGGGGCAAAACCCTGGTCGCGCTGCTTGTGACCCCAGTGCTGCTCTGCCTGCTGGCCTTACGCTATGATGTCTTGCCGACCTTCTCGTCGAGCTTGACTATGGTCGGTGACGGACCGACCGGCTATGATCCGCTGACGGCGCAAGAAGTTAATGGCGTCTTGGCCGCGGTGCAGCCGGCGCAGGGCACAACATCTGTGTCCGGCGCGCCAAGTCAACCGGAAGTGCTCTTGGTTGAACGGCATGACGCCAAGCAAGCTGCCCATACTCAAGGAAGCCAGCCGCGCCAGGCCGATCTCTACGCCTATGATTACGCCACCGACACGCTCATTCATACTACAGTCAATGTACAGAGCGGCGCCGTCGTCGCCACCGAAGCGTTGCAAGATGTCCAACTGCCGCTGACCGCAAACGAAGAACAGCGTGCGCTGGGATTCATCCAAAGTGATGGTGCGCTTTGGTCCACGTTGGCTGAACGTTATCAACAGATTACAGGTACACCTTTACGCGCGGTCACACAATTGGAGAAAAAGGTTGCCGTCTTCCAGGCGGATGTGATGCCGGACCGGGTCAACGCCGCAGCGGCGCACTGTGGACGCCATCGCTGCGCTCAGGTGCTCCTTTTTACGACAGACAAAACGCTGTTGGAGATTATGCCCATTGTCGATCTCTCGTTGGGCCAGGTGGTGCAGGTGTTGAACCAGGAGTAAACGATTAATGCAACGAACGCTATTCCGACTGATGCTCATAGCCTTTGGCGTGGTAGGCGGGGTGGGCATGATCACCTTCATGGATCTCTGGCCGACGTCGGTTACCCGGGGTCAAGGCGGCACGTGCACCACCGGCGCCTATTTGGAAGAGACTCTCGCCACCGGCGCGGGCTGGGATCTCTGCTGGGTGACCGATCCCCAAGCTGGGATTGTCCTCACCGACATTTATTATAGTACACCGGCAGGCTTGCGGCGCAAGGTCCTCCAAGAGGCTAGCCTGGCGCAGATTGAGGTAAGTTATGATGACGGCGCAGCCACCTTTGCCTATGCGAGCGATCCGGGCTTGGGCGGTGCGCAACTGCTGCCGCTCAACGCCACCGATTGTCCCGCTGGTGTGTTACTCCAGGAAAACGATCAAGCCGTGCTCTGTAAGCAGGTGGGCGGGCGCGGCTATCTCTACAAATACTATACCCAACAGCGCCAGGGCGCGGCGATGACCCTCTTTAGCGCCGCACAGATCGGTCAGCACCTCTATATTGTCCAGTGGCGTTTTCTCGATGACGGCACCATTGAACCGCAGGTGGGTGAAGGCGGACGGCTCTTGCGCCAGGGCCAGGACCCGCGCTACGGCTGGCCAGTGCAACCGACGACGGCGGCGCAACCGATTGGCATCGGCTATGTTACCGACTACTGGTGGCGGCTGAATTTTGACTTGGGTGACAATGGCGCCAATGATGCAGTAGACGAGTTCGTTGTTAGTCCGGCCAGTTCCAACACACAGCGCGTCTCAACCGTGACAGCCCTGACCAGCGAGACAGGACGGACCCTTGATCCAGACCAGAAGCGCTCCTGGCGGGTGCGCGATGGCGCCCTGACCAACAGCGACGGCCATGCCGTCTCCTATCACCTGGAGCCTGACCAGGCCGGCTATCGGCACGTGGGGCCCGCTGCGCAACCGTGGACGCAGCAGGATCTCTATGTAACGGTCGCCCATGCCTGTGAGCGATTGGCATCGCACAACCCGACCACTGGCGGCTGCGCTGACAATGTGGCCGCCTATGTCAACGGCGAAAGCGTAGCCGGCGCTGATGTCGTGCTCTGGTATCGGGTGACCGCGCACCGCCTGCCCAGTGCCGAGGATCTGCCCGTGCTGCGCGTACAGTGGCAAGGCTTCCAACTCCTGCCGCGCGATTGGACGGCGCAGAGTCCGTTTTAGTGGCGAGGTCGCGTAGTCGTGGGGTCGCGGGGTCTGTCGTTGTCCAACGATTGCGAAGGTTGTGGCGTCTGATTCATTTGCGCTACCTGTGTTTTCCGTCCCTTCAGGAATTTCAAATTTGGCGGGAACCTGTCATTCTGAGCGAAAAGGGCGAGCGAAGAATCTCACCGCGCCAGAGTGGAGATTCTGAGGCATTAGCCTCAGAATGACAATGCAACGTTAAATTTGGAATTCCTGCCGTCCTGTAGGGACGCTTGACTTGAGGACCATCATTCGATAAATGAAAAAAGACAAAATTCTTCCCAACATTTTTCCAAAACTCATTGGGTCCCTACGGGGCAGAATTCCTCTACGGACCTTCGTGACACGGTCGGTCAGGAGATTGGGGTTAGGCGCATTACTTGTAGGCTGCGCCGCGCTCTTTGGGTTTTACCAACCAACGGGGGCGCAGCCAGGAGCGAACTGTTCGACCAGCTATTTTGTCGATGAGGTCTTACATAATGGCGCCCGTTGGCAACTCTGTTGGGAACAGCGCCGCTTGGATGGCATTGTCCTCCACGATGTCTACTATACGCCGCCGGGCGGTGTAGGGCGGCGGGTGCTGGCGCAAGGCTCGATTGCCCAAGTCCATGTGCCCTATGATGACAACTCAGCGCGCTTCCATGACATTACCGATGACGGCTTTGGCGGTCCCAACCTGAGCGATCTGACCGCGGCGGAGTGTCCCAATGGCGTGTTGCTGACAGATGGGGCCAAGCATGCCCTTTGCCAGCAGATTGAGGGGCGCGGTTATGCCTTTAAAGGGCTGGGGATGCAGGAGCAGGGCGAATGGCTCAGCCTCTTTAGCGTCTCCACCAGCGGTGAGTACAACTATATACCCGTCTGGCGCTTTCTGGATGACGGCGCGATCGAACTGCTCATGGGCGCCACCGGTAAGTTGCAACGCTTTACCAATGACAGCCGCTTTGGCTGGCCCGTACGCACCAATGGGACGCGGGGCACGGCGCACATTCACAACTACTACTGGCGGCTTGATTTTGACCTGGGCGAAAGTGGCAACGATGATGTGGTGGAGGAATTTAACTACGCCGCCAATGCGGATCGGACTAGCCGCACGTTGGGTGTGACGCGCCTGACCAGCGAGGCCGGCCGCTCGATTGACCCGTTGGGCCTGCGCACCTGGCGCATCCGCGACGGCGCTGTAACAAATGCCAACAGCCAACCCATCTCCTACATGTTGGAGCCATTAGACGTAGAACACCGCGATGTCGGCCCCAGCTATGAACCCTGGACGGCCAACGATTTCTATGTCACCCGCTATCGCGACTGCGAACGTTATGCCTCGCATAACACGCAGGTAAGCGGCTGCGCCAATAACCTGGCCGCCTTTGTCAACGGCGAAAGTCTGGCCGGGGCGGACCCCGTACTCTGGTATGGCGTGACTTTCCACCACCTGCCGCGCGACGAGGACGAAGTCTACATGCACGCGCACTGGAATGGCTTCCGCCTGACCCCACGTGATTGGCTGGATGCCAATTCGGCCGCCGCCGATATCCAAACCTGCGCCGTGGGGGATGTCACCTGCAATGGCAAGACGGATGCGGCCGATGCACTCTTTATGCTCCAATACGATGTCCGCCTGCGCACAACCAGCGCCCAGCTCCCCCTGCCCACCGGCACGCTTTACACCTACGCCTGCGATGTCAGCGGTGAAGGCGCGTGCAATGCCGTTGACGCACTCTTTACCTTGCAATGCACCGTCGGCCTCACCAATTCGTTCTGTCCAGGTGCAGCTGGGGTGCGCGCTGCGCAGCAAATCCAAGACGTGACAACGCCGGTGACCATTACCCTGGCTGAAGCGCAGACCGATGGGAATGACATCCTGCGCCTGCCGCTACGCGCCACATCCGCTGCACAAGTCGGCGCCCTGTCGTTGGCCGTGCACTATGATCCGGCCTGGCCGGGCGCCGTGACGTGCGCCGCCGACCTGGATCCGCACTTCAAATTGGCTGCCTGTCTGGTCGATGCGGCGGCTGGGGTCGTCCGTTTCAGCTTGGTCGCCCCTAGTGGCGCAACTGGGGCAGTGACCTTGGGCGAAGTGCGTTTTGTGTCACAGACAGCCGCAGCCCCGTCTGTGACAGCCGAAACCGTAGTGGCAGCAGCAGATGCCGCCGGTCACCTGCTGCCTACTGCAATAGACAATGATGCACCGATGGATCAAATCTACCTGCCGCTGATCACGCGTTAAAGCAGCAAGAAAACATCCTCTTCTAGCTGACCGGCACTTGGCAAGTGCCGGTCAGCTATCATCGCGGACTTACGCATGAATTTGCATAAGCCTCCCTTTCCGAATAATTCACTTGACAAAATCAAATATATGCTTGATAATGTCAATATAAAACTGACATTATCAAGATAGGTGAATAAAATGACAGACCAAAGCTCTTTACAACAGATCGAAGCAGTGCGGCGTTTCAACCGCTTTTACACCAAGCAGATTGGCGTCCTCCATGAAAGTTTGCTCAAAAGTCAGTTCCCCTTGACTGAGGCGCGCGTGCTCTATGAATTGGCCCACCATGAACAGACCACGGCCACGCAATTGGGCGCGGCATTGGGATTGGATGCTGGTTATCTCAGCCGAATTTTGCAGGGTTTTGAGAAGAAGGGCTTGTTGGTGAAAGAACCGTCGCCGGCGGACGGCCGCCAAAATCTACTACAACTGACCGAGGCCGGCATGGCAGCGTTTGCCAAGATCAATAACCGGTCACGTCACGAAATTGGGGAATTGCTGGGCCAACTCACCGCAGGCGACCGGGCGCGCCTGGTGGAGGCCATGCAGACCATTGAAACCATCCTGGCCGCCCCGCCGGAAGTGCGGGCGCCCTACCTGCTCCGTCCGCAGCAGCCGGGGGACATGGGCTGGGTAGTGCAGCAACATGGCCTCCTCTATGCCGAGGAATATGGCTGGGATGAGCACTTTGAGGCATTGGTGGCCGAGATTGTGGCCAAGTTCATTCAACACTATGACCCCAAATACGAACGCTGCTGGATGGCCGAGCTGAATGGGGAAATTGTCGGCTCTGTCTTTGTGGTCAGAGCCTCTGACACCGTGGCCAAGTTACGCCTGCTGATTGTGGACCCCAAGGCGCGTGGGTTGGGCATTGGCAGCCGCCTCGTCGATGAGTGCATCCGCTTTGCCCGCCGCACTGGCTACCAGACCCTCACCCTCTGGACCAACAGTGTGTTGCTGGCGGCGCGGCATATCTATGTGAAGGCCGGCTTCCAACTGGTCGAAAGTGAACCGCATCACAGCTTTGGGCATGATTTGGTCGGTGAGACGTGGGAGTTGGCGCTGTAGTCAGTTGGTCGCGTAGTCCGGAGTCGCGCTGTCATCCTGTCATCCTGTCATCCTGTCATCCTGTTGGAGCTGATATGTCCCGCTATTTGCCGACCCTGGCCGCCATGACCAATGGGATCCTGGTGGGGGCGACGATTGTGGTCACCCGCTTCGTGATTGGGCAGAGCACGCCGGCGGCGTTGGCGCTCTTGCGCTATACGATTGGCTTTGCTTGTCTGGTGCTGCCGGTGTTGCTGGCGCCGCGTGTACGCTTTGCGCGGCGCGATCTGCTGCCGATTGCTCTGTTGGGCATTACACAATTTGGCATTCTGATCACGCTGCTCAACTATGCGTTGCAATATATCCCGTCAGCGCGAGCGGCCTTACTCTTTGCCACCTTCCCACTAATGACAATGGTAATTGCCGCGCTACTGGGCCATGAACAGATCACCCCGCCCAAGGCCGTAGGCGTTCTCTTGACCATTGTGGGGGTGGGGATTGCGTTGGGCGACAAGGCCATTGTGGCAGTTGGCGCCGACCAAAGCTGGATTGGTGAGTTGGCGGTGTTGGCCAGTGCGTTGAGCGGCGCCCTGTGCAGTGTCCTCTATCGCCCCTATTTGCGCAAATACTCTGCCTTGCCTATGAGCGCCTTTGCCATGCTGGCCTCGGTCGGCTTTCTCGCCTGCATTGCCGCCGGCGAAGGGTTCTTCCAGAGCCTGCCCTCCTTTACGCCCGCCGGCTGGCTGAGTGTGCTTTTTATTGGCGTGAGCAGCGGTGTCGGCTATTACCTCTGGCTCTGGGCGCTTAGCCGCACCGCTGCCACTAATGTTACCGTCTTTCTTGCCCTCAACCCGATTACGGCCACCGTGCTGGGTGTACTGGTGCTAGGAGAACCAGTGACACCGCGCTTTTTGCTGGGGTTGTGCTGTGTGGCGCTCGGCTTGTGGATTGCGCATTGGCGCTATAACCGACCACGCCTCCCTGCGCGCGCTTGATCGGCGAGTGGTGCAACTTCCTGCTGCCGACGGATGACGCTCTAAACTTATGACTTTGACCAGCGTCCCCAAGCTACGAAGAGCGCCAACACCAGCAATACGGCGTTAAAGCCAATGTTGCCGAACTCCCCGCGCGTGGCGTGAAAGACCGCGGCGCAGACCATAAGCAGCGCCAGCCCTACGGCGGCGTAGGCCGTCAACTTAGGCTGAATTCTAGTCACCCCCGGCAGGATCAGGCCCAGGGCGCCGGCGATCTCCGCTACACCGATAAAGCGCACCAACAGGGTCGGCACCTCGGGCGCCCACGGCAACATACCGGCCAACTCCGCAATCGGCTGTACTACCTTCGGGAAGCCGAACAGGCCAAAGGCCGCCGCCAGCAAAATCTGTACAATCCACAAAGCAATCGTCATTTAAAATCTCCTTACTACACTGCGGTTTTCATTCAGAGCTTAGCACAACAACAAGATTTCGAGCGGTTCCAGGTGACTGTCACTGCTCGGAGCTAAATCCTTTCTTTCCGGCTTCGCGTGGGCAATGACAATCACCTTTATAAAACAACACTTTTCCAGAGGCGAAAAAGGTTGTCATGAGCTGTTGCGGTGTATCCCATGGAAAAAATGTCAGTTGGTGTAAACAATTAGGCGGTGGCTGGGGCGCGCGTCACAAAGGTGAGCACAACGCCGATGATGACGAGTACAAGCCCGCCCAACGAGGTAAGCGGTTCGGGCAGGGTCAGCCCCAACAGGGCATCCAGCGAGTAAGCGCCTACGCCGCCCACCAAGATAGCCAGGGCGCCGGCCAGTAAGGTCAAAGGAAACTCGATGCCCTGACTAGAATTGAAAAAGCGTCCCCAATGGACGGCAGTGATGGCCACCGCCATGGTCGCAATCACACCCAGTGGCCCCAGTGGGCCCAACAGGCCCAACGCCATCAGCAGACCACCCCCGAATTCGCTCAGCCCGGCCACGAGGGCCCACACTCTGGCCGGACGCAAGCGCATAGAAGCTAGCCAGCCCGTCACCCCAGCCAAACCGGGACCGCCAAAGGCGCCGAAGAGTTTCTGCGCGCCATGTGCCGCCACCGTAAGACCGATGACAACACGAATGATCAAAATTGCTAAATCATAAAACATTGATAGCTCCTTTTTTGATTTTATATCTTCTGAGTATACTGTAAATTAAATAATTCGGTATAAGGTTCGCTCTGGCCGGGTCCGTGACCCGGCGGATTTTTTAAGCAGGCCGTCGGGTCACGGACCCGGCCAGAGCAAATACCAAGTTATTTATTTACAGGGTACGCATCCCCTAAACAACAAATAAAATCCCATTCTGTGCTGGGTCGCGTGCAAAGAGGCCATCACTTTGTTCCGCATAGGTGACACCGTTGGCGGCCAACCGCGCCAACAAGTGTGTACGTTCGGTATCATCCGCCAAATGGACTGTATAGTGGCGCAGCCCTACGGCGTCGGCAGGTTGAGGCGGGGCGCCGACCCCGGCCCAGGTGTTGGTTGCAAGGTGGTGATGATAGCCGCCCGCGGCATAAAACGCGGCACCATTCCAGGTCGCCATGAGATCAAAACCGATGATTTCCTGGTAAAATTTGAGTGCTGCCGGCAAATCGCCCACGTGCAAATGGATATGGCCGATGACCGTCTCTGGCTCTAGGCCCGACCAACTTTCACCCATTGCCATACCTTCCCGCAAGATACCCTGGTAGTCAAGGGGTAGCCCGCCCATGACGACCCGGCCATTTTCATAGCGCCATGTGTCGCGGGGGCGGTCACGGTAGACCTCAATGCCGATGCCGTCGGGGTCGTTCAGGTAGATCGCTTCGCTGACCAGATGATCGGAGCCGCCGATCTGCACGCCATGCTCCACCAGGCTGTGCAACACCTGGCCCAAGGCCGGACGGGAGGGCGTTAACACCGCAAAGTGATAGAGCCCACTGTGATGGCTAACGTGGCGGGCGTTGGGCAGTTCGACCAAATGGAGCAAGTCGTCCCCACCGGCGCCCAACGTGGCTTGACCATCGGTGCGGTCGTGACGTTGAAAGCCAAGCACTTCCTGATAAAAGGTCAGAGAGCGTTCGAGATTAGAGACAGTTAATTGTACGGCCCCCATGTGGGTCTCCGGATGGAGGACCGCTGCCTGTTGTGTGGTAACATTTGTAGATAACATGGTATACTCCAGCGTTCTAAAAAAATCTTGGTGAACCGCAGTTCGTTTGGTCTGTCCCCGGCACGTCAAGACGGTTGAATTTAGAAAACAAGTTCATACCTGCGCACGCGCCTGCTTCAGCGCCTTCGCCCACCAAACGAGTTCATTTAACAAATTGTTGGCATTTGTCTGCAAATGTTCAAACTCAGCCAGATCCTTGCCTTGTCGTGCTACGGCGCGAAAGTCATTCCCCAAAATGTGGACACCGGTGCGTGTGGGCGCCATCTGTAGCTCAATACAAATCAAGCGCAGTTGTTCAATGGCGCGTGCGGCGCCTACACCCCCATAGCCAATAAAAGCCGCGGCTTTCCGATTCCACTCTGGGTAGGCATAGTCCAACGCGTTCTTGAGCACGGCGGTGATGCTGCGGTTATACTCGGCGGTGACAAAAATATAGCCATCAAATTCAGCCACTTTTTGCTGCCAGCGTTGGGCCACTGCGTTGGTGGAGGGCGCCCAGGCATTGGAGGCCACTTCGTCAAAGAAGGGCATGGGGTAATCACGCAGGTCGAGCAGTTCGACGGCAAGATCGTCGCGGGCCGCGGCGATATCATAAATCCACTGCGCCGGTTTCTCGCCAAAGCGGGTCTGGCGGGTGCTGCTAATAATGATAGCAATCTTAGGCTTGCTCATGTTCTTTCCTATTTCTCCGTTGTGCGAAAATTCCACATGGCTACAGTATCCCTCCATCACGTCCCAACCACCGTCCCAACCACTGTGGACTGAGCGTCCCAATCTGCGTCCCAACTTACGGTAACAACGGCGTATAAAGATGATTAGCGCCATGGACAGACGCGGATCTATACCGACGAGCGCCAGGCAGTATCATTTTGCTTTTGTGCTGTTCGTGACTATAGATAGCGCGGCTCAACTCCGCGTTACCTAAGTGACCGTTGGCTCCTCTTACAACGGGATTCAAATCCCGCTCTGAAAACGCAAAGATCGAGCACCCCTTGGGGGCAGCGGCTGCGAGAACGCATTTAGCCGCTGAGGCGGCTTCTCGTTGTTAGCAAGGGGGTTCAACCCCATTTCGTAAGATAGGCCATCCGCGTCACCCCAATCCGCGTCTGTCCACGCTACTAACTTCAGCCGCCGCCCAGGCTCATGATATACTAGCGCTATGTCTACGCTTCAACTCGCAATCCTTGGCCCATTGCAGATTCACCGCGATCATCAGGCGGTTGAATTGACCATTCACAAAATGCAGGCGCTGCTGGCCTATCTGGCCCTACAGCGCACCCCGCCCCCGCGCGAGCAGATCTTGGCCCTGCTCTGGGCGGAAAGTCACCCGGAAGCGGCGCGCAAAAATCTACGCAACCGCCTGTGGCAACTGCGCCAACTACTGGGTGAAGAGGTGGTAGTGACTGAAGGAGATCGAATAGGCCTGGCGCCGACGGTTTGGGTGGATGCGACAACCTTTGCCACCGGCCTTACTGTGCAGTTAGCGCAAACGACGCCGGCGATTGCCGAATTGGCGTCGCTGCTGCAACTTTGGCGTGGTCCGCTGTTGGAAGGGATCCAACTAACCGAAGCGCCCGACTTTGAACTCTGGCTGACCACCGAACGCGCCCGGCTTGAGCAAAGCTATTGGCAAGGCTTAGAAATGCTGGTCGCCGACCGGCAAGCGGCCCAGGATTGGCGGCAGGTGGTGGCGTGGGCGCAACGGGGGCTCGCCTATGACCCGGTGCGCGAATCCCTACACCAGGCCCTGATGTCCGCCTACGCCCAACTCGGCGACCGTACCGCGGCGCTGCGCCAATATGAGCAGCTACAAAGCTTACTGGCCCAGGAACTGGGCGTCCCCCCATTGCCCGCGACTGAGGCGCTGCGCACTGCAATTGCGCTTAATGGCGTCACAGATCCATCCCCATTGGGAACAACGGTGAATCCTCAGTCCGTCGCCCCTCTCACCAACCATCAACCCCCGTCCCCCTTCAATACACCACCTGTGCGCACGTCACTCACCACCCGCCACTCACCACCCACCACTTCCCAGCCCTTCATCGGTCGCCAGGCCCAGTTTGTCGCCCTTGACCGGGCGTGGCAACAAGCCGCCCAAGGCCAGTGCCAAGTGGTGTTGCTCAGTGGTGAATTGGGCATGGGCAAAACACGTCTTTGGCAGAGCTGGGCCGCTACCCTGCCGTCGGATCAGCTTACGCTCGAAACACGCTGTCTCAACACGACGCAGGCGCTCCCCTTTGACCCCGTGCGCCGCCTGTTGATGGGTGCACAGGCCCGCACCCACTTTGGCCACATTACGACGGCGCTGCCCTCGGTCTGGCGCAACGAACTGCTCCACCTGGCGCCCGCTTTGCAACAAGGGCTTGCGATCCCGGCAGAAGAGGCCAGTGGGACAAGCGCCACTTCGCCAACAGAGGAACGGGCGCTCGTGGCCGAGGCGCTGACCCACTTTTTCCGCTCCTTTCAGGCCAGACCCCTCATCTTCTTTATCGACGATCTGCACTGGACCGACGCCGCGACGCTCGACTGGCTGCTCTACCTGACCGACCGCCTGGCCACAGAGCCGCTGCTGCTCGTTGCAGCCTATCGCCCCGAGGATGCCGAGCCACCGGTGACGCGCCTCATCGGCCAGTGGCAGCGGGACGGTATGCTGGAGCGGCTGCCCTTACCCCGTTTCACCAAAGCGGAGGCGCACGAACTGCTCACCCGTTTGGCGCGTAACGTGACGCTGGCCGATTACCTCTACACCCAAAGCGGTGGCAATCCCTACTACCTGACCCAACTGAGCGACGTGGCGGTCGACGGCATTCCCGCGCCGCTGGCCGATCTGGTGCAGGCACGGCTAAGCTATTTGGACGCAACGCTGCAACCGGTTCTGCAGGCCGCAGCCATCCTCGAACCGGCCATTGAAATGGAGATCCTCAGCTATACCAGTGGACGCAGCGAGGAGGAGACGGTAGACGCAGTCGATGAGTTGTTGACGGCCGCGGTGTTGGTTGAACGGATGGATGCCTATGAATTTGCCCATCCCTTAGTCGCCTCGGTGGTGCGGGATGGGCTGAGCCAGAGCCGACGTAAGCTGTTGCACCGCCGCGCCGCCGAGGGCTTGGCCACCCACTATGCCGATCAACTCTCCACCGTCGCCGGTCAACTGGCGCATCATTACGCAGAGGCCAAGGAACTAGCGAGTGCGGCGCACTTTGCTGAACTGGCCGGGGCGGAAGCCTTGCGCATCGGAGCGGCCAATGAAGCTGTCACCTTTTACCGCCAAGCTTATGAATTAGCGCCCACGCCGGAGCGTCAACTGGGCATGGGGCTGGCGCGCATGTGGATCCCCGGCCAACTGGCGACGGCACGCCAGACCATGCAAGCGGCGCTGGCCACCTTTGAAGCTGCCGGGGATTGTCAGGGGGCGGTCAGGGCAGGGCTACGTCTGGCCGCCAGCTATTTGGGGACTGGCGAGGGTGCACAGGTGCTACAGTGGGCCAACCGGGTGCTGCCCGATCTGGAGTTGGTGGACGATGCCGCCCTTCATGCCGGCGCTCACTACTTGATGGGCACGGCCAAATATCGCAACGGCTACTCTCTGCGCGAGGCGGACGCACACTATGCCAAAGCGATTGAACTGGCCACCCAACAGGCTGCTGATTCGGAAGTGCTCCTAATGAGTTGGTTTGAATGGGGCAACCTCTATCTGGAGCAGGGGGACTATGCCCAGGCTGTGAGCAAATTCAAACAGGCGCACCATGTCGCTGCGGCCGGTAAACGAATCTTTTTTGCTGTGCTCACGCTCAATAATCTGGCCTATGCCACCCTATTGACCGGTGACCTTGCTGCCGCCACCGCCACCTTGGCCGAAGCGCTCACCACGGCCGAGACTTACGCGCTGACCTCTACCCAGCAATATCTTTACAGCACCCAAGGCGAGATTGCGTTGGCCGCCGGCGAACTGGCCGGCGCCGAGGCAAGCTTTCACCAGGCGTTGACATTGGCTGAAAAGTATGATAATCCCACCTTTGCCGCTAATCTACGCGCACATCTGGGGCGCGTGGCGTGGGTGCGCGGTGCGTTGGCGGAAGCAGTGGAATTACTAACTGCGGCCAAGGCCGCCATCCCCCGCGACACCGCTTATTACTTACAGAGCCAGATCGACCTCTGGTTGGCTGAAGTCTACCTACAGTTGGGGGAACAACACGCGGCGGAGAGTGCGCTGCAACTGGCCCAAGCCGGTCTGGCTGACCAGCAACACCATGCCCTCTATCAAAAGGTGACCCAGCTACGCACGTTAATGAACAATTGATAGCTTATTGTCCTTGGTCCTTGGTCCTTTGCCGGCTGGACTAATGACCAAGGACTAATGGCCCAGGACCAGTGACCAAGGACCAATAACCCATGACAACCCTAGAACCTGTACAACCCCAGTTGGAACATCTGCTCCGCGCCACGGTCACCGTGGCGACGCCCTTGCTGGTGGGCGCAATCCCGTTGGGCGAACGCCGGATTATCAACATTACCGGCGGCCATTTTAGCGGCGCCAAGCTCCGGGGCGCGGTTTTGCCCGGCGGTGCAGATTGGCAACTGGTGCGGCCGGATGGCGCGGCATTGCTGGAAGCCCGCTACACCTTGCACACCGATGACGGCGCTCTGATCTATGTGACCAATCGCGGCATCCGCCACGGCCCGCCGGAGGTGCTGGCGCGCATTGCCCGGGGCGAACTGGTTGACCCTGCACTTTACTATTTCCGCGCCACGCCCAGCTTTGAAACCGGCGCAGAACCGTATCGCTGGCTCAACGATGTCATCGCCGTCTGTTCCGGCGTGCGCACCGCAGAGGCCGTGTTGCTCGATTTCTATGTGCTGACGTGAATAAACAGCCATCTTGAGAAAGTAGTATCCATCTTTAGTATCCATCTTTGCGCCACAGAGGACCCAGAGTTCACGGAGAAAGAGACCATGTTTGATCACACCAATCTTGCGCCACCGACACTGCTTGGCCGGATGGAAGCAGCGACCATGCAAGCGGGCTTTACAATGGCTTCCGACCGGCTGACTGGCTCACTTTTACGCACCCTAGCTGCTAGCAAACCTGGTGGCGCACTGCTGGAATTGGGAACGGGTAGCGGTCTTGCCACTGCCTGGATTCTTGCCGGCATGAGCCAAGATGCCACCTTGACGACTGTTGATAATGATGGGAAAATTCAAGCTATTGCCCAACAATATCTCGGTGATGACCCGCGATTGACGATTTATACGATGGGTGGTGACGCATTCATTCACCGGTTAATGCTGACAGGGGCGCGTTTTGACTTGATCTTTGCCGACACCTGGCCAGGAAAGTTGCGGCTGCTCGATGCGACGTTGGCGCTGCTCAAACCAGGGGGCTTTTATATTGTGGACGATATGCTGCCTCAGCCCAACTGGGAGCAACTGGATCTCGGCTACGATCATCCCGCCGCCATCCGTGATTTGACGGCCACGCTTGAGTCGCACCCCGACTTGCATGTAACAAAACTGAGTTGGTCAACAGGAATCCTGATCGCGACCAAAATCAAAGGATAACAAGCCAAGTGAACATTCTCATTGAAAAAAATGTGATGGTCCCTATGCGCGACGGCGTCTTGCTGGCGACCGATGTCTATCGCCGGGACGATGCAACCGCGCTGCCGGCGCTGGTGATGCGCATGCCCTATGACAAGGAGCGCGCGGTCTCGCCGGAGGGCATGACCTTTGTCAAAGCCGGCTATGCACTGGTATTGCAGGACACGCGCGGCCGTTTTGCTTCCCAGGGCGAATTCAACGCCAACTTCCAAGAGATCAATGATGGCGCCGACTGTTACGTCTGGGTGGCGCAACAGCCTTGGTGTGATGGCCGGGTCGGCACTATGGGCACCTCTTATCTGGGCCAATCCCAGTGGCTGGCGGCCCCCTACATGACTGATGCCGTGAAAGCGATGGCGGTCTCGCTGGCGCCGGTCGATCATTACTCTGATATTGCCTACCGTGGCGGCGTGCTCAACTTGGGCAGCATGTTGTATTGGGCGACCATGATGACGATTGGCGAACAGGGGCGGCGCGTGGCCAATGGCGCGGCCACGCCGGCTGATCTGCAACAGCAGGCTGCGGCGTTGGGCAGGCTCGCCGAGCTTTATCAAAGACTACCGCTCGCGGACATGCCCCATCTTCAGGGCGTCTCGCCCCATTTTTTCAACTGGATCAATCACCCAACCTATGACGACTACTGGCGCGGCATCGACGCCCGGCGCTATGGCGAGATCAATAAACCGGTCTTGCACATTGGCGGCTGGTATGATATTTTTCTCAATGGCACCCTGCAAACGTATCAGGGCATGCGCGCCACCGCCAAAAATGAAGCGGTGCGGCGGCAACAGAAGCTGGTCGTCGGCCCCTGGTCGCATGGCACCAACTGGACCTCCAGCTACCATGAACAGGAGCACGGTCTACATGCCTCTGGCGAAGCCGCCGGCCTCACTGCTTTGCAGTTACGCTGGATGGAGCGCTGGGTCAAGGACATCGAGAATGGCATTGAGCATGAGCCGCCGGTGCGCATCTTTGTCATGGGCATCAATCAGTGGCGTGATGAGGATGACTGGCCGCTGCCCGACACCCAGTATACGGCCTATTACTTGCACAGTGGCGGCCATGCCAATACCTTGCACGGGGATGGTGGGCTGACGCCAACAGCCCCCACCGATGAACCGGCAGACCGCTTTGTCTATGATCCCCACAATCCGGTCCCGTCGATTGGTGGCGCCAACTTGACCCCCTTTGCCAGCTCGATTGGGCCGCGCGATCAGCGGCAAGTCGAGTTACGTAATGATGTGCTGGTCTACACTACCCCCGCGCTGGCGCACAATGTCGAGGTGACCGGCCCGGTAGAGGCGCTGCTCTATATTTCATCGTCGGCGCCGGACACGGACATTACCTGCAAGCTGGTCGATGTCCACCCCGACGGTCGTGCCATGTTGGTGACCGATGGTATCTTGCGGCTGCGTTATCGGGAATCCTTTACCGAGCCCAAATTGATGCAGCCGGGGGAAATCGTTGCCGCGCACGTGGATCTGTGGAGCACGGCGCACGTCTTCCTGGCCGGCCACCGCCTTCGCATCGAGGTGAGCAGCAGTTGCTTCCCCAAATTTGCGCGCAACAGCAACACGGGCGGCGACGTTGCCCAGGAGCCAGCGGCGGCGTATCAGGTGGCGGTCAATCAGGTTTATCATGATGGGGATCATCCATCACAGCTGATTTTGCCGATCATCGATCGACAATAATGAGCCGAATGATATGATTCATGCGCGAAGAAAGGTTGATTAGCGTAGGTGCGGTTTCCATACCGCACGAGTCTATTTATCAAAGAACGTGCGGTATGGAAACCGCACCTACTGATTATGTTATGAACAGAAAGTGAGAATTTCATGACCACCAATGCGTCATTACCCCGCCGCCCCCTTGGCTCCACCGGCCTCATGGTCACGCCCATCTGTGTCGGCGGTGCGCCGTTGGGGGATATGCCCGAAACCTTTGCCTATAGCGCGCCCGAAGACCAGGCGTTGGCCACCATTCGCGCCACTTTTGCCAGCCCCATCAACTTCTTGGACACGGCCGCGGCCTATGGTGACGGCGAAAGCGAACGGCGTATCGGCAAAGTGATCCGCGAACTGGGTGGCCTGCCCGCCGGCTTTGTCCTGGCCACCAAAGGCGACCGCGATCTCCATACCGGCGATTTTAGCGGTGAACAATTTAAGCGCTCAGTCGAGGGCAGCCTGCAACGGCTGGGACTGGATCGCCTGCAATATGTCTACATCCACGACCCGGAGCATTCCACCTATGAAAATGTCATGGGGCCGGGCGGACCGCTGGCGGTGCTGCAAAGCTACAAAGAGCAGGCCGTGATTGAGCACATCGGCATGTCGGGCGGGCCGATTGCCATGCTCATCCGCTATATTGAGACCGGCCTCTTTAGCGCGGTCGAGACTCATAACCGCTACACCCTGCTCAACCGCTCTGCCGCACCGCTGCTCGATCTCTGTAACAAAATGGGGGTGGCCGTGGTCAACGCCGCACCCTATGGTTCCGGTATGTTGGCCAAGGGGCCGGATGCCTATGCCCGCTATGCCTATCAGGATGCCCCGCCCGCGCTGATCGAACGGACGCGGGCCATGGCCGCGGTCTGCCAGGAGTTTGGCGTGCCGCTGATTGCCGCGGCGCTCCAATTCTCGCTGCGCGACCCCCGCGTCACCACCACCGTCGTCGGCATGACCAAGCCGGAGCGGGTGCAACAGACGCTGGATTTGGCTGCGCTCTCCATCCCCGCTGAACTGTGGGCGCGGCTCGACGCCGTTGGGTATGACACCGAAGACCCGGAGGCGAATCGCTTTCAATAAATGAACCGATTAAAACGCATTGGCTGGGGTTTGGCCATCCTCATTTTAGGGCTGGTCGTGGTACTTTTTGGTTCAATCATCGTGGACGGCTTTTTTAGCCAGGGTCGCCTGGCGCCGCTCACTAACTTGAGCATCGCGTCCGCAGATGGCGCAGAAATCCGCGCCTATCTGGCCAAACCGGAGGGCGACGGCCCTCACCCCGCCGTGATCATGATCCATGAATTTTATGGCCTGCGCCCCGATATGCTCGGCAAAGCCGACGCACTGGCGCAGGAGGGCTATGTGGTGATTGCACCCAATGTCTTTCGCAGCGGCACAACCAACTGGATTCCGCGCGCCATCTACAATGTCCTCACCGCAGACAACGGCCAAATTGACGGCGACGTGCAGGCAGTCTATGCATGGCTGGCCGCCCAGCCCGACGTGCAAGCCGACCGCATTGGCATTATGGGCTTCTGCTTTGGCGGCGGCACGGCCCTACGCTATAGTTTGAGCAACAACCAGTTGGCGGCAACGGCGGTCTTCTACGGTCAGCCGATCACCGATCCGGCCAAGCTTCAGGCGCTCTCCGGCCCGCTCTTGGGCATCTTTGGCGGGGACGATATGTCGATTTCGGTGGACGAAGTCGAGGCGCTGCGCCAGGGTTTGGAAATGGCCGGCGTGCCCCATGAGATTACCGTTTACGCAGGGCAGCCCCATGCCTTTGTCGGCAGTATCGAGGAGATTGCGCAAGGCGGCGCCGCCCAGGAAGCGTGGCAGCAGTTACTCACCTTCCTCAACGCCAATCTCCAACAGGGCGCCGGCGCCGCGGCAACTGAGCCGCTGAGTCAAGCGGAGGCAGCCGCCGGTGAATCCCTATGGCCTTATCTCATGCGCCTCGCCTGGAGCCATTTGGGACGGATGTAGGGTGGGGGATGGGTAAGTAGATAGGTAGATAGGTAAATTTGTAGATCAGTAACTGTTATAGTCCTAGCCTCCTATGTACTTGTCTACCGATTTACCTATCTACTGATTTACTGATTTACGCAGCACACAGAAGGAGCAGTTCATGTTTGATCCAGCCGCCGTTACCCAACTGCCGTTTCTCAAAAATGGCGTCTATCAAATCGGCATCATTGTGGAGAATCTGGAAGCGAGTGTGGAAGCTTATACCCAGAGCTATGGCGTGGGCCAATGGCGTTTCTACACCTATCAAAAGCCCTTTGTGCGCTGGCTGACCTACTATGGCGAACCGGCCGATTCGGTCTTTCGACTGGCATTGGCGCCGATTGGCGCGCAACAGATCGAGTTGATCCAGCCCATTAGCGGACCGACCATCTATCATGACTTTATTGCCGAACATGGCTATGGCTTCCATCACATCGGTCTGCTGGTGGATGACTGGGATGAGGCGCTGGCCCAGGCCACGGCGGCGGGGCTCACGGTGATCCAGGCCGGCGGCGGTCATGGTCTAGATGGTGATGGCGGCTTTGCTTATCTGGATACACAGGCGCGCTTTAATTGCCTCATGGAGTTGATCTCGCCGCCCAAACGCCGTCAGGTAGCAGAGAAAGTCTATCCGCTGTAAAGTAGTCTATTGACTAGGGGTACGCACCACAAATGGGGCCAAGCACCAGCAACGCCAAAGGGAGCTTTTCGTCTATCGCTCCGAATAACGGATACACACAACGTGCGCGAATGATCAAAGTGTGCTGCGCCGCCACAATTATCAGCGCAGGGATGATGATCGTGGGTTGCAGCCCCTCATGGAATCTGCTTTCTGAGCAAAGCTGGACCGTGAGCGGCAGTGAGATTCATGAAACGATCGAGATATCTACCTCCAATTGGCCGGATCACCGCTTCAAGCGAACCTATACGCTTTTGCAAGCCGGACGCAAATTGGACGTTGGCAGCTACGATAACGAATCATCGCTGGGCGTGCTCGGTAAGCCCTATGCGGTCGACGAATTCATTGTGATCCCCACGAGTTCTTATATCTATCTAGTCGGGCCGGATGATCAGGTCAAGACCTTCTATCCCTGGATGGCGGACCAGTGGATGGATTTTGCAGAGCCCCGTGGCATTAACGGGCATTATGATTACCACGTGGATACTGTCCAGAAAATTGACGGCGGTTGGAAACTCGTCTATCGACTGCAAGAGGGTCTCAATGGCCAACGCCCAAAGGTCATCCACTTTGTGACCACCGACAACTGGCAGTCGTTCCAGGTTGAAACCAGGTGACGCGCGCCGGGAAAGCCACTCGTCGACACATTACGGCCACCACCTGGCCACATCGCGCAGGGCGAGAAAGAGTTCGTCGATGGCCGGCTGCCCGCCCATGTGTTGGATTAAGGGCAGCAGGGCCAGCAAATCGGACTGTAACCCCGTTCGGCCAGTTGTTGGGCAATCGCCGGTTGGTGAGCTGCCTGACGCAGATAGGCTTGCACATCCTCCTGGTTCTCGGCGCCGGCCGGGTCAAGGCGGATGATCTGCGCCGTCGCATTTTTGAAGCTGAGCGCCACCGGTTGGGGCCGCTGGGCCAGCAGCAGATAGACCCCTTCGGGCAGCACCTGGGGCAGGCCAAAGACATTGCCATTGGCCGCCACGCCCGCCTCATCCAGCCCATCGCAGACGATCACAATCTTCTGGTCGGCTGGCAGCCTGGCCGCCGCGGCGCGCAACAGCCGCTCCAGAAAGTCGGGAAAGCCGGCAATGGCGGGCAGCGTGTCACGCTGGGTATACTCGTGCAGTTGGTGGCGGGTGACGAGCTGGCTGCCCAGCGACTGCAGGGCGCGGATCACATTGGCGTCCCCAGGCAGTTGTTCGGCAAAGAGATGGAGATAGTTGCGTTGCTGCACCAGATGGGCCATCAGCGCGCTCTTGCCCACCCCGGCCTCGCCCTCCAACATCAGCACGCCACTTTTGCGTCTGGGGTCGCGCAAGAAGGCGTCGATCTGGGCAATCAGCCATCTGCGTCCGACAAACTCGCGGCTGCGCACCCGTTCATAGACGGCATCGGGCGGGACATAAAGATCAGCCAGCGTGGCATAGTCCGGCTGCTGAAAATATTGGGTAATCGGCCCATAGTTGCCGATATTGACCCCTTGCGACTGGCGCAGGTCAAGTGGAGGAATTGTCATTTTTGTTTCCATGATAAATGGTTGGTAGGGGCATGGCCTTGCGCCTGCCCCACCGGGTTGGGCGGCCGCAAGGGCGCGCCCCTACGCCACCATACCGGCCGGATTCTTATCTCAACAGACAAAGGCATTGTCAACGCTCATGTTTCAACGCCACCGGCGGACGTGCTGTTGTTGATCTGTGGGCCAAAGTGCTGGGTGATCGCTCCCGTGTTGCCAATATTGGCGCCCTGCGAGTAGCGCAGGTCAAGCGGTCCAAATTGGGCGGCGGGCAATGGTGGGTTGGCCCGTTCCACCTCCTCTGCCTGCACTGGGGGCAGGTTGAGTGGGCGCGGGTTCTTCTCCCCATTGGCGTAGTGGGCGATCACAAAGTTGTCGGCCTGCGCAATCTCGGCCAGCGGGTGCTGCCGTCCCTTGGACCAACCCGGCACCATCTCCCTGGCGTAGAACGCCAGATCGAGCGCCCGCACATAGCCATCCAACTGCGCAACCCCCTGCCCGGCCAGACCGTCGATCAGCGCACGGGTGAAGAGGCTGTAGGGCGTGCCGACCAGCGAAACTTCATCGGCGCGTGACGAAGCGATCACGATGCGACCGCTGCCTTGGGCAAAGAGTGTGGCGGACTCAGGCGGCAGCGGGGCTTTGGTCAAGGTCAGGTCGAGCGCTTTGGTGTTGTCATAGGCAAGGCCGCCGGCATGGCAGCAGTCGAGCAGGAGCAGCAGCCGTTTGGCCGGGATCGCCGCCAACTTCGCAGCAAATTCCTGGCTGCTGATGGCGGTCTGATACAACTTACGCACATCGTAGCCATTGGGCATCAGGTAATAGCTCAGCCCCATAGAGGATTCCACTTGATAGCCATGACCGGAAAAGTAGATAATGGCCGTAGCGTCGGCGGGCATCGTCGCCATGGTGTCTAACCCGCTGAGGACCGCAGCCCGCGTTGCCGCGCCCTCGGTCAACAGTTTGACCGCCGCTTGGGCAAAGTGACAACGGCTCTCATCGGTTAAGATGTTGGCCAATCCTGTGGCGTCCTGCACCGTGACAGGCAGATCCGCACCGACGCCGACAATCAACGCTTGTCCCTGCATCACTCGTTCTCCTGTATGCAATTATTGACTTACGTAGATCGTAATTTCCGCCATCATCATATCATACCCTAGTTCCCGATAAAAAAGGGAAAAGAGCAGACAATGAACAAAGACGGATCAACGAAAACTCGGTACAGAGTGGCAACGACAGCGGCTGGAGGAAAATGTTTGCAAAAACAGTTAGCTTTGTGCTAATATTCTGGCATGTATTCAGTCACATTTACTAAACAAGCGCTGCGCACATTGCGTCGAATGCCCAAAAACATTGCGAATTTGATTCGCGAAAAGATCGATATGATTGCCGTAGATCCCTATGCGCCGCATAACAATGTGACAAAATTGGTGGGGCGACCGGCATACCGGTTGCGCGTTGGTGATTGGCGAGTGATCTATGAACTACAAGATGAGCAATTGGTGATGTTGGTCGTCAAGATCGGGCCAGGGGGGGAGGTTTACGAATGAACGTACAGGTGATTGAAAAAAATGGCCAGATCGAATGGGCGGTGATTCCCTATCCCGAATATCAAAAACTGCTTGATGCATGGGAAATGTTAGCAGATATTCGGGCCTATGATGAGGCCAAAGCTAACATCGAAACCGGTGAAGAGTTGGTCCCCAGCAAGGTCGCCTATGCATTATTGGATGGCCAAAACCCGATTCGAGTTTGGCGTGAATATCGGGCGTTGACACAGCAACAGTTAGCAGAGAAAATTGGCATCAGCAAGCCCTATCTCTCGCAGCTTGAGTCCGGCAAACGCAAAGGAACAACGGATATGCTAAAAACAATTGCAGAAGCACTACAGGTGAGTATCGAGGAATTAGTTGATTTTAGCAATGAAGCCAAATAATCTGGAAACATAACTCATGCAAACCATACCGCTACCCAATCCGCAAGACTACTACGAACAAGTGTGGCAGCAAGTCCGTCAGGTTTCACACGGAAAGGTGGTCACCTATGGGCAGGTCGCGCAAATGCTTGCGCCACCAGTGGGCGTTGAGCCACAAGAGTACAAAACATTCGGCCCCCGCTGGGTTGGCGATGCCATGGCGGCCTGCCCCGCTGACGTGCCCTGGCAACGCGTCATTAATGCCCAGGGCAAGATCAGTGCAAGACCTGGCGCCCAGCGGCAGCGACATCTGTTGGAAAACGAGGGCATCGTCTTTGTCAACGATCGGATTAGCCTCAAGTTCTATCAATGGCAAGGTCCAGGGCAAGCGGATGAGCCACGGCAAACGACATTATTCTAACAATGGTTGCGCCCCTATGCACGCCAGCTCATCGGTGATTCGGCGGCAATGGTCACTCATTTGATTAATCTGTTATTTCAGGGAATTGCAGAGCAAAATCAGTGATACAGGAACAAAATCTACCCGAAAGTTTAACGGTGCAACAGGATGGTGTGTTGCTCTTTGTCCAGTTAACCAGGGCGTCCAAACGCAATGCGCTGAATGACGCAACCCTGCTGGGTTTGGAGCAGATCTTCACACACCTGCCGGCAGATGTACGCGCGGTCGTCCTCTCTGGCGAGGGTGACCATTTCTGCGCTGGGCTCGATCTCACCGAACTTGAAGATCACGATGTTGTCGCGGGCATTGCCCATTCACGCACCTGGCATCGAGTCTTTGAACGGATTCAATTTGGCGCGGTGCCGGTGGTAGCGCTCTTGCGCGGCGCGGTCATCGGCGGCGGGTTGGAATTGGCCTGCGCCGCCCACATTCGTGTGGCCGAAGCTTCCACCTTCTACGCCCTGCCCGAAGGCCAGCATGGCATCTTCCCCGGCGGCAGTGCATCGGTGCGCGTCCCCAAGCTGATCGGCGTGGCGCGCACGATGGAGATGATGCTCACCGGGCGCATGGTCGATGCCGAGGAGGGCGCGGCGATTGGCCTTTCCCACTATCTCGTCGCCAATGGTGAAGGATTGACCAAAGCGCTGGAAGTCGCCCATCAGATTGCCGGCAACACACCGCTGACCAACTACGCGATTTTGCACATCTTGCCGCGCATTGCCGAAAGCAACCAGGAGCAAGGCTTGCTGATGGAGAGTCTGATTGCCGCCATCACCCAAAGCACGCCGGAGGCCAAAGCGCGGGTGCAACAGTTTCTCAACCGTAAGCGGTCTAAGGTAGATAACGCATGAACAACGACGCGCCTTTTCGTCAAGTCAACTTTGGTCCGATCGATACCCGCAAAGCGGTGCGCGCCGACGGTTCGACCTTGTTACGGTCCACCCAACAGTTGGCCGCTTATCCCGACAAACTAACGGCAAAATTGCTCGCTTGGGCCGCCCAAACCCCCGATCAGACCTTTGTCGCGCGGCGTAACCAGGCTGGGGAGTGGCAGCGGTTGACCTACGCCCAAACGCTGGGCAAGGTGCGCGCCCTTGCCCAGGCGCTGCTTAACCGTAATCTTTCCAGCGAACGCACCGTTGCCATCCTTTCGGGTAACAGCATTGAACATCTGCTGCTGGCGCTGGCCGCCATGCATGTGGGCATCCCCTACGCGCCGATTTCGCCGCCCTACTCACTGCTGTCCAATGACTTCGGAAAATTGCGCCACACGCTGCAACTGATGACGCCAGGGCTGCTCTTTGTGCAAGACGGTCAGCAATATGAGCGAGCCTTGCGCGTGGTGTTGGATACGGACAGCGAGTTGGAAGTGGTGGTTGCGGAAAATCCGTTCGCTGAACGCCCGGCCACCCTGTTCACCGATCTGCTCGCCACCACGCCCACCGAGGCGGTTGAGGCGGCTTTTGCCCGGGTGGGGCCGGACACCGTCGCCAAGGTGCTCTTTACCTCCGGCTCCACCAGCTTGCCCAAAGGAGTCATCAACACGCAGCGCATGCTCTGCGCCAACCTACAACAACTGCTACAGACCATGCCTTTTATGGCCGAAGAACCGCCCCTCTTTGTTGATTGGCTGCCCTGGAATCACACCTTTGGCGGCAATCACAATGTGGGGCTGACCCTCTACAATGGGGGTTCGCTCTACATTGACGATGGCCGCCCCACGCCGCATGGGATTGCAACCACGGTTCAGAATCTGCGCGAACTGTCGCCGACGGCCTACTTCAATGTGCCCAAAGGACTGGAAGAGTTGATTCTCTGGCTGCAACGCGAACCGGAACTGCGCCGCACCTTTTTTCAGCGCTTGCAGATTCTCTTTTATGCTGGGGCCGCGCTGCCCCAACATGTCTGGCATGGGTTAGAAGCGTTGGCCGTGCAAACTTGTGGCGAACGGATTCCGATTGTGACTGGCCTGGGCATGACCGAATCAGCGCCGACGGCCATGCTGGCCAACTGGACCGGCAGCTACTCCGGCCTGCTGGGGGTGCCAGTGGCGGGCATGGCGGTTAAGCTGAGCCCGGTAGAGGAGAAACTGGAAGCGCGCTATCGCGGCCCCAATGTCACGCCGGGCTACTGGCGGCAACCCGAACTCAACGCAACCAGCTTTGATGCAGAAGGCTTCTTCCGCACCGGCGACGCCGTGAAGTTTGTCGATGAAGCGGATGCCAACCAGGGGCTGCTCTTTGATGGCCGGCTGACTGAGGATTTCAAGCTGACCACCGGCACGTGGGTCAGCGTGGGCATCTTGCGCATGCAACTGCTAAAAGCGGGCGCGCCGATTGTGCAGGATTCGGTGATCACCGGGCACAACCGCGATGATGTGGGGGCGGTCCTCTTTCTGAACCTGGATGCCTGTCGGGCGCTGGCTGGGCTACCGACCACTGCTTCGGCGGATGAAGTCTATCAACACCCCGCAGTGCGCAGCAAGGTGCAAACAACTCTGGATAACCTGGCTCAAAGCGCCACCGGCACCTCCAACCGCATTGTACGGGCCGTTATTGCCACAGTCCCACCCTCAATTGACGTGGGCGAAATCACCGACAAAGGGTCGCTCAACCAGCGGGTGATCCTCAATCACCGCGCCGCCTTGGTGGAAGCATTGCATAGAGAACCGCGTGCTGAGGGGGTCTTTGTAGCAGTGGGACAGGTTACTGTGTCGTAGGAACGATTGAATTTAGGGTAAGATTTAGTCTTTTCCTGTCCTAAACTCAGCCATCCCTACGGGATGAATTACTATCCCATTGTCCCACTATCTCACTGAGCCAAAGGATGCAAATCATGGACATAAACGAGTTAATCGCCATTGATGTGCACACCCACGCCGAGGTCTCCTGTTGCCAGCCCTATGATGAGTTTGGCCGGGCCTATGACGAGGCGGCGTCGAACTATTTCAAGTTTGACAAGCGTCCCACCATTGCCGAAACTATCGAATATTATCGGGAACGAAAAATCGGTCTGGTCATGTTCACGGTGGACGCCGAGTATGAGATCGGGCGCATTCGCATCCCCAACGAGGAGGTAGCCGAAGCGGCGCAGCAAAACCCCGACATCATGATTGCTTTTGCCAGCATTGATCCCCACAAGGGCGTGATGGGCGTGCGCGAGGCGCGGCGGCTGATTGCCGATCATGGTGTCAAGGGTTTTAAGTTTCACCCGACGGTGCAGGGCTTTCTGCCCAACGACCGCATGGCCTACAAGCTCTATGAGGTGATCGCCGAAGCGAGGCTACCCGCGCTCTTTCACAGCGGCCATTCGGGCATCGGCACGGGCATGCGCGGGGGCGGTGGCTTGCGGCTGGGCTATTCCAACCCCATCTACCTGGACGACGTGGCGGTGGACTTCCCCGACATGCCCATTATCATCGCCCACCCCTCATGGCCCTGGCAGGATGAAGCGCTCTCGGTCTGTTTGCACAAGCCGAATGTCTACATCGACCTCTCCGGCTGGTCCCCCAAATATTTCCCGCCCCAACTGGTGCACTATGCCAACACGATGTTGAAGCACAAGATGCTCTTTGGCACCGACTTTCCGCTGATTACGCCGGAGCGCTGGCTGAAGGATTTTGAGAATGCGGGTTTTCGTGACGAGGTGAAACCATTGATTTTAAAAGAAAATGCCATTAAGCTGCTGAAGCTTGGGCAATAGGGGTTGCGGTCTGCCTCGAGTGGGAAGATGCCGTTGCCCCTGATCGCTGAGAGACCAACCGTAGATTGTATCAAGAAGAGGTGTACAAGCTATGCCAGACCTTATCGCCCCGCACGAGGGGCGATCGCTCTTTGGCGCGGATGTGCAAAGCTACGACGCGATTCGCCCACCTTATCCCAAGCAACTCTATACATTTTTGCTGGCGACCGGCGCATTGCGCGCCAGCTGCGCGACGTTGGAGATCGGCGCGGGCAATGGGCTGGCCACCCGTCGGCTGTTAGAATTGGGCGCCAACCCTTTAACCGTACTGGAGCCAGATCCGCGTTTCGCACCCCTGTTGCAAGCCATTGCCGCGCCGGTCAAGGCAGAATTTCGCCTGATCCATAACGCGTTTGAAGAGGCTGTGTTACCCGCTAATCACTATGACCTGGTTGCATCGGCCACGGCGTTCCATTGGGTTGATCCGACCCTTGGTCTCACAAAGGTTGCCACCATACTCAAACCGGGGGGCTATGTCGCGCTGTGGTGGAATGTCTTTGGGGATCCGGAGCGTGCGGATCCATTTCATGACGCGACACAACAGATTTTACAGCCGCTTGCGGTCAGCCCATCGGACAAGCCGCAGTACGCGCCCTTTGCCCTTGACATACCGGCGCGCCTCGGCGATTTTGACCGTGCCAGAGAATTTGAACCGCCGGTCTATCAGTTCTATCCATGGACCTTGATTTTGAACACGGCCCAAGTAGGGGCGCTCTATGGCACCTTCTCCGGGATCAATCGCCTGCCCGCAGCAGCGCGTCAGCAAATTTTGGATCAGTTGATGGCGGTGGCCGCAGAACAATTTGGCGGCAGGGTGGAACGCAATATGGTCTCGGCGATCTATGTGGCGCAACGGAAGTTTACCCAATCTATATTGAGCTCTGTTTGAAACCTGAAGTTGCTTTCTCTGGTAGAGTCTCCTAAAATTTCAGTTTTCAATCCAACCGCAGTATAGCAAGTGACTCTACCTTCTATTTTCTCGCGCCAGATCATCGGTTGTGTGGCAAAATACCGGATCTAAATCGAGATTGCTGAGGGAAATTCAAATCTGATAACTCAACGATTTCACTTTTTGGCTTATATGAGCAAAATATGATCCAGGGCTAGGCCGTCAATTCGATGATGATCCCTTTGAGCGCTTTGAGAATACGAAAAATGTCAGCGAGTTCGTCAAATTGGAGCGCATTGTGTCCTTTGGAAATAGCGTATTGATGATCGCTCAAGACCATAAAGTACCAATCACGGCCAATGACATACGAACCATAGACCGGGGCCTGATTGGCGTTGAGCGTCTGCCCCACCAACATGGCCGCCAGTGCTTGCCCGGCGGGATCTCCATTGGGGTCCCGCTGGCGTTTGTACTCGGCAAAGGCAAAATAGGGAATCTCCGGCGCATAGTAACCCGAAGCAATCAACTCATCCGGTTCGCCAACCAAAAGATAATCTTGTACCTGCGCTTCAATGTACCGTTGAGCAAACAAATTATAGCGATAAAGCTCGCTAAATTTGATCATGCTGAAAAGCGGCCCAATAAAATGCAGCGATAATTCTTGCTCATTCCAATTGTTGGCATTGATCAACAGTAGATCTTGGAGGTCGATCAGGCGAATGTGGTCAATTTCCGTGAGGGTGATCTGCTGGCCACGTTCAAACCACTGTTCAAGCGCCGGCAGTTCCATGGCCAGACGGAGACCGAAGGACTTATCTAGGAGTGGTAATGTACATTGATTGAAGTTCAGTCGATTTCCCATCATAATATCCTTTTCCAGCCTAAACCTGCTCTCCCTACGGGGTAAACCATCGGTCAGAAATTTTACCGGACAATCGTCGAAATGGAGAACTTATGACAGTATACCACAAACAACAGCATTTCGAATATTGGTGGACAGGGCATCAATCAGGCGTAAATCAGCAGTTTTGTCAAAGATGGAACTTACTTAATCGTCTAATTTTCGTCTATCATTAGACGATTAGGACCTACTATCAACGCGCAAGGTCAGCCTCTTCGGGAAAGGCATAAAATCAGAAGTAAAGATTTGTACAACTTGTGCTATACTGGGCGAGAATGGAGAATTGACCCATGAGAACACAAGTTGGCATTATTGGTTCTGGCCCAGCTGGGCTGTTGCTCTCCCATCTCCTACAGCAGCAGGGGATTGAGTCGGTGATCCTTGAGCGCCAAAGCCGGAGCCATGTAGAAGGACGCATCCGCGCCGGTGTCTTGGAGCAGGGCACGGTGCAGATGCTGCGGGACATTGGCGTCCATGCGCGTATGGAGCAGGAGGGCATTATCCACGCAGGCTTTGCCCTGGCCTTTGCCGGTCGTCAGGAGCGCATCGACATGCACACGCTCACCGGTGGCAGCACCGTCATGGTCTATGGTCAGACCGAAGTGACGCGCGACCTGATTCAGGCGCGCTTGGATGCTGGCGGCATCATTGAGTTTGAGGCGCCGGCGGTGGCTGTCGAAGATTACCTAGACGGCATGCCGCGCATACTCTACACCAAAGATGGAGAGCAACACGAATTGCGCTGTGATTTTGTGGCGGGCTGTGATGGCTATCATGGGGTGGCGCGCCAGAGTGTGCCGGCGGGCAAGCTCACCCTCTTGGAGAAGATCTACCCTTTTGGTTGGCTGGGCATTCTCTCTGATGTGCCGCCCATTGATGAAGAGCTGATCTACGCCAACCATGCACGAGGTTTCGCCCTCTGCAGCATGCGTTCCCACACGCGCAGTCGCTACTATGTCCAGTGTAGTTTGGATGACAAGGTGGAAAATTGGAGCGACGCCGCCTTTTGGGATGAATTGCGCCGTCGCCTGCCGTCCGCCACCGCGGAAAAGTTGGTCACCGGCCCGCGACTGGAGATGAGCATCGCACCGCTACGTAGTTTTGTGGCCGAACCCATGCGCTTTGGCAAGCTTTTTCTGGCCGGTGACGCCGCGCACATTGTCCCGCCCACCGGCGCCAAAGGGCTCAATCTGGCCGCGTCGGATGTTTATTATCTAGGTCGCGCTCTGATTGCCTATTACCAGGAGAAACGCACCGACCTGCTCGACCGCTATTCGGAGACCTGTCTGCGCCGGGTCTGGAAGGCGATCCGCTTCTCGTGGTGGTTTACTTCCCTCATGCACAAATTTGATGACGATCCACTCAATCAACGGCTGCAACTGGCTGAGTTGGATTATCTCACTGGCTCGGTAGCCGGACGCACGACAATGGCGGAGAATTATGTGGGCTTGCCCTTTGAGCCGTTTGCCTAGAGGCTGATCTCTGCTTTAACGCCACCTACTCTATTCTGCTCTGAATGAAAACCGGAGTTTCCCGTTGGAGTTTCAGTCAGAAGCAGAACTCCGGTTTCCATCACAACCGCAGTATAGAACAAGCAGTATAGAACAAAAAGAAGGGCGACACTTTGGGCAAGTGTCGCCCTTCTCGTTTATTCATCCACGTGGAAGCCTTTTGCCTCTGGGCTCGCCTTACACGCGCTCTTTTGTCAGTGCTGTAGATTAGGCTGCGACCAATTGCATGTCAGCCTTGGGTGATGGTCCATATTGGTTGCTGCCGGCATCGCCTTCTTTGACCATAAAATAGAGGAAAACAAAAATTCCAACGACCGGCACAAGGTTGATCAACATCCACCAGCCGCTCCGGCCAATATCGTGTAAGCGGCGCGCGGAAAGGGCTAAGCCGGGCATGACCATGGCAAGGGCATAGATGCCGCTCAAAAGCCCCGTACCTGCCTGAGCGCCGGTGGTGCCCAGAATGTTATCGGCCATGCCCAGTGCGACGCTGAACGCAATATTAAACAGTACAAAGAACCAATACTCTTTGCGGCGGGCGCGACCGTTAAAATCAAAATATTTTTGTAACACAGCAAAATACCAGTTCATTCTTTCCATCCTTTTCATGTTCAACAGTGTCTGATAATTCGAAAATCAGGCTCTTCGCGACAAAGTGTACTTGATAAGTAAGGTGGCGAGTAGCGGGTGGCAGGTTCGCCACTCGCCACCCGCTACTCGTCACCCTGCTCTGTTTCGATCCACCAACACGCGTAGACCCCAAAATCATACCTTAGACAAAGTATAGATGAGCGGGAGAAAGAGTCAACGGTCTTTTGCTGTAGGGTGCAAGTCCGCTTCCACAGAATGCCTTACGTTGGTGCTGTGGTATGATCAACGACTGATTTGATGGCGCAGCCAAGGCTCTTCCTGATCTATGTGATATAATGGCTCAAACAACGTAGTAAAGCTAAGTGCGCTATATATCCTAAACAGCGCTATCAAATAACACTTTTTCAGGAGTGAAAAATGTTATTATGTGCTGCTGCGGAGTATAAATAGAGCGAAGTCCAGCAAACAAATTTGTGCTTTTCGTCTACTGTCCCATTGAGGACGCACCCGTAAAAGCACTCAGATGGAGCAGGGAGTTGAACGATGAACCAGGAAGAACGCACGCTGGTCAGTTTTGACTGGGCGATGAAGAGTATTTTGCGTGACAAAGCCAATTTTGATGTGCTAGAGGGCTTCCTTAGTACGCTGTTGGAGCAGCAGATCACGATTATCTCATTGTTAGAGAGTGAGAGCAACCAGCGGCACGAGCGCGACAAGTTCAACCGGGTCGATCTGTTGGTGCATGACAGCGAGCAGCGCATCTTTGTTGTCGAAGTGCAGCAGGCGCGCGAACCCCACTATTTGCAGCGCTTACTCTATGGCGCATCCAAGCTGGTGGTCGAAAATATCGAGTTGGGCAAACCCTATGAGCAAGTCAAGAAGGTAATTTCGATCAGCATTCTTTACTTTAGCTTTGGTGAAGATGAAGGTAACTATCTCTATCACGGGTGGACTGAATTCTATGGCTTGCAGAATGGTAAGACATTGCGCTGGCAGAAAGATGGACAAACAGACAATGCTGAACGTCAGCGGGCGCAAGTAGCGCGCCATGCTCATCCTGACAACATCTTTCCTGAATATTATTTGATCGATGTGGAACAATTCAATAATGTTATCCAAAGTGACATTGATGAGTGGATCTACTTCTTCAAAAACTCCAGTGTGCGTAATGACTTTGCTTCCAAAAATATGGAAACCCTGCGCCAAAAGCTGGATCTACTGCACATGGACCCGGTAGAACGCAGCGCCTATGAACGCTACGTTATGGATCAGGTCAGCGCACGCGGCATGTTAGAAAGCGCCAAAGCAGAAGGTAAAGAAGAAGAGCGCCGGTTACTGGCCCAACGCATGGTGACCAAGGGCATGTCCACCGATCTCATCGGCGAACTGACTGGACTAACCGCCAGTGAAATCGCGCAGATCAGAGCGAGCTAACGCGATGAATTCCATTGAATTGCTGAGCAACAACCCTGTCCGTTTAGTCCTGATCGGCACCGGACTGATCGGTCAAAAACATGCCACGTTGGTCAGTGCGCACGACGACTGTTCACTGGTCGGCATCTGCGATGTCGATCCGGCCCGGCGCGCCGTCGCCGAGCAACATAACGTCCCTTTCTTTCAGGAAATTGACGAATTGCTGGATGCAACCAAGCCAGATGGCGCCATCATTGCCACCCCCAATGGGCTACACGCGCAAGCTGCCCGCGTCTGTGCTGCGCATTCCGTCCCTATGTTGATCGAAAAGCCCATTGCCGACACCGTGGAAAATGCGCAGCAAATTATCCGCCTGGCCGCTGCCGCCGGCGTGCAGGTCTTAGTTGGCCATCATCGCCGCCATAATCCGCTGGTGCAAGCCGCATGCGCTATTGTCCAGCGTGGCGACATCGGCACGCTGGTGGGTGTTTCTGTGCTCTGGATGCTCCAAAAGCCGGATGATTACTTTAACGTGGCATGGCGACGGGAGCGACCGGGCGGTGGGCCGGCGTTGATCAACCTGATCCACGATATTGACAACCTGCGCTACATCTGCGGCGAAATTCGTCAAGTCTATGCCCAGAGCAGTTCCGCGGTCCGTGGCTTGGCCGTGGAAGATGCCCTGAGTGTCAACCTGCGCTTTGCCAATGGTGCGTTGGGCACAATTTTAGTCGCTGATACGACGCCGGCGCCCTGGTCCTATGAACTGACCACCGGCGAAAATCCGGCCTATCCCCAGATCGATGAAAATTGTTATCATTTTTGCGGTACAGCAGGAGCCCTCGCCTTTCCTCAGATGACCCTCTGGCGCTATCCTCATGCGGCGCAGTCCGGTTGGCTTCACCCGCTGGCCAAAACCAACTATCCCATTGCACCCACGGATCCACTGCTGGCGCAACTGATCCATTTTTGCCGGGTGGTACGCGGCGTGGATGAGCCCTTCGTAAGTGGACGCGATGCCGCACAATCATTAGCCGCTGTGCTGGCGATCTTAGCCTCAGCCCAGAGCGGGCAAGCCATCACGTTGTGAGCCCATCTACCGAAAATATTCAGTAGCCGCCAAAGGAACATACAAATGTAGGGAATCAGTGCTCAGGAATCAGTTTTCAGTGTTCAGTGTTCAGTTTTCAGTATCCAGTCGTCTGTACCCCTGGTCACTGCCTACTGATTACTGCCTACTGGCCACTGCCGACTACCTACTGGTCACTGCCGACTGGCCACTGTCTACTGAAAACTTTGTACGTTGGTTTTGCCGCCACGGCAAATTTTTACCCTATAGATGAGTCTCATCGCTGGGCCAAGTCGGCTTTGCGGCGGGATTGTGGTATGATGGGTGCAACAGTCTACTTTCCCTATGAACAAAGGAACTGCATATGCTACCAGCACAACGCACTGCCATGTTTGGCGAATCGACCATCCGTGAAATGACCCGTTTGGCGCTCCAACATGGTGCCATTAACTTGAGCCAGGGCTTTCCCGACTTTGACCCGCCTGCCGCCATCACCGATGCCGCCATTGAGGCGATCCGCCAGGGACAAAATCAATATGCGATTACCTGGGGCGTGCCAGCCCTGCGTCAAAAGTTAGCCGCCCATTACACCAAGATGCTAGGGTGGGATGTTGATCCTGACCGCCATGTCACTGTGGTCTGCGGCGTGACAGAGGGACTGGCGGTTGCGCTCACGGCCACTTTGGAGCTGGGTGATGAAGCGATTTTAATCGAGCCGGCGCATGAAAATGTGCGCCCTGCCGCGATTATGCAGGGTATTAAGCCGGTCTCGGTAGCCCTTGAGGCGCCTCACTATCGCTTTGACCCGGAACGGATCGAAGCGGCGATTACCCCGCGTACCAAAGCCCTGCTCTATAATACACCCCACAATCCCACTGGGCGCGTCTTCGACCAGGAAGAGACGCAGGCGATGGTTGATCTGGTTCTCAAGCATAATTTGCTCCTCATCACCGACGAAATCTATGACCGCATTCTCTATGATGGTCGTGTCCATCAATGTCCAGGCGGCATTGAAGCGCTGCGTGACCGCACCATCACCATCAGTGGCTTTGGCAAGACCTTTGCCGTTACCGGTTGGCGCTTGGGCCATATTGTCGCGCCCGCCACTGTCGCCCAGGCCGTGCGCAAGATCCATGACTATATGACCATCTGTGCGCCGACCCCTTTGCAACATGCTGCGGCAGCCGCTCTTGATTTGCCGCCCAGCTACTATGAACAGATGACGCGCGACTATCACGTGCGCCGCGACACGATGATGGGCATCCTTGAAGAGGTGGGCTTCTCCGCCATTTTGCCCGAAGGCGCCTATTACACGATGGCCGAGTACGACCAGCTTGATATTCCCCAGACGCAATGGAATTCCACCGAATTTGCCCACTGGATGACCACCGAAGTCGGCGTGGCGGTGGTGCCGGGCACCAGCTTCTATTCACTGCCCGGCTATGGTGAGCACAGCATTCGCTTTGCCTTTGCCAAAAAGCTGGAGACTTTGAATAAGGCCGCCGGACGCATGAAGCAGATGAAGTGAGCACCAGCAGAACTATGAATGTGTTCATGCGCAAAGGAGGGCTGTCATTTTGGGGGGAAGCAATTATAGGTTAATGAAAAGGCGCTATATGTCCTCAGTAACACTCTTTGTACAAGCAAATGAGCTAGCTCTACATGTGGTTCTTGATGGTGGTGCGCAGGGAACACCCCTGATCTTTCTCAATTCCTTGGGCAGCGACCTGCGGATTTGGAATTCGGTCATTGAACTGTTCGATGAATCATCAAACGTACCGCCATTGGTACGCTATGATCTACGTGGACATGGCCTTTCTGATTGTCCAGCGGCGCCCTATACAATTCGCGATCATACAACCGATCTTGCCGAACTGATCGACTATCTAGGGCATCAACAAGTCATACTCATTGGTATTTCAGTTGGTGGTATGATTGTCATGGACTATACGCTTATGCGCCCAGATCGTGTCAAAGCATTGGTGCTCTGTGATACAGCTCCCCGCATCGGCACAGAGGAGATGTGGAATACACGGATTACCGCTCTGCGCGCGAATGGAATGGAATCATTGGCAGAGGCAATTCTGGCTCGTTGGTTTTCTGAGGATTTTGGCGCAGGGGATCATGCCGCCTTACACGGCTACTATAATATGTTGACCCGCACACCACTTGAAGGCTATGTGGGCACCTGTGCTGCTATCCGTGATGCAGATCTGTGGCCAGATATCGCTAAAATCGCGATCCCCGCCTTGGTCATGTGTGGCGCGGATGATCAAGCAACGCCGCCTGATTTGGGACGTCGGTTAGCCACTGCATTGCCCCATGCCCATTTTGTTGCTATAGAGAATGCTGGTCATCTACCTTGTGTTGAGCAACCGGATCGCGTCGTCGCCGAAATCCAAAAATTTATAGCAAGTTTAGCTAAAGGAAGAGTAGCATGAGCAATGCGAAATTTGAGCAAGGGATGTCCATCCGACGTTCCGTCCTCGGCGACGCCCATGTCGACCGCGCTGAAGCCAACAAGACCGCATTTGACGCCGACTTTCAACGCATGATCACTGAATTTGCCTGGGGTACAGTCTGGGCGGGTGATGAAATTGATCGCCAAACCCGTCACCTGCTGACCATTGCGATTCTGGCCGCGCTAGGCAAAGAGCATGAACTAGCCATGCACATTCGCGCGACAAAAAACACCGGTGTGACACCGGAGCAACTCAAAGCCGTTTTGCATCAGGTGGCGGTTTATGCGGGCATCCCCGCGGCCAACACAGCCTTTGGCATTGCCAAAAAGATCTATGCCGAAGAAGCGTGATCAGCCGGACCTTGCTCTCCGATTGCAACGAAATATCAGTAGTCCGCAGTCGCGTAGTCGCGTAGTCCAGAGTTGGTTAAGCCAACCTCTGTTGCCGTTGCGCGCTACTGAATATGGTATAATGGCTTCTGCGTCTGAACGGTGTGCCGCAGATGAATAAAGATCAGTAATGCCTCGGCCAGGATAATTTACCATGCCCAAACGCGTGATTTACGGAGAATCCAATTACGCCGCCATTGTGCGCAAGAATGGCTATTTTGTCGATAAGACAGCCTATCTTGCCCAATTGGAGCTGATTGAAAACCCAGTTTTTCTGCGTCCGCGCCGATTTGGTAAGTCACTCTTCTGTTCGCTCCTGCGTTACTACTATGATTTGAACTACGCCGATCGCTTTGATGAACTCTTTGGCGAAACGTGGATCGGTCAGCATCCGACCGCGAGTCATAACGAATATATTGTATTGTTTTTTAACTTTTCTGTTGTGGAATTGGGCAAATCGACCGAACAGATCGAGCGTAATTTTAAAAATTATTCCAATAATATTCTCGCTACACTATGCAATGCCTACCCTGAACTGTTGACGCAAATGCCGGAAATCTCCTTAAATGATACAGTTTCAGGAAATCTGGAAAAATTTCTCACCTATATCGTCAACAGCCAATTGCCACAGGTGTATGTCATTATCGATGAATATGATAACTTTGCTAACCGATTGATTACAGGCAACCAGGATCTGCTCTATGACGAAATAACAGCAGGCGGCGGTTTTCTCAAGACCTTCTTTAAAGCCCTCAAAGCTGGTCGTGAAAGTGGCGCGATTGCCAATATCTTTATTACAGGGGTCTTGCCGGTCACCATTGATGAGTTGGCCTCGGCCTTTAACATTGCCACCTTTTTGACGCTGGAACCGGGCTTTGAGGCCATGTTGGGGTTCACGCAAACCGAGGTAGATAAGCTACTTGACGCGATCTATGCTGATCATGCACTTGACCCCAAGACGCGCAATGACGTAAACGCAATTATCAAAAACAATTACAACGGCTATCACTTTGTCAACTATGCAGGGGAAGCGCTCTACAACTCCACCCTTCTGATCTATTTTCTGCGCTACTTTACTCAATACCGAGAGATCCCAGAATCATTGATCGACCTCAATCTTAAGACAGACTTATCATGGGTGCGCCGTATCACGAGTGGTCGGCCTGGCGATACAGAAGAATTTGTCAATCAACTGACGCGTGAGAATCGTATTGCCTATGATCGTGACTTTCTCATCTCTAAGTTCGACATGAGCCAGTTTTTTGAGAAGGGGTTTTATCCGATCTCGTTTTTCTATCTGGGCATGTTAACCCGGGCTGATCGCTTTTACATGTGTTTACCCAATCTCAATCTGCAGCAAATCTTTGTCCAATATTTTAACGAGTTGCACCGGATTGATGTCTCCACGCGCTATGCCGAGATCATGCAAGCGTTTGTCAATCAGCCGAATCTCGAACGTCTTTTTACCGGCTATTGGGAACAGTACATCTCACAATTGCCGGAGGCTGTATTTCAGCAGGTTAACGAAAACTTTTATCGAACCACTTTCTTTGAATTATGCAGTCGCTATCTTTCTCCCTGGTTCACTTGGAATGTAGAACGTTCATATCCCGAAGGCAAAAGTGATCTTGAGTTCGTCGGCAAGTTTCATGAAAAATTTGCTGGGCTACGTTGGGTAATCGAATTTAAGTATATTTCCAACAGCCGGATGCAGCGTGAACAGATCAAAATCGCAGAGTTTACTGTCGCCCCGGAAGACACCACCCAAGTACGCGGTTATGCCAAAGGACTGAAGCAGGAGTATCCTGAAGCGCAGGTTGAACTCTTCGTACTCTATTGTTTTGGTAACCAAGGGTTTCGTGTCTTTCGGTTATAATTTATCAAGAAATGGGTACTGACATGCCAAAACCACAGCAACCAGGCACGCTCGATTGGAGCGTCCAACCACCTTATTTGTATCCCGCCTATCAGTCAACAGTCAAGCGGGCGCCACAACAGCCCTTGATTCCGCTGGCGCATACTCTGTCTGAATTGACCGGCCCGGTCTATGGTCACGAAATCCTCCGCCCGCTGGATCATGATCTGACGCGCAACGCCGTGGTCAACGGTGAAGCGATTGGTGAACGGATGATTGTCACCGGTCGCGTCCTGGATGAACGGGGCAACCCCGTGCGCGACGCCTTGCTGGAGATCTGGCAGGCCAATGCCTGTGGGCGCTACATCCATAAAAATGATCAACACGACGCGCCACTGGACCCCAACTTTACTGGCGCCGGCCGCGTCCTCACCAACCACAATGGCGAGTACACCTTTACCACCATCAAGCCCGGCGCCTATCCCTGGAAAAATCATGAGAACGCCTGGCGGCCGGCCCATATTCACTTCTCCGTCTTTGGGGAAAGTTTCTTGCAGCGGCTGGTCACCCAGATGTATTTCCCCGGCGATCCACTGTTGTCGTTGGATCCTATCCACAACGGCATCCCTGATGCCAAAGGGCGGGAACGGCTTATCGCTGCCTACGATCACAGCGTGACACAGCCGCTGTGGGCCTTGGGCTATCGCTTTGATATTGTGTTGGCCGGCCCTTGTCAGACGCCATTTGAATAACAATTCACTAATTACGACCTTCGTACGCGAGTGTGGCTGAAGGCGATAGGATGATAAAACGACAAGATGACAGGATGACAAGATGACACAGGAAAAACTGATTCAAACGGGCAGCCAAACGGTAGGACCTTTCTTTCACTATGGACTGATCTTTGGTGGGGAGAATGTATTGGTCAATGAGAAGACACGTGGCGAACGCATTTTGATTGAGGGCACGGTCTATGATGGTGATGGCGCACCGGTGCCGGATGCCCTGGTCGAGATCTGGCAGCCCGATGCCCAGGGCTTTTTTAACCATCCCGCCGACCCCAACCAGGCGGAAGCGGACAAAGAATTCCGCGGCTTTGGCCGGGCGGACACAGTGAATGGCGGCAAATATTCCTTTAAGACAGTCAAACCCGGGGCGCTGGTTGACAGTGACGGGCAGGCAAATGCGCCCTATATTAACGTGCGCGTCTTCTCACGCGGCATGTTGATCCATGCCGTGACCCGCATCTACTTTGCCGATGAAAACAGCAATGCCACCGATCCTGTGCTCAGCCGCGTCGATTCTGCCCGCCGTGCTACCCTGATTGCCACGCGGGAAGAGTTTGGCGATCTGCCTTGCTACCGTTTCCATATCCACCTACAGGGCGAGAACGAAACAATCTTTTTTGATGTGTGATAATGATAGGGAGAACCGATGGCTTTCTCGCCCACAGATTCAGCGCTCTTTTCCCAGCTTTTTGGTGACGCTGAGCTAGCCGACATCTTTGCCGATGAGCAGTTCGTACGCGACATGCTCACCGTGGAGTCGGCTTTGGCGCAGACTCAGGGGCGTCTGGGCGTGATTCCGCCTGACGCCGCAGCAAGCATTGCGGACGCGGCGGCTGTGCTGGCGGTCGATTTTGCGCTGCTGCAAGCCGGCACGGAAAAAGCCGGTTTACCCGTGATTGAATTGCTGCGCCAATTGCGCGCCGCCGTCACCCAAAGCGCCAACGCCGACGCTGCCGCCTTCGTCCACTGGGGCGCCACCACCCAGGACATTATGGATACGGCGTTGATCTTGCAACTGCGCGCGGCGCTGCTCATTTTGGAAAACAAGCTGCAGCAGGTGAGTCAGAATCTGGCCCACCTGGCGGACCGCCACCGCCACACCCTGATGGCCGGCCGCACCCATTCGCAACAGGCGCTGCCCATTACCTTTGGGCTCAAGGTGGCTGGTTGGCTGGCGCCGCTGCTGCGTCACCAGCAGCGGCTCGCAGCGCTAAAGCAGCGTCTATTGACGGTTCAGTTTGGGGGCGCCGCTGGGACGTTAGCGTCGTTGCATGAGGAGGGGTTGGCAGTGGTGGAGGGACTAGCGCAGATGTTACAGTTGGAGATTCCCCTCATGCCTTGGCACACCCAGCGCGATAATCTGGCCGAAGTAGCCGGCTGGCTAGCGCTAGTCAGTGGCAGCTTGGCGAAAATGGCCCAAGATATGATTCTCCTAGCCCAGAGCGAAGTGAGTGAAGTGCAGGAATCGTCCGACCGCTCGCGTGGCGGCTCCAGCACCATGCCGCAGAAGAGCAACCCGATTGTGAGTGAACTCATCATTGCCGCGGCGCGCACCAATGCGTCGCACTTAACCGCTATGCATCAGGCGTTGATACAGGAACATGAGCGGGCGACCCATGGCTGGCAGATGGAGTGGCTCACCTTGCCCCAAATGTTTGCCTTGACGGCCACGGCGCTCAACAAAGCCCTCTTCCTCAGCAAAAATCTGGCTATCGATGAAGGCCGCATGGCGCAGAATGTGGCAGCGTCTAACGGCCTGATGCTGGCCGAAGCGGTCAGCTTTGCCCTGGCCGAACAGATGGACCGCACCCAAGCCAAGCAACTGGTGACTCAAGCTGTGCAGATCGCTCTGGCGGAGCATCGCCATCTGGTCGATGTCGTCCAAACCCTGTGTGATTTGCCACTAGATTGGGTTACCCTGCGAGACGAGCGCAACTACTTGGGGGCAACCCAGTCCTTCATTGACCGTGTGTTGCAGGCCACGCAGCCGTCATGAGAATATGGTATAATGAGGTCGATGTTCTGAACAGTCGTGCTTACGCGCCACGAGGAGGGACGTGATGAGTTTTAAGGGCTATACAGTGCTCGAAACCGAAATCGGGCCTATGAGCCGAACCTCAATGAACGAAGTCGTCATTGTCAGTGCGGTGCGCACGCCCATTGGCCGCATTCGGGGCGCCCTTGCGGCTGTGCGTCCCGATGATTTGGCTGCGCTTGTCATCAAAGAAGCAGTCAACCGCGCCGCCATTGATCCTGGGCTGGTGGAAGAGGTCTACATGGGCTGTGCCAACCAGGCCGGCGAGGATAATCGCAATGTCGCGCGTATGGGGTTGTTGCTGGCCGGTCTGCCCCAGCGCGTGGGGGGCGTCACTCTCAACCGGCTCTGTGCCAGTGGGCTCAATGCCGTCAACCAGGCCGCGCGTGCCATCAAATGTGGCGAGGGCGAGGTCTTTGTGGCTGGCGGCGTCGAGAGCATGACCCGTGCGCCCTACGCGCTACCTAAAAATTCCGAGGGCTTTGGCCCTTCCGGCAATGTGACGGCCTATGACACGACCTTGGGCTGGCGTTTTCCCAACCCGGCCATGGCGGCACTCTTTCCCCTGGAGGCCATGGGCGAAACCGCCGAGAACATCTATGATTTGAGTTGCGGCGGTGAGATTACCGGCGGCGCAATCACGCGTGAAGCGCAGGATGCCTTTGCCTTGCAGAGCCAAAGTCGTGCCGTCCATGCCCTCAACCAGGGCTATTTTCAGCGGGAGATTGTGCCCGTCGCCATTCCCCAGCGGCGTGGTGACCCCCTCATTGTGGACACGGATGAGCATCCACGCTACACCAAAACCGCAGAGGGCTATGAACTGGCCACCAACCTGGCCGATTTGGCCCGTCTACGTCCCGCCTTTCGCCAGGGCGGCACCGTGACTGCCGGCAACGCCAGTGGCCTCAACGACGGCGCCTGTGCATTGGTGCTTATGTCCCAACAAAAGGCTGCCGAGTTGGGGGTGCAGCCGCTGGCGCGGTGGGTCTGTTCCGCCGCAGCAGGGGTCGATCCACGTATCATGGGCATGGGGCCGGTCAGCGCCACCCACAAAGCCTTGCAGCGCGCAGGGCTGACCATTAGGGACATTGATCTGGCCGAACTCAACGAAGCCTTTGCCGTCCAGGCGTTGGCTGTTTTGCGCGAGCTAACTCTGAGCGAGGCGATTACCAACGTCAACGGCGGCGCGATCGCATTGGGCCATCCACTCGGCTGTTCCGGCGCGCGAATTTTGACAACCCTAATTTACGAGATGCAGCGGCGCGCAGCGGCCGGTGAGGTCATGCGTTATGGGTTGGCGACTCTGTGTGTTGGCGTGGGACAGGGTGAGGCGACGATCATCGAACTGGTAAAATAAGAATATGAAAGCAGTACCACAAATCACACTAACACAAGCCGCTGCGTTGGTTAAAACTGGCGACACCATCCTGGTGGGTGGCTTTGGCATGACCGGTAACCCGGTGCATCTGCTCCATGCCATCGCCGAAACTAATATTCGTGACCTGACCTATATCGCCAACAATGTGGGCGAACCGGGCATTGGGGGTGGACGTCTGCTGCGCAACGGCCAGATCCAGAAAGCGATCGGCTCCTTTTTTACCAGCAACCGCGAGGCGGTGGCCGCGGCGCAATCAGGCGCGATTGCGTTTGAACTGCTGCCCCAAGGTTCGCTGGCCGAGGCGATTCGGGCGGGCGGAGCCGGCATCGGTGGTTTTTACACCCAGGCGTCTGCCGGCACAGTGATTGCCGCGGGGCGGGAAACCAAGATCATCGACGGCAAGGAATATGTCTTTCAGTCGGCGCTGCGGGGCAATGTGGCGCTCATCCGCGCCTGGCAGGCCGACACCGCCGGCAACCTGCTCTATCGCATGACCGAGAATAATTTCAACCAGGCCATGGCGATGGCCGCCGACCTGGTGATTGCCGAGGTGGAAGAGATTGTGCCGGTAGGCGCGCTGGACCCCAACCAGATCCACACGCCGGGCTGCTTTGTCGATTATCTGGTGCAGGCGCATATCACGGAGGAAGAGTTGGGCTCCTCTGCCTCGGTCGCGGGCAGCAGTAAAAAAGTGGACGATGCGCGCATGAACATGGCCAAACGCGCCTTGGCCGAGTTGCGCCGCGGTGATGTGGTCAACCTGGGCGTGGGCATCCCCACGCTGGTGGCCGATCTGATTACACCCGAACATGGCATCATTCTCCACACCGAAAATGGCATGTTGGGTGTCGGACCGGAGCCCAAGGAAGGTGGGGCGATGGACTACCCGATCAATGCGGGCAAGATTCCGGTGACTGCGCTGCCTGGCGCCAGCTATTTTGACAGCGCCACCTCCTTTGCCATGATCCGTGGCGGCCATGTCAATGTGGCCATTATGGGCGGTTTGCAGGTGGATGAGCAGGCCAACCTGGCCAATTGGGCCGTACCGGGGAAGCCCTTGTTGGGCGTCGGCGGGGCCATGGATCTGGCCTCTGGGGCAGAGCGGTTGATTGTAACGATGGAACATACGACGCGCGAGGGTGACTCCAAGATTGTGCCCAGTTGTACCTTGCCGTTGACCGCAACTCATGCCGTCGCTGTGATTATCACGGATCTAGCGGTCTTTCGCTTTATCGAGGGCAAGCTCACCCTCACTGAACTGATGCCAGATGCAACGTTGGCAGAAGTGCAGGCAAAGACAACCGCGGCGTATGACATTCAGCTGCCCTCCTGAAGGTAAGTGGCGCGACAAGGTTGGCACAGTAACACGCGATAAAGTTATTGGCTCATATAGGTCTGTGCGTGAAATCGTTCCATTCCTGCCCGGTAATGGCAATGGTTTCACCTCTCCGCCCATATGAGCGTTGAAGAACTGCTGACGAATCAGGGCGCCCATGCGCAGAAGCGCAGCCGCGCCGTTTTGATGCAGATGAAGCTACTGCTGTGGCGCGCCCAGCCCCACGAAACGCATTTCTTGGCGGAGGCCAAACTGTGGACGGAAACCAGCAGTCTGGCTGTCGAAGATGCGTTTAACAATTGACTATCGGGATTTGCATCTTCAGGCTTCCTTTTTGAGCTATGAAAACCATTGCAATCAACGACCGGTGCTACGAACTAATCTGTCAACGCACCTCCAGCCGGAGCGCTATTTACCGCGGAATAAACAGATATCTACGCATCGGTGACCCCGCGTCAATCGCGCATGAACTTGCGATTCACAAACGGTTAGCCAGGGGCGGCTTCCCTATCGCGCCATTGTTGGGTGAAGGAGTGGTCGATGGCCATGCCTACTTCATTGAGGCGGATCTGGGAACTATTGTGTTCGGCGACTGCTTCAACGACGAAATCGCGAAGCGTGGCGCGGTTGACGAGGTAAGCTTCCTGGCATATCTGGATGTGGTCCAAGCGTGGACGCACGCGCAACTGCGTCATCCACTAGCCGACGAGGCCGCTGCAGATGACTTTGTTCGTATAATTCGCTTGCCGCAGTGTCAGCGTAGCCTCCCTGAACTGGCATCGGCCAGCGAAGAGGCGTTTGCCAAGGCTATGGTGCGGCTTCGTGACTTCCCAATGGTCTGGACTCATGGCGACTTTCATTCTTACAATGTCTGCGCCTCTGGCTACCGTTGTTGACCGCGGTCGGTCTTGACTTTATTGTTGCCTATCGCACGGTGGCGTGGCTGGCCTGGATTCCCAATCTGCTCGTCGTGGAGTGGTGGATCCGACGGAACCTGTCACCGGCCCACGTAAAGCTTGAACAAGCGACTGCGGCGTGAACAACATTCCACAACCCGACCGGCATCTTTAGAGCTGTCGGTCAGGTGAAATTCACCGATTTCCGTGCTTGCTATTCCGACGTTCAGCCCGAAGCCATCCTAAAAATCCAAGTCGCCCAGTTCCGTAGACCAGCCGATCTCCTGCTCTCGGCACAATGCCAAGGCATCCTCGGTGAAGCCGCCCAACGACAGGAAGCCTGCCAAAACCACCTTGTCCGGATGCCCTTCCTGATAGAGTACCACCTTCTCCTGGAACGCGGTCACATCTTCCACGCCGGACTTGCGCTGCTGTTTCTTCACTTCGACCAGGAGCACGCGCGCGTCGTCGGTTTCGGCGACAATATCCAGTTCGCGGTCCAGGCCATCGGCACGCTGAAGGTGAAGCCGTGTGCGGACGTTGGTCAGATTCAAGCGTGCAGCATACGGTTCGCCGATGGGTAGGTCGTTAAAGAATTCGTGCAACAAGAAACGTTTGCGCGTGCGCATCTTGGTGGCCAGATATTGTTCAGCGGTCTTGCCCACCAGATCGCTCAATCGTCCCTGCAGCGAGCGTACTTTCGCCTGTAACACGGCAATCTGCTGGTTAAAGCCTGGGATCAGATCGGGTGTATGTTGGGCAATCTCCTCTTCAAAACGATGGCTCAGAATCAAGTTCAGCGTGCCATCCTGCAATCCGCGAAATCGGATATCTGAGCTGCCCCATTCAATCAGATCGCCGCGGACCATGGAGAGTAACCGGCGATGAATGACGCTTTCGCTCTCGTCTAAATGCAGCGTCTCCTTCAATTCCTTGGGCGTCCAGTAGCGGTCATTGTGCTTGCTGAGGTGAAGCAACATATGCTTGCCGTAGCGTTCATTGATGCGGTCGACGGTCATGTCGATATATTCTTTCCAGGTGCCGGAGAGTTCCGATTGGCGGTTCGCCACTTCATAGTTGACCGTCTCCACCACGCCTTCCTGCGTGGTCAAATCGCGGCCAGGATAGTGGCTCTGGATGACGCAGGAGATAAAGAAGGGGTCGGCCATACAGAGTTCATTGATATAGAGCGCGGTTTCGTTGGTAATCGGCTCCCCGTACGCCTCGGCATATTTGTAAACCGCCTGCAACCCTTCCTCTTCCGTCAGATAGGGCGAGAATTCAATCTGCGTCAGGCGTCCGGCTTCCAGATACTGTCCCATCAGCTCGATCATCCAACCCACATAGGAACCCGTAGCCAGCATGGGCGCCACCTTGGATTCAGAGACTTCGTGGAAGCTGCCCGGCATGGACTCAATGGGTGAATCGCTGAAATCCTGGCGCGCATAGATGTTGGTCGAGAGATATTGAAATTCGTCGATGATCACCAGTATGCGCTGATCGTAGACAGCGGCAACGCGATGGGGCGCCCAGTAGGCCGTTTCCCACATGAGGCCATATTGTTCTTTCTCTTTATGATACAACATTGATTCAGCTTGACGCACTAGCGTATGAATTGAGTTTGCATCGCCGTAGGCTTTGATTTGCTCTACGGTCAGAGGCTCATCACGCACCATAGCCGCATCACGCTCCAGAAACGAGATATACTGGGTGGCAAAGGTGCGATAGTAGCTCACCGCAAAATCGGGATACCAGACCTTAGACTCGGGGACGCCGTAAAAAAATGGAATAACCTGGCCATTCGCCGACCAGATCTCGTTAAAGAGGCGCTGCACAAAGGTCGTTTTGCCGCTCTTGCGCCGCCCCAGAATGGCGCGTGATTTGGAGAGTTCCTTGGGCATCCCGGAAATCCATTTGTGGAATTCCGCGAACTCCTTTTCGCGGCCAACCAGCAGGTCGGGATCGCCGATCTTTTCTTTTAATGGATATTGCATCTCTTCTCCTTCAAGTGTGTACCACAAAGTGTGTAAATGGCGATCGCTCAGTCAGAGAGTCGGCTGTATTTACACACTTTGGGACACACGCCTTCTCCTTCGGCTCATATCGGTATGCGGCTGAAATTGCCTTTGTTTCAGGGGGATAGCGGTGCAATTTCAATTTGCCGCCTATATGAGCGTCTCCTTCCGACACGCCAGTAAGCAACACATTTGTTCCTGAGATTATACCGCATTCTGTTTCGCTTCACACATCTTGTCCATCCTTGTCCTGGCGAACGAGAAAACCAAAGAAAACGCAGATTTTTGCCGCAAGATCGCTGGTGAAATCGTTTCATGACTCTCCTGCAAAATGGCTGCCATCCGGAACCCCAATGATGCCACCGCTCGTCGAGGCGGGCGTAGTCTACATCGGCGATATGGATGATGTTCGCTACTGGTTGAACAGCCAGAGAATGCGATCATACGAAGCCAAATAGTGAATCACTACAATGATGCCCAACCCCCAACTCAGTCCGGTGAAACCAACGTCATACAACGCCCAGACCGCAACAATGAAGATCGCTGCTTCAATACCCAGTCGAATTATTCCCGACACCGGCACAGGCGCGCCGCCGGAACGACTTGGATCGTCAGGCACGGCAAAGGTGCCCCATGCAGCCGCCGCGATGACGGGGAGCAGCACAGCAAGCAGAAAACGCAACCAACCGTCGCTGATTCGCCAGCCCCATACGCCCATCGCAGCTAGCGCACATAGTTCAAGTAGAAAGCGGATTGCCAGATTTAGCGGATGTGATCCCATGTTTGATTTGTCCTCACTGGTTTGGTGGCATCCAACTTTCGATAAAAGTCGGATGCCTTGGGCAATTAAAACGCCGGCAGTCGGGGTACATCCGCAAAGATCTGTAGCATAAACAGAATCGCGATGACGGCAGGGCCAAGATACCAACGTGCAGACATCTGCTCTTTTTGCGCCCAGCGGAAATGCCGGTCCAACCCTCATAGGATGGTTCGTATCCACCCCGTGTCTGATCAAATTTGCTCACATCAGTGTACAGTCCAACGATAATGAAAAGCAGCAACGTTGCGCCTACTATTACAAAGATCATGAAGCTTTTTCTCCTTGTCATGGCGATTCGTTTGAATAGCGGTGGATGAGCGCTGTGGCACCTGCGCCGTGCCGTCATAGAGCGTCCAGAACTCGAAGAGGTGGAAGGTGGCGTAGGAGAGGCCACCAGCAATCACGGATGCGACCACTGAGCCGGAAATCTTGTAATAGTGCGAAAGCAGAATCGACTGGATAAAGATCATGATCGGAATGCCGGTGCCGATGGTGTGGATGATCAGGGTCAACGCGCCGCCAATGACCATCTGTGTGCCGGTCAGACGGAAGAAACGCATACCGTCGGGGATGCCACTGGAGCACGGCCCCCGACGTCAGCGCATAGCCCGGATCAAAGATGGTGCCAGGCAGGTGCAGACCGATGTTGAACCAGCCACCGAGAACAATCAGGACGATCATTGCGTAGGCCCAAAGCTAGACAGTTTGACGAATGGCTCTGGTACGCTCCGGCGCACGCGCATCCCAGTTGGGTAGCGGCCGGTTGCGGGTCACACCATAGATGATAGCGATGTGATGACAACTTTCCCCTGCGCACGCCCTGCTTCAAGGTAACGGATCGCATCAGGTAGATCGGAGAAAGGGTACGTTTTATCGACCACAGGGACGACTTTCCCAGTTTCGAGCAGCTCTGCCACAAAAGCGAGATCTGCTTGGGTTGGTTTCACGAGCATGAGCCCCAGTTTCTGCTTCCCGGTCATGGAGAGCCACGGTCCCACGAGCATGGCTTGGAAAAATTGCTTCATCGAAGAGCCGCCAATCATGACATATCTGCCCTGGGGACGCAAGGCTCGGCGATAGGCTGAAATTGGGAGATCCCCGCCGACGGCAAGAATGAGGTCATATTGCTGCCCATTTTGCGTGAAATCTTCTTGCGTGTAATCAATAACATGGTCCGCCCCAATCGAGCGTACCATCTCCATTTTGCGTGTGCTACAGACGCCGGTCACTTCCGCGCCCAGGGCTTTGGCAATCTGCACGGCAAAGTGACCAACGCCGCCAGAGGCGCCGTTGATCAGCACCTTCTGACCCGCTTGGAGCTGGCCATGATCACGCAGCGCTTGGAGGGCGGTCACTGCTGCTTCCGGCACAGCCGCGGCTTGCGCAAAAGTCTGGTTAGTAGGTTTCAAAACAAAGGCATCTTCCGGGGCCGCGACATATTCCGCAAACGCACCAAAGCCATAGCGGGATAGGTCGCCAAAGACCGCGTCGCCTGGCTGAAATTGGGTGACCTTGCTGCCGACTGCTTCCACCTGCCCGGCGACGTCCGCCCCCAGAAACTTCGACTTTGGCTTGCGCAGCCCCGCGCCCAGGCGGATCAGAAAGGGGTCACCCCGCATGAGATGCCAGTCGCCGGCATTGGCGGATGTGGCGTGGACTTTGACCAGAATTTCATTGTCGTTGGGGACCGGCTTTGGCATACGTTCATGAGTAAGTACATCGGGCGAACCGTATTCGTGAAAAACAACCGCATTCATGTGGGTCTCCTTTGTGGGTGCAACGGGAGCAGCGTTGCGTTGCAGTGTATGGGTCGGTCGATCTTTCGTTTCAGTTTCGTTTAGAGCATATTGGGTAGAATTCATTGTTGGTCTCCTTATCTCGAATAGGATTGAGTTGTATTTACTTTTCGCTTTGACAAAACTACCTTGGCTAGAGAATACCAATAGATGTGGTGAGGCGTCATCACTACATATGGTGATTAATGTGGTGATTAATGTGGTGATTGATCATTGGGGATGATGTGAGAGACCTGAAAAAGCGCCAGCAAATTGGTTGCTCAACCAATTTGCTGGCGCTTAAGAATCATCCAAAAGGGTATATTTTTTAGAATCAGTAGACCGCAATGCTCTCTGGCTCCAATAGGCTCAGCCAGAGAGCATTGCGGTCTACTGAGAATAGTTTTGTCGTTGTTCGAGAGGTGATTCGTTGAAAGTAGCCTGCAGCAAGATGTCACGTATTGCTGCAATGACTACTTGTGGTTGATCGTGGTGAATGAAGTGAGTTGCATCTTCCACGATGGTCCATGAGCTATTGGTCGATAATGCCGCGAGTTCCTCTTGCAACTCGAGCCTGACACGTTCTACCGCTTGGAGCGTTTCTGGTGCGAATGCCGCAGAGTCGAAATCTGAACGCTCGGCCACCGGAACGCCCGCCGTGAGGACAGCCAGAGGGATGTCGCCAAGGGAATCGGGCGCAGTGGATGTATCCAACATGAAGGCGCTCGCCAGCTCTAGACTGACACCCGCACAGGAATGCGACTGATAAAAGATCGCAATGTCCTCATGATAGAGCGGCGTTTCCTCCGGATAGGCTGTGATTTGGGGGCCCAAATTTAAGATCCGCAAGATGCCAGTCGGTGCTAGCAGACGACAAAGTCGAAGAGTGAGCGGTTCCGATGTTGACAATGCCGAAAATTCCTCTGGGAAGCGTGCGTACTGCTGCTGATGCACGGCATCGATGAGTACGATCCCAACGATATCATTGGGATACCGCGCGGCATATTCTCGAACATAAAGGCCGCCCAACGAATGGCCCACCAGCACATACGGCCCAGATTCCCCGGCATTCTCTAGCAGCGTGTGCAGGGTTTGCGCGACAGATTTACTTGTCGGGATCGTGCCGGTATACTCACTCCATCCAAGCCCCTGGCGATCGTACAGGCAGGTACGCACATCCTGCACAATCGCCTGCTGCACCGCCCACCAGTTGAGATACGACGTCCCGGCACCCGATTCAAAGATGATCGTTGGGGTCCCTTCGCCCGCGCACCGTATATGCATCTTGACCCCATCAACCTCAACAAGATGATTGCTTGGGACATAGGTCGTGCGATCACGTGCCATTGCCGATTGCTGGTAAAAGATGCTGGCACTTAAAAAGATCCCAACTAGCCCAGCCAAGCTCACGGTAATTTTGGTCAGCGGTCCGAATCTGACGCTTTTCAGTGTCTGTTTCGCTGTTTTCATTTGGTGCTCCTTAGGCTGCTGCTCTCTGTAGCGTGATACGTAGCGATTCGAGCCACTCTTTGCGGGGTAAATACTTTTGCTTAACCTCCCACCGCGCCCCCAGAACGCCAACCCCGCCCATGACCAGCACGATGGCGAATGCCAAGAGCAGTTGCCCGTTGAAGAATATTTCGCCCGCAGTTAGGATTGTCAACGGCAGCAGATACCACCATAGCAGTTCGCGGCTGCGCTTGATTAGATAGTTCGCCCGCCAAATAGCTTTATCCAGTTCACCCATCATACTCTGTGCGAAGAAGCGTTCTTGCTGGCGGCGCACGCGGCGCAGCATAATCGCAAGCACGGCATAGGCGATGTAGATATTCGGCAGCAGAAGCCCATAGAGGTCGCCATCGTAGGGGAATTCTGCCACAATCAGAGCAATGGCAACGAGCATATTCACGCCAATCATAACCATCTCAAAACGCTGCAATGAACGATTGACAGCTTTCCCTTTGCGCTTTATCTGTGCATAGAGTGCGTCTTCATTGATTGCATACAGCTTCTCTTCATTTTGACTGTCCCAAATAACTTTCATGTTTTCAAGCTCCATAGTCTCTTCAAGTTCTGTGAACTCTTCGATGTCTCTCTTTCTCTCTCCAGTATGCCCAACCAATCTCATCTACATCAGCCGAACAACAATCAGCAACAGAACGGATGCGAAGCCCGCAAACGCTGTGCGGATAACATTCCAGCGCTTCCAGCGATCTTCGAAGTGTTGACGTTCTGCCGCTGCCGAAGGCTCATCCAGCGTATCAAAATTCAATGTTTGCACCCGATTGTTGAGCGGAACGTTGATGGCGACGGTGGGCAACTGCATTCCCAAAATGTACACAACTGCTGCACCAATGAGCAGGATGCGACTGACGCCTTCAAGCTGCCTAAATCCGAGAACTGTCGCAATCAGCAACGCCGCAGCCGACCCAACCCATACAAGGATAAAGAGCGGCTGGCTATTTTGAATCACCCGGTCGATGACCTGAAATGCGCGCAGGAAATCACGGTCAGGTAGCGTGCCGATGCCGGGCATGATGACTATCGCAAAGATGAGAATGAAGCCCGTTGCCAGCGTGCAGAGAAAGGCGGCAAGCATTAGGATGTTGGAAAAGATGGTTTCGGTTATCATGGGAAATCTCCTTTATGTGGTCGGTGGTCGGTAGTCGGTAGCCGGTGGCCGGTAGACCAATGATACCGACCACCGATTACCATTGGTCTTAATGCATGATGTAATAAATAATCATGGTCTCGCAATGGCTGTCGGCCCAGATGTCGACCGCCGAGAGTTTCTCCTGCCATTCGTTGATAATCTCTGCCGAGCACTCCCCACGCACCTGTTCAATTGCCGAGCGGTAGGCCAGATTGCCGTTGGAGAATTCCATGGCAGCCATCGTCTCGCCAAAGCGCTGCTGGAAGGTCTGCATTCTGGTCAGCACAGCGGCTTGTACGTCGTAGGCATAGTCTTTGTTCTTGAGCACATCTTCGCGGTTCCCCAGAATCGAAAGGTGTCCAGAGAGCAGATAGTCAAAGTCGTAGGCCAGCAACTCGTCAAACATGTTGAGGTATTCGCCCACATCGGTGGTGGCGCCAAAGTTCATAAAGGGTACTTCGCCCGTGGTGATGGTATCCACCGCCATGAGGAATTTCTGCTTGGGCAAGTAGATGATGGCATCCTCATCTTCGGCGTGGAACGAGGCGCTCTTCAGTTCGATCATTTCGCCACCAACCGTCAGTTCGTAATCGCCGTCATAGGTCATCGTAGGTGCCAAGATGGTGGGCGCACCTTCTTCAGCAATGCTCACCGCGACTTTCGCCGGCGCAACAACTTCCAGGCCCTGCACGTCACCAAAGACGGCCGCGCCGCCAACGTGGTCCGTGTGACCGTGGCTGTAGACCAGGTGCGTAATCGGCACGTCAGGCGCGTACTCGGCAATCACCGCGGGCAGTTTATGGGCATAGCTTGGCGGCGCATCCAGGACAACAATCCCCTCCGCTGTCTTTAGAAAGGCAGAGTTGTAGATACCGCCCGTTACGTAGAAGAGGTTTGGCTCGATCTCTTCTACATAGAGTTGCGTTTCGGGATCAAGCTGCGGCGTTCGCGCAAGCGTCTCTGCCAGTTCCGGTACAAATGTTTTGTACGAGTTTGCGTGGTTAGGGTCAAGGCTGATGACATTGGCGGTGTTTCGTTCACCCGTTTGAGCTACGTCTACCTGTACAGTAGTCTGGGCAGCGGCTTTGGCCATATCTAGCTCAAGGACGTTTGCCGGTTGGCAACCCACCATTACAGCACCGGCCAATAGTAGCGAGGTAATCGAGAAAAGATGCTTCTTTAACATAATATGCTCCTTTTTGAATAGGGTTGAATTCGACTTCAGCGTAACGAATGATGTGTTCCTTAGATGGGATTAAGCATGGTCGGGGGACCTGCTTAACCCTATCACCGGAGAAGGAAATTTGACTTCGGGACTGCGCTACTCTTCCAACGGCGCGATCTCGAAGTTCAGATATTGATACAGCGGTAATGTCTGCGCAACTTCCTGTACTTCATCAAGAGAGGCGCACCGCCAAACCGTCCACGCCCCCGATTGATCCGCCGGCAGATACAAGGCTTCCAAAATGCCCTGCTTTGTTAGCTCGTCTGCTCTGGCCTCTTCGGCGGGCAAGAGGGCCAGCATTGTCTCGTCCAGCGGTTGTTTCCATGTAGCTGTCAACATAAAACGCATTTGTCTGTCTCCTTATGACTGTTTTGGTAAATGTTTACGGGTCAACATCTTCTGACACCTCTGGTCAAGGGGCGTCAAGACGCATGACTGAGATCAATGGTATGCCTAAATCACGTACTTTTCTGAGCAGACCAAAGAGCGCGGCCTGGTCGATGATTGGGCCGGTTAGCAGCGTGTCGCCATTCTCTTCCAGCGTGAGCGTCAGATCCCCAAACCATCTTCGCCCTTGCTGATCGAGATGACCTTGCACTCTGATCTGGTAGATCATTGGCTGACTTGAATTTATTTGGAGATTGCGTTTGTTTGGCATACCTCAACCCTGTGGTAACCGTTCACCTCCCCCCTTGATTGCGATACGCCCTAAACTGCAAGGGCTACTCAATCGGCGGGGGAGGTGAACTACACCCTCTGATAGCTGGTTCTCAACTTCTACAGCGGCCAAATGGCGACGATGGTTACTGATTGCACTTGAAACCGGCAAGTCCAACCGAATCATTATTTACTACGTGACCAGTCTATCTGATCCGGGGCGGCTTGTCGGCGTACGAAAGTTCTATGCGTGGGAGTATTCGAAAAATGGGCAAGGTTCTAGTGGAAGGAGTATTCAACGTCGGCAGCAAAGGGGTATTTTGAAAAAGCATACGGGGCGGTTGACGAAGGGTTGCCGTGGAACCCTGTACCTATTCTGCCGTCCCCTTAGCTTATCGAAGGGGACGGCAGAATAGGTATCGCTATCAGTAGATTGCTATAGGAGGCCAAGTTCGCGGGCGCGGTTGATAGCCTGCGTACGGCTACCAACGCCCAGTTTACCAAAGATGTTGTTCACATGTTTTTTGACAGTGCTGACCGCAATCACCAATTCATCGGCCACGGCCTGATTTGTATGCCCAATCGCCAACAAGCCCAGCACTTCCAACTCGCGTGGGCTAAGGGGTTCGATGAGCAGTTGATTGGCGTCGGGTACGATCGTTTCACCGGTCATCTCACCGGCCGTTGTCCCAGCCGTTTCCTGGTGGATTGCGGTCAACACCTGGGTGACGTAGGCCGGATCGGCGCCACGTGCCAGACTTTCGGCCAGGAGTGGCTGCAAGGGTTCCCCTTCGTCCACGAAAATACGCAGATACCCTTCCGGCTTGGCCAACGTTAGGGCACGTGACAACGCTTGCAGCGCCGCAGGGATGGTGCCTTGGACCTGGTGGGCGAGGGCCTGGAGCACCAAGATTTCGATCACGCTGCCGCCCCTGCCACCCGCTTCCGCTGCTTGCAGGAGGCGCTCTAGCAGACTGATTGCCTCATCAATGACTTGTTCTGCCCGCTCGTGCCTAGATTGAGCCAGGTATACGCGTACCAGGGTGATGTGATCGAACTCCGACCTGTAATTGAGCGCGTCGTCAGCCGAGAAATCCTGCGCACTCACCCACGCCAGCGCTTCGGCCAACCGACCCTGCCGCAGCCACATGCGCGTCTGCAACGACGCCGGGGGACGCAGAGTGGGGAAGGGGTGCCGTTTGTACAGACGTTCCGCCGCGTGAAGCAGGTCGAGCGCGCCGTCGATCTCGCCCGCGGTTTCCTTGATGCGAGCCATCGCTGTGTACAAGCGAACCTGGCTTGCCGGTGACACGGCCTGCGCGGCCACCGCTTCTCCCTGTCGCAGATGCGCTGTAGCGACTGCCTGATCGCCCTGTTCGCGGTGTAGCTCGCTCAACCCCGCATAGAGGCTTGCCGTGCCCTCTTTTGCCTGCCCACCCATTTCCGCGGCAAGCTGTAATGCCTGTTCATAAAGTCGAGCTGCCGCGCGGAGCTGCCCCTGAGCAACCTTGATATCGGCCATCGTGACCGTATTAACGAGTTGGAAATGAATGTGTCCGGCGCGGTGCAGGCTCGCCACGCTGTTGGCAAGGGCGTGGTAGGCTGCCTCAAGGTCCCCCCGGCTCTGGTGGGCCAGCCCCAGGAACATGGCCGCAATGCCGCGCCAGTAGTGTTTCTCTGTCGGCAGAAGATCGAGGGCGCGCCCGGCGTACTTCATGATGGCCTGTTCGTCGCCGCGGGCGCGGGCCAGGTAGGCGCGGCCCATGGCAATCGTTGCCGGGAGTGCGCGAAACTCCTCTTCGTTCACCACACGCGTCCCGGCGGTGCCCAACGGCGGTGTCTCGGCATCGTGCAATGCATTTTCCGGTTGCTGATTCACTTCCGCTCTGCTGTCCAGCCACCTTTCAGCGTCGTTCAGGCGGGCCTCGACACCCTCTAGCTCACCGCCATCCAGCAATGTCCAGGCATAGCCAACACTGAGGACGGGCCTGACCTGGACCAGTTCGTCCGGCAGCGCCTTCACCCAGCCCAGCCATAGGGCCGGCTGGAACCCCTTGTAGATGGGCGGCCAGGCCAACTCGATCAGATCCGCGGCTCGTTCGAAATCCGCGGCGGCAAGGGCATGGTGGATCGCATCGGCCGGCAGGTCATTCTGCGCATACCACGCGCTCGCCCGCCGATGAAGTTCTGGAACCGCTTCGGGCTCTTCCTGCATCAAGCGCGTTTGCAGCACTTCGGCAAAGAGGTGGTGATAGCGAACCCACTGGCGCTGGTCATCGAGCGGAATGACAAAGAGGTTGCCCCGCTCCACTCTTTCTAATGTCTCTCGGCCATCTTCCCGCATCGTAACAGCATCGCACAGCGGACCACACAGCCGTGCAAGAATCGCGGTTTGCAATAAGAAATAGCGGAGAGGTTCGGGTTGACGCTGCAGAACCTCTCCGGCCAGATAGTCCAGCACAAAGCGGTGGCTACCGGTGAACGCCTGGATAAAGCTGGCACCGTCACTGCGCCCCTGTAGCGAGAGGGCGGCCATTTGCAGCCCCGCCACCCAGCCTTCCGTGCGGCGTTCCAAGGCCGCGATCTCTTGCATTGAGAGGGTCAGGCCCATCACCTGGTTGAGAAATTCGGCCGCTTCGGCGGGGGTAAAACGCAGGTCGGCGGCGCGCACCTCGACCAATTGCCCCCGCACGCGGTACAGCGCCAGGGGGAGCGGCGGATCCTCACGCGTGGTCATCACCACGTGTATCTGCGGTGGCAGATGGTCCAGCAGAAAGGTTAGCGCGCTGTCGATAGCCGAATTTTCAATGACGTGATAGTCATCCAGGACGAGAGTCACTGGTTCTGCTGAAGTTGTCAGCTCGTTGGTCAATTCGATGAGCAATGGCTCAAGCGGTGGTAGGGTGGATGATTGCAGGGCGGGCAGCAATGTTGTGCCCACATCGGGCAGCATCGTCTGTAGCGCCGCGATACAATAGGTGAGAAAGCGCGGGAGTGTATCGTCGGCTGCCTCCAGCGAAAGCCAGGCGCAGGCATGCCCACCGGCCTGGATCCACTCGGCCACCAGTGTACTTTTTCCGAAACCGGCCGGCGCAGAGATGAGCGTGAGTTTGACGCCAGGGTCTAGTCCCTGGTTCAATCGTTTGACAAGCTCTGAACGGGGAACCAATTGCGGGCGCAGGGGTGGACGATAGAACTTGGTGAGCAGGATTGGACTAGGCAAGGATTCGCGTGTCATAGTGATCTCCATTGCATTGTTGACCTCTGCCTATGATAGCCCATCCTCTCGGTGAGTACAAGCGACTGACCCGAGCTCATCAAAATCTATCACTTGCGCAGAATCTGGACAATCCGGTTGTAAACGACATTCGATACCATCACCTTGGTTCCACCGCCTGTATCGAAAAGTGGAACCAGTGGGGTGCCACCGGCTGTGTTCACAAACTGAACCACAACCGTATCAATGTCACCGTGGTAACGTGCAATACTGTAGTATCCAGGTATCAACCCAGTATGTTCATACTCATAAATAGAGGAGTAAATCGCCTGCTCATTCTCATTTAACAATGAGCCATCATTTAAAGCCCGCAAGAAGATACCCACATCCTCTGCTGTCGCGAGCATTGAGCCGTGCGGATCATTCTTCAAATCAGGCTCATAGCCTACCCAGTAACCGCTCATTATATCGTCTACATCCACATCATCAATTGACGTGTACGTATGGTTCAGCTCGAGCGGTATCAAAATCTCTTCTTCGATATACTGCCAATGGCTATACCCCACCACTTTTGTAATGAGTTCGCCGAGCAAAAGATAATTCGTATTTGAATACCCATACACTTCATCCGGTGCAAAATTAGCAGGCAAATCTAGCGCTAATTCCAGGGCTGCTTCACTACTATCTGGTGGGTTTTCCCAGTAACCAGGATAATCAGTGAAGTTGGGAATACCGCTCCGATGCTGCACCATGTATTTCACGGTAATGGTTTCAGCATTTTCAATTCTTCCCACAAGTTCTGGAAAGTGATCCGCCAGCGTATCATCCAGCGACAAGCGCCCGTCATTGACCAGTTTGGTGATAGAAACGGCGACATATAACTTGTCGATACTGGCAATCTTGAATAAGGATTGTGGGTCGGCTGGTATGTGATTTTCTCGGTTTTTCCAGCCGGCTGTATAAAATGCGGGCGGTTCACCTGCTTTATCCACATAGACGATAATGCCATCCAAGCCATGCCCAATGGCGTCATCGACTTGTGCTTGGACACTGTTCGGCACCGGTGTGAGCCAAGCCCATATTCCGTCCCAGGGCGAGAAGATCACGATACAGATGATCCCCACCATCGGCATGATTATTCTCAGTATTTGAACGATACGTTCCTTTTTGGACATGCTTATTTTCCTTTCCTATGTCTGGCTCGGGTCAACCCAATGGACCGTGAGCAAGGGCATCCCCAAATCGCGCACTTTTCGTAGCAGGCCATAGAGTGCGGCCTGATCCGGCACGGAGCCGGTTAACAGCGTATCACCAGTCTCTGTGCGCGTGATGGTCAACTCCGCAAACCAGTCGGCCCATCGATCCGCAAGATGGCCCTTGATACGAATCGTGGTCAGCTGAGGCTCGTTATTTTTCTCCACATGTGTGCCTGCTTCGCTCATTTTGCGCCTCGCTCATTTCCTATCTCTATCTTCGTGTTCCTGCATTGCTTATGAACAGAGTATACAAATGGATGTGGGGAGGCGTCATCACCACATGTGGTGATTCGTGTGGTGATTCATTGAATGGGATGATGTGGGGGACAATGATGTGGGGGACAAAAAAGCCCCGGCAGGTTTATCGAACCACCTACCGGGGCTGGGGTAGAGATCGCAATTGCTGTGGTAGTGGTTAATACAAATCGAGTTCCTCGGCGCGACGGACGGCTGCCCGCCGGTTATTGACGCCGAGCTTGCTGTAAATGTTTTTGGTGTGGGTCCGCATGGTGTTTAGCGAAACCATGAGTTTGCGCGCGATTTCCGGGCCGCTCAATTCGGTGTTGAGCAGACGTAGCACATCAAGCTCCCGCTCACTCAGTGGCTCGATTAAGGGCTGGGATGCGGGCGCAGCGGACGGCGCGCTGGTGTCCTGCTGTCCAGGATGTGCTACTTCGGCAAAGGCTGCCCGCAACTGAGAGACATAGACAGGCGTGATCCCCGCTTTGGCGGCCGCTTCCAGCAATTTCGCCATCGCTGGGCCTTCGTCGACAAAGGTGCGCACGTAGCCCTCCGGTTCAGCCAGCGTCAGCGCACGTTCCAGCGGGACGAGTGCCGCAGTCAGGTCATCCTGTGCCGCATCGGCCAGTGCCTGCAGCAACAGAATTTCGATGACACTACCGAATCTCTCTCCTACCTCTGCCGCGACCAGGAGACGCGCCAGCAATCGCATTGCATCATGGATGGACTCTTCGTGCTGTTCGTGCTGGTAATGGGCAATCAGCACACGCGCCAGGGTAATATGTTCAAACTCGCGCAGGTAGCTGAGTTCATCATCAACGGAGAGACCGCGTTCACGCACCCAAGTCAGGGCTGCGGTCAACTGGCCCTGGTCAATCCGCACGCGTGCTTTGCGCGCCGCCGCAGGTTGGAAGTCTGGGATATGGACCTGGAAAAAGCGATCTTCCGCCTCGTCAAGCAAGCGGAGCGCGCCGTCCAAGTCGCCTTGTTCCTGTGCACGCCGGGCCTCTACAAGACAATGGTGATATTGGTAGACTGGTTGCCCCGCTTGCTCGCCTAGGTCTTCGCTCTGCCGCAACTGGTCTGCGGCGGCGTTTCGTTTTCCCTGCTCGCGATACAACTCACTCAACCCCAAATGTAGATCCGCGGTTCCCAACAGCCGCGGATCGCCCGCTTTCTCAACAAGCTGTAATGCCTGCTCATATGTACCAATGGCCGCGCGCAGGCGGCCTTGGGCAATCCGAATATCAGCCATGCCAAAGGTGCCGCTGATTGAAAAGAGAATATTGCCCGCCCGCCGAAAACAGTCCATGCCTTCAGCCAGCGCCTGGTAGGCTGCTTCCAGCTTACCAGTGGTCCAGTAGGCCAGTCCCAAGAGCGACGCGGCTGGACCGCGCCGGATATAATCATCTTTGGGGATGAGGTTGAGGGCCTGCAGCGCGTGGGTCACCGTCCCAGGCACATCGCCGCGCGCCTGGGCAAGATAGGCACGCGCCGAGGCAACCTCCGCCGGGAAGAAGCGAAATTCCTCCTGATCCATGACGACCATCTCATGCGCAAAGGCGGCTGATTGCGCTTGCGTGCTTGACCCGTCCAGCCACCGTTCGGCGGCGCGTAGCCAAACCTCAGCCCCCTCGAATTCGCCACCATTCAATAACTCCCAGGCATAGCCAACACTGAGCATGGGTCTGGCGCGGATCAGCTCCTCGGGAATTGCTGCTAACCACGCCAGCAAATTGGGAGATCGGAACATACTGCGATGTATTTCTGGCCAAGTTAGCTCGACTAAGTTTGCCACTTGCACAAAATCCTCAGCCGCCAACGCATGGCGGATCGCCGCGGTGCGCAGATCATGTTGCTCATACCACCTGCTCGCCCGTTGATGCAATGTGGCTACCTGCGTAGGCTGTTCCTCCAGCAAGCGTGCCTGGAGAACATCGGCAAAGAGGTGGTGATAGCGATACCACTGGCGCTGGTCATCGAGCGGAACCACAAAAAGATTATCGCGCGCCAGCGCAGCGAGCATCGCTTTGCCGGCCCCCGATCCATCTCCTGTGCCCTCTTCCTGGCCCATAACGGCATCGCAGAGGGGGCCACTGAGCCGGTCGAGGATCGCGGTTTGCAGCAGGAAGCGGCGCACATGGTCGGGCTGCTGCTGCAAAACCTCTTCGATGAGATAATCAAGAATGAAATGGTGGCTGCCGGTGAACGATTTGATAAAGCCGGCCACATCGGTACGCCCCTGTGTGGCAAGACCTTGCAGTGCAAGAGCGGCCAATTGTAGGCCCGTGATCCAGCCCTCCGTGCGCTCCTCCAATGCGGCAATCTCCTCCGGCGAGAGCGATAGCCCCATCGCTCGGTTGAGCAATTCGGCGGCCTCGTCGGGGGTGAAGCGCAGATCGATCACACGTAACTCGCTCAGTTGACCGCGAGCGCGATACCGGGCCAGGGGCAGATTCGGATCCTCGCGGCTGGTCATCACCAGATGTATCTGTGGCGGCAGGTGGTCGAGCAGAAAGGCGAGGGCGTCGTTAATCGATGGCGAATCAAGGGCGTGATAGTCGTCAAGGACAAGGATCAGCGTGTTCGAGAGCGTGGTGAGCTCATTGAGCAAGCCCGTCAGCATTGCTGCAATCGGCGGTGGCTGTGGCGAGTCGAGCAGGTCAACCACCTCTGCGCCAATATCCGGCGCAATCGTCCGCAAGGCAGCGATGAGATAGGCCAGAAATTGCGTGGGCTCGCTATCTCCTTGGTCGAGCGAAAGCCAAGCGGCTGCGTACTCATTGTCCGCGAGCCAGGCGCTGATCAGGGTCGTCTTGCCAAAGCCGGCCGGCGCGGAGATGAGGGTCAAGTTACCGTGCAAGCCGGCGTTCAGCCGCTCGAACAGGCGCGGGCGTACGACGAGGTTCGGACGTGGTGGTGGGGTATAGAGTTTGGTTTGCAAGAGTGGATTGGGCATCGCATCCATTCACCTATGCACGTGTGAAGAAAATATAATCCAACGGCGGTGTCGGCACGTTCAACGCAAAGAGCACCGGCGTCATCTGGCTGCGATGCTCGGTCGAGTGGTTGACCACGTGCAGCAGGATATCGCCAAGCTGGGTAGAATAGGGCTGGCCACTCCGATCGGTATAGTCGATTTGGCGCACCAGATCTTCATCGGCCAACGTGGCGACAAACTGGCGCAGTTTGCCATCGATCTCCGCCCACTGGGATTGGACCACAGGGAAATCGGCGTAGTCCGCCGGGTCTAGCATCGCAGTCGGGCTGGTCCCCATAATCCGCTGATACCAGATGTATTCTGCCGACATGGAGTGGACCAGCACGCTATGGAGCGAGCCCCAAAAGAAGCCGCGATCCTCTTTGTAGGCAACATCATCGAGCCGAGCTAGGCTGGGAAAGAGCTGATGCCAGGCCCAATCGTTGTAGTCGTACAGGCGCTGAATATGCTTGACGGTCATAGCAAGGTTCCTCTTGTTGTTAATAGAAGATAATTTCTTGTCCCATGCAGGGCATCAAATTCCTCACGCGTCATGCCAAAGAGGATCTCATCAAAATATTGCCCGTCGGTAAAGACGTTGTGCCGCCGGCGTCCCTCCTCGCGAAACCCGAGCGACCGGTGAAGCTGAATGGACGCGTCGTTGCTCGCAATGGTCTCGGTATTCGCCTTCTGATAGCGCAATTCATGAAACCCATATTTGAGGAGCAGCGTAAAGGTCTCGCGTGCATAGCCCTGCCTCCGATAAGGACGGAAAATACGGAACGCGCAACTGAAGGTGCCGTTGCGTTCATCGCAATATGTGTGCCCCATTGTAATCGGTTGCATGTCTCTGCCCAAATTGACCAGCTACGCCTGTCTCATTGCGTTGTCGATGAGCGCGCCAATCGGAGAATTGAAAAATAATTTTTTCCTACTTGACATACCTTGTAGTTCTATGTATAATCAATTCCATCAATACATAGAACTACAAGGTATAGACGACCGTATGGAGAATAAGGTATAAACATGCTCTTGTCCAACATAGGTGATTGACATGATAATCGCAAAAGACTTGATTGCTGCCTCTGCCACGCCGTTGATTCTGTCGATCCTCAGTCACGGTGATAGTTACGGCTATGCAATCATTCAGCAGGTGCGCGAACTGTCCGACGGCGAGATGGAGTGGGCCGATGGCATGCTCTATCCGATTCTACATCGTCTAGAGAAAAATGAATTGGTGGAGTCCTATTGGGGCAAAGCCGAGAATGGCCGCAAGCGCAAATATTATCGGCTACGTCAAGCAGGGTTCGAGGAACTCAACGAGCAGCGCCAAAGCTGGCGCAGCTTATATGAGATGTTACAGAAATTAGAGGGAGGTGTCGTATGTCCAGCCTAAATTTTGATATGGACTTTGATCTAGACGCGGCAGTGCAAGCTTGGTGTCGGTCCGTCCATACTTACGGCTGGAATCGTCAAGCGCGTCGCGAAGAATTAGCAGATCATCTCTATTGCGAAGTCGAGCGCTTGCAGTCGGAAGGGCTAACGGAACAGGCTGCATTTCGCATGGCAACAGAGCGGCTAGGGGATATTGGTCTGTTGCAAGCAGAACACACCAAAAATGCGACGATCCTCTCAATATTCTATACACATGTAGAACAGTTTGCCTTTGCAACACTAAAATCAGGAAAAAATTCGATGACACCCCAACGCGCCGCAACATACAATATTCTGGTCTCCCTTTTCTTCGCTGCCGCCATTCTCCTCGCATCGTATCTGATCGCCGACACCCAGTATGAGCGCCACGCGCAAACGGTGACCCATCTTCTCATCGCCATCTGGTTTGTGCCGTTTCTCTGGTTGTCCGCGGCCGGGAACGACAAATCACGCAGATGTGACTGGGCATCGATCAAACGGACACTTTCACGTCTTGTCAACCCAAACGCATAACCTGGAGGACACCCCAATGAAACCCTGTCCGGAATGCAACTCGAACAACGTCTTTCGTTACAAAAAGGCGATTGATTCTCAGGGCGGATATGGCCCGGAATTACTGCCCAAATTGGCACCGGGCATCTTTTCTAGCGCCAAGATTATGCCGGTGGTTTGTGCTGACTGTGGATATGTACGGTTCTATGCGTCCCAGCAGGCGTTGGATAAGTTGAAAACATCCAAGCATTGGATTCCCGTTGAGAACGATAGGCTTTAAACAAAAGAGTTTCCACCTTTCCCTTCGCTCTCAGGGGGCACCCGCTCAGGGGCTGGTGGAAACTCTTTTGCTTGATGTCGATAGCGCTTGCTATTACGCCGCTTCCACATAAGTTTTCAGCGCGGCATTCATCAAGGCATACCCTTCATCAATCGCCTCCAGCGTTACAAAGCGCACGGCGATGCCTGTGAAGTCTTCTTTGTGGATGAGCTTTGTGCTACCGTCCGCCAGCGCTTCCAGCAGAAAGACGTGCTCTCCATAGAAGATACCGCGGATCCCGCCGCCCCATGTCAACTCACGGTTGGACTCAATGCGCATGAGATGGGCGTGGACAGTCACCGCCTCGCCATTGGGCTTTTCCACATGAACGGTAAGCGGGGCATCGATGGCAAATTCGCCATCAACTTGCACATGATAGGGTTCCATTTTGGGTAGCGATCAATATCGGCCAACACCGCCCAGGCCTTGTCAGTTGGTGCGTTTATTTTGATTGCAGTGTAGATGTGCTTGCCGGGAAATAACCATTCCCGTGTAGACGCAATGCCCATTATAAAAAGGGCAGGTACGGTCAGCAGTGAGACGCTACGTTTCATCTTCACGAGTTGCTCCGTTGTGCTTGATTTGGCAATTTGTTGATTAGCGGCGCATGATCTTCTCTGCCAATGCTGGCAAGAGACGGTTGATCAACTGTAGCAGTTTGATTTTACCAACGTAGATCTCCGCTTGATCACGCTGCATTCCGGTGATCAATGCTTGGGCGACAGTTTCGGGTGTTACTTTCTGCTCAGCGCGGCCGGCGGTCATTGCGGTCTCGACGACGGGAGGAAATAGTTCAAAGACGTTGACGCCTGTCCCTTCCAGTTGCCAGCGTAGCCCTTTGGTAAACGAATGAACCGCAGCTTTGGTCGCCGAATAGACAATGCCATCGGGCTTTGGCACCAACCCGGTCCCCGACCCCACGTTGACAATGGCGCTTGTGTTGCGCCGCAGCAAGAGGGACAGGCAGTGCTGCGTCAGCCGGACAACTGATGTGAAGTTCACTTCGATCTCTTGTTCGATCTGGGAAGTGATGTTGTTTTCGTTGCCCGTGAAGGGAATCCTCGACTGCTGCTCATAGTGGCGGCGCTGTTGATTCAGCGCTGCCACCCAACGTTCTGCGGTCTGTGGCCCAGCGAGCGCAAGATCGGCAACCGCCAAGTTGTGGTAGGTGGCAACCAGACCGCGGGTATCGGCAATTGACCCGTGCGCCGCCAGGGCCTGATGCGCAGCATCGTGCGCTTCCCGCAGATGATTGCGCATCAGGTGGCTGGTGGAGAGCACACTACGTTGGAGCGCGGCCGCCGCGGGCAACATGGCCAGGATCGCGTGGGCGGAGTCGAGAACCTGCTCATCGTCATGCACCGTCGAGTCATACAAGGCACGCGCCATCTCCACGTAGCTAGCGGGTAGGGTATGGCGTGCCCGTTCCGCGGCATCAAGCAATGCGTTTACTCGGTCAAAGTCACGCTGAAGGATGCAGGTGATCGCGTGGTAGAGACAGAGCCCACCATGCTGCTCGATGATCGCCTGCGGGTAGCTGGTGCAGCCACGCCTGCACCTGGCGGCTTCGTCCGGTTGTGGTCAGATGGGCAACCAACGGGGTCAATACCTGTGCCGCGTAGGCCATATCACCCGTGGCAAAGGCGTAATCAACCGCCTCTTCGTGATACCCCTCAGCTAAAAACCACTGACTTGCCTTTTGTAACAACGCAGTGCCTTGCGCCGGATCCTGCTGCCGCAGTCGCTGTTGCAACAACTCGGCGAAGAGATGATGGTAGCGATACCAAATGCGTTCATTGTAACACCTCTGCCATGAGATACTCGGTCACATAGCGATGGGTGCCGCGGAAGTTCTCAATAAACGCTGTACGCTCGGTCTCATGCTCAAGCGAGAGCGCGGCCAACGGGAGGCCCGCGGCCCAGCCTTCAGTCTGCGTATGTAACACCAGCAGTTCGTCCGCGCTGAGGCCAAAGTGGCGGAGTTGGTTCAAGAGATGCCGGACTTCATCGGTAGAAAAGCGCAAATCGTCGGCCTGTAGTTCGAGCAGTTGGCTACGGACGCGCAAGCGCGATACGGGCAGCTCCGGATAGACGCGCGTCGTGATGACCAGCAAGAAGTTGGGCGGTGCGTTCTCCAGCAGATAGGTCACAATCCAGCCAATCTCTGGCGTCGCGGCCACATGATAGTCTTCGAGCACAAGCACCAACCGCTCGTCGACAGTCGCCAAATCGTTGAGCAACAAGACCAGAATACTCTCGACCGCTGGGTTCTCCGTCTGCTGCAATGTAGCGAGTAACGATTCGCCGCGTGCGGGCAATATGGTTTGTAAGGCAGCAGTAAGATAGCGCAAAAAGCGTTGTTCGTGGCTGTCACCTTCATCCAGAGAAAGCCAGGCAGCGGGACTATCCAACTGTTGTAACCAAGGGCTGATGAGCGTTGTCTTGCCGAAGCCGGCCGGCGCGGAGACGAGGATGAGTTTACTTTGCAAAGAGTCGGATAACCGAGCAACCAACTGTGGACGCGGGACAAGGGTGGCGAGCGGTGGTGTGTAGAGCTTGGTTTGCAGAATTGGGATCGGCATCCGGTCTCATCCTCATCCGGTTATGGGAGATTGGTGCCGTACAGTACGATGCCCATTGTAATCTGTTACAAACCCACAAACAAATCGACGTGCCACGCCCAATGACAAGCTGTGTGTCTATTTACTGGGGGCATGCAATCGCGGCGAGTTCTGCCAACGATAGCCGGCCAATACAACAATCAGGGCACCAAGACCGAAGTAGAACATCTCGATACTGGTCGGGCCGGGTGGCTCTTGTTGGAGGATCAGCGTTTCGACGACGATATAGCCCATCATGATCACCCCCGCCACCACCGACGCTAAGAAGCGCCGACGGTGGCGCCGCAGCAGCAGGACACAGGCCAGCAGCGCACTGCTCCCCACCGCAATTGCCAGGATGAGGGCGGGGATTGTGTAATTGGGGAAGGGTGTGCCGCGCAGCCATTCAACTGGGAAACGGCGATCTTCCAGGCCAATCAGCAAGGCAATGCCGCCGCCAATCGCAGTTAATGCGATGAAGCCGGTCAGCAGGGCAAGGGAAATGCATCGTAGTCGGTTCAACATGTTTTCTCTCTGCTGATGCACAAATCCAAGTTGAGCAATTCGCTGATTTCATCGCCGCTTGCCAGCAATTCGGCAAAGCGATGCGTAAAGCGGGCTGCCGGTGCGCCATCAACGATATCATGATTAAACGAGAGCGTCAGACAGAGGTACTCGCGCTCCATCAAATCGCCCTCGATGAACACCGGCCGCTTGACAATCGAACCGACGGCGACCGTCACGGTGGCACTAGTAAGGGGCACAAGCCAAAGGGCGCCGACGCCAAACATGCCAACAGCCGTCATTTCCGGCGAGCCGGGTCCCGTGCCATTGGCCGCCACCATGCCCTGCCAAGCGCAATTGGAATGGAAGGGGGTAAGTGCAGCCATCTCCGGGCCGGCACACAGCGGTGGCGCGGGTTGCCACTGAACCAGGTTGACAGGGGATGGCGCTTCTAACAAAAGTGACGTAGACATATGTTTTCTCCTACTTGATGAGCTATTTGATGTCAGTTCCACTTAGATAGTTCTTGTTGCGAATGCGGAAACGCTTCACGCAAAGCCGCAAAGACCGCAAAGGTCTCACTGGTGTTTCTTGGCGAGCTTCGCGCCTTTGTGTGAGAAATCAGCCTTTCGCAACAGAAACTAGATAGGTTAGTAATGCGGTGGCAGTTGGATCGCCGTGGCCAAGCCGAAGAGCACCGCCGCTCCATGCATGGCAATGTGGCTCAGGACCGGCGCCAACGGGCTGCGACTGAGCAAGTAGGCCACGCTCATTACGCCGACACCCACCAGCGGGCCAAAGAGCGCAACGCCCTGGAACTCAGGATAACCCAAGTGATAGGTTGCCGTGACGAACAGACTGGCCAACAACGCCAAGATACCCGCCCCAACGCGCCCCGGCCAGCGGTTCGTCCACCCCAATAGCGTAAACGCTTGCCAAGTGGCGGCGATCGGCAGGACCGTGAGGAACAAGCCATCCACCAGCCCATAGATCAAGCCCAACCAAAGCAGGTCAACAGCCAGATCTACACCTTGCGGCATCGGTGTCCGTGGTTGGCGCAGCACATTCTGCACGACAAACGCACCGACCACCAGCGCACCCAGGAAGCCCCACCCCCAGTGTCGGATTAGATGGCGACGCCAGTTCAAACCGCTCCAACGGAGCCACGCCAGCATAAAGCCTCCAGTCAGCAGTACACACGGTACCAGAAAGAGCGGGCGTGACCAGTGCAACAGCCCGGCAAAGATTGCAGTGCAGGCCCACCCCAACACCGCCGCGCCCATGACCCACAACAAGTGTCCCCACCAAGTTGCTTGCGTCTGTCGATAGGAAAGTGAACCTTGTGATATTGTGTGCTGTAGCGTACTCATAGAAGTTTTTCCTTTAAGTTTAGGGAAGTCGCACCAAAACAGTGTCTGCGTTCGCGTCGTCTCCTTCCAACGAAATTTGCAACGACAGTTACCAAACATACGGGATGAGACGATCTGTCCGCCGCATGTACTCGCGATAGGGCTGCCCAAAATGTTCGATCAACGCCTGCTCTTCGACATGGATCCGATAGAGTAGGCCACTCAGCCCACCCAATACCATCATGACCAAACTCGCCCAATTGGCCAGCACAAGTGCCATGCCCAGCATGGTTAGCAAGACGCCGCTATAGGCTGGATGGCGCAAGGTGCGATAAGGGCCGCTTTGAATCAGTGCTTGGTTTTCACAAACGGCAACATGCAGCGTAAAGGAGTGGCCCAACGTATAAATGGCAACCCAGCGCAATGCCAGGCCGGCCACCATGAGCAGAATCCCAATCCAGAAGATCGTATAACGGTGGGTGGTGAGCGCCAGTTGTGGCAGATAGGCGGCGCATGCAAACGCACCACCAATGCCGATGACCATGCCGCCCACCACGGCCCAATAGGAGCCACGATCACGCCGGGCAGCTGTTGCAGGCGAGCGCAACAGAAAAGCGCCGACTCTTTCAGAGAGTGCCCACACAATGATGGCCACGATAAAGATATTGCCGTACAAACGCGGCACATCAAACAGCAGTGGTTTCATCAGCGCCTCCTCACATAGTTATGCCGGCATTTACTGGCAGGGCCGGCTGTCAATGCAAACGAAAGGGTGGATAGCGGTCCGTCACCAACAGAAAGGCGTAGGCGCTTACGCGCAACATCCAGCGCCCCACGCCGACGACAAAGTCAAAGAGTTCCCGCGGATAGTGACCGGTCAGCAGAATGGTGAACCAGGCAAAAATGGTGACAAAGAAGACCGCGATCCCCAGACAAAGCAGAACGATATAGTGCGGAATTGCCAGCAGCCATTTAATCAGCGGCAGCCCCCGACTGAGGTCAGTTTCCACATCGGGATAATCGACCTCCAGATGCACAGCTTGCTCCTCGACCGTCGACGGATATTGGTCGGTGAGCAAAAGAAAGTAGGAACCGACGCGGTAGCTGAAGCGGGTCAATTCGCGCGCAAAATCGAACCACCAGCGGGGATAGCGTTGGCGAAAGACGATCATTAAAGCCGTGGCCGCGGCCAGACCACCGGCCAGTCCGCTGGCTGTTTCGCGCGTTCTCCGCACTACATCGCCGGCTTCATTCATATAAAACCGATAGGTCACCGTCTCGCCGGCCCCGGCGATGAGCCCCAGGATAATCGCGATGGGAATGATCCAGAGCAACCGAAAGAAGACGGTCAGCCTGTCGCGCTCTTCCGGATAGTCGATTTCCAAACGGGCAGCATACTCAGTTTGGTTAGTCACAGGTGATCCTCCTTAAATTCGATAACATGTACGCTCACAGCCCCACCACAAAACGCGCAAAATCCTGCATCCAGTGAAAGCCAATTGCTGATTCGATATCACGGCGCAAAGCCAGGATGGTAATGGGCAGACCCCAAAGCAGGCCCATCACTGCGCCCATCACCAGCGCCACAAACGGTTGCGTGACGAACAGTTCGCTATAGTGGCCATAGGTGTGAATCAGCAGTGCCAAACTCGCCGCCAACCAAATCGCCTGGCGCTCAGGCCAAAACGGGCGCAGGATCAGCCAGAGGATTCCCAGCAATGCCAGCCGTGTGATCATTTCCTCGACAATGGCCGGTTGCAGCGCATCCAACGCGGCCGCGCCGACGCTTTGCCAGACGAATGGTTGCCCCTGCGTCCAGGCATTGGCATAGGCATTGAGCGCAGCCAACGGCACGCCCACCGCAGCTCCTAAGCCAAAGCTGCGGAGCGCCCGCCGCCACCCATTCAGCGCCAGTTGCACCCGCACGGGGCCACCCCAGTTCATCATCACCAGCCCGCCGAGTAGTGTAATTGCCGTGAGCGCGCCGCGCACGACCGCCGCCGACAGCGCGCCATGCACCCGGTCAAGAAATGGGTAGGGGTTGAAGAGCGTGGCCAGCGGCAATGTCAATGCGATCAACAGACCAACGCCAAGCCCAACCACCCAGTCGACGCGCGTGAGCGTGCGGAAGCCAAAGAACAGAATAAACGCTGCGACAGCGGTGGTGGACAGGTCGAACATCTCAAACAGACGGGGCGCGGCGCCGGTATACGCCAGTTGGGTGCGCACAACAAAGATAGCAATGATCCCAAGGATTAATGCGATGAGCACAGGCCAACGCCAGTGCGCCGGGCGCTGGTCTGTGCGGATGGTGACAGCCACTGGTTGATTAGCTCCATGCATGATCCGCAATCTCCTTCTTATTGACTCAATTGCGCAAGCAAAACCGCGGCTTCCAACACTTCGTAGATCGCGGCCACTGCCAAAACGAGTACCACCAATTCATACAGCTGCAAGGTCAGTTTGATGCCTTGCCAATACCCTTGACGGCGCGTTGTTGCGCCCACGGTACGGGGTGCAAAGAGTGCCCGCCCTTGCATCACCACCCCCAACAACACCAGTACGTACGCCTGCCCTTCCAGCAACAGCGTGGGCAAATGGGGCAGGAAGATCATCCGCAGTTCCGGCGAGGTCGGCGCATAGATCAGGCCCCACAGTACGGCGCGGTACGCACCCATCAGCAGCCCGCTAAAGGGGATAATCAGCGAGGGCAGAGTGATGGTCACGCCGCTGCCGACAAAGAAATTGATCACAAAGGTAAGCAAAATGGCGCGCACCGTTTGGCCGCTGACATACGCCTCCCCCACGGCGGCCAGTGGATCCTGGCGAAACGCATTCCCCACCGCTTCGGTCACCATGCGTTGCAACGTTGCGTCGTAGAGCGTGTACAGGATCCCCAGCAGCATCACGCCGTAATAGAGGCCATTCAGCCAGAGATACGCGCGGCGATGGGTGCGAATGATGGTAAACGCCGGTGTCAGCCAGCGCATCAGGAAATTGGATTGGGGCATTTCTTGCATACGAACAGCCATCATTTTCTCCCTTGCAAACCAGTCAACAGTTCACACTACAGCAGAACATAGAGCAGTGTTCCGGCAACCGTAATCACACCATTCAGCAGATTATGTGCCAACATCGGCCCCACAAGGCTACGTGTGCGCAGAAACAAAAATCCATAAAAAAGGCCAAAGATCAGCACCGTCACCTGCTGCAGCGGATTTACATACGTTACCGCCAACGGCTGTAAGCTGAAATTGATATGGTCAACCATGAACACCACTGTTGCACCGACCACCGCCGCCCACCCCAGGAGCTGGGCGGAATGGAAGCGTTGATGCCACAGCCGCAGCATCAGCGTCATAATCAGGCCGCGGTACATGATCTCCTCGCTGGTGCCGGATAGTAACACTTCAAAGCCAAACCAACCGGCAACATTGCGTAGCGTAAAGGGGTAGCCTGGATCGGCAGATAAACCGCCACGCACGAGCAGATACCCCACGCCAAACTGCACCAGAAACCAGAGGGCACAAAAGATCAAGACCCATTTGAGGCTAAACGCCCAGCCGTTCAGATTGAAGCCAAAGGTGCGCAAAGGCCACTGCATCAACCGGCTAACCGCCAGGATCCAGGCAAAAGCGAAGAGCATCTGCGCCAGGTGGTGGATCGTGATGCGCATATACACATTATCCGGGTCAAGAAGCAGATAGGCAGGATAGAATCGATCGGCAATGTGGAAGGAGGTGACGTTGATAGTCTTTACCACCAGTGCACTGCTCACCAAGAGGGCCACCACTGGCCAGCTAGAAGCACCCACGCGTGTCGGAATGGTTGTATGCATTTATTATCTCCGATTTATACTCCGCCGCAGCACATAATAACGTTTTTGCTCGTGTATAAAATGTTACTTGATGGCGCAGCTTAGTATAGGGTCAGTGTATTGTTGCAACAGCATCAATAGAATGCCGTTGGCTCTCTACCGCGTACCCTTCCACGCGCCAACCAACCCAGGTAGTCGCACCCACAAAGAGCAGCGAGGGCAGCCCCAACCAAAAGAAGTAACCGGTCGGCCACAGTGCGGTGAAATAGCTGCCCAGGCTGCGCTGCACCAGCAGTTGCACGGCACCGGCCACCAGCGCAGCCGAGATCATTCCCAGCCCGGCCATAACGAGTGGGGACCGGTGCGCCATCAGTAATCGCGCCAGTCCATCAACCAGCAACAATGTGATGCTCTGGAGCAGCGCCGCAACCACGCCCAAGAGCAGCGCAAAGAACAACACGGCAGCGATCAGGGCAAAGGCATTGGCCACCAGCGTGCCAACCAGCCCCTCGGCAACGGGTAAGCTCGCTACAATATGCCAGGACGAGCGGACAATTGCGTAGAGCGCAAAGCCGGCACTGTAGATCAAAGTCAGGCCGAAGCCCAACCGCAGACCACTAAGCAGCGTGCCGCGCACTGTCCGAAAACAATGTTGGGTGATGTACCTCACGGGACCAACTCCAATGCTGTGACGGCGACTGTTTCAGTTGGCAGCACCTCATGGACGGCTTGCTCGGCACGCGCTTTAATTCCGAGCATCATGCCCGCTTCCATCACAAAGTGGGCCGGCTCAAACATGGGATAGTAGTAGAGCGCGGCTGCCAGATCGCCTTTCACGGGGAATGAGGCATAGCGCACAATAAAGCGGGTCGTCTGTGCATCAAGCGGTTGCAGATAAAACCCCCACCCGCCTTTGAGCACCATCATCCGTTCCGGCTCCAGAAGTACGATTTCCGCCACAGACATCGGGGGTGGATCGGCCATCATGTAGACCGGGTCACCCACTTTGGTCCCTTGCCATGCAGGGACGATTTGATCAGCGTTGTGCATCCGCGCGGCAAAGAGATTTTCCAGCCAATCATAGCTGTAGAAGCCGGCGTGCTGTTGGCCGAGTTGCACGATCCAAGGCCAGACATGCGCCACCGGGGCGTGGATGGTGATGGCCCGGGTGGAGACGACCGTTGTCGGTGGAATATAAGGATCCCCCGGCAGAGGCATGGCAATCTCCGTGTCCGTTGCACCCCAGCGCATACACCACGGTTGGACGATTTGTACGTACATGAATATGCCGACAAGCAGCAGTAAAAGCCCCGCAACGCTGATTAATTTTGTAAAGAACGCACGCATTCTCCCTCCTGCTTTCGTTTGCACGACGTCCATACATGACATTATCATCACAATTTACCTGCTCAAGATATAGGCAAAGCCCATGATTACATCGACACTGTTGGCTAGCGCATGTACCAGCATGGACGGGATGAGGTTCTGCTTGCGGTAGGCCACATAGGCTAACGGTAGCGTAATCAAGACGCGCGTCACCAGCTGCCAGGGGGTTGTGAAGTGATAGAGGGCAAACAGTAGACTGTTGATGAGCACGGCCCAACCGCCTAAATAAGCGAGTCGCGGCAGCAAAAACCCGCGGAAGTAGAGTTCCTCCACAATGGCAACGCCGATCACAAAGACAAAAATGCTGCTAATGTTCACCACCAGCAATGTTGATGTTTGGAAGCTGCCATCCGCCACCCCGGTATCCATCACAAACCACGCTGGAAGCCAAGCAACAGCAATGGCCTCTAGATAACCCGTGATCGGGCCGGCAACCACGAATAACACAAGCACAGCGCCAAAGGTGATGGCTGTCCAAAGCAAAATCTGCCATTCGTTTAGTGGTTGGCGGTAGCGGATTATCCCGGCAAGCGACCACCGACCATTCCACTTGCGTCCCACATAGTACATATACCCCAATTCAAACGGTATGATCACGAACAGCACGGTAATGAGCCAGGGCATGATTGAGGGAAAGCCCATAGCCTCTACCGGCCGGGCGATCAGTGTAAAGACCAACAGCGCCAGCAGTCCGGGCAATAAATGTAACACAATCGATTTTAGAATCGAATGGCGCGCCACCGGATGATCAGCGGAACGATTCGGTTGCGCTGCAGACCATGGATCAGTGTCTGACCTTTTCGCCAGCGGTGGCGCGCTCGCCTTGGTTGTTGCATTAGGTTGTTTCATTGATGGCTCTCCGCGTATCCCCACGCAGGGTCTGGGCCCCCCAAATCAGCGTGATGCCAATTGCGGCGATGATCCACAGCCCAATCGAAATGGTATTGGCCCGTTCGGCGATATCGAACAGTTCACCGGTAAAATTGACCATGCCGTGAAAGAGAATCACCGCCAGAATGCTGCGCCCGGTGTTGTTATAGATCCAGGTAAAGGCAACGCTCAACGGCACAATGCCGACCAGGAAAAGCCAAAACGCCGGCGTCCCCACGCCCAAGCCCGCCTGATAGGAACCGGCGACACAAAAGAGCGGCAAGTGCCACAGTGACCAGACCACGCCCAAGATCAGGCTGGCCATCAGTGCACTGCGGGACGCTTGCAGCCGATCCAGCACATAGCCGCGCCAGCCCAGCTCTTCGATAAAGGGAATCAGGGTGGCGAATAGCGCCGAAAAGAGCAGTCCCAACGGATTTGTCGCGGCATTGACCAATGTTTCCCCCCAGACCGCGCCCGCGCCGCCAGCCCAGTAATCAAGTAAAGCCGCCAATCCATTTAACAGCGGGACAAAGACGAGGAGAAGCAGCAACCACTGCCACCCAATTCTGCGCACGTCAACGACACGCAGCCAATAGTCGCGGCGTCCCGTCCGGTTCTTGGTGCGGTAGGTAAAGCCGATGCCGGTGACGAGCGGCCCCAGCACCCCCAGTAACATGAGTATCCCGCCCAACGGCGACGCCATGTTGACCTGCAACAAGATAGCCACTCCCCAGACTGTCCAGGTCCAGGCAAAGGTTGCGGCAAAGTAGACCCAGGGATTCATAAGCAGCACAGACGCTGGTTGTTCATCTCTACCTCGGTCGAAATAGGCGTAGTTTGTCGGTGCGTGAAGTAGTTTGCTCATTGTTTCTCCTATCTTTATAGGACTGACGCCGTTTCCCTTTGGCTTCGACAAGCTCAGCCATTGGGTAAATGCGTCAGTCCTGCTTGAGGTGGTGTTCATCCCTGTGCCGGCAGTAGACGCGGCACTTGCTCGTTTCCCGGATCGGCCACATTGCGCAACAAGACCACCGTAACCCAAAGTGCCAGCAGCCCCAGCGTGGCAAAACCCACCATCGGCCCCACGATCTCCACCGTGGTAAATGTGATCCCGGCCGCGAATTGGCTCACCGTCTGCGCGGCGATCATCGGTAACAACAGCATCTCCAACACGAGTAGCGAAACCGCGACAAGATAGCCCACGGGGTTACGTCGCCAGATCAGTGTGCCGGCAATGAAGGTCGCCGGCGTAATAATGCCCAGATCCAGGACATCAGTGATTTTGGTGGTGTAGGTACCGCTCGCTGGGGGCAGTTGATTAAGGGCCAGATCATTGCGCAGCGGCAAGAGCCAAATCACAAGCGTTGCCAGACCGCTGATAAACATGAACGTGGCAATGGAGCGGCGGGGCAGGTCGGGTGCCAGATGGTCAGCCAGAAGTCGGCGGTCAATTGACGCAAAGAGCAACACAAAGGCAAAGAGGCTCGCCGAAAAGAGCGCGATGTAGACCGGAAAGAGCGGGTTGAAGGCTATCCCCAACGCGTAGCTGCTGTAGAGATAGAGAAAGTAGACAAGCGTACCCAACAAGAGCAACCCGCCGCGCAACGATCCGCGCCCATAGCGCACCGTTGCGTATATCAACAACGGAAGACCCAACACCAACGTCACCACATCGCTCCCACGATTGGCAGCACCGGTAAAGAGCGTGTCGTAGCGGTATACCCCGCGTCCATAGATCTGCACCTCTTGCCCACGTAGCGAGGTAACAGTAAACGGCGCGCCGTCATTGGGCCACAAAAACGCAGCACCGACCGCGACCAGCGCCAGCACGACAATCAGCCACGAAAGCCAGAGAATCATGTTGACATATTTCATGGAAAGTTCTCTCTTCTCAAAACTCCTTGCGCCACACGTGCCCGCGACAGACCTCGGTAAAGCCAATGCTGTCATACAAGCGGTTGGCTGGGATCATGTCGCCGGTATCAACGATGACATCGGTGGCGCCCAGCGCTTTGAGGCGATGCAACCCTTCCACCATCAGCGTCTGCGCCAACCCGTGGCGGCGATGAGCAGGATGGGTGCAGACCGGTTCAAATGCGGCGTGGCCATTCACGTCGTCGTAGGCGATGCCCACGTAGGCGGCAAACGCGCCATCCGGGGCCACGGCCACCAGATCGAGGTCGGGGCGGTAACAGGGCGCCTGGCGCGTGAAGTTTTGAAACTCCACTGCCGTGTGAAAATTGCGGTTGAAGGCGGCGTTGAGCAGGTCGGCAATCCGTTGGCAGTTGGCCAGATCGGCAGCTTCGGTGGTCCGTAGCTGGTAGGGGGTAGCCAGCACAACCGGCGGCGGCGTACACGCTGCCAAGCGCAGACGGCGCGTGACACCGCCATCGGCGAGTTGGGTGTAACCGCGGTCTTGCAACAATTGCTGGCGTTGCCCATCGTAGTCAAAGACAAAGATCTCCAATTGCCGTTTCCCTGCTGCATTCGGTGTGGCGAGATGGGCTTCGGCCCAAGCGATCATCTCCGGCTCAATGGCGCGAAAATCGGGGTGAACTTGCAGGTGCGCATTGCCTTCGCCTTCAGGATTTACTACTCCGACCAACTGGCTATCAGCCGTCTCCCACAGTTGCACGCGGCCGGCAAAGCGTTCTTTCCAATCATCGGTGGCATGGTGAAAACGTGAGCCATCCCAGCGGCGGACCTCCCAGTTGAAGCCCAGCGGCGTGATGGGATAGGTCGCGCGCAACAGCTCGCGCACCCGCCAGAAATCCGCCTCATTTTGCAGCGGGCGAGAGGTAATTTGATCGATTTGTTGCATAGATTCCCTTTTCCCTGTATTCATTACATTTCTACTACCTTCGGCAAAATGCGTGCTCCCCCACTAGAGGCGCTAACTGGATCACCCTTTCCACTCTCTATCCAGCCCACGCCTTCGCTGGAGTTTGCACTTGTGGTCGATCTTGGCGCGGCTGTCCAGACGCACGCCAAGCCAGGATCAGACCGAGCAACAACGCCCCATCGATCACCACGCGCTGCCAAAGTGGGGGTTGGACAAAGGTCAGGATAAAGAGCATGACCACCGCACCGATGGCAACCGCCAAGGGCGCCAACCACGCCGACCGTAGCAAGAAGAGCACTGCACCGACCAGGCCGATCAGCAACGCCGTAGTCCAGAGCACCATTTCTGCCGGTTCGGTCCAGGTGGGTTCAAAACCACCCTCCGCGCGCGTCTTTATGCCCTGGAGCATATTCTGTTCCATAACAAAGCCCCCAATATTCATCATGAAACCCATGACCGGATCGGGCGGCCCGGCCGTAGCAATGCCCATGCGCACAAGCAGGCGCGTCTGTTGGCCATTCGCCACTGGTTGGAGGTACCACAGCCAGACCCAGTTCATTACCGCCGGGTCAACCGAATCGGCCAGCAGATATTGTCCCGGCACCACCGCACGCACCTTGAGCACCGCTTGGATGAGTGAATCGCCGGGTTGGGGGTTTTGCCATTCGGGGTGAATGCGGTCGGCATTGACATAAACTACCTTGTAATCGGCTGCGCCGGTCAGTGCACCAATCTGATTCTCAATAAAGGTGTAGCTGTAATAACCACCGTGCGTGTCTCCCAGTTGGGCAAGCCATGGCCAGACCGTGGCCGGCGGCGCGTCGATGGTGACACCATGGGTCCAACGCACAAGTGGTTGCGTAATCAACTCGTCGCCCGGCAGCGCGCTGGCCACTTCATCGTCAGTCGCCCCCCAGCGCTGGATGGCCGGCAAGGTTAGGGCAAAGAGACCAGCTACTAAGGCAACCAGCACAATGATGCCTACCACGAACCGTAGAAGACCAAAGATTAAGGACATTCTCAAGGTCATAAGTCTCTCCTTGCGTAGACAAACTTGTAGGCTGCGAAGGCAACCAACAATATGACGGCTAAGGTCGCAGAGACCCAAGGATCCCACATCGCGCTAAAGAGCACCAGTAACGCCGCAATCAGACTCATCACGGCTTCAGTTTGTGCGTTCATCAGTTTATTGTCCCTTGGTGCGGATGTATTCCCGAATATCCACGTTAAAGACTGCTTCCTCTACGGTAAAGACAGCCCACGGTTTGCCGTCATCCATCCAAATTGCGGTCCCAGTTTTAAGCGCGGGCTTGCCACTGTGCATCTCCCACTCGACCAGATGGTTGAGCCACAGCACTTTGTCGGTGCTACTTTGGCCGTGATAGCGCATTGATTCAAACCAGGTGGGCAATCCATTAGCGGGATCAAAGCGGACGACGTAGCGCTCTTCGGCATCGTTGAACGGCACAACGAGGAGCGCGGTCACTTCATCCACCGGTTCCCAGCGCACGCCCGGCGCTGTCAAATAGATGGCCGGCAGCCAGAGCGATTCGGACCAGAGCCCCAGCGTCGCGCCCTGGTCGATTTTGTCCCCTTCCTCGACGCCAAAGGGCAGTTCCAGCCGACCTTGGCCTTCCAGAAAATGTTCGTTGACTTTCATAATAGGGATGCCGAACCAGGTGGCTTCAATATAGTGATGATAGCCTTTGCCGGCGTCATGGGTAAAGCGAAAACGGGCCGGCAATGCAAGCGGCCCAAAGGGACGCATGGTGGCGCGCCCGGTCAGCACAGCAGAGGTAATTACCGGCGCCTCTTCGCCATAGACGAGGCGGAAAAAGCGTTCCACCGGCGCAGGCAGACCGGCGGGCAGGGGAATCATCGCGAAGGGAGGCGTTGGCTGAGGAAAGGCCGGGAAGGGCGCAGGTTTTATTTTGAGTCCTACCCAGCCCAGCAGCGCTAAAAAGATCAAACTACAGCCGAAAATCAATAGCGTTTTCATAACTTTATTCTCAAAGCATTGGAGAGGCACTAAACGTTGGTGCAGAGATATTCCTCCACCAAAAACCACGGGCCGCCGTTGATGGCGCATTCGTTACGCCACTGAACTTGTCCAGGCCCCATCAAGGTCCAGGTCAAGCGGAGTTGCACCGGCGCATCCGGCAGCGTCTCGACAATAAAGCAATCGCCTGCGAGCCTACCGTGCATGAGTGCGGCGCTACCGTTATTGTCTACATAGGTAATCTTATACTCCTGCGCCCGCGGATCCCAGCCGACAACATAGTGGGCCTTCCAGGTGATCACGACTTTGCCGTCGAGAAATTGATCCTGCTCAAAATCACCGGCCAGCCAGGTCCCCTCCATAAGTGGGGTAAAAGTTCCCTTGCCGGTTGCCGCCATCTCTGGTGAACCGGGACCCATGCCGCCGGTCGCGACAACACCGCTCCAAACACAGTTAGAATGAAACGGCTTGAGCGCCGCCATCTCTGGGCCGGCGCGTAGCGGTGGCGCGGGTTGCCACTGTAGCTCCTGCACAACAGGCATCGACATCGTTGGCGTTGCAGTAGACATAAGGATTGCCTCCCATGGATCAGTTACAGGTGTTCTTTACTCAATATTGTGATTTTCTTCTGAGGTTACCATAAGAACCCTGGTCGCGATCCTGGTCAACTAGCCTGTTTTTTGCCCATCCCGGTGCATAGTTTCTCTTTTCCAACCAGCCAACGGCGTGCTACAATAGAGCCATGTCAAAGCTTAGCCTTACTTGTTTCCACGCTTTACAAATCACCCTGGACGACCAGGAGGTCGCCTTTCGCAGCGCAAAAGGACGCGCGTTGTTGATTTATTTGGCCGTGGAACAGGCGCGCACCCATCAACGGAGCATGGTAGCCGGCTTGCTCTGGCCTGATCTACCAGAGGCGCGCGCCCGCCAAAATCTTTCGCAAACACTTCTGGAGGTGCGTAAAGCGATTGGCGACCAAGCGGCCAAGCCGCCCTTTTTGCAGATAACCTCACAAACGATTGCCTTTAACCGCCAGAGTGACCACTGGCTTGACGTCGCCGCCTTTACCCATGCCCTGGCCGCAACTGATTATGTGCAAGCCGCCGATCTCTATCGCGGCGCTTTTCTCGCGGATTTCTCCTTGCCCGATAGCGATCTGTGGGAGGAGTGGGCCGAAAGGTTGCGTGAAAGCTACCGGCAGCAGGCGCTAGATCTCTTTCTCAAATTGAGCGAACGCTATGAGCAGCAGGGCAAGTTGGATGACGCATTAGCGACGACGCGCAAACTGTTGGCCTTAGCACCTTGGCAGGAAGAGGCCCATCGCCAACTCATGTGGCTGCTGGCGTTGGCAGGGCAACGAAGCGCGGCATTAGCCCAATATGATACGTTGACGCAAATACTCCTGGATGAATGGGGCGTTGCGCCGGCGGCAGAGACCGATGCTCTCTATGACCGGATCGTGGCGGGCCATGTGACCCCGCGTCCGTTCACCGTCAGCACGGCTGCAAGCCCTGTCGTGATGCAACCGGCCAAGTTGGAAGCGCCCTTTCAAGCGATTGCCCCGCCGGTCCACTTTGTCGGGCGTCGGCAAGAGATCGACCGGTTGCGTGCTGGACTCACGGCGCCTGGGTTACAGATCCGCGCCATTGTCGGCATGGGCGGTGTAGGGAAGACCACCCTGGCCGCGCAGATTGCCCACGCCAAGCGGGCTGATTTTCGTGATGGTGTGCTGTGGGGCAATCCGCTAACCAGCAATGCATTGGACATTCTCGCCGCGTGGGCCAGTGCATATGGCTATGACTTTGGGCAGATCAATGATCTGAGCAGCCGGGCTGCGGCTGTACGCGGGATTTTGGCTGAACGGCATACCTTGTTAATTATCGACAATGTACGGCAAGTGAGTGATATTGAACCGCTACTGCCCAGCGGTGGCGAGTGTGCTGTGCTCTTTACCACGCGCGATCTGGAGGTGGCGACCGCGCTCAACGCTGAGGTCTTATTGCTGGATGAACTCGAAGAAAACGATGCGCTTGAACTGTTGCGCAAGATTTTGGGCGATCAACGGGTTGAGCAAGAGTATATGGCGGCCGTCGAACTTTGCACCCTCTGTGGTGAGCTGCCCCTGGCCGTGGAGATCGCGGCGCAGCGTCTCAAGTCTCGCCCGCGCATGAAGCTGGCCCAAATGGTAGCGCGGCTGGGGGATGTAACCCATCGGTTGGATTTGGGCATCAGCGACCGCGCGGTGCGCGCTTCGTTTGCGGTCAGTTGGGCTGCGTTGGATGAGGGACTTCAGCAACTTTTCCCTCTGTTGGCCGTTTTTGAGGGGCGTAGCTTTACCGTGAACGCGGTGGCCTACCTGGCGGCATTGAGCGTGATTGATGTGGAAGATTATCTCTTTTCACTATCCGCCCTTTCGTTGGTGCGTGAGGAAGGGGAAGATCGCTATGGACAGCATCCGTTATTGGCTGATTTTGCCCGAGAAAAACTAACCGATACAGCGCAGGCGTTTTGCCGTTGCTCTGACTATTATCACATGTATGTTCAGGAACATGCTGAGGACTATACACAGTTACGACCGGAATGGGGTAATATTACAGCGGCAATTGGTCTGGCCTATGCGCAACAACGCTGGCAACTGGTGCTTGACTATACCAACCTATTAGCTCAAACATGGTTGCGGCAAGCCCGTTATAGCGAGGCAAGGCGGGTTTACGCGTGGGCGAATCAGGCGGCACAGATGCTTGGTGATGAATTAGCACTGGCAACGAACTTGACGCGCTGGAGTGTCGTCACCATCGAACAAAATTCATATGCTGAAGCAAAGCAGCAACTGACTACCGCTTTGCAACATTGGATGAACTTAGAGGAAGACTACGGCGTTGCCGACGCAAGATTTCATCTGGCGCGCATTGCGATTGAACAAGGCAACTACACGGAAGCGGAAGAGTTATTGCATAGTAGTTTGGAACTGCGTAAATTACATGGCGATATACAAGGGGCCGCGTTGGTGCAATATCGTCAGGCTGGCATGCATTTTCTGCACAATGACCTAGAAAAAGCTGAAGCTTTGTTGCAGGAAGCGTTAGCACAACAGGAAAAAGTTCAAGCCTACTACGAGATGATACCTACTTTGCGCCTTCTCGCACAGATCGCAGCCGCGCGAAAGCTATTCACAGCTGCAAATAGCTTTTGTGAACGTGCACGAGAACTTTGCCAAGAATTTCAGGATGAAGGGGAATTAGCGGCTATCTATCACACAATGGCAATTATTCAGCGCCGTCAACAAAATTTTGAAAAAGCCTATGAATATACGGAACAAGCCTTACCCCTATTTCAGCGACTAGGGTTGCAACGTTCAGAAGGGATGGCCTATTATCAGCGCAGCACGATCCTCTTTGCATTACACAAATATCATGATGCCTTGTCTTGCAACTTGAAGAGTATTGAGATATTTGATAGTATACAGAATACTTTGGGTAAGCTTTATTCTCTAGTACTGCTAGGTGATTTATATAAGACCCTCGAAGAGCCGCAAAAAAGCCTTATTGCTTGGCAGGAAGCACAAGAGATTGCTGAGTTGCTAAATCATCAGAACGTGCTAAACCAATTGCAAGAACGTAGGAATACTTATTGATCATCATGCATCTCCGGCCCTTCTGTGGACCACTCCGGTACATCGAAGGCCGGCAGCCATTCCTCAACGGCTATGCGCGCCTCACCATATTGCCAATTCTCCAATCTGTGCCACAACTGCTTAACCTTTGCTTGATAATTCGTTGTCGGACGCTTCGTATCGTCAACCGGAGCAGGCGGTTTTATATTGCTACGTCGAAAGGTGCTTCGTTGCGGGTCCGTGCGATGATAGAAGTAAAAGGCATCAAACTGTTCGTTCAAGCCTTTTAAAACGGCGCGCAAATAGCTGGCCTGATGCTCGTCCAGCGGCATGCGCATTTTGGCTGCATTTTGCAAACTGGTAAAGCTTGCTACACCATGCACATCGGTGGCGACGGGTTCGGGCACGTCCTCTGACCAAGTATCCCAGTGGGCCGGTGAATGTGCTCCATTGCCAAAGAGTTCAAGGAAAAGATCTAGAATCTTTTCAATTACTATCTTTGAGCCATTAAGTATCTCCTGCCCGGTTATTGGCTGTCCATCAATCATAAATTTTTTATCTAAAGCATTGCCACTGAGCGCCGGAACGTAGCGATTTAGATGCATTTGCCAGTGGCTGTCCAATAGATCAGGCGCGTGAGTATAGCTTTTTAGCTTGCGGAGCGTAATCTGGCGCAAGATTTCACTCTGCACAAATGGACGTAGGGCTGGAGTGGGGTGTTTGCCACCGCACTCGCTCAAATGCTCCGCTGGATCATCAGCCAACAGAGCTTGGAATTCTAGTACACTAACCGGCCCTGCCAGCAGACAGCCAAAGGTATCGGCAAAGATCTCTTCCAGCCAGCGCGTCTGCCAAGCCTCTTGCGCTTCCCCAGCCAGTACCGATTTCAATGCTTGATCGATGCGCGTTTTTGCTGCACCCTGTTGGACAGTGCCATAGTGATAGAGAAAATGACCGATCTCATGGGGAATGGCCAGATAGGGACGGGGTGGGAGATCATAGACGTTGATCATGGCCAGCGGCAGACCGACGAAGAGAATGTCATAATAAGGAACCAGACGAACCTCGGTCTGACGTTGGAGATGGGTCACAATGGCCGTTTCCGGAGGAATGATCTCAATCTCTTTGAGCGGTTGAATCGTGGCATAGGCAACTAGATCGGCTGTGTAGAGTCCATAGCCCAACCAACTTTGAAAATTGTTCTGGTCGCGCAGTCGTTGCTGCATGGCGCTTTCTGCAATGTGCAGATCGGTTGCCATCTGTCGCATTAGCGTGGCATTGACGCGCACAGGCGGGTAGCTAGCGGAGAGAACCAACGCATCATGAAAGCGTTCACTGAAGGTGTTAAAATAGTCCAATACCAAATCACCGGCCTGCAAAATCAGAGTTCGCAGATGGGCAATTTGCGCTTTGTCAAATGGAATGTTATGGCCGGCGATGTTCGGTTGTGCCAGATGGGCAAGCAGCTTTTGCACATTCCCAGGCGTGGCCGCATGTTCATCGGGAATGTCTCGGGCTAGCATTTCGACTTCAGCCAGGGCTGGGTGTTGATCCGCACGATAGGGCAATACATCCAACCCGTCAAACCAGTAGCCATTGGCCAAGCGTTCTGCCTCGCGCACCCGACTCTCGAAGCCATGCCACTCACCGCCCCACCCTTTCACGGGACTATCGAAGATTGTGAAGTTATTTTGGTTACTCATGCGCGGTCTCCCTCGTTTCGTATCTTTGGGTGCAAACGCCGATTACTTTCTACTGAGCACTGCTATAGATGAGAAGAGTTGGACCCGATTTAGACGAGTCGTTCATTCTCATCGAGGCGCGAGTGCGATACACCTTTTGCGGCACTCTGCGCTTGTAGCTTGTTAGTGGGACGTGATTTTCAATTGGGGATCTTATGATTTGATTATACATGATTATGTCAACATTGGCTACCCTTTCCACAGCGTAGCCGCGGAGGCCAGCCCTAATAAAAAGTGGGGCGTTTCCTGCCTATAGAAGGAACGCCCCACTTAATGGTTACTCAGCTAGGGTCAGCAATGGCGCTTCTACGCTTTAGACAGTGATCTGTATCGCTTGCGTCCAGTTCGCCCCCGGTGCTGTATTTGCCGGCGCTGTGTAGACTGTGTCACGTCCATCGGTTGTGACGGTGACTTTAAACGCCTGCGGACCACCCCAGTTGATGCCGACCATGATCAAGGTGTAATTGCCAGAGGGCAGAATCGTCTGGGGATTGACGGCGTAGTTCACTGGTGCATCATAGCCGGACTTGATGTGGCAGATCTCATAGCTGCCGGTGGGTTGGGCTGCAAGAATATAGAGTTCATTGTCGATGGCGGTAACGTGAATGTTTGTGGTAGCCATAGTTATCTCCTATTTGTAGGTAGTGATTCGTAGTTGATCGATCATTGATTGATATAGACAAGGGTCCCTGGTGGCTATAAAAGATCCACCGCGTTCGTTTTGCGTAATGGTTCAAGATCATTTCATCGCAATCACCTCCTTACATTTCGCCCAGATGAGAATTCATGAGTGGACAAGCAGGTAAATCAACCAAAGAGGGGTGACAAGTTGAAGAGTAAGTGAAATTGGTATAGTCGACCTTACCTCAACTAGTTGAGCACCATCTTCTCGGATGATCCAAAACTCCCGACAGCGGCCCGCAATTCTGCATCATTAAAAGCCAGCGCCACGTCACCGAGCAACATCCACGACAGCCCCACAGCGGCCCCTATCCAGTCGCCAAGCAGCAATTTCTTGCCGATAAACTCAAGCCGCATTGGTGCTTTGATCAGCGCGCCGGTGATGAAGGGGCGTTTGTTGACAAAGCAGCCCAAACGAGGAACGTCGTTGTTCTAAAAAATTCGTAAGCAATTGCCGAATGTTCATGGTGCATGCTCCTTTCCCTGTGACAATGATTCTGCTAAAATTCTGTTATGTTGATCGCTCAACCCTGTGTTACAATGTTCAGGCTACTGATAAACTAGTTTAAGTTTAACTGGATCCGGTTTGGTTAGCTAGTGAGCCGAGGCAAAACTTACTAGTCAACGAACCATCCAACTGAGTGCCTAAAATCCCCGACTTACTATGCTTGCTGCTATACTTAGTTTACTTGCCGCCCGTGACGCAATCGCCACCACACTCTTCAAAAGCGCCACGAACACGCCACGGGATTGCCACGATTGATAGCCGGCAGTGAATCTATGCGATTGACAATGCTGTGATTGACAAAGCCATGATACAATCCTTAATCATCAATCTGTTTGGCCCTGTGGAAGTCTGGTTAAACGGTGAAGCTGTCACCGCGTTCCGTTCCAATAAAGCACGGGCATTACTTGCCTATCTGGCCGTGGAAGCCAACAAACCCGTTGCCCGCCACAAATTGGCCACCCTCTTTTGGGGTGATTACCCTGACGCCCAAGCACGCAAAAGCCTACGCAATGTCCTGGCCAATCTGCGCGAGTTGCTCATCCCTCTGACCGACGAAGAGCCGCCGCTCCTCACCATTGACCGGCAAATCGTGCAACTGAGTGTTGACAATCAGCGCTGTGTGGTGGATGTCGTGCGTTTTGATGAAATGCTACGCTGCGCAGCAACGGTGGCCTCCACCCAAAGCGCCAACGCGCTGTTAGCGCAAGCCGTGGCGCTCTACCAAGATGATCTGTTGGCCGGTCTTGCCGTGCTTGACAGCCCAGATTTTGAGGAGTGGCGTCTCTTTCAGCAGGAGGTGCGTCACCGCCATGTCCTCAGCGCGCTCTCTCAAGTCACAGACCATGCCACGAACCAAGGCGATTTTGCCCAGGCGGTTCGCTATGCTCAACGCCAGGTGCAACTGGAACCGTGGCGAGAAAGTGCGCACCGTCAGCTAATGTATGCCCTAGCCGCCCAGGGCGAACGCAGCGCAGCCCTGGCCCAATTTGAGCACTGCCGACTGTTGCTCCAGACAGAGTTGGGGGTAGCACCGGATGCCGAAACAGTGGCGCTCTATGAGCAGATAAAAAAAGGAGATCTACATCCGCCACTGCCTGCACCGCCCGCTGTCCCCGTTGCACCCACAATCGTCAATCGTCAATCCCCAATCGTCAATCAGATTGATCCCTTACCGGATCAGCAGCTTTTCGGTGTGGAGAAGGCGCGTGTGCGGCTGTTGGATGTGCTACAGGCCGCTGAGCGGCCGTGGCTGGTGGCGCTGGACGGCATTGGCGGCATCGGCAAGACGACCCTGGCCACGCTGTTGGTGCACGAGTTGATGGAGACAGCGCGCTTTGCCGCGATTGCCTGGATCAGCGCCAAACAGGAAGAGTTTCGCCCTGCCAGCGGTCTGACCGCCATCGGTCGACCGGCGCTGGATATAGAGACATTAACCACGGGTCTACTGGAACAGTTGTTGGAAGAGCCGCCCCTGACCGCATCCAGCCAGGAGAAGCAGGCGACTCTGCACCAGGTGCTGAAGGAGCGAGTGCTGCTGGTCGTGATCGACAACCTGGAAAGTGTGGCTGACTATCAGGCCCTTGTGCCCTATTTGCGTCACCTGGCCAATCCCAGCAAGTTCTTGATCACCAGTCGTTTTTCCCTGCAAAGTTATTCAGATATCTTCTGTTACAGCTTGGCTGAACTGGATGAAGTTGACGCGCTAGCCTTCCTGCGTCACGAGGCGACGGTGCGTAACAACACACGCCTTGCCGGCGCAACGGACGCGCAGCTGCAGGCGATCTATGCGGTGGTGGGCGGCAATCCGCTGGCGCTCAAGCTGGTCATCGGTCAGGTCGCTTTCTTGCCGTTGACCCAGGTGCTGGACAATCTGCGGATGGCCCAGGGTAAACGTATCGATCAGCTCTACACCTATATCTACTGGCAAGCCTGGCAGATGTTGACTGCTGTCAGCCGCCAGCTTTTTCTCAGTCTGCCCCTTGTCCCGAATGGAACCTTTGCGCAATTGCAGTTGGTGAGCGAACTGGCAATCGACGATCTCCAGGAAGCGCTGGCCCAGTTGAGCGCGCTTTCCTTAGTCCAAACGGGTGGCGAGCTGGATGAGCCGCGCTATCGTCTGCATCGGCTCACCGAGACCTTTCTGATGAATGAGGTGTTGCAATGGGGGGCGTAAGCGACTTTGCCACCGCCGAAGTGCGCGTCCACTTTTTTCAGGAGCGCATTGTACGGATGGTCACCCACTGGCGCGACCATCCCGCAGTCCAGCAGCTGGAGGTAGCCTATCTGGATCGCGAGCGGGATGCGATTCTCAAAGCCATTAGCCTGGGGTTGGACTTTGATCTGGCCTGGCCCCTGGTAAAACCGTTGGTCATTGCCCTGACCCCCTACATGGAGCGGCGTGGGCACTGGGATGCCTGGTATACCTTACTAAATCGCGCCATTGCCACAGCGCAAAAGCTGACCGACCTCAATGGCGAAACCACCCTCACGGCCCTGTTGGCCCGGCTCTGTCAACGGATGAGCCGTCCACAGGAGGTGGTCCATTACTACCGCCGCAGCATTCGGCTGGCGCGCCAAACCGGCAATCGCTTTGAAGAGGCGCGAGCTTGTTCAAATCTGGGGTTTCTCTACATTGATGGCGGACATTGGTGGCGGGCCGAGGCGTTGAGTTATCACGCGCTGGCAATTTTTGAAGGGTTGGAAAGCGCTCATGGACAAGCACACACGCACAATCATTTAGGCGTTTTGTTTGTTCGTCAGCGGCAATGGGACAGTGCAGAAATACATCTGCAGCGAGCCTGTGAGATTTGGCGACAGCAAAATGATGTCCATAGTCTAATCTACGGGTTTTTAAATCTTGGTTTGCTCTATGGTGAACAAGCAATGCCAGAAAAAGCCGTTGATGTTTTGAATAGAGCGCTTCAATTTGCGGAAAGTTCGGGAGAACAATCTCTGGTCGGTGGTATCCTCAATAATCTGGCTATTGCACATCGCTTTAGTGGTAACTTTAGAGAAGCCTTGCGACTAGCTTTGGAGGCGGAAAAACTGCATCGTCATTTTTCGTTAAAGCTTGAATTAGCGCAAGTATGGCATAACCTAGGTTTAATCTACACATGTATAGGCGAGTTGATCATCGCAATAAGATTTCTTGAAGCCTCAAAACGAATGTATCTTCAACTGAATCATACTTCTGGGGTTAAAGCAGTAACTGCTGATCTGGAAAGATTTACTTAACCCAAGTGATGCCCAATCTCGTGGTAGCACTATGATTCTACCCTCTTGTTCCAGTATGAGAGATGGGAGTCGCAATTTTGGGTTAATGAATGACTACTGCGGCAAAGCACTATGTTTGCCACAGTGTTTGCCGCAGTAGTCCATTGAGCTAGCAACCACCTCCACCGGCAGTACCACACGCATATACCGTGCTACCAACATCAATCCCCGTCTGCTCTGCCACCACACCCGATCCCACCGTAGCGGCAATGGTTAGCACCAGTGCAAAAATAAGCTGAACCAGCAATTTCTTCGTATTCATCTCTCGCTTCCTTTCGTCAACAAGTGGTTGATTGCTCGAAAGGGTCGTTGAGATGAGAGATCTCCCGGCGGTTCATGACTCCCGCCTGCTTGCAAGCTATCTGTGTGACCCGTTTGTTTGGTACAGTCTTAGCATAGCGGGGCGCTATCAGCAGGGTCTCAGCAAAGTCTCAGCAAGCGATAGAACGAAAGCTAATTCACCGCAATGATGCGATAATGTAAGAGGCCAACGGGGGCATTCACCGTAATTTCGTCACCGACGGCATGCTTAAGCAGCGCGCGGCCTAGCGGACTCTCATAAGAGATCCGGCCCACGTCCGGCGCAGACTCGGCTGGGCTCACAATGGTATATGCCTCGACTTCGCCATCGGTCTGGATAACCACCTCTTCGCCCACATCCACGATGGTGTCTTTGTTATCTGCCGCGACGATTTCACTCTGCTCCAGAAGTTTAGCAAGCTTATAAATTTCGGTATCAATCCGACCCAATTCGTTCTGCAAGAGAATCAATTGGGCATTTTCACGCCAATCCGCGCTGTCGCTCACCTCCTGCAGATCACGTAGCACAGTTGGACGTTTTAGTTGCAATTCCTCTAACTGCGTTCGTACTTTGGCATAACCTGCCGCGGTTATGGGTATCTTCTCATTTTTCATATCGGCACCTCTTTCCTGAAATGAAGGCTCATGCTTGGTCATGGGCCAGCGGCGCGTGTAATGAATCCAGCCTGAAATTCAATGAATAAGTCCAGGTGTTTTCCTGGCAGGTTTGACTGGCATAAAGAATGGCTCATATAGGTCTCCGGGTGAAATCGGGAACATTCTCTGTGAGAATGTTCCCGATTTCGCCTCTTCGCCCATATGAGCGTAAAGAATCTTAGGATAGAGACAGTGTCTTCCTTGTTATGGTATTCCCGGCCATGCTTGTAGAATTACGCAATAAAATGGGTATTCGGTGTAGAGGCTTACCCTAATATTTTCTTAACCCGCTATGCATGGCCGGAAACGAGTTCTACGCGGTGTGCAACTCTGTGCGATAGATCCAGTCAACCAGGAAGAGCAACCCAATGATCAGCGGCGGTCCACACATAATCAGGTAGACGAGGAACACAAAGTTGCCCCAAGCCATGGCCAGATACCAGCCGCAGAAGCCAAGAAAGATGAGCGCACCCACCCATTCCCAACGCCAGGCCAGGGCCAAGCCAATCAGCAGCCCAAAGACTGGCAAAAGATGAATGAAGAGCGCCACCGCTGTTTCCCAAAAACTGTAGCCCGCGTCAAAGACATCCAGCGCAAAGAGGCTCACAAAGAGCGCGAAGAGAATGCCCAAGATGCGCGGTGTCCAAATCAGCATACGTTTTAATTGTGTATTCATGATCACCTCGGTCAAGAATATTGCTCACCTGTCCACTGTGAGGTGACTGTCACTGGCCACCCAATGTCGTTAAGTTAAGCAATGATCGTGTCAAAGTAATCAGTGCTCAGTGCTCAGTTTCCAGTGTGTGGTTCGAGAGTGGCTACTGAAAACTGGGAACTGATGACTGTTAACTGAATGACATTGACTGGCCACCAAGCCTGGCATAATCCTAGGTTGCCTAGGCTAGTGACAGTCACCTACAAAAGGGATTCTATTTCTTGGATCAGCCTAAGGCGTCAGGGCGAGCGCTGCGTATTGACCAACATGCAAATTGAAAATGCAACCAGTAAAAACATGGCCAACACCGCGGATAAGCGCGGCTCGAGTAGGGCGCTGAATGCTGCGAACAAGATTGCGAATAGGCCAATTTTGGTTTCCGCCGGTATGTTCATCGCTAACCCTCCGTACTCTGTTGCATCCTCTGTTTGGTTATAACCCCAATTCCGTCTGCCGCTGCTTCGTCCCATTTGTGATATGCATCTATAAGATGCTATCTATCCTAGCTATATCGTAACAACGCAAGCGCATAAGAAGATCAGACAAGTGGAGAGGTATCAATACGGTAAAGTGGCCAGTCTTTAAACTGGCCTGATGACCAGTTTTGGGCATTCTATGCTCAAACCATTGCTGATTTTTCTTCCAGAATGCAATGCACTACAATAGTGCAGCGTAAAAATCAAAATGATTGCTGAATAAACTAAGTGGCGAGTGGTGTGACATCCAGGGTCCGCCTCGACATCTACCACCAACAGAAGCAGGCGTTTATGCAACGTTTTACCCACCATATTCCTGGCCTTACCCTCATCGGCCATGAGTTTACCGTTCCGCTTGACTACAGCCGGCCCAATGGCGAACAACTGACTATCTTTGTGCGCGAGGTGGTTGCGTCCGGCAAAGCGCAGGCCGACCTGCCTTATCTAATCTTTTTCCAGGGTGGGCCCGGCTCCGGCGCACCCAGGCCTATGGACAACAGTGGGTGGTGGAAACGCGCGCTGCAGGAGTACCGGGTGTTGATGTTCGACCAGCGCGGTACGGGACGCAGTACGCCTGTCACGGCGCAGACCCTGGCGCGTTTCGCTACGCCCCAAGCCCAGGCCGACTATCTCAAACACTTCCGCGCCGACAACATTGTGCGTGACGCTGAACGGATTCGCGTCGAATTGCTGGGGCCGACGGGCCAATGGAGCGCGCTGGGCCAAAGCTATGGTGGTTTCTGTCTCACCCATTATCTCTCGGCCGCGCCGGCGGGATTGCGCGAGGTGATTATCACCGGTGGGCTGCCCTCACTAACACGCCCCGTCGACGATGTCTACCGCGCCACCTATCAGCGGGTCATTGCCAAGAACCAGCGTTACTACGCGCGTTATCCCGAGGATGTAGCGCGAGTGCAAGAGATTGTGCGTTACCTGCAAGAGCATGAGGTGCACCTGCCCGATGGCGCGCCGTTGACCCCGCGTCGATTTCAGCAGCTTGGGTTGGCCTTTGGGGCCAGTGATGGTTTTGAACAGGTCCATTATCTGGTGGAAGATGCCTTTGTGGAGGGGGCACAGGGGCGTGAACTGAGTTATGTGTTCCTGCGCCACTTTGAACAGGCACAAAACTTTGAGACCAACCCCATCTTTGCCATCTTGCATGAGGCGATCTATTGCCAGGGGGGCGGCTCTAACTGGTCGGCGCAGCGGGTGCGCACCGACTATCCATCTATGGAGCCGCAGCCAGGTCAGCCGGTCTACTTTACCGGCGAAATGATCTACCCCTGGATGTTTGACGACTATCCCCAGCTCCGCCCCATGCGAGAGGCCGCCGAACTTTTAGCCGCCTATCGCGACTGGCCTCGGCTCTATGATGTTGCCCAACTCCAGCAAAACTCTGTGCCCTGTGTGGCGGCGGTCTACTATAACGACATGTATGTCGAGCGCGACTATTCCGAGGAGACGGCCCAGAACATCCGCGGCATCAAGCTCTGGATCACCAATCAATACGAACACAACGCCCTACGCGCCGACGGTGAAGCCCTCCTCGACCACCTACTCGCGCTCCTGCGCGGCGAGCGTTAATCATCAATTACCAAATCATCCAATCACCTGATGAGAATCACGCCCCACCGGTCACTTCCAGCGTGTGGCCGGTGATGTAGGAGGCCCATGGCGAGGCCAACAAGAGGATGCCGCCGGCTGCTTCTGTTGGCGAAGCGGGACGCCCCAAGGGGCTGCGGGTGGCGGCGTAGGCGCGGCGCTCTGGCGGCACACCCAACGCAATCGTGCGCCCCTCTACCTCAATCGATTCGCCATCTTCATTGGAACCGGTAAGACGCGTTTCCACAAAGCCAAAAGCGACGGCGTTGCAGCGGATGCCCAGCAGCCCCCATTCTTTGGCCACGGTTTTGGTCAGCCCCACGACCCCCAGCTTGCCGGCGGCATAGTTGGCCTGACCAATGTTGCCGTGCAGACCGGAGGTGGAGGAGACATTGATGATGCAGCGCGGCTCCCGGGGCGCGCCGTGCGCCGCAATCTCGGCTTTGGCCGGTTCACGCATATAGGGCGCCACGGCGCGGATCATGCGAAAGGGCGCGGTGGCGTGGACATCCAACACGGCCTGCCACTGCTCATCGCTCATTTTGTGGAGCATACCGTCCCAGGTGTAGCCGGCGTTGTTGACCAGGATATTAATCTTGCCAAAGGCATCAGCCGCGGCTGCCATCAGTTGGGCCGGAAAAGCCGGGTCGGTCACACTGCCGGGGACAGCCAACGCGACGCCGCCCGCCTCTTCGATTGCGGTCACGACCCCAGCCAAGGCCGTGGCGTCCAGGTCGTTGATCACCACCTTGGCGCCTTCCGCCGCAAACAATTTGGCCGCAGCCGCGCCAATGCCCCGACCGGCGCCGGTAATCACTGCCACTTGATTCTCAAAGATTGCCTTCATGTCACTTCCCACTAAAAATAACCGTGGCGGCAAAACCAACCTACAAAGTTTTCAGTTTTCAGTAATCAGTAATGTGACATTGTCAAAAATAGACGCGCGAGACCGTTTCGGCCACACAGGCTGGTTTCGTCTGTCCCTCAATGTCAACGGTCACGCGGTTGACGACCTGTAACCCATTTTCTACTTCCTCAATGGCCAGCAAGGTGGTGCGGGCGCGGATACGAGAACCGACGACCACCGGCTGGGGAAAGCGCACCTTGTTCAGGCCATAGTTGACCCCCATGCGTTTGCCGGGGTAGCGATTGACCGCAGGGTTGACGCTGTCGGTCAGAAAAGGAATCAACGCCAAGGTCAGGTAGCCATGCGCCACCGTCGCGCCGTAAGGGGATTCCGCCTGCGCCCGCACCGGGTCGACATGGATCCACTGCTCATCGCGCGTCACTGCGGCAAACTGGTCGATCATCGCCTGGGTGACTGTCAGCCACTCACCGACATGAACTTCAGCACCCACCTGCGCGCTCAACTCTGCCAAAACAAGCTCTTTACTCATTGATCAATCAAATCCTCAACTTTCCTGCGCCCGCTGGGTCAGGTAATGGGCATATAAGATGGGCAGCGCCGTAAGGGTCACCACCAGAAAGGCGACCACATTGGTCACCGGCCGGTCGCGGGGGCGGGTGAGCTGGCTAAAGATCCAAATGGGCAAGGTCGCCTGTTGGCCCGCCGTAAAGGTGGTGACAATCACCTCGTCAAAGGAGAGGGCAAAGGCGAGCATACCACCGGCCAACAGCGCCGTGGCCAGGTTGGGCAGGATCACATAGCGAAAGGTCTGCCAGCCGTCAGCGCCCAGATCCATAGACGCCTCAATCAAGTTGTGGCCGGTGCGCCGAAAACGCGCCAGGACATTATTATAGACCACCACCACGCAAAAGGTGGCATGGCCGATCAAAATGGTCCAGAAGCTAAACTTCACCTCGGCCAGCCCCATCATCGCGCGCAGGGCTATGCCGGTGACAATGCCCGGCAGCGCCAACGGCAGCACCAGCAAAAAGGAGATCGCCTCGCGGCCAAAGAAGCGACTACGCCAGACCGCAGCCGCGGCCAGCGTCCCCAACACCAACGCCAGCAACGTGGCCAGCAGCGCCACCCGTAACGACAGCGCCAACGCCGCCCATAGATCCGGGCGATTCCAGGCCACGCCAAACCACTTGACGGTCAGCCCTGGTGGGGGAAAGCTAAAGGCGGCCTCGTCGGTCGTAAAGGCATAGAGCATAACCACGGCAAAGGGAATGTGGAGAAAGAGCAACACCCCCAAGGCAGTCAACGATAAGCCCAGAGGCGCGCGGCCTTGGCGAACTGACTTGTAGCTAGAGGGCATCAAAGGCTCCTAACTTGCGCGCCACCGTGAGATAGAGCGCCATAATGAGCAGCGGGATGGTAGTAAAGGCTGCGGCCAGCGGAATATTGCCGGATGTTCCCTGATAACTGTAGACCGCCAGACCGATAAAGGGGCTGGAATCGCCAATCACCGACGGGATGATATAGTCGCCCAGGGTGAGGGAAAAGGTAAAGATCGACCCGGCGACCACCCCAGGCAAGGCCAACGGCAGAATGATATGGCGCAAGGTGGTGGCCGGCTTGGCGCCCAGGTCGCTGGAGGCGTCCAGCAGCGACTGGGGCACCCGTTCCAGCGCAGCCTGAATGGGCAAGACCATGTAGGGCAGCCAGATGTAGGTGAAGACCAGAAAGAGGCCGAGGGTCGAGACCGAAAGGGACGGTCCGCCAATGCCGGGAATCCCCAACACCCAATCCAGCAGCGGCGCCAGCCCCAGTCGGCTGAAAAACCAGGTGACAATCCCCTCCTTGGCCAGGATCAGCTTCCACGAGTAGACCCGAATGATATAGGATGACCACAGGGGCAAGAGGACCGCCAGGTAGAGCGCAGCCTTGGCGCGGGCTGTGGCATAGCGCACGCTGTAATAGGCCAGCGGAAAGGCCAACACGGCACAGGCCACCGTCACCGCCGCCGCCATCAGCGCGGTGCGGCGCACAATCGTCAGGTGGGAGGCTGTCAACAGATCACGATAGCTGCTGAGGCTAAATTCGCGCACGACCTGGCCGGTAAAGCCGTCGAGATAGAAGAAGGATTGGATCAGCAAGGCCACCAGCGCGCCAATGTAAACCACCACCATATACAGTAGCGGCGGGCCCAGCAACAGGAGCAGCAACAGCCACGGGTGGTTATAGAGCGTGGTGGAAAGATGGCGACCCAATGACGCTGCGGGTGATGGAGAAATTGAATTGCTCATTGTGTGTTCTGCTTATGCTGCCAGCGGATGATTGGCGGCGCGTGGCCAGAACAGGCGTACTGGGGTCCCCGGTTGCCATTCACCAGCGTCGGCGCCCACCGCTTCATTCTGCCGCACGACCACCAACTCATCACCTTGTCCCAGCGTTACGGTGTAGCGAGTGTGCATGCCCAGATAGGTGACACTCTGCACTACGCCCAGCGCTGTGCATTGGTCAGCCGCGGCCACGGCGTCCGGCGCGGCCAGGCGAATCTTCTCTGGGCGGATGGCAAAGGTCGCGGGCGCACCGGTGAGCGCTGCAGCCAGCGTCCCTTCCACCACATTGGAGATGCCCATAAAGTTGGCTACAAAGCGGCTTTGGGGCTCTTCATAGAGTTGGGCCGGCGCACCCACCTGCTCAATTCGGCCCTGATTAAAGATGGCAATCCGGTCACTCATGGTCAGCGCCTCTTCCTGGTCGTGGGTGACAAAGATAAAGGTAATGCCGACCTCATGTTGGATCGCCTTGAGTTCCACCTGCATCTCCTGGCGCAGCTTGAGGTCGAGCGCACCCAGCGGCTCATCCAGCAGGAGCACGCGCGGGTGGTTGATGAGGGCGCGCGCCAACGCCACCCGCTGCTGCTGCCCACCGGAGAGTTGGGCCGGCTTGCGTTTGCTAATGCCGGGCAGACGCACCAACGCCAACATGGCCGCCACCCGCCGCTCCCGTTCCGCCTTGGCCACCTTGCGCACCATGAGGCTGTAGGCAATGTTATCGCCCACGCTCATGTGGGGAAAGAGGGCGTAGTTCTGAAAAACTGTGTTGACCTCCCGGTCATAAGGCGGCACACGCGTGACATCCTGGCCATGCAAAAGGATCTGGCCGCCGGTTGGCTGTTCAAAACCGGCAATCAGACGCAGGCAGGTCGTCTTGCCGGAGCCAGAGGGGCCCAACAGCGTAAAGAACTCACCGTCGCCAATGCGCAGCGAGACTTGATCGACGGCGCGTACTTCGTCAAAGTGGCGACTCACCTTGGCCAACTCGACTGCAGGAACGCCATCCTCTTTACGTGTGGCAACAGTCGTCATACGTGTGACACCATCACATGTTTCGTAATTTGGTAATCGCCCATCGCTTCCGCCGAGAGATCCTTGCCAAAGCCCGACTGTTTAAAGCCGCCGTGGGGCGTCTCTGATGTCAGGGGAATGTGGTCGTTGACCCAGACCGTACCAAATTCCAACGCCGCCGAGAGGCGCATGGCGCGGCCAATGTCCTTGGTAAAGAGCGACGCGGCCAAGCCGTAGAGTACATCATTGCCCAGACGCAGCGCCTCATCCTCATCGCGGAAGGGGGTGATGGTGAGCACCGGGCCAAAGACTTCGGCCTGAATGATCTCCGCCTTTTGGTCGGCATCGACAATGACGGTCGGCGCAAAATAATAGCCCTGGTCATAGCCGGTAGGGCGACCGCCGCCAGTGACAATGCGTGCGCCACTGGCCTGAGCGCGGTCTATAAAACCCTGCACCCGCTCGCGCTGGACATGAGAAATCAGCGGCCCCATCTGGGTTGTCTCGTCAAAGGGCGCGCCGATCTTCACCGCCCGCATTGACTCGACGACTGCCTCCATGACAGCGCTGTATTTCGATTCGGCGACATAGACCCGTGTCGCTGCCGTGCAATCCTGGCCGGTGTTAAAGGTGGCGCCAACCGTGGCCTTTTCCACAAAGCTGTCAATATCGGCGTCAGCAAAGACAATCAGCGGCGCCTTCCCGCCCAGTTCCAGATGGACGCGCTTGAGCGTATCGGACGCGGTCTTCATCACCTTTTTGCCGGTGCCGGTGGAGCCGGTGAGGCTGACCATGCGCAGACCGGGATGTTCCACCAACGCCTGGCCGGTCTCATTGTCGCCGGTGATCACATTGACGACGCCGGCGGGAATGCCCGCTTCGGCAATCAGTTCGGTTAGCAGCAGCGTGGTCAGTGGAGTGGTCGGCGCCGGTTTGAGCACAATGGTGCAGCCGGCAGCCAGCGCCGGGGCAATCTTCCAGATCGCCATCATGAGCGGATAATTCCACGGCGCGATCTGCCCCACCGGCCCGACTGGCTCGCGGCGGAAGATGGAGGTGTAACCACGCATAAATTCGCCGGCATGGGAGCCATGCGTGCCACGCGCCGCCGCGGCAAAGAAGCGTAAGTTATCAATGGCAAAGGGCAGATCCGCCCCCAAGCTGCCGATCGTATAGGGCTTGCCTGTGTTTTCCGATTCAAGGTGGGCCAGATCGGCCGCCCGTGCCTCCAGCAGGTCGGCCAATTTCCAGAGCGCCAGTGAACGCTCCGCCGGTGTCTGCTTGGACCAGCGACCGTCATAAAAGGCCGTGCTGGCCGCGGTGACCGCACGATCCACATCGGCGCGGCTGGCGTTGACCACCTCGGCGATCTTCTCCCCAGTGGCCGGATTTTCAATCGCCATCACCCCGCCCCCGACACTGGGCGTCCACTCTCCATTAATCCAGAGTTGATGAGTCATTGTTGGTCCTTTGTCGTTTGTTATTGGGTGATTGGTGACTAGGTGATTGGTGATTAGACCTCTGCAATTGGTAAGTAATGACTAATCACCCAATGACCAATCAACTAATCAACTAATCACCCAATCAACTAATCACCCATTATCGTCCACCAATCACCGCTAGATAGTTCGTCACCCATTCATGGTAGGGGACACATTCGCCGCCGGCGCCAAAGCAGTCGGCAGTGGGTGTCTTCCAGAAGCTGATCTGGTCAAAGTTGTCAATGCCATTGGTTTTGCAGCCCTCGGCGCCCAGCAGTTCATTGTTCTCACAGGCGGCGGGGACTGAGGGCACGGAACCGAACCAGGCGGCCAGATCGCCCTGGAGCTTGGGATCCAGCGAGTGGTTGAGCCACATGTAGGCGCAGTTGGGGTGGGCGGCGTCGCTGTGCAGCATGGTGGTGTCGGCCCAGCCGGTGGCGCCCTCGGCGGGGATGACGCTGGCAATCGGCTTGCCGTCGGCCTGTAGCAAATTCACCTGGAAGGGCCACGAACTGGAGGCGACGACGCCTTCGTTGGTGAAATCATCAATTTGGATAAAGGCGTCGTGCCAATAGCGACCGACCAGGGCGCGCTGCTGGCGGAGGAGATCGAGCGCCGCGTTAAATTGATCACGGTTCAAGGCATAGGGATCATCAATGCCCAACTCCGGCTTATGCGCTTTGAGATAGAGCGCGGCGTCGGCAATATAAATGGGCCCATCAAAGGCCTGGACGCGGCCCTTGTTGGATTGGCCGTCAGCCAGGGTCATCTCTTCAAAGACGACATTCCAACTGCTGGGCGCCTGATCGCCAAAGGCTGTGGTGTTGTACATGAGTACATTGGAGCCCCACTGGTAAGGCACGCCATAGTGCTTGCCGTCAACGGTGTACCAGGGGGCGTCTTGCAGGCGCGGGTCAATGGTGCTGTAGTTTTCGATCAACGCCGTGTTGATCTCCTGCACCTTTTTGCCATAGACCAGGCGTAGGCTCGCGTCGCCCGAAGCAGTGACCAGATCAAAGCCCCCCTCATTCATAAGGGAGACCATCTCGTCGGAGGTGGCCGCCACCTTGACACTGACCTGGCAGCCGGTCTCCTGCTCAAAGCTGGTGACCCAATCATAGGCCGGGTCGGTTTCACCCCGTTCAATATAGCCGGCCCAGGCCACAATCGAAACTTCGCCCTCACCGGCGCCAATGGCCTGCAGCACACCGTCGGCGGGCGCTGCTTCGGCGGGGGCTACTTCGGCGGGGGCGGCTTCGGCAGATTGAGCAGCTTCCGCCGCGGCAGCTTCGGCCTGGGAAGCGCGCGCTTCGGCGTCCGCGGCCTCCTTTTTGGCGGCATCCAATTCGGCTTGCAACTTGGTCACTTCCTCGTTGGCGGTGTCATTGGCCACATTGCCGCCGCCACAGGCAGTCAACAGTATGCCCACGATCAAGATCAGGACAAGCGTGACATAATTGCGAGAACAGTGGCGAGAAAGATAATGGTGGTTTCTTTGCATATTAATTCTCCCCGGTGCGCCGGCATGGGTTGCTGTGCAGCAACAAGGTGCGCAGCAACAGATTGATTGGTAGCCATCTATGGAGTAGATGTGTTGAAGAGTGGGAAGGATTGTACCTGTCTCTGCCAAAATATGCAAGGTTCATTAAATGCAATCGCTGCATTCCCTGATAGCTCAGGTCAGCCAATTATCCCCCTGCGCCGTGCTTTGTTATAATAGATAGGTTGAAGCGTAGAGATGTCACGGCTTTGATATACTAGATGTTATTCCGATTTATTTTTCACTCATGTGACAAGATGACAGCGCCCAGAGAGGGCTCCCGCAAGATGACCATGACGATTTCATCCTGTCTTCTTGTCATCTTGTCCCTGAATTGTGTTAAATCGGAATAAACTCTTATGTAGATGTGGAGAATCTTTTGAAAAAATATGTAGGGACGTTGTACCGGTTTGGCGTTGCCCCCCACCGGTCAGCGATTGTGATCGGGGCATTCTTGCTGGCGCTTTTACTCTGGCATAGCATACCTGCTTCTTCTGTTTGGGCCCACGGCGGTGTGGTCATCGACAGTGGCTACACAGAGCACTTTGAATGGTTGGTCTCTGTCAGTCCCTATCCATTGGCCACCGGCGAAGCGACCGTTACCTTACTGGTCTACGCAACAGACACCTACGAACCCGTCAACGATCTACCTGTCTCTATCTACCTGGCTGCCCCCGATGCGCCCCGCCCTTGCTGCCAACCCAATACCCACCAAGGCCCCATTGACCTGACCTCTGACCCAACTCTTTATCCGGGTGACTATTCGACTGTCGTCAATCTGAACCAAGCAGGCGACTGGGAGATCCAATTTGTGGTGGATGCGGGCGAGAAATCCTTTACCATCGTCGTGCCGATAACTGTAGCCGAACCTAGTGGGCTCCCACCGACGCAAGAGCCGGGACCGCCCGATGTCGAAGCCACCGCTACCGCTTTCGCCATGATCGTCCAGGTTGCGCGTCAGAGCAACAGCCCGTTAGCCGCACCGGCCAATGGCCAAGCCTCGCCACTGGCGACACCCGCGGCGGCCGTGCTGACTAGCGGGGAGGGCCCTAACGCAGCTGCAGAGGAAGCCACGGGCGCGGGGAACTTGCTTAGCCGATGGTGGCTCTGGGGTGCAGCGGCTGTGGCGCCCATTCTTTTGGGCGGTTGGCTCTTGTTGCGTTCGCCAGAGATCGACGAGCGTGATGATGAGGACGTTGAGGATGATAGTAGATAGGCAGTGTCGTTAACTTAGCAGTCATCAGTACTCAGTTTTCAGTGTGCGCTTCGTGACTGATCACTGAAAACTGAGTACTGATGACTGTTTACGTTGATCCGAAAACGCTTCACTAAATACACCGTAAATTAAGTTTTTTGAGATAAGTTTGAGATAAGGATGAGTGTCATTCTGAGCGAGGGCGTTATCGAGCGAAGAATCCTGGCTTCGTATACAACACAAGATTCTTCGTCGCAAACAACGCTCCTCAGAATGACAAAATGTCAAAAAATTTAGTTGACAATGTACTAAATGACATTGGGTAGATAGGTATGAAAGTCTTTCAGTCGATCCGAGACCGTACCGATGTACTTATTTACTAATTTACCTATCTACTTAGTTCTGGCTTTGCCAGTTTAGGAATGTAACAGGATAGATCATGATTAGCTCAATTCGGCAGCGACGGGTCCAAATCGATCTCTTGCGTTGGCCCATTCTTGGGGCGTGGCTGCGTTGGAAACATAACCGCACGGTTGCACAGTTTGTTCTCTTTGCCCTGGCCGGGGCCATTATTATCGATGGCCTGCTGGGGAGTCCGTTGGCGGCCAAGAATGTCGCCACCGTCAGCGCCTGGGTCCACTACCGGGGGTTGGTGGTCTTGGCGCTCTTGTTGGTCAGCAACCTTTTCTGCGCCGCCTGTCCCTTTGTCCTGCCGCGCAAATTCGCCAAATGGATCGGGCGTCCTACTCGGCGCTGGCCCCAGGCGCTCCGTAACAAGTGGCTGGCATTGGCTGGCTTGGCGCTGATCATCTACAGCTATGAACTATTTGATCTGTGGGCCAGCCCCTGGTGGACGGCCTGGTTGACCATAGCCTACTTTGGCACAGCCTTTGTGCTGGAGGCTTTTTTTACGCGCGACAGCTTCTGCCTCTATGTCTGCCCACTGGGCACCTTTAACTTTCTCTACAGCACGCTGAGCCCTTTGCAGATTATGTCGCGCAATGTCGATGTCTGTCGTGACTGTAAGGGGCACGAATGTATCAATGGCAGCGCGACGCAACAGGGCTGTCAACTGGAGCTTTTTGTCCCCACCATCCAGAGCAACATGAATTGCACCTTCTGTCTCGACTGTGCCAAGGCCTGCCCCTATGAAAATGTGGCGCTGGCGGTGCGACCGCCCGGCGATGAACTCTTCCGCCAGACCTGGCGCAGCCGTCTCGATCTGGCTTGGCTGGCCATTATCGCGGCCTTTATGGCGCTGGGGAACGCCTTTGGCATGACGCCGCCGGTCTATGTGTTGGAACAGCAGCTCGCCACGCTGTTGCACACCCAAAGTGAAGCCATTGTCTTGGGCCTGATCTACTTGGTCGGCGCGCTGGTCGGCCCACTGCTGCTGGTCTATGGCGCGGCGTGGTTGAGCCGGGTGTTGACGGCGCGCGCCAAAGGTACAGATTTGCCGCTCCATCGGCTGGTCATGCGGCATGCCTATAGCTTTGTGCCGCTGGGTTTTGCCATCTGGTTTTCCCACTATCTTTTTCACTTTCTCACCGGCAGCATGACGATCGTCCCTGCTTTCCAGACCTTCTTTGCCCGGACGCTACACTGGCCCATCCTCGGTGAACCGAACTGGGAACTCGCCACCCGCTTTATTCCCACGGTGGAGACGATCCAGATTCTGCAAAGCATCATCACCTATGGCGGTCTGTTGGCGGCTTTAATGCTCACCCTGAGCGCCGCGCGCAAGGCGCAACGTAATGGCCGCGCGGCCTTCTTGGAAGCGTTGCCGTGGCTGATTGTCCTCATTGCCCTGGCCGTCGCCAGCGGGACCACTTTCTTATTGCCCATGGAAATGCGCGGCAGCGCGCTGGGTGGGTAGGTCAGCAATTCCCAATCTGGGGGCGTGTAGGCAGCATCCTCAGATGCGGTTCTATGCCAATCGCATCTAAGGATGCTGCCTACACAGGGCGAAAATGTCAGATTGGCAATTGCGGCCTATAGGCGGAACGATTTGTCGGGAAAGAGCGTTTAATGGTATTGTTGTAACGCCTGGCTATTATAGTTTACTATATCTTCAAGTGTGTTGGGTTGAACCCAGAAAATCAATTGTGCATTGGCAAGGGGCCGTCATCTATACTAAGCTCTGAATGAAAACCGGCGTTTTACTTCTTCCTAGTACTCGGTGGAAAAACTCCGGTTTTCATCACAACCGCAATATAGAACGGTTCACGCAACACGGAATACGCAACACGCACCGTTGTTTGCTGGCGTAACCCTGGATTGTACACGTACTAGTCAGACGTGTGGAGGATGTTCTTTCCGATCAATGAAACTAAGACGTTTAGCAACCGGACTTGCGTTCCTGCTGTTGAGTGCAAGTCTCTTTTGGGTCACAACCGCATCGACCTTGGCCGCCCCCCGTGCGCGGCAGTCACAACAGACACCCCCCTTGGCCGAACAGCCATTGGCCGAACAAAACGGGGATGTGACACAGCCCATTGATGTAGTGGTTTTGCTTGATGATTCGGGCAGTATGGCAACCTGTTGGCCGTGGCCGCAAAATCGGCCGCCCTTCAACCCGCCCTGTGGGTATCCCAGCGAAAATCCACCCAGCGATCCCGACGAACTGCGCTACAGCGCGGCGCGCCTGTTGCTGCAACTGGCCGATGACAATGACCGCATCGCCGTGGTGCGTTTTGACAACCTGGCCGCCGGCGTCGGCGATCTGGGCCTCTTGCAGCCGGTGGGCGCCGGGGAAAACCGGCGTCGGCTCACCGAATCGCTGGTGGCGCCTACTGATTACTTTGCCCGCGGCTACACCCGGATCGATCTGGGCTTACAGATGGCCATCGATCTGCTCAAAGGCGCGCGCCAGCCGGGACGCAATCAATATGTGCTGCTGCTGACCGACGGTGAACCCAGCCAGCCCAGTGGCGCCGGCAGCCAGCGCGACCGTATCAACGAGCAGATCGTCGAACTGGACAATGTCGGCGTGCTCACCTATCCGGTGGTGCTCTGCAATCCGACGGCCGGCTGTGCCGGTGAATTTTTGAAAGCCCGCTTTGCCGAAAGTGGCGTGCGCGAGGCCAAGAGCGCCCAAGATCTGGTGCGAGTCTTTAGCGAGATTTTTGTTTCGATGAAATCTGACCGTTCTGTGTTGACGGGACGCAATGCCAAAGGCGCGCTTGCCTTTACTACCCGCGCCCCGCAAGGCGTGCGCAAGATTACGCTGGTGACCCCCCGCGCCGGGCTCACCAATATCCGGCGCGATGATCAGCCGCTGTTGCCGCAAAATGTGCTCAATGATCCCAACATTGATGTCAATGTCATCGAAGGAGAAGCCATTGGGGCCGGCGCATGGACGGCGGAGACCAGTGATTTTAGCGGTTTTGCGGTGATTCAGACCAACAGCTATCCTGAGTTGCTCAACCCGCCCCCTAGCCTGGCCGGCAGCGCCGCCTCCACCCGCTACTATCCCGCGGGCAAACCGTTGCTCTTGTTAGCACGCAGCGGCGGTCCCGGCGCCAGTGAACCGCTCTATTATAATGGCAAAACGGTGCTCAAGCCCTTTGGCCAGGGTGATCTCAAAAGCCTGTTGCTGACCGAGACGCCCGATGAGATTCGGCTCCAACTGGGCGATGACAAGGCGCCGTTGCAATTGGTGCGCAGCTTCCACCTGGAGGCGCGCCGCGATCTGCCCAAACTGGACATCTTCTCGCCCCGCCCCGACAACAGCGGCATGTTGGAAAATGGCCATCTGCGGCTGCAAGTGGGCTTTAGTGGCAATGTCCAATTGCAGAATATGGCCGCCACCGCCTTTGTCACCGATCAATCGCAAGACGAGCAGGGCAAAGGAAAGCTGGTCTATCAAGCCACGCTAACCTGCAACAACCGCACCTGCCTTGACGAAAACTTTGTGCCTGGTGATGGACGCTCCTATCAGGTGACCTATCTGATTGAGGCGCAAAAGGATGGGCTCCGCTTTAGCGACTGGGGCCAGAGTGACCTGGCGCTGAAACCGGCGGTCTATGTGCGCGGTCTGCCCCCGCTCTTTGATCTGGCCCAGATGCCGGCTGAGGGATGGCCCCTGGAGATCGGCTCCGGCACCACCGAAGAGATTGGCAGCCTCTCCGCCACCCTCTCGCTGCAACGCCTGGAAAGTGAAGAGGATGCCGTCGGCACAAGCTTAAACTTTATGGTGGATGTGCCGGAAAATGGCGCTGTCACGGCGCCGCTCCTGGTCGATGGCCTCACCGCCTTGCGCCCCGGCACCTATAGCGGCGAGATCACCCTACAGGTGAATAGCCCGGCAGGGCGCCCCATGGATGTGGATATTCGCCCCATGCGCACCATTCCCGTCGAATTTTTTGTACCGCGCCCGGTGGCCCACATCGACACTCAGGAAGTCAACTTTGGCGAAGTGCTCTTTGACACCTCGCCCAACTTCCGACTTGACCAGCAAAGCATGTTACCGCTGATCTTTGAAGGCAACCCCTTTGATTTTACGGTGACAATGCAGGAAAATTCTTGTAGCGATGTGCGCGTGGCGCCCGGCGCCCTGCAACGGCAAGAGGGGTCACGCGCCTTGTTGCCGCTCCAACTGAACAGTCGCGGCCCCATTCAGCCGGGCCTCTGTGCCGGCAAACTGCTTTTGAGCGGCCCCACTGGCGATTATGATGTTTTCCCCCAAGAAGTCCATTGGCAGACGCGCGTCAACAACATCGAGTGGTCGGTGGTGAGCACGGCGCTCAATCTGAAAGAGCTGCAAGATGCCGGCGCCCAGGTCAAAGCGACCCTCTTGGTGCGTTTTAGTGGCAAGACCCCCTTTGTTCTGCAAATGGAGAAGATCACCGTCGGCGGGCGCGACCAGGAGGGCGAGGTGACGTTGTCTTCCGCCGAGTTGGAGATGCCGCCGGTGGAGGTCAATGGCCCGCCCACCGAGGCTGGTCTTTACGAAGTGCCTTTCACATTAATCGCGCGTCAACCCATTCCGTTTGACCCAATGCGAGGAACCTTCTACAATGGAGAGCTAAGTGTTGGGGTGGTGGGGCTGGAGAGTGAGCCACAGGCAATTGGCCTCTCGTTTGTCAGTCCCGGTCTGGCCCAACGGTATCTAGCGCCTTATCTGCTCCCAGTCTATAGCATGCCGTGGGTAGTCTGCACAGGACCGCTGACCCTGTTTGTGCTGCTGGTCTTGGTCGCGCGCATTCGCGGGCGTAATATTGACGAAGACGAACTGGAAGAAGCCGCCGTAGCCAGCACCTTTGCCATGTCGTCCGCACCGGAAGCAGCCGCGCCGGCTGCGCCACCCCTTGCGTTTGAAACGCCAGTACAAAATGAGGGCGCCTGGGGCGCCGATGAATGGGGCAGCAGCGGCGCCTGGGGCAATGCGACAACGTCAACCACCCAGAGTAGCGCCGGCAACACAACCTACAAACCGAATGGATCCGCCGAAGCAGACCCATGGAAGACCGGTTGGTAGTTGATGATTGGCCTATGTTATCGCTGCGGTTTCCCTACCGTATGAGTAACTGGACGCTGGCGAATTTTTCGGGTGCAGGTGAAAAATTACTAATCACCTAATCACCAGTGTATTTAGTAAAAAACGCCAGACTTCAGTGAGTAATTACTATCTAACCTAGAGATTGATTTCCAATGACAACACCGAGTCAAGCAAACTCTGCCCAACACTTTGAAAAGCCCACCGTCTATCCGACGATGGTGGTCGGTGTTGGCGGTATGGGCACCAATACAGTACGTGCGGTTAAGCGCCGCTTTCGCCAGGTCTGGAATGGCAATCAGCCGCCGGGGAGCAACCATGCTCAGGACAGTCTGCCCGGCATGATCCAGTTGCTCTCGCTCGATACAGAGCCACTGGTCAATCGCCTGGATCAGGAGCCGCTCTTTGCCGATGAATTTGCCTATATGGGTAAGTTCGACGCCACGCGCCTGATTGCCAACATTGACCAGCACCCGGAAATTGGTCGGTGGTGGAACTATCCCTCGATTCCGTTGGGCTATATTCACAACGGCGCCAAACAGCTACGCCCCATTGGCCGCCTCTGTTTCTTTCGCAACTATGTCACCTTTAAGCAGTTGCTCGAAACCAAGTTGGCCAATCTTGATAAGATCCGTGATATGGAAATCGCCCAGAACCGGGGCTTCCCGGTCGTCGGTAACTTCCAGCTTATCTATGTGGTGAGCAGCCTCTGTGGCGGCACCGGCTCCGGCATGTTTATGGATGTGGCGCACCGCATCCGCGCCCAGGTGCGCAACAACGCGCGCGTCGTCGGCATTTTTTACCTGCCCGACGTGCTGGAGACGGAGATTACCAGCGATCTGCAGCGCCGGCGTATTCGCGCCAATGCCTATGCCGCGCTCAAAGAGTTGAACTATTTTCAGGAGACGCAACGCTTTCAGGCGCTCTATCCCAGCGAACAGCGCGAATTGCCCGACACCCCCTATGCGCCCTTTGACTTTATCTTCCTGGTCGGGCGCACCAACCGCAATGGTCACAGTCTGGCGCGCAAGTCGGACGCCGAAAATATGGCGGCCCATCTGATCCAGATGACGGCGATCAGCCATCTGAGCAGTGAAATCTTGGGGCTAGAAGTCAACGTCGTGCGCGAGCGCATGTTCGACATGGCCGCAGCCGCGGGCGAGGTCGTTGAGCAGCACCATCCTCATCACACCGGCCCTCATCTCAGTGGCCCTCATCATAATGGCCCCGCTTACGAAGGCGCGCATCGCAACGGCGTTCATCACAACGGTGCACTACACCATGAGAGCGAAGCCTCCAACCGGCGCAACTTTCTGGTCTATAGCAGCTTTGCCACCTCGGCCTTGGTGGCGCCGCACGAGTCATTGGTCGATTTCTGGCAGCGCGCTTTTGTCGGCGATCTCATTCGCCGTTTTGCAGCCGGCCCCGCCATGTCTGACCCGCGCGCCCCGTTGCCCGAAGGCGATCAGCAGCGGATCCTAAACCTGTGGCAAGGCTTGTTGGCGCAACTGTTGGCGCGTTACGCCGCGCTGGCCAATGACCAACTGGACAAAGCCCGTGATGAAATTGAAGAACAGCGGGGTATCTGGCAAGGCTTCTGGGAGCCGGTGATGCAGACCACGCTCCAGGCGCTCCATGACACGGGCATCCGTGGCGCTCTGGCGCTCTGTGATCTGATTGGCCCGCAGGGGGTCGCCGGCGCGCCACCGGAATCATTGCCGCGCCAACGGCTTTTTCTGATCAATGGCCACCCGGTGACTGAGGAAAATCGCAACCAGTGGCGCCGTTTGCTGGTGCAACAGGGCGGGCTGGAAGAGCAGGCCCAACAGTTGGCCAGCACCGTCGGTGAGCTTTTCTTAATGGCGCTCAACCCACGGCGCGCGCGCGAACGGGCCCGCGATCTGGCGACGCGCAAGGCGCGCTCTCGGCTCTATCAAAAGCGTGATGCCGTGGAGCAAGCGTTGGTCAACCAGTTGGGTAAGCAGGCTGGTCGGTTGCGCGAGGCGCTGCGTAGCCAGGTCAATGCCTGTACCGTGGCCCTGGCCAAAGCCAACCAGGAAGCCAGCCGCCTGGCCGACCGCATTGACCCGCGCGTGGCCGATGGCTACCCCAGCACCAGCACCTACTATGAATTGGAGACCGGCGCCGTGGGGCGCGACTATCTGCCCTTCTTCATGCGCAACGCCGTTGCCTGCGTTACCCCGGTCGATTGGCAGAGCGCGCTGGGGCCGCTCTTCCAGCAATTGGTGCAAACTGTGAACGCTGTCAACCCGGACCATGTCTATCAACACCTGGCCGCGACCGTGGCCGAGAATACGGCGCTGCTGCAGCGTGTCCACGCCACCATCGACATCAATCACATTATCGGGGTGCAATATAGCGAAGAGGTCAAACGTATTCGCCAACGCCCGGATAATCGCATTCACCAGTGGCTGGACCGACTTAATCCCTATATCCGCTGGGATGCCGACCGCTACAGCTTTCACGAATCAAACCTGGAGCATATTCGGCTGGCGGCCGTGCCGGTTGGCCGCCAGGAAGATGCCAAGCTGCAGGCAGCCACCGTGGGCCAGGAAGATATCAAGTGGGTGCCTACCGGTGATAAGACACGCATGGATGCGGTCTGGATTGTCCACGGCCTCCCCGTGACCCTGTTGGAGCGTATTGAAGAATATCGCGCCCAATATGAAAATCGCTTTGACTTTAACATTCGCGATGAGTTTCATCTCAATCCAGAGTGGACCAACTTGCCGGAGATTACGCCGGACCATGATGAGCCTGTCCGCCGCCCAGCGACCATTCCCCGCGTGGAGACGCCCCAGCGGAGGCGTCTGTGATCCTCAGTTACGCCCACTCGCGCGCCGCTATTCTCTGTTTTGGCGGCTGGGGCTTGCAGGTCATGTTTCATCTGCTGCCCCGTTTGCAGGCTGCCCAAGAGCAACGCGCCGCGCTGAGCAATGTCCCCACCGATCTGGGGCGGCTGACCAGCTTTGCTGCACTCTTGCCGGAGCCACTCATCAATACGGGCCAACATGCCCAGTTTTATGCGCGCCAACCGCGCCTGGATCAGAGCGTCCCGCCCTTTTATATCGAAAAATTGCTGGAACGGCTAGGGCGCGATCTGGCGCGCACCTTTGACGAGCAGACCGCCGGTATTCTTACTGCGGCGGAAAAGCATGGCCATTTGCTCCTTAATGCCGCCGAACCCATGCTGACCCCGCTGACAATTCCCGGCCGTGGCTTTTATGCGGCGGCCAACGGTTTGGCGCCCAGCAATGGCAGCCAATCGCGCAATGGCGCGGTCCGGCGCGCCACGCGCCAGGAGATCTTTCGTACGGCCCTCACCCATGCCGAACCGATGGCGCGTCTGCTGGAAACTCATCTCATTGATCCCATTCGCCAGGATGCGCTGCTTGAGGAAGATCCCTTTGTCCAGACCACGCTTTATGTCATTGCGCCGCTCTTTGAGCCACTGACCTCGGCCTTGATCTGGCCGACCGTGGCGCAGTTGATGGCACGCATTGGCCATCGCCATGTGGCGCAGGTGGTGGGGCTCTTTGCCACCGGCAGCTATGCCACCGATATGACCCGACCCGTGGAGGATGCCGCCGCCTATGCCGCCCTGGCCGAGTTAGAACTTTTAACGGGTGTACAGGCCCAGGCCACCGCCGCCGTTCCTGCCGCCATCCACACCATGGTTAGCGAAAGCGCGCCCTTTATGACCGACCTGATTGGGCAGCCCCTCTTTGACTATCTCTACCTGGTGGACCGGGAGAAGAGCAACCAAGGGTTGGCGCAGAGCAGCCATGAAGTGGCTGTGGTGGCCTCCAACGCGCTGGAAGCGTTGATTGTGGCCGGTGGCAATCTCTATATCCAAGAGCAATTGGGGGTGGGGGTCCACGGCGGCGATGGGCGCGCCTATAGCCTAATTGGCGCAGCCGGCGACTATGTGCCCATTGCGCAGTTGCTACAGTCCGTCAATCGCCAGGAAGAGAGCCGCCTGGTGCGTGAGTGGGTGCTGCGTAACAGTGACGCCAACGTGGAAACCGACATTGACGCTAATACCAACGCTGCGCTTGCCGCCGCGCTTACCCCTGCCGGCGAGAGCGTTGCCACCTTTACCACCTTTGATCTCCAGTCAGAAAAGGTCATTGCGCAACTGGCGCCCCATCTCACCGACTTGTTGGCGCAGAAAGACGCCACCACCGTAGAAGCGTTGGCCGTGGCGGATGACTTTGTCTTACCCAAGCCCATTGCTCAGCAACTGCGGCGTGTGCGCGCCGAGCAATGGCAGGACGCCTTTCAGGCCCATGTTAACCAACTGGAAAAATACTTGCAACTCGCCGTAGGCGCCAACTATCTGGACGATGCCTGGGGCATTCAGGCGGTGCAGGCCGGCCATGAGTGGTTTCTCTATGAGGTCGACGACCGGCTCTTGCCGGCTACAGTTTCCCGGATGCAGGCGCAGTTGCTAAAATTGTTGGCGGCGTCGCCCGCGGGGCTGACGCGCGCCCAGATCCAGACGCAACGGTGGCTGCGTGAAATTGAGCAAGTACGCCAACGGCTCTATACGGTGGCCACCCCCAGCGCACGCCATCTGGCCCGTGTGCAGCGGCTCTTGGGCTTGCGTAACTGGGAGCTGAAGTACACCCAAGCTGCGGCAACGACGCCCTCCTTTTGGGCAATTATGGCGCGGGCGGGCGTTGCGACGTTGCTGGTGGCCTTTTTGTCGCTCATCTACCTGCTGATCATGCAGCGCAGTTGGGAGCAAAGCCGCGACACCCTTTCTCTGCTGGGCTTTGCCGTCGGTATTTTTGTTGCCGGGGTAGCCACCTATCGCGTCACGCAGGAGCGTGTCCGCACCTTGCGCCGGGAACGGGTGGCATTGGCGCAGAACGCATTGACCGCCCAACTGCGCGAGGCGACCAGCGATGGGCTGGTGCGCGCCTATGACCGGCTCCTGGAACTGTTGAATTATTGGAACCGCATGTTGGCAGAGGCGGCCAGCGAGCTAACCACGTTGAGCACGCCGCCTTCGATCCCGGTGGTGCCGCCGCCGGGGGTGCCGTTGATGCCGCTCTACCAGCCCCATCTCAACCAAGCGCTGTGGGATCGCTGCCTGGCCTATTTGCGCGCCCAGCAGGATACGCAAGGACGGCGCAGCGAAGAGCGGCTGGAACGGATTTGGGGCGTGGCGCAGTGGCACAGCGAAATGAAACGGATCCTGAGTAGTGCGAAGCGCCAGGAAGGGCAATCCCAGGCGCGCACCATTGCCCAATTTATTCGGGACACTGTACGCGAGTCGGTGGCGCCGGTCAATCTGGAGCAGACCAACGCCGTGCGCGCCGAGTTGATCCGGGAATTGGCCCAGGAGTTTAGCATTGAGCACTTGCTCTGGCGCGGTGCGTTGGAAGAGCAGGAGTTCAACCGGCGGCTACGCATGATTGAGCTAGGGCTGCTCTCGACCACACCGCAAGAGAAGAACGATGGTGCGCCAGTGCGTCGCTATGTGGAACATGTCTGGCACCGAGCCAAACCCACGGCCAACTATGAAGTGTCGGATCGGCTGGCGGTCTATGGCATGAGTGTCGAGTTTGTGGCGGCGTCGGGCGATCCGGCCAGCGAGTTGACCCGCACCCTGCTTGACGAATTCAACCTCACCCTGCTGCCCACCGGCAACCCCTTTACCATCCTCTTTGTGCGCTCCGTTCATGGCTTGGGGCTGGGCGATCTGGAATCGGTGCGCCGCTATCAAACGGAATTGGGCTATCTGTCAGCCGCAGAACGCCGGCTGGTGCTGCTCGATGATACCTTACACGAAAGCCTCTATCAGCGCCCATTACAGGTGCGCGCCAAGGAGCGCCTGGCCCAACGCTACGCCAGCCCGGCGCGCTAGATCTGATTAGTTTGATGTGGAGATTACTGGATTTCCCAACATCACAGTATTTGTGATCCAAATCATTCCCTGCTCTATCGAAACCGGCAACTCATCTAAATTGCGGGGCGATGGCTCTGAGATATAGGAGCCATCGATATTAAACTCTGATCCGTCACAGTAAGTTTTAAAGATTTCTGACTCCCACAGCCACATCTGCATTTTTCGTTTACTAAACTTTCTTGGTGAAAAATGCGGACATCATACCCAGAGCGGTAAGAAGACCAGCGCCAGCACGCTCAGGACGATCAGGATCAACAGGAGCCCCACGCCGAGCGGCGCGCCCAGCGCCAGCGCGACCGCGCGAATGGGCAGATAGGTTACGCTGTGCACGGCGTGAGCATAGAGCGCAATGGCCCACAACACGCCGACCAGCAAGGCTAATGGGCCAAGGTAGGGAATGGGCCGCAGCGTAAGCAGCATTAGCGGCACAAAGGCGTAGCTGGTGGCAGCATAGAAGCGCTGTAAGGTGGCGCCCGCACCCAGCAGCTTGGCAACCAGAAGGACGCCCAAGCCATAGACCAACCAGACGGTTAACCACTGGAGGGGCGTATTGACCCAAGCGCCCAACGCGCTCAGGCCGGCGGCCAACCAACCGGGTAAGATCGGCGTGAGGCCAGCCAGGGTGCGGGCGCTGTCCGTCCACACTTGTAGCCAGGGTGAACTCGTGGTGGTTGCGCCCTGTTGTTCGGCATAACGCGCCAATTGGGCCAGCGGCAGCGCCGTGCCCATGCGCGCCGCCGTCACCCAGTTAACCAGGAAGGGCAGCAGCCCGCCCACCAAGCCTGCGACAAAGACAAGCCCAATGCCCTGCCGCATAGAGGTCGTCCTCAGATCGGCAGTTTCCGCCTGTTCTGCCTCATACTCACCAGCAACCTCATTGACCCGCAACATCACGGCCGTGCGCACTTGTGGCCAGGCCGGCAGCCAACCGTAGCGTGACCAGACTGCGTGTGAGGTGGATTTCTGGGGAATGGGAATAAACGTGTTTAGGCTCATGTTTGGCTCCACATGACAATACCGGCGCCGACCAGTAGGCTGATCACAAAGGCCAGCAACGCAAGCAAGATCCAGGGCGCTAACGCGGCCAAGAGGGCGCGCGACCAGGGTAGTTCATGGGCCACCTCGACGGCGCGATAGAGCACCAACACTCCCCAGACGGTCAGCAACAGTTGGCTGACCGCGACAAAGGGAATGGCTTCAAAGAGGCGCAATACATTGGGCGCCACCATGAGCGCCGTCGCGCCCAACGTGGGATTTAGCGCACCGGTGCCGCCCAGCAGGCGCGCGACGGCATAGACCAAGGCGCCGGCCACCAGCCATTGGAGAAGAAACGATGCAGGGGTGGTGATGACGGTGAGTAAGCGGAGCCAACCGCCGCTGTAGCCACCCCAATAGGCCGCCATAGCCCAGCTTTCGCGCAGCGCTGCCTCGCCAATGGCTGGGTTTACCTGTTGTGGGAGATAGAGGCTATACTGGCGCCAGCCCTGGAGTAACGTGGCCAGGATCGCATCGGGCGGAGGTAAGGTCGCGGCAGTGAGCACCCCGCCGATGAGACGCGCCACACCGACCAAAAACCCAAGGGAAATGGTCAGAAAAATGCCCTCCACCCACGGGTCGTCATCATCGACCATGACCATAAAGGGTTCCGCTTCCAACACCAACGCTTTGCCGATTAACTCGGGATAGGCTCTTGGTTGTAACATAGTAGAGATTCCTTGTGATACCATAAAGTCGCGAAGTCGGTAGTCGTGGTGTTGCAGGGTCGTGACCTTACGACCCCGCGACTTCACGACTTCATGACTTCATGACTCCCCAACTACCAATCCGCCACACTTCCATCCTGGTCGTAGAAGAATTCGCCGCCCAGCTCTTCGGTGTAGCTGTGCTGTTTCTGTACTTCGCGCTCGTTAATGGTAAAGCCAAGGCCGGGTTGGGTCGGCAGATCGATGTAGCTCTCTTTAACCTGCCACGGCGTTTCCACGACATCGACCAGCCAATCGGGCCCGACACTTTCCTGAATCAAGAAGTTGGGGGTGACGGCGTCAACATGCATACAGGCCGTTAGGGCCACGGGGCCGATGGCACAGTGAGGCATGGTGTGGATGTAGTAAACCTCGGCCATGTTGGCAATCTTCTTGAGTTCGGTAATGCCACCGGCATGGGAGCCATCGGGCTGAATGTAGGAGACCGCCTGTTTCTCAAAGACCTGACGGAATTCCCAGCGGCTCAGCAGCCGCTCGCCGGTGGCAATAGGGAAGGGCACATGGTCGGAGACGTGTTTCAGCGCATCGACATTTTCCTGGGGCACCGGCTCTTCGACAAACATGGGGCGCATCCCTTTCAACTCATGGCAGATTTCCACGGCCAGGCCGGGGGTCATCTTGCCGTGAAAATCGAAGGCCAGCTCCACCTCCGGCCCCACCCACTCGCGCATCAGATAGGCGCGCTTGACAAAGGCGTCGATCACCGCTGGCGGTTCATGGCCGCGCCACTTGCCGCCAGGGCCCGCTTTAAAGGCCGTGTAGCCTCCTTGGGCGCGCAAAAAATCAAGGCGCGCCTTGGCCTTTGCCAACCCTTCGTCGCTCAGATCCCCAATGCCCCAGTGCGCGTAGACGCGGATACGGTCGCGCACGGCGCCGCCCAGCAGTTGGTAGACCGGCACGCCATAGTGCTTGCCGGCAATGTCCCACAACGCCTGGTCGATGCCGGAGAGCGCCGACATCAAGACGTTGCCGCCGCGAAAGAAGGCCGAGCGATAGATGTGCTGCCAATGATGTTCAATGCGTAAGGGATCTTTGCCGACCAAATAGTCGGCCAATTCTTCGACGGCGCCCATGGTGCTCTTGGGCTTACCCTCCAAGGTGCTTTCACCCCAACCGACCAGGCCATTGTCGGTGGTGATTTTGACGAGACGCATGCGGGGGCGGGGAAAAAATTGTTCAATATGGGCGATCTGCATGACATGTTCCTTTCTGGGTGCGCACCCCATTTTCGGGGGTGCTCTGGTAGGGAAAGGGGGGAAACTTGACTCGGCCTCCAAAAATGGGACGCACCCTTCCTTTCCGGTTAGATTGCACAGGGATGGCTCTTTATGGGATAATGCATAGTTATGAAAATACGATGGCAACTTCTCCAAAGTGAATTGGTAACTCACCTGCGGCTGCTTGGGTTGATCACGCTATTGCTCTGGGCGCTTGAAGCCGTTGATCAAGTGTTCTGGCATGGGCAACTAGACTACTTCGGCATTTACCCCCGCACCTGGCTGGGGCTGCGCAACATTCTACTGGCGCCGCTGCTGCATCGGGGCTTTACCCACCTCTTTGCCAACACCGTACCCTTTTGGGTGTTGGGTTGGTTTGTCCTGCTGCGCGGCGTCTGGGAGTTCTGGCTGGTTACACTGCTAACCGCGGTCGTTAGCGGTTTGGGCGTCTGGCTTTTCGGGATGCCGGCTACCGTGCACATCGGGTTGAGCGGTGTGCTCTTTGGCTACCTGGGCTTCTTGCTCTTGCGCGGCTACTTTGAACGCAGCACGCCGGCGATTGTGCTGGCGCTGCTGGCTGGTCTCCTCTATGGCAGCATGATTTGGGGGATCTTGCCGTTGCAACCCAACGTCTCCTGGTTGGGGCATCTCTTTGGTTTGGTTGGTGGCGGACTGGCCGCCTATCTACTGACCCGCTTTGGCCGACGCGACTATATCTTTTCTGCTAATTAGCCCTTATTCCGATTTAATTCTTTACTCAAGTAGTCACTAGGGACCAAAGGTTTACTACCAGTGGTGAAAATTAAATCGGAATAAATACTATTGAATGATAGAATCAGGCCCTATGACATCACTTTGCGTAGGCGTCTAAACTATGGTTCAAATGATTAGGTGATGGGCTATGATATTATGATATTATAGATCAATTTTAGCGCAAAGGGGCCAGAGGAAGCAATCCGATAAAATCAAAATTTCGCTCAACTTTGACAGAGCGCGCGAGAGGTGCTACAATGGCGCTCTAATGTGGGATTGGTCATTAGTTATTGGTCATTGGTGATTGGCTCACAACGTCGACAAGTGACAAAAGACGAATGACCAATGATAACGTATCAATTGAGATTTATAAACCGTGCAAATCGTAGAGCGTAATTTTTCATCATCACAACCTTTACATTCAGTTACGAACCCGCCCGTTGAGAGGGTCACTGAGGGAGAAGCTTCTAAACACACGCAAAGGCTGCAACGTTTTCTTTATCGACCGCCTTTAACGTTGGCACAGACAGTGATCCGTCTCCTCCATTGGCGCGCCGCGGTTGCTTTGTTGGCGCCGGCGGTCTGTGGGGCAATTTTGGGCTGGTGGACCACAGCAAATTTTAATCCCTCAACCTTGTTGCTCTATCTACTTGGTTCGTTTTTTACAGTGTTGGGTATGAATGTGCTCAATGACTATCGTGATTTTCGCGCGGCAGTACAGAGCGCTGATGTTAAATTTACCGGCGGCATCTTTGCCACCGCCTACCATCTACTGGCCACGGCGCGGGTGCAGCCGGGCATTGCCAGAACCTATGCCCATCTGTTGCTGTTGCTGGGTGCGATTTTCCAAGGCGCACTCGTGCTGCTCATTGGCTGGCCGGTGCTCTTTTTTTATGGGTTAAGTCTGCTCTTTCTCTATGCCTATGGCGCGCCGCCGGTGCGCTATGGCTATCGGGGCTGGCTGTTGGGGGAAATCGGCATCTTTTTCAGCTATGGTCTTTTGCCTTTTGTGGGGGGATATTGGGTGCAGGCGCAGTCACTCAGTTGGCTGCCACTCTGGGTGAGCATTCCCTTTGCCCTGCTCACGGTCTTGCTCTTGCAAAGCTATCACCTGATTCACTATCGGCGCGATTGGCTCATGCAAAAGCGGACGGCGGTGGTGCTGGCCGGGCCAACGCGCACGCTTGACATCAGTGCGCTGCTGGCGTTGATTATCTATGCTGCGCTTTTGTGTATCATCAGTGTGGCCCATTTACCGCTGATCGCCTTGAGCACCTTAGCCGCGCTGCCCTTGCCCTTAAAGGCGTTGAGTCGTCGGCGTGATGAGCCATTGACCGTAGAAGATGCCTTTCAGCTTCATTTTGTGACGGTCAGCGCCATTATCTGGACCGGCTTGCTCTTTTGTGGCGCTTTACTTGCAAATAGACTATTATTCTAACTTGTCCAACCATTGGAATTACCAAAGTTTAACCTACAGAAGCTTTTTGGTGATAAACGGAACCAACGCCACACCTTAACGCCGCTGACTCGCCCTGAGTTTTACCGGCTAGCGGAGCGGTGTCGTACCTATGCGCTCGAACTTGCCCAATATGACCAGACCCGCGTCAATCTGCAACAGTGTCACCAATTTAATGAATGGTTACCCACGCTAAAATCCTATGATCTGCTGGCGCCCATGCTGCGCTCGCTGCGCAGCGCTCGTCCGGTGGCGCGCTGGCAGCTACTAACGTTGGGTTGTGTGTTGGGGCTATTATTGCTAATGGCGCTTTCCTCCCGCTTATCTCGCTCGTTGAGCACCACCTTTTTGCCCAGTTATTCTGTTTTCCTGATCCTCTTCTATTTTGTGCCGGAACGCTATTATGGTACAACCATTGAGCAATTGGAAGGCCGGGTCTTGCGCATTGTCGATGCCCTGGAACAGATCTTATTAAGCGAACAACTGGGGTTTACCGAAGCCGCCTTTTTCCAGGCCAAAGAAAACCTCCAAGCCGCGCGTGCAGAGTTGCGCCAACAGATTGACCTTGCACACCGGCGCTGGCGTTGAATTTATGACCAATCATGCTTTGACAACCCAGGAGAATGCTCTGGGGGATTCTTCGGGGAATGCCCTGGGGGGCTCCCTGCATAAAGCCCAAGAACGCGCCCGGTGGCGTGGGCGCCTGCTGGTGCTCCTCGGTTACACCTTGCTGACGCTGGGCTTGACCTGGCCGCTTGTCACCCATTTGACCACCCACACCCCGGGCATCGCCCAATGGGCCTTTGACGAATCCACCTTTCTCTGGAATATCTGGTATCTAAAGGCGAGCCTGGTCGATCACCTACAAAGCCCGCTTCATAGCGAACTGATCTGGTATCCGCTGGGCATTGACCTGGTGCTCTACACCTATAACTTTTTCCATGCCCTCATCGCCCAGCCCCTGATGTTGGCCTTTAACTTGCCGTTGGCCAGCAATGTTGCGCTGCTGTTGAGCACGATCTTGAGCGGTTATGGCGTCTTTCTCCTGGTGCGCACACTTTTGACGAGGCTAAAACCCCATCCCCAAAACGCGCATCAGCTTGCCGCCTTTAGCGCCGGCGCGCTCTATGCCTTTGCCAGCAATCGCGCCATCTACGCCGCGCTGGGCCACTATGATATGGTGACCACGCAGTGGATCCCCTTCTACGCGCTCATGCTCCTCCGTGCGCTGGATCTGACGCTGCCGGCGGCGCGCCGGCGCCGGGCGGCGCTCTTGGCCGGCATCTTCTTTGCCTTTACCGGGCTGGCCGAGATGATCACCGCACTCTTTTTGGGCATCTTTACGCTGATTGTGTTGGCGGTGGTGCTCGGTCGCCGGCAAGGGGTCTGGCGGCAGCAACTGACGGCGACGTTGGTCAGCTTGCTTGTGATTGGCGTAACCGCCGCGATCCTGTGGGGTCCCGTCCTCGCGCCGATTCTGACCCAATTCCTAACCAACGACTTTTCGCTCAAGGGCTGGGGCGAGGCAATTCCGTTGAGCGTTGATCTGCTGGGGTGGTTTACACCGACGGTGCTTCATCCGCTCTGGGGTGGTGATCTGGTCCGGGAATTGCGCCGGGTCCAGGAATTGGCCATGGCCGACAATGGCGCCGGTTTTCGTGATCTAAACACCGTCTTTCTGGGCTGGGTCTCGCTGGGGCTGGCGCTGCTCGGCGCAGTGCGCTACCGGCGTACGGTGCGCATTTGGCTGTGGACGGCGCTCATCTTTGGCCTCTTTACGCTGGGGCCTTTTCTCCAGATCAATGGCCGTTACCGCTTTGACCTGGATGGCATTGAAGCCACCATCCCGCTGCCCTTTGCCATCCTCCACTATCTGCCCATTATCAAAGCCAATCGCGCCCCCAATCGCAACAGCGTGCTGCTCATGTTAGGGCTGGCCGTGCTGGCCGGCTATGGCGTCGATTGGCTGCTGGAGCAATTTGCGGCTTGGCGCAACCGTGGTCGCCCAATGCCCCCATGGCGCGCAGCGCCCACAAAGCAAACACCTAATCAACCAATGGCACCCAGGGCCCGCAAAGCGAACAACCAATTAACCAATCACCTAATCACCCAATCACCCCCCCTCATCCTCACCGCCGTCCTGACCGCCGCTATGCTCTTTGAACATCTCGCCATCCCTGCACCGCTGACCGACGCACGCATACCAGCCGTCTACAACGAAATTGTCGCTGACCCGCGTCCTGTTAGCGTGCTCCAAACCCCGCTAGGCTGGCGCGACAGCTTTGAGGTCTTGGGGCCGGAGCGCACGCAGTTGCAATATTACCAGACCCTGCATGGCAAGCCCATGTTGGGGGGCAACATTAGCCGGGCGCCCGCGTTTAAGCTGGACTACTTCCGGCGTATTCCCTTTTTCCAGGCGCTGGTCGATCTTCAATTTGGTCGTACGGTTGCGCCTGAAACCCTGGCCGCGGCCCAAGCCCAGGCCACTGACTTGATGTACCTGTACAACACCGGCTATGTCCTGCTCTATCCACCCATTCCTGAACGTTACCCTTATGCCGACACCTGGCAGGCGACTTGGGACTTTGTCAAAGCTACCCTCCCCCTGGAGCAACCACCCTTTTGGACCGGCGACGGCATTGAAGCCTATCGGGTCGTGCAGCCGACCGGCGCGGATCACTTTACCCTCGATTTGGGCGTAGCCGACGCGCTGCCCTATCGCGGTGAGGGCTGGGATGAGAGTGCCGAGGATACGCCCTATGGCATGAGTGCAACTTGGGCCACGGCCACCACCAGCCGTCTCTTTGTGCCACTGCGCCAGGTGAATCCCACCGCGACCTACACGCTGCGCCTGCAAGTGCATCCCTTTGCCTACCCGGGCGGCCCGCCACAGCGTGTACAAGCGACCATTACCAATGGACAGGGCAACGAGTGGCAAGGCGAGAGCTATACACTCACTGATGGCTGGCAGGAAGTCAGTTGGGCGGTGCCGGGTCGCGTTTTGGTGGATTCCTTAAATCATGTGGACTTGCAGTGGGCATGGACGGCGCGCCCACGCATGGTGTTAGGGGGCGACCGCCAAATTGGCAGCACCGGCAAGGAACTGCCGCTGGATGCTGACCTCAACGGCTTTGCTGAAGGTGGCTTTATGGCCCTCTTTACCGAAGCCGGCGACCAGCTTGATGCTTCCGCCGGGCGGCGTGGTGTCAATGTTACAGTGCTGGCGGATGACGGTGCGGTGCTGGAGAAGGTGGGCTTTGACACCGCGGCCAATGGCTACGAGAGCGAGGCCCTGGCCCAATTCCTCGCAACAGTTGCACCGGGCCGGATTGTGCTGGTGGTCAGTAGCGGCGATGCTACCGCTTATCTCTCCACCGCGGCGGTGGATGGGCTACGCCGGCTGGGGGCTGATGTCACCCTCGACCAGTTACAGGGGCAACACTTTGCGCTAGTGGGAGTCCAGGGGGCGGCGCCCGGCAGCGCCGCGGTGGAAGTTAACCCCGACGTAGCCTTTCTGCGCATCAGCCTGCCCCAAGACCGGCGTACCCTGGCCGCGGCGGTGGATTGGGTGCGGATCGAGGGAGAGCCATAGTGGGACAGTGGGTCAGTGAGACAGTGGGCAGTGGGACAGTCGGACAGTAAGTCAGTGAGGCAGTATGGATCACTGTCCTAATCACCGATCCAATCCCGCTGCTCCATCTGGATTGACTGGAGGAGTTCGGTGAGCTGTGGGGTGAGTTTGGTGCAGAATTCCTCGGCGGTCATGCCGCCATCCAGCAGCACATCCATCTCGGCGGTGATCATCTTGTCCATTTCGGGCCATTGGGTCGTCACAGCTTGAGATTTAGTGAATTTGTCATTTACACCGGCATAATTTTACAATCAGTGACTGAGATATACTCTCGACTGCCATAGATGAGAATCAAAACGCACAAACTACACGAGTGCGCGATTCTCATCTATGAGCGAGTCGAGTATATGTATCGATGTGACGAAGATTGACAAGGAATTTCTGATGCGAATTGATTCATTGCGTCTCATCAATTTCAAAGGCTTTGAGGATCATACATTTGAGTTTCCACGGTCGGTTGACGCCTTGCCAGGTGGTAACGGATCTTTTCACGTTCTGATCGGCCAGAATGGTCGTGGCAAGACCAGCGCCCTTGATGCCCTGGCTGTAGCCGTGGGCAGTTGGCTGCTTGGTGTGCGCGGGGAGGATAGTCGGCATATTTGGAGTGAAGACATACGGGTGAAAGTGATCCAATATGGGGATACTGAGCGCATTGAACGCCAATTACCGGTTAGTGTAGAAGCGCAAGGGGAAGTGCAAGGCCATCGACTAACTTGGAAGCGGGAATTACGCTCAAAACGCACGACGAGTGCATTGGCCAGAAATATAAAGACATTTTGAACAGCAATTGGCGGTGCAGGAGCGCCACGAATCAACGCAATTTCAGATTGTAAAAGCGGCTCTCCAGCAGGCCCTTGAAGGATGCCGACGCGTCGATTATCATTTGCGTCTGGGCTTGCTGGTTGAGATTGAGGGGCAGCCGCGCTTACCCTTTGGCATGTTGAGTGACGGCCAGCGTAATATGCTCGCGATGGTTGGTGATCTGGCGATCAAGGCCGCGCAACTTAATCCTCACCTTGGGGAAACTGTTTTACGCGCAACACCTGGCGTGGTCTTAATTGACGAACTAGATCTACATCTTCATCCGCGTTGGCAACAACACATTGTGGAAGATTTGCGGCGGCTCTTTCCAGAGGTGCAGTTTATCGCCACGACCCATTCTCCTTTCATTATTCAAACGCTGCGCACGGGTGAACTGATCTCATTGGATACACAGCCAATTCCTGAAACAGGCAACCTTGGCGTAGAAGAGATTGCCCGTGGATTAATGAATGTGCCGCGCCCGGAGGTAAGCCCACGTTATCGTGAAATGGTTGATGTAGCGCAGAATTACCTGGCTACGCTGGCAGAAGCCAAAGAGGAGCCGCCGCAAAAGCTGGCCGCCTTCAAAGCACGGCTCGCCGAATCCATTGAACCCTATGCGGATAACCCAGCCTACCAAGCCTTTTTAGAAATGAAGCGCATCGCCGCATTGGGAGAATAGAGATGCGACCGGTTGAACGCGGCGTTAGCCCGCTTGTCGGTGACTATGCCAATTATCGTGATGCCTTTGCTGAACTTCAGGCGCGCCTCGGCCCCTATTGTAGTTACTGCGAACGTCGCATTCCCACCCAATTAGCGGTTGAGCATATTCAACCCAAAGCGGATGGCCTCTATCCGCACTTAGTCGGTCGTTGGGATAACTGAACTCACATCACCCCGTCCGACCAACGGCTTGGCACATGCCGGGAAGCTATAACACAGCTTTTTCTGATTATTCTTCTTTGGGGACTTGGTTGCCCCCAAGTGAGTTGGACGCACCCTTTTGGGGGGTCGGGATCTTCTTGTACTGATGTGAAAATAGCGGGTGGTGAGTAGCGGGTTGCGGGTGATTAGCCACTCGCCCCTCGCTACCCGCCACCTTTTCATCATTATCGGTGCCGTCCAGGCATGTTGCCTGTTCTGCGATATATCTTCCGACGAACGATGAACTTTATTCGATCAGGGCTTTGGCAAGAACTTCTTCAATTGAACTGACAAAGATAGTTTCGATACGATTTTGCATATAATCGGGCAGGTGGTTGACATCGGATACATTCTCTGCCGGCAGCAGCACGGTGGTAATCCCCGCCTCCATTGCGGCCAATAGCTTGGCCTGGATACCACCCACAGCCAGCACTTTCCCCATAATGGTGATTTCGCCTGTCATGGCAAGATCTTGCCGAATGGGCAGGCCACGAAGTGCAGAGACGATGCCGGTCACAATCGTGATGCCGGCGGAGGGCCCTTCTTTGGGGACGCCCATCATGGTCGCCAATACGGCGACATCAAAATTGTCACGCCAGTCAGCCGCAATGCCAAGATCTTTGTGGTGGGCACGGATATATTGCGCAGCTGCCTCGATCGATTCACGCATGACACGCTGGATCGATCCGAGCGGGACAATCCGGCCACTTCCTTTTGTCACCTGCATCTCAAAGCGCAACAGCACGCCCTGTTCACCCGCAACGGCCAATCCCGTGACTTCACCTACGAGCGGATGCTCTGGTAATTCGATCTGCTGTCTGCGATTGGCCTCGTGCAAAATTGGTGTTACAGTGCTGTCGGATTCTACTAAACGGGCGCTAAGTTGCACAGGGGCATACTCACCCGGAGCCATCAAGTGTAATTGGTTGCGCACCCGTTGTCGGCCTTCGAGCGCCAGGTCAAGCAATTCCTGCAATTGTGCATCGGTTAGTTTGCCATGCGGATAGAGCAATTTTAACAGACCGGAGAGCGTTTTGTGGACCGCCCGCACATCGCGCGAGGTAATCACCTGGTTGGAACCGCCGGCATTGAATAACTCAAACCGTCCCTTGACAGCACCCAAGAGATCAACGCGCCGCAATTCATGCATGATCTCACAGAGATAGTCGGTGATGAAGCCATAGTCACGGCTAGCGGCATCCGGCCCAATCTTGGGCGCTTCCCAACCGGGCAAATAGTAATGAATACGGTCGATCAGTGCTTCGACTTGGAGATAACTGGGGAGCGGTTCAAAGAGATGATAATACTTCTCATGGGGTAACGAACCCTGTACATCGAGATTACCGACTAGAACAATCGAACCAAAGGCCAAAATCTCCTTCTTGCCGCGGCTAAACTTGGCATCCTGCATATAGCCCTGCATGATGCTGACCATTGCTTTGGGATCGGTAAAATCAGTGTTGGCAATTTCATCAAAGACAATGGCATCACGCGTCCCCACCAACCCGACTTGGCCGGAGTTCAGATTGATGAAGAGTCCGGCTGGGGTTGCTTTGCCACCGGAGAGAACATGGGCATAGTAAGAACTGTTGCGAAAAATATAGGTCTTCCCCGTTTCGCGTGGGCCCAACTCGATCAAATTGTGATTCGATTCAACCAGTGGTAACGCCCGACTGATATACAGCAACTTCTGCCGGCGCGTCATCTGCTCTGGATTTAGACCGAAAGAGTTCACCAAAATATCGAGCCATGCTTCATCATTGAATTCGGCGCGCTTCTGGAGAAACTCGCGCAGATCGATCATAGCGATCTGGAAGGGGGTGAAGTCAACAACCTTGAAGGGACGGATCTTTTTGTTGTGAACCTCGGTTTCGTCGTAGGTCAACTGAATGGTGCCCCACATGCCGCCAGCCAACAACATGGGATATTGACGTACCAAATGCTCTGGCACGTTGACAAAACTTTCGTTGATCGCGCCGATGGTGCCCCAATATTTGTCCTCGGTTTCGACCAGGCGTACTTCCAGGCTGGCAATCAACGTGTGATCGCGATTTTCGCGGATAAAGTGGCGGATACGTTCGGCCTCAGCACCGTGGACAAAATTCTCACGCAAGCGCCGTTTCACGCCAGCGAAATCTTCTTCAAAGGTGGCTTCTTCACAGTAGTTGTCGATGAGGTATTCCAGCACATAGCGCGGGAATTCATCCATGCCGGTATTGAAAGTGAGCCGCTTGTTGACAACTTTACCCTGAAAGATCTCTTTGAACCGTTGATTCATTCCCTACTCCTCATGAGAATTTGACGACTTATCATACGCTGCTCTCAATGAAAACCGCCGGGCGCGCATTGCCTGCTTACTGGGGTTGATTGGTTTCTTCGCTTGGCGATGGTGTAAAGGTTTGTAACGCTAAGGCAGCGGCTAGCGCAGCAAAATCAGCATCAAGAGTCCAAATGGCGCCGCCTGCAGGAACTTGCAGGGCAATTAGTAAATCACCGAGCGGCCAACAGCTTGCTTGCCCCAATATAGCGTTGGGATCAGCAAGCACCGCTGTCACCAGCGCCTCCACGCGCGTCTGATCTTTGATTGCTTTCGGGTGATCAGCAAGATAGGTTGCCAGTTGCTGGAGCCGCTGCCGCTGGGTAGTGAGGTAGCGCGGTAGGGAACAAGCGGCGGTTGCGCGACGACAGGCTGCCGCGACCGCATAGCTGCCATCGGGGCGACGCTGGGCGCCGGCGATGACCAGATCGCAGCCGATGGGGTCCGGCAAAGGGGTGATATGCCGCCAGAAGATGCGCCGCAGCAACAGTTGCAGATAGAGATCTAGTAAAGCGGTGGCGTCAGCAAGGTGGATCACTTCCCTTTCTCCATAGACAAGCCCGGCAATCTGTCCACAGCGCGTCAAAGAACGGGGGCGAAAGGTGCGTGGCCCCGCAAAGATCAGTCGCATGGCTTCACCTAAACTCTGCGCCCGCCGAAAGGCTTGATGTACATACGCAAAATCAGCGACGAGGGTACGTTGATATTCCATATAGACATAGTGACTGCTGACAAAGGTCAGATCAATACGGCGTAATGTCTGCTCAATTTGCTCTGCTTGGCGTTTTTCTGCAAGTACGCGCGCGATCTGTACGCTTGTCTCGACTAAAACCAAGGGTTTAGCCGGCATCGACATAGCGCTGTAAGAGGGTTTGATCGCCTAGTTCGGCCTGTGCCTCAATCCCTTGTGCGAGCAAGGCTTGGTCGAAGATAGCTAGTTGCTCTGCGGTTACGTGGGTTGCGTGGAGCAAGGTGAGCCCCTGTTGGAAAACGTGCAGTTGCGCCGGCGAAACAGGCGGACGGACCTGGCGCAGGGCCAACCGCAAGAGCATCAGCAGCGCGGCAAAAGAATCTGGCCTAGGCTGTGCCGCATCGGCGAGTAGACGCAATTGACTTTGCAACATTGCGGCATAGCTTGCGCTGCTTGCCGCTGCCGGCGGCGTCTCTTGCCAAAGCTGGAGAACAGTCTCCGCGATTTCCAGGTGGCGCGCCACGGCGTCGGCCTGTCTGCTGGTGGCACTTGGCAGCGGGGTTAATAAAGCGACTGGCTCGGCTGTCGCTTCCGCCGTCAAAATCACGGGTTGTTGGGTCATTTGCGCCTCTTTGACAAGGGCTGATAACCGCGACTCCGCTTCGGCAATGGGTAAAGTGGCTGGGTTCATGGGCAACGACTTCTTTCTCTTTGGGCTACGCACCCGTGTCTGATCCCGATTGTATCACAAGGCGCAGGACAGAACAAGCAATCGTTTGTATGGCTGAGCGGCCTAACTCCGCCGCACACAGAGTTGATAATCCTCTTCGACCTCGAGTTGCGCTTCTTCGCTGAGTGCGCCAAAGGCGAAGCCACCCTTCTCATAGAGCGCCCGCCCCAGTTCATAGAGACCGGCGCGGCGACATTGGCGGATCCAGTCGGCGGCGGTGGCGGGGTTGGCGGGTTGATCGTGGGGGGCGGGGGGGACGCCTTCGAGCAGGGCGCGGGCAAAGCGTTTGATGCGGCGCAGCGCACCCGATTCACGCAGTGCGGCCTTTTGCGCCCGCTCCTCATCGCTCTGTGGCGGCCGCCAGGTGCCTTCATCGGTCTTGAAGAAGAATTCGGTCAGCCACTCCTGGAGCAGACGGCGCGGTTTCTCCTGGACGTGGAGATACTGCTCAAAGAGATCCGAATAGTGGACGCCGCTCGCTTCGGGGCGGTCGCTCAAGTAGTTGGTCATATAGCGTTCAAGCCGTTGCGCCGCGGCCTGTTCTTTGGCACTTTCGGCCTCATCGATCTGATCGGCGGTGGCGCGCAGATACCAGCGGGTGGCGGTGCGGTTCGCCGTGCCATCCGGCTGCACCACCGGCTCGGCCACACCGTTAAGCAGCGCTTCAAAGTTGTGGCGCTCAAACTCGCCGCGGCGCACCATGCGCGATACGAGGATGTCGTAGAGGCGGTCGGCGGTGGCGCCGGGGTGGGCTTGGAGCGCTTCGCTGAGAATGGCCTGCGCTTTTTCGGTAAAGGTGGCTTGATCTTCGTCGCCGAGTAGCGTTAATTGGGTGACTTCGCCGGGACGTGGTTTGCGGAAATTGATGACGAGATCGCGCTTGGTGACTTTTTCAGCCGTATACTGATTGTACGTTTTCCCGCCAGTGTCAATATAAACTGTAGTTTCGTGCATTTCTGATACAAAACCAACCTCAGCCATAAGATCTTGCAGTAACTGCCATGTACCTTCGCTGGTGTCATGGTAGCACAAGGATAGCCAGCGACCAGGCTTCAGAATCCGATAGCATTCTGCCATTGCTCGTTTTAGAAGTGTGTACCAATCAGTTTCAGTTTTACCCCGAGCTTCGTTGACAATTATTTCCTCTTTATGATATTCGGTTTCAAATTTCATCCAAGCTTCCCAGATGAAGTTTAATTCACCAAACTGGACGCTTCCTGAATAGGGAGGATCTGTGAAAATATAATCAATCGAATTGTCAGCAACAGCCTTTAGATTAGTGGCACTCTGTGTTGAAACAAGAAGATTGGTTGATTGTAGTAAAGTTGATATTTCTTTCCGTGCCTTGAGCATCTTTGAAGCTATGCGAGCAAAAACCCCTAATACATTACGCTCTTTATACATTGCAGGAAGATGATAGGTACCTGGAATATACCCGCCTCCTTCTTCAAGATGTTGTGCTCTCTTACTAGATGCCATAATTGACGATTGTAAGATCAGGCGGAGTAGAGTGTCGTTACCAGCATAAGCAAGAATTGCAGATAGCACCCATAGGTTTCGTTTGGTAAAAAAGTCAGCCAGGGTTGACGCCTCTTCAGCACGAAAATCTTTCTTTATCAGCATTCTATATGGAATATGTTCAGCAAGATTAGCTTCAGGATGCCAATAAGGCAATTTACTGTTATCAATAGAGAGAATTTGGGCAAGATCATACTTTTGAAAATACTCCCGCCTTTTTGGATCTGAATCATTGTGTCGACGTTCAGATCGCTTTGGCTTACAGCCTTCCTCACAATCGTAACTAACCATAACAGGGATAGAGCCGAATCGATTTCCTCGAGTAGTGATTTCCTCAATATGTCCATCTTGATGACATATTGGGCAAATCCAAATTTTTTTTGACTTTCCGCTATTTGTTGATCCAGTGGTGGATACGCAGTCAAACAGTGGAATAATCCCTAGGCACCTTGGACACTGCAAGACTTGCGAAAATACTGTGTAGGCAATTGTAGCGTTACCATCACATCGATCACACTTCGTATTGTAAAGCCATCCAACTTCCTTTGTGACCTGTTGTTTTAGTTTTTCAATACTATCTTCTGCCTTGACTATATCTAGAGGAGTGCAGTAATTTTGAGTAATAAATGTAGCGGCTGGAGATATATCAATTGCAATCGCCGTTCGATTTTCAGCTAAACTCGCCAAAGCTGTACTACCTGAACCACAGAATGAATCGAGAATAATGTCACCCGGTTTAGTATAGTGGCAAATGTAATGGCGTATAGCTTCGTAAGGTTTCTTGCTCCAATAAGGATGCATGCTGTAAATACTCGAAGACTTTTTCGAGTTAATAGGCTGGTCAAAAGGCGGCACGTCATATTCATCGGTGGCCGGATCATAGGGAGTGGCGTGCTCTTCCACAAAGTGGCGCAGGTTGGGGTTGGGGCCGGCCGCGTAGTAGCCATCGGGCATTTGGGGTACTTCCTGGCGGAAGAGGGAAGGTTGAGAAGCGTTTTTAGCCATTATCATAAATCCATCGTATTGTAATCACACGTTTTGACGATGCTATCATAAAGTGATAGCATTTTAAATCTAGAAAAGTTTTGCGTCAGGCAGGGATCAAACCATGAACACCATGCGTTATCGCGATTACACCGCACGAATTGAATACAGCGACGAAGATAGCTGTTTTGTCGGCCATATCGCCGGCATCCGCGATGTCGTCGGCTTTCACGCTGAATCAGTAGCCGAGTTGCGCACCGCCTTTGCAGAAGCGGTTGACGACTATCTGGAGACCTGTGCGCAACTCGGTCGTATACCGCAAAAACCCTACTCGGGGAAGGTACTATTGCGCATCGATCCGGCGCTCCATGCCCGCGCCGCGGCAAGAGCCGAGGCGGAAGGCAAAAGCCTCAATCTATGGGCGCAGGAGCTCTTCCAACGGGCCACAGGCTGAAGCCCTGTGGCTGTTAGGAAAAGCCCCGCTAAAGCGGGCTGGCAACTGAGTGCGCTTTAGCGCAGCTTCGCCTATCAGCCTGTGGGCTTCAGCCACAGGCGCATTTACCAGATTATTTTGTTAACTTTCATCGATCACTGCCGATTTACCGAATTTATTTCTTAATCTTCACTGAATACTGTGTAAATTAAGTTTTCACGCATTCTTGTAGGGGCATCCGCTCGCCGGTGCCCAGGGCGACCGCAAGGGCACGCCCCTACCGATATGCCGATTTATTTATTTTACGAACTACTGAATTCTAGCCACGCAAGCCTTTGGGCACCGCGCCCATCAACAGATTGAGCTTGGAATCGACGCGCCGGCGCAGGCGGGTGTTGTCGATGGTGATGCGCACTGTCGTGCTCTGGCTGATCCGTTGCAACATTCCGCCTTCGCTGTATTGCAACACAACGGTGAGCGGCAGTAGCACTTCGCCGGCTTCCTGTGCCTTCGGGGTGATGGTCACAGTGGGTTGCCAGCGGATGCGGTAAGTATGCGCTTCGCCTGGAAAAAACTCGCGCCGTTCGGCCAAATCAGGGTCACTAAATTTGAGCGTGATGGTCTTGCCCATGATCTTTAAAGTGCTCTTAGCTTGGTTCCCCGCGATCTCGATCTCCAGTACCACCTCTTCCCCTTCACGCACAATGCTCTTCTGGGCAAAGCACCGGATCACCAACAGCGGTGTGACGGTCTGTTTTGGCCCCATCACCACCATCGGCACCATGCACTCGGCCAGACTCAAGCCGCCGTGGTTGTAGGGGTCCGGTGCGTGGCGACCTTGCGGGCGCTTGAAGCTGACGTTGGGCCGCGGGAAAAGCACCTGGCGAAAGTGCTTGCCGGCATGGCCCTCACTTTCGGTTGGGATGCCCAACGTTGCGGCGTCAAAGGCCACGGTCTGTTTGGCATCGGCGTCACTGAGCGTGGCCACCGTGCGTGCGCTGCGATATTTGACATCGTGGGGGCTAATGACCGCTTTGGCGGGAATCTGCAAAGCTGCGGTCGGCACAGGGGTAAAGCCATGATCGCTGGTGATGATCAGCAGCGCATTGGCCGGCAACTCCCGCAGCACGCTGCGCACATCCTGACGGATGATTTCACGCAGCGTTGTGTTATAGATAAAGGCCAGATCCTGCGGGTTGTCATGCAGATTTTTGTCGCTAAAGTTAAAGATGATGTAGTCAAGCAGATCGGAAGAGAAACGGGCGGTCATCCCCGATGCCGTGGTATCATCATCTTTGATCGTCGCAAAACTCGGTGACAATCCCATGTGCTGCTTGAGCCAGCTTTGCAGCAGAACCAGCTCGCTGCGGTGGATAAAGCCGGTGGGCAAGCAGCCTGCGGCAATCGCCTTGCGGCTCAGATGGGTCTCGGTGGGCAGGATCGCGCTGCCGGGTCGGCTTTCTACCAGCGCAAAGCGCTCCTCAAAAACGGGGCGCAGAAATTCATCCCAGGCATCGGTGCGCAAGCCGTCAAAGACCAGGATTACCGCCTTCTGCCCCGACTGCGGATCCCAGTGCGCTTTAAGCAGCCGGTCCAACACTTGGTGGGTAAAGATGACCGGCGCATCCGCTTGCTGGATCCAGGTAGCGTAGTGCAGTTGGTAGAGATCTTGAAAGCGGTGATTGAGTAGTTGCTGCACCTTTTCGACGGCGTCAATGCTCTCCTCTAACTCAGTTCTGGCCGCGGTCCAGCGCTGCTGCAATTCGGGCCACAGCGTATGCAGCGCCACCGGCAAAATGTCACCGACGCGCAACACCCGCTTCAAGTCTGAAGTGTAGTAGTCAAGGCGATTCAGTTTTTCTTCATTCCAGTAGCGATGGAACTGAGCAAAGTCCAATTGCTCGGCAGGCGTCACCTGCAACTGCTTGGCGTACTCAACCGACTGGATTGCCAAGCGTAATGTGATGAGGGCCTGACGATGGGCGGCAACGAGACTCTGCCAGCGTTCTGTTGGCCGGCGCAAGGCCAGCAAGTCGGCGTCGTCGCCCTGTTTTTCCAGCAGGCTCTGCACCTTTTCATGCAAGGCAATGTTGCGATTTTGCAAAAGATCGGCCAGCAGCGAGAGCAGTGCAAGGCTACGCACCAGTTCAGAGAGCCGCTCTGCTTTTAACACAGTGTAAGCCGCCTTGGGTGAATCGACCTGGAGATGATCGCGCAACAGTTCATGGAGCCGGTCGGGCTGCTCGGCCAGGAAATGTTCCACCGCAGCCACATCGGCCAACAGCCGTTCAGCGTCGCTCGTGACCTGCTCTTCGACGCTCTTCTGAATAAATTGGGCATCAATGTCCCGATAGTCATGGAGCAGTGGATCGAGATTGGTGAGCAGCAAGCGGTAATCTAGTTTATGTTGGTGCAGCAGCGCAGCCAGGGTAAAGGAGCGCACGACCAATTCAGGATCGCGTGTGAGCAACCAACAAAAGGGCTTGGGTACAGCAGCGAGGGCCTCATGCAGGGAAGCCATGATTGGGCGCGGCAGCAGACGGTTGAGTTCTTCCAACTGGTCATGTTGGCCAATCGCCAGCCGCCGCGCATCGGCGGCGGAGAGTTTGCGAAACGGATTGATCTTCAGCACCGCGCCCAGCACAATTTTGTAGAGATCGGTGTCCGTAAAGCGATTCGCTTCGACCGCGCGTAAGTAGCGATGGGCCGCCAGCGTCCCCTCCAGATTTTCCAGCACCAGCCGCGCCACCGTCCGTTCTTCGACCAACCGGGGCCAATGGGGGTCACCGGTCACTTCCCGCAAGTAATCGCAGAGCGTCAGTTCCAACCGGGCATTAGGCTTGGTACGCGCCATCAGGTCGGGGTAAAAGAGCGGGATGGCCGCCTCTTTACGGCTGCGATCTACGACCAGGATCTGCGTGCCCGGTTCATCACGACTGGCTTCTACCATTTCACGCAGCCCCAGATTGCCGGTGCAGAAGAAGACGCTATAGCCATTCGCTTTGGCCCAGCCGTCGATCACCTGCGCGCCACGCTGCAAAATGCGTTGCGGGTCGCGCACAATAATGGGCGAAGCGGGCTTTAATGGCTCAATTTTCTGGAGAATCCATTCCTCAATCATCAAACACTCGCCTTCTACTCCAACTCAAGCACTGGTGTCTCATCGCCCTCTGCCTGCAACGCGGCCTGCAAGAAATCCCGGAATTCGGCTACGACCTGCGCAACATCGCCCGCTTCCAGCGTACGGCGACTCGGGGTAAATTCCACCAGCCGCACCTTCCGCACCCGCAACGTGCGCAACGTGCGGCTGAGGAGGCCAGTGATTGCCGTTGTTTGGTCTTTCCCGTCAGCAGTTCCCAACTGATCCACCAAATAGTCAGCGACAGCTTGATCAGAACAGAGCGCAAGCAAGCCGTCAATAAACGGGTTGCCTTTGCTTTGCTCCAACCGCGCCCAGAGCGATGGGCTGTGCAGCAGACGCGCCTTGGCCAGCAGGGCGTTATCCAGGCTTTCCTGCAGATCCGTGAGCACTCCATCCGCGCGCGCTATCCACTGCGCGCCATTCCCCAATGTGAGGTCACATTGGGATGGTTGGGGCAACAGCTTTAGATCCTGCTCGATCTGTTGGCGTGTGCGCCTGGTGGGTATGAATTCACCAGGATCATCAGCAACCTGCTTGATCCGCGCCGCAATGGCTGACCAGGCTGCCTCCCCTAGCGACGGAACACCATCCAACGCACGCAGCGTCACAGCAACGGGCTCCGTTGCTAGCCCCGCCACGGCTTGGCGTACCTGCTCGGTATGGGCGGTCACATCGTCATAGAGTTGCAAGTAACGTACCTGATAGCTCTTGATGGCGGTTTCCGCCGGTTCAATCAACTCACTCAGCAGTTTAGTTTCATTTTGGATGAAGCCATTCAGCGCGCCACAGAGTTGGTGCAACTGTTGCTGGGCCTGTAGCAAGCCATCACGAATCGGTTGCAATGCCGGGTCATCAGGCAAAGACTGTTTTGCATAGCGTGCAATGGTCTGCAAGCGCTCGCGGTAGCCGGCAAACTTCTCCATCTGGGCAAGTGCGTTTCGCCGCGCCTTCAGATCATCCACTTCTTGCGGGTCAACGACATCATCGGCAAAGACGCGGTAGCCAAATGCTTGATCCAAGCCATGGCGCAAGTATTGAATGGCGAGATCCGGCTCGACGGGGCTTGTCCAGAAGCTCTCCCAGGCAGCTAGCTCATCATGAACGGGACTCTTGACACCGATTTCGGTAAAGAGCGCAGCGAGGGTTGCCTTTAATGTGCCAATCGAGGATGCTCGGTCTTTTTTCAGACTTAACAATCTTTGCACACTCTGTTGGATCTCCGCATCTTGCTGTGCATTACGTACGCTCTCGTCATCCAACAAGATTGCGGCAAACGGCCCTAGTGTGTCCCATCCCTCCGGAGGCTGCAGCTTCTGGATCTGGTCAAAGCCCTGTACAACCGCCACCCGGAAATCAATCTCAGCGATATTGGTGTAATCGATATACTCAACCGGCTGTCCACGCCCGGTCAACGTAACGCGAATTTTCGCTTCACGCACCAAGCAGAGCAGATAGAGTTGGATCAACCGCCGACTTAGACCAAAGTGTAGGCCGCCAGGACCGCCAGTGCCCATAAAGTTCTTGTAGATCGATTCAACTGCAACGGTTCCTGTCGAATCACCCAATTTATCATCGAGCCAATCGAGCATTGCCGTCGTATAGCGGCATTCACGGATGTCAAGCTTGCGGTTGTTGGGGCGCTGCATAATTTGCAAACCAAAGCCATAGTTCTGGGCCGCCGAGATATCGCGGTTTGGCTTGGCATCACGTGCAATCTCGCCCACTTTCACAATGCCATTGATCACATAAAGCGCATTGGTATCGTTAAACGGGGCTGGCGCCTCAAAAACGAGATCACGGCTCACATAGGTTGCGTCCAGCACCTGGCCAACGAGCGGCGTCAGAATGTTCTCCAGATCGCCGCGGCAAGCAAAGGTTAACTGGCCATGGTTGAGCGCCGTAATCGCGCCACGGCCATAGGCATCCGGCACAATTTTGTAGATTGACCCCATTTGATTGCGTAGGCGGCTTTGCACCCAGTTGAGCACCTCTTTACTCTGTTGATCGTCGCGTGCCCGGAAATCGGATACCAACGTGCGGTAGGCGACAAAATCAATCAGCAATTCACGTTCAGCCGGCAGCAGTTCATCGGGGGTCCAGAAGAGCACCCGCTGGTCATTTTTATGCTGGACTAGCTTCTTGATATGTTCGCCGGTGTGGGTGGTGCTTACAAACAGGGCAAAATCGAGATCAGTCTGGTCGCTATTGACCGATGGCAGGGGGTTGTTGCGCTGGCTTTCCAGCAACAGATCCCGCATGTAGACGCGTCCCACGATCTCGCGGTTGTGCCACTTGACGGTCAAATCAACTTGATTGTTGAGTGCAATCTCACGAAAGAGCGAACGGATCCCAAAGGTCAGATCCATGGTCATCAACGCCGTGGTGACATCCCACTCAGCAAAGGCGAGCAAGGCTTCCCATGCTTGCGTTTGCTCTAATCGGTTTTCGGTGGCGGCTGCCCGTGCGCGATCAAAGTGGACACGCGGATCAACACTGCCACCAGTTGGATTGAAACGGAACTTGCGATCAACCTCGACGACCTGAGCCAGTTCTAAGGCAATTTTTTCTACCAATAACTCATAATGCCCCAGGTTATCCTGCAAGTCAGCAGCCTGATCCTTCGCATGATCTTTCCACTCCATGACGCTGTTCATCAGATCTTCCGAACCCAAGCCATTGGGCGCAGCATCAGCAACATGGTAGAGAAAGAGCGTCTTGAGAATCTTCTCACAGCGTGCCCGATAGACTTTTAACGGCCCCTGCGTAATCGTATCGAGTTGCTGCCGGGCTGTCTCATAGGCTTTCCAGGCATCGCCATAGGACGTTTTGATTGCAGCTACGCTACGGGTTGTGCCGGAGGGATCTTCCTCGTACGTCACCACTTCCTCAAAAAGCGCCCACAACGTGATCAATTCACGCGATTGGAGCTTCCGTTGGTGCTTCAGCGTCTCCAACAAGAAATAAAGCGCAGAACGAACTGTCGTCAGCTTGCTGGTGATGCTCTTGACCACCTGAATGCCGGGTGGGTAGAAGGGGAAGAACCGAGCAAACTCACTTCGACCAATGGACTTGGGCCAACTGAAGCTGCGTTGATAATCCTCGTAGTAAGTCTCAACTGCCGCCTCATCGGTTACTTTGCGCACGCGAGCGAGCGCAATATCATAATAGGCATTGGGGTCACTCAGCAGGGGCACCAAATCCAGACGCTCACGCGCAATGATGTTTTTCGACCCCGCCATCTTTGATTCAATGGCCTGCTGTGCTGTACAGACCGTCCAAATCGGGAGGTTTTCTACTTTCGCCAGCCGATTGGAAAGGATCACTAACGCCTGTTCATCTTTCACGCGTTGGTTCTGATCACGTCCACTCATATAGAGTGAAACCTCGTCAAGGATCAACAGCAGGCCGGCATAACCATAGTCAAGCAATCGCTCAACCATATGCTTGAGTAATTCTTCCGGTTCCAGTGGAATTCTGGGCCGTGTTTCTAGATACCGCTCGTAGAAATCCCACAATTTCTGACCACAGTCACGTTGTACACCCGGATCCAAATTGTTGCGCAGATCATCGAGAAAATCGCTCAGTTCCTCTTGTTCTTCTTCATCGAAATAGTTGGGATCCTTAAGAAAGCGAGCCAGGTCACGCTGATAGCGGCTGAGATCTTCCGTCTCCAAAAAGCGCTTTGCCAAAATTTCGGTGGGATAGAGCGGCAGCGACTCGCCGGTCTCGCGATAGAATTGGTCAGCCACGGCATCCAGCGCATAATCGGTTAACGACTTGTCCGCAATGCCGACGCTGCTACCACCCTGTCCAACTAGCGTTTTGACCGCAACAAAAATGCCCTTGGATTCTTGCGTTTTCTTGGCAAGCCCATTTTCATAAAAGTTGTACAGGCTCTCACGCCGCCCTACGCCGGCATCACGTTCTTTTTCACGAATAATCGCCCATTCGGCTTCGCCACCAAGAGCAAGTGCGCCCAGAAATGAAACAAGATGCGATTTCCCCGACCCAAACTCGGCTTGAATCCAATAGCCCTGGCCGATGGGGTTATCCTTGCGTTGTCGGTCATAAGGTGCTGATATCTGCCGAAAGATATCATTCAAAAAAGGGCGCACCGGATTGATCAAAAACTCATTCACCGTACGGGTTTCCGCACAGCGTTTGCGCCGCGCCTCATCCGCTCCCTTATCCTGCCAGATATGATCTTCAACGACATAGACGCTGATCAGCTCTTTGGGTATTTCCGTAATCTGATCCAGCGATTTGCGTTGGAACAGCGACTTTGTCTGTGCGTTACTCATCGGCTAACTCCCAAAGATGGTTCTCGGCAATAACATTTGTGGGCAGATTACGCTGAAACTCTACACCAGCCTCATGAAAGAGAATGATATGATCGCCAAAGCGTTGGCCCGGCAGCAGTAATAAAATACGATTTTGATTGGATGCGTGGCGGCGGAGTGTGGCGAAATCAAGGGCGTAGGCGAAGAGCAACTCAATCTGATAGAGAATCAAAAAAGTATTTTCACATAATGCATCTTGTAATAGCTTGTTCAACTCATCAGTCAAATATTGATAGACTTGCTGCGGTCGTCGCGCCTCGCGTTCAATGAGATTGCGTAATGCCACATCATCAATCCGTTCTAGCAGCGCACGGTTTAGGTTCATCGGCGTGGGGAACTGCTTGCCAGCGACATTGCTAGCGCCGGCCAAGTCGTTTTGCATAAATCGTTCGAGGCTACCGTAGGAACCAAGCACGCCATAGAGATGCCGCCCCGCATCAAATTTAAGTTTTTCCCGCATCTGACTGATTACCTGGGGTCCGGGTAATTTCATAATTTTCCCTATTTACTGATCAAAATTTCCTGTTTTTCGCGTAAGGCAATGGTAGTCCGTTGCGCATTCTGATAGTAGCGATCTAGCACTTCAGGCTGGTTGTAGGTTAACGTAAACTGACGAACTGTATCGATCTCGTTCACCTTCGCCAGAATTCCTAGATCTTGTAGATTGTAAAGCTGGCGGCGCATCCAATCGCGATCCCAGAGTAACCACCGGCGCATGGGGCCTGCTTCCAGAAAGTTCATCTCATAGATTCCAGGTTGCGGGCACTCCGCTGCCAGAATATAGAGAAATCCAGCCAGTGTTCCTTCGTTAATTTGGAAACGCAACAGATCTTTTTCAGCTTGCGCTTTATTCAAAATCGTATAGACATTAAAGATCGAATAGAGCATGCGCTTCATCGTTGCATCTGACACAGTGGGAAATAGTCCATTGAGAAAATTACGCAACTGTTCGCGCGCGATTTTGCCGGCAGGCAGTGCAGGCCAGATACTTTTTTCTGCGACCACTTTCAATGTACTTTCAACCTTTACTGTCTCATAAAAGAGAACAGCCTGTCGGCTGGTTTTATCTGCTTCGTAGCCGAGGAAACGAGTCAACGGCGTCCGGATGTCACCGTCCGCAAAATAGCGGTTAATGATATTGCTGGCATAGCGCTTCCGTGAACTGGCCGAGTTATAGGGCAGGACATTCTGCAAATGTTGTTCATAGCTTTCGACATTTTGAAAATTGACTGCCAGAGGTAAGTAGTCAAAAGCGGCCTGCGCCAGATCGTTAGTAAAGGTGCGCCCAGGCGTTTGTTGTTTCTTAGGCGGCTTTGGGGTTATCTTGGCTGAAGCAGACTGTTTGTCTTGTTGGGGTGTTGGCGCTGGTTCCGGCATGGCAAGTTCTGCCAAGATCGGGGGCGTCTGCTTCTCATCCTGTTGTTCACGCAAAAACGCAACTAGACGGAACAGCGTCGCCACCTGTTCGCCAATTCCCTTCACCTTTACCAAGTCACGATGGGGCACGGCCAAGACCTTGTCAACATTGCCAAATTTATCCAAAAGTTCTTGCGCAAGCGGCGCTACATCCCGCCGTGGAATGGCAAAAGTGAGCAAAAGCTCAAGACACTCAGCTTCAGATAACTCAGATGGAACAGCCAGAAAGCGGTTGCGCAATCGCTCCCGATGACCAGCCATGCTTCTTTCGCGCGAATCAGGGTTCATAAATTAGGTATGTACAACTTTTTCCGTATATTTATGTGGATGACAACGGTAAGCCATTGACCAATTGCTTCAACAACCACCACTACTCACCCCAAAACAAAACCCCTCGGCAGCTTCATGCTAAGGACAGTGGCGGTGACGGCGGCGGTCAATCTGCTGCCGGATTCCTCAGGAGGAGGCGCGATGTGGTTTTGTGGTGCGTGCGTTGTGCATCACAGTATACCACAGGTTGCGGGTATGGGAAATTACGCATTAGAAATCTGTAAGTTTGGCGGATTAGCGTACAAGGCGCCGGGTGCCAGCGCCTTATGAGAGTATCCTCTTGATGATGACAACCAACCATTGAAATGCATAAACTGCGGTTATGGAGCGGTTGTAAAAAATGGTGGGTGTTTGTCCACAAGCCGCAGCAAGCGACGCAAGTTGACAACCCCATCACGATTCAACTGTAGTGCATCAACGGTAGCACGCCCGATTGAGGTCAAGCCGATTAGGAGTGTGTAATTTTCGTTCCAACCAAAGTGTTCTTGCCAAACCATTTGCCGCGGATGGAATAGTGATACCTCACTGCCTTCAATGGGGTCAATCCCGGTCAGACGGTTAAACTTGTGGCGATTACAACCGGAACAGGCGTAGGTTAAATTATCCACAGAAGAAGGGCCGTTGCGACTAACCGGAATAATGTGGTCAACGTCAAAGGATTGTGTTGCGTAATCTGCCGGGGATTGACAATATTCGCAGCGCGCCTCTGCGCGCGCAATAACAAGACGGCGCATCTCGGCAGTAAGATAAGGTCTCGCCATGATCCTGTTACACGCGCTTGCGTTGGATGCCCAATTGCGCCATTAATGCGTCCAGCGACAGATTGCGCAATTGGGCTAGTTCAATCAGGTGTTGGAGGCGCTCGACATCCGCTTGCTCTATCTGTTCGACCAAAGCGCCAAATTCCTGATGCTCTTCCGACGTTAATGTTTCATCCAAGAGTTTTTCATTGAGCAGCATATAGCGCTGCCGCACAGCCGCAGGGACGCCGCGGTTAATCTGCTGCAAGAGTTCGGCTTCACGCCGTGGCAAATGGGGCGCTTTTCGTTGCGCAATTAGGTTGTTTAATTGCCATGCCAAACGCTCCAATACGACTGTATCTAACTGTGCCATCTGGTTCAACAGTTGGTCAGCATCAATCGTTTTTATGGTGCTTACAGGTATGGTTGACATCTAGAAACCTCCTGAGCCAAGGTGCAATCTCCAAGCGTAAACTTCCCTCATGATCTGTCAAGGATTTAGGCACAACAGCGTGTACACTACGCGGGGAAATTGCACCGGATGTTTCAAGTGGTTCTTTTCTGCAATCCCCCAATACGGCGGACACTCGAATCAACATGTGGTTAAGTATAGCATCGCAAGCGCGGAATGGCAATCAGTTGACCCTACAACCTCATTTTGTCCTCTCCACAATCTGAACAACCTCGCTCAACCACTCATCCAAAACAAAATCCCTCGGCAACTTGACGCTGAGGGCAATGGCGGTGACGGCGGCGGTCAAACTGCTGCCGGGTTCCTCAGTAGGGGGCGCGATGTGGTTTTGCGGTTCGTGTGTTTCGTGTCACCCTATACCACAGGTTGCGGGGATGGGAAATTATGCATTAGAAATCTGTAAGTTTGGTGGGCAGCTTGTTGTGGAAGTCGTTGGATGCCGCCATGACAATTTACGGCCATAGCATGAGATACCGGATATAGGGCTGTGGCGGCGATGCGAGTGCGGCGCGGAGCAGATTCAAAGTACCGCCGTGAATGTGCGCAGAATGGCCACCGTTTGCGTAAGCCCTTGGCGCTCCAGCGTCGCGAGATAGTCGGCAACACTGCGCGATGGATTCTTCAGGTTGGCGCGATGTTGGTGTGCGGCCGCCACCACAGCACCAGGATCACGATGGAGTAGCTGCCGGATATAGAGCACATTGGCATCCAAAAAGGCAGTCAGTCCATGCATGGGTTACTGCAAACCCAGTTCTTGATCATACGCGGTCAACTCATTAAGCACCTGCAGCCGTTTGGCCGCAATGTCACGTTGATATGCGAGTAACTCGTCGGTAAAGACGCGCCGTTCAGCGCCAATCATCCGGGAAGAAAGCTGTCCTGTCTCCAGAAGTTCCAGCAAATAGCCATGCGAAACATTCAACAGTTCTGCCGCCTGTTGCGTTGTCAATTCCGCTTGGATCGGCGTCAACTGCACAGCATTGCCATTCGCCATCTGCGCCAAAATGTCAAGCAAAAGCTGCAAAGCAGAGGCCGGCAATTCTACAATCTCCTGCGGTTGGTTTTGTTGATCAAGCAAACGCAACAGAACCGTTTCTTGATTGCGGTAATACGTTGCTAGTTTGCGGCCTGTTTCCTGCGCCAACCGTATCTCTACGGTTGAGGGCAGAATTGTCTCCCGTTCTAACACAAGTGAGTTTGTCATGGCCCATTCTCCTCGATTCAATATACCACTCACTATACCGCACGCAGCGCAGACGCGCAACAAGTGGACTGACCTGACGTTCTTGCCGTATTTCCACCACAAAGAAGAGGGCTGCGCGCATACCAGCAATTGCCAAATCCGGATCTTGTCTAAAAGGTTAGACCTTCCGTCCCCAGCGGCGGTGATAGAGCGCGTCCATCTGTTGCCAGGGCAGGGCGCTGGTGCGCAGGCGGAGTAGGGTGTAGAAGGCTTTGTAGATTTCCGTTTTGCTGATCTTGCTGGTCCCCATGCGGCGGTTGACAAAGGTAATGGGCGTTTCCCCAATGCGAAAGCCGGCGTGCTGACAGTGAAAAGCCATTTCAATTAAGAAGCTGTAGCCGCTGCTAAAGATAGCATCCAGATTAATGGTCTCCAGCACCTGCCGCCGATAGCAGCGAAAGCCGGCGGTGCAATCGCGCGCAGTGACGCCCAGCACGGTGTGGGCTAGCCAATTTGCGCTGTAGCTGATAAACTTGCGCATGGGCGTGCAACCCACCACCTGACCGCCAGCCACATAGCGGCTGCCAATGACCAGGTCAAAATCCTGACTGGCCAGCTTGATCAGCGCTGGGAGCGCGGCGGGGTCGTGGCTAAAGTCGGCGTCCATGGTGCAAAGATAGGCGTACCCGTGACGCAATCCAGCCTGAAAACCGGCGCGATAGGCGGCCCCCAACCCCTGTTTGGCCGCCCGGTGCAGCACATGCACACCTGGGTCGGCCGCCGCGAGTTTGTCGGAGATCGCGCCGGTGCCGTCGGGTGAATTGTCATCGACAATGAGCACATGAATATCACCGGGCAAGGCGCGCAACTGGCCCACCAGAGAGGCTATATTTTCGGCTTCGTTGTACGTGGGCACAATCATGAGCGCCGCACCATTCCAGTAAATCGACATAAGATGAGATTATCAACTAAATGGGTATAATGGTCAAATTCTTTCCCAGCAACCGTGCTGACCGCCAACTGACGCTGCTGCTCTTGGCCGGCGTCTTTGGCTTTTACTTTCGTTCCCTCGCGCCCGGTCTGCTGCCGGGCGATGCCGGTGAATTTCAGACGGCGGCCTGGCGGCTTGGCCTGGCCCATCCCACGGGCTATCCGCTCTATCTATTACTGGGCGGCGGCTGGCAGCATCTGCTTGCCCTCTTTGGCGTCGCGCCGGCCTTTGCGCTCAATCTGCTGAGTGCAATCTTTGGCGTGGTGGCCGTGGCGCTTCTTTATGGGCTCATGGTGCGCTGGCTGCCGAGCCCCTTGCCGATGCGACGGCTGACGGCCCTGTGGACGGCGCTGCTGCTGGCGCTCAACCCCACCTTCTGGAGCCAAAATCTGATTGCCGAAGTCTATACGCTGCAGAGCGTCCTGGTGGTCGGATTGCTGGCCGCAGCCTATGCGCTGTGGCAGCCAGTCGTCAGGAATGAAGAACGCCAAGCACAGGTGGTGCTGCTGGGGCTCTGGCTGGGGCTGGCCCTGACCCATCATGCCACGACCTTGTTGCTCTTGCCCACGGTCGGCCTTACGCTTTGGCAGAGCAGGCGCGCGTGGTGGGGCAATCCGCGCACCTGGCTCCTGTTGATCACAGCCACCGGCGCGCCGCTCTTGCTCTATCTCTACATCCCCTTGCGCAGCGGGCCCGGCGCTTCGCCCTGGTATCATCAGCCCCTGGGCGACCAGGTGTTGACGCTCTATCAGAACAATTGGGCCTCGTTATGGGCTTTTCTCAGTGGGCGCTCTATCTCAGTTGGCTTTCATAGTGTGGGCGCCGCACTGGCGCAACTGCCCCAGGCGTGGCTGCTCTGGCGGCTGCACTTTTTGTTGCCGGGGCTGACCCTGGCTGTGTTGGGGCTCTATGTGCTCGTGCACCAGCGCAACTGGCCGGTGCTCTGGCTAACGGTGAGCTACTTCTGTCTGCAACAGATCTTCAATCTCTTCTACGCGATTGGGGACATTCTGGTTTACTATATCCCGCTCTACTTGATTGCGGCCATCTGGGCCGGCTTTGCCGTTGACGCCATTGGCCGCGGTCTGAGTGCGTTGATGCAGCGCCCTGTGGCCACGGGGAGTGCTGTTATAGATGATGCTACGGTCGATGCTACCAAGGATAATAATGATAGTGACATTGCGCAGCCTGCCCCCCAGGCCGCGCTGGCGATCGGCGCCGTCCTGGTAGTGGCGCTCTTTTGGCTGCCCTTGCAACTGGGCTTTCAATTTTATGACCAGTTGGATCAATCGCACGCCACCGGCGCACGTGAGCGCTGGAACGCCATTGTCGCAGCACAACCGCCCACCGACGCCGTTTTGGTGAGCAATGATCGCAATGAGATGGTGCCGCTCTTTTATCTCCAGGCCGTTGAAGGGCGGCTGACCGGCATTACCGGCCTCTTTCCGTTGCTGGCCCCCGATGCACGCTTTCAGGATCTGGGCGCCACCGTTGCGACCGCACTACACGACGGCGCGGGCCGACCGGTCTACCTGGTTAAGCCGATGGCGGGATTGGAGGTTCGATTTGCACTTCAGGCCGCCACGGCGCCGCTGGTTCAAGTTGTAGGGCCGGCTGTCACCCAGGCGCCGGCCTATCCCGTGGATAAATCCCTCGGCCCTTTGCAGTTGCTGGGCTATGACTGGCAATCGACGGCGGAGGGCGTAAAGGTCGGCTTGCAGTGGCAGGTGCAGGAACCCTTGGCGGAGGATTACACCACGACAGTCCAACTCTTTGCCGCCAACGGCGACAAAGTCGGCCAGGACGACGCGCCTCCTGGCGGCGTCTATTACCCCACCTCGCTCTGGAAGCCAGGGGAGAGATTGGTGGAGCAACACTACATCCCGTTGGCCAGAGGGGCAAGACCCACCTCCATGCTGGTGGGCATGTACCAAGCCGTGGACTTTGCCCCGCTGGCCGAGTTTATTCAGCTTCCTTTGCCCAATTAGTGCTAATGCCAAGACATGGCCTCGCCACGCACAATGCGGGCGCGGCGTTCGTAGCGTCCTGGCCACTCGACCGGCAGCTCGCCACTGTCGACCATCAGTTTGAGCGGGTTCAGCCGGGTCTTAAGGGGGAGGTAGATGCGCTGGCGTTTGCGCGCCGATTCAAAGAGCGCCATCATCACCTCCTGCACGGCGCGGGCCCGGTCGGCGCCGCTAATGGGCTGGGTCACCCGGCCCTCCACCCAGTCAATCGCCTCTTGGCATTGATGGCTCCAACAGTCATACCAGGGGGCTTCCACCGCTTGCCAGCCATTGGAGGAAGCATTGAGATAGCGCACAGTGCCGATCTCGTAGTTATAGCGCGCCGATGGTCCTTCGGGCATATACATGGGTTCATCGGTGGGGATTTCGCTGTCGGGGTGGCGGGTCGTGTCCAGTTCCATGATGCCCTCAGTGCCGATGACGCGGCAACCCTGGCCCAACCCACGCACCAAATTGCCCTGAATGAGGATCGTGGCGCCATTGGCGCAGCCGGCCACGCCCAGACAGGCATCTTCGGCGGGTAGCCCCCGTTCCACTTGGTCGGTGGTGCGCTCGACCGCCCCCATCACCCACTCGACCTGCGGTTCGTCCATGAGGAAGAGGGCCAGGCGGATGTTGTGAGAGTTGGTGTTGAGGATATTGCCGCCATCGTCCAATTGAATCTGCGTGACCTGCCCAATGGCGCCGGCGCGAATCAGGTTACGCGCTTTGAGCCAGGTGGCATGGTGGGGACGTTGAAAGGCAATGATGAGCTTGACGCCGTTGCGTTCACAGGCGGTGATCATGGCGTCTGCCTCGCCCAGATCTACGGCCATGGGTTTCTGACAGATAATGGCCTTGGGGCGCCGTGCGGCCGCGGCAATAACCATCTCGGCATGTTGCTGGTGCCAGGAGCAGACATCAACAAAGTCGGGGCGCTCTTTGTCGAGCATCTCGCGATAGTCGGTGTAGCGATGGTCATCGCCTACATCAAAGAAGTCGCCAAACTCGCGCAGGGCATCCGTGTTGGTGTCGGCAATGGCGCCGATCTGGGTGGGCTGGCCGGGAACCCCCTGCCAACCGCGTGCATGGACGCGGGCAATGGTGCCACAGGCAATAATGGCGGTGCGGTAATGGGTCATGTTGATTCCTCTAGTCTTTTGTTGATGATTGGTAGCCGCAAGGTCGCGGGTCGCGTAGTCGCAAGGTCGCGGGGTCCTAAGTCGGCTGGTCCAAAGGCTGCGGTCATTGCGGTCTACCAATTTGTATGGCTGCCGTCCGGCTTATGGAAATGGGGCATATCGGTCAGCGAATGGGGATGGTCGGCGACCGCGTCTTCATCGAATTCAACCCCGAGGCCAGGCCTGGTGGGCAGGGGAAAGGAGGCGCCATTCCGTTCCAGCCGCACTGGGAAGAGATCCGGCGCACTCTCATTGATGCCCGGATTGATCTCCACCCAGGCGAAATTGTTGACGGCAAAGCACATGTGAATGGTGGCAGCGGTGCAGACGGCGCCCAGCGGGTTGTGGGGCATAATGTCGATGTAGTGGGCTTCGCTCCAGCCGGCGACCTTCATCGCTTCAGTCAAGCCGCCGATGTTGCAGACATCCAGGCGACAGAAGTTGGTCAACCCCTGTTCAAGGTATGGGCGCGCCTGCCATTTGCTCGACCACTCTTCGCCAATCGCAAAGGGAACGCCGGTCATCTGGCGCAACGCTGCATAGGCTTCCGGCGTCTCATCGCGGATAGGCTCCTCCAGGAAGGCCATGGAGCCGGCAGGCGCCTGTTGACAGAAGGACGCCGCCTCGGCTACGCTCAGACGGTGGTGATATTCAACCCCCAGCGGAATCGCTTTGTCGAGTTTGGCGCGCAATTCCGTCAGCCGCGCCACGGTTTCCGCGATAGAGGCGCGCGGTTCAAACATGGTGTTGGCATCGGGGTCGGCGGCATGGAGCGCCTTGGCCCAGCCAGGGATCGGGGTGGTCGCGCCTAGGCGGAGGCAAGGCCAGCCGGCGTCGATATACTCTTGGCAGACAGCGAGACAGTCGGGGTTATTCATCGAAATGGTGGGGAAGCCGAAGACATGCTCACGACAGGCGCCGCCCAGCAATTGGTAGACGGGAACGCCCAGCTTCTTGCCCATAATGTCCCACAGCGCAATATCAATAGCGCTGATTGCTCCGGTCAGCACGCGCCCGCCCTCGTGGTAGTTGCTGCGGTAGCACTTCTGCCAGATATGCTCGATGCGCATGGGGTCCATGCCGATCAGAAAGCGGCTAAAGTGCTTAACCGCTTCTGCTTCCGCCAATTCGCGCGACGAACAGCCCCCTTCCCCAAGGCCATAGATGCCTTCGTCGGTCTCAACCTTGACGACAAAAATATCGCGCGCTGCCTTAAGGGGAAAAGTTTTGATTGCAGTGATTTTCATGAGTGGTTTCCTTTGTCGGATAATCAGTGACTGGCGGTTGGGGAAAACAAGTATAAATTAATCAGTGGCGGCAAAACCAACATACAATGATGAGTAATCAGTACCCAGTCTTCAGTAATCAGTCCTCTGTATACTGGTCACTGAAGACTGATTACTGCCCACTGATACTTTTGTGTGTTCCTTTTGCGCTAACTGTAAATTATAGAAGCCGCTTCTAACTTTTGTTAAGTGTTACAGGCTATTGCCCAAACTGGCCGTCGGCTCACCTTGATCCTTTGGCATTTGTATTCGGCAAACGCAAAGCGCCGCCCATTGCAAAGGCGACGACAGCCAGGTGACAGAATTTGGTCAATCCCTGTTCAAGGGTAGGGCAGAGTCGTTTTGACTAGTGTACCGAGGCTCGCGCACCCACAGGAGCAAGAGCAGCGCCCCCAGGCCGGCACAGGTAGCGGCGACAAGGAAGAGCGTGCCGTAGCCATCGCTCCCCGTGGCGATCCAGCCGCCCACAAGGGGGGCCAGGGCCAGTGTGGGCGCCAGCAGCGTATTGGTCAGGCCGATATAGGTAGGACGGTCGGCGGGGGCGGAAAATTCGAGAATAATGTTGAGGGCAGAGGTGAGTTCAGCCGCAATGCCCACCCCCAGTAGGAGAAAGACCAGCGTTAGCCAGCCTGGGGCAGAGGCAGACCAAGCCGCCAACGCCGCGGCCATGAGCGCCACCGCACCGCCGGCCAGCACCACTTTGTGCCCCCAGCGGTCGGCGACCAAACCCCAGATCACGCCCATCAGCGCTTGGCTGGCGACCAGCACCGCCGTCAACCAACCAATGGTTGCACCTTCCACACCGAAGCGGTCAATCCCATAGACCATATAGAAACCGCTGGCCATTGTCCCCAGCACCGCCACAGTCCGGCTGATGAGAAAGCGAGCATAGTTATGGTCGCGGTGCAGCAGGTGGGGCAAAGCTCGGAAGTAGATGCCAATCGTGACACGTTCCTTCACCGTGGTGCTGGGCGGTTCCCGTGTGAGCGCCAGCCCCCCAAAAGAGACCATCATAATCACAAAGGCTACCAGAAAGAGCAGGGCAAAGTTGTTGGGATAGGCAAAGCCGTCGAGGATGTAGCCGACAAAGTAGGCGCCGGCCACAGCCAGTAGCGCACCTGTGCCATGCCCGATCCCGGACCAGAGGCCGCGCCGCTGCGTGGGAATGACCTTGGCGATCATATCAAACCAGGCCGGCGTGGCGGCGCCCATACAAAAGGCGCCGTAGGCGAGAAAGATCAAGAAGAGCACCAGGGTAAGGTTGGGTGCAGATGCGGCAAAGAACCAAACGGACAGCCCAATCAGCAAGTAGCCACCCCGTTCGCCCGCACCGCCCAGCAACATCACAAAAGGCTTCTTATAGCGCAGCCGCTCCGAGAAGCTGGCCACCAGCAGTTGGGGCAGGTTGACGCCCAAGGCATAGATGGCAGGGATCAGCCCAATGGCCAGCTTGGAGTCAGTAAGGTGGTTGATCAGGGCCGGCATCACCGTCTCCCGCGAGACAAAGCTGACGCCGAGCATAATAAAGATAATATCCCACAAGTTGACGGTAAAATTCCAGCGCGCATTGCGGGCGGCTGTGGTTTCAGTTACCTGTCCGATTGACGCTTCAACCATGAATCTTTTCTTTCGTTATATACTGCAAGTTGCGACCACAATCTCTCACACTGGTGCAATCTGGTAAAATCACAGCTCTACCACGAGATTGGGCGCAACTTGGGTTATATACTTGACTGCCATAGAGAAGAGTAAAAACGCCCTATCTACACGCAGTGGACGTGCAGCGCCATCTATGCGCGAGTCAAGTATATGAATAGCTGGTTACGATTGTGGAAAGCTAGAAATATTGTAACAGCCTCTCGTCCATTAGAAAAACTGCGTTTTCGCGAAAAATTCTACTGATGGGAGCGAAGCGGTGATGGCGTATGTTCTCCGTAGCCCGTAAAAGGCGATTGACAGCTTTAACGGCCATTTGATACAATCATTGTAAGATTTTCTACGTATGGTCTGCGGAACAAACCAGTCGGGTTAGCCGGCCTGATTTGTGGAGCATGGAGCATAGTGGGGGAGTGAGTTTATGAGCATTCAGGCTGGGCCTGCTCGCAAGCTGCGCACGGGAAGACGTTTCTCGGCGTCCCGGCGTGAGGCAGTGGAAGGCTTTCTCTGTATTACCCCTTGGCTACTTGGTTTTATCCTCTTTGCGGCTGGCCCCATGTTGGCGTCGGTCTGGCTGGCAGTAACGGACTATGAGATTCTGCGCCCCATTAGCTTTATCGGTCTGAACAACTTTACCAAAGCGATTCAGGATCCCCTCTTTACCAAGAGCTTGTGGAACACGGCTTACTATACCGCCCTCTATGTTCCGTTGCATCTAATGACTGCCTTACTGGCGGCGATGCTGCTCAACGTCAAGGTGCATGGCCTGCGCTTCTACCGTGTGATCTTCTACATTCCCTCGATCATGCCGGCTGTGGCCACCGCTTTTCTCTGGATGTGGATCTTTAACCCAAACTATGGTCTGGCCAATGCATTGTTGGATCTCTTGGGTTTGCCGCCACAAAAGTGGCTCTTTGACGAGACCTTGGCCAAACCTAGCTTTGTTATCATGGGGCTGTGGGGGTTGGGCAGCGCGATGCTGGTCTTTCTGGCCGGGTTACAAGGCATTGACCCTGTGCTCTATGAAGCGGCTGAAATTGATGGCGCTAACCATTGGGTTCAGTTTTGGCGCATTACCATCCCTATGTTGACCCCGGTGCTCTTTTTCAACCTGATCATCGGCATCATCGGCTCCTTCCAAGTCTTTACCACCGCCTTTATCGCCACTGATGGCGGCCCCAACAACGCAACGCTCTTCTATGTTCTCTACATCTACCGCCAAGGCTGGCAATTTGCCAAGATGGGCTATGCCTCGGCGCTGGCCTGGGTGCTCTTTCTTCTGGTGTTATTGCTGACCCTGATCCAGTTCAAAATGGCCGGGCGCTGGGTCTACTATGAAACGGGACGAACAAAATGAACAATGCTGAACCAAGTGCTTCTTCGCTGGCTACTACGACCTTGCAAGTGAAGGCTGCTCCTGAATTACGTTCCCGTCGGTGGATACGCTATCACCGCTGGCTCAATGAGGCAGTAGTACAGATTGTGCTCATTGGGGTCAGTGCGGTCATGTTGATTCCCTTTGTCTGGCTGATCAGCACCTCACTCAAGATTCGCGGCACGGAATTTACCTTCCCGCCAGTCTGGATTCCACGACCGGCGGTTTGGGCAAATTACTACACCGCTTTCTTTGACTCTGGCCTGCCTTTCCCGCGTTTCCTGCTCAACACCGCGATCATTACGGGCGCTAATCTGGTAGGTGTTCTCTTTGCCGGCTCGTTGGCCGGCTTTGGCTTTGCGCGGATGCGCTTTCCTGGCCGCGATAAGTTTTTCCTTCTGGTGCTCTCGACACTGATGCTGCCGGAGATTGTGACGCAGATCCCCTCCTATCTCTTATTCCGGCTCTTTGGCTGGATCGACACCTTTTTGCCGCTGATTGTCCCAGCCTTTCTAGGCGGTGGCGCGTTCAACATTTTTCTCTTTCGCCAATTTTTTATGACTATCCCCTATGAACTGGACGAAGCGGCGCGGATTGATGGCGCCGGCACTTGGCAGATCTACACTCGGGTGATCTTGCCCCTCTCTAAACCTGTGCTCTCCACCGTGGCCATCTTTACCTTTCTCGGTAATTGGAATTCCTTCCTAGGGCCGCTGATCTATCTCAATTCACTCGAAAAAATGACCTTAGCCGTAGGGCTGCGTGCCTTTCAAGGGCTGCGCGGTACAGAGTGGAATTTGATGATGGCCGCTGCTGCGGTGATGATGGCCCCTGTGCTCATCGTCTTTTTCGCCGCCCAGCGCTATTTCATTCAAGGGATTGTTACAAGCGGCTTTGGCGGACGATAATTCTCAACTTGCAACGGCACATGATGCCCCAAGCAAACCTATCAATTGGTGTTTGTTGTTTTACAAGGAGATCTACAATGTCTAATCGTTCTATGTCACGCCGTATGTTTCTTAAGACAAGTGGTGCAATTGCCGGGGTGGGATTGCTCGCTGGTTGTGTTCAAACAGCCGCGCCGCAAGGCGGCGCCCAAGAGGGCGGATCTGCCGCGCCAGAAACTGTCACACTCAGCTTTGCCAGTCAATACTCTGGGCCGCCTCTGAATGCTGGCGATGACACCATTATCGACAAGTTTCACACTGAAAACCCTGGCATCACCATTGAGAAGATGACTTGGCCGGGACAGGATTTTCACGACAAGTTGCGATTGCTAGCCACAGCCGGCGATCTGCCTGACATCTTTAACATGGAGACCAAACAAGTGATCGATATGGTCTCGCGCAGCATGATTCTCGAAATCACCGACTTTTTCAATGCGCAGGAAGATCTAAAGCAGGATGACTATTTTGAGAGTGAATGGGAGAAGCAGTGGTTCAACGGCAAGATGTACATGCTCTCGCTTGATACACAGGATGTCATCCTTTATTACAACAAAGATCTCTTTGATAACAAAGGCATTCCCTATCCACCTAAGACCTGGGGGGATCCGGAGTGGACCTATGACAAGTTGGTCGAAATTGGTTTGCAGTTGAGCGAAGGGGAAGGGGCGGATCGGGTCTTTGGCTATCAGACCTCACGTTGGTGGGTCTATGCCTATCCCATTCTCTGGTCCTATGGTGGCATGATCACCAACGAAGATCGTACGGAGTCTAGAATGACTATGGAAGAGACGATTGCGGCTTTCCAATTCCGCAGCGATCTCGTTAACACACACCACATCGAGCCATCACCGGCTGAGATGACCGAGGGGGTCGATACGCTCTTTGGCAGCGGACGGCTGGCCATGCGCGCCATCTGGAATCCGTGGATGTGGTATATCAAAGATGTGCCGGATCTCAACTTTGACATTGCCGTGATGCCCAGTGGCCCTAGTGGCGCCTTTACGCGCACACCCCAAGACGGCTTTGCCGTCGGTTCCCAAACGAAAGAGCCGGACGCCGCCTTTACCTTTGCTCGCTATGCCGCCGGCCCGACTGGCCAGGAGATTCTGTGCAACCAACTTGGTCTCGGCACGCCGACGCTCAAGGCCGTTGCCGCATTGGATAGCTTCCTCCACCCGCCGGTGCAAGGGTTGGAGCACATTGACCAGAGCCTGGTGCTGGATATTTTCAAGGATGGCCATCGCAAATATCAAGATGTGACCACCAAATGGCCGGAGATGGACAAGATGATCACCGCAGAGATGGATGTGTTGTTGGATGGCGGCATGACCGCAGAAGAGTTCTGCACCAAACTCGATCCGCAGATCACTGAACTCCTTCAGTCGATACCAGTGGAGCAGCGCGGCTGGATTGGAGATTAGGCTACAGATCCTTTGGAACTAGCCAATCGACCGTTTAACATGACCGGCATCTCCGAAGATGCCGGTCATGTTAGTATGGGGAAGGCTCGTATCTTCAGTCTGCGAGAGATTTAATAGCGAACAACCTCGCGTGATTCAATTTTACTCTCATCCAGGACCATCCCCAAACCGGGTAGCGTTGGCAAGGAAATGTCCCCCTGTGCCGGGCGATAGATGGGATTGTGGAAATATTGCTTGGCCTCTTGGAAGCGCACCAGGTATTCGACGCGCGGCACCGCGGCCGGTGATTGGGCGCCGGCCACATGCAGCGCCGGCAGCAGCGAATGACCGTGGGCAATGACCGGCACCTCAAAGGCGGAAGCCAGCGCACAGAGCTTCATCTGCTCGGTAATCCCGCCGGTCCAGTCGGGGTCATTTTGCAACACATCCACCGCCTGGTTGACCAGCAACTCCTTGGTCTGCCAGCGGGTGTAGACATGTTCGCCGGTGGCAATCGGCACCGATGCAACCGCTTTGAGCTTGTGGAACTCACCGACCCGTTCAGGCGGAATGGGCTCTTCCATCCAGAAGGGACGAATCGGCTCCAACTCGCGCACCATGTGGCTGGCATAGGCGAGATCCCAGCCCATGAACGCGTCAAACATGATCTGGTAGTGCGGGCCGACGGCGTCGCGCACGGCTTGGGCCAGGGCCAGGTTGGCGGTGATGCCGGCCGCGCCATCGGCCGGGCCATAGCGAAAGAACCATTTCTGTGCAGTGTAGCCCTGGGCCTTGTATTCCGTCGCAATGGTGGTGGCCTGTTCCGGTTCGGTGGGGAAGCCCAACATGCTGGCATAGGCGGGGACAGCAGGTCGGGTTGGGCCGCCCAGCAAACGGTAAACAGGTTGATTCCACGCCTTGCCTTTGAGATCCCAGAGCGCAATATCGAGTGCGCTGACTGCGGTCATAAAGATGCCGGAACGCCCATGCCGGTCCAGCCGGATCATCTGGTCATAGAGCAGTTCGGTGGCCAGCGGGTCGCGCCCCATAAGCAAGGGCGCCAGCGTGTGCTGAATGTGAAACGCCTGCCAATCCTCAATCGGGCCAAAAAAGCCGGAGACGCCTTCATCGGTCTGGATTTCTACATAGAGGGCGCTGAGCGTGGCCCCCACTTGGGGCGAGTTGACACTACCGACATTGTGCTCTGGGTAGATGTCGATCTGCTTGGCCTGGCGGCTGCCGGCAGGGAAGGTTGGGCCGTCATAATGGCCACGGATGCGAAAGAGGGTAATGTCAGTGATTTTCATAGCAAATTTTTCAACTTTCTTCGGCTTGTCAAGCTTGGCGTCAGTAATTTTCAATTTAGGCTAGTACAGTGTCAGGGAAATGTTGTGAGTTGAGCCCACGCGGGTGCGCCGGCGTGCGTCTTCCTGGAAGGGGCAACGCACACCTCCTGTCTTTCACCATCCGCCGCCCCTTCCAGGAAGACCCAGGTGACCACCTCTACTCTAGCCAAACTTCCCTGACAGTGCACTAGTACTTGTTGGAAAGTCAATTTTCACTGTAAAGGGCGAGAAGGCTTTTCTCTGGTATTCCCTCGCGCTCTTCGCACCCTTTGCGCATTTCATAACAGAAACTAGGCTAATAGATCCGCGCTGAGCAGCGATGGGCACCAAAACCTCTCGATATAGGCCACCACCAGCGCGGTCCCTTGATCGTGGTTGACATAGGGCGGCATGGCCGGGTTATACATGGTGTCGGTCAAATCGCGCACCAGGGCAATGTTGACACCCCACTTGACCATCTGCTTGATGGCAAAGGAGCGGTTGAGGACGCACATATTGGTGTGCACGCCCATGATTAAGACCTGTTCAATACCCTTGGCTTGTAGAAAGCTATAGATTTCTGCCCCTTGGTCGGAGATGAGATCGCGGTCAACATCGATCTCGACGGCGGGATGCTGACGACTCCAGGCTTTGTAGGTCTGGGTTTCGCCCGTGTCGGAGCCGTGGTCCGAGGCATCCACCGGTAGGGGTGGGGTGGCGTGCTCGCGATCTGGCGGCGGCGCTACCGGCGGCGCGGCTAATATCCGGTGACGGGCTGGATGGTCGGCATAGAATGTCATGGTTTCGGAGGGGGCATGGATGATCTGCCCACCTTTGGCGCGCACCGCAGCCAGCACCCGATTCATGTGGGGGATCATCGCCTCTTCGCGCACGACCGCGCCGCGGCTCCAATGGTTGTCCCACATATCGCAGATGATGACCGCAAGTTTGTTACCTTGTATCACCCGCGCCGACGTTTCTTCCTCCCAATAGTTGTGACCGCCCTCATTGTGGGCGAGTCGCCATTGCCGAAAATTCAGTGTAAGTTTATCGTGATTGCTCATGGCATTCCTCCCTTATGCCAATGGAAAGCCTGCCCAATCGGGCAAGGCGTAACAACAAAAGAGCATCTCCGCCGCTTTTTGAAAACCAAGTGCATAAGCCAGTCGGTAAGAAGCTAGGTTTTGCAACGAGTCAGGCCAGTAGACTGGAACTTTCCCTCGTTCAAGAATTTGCGCAACCGCTGCTGCGACCACCGCCTTACCCATGCCTCGTTGTCGATAGGCAACTTCGGTTCCCACCGCGATCTCATGCACCAACCCTTTGTCTTTGATACAGCCATGCGCCGCAATGGTTCCGTCTTCAGCCCGAATCCCATAAACGCCGCCATCAAAGAGACGCAATAAACCGCGCACGTTGTCATCCGTAGGCTGGAGATTCTCCACAACGTGCTGGGATGACAACTGGGGCGGAGATGCATATGGGTAATAAAGCAATTCGCACTGCACCCATTCCATCTCGGCAGGATGCACAGCGGTTGCGCTCTGTTCCGTTGTGCTCTGACCTCGCGTGCTCTGTTGGGCCGTGATCTGCTGCATGACGGTCAACAAGTCGGTGTCCAACAGAGAAGCAAGCTTGACAGCGGCGAGCACCGCTTTGGCTTTGGTGGCATAGACTGGTGACACTGAGCAGACTACGGTTTCTTCCAACTTAAAAAACCAGACCGGATGCACCCAGTTGGCCCACTCTGGTTGATCGCGCCTTGGCGTTACAACAACGTGGAGTCCAGGGGTTCTCATGCGCTCGACACTAACGTCGAGCATTTGTGCATACCCTTGTTGCAGTTGCGCTAGCATCGATCTATCCTCTCCTGAAAAAAGCTGGTAACCGCTGGCTGCTAGCCACTGGCCGCTGGCTGCTAGCCACTGGCCAACAGCAGCGATTTGCATGGGTATCGGTGTCGGTAGATATAGCGCCTGTTATGAGAGCAGCGCCGCTGAATCCGGATCAAGGTATAATTGCGCGTGATTGACGGTGCGTAAGATCGAGCCTGGTCGGTCCTCGCTGATCGGCTCGGTGAGACAGGCGCGCACGGCTTCTGCTTTGCGCGCTTCCGGCACAATACAGAGGATGTGCTTGGGCGCCAGGAGCGCCGGCACGGTCAGGGTAATGGCGTGAACAGGCACTTCCGAGAGCGCTGCAAAGTGCCCTTCGCCCACCTGCTGGCGGCGGCTGGCTTCGGCCAACTGAATGACTTTGACCCAGACCGGGTCAGCAAAATCGGCGTAGGGCGGGTCGTTAAAGGCGATATGACCATTTTCGCCCCAGCCCATTGCCACCATGTCTGCCGGGTGGGTGCGCAGCAGCGCTTCATACTCACGGCACGCGGTTTCCGTATCGGCAGGCTGGCTCGGCACCGGGTAAAAGTGGCCCGGCTGCACGGCGTCAAGGATATGTTGGCGCAAGAAGAGCGGAAAGCTGGCTGGATGGTGCGGATCGATGCCCACATATTCATCCATGTGAAAGACGGTGACCTTGGGCCAGTCAATCCCCTCCAGATCGCGCAGGGCGTGGAGGAAGGTGAGCTGTGAGTTGCCGGTGGCAATGATGATATTAGCCGCGCCGCGTGCAGCAATGGCCGCCTGAATGATACGACGAGCTGCATAGGCCGCCGCCTGCCCCATCGCCTCATTGCTGCTGTAGACGGCGACCGGTAACGATGCATAGCGGCGTGTGGTAATCGGTTGTGGTTCTGACATGATTCCTATCCTATTGTTTGGTAGATAAGTGTTATAGGCTCTTAGCAAAGCCACTGACGACCCGGCCTTTGATCAGCACACTCCATGGTTGCAATGCTTCATCCAAGATCACCAGATCAGCATCCTTGCCCGCCTCAAGGCTGCCTTTGCGGTCGGCGACGCCAATGATCCGGGCCGGCGTCAGCGAGGCCATGCGGATGACCTCCACCAGCGGCAAGCCCACATCGTTGACAAGAATGGGGACCATCTGGCTCAACAAGGTCGTGCTGCCGGCAAAGGCGGTGCGGTCCAAGAGCATACCAACGCCGTCGTGCACTTCGTACTCCATGCCGCCCATGCGGAAGCGCGTTCCCTCCGGCAGACCGGCGCCGCTGGTGGCATCAGAGATGGCGCAGAGGCGATCTGGGCCCAGACATTTGTAGGCCAGCTTCATCAAGGTGGGGGGCAGATGTTTGCCGTCGGCAATGATTTCGCCAGTCAGCCGTTCGTCGGTCAGGGAGACTTCGAGCAGACCAGGTTTGCGCCACGGCCCTTCGCGCACCGTCGTGGACTGCGAACTCCACAGGTGGATCATGTGGCTGAGTCCGGCGTCAATACAGGGGCGCACATCCTCTTCCCGCGCTGCGCTGTGGCCGGCGGCGGCGACAATCCCAGCGTTGACCAACCGGCGCGTCAAGGCAAGCGCACCCGGCAATTCTGGGGCAAAGGTCAGGATGCGGATCATCGACTGATAGGCCAGCAGCACTTCCGGCGTACCATCATCTGGGTGGCGCAGATGGGCGGGATCTTGCGCCCCGGCTTGGGCCGGATTAAAGTAGGGGCCTTCGACATGGGCGCCTAACACCTGCGCCCCAGTAAAGGCCGAATCCTGCTGCGTCTGTGCCATCCACTGTTGGGTGAAATCGAGACAGGCGGCCAGATTTTCAATGTCATCGGTGGCCGTGGTCGCCAGCAGACTGGTGACGCCGACGCGGGCATTGGCTTGAGTAATGGCCGTGAAAGCGGCGCGGCTCGGCGCATTAAAGGTGTGGCCTTGGGCGCCATGAATATGGATGTCAATCAGGCCGGGACAGATGAACCGGCCGCCTACATCCACCTGCTGCACCACCGAATCCAATTGCTGTGGGTCAACCAGGCCAACAATCCGACCGCCGTTGATTACCAACGCCTGCCCCGTCACAATGGCGGTCGGCAGCACAACCTGACCGTTGAGCAAGGCGATTTGTTGCGACAAAAACATCAGGCTAGAACTCCCTGTTGACTTTATTGGTGGGTGGTGGGTGGCAAGTAGTGGGTGGCGAGTTATATTCGCCACCCGCGGGAGCCCCCTTGGGCGCGCCACCCGCCACCTACTGCGCTTTGGCGGTCAGCTCGATCTGAATCGTCAAGTCATTGGCCACGGTCAGGGTATTGGCAAAGCTGGGGGGATCAAAGCCAAAATCGGTGATCTGCATGGCGGTGGTGGCGACGCCTTTGATGGTGTCACCGGTCAGGGTGGCGGTCACGTCAAAGGTGGCCGGCTGGGTGCGGTCGCGCACCGTCAGATCGCCCAGCAGTTGAAAGGTGACCTCTTCACCATCGGTATAACTGGCTGGCGCATTTTCAATGGCGGTGGCCACAAATTCGGCAATTGGATATTTGTTGGATTGGAGCGCATTGTCTCGGATCCAGCCGTCACGCAGGGAACGGGTGGTGGCCAAGGAGGGCAGATTCACCGTGAAGCGTCCGGAGACGAGCGCATTGGCCGGATCGTCAACTTTGAGTTCCAACTCGCCCGCCACTTCCTGGGTGCTGCCCACGACTTCCTGCTTGCCCGCTTCAATGCCATATTTGGCCAGCGCGCCGGCAAAGAATTCTTCATGCACAATGTAAGAGGCTTTTGATTCTTCCGGCACGACCACAAAGCGGCGCGCTCCTTCCGCCACCGGTGCGCTCGCCGTGGCCAGCGCTGCCGTCGCCGCCGGCGCCGTAGTTGCCTCGGCCACGGTTTGGGGCGCCGGTGCGCCGCCGCCACAGGCCGTGACGAACGCCAAACTGCCCATCCAGAGCATGAAGGCAACTACCCATCTTTTGTAATTCATTTTTTTCTCCTCTAGATTTCGCTTTATTGCGTCATTGCTTGATGTTCTACGACAAAGCCATCGGGTAGGTAGACGGGCGCATGGGCATGTTGGCCGCTACCGTAGACCGTAGTCAGTGTTTGAGCCAAGAGCGAGTAGAGCCCCTCATGCTTAAGCGCAGGCTCCAGATTGGTGACCTGCAGACCAGGTTCAAAGCCATACTGCTGCAAGGCTGCCAGCAGTTGCGGATCGCGGCTCACAATATGAATCGGGGTTGAGAGATCATCGGCGCGTCGCGAGACGCGTGGGGGTTGATGATCGCCGATGAAGACAAAGATCGCATCCTCATCACCGGCCCGTAGCACAAAATCAATGAGCGTATCCAATTCATAGTGAATGGCATTGGCATAGTTTTGGCGGCGCAGATTATGGCTGATCTGTTCTGCATCAAAGGTGGGTGCGCTGGGCGCCGCCGGATCGGACTGATTTATTGTACGCCAATCATCCACAAAAGTGGGAATGGGCGCAAAGGGATAGTGGGAATTTTGGGTGATGAAGAAGAGCATAAAGGGCTCTGCCGTCTCCTGGTGAATCAATTCACGGGCATAGTTCAGGACATATTGATCGGCCGGTGACGGGCCCCAACCATAAAGCTGCCCCTGATAATTGAGATCCTGATAGCGAATCCAGCGGTCGGCGTTATAAAAGCGCTGATAGTTGAGCCAGTCACTGTCGGAAAGTTCATTGGATATGGACGACAGAAAGTAGTCGCGATAGCCTTGCGTCTTGAGAAAGTTGCCCAGATGGGGATAGGTAGCGTGCTGATATTTGTTAAAGAGGGTCAGATATTCCGGGTGATTGTCAATGTGCAGGCCAAAGAGGGCGCTGGTGTAGGCCAGCCACGAACCGCCACCCCAGGTGGGTGATTCACTGAGCGCCGAGACAGCCTGCCAGCCCGCGCCATCTAAGCGATCTTGCAACTGGCGTAAGATTGCCCCGTAGTATGAACGATAGTCGGGCCGTTTATAGAGCACGCTGCCATAGGATTCCACAAAGATCAGATAGAGGTTGGGCTTGTGGCGTAGCCCTTGGTCGCCATAATTGTAGACCTGCTGCAACTGTGTATCGTCAAAGCGGGTGACCTCTGCGTAAAGTTGGAAGGAGCGCTGCAGATTGGCCTTCACTTTGTAGACAAGACTGCTGGCCACCATGCTGGGGAGCGCCAATGTCTGCTGCAAGGTAACGATGGCGACCAGCGCTGCTACAGCCAAGACGCCCACGCCGCGCCGCGTCCATGGGCTCAACGCCGCCGCTAGTGGAATATGATAAAGCAAGCGCGCCAGCCCATAGAGCACCACAAAAACAGTTACGATCCCCAGCGCGCCCACCAGGTAAATCAGGAGTGACAACTGCAAGTGTTCCAGCAAGAAGTGCAGACCGTCTAGCGCCAGATAGTAGTGGCTGTAAAAGTTTGGCTCATTCTGATAGATGGCCACCATCAGGGCTTCATAGCTGTAGTAAGCCACTGTGAAGAGATAGATGGCGGCCAAGAGGTTACGGAGCCAACGGCGGCGTACATAGGCAACATTGACCCAGAGCGCCACGAGCAGAATCAGTTCTATATTCCAGCGCCAGGGGTCCAGGTTCGTGCGCCAGATCAAGAGGCGCTGCCAATCCAGCCCAATATCACGCCCCAACCACTCCGCCACTGGCAGCAGCGTGGTGTCGTCCAGGTTAAGCAAATAGGCCGGTAGAAAGAGTAGACAATTGAGGAGCAAAAAGCAGGCCCCAAAAATCTGATCAGGATAGCGGCGTAACAAAGACTTTGGCATAAAAACTTTGCTTCCCATCGTTGATTTTAATTACTCATGTTACGCAGGGTTTCAGTTAACCCGTGTAGGGAGCATCCTCAGATGCGGCTTTTTTTGCGTTGGAGCCGCATCTGAGGATGCTCCCTACACGAGGACAGAACTTACGAAAATTTGAAGGTGCGTAACATGAATTAATTATTGAGACATCTTCGGTACAGTAACATCCATAAAAAGTTGTTGATAGCAGCACCCATAGCGCTTAGGTAAAGGTCTAAAAATACCTCTACTCTTTCAACGCTCTGTCTGTACACTTTGGATGTCACCCTGCATCGTTGCCAACCAAAGGTCACGGGTCAGTTCGGCATGGGCCAGATGTTCGGCGGCATGACGGGCCACGATCAGGAGAATTTCCCAGCCGGTTAACGACCCACGGCGCGGATGGGTCCGCCTTTGGTCAAGATCCGCTGGCGTCAGTTGCGCAAGCCCCGCGGTAATCGCGCTGCGCAACGTATGCCAGCGCGCCTGCAGTTCGGCTGTAGCAATGGCCTGGACTTGAAATTCAGCGGCGCGATTGCGCTGTAAGGTCTGGCCGCAGAGCAACCCCAACACGGTCTCCTCAATGTTACCGAGGATGTGGGTGGCCAGAATTGCCAACGTGCTGGCCGTGGGCAGCGGTCGCCAATTGAGCGCCGTTGGTTCCAGGCCCTCCAACGTGTGCAGCAACCGGTCAATCGACCGTTCCGCATAACCCCAGGTGGTGAGGGCGTCTCGATGCGGTGTGATGGCCGGCAAGGGGAGGTGGGTGAGTTCGCTATAATTTGCATAGAGATAGACCGCGGCGGAGATACCGCGCAAGGTGGCGGAAATATCACTCCCCGCTTGGGCTATGGTCAACACCGGAATGGCTCGTGCATGGGCATAGCCTGCTTCAATGCCGAGGCCGACCCCTTTTTCGGTAAGGTCCACAACAACCAGATCGGCTTGGTCAATAGCGCGGAAGGAGTGCCGCATCAGTTCATCCAGCGCCAAGGTGACCGCGCCCCACCGCTCCAGATCACGGGTCACACAGACGACCGTGTGACCTTGGTCACTCCACAGCGCCGACAGCGCTTCAATCGCGGCCCGGTTGCGCTGGTCGGCGTGAAATTTGATGGCAAGATAGATTTTCATCAGTGCTGCTTTCGATAGGATGCTAATAGCTCTTCCACCCAAGCGGCTTGTTTCTCATCCAAAGGCGGTGGCGGCGCCGGTTGCCGGTAGTCAATGCGCGTGGCGTAAGCGCCACGCGCATAAACAGAGTGTACAACCGCGCCCAAATCGAGCGGTACATCTGGGTCGGGTGCCAGCAATGGGACAGGTACAACGGGCAAACGTGCATCTAACTGGATGGCCCAAACGTCAAGCGTAGGGCGCGCGTCGGCACGGCCAAGCGTTACATAATAAGGCGCTGGCGGTGGTTGTATCTCCAGTGGGGAGCGTTGGCCACCACGCAAAAAATCTATTTCCATCACATGCACCTCTGAACGCAACAACTCACGCCGTTTGCGCAAATATTTTTCACGCTCGCGCCCCGTCCGTTTATTAATCGGCGACAGAATCTCAAGCGCCGTCACCAAAAGATCGGTAGCTGCCTGACGGACTTCTACATTCGCCAAACGAAAAGGCGCTTCCAGCCTTACTTGGCTCTGCGCTTGTGGCGGGTCGATAACGGTGTCAAGCGCGGCTAGGCCACGTTCTGTCGGTGGAGTAGCGCCGGATTTCCATACACCGACATCAGGAAAAGCTGAATGTGTATCTTTGCGCGCAATCTCAATTACATCATAAGCCACATAGGTAACCGCTGTGGCATAATAATCCGGTTGAATATGCATATTGAGTCGGGCGCGTATTTCCGTAGCTAGATCCGCATGAAAATCAGACCAATTGCGCTGGGTTTCAATATAAGGGTCCATCCCAGGAAAGGGTGATGGCATCTTGCACCTCCGTAGAAAATCAACCGCGCCTTTGCGCTCCATCAATTCCCAATCTGATTTATTCCTTCTGGGTAGGTGGCATCCTCAGATGCGGCTTTTTTGCGCTGGAGCCGCATCTGAGGATGCTCCCTACACGACCCCTGATTGGGAATAGCTGTTTGCACTCACGCAAAAACAGAAGCAATTTGGACACTTCGCCCATTCACTGTTTATTATCCCACAAATTGAACAAGGACAAAAGAAGCTCTTCCCATCTTGCCTATTACATGCCCGGAGACGATACTTAACCCGCCACCCGCCACCCGCCACCCGCCACCCGCCACCCGCCACCCGCCCAAACTGGGACTTGACATATCGACAAAAATCAATATAATAGACCCTATGTCAATTGATACAAATGTGATCACCTTTGCCAAAGCGCTTGCCGATGAGACGCGGCAAGAAATTATGAAGTTGCTCTGTTGTGAGTGGATGAGCGTCAATGATGTGGTGGCAGCCTTGGGCGGGCGGGTCAACCAGCCCACGGTCAGCCATCATCTCAAGCTCTTGGCCGAAGCGGACCTGGTGCAGGTGCGCCAGGAAGGCCGCCAGCGCTTTTACACCCTCAACCAGGAGCGCTTTACCGTCTGCTGTGGTTCGCTGATGCGCAACTTTGCGCCAACCTATGCTAACCAGCTGGACGCGCGCCCGGGCCGCGCACCGGTGATGTTGGATTGTGAGTAAGTGGCAGGTAGCGAGTGGCGGGTGGTGAGTGACGGGTGGTGGGTGGCGGGTGACCCGCCACTCGCTACCCGCTACCCACCACCTTCATACGGCGAACTATTTTTTTATGCAAAAGCATCGATACTTATCAATATAAAGGAGTCTACGATGAATACACAATCTCTCCCTGTCGCCGTGATTGGCGCCGGCCCGGTGGGTCTGGCCGCCGCGGCCCATCTCGTGCAACGGGGTGAAACGCCTCTGGTCTTTGAAGCCGGCGCCGAGATCGCGGCCAATATCCGCACTTGGGGCCATGTCCAGCTCTTCTCCCCCTGGCGCTGGTGCATGGATAAGGCCGCTGTGGCGCTGTTGGCGGCAGAGGGCTGGCAACCACCGGATCTGGACAAACTGCCCACCGGCCACGAATTGATCGATGAATATCTGCTGCCGCTGGCCCAGACATCGGCTCTGCACAGCCAAATTCACCTCAACGCGCGCGTGATGGCAGTCAGCCGCCGGCGCCTCGACAAGATGAAGGATGCCGGCCGGGATGACGCGCCCTTTGTGGTGCAGGTGCAGATCAATGGCGATGAGGAGCGCTTCCTGGTGCGCGCCGTCATTGATGCCAGCGGAACTTGGGCCACGCCTAATCCCATTGGCGCTGATGGCCTCTGGGCGCCAGGCGAAGCTGCCAACGGGGCGCATGTAGCCTATGGCATCCCTGCTGTGTTGGGGCAGGCGCGTCAACGTTATGCCGGCAAGCGGGTAGCCGTGGTGGGCGGTGGTCACTCCGCCATCAACGCGATTTTAGAGTTGACCGATTTACATCAAGCGTATCCCGCCACCCATGTCACCTGGATCCTGCGCAAGGCTCATGTGGCGGCGACCTACGGCGGGCTGGCGGATGACCAACTGCCGGGGCGGGGCCTGTTAGGGATGCGGATTAAAGAGTTGGTGGACGCGGGCGCAGTGGAAGTGGTCACCCCCTTCTTTACCACCAGATTGGAGCAGATAGGCGAACAGGTGCGCCTACTCGGCGATATGCCTGAAGGTGAGCGCGCCATTGTGGTGGATGAGGTGATTGGTGCGACTGGTTCACGACCGGATCTCTCTTTCCTGCGTGAGTTACGCCTGGACCTGGACCCCAGCGTCGAAGCGCCCAGTCGGATCGCACCGCTGATTGACCCCAATCTGCACAGTTGCGGCAGCGTGCCGCCCCACGGCGAGAAGGAGTTGCGCCATCCTGAATGCGGCTTCTATATGGTTGGCATGAAGAGCTATGGCCGCGCCCCCACCTTCCTGCTGGCCACCGGTTATGAGCAGGTGCGTTCAGTGGTGGCCGCGCTGGTGGGTGACTGGGAAGCTGCTGCCGATGTGCAATTAGAACTGCCGGAGACGGGCGTCTGTGGTGTGCCGGCCACCGTGGACGCCAATGGGCTGGGCTTGGGTAGCGCCTGCTGTGGCACCCAGCCGGCAACCATCCAAGCCACGTTGATTCCGGTCAAGCTGACCAATTTATCCTTTGAACCGAGCTTTACCGGGGTTGACACAGCCGCGTTGAAGGGTTCCTGTTGTGGCGTCGATGCCTGTTGCACAGAGGACGCACCCGTCGCAGCCGATGCCTGCTGTACACCGGAAATGAAACAAGCGGTGATGGCCGCAGGGACAGGCGCAACCACCAGCGTTTGTTGTGGATAATGGGTGATTAGTGATTGAGCGGGGCCCTTAGGGCGCGAAATCATTAATCACCCAATTACCAATCAACTAATCACCAATCACCCCTCTCCCCCCGCCCAACGCACCCCCTGCGTCATCAACTGCTGCATGGCGGGGCGTTGGAAGGTGCCGGCGGTGTGGCCCAAGGTGGTGTAGAAAACGCGACCCTGACCAAAGGACTTGACCCAGGCCATGGGGTGGGCGCGTCCGTGCCATTCGGCCGAGGCCAGGATCTGCAAGGTCGGTTCGTAGGCGGAAATGTAGATCTCATCTTCGACCTCAAAGTTGCTGATGCCCTGGGTAATGGGATGATTGCTGTCGTCAATGTTGACGGTAAAGGTCAGTCCCGGTGGGTGCCAGTTGGCGTGGCCGCCAATAAGATCCACGGCACGGCCGCCAATCCACCAGGCCGTGCCGTGGACACCCACCACCCCCTTGCCCCCTTCGACAAAGGCAAAGAGGCCGGCTTCCTGCGCTGGCGTCAGGTCGGGTTCGCGCTTGACCGTGCCATCGGCCAAACGCGAGGTGCGGGTGAAGCCGGTGCCAAAGACACAGACATCAAAGTCATTGAGGTGTGGCGAGGTTAGGACAGCCTTATCATCCACCACGGTTACTTGAAGATCGGCCGCCTGTCCTAGAAAATCGCCAATCACGGCTGCACTCTTCTCAAAGCCGTGGTTAGGGCCGGACAAAACGAGTACTTTCATCTGTGGCTTCCTTTCTATTATTTACTTTATGTTACGACCACAATCTCTCACACAAGAGTGGTTTGACAAAATCGCCAGACTACCACGAGATTGGGCACAACTTGGGTTATTTACTTTTGTTGTAACCAACTTGTGTTATAATCTCTCTATCGAATTGTCCTGGGGAAAGCAAGGAAGGCAATAATGGATGCAGTGCAATATATTACGGACGAACAAGGTAAACGCACCGGTGTTGTTTTGGCTATTAGCGAATATCAACGCCTTATCCATCCAACCGTCCTCGATAAAGAATTATTAACTGGCCTTAGTCAGGCCGAACTGCAGGCGCTCGCTACATGCGTGCTAGCGTCCAAAGAGCAGAACCGCTTAGATGATTTACTTGCACGTAACACAAACGCGCAACTCTCAGCAGCAGAAATGGTTGAACTGGACCAGTTATTAGAAGAAGTTGATCAACTCAACGTCCTGAAAACCCGCGCCCATTACACACTTGCCCAACAAGAACAGATTGTCAATTAATGGGTGTCTATAATGAACACCCACCACGCTAGTCACCTCTCGGCCGCGGTGGATTTGCCCAATGTCTGCTGGGATCGCTGCCGCTCACGATTACCCCTTTGCCGTTCCAATCCATATAGGCTCGTACATCCGCCGCACAGTAGCGCAGGGTAAGCCCGCAGCGCCGCCGGTCTGAAGCATTGGCTTCGGAACCATGTAATAAAAGGTCGCTGTGGAGCGAGATTTCGCCGGCTTGTAAGACATCATCGACTGGGTCGCCAAATTGCTCGGCGTTGTCAACCGTCTGGTTGAGCACATTGTTTTCGGCATCCTCACTCAGGTGATAGGTCAAATGGCCATAGTGATGGGAGCCGGGGACAAAGCGCATACAGGCGTTCTCCACATCGGCGTCATCAATCGCCAGCCAGACGGTCACCGTCTTGGAGGGGGTCATGGGCCAGAAGCTGGCATCCTGGTGCCAGGAGACGCGCTTGCCATCGTGGGGCATTTTGCAGAAGTAATGTGAGCCCCAGCCAATCACATTTTCGCCCAAAATGTCTTTGACATAGGCCACAACCCGTGGGTGGGTCAACAGATCATAGACCTTGCCATAGGTCAGGTGCGCCGTGCTAATCGAATAGCTGTTGCCGCCCTTGGCGATAACCTTGGCCAGCAACTCATCAAAGTAGCGGCGCTGCTCGGCGCTCTCCGTTGGGCTAAAGACGCGCAGCCCTTTGACATAGCCGTCACGGTTATAGGCAGCAACCTGTTCACGGGTTAACGCCTGGGGATTCTCCACCGTGCTAGGGTGAAAACGTAGATCACGGGGAACCTCGGTGACCTGGTCAGTGTTGGGAACAGTCTGATAGGTTGGGGTGGCTTGCATCATAAACGTCTCCTGAATTGTCAATAGTAACAAATTAAGGGTCTACGCGTGTTAGCGGATCGCAATAGAGCATGGTGGCGAGTAGCGGGTGGCGGGTCGCAAACCTGCCACCCGCGGGAGCTCTCTGGGCGCGCCACCTTCCTTGTCAAGTACACTTTGTCGCGAAGAGCCCAAATTAACTGTTCAAACGCGCCAGGGAAGCGCCATAGGTGGGCTGTTGGCCGGCGGCGACATCCTGGCGGCGTAGGGTGTGAAAGGTGGTGAGCAGCTCATTAGCGTGGGCCAGTTTGGCGATCTTGTCCACATAGTCGCCCAACGTCGCACCGGGCAAGGCCCACAATGCAACATCGTCGGTGAGATTGTCCAGATAGGCGCGTGCGCCACAGCAGCCTAGGCTCAGCGCCGCCCGTCCGCTGTTGGCCACCTGTGGCACGACGGCACAGGCGGGTCGCCCCAACGCCGGCGGAATGCCCATCTCCACCTGCTGAATCGCCTCCGCAATGATCAGCCCTTGACTGGCCTGGGCAAAGAGCAGCACCACATCCGGCGCCAGAGGCGCCTCGGCCAACGGTGCATAGACCACCTGCCGGGTCGGCTGGCTGAGCACAGGAATGAGCGGCAAATCTTCTTCACGCGCATACTCCAGGCCGGCCATCACCTTGAGCACATCTCCCAATTCGGAAGCATAGGCGGGGGAAGCGCCGGTTAGGTTGTGGGTGTAGACGCCGACCGCACAGAGTTCGTGATCTTGCGTCGTGGTGGCCAGTGGGCCGGTGGCGGCTTGCTCCCAGAAGACACAGCCGGCGGGCGCACGTGTCGCGGGCGTGGGCAGATCGGTCGGTGCTGCATTGGTAAAACTCACCGCAATGGGTGGCAGCTTGAGTTTAAGGGCATCTTGCAAAGTTTGGGCCAGGGTTGCATAAGCAGTCATAGATCTTTCCTTGGTTAGGGTTCAACAAATGCGTGGGTAAAGTATAGCATAGGGCGCACAGACCCTCAAGCGGCAGTGAGACAGTGAGCCATGCCTCACTGCCTCACTATCCCACTGGCTCATTGTCTCACTGTCTCACTACTCCCCTCCGCTCTCCCACAATCGGCGCATTTCTGCGTTAGAGGCCAACAGTTCTGCCAACGTCCCCATGCCATCCATGCGCCCTTCTTTGAGCACAATCACTTGATCAGCGCGCTGTAACGCTGCGCGCCGATGGGAAACCACCAAACAGGTGATGGCGGATTGAGCATTGACGATTGCAGATTGACGATTGTCGTCGCCCTTCGTAATTCGTAAATCGTCTACCGTTAATCTCCCCAAGTTTTCCCACAGCCGCTGCTCGGTCTCCACGTCAAGGGCGCTCGATAGGTCGTCGAAGACTAGCAAAGGGGTAAGAGCCCCCTGGGCGCGGACAAACATGCGGGCAGCCGCGGCGCGCTGGACCTGGCCGCCAGAAAGGCGCACACCACGCGGCCCTACCAGTGTGTCAAGCCCTTGGGCCAGCGTAGCAATATCTTGCTCCAGCACCGCCGTCTGGATCGCTGCGTCCAGATCAACCTGCGTTTCCGACAAGCCCAAGAGAATATTCTCGCGTAGCGGGTCGCTAAAGAGGCGCGGCGTCTGCGGCGTGTAGGCGCTGCGCGGTGGCGTGAAGAAGCGGTCCGGCTCTGTCACCACTTGGCCATTCCAGCGTATCTCACCCCTGTCCTTGGGCAACAGTCCCAGCAGTGTGCGCAGCAAGGTCGTCTTCCCCGCGCCGATCTGGCCGGTGATGACGGTGAAAGAACCTTGGGGGAGTTGCAAGGAAATATCCTCAATGCCCCGTTCACTCCCCGGATAGTGATAGCTCAACCCGTCTACGGTCAACAGCTCCAGGCGATCGGCGGTTGGCTGCCAGGCAGTTGTTACCAGCGTCGGCGCCGGTTCGCGCAGATAGACCGGGCGATGCTTGACCAATGTCTCTGGCGGCGCGCCTTGCAACAGCGCCGTCAGCCGTTGGAGCGAAACGCCCAGTTGGCGATAGCTGGTGAGCACGCCCGCCACCGACCCCACATTGCTTGCCACAAAGGGCATGACATAGGTAAAGAGGGCAAAATCGCCCACCGTAAAGCTCCCACGCCCAGCGGGCTCGCGCATCGCTTGCCCCATGAGCAGCAGAATGATGGCCGTGCCAATGTCGCCCAGGTTGCCCCCCAAGGTGCTAAAAAGTTCAGCTAGCAGACGGTCTTTGAGCGCGGCCTGCCGGCGACTTTCATTGATCATTTCCAGATGGGCAATGACCGACGCTTCGGCGTCCGCCACCTTAATCGCCTGCACCGCCCCAAACATTTCGCCCAGCAGCCCGGTGACGCGCCCGGTGGCGACCTGGTTGGCTTCCCGAAAACGGATGATGCGCTTGCTGCTCTGGTTGATGGCAATGCTGATGAGCAGCAGCGGCAGAAAGGCGACCAAGGTGAGCAGCACGCTGGTCTGCACCATGGTCACAATGGCCAGCAGTGCAAAGAAGGTTACCCCGCTCAGGTTAAAGGCGCTGCCAAAGAAGGAACTGAGTGTCTGGATGTCATCGCGAAAGCGGCTGACTGCCTCACCGGGGGAATAGGGCACCGCCTGGGCGCCGGGCCGCTGTAAAATCTGTTCAAAGAGATTGGCGCGCACCAAGGCGCTGATCAGATTAAGATAGAGCATCTGCCCCGCGGTGAGCGCGACATAGGCCGCCTGTCGCCCCACTGTGGAGGCCAGCAGCAAGATCACCAGTGTCCACAGCCCCCAATCGGCTTGCGCGGCGCCGGTCAGCCGGTCAAAGATGGCGCGCGCGATGAGAGGTGGCGCAAAGTTCAGCCCATAGAGCGCCAGGTACGCCAGCACGGTCAGCAGCCAGGCCCACGGTTTGTAGCGGAGTAACTGGACAAGGTAGCGTCGGGGGGTGATTGGGCGATTGGTAATTAGGTGATTGGTCATAGGGTCACCTCGTTTGCTGCGAGACTGATTTGTAAAAGTTGGGCGAAACGGGAGGTGGGGTCGGCTGCGAGTTGGGCGCGGGGGCCGTACTCCTGAATGCGGCCCGCCTCCAGGATCAGAATATCATCCACTTTTTGCACGGTGGTCAGCCGGTGGGCAATGACAATGGCCGTGCGTGGGCCGTGGACGCCGGCCAGGAGTTGGCTGATAGCCTGGTCAAGCCGCCGCTCGGTGACCGGATCGAGGCGGGCCGAGGCTTCATCCAGGATCACCACACCGGGGTCTTTGAGCAGCACGCGGGCAAAGGCCAGCAACTGCGCCTCGCCTGCGGAGAGGCTGCCGCCACCACTGGTTAGCTCGGTCTCCAGGCCGGCCGGCAACGCACGCAGCCATTCCCCTAAACCGGCGGTGGTCAGCGCCTGCTCAATCGCTGTGTCAGGGATGGTGCGATCAAAGAAGGTCAGGTTGTCGCGCACGCTGGCGTTGAACAGCTCCACATCTTGGGTGACCATGCATACATGGCGGCGCAGCGTCGTGAGATCCAGTGCACGCAGATCGACATTCCCCAGCCGCACTGCACCCTGTTGGGGATCGTAGAGCCGCAGCAACAGCCGGGTGAGGGTCGTCTTGCCGCTACCGGTGCGTCCCAGTAAGCCCAGTGTGCGACCAGGGGGCAGGGCCAAGGTGAAGTCGTGAAGCACCGGCGCGTGCTCCTCTGTTTGCCCATCATCGGCTAACCGTCCATAGTCGAAGCAGACCTGGTCAAAAGCAACCGCCAATGGCCCTGCCGGCAGCGAAGTTACCGAACCGGCGGTGACGTCAGACGTAACGGACAGCAACTCACGGATGCGCACGATGGCAGCGGTGGCTTCTTGCAAGTGCTGAATTTCGCCGGTCATGGTCAGCAGCGGACCACTGACCATACGCAGATAGGCGTAGAGCAGGTAGACGACGCCGATGCTCAGCATCCCGCGCAAGAAGAAGATGGCGCCGAAGGCCAGGGCTAGCACTGTGCCCAGTTCAAACCAGACCACAATGATCGACCCAAAGATGGCGCCGCGCACGCGCGCCGCCAGGCCTTTTTGCCAGTAGGCGCGCAGATAAGCGAAGAGACGTTGCATGGTGTAGGGCACGGCGCCATTGGCGCGGATATCTTCTGTGCCGCCGAGCCGCTCTTCGAGAAAGCCAAAGAGATCGGCAGCGGCGCTGCGCTCCGCCCGCATGTAGGGGGTGGAGAAATCGCGCAGGCGAAAGAGGATGAGCAGCGCGCCGGCTAGAAAGAGCAAGAAACCCACGCCCAGCCGCCAATTCTCACCGGTCAGCACCGCCAGGATACCTAGGATCAACAGCAAGTTGCCCAGCAGTTGGATGACCAATTGGGAGAAGAAACGCGCCAGTTGCCCTACATCGCCATCGACCCGTTCGATCAGTGCGCCGGGGGTATAGTGGTGGTGAAAGGTCATGTCCAGGCGCAAGCAGTGGGCGGCTAGATCGGCGCGCAGCGAGTTGGTGGCGCGCCAGCCCACATCTTCACTGAGATAGGTGACGGCCAGGGTGAGCAGATATTTAAGTAGCGCCGCACCCAAGAAGAGTAGCGCCAGCCAGAGCAGGGTGTTCATGGTTTCGCCGGCTTGTGCCGCATCAATAAAGCGCCGCACAAGCTGTGGGGTAAGTAGTTGCAGCCCAATTGCGCCAAGCAGCAACAGGGCCAACAGAAAGACCTTGAGCCGTTGAGTGCGCAGATAGCGCGCCAGCAGCGACCCATAGTCGTGGAAGGGAAGGTGCATGATGGATCCCGATCTCAGTTGACAAGCGCGCTGCCGTTTGCCCGTGTATCATACTGCACGTCAGCAATGTGGTTATCGCGCTCGTTTGCTATGCTATAGGAAAAACAAAGTACGCCTGGTCAACAAACCAGACGGCAGAAGGAGTATCACCAACAGCGTGCTCGGCAGAATAGCCACTGCACGTTCGCGGTTAGCGGAGAATAGGATCAGGATCCATTGGTCTCGTGAATGAAGAATAAGCTACAATCAAAAGGCATGATGGTAACTGTCATGCCTTTTGATTGTACCCATTGAAGCGGCTTTGGTCAAATTGATAGAATTCGCTATCTGCTTATTTGAGCAGCTAGGTCAGCCGTTACTGGCAGCGGATCGGTGAAACAGTGGTGGCCACTGTGCCGCCCTGCACATGGAAATAACAGCAACCGCTGTCGGCTACGCCATCCCACCCCAGCGCCCAGACTGAATCATCCGGCACAATGAGGAACTCTATTCCACCACATGGGCAATCGTCTGTTGCGCTTGGCGCAGGGCATGGGGGTCGAGCAAAATCTCACTTGGATCATAGTCCATCTGGCGCGCAGCCGCCACGATCCGCTCGTTGATCTGTTGGCGATCATGTGCTTCATCTAATTTGCGGCTGGCTTTGCGGCTCACCATGCTGACATGTTGCCAGAGCAGCGCACGCCGTTGTAGATCGTCAGTAGCTCCGGCAATTTCCGTAAGGGCGTCGATCATGCGCATGTCCACCAGCACATCGCCACTGCCATAGTGACGGATCTGATTAAAGGCTAGCTCTACGAGGGCGGCAAAGCCCACGCGTTGTGCCAGGAGCCGAACATGGCCCTCCTCATCGCACAGAGATGAACTTTCATCAGAACAGGCTGCGGCCTGAATGAGAATATTGGTCAGATAGTCCAGACAATTCATGGCCGTAGTGGGGTCATTCACCGCCGGCGATAGCGCCCTGAGCGCAATATCAACCAACTGGCGAATGCCAAAAAGTGTATCTTCAAACATCGTGCGTTCAGTGCCGATGTCAAATTGATTCAATAGATTTTCCATCAATTCTGCCGACGGCTCTTGCGCCGGATAAAAATGCGCCACTGGCCGACCGACCGATATAAAGTCACCGGTCATACAGGCCAACTCCAGCACAAGATCGTGCTTGTGGGCAATCTCTACCAAGCGACGGTAGGCAATACCCTGGAGGTAACCGGCACGTTTGGCCTTTATGGGCGTCGACTTTTCTTGTAGCGCAGCGGGACGTACAGGTATAGCTGGTTGCTGCTCGTCACCTGCTGTCTGAGAGCACTCTTCTCGCAGTAAGGTTACGGTCTGTTCCCCAATATTGGCGATCACATAGTTAACCCGAATGCTGCGCGAAATATGGTCGATAAAGTAGACAAAGGCGCCAATGCCCACCAGGGAAAACCCAATCGCGCCCAACACGGAGATGAGCGGGATAAAAATGGTCTCCCCCACGTCATGGATGCGCACCATGACCAGCAGGCTATAGAGAAAAGTGCCGATCTGAAGGCCAAGCACATGTTGAGAGGTGCGATCACGGGTAAAGGTGCGCAAGATGCGCGGCGAAAATTGCTGCGAGGCCAGGGTAAAGGAGACCATGAGGATGGAAAAGGTCAAGGTGACCACCGTCAGCATCGAACTGGCAATTGCTGTGAGCACGGCGCGGGCGTTGTCGGCGCCAAAGCTGTAGAACTCCCACTTGGTAATCTGGTCAATATAAGGGTTGATCAATGCAAGCGCAATGGCCAACAGGGTATAGATTGTTGGTCGATACCAGAGCGATGATTGCAGATCATCCCAAAAGGCCCGTAGGCGAAGTTGTACATCCATTGAGCGTCCCTTGAGAGGAAAATACTCCCGCCATCAGCGCAACTCCTGAATTCACTAACGACGGAAGTTTCTATGAATTCGATAGTATCATTATAGCACAAAAGATCTAGTTTCAATGAACCGACAAAAAGCGGGTTAGTTTCCTGGTGACCGTTGACATTTTACAGCCCTCCAGAGAAGGGTTACACATTGCTAGACTAATTTCTTGGAGGTCGGGAACCCGTTGGGTGGTAAATGTCAACAGAACCAGTAGCCAGTGCATATCCAAATCGTGTTCAATGGTTACAAAAGTTGTGGGTGAAATATCTATATTCGTGTGGCTTGACACCAGGCGCGCCTTTCATAGATAATGGATGCACTCCCTTCCATCTTCATATCTGCACATTCAGGAGGTTACGCTATGCAATTCCAACCGTCGCACCTATCGCGCCGCACGTTTTTGAAGTTGACGGCTGCTTCCGCCGCGCCGCTCTTGCTGGCCGCTTGCGCTGCGCCCGGCGCGCCGGCATCCAGCGGCAGTGGTGAGGGCGCCACTTCGGAAGAAGTGACCAACGTGCGCTATATTGCCATGGATTACGACAGCCGTATGCAAGCCGACACCCAGTCAGTGATGGATGCTTTTAACAGCAGCCAAGGGGCAGTCCATGCCACCTTAGAAGTGGTGAGTTGGCCCGAAGGGAAGAATGTGCTGCTCACCCAAATTAGCGGCGGTCAGCCACCGGACATCTTTAACGGCTCCGGCCAATGGTTGTTGGAATTTCAATCGGCGGATGAGTTGGCGCCATTGGATGACCTGATGGGCAAGGACCTCCTCTCTAACTTCTGGGAGTCGGGCATTCAGGCGATGACGGTGCAGGGAACGCTCTATGGGCTGCCCTACTTCCTTGACCCGCGCGGCCTCTACTACCGCACCGACCTCTTTGAGGAACAGGGGCTCTCGGCGCCGGAAACGTGGGATGATGTGCGCACTGCGGCCAAGGCCATCCATAACCCACCGGCCGTCTATGGCATGGGGTTGGGGCCTGGCGACTACTGGTGGTATGCCTGGGTCGGCGCGATTGGTGGTGGCAACAACCTGAGCCGCTGGACCGAAGATGGCCATTCCCGCGTCGGCAGTGAAGAAGGGATCCGTGCTGCGCAATTCCTGGCCGATATTGTGTTGACCGACCAGACCGCGCAACCGTCGCCGGCCAGCGCCAATCGCGATGCCGATCTGCAGCCCCTCTTCCTCGGCGGCCAGATGGGGATTCTGGAGACCGGTTCGTGGATGCCGACCATTATCCAAAACGATGCGCCTGACTTAAAATTTGCCCTGGCGCCGCTGCCGGTGGCCGAAACAGGGATGCAACATGCCAACGTCTTCTGGCCCGACTGCGTCATGATGGCCAAGCAGTCACAACACAAAGAGGCGGCGGCCGAGTTGCTCAAGTTTATGTTTAACGCCGAAAATCGCTTAGCCTTTGCCAAACAGCGTGGCGTCATCCCCGAACGGGTCGATGTGGGCGCTGACCCTGCCTATGTGGATCCGAATGATCCGGTGACCCCGTATAACGAGTTCTACGTGAAAGAACTGGCCACTGCCCACAATGTCTTTGAGACGCCGTGGCCGGCCACCGGTGGTGAGGATGAAACCACCATCAACGACGCGTTGGCCAAGATCTGGCTCGGCGAAGCAAGCGTAGAAGAGGCCATGACCGAAGCGGCGCAGATCATTGATAAGCGGCACGGCTTGGCGTAGTTGGTGACTGGTGATTGGGTGATTGGCGAGCTTGCAAAATCACCAATCAACCAATCAACTAATCACCCAATGACGAAAGGCATCTGTTGTGGCCAATCAAACAATGTCAGTGCGGATGGAAGGGGCGCCGGTGCAGCGGCGTTTGGGGGCCAGTTGGCGAGCGGAATGGGCGGAGAACCGCATGGCCTATGGGTTGCTGTTGCCCAGCGTCATCGCCTTCGCGCTTTTTTTGGTCTTCCCTATCGTTAATATGTTTATTGCGGCCTTTTCCACCGTGGACACCTTAGGGCGCGCAGTTAAATTTGGGACACTCGCCAATTTTCTCACGCTGATCAATGATGAACGCATGCCCATGATCATCCGCCAGACCGCGCTCTTTGGCTTTGGCACAGTGGCGCTCACGGTGGTGGTGGCCTTTCCGCTGGCGCTGCTCCTGAACACGGAGTTTCGCGGGCGCACGGTGGCCAAGGCGCTGATCTTGATCCCTTGGGCCATGCCCTTTGCCGTCTCTGCCATTACCTGGCGCTGGATCTTTCATGGCCAGATGGGCTCACTCAACTACTTTCTGAGCCAGTTGGGGATTATCAAAGAGTACGTGCCTTGGCTGGGTGACCCGACCCTCGCTTTTGGCGCGGCCATGTTTGTGGAGGTCTGGTCGTCGATTCCCTTTATGACCATTACCTTCTTGGCCGGTCTCCAGGCAATTCCGCCCCACATCTATGACGCGGCCAAAATGGACGGAGCCAGCCCTTGGCGCGAGTTCATCGACATGACGGTGCCCCAAATGCGCACCGTGATCATGATTGTGACGCTGCTTTCGATCATCTGGGCCTTTCGCTCCTTTGCCGTCATCTGGATCCTCACTCAGGGTGGGCCGCTCTACCGCACCGACATCGCCGTCACCTATCTCTACAAGCTGGCCTTTACCAACCTCGACTTTGGCGCCGGCTATGCGCTGGCGGTCTGTATCTTTGGCGTATTGATTCTCTTTAGTATCATCTACACGCGCATCCTCGGTGCACGGGAGGACGCATGACTTCGCCCAGGGTAATCAAATTGACCGGCATTGTAGCAGTGCTTTTGCCGGCCATCTTTATCAGCATCTTCCCGCTGATTGTGATGATCTCCACCTCCTTCAAGACGAGCCAGGAGGTCTATATCCCACCGCCGACCTTCTTGCCGCGCGCCCCCACGATCCAGAACTATTTTGACATCTGGACGGTGGCGCCGCTGACCATCTACTTTCGCAACAGCCTGGTGATTGGTCTGGGTTCAACAGCCATTGCCCTGCTGTTGGCCATTCCCGCTGCCTATGCGCTCACCCGCTTTCGTTTCCGCGGCAAGCACTTTTATCAGCTTTTCCTGCTGGGCATCCAGATGTTTCCGCCCATTGTCATCATCCTGGGGATCTTTCGCGTCGTCGCCGGCCTCAATATGGTGGATAGCCTGACGACGGTGGTCATGCTCAATGCCATCTTTAGCCTCTCTTTTGCCATCTGGATGTTGTCAGGCTACTTTGCCACCATTCCGCCGGAGATCGAAGAGGCGGCGATGATGGATGGCAACTCACGCCTAGGGGCGATGGTCAATATGATCTTGCCGCTTTCGTGGCCCGGCCTGGTGGCAGTGACCATCTTTGGCTTTATGAATGGCTGGAATGAATTTCTCTTTGCCCTTACCTTTATCCGCAGCCAGGATAAGCTGCCGCTGACCATTGGGCTCTTCAAATTTGTCACCCGCTTCCAGGTGCAGTGGCATCAGCTGATGGCGGCGTCGTTGCTGACAACCATTGTGGTGGTGGTGCTCTTTATGTTGGTGCAGAACCAGTTGACACGCGGCATGGTGGCGTTGGGGGAGAAGTGACATGCTACACACGGAGGAATCGTTCAAACAAATTGCCCCTCGATGCTGGTCATGCTAAAATAAATTTGCTGTTAATTTTTGTATACTGTTGATATAGGTGATTATCATGACTCTTGATGAAATCTTGCAAGAGATCCATGCCATGCGGCAGAATTTGCTAGTTTTTGAACGAAAATATGGTGTGCCATCTGAAGTTTTTTTTGAGGCTTATCAAAATGGCGAAGAACCGGCTGATTCTGCTTGGGTTTTGGATTGGGCTGAATGGGCAGGGACATACAAAATTTTACAAAGGCGACTAAGACAATAGCAAGCACTCATCCTCATCATAAACATGTTCCACCAGACATAAAGCATAATCGCATTCCAGCGCCTGGGTTGGGCTTTCAAGAGCCGAACCTCCCTTTTCTTATTAATGAGATCATGCAGACGCTATCTGTCCGCGATGGATAAGTGTTTATGACAATATGTAGAGTTAGTCTTACGGCGTGATCTATGAAACAACTTTCCAAAGTAGCGATACTTGAAAAGATTGTGCGCGAACATGATCGTCTGCTGCAAACACTGTCCCTCCTGAGCGACATAGATTGGTTGACGACCGGTGTGTTGCCTTTGCCAGAGCCAGGGCAATCTTGCAAGGACGTGCTTGCTCACTTGACAGCATGGGAACAACGCATGATACTCTCCATTGAGGCCACGCTGACTGGCGCGCCGCAACCTATTTATCCTACAACGCCAAGATTCAATGAGCAGATTTTCGATGCGAACAAAGACCGGTCATTTGCAGATATTCAGACAGACTTCGAGCGTTCCTACATCGCATCGCATGCACTTGTGCAACAGTTGAGCGAAGAAGAATTAACCCGCGACGGGATCTGGCAGTCAGTGGGTTACAATACCTATGGTCACTATAAATGGGCGCGTACGGTCGTTCGTCGGTGGCAACGCGCCAAAGTGAGGATAAAGGATACTAGGCAATGGCTAGAGTAGTCTGTCGCAATTTATACAAACGCTTTGGGGATGGGTTGGCCGTCAACGATGTCAATTTAGAGGTGGATGAAGGGGAATTTCTGGTCATTGTCGGTCCGTCTGGCTGTGGCAAGACGACCACCCTACGCATGATCGCCGGCTTGGAAAGTGTGTCGGAGGGCGAAATTTTGATTGATGACCAGGTGGTGAACGAGGTCGAGCCGCGCCACCGGGACATCGCGATGGTCTTTCAGAACTATGCGCTCTACCCCCACAAAAAGGTCTTTGACAACATTGCCTACCCCCTTCAGTTGCGCCGCACCGCGAAGAATGAAATCCGCCAACGGGTGGAGGAGACGGCCAAATTACTGGGCATTGAGCATCTGCTTGAGCGGCGCATTCGCCAACTGTCAGGTGGCGAACGGCAGCGGGTGGCCTTGGGCCGCGCCATTGTGCGCAAGCCGCGCCTCTTCCTCATGGATGAGCCGCTGAGCAACCTGGACGCCCAGTTGCGCATCCAAATGCGGCGTGAGATTATTCGCCTGCAACGTCAACTGCGCATCACCACCATCTATGTCACCCATGACCAGGTGGAGGCCATGACCATGGGCGACCGCATTGTGGTCATGCGTGGTGGTCTGGTACAACAGATCGGCGAGCCGGAGACGATCTATCACCAGCCGGCCAACCTCTTTGTGGCGCGCTTTATCGGCAATCCGCCCATGAATCAATTTGAGGGCACAGTAGAGCAAGCCAATCATGGGCTGCAACTGCGCACCGGCTTTGGCACAATTCCCTTGCCGGCCAACCTGCGTGAGAAGCTACGACAGAGTGCGGCGGGCGGCGCCGGGATTCCTGTCGTCTGCGGCATTCGCGCGGAAGATATTACGGTTAATATGGGTGACAATCCTGTGGCCAGTCAACTGAACGGCGTCATCGATCTGGTGGAGCCGCTGGGGTCCGATGTCTTTGCCAGTGTGGCGTTGGGAAAAGAGATGCTACTGGCCCGCGCCCGCCCGGATTTGGGTTTGCACGAAGGACAATCAATTGGAATTACGCTAGATCCGGCTAAACTCCATCTCTTTGCGCCAGAGAGTGGGGAGAACTTGGTGGTTGGTTATTGATGGATTAAATGCTGTTCCAACGCTTCGCTCACCCAACTGTTGAGACTTTGATTCGCAAGCTTGGATTGCACGGTAATCGCGCGGTGAAGCTCCGGCGTTATGCGTACCGTAAAGGTGCCGGAAAAAGGTCGCTCTGGTTCTTCATGGCGTTCAGCACAAAAGGCAAGATAATCATCAACGGAGTCCTGAAAAGCTTGACGCAACTCTTGTACTGATTCACCTTGAAATGTAATGACATCGCGCAGATTCATTACTTCACCGTGGAAAATATCGGCTTCGTCATCAAATTCAACTTTACTAACATAACCTTTGTATTCCATCAGGGTGTAATCCCCGCTTCTTGCAAAAAACGCCGTACTGATTTTATGGCCCCTTTATTGGTTTCTTTTTGTGGATGAGGGCGATGAAATACGGCGCGTACACCTTGTAATGCAACACGAACCCTAGAACCCCTACCTTCTGACACTTCTGCACCTAACGCCATAAACAAGCCTTCAATATCACGCCAAACAATGTCCGAGCGTTCTGGTCGTTCGTATATGGCTTCCAAAGTCTTGTGGTGACGGCTATTCATAAATATTTATGACACCATAATATGATACCAAATTCAAATAATATAGTGGTTGCGTGGTTGCCTGCTACCTGCTACCCTTGGTATTGACAAAAGCGCGAAATGGACATACAACGTAATTACTTTGAAAGTCATAATTTAATCAAGTATTTGGATATGCGCCTGCCAGCGAAGAATGAAATGATTTCACCCGCAGACTTATATGAACCATTTTGATAAAGAATAAGGTCAACAAATGGCGGCTTCATTAAAAACACGGATCATTCGGATCGGCAATTCGCAAGGGATTCGCATTCCGAAAGTGCTGATGCAACAACTCGGCTTTGTTGATGAAGTCGAACTGGAAGCACAGGATGGTCAACTGGTGGTTCGTCCTCTTCAGACTGCCCGCCAAGGGTGGGCAGAGCAATTTCTGCAGATGGCCGCCGGCGGTGACGATCAACTACTCAATGAAGATTTTCCGTTAACTGATTGGGCAACAACAGAAAACTAGCCGAAATGTTTGCTGAGTAATTTATATTGCCACTGCCTCCACTAGCGCCATCACCTCTTTGAGTACTGGTTTGTTCTTAAAATAGAGCACTTGCGCCGGTACATCCTGCAACTTTTCACGGGCCAGATTCACCCCTTCATAGACCAACAGGATCAGATCCTGGCGGTTGGCGGCGCGCACCTTGGCGACCTTGCGCTCCAGATAGTCAGGGTGCCAGTAGCCGACAATTTCAATGACGGCGCGGCGACCATCCTGTTTGTGGGTGAGGGCAAAGTCGGGGATCATGACGGTGTCACCCAGCAGGATCACCTCGTCTTCACGGGTGAGGAGCCACCTGTCGCGCTCATCGCCAAACTTTGCGTGGAATTCTTGGGCAAAGTCGGATTCGAGGCGGCTGTCAAACTCACCACTCTGTTTAAAGTGGCTGACCAGCGCGGCTGACTCATCGAGGTAATAGATCAACCGTTGGCGAAAGTATGGCGGTCGCACCGAAGCCCACATGCGCCAGCGCGTTCCCAGCAGCAGCGCGGGCAGAAAGGAGGCCATTTGCCGGCCATAGCGCGTCGTCGCCTGGACAAAGGGCGAGATAGGGCCACCGAGTTTGACGTTATAGCCGCCATCAATCACCGTCGCCTCAAACATAAGCTTGAAAAGCTTGAGAAATTTCCAGAAATCCTTGAAGTTATCAAAGATCTGCACCTCCATCTGGTCAGCCCAGTAGAGCGCGGCGCGGGCCAGTTCCAGATTGTAGCGGGTGATCAGGCCGGCGGCGGTCCAGGGCGGGCCAATGTCCGCGAGTAGATAAGCGGCGGTGCGGTCGGCATAGAGAATACGCTCCACCTGTTCAGGTGTCACATTGTATTCGACTGCGGCTTCGCGCAATACCCGGTCGCGCGGGGCTAGGGGTAACCGGCCACTTGCTTCGGGCGGGGTGGGGAAGGCGGGGCCGCGTGTAAAGAGGCGTTTGCGTAACTCTGCCGGTGCTATGGGCGTGGCGACCGGCTGAAAGGTGGCGGCGTCGCTCAATACCTTGGCCAGCCCGCGAATGGTCATGTAGTCGGTGCGCCCAGCTTCATAGCCTTCCACTGCCTGCTGCCAAGCGCCTTGCGGGCGATTGTGATGTTGCGCTAAAAGGGTGATCAAGTCGTCCGCCGTCTGTAGCCAATGCCGATTGGCGCCATCCAGCCACTCGATCTGTAATTCACCACCCCGCTGCACAAGCCGCGGCCGCACCAGGTCGCCGGTTAACATCAGGCGGTGGTCTTTGCTTGGCGCGGCCGCCGTCGGCGCGCCCGGCCCACATCGAGCGTATCGCGCACGACAATCTCATAGAGCACAGCCTGCCGGTTGTCCACCTTGCGCAGAATACGCCCCAGCCGCTGGATATACTCACGTGCGCCGGCGCTACCCCCCAACACAATCGCCACCTTCGCCTCCGGCACATCAATGCCCTCATTGAGCACCTTGGAGGTGACCAGCGCGCCATAGTCGCCCTGTTGGAATCCCTCTAAAAGTTCTTTGCGTTCAGCCGCTTTGGTTTCACAGGTTAGGGCTGGGATGAGATGGTGTTGCGAAAGCTGATAGACCAGATCGTTGCTCTCGGTAAAGATGAGGATATGTTCGTGGCAATGTTCCTGCAGCAGGCGGTCGAGAGCGGCAAGTTTTTCCGTGGCGGCTGACAAGAGCCGCCCCAGCCGTTGATGGGCCAAGGCCGCGGCCCGCGCCTGGGGGTCGAGCGAACTCAAACGCATTAGTTCTAGCCACCAACGGGGACCGTGGAGGTAGAGTTTGCGGTCGCGCACAAAGCCGGCATAGATCGCATAGTCGGCATCATAGCGTGCGCGTTCCTCTGGCGTCAACTCGACTCGAATGCGTTCGGTGCGGTAGTCGGCCAGTTGTTTGCCGGCCAGTTCGTCAATGCGCTTCTCGTAGATGATGGGGCCAATCAACTGATCCAGATTCCAGCGCCCTCGTTCCTGTTCTTGGGCGGTGGGATAGGTGGCGGTCAACCCCAAGCGAAATTGAGCCGGCGCCATCAGCGCAGTTTCCCCCCAACTGGGTGCAGGCAGGTGATGAACTTCATCATAGATGATCAGCTTGAAGTGATTGCCATAGGCCGCCATGAGATCCCCTGCCGAGTGATAGGTGGTGACGGTAATGGGTTTGATATCCTTCTCGCCGCCATAGTAGACACCCACCGCGGTGGCAAAGGCATTGACCAGACGGGCATACCACTGGTGGAGGAGATCAATCGTCGGCGCCACCACCAATGTTGAGCGGTTCACCTGCTGGATCGCGTGAATCGCGACAAAGGTCTTGCCTGCGCCGGTGGGCAGAACAATGCTGCCCAGGTGATTGGCTCGCCGCCACGCCTGTAACGCTTCCAATTGGTAATCATGGGGTTCGCGCTGGTCATGTAGCGCGAGGTTGAGTTCTTGCCAACGAGGCACGGTATCACGCACCTGGCGCCCCCGCAGCCACGTCACTAAGGTCGGGTAGTGATAGGCTTCACAGCGCCAGCGTGCCTTGATCCACTGGAAGACGGGCGGGACTGTCTCATTGTGGTCGATGCCATAGAGGACGAGTGTGCCGCCTTGAAAGGAAAGTGACGGGGAAGTGTGTAATGAATAAGTCATTGAATTTCCCGCACAAGGTACAGTACAAGGTACGATGGACAGTATGCAGACGATAAACGTAATAGCTACAACAATTATAGTACTACTTCTGGCTCATGCCAAGACAGAATCAGCAGAACAACAACAGATTAGGGCGCAATGGATTTGTTACTGGTCAAGGGGAAATCCCTATCTGTTAACCTCGGAAATAGTCAGCCTATTTGTCTTTCTACAAATCTGTGTTATATTTATTTTGTAAATTCGCTTTCCCGCTTCTCAGGAAAAGCAATGAAAAAGTGACGAAATAACCACAGAGTAATTGTCTAACCCCTCAACCCGAAAAACATCCAACCTTAGGAGGAATCATGGACGCTTCATCATCAATCTTCTTCCGCTTTCTGTCCGTTGCTTGGTTACGCCTCCGCTGGCGTTGGCCGTTGGTACTAGCCGTTGCCGTTGCCGGTTTGGCCTTTGCGCTGATCCCAACCGTCAGCTATGCGTTCCAAAGCGCGGCCGTTGAACCAACCCAGATCGTGCTGCCGCCCCATTCGACTGTGCAAATCAAGGTCGGCGGCTTCTGTATGGAGCGGGGGCTGCCCTTTCCTGGCGCCGTCCTCACTCCGGTGGGGCTTGCGCCTGCTCCGGTGCGCCTAGCCATTGCCTATGGCGTTGAAAAGCGCTTGCTCACCTCTAACCTATACCAGGTGCAAATCGCGGTCTGGAATCTCTTGGGGGATAGCCGCACGGGTGACACCCGCTCCAGTATCGTCACCGAGATCCTGGACTATAGCCAGAGTGGCGCGCAGCCGGCTGACCTGGCGCTCACGACTGAGTCATTGGTCGATGCGGTGACCGCGGGTAAGGTAAGTGTCAACCTTAGCGACTTCCAAGACCGCTCCAACCCCAATTACTATGGCGAAGGTACGCTGGTGCTGACCAACGTGACCGATGAAGAACTCACGCTGCATTTCCCCTATGGCGTCAAATTTGAAGACCAGACCACCCATGACGTACAAGATATGGGCATCTTTCCCCTGGGTGAGGTCGTCTTTGTCAGCGCTATGGGCCCGCAGGGTCCCCAAGGTGAACCGGGGCCGCGCGGCCCCGTTGGCCCCCAAGGACCGGCAGGGCCGCAAGGGCCGGTTGGCCAGGCATGTTGGGATCTTAATGGCAATGGCAAGGCTGACGCAGACGAGGATCGCAACGGCGATGGTGAAGTCAATGTACTAGATTGTGCCGGTCCCCAGGGCGAGCAGGGGGAGAAGGGCGCCAAAGGGGACAAAGGCGAGCAAGGAGAGAAGGGTGACCAAGGCGAAACCGGCGCGGTAGGTCCGCAGGGTCCACAGGGACCAGCCGGTCCACGTGGCCCTCAAGGCGCGACTGGGCCTCAGGGCGACACCGGCGAACCAGGGCCGCCTGGCCTGGCCTGTTGGGACCGCAACGGCAATGGCGAGGAGGATGTCGCCGAGGATGTGAACAAAGACGGCGACTATGACGCCAAAGATTGTACGGGACCCCAAGGGCCGGTCGGGCCAACCGGCGCGCCTGGCCCACAGGGTGAACAGGGAGAGCGTGGCGCTACGGGACCGGCTGGCCCACAAGGCAACCGCGGTCCCCAAGGCCCGCCTGGCCTGCTGAGCGTCCGCCGTATCGCTGCCGCGACCGAACGTGACAACGAACGGCTGAAGGAGATCGATGTCATCTGCGCCGAGGATGAAGTGGTATTAGGCGGTGGCTTCGACATTGATGGTCCGGAAAGCCCCGACTGGATTATTACCGCACAGGAGAGCTATCCCAACAGTGACAACAGTTGGCATGCACGGGTCGAAGCCTGGTATGCGCGCATTGCCCCCACCGCCGACTGCAACTGCGACGATGATGACTGGCAAGTGACCGTTTGGGCCATCTGCGGAAAGTTGTCGCAATAGGAAGGCACTTTTCAGGCGCTCAATGAGGCTTGCATAGAACACAACGGCTGTCATTCCGAAAGATTGAAGAATGACAGCCGTTGTGTTCTACTGGTAATAAAGTGCTATAAATGCTGCCGGAGAAACAATTTCAATCCCGCGATACCTCTGTAAAGGCAATAAATGCTTTCTATCACCGGTGATGATATAGCGAGCGCTACCGGTGACAGCGCGATCGATGAAGATGTGATAACCCTCATAACGGACTGCTAGTTTCATCTGTTGTTGTAGCACGAATCTCATGCACCAACCCTGATATTGTCTCCAATAAGGTATCTTCGTCCCATTGTGCGATCTCTGAATCGGCGTTTTGGGCCTGAATTTCGTCGATAATCGTAAATTGCTGATCACGTTGTTTTTGCCATTGTGTCCAAATATCCAAAGGAACAACGGCTACAGCAGGTTTACCCTGTTTCGAGATTATGTAGGTATCACCTTGATACATGACTTCATTTACCATTTCTGAAAATTTTTCTCTGGCTTCGGTAAGAGCAATTTGTTTTTCCATAGTTAATCAAATCCTTGCTATACCGACGAGCGCCAGGAGGTATCATTTTGTACAGGAGTAAAATGGTACTTCCTATGCTGCTCGTGAATATATAATTGCAGAAATAAACTGTACAGAATGGTCATTCTGTTTCCCGCGCGACAAAGTATCACATGCCCCTTGTCACTCTGGCGCACAATTGCTTGCCCCTGGGCGACACTTTCCGGCTGGCGATAGCGCGCCGCGCCGCGCCGACCCAACTTCACCTCCTACCTGAACTACACCCTTTGCCCTCACCCCATGTTGACAGTAACTACTGCCAATGTTATTCTTGCCTCTTAGCCATGTAATCATAAATCGGTAACTCCGTAGAATCGTACAACTCTTTATGCCCGCTCCACAAACGATCTATCTGCGCCTGGCCCGCTTCCTGCTGCCGCTGGCCGTCACCACGATTGTGCTCGAATTTGGCACGCAGATGCTCAACGCCGGCATGGCGCGTATGCCCCATGCCACCGAGACATTGGCTGGCTTTGGCGTCGCTTATGGCATTATTCTTTTTCTTACCAGCCCTATCGGTCAAGCGCGTGAATTGGGCCTGGTCATGGGCGAGGGGCGGGCGGCACGCCAAAAGGTGCGTCGCTTTGTGTTGATCACCGGGATGATTCTGATCACGATCTTGGCGGTGCTGGCGCTTACGCCGGTGGGTCACTGGGTGATTGAGGATTTCCACGGCATAGATAGCCAATTGGGGCGCACCGTGCGCACGGCCATTTTGTGGCTGGCGCCCTATCCTCTCATTCGAGGTATGTCGCTCTATCACGCCGGTCTGCTCATTCGCCAGCGGCGCACCACGCTGGTCAGCTACGCCATGATCGCCAGCATGGTCAGCAGCGTGCTCACCGTCTTTCTGACCCTGCCGCTCGCTTGGGTGGCGGCGCAGCCAATTCGTCTGCCCATTCTCGGCATCTATGCCGGTATCCTGGTAGAACTGGCGATTGTGCTCTGGGGTTTCCGCCATGTGGTGCGCACTGTGGCGGATGAGAGCCCGGTGCAGGTGGCGCCCTCCTATGGGATCATTCTCCGCTTTTTCTGGCCGCTGGCGTTGATTCTGATGATGCAGGAGTTTAGTCGGCCCCTGATCAACCTCTATGTCGCGCGCCAAGGCAATGGCCCGGAGGCGCTGGCCGTGTTGGCGGTAGTCTATATTCTAGGGCGCATTCCCTACGGCTGGCTCAACGATATGCGCAGCCTGGCCACTTCCTTTCGCGAAGAGCCTAATAGCCTTCATTACATCCGCCGCTTTGCCGCCGGCTGTTTGCTGATCTCATTGACGATGATGTTCCTCTTTTTCTGGACACCGCTGCGCGAGTGGATTCTGCGCACAGTGATCGGCCTCTCACCAGAGTTAGCCGCGCTCAGCCATGTGCCGCTGCTGATCTTTGGCGCCTATTCACCGGCGGTGGCGGTGCGCGCCTACTATCAAGGTGTGGCTTTGCTGGAGCGCCGCACCGCGGCCCTGGCGCCCAGTGCCCCGGCGCGCCTTGGGATCATCTGGCTGGGTCTGCTCATCCTGCCGCTCTTGGGCATTACCGGCGCCACCATGGGCGTTACAGCGCTCTGCCTCGGTTTTGTGGTAGAGGCGACGACCGTCTGGTGGGGAGTGCGCGGCTATCGGCAGATCCTTGGTTGGAAGCAGCCCGCCGGCGCGCGAATCTCCTAAGCTGGGCATGATTCACATGGGCGATCATCATTTTGACAACGTAAGCGCGGAGCCAGCATTCTCTAATGCGGCGGCGAGTCGAGCGGACCCGGCGTTAGAGAACGCCTCCTCCACAGGAATTGTAAAGAGTATTTTGGCGAAAATGAACCTTGCCCTAAACTGTTATGGTGAATTAGGCGCGTTGGGCCATCTGCTGGGCCAATACTTCCTCTTCGGCGCGCGTAGTGATTGCGCCATCCAGACGGGCGGTGCGTAGCGCCGCGAGAATTTCCCCATAAAGGGGCCCGCGTGGGATGCCCAGCGCTTGCAGCGCCCGCCCATCCAGCAGCGGCCGCACATGCCGCCACTCAGTCAAATAGCGTGTCAGGATCTCCGTTAGTGCAGGCTCAACCTCCAAAAGCAGCCAGAGGGCAATGGCTGTGGGCGTGGCGCGATCGAGAATTTTGACGATACGGCTCGGGGCTAGGGGGCCATTGGTCAGGGCAGCGTGGTTTTCCTGCAAAACCGCCAGACCGGCCATAAGGCGTTGTGTTTCGCCGCGCAACCCCAACCGCTGGATCAGGGCGACATGTGTAGGCGCCGGCAGATGTAACACCAGCGCACCCCAATAGAGGCGTGGCAATGGCTCTTCCTGTAGAGCCGCCTTGACCACCGGATCGAGGGCTGGTGCTGTGTCGCTGGCGCGTAAGCGGGCAAAATGCTCGTGTACTTCCGGCGCGACGGTAAGCTCAGGCTGGATCTGTTGCAATACACCCAGCTCTGCCAGCCGTTGCAAAGATTTTTCTGGGCGCGCCTCCTCTAAGATGCGGTCCAACTCATGCCGTATGCGCGCCGCAGTCACCCGATCCAACAATTCAATCGCATCGCGTAGCAGTTCCAAGGTGCGCGGGGCAATGGCAAAGTCAAAACGCTGTTCATAGCGCACGGCGCGTAGAATGCGAGTGGGGTCATCCACAAAGCTGAGGCTGTGCAACACCCGGATCACCCCTTGATTAAGGTCATTGACGCCGCCATAGAAATCGAGCAACTCCCCCCAGCGGTCAGGGTTGAGTGAAAGCGCCAGGGTGTTAATGGTAAAGTCGCGCCGGTGCAGGTCAAGCTTGATGCTGCCCCGTTCCACCGTGGGCAGGGCCGTGGGTTCGGTGTAAAATTCGGTGCGTGCGGTAACAAAATCCAGATTTGCCGGCAGATCATGGACCGTAAAGCCATCATGGAGGTGGGCCAGCAACTCCTGGGCGCGTACCGGGTGCTGGGCGTCATGTAAGAGCCACTTGGCCGTGCCAAAGCGGCGGTGGGGGACAATGCGCCCGCCATAGCGCGCCTGCATCTGTTCGGCAAAGGCAATGGCATCGCCTTCAATCACAATATCCATATCCATGGCGCCAATCGGCTCTTCCTTGCCGTCCAGCAGCAGATCGCGCACAAAGCCACCCACCACATAGACGGCGTAGGCCATGCGATCCACCTCTTCGCCGACCAATTGCAACAGTGCATATTGCGCCGGCGACAGCACCCTATGCAGCCGTTCGTTGATCTCGGCTTTGCGCTGATTGGGCAGCGTGGTTTCATCCCACAGCTTGATCAGATCGGTGCGCGTCACAATACCGATGATCTGCCCTGCATCATCGACTACGGGAATCTGGCCCCAGCCACTCTCAATCATGAGCTTGCGCAGATGCTGGACTGAATCGGTCGGGCGGACGGTAACGTGGCCGGCCTGCATAAAGCGATGGACCAACGCATTGCCCAAGTCGTGATTGAGGGCGCGGTCTGCCTCACGCCGGGTCAACACGCCCAGCAGTTGTTCGCTGCCGTCAGCGCCCTTGCCCAGAACGGGAAAACCTTCGTGGCCATAACGACGCATCAGCACGGCGGCCTCATCAATGGTCTGATTGGGGGTCAGTGTCTGCGGACGGCCTACACTCATGATCTGGCGCACCGTGACCGAAGCGAGACCATAGTGTTGTAACAGGGTCAGGATCTGTGCGCGGATCGCCTGGGGCGTCAGGTCATGCAAGGAGGCTGCCGCGGCCCTTGGATGGCCGCCACCGCCTAAGGCGCGGGCAACCTGGCCTACGTCAATGGCATCAGTCGTACTGCGCGCCACAACCTGCACCATCTCGCTTAAGGCCACCACCATAAAGAGGGCGTCGCACTCATGAAAGTTGCGCAAGCGATGGGCTAGCGTGCTCAGTTCACTGGTGTAGTGGGGCGCTTCGGCACAGGCAATGACGACGGTGTGTCCTTCAAAATCGGTAAAGTGGCTCTGGTCGATCAGCGTCTGCAAGAGCGCCCGCTGTTCCGCCGAAAGTGGATGTTGTAAGAACTGACTGAGCACAGCTAGATTGACGCCCCGTTCCGGCTCCATAAGCCAGGCTAGCGCACGCACATCGCGGTAGGTCGTGGCGGCGTAGGTAAGACTGCCCGTATCTTCATGGATGCCCAGCGCCAGCAGCGTCGCTTGCACCGCGCTGAGCGGCGCCGCCCGTTCGATCAACTTTTCTACCAAGAGGGTCGTATTGGCGCCAACCGCATCGCTCCACATCTGCCAGCCGGGGGGCAACGTTTCCTGCAGGCTGTGATGATCGATGACGATAAATTCCGTGTCATCCTGAATGCCCTTGGGCAGATTGGCGGCGCGGGTATCCACCAGGATGACGCGCTCGACCTTGCCTCTTGGCAACTCTTTGGGATGGCGGAAGGGAAATTGATTGCGGTAGAGCGCCAGAAATTCGCGCACATTGCGGTTGAGTTGATAGGGCAGCAACGGAATTGTGTCCGGGAAGAGCAAAGCTGCCGCCAACAATGAGGCCAGCGCGTCAAAGTCGGTATGCTCGTGGGTCAGGATGATTTCTTGCACTGATTTGGTCATTGGGTTGGAATCGGCCACACGTCTGCTCTCTAGATTAGTTGATAACTGAGTTTTGATTATACCAGAGAAGTGGCTGACGCCCTACGTCGCACTATCAGCGGTACGCCCTGTTGCGGGCGCAGGGTGATGGCGGGACGTAGCGCCAGTGGCGTGTCATTGACCAACTGCACTTCCCACGATTGGGCCAATGTAGCCAACAGCAGCACCCCTTCCATCCAGGCAAAATGTTCGCCAATGCAAAGGCGCGAACCGCCGCCAAAGGGAAAGTAGCTAAATTTAGGTCGTGTCGCCATCGCAGCCGGGGTCCAACGTTCCGGGTCAAAGCGCTGCGGCGCGGGATAGTAGCGGGCATCCCGGTGCATGATCCATTGACTCATCAAAACCGTCGCGCCGGCCGGAATCGTGTAGCCGCCGACTGTGTGTTCTGCCAGCGCCTGTCGCCCAATCACCCAGACTGGCGGGTAGAGGCGCATGGCTTCGGCCAAGACCATGCGCGTGTAGCGTAGCTGTTCCAGGTCGTCTACGGTGGGCAAATGTCCGCCCAGGACAGCGTCCAACTCTTGCTGCATTTTCTTTGCCACCGGCGGATGTTGGGCGAGTAGCCACCAGGTGAAGGTCAGCGCATTGGCTGTCGTCTCGTGGCCGGCCAACAACAACGTGAGCACCTCATCGCGGATCTGGCGGTTGCTCATGGGGCTGGCGCCGTCATTGTTGGTATGGGCCATGAGCAAGAGGGAGAGCAGATCCTGGTCGCCACCTTGTGTACGTCGCTCGCTGATCAGGTGGGCGACGATGCGCTCCAATTCCGCTTCACTTTGGCGTAGGCGGCGGTTTTCGGCAGTGGGCAGCCGATCTTGCAGAGGCGCCAGTGGTGAGAGAAGGCGACGGAAATTGCGCGTCAACGTCTCCATGGCTACCCCGACCTTCTGTGCTTCGCCAGTAATGTCCTGTTGGAAGAGCGTCTCGCCGATGATACCTAGCGTCAGTTGCATCATTTGCGCGTGCATGTTGAGCGTTGCGCCATCCTGCCAGCCCTGTTCCGCCTGGTCGTCGCACAAGCGTGCGGCGTGCTTGACCATGCTGGCGCCATAGGCGGTAATCTGGCGGCGATGAAAGAGGGGCTGCATGAGCCGGCGTTGATGAAGATGGTAGTCACCCTCACTGGTCAACAGGCCTTCGCCCAGCAAGCGTTTGGCCCGTTGCAAGCCCAGACTCTTGGCAAATTTGCGGTCGTTGGTCACCAACACATCGTGAATGAAATCAGGATGGTTGAGCAGATAAATATCACGCGGCCCAACGCGACAGTAACTAATATCGCCATAGTCACGCGCCATTCCTTCCAAAAAGGGGAGCGTATTGCGCTGCATCTGCCAAAAGAGACGGATAGGGGGCCACGTCCTTGGGCCGGGTGGATAGAGGTTGTGAGACATAGAGTACTCCTGTTACGCTCGTACAATCGCGCGTTGCGTCAAGCAGCAACGGCAGCGCGATTGTGCCTATTGTGATTATTATACCAGTTGACACACATAGACGGAGAAGTGACTATCGTTGTCGAAGCTAAACGCAATGACTTTGAACAAGGCTGGGGCCAGTTTTGACGTTCTCCATTACATCTTTGGCGCCGCGTTGACCGAACTAACACGGGTCTGACCGGTCAATCTCCTTCTGCTTGTGTGACTGTCGGCAGATAGAATTTGAAGCCGCCGCCAAAGTCATAGACTTCCAGATCGGGACAACTTGCCTCGGCCAAATGCCACTTTCCAAACCAGTGGGTCTGATGGCCCATCTCCCGTAACATGGTTCCCCATGTTGGGAAGCCGGGGTTCAGATAGCTACCACCTGTGACCATACACCAAGTCTGATGGGTGTAGAGTCGTCTGCAAGAAATTGCGTCGATTCATCGTATCCTCCCTATTGCTCTTTAGAGCGCCATGGCAAAGGCGCCATTACCCACCACAACCCAAACCAATGTGGCGCGTCCCTGGCCACTCACCCCGGCCATGACCACCTGGGCGACCATGGTGGCCTGCTTGGTTTGCCAATCGACGCCGGGGATGGTAGTCACCGCACGGAAGGCATATCCCTGGCCGCTGCTCTCCGGCTGCAAATCAAGCTTGGCCAGGGCGGGATAGGTTTGGACCAGCAAACTGAGTGCGTTGCTTACATCCGCTGGGGTAGCAACGTCGGTCATGAGGAGCGCATAAGCGCCTAAGGCCGCGCTGGAGATGTCCGCGGTCAGGTCGCCGCTGATAGCGCCGCTGCCAACGGCGACCTGGGCCGCACCGCGGTAGCTACCAACGGTGATCACACCGGCGCTCACCTGGCCGGCCAGGGCGACGCTGCCGTTGATCTGCTCGGTGATAGCAGGGGGCAAGGTAAGATTACCGCTACCGCCTTGTGCCCGTATGACTGTGGGTTGAATGGTCAGTTGTTCCTGGGCAAAGGTAGCGATCATCCGCGCCGCGTCATAATCAGGGATTGGCGCCAGTTGTTCCAAGTTGGTGGCTGGGTTGCCGGCTAGTAGTTCACGCTGGGTATTATCTCGCTGGCCATTTCCCCGCTGTAGATCACCATGGGGTAACTGTGGGGCGAGCGTTGCTCGACCCATGTTGTCTCCTCCCTGTGGCAAGTTGCCGGCGCGCGCCGGTAAATTGGGTCGTTCACCTGAATTGACCAGCGGCTGCGGTGGTTGGGACAGGTTGCGCTGGGGTGTGGCTGCGCTGGACGCGCAGCCAGTCAAAAGGAGTGACCCAACCAGAATAATGGTGGAAAATTGCTTAATCAACATTGCGCCTCCATTAAAATAACTGAATTCATCTAGTGTGACATTGGCAAAATAAAAATCTGCCTAATGAAAGAGAGTGTAGCAGGAAGACGCAGCGTTGTCTGCGTGCAGAGGTAGGAAAGTGATCCCATACTTTTGGAGGGAATGACGCACCAACCTCAGTTGGTGAAAGAGGCGCAAATGGGAAGAAAGAGGAAGGGGAGTTTGATTGCTATCAGGAAATATCAGGCAACTCGTCCATACGCACCAACCCATGACGCACCGCGATCAGCGCGGCCTGGGTGCGATCGCTGACCCCCAACTTGCCCAACACCGTACTCACATAACCTTTGACCGTAGTCTCGGTGAGGACGAGCGTCTGGGCGATCTCCTTGTTACTGAGACCGCGCGCCACGGCTTTGAGCACATCGCGCTCCCGTTCGGTGAGATCGGCAAGGGGCTCGTGCTTTGCTCCGCGCCGACGCATGAGTCGTAACGCGATTGAGGGATGCAACTGGGGTTCGCCGCGCGCCGCACCCCGGATCGCCGCCACCAGATCGTCGCCGCTAATATCCTTGAGCAAGTAGCCAATCACGCCGACATCAAGCGCCGCATAGAGCTGCGCATCTTCGGCAAAGTTGGTCAACATAATGACCCCGGTGGTTGGGTGCTGCTGACAGATCGCCTGGGCCGCAGCCACCCCATCCAGATCCGGCATCTGCACGTCAAGCAACACCAGCGTCGGCTCTAATTCCTGGACCAAGCGCACGGCATCACGCCCTGTCGCCGCTTCACCCAGCAGCACCATGCCTTCTTCCGCGGCAATGGTCATGCGCAAGCCGCGGCGCACCACCTCATGGTCGTCGGCCAACACCAGTGTGATTACGGCTTGATGATTCATTCTTTACCCCCGAACTCTCATCTTGTCAGATTTTCCTGCAACATATTGCAAAATAACGCACCCTGTTCGATCGCATCATCCAACGCGCGGTGGGTATGGGGTATAGGGTCAAACCAACGTCTGGGCATGTGGCGCTTGGTGCTGTCGCGATAGGGTTGTTTCAGCAGGGCCATAGCATAGGTTTTGATGTCAAGCGCCGAGTGGGAAAAGGGACTCTCGCCAGTGAAGCGCATCAGATACCAGTAGACGAACATGAAATCATAGGCCACGGGATAGGAGACAAAGACGGGCCGGCCGGGCAACGCTTTCAGCCAGGCCAGGTAACGGGGCAGTGCAACTTCCGATTCTTCTAGATGTTCGCGACAAGCCTGCCACGCCGCCGGCTGGGATTGCCACCAAGCCATGGTCTTCGGATCGGCCACGGCATCCGGCAGCGTCGTCAGATTGGCGGCAAAGGTGTCCACCAGCGTCTTGTCTGCCAGATAGGCCGCCGAGCCAAAGCTCAGCATCGAGTTGACGCCGGGGATAGGGCCATTGGCCTCTACATCGGTGCTAACATAGACTTCTGGGGTTGTGCGCGCCATAGGGCTTTCCTTTCAGAATACAACAACGGATTTGGGAAGTAGCAGATTTGTTTTATGCACAGCTAAATATAGTGTTAACAAAGTTTTCGTGAGGTTGCTCGACCCTAGTCTTCCTGGAAGGGGTCACAAGATGGCTGTCAACAGGACAACCCCTTGACCCCTTCCAGGAAGACCCGACGCTGAAAACCTCCAAGGACTTTGTTGGCACGATATTGAAATTGTAGCAGCAACAAAGTCTTTGGCGATTATACACCCTACCAATTTTCTGCGCAGCTATCAAATCTGCTGCTCCCTCAATCCGCTACTGTACTGTTGGCGCGGTAGGCGTAGCGTCACAGCCATGCCATTACCAGGGGAACTATGAATATCTAGCTGTCCGCCGATGGCCGCAGACCGTTCTTGCATTCCTCGTAAGCCATAGTGACCAACCGCGGCATTGCTCCCTTTGATTGTACCGCCATCTGTGGATTTACCCAAAGCAGTTGTCAGGTTGAACCCCTGGCCGTGGTCCACGACAGCCAAGCAGATTGTTTGCGCATCTACGGTCAGGGTGCAAGTTGCTTCGTTCACGCCACTGTGTTTGACGATATTGTGGAGCGCCTCCCGCACAATGGCGAGGAGTTCTTGTGCCACTGGCGCAGGGCAGAAAAACGTCGCGGGCGTCTCCAAGGCGACCTGTAGCGGGCTGTGGCGCTGCTGTTCGACACAGAGTTGATAGAGGCGGTCAACCAGATCGATCATCGTTGCTTCGCCTGGCCCCGGTTCGCTGCTGCGCAACTGTGCCAACAACGCACGCATCTCCGTCAACGCCTGTTGCGCTACTACTTCTTGATCGGCTAGGTGATCAAGCGCGGCCTGGGGATCACGTGCGGCGACTTTGCGGATAGCGCGTAAGCTCAGGTTGAGGCTAAAGAGCGCCTGGGTGATGGAGTCATGCAGGTTGCGCGCCAGCGCCTGGCGTTCAGCATGGGCTGCCAGGGCGCGCTGCTGGCTCACCACTTGGGCTGTCCGTTGCGCCACCCGTGTTTCCAACTCTTGGTTTAGCGCTTGCAGTGCAGCAATTGTGGCGGCGTAAGCAAGCACCAACGCCGCTTCCTGGAGCAACTGTGCTAACTGAGCGCTTTCGTCACTGTCATAGGTGGGCAGGGTGCGGCGTGGGCCCAGCCAGTAGCGTCCAACCTCTGTCGTGCCCACCACCAAGGCTGTCTGCCAGGCGGGTGGCGTCGGCTGTGGCCCGGGCGTGGCCGGCGCGGGAGAGAGGGTCAAGCTGGCCCAAGAGGCGTCAATGGCCGCCGGCAGTTGCTGGGTCAAGAGTGTCACCACCGCTGCGCGGTCGAACACCTGGCCCAGTGTCGTCCGGGCTGCGGCAATAGCCTGCTGCAAGGTGCGTCGCTCTGGATAGAGCCAGCGATCGACCAGCGTTTGGACACGCGCGTGCAAGGGAGCAAAGGCCAGGGTGGTAAGCAAGATGCTGAGCACAGCGGCCAGGTTGGTAAATTCAGGCCAGCGGCGTACAACCCCGATGGTCAACAGCAAGGTCAAGCCAAAATAGAGTGACAGCGCCACCGCAGAGAGCGCGGTATAGGCCAGGGTGCGGCGCAGGGCGCTGTCGAGCAACAGGAGATCATGGCGCAAGATCGTATAGGCCGCGCCCAGCGGAAAGAGCACCAGAAAGAGCGCACCCAGATCGGCGCGCACCAGGGCAGCGCCCCACAGTAGTTCAAGGAAAGTGAGCAACAGCGTAGGAACTGCTGCGACAAGTGCACTGCCCAATAGCACTCGCGCCTGCTGCGCGGCTTGTGGCTGAGCTGGGATCGGTCGGCGGCTAAGACAGGCCAATCGCCACACGGCGCCGCCAATGAGGCCATAGCACCAGAGCAATAAGCTAGCCAGGAGCACCCCTCGTACAAGGTTAGGCGCGAGCAAAAAGGCTGTTAGGATGATTATGCCGCCACCGTAGCCACTGCTAATAATCCACGCCGCTGGGCGCGGACAGGCGGGCGTCGGCAAGTCCGCGGGAAGATGCGCGGCTACATGAAAGGCGGCCGCTGCTAGTAGTACACCATGCAGCAGGTGATGGAGCCCAAAGGGGGACAAGCTCCAAAGCAACATGCCGGCCGGCGGACGCGCCAAAATCCCAGGCCGCATTGGAATCAAGACAAAACCGGCTAGCAGAATACTTAGCCATGCGCTTAAGCGCGTCGTCGCTGATGGGCGTATGACCAGCGGCCAAAGCCCGACCAATAAGCAGAGTATAGCGCCCGTCGCCGCAAGCGGGGTTATGGGTAAGCTAGAACTGTCGGCGCGTATGGTAAAGTTTAGAGTGATGGCTTCGCCGACCAGTAATGCAACGATCGGTGCACGAGTCCACATAACGGGGGTGAACATGGGCGGCTATGCTCCGTTGGCGGGCTGGGGTTGTAGGGGTAAGCGCCACAACACCGCTGCCGTTCCCCCCAAGATCTGCTCCTGATCGGTCGGGGTCAAAAAGGGCAATCCCTTGCGGATCAGCCGTAACTCTTCCGCCAATGGTGGCCACTTGTGCTTGACCCGATGGTGGCCGGGGTAACCGGTGCCCCACACCGTGCGACTGGCGCCAAAGGCATTCAGCAATTGCCGGATAAATGGGTGTACATCGGTATAGGGGAAACCCTCCCGTGATCGCCCATGTACGTCGGAGAGTTTGAAGTGCATATTCTCAAAGCGCGCCAGATCGAGGATCGGCTGGAAGGCGACGGGATCGTTAACCTGGGGATAGCCCATGTGATCGATGATCAAACGCAAGTGGGGATAGCGCTCGGCAATGACGGCGATCTGGTCGGCTTGAGCAGGAAAGGTGTGAAACTGGATCACCACATCGAGCACGGCGATCTCTTCCCACATGGCTTCATTCTGTGGTGTCAGCAGAATCTTTTCGTCCGGGTAATACATAGGGTGAAAGCGAAAACCAACCAGTCCCCGTTCCTTCACCCAATAGCGTACCCGTTCGGCGTTGTTCGGATCTTGTGGGTCAATCAGGCCGTGGCCGATAAAGCGGTTGGGGAAGCGCGCCGCCGAATCGGCAATGTAGCCATTGTCCCAGGTGGACCAACTGGTCTGCACGAGGACCGCGTAATCAACGCCGTGGGCATCCATCTCGGCCAGCAACTCATCGGCTGTACCCGGCTCATCGGGCAGCGACTTCCAACCGGGAGCGGTAGGGCCAATGGGGTAGCGGGGTGGGTCAATCTCCCAAACGTGAACGTGGGTGTCGATGATCATGGAATCGGTCTAACCTTTCTGTGCTGAAAATAGCTGGTGGCGGGTAGCGGGTGGCGAGTAGCGGATAATTCGCCACCCGCTACCCGCCACCAGCCACATTTTCATCCGGGGACGGGCGTGGTGTCATAGACATGTGCCTTGTTTACGCATCGGTCGCCGGCAGGGTCCAATGGTTCTGGTGCGCCCACACCTCTGCCCCGGCCATGATAATGTCGCAGACGGGATCTTTGACATCGTAGTAATACCCGACGTCATCGGCGTGGCGGGCGACAAGCGCGATTTTCACCTGTGCGTAGGCTTGGGCGGCCAATGGCTGCGCGCGCAGATAATCGCGAAAGAGCAGGGCATAGCGCTGGTTGGCCCGCCCTTCGATCCGCATGTGCAAGTTACAGGGGCGGTAGTCGTTTGGCTCGTGAAAGAGCCACTTGGTCCACTGGGCCGGATCGGTTGTCATCGAGGGCGGCTGATGGTCATGATCAATGGTCACGCGGCGGGTAAACCCCTGTTCGAACATGGCAGCTTCCATGGACGGGAGTAATGCGGCGACGGAGATTTGCACATCAATAATATCTTTAGCCGCCAACCCTGGCACAGAGGTCGAGCCGATATGGTTGATGCGGAGGGCCTGATCGCCCAGCACTTGCCGGATGATTGCGCCAATGCGTCGGAACTCGTCCGGCCAGGTTAGGTTGTAAGGAAGAATTTCGATTGCCATAGGTTCTCACTCATGTGCTGCTTGATGATTGCTTGCTTGTAGGGCTTATACAAACGAAGGACTGCCGCCACACCGCTCCGTCACCACTGACGCCATTAGTTCAGTCAGCGTGGCCCCGAAGTAGCGCGCACTGCGCAACGCTTAGGCCGCGCCCTAGTAGCGCGCAAGGAGGCCACTCGGTGATCTCTCCTCAACAAGTATTGACCACTTAATTCTAATCCACCGGCCAGATATGATTACCGCCAGCGTTCAAGGCCAGATTACCCCCATCGACCGGCAGCAGTACGCCGGTCACTGCGCCGGCGGCGGCAGAACAGAGAAAGACCGCCGGGCCGACAAATTCTTCCGGCTCCAACAGGCGGTTGAGGGGGATGCCGGTCACCAACCGTTGCTGGAGCTTTGCGCTGAAGCGTGGATCGCCTAGCAGCCGTTGCTTGAAGCTAGGCGTCAACACCTGCGCCGGCAAAATAGCGTTGACCCGAATCCCTTGGCCAGCATACTCGACGGCCAACTCTTTAGTCATCTGCGCTACGCCGGCCTTGGAAACGCTGTAGGGAAAGTTGCCCCGCCCCAAGGCGGAGACACCGGCAATTGAGCCAATATTGAGGATCGCACCGCCGCCCTGCTGGAGCATACGCCGGATCGCCTGTTGCGCGCAGAGAAAGTAGCCGGTCAGGTTGACGCGCAGGGTCTGCTCCCAATCGGCCAACGCCAGTTCGTCGGGGTGAACGCGGCTGGGGAAAGTATAAGGGACATTGACCAAAATATCAACACGGCCAAAGTGGGCGTCGACGGCGGCAAAGAGCGCTTCCACCTCATCAGGCTGGCTAATGTCACAGTGACGCACCAGCACATCGCGTCCGGTTGCTTGAATTTCACTGGCGGTGGTCTGGGCGCCGGCATCATCAATATCAGAGACGGCCAGATCGGCGCCCTGTTGGGCAAAGCCCAGCGCAATCGCATGGCCAATGCCGCCATTGGCGCCGGCACCGGTCACCACCGCGACCTTGCCGGTGAGATCAAAAAGAGATTGTGTCATGATTCACTCCTATGGCTGTATTTGGCCAGCCCGGCCGGATCCAGTTCAATGCCGAGACCAGGGCTGGTGGGAATCGATAATAGACCGTCGCTGTCCAGTTGAAAGGGGGTGGCGACGATCTGTTCGATAAAGGGCGAGGGCGTCAGATATTCCACCCAGCGCGCCACCGGCAGCGCCGCCGCCAAATGCAGGTCGGCGGCCAGCCCGACGGCATTGTTCCAGCCATGCGTGACCAGCAAGATATTGTGATCCTGGGCCATCCAGCCAATGCGGCGCGCTTCGGAGAGGCCACCGACCTTGCTGCAATCCGGTTGGATGATGTCCACCGCGCCGCGCTCGATCCAAGGCAGGAAACTTTGGCGCCGCGTGAGCACCTCGCCGCCGGCAATAAAGAGGGGCGCCTGTTCACGTAGGCGCAGGTAGTTGTCAATGTCATCGGGGGGCAGCGGCTCTTCAAACCAGACCACGCTATAGTCGGCCAACATGCGCGCCGTCTCCAATGCCCACTTGAACGAATGGGGCCAGAATTGGGCGCTGCCGCCGGCATCGACCATTAACTCCACATTGGGGCCAACGGTTTCACGCGCCGTGCGCACCAGCAATTCATCAGTCTGGCGATCAACCCGGCCAAAGGGGCCCCAGCCCATTTTAATCGCCCGAAAGCCACGCGCCACCACGGCTTCTAATTTGGCGCGCAAGCGCGCCGGTTCGGCAAAGATGATTGAACCATAAGGCTTGATGCGCTCGCGATAGTAGCCGCCCAGCAAGCGCGCCACGGGCTGGCCTGTCGCTTTGCCCAGAATATCCCAGAGCGCCATGTCGATGCCGCTAAGCGTGTTGGTGACCGCACCGCCGCGCCCCTGCCAGAAGGTTCGCTGGTGCAGACTCTCGACCACTCGCTCCGGCTCCAGTGCGGAGTCGCCAATGATCCAGGGCCGCAACAGTTGCAGTGCACCGAGCACCAGCGAACCATTGGTGTAGGCGCTGCCATAGCCGCGCACTCCTTCGTCAGTAACTACCTCAATCAGCGATTGGGTGCTTTCCGTAGGGGAAAGGGTGGTTTCCCAGCCGGCATCGTCATTTCTGCCCAAGAGAGGAATAGCATTGACTGCGGTAATTTTCATGAGATGCTCCTGTGCATGGCCTAGGTTGTAAACAAAGATGATATTTTGAACTATACAAACGCTACAACAGATTCGGCAAACATCAGATTTTTCTCGTTTGACAATGCCACGCAACGGTGGAGTGATTGTCCGACTTTCTGGACGAGATACAATCGTTCACAGTAACCAGACATCTGCTGCCTCTTGCAGGAAGAGTTACCCCCACCTTAATCATTTGGTAACCGAACCCTTGTCAGTTTGAGGCGCAGCTACGCTGTATCATTGTGGGAAGACAAAAATCCATACCTTTCTGCCTCTGTTCTAGTGCACTGTCAGGGAAGTTTGGCTAGCGTAAAGGTGGTCACCCAGGTCTTCCTGGAAGGGGGTGGCTGATGGTGAAAAACAGGGGGTGTACGGCGCCCCCTTCCAGGAAGACGCACACCGGCGCACCCGCATTGACTAAACTCGCAAAATTTCGCTGACATCGCAACAGTAATGGCGGATTTCTTTTTTGAAATTACATCACAGCGGCGTTCCCCAGGGGAAATCGGGGAAAATGTCGGGGTCGCCACTGGGCTGGATCACCATCATTTTTTCACATTTGCCGGCGGCTTCTTCGCTGTAGCAGCCGGTTTCGATGCAGATGACCATGCCGGCTTCCAGCACCGTTTCATCGGTTGGCACAAACCAGGGCGCTTCGTTGACGGTTGTGCCGATGCCATGTCCGGCGTAGTGACCTAGTTTGAGGCCAAATTTGTCATACGCGCCAGTGGTTGCAGCAAAGATGTCACATGCCTTGTTGCCTGGCCGCGCCTTGGCTACGCCGGCGTAGAATGATTCACGCGCGGCTTGGGCATATCTCTTCTGAATGGCGGTTGGCTCAGCGCCGATCACCATGGTGTTGGCCATGTCGGCCCAATAGCCGTTGAGACGCGGGCTAATGTCCAGTTCAGCAATGTCGCCCGGTTGGGTTACATAGTCAATCGGGCCGCCGGGGGAGACACTTTTGTTGCGCGGACCACAGACCACTTCGCCGGCAATGTGGAATTTGCCGCCCACTTGTTCATGCATGGCCTGTGTAAGACCAGACCAAAGTGCGAATTCGCTTAGGCCAGCCTGGCGCGTAAGGCGCATCAGCGCTTTGTGGGCAGTGTTGACCACCTCTGCCGATGCCTTGAGCAATTCCACCTCGCGTGGCGACTTGACCATACGGGCGCGCGCCAGGGCTGGCTCGGCCTCGAGCAACTCGACATTGGGTAGCTCTGCATGAATCATTTGCAACACAACCAGCGGCAGCGTACGCTCTTCGACCGCCAGCCGCACCTTGCCCCGACCCAAACCAGCCCGTTGGATCATTTGCCGCAACGCTGCCACAAAGTTCTCACGGCGTACTTGCTTGGCAAAGGGGGCAAAGACTTCGAGGATGCCAAAATCGATGACCTCATCAAATGCGCTCTGTTGACGCGCGGCGCTTGCATAATATCGATTCGCGAGGAGTAAAGTGGTCGATTCCTGCACGCTCAAGAGGGCAATGACCGGCCCATAATTGAGATGGGCCAACGGGCCAAAATCGATGGGAACTTCGTAGTGACTGATATAGGTGACATTTTCGGGTGCGGTCACGAGCGCCCAATCAGCCCCGAGTTGGCTCAATTCGGTACGGGCGCGTGCCAATTCTTGGTTGCTCACAATTCGGCTCCTCTACTGTTGGCTCACATAGGTCCGCGGGTGAAATCGCTAAGTTTCACTGCGGCCCTTGTCGCAATTTCACCTCTTCGCCCATAGGAGCGCTACTATTTTGTATTTGTACAAATTTTATGCGTTTGACACAGAAATGATATTGGTATACCATATACCATATTCCCAATTTTGCAAAGTCTCAAAAACACTCAACACTTTACATACTTGCAATTTTTAGTTAATATAGCGTAAACTATCCTGCTATTTTCGCTGATTATTTCTATTTATCATCTTTTATCTGACTAAAAAGGACTTATGAGCTTGCTAGAATTGACCCCCGTTGAACAACGGACGTTGAGTGATGAAGCCGCCGACCGCCTACGCGCTGCCATTCGTAATGGCACGCTCAAGCCGGGCATGCGCCTAGTGGAACGTGAGTTGGCCGAACGGTTGGGCATGAGCCGCATTCCTATTCGGGAAGCAATCCAGAGCCTGGTGGAAGAGGGCTTGGCACAAAAGGCGCCCCACCGTGGCGCCGTGGTCTATACCCCTACCCGGGAAGAGATTGAGGAGATCTCATCGCTGCGGGTGGTGTTAGAACGCTTTGTCGCCGAGCGGGTCATCGAACGGTGGCAGCCAGAGCACGAAACGCAACTGCGTCAGATTGTCCAGGCCATGCGTCAGGCCGCCGTCCGCCAAGAGTTGCAGGAAGTCTATACTCAGGATTATCAATTCCATCTGCTGCTTTGGCAGATCGCCAAACATAGCATGATGTTTGAGGTGCTCTCTTCGTTGCGCACCCGCATTAGCCGTTTTCTTTACGAGGCCAATGATGCACTCCCCATGGCTGAATTGGAAATGCATATCAACGGCCACGACGATCTGGTTGAGGTATTGCGCAGTGGGAATGTAGCACAGGCGCAAGACGCCTTTACCAATCATGTATTGGGCGCCAAAGAGCGTATCCTTCGATATTGTAATTTCCCCTGAGCGCGCGGTCAATGGAGGACTGCACACAATTGACCAGCGTCATTGAATATCATCAGTAGCGTCATTAGTGGAAAACGAATGAGTTAGTAATTATTAATTCATTATTTTCCATTAATTATTGATTATTTTTTAGAAGCGCGCTGCTGATATGGCATAGGTTAGGTGTAGAAAAGGGGCGACTATGATTCCGACAGATGTTGCATCAATCGCCACGCCCGCAGATATGGCACAAAGTCGGGCCTGGCTAGAGCATTTCTTCACCGACGCGACAACGCTCCCCCTCTCGTTTGTATTGGATGAGCAGCCCATTACCGGCATCCCTGAAGCTTGGCAGCCGGTTGTACACCGACGCCGGATTGACGCCAACCTGACAGAAACAGTTTATGAAGGGCGCGATCCTGCCTCTGGTTTGCAGGTCCGTGTTGAGCAACTGGTCTACCATGACTACCCAGTCGTGGAGTGGGTGGCCTGGTTGACCAATCAGGGGGACGCGGCTACGCCCATTGTGAGCGATCTCCTGGCTCTGGACGGCGTCATCAGCGGCGCTTCCGCTAGGCTCTATCACTGCAATGGTGACTTCTACAGCGCCGAAGGCTATACACCCAACGAAACTGCCTTGCCCGCTGGCGCCGCGCTCCGCTTTGCCCCCAACGGTGGCCGTCCTTGCGATGGCGCCTTTCCCTATTACCGTCTGCGCTTTGCCGAGGGTGGCTTGTCATTAGCCATCGGCTGGCCGGCGCAGTGGGAAGCCAGTTTCAGCGGCCTTGCAGATGGCGTTCACGTGCGCGCTGGACAGGAGAAGGTCAACCTGCGCTTGCTGCCCGGTGAAAGCATTCGCACCCCACGTATAACCGTCCTGACCTGGGCTGGTGACGGCACCAGGGCCGTGAATTTGTGGCGACGCTGGTATCTGACCCATCTGCTGCCGCGGCCCAATGGCCAGCCACTGCGCCCGCGCCTCGCCTGCTCCGGGACCGACGAAGGGGAAGAATTTACCGCCGCCACTGAGGAAAATCAGATCGGCTATATGGAGAAATTTAAGGCGCTGGGTATTGACTTTGATGTCTGGTGGATCGACGCCGGTTGGTATCCCTGTTACAACCAAAATCATGAACGGCGCTGGCCCATTACCGGCACATGGGAACCTGACCGGGAACGCTTCCCTAATGGCCTAAAGCCTGTCGCCGACGCGGCCGCGGCGCACGGGGCGGACCTATTGCTCTGGTTTGAGCCGGAACGGGTGCGACCGGGCACCAAGCTCGCGACGGAACACCCGGAGTGGCTGCTACGAACGGCAGAGAGCGAGAATGGGCTGTTGAACCTGGGCAACCCCGAGTGCCGTCAATGGCTAACTGACCATATATGTAAGCTGATCCAAGAGAACGGCGTCAAAATCTATCGCCAGGATCATAACTTTCCACCGCTAACCCACTGGCGCCAGAATGAGACCGAAGATCGCCAGGGCATGCATGAGAATCTACACGTCCAGGGCTATCTCCAATTTTGGGATGACCTGCTGGCGCGCAATCCCGGCCTCTGGATTGACTCGTGCGCCAGTGGTGGCCGCCGCAATGATCTGGAGACGATGCGCCGTTCGGTTCCACTCCACTACACCGACTACGGCTACGGCGACCATCCGGTAAAGCTTGCCTTTCATCACACACTGTTCGAGTGGATTCCTTACTTCAAAGAGACGACCCTCTCCTGGGATCAAAAGGGCAACGCGCGCTTTGACCATGAGGTCGATAGCTATTCGTACCACTGTGGACTGGGCGCCTTGCTGGGGCTGGGTTTGGATATTCGACGCGCTGATTATGACTATGCGCTAGCCCGCAAGCTGATCGCCCTTTGGCGTCGTGCCGCTGACCCGATTCTCTACGGTGACTACTATCCCCATACGCCCTTTCACCGCAGCCCCCAAGCCTGGGTGGCCTGGCAGTTTGACGACCCCGAAAGCAACCGTGGCTTTATCCAAGGCATTCGGTTGCCAGCTACGCCGCAAGCGAGCTTCACCTTGCAGCCGCACGCTATCGACCCCGCCGCCAACTATCTCTTTGAAAACGGAGAAACTGGCGAGACAAAGGAACTGCTGGGGGAGGTGCTGCTGCGTGACGGCTTCACCTTTACGCTGCCGACGCGTACAGGAGCCATTTGGTTTTATCGCAGGACCGATAGATAAACTGTGACACGCATTGCCGAGTCACAACCGCAAAAACTTGTTCAGGCTATCTATCGCTCGGTCACAAAGCGTTGTCTTCTTGCAAGATAACCCTTGCTGGCAACTGCGTCTCTATCGTTCACCGATTTTGTTTGGTTCAAGGAGGAGCTGATGAATACCAATGGAGTGAGCCGCCGTACCTTTTTGAAGTTCACTGCGGGGGCAATGGGGACAGGCCTTTTGACGGCCTGTATGCCGTCGGCGCCGGCACAACCCGCCGCCCAACAAGAGAGTTCTGGCCCGGCGCCAGAGGCGCAAGAGGGCGTCTTCTGGGGCTTGCAATACGACCCCCATGTCGAGACCTACCACCGACTAGCCGATATGTTCAAAGAGAAGAGTGGCATGACCCTGAATGTCGAGCCGCAAGCCTGGCCCTTGGAAACCAAGTTGATTGCGGCGCTCTCTGCCGGCACCCAGCCCGATGTGCTCTGTATCATGGGCAAGGTAATGATCCCATTGCACATCCAAAAGGCCGTGCTGCCGCTCAAGGATTTGGTCTATAACGCGCAGGGTGTCGATCCTGATGCAGAATTCTTCCCAGAGCCGATTCAGGCTTATTCGTGGCAAGGCGATATTTATGGTGTCCCCGTTGAATCTAACCAGGCGGGCAGTATGGTCAATGTACCGGTCGATGATGTCAACGCCGCCGGGTTAGCCGACCAATATCCACCTACCAACCAACAGCCCTGGTTCGAGAGCTACGAGTCCATGTGGGAACTGGCCAAGGCGCTGCAAGTGGAAAAAGATGGCAAAGTTGAACGTTGGGGCTTGAGCAGTAAGGGTTGGGATAATCACAGCTATCTGGGTATTGTCCGCAGTCTGCTTGCCAAGGATGGCACCGATTGGTGGGATCAGGACGCCGCCAAATTCAATCTGGACAGCGAAGCTGGCGTCAAGGCCATGGAACTCTTTGCCGAAACGCCGGTCAAAATGGGCATTGAGACCGAACTCGATCAGACCCAGATCGATGCAGCCTTAGCCGGCAAAGTGGCGATCTCCCGTGGCAATGGCACCCCCACCGTCCAAGGGCGCGATCTGGGCTATAACTTCAAGCTCTGCGGCGCCCCGCCCCCCGTTACCGGCGAAAAGCCGCTCTATGTTGGTGAGGCTGGTTGGGGCTTTGCCGCGCCTAAGACGGCCAAGAACCAGGAGATTGCCGTCGAGTTTCTCAAGATGATGTGCACGCTGGACGGACAACGCGAATATGCCAAGATTTATAGCGGCCTCCTTGCCCCGGCGTGGAAAGGACTGGTTGGCAAATTCGATCACTATGTTGATTCCAGTGATGATAGCCCCAATGTGGGTGGCGCCAAGATCATGCAAGAGGTGCTATCACCGCAAACACGCTACTACGGCGAAGCGTTTGGCTATCCGCAAGAAGTGGATGGCATCGGCGGCGAAATCTGCTCACTAGTGCGCCAAGGTGAGTTGACAGCCGCGGAAGGCGCCAAGCAATACCAGGAACGCTGCGAAGCGCAATACAAACAATTCTTAGAGGATGTCAAGAAGGTGGCGTAGCACAGTTCGCTCTACTTTGTTGCTGTCAAGGAGAAAACCGTGAACACACATGGATTGAGTCGACGCACATTTTTGAAGTTCACCGCCGGCGTCCTAAGCGTCAGCACCCTGGCCGCCTGTATGCCGGCCGCGCCAGCCGAGCAAGAGGCCGCCAGTGGTGAGTCAGCGGCTGCTGCACCGGAAACCAAAACCGGCACCTTGTGGGGCTTGCAATATGACCCCCATGTGGAGACTTACAACCGCCTCGCCGCGCTCTTTAAGGAGAAGAGCGGCGTTACCCTGTCCGTTGAGCCGCAAGGCTGGCCGTTGGAGACCAAGTTGATTGCCGCCCTCTCCGCCGGCACCCAACCCGATGTTATCTGTATTATGGGTAAGGTCATGATCCCGCTGCACATTCAAAAGGCGATCATGCCGTTGAAAGAAAGCGTCTATGACGCTCAAGGAGTTGATCCGGCCAAGGACTTCATCGGTGATGCCATTGGCGCCTACACCTGGGAAGGTGAGCTTTATGGCGTGCCCACCGAGGTTAACAGCGTGGGCAGCTTTGTCAATGTGCCGGTCGATGATGTCAAAGCAGCCGGTCTTGAGACGCAATATCCCCCCACCAATGGGGAGCCTTTCTTTGCGAGCTATGAGTCAATGTGGGAATTGGCCAAGGTGCTGCAAGTAGAAAAAGATGGCAAGGTCGAACGCTGGGGTCTGAGCAGCAAGGGCTGGGACAACCAAAGCTATCTGGGCATCTTGCGCACCTTACTCGCGCAGGACGGCGCCGACTGGTGGGACAATAACGACAAAAAGTTCAACATCAACAGCGAAGCCGGCGTTAAGGCCATGCAACTCTTTGCCGAAACACCGGTTGCGCTGGGCATCGAAACGGAACTGGACCAGAACCATGCCGACGCCGCGCTGGCGGGCAAAGTGGCGTTGGCGCGCGGTTCTACAGGGCCAGCGCTGCAAGGCCGTGCGCTGGGCTACAATTTCTTTATGAGCGGCGTGCCCAAGGTCATTGAAGGTGAGCCGCCGCTTCTGGTCGGCGAGGCCGGCTGGGGCTTTGCTGCGCCCAAGAACTCGCACAACCCAGAGATTTCCGTGGAATTCTTGCGGATGATGGCGACCGAAGAGGGGCAACGCACCTATTCGATGATTTACAGCGGCTTAGTGCCGGCGTGGGCCGGCCTGGTCGGCAAGTTTGATCATTTTGCCGATCCCAGCGAAGACAGTCCTAACGTGCTCTATGCAAAACTAAGTATGGATTATCTGCTGCCCCAAACCCAATATTATGGCGAAGGCTTTGGTTATCCCGCCGAAGTGGATGGCATCGGTGGAGAAATCTGTTCCCTGGTGCGTCAGGGCGAATTGACCGCAGCCGCAGCCGTCCAGCAATACCAGGAACGCTGCGAAGCGCAGTACCAGCAATTCCTGGAGGATACAAAGAACATAACCGGATAAGTATGTTGTCTGCTCGATTGGCTCATCTGTGATTTGTTCAACTAACGCAAGGAGGAAAGTATGAATAACAGTGCAATCACGAGACGAAGTTTCTTAAAGTACACGGCAGGCGTTGTAGGCGTGGGGACGTTGGCGGCCTGTATGCCAGCGGCCCCCGCACAGCCAGCCGCGCAACAAGAGAGTGGTAGCGATGCCGCCGCCGCACCCGCTGCCGCGGATCAAGCAGGCGTCCTCTGGGGCTTGCAATATGATCCCCATGTGGAGACCTATCATCGGCTGGCGGATATGTTCAAGGAGAGGAGTGGAGTTACCCTGGCCGTCGAGCCGCAAGCTTGGCCACTGGAGACGAAGTTGATCGCTGCCCTCTCGGCCGGCACCCAACCTGATGTGATCTGCATCATGGGCAAGGTATTGATTCCGTTGCATATTCAGAAGGCGCTTATGCCGCTCAAAGAGAGCGTCTATGATGCCCAAGGCGTGAACCCGGAAACCGATTTCATCGGCGACGGCATTGGCGCTTACACCTGGGAAGGCGAACTCTATGGCGTCCCCACTGAGGTGAACGGCGTCGGTCATGTGGTCAATGTGCCGGTGGATGATGTCAAAGCGGCGGGGTTGGATCAGCAATATCCACCGACTAACGGCGAACCCTTCTTTGAGAGCTATGAGTCGATGTGGGAATTGGCCAAGGCGTTGCAGGTGGAAAAAGATGGCAAGGTCGAACGCTGGGGCCTGAGCAGCAAGGGCTGGGACAACCAGAGCTATCTGGGCATCCTGCGCACCCTCCTCTCTAAAGACAACACCGATTGGTGGGACAACAACGCCAAAAAATTCAACATTAACAGTGAAGCCGGTGTCAAGGCCATGGAACTCTTTGCCGAAACACCGGTCAAGATGGGCATTGAAACGGAACTAGACCAGACGCAGATCGACGCGGCGTTGGCCGGCAAGGTGGCGTTGGCACGCGGCAACGGCACCCCGGCGGTACAGGGTCGCGACCTGGGGTACAATTTCTTCCTGACTGGTGCGCCCAAGATCAACGGTTCGGAAGCGCCCCTCTTTGTGGGTGAAGCTGGTTGGGGCTTTGCGGCGCCCAAGAATTCCAGTCACCCCGAAATTTCCCAGGATTTCCTGCGCATGATGTGCACCGAGGAAGGGCAGCGCGGCTACTCGGCTATCTATGGCGGGATCATACCGGCGTGGAAAGGACTGGTGGGTAAGTTTGATTACTTCGCCGATTCCAGCGAAGACAGCCCGAATGTCATGGCGGCAAAGTTGAGTATGGACTACCTGCTCCCGCAGACACGGTACTATGGCGAGGGCTTTGGCTACCCCTCGGAAGTGGACGGCATTGGCGGGGAGATCTGCTCCCTGGTGCGCCAGGGTGAACTCACCGCGGCCGAAGCGGTAGCCCAATATCAAGAACGGGCCGAAGCCCAGTACAACCAATTCCTGGAAGATGCCAAAAGTGTGACCGGGTAGGGCTGATGCGAAAATGGCTGCTGGCTGGTGGCTGAAAGCTGTTGGCGCGCGCAAGCGGCCAGCAGCCAGCGGCTAGCAGCCACCAGCAGCGCTTTTCATGGCTATCGGTGTCCGTAGACATGATGCCTGTTCTGCAAATTGATAAGTCGTCATTCGTCCTTTGTCATTGCTTATGAATGGCCAATGACAAAGGACAATAGACCACAGGGAGAAAGCTCATGACGCAGCGTGCAAGTGCGTTAGAAACCAGCCGCCCGCTCTCACTGCAGCGATCGCGTGGCTTTGGCGCTACGGTGCGCAAAACCTTGCGCAAACCGCAATTCTGGTTTGGCGCCAGTATTATTATTCCCACCTTGCTCTGGTATTGGTTTTTTGCCTACCAACCGATTATTCTGGCCTTTCGATTGGCCGTGGTCAAGTATCAAATGCTCGACCCGGCGGGCAGTCCTTTTGTCGGGTTAGATAACTTCCGCCAACTCTTTGCCAATCCCTTGTTTATGGTTTCGGTGCGCAATACGATTACTTGGGCCATCTTTTCCTTTGTCGGCATGTTGCCGATTAGTCTAGGCATTGCCCTCTGTCTGGTGAATGTGCGGCGCGGTCGTAATCTCTATCAGGGGCTGGTCTTTCTGCCAGTGGTGATTTCACTCGTGGCGGTCGCGCTGCTCTTCCGCATGTTGATGGATCCCGAAGTGGGCCAATTCAACCGGATTTTAGAGAGTATCGGGCTTCCCCCCTTTCAGTGGCTCTCCAGTTCTGACACGGCACTGCCGACCGCAGTTGGCATCGCGATCTGGAAAGGCTTGGGCTTCTATGTGGTCATCCTGACCGCCGGCATGTTAAACATTCCCCAGGAATTGCACGACGCGGCGACGGTCGATGGCGTCAATGCGTGGCAGCGTTTCCGTTTCATGACCCTGCCGCTCTTGTCGCATACCCTAGCTCTGGTGATGGTCATTCTAGCGATTGGCGCGTTGCAGGAGTTCACTGGCGTCTTTGTCCTTACCAACGGCGGGCCGGGCAATGCTACCTACATGTACAATCTCCTGATCTACCAGGAAGCCTTCCAGGATATTCGCTTTGGCACGGCCACCGCGGCCGCGCTGATCCAATTCGTCTTTATCATCATCATTACGGTTGTACAACTGCGCCTGATTCGGCCCTCGTGGTCCTACTAAAGTGACAGCGATATGGGCAGTGCTATAAAAATACATTTTTGGCCAGGGTAAAAATGTGTTGCTGTACTGCTGCGGAGTAGAATTTGAAAAGGAATGTATCATGCAAGCTACTCAACGTCTTTCCCCGCCAACGCGCTCTTGGTTACCACGGACCTTGTTGGGCCAACTCTTCTCTCATGCAGTTTTGTTGTTTGTAGCGTTGCTGGCCATCTTTCCCTTTATCTGGATGATCTTTGCTTCCTTCAAGACCTTCAAAGATCTGGTCAGTTCTAAACAACTCCTGCCCGAAGTCTGGACTTTAAACAACTATGTTGAGATTGCCAGCCGGGTGAACTTTCCGATTGCTTTTTTCAACAGCGTCGTGGCCGCCACTGTGGTGACATTCTTTACACTGTTAACGTCGGCGGCGTTGGGCTACATCTTTGCCAAGTACCGCTTCTGGGGCAAAGAAAAGCTATTCCTGCTCCTCCTCTCCACTATGATGGTGCCCTTTGCCGTGGTGCTTGTGCCGCTCTATCTCACGGTCACCGGCTTCGGGTTGGCCAATAACCTGGGCGGGATTATCATTACCGGGCTCTGGTCTTCTTTTGGCATGTTTATGTTGCGCCAGTTTATGGAGAGCATCCCCTTTGAATTGATCGACGCCGCCCGCATTGACGGCGCCTCCGAATGGCGCATCTTTGGCCAAATTATCCTGCCGTTATCAGGCGCGCCGCTGGCTGCCCTGGCGGTCTTTGCCTTCTTAGGGAATTGGGATAGTTATCTGTGGCCGTTGGTGGTGCTGAGCAGCCCGGATAAGCAGACACTGCCGCTGGTGCTGGCCGGTCTGCGCAATCTTTGGTGGACGCGCTATGAGATGTGGTCCGCCGGCTCCATGCTGACGGTGATCCCGGTGATGTTGATCTATAGTCTAGCGTCCAAGTATTTTATTCGTGGCATTGCGATGACCGGATTGAAGGCGTGATGGCTTGCTACCAAATAACCTGGGCGTTATAGCGCCTGATCCGTGGATCGTCGGTCAAAATCGATACATTTTCGACCTGGCTTTGGGCAACCAAGACGCGATCAAAGGGATCACGATGGTGAAGCGGTAGCCCATAGACCTGTAACGTATGCTCTAATTGGATAGGAAGAATGTGAAAAGCATTCTTTGCCAACTGGTCGATGATAAAGTCTTCTAACGTAGCGGAATTGGTTGGCAAGGCCAATTTCCCAAGTTGTGCTTTAATGGCAATTTCCCAGCTACTGGCCGCGCTAAAGAGCACTTCGTTTGCACCATCACGAATGATCTCTCCGACTTGCGCAGATAAACGGGAATCATTATCGATCCACCAGAGAAAGGTATGTGTATCTAATAAAACGCGCATCCTGATTTACGCAGCTTTCCCTTCAAAGGCGTCAAGAATCTCTTCGGGTAAGGGTGCGTTAAAGTCGGGTGCAATCCAGATCTGGCCCTTGGCGCTACCGGGCACGCGCGGCAAAGGCTTTTGCTCAAACGGGACAAGGCGGGCAATCGGTTTACCTGCTTTTGCAATAATAATTTCTTCCCCGATGGCAACGCGTTGCAGCATTTTGGATAAATGGGTTTTGGCTTCGTGTATATTCACAGTAATTGTCATGGCGCTCCCTTTGATTGCCTGAATTATAAGAAGGTAAAAGACATCCATCTCGGGCTGTCACATAATTTCATTGTAAACTAAGTCATAGACTAAGTCAACGTATAATTTTCGCTCAGATAGGTATATATGCAACTTACCCAATCACAAATCAATTTCTTTCACACCTTTGGTTATCTTGCCATCCCCCAACTCTTCTCACCGGACGAGACGGCCCAGATTATTGAGGGTTTCGAGTGGTCGATCCAACAGCGCGGCGGCGGGCAGGGGCATGACGGCTCCAAGCGCACCATGTTTGGCGGCCCGATTGAGCATCTGCCGGCAATGTGCGCCATCCTTGATCATCCGGGCATTCTTGACCTGATCGGTGGCGTCATCGGCGAAGACTTTAACTACTGCGGCGGCGACGGCAACTACTACAGCGGCAACACAGGCTGGCATCCCGATGGCAACTGGGGCCAACTCTTTGCCGTCAAGGTCGCCTTCTACCTGGACCCGCTGATGCGCGACACCGGCTGTCTACGCGTCATTCCCGGCAGCCACCGCCCCGATCATTACATTCGCCAGGAGAAGATCAATCCCAATCAAAGCCAGGAACTCTTTGGCGTGCCGCCGAGCGAGTTTCCCGGCAATGTGGCGTTGGAGACCCAACCCGGCGATGTGCTGATCTTTAACCATGACCTCTATCACGCAGCCTTTGGCGGCAGCCAACGCCGACGCATGTTTACGATGAACTGCACCCGTCACGCCAAGACGCCGGAGGATCTAGCTGTGGCTCACAAATACCTAAGCATCCATTCTGCCGGCGGCTACAATGTCGATACCGGCGCGGGCATGTACTTCCCCACCATGATCGACACGGCAGACGAAAAGCGCATGGTCCATCTGGCGCAACCGATGGCCATTCATGATGAACTGTTCCCGCAGTTTGCGCGACGACGGACATAGAAGTTGAATGGGGCGGAATAGGCAGGTTAAAGCCTACTCTTGGCTGGTCTGTGATCAGCCAAGAGCGGGTGAATATCGGTTCATTGAACGTTGTCGTGCTTACTCATTTGGCATGGGCAAGCACGATCCAGCAGTAGCGCATATGATTCCGTTATTGCTGTTGAGGGCAATGGGTTTAGCGTACAGCGACATGCCTTGGGGTTTCTGGCAACTTCGGCTGTGCAATGATGTCAGCTAATTCTCTGGGTGTAACCCCTAATGCCAATAGAGAGCGTACCAAAAGATCTAATGAGACCGAAGAATCATTGGATTCCATTTTGGCAACGCGCGACTGGCTGGAATGAAGCCGTTCCGCTAGTTCAATTTGAGAAAGGTTCTGTTCTTTGCGCCGCTCGCGCAAATTTTGGCTGAGCGCCAGCTTAAGTTCGATATACATTGATTCCGCTGGCGTCAACTCAAGAAAATCGCTCACAGAGCCGACTTTCCACTCTTTGGCCTCTAGCCGTTGTCTTTTGTCCGCGTTCATAAGTCGTCTCCTGATATTATTCTGAATCGGCATCGTAGCGGCGTAAACGTTGCTGACAAACCTCGATAACAGTTTTCGGTGTTTGGTTCGTTTGTTTTTGAAAAACTTCAGCAATCACAATTGCATCAAGATCAATTCGATACATGATGCGCCAAGTGCTATTTGTATCATTAATTCGAAGTTCATGACAACCAGAGCAGATCGATGGCATTGGCCTGGAGTGAGGCATCGTCAACATTTCACCCAATTGCAATCTTCGCAGCAAGAAACCGGCTTCCAGACGAGCCTGCTGCGAAAGCGGTGGCGTTTTTATCTCACCATGAAGCCAGACTAAGGGCCGATCGGATTGACTCATCATAACACAAGTATATGTCAGATTTGGCATAAACGCAAGATGTCTATAGAATCTGGGTGCGTACCACATTTTCAGGGGTACTCTGGCAGGGAAATGGGGGAGACTTGATTCGGCCCCCAAAAATGGGACGCACCCATAGAATCTAATCCGCACAAGGCATGGACGGATTAGGGCGAACAAGGTAGGCGCTATTGCTCAACCACCTGAACTGTCACATACTCAGCGATGCTGTTATCGAGGATGTCATTCACAATGATGCCCAAGGAGTATTCGCCAGGGTAGCTTTCATACGCGGTCGCCGTAAAGGGTTTGCCTTGGAAGGTTAGGGTATCGCCCTCGTGTTCGGTGATGATCCATTCACCGGTTTTGTCTTGTTCGTACCATTGCTCCAAAATGGTGAAGGTGTCCCCTTTCCGCGGGCGAATCTCACGCAGCGCGCCTGTGCCGTTGGCGCCGACATAACCAAAGATATTTTTATAGGTGAGATCGCCGTCAAAGCTCATCAGTGCATAACGCGCTTGGTCGCTGTCGGCAAAGGTGTAGATGCCGCGCACGGTATATTCCGTGTCATGCTCAGTTTTACCATAGACGGACGGTTCAAAAAGGGCAAAGGCTTCGGTTTTGCCGTCATCCAGCGCATAGACCGTAGGCGACCATTCGTAAACAAAGTCATCCATATCCTCCTGCGTCCAGAGCGGATAGTAGACGCCATCTTGCACGGCACTCTCCTCGCTGGCAATAAAGTCCATATCCTCCAGAATATAGACATCATTTTCCTCATCATAGCGGGTCACTTCAATGTAGATGTAGCCCACATTCTCACCGGAAATTTGTGTGCCCAGGAGCAGCGTGTCACCCGCAGTGATCTCTTCCTCACTCACCTCCAACGGTGTCATGGTCAGTTCGGTGTCGATGCCCGGAGTGCTGACTAGATCCTCGTCGGTCAGCAAAGGCGCGGCATAGTTTCTGAGGAGTGCCTTGCGGCCGCGCTGGGGGTTGAGTAGATCGAGCACCGCACCATCCGGGTCAAAATCCCGATTGGTATAGTGAAAGGCGAGAAAATCATCCCACAGGGAGGCGCCGGCAAAACGGCTGGCATAGGCGGTGTAGGATTGTTCGCTGGCTGCTGTACCGACTTCGACCAGTAAGTCCGGCGTGGGAAAGAAGATGGAAAAACCGCTGGCGCCGGGGCGCGCCGGCCCGTTCACTTCAGCCAAGATCGCCGCCTTGTAGGCGCTCTGCAACTTCTTATTGGCGGCGGTTAACTTGGGTGAGTTGGCAAATTTCGTGACCAACGTCGCGAAATGGCCCAAATCCAGGTAGGGGGAGGGTTCTTCCTCAGCAAAGACCGTCTCAAATGATTGGGCGTAGGTCCGCGCCTTGGCAATGGCGGCAGGATCGACCATGGTCAGGGTATAGGCGAATTCATTGAGCGCAGCCATTAGGGGCGCAAACTTGGTCAGGTTAATCGCCGTCAACGTCACATCCTCACTCATGGTGGCGCCCAACGCTTTCGCCGTCACCGTCGTCTCTTCGCCGGTCTCCTGTAAAAATGCCCGGCGCGCCTTGTCATCCACAATGCGAATATCGTTGACAATGTAGCTTTTGACAATGCTCTTGGCCAGATCCGCACCGGATTGCCGGGGATTGGCATTTAATCCGCCTAGAAATTTGGCATAGGCCCAACCGAGCGCCGGCTCCGTTTCCTGGGAGGCCACCGCATAGCGCGCATAAGGCGCTACACCAGCTAGCGCCTCCACCTCGCTCATGAGGCAGGCGTCAAAGCCGAGCAACTCAAATTGTGCGACTTTGGTGCGGCTCAAAATGGCGGCCAATGCCTGATCGATCTCATTGATCGTCAGCGAGCTTTCCGCCTTCGGCGCATCGTCATTCCAGCCACCCACCCAGCCCGCGCCATGATCGGAGAGAATGAGGGCATACTTGCGCGCCGGATAGGTGGTCATCGCCCAGACGGCGAAATCGACCAGGGTATTGGGCGAGCCGCTGTCTACCTCGCCCAGATCCTTGACCATTTTGGAACCGATGGCATTCAGATCACCATCCTGGGTCACCAGAAAGCGTTTGGCGCTGGTCCAGTCCCCATCGCCGTCAAATTCCCCGTCGTAGCGGTCCAACTGCGAAACAATCGTTACCGCGTCGCTAGAACCCACCAATTCGGCCTCATTTAAATCGATAAAGATGTCCCCTTCCAGAATGGGGTCATCAGCATTCTGATAGAGCATGACGAGCCATTCGCGCTCGGTTGCCGGCGATGGGGCAGCGTGGGCCGGCACCGTTGGGCAGAGGCTAAGGATGATAGTAAACAGAAAAATGGGTCGGGTTAACAGTGATTTTAGCAGTCTAGCGCCTGGTTGCATGATATACACTCCACTTGTCTTAACCTTACTAAAAAGAAAACTTGTGGCCTTTATTTTATTCCCATTAAGAACTTTTGGAAAATCAGACCATCACCCAGTACTGTCACAATTTGTATTAGTTGACGTAATGACTTGGGCTAGCTTTACGCCAAAGGTGACAGCCACTGGCCGGTACAATTGGGGCCAATGCCGATAACGCGTGGCTAGTGGCTGTCACCTCAAATCGGCTGAATAGAACGAGTTGACAATCCGTAAAAGATCAGCCAAAATTGCTAAATCCGCACAGTTCACGTTCGATTACAGTCATGCTGGAAAGCGAGTAATCTGATGACCATTACCCCACAGCAAAAACACTTTTTTGAGACCTTTGGCTATCTCGTTTTGCCAGGTCTGGTCCAAGCGCAGGTCGGCTGGATCACCGAAGAGTTTGAAGCGGTCTTCCGCGACCGGGGCGTCGTGCATGATGGCACGCAGCGGTCGGTGATTGTCCCCTTTATCGACCAACGCGCGCGCCTCTGCACCTTGCTCGACCTGCCGGCCATTGTCGACTTGATCAGTGGCCTGATCGGTGATGAGTTCAATTACCTGGGCGGCGACGGCAATTTCTACACCGGCGACACTCGCTGGCATAGCGACGGCTTTCACATGGTTGGCACTTATTTGAAGGTCGCCTTCTACCTGGACCCGGTGACCAGCACCAGTGGCTGTCTGCGGGTGATCCCCGGTTCCCATCGCACCGACCTACGCGACACCTGGGATGCGCGCAAGGCACGTGATGCGGCAACACTCTGGGGAATTGAGCAAAACCAGGTGCCGGCGGTGCCGTTGGAGTCACAGCCGGGCGACGTGGTCGCCTTCAACCACAATCTGATGCACGCGGCTTTTGGCGGCAGTAAACGGCGACGCATGTTTACCATGAACTGCTGCGCTCACTGTGAAACGCCGGCGGAGATCCAGGAGATGGAAACCTTTATCGCGGCCAAAGCACGCTTCTGGGTCGATCACGCCCATTCCGAACTCATGCGCAACACGGCCACACCCCAGCGGATGCGTCATCTGCAACAGGTCCTTGACCATGAAGGCCACCTGCCGGCGCTCTCGGCCAAGGCGCGCCTGGAGATGGCGGAAGCGGCGCGGGGGTAAGCAAATGGATGCCTGAAATTTGTTTCAAGGCACCCTGACGCCATTTACCTCGTAGAAAGATAAATATACCTATAACAACCCCTGACCATACTTGGTACGACCTCGCTGTGCAACAGGAACCTCATCCCATTCTCTGCTATTGCACAGCGATGATCGTCTACGAAGAATCGCTCATCCACAGACAGCTAGTGGGCATGCCTAGAATGGCGCGGGCTTTGTCAATGGCTGGGAAGAGGGGACGCGGCTGGATCTGGCCAAACAGCCTGGGGTATCGGGTGTTTGGCCAGAAATTGATGGCCGGTTGTTGGCCACCTATCGTGTGGGCCGAGAGGGCTTGTTACTGAATACGTTTCGCTTTATAGAAAACCTAATACCCTATCCCACAGGGGCTCGACTGTGGCTTAAGTTAATTTGCGTGCCTAAAGACGTCTCGAAAAAAGAGGCCAGCAACATGGCAATTACATTACAGCAAAAGTTATGGGACATCCATTACAGCAAGCACGTCAAAGTAAAAATTACGATCACAGTCTGGTCCAGATGGCGTACAAACATAATCATTTGCAAATTCAACAGTAATTGCATGCGCACCGAAGGGATAGCTTATACCAAAACCTCGCGTTGTTAAATGACGTGCATTATCGTTATTACTCCACTGCATAGTCTGTTTATAATAGCCATCTATGAAGATGTTTAAAACAACTGGTCCTGGTTTATCAGCAATGCCGATTAGATATAAATACTGGTACGATCCGCCAAATTGCATTAAAAATTCGACTTTATCACCAGTGTGTCCACCAACAACGTAACGTCCTGACTGACCAAATTGATTATCTCGTATAAAATCTAGGCCCGCATGCCCCCAGTAGACTTCGGCTTCTCTTCCCACGCCAGTTGGCGTAACGGAGCTAGAATAGGAACCAAAAATGAGTGCAGTTGGAACTGTTCCATTTGTCATAGAAGGAACAAAACTATATTGGTTCACATGTATGCCTAATCCGGAGTAAGTAGTGATGTTACAATTTGAAGCGGGCGTTGACGCATAGACACCTTCTGTTGAGGATGTAAGTATAGTGTTATAATCTCTCGGTGGAGTACTGGTCGCAAGTTGCTGCGTATAATTTTGGGCACAATCATTGAATGGAGGAAAAAATAATACGCTATTTTTTCGGAGAATTTGTCCCTGCGTATCAGTTACACGATCATCCGGAATATTATTGCTTGTACCGATACTTAAGGCCCCTTTACCAACACCCCAACCTTGGTAAGTCGATGTGCGCAGGCTAAATGGGTAAGTTATTTGCTTACAAACAGTTGGATCACTACTTTGGGGATAATTGGCATAATACAATGCGCCGCTACGAATCATTACTGCGTTTGCTTTGAGTGCTTCAATATGCCATGAGGAAAACACCTCACCGGCAAGAGTGTCGCGAGTAAATGTATCCAAGTCAAAAACACCACTTATGGTAGTCACACACCCTACAGCAGGATCATAATAACCTACTATTACAAGTGGGGATGCGGCATAAACCGTTGTCGCAGGTTGGATGAAAAAGAAGACGGTTGCCAGACCCAAAACGATAAAAGCCGTGAATAAACGTCGGTTGATAGACCATATGTTCATCATAAATTCACCTCTAAATTTAATAGCCGTATTAATTCATTAAATCTGCCGTCCAATTTCTGAAATCCACTTGTTGGTCCGCATGATTTTCACGGAAAAATCGAAGTTGGTGACCATTGTTAAATAGCTGGAGGTTGAAGCCATTCCTAAACAATAGAGATGAGTTGCCACTAATGGTATCGACCATCTGGTATTCTGCCCACTGATCACTTTCCGCGCCGGAAGGGGTGTATATGTAGAGAATATCTTTGTTGTTCGTCATCCACGTGATGTATTCATAGATTCCCCTTCTATCCTTCGCAGATACAAGCTGATGCGGTTCACTGCCGTTAGCATTCACGATCCATAATTCCGGCACTCTGGTATCTGCTGGCTGAATTGCATAAGACAACCTTGTGCTATCCGGGGACCAGTCAAAAGAATACCAGCCACTTATTTGATCTGTTACAAAGATGCTCTTCTGAGTATCTATCTCGACAATCACTAAAGTAACGTGATGAGGAACAATTTGATGAATTGCTAGCTTTTTGCCATCCGGTGAAATCCGGATACGCACTTGGCAATCTGGATAGAAACAATTAGGTGCTGTGGAAGGTGCAGCATCTGGTGGCAACGGAGTTAATTCTTCGGGGTTCGGTGTAAGTAGAAAATCAGGAATCTTTTCAGGTGTTTGAATAACGTCTTGGATTGGAGTCGGTATAGGTATAACTGGAAGGCCAATGGTTAACGCAGATGGAACATATCGTTTATTGCCAGATAATGGATTAACAATTTCTACCTGTTCGCCATTCACAAATGCAATATCACCAGTTGGCGCCGATACAACATCCCATCCCAATGTACTTTTTCCGATCTCGTTTTGCTCACCACTATCCAAACTTACTAAGATAATCGGTTGAGGAATAGGTGGGTAAGGTGCAAATGGGTCTTCAGACGGTTGGGGCATTGGTGAATATATAATATGGTTATCATCATACGCCCAGGCGAAACCAACATTCTGATCTGAAATAAGCTGCTTTTCCACTCCTTTAGATATTGACGCCAACCATAAGCCTGTCGGCATAGAGTTAATTAATGTGGTAAAGATATAACGGTTACTGAAAGGTGAAAATTTAGGATTGTGAACAGGTAGACCAAATTCTGAACCATCACCAAACTTGGGTGGAAGCAAAGGTTGTACAGTAATTTCCTTAGAATTGTCAGTCACTCCTAAAGTAGACGTAACTGCAATTATTTGATTAGACAGAGTTGAAGTGGCTACTATTGCTTGCTTTATTGGTAATAATTGGTTATTAACGACGGATACGGTTGTCACAGAGATTGGTTTGAAGATTTTTGTGGTGGGGAGTAGAAGCATTACAAAAGCAACAACTAAGGTGATTACAACAAATGACACCATCACTGAGATAATAAATTTACGTCTGATCATATACATCCTTTGTCACAAAGTAACTACCTATGCATCTAGCCAATTAAAATTGCCACTTTGGAAAAACTTCAAGATATTGTACTTTAGTTTCGCCAAAACGGGAGAAATGTGCGAGAAAAGTCGGTAGGATAAGGAGGTTGATGAGCAGGCCAAAGCGAGGGGGCAAGAAGCTCACCAAGATGCCTGCTTAAGATGACAAAGGCTGTGCTGGCGGTGAGTCAGTTGAGCGAATCGAGCGGCAGAATGAAGCGCTGGATGACCTGCTCAACATCACCGGTCGCAATGGCTTGCTCTGCGACCGTGCGTAACAGTGCCTGAAGATGAGCCTGGCGATGCTGGTAGATCAAATCGGCCAGCGATGGTGCGGATTGCGTCTGTGCGTAAGCTTGCGCCTGTTGCAGTTGCAGGAAGTTGAGGTCAAGCAAAACAACGGCAAACCATTTGGTGGTGGCTTCGAAGCTTTGTAAGCGGAAGTCACCGAGGCCCAGGAACACTTTCAGGTACAGGTTGTCGACTTCAATAGACCAACGCTGCTGGTAAAGACGCAAAGCTGCTTGTGCCGTCAGCGAAAGATCGGTGCAAGCAAAGAACTTTGGGTGTTTGTCACCCTTGTGCCGTCTAGAAATGATCACGCACACGGAACTCCTGACTGCTTCGAGATAGCCATACACGGTACGGACATAATAGGTGGGTGCAGTGGGTGTCGTGGGCGTAGCACTGAGCGTAATGTGCTGATAGTGCTTGTGCTTCAGCTGTTGGTCCTGTTTGTCAACGCGCTGTTGGTTCACACGGCGGTTCGACTTGAGGGCACAAATCACGTGCCAGCCTTGTCGCCGACAAAAATTCATTAATTTGGCCGAGGCGTACCAGGAGTCAAAGAGCACATAGACCTGGTATCCTTCGGGGAGGAGTGTTGCCAACTCGGTTAGCATCGCTTGGGCCAGGCTCATTTTACTCCGGTATGGCACTGGCGGCCGTTCCGGGTGATGCTTCTGCCGTTCGCGGTTGAGGCGACGGACGGTCGCCGCTCGCAAGTAGAGCCGGATATCGAAGGTAAAGCCGATAGGACCGAGCTGGACATGCAGCCCAATATATACATAGCCGTTGCTGTAGACTTGGCGCTTGCCGTGGCTTTCACCATGATTATGCTGGTGATCGACGACATCCAGATGCTTCGTCGCTTTGCCTTTTTTGCCCAAGCTGTCATCCAGACTCACTTTGATGACCTTCAGCACGCCCAGTTGTTGGCCAATTTGTAACACTTGCTGCAACATGTACCGTTTCCGCCGCTGACTTAAGTCGACCGCATCCCACCCGCTCTCGCGGAAGAAATCCGCACCATTCTTGGGATCCGGACGGCTCGCTTGCTGTCGGTACAGATCGCTCAGCGTTTTCCGTTTTTCACTCACTAGCAAGCCATCCAGCACCCGTAACAAGTGTGCCCGTTGCGGTTGGCTCAAGAGTAAGCCGAGACAACTGATGAAGCTGACAAGTTGCACAGAATGTTGTACAATCGGGCTGAGCATTGGTCTCTCCTGGTTAGAACGGTTTCGTCACCTTTATCTTACCAGATCAGCCAATGCTCCTTCTATTTTGGCGAAACTAAAGTTATGATATAGTGCAGGATGTAGCAGCTTAATCCTTTTTCGTTTATTTGTTTGACAGGTGAATCATGTACATCAAGAGTATTGAAATTCGCAATATACGTTCTATTCGTCACTTCGATTGGGCAGTGAACGAAGAGGAGTTAGCGGGTTGGCATGTACTGATTGGTGATAATGGTTCTGGTAAATCAACCATACTTAAAGCCATTTCTCTAGCATTAGTAGGCGAAAAAGACGCCCAAGGGTTGCGTGAGGATTGGTCCACCTGGCTGACAACAAAGGTGGAGAGCGGCTCGATCAGGCTCAATTTAGTTGATGATGCCAACGCTGACAGTTTTAGTGGTCGTGGCCCACTTGGTGAACGCTCCAGTCTAAAAGCCATTGTGGAAATTAAGCACACAGAAGATGCCAGACAGCCAATAAGACTAGAAGGCCGAGCAGATCTATCAAAACCTTCGACCAACCGTCATATTTGGGGAACGGGTAATGGCTGGTTTTCGGTTGCCTATGGACCATTCCGTCGTTTCTCTGGCGGCAATCCTGATTACAACCGCCTATTTTATGCCAATCCTAGACTGGCAGCCCATCTTTCTATTTTTGGTGAAGATGTGGCGCTTTCCGAGGCTATTGTATGGTTACAGGAGTTAAATTACAAAAGTCTGGAAAAACAACCCGAAGGGAAAATCCTGGACGCGGTCTATAAATTTGTCAATCAAGCAGATTTTTTGCCTCATCATGTCAAGCTAACCGAAGTTTCTTCATCTGGTGTCTTTTTTGAAGATGCCAATGGGAACGTTATAACAGTAGACAACATGAGCGATGGTTACCGCTCCATTTTGAGTATGACCTTTGAAATCATTCGTCAGCTACAGGCGATTTACCAAACGGATGATCTTTTTTCATCAGATTTTACCCAAGTCAAGTTACCGGGCGTTGTGCTTATTGACGAAATTGATGCTCACCTCCATCCAACCTGGCAACGTCGCATAGGTTATTGGTTTTGTCAGCATTTTCCAGCCATGCAATTCATTGTCACAACCCATAGCCCTTTGGTCTGCCAAGCTGCTGAACTGGGGTCTGTCTGGAAACTATCTTTTCCCGGCACAGAGGAGAGCAGCTATCGCGTCACAGGACAGGAACTAGACCGTCTGCTCTACGGTAATATTTTAGAAGCCTATAGTACACATCTCTTTGAGCTAACAGATACACGTTCGCACAGTGCACGTGCAAAACTGAATCGGCTGGCAGAATTAAATGTCAAGGAAACATTTGCAAAATTAACGGCTGCCGAAATCGAAGAACAAGCTTGCCTACGCGCCGCATTACCAACAGCCGCCAACACCACCTCAGGTGGATAATGATCCAACTTCCTTTTCAAGAATTACCGGCGGAAATCGCGCAAGAATTGCGCCAATATCAACAAAATATTGATGCAATTCCTACTTACACTGAACGAGTGCAACAGGGAAAAAGTGCCTTTAGCACACGCAATAGACCCACGAATCGTGTTTTTAAAACGGTGCGCGCAACATTAGCAACCATGTGTTCAGGCAGTCGTCGTTGTATGTACTGTGAGGATTCCTGTGCAGATGAGGTGGAGCACATCAAAGCCAAAGATCTCTATCCTGAGTTTGTCTTTGTCTGGGAAAACTATCTATATGCTTGTGGCCCATGCAATGGCGGTAAAAATAACGCGTTTGCCGTTTTTGATCACTTGACAGGGAATATAATAGATGTTACACGCAAACGTGGTGATCCCATTATCCCACCGATTGCGGGAGATGACGTACTAATCAATCCACGCGTTGAAGACCCCTTGCACTTTTTGGCGCTTGATTTGCGTAACACCTTTGAGTTTCAACCGTTGCCTGGGCTTACCAGACGGGCTCAGGAACGCGCCAACTATACGTGTGAAATATTGGCGCTCAATCGTGATGTCTTGGTAGAAGCGCGCCGTCACGCTTATGGCAGTTATCGGGCAAGATTACACGAGTATATTAGTGAGCGCAATCAAGATGCAACCTCTGCTCAACTCAATCGATTAATTGAGTCCCTATTACGTTTACAGCATCCAACTGTTTGGCGCGAGATGCAACGTCAACAGCATGTTTTGTCGGATCTTCACCCCTTATTTGAACAAGCGCCTGAAGCCTTAGGCTGGTAAGCACTGTAGTGCCTACGCAGGCTAAGTATTCACTCAATGTCATTCAGTTAACAGTCATCAGTTCCCAGTTTTCAGTAGCCAGTCTCGAACCACACACTGAAAACTGAGCACTGAGCACTGATTACTTTGACACGATCATTGCTTAACTTAACGACATTGAGTATTCACTGCTCGATGAACCGGTCAAGTTGGCTGTCTCGGGGCAATGGCAGGCGATCAACGCTGGTATTGAAGCACCCGCTACCGAGTAAAGGTGATGTTTTGATGTCTATGCTACCCAACGTGTTACTCGTGCTGGCCGATGAGCAGGGTCAATGAGCCATCGGCTGCTATGGCAATCAGGAGGTGATGATCAAACCTAACCTGATGAATGCTTACACGACGAGGATACAAAAGATGATATAATAGCCGCTAGAGTGCTAGATCAAGGGTTAATGGTGTAATGGTGTAATGGTTAATGATTAACGGTTAACCGTTATACCATTAACCCTTGAGTCGGCTTCACCGCAGCAAACATCGACAATTTTTTGTCGATGTTGTCGCCCTTAGCGCCTATACAGACGAGCGTCAAGAAGGTACATTTTTTACACGAGTAATGGGTGGCTTCCTGTGCTGCTTGTTAGTACCTAGACGAGCGCCAGGAAGGGTCACTTTTTACACAAGTAATGGGTTACTTCCTGTGCTGCTCGTCCGTATAAGAGGAGGATGCAAATGCAAGCTTTACGTTGGAAAATCGCCATCGGTTGTGTTGCGTTTTGTTGTGTGTTGCTAGGGAAGCTGCTAACGCCCCCCCTTTACGCACAGGACAATGTCACCTGCGCGGCCGATGTCATTGTGCAACCGGGTGATACGCTGTCGGCCATTGCTGCCCGGCAAACGGGCACTCAGTTGACCTATCAGGCGATTGTGGTTGCGACCAATGCCAAAGCCGCCACCGACCGCAGCTATGCTATCATCAGCAATCCCGGTGTCATCAGCGTAGGGTGGAAGCTCTGCATTCCGGCAGGGGGCAGTGTCGTTGCGGCGGTAACGGCGCCCCAAGCAACCGTTGCGCCTGTTATTCAACCCACCCCAACGCCGGCGGCAACGCCCATTCCTTTAGTGACTCCGCCGACGCTCAACCTCAAATTGGAAGAGATGCACCCGCTCATGGTCGAGTACATGCGTCAGCAGGAGTATCCAGGCAGCGAGGTCGTCATTGAACAGGTGCTGGCGCCCGGCGTCAACTATAACCGCTATATCGCCTCGTACCGGTCAGAGGGCTACAAGATCTATGCGCTGCTGACCGTACCACAAGGGGTGAAACCGGCGACGGGTTGGCCGGTCATCATCTTTAATCACGGGTTTATCCCACCCGAAATCTACCGCACCACCGAGCGTTATGTCGCCTATGTCGATGGCTTTGCCCGCAACGGCTATATTGTTTTCCGCTCCGACTATCGCGGGCATGGCTTCTCAGAAGGTGAACCGACCAGCAGCCGCGGCGACCCGGCCTATACGATTGATGTGCTCAACGCCGTGGCGACCATGAAGCGCTATGCCGACGCCGACCCCAATCGCATTGGTATGTGGGGGCACTCCATGGGTGGTCTGCTGACGCTGCGCTCGATGGTTACGACCAAAGATATTAAGGTCGGTGTGATTTGGGCCGGTGTCGTGGCGCCCTATGATGTGCTCTATCGACGCCGCAATAATGATGCTACACCCGAACCAACCCCGGCTGACCCGACCGCAGCCCAACGCCGGCGCTGGCGGCAAGAGATGATCGACCGTTTTGGCACGCCCGAAGAGAACCCAGCAGCGTGGGCCGCCATCTCGCCCAATTCCTATGTGCGCGATCTTTCCGGTCCTATGCAGTTGCATCATGGCACAGCCGACGGTGAGGTGCCGCTGGAGTATTCACAGATTCTCAATGCCCAGATCGCATCGGTCGGCGGTGTGGTGGAGTACTATGAATATCCGGGCGACAACCACAATCTTGCGGTGAACTTTGGCACCGTTATGGCGCGCTCGGTCGCCTTTTTCGATAAATATCTCAAGTAAATGTTATTGACGCTCGCCAATCTGGATTGTACCGTCGGGCAGGGTGGCGCCGGCCAGCGATTTAGCCTCGGTCAGTTGGGCTTCACTGACTTGTGCGCCGGTGAGGTCGGCGCCGCTCAGATCGGCATCGGCTAGGCTGACCCCGCGCAGGTCGGCGCGGCGTAAATTGGCAGAGCGTAAGTTGGCGCCACTCAAATTGCTGCCGGTCAGGTCCAGGTAGCTCAGGTCGGCTCCTTCCAACTGTTCTGCCTTGCGCGGGCGGAGGTAGAACCAATAAAAGAGCCGCTGGCGCGCCATCATGTTAGCACGCACGGCATAGAGGTATAGCCGATAAAGCAATCGTTGCACCGTCATTGTTACCCCTTTCTCTAGCTTTGGGCACACCGCTAAACTTGGCGCCGAGCCACAGGGATAGACTCAGATACGTATCCGCACCCTCTACCTCTTCACGTAGAACTCGAAGTCTTTTCTACCTATAATTCTAGATACAAGTCCCGCTCCTTGCCTTGAACAGCAGGAAACAAAAGATGTATTTTTTACAGCTCTTTACGCCACCTTTGTGAGTAAGACGCTGACACCAACAAAACCGGGGAGAATGTAAATGTTAGCCCAAATGCATACAGGAGCCGAAGCTACTGTCGAACCTATCCTTACGTTAAACCGTACCAAAGTTGTCCTTACGTACTACCTCTGCCCTAGCAGTACTTGCTTGACTGCTGAAATCTCCGTTCACGCGGCCTCTTCATTTGCCAATGTTTGGATTGTCAGCGATGACGAAATTGGCAGATCCTGGCTCATGGAGGCGCCTAAGCCGAGTTGTCCCTACTGTGGCGCGAGTTTGGTTGCCGCCAATCACAAGTATACAGGGCCTACACTGCCTCTTCTGTAACTTCTACACGTTACCAGGCTGTCCAACCCCCGTCGACTAAGATATTTTGTCCAGTGATATAACTGCCGGCATCGCTGGCCAGCAACACGACTAAGCCTTTGAGTTCCTCCGGTCGGCCCATCCGCCCCATCGGTGATTTGGTATCCAGCCGTTGAATAAATGCAGGCAGATTGGCCTGTGTCTTATCGGTGGGAAAAGGACCAGGCGCAATACAGTTGACCCGTATGTTGTCCTTGGCCCAATAGACAGCGAGATGCCGTGTGAGATGGACGATGCCCCCCTTGAGGCCATGATAGTTGGGCGGACTGTTGACGGGTAGATCGGTGTAGGCATCTGGATAGCTGCCGACCACGCCATACATGCTGGAAATGTTGATGATGGAACCTGCCGCGCCCCGGCTACGCAGATGTTGGGCGACCTCGCGCGCCAGCAAAAAATAAGCAGTGACACCGGTGTGATAAGCACGATCAAAATCTTCGGCGGTGGCTGTATCGATGCTAGGCGCAGTGCCGCCATAGGCATTGTTGACCAAGATGTCGATTTTTCCCATCTCCGCTAACACCTGTTGGACAAAGCCAGGAATCGAATCGGTATCACCCTGCTCAAAACCAAAACCACGATGACCACTGCCGGGTAGAGAGGCGGCGCACGTCTGCGCCCGATCCGCTTCACGGCTTGTGACCACCAAGGTTGCGCCTGCTTCGGCCAACGCCCGACTCATGGCCGAGCCCAACCAACCGGCCGCGCCGGTCAAAACTGCAACTTTGCCCTCTAAATTAAAGAGATCTTGGATCGTGCGTTCGCCTGTCATGCAGTTCCTCTTTCTTATCTTGATAGATCCTGATAGGTTAGACTTAGAGCCTATCCGAAAACCGGTTGTGGCTCCCGTCAACCCCGTTGAGAGACCAATGTGGTCACAGAGGTTTTCGGATAGGTGTTTATAGTGGGTCGAACGGATACAATTTGCGTCCCAGGTTGCGAAAAGTGAGCGTCCCTGTATCGTGACTGTGCACGCTAGGCTCGGAAACGACATAGACCGCGCCGGCCCACGCCTCATAACCGGCGCGGAAATGGGCAGCCGATTTGACGCCAATATAGCGCATTGTTTTGGGATCTAGGCCTAAGGTGCGGGCAAAGGCGGTGTCAAAGGGCTGTTCGCGGCCATTGGTTAGAATCACATGCAAGCCACCCTGGCGTACATGGGCAGAGGGGCCCATCTGCCCTTCCAATCCGGCGTACATAGGGCCGTCATAGTGAAAGCGCCCATCCGAGAGCGCCACTACCTCAACCGTCATCGCCACCGGCGCGCCCTGTAACGGGGTAGATTTGCCACCCACGGTCAGCGCCAAAGAGGCGCCGATGCCTGCCTGCCGACATCGTTCGACTGCTTCCGGATCGACCATATAGAGCACACAGGCATCCTCTAGCCCGGCTTCGATAAAGGCGCGTAACATGCCTGTACTGTCGCCCGGCGAACCGCCGCCGGTGTTATCGTTGCGGTCGGCAAAGACCACCGGGTAGCGTCCCGCTTGTTGGGCCGCTTTGATCGCTTCGGCCGTGCTGGGCATGGGCAGTTGCCAATCGGCGCGGCGTTCCCAGATCCAGGCGCCCAACGCATCGGCATAGCGTTGGGCCAGTGCCAGGTCGTTGTCGGTGACAATGTAAACAGAGGAGCCCATATCCGGCACATCCGCGAGCGGGAAACCAGTGGCAATAGAGCCGCAGATCACCCCCGGCTGCGCTTCAATCCGGTGCAATTCGGCAATTGCCTCACGCATGGGGGAATGGGCCGTCACCTGGTTCATGCCCCAGATCATGGGGAGCCGGTGGAGCGCCATGGTTGGACGGAGGCCCTCTGTGAGGATGCGCACCAGCACATCGGCACATTCACGCCCACGCTCGGCCATGTCGACCTCTGGGTAGGTTTCACGGCCAATCAACACATCAGCCATCTCCACCATCTGTTGAGAGATGCTGGAATGGATATCCAACTGGCCGACAATGGGAATGGTGGGGCCGACCAGGTTGCGCACCGCGGCCAAAATATACCCTTCGCCATCATCCACCCCTTCTGCCACCATCGCGCCATGAAGTTCCAGCAACACGCCGTCGATGGCGCCTGCGTTTGCAATCCCGTGGAGCAACTCATCTACGACCCGGTCAAACACAGCGCGCGATGCCGGACCACTGGGATGGGGTTCGGCAAAGATGGTGGGAATCAGTTCGAAGCCGTGGGCTTCCGCCCCCGCAATAAAGCCCCCGGTGGGCGTATTGGTGCCGCGGAATTTGGTAAGAATCTCGGCGCCGCGCACCTCGCCAAAACGCTCGAAAAAGCTCTCCCAGGTGGTAGGCACGGGGGTAAAGGTACTGGTCTCGTGGCTAATACAGCCGGTGACGATGCGCATAAACAATGCCTTTCTCGTTAAACCCAAACACAACAGATTTAGAAAGCAGCAGACTTGGCTGCTTAGTGTAAATTTGACAAAGTCGGTTTGCAATGTGACCGGCAATTCGGCAGATACTGCTGGCGAAGTGCCGGTCGCATTTATGCAAAGTTATGTCTGTTAATCATGCATTAGGCTTGGGGGTTGTGTGCAAAAGCTGTTACATTTAGCGAATTAGGCAACTATTCATTGCTAAAACCAATTTGGAAAGGAACGAAGTTGAACATTCAGCGCGTATTGCCGGTCTTTACCTCGGTCATCATTATTCTGATTGTCGCACTCCTGCGTGATCGCTCACGCACATTGGCTGCCATTTTGGCCACCATGCCCCTCAATATGGTGCTGGGGCTCTGGATCATTGCTACATCCGCCAGCGCCACGTCACAAAACATGCTGGCATTTGTACGCTCCCTGTTAATTGGCCAAATTCCGACCTATATCTGGTTGGTGGTGCTCTATCTTGCACTGCGCTCCGGCTGGCGGTTAATTCCGGCAGTGCTTGCCGGCTATGCAGCCTGGGGGCTATTGCTGATCCTGGCCATGAGGCTAGGCATTCTCTCGCTCAATCGCTAAGTTTCTCTGCCATCGTTTACAAATGGCTCATATAGGTCTGCGGGTGAAATCGCTTCATTACTCACTAGTATTGGTAGCAATTTCACCGCTTCGCCCATGTGAGTGTTACAATATATAATCGGTGGACCGCACAGAAATAGAGGCCGGATTCACTGGCTATGGACCACGCGACTACGGACTACCGATGATTCCCAACACGCTACAATGCTTAGTTCATGTTGAGATTGAGAAATGCAGTATATCAAGGATCCCAGTACGTGTCTACCTTACAAAAACAAGGGGTATCACAGGTTTTTGTCGTGTATAACGCACAATCGCGAGGATTGCTATGCTCTACTTAATCGGTGGCGCGCCCAGAGCAGGCAAGAGCATTTTAGGGCAGCAACTTGCGACTCAACTTCAGCTCAGTTGGATTTCGACTGACCTCCTGGTACAGGTGCTAAAAGCAAAAGATGTTGCAGGCGCACCGACGCAGTGGGATGCCAGTCCCGCAGCTATTACAAAGAAGGCTGAGTGGTTTTTCCCCTGCCTCGAACGCTTTGTCTGGGGCGCCCAATCGTTGGCCGATGGTTATATTATCGAGGGAGTCGATTTTTTGCCCGGGCAGGTTGTGCAGCTTGCCACGCACTATCCGCTTCGGTCGATCTTCCTGGGCTGTGAAAAAATGACCCTGGATCGCTTTGATCGCTTTCCTGGCCGGTCACGAGGCTATGCCGCTCTCCCTGAGGAGATGCGCCGCCAATTCGCCCAGGATGTACCGCGCTGGAGTACGTTTGTGCGCCAGGAGACCACACGGTTTGGCGTCCCCTATCTTGACATGAGTGATAATTTTCAAGCCCGTCTGCAAGAGGCTATCGTCTTGATTACAGGGGATGGTTGTTCCTAATAGGGTCAAAATTTGTGCAAAGTGCGCGACGGTGCAAGAGAAGCCGGGTTTTTGTCAAAAACCCGGCTTCTGAGCGACTGCATCATTCCCAACAAGGATGGAGGAAAATATCCAAATGGAAAACGGCCAACCCTGTAAAATCATTGCCTATGACGAACAGTATGCCCTGGCCACCGTGCAGATGTGGCGGGCGAGTATGGAGCGAGCGTTGGGGATCAAAGATCACCATACCTGGGAAGAACAGCTGAATTATCTCAAGGAACTGGTGCAGAAATACAGCGTCTATCTCGCCCTGGATGAAGCAGCCGATCAAGTGGTGGGCTTTATGGTTGTCGGCGGCACGGAACTTGACCAACTCTACATCCACGTTGATTATCAGGGCCGTGGTATTGGTACACAGTTGCTCACCTTGGCCAAAGCCCTGTCGCCGGGGAAGTTGCAACTCTACACCTTTGAGGTGAACCAAAAGGCACAGGCCTTCTACGAAAAGCATGGCTTCACCATCATTGGGCGCGGCGTTGAAAGCGAGTCAGGCATGGCCGATATTCGGTATGAGTGGGTTCAAGAATTTTGAACCCAACTCTCCTCATGCTTATCCCGGCGGCAAAAAGGGCGGAATCGGCTGCAAAATCTGGCGTTGCGCAGGTGTGAGACGCGCCAACAGTTCGGCGGATGGCCGGTAGCCATAGCGATTGTGCCCCCAGTGTGGTCCATAGCGAATGACCAGCACTCGTCGATAGCCAGGGTTGACCCGGGCACCGCCGGCATGGGCCAGACAATCCACAAAAACGAGCGCGTCGCCAGCTTTGTAGTGGACCGGCGCTGCCTCCTTCACCTCCACCTCGCCCAGCCGCCGATCTTGCAGTTTGTAAACCGGGTGCATCAGGTTGGATTTGTGGCTGCCGGGGATGACCATCGTGGGACCATCGCCAGGTCCAATGTCGGTAAGGGCAATGAGGACATTTACCTGACCACAGCGAAACTCGTTGTTGTGAAAGCGAAACTGGGTACGAATTTTGCGCTTGTGGCCACCGGAATGAAATTGCTGCCCTGGCCCCGGCCCTTGTTGGATCAGAAAGGCTTCATCAATAAAGAGACCATCGTCGCCGCCCACATAGCGGTTGATATGGTTGATCCAGGCGGGATGGTCAATCAAGCGTTCAAACGCGGCGCCGTTCTCATAGATATTCTGGAGATGAAGTTGGTTCCCCTTGCCGCTGTCGTGGCGGTGGACATGGCCCTTCCATTCACCGGGCGCCATGGGCAGGAGTGCGTCAATATCCGCATTGAGTTGGTCCACATGCGCTTTGTTCAGCGCGCCTTCGAGCATGACATAACCGCGCAGATCAAAGAGATAATCCTGCATTTCCGTTGGCATCAGCCATTCCTTTCTATTTGCGGAAAGTTTAATTGCCCACATTGCGTGGCCGCCACTGCTTGGCGCCCATAAGTTGCTGCACGAGTTCGGATGGGTTTTCCAATTCGGCCAACTGTCCGCGCATATCTTCCTGGGTGATGAAACAAGGGCGCATGTACATGCCCAATAAAGCCGACCGCGCCTTGTCTGTGTGGTTGGGGCGTGCGGTGTGCCAGCAGGCGCCGTGCATTACCATCACGCTCCCGCGCCCGCCTGTCAAGATGACGGCGTCATCGAGCCATCCCCAATTTCTATCCGGCGGACGTAGCAGCCGATGACTGCCGGGCAGAACGCCGGTGCCCCCATTCTCGTCCGAAAAATCATCCAAAAGCCAGATGGTCTGCCCAGCGATGCGACCGGTGGGCCAGGGCGGGGTAATCGACCAATAGGGATAGTCGGCGTGCCAGCCCAAGCGATCAAAACCGGGATAGGCCGTATTGGCCGACCAGGTGGAGCAGATGGCGTCCTCGCCCAGGTAGTGGCGCCAGAAGGCCACAATTAAGGGATGGGTCATCAATTCAAGAAAGAGAGGATCTTTGACCGCAATGCGGCCGACCCGTTGTGTTTTGGCAGCGCGACTGGCATCGGTCGCCTCCGCCGTCAACAGCTCTTCGAGGATTGCGCACGCCGCGTCAGCTTGCTCCGGCGGAATGACGTTAGGGATAATGGCATAACCCTGTTCGTCCACCGCCGCGGCAATGGCTTCGAGATCAACAGCAGGAATTTCTTGTGATTTTGTTAATGTAGTCATGGTTCTCTTTCGTCGCAAAGTTGCCTAGTCCAGAGTCTGTTAATTCAACATCTATTGCCCTTGCGATCTACTGGCTATTGGTTGCTACAAAGACAGGAGTGACGGTAACGCCGGTCTGGGCGTCATGATAAACCGCCTCCAATTCACGCCGATTCTCTTCGCTGATCAGATCCACAAAGAAGATGAGCCAGATTGTCGTGAGTTGAAGCTGTTGCCCGTAAAGCGCGGCTTGTTGTAACGCACGCTGATAGGCGCGCCGGTTGGCAAAGCTCTTTAGCTCAAGCGCATACAAGACACCATGGTGATGAATCAGCAGGTCGATTTTCCCATTGCCGGTGGGGAACTCAGGCGTGACCGACGCATCGTAGTTGACCAGAAACTGGGTCAGATACATATAGAGGTTAAAGTGATAGACCGCCTCGTAAATCCGCTCATCGGTCTTGCGCCGCGGGGCATTTTTGAAGAGCCACCCTTGATTTTTCTGGAGATAACGCTCGTAGTGCCGCATGAGGTTGGGGACATGTAAACGCTCATCGGTGATGGTCTCCGACATATCGGCAAAGGGATCGTAGAGGCGATCCAAGCCCATAAAGAGTTCATGGGCAAAGTAGTTAAAGAGCCGTTTTTGGACAAAAGGACTGGCAAATTTTAGATAGCGATTGTATTCGCCGTTGCCTTCCAGCACCACGTCATGCTCAACGACGCCATTCATATAGAGGAAATTGGTTTCAGGATCATCATAGCGAAAGGGCAGTTTGGTTGCTGTCTTATACATTTCCAGGACCAACGCCTTATAGGGCTCTTGCTTGGCTTTGGAGATAATGTTAAGAATGTTATTGTTCGGCAACGCATCCATCGCCGCCGAATAGGCAAAATCAAAATCCTGCATGGTAATCTCGGCAGCATGACGGTTGTAGGTTTCGGTCAACAGTTCACCCAGCCAGCAGGTGAGCCCTGGTTGCCCCTGCATCTCTGCATAAACCCGCGCCACGATATCTGGTGCAATCTCTTGTCCACTCTCTGTCTGATACCATTGAAAGAGACCGTCCACCTCATCCTGGGTAAGATTGGGAATATGGACGCTGCGTTGGACGTTAAAGGGCGAGCCGCTGACATTTTCAATGCCCAATACGCTGCGCACGCCAATTAGCGCCAGGCCATGCAGTAAGTTGCTCTTGGCTGCGCTCGGTATGCCGATCTGATTCGTGCGTTGCGTATAGATGCTGCGAAATTCGTTGGCAAAACGATTGATAAACGCTTCATGGAGCGCATCAAATTCGTCGATAATCAGAATCAGTGGCTTGGCGAAATATTCAGGTGTAAAGAGCGTGTGAAGATCTTCCCAACGCTCAAGCGCCGGGAAATCCCGACCAAACCAATTGCTCAGGGCGTTCACAAAAATGCGCAGAACCCGTTGCCCATCCTGGATTTCCTTAGCCGACTGCATGGTCAGAATGGCAGTCTCGTACTCTGCGCTTGCATTCACACGCGCTAACACTTGTTGCATCAACCAGGTCTTGCCTGTCTGTCGCGGCGCCCAAACAGTGATGTAGTGGCCGCCGTCATTCGGATCTTCACCCAGCAGTTGTAAACAAGCTCGATCAATCAACTCGGTCCGCGGAGCATAGTAATGCAGTCTAGTGTTTACCGGTCCATAGGAAGAAAATTTGCGCATGGTCTGCCTCAATTCGCAAGAAGATAGTCATTCACCTGCGCAAATTATACCATAAGCCGCAACCATCGCGCGAAGAGCGTCAGATCCACCCATGCTGAATCGTCACCGGCTCACCCGTGTGCTGATAGCTCCACGCTTGACCGCTCTCCAGCATGACCTCGCGGCCACTCATGGCCGATTGCTCAGCGGCAAAGATGATCTCCATAATGTGGCGGGCATAGGCGCCATGCACTGGCGGCTCAATATTCTGGTCGATGCATTCGGCAAAGGCTTGCCACTCGTTATGCATCTCCGTGGGCGGATCCGCAAAGGGCACATCCTGCCACTCGTCACCCTTGCCCACCTTGACATACTTCTCGCCATGTTGGCTAAAGCGCAACGTGCCGTTGGCGCAGATCACCTGGCACTCGTAATTGGGCGCGCCATCGGCAAAGCCCACGGCCACCGCCACGCCAGCCAGCCCATTCTTGTAGCGAATAAAGGCTGTAGCCGAATCGTCACTGGCCTGGTAGTGCGCCCGCGTGCCGATGACCGCCGACACAGAAAGCGCCTGCGAGGCCATCATCCAGGTCAACCGATCCACCACATGAACGCCATTGGTCAGCCACATGCCGCCGCCATGAAAACGACTACGATACTGGGGACGCCGCCCAGCCACATTCCAATTTTTGGACATGTAGCAGACCGCCGTGATCAGCGGGCCAAGTTCGCCCGCGTCAAGGATCTCTTTGGCCTTAAGGCTGGTGCCATAAAAGTGCTGCGTATAGCCGACCATCAGCTTCACATGATTGCGTTCCGCCGCCGCGATCATCTCATCACATTGGGCCAGGCTGAGCGCCATGGGCTTTTCGACCAACACATGCTTGCCCGCGTTGCAGGCGTCGATGGTCAGCCGGTGGTGCAGTTGATGGCCCAACACCACCGCCACGGCGTCCACCGAGTTGTCTTGCAGCAACTCCTCGTGGGAGCTATAGCCCTTAGGGATATTGTACTTATCCATATAGGCGCGCCGTTTCTCCTCAAAGAGGTCGGCAACGGCGACAATTTCCACATTGTCGAGGCCGGCAATCGCATCGCAGTGGGAACGCGCAATGCCACCCAAGCCGATGATGCCAACATTTAATTTTGTCATACTTGCTCTCTCCTTTTATCCCCGCCAATTCATATCAATACTGGTGTAGCCGTCGGTATAGCGATGTAGATGGGCGGGCAACTGTGCCAGAAAGCGTTGCCCTTCGTCCGGAATCGTCCAGGGGATCTCAATGCGATGGGTGCGGGCGCGGAAGCCAATGGCACAGGACAAGCGGGTCTCTTCTAGCTGGTTGGGGAAGGCGCCATGATAGGTGCGGTGGGCAAAGACGATCATATCGCCGCCATTGGTGAACAGGGGGACAAGCCCGGGGATATCAAAGCCCATGTAAGGTCGCGCTTCATCGCCAGTCCGATAAAATGAACGTTTGTCGGCAGTCAGCGTAAAGCCTTCCGGCCCCGGCCAGCCTTCAACATGCGAATCTTCAATGACACAGAGGCCACCATGAATCGGGCGTGAGCCGGTCAGATAGAACCACTTCCCCGATGGCCAGAGGCCGCGGTTGAGGACATCGCCGGAGTGCTTGATTTCTGTCGAGTAACCGCACCAATCGGTATGCCAAGCGACCGGCTGCGATCCACTCATACGAATGATGGCCGCCGAACGGTGGATAGTCAACTCATCTGTGCCAATTAAGCGTCGATGAATTTCCATAAAGGGTTCATACGCAAGCAATGACCACGCTCCCGGTCCCGATTCAATCCAGGCGTGGCGTGTGCGACTTTCGCCAGGCTGTAAGGTTCGCTCTGGATCTGTGCCCGCATAGACTGCCTCTTTGAGCTGGTCGACCAACGCTTGGGGCAACACATCTTTGATGATCGCAAAGCCGTGCTCGGTCAGACATTGCTCCATTGCCGCGAGTTCATCCATGCCGAACTCGTATTGATAGTCCAAGGTTGGTTTCTGAATATGTGCATAGGTTTCGATTGACATTCGGATGCTCCATTTCCCTTTGATCGGCCCACAATAAGCGACTGATAGACGGACCTACATAGTCACCGGCTCCCAGATCCGATTCTCCCGTGCGGCGAAAAAGCCTTGGTTGGTGGCTTTGAGTCGCCAAATTTCGACCTGCTTGACCGTCGTGGAGCCGCCGTAGGTGTAGAGATTGAGACCGTTCGCCGCCTTATAGGCCATATGCGCGGCCACCACTGCCTGCCGGTCATTGGCAAAGACCTCAACCAGATATTTGTCAACAAAGATGCGCAACACGACATCTTCACCCTGAGCAAGGTCCACAACAGCAAAGGGCGCCTCGGTGGCGCCAATGCGTAAGGTGCGCGTCTCCGGGTGGATGAGGATGGGCAGCCCCTCATGGTGCGCATCGGCAAAGAGCTGGACTCCAAAGCGTTTGCGCTGGGCCTCAGCTTGATCAACGGTGACCCTGATCTCAAAGGCGTCGCCGTCAAGGGTGGTGATAGGTTGGATGGCCATGCTGCTGTGGGGCTGTGCCGGCGGTGCGGCCGTGATGTTGTTCAAGGTGACGGGGTCGTAACGCAGCCTTTCTAACTCACGCAAGGGGCGGATGCGCAGGCTGCCATCAGTGGCTAGGCTTAGCTCACGCGGCAGCGACTGGATGGATTTCAGGTTAATCGCCTCATCCAGCGTGGTGAGCCAGGCCCACATCACGCGCCGGCCATCAGGTGTCAGCACGCTTTCCGGGGCAAAGAAGTCGCGGTAATTGGTTTCATAAATCGATTGTTGCGGGCGCCGCCAATTCATGCGGCCATGGCTGGTTGGCACAAACTGTTCGGCGGCCGCGTCCCAATCGCCCAGATAGTAACGACAGCCAAAAGGATGGCTGATGCAGAGCAACATCCACTTGTCACCCAAGGGGAAGAAGTTTGGGCACGAAATATCTTCGCCAATGGCCGCATCGGGCATTTCGTGGCGCAGAAAATCGCCGACCAAGGTCCAATGGGTGAGATCCGGCGATTTGATCAGCGGTGGGTTGGGCCCACCGGAGATGGCGTAGTAGGTGTCGCCAATGAGGAAGCAATCGGGGTCCCAGTGGTACATCTCCGGTTCGCTGCCATCGGCATTTTGGGGCTCGACCGGATAGGGCTTTTCCCAGGCAGAAAGAGCATGGTCTTTCGCAATGGCGATCTGGTTGCGCTCCGAGGCCTGACCGTGGTAAATGGCAGCCGGCCTGCCCTCCTTGGTGAGGAAGCCGGTGCCGCTAAACATGCCGTGACCGGTAAAGGCAGGTTGCAACTTCGTCGTCTGCCACGTCCAATGCAGCATATCCGAGCTTGTCACATGAACAAAGGAAAATGACTGTCCTCCCCGCCACGGATGACGCAAAATATAATGCAAATGATAGACACCGTCCAGGTAAAAAGCCGCGTTAGGGTCGCCCGGCGCGCTGTCGCCGCCCGGGTGCATCAAATGATAGTTCAGGGCCAGTTCATCGGTAATGGTGGTGTCGCTTGGTTGGCTCATGGTGGTGTCCTTTAGGGTGATTGCTTGCCGTGATCAGTAACCAGTGGCCAGTGATCGGTAACCAGTGGCCAGTAACCAGTTTTCAGTAATCAGTGGACAGTCGCAACAACTGATAACTGAAGACTGATAACTGATAACTGAGTACTGAAAACTGATCTACCGTTCCCGCGCATACTTCCACATCCGCCCCTCGACGCCCAACTCGACTTCACCCACGTAGAGATTCCCGGCCGCGTCGGTCCAAAGGCCGTGGGGACCACCACGCCAGAAGCCAGGCGTTTCGCTTGGTTCCGGGTCGGCCCAGTGGGTGAGTAGCGGTCCGGGTAGGCCGTCGTCATCGAGCGCCCAGATGCTAAAGCGTCGTCCCAGTTCCGCCGCATAGACTACCGGTGCATTGGGGTCGAAGTGGATCGTGTTGGGGCGTAACAGACCATTCCAGGCCCGCAAGAAGGTGCCGTTGCTGTCAAAGATTTGGACACGGCTGTTCTCGCGGTCGCAGATCCAGACGCGATCTTGGGCATCGAGCCGGACGCTGTGCGAAATCGCAAATTGGCCGGGACCGCTCCCGGGTTCGCCCCAAGAGAATAGCAGTTCACCGTCGGCACTATACTTGTGAACGCGTGAATTGCCATAGCCATCCGAGACATAAAACTCGCCCGTCGAAGCCACCGCGGCGTCGGTCGGGCGGCGGAAAGGTTCGCCCTCAACCGCGGCTGGTTGGCCCGGTGTGCCCAGCGTCATCACCAGCTTACCCGTGCGATCAAATTTGAAAAGACAATGATTGACGGCGTCGGTAAAGTAGACGTTGTCGTCCTTATCGATAAAGAGGCCGTGCGCTTGATTGGCAAAAAGCACATCGTCCCCCCACGTTGCCAAGAGGTTGCCGTCCGTGTCAAAGACCGCCAGCGGATGTTGGCTGCGCGAGGCCACAAAGACCCGATCCTGTGAATCGGCCGCCACACCCACGATCCAGCCCCACTTCCAATCCGCCGGCACCGTGCCCCAGTCTTCGACGAGGGTATAGGTATAATTGCCACTGCCAAATGTCATATTGTTGCCTCCATCTCATATTTTCCTGGTTCTTCCACAAACCCAAACTTTTGATTGATCGCGCGCATAGGGGCGTTGACCGTCTCGACATTGGTCACGACCTGGGTGGCGCCCTGGGCTCGTGCATAGTTGATGGCGCGTAACTTGAGCGCCTGCATGATCTTCCGGTTGCGGTAGGCGGCATCCACACCGGAGATCATGATATACCCAATCTGTTCTTCTGCGCTGTAACTGATGGCCGACAGCCCCACAAATTTGTCACCGTCCAGCGCGATCATTTGCCCTTCCGGCTGAAACCACGAAGCGCCAAAGATCACCTTCTTCCAATTGTCATAGTTGATATAAGCCCCGTCCGAGGCCGGGTCATCAAGCGCCGCCACCCCGTTGATATCGTAGAGTTTGCGGATATTTTCTTCAGTCTGCTCTACGTCTGCAAAAGCAGTGAGGCGGATCCCCATTGCTTCGACCCGTTCTGTAATTCCAGCGAACGCGCGCTCGTCAAAATCGTTCAGGTCAAGGGTTGCGCGTAGTTGATGGGTGCGGGGGGTGAAGCCGCGCTTTTCGGCAAAACGATAGTGGACCGGATCCCCTTCCTGTACTTCGGCAAGGAGCGCATTGGCAGATTGCTCACGCAGATAATTGGTCAAGTCATGCCACAGTTGGGTGCCAATGCCCTGGTTACGGTAGGCTGGATCAACGACCACATTGACAAAATATTGCTGGGGTTTCATACTGGGATAGTGACCGGCAAAGTTAAAGCCGACCACCGTTCCCTCCTCGTTGATCGCCACCGCGTGACGCAGAATGCGCTCTGGCATATCAACATTGTGTTCGTCGAGCAGATCCTGGGCATGGGTCACCTCACGCGCATCCGCCGACAGCAGTTCCGCGATGCGTGGGAAATCCTCCATAGGATTAGCCAGGCGGATGCGCTCGATCACCTGAGTGGTAAAGCGCTCGTCGTTGGACGGACGTTGTTCATTTAACGCTGCTTTTGTCATTGCAAACATCCTTTCTTTCAACTTGTTACGGGCACGATAAAGGCGATTATTGACCTGGGACTTCGTGAGATTCAGGAAGTCCGCCACCTCTTGATGAGAGTACCCACTGAGATAGAAAAGGGTGATCGCGAGCCGCTGCTCTTCGGGCAGTTGTTGCAGGGCATTGGCGACCAGGGTTTGCAATTCGCGCTGCTCATAGATTTCGACCGGACCAGGTGCGGTGGTTGGCACTTGCTCGGCGACCTCCAGCGGTACTTCCGTCAGCGCACGACGGCGCGTGATGCGGTCACACTGTTTGAAAATGATCCGGCGAAACCAGGCCGAAAAGGCTCTTGGCTCGCGCAGATCGCCCAAACAGGCATACGCTTCCAGAAAGGCTTCTTGGGCGGCATCCTTGGCGGCATCATGATTGCCCAAGATGCCATACGCGTACCCGACCGCGGTATCCTGGAAGCGCCGCACGATTGCGCTATAGGCCGCCACATCCCCCTGTTTTGCTTGCAGAATTAACAACGCTAAATCACCCATCATCTATCCTGGAGTTATCTCATGGTGCTTATCAAAAGGCCTCTATAAGATAGTCCCATTTGGGCGAAGAAAGTTCTTCGGTGAAGCTGTTGGCCCACCTTGCGCAATGAGGTTTAATTTTGTTGGGCTCTTTAATGAATTGTGGGGTAGGCGCTTAGGAGGCAACCGACCCTTGCGGTTGCCCTAGGGCAGGCGCAAGGCCATGCCCCTACGCAGGACTCCATCAAACCTCAAAGACCCTCTTGTTATAAGGTAGGACAACTATCATCCCTTCACCTTTCGCTGCGGTGTCTACGGTGTCACCCCCTCGCGCACGAGTGACTCCCAACATTGCACGGGTGCTTCACCGAGAATGTCCCGCAGGTTTGCTTGCAGATCGGTAATCAGCGGCGGCGGCTCGGTATCGTCCGCCGGCAGGTTGGCCAGCCGCGCCAGCGCATCCATCGCAAAGCCGACGCAGATCACGTTCTTGTCCGTACGCACTATTTCTTTCAATGTATGAATTGTCGGTTCTAGCGCACTGCCCAGCACTGCCGCCCCGTGGGAAGCGAGCATGACGATCGACCAAAGCACATTCTCGCGCACCGCCGAACGCACCGGCGCAAAGCGCTCCAGCCCAAAGTCGACGCCATCACCCTCGCAGACATCGGATTCATCGGTGGGGCGCACAAACTTGATGGAGCGCCCCTGCGCCTTGCTCATGGCCAGACGATTCTCCTCACAGCCGAGGCTCTGCACCAACGCAGCGAGACATGCAGGAACCAGCTCAATGCCGACCCCGGTGGCGATAGCGCGTCGCCCCAGACAGCCCAGCGTGCCGGCGGCGACCGACCGGATATAGACGGAGGAATCTTCGTGTAGCCTGGTCACCACCGTTTGCAAGACTGTCTCGGTCAGCGGGCTGGCATCGCCCAACCCATAGACCCCCGCTTTGCGCACCCACTTGATGGGCGAAGCGGCGGCTTCCAAGAAGGTCGGGGTTGCGTCCTCCCCAACGGCAATCAGGCCATAGGTGGCGGCGCGGCGCACGTTCTCCCGATCGGTGTAGAGCGCTTTGCCCAGCAGACGCGTGGCGAGGTTGGTATCGCCAATCGACGCCAGTTTATAGGCCGCACCGATGCGGGTTGGCTCGGCCTCGTCACCCGTTGCGTGCAGTTGGGCAAAGAGCTGCTCGGCCTCTGCCTCACGCTTGTCCGCTGCCAACTGGGCAACCTCGGGACGCGGCGGTGGCGTTTGCCCAGTCTTGATCCAGTGATAGTGATAGCGCCAGACGCTGGTGACGTCATCGCTGACGCCGGAGAGATCGATCTTCGTCATCGGGTCGACGCCCAGGTTCTGCCAACTGATTTTGGTGGCAGACTCATCATCCGGCGCCTCAACATCGGTCGTGCGATAGATCCAGAAGCGCCACATAAAGCGTGGGTTCTCCTGCCACGTGCGCCAGTCATCACGGCGATGGTTGCCGCGGTGAAAGGTGTTGTGCGAATAGAGCACAATGCTGCCGGCACGCAGCGGCGCGGCGGCAAAGGAGTAGACCAGCGGCCACCCCGTCTTCGTGACCGCCTCGCGCATGCGGATGTCGTGGGCCGTGCGCGCGTGGAGTATGTCATCAAGATCGTATTTTGAATCGGGGCCGCTGACCGGTTCCCGCTCCATCCCGGCCAGCACATAGGCAAAGTCGAGATGATCAGCGCCGGCGAAGTTGTCGTGATTCTCTTCGTGGTTAAAGGTCCAGTATTGGGAATAGGGCACGGTCGCGGTGGGCCCCATCTGCTCGCTCACCGGTTGTGGGTAGTAGAGCATTTCGATCTGCACCGCCTGATGGTGGCGTTGTTTGCGGCTGTTGTAGGGGCCGTTGTCATCCTTGTGCCAATGTTGATCGCGGGCGCCACTGGTAAAGGAGGCGTTGTGGGTAAAGGGCACGATGGCCCAATGTTTACCAACAAGCTGGTTGCAGGCGGCGATCAGCCCCGGCGCATTGAGCAGATCTAACACGGCAGGAACGTTGGCCGGCGTCACACGCACCCCCTTGTCGTGGACTGCCTTTTCCTGTGCATAAACTTGCTCGTGAACCGCGGCAGGGATGCCCAGGCTTTCCGGCGCCAGCACGACAAGCCCGCGGCAGGCAAAATCCAGCACCAGCCGATCGGGTGTGGTGTAGATGAGGGAAGAAGATGGTAGGGTAGCGGGGGAAGATGGCGCTTTGTTATTCGTATCCAATGAATTCACCTTGTAATTATTTCTTCCCTAACATTACCTTGCGCCCCCTATAGCGTGCATTCGGCGCTTCGAAGATCAGGCGTTGGGCCTCGGTGATGTCGGGGTAATCGTCAGGGTTGTAGTAGTTGGCCGACCACGAAAGTGGGAAGGGCGAATACTTAAAGAAGAGCGTGCGGCGTTCGCCGGCGCCGGTCCACAGCATTGCGCCATGGGTAAGCGCTTCTGTGAAAATGATCGCGGTGCCTGCCGGGCCGGTCACCGCACGCATAAACGGCTGGAAGTCAGTCAGATCGCGCCATTCGTTCGGAAAGGGTAGGTTTGCCTTGTGGCTGCCTGGCACACAGCCGAAGCCGCCATCGCCCGGATGAACGTCACGCAAATTGTAGGCCACCACGGTCAGGCCGTTGTACATGCGACCGTCCTTCCAGTGATAGTACTGGCCGGCGTCAAAGGGTGCGCCGCCGCCATGCAGCATCGAGCCGATTGGGCTCTTGCCGGTGCGGATCAGATCGGCGTATTCGTGATCGAGCCGAAAGTTTTTGCCAAGAATGGCATCCAGATAGGGAACGATGGTAGGCTGGTCGATCAGATCCAGAAATGGCTGGCCCCAATCAAACAAATTACCCCAGCGATGATTGGGCTTCTCCGGCGTGATATCGGTTGCCATGCGCTCATCCCAGATTGCATTTAGCGTAACAAGCTGCTCTGCACTGAGCGCGTTGGGCACGGTGATAAAGCCTTGCAGGTCGAAAAGATAAGTTTCTTGAACGTTCATGATGTATCTGCTTATGTCTTGGGTCCAAATTCAGCGAACCACTTGGTCATGTCCGCCTTGGCGCCTGAATAACTGCCATCGGTCTCAAAGCTATTCTGGATTTCAGCCCAACCAGCTTCAAACTCTGTGTCATCTTTGGCGGTCAGCAGCTTAGCGATTTCGCCGTTGGAGAACTTAGACCAGAAGTAGTCACCGACCGAGGTGGTGTTCTCGCCACCGTCGCCATAGCAGGCGCGGCCGTCTGTGTTATAGCCCATGTTCGTATTCTGGCCCAGGACGCGCGGCACAATATCGAAGATATTGAGCACGGGTTCGTAATTAAAGCGGGGATCAGCTTTGATCGGCGCATTCACCATGGGCATACAGAAGGAAACGCGACTGGTAAAACCGCCGCCTACCGGATTGAACAAACCGTAGTACTCGGCGTTTTTTGTGTCATTGATGTTTTCCATGATATTTTTGCGTGTCTCTTCATCCTTCCAGAGCTTCTTCCCACTTGAGTCCGTGGTATACAATCCAGCCTCCTTTGGCCCCCAAGTATTGACATCGATGCCTTCATCCGAGCTAAGCCACTCTGTCATTTCGACCATGCGGTCGATGTCTGGGATCGATTTGTTAAAGGTGGCCGTCCAGAAACCTGTCTCAAAGAGATCGAAGAAGCCGTAGCGCTGATCCTGTTTGGGCCAAGCAACCGGCCGGATCATCGCCGTCGGATCATTGGCCATCAATGCTTGGCGCGCAGCACCTAAGTTGGGCACGTATAATCCAGTGGCAACGCGACCGGTGCTCCACTTTTCCTGGAGTTGGTCGTCCTTCTGCGTGACATAGTCCTTGTCAAGCAAGTCCGTGCGATACCAATCGGACCACATCTTGTAGTAGGGATGGGCGCCCGGCAAGCCCAGAAAACCATCTACTTCGCCGGCGTCATTAATGCGCCAATGGCCATTGTCCATCATGCTGGAGAGATGGAAAACGGACCAGTAAATCGAGCTGAGCGGCGTGAGGGGTTTGTCGCCGACCATAATGTTGAGGGCTTGGATCTGCTTGAGCAATTCGTCGAACTTTTCGGGGGTATCGATGGCGGGGGTGATGCCTAACTGATCAAAGGTTGGCCAGATGCCCTTGTCGGTGGTCTCCTTGGCAATATCGGCTAGCGGGGTCAACTTATACCCCAATTGGGTGAGGAGATCTTCGCGGATCAGCAGCGGCCAGACGTTGAAGCCCTCATAGTAGACATTGCCCTTTAATGACGGGTCGTTGCCATTCGGGTAAATTTGGGGCAGCGCGTACTGGCGACCATCGCTCAGCCAGCGCCGGAAGGTTGTCGGCTCCACCCAACGCATGTAGCTCGGTATCCTGGACAGGTTATCCGTCATGTCGGCAAAATCGCCCGTCTTGGAGAGGAAGAGAGATTCCTGACGGCCGGTGATCATGATCTCCGGCAATGTACCAGCAGCCTTATTAAGGGCATAAAATTCCTTATTGCTGGTGCCTGGGGGCGGGTAGAACGCATCGAACTTTACATTGAACATCTTCTCAACGTAGGGGGTTACAATGTCATTGACATTCTTGGAGGCTTTCTCGCCGTATTGCGAAACTGCGACACGCAGGGTGAGCAGTTGATCGGCAGCGGGTGCCTGATTGGTCTCCTGGGGTGCGCAGGCCGCCAACACGGTTACGGCAGCTAATCCTGCTGACACTTTGAGCATTTCACGCCTTGATAATTTTGTACTCATCTTCTCACTCTCCTAAATAGGGAAACGAATCGATTCTTTGCAAGCATAGGTCTAAATTGCGTATGGTATTTCTTCGGACCATCCTCCTTTTTGGGGTAGATTAACTAAGCCTTGACCGCGCCAATCATGATGCCACGAATAAAATGTTTCTGGAAGAAGGGGTAAATAAAGACAATCGGCAAGGTGGTCACAATCAAGGTGGTCATGCGGATCGTCTCTGCGGAAACCGTCCGCTCCTGGATGCGGCCCTGCATCAGCATGACCAGGTCTGCCGTATTCTCTTGAATCAAGGACTGCAGGACATTTTGTAGCGGGCGCAATTCAAACTTGGTGACGAATAACGCGGCATCAAACCAGGAGTTCCACTGCCATACGCCGTTGAACATCGCAATCACGGCGAAGATCGGCATCGATAGCGGCAAGATAATTCGAAAGAAAATCGTCAGATCGTTGGCGCCGTCTAGGCGAGCCGATTCTTCCAGTTCAGGTGGGATGGTGTCAAAGTAGGTGCGCATCAACAGCATATTAAAGGCCCAAAAACCGTGCGGGAGGATGTAGACCAGTAGGTTATTAAAAAGGTGGAGCTGCGAAATGGTGACATAGTAGGGCAGCAGACCGCCTGAAATGTACATCGGGATAATCAAAAAGAGCGCGATGGCGCGATTGCCAGGCATATCCCGTTTGGAGATGGCGTAAGAGGCCAAGCCGGTAATAGTAACAGAATAGAGCACGCCGCCAACTGTGCGAAAAATACTGATCAAAGTGGAGGTATAGATAATATTCATCTTAAATACGGTGGCGTAGTTGTCCAGGGTAAAGCCCACTGGCCAAAGCACCACATTGGTCATAGCAGCTCGTTCGGCTGAACTGAAGGAGTAGACAAGACAGTACCAGAAAGGGTAGACCGTGACGATGGAGAGCAAGAGCATGATCGTGCCGAAGATCAACTGGCTAGGCGAGAATTTCTTACGGGTCTTGAGTTTTAGGGTGCTTGTGGTCATTATCAAGGTTCCTATACAAGTGAGGGTCAAAAAGCGCCGTAACCGCGGATACGGCGGCTGATCGCATTGGAGCCCAACACCATGAAGAGAGAAATCAGACTCAACAGTAAGCCCGCCGCCGTCGATAGGCCGTACTTGACACCTTGGATGCCTTTGGCATAGATGTAATAATCGAGGGTGTCCGCTCGTGAAGAGACGATCGCATTGCGCATGTTATAAATGGCGTCAAACGAGATGGCACTGTTGCTCGAAACGAGCGTCCCCATCGTAAAAATGAGCATCAGCCCAATGATTGGGGCGAGACCTGGCAACGTAATATAGATGAGTTTCTGAAAGCCGTTGGCGCCGTCCACCATGGCCGCCTCATACTGCGCCGCATCAATTGCGGAGAGTGCCGCCAGGTAAATGATAGTATTCCAACCGATTTCCTTCCAGATACTGGTGATCGTCATGATCCACCAGAAGAGATCCGGCTCGCGCATAAATGCCACCGGCGTCCCGCCCAAATTTCTAATCAGGATATTGACGATGCCGCCATTAATATCCAACAGTTTGTAGACGACGCCGGCGATGACCACCCAAGAGACAAAGTGCGGCAGATAGCTGATCGTTTGGGTGACCTTTTTGAAGAGGTTGTCGCGCATCTCGAAGATCATAATGGCTAGTGCAATGGGGAGCGGGAAACCGATCAGTAAGTAAAGCCCATTGATGGCAAGCGTATTACGCAGCGCCGCCCAAAAATCGTTGTCGTTTATAAATGTCCGGAAATTTTCAAGACCAACAAAAGGGCTGGCAAACATGCCTTTGACGATGTCGTACTTCTCAAAAGCCATGATCAGACCGATCATCGGCCGATAATAAAAGGTCAACACGACGATGATGGCCGGCAGCAGGAAAATATACATGGTGCTGTACCGTTGTACGCGGCGGCGCAGATTTCGTTTCATAATCCAGTCTCTATTTTAGGTATCATAACACTGGGAAAGTGGCAGTCTATCATAACAACAGGAGAGTTGCAAAGGGCTGAAAAATGAGGGTGCGTACCACAAATGGGGCGAAGCACCGGCAAGGCCCATTTGTGCTTCTCGTCCATCGCCCCTACTTTGGGACGCACCCCAAAATGACGACGCTTACCCGCGACTTGTGAACCCCAAGTTGGCGCGTAAGTCAGCCGAGTTTGCTGATTGAACATTCTCAACCATTGTGCGCATTGCTATACACTGCTCGATACAATTGCTCGACTTGCTCACCATGCGCCAGGGCTGGAACAACGCCGAGTTTGTCGCAGGCTAAGCGGCCCGCACAACAGGCAAACTGAACTGCCTCCAGTAGAGGATTACCCTGGGCCAGGGCAACTGCTAAACCACCGTTAAAGGCATCCCCAGCACCTGTTGTATCCACGATTTTTCTTGGCAAAGTAACGCCGGCCACTTCAAACAGACCGGCTTCAGACAGGACGAGTGCACCCGCTTCACCGCGGGTCACGATTAGGTTTTTCACGCCCTGTGCGCGTAATTGCTTCGCTAATTCGAGGGTCGGTGTCGGGTCATTGGCCGGTAGCCCAAGCAGAATGCGTAGTTCAGTTTCATTGGGTGTTAGATAGTCAACGTTTTGTAGAACTGCCTCATCGAGGTAGGTAGCCGGGGCAGGGTTTAGAATGGTGGGTACACCCCATTTTTTGCCCAATGCCATGGCCCGCGCTGCGGCTTCGACCGGGATTTCCAAGACTGCCATAACCACATCACTGCGCGCAATTTGCTCCTCGATCTGGTCGACAAAAGCCGCGTCCATACTTTTATTCGCGCCCATGTCGAGAATAATGCCATTTTCTCCGGCTTCATTCAGGATGATAAAGCCAACGCCCGTAGCCATCTTCTGCGTTTGTTGCAGATAGGTCGTATCAACCCCTTCACGGGCGTAGAGATCGGTGGCAATTTCGCCCAGCTTATCCGCCCCAATGATGGCGGCAAAGGTAGTGTGGGCGCCCAGCCTGGCCGTCGCCACCGCTTGGTTGGATCCCTTGCCCCCTGGGCCCATATCAAAATCAGCACCGACTAGCGTCTCGCCAAAGATTGGCATGCGCTGGGTCCGCAAGGTCATGCCTACGGCAAAGCTGCCAACAACAGTGACAATTGGTTTAGCCATCGGGATCTGCTCCTTTGCGCTCTTCGCAGCGGGTTTTCACCCTGTAAAACGAAATATCAACAGAACCTACCCCGTAGCAAAAGGGAATGTCCCGGCATAGCCTAGCGTCTCCAGCGTGAATTGGGGGTTGCTGACAAAGCGAATGCCGGGGAACATGGGGTTTTGCTGGTAGTGAAAGACAATGTTGGCGCGAATCTCGCCTTCGGGGTCTGGCCCCAGTTTAGCGCCCTGGTGAGGAATGTGGCTATAGAAGATCACGACATCGCCCGCCATGGGATAGAGGTTGACATGTTCTTGGTTATCACACCAGACTTGGAAGGGGTTGGCGCGGTCTTCGGTATAGCCCATATGCGCCACCAACTCGTCTGGGATCGGTTGGTGCATGTAGTTTTTCAGAAAGGTCAGCCGCGCCCGATCGGGTGTGTTGTCGGTCAGATAGAAGGTGGTGTTCATACAGAGCGCCCGCGCCGGGTTCTCCGCTTCAGCTTTCGCTTCCTGATAGTAGTAATCGTAGAAATCCATGTGCCATTCTTGTGTGTAGTCTGCGGGGTTGACATGGGCGCGCATACTGCGTAGCTGACACTGCTTACCCAAGATTGTCTTCAGGTAGGGCGCAACACTGGGATGGGCCAGCAGTTGCTTCGACAGTTCCGGTTCCAGCGCCAGCAGCTTTTCAAAGGCCACATTGCCAACCCCGTTGCTGATCTCATACGCACCCCGATCATAGAGCGCATAGAGAATTCCCTTCCACTGCTCGACCGTTGCTCGGTCCAACACTTGGGGCAGCAGCAGAAAGCCATCACGTTTTAGGGTGGCCAGATTTTCAGTAAAGTCCTGTGGTTCCGCCATTTTGTTGATTCCTCTCATTGAATGATTTACATTGTTGCCTTTGGTTGATCGGGCGGCTTGGGCTGCGAATCAAAGCCATAGATGCGGCGCATCTCCGGTGTGGCCCGCGCCACCACCTCCGGCTTGAGATGGTGCACGAAGTCAAACATGGGTTTGATAAAGGCGCGGCAGCAGAAGCAGATCAGGGCAATGCGCGGCTGATCGGTCCGGTTGGCGCCGGCGGAGTGCCAGATGGCGCCATTAAAGAGAAAGACCGAGCCTTTGGGCGCCGTGAGCCGCTGCTCCTGGGGGTGATCGCTGAGGCCGGCCGGCGGCTTGGTCAGAAAGCGATGGCTGCCGGGAATGTAGCGGGTGCCGCCATTTTCCGGCGTGAAATCCTCCAGCAGCCAAAGACTGTTGGCCACTAGGGGAAAGCTGGGCAGCGGTTCCGGCATGGCGCCTATGACGCTATCGACATGATAGGCGCCATCGGCCGCACCGGGGGAAATGATATTTGAAGTGAGGGTGCTTAAAGTATAATCCGGCCCCAACAGATACTCGAAAAAAGGCGCCACCTTGGGGTGACCGAGCATCTGTTCAAAGATTTCGCCTTTGTTGACCAGCCAACGCACATGTTGGCCCAACCCACCGGTGTGGACAATGGCCGAACCATCCTGGCGCTCCGCCGCGGCCAAGGCCAGCAAGCGCTCCTTGTAGGCGGCGATTTCTGCACTGGAGAGCACATCGGGAATGACGATGGCCCCCTCTTCGTCCAGTGTACGCTGTTGCTCTGCGGTGATCATGTTGCTGTTTCCTCATCCCTGCCGTTTGGTTGTCGTCGGATTGGGCCTGTAGCGTGCATTGGGCGCTTCTAAGATCGCTTGCTGGCGTTCACTAAGCCCTGTATAGCGGCTGGCGTCATAGTAGTCGCGCGCCCAGGACAAGGTGGATGGGCTGTATTTGTAAAAGACCGTGCGCCGTTCTGCACCGCGCCAGGGGAGTGTGCCGTGGGTTAAGGCTTCGGTGAAGATAATCGCCGTACCGGCAGGACCGGTTACCGCTTGCATGAATGGCTGCATCGTTTCCAGTTCGCGCCACTCGTCGGGAAAGGGAAAGTTGCTCTTGTGGCTGCCGGGAACACAGCCAAAGCCGCCGTCGCCTGGGTTTACATCTTTGAGATTGTAGGCCACCACCATCAGTCCATTGCGGATTTCGCCGTTGTGACAGCGATAGTAGAAAGCCGGATGCTGGGGCACCGCACCGCCATGCAGCCGTGTGCCAATCGGTCCCTTACCGGCGCGGATAATGTCGGCATAGTCGTGGTCCATACGGAAGTTGGGTCCCAGTAACGCTTCCAGATAAGGGAAAATGCGGGGATGGTCAATTAGGTTCTGATAGGGTGCGCCCCAAGCCAGGAGATCGCCAAAGAAGCGATGGGTGGTCGCCTCCGGCGGCACCTCCTCGGCAATATGCTGGTCCATGATGGCGTTGAGGGTCGCGACTTCGTCGTTGCGCAAGGCGTGGGGGACGACAAGATACCCCTGTAGATCAAAAAGATAACGTTCGTGCTCATTCATTGGCAAATCTCCCTGTTGAGCGGGCGCGTCACAAATAGAGTGAAGCAGCAGAGGACAAAATTGATGGCGCTCGTCGGTCACCCCGACGGGACGCACCCTGTTGCTCCTTTATCGCGCGCAAGTCATTGCTATACCTCGCTCTGCATGAAAACCGGAGTTTTGGTTCTGACTAAAGCACCAAGGAAAAACTCCGGTTTTCATCACAACCGCAGTATAGTACGTCTTGTTGTAAACGGTCTACCGATCTTAATCCGAGTTCATAAAAAGAGCAAACGGCCTAAAATTGTGCCGATTCAGGCTCGGTTTAGCAGCAGTTATTTTGCAAAATACCAGTGCTGCAAACTTATGGCTTTATGGCATCATCAGCCCCTGGGGTATAATAGCGGCAGTATAGTAGGCTGCCATAGAGGGAAATAGACTGATGCTAAAATTACCCTATGCCGTGCGTGATTTCAACAAGTTAATCACCGAAGGTCATTTTTACTTTGACCGGACCGACCGCATTGCCATTCTGGAAAATCTGGGCTATGAGCTCCTCTTCCTGCGCCCGCGCCGCTTTGGCAAAAGCTTATGGCTTTCGACATTGATGAATTACTATGATGTGGCCAAAGCGGCGGACTTTGAGCGGCTCTTTGGCAACCTGGCGGTGGGACAGAAACCGACGCCGCTGCACAACCAATATCTGGTGATGAAGTGGGACTTTTCGGGGGTTGAGTCCCAAGGGGACATTCATGAGATTCGCCAGTCGCTCTACAATCACATCAACGTTCAGATCAAAAATTTCCAACGTTTTTATCGGGAATACCTCAGTGATACGGTTGAGGTTAACCCGGACGATGCCCTCTATTCGTTGAATTCGCTCTTGGGGGTGTTGGCGACCTCCAGCCATAAGCTCTATCTCTTTATCGATGAGTACGACAACTTTGCCAATGAAGTCATGATGGGGCAGCAGCGGGATCACCGCAAACGGTATGATGATTTGGTCTCCGGCGAAGGCTTGTTAAAAACGCTCTTCAAAAACATCAAGATTGCCGGCTCAGGCGGCGGGTTGGATCGGCTCTTTATGACTGGCGTCTCACCGATTTTGATGAATGATGTCACCAGCGGGGCGAACGTCAATGAGGATGTGACCTGGCTTCCCTATTTCCGCGATCTGTGTGGCTTTCGTGCAAGCGAGGTCTACTCTCTGGTTGAGCAGATGGTGGCGGAAGGGCAACTCGCCCAGACAAAGGTGGCAGAAGTGATGGAGCAGATGCGTATCTTTTACAACGGGTCGCAGTTCGTCACCCATGCCCCCGCCACTTTTCCTGACAAGGGTGGACAAGACTCGTCCTTGGTCTATAATCCCATTCTCGTCTTTTACTTTTTGCGTAATATTCAGCGCTTTGGTTACTATCCAGACAACATGCTCGACAATAATCTGACTCCTGACTACAACAAGCTGGTCTATATCTCCAGCCATCCCAAGGGGGAAGAACTCATTTACGATGCACTCAACGAAGAGGCAAGTATAACAGTCTTTGATGTAAGCGAACGTTGGGGCGTGAAGGAGATGTTAGACCCCGATAAACAGCGGGAACGATTGGCAACCTTACTATGCTATCTGGGGGCGCTAACTGTGGCAGGCAAGACGGTCGATGGGGAGATATTGCTTAAAGTCCCCAATCTGGTGATGCGCAAACTCTATGCCGAACGCATGCTAAAGATGACCTTTACGACGGCGGACGAACTGGATGAGGCTTACGATGCCGCTCGCCAACTCTTCGCCCAAGGCAACCTTGAACCGCTCTGCACCTTCGCGGAAAGGCACTTGCTCAGCGTCTACGATAACCGTGATTATCGAAGCTTTAACGAACTGACCCTTAAGACACTCTTTATAGCCTTACTCCATTACAACAATCTTTATATGATGGATTCCGAACCAGCGTTGCTGCGCAACTATGGCGATCTGATCATGATCATCCGCCCGGAGATGCGCCACTATAGCGTTTTTGATCTACTGCTGGAGTTTAAATATGTGCCTCTCAGCAAAGTGAGCAAAGCCACCCAACAAGAATTGCGCGTCAAGAGTCCAAGTGAACTGGCTGAATTGAGTGCGGTTAAACAGGAACGCGCTGCTGCCAAGCGACAGTTGCTGGGGTACTGGCAGACGCTGGCGCAGAAATATGGCGCGGCCTTAAAGCTGCGCACTTATGCCGTCGTGGCAGTTGGTGTGGAACGGCTGGTCTGGGAAGAGATCACCAGCTAGAGGTTGCGGTCGGTCTAACTCCGCACCAGTTCCAGCACGGTGACTAACTCGCCAGGCCGGATAGGGGCGGGTAGCGCCAGCCGTGTCACCACCTCTTGTACCCGTTTGAGGGCCACTGCCAGGGTAGAGGGGTGCTGCTGCACAAAATGCAAGACTTGTGCGGCCGTCGCCAACTCCCCGCGCAGGGCCATCAACTCACCTAATGCGGCCAATGCATCCAAGGTGTCGGGCAGACTTTGAATGGTCAGCGCCAAGTCCAATGCCTGCTGCAAGGTCTTCCACGCCGAGGGCAGTTCGTGCCGATCCAGCAAGGTCAGCCCAATGCCGTTGAGCGCCACCACGGTCCAGCGCTGTTCGCCGATTTCACGACAGTAGGCCAAACTCTCTTCGTAACAATGCTGAGCGCACACATAGTTCCCTAGCAGGCGTGAGACGCTGCCCAGGTTACTCAAAGTCAGCGCCAGGAGCAAGCGCTCGCCCACCTCCTGTGCCAGGGCATAGGCTTGACTGTAAAACTGCTGCCCTTGTTCCAGTTGATCACTGCGTAGAAACGTAGAACCTAGATTGTTCAAGGTGTTGGCTATGCCGCGCTGATAGCCCCGCGCCTGAAAAAGGGCCAGACATGCTTTGTGGTACTGGTGGGCCTTGGCAAAGTGACGCTGGTTGCTGTACAGAATGCCTAGAGTGTTGAGCGTAGCCGTGCTCTCAGCCGTGGCGCCGATAGCTTCGTAGTGCGCCAGACTTGCGAGCAGCCGCTCTTCCGCTTCGGCATAACGCCCCATCCGCACATACGCCTTCCCAAGCCAGGAGAGCGCCACGGCGCGCTTTTTAGGTTCCGTTTCTGCTGAAAGCAACGACAACGCCCGGAATACCAGTGCTTCAACTTCGCTATATTGGCTCAGGTTGAGCATCATCTCTGCCAGGTGGGTCATGATCTGGGCCAGCAGCGCCTGCCGGGCAGTAGCCAGGGGATCGGTCGGAGCCGGGCGCACCCAGTCGGCGCGCTGCAAGTGTTGCTGGGCCTCGGCAAAAAGTTGGCGCCCTTCCTGATAGCGCCCCTGACATCGATAAAAATGGACAAAGGCTGACGCCAAACTCTCCAGCAAGGCGAGCAGCGTCCCAGTCTCTGGCCCTTCCGTCACCGTTGCCGACGGTGTTACCTGTTGTAGTAACCACTGCCAGGCTGCATGCAGATTCTCAAAGGCCACCTGCACCGCCGCCAATGCTTCCGGCTCCCGGTCACTTTCCCAGCGCGGTGACTGCTCGGCCGCCAACCCTGCGTAGTAGCGTGCATGGGCAAGCTGTCGCTGCCGGCGTTCGTCCATATCCAGCTTCTCGGCCAAATAGTGACGAATCAACTCATGTAGGCTGTAGCGCCTTGGCGTCGCCACCCGAATGAGCGATTTGTTGACCAACGTTGTGAGCAGGGGCAACGTAGCGTCGCAGATCGCCACTGCCGCCTCACGGGTAAAGACACCATGAAAGAGGGCGCAGACTGCCAGTACCCGCTGCTCATCCGGCGCCAACAGGCGCCACGAATAGTCAAAGGTGGCGCGCAGGCTGCGGTGGCGCGCCGGCAGGTCGTGCCAGGTTGTTGCCAGAAAATCGCAGTTGTCGGCAATGGCGTCGGCAATCTCGGCGCAGGTGAACTGTTCCACCCAACTGGCGGCCAGCTCAATCGCCAGTGGCAGCCCCTCCACCAGTTGACAGATGCGGATCACCGCGGGCAGTGTCTGCTCATCCAATGTGAAGTCTATGCACACGTGCTGGGCGCGTGCCACAAAAAGCTGCAAGGCGCCAAATGCTGTGGCCGGCAGCGCTGTGGGCGGCTGCTCCCTTGCGGGCACCGGCAGCCCCGCCACCATAACCACCTGTTCCGCCTGCAGATGTAGCCGCTCGCGCGAGGTGACCAACAACTTCACCCGGGCTGCGCCACTCAGTAGTTGTTGGATCAAGGCAACTGTCCCGTCGGCGTGGAGCAGTTGTTCAACGTTGTCCAACACCAGCAGCAACTCCCGTTCACGTAAATAGACATTTAGTAGCTGAACCGGATCCTCTGTTCCCCGCAGTTCAAGACCTAGCGCAGCGCTAATGGCCGGCGCCAGATCACGCGGATTGTGTACACCCGCCAGCGCCACAAACCAGACACCGTCGCCAAAGGCGCCTACTAGATCGGCGGCCGCGGCCAGGGCCAGGCGCGTCTTGCCCACCCCTCCAGGCCCGGCCAGCGTCAGCAACCGTTGCTGGGGCAGGAGCAACTGCTGCCGGAGTTGGGCGCATTCTGTTTCACGCCCAATAAAGCTCGTGGTTGCTGCCGGCAGGTTGTGCAAAGGGTGGCTGCGCATCGGCGTTACGATCACCGGCACGTTGGCGTTGGGATGGGACTGTAGTTGATTCGCCGCAATCTGCTGGTGTAACGCCTCCACTTCCGCCCCAGGCGGTACGCCCAATTCGTCAGACAACATCTGTCGGCAGGCTGCGTACTGGGCCAGCGCTTCACTGCGTTGGCCGCTTAACGCCAGCGCGCGCATGGCTTGGGCATAGGCTTCCTCGCGCAGTGTATCCAATTCAATCTGGCGGCGGGCATAGCGCAACATCAGACCATACTCTTGCTGTGCTTCATAGGCCGCCGCCAAGCGGTAGAGTGTGTCCAACACCGCGTGGTGGTGGTGTGCTCGTTGCAGCAAGATCCACTCTTCCAGCAAGGGACTGTCATCCACAAAGAGGCCGTGGAGAAAGTCGCCACGGTAGAGGTCAACCGCCTGGCGCAGCCGAGTGAGGCAGGGGATGCAGGTGGCCAGGTCGGTGTGGGCATGTTGCTCGCTGGTCTGGAGCAGTTGATGCAGGATGCACACGTCGAGCCAGTGGTCGCTCTGCCGTTGGAACTGTACTGCATTTGGGGTAATGGTCAGGTAGGCCGGCGCGTCGGCGGCCAGGAGGGTGCGCAACTGAAACAGTGCCTGGCGCAGATTGTGGCGCGCCTTGGCCTCCGGTTCCTCCGGCCAAAGCAGACCGGCCAGGGCTGCCCGCGTGTGCGGACGCTCCGCTTCTATCGCCAGATAGGCGAGCAGGGCCTGATTCTTAACCGACCGAAAAGTAGTGAGCGGTTGGTCCGCCAGGGTGACCTGCCAAGAGCCGAGTAGCGCAAGGGTTAAATGGGCCATGATGCCATTATACAACAATGGGTTGAGAAGGAACAGATTTTTATGCTGTTGGCAAGGCCGATCTGCCGCTTTCCACCATCGGCATCATCGCGTCAGCAGTTGTTGTGACGAGTGCTGACGCTTTGTTGACGCCAAGGCGCTACAGTGGTTGGCAAGCAAGTGTCATAGCGTGTGAGATGGAGCCAGAAAAACTTATGTCATTGTCAACATCAGCAAAAATGCCGCTAGCTGCCGACCATTTTGGCGCCGATCCTGACGGCGCACAACAGACGGGAAGGCGGCAACATACTTATCTCCTCCACATCTGGCGCACCACAGCCGATCACCCGTGGCGCTTCACCTTGCGTCAAGCTGGTGGGCAGGAGACACAACATTTTCCCAGCTTGGCTGCCCTCGTAGCCGCGCTGTGGCAACAGTTGCGGGAGGAAGAGATCGATCATGCCTAATCGAGAGACCAGGTAAGAAGGTGTTTTCGGCGTTGACAGGGCATTCACCCTGTTCTTGGTAAAGGAGCAGTAAGATGAAAACAAGGATATGCATTAGATTGCAAGGAATAGTCGTGATCGCCATGACCACCCTGATTAGCTTTGGGTTGTCACTGTTGTTGCCTCAGCCTGCCTGGGCACAGACAACCGTGGAACCGCCGGTGACTGTGGTAGCCGAAGTAGAGACGCCCATCCAAGCCAGCAACGTTGCGGTGGATTGCAACAGTTCCCCCTTTGGCAACCTCTTGCTGGTGGGGGGCGAGCGGGAGATCTTTGTGAGCTACAAGGGGGGCGCGGGGCCATACCAGAATTGGCTGGCCGCCACCCGGCTCGATCTGGACGCAAACGGCAAGCTACAGCCCCAGGGCGCCTGGCTGCCCGGCAATGGCGCGGCAAATCTGACGAATGTAGGCGAACCGGCCGCCACCGTGGCGGATCTCGACGCCGACGGTAAAGTCGAGCTGATCCAGGCGTTGCGCGACGCCGACGGTCAATTTCTGCTCGTGGAACAGAGTAATACCGTTGGGTTTGACACCTGGCAGGCCAACGCACCCAACCATCAAGGCTTTGCTACGGCCAGCGGCAACCTTACCCGCAGCACTGCCCACGATGATGAGGTGGTGGTCGTTTCACGCAGTCCCGTGGACAGCCTCAACGTCCAGTTGGTCAATGGCGGCAACACCGGTACACTCCCTGCTGACCTACTTACCTTGGGGATTTGGCGTTCAGTGGAAAACTTCCGCAACGCGCCACAACTGCTCAGTGTCGCAACTGGGGATCTGGATGGCGACGGCTTTAATGATGAGATTGTGGTGGCCTTGCTGGAAGCCGACCACAATACTGTGCAACTGCTTGTGCTGGAGTACACGCCCGGTTATCAGCAAGGCAGTGGCTCGAACTACCAGAACAATGTCAAAGAGTTGGCCACGACCCGGGTGGAGGCTGGTAAGGTCTATCATCTTCAGGTGGCTGCGGCCGATATTGATGGTGATTTCCAGGACGAAATTATGCTGGCCTATGACCAGGGCAACGACGACAATGATGGCTACAGCAACAAAATCACTGTGCGCAGCTACGACTTTACCACACCGCCTCAAGGTGCGCTCATTACCCAGTTGGGTCAGTGGGTGAACCCCAATGTACGCAGCAACAGCCTGGCCCTGGCCGCAGCCGACAGCGACGGTGACGGCGCAGCCGAAGTCATTGTCGCCTATGCCGATGCCCGCTATGGGCTGACCATAACCTCGTTGGATGCGGAAGTGGCCACGATGGTCGCTCATAACCAGTGGCAGAATCAGGAGAATTTCCGCAACCAGACGCACGATCTGGCACTCGCCGCCGCCGACTTAAACCGGGATGGACTGGCCGATATTGTGGCCGCCTTCCGTGATGGGGGTGACTGGTTGCAGACCGTACGCATTGGTGACAGCGTGACCGCCACCCTTACCTCAACCCTGCCCGTAACTGGAACCTATGGTATGAGTCTGGTAGACACCTGGCGCAATGGCGCCGAAGGGCGCGCCGGCGCCACCCACATTCAGGTGCGGTTGGGTGACTGGGACAACGACTCGCTCAAGGCCCAATACGCTCCGGCTCTGGGTGGCACGCTCAAGTGCAAACAGGTGGTGGAGCCGCAGATTAGCTCGGCAGTCTTTGTGCCCCCTTTCTGGCAGCAGATCCAGGGTGGGCAATATATCTACGGCTCGGTCGGCAAAACCGAAAGCAAAGAGAAGACGACGGAGACTGCACTCACCAGTTCCTACTCCCACAGCGCCTCGGGCTACTTTGGTGTGGGGATGGGCGTGGAAGGCGAGGTCTTCTCCTTTGAAAGCAGTCTCAAGTTGACGGCCGGTTATGAGTTTGCCGCCACCGCAACGCGCACCGGCAGCCAAAGCCAAGGGCAGAGCATTGCGGTGGGTTGGACCAACTTCTACGATTTCTTGGTGGTGGATGACACAACCTATGATTGCTACAGCTATCAACTGACACAAAACGGCGCAGCAGTCGATGGTGCGGCCCGCTTCTGTGAGAATAAGGGGCTCAAGAATCGTTCGCTCAGCTTGGATGCTTGGGACATGCGCGAGGATATCGACCTGCAATACGCACCGGTCGTCCGGGATTGGAGCAACCTGGCCCTCTTCCGCGGCTTCGCAGCCACCCAATCCAGCGCTGCCACCGGCGTGAACAGTGCCGCGCTGGCGGCAGACAACAACCTGGATGGTACGGTGGCCAACGGTTCGGTCATGCAGACGCAAGCGGAAGACGCACCCTGGTGGCAGATCGACCTTGGCACGGTGCAGGAGATCACCAAGATCCGCGTCTGGAATCGCACCAACGTAGGCTGTCCTTTGTCGTCGTGTATGAATCAACTGACCGACTTTCACATCTTCATCAGTGAGACTGAGCCCGGTGCGATCAGCAACGACCCCGCGGTGCTCAAAGCTGCGCCAGGCGTTGTGGATTATTTCCATACGGGTGTAGGCGGGCGGGTGACCACCTTCCGCACGCTGGATGGCAACTTTCAGCCTGTGCGCGGTCGCTATGTGCGGGTGCAACTGGCCGGTAGGGGCACGCTGGCCCTGGCCGAGGTGCAAGTTTTTGGGCCAAACCATGTGGAGCCGGATCGCTACCCGGTGGCAGTGACCGATCCGGATGGCAAGAGCGATCCCAGCACCGGCAAGTATATTCCTGGAACAGACGGCTGGTTCACTGTCCAACTGTATAATCCAGAAACCGGTCAATATGAGATGGTGCGCACACGAGGCAACCTGCTCTGGAATGGGGCAAATTACAATGTACTCAAGAATCAACAGATCGGCGATGGTGACAGCACCCTCACCTGGTCGCTCGGCACAACGACAGCCGGCGCCAGCAGCACCAGCACTTCCACCAGCCACACCGTCAAGGTCGGCGCCGAGTTTGATGTGGAAGCCGGCATTATCCCGGTCAAAGTGCAGACGGGCGGCAGCTATGAGTATGGCACTGGCTTCGGCACGGAAAATACGCAGACGTTGGCGTGGGAAAAAGGCTTCGAGTTGGATGGTGGTGTCCAGGGCTTTCCACGCATTGTAGAGGGGCAGGCGGTGCAATGGCCCAGCCAATGTCGCTATGGCTTCCAGCCCTATTACTACGAGCTGAGCGACGAATCCGCGGTCGGCTATGCCCATAAGTTCCTGGTGCTCGACTACATTGTGCCGGAGCATCTCTTGAGCCGCAACACCAACCTGGATCCCTGTCGCCTGGGAAGTTACAAAAGCGGCAACAATCGCGCACCCCAGGTCAACGGCAATCCCACGGTAGTAGTGACCAGTGGCTCGTCGTTCATCGATGTGCTGGCTAATGTGCAAGACCCGGACAACGATCCGCTGAGCTTACAAGCTGTGGGTGGGACGATGCATGGCGTGGCAGTGATTGTGGAGAATCGTATTCGCTACACCCCCACCGCTGGCTACGTGGGCGAGGATCAGATCACCTACACCGTCAGCGATGGCTTTGGCGGGGAAGCCACCGGCCATGTGACCGTGATGGTCGGCGGCCCAGCGGGAACGGGGACAGTCTACCTGCCGCTGGTAGCGAAGTAAAGGTTTCAGGTGACTGGCGCTGGCCACGCGTATCATGGGTTCAAGAACCGTTGTGACAGCGCCAATCACCCAAAAGATAGGTCAGAAAAGCATCTTCCACTTCAGTATTGGGGTATGCCAACCTGTACATCCGGCGGGTCGGCTCATAATCCTTGATGGTCAGATAACCGGTTTGAAAGAGCAACGGGACGATTGACAGGGTTTCAATCTCATAGGTGCTAAAGGCCAGCTCGCGCAGGTGGGGGTTGTTCAGTTGGGTAACATCATGTTGCTGTTCTTTCAACAGCTTGATCTCTTCCAGGGTCGAGATCATCAGGCTCTTGCCAAAGCGCCGCGGGCGCGCCAGAAAGTAAACGCCAGAAGCCGGACGCACCAACCGATAAAGGTACTCAGTTTTATCGACGTATAGAAAGCCGCCGTCGATAATCTTGCGAAAGGTATAAGTGCTAGCTTGAACCGGCTTTGGCATGGATCATCTCCTTGTCGTTTGATACGGGTGCGTAGCACAAAGGGGGGTTGCTAAATTGAAGAACGCCGTCATCCAAGCTGCCCTCTGGTAGGGTATCCTTTTCCATGTAATAATTCTGGCAATTGATCCAGGGCTCACGGTCGCCTTGTTTGGGCAGACGCCCGCTGCCGCGCCGCATGTACCCTGGCGCAAAATCAGCAGGGTCGATAAAGGGTTTGGCGGCCATCGCCTGATCCTCCGGGCGCAGCCGCGGCGTGCATTGGCGCACCCCGGCAGCGTCCATGTAATTCAACAAGCGACAGACAAAGTGCGCAATTAGATCGGAGCGCAAGGTCCACGAGGAACGAATGTAGCCAAACGTCCAGGCCAGGTTAGGCAGGTCAGAGAGCATCATGCCCTTGTACGTCCACCTATCCGGGATGCTAACCGGGCTGCCATCCACGGTGAATTGGATGTTACCCAGAGCGCAGAGTTCGATACCGGTGGCGCAGACAATGACATCGGCCAGCAGTTTCTGCCCCGACTGCAGTAGGATGCCATCTTCGACGAAAGATTCGATATGGTCAGTCACCACCGATGCTTTGCCCGAAGCGACGGCCTTGAGCAGATCGCCCTCCGGCAACAGACATAAGCGCTCTTTCCAGGGATCGTAGCGGGGGATGAAGTGGGGGTCAAGCGCATAATCTTGGGGTAACAAGGCCGTCGCCATGTCCAGAAGTTCCTGCCGGACTACGGCGGGTTCATTCAGCGCACGCTCGGTAAAGACACGCCCCTCGGCCAGCGCTTTGCGGCGTTTGATCCCGTAGATCCACTCCTCCGGCACATCAAGGGCGCGCAGTTCTTTGGTGAGGTCATCCTCTGTGCGATTGTCTATGGGCAGGTAATAGCTTGGCGAACGCTGTAACTGCGTCACGTGGGCCACGCGTTCAGCAACCGCAGGGACAATCGTCGCGGCGGTCGCGCCGGAACCAATGACCACCATACGTTTATCTGTATAGTCGAGATCTTCTGGCCACTGTTGCGGGTGTATGATGGTCCCTTGGAAACGCTCCTCGCCCGGAAAGTGCGGTCGGTAACCGGCCTGGTGATTGTAGTAGCCCTGACACATAAAGAGAAAACTACCCGTGAAGTGGCAGGTCTCGCCGCTGCCGTTGCTTGTTTCAACTGTCCACAGCGCCTTTTCCGTCGACCAAAGCGCGCGACTGACACGATGCCCAAAGCAAATGTGGGGCGCAAGGTCGTTTTCATCAACCACTTCGTGCAAGTAGCGGAGAATTTCGGCGGCGGTCGCGATGGGCTGGCCATACCACGGTTTGAAATCATAACCATAGGTATACAAGTCACTATCAGAACGAATACCGGGATAGCGAAAGAGATCCCAGGTGCCGCCAATGGCAGCGCGGGCCTCAAGAATGACATAGCTCTTCTGCGGGCACGCGCGCTGCAAATGACAGGCCGCGCCGAGACCGGAAATCCCCGCACCAATGATAATGACGTCGTGATATTGAAGTGTTGTCGCTCCGTTCAACTTGACCTCTCCTTACCTGTACCTGCAATTTGCTAGCCCATGCCCGGCAGCCTCTATCGCAGCTATAAGAAAGCTCATCTCGGTCTGCCGGTGAAATCGCTGCCTTGTTCGCTGGTATTGGGCGCGCTTTCACCGCTTCCCCCTATGCGCATGATAAGAAATCAAAAAATCCCGTGGTAGGCTCCACGGGAAGTTCACGTACCCACCAGTGGTTCAGCCACAACCGCGCGCCAGGGCATTCCAATGGGAATACAAGATTAAATATAACAGAACTATAGCACATCCACTAGCTTGCGTCAAGGATAGGATGCATTTCACGTCGGGCGAAGTTGGAGAGAGCCAGAGCCGCTGCAATCACTAATCACCTAATCACCTAATTCTCTACCCCACTCTCTACAGCCCTGTTCTCCAAACCCTCACCTTTGCCGTTCCCGCTTATCGGGGTACAATAAAACCGATGGCGCGCCGCGGCCCCACATGCGCTATCGTAAAAGTAAAGCTTATAGAGGTATGTGGCTGAAATTGCGCTTTTCCGCTCTGGAAAATGGGGCAATTTCAGTTTGCCGCCCCTATGCGCGAAAAATAAAGCAATCGTGAAATGGACAATAGGAGCATATTTCATGGCTACCAGCCTCGAACAAAATGTGAATACTCATTCGCGCCCGTCGGACCTGAAGATCACCGATGTGCGTGTTGCCAATTTGGCCGGCATCCCTATGCGCGTCTCCATCATCCGCATCGACACCAACCAGGGTCTCGTGGGCTATGGCGAGGTGCGCGATGGCGCCAGCAAGACCTATGCGTTGATCCTAAAGCGCCAGCTGGTGGGTGAAAACCCCTGCAACATTGACAAGATCTTCCGCAAGATTAAACAATTTGGCTTCCACGCCCGCCAGGCTGGCGGCGTCTGCGGCGTGGAGATGGCGCTCTTTGATCTGGCCGGCAAAGCCTATGGCGTTCCCGCCTATCAACTGGCGGGCGGCAAATTCCGCGACAAGGTGCTCTGCTACTGTGACACCCCCAGCACCCCCGACGGCACAGAAATGGGACGGCGGCTAAAGGCGCGCATGGAACAAGGCTTTAAGTTCCTCAAAATGGATGTGGGCATTGGGCTGTTGCGCGGCATTCCGGGCGCCTTGGTCGCGCCGCCGGAGATGTTGGAGAGCCGCACCGTCATGCACCAGTTCACCGGCATCCAGATCACCGATGTGGGCATCGGCATTCTCTGTGACTATGTGGCGGCCGTGCGCGAGGAGATTGGCTATGAAGTGCCGCTGGCTGTGGACCACTTTGGTCATATTGGGCTCAAGTCATGCATCCGCCTAGGCAAGGCGCTCGACAGATTCACGCTGGCCTGGTATGAAGATATGATCCCGTGGCAATTTGCCGACCAGTGGGCCGAATTGACCCGCGCCGTGGACACTCCTACCTGCACGGGCGAAGACATTTACCTAAAAGAGGGCTTCCTCCCGCTCCTGCAAAAACAGGCCGTCAATATCATCCACCCCGACCTGGCCTCGTCGGGTGGGATCATGGAGACCAAGAAGATTGGTGACATGGCGCAGGATTATGGCATTGCCATGGCGATGCACATGGCCGGTTCACCGATTAGCGCCCTGGCCAATGTCCACTGCGCCGCCGCAACCGAGAATTTCCTGGTATTGGAAAATCACTCCGTCGATCATCCCCAGTGGAGCAGCTTGGTCACCGGCCTCTCGGACCCACTCATTCAGGACGGCTTCATTCAGGTGCCGGAACAGCCTGGATTGGGCTTTGGCGACATCCACGAAGAAGCCTTCCGCAACTATCTGGACCCGCGCGATCCCGTCTACTTTGACCAACCTACCACAGAGTGGGACAACGAGCGCTCGTGGGATCGCCTTTGGAGCTAGGGTTAGTGTGAACAATACCAAAGAAATAAGATGATGATGAAGCTTTTCCGTACCCCCTTTGCACCTGCGAAGTAAGCGGTCAGGAGTATGGGTTGGGGTTGCGCGGATTTATTATCAGCTTGGGAAAGAATCCGCGTTACCCCAAACTCACACTATGATCCAGCATTCATTTTTGCACGGGCTCAACAGGCTGTAGGGGTTTACAAGCTTATGCGAGTACTGGGGGTGTTGATGGTTGTGTTGATGAGCGTGTGACAATGGTCTGCCTGATTTCCTTGCCAATCATTTGTTCTGCTAGCCGAAGCTCATAGGCTTTTTGTAAATTTAGCCACAGTTCTGGGCCGGTGCCAAACCATTGCCCCAATCGTAAGGCTGTATCGGCCGTAATTGCCCGTTGACCAGCTAAAATTTGGGTAATGCGGTTGGTCGGCACGTGCAGATGACGAGCAAGCTCTGCTGCACTCATTTGCATTTCTTGTAATTCCTCTGCCAAAATCTCGCCAGGGTGAATCGGCGGTCGTGCCATGTGTGTCTTCCTTTCCTATATATTTAGGGCTTACGCAACATGCAGAAGTCCGACTTTGGGCAAAAGTCGGGCTTCTCTGGCAACCTGTCCGTCTTGCGTAAATCCTAATATTTTACTAATAGTAACTATTTAGCCATTAGGTAAGAGCCCCCTTCCTGGAAGAGGTTAGAACCATCCTATATACCGAAACGCCCGTTGCCTCTTCCAGGAGGGGGCCCAACCTGAGTAGTTACTACTAATGATAATCTGTGATCTCAATATTGAATGGTTCTGCTTCACCATCCGGCCACTCAAAACAGATACGCCACTTTTGATTAATGCGAATACTAAACTGGCCTTGACGATCACCGCCCAATGCTTCAAAATGATTGCTAGGCAATTGACGCAACGCTTCTTTATGCGGAGCAGCGTCCAATACTTCCAATCGTCGATATGCTTGTCGTTCAAATGCTTGAAATTCTCGAACACGTTTCCCTTCCGCAAACTCACGCGTACGTTTATCGCGATATTTGTGGCGGTTTGGGTTCGGAAAGTCATTTTCTAGCATGCAATCATTATAATATAAATTACGCGTTACGTCAAGCATCATGGCGCTTATGCCAATATAATTCCTAATGTTATCAGAAAATAGGCTCACTCATGGTAGAATTGAAATCAGTGCGATCAGCAGAGCAAATACTTTTGCTACTGCTCGTCGAAGCTTACTGGCAAGAACTCATGTCCTATGCCACTGTGGTGCAGGATGAGGAGCGGCGCGCTAGCTACTTTCGGGAACGTTTTCCATTGGATAAACCCAATCAGTGGGCGCTGGTAGAGGGGCAAACCGTTGGCTTTGTGTCAGTCGCTCTGAATCCGGCGCACAAGCGGGCGTTGGTGGACGACTTTTATGTGCTGCCGGCCGAACGGCGTCGGGGCTACGGCGCGGCCATGGTGCATGCGCTCCACCAACAGTTGGATAACGCCGGGGTTGAACTGGTGGAGTTGAACGTGCGGCGTGACAATCCGAGCGCCTTGACCTTTTGGGAAGCGCAGGGTTTTCGTGTTGCGCGCTATCTCATGCGCTAATATCGAGACCCACAAACCGGCCAGTCCTACATTGGCGCACTTCCATCCGATTTTGTGTGAAGCATGATAGAACAACTTATTTATCCACAGGACCAATTGCCGGAACACCTAAAGTGGCAGATCATATCATTTCTGCGCATCTACTATCCTGAAGGCTTCATGGGCGTCAATCGCTTACGCGACTGGATTTCCACGCCTCATAACCACCCCGTTTCCATCATGTTGGTCGAAGCCGGTGTTCTGATCAGTCATACGGAGGTGGTGTGGAAAGAGTTGGTCCATGCTGGCGAACATTATAAAGCATATGGCCTTACTGGCGTCTTTACCTATCCACCCTTTCGCGGTCAAGGCTATGGACGCCAGATTGTGGAGGCGGGAACGGCCTATATTGATGGCAGCGATGGTGACATTGGCATCTTTCACTGTGCGCCGCATTTACAATCGTTTTATGAACAGTGTGGTTGGTCGGCTATGGCAGAGGCGACAACCCTTGTCGGTGACTACGCAGCGCCAACTGTGAGTGAAGAGGTCATGATGATGCGCTTTCTGAGTGAAAAGGGTCGTCAAGGTCAGGCTACATTTGCGCAACAACAATTGTATTTTGGCGAAAATACCTGGTAAATTAGTTTCTGTCGTGAAACGTGATCGCCACCGCCATCGGCGCCAAGAGCGCAAAAATTCCTCTCTGACGATGCTTTGCGGCTTCGGCGTAAGCCGCACCCGAGGGGCACCCGCTCTTCGGAGCGAACGCTCTTAGCGGTAGTTTAACGTGTTTCGCAACAGAACGAGTTAGAGGCAATCTTATGTTCGATCAATCAGCTAGCTATTATGACGCCATTTATGAGGCCAACGGCAAAGATTATACACGGGAAGTGGCGCGTCTGCACGAACTCATCCAACAGCATCAACATTCTGCCGGCACACGCCTGCTGGATGTAGCCTGTGGCACCGGCGGTCATCTCGCCTACCTCCGGCAAGCCTACACGGTTGAGGGACTGGATGCCGACGCCGCGATACTCCAGGTGGCGCGGGCAAAATTCCCCAACATTCCCTTCCATCACGGCGACATGGTCGATTTTGCCTTGGGCCACACCTTTGACGTTGTCATCTGTCTCTTCAGTTCAATTGGCTATGTGAAAACGCTATCCCGTTTACAACAAGCGCTTGACACATTCGCACAACACACCGCACCCGGTGGCCTGATCATTGTCGAACCGTGGTTTGCCCCCGGCGTCCTGACTCCAGGCCATGTGCATAGTCTCTATGTGGATCGGCCAGAGTTTAAATTGGCCCGCATGAATGTCATGGCAATCGAGGAGAATTTATCGATCCTCAATTTTCACTACCTGATTGCGACCAAGTCCGGCGTGACCCACACCACCGAGCGCCACGAGTTGGGACTCTTCCCCCACGAAGCGTATCTGGCCGCCTTTGCAAAGCAAGGTCTGACCGTCACTTATGATGCAGAAGGGTTGACCGGACGCGGTCTCTATATTGGTGTCAAGCCATTAGTCACAGCCGGTGATACGACTATTATGCTCCGCCCCACCACGGCAGACGATGAACCCTTTCTCTGGGAGATGCTCTATCAGGCCATCCATGTGCCGGAAGGCGAACCACAACCAGACCGCGCGCTCTTGCAAGAGCCGGCGTTGGCCCACTATGTTGCGCAGTGGAGCGAACGACCGGGGGATGAAGGCTTGCTTGCCCTTGACCTGCAAAGCGGCCAGCCGGTGGGTGCAATTTGGATAAGGCTATTCACGGCAGAGGATCCCGGTTGGGGCTTTGTCGATGCCGCGACGCCCGAATTGAGCATGGCGATTCTGCCGGCCTATCGGGGTCAGGGCATTGGCACAGCGCTGTTAACCGGCTTGATCACACAGACAACCGGCCGTTATCCCGCTTTGTCCCTAAGCGTCGATCCCCGCAATGCGGCGATGCGCCTCTATGCGCGGCACGATTTTGTTGTGGTTGGCACAGCGGGAACATCACTTACTATGCGGCGCACCCTTTCCGAAAGGTGACTGTCACTGCCCACGCGAAGCTGGATAAAAAGGATCTAGCTTCGAGCAGTGACAGTCACCTGGAACTGCTTAAAATCTCGTTGTGGTGCTATACTGAAATTAAATGAAAACTCGACTTTTTAGGACTGGGAATTAGAGACTGGAGACTCGTGTACGCAATCCCCAGCCTCCAATATCCAGGCTCCACAAAACTCTGGATCTCATATTGAACTGAGTATAGAGTCCAACTTTGAAAGCAATTGTACAGGAGAATCTGTGAGTCTAAAAATCATTGGCGCCGGCTTTGGCCGCACCGGCACCAAATCCTTACAAGTGGCCCTCGAACAATTGGGCTTTGCCCCTTGCTACCATATGACCGCAGTGTTCACCCATCCCGATCACGTGGCTACCTGGGCCGCGGCGACGGCCGGCCAGCCGGTCGATTGGCAGCACTTCTTACAGGGGTACCAGGCGACAGTGGATTGGCCGGGCTGCACCTTTTACCAGGAGCTGATGGCGGCCTATCCCGATGCCAAAGTCTTGCTCAACGTGCGCGACCCCGAACGCTGGTATCAAAGCGCCTACGACACCATTTATGGGGCAACCCGCGACCTGCCTACCTTTGTGCGCTGGCTGCGGCCCTCGATTGGACGCTCGGTCGATATGATCAACCAACTGATCTGGCGGCAAACTTTTGGCGACGCCTTTGCCGATAAGGCGCGGGCAATCGCCATTTTCAACGCGCATAATGAAGAGGTCCAACGCGTGGTGCCGCCGGAGCGTCTGTTGGTTTACGAGGTAAAAGAGGGCTGGGAGCCGCTCTGTCGCTTCCTGAATGTGCCGGTGCCGGAGACACCCTTTCCCCATCTCAATGATACAGCCGAATTTCAAAAAATGGCGAACCGCCGCCGCCTGCTTGGCCGGCTCGTCCCCTGGCTCTTGGCGGTCTTGGTGGTGGTGGTGGCGCTTGTCGTCTATTGGCTGTTGCGCGGGTGACAGTGCGATCTTACCACCGTCTACAGTTGTCTCGCTGCAACTCAAGCATTAGCGCCGAACGGCGGCTGTAGCGGTCACGAATGCTCTCAACCCGGCGGGCAAAGTAAGTCTTTGATATAATTATAACGTAATTTCAGAAGATTGGGGAGCATGTGAAGGAGTAAAGCCAATGACAACCGTGACCACCCTACCAACCGGCCGTTACCGCCACTATAAAGGCAAAGAGTACGAAGTCATCGGTGTGGCCCGCCACAGTGAGACGGAGGAAGAGTACGTGGTCTATCGCACGCTCTATGGCAACTTTGACCTTTGGATTCGCCCCAAGGCCATGTTCCAAGCAGAAGTGCTGGTGGATGGGGTGAACGTACCCCGTTTCCAGTACATCGGCGCGTAGACCGTTCCAGAATGGGGTCTACCACTTCCGTTACCTATTTTGGGACGGCTGGTGGCCATGCGCGGCGAACCAATTGCACTGGCCGCCCTTTATGACGACCCGGCGGCCCGTGAGTTAGGCTATACGCCCTTGGGTTTATCGCCCTACGCCGGCTTGGCGTTGGCGCGCTTTGAGGCGCAGCAGCATACTGCGCCAGGCTAGCGGCCCCACCTGCCGCAAAGTGAAGTTCACCCCATTATGATACAATTTCGCCGGAGAAGCGCTGGGCATTGCCCATGTGGGACCACGCCCAGGCTTGGACGTTGCTCAGGATCTGTTTGATGTGGTTGTGATCGTGGTGGACCCATTCATGCAGCAGATCATTGACACTCAGAATGCCCACCACCGGATGCTGAGCGGTACGCGTTAATTGAGCCGGTGTCAGCGTGGGCACAAAGCGCAGATTTGCCGCTCGGATCGCGGCGAATTCCTGCAAAAGATCGGCGGCTAGCTTCTGATCATCGTGCCGCTCACGGGCAACCTGGTCAGGATCCCACGGCTGGCAAACATAGTCTGCTTGGGCCAGCAAGCGCCGGATGCGACCGCCAAAGCCCCGTTCTTCTGTTTCAATCAAATGGCCAATGACCTCATTGATAAACCACGCACCGGGGGCAGGACAAAAACGCGTAAGCGGCTCCGGCAACGCCGCCAATTCAGCTTGCAAGCTAGGCGCCGTCGCCGCCAATAGGGTGGCGATCTGCTGGACCGCAAATGGGGCTGTCATCTGCTAGGCTTGCTCCCTCCTGCGCCGCGAAGAGCGGGAACCGCGGTCACCGCGCCGACGCCGACGCGAGCGGCCTTTGTCGTCGCGGCTACGTGGATTCCGGCTAATCCGCTCACCTCGCTGCGGCGCCTTTTCGTCAATGGGCGGCAAGGCTGGGGCATGAAGTGACTGCTGGTAAAAATCATCGACCAACATGGCCAGCAGTGCCTGGCCCTCTTCACTGTCGGCCCACTCGGCAATGGCGGGGATGAAACGCTTCATCCGTTCGCTCTTCAGGTTATCCCGCGCCCGCAACTTCGCCTCGAGCAAAACTGTGACCCGTTCCGCGACACATTCCGTCACATCCTCATCGGTCGGCAGCGTGCGCTCCTCTAACTCAATGGTAAAGCGCTTGGCAATACCCTCGAGTTGAATCCGCTCAGCAAAGTTCTCGATCAGCGTAATGACCACCCCGGTGGCGCCGGCGCGTGCGGTGCGCCCTGCGCGATGGATGTAGGATTCAGGATCTTCGGGCGGTTCATATTGAAAGACATGAGAAAGTTCGGGAATATCAATGCCGCGCGCGGCTACATCCGTCGCTACCAGGAAACGTAGTTCCCCCTGACGTACGCGATTGAGCACTTGATCGCGATCTTTTTGGCTGAGGTCAGAGCTGATCTCATCGGCGTCATAGCCAAAGCGCTGCAACACCGTCGCCACATAATGGACGGTATTTTTCGTGTTGCAGAAGATAAAGGCAGAGGGCGGATTTTCGGTTTCGATCAGTCGGATGAGACTGCGGTCCCGCTTGAGCACCGGCGTCAGGTAGTAAATGTGTTCGGCCGTAGCGACATGAACGTGGTCGCGGCTGAGGCTCAAATATTCGGGGTTGGCGAGAAACTCGTAAGCCAGCCGCATAACGCTGCTGGGAAAGGTGGCAGAGAACATGTAGGCGTTGATCGCCCGTGTCGGCAGATAACGCTGCAACTCGCGCATATCGGGGTAGAAACCCATGGAGAGCATCCGGTCGGCTTCGTCAAAGACCAGCACCGCCAGATCGTCCAGCCGCAAGGTGCGCCGCAGCAGGTGATCCAGAATACGGCCCGGCGTACCGATGACCAGATGGGCGCCTTTGCGCAGCGCCTCTAATTGTGGGCCATATTTGACCCCACCATAAAGCGCTACGCTACGCACCCCGGTGGCTTCGCCCAAGATTGCCGCTTCCTTGGCCACCTGTTGCGCCAGTTCACGGGTAGGAACAAGCACCAACGCCTGGCACTCATTTTTCCGAGTGTCAAGGCGCGCCAGAATCGGTAAAATAAAGGCGCCGGTCTTACCGCTGCCGGTGCGTGATTGCACCATCAAGTCGCGGCCGGCCATCATATAGGGAATTGCCTTAGCCTGCACCGGCATGAGCTTGGTCCAGCCGGCATTGGCGACGGCAGTCCGAATTACCTCAGGGAGTTCCGCCAAGGTCGCTTCCGGCAATGCATCGGCCGGTTCCACCAAATCCAGTTCGTCATCATCATCCGACTCATCGCCGGTTACTTCATCGCTTACTTCATCACTTGCGTCATCGCTTACTTCATCGCTTACTTCATCACTTGCGTCATCGCTTAAGTCATCAACTATTTCATTAGGAGCACCATTCGTCACCGGTTGCTCAGCATTTTCTAGCGCTATCTCAGGTGTTATTTGTGTCATGAACGTTAAATTTTTTCTTTCATCACTATGCGGCCCCCAATGGGCCAACGCTTCACAGTAGAAGCTGGATTGTTACAACTGTAGTAACCCTAACGCTCATTGTATCTCTTCCACTCGTATACGCCAAGTTACAGCTAGAGCCACCAGTACTCTGTCAATGTTCTTGCGCCGGATAGCAGAACCTGGTTCTGCTATCCGGCCATCTAAGTTTGGTGACCACCTAGGGCATAGCGGTGCTTGACAGTACATCAGTAACCACCGCTTCGACATCACTGCGTAAATCAGCCGTCAGACAGAGAGCCGGCTCAGCCCCGATGGCGATGCTTTCCAACTTGACTTCATCAATCTCGCTGGCTTTCGGGACATGAATCATCACGCGTGGCGTCATCGCACCATGATTTTGCAACGACCATTCAGGATAGTGATCATACAAGGTTGCTACAACGCTGGCCAACTGCCCTTGCGAAATATGAAAGGGAAAGACGACGAGCAGATCGGTCTTGCAGCCCTCGCCTTGCGCATCCGTTATTGCCGTCTGCATGGAAGGCGTAGCTTGTCGCGCCAGCACAAAGCGGTAGGTGACGAAAGCGCCTAGGGTAAATGCTAAGACAAAGATAAGGCTCATTTGGAGCAACAGCTTACGCATCTTGCTATCCATTTTATTCTCCTGGTTTTCTATGTATTCTGCTATACCCTTACAACGCAGGATGAAAGGTGACAGTCACTTGTCATCTGACCTTTCGCAACAAAACTAGCTAGTGCTTTGCGCCTACAGGTGCAAACGCCAACATCAACTGAAATAAACCTTCCGACGTATCGTTACCTTATTGTATCATAAATTTGACTAATTTAATATTACAATGAAGTAAGCAAAGTTTGTGTTATTTTAAATCCAATATATCTGAAAAAAAGAGACTTCAGTGTATCCGTTTGGTGTTGCTAATCGATAAGACTCATTGAAGGGTATAAAAAGAGGAAAGGAATAGGGTTGTAGAATCGGCGAAATGACGTAGGTGAAGAACAAACAACGCGGCGACGCAGCAGTAGAAGGTGGACCGGACTGTTCTTTCTATAAAACTAAGCGGTTGGTGCGAGCATAATGTCCAATGCTCCTACCAACCGCAAGGAAGTGCCAACCGTAAAGAAGTAGGCAGAGAAAATTTAACGGTGCACATGGTGATGCTCAACCACGCCATTGAAGGCGAGGCGGCCATCCCACAGCACACTCCTGGCCTGCATAGGTGTGTTCACCAATGCTTCGACCCACTGGAGGATAATATCTAGCCCAGTGTTATCCTTTAGGTTGGTAAAGACCCAAGGCTTTGTGCCGCGCATGAGATTGGTATCCCGTTCCATAACTGCCAGCGACGCGCCGACATAGGGCGCTAGATCGATTTTGTTGATCACCAGCAGGTCAGAGCGGGTAATGCCGGGCCCCCCTTTGCGCGGCATCTTATCACCGGCGGCGACATCGAGCACGTAGATCCACTGATCGACCAATTCCGGACTAAAGGAGGCGGCAATGTTGTCACCGCCACTTTCCATCAAAATGAGTTCCAGCCCCGGCAGCACCGTCTCCAGATCCAAAATGGCTTCCAAGTTCATGGAGGCGTCATCACGGATAGCCGAGTGAGGACAGCCGCCGGTCTCTACGCCGCGCACGCGCGCGGCGTCCAGCACCCCTTGGCGCACCAGAAATTCAGCATCTTCTTTGGTGTAGATGTCGTTGGTCACGACCGCCATATTATATTTGTGGGCCAGCTCACGGCTCAGAGAGTGGACCAACGCGGTCTTGCCGCTGCCCACTGGTCCAGCCACGCCAATGCGTATGGCCCGTTCTGTTGTACTCATGCAATTTAACCCTTTTACATGAACGAGCAGCACAAGAAGTAATCTACTACCTGTGTAAGGGGTGTACCTTCTTGGCGCTCGTCAATATATCGCGCCTACACAGCCAGATACTCTTTGGCCAATTGGGGATCAAAGGCGCCGGTCGCCCCTTCCATGACAATGCGACCGGTTTCCATCATGTAGAAGTAGCTGCCCACACTCAGGGCAAAATCCAAAAATTGCTCGACCAGCAAGATCGACATTTGGCCCCGTTCCCGCAGGGTGTGGATCACATTTTCAATCTCCAGCATGATCGAAGGCTGAATGCCCTCAGTCGGCTCATCGAGCAAGAGCAACTTGGGGCGGCGCACCAACACCCGCCCAAAGGCAAGTTGCTGCTGTTGCCCACCGCTCAGCGCGCCGGCAGTTCGTTTGCGCATCTCCTTGAGCACGGGAAAGATGGTGTAGACCTCTTCCAGCGCTTCGGGATCGGGATGATTGGCGGGTGTCGCCTCAAAACCCATCAGCAGATTTTCATAGACCGTTAAATACGGAAAGATACCCCGGCCCTGGGGGACATAACCAAAACCGACCCGCGCCCGTTTGCTGGTGGGCCAGCGCGTAATAGTCTCTCCTTCAAAGCTCATTTCGCCCCGCCGCAGCTTTAACAAGCCCATGATGCTCTTCATCAGGGTAGTCTTGCCCACACCATTGCGCCCCATCAGACAGACCACCTGGCCCGGCGGCACTTCCAAATTAATCTCGCGCAAAATTCTACTTTCGCCATAGTTGACAGCGGCATTTTTGATCGTTAACATGGATGATACTTTCTAGGTTGCGGCGCGTGTTGAACGGCCAATGTAAACCTCAATCACCTGCGGATCCTGTTGCACCTGCTCAACCGGTCCTTCAGTCAGCAGGCTGCCCAAGTGGAGCACCGAAACAGTCCGTGCATAGTTACGCACAAACTCCATGTCATGCTCTACCACCAAGATAGAACAGCGCTGCGCGATCTGCTGGAGCAGTTCACCGGTGCGGTTGCGCTCGTGGCGGGTCATGCCGGCCACCGGCTCATCGAGCAGAAGCAACTTGGGATCCTGGATCAACAACATGCCGATCTCCAACCACTGTTTTTCCCCGTGGGACAAAATGCCGGCGCGCACATAGGCGCGCTCCCACAGGCCAATCAGGTGCAGAATCTGGTCGATCTTCTCATCCAACTTGGGCGCCAACCGACCCAAGAGTTGGAAGGGGCCATCCTGAAAGCCGACTGCCGCCTCCAGATTCTCATAGACCGTCAGGGGCGCGAAGACCGTGGGCGTCTGAAACTTGCGTCCAATTCCTTGGCGCACCAGTTCATGTTCCGCCGCCCGCAATACATTGATCCGCTCATCAAAGGTGACCGCGCCAACCTGCGGGCGCGTCTTGCCGGTGATGACATCCAGCAGCGTCGTCTTACCGGCGCCGTTGGGCCCAATGATAAAGCGCAATTCGCCGCGCTGCATGGAAAAATCCAGATCGTTCAACGCCTTGAAGCCGTCAAAGCTGACGGTGACACCCTGGACATCTAAAATCTTGCCAATCTGTGCCGGCGTCTTCTCCTGCGGCAAAGTTGGCGCAGGACGTTCCATCACTACGGTCATCGTGAGCCTCCTTCCGCCGTCGTCGGTGCATTCTTGACAAAAGGCTCAGGCGCAGCCCGGTAGTAAGAGAGCCCATGTTCGGACATCTCTAGCGGCTCGCCAGAGAACATCACGCGCAGGCGGTTAAAGCCAATCAAGAGTGTGCCCACAATGCCCGATTTAAAGAAGAGCACACTGCCCACAAAGAGCAACCCCAGAAAATATTGCCAGATCTCCGGGTAGGCTTCGCTGAAAAAGCTGCGCGCATAGCTGACCGCCAACGCCCCGACAATGGCGCCAAAGAGGGTGCCACGGCCGCCAATTGCCACCCAGATCACCATTTCAATCGAGGGCACCACCCCCATGCTGGAAGGCGAAATAATCCCAACCTGGGGCACGAACAAAATCCCGGCCAGCGCCGCAAAGAGCGCAGAGGCAACAAAGATCAACGTCTTGAGCATAACAGGATTATACCCCAAGAAGCGGACGCGCGCCTCATTGTCGCGCAGCGCCACCAACATACGGCCAAAACGTGAACTCGTAATGACCGATGCCGCCAGATAAACCAATGCTAAACAGATGACCGTGATCACATAGAACGTGGTCTGAATCTCCGGCGAGAGCAGCGACTTGCCCCACAGTTGGGCGCTGCCCAGGTTGGTGATGCCATTGGTGCCCCCCGTGTACGCCTGTTGACCGATAAACCAGATGCTGGTCAACAATGTCAGCGCTTGGGTAATGATGGAGAAGTAGACCCCTTGCACCCGGCTGCGAAAGACCAAATAGCCCAACACCGCGGCAAGCAGCGCCGGGATCAGTAACGCGGCCAAAATGGCTAGAATAGGATTTTGAAAGGGCGCCCAAAACCAGGGCAATGATTCCAACCCACTCCAGAACATAAAATCGGGCAACTTGCCGCCCGACGCCTGCAATTTTAAATACATGGCAAAGCCATAGGCGCCCAAACCAAAGAACAAGCCTTGCCCCAAACTCATCATCCCGCCATAGCCCCAGATCAGATCAAGACCAATCGCAATGATGGCATAGGTGAGAAATTTGCCCAATTGGTTTAGGCGAAAGGGGGCCAGGTAGTTGGGCGCCAGCAGGAGCGCCACCAACAACAATACAAAGGGAACCCATCGCAAGATGGGGATCAGATAATAGTTGATTCCTCGGTTCATCTCTTCCATCCTAAGTGATTTGGTGATTAGGTGATTAGGTGATTGGGTGACTTCAACGGGCTCAATCACTCAATCACCTAATCACCAATCATCATTACCGTGTTTGTAGGGTGGCCAGCCCCGACGGTTTCCATTGCAAGAAAGCGATAATCATCAGCAACACCAGAACCTTGCCTACCGTGGCGCTGGTGCCCAATTCCAAGACAGTGTTGGTCACGCCAATCAACAGCGCGGCGAGAATGGTGCCCGGCAAACGCCCCACCCCACCCAAGACGACAACCATGAAAGCGTCAACAATATAAAAGGTGCCCAGTGACGGCCCAATCGAGCCGATTTGGGTGAGCGCCACGCCGGCCACGCCGGCCAACCCAGTGCCCAATGCAAAAGTGCTGGCATCCACCCAACGCGAGCGCACACCAAGACACGAGGCCATCTCGCGATTCTGCATAACCGCCCGCAAGCGGCGACCACTGACGGTGCGGTAGAGGTAGATATAGAGAGCAATCACCACAACAATGACCAGCGCAATAATGAAGATGCGTTTATAGGGCAACAACAGTCCGGCGCCAATGTCCACCCCCCCCGATAACCAGGCGGGGCTACTCACATTGACATTGGGGGCGCCAAAGATGCTGCGCGCCGCCTGTTGCAGGATCAAGCCGACACCCCAGGTGGCCAGCAATGTGTCTAGCGGCCGCCCATAGAGATGCCGAATGAGGCTGACCTCCATCAACGCGCCCAACAGCGCGGCAATAAGAAAGGCAGCCGGCAGTGCCAAGATAAACCAGACGCCCGGCTCCACCCCGCCCAAGAGCGGCGCAAAGACCTGTTGGAAGAGGTAAGCCACATAGGCGCCGATCATAATAAATTCGCCATGCGCCATGTTGATAACCCGCATCAAGCCAAAGGCAAAGGCCAACCCCAGAGAAACGAGCAAAAGGATTGAGCCCAGGCTCAATCCATTAAAGGCTTGCAAAATCATGATGTCCATAAAATCTTTGGTTCCCCAATGTAGCGGGTGGCGAGTGGCAGGTGGCGGATGCAAGACCTAACACCCACCACTCGCTACTTCGCCACCAAATTGCCTAACGACCAACTTTTTGCTAAGATAGCGCTGGGTGTATTCACGCCGTTTTCGTTTTGCTGATGATCCGCTCATCCAGCGTTGTTTTGCGGATGAGGAATCATCAGATGTGCCCAGAACATTGACGGACTGCGAATACACCCCCTCTTTAGCTTCCACTCTTTATCTTATTGGCTTGCCCGTTCCGCCAGGCCGGCCGCCCACGGGATATTCTTCAGGAAGGGATCCGGTTTCACGGGCTCTGTGCTGCCCGAAACCTCGTCGATCAAGCCTTCGGCATTGATTTGGCCGATGCGCACATATTTGTAGGTGTGCTGGTTGTCCGGATCGACCTTAATCAGCCCTTCGGGCGCCTGGAACTCAATTTCGCCGCTATGAGCTGCTTCACGCACAGCATCCACCTCGGTGCTGCCCGCCTTTTCCACCATGGCTTTCCAGAGATAGACTCCAAAATAACCGGCTTCGATCGGGTCGGCGGTGACCCGGTCTTCGCCATAGGCGGCTTTGTAGGCGGCGACAAATTTTTCGTTTTCCGGCGTGTCGGTGGTCTGATAGTAATTCCAGGCGGTGTAATGACCCGCAATGTTTTCGGCGCCAATGCCGCGCACCTCTTCCTCGGCGACACTCACCGAAATGACCGGCAAGCTTTCGGCGGTGAAACCGGCGTCTTTGAATTGCTTGAAGAAGGCCACGTTGCTGTCACCGTTGAGCGTATTAAAGATCGCATCCGGCTGCGCTTCCTGAATCTTGCTAATGATGGTGCTAAATTCAGTGCCGCCTAACGGAACGTACTCTTCCCCGGCCAAAGTCACCCCAGCATCCTCCAGTTGTGCCTTGATGATCAGATTCGCCGTGCGTGGGAAGACATAGTCAGAGCCAAGCAAATAGATGCTCTTGGCGTTCAACTCGTTGATGAGAAATTCAACACCGGGAATGATCTGTTGTGTCGGTTCGGCGCCGGTGTAAAAGATATTGGGGGACGCTTCCAGACCTTCATACTGCACAGGATAGAAAAGCAGCCCATTTAACTCTTCAAAGACCGGCAAAACCGCCTTGCGGCTGGCGCTGGTCCAACAGCCAAAGACCACAGCCACCTCATCTTGTTGAATGAGTTTGCGTGCTTTTTCGGCAAAGGTGGGCCAGTCGCTGGCGCCATCTTCAATGATCGGTTCGATCTGCTTGCCCATAACCCCGCCGGCCGCATTGATCTCATCAATGGCCAGCAGGGTGGCATCTTTGACCGATACTTCGCTAATCGACATGGTGCCGCTTAAAGAATGCAAAACGCCGACTTTGATGGTGTCCCCGGCGGCTGGCGCTTCCGCCGCGGCGGCTGTGGGTGTATCGGCGGGGGCTTCACTGGCAGCCGTAGGTTCGGCTGGCGCCGGCGTCGCTGCGCCGCCACAGGCGCTGAGTAGCAGAGCAAGAATCATGACAGAGATCACCCAAAGCTGCGGCCGGTGGGCTCTGCGTTCTGTTCTAACTTGAGGGGCTGGCCAATTCTTTCGCAACAAACTCATAACGGTTACTATCTCCTCTATTGATAGATAAAACCCATAAAAGCCGCACATTCGTACAGAAAAGAAAAGTCAGTCATTTGTGCGATTTTTATATGGTTTGTCTCTAAGCTTACCGCGTGAAGAAAAGCAAGGGCTATCTCCCCGGGCCGCTGCTTTTCCATAAAATAGATTATTGTGATAATTTGCAGAAACTGTTTTAGAGCAAAGGCAGAGACAGCGCCGGCTCCACCAGCAACTTACAAAACCAGGCCTGTTTTGAGAAAGGTGCACAACGCTACCCCTACTGTAGCGCCGCACGATTAGCATAGTCCCTTTTGTAGCATTGCACCATGTGCAATTTGCACAACAAATCGCATTATTGGCTAGAAAAAGTGTAGATTGGGATAAATGCGAAGAGTCCACGGCCGTGTCGCAGCCGTGGACTCTTCTGAAGAAAGTTGTGGTGTATGAAGAAGAACCAAAGGAGGAACCAATCAGCAATGTTGCGCTCCCCAACTCAACATCGCTGTCCACAGTATAGCAGGCGGTGCGGGCATTGTCATTGGACAATTGTTACAATCAATTAGCAGGATGTTTGTGCCATCTGGAAACAATATATTTAGACATGGCTGAATTTGCCTTCTAGCGTGATTTTGCGTAACCTGGATCTCAATTTTTATTCATATAAACCAAGGAAACAGATCATGAGCTTTGCCATTCGCCCCTATCATCCGGCCGACCTGACCGCGCTCTATCGCATTTGTCTCTACACCGGCGACAGTGGCCAGGATGCACGCCATCTCTACACCGACCCAGATCTGCTTGGCCATTACTATGCCGCGCCCTATGCCATCCTGGAGCCGGAATTGGCCTTTGTCTTGACCAACAACGGGCAGGTCTGTGGCTATGTGCTGGGGGCGCGCGATACGGCCACCTTCGGCAAGCGCTGTGAAGTGGAATGGTTCCCGCCCCTACGCGCACGTTATCCCTTGCCGACGGCGGAAGATCAATCCCGTGATGCGCGCATGATACGCGCCATCCACCGTGGCCATGATCAGGAAAATGACCCGGCAGACTACCCTGCCCATCTCCATATTGACCTGTTGCCGGAGGCGCAAGGGCAAGGTTGGGGCGGCAAGCTAATGCAGACCTTGCTTGATCAAATGCGGGCGATGAATGTACCGGCCGTACATCTGGGTGTGGGCAAAAACAATGTCCGCGCCATCGGTTTCTACGCCCATGTCGGCTTTCATGTGGTGGAAGAGGGGGAGTGGGGAAAGATCTATGGGATGAGGTTAGGATAATATATTGCCATAGCGGTGTATAGTCTGCGTCATCGACTGCTCGCGTAAATAATAACGCAGTTCCAGACGCCCATTTGCGGTGATGGGGTCGCTAATCACCGGCACGTGCGCTGCATGGGCGGCAACGAGCAGAGCCTGGCTGGGCGTACCGAGATGGCGCACACGCTCCACCTCCGCCAGGTGGCTGGCCAATGCCTCTTCCGACTCATAACGCACCGGCGCGGCCGTCAACGCAGTCGGCAGGGTCATCCCTTCGGGTGCGCTGATGGTGAGCGGGACGCTACAAAGCGCTGCCGCGGTCTGCACCTGTAACAACCGCACCGGCGGGGTCGCGGCGGTCACACGCACCGCCATTGCGCGGATGGGAAGATAGCGGAAGATGTTGCTCTCGCCCAAGATCTGGCTGGGATCATGCTCCTGGCTAAAGTAATCAGCCCAAGCGGTGCGATAGCTGGCGTTGCTGCGCGCCAGATAGGCGTCTACATCTTCTTCCTGGTCGCGGTCACGCCATGTGCCCAGACTCAGCACATAGTTGGGACCGCCGGCCTTCGCGCCACTGCCAAAGGCCGAACGCTTCCAGCCGCCAAAGGGCTGGCGTCGCACAATCGCCCCTGTGGTGCCGCGATTGATATAGGCATTGCCCACCTCGATCTTCTCCCGCCACTGGGCGATCTCCCGGTCATCCAGGCTGTGCAGACCGCTGGTAAGGCCAAACTCGGAAGAGTTCACCAGCCGCATCGCCTCGGTTAGATCCGCGGCGCGCATCAAGCCCAAGACCGGACCAAAGCATTCAGTGCGGTGATAAAAGGAACCCGGCTTAACCCCCAATTTGATGCCCGGCGACCAGAGATTAGGGTTCTCATCGACCATGTGCGGTTCCAGCAGCCAGGACTCCCCCGGTTCCAGCGTGCTCTGGGCCCGTAGCAGGGGGCCACTGGGCGGCCGAATAACCGGCGTGACGACACTGGCCAGCTCCCACGCCGATCCCACCCGGAGGCTGGCCGCGGCATCTTGCAGTTGGCGGCGGAAGTCAGGATTGTCATAGACCTCGGCCTCCAACACCGCCAGGCTGGCCGCGGAGCACTTCTGCCCACTGTGGCCAAAGGCGGAGTAGACCAGATCCTTGATGGCCTGGTCGTGGTCGGCCAGGGCAGAGATGATCATGCTGTTTTTGCCGCTGGTTTCAGCCAGGAGGCGCAGATCCGGTTTCCAGCCCAAGAAGAGGCGCGCCGTGGCATAGCCGCCGGTTAAGATGACCGCATCCACGCGGTCATCGGTGACCAGCGCCTGCCCCACTTCGTCATCCGTGGTAGGTACAAATTGGAGCACCTGTCTAGGGATGCCGGCGGCCCACATGGCATTGACCAGCCGCCAGGCGACCAGCACTGTCTCCGGCGCCGGCTTGAGGATGACCGTGTTGCCTGCCATGAGCGCGGCCAACATGCCGCCGGCAGGAATGGCAATGGGAAAGTTCCAAGGCGGGGTGACCAACACCGTGCCGAAAGGTGTAAATTCACAGTCGGCCAACTCGGTTGCGGCCAGATCCAGCCCACGGGCGTAGTAGTTGGCAAAGTCAATCGCCTCGCTCACTTCGGTGTCTGCCTGGGCGATAGTCTTGCCGCCGTCAAGAAGGGCTGCGCCAATCAGATCGCCGCGCCGGGCGGCCAGGACTTCGGCTACCTTGACCAATAACGCCTTGCGTTCGGCAATCGCACGGCTGCGCCATTCTGATTGGGCGGCTACCGCCACCTGTAGCGCAGCCTCGATCTGGGTCGGCTGCGCCAGGGCATAGCGGTAGGCCACGGCCAGATCAGGCCGGCTGGGGTCTTGGCCAACCCCATCCACATTGAGCATGAGCAGTTCGCCGCCGATCTGGAGGGGAATATCCTCAATGACGAGCTTCCGCCACTGTTCGACAATCACCTTTGCCCATTGCTGGTTGGCGGGCAGCGCAAAATCGGTCTCCGGCTCATTGGCAAAGGGTGCAGTGGGGTCAAAATGACGCACCTCGGTCAATTGGTTTTGGGTGCGATTGGGGGTGGTGGACACTTGATTGCGGTGCGCGACTGCCTCCAAAAAGAAGTGCTTCTGCCGCTCCCAGGTGGCATTGCCCACCTCTAGACTAAAGAGGTCATGGAGGAAATTCTCTGGTGCGGTGTTTTCATCCAATCGGCGTACCAGATAGGCAATGGCGCTGTGAAAATCATCCTGCTTCACCACTGGTGCGTAGAGCAGCAGACCGCCGGCGCGCGCCTGCACGGCCCGCGCCTGATGGTTGGCCATGCCTTCCAACATCTCGAATTCTACATAGGGGTGCACCCGATCTGCCTCGCGCACCACCAGGCCAAAGGCAACATCAAAGAGGTTGTGGCTGGCAATGCCGAGATTGGCCGCCTCTGCATGCTCCGGCTGGCAACCGTAGAGCACCATGCGTTTGTAGTTGGCATCGACTTCCGCCTTGGTGTGATAGGGCGCCTGTGGCCAGCCATGCAGCGCCGCTTCGACCCGCTCCATGGCTAGGTTGGCCCCCTTGACAATGCGGATTTTGATGGGTGCGCCGCCGCGCGCGCGCCGCTGTTGGGCCCAGGTAGTCAACTCCTGTTGGGCGGGATGGGCGTCGGGCAGATAGGCTTGCAGTACAATGCCGGCGCGATAGTGGAGAAATTCCGGTTCGTCAAGTACGGCTTTAAACGCAGCAATGGTCAGCCGGAGATCACGATACTCTTCCATGTCCAGGTTAATAAACTTTGGTGTCACCGTGCCGTCGGGTTGGGTGTAGTGATGCTGCATCGCAGTGCGGTAAAGGGTGCGCAGCCGACGCTCGATCTGCTCCACCGTGTCGTCAAAAGCAACCAGATTGATCTGGCTGAAGATCGACGAAATCTTGACAGAAATATACTCGACATCATGCCTGGCTAACAGCTTGAGATAAGCATCCAGCCGCCGCGCCGCTTCAGCCTCACCGAGGATGGCTTCGCCCAAGTGATTGAGATTGAGGCGCGTGCCCTGTTCACGCCGCTTTTTAAGATAGGCGCGCAGCGCGTCTTCTTCACCGGGGAGGATCACATTGCTCGTCTCGGCGCGCAATTTGGCCACCACAAAGGGGACCACCAAATGCGGAATGTACTGGCCAATGCGCGAGCCCAGATCCAGCGCCACCTGTTCCCAATCGGCAAAGTAGGCGGGGACGCCATAGTCCTCAATCAGATGCAGGATCTGGTCGTTAATGCGCGCCGGATCATGGCTGCGAAAGGCTTGATCAGAGAGCGCCATCGTCATCGTTTTGCCCTTGGGATCGGCCATCATGCCGGCGATCTTGGCCGCCTGACGCTTCTCGGCGGCGCTCTGCTGGGCTTGGGCCGCAGTCAGCAATTGGGCCGCCAGCCCAACAGCCTCATCGGCCAGTTGGGCAGCCGTGTATGTTTTTGTAATGATGGGTTCGGGATCCCCTGCTGATACTGCTGATGCTGATGATGTCGCCTCGTTCATACGTTACTCCTTATGCTCACTGCCCCATATTTTTACAGCCAAAGGCGCTACTACTATTGATCAAGCACGGATTCCATGCACTTTTATGCAATAAAACTTACCTTTTGCTCTTTTCGTTTGCTCTTTTAAATTGATGCAATGTATACTTTATTCCCAAATTCAAACTTGTTGGTTCCATCCAGATCACACAGACACAAACGTAGGGCAGGGGAGGCAGAGATGCAAGAGGTTCCTTCTTTTCCTTTGGAATGGCAAGGCTACGCTGAAGACGAGATGGTCAAGCGCGCCCACGCTTTCTATGAACTGATGCAAAAACGCCATAGTATCCGTGACTTTGCCGACAAACCGGCGCCACTAGATGTGATCCGCGCCTGTATTGAGACGGCCGGGCGCGCGCCCAGCGGGGCGAATCAGCAGCCGTGGCACTTTGTGGTGGTGACCGACCCCGAGATTAAGCATCAGATTCGGCTGGCCGCCGAGGAGGAAGAGCGCGCCTTTTACCAGGAGCGCGCCTCAGGAGAGTGGCTGGATGCCCTCAAGCCACTGGGGACCGATGCTGATAAATCGTTTATTGACCGGGCCGGCTGTCTTATTGTAGTCTTTGCCCAAACCTATGGGCTGGATGCCGCCGGTCGGCGGGTGAAGCACTACTATGTGCAGGAATCGGTCGGTATCGCCACCGGCTTTCTGATCGCGGCGCTGCACAATGCCGGTCTGGCCTGTCTGACCCACACCCCCAGTCCGATGAACTTTTTGGCCGAGATTCTGGAACGTCCCAAAAATGAGCGCGCCTTCATTAACCTGGTGGTGGGCTATCCCGCACCCAACGCCCAGGTGCCACACCACGCCACCCACAAAAAGACCTTTGATGAGTTTGTGAGTATTATGTGAAGCATTGTCATTCCGCGCCCAGTAGGACCCGCCGCGAGGAATCTTCGCTTACCCACAGATTCTTCGGCAAAAAGCCGCCTCAGAATGACAGCTCACATTTTGACCTTATATTCATTTTCCCAAAGACACCCGCGGAGATATTGTATGACTGAGATCGTTCAGCTTAGCCAGCATGATGTATTGATTGAGCGTCCCTTTACCAATCCTGACCACATTGCCGCCGATCGAGCGATCTTACAAACCATTGCCCACTATGTATGGCAGCAGCACCATGAGCTTGTCGCCGCCGGCCCGACGCAGCAGTCCTTCCTGTGCTACTACCCAACGGCGCAGTGCTGGCAAAAACGCCTGCTCTTGATCCACCCCGAACAACTGACGCCGGGACAGACTTTGACGATGGTGGGCTTTTTGGGACAGCGCCGCTTTGAGGCAACACCTGAGATCGCCGCACGCATCATGGCCATGGACGAGCAACTGCTACTAGCCCTCGGTGAGGCGCCAGGCATGGTGGGCTACTGCTCCTTCTTGTTGGTGGATGGGCTCAACTATGCCAATTTGGTGCTGATGAATTCGGCCTTGACCATTGACCAGTGGCGACAAAATGAGCTTCACCAACAGATCAATCGCTTTGACTCCCCGCAATTTTATGCCAATGTGCGCATCTACAGCGGCCTGCTAACCTGCCATTCCCCCCAGCTTGGCCCCCAAGTGGAACTGCAAAGGGTCAAGTATTGGGATTATCAAAGCACGCCCACCTGGCACGCCGTGCGCTTGCTGTCTACGATTTAAAGTGACCGGCACTTGCCAAGTGCCGGTCACTTTGGCGAACTTGTCTGATCGTTATTTCTTAATCCGCGAGAACTTGCACCACCGGCTTGATCCAGCGGCGCACGATGACGACGGCGCCGGCGGCCAGCAGAGAAAGCACAATCAGCAGGCTCAGCGCCGGCCGGTAGCTGTTGTCAAAAGCAGTATAGATCAGCGCAACCCCATAGGGCGCCGAGGTGGTGGCCAGTGTTTGAAAGACATATTGGACGCTGCTGATACGTCCATAGTGAGCAGCCCCAAATTGATCGGCCAACATGGCGGGGCGCGCCAAGGTAGTAGCGCCATAGACTGCGCCAAAGAGGACCACAAAGATCCAGACTCCGGCTACACCCGGCGTGACCAATAAGATCACTAGCGCCACTGCTTGCAAGGCAAAGATGAGCGCAACCATGAGGGTAGGGGCAAAGCGGCCGCCGGCGGGCGCATAGAGCACACGCCCCAAGACCTGCATCGCGCCGATCAGACCGGCGATCCACGCCGCATATTCAGGCTGATAGCCCTGATCTTCCAAGAAGGGAATAAAGTGAACGCGAATGCCAATCGCGGCCATGCTGCCGACCGACAAGGCAGCCGCCAGCCACCAAAAGACGGGTTGGCGCAGGACCATGCCCACCGTCATATCTGTGGCCGGTCGGTGTGTTGGCTGTGCAGTAGCAGGTCGAGCCGATTCACCATCCATCGAGAGCCCGAGCGCGGCCGGCGATTTGCGCAGAATGAGAGCGTGCAGGGGAATCGTGGTTACGGCTAGCAGGGCCGCCAGCCAGAGCATGGCTTGCCGCCAGCCATAGAGCCTCACCAGCCAGGCGGTCAAGGGCAGAAAGATGGTGCTGGCAAAGCCGGCGGCCAGCGTAATCACCATCAATGCGGTGCTGCGCCGCCGGGCAAACCACTTGGCCACCACCACAAAGGCCGGCTCATAGAGGATAGTCGCCGCGGTGATGCCCAAGCCGATCCAAACCAGATAGAGCTGTGTAAGGTTTTGCACCTGTGACAACGCCACCATTAAAGCGCTTGCGGCAATGGAGCCAACGGTCATCAGTCCGCGCGGACTCTTACGGTCCAGCCAAAAGCCGACCGGTACGGCCATCCCACCGGCGATCAAGAATGCTAGCGAAAAGGCGCCGGTCACCTGGGCGCGCGTCCAGCCAAACTCCCCTTCCAGCGCGGTAATGATAACCGAGTAGGCATAATAGACCACCCCCCACGAGATCGTTTCGGTAATGGCCAGGGTGATGACAATCCACCAGCCATAATAGAGATTTTTCAGTGTGGTGTATCGCGTGTTGCGTGTTACGTGTTGCGTCACTTTTGACCAAGCTATTTTGTGAGATATTACGGCTCTTCGCGGTAAAGTGTACTTAATAAGTAAAGGGGCGAGTAGCGGGTGGCGAGTCCTGCGTAACCCGCCACCCGCTACTTGCCACTATGCCTCCCACCCCGTGTTGCCCAGTGACAGTCACCTTCCGCAATTGCTGCACCTCAGTGCTTTACACAGCGCCCATTTTGTTTTAAGATGGTCAGCTGCTGGACTCTGGCAGATTGGGGGCCTGCCAGGCGCAATTACCAATCACCCAATCACCAATCCATCTAACCAGCCTGCAACGGAAAGAGAACCCTTTGACAACCAATCAATCCAGTGTGCCTAGTGTGCCCTGGCGGCGACGCGCCAGCGTCTGGCTGGGGATTGGCATCAACCCTGCCAGCATCTCAACCGGTGGTGGACTGGCGACACAGCTGCCCCTGACGACATTACTCTGGGTTTTGCCGTTAGGGGTGCTGTTGCTGACCCTGTTGTGCACCGGCCAAGGCTTGTTGGGGCGTCGCCGTCGGCAGCGGCTAGCACAGATTGCTATCACCACCTTTGGCGCCACCTGGGGGGCAGGGCTGCTCAATCTGCTGATGGCCCTTGGCATGGTCGGTTGGGGCGGCTTTCAGGGGGGCGTCGCCGGTGCGAGTGCGGCGCAACTCTTCCATCTACCGGGGTGGACTGGTGCTTTGCTGGTGGTGGTGGCGCTCTATCTCCTCAGCGAGTTCGGACTCAACCGCTGGGCCGCACTGGCGTGGGTGACCACCGGCGCCGCCATTGCCTTGACCCTCTTTGCACTCACCACGATTGATCTAACATTCCCCATGACCACTGCATCAGCCATGCCCACAAGCGGGACAATCTTGTGGGCCGTAGGGACAATTATTTCCTATGCCACCCTCTTTTCCCTACGCACACCGGACTTTACCTGGGATCTTGCGACAGAACGCGATGTGCTTAAGGCCAATCTCTTTTTCTTTTTTCCGCTGCTCTTTTCCATGAGCGTGGGTGCGCTGCTCTACCACGCCACCGGCAGTTGGAATATTGCCGATGTCCTACGCCAAGCGCACTCGGCCGCGCTCGGTCATCTCTTTCTTGTGGTGGCAGTGATCTCGCCGTTGGTCTCCGGCTGGTATTCAGGGGCGCTGGCGTTGAGCAACCTCACACCGCTGACGACACGCCAGAGTACGCTGCTGATCTGCGCCCTGGGCTTTGTCCTGGCCGCCACCCGCTTTGACCAGCGCCTATTGCCCTTCCTGGGCCTGCTCGGTGCGTCACTGGCGCCGGCACTGATTACCATTTTGTGGGTCAGCTGGTTGCGTCCCACACCTAGCACCGCTCAAGCCTTTAGCGCCTGGATCGCGGGCGCGGCGGTGGCAATCCTGATGCAAGCCCAAGGCCAATCCATCCATCTTTTTACCGGCGCGCTGACCAGCTCTGGGTTAACCCTCGTCCTGCATTGGAGGCGACGCCAGTCTGTCCTTTCCCATAGGAACAATTGATCTTCAATAGACCGCAATGCGGAGAAGGCGTTCTCTAACGCCGCTGGGACCCCTTTAGGGAACGCACTAGAGAGTACTTGCTCCACGCGTTGCGGTCTACTGATTTTAGAGCCAAGGACAAAAGAATTTATCCTTTTTACATCCAGTACACTGTCAATGTTCTTTTGCAGTATAAGAAACCAGGTTTCTCCGAGAAACCTGGTTTCTAGCATCCGTCAATCTAAGTTTGGCGAACTACTAGCTACCGTAGGGTTTGAAACGATACCGACTGCGATAGTGTAACTCAGCCCCCTTCTGGTTTGCGCGGGAATTGGTCGCTCTGGGGTGGGCGGTTCAAGACTTGTTCGGGATAACGGGCGGCGAGGTAGGCAATGACGGCCTGGTGGGTCATGTTGCCCACAATCTTGCCCTGTTCATCGACGGCAGGCAGGTTGCGAAAATGGTTTTCATCCATCAGGTGCAGGGCGTCGAGGGCGGATGAGTCGGGGTGCACGGTGATGGGGTTGGCGGTCATCACCTGGTCAATTGGCACATCTAAGGAGGCAGGGGAGTTCACCACCTTGCGCAGCACATCGCGGTCGGTAAAGATGCCGCGTAGTTGGCCATCCTGCGTCACCAGACAGACATTCTGCCGTTCGGCGCGCAATTGGGCGAGCGCCATGCGCACAGTCGCGCCGCTCTCCACCTGTGCAAAGCCAGAAAGATCCAGATGAGCAACCTTTTCTTCCCGCAATTCTGATTCGAGACTCATAGAACACTCCTTTGTTGGCTGGTCACAATCAGTAGCTCTTAACCATTTTCCATTTTCAATTAATGTTTCTTTCGGGTATCATTGTAATCTTACTTTGGGTTCTCGCCAAATAGAGAGAGAAAGATAGTCTATGTCCCTACGTGAGCGGTTTCCGATTTTTCAAAAGAAGAGCTATATCAACAGTTGTTCCCAAGGTGCGCTGTCGATCGATGTACAACTGGCCTATGCCCAATATCTGCGCGACTGGGAAGAGCAGGGATCGCCCTGGGAACTGTGGGTGGAGAAGTTGGAGGCGGTGCGCCACGCCTTTGCCGGCCTGATCAACGCCGAGGCCGACGAGGTGGCGGTCACCGGCTCGGTCTCGCACAGCGTCAGCGCTCTGGCCAGTGCGCTCGACTTTCAAGGGGAGCGCAACAAGGTGGTGGTGAGCGATTTTGAGTTCCCCACCATTGGCCAGAATTGGCACGCCCAAGAGCAGCGGGGCGCGCAGGTGGTGCATGTGCCCGCCGCCGGCCACACGATCCCCATGGAGCGCTTTGCCGCAGCCATTGATGAGCGGACCAAACTGGTGGCCGTCACCCATGCCTGCTACCGCAACGGCGCCATGCTCGACGTGCCGGCCTTGGTGGAACTGGCCCACAGCAAGGGGGCGCTGGTGCTGCTTGATGTCTATCAGACCCTGGGCGCGATGCCGGTTGATGTTAAGGCGCTCAAGGTCGATTTTCTGGTTGGCGGTGCGCTCAAATATCTGCTCGCCTCGTCGGGGCAAGCCTATCTCTACGTGCGCAAGGAACGCTTGCCGGCGCTGCACCCCACTATGCTCGGCTGGTTTGCCCAGGCCAACATCTTCGCCATGGACAACAACGCGAACACCCCTTCGTCCACCGCTCGCAAATTTGAAGCGGGCTCTCCCCCTGTGCCCAACCTCTACGCCACGCTGGCAGGCATCAAGCTGGTGCAGCAGGTGGGGCCGGCGCGCATTCAGGCCGAGGTGCGCGAACTGACCGGCGCGCTCAAAGCGGCGGCCATGCAGCGGGGCTGGAATCTGGTCTCGCCGGTGGACCCGGCCCGCCATGGGCCGTTGGTGACGCTCCGGTCGCATAAGGTCGATCTGCTGGTCAAGTGGTTGGCCGCAGATGACATTATCGTCTCCAGCCGCGACCAAAATCTGCGCATCTCGCCCCACTTTTACAACAATCAAGCCGATATCGACCATCTGATCGATTGTCTGACCAAACATAAGGCACTGTTGGTGTAGGGCAGTGACCACAACACGCGCTTCTACCTTCTCCGACCCGGCCCTGGCCGCGCTGGCGGCGCGCTTTCCGTTGGAGATTGTCACCGTCACCGCGGCAATGTACACCTGGCGCATTAGCTGTGTCACCGACCAAGACGCGCTGCTCGACGGGGTCAATGAGGTGGAGCATGTGCCCTATGGCTTTCTGCTTTGGGAGTCGGCGGTGGCGCTGGCGCGGTGGCTGGTGCAGCACCGGGACCAGGTGACAGGGCGACGGGTGTTGGAGCTAGGCGCCGGCGTGGGGTTGGCGGGGCTGGCGGCCCAGCAGGTGGGGGCCACGGTCTGGCAGACCGACCACCGCACTGATGTACTGCTGTTGGCGGCCCACAACGCTCGCCAAAATGGCCTGACCCCGTCCCATCAATTTGTGGCCGACTGGCGCGCCTGGGATCATGACGCCCGTTATGATCTGCTGCTGGGCGCCGACATCCTCTATGAACGGGCCATGCACCCTCACCTGGCCCCCATCTTCCGCCGCAACCTGGCCCCCGGCGGTCGTCTCCTTCTCACCGACCCCAGCCGCCCCCAAGCGCTGGAACTCATCGCCCAAATGGAGACCGACGGCTGGCAGGTGACTCTCGAAATGCAGCCGATTACGCTGGCGCTGCCCAATCGGGAGAACAAGGTGGTGCAGGTGGCGGTATTGACCTGCTGGTGGGATTAAGGCTGTGCCAAGGAAGAGATTACTCTGCTGAGGTGACTGTCACTGGCCACAAGGCTGGCGTAAGCCTAGATTGTCCAGGCCAGTGACAGTCCCTAAAAAAGGGATTCAGCCTAAACGGCAGCCGCTGTGGTTGATCGTTTAGAGCAATTGTGTGCCGCCGCGCTATAATACAGCAACGACAGGATGTGTTCCCAATGGTAGATCGGGTGATTTACCCCCCATTCCTTAACTGATACTGTTGGCGAATTGATCCGTAGGGGCATGAGGTGGGGCGGGAGAGCTTTTCTCTAGAGTCAGAAACATCGTTCCGCCCCACCTCGTGCCCGTCTTGCGAATTAACCAACAGTATTTTAACTGGACTCTGGCGAATTTCATGGTTACAGGTGAAAAATTACCAATTATACTGACGAGCAGCACAAGAAGTAACTCGTTACTCGTGCAAAAAGTGTTACTTCTTGGCGCTCGTTAGTATAACTAATTACCAATCACCAGTGTAATCGAAGAAAACGCCAGGCTCCAGTCCTTACTTTAAAGGAGATCTATGTCTGCTATTGATTCTAAAGAGGTGACGGAGATGCCTCAAGAAGCCGGACTGGACGCGCCGATACAGCCGGCGCGCCCAACACTGTGGCTGTTGTTGCGTGTCTGGTTGATGCTGGGGTTGCAATCGTTTGGGGGTGGGATGGCCACCCTCTTTTTGATCCGGCGCGCCGCGGTAGAGCGGCATGGCTGGCTCACCGCCGCCGAGTTCACCGCGGATTGGGCGCTCTGTCAGGCGGCGCCAGGGATCAACCTGCTCTGTATGACGATCTTGATCGGGTGGCGGGTGGCGGGCTGGGGCGGGGCGTTGGTCTCGTTAGTAGGGTTGCTGCTGCCCAGCGCCACCTTGACCATTGTCATGACCGCGCTTTACGCCGACTTGCGCAACCTGCCGGTGGTCCAAGCCGCGCTGCACGGCATTGTGCCAGCGACAGTGGGCCTGGGGCTGTTGCTGACTTCCAGCATGGCGCGGCCGCTCTTGGTGGCTAGCCGGCAGGAGAGCACCTTCAGCCTGGTGGTGAGTGTTGCGATCCTCATCGGGAGCGCTGCGGCGATTCTCTTTTGGGGATTGCCGGTGATTGTGGTGCTCTGTAGCGCCGGCGCGATTGGCGCCCTGACGCTGTGGCTCAGCGCGCACCGCCGGCAGCCTACGCCAGCCAAGGCCCAGGAAGCAAAAACCCAGACAACAAAGGCAGACCACATATGATCGAACCCTTTACCTACTTCTGGCTGATCCTCAAAGCGTCACTCTTCTCGACCGGTGGTTCGGGGAATTTGCCCAGCATCCATGCGGACTTTCTGGCGCGCGGCTGGGCTACTGACCGCCAATTTGCCGAAGCGTTGGCCATCGGCCAGATTAGCCCAGGCCCTAGTGGCTTATGGGTCATCTGCCTGGGCTATCTGACCAACGGTCTGCTCGGTGCGCTCCTGGCGACCCTGGCCATTAGTCTACCCCCGCTGGTGGTGTTGGCCGTCGCCGCCCTCCATCGCCGTGTAGGCGACCATCCGGCCATGCAGGGCTTTGTCCGTGGGCTGGGGCTGGCGGTGTCGGGCATTTTCCTGGTGGTGGTCATGCGGCTGCTAGTGCAAAATGGCATCAATCTGCCCAGTATCTTGATCCTCTTGGCCAGCGTCGGTCTGGCGCTGACGGGGCGTTTGCCGGTCCCGGTGCTGCTAGGTTTGGCGGGGTTGGCCGGCGCGTTATTGCAGCAGTACAACCAATGATTGGTAAGGCCGTTCTGAAAAATAAGACGCCGGTCTAATTATTTTTCTGAATAGTCGAAATACGAAGTGCGAAAGTGAGTAAAAAATGACTAATTTTTGAGCTGGACACGGGCCTGATCCGGCGCGACGATTGTAGCATAGCAGTCGCTCATTTACCGCGTAGCAAGAAAGAGCCAACCTATGCTCAAGCGTTATTGGTCGCGTCGGCGTTTTTTACAATCACTTACCTTGGTTGGCGGTTGGTCGCTCATCCAACCGCAGATCCTACACAAGCAGCAAACACCCCCGCGCGTTCCGTCCATTTCGTCTGCCACCTGCCCTGCCACCCCAGCCGAGTTGCTCAACCTGGCGGCAACCCTGGAAGCGTTAACCACCACCTTTTATTACACGGCCATTACAACCAATGATGGCTTCTTTGCCGCGCTGCCCACGGCCTATCAACGCTATCTGCGCGTCACCCTGGCGGCGGAGTGGGGCCACTATCGCCATCTGGTTGATACAGCAGCCGCCACGCCGCGAGAAACCACGTTTTACTTTCCGGTCACGCTCTTTGCGGCCGGCTCCTTTGCATCCTTCCTGACGACGCTTGACCTATTAGAAAGTAGCGCCATCGCCTTTTACTTGGCTGCCATCCGCCAGTTGGCGGATTTGAACGAACCCGAACTGGCTATCCACTGCGGCCAGATCGCCGGTGTTGAAGCCGAACACCGGGTTATGGGGCGAGAAATGGCACAAGATAATCCGCCGGCGCCCAACAACCTCTGCTATGAGCGCGCCCTTTTTCTCTGCGCCACCGAAGTCAACGCAGTAATAGCGAACTTTACCACGGCCGGTGCTGACCTGAGCGGACCGATCACACTGCCCATCCAAGCGGAGATTGACGCAGCGGTCGGTGAGTTTTCTTGCGAAGCGGCGAGCCCAGCGACAGTGGACAATTGCCCAGAAACGCTGGCGGTGATTGTCGATACCGCGGCCATTGCCGAAGCACTTGCGGTCACCTTTTACTATCACGCCATCCAAAGCGATCTCTTTGCCCACCTCAGCGCACCACAACAGTGGTACTTACAGGCTGCGCTCGACGAGGAGCGTCATCATCTGGTCATGCTCCGAGAACAAGGCGCAACGCTGCCGCCCGACCACTTCTTTTTCCCCGCTGATCTCTTCACCGATCTGGCTGCGTTGCTGGCGCTGCTGGATACGCTAGAGAACGCCTTTATCAGTGCCTACCTGGCGGCCATTCCGCGCTTGCAGGCATTGGGTGAACCGCTGCTGGCCGAGATCGCCGGCCAAATTTTGGGTGTCGAATGTGAACATCGGGCCTTGGGGCGCGTGCTGGCCAATGCCCAACTTCCCCATAACCGCTGTATGACGCCAGCCTTCTATCACTGTATCGGTGAGGCAGCCACCGCCCTACAACCATTTGTCACCGGTGACGCAACGCTGACCCAAAGCAAGCCACGCCCAACCGAGCTTGAAATCGACACTGCAGTTGCACGCTTTGGCTGCACACCAGTACCGCTGGCGCGTCTGCCTGATAACGTATATCTGCCCTTGATTATTCAGTAAAGGAAAGGTCTTTATGAAAGGCTATCGATCCCTGCTTCATATGCTCTTGATCGCGACCGTGCTGACGGTGACTTGTCTGCTCCTCTTTGCGAACCAACCCGGTGCGAGGGTGCTGGCGGCGCCGGTGGTGAACCTTGATGACGAATTGCCCCAAGGCGGCTTTGTTGCGGATGGTCCCCGTGTGAATCCAGCCACGACGCAAGGCGCAACGCCGGCATTGGTCGTGCAACCGCAGGGCGACATTTGGAGCGCATTCAGCCAGGATCACCAAATTGTCGTTACAAAATTTGACCGCACCAGCCAAACCTGGCGCCAGCAAGGAAGCGCCTTGGGTACAGCCGGCAGCAACCCCGCGCTAGCCGTTGGCGCCGCCGCCACGGAGACCGCATGGATCGCCTGGACCGAGACGACTACCGCGGCCAAACAGATTATGACGGCCTATTTTGTCGGCAACACCTGGCAGTCCGGGGGCGCGCTCAACCCCGGCGCGGCGGCTGCCGGCGACCATGCGGCGCTGGCGCTTGGCGCAGCGGTAACCGCCGCCACACCGTTGCCCTGGGTGGCGTGGGACGAAACCAACCAGATCAGGGTCAAACGGGCAATCTCGGACAGCGCGGCCGGCAGTGAATGGAGCGCCGTCGGCGACCCGGCAGCACTAGTCCCCGCCGCTCTGGCCAGTAAGCCGGCATTGGCTTTTTCTGGTTCCGGCAACGCAACTCCTTGGTTGGCCTGGCCGGCGCAGGCCGGCGCCAGCCACCTGATCTTGGCCGCCCGCGCCATTGCAGATACAGCCGCGCCCGGTGGTTTTCACTGGCAACCGGTTGGTAGGGTGGCGGCTTGTGACCAGGCAGCCTGCAATTTGCAAGCTGACGCACAACAGCCAGCGGGCGATGTCGCGTTGGCGTCGGGCGCTTTGCTAGGGGAAGCTAGCCCTGCCCCATGGATCGCCTTTGCCACGGGCGACCCGGGCCAGATCCAAGTGCTGCATCTGGACAATGGCGCCACGCTGGCGGATCTAACCGATGACCGTTTCATCCCTGCCGGTGTGGCCGTGAACACGCAATGTCTGACCGACGCCGGTCTCACCACCGGCGCGGGCAGCCAGCCGGCGATCTATTTTGTGGGTAACGCACCCCATGTTGCGTGGATTGAAACGCGCAATGGTGTTGGTCAGCTCTTTGTCTGTCACCTGGCTGATGCACGTCCTGGGCAGGAACGGTGGGATCTGGATACGCTCTTTCCCATCAATCATGCCTCCCCGGCCACAGCCGCGGCGCCGGCCCTAAGCAGCGACGGAAACACGCCCTATGTCGCCTGGCAGGAAGGCGCTGCACAGAGCAGCATCTTTGTGGCCCACCGCTATCCCGCTGGACCGGCGTGGGGCAGAAATTATCCACCCTTTATTCGCACCATTTCCTGGTCGCGTAATTTTGTCGGTCGCGCGTGGCCGGATGAAGGAATTGGGCGCGCCATTGAAGCGATGTCGGCCAGTACGAAGCCGTTGACGCTCACCACTTCCTGTAATCACGCAGCCGGTTGGGAGCATATCAAGGAGATCCATTTCAAGGTTGCCAACGATCAGATGATCGCCTTCTACGGGAAATATGTCGCCGCCGAGGATAAGGTCTATGTCGAAGACCCTGACCATCCCGGCGTCTTTCTGGGCGGTGTGCAGCCGGGGAGCGCCCAATCGCCGATTGACACGGCCAACGCCACCCTCTATGTAGACGCCATGCGTGTACGCGCCCACGGCAGCAGCAGCCCGGCCTTGGACATCGACTGGATCATCAGCTTCAAAGAGCCCACCATGTTCCAGGATCTGGCGCAAGCGATCAACATTCTCTATGACGATGGTCAATCCACCGGTTTCTTTGCCACCGGTGCGCTAAGCTTTGACTATCGGCTCTACCTGCCGACGGTGAATCAATAGCCAGGTTAGGTTATTCCGTAGAAACAAGTAAGCCAAGATCTGCCGGGGATGGGCCAATCGGTTTTCATTAGCCAAAGAACGTGTGGCCCTCCCCGGCAGATCGGTGCTTTACTGGCGCATTTATTTTTTCGGATTCGTCTTAATGGAAAACGGAAAATCATTGCTATATACAGGAGGGATCATGGCGCACTATCGATTTGTGGATCATTGGCATATTAAAGCTCCGCGTGACGAGGTCTTTCGTTATGTGGCCGACGCGCGCACCTATCCCCAATGGTGGCCGGTTTACCCCAAGGTGGAGATTTTACGCGAAGCTGCGCCCGGTTGCCCTGGCGGCAAGGCGCGCTTGGTGGTGAAATCTGCGCTGGGCTATACATTAACCCTGGAAGCGGAAACAATCGCCCTTGATCCGCCCCATTCTCTGAAAACCGTGGCCACCGGTCAACTGGCCGGCACAGGTGAGTGGGAATTCAGCGAGGAAGGAGAGATGACCCACGCCATCTTCACCTGGATCGTGACCTCCAATCACCCGCTGCTCAACCTGTTGGAGCCGATAGCCAAACCACTCTTTGCCTGGAGCCATAACGACGCCTCGCGCAAAGGCCATCTGGGCTTAAAAAAGCTGCTGGAGCAACCAGCGCATTGACTTGATTGACGGAGGGCGTCAATGACAACCATTACCAATCACACACATATTTTAGGCCCGGCGGCGGCGGTCTTTGATCTGGTCACCACCCTGCGCTTTTGGCCCGCCTGGCATCCGGCCACCACCGGTGTCGGCGGGGTGACCCAGCGGCCTTTTCAACTAGGCGATAAGTTGCTTGAACGTGCGCAAATCGGCGCCCGCAGCCATGAAGGGATCTGGACCGTGGTGGCCCATGAACGCCCCCACCGTGCTACGTTGCGCATGGGCAATGGACGACTGCAAATCTCCTACACTTTTACACCGAATGGGAACGGCGTTGACTTTGCCCGCACGCTGGAATACCAGCCGGCTGACTTTGCTGCCAGCATCCCCGATCCCGACCAGTTAGCCAGTTACATGTTCACGCAATCCGAGCAAGCGCTGGCCAGGCTCAAAGCGCTGGTGGAAGAGATCCTGGCCACTGAAAGCGCACTGACAATCAACTTGGAGCAGTAACGAACCATGCGCGCAACAATGACAACCGCTTCGCGTAAAGAGCCGGAACGTACGCTGCGCCACATTGTGTTGGGCGGCTATGCCGCATTAGCAGAGAGTACGTGGATGGGCTTTGCGCAGGCGTCAGAAATCTTGGATTCTTTGCGCCCTGCGCCAGGCTTCGGCCAACGTGCGGTCAGACCGCGCTGGCCCAAGGTGCAGGTGGGCAAGCTGTTGACCCGTGAGTTCAGCGTGGCCGAAGCCAGCTTTATCCTCATGGTTAGCTTTTTTACCTCGGCCCTCTTGGGCGCCGTGCGCCAGATCCTCTTTAACGCCCAATTTGGCGTCGGCATGGAGGCCAACGCGTACTACGCCGCCTTTCGCCTGCCCGACACGCTCTTTAGCCTGATCGCCGGCGGCGCGCTCTCCAGCGCCATGATTCCCGTGCTGCTCAACACCGTGCGTGCAGAGGGGGAAGCCGCCGGTGCACGCCTTATTCACCTGGTCTTGACCAGCTTGCTGGCCTGCTTTGCCCTGCTCGTTCTGTTGGTTGAGTTCTTTGCGCCGACGCTGGTGCAACGAGTGTTGGCGCCCGGCTTTGATCCCGCCACCAGCCAACTGACGGTGACGCTGACACGGCTCATGTTGCTGCAACCGTTGATTCTAGCGGTGGCCAGCGTGGCGACGGCGGTGCTCAACAGCCGCAATCAATTCTTGCTCACCGGTCTCTCGGTTATGAGCTACAACGTGGCGTTGATTCTAGGGATTGTGGCGGCGCGGCTGCTGCCAGGGGTGGGTATCTATGGGCCAACGTGGGGCGTCGTTGTGGGCGCGATCTTCCAGGTGCTCATTCTGGCGCCGGCCTTGCGTAGCGCAGGCCCGATGCCGCGGCTGACCTGGCCCTTTGCCGACCGGCGGCTGCGTGAAGTGTTCGCCCTCTTAATTCCCAATGGCTTGGCCGTGGGGGTGAATTACGCCGGGAATATTGCCGACACCGCGTTTGCATCAACGGCCAGTGAGGGCGCGGCCCTGGGCGCGATCTACAACGGCTGGCTCCTGGTCGGTTTGCCGATTGCCTTGTTGGGACAGGCTGTGGGACAGGCCGCCTTTCCACGGCTGGCCGCCGCAGCGGAGGCAGGCGCATGGCGCACCTTGCGTCAATCGCTGATCATCACCTTGGCCGCGGTCTTTGGCTTAGCATTGCTGGCTATGGCGGCGCTCTTTTTCCTGGGCAGAATCGCCATTCAAATTCTCTTTGAACGGGGCGAATTTACGGCGGCTGCCGGTGATCTCACCTATCAGGTGTTAATGATCTATACAATCGCGCTGCCCGCCTATGTCGGCACAGAAGTGATTACCCGTGGTCTGATTGCCCTTCGCGATACGCGCACGCCCCTGCTGACCAATCTGGTTCAGCTTATGGGTCGGGCTGCGATCATGGCGCTCTTTGTCAGCTACATCGGTGTCAGCGCGATTCCGGCGGCGTTGGCGATTACCGCGACGCTAGAAACCGTGGTTTTGGGTAGCGTTTTGTTTGTACGCTTGCAGCGGCAGATCGGGAGGGACGATGCAACCACCATGGCGCTTTGATCCGGCTCAAGTGGCCTATTACGAAAAGGCGGGCTGGGAGGCGTACTACAACCGGCAGTGGCTGCGGGTGTTTAGCTTGATGGTAGGGCTGAATCGCGCACAATTTGGGATGCCGTGGTGGGTGGCCGTGGCCGCGGCGTTTGACACGGTGCGCGCCGCCCAAGCCTTTGCACCCGTTGACCATGAGCTGGCAACGGTCAGAAGCTATCTGGCGCGCTACTTTGCCAAAGCGCGGCGCTATACAGGGATTGCCGCGACAGCGGACGAACTGGCAGCGTTGGAACTGAATTACTGGGTGGTTCATCGCCAACTGGCCATACGTCGGCAGCAAGACCACGGTGACAATGACATCGAACCGCTGGTGGAAGCCTTTGCCCGACTCCATGCTGCGCTCTTTGGCAAAGATGTCACCGCCATGCGCCCATCAGCCCACGCCCGCGCCCTGGCCGCCGTCGCCGTAGATCGCATTTCCGGCAGCTACACAACCGACGTGGCCGCGGATTGGCAGGAGGTGGGGCGGCAGCTGGAGGCGGCGTATCGCGCGCTTGTCACCACTTGATAAAGTGCACTCTACCTTGCTACTTCCAGAAAGAAAACTTACCGGCAACGTGACCGCGCCCGCATTGAATTGGCGGATCACTTCCCGTTCGGGCAACGATCCGCATAACCTGAATCCGCGTTCCTACCTTTTTCATCGTGACTGGGAAGCCATAGGTTATATGAAACAGGCGCGCATGATGAAGATTCGCTCGTATAGGTAGCGGTTGATCCCGAAATTTCGTCTGACAACGGGACAAATCTGTTGCTTTCTTTATCGGTTGTTGTGTTTGGCGGCTTCATTTATGCTTACCTTGATGCGCATAGGTTTCTAACCCATCTGTTTCACTTGAGACTGGCTCAGTTTGTGGGTAAATAACTAGAGTCTAGCGTTTTTGCCGATTTACACGAGAGATGGTAATTGGGTGATTGGTAATTCTTCATAACGATTTAACCGTTCTCTGAGCTTGTCGAAGGGAACGGCTAAATCGTTACCCCACTTTAATCATTAATCATTTCCCGCTGAAATTCGGGAGGCCACGCGCACGGGATCCCAGCGCGGTGCTTCCTGCATCGCCAAGTTTGGCCTGCCTTCGCCAATCGTTAGGACCCACCTTCCCTCTTCCAATTTCCAATGGACCTTTTCCAACAACAGTTGTCTGTAAATTTCACCCTCTTTGTATGCATGCTTCCGTTCGACACCATGCACCAAAGCCCACCAATTTTTCTCATCATTCTCATCTTCTCCCAAATTGATAAACACAGGTTGCCCCACCCGATCCCAAGTATCATTTCCTTGATAGATTACGCGTTCCTGTGAGAACCTTCCCTGCTCATTTAACACGCCTAGCCGCACCTGATAAAAAGTTCTTGCATCGGGACCTGAGGTTATCAATACCGGCTGTCCTTCAAACTCGACAATTCGTGAAGCCTCATACCATTGTTTCGCTTCTATCGCAGGATTGGGATAAAGCAATGGCCGTTGGCTGCTAGGTATGCGTGCCAACCCATCATTGCGCAATTGTGCTATCATTACTGGACATTCTGTCCCCCCGCCGTACGTAATATACAAGTTTCCATCGGCACTCCGAAAAGGACAGGGATCAATGTCAGCAAACGGGTATGAATTCATTTGGCCAATGTCATCAAGTGGCGCTTTAACCACTTCAAAAGGAGTCCCTAAATCAGGTGACTTAGCCACACAAATTTGCGGACCCTTCCTAGCGCGAAGCTTCGCATTAAAATACAGCAACCAATGATGCTCGGCCAGTTGCAAGACTTCGGGCGCCCAGAATTTCGGAGTATCCTGAACAATCATATCCGGAATTGCTTTATCATCCAGAGCCGATCCAGCTTTCTGCCAATGAATCAAATCAGTTGAAATAATATGAGGGATGAAAATATAACCGCTTTCACCATTACGTCGCTGCGTACTAAATGCATGAAATTCTAAATCACCCTCACGGTTGATTTGTATGGCCACTGTAGGGTCAGGAAAATTTTCTGTATAAACTGGATTTTTAAAGAATCGTGTCACGGTCATCACTCGAAACTCACGGCCATAAGGACTGCCTCCCCTTCTTCCTTTGGACTGACCCGGAATCGGGGACAAAAGCAGCAATTTGTATTACTACTTGAAGATAATCATAAAGGAGAGCCACTGGAAACATCTACGTTACACAAACCAGATACAAAAGAGGGTAGACATACGCCCAATCTGGGTTCCCCTTGTTATTGACCAAAAGGGCAATCCAATCCGGCTAAGTCATGAGCAGGATGCAGCAACTTGAATTCCATAGTGTCTTATTTTCACGCCCCATGCGGTTCGAGAATGAATTCCAGGCTATAACGCAAAGTCTGCGCTGCTATTTGCCGGCGGATCTGCGACTGCTGTTGGAAGGGACCGGACTCACGCTGCATTCAGTAGCGCCTTATGCATCGGCGTGGGACTACGACAAACCGGTTGACTTGATCGAGGCGGAAATCTTTCTTGCCAAACTCGTGCGTGCGGAGGGATGAGATGTCATTAACCCCAACAACCTGTACCTATAGCCCGTGCCGATGCCGCGAGTGCGGCAAATGCAGCGCTGGTGGGCGAATCCTACTGGAATCGGTGGAATAACGACTACCGGTTTTCCGGCTTTTCGCTGTTGCTGGACCCGGCACAAGTGTGGCGACCAGAGACTGGCCCTATTTCCAATGGTGGCGACCCGATTGGCGACTTCGAGTAAGCCTGCCGCGCGCATGGCGTCGCAGGGCTCTCGTTTCCCTTTACCCAAGAAGGTTATCTGATCCATGTGGGGCGCAACACCCTGGCCGCGGTGCGCCAACGGGGGGAAACTGCGAATCCACTTTATGAATGGGCGCTGGATCATCACGAGCCCCATTTTCAGGAAGTGCGTGTTGCCCAAAGCCGCTATGCCGCGTTGGTCAGTGAGTTCAACGAGCAGGTGCTGACGCTCGATGCCGCTACATTAATCCGCGCGTACCGGACGGCGGAAGCGTGAGTTTAGAACAGGCACTATACTATTGTGTAAGCAAAGGTTGACTTTCCAACGCGCAATCAACGGCCTGAGCCAGATCCATTGATGCGCCGGCGTGCCAGGCCTCACCAAAAACAATCTCTCCCAGCTCTTCTCGGACCAACGTAACCAGACGCTCATGCTCAGAGCTCATCAGGGGGTCGCGGGTTGGTCGGAGTATCGCCTGATACGCGTCGGCGGAAATGCAGTGCACTTCCGCCGCGCCAAAGAGCTGAGCTGCCCGCTCCACTTGCCCCTGTCTCACAGCCAAACAAGCAAAAGCTTCCAACGTAAAAGCGATCCAATTGGGGTTTTCGGACTCGATCCCGAGCATCAGGACTTCTCGATGCAAATTGTAGGCGCGGACATAGTCCTCTTGCCTTTGTGCCAATCGCCCAATGGCGTCCATTGCTTCCAACGCATTGCCAGTATTAGCCGCTTCGCGCGCCAAGTGCAACGCGTTGGTCAGTCGTACCTGAGCTTTCCCGGTGTTGCCCTGGGCAAAAGCCAGATTTCCTAATAGCTTCAGGATGATGCTAGATCGGTTTTTATCACCGAGTTCCTGCAAGATTCGCAAACTTTGACCAAGATGCTTTTCTGCTGCAAGGTAGTTGTTTAATTCAAAATACGTTGTTCCCACGTACTTCAGCGCAATGCCACGCATCACACTTTGACCATCCGCAAAAAATTCTTCAACACCTCTATGAAAGTAGTCCAAAGCCTGACTGACATCCCCCCGATCTCGGGCGACAAGACCAAGGTGCAGCAAGGCATGGCCCAGAACCCAGGAATCCTGTAGCGCATGACCGAGGGCGAGCAGTTCCTGTGCCATAGCTTCCACCGCATCCATGCCATAGACATTGATTGTCAAATTCGCCTGCGTTACAAGCAGCATCGCCAGGATGGATGTCCCACTTGACCCTAACGCCTGGCACAGAGCAATGCCGTCAGAAAGTCGGGCACTTGCGACTAGATACTGACATTGGTCATAAGCGAGTTCGCCGGCCGTATGCAGTGATTTAGCCCGCGCGTCCATTGGTGCAGCAACATCAGAGCGCGCTGAAAAACGCTCGGCCTGGGAATATCCTTCCGCTGAATAGCCACGGTTCTTCCAAAATTGCCACAGTGCCCCAATCATGTGCAACCCAGCTACAAAGTCACCTTCCGTGAAAGCCCAATCAAGCGCCGCTCGCAAGTTATCGTGCTCACGCTCGACCCGATCATGCCAGCCGACGATATCCGGCCCACTCCGCAATTTCGGTTCCGCCGTTTCCGACAACGTCATGAAGTAGCGGAGGTGACGGTTGCGTGTTCCCGCTAACTCTTGCATTTCGGCTAGGCGGTCGGCCCCATATTGCCGAGCCAATTCATGGATTTCGTAGCGCCCTTGTGGTGTGCGGCTCAACAAGGATTTGTCGATCAACCCGGCAAGTACGGTCAGCGTTGCACCTGCCACATTGACGGCAGCCTCTCTGGTGAAACCACCCCGAAAGACTGAACAACGGGCAAAGCCCCGTTGTTCCTCCGCGCTAAGCAGTTGCCACGAGTGGTCAAAGATGGCGCGCATAGAGCGGTGGCGGGTCGGCAGGTCGTGCAGCGAGGTGGTGAGAATGCCTAGACCCGCTTCGATCTCCGCAACAATCTCCCGACACGGTAGCACGCGCACCCACGCCGCGGCCAGTTCAATGGCCAACGGCATGCCATCGACCAGTCGACAGATCTGCAAAATTGCCGCTTCGTCGTTAGCGGTGGGGGCAAAGCTCGCCACGGCACGTTGCGCCGTCTGGATGAAAAGGGTCGGTGCACTGTGGGCGAGTGCAGGTATATCACCATTTCCGCTTGGCACGTCCAGCCCCTCCACCGCGTAGACGCACTCCCCCTGCAAATGGAGCCGTTCGCGCGAGGTGACAAGCACGATAACGTCCGGCGCTTGGGCAAGGATCGCACGGATCAACGCCAACGCCTCGTTTTCCCCTGCTGCGTTTGTTGGCTCGTTATGTACCGGTAACAATTGTTCCAAATTGTCGAGAATGAGCAAGCGCGCCTGGCCGCGCAAGTATTGCACGAGTTGTGTCTGCGGCGGGGTTTGGCCACTCAAGGTTATATTCAGTGCAGTCGCAACTGTTGGCACAACCAGTTCAGCAGCGGCGAGGGGGGCCAGCGCAACAAAGGTGGCGCCGTCGGCAAAGGTGGGGTGTGCCCGTTTAGCCGCTTCAATGGCGAGGCGCGTCTTGCCGCTGCCCCCCGGTCCCACCAGCGTGATGAGACGGCATTCGGGTTTGGCGATCAGCTCCGCAAGCTTGGTCAGTTCCATGCTGCGCCCTACAAAGGGTGTGGATGGCAAGGGTAGATTGTGTGATGGCGGGTCGATCCGGGTCGGGAGGAGGTCAGCGGTCAATTCTTTGCCTTTAGCATCACCATCGGTCGCTAAAAGGCTTTCGTTCAGGGCAGCCGGACGTGACGCAACCAGCTGTGAGGCGGAGGAGTGTTGTCTTTGGCTGCGGAAGGCGCCGGCCCGAATCTGGGCCACGAGTTCCAGTGTTGCCGCGGCGGGTTCGACATCCAACTCTTCGCGCAATTGGGTGCGACATGCTGCAAAGTGGGCAAGCGCAGCGCCCACTTCGCCATGCTGCGCCAGCAGCCCAATCAACTGCCGGTGCGCCCCTTCCTGCCATGGTTCCAACTGCACCAGTCGGCGCACGGTCGCAATCGCTTGCGGCAGGTCATCCCGTTGGGCATACTCGTCCGCCAACCGCCGCAGTAGCGTCACCAACTGCTCCTTCAGCCGTGCCTGCTCCGCCAGAACCCACGCTTCAAATTCATAGCTGAGGGAGAGGGGAAAGCCCACGAGAAACTCAGCTTGATGGAGTTGGACGGCCCGTTGCAGTGCAGTGATATCGCCGGTTGTGGTGTCGGTTGCCATCTGCGCAAATTCCACCACATCCACCCACACATGCTGCGGATCCAGCGCCACCAGTTGCTGTCCCTCTTCCCGCAGTGCAATACCGTCAAGGTTACGCAAATTACTCAACGCCCGTTTGAGGTTGGCGCGCTTGCTGGCGGGTGTGTCGGCCCACAGCAGTTCGGACAGCGTATCGCGGCTGTGGCTGCGACCTGTGACCGCCAAATAGATCAGCAAGGAGCGCGCTTTATTCGAGACAAAGCCGCTGAGTGGTTTGTCCTGCCAAATAAACTGTGGTGATCCAAAGAGGTAAATCTGTAACTTGTCAGCCATACGGGTATGCTAGCAAAACACAAAACCATGTGCATATTATTGTACACTGCACAGTGGAATCTGTCAATCACTTCAAAATTGGCTCATATCGGTATGCGACTGAAATTGCCGACCTTATCTTGAGGGCAAGCAGTGCAATTTCAGTGAGTCGCTCATATGAGCGTCAAAAATTTAGGGTGCGTACCACATTTTCGGGGGCGCTCCAGCAGAGAAATTGGGGATACTCGACTTGGCCCCCAAAAATGGGACGCACCCTAAATTTTTCCCTGTTTCCAGCAAAATTACCGTTTTCTTCCCGATCTCGTTACGCTTTCAGGACGCCTCGCCTGCTATCGTGTTGTTGGGAAGCTGCCAATCTAGCCGAGTAAGTAGGTTTTATGAATTTCAGGGCACTAATATTCGGTCAATAGGAGAGAAAGATGACAACACAAATTTTGTCCAACTATATCGTCAATCAGTTAGTACTTGCCGGTAAAAAGGGAGAATCGTCAATCAGTTAGTACTTGCCGGTAAAAAGGGAGACAAGCCCGAGGACGTGGAAGTACTAAATATTGAGTTTAAACCCGAAGCCGGTCAGGTAGAAATATGGGGCTATCGATTTGGAGACGATGATCCACCTCCGATCTCGTTGATGCTAAACGATGGAAAAGGTCCACCTTTAACATTTGAGGAAATGGTAGCGGAAGCGATTGCAGGGGATAATTTTGGCGATAATTTACCCCCTAGCGTAATACCCGGTGGTGTTCTGATTGAAGTTTTTGAGCCTGGTGCATCACTTCCTAAACACAGGCTAGAAACAAAAGATTTTACGAACGATTTAGACCTCGATTTCCACATTCGCAATAAGCTAAATTGCTTAACATTCACCGTACCAGCTATCTTAGCAAAACGAAAATGGTTGTGTCGTATTACTAATTTTTCGCCTATCAGGTCACTTTGCACGGGAAAAATAACATTTCCTTGGGTGTCGGTTGAAATTGAAGAAACACGAATATCGCGTCGCCTTTTCAACCGCGTATTTGCCGAATTGCTTAAAGCACTCGGCTTACAAATTTATGCCAACCCATGGATAGGTTTAGTTGCCATTGATGAGGAAACCGCCGAACGTGCACACCTAACAGATGGGATTATTAGTCAAGTGGATACTGAGGAACTTGGGCAGCGCTTTATGGATATTAAAAATTTTACACTGACTAATGGCTATCCAAAAATTGAAGCCGGAATTAATGGTTCATCGCCTCAGCTAAGAATAACTTCTGAATTTGGAGCCGACATCAACATTGGCAAATGGGAAATATTCGGAGTCGATATTATAAAGGGGTTGGAAATCAATAAGGTCACTATCAATATTAATGTCGATCTATTCATATCGAGTGACTTAGTCGGTGTAATTGGGCGAACGCTCATGCCAATGTTTGACGTTAAGGTAATCATTGAGGGTAAAGAAGGTAATATCTTATTGCCTGCAAAGGTTGATCAGTTCTGCAATGCTAAGCCTTCTTTTTCTAACCTATTTAACCTAAATGATGTTGAGAAACTCATAGAGTGTGTCTTCAGACGGTACTTTACTTATCAAGAAGCCCGTGAAGCCATAGCACTTTACCTGACTCAGGGCTTTAGAGAATTGACGCAACGAAATCACTTCCTTTGGAATATTCGTGCTGATGCCGAAAGTTATATCGTACATCATTTTGGTTTGCCGATTTCCACTCTATTTCCCACTCCGACAGAGGAATTTGAGGGTGGGGGTAATGAGGTGGAGCTTTCTCCTCCGTTGCTACCGCCCGTCAGTCCTCCGGCAGAGGGGTTTGAGGGCGGCAATAATGATATTACTGGCGGATTCGCAATCGGTGCGGGTCTGGGAAGCAATACAAGATTGTCATTTCTCAATAATTTAGAGGCCATTGTAGCTGATGCTGGATTAGCCGGGATTACAGAAGATGAAGATGTGGACCCGTCACCTGAAGATGGACCCAATAATGTCCCTACAAATCTTGATAAGATTGAACACATTGTTGTACTGATGATGGAAAATCGCTCCTTTGACCATATGCTCGGTTATTTGTTTTTACATGGGGGACGTAAGGATATCGATGGGCTTACAGGGAATGAATCCATTATAAAACCCGGAGGAGCAACTGATGGTCAAGGAAACCCTATACTTATTCACCCATTTCCGATTACGACGTCGTTTTTTAAGTACAGCCCATTTCATGATTTTGAAAATGTTCGCAGTCAAATCAATGAAGGTAAGATGGATGGATTTGTAGAGAATTTCTTAAAGAGATTTGACACAAAAAGTCCAGAATGGGTCATGTCCTATTATAAGGAGGATGTTTTAACGACATATGATAAATTAGCCAGCACGTTCGCGGTATGTGACCATTGGTTTGCGGCCCATCCCGGACCAAAAGGGTTTGGCAGACGCGTAAAACGCGTTAATCATCTTGGCGAATTGCTTCAACGAGATACACCACTCTTGAATCCGCCCATCATTGAACTCCCTCCTAAATCAGAAAGTGAACTGATTGACGAAAGCAAGGGTATGAAGGAGAAAGAAAGTACTGCAAATGATTTTCATGACGTGCTTCAACGTTTTGCTCTTCCTAATTTCCCCGATAACTTTAAGTGATGCGTTAATGAGGCTTTGAGAACGGACGACAGATTGACTGTACTCCAAAAAGAACAAATAGTTTATGTACGCCCTATACAACGTGCACAATATGGAGAAGTTGTCATGAGCAAAATAGTAATCAAATTCAATCGCTCTATTTCAGACGATATCCCTTCTTACGGAGCGAAATTCAACCAGCTTCTCGATGACTTGGTTGGCGGTGCCGATCGGTGGGACACGACGAGTAGTCATGGCCTATCCACAGTTCCGAACAGTACGCTCAACGTGCAAAGATATGAAACCGGACCAGAAATTGTAAATTCAGTCTTGCCAGTAGCAACAGCAATCATTACATTAATAACTCCTATTGTCATAGCCTGGTTTGAATCCACCAGGAAACAAAACGAGACACGATCCGTTAAAGTAACCGCATGCGGTAAAACAATCGAGATCACTGGTTATCAGGATAGAGATATCCAACGGCTCACAGCCATTATGAATAGTAAGTGTTGATGATGCGGGTGGCTCCTGCATTGTCAGCACAAGATACCCCTGGCATGTTATGCGGCACCCTCTGCCCTGACGATGTTTATTGATTGGTCTATTATCATGACACACGACCGACCTACATCCTACCGCATCTTTCTGCTCACGCTTTGGATAGAAGATGCTACTGATCTGGATAATCTAGAAAGCTGGCGGTTCCGCTTGGAAGAACCGAAACGTGGGCAGCGTAACGGGTATGTGGGGATACCGGCATTGATGGCCGGGCTGATTCAAGCAGTAGGCAGCGATGCGGATCCGACGCCATGCCACTCCCTTTCCGATCTTGAGTAAAGGACATTTGGAATGATCACAACCAGATTCACCGACTTGATCGGTTGTTCGGTTCCCATTCAGCAGGCAGCAATAGGTGGACTAGCCACGCCGGCGTTAGCCACAGCCGTTGCACAGGCAGGTGGACTGGGCATGGTCAGCCTGTATGGGTATTCTCCGGAGGTAATTGAGCAAGTCCTCAACGACTTGCGCAAGCAGATTTCAGGGGTTTTCGGCGCTAATTTCATTATGCGTTTCGTTGATCCAGCTGTGGCTGTTGATGTTGTAGCAGTCGCGGCCAGCAAGGCGAATGTTGTCGAATTCTTCTACACAGATCCTGACCCCACGCTCATCGAGATCGTCCATGCCGGCGGGGCACTGGCTTGCTGGCAGGTCGGCTCGCGGGCAGAGGCCGTCGCTGCGGTTGATGCCGGATGTGATTTTATCATCGCCCAAGGCATTGAGGCTGGCGGTCATGTACGCGGCCGTGTTGGCCTGTTGGCGTTGCTGAACGAAGTATTAGAGGCCGTAGCGGTACCTGTTCTTGCCGCCGGTGGCATTGGTACAGGTCGGCAGATGGCGGCTGTATTGGCCGCTGGCGCAGATGGGGTGCGGGTGGGCACACGCTTCATCGGTGCAGAGGAAGCTGAGGGACATCCCCAATACGTGAATGCCCTCATTGCGGCGGAAGCAGAGGATACCATCTATACCGAAGCGTTTTCAACGGGCTGGCCCAATGCACCGCACCGCGTGTTACGGGCATGTGTGGCAGCAGCCGATGCCTTCCAAGGCGAGATTGTCGGCGCGCATGAGACACCTCTTACCGGTGAACAAAAACCTATCCATCGTTTCCAATCCGTGACCATTCGCAAAGTGGTGACTGGCACCATTGAGGCAATGCCACACTGGGCCGGTGAGTCCGTTGGCGGGGTAAAGAAGCTTCAGCCAGCGGCAGAGATTGTCCACGAACTCGTAGGCGGTTGTGAAAAGTACTTACAATCGTGGCGCTGTTGATTACCCGATACCAGGTATTCAACCCCTGCGCAATGGTAGGTCAAACGCATTCGCACTCGTAGAAAGCAGAGGAAATCATGAACGAAGAAAAACTGCATGAACTATTGGGAAGGAGATGATAGTGGAGGAATCAAAGGAAACCGGCCCAGTCTCAACCGGCTATAACGAGGCCCCGCGTCATATGAAGGCGGCCGTTACGGTTCCGCCCGAAACAATCGCCCCGTTTGGATATCTGACACCACAGAACGAGTTTGGCGACGTCGAGCGCGGCAATCCGCTGCCATACACATTGCCAGCAGAGCAACGGGTACAAGTCGGGCTTGAACGTGAGTCCTGGCATCTGGAGGTGATAGCCGATCCTGAAAGCAATACCCGGCTGGATAATCCACTCACCCTCGATGCAGGCACCGTCCTAAGCTTCACCGACCTGATGGGGCTGGCCGATCGGTGCGGTATTCAATTAACCACCCTAATATTTGTTATTACAGAAAACCAACTGGCTGAAGCTGTAAACTACAATTGTCGTAAGAAAAGGGGCAAAAAATGACGAAGACGTTTAAGGAATTGGAACAAGCAGGCTGGCATGCAAAAGCAGCTAACTATGATCAATGGGTGGCACCTATTACGACCCAGGCTACGGAGAGAATGTTAGATGCAGTTCAAGTAACCTCGGGGTCTCAAGTACTTGATGTAGCTTGCGGGCCAGGCTATGGAGCAGGATTTGCCGTAAAGCGAGGGGCAACGGTTATCGGCATCGACTTTGCACCGAACATGGTCGCAGAGGCAACTCGGCGCTTTCCTGCGGTGGAATTTCGAGAAGGGGATGCAGAAAATTTGTCGTTTGAGAATGGGACGTTTGATCAAGTTCTTTGTCCTTTTGGTTTGTTACATATAGCCGATCCAGATCGGGCGATTGCTGAAGCGTTTCGAGTATTACGCCCTGGTGGACGTTATATCTTTACCGTTTGGGACAAGCCACCCCAGCATGAGTATTTTGCCTTGGTCTTATCAGCTGTTCAAGCTCACGGCAATATGAATGTAGCCTTACCACCAGCCCCGCCCATTTTTCGTTTTAGTGATGCAGAAGAATGTCAGAAAGTGTTAACGACGGTTGGTTTTGTCGATGTAACTGTAGAAACACTTCCCCTCACCTGGCGGGCGCAGCAAACTCAAGACTATCTCGATCTCCTATATCAAAGTGCCGTCCGTACACCAATGTTACTGGATTATCAAGAAGCGGTGGATCGGGAAAAGATTCACCAAGCCATTTTGGATGGGGCTGAACAATTCAAACAAGATGACGGCTATATCTGTAACTGGCCAGCTGTCATGGCTGCGGGGCTAAAACCAGGCGATTAAAGTTATGGCCCAATGCCGGGTGGTTTGTGATTTCTTGGCGAGCGATACAGCATAATAGGTTGAATTCTGAGTAGAGTGAAGGCGTCAGCCGGACATGGCTGGTCCTGCTAATTGTGTTACTGGTGGATGTTGAATTCGGAGCATCGATCGCAACGGGATCGCGCAGCCGTTACCCCGGCCATTCCCCAAATCCGGTCGCGTCGAGATCCAAGAAGTACCTTTTGTTGTCGAGGGTTAAGGTGATTGGATGCAGGACTTGAGATTGAAGTACAAGCTTTTCTACGCGGATATTGACTTTGGCCAAATTTCGCAACAGAAGATGTGTATGGATTCCACCGGCAAGTAAAGGAGACTAAGATGTCCCGGATATCTGTAACAACCCTGACCGGCACCCAAATTCAGATCGATGCCCAAGCCGTCGCTGATTTACAAACGGCGCTGCGCGGACCGATCATTACCGCCGATTCCCCCGACTACGATGCGGTGCGCCAGATTTGGAACGGCATGCACAACAAGCGGCCCGCCCTCATCGTGCGCTGTCGCGGCGTGGCTGATGTAATCGCAGCAGTCAATTTTGCCCGGACACATGAACTCCTGACCGCAGTGCGCGGCGGAGGCCACAATGTGGCCGGTACTGGTTCCTGCGATGGCGGTCTGATGATCGACCTCTCCCTCATGCGTGGGGTGCGGGTGGATGTGGCGAAGCGGACGGTGCAGGCACAAGGGGGCGCAACGTGGGGCGATGTGGATCGGGAGACGCAGGTCTTTGGCTTGGCCACGCCGGGCGGCGTTGTCTCCACCACAGGCATCGCCGGGTTGACCCTGGGCGGCGGGCTGGGCTGGTTGCGCCGTAAGCACGGTCTCACAATTGACAACTTGGTCTCGGTGGATATTGTCACCGCCGATGGCCAATGCCATACCGCCAGCGAGCGCCAAAACGCCGATCTCTTCTGGGCGATCCGCGGTGGGGGCGGCAACTTCGGTGTCGTCACCTCGTTTGAATACCGGCTGCACCCGGTCGGGCCGATGGTCACCCTCTGTGCGCCCTGGTATCCGGTCGAAATGGCGAAAGAGGTGATGAGCGCCTGGCGTGACTTTATGACAACCGCGCCCGAAACGATCGCCTCGAACTTCTTCTTTTGGACCGTTCCCCCCATCCCCGATTTTCCGGAGGAAGCTCGTGGGCGGCGGGTCGTGATTCCCGTGGCTGTCCACACCGGTCCCACTGAAGAAGGCGCCAAGCAAACGCAACCCCTGCGCGAATTGGGCACACCGCTGATTGACCTCAGCGGACCGATCCCCTGGACCGCCTTACAAGGCATGTTTGACCCCTTTTTCCCCGAGAAGGTACAGCGCTACTACTTCAAGTCACGCTACCTCAGCAACCTGGATGAGGCCACAATCGATGCACTCATTCCACCGGCCAGCAATCCACCGCAGCCGATGGTGCTCGTGGTGCTTTGGCATTACGGCGGCGCCATGAGCCGGGTTGGGGCAGCAGCAACGGCTTTCACCGGACGCGATGCCCCCTATCTGCTGAGCGTCGATGCGATCTGGCAGGATCCGCAGGCGACTGACGAGGTGATCGCCTATTCGCGGGACTTCCTGGCTGCCATGGAACCCTTCTCCCCTGGTGGATTGTATGTGAATTTCGCCGGGCTGGGCGAAGAGGGCGAGCGGTTGGTGCAATCCGCCTACGGGGAAAATTATGGACGATTGGCGGCGCTCAAAGCGAAGTATGATCCGAACAATCTGTTCCGCCTCAATCAGAATATCAAGCCGGCACACTCCTCGTGAATTGCGAATAAAGTGTCTTTACCAAACAGTTCCGACCGATTCGAATGGGCCGGGACTGTTTGGCAAGGTAGAATTGATACCACCAGGCTCAGCAAACCTTACACTTGAACAGACCTATGCCGAACAACAATCCGCCGCCTTCAGCGCTCTTTACTGTGCGCGTCTGGCAAGAGACACTGAGCGCCGAGGTGATCGAGCTTCGCTTTCAAGTGACTCACGTGCTCAGCGGGGAAACTCGTGTTTTCCGTGAGGGGAACGCCTTGCTTGGCTATTTGACGACAATCCAAGCAGATGCACAGAATGAACGGCATGACCCCGTGGCGCGTTCTTCCTAACACCAATCGACCACGCCGGCATCAACTTCTCAATCCCCTTTGAGTTCGGCCAACAATGCTTTGGCTTGCATCAAATCATGCGTAGCAAAACCCTCGGTGAACCAGCTATAAATTGCAGCCAGTCGTTGATGGGCTTCAGCGATTTTGCCCTGCTGTTGCCACAACCGACAGAGACTGATGGTGGCGCGTAGTTCAAGTGATTTTGCGTCCTGAGCTTGTGCTGTTTCAATTGCTAGCCAATATTGTGTTGTTGCTTCTGCTTCTAAGTTATTTTCTTGCAACAGAATGTCACCCTTTAGCCGGAACAATTCCGCATTTAGAAAAATTTCTTCAACACGTTGCGCATCAGCGATAGTATACTCAAGCACGGACATGGCTTTTGCAAACTGTTTGGCGCGTAGCAATCCATCTACCACTATACAATTACGCAATGGCTGGAAGAGTTTGTTATGAATCTCTGCCTGTGCCTTTACACCCTCTTGAAAAACGGTCAGCGCCTGTTCAATATCACCTTGCGTTGCAAGGAACCAACCTTGAAAGAAGAGGCGATTCGCCCTTGGATAGGCTAAGTCATATTTTGTGGCAAGCGTTTGTAGTTCATGCTGTCGTTCATTCATTGCAGCAAAATTGCGTGACAAAAAGTCAATCTGACATGCAAACGTGAGTGCCCAACCAAGGGCATAGGGATCCGATCTTTCACGCGCCGTTTGGATGGCTTCTGTAACACACCATATAGCTTGATCGGCATAGCCCAGCAACCAGGCGGTATGGGTTGAGCGAATCAGCGCATTGGGGTAGCGCACCGATAATGCCTCTTTAAAGTGAGGCCAAGCAGCCGATAGATCACCCATATGAAAATATGAGGCAGCCAGCAGGTTGTGGGCATTCCCGATCCGGTCGTGTCCCCCCAACTTTTGTGCAAGTTCAAGGCACTCAATCGCATATTTGCGCGCTTCGCGCAATTCACCTCTACTTTGATAAATCGTTCGCAGTCCGGTAGCAGCCTCATAGCGTGCCTCTACATGCTTCGTGGTCTCCGCAAGCGCCAACATCTGGCGGCTCACCCACTCTACACCAAACGATGAGAAGCCGTCGATGGCATAGTATGCCTTAGATATTTCACGCAACATACTTAACTCTTGGTCAACGATGTCGGTACGATCCGGCAACTGCTTTAGTAGAGCAATCGCTTTGTCAAGGTATTTGATTTTCTCTCTGTAGGCATGGAGCATATGGGCAATGTTGGCAGCACGTTGATAGTACTCTACCGCAACCGCTATTTCCCCAACTTGTTCATAGTGCCTGGCGAGTTCACCGCTCATGCGATCTAAAGCGGTTGGATGAATCATCAGTAGCGCTTCTATCACACGATGGTGAAAGAACTTACGCTTAATGGGGCTAATCTCGGCGTAGACCACATCGCGAATCCGATCATGGCTAAAGTCAAATTGCGTGGCATCGACTTCACGGATAATCCGCCGCCGCCACAACTCATCCAGCGCTAAGAAAGCCGCATCTTCACTCATTTCTGCCGCCCGCGCCAACAGCTTGCTGTCAAAGGCGCGACCGATCGTTGCCCCCACCTGCGCTAGGAGTTGGGCTTCTGGAGAAAGCTGCACAACACGCGAGCGGATTACACTACGCATTTTGGGCGAAAGGGCCGGCAGCTCGCCATATTGCCCTGCCATCCCGTCCGTTGCAACCGATGGCGGCAGAGACATCCCCGCCATCGGTTGCCCATTGGCGAGCATGGCCCGCATACTCTCGATTACGAACAGCGGGTTACCCGCCGTATCTTGGAAAATCCGTTCTGCCCAGCGCGCCGTCAGCCCCCGATTGGCGACTTGGGCAGCCAGTTCCGCCGTGGCTTCTGCATCAAGGGGGGATAGCTGAAGCTCGGTGACTTGGTCGTAACGATGGAGTTGTTCGCAGAGTTGATGCAAGGGGTGCGTTGCGTCGATCTCATCGTTGCGCACCGTGCCCACCACCAGAATTTTTGCATCGCTCCGTTCCACCAGATATTGAAGCCACGCCAGTGTTTCGGCATCCGACCACTGTAGATCATCCAGCACCAGGAGCAGTGGATGGTCCACGGCTGTGAAGGGGGTGACCAGTGCGTCAAAGAACCGTGTACGTTGCCAACTCTCGTTCATTGGCTCTGGCGGCGCTACCCCAGCAGTGAGCAGTTCCGGCAGCAGGCGAGCGATTTCGGTTATCCAGACCGCGGCAAGCTGGGGCACGACGGCGTGCAGCGGGGCGGAGCGCAGCCAATCGGCAATGGGACCGTAGGCAAGCCGACCTTGCAAGGCATGGGAACGCGTGCGCGCGACCGCTGCGCCAGTTGCTTCAGCCAACAGCAGCAACTCTTCAGCTAGGCGCGTCTTGCCGATGCCCGCTTCGCCGCCGATTAGAACGAAATGGGTAGAATCCAGCGCTTGCCAAATTGTACGCAACCGCTGCCATTCGCGCGCTCTGCCCACCAACGGATACTCCACTTTGGTTGCAACTTGTTTGTCAGGCGATGAGCGAGCTGTTTGCGGTGACGATGGTGGAGCAAGCAGTGCTGCGGTGAGGTGCTGTTGGCGTTGGTGACGGAAGGCGCCCGCCCGAATTTGGGCTACCAGTTCCAGCGTTGCAGCGGCGGGTTCAACATCCAACTCGGCACGTAATTTGATCCGGCACTCTTCAAAGTGAGCGAGCGCGGCGCTTCCTTCGCCATTGCGCGCCAACAGTTCTATCAACTGCCGGTGCGCCCCTTCCTGCCACGGCTCCAGTTGCAACAGACGGCGCATCATCGCAATCGCTTGCGGCAGGTCATCACGGCTGGCATATTCATCGGCCAGCCGCCGCAGTAGTGTCACCAACTGCTCCTTCAGCCGCGCCTGCTCCGCCAAGACCCACGCTTCAAATTCATAGCTGATCGAGATGGGGAAGCCGGTCAGAAACTCGCCCTGATAGAGTTGGACCGCATGTTGCAGGGAGGCCATATCATTGGTAGCGGTGTCGGTTGCCACTTGGGTGAATTCCACCACATCCACCCATAGGTGCTGCCGATCCAGACCAACCAGTTGCTGCCCCTCTTCAAGCAGGACCATGCCCTCGAGACCGCGTAGATTGCTCAACACTCGTCTGAGATTGGCGCGCCTGGTGATTGGGGTGTCGGCCCACAGCAGTTCGGCCAGCGTATCGCGGCTGTGGCTGCGACCGGTGACTGCCAAATAAATCAATAAGGCACGCGCCTTATTGGAGACAAAGCCGTTGAGCGCTTTGTCCTGCCAGACAAATTGTGGTGAGCCAAAGAGGTGAAGATGAAGTTTATTGGTCATGTGGATCTACCTGCGAAACCAAAGAAACCATGTGCGCATTATTGTACATGGCACGGTGCCATCTGTCAATCACTTCGGGAATTTGGGAATTGGGTACTTATCTTACCGGGTGAATGGTCAGCACCAGAGTGCGTTGCACTGACCAGACGCGATCGGCTTGACGAAGTCACGATTGGCCAGTGCAACGCACTCGAATTCCCCAAATTTCACCCTCTTTCCGGCAGAATTACCGTTTTCTTCACGATCTCGTACCGTTTTCAGGACGCCCCGTCTATTATGGTGTTGGCACCTCCGACGTTCTGTCGTCATTCCACTGCAGTGAGCTGATTCTGAATAGTCTTTACAAGTGACTCGAATCACTCTGCCTGGACGATCTTCATTGATTGGTCTATCGCCATGTCAAATGACCGGCCTATAGCCTATCGTATCTTTTTGCTTACCCTCTGGATCGAAGATGCTACGGATCTGGCTGATCCGGAAAGCTGGCGGTTCCGCCTGGAAGAACCAAAACGCGGGCAGCGTCGGGGATATGTAGGGATGCCCGCGTTAGTGGCCGGGCTGATTCAGGAAGTGTGCAACGACAGAGATCATCCACCGGATCAGCCCCCTTCTGACATGGAGTAAAGGTAACTATTCAGGCTTACCGGTGACTGTCACTCGTCAAGCAGTCTTTGTCCCACAAACTTCTTGTGGCGAGTGACAGTCACCGGTAAGCGTTACAAGTAAAGGAGATAAAGATGCGAAAGCTGCTAGTCTTCGCAGGATGAGTACTGCATATCAACCGTTGTTTATACCTCTGTGCGTGTTCATACCCCCGGCGTCTGTCAAATCTCAATCTATTTGTCCAATCATGAGAGAGGAGTTTTCCAATGAAGGCACCCAGAGTTTCGTTCGTGAGTGTGTGGATGGCATTGCTCGTGCTGCTGGCGGCCTGCCAACCTATTACGGCTGTCAATCAAGCGCAGGGGGCAACGGATGCGGCAATGGCCAAGCCGGCTGAGAATATTGTCTTAGGGATCATCAACGCCCCCACGACACCAGGAGGCATTATCGCTGATCTGCCCACTTCGATCAATGTCGCCCTAAATGCCCCGGGCGTGAACGATCAGTATGCGTCGGACCCGGCGGCCTTTGGCCACCAGATCCCGGCCGGCGGGCGGATGGAACTTGAGTTTGGCGGTACATTTGTGCGCAACGGCGTCGACAACGATGCCGAGTTTGTGCCCATGAATTCCAATGCCACGGTAATTTTAGTGGCTGGCAATGCGCAGAGTGCCATTGCTGCGTCCGCCGGACCTGGCCCGCAACATGGCAATTACACTGTCGAGGACGATGGCGACAAGCTCATTACGGTGCGGCCCAATGGCGGGAGTGGTGACATGGGGCTGGAAGGCGAACGCGCCCAAAAAATTGGCTTCAAAACCATCCACGTCACCCCAACCTTTGGCTCCACGGCGGGCCCCGCCCCCTTGCAAAACGGTCCATCCGGCAGCGAAGGAACGATTGCCGTGCGCATCTACAACGCCGACGGCGAGCTGCTAGAGTCGGGTCAAGCCACGCTGGAATTTCCCACAACCCTTGGTCCCCAGGTTGCGCCGATCAACCTGGGCTACGTCACGCCGATGCAATTCAGCCCCGACGTCATCACCGAATTCGTGGAAGCGACCAACTTTCAACATGTGGCGCCCGGTACACAATTAGTAAATAGCACCCGCGGCGAGAGCTTTAGCGCCGGCCTGCCCTATGCACCCCGTTTCCTACTTATGGACGCCATGGAAAAGCAGCCTGATTTCTTTGGCCCCATGATGGGCATTCCCGGCGTTGGGATCGCTGTTAATGCCGATGATCCAACGACCGCCACGCTGATTCAGGACACGAATGGCGATGGGGCCCTGGACGAAAGCGATACGGTGGTCGGCGCGGTCACCATTAGCGGGCCAAGCGCGGCGAGTCCTGGACAGATCCTCATGCTGCCCGACGCGCCATTGACTGTGAGCGGCGATGGTCTGGAAGGTTCATTCGGGAGCTTTCTGGACGTACCGCTTGAAGTCGGCAGCGAGCCAGGCATCTATGCAACGACTGTTACACTAGATGGCGGCAATTCAGCAACGATCTATACTGTGGTGGATTAACGTGGCTACTTATCCCTCCCTACCCCTCACTGCCATTCAGGTGAGGCTACTCGTTCCACGCTCCGCATGGAATGCCAGTTTGAGACGCTCCGCGTCTCGGTACGCAGAGCGTTCGCCGCGGGATTCCACGCCACCCAGGGACCCCGGTGGAACCAGAAAGGTAAACAGGTTAGGGACGGGTGCCCATTGGGCGCGGAGGGGCGCCTGAGTAGTGACTGATTAGCAATGGCGAAGACCGTAGGTGCGGGTTTCCCTATCGCACCTACGGCTACCTGACAAAGGAGGTTGCGATGAAAAAAGTCTTGGTTATGTTATTGAGTATCGCCATCGTTGCCGCGGGCTTGATGGCAATAACACCGTGGCGTAATGTTTGGGCGCGTGCGGGGCAGTTGGTCACCATGCCGACGGGCGACCCCATTGAACTGGCGGCCCACAACAGCGCCGTCACGACGATTGCCTTTAGCCCCGATGGCACCTGGTTGGCCACCGGTAGTGAAGATGGCAGCGCGCGGCTGTGGCCCTTGCACACCGCCACCGTCGTCGATGACGATTTTGCGCGCCTGGCCGCCGACACGCCCGACCCCACCGGCCACAATGTGCAGGAGCACTGTGGCGGCGATTTCCCCGCGGCCAGCGCCCACCTGGTGGTGAGCCAAAGCAATGACAGCAGCACCGTCACGATTACCATGATGCACGCCCGGCCCAACACCCTCTACACCTCTTGGCTGCGTCTGCTCGGCGCCATGCCCGGCAATCAGGATGAGACCTTTGGCGGCAGCCCCATAACCCAAGCCGGCTCCACGCCGCTGGCGCCAACCACCGCACTGCCGGAGCTGATTGCAGCAGGCGAAGGTGCGGGGGTCGCCGACGTGGCCAATGGCTTCTGGACCGATGAGAACGGCAATGGCAGCCTGACCGTGGCCTTGGACTTTCCGCTGTTGGATGGCGCCTACCCCTTCTATAAATATGATGCAGCGCTGCCACCGGTCGCCACGGTCGGCGCGCCCTTTGCGCCCTTTATGATCCGCCTGGTCTCTCACTGCACCGACAGCCTAGGACATGGGGTGGATGCCGCCAATCGCGAACCCTGGTTTGATTGGTCGCCGTGAAGGCAGAATTCAGTAAATTAGTAAACTGGTAGATCAGTAGATCGGTAAATCGGTAAATCAGTAATTGGGATTTGTGGCCACGTTCTAGACACTTGCCTACTGATCTACTGACCTACTGGGCTACCGATATACCGGTATACCGATTTACTGATCTACTATTATAAGAAAAGGAGTGCGTATGCGAATTCGGTGGAAGGTGGGCGCAACTCTAGTGAGTGTGCTGATGTTCATGGTGCTCTCGGTCAGTGCGTCAACGGCTCAATCCCGTCCCACGCCGGTGATTGGCCGGGAGGTGGCGGTGGCCCGCCACTTGCAGGATGGCGAGGAGTTTCGGATTTCCCTGCCCGCGTTGTTGGCGCAAGGGCATGACCTCTTTGCCGCCAACTGGACCAGCCAGGAAGGGGGCGGACGCCCCTTGAGCAAAGGCACCGGCGCCATGCTAACCGACAGGGACCATCCACTGACCTTTCCCCACAACTTCAATCGCATCTCCGGACCAGACGCCAACTCGTGCGCCGGCTGTCATAACGCGCCCTATGGCATTGTCGGGGGCGGCGGGGATTTTGTCGGCAATGTCTTTGTGCTGGGCCAACGCTTTGATTTTATGACCTTTGACCCCGGCGATCATATGCTGATGAAAGGTTCCCGCAACGAAAGCGGCGCCGCCCCGACCGCGCAGACCTTTGCCAACAACCGCGCCACGCTAGGTATGTTTGGCTCCGGCTACATCGAGATGTTGGCCCGCCAAATGACCGCCGACCTGCAAGCGCTTCGTGACAGCACCGGTCCCGGCCAGTACAAGCCACTGGTCACCAAGGGTGTATCCTTTGGCATCCTTGGTCGCCATGCCGATGGCAGTTGGGACACGTCGCGTCGAGGGGCTGCCGGCGCCCAGCCTGCTCACCACCACCGGCCCGGCGGACCCGCCCAACTTGATCATCCGCCCCTTTCACCAAGCCGGTGCGGTGGTCTCCTTGCGCCAATTCTCCATCAATGCCTTTGTCCAGCATCATGGCATTGAGGCCGAAGAACGCTTTGGCGTGGACACCGACCCCGATGGCGATGGCTTTACGAATGAGATGACACGCGCCGATGTGACGGCGGTTTCGATTTATCAGGCCACCCTGGCGGTGCCTGGCCGCGTCATTCCCAACGACCCCATGATTGAGCAAGCGGTGTGGCAAGGCGAGCAGTTGTTTGACACCATCGGCTGTACCGCCTGCCACCTGCCGACGCTGCCGCTGGACAACTATGGGTGGTTCTTTAGCGAACCCAATCCCTACAATCCCCCCGGCAATTTGCAACCCGATGGGATAGGGCCAGTCGTGGTGAATCTGAGTGACCCGCGGCTGCCGACGCCCCGGCTACAGCCCCAGAACGGCGTGGTGCTCGTGCCCGCCTTCACCGATCTCAAGCTACACGACATTACCAGCGGTCCTGACGATCCCAACGCCGAGCCACTCGACATGAATCAGCCGGTGGGGTCGCCGGGCTTCTTTGCTGGTAACCGTTACTTTCTCACGCGCAAACTCTGGGGTGCGGCCAACGAACCGCCCTACTTCCACCACGGTCTCTTCACCACCATGCGCGAGGCGGTCCTCGCCCATGCCGGCGAAGCGCTCACCGCCCGCCAGCACTTTGCCCAACTGAGTCCCCATGAGCAAGACACCGTCATCGAATTCCTCAAAAGCTTACAGGTGCTGCCGCCGGGCACCAAGGATTTGGTGGTCGATGAAAATGGGCGCCCAAAGCAATGGCCACCTTAACCGCGACATCAGTTGCCGCGGCGGTGCGCTATGCGTCATGTGGTGGAGCACAGGGTAAACTCATTTTAGGGCACAGAGATGAACACACAACAAAAGCTTGAATGGCACTTTAGCAAGGACGAGGACGATACGAGTGACCAATGGGACGTTCTTTCCCATAAAGTAACCGGGGACGCAACGCACACGCCAAGACCAACTCTTCTCTACGAGCTACTGTTGGGGATTGCCCTGCTTTACGGCATTGCGCTCTATCTCATCTGGCAACAGGCAGCGCAACGCATGGCTGTGCTGGAGGAAGAGGTGACTACATTGCAGCAGGAGATTGCAAGCCTCCCCGCGGCAGAGGGTGCACCCTTTAAGTCTGGTGTATCCGATCACTATCCATTCGAAACCGACTATCTCCGCTTCGAGACGAGCGTGCGCACCGCTGCGGTTGTGCAGGCAATTGCCCAACCCATTGATGCGACCTATCAACAGTTTTATCGAGATTTCGGCGTTCCTCTGCCCGCCGCCACCGATAAACTGAATATTGTCGTCGATACAGCCGTGAACCTCACCGACCCCATCATGGATGACAATATCCTCATCGTGCCACTTCCATATGCTGCTGCAGAACAGTTTGATCTCACGTTGGCGGATGCCCTTACGAATGAACTTATGATCAGGCTCTCCCAGCGCGTGCTGGATAAGGCGCTCCAAGGCAGGAACATTAAACCACAGTGGCGGGCAATGACACTTGCGCTAAAAACATATTTGCAACTCAACTATGGATATAACAAAGCTTGGCAACTAGAGCCAGTGTTCCTGCATAATCGTCACCAAGGGCAAACCCGTTTGCTGGCCCTTGTGCAGTCAACACCCTATATCTACATGACGTATGATCCGGCTGATTCCAGCCCATACATCAAACCAGCGGTCGTGGCAACTGCAGATCCGCTCATCGAATACATTGTGAAACGTTATGGATACACCACAGTTCCTAATTTGCTCAGTGCGTTTGAGGTATATGAGTCCTGGGAACCATTGGCGCCGGCTGTCTTTGGCATTTCCGCCGCGGAACTGGAAGAGCAGTGGCACACGTACCTGCGCACAACATATCCGCTGGCGAACGATTGATTTTCAAAATGGTTCGGTGGTGCGTATCCTGACTTTGTCGAGGGTGACCGATGGCTTTGACAGGCTCAGCCACCCAGAATTGCGGGATCCCTGTATCCGTTTTTGTACTCCTCGGCGTATCCCCAAAGGATACCCACGCAAGGCAGGGTTGTGGTTTACTAATCACACGAATTCGCCAATGTCACCATGCACTTGTAGGTGTACCGAGATCAGACAAATGTGACATTGTCGTACCAATCAGCCCTGGAAAATCCTAGCTGATACTTTCGCTCTCAGTCGCCAACGCGTCAATGTCAGTCAAATTCCCCTGATTGACTGACATTCTTCTCCTAATGTGCGGTTGCTTTGGAAACACCGAAGGCGATCTGGCCCAGCCGGTCAGCCACATTGCCTTTTCTAGCAGCACTGAGTATGAGGGAATGCTGGGATCAGGGAAGCTATGGTAAGCTATATGCGATTATCAACTGTAGGGTATAGGAAGGAGCACGCTAATGACGGTTCACCCAGGTTTCCCCATTACCGCAGCGCAACCTTTGCCCAGTGAAAGTAAAGTTAAGGGGTTGGCCTCCCGTTTGCGTGGTGAGCTCTATCGCCCGGAGCAGCCAGGCTACGACCAGGCCCGACGCATCTGGAATGGGATGATCGACCGGCGACCGGCGCTTATCGTCCGCTGTAGCGGCGTCGCCGATGTGATCGAAGCGGTCAACTTCGCTCGCGACCATGCGTTGCCGGTGGCCGTGCGTGGCGGTGGGCACAATGTGGCCGGTCTGGCTGTCTGTGATGACGGTGTGATGATTGACCTCTCCGCGTTGAAGGGCATCCATGTCGATCCGCAGCGGTATATTGCGCGCCCAACCCGGCGTCCTCTGGGGTGAACTGGATCGGGAGAGCCAACTCTTTGGCTTGGCCACACCCGGCGGGTTTGTTTCGACCACGGGCATCGCCGGGCTGACGCTGGGCGGCGGCTTTGGCTGGCTCTCCCGTAAACATGGCTTCACGGTCGATAATCTGCTCGCCGTCGATGTGGTGACGGCCGATGGCCGTTTCTTAACCGCCAGCAAAGACGAGAATCCCGATCTCTTCTGGGGGTGCGCGGGGCGGCGGCAACTTCGGCATTGTCACGTCGTTCCAGTATCAGCTGCGCCCGGTCGGTCCCACGGTGATGGCGGGAACCCTGCTCTACCCCTTTGACCTGGCGGCGGAGGTGTTGCACTTCTATCGCGACTTCAGTGCGACTGCGCCCGACGCATTGGGCACGATGACCTTTCTGCGCCACGCGCCGCCCGCGCCTTACATCCCCAAGGAGATGCATGGCCAGTTAGTGATAGCAATCGTAGTCTGCTATGCCGGGTCGGTGGCCGAAGGCGAGGCGGTTGTGCGCCCGCTCAAAGCCTTTGCGCCGCATGGACGTTCAGTCCTGGTGGACACCATCAGCCCCAAACCGTATGCCGTACACCAAGCGTTCCTCGACGCCGCCGTGCCTCAGGGCAACCAGTACTACTGGAAATCCGAATATCTCTCTGGAATCGAGGATCAGGCGATTGAGACGATACTCGCCCATGTAGAGCAGCTCGCCTCGCCACACACCAATGTTATTCTCTTCCAGCTTGGCGGGGCGATCGCCCGTGCGGCAGCAGAAGAGACCGCGGCGGCCAATCGCGCGGCGGCTTATGTGCTCAACATCGCTTCGGCCTGGACCGATCCGCACGAAGCGGAGCAGCACATCGCGGACGCGCACCTTCTGGTCGGCAATGCGTCCTTTTGCCAGCGGCGGCGTCTATGTCAACTTTCTCAGCGGCGATGAGGGGGAGGCGCGGGTGCAGGCCGCCTATGGGCCAAACTATGCGCGGCTGGTCACGTTGAAGAACAAGTACGATCCGGGCAACCTCTTTCACATGAATCAGAACATTAGGCCCAGTGTTTAGGTTATGCTAATGTTTATAACATGCACTTGTTAGGAAGAGCAACAAAATAACCCATCGATTCCAACACCTATCAGGTCTCTCAGACCTGATAGGTGTTATTGACTATTTAATCGCCATTCCTTAGTGTGGGGTTGTATGAACAAGCCTAAGCGGAGCAATCAAAGTCCACGTTTGTTTACCATTCTAATCACCACAAGCTTTATTTTGCTAGGTAGCATAGTTGGCCTTTGTTTTGGTGCTTTACTATATATCTATTTAATACCGTTTTGGCATCACACTAAAATTGACGTAAAAAATCACAATTTTAATGAAATAGCTATGGTAGGCTATATGGTAGGCTATGATGTCTTTAATTTTGATGATATATCTCTAGATAATGTTATTTTGAAAGCAAATGATGGAGAATATTATTCCTATCATCAGAATACATGGCAGCAAACTAGACTACCTACGAGATTTGATAAAAGCAATTTATCGTATTACAGCGCTCCGTGTAGCGAATTGCCTGCTCCACCACCTACAGTTTACTTGCAGAAAACGAAGAATACTGTTGGTGTCGAATTTGAACATAATTTTGGTGCTATGTCTAGATGCTATGTGCTATTAGCAGATGGTAGCCTTCATGTGTGGACCAGGGAGTACGATGTGTTTGAAATGATAGATATAGGGATAGTAAGCTTGATCATTGGAGTAGTAATCGGCGGTATTATTGGAAAATATGTGACCAAAAGAAAACTATTGTTAGCAACTACTGCAGTGTAACCGAAATTCTGAGGAATTAGACGTAGGTGCGGTTTCCATACCGCACAATCGACCAATCTGGGGGATTTCTGATCTGTGCGGTATGGAAACCGCACCTACGATCTATGTCTCTAATTTATCAGAACTTGCATTACTGCACTACTGTTTTGGAAAGATCTGTGCGGTATGGAAACCGCACCTACGATCTATGTCTCTAATTTATCAGAACTTGCATTACACTACTGTTTTGGAAAGTAAGTTCTGATGGATACCGTAGGGGCATCCGCTTGCCGGTGCCCTGGCGCCTAGAAGGCCACCGCCGCAAGGGTCGCGTCCAAAGGGCTCCCGCTGCTTCTAGGCGCCTACTACCTATCATAATTTATTTGACAAAATACTACTGCGGTGTCAGGTAAATGTTGCTAATTGAGCCAAGGCGGGTGCGCCGGCGTGCGTCTTCCAGGAAGGGGCGCCACACCTCCTGGTTTTCACCATCCGCCGCCCCCTTCCTGGAAGACCCAGGTGACCACCTCTACTCTAGCCAAACTTCCCTGACAGTGCACTACTTACGAAAGGTAATCGGCAATATACTGATACACAAGGGATGAGGGAACGCTTACAACTGAAGCAGCTGATCGAGCAGCCCCTTCGCCTCCTGCAGATCACGGGTGTCAAAGCCCTCGGTGAACCAGGTGTAGATCGCCGTTAACGCTTGCTGAGCGGTCACAGCTTGACCTTGCCGCTGCCGGAGGCGGCTCAGGCTCATCACGGCGCGCAGTTCTAGTGACTTTGCCTGTTGTTGGCGGGCGATCGCAATGGCACGATCATAGTATTTTTCAACCTCTTCGTCGGTCTCACCCTGCAGGTGGCGTAACTCACCTTGCAACCGGTACAACTCGGCCGCGTGACAACGCTCATCGTGTCCGTGCATAAAGGCTTGGGCCTCATCCAGCAGCTTTAGTCCCTGTTCAACTTGCCCGGCCTTAGCGTGGATCTCGGCCATCAGGCTCAAGTAGTAGGACTCACGCAGGCCGGATTCCATCCCTCGCAACGCGGCCAGCCCCTGTTGCATTTGGGCGATCCCTGCTGCGCTTCCGCCTTGCTCAGCCACGGCCCAGCCCCGGATCACGGTCGCCCAAGCGCCGTAGTAAGAAAATTCATATTGGGCATGGAGCGCCAGCACCGCTTCGGCACAAGCTTGGGCGGCCTCCGGCTCCCGTCGAAATTGGTGGAGCATGGCGGCGTAGCTCTGCGCCAGGACCAGGCTGTAAGGATGAGCCAATTGCGCGGCGAGGGCGAGTGTCGCCCGACAATGGCGTAACGCCTCTTCGGGATAGCCCAGGTACCAGAGCAGGTGCGATTGGTAGCAGGCCGTAAAGACGCCAAAGTCCGGTCCGTAGCGTGTGACATAGATCGGATGCTTTTCCGGCAGATAGGCGGCCGTCCCTTGCTCCAGATGGGTCCGCGCCGTTGGCAACCGACCGAGGTGAAATGATGGTGTCCCCACCATAAAATGGCCGACGACAAGCAGCGGCGCATCAGCCTGCTCGCGCGCCAGTTGTACGCATTGCTCACCGAGTGCTAAGGCGCTGTACAACCGACCGCGCACCGTGTAGAAGACATAAAGCCCCCAGAGGATCGAGCCAAGTTGGGACCGTTCACCAAGCGCCTCTGCCAAGTGTCTGGCCCGTTCGTAAGCGTGGCCTGCCTCGGGCGCAGACCACCCTTTGACGGCCGCGATCGAAATGCCCAGGGCGATCTGCAAGCGCAACTCGTGGTGGGCATCGGCTTGCGGCGCCGGCAACGTCTTGAGCAGCGCCAGTCCATTGGCGAGATGGGTGATTGCTTCCTGGTGGGCAGATACCTTGGCGGCCCGTTCGCCGGCTTGATACAGATATTCGACGGCCTTCAGGGTCAACCCGGCCGCCTGAAAGTGGTAGGCCAACTGCGCCGCAAGCTGCGCAGCGTGGTCTCCATAGATCGCCTCTAATGCAGTTCCGACCGCCTCGTGCAGATAGACTCGCTCGGCGGGATCGAGCGTCTCATAGAGATACTTTTGAAACAGAATATGGCCAAAGCGATAGTGCGAGAGCGCCTGCTGTCCCAGCCGTTCGTTGCCCTGGCTGGTGACCAGGCGATGGTGGCGGTCGACGATGCTGCCAAGTTGCCGCACCAACGGCTGCTCGTCCGCGCCCTGGACGCGGGCCACCACTTCGGCCGTAAAGGTTTCGCCGACCACGCTGGCGATCTTCAACGCTTCCTGCAACGACGACGGCAGGCGGCCCAGGCGCCGGGCAATGACCGCCTCGACGCGCGCGGGCAACGCTTCCCAATCGACGGACGCGCCTTGGATCCAGCACCCGGCCCCATCTTGGATGAGATCGCGCCGTGCTTGCATTTCACGCACCAGTTCGACGGTGAAGAGGGGATAGCCCTGCGTCCGTTGGAAGAGCGCGGCGCGAAAGGCTTCGTCCAATTGATTGGCGTCGCGGTCCAACAAGGCATCGACAAAGGCGCGCCCGCTTTCCGGCGCCACATCACCGAGGTCGATCTTGATGTCGCCATAACGGCGCTGAAACTCGAGCACGATGGGGGTGAGGGGATGGCCCGGAGTCGCGTTTTGGGGAAGGTCCAGCGGAACTTCGCTGGGGCGGTAGGCAGCGAGAATCAACAGGCGTGTCCCGGCGAGACGCAAGCCCAAATGGAAGAGCAGACCGGCCGAGGCGGCGTCGATCCACTGCAGGTCATCGAACACCAGCAGCAGCGGATGGTGGGCGGCCAGGGCACACAATACCTGTGTATACTGCTCAAAGATCTGCCGCTGCTGCGGCACGTCTGTCCGCGGTTGCGGTGAATTGAAGCCGGTCTGGAGTTGAGACCAGGCGCCGGCTTGCTGGGGCGCCACCAGATTAGCGCGCTGGCGCAGACCGGCGACGGGGATGAAGAGATCCAGTAGATCCGGCCCGTGGTCGACGAGGGCCTGAACCGTGCGCGGCAACAGGGACCACAGCCGGCGCGCCTGCTCCTGGGAAAGAGCCCCGGCCTTCCATTTGGCTTCCACATCGCCGGTCAACAGGGCGAGCACATCGCGAAAGGGCAGGTAAGGATCCCCAACGCCGGCGTAGGCGTCACAGTTGCCATTGGCCACGACGAGATCAGAGATGCGTTCCTGGGCGCGGCGGGCAAACTCCGTCATCAGCGCGGTTTTGCCCCGCCCCGCCTCGCCACTGACAAAGACGATGCGCCCGCTGCCGTTGAGCGTGGCCACCAGATGTGCTTCCAGTTGGGCCAACTCGCGGGCGCGGGCGACAAATGAAGAAGGGGTGCTCGCACTGCTCGACACTTGCAAGAAAGCCGGCGGCGGCGGGACATCCACCGGCGCCGGCGTGGCCTCGACGTACTCCCCGCGCGCCAACCGCAAAAACACCTCGCGCTCGGTGGCGGGAATGGCGAGCTGTTCGGCAAGTAGTTCGGCTAATTCACGGGATGGGCGGCGGGTCTCCTGCTCGATCTTCTTGAGCGTGACCACCGCGCAGCCGACCCGTTGCGCCAGTGCACTTTGGGTCAGGTCTAGCGCCTTGCGGCGGCGGCGGATCCACTCGGCCAAGGTCGTAACGGTCTCCATGCGGACGTCCTTCTTCAGTATCACGCTGTATCCGGGTTTGTATCCCCTATCGTATCACAAAAGGATACCTAGGGAAAACTGTATTGTGGTTTACTGGTGCCTAGCGGCGTGAAGCAACGGAGGCTAGTGGGACAGTGGACAGTAGGACAGTGGGACAGTGGGACAGTCAATCCGCACCTTCATCCGCGACCTTGGGTTCCGCTGGCACGCTTTCCGTCGATCTTCTCAGCCGTACTGTCCTCAATGGTTGCTGTCGCCGGGTTCCCTACACAATAATGGGTATCCACACTGTGATTGCGGAAGCGAGGAGTCGCCCCCATGCCAGTCCTACAGATTCAATTATTCGGTGAATTCTGTCTTCGCTATGGCGCGGAACCGCTGCACGCCCTGCCGCAACCGCGTCAGCGCACCCTGCTGGCTTATCTGCTCTTGCACCGTCATGCACCCCAAGTGCGGCGTCAGCTTGCCTTTCTCTTCTGGCCCGACTCGACCGAAGCCCAGGCGCACGCCAATTTGCGCCAACTGCTGCACCGTCTCCAGCGTGCGCTTCCTGCGGCAACTGACTTTTTATATTTGGATGCGCAAACCGTGCAATGGCGACCAACGGCACCCTTCACGCTGGATGTGGCTGAATTTGAATGCCAACTGCGCCGAGCCGAGGAGGCCATCCACAGGGAGGATCGCAGCGCAGCACGGTTGGCCATGCAGCGGGCGGTGGCGTGGTATGGCGGCGACCTGCTCCCTGATTGTTATGACGAGTGGGTCCTAGCCGAACGCGAGCGCTGGCGCGAGCAATATAGCAAGGCGTTGGAACAGCTCATTGTCCTCCTCGAGGCGGAGCGCGATTATGCCGCCGCCATTACCGCCGCCCAATCGCTGTTGCGCCATGACCCGCTGCACGAAACGACCTACCGTTGCCTTATGCGGCTCCATGCGCTCAAGGGCGACCGGGCCGGCGCCCTGCGGCTCTATCACACCTGTGCCACCATCCTGCAGCGCGAACTCAACGTCGAGCCCAGCGCACAGACGCGCACGGTCTATGAATCCCTCCTTCACATGGATATAGCGCCTGCGCCACCTGCGCCACCCACCCCTGTGTACGTTGTACGCGAGCAACTCGTGGGACGCCAGCCGGAATGGCAGACATTGCTGCGCGCCTGGCGCGTGGCTGCGGGTGGTCGCGCTCATCTGGTTGTCATTGCCGGCGAGGCCGGCATTGGCAAAAGTCGCCTGGCCGAGGAGTTACTTACGTGGGCCGGCCGGCAAGGCATCTGTACGGCGCAGAGCCGCGCCTATGCCGCCGAAGGCGCGCTCGCCTATGGGCCGGTCGCCGAGTGGTTGCGCTCCGCCCCGGTGCGCGCCGGCTGGCAGAGGTTGGAAGCCGTTTGGTTGACCGAGTTGGCGCGCATCTTCCCGGAACTCTTGGTGGAAAAGCCCGATCTGCCACCACCGCCACCCATGACTGAAAGCTGGCAGCGCAGACAACTCTTTGAAGCCTTGGCGCGGGCCAGCTTGGCGAACAGTCAGCCGTTGCTGCTGGTGCTTGATGATTTGCAGTGGTGCGATCGGGAAACCCTGGAGTGGCTCCATTACCTGCTGCGCTATGCACCCCAGGCGCCGTTGCTGCTTGTCGGCACGGTGCGCCCGGAAGAAGTCAACCATGAGCATCCCCTAACGGCACTCTTGCTCGATCTGCGCCGGGGTGGGCAAGTAACCGAACTAGACCTGGGGCCGCTCAACAAGGACGAGACGGCGGCATTATCGGCGCAGGTAGCCGGGCAAACACTGGTGCCCAACGTTGAAGCACGCATTTATCAAGAAACGGAGGGCAATCCACTCTTTATCGTGGAGACCGTGCGCGCCCAAGGACAGCGAGTGGAGACGGGAGAGCTGGCGGCTGGAGGACTGGAGGCGCAACCCGCGGCCCAGTCTCTAGTCTCTAGTCTCCAATCTCCCGTCTCCACTCTCCAATCGCTCCCCCCTAAAGTCCAGGCCGTCATCCAACAGCGGCTAGGGCAGCTTTCACCGACCGCACGGGAAATAGCCGGGTTGGCGGCCGTGATTGGGCGCTCGTTTACCTTCCAGGTGTTGGCCCAAGCCAGCGATCTGGGCGAAGATGTGCTAGTGCGTGGGCTGGATGAACTGTGGCAGCGGCGGATTGTACGTGAACAGGGCGTCGATGGGTATGACTTTAGCCACGATCGGATTCGAGATGTTGCCTATGCGTCCCTTGGCCCAGTCCAACGGCGGCATTGGCATGACCGCCTGGCTGCGACGCTCCAGCGCGCCTATATGTCCGACCTGGATCCCATCAGCGCTGCATTGGCGCTTCATCACGAGCAAGCCGGGAACGTGGAGCAGGCGATTTACTGGTATCAACAGGCGGCGGGGGCAGATGTACGCCGCTTTGCCTACGCTAGTGCCATTGCTTCTCTCTATACTGCGCTCAGGCTGCTCAAAAGTCTGTCGCCCAGCGTGGAACATAAGCGGCAGGAACTCGCCATCTTGTTGGCCATTGCTTCCAACCTCGTGATCGTCGAAGGATTTGCGACGTCGGCGATCGCAGAGGTCTATCACCAAATTGAAGGGTTGATCACGTATATTGCGGACGACTTTCTCTATTTCGACATCATCCGCAAGCTACGTCTCTTCTACAGCGCGTCAGGGGATATGCAACAATCACAGAAGTATGCCCAACAACAGCTCGATATAGCACAGCGGTTAGAAGCCCCCGAATTTCAGCGTTTTGCACATATAGCGAATGGCGTTGTCAATTTGCAACTGGGTCGGTTTGTGTTCGCAAAAAATCATTTCTTACAAGCAGAACCGTTTAGTAACGACCTCCTGGCGATTGACCAAGAGGTAGCGATTAGCTATCGCCCCAGCGCTAATGGTGTTACTGCTTTACCCTTGACGTTGTGGCTTCTTGGCTATCCTGACCAGGCCGTTACAAAGATGGACCAACTGCTCTGCATAGTTGAAGATAGCCTCGTCCCTTTTGACATAGCAATAGCACAATTTTTTGGTTCACTTCTCTATCTACCCATGCGAGAGATCAAGCGGGCGGCGGGCGCGGCCGCCCGCCTATTTGCACTCCATACTCAATACGGGATCAGATTTGCCGAGTTGATCGGTACAGTCGCCCAGGGGTGGCTTGAGGCGGAAACAGGCGATATTCAGGGCGGCCTCACCCAAATGCGTGCTGGGATCGATGGCTTCAAGCCCGTCAACCAAACCATGTATCAGACCCATTGGCTTGGCTTATTAGCGGAGACGCAACTCAAAGCGGGCCAATGGGTGGCGGCAAGGGCAACCCTGGATGAAGCCTTTGCTATGTCGGAAAGCTCTGGTCAGCGCTCGTGGGATGCGGACTTATATCGCTTACAGGGGGAATTGTTAATGGCCACAGGCCCGTCGGCGACCGAAGCAGTGTTGGCCTATGAGCGAGCGATCCAACTTGCCCGTCAACAGGACGCCAAGTCACTGGAATTGCGCGCAACCCTGGGCCTCAGTCGCCTGTGGCAGCGCCAGGGCAGGCGTGCTGAAGCTCATGACCTGTTGGCCGCTATCTATGGCTGGTTTACCGAAGGCTTTGACACCGTCGATCTACAAGAGGCCAAGGCGCTGCTCGTAGCATTGGCTTAATCGCGTCGTTGTCACGCTTTTGGATCGCGCTCCCGCCATTTTCCTCTCCCTTTTCCTCGTCTGTAACGCCTCAATGATCGCTTTGGGATCGGCTTCTTTGTTATGCTAAAAATTGTTCGCTCATCAGCCGAAAGTGTGAAAATGCAATCATTTGCAGTGGGCAGATCATCGATTTACCCACTTTTCACAGATGAGCCAAATTGTCTTCTTTATTCATACAAACATACAAGGAGAAAAGAGATGCACAACTATCGCAAGATACTGGGGGTGGTGATAGCGTTGGTCGTCACCCTGACCGCTGCTTGCCAACCGATCCAGCCCATGCCGGAGCAGACGCAGAGCGCGGCAGCCGCAACGCAAGATGATGCCACCATTGCGGCAAAAATAGCGATGGCCATGCGGGCGGCAGGGCCGGCCATTTCTAAGGATGCCACGATCATGGACTGGCCGGCCGAACCGGGCGGCGAGTTTGTGGTGCTGCGCGAGGGCGCCAACCGTTGGACCTGTTTTCCGCCCGAAACCTACATGCCGGAGGGTGTAGCCCATCCCATGTGCATGGACGAGGTGTGGCTGGCCTTCATGAAGGCGAGGTATGCCCATGAAGAGTTGCCACCGGTCACCACCCCTGGCATCGCCTATATGCTCGACGGCGGCGGCACTGCGAGCATCAGCGATCCTTTCGCCAGAGAGCCAGCCGCTGGCCAAGCGTGGATCAAGAACGCACCGCCGCACATGATGGTTCTCACCCCAGGCGACCTGTCCGGCTACAGTCACACACCGGGGCCAGAACCATGGGTGATGTACGCCGACACCTCCTTCGCCCACCTGATGCTCGCAATCCCAATGCCGGAAAAGTAACCACCTTGTTTGCTCGCCGCAGCCGCCTCACTCATGAACAATTCATGGTTGTCTGCTAATGATTCGCTCATATGGGCGGCAAACTGAAATTGCATGATTCCCCAAAGAGAAAAAGCACAATTTCAGCCGCATACCTATATGAGCCTAATGATTAGTGAGATCCTCGATCCTGGTGGATGCTTTGTTGCTATACTGCGGTTGGATTGAAAACTGAAGTTTTAGGTGACCCTACTAGAGAAAAAACTTCAGTTTTCAAACAGATCTCAGTATAGAGGGAACTAAATCGGATGGACAACCCAGAGCCACGACACCGGCATCCCCAGTCGCACCTCTTCACAGTGCGCTTGTGGATCGAAACGTTGAATCAGGATCAGGACGAGATGCGCATGCAGGTTAAATATGTCCTGAGCGGTGAAACGCGCTACTTTCGGGATGGCCAATTGTTGCTGGCCTACCTCCTGCTAAAGGTGCGGGAACTCGAACAGGCGCGCCGGTCAAAGGTGGAACGCCGGTAAAGGCTGATTGCTTTATCTTTTTCACTCGTGATTCGTGTACAAGGAGCCCCTGATGAGCAAACAAGCGCCACTGATCGAGTGGTATGTGGCCGAGGACGATAGGGAGTGGGAACGTCTATGTCGGCCCTCTTTGCCGAACAGCCCGACGAGTACGACACCAAAATACTTACTTTGGCACGTTACAGGCGTGCTCCTTTGCTGCCTGTGTGTGGTTGGGTGGTGGATGTATCGCGCGCCGCTTGACCACGCTACGATCACGGCAGAACTCCACACAATAGAGGAAATAAATGTCCGTATATGCGCCGATGGTAACGAAGGCGTGGCCAGCAACCGCACCGGATGTGTGCTTGAGCTAGCACCGGACAACAGTGAAAGCGTCCCCAAGCACAACGATACACCCATCCCAAAGCAGCTTACCGACCGGCAGGCATTGGCTGAATATCAGGCGACTTTGGGTGAGTAAGGTCAATTTGCCCAGCACCCACCAATTAACGCCACCCTGGCGGTAGGCCCGGATGCGGTTGCTGGGCAGTACCGGGTTTGCCTTCTTTCGCTGTGGGGTCGCTGGATTGGTGCTCCCCCATTTGTAAGCTTTTTCCTACGGCTGGAGCCAGTATCGTGATATACTTTGTCCCATGGAGACGCCGCTGCTGCAGACCAAACTCTACATTCCCGTTACGCGCCCCGCCCCTGTGGCTGGGCTGCGCACAAGTCTGATTCCGCGCCCGCGTCTGCTTGCCCAACTGAACGAAGGGTTGCCCGGCAAAATGACGCTCCTCTCTGCTCCAGCCGGCTTTGGCAAAACTACGTTGATCAGCGACTGGGTGAATCACATTTCACACTCAGTCGCGTGGCTCTCGCTTGATGAAGAGGACAATGATTTCGCCCGCTTTTTAGCCTACGTTACGACAGCACTGCAGACAATCCAGCCAACCATCGGGCGCGAGGTGTTGGCCCTGCTCTCCTCGTCGCCCTTACCGCCTAGCGCGACCATCATTACCCTTCTCATTAATGATTTGGCGGCTGTTACAGAAAAATTCGTCCTGGTGCTTGAGGATTACCACGTCATCGAAACGGCAACGATTGATCAAGCGCTGACCTTTTTGCTTGACCACATGCCGCCCACCATGCATCTTGTAATGACAAGCCGGATTGACCCCAATCTCCCCTGCGCCCGGCTGCGGGCCGGTGGACAGCTCAATGAACTGCGCAGTGCCGATCTGCGCTTCACTCTAGCCGAGACGGCGCAGTTTCTGGCACAAATGACCGGCCTGCAGTTGACGACAGCAGAGGTGGGAGCACTCGACCGGCGCACCGAAGGCTGGATTGCCGGTCTACAGATGGCCGCGCTCTCGCTGCATCGCGCCGAGACGGTGACCGTTACCCAGTTCATTGAAAATTTTAGCGGCAGCCATCATTACATTATGGATTACTTGATTGACGAGGTTTTGCAGCAGCAGCCGGATGAAATCCAGCATTTCTTGCTCCAAAGCTCGATTCTGGAACAGCTCTGCGGCCCGCTCTGTGATGCGGTCATTGCAGGTGCGCTTGACGATTTACCGGGGGTGCATCAAGCAGACGCAACGCCAACCACCTATTCCACTTCGGCCCCGCCTGAGGCAGTGGAAGCCCAAACCGTGAATTCTCAGTTGACGTTGGAGTATCTCGAACATGCCAACCTTTTCATCAATCCCCTCGACGAGCAACGGCATTGGTATCGCTATCATCCGCTCTTTGCCGACCTGCTGCGCCATCGCCTTACCCAGATCGCTCCCGCACAGATGCCGACTCTCCATTTGCGGGCCAGCCATTGGTACGCGCAAGCAGGGTTGAAGCGTCAGGCCGCGCAGCACGCCCTGGCTGCGCAGGACTTTGATCGGGCCGCCACGCTGCTTGAGCAACTTGCGCCGGCCATGATCCAGCGCGCCCAATTAGCTCGACTGTTGGTCTGGTTGGATTCGTTGCCGGCGGATGAGTTGCAAGCCCGGCCCTTGCTGTCGTTGTATTATAGCTGGGGTCTCTTCTTTAGTGGGCAGATTGATGAGGCTGCCTGTCGCTTGGCCGCCATTGAGATAATGGTGGCCACCGACGCCGCCAAACAGACCCCTAAGGTACAAGGACATCTTGCGGCCATGCGCGCGTATCTGGTGCGGGAGACCGGTGATCTGGCGACTGCGATTACATTATCTCGCCAAGCCTTAGTCCATTTATCGGCGCAAGACACCCTGTTACGGGCTATGGTCATGCTCAATTTGGCGATGGCGCACTATTTCCTGGGCGAGTTCGAGCCGGCCTCCCAACTGCTCACCGCAACGATCACCACTGGCCAAAAGGTTGAACTCGTGGCCAATACGTTGTCGGCCATGTATCTGCAAACGCAACTGCTCCAAGCCAGGGGCGCGCTCCAACAGGCGCTTGCGCTCTGTCAGGAAGGCTTGGAGTGGGTTGCCCAGCACGGTTGGGCCAATTTACCGGCGGTCGGTTTCTTGTACGTGGCTTTGGGCGACCTGTTATGTGAGCGCAATGAACTTACTTCAGCCACCGAGTATCTGGAAAAAGGCGTTCGTCTGGGCCAGGCCGGGGCCTATCCGCACATCTTGATCAGCGGACACGTGGGGCTGGCCTGGCTGCGACAAGTGCAGGGGGACCCCAGTGGAAGCCAAGTGGCCATGCACACCGCCCTGCAACTTGTGCGCCACCACCGTGTGGGTCGATTTTGGCCGCTGCCAGCGCCGGCCCGTATGCAAGCCCGTTTGGCGATTGCCCAGGACAATCTGGCAGCCGCACAGCGCTGGGCGCAAGCGCGCGATTTGCAGCCGCCGCACTCCCCCATTCCCTATCGGGAGGAAGCGGACTACCTGACGCTGGCCCGGTTACAGATCGCCCAAGGCGACCTTGAAGCGGCTAAAGCCCTGCTTACATGTCTCCACCGCGCCGCCGATGCCGCCGCCCGCAGTGGGAGCCTGCTTGAAATTTTGATCCTACAAGCCATTACCGCGGCCGCGCAGGATCGACCGCAAGCCGCGCTATCCGCCTTGGCACAAGCACTTAGCCTGGCCGAGCCGGAAGGGTTTGTCCGCATTTTTCTGGATGAAGGTCCGCCGTTGGTCGAATTGCTGCGGCAGGCGGTTGCCCATGACCGGCACGGTTCTTATGCCCTGCGTCTGCTGGATGCGGCTGGTGAATCGGCCACTGCCTCCCAACCCCTGGTCGAACCGTTGAGCAAGCGCGAGTTGGAAGTATTACGCCTGATCGCAGCCGGTTATACCAATAAAGCCATCGCGCAAGCGTTGGTTGTGGCGGTCAGCACCGTGAAACGCCATATTGCGAATATTTATGGCAAACTCGAAGTCAGGAATCGGACGCAAGCCGTGGCCGCTGCGCGCACATTGAATCTCCTATAAACGCGAAGCTACAGTTTTTACAAAAAAGATTGGCGCCTTTTTGTGCATTGCTACACCCCCCACTACACCCCAAGTTACATCTTTCACCTGTTTGCGGCAGCGTGGCTATCCGATATGCTAAAGACAAGGAAACAAAAGAACTCAATTGCCGCTTTTCCCATGGCTGTCACCGACGATATGCAGGCACGCACACGTGACAAAGCGGTCTGGATATAGAGTTGACAGGATTCACAAGATTTTATGACGAATCAACACCAGCCCAAGCGCGGTTCTAACCAACCGGATAGCTACCAAATTGTCCTGGAGGGCCATCTAAGCCACACGTGGTCAGCGTGGTTCGACGGCTTCACTATCACGCCGGATGAAAGCGGTCGGACCACTCTGGTTGGGCCGGTCGTCGATCAGGCGGCCTTGTATGGGCTGCTGAAAAAGGTCCGCGATTTGGGGCTGCACCTGATTTCGGTCAACCGGCTTGACCCTGGGGCGGCAACCACAACTGAAACGTGACGATTCAGTCTGTTGCGGGTGACAGTCACTTTCAAAAAAGGAGAATCCACTTATGACCGCAGGTCACTTTGGTTTTGCAGCAATTGTCAAGTCCTCTGCTCCCAAAGTCCCCCTTTGGGCCTTGATGCTCAGCACCTATCTGCTCGATTTTGTTTTCATCGCCCTGGTTGCGCTGGGCGTCGAGTCCTTTGCGCCCATGGATCCTGCGCACCCTGCGTATGGGCAAGTCGTGATCCACGCCTACTACAGTCATTCGTTGGTCGGCGCGGCCCTCACCGCCCTCATTGCAGGGTTTCTTGCCGGCTGGGCATGGGACAAACGGGTGGGTCTGATCATTGGCGGCGTTGTGTTCTCGCATTGGCTGCTGGACTTGATCGTCCACCGCGCCGACATGCCCATTCTGCCGGGAAACATCGGCCATCTACCGCTGCTCGGCCTGGGGCTTTGGCGGCTACCTGCCCTCAGCGCGCTGGTTGAACTGGCGCTCATTCTTGTCGGCGCGTACCTCTATTACCAGCGGGCGCGGCAGGCCCCCGATACGGCCCAAACGCAGCGGCACATCAAAGCGTTGCTTGCGGCGGGCGTCACCAGTCTGCTGCTCGTGCTCTTGTTCACGGTCGATGTCTTCAACGTCTCCTTGTTGGTCGCCGTTCTGCTCATGTTGCTGCTGATCGTGCTGGCCGGCTGGTTGGATGCACGGGTCCATTGGTCCGCCGCCTCACCGTAACTAGTACAACTTGGCGTAAATAAGTAGACAGTGAGCAATAGGCAGTGAGCAGTCTGTGCGCCCACTGCTCACTGTCTACTGATAACTGTCTACTGGTATTGGCTATTGTGTGCCGCGCAAGAAAGGGGTCACTTTCTATGTATCTATTGTTGCCTTGGCTGCGGATCTTTGTGGCCGTCCTGGCCTATATTGTGTTGGCCCTACTGGCCGCTGCGGCTGTGCGCCGCGTCGGTAGCGACTTGAAAGAGATGGCCGGCCGCACCGCACCACAGATGCTCCTAATCGGCGCTGTCACAAACCTATTGGTGCTGGCAATTACGCTGCTGTTGTTGCTATTTTGGGACCGCCGGCCGCTCCAATCGCTTGGCCTTGCCTTTTCAAGTCAGGATCTGGATTTCACACTCATTGGGGCAGCCCTCATTTTTGTGCTGGCGACCGCGTTTGTCGGCCTGGTCAATCAATCTGACCGCTTTCAGGTTCAATTCCACAAATCGCTACAGGATTCCTACGAGATCGCCAATTTGGTTGGGACACTCGTCGTGCTCTTGATCGTCGCCTTGCAGGAAGAAGTGCTCTATCGTGGCTACATCACGCTGAATCTGCTGCCCTATGGCCCAACAGTCGTAATCATTGCATCCACCCTCATCTTTGCCGCCATCCATTTGCTGACCAATCGCGGTAGCTTCGCACAGATTGTAAGCTGGATTGTCGGGGGAGCCTTTTTCGCCTATCTCTATTTGATCACGGGCTCGATTTGGATTCCGGTTGTGCTCCACTTTGTCACCGACGTGACGAACATGGTGGTCTTCAACATTGTTGGACAGTACTCGTTATTTTCGATCTCCCCGGCATTGACGACACGCCTGCGCTCGGCCTTTCGGGTGGTCAGCGCGCTCATCCTTGTGGCCATTTTGTTAACATTTTATGGGCCGATGATCAAGCTGTTGTGAGGCGCCAAAGGAGGTAGTCATGACCTTGATAGAACAAAATCAAGCACCAAATGGTAGGGTCGCCCTACGCAGCATTGGCAGTGGCGTCATTTTTCTGGCGCTCTTTGGAGTGCTCTGGGCAGAGGTTGGCATTGGGGGATTGCAGGGATTGGGCGCACCCTGGTTTTCTGTGGTGGCGCTTGCGCTTGGGCTTCTCCTGCTGGTCGGCGGCATCGCCTTGCTGCTCGCGTCAAGGCGATTACCGGCACCCACCACGCCGGCAGCCATCCAAGAGCGCCGGCGTAGGCGCCAATGGTTTCCCATTATCTTCGCAGCAGAGTTCATTCTGATCGCGATCGCGGGTCTGGTCTGTCGCGCGCTCAATCGTCTTGACTTGTTCTTGCCTCTGATTATGCTCATCGTCGGCCTGCATTTCTTCCCCTTGGCCGCGCTCTTTCATGTGAAGAACTATTACGTTGTAGGGGCGCTTCTCTGTTTGGTGGCGATCCTCACCTTGCTCGTCGTGCCGGAGATGTTCAGGCTAAGCGAACATCAGATCGTGCTCTGGCAGGTCGTGCTCGGCTTCTGTGGGGCCATCATTCTTTGGGGGGTTGGGTTTCTCAACTGGCGACGCGGGCAAGCAATTCTTGCCCACAAGGACCGATGGGCGCATCAAATTGGACAAAATTTACAAGAGTAAAAGGATTAGAGGCACGCAGTTATCCTTTGGCTTCGGCAAGCTCAGCCGCCGGTAACTGCGTAAGCCCTACAGGATTGATAAGGAGAGTCGCGACATTATGACCAACACACAGCGGTTGAATCTAACGTTACGGGCCATTATGGAAACGGGCATTGTCCTGGCCTTTGCCTACTGGGGCTACCAGCGCGGTCAGACGACCGGCGTGAAAATCTTGCTGGCCATTGTCGCACCGCTCCTGGGCTTTGGCATTTGGGGAGCCATTGATTTTCACCAAGCGGGGCAGTTGGCCGAACCGCTCCGGCTGATCGAGGAGCTGTCCATTTCTGGCCTGGCTGCGGTGGCGTTATACGCAGCCGGTCAGCCGGCGCTGGGCGGGATCCTTGGCGCACTCTCAATCGTTTACCACATCTTAGTGTACCTAACCGGTGAGCGGCTCTTAAAGAGCCATGAATCAGTGTGAAGTCGCAACTTGTGAACAATAAATGGGAGGGGGCTGTGGTCAACTCATCCCGCCCCCACCACGCGCCACCTACCAATTCGCCTTCTTATTCACCCACGGATGGGCGCGAGCAACTTCTTCGTTGAGTTCTGTACCCCAACCTGGCGCCGTGGGGATTTTCATATGACCAGCGACGATTTCCGGCAGGTGAGTCACTAGTTCCTCGCGCCAGGGCACATCATCCACATCGATCTCCATAATCCGTATATTGGGCGTCACCGCACAGAGGCTGGCGCCGATAAAGGTGGCCAGGTGGCTGTAGTAGTTGTGGGGCGCAACATTGAGTTGGTAGACCTCGGCCAGGTCTGCGATCTTCTTGGACTGAGCAAAGCCATTCCAGGCAATGTCAATCATAAAGACATCGGCGGCGCGCTGCGCAAAGTAGGGGATAAATTCGCGCATGTAAAAGAGGTTTTCGCCGGTGCAGATCTTGGTCGTCGTGGCGTCTTTGATTTGACGCATGGCGCTGGGATCATACATATCGATTTCGAGCCAGAGCAGGTCAAATTGCTCCAACACCTGGGCAATGCGCATACAGGATTCGGGCTTGAAATTGAAATTGAGGTCAAGGTTGATGTCCACATCCGGCCCTACGGCATCGCGGAATGTGCCGATCAACGTTTCCATGTGACGCAACAATGGGCGCGACACTATCTGGTCGGTTGTGCCTAACCCGCCGCCAAAACCGCCAAAGAAGACGCCGGCCGGCTCTCCCGGCATGACAATGTTGGTTTTGAGCGCGGTATAGCCGCGCGCCACCACCTCCTTGCCCAACGCCGTAATATCTGCCATGGTGCGGATAGGCGGCGTCCCCAGCAGATCAGGATGTTGCGCCCGCGTCGTGCCACAGTGGGACCAATAGAGGCGCACCTGTTCGCGTGTCGGGCCGCCAAACAACTCCACCACCGAAATATCCAGTGCTTTGGCTTTGATGTCAATCAGCGCCAGTTCCACACCGGCAATGGCTTTGGCCGCAATCCCACCGGGGCTTTGCCGGCTGCCCCGAATCAGATCCCAAAAGCGCATTTCATAGGCGCGCGGGTCTTTGCCCAGCAGCAGTGGTTTGAAATCCTCAATCGTACCCGTAACGCCATAGGGGTTACGTCCGTCGCTACACTCGCCATAGCCGGTAATGCCCGCGTCGGTCTCAACCTTGACAAAGATCCAGGGTCGCCAGCCGGCGTCGACCAGGAACGTTTCCACATTGGTGATCTTCATAACGAAAATTCCTTTCATAACATAGATTATTGGAGCAAAAACCGTAAGTAACCCATGTGCATTATACCTGATTGCCAGCTCTGCACACTCACGCTGATGCGTGCTTCACAGGAACAGTAACTGCCAAATTAATATACGTTTATCATACGAAATACCTCCGTTGATCAAACGTTGAATTTTTCTCTTTGCCGATCAGCGTTCGTTCAGCCATGCTCAAGTAATGTAAACATAAATTGCAATTAGGAGTTAACTTTTCGTATACCAAAGTAGGCTCTGTGTGAAAACCGTAGTTTTGCTGAGTAAAAACTACGGTTTTCAAAGCAACCGCACTATGGCGTCAATCGTTGCTTTGTTAAGTTCAAAATCGTAGGAGACAAAATGTGCACTAAGCTTTCGTTGTGGATCATCGCTATCCTTATGGGGGCATTCGCTATTTTCAGCCTCAATGCTACCGCTGTTTTGGCCCAAGAAGAGGACGGAACAGTGGCGCAACAAGTTTTTGTGTTACGGAACAGAGGAGAAGGACGTTCGGCTCAGGCTCAGCCCTGTGCGGTGACAGTAGAATTGCGTTGGTATAAGAAGAAGCAGGTCAGAGTGCTCTACCAATGGCAAGGCTGCACCGACAGCTATGCAGTGCGCTGGGCATTGGCTTCCGTACGTAACGCTGACGGCAACTTTACCATCGAGAGTGAGAACGGAGAAAAGCAGGTCTATAAAGATACATGGCCAGAATTAGCCGTCGGCGACGAACTTACTCTTCACACTTGGATCAATGATCAACAACAGGCAGATGTGGTCACCCAATACCAAGAGGCTTCGCCGATTTGGGTGCGTATCCATACGCGGAGTGACAGCGGCGGCGCCTGCTTCCAATTTACCGGCCATGTGGATCCGTGGGGAGTCTTCACCGCCGGCGACCAACAATATGTCTTTTCATTGGACACAAAGGATTGGGAGACGCCGTGGGTCGCCGGTCCCAACCAGCCAACTGTAGATTGGCATGTGCAATTTTATCAGGATGAAGCGTTGACGAAGTTGCGGACCGAGTATTGGTTCAACAATGTTGAAAATCCCTGCTATATTCCGCCGGCTGTCTGTACTGGCGTTACCCTTAGCATTGCCGACGGCGCCCAGATCCCTGATAGTGGCGCTGACATTCAGGTGACGATCAACGGCCGACACGGGGAGCAGTATCAGGTGGTGGATGAGCAGGGCCAAGTGGTGGCCGGCCCTAGCACAGACAATCGATTGACCCTCCATGCCATGCCCAAAGTCCGTTATCAAGGTCAGGTCTATAGTAGTGTACACGGCTGGACCAATCGTGGCTGCAACTTCCAATATAAGGAGGCGCCACAGCCGCTCTGTCAGAGTGTTGGCCTCAGCACCCCGGTGGATCAGCCGATTGTGGTTGGCGGCATCGATGTGGAAGCGACCATTGCGGCCGAAAATGCATCCCACTATCGGATCATTGATAGCGCCAACAATATCGTCGCTGGACCTGCCACCACTGACCGCTTCAATCTGCATGTCATCCCGCGTGTTGACTACCAGGCGCAAGTTTACAATGAAAACTACGGCTGGACCAACCAGGACTGCGATTTTCACTATCTTGTGGTTTTAGAGGCAGCTTCGTGTAAAAGTATCGAATTAACAGTGCCCGATGGCGCCCTGATTCCGGCAGCCGGTGTTGCGGTGGAAGCAACGGTTGGCGCCAAGAATGCGTCCCAGTATCAGATCGTAAATATTCACGGTAGTACGGTTGCTGGGCCAAGTACAGAGAACCATCTGAATTTCCTGGCCCAGCCACTCATTCGCTATGAAGCACAGGTCTATGATCCGACTACGGCGACATGGATTGCTGGCGCCCAGGCATGCCAATTTCGCTATGAGAAGGAGCCGCCGCTGCCAGTTTTCTGTAGCAGTATTACGTTGAGCCTTCCCAATGGATCGAACATTCCGGAGAGTGGCGCCGATGTCGAAGTCACCATCACCGGTCAATCGGTCACCCAATATCGCATTGTCGATCAGCAAGGGACAGTCATTACCGGCCCCAGCGTCGATCACAGATTGACCATCCACGCGCTGCCCAATCGCATCTATCAGGCGCAGGTCGCCGATGACGCCAATATCTGGAGCACCGTTGGCTGTCAGTTCCAATATGGAGAGAGCCTGCGTCCTGCCTGTCAACAGGTCACGTTGAGCATTGCCACTGGCTCCGCCATCCCGACCGACGGCGCTGATGTCGAGGTAACGGTTACAGGGCAAAATGGCACACAATATCGTATTGTCAAAGGTGATGGCACAGTGGTCGCTGGCCTCAACATCACCCCGGTCTTCCAGATCCATGCCCTACCTGACGTACATTATCAGGCACAGGTCTTTAATGCCGAATATGGTTGGAGCAACAGCGGTTGTGATTTTGGTTATACAACCAAGAAAATCTCGGCAGCCAGTTGTACTAGCGTTACCGCGACGATTCCTGATGGTGCAAAGATTCCAGCAAGCGGCGCCAATGTGGAGGTGACGATCAAGGGGCAAAGCGCAACTCAGTATCGTATTATGCAGGGCGACACGATCTTGGCCGGCCCTAGCGCCAACGCAACACTGGCTATCCATGCCATGCCCAATGTTGGGTATGAGGCGCAAGTATATAATGATGCTGCTGGTTGGTCGATTGGCGGCTGTGCATTCCAATATGAACGGGAAGCGGAACAAGTACAAGTGGCGCAGTGCTCACTAAATGCCGGCCATTATGGCGACCCGGGCGGTCGTGCTCGCATCACGGCCTGGGTCGAAGGACAGACAGAGCCGGTCGCGATTGAGAAGATTGACATCAATTGGAATGACCGTGGGGATGTCACCTACCCAACCAAGCGGCAGCGCGGTCCCTGGTTCACCAATGCGATCATAGAGCTTGTATCAAGACCCGAGGTGGATGACATCGGCTTTGGGCACTACAAATTTGATGCATGGGTCTACATTGCCAATGTGGCAACTCCAGCCTACTGTGAAGGCATCGGCTTTGCCCCCGATCATGACAACGTTGTCCCGGATCCAGGGCCCTTTGCCAAGGACAACCCAGAGGGCAAATTCAGCCGCAGCGACACCCCCAGCCGGCTGCCGGTGGTAGGACGGTTGCCCTTCGATGGCGGTAACGGCCCTGATAAGATCGAGCTAATCTTGTGGGCTTTTGAGAAGGAAGGCCGCGGTGTCGATGCCAAGATTACCGCCATTGCCAATGAAGGCAAACCGCTCGCCCGTCTGGGCATGGAGAGTGTCAGCAACTTTGTCAAGTTCGACGGTCTGCCCGCTCGCGAGGGGATTGTCTATGGCTTCCAAATCGGCGAACATGGGCCGTGGAGCCCGCTCTTCTGCCCCAAGTCGGACAACAACCCGACGACGATTACCGTCTACTGGGGCGCCGGCGGCCAGACGTGGCTCTCTGACGGCGCAGCCTATGGCGATTGTTGGTGGCTGACGGTAGCCGCGGCATTGAACGGCTGGGTTACGGTTGACGAAGATGTGGCGACCTACAATGCACTCCAAGGAGTGATCAACTGGAATGGTCACCAGAACCTGGTTTTCTCGCTGGCGCAAAGCAAGACCACTGGGTTAGGCCCCCGGATGCAGGATGTTGCAATCGGCCTGCATGGGCGGCAATGGCAGGGTCCTATTATCCCGGAGAATGTGCCGACTGACTTTACGCAAGTGGTCGCCAACTATCATAAGACCCATTGATGTCGAGGGTTGACATAATCGGTAGACCGCAATGTGTAGTGAGCATTCTCAAATGCGAACGGGTCTAGCATCTGCGGATGCTACGTACACTGTGGTCTACGGATAATCTAAAAAAGCCGCCGCTGAAGAAAGTGCATCACACACCCAAACGCGTGTGTGATGCACTTTTTGTTGTTAAGCCCACAGCAGATCGCCATCTTCTTCCCGCTGGGCTTCGTCGGGCGCAAGGAGTGCGCCATCGCGGCTGTTGACACTTTCGGCGCCGCGTTCAAACCATTGGAACCATTCATTTGGTGCGTCAATGTCCTGGCCGCCGTGGCGGGTGATGCGGGTGCGTACGCGCAGCATGACCGGCGTGTTGACACTAGCGCCGGAGATGATGACCTGGCCTTTGCTCAGGCTGGAGAGTTCTTTGAGCAGATCCCGCCCCACACTCTCCACCGATGAGGCAATCCGATCCTGGTCGATGGGGTTGGTAATGCGCATGATGCACTGGGTCATACACTGGCTGAGCACATCGGCGTCAAGCTTACCGGGACGCTGGGAGATGAGGCCGACGCTGACGCCAAATTTGCGACCTTCGCTCAGAATGGTTTTGAGCACTTCGGTGCTGACGGCGTCCGCCGCGGCCGGGGCATAGTTGTGCGCCTCTTCGAGCAAGCAGAAGACGGGAAAGGGTATGTAAGCTTTATCGCCCCGGTCCACTTTGCCTTTGGTCGTGTCAAGGCGCGCCTGGTAGACACGGCGCAACATGGTGGCGGCAATAACCTGCTGTTCGCGCTGATCGACCTCATTGAGCTGGAGCACGGTGCATTGGCCGGGGCGAAAGAGTTCATCCAACTCCAGATTTTCAAAATCGTTAAAAATTTGGCTGTTGTGCAACACGGCATGAAGCCGCCAGATGAGCGCGCCGGTGGTGGGATCGTCTTCGCTGTCAAAGTCTTCTTCGTCACCACTCTTTTTGCCCTCGGCGGTCTGGCGCACGGCATAAAGCAATTGCTCCAGCGTATAGCTGCCGCCCTTAAAGCTGCGCTGGGCAAAGGCATAGGCGCGGCTCAGTTGGTAGTGCATCTTCTCGGAGAGATTAGGCAGCAGATAGCGGAGGTCGGCAATGGTAAGGCTGTCAATACGCACCCGCACATCATCAGGCCGAAAGATGCGCACCCGCGGTTTGTAATTGCCTTCGCGAAAGTCTGGACCATTCTGCATATCCTGAAGCGTGCCATACTCGCCGTGGGGGTCGATAATGAGCACCGCGGCGCGGTTGTAGGGCATCATCAGTTCTTCTAACAGCACGCCGGCGAGGTAGCTCTTGCCGCTGCCGGTGCTGGCAATAATGGCCAAATGGGTGCTGGTAAAGCCCTTGACATCCAACGCCACCGGCACGGCGTCGGGAGACCGGCTGAGCAAGCTGCCCAAGTGAGCACTGCCGCGCTCGCCCTGCTTGCGCTTGCTCAGGACCTGCGTGAGCAACTCATCGTCGGCAATATAGATGGGCGAACCGCCGGCAGGCGGCACGCGCGGGTTGATAAAGTCGCCCATGACCGTGCTGTGGTACCCCAAAACGGCGACGGTGATCTCGAAAAGCTCATTCGCATCGCTGTCATAGCCTAGCAGCGCAGCAATCTGACGTGGCGGCACGGTCGGGTCGGCCATAAAACTATCGGGAAAGAGCTTGACCGACGTGCGCGCAGTAATACGCCCGATGATCTGCCGCTCCTCGCCATCGACCTGGGTTATGTAGTAGACAAATTCACCATGTTTGACCCGGCGATCCGGGTCTGGGGCAATAAAGGTGAATTCGTGGGGCGTCTCGCCGGGTCCCTTGACGGTGCCGATACATTCTGCCATTTATCGATTATCTCTCAATTTATATGGGCAAAAGCCTGAGTTTATGCCGATATTCATCAACCACCAGCAATGCCCCTGCTTCAATCGCACTTTGGTGTTCGGTTATAACAGACAGGATTATTTTCCCAATTGTTCTTGGAATCAACAAACGCGCGCGAATGAGAATAACACTTGGCGTATGTCTCTTGGCGCGAGCAAGAAGTGTTCCAAAGTCAAGATCATTCGTTAAAATGACGTAATGATGGGTTTGGGCATACTCCATAATCACAGAATCAAGTTCTGTAATTGGACCGATGGATGACCAATGCACGGCTTCAATCTGATGTTGTACAAAAAACTGGACCCATGCTGGGGTTAAATTCATATCAATAAGTATGCGCATAGTTATGCCGGCGTCAAATCAAACTCGTGCTCTTCCTCAAGCCGACGCGCCGCATATTCTAGCGCCTGTTCAATATCCTCTCTTTCTAGATAAGGATAATAAGCAAGAAGTTCGTCATGAGATACCCCGGCAGCAATTGCACGTACAACCATACCAACCGTTACGCGCATACCACGAATACATGGTTTCCCACCCATAACCTGAGGGTCAAAGGTGATTCGATCTAGTCCTTCAACGATTCTCATAGTTGTTATCCTTTGCAACAAACGACAATCCATCTAAAAAGCATACAAACAAACCGGAATTTCCATCTCTTCTGCACTTAAGCCGCCATGCATGCCCGAGAAGCGCATACTGTAGCGTCCCTTTTCATACCACCAGACGGTCTGGCCGGCGTGAGGCAAAATCAACAGGTTACCCACGCGCTGGAGGAAGGCGGGCGCAGCAGGCACAGGGCCAAAGTAGCCCTGGTCAATCAAGGGTTGGGTCAGGTGGACATCCGCCACGCCATCCAGCCGTTCGGCAAAGAATTGCCGTGCCTCTGGCAACAACTCATCCTGCACATAGAGAAAGAGATCGCGCGGCGAACCGCCGGGGCCGATTAACTCACCCCGCCGGTTGCGCCGTAAAAAGCGATCAAAGCCCACACAATCGCGGTCAATGTTGATATAGTGCACCGCTGCCGGATCAACCGCCATCTGGCCATGATCGGCGGTGAGGATGAGCAGTGTATTCTTTAGCGCGCGCTGGGCCGGCTGGAAAAAGAGTGTTTCCAGCGTGTAGAGAAAGCTTGTAATCTCGGCAGCCACCTGAGGCGAATTGGGGCCATAAAGGTGGGCGAGGGCGTCGATCTTGTCATAATACAGGAAGAAGTAGGCCGGCTTGTCTACCGTTTGTGCTTCGAGCCGCAAGTTGGTGAGCGCCTCTGGCAGGGTCAGATAGGGGCGCATCTGGGCGCCGCGACAGATCCAGTCGGTATAGGTCGAGGGGGTGTACTCCCGATGTTGGTAGACATAGGTGGCCACACCTTGGGCGCGCAACTGCTGGTGCAGGCTTTGGGTCGGGAAAACCTGCGCCGGCTGGATATCGAGGGCCTTCAGTTCATCGCGCGGGCGGATGCCGCCATAGGAAAAGAGCAGTGGCGTGATCGTGGCGTCCACCACCGGCTCATAATATTCCCACTCAAAGACGCCACTGTGGGCCGGCGTCAGACCGGAATGGATACAGGTGACATGCGCTGCCGTGGTGGAGGGGAATTGGCTGGTCCACTGGGCAATCACACCGGCGTCGCCCATCTGTTGCAGTAGTGAATTGTGACCAATGCGCGGCCCAACATGTTGCCAGCCAAAGGCGTCCGCCAGGATGAAGATGACCTTGTCATACCGGCGTAAGAGTTCCTGCGGAATACCTGCGAGCCCAACCGGCACGGCGTGAGCGGTCAGACAGGATTGGATCAGATTGGGCAGATCGGCAAAGCAGCCGTGGCCATAGTTGGGACGGATGGGATTTTTCATAAATTTAAGCCACTACAAGCGCCCAACGTTTGGCCGCTTCGATCCAGGCATCTTTGTAATCAGGCCAGTTGCGCAGCGTTTCTGGGTCAAAATCTGCATCGTTCGGCCAAACTAGCGTATGTACCTCTGGGTCCAACCGAACCCGATTGAAAAGTTTCAAATCGCGCAGCGGGCCGTAAATATTTCCATACAAAATTGGTTCAAAATTGATCGTTTGGCAACTCTCATCGTCAAAGGTGATCGATAAAGTATAGGGACCCACAATCTTAAATTCCGTTACTCGATAGAGTTCATGTCCTATCATTTTTTGTGCAGCCATTTATATCTCCTCGCTCTTTTCGCTGTTAGCGCAGTGGTGCAATCTTAACTGCTGGCTGATCGTTTTGCAAACGTTCCCAATTATCAAGCAATTCCTGAGCATGTAATTCTGCCCAAGCTTCTACCAAACGCTGTTGCCGGGTAGGCAACTGGCCACGTAGAGGCTCAAGTGGGTTAACAGCAAAACAAGCAATATTGTCTTGGTAGTAGGCATGAAAATGGGGTAAATGGTGTTGACCACCCCGTTCCGTAAACATGCGTATTGTAATTCCGTAAAAACGCGCGAGTTCTGGCATTAGTTGATCACACGCTATCCCGCCGGCTGGACGATGCTCTTCCAGGCCAGATTGTTGCGCATGACCGAAAGTTGGCGACCACTGTTGGGAAAGAGCCCATTGAGGCGGTCGATCACTGTCATGAGCAGTTGCGGCACAAGCGGGTCGCGCAGGGCGAGCAGAATCGGCACATAGCGTAGGCAGGGTTGATCGTCGTCATCACAGTGAAAGTTGTAGAGTTCCTGTTCATCCAGACAGTGAACGGTGCTGTTGACCGCCGCGGCCAACGCCGGCACCCCTTGATAGTAAAAGCCATTGGTGTCAGACCACCCCAACATGATGATACCGACCAACGTTGCCGTCTCGGCCAGATAGTCCGGCGCAAAGACCTCCAGTTCGGAACGGGGGCTAAGCCTGGGCCCCAGCGAACCGAAGTCGGGATTCATCAAGAGCGTGTTATAAATCACGCCGATGAGCCGCTCAACGCCCCCATTGGTATTCTCCAGCTTAATGCTGACAAAAGTGCCAAAAGAGTAATCGGGGGGCTGGGGTGTATATTCATCCTCATTCGGGCCATAGATCTGGCAGATGTAGTCAATATGGGTATTAGACTTGACGATCTTCCCGATGGTAACGTTGTTTGGGTCAAACATGGCGAGCTTCCTTATGGGTAATAAAACTGTTACCCATATCAAACCAGAACTTTTGTGCGAAGGCAAATTAGCGCGGCAGTGAACGAGGAATGCAGATAGCCTTTTCTTTACCGCCCGCCTAGCCCTGACAGCGTGATCCCACGCACAAACCAATTCTGCCCCACGATATAAATGATGAGCACGGGCAAAAGGGCAATGACCGAGCCGGCCATGAGCAGATGCCATTCGGTGTTAAACTGACCCTGAAAGGAGCTAAGGCCGATCGGTATCGTGCGCATTTCGGCGGAACGGGTGATGACGAGCGGCCAGAGGAAATCGTTCCAGGAGCCCTGAAAGTTGAAGATGGCCAGCGTTGCCAACACAGGGCCGCCCAAGGGCATAATAATCTGCCACCAGATGCGCCAACTGTTCGCCCCATCCATACGCGCGGCTTCGTCAAAATCCAAGGGAATGCCCATAAAATATTGGCGCAACAGAAAGACACTAAAGGCGCTAAAGGCCGAAGGCAAAATCAGGCCCAAATAGCTGTCATGCAGGTTGAGATAGCGGGCTGAGGTGAGGATAAAGTTGGGGATCATGGTTACCTGAAAGGGGATCATAAGGGTGGCCAGATAGAGCAGAAAAAGCCAGTTGCGGCCACGAAAGCGCAGCCGCGCAAAAGCAAAGGCCGCCAACGATGCGGTCAGAATCTGGAGTGTGGTGGTGGTGACGGCCACAATCAGGCTGTTCAAATAGTAGCGACCAAAGGGCACGGCCGAGAAGGTCTCGCTATAATTTTGCAGCGACAGACGATTGAGGGCAATCGTGCGGCGCAGAATATCCTCCTTGGGCATAAGCGAGCCCAGGAGCATGACCGCAAAGGGCAAAAGCACAAAGGCGCCACAGACCATGAGCGCAGCCTGCAAGAGTATACGCCCTCTGTTTGATGGCCCGACCAAAGCATGGGATGTCGTTCTTTTTTTGCCGGAGGTAAAGGTTGTGCTGGCCACGTCTACTCCTAACCCGCTTCGTAATGCACCCAGCGCCGTTGCATCCGGGTTTGAACAAAGGTGAAGAGAAAAATAAAGATAAAGAGAAACCAGGCAATGGCCGACGCCTTGCCCATCTTCTGAAACTCAAAGGCATTCTGATAGATATAATAGACCACCGTCAAGGTCGACTGGGCCGGCCCCCCTCGTGTCATGACAAAGGCTTCGGTAAAAAGCTGGAACGCGCCGATCATCTGGATGACAAAGAGGAAGAAGGTGGTCGGGCTTACCAACGGCAGGGTCACATTGCGGAAACGCTGCCAGCCACTGGCGCCATCTACATTGGCGGCATCATAGAGTTCCTGGGGCACACCTTGCAGTGCGGCCAAGTAGATGACCATGGTAAAGCCAACATTTTTCCAGAGCGTCAAGAGAACCACCGAGGGCTTAGCCCAGCGGGTGCTGTTGAGAAAGTCCGGTGGTTGAATGTTCCACCCTGTCCACTCGGCTAAGCGCCAGATGCCCGTGCTAAAGAGGCCAAAGTCGCGGTTGAGCAGGAACTGAAAGATAATGGCGCCGGCCACAATGGTGGTCACCACCGGCATAAAATAGATGACGCGATAGACCAACATGCCGCGGATCTGCTGGTTGAGCGCCACCGCCAATGCCAGCCCTAAACCCAACTGTAAAGGAACGATCGTCACCATAAAGAAGAGGGTGTTCCAGGCCACTTTGCGGAAGACAGCATCGCGTGTAAGCAACTGAATATAATTCTCAATGCCCACAAATTTGGGCGGCGTGAGCAGATTCCATTCGACAAAACTGAGCGCTAGCGAGGCTACCACGGGCAAAACCACAAAGATGAGAAAGCCCAAAAAGCTGGGCAGCAAAAAGAGGTATGCTTCCCACTGTTGATCCGGTCGCCAATGAAAGCGACTGCGTTTGCTGAGAGTGGTATGCTGTGGTTGAGTAAGGATCTGTTGTGCCATGGTTTTGATAAGCTAAGATGACCGGATGACCGGATGACCGGTCATCTTGTCATCCGGTCATCCTGCCTCTTCAACCTCTAAATTATTTCGGGAAGCCGTTGTCGGTCAGGAATTGGTTGACCTGGCCACACAAATCGGGCAACACTTCTTCCGGCGTAGCTTCGCCCGCCCAAATGCGATCCATAGCAGGGCTGATGATGGAGCTACTCAGTTCATTCCATTCGGCAAAATAGCCGGTGCGGCCGACCTTGGAATTCTCACCTTCGGTAATAAAGGCTTGGCGATTGGCCGGCGGGTCGCCGGAGCCAAGGAAGACGTCGGACTTGGCGGTTGATTGGAGCGCCGGCAGAATTTCGCCGGATGCAGTGTAGATGCGTTGGCCGCCATCGGTGCTCTGCAGCCAGCTCAAGAAGGTCCAGGCCGCGTCCTTGTTATCACTCAGCGCGCTCATAGTCCACGCTGCGCCGGCTGCACTGGCCGCACGTTGGCCATCAGTTGGGATCGGCACAACCGCAACATCATAATTCAGATTGGCGGCGTTAAACTGAGAGACGCGGCTGGCATTCTGGATAATCATGGCAACCTGGCCATTGGCAAAGACGCCCGCGTCACCACCGGCCTGGTTCAAATTGGCCGGACGCATGGCATAGTTATTGTCCATCATGTCAGCAAAGAACTGGATGGCGGCGGTAGCCTCCGGTGAATCCAGGGTGCACTTGGTGGGGTTATACATATCGTCCAGAATGCTGCCCTTGTTTTGGCCCACCCACAGCTGATATTTGCCCCCTTCCATGCCCAGCGCATAGCGGGTGACCTGGCCACTCGCCTCCACGACGGTCAACTTTTCCGCCGCAGCCAGCAGATCGTCCCAGGTCCAATTTTCATTGGGATATTCGACACCCACTTCGTCAAAAATATCTTTATTGTAGTAGAGCACTTCCAGCCCTACATCGCGCGGGAAGCCATAGATGCTGCCATTATAGGTGGCATAGTCCAGGAGCGATGGCCAGTAGTCATCAAGCGAGTAACCTGACTTTTCAATGTAGGGATCAAGGTTTTCCAGCACCCCTTGCGCCGCATAATTGACAATGGGCGACAGGAAGAGCACATCCGGCACGGCGGCGGCATCACCGCTGGCCCACAGGGTTTGGATCTTGGTAAAGTAATCGCCCCATGGCTCACTCATGATTTCGACTTTGATCTCCGGGTGCTCGGCCATAAAGGCGTCCGCCACCTTCTGATGCGTTTCAATCTCGGCCGGGCTACCCCACATGGCCCACGTAATCGTCGTGCCTTCGGCTTCGGCGCCGCTATCACCGGTAGCCGGCGCCGCGCTAGGGGCAACTGGTGCACAGGCGCTAAAAAGAAGCACCAAAATCAGAGTCAGTGCGTACCAACGCTTTTGCATTGCGTTTCCTCCTTGTTCTTACAAAGTGATGGTGGTTCAACCGGATCTCATATGGTTGGATAGTTGGTTAATGAGAAACAAACTAACCAACCACATGAATTCCTGAAGAGCCGTAATGGTTAGGATAATCAACTGACGGATTGCATGATAGGTCCTGCTTATCAGCGCCAAGGTGGGCAGCCAGGGTCTAGTGGTGGTGCGATCCAAGGTTATCGCCGATAAGTTGCTACAGATTATCATATCACTTTGCGCAAGCGACGGCAAGCAAAGCAATCTAAAGCAACGGCTTCTGGCCAATGTAGCCCCAAGGGTGCGTACCACATTTTCGGGGACGCTCTAGCAGAAAAATTGGGGACACTCGACTCGGTCCCCGAAAATGGGACGCACCCTAGCCCCAGATACCATTTGATGAATCCCTCGATTGCTGTGTATAATCAACTCATTATCAATAGTATAAATAAATCCTGTTTTCCTTCACTCAACATTCATGATCATTAGGCTGCGTCGTAGTAGGGATATCCTATGCCGATCATGTGCAGGGGAGAATGCCGACTACCCGACCACGGCCCATTAACACCAGGAGAGCAAACTGTGACCCACGTGACTGCAACAGCCACGCCAACCGACGGCCCGGCCCAGCCATTCGATGACGAATTGGCCGCCGCATCCGTTGACCGTGAACAGTGGCTGCATATGTATGAACAGATGGCGAAAATTCGCGCCTTTGAAGAGAACGCCAATGAACTCTATCTCAGCCGCAAAATGCCAGGGCTGACTCATCTTTATATCGGTGAAGAGGCGGTGGCGGTGGGCGTCTGTGAGGCGCTGCGAAAGGATGACTATATCACCAGCACCCACCGGGGCCACGGCCATTGCCTGGCCAAGGGCGCCCAACTCAACCGCATGTTTGCCGAGTTGCTGGGCAAGGAGGCCGGCTACTGTCGCGGCAAGGGGGGCTCTATGCACATTGCCGACCAGGACACAGGCAACCTGGGCGCCAACGCGATTGTCGGCGGCAGTTCGGGCATTGCCACCGGGGCGGCCCTCTCCATTAAAATGCGCGGCGCCGACCAGGTGGCTGTCTGCTTCTTTGGGGATGGGGCCATGGGGCAGGGCTTGTTTTATGAGTCGGCCAACATGGCGCAACTGTGGAAGCTGCCGGTTATCTATGTCTGTGAAAACAATCAGTACGGTGAGTATACGAAGCAACAAGAAGCCGGCGCTGGTTCCCTGACGGCCCGCGCCCATGCCTTTGGCATTCATGCCGTGGAAGTCGATGGCCAGGACATTCGCCAGGTCTTCCTTACCATGCGCCAACTGGTAGAGCGGGCGCGACAGGGCGAAGGGCCCGCCTTCCTCGTCTGCAACACCTATCGCTTTATGGGCCATCATGTGGGCGATGTCAATCGCGACTACTACCGCTCCAAAGAGGAAGAGAGCTATTGGCGCACCGAGAAGGATCCGTTGAAGCTGCTCAGCGCGTGGATGGTCGACCAGGATCTGGCCGAAACCGATCTCTTCCAGCAGATTGAAAGCGGTGTACGCAATGAGGTCACCGCCGCCGTGGACTTTGCCTTGAACGCGCCCTACCCCGCACCAGAGGAGGTTGATCACCATGTCTTCGCCTAATGGAAACCAAACGACCGGACGCGTGCTCACTTTTGGGGAGGCAATCAAAGAAGCCATTGCCGAAGAGATGCGCCGTGACACGCGCGTCTTTATCATCGGCGAGGATGTGGCCGAAGCCGGGACACCCTTTAAGGTGCTGCTGGGGCTGGTTGATGAGTTTGGCACGCAGCGGGTCATCGACTCGCCGATCTCCGAGGCAGGCGTGGCCGGCATTGGTGTGGGCGCGGCCATTACCGGGATGCGCCCGATTGTAGATATTATGTTTGGCGACTTCACCACGCTGACCATGGACCAGATGGTCAACCAGGCCGCCAAGACCCACTACATGTCGGGCGGCAAGCTCAAGGTGCCCATGGTGCTGCGCACGACCATGGGCGCGACGCGCCGTTCTGCCGCCCAACATTCCCAATCCCTCCACGCCTGGCTCAGTCACATTCCGGGGTTAAAGGTCGCCGTCCCTGCTACGCCCTATGATGCCAAGGGGCTTTGGAAGACCGCCATCCGCGACGACAACCCGATTGCCATCTTTGAAGACAAGATGATGTACACCCTCAAAGGGGAGGTGCCGGAAGGGGAGTACACCATTCCTTTTGGCGTAGCCGATATTAAGCGGGAAGGAACCGACATCACGCTGGTGGGCACGAGCAGCATGGTGCACATTGCGCTGGAGGCAGCCGAGAAGCTGGCCGAGTTGGGCATTAGCGCCGAGGTGGTCGATCCCCGCACAACCGTGCCGCTGGACAAGCAAGCCTTGATCGAATCGGCCAAGAAAACCAGCCGCGCCATTGTCATCGATGAAGGGTACGAGCAATATGGCGCCACGGCTGAAATCGCGTCGGTGATTGCGGATGGCGCGTTTTATTACCTGGATGCGCCAGTCAAACGTCTGGGCGCGATGAATGTGCCAATCCCCTTCTCGCCGGTGCTGGAAGATCTGACAGTGCCGACCGCAGAGAAGGTGGTGGAGATGGCCAAGAGCCTTTGCGGCAAAAGTTAACGAGCGCATGACGGGCAAACTGAATGCTCGCGAAGAATTTCCGGCCATTTCACCCACTCGACAAGGAAGTCAACGCGCATGGGCGGCTTTTTTGACAACAGTTGAATCGAACCCAAAATCTTCATAAGAAAATTCTCAGAATTTTCTTATGAAGATTTTGCCGGTTGGCAAGTACTAAAAATTAACCATTGTCCATTGACAATTAAATTATTTTCCCAAGGAGGTTCCCTTGGCAAAAGAAGTGATTATGCCCGCGCTGGGAATGGCGCAAGAGACGGGCACTTTATTAACCTGGCATAAACAGGAAGGCGACACTGTTAAAAAAGGCGAGCCGCTCATGACGGTGGCGACCGACAAGACCGATGTAGAGATCGAAGCGCCGGCTGATGGCGTTTTGCGTGGCGTTACCTTGCAAGAAGGCGAAGACGCGCCGGTAGGGGATGTGATTGCCTGGCTGCTGGCGCCCGGTGAAGCGCTGCCGACCACTGCCAAGCCGGCAACGCAAGCCCAACCAGCCACCGCGGTAGCTACTGTTGCGCCCTTACCCCCATCGTCTACCACAGCCCTATTGCCCCCCATTGCTGCAACCCCGCTGGCCGCACGTGTCGCCGCTGAGCACAACATTGATCTACGTCAGGTGCCCACCAATAGTGACCGTATTCAGAAAGAGGACGTGTTAGCCTATATTGCCGCCCAAGCCCAAGTGGGACGAATGGCGGGTGGCGAGGGACGCGTGTTGGCTTCGCCCAAGGCGAGGCGGTTGGCGAAGGAACAGGGGGTGGATTTGGCCTCACTCAACGGTAGCGGGCCGGATGGCGCCGTACTCGCGGCTGATGTCCTGGCCGCCCAAGCAGCAGTCTCCACTCTCCAGTCTCCAGTCTCCCAGCCACCAGCCACCAGCCACCAGCCATCAGCTACGCTCCCCATGAGCCGCGCCTGGCGCGTCATGGCGCAACGGCTGCAACAGAGTTGGACCACGGTGCCCCATTTCTATCTGGAGCGGGATGTCAATGCCAGCGCAGTGGTGGCTTGGCGGGAACGGATGCAGCCGCGGGCAACGACCAAGATCACCTATACGGATCTGTTGGTGAAGGTAGTGGCCGCGGCGCTACAAAAGCATCCCCGCCTCAACGCGGCATGGCAGAACGAGCAGATTGTGTCGAACAGCGCCATCAACATTGGTCTGGCCGTTGCTGTCGAAGAAGGCTTGTTGGTGCCGGTGGTGCAGAATGCCGATCAATTAGGGTTGAATGCCATTGCCCAACAACGCATCACCTTGGTCCAAAAGGCTCAGAGTGGCCAACTCGCGCCCAATGACTTGGCCGGCGGCACCTTTACCATCAGCAACCTGGGCATGTTTGGCGTCGAGCGCTTTAACGCCATTGTCAACCCGCCCCAAGCTGCCATCCTGGCCGTGGGTGCGATTGTCGAGCGCGTCGTGCCGCTCAACGGACAGCCGGCGGTCCAGCCGATGATGGCGCTGACCTTGTCCTGCGATCACCGTGTGGTGGACGGGGCGCGGGCGGCGCAGTTCTTGCAAACCTTGGCGGGCTATCTGGAAGACCCGCTCAGCATACTGGATTAGCAACGCCTCATGAGTTTGAAAACAGAAATGATCCTGGTGCGCCACGGCGAAACCATTTGGAATGCCGAGGGACGCGTGCAAGGGCAGGGAGATAGTCCTCTGACGGCGCGGGGTATTGCCCAGGCCAAATCAGTGGGAAAACGGCTGCAACATGAACATTTTACGACTCTATATGCCAGCCACTTGGGGCGCGTGGTCGATACAGCGCGTTACATTGCAGACTTTACCGGCCATGCCATCACCATAGACGAACGATTGCAGGAGCGCGCCTATGGCATCTTTGAAGGGTTGACCCATGCCGAAGCCAGCGCCAAACACCCGGCTACCTATCAGGAGTACAAGATCAATTTCTCACCCGATTTTGCCGTTCCCGCGGCCGAAAGCTCCCGCCAATTGCTTGCGCGCGGCCAGGCCGTCTTCCAGGATTTAGCCCAACGCCATCCCGGCGAACGGCTTGTCGTTGTCTCACATGGCAGCTTCTTGCGTTTTGTCCTCTGCGATATTCTTGGTGTTCCACTGGGCGCCAAACAGAGCTTTCGCCTGGCCAATGGCAGCCTAAGTGAGATAGCCTATGAAGATGGCGAATGGAGTGTGACAACGTTGGGGGAGGTCTACCATTTGCGCGAGATTGATGAGGGAGAAGGAAACGCAGGCTATATCTATGACAAATCCACCACAAATAGGTTACAGTAAATGGCGCGATCTAGTGTAAAATTAGTCGACTTCGATCAGGACCCAATCGTCGAGTATGCAATTACCGAACGTGAATTAGTCAATGTGTACCAATATGTACAGGCTATATGAAAGTACGTTATCGAATCTTAGAAGAACGCACCCGACAGGATACTTGGGAAACTGTCGGTACAATCACCTTCTGGGAATCGGATCCCCCTCATCTACAGCTACGCGGTATCATGCAACATACAGTTAGCCGTAGCATTTGGCGAATTATCCAGGAACGTGTGCAGAAATGTAACTTAACCTTGGAAAATTTTCATGAGGCGATTGGCGAATATGAACGCGACTATCGCTTACTACCTGATATTCATGTAATCGAGGGTGACTCGGCGGCGGAAATTCGCCAATCCCTGCGTGATCGATATGTCTATGGCCCGCTGACTGAGGCGGTGGCTGCCTAAAACGAACTCAAACCAAAGGAGGACTCCATGACAAAATCCTACAACATCACCATGCTCGGCACCGGCCTGATCGGCATGTTTTATACGCAGGCGCTGCATGGCCAGCGCAGCCGCGACCGGGTCGTCTCAGTCTATTCACGCCGGGAAGAACGCGCCAGCGCCTTTGCCCAAGAATATGGCATTCCCCACCACACCACCAACTTGGCCGAGGCCATTAACCACCCGGACAGCGATGTCGTGGTCATTGGGCTTCCCAACATTCAGCATGAAGAGGCGGTGCGCCTTTGCTGTGAGGCGGGCAAGGCTGTGCTCTGTACCAAGCCGCTGGGGCGCAATGCCACTGAGGCCAAGCGTATGTTAGAGATGGTCGAGCAAGCCGGCATCTTTCATGGCTATCTGGAAGATCTCGTCTATACACCCAAAGCGCTCAAATCGATTGCTGCGGTGCAAAGCGGCACGATTGGCAAGGTGCTCTGGGCGCGCTCGCGCGAGACTCACCCTGGTCCCCACAGCGACTGGTTTTGGGACAAAGAGATGGCCGGTGGCGGCGCCATTATTGACTTGGGCTGTCACTGTGTCGAAATTGCGCGCAACTATATCGGCAAAGAGGTCAAGCCGCTGGAGGTGATGTGCTGGGGTGATACGCAAGTTCATCCCATTGCCGCCGAAGACAGCGCGATTGCTCTGGTTAAGTACGCGAATGGCGCCATCGGTCAATTTGAGGTGGCGTGGACCTTCCGCGGCGGTATGGATCTGCGCGATGAGGTCTCTGGCACCGAAGGCACGATCTGGACCAACCACTTCTTGCGCACCGGCTTTGAGCTGTTTACAGCCGTGGGCCAGGGCGGCTATGTGGCCGAAAAAGCGGAAGGCACTACCGGCTGGCTCTTCCCCGTAGGCGATGAACTCTCTGAATTGGGCTATATCGACATGTTCACCGATATGTTCCGCTCGATTGAAGCCGGCGCTGCTCCGATGGAAACCTTCTATGACGGCTATGTGGTCAACGCCATCCTCGACGCCTGCTATAAGTCGATGGAGAGCAAACAATGGGAGCCGGTGCAGCTAGAGGTGTGGCGCGGTTCGGAAGAGGTGATGGGCAGTGCGGTCTTCCGTGAGTATGATGCGACCCATCTGCTCATCAAGGAAGAAAAGATGCCCGACGGCAAGAGCAAACTTATTTTGAAAGAAAAAGAGAGTGGCAAGATCATTCAGCGCGTGGAGTAGTCATTTGTACACCTGTACACCTGACAGGTGTTCCATGAATCTTTTTCTGAATGACTATAAATTCATTCATCTGAATCAGTAACTCCTGTCTTGCTGTCCAATCGTAGTTGACGCATATGGGCGTCGTAGTTTTCTCTGGGAGGTATTACGATGTCATCGCTTTCTCTTACTGCAGAAAAACTCGATCGATTGGGATTAACCTTAAAACCCTTGGTGCTTGCGACCGTTACCGAGACCGAATGGAATGCGATCAATGAACTGGCCAATCAACGGCGCGCCGAAGATTCGCCCGGGGATCCACCCCGCCCTTTGCAAGACACCATCAATGGCATCCGCCACATTCCCCCGGTTGTTGATATGCAACAGTGGTTCGCCTGGCACGGGACAGCCATCGTCGCCTCCTGCCGGGCGGCGGTGTTAAACGTTGAACAGAACCAGCATATCTTGGACTTTGACATCTTTGTCTTGCCGGCCTGGCGGCGACAGGGCATCGCAACGGAACTGTTAAAATTGGCCGTTAAACGGGCCCAAGAAAAAGCGCGTACATTGCTCTTGGCCAACACCGAGTCGACTGTGTCGGCTGGGGAAGCCTTTTGCGAACATATCGGCGCCGAGGTGGGGTTGACCGCGCATGAAAATCAACTTGTGTTGGCCAACGTGGACCGGGCCATGTTGCAAGCCTGGATTGCCAAGGCCAGTGAACGGGCCGATGATTTAGAGCTTGGTTTATGGGACGGTCCTTTGCCGGAAAGTGAACTGGCCGCCATTATCACAATGATGGACACCATGAATAATGCGCCTAGGGAAGATCTCAAGGTGGAAGATTTTAAGGTGACCCCAGAGATTCTGCGTCAGGGAGAGGCGTCAATGGCGGGACGTGGCATCGAACGGTGGATTCTCTACGTGCGCGACCCGGCCAATGGCGTCTATGCCGGCTACACCGAAGTCTTCTGGCGTGCAACGGAGCCGCATTTGGTGGGGCAGGGAGACACGGGGGTGGTCGCCGCGTATCGCAACCGCGGCATTGGGCGGTGGCTCAAGGCGGCCATGTTGGAAAAAATCCTGCAGGAACGGCCCCAGGTAAAGTACGTGCGCACCGGCAATGCCGCGTCAAATGAAGCAATGCTCAAGGTCAACCACGAATTGGGCTTTACCTTACACAAGATCTTTAAAGTGTGGCAGGTGGAGCGGAGTGCAGTAGAGAACTATCTGCGCCGATAACTCGCTGTTAACGACCCAAGCTCTACCCCATCTCTGAATAAGTAGAAGGAAAACGTCTTGTCCAACCAACCCAATATCCTCTTGATCATCTCCGATCAGATGACAGCGGCCCTTACCGGTGTCTATGGTCACCCAGTGGTGCAGACGCCCAACTTGGAACGGCTAGCCGAACGGGGTGTGCGCTTTGATGCGGCCTATACTCCCTTTCCGCTCTGTTCTCCTGGTCGGGCCTGCATCATGACGGGCCGCCATGCCTCGGCGATTGGGGCATGGGATAACGGCGCCCTCCTTCCTGCGGATCAGCCCACCTTTGCCCACTACCTGAGCAACGCCGGCTATGATACTGTCCTATCCGGCAAGATGCACTTTGTGGGACCGGAGCAGTTGCATGGCTTCCGCCGGCGCCTAAATACCGACATCTATTCGTCCGACTTTGACTGGGTGCGGCCCGAATGGATTGCTATCAAGGAAACCCAAGGCGCAGATTGTGAAACGGTAATGGGCAACCGACCCCGCTACAATGCCCATGGCTATACCGGCGAGGGCGTGCAGATCAATGTCTGGCACAACGCGCTGAGCTATGACGAAGAGACTCATTTCCGCGCTTTGGAGTATCTGCGCGCCCGCGGTCGTATGCGTGATCAGGGGCCATTTTTGCTCTGTGCCTCCTATCATCATCCCCATGAACCCTTTTGGCCGCCCCAGGAATATTGGGATCTCTACGCAGGGGCCGAAATTGCCCTGCCGGAATTCCCGGCCAATCTGGACGAAAGCTATTCTATGCTCGACCGCAATCTGAATGCCTATCATGGCACACGGCGCTATAATCTGCGCGACCCCGAAGGGCTCTACCGGCTGCGCCGCGCCTACTATGGCTTGGTCACCTATATGGACCGCAAGGTGGGTGAGCTGCTCGACGCGCTGGAAGCTAATGGATTGGCCGATAACACGGTGGTGGTCTTTGCCTCCGATCATGGCGATATGCTCTGTGAAAAGGAGATGGTGCAGAAGCGCTGTTTCTACGAATGGTCGTGCCGTGTGCCGCTGCTTGTGCGCTTCCCCGATGGCTGGAAGGGGGGAACCACCTATGCCGCGCCCGTTTCACTGCTCGATCTGCTGCCCACTTTTGCGGAACTAGCCGGGGTGCAACAACTGCTGCCGCACGACGGTGTGAGCCTCATCCCACAGTTGGCGCAAGTAGAGAGTGAGCGCATCGTCTATGCGCAAGCACACGAAGCGGTTGGCATGCCCTGTATTATGGCGCGCCAGGGCCAGTACAAATACAATTACATTCACGGCTATCAGCCACAACTGTTCAACCTGACCATAGACCCGGGTGAATGGCAGAACCTGGCAGACGACCCTATGCACCAGACGGTTGCCGACTCGTTAAGTCGTCACATTCTGGCGCAGTTCGATCCAACTGCGATGGTCACCGCGAATTTGGCTAGTCTCTACCGGCGTGCGCTCATTCGCGACACGATGAAACGCCATGATCAGACGTGGGCCCACTTCCCTTCTTTCGACGCGCGTCAGGGGGCAATGGACCAATATTTGCCACCGAAAAAGGTGTAGATTGGCGAATCTGCGAGAATCATGTACAATTTGAACGCTTGCAAATGTTGGCCTGAGGGTAAGCGGGCTTATCGCCAATCTTTTGCTACAAATATCCGAATCGTGGTAGAAAGCGCACCTTTGTGGATATTTACTTCGCTCATATGGGCGAAGAGGTGAAATCGCCGTGAGCGCCAGAGGGAATTGCGCGATTTCACCCGCAGACCTATATGAGCCTATTTACTTTGTATTTATCATAACCCTAACTAAGGAGAAACTTCCATGGCGTATGTCGTAACGGAAAATTGTGTAGATTGCAAGTTCACCGATTGTGTGCTTGTCTGCCCGGTCGATTGCTTTTATGAACTGGACAATCAGCTGGTGATCCATCCGGATGAATGCATTGACTGTGGCGCCTGTGTTCCCGAGTGTCCGGTTGAAGCCATTTATGCCGAAGATGAGGTGCCAGACCAATACAAAGATGCCATTGAGTTCAACGCCGAGGCAGCGAAAATCCTTACCGACGAGGGTATTAGCCCTATTACAGAGCAACAAGAGCCACTGCCGACGGCAGAAGCTAAAAAGGAATCCCTGGGTTTTTAAACTTTGTAGAGCAAAACGCTGCCCAAGCATGAAGGGCTCACAATTAACTGTGAGCCCTTCATGCTTGGGCAGCTAAATTTTGGTCAGTGTCAAACACTGCAATCGAATCAGTAGCGATTTCCCCATAACTGCGTTTATCGTTGCCCCGCCCTTTCGCTAATACTCCGCCATTCCCATTAGCCACTGCTAAATTTCAAGCTGCATGGAGGCAGTTTCACAATGAATGAACAACCTTTGCGCACCACCGTCATTGGCAGCTATCCTTTCCCTTCCTGGTTAGAATTCGCATCCCAACACCTGGCGCACTTTGGTGTAGACGAAATCGCAGAGATGCAAGAGGATGCGGTCATCTGTGCCATCCACGATCAAGTGACGGCCGGTCTTGATGTGATTACCGACGGCGAACAGACCCGCCTGGATTTTAACCTTTCCTTTTATGGCTTTCTGGACGGACTCGGGGAAGCGGAACCAGCGCGGCGCAACTTTGGACCGCCAGCCCATGACCAGCGGGGCAAACACACGATTGAGGGCGAATTGGGGGCGGTGCGCGGCTTGGGGGTAGTGGACGAGTTCAAACGGCTCCAGCGGCTAGCGCCAGCCGGACCGACTTTAAAGGCGAGCGTTCCCGGTCCCTATACACTAAGCGGACGGCTGCTGCCCAATCGTCAGTACCCAGATCGTTACGCTATTACCGAAGCGCTCATTCCCGTTGTGCGGCAGGAACTGGAAGATTTGGTCGCGGCCGGTTGTCGGGAACTAACTGTGGATGAACCCTCGATGAGCTGCTATGCCTATCGCGAAGATCCCATACATTTTGTAGATATTTTTAACCGCACAGTGGAACCGGTGGTAGACAAGTGTCGTTTATCCACTCATCTCTGCTTTGGCAACTTCAAAGGTCATGCGGTCGGCTATCGACGTTATGCACCAATGTTCCCCGCCTTCTTTGAGTTACAGGTTGATGAGATTCACGTAGAGATGGCCAGCCGCGAGTTTGCCGAACTTGAGCTAATTGGCGCGATTGCCCAGCGCACCGATGTGGCGGTTGGGATCATTGATGTCAAAAGCTACTTTATTGAAACACCTGCGGTCGTAGCAGACCGTGTACGTCTTTGTCTGCAACATGCACCGGCGGAACGGCTCGCTTTTGCCCCCGATTGTGGTCTAAGCCAAACCGCGCGCTGGGCAGCCAAACAGAAGTTACAGAACATGGTAGCTGGCGTCCACCTTGTGCGCCAGGAACTTGTGTTGGCAACCTAGCGGCCATCGTTGTATGTATTCACCATTTAATTACAGTGCCTGTTGCACAAGAAAAAGAAACGTTGTACAATGGAAAAAATAAGCATGATTACTTTACTGTAATTAACTTGGATGGAAAATAGATGATTAACTTAAGCTCTCCTTCGTACTTCCATTTGCAGCACAGGTTTTTGCAATTTGTGGCCGCGATGGCGCTTATGGTAAATCTGGTGGCGGGCTGTCGGGCTGTTGTTCAATTTGAAGATATTTACACTAAAGTTTCTGAGCCTACACTACAAGCAGGTAATGAAATTCCCTTACCGCATGACCCTACTATTTTGACCGTTACCGGCAAGATTGGCGCAGCCAATGACAATCACCGGATCGTGATGGATCGTGTCACGATTGAGCGGGTTGGCGAGGTGGAATATAGTGCCAACGACCCTTTTGAGGAACGACCTGTGCTTTATCGTGGTGTACTCATGCGCGACCTGCTCAAGCTGTGGCAAGTAGACCCCAACGCGCAGTCAGTACACCTCGTTGCGCTTAATGATTATGTGATTGATATTCCCATCACCGATTTTCAGAACTATCCTGTACTCTTCGCCCTGCAAGCTGACGGCGTCTATATGCAACCCGATTATAGAGGACCTGCAATGTTGGTCTATCCTGTCGATCACTATGAGTTTGACGCGCTCTCGGTACAAGCCAAATGGATCTGGCAGATTAAGGCGATTGATGTTCAATAAATTGCTTCATATTGACTAGCTGTGCAGAAAATCAAATCTCTAGCTCGCGTTTTTCAATTCCCCAAAACCATAACGCCGACCAAGATCATCTTTATTTTTGGACCGATGGTGATCGTCTTTTTGTTGATCCTCGTGCTGGCGTTTCAACTCAATCGACAGATCGCGGAACAACAGCAAGCCAGCATCAGCCATATTGCCCATGCAACCGTGCGTCATGTCGCGCAGTTGCAACGTGAGCATTTACGCTTGTACGCGCTACTTGTCCACGGCAATGAACCACTGCAGCCCGAACAATTTGTGCTGCAGCGAGATTTGGTCTGGAGCCGCTTACGTGTTTTAGAAAATCCACGGCACTTTAAAAATCTCGACCCGGAAGTACAGCATCTCATTCATGCCTATCGCATAGAGTGGCAAGGAGTTCAGCTAGAACTAGATCATTGGCAACAAGGGGTGATCGATCCCCACTTCCAAAGCGCTTTGTTGACGCGAATGGAGTCAATGGAGCAAATTTTGAATTCAACCGTTTCCTCTAGCCAACATCACTTTGAAGATCAAATTACCGTTTGGGAAAAATCCTCAGAACGGCTGAACAACTTGCTGACGGGCGGGATGCTGCTCTTTATTTTTCTCATGTTATTGATGATCTATATGATCTATCAATTCTTCCGAATTCAGTGGCGCAATGAGCAAAGGGTGCGCGCCAGTGAACAGCGGCTGCGCGTCATTTTGGAGACAATTCCCGATGCGGTTTTCCGCATCACCCGTGATGGCGCCTATGTGGACTTTAAACCGGCCAAGACCTTTCCACTGTTCGTTCCACCTGAATTTTTTACGGGCAAGAAAGTCGCTGACATTGTCCCACCCGACATTGCCCAAGTAACTGCCGAAGCAACATCACTGGCCTTGAAGAGTGGGGAAGAACAAATTTTTGAATATCAACTGACCGATCCTGCTACAGGGCGAGTCAGCAGTTTCGAGGCGCGCTTAATTCCCACCAATCAGGATGAAATTCAAGCTATCATACGTGATATTACTGAGGATAAACAACACGAAGAAGCGGCTGTGCAAGCCCAGAAACTCGAAAGTCTGGGTGTGTTGGCCGGCGGTATTGCCCACGACTTTAACAATTTGCTCACAGGAATGTTGGCCCAATCCTCGTTAGCCAAACTGAAACTTGCCAAAGGTTTACCGGCTGTTGACCATATTGACAAAGCAGTGATCTCTGCCGAACGTGCCGCCGACCTAACACGCCAACTCCTCGCCTATGCCGGCAAGGGGAATTTCCAAATCGTTGACCTGGATTTGAATCAGCTTATCCATGATACCACTGGGCTATTTAAAACGGCCTTATCCGGCCAGGCGCAATTTAGAATCGAACTGGATGACCAGCTGCCCCTGATCAAAGCGGATCGGGGGCAAATTCAACAAGTTGTTATGAATCTCTTTATCAATGCCGTTGATGCCCTGGAGGGCAAGGCAGGTACGATTCAGATTACCACTGGCACGCTGCACCTTACTAAAGAGCAATTGTCCAACTTTACGGGCAGCCTCTTGGAAGCAAGACACTATGTTGTATTGCAGATAACCGATGATGGCAGCGGCATAGAACCAGCCATGATCAGCCGTATCTTTGATCCGTTTTTCAGCACAAAGCCAAAGGGGCACGGCCTTGGTCTCTCTGCCACAATGGGCATCATTCGAGCTTTACACGGCGACTTACAGGTGCAAAGTCAGGTTGGACAAGGCTCCACCTTTACAATTTTGCTGCCGGCTTTAGAGGCTACCAAGAGAGAGCAACCAAGTTACGAACCGGCCCTCATGCCCTTTAATGGTCACAAGCAGACCATTCTCATTATCGATGACGAAGCCTCGGTGCGTGATGCAGCTGCTGATATTCTCGCCGATCATGGCTACAGAGTCACCAAGGCTAACGATGGCGCAGAAGGGATTGACCTCTTTAAGCGTCAGCGAGAATCAATTGGCGTCGTGTTGTTGGACATAAAGATGCCGGGGATGAATGGCAGACAAACCTATCAGGTCCTGCAACAAATTGAGCCCAATGTCAAGGTGATCTTCATGTCCGGCTATAGCGAAACTGAAGTGAATGACCAGTTGGAGCAGGGTGAGGTGTTGCCCTTTCTGCCCAAACCCTATTCGGCCCACCAACTGATCGCACAGGTGCAGCGACAGACCTGCGAAGCAAGCGGTTATAACAACTGAACCCCATCTTCGCCCCCCACCCAAATGCCTTCCTCAGTCCGATAAAAGGCTAACGCAGGTTTACTCTCAGGAACCGGCTGCCACTGTTGACCATCAGTTGAGCGCCAGAGACCATTTTCATCGCTCAGCAACCAACCTGTCGCAGTGGTGGTCAGTGCATCCACGCGCTGCGGACCAGCGGCAACGGGGGCGAAACTGCGTCCGCCATCGGTGGAACGCCAGAGTCCGGCGCTTTCCGTACCGGCCAACACCACACCGCTGCTATGGAAATCGGGTGCCACCCCAATGACCTGCACAACATCATTCAGGCCAGCGCTGCGTTTCCAGCCTCGCCCACCATTGGGTGAACGGTAGATTCCCGCTTCACTGCCGGCAAAGACGATCTCCCAATGGGGCCAACTGCCGGACGGCGCCACCGGCGCCCAAGTAATGGCCAAAATGGTGTAATCCTGCAACCCAAAGTTACAAGTGTTCCAACTATGGCCGCGATTGTGTGAGCGCAAAATCCCGCCCCCAGCACTGCCGGCCAGAAGCACGCCTGTTTCCACGACGCGTGGGTCAGCCGCAATACAGAGGACGCTGGTCTCCACACCATCCATCCAAGACGCTTGCCAGTTGCCGCCATCATCCAGGCTAAAGGCAGTCCCATGGGGCATTCCCCCCACGAGAATACGCTCACCATCGGCGCCACAGCAAGCCAACTCATACTCCGGTTGGGCGACCGGTTCCAGGCCATGACCATTGACAACAAAGAGTCCCTCCGGTCCAGCCGCCCACAATTTATTTGCGGTTTTGGCAAAAGATAATACAATCGGCATAAGCGTTCTATTTCTAATTAGGTGATTGGTGATTGGGTGATTAGACTACGATCACCTTAACTTCTCTACATATTTCAAGTTGCGACCACAATCTCTCGTACAGAAACAATAGGGCATACTCCCTGTATGACCATGAGATTGGGCGCAAGATAGGCTGTTGTGATGAAAACCGGAGTTTTCCGCTGGGATTTACTCAAGAAGCAAACTCCGGTTTTCATACAGAGCAAAGTATAACAAGGCATGACATTCGCTGGCCTATCAATCCGGCTGCAAGCTTTCTTTCGGCTTGCGGTGATAGACAACGGCGTCGGTCGAGAGCGCCATCATGGCGCCGCTGGCGGCAATTTGCAACATCGGCGCCAAAACATTGGCCACATCCAGCACGCCGCTGGCAAAAGCGTCCACCACTTTCCCACACAGAGCGTCATAGGTGGCAGTTGGCCCCTGATCCCGAATCTGTTGCATAATGACCTTGGGGGCGCTGGCGCGGCCCGAATTCACAATAATCTGCTCCAAAGGTGCAGCTAACGCTTCGGCTAGCAGCCGGATGCCTTGCGCAACATGTTCATCCGTCTCCGTCGCGGCTGCGGCTTGCAGGGCTGGAATACAGTGGAAAAGCGCCGCGCCGCCGCCGGCCACTACGCCCCCTTGTTGCGCCGCTGAAAGCACCTTAAACGAGCGCTCAGCCTGCGCTTCGCGCACAGAGCGTTCATTTTTGCCATGTGCGCCAATTTTCAATTCACCGACTCCCCCGGTTAGAGCGCCAAGTCGTTTAATATGTTTAGGACGATCTTCATCATCCAAGGGTAAACTTTCAATATAACGCCGCAATTGGCCCACTTCTGTCTGAATGGCCTCGCGGTTGCTCTCATGGGCAACAATGACCACGCCCTTATTGGCAAACTCAACCCGTTGGGTGCGCCCTAAATCTTCCGGGCGTGCTTCGGCTGCCGTGCGCACCGCATTGGAGCCTAAAACGGTCGCGCCCGTTAACAAGGCAAGATCGGTCAGCGCCCAACGATACTCATCCCCCACAACCTTGAGTTTGACGGCCAATGTAGAAAGCTTTTTCTTATCCTCTGGCGCCTGCTGGTTAGCGACCAGTGCGCCTAACGCCGCGCCGGTCACATCCATCGCCACAATCGCCAGCCCTTTATACCCCTGCTGCACCGCAGCTTCCATTAATGGCAGCACATGCTCCGTTTCACTTAACCGGCCATCGACAATCGCGATGGCCGGCGCCGTCAACAGGGCCCGGCGCTGGTCGGGCTGGGTATAAAAATACATGCTCCGAATCTCAGCGCCATAGTAGGCGCCGGCAATGTAGCGACGTTGCAAATAGGGCGCAACATACTTTTCAATGACGACATGAGCATTGGGCCCAAGAAGATAGCTCATTTCGCCCAATACAGCGGAAAGGGCGTCATCCTTGGTAATGGTGCGTGCGACCGAGGCCAAATCATCTTCGCTGGCAATCGGCTGTGCCTGGGCGCGCAGCGTGTCTGTGGCAATCTTCACCCCACGCTCAATACCACGTGCCATGCGCACCGTATTATAGCCAGCATTGCTCAAGCGGATGCCGCTACGGTAGAGAGCGCGCGCAATCACAGCAGCGGTAGCGCCGCCATCGCCGGCGCGCTGACCTACACGCCAGACCAGGCTGCGCATCACCATGGCGCCGATATCGCGCCGCTGGCTGCCCAAACTGATAATCCGACGGACAATGGTCGAAGCATCATCCAAAAGCTCTACCTTGTTACCGGCAGTAGGACCGCTGGCAACAACCCCGCCTGTTGGGCCCAATGTAGGCGCCAACAGGTCTGCCATCATATTAATACCCATCAAAATATCTTGCTGGGTGGCTGGTTGACCGATTACTCGTGGTTTGTTCATATGTCTCTACGGCTAGATGTTTTAATGAGTTTTGTTTTGAAGCTCGTATGGGTGGTAGACTGAAACTACACCAGTTCCCAGAGAGAAAAAGCGCAATTTTAGTCGTATACCGATATGAGCCTGTTTTTGATCTGTACTGAGCATTACTACAAGCTTGTCACCACTGCTGTGTTGACAAAGTAACTAAAATAGTCTACATGAATTTTCCGAGAAAACCAAATATTCGTTCACACAAGGGCGCGTTCCATACAGGGGAGGATAGCCGAACGCGTTAGCATGACTATTCCTACGCCGCCTTCCCTTTGTGCTACGCACCCTACACATATAAAAGGTAGGGCTGCACCTGTGTTGGCCACTGGGGGAGGGTAGTCCACTGGGCAATGAGATCCGCCGGCGCTGTGCGTGTAGCCGTCAGTGCGGTGCGAATATCGAGTCGCCCAATCAGACGGTCAAAATGACCATAGCCCGGCGCATTGGCGGCCGTTGGATAGGGGAGCCACTGAAACTCATCTGGATGCTGTTGACTGATCAGCCACAAAAGCTGTAAGCCTGCCGCCACCGGACGAAACTCGTGTGCATTCAAAACATGCAGCATCACGCCCTGACAGAGTTGGTTGGCGTATTTGCCGGCACAGGGAATGCATTGGGCGCTCCGCGCCAGCACACCCGTTAATTGCAGTTGATTAAACGTTTGCGCAACGGCAATTGCATCAAGCCAGGGAGCACTGATCAACTGAAAAGGGGTGGCTGTGCCGCGTCCTTCGCTCAGCTTCGTGCCTTCAAAGAGACAGGTTCCAGGGTAAAGCAGCGCGCTTTGATAGCTGGGCATCGCCGGGGACATAGGCACAAAAGGCAACCCCACGAACGGCCACTGTTGATGGCGCGCCCAACCCATCACAGGGACAACGGTCAGATCGACGGCCAACCCACGTTCCTGATTCCACATCTGCGCCAACTCGCCTACCGTCAATGAATGGCGGATGGGGATTGCCCAACGCCCGACAAAGCTAGAGATCTGCGTTTCGTCTAAAATGGGCCCTTCTGCTAGCGCCAAATCACCACCCAAGGGATTGGGCCGATCAAGCACCCACAGCGGCAGACCCACCGCGCCACACGCTTCCAACAGGTGCGAAAGGGTCCAGATATAGGTGTAAAAGCGCACCCCAACATCAGGAATGTCAAAGAGGAGCAGATCAAGGTCGGCCAACATGGCCGCGGTTGGCTGAAAGGTTGCGCCATAGAGGCTGACAACCGGCAATCCAGTCAATGGGTCAACGGCGTCGGCAATGTTCGCACCATCATGCGCACTGGCGCCCATACCATGTTCCGGCGCAAAGAGCCGCACCAGATTGACACCCATCTGCTGTAGCGCCTGGCGCACCGGCATTAATGGACGCGGCAAAAGAGCCGTAGTTGCTGCGTCATTGGTGACCAAACCAATCCGCAGCCCCCGCAGATCTGCCAATCTTGCAGCGACTAAATGATCAACACCAAAATGCAATGTGGTCGGCATGAATGTAGGACGGCACCCACTGTGCTACTTTTCGGTGACCTTTGCTTCGGCGTTTGCGCCATTGGTTGCGGTACTGGCCACTGCATACTTCTTGCCTTCCTCAATCAACATGACAGGGATGCCATTGCGGATCGGATATTTGTAGCCATTGCGTGGGTTCAGCAAAAACTTCCCATCATCCACCAATTCCAACGGGCCTTTATCCTCTGGGCAGACCAGGATCTTGAGCAACTCTGGGCTGATCGTGCCGCCAAGTGGCGCTTCATCCAACGATCTGACCGGCTCCTTAGGTAGCACACCATTGCCACTGCCGGCCAATTCATTTTCAGAAGGAGCGAGAATATTCTTTAGCGCATAAATAATTCCCCCAACCACGGCGACAAAAAGAATAAACTGCAAAAACTTTTTCATATTTCACCCAACCTTACTCCTAAGATTAAAATAATCAACTGGCGATTATTTATATGACCAAGCAATCGTTTCTATGCAAGTATACGCACCACGTTCATATCTGTCAATGCTGCGTTTATCTCTGATCCATTTCACTCCTAGGTTGCGATAGCTTTGCATCCGTTCCTAATGAATTGTATACTGGCCGTCAGGATCTGTTGCCTATGACGATTTACCGATTGATCTGGTTAAGTGTGGGGTTGAGTTGGTTGGCAGTGCTGGGCGGGTTACAACTGCGCGCCCGACGCCGCACTGGCGCGCCCTTTTTTCCTTTCACAGGCCTGGCGGCTGATCTGTGGGCCGGAGGGCTGCTCTTCCTACTGACCATCGGCTTCTTCTGGCGCACATTGAGCGGCGACGTCTATCAGCCGGCCGATGGCGGTGATCTGGTCAGTTTTCTCTTCCCGACCTACCGTTTTGCGGCTGAGCAGTTGCGCCAATGGACACTCCCCCTGTGGAACCCCCATCTCTACGGTGGCGCCCCATTCATCAGCGACATTCAAGCCGGCTTTCTCTATTTGCCCAATCTGCTGCTCTTTATGCTCTGGCCCGATTTCCCCTATACCGCCTTGCAATGGCTGGCGATTGGTCACCTCTATTGGGCCGGCTTGGGCGTTTATGTCCTGTTGCGCGCGCTGGAGTGGCAGCCAGGGCTTCCCTGCTCGCGGACGGCGGCGCTCTTTGGGGCAGTGGCCTTCCAATTTAGCGATCCACTGCTGGTGCATCTGGGTAACCTGAATTTGATTGCAGTGCTCAGTTGGCTGCCTTGGATCCTAGCCGCTTATCAGCAGGCCCTGCACAGGCGCAGCCTGCGTTGGACCGGCGCCGCGGCGGCGCTCTTTGCCCTTTCCACCTATGCCGGCCACGCCCAAAGCACCTTTTATGTGCTGCTGGCAGTGGCGCTCTACACAGTGGGGTGGCTTTGGAGCAGACAAGGACGCTTCCCGTCGCAGCAGGGGTTGCACCCCGTCAAGCGTCGCAGTTGGCTGGCCTGGCTCCCGTACCCCATCCTCTTCTATGCAGTTGGCGCGCTGCTGACCGCGCCGATCTTATTGCCGGCGGTGGAGTTGGTCAACTACACTGAGCGCAGCCACTTTACCTACCAAGATACTGTCGCCTTTTCGTTGGCGCCCACCCAACTAATTGGCTTGATTACACCGGGCTTCTTTGGCCGCGGTCCGGGGCTCTATTGGAGCCTCTGGGCGCGCGTCGAGACGCCCTACGCCGGCATCGTTGCCCTGATCCTGGCCATTGTTGCAGTGCTATTGGCAGAGCGTGAGGCGCGGCGCGTCATCCTTCCCTGGCTGGGACTGGCGCTCTTTGGTTTCGCGACGGCGCTCGGCATCTATGCCGTCCCCCACGGTTGGTTGACGGCGCTCTTGCCCGTCTTTGGCCAATTCCGTGCACCGGCCCGCGCCCTAGTATTATGGACCTTGGGGGTTGCCGTGCTTGCCGCGAGTGGGGTTGACCTGTTGCCGCGGGCAATACGTATGGGTGACCCATTGGCCACTATCCATAAGCTGTTGCGCACCGGTGTCCTCATCTTTTTCGGCGCGGTTATCCCCCTGACCTACATTGCACTGCTCTTGGCCCAAGCCAATGAAACCGTCTTTCTGCGCACCTCATTGGCGGCGCTGGCGCTGACATTAGCTGCCTTCTTATGGTTGGGCGCCTGGGCGATCATCGCCGCTGCGCAGCAAGAGTGGATCGGCGCCACAACGTTGGCAGGTCTGCTGGTTGCCCTGCTCTTTTTCGATCTCTCTGCCACCGGCGCCTATACTGATATTAGCGACAGTGATCCAACTGCCGGTTTTCAACACCCTGCCATCGTGGCGTTGCTACGCAATGATGCTGATTTAATGCGCATTGATACGCGCACCGACATTGCCGGCCTGTGGCAGCCGGACGCGGCCGCGCTCTATGGTCTACAAGATGTGGGCGGCGTGGCTAATCCCCTACTGGTGCGCCATTGGCAGGAGTTTTGGGAAGCGTTGGGCGGCCGCCAGAGCCGACTCTATGATATGCTCAATGTTAAATATGTCATTGTGCCGGACGGCGTCCCCTTGCCCTCGGACAAATTTGGCAGGGACAAATTTGAGTTGGCGCTGGATGCTCCCGGGGCGTTGTCAGTCTATCGCAACCGCAACTTTATGCCGCGCGCCTGGCTGGTGCATACGGTGCAAAGCGCGGCGACCCTGGACGAAACATTGGCCATCTTGCAAGCTGCCACCTTTGACCCGACACAGCTTGCTGTCATCCCACCCGATACCCCTTTTACCCTGCCCCTGGGTTCGACCGGCGCCGACGACCAGGTCACCATCACCCACTATGGCAGCAGCGGGATGACCCTCCATGTCGAAACCAGCGTGCCTTCGCTGTTGGTGCTGAGCGAAGTCTGGTATCCAGGCTGGGAAGCCACAGTCAATGGTGTGTCTACGCCGGTCTTACGGGCTGATTGGGCATTGCGCGGGATAACTGTGCCGGCTGGCGTCTCGACTGTCCATCTCTACTTTGCACCGGCCAGTTGGCAACTAGGGTTGGTGGCACTGGGGATTGGAATAATTGCCTTGCTTGGATTAACCGTTGTTAATGTCGTTAAGTAGCGGGGTGGCGTGTTGCGTGTGCTGGTTGCCTAGGAGATATTTTTTAGTTGGATTGCTTGAGGAAATCAAATGGTTTTCCAAGCAAATCTCCCTTCGCAATCTCATTCTGACCTCGGTTTAAAGAAGATGGATCTTCGCGACATAATGTATTTGACGAGTGGTAGGTGACCGGTGACGCATTACATTACTCGCCACCCGCTACTCGCCACTTGCGACTAGTTCTTCTACTAACACGCAATAATCGCACAAATACCTGTTTTATTCCCACACAATGCTGTGGGAATTTCTGTTATGCAGCAAAGGGATAACGATTTTTTATAGAAAAAGGCTCTCAAAAGCTATCAATTGCCCAATTTGGGGGCTTAGATAGGAATTGAAAGCCCTGTTCTGCTATCCTAATGGGCGTAGAATAAATTCTGCAAAGAATGTTTTTATGTTTTGTCTATATTTTGTAAATTTTGCTACAAAGTCAAAAATAGTGAGGTTTGTTTCCAATGGCGGTTCCAAATCTGTGGCGTACGCAGAAACAACGATACAGCTTACAAGGGGCGATTTGCCCAACTTGCAATACAACGATCTTTCCTCCCCGCGCACACTGCCCTACATGCGCCCAAGCTGAAGCCAAGCTGGCAGCCAAGCTGACCTGGGCGAGCGACAATGCCGCGGCTATGGCTGATCCTGCTTTTTCCATAGTCTTTCATTTCCCCCAAAATGCGGATCTGGCGCTGGCCGGAGATGATTAACAGGGATGGTTATCAATAATCAGCAACAAGGGGTGCGTCCCATTTTGGGGGACTGGTCGAGCAACTAAAACTCATTAACCAGAATAGGCCCCAAATGTGGTACGCACCCACAACAAGGATAACGAACTATGAGCGGCGCGACCGGACAAGCGCCTGTTGAACAGGCAGTGACCAATCTGAGTGGTCGGGGTGAGGTCTACAGTTTTAGCATTATGTACAATGTACCGCATGGCTTCGAGGAGCAAAAGCCCTATGCGATTGCGTTGGTGCGGCTGGATGAAGGGCCCATGGTCACTGCACAACTGACCGATGTTGACAATGGGGCGATTACGATTGGCATGCGCGTCGAAATGGTGACACGTAAGTTGCGTGAAGATGGCGCCGAAGGGCAGATCATCTATGGGTATAAGTTTCGCCCTCTCTTGACGCAAGGTGGCGAGTAAGGAGTAGCGGGGGGCGGGTGGCGAGGTTATGTTGCGCCACCCGCTACTCGCCACCATTGTTTACAGATCCGCCCCATCTTTCACAAAATCCAAGATTACAAAAAAGGGAAAGCGTTGGTACATGGCAAACCAGGGCAATTCGTGATTGGACGCCGGTAGTTTGGCCACCATTGCTTCCGTCATCTGCACATCGGTCAGGCTATTGAGCAACAGGCCGGCGGCCCGAAAGGCGCGGATGTACTCCTGCATGGTGCGATGATAGTGGTAAACCTGTCCTTCCCCCCAAGCGTAGGGCGTCGCGGCACCGGAGTCGAAGTAGCTCTCCACCTTTTCCCGCATAACCGCCGAATAAGGATTGGTGAGCGAGAGGATGACCCGCCCCGCCGGTTTGGTCACTGCCCCCAATGTTAGGGCAAAACCCTGGTAGTTGGCCACATCATTGAGGACAAGGTTGCTCACCACCAGATCAAAGTGATTGGCGTACTGGGGCAAAGGCTGGCTCAGATCATGCACCTGGTAGGTGATGCTACTGCTCGCTTGTGCTTGCGCCAATGCAATCAACTGGGTCGAGAGATCCACGCCAACCACAGTGGCGCCCGCCTCAGCCAGATAGCGCGCCACCACCCCTTCCCCACAGCCGGCGTCCAACACCGTGCACCCGCGCACGGCGCCGGCCACAGCCAGCAGGTGGGGAATGACCAGCTCATGGTTCCAGGAAAAGGCGCCCCCGGTGGGGCGTTGCTGCGTTTGTGCGTACTGGGCAGCAATCGCATCGTAGGTGCTCTGTTCTGCTGGTGCGGCTTGCATGATCTCCTCCTGATTGGTCCACTAACATAAGTGTCTTCTACACGCTGGGAATGGCTAAAAAGTTGGCTACCCAAAGCGGGCATGATAGCGCGCCCAGACCTCGGCCGGCAGCGGTGTGCTGGCCGCCCACACATTGGCTTCAAGCTGTTCCACATTGAGGCTGCCAATCGGGTTGCCGTGGATCCGCTCCTCGCGCAGACAGAATTGAATCGCCAATTGAAGCAAGTTAATGCCCTCTTCCAGACACCAGGTGCGAATGGCATTCGCGGCATCGGCGTCCTGGTCATTCTTATAACGCCCCCTGGCCCGCGCCTCCTCAATGTCGATGCCGGTCAGCAGCCCACGCAGGATCGACCAGCCATTCATAATGCCGATGTCCGCCGCGGTGGCCGCCGGCAGAATATCCTCCGCCGCGGTTTGGCGGATCAGGTTGTAGTCATTAAAGCAGAGTAGCAGGTCAATGTCGCCGGTGGCAATGGCCTTGAGATGAAAGTCATGGGGGCGCATGCCATAGCCCACATTGCGCACCAGCCCCCGTGCCTTGAGTTGCAAAAGGCCATCCAGCGTGCCCCCTTTGGCCAGTGTCGGCTCGATCTCACGCGGGTCATGGATCAACATACCGTCAAAGTAGTCCGTGCCAAGGATGGTCAGTTGATCCTCCACATCGGCGATAACCCGTGCGGCCGAATAGTCGGGTGTCCCTTCGCCATAGAAGCCCCATTGGGCCGCCGAATGGCAGCAGAGCCGGCCAGTGATAATGACATCCCCGCGCGGAATTTCGCGCAGCGCGACACCCAGTTTACGCAACGAATCGCCATAACAGCGGGCGCAGTCAAAGTGATTGACCCCCAGCGTAATGGCGTGTTTGATCAGCGCCACCGCCTCTTCATCGCTGACAAAGCCAAAGTTGTTGCCAAAGCCTTGCGTGCCAAAGGGAATGATGGGAATGCTCAAGCCGGTCTTGCCCAAACGCCGACGGGGGAGGGTGGATGGAGTGCTCATTGGTTCTGCTTCCTTGCTTGTTGGGTAACTATCTGAATAGCTACGCTTTTTAATCGTCGATGATAGGATGTAGAATAAACCCTAACCTATTCTACATCCAGAACCAGCCCTCGCCAATCTGATCACGAACGCAAGGTTAGGAAAATAGTATGAAAATCGACGCGCTTACCCTCTCCATCTTTGCACTGCCCGGCAACACCGCCACCTTTGATCTCCTGGAAACAGAAGAGGGCGCCTACCGCCGCTGGACGCCCACACGCCAGCAGCGCACACAGGAAGAGGTGCATGTGCTCCATGTGCGCACCGATGATGGCGTGGAGGGGGTCTGTACGGTGGGGGACGCCCGCTACACGACTATGCGTAAGGAAGAGTTGGCCCAGTTGCGCATCCTCACCCTGGGCGCCGACCCCCTGGACCGGGAACGGCTCAACGCTAAACTCAACGCCGCCACCCGCACGATGTTTAGCCGCCCCGGCTGGTTTGGCGCCTTTGACAACTGTCTGTGGGACATTGCGGGCAAGGTGGCGGGGCTGCCGGTCGCTGCACTCATGGGTCGCGCCCGCCCCTCTTGCCCAGCCTACTACAACTTTGGCGGCGCTACCCTGGACGCGCTGGTGGCCGATGCGCAGGCCGCGGTGGCCCAAGGCTTTCCTGCGGTCAAGGACCATTTCCGCGGCCGCGCTACGGAAAATATCGCCGGCTTTCACGCCATCCGTGCCGGCGTGGGCGACCAGATCGACCTGCTCCATGATGCAGCGCTTTCCCACTACACCTGGACCGAAGCCGTGCGCATAGGACGGGCGCTGGAGGAGCTTGGCTATCTCTGGTTTGAAGAGCCGCTGGCCGACCGCGAACAGGCCCAGCTTCAGCAACTCTGCGCCGCGCTGGAGATTCCAATCCTGGCGCCGGAGACGCTCATGCATGATCTGCACCTGAGCGCGCAGTGGCTCATGAGCGGCGCCACTGATTGGCTGCGCGCCAACGCCCGGCACGGCACGACCGCCACCCTGAAGCTGGCGCACCTGGCCGAACTACATGGCCAGCGCATTGAACTCAACGGCCCCGGCGGGCTCTTTGGCCTGGTCCACGCCCACCTGGTCTGCGCCATCCAGAACACCAGCTACTACGAATATTTTCCCGGCGGCAGCCGCGACGAACGAGGCAAGGAGATCGGCCTGCTCAACCCGCCGCTGCCGGTGCAAGGTCGCATCACCCCGCCCATCGGCCCCGGCTGGGGCGCCGAGTGGGATTGGGATTATTTTGTGAAGACGCGGGTAGGGGTGTGGTAGTGGGTGGTGAGTGGCGGGGGGCGAGTGGCGAGTGGCGGGGGGCGCACCCCAAAGGGCTCTCGCGGGTCACGTTTGTGCGCCTCTTGCGCAGCCTATCGGATTAAAGTTGGAATATAGTTCAGGTAACAGGTAAGCGGCGAATGCGAAAGGCTTGTTCGTTGGCACTAACCTCATGCTGGCGCAACCTCTGGTATATAGATGGTATCCGCAGCAGTCCAGGCTGCATAGTGGAGCGCCTGCTGAATATCTTCTGCCTCTAAATCAGGATAATCGGCAAGGATCTCAGCGGTTGTCATACCGTTGGCGACCAAGTTGACCACCAGCGCAACCGAAATGCGCATGCCACGAATACAGGCTTTCCCGCCAAGAATATTAGGATCAGCGGTAATCCGATTGAAACCAAACATGAAGATTCCTCATCATTTCTTTACCATCTTCCTGTTACCAGCAAGAGAAACGAAAACTATTGTTGCAGTATAGTGCCCTCTGGTCATGGTGTCAATTGCTTGGCTCATTTGGATTTCGCGTGGCGGAGTCAAAATAATCCCGGAATCTCCCAAAGATTCCGGGATTATTTTGACGGTCGCACATGTCAGCCATATCAGATCCCGTTGAGCCACTTGCTTTTCGTACGTTGCCGAGCATACCACCGCTTTCTCTGCACAACAATCGTTCCCATCTCCCACCAATCCCCCCACCGCCAACAAATCCATTGCGTCCCTAATCTGTTATTGTGTTTCCCACGCAGGGCTATACGCCCTGGCGAGAGGTCAGATTACCCAGCGTAACAGAGGCCAGGGTGATTGGTGCCAACACAACACGGAAGCCCCCATGGATGTTGCCATAGTAAGACGTGAAGAAAGCCCGCGCTGTAGTGCGCACGCTGAAATCACTGAAGGCAAAAGCGCCACCACGTATTACGCGTTTTACATCTGTTGTAAGTGCCTCGTCTACCTTTAACCCATAGTTCGTGTAATCGTCCAACCACCCTGTACTGCACCATTCCCATACATGACTAGCCATCTCCTCAACGCCATAGGGAGAACGCCCACTGGGGAAAACACCCAAGGCACATGTGCTGCCAATACCAGTTTCATCGTAATTAGCCAGATTAGGATCAGATTTATCTCCCAACCAAGGATAACGCTGACCATTATCACCACGCGCCGCTTTTTCTCGTTCGGCTTCGGTAGGCAAGCGCACTACCCGCTCGGGTGCTGAGTGGACGGTTGCCTGCAGTCGCTCAGTTAACCAACGAGTAAAAGCAAGTGCTTCATACCAGCTCACTCCCACGACTGGATAATTAGGCAAATCATAAGGGTCACCCAAAGCATAAGGTGCAGTGCGTAGTCGCTCATCGGAGTTGCTCTTGAAACCTTCTCGTACCCAATAGCCTTGCTGTTTTGCCTCAACCCAATAAGGTGGATAATGATAGCCGCCCGCATCAATGAAAAACCGGAATTGGGCATTGGTCACTGGGTAGCGCGCTATACAATAAGTATAAGGAATGTTGAAGATGTGCTGTGGTTTTTCTCGGTCATGCGCATAAGGATCATCTTCGGCGCTGCCCATGATAAAAGGTCCGGCAGGAATCTCGCACCATTCCATTTGCAACGGGTCGAGCACTTCGATCCGCGGATCGCCCAGCTTGGCCAGGACGCGACCGGCGTCGGCCCGTTCCACGGCGTTGAGCGGGCTTGCGCGCATGATCGCCAACAGTCGAGGGATCAGCCGATCCAGATAAGCCTGGTCCCCTTCCGGGCGGTCGCTGTCCTGGGCAATCTTCTCCTGGGCCAGGAGCGTCGCCATTTTGCCCGACCAGAGCAGGGCGCGCCAACCTGTTGCATCCTGGGGCGGCGTCACCGGGCAGAGTTCATACATAAGGTCGAGCAGCAAGGATTCGCCGCGCCGATTGTAAAAGAGTTCCTCGGCCCCCAACTCCGCGGCCAGTTGCCACATATCGCCCAGGGCCGCGTGTTGGCGGTAGGTGCGCCCCACCCCCCGTTGGTTGCCCTGTCCCGTCAGCAGATAGCAGCCGGCCAGATACTCCTGAAAGGTGCGGTGGGGGAAGGTGTAGCTCTGGGGCCGTTGTTTGCCCCCACCCCAACCCTCTTGCAGGGGTGGGGGTTGTGTTCCCTCTCCGCCGCCTTGGCCCACCAACAGCCCGGCGCGGTGGTCGGCATAGTCAAGAAACTCATTGGCCAGCGCCAGGTCGCCGGCAAAGAGTTCATCGAGCAGACCCAGCAGGGCGGTGCGCGGCAGGTCGGCTGTCTCCTTTTGTACCTGGCGGTGAGCTTCATAGGCCAGCCGCTCCAACAGGGGCTGCACCCGCTGTTCGTCCTGCAAAAAGGCGGTCAGCGCCGGCGAGGGCGCAATGCCCTTGCTCTCCTGCCAGCGGTTGAGCAACACTTTGACCGCCTCCGCGTAAAGGCGCACCCGCTGTTCGGGCAGGCGCGTCTGTTTCTGGTGGATGAGCGCCATGGTGGTGAGCAACATCGGGTTGGCGGCCATGGTGCGCAACGCCGGACGCAGCGCGGCCGCTTGTAGGTCGGCAACCTGCGCCGCGGCCTTGTCGCGGGTCAGCCGTCCCAGGTCCACTTGGGCTTGATACCAGGCGGCGACAAAGTCGTTGATCTTTCCCTCGCTAAAGTCAGCCAGAGTGTAAGGAGTGAAGCCGGGCAGGGTGGCCCCTTCCACATAGGAGCGGACGCGACAGGTGACGATGACGCGGGCAATCGTCGGGTAATGACGCAACAGGGCGGCCAGCGCCAGCCGCACCAACGGGCGCGTCGCCGGCGCCATCTCATCCAGCCCATCAAAGACCAGCAACACCTGGCCATTGGTCAGCGCATCGGTCAGGTGATCGGCCAGATCGGCGCCCTGAAAGCGCTGCAAATCCGCCTCCCATTGGCTTTGTAGACAGGCCACCAATGCTTCCGCGCGCGCTTCGTCGCTCAAACCGGTGAGGTCCAACGTTTGCAACCGCTGCGCCAATTCACGCAAAACGGTGAGCAAGGGAAAGAGATCACGAGCCAGACCGACCGGCGCGGGCTTGCCCTCAAGGCGCGCCTGGATCAACTGGGCCAACAACTGGCGTACAAAGGTGCTCTTGCCGCCACCCGGCGCGCCCAGGATGACCAGCCGGTTGCTCTGCGCCGCGGCTTCGCGCGCACTAACTAATGTGCTCTTTTTTGCCTCTGCCTCTGGCGCGTACCTCATCGCGCTCTTCCTGTGCTTCTTCGCTCAACTCGACCGTGGTCGTAGTGTCCAGATCGATATAGACTTTGTCCAGCGTCACCTCGTCACCGGCAGTGGCGTCGCCGCCCATGGCGGTCAGTGGCAGCGCGTGGCAGTGGTTGCGCAGCCGCTGCAGATAGCGGTCGGGCCGCGGTAGTGGAGCTGTGGGTGCTTGCAGAATAGTCTGCTGGGCCACATAGTTTTCGGCATAGAGGTCAGTGTTGATCTGTGTGTTGTGATGGCCGACGATGTTGTAATTGCCGGTAATCGTTACCGTGCTGCCTAGTTCCTGGAGATCGGTGCGCAGGGCGGTGAGAAAGCTGGCGGGGTCGGGCAGGGGCGCATTCTCCACCGCCAGCCGCACGGCATCCAGTTCATTGATAAGCTTGTCAAAGGCGGCGCGCAGCTCTTTGTTCGTCGCGACCGCGGCGGTCACAGCCGGGGGCAACTCCGCCAGAGTTTCAGCGTCGTCGCGATCCTTCCACTCCTGGATGATGTTGGTGATCAGGTTGACGCCCACATTGCCCAGCGTAGTGACCAGTGCGTTGACGGCCAGGCTGGAACCGAGCAGATCGCCCCCCTTGACCGCGTCAACAATGGGCAGCAGGGAGGCCGTGGCCAGCGCGCCATAGGTCAGGCCGGGGACCATACGCTGCACCAGGCCGGTCGTTTGGGTCAGGTGGTGGCGCAGGCGCGCCTGCCATGTTGCTTTGTCCATGACGGATCTCCTTTGGGGTGGGCGGAAGGAACCGCGCTTGGCAATCCTGTTTGGTGGGGTCATTGTACGCGTTGGCCGCCATTCCGTCAACCGCACGCGAGAGGAAGCGGGATTCAAATCCGCGGCTAACATTGAGAAGCGGCCGCAGCCGCTGGTACACTGGCCGGCGCGCATCTTCCTGGAAGGGAGCGCCGCACACCTCCTGTCTTTCACCATCAGCCGCCCCCTTCCAGGAAGACCGGGATGACCACCTTTACTCTAGCCAAACTTCCCTGACAGCGTACTAGATTTTCAGTCGCCTCAGCGACTTTTCGTTGTCAGTCACGGGTTTCAACTCCATCCGACTAACGTACCTCATTGCAGGCGGTTGCACGCAATGGCAATCTATGCCACAATAGTGCAAGCTTTTTACCAACTTGATGACACGGCAACCCTCAAGCCACCCCAAAGGGTCCCGTAGGGACGCCTGACTTTAGCAAACGAAGGATGCAGTATGGACACAAAGGACGCGGAATTTCTGGCCGGGCGCACGGCTATTGTCACCGGCGGCGCCACGGGCATTGGTAGAGCAATCGCGCTGGCTTTGTTAACGGCCGGCGCCCGCGTGGCGGTCGGCTCGCGCACGGCCAGCGCGGCGCCCTTTGCCGACCTGCCGACCGACCAACGGGCGCGGTTGGTGGTCCACCATCTGGATGTGACCCAGGCAGCGGCGGTGGCAGACTTTTGTGCAACCATCCGGCAGACGTTAGGCCAGCCGGCCATCCTGGTCAACTCGGCGGGCATCATGCCCGACCAGCTTATCACCGACCATTCCGATGCCCTGTGGGAGGAGACGCTGGCGGTCAACCTGACCGGGACCTATCGCATGATCAAGGCATGTGTGCCTGATATGATTGAGCAGGGGTGGGGACGGATCATCAACATTGCCTCCACCGCGGCGGCGGTCAGTGCGCCGGGCTTTGGCGCCTACAGCGCATCCAAGGCTGGCGTGGTCGGGCTTACCCGCGCCGTGGCGCTGGAGGGCGCGCCTCACGGTGTTACCTGTAACGCAATTAGCCCAGGTTGGGTGGAGACGGAGATGGCGTTGGCGGCAATCAAGCGCTATGCTGCCGCGGAAGGGCGCGACTTTGGTGAGTACCTGGCCGGGATCAAAGCGAGCAACCCGCAAAAGCGCATGATCCAGCCAGAGGAAATTGGCGCGCTGGTCTGCTACCTCTGCCACGACGACGCCCTGGCCATGACCATGCAGGATCTGGTCTTCGCGGCCGGTTCCTTGTGGTAAAACGTAGGTGCGGTTTCCATACCGCACGATCTCGGTTATATCAGCTTCGTGCGGTATGGAAACCGCACCTACTCAATTCAGAAACGAGATGCGTATGATCGGCCAAAGCTATCCTGCTGAGTGGCGCACCACCGCCGACCCGGAGAGTGGACGCACCCTGCGACGGCTGACCGCCGGCGCCCATCACAACTATCCTCTGTACTACTTTATCCCCTCCATCCCGCCAGAGAACGATTGTCTGATCTTCCATAGTGAGCGGTCGGGGTGGGTGCAGTTGCACAAGCTGGATCTGAGCAGTGGCGCGATCACCCAACTGAGCGCCGGGGAGACACGTGACGCCGGCTGGGCCATCTGGTGTGAGCCGCGGCTGCGGGGCATCTACAACCATCTGAGCGCGCTCAATGGCGTGCGCCGCGAGGTCTATTACTTTCAAGACGAGGTGGTCATGGCCACCCACATCGATACGCTGGCAAACCGGGTGGTTCATGCCATGCCGAGGCGCATCGCCATCGGCCAGACCGGCTTTGCTCCCGATGGCCGTCACTTTGCCTTTATCCACGCCGATCGCGCACTCTTTACGCGCGCCATTGCCGACCGGGAATCGACGCTGAATATGGGCCGCCCCTTTGACCACAATGCGTGGCGCGAGCGCGTGCCCTGCACCATTGGCGTCATCAACACAGAGAGCGGCGCGTATCATGACGTGATCGAGCTTGATTACCATGTCCACCATGTCTTCTTTATTGCCAACGACCGGCTGCTGGTCAACCACACGCGCGGCCACAACGGCATGTGGACAGTGCGGCTCGATGGCAGCGATGTACGCACCCTGCGCGGTCGCACCGAACATGGCGACATCTGCCACCAGATCATCACGGACCGGGGCATCTATTACGAATCGAATTCGCATACGGGTGGCAAGCGTGAGGTCTGGTATGGCCTCTATGACCTGGCCACCGACCAGTGGGAGGAGATCCAACTGCCGGGGCTGGGCTATGTGCATACCGGCAACGATCCGGCCGGGCGCTTTCTCTTTGTGGAGAATCAGGACGGGACCAAGGGACATCAACTGCTCTCGATCCACCATCCCCAAGACCCGGCTCGCTATCGGCTCAACACCTTGCGCACGCTGACGCCCATTATCCGCGGCCAGCGTTTCCATGCCCATCCCTTCCTAGGGCCGGAGCGACGCTGGCTCTACTTTACCGAGGTGGTGGATGGTTTTTCCCACGTCAGTGCGCTCAATGTCGGTGATTTGGTGGACCTGGATGAATATTGGTGACAACAAAGACGCCCTACCTATTGGTCCGGCAGGGAGGAGACCGATGACAACTGCTATACAGCCGCTGACCACCGGTCCCCGCTTTCACTGGTTTGGCTACTATGACAAGCTACAATTTGACCCCACCGGACGCTATGCGTTGGGCATGGCCGTCGATTTTGAACATCGCCCACCCCGGCCTGAGGATCTGGTCCAGATCGGCATGGTGGATCTGCAGGATCACAACCGCTGGATTGAGCTGGGAGAGAGTCGGGCGTGGGGCTGGCAGGCCGGCTGCATGTTGCAGTGGCTGCCGGGGTCAGCGCATGAGATCATCTGGAATGACCGAGCGGAAGATCGCTTTGTCAGCCACATCTTGGATGTCGAGAGTGGCCGACGGCGCACCTTGCCCCACCCCATCTTTACGCTCAGCCCTGACGGGCACCATGCGTTGACCATTGACTTTCATCGGCTGGAGGATATGCGTCCCGGCTATGGCTATATGGGTATCCCCGACCCGTGGGCCCATCTGTTGGCGCCGGCGGAGACGGGCATCCACACCGTCGATCTACAGACCGGTGCACGGCGGCTGATCCTCAGCCTGGCCCAGGTGGCGGCGCTACCCTATCCTCATGGGGAGATCCAGGTGGCCAAGCACTATTTCAACGTCTTGATCTTCAACCCCAGCGGCACGCGCTTTCTCTTTCTGCACCGCTGGCGCTTTGGTGATGGCCCCTTTCACACCCGTCTGCTGACCGCCGCGGCTGATGGCGCTGATGTGCGCATTGTGGACCATTCCGGCCATACCTCGCACCTGATCTGGCGCGATGATGCCCACATTTTGGCCTGGTCGCGGCGACCGAGTCATGGCGACGCCTTCTATCTCTTCCCCGACGCCCCCGATGGGGCAGATGATGGCTCAGCGCCGATTACGGTGGTGGGCAAAGAAGCGATGCCGCTCAATGGCCATTGCACCTATCTGCCTGATAGGGAGTGGATCTTGAATGACACCTATCCCCAAGGCGCGGAACGATTGCAGGCGCTCTATCTCTACCATACACCCACTGGGCGACGCTTGGACTTAGGCGCGTTGCACGCCCCGCCCGCCTATACGGGTCCGCTGCGCTGTGATCTCCATCCCCGCTTTAGTCCCGACGGCCGCAAAGTGGTCATCGACTCGGCGCATGGCGGCAACGGTCGTCAGATGTATTGGTTGGATCTATCAGCTATTGTGTAATTCTTCTGGTTCTACGTAATACAGGATACTTGAGTGGCGGGTGGTGAGTGGCGAGTCCTACGCCACCCGCCACCATTGATCCGCTCACACGCGCAGAACCATTCTTCTAGAGGCATAGCGCAACATAAAGGAGCAAACGTAATGACGATGCAATTAACCGCTGCGCAGTTGGACGCTTACCATCGCGATGGCTATGTGGTCGTGGAAGATCTGGTGAGCCAGGCTGATGTTTTGGCGCTGGGCGCGCGCCTGCGTGAATATACCCACGGCGACCGCCCACGCGGTGCGTTGCGCATTCAGGTGGAGCCACGCGTGCAACGAGGGGAGCTGAGCGTCAACCACCCTGGGGATGGCATCCGCAAGATCGACGCATTGGTGCAGGAAGATGATCTTTTTCGGGGATTGGGTCTTCACCCCAACATCCTGAGCATTCTAACCCAAATTTTGGGGCCGGATCTCAAGATGTTCCGCAATTCGCTGTTGTTGAAACCGCCGGAAGTGGGCTCGGCCAAGGGGATGCATCAAGATTCGCCCTACTGGCCAATTGCGCCAATGGATCTCTGCTCCTGCTGGTTTCCACTGGATGACGCCACACTGGAGAATGGCTGTATGGCTGCAATTCCCGGTAGCCATAAGCAGGGCGCCCTACCCCATGTCCATGTGACCGATGATTATGTGGTGGACGAAGCCTATTACGATCCGAACGACATGGTGATGTTGCCGATGAAGGCCGGCAGCGGTCTCTTCTTTCACTCCCTGTTGGCGCATTACACCGCGCCTAACTGCTCTAGCAAGTGGCGGCGCGCCATTGCTCTTTCCTATATGTCCGCCACGGCGCGTTATACCGGTGAGGGTGAAGGGCCGGTCTATTTCCATGTGCAAGGGAAGAGTTTTCCCGGCTGTGTACGCTGACCGCAGGGGCAGTAACGGTGTTGAATTTTTGCGATTATGCGATGTGCCGTCATTTTGTTATAATCTCTGCACCAACTCACCTCTTTTTTAGGCGGTGGCGTACAAAGTAGATAAAACGTGGCTTGACGCAGAGTGTTCTCTGCGCTTGACAGAAGATATAGATTTTCAGAAAAAGATTCGTGGAACACCTGACAGGTCTTGGAAACCTGTCGGGTGTAGGCTAGCCCGAAAGATTATCTAAACATCTATAGCATACCGCCTTTTTTGAACGCACCCGACTAGATTTACACTGTACGCAGGTAGAGCAAGCGATCAACCAATGAATGACCGTCCGAGATTTACCAGCATCAGCCTCTATAACCATGCGCAAGGCCATCTGTCGTTTTGGTATCCAACCGAGTGGCAGGTAACCGAGTCTGCCGCTCCCCACGTAACGGTAACCCTCTTGCCCGATCCAACCGACCCTGCTACCAACATGACCATTGAAGTCAAGAACTTTCCTGGCCCCATATTGCTGGATGACCGCCCCGCGATTGTCGAAGGGGTAAAGGCCGGATTGGCGCAACTGGCAGAGTGTGTGCTAGAACGTTGGCGTGAGCTAGGTGGTGAGGGGCGGGTGGCGAGGGGTGAACAGAAGACAGGAGACAGGAGACTGGAGACAGGAGACTGGAAACTGGAGACTGGGGACTGGGGACTGGAGTGGCTCTGCACCTTTGTGGATGGGGGGGAACGGCGTAAGCGGCGGGCGCGGCTTTTCTTTACCAGGCGTCATCTCTATTCGGTAATCTGCCAGGGGCGGACGGAAGCGCACTATGGCTATTGGCAGGGAATGTTTGAATATGTACTGTTGACCGTGGGCGTCAATCAATTTTCACCGCTAGCGTGGGCCGCGCAACAGGCGTGGGAGGAGTTATAAATCTATGCTACAACAAGAAACAGGAGGAGACCAATGGCAGTAGACAACACCTTTGATCGACGGGCCTTTTTGAAGCTGACGGCCATGACCGCGGCGGCGACATTGGCCACAGCCTGTGGTGCGCCGGCCGCGCCGGCGGCCCCAACCTCGGCAGAACCAGCAGCAGGTGAAGCGGCCAGCCAAGCCGCACCGGCAGCCCCAGCCGGCCCACCCTCCAGTTACAGCGAGGCGCCCATGCTGGCCGAACGAGTGGCCGCCGGTGAGTTGCCGCCGGTGGCCGAACGGCTGCCACCCAACCCGGAAGTGATCACGCCGATTGAAGAGGTCGGACAATATGGCGGCACCATGAATGTCGCGATTGGCAACCCCAATGCGCTCTTTGGTGACCCCCAGGCCGTGTTGGGCACCGAGTTGATCCTGCGCATTGACAGTGATTTCTCCTCGATCATCGGCGGGCTGGCCGAAAGCTGGGAGTTTAATGCCGATGCCACCGAGCAGATCCTCCACCTGCGCCAAGGGTTGAAATGGTCGGACGGCGCCCCCTTCACGGCTGATGATTTTATCTTTGCCTGGGATGACCTCATGCTCAACGAAGCCTTTTCCCCCAGTGGGCCACCCAGCGCCTGGCGCACCGGCAGCGGCGCTGATTCGGTGCCGCTGACCATGGAAAAGATCGACGATTACACCCTTCGTCTCACCTTTGCGAAGCCCTATCCGTTGATTGTGTTGCAAGAATGTTTCTACTCCGGCTCGCAGGGCGGGATCTGGCAGCCCAAACACTATGCACAGCAGTTCCATACCGACTATGCCGACGCGGCAGAGTTGGACAAAATGGTGAGCGACGCCGGCTTTGATGATTGGACCCAACTGTTGCGTGACAAGACGCGGGTTGGCTCCACCATCCCCGCACAGGTGGGGCTGCCAGGGATGACCGCCTTTATTCGCGTTGAGGATGCGCCGGATCACCACACCTATGAACGCAACCCCTACTACTGGAAGGTTGATACGGTGGGCAACCAACTGCCCTATATTGATCGCGCAGTCATCTTTATTATCGACAACCGTGAGGTGGCCAACGCCAAGTTGATTGCCGGCGAACTGGACTTTGCCGGACGCCAGGCCGATCTGGCCAACATGGAACTGTACCAGGCCAATATGGAGTCAGCCAGCCTGAAGCTCAAGATGTGGAAATCCACCTTCCCTGGGCGCGCCGTGGTTGTGCCCAATTTAACCCACAAAGACCCGCAGATCCGCGACTTCTTCCAGAACAAGGATGTGCGCCACGCCTTGTCGCTGGCGATCAACCGGGAAGAGATCAACGATGTTATCTACTTTGGCTTGGGCGAACCACGTCAGTGGGCGGGTTGGCCTGATTCCAAGTATTATCAAGAGGGCGACACCGAGCATTGGGCGCAATTTGACCCCGAGCAGGCCAACCAACTGCTGGACGCGGCCGGCTATGCGGAGAAAGATGGCGATGGCTTCCGCCTCTTCCCCGATGGCACGCGCGTCAGTTGGGTCATCCAGATGGATACGGAACAGGCCGATATTCTGTCGGTCTTTGAGTTGCTGGCCGAACAGTGGCGCGCCGTGGGCCTTGACCCGTCGATCCGTCCCATTAACCGCACGCTGCTCACCGAAATGGTCGACGCCAATGACATCGGCATGTCCGGCTGGGAGGGGGACATCTCCGACATTACCTGGGTTTGGGAATCGCGCATTAACCACCCTGGCCACGGCAATGTCAAGTGGGGCTATGCCTGGAATCTCTGGCTCAACGGCGACACGGAAAATGAACTGGCGCAGGAGCCGCCGGAAGAGGTGGCCTGGGTCTACAACCGCTGGCAGGATATGATCGATGCGGTCAGCGAGGAAGAACATATCGCCATTGCGCGTGAACTCTGGGAATGGTTCTATGACTACCTGCCCGGTTTTGGTACCCTGGGGATTCCCAAACCGGTGCTCATGAAGCAGAATCTGACGAATTTCCCCGATGATGGCGTGTGGGGCTTCTCCGTCATCCGCGCCGTGCCGGTCCACCCGGAGCAGTTCTTCTTTAAACAGAGCTGACAAATGGTTAATGCTGAATGGTTAACTGTTAACGGCTAATGAGGGCGTATTGCGTGGTGCGTAAACCAGTACACGCACCACGCAATACGCAACACGCAATACGCAACACATATCACGCCTTCACGTTTTACCCACCGGAGCAGCTATGCGGGTCTATATTTTGCGGCGGGTTTTGCAACTGATTCCGACGCTCTTTCTGATTTCGATTGTCAGTTTTGCCATTATCCAGTTGCCGCCGGGCGACTATCTCACCACCTATATTGCCAACCTGCGCGCGGCGGGGGAGGATCTTTCGCAGGAAGAGATCGACGCGCTCCAAGCCTACTACGGCTTGAATCAGCCCATGTATGTGCAATATTTTAAGTGGATCACCAACTTTTTGCGCGGCGACATGGGCCAGTCGTTCTATTGGGAACGTCCGGTGAATACGCTGATCGGTGAACGGATTATGCTGACGATGGTGATGTCCTTTCTTACACTCCTCTTTGTTTATGCTGTGGCCATTCCGATTGGCATCTTTTCGGCGGTGCGTCAATACAGCCCGGCCGACTATGTGGTCACCTTTTTCGGCTTTATTGGGTTGGCCACACCCAACTTTCTGCTGGCGCTGATCCTTATGTATATTGGGATTAAGTATTTTGGGGCCAGCGCCGGGGGGCTTTTCTCACCTGATTATCTCGACGCGCCATGGAGTATGGCGCGCATCTGGGATATGCTCAAGCACATGTGGTTGCCGGTGGTGATTGTGGGCACGGCAGGCACGGCGGGCACGATTCGCATCATGCGCGCCACCACTCTGGATGAACTGGGGCGGCCTTACGTCGAGACGGCCCGTTCCAAGGGGCTGACCGAGCAAAAACTCACGCTGAAGTATCCCGTGCGGGTGGCGTTGAATCCGATCCTTAGCACCATTGGCTGGCAACTGCCGCAGATTGTCTCCGGCACCGTATTGGTGGCGCTGGTGCTCAACTTGCCGACGACGGGGCCGCTGCTCTGGCGCGCACTCATGTCGCAGGATATGTATCTGGCCGCCAGCTTTATCATGATCCTGAGTACACTGACCCTCATCGGCACCTTGATCTCCGATATTCTGCTGGCCTGGGTCGATCCCCGCATACGTTATGGAGGCAACGAACAACTGTGACGCAAGTGGCTCAACCGCAGGAGTGGGAAGGGCGGCCCGATTTTCGGGATCCAACGCTAGAACCAGAGACGAGCGCCACCCCCTATCTGACGCCGCGGCGGCTCATGATCCTGCGCTTTCGGCGTAATAAGCTGGCCGTGGTGGGGCTCTATCTGTTGGTGTTGCTCTACGCCGCCGTGCTCTTTGCTCCCATTGTGGCGCCCTACGACCCGCAGCATCGCTTTAACAAGCATCTCTATCTGCCGCCGCGCGCGATCCATCTGCGCGATGACGCCGGCAACTGGCAGTGGCCCTTTGTCTACGCCGTGAAGATCGAGACTAACAAAGAGACCTTTACGCGCGACTTTGTGGAAGATCGCACCGTCACTTCTCCGGTGCGCCTCTTTGTCGCCGGCGATCCCTACAAACTCTTTGGTCTGTGGGAAGGTGAACGTCACCTCTTTGGCGTCGAAGATGCCGAAGCGGTTGGCCCCATCTTCTTGCTGGGGGGTGATAAATTTGGCCGCGATATCTTTGGCCGCGTCCTCTTTGGTGGGCGCATTTCGCTGACGATTGGGCTGGTGGGCGTGGCGCTGAGCCTCTTTATCGGCCTGCTGTTGGGCGGCATCTCCGGTCTCTACGGCGGCGTGGTCGATAATATTATCCAGCGCCTGATTGAGTTTCTGCGCTCGATTCCGACCATTCCCCTGTGGATGGGTCTGGCCGCCGCGTTGCCGGCGGATTGGCCCCAAATCCGCATCTACTTTGGCATTACGATCATCCTCTCCCTGCTGGGATGGACCACCCTGGCGCGGGTGGTGCGGGGTAAATTTCTTTCGCTGCGCAACGAAGATTTTGTGTTGGCCGCCCAATCGGCTGGCGCCAACGATTGGTATCTGATTTGGGAGCATCTGGTGCCTTCGTTTATGAGCTATGTCTTGGTCCACCTCACGCTGGCCATCCCCAACATGATCTTGGGGGAGACGGCGCTCAGCTTTCTGGGGTTAGGATTGGTATCCCCCGCCATCAGTTGGGGGGTCATGCTCAAGGACGCTCAGCAACTGGTCGAGATCGCGATCCACCCGTGGATCCTCTGGCCGGCCATGTTTGTGGTGGTGACGGTGTTGGCCTTCAATTTTATTGGCGATGGGTTGCGCGATGCCGCAGATCCGTATGCAGATTTGTAGGACTTGTGGCGCTTCTGTAGTGGGCACAATCGTAAACTGGGTAGAGTCTGCTCAGTTTTTCTGTTATAATTGCTGAAATATCGACGCATGTACTATTCAGTGTTGTAAATCAAGGAGAGAAAGGCGTATTTGTATGCGCTTTGAGTGGGATCAGCACAAAAATACAGAAAACATCCACAAGCGAAATTTAGATTTTGGGGATGCGCATCACGTTTTTCAAAGACCCATGCTCCGAATGTTGGATGACCGAAAAGATTATGGTGAAGACCACTGGATCGGCATCGGTATGTTGGACAGTATTCGAATTGTTGTCGTGGTCTTCACCGAACTAGATGAGAATACGATTCGAATTATTTCGATGAGAAAGGCATTAGCTCATGAACAGAAACGATATCAACAAGCCTTCAAAGACGAATTTGGCACGTTTTGATGCAATGACAGATGAGATGATTGATACGTCAGAGATCCCTGCTTTATCTGATGAGTTTTTTGAAAAGGCGACTTGGCGAATGCCGGAACCCCCTGTCGTAGTTACCATTGAAATTGAACCTGATATTCTTGCCTGGTTCAAAGCACAAGGTGAAGATTATCAGGAGCGATTGGCTGCGGCGTTGCGTCTCTATGTGGAAGCCCATAAAAGCTTTGTCAAAGAGCATCCGGTAGGATAATCAGGAAGCGTTCACCGTCCAATATGATCGATAGGGTGACGCACCAAAAGTAGTTTATATGGATACTTTACTCGAAGTCAAAAATCTCCAAACCCACTTCTTCATGGCCGAAGGTGTTGCGCGGGCGGTGGACGGCGCCGACTTCACCATCAAGCGCGGGCAGGTGTTGGGCGTGGTGGGAGAGAGTGGCTGTGGCAAGAGTGTGACGGCGCGCTCGATCATGCGCATGGTGCGCCCGCCGGGCCACACGGTCGATGGCGAGATCATTTACCACCGCGCCGACGCCAGCGGCCAGGTCACGGCGCTTGATCTTTTGCAGTTGCCCGCCACCGGCGCAACCATGCGTTCGATCCGCGGCGGCGAGATCGCCATGATCTTTCAAGAGCCGCGCGCCTCGCTCAGTCCCGTGCACAAGATCGGTGACCAGATTGTCGAGAATATTCTGCTGCACCAACAGGTGTCGGAAGCAACGGCCAACGAACTGGCCATTGAGATGCTGCGCCAGGTCAACATTCCGCTGCCGGCCCAGCGCATGAACGCCTTTCCCCACCAACTGAGCGGCGGCATGTGTCAGCGGGTGATGATCGCCATGGCGCTCTCCTGCCGGCCCAGTCTTTTGATTGCCGACGAGCCGACCACGGCCCTGGATGTCACCACCGAGGCGCAGATCCTGGAATTGATGCAAGCTCTCCAAACCGAGATGAACATGGCCATCATGTTTATCACCCATGATCTGGGGGTAGTCGCCGACATGGCCGACGAAGTGGCAGTCATGTATCTGGGCAAGGTGGTGGAGCGGGGACCGGTGGCGGAGATCTTCCAAAGTCCCCAGCATCCCTATACGGTTGCTTTACTCGAATCGTTGCCCCGCCTGGATGAGCGGCGGGAGTGGCTCAAGACGATCCGTGGCGTGGTGCCTGATCCCTATACGCGGCTGCCAGGCTGCCCCTTTCATCCGCGCTGCGATCGCTTTGTGCCGGATCTCTGTGACCGCATTGTACCGGCGGCGACGACGCTTGGTGATGGTCGCGAAGTGCGCTGTTTACTCTATGAAGAGGACAAGAATTCCCGCACATTAGCCAACCCAGAGGTGGTGACCCATGAGCAACAAGCATGAGTCCTATGAACTGCTGGCCGTCCAGGATCTGAAAAAGCACTTCCCGCTGACCGACGGCCTCTTTGCGCGCGTGGTCAACCACATTCGGGCGGTGGATGGCGTCAATTTTGTGCTGGCCAAGGGTGAAACCTTGGGACTGGTGGGGGAGAGCGGCTGTGGCAAGACCACTGTGGGTCGTCTGATCATGCGGCTCTACACACCCACCGCCGGCCAAATCCTCTTTCGGCCCGATGGCCCCAACGGACAGCGTTATGACCTGGCGCAGATGGAGAACAAGGAGTTGCGTCCCGTGCGCCGCCACATGCAGATGATCTTTCAGGATCCCTTTACCTCGCTCAACCCGCGCAAAACGCTGCTGGAGATCATTGGGGAACCGCTGCGGCTCAATGGGATGCGGCGCGGCGCGGAATTAGAAGACCGCGTGGTGGCGATGCTTAAGTTGGTCGGTCTGCGCCCTGAATATCTCACTCGTTATCCCCACGCCTTTAGCGGCGGTCAACGGCAGCGCATCGGCATTGCGCGTAGTCTCATCCTGAACCCGACGCTGGTGATTGCCGATGAACCGGTTTCAGCGCTCGATGTGTCGGTACAGGCCCAGATTCTCAACCTGCTCAAGTATCTGCAGCAGGAACTGGATTTGACCTATCTCTTTATTGCCCACGATCTGGGGGTGGTCAAACATATCAGTGACCGGGTGGCCGTCATGTATGTGGGCAAACTGGTGGAGGTGGCGGAGGCCGATGAACTCTATCGGCAACCGCTGCACCCGTACACCGAAGCATTGCTTTCCGCCGTACATACGCCCGGCCCAAGCGGTAGCCAGAAACGCGACCGCATTGTGTTGGAAGGGGAAGTGGCCGATCCCTCCAATCCACCCTCCGGTTGTTATTTTCATCCCCGTTGTCGCTACGCGCGGGCCGTTTGCAAGGCGGAAACGCCAGCCTTACGCACCGTCACCGCAGGACGCTATGTCGCTTGTCATTTAGCCGATGAACTCACGCTACATGGCGCGAACAAGGTGTAACATGATCCAGCCGTTGACCCACGCACCCCACCACCACTTTTTTGGCTATTACGGCATCTCGCCCTGGAACCGGACCCAACGTCACCATCTGACCCTTGCGACAAACTTTGATGATCGGGCGGTTGAAGTTGGTGACAAAGCGGTCGTTGGGCTGGTCGATATGGTGGCGCAGACGGTCCGACCGCTGGCTGAGACGGCAGCCTTTAATCTGCAACAAGGTTCGATGTTGCACTGGATTCAGGTGGGTCAAGCGGAAGAATTTACCTACAATGACTGGGAAGGTGATCAGTTGGTGACCCGCGCCGTCGATCCGCAGACCGGCCAACGGCGCACCTTGTGCGCTGCCATCGCCGCCGTTTCGCCAACCGAGCCCGTTGCGATTGGCCTCAATTTTGCCCGGATGCGGCTTTGCCGCCGTGTGGTCGGCTATGCCAATGCGCACTATTCTCCAGCGAATATCATAGCGCAGCCCGAAGATGATGGGCTCTTTTTGATTGACCTACGCACCGGTGAAGCGCGCTTGTTGCTGTCGATTGCCGAGGTGGCGCGGCACTTATCCGTGGATGGTGCGGCAGGGCAGCCGCATTGGTTCAACCACGTCATCTTCAACACCGATGGCACGCGGCTGATCTTTTTCTGTCGCATCCAACAGCCGGGGCGGCGCTTTTTGGACTCGGTCTGGACGGTCAACTCCGATGGCACTGAATTGGCCTGTCAGATTCCCTATGGTTATACAGCCTCGCACCTGGCCTGGATGGACCCACAGCGGCTGATGATCTCGACCGATGTCTTGGGCCAGATGCAATTTGTCACTTTTCGCGATCGCCACGGTGATTTTACACCTTATGGCGGGGGTCACTTCCCCAGTGATGGTCACAATGCGTTCTCCCCGAATTTTCGCTTCATTGCTTGTGACGCCAGGTTGGCATCCCCACGGCATGGTTATATACTGTTGCTTTATGACATCCAGCGCAATGCGATGCACACGTTAGGCGAATTTGAACACCCACCGCACGTTCAGGGGGACTGGCGCTGTGACCTGCACCCGCGTTGGTCGCCTGATGGCAGGCTGATCAGCTTTGACTCGGTGCATGAGGGCACGCGGCAGATCTACATGGCTGATGTCACGGCGCTGGTAGGAATGTAAAACTAATTGAAAACTGTCAACTGAAAACTGCCAACTGAAAACAAAATAAAGGTATCTCATGATCGAAGGTCATATCAATCTCTACAGCGATACACAAACCCGCCCCACGCCAGCCATGTTGGAGGCGATGATGACGGCCAAGGTGGGCGATGAGCAACATGGGCTGGACCCCTCTGTCAACGAACTCTGTGCGCGAGTTGCGGACTTGCTGGGCAAGGAGGCTGCCGTTTTCCTGCCCTCCGGCACCATGTGCAACGAGATCGCGATCTTGGTCCACTGCCGGCCTGGGGATGAGATCTACGCGCATGAAAGCGCGCATATCATTATTTCAGAAGGGGGCGGTCCGACCGCGTTGGCCGGCGCCTGTGTCTACCCCATGCGCGGTGAGCGGGGCATCTTTAGCGCCGAGACCTTGCGCGCCAGCCTGCGCATTGAGAGCCGTTACACACCCAAACCGCGGTTGGTCGAAATTGAGCAGACGGCCAATTCAGGTGGCGGCTCGGTCTGGTCCTTGGCCGAGATCGAGACGGTAGCCGCGGTGGCCAAGGAACGGCAGTTACTCATGCACATGGATGGCGCGCGGCTCTTTAATGCCGTGGTGGCCGCCGGGGTATCGGCCCGTCAATTTGCCGCGCCCTTTGACAGCGTCTGGATCGACCTGAGCAAGGGGTTGGGCTGCCCGATAGGCGGCGTATTGGCGGGATCGCGTGAGTTCGTTGATGAGGCATGGCGCTGGAAACAGCGCATTGGCGGTGCGCTGCGCCAGGCCGGTTTCTTGGCCGCGGCCGGACTCTATGCACTGGACAACCACATTGATCGGCTGGCCGACGACCATGCCAACGCCCGTCGCTTTGGGGAGATTGTAGATCAATGTCCTGGCGTTCGTCTCGCACCGCCAGAGATTGCGACTAACCTGGTCTTTGTCGATGTGGCCGAAACGGGGCTGACCGCGGTTGCTATCCGCGACCGGCTGGAGGAACGGGGGATCAACATTGGCGCAATGGGAGTCACCCGCTTGCGCGCGGTCACCCATTTGGATATTAGCCGCGCGCAGGCGGAGGAAGCCGGTCGCACCTTTGTGGAAGTGGTCAATGAGTTGCGGGAGGCGGGAGCGTGATACGTGTTGCGTGTTGCGTGAACTTACGGCGTTGTTTGATGTACGTTCATATCGTTGACGCTTGAGGGTGATTTTATGGATATTCATATGCGACCGGCGACGATTGATGATTGCGACGCGCTTGGCCTGGTTATCGTTACGGCCTCGCTCAAGACCTTTCTGGGGAACATTCCTGAAGAAGATTTTGACTTTTCCTGGACGCCTGAAGTGAGCGCCAACAACTGGCGAGAATTTTTTACCGATGGATTATCACCAGAGCAATTCTTCATGGTGGCCGAGATGGATCAACGCGTTGTCGGCTATGTGTGGGCGGGCAGAGCGACGGGACGACCGGACTATGAACGTGCGGTCGATGGGCTTTATGTCTTACCTTCTGTCCAATGCCAAGGGGTGGGACGGGCGCTACTACGTTATGTGGCTAACCGACTGTGCGATGAAGGTGTTAACGGCCTACTGATCGGTTGTTTGAAAGAAAACCCTAGTTGCGGCTTCTACCAGCATTTGGGCGGCGTAGAAATCTTCAGACAGCCAAGAAATTATGATCGCTATGCAACGGAGGAGATCTTTTTCGGCTGGAGAGATCTGCAAGAGTTACTCTAAATAAACCAAAACGGAGCCTTTATGACAATCATACGCCCAATTACCGCTGGGCCGAAATATCATTGGTTCGGCTACTACGATAAGTTGCAATTTGACCCCACCAGCCGCTATGTGCTGGGCATGGCCGTGGATTTTGAGCATCGTTCGCCTTACCCCGATGACGTGATCCAGATCGGTATGATTGATTTACATGATGGCGACCGCTGGATCGAACTAGGGGCAAGCTGCGCCTGGGGCTGGCAACAGGGCTGTATGCTCCAGTGGCTCCCCGGTTCGGACCGTGAAGTGATCTGGAACGACCGGCAAGGTGGCCAATTTGTAGCGCATATTCTGGATGTGCAGAGTGGGCAGCGGCGCACGCTGGGTTACCCGATTTATACACTGGCGCCCGACGGACGCACCGCCATTGGCACCGACTTCCGGCGCATCAATCACATGCGCCCGGGCTATGGCTACGCCGGCATCCCTGACCCCAATCAGGCTGTGTTGGCGCCGGCAGATACGGGCATCTACAGCATCAATCTGCAAACGGGCCACGCAGAGCATTTGATTACGATTGAAGAGGTGGCCGCCATTCCCTACCGCCACGGCGATCTCAGCGCCGCCAAGCACTACTTCAACCACCTGCTCTTTAACACCAACGGCTCGCGCTTTATCTTTCTCCACCGCTGGCGCTTTGGCACGGGGGGCTTCCACACGCGCATGATGACCGCCGCGGCCGATGGCTCAGACATTCGGGTGGTCGATGACTATGGCCATACCTCTCACTTCATCTGGCGCGATCCCCAGACGATCCTCGCCTGGTCGTGGCATCCGTCGCATGAGTGGGCTTTTTACCTCTACGGGGATCAGGAGATGGATGGAAGTGAAAAACCAGAGGTAGTCGGCAAAAGCGTGATGACGCTAAACGGCCACTGCACTTACCTGCCCGACAACGAGTGGATCCTCAACGATTGCTACGGCGGCCAGACCACGGGGCGCATGCAGGAACTCTACCTCTACCATGTCGCCACCGGCAAACGCACGGAGTTGGGGGCCTTCCACACGCCGGAGCCCTATGAAGGTGAATGGCGCTGTGATCTCCACCCCCGCTTTAGTCCCGATGGGCGGCTGGTGACCATCGACTCGCCCCACGGCGGCAATGGCCGGCAGATCTATTTGCTGGAGATTGGCGCCACCATCAATGGGTAGCCTATCAGGATCGGCAACGCGACGAAACGATATGGTATAATGCCAATAGGATGTAAACTAGCCTATTTCCGAATGCAACAGGAAGATATACTGTGCGCAGATTGCCCATTAGTATCCAGGATTTTGCCGAACTACGCCAAGAAGACTATCTCTATGTCGACAAGACAGAGCAGGTTCACGCCCTGTTGCAAACAGGGAAGCTGCTCTTTTTGGCGCGCCCGCGCCGTTTCGGTAAATCACTTTTAATCACAACGTTGCGCGAGATTTTCCGCGGCAACCGCGCTTTGTTTGCAGGGCTGTGGATTGAGGATAAGCTGGCATGGACGGAATATCCGGTTTTGGTGTTGAATTTTAATGACATGAACTATCGGGATTTCTCTTTGGCCGAAGCCTTGCGTTTATACTTGGAAGCGTGAGCCGGAAAAACAGGTCGAAAACTTTTCTGGATAGCTATACCTTCAACAAATCACCAGGAACCAAACCAATGAGCCGATTACCCAATATCCTTCCCCAAGATTTTACGCCAGAACAGCAACAACTTTTCGCCGCCATCACCGGTGGCAAGCGGGGCCAACAGAGCAGTGTTGATACCTTCTTGAATCCAGAAGGCGGACTGCGTGGCCCCTTTAATGCACTGCTCTACAGCCCCGTTCCCGGCAACGCCGTGCAACGGGTCGGGGAAGCGCTCCGATTTGAAGGGACGTTATCCGCCCAACTGCGTGAACTGGCGATCCTGACCGTCGCCGCCAACTGGCAAGCCAACTATGAGTGGTGGGCGCATGAGAAGATTGCGCGCCAGGTCGGTCTACCATCTGCCATTATTGCTGGCGTCAAGGCTGGCGCGTTGCCCGCCGATGCCCCAGCCGATCAGGCGCTCGTTTACCGCTTTGCCCGTGAAGTGATCGACCAGCATCACGTCTCCGACGCCTGTTACGCAGAGACCGTAGCGCTCCTGGGAGAGCCGGCGGTGGTGGAATTGGTGCTGCTGCTCGGCTACTACACCTTGATCTCCATGACGCTGAATGTCTTTGCGGTGCCCGTGCCGGCTGGCGCAGAGACGCCCTTCCGCCCATAAAAGTCGCCTGATGAAAGAGGAAGATCTCTATGCACCGGTCAAGCGCTTCCTGGAAGATCAGGGCTATGTGGTCAAAGGCGAAGTGGGACACTGTGATCTCGTCGCCATGCGCGCTGACGAACCGCCTATTGTGGTGGAGCTGAAACTCTCCTTGAACCTGGGCGTTCTGCTCCAGGCGGTGGATCGCACAACGCTCTCCGATCTGGTTTACATCGCGATCCCAGAAGCAACCGGCAGCCGTAACTCTCTATTACGGCGTTCGCGCAAGAGCATCAACCGTCTCTTCCGCATGTTGGGCCTTGGGCTGATTACGGTCGGCTGGCGCACACCGGCTGGTCAAGCGGAGGCCACGCCGCGCATTGAAGTCGTGTTCGAACCAGGGCCTTATCAACCGCGTAAGAATCTGCATCGCCAACAACGGCTGCGGCGCGAATTTGCCGCCCGCAAAGGGGATTTTAACCAAGGTGGCGCCGCCAGTCGCGAACGGATGACGGCCTATCGCCAAGATGCCCTCCTGTGCGCCGACTACCTCCACGCCCACGGACCTAGTGCACCAGTCAAAATCAAGCAGGCAACGGGCATCGCGCGGGCCAGGCCGATTCTGTACGACAATGTCTATGGTTGGTTCGAGCGACCGGCAACAGGGATATATGCGCTCACCGCGACCGGTCATCAGGCGCTGGAGGAATATGCGGCAGTGCTCGAGACACTCCGTAATTCAAAATGAACAACAAGGAGATGCCTATGACAACCTATCGCGGCGCCGTCATCGGTTGTGGTCGTATCGGCAGCACTATCGATGATGAGCAAGTCAATAAACCCCAATTTCGCTACCCCTGGGCCCATGCACCGGCGATCATCGAAGCCAAGGGGATAGAGTTGGTAGCGGCGGCGGATCTCATGCCGACACAGTTAGAAGATTTTCGCCGGCGGTGGGGCGTCACGGCGCTCTACACAGACTATCGGGAAATGGTTGCTCAAGAGCAGCCCGATTTGGTTTGTGTCACCACCAACGCGGCAGAACGTGCCGAAGTGGTGATTACCCTGGCCGAAATGGGCGTCCGCGCGATCTATGCCACCAAGCCCATGTGTCGCTCCCTGGCCGAGGCCGACGCCATGATCGAGAGCTGTCGCAAACATGGCACATTGTTGGCGATTGCCTGTCACAAAAACTGGAGTCCCTGGTTTCAAGCCTGTCTGCAAGCAATCAAAGCCGGCGAGATCGGCACGTTCTCTTCCATGGTCTGCAACTATGGCTGGTCGCTCTCGCGCGGCCATAGTCACACATTGGCGCTCTTTCGGCACTTTGCCGGCGCGCCGGCAAAGTGGGTATTTGGCCACATGGAGAGCGACGAAGCGGCCGCCGGTGATCAGGATCTGCGCGGCACGGGTATGATCCTCTATGAAAATGGCATGCGCGGCTTTCTCAACACGGGCGGCTGGTTGAATATCGACTTTATCGGCAGCGACGGCTGGATCAGCGCCCGCAATGAGCACGCCGACTTTGAATTGTGGAGTCGCCTACCCACTACGCGAGAACCGGTCCGGCGCCAATTTCCCAACCCGAAGCGCCCGCGCAGTTCCCAACAAGCAGCCATCGAAGGGCTCGTCAAAAACCTGGATGAAGGCACGGAACCACTTTGCCCTGGTGAATATGGCCGTGAGGCGCTAGAGATTGCAATTGCTCTGCGCGAATCCCATCGACAAGGTGGCGTCAAGATCAACCTGCCCCTGAAAGACCGGGATTTGAGGCTGCTCGCATGAGTGCAGGATAAGCAGCAGGGGAGCCGTGGCATAGATTGAATGCCACCACGTAGTACGAAATAATCTTTCTCAACGTCATCCCAAAGGAGAACTGTTGTATGAAAATCAAAGAAGTTGTCGTGACCGGCCAAAACCAGGTTGCGCTCCAAGAGGGCGTATTGGAGCGTCGCCCGCTGGAACCCGACGAGTTGTTGATTGAGACCGAATGGACTTTCATCAGCGCCGGCACGGAGCTTGCCAACTACACCGGCAAGGAGCCTAAGGTCTTCCAACCAGGCAACTGGTGTACGTACCCGTGGAGGTCAGGCTATGCCAATGTCGGCATTGTTCAAGAAGTGGGATCTGCGGTGGTGCGGGCGAAACCTGGTGACAGGGTCTTTAGCTATGGCAACCATGCCTCTGTGGTGCGCTACCGTCAAAACCGGCTCGTGCTCCCTGTGCCGGCGGACATTGATGGCGCGGTCGCCGCCGCCTCGCGCATGGCAGGGGTCGCCGTCACTGCGATCATTGTCAGTGAGATCCGCGATAACCCGGTGGTGGCAATCTTTGGCTTGGGAATGGTAGGCAATCTGGCCGCCCAGGCCTTTCAGATCCGGGGTTGCCGGGTGATTGGGGTGGACCCTGTCGCCTATCGGCGCGATCTGGCCCAACGATGTGGCATCGGCGCCACCGTGGGGGGCACGCCCGCAGAAGCTCATGCGGCCATCATGAAGCTAACCCATGACAACGGTGTTGCGATCGGCGTCGATGCCGTTGGGCACAGCGCCGTGGTCATGCAGGCGCGCAAAGCGACGGCCCGCTTCGGCCAGGTCGTACTCCTGGGCTCACCACGGGAAGCTGTGGCGGGTGATCTCACTGAACTCCTCTCGGATGTCCATTTACGTATGATCACCCTACGGGGTGCATTGGAGTGGGTCGTGCCCATGTATCCAGATGTAGGTGATCGCACCTCGCACTGGAGCAAACAAGCGATGATCTTTGATTGGGTGCAGCGCGGGGCGCTCCAGTTAGAGCCACTGATCTCCCACCGAATGGCTCCTGAACAGATCAAAGAGGCTTACGAGGGGCTACTGCGCCAACCAGAAAGCTATACAGGAGTTGCCCTGGCCTGGAAGTCTTAGGGCTCGTCACCAAATATGAATTTGCCGAGGTGCTCAAGAAACAGGCAGCGCAAATCATTCAATCAGTCACGCAAATCCAGCCATGCTAATTCTTGGGCGGCCAGCTTGACTGCGCTGGCCGCCACATTGATGGCAACTTCGTCCGGAGTGCGGCTACCGACCAGGGCATGGATCTTTTGCGGCTGATTAAGGACGTAGGCCAGGGCCAACTGTGGGATGGTGATACCTTTTTCGTTGGCCAATTCCTCGACGCGGTCCAGGCGTAGGAAATTTACTTCGTGACAATAGACGCGCACACAGAGTTGGTCATAGCTCTCAGTAAAGCTGTCCAAGTTATTACGCCGGAAACGACCGCTAAAGAAGCCGCCGGCCAGACTAGACCAGGTGAAGAGGGTGACCGGGTTTGCGAGATACCACTGACGGTCCGCCGCGCCCTCCGGTCCGCTCAGGCTGACACAATCGGGCCAGGGTGCTTCGGCCTGGACGCCCAAGCTAAAATTGGGGCTGCTGGCGACAAAGGGCTTGAGCCCATGGGCCGCGGCATATTCGTTCGCGGCCTGAATGCGCGCTACGCTCCAGTTGGAACCGCCAAACGCACCAATGCGGCCGGCATCATGCTGTTCGTTGAGCGCCTCGACAATGGGGCCGACCGGCTTGGTTGGATCATCGCGATGGAGTAAATAGAGGTCAATCTGCTCGACCTGCATCCGCGCCAGGGAGTCATGGACATCGGCGGCAATGTCAAAAGGCGTCACCCGCTTGCGGTCACGCGAGTGGTGGGCGCCCTTGCCAAGAATCACCACCTGGTCGCGCACGCCGCGGCTGTTGATCCAGCGCCCCAGAACCCGCTCACATTCGCCGCCGGCATAGATATGGGCGGTGTCAAAGGTGTTAAGCCCTGCCTCCAGACAGGCATCCAGGACAGCAAAGCCCTCTTCTTCGCGGCTGGTGTGCATCATCATCGTCCCCTGCACCAGGCGCGAGACGGGTTTGTCAATGTAGGGTATGGTGGCGTATTGCATGGATCGTTCCTCTCTTTGTTGCTTAATCATCAGTTATTCTCTCCAGCCAACTTGCGTAAGATGCATAAGGGGCGGTTGACCTCACTGGAGTCGACAAGCGGGTCATCCAGATCCCAATGATTGAAGTGGCCCACAATTTCCCACAGGGGTGCATGTGATTGGAGCAAGAGCGCAAATTCATTGGGATAGCGCATATAGACGGTGTCGATCGAAGAGGCCGCCAGCGCGCCGTTCACAATGAAGTTGATGCGCTCCTCAAATTGTTGACCAAGGGCGGATTGCTGCCGTAGATGATAGTCGATGTGAATCTCACCCAGCGGACTCTCTTCTGTCCACGTGCTGTGCTTTTCAACCGTCGGGGAATATTCAATGCACCATTCGAGCACATAGATCCCGCCAGGGGCTAGGTGGGCGTGCACCCTATCTAGATGTTGCAAGAACTCATTGTTAGCGAGGAAATGCAGCGATCCCATCAGCACAAACGCGAGATCGAATGTTTTGGGCAACAAAAAATCGCGCATATCTGCCAAGTGTAGGCGATCATCTACTGAATAACCGGCCGCCCTGGCACGCTCTGCCGAGAACGCGACCATGCTGCTAGAGAGATCGAGACCATGATAATCGACGCCCGCCTGCATTAGCTCAAGCACATAGGGGCAATCCCCACAGGCGATTTCCAGAAAGCGTCGGCCACCATTGCCAAAACGATCAGACGCCGCCATGAGAACGCCGGCGTCGCGTGCTGTGTCGCGGAAACCAAAGGCATAATGGTAGAGTTCGGCTGCTTCATAGATCCCTTGCATTAGCTTTCCCTATTGGGTAACTGCATTGGGTAACTGCCGCGTTTTGTACACCGTTTGTAGCTACGAAAACAGCGAGACCGTGGCCCGTTTCGTCACGCTGCTCCCATGTGAGATCCACCTGTGCAAAGCCTGCTTCCCGGAGCAATCGTTCTTCCGTCTGTGGACTCAGGGTGATGTCATAATTCCATTCGGCTTGATCGCCACCCGGCAGCGTTGCGATATATTCGTGATACCAGTGCAAGGCTTCCTGTTCATGTTGCACACTCGTGGATTGGTCGCCTTCAAGATACTTGCCGTTGGGCTTGAGCGCTGTCCGAATCTTTCGGTAAAGATCGAGCTTTGCCTTTGGCGCCAGGTGATGAACCGTGAGCGTGGCGATGACATAGTCAAACTGTTGTTCACCAAGCGGCAGTCCAACATACGAGCGCTCGAGCAACTCAATCTGCGCCATTCTCGCGCGAAACTTTTGGCGCAGTTCCGCCAGCATACCGGACGCCAGATCGATGCCGGTCACCTGGGCATTGGGCACCTTGGCAAAGAGCGCCTCTAACTCTAGCCCTGTGCCACATCCCAGAACAAGGACATGCACGGCGGCTTCAGTCTGCGTGATTTGCGCCGCAACTGCGCGATAGAGTGGATCCTCTGCGTCTGTCCCAAAGACCTTGTCCCAAACTGGGGCCGTCGCAGTGAAAAAGTCGCGCATTGCCTCAATCTCGTGGAGCCATTCCGGTGCGTCCTCAACTGTTGGCCTTGGCGCGGTGCGGACACCGCATCGAATTTTTTCAAATTGTGCTTTTGCATCTTGCGTCATGTGTGCCTTTGCTGCAAGCCCTTTTTGATAAACCTCAGCCTATGCTCAATTCCGATCGAGGAGCAAGCGCAAGTACGCCCCCTCTTCCTGGACTTTAGCGGCGTCATCACCGGGCCCAAATTCTTCCAGTGAAAGCGCCCCCTGATAGTTGACAGCCTTGAGATCGGCAATGATCTGCGGAATATTAGCCACCCCCTCTTTAAGGCTGGCAAAGGTCCACTGCCACTGCAATCTGCCGTCATCATCACGCCCGGTGCTCACGGGGACGCCGTTGCCGATGTGACAATGCGCCAAGTAGGGGCCTAACAACTCCAGCCCCATGCGTGTGTCTTCAATGCCGACGCGGATCATATTCGGCACATCAAAGATTGCGCCGATGTGGTTGGGGTCCAGATCGCGCAGCAACTCCAGCGCGCGTGAGGCCGAAACCGCCACCGTGCCGGTGTGAATCTCGTAGACCACCTTGACACCGTACTCACGCGCCAGTTCGGTCAGGTTGGCAAAGCCGGTGCGCGCCGCGAAAAACTGGGGCCAATAGGGCTTGGCGCGATCATGTCTGGGCGCGCCGATGCGAATCAGCGGCGGCTGATCGGGGTTGATGGCCAGGGCGCCTTTGAACAATTTGTGGACAACATCGGTCTGTTCGTAGGTGACATTCGGCGCCAACGCCACAACTTGGACGCCGCTGCGCTGCACCGCGTTGCGGATCTGGTTGGCCTTCGCGACCACGTTGTCCGGACTCACATCCGCGAGGTGGCGCCCCCAAAAGGAGGGGTCGGCGTCACTATCGGCTGGGTTGTAGCGACAACGTAGCTCAACAGCAGCATAGCCATATTGGGCCAAGCGATCAAAGGTCTCATCGAGCGTCCAGCGGGGGAGCATCACCGAGGTGCAACTCAGTTTCATGGAAAATCCTTCCTGGCTTGATTGATAGTTATCGATAGTTTTCGTGGATGCTGGCCGCCACCGTACGCGCATGATCAGCTTCGCGGACAGCAAAGTGTTCGCAGAGGCCGGTGTGGCGCGCTGGGTCGAGCAAGGCGGCAATTTCGGCTGGTGTAAAGTGGGCGTTGATATGCGGGTCGTTGACCAAGCGTGCTTGAAAGGATCCACCGCCAGTGGCTGTGGCCTGCGCAGCTTCGTAAACGGCATCATGCGCGCGCTGCCGCCCAATCTGCTTACCCAGTTCCAGCATGAGCGCCTCCGCCATAATCAGCCCGCCGGAGAGGTCAAGGTTTTGGCGCATCCGTGCGGGGAAAACTTGCAATTCGGCGAGGACCACATGCAACCGCTGCAAAATATCTCCTGTAAGCGTGCAAGCCTCGGTGAGGGCGCGGTTCATCATAATCGAGGTGGTGCGGTCGGCCTCGTGTTCAGTCTGCATGGCCTCCAGCGCTAGGGGAACCAACATGCGAATCTGGGCGGCGCCGGCCACAATATCCTGCGCCAGCTTGGGGTTGCGCTTTTGCGGCATAGTGCTGCTGCCGACCGTGCCCGGCGGCACCGGCTCTTCCACCTCGCCAAACTCCTGCTGCATGAGCGTATAGATCTCGCGCCCGATCTTGCTGCTGGTGGCCGCCAACAGCCCCAGCAACATCACATATTCGGCCAGGTGGTCGCCAATCGAGCGCGCCGGCATGGACATCGGCGCCATGCCCAGCCGTGCGGCCAGCTTGGCCTGGGTCGGCAAGCCTAGCTCGCCCAGCGAAGCCAGCGTCCCCGCGCCACCGCCCAGCATCGCCACAAAGACGCGGCCCTCACAGTCGCGCAGCCGCTCCACATGGCGACAGAGTTCATCGATCCAGACGGCGACCTTGAAGCCAAAGGTGGCCGGCACCGCGGGCTGACCGTGCGTGCGCCCCGGCAGCAACATCGCTTTGGTCCGTTCGGCCAGATCCGCCGCAGCTTCCAGGATGGCCGCCAATTGCTGTAAAAAGATGGCGTGGGCGCGGCGGATCTGCAACAATAAGGCCGTTTGGGTAATGTTCTGTGTCGTCGCGCCCCAATGGATATAGCCGCCGGCGTCGCCAGCACAGACGCGATCCAGTTCCCAGACCAGCGGCACCAGGCCATGCCCGGTGCGGGCTTGTCCGGCGCGGATCGCGGCCAGATCCAGGTTGGCCAGGTGGGCTTTGCGTGTGATCTCATCCGCGGCTTCAGCCGGAATCACGCCTAACTCGGCCTGCGCTTGGGCCAGGGCAACCTCCACATCCAACCATGACTGCAAGCGCGCCGTCTCGCTGAATAAAGCACGAATTCCCGGATCATCAATGCGGGCGGCAGTCGGTTCATCTTGCATCGCGGTCTCCTCTGGGCGTGGCAAATGATTCGGGCTTGGGTGATTGGTGGTGCTCGTCGGGCCGCAAGGACCACCCACGGTGTTGGCGCTAAAGCTGCGTCCCTCCATCTTAACTGATGCCGCGATTGGTGTCAAACAGCTTTATTTTTTTTGCGTATTCTCGCTGACCACGGGACGGACCAAGATCTGGTGCGTATACAAGTGCTCTTTATCCACGACCGGTTGATCGCTGAGAGTGGCGGCAGCGCCGACATTCACTTCCTCTGCAACCGCTTTTGACGACCTAACCCAAAGTTGGTTATACTATAAAACGCTGACTACGTATGTGACCTTGTGGAAGTAGGAAGCACAAACCCTTTAACCCATTTTTACCCAGAAAGGAGGTGCTTTATGCAACGATTTTATCACCTGAAATTTACACTCATAGGGGAAAATGCACCTTCTGGAGGAAGCCGGATCGCCTGATCGGCTTTGTTTTGACCATGCTGGACCACGAGTGCATTGCCGCTCGTGGTCTTTTTTTTGCGCGTAGCGTTTACACAAAAACAGAACATGTCCGGCGGCTGAGCTTGTCGAAGCCGCTGCACAGCCTACCTAGTTCTTGGTGCGCAAGAGGAGGTGACTGTCACTTTTGGGCATCTGAATCAACAACCGATGCTGGAATCACAAGTGGCAGTCACCTCAAATTACGAATTTCGCAACAGAAACTACCAAGCGAAAGGAATGCAACCGCATGACAGCACTGCTGCAATTGAGTGACCTGACTAAGGTCAACCAAATACAAGAGAATTTTATTACCTACTTCCGTATCTTTGCCGGCATCCCCGGCGTCCGCTATGTGGAAGAAGCGGCAACGTGGATATTTACCGATGAAGGCGCGCCGGGTACGATGGTCTTCAAAAGTAACTTTCGGGGCGCAACGGTGGATGAGCAGATTGATGGGGTAATTATGGAGATGGGGCAGTACACCAGCGAGATTGACTGGATGGTCTTTCCCGGCTGCCGGCCCGCCAATCTAGGTGAACGATTGGCGGCGCGTGGCCTGGCCGGTGGGCCGGATGGTGCGTGGCACTTGGTGGGTGATGTCCCCGGCATGGGCGGGAACTGGATGTACGTCGATCTGACCGCCTTACCGCCGGCGCCCCTCGTTTCTGAACGCTTTCATATCGTGCGTGTCAATGATGAGCGGATGTTGGAGGCGTGGCGGCAGATTTCGTCGGATGGTTTTGGTGGCGGCGCCTATCAAAACTTCTATCAAGCCTATGCTCGGCATGGCTTTGCCTCGGATGCACTAAAACATCACTACATCGGCTATCTGGATGAGCAGCCGGTTACTTCGGGTACGCTGTTGTTGGCCGGCGGCAGTGCCAGCATCTACAATGTCTCTACGCCGGCCCACCTGCGGCGGCAGGGCTTTGGTGGCGCTATCACCTACGCTATGCTGGAAGAAATGCGCCGCCGCGGCTATACCTGGAGTTGGATCTGGGCTTCGCAACTGGGGAGGTCGGTGTACGCCAAACTGGGCTTTGTGCCGGCCGATTTTGGCATACGCGAGTACCAATGGCGCCGCCGGTAGAAAAGGGTGTGATGGAGGCCTAACAGGGTTATTCGCTTTGATTACACCTGGCCTGTTGCCAAATGCAAGAAGGCCCTTCGTCCCGTAGGGATGACTGAGTTTAGGGACAAGAAAATTATCCTAAACTCAGTCGTCTCCTTCTCAAGCGTAGGGCATCACCCAAAATTGAGCCACAGAGAACACAGGGATTACAGAGCGCTTTCTCTCTGCCCTCAGCGTCCTCTGTGGCCCCAATCGGCTACTTATTTTTCTGAAATGGCCTAAAACAAGAAATAGCGCTGGGCCATGGGCAGCACCGTGGCGGGCTCACAGGTGAGTAGCTCGCCGTCGGCGCGCACTTCGTAGCTCTCCGGGTCCACTTCGATCTGGGGCATGGCGTCGTTGTGGATCATGTCGGCTTTGCCTACAACTCGACAGTTTGTCACCGCCACCACCGCTTTTTGCAGCCCTAGCTGTGCAGGGACGCCTGCCTCCATAGCCGCCTTGGACATAAAAGAGACACTGGTTGCGCCAGTGGCTTTGCCAAAGCTACCAAACATGGGGCGATAGAGCACCGGCTGCGGCGTGGGAATCGAGGCGTTGGCGTCGCCCATAACGCTCCACGCAATCAACCCGCCCTTGACGATCAGTTCCGGCTTGACGCCAAAAAAGGCCGGCGACCAGAGCACCATGTCCGCTAATTTGCCCGCCTCAATCGAACCAATCGTATGGGCCAGGCCGTGGGCAAGGGCTGGATTGATCGTATACTTGGCTATATAGCGTTTGACCCGTTGATTGTCATTGCGGCTCGAATCGCCAGCCAAGGGTCCCCGCTGCACCTTCATCTTGTGGGCCGTCTGCCAGGTGCGCGTCACCACTTCGCCAATGCGCCCCATGGCCTGCGAGTCGCTGGCGATCATGCTGATGACCCCTAGATCGTGCAGAATATCCTCGGCGGCAATCGTCTCGGCGCGGATGCGGCTCTCGGCAAAGGCTACATCTTCCGGCACCATGGGGTTCAGGTGGTGACAGACCATGAGCATGTCCAGGTGCTCGGCAATGGTGTTGACGGTGTAAGGCCGCGTCGGGTTGGTGGAAGAAGGTAGAATATAGGGAAACGAAGCAACCTTGATAATATCGGGGGCGTGACCGCCGCCGGCGCCCTCGGTGTGATAGGTGTGGATTGTGCGCCCGGCGATGGCGGCAATGGTATCTTCGACAAAGCCGGCCTCATTGAGCGTGTCGGTATGGATGGCGACCTGCACATCATATTGGTCGGCCACGGCCAGACAGGTGTCGATGGCTGCCGGCGTCGTGCCCCAATCCTCGTGCAGCTTTAGGCCACAGGCGCCGGCCACAATCTGTTCGGCCAGCGGCAACGGGGTAGAAGCATTGCCCTTACCCAAGAAACCAAAGTTGACCGGCCACGCCTCGGCGGCTTGATACATGCGCGCCAGATGCCAGGCGCCAGGCGTACAGGTGGTGGCGTTGGTGCCGGTGGCTGGGCCGGTGCCGCCGCCCAACATGGTGGTGATGCCATTGCTCAGCGCCTCGTAGATCTGCTGCGGCGCGATAAAGTGAATGTGAGCGTCAATACCGCCGGCGGTGACAATCTTCCCCTCGCCGGCAATCACTTCCGTAGCCGGGCCAACGATCAATTCGGGGTCAACACCGGCCATGGTATCAGGATTGCCCGCCTTGCCCACCTTAACAATGCGCCCAGCTTTGACCCCAATATCCCCCTTGACAATGCCCCAATGGTCGATGATGAGGGCATTGGTGATGACCAGATCGAGCGCACCGTGGAGCCCTTCCCGCAGCGCACTGCTGCTCTGCCCCATGCCATCGCGAATTACCTTACCACCGCCAAAGGTGATTTCGTCACCATAAACCGTGTAATCATGCTCCACTTCAATGATCAACTCGCTGTCGGCCAGCCGCACCCGGTCCCCCACCGTGGGGCCATAGAGGTCGGCATAGGTCTGGCGTGGAATCCTAAGCGTCATGTGCTCTCTCCAGTGCTTTGGTCTTGGTGGTTGTATCATCGAGCGGTCCCTGCACCAGCCCACGATGGCCCCTGGCTACCCGCACGCCGGCGATTGCCACCAGGGATACCTCTTTGGCGTCGCCCGGCTCAAAACGGATGGCCGTCCCCGCCGGGATATTGAGCCTCATGCCATAGGCCGCGGCCCGATCAAAGTCCAACCCCCGGTTTACCTCAAAGAAATGAAAATGGCTGCCCACCTGAATGGGCCGATCACCGGTATGTCGCACCAACAGGGTCGCCGTTGCCCGCCCCACATTGGCCTCAATTTCGCCGGCCTCTTTATCAATGATAATTTCCCCTGGAATCATATCCCCCACTTTCTCTTGCGCTTTTGGTCAGGTCCAGACTACACATTGGCAAAGGAATAAATTTCATGGCAGCCGATAAAGCGTCAGCCCAGGCCATAAATCCCCAATCGTAAATCCCCAATCGTAAATCATTGAATCGGATCATGCACCGTCACCAACTTTGTCCCGTCGGGGAAGGTGGCTTCGACCTGCACTTCATGGATCATCTCGGCAATACCCTCCATTACATCGTCCTGGCTGAGCACCGTTGCGCCATAGGTCATGATTTCGGCCACGCTCTTCCCATCGCGCGCCGCTTCGAGGATCTCAAAGGTCAAGATGGCCATGGCTTCGGGATAATTTAACTTAAGACCACGCGCCTGTCGTTTGCGCGCCAATTCAGCGGCCATAAAAATAAAGAGCTTTTCCTGCTCACGCTGCGTTAGATGCATAGGTTGCTATCCTTATTCTCACTGGCCAAGGTGACTGTCACTGACCAAGCGTAGGTTCGCCAGCAAGTGCGTTTGTGGCCAGTAGCAGTCACCTTGGCTACTTGTTTTTCCGAAATAGCCCAAGGCACATGAACGTCACTCTGGGCGATTGTTAACTCACACTTATAGGGGTGCGTCCCAAATTTGGGATGATGGGCGAGAAGCTCCCATTGGCCTTGCTGGTGCTTCGCCCCATTTGTGGTACGCACCCCACTTATATCGATTCAGACTGAGGGCTCAATAGACCTTGCGGGGGGGGATGGCCGCCAGGCCATACAATTCCTGTTTGGCCACTTGCCAAAAACGCACCAGTCCTGTGGTAATGGCGCGGCTGTTGATACTCAAGGCGCGTACGCTGAGACCATGCACAGGCAAAGTGCTGACACCCCAGAGAATGACGTCGGGCTCACTCTGTTCTAGGGCAATCGTCGCCAGCTTTGTCTCCAGTTGTTGCCAGACTGCTGCAGCCACCCCCACCCGGCAAATATAAAAGGTTGCACTGTAGCGATAGAGCCCCAACCGCATCAGGGAGGTGAGGGCGCGTTGCGTCGGCTCCAGCCGCACCCGTTCCACTGCCAGCGGCCGGCCTTGGGCCATAATATCACACTGTAAGGTGACCAGGTCATAGGCAAAGCATTCCTGGCGCGCCTCCCGCCCCGGCGTGAGCACCTCCCAGTAAAAGAGTCCGGCATCGTCGGCTAGCTCAATCCGCGTGCGCTGGTGATAGCGCGCCCCGGCATAGGGAATCAGCGGGTCGGGCAGATATTCGAGCAGCCCACCAGCAGCTACACAGAGATGGGTGGATTGGGTCGCATCGGCGTGGCCGGGGCGATGTCGATAGACCCGCGTGGCGCCGGTCGTGGTCAGTTGTACATGCGCACCCGTCTGCACATCCACACACACGCTCAGATGATCGCCGCCGAGGACGCCGCCGGAAACATTGTGCAAATGGGTCAATACGGCATGGCCGTCAATGGGAAAGGCGCGCACGACGCGCAAGGGCGGGCTCTGCAGCTGTACATGCAGCCGCGCGTTAGCAGCAAGCGCAGGGCGTGTAAAAGAGAGGTGAAGGCGTCCGTTGACGCGATGGTTGGTCGGCACAGTTAACTGATAAATAAGCGGGTCGTTAGGGTTGGATGGCGCATACTAGCCAGGTCGAGCATGGGCGTAAAAAGGGAGAGTTGCGCCAACTCCTCTTCCCATTGCGCTACGCCTTCACCACATGCACACCATGCCGCCAAGGCCGCGCGACTAGCAGCAGTCACCTCAGCTATTAACGGCTGCAGCGACCACAAAATTTCGCCGGCGCGCCCCTGGCCAATGGGCAGGAGTCGCAATGCCGCCGACACCAACCCCATGCTGCTTTGTTGCAGGTAGGCGCTGACACTTTCCTCTTCCCCCAACGCCAACACGCCGCCCACCAAGCCAAAGGCCGCACAATAATGGATCTCCACCGCTTCAGCTTTGGCGGCCGCTTGCGCTTGCTGCAACAAAGGGCTTGGGGCGAGATGGGCTACGGTTTGCACAAAACGGCGGCCTAAGGTGGCGCTCGCTTCCCGGCTTTCACGGGCCGGTTTGAGGGCGGCAAGCCATAGATTGAGTTGTAGCCACGGCTCGATTACGTGCTCAGGAGCCGCGTCTTGGGCCAAGCGGTAGGCCAACCGCACAAAGCGCGCCTCCATTTGCCCTGTCTCGGTTAAGAGATCGGCCAGCAAAGGCTGGAGTGTCTGTGGTGAAAGCGATCCCATTGCCACCAGCGTTTCCAGCCCAAACGAATGGGCGGCGGCGCCAATCGGAAAAGCGCTGTCAGCCAACTGGCGTAGACGTAGGGTGCTAAGGGTCATGTGTCTCTGATACTGCAAGTATAAAAGGTTTCGCAACGATTCAGGCATGGGAAGGTTTTACAGACACGGATCAAAAAACGCGGATCTTCCGCTCTTCCTATAACGATCTGCGCTACCCTACTCTACGTCTGTAGATGACCGCCTCAATAGTTAAAAGGTTTCCCCTTATTGTAAGTCGTAATCCAAGGGGAAACCAGTCTAAACCTGTCTAAAAGATGCTGTCATGTGCTGTACAACTTGCACAATGAACGGCTATAGAAGAGGGCAACATTCTGGGAATGCGCCAGGGACACGCTGGGCAAACTCAATTCGTCTGGCGCATTCCCAGAATGGGTATGCGGGATTCTTTGCCTGGAGCAGCCTTAAAGCCACCAGATCCGTACAATCTGCGTTTTCTCCCAACTCATCCTGTGCTAGAGCGAAACGCCCAACAGGCCGCGTGTAAATTGAAAATCAATGTTACCCTGTTGGTAGAGTCGGGGGCTATAGCGGTGCTCAATCGTCCGCTTAAAGAGATCGAGCAGTGCGTCGCACCACGTCGCGGGGTCGCCGGTGAGCGCCAGATCGATGTCGCCGGCAAATTGGCTTTGCAGGGCAGGATCGCTAGCCACTTGCAGCACCGGTGTCAGCGGATGGGTTTGCAGAGGGTGGGCGCCGATATGGACCAGGATCAATTCCACGCCGGTGGCCGCCAGCCCCGTCACCGTCTCCACCCAATGTTCGGTCGGCGCCTCCATGATATGGAAGCCGGCCTGTTGGGCATGTTCGCCATAGCCCAACGAGGGCAAGACCGTAGCCTGTTGCAACACCGCATCACGGTAAGCCGGCGTCGAGAGCAACCCCGTATTTTCGGCGACAACGACGCTGCCGCCCGCCTTGACGATCATCTTGGTCAACTGGGCCAACTGGCTGGCCGCTGCGGGCGAGAGGGGACCATCGCTCAAAAGGCCAATGTGCAGCGCCTCCAGACCGACCGTGGTCGTAGTCGGTTCCGGGTCGGCGGCCAATTGACTCGCAAACCAATCTTCCGCCTTTTGCATCACCTTCTCAATGCCGCCATCCAGTTGAATGCTGGCCCAGCCCAGATGGCTTGCATCGGCGCCCAACGCCTCAATCTGGTGGCGCATGTAATCATTGTGGGTCTTCTCACAGCCATGTTCCAGGAGCAGGCAATGTTTGACCAGCGGATGGGTCACATAGCCGACCATGGTGCGGGCATACATCTGCTCCGACGGCCCCGCCGAGTTGCCGCACCCTTCGGTGTGAGCCAACGCCACAAAGCGCGAGAGTTGGTTGGGTTGGCCCAGTTGCTTCTTGTTGAGGCGCATGGCCATCATATTGGCAACCTGGCCGGCGCAGAGGCTAGTCGGCAAGATGAGGCCGATCTGGTCAAGGGCGGGACGGGTGTTACTGCGCGTTACTGTAAAGCGCACAGCACTCACCGGCGCATCCTGCTGGATCGGAATGGGGACGCCGGTCGGTTGGGGCGCGTTGAGCAACGTCTCCAATTGGCTAGCGTCAGTTTGCCGCCAGTTACGCCAAATCTGCACCTGAGCATGGCCAGCCTTTTCGCCCACGCTGCGCTTTCCCGCGGCGATGGCCAACGTCAGGTCAAAGGTCTCCTTGCCCAGGTCGTCCATCGTCAAGCCATCCAAATAGAGGCCGGCGTTGACATCCATATCGCTGGCCAGCAACTCATAGCGCCGGGTGGTGGTGACAACCTTGATGGTGGGCGCAAAGGGGAAGTTGGTAATGGAACCGTTGCCGGTGACAAAGAAGATCAGGTTGCAGCCTGACGCCACCTGACCGGCAATGCTCTCCAGATCGTTGCCGGGGCTGTCCATAAAGTAGTAGCCGGGCTCCTGCATCAGCGCGCCGTAATCGATGGCATAGTCAAGGCGGGTGGCCGGATCTTTTTTGCGCGCCGCGCCGATCGACTTGAGCACAATGTTGTAAAGACCGCGATATTTATTGCCGCCAGAGGGGTTGCCCTCGGCTGTAGCGCCATGCCAGGACGCACGCGCCTTGAAATCTTCCATCAAATCCAGAAACTTTTGGGCCGTAGCTAGATCGCGCACCTTGTCCAGCACATAAGATTCGGCGCCAATCAACTCGTCGGTTTCGGCCAGGTTGGCTGCGCCGCCATAACGCACCAACTCGCGCGCCACCCAGCCAATGAGCGGATTGCCGGAGATGCCGGAGAAGGCGTCGGAGCCGCCACACTGGAGCGCAATCTTCAGATGGGCAATGGATTCGGGGGTGCGCGCGGTGGCGTTGACAGTGGGCAACCAGGCGTGTACAATGGCTTCGCCTTTGGCCAAATTCTCCTGGAAACCACCGGTAAGGGAGAGAAAGGTGTGAGGCACCTCGTCCAGTGGATAATGGTGCTCCCGCATATAGGCTTCGACCATGGCATTGGTCACCGGTTCGATGCCATAGTCCACCGCCAGCACCGCCCCCACATTGGGGTTGATCATAAAGCCGGCCAGGGTGCGGAGCAGCAGATCCAGGTTGTTGGGGTGCTCGGCGCCGCCTTCGGTATGGGCCGCGGGCACAATGCCGTCAATGTTGGGATAGTTCGCCAACTCACCTTGTAGGCGGGCGGCCAACTGCTTGACATAGCTGCCTGTACGCGAAGTGGTCCCCAGCAGCACGATCATGTTGCGGGTGCCGACGCCCCGCGCCGGGCTGCGCCGGTAGCCCATAAAGGTGCGCGTCTCCGGGTAAGTTGGGAGCGCTTCCGCCGGACGAAAGGTTGCTTCATCGATCACATAGGGTTTGACCTGATCGGCAAAGTTAGCGGTAGCGGGCAGAGGGAAATTAAGCGCGCGTCCTTCTAATGCATGGAGCGCGCTCTCATTGATCACATAGTTGCCCGGTGCAATGGCGGTCAGCGCCACGCCAAAAGGCAGTTCCCACGAGAGTAACGGTGCGCCAGCGGCAATGGGCTTGATGGCAAAGCGATGGCCCTCCATCACGGTATAGTCAAGGGTTAAGATCTGATCGTTGTCGTGGATCTTTGTGCCGGCGTCGAGACGTCGGGTGGCAATCGCCACATTATCGCCGGGCAAGGGGAGTCTCCCGACTTCGTCGAAACGGTAAGTTGCAGTCATATAGGATTCCTCAATGGGTCTGGAAAAACTCAATCGACTCGCCATTAGGACCACGGAAAAAGGCGATCGTGACAGTCAGCGCGCCCAGATCAACCATTTTGGGTTCGACCGTGATTTCGTAGCCGGCCTGGCGTACATGTTCGGTGGCGGCTTGGGTGTCAGTCGTGGCCAGCGCGAAATGGGTGACCGGGTCGTTGGGCGCGGCTGCGCCCGGCGCTGGGGTGTCGGCCTTGGGTTGAAACAACTCCATGTGACTGCCGTCGCCCATGTCGAGCAAGGCAATTTTGCGTTCGGGTGAGCCGAACTCGGCGACGACTTCCATCCCCAGTACATCTCTGTATAACGTCATGGAGGCGTCCCAATCACGGGTTTGCACAGCAATGTGATGGCAGCCACCACCGGGGATAACGGTGTTTTTAGTTCCTGTTGGCATTCTATGACCTTTCATGGTTGCGGTTCGATTGTTATGGACCAGTGATTCTTTATACCAGAGATTGGAAGAGTCGGCAACATTCAGCAAAGTTGTCCTAAAACGGAAATGCACCCCCCAGCATGAAGAACTATCGTGAAAAACCGTGTTAGTGTATACTGTGAGATCTATGCCCTTTGCCGCGTGCAGATCCTATGTTGTTGCGCTTGAAATGGTTCAAGCGGTGCAACAAGCGCCTTCGGCATTCCACATCGACAAAAAATTGTCGATGTGGTCGCCCTTAGCGCCTACCATGCGCAACGCTCTGTACGCGCAAGTGGCGCGAGCCTTACCAACAAAATCCTACGTTTACCCAGACTAAAGGAGCACTGTATGAAAAGAGAAGTACGTGTACTCATCGCGCTTTGTATCGCCGTGGTGCTACTGGTCGCGGCCTGCGGTGGTGGCGAAGAAGCCGCACCAACGGATACGCCCGCCCCTGCCGTAGAACAGCCGACCAATACGCCGGAGCCCGCCGCTCAACCCACCGATACACCAGCGCCGGCAGCCGCGGAGGCCATGACCACAACCGAAACCATGACCGAGACGGAGGCCATGACCGAAACTGGCGCAATGACTGAGACAGAGAGCGTCACTGCCACCAACACCACGACCGAGACATCTGCCGCACCGGCGGGTGAAGTCGTCACGGCCGAGACGGGCAAGGAGATCAAGTCCATTCTTCTGCCCAAATTTTTGGGGATCCAGGTCTTCGACCAGGCCAACCAGGGCGCGCAGGAAGCCGCCACCGAGTTGGGTGCGCCCGCGCCGGAATTTGTGGGCCCGACCGCCGAAAACAGTGTGCAAGGACAGATTGAGATCGTCACCAACGCCGTGACCCAAGGCGCCAATGCGATTATGATTTCCAACAATGCCGGTGACCAACTGGCGCCGGCGGCCAAAGCGGCCGTCGATGCGGGCCTCACCGTCGTTACCTGGGACTCCCCCATTCCTTCAGCGGAAGGGGAGCAACTCTTTGTGGCACAGGTGGATTTTGATGAGACAGGTGTGGTCATGGCCGATATGGCTTTGAGCATCCTGGGTGCAGACGGCGGTAAATTCGCCATTCTTTCGGCGTCGCCGGATGCGGCCAACCAAAATGCCTGGATTGCAGCCATGAAAGAGGCGCTGCAAGATCCCAAATATGCGGCGTTAGAATTGGTCGATACGGTCTATGGCAACGATCAATCCGAGGATAGCTACAACCAAGCCATTGCGCTGACGGATAAATATAGTGACCTGAAGTTAATCATGGCGCCAACCACCGTCGGCATTGCCGCAGCGGCCAAGGCCATGCAAGATGAGGATCTGTGTGACCAGGTCAAGGTCAGCGGACTAGGTTTGCCGGCCGAGATGGTCTCTTACACCCTCAACGGCTGTGCACCAGAGTTTGCGCTATGGAGCTTTGTGGATTTGGGCTATCTGACCTACTATGCCACCTACATGATTGCCAGTGGCCAGATTCAACCGGAAGCAGGCGTCAGTTTTGAAGCAGGCCGTATGGGCGCCTATACGATTGAAAAAGATCCCACCCGTGACAACGGCTTACGTGTGTTAATGGGGCCATTCACAGTCTATAACAAGGATAATGTTGAGGCCGCGGCCCAGTAAATTTTGCCGGCAGTCATAAGAACGCCAGAGCCCAATGGCATGGTTGCTACACCCTGGCGTCAGCGTGCTGTCTAGGTTCTGTTAACATTGACGACGCACACACCTGACAAGTTTTCGAAACTTGTCAGGTGTGCCAGTGGCCAATTCTGAAATGTCAATGAGCACAAGAGCGATAACATTGACAAAAAGTTGTCGATGTGTAATGCCAAAGGCGCTTGTTGCGCCGTCTGAACCATTTCAGACGCAACAACATAGAACCAAAAGAGGGTATGCCAACGCACGCTAAGATTTACTTATGAATTCCAACTGACATTGGGGTCGATTACCTGTTGTGTGTTGATCTGGCATTTGGGAGGTCCAGATGGGTCGTTGGGATTCGTCACACACTTAGGCGGGCTGCTTGTCGGTTCATCCGCAGCGCTTACACTGAGAGGCATCATTGTAGCGCAGCTCAAGGCCACAATGGCGATTAGGTTTAACATTTTGCCTTTCAAGGCATTTTTACTTGTCTGGTTGTTCATAGGTTACTTCTTCTCTCCGTTAAATTTTTGTTACTATTCAGAGTGGCGCCGTACATAACAGAAAAACTTTGTCTGTACTATGATTTTTGTGATTTTATGAGGGCTATGATTCTGCCGGCAGAGGTTCGTGGTCATTTCCTTCGCCCGGATTGCAATCGGAAATCATAGCTCACCCCCTAATCTTTTCATCATAGTTTAGACACCCATACTGTTACTATACAGAAAAACTTTGTCTGCTATGATTTTGTGATTGTATGAGGACTATGATTCCGCCGCCAGAGGTTCGTGGTCATTTCCTTCGCCCGATTCACAATCGGAAATCATAGCTCATCCCTCAATCATTTGCATCATAGTTTAGACACCACCTTCGCATCGTACGACTGAAAAACCTGAATAGTAACAAATTTTCTTTGACAAATTTTCACTGTCAAATTTGTCCGTTGATTGGTTATCCTCAATTGATTGCAGCTTTAATATCAATGTACGCTGAGTATACCAAACCCTACCACACAAATTACTGACAGTTTTTTATCAATAAGCGACACGAGAAGAAGTATTGAACTAGCGTGGTGTAATCCGCGCATACTCCGGCCATTCCAACACAAAGCCTAACTGCTCCACCAGCAATGTCTGAAAATCTGCCAAATGAGTTGCCGTGTTGCGCACTTGCCGTGGGGTTAAGCCCTTCGCCAGGCAGTACGCGGCCAGCGCGCCGGCCGCTTCGCCAATGTTCCACTCCACCGGATGCAGTCGATAGCAGCCGTTGGTAATGTGGGTCACGCCCAGGTTTTTGCAGGCCGGCAACAGATTCTCCACCCGTTGCGGGATCAAGGCCCCCAACGGAATCTGAAAAGGCCAGTTGCTAATGTCAATATAGGTGCGCGGCGCTGTGCTGGGGTGGAGGTCAATGCGGTAACTGCCCACGCCCACACTATCTGTAAAGCGTTCCGCCCCCACCAGCGCCCCGCGCTGTTCCACACCGACATGCTCTTCCAGCACGGTAAATTCAGCCAGAAGCCGCCGGCTTTCGCGCACATAGACACTCTTGGCTAGCCCGTGACTTGTGCCGGTGACATCGCCGCGCAGGCGCAGACCCGGATAGCCATAACCGCCGTCATGGCGGGGCGCCTCGGTCTGCATCCAATAGAGCAGGGCATAGCTGAGTTGGGCGGCGCCGTTCAGATTATTCTGCTGCTCTTCTTCGCTGACACCCAGCAGCGGCCCCAGCCAGTAGTCGTTGTGGGGCCAATTGACCAGACAGATATCGCTAGGGAAGAGCCCGGGCCCATAGTGCCCCTGGTAGAGGATACGACGGTAGTGCCAAAAGTCACCCACATAGCGCCCCTGCCCTGTTTGCAGCGCGTTAAAAAAGATGCCCCGGTGACGCGTCTCCAGTGTCTGTGGATCTACATCCTGCCACCCCAGTTGCTTGCCCGGCCAGAAATCGGCCTGATAATCACGCCAGAAGGCATAGTGAGCCGGCTGCGCAATCGTATGATCTTCGCCCGGTAAATAGTCTACGGCAAAACACCAGGTGATCGCCTGCTGGTCATGGGGCTGGGGATCGCCGCGCACCGCATGAAGTTCGCCTGTCTGCTCCTGGCCTTCGGCGCCAATGAGGTGTTCCACCTCCGCCAGTTCCAACAGATCGCCTAGCTCGGTTGCGTCAAGGATGTAGGGCGCGGTAATGACCACTTCGTCGCCATTCTCTTCATTGAGCAGCGTCACAGCGCGAATGTGATCGCCGTCGCACTCGACGGCTAGCGGGCGATGGCGTAATAAGAGTTCAACCTGGCGACGCGCCCGATACGGGGCAAGCAGCTCTTCCAGCACGGCCAGGGCAACGCGCGGTTCATGGCAGAGGCGGCTGACATTGCCTTGGCCAGGGTTAAAGAGCATATCATGGCGCGCGGCTTCGGTGACGGGATAGTTGCGCCAGTAGTAGTGACGAATGCCCTGGCGCAGCCGCCGATAGCTGGCCGTGCAGCCAGTCGTCTCGATCCAGGGATGTTCATCGGGCGGCACAGCCTGCGCCGTCAGTTGGCCCCCAATCCAGTCGGTCTCTTCGGTCAGGATCACCCGCCGGCCAAGCTGGGCCGCGGCCAACGTCGCCGCCACACCCCCCAAACCAGCGCCGACGACCAAAATATCACACTGTCGTTCCATCGTCATTTCTCCTTATTTTATAGCGGTTCAGGCCGTGGTCAGAGACAAGGTGACAGTCACTGGCCGCTATCATTCGCTTTACCCTGAAGCCTCATCGCCAATGATTGTCACCTCCAACTGCTTGCGTAAATCCCTTATTCCCACGACAACTGATGGGCGACCGGCAACAGTTGGGCCGTTGCCGCGGTTACAGAGGCAGCCTGGCCGGTGGCGACCAACCCTAATGTCAGCAAGCCCAGCATGGTATCTTCGGCGGTGGGGCAGAGCCGGTAGTCCAGGCCAAATTGTTGTTGGATCAACCGGCGTAGGAGCGCAATCTTTTGTCCCAGCCCGCCAGAAAAGACTAACCGCTGCAGCGGCTGCGCCGGCGCCAGTCGCTGCGCACTGGTGTAATAGTTATTCGCCATCGTCTGGAACGCGGCGCGGAAGAGATGCCCCACACTCAGATTGTCCTCACGGATGTTGCCGATCTGGCCACTGCGCCCACCGACACTGTCAAAAAAGGCGAGATTGACTGTCAGATCACTGCTGTCGACAGCTTCGGCGGCCTGGACAATATAGTCCCACGGATCGGCTGGCGCCGCGCCTTGGGCCTGGCTCACCTCGGCAATCAAGTGGACCAGATGGTTGAGCGCGCGGCCGGCAGGAATGCCGGTGATGGTGTTTAAGAAACGACCATCAAAGTAGGGCCGCGTCTGGTAATCACCTGATTGCAAGGCCGGTGTCAACAGACTGACCTGTGAACCGGTGGAGATGTTGAGGGAGAGTTCATCCGCGCCCAGGAGCGCGCCTAGCACTGCACACTGATGGTCACCCACGGCGCCATAACAGGGCAAGGGTTGACCATCTAGCGTGATCGTGGCCACCGGCGCGCCAAAGGGCTGAATCATCGGCCACTGCAATGAGGAGAGCCCCAGGCGCTCTAGGATGGTTTTATGCCACGTCATCGTCTCCAGGTTTAGGGCGCCGTGCGCGCCGGCATTGGTCGGCTCAATCACCGGTGCAGTCCCAGCCAAATTGGCGATGACAAAGTCGGCCAGCGCGGCAGGGATGACCGGTTCCTGCGGCAGGCGGCCAGTGGCGGCCATCCAGTAGAGATAGGAGAGTGGGCGACTGGGCTGGACTTCATTGCCTAGTTGACGGCGTTCAGCCTCGGACAAAGCCGCGCGCAGTTGGTCAAAATAGGAACCCTGGCCATTGGGATGGGGCGTGAGAACGCGCTGATCCTGCCAGGTGATGACATTGGAGCGCGCCTCGCCCTGGGCGGTGCAGAGGACCAAGCCATGCATCTGGGTGCAGAAAAGCACGCCGGTACAGTCGGGCGCATGGGTCAACAGATCGCGCAGCAGAGTCCGTACCGTTTGCACCAATGGCTCTGGCGCAACTTCGTAAAAGAGGGGGGGAAGATGGGGGATGGGGCCTGGAAAGGGTTGGCGCTGGACATGGCGCATCTGGTAGGTGGCCGGATCGAGCACGGCGCCTTTGATAAAGGTGGTGCCCAAATCAAGTGCAAGTAAAGTCATAGTTGCTTCCTCTAGCTGCTATCCTGCGGTTGTGATGAAAACTGGAGCTTTCTGCCTGGATTTACTCAAGAAACAAACTCCGGTTTTCATATAGAGCAAAGTATAAGGGATGAAGTCATTGCTGCGATTGTACTGGCAAGCCAGAGGGTTGTCAACATGGTTACGGAGGGTGCATCTCACTTTGGGGGGAATAGGTGACTGTCACTGGGCAGAGCGTTGCTTAGTTTGCCCAAATTGGTGGTTGCCCAGTGACAGTCACCTCGCTCGCCCTCGCCCAATAACAGAAATACTCCGATTACTGATTGCCTCTTGCAAAATTACGCGACCTTCATGTATAGTACACCCTAGGTCTCTGTTGCGTGTGAAGATGGGTCTAGCTACCGACAATGGCGCATCGATATGGGGTTGGGAATCGTTATGAGTTGCTGGACCGCCTGGGCGCAGGCGGCATGGGACAGGTCTACCGTGCGGTTGACCGGCTAACCGGTGAAACCATTGCGCTCAAACGGGTCATCACCCATGCCCTGGAAGCAACGACGAGTACCGAGTTGCGCCTGGCCTTAACCCGCGAATTTCAAACGCTGGCCGGGTTGCGCCACCCTAACATTATCGGCGTGCGCGATTATGGCTTCGACGGCGTAGGGCAGCCCTACTTTACCATGGATCTACTCTATAATCCACGCACCCTGGTCGCAGCCGGACAATTTCTTACCGCTGACGAAAAGTTGGCGTTGCTGCTGCCCGTTCTCCATGCGCTGGCCTATCTCCACCGCCGCGGCATAGTGCATCGCGACCTGAAACCAGGCAACATTTTGGTCAGCGGCGAAGAAGTGAAGGTGCTCGACTTTGGCCTGACCACACTGGCGGGACAGGCAACGCCCTCGGCAGGGACCCTACGCTATATGGCGCCGGAGCTGATCAACGGCCAGGTGGCCACTGCGGCCAGTGATCTCTACGCCCTCGGCATTATTGCCTATGAACTCTTTGCCGGCTGGCATCCCTTTGCGCCGACAGGCTATGCCGTTACGGCCGACGCGCTGCGCACCCTTGAAGCAGATTGGTCGTATGTAGAGATTGAGCCGGCGCTGCTGGCGATCTGGCAACGTCTGCTGGCCAAAGACCCTGGTGCACGCTACAGCGATGCAACCGCCGTGATTGAGGCCCTCAACGCCGCTACGCATCACGCCCTACCCCTGGAAACCAAAGCAACACGAGAAAGTTTTTTGCAAGCTGCGCCTTTTATTGGCCGCGCCGACGAGTTACACCAGCTCATGGCCGGGCTGGAAGAGGTGCGCACGGGTCAAGCGACCGCCTACCTCGTCGTCGGCGAGAGTGGTGTGGGCAAGTCGCGCCTGATCAATGAAGTGCGGGTTCATGCCTTGGTGCAGGGCTTTCTGGTGCTGCGCGGTCAGGCCAACGGCGCCGGTGGTAGCGCCTATCAGCTTTGGCAGAATGTGTTGCGCTGGCTGCCCCTGCTGACGACGCCCAGCGCGCTGGAGGCCGCTGTCTTAAAGCCGGTGGTGCATGACCTAGAGTCCTTGCTCGGTGTCCCGATTGATGACGCCCCGCCTTTGGAACCCAAGGCCGCGCAAGACCGCTTGATCACAACCGTGACGGAGTTACTCCGCCGGAGCGCACGCCAACAGCCGCTATTGTTGCTGCTGGAAGATGTGCACTGGGCTGATGATAACAGCCTAACGCTGCTCCAATGGCTCAATCGCCTGCTACAAGAGCAGAACACTCTCTTTCCGCTCTGCATCGTGGCGACCTATCGCCGTGGCGAAGCACCACAACTGCTACAGCAATTGCCAGGCATCAAGCAGTTGCTTTTGCAACGCTTCCACACCGAACAGACCCAGGCGCTGAGCATTGCCATGTTGGGCCAGAGCGGTGGACAACCCCATCTAGTCAATTTTTTGCAGCAAGAGACAGAGGGCAACACCTTCTTCTTGGTAGAGGTGCTGCGCACCTTGGCCGAAGAAGCCGGTCAACTCAGCCGGATCGGCGCCATGACGCTGCCCAAAGCGATCTTGCCCGGTGGCGTCGAAGCGGTGGTGCAGCGTCGTCTCCAACGAATTCCGGCCCACCACCAGCCGTTGCTGCAATTGGCCGCAGTGGCCGGTCGCCAGGTCGATTTAAAGGTTTTGACTCTTGCCATGCCACAGGCCAACTGGAATCAGTGGGTCGATCTCTGTGCTAATGCCGCCATTTTGGAATGGCAAGACGAGCACTGGCACTTTAGCCACGATAAGCTACGGGAAGCGCTGCTGCGCGCCCTGCCGCCGGACGCTCGGCAGCAGTTGCATAGCCAGGTAGGCAGGGCGCTGGAGCGCTGCTATGCTGCGCAGTTGGCGCCCCACTATGCCACCCTCGCCTATCACTTTGGCCAGGCCCGGGATCACGTGCGGGAGCGGGACTATCTGACCCAGGCGGCGACTGCCGAAAAGGCCGCCTATGCCAACAGCGCGGCCATTGAGCACTATACACGCCTGTTGGAGCTGGTAGACCAACCCGTGTCCGTTGCTATCCTGTTGCGTCTGGGGGAAGTGCTCCAGTTGGTGGGGCGCTGGGATGAAGCCGAGGCGCGCTATCGGGCCGCCGCCACAGTTGCCGCCACAGACGCCACCACAGCTGCCATTGATGAGTTAGGCGCTTGCTATCAAGCGCTCGGCGCATTGCAGCGGATCCGGGGTGATTTCGCCGGCGCACTGCACTGGTTGCACCAAGCGCAAAGCCATCTGGCCGACACAAAAGTCAGCTTGGCGCTGAGCGAGACTTTACTCGAAATCGGTAATGTCTATTATCTGCAAGGCGAGTACAAAGCAGCCTGGGACTATTTGCAGGAAGGGCTACAGGTGGCCAAAGCAGCGGAGCAGCCGGCCACGGTCGCGTCCGCGCTACACAGGATCGGGAGTCTTCATTACTCACAAGGGCAGTACGACGAAGCGCGCACCTATGCTGGAGAGGCGTTAACGCTCTACACAGCCTTACAGAACAAGGTCGGCATGGCCAATGCGCTCAACAACCTGGCCAACATCGACCGCGGCGTGGGCGACTACAAACTTGCCCAGGAACGGCGCATGGCCTCGCTGGTAGTACGCCGCGAGATTGGCGATCAGTGGGGCATTGCGGCATCGCTCAACAATTTGGCCGTCATCCCCTATTTACAAGGAGACTATGCGACGGCCGCGGCGTACTGGCAAGAGAGCCTGGCCCTCCGTGAAGAGCTGGGCGACCGCTGGGGCGCGGCGCAGACATTGGACAACCTGGGGCTTGTTGCCTTTTCCCAAGGTGACTATGGGCCCGCAGCAGAGCAGCACACTGCCAGCCTTGCCCTGCGCCGCACGTTGGGCGACCGTCTGGGCACAGCCATTTCGCTGAGCAATCTTGCCCATGCTGAACTCTATCAGCAAGAGTTCAGCGCGGCCGTGGTGCACTATCGCGAGAGTCTGGCGCTCTCGCACGCGTTGGATGATAAGCGCGGGATTATCTCCTGTTGCATCGGTCTGGTCGGCGTGCAGCTAGCCATTGCGCCGACCGTGAATACAGCGTCACCGGCGCCCTTGACCTTGGCCGTCAAGCTGTTGGCTTTTGCCGACCATTTAACCCAAGCCATCGGCGCCGTATTGGAACGGGATGAACAAGCGCTCTATATGCAAAGTGTAAACAAGCTTCAGTCGCTCCTATCCACCACATTCTACACCGCAGCCTGGGACGAAGGAGGCGCTATGACCGAGGATGCGCTATTGCGAATGTTAGGGATCAAGGAGTTACCATGACCGGGTTAGTAAGTGATCGGTTGGCCGCCGCGCGGCGCAGCCGTTTAATCAAGCGCGCAACAGAGTGCGCCCTTTTTGCCGACGCTTTGGTTGCAGAGCAGTTGCCCTTTCAAGTGCTCTACCTTTTGGGGCCGGGCGGCGTGGGCAAGACGACCCTCTTACATGAATTTGCCCAGTTGGCCAAGGCGCAACAACTCACAGCCATTTATTTGGATGGGCGCCATTTGGAGCCTACCCCCGAACTCTTTTTGGTTAATTTGCAACAGGCGATGGGGCTAAAACCGCCCCAAACGCCACAACAGGCGTTGGCCGCGCTGGAGAGTCGGCTGGTTTTGCTCGTCGATACCTATGAGTTGCTCAGCAAGTTGGATCCGTGGCTGCGTGATGAATTCCTGACGCACCTGCCCAGTAATGTGTTGGTGGTATTGGCCAGCCGCTATCCACCCGCGGTGGAATGGCGTACCGACCCCGGCTGGCGGGAATTGATGCGCGTGTTGCCGTTGCGTAATCTGACCCCGACCGAGGGCCAGCTTTTTCTTGAAAAGAGCCAAATTCCCGCGGAACAACATGGCGCAATTCTGGCCTTTACCCGCGGCCATCCGCTGGCCCTAGCCCTGGTGGCTGATGTCTTCAAACAACACCCGACCATGCACTTTGAGCCCACCGCCGCGCCTGACATCATTGCCCCGCTGGTTGAGCGCTTTATCCAAGATGCCCCCTCAGTGCTCCATCGCCAGGCGTTGGAAGCGTGCGCCTTGGTCCGGTTAATGACCGAGCCGCTGTTGGCGACCTTGGTGCAGAGCCCCGACGCCTATGAACTCTTTACTTGGTTGCGCACCCTCTCGTTTATTGAGTCCGAATGGCGCGGGCTCTTTCCCCATGATCTGGTGCGTGAGGCGCTCACCGCCGATCTGCGCTGGCGTCATCCGGAACGCTATGCCGCGTTGCTCCAACGCGCCCGCACCTACTATCTGGCCCACGTCACGCAGAGTGACAGCCAGTTGCAACAGCAGGCGCTATCGGACTATCTTTACTTGGATCGCGATAATCCGCTGGTGCGCGCCTACTTTGAATGGCAAGAGAGCGGTATGATCTTCACTGATGCCTTGCGCCCGTCGGACCGCCAGGCTATTCTGACTATGATCGATGAGCACGAAGGACCGATCGCGGCGCGCCTAGCTACGCACTGGTTGTCCATGCAGCCGGAGGGGGTCTATGTCTTGCGTAATGCGGCGGGCGCGCCCCAAGGGGTGGCAATTACGGTGGCGCTAGAACAGGTGACAGCAGAGGCGCGTGCGCTGGATCCGGCCGTCCAGCAAGCTGCGCTTTATCTGAGCAACCTAGGCCTCCAGCAGGAACGGGCCATCTTTGTGCGCTTTTGGCTAGCGCGCGATCACTACCAGGCGGTGTCGCCCATCCAAAGCCGGATTTTTCTGCAGATGGTGCAACAGGCGTTGACCACCCCTGGCTTGGTCTATACGCTCATTGCCTGCGCCGAGCCCGATTTTTGGGCCAATATCTTTACCTATATCAACTTCTCGCGCATTCCCGCCGCTGATTTCACCATAGGCGGTAAGCGCTATGGCACCTATGGCCATGATTGGCGCACCCTTGCACCGCTGGCCTGGTTGCAGCGGCTCGGTGAATCGTCCGGCATGGAAGCAGCCCTAGGCACAGACGCCCCGCCGACGCCGGCCCATGCACTGCTCAGTGAGGCCGAATTCACCACGGCGGTGCGCAATGCGCTGCGCGATCTGACCAACCCCACGGCCTTAGTGCACAATCCCCTGCTCAACACCCGCCTGTTGAGCCAAGCAGCGGGGGGCAGTGCCACGCTACCCCAGCGAGTGACGGCGCTCCAACAACTGCTGCGCGAGACGGGCGCAACTTTGCAATCGAGTCCACGCAATCTAAAGCTCTATCGAGCGCTGCATCACACCTATTTTCAGCCCGCCGCCACCCAGGAACAGGCCGCCGAACTCCTGGACATCCCTTTTAGCACCTATCGCCGCCACCTGGGCGCCGGCATCGCCTACATTGTTACTGCACTCTGGCAGCGGGAGATAGGGTGATTAGGCGGTTCCAGAAAAATAAATATCCAGCCTACGGGCACCCGCAAGGGGATGCACCCTACGGATCTGGGTAATTTAAATTCTGGAACCGCCTTATTTTATTTCGCCGTCTTCAACTGCAACATCTCATCCCACACGGCTAGATCCAGACCATCGACGAAGCTGCTGTGGAATTCCTCCATGTAGATCTGCTCGCCCACCGGCACTACGGTTTTGAGTTCAGGCGGCAGTCCCTGGATAATCTCGGCGTAGGCGTGCTCCATCAGTCGATAGCCGGAGGTGGGTGAGGGGACAAAGGGCGGATGGGGCTGGATAATGCCGTCGGCAACCATGAAATGATCCAACACATCGCTCATCTGGTGCAGCAGGTCAAGCTTGCGTTCCCACGGCGTGGAGAGGCGCACCGCTTCGTTGACCAGCGGCAGCATAGGCTCCGCCAACCGGGGCAGCCGTTCCAGATAGGCGATTAGCCACTTATCATAGGGGTAGTAGACTTTATCGAGCAGAAAGGCGAGATGAATGCCCAAACGAATGGCATTACTAAAGCGGGTGGTGGCGTAGAATTCGTTGTCACGTAGGATGGCGCGCTTGAGGGCATAGGTCCCCATGCCGGAGAAGTAGCGACACCAATTGGCAATCCGCCGTAGCCGCACCGGCTCTGGGTAGTAGTCCTGAAAGACCTGGCGGATCGCAGTAAAGTCGCCCAGCGGATCATACCAAACCTCACCATTGGTGATGTGGATAATATCCTCTTCGGGGATCTTGAGCCACTCTATGTCGTTCTGAGGTGCGTGGTCGATGCCGATGGTGCGCAGCAGGAAGGCTTGCAAGTTATCGGGCGCCAGCCCTGCTCCGGCCAAATGGGCCGCGCGCAAGGAATGCCCTTGGAACGATGCCGGCAACTGCTGCTGTAATGTCTCCATAATTGCCTGGCGTTGATTAGCAAAGACGTCGGGCGGCATCAGGGCGTCAATGCGCAGCCCCCAGTGGTGATCGCGCGAATATTCGTCATCCAGCCGCAGCGCTTCGGAGCCATAACCAAAGACGCCAAAGGCGGTGCGCGCCGTCTCTGCCGGGAAATGTTCCTGCAAAATCGGCTTGACCACTTGCTCGAAAAACTCACAGCTAATGTCAATAATGGATTCGTTCATCTTACCTCCTCTCAATCGTCGTGATGAGGCTGGCGCCACCTCAATCGGTACAGAGATGTGCGGCGCAGGTTATTCAGGCAGAAACCGACGCGAGTGTATCCGCTACACCTTACGCCCGCACAATAAACGAGTGAGATAACTGTGTGACTGTCCAGAAAAAATGAGTATTCCCCAATAATATGTTACAATTCGCCAATCTAGAAAAATTAATCTTTATAGTGGAGCGAAAAATGGAAAAGAAAATTACTCCTTATGGCGCCTGGCGCTCACCCATTAGCGGCGAATTGCTGGCAGCCTCCGGCATCTCTTTGGCCTACTTGCAGGTCGACGGGGAAGATACCTATTGGGTGGAGGGACGCCCCTTAGAAAATGGTCGTTATGTAATTGTACGCCGCACGCCAGATGGTGTGATTACCGATCTGACGCCGCCCGGCTATAACGCTCGCACCTTGGTCCATGAATATGGCGGTGGAATGTATACAGTTCACCAAGGCGTTGTCTATTTCGCCAACTTTGCGGACCAGCGTCTCTATCGTCAGGCGCCTGGTCAGACGCCGGAACCAATTACGTCGGCGCCGGCCGCACCGCGCGCCTTGCGCTATGCCGATGGCCGGGTCACGCCCGATGGCCGCTGGCTGATCTGTGTACAGGAAGCGCATAGGGCCGATGGCGCAGTGGTCAATGAGCTAGTGGCCATCCCCACCGATGGCTCAGCATCCCCCAAAGTGATTAGCAGTGGCTATGACTTCTATGCCGCGCCGCGCATTCGTCCTGACGGCGCACAGTTGGCCTGGCTCGCCTGGAATCATCCGCTCCTGCCGTGGGATGGGACCGAACTTTGGGTGGCGGATTTAGATGCGGCGGGGATGTTGCATAATGCACGTCATGTAGCCGGCAGCGCCGACGAGTCGATCTTTCAGCCCGAATGGCGCGCCGATGGGGTGCTGCACTTTGTCGCGGACCGCACCAACTGGTGGAATCTTTACCGGGAAGTCGATGGCGTGGTGGAGGCTGTAGCGCCGCTTGAGGCGGAATTTGGGCGACCGCAATGGGTCTTTGGCCTCTCGCTCTACACCTTTATGGATGATGGCACGATTGCCTGCATTTACGGACAAGGAGGCATCGATTATCTGGGCTTGGTCGCGCCTGGCAGCCATACCATCACGTCCATCCCGTGCGCATACACGGCGCTGGACGCGCTTGCCACCGACGGACGCCTGCTTTGGGTGGTGGGCAGCAGCCCCACGCAGAAGAGCACAGTCTTCACTGTAGAGCCCCAGAGTGGCGCTACCGCTGTCATCCGCGCCAGCTACAAATCGGAAATTGATCCTGCCTTTTTCGCCCGACCGGAGCCCTTTGAATTTCCCACCGAAGATAACCTCACCGCCCATGCGATCTTCTACCCGCCCATCAATCCTCTCTACGCAGGGCCGGCCAATGAGCGTCCGCCGCTGCTGGTCATTTCCCACGGCGGCCCCACCAGCGCGACCCAAGCCGAACTTGCGATGGGCATTCAATATTGGACCAGCCGCGGCATTGGCGTCGTCGATGTCAACTATGGGGGCAGCACCGGCTATGGGCGCGCCTATCGTCAGCGGTTGCAAGGGAATTGGGGTATTGTGGATGTCATGGATTGCATTAACGCCGCCCGCTATTTGATCGACCAGGGCAAAGCGGATCCGGCGCGGGTGGCGGTGCGCGGGGGCAGCGCCGGCGGCTACACCACCTTGCGTGCGCTCACCTGGCAGGATTTTTTTGCCGCTGGGGCCAGCTACTATGGCCTGGCTGAGCTGGAAACCTTTGTCTATGACACGCACAAGTTTGAATCGCGCTATCTGGACTATCTCATCGGTCCTTATCCCGCAGCCAAGGAGCGCTACTTTGAACGTTCTCCGGTCAATTTTGCCGATCAACTGAATACGCCGGTTATCCTCTTGCAGGGGTTGGAAGACAAAATTGTGCCGCCTTCACAGGCCGAGATTATGGTCGAGGCGCTGGCGAAGAAAGGGTTGCCCTACGCCTACCTCGCCTTTGCCGAGGAACAACATGGCTTCCGTAAGGCGGCCAACATCATCCGCAGCGCCGAGGCTGAGCTCTATTTTTATGGTAAGATTTTTGGCTTTGAGCCGGCGGATGAAATCAAGCCGGTCCAGATCGAGAATTTACCGGAGTAGGCGCGGTGGTGGGACAGTGAGACAGTAAGACAGTGGGACAGTAAGTCAGTGGGACAGTAAGTCAGTCACTGTCCCACTGAAACCCTACGCGGCCTTGGCGGCCACTGCGGTCGCCATTAAGGTTTGAATGCGCTCGACCATATCGGCGGGGTTGGGGTTGATGCCCTCCAGCAGCAGCGCGTTATCAAAGAGTTGGCCAATGGCCGCGTCCGCGACTGCGTCATCGCCGCTCTTGCTGACAATTTGGGCCAAGTTGGCGATCACGGGATGCCGCCGGTTGAGTTCCAGCAGCTTCTTAGGCAGTTCATAATTTTGCTCCGTCAGCCGACGAATGCGCTGTAGATCGCGGTCAAAGCTATCTTCGGGCGAGACGAGGCGACAGGGGCTGTTGACCAACTGTTTTGATTCGCGCACATCGGTGACATGGTCACCCAGCACCGTTTTAAAGCGTTCGATGAGCCGTTCAAAATCATCTTGGGCCACCTTTGGCTTGTCCTCTTCTGCCTGATCCTTGGCCGCCTCCGGCAAATCCAGCCCGGCATCGTCTACATTTTGCAGCGGCGTGCCGTCGTATTCGCGCAAGAGCGAGGTCATAAAACCATCAATCGGATCGACCAGATAGAGCACTTCAATGTTATTGGCGCGGAAATAGTCAAGGTGGGGGCTGCGCGCCACCGACTTGACATCTTCACCCAGCACATAGTAAACCGCCTTCTGCTCGCTCTGCATCTGCTCTTTGTATTGCTTGAGCGAGGTCCACGGCTCGGCTTCGCTAGTCTTGCTGCTTTGGAAGCGGAGCAGTTCCACCAGAGATTCATGGCTGGATGGGTCGGAGGCGACCCCCTCTTTGAGAAAGACGCCAAACTCATGCCAGAAGGTCAGATATTTTTCCTTATCCTGTTCCGCCAGATTCTTGAGATCGCGGAAGATGCGGTTGGTCAACGCCCGGCGCATCTGGCGCAAGACAGGGTTGCTCTGCACCATCTCGCGCGAAACGTTGAGGGGCAGATCTTCGGAATCGACCACGCCTTCAATAAAGCGGAAATATTCGGGCAGCAGTTCTTTGTTGCGCTGCTGAATCAAGATCTTGCGCGAATAGAGGCGCAAGCCATGTTCGCTTTGCACAAACATGCCCCGTTCCCGTTTGGTCGGCACAAAGAGAATGGTGCGCAAATTGACTGGCGCGTCAGCCGTCATGTGAATGTAAAGCAGGGGATCGTTGCTGTCAAAGGTTAACTGTTGATAGAAATCCTTGTACTCCTCCGCTTTGACCTGGGAAGCGGGTTGACGCCACAGCGCAGTGCGGCGGTTGGCGATCTTTTCCTCCCCTTCGTCCTCCTTGACATAGATGGGGAAAGAAACATAGTCGGAGTGCTTCTTGATGATCTGCTCAATCCGCCAGGTGTTGGCAAACTCCTCGGCATCCTCTTTAAGCTTGATCAAAATGGTCGTGCCCCGGTCACTCTTTTCGCCTGGGGCCAGGGTGAATTTGCTGTCGCCCTGGGAAGTCCAGGTCCAGGCCTGGTCCTCCAACCGATAGGAGCGTGAGGTCACGGTCACCTCGGCCGCCACCATAAAGACAGAGTAGAAGCCGACGCCAAATTGGCCGATGATCTCCTCCAAAGACATTTTGCTGCCTGCACCGTTGCCGTCGCCATCGGCGCTCGCACCATTTTTGCCGGCGGTGGAGAGGAAGGCTTTCGCACCGGAGTGAGCAATGGTGCCCAGATTTTCGATCAGCTCTTCACGATTCATGCCAATGCCGCTGTCACTGATCGTGATGGTCTTGGCCTCTTTATCCACTGCAATGTGAATGGCCAACTCACGGTCGGCATCAAGGACATCATGGTTGGTTAACAGTTCAAATTGGATGCGGTTCAAGGCATCCGATGCATTAGAGATAAGTTCGCGCAGGAAAATTTCGCGGTCGGTATAAAGAGAATGGGCGAGAATATCAAGTAACTGCTTGACTTCGGTGCGATAGTCAAGTGATTCGGGGGTGGCGGTAACTGTTTCCGACATAGTCAGGCTCCTCAGAACAAGTTGGGTCAAATGACGACAGAGACTATGCTTCTACCGTCGTAACGCTATTTTTGTTGGTTTACTGATGAAACTATACCGACGAGCGCCAGGAAGTATCATTTTGTACAGGAGTAAAATGATACTTCCTGTGCTGCTCATGAGTATACTTAAGAATTTTTGTACTATATACTCTAACCAGAAAAGTGTAGATGCTACACTAGCAAAGTGTTAGAGAATTGCTAGTGTATTGATCACAGTTCGTACATTGGATTTTGCGAAACTATTATTTTTGACTTTTCTACCCAGCATAGAGTATACTTCTAATTGTGCGCCCCTATGGTGGAATTGGCATACACGGCAGGTTGAGGGCCTGTGCCCGGATGGGCGTCTCCGTTCGAGTCGGAGTAGGGGCACCAAAAAGCCGATCTCAGCGCGAGATCGGCTTTTTTGTTTGCCGGTAGCTTTAAAACTGAAATGCTCCCAAGTTACCGGCACAGTCCGCTTTACCGCAAATGAGGAAATGCTTTGAGGCCGGCATAGAGCGCCGTATCGCCTAGCTCTTCTTCAATACGCAGCAACTGATTATACTTGGCAATGCGGTCGCTGCGGGCAGGAGCACCGGTCTTGATCTGGCCGGTGTTAAAGGCTACGACGAGATCGGCAATGGTCGTATCTTCCGTTTCGCCGGAGCGATGACTGACGACGGCAGCCCAACCGGCGCGATGGCTCATCTCAATCGCGGCAATGCTTTCCGTAAGGGTGCCAATTTGATTGACCTTGCAGAGCAGCGCATTACACGCTTGTTCTTTGATGGCCCGCTCAATGCGCTTGACATTGGTCACCAGCAGATCGTCACCGACAAGTTGTACGCGGTTGCCCACCTTTTGATAGAGGGATTTCCAGCCATCCCAGTCATCCTCGGCCATGCCATCCTCAATGCTGATGATGGGGAAGCGGTTGCACCAATCAGCCCACAACTCGGCTAATTCTTCGCTGGACAATTCTTTGCCTTCAATGGCCAGCTTGTACCGCCCGCTCGCTTGGTCATAGAGTTCACTGCTGGCGGGGTCTAGCGCAATGTAGACATCTTCACCGGCCCGGTAGCCAGCCTTTTCTATGGCCTGCAAGATCACCTCAACCGCTTTCACATTGCCACCCAGACTAGGGGCAAAGCCGCCCTCATCGCCCACATTGGTGCTGTGACCAGCGTCATGTAAGACCTTTTTCAAGCTGTGGTAAATTTCTGCGCCCCAACGTAGTGCTTCGGCAAAGGTCTCCGCCCCCACCGGCATCACCATAAATTCCTGGAAGTCGGTGCTGTTGGCGGCATGTTTGCCCCCGTTGAGAATGTTCAACATGGGGACGGGCAAAGTACGGGCGGAGACGCCGCCCAGATAGCGATAGAGCGGCAGTCCCAGCGCATCCGCAGCGGCCCTGGCCACGGCCAGACTCACCCCAAGGATGGCGTTGGCCCCCAAGCGGCCCTTATTTTCGCTCCCATCCAACTGTAACATGTACTCATCAATAGCGACCTGGTCCAGTGCGTCAAAGCCGATCAACTCTTCGGCCAGGGTGACATTGACATTGTCCACCGCATTTTGCACACCTTTGCCGCCAAAGCGATTTTTATCACCATCACGCAGTTCGACAGCTTCATGCACGCCTGTGCTGGCGCCGCTGGGCACGATCGCGCGACCCATACCACCGCTTTCGAGCATCACTTCAACTTCAACGGTAGGGTTGCCACGGCTATCCAGTACCTCGCGCCCATGGATATAAACAATTTCGGTCATGATGTAGACTCCTATTTTTACCAATTTAATTCAGGCGCATAAACGCCGTTCCTAGTTGTATCATGGATAGGCAAAATTGGCGAATTTTTATGCGGCTACAGTTTGTAAGAAGGCTTTTTTCAACGTCCCTTGAGCCTGTCGAAGGGGATGTTGAAAAAGCCTTTGTGGCTCTTTGCGGCAAAGTGTACTTGATAAGTAAGGTGGCGCGCATAGACCCGCCTTTGTTACCAACTTGCAAGCAACTTTCGCGGCGGTGCTACGTATTTATTTTACAGACACCTATGTTGGTTGCCAGGATGAGTTCCCAGGATGAGTTCCCAGGATGAGTTTCCAGGATGAGTTTCCAGGGCAAGTTCGTAGAAAGAGAGTTTTGAGATGGCAGAGCAAATGGTTGATAATGCGCCGGGGCGTGCGCTTCCGGTTGAGAGCAGCGTAGGGACGTCACAATTATCGGGGCCAGTTTCTGCATCGCAGCCGCTTTGGCAACAGCGTGGGGATGGCGTGACACTGATTGCTGGCTATCATTTTGTTGTGGCGGGGCTTTTTCTGCTGGGGACACTGATCTTGATCATCCCAACCGGTATTCTGGGTGTGGTGGCGGCGCTGGATAACGCTGATGCCATGGTGCCAATGGTCGTGGTGGGCTTTGTTGCGCTCATTGTACTGGCACTCTCTATGCTCAATTTGGCTGTCGGCTACGGACTGTGGACACTCAAAGCCTGGGGGCGCGCTGCCGCCATCGCGCTGGCGTTTATCAGCCTCTTCGGTTTCCCGATTGGCACAGTGATTGGTGCACTGACACTCTGGTATCTCTTTAAACCGGAGGTAGCCGCCAGATTTGAATAGTCCTGTGGAAAAGAGACCGGCACTTTTAACGTGCCGGTCTCTTTGTGTACAAAGTACTCTCTAATTTTGCGAGACCGACTCCGGAGTCGTGTTCTGGGGTTCGTTTTCGTTACCTCGAATAGGAACGCCTTCGGGGTCGGTCGGCCACACTTCGTAGACCCAGCGCACTGCCCGTTTCCACATGCTGCGCGCCGCCGCCGCCTGATAGGTGGCTTGGCGTCGATAGTTTTTCCACCAGCCGGCACTCTGCTTCTCGACCGGCACACTCCACTGTACCGAGCAGGCCCCCCAAGTGAGGCCACCGCCGAAGCCGACAAAGACCAGGTTGTTGCCGGGTTTCACCCGACCGGCTTCAATCGCTTCACAGAGCGCAATCGGAATGCTAGCGGTACTGGTGTTGCCATAACGCTGCAGGTTGATGACTACCTTTTCCTGGGGAATCTTCAGTTGGGTCAAAACGCTGTTCTGGATGATGCGCACATTGGCCTGGTGGGGAATAATTAGGTCGACATCCGCAGTGGTTAAGCCGCTGCGTTCCAAGACTTTGGTCGTTGCCTGGGCCATGACGCGCGTCGCAAAACGAAAAACTGCTTTCCCATCCATTTTAATATAATGGCTGCCGCTGCTGACCGTCTCCAAGCTGGGGGGCATGGCGCTACCGCCGGCGGGCACTAGCAACGTATTGGCGCCGGATCCATCGCTGCCCAATTCCACAGCCATAATGCCGCCGGGCACGTTGCTGGCTGCCACCAACACCGCACCGGCCCCATCCCCAAAGAGCACACAGGTGTTACGGTCGGTCCAATCCACAATGCGGCTGAGCGTTTCAGCGCCAATCACCAACACATATTCTGCATCACCGGCCAGAATATGTCCACGCGCCATGCTCAAGGCATAGACAAAGCCGGAGCAGGCCGCGCTCAAGTCAAAGGCGCCGGCATTGATGGCCCCCAACATATCCTGCACAATTGACGCCGTAGCGGGGAAAACGTGTTCTGGTGAGCTGGTTGCGCAGATAATTAAATCGACCTTGCTTGGGTGAACATCGGCCACCTCCAGCGCCTTCCGCGCCGCGGCCGTAGCCAGGGTGGCCGTTGTCTCTTTGGGATCAGCGGCCACATGCCGTTCCTCAATCCCCGTGCGGGAACGAATCCACTCATCACTGGTATCTACAATCTGCTCTAGATCCTTGTTTGTAATCACCTTGGCAGGAACTTGGTGGCCCCAGCCAATGATCTGGGCATAGCGCCGTTCCGGCTCCTCTACCGCTAACATCTCTAGTGGCGCCACCTCAACGACCGGTTTATGGTGGCCATTTTGTCCGTTCTGACCATTTTGTCCGTTCTGTCCATTCAGACGGTAAGTGTGTAGATCATGGTGTTCCGTCATTTGCCTCCTCCTCGTCGATCCCCTTGCTCACATATTAACAGGTCAAGTACTTGGCCTTTTTCATATCGTCAGGTGGTTAAAGTTGATGATTTTTGTTTGTCATCCACCATGATTTCGGCTATCCATGCCGGCGTAACATAATACAAGCATTATGGCCGCCAAAGCCAAAGCTGTTGCTCAATGTGACACGAACATCGGCCGCTTGTTTGTGCTGCGGCGTATAATCTAAGTCACATTCTGGGTCGGAATTTTCCAGATTAATGGTGGGGGGAATCACGCCTTCTTGAATGGTTTTGGCGCAGACAATGGTTTCAATGGCGCCGGCGCCGGCCAACATATGGCCGATCATGCTTTTGGTGCTGCTGATCTTAACGTTATAAGCATGTTCACCAAGCGATTTTTTGATGGCCAATGTTTCCACCACATCGTTCAGTCGGGTGGATGTGCCGTGAGCATTAATATAATCGATGTGATGGGGTTGGACTCCATACGTTGCGGCCTTGCGCAGCGCCATCCGAATAGCGTCGATGGCGCCGCGCCCTTCGTTGTGAGGGGCAACCATGCTGTAAGCATCGGCGCTGGATCCGTAGCCAATCACCTCGGCATAGATGCGCGCTCCGCGAGCTTTGGCATGTTCTTCCGTTTCCAAAATCAAAATGGCGCTGCCTTCCCCTACCACAAAGCCATCCCGGTCACTGTCAAAGGGGCGACAAGCGCGCTGCGGCTCGTCGTTACGCTGACTGAGGGCGCCGGTCATGTCAAAGCCGGCCATAATGAGTGGATTGATCGCAGCTTCAGCGCCGCCCGCGATGATAACATCGGCATCACCGCGCCGTAAAATTTCAAAAGCTTCACCACAGGCCGACGTACCGGTTGCGCAGGCGCTGATCACACCGTGGTTAGGCCCATAAAGACCATATTCAATGGCTACCCGGCCACCGGCGCTGTCCACTAGCATGTTGGGCACCATAAAAGGGCTAATCTTGCGCAACCCCCGCGTGTTGGCAATATCCTGATTTTCAATCGTAGATTGAATGCCGCCGACACCACTGCCAATCACAACACCAACCCGTGTCCGATCCTCTGCCTCAAAATCTAAACGGGCATCAGCAATCGCTTCTTTGGTAGCTGCCAGCGCATATTGGATATAAAGATCCAACCGGCGCGCTTCTTTGCGATCCAGATAGTTGGCCGGATCAAAATCACGCACCTCCGCAGCAAAGGTTGTGCGCAGATCCTTGGGATCGAAGCGGGTAATTTGGTCAATCCCAGAGCGGCCGGCCAACAGCGCCTGCCAGCTATCTTCCACATTGAGCCCTAAAGGCGTGATCGCCCCCATGCCTGTAATAACAACGCGGGTAGGGCTATACCCATTTGTACTCTGATAAGAATTTTGCATATCACTCACGTAATTTTTCCTCCCCAACAAAGAGAGCTTAATCAATTGAACATCGCTCATAGCGATAGCAGCAGCTATCACCGGCTACTGATGAAGATAACACGCGGAGTTTGAAAAAGTTGCGAGGGGAAAGACTGGAGCAAAAAAGACTTCGACCGATATGCCGGTCGAAGTTTTGCAGTTTGTTTAGATTCTGTTGATACTACGAAAGTGGTCAGTGACACACCTGATAAGTTTTGGAAACCTGTCAGGTGTGCGCGTTGCTAACATCAACACGACCTATGTCGAATCGCAATCAACTGATCCTATCTATGGTGGATCACCGTTGACTGATCTGGCGAACCGAAATTGAACCAATTCCGCCATCAACGCTGAGATCAACACGGTCAACGGCGCTGTCATAGTTAGGCGACGTATAGACTCCCCCTTGATGACTATAATCGCCATCCACCTGTACGCTGCCAATGCCGGCATTGGCGGTGATCCGCGCCGCTACGGTGTCCGGGATCAAGACCGCAAGTTCACCGACGCCGCCATGGAGCGAAGCCGTAAAGTTTCCCCGCGCCGGCAACGTAATCTCAACCGACCCTACACCGGTGTCCACGGCAAGCCCAGTCAGGTTTAGCAACGACAGATCAAGCGTTGCCGACCCCACGCCGGTAGAAATATTCAAGTCCGTAGGCACTTTGGGGTTAAGCTGAAGATCCCAGAGTCCATCTTCCCGACGCCCAAAGCTTGGCAAAATGAAGCTGTGGCTATCGCTCTGTAACGTATAGTAGGCGATGCCATTGCTGAGCTGAAAGTCATGTTTTAGCTCTTCGTTGTTATGTAGCGCAATATTGCCCGTTACCAATTGCGTAGGATCGGTGGCGGCGCCGATTTTCATTTGACTGACGCTAGATTCAATCTTAACTTGGGCGCGGGCTGCGTCTTCTAACGCTTGGGCAATGGTCTGACCGCTGACACTTTCAAAGGAAGTCGAAGAGACATAACCCAGCCAAATGCTACCGACAACGACGCCAATGATGAGCAACAACGCAATCAAGGCGCCACTATTGGTGCGGCGACCAATGAGCACATCCAGGCCAGCGGCAATTAGGAAGAGTGGCCAGAAACGGAAGAGCAGTTCCCACAGATTGAGATCAAGCACACCCAGATTACTTAACAGCAGCAAAATGCCGACCCCAATTAAAACGAGCGGACCAAATAAGCTCGCTTTGCGTTTTTCTGAATCTATAGTTGCTTGCATCTTTCCCTCACAACTGATCTTTTTAATGATGACCTGCTTAATGATCCTCTTGACGATGGGCTATCCGATTGCGGAAAATCCAATACCCACCTCCAATAATTAACGCGATAGGGCCAACCAAACTCATATAGTTGATCCAGTTCGTCCCAATCAGCAGTCCCATAACAAGTAACACCGCGGCCGGGATAAAGGCCCAGGTGAGGCGTACCCCATTATGCTGGGGCAATAACGCCAGCACCAGAAAAGTAGTCCCTAATCCTAGGAAAAAGATGCCACCGGCATCAACACCGCGCGGTGCAATTTCATCAACACCGGCGACCACAGCCAACGTGGTCATAACTCCGGCTGGGATTATCGCCCACCACATGGCAGAATTGGCCAAGTAGACCATGACAAAGCCCAAGCCAATCGAACCCAGGAAAACGGACCCAGTCAACCCTTGGGCAAAGCCAGGCCCCCACTGATCCAGCAAAATTACAGTGGCCAGCCCGAGCAAAGTAAAGCCCGGAATTGCCGCCCACCATGCTTTTTCGCGTTGGGTCAAAAAGAGGTAGACAAAAGTCAGCCCACCCAATGTAAAGAGTCCACTCCAAATGAGTGTGCTCAACGCGCCCAGGATGCCAAAGTTTTGTAACAAAAAGAAAATACCGGCCAGGATTAACAAAATCCCCCACAGTCCACTGTTTTTTTTCCAGGATTGTTCATTCATAATATCACCCTTGTCGGCAACTTAACTTAACAAATGGTTATCAATTTTGGCGACAGTAAAGCACGTTGCCTAGAAAACAGTACGTAGCAGAGGCAGTAAAGTTGCGAGGTATAATCGATGACGTGGAGCTTCCGGGAAGAGGCCAAGGGCGGTGTCATCCGCGTCTGTCCTTGGCCTCTTCTCGCCAATATGTATGCAGCAGAGTGATACTTATGAGCAGCGCAAGTAGTATGAAATAAACCTTACTTGGCGCTCGTCTATACCTACTCGACAGTCACTGTAATCATTTGTGTGACATGGGCGCCGGGCAACGCAACATGGGCGCCATCGGCGGATTGCAGACAAAGGGTGTGTTCACCTGGCGCCAATGCTAATGTCGCCTCGCTTTGACCATTGCCAAAGTGAATATGAGTTTCATCTTTAGGAATGGGTTCGCCGGCTGGCGTACAGTCACCATCAACGGTAATGTGTAGATGACCGGCGCCCGCCGTAACCTCGCCGGCCGGTTCGAGGGTAAAGTTCTCGACCCCCATGGTCACACTAAAGGGTGACGTGACCGTGACGCCATCTTGTGGCTCAATAAAAAAGACATGGGGGGCAGTATAGTCGGTAACGGTGACCGTGATCTCCTGTTGCATTTCAGCACCAGGCAACGCGACATGGGCGCCATCGGCAGCTTGCAAACAGAGGGTGTAGTCGCCAGGCAACAGATCGAGTGTCGCTTCACTCTGGCCTTGACCATAGTGCAAATGGGTGGCGTCTTTCGGGATCGGTTGCCCCGCTTCTGTGCAGGGATCATTGACAGTGATATGCAAGTGGCCAAAGCCCTCTTTGACCTCACCCACCGGCTCTAGGGTGAAGTTTTCCACCCCCATGGTGACGGAAAAGGGTGAGCTAACACTCGCACCATCGGTAGGTTCAACAAAGAAAACCTTAGATGTGGCGCTATCTGCCGCTGGCTCCGGGGTACTGGTCGGCTCGGCCGGAACGGGCGTGGCAGTGGGTTCAGCCGGGACCGCCGTCGCCGTCGGCGGCGGTTGGGTGGGTTCGGCGGTCGCTTCATCTGAGCCACAGGCGGTCAGCAACAGCAGGGTGAATAACGCAGTGAAACATACACAATACCGGAAATAATACCGGGCGGTCGGGTTAGCAACTTTCATGGAGATTCTCCTGTCAATCAGTAGCACTATTTCGCCATAACAAGAAGCCAAGTATACATCATTTTACAGACCTTGGCTATAGGACAATATGTCCAAGGGTGCGCACCACATTTTCGGGGGCGCTCTGGCAGAAAAATTTGAGAGACTCGACTCGACCCCCGAAAATGGGACGCACCCTATGTCCAATGGTTGGTAAATGGAGTACCAATGGTAGGAGCAGATAGTAGAAAGGTGCCTTTGATCTTGCGTGGAGAACGCCTTCTGCCAGAGTGTGATGACTGGCAAAATGGGGCAGAAGGCGTCGAGGCTGCTATGTGGATCTGCAACGTGGCTATCAGTATACATGAATTCTGCGTCTTTTAGTGTAACAAATTACTGTCAAAACACAGGACAAAATTCAGGTAGGCGTAATGTCTCAAGGGGTAATACAGTGCCAGGGAAATAGTGCTAGTTTGGCCAACGCGAGCGCGCGGGCGTCTTTCTGGAAGGGGGTGCCGCACACCCCTGTATTTTACCATTTTCCGTTCCTTTCCAGGAAGACCTGGGTGACCCTTATCATCTAGCCAATCTTCACTGACAGTGTACTAGCATTTCTCTACTATGACATTGTCGAACTACGTAGCTCTAAGTCCGTCAGCGAGAACTTGGCGATAGGTGGCAATCCGCTGGCGACGCAATTCGGGCCGCTGGCGTAACAGGAGCTTGCCGCCTTCTAGCAGGATTTGCAGACAATACTCCAGGAGCAGATAGATGCGTAGCGCTTCCGCCCAACCTTGACCAAAATATTTCTGGTAGTAACGCACCTTGCTGGTGTTAAAGCGGATGTGCCGCGCAGCCACCACCTGTTCACTACTCCGCCCTTCATAGTGAGTGATGGTCGTGGCCGGTTCATAGCGAATACGCCACCCCTGGAGCCGCAGTCGACGACAGAGATCCAATTCTTCGCTGTACATAAAAAAGTGCTCATCAAAAGGGCCGGGACTATTTTGCGTGCGGATCGACTCCAACGCCGCGCGCCGAGCGAACATCGCCGCGCCAGTCAACCAGTCCACATCATGGGCAAAAGCGGCCGGCCAATCCGCCATCTGATAATGCCGCGCCCAGCGATTGTTGGGCCAAGCTCGTCCCAACCAGGTGCTTTCCCAAAAGCCGGTGAGTCGTTCCGGGAAATGACGCCGGCTGTTTTGCCACTCACCATCTCCATATTGTAAGCGCGGCCCCACCAGGCCAAGCGCAGGGTCATTCAGCAACGTTTGATAGAGCACCCATAGTCCATTGGTGCAAGGGTCGGTGCCTGCGCTAACAGTCGGGTCAACCAGGGTCGTATCGGGATTCAGAAAGAAAACCGTTGTGCCACGGCTGGCCTGGTAGCCCAGATTGTTGCCTTTGGTAAAGCCCAGGTTGGCCCCACTTTGCATAAAACGCACCCAAGGAAAGTCCACCGGCAGTTGTTGCGGTGTGGCATCGGCGCTGGCGTTGTCCACCACAATGACCTCAACGGTGTGGGCCTGGTCGTCGGGGCCAAAGAGACGCACTTGTGGCCCCTGTGCTGGCACAGCGCGCGTCATGGTTTCAAGCGAGCGCAGGCAAGCGCTTAGCAATGGCCAGACATTCCAGGAAAGAATGATAATGGAGAGATCGGGTGGGGCAGGTGGCTTGGTCATGCAGTTAAGTGGTAGCTCAATAGTTGCGCTGGACGACATAATCACATAGCCCCAGGAGCGCTTCCTTACAGGGACTATCCGCAAAGATAGATAATGTGTTGCGCGCTTGCTCTAGAAAGTTCAACGCTTCTTGGCGTGCAGCCTTCACCCCGCCTGTGGCGCGCACTTCTTGCACCACCTGGGCCACGGTGTGATCCCAAATGGTGGCGTCTTCTTCATCGGCGCGCAGGCGCTGTTCTTCCAGGTATGCAATCAAATCATCAGCCCCGCTATCGCGATGTAAATAGTAGAAAAAGGGTAAGGTAACCGTTCCCTGGCGCAAATCACTGCCGGCCGGTTTCCCCAACGTTGCCTCATCGCTGGTAAAGTCTAACACATCATCCATGATCTGAAAGGCCATGCCGAAATTATACCCATAGTCGCGCAGTTGTTTGACGGCGGCATCGGACAACCCGGCTAGGATGGCGGCGCCTTCGGTTGCGGCACAGAAGAGGCTGGCGGTTTTGGCATAGATGCGTTGGTAGTAGACGCTCTTTTCCTGCTCATAGTTATAGCGATCACGCAACTGGCGCAATTCGCCATTGACAATGATCTTCAACGTTTCGCTAAAGAGACGGATCACGCGGATGTCGTCGGTTTGGGCAGCAAAGCGGGCGGCCGTGCCAAACATATAATTGCCGGCCAAGACAGTCGAGCCACCCGACCAGGTCGCGTTCAAGGTCGGCGCGCCACGACGTAACATTGCGCCATCAATCACATCATCATGCACCAATGTCGCAGTGTGCAGCATCTCTACGGCTGCCGCTAACGCCACCACCCGTGGATAGGCGGCGCTGGATGGCGTCATCCCCGCTACTTCGGCAGACAATAAGGCCAACGCCGGTCGCAACCGTTTCCCGCCGCTGCCGATCAGATCCAGAAACGCGTGGGCCAATGGGGCAAAGAGCGCCGAATCGACGGCCTTCATTTTGGTTTCCACCAATTGCAAGCCTGGCCGGACAGTGGCCAGCAACTGGCTGGCCCGGTTTGCTCTATCCGAGTGACTGGAATCTTGCGGAGCTGTTAACGGGGACATGGCTGACTTGGTCCCATTATGCTGTTCTGGTTGTGGGATGAAGATGGTCGTCTTCAGAGACAACGGAAGCCTCCAATCCGAAAAAACGCTGGGCGACGGCTGATGTACGCCGGGCTGCTTCTGCGACAGGAATGCCATGCAGTTGGGCCAATTGTGCACAGACCAGCGCAACATAGGCTGGTTCATTGCGCTGCCCCCGATGGGGATGTGGCGTCAGATAGGGGGCGTCCGTTTCCACCATTACACGATCCAGCGCTAACAAGGGCACTATCTCGTGCAGACTTCGCGCATTACGAAAGGTGATGGGGCCGCCAATGCCTAGAACAAAATTCCAGCCATAGGCCTGCTCTGCCAACGCAAGATCACCGCCAAACGCATGTAACACGCCCCAAAAAGGACGTTCCGCCAGAGGTGAGCGCTGGGTGGCATCACTCTCCGCCCACGCTTGCAATGTGGCGGCTGTATCTGCCGTGGCATCACGATTGTGAATAATGACGGGTAAGCCTACTGTTGCGGCCAGCTCCAATTGCAGGCGAAAGGCTTTAGCCTGTTGCTGGGGCTCCACTTTGTCCCAATAGTAATCAAGGCCGATTTCACCAATGGCAACCACCTTGGGATGTGCAGCCAACGTGCGCAACTCGTCGATGGTAGATTTATCCACCATGTCACTGCTATTGGGATGAATGCCAACCGCAGCATAGACTTCAGGGTATTGTTCCGCCAACGCCAAGGCTTGCCGGCAGTGGTGCAGATCAATGCCCGGATTGACAATCATATGTACGCCGGCCGCGCGCGCTCTCTCTACCACTGCGGCCCGATCCGCGTCAAACTGTGTTACATCCAAATGACAATGGCTATCTACTAACATGATTTATTGTCATGATCAACTTCACGGTCAACTGTCAACAAAAGGCTAATAAGAAATTGTTTTGTACATTTTATCACAGGCCCACTGCTTGCCAAAGTAGGTCTGCTTGCATTGAATGATTGGGGGATGGGGAATTAGGGGATTAGTGATTAGGTGATTGGTGATTAAGCCTTCGGCGTGAGCACGTTTATCGAAATTACGAATCACTAATCATCCAATCACCAATGATTAATCACCCAATCCCAGCCAACTTTTTGCCGTCTTGCAGAATAGCCGGCACAGCAGCTTGATCGGTGGTTTCGGTGTAGACGCGAATCAGTGGCTCTGTGCCGGAGAAGCGCACCAAGAGCCAACCACCATCGTCCATGACAAATTTATAGCCATCGGTGGTGACCTTTTCCACCACGCCATGCCCGCCCAAGGTTAGGCCGTCAATGGAAATGGCATCTAAATGCGCTTTGGCCGCGGCTTTCATGGTGTCGTCGGTGAGGCGCGTGTCGATCCGATCATAGAAGTGTTCGCCTACCGTGGCAAAGAGGGTTTGGAGCAGTTCCGTTGGTCGCTGGCCAGTGCGCACCATCAGGTCGAGCAGATAGAGATTAGAGAGAATGCCGTCGCGCTCCGGCACATGGCCACGGAAGGCATAGCCACCACTCTCTTCGCCGCCAATGAGCGCATCGTTCTCCATCATGGCCGGCGCAACATATTTAAAGCCGACGCCGGTGTTGACCACTTTAACGCCGTACAGCTTGCCCAGCTTATCCAACATGGAGGTGGTGCTTAGGGTCTTGACGATGGGACCGCGTTCGCCGCGCACTTCCAGCAGGTAATAGGCCAGCAAGCCATAGACGCGCAGTTGGTCAACAAAATTCCCATTTTCATCGCCAAAGCCACAGCGGTCGGCATCACCGTCCATAATACAGACACAGTCTGCACCGACCGCTTTGCCTGCCGCCAGCCCGGCATCCACATTGGGTGGAATCGGTTCGGGGCGTTTCATCTCGGGAAAGATAGGATTGCGTTCGGCATGGACTTCAATGATTTCTGTTTTGCCGCCGCCCAGGATCTCCGTTAGCCAGCCGGCGCCATTGCCCCACATATTGTCAACCACAATTTTCAGCCCAGCGGCTTTGATCGGCGTTACATCGATTAACTCCGCCAAATGCTTTAAGTAGACGGGTTTGGCGTCAAAATATTCAATCTCCTTTGCGGCGAGGGCTGTGCTAAGTTCTGTTTGCTGGATAGCTGCCGTATCACCCGCGGTGGGGATCGCCGCTTCAATCTGTTTCAACCCATCCGGCGCGATCGCACCGCCAAATTCATCGCGCACCTTAAACCCGCAATCTTCAGGTGGATTATGGCTAGCCGTAATGTTAATGGCGCCCAAAGCGCCTTTGGCGCCCACACTAAAACTGATGACCGGCGTAGGCGTTGCCTTGTCGGTCAGATAGACATGATAACCATTGGCAGCCAACACTTCGGCGGCGGCGGCGGCAAAGTGTTCCGCCTGAAAGCGCCGGTCATGGCCAATGATCACACTGCCACTTTTCCCCTGCGCCTTTAAATAGTTTGCAAAGCCTTGAGCGCAACGCCGTACATTGGCAAAGGTGTAATCGTCACCAATCCGCCCTCGCCAACCGTCGGTGCCAAATTTAATGTCACTCATAAGAACCCCTTTTGGACTTGTTGGATATTATAATATCTCTGAGCTTGGTCGCCCATCAATGGCCTCAAGGCAATTTTTCTTAGTCAGCAAATTGACATTGACAAGCAACTGTTTTGTGTTACTATTCAGGGTGTCGCCGTAGGTAACAGAAAAATCTTGTTGTCTGTACGATGATTTTTAGGATTGTCTGATGGGCTATGATTCCGCTGGCAGATGTTCGTTGTCATTGACTTCTCCCGATCCACAATACCCAATCATAGTCCATCCCCTAATCACCGACAGCATAGTTTAGACTAGGTAACAGGAAAACCTTGTCTAAACTATGATTTTTATGATTAGGTGATGAGCTATGATGCCGCTGGCAGATGTTCGTTGTCATTGACTTCTCCCGATCCGCAATACCCAATCATAGTCCATCCCCTAATCACTGACATCATAGTTTAGACGCTGATTCCGCATCAGGGCTCATCTGTGTTTATATTTTCGGCCGATGAGCGCTATATAATAAGTATAACAGCACTTGGAAGCGGACAAGAAACCAATCAACAGGTGAGTGCGCTGTAAACTGTCTAGCAGTGCAAAGATATATGCAACACACCACTTTGGAAGGAAGCCTGCGATGGATTTAACAACAGTAGATCGCTTATTGACCACTACCCGCGCCGTGCGCAAACGCCTCGATCTGCAACGTCCGGTGGAGCGGGCGGTGCTAGAGGAATGTCTGGAACTGGCCCTGCAGGCGCCGAGTGGCTCCAATCGTCAGGGATGGCACTTTATGTTTGTCACTGATGCAGAAAAACGTAAAGTGATTGCGAGCTATTACCGTCAAGCCTTTAAACAGTATCTAGGCTCTAGGCAGCCGACCGACCTGGAACCGCTGCGGGCAACCCCCACAACAGATCAAGGTTCACGCGTGTTGAAATCCGCCATTTATCTCTCCCAACATCTACACGAGGTGCCGGTCCATGTCATCCCCTGTATTGAAGGGCGCGTCGAAAATGTCGGCCTGATGGCGCAGGCTTCTCTCTACGGCTCGATTTTGCCGGCCACCTGGTCTTTTATGCTGGCCTTGCGCTCGCGCGGTTTGGGCTCCGTCTGGACGACGCTGCATCTGGCCCATGAGCAAGCGGTAGGCGAGTTGCTCGGCATACCCGCCACCATGACCCAAGCCGCGCTGATTCCTGTTGCCTATTTCACCGGCGACGACTTTAGGCCGGCCCAACGCAAGCCGCTGCAAGACCTGGCCCATTGGGATAGCTGGTGAAGGGATGCACCCTTTTGGTGAGGGCGTATTTCACGTTTAAGCAAGCGAGATGACTGTCACTGAGCAACCACCTATTTGGGCAAACTAAGCAACGCTCTGCCCAGTGACAGTCACCTTTTCCTCTTCAACATGAAATACACCCCGACAAAATTGCAGTTTGACTTACCCTCTCGATAGTGGTAAATTATTACCTAACTACAATCCAACCTAGTTTCTCCCAACAATTTCTCCAATTGGCATTTCTCCCAATTGGCAAGTTAACCAATCAGTGCATAATTTATTCAACCTCAGTATATGTGTAGTAGTAAGGAGAGCAACGATGCTGAAAAAGAATGTCACGCGTAGAAGCTTCCTGCGCGGCATGGCGCTTACCGGTGTAGGTGCAGCTAGCGCACAACTCCTGGCCGCCTGTGCTGTTCCCGCTGGCGCGCCGGCTGGCGAAGCGCCCAGTACAACCGGTAGCAGTTCGGCCCCAGCCGCTACCGATGTGACGCTGCGCGTCCAGGTGCCGCCCGAAGCCGGCCAAAGCGTCATGCCGACCATGATGGCTGAACGCTATCAGGCCGATAGCGGTGTCCAGGTGCTCATCGAAGAGACCATTTACGGCGAAATTGAGACCAAAACCCAGACCGGCTTTATCTCCAACACCCTGCAGGATCTCCTCTACGGTCATCATCGTTGGCTCTTTATCAACTATCTCAAGGGCATCTATATGGAGATCGACGACCTGCTGGCCTCTGATCCGCCCTCTGACTACGATGACATTTATCCTAGTGTGATGGCCGGCAATTCGCTCGACGGCAAAAACTTTAGCGTTCCCGGCGTTGTTCACCCCGGCGGCAACATTGCGGTCAATTACAACAAAACGATCTTGGCCGATAAAGGGCTACCGGAACCGCAGGCCGGTTGGACCGTCTCTGATTGGACGGAATTGGCGAAAGCCGCCGCCGATCCGGGTGCAGGCATCTTTGGCTTGGGCTTTGACGGCATGAACTCCTTCCACTATTACAGCAACTTCTCCCGCTCGTGGGGCAAGCCCGACTCTAAAGAGTCCTGGGTCATGAATGAAGACGGCACCAAGTTGCTCTATGACACCGCCCTTCACGGGGAAATTGCGGCCTGGTATCTGGATCTGCTCGACAGCAAAGTGTCGCCACGCCAGGCGGATCAGGTCGATGGCGGTCTCTTCCCCGCCGGCCTGATTGCCACCCACGCCAGCACCGTTGGCAATGTGACCAACTACTTGGCCCAAATTGACAATAAATTTGAGATGGATGCCGTATTGCTGCCCGTGGGCGCCGAAGGCCGCCAGGGCACCTGCTACTCCGGCAATCAGCACATGATCAACACCAACACCGAACACCCAGAAGAGGCGTGGGAATTGCTGAAGCTCTACTCCTCCGGTGAGGCCGGCGTCATGATGGTTTTGGAAGGCAAGCTCCAGCCCAACGGTCATAAATCGGCCTGGACCGACGCCAAGGTCAATGAAGTCAACCGCATGTTTGGCATTACAGACAGCCTGCTCACCGCCGGCATTGAGCCCTTCCCCATGCCCAAGAACACCCGCTTTACCGAAGCGAATAATATTTTCCTCAACGAGATCAATCTCATTTGGGAAGGTGAGACCACCTGGGAAGAGCATGCGCCGGTCATCGTGCAGAAGGTCCAGGAAGTGTTGGATCTTGAGCGTCCATAGTTCATCCTATCTTGTAACAATACCGCACTCGCACAGTGCTGGCAGTGCTCAGTGTAACAATACCGCACTCGCACAGTGCTGGCAGTGCTCAGTGTAACAATACCGCACTCGCACAGTGCTCAGTGTAACGATTACTTGTATTAGCTGATCAAAGAGCCGCTCATTTGGGCGGCTCTTTTGCCCTCAGGCGTTGGCAAAGAATGATCCGCACCAGGTGACTGTCGCTGGCCATTGGCAGCGTCGCCAACCGGAGTCGTCGTGGCTAGTGACAGTCTACCTTGGATAATTTTTTCTGAAAACGCCTCAAGGAGAATTCCATGCCCACCGAGCTAGCCCAACAGATCCAACAGATTCCACTCTGTGACACCCACGAACATTTGGGGAGCGAAGCCGGCTTTGTCAATGCTGGCCCCGATCTGCTCCAGAGCCTCTTTAATAACTATGTCACCGCTGATTTGATCGTCGCCGGTGCGAGTCAAGCCGCGCTAGATACACTGCTGGACAAACAAAACCCCGACCTGCGCGCCCGCTTTGTCGGCATTCAGCGCGCCTGGGAGGCGACACAGTACACCGGCTATGGTGAAGCGGTGCGGCTCATCGCGCGCGAAGTCTACGGCCTGGAGGAAATTACCGCTGCCGGTCTGGAAGCTGCACAGGCGCGCCATCAAGCTCTCATCGCTCCCGGCCAACGGCTGCGTCTGTTGCGCGATCAAGCAAACCTGGACCACGTCCAAATCGACAACTTTGTGCGCCCTTGTCCGCCCGACCCCGCCGGAGCAGATTTCTTTCTCTATGATATTTCCTGGGTCAACTTTTGTAAGGGCGAACCTGACATCGCCGCATTGACCCAAGAGACCGGCATCGAAGTGAAAGATTTGGCAACGTTGCGTGAATGCATGGGGCGCGTCTTTGCCCAACATGCCGCCAATGCCATTGCCATTAAATCGCAACATGCCTACAACCGCACCCTGCTCTGGCATGAGCGCACCGACCACGACGCCGCTCTGGCCCTCGACGCCTATCTGCGCGACCCGGCCCAGGTCACCAGTGAGCAGCGCCTCTGTCTGGGTGACTGGTCTCTGGCGCGCGGGGTGGAATTGGGCATTGAGTATGATCTGCCCTTTAAGATCCACACCGGCTACTATGCCGGCCACAGTCGGATGCCGGTGGATTATATCCGTAGCGGCAACCTTTGCGCCCTGCTGGCCAAATATCTAGACGCGCGCTTTGTGTTGATGCACATTGCCTACCCCTATAGCCATGAATTGACGGCATTGGCCAAACATTATCCCAATGTCTATGTAGACATGTGCTGGGCCTGGAGCATCGACCCCTATAGTGCCGGCGACTTTGTCCGCCGTTATATTCACACCGTGCCGGCCAACAAACTCTTTGTCTTTGGCGGCGACACCTTCTGGCCCACTGCCGCTGTGGCCTATGCCCATCAGGCACGTACCTGGCTCACTCGCGCCCTGCAAAGTGAAGTGGACGAAGGGTTGCTGGCGGAAAATGCAGCCATTGCCCTGGCGCAGCGCTTTATGTATGATAATCAATATGAATGCTTCCGCGTGGCCGCCAAAAAGGCCCATCTCGCAACTGCACAAAGTTAGCCCACTGCCAGGAAGACCCGCGCTCACTTCCTTTGTAAAAATGCCGACGCCGGCGTGTCGGGGCGTCAAAATAATCCGGGAATCTCGGAAGATTTTCGGATTATTTTGATGTGGGTTGCATTCCTTTAGCGTTGACAAAAAGCCTTTGAGTAGTAGCCATCTTAGTGAGCAAACACGCAGTGGATGCGCCAGCTTTTTGGTATGCTATGGCTGGTTGACTAACCGATCTCGTTTTTTGCCACAGGGCACACGAAGTATAGAGATGGAAAAGGAGCATCCCTTCATGGTTTCTAAAACTGCGCGCTTGGCCCCTGCGTCGCCTTTTGCGTTCTTTACATTATGCCTGCTACTGCTGGCCCTGATTGGCTGGCTTGCACTGGGCATGATGACCTTATCTCCCTCTAGGGCAGATGCTGCGGACCAGGCAATTACCCTGGCGTTAGAGCCCTTTGCCACCGGTCTGACGCAGCCGACTGACATTGTCAACGCCGGCGATGACCGACTTTTTGTGGTGGAGCAACCGGGTATGATCCGCATTGTCCAGGCTGATGGCGCGCTTTTGAGCACGCCCTTTCTTGACATCCGAGACCGTGTCACCCTTGGCAGCGAACAGGGGTTGCTGGGAATGGTCTTTGAACCCGACAACCCCAAGGTTTTCTATGTGAACTATAGCCTCAAAAGCGCAAATGGCCAGCAGAATGGCGACACCATCATTGCCCGCTATCGCGTGACCGGCAACGACCCCAATGTGGCCGACCCCGCCAGTGAGCAGATCATCCTCCAGGTGGACCAGCCCTACGCCAATCACAACGCCGGGGATTTAGCCTTTGGGCCCGATCACTATCTCTACATCCCGTTGGGTGATGGCGGCGGTGGCGGCGACCCTGACGAAAATGCCCAAGATCTGAGCAAGTTGCTGGGCAAGATCTTGCGCCTGGATGTGATCGGCCAGAGCACCTATGCCATTCCGTCCGACAACCCCTACGCCAATGACGACAACGCCAATACCCGGGATGAAATCTGGGCATGGGGGGTGCGCAATCCCTGGCGCATCAGCTTTGACCGCGAAACCCACGATCTCTATATCGGGGATGTGGGGCAAGGGGCGTGGGAGGAGATCGATTTTCAGCCAACGACCAGCAGTGGCGGTGAGAACTATGGCTGGGATTGTTACGAGGGCAACCATGAGTATGAACTGGTGGATTGCGCGGCGACCTATGTAACGCCGATCTTTGAATATTCTCACGCCGAAAACCAGAGCAACCCGCCGGCTGGCTGTTCATCCATCACCGGTGGCTATGTCTACCGCGGGGAGCGCTATGCAACCCTTGTTGGCCACTACATTCTGGCCGACTACTGTTCCGGCAAGTTTTGGAGCCTGATCCGCAACGGTCAAGCGCAGTGGGAAGCGGCAGCCCACGGCAAGCTGACCGGTTCGCCCAGCACCTTTGGCGAGGACCGCGATGGCGAACTTTATGTGGCGGACATTAGCGCCGGTGCTATCTATCGCGTCGTCGATCCCACCGTTACGCTACCGACGCCGACTGTCACTCCCACGGTCACGCCATTCCCCACGATCCCTCCCGATCAAACTGAACGCTTCTATTTGCCAACGATCCTTAAAAGTGAGAGTAACTAAAAAGATCCGTTTGCTCTTCAACCCTGGATCTGTTACACTATATAGTGGGCAATTACCCTAACATAATCTTCAAGATAGACGCCTGCCGTAGATGTTTACGCCCACCCATAGAGCAAACGCATGACGCTTGAAATTGGCCACACGTTACAGCAAGGACGCTACCAAATTCAGGACCTCCTGAGCAGAGGAGGCATGGGTACAGTTTACCTGGCTGCAGACAAAAATCTGCCGGGGCGCTTTGTCGCGATCAAAGAAAACAACATTGTTTCGCCCGACGCACAGCAGCAATTTCTACGCGAGGCGCTGCTGCTGGCGCATCTGTCCCATCCCAATCTGCCCCGCGTCACCGATCATTTTATTGAACCCTCTGGGCTGCAATATCTGGTCATGGACTATGTGGCAGGCGATGCGCTCTCTACACTTTTACGCGCGCAGGGTGGGCCACTCCCCGAAAAGGTTGTCATTGAGTGGACCTTGCAGGTGATGAATGCACTGGAATATATGCACACCTGGGTCGACCCAGCCTCACGTAACCTGCGACCGATTATACATCGGGATATTAAACCCGCTAATATCAAACAGACGCCCAGCGGACGCATTGTCTTGGTTGATTTTGGCCTAGCCAAATTTGAGGACAATGAGCGTACTTTGGTGGGTGGACGCGGCGTCACTAGCGGCTATTCTCCGCCTGAGCAGTACATGAGCACAGGCACCGACATGCGCGCGGATGTGTATGCATTGGGGGCGACGCTTTATGCGCTCCTGACTGGCCAAAGACCGCCGGAGCCCAGTAGCTTGCTCCGTCCGCCACGCCAGATCAACCCACAAATCAGCCGCAACACCGAAAAGGTGATCTTGCGCGCCATGCAAATAGACGCCAGTGACCGGTTTAATAGCATTGCCGAGATGCGCGCGGCCTTGTTGCGCCAGAGCACCAGAATTTTTCCCACCGATTCTCCCAATCCCATCCAACAGTTACGATCACGGCGCGTTACAGGGTTTGTCATATGGAGCGTCAGTGTCCTGTTGGTCCTAGCGATTGCCGCCGGCCTCATCAGCACCTCCTCTAGAGTGCCCTGGCGGCGCTGGGTGGAGAGATTGCCGACACAAAGCGGAATGGCGAATTCAGGCATGGGTGATCGCACTCTCACGCCGACTACAGCGATCTCGCCATCGCCAACGGCAATATCCTCGCCATTTGCCACAGTGACATTGACACAGCCACCCGTCCAGGAAATCTCTGCCGGCATCGCTGCGATCTCTGTGACCCAGCAGTTGCCTGACACGCCAACGGTGACACTCGTTGCTAGTGCAACAACTGCGGACGCAGCTAGCGCGCCGCCAACCCTGACGCCGAGTGCAACCTCTACTCCGTTGCCGACGGTCATCAATACGGCCACGGTTGCGCCGACAGCAACGCCAACGCTGACACCTCTTCCCACAGCCACGCCGACAACCACCGCGACCGCGACAGAACCGCCAACCCTGACGCCGAGCACCACCCCTAGTCCGTTACCGACGGCCACCAATACCGCAACTGCTACGTCAACAGCAACGCTGCCGCCGCCCACGGCTACGGCCACAGAATTGCCAACGCTGACACCGACTGCAACCTTCAGTCCGTCACCGACACCTACGAATACAGCAACGGTCACACCGACAGCAACGCCTACGCCGCAGCCCACGGCCACGAATACGGCAAAGCCAACACCGACTGCAACCTTCACTCCATCGCCGACACCTACGAATACAGCAACGGTCGCACCGACAGCAACGGCGACGTCGACGCCGCTACCGACGCTCACACCGACACAAACACCAACGGCGATACCGACAGCAACGGCGACGCCGAGTGCCACCCCAAGCCCACCACCGACGGCGACACCTCTGCCGCCGGCAACCGCCGCGCCGCCAGTTGCCGGCGCCATCAAGGGTAATCCCGTCGATGGCGCGATTTATCACTTTGTACCCGCCGGCGAATTTAGTATGGGCAGCGACGAAACAACTCCTGGCCACCAGGTGAATGAAATGCCGCTCCACCAAGTCAGCCTGGATGGTTTCTGGATGATGGAGACCGAGGTGACCAACGCGATGTATGGGCTTTGTGTCAATCAGGGTGTCTGTCAGCCGCCCTTTAACGACTTCTGGCAGGAACCAGCCTATGCCACTCATCCGGTCGTCAATGTCGATTGGGATCAGGCTCAAAGCTATGCCCAGTGGGCCGGCGGCCGATTACCGACCGAAGCCGAGTGGGAAAAGGCTGCACGAGGCGACGATGGTCGGCTCTATCCCTGGGGTGATCAAATAGCGAATCCACCTTTGCTGAACTTCGATTTAACTCAGGTAGGAACGACCATGCCAGTGGGCAGTTATCCCGAAGGCGCCAGCCCCTATGGCGTGTTGGACATGGCCGGTAATGTGGAGGAGTGGGTGGCGGATTGGTATGGCGATCAGTATTACGCACAGTCGCCCACACAAAATCCATTGGGACCATCCGATGGCCGGGTACGCGTTATTCGTGGCGGCTCCTACAAAAGTAATCGACCTGCCGTGCGCACAGTGGCGCGGGCCGGATTTGTTCCCAACGCGCATAATCAAGACACCATTGGCTTTCGTGTTGTCTTGCCGGAACCGTAGGTCGGTTGCGTACCTAAGTTTTACGCTCATATAGTCTGCGGGTGAAATCGCGCTTTTTCTCTCTGGTATTTGCCATGATTTCCCCTCTTCGCCTATATGAGCAAAGTTTTCATATGGTATTTACATATTCGACTTTTATGTTATACTCATTACATGACGCCGCTTGAGTTCAGATCGCCGTGATCAGGTTTTTACAGCTTGAATGGCTGTTTACGGCAATGGCACTACTTCCAACTGAACGAGTACCCATTTCGTCGCGGCTTACGCAACAATGCCAGTTATTTTCATACCTTTATCATCTGCCGTAGGTAATTTTTTTGGTTCATCTGGATTTCGGGTGGGAGAGTCAAAATAATCCCGGAATCTCCAAAAGATTCCGGGATTATTTTGACGGTCGTACCTGTCAACCATAGGGGATCCTGTTGAGCCATTTCTTTCTGTTGATTGGTAGCAAGCGCTAACGGGTTTGTCGCCCATCAAGTGTAGATCTACGCTATCCTGAGCACTGCCATAGATAAGCGAGTGCAGTATATATATTCGTACAATGCTAAGCAGACAAGGAGAAAACTATGAATGCTTTGAGACGATGGCGCCTGTTGGTTACCTGTGGATTTTTACTTATTGGGATTTATCTCTTCTGTTTTATGCTCTTTGACGGCAACAGGGTGCAAGCGCAAGCAGAAAGTTCGCTGGAAGCGGTCGGGAGTCTGAACATCACCGAGAGCAGAGCCGCCGGCGTCAACGCTTATCAACTGACATTGAGTACGATCACCCCACCGCCGGCCGGCAGTCACTATGAACTGTGGCTTACCTCGGATACAGGTGAAATGGTTTCATTGGGGGTCATTCCGGTCACTGATGGACAAGCCACGCTGGAAGGCAACACCAACGAAAATCTGCTGGCCTACACCAAGGCGCTGATTAGCGTGGAACCGGATGATGACAGCGATGCTGGGATCTCCAACCAGATTGCATTTTCCAGCGCCATGCCCGAGGGTTTGGCGAGCGCACTCCAGTCGCTCTACTGGAAGAGTGACGACGGGGGCAAGGGGGCCATGCGCGGCGCCTACGAACAGATGCAAATCGTGGTCCAGCATCGTGGCTTTCTGGAGGATGCTCTGGCTGATGGCGATCTGCCCACGGCCTTCCGTCACGCCGAACACATCATCAACATCCTGGCCGGCAAGAATGGCCTCAACTATGGCGATCATGATCGCGATGGCTCACCGCAGAATCCGGGCGATGATGTCGGTGTCGAGTATTACCTGACCGAGTCCTATGCCGGCGCGCTGCCGCTGATTCAGGTTGCCGAAGAACTCAATCAGCAACAGGTGGCGCCAGATGAACTGGATGAGGCCGCCGAGGCCACTGAGACCGGCGAAGAACTGGTCAAGACCGCCTACGACCAGGCGTTGAAGATCTTCGCCGCCGACACCATCACCGAGGCGCAACAACTGGCCGATGACCTGAGCGCCACCATCGATGGCCTTGACCACGAAACCACCTTCGCCTACACCACCATGTTGGAACTCGCACAGTATCAGTTCGCCGCCCCCGCTGGGGCGGCCAATGATTCTGCCGCCGTCGCACCAACGGTGGCGCCCACCAACACGCCGGAGCCAACCGCAACGCCAACGGCTATCGCTCTCCCCATCAATAGTTCACCCGATGGGGCAGAGATTGTGGGGAGTCTGAACATCACCGAGAGCAGAGCCGCCGGCGTCAATGCCTATCAACTGGCATTTGGTGCAATCACCCCACCGCCGGCCGGCAGTCACTATGAACTGTGGCTTGCTTCCGATACGAACGAAATAGTGTCGTTGGGCGCCGTTCCAGTTACTGACGGGCAAGCCGTGTTGGCAGGCAACACCAACGAAAATCTGCTGGCTTACACGCAGGCACTGGTCAGCCTGGAAGCGGATGATGACAGCGATGCGGGAATTTCGGACCAGATCGTCTTTGCGAGTGCTATGCCAGAGGGCTTGGCGAGCGCACTCCAGTCGCTCTACTGGAAGAGCGCCGACGGGGGCAAGGGCGCTATGCGCGGCGCCTATGAACAGATGCAAATCGTCGTCCAGCATCGCGGCTTTCTCCAGGACGCCCTGGCTGATGGCGATCTGCCCACGGCCTTCCGTCATGCCGAACATCTTATCAACATCCTGGCCGGCAAGAATGGCCTCAACTATGGCGACCATGACCGTGATGGCTCACCGCAGAATCCGGGTGATGATGTCGGGGTCGAATATTACCTCACCGAGGCCTATGCTGGCGCGCTGCCGCTGATTCAGGTTGCCGAAGAACTCAATCAGCAACAGGTGGCGCCGGGTGAACTGGATGAGGCCGCCGAGGCCACTGAGACCGGCGAAGAACTGGTCAAGACCGCCTACGACCAGGCGTTGAAGATCTTCGCCGCCGACACCATCACCGAAGCACAACAACTGGCCGATGACCTGGGCGCCACCATCGGTGACCTCGACCGCGAGACCACCTTCGCCTACACCACCATGTTGGAACTCGCGCAGTACCAATTCGCCGCCCCCGCCAACGATGCTGCCGCTGCCAATGATACTGCCACCGCGGCGGATGTCAATGATACTGCACCCGCCGCGGCGGCCAATGATGCTACCGCTGCATCGACGGAGGCATCAATGACCGACGCGCCAGCGTTGCTGCCAGTCACCGGGAGTTCACCCACTGATCTTTCCAATGACCTGATTGGGATTGGCATCCTGATCCTGATTGTTGGCTGGCTGGCCGGCGCGATCTGGCTGCGCCAGCGGAGATCACTTGTATAAGTAGAGACTAGAGACTGGAGATTGGAGACCCGTGTACGCAGTTTTCAGTCTCCAGTCTTCAGTCTTCAGTCTCCATTCTCTACCCAACGCCGGATCTCATGGTGAACAGAGTAGAGGTGATGAGTAATTAGGTGATCTCGTCAAGTTCAATTATCCTTAGGGGTGAGCATCCGCTGTGTGAGCGGCTGATCATCGATCCCCTGGTCATTAGCCCAACGTGATTTTATAGACAAGGAGAATAATTATGGCTTTTACCTTGGAAATTGGTGACAAGGCGCCGGATTTTGAATTGCCGGCCACCGATGGCAACACCTATCAGCTTGCGGACTTTGCTGATGCCGACACCCTCGTCGTCTTTTTCACCTGCAACCATTGTCCCTATGTCGTCGGCTCGGATGAGGTGACGCGCCGGACCGCCGAAAAATTTATGGCGCGCGGCGTCAAATTCGTCGGCATTAACGCCAATAGCAAAAAGACCCACCCAAACGATGACTTCCCTCACATGGTGCAGCGGATGCAGGAACATAACTTCCCCTGGCTCTACCTACGCGATGAAGCACAGGATGTGGCGCTCGCTTACGGTGCGCTCCGCACCCCCCATTTCTATGTGTTTGACGAAGATCGCAAATTGGTCTACACCGGGCGCGGGGTTGATAACCCACGCGAGACCAACAAGATGACGGTCAATGACCTGGACCGTGCGCTGGAAGAACATCTGGCCGGCAAGCCGGTCAGTGTGCCAATGACCAACCCGCTTGGCTGCAATGTCAAATGGGATGGCCAGGATGCCCACTGGATGCCGCCCGAAGCCTGTGATCTGGTCTGGGCGACTCCGGCCAAAGTAGCCGCTTAGGAAGCGTGATTAAATAAGTCAGTGAAAGTGACCGGCACCCAAAGTGCCGGTCACTTTGAAGTCAAACAGTTATTTGATCGTCAGTCATTAAACAAAAGAAAGTAATACGATGATGGGCATTTATGACGAGCTTGGAATCCAACCCCTGATTAATGCCAGTGCAACCTTGACCCGTCTCGGTGGTTCGCTGATGCCGCCGGAGGTGGTTGAAGCCATGGTGGAGGCGTCTCGCCATTTTGTACACCTGGACGACTTGCAGCGCCGGGTGGGAGAACGCATTGCGGAACTGACGCACAACGAAGCAGCCTATGTCTCTTCCGGTGCGGCTGCCGGCCTGGTGCTGGCCACCGCCGCCTGTGTCGCCGGCGCTAATCCGGCCGCGATTGCCCAACTGCCCAATCTGGAAGGGCTCAAGGACGAGGTGATCATCCACAAATCCCATCGCAACGGCTATGACCATGCCGTGCGCCAGGTGGGCGTCAAGATCGTGGAGATTGGCGCGGCTTTGAGCACCGCGCCGTGGGAATTGGAACACGCGATCAATGAGAAGACCGCCGCCATCTTCTGGTTTCAGGGTGCGATGACCGGCCGGGGCGATCTGCCATTAGCCACAGTGATCGAGATTGCGAACCGCTATAATGTGCCCGTAGTCGTCGATGGCGCTGCCCAACTGCCGCCGGTGGAAAATCTCTGGCGTTTTACCCAAATGGGCGCGGCGCTGGCCGTCTTTAGCGGCGGCAAAGATCTGCGCGGCCCCCAGTCGTCCGGCCTAATTGTGGGGCGCAAAGATCTGATCGAAGCCTGTCGCGTCAATGGCAATCCCAATCACAGTATTGGGCGGCCCATGAAGGTGGGCAAGGAAGAGATGGCGGGATTGTTGGCCGCGGTCAAACGCTATGTGACGCTTGACCACGAAGCGCGCGCTTCACAGGACGAAGAAGTGGTGGCCGGTTGGTGCAATGAACTAAACAAGGCGCCCGGCGTTCATGCCGAACGGATTTTCCCCAATGAGGCTGGCCAACCTCTGCCCCGGGCCAAAGTAACCATTGACGCGGCCCATGCCGGGCGCACCCGCGACGAGGTGGTGCAAGCGTTGGAAACCGGATCGCCTGCCATCGCGGTCAGCCTGGCCGGCAACGACGGCATCTACCTCAACCCTATGACCCTGGCCGACGGCGAAGAACAGATTGTCCTCGATCGCCTGCTAGAAATTTTGCGCGGGTAGAAAAAAGGGGGTGCTTTTATCTAGCAAGCATCCCCTTGCCTGCTTTTTCCCTACCGCACAATCAGCGGTAGATAGAGGGTCGTCTCTGTGGCCGGCAACACGTCCACCGGCAATACCTGCAATTGCACGGGAATTATTTGTTCATTGCCATTGGCAGCGTTGACTGTCACCGTTGCGGTGTAGACGCCCAGGGCTAGGTTGACCGGCGTGGCGCGTAGCACCACATCACTGGGTGTGCTGCCGCTGCTCTGTACCACGGTGAGCCAGGGAACATCGGTAGTAGCGCTCCAGGTCAGCGCCGTGCTGACGCCGCTGCCGGCGTTGGCATCGCGGATAGCCAGGGTGACGGTCGGCTGCCGCGAGGAACCGACCACCGCATTCAGTTGGATGGTCTGCGGCGCAACCGCCAAAAGTGCCGCAACCGCGGTCAGATCTTCACCCACGGTGATGGTGCGGCTGTCACTGGCTTGATTGTTGTCCGCGTCGGTAACCTGCAACGTAATCACATGGGTGCCCGCCGAGAGCGTGTTAAGGGCCACCTCGGCGCCTGTGCCCAACAGCCCATCCCGGTCCGATTGCCAGGTCAACGCGCCGCCGGTGAGTTCGCCATCTTCCACATCATAACCACTGCCATGCAAGATCACCGTCTGGCTGACCACAAAGGTGGCGTCTGCCGCCGGCGCCAGGATAGCCGCGGTGGGCGCATGGCCCCAAACCGTAAAGGGCCCATCAGAGTCGTCCTGCACCGTGTTGACGCCATCGGTGACCAACAGCCGTATACGCCCCTGGGTGGTGCCGGCCAGCGCACTGTAGTTCAACGTAACCTGGGTTTCGGTAATACCGGTAGCTAGTGTCTGCCAGCTCTGACCATTGTCGGCACTATAAAGGACGCTGGCCGTCAACACGTCGCCATCCGCATCGCTCATGCTCCAGCCAACCGTAAGATCAGTGTCAATCGTTTCGCCGCCATTGGGTGAAGCTACCACGACGGTGGGCAGATGGGCGCTGACAGTGCGGCTAGCCAGCAAGGTCTCCCCTTTGCGCACTTCAATCTGCTTGACACCGGTCGGATAGGGAACCGCGACATTGATAAAGTAACGGTGATTTTCGGTCGCGTCGGCATAGACGGTTGGGGTAAAGGCATGGCTGGCCAAGATGGCCTGGTTGGCATCCCGGAAGATGATGGCAAAGTCACCGGGAGTGGGCAGCGGTTGCCCCGCTGGGTTGGGCAGGTGCAAGATTGTGTCCAGCGTGGCCGTGGTGAGGTCGGTGCCAAACGCACCTTGAATGAGCGCATACTCGCCCGCCGGTCCCCATGTCTGGGCAGCTTCCACCAATCCCTCGGTCTGAAGCTGGGCACGGATGGCGTTATAGGTGTAGTCGGAGATCCACTGTTTGTCACAATAAGACATCATGTCGGTCCAATCGGGCCCATAGACCACTTGGCCACGCAGGAAGATGTCAAAGCCATAGTAGCGGTTGGGCGGCAGAATCAGCCACTGGTTGGCAAATGGACCACCCAACCCAAGCCTAATAAAGCGGTAGTTGCCACCGATCACGGCGTCGGGATAAGGATAGTTGAAATCAACGCGGTTGTGGCCACAGTTTTTGTGATCCTCATCCACGTAGCCGGCCGCCGCGGGGTGGCCGCGATTCCAGGTGTGGCCGATCTCGTGGCCGGCATACCAGTCGCCATAGCTAGAGCTATCTTTGTCCCACCAGCCCCAACCGCTTGCCGCGGCGCTGCCGGTGGGGCCAGAGGCAATAAACCCGCCCCCGAGTCCGCGCATAAAGTCACCCGAGGCATCGGTCGCCACGCCGTAATAGCGCGCCTGGCGAATAAAGTTGGGGTTGAACGCCTGATCAATGTTGCGCACCAGGTTCAGCCGCTGGTTAACCAGGCTGGCCTGGAGCTGATAGACATCATTACCGTCATCATCCTTGACCCATTGGTAGATGGATGCTTCGGGCATGGTCGTCTCGCTCCGTTGCGAAAAGAGGCTGGAGATGGGATAGGCGCGGCGCAACCAATCCTCGATTTCAAAGAGTTGGGTGTCTGTCGCCTTATACCACTTGGTCGTATTGCCCGTCTGCTTGCTATAGACCACATTGTAGAGCCAAAGACGCAAGGGCGGCACGCTTTGCAGATTTAGCACAGCCGAGCGCACCGTATTGTCATTATAGTTGGTCTCGGTGGCGTCACGCCACCAGTAGAAGAGACAATAGGGACGGGGCAGGGTGCAACTGTTGAGGACGCGCGGGTTTACCTCCACCTCTACCTGCATGGTGGCGGCATTGAGCCACTCTGCCGGCACTGCGAAATAAAAAGAGTCATTGAGTTGGTCGCGGCTAGGCGACACTGCGGGCGCCAGCTTGCCGCCGGGATTGGCGGGATAAACCGGGTTGCCGCTGCGCACGCCATTGACGATATGCCAGAGTTGCGCGCTGATCAAGGGGCTGCTGTTGCCGGCTGCGCGATAAACATGGGCGCGCACCCACGCCGGCTTGTTGCGGATCAAGGGGACGCTGTTTTGCAGATCTTGAATCGCCTGCGTCACTTCCAGCGTGGTGAGGGCGTAGTTCAAGGTATTCACAACCGGCGTGTTGGTCGGCGTGGCTGTGGGCGTTGGGCTATTGGTGGGCGTAGCCGTGGGCGTAAAGGTCGGCGTCGGGGCATCGACAACCACTTCGACGGCGCCAATATCACAGGCGGCTTCCTGCGGCCTGGTGATGCCCCGTTGGTCGGTGGCCGGACAATCACCCAGCGCTGCATCAACCGCGGGACTGCCCGCCGCGGGCAAATGGGTATAGGTTGGGCCGCCATTGTCCACGAGCCCGCCTAGTTGAGGGTCAACATTTTGCTGATCACCCACACCGGCTAACCCGCAACTCTCATCGTCAGCCAGATTATAGCCCTCTGACGCAAGCGCGACCCCGGCATAACAGGACGCGCTCGTCACCGCACCAGCCAGCATACTCTGCCGTACCGCAACCGGCTCCGAATCGTCATCTACATAGAGATTGTCGCCATTGGTCGTCGCGCTGTTGCCATAGAGCGTAACCTGGTTTAGGGCAGCCGTCCCCGCGCCCGCCGTAATGCCACTGCGGATGCCACCACCGATGGCGGCCTGGTTGCCGCTAATGGTGCTGTTTTCGAGCATATTTGTGCCGGGGAAAAGCAGGAGGCCCCCCCCACCACCGGTCGCAACATTGCCGCTGACGGTCGAGCGTGACAGGGTGAGGCTGCTGCCTTCACCGCCGCTAAAAATGCCGGCGCCATCGGTAGCCTGATTGCCGCTAATGGTGCTTTCGTCAATCGATAATACGCCCTGATTGAAAATCGCGCCGCCCTGATAGTTGCTCTCCCCGTCGGCGGCCAGCGTTTGATTATTGTTCAGTTGGCTGTGATGAATGGCAATGGTGGTTCCTTGTGCGGTATAAAGGGCGCCGCCGCCGCCATAGCCATAGTTGTTGGTGAGGGTGCTATTTTCAATGGTCAGTTGGCCAGAGAGCAGCGCAATGGCGCCCCCGACGGAACCGGCGGGATTGGAGAGATTCGTGTCGAGCGTGCTGTTGCGGATTGTGATCAGCCCATCGGGCGTCGTCTCCTGCAGAATGGCGCCGCCGCCATAGAAGCCGCCGCCATCATTGCGGACGAAGTTATTACGGAGGGTGCTGTCACTGATGGTCAAGGCAATGCCGCGGGTGTAGATCGCCGCGCCGTCCGCCGCACTGTTGCTTTCAATGAGACTGTTTTCAATCGTCATTGTGCCGGTTGTCTCATTGGCCAGCGCGCCGCCAGCCAAGACTGTGTCGGTGCCATTCTCCTTGAGGGTGCTGTGCTGGATTAGCAGCGTGCCAAAATTCCAAATGGCGCCGCCGGGCCCGCTGCTCCCCATGCCCCTGGTCAAGGTGAGGTTGCGCACGGTCAGGCTTACACCTTCCTGCACCAGAAAGATCTGACGTAGATTTTCGCCATCCAGGGTGATCAGGTCGCCGCCATCGACGATGGTATCGACGGCGATGACATAGGTGTCGGCAATAATGGTGAAGGGGTCGGGGCCACAGGCAAAGGTGACCATACCGCCATTGGCCAACGCCGCGCCCAAGGCATTGTTGTCGCAACTGGCGGCTGTACCGTCACCGACCACCGCGTCAGCAGGCGCGGCCCAAAGCAACAAAGCGCTGGCCATCATTGTCGCAATGATGACCAACAGTAGCAAAATGGTGCGGTAAAAGGTAAATTTCATTTTCATTCGGAGTCCTCCATGCTAGTGCCGCGAAAGTTAAGCGGCCAAACAACTAGTACAGTGTAAAGCAAGTTATGCGTATTTAGGATTGTCATTCTGAGCCTGCTTTTTGGCGAAGAATCTCCTCTTTCGGAAGCAGAGATTCCTCGTCGCAAGCTCCTCGGAATGACACCGTTCTAAATACTCAAAATTTCGCTGACACTGTACTAGGGGTAAGTACATAGGTCGTCGTAATGGTGGTTGTGACACATTGCGCTGAACTGATGACCACAGTGCGGGTGGCTGAATTGTCAACCGTATGGTCATCAAGCGGTTGATCAATATGAGCCCAGCTTGCATCCCCCTGGCTCAAGACCCAGCTCTCAACGATAGTAACGGTGATAGTGCGTCGTTTATAATGCAACATGGGAAGAGCATCGCGCCGAAGCCAAGCTAACGCCAGCGCATTTTTGCCAAAAATTTGACAATTTTGCGTTAGATTGATTGTCGCGTGAAAATTTTTTTCTTGGAATTCATCGACCTGGGGCGCGACCGCGGTGGACGGCGCAGCGTGATGCGGATTGTGTTGTGACTCAGCACATGTGGGCGGAGCTTGTCGAAGCCTACGGATGCCAGCATAGTCGCTGGATTTTGTAAAGAGAGGTTGCGATGACATTAGCGACATCCACCTTTGGTGCACTGTTACGCCAGTTGCGACGGCGCGCCGGATTGACCCAAGGACAGTTGGCTTTGCTCGTTGGCTTTAGTGTAGCCCAAATCTCGCGGTTGGAGAGCAATGAACGGTTGCCTGATCCCACCCTCATTACAGAAAAATTTTTGCCGGCGTTGGCGCTAGCCGAAGAGCCACACCTGGCACAACGGTTGCTGGAACTAGCCGCCGCGGCGCGCGGTGAGCATTTACCCACAGTGCTGCTACTGCGTCGTCAGGTGCATACTTTGGTGGAAGAAACATTGGTAGAGGGAGTGACGTGTGCGGAGGGAGCAGAACAAGCCAACGACCTGGATCCGATCGCTGCCGGCTTGCCTGTGCCTTTGGTGGGCCGCGACCGTGATCGCACCATCATCACGCAACGCTTGCTCGCGGCGCCGGGACGACTCCTGACCTTGATCGGGCCGCCTGGTGTGGGCAAGACCCAACTTGCGCTGGCGGTCGCGGCGGACCTTCAGCCTTTCTTTACTCATGGCGTCCATTTTGTGCCACTGGCTGCAGTCGGCAACCCTGTCGTGGTTGCTTCGACCCTTGTCGGCGCCCTGGGGCTTGTAGAAGGCGTGACCAAAACACCCCGCCTCCGCCTAATCGAACACTTACGGCACAAAGTAGCCTTGCTGATCTTGGATAATTTTGAGCAGGTGAGTGAGGCAGCGCCATTGGTCGCTGACTTGTTGACCGAATGTGCAGGACTGTCCATACTCGTGACCAGCCAGGAACCATTGCGTCTACGCGCCGAACAGCGCCAACGGGTGCAACCCTTAACGCCGGCGGCTGCAGTGGAACTCTTCTTGCAACGGGCCCAGGCGATTGATCCAGATTTTGCTATCTCTGCTGAAGTGGCGGCACAGATCACAGCCATCTGCTTGCGCCTCGACTGTCTACCCCTGGCCATTGAGTTGGCGGCAACGCAAATGGAACGCTTCACCCCGGCGCAACTGCTTTGCCGCCTCCAGCACGAGGCCCTGGATCTACTCGCCGATGGACCGCGCGACCTGCCGGCCCGTCAACAGACATTGCGAAATGCGATACAGCGTAGCTACTTGCTCTTACCGGCGCAAGCGCAGGCGATCTGGCGCGCGTTGGCTCTCTTTGCCGGTGGCTGCACGCTGTCGGCGCTAGCTGCCGTGCTCAATGATGTGCAACCGACGTCCGCGCCGCCGACAGCCAGCGAGGATGTGGCCAGGGGGCTACATCTTCTTGTGCGTAAGAGCTTGGCGCAGCAACAGACAAGCGAGGAGAATATCCGCTTTGGTCTATTAACTACGCTGCGCGATTATGCCCAAGAACAACTGATGAATCGTGGTGAAATACAAAGTTGGCGGCGCGCGCATGCCACCTACTACCTGACCCTGGCGCAACAGGCTAACTGCGCGCTACAGTATCAACCCCAGCAAAAGTGGCTGGAACAACTGGAGCAAGAGCATGATAACCTGCGCGCTGCTTTGCAGTGGAGCCTGGAACACGCGCCGAGTATGACTTTACAACTGGTGGCTGCCCTCGATCTGTTTTGGTCACTGCGTGGCCATGAGCACGAGGCGCGGCGCTGGATCGACCAGGCATTGGCCAGCAACCCAGCGGCGACGCCGTGCCGCATCCCGGCCTTGGTTACCGCGGCCAACGTTGCACGCCGCCAGGCTGATTATGTTGCCGCCCAACGCTATATGACGGAGGCGCTGGACCTGTTGCCGGCGAGCCCAGATCCCATCATGCTAGCTCATCTGCTGCGCCAGGATGGTTGGTTGCAGTTTGACCTCCATCGTAAAGAACCGACCATTGCTCGCTTTACGGCAAGCCTGACGCTCTATCGCCAATTGGGCGATAAGGCTGCCATTGCCGATCTCTTGCTCTGTCTCACCCATGTCATGATTGGACAACCAGAGTATCAGGCACAGGTCCAGGACTACCTGGTCGAGAGCTTGACACTCTACCGCGAACTGGAGCAACCCGAAGGGGTTGTCCAGGTGCTGCAACAGCAGGGCAAACTAGAGCTTATGACCGGCTGCTACGGCGCAGCCCAAGCACACTTTCAGGCCGTCGCCGCCCATTGGCGCAACCTGGGCGCCCGCCGCAACCTGGCCTGGTCCATCGCCTCGCTCGGTGAGGCGGCCTGGCTACAGGACGACCTGACCCTGGCTACGCACTGTTACACGGAGGCACATCAGCTCTTTGTAGAATTGGGCAACAAAGACGGAGAAGCCATGGTGCTTCATCATTTGGGGGCGGTGGCGCGCCGCCGCGGCGACTATGACAGGGCGGTTCATTACTATCGAACCAGCATGGAGATGAACCAAGCATTAGCGAATCACTATATGCTTGCGCGCTGCCAGGCCGGCCTAGGCGCAATCGCGCTCACGCAAGGTATGGTGGAACAAGCCGTAGCCCTTTTCAACGGAGCACAGACGCTCTTGGCAGAGTTGCCGCCCTTTCTCGCACCAGGGGATGAGGCTGAATTACAGCAGTGGCTTTCCCACACAGCGCCACAATCCAATCACCAATCACCAATTACTCCACCCGAAAGCCGCGGACGCCAATGATAAAGAGCAGCGCCGCGGCGCCCACTAAAACCCCCATTTGCGGCAGTACACCGTCGAGCGTCCCCTGGTTGAAGAGCAGCGCATGAAAGGCATCCATGGCCCAGGCGACCGGTGAGAGGTGGCCAATCTGTTGCATAAAGCGGGGCACAATCTCGAGTGGCCACCAGGCGCCTCCCAGCGGTGCTAGCGTCAAGCCCAATAGATTTTGCAGCCCGTTGGCCTGACCTTCACTCTGCACGCGTGTCGCCAGGGCAAAGGCCAGCGCCGTGACACAGAGCACAAAAGCCGCCATTATCAGCAACAGCGCCAGCGGGTCACGGCCAAAATCAATGCCCACCACCAGCCCCACTGCAAAGACAACGAAATACTGAAGCATGCCCAGGCTAAAGTAGGCCAGAATTTTGCCCCCCAAGATCTGCGCTCGGGTAATGGGCAAGACTGCTAAGCGCTGTAAGGTCCACTGCTGTCGTTCACGCAAGAGCGTCGCCATACCGCCCAACACGGTAAACATGACATACATAGAACCCATGCCCGGCACCGATTGGCCAAAGCGCTGTTGCAAGGTGGAGCCGGCAGGCTCTGCGCTGGTCGTCACAAAGCGCACCAGTTCCGGGCGGGCGCGCAGACGACGTTCGGCATCGGCAAAGACCGCCGCGGTCAGCGGTGATCCTGGACTGTCAGTTGGCTCCAGGCGCAGTACGCCCTGCAAAATGGTCAAAAAGCGTGCTCCCACCTGGCCGGCAACCACCGCGCTGTTGGTCGCTTGCAATACGCTGTTGAGTGTCTGCAGCACCGGGCCGGGGGTAGAGGGATCGGCAGTGGTGTAAACATCCAGTTGCAGGGGTTGCGCCGTCGTGATCGCCGCGCCGTAGCCGGTTGGAATCACCACCAGCGCATCTGTGATCTCGCGCTGGGCGCGGGCAATCCCCAACTCCCGGTCCAGCACGGCGCCTTCTAACTGACAGAAGTCCTCGGTGTCGTTCTCCTGAGGGCAGAAAACTAGGGTGGCATTGGCCTCATGGAGATCGGCGAGCAACTGGGCCGAGAGCGCGCTTTGGTCCAGATCGAGCAGATCGACGCGCAGACGGGTGGGGCCACCACCGCCAAAGTCCCAGCCGATCAGCACAGTCAACGCAATGGGCAACAGCACCAAACCAATCAGATTCCCGCGGCTGGCAAAGAAGACACGCAAGGTGTTGAGGGCAATGGTAATTACGGCGTTCATGTTCGCTCCATTCTGCGCTTAAAGAACCAGGCGCCCACCAGGAAGAGGACCAGCCCCTCGCCCCACAGCACCAGCAATGGCAGCCCAACCCCACCTTGGCCACCGGCCAACCGTTCCAAGGCATCCACGCCCCAGTAGATCAACGAAAGGCGCGAAAATGCCTCCGGCAGTTGAAAGCCAAAGGCGCCGCCCAAGACCCCCAACGCCATGTTGACCATAGGCCCCACCAGGCGCACCTGTTCCGGTGTACGCGCCACCCCGACCAGGAAGACCCCCACCCCTGAGGTGCAGAGCGCCAACGCCGCCAGAATGGCCAGCCAGGCCAGGATGTTGTTCCCCCAGATAAAGAGGGGCGCGCCCAACACCAACGAAGCGACCACCGTCAACGCTAGCATCAACAGGGCGAGCTGGACCGCAACCACCAGCAGGTTGCCTACCAATTTGCCCAACAGAATCAAGAGCTTGGGGGTTGGCGAAACCAGCATACGTTGTAGCGTGCCCTGACGCCGCTCGTCATAGATGCCGAGGATACCAAAGACCCCAGTAAAGAGGGCAAAAAAGACCGCCTGTGCACTGCCCACCACCACCAGAATACGTGCAAAGGGCTCGTCCGCCTGTAACTTGTCCAGCGGCTGTTGTTGGGCGCGAATAGGATTGATCCCCGGCATAAAGAGACAGCCGAGTACCGAGAAGGTATTGGGATCCAGCGTCGTCAGGGTTGTGCTGAGCGTCTGTGGATTGACCAGCGTCAGGTCAAGATCTTCGGTTAAGGTGTCCACTGCCGTCTCTAATGTCACCGGCAGCCGCAGAAATTGACTAGTAATGCCCTGGACGATCGAGTGCACAATATTGGCGGCAAGCGGACTGCCGCTGTTGCCCAAGACCTCAACCGCCGCCCCCGCACTGCCAGATACTAGGCCAGACACTACCGTGGTGGCGGTCACAGGGTTGCGTCCAAAGACAGGCATGAGTTCGCTGGTAAAGGTAGGCGAAATGATCACCGCCACCGCATATTCCCCGCGCGCCACCGCAGTGCGGGCGGCGACGCTGTCGGTGAGCACAGTGGCGGTTAGCAGATCAGAGAGAGAACCCTGGAATGCGTTGTCCGCTGTCTCATCCTTGGGAAGCAGGTCACAGGTAAAATTGGCAGGGTCAAAATTATTATTCGCAACGCCTGTGCCGGAGACAAAATTGGTTGCGGTCAGCGGTGTGGAAGCGAGGATTGCGGCCAATTGCTTGCCGAAGTTGAAGCTCACATCACTGGTGCCCGCCAGCAGATTCGTGCCGGAGACAAAGGTTGTTGCGGTCAAGGGCGTTTGTCCAGCCGGCGCGTCGTCTATCATAGTCTGGAGCGAAAAGCCTTCGTCCAGATTCACAATCGCCACCGGAATATTGGCAAAGGTGGGGGTGTCGCCGCTGAGACCGCCAAAGGCCAGCCCAATGATCGTCGAGAGCGCCACCGGCGTCACAAACATGATCAAGAGCAAGTAGCGGTCGGAAAAGGTCGTATAGAGATTACGGCTGGCAATGGCCCAAAGTTTGCGCACTGCGGTCTCTCCTCGCTGGTGTTTGCGCCTAATCGCGCAGGGCGCGCCCGGTCAAGGCCAAAAAGACCGCCTCCAGATCCGGCTCACGCACCTCGACGGATTGGACCTCAATGCCGGCGCGATTGAGCAATGTGATCAGGTCGGGCAGAGCACGGCGGCCTCGTTTGGCAAAGGCCGTGATGCGCCCCGGCACCGCGCTACTGCTGCCCTCGGCGGCCTGTTCCGCCGGCGTATAGAGCACGCGCGTGACGCCCTCGACCTCGCGCTGCAAGCGTTCCTGCAATGGCGCTGGAACGGCCTGCTGGTCGATGGTAAACTCCAGGCGATCCTCTTCACCTACCTTTTGGGTCAACTCCGATTGGCTGCCCAGGGCAATCACCTCCCCGTGGTCGATGATGCCGACGCGGTCGCTCAGTTCCTGTGCCTCTTCCATTAGATGGGTGGTGTAGAGCACCGTCATACCAAACGCATCGCGCAGTTCCTTGACGGTGTCCAAAATACGCCGCCGGCTTTGGGGATCAATGCCGACCGTCGGTTCATCCATATAGAGCAACTGGGGTTTATGGAGCAGGCCTACGCCAATGTTGACCCGCCGCTTCATGCCGCCGGAAAAGGTCTCGATGCGGTCCTTTTGGCGTTCGCTCAGGTCAATAAAGTCGAGCACCTCATCGACCCGCTGGTTGAGTTCCTTGCCCCCCATGCCATACAGCTTGCCAAAGAAGAGCAGGTTTTGGCGCGCGCTCAACTCCGGGTAGAGCGCAATCTCTTGGGGAATAAAGCCCAGCAGCCGTTTGGCCTGGAGGGGCGCTTTGGTAATCGAATGGCCCCCGATCCAGGCGTCGCCGGCCGTGGGCGGGAGCAGGCCGCTGATCATGGAGATAGTCGTCGTCTTGCCCGCGCCATTGGGGCCCAGCAGACTAAAAATCTCGCCCGGCGCAATCTCCAGGCTTACCCCCTTCACCGCCTCAACGGTAGTGCCATCGCCCCGCTGGAAAGACTTGCGCAGATTTTCAGTTCTGACCATTGGGGTGGATGATGTCATACGAGTGTTTTCCTTTCCGACAGATCACAGAGTGGCGATAAGGTTGAGCGCACGCGAACTGTTTTTGCCGTTAACTCATCTATCACCGCAAAAATGAAGAGACACCTCAAACGGCTATGCGTGTGTTTCCTCCAAACTGATGACACATGAAAGATTGTCCATTTCAAGCCAGGCTAAATCGAACTCAGCAAGAGCAACGCGTGTGGGAGCATTATCTAAAGCAGGGTCATTCAGATAGATAAATTCGTTATCTATCCCGACGATCACTACGGCGTGGGCAACGGCAACGTGCCAGTAGGAAGTGAGTTCCCTTGTATTCACTGCTGCGATAACGGGTAAGCCGATAGCAAGCATCTCTGCAATCTGCTCAAGATCTCCTTCTTGGACTTGTACCGAAATATACAGTGCGCGTAAGTTCTGTAACTTACTAATGTTGTTTCTGGTGTGAGACGGGTAATAAAGTCATTGACTTGGTCCTGGATTGTGCGGATTTGCTTTGGTGTAAGCGGAATGATCTCACGGGTTTGGGCATCGATTTCGATTATTCCAAATGTAGCTGTGTGGCCGCGATCATCCAACTGCATCTCTAAGGGAATGCGCCAAACTGGACGTTTGTTCATGATTAATAGTGGCTTGCCTGCCAAAAGTGACATGGATATATACATTGCCAAATAGTTATTGGCTTTGCGTCGCGCCGAATCAGGCGAAACAGCAATATCTAGACAAGCTGATGGCGGCTGAATCTGTAAGACGCCCTGTGATGGCCAGGGATCAGCATATTCGTAAACAATCTGGATCATTTCCGACTCTCCTCACGCTTGAATTGGTAATCGATTCACTCGTTTTAAAACGTATTTTGATGACGCTGCTCAGCATACCAGACAATGCCCTTTGCCTGCCACTCACCCCATCCGTTCCTGTAACCACGCCACCACCTCAGCGTCGGCAATGTCCACCTGCTCGCCCGAGACCAGGTCTTTGACGGCGACGACGCCAGCCTCTATCTCGCGCGGGCTGGCCAAGAGGGCGTAGCGGATGTGGCGCTCTTCGGCATATTTGAACTGACGCCCGTAGCGATCATTGTCGGGGTAGAGATCCACGCGCAGACCGGCAGCGCGCAGCCGTTGAGCCAGGGTAAAGCTGACGCTGACGGTGCTCTCGTCAAATTGGGTGACCAACACCTGGGGCTGGCCGGCCATCTGCGCCGGGAACATCTGTTGCTCTTCCATCAGCAGCAGGATGCGTTCTAGACCCAGGCTAAAACCACAGGAAGGGATGCTCTGGCCACTGAACATGCCGACCAGATCATCATAGCGCCCACCGCCGCCGCCGGAACCGCTAAAACCGGGAAACTCAATCTCAAAGATCGCGCCGGTGTAGTAACTGAGTCCGCGCGCCAGATAGGGATCGACGCGGAGGTAAGGCGCAGCCGGCCCACCCTGGCTATAGGCGACGACGCTCTTCAACTCGTTGACGCCCTTGCTCCCCATCGCCGACTCTTCCAACAAATCGCTGAGCCAGCCTAATGTTTCCACATTGTTGGCGGGTGCAGCGCCGAGATTGCCCAACAATTTCTCGGCTGCGCCGGGTGCGATGCCCCGTTGATCCAACTCTTTCTGCACACCTTCCAGCCCAATTTTGTCCAGCTTATCAATCGCCACCAAGGCCGCGCCTTCCAATTCCTGGGAGACGCCGGAGACTTCCATGAGCCCGCGCAGGATGCCCCGGTGGTTAAGGCGCAGGGCAAAGGGGTGCTCGTCACCAAAGCCCAGTTGCTCCAGGATTTGGGCGCCGGCGGCCAGCACCTCGGCCTCTACCGTTTGGCTGGCCGAGCCGACAATATCCAGATCACACTGGAAGAACTCACGATAGCGCCCTTTGGCCGGGCGGTCGGCGCGATAAACCGGCTGGATCTGGTAGCGTTTAAAGTAGCGGGGCAGGTTGTTGCGATATTGGGCCACCACACGCGCCAGCGGCACAGTGAGATCGTAGCGCATCCCGGCATCGCTGACGCCATTCTCCGTCGGCTCATCCAGCAGGGCGCGTTGCAACTTATCACCCCGTTTGAGAATGCGAAAGATGAGTTGATCCCCCTCGTCGCCATATTTGCCCAGCAACGTCTCCAGCCGCTCCATGAGCGGTGTCTCCAGCGGTTCAAAGCCATAACTTTGGTAGACGCGCTCAATAATATCGATCACATAGTTGCGCCGTAGCACATCCAGCGGCAGAAAATCGCGCATGCCGCTCAGGGGCGCGGTATTGACTTTGGCCATGTTCTCACTCCCGATTTTGAAGATTATATAGTTACGAGTGGCAAGTGGCGTGTGTCGTGTCGTGTTTCTTGCACCACACGTGATGAGATAATCATAAATTGGCATCGTGGCGGCTCATAATTATATCGGCCTAGATTAACCGCGTTACGTTCGCTGAGAGATCACGCCACTCGCCACTCGCCACACCGTACTCAGATCCCAAGCGCCTTGCTCGGTTCCACATAGCTCATACCAAAGGCTTCGGCGACGGCCCGATAGGTCAGTTGCCCACGATGGGTGTTGAGTCCCAGGCTCAAGGGCGGATTATCACGCACGGCGGCAAGTCCATCACTAGCTAGGCGCAGGGTATAGGTCATGGTCTGGTTGACCAGGGCAAAGGTGCTGGTGCGCGGCACGGCGCCCGGCATATTGGCCACACAGTAGTGTACGACGCCATCGATCACATAGGTGGGGTTGCTGTGTGTCGTTGGCCGCGAGGTCTCGATACAGCCCCCTTGATCCACCGCGACATCGACGATGACGGCGCCATTGTGCATCTCACTGAGCATGGCGCGGGTCACCAGCCACGGCGCGCGTCCCCCCGGAATCAAGACCGCGCCGATGACCAAATCGGCTGCAAAGACCTCTTCTTCGATATTATACTCATTGCTGGCCCGCGTCTGTAACGCGCCGTGGTAAATATCGTCCAAATATTGGAGCCGATCGTGGTTGATGTCCAGCACCGTCACCTGTGCCCCCATGCCCACCGCCACCCGCGCCGCGTTGATGCCTACGGTGCCCGCGCCCAAGATGGCCACATTGGCCGAAGCCACACCCGGTACCCCCCCCATGAGGACACCGCGCCCGCCATGATTTTTTTGCAAATAGGTGGCGCCGACTTGGGTCGCCATACGGCCGGCCACTTCGCTCATGGGCATGAGCAGGGGCAAACGGTGGTCCGGCGTCTGCACGGTTTCGTAGGCAATGCCGGTCACGCCACTGGCCAGCATGGCGTCGGTCAACGTGCGGTCTGCCGCCAGATGAAGATAGGTAAAGAGGATCAACCCTTTGCGCAGATAGGGGTACTCCGGCGCCACCGGTTCTTTGACCTTGACCACCAGGTCGGCAGACCAGGCATCGGCTGCACTGTGTACAATCTCGCCGCCGGCTTTGGTATATTCGTCGTCGGTCAAAAAACTGCCCTCACCTGCGCCCACTTCAATCAAGACGCGGTGGCCACGCCCCACCAGCGCCTTGACCGCACCGGGCGTCAGACCCACGCGATTTTCTCCATCTTTAATCTCTTTTGGCAGACCAATGAGCATCGCATCCTCCATCTTGAGAAAATAAAAGAGTTCTATAAATAACCCAAGTTGCGCCCAATCTCGTGGTAGCACGGGGATTTTGTCATATTGACCCAGTGAGAGAGATTGTGGTCGCAACTCGAAGTAAATAATGCAACGCCAGTGTAACAGGCGCACTCCATTCGGGCAAGGTTTTGGGCGCGCCATTTTGCCAAAATCGGCAATTCCAATGAAAATGAAGGGATATGAGAGCGAAGAGCCTAATTTTTCTGTGAATTGATAGAAGCCTATGAATCTTGAGAACCAAACTCGTGATGCTCAAAATCTTGCCAGCTGGCCACCAACCGTGTCGGAGCCGCCGGCACCTGTGAATTTGCAGGCGGAGCTGACGGTGATCCGGGCACAACTGGATCTGCAGACCAAGCTGCTGCAACAAGTGGCGCAGGAATTGGCCGTAATCCGCGCCGCGCAGAGTGGCCAGAGTGAGACAATCGGCAAGCTGGACCGCCAACTGCGCTTTGCGCGCTGGGCGCGCCGCGTTAATGGCCTTCTCTTTTGGCTCATCCTGGTGGGTGCCATCGGCGCCGCACTTTATTACTTTGTCGATTGGCCCAACTTACTCTATGACCTTTTTGTAAATGTCGTTCCATACTGGGTGTAATGATCATGAAACTAGTGGCTACTGCAGGAAAAATGGGCGGCGCAACCTTGCGCTTCATCGGTGACGCTTGGCGGCGCGCCTGGTGCGCCCTGGCCAATTTGCGCCGCCGTCTGTTCCATGGACGTCTCCCCGACTATGTGGTGATTACCCTTGACCAGGAGATTGAAGAGCGCACGCCGGAGCACCCCTGGTGGATGAGCTACATCCCCGGACGCAAGGAGCCTATCTCGCTCGAATGGCTGGCGGAGGTGTTGGAACGGATCGCCGGTGACCCAACGGTCAGGGGTGTCGTCTTTCTGGTCAAAAGCCCCAGCCTCTCCCTGAGCCAGGCGCAAAGTCTCGCGGCGCTCTTGCGCCGCTTTCGGCAGTGGGATCAAGCCTATAATCAGCCGGAGCCCAAGGATGTCAAACAGGTCATCTTTCACCTGGAGCAAGTCTCAATTCCCACCTATGTAGCTGCCTGTGGCGCCAACTATATCTACATGGCGCCCCTCACCACCTGGGATATTTTGGGGCTGCGCAGCACCCCTACCTTTTTCAAAGAGACCTTAGCGCGGTTGGGCGTCACTGTCGATGTCGTGCGCGTCTCTCCCTGGAAGAGCGCGGCCGATATGGTGAGCGAAGCGGCCATGAGCCCGGAGCAGGAAGCGCAGTTGAATTGGCTGCTTGACAGTTGGTATGCCGATATTGTGCAGGCTATTCAACAAGGGCGACGCCTGGAGCCGGAAGAGGTAACAGAGCTAATCGACGGCGCGCCCTGGAGCGCCATGGAAGCCACCGAGAACAACCTGATCGACACCATGGCCTATGAAGATGAAATTGCCACCCTACTCGGCGACGGCGTCAACCCGGCGACGCTAAAACCCTATCATAGAGTGCGTTCGCTGCTTTGGCGTCATCCGCGCCGCTATCATCCCAAGCGCATCGGGGTGATTACACTGCAAGGGACCATTGTCTCTGGCGCCAGTCGCTCCCAACCCATCCCGTTGCCGCTCATCGGTTCACAGACCTTGGGCAGCGCCACCGCCCAACAGCAGATCCGCGCCGCGCGCCAGGATGAGCAGATCGCCGCAGTGGTGGTCCATGTCGATTCGCCCGGCGGCTCGGCGCTCGCCTCCGACATCATCTGGCGTGAGTTGGAGTTACTCAACCAAGAAAAGCCGGTGGTCATCTACATGGGGGGCGTTGCGGCCAGCGGCGGGTATTACATTGCCGCACCCGGGCGCAAGATTGTGGCGCAGCGAGCCACCCTTACCGGCAGCATTGGTGTGGTGATGGCCAAAGCAGTCACCACCGGCGCGTATGAGAAGATCGGCGCCCATCGTCAACAGGTTCAGCGCGGCGCCAATGCCGATCTCTATGATGACCTGCACGGCTGGTCCGGCGCCCAACGCGCCAAGGTTGAAGCGGGGGTTAGCCAGATCTACACCGCCTTTAAAGAACGGGTCGCCGCCGGGCGTAAGCTGCCTCTGGCGAACCTAGATGAGATTGCCAATGGCCGTGTCTGGACCGGCGCCCAGGCGCTCGAACGCGGGTTGGTGGACACTTTGGGTGACTTTGCCTGCGCCGTGGAAGCCGCTTGTACCCTGGCCGACCTCCCGACCGATGGCAGCGTGCGCACCGAGGGGATCAGCGCTGGCAAAGAGTCCCTGCTGGCCAAGCCGCTGGCCGAGGTGACCATGCTATTAGGGCTAGATCTCTTACAACAGACCAAACAGCTGACCAGCCAAGCCCTCACCGGCGAATGGAACACCCTTCTTCGAGGCGACCCCTATTGGCTCATCGCCGACGGCCTCCCTAGGCTTGATTAAGGACGCAACACGCAACACGCAGCACACAACGATTCTACAACGACCTAAACCGGAGATCAACCCATGTTCGATGTCAACGCAGTACGCCAACAGTTCCCGGCGCTGCACGAGTTATTTGACGGTCGCCCCGGCATCTTTTTTGACAACCCCGGCGGCACGCAGGTGCCCCAACAGGTGATCAGCGCCATCAGCGACTATCTCGTGCGCAGCAACGCCAACACCCACGGCGTCTTTGTCACCAGTCGGCGCAGTGACGCGATCATCGCCGAAGCACGTCAGGCCGCCGCCGACCTTTTGGGCGCACAGGTGGATGAAATCGTCTTTGGTAACAATATGACCAGCCTGACCTTTGCCTTGAGCCATGCCCTGGCCCACGAATTGGGCCCCGGCGACGAGGTAGTGGTGACGCGCCTTGACCACGACGCCAACATTTCACCTTGGCTGCGCATGGCTGAGGATGCCGGCGCCCAGGTGCGCTGGGCGGAGGTAGACACCGAAAGCTGCATCCTAGACATGGAGCAGTTGCAGTCGCTCATTACCCCGCGCACCAAGTTGGTGGCCGTCGGCTATGCCAGCAACGCCACCGGGACGGTCAACGACGTGCAGACCATTATCGGCTGGGCCAAGGCGGTGGGCGCCTACACCTTTATTGACGCCGTCCAATATGCGCCCCACGGCTTTATTGATGTCAAAGCGCTGGACTGTGACTTTCTGGCCTGTAGCGCCTACAAATTCTTTGGCCCCCATGTGGGCATTCTCTATGGCAAGCTGGCCCACCTGCAAAAGCTGCGCGCCTACCGGGTGCGACCGGCTGATGATCAGCCACCCGGCAAGTGGGAGACCGGCACCCTTAACCATGAAGGGTTGGTCGGCGTGGCTGCGGCCATTGACTACCTGGCCGACCTGGGACTGCGCTATGGCCAGGCCCCTGTCAGCGCACCGCGGCGGGAGAAGTTGCAGGCGGCGTGGCAGGTGATCCATGGCTACGAACAGCGCTTGATCGAAGGGCTAATCGATGGGCTGCAGAGCGTCTCCGGCGTGCGCATCTATGGCGTTACCAACCGCTTTGATTGGGACAAGCGGGTGGCTACGGTCTCCATCCGCAAAGAAGGTACAACGCCCCAGCAACTGGCGCAAGCCCTGGCCGCGCAAAATATCTTTGCCTGGAACGGCAACTTCTATGCCCTGGCCATCAGCGAACGGCTGGGGGTCGAGTGGAGCGGCGGCCTCCTGCGCCTGGGCCTGGTCCACTACAACACCATGGAAGAGATCGACCGCTGCCTGCGCGTCCTGGAGCGGGTCTAGATGAGAAGCACACAATGACCCGCACTCGTGCTCACCAGCCACTGCGCTACGAAGCGGAGATTGCCGCCGGGCTGGAGCCGGTGGCCTATCAAGAGTTGCGCCAACACTTGGGGGCAGGATTACAACTGCTCTCGCCGCTGGCCAGCCAGGTGCATAGTGGTGTGCTGCGCTTCCAATATAGCGGCGATGTGCGCCGCCTATTGCAACTACAGACGGTGCTGAATCTCTATTGGCTCGGCAGCTATGCCATCCCCCGGCCTAAAACGTTGTTGGCCCAGGAGCACTTTACCCGGCTGGTGGGCGAGGTGCAGCAGGTGCTGGCGCTGACGACAGCAGGTCGCTATTATACCTTTACCATCAACGCAGCTGGGGCGAACTCCCCGGTCTTTCAACAGTTGCGGGAACGGCTGGCGGCAGCGCTGCAGCTTGCCGATGCGCCGGATGACGCCGACCTGTTGCTGCGTATCCGTCCGGCACGGTTGAATCCGACGGGTTGGGAAGTGTTAATCCGCCTGACACCGCGGCCCCTTTCGGTGCGTCCCTGGCGGGTGGCGGACATGAAAGGCGCGCTCAACGCCGCGGTTGCGCACGCGCTGGTCCTGCTCACTCAGCCTCAGCCCCAGGACAAATTTCTCAACCTGGCCTGTGGCTCGGGCACACTGCTCATTGAACGGCTCATGGCGGCGCCGGCCCGGCGCGTTATTGGCTGTGACAGCAGCGCCGAAGCCCTGGCCTGCGCCCGCGCCAATCTCGCCGCCGGCCATTGGCAAGACGCCGTCGAGCTTTACGAGTGGGATGCGCGCACCCTCAACTTACCCGACGCCAGCATGGACGCGCTCTGCGCCGATCTGCCTTTTGGTATTGCCGTGGGTGATCATGTCGAGAATATCACACTCTACCCCGAACTCCTGCGCGAGGCCGCCCGCGTCGCCAAAGCCAAAGCGCGCTTTGTCCTCATGACCCAAGAGGTCACGCTCATGGAGGACTTGCTCTCTGAGTGCCCCGAATGGAAGCTGCTCGAGGAGATCAAACTGACCCTACGCGGCCTACACCCCCGGCTCTACGTATTGCAGCGGCGGGGTGGCGTGGCATGAGATTGGGTGATTAGGTGATTAGTGATTGGTCATTAGGCGACGGGATGGTAATCACCAATCACCCAATCATCAATTACCCTTTAGGAGATAGATCCATGACTGTCGATTTGCGGCAAGCGAATGAGGAGACGCGTGCGGCCTGGGAGGCCAACGCGGCCTTTTGGGATGCGCGCATGGGCGACCAAGGCAATGATTTTGTGAATCAACTGATCTGGCCGCCGTTGCAGGAGTTGTTGGCGCTGCGGCCAGGGGAGCAGGTGCTGGATATTGGCTGCGGCAATGGGCTCTATAGCCGGCGGCTGGCGGCGCTGGGCGCCACGGTCACCGCCTTTGACTTTGCGCCGGCCATGGTCGAGCATGCCCGCACCTATGCCGGCGACCACGCCGCGCGCATTACCTACCACGCGCTTGACGCCACCGACGAGACGGCGTTGTTGACGCTGGGGGAGGGGCGCTTTGACGGGGCCATCTGCAACATGGCGCTCATGGATATGGCCGAGATTGAGCCGCTCTTCCGCGCGCTGGCCAGGCTCTTGCGCCCCACTGCCCGCTTTGTCTTTTCCATTACCCACCCGTGCTTTAATCAGACGCGGGCTGTTCATGTCGGGGAGTTGGAAGACCGGGATGGCGAGATTGTAACGAGCTATTCACTCAAGATCCGCGGCTACATGACGCCGGCCATTGCCCACGGCGCCGCCATCGCCGGCCAGCCACAGCCGCAGCTCTACTTTGACCGGCCGTTGCACCTGCTGCTCGGCGCCGGCTTTGCCACCGGTTTCGTCGTAGACGAACTGCGGGAACGCTCCTTTGCCGCCGACAGCCCACCCGGACGCAACCCGTTAGGGTGGAATGGCAACTTTAGCGAATTCCCACCAGTGCTGATTGTGCGGATGCGGAAAGCATAACATGCTGACCCAACTGCCCGGCCGCTGGCTGGCGCTTGCCCTCTTTGTCATCTATCTCCTTTCCTATGCCGGCGTCCTGCACAGCGTCGATGAACTCTCTGCGTTGGCGGTGACCCAGTCACTGGTAGTAGAAGGGCAGTGGGATGTCAAGCAGATGGCGTGGGACCAGCAGCGGACGCCGCCGCAAAATATTGTGGGGATTGATGGCCGGCTCTATTCCAAAAAGGGGCTGGGCATTTCCTTGCTGGCGGCGCCTTGGTTCGCAATGGGGCAGGCGTGGCCCGCGGTCGGCGCCCTCCAGTTCGCCCTGCTCACCGGCGCGTTGATCACGGCCGCTACCGCGTACACCTTCTATCGCCTGGCACTGACCTTGGACTATCCGCCTGCGACCGCCACGCTGGGGCTCATCGGCCTGGGGCTGGGGACATTGCTTTGGCCCTACGCCCGCACCCTCTTTAGCGAGTCGCTCGCGGCCGGTGGCCTGGGTTTGGGGCTGGCTGGGGTCTATACCTTTCGTCATCGTGGCGCAACAGGCCGCGCAGTGGGTCCTCTGCTAATGGCGAGCAGTGGGTTGGCGCTGCTGCTGCTGGCCAAATCGGCCAACGCTGTCGTCATCCCTTTCTTTGCATTCTACCTTGGCGGTGTCATTTGGGCGCGGCGGCACAGCCTGACGCTGCCCACGCTTTTGATCCAGGGCTGCGCCTTTGGCCTGCCGTTGGGGTTGGCGCTGTTGCTGACGGTGGGCTATAACTATCTGCGCTTTCACACCCTACTCACCTTCCCGCTGGAGCCCTATGAACAGTTTAATACGCCGCTCGCGGTCGGTCTGGCCGGCTTGCTTATTAGCCCTGGCAAGGGTCTGCTCTGGTATATGCCGATCCTGTGGTTGATCCTGCCGGGGCTGCCTCACTGGCGTCGGCAAGGACGGCTGGCTGATTTTGTGCTGGCGTTGACGGCGAGCCTGGCGCTGCTTATCTTCTACGCCCGCTGGTATGATTGGCCGGGGGGCCGGGCCTGGGGACCGCGCATGATCGTCGTGTTGACGCCGGCCCTGCTCACGCTCTGTTTGCCGGCGCTGGATCAGCTACGGCAGGCCCAAAGCTGGCGGCGTTGGCTGCTCCTGACGCCGCTGCTGCTCTCCATCCTGGTACAACTGCCGGGCGTCCTGGTCAACTTTGAGGCGCAAGAGGCGTTGGATATGAAAATGGGATTACGTTTTGAGCAACTGCTCTGGCAGCCCATCCATAGCCCGCTGCTCACCTATTGGCGCGCTCTCTTCTCCCTGCCGACGCGCGACCCGCTCTGGTTGCAGCCCTACTTCTGGCAGCAGCCGGCCACGGTCGCCAGCTTGATCGCGCTGGTCGCGGCTGTGGTTCTGCTGTGGATCATGGGCGTGCGTCGGCAGGGGCAAGGCAAAGATGATGGGCGCGGGTGGAGCGCGACCGCCGGTGTAACTTGTCTTTTGGCCTTGGTGATCGTCGTCACTGCCCACAGCGATCCCCGTTGGCAAGAGCAAAGCGCCAATCCCGACGACAACCGCACCGTCGTTGCCTATTTGGCCGCGGAAGCCCGCACCGGTGACGTACTTTTACTAGATATGACAGCCAAGACGGCCGCGGGCGAACGGCAGGCCTTTTGGACTAATCAAGGAGTGAGTGGGTTGCCCTTCATTGGCTGGTTGCGCGGCCCAGATTTGGCTGCCACCACAACGCCCTTGCAAGCGTGGGTGGCGCCCTATGCTCGGCTCTGGCTGGTCATGCAGGAGACCGTCGAAGGCGCGCCAGAGGCGACGACTGAGCGGTGGCTTGATCAGGCGGCCTATCGCGGCCGGCAACATTGGCTGGGCAATCAACGGGTTGTAGAATATATTATACCGCCGGCGTTGGGTGCGCCGGCAGCACAACCCGCAGTGCTCTCTATGCCGCTGGCGCCCATTCATTTTAGTAACGCGGCGGTGTTGCGCGCCTACCGCGTCCGGACCGGGCGCCAGCCGGATTACCGATTGGTTGACTTGCGCTGGCAGGCCCAACCGGCGGCGCAGTGGCACTTTTCAATCCAGGCGCTTGACAGCAGTGGTCAGCTCGTGGCGCAGATTGATGGCGTGCCGGCGCGCTTGCCAGCGTTCCATGATCAGATCGGCCTTAGCCTGCCACCAGCAGCGCAGCGATTGATCCTTAAAGTCTATAGTGCCGAGGATGGCCAGGTGGCGCAGGCCCAGTCGGGGGATAGCGCGCCAACTGATTTTGTGCTTTTACAGGAATTAGAGTAAATCCCTCCCAATTTTTTAGCTGATTTTATTTGTCCCCCAATCCCGCGACAATGATTTTTGCACTCTACGATTTCCCTGAAAAACCAATTTGTAAAAGTAAGTGAATTTACGTTATAATGAAAACAAGTGATAGGAATGATCACTTATTTTCTTCTCAAGCTAAAGATCGGGACTGGCTTTTTAACACCCTTTCATCGTACACTTCTGCTGTCCTGCACAACAATAGCCCTTATTCCGGTTTAACTTTTACCTGTGTAGCCACCGATTGCTCAAGGGCGCGCTGCCAGGAGTGAAAATGAAATCTGAATAAACAAGACATTTGGTTGCGTATTGCGCCTGCTGATCAAAATTATTAAGGCTGAGATATGTCTTTCTTTCCAGAGTTCGACTTAACGATCCAACCAAACGGTTACTTTATGATTTTACTTGGTATGGGCCTACTGGCAGGTGTGGTCTCGGTATTTGCTTGGCGGCGGCGCAAGGCGACTGGTGCTGTACCTTTGGCCCTCATGCTACTGGCTTTGGCTGTATGGGCGAGCGCATATGCGATGGAGCTTGCCAGCCACAATCTCGGGGCCATGCTCTTCTGGATCCGCATCGAATATCTAGGTATCGCCACCGTGCCGATTTGGTGGCTGCTCTTTGTACTCCATTATACTGGCCACGAGCGTTCACTGCCCAAACGGACTGTCGCTGTGCTCTTTGCCGTTCCTGCGCTTACGCTGCTGCTTGTCTACACCAATGGACTGCACTACTTTTACTATGCTAACGTCGCTGTTGACTACAGTGGGCCCTTTCCGCTCCTCGCCTTTACCAAAGGTCCGTGGTACTGGGTTAACGCTCTCTACAGCTATCTGGCCACCCTAGTCGGTAGTGTTCTGCTGATCCGCTATGTTCTCCATACAGCCCACCTCTACCGCCAGCAAGCTTGGTTGTTGGTCAGCGGCGCGCTGCTCTTGCTCGTGGTCAATATCCTCTATCAGGTAGGGCTGCGCCCATTTGCTTACCTAGACCTGACCCCTTTTGCCTTTGCTGCCGTCGGTCTAATTGTCACTCTTGCTATCTTTAATTTTCGCCTACTCGACTTGACCCCTGTTGCGCGCAACGCCTTGATCGAAAACCTACATCATGGTGTGTTGGTGCTCGACACCACACGGCGTATTGTGGATATCAACCCGGCTGCCTGCCACTACTTAGCCATCGATGACCGTGTAGTAGGCCAATCACTAGCGGCGCTACCTCACCCCTGGCAGGAGTTGGCTGAGTCCTGCTGTGACAACATCATTACCCAGACCGAGTTTTATGTAGATGGCGCCACACCGCGTCATTTTGAGGTCTATCGTCGCCCCCTGCTAAGAAATCACTGGCCTCGGCGGGGGACTCATCAACCTGTGATTGGCACACTCATCGTCTTGAACGATATTACCGCGCGCGAAGAGGCGGAAAGCGCCAATCGGGCCAAGAGTCTGTTCCTCGCCCGCATGAGCCACGAGATCCGCACGCCCATCCACAGCATTCTTGGCTTAACCGAATTGCTCCTTGGCACCGAACTGACCGCTGAACAGCGTCAATATTTGGCCATCGCTAAGTCTTCTACTGAATCGTTGTTAACCATTATTAGCGACATTCTGGACTTCTCGAAGATCGAGGCCGGCCGGTTGGAGTTAAATGAAATTGAATTTGATCTGTTGACCCTCATCGAGCAGACTGCACAGGCACTGGCGCTGCGCGCTCACCGGAAAGGTCTGGAATTGATCTATGACATTCCCCCGGCTTTGCCGACCAACCTAGTCGGCGATTCGGATCGTTTGCGTCAGGTGCTGATCAATTTAGTCGGTAACGCGGTAAAGTTCACGGAACAAGGCGAAATCGTCGTCCAGGTTGAGGAGCAGACGGTTCACCAAGAGGTCATTGAACTACATTTCCGCGTCTGTGATACGGGAATTGGCATACCTGAGGATAAACAGGAGATTATTTTTGCCCCCTTCAGCCAAGTTGACAGCTCTACCGTGCGCCACTATGGCGGCACCGGCTTGGGGCTCGCGATCGCGCAGCAGTTGGTAGAATTGATGGGCGGGCGTCTCTGGCTAGAGAGCCGCTTGGGCCAGGGAAGCACTTTCCACTTTACTGTGAAAGTAAAGCTACAGCCTGACGCCAGACTGCGCAGTGGGTACTCTGCCTCAGTACATGCGCTGACCGTGCCTGCCATCACCGCGGCAGGTGGCGCGCCTGTGCTTGTCATCGATGATAATCCGACCCACCGCCTTCTACTCCGCAAAATGCTGACCGCCTGGCAACTGGATGTCACCGAGGCCGAGGACGGGGAGGCGGGCTTGCGCGCACTCCGCTGGGCGCAGGCGAACGCGTGTCCTTTCCGTCTGATCTTTGTCGATCGCATGATGCCGGGTCTGGATGGGTTTGATGTCGTAGAACAGATACGCAATGATCCCGATTTGTATCAGTTCCATACTAGCTGTGTAATGATGCTTGGTGCAGACAATTTGCCCGACGACGCAGCCCACTGTCGACTGCTGTCTGTTGCAATGTATCTGGTCAAACCACTCAAGCGCACTGAACTTCAGAATGCCATTACGACGGTTCTGGATGCTGCGCAGCAGAGCCCCCGTGTGCCGACGCGGGCCAGCCCCCTCGCCACACGGGTAGGGATGCCGTTAGCTATCCTCGTGGTGGAAGACCAGTTTGCGAATCAGTTGATCGCCAGGAAGTTGCTAGAAAAGATGGGCCATACCGTACAGGTGGTCGGCAATGGTCGCGAAGCACTCCAACAATGGGAAAATGGAGAGTACGATCTAATTTTGATGGATGTGGAGATGCCAGAGATGTCTGGACTGGAGGCCACACGCGCCATTCGTGTTTGCGAAATGAAATCGGGACGCCATATACCAATTTTTGCGATGACTGCTTACGCCTTGAAGGAGGATGAAGTACAGTGCTTGCAGGCAGGCATGGACGGTTTTATCTCCAAACCAGTGCGGGTCGAAAAGCTTCAAGGCGTGATTGAAAGTTTCGTCACACTTGAATCAATGAAAAAACGGGTCGTCGCAAGCTAGTGGAGCAGTATGGAGGTGGCTATAGTTGGGGATTTGGTCATTGCGATTGGGCTCAACCGCATCTTGCTGGGGCTGGGGTTGATTGTTGCGTTACAAACCACACCCAGCCAAGCCGTGGCCTTGGTGCTCGACTTTGGCGGCACGGTGGCGGGTCGTCCCTGTTGGCCATGCCCACCTTTGACCTCTCCACCTACATCCTCGGCGTAACGCCGTTGGCGGATGGCTTCGACCACATGCAGACGCGCCACAGCCGGTTGATCTGGATTGGGCAGAGGGCACGGTGCCGACGCCACACAGCCCTATTCAGTTGCGTTGGGAACAATCAACGGGGAGATTACCTGGGGATCGGGTGGATCCGGCAAAGTGATTGCTGGGCTGACGCCGCAGGAAAAAGCTCCGGGTCGGGTTGACCTGGTCAGCGGGCAGGCGGCCCTTATGGAATTCATGTGCTGCAAGAGTAAAAAGCCCGGCCTTACTCATGGCGGTGCTGGGCTTTGTGGTGCTTCGCTCCTTTTGTGGGAGGCACCACAAAGCGGGCGCGTCCCAAATTAGGGGCGACAGACGAGAAGCTCCCATTGGCCTTACTGGTGCTTCGCCCCATTTGTGGTACGCACCCCCACAAAGCGAGTAGCATTGACAACATGGTTGAGGGTAAGTATACTGACCGTAAGTGAAAATCCTATTTAGCATCAGCACCAACATGAGCCAATGATGAACGAAAACCTAACAAAAGAACTTACAACACAAACGCAAGCTTTCAAAGCCCTCATCACCGACTATTGCCGCCTGGAAAGTGTCGCCGCCCAAAAGCGGATGATGAACGAGACAGCGGATTGGGTGGAGAAGCTGCTTCAAGAGACCGGCTTTGCGACGCGCCAATTAGAAGTGGAGGGCGCCCCCAACTATGTCTATGGCACGCTCAAGGGCAAAAGTGATTTCACCCTTTTGCTCTACAACCACTATGACGTGCAGCCGGAAACGCCGCTTGAACTGTGGGAAAGCCCGCCCTTCGCCGTCACAGAGAAAGAGGGCAAACTGGTGGCGCGCGGCATCTGTGATAACAAGGCGGAATTGATTTCACGCATCTGTGCGATCCGCACCATTCAATCCGCGCAGGGGGAATTCCCCATCACGCTCAAGTGGATCATCGAAGGCGAAGAGGAGATCGGCAGCACCCACTTTGATGCCATGACCCGCCAGTATGGCGATCTCTTACAAACCGATGGCGCTCTCTGGGAAGGCGGCGGCTTTAACGAAAAAGGGCAAGCCCACATTGCTGTCGGTTTTCGGGGCATGTTGTATGTCGAGTACAGTGTAGAAACGATGGCACGCGATGCTCATTCCGGCGGCGCTCATACCTTGCCCAGCGCTGCCTGGCGCTTGGTTAAGGCGCTGGCTAGTCTGAAAGATGACAACGGCAAGGTGCTCATCCCCGGTTTCTATGACGATGTGCGCGAGCCAACCGCGATGGAGAAGCAGGCAGCGCAGGATAATGTCGATCTGGAACAGGAAGCCAGAGCGAAGGCAATGTATGGCATCGACACTTTTTTGCACAATCGCAGCGGCTACGATCTCGAAATCTCGGTCTATGAGCCAACGGCCAACATCGCTGGGTTTCTCACCGGTTATACCGAGCCTGGTGTGAAGACCGTGCTGCCAGCCAAAGCAATGGCCAAGATGGATTTTCGCCTGGTGCCGAATCAACGCCCCGATGATATTTTGGCAAAACTGAAGGCGCATCTGGAGACGCAAGGCTTTGGGGATGTCCAAGTCACGAAATTAGGCAGCGGCGATCCGGTCGTCACGCCGCTCGAAGGGCCATTTGTACAAAAGATTGCGCAAATCTGCCAGTCGTTCACCGGCCAAGAGCCGAAGATCATCCCGCTCGGCGGCGGCACCCTGCCCCTGCTCGGCGCCATGAAGAACAACGTGGGGGTCTTGGGCATTTCCACGGCGGGCAATCCGGCTTACTACGGGAGTGGCGCCCACGCCCCGAATGAACATATTCGCGTGCGTGATATTCCGCGCGCCATAGAATTCAATGTGTTCATGTTCACCCAGCTCGGCGAAAACCAGACATAAAACAGATTCGTTTGAGGAGCAATTTCAGCACTAACTTCTGGGTGCGTACCAAATAGGGGCGATAGGCAAGAAGCGCATAGCGGCCTTGCTGACGCTTCGCCCCATTTGTGGTACGCACCCCAACTTCGCAGCGTGCCAGATTCGGGTTATCATCGTTCTACGCTCTGCCGGATCGGCCCTATCAACTGGCCGCGCCAAATCACGGCCCCGTTGGCGATGACAAAGGTAAAATGGTACAGCGTTGCCACCACGCCGAGTGGTAGCAGATTCACGGTGATAAACACCTGCCAAAAGAGCAAATTGCAGACGCCCAGCAGCAGATGAGTGATCACTGCCGTCAAATGCCAACCCATCGTCGCGTGTGCCGTGGCATGGCGCAGCAGCAGCACCGCCACGATCAGCGCCAACCCGTGCGCCTCGACGACACCGACCGCCAGCGGGTTCTGCCAGAAGAGTGTTCCCCATGCCCCCATGCCGGCGAAGTAGCCCAACAGATCCATGACAATGCCAAAGAGCGTCAGCAAAATGGCATCGGTGCAGAGGATCAAGGTGCGTGTCGTGTGATTCATTTTGTTTCTCCTTGCGGTTCCCTCTCGGCCAGTACCCCGTGCAAAAAGATCTCGATAAACTCATCAAGCCCGGCCTCTGCGCCATATGCCCCTTGGCTGTTAGCGAGCACCATGCGGGTGAGCGTGTAGCCCAGCAACTGCCCGAGAAAAGCGCGAAAAAAGGTCAGGGGGGCCGGCGGGCGGATCGCTTCACCGCGGCTGTAAATCTTGGTTAAAAAACCCTGCACCAACGGAAACATTGTCTCCAGCAACTCCTGGATACTGTACGTGTGCGAGCAGCTTTCCCTTCAATTGTAATAAAACTACAGACCGACCGGACGGTCGGCGTTATACTACGCGTATGTTACCCAATGTACACGTGCGAGTGTCAACCCAATTCTTGGAAAGTAGGCGCCATGAATTCACGGCAACAGCAAGCTGAACAAACCAAACAGCGTATCCTGGAAGCGGCCTATCAGATCGTGCGCGAGGAAGGAATCCATGCGTTATCCTCTCCCAAGATCATCGAAGTGGCCGGCATCAGCAAAGGCGGATTTTTCCACCATTTCCCCCAGATCGAAGATCTCTATCTCTATATGCTCGACCATTTCATCCAACAGTTTGATGCCGATCTGGCGCCCCAGAAATTCAACGATTTCCGGGCATTTATGCGCGCCACGACCGAGTACACAATGCAACTGCTGGAGCAATCGCCGGAGATGATCACGACGCTCTTTTACTTTTTCAGCCAGGGCCACCACAAGCCGGCCTATCAGCAACAGCTCAAGACGCTGCTGGAGGCGGCTTTTGCGCGCTGGGCAGCAGATATTGCGCGGTATTTCGCGCCCGCGCTGTCGGCAACGCAGCAGAGCCACATTGTGCGCCTGCTCGACATGTATTTCTACGGGCTGAGCTTTCATTATCTGGTATTGGGCGACAAACCACTCTATCGCACCATCTCGGATGAACTCGCCGAGATGGTGCTGATGTATGTTGAGCACGGCCAGAGATGAGCGGGTGTGGAAGATAGGGAGTAATCAGTGCTCAGTTTTCAGTAGTCAGTTACGAAGCACACACTGAAAACTGAGCACTTTGAACAGAAAGGGAAACATGATGAGAATTGCAATTAATGGCACAGGCGTCGCTGGGCCAACGTTGGCCTGGTGGTTGAAACGGTATGGCCATGAGTCGGTCCTCTTTGAACGGGCCCCCGCCTTACGCACCGGCGGCTACATGATCGATTTTTGGGGGGTCGGCTATCAAATTGCCGAGAAGATGGGCATCATTCCTGCATTGCAGAAGAAAGGCTATTTGATCGAGTCGCTGCGGCTGGTAGACCGGGCAGGGCAGCCCGTCGCGACCATGAGCACGGCCGAGATGCGCACACTGGTTGATGAGCGCTTTATCAGCATTGCACGCAGCGATATTGCAGCCACGCTTTACCATGCCTGTGACGGGGTCGAGACGCGCTTTGGCACCCATATTACGGGCATCGATCAGCAAGCAGATGGGGTGATAGCGCATCTATCGAATGGGGCCAAAGAGCAATTTGACCTGGTCGTCGGGGCGGATGGGCTACACTCACAGATTCGCGGGCTGCTGGTTGGGCCGGAAGCCGAGGTCGAACATAGCCTGGGTGTGGAGGTCGCGGCCTGTACCGTCGCCGGGTATCAGCCGCGTGACGAACTGACCTACATTGGTCACCGCGCGCCGCAAAGGATGGTCTCACGCGTTTCCTTGCGCGATGACAAGACCCTCTTTCTCTTCACCTTCCGTTCGACGTTGATTGACAAACAGCCAACGAACAGCGCCGAAGCCAAAGCGCTGCTGCGCAATGTCTATGGCGACACGGGATGGGAAGCGCCCTTCATTCTGCAGCGGCTGGACGACACCGACGATTTCTACTTTGACCACGTCAGCCAGATCTACCTGGATCACTGGTGCAAGGGGCGGGTCGCGTTGGTCGGCGACGCCGCGGCCTGTGCCTCGCTGTTGGCGGGCGAAGGCACGGGGCTGGCCATGCTCGAAGCCTATGTGCTGGCCGGCGAGTTGCACCGCGCCGGTGGGGACTACAGCGTCGCGTTCCGTCAATACGAAGCGCGGCTGCAACCGTTTTTGCGGAAGAAGCAAGAGTCCGCGCTGACGATGGTAGCCTTTTTTGCGCCGAAGAATTGGCAGCAAATGACGTTGGCGCGCTTGGCAGTTCAGGCCACCGCACTGCCCTACTTATCCAAATTTCTGATTGGGCGGATATTACAGGACGATATTGAGTTGCCGGAATATGTTGCGTCCGGCAATGGCCATTAAAGCACAAGCGTTCCACCCGTTCCCTGAGCTTGTCGAAGGGAACGGGTTTAGGTGACTGTCACTGGCCGCCAAGTCTGGTGGAATCCGAACTCACTCAGGCCAGTGACAGTCACCTCGGCAGGGTAATCTATTCCTTGGAATGGCCTTAGACTTGCCGGTTATGATATACTGACGTGAGCGAACACTGTGAACGTCATAAGTCATTATCTGGTATGTATGGCGTTGTGTACAACACAACCGCCATCTTACAAGCCCTAGAGCAGGTAAGAAACTCATGTCTCTACAAAAATTGCCCGTCGGCATTCAAACCTTTTCCAAAATTATTGACGAGAACTATCTCTATGTGGACAAGACCCCACTGATCCACCGCCTGTTACGCTCTGGTGGATACTTTTTCTTGTCCCGCCCGCGCCGTTCGGGCAAGTCGTTGACGCTCTCGACAATTGCCGCCATCTATCGAGGCGAGCGGGCGTTGTTTGCTGGCCTCTGGATCGAAGACAAATGGAATTGGGACGAAGTGCATCCTGTCATTCATCTCTCCTTTAGCGGCATTGGCTATCAGACCCAGGGACTCGAAGGCGCGATTGAGGCGGAACTGCGGCTGGTCGGCAGTCAATTTGGCATTAGCTTTGAACAGATCGGCATCGACCGCGTCTTTGCCGAACTCCTGCGCAAGCTGTCCACACAGGGCAAAGTCGTGCTGCTGATCGATGAGTATGACAAGCCAATCATCGATTACCTGAATGACCCAGCCCAGGCTATCGCCCATCGCAATATCCTCAAAACCTTCTACTCAGTCATCAAGGATGCTGACCCCTATATTGAATTCCTGCTGATTACCGGCGTCTCGAAGTTTAGCAAAGTCTCGATCTTTTCAGACTTGAACAACCTCGATGACATTACCCTGGGCCGTAACTTTGCTGCGTTGACAGGGTATACCCAACAGGAGTTGGAGCACGCCTTTGCGCCCTACATGCCAGAGGCTAAAGCACTCCTAGGGCTTACGCACCAAGAATTGCTCGACCAACTCCGCCATTGGTACAACGGCTACTCGTGGGATGGCGCTACCTATGTCTACAATCCCTTTTCGATCCTGAGTTTCTTCCGCAAAGCCGAGTTTCGCAATTTCTGGTTCGAGACGGGAACACCCACATTTCTACTCAAGTTGATGCGCGAACAGTGGCTCTACAAACTAAATGACCTGACGGTGAGTGAGCGCACGCTGATCAGTTATGATATTGAAGAGTTGCAGGCGATCCCAATTCTCTTTCAGACCGGCTACCTGACCATCAAAGCCAAGGATCGGTTTGGTCAATATACATTGGATTATCCCAACGCCGAAGTGAAAGAATCGATGCTTGAATATATGATTAGCGATCTGCGACATGAGCGGGGGGTAATGGCTACGCCGATGGTCATTCAGCTTTACGAAGCTTTTCGCGCCAACGATCTAGACCAGGTCATCGATCTGATCAAAGGTATCTTCAAGAACATTCCTTCGCATATCTTTCTCGGTAAAGCCGAAGCTTACTATCACAGCCTCATCTATCTGGTCTTCTTTTATCTTGGTCAGTATACCGAGAGCGAAGTCAATACCAACAACGGACGTCTTGACTGCGTGGTTCAAAGCCCGACCCATATTTACATTCTGGAGTTCAAGCTGGATGAGAGCGCCGAGACTGCGCTCACACAAATCAAGGATCGTGGCTATGCCGATAAGTACGCAGCCGATCCCCGGTCTAAGGTGCTCATTGGCATCAACTTCAGCAGCCAGGACAAGACCCTGATCACTGATTACTCAATGTCGATAAGTTAACAGTTTTCAGTCCTCAGTTTTCAGTTGGCCGGTCGGCGAAGTCACTGGAAACTGATTACTGAAAACTGATTACTGAGGACCTGTATATGCTTGATGGACATAATATGGAGCAAAAACGCATCCTGGTCGTCGATGATGAAGCGCCTTTACGGAAGACGATCCAGGCTTATCTGTTGCAGGAAGGCTACGAAGTACAGGGTGCCGAAGATGGTCCAACCGCGCTGAAATTGTTTTCAACCTTTCAACCGCATCTGATTATCCTCGACATTCTGCTGCCGGGAATCAACGGGCTTGAGCTATTGCAACAGTTGCGGCGCCAATCTGATGTATATGTGATCCTGCTCACGGCCAAAGCCGACGAAACGGACAAAATTGTTGGCCTACGCGTGGGCGCCGATGATTATGTGACCAAGCCATTTAGCCCGCGTGAATTGGTGGCGCGCGCCCAGGCCATCCTGCGCCGCCAACGCACCACCGAGCAGACCAATCCCATGCTTACCTTTGACCGTTTGCACATTGACCCGGCGGCCAGGCAGGTGTGGAAGGATGCCGCGCTGGTCGAACTCACCCCCATCGAATACGAGTTGCTTTATACCCTGGCGCAACACCCGAAACGGGTTCTCAGCCGCGAACAGTTGATTGAACAGGTATGGGGCTACGATTACTACGGCGATGACCGCGTCATCGATGTTCATATTCGGCGGCTGCGCAACAAAATCGAGGATGATGGGGCAAATCCGCGCTATATTACAACCGTGCGCGGGGCAGGCTATCGCTTTGACGGAGCCCTCCGATGAACTATCTGTTGACCCTGCATCGCCGCATTGAATGGCAACATCTCTTTCCATTTCTCGTGATTGTCGGCGTTGAAATGATCGTTCTGCGCACGTTGAGCGGTACGCCCGCCGCCATGTCCATCCGCTACAGCACCTTCTTGCTCGTGGTCTTTCTGACCGTTTGGCTGGCGCGCCACCATATCATCCGTCCCATTCAGGAGATCAAACAGACCAGTTTGCGCATTGCCGCGGGCAACTATCGTGAACGGTTGCCGAGCTACCAGAGCAGCATCGAACTGACCGAATTGGCCAATGCCTTTAACCAGATGGCAGAAGCGTTGGAAACAACCGAACAGCGCCGCATCGATCTCATCGGCAATGTTGCCCACGAATTGCGCTCGCCACTCAGCAATATCAAGGCCACCATGGAAGGGTTGATTGACAACGTGCTGGAGCCGGAGCCGGCCCTCTTCTTCACGATCCAAAGCGAAGTCAACCGTTTGCAACGGCTGGTGCAGCAACTGGAACTGCTCTCGCGCGCGGAAAGCGGACAGATCCCGCTCAAACAAGAACGACTCGACCTGAATCGTCTGATCGAACAGATCTGCAACCAACTTGCAATCCAATATGCCGACAAGGGCGTTGCTTTGGCCTACAAGCCAACCAATCGCTTGCCGCCGGTGCAAGGGGACGGCGACCGGGTCAAGCAGATCCTGATCAATTTGCTGGGCAACGCCCTGCAATATACACCGGCAGGCGGCAGTGTCACCGTTGCCGCACTCTATGAGCAGCCCTGGATCAAAGTTCAGGTTGCCGATACAGGCATCGGGATTCCCCCCGCACAACTGACACAGATCTTCGAACGTTTCTACCGGGTCGACCCCTCCCGGTCGCGCAGCAGCGGCGGCGCGGGCATTGGGTTAACCATCGCCAAACATCTTGTCTATGCCCACGGTGGTGAAATTTGGGCAACCAGTGAGGGCGTCGGTTGTGGCGCCACCTTCGCCTTTACCCTCCCAGCAGCGCCGCTTGATAATTGACTGACACATTGAATCTTTCTACCGCAAAGGGCGCGAAGATGCGCAAAGGGTACCCGAGTAGATTCTTCGCGTTGCTTTGCGATCTTCGCGGTAAAATAAGATTTGTCGGTCAACCAGCGCCGCTTGACTAACCAATGTTCCTCATTTTGTCATCAAATCTTCATAATACCGTCGCCATCCCGCCATCTCGCTCCGCTATGCTATACGCATTACTGTAATAGATGTTATTCCGATTTGTTTTGCACTCGTGTGACAGGACGACAGGACGACAAGATAACCCTGACGATTTCATCTTGTCATCCTGTCCCTGCCTCGTGTTAAATCGGAATAAACTTTAATTTACACACGGTGATACCTTTTCAACTATTAATAAAAAATAAGGAAATGATGAACATGTTACCATTTGCAATCGTCACCATTACGACCGCGCTCGCCCTCTACACCATCGGTGTGTGGACAGAATGGTTTGGCAAACGCCTCAAGGGATGGCATTTGGCCTTCTTTTTGGGCGGCTTGCTCTTCGACATCATCGGCACCGAAAGTATGCGCCAGATCGCGGGCGGCTTCCAACCGAGTCTACATGGCTTCACCGGGCTTGCCGCCCTGTTGCTCATGTTGGTGCATGCAATCTGGGCGACCGTTACACTGGTCCGCAATCGGGAGCAGGCCCTGGCAAACTTCCACCAATTTAGCATCATCGTCTGGCTCATCTGGCTGATCCCCTACATGCTCGGTGCGTTCCTCAACGTGGGCGTGGTGCAGCTCTAAGGCCACTGAAAAATTTAAATCATCCACGAAGATACATGAAGTTCCACGGAGAAAAAGCTTACCCTTCGCGCCCAGAGGCACCCGCTTTGTGTGACTTCGTGGATAATTATTTTCTTTGATTGGCCTAACCCGTTATAGAGGTCGGCGGGTGAAATCGGGTAGATTCCCTCTGCGAATTGTAGCGATTTCACCTCTTTGCCCATTTGAGCGAAACAAGGAGTTGCCGCCGAGGATGCCCTCTTTGTTATAAGGCGTGCGCGCCATCAGCACCGGTGTAGGGGCGCCGTCCGCCGGTCGATAGATGTCGGTGGCGAGTTGTACGCCATCACGCATGGGGACCATGATGTTCTTTTCAATCAAAATTGTTGATATGCTGCCTCATTTCATCTGGCTGCCGTAGCTGTCTGGTTTGTGCCAGGTGACTGTCACTGCCCAAGACCTAATTGGTTCATCTAACAACTTATGGGCAGTGACAGTCACCTCGTCCTGGCTAACACCGTTGGCAAGATTGCTGCGGCATCGTCGGCCTCTTGTTGCCCTACTTTGTCTCTGAGAATGGCGATAAATTCTTGCATCTGGGCCTCGCTCAGGCCGGTATTCATAGCTACACCAAGATGAAACTGCAGTTGTCCCTAGTCCCAATCATGCTGGCCAGAGCGGCGATGGTCACCAATTCGCGGCTCTGGAAGTCGAGCAGTTTTGGGTTGAGGGCCTGACTTTCGCTCATGGTTTGTATCTCCTTCTGATTGCGGAAACGTTACATCAACCACTTGTCGCGCGGCGTCAGTTTGATCGTCGTCGCTCGCACTGTTGCAGTCACCATGGGCGCCACGTACTGGGGATAGCGGCCATACTTGGTGCGGTAGGCGGCGTCGATCTGGTTGTTGATGCCGGGATCGGTTTCTTCGACAAAGGCGACCTCTTTTTCGACACCGCCAGCCTGGATGTGCCCGGCATGGCTCGCCTGTGCGGCGCGGAACCAGACGCCACCCTGTCCCTTGTAGGAGCGGACGTAGAGGTCATCACCAACTCGAACGACCCAAATGGGCACGGCGTTGCGCAGTGTGCCATCACGCCGTAAGGGTGCGATCTCCAGTTCTTCCGCCTTTCCAATTCGGTTGAGTTCATCACTTGTCCAGCTTGTCATGGATTGTCTCCTTCTCCGGTCTATCTTGTCATCTTCAATTAGATCTCTATCGGCTGCACACCGGGGCGCAGCACGACGGTTTGGCCGGCATAGCGGAACGTGCCCTGCACACCATCCGGTAGTGAAACCGTGCCGCGCACGTGATCGCCGTCAAAGTGCAGATCGGCAGTGATCCGCCCGCGTGGGTGCACCATCTCACCGGAGAGGTGGGTCAGGTGGCCGGGCATGGGCGCAATCGCAATCTGGTCGAAACCGAAAGTGACCGGGCGGATGCCGAGTAACGTGGCAAAGAAATGATAGAGCGGGTGGGCGCCCCAGCCATGACAGTCAGAGCGGGAGGGTTCGGGTTGCTCTGGCGTGGTTTTGAAGCCTTGCGCTGCCAAATCAAACCAGAGCCCCAGTCGCGCGAAGAGCGCTTCTGGTTGTCCCAGCACACGATAGGTTTCAAAGAGATAGTGGGTGAAATAGATTGTCGTGGGGGTCAGTGATGGATCGCTAAGCAAGTTTTGTGCCGTGCGGTCACGTTGTTCACCCTCGATCATGCCCGAGAGCAAGGCCAGGCATTGGGTATGTTCGGAGAATTCGGTGTGCGCCAGGTCATCGGCGAAGAGCCCACGGGTTTCGTCCCAGAATGCGCCCTTGGCTGCCGTAACAAGCGCGGTGCGCCAACGCTGCCACCGTTGGGCGGACAGATCCTCGCCAACCCATGCTTCCAACTGTGCGGCTAGCCCCAGCGTATAGATCAGATGCCAGTTGAGCGGTCCGCTACAGCCGCTAAAGCCATCGGGCGGCACCCCCAACCGCCACTCTTTTGTCCAATCGGTAAAATTCCAACCGGACGGCGCTTGCAAAAGATTCTCTGCGTTGACATGCGCCAGAAAGCCGTCGAGCACGGTGCGCACGCCGGGCAGCAATTCAGTGATAAAGGCGCGGTCGCCACGCCAGAGCGCGTAATCATAGACCATGCCGACCCACCAGAGCGAAAAGGGCGGAATCACCTGGATGTTGCGGCTGGGGTAGCGCGCTTGGATCAGCCCATCGGGCAGGCGCGAAAGGCCATAGAGCGTGATCGCTTTGCGCGGCAGCCGATCATCGGGGCTGATGGCATAGGTGGTCAGCGCTTCCAGACGGGTATCGCCGACATACATCAACTGCTCGTAATAGGGACAGTCCATGTAGGTCTCGTGCGCGCACATCTGCAACCCACGCAGGGCAATCGGGGTGATGGCGTCCAGGCGGGCGTCACTGCTGCCAAAGCGACTCTCCATCGCCAACGGATAGCGTGTCTCCAGCAAGCCAACCCGTTCGAGGGTCAACGGCTCATCCCCCGTTTCGATCAACAGCGCGATGTAGCGGCCCGACCGCCACCAGAGCGGCTCATAGTGGCGGTGTGCACTGCCGTCCGGCAAGATCACATCCTGGCACAGGGCGATGAAGGTGCGCCCCTCGACGCCATCACGCTGGCCCTTCTCTCTGCCCGTTGCATTGAGGTGGAGCGCCTCGGCCCAGCCAACGACAACCCGGCTGCCACGCCCGCCGGAAAGCTGCACCTGTGGATAGGCACAGAAGTACTCTTCTAGATCGAGAATGACCTGACGATGGCTATGGGCTGGGATCGCCAGCGATTGCGCGCCATCGACCAACGCTTGCCAAGGGGCTATCTCTGCGGGCAGCGCGTCAGCGGCATCCACGGCGATGTTCTGAGGATCCTCCCACGCCTTGGCAGAGACAAAACGGACGCGGCCCATGCGCCGCTGGTCCGCCAGTTGGGAGGGCAACAATGCGGGCCGCAGCGGATGCGCAGCGTAGAGACCAAAGGCGAACGCAGCGTCCTCGCGGCGGGCGTTGACCGGCTGCCAGCCCTCGCCTGCACCCCGTTCAATGCCCCACGGATAGGCCGCACCGTCGGTCGTCTGGGTTGGCTCGACAAACCAGGCCATGCGCCGCCCGCCGCCCGGCATGGCAAAGGTGAGGCCATCCACCGCCTTGCACATCCATTCGCCGGACTTTGTCGAAAGGCGCGCACCCTGTTCGCCCTCCGCCTCTAACAGGAAGCCGCCGGCCAGGCCCACCTGGGCGCCCGGCGCGATCTCCCCCAGTTGCCAGACCAGCGCGACCCACGTGTGTGGCCCTGCGGTCAGGGTCAGCTCATAGCTCTCATAGAACCAGGCCCGATCCGAGCCCCGTTCTGGGCCACGGCCCACCACCTGCCCATCCACATAGAAGAGATACCGTTCATCCGCACTGACATGCACCCGGATCGTGGCGTCCTGGGGCAGGTCGCATTGCAAACGGTACGCCGTTACATCCGGTAGGGGCCGCGGTTGCTGTGGGGTAATCCACGCCGGGCGCGCCTGCGCAGCCGCCCGAAAATCGGCCGGCGCCGCGTTGCTGGGCGCCAGCGGGTTGTGATCCAACAAGATTTTCATATTCACCTTCTATGCTGTGAAGGGGGAAAATGTGTGTTTAGTAAGACAGTAGGACAGTGAGGCAGTAAGGCAGTCACTGTCCACTGCCTTACTGTCCTACTGTCCCACTTTATAGTCTACCAATCGCCCGCCACATGGCCAGCTCTTCGTGATACCGATTGTACATCACGGTGCATTCGGTATCAATGCGCAGGGTGGCGCGAGCATCCGGCGTGTAAGCCGGCCACGCCGGCACATCGGCCGCAGCCGGTTTGCCGGTGCGGGCGAAGGTGGCCCACAATTCCGCCATCTTGCGCGAGGCGATAAAGCGGTCTGGATGGTTGCCGGAGAGAAAACCAGGGCCGCTTTTAGGCGTTTCGTTGTTGAACTTGAAGGTAATGTCCATGGCGTGGGGCGTGCCGATGGCGTAGTCAGTGCCGGGGATCTTCATCTCGGACTTGTAGCCAAAGTTGTAGAGATAGACCGGTGCGCCCTGCTGTGCCGCCTTTTTCTCGGCAATCTCCACCGAGCCCAGCCCCATCATGGTGATCGAGGCAATGGCGACAAAGATTTCCGGCGCGGACGCGTTGGGCATGGCACGGCGATAGGTCTCCATGATCCGTGGCGTATCCGCCCCATATTGCGCTTCAAGCTTGGCGGGTAACGTGGCAAAGTCCAGCGCAAAGGCGCTGGTGTCCTTTCTCTCCCAGGCGAAAAAAGTGTACTCGTCCTCGTTCCAACCCGTGAGCAACGGTTTGTCCTTGGAGATGGCGGGGGCCGTCGGGTCGAAGGGGTGATGGGGCAGGAAAATGCCGTCGACGACGGGCCCAAAGCCACGCCGTGGCGGCTCGTTGACGCCACTCGTGTTGCGCTTCTTTTGATGGGGCGGCACAGGGGGAAATTGTGACTGGATCTGCAACAGGGTGGCGGCGGGCACCTCTAACAGCTTCCGCCAGTCATGCGGGGCAATTTCCAATGCAGCGAGCACTTGCCGGGTAGTTGCGGCGGCAGCCTCGGTGGTATACATTCTGATGCCCGGCCCGCTCTCAATCGAGGCTTTGTTGAAATACGGCGCCGCCGCCGGCATGGCATAGAGACAAGAGGTCTTGGCGCCGCCGCCCGATTCGCCAAAGATCATCACATTGTCGGGATCGCCGCCAAAGTGGGCGATGTTGTGCTGTACCCATTCCAGCCCCGCCACAATGTCCAACATGCCCTGATTGCCGGATCCGGTGTACTCTGCACCTGCCAACTCGTCAAGATAGAGAAAGCCCAGCAGCCCCAAGCGGTGATTGGTTTGCACCACCACCACATCAAAGTTGCGCGCCAGATTGCTCCCATCCTGAATGGCTGCGCCGCCGGACCCAATCACAAAGCCGCCACCGTGACTGTAGAACATGACCGGTCGCTTGCCCCCTCCATGATCACTGTCATTAGCCGGGGTCCAGATGTTGAGGAAGAGACAATCCTCGGCTGGTTCCGGCTCGTTGCGCCGCGGTGGCTGGATGGCCGGTGCGCCGAGTTCCAGCGCATCGCGCACGCCCGCCCACGGCCGAAGGGGAGCCGGGCGGCGGAAACGATATGCGCCGGAGACCTGGCCGGCATAGGGGATCCCTTTGAAGATGTTCACTCCTGCTGTTCTGACGCCTCTGAGTTTGCCATGGGTTGTTTCGATTTCGATCAATTCCATTGGTGGTTCCTTGTGTGTTGCGTGTTGCGTGAACTCTGCCCATCAGTTTTCAGTAATCAGTAATCAGTTTTCAGTCTATTCCCCAGAGAGCGAACTGATTACTGATTACTGAAAACTGATAAGTAGGGTTTCCTCAATCCGATTGTTTCAACCTGCGTTCGCGATACAGCACATAGATCCCGCTGAAAATCGTTAGAAAGGCGCCGGTCCAGGTGATCCAGGTTGGGAAGATCTGCCAAATGAGAAGATCCCACATGACGTTGATCGGCAAATTGACATATTCAAAGGGCGCCACCACGGAGGCTTTGGTGGTGCTGTAGGCGCGGGCGTTGAAATACATGCCACCCGCCCAGACCAGACCCAAGCCAGACATGACGCTCCAATCCAACAGGGTGGGGGTGTTCCAGGCGCGCAGCAGAAAGGCGATGCTGGGATGGGCGTTGGGGATTTCGCCGATCAAGAGGGCCAACGGCAACAACACCAGCGCGGCGATCAGATAGACCACCGAACTGTAGTAGGCCATCGTCGCGCTGCTGTCGGTGGTACGCAGCTTGCGGGTCAGAATCGCATTGAGGGCATAGAAAAAGACCGAAATCAAAATGAAAATGGAGCCCAAGTTAAAGGATGCCGAACCGGGCCTAACAATCAGGAGGACGCCAAGAAAGCCAACGCCCAGCGCCAGCCAGCGGCGGATCCCCACGGGTTCGCGCAGCAGCAGGACCGACAAAAGGGTGATCATCAACGGACCGGAATTGCGGATCGCCGCGACTTCGGCCAGCGGTAGCGCGGCCAGCCCCATAAACGCGGTGGTGTAGGAGAGAAAGAAGAAGAAACCGCGCGTAGTTTCGAGCGTGTAGCGCTGCGTCTTGGGCAACCCCCGTTGGCCCTCAAGCCGATAGAAGAGGATCGTGATCGGCAACGCCACAAAACTGCGGAAGAGCACGATCTCCATGATCGAATAATCGCCGCCAATCCATTTGACCGCTAGCCCTTGCAGGGAAAGGATCAGCAGCCCCAGCACCAGGAAGCTGACCCCTTTTAGGTTGGAACTTAGTTTCATTGTCGGTTACACTTTGCTCTGCATGAGGGTTTTTGATCAGCGTTACGACTTGGGGTGCTTTGAGCATATCACGTCGATCGAGGAATGTCGAATACCTATTGATTATCGCTAAGAATGCCTTGAGCGTATTGCAGGGATGTGCTCGATAGAAGCTTGCGGTGGAGCCTCGGTTTGTGTGGGGTGGTGCGCGATGGGACGTGGATAGGAAAAGCCGGTGATTTGAAGTGGTGATTGATGCTGAACGGCTGAAATATAAAAGCTTACACAATTGCAAGTTCATAGAGTTTTGATTGACATTGCCGGTGGGTTTTGCTATACTGCTCATAAGTGCGTTAGGTACAAGGTTGAGGGCAGATATTCTAGAAAAGTGCCGACGTACTAACCGTCTGACAAAACTGCCGATTTTGGCTGAATGGTACGGGGGTCGACTGTGTGTCAATGTGTGGACGCAGTGTCTCTCTGTATGGGCGGGTACCGCAACGGGTGCGTCCGCAATCCATGCTGGCCGTATTAGGGAGATTGGGGATATACCTAGTGCTGCGAACATTTAATTTTTACAAATCACAGGCGGCCTATACACCGGTGGTGATTTGTAAAAATTAAGCGGCCAAACTACTAGCGAATGTATACACATGGTTCAGCGGTGCCACAACTACCATCACCGCAACAAGGGAATGTTCAAATATGGGACCTTATAGCAATTTTTCTACTCAATTTCCAACTCAAAGTAGCAATTAAGCAGGAATTCTCACAATGTCTAGTGGGCTGTCAGCAGTTGACTTATTTTGTGGTGCCGGGGGACTGAGTCACGGATTCCTTCATGAAGGTATAACAATAAATGCAGGAATTGATTTAGATCCCACATGCCGTTTTCCATTCACACTTAACAATTTGAGTGAGTTCATTGAATCCGATATCTCTGATATTAGTTCGGCTCAAATCTCCTCTCTATATCCCAAAGGGGACATTAAGATTCTAGCTGGTTGTGCCCCATGCCAACCATTTTCTACATACAAACAACGTAAGGGTGGCCCTCAGGATAAACGTTGGGATTTGCTTTACCGTTTCGCTGAGTTAATTGAGGGGTGCCTTCCAGAAATCGTGACTATGGAAAATGTGCCACGTGTCGTCAAACATGGTGTGTTTCTAGATTTCTTACGTTGTTTACATACCTGCAAATATCATGTCACATACGATATTGTGGAGTCTTGTAAATATGGTGTTCCCCAATCAAGGAATCGTGTCGTGCTCTTGGCTTCTCGGATGGGGCCAATCGATTTGGGGTCTGGGATTGAAGATTCCTCATTGTGGCCGACAGTTAGGAGCACTATCGGCTGCTTGCCGATGCTCAATGGTGGGACATGTGATCCAGATGATCGACTTCACACAGCGCAGCGGTTAACAGAGATCAATTTGCGTCGTATCCGTGCATCAAAGCCGGGAGGAACATGGCGCGACTGGCCATCTGAGCTTCGGTCTCCATGCCATCAAAAAGCGACAGGCAATAATTACGTCAGTGTATACGGAAGAATGGAATGGGATAAACCTGCACCGACCATTACAACGCAGTTCAATAACTATGGAAGTGGTCGTTTTGGTCACCCAGAACAGGATCGCGCCATTTCGCTACGTGAAGCAGCAATGCTACAAAGCTTTCCGAGAGAATATCAATTTGTCCAAGAAGATGATCCAGTCAGTATTAGAACTCTGGCCAAGTTAATTGGCAATGCAGTTCCGGTTACACTTGGTTCAGCGATTGCGAAAAGCATTAAGAATCATGTGAGTGCAATCCCAGCCTGAGAATATGTGAAAGGGTTCCAGCTATGACAGAATCGCTAATCCGCTAGCTTATAGCAGATATTGAGATCGACTGCGAAAGCTATGACTGAATCTGTCGTTAAAAGTAACAAGTAACACAAGTGCTATATGAATTTATCTTCCTTAAATCCAATTGAAAAGGTTCGAATACCAATAGAAAAATCAGATTGGAGAAGCTGGTCCAGGGCTAACTGGAATGAGGCTATCTTTAAACATTACTTTCTTGATTCCGACGGAGAAGATCTTCCAGTATATCGAATCCCAGTTACACCTAATGAGCTGGTTAAAATTGTAAGAGAAACAGATATCGCAGTTGAGGAAGTTCAGGAGGCATTTCTCAAGACAGTTCGAACGCCAACTCACATCGACTATAATCATCGACTGGCAAATTATAACTTTGATCTCAAAATCGGCTGGCAAGGACACCGAATACCACCATTCTTTATTGATCTGGCATTTTCTTGTTTCGTAGCTAGCCCACCAAACGAAGATGTCAAAAAAGAGGGCGATTTCCGCAGGCGACTAGCTCTTCTGATGGAACATGACCCCGGAGTCAGCTACCCTTTGGCTGAACTTGCAGACTTGTGGCGCGCTTTTTCCCAATGGCTTGATGTAATGAGGAATAAAGGTAAGCCATATCGCCGCCTTGAACTGCCTCATCCTGGCCGTGAAGTAAGGATTGGATTCTCGCTTAAACTAACATTCCCTTCACGCAGAGATCATGACACTCTTGTAGGTCTTTTCGCTAACGAAGGGTTCGCGAACGATCCGCCGATTCCCAATATTCTATCTATTCTTGGCAAGAACAAGTTTAGATTCAGCGAAAACTTTTGGGAGGCTTATGACGACTTTCGCCGAGCGTTTGTAGGTAAAGACAGGGAACTAGAGAAATATCCATTCTGGGGTGCAGTTAGAGATGCAGTTGCAAGTATACAAAATCAACAAGTAAATGCTGCCGAAGACCAGCACTCACTAAAGTTCGTATATGAGCCAGACGGTTTCGTACTTCTACTAAGCACACTTCCTAAGACCTTTCCCGATTGCGCCTTGGAATTTGTTAACGCTGATACACCTTATGGCGAATTTTCGAATGTCCTGTGCAAGGGAGATGAATCTGTCTCTGGCTTTCTTGTGGCTACCAAGCAACTCCTCAGCGGGGCATACCGCGAAAAAATGAACGGCATAGGGTGGTCAGCAATTGATATTGCGATACGGCAAGGCGTTCTATTTTTCGCAAAAACAGACGTTTTATCGTGGGAACTAATCTTTGTGCGCCGTGATGAGGGTGAACTCAATGGCCTGGTCCGAAACTCACTAATACAACAATTTTTGACTGCGTTTCCCTTAGACAAACGTCCTGAAACACGAGAATCCAAATATAGTAACTGGACTGAAATTGAGCAGTTCCCAGCTTGTTGGTTAATGTCCATGCAATATACAGAACGCAGCCCTCTATCACAGATTCGCTGCCTCCAGCCTACGGTAACTGGAACTTCCCTTCGCCTTATTGGTGGTTGCCCTGTAAATGATGGTTTTCTGGGAATTCCTCATTTGCTACCCTTAGTGCGTTCATCTTCATCCGATACCGTAGAAGTAATACCAGAAGATTCCAATAGCAAGGCGCAATCTATTTCGCTTCACCGATCGGATTCAAATTCATCGGACTTTTACTTTCCTTGCGAGATAAAACAGCCCCTAAGCGGCTTGTATAGGATTGCGTGTCGTCAGAGTGGGCGTGTGCTCGCCCAGAAGACGACAAATTTTTATCAAGAAATTCATGTCAATGAATATCGTCAACCCGCGGAACCGAAGGCTTGGAAAGTGGAAGCCTGCGGTCCCGATGTAATGTCATATCAAAATACGTCTGACCACACTACGGAATCTGAAGATAATGATGAAGACGTTGTAATGGTCGCAAAACCAGCTAAAGCACCAAACAAATATAATGCCTCATCATCCCGGCTCATAGACCATGAATATCAAGATCTTGGTCTGACCGTGGTTGAATATAGTGTTTGGGATGAATCCAATTTTATTGAGGCATCTCGATTCATGGAAATATGCGGTAGCTTGGCGACAAAACGCAGAGGTATTGCAGAGTCAGATCTCATAGAAATAATGAGTCAATGTCTGAATTTATCACAATATCGGCGTAAATGGGATGTCCTTCGTGCATGGACCGAAGGTGGATACTTCGAACGATTAGATCATCTTCGGTGGCGACGTACAGAGTATTATGCTCGGACACCCAGGTTTTCATTGCAGGTTCTTGAGGATGGACGTATTCGAGGCACTCTACTGGGATTGGCAACATCAGCATACCGAAACCGAGCAGATGTTGAGTTGTCGAAAAAGGGGTGTACAAAGGCCCAAATGAAGTCCTTATCCAAGTGGGTTATGCCACCTCCAGCATGGATATCTCAAGAAGAGATTCCATTTACCGATGTATCCAATTATCTTGGGTTAGAGCTACCTATCTGGGCAGATCCTATAGTACCAACATTGTGGCCGATGTCTGCTGTAATTGCTGAACGTAATATCCCCCCAAGATTCTATGAGCGTTCGGGGTATTGGGATTGGGATCACGGCTGGTTTTCGAGAAATGAAATACCAAACCAGGTCGGCGTAGAAATTCTTCGGTTCCATCGGCCAGACCGTCCATCCTACTATCAGATAACTGTCGATGGGGAGAGCATTTGGTGGAGCATTTCTAGGAATTGGTCTCTTCTCTTCGCACACGTATTGACTGGGCACCCTGTATTTGCATTAACGGATTCCAACCAGGTAGTACGAGTTAGTAAGGGCCAAATCTATCTCCCGCTTCCCGTGGGTAGATATCTAGCAAAAACAGGAACGACTTCTCCAGGGCCGTCCGAAGACGCTTACGAATATTCGTATACATTCCGAAGTTCTGAAGAACGCACAAATCTACTCGCAGTCATCTTCGGGTCACACAAATCTAATAACGCAGAGTTGCAACGTTGGGCACAATGGATGCTCGCCCTTTCGAAACGTGCAAATCTAGATCCTTCCATTGTTTGTGTTCCGGTTCCATCTGACCTTCGGCATGTCCTCATAAGATTCAAGCATGTACCTGAACTTTGCGAGCTTTCACAGACTAGACTCGCGCCGTATCTTTTATATCGCTTGAGACAAGGTATATCTAAATTCTCTGAATTGGTGGAGGTTTGAGTTGTCAGATAGATCATATCTCGGGCGTGTCAAACGCATAGAAGGAAACGGAGTGAATGAATATCGATATGCAACGGTGGAGCCTATCCTCCAGTCCTCGGAAGATAAGTTACAGTGGTTAGGCAGCATACCTAACCCAATAATAGAGTTCCCAAGTAGAGGATCTGTACATTGGCCAGCTGCCCCAGTGGGACTTGGGCAGGGAGATGTCTGGCAGTTCGAAATCGAAGAGCACCGTAACTACAAAGGAGAACCAAATTGGGATAAATATATAGTTAAAAATCCGAAACCCGCTGTAGAGATTATCGATCTCCGTGATTACGATTCTGAACGCGATGTCCGAATTGTACTAACCTCTGAAGGTGTATACCTGCCACTTGATCCGCTGTGCGATGAGTGCATGATATGGGTTAAAGACGATCTCTGTGTAGGACCGTTGCAACTTGTTCAACAACAAAATACAGGGCCGTGGATTCTGGCCTCTTCGGTCGATAGGGGAGCAATAAGACGCACTAAGATCTCACCAGAAATGGTTCAGGTAGTGAAATTCGATGATACGAGATACTTACTCAAACCACACATAGAAGGCACGCACGTCGGCTTTGTCAACTGGGAAAGTGACGAAACGCTGGCAGGTCGCGTTCTCAGCCACCTTCTAAAGCGGGATCGGAAAAAGGCTCAAGCGTTGGGTGTCACGAAAAACGTATTTCAAACTTACTTGGACACAATTGCGAATTCAGACCTCATTGGTTCAGATGCGGACGACCTAGAGATGGCGTTCCGAGATAGAATTGCGGACATCCTTGAAACGATAGCAAGGCGCAATAATTTCCTAGAACAAATTGCCAATGTGTGCTTCGAACTTGACGGTGTTAAAGAAAGGGTTACTCAACGTGCAGACGAGGAGTATAGAAAGAAACTCAGCGAACACTCATCTCGGCTAGATGTGGACCTTAAAGACAAGCGAGTGGAAATTGGACAACTTGAAGAAGAGCTAAAGGAAAATGAGCAGAAGTTAACTGCTGCCAGCGCACGTCTTCAATCGCTTGATGATGAGATTGAGCAGCGTGTTCAACGCTTTGATTCCGTGCTAACAGAACGCCTACAAGAACTCACTGCAAAACCCGAACGCCTGTTTGCGGAACTAGCAATAACAAATGCTCTTCTGCCTAAGCAGGACAACGTCACCTCATTTCGGGGATCTAATGTATCCAGCCGCGCTCCATTACCCCAAATTGATGTACCGTGCATAGTAGATCCGACGGCCTTCTTATCTGGCCTATGTGTTAGGATAATGGCTTGTGGCATTTCACCCATTGTCGGACTTAATCTTCACTCGCTTCTCCTAGCGGGATCAGTACCGATTCTAATTGGCAAGTCATCTTTTGATGTAATTTCTGCTTATGCTGATTGCATATCTGGCGGAAGGCTGCATTGGGTACCTATAAGTGGTACTCTATTCGAACCTTCGGATCTATTGGCTAGATTCGACCCCACATCACGAAATCTCATCCCACATCCCAGTGGAATTATCGATCTCTTGCTAGACGAATCGGATTCTATGCATATTGTGGTCCTTGATGGATTTAATCGTGCTGCAGTCGATGGCTATTTGATACCTTTACTGAAATCTGTACATGATGTCGCTAGTGGAATGCCCTTGCCCAGATCGATCCCACTTGCCCCACATAGATTGATGTCCCAAACCGATATATATGCAGATATTTCGCAAATTGCATGGAAACGTAACGTCCTTCTAATTTTGGTTCCATCCATCGGGACATCGACGTTACCGGTCCCGGCGGAGCTATGGGAGTGGTGCAGTATTATTGGTACCGACAAAGCGTATTCAGACGCTCAATCAGCGACAAACGAGAAAAAGAGGGTTAAAGCTAGCGATTGGGATAATTGGAGGCAAGGAGCGAGACAAGGGGCCGAAACAGTTGCAGAAATGAATAAGCCGCTGCCTGAGTTTGAATATTTGCCCCCTGCAATCCTCAAAACAGCGGAAAGAATTGTGGGAGCAGTTACCTTTTGTAATCAGAAAAAAGAAGAGGCGTGGAAACTTTACGTTAAAACATGTCTATATCCATATTTGGTGTCACAGCAAGCGTGGACTGAACAATTGTACCAACATCTCAACATCGCTCCAGACACCTTGGACCGTCAAATTGCAGACACTGTAAGACAGCTAGGAGAATGAAGAATGCAAGACCCAATCGGTGGTTTTGAGCGTATAAGAGATCTGTACATCACATATACGGAGACCGCTTTCCGCATACGTGATGCGGGCGTTACGAAAGAAAGAAGAGCTATGCTAGAGACTCCGGGTACCCTGTGTACTGAGCCTCTATTGGAGCCGATTCCCAGATATCGCTCGGATTTCAAATTAGAGTCTTTGATAAGTTCTTCTACAGACGATCATCGACTCCCAGGATTCACACCACATGAACGCACTGCATTTGTTGAACTTGTTCTAGCTGGCCTTCTTGATTCGACAACTTCTACTCTCAGTGGCCTGAACCGCCGAGAATCTGCATTCGAAATTTATACGCATCAGGCACAGATGCTGAAGCGTGGTGCACAAGTTGGCAAACCGGGAATCGTGACCTCGGGAACGGGCTCAGGGAAGACAGAGTCGTTCCTTTTGCCAATCTTCGCTCAGATCGCGAAAGAGGCAGTTAATTGGCCCGAACCAACGTCGGACTTTCTTAGTCATCGCTGGTGGCAAAAGCCTGACGGTCAGACACATGAGAAGTATACGGATATACCTCAAACTTTACGGCCATCCAAGAGGCGCCCGATGGCCTCCCCATTTCGCCTGCAGCGAGAAGGTGAACACCCAGATCGTCCAAAAGCAGTTCGAGCTATGATTCTGTACCCAATGAACGCTTTGGTCGAAGATCAGATGGCCCGTATCAGACAAGCACTGGATTCAACTGATGCCCGTAATGCGATGGATACTTACTTTAATCGAAATAGAATCTTCTTTGGTCGATACACAAGCAGCACAAAAGTCACGGGATTCCATTTCCACCCTAGACCTATCGAAGCATCGGATGATGGACAAAGCGAGTACGAGCGGCGGCGTAGGAAATTGGAAGAATTATTCGCTGACTCGAAATCTCTTCAGCAGACGCAAGAAAGCGCAATCGAATTTGATAAGCGACAAAGCCAAGAGGATAAGGTTAGATATTTGTTTCCATCTGTCGACGGTGGTGAACTGACCAGTAGATGGGATATCCAGGAGACACCTCCTGACATACTGATTACCAATATCAGTATGCTAAACGCCATTCTGGCGCGAGAAGTTGATGCTCCGATCATTGAGCAGACCAGACAGTGGATTACATCAAATGATGATGCTTACTTTTTTCTGGTGATGGATGAACTACATCTTCAGCGTGGCTCTGCTGGAACAGAAGTCTCCTATCTACTACGTCTGTTATTCCATAGGTTGGGCTTGACTGAACCAGAACATCGTCACAAACTCCGTATCCTAGCCTCAAGTGCCTCTCTTCCCACCGAAGGTTCAAGAGGGGAAGATAGTCTAAAATATTTGTGGGATATGTTTGGAACTCATGGTACTTGGACCGTAGATGTTGGACGACCTTCAGACCCAAAGAAAATTTGGAGAGAATCCATCATTACGGGGAACATTATTGATGAAAAACCATTGTCGACTCATTCGCTTGATCCATCGCCTTTCTGTATTCTATTAGATAGCAGCCGGGCAAATGAACGCGATGTTGCGGAGTTGACTCATCCCGAAGATGAACAACCTATTTGGCAGAGCGTTTTCAAGGCTTTATGTCCAAATCGAGCGATACCAGAAATCGAGGACTTGGCACTCAATTCTATCGAAGAGTCGTCTAAGCGCCTTGCACACGCATGTTGGTCACATGAAGAAAAGCGTCAAAGAGCCAAACCTCTATCGGAACTTGCCGAAAGCTTGTTTGGGGGCAAAGGCATAATTGAGATGAAAGCCCTTCAAGGACTACTACTAGTGCGCGGTGCAGGAGATCGGTTCTCCCACTGGTGGCCCACTGCTCAACAACCTGTAGCATCTGCATTTCGCGTGCATACATTCTTCAGAAGTATTGAGGGATTATTCGCGTCTGTGAACGAACAAGATAGTATTCCCGGTAAATATCGTAGTGAGTCACGAATTCTAGGGCGCCTTAGTGTTGATCGCGGTCTACGCTTTGATGAAACTGAAAATGGCGAAACGGGTAATCGTGTCGTCGAGCTAGTCTATTGCGAATGCTGTGGTGAATTATTTCTTGGAGGTGCCAAAGGTGCTGATTCGAGTGGAGAATTTGTTGAATTGCTCCCCTTTGAGCCAGATTTGGAAGGCTTGCCAGATGCAGCAGCCCAGCAGTTTTTTGAAGATCTCACCGCTCAGGAATTCGCTCTCTTTTGGCCCACTGAAAAGAACCTCAATTTCTGGCCCAATAACAACCGAGAACCCAACACTACTCCCGGAAATTGGCGGAAGGCTCACTATGATCCACGGTCTGGACGGGTCAAATACATGACGACGGTAGGTGTCATTCCCACCGATCATGTCAAGGGCTTCATGTATGTTCGCGACGAGAACTCTCAAGGGGACCGCCATAAACGTACTGCAACGTCGCCGGGTACCGCTGTACCGTATGAATGTCCATCCTGTGATAGTGATTATAGCGGCAGATCTTTGGGATTTCGACTCTCCCCAATTCGAAATTTCCGTGCAGGTTTTGCAAAGACAACTCAACTTCTCTCAACTGAGCTATTCAATCTCCTCCGCATGCAGGACTCATCGCCTAAATTGGTATCGTTTTCGGATAGTAGGCAAGATGCTGCACGCGCGGCACTTGACATTGAATCCCGTCATCATCAAGATTTGTGGAGGGAATTACTCATTCAGGAGTTGAAAAGGGTTGAGGATGAGCTTGGTAGCGAAGATGAATTATCGACCCGCATTATCGAAGTGAAGAAGGCAATTCAGACGGCAGCGATAGATGGCAAATTTGATAAAGTAGGTGAGTTATCAAGTGAATTGGATAAGCTGCAGACAGGGTTAAAATCTGCAGATGCTGATGAGATAGCTATCGCCCAAATTATGGAGACCACAAACGATAATCCGACATTCTATGGGAATGCAAAAAATAGAGACAAACTCAAACCATTACTTGCAGAGTTTATCAATTTAGGTATTCATCCAGTGTCACCTACGGGCGTCGGACTCATAGAAGCAGACAGCAAGCATCGCTTCAGATGGGACGAGTTGTTTACCATCCGAGCGGATAACGTAGCGGATTGGCGCGATTCTTCTAGTGAAGAAGAACAGAATAATTTGAACTTAGCACGACATCATTTGGTCAGAGCAGCCCATAAGTTGATATGTGAAGTTGTCTTTAACAAGACCTACTTCTCGCTTGAGGAAACTGGGCTAGGATATCCATGCGTGCCAAGTGAATTTTCCCCTGATCGTAGGCCAGTGCTAGATGCATTTATGAGAGTATTAGGCGACGCGTACCGGTTGGTTGACAGTCCATGGATCAAAAAAGAGTCGGATCGACCACCAGAATGGAACGTGGCAGATGATATTGGACCTCGTAATCGCGTGAGGGCATTTGCAAGTGCAATGTGGCCCAATGCAGAACGCGTTGATACTGAGCTTACAAGGGTCCTGGAAGAATTGACGCAGGCTGGTCACAGCGGCGGTTTCATATCGATTTCATCACTCTATATCAGACTAGTTGCGGGGTCCGATCCTTATTGGCGGTGCCGTAAATGTGGACGGGTTCACCTCCATCGTGGAGTGGGTCTGTGCACTCGCTGCAAAGAACCGATTCATGAAGAAGCAGATGGAAATGCCGAGGAGCTGCGTCAAACCAGTTTCCTGGCCAAGAGAATAGAGAGAGATGATGATTCTTTTCGGCTACGATGTGAAGAGCTTACCGGGCAGACAGATGATCCTGCTGATCGTCAACGAAGATTCAAAGGAATACTTCTTGATCAAAATTCAGATGCACTATCGAGGCGTACACGCATAATTGATCTTTTGACAGTTACGACCACAATGGAAGTCGGAATCGATATTGGCCCTTTGCGGGCCGTTTTTCAGGCAAATATGCCACCACAAAGATTCAACTATCAGCAGCGCGTCGGTCGTGCAGGGCGACGGCGGCGTGCATACTCAATGGCGCTCACAGTATGCCGTAGTAAAAGTCATGATCTACATTACTTCTGGCATCCTGAGTCAATCACAGGAGATGATCCTCCACCTCCATTTTTGACAAAGTCACAGCCCACAACTGCATTAAGGTTCGTACGAAAGGAATGGTTACGGCAAGTATTTGAGAATCTTCGAAATCAATGCGAACAGAATGGAAGTCATTATCCCGGCGATGACATTAGACCCCCTGATATTCATGGGGAATTCATACCTCTCCAAGTCTTTTTGAACGATGCATCAGAATGGAGAGCTTTGATTGAACAGGAGTTAAGTTCAACTCAAAGTCATAGAGATTTGGTCTGCGATGTACTCATTGAAGATTCCGATTTATTTGAGGAAGAGTCTCTGGCATCATTCGATATAAAACAAATGATATTGGAGCTCGCTGATGTCAAAGGTACTGGGATTCAGGAACAGGGCCTTGCCCACACACTTGCCGAGGCTGGCTTGTTACCTATGTACGGAATGCCAACACGAGTACGAAATTTGTATTGCAGCCACGTTTATGATAAACAGAAAGATGGTTTCCGAAAGTGGGAGACGATAGATCGCGATCTTGATGTAGCGATTTACGAATTTGCTCCTGGTTCTGTACTCGTTAAGGACAAGTTGCAACATCTTTGCATTGGCTTCACCGGACCTTTACCTGATTTCCGAGCCAATACACATCGCAATTCAACGGTAGAAATTACACCCATGGGAGACGCCTTTTCCGAATCATTTTGGATGATGCAGTGTACCGAGTGCGGAGCTTGGACTCACTCAATCGAGGCACCCTCTGGAACCGATCTTGAGTGCGACGCATGTGGTGGCAAATATAATCCTAATTCAGCCGTGGAGTGTTGTGTTCCCAGCGGTTTCCGAACTGACTTTTTCCCGCGCTCGTTCGACGATGAAGTGATTCAGTCTCGGCGGCATCGTTCCCTAACGGCAGAAGGCGTTTCACTGAAGTTAAAGGAGAATCCTTCAACAAACCTAGCCTATGTTTGTAAGACACAGACTCGGACCTATCGATTGAATCGCGGAGAACTTGATCAGGATGAGCCTACATTATGGAAGGGATTTTCTGCTATTGGTGGACAGGAGCGCCTCGGAAATCGACAATGGTTAGTAGATGCTCAATATATCGAAGAAAATCAATCTCAACCGCATGGCTTCCGACCAGACCCAGGCTTGCCTCCGTTTACGCGTGCGTGGCTCGCAGCCCCAAAGACCACAGACTCGTTATTCATTGCTCCAAAAGTAGTGCCATCAGGATTAAAGCCATATCTCTGGGGTACTGAAATAGAACGGTCTCCTGCAGTGCGTGCAGCAGCAATTTCCGCGACATTCATATTCGTACACCGAGCTGCACTTGAACTTGATATCGATCCAGAGGAATTCGACGTTATTGAACCCCGTATGGGTAAGCTAGGAATGGGCAGTGCTGTTCCAATTCTGCAGATAACCGATCATCTCATCAACGGCGCGGGGTTTTGTGAACACCTTGCTAAACCCGATGTCACCGGAATTCCGATGGTCGCCAGACTTATCGAATCGATCCTCACCGACAAGGATGAGTATCCGCTCAAGGATTTTCTAAGCATAGAGTCCGGGAACGAACATCAAAAGAGATGTGACCAGTCATGCTATCGCTGTCTGCAACGCTATGGTAACCAGATGTATCACGGACTCCTTGATTGGCGACTTGGGCTTGCCTTCTTGCACATGATACATGATTCAACTTATACATGCGGTCTTGACGGAAACTTCGTAGAGCCAGCGCTTGAGGATTGGCCAGGACTTGCAAAACGCTATGCAGATGAAATGCTTCGTTTCGAAGATGGTAAGGGTGAGGTGAGAGAAGTTGGTGGTTTAGTCGCATTTAGACTTGATGAACAGCCTCACTGGGCAATCGTAGTACATCCGCTATGGGATATAGATAATATGCCCGGAATCGTGCATAGTGCCTGGGATTCACTGGATGGACCAAACGTCAAGCGAGTTTTCTGCAACACCTTTGAGTTATCCAGACGCCAGATTAAAGAACGTCAGAGGCTCAAGACGCGATCTACATGGTTGAGCGCATAGAGAGGCGACCTATCAGAATGCGGGCATCTCCATCTATACCTTGTGATGCTTTGGGTGATCTGCCATCGAATATCCGCTGATGTGCGCCGTAGAACGGCAAGTGAGAATTGCGTTTTGAGAACGCTGTGGGCAGGGACCGCAGGCCGATATTGAAACGGAATTGACTTTCGATGAAGAACGCGACCATTCTTTGCTTCAATGTATCTTGACGACTATGTGTAACGATTTATCAGGGTGAGTTAGTCGATCACGACGCTGATTCTGTTGCGCTTCATCAATCGAAATCAGTGATCGGTTCTCAGTTTTCAGTGTATTCCTCGGATGACGAACTGAGGACTGAGGACTGAGGACTGAGGACTGTTAACTTAATGACAGTGCCCGCAGACGCAGGCTGGCGAGCATCGTCACGCTGAGCAGCACCCCGGCGATCATCAGGCTCGTGCGCAGGCCGCCTCCGTAGCCCTGGCCGGCGACCAACGCGCCAAAGGCTGCAATTGCCATGGCGCCGCCAACCTGACGGCTCGTGTTGAGCACGCCACTGGCGGTTCCCGCCCGTTCCTCGGGGACGGTGTTGAGCAGCAGCGAGGTTGCCGTCGGCATGGCCGTACCGCCCCCAATGCCGACTGGAGCCATCAACGCAATCAGGAGGGGCACGGAGGCTGTGTCGGCGACCGTGCCCAGCGCGAGCAGGCCGGCGGCCATCGCGGCCTGGCCAATCGTGATCGGGACCCATGCCCCAAAGCGTTCGGCCATGCGGGCGGCAATGGTGGGCATGATGATGGAGAAGCTGGTCACCGGCACGAAGGCGAGGCCGGTTTCAAACGCCGACAGCCCGTGCTGCTCCTGCAGGAAGAGACTGAGCAGAAAGACCATGCCGTAAAAGCCGACCATGAAGGTGAAGCCAATGGCGACCGCGGTCGCGGCGGCACGTGATTGAAATAGCCCCAGCGGCACCATCGGATGTGCGCCGCGCGCTTGCAATACGAAGAAAACGAGGCCTAAAATACCCGCAACAGCAAGGGAAATCAGCACCGTGGGGTTGGCGATGCCCACCGCACCCGCTTCAATCAGTCCGAAGGTTAACGCAGTCAGGGTAATGAGCGATGTGATCTGCCCCGCCCAGTCGAACGGTCGCTTGCGCCGGCGTGAACGAGGTAGCCCGAGGAGCAGCCAGAGCGTAACTGCGCCGACCGGCAAGTTAATCAGGAAAATCAGCCGCCAGCTCAGTGCGGTCAGTGCCCCGCCGATGAGGGGTCCCGAAACAGAGGCAACCGCGCCGCCGATGGCCCAGAGACCGATGGCACGCGCCTTCTCTTTGGGATCGGGGTAGGCCTCACCGATCAGGGCAAGCGAGGCCGGCGTCATCATGGCCGCGCCCGCGCCCTGCACACAACGCGCAGCAATCAGCACGCCGAGCGTTGGCGCAAAGGCGCAAGCCGCGGAGCTGGCAGTAAAAATGACCAGACCAACCATAAAGGCCCACCGTGCGCCGATGCGGTCGGCCAGCGTGCCGGCGAGCAATAGCAGCGCCGCAAACGGTAAGGTGTAGCCGTCCACCACCCATTGCAACCCGCTGATCCCGCCGCCGAGCGCGTCTCGGATCGCGGGCAGCGCAACGCTGATGACCAGCGCGTCGAGCGTGATGATAAAGAAGCCCAACAGTGCAGCCGCTAGTGCTCGGCGGGGCGAGCCGGTTGCATTGGTGGCTGGCTGTTGGGCTGTACTTGGGTTGTTGTTTGTCCCGGCAGGGTTAGCCATCGCCCCTCCGGGGTGACACTTAGATCGTGGCGGCCCGCGCCCGCTTGCCGATCATCGGCTCAAGGTAAGGGCTGCTGCTGTACTTCTTGCGATAGGCGTCGTCAATCCGGTCATTGATCGGGCCGTCAACCGGCGCAAAGCTGACTTCCTTTTCCATGCCGGCGGCGCTGATCCGCCCAGCCTGCTGCTGCATAGCCGCTTTGTACCAACGGGAGTTCTGCCCGTTATATGCCCGGACATAGAGGGCATCATCCACCACCACCGACCAGATCCAGGTTGGTGTGCCGTAGGTGACCCCATCCTCCCGAAAGGGTGAGATGTGCAGGTCATCGGTTTCCGCGATTTTATTCAGTTCATCATCTTGCCATCGCTGATTCATTGTGCACTCAACTCATTTTCCCGCCATAGACAGGAAACATGCTGGCTTTGCCATAATCTTTGATTGGTCGGATATTTCTCAAGAATTCCATATCTTGATCGGCAATCACAAAATCGACGGCGGCATTGTTCTTCATATGGGCCGGATTGGCCGTTTTGGGCAAGGGTAGCAGGCCCAGTTGGAGCACATAGCGAATCCCCAACTGTGGCACCGTCACCCCATAGCTTTCGGCAAGCTTGAGCACATCCTGATTCTTCAGCAACTCGCCGTGGGCCACCGGGGAATACGCCTCGACCAACATGCCTTTGTCCTGCGCGTACTGGATCAGCGCGTGCGGGGTATTGCTGATGTGGGCCAAAATTTGGTTGACCATGGGTTTGACGCTGCAAGCTTCCAGGATGTTCTCAATATCGGCTTGCTCAAAATTAGATAACCCAATCGCCCGCAGTTTACCGGCTTGATAGGCTTCCTCCAGTGCGCGCCACGCTTCCCGGTTGCCGGCAAAGAACGGTTCCGCTTCGTGGAATTTCCGCCAGGGCTTGGGGCTGTGAATGATCATCATGTCAATATAGTCGAACCCCATGGTTTGCAGCGAACCATCAATCGCGGCCACCGCGGCTTGGTAATCCTTGACTTCAGCGGCCAGTTTGGTGGTCACGAACATCTCTTCCCGTTTGACGCCACAGGTGCGGATGCCCTCGCCCACCCCACGCTCATTCTGATAGGCCTGCGCGGTGTCAATGTGGCGATAGCCCAGTTGCGCCGCCTCTTTCACGGCCTGTACGACATCGGCGTCGTTGATAAACCAGGTGCCCAACCCCAATTTGGGAATCTCTACGCCACTCGCTAGGGTGTAGGTTTCTTCCAAAATCATCATCATTCTCCTTTTTTGAGCAGGTGACTATCGTGTCAAAGTAGTCAGTTATCAGTGTTCGGTTTCCAGTGTGGGGCGCGAGACTGACGACTGAAAACTCGGAACTGATGACTGTTAACTGAATCACATTGACTGGCACCTCATCACTTCTGATACTGCTCGTCGCTCACATGTTCCAGCCACTCCACCGCTTTGCCGTCGAGGGCTTCCTGGATGGCGATGTGGGTCATGGCCGTGGTGGGGGTGGCGCCGTGCCAGTGCTTCTCACCGGCCGGGAATTGCACCACATCGCCGGGGTGGACCTCCTCAATTGGGCCGTTCCAGCGTTGGACCCAGCCACAACCGGCGGTGATGATCAAGGTTTGGCCCAGGGGATGGGTGTGCCAAGCGGTGCGCGCGCCCGGTTCAAAGGTGACACTGGCGCCGCCGGCGCGGCCCTGCTCCGTGGCGCTGAAGAGCGGGTCAAGACGTACCGTGCCGGTAAACCAATCGGCTGGTCCTTTGTTTGATGGCTGTGAGCCAATGCGTGTAATTTTCATGAGTTTTCCTTTCTTCCGTTGTCATAGGTCCAGTTCCTTGACAATAAAAAAGCACCCTTTTTAGGATGCTTTGAGCATATCATGCCGACCAAGGAATGTCTAATACCTATTCATTATCACCAGAAATGCCTTTTGTGTATTTGCCGATGTGCTCGATAAAGGCCCTTGTTGTTGGGGGCAGGATCTGCTCTTTTTTCCAGATCAGCACAGTACCGTTTTCTTGTGTCGGCTCCAGTGGTCGAAAACAGAGGCCATCGAACTGACTTTCCAACTCCAGACAGAGGGCAACGCCCATGTGGTGCTGCACCATCATGGCCGCGTTGTAAATCAAATTATAGGTGGCTACGATCTCCATTTGGTCATACGCTGCCCCAAACCAGTTCGTTAGTTCATTTTGAAAGTAGGGTCGTTTTACCATGAGCAGCGGCGTGCCGACCAAATCCTCCGGACGGATCACCGCCTTTGCCGCCAGCGGCGAGTCGGTTCTGAGCAGCACCCCAGCCCTTTCTTTGCCTGGTAAGCGCAGGAAATGGTATTGGCTGATCTCCACCGGTTCGACCACGACACCGACATCGGCTAACCCCCTGTCCAGATGCTCTTTGATGTCATCCGCCGCGGCGGTGTACATGTCAAAGGTAACGTCCGGGTGCTGCCGGCGGAATGCGGCCATCATGCCGATGAGCGCGTGGATGTTTTTCGTCTCGCCACTGCCAATCGTAATTTCACCGGAAAGCAGATCATCGGCATGGGAAAGTTCCCGTTCGGTCTTATCGGCCAGCGCCACAATTTCCATCGCTCTACGCCGCAGCAACAGACCATCCTCCGTCAGGGCAATCCCGTGCTGCCCCCGTTGAAAGAGCTTGGTCCCCAGTTCATCTTCGAGTTGAGCTAGTTGCCGTGACAAGGTCGGCTGCGTGACATGCAGCAGTTCAGCTGCTTTGGTGATATTTTCCTCTCTGGCCACCATGAGGAAATATTTTAGCACGCGTAACTCCATGCGATAGCCTCCTTCTCTATACTGACGGTATTGATCCGCCCGGCCTTTTGCTGGATGGCCGTATAGATATGCAGAAAAAGATCCGTGGCTGTAGGGGCAATCCCTTGCAGTTGCCCTACTCCGGGGGTAACCGCAAGGGATTGCCCCTACCCGAAACATTACACGACCGACCTAATTCACATTGATATTCCCTAGATTACCCTGTCCTCCCGAAATGGTAAAATGTATAGTTCGTCTGTTTCAGCATTGCATCAAGCTCTGTGGTCTTGATATAATGGGAGACAATGACAGAGCATATAATCTTGAAGGCACTTTCACGATACAAACAGGCAAGTTGAGGATAGACAATGGAAATTGAGACCATTCGCCAAAGAGTGCGCAATGGTGACTATCTTGTTCGCAATCATGCCGTTTTACATCCCGGATGAAAGCGGCTGGCATAACGTTTCGCAGGAAATGCTATCTTCTATTACCATGGCAAGGGCGTGACCGCGGTCACGCCCTTGCCATTTCAGAAGCAGTTAAGGTTGTTAAAATGCAAAAGAAAGACCGTATCGTTCGTGTACTGAGAATTGTCATGCCCCTCGTGGCGATCATCAGCGTCGTTGTCATTGCCCCCTTGGATCTGGTGCCGCCATTGATCGCACCATTACCCAATACGGTGCAGGAGCAGATCGACCGCGCGCTTGATTATGGGCTGGATGGCATCATCGTTTATGTCGATCAAGCCGGAGCGGAACCGGAATTTTATGCGGCCGGCTGGAAAAACAAATTGACCCAAGAGCCCGCCGATCCACACGCCCTGTTCAGAATTGGCAGTATCAGCAAGCTGTACATCGCCACCGCCGTCGCCAAACTGGTCAGTGCCGGGCGTCTGTCGCTGGATAAAATCCTGGCCGATTATTTGCCGGAACTGGTTGGACGAATTGACAATGCCGATCAGATTACCCTAAAGATGATGGTGCAGCATCGCAGCGGCATTCCCAATTTCACGGATGATGCAGCGTGGGATTGGTTCACGTCGCAGACAGATATTGACAAGGCCCTCGCCCTGGTCCTAGATAAACCGGCAGATTTTGCGCCTGATGCGCGTTACAGTTACTCCAATACCAACTATCTACTGATTGGCCGGATCCTGGACAAGGTGTTGGGATACAGCCACCATCAATATATTGCGGAAGAAATCTTGGCGCCGCTCGGGCTAACGCATACATACAGTTTGCTCAGCCAGGTGGCCTACGATGATCTGGTCAGTGGCTACTGGTATGGCTATGACGATGATCTCCGGCAACTCGACCATGTCATTCCTGGTGGTTCGATGATCGCGACGGCGGAAGATGTGGGTATCTTTCTGCGCGCCTTGAATGATGGCTCATTGCTCAATGACGAGGAGCAAGCGATCTACTCGTCGATTTACGAATATGAACATACCGGCTGGGTGCCGGGCTACACCAGTATCGCCCGCTATCACGCCGACATTGATACAGTGGTGATTCAGTTTGTGAACACCACCGGCGGCGACACTTGGGGGCTCGCAGAGATCACCGGCGGTAAGGCCACGGCCATATCAAACATCATCTATGGCCGCATTGTGCGCATTCTGCGCCGGTGAGCGATTTTGCGGTGGGCGCTTCGAATGCAACAGCCATCCCCTACTCAATGTCATTAAGTTAAGAAACTGTCTTGTCAAAGTATTCAGTTTTCAGCCCTCAGTTTTCAGTGTGTGCATCGAGACTGACAACTGAAAACTGGGGACTGAGGACTGTTAACTTAATGACATTGATCCCCTATTGTTCACAAGGGATGGCTGTTGTGTCTACTCGTTTGTCGTCGGCTGAAGCGCTTGGTAGGCTTGTACATCAAGGATACTGAAAAATGCGCCCATTTCCGGTTGCGCGGATAGGACACCCAGTGCGTTCTGGAAATCTTCCAGTGTTTCCCAGGCAATCAGGACCACATTTGCGCCGGATTGCAGATCGATGAATTCTTTGTCCATCATGTAACCCGGTTGGGCTGCAACCTGGGCAAAGAAGGCCTCGCGCAGCGGCTGAAATTGTTCTTCCATCCCCACTTTGGGCGTGCGGACGGCAACCTCCAATACCTGTCCCGGCTGATTGATTACCTCTTCCAGCTTAAACAGACTTCCATCTACCGGTTGAACCAAAACAAAGGCCTGCATATCAAAGGTGCCAAAGAAAGTTTGTGCCGCGTCTGTACCCATCAGCTTTTCGCTGATTTGGGTGACCACATCTAGCGATGCATAGCGGGTCACGCCGACAAAGACATCGGTCTCATTCGGCTCTGGCATGGTGAAAAATGATTGGAATTCCCAATCCTGTTCAACGCCATCTTGTGTCTTGAGTTCACGGATAAAAGCTGCACGGGCAGTCGCAAAGGCTTCATCCTGCCCCGCCTTTACCTGACGGATGGCAATTTCCATCACTGGCGACATTGCTTGATCGTTTGCGGACATAGCTGCCTCCTCGGCTCTAGCGTCAGTGGATACATAGCCGGCAATTGGGGGATACGCGCTGAGCATATTTGTATACTCTATGGACTGGACAAACGCGGATGTAGCAATGGCCTCAAACGCCTGCGCGCTCTCATAAACCGTCATGCCGACGACAATGTTCGGATCAAGTACAGAGACCCATTGGTATTCAGCCACAAACCCATCCTGCTCGGCAAGCGCGGCCAGAAATAGATCGCGCTTCGTCGCGTATTCGGTTGCATCAAAATTGTCGTACTGTGATAGGTCACGGGCAGCGATTTCCAGCACTTGACCAGGTTCACGGGCAATCGTTGCTAGATCATAACGGTCGGTAGGGTCGAGCGGTCGCAGTGCCGTGAAGAGCACAGGATTGAACGTTTCACCAAAGGCGGCTGCTTCGGGCGCGCTCCCCAATGTTTCTGCCAAACCGGCAAAAACGTCCACTGAAGCATACTTGGTCATGCCGATATAGACGGGGGGCTCAGGCGGGGCAAAGGTGCCAAAATCAAGAAAAGCAGCAAATTCGCGGTCAGTGCCAACGCCATCCTGCGCAGTCAACAGGGTTACGAGTTCGTCGCGGGCCGTGGCAAAAGCATCAAGCTCTTGCCCCTCATGCAGCCGTCGAATCGCAATCTCGGTCACGGGGCCATCGTAAGTAGTTTCGCCACTCACTTCTACAACGGCCTCACCGGCTTCTGTTTCAGGTGCACTTGAGGTTACGGGCACACAGGCCACAATGAGCAGACCCACGAGGCCCAGCAGCAAGATAGCCATTGTCCTTTTCTTTTGCATGTCAAATTACTCCTTATGAAGGGTGCGTACCACATTTTTGGAATTACGCCGGACGATTTCGGTGGTCCGTTGCTGTAATTCCAAAAGAATGGGACGCACCCCCTTGTCAATGTGAGGTTGATTGTGTTAGTCTTTCCAACAGCTGCTGTTTTGGCAACAGTTGTTGTGAAACGAAGCATACACAAAAATAACGCTGGATTCAACCACCAAGTTTACGATTTTGTCGGGTAAGCAACAGATGGGAGGGATTGTTGGATATGTCGAATGCAGATAGACCCGATGGGGAAAAGTTGAGCGAGGATCCAAGGGTGACGCGCACCCGTGAATTGATCGACCAAGCGTTTTATGAACTGTTGATGGAAAAGAGCCTCCATACGCTGACGATCGGAGAGATTACTGATCGCGCTCGCATTAATCGGGCTACCTTTTATGCCCACTATGGCGACAAATATGAGCTCTATCGTCACTTAGTCCACAGTACCTTTACCCAAATTCTGAAAACGAATTTGGATCGTGTGGGAGGCGGTAAAGAGGCTCGACTGTGCGCGCTAGTTTGTGCAGCTTGTACTTTTTTTGAGGAACTCAACTCAACTTGTCCACCCGCCGACCGTCAAACCCGTCCATTGGTGGAAGTGGAAGTGCAACAACAGCTCTATTGCTCTGTCTTAGATTTGATCCGGGAAGATGCGGAACCGCACGCCAAGCCATTAACCACCGCAGAGATGATCGCAAAAATGGCTAGCTGGGCGATTTGGGGAGCGTGTTTGGATTGGGAAGCTTCTCATCAATCAAAGGATGCGTTGGCAGCGCAAATCTACACGGTTGTCGTCAACATGGTTTCCAGTTGAATTGATAGAGCGTTATTGCAAGCTGTAAACTTATCGATAGCGTGTGTTAGGCGCTGCCAGTCAATCGTTCATTCCATCACGGCGCGTTAAAGAGCACAGGCGGAAGGAAGCTGAATTCGATTGCATTGATAAGGTCTGACTGACGAATGATCGTGCGTTGGGACAAGAAGGATGCCGACCGCTTCGCTGCTCCCTTCCGCCAAGATGCCATCTTCATTGACGTCGTTGACAACGCAATGATCGGTCCAGCAGCGATCGCCCGCGGTCATGCGCTGCCGTGTTCAACGATCCTCAAGGAGGCAGTACATCGCCACGGCGGAGGATTGTTGAGACACCTTTTGGATTACAGGGTGTGTGTCTTATAATCGGTTTATGCCTACACCAATTTTAGCTACGAAACTTTATATCCCCCCACCGCGACCTAAAGTTGTCCTTCGTCCCCATCTTCTTGAGCGACTGAACGAGGGTCTACGCCAAGGGTTAGGATGCAAGCTGACCCTCATCTCTGCCCCCGCCGGCTTTGGGAAAACTACGCTGGTCAGCGAATGGATTGCCGGTTTTGAACAACGAGCCGCCTGGTTATCGCTCGACGAAGGGGATAACGACCCCACCCGTTTTCTCTCTTATCTTGTCGCTGCTTTGCGAACCATCGTCGCGGAGAGTGGCGAAGGCGTGTTGGGTCTGCTCCAATCCCCGCAACCACCACCAATCGAGTCGATTCTGATCCCCCTCCTCAATGAAATCACCACAATCCCCGATGATTTTGTCCTGGTGCTTGACGACTACCACGTGATTGATGCCGATCCGGTTGACACCAATCTGGTTAATGGGGCGACGCCCGTTGACGATGCGCTCACCTTCCTGCTCGATCACTTGCCACCCCAGATGCACCTGGTCATCGTTACCCGTGAGGATCCCAATCTACCCCTGGCTCGGTTGCGCGCACGTGGCCAATTGACCGAACTGCGCGTCACGGACTTGCAGTTTACAGCCGCCGAAGCGGCTGAATTCCTGAACCAAGTCATGGGCCTGGCCCTATCAGCAGAAGAGATCGCTGTCCTGGAAACCCGTACCGAAGGCTGGATCGTCGGCCTGCAATTAGCCGCAATTTCCATGCAGGGACATCAAGATACCAACAGCTTCATCAACACTTTCTCCGGCAGACATCATTTCGTGCTCGACTATCTGGTTGAAGAAGTCCTGTTGCAGCAACCCGCAAGCGTTCAGACTTTTTTGTTACAGACCTCGATCCTTGACCGACTGTGTGGCCCCCTGTGTGATGCCGTTCTTCTCGACACTTCTGCTTCTGGGCAAGAAACTCTTGAATACATCGAACAAAATAACCTGTTTCTCGTCCCTTTAGATAACGAGCGGCGTTGGTATCGCTATCATCATCTCTTTGCGGATTTGCTGCGTCAGCGACTGCACCAGAGCACTAACTCATCTATGGGGTCGTCTATAGGGGATGAGGAGGCGACAGGTGTGGCCGAATTGCACATCCGGGCCAGCGAATGGTACGAAAACAATGGTCTGGAGATTGAAGCCTTTGAACATGCGGCGGCGGCCCCTGATATTGCGCGCGCCGAGCGCCTGGTTGAAGGGGATAGGGTGCCGCTACACTTTCGTGGTGCAGGCACGTATGTGCTGAATTGGCTAGAGGCGCTACCGGAGACAGCGTTGAATGCCAGGCCCTCGTTGTGGGTGATGTATGCGTCGACATTACTGTTTACTGGTCAGCATACGGCCGTCGAACAGAAACTACAGGCGGCTGAAGCAGCATTACAACAGGCAGAATTAGACGACAAAACCACAGACCTTTTAGGGCGTATTGCCTCCATGCGGGCTACATTGGCTGTCATTCAGAACGATGTAGAAACGATCATGGCGCAGTCGCTGCGTGCGCAGGCGTATCTGCATCCCGACAACCTGATTTTCCGCACAACCGTTACCTGGACGTTGGGTCTTGCGCACCAACTTAAGGGAGACCGTGCGGCGGCCAGCCGGGCTTATGCTGAAACGATAGCGATTGGTGGGGATTCCATCTACACTATTGCGGCTACAATCACACTGGGTCAAATCCAAGAATCCGAGAATCAGCTATCGCTGGCGACAAGAACCTACAAAAGCGGCCTGGAGTTGGCGGGCGATCCACCGCATCCCATTGCCTGCGAGGCATTGCTTGGGTTGGCCCGGATTTCCTACGAATGGAACGACTTGGATGCCGCCCAAGCGTACGGGCAACAATGTCTGCAACTGACGCAGCAGATGGAAAACGTCGATACGTTTGCAGCCTATGGGATTTTTCTTGCCCGCCTGCTGCTTGCCCAGGGAGATGTGCCCGGCGCAGTCACCGCTTTGGCGGAGGCCGAAGCGTTTGTGCAGCGGCAGAACTTCAAGTTTCGGATGCCTGACGTTGCTGCTGCCCAAGTCCTTACGTTGCTGCGCCAGGGCGATCTGGCGGCAGCCGCTACGCTGGCGCAGAAGCACGAACTCCCTCTCAGCCAAGCCCGGGTATACCTGGCGCAGGGAGACCCTGCTGCCGCATTGGCGGTGTTGGAGCCTCTGCGCCAACAGATGGATGCAAAGGGTTGGCGAGATGAACAGCTCAAGATTATGCTGCTACAGGCGGTCGCGCACGATGCGGCCGCTGCCCAAACGGATGGCGAAAAGGACCAGGCTGTGCAACACCTCGCTGACGCTTTGGCGCTGGTTGAACCCAAGGGATTTATCCGTAGCTTTGTGGATGAAGGGTTGCCGATGGCGCACCTATTATCCCTAGCAGCTGCGCGGGGGATTATGCCTGACTATGTGAGCAAGGTATTGGCTGTGTTTGCAGTGGAGAAGCAAGACCCTGTTGCGCCCCCTGCCCAAGCATTCGTGGATCCCCTCAGCGAGCGTGAGCTAGAAATTCTAACTCTCATCGCGGCTGGGCTAAAAAACAAAGAGATTGCAGCGCAGCTTTTCATCAGCCTTAACACCGTTCTCTATCACGTTAAAAACATTTATGGCAAACTGGGCGTGAATAAACGCACCCTTGCGATTATCAAAGCTCGCGAACTAAATCTGCTGCCCGATGACTAGTGTTTTGTCAGGGAAATTTTGATACGTTAGAGCGCTGTCATCCCGAGGAGTGCGCGACGAGGGATCTTCGTCTAATTCCGTGGGGATTCCTCCTCGGGAACCCCCTGGGTGCAGTCGTCGGAATGACAGTGTCCTACAACGACGCACCCAATTTGATTGGGGTGCATCCCATTATTTGGGAATTATAACAAAAACCCCACCTACAGTTTTATTCTCCTTTAAACTACAGTTTTTTATCCTAACAACTACAGTTTCCTGTGGGGACTCAGCGCGCCAATTGCTCTATAGTTAGAGGCATGACGAACGAACACATTCACTACCGTATCAAAATCAAGGGTCGTTTGGATAGTCGTTGGCAAGATTGGTTCGCTGGCTTCACCATCACGCTGACTGATGACGGCAACACCGTTCTAAAGGGCGACATCATCGACCAATCCGCCCTGCATGGGGTATTTAAAAAGATTCGCAATCTGGGATTGACCATCATTTCGGTCAACCCTCAATCAAACATGGAGCTTTAACATGAATTCACACAGAAATGCCGCTAGACTCTTTGGGATATTTTTTATCATCGCGTTTTTAGCCTATGGAACAGGAAGCGGAATCATAAGTTCTATTACAGGCACGCCGGACTTTCTTTCCAGTGTCTATGCCAACCATACGACAATCATTGTTGGCGTTATCCTCATCGCCCTGGTTCATACGTTTGTAAATATTGGGCTACCGGTACTCATGCTGCCCATCCTGAAGCCATTCAACAAAACCTTCGCCTATGGCTATCTGAGCCTTGGCATCGCTTCGACCACCGTAGCTGTCATTGGCGCAATTTTCTTGCTGTTACTCATTCCCCTGGCTGATGAGTATGTAAACGCCGGCTCCGCCCCTACAGGGTATTTTGAGACGATGGGCGTCATTCTCCAAGCGGGCGGGGCGTATGCCTACCAAATCGCGATGGCCATCTGGGGCCTAGGTGGGTTGTTGTTTGTTTCTGTCTTATACAAATCCAAGCTCGTTCCGCGGTTATTACCAGTCTGGGGCATGATCGGATACATCGTATTCATATCAGGTACCATCTTAGAGCTTTTTGGATACCCTGTTGGCGTTCTGCTTGCTCTTCCTGGCGGCTTATTTGAACTTTCACTAAGCGTATGGCTTATCGCCAAAGGATTCAACTCATCTACCATTGCTTCCGTGGCTACAAATGATAACACCTGGCAGCAATGGCAAGAGCAAATGCCCGTCATCTACAACAAGGCAGAATAATATGACTTCAAAAAGAGCCATGTACACCAACATCATCATTTCTATTGCATTTGCAGCAGCAATGATCGGATCAGCGCTCCTGATTGACAACACAGATACGGAACGAACGGTTCGATTTATCCTCATCGCCATTTGGCTTGTTCCTTTCTTTTATTTGACAAAACGTCAAAAATCTTAAAGCAACATGGCAAGGGGCTATTCTTATGAAAGTCTTAGGCTTTTCCGAGGGATAGATTACCCCGCTGAGGTGACTGCCACTGGCCACCAAGTCTGGCGTAATCCTAGCTTGCCTAGGCCAGTGGCAGTCACCTAACGGTCTGGCGTTATTTTTCTTTTTTTCAGCGAGCGGTGCAGGTATTTTCTTTTGGGATTGTCCCCTTTCAACAGAAGCAGAAAAGAATAAAGAAGGCCGGACACACCATCGCACTCACGTATTACAAACTGGGACAGTCGCTTAAAGCGGGCTGGCAACAGCGACGGCTTTACGCACGTAGCGCTCATCGGTAATGTTGGAGAGCAGAAAGTCTGCCAGATCCGGGTACGCGGTGCGCCGTTGCCCCGGCACCATGTACGCTTCTGCCACCTGATATGACGTGACCGTGGGGTGCTTCACCAGTTGCGCGGGGCGCGCAATCGTCCAATCGAGATCACTCGCCATTACAATCTCTTCCAGCCGATGCATATCTTTGTAGAGCGTGCGGCCAATCAGCGGTTTGATCAGTAAGCCAAAGACGATGCCCTCGTTGCGCAGATCAAAGTTGGGGTTCGCGCCTGCCGTGGTGCAGAGGAGTCGGCGCACACCGGCGGCCTGCATCCCTTGCACAATGGCGGTTGCACTCTGCGAATAGACGGTGATCTCCTTCCACGAATAGGGCACGCCAATCACCGAAAGCACAGCATTGTGCCCTTCAATCGCGTTCGCAATCGTTGCCGGCTCGTACACGTCACCGTAGCGGACGTGCAACTGTTCGTGCTGTTGGCCAAATTCCTTGGGCCGCCGCGTCACCGCCGTGACCGTATACCCTTTTGCCAACGCCTGCTTGGTCAGGATCTGACCGGTCGGTCCATTGGCACCAAAGATCACAATGCGTAGATTCATTTCATCGATCTCCAGAGTATGATAACGATAAGTAGTGTTATAATCGTGCCGACCACGGGAGGTGTCCAACGTTGAACGGCGCGCAAACGGCTCACGCGCGTTAACATCTCCGCCCGATCATTGACATGCGGAAACGGCTCGTCGGGCACAGGTACACCCAAGAAATTACAGAGCGGCTCCCACCCCTCTTTGACTTCAAAGACAAGCAGTTTGTCCGCCGGCACCGTGGCCTGTACCTCGGCATTCCAGGCCTTGAAGCGTGCAATGGCATGGTCTCGCTCTTCAAACCGCCCTTCAAAAAGTCCACCCCAATAGAGCTTCAACAATCTGCGGATCACACCAAAGGGCTGCCGCCAACTGAGCCAGCGCGGCATCAGTTGGCTCAGTTGGTAAACAGTCTCATAGGTGCTTTCATACCAGCGTGCCGGGTCGCGTACGGTCAACAGCACCTTGGCATCAGGGTAGACATCCATCAGCTCTTTGTAAAAGAGACAACTCGGAAAGTCGACCGTTGCTTGATAGTCACCAAATACGGCAGGCCAGTCCATAGGTTGCGCAGTGCCGACGGTTTGCCACTTTGGGCCATTTTGGGGGTGTTGAAAAAATTCGCTCATGTGGAAACAAGGCGTATAGCCCAGTTGCTCCAGCGCAACCTTGAGCGATGTCGTACCAGTACGCCCTAGACCGGCGCCGATAATCTGGATCGTCATATTGTTCCTTTCAACTCTGTTACTTATCTTCGATGCAATTTGCCGCCACCATGTGCGCAATGAGCCGCCGAAACTGCTCTTGTTCTGCCGGCGAGAGCCGCGCCGCCAAATATTCAATGCCGGCGGTTAACTTCCCTTCAATATCCTCCATCAGCGCCACCCCTTCTGGCGTTAAGGTGAGGATTTTCTGCCGCCGATCCACCGGGTTTTCCATCCGCCGCACCCACCCATCGCGCACCAGGCGATCGACGGTGCGGCTGGCCGCCGAGTGCGTTAGCGAAAGTTCGTCCGCCACTGCGGCGATGGTCATCGCGCGGCGGCGCAACTGACGCAGAAGTATGTTGTCCGACATCGTCAAATTCACGGCGAATAGACTTTGCAACATGGGCCGCATGCCCAGCAGCCAGAGCATACTGGTCCAATGCGGAATCAGATCGTGCAGCGGGAGGTCCTCTACATCCAGCGAAGATTTCGGTTGCCGCATCGGATCGGCTGTTTGCGTTTCCGCCATCAATCTTTCCTTCTGGTGCTGATTACTGGTTACTGACTACTGGTCACTGGTCACTGGTCGTAACCACCAGATCTTGCTGGTGTTGCGTGAGATATTCTGCCGGCCACGCAGGCAAAAGCGCTTCCCAGGTCAATCCAGCGTCATCAGAGCGATAGAGCCCTTTGTTGGTCAGGATGTAAAAGGTATGGGGCTCCTGTGGGTTCGTTGCCAGGACCGGTGCGACGACACCTTGTGGATCAGGCAAACCGCCCCGCACTTCGTGCCAAATGTTGTCGGCTCTCTTGCTGTCTGCACTTTTGCTGTCTGCGGTCTTGCGATAGATCGTCGAGAATGCTGTTTCACGGGCATGGTGGGCTTTGCCTGCATTGGGCGAAGCCGAGATCAGCACCGTGTCCGGATCGGCTGGGTCGATCGCCATGCCCCACAGGTAATGGTATTCCCGACCGGAGACGGGGCGCTGCCAGCTCTGGCCGACATCGTAGCTCTCGCTGTAACCGCGCTCGGGGGAACGCCCACCATCACCGGCGGCGGAATAGAGCCAGCCGGGCGCAAGCGGGTGCATCAGGAGCGTGTGCGTGTCGAATGGACCATCGGGTGTGCGGTCATGCCAACTCTCGCCGCCGTCATCCGTGTGAACCAAGGCCCCCGCTTCAATCGCCACAAAAAGACGCCCAGCCACATGGGGGTCAGGCGCAATACAACGGACCAGATTCGTATAGGGACGGGGCGGGAAACTCCAAATCGAAGCAGAGGGCAGATCGCGCAGGGCAGCGAGATCATGCCAGGTCGCGCCGCCGTCTTCGGAACGATAAAGGGACGCCGGTTCTGTGCCGGCATAGACAACGCCATGCCCATTGTTCCGCTCGTTGGGGCTGATGGCTAGAGACATCACCTTGGCCCACGGAATGCCCTTGCCATCATAGGGTTCCATGGCCGCACCGGGATCGGCAATTGGCTGCCATCTCGCCCCGGCGTCCTGGCTGCGCCACAGGCCGCGCCCAAACGTTCCGCAGTAAACCCGTTCTGGCCGCAGCGGATCCACCGCAATGCAGGTCGGTTGCATCCCCATTAACTGGGGTTCCACATCCCATGTGCCATCACCCTTTTGGCTGACTACCAACAGTTCCTGTTCCATGGCAAGATAGATGCGCAGCATTATTTTTCTCCTTTTTCCACTACCATCTGTGCGTCTTTCCTTGGTTCTGTAAAGTTAGATAACCTTTAGTCACAAATGTATTCACAAGAGTATCATATGCGTCCATGCATATAATGTCAGAGGGAATACTTTCTCGATCAGTTGTTAAAAACGCTGATCACTGCTATGCAACCGGTCGAACGCGGTGTGCATGGCGAAGATATGTACAGTTGCGGACAGCCAGTGGCCAAGCCGTCGATTCGCGCGGCGCTTTCGGCCATTGTAACGGCTAGCACAGCGCCGCGCGCTTCTGATTGACAGTCCGGATAGGTGATGCTATACTGCACCTGGAACAAGTGTTCTTTCCAGAGAGCAAGCGGAGACATGCTGATGACGATAGATCTTGAACTGCGAGATGTGGTTGCTGATGACCTACCGGTCTTTTTTCAACAACAATTGGATCCCGATGCAAATTATATGGCCGCATTCACGGCCAAAGATCCAACCGACCACGCCGCTTTTCTGGCCCGTTGGCAGCGCATCTTGGCTGACCCCACCGTCGTCATTCAGACGATTGTGGTGGATCATCAGATTGCTGGCAGTGTCTCAACCTATGAAGAAGAGGGAGTATCGGAAGTGACCTATTGGTTGGGAAAAGCATATTGGGGTAGGGGCATTGCGACCCATGCGCTTAGCCAGTTTCTCGCAAAGGTGCAACCCATGCGTCCACTCCGGGCGCGTGTCGCCAAAGATAATCTGGCTTCCCTCCGGGTCTTGGAGAAATGCGGCTTTACCATCATTGGCGAGGATCAAGGGTTTGCGAATGCGCGCAATGCGGAGACGGAAGAGTATCTGCTCATCCTTGCGTAATGCATGTTCAATCAGCAAAGAGAGAGGCATCATGAAATTTCTGCTCACGTCCGCGGGCATCAAAAACGCCAGCATCCACAACGCGCTGGTTGACCTGCTGGGCAAACCGATTGCCGAGGCCAACGCCCTCTGCATTCCCACCGCGATCTACCCTTTCCCCGGCGGGCCGGCAATGGCCTATCGGTTTATCAGCGGCGCAACCGCCAACCCCATGTGCGAACTGGGATGGAAATCGTTGGGCGTGCTCGAACTCACCGCTTTACCGAGCATCCAGGCCGAGGTTTGGATCGCAGCAGTCCAAGCGACTGACGCGTTGCTGGTCCAAGGGGGCGATGTCTTTTATCTGTGTCGCTGGATGCGGGAATCGGGACTGGCAGAGTTCCTACCGACATTGGACAAGACAGTCTATGTGGGGATCAGTGCCGGCAGTATGGTGACGGCCCCGATTTTTGGGGAGACATACGACAACCCCAAGACGCCCTTCGTCATCGATAAGGGGTTGGGCCTGGTCGGCTTTGCGTTGTTGCCGCACCTGGATCACGCGGAGCACCCGGAAAGTTCTACAGCCAAGGTGGAGCGCATGGCCGCCGCGGTACCCGTGCCGACCTATGGGATTGACGATCAGAGCGCCATCAAGGTGATCAATGGCGCAGTTGAGGTCGTCTCGGAAGGCTATTGGCAACGGTTTGCATCTTAATGGCCAGTGAGAAGAGGAAACGAATGACAATCGTTGTGCCCGCGCAAACGCCACATGAGCAAAGGGTGTTGCACAACCTATTCGAGTTGTATCTGTATGACTTTAGCACGATTGAGCCACAGCCCATTGGCGCAGATGGACGCTTTAGCCATCCCGAGATGTTGGCAGCGTATTGGGAAGATCCACAGCGCTATCCATTCCTGATCCAACAAGAATGTACACCGATCGGCTTTGCCCTTGTGAAACGTGGCTCGGCCCTTGCAGGCGACCTAGAGGCAATGGATTTGGCAGAGTTCTTTATTCTGCGCAGCTTTCGGCGCAGCGGGATTGGCCGTCAAGCCGCCCATCAGGTGTGGGATCGGTTTCCAACGCCGACCCGCTGGCTTGTCCGTGTCTTGACGGTCAATACGCCGGCATTGGCGTTCTGGGAAGCCGCGATTGGGCCCTATACACAGGGAGAGTATGTCCGCGAGCAAATTCGACAGCACGACTATACCCCGCCGCGCGAATGGGTTATTTTTCGCTTTCAGCGCCTAGCAACGTGATACTCAATCTGTTTGTCTAATACTCACTATATGTCAAGGAAAAAAGAGGTACTATGGCAAAACATAGAATCTACACGACAAGTGTCGCAAGCGTCTATCCCCACTATCTCACAAAGGCTGAGAAAAAAGGGCGCACAAAAGCAGAAGTGGATGAGATCATTCGTTGGCTCACCGGCTATAACCAGGGTGAGTTTGAAGCACAATTGAACAACGAAACCGACTTTGAAACATTCTTTATGGAAGCCCCGAGCATGAATCCTTCACGAGCACTGATCAAGGGTGTAATTTGCGGTGTCCGCATTGAAGAGATCGAAGAACCAACCATGCGGGAAATTCGCTATCTCGATAAGCTCGTCGACGAATTGGCGAAGGGAAAAACAATGGACAAGATTCTGCGGAAATGATGAAAATAACCGCTGCTGGTGGCTGGTGGCTGGTAGCCGCTGGCCAACAGCCACCAGCTAGCAGCCATTTTGCCAACAGGAGGTTACACAATGCGACCACTTCGCTATTCGATCAACGTCACGCTGGACGGGTGCTGCGACCATCGGGCAGGTATCCCGGACGAAGAGTTGCATCAACATGCAGCCGAGAACATCGCCCAAGCCGATGCCCTCCTCTTGGGCCGGGTAACGTATGAAATGATGGAGGAAGCATGGCGGGCACCGGCGCAAACGGGCGTGCGGCCGGATTGGATGGATGAGTGGATGCTTCCCTTTGCCCAGACGATCGACGCCGCAAAGAAGTATGTCGTATCGAGCACCTTGGATCATGTTGATTGGAACGCAGAGTTCCTGCGCGGGGATCTAGAGAAGGCTGTTCGGCAGCTTAAGCAGGAGCCAGGGAAGGGATTGTTCGTGGGCGGCGTGACGCTCCCGCTGGCGTTGGCGGAAATGGGATTGATCGATGAGTACGAGTTCATCGTACATCCCAGAGTGGCAGGCCATGGGCCAACATTGTTCGCAGGGCTATCGCACTATCTCGACCTGAAGCTTGTAAGCCGGCTGGAGTTCGACTCGGGCGCGGTGGCGATGCGGTATGAACTGAGAAGGTAAAGGGAAATTATGAAATTACTACTTACATCGGCTGGCATCAGAAATGCCAGCATTCACAAAGCGCTGCTCGACCTGCTGGGTAAACCGATTGCCGAGGCCAACGTCCTCTGCATTCCTACCGCGTCGTATGGACACCGCATGGTCACTCCTGTCATGGCCTGGAAGTTCATCAGCGGACAAGACGAGTGTCCCATGGTCGAACTGGGTTGGAAGTCCGTGGGCATCCTGGAACTCACCGCGCTGCCCAGCGTCGACAAAGAGCGCTGGGTCTCCTGGGTCGAAGCGGCAGACGTGCTGCTGGTAAATGGCGGCGACCCCATGTATTTATGCCATTGGATGCGGCAGTCTGGGCTGGCCGACCTCCTGCCGTCGTTGGACGTGGTTTGGGTGGGACTGAGCGCCGGCAGCATGATCATGACCCCGCGGATCGGCGAAGAGTTTGTAGGCTGGCAGCCACCCGCTGGTGGCGATGAATTACGAGGAGGCGATGAAACGCTGGGCCTCGTCGATTTCTCAATCTTCCCGCACCTGGATCACGCGATGTTGCCCTGGAACACCCTGACCAATGCGGAAAAATGGGCGGCGAAGCTAGATTGTCCGGCGTATGCGATCGACGATGAGACCGCCATCAAAGTCGTCGATGGCGCCGTCGAGGTTGTCTCTGAAGGTCATTGGCAACAGTTAACACCCTAATCGGAAGTGAGAGGTACATAGAGATCGTATGGCAAAACATCGAATCTATACCACAAGTGTGGCCAGCGTCTATCCTCCACTACTGCACCCGATGGCTAACCTGAGTTTGTAACGAACAGGGGATTCCAGTATACTTAATCCGCTCAATCGCAAAGAATCTAACGCATCTTCGGGGCGTGATATGGATACCTTATTTCCCATCCTAGAATATGACCCAACCACCGCAGCTATCATTGAACCAGGGCAGGTGGTCAAAACACTGGCGGGCATGCCCGAACACGGTGTCATCCGCTTCTTTCAAGACGTAATCGATCACTTTGTCGCCGAAGGGCGGCTGACCCTGCTCACAAATTTGCGCAGCGAGATGGGCGCTCACCCGGTCTATGCGTTCAACGTTGGCAACCAATCGGTGGCGCTCTTTCAACCGGGCATGGGCGCGCCCTTTGCTGCGGTGCTCCTGGATGAAGTGATCGCCCTGGGCTGCCGCAAGTTTATTGCCTGTGGCGGCGCTGGAGTGCTGGATCGGGAGATTGCCTTGGGTTACTTGCTCATTCCGACCCGCGCCATCCGGGATGAGGGGACTTCGTATCATTACCTACCACCGGCGCGGAAAGTCGCTGCGCATTCGGCCGCCGTGGCCGCGATTGAAACCGTTTTGCAGGGGCACAAGGTGGAGTATCTGCTGACCAAAACCTGGACAACCGACGCCATTTACCGCGAGACACAACCCAAAGCCACGCGGCGTAGGGCGGAAGGCTGCCTGACCGTGGAAATGGAAGCCGCCGCGCTCTTTGCCATCGCCCAATTTCGCGGCGTGCCCCTGGCCAAATCCTCTACGGCGGCGACAACTTGGCCGGTGAGGTCTGGGACAGCCGCGGATGGTATGAACACTGGACGGTCCGCGAAAAGCTGGTTGCCCTCGCGGCGGAAGCCTGCCTGCTATTATAGAGATCAGACCATATTCTTAAAAGGAGAGAATGATGCAGGCATCGGATATTCTGCGTGCAGTGGCAGCCGCTAGGGCGACCGCCGCAGCGCTTGGTCTGCGAGCGGATGACGCAGTCGTTCTGCAAGACTCAAACCGTATTGCGGTGCGTCTATTGCCTTGCGACGTGCTGGCGCGGGTGGCATACGTGGCGCATCAGGCTAGCGCTGCGTTCGAAGTTGAGGTCGCGCGACAGCTTGCCGCCACCGATAGTCCAGTGGCAGCGCTTGAACCACGTGTGGAGCCGCGCGCCTACGTACGTAATGGCTTTGTGATCACGTTGTGGCGCTACTATGAGCCTGTATCGTCTCAAGAAGTCGCGCCGGCTGAGTACGCGCAGGCACTCAAGCGGCTGCATGTCGGCCTGCGACAGATCGATGTGCCTGCGCCGCACTTTACGGATCGTGTCGCGGAGGCGCAGCGGCTGGTGGGTAACCACGCCCTCACGCCGGAACTCGCTGACGCGGATCGCGCGCTGCTCAGCAACACGTTGCACAGTCTGCGCCGCGCCATCGTCGACCGCGGCGGCGCCGAGCAGTTGCTGCACGGCGAGCCACACCCCGGCAACCTGCTCAGGACGAAGGACGGGTTGCTCTTCATCGACTGGGAGACCTGTTGCTATGGACCGGCCGAGTTTGACATTGTCCACGCGCCCGACGCAGTCAGCGAGCACTACCCAGGCGCCGATCAGGAATTGCTGCGTGAGTGTCGGATTTTGATGCTCGCGATGATCGTATCCTGGCGTTGGGATCGCGACGACCAACTCCCGAACGGGCGCCAACTGGGTATAGAGTGGCTCAACCAGATGCGCCGGGCGTTGGATCGGGATGGGCGGATACTGCGCGATGATGACAGAACAGGCTAGACACCGATACCCATGAAAATGGCTGCTGCTGGCTGCTGGCTGGTAGCCGCTGGCGCGTCGCTGCGCTTGCGCGCGCCAACAGCTTTCAGCCAACAGCTACCAGCCATTTTCACATCAGATAACATGTCCTGACGGCACGAATAACAATGCAAACAGGCTTGTTGGTCGAGTCCGCTTGCGTTTCGATACGCTATTTTTTTCTGATGACTCTCTATCTGATATCACTTTAGGTGCGGTTTTTTGCAGAGAGCGTAGGTGACCCTATGTGCGAACGTCCGCGATACATCACGCCGGACAGGGCAGCGGAAACCATTCTAAAACAACTGTCACCTGCTTCACGCCTGATCGTAACCGGACAGATCGGCTGTGGGAAGACGACATTGGCCAGCGCGATCAGCCGCCGTTTGGGCCTAACTCACCTCGAGATCGATGTGTTTAATGGCGATCCAGAGCCCATGCTGGCGGCTGCTGAAGCGGCGGACGCCATTGCTGGCGGCTGGGTGGCCGAGGCCAATGTTTGGCAGATCCCGCAGGCGATTTGGGAGGCTTCAGATTTTGGGATCTTCTTGGATTATGCCAACGTCATCCATTACCCGCGGATTATCCGGCGCTGCTTTGGTAAGTGCATGATGGATCGGACTTGGGTGAATATTCGACGCCATATTAGCGAGGAGTTGCTGCATTTGAAGATCGTCTATTTGTACGCCAATGAGAACCGCGCGGAGTGGCGTAGACGCGGCGGGATCACAAGCACCGCGACGCCCGTAATCCGATGCCCTTCACCACGTACAACGGACAGGCTGCTTGCGCACATAGACGCCACAACCCAGCTGCAGGCGACGACAAATAGCCGCGTTTGATAGTGGCGTTGGACAGAAGAAACGTGTAGAAACTACCCAATGATCTTACCAAAGCAGCGCGACTCCCGGTTCATCACGGTGCGGCGTGGCGGCACCCTCCAAGACGCCGATCATCACCTGCTGGCGCTCTGGGCGGCTGCTTGCGCAGCGCATGTGTTGCCCTTGTTCGAGGCAGTGCAACCGGATGACGATCGGCCGCGTCAAGCCATCGCATTGGTGCGCGCCTGGGCGCGCGGTGAGATTACGATGACACAATCCCGCGCGGCGGGTGGCCATGCCATGGCTGCGGCCAGAGCGTTGCGCGGCGCTGCGCGCTACGCGGCGTATGCGGCCGGCCAGGCGGCAGTGGTCGCACATGTGGCCGCCCACGAACTCGGCGCAGCGGCCTACGCCATCAAGGCCGTGCAAGCCGCCGCGCCCAAGGCGGAGCGTGAGGCCGCCGGTCGGCGGGAATGCCAGTGGCAGCGCGCACAGTTGCCGGCCGCGATCCGCGACCTTGTCCTGGATGACCAGCGACTGCGCAACGACATTTGCTGGTCGGTGTTCGACTGCTAGGCGCTGACAGGCCACGCTTTGATCTGCACCTGCGGCATCTGCACCGGCAAGCTCCCCTGCGCCTCGATCTCCCCCAACCAAAACTTCACCGCGGCCCGTTGCGAGACGGTGCTGCGGCCATAGGTGGTGATCAGCCGGGGCAGTTGGGGGGCTTCATAGGCGATGTACGGGTTGCCAAACGCAGTGTAGACCACCTGCGGATGGGAGCGGTAGAGGGAGCGCCAGCCCCAAGTGCGGAAGGTATCGGTCATGCGGATATTGGCCAGGGTGACGAAGGGCATGGCCGACAGGTTGATGAAGACGGCCTGGCACCCCTCGGCTGCCTGCCGTAGTTCGTCGCTGCCGGGGTTCAACAGATGGGTCACCGCGAAACCCCGCTCACCAAGCGCTTTGTCAAACTCCTCCAGATCGCTCTCCCCAAACATTGGCGAAAATTGGCCGTAGGTGACGGTCAACACCTTGGTCCCTGGTTCCAGCGTGAGGGTCAGCGGTTCGTTCTGGCGCAGGATCGTGACGCTTTTGTCGGCCATCGTCTGGGCCGCGGCGGCAAAACTAGCGTGCTGTTCCGCGGTGGGCGCGGGGGCAGCAGGGGCGTCAAAGAGGTTGAGGCGGGCCTTCATCGCCAGGACGCGGCGAGTGGCATCCTGCACCCGTTCCTCGGAAAGCCGACCATCGTGCACCCCTTGCAGCAGGCGGTCGAAGTCATGCTCCGGGTCGGCGTTGAGGTACATGTCAATGCCGGAGGCGATGCTCTGCACAATCTGGTCTTCCGGCGTGGTGTGGATGGTCAGCCCGATCATCCCCGCATTGTCGGAGACGATCATGCCGTCAAAGCCGAGTTCCCCTCGCAGCAAATCAATCAGTAATTTGGAATCGAGCGTGGCCGGCGGGGCTGCGGCCGGGTCGTCACGGTAGCCTTGATAATCGGGCAACGAGATGTGGCCGGGCATGATACACATGACACCGGCATCGATCACGTTGCGCCAGACCTGGCCAAACGTTTCTAGCCACTGGTCAAAAGGCAAGCTGTTGATCGTGGTGAGCAGGTGCTGGTCGCGGTCATCGATGCCGTCGCCGGGAAAGTGTTTGGCGGTGGCGGCCAGGCCGTTGGCTTGGAGCGCCGCAATCGTCGCCACTGCCAGACGGCTGACCCGTTCCGGCTGATCGCCCATCGACCGCACGTTGGTGATCGGATTGTTGGGGTTGTAGTTGAGATCGACCACCGGGTGGAAGACCCAGTTGACCCCGATGTGGCGCGCCTCCACCGCAACCGCTTCTCCTCGCATCCGCATCAACGCCTCATCATTGGCCGCGCCCGCGGCCATCGGCCAGGGAAAGTCCGTGCCATAGCCGCCCAACTCAGACGCGCCATGCTCCATGTTGGCGGGGATTAAGAGGGGGATGGGGGAATGGTTTTGTGCCGCCGTCAAGAGTTCGCGGTACGCTTGGGCTGATCGCGTGCGGGCCCGGATACTGCCAACCGGTGTCTTCTCAATCAGCCGCAGCCAATACTCTGGGGCGCTTTCTCCTTGTGAGACGCAGAGCAGTTGGGCGAGACTCTCTTCCAGCGAAAGCTTGCTGAGGGTGCTTTCGACCCATTGTGACTGTTGCGGGGTGAGTGGTTGGTTCATTGGTTTTCCTCCTGTGTATTGTTCTCCGTGTTCATTCCCGGCGAAGCACGATCTTTTCGTTTCTGATGCGTCGAAATGCCTGCGGCCAGGGAACCCGTTCGTTGTATGCTTTGATTTCGGCCGCGATTGCTTGCGCTGACGCAACCGAGGTGTCGACTTCCAGATCATAAATCTGGTGCATATGGACCTGTTGGAACTGCGAGCGGGCCATACCGGCCAATTGCTCACCCCGTTCGCGTTCTCGCCGCTCCAACTCCTCTAACGGACAAAAGACACCGACAAAGGTCACGCGGAAATGGGCCAGGAGGAATACACATTCGGCCAGATTGTCCGAATTCACCAGCACGGTGTCGACAATCACGTTATTGCCGGCGGCAGCCAGGGTCGCAACACAATGATGCATGCCCGAAATCGCTTTGTAAATGGCTCGATAATTCTCCGGATTGGCCACGTTTCTGTAGCGTTGCGGCAGCATGCCGAGGATGTGGTCGGCGCTGAGGTGCAGATAGGGCTCGTCGAGCGTTGCTTGGAGGGCGTGTGCAATGGTTGTCTTGCCGGCGCAAGCGGTGCCATTTAGAAAGATAATTCGTCCGGCGCTATTTTCATGTTGTGACATGGGTGGGCCTCCTCAATCAAAAATGCTCCAACAGGATCACATACTAAAGAGCCGTTGTACAGGCACCGCCCATAGCTTTGGCGCTAACTGCTCAATTTGTGTGCCCATATAGGCGACAATCCCCCCGCGCCATTGCTCGCCAAACTCGCGGGCCAGCCGTTGCAAGGAATTGGCTTGCGCGAGTTTGACTTGCGGCGACGCTTTGACTTCGATGCCCCATACCCCCGTTCCCGTTGTAATCAGCAGATCGACCTCCAACCCACCATGGGTGCGGTAAAACCAGGCTTCAGCTGTGGAACCAGTCGTTTTGATCCATTTGATAGCCTCGCCCACCACATAGGTTTCCAACAATTGTCCTGTTACGTCACCCCAGTAATTGGTCTGATGACGCCACAACCCAAGGTCGATCCAGTACAACTTGGGTGCTTTGACCAGCCGTTTCACGGCGTTTGTGAAATAGGGCGGTAGCAGATAGGCCTGGAAGGAAAGTTGCAAATAGTTGAGATAATTACGCGCAGTAGTCGGGCTGACATCCGCATCGCGGGCCAGATCGGCGTAAGAGAGCAGTTGTCCGGAGCGCAGCGCTGCCAGCCGCATAAACCGCCGATAGGGCAACAGATCGTCCAACCGTGCGATATGCGTCAGGTCTCGTTCTAGATGGGTATTCGTGTAACTGCCCAGCCACTGCCGCCGTTCATCGTTTGTCAGCGGCAACAACCCCGGCATCCCTCCCCACTGCAACGCATAGTTGAACCACTGTTGGCGCTGCCACGCCTCATCGCCAAGCAAGATGGGGGGAATTTCAGCAAAGAGGCTGTCTGCATCACGTTCTGCTTGCAGCAGGTGCGCAAAGAGGGGTTGGGCAACGCTTGTCGATCCCGCCAGTAATTCGGTCAACATAAGTGGCCAGAGCTCATAGATAAATACGCGGCCGGCCAACGTTTCGCGCACGTGGTTCATCATGAGAATCTGCGATGAACCAAGCAACACGCTAAAATCAATCGCACCGTCGTCATAGGCGAACTTGAGCTTGTCAAAGATAGTCGGCTCTTTTTGTGCCTCATCCAGAATGGCATGACCCACCGATGCCGCCCACGCTCGGGTTGGCATGGCTTGGAGTTGCAGACGTGCCTCCACTTCGTCCAACGAAATGTAGCGCAGATTGGGGTAGAGCGTACGCGCCAGCGTGGTTTTTCCCGTTTGACGCGCCCCTGTGATCATCACCAGCCGTCGCGCATCTGACTGGGGCAAACGTTCCGTCAGCACACGTGAAATCATCAGCCACCTTGTTGAATTTATGCGAAAATCGTCATCATCAATGACGATTTTCGCATAAATCTCAATTCAAAGCAAATCTCGGCCTATTGCTTATCGAACTGCTCATGGAACACATAACGCGCCCAGTGTTGATCCACCAAGACCTGCGGCTCTATATCCCAGACCATGTACTGCATCTCTTCCCCTGCATCCGCCCGCGGCCATTCCGGTAGCCCGGGACCATTTGGATCGCCAGTTTTCACGAAGTTGGCGTAGTAACCCTGCATTAGCTCTGAAAGCTGCTCGTCTTCTTTGGTCCACGCATAGACTTCGTTGGTGGCCAGGTTGCCCATGGCGTACTCAATATCCGCGGAGTGGACCGCGCCCCTGACCGGTAGCATGGCGACTGCTGCCACGTCCGCATCCGGGTCACGGATCACGCCACCGGCCAATCCGGCCACGGCGCCCCCCATCTCTGGGACCATTGGCGGGCGGGGGTGGGCATAGTAGTAGCGATAGACGGGGCAGCCGGTCTTGCGATGTTCATTTGCCCACTGCCAGGTGCTGTAAACCAGAAAGCGATCGCCGGCCAGCTCAGTCGCCGAACGCTCGACTTGTGCCGCAGTTGCGCCGGGGTAGAGGGTGAGCACCTTGTCGGCCTGGTCGCCATAGAATTTACGCACGACCGCGGCGTAGGTCTCTGGCGTCGGTGCATGTTCACCGAGCAGCGCACGGTAATTCATCTCCTCAGAATTCCAACCAACCAGCAGGGGCACATGGGCCTGTTCGCCGGCAGCAAGCATGGCCGTGGGCGATTGGGGGAAGAAGTAGCCATCGATCACGCCGACGAAATCCTGTGCGCCCATCCCCTTGGTAGCCTCCAACAATGTTTGGGCCGGCAGCGTGCGCAATTCTGCTAGCGACTGTGCCCCCACTTTTTTGGCAAAGGCCAACCCAGCCGCCTCGGCCTCATCCGGCGGGCGTGGCGCCAGGGCGCCAATCCCGCCGCTGGAGCCGATGACACCTGCAATTAGTTCCTTCGATAAGGGAGAAACCATCTGTGCGCAGGCGGAGATTGAGCCGGCCGACTCGCCGGCAAGGGTCACGCGTTCCGGATCACCGCCAAAGGCCGCAATGTTGTCACGCACCCAGCACAGGGCCGCGTTTTGGTCGAGGTAGCCATAGTTGCCGGAGCAGCCGTGGGGTGATTCGGCACTTAGCTCCGGGTGGGCAAAGAAGCCAAAGATGTTCAAGCGATAGTTCACCGTTACGGCGACGATGCCCCGTTGGGCGAGCGCTGCGCCATCGTAGCGCGGCTCGGAACCGTCACCAGCCATAAAGCCGCCGCCGTAGAAGTAGACGAGCACCGGTAGTCGTGCAGCGGGCGAAGGATCGGGGGTCCAGGTATTGAGATAGAGACAATCCTCACTCACGCCAGTGGACCGGAAATTCATGTCGCCAAAGACAGGCAGTTGCATGGCGCGCGGGCCAAAGCGGGGTGCGTCACGTGTGCCGGTCCAGGGCGGCACCGGCTGGGGCACCTGCCAGCGCAATTCACCGACCGGTGACGCGGCAAAGGGGATGCCCTTAAAACTGTGCACGCCTGTACGCTTGTCAAGCGTGCCGGAGAGGTTGCCAGCAGCTGTATGTATGGGAGCTGTCATGGGGTTTGTCACCTTTCTATATGAGTTGACCGGCAATATCAGCTGACTTTGTGGTAGCAATAGCGCTCAATGATCAATCGCGCAGCGCCCTGCCCGTCAATCCAGAATTCCACCGGCGATTTAACCCCGTTACTCAACGTGTAAAAGAGGGTAGAAGCCAGCGTTGGGTCTTCGGGAATGAGGGGTGTCAACGTGGTTGCGGTGCTCACCGGATCGGTGGCTTCTGTATAGAGCAAGCCGCCCTTGTTGACCACCTTGATTGGTTCGACGCCGCGGTAGGTTTCATACGTTCCCGTCAGTTGGTCCATGCGGCTTTCAATCTGGAGGGCGGGAATCACCGCGGCGGGTTCCTTGCCCAGGAGGATCGCAAAGACACTCCCGGCAATCGTGGCATAGGGCATGCCGGCGCCGTTGCCCATCATCACCACGCCGGCGTTGAGGTCGGGCATAAAGGCCAAGGACGCGGTGGAAACGACCACTGAGCCATCGTGCGCCACCAGTTTGTGGCCAAAGAAATCCGATGTGATGGCCAGCCCATAGCCATAGCCTTGCTGCGCAAAGGACCCGTCCGGCATGGGATTCTGTGCGGACCGGGGCACGTGGAACGTTTGCATCTGCTCGAAGGAGGATTGGGACATCAAGGGCGGCGATTGGCTCTGCCCCAGTTCCAGGTGCGTCTGTACGTATTTGGCCAACTCGTTGACCGAACTAAAGAGTCCACCGGCTGCGGAGAGAAAGCTAAAGGCGGGGTTGTCCACTGGACTGGGATAGGGAAAAGGAGCGGGTTCATTGGCGCCTGTTGCGGTCTTGCGGTGGAAGACCGCGTGATCGGGATCGGTCTGCATCGTCGCAACCTCGAACGTTGTGCGCGCCATCCCCAGCGGCGCGATGACCTTTGTTTGAAGATACTCGTGAAAGGGCAACCCCGATTTCTCTTGAATGATATGCCCCAACATCCGGTAGCCGGCATTGTGATAGAAGAAGCGTTCCCCTGGCTTGGCGACAATCTCGTCTTGTGCACCATTGATGAAGCGGTAGAAGTCGTTGGGACTGCTCAGGGGAATCCCGTTCTCCAGTCCCAGCCCTTTGTGGATGACCATCGTCGATGTAGCCAGGCTGGGCAGGCCGAGGCTGTGGGTCAACAGGTGGTGAATGGTGATGGGGGCATCCGGCAGCCCCAGCGCAAAGGGGATATGGCGGGAGGCTGGATCGTGCAGGTCGATCTTTCCTGCCTCCACTAGTTGCAGAATGCCGATGGCGACAAAGCTTTTGGTGACGCTGCCGATGCCGTAAAGCGTATCCGCGGTGGCCGGCAGATTGCGCTGGGGGTCGCGCGCCCCAAAGCCCTCCGCATAGCAGATGGCGCCATCGTACACGACGGCAATGCTAAAGCCAGGCAGCTTGCACTGGCTCATCAAGCGCGGAGTATAGTCTCCCAACCAAGCTTCGAGCATTTGGTGTGGTGGCGATGATGCGGTTTTTCTCATAGCGTTTCCCTTTCATGAGGTGTTCCCGATTACGCTTCATTGAGTAGCGGTTCATGCGCCAGGAAGCGGCGCAAGTTTTCCAGAAAGAGCAGATCACCGCGGAGTGGCGTGTTTGAGCCGGCGTTGGAGGAGTGCGGGGTGATCAGCACATTTTCCAGATCCCACAGCGGACTATCTGCCGGCAGCGGTTCGGGGTCAAAGACATCGAGAATGGCCTGAGCAACGATTCCCCGCTGGAGGGCGTCCATGAGTGCTGCCTCATCGACAATTTTGCCGCGGGCGATATTGACCAAGGTGGCCCCCGGCTTCAAGTGTTGAAAAAAGGCTTCGTTGACCAGCCCTGTTGTTTCCTGGGTGAGGGGGCAAGCGATAATCACCCCATCGACCTGCGGCAGGTGTTCGGCCATTTGTGCAGGGGTGATCACCTGGTCGGCCAACGCGTGCGCCTGCCCAGAACGGCGCACGGCAATGACCTGACACTCAAAAGCGCGGAGGCGTTGCGCCACCGCCTGACCGATGTTGCCAAAACCAACGAGCAACCACCGGGTGTGCCACAGCTCCTTGAAGGTGGTCTTCTGCCATTGATGGGCCTGTTGGTAGCGTCGTCGCGCAAAAACATCCTGATAACAGGCCAGAACATTGGCGATGACATACTCGGCAATCGCAATCGCCTGGGCGCTGCTGGCGGAGATGCGGATGCCCTGCTCCAATATCTTTTGATAAAATGGTTGATCTAACCCAGCGTTGTAAGTCTGTAGCCACTTGACGGTGCCCGCGGCCAGGACCGTCTGTATATACTGCTGGCCCAGATTGGCCCGCACCAGGCCGACATTGAGCCAGGCGATATCTGGTTTGGCCGCTTCGATGGGAATGGCTTTCCCATTCAAATAGAGTTGACCGTCAGAGTGCATCAAGATAAACTTTAGCTCTGTGTCAATCGCACTCATTTGAGTTTCAAGCCGGTGATAGGCTTGTTCTTCGATCAGGATTCGGGTCATGTTGATTCCTCCTAAAAAGTGGGTAGGTCAGCCATGGAGCATCTATTCCAGGTTAGCAGTTTCTATCCACGAGTGGCACTAGAAATGTTTAAGGATACAAAATGGTTGAGATTTTTACGCTCTTTCAACAAATGATTTTGGAACTGCAGCAGATCTATCCAGCGATCAATACGCAACAAATTGTAGATTATTTTGAAAACAGGGATGCACAACGGTTGCTGAATGAGCATAGACTAAGCTACATCTACAACAGTAAGCCAGAGAAAAAACTACAGTCCCTCCTACCTGATTTCATGGATGAATGGTATCAACCGGCGATTAGTCTGTTGTGGCACGTTTATATGCTACTGCAAGAAAACCCAATCGACAACCAGCCCCACCTGCAAACCACCTTTCAACAGCTAATCTCACAGATTGCGCGGCTCTACCCATCACTGGACCTGCAGAGACGATTGAACGATATCAGAGTAGAAGAAGAGGCAGCGGAAGAAGAGGCAAAGAAGCAAGACATCCTCGACAGAGCGAAGTTTTTGCCTGCCAGATCTGTGGATACCAGAAACGCCTATGAGAAGTTGCACAACCTCCTTTGCCAAATTCTCGATGAACCCAATCGCCTGACCCTGGATATCCTATCTGATATTGATTGGGCGCTTCGTGAAGGAGGCATGGGCCACTACCCACAGGTTGGACCGGTATTGCAGCAATTGCTCGCACATCTTCAAAAGCGGTATCCAGAGCCAATCATCCAGCCCATTTGGCCACATCCACTACATGGCCGATTGAATCACAAGTTCTATGAAGATCTCAATCATCTAAATCTGGAGAAAGATCTGAAATTATGGACATATATCAGGAACGCCAAGGTTACATTGGCGCAGTATAATCGAGCGATTGGTGCAGTCGAGATGTTAGCAACGGCTAGACAAGCATTGCAAGCAGGGGTGATCGGCTACCAACGCGATATTCAGACGCTTTACGATCGCATAATTGACTATCTTGAAACCACCTATCCAGATCTCGATCTGCAGCCCCTCTTAACAGAGCCGGAGAATGCGATACGAAAGGCGAAATTCGTCGATGATCTCATGCGGGTTACGGAAGGTAAGCCACAGGCATTAGCAAAAATTCCATTGATGGCCCTTGGCGATATAAAGTGGCGCATGGCATGGGGTGACGTTCACCTAAGATTTCGGCCTTACATCCCGAAAAAGATCGAAAATCCGCGTGAAATTTTGGCAGAATATGGTTTAGATGCAATGCTTACCCCAGCAGATGATCCCGTGCTTTGGGCAACGGCAGTGGTTGAGCATTGGGGGATTCCGCGCGATCCGAATCTCGATCTATCCGAGTGCCTTTTTGCCATTGACATACCGTTATCAGACTCAAACCTGTACAAGACGAAAGAGTGGCGCTTTTATGAGCATGCCGGACGCATTGAGGCGAAACCGTGGACGGAAGCAGATAAAGATGCCGAGAGGGTGCAGCGGATTCGCGAAGGCGGCAGCGAACCTGCGGTTCGGCGCATTTCGATTCACTGCTTCGGCAGAGAGCAACGTGAAGCATGGGTTTCGGGATATAGCAGTGATCACGGAATTTGCGTGGGAGAGCGTGATATCTGGATACGGCGCCCAGACGGTTCATGGGTACCAGATTCGGAGGGTTCTGGCCGTATTGGTTAAGATCATTCTCGCTCCGCATAGGGACAGCCGTCAGCCGCTTGAGCCAAAGCGAAACCGTTATCAAAGTGAAGGCCCCGGCTCAGGTCGCTGTTGGGAGACGCCACCCTGCGCTTCAGCGGGCGCTGCTCTTAGCCGGGGGAGTTCAGCCCCCGGCGACACGAGAGCGATTGTGCAACTTTAAGGGGTTTCTATAAGACGCTCTAACGTTTACTCGACCATTGCAAACGCAGCGTGTAGTGTTGCCAAGGAATCACCCCCAACCCACAGATCAAATTCTGCGGCATCTTGCACCCAGTCACCGGCATTGGTGCTCCAGTAACGTAATTCATCCGGCCCAAGCGGGAAGGTAACGGTCTTCGTCTCACCTGGCTGGAGGGTGACGCGCTTAAATCCTTTTAGCTCACGCATCGGCCGCGTATCAGTGCCCCACTTTTGATGGATGTAAAGCTGGGCCACTTCATCACCGGCGATTTCACCGGTGTTGGTCACATTCACGCTGACGGTCGCACTTTCACCTACTTTGGCCTGCGGGGCCGACACTTGAAGATTAGAAAACGCAAAGGTCGTATAGCTCAGACCGAAGCCGAAGGGATAGAGCGGCACGGGCAGGCCATCCCAGTAGCGCGGGTTATACATTGGGCTGTCCTCGGGCGAGTGAGTGGTGTTGCGCGCATAGTAGAGCGGCGCGTGGCTGCCCTTGCGCGGGAAGGTCACCGGCAGTTTGCCGCCCGGATTGACATCGCCAAAGAGGATATCGGCCACGGCATTGCCACCTTCGGTACCGGGCTCCCAAGCCTCAAGGATGGCCGGAATGTTTTCAGCAGCCCAGTTGACGCTCAGCGGTCGGCCATTGATCAGCACCAACACGACCGGCTTATCCAACGCGGCGACTGCTTGCAGCAACTCTTCCTGCCGCCCTGGCAGATCCAGCGAGGCGCGGGAAGCAGCTTCGCCGGCCATCAACGCGGTCTCGCCCAGCACCATCACAACTACGTCTGCAGCGCGGGCCGTCTCAACCGCGGTTTGGAACGCAGCTTCGGCTTCCTCGACGGTTTGTCGTGGGGTTTTTGTTTCGCCGGGCATGACATTTTCGATCCACGAGGGGATATCGCGGCGGATCTCGGGGCCGGGGGCATAGCTGACTTCTGCCACGTACTCTTTAGCACGGATCCCCTCCAGCACCGTCACCGCCGCGGCTTTATGGCCAAAGACCATCCAGGATCCCTCGGTGGCTTCCTTTGAGTCGGCCAAGGCGCCAATCACGGCCACACGCTTGAGATCCTTTCTGAGTGGGAGCAGCCCTCCTTCGTTTTTGAGCAACACCATTGAACGCTGCGCCACCCAACGCGCGGTCTGGCGATGGTCCGGGCGGGCGACCACCTTGGCCAGCAGCGATTCATCGACATAGGGCTGCTCAAAGATCCCCATTTTGACCTTGATCGCCAGGATCGGGCGCACCAACTCCTCGATTTCGGCAACGGTCAGCGCGCCTTCGTCAACCAGCGCAGCCAGGCTCTCAGGGTAGGTATAGCTGGACATGTCCATGTTCATGCCCGCTTTGATGGCGCGCAAGGCCGCATCGCGCCGGTCACGCACGTGGCCCTGAATGAGCATGTTGCCGATGGCAAAGGCATCCGAGACGACAAAGCCGTTGAACCCCCATTCCTCTCGCAAAACTTGGCGCAGTAGCCAGCGATTGCCGCTGGCCGGCACATCGTTGAGATCCATGTAGGCGCCCATAAAGGTAGCGACGCCGGCATCAACCGCAGCCTTGAAAGGGGGCAAATGAATATTGCGCAACTGGGTTTCCGACAGGTAGACCGGGTCGTAATCGCGCCCGCCGTCGGAAGCGCCGTAGCCGGCGAAGTGCTTGGCGCAGGCCAAGACCCGTTCCGGGTCAGCGATGTCGTCGCCCTGAAAGCCGCGCACTTGGGCCACAGCCATGGCCGATCCTAGATAGGGATCTTCCCCCGCACCTTCGACAATGCGACCCCAGCGCGCATCACGGCAAATGTCGATCATGGGGCCAAAGGTCCAGTGGATGCCGGCGGCGCGCGCTTCCCTAGCCGCCACGGTCTGCGCCTGCTCCGCCACAGCAGGATCCCAAGAGGAAGCCAGGGCCAGCGGCACGGGAAAGATGGTGCGGTAGCCGTGGATGACATCCAGCGCAAAGAGCAAGGGGATGCCGGACGGGCTTTCCTCCACGGCGATCTTTTGCAGCTCATTGAAGCGCTTGGTCTCATTCACCCAGAGCACCGAACCCGCCCCGCCGACGCGGATCTGGTCTTCGGCTTTGGGGCCGGGGGCGAAATCTGCGCCGCCGACCTGGTTGAGTTGCCCGATCTTCTCGGCCAGGCTCATGCGCGCCAGCAGCGCTTCCACCCGCGCCGCAACTTCGCTTTCTGATGGAGCGGAGATGGCCGTCTCCGCTTGCTTCGTCTCGTTCATGTTCGTCTCCTTGTTGATTGATGACCCTTCGGGTTGATTCTGTCTTCGGCCCATTGCAGTGATGAGAGGCGTGCATTGGTCGCCGTCGGGAATCAGACCGACGGTGGGCGACTAGGATCTTTTAAAAACCTGCCGATCTTCTCCCCATCAAGCGGCGGTTGGAGGTGACCTGCAAGCGGCGTTGGGTTGATGTCATGGTTGTAATCTAGTGATGGTGAGACGCAACGCGCCCCAATGGACATTCCACGCAGCGCACAGAACACAGGATGTCGAGCCATTGTAGCATAGAAACCCAGAAACCTTGTGGTGTGTTGTGGCGTAATCGTGATCTACGATCTTTGGTGGGGACGTTCGACGTGTAAAGTGGCGTGGGCCAGGTGGCTGTCACTGGCCTGAGTGAGCGCGGATTCCACCAGACTTGGCGGCCAGTGACAGTCACCTAAAAAGGGATTCAATTTCTTGGAGCAGCCTTAGGCGAAAAATTCCCTCTTGACAAGGAATTGAAGCAGTGTTAAAATGATCGTCAACTGGTAAGGTGGTCTATACCAGTCAGTTTCCTTTATTTGCAATTTAGCTTTATCCTATCTTCCTATACTAAGCTTTGAATGAAAACCGAAGTTTTACTTCTGTCTATTACCCTGGTAGAGAAACTCCGGTTTTCATTACAACTGCAGTATAAACTCAAAGCATATTACGACGTATGCGCTTGTGATTGCGCATAGCCAGAACAGTGGCCCTTCTGTTGCAAAGTGTTAAAGAGCCGACAAACAACTGTTAATGGCAGTTTGACATACTGTCCTCAGCTTTAGCTGAGGATACCAGAACCCTCTTCTTCGATGGCGGCATGCCGCCAATCGCATTGCTGTTTCGCTCATCAGCCGCAAGTATGCAAACACCATGTTTTACCAGAGGACAAAACATGGATTTGCACACGTTGAACAGATGAGCCTGCTGTTTTTATTCACGAAGTAGCAAACTCAATTAGGAGGAGACAAAATGTGTGCTCAATCGCTCTCACGTCCATTTTCGCGGCGTGATTTCCTGCGCACGGTCGGACTGACCGGCAGCGCGCTGTTGGTGGCGGCCTGTATCCCGGCCCAACCCGGCGCTGGATCGGCTGCACCCGCCGCGGACAGCACAGCGACCGATCTGGATCTGACCAATGCCGATGCGGTCGGCAAGGCGCTCGAAGCCGAGGGCGCCGAAGTGAGCATCAGCAGTTGGGGCTGGTCCGGCTTGCCGGAGACGCACTTTATTCCCAAGTTTGCCGAACATACCAAGGCCAAATACGGCGTGGCAGTGAAGCTGAATTGGGTGACCGGCGTCTTTGACAACGCGCTGCGCGAATTGCCCGTCGCCGGCAAGACCGTCAAAGACATTGGGTTGGATGTGATCGACAAGGAAGAAGAATCGTTCGATGCTGCGATGGCGCTCGAATGGTATGAGCCGATCAACTTGCCGGCCTATGCACCTTTGCTGCCAAATTTGGAGGATACCGAGCATGCCTATCTCTTCCGCGGCCCGGAGCAAGATGGTGTCGATATCTATGGCGCGGTCTACCAGGGTTATGAGTGGCTCCAAGCAATTTTACGCAAGGACAAGGTCGATGTCAGCCGCTACCAGGATTGGACCGATCTGGCCGATCCCGAACTGCGCGGCAAAATGATCGATTACGCCTTTAATGACAGCCGCGGCCACTACGTCTTTGGCGGCTTTGTCAATGAACTCGTCAACCAGGGCAAAGTGCCGGGCACGCTCTGGTCCGAAGAAGCGTGGGAAGGTGCGCTTCAATGGTGGAAAGACAACGCCATGGAGGAGCAGATCCTCAAGTGGGGCGACATTGGCAACGACCCCGATATGCGCCTGAAGCTGCAAAGTGGCGAAGCCTACGCCGGCTGCACTTGGGGTGTCTATACTCGTGAACTTTTGGGCACCGATTGGAACAAGCGTGACGATGTGTTGGCGCCCTTCTATCCCAAATCGGGCATTCTCTCCGACCGTGAAACCTTGAGCGCTGTGCGCGGCGCAGCACATCCGGTTGCCGCGCGCGTACTGATCAACTGGATGCTCAGCACTGAAGTCAACACCGCCGGCTGGTACAAAGAAGCGCCCGATGCGGAAGCGATCAACCACTGGAATGTGACCGAATCCCAATTTCTCGTCGCTTATGCCGGCGGCTGTCGCGCCGAAACCCGCAAACTCATTCCGGATTGGGCCAAAGCCTACCACCCCGAGGATCCCGGCAGCCTGATCGTCAAGGTCGACTGGCCGTGGTACAATCAACACGCAGAGTGGATCTCCAAGAGCTATGAGCGGATCGTGTTGGGTAATGGGTGAGTGAAGAGAGTGGGACAGTGAGACAGTGGGACAGTAAGTCAGTCTAGCTACCGTAGGGTTTTGATGGCGACGGGAATCTGCCCGGCCCGCGGGAAGGATGGCAACAGCAGTGGGTAATTCACACCTGAGACAAAAGCCCTTAGTGTACTAGTGTTCTGTAAAATTAATTATGTTGGATGCCGTAGGGGCATCCGCTTGCCGGTGCCCTGGCGCCTAGAAGGCCACCGCCGCAAGGGTCGCGTCCAAAGGCGCCCAAAAGGCACCCGCTGCTTCTAAGCCCCTACCACCTATCATTACTTACTTTACAGAACACTAGTGGAAGTTGCGCTAATGGAAGTTAAGAAAATAATTCGGCAAATCGGCAGCAGTGGCTGAAGCCACCGCCTGCTAGAGGAAGCTGCGCTCAAGCGCACTCTGGTTATAGCCCGCTTTAGTGGGCTTTTTCTAACAGCCACAGCGCTTCAGCCTGTGGCGACTGTCCGACTGTCTCACTGTCTCACTTCTAGACAGGAATTGGCATGAATACAACTTCACCTCTACCGCTGGCGAGCGCCGAGCAGGTGAGCGCCGGGCGTGGTCGCAATTGGGTGGTGCGCTATGGACCAACGCTGTTGTTATTGGCACCACTGCTGGTTTTTATGTTGACGGTCTTTGCCGTGCCGATGGCCTTTCAGGTGGCCTTTGCCTTTTTCACACGTGAGTTCTACAAAAATGTGATCTGGATCCCGAAGCCGGCCTTTAATTTGGGCAACTTTATAGCGGCCTTTACCGACCCGGCCTATCGTTACAGCATCTTATGGACCCTAGGGATCGCCTTTGTCACCACCGCGGCTAACGTCCTGTTGGCGTTGCCGGTGGCCTACTTCCTGGCCCGCATGAAGGTGTGGGGACGCAGCTTGATTGAACTCTCCTTTCTGCTACCGATCTTTGGCGAAATCTTCACCATCTATGCCCTGGCCTATGCGTTGACCCCGGAAGGGCCGCTCAACTGGCTGCTCAAGCAACTTCATCTGATCAATGAACCCCTTTCGCTCGTCGGCTCGCCTTGGTCCGTTATTGTCTGGATGTCGCTGCCGACCCTTTCGGTGCTCCTGATTCGCAGCGCCTTTAGCGGGGTCGATTCGGTTTATGAAGAGGCTGCGCAGACAATGGGCGCCAGTTCGTGGCAAACTTTCTTGCGCGTCACGATTCCGCTGGCGAAAAATGGCATTGCCGGCGCCTTTCTGCTCGGCTTTTCCGGCGCGGTTGGCGCTTATACCATGCCGTTGATCCTGGTCGGTCCCTACAATGACTGGCTCACGAACAAGATCGAACGCGAAGTGAATCCCTATTTTAACTATCCGATGGCCTCGGCCCTGGGTGTTATTTTGACCGTGATTTGTGGCATTCTCTTCTACTTCTATCTCGGAACACAGGAGCAGGGAACCGAACAATGAAACTATCGCGGCCGGTCGCCACGCTCCTAAATATCTATGCCCTGCTGCTCGCCTTTATTCTGATCTGGCCGGTGCTCCAGGTAGTGTTGACCTCCTTTACTTCCGATATTGTCTTTCCACCGCAACATTGGTCGTTCAATGCCTTCAACGAGGTCTTGTGGCCGGGCTATCTGCAAGCGCTCCTCTTCAGCCTGAAGCTAGCGTTGGCGGTCACGGCGCTGCTCATGGTGATCTGTGTGCCGGCGGCCTATGCCATGCAACGCCGCCAGTTTCCCGGCAGGGCATTGCTCGCAGTGCTGATCTTTGTGCCCATCATCTTTCCGGTCGTAACTTACTCCTCGGCGATTCGGGTCTATGTCTTTATGTTTTTTAGCGATTGGCGCGGCAGCTTCTGGCTGATTGCGATTGTCACAGCGATGTGGCCGATCCCATTGGTGGTGCGTTCCATTCAAGGGTCGCTGGCCAATGTCGATCCGGTCTATGAGGAGGCCGCCTTGATGATGGGCGCCTCACCGGTGCGCACCTTCTTCAAAATCACCTTGCCCCTCATTGGTCCCGGCCTCATCACCGCGGCCATGATTGGCTTTACGTCGGCGGCGACAACCTTTACGGTGCCCTACATCCTCGGCTCCAATGAGCCAACCATTTCACTCTACATCTTCCGCGATGTCGGCCGCATCGGCTTCACACCGTGGATTGCGGTGGAAGTGTTGGTGATGGAAATCGTTGTGTTGGGCATTGTCCAATTGCTCTATTTCGCCTTTCGCAAACAATTCCGGGGTATTTTTGTGTAGGAAGTAGGGAGTCAATCCTTAAGTTAACAGTCATCAGTCCGCAGTTTTCAGTAGTCGGCCTCGGAGCACACACTGGAAACTGAGCACTGCACACTGATTACTTTGACACGATAGTTTCTTAATTTAACAACATTAATTTCCTGCTTCCTCCCCCACCCTATTTATGGAGAACGTATGGCAGATATTCGGACCGAACGGCTGGTCAAACGCTTTGGGGATACAGCCGCGGTCGATCAGGTGGACTTACAGATTCGCGAAGGCTCCTTTACCGCGATTCTTGGGCCGTCGGGCTGCGGCAAAACGACCTTATTGCGCTGTATTGCCGGGCTGGCCGAACCCGACAGCGGGCGGATCTTTATTGGTGGCCGCGATGTCACGCGGCTGCCATCCTATAAACGCAATCTGGGCTTTGTCTTTCAACGGCCAGCGATGTTCCCGCACATGACGGTCTATGAGAATATCGCCTGGGGCTTGCAACTGCGCAACTGGCCCAAGTCCCAAATTCGCGAGCGGGTGTTGGCGATGTTGCGGTTGGTGCGGCTAGAGGGACTGCAAGAGCGTGCATATAGCCAACTCTCCGGTGGCCAGGCCCAGCGGGTGGTGATCGCGCGGGCGCTGGCGCCCCAGCCGGATGTCCTGTTTCTGGACGAGCCTTTGAGTCAACTGGATGCCAAATTGCGCGATGAATTGAAGCTGGAAATTGCGGAAATTCACCGCCAGACCGGCTGCACAACCCTCATGGTGACGCACGACCAGGCCGAGGCGCTCACGATTGCCGACAATGTGCTGTTGATGGATCGTGGCCAGATCGTCCAGGAGGGCAGTCCCCTCGAACTCTATCGGCAGCCCCGTACGCTCTTTAGTGCTGACTTTATTGGGACAAATAACTTTCTACAAGGTATAATCACGAGCGCTTCGCGACCGGTGACCGTGCAACTGGCTGAGAGTGCCATCACCCTCGTCGCCGAACAGGTGACACCAGGGCTGACCGTCGGCGATGCCGTGTGGGTTTCGATCCGCGCGGACGATATTGACATTATCGACGCCGAAGTGCGCGCCAAGTATCCCAATGTCGTCGAAGCGACGGTGGAAAAGGCGCTGCTCACCGGCGGCACGGTGATTGTGCAAGCGCGCGTCGGCACCACCGAACTACGGATCCATGCCGGTGGCAGCCGCCGCTTTCACCTGCTCGAACAAGAGGGCTGTTCCATTCTTTGCTCACTTGGCAGCTTGAGCCTTATCCCCCGTCGGTCTGGCGAAGCAGCACCGGGGCGGGGCGAGAAATCATAAAGAATAGCGTTTATGAAATTTATTTTACCATCTGACAAGATGACAAGATGATAAGATGAAGGGATGACAAGATGACTGCACTGATTTCATCCTGTCATCTTGTCATCCCTTCATCTTGTCTCAATAAACGCTAAATCGGAATCATGTTTAATAGGTGATTAGCGTTGATGGTAAGGGAGAAATTGATCGTAGTGTGGTTATGGATGCGTTAGATCCTGCGGCGGCGCCGCTTTATGTGCAGATTGCCAACAGTATTGCGGCGCGGATTAGCTCGGGTGAGTTGGCCGTGGGTGACCAATTGGCTTCCGAGCGGCAACTCGCCAAGGAACTCGATGTGAGCCGCTTGACAGTGCGCCAGGCCCTCTCATCGCTGCGCCAAAAGGGGTTGGTTGACAGCCAAATTGGCAAGGGGTACTTTGTCCGTCAGCCGCGCATCGAGCAGCCGGTTGATGTGCTGATTGGCTTTTCGGACAATATGCTCAAGAAGGGGTTGCGCCCCGGTGCCACGGTGCTGAGCCAACAAACGATCCTGGCCGACCGGACGCTGGCACCCCTGTTGCGTGTTGGCGTCGGCGAACAGATCTTCCACGTCCATCGCGTGCGCACGGCGAATGCCATGCCGGTGGCGTTGGAGTACTCTTATTTCCCCACCCGCTACTTTCCCGACCTGGATCGCTATGATCTCAAAGAACGCTCGATCTACGCCATTCTGGCCGAGGAGTATGATGTCCATTTGGCCGGCGCGCAACAGGCCCTGGAACCGGTCGTGGCAACCACCCAACAGGCCCAATTACTCGCTATCAGCAAAGGCGCGCCGCTGATGTTGGTGACCCGCACCGCCTGGGATCGTCAGGAGCGGGTCGTGGAGTTTGCTGAGGATTATTACCGCGGCGACTGTTTTCGCTTTGTCTCCCAATCGCGCACCCAGACCAACGAGTGAACCATGCCCTTTTTGCTCGGAATCGACCAAGGCACGACACAAACGACGGCGGTTGTTGTGGATGAGCACGGTACACTGGTCGCTAAACATTCGGTGCCGTTGCCGGTGCGCTTTCCGCGGCCAGATTGGGTCGAACAGGACCCGTGGGCTATTGTAGCGACCGTGCGCGCTGCCGTTGCGCCCCTGCTCGACCACTTCGAGATTGCTGCCGTTGGCTTTGATAACCAGGGCGAAACCTTCTTGCTCTGGGATGCGGCGAGTGGGCAACCATTGACGCCGGCCGTCGTCTGGCAAGATAAACGGGCACAGGCGCTTTGTACAGAACTGGCCACGACCATTGATCCCGGGTGGTTGCAACAGAAAACCGGCTTGCGCCTCGACACCTATTTCTCCGCGCCGAAATTACGCTTTATATTGGAGCAGGATGCTGACCTGCGCCGCGCGGTGGAAGCGGGGCGCGCTCGCTTTGGCACTACCGAAAGTTGGGTGATCTGGCAACTAACCCACGGGCGCGTCCACGTCACCGATCCTTCGACGGCCTCGCGCACGCTCTTCTTTGATCTGAATCGCTTGCAATGGGACGACGAATTGTTGGCGCTCTTTGGCCTGCCACGGGTTTGCCTGCCGGACGTCGTGCCATCGGCGGGCTATGTGGGGGAACTCAATTTTGGTCTGGCGCGCACCTATCCACTCTATGCGCTGCTCGTCGATCAACAGGCCGCGCTCTTTGGCCAAGCCTGTCTGGAAGCTGGCGATATGAAGTGCACCTTTGGCACCGGCACCTTTCTGCTCATGAACACCGGCAGCACGCCCCGTTTGTCACAACAGGGGCTGCTGACCACTGTTGCCTGGCAGATTGGGGAAACTGTCCATTATGCGTTGGATGGCGGTGACTTTGTTGCCGGTGCGGCGGTCCAGTGGCTGGTTGAGAACGCCGCCTTTTTGCCCGATGCCGCGGCCAGCCACCCAGTCGCGCAACAAGCCAGCGATCCTGATATTCTCTTTGTGCCGACGTTGGCGGGGTTAGGCGCGCCCCATTGGCAGCCGCAAGCCCGTGGCACCCTCTTTGGCATCAGCCGCGCCACCACGCAGGCCGACATTGTGCGCGCCACGCTGGAAGGGATCGCCTGTCGGGTCTACGATATCGTCAAAGCGATTGAACAGGATGCCGGGTACCCGCTGACGCGGCTCAAAGTCGATGGCGGGCCAGCGGCCAATCCCACGTTGATGCAGCTGCTCGCCGACCTGCTGGGCATTGAAATTCAGGTGGCGGCCGCTGAGGAGGCGACCGCGATGGGCGTTGCCAATTTGGCTGGTCACGCCGCGTTGGGGATCGCGACGACCGACTTGCGTCAACGCTGGCGTGCGCAGGCAGTCTATCAGCCCGCCCTGGCCCCCGCCGAACGGGAACGCCGTTTGGCGCGTTGGCAGCGTGCGCTGGCTGCGCTGCGTGTTTTTTATTGACACCGGGCTCCCATCCATAGAGCCGTAGGGGCACGGCCTTGCGCCTGCCCTTGAAATCATGTAGGGCCGTAGGGGCGTACCCTTGCGGTCGCCCGTCCGGGGGCAGGCGCAAGGCCATGCCCCTACATCTACCTAATTTTTTCTTAATCCCATACTGGTTCTGGAGCGCAACGGATGGCGGCGACTATCTATGATTATATTGCAGAGTCAGTCTTAGGAACGAGCATGGATCAATCACCAATGTACGATGTGGCTGTGATTGGCGCCGGGGTGGTTGGCGCGGCGATTGCGCGCACATTGGCCAAGTACCAACTGCACTGCACTCTGGTGGAAGCGGCGCCCGATGTGGGCATGGGCACGAGCAAGGCGAGCACCGCGATCTGGCACACCGGCTTCGACGCCACGCCCAGTTCACTCGAAGCACAACTGTTGCGCCGCAGCTATCCCCTCATGGAGGCGTATGTCGGCGAGGCTGGTATTCCGGTCGAGCGGCTGGGGGCCATTCTGGTCGCCTGGAACGCCGAGCAGTTGGAAAGTTTGCCTGCCTTGTTGGCGCGGGCACAGCAAAATGGCGTGACTGATGCCTGTCTATGGTCGGCGGAAGAGATCTATCAGCAGGAACCACACCTGAATGGGGGTGCGCTGGGTGGCCTCTATGTGCCCGGTGAAGGGATCCTCTGTACCTTTACCCTGCCATTGGCGCTGGCCACCCAGGCTGTGGTAAACGGGGTGACTCTCAAGCTGAACTTTCCCGTCAAACAGATTACCGAACAACCGGATAATACCTGGCTGTTGCAAGGCGCAGGCGGTGCGCTGCGCTGTCGCTACCTGGTCAACGCCGCCGGGCTCTATAGCGATGAAATCGACCGGCTGCTCGGCCATCAGCGCTTCACCGTTACCCCTCGCCGCGGGGAGTTGATCATCTTTGACAAACTGGCGCGCGGCTTGGTGAACCATGTCCTGTTGCCGGTGCCGACCGCCACCACCAAGGGGGTCCTGGTCAGCCCGACGGTCTATGGCAATGTGTTGTTGGGGCCAACCGCTGAGGATCTGGAGGACAAAACGGACACCGCCACCAGCGCGGCCGGTCTACAGATGTTGTTGGAGAAAGGGCAAGCCATTGTACCCGATCTCTTGGACGAAGAGGTGACGGCCCTCTACGCCGGTCTGCGCGCGGCGACCGAGCACAAAGATTATCAGATCGCCGCCTATCCCCACCAGCGCTACATTTGCGTCGGCGGCATCCGCTCGACCGGGGTGTCGGCCTCGTTGGGCATCGGTGAATACGTGGTTGAGTTGCTGGCGGAGGTTGGTCTCGCTTTGCAGCCCAAGGCAACCTTTGCCGCAATTCATATGCCCTATATCGGTGAGGCTGGGACGCGTCCTTACCAAGCGCCCGATCTGATCGCGGCCAACCCCGACTATGGCCACATCATCTGCTTCTGTGAACGGGTGAGCATAGGGGAAGTGGTGGACGCCGCCCATGCCACCATTCCCGCCACTACCCTCGATGGGGTGCGGCGACGGACACGCGCGCTCCAAGGGCGTTGCCAAGGTTTCAATTGTCAGGCCGCCATTACCGCGCTGCTGGCGCGCGCCAGTGGCCAAACGATGACAGAGATCATGCGCCTATGCAATCGATAAATAGTGACGCGTGTACCGTACTCATCATCGGCAGCGGGCCGGCTGGGCTCAGCGCCGCGTTACGGTTGCACAAAGCGGGGGTGACCAATCTCAAGGTCGTTGAACGCGAAGACGAAGCCGGTGGCATGCCCCGCTTCTGTGACCACAGCGGCTTTGGACTGCGCGATTTACGGCGTCTCTACAGTGGCCCCGGCTATGCCCGCGCCTATCGGCAATGCGCATTGGATGCCGGTATTGCCATTGAAACCGCCACCACCATCACCAACTGGACGGGCACGCAGACCGTCAGCGCGACCAGTCCAGCCGGTATCAAAGAGATCAGCGCCACGGCCATCCTCTTGGCGACCGGTTGTCGCGAGCGGCCGGCGGCGGCGCGTCTCATTCCCGGCCAGCGTCCGCTGGGCATCTTCACGACTGGTTCACTGCAACGATTTGTCTATGAACACGGCCAAGCCGTCGGCAAGCGGGCGGTGGTGGTCGGCGGGGAATTGGTCAGCCTTTCGGCCCTGCTCACACTCCATCACGCCGGTGCCAGGGTGGAACGGATGATCACTGCGTTGCCGCACCATCAAATTCATCTGCCCTATCTGCCGATGCTCTGGTATGCCGCTCGGCGCTGGCAAGTACAGGTCACGCCGCAGGCAACGGTCAGCCGCATTCTCGGTCGGCGTCATGTGGAAGGAGTGGAGGTACGCTATGATGATGGGCGTCCGCCGGAGCTGATCGACTGCGATACCGTTGTCTTTACCGGCAACTGGATTCCCGAACACGATCTCGCCCGTTTGGGGGGGCTGGTGATCAACCCAGCCACGCGCGGTCCGCAAGTCGACGCCGCGCTGCGGACGTCAACACCGAGCATTTTTGCCGCCGGCAACCTGCTGCGCGGCGCCGAGACCGCCGACCACGCCGCGCTGGAAGGGCGTTGGGTTGGGCAGAGCATTGCGCAGTTCTTGGCTGATCGCCAATGGCCGGCAGCGGGGGTGCCGATTCAGGTGGAAAGCCCCGTGGCTTGGGTGGCACCGAATCAGGTCGACCCGGTCCACGGCAAGCCACCGCTGGGCAAATTCCTCTTCCGTGTCGACCGTTTCTGCCGCGGGGCGGAGGCGCGAATCTACCAGGGGCAGCGGCTGCTCCACCGCCAAGCCTTTCGCCAACTCATGCCCAACCGCTCCTATGGGCTCACCAGTGATTGGTTACCGCGGGTCGATCCTCACGGCGAAGCGCTACGCCTTATTCTCACTTAAATGTGCCACGCGGTCCGTGTGCGTGCGCCGTCGGTATATAGCGCCCCTTTCATTATAAGTAGCCAAAAGGCTCCCCGGCCTCCGCGAACCCAATGGGGATACCGGGGAGCAGCGGCTCCAGCCAGGCCGTCAGGTGTTTCATGCCGATCTCTTCCGAGCGGTTGTGGCCGAGGATGATCAGCGCCTTATTCAAGCCAAGCTGCGCCGCATCGCGCACGTAGGCGGCCAAAGTCCACTCCAGGATTTCGCCACAGACGATCACGTCCAGCTGCTGATTGCGCATCAGTTTCATGGGCATTGGTTCGGACCCAAGTCCCATACTGCCCGCGCCAACCAGCACGCCCACCCGTTCCACGCTGGTCTCCGGTTTCCCAATGATTTGGATTGTCTTGACGTCGAGTTTCTCCTTGAAAACGTCCGACAGTGCGGCAACCGTGGTCGACGGGATTTGATAGCAATGCTTTTCTTCGGGCAGCCAATAGGGTTCCCACCCCAATTCCTGATTGAGGCCGGCGTAAATTAAGTCTGGTTGGGTGCGGTGCATGTGATCATGAAAGCGCCAGATGTTGATTCCGTTTTCGGCGATGAGCCTTTGCTTCTGCTGATAGACCGGATCGGTTTGCAGCCAATCGGTCTGATCTAGGTGGGTAAAATAGGTGGGCTCGTGGGTAATAATCAGGTTGGCCCCCTGTGCAATCGCCGCGTGAATGACATCAACGGTGGCCATAAAGGTGGTGACAATTCCGGTTACTTCATTGCTCCAATCCCCTGTGATCAGTTGATCGCAGGTTGGTTCTATGGGCGGGATACTGCAGGCCGCGATAATACGCTCTGCCACTTCTCGAACTTGCATGTTGTTTCTCCATGGTTTGTATTAAAAGGTGTTCCCGACTACGCTTCGTTGAGTAGCGGTTCCTGCGCCAGGTAACGACGCAGGTTTTCCAGAAAAAGTAGATCGCCGCGCAACGGGTTATTTTCGCCGGCGTTGGATGAGTGTGGGGAGATCAACACGGTTTCCAGATCCCACAGCGGTCTGTCGACCGGTAGGGGTTCGGGATCAAAGACATCGCGAATGCCTGACTAACGATGCCACGTTTGAGCGCGCCAATGAGGGCCATCCCGTCGACGATTTTGCCACAGGCGATATTGACCAACGTGACCCCCGGCTTTAAGTGTTGGAAAAATGCGTCATTGACCAATTCTACCGTTTCCTCCGTGAGGGAGCAAGCGATGATTAAAGCTTGCACACTTCGCCAGCCTATACTATAGTAGCCGCAGCAGATCCCCAACAATCACCAACAGGTGGAGGCTTACGATCATGGCGCGTACAACGGCACGAGTGGATGATAGCACGTTGGTGATCGCGGCAAACGACACCAACCCAATCACAGTAGGCACCGACGCCTGGTTTGCCTGGCTGGAGACGGCAACGGCCTTTGTGTTTACCAGCCAGGCCGGGCGTTTCACCGCACGCAAGGAGCGGCGGACCCGCGGCACCTGGTATTGGAAAGCCTATCGCACCGAACAGGGCATCCTGCACCGAACCTACCTCGGTAAATCATCCGATCTTACGCTTGACCAACTCACCCGTGCGGCAGCGACGCTGACGAAGCTCGCGACGCCCACAGGCCCACGGCCTGCGCAGGTGGCTGCGTTACTGCCAGAGCAATCGACTGCCTCCGTCCGCCCAGCCGACACGCCGTTCGCCAACCTGCTCGCCACCAAATTGTTTGTCCCGCCCGCGCGCGCCAATCTGGTAGCCCGCCCGCGCCTGTTCGAGCGTCTACAGGCTGGCTTGCGTGACAAGTTAACCCTGGTTGCCGCACCGGCCGGTTTCGGCAAGACGACCTTGCTGAGCGCGTGGCGCGCGACCGTGGCGGGCAGTGCGTTGCCGTTTGCCTGGGTATCGCTCGATAGTGCCGATAATGACCCATTCCGTTTTTGGAGCTATGTGATCGCCGCCCTCGATACCCTCGCCCCTGAGGTTGGCGCGCCAGCGCTTATGCTGCTTCAATCCCCACAGCCGCCACCGATCGAACGCATCCTGACCAGCGTACTGAATGCGTTCAGTGCTTCCGCTGCCAACGCACCTACGCGCGACGTGGTTCTCGCCCTGGATGACTATCATGTGATCACGACACCCGCAATTCATGATGCGCTGGCGTGGCTGCTCGATTATCTACCGCCCAATTTGCACCTGGTCATCTTGACGCGCGCCGATCCGGCGCTGCCTCTGGCGCGCCTGCGTGCGCGTGGGGCGATGACCGAACTCCATGCAAGCGATCTGCGCTTTACGCCTGCCGAAGTCGCCACCTTTCTCAATCAAGTGATGGGCTTATCGCTCACCGCCGCCGATGTGGCTGCGTTGGCGGAGCGCACCGAAGGCTGGATTGCCGGCCTCCAACTGGCGGCGCTCTCCCTACAGGGGCGGGAAGATATTCCCGGCTTCATCCAGGCTTTCACGGGCGATAATCGCTATATTGGGGATTATTTGGTTGAAGAAGTTTTACAGCGTCAGCCGGCGCCTGTGCGCGCTTTCTTGCTCCAAACGGCAATTCTCGACCGTTTGTGTGGGCCGCTCTGTGATGCTGTCACGCAGCAGGCTGATGGCCGCGAGCTGCTGGTGTTGCTGGAACGCGCCAATCTCTTCATAGTGCCGTTGGATGACAAGCGTGAATGGTATCGCTATCATCACCTCTTTGCCGATGTTCTCTATGCTCACGCCCTGAAAGAGCAGCCCGCCCAGGTTGCGACCTGGCATGGGCGGGCGAGCGCCTGGTACGAAGCGCATGGCTTGCGCACCGAAGCCATCCATCATGCGCTCGCCGCCACAGATTTTGCGCGGGCGGCGGACTTGGTGGAGTTGACCTGGCCGGCCCTGCACCGAAGTAATTTTCGCTCCGCCGCCTTGCAGGGTTGGATGAAGGCGCTGCCGACGGCGGTGGTGCGCACCAGACCCGTTCTTAGCGTTGGCTATGCTTGGGAGTATCTGAATCATGGTGAGTTGGAAGCCGCCGCGGCGTACTTACAGGATGCCGAACAGTGGCTGGGCAGTGCGCACGAAATGCCAACCGCTGCCTTCACCTTTATGGATGCTGAGGAATTTCGGTTGTTACCAGCGGAAATCGCCTCAGCCCGCGCCTATCTGTCTATGGCGCAGGGCGATATTGTCGGCACCGTGACCTATGCGCGACAGGCGCTTGACCTTTTGCCGGCAAATGCGTACGTGCGGCGTGGTCCCGCCGCGGCGCTTTTGGGGTTGGCCTACTGGGCCAGTGGCGAATTGGAAGCGGCCTATCAAGCCTTGGCCGAAGGGATGGAGGGATTTCAGCGGGCCGGCAATATCATTTTTGCCCTCAGTGGTACCTATGGCCTGGCCGACATCAGGACGGTGCAAGGTCGTCTCCATGAGGCCGTACAGGTCTATAAACAAGCCTTGCAACTGGCTAAGGCGCAGGGGGAGCCGGTGGTCCAGGGCACAGCCGAGCTTTATTTAGGACTGGGTGAATTAGCCCGTGAACAGGGCGACCTGCAAGCTGCGGCGCAATATCTGGCCCAGAGTGCGGCGTTGGGCGCAGGGGCGGCCTTGCCGAATTGGCCTTGTCGTCGCGCCATTGTGCAGGCGCAAATGCAGCAAACCCTGGGTGATCTGGCGGGCGCACTTGACCTGCTTGATGAGGCGGCGCGCCGCTATGTTCGCGAGCCTGTCCCCGATCTGCGTCCCATTGCAGCGTTGAAGGCGCGCGTGTGGGTGCGCCAGGGCCGGCTGACTGAAGCGTGGGGCTGGGTGCGTGAACGGGGCTTATCGGCTGCGGATGACCTCAGCTATCGGCGCGAGTTTGAACATGTCACCCTGGCGCGCGTGCTGATCGCCCACTATCGACACGACCGGAGCGAAGCCCATTTACAGGCAGCCCTGTCACTGCTGGCGCGCCTGCTGTCGGCAGCAGAAAGCGGCGGCAGGATGGGCAGTGTGATCGAAATCCTGATATTACAGGCGCTGGCGTATGAAGCGCAGGATACCATGCCTTTGGCGCTTGCCGCATTGGCACGCGCCCTGACTCTGGCCGAACCGGCGGGCTATGTCCGCCTCTTTGTCGATGAGGGAACGCCAATGCTGACCATGCTGCACGTCGCCGTGGCACAGGGTATTGCGTTGGACTACCTCACCCAACTCCTGGCTGCCTTCCCGGCAGCGGTGAAGGCTGAACAGGGAACGTCGAACATTGCATCGGCCAATCGCCTTTCAGCAGCCTATGTTCCGTCTTTGGTCGAGCCACTCAGCCCGCGCGAGTTAGACGTACTACGCCTGATAGCTGTCGGCAAATCCAATGCCGAGATCGCGCAGACTTTGGTGATCGCCCTCAGCACGGTGAAGAGCCACATCAATACAATTTTCGGTAAATTGCAAGTCACCAGCCGCACCCAAGCGCTCGCACGCGCACGCGCCCTGCAATTGATTTAGCCCCAACACCTCTCGCAACAAAAATAAATCCACCCACCATTCCACCTTCGGTTGGATGCGGTTCCACCCCCGCGTCCGCTATGCTGTGCCTATCGTTGAATTTCGATATCGGGCAATGTGCCTAAACAACGACAGAGGCAACCATGGCACTACACTATCAAATTACAGTTAGGGGCTATCTCGACGCCAGTTGGTCGGCCTGGTTCGATGGCTTGACGATCACGCATGATGCCGCTGGCAATACCAGGTTGAGCGGCGCGATCCGTGATCAGACGGCCCTCTATGGTTTGATCGACAAAGCGCGTGACCTAGCGTTGACCCTGGTTGCGGTTGAAGAGCTTACATCTACTAATCATGAATTTGTTCATACCAAGTGAGCGCATTTGGAAAGGAGACCTATGAAAGCGATTGTATACACCCACTACGGATCACCCGATGAACTTCAGTGCAAAGAAATCGCCCAACCGACCCCCAAAGACAAAGAGGTATTGATCAAAGTCCATGCGGCTGCTGTCAATGCCGGCGACTGGCATCTCCTGCGTGGGCAGCCGTTCCTGATGCGCCTTGGTACGGGGCTGCGCAAACCAAAACACCCGATCCTCGGCGCTGACGTGGCCGGGAAGGTGGTGGCGGTTGGCCGCAACGTCACGCGCTTCCAGCTAGGGGATGAGGTCTTTGGCGATTTATCCGGCTCGGGCTATGGCGGCTTTGCCGAGTATGTGGCTGCCGACGAAGCTGCATTTGTGCAAAAACCTGCCAATGTAACCTTTGAGAAAGCCGCCGCGGTGCTGTCAGCGGCAGTCACTGCCCTACAAGGGCTGCGCGACGAAGGCCAAATCCAACCAGGCCAACAGGTGTTGGTCAATGGCGCCTCTGGGGGTGTGGGGAGCTTTGCCGTGCAGATTGCCAAAGCGCTTGGTGCCGAAGTGACCGGCGTGTGCAGTACACGCAACGTCAAAATGGTGCGTAACCTTGGCGCCGACCATGTGATTGATTATACCAAGCAAGATTTTACACAAACTGGCCGCCAGTACAACCTGATTCTCAATGCGGCTGCCTACCGTCCCCTGACAGACTTCAAGCGTGCCTTGACCGCTCATGGTCGCTATGTCATGGTTGGCGGCTCGGACAAACGCTATTTTCAGATGATGTTCATGGGGCCGTGGCATTCGCGAAAGGAGGGACAGCACTTTGGCACCTTCATCAAAGCGGCAAAGCCCCAGGATCTGGCGTTTTTGAAAGAGCTGGTGGATGCGGGCAAAGTCGCCCCAGTCATCGACCGCCGTTATCCCTTACGTGAGGTTGCGGAAGCGATCCGCTATGTGGAAGCCGGACATACCCACGGCAAAGTCGTCATCACCGTTGCATAACCAATACTCCATTAGGACAGAGAGACAGTAGAACAGTGAATCAATCTCCGTATACTGTCTCACTGTCCTTGTAATTTGTTGGCTCTGTGGTTCCCACAACCGCCAACTAAAGACTCTACTGTCTTACTGTCTTACGATTTGTACTTATTTGATTTCCGCTCTATATACTAAATTATGGTGGTGAGTCTATCTTCATCCGGAGGAGGGCTGTCAAATGTCAACGGCTCCTAGGGTGCGAAATCAACCTCTTCAGCGCGGTTATGTCGTGGCCGGTGAACAAGCGTCTCCGTCGTCAGCCCCATCAGTGCGCCACTGACGCCAATATGCAGCGCCTCTTTTAACACGATGACTGGATCAACAATGTTGGCGGCCATGACATCGACCATCTGCCCTTGCATGACATCAAACCCCAGACCATTGCTGCTCTCCAAAAGATGGGCCAGGATTGGCGCTGGCGCGTAGCCGGCATTACGCAAAATTGCCTGAGCGGGTGCCATCAGTGCGTTACGCAAAATATTCAACGCCGGCGCTTCTTCCTCAGGGAGGTGAAGCTTTGCCAACGCAGGTAGGCAACGGAGAAAGGCAACACCCCCGCCCGGAACAATCCCCTCTTGTAACCCCAAGCGCACCACATTGACCGCCTCCTTGGCCCGCTCTTTGGTGTAATCGCGCTCCACGGCGGTGGCCCCGCCAATCTCCAACAGTGCCACCCCGCCCAACAATTTCCCAGCCCGTTCGCCCAGGCGGTCCCGGGCGCGCCCGCGCGGCGCATCCGGTATCTGGCGGCGCAGATCCTGGTAGCGCTGGCGAATTGCCGCCGGCCTTCCCTTGCCGCCGACGATGGTAAAGCCGGAACGGATGGCCTGCACCTCTTCGGCCCGGCCCAAATCTGCTAAGTGCGCATCCTCAACGTTGTCACCCCGCTCCGTGTGTAGCAGCCGTCCACCACATAAGACCGCCAAATCTTCGAGAATTTCGATCTTCTCTGCACCCAGCCCCGGCGCCTTGACCGCTAGCGTCGGTAAGCGCTGCCGCACCTTGTTGGTGACCAACAGGTTGAGCGCATCTCCGGTAATGGCCGGGGCCAACACCACCAATCCCCCTTGACCAGCGCGCCGAATCTCATTCATGATGGGCAACAGGTGGTCGGCGCGGCTAAGCGGTTGATTAGTAAAGAGGATATACGGCTGCTCCAATACAGCTTTGCCGGCTTCGGTGGTAAACGAAGAGGAAACCCAGCCTTGATTCCAAAAGGCGCCCTGAATGTAGCGCCGATCATGGGTGCGCTGATAGTTGGTGCGCACCTGGATCGCGCCAAAGGCGCCTACCGTGTCAAAGATTTCTTCAATATAATCGCCAAGCTGGGCGCTCTGGGTAATGGTGCGTCCTAAAGCGGCAATCTGGGCCGGCTGCTCCAGGGGCAGGGCCTGCTGCGTCAGTTCATTGAGCAACAGCGGCAAGGCTCTTTCAATGCCTCGGCGCAAGCTCATGACATTATGGCCGGCGGCGCCGTAGCGATGCGCCTCATTGAGAAGCTGGCACGCGATCACCACCGCAGTGGTGGAACCATCACCCACGCTCTCTTCCACCCGCCAGGCGATATGACGCGCCAACAACGCGCCCATGCTTTCAAAGCGGTTGGGCAAGCCCAAAAAACGCCGCGCAACCGCGGCGCCATCATCCAACAGTTCAGGCGCTTTGCGTGGATTGGCGCCCGCCACCGCCACCAGGCGGCCGCGCGGCCCTAACGTAACCTCCAACAAGTTGCTAAGCAGATTAAAGCCACGACAGAGCGCCTGGCGCGCATCTGGTGACCAAGAAAGACGTGGGTGACCCATGCACTTTTGCTCACAAAAACCGCCTGAGCATCGCTCAGGCGGTTGGAAATCCTCTACAGAAAAGGCTTCATTAAGCCGGTGGGGACTCCGCAGAATCGTGTGGACAGTGGGTGCGAACCTGCATTAGCAGGTGGGTGCCGATTGGGCATTTCCGTCTTGCCTATAAGGCTATCACATCCACGCCACGTTACCGTGCTCCCTTTTTTATAGTGTTGGCTCGCCCCGATGTGCTGTCCATTCACGGAGACTGCAGAGCTACCCATAGTATATCATGTCCCGCAAGAAAGGACAAGTAAGGGCTGCTCGCTGCTCGCTGTTGGCTATTGGTAGACGCCTTTGCAGGTATTTTGCATTCTCCACTAATTTGGGGCTCATATAGGTCTGCGTGAAATCGCTTCGTTCTTCTCTGATATTAATAGCGATTTCACCTCTTTGCCCATATGAGCGTAATTTTTAACTTTAGACGCGACTTACTTGCCATTCTTTCCCTGACGCAGCGCAATATGCAACTCCTGCAGTTGGCGCTCAGTAACCGGGCTAGGCGCATCGACCATCAGATCGGTGCCGGCAGCGGTCTTGGGGAAGGCAATCACGTCACGGATGCTGGCCGTCTCGGCAAACATGGCGGCCATGCGGTCGATGCCCAGGGCAATGCCGCCGTGGGGCGGGGCGCCATATTGAAAAGCTTCCAGCAGATGGCCAAATTGAGCCTGCACCTCTGCTTTGTCCAATCCTAAGACCGCAAAGAGCCGGTCCTGCAGATCGCTGCGATGGATACGGATGCTGCCACCGCCGATCTCCCAGCCGTTGAGCACGACATCATAGGCTTTAGCCAATACTGAGCCGGTCTCTGTTTCCAACTTGGGCCAATCCTCGTCGCGGGCGCTGGTAAAGGGGTGGTGCACGGCTTGCCAACGCTTTTCATCGTCATTGTACTCTAGCAAGGGGAAGTCGATCACCCAGCAGAAGGCCAGTTGGCTGTTGTCGATCAGGTCGGCACGGCGCCCAATCTCCAAACGCAAGTTGTAGAGGCTCTGAGCGACGACCGCAGGCTGATCGGCCACCAGCAGAATGAGATCGCCGGCCTGGGCGCCACTCCGTGTAACAATGCCACGCAACTCGGCTGGGCTGAGAAATTTGCTGATCTGGCTACGGAGGGCAGCGGCGCCATAGTTGCCGTCAGCATCGGGTGCACCGGTGACCCCAATCCAGGCCAGCCCCTTGGCGCCATATTGCTTGACAAAGTCGGTCAGTTCATCGATCTCACGTCGCGTCAGTTCAGCACCGCCGGGATAGCACACCCCTTTAACTTGGCCACCACTGGCCACTGCATTTTTAAAGACGCCAAAACCGCTTTCCGCCACCAGCTCGCTGACGTTGAAGAGGGTCAGACCAAAGCGCAGATCGGGGCGGTCGATGCCATACTTTTCCATGGCATCGGCGTAGGTAATCACCGGAAAGGGAACCTGCTGCATTGGTTTGGGGCTAATGATCTTGCATAGTTCGATCAACATGCCCTCAATCAGGGTTCGGATGTCGGCAGCGTCGACAAAACTCATCTCCAGGTCGAGCTGAGTGAACTCGGGCTGGCGGTCGGCGCGCAGATCTTCATCGCGGAAGCAGCGTGCGATCTGGAAGTAGCGCTCAATGCCGGCCACCATCAGCAATTGCTTGAGTTGCTGGGGACTTTGCGGCAGGGCGTAGAACTCATGGGGATGGAGACGGCTGGGCACCACAAAGTCGCGGGCGCCTTCTGGCGTGCTCTTGAGCAGGATCGGCGTTTCAATCTCCAGAAAATCACGCGCTGACAAATACTCGCGGATAAAGCGCACCAAGGTATGACGCAAAGTCAGATTCTGCAGCATACGTGGGCGACGCAGATCCAAATAGCGATATTTAAGCCGCAACGACTCATCTACATCGGTGGCGCTGTCGGCAATGTAGAAGGGAGGCGTCTTGGCCGGGTTGAGGATGGTGACCTCATCGGCCAGCACCTCGATTGCGCCAGTGCTCAGATTGGGGTTTTCCTGGCCGGCCGGCCGCTCGTGCACCAACCCTTTGACCTGGATCACATATTCATTGCGCCCCTGTGCGGCAATTGCATGGGCGGCGGGGTTAGCCTCTGAATCAATGGTGACCTGGGTAACGCCAAAGCGGTCGCGCAGATCGAGAAAGATCAGGCCGCCATGATCGCGGCGGCGGTTGAGCCAGCCGGCCAGCGTCACCCGCTGCCCGATCTGGGCACGCGTTAACTCACCACAATTATGGGTTTTTAACATTGCTACATTTCCTTGCTTGCTTTTTATTTCTAACTTTTATAATGGCAAAAAGTGTCTTTAGCTTACTGTCTATATCAAAAAAGTTCGACCGCCAGGATTGCCAAGCAATACCTACACAGTCGAACTTCTATACTAACGCTAATTAACAAATCTGTAAAAGTCTGCACGTGGGAGTAAGCAGATTGGCGTGGCAGTTGGCTGGTAGCTATAGCATTGGCTAACAGCTACCAGCCAACTGCCAGCAGCCACCAGCCCCCTACGCCTGCACCGTATCGGGCCGGCTGCCGACCGAGGGCGGGGCCATCATACGGCGCTGCTGGTCGGTGACAGTGGGATAGGCCGCCGGATCATAGTAATTCTGTGACCAGGCCGAGTGACCGGGGCTATATTTGTAGAGAAAGGCGCGGCGTTCGTGATCGGCGGTCCAGGGCATGGTGCCGTGGATCAGCGCCTCGGTAAAGATAAGGGCATCGCCCGCCTCTACTGGCGGCTGCACTACATAATGGGGAACCCGTGCAAAGGTGCGCACATCGTCGGGCACAGCCAGGGCAAAGTTACTCTTATGGCTACCGGGGATGCAGCAGAAGCCCCCGTCGCCCTGGTTGGCATGGGTCAAGAAAAAGGTGACCACAGTGAGGCCGTTGCGCATAACGCCATCGCGATATTTGTACCAGTGATCCGGCTCATGCTCTGTCTCACCGCCATGCAACCGTCCGGCGCGGCCGCCCTTGGTCATAAAGATGCAGTAGTCATGATCAATGCGCACCTTGGGACCCAGCAGTTCGAGCAGATAAGGTACGATCTTGGGGTGATCGATCAGGCGCTGAAACTCTGTACTCCATTGGGAAACATTGCTTTGGGAACGAAACGCCGGCGTGTCTTCAGAACGCGGAAAGACCGCATCCGCCGTGGCGTTCATAGTGGCGACCTCCTCCGCCGTCAGGACATTTTTAATGACCAGATAGCCTTCCAGATCAAAGATGAATTTTTCTTCTGTTGTCGGCATTGACGAACCTCGTGATTAGCCAGTGGTGATTGGTAATTAGTGATTGGGTGATTCAGGATGATGGTCAAATGTATGGACGTATGGGACAACGGGCGATGGCTTCCTAAAGTCGGGTGATTTCTTCAGCGGATAGGCCGGTAATTTGGATAATGAGGGTGAGTTCCAGTCCGTTATCGCGCATGGCGCGGGCGGTTGCCTTTTTTTCTTCCAGCCGTCCCGCTTCATGGCCTTCTTTACGCCCTTCTTCCATTCCTTTTTGGCGCGCGCTCATGATTTCAGCGTAGGCGTCGCGCGCGCTCTTGAGGCTGGTTTCATACAAAATGCGCTCGCGCGGCGAGAGCGCGGCTTCTTCGGCAACGGCAAAAGCGTGAGTAAAGGGCTCATTGGCCAATTCGGCAGGAATATCCTGCAACTCCGGCATGTATTTGAGCAGATAAATCCAGCGGTCGGCGGGGGTGGTCAATTCGTCCGCGGCTTTGCCAAATTTGGGCAACTCTACATAGACATAGGTGAGCTTGTCATAGAAGACCTGTTTGGCTTTGGTGTCCATGAGTTGCACTCGGCGCAGGTAGTCGCTTTCCGTGTCAATGGCAAAGTTGAGGATGGCAATGCAATAGATGGGGAGCAGTTCAAATTGCCAGCCGGTGCCTTTCTTGGCCTGTTGCGCAATGGGAAAGGTGCTGTAGTAGAGCACACGGTCGCGAATAAAGGTCTGAGAGCCGCGCTGCATTTCCACAATAAAACGTTGACCAATTACATCGGTGCAGTAGACATCATAGACCCCGATCCGTTCATCCGCGGTGGGTGGCAGTTGCTCATTGGGGATATAGGACAATTCCTGAATGGGGTGCTGGAGCGCAAGCACATCAAAGAGGAACTGCCGGAGAATATCCTTGCTCTCTTCCTGGGCAAAGAGCCGCTTAAAGCCAAAATCAGTCTTCGGGTCAATATAACGCGCCACGATTTTCTTCCCTCTATGTGGTTAGCCGGTAATCACATTTCAATGCGCTCTATGCTACCACAAACTGGCGCAGTGAACAACTACAGCACCGATTTGGGTGCGTACCACAAATGGGGCGAAGCGCCAGCAAGCCAAATTGAAACATCTCGTCTGTCGCCCCTAATTTGGGACGCACCCACCGATTTAGCAAAGCTGCGCCTCAAACCGACAAGCATACGAGGTGACTGTCACCGGCCAGGGCGAACCAGGTATCCCTGCGATTGGTGACCAGTAACAGTCACCTGAAGCGTTTATTTTCTTGAAACAGCCTAAGGCCGCAGGGTACTAGCGCACTTCACTCATGAGCGCCAGCAGATTGCCCTCGCTATCATAGCAGAAGACCATCCACAATTCATGGTCGGGTAGTTTGGCAATCAGGTGGGGCTCATCCATAAAGGTGACGGCGCGGGCTTGGAGGGTGGCATAGGCTTGATGGATGTCGGCGATCTTGTAGTAGAGGACGCTAGCCGGCTGGTGTTCGCCTGTGCCTTCGGGGATAGAGAGCATGAGGCGTACCTCGCCACATTGGAAAAAGGCTAGCCCCGGCGGCGCCTGAAAGAGCAAGGGCAGTTCTAATCTATCCCGATAAAAGGCGACGGCGCGCTCTAGATTCTGGACTGGGATTGCGATTTGGCCGATCTGTGTAATGCCAAGGGCGGGTGCTGCTGACATGGTTTGCTTCCTTTCTGACGAATCCTGTTGATAGGGTTGAATCCCATGTCATTATAGATGAAGCCAACGGAAAGCGCTTCTTCAAAATCACCTTTTTGGCGCCTTGGTTAGCTGTGATGTCGGCGATAGTGTTCGGGCGCCAGCCCCCAGTGGCGGCGGAAGCGCCAGCTAAAGGATCCCAAGCTCTCAAAGCCGACCAACGACGCGATTTCCGTGACCGGCAGCGTGGTCTGTTGCAAAAGCGTCGCCGCCCGCGCTAAACGCTGCTCCAGCAGATATTGGTAAGGTGATTGCCGAAAAAGTTGCTTAAATGTGCGCAGAAAATGGTTGGGGGACAGGCAGGCGACTTGGGCCATCTCGGCCAAAGTCACCGGTTCGGCGAGCGACGCCACCATATAATCACGGGCGCGGTAGAGCCGGCGATAGAGTTCATCACGCGTGACGGCGCGGATTGCCGGCAAACCATCGACCTCTTGCTGAATGCGCCGATGGGCCAGCAGCAATTTTGCCATGAGGAGATGAAGCTGCTCATCCCGCCAGAGCAGAGACGTATCGGAGCCGGCTAACCCACGCCGTAATTTGGCCAAGGCCGGAGAAACAAGGCTGTCGTGCGGATAGGTGCGTTCATAGAAGCAGAGCCCGGCTGACTGCGACAACTGTGGTTCATCCAGCAGCGTGGCGGTGGCTTTATTGAGGGTATAGCTGACCTCCTCGGCAAAGCCCGGCGCAAAAAAGACACAGAAGGATTCCAGCGGCGTCATGTTATCCACCGTAATCGCATACTCTTGCCCCGCGTTGAGAAGCAGATAGCAACTGCCATCAACCACATGCCGACCGCCGGCGACTTCATAGCGCGCTGCGCCGCCATAAAAGCTTTTGATGGAAAGCGGCCCAACCCCCTGCCAATCATGATGGCGCGCCCGGACATGAAGAATGGTTGCTATTGTAGACACTAAAGATCCTTTGCTATACTGCGGTTTTCATTCAGAGTAGAGCATAAGCAGTACAGCCGCTACGCCTTCTGTGCAACGATTAACCCGTCGCGGATTGGCGCCAGCGAAACAATCCAATCGGGGCTGGTTGTGATCAGCTGCGTAAATGCGCGGATGCCGGTGATGCTAGGTGAGCTATACGTTTCATCAAAAATGCGCCCACCCCCTAACATATTGTCGATGATCAGCAGCCCACCCGGCCGCAGTTTCTCTGCAATCACCGGCAGAGAGTCTGGATACCCCTCTTTGTCAATGTCATTAAAGATGAGATCAAAGGGGCCGGGCGTCGCGCGCAAGGTCGCCACTGCTTCGGCCACATGGTATTGAATCAGCCCATCATAGCCAAGGACGTGTAGATGTTGGCGCGCCATCTGGGACAGCTTCTCATCCCACACGGTATGATGCACCACGCCGCTGCCATCGCCGTGGGTATTCTCTTGCGCGCTGTTTTCTTGCACGGCGCGGGCGAACCAGGCCGTCGAGTACCCATAACCGGAGCCAAGTTCAAAAACGCGTTGTGCGCCAATCATACGCGCCAACTGATAGCAGAGTTGGCCGGCTGCCGGTCCAATGATTGGAAATCCATTTTCTTCGGCATAGGCCTCCATCTTCTGTAACTCCGCTGCGCGTGCGGGGACAAGCGCGGTCACATACTCTTGCACCTGGGTGTATGTAAAGCGATCGGCCATCAAAACTACTCCTTTCTGAGACATAAATAAACGCTGATGCAGTTTGTTCTTGCAGATTATATAGATCCAGCAACTGGTCAGCGTGGCACTTCTACCAACGCCCGCCAATTGTTTCGATCATAGCTACGTTCGCCATTTTTGTAGCGTGCACGCTCTGCCTCCTCTTTAGCCGCACGGGCTTCAGCTTTTTCGAGGATCTCATCCAGACGGGAAGGGCGAACGGTAATGGCGCCGTCGGCGTCCATGACGACAATATCACCGGGATAAATGATGGCGCCCCCCATCCCAACGGCGACATTGAGTTGGCCGACTTCTGTCTTCGTTGCCCCGCGCACACGGATGAACTGGGTCCAGATCGGCAGCCCGATCTCCATCAGCTCCTCATAGTCACGCACAGAGCCGTTGGAGAGTACTCCCGCCGCGCCGGCAACCTTCATCTGTGTCACCAATAGGTCGCCGATCAATGCCACCGCCTGTGCTTCCGGTTGGGCCAATACCACAATTTCGCCTGGCTGGATCTGCTCAATACAGGCGTGAACCATGATATTGTCCGCTTGACCACAGAGCACGGTGCGCGCTTTGCCCGCCACGCGGCTCTTGGGCACAACCTGAATCAGGGGCAGGTCAATCAATCCCTGACGGCCAGATGCTTCATAGACAGTGGCCGTACCCAGTTCGGCGAGACGGGCGATCTTTTCAGTTTCGTTCATGGTATTCTCCTCATTGTCTGGCCGCTTAATTTTTAGAAATCACCACACGAGCACAAGCCGTCAAGGATTTCTAAAAATTCGATGTTTGCGGCACTAGATGGCTTTGATGACCTGCGGCAGGATGCGTTGAAATGCTTCGGCCTGTTTGATGGTTGAGTCGCCGCCGATACGCCGAGCGTGATTGGCGCGGTGGGCGGCGCGTTCGGTGTAATAGTGGCGCAGGTAGGATTGGGCGCCCATGGCTTCCATCGCTGCGACCTTTTTGTCAAAGACCGACGTAATGTCGAGAAAGGTTGTCGGCACAAAGCCGCACAACTCCGGCTGGTGCGGTTCAAAGCAGAGCAGTTCCGGCGGGCGGATCGTCTTGAACGCACTGGCCACGCCGGCGCCGCTGGCAAGCTGGCGCGCCCGTTCGGTGACCGTATAGGCCAGCCCATGATCGGGGTTGAAGGGGTCGCGGTCAGAGTGGGTCAGGATCACATCCGGCTGGAAATCGGTCATGACCTTGATCATTTGATCCAGCGCAGCATCATCGACGCGCAACGGGTAATCCCCCAGGTCGAGACATTGATAGGCGGCGCCTAGCGCAGCGGCAGCCTGGGTTGCCTCGGCGTGACGAATCTCTTTGACCCGCTCGACGGTCTGCCCTGGCTCTTTCCACAATTCACCAGATTCACCCCGCTCTCCATAGGAAAGCGCCAACACCAGCGCACTGCCCCCGGCAGCGGTCGTCAGCGCAATTGCCCCGGCGGCACGCCAGACAAAATCAGCAGCGTGAGCGCTGATGACCAGTAACTTTCTTGCCATTCTCATCTCCTTGTATAGGAGTAAAACAGTGGGTCAGCGACTGTCCTACTGACTTACTGTCTTACTGTCCTACTGCTCCACTGACTTACTGAACTGAATCTCTGTCAACTTCTCCAGCGAAGCCCGGCTGGTAAAGGGCGAGACGCCAATCGACTCTAGCAGTTCAACCACGGCCGCCATTTCCTCGATCCGGCGTTTGGCGTGTTGTACGCTGCCGGTGACGAAACGGTCGATGATAGCTTCATCCGGCAGAATGGTGAGGATCTGCTGGCGTGCATACTCTTCTAAACCAAGTGCTTTCCCAGCTTCCAGACATTCCATGACCACGGCAGCGACACCCTTGTACATAATGCTGCGCACCAGCTTATGAGTGGCGGCGCTGCCGGCGTCGCCCTCGATCAGCATAAGCGGCATCCCGAGCGGGGCGAGCATTTCTGTAAAGCGTGCAGCGCCACTCCCCGACACATAGACAGGCGTTTGCAACCCTTTGGGCAGAATGGGAGCCATGATTGCCGCGTCAATGAACGCTGCACCCACGGGTTCGACAATGGCGGCGACCTCACGCTTTTGTTGCGGCGCCGCTGTATTTAAATCAGCATAAAGCTGGCCAGGTTGCAGCACTGGTGCGACTTCGCGGGCAACCGCCGTAGCGACTGAGGACCAGTTAACGCTCAAAACTACATCTGCACCTTTTACCGCTTCGCAGTTGTTGGCCGCAAACGTAAGTTCCGCAGGAAGCGAGCGCGGATTGGGATCCCAACCGCGCACCTGTAGCCCTGCTGCGATCAGGTCACGCGCCAGCCTGCCGCCCGCTTCGCCAATTCCTAAAATTGCAATGTTCATGCAATGACCTCTACATTCAGGCATCCCGATGGGACAGGTTTGTTGATACTAACGCTCTTTTATGTAGCAAGGCTACCCCAGATTCCGGCGGGAATGTAGACTTCGCCCTTGCTGATGAGGCGCGCAGTGCGTAGCACGCCTGATCTTTCGCAGACCACGCTATCCCCATCCACCACCACATCCAAATCAATCGTGAATTCGCCGGAGGGGTGTTCAATGGAGAGCAATGAACTGCCAGCCGCCGGCAGTTGTGCAATCCCTTCGGCCACTGAACCGGGCAGCATACAGGCCGTAGCGGTGGAGACTGCGCCAAGAACGCCAATCGCAGCATGGCAGACATGCGGAATAAAGGTGCGCGTATGGACAAAGCCGCCGTAGATCGGCGGGGCGATGAGACACATCTTGGGCACCGTTTTCTTGCTCACATCGCCCAACTTCATGCGTGGACCAATGGCCAGCCGTATCTGCTCCAGCCGTGCCTTTAGCTCTTCGTCAGCATCTAACGCCGCTTTGCTTTCATAACCGGTACGCCCCAGATCAGACGCCCGCAACACAACCACCGGCATTCCATTATCAACGACGGTCATTTCAAGCCCGTCAACCATATCGATCACATTGCCCGTCGGCAGCAGCGCACCAGTGGCCGACCCGACTACATCCAGATAGTTGCAGATCACCGGCGCGGCGCTCCCTGGTGCGCCATCCACTTTGGCATCGCCGGCGTAGTTGACCTTGCGGTTAGGGGTCTGCACCGTCACGGCGCAGAGGCCACCGCTGTTGACCATGTGAATCGTGGCGGTCGTTGCGCCCTCGCTGGCCGGCCACATGCCGCTTTCAATGGCAAAGGGCAGCACACCCGCCAGGATATTACCGCAATTCTGCACCGTGTCGACCCGTCCGCCACCAATCACCACCTGCAAAAAGAGGTAATCCAAGTCGGCATCGGCCCGCTGGGAAGGGCTGACAATGGCCACCTTGCTGGTCAGCGGATCGGCGCCCCCCAAACCGTCAATCTGCCGCGGATCACCCAGGCCGACGCCTTCCATGGCCGCCAGCACCACGCGATTGCGTAATTGCTCTTCATGGGGAAGATCGCTTGCTTTGAAGTAAACCCCTTTAGAACTGCCGCCCCGTAGTTGCATGTAGGGAATCGCACGTTGCATTTAAACCTCTTCTGCGTAACATGAGTAAATATCCCGCTTTAGGAAGCCGGCGCTTGGGTCTCTTTTGTGTGGGATTTAAGCGTCTCGGGTACGGTTAGGCCTAGGATTGAGGCTGCGGCCAACCCCGCGCCGGCGATGATCCAAGTCGCGACCGACAAGCCGACCAGATCGGTCACGGCGCCCACCACAATCGGCGCGGCCGCCTGCCCCGTATCGCCGATCAGCCGCCAGAGGCCCAAGAATTCGCCCACACTCTCCGCCGGCGCAAGATCAGCCCCCAGAGTCATCATCGTACCGGAGCCCAAGCCGTTGCCAAAGCCGACGACCAACATGGCGGAGAGTAGCCCCGTAAACCCAGCCGTGAAGGGAATGAGGGCCATCCCAAGCGCCTGGAGCAAGAATGAGGGGACATAGGCGAACTTGCGTCCATAGTGGTCCATAATCAGGCCGGCAGGATAGAACATGCTCATGTCGATGGCAGACGACAGGCTGAGGATCAGGCCGATCTGCTGCACATCTAGGCCGAGGACTTCCGCCCCAAAGAGTGGCACAATGATTTGCTTGCCAGCCCGGATCATCTGCGCCATCAACCGACCGGAGCCCGCGGTGGCTAGGTTGTAATGGTGGGTCTTGATGATTGTCCAAAGATGAGTGGAATGGCCACGCAGGCCGCCGCGCGCGACCGTGGCAGCCTCGTCAGTCTCGTCTGCGAAAATTGCCACCAAAGTAACCGCAACGGCCGCCACAATGGCAAAGAGCACGAATGGTGCGCGCAAGCCCAACCAGAGGCCAATCGCACCGCCGACCACCGGGCCGGCGAAGGTGCCCATACGGGTAATGCCGCCAAAAACCGCGATGGCGCGTCCCCGCCGCGCCACGGTCGTCGTATTGGCGAGATAGGCGAAACGGGAGATGTTAAAGAGCGCCGTGCCCAATCCGCCCACCAAGCCATAGACTACAAGCTCTGGCGCCGACCGCGCCCAGCTCATGGCCAGGGTGGAGATCGCCACAGCGGCAACCCCCAGCAACATCGAACGCCGCTGCCCAATCCGCCCCGCCATCACGCCGGCGGGAACATCACCAATGAGGTTGCCGATCCCCTGGCTGGCGAGGACCAGGCCAACCAAGCCATAGGACACTTCAAATGAACCGGCGAAGAGCGGCAGGATCGGGATGAGCATACCACGGCCAAAGGCCAATATAAAGGTCGGCACATAAACGGGCAAAACCAGCGGGTTGCGCATAATGGCGTCTCCATTCATTTATACTCACGAGCAGCACAGGAAGTACCATTTTACTCCCGTACAAAATGATACTTCCTGGCGCTCGTCGGTATAATCTCATGACGTCACGGGGGGTGTGCCATGGGTGTGAAAGCTCTTGACCGTCTGTAGTCCCCATGCCTGTCCCTTCTTGCGTTCTTCTTCGCGCCAAACAATGGTCTTCCAGTCGGGGGCCAGGATCAGGCGGGCGTTGGCATGGGCAATTTCAAAACGGTTGCCGCCCGGCTCGTAGACATAGAGGAAGAAGGTCTGCTGAATCGCATGTTTGTGGGGGCCGGTCTCAATGAAGACGCCATTTTCCAGACAGATGTCGGCAGCCAGCAACACTTCCTCACGGCTGTTGACAGCATAGGTGAAGTGGTGCAAACGACCGGGTGTACCAGTATGGTCTTCGGCAATCGCCAGGTCATAGGATTTGTTGTTGACCGAGAACCAGAGTCCTTTGTCGGAGCCGTCGTCAAAGGTGATCACTTCTGTCAGGCGTGCGCCCAGCACATCAGCGTGAAAGGCGCGCATCCCTTGCATATCGACAGCCAGCAGGTTCAGGTGGTCGAGACGGCGCACGTTGACACCACGCCCCGGAAAACGCGCTGCCTGATTCTTGAGCGCGGGCTTGTCCGCTTCGCCGGCCTGATACCACTCAGTTTCGTAGTAGATTTCCACGTTGTGACCATCGGGCGTTTGGAAAGCATAGGCGGGACCATGCCCCCGATCGCCGTCGGTCCAGCCTTTGCCGTAGCCAGATGCTTCAATAGCCGCCACCCGCCGTTGCAACGCCTGCGGACTGCGCGCCCGCCACGCAAAATGACCCAACCCCGGCTGTTTGGCTGCGGTCAGCTTGAGAGTGTGGTGCTCGTAGTCATCATAGGCGCGTAGATAGACCGAGTCGTCCTGTTGCGTCGTAACGCTCATGCCCAGGATGTCGGTAAAAAACCGGAGGCTCGCGTCAGGTTTAGGCGTCAACAGTTCGACGTGGGCGAGATGGGCAATGTCCCAAATCGGTTCACTTTCCATGACATGATTCCCCTTTGCTAGCAGATACATCAAAATTATCCAACATAAGTAACATTTTCCTACTTCAGGGAATTAGGGAGGATCCCACGGTAGGTGAAGCTATACTGCGGTTGTGGTGAAACCGGTATTTATTTGGATTTACATCAGAAATGAACTCCAGTTTTCACACAGAGCAAAGTATAATATTGACGCTCATATGGGCGACTCACTGAAATTGCACTGCTTGCCCTCAACATAAGATCGGCAAGTTCAGTCGCATACCGATATGAGCCAATATTGAAGTGTACATACATGATAACACGTGATCCACGAATAGAGAACCAAAACAACTGTTTCCGCTAACTCTAGCGGCTATCGATCTAGTGTAGCGTTGCTTCGAGATAGTAGCGTTGTGTTACCATCAACCGGGGTATGTTGGCGGTGTTCGTGGAAATCGTATGCAACAGGCGCAGATCCATTAGAAAGACATCACCAGGTTCGCCATGTAATTCCACGACGTGAAGCTCCACGTCATCAACGTTGCCGGGCGTTGTGAGATAGCGTTCAGGATTGGGCTGCTCTTTAGCAAACAGCGCCTGAAAATAGTCGTAGTTCTTCAGGCGTTTCTTCACATCCTTGGAGCGTACGAATTTTCCATCGTTCACCAAGCGATGGGAGCCGGCAACCACCAGCGTTCCACCGCCACGCGGACGCACCGGTTCAAGAAATGTAAACATCTGCACACCAGGAATACCGCCATGAGGTTGGCGCGGCGCATCGGTATGCCAGGCGTTAAACATTGCCCAGGGGCTGTTCTGGGGCAGGGTGAAGAGCAGGGAAGGATTTCCCCTGGCTTCCACGCTCTGTCCATCCACCAGGAATGTAATCACAGCCAGTAACTCGGGTGTGGTCAGGCTATTGAACTCTTTGCGAGACATGGGCTTTGTGAACTTAGGTCGTTCCGACGTTGCGCACAACTGCCAGACTCCTTCCCGCCAAGCTCCCTCTTTTTCGGCCAAGCGGTGAATGAATTCCTGGGCAATACGCACGGTTTCATGCGGTAAGAATTTCTCCAGACGGATAAGGCCGTTGGCTGCAAAGGTTGCTTTTTGATCTTGTGTCAGCATGATTTTCTCCTTACAATCTATCCAAAAACCTCTGTAAGCGCATGGGTCGCGCAGTGGGGCTGACGGGAGCCACAACCGGTTTTCGGATGGACTCTTCGTATGTTGTGTAGGACCCAGTTTGCCTGAACCCAACATGCTCGTTAATCAGCAGGATGCTCAAACAAAAAAGGCTCACCGAAACAGACCCTCAGAGAGTCTGTTTCGGCGAGCCAGAAAAGACGAAACTACTGGGCGGCACCGAAGCGTGTTCAATTAAGCACGATAGTAGTCTACTATAGTTGGAGCCGACTGCCAAATATTATGAGCGGCAGGGTTAAAACCCGCTGCTGACCGTGAGAAGCCGTCTCAGCGGCTGGACCCATAGCCACCGGGTGCCTCCTGGGCGCCGTTCTTACTAGTAGCAGGCAATTTCAACTGCCTTGCCCTAAAAGTGAAATCCACCCGAGTCAAATGCTTACCGGGCGGCGTGAACAATTATCTCAGCGACAGGCGTATGTCCAGATCACACTTTGCCGCCTTTATGTTCCAGGCGCGCTCGATCGGGCAAAGAATTCATCTTGCAAGCGCTTGGCTTCGCTGTCGGTCTTGATGGCGCGCACGGCGCGCACCACGAACTGGGCACGTGCGTCCAGGATCTGCTCACCCGCCACGGCGGTGGCATGTGCGGCGTCACCCTGGTAGTGGGTGGGATGGTCGGCGTACCACCAGATCCCGGTCTGGACACCCGCCGTGCGCAATGCTTGCAGCCGTTGGCGGGCGCGGCCTTCGCCCTCGGTCGGCACCAGATCCATGTGGACGAGGTCGGGCCGCAGCGCCAGCATTTGGCTGGTTTCACCGGGACCGGCATGACCGTCGTCTGTCCTTGGCCAGGGCAGCTCAACGCCTTCCAGCGGCACGCCAATCGGGTCAACCAGATAGACAATATAGTCCTTGGGCGTATAAAGTTGCAGCATGGTAAAAAAGGAAATCAGGCCACGGTTGCCACCATGCGCATTGACGAGGACGATCTTGGTCAACCCGTTACGCGCGATCTCGCGGCAGACGTTGTCGAGCAACTTGACCATCAGGTCGCCGTCAATACTGATCGTGCCGGCCAGATGGCGCGCTTCGGGGATTTGGGTAAAGTAAAAATCGGGAAACTCAATGACCGGCTCCAGCGCGGCCACCCGGGACAAGAGACCGCGCCCTTCATACATATCGGTGCCCAACGGCAAATGATGGCCATGCCGTTCGATGACTGACAGGGCCACCAAACAGACGCCCTCACATTCCTTCACCGCCACAGCAAAGCGGTCACTGCTCAATTCTTCCCAACGCATAGGGATCTCCTTTTTATTTGAGTATGCTCTGATGGATCAGAGCGAGTAAGGGATTGATAATCGCCTGTTCGGCATAACCGGGCTTGGAGCCGCGTGCCGAGCACTTGAACTGTTACTCTGTCGCCCCGGCACGGGGTTGATGTGGGGTGTGGGCATTGGTTGTATCTGCTGCTGTCATCCATCCGATTCCTTTCTCTGTTGACCGCAGGCGGCAAAAGCACCCTCGATTGGAAAAGCCTTGACCACCCCGCTAGCGACGCAACAGTTGCAGGTCGGTGAAATGGGCAGGCTCACCTGCAAAGGTCAGGCGCGCCCCTTCGCAATAATTAAATGGGCCACCCCACTGCGCATGGTCCGCCTGTGGGAAAGCTGCGACAAGGGCCAGTTCGAGCTCTCCGCTGTGACCGATAAACAACGCCGTTGAACCCGCGGGCAGCGGCGTTAGCATGTCGCGCCACGCCATGAGCAGTTTGTGGGCATAGCGCCACACCGCACCCTCCGTCGCCACGATGGTTGCCGCTGCCACAAATGGGTGCGACGCCGCCCACCACCGCGATCCCTCTAATTCAGCATAGATCGCATCGTCGTCTGGGGCCGAAACAATTTCATAGTCCACGGCAAAACCCATGGCCAGCGCCGTTTCGCGCGCGCGGCACAATGCTGGTGACGACGCAGGCAAAGGGGCCAAGCGTGGCGCCCACCGCTCGCGCGTATGCGACCCCTCCCTGCGACAATTGCGACCCGCCTCCCGTCTTGCGCATGCTGTGGCGGCGCACTTCGAGTGTTTTCATTTTAATGAGCGTTGGGTGGCCCACCCGGCCCCGCCGACCCATCCGGTGGCGGCCCAACCACTTTCAGATCCAGCTCACCGGCCTGCACCTTCTGCATCAGGCGGTCGAAGCGCGCCGGTCCTGGCTCGGCTGGGAAGATGTGGCCGTCATAGGGCGAGCCCAGCGTATGGAAGAAGGGCTCAAAAATGCCCGGCGCCAACACCGAGAAGAAGCGAGTATAGTGGGCATCCATGCGGAAAGAGTGGATAGCCCCGGCAGGGACGTGGAGGAAATCGCCCGGCTGCATTCCATGTTGCTCACCATTGGCCCACATCGTCATTTGGCCCGCTGTACAGAGGAAGGTCTCCGTGTGCTTTTCGTGGAGGTGCTGAATGATGGCGTTGCCCGCCGGTCCGACATTGTCGAGCACAAGAAATTCGCCGCCGGTGTTGGCGTTGGTGGCCAAAAGGATGTAAAGCTCCTGCCCCACAATCCGATGAATGCCACCGCCCGCAGCAATGACATAAGGGACAACGCCGTCGGGCACGGCGGTGTTGGTGACCAACTGGGCATTGCCGGATGCGGGTGTGTCGGCGAGTTCGATATCAGTACCACTGGGCGGTTCTGCCAACAACGCCGCCAGATCAACCGTTGCACCCTGTGGTGGATGGACATGCAGATCGGTGGCCGTGCCGACATGGGTGTAGACTCGGCCGACCTCGCCTTTGGCGGTCAGTGAGAGCAAACGGGCGTTGTGGCTGCGCAGCGTGTACGCATGGACCGTGCCGGCGGGGATGTGGGCGTAATCGCCGGGCGCAAGCAGATAGCGTTCCGCGCCGAGTGTCACTTCGACCAGCCCCTCTTGCACATAGATGCCCTCATGGGCGCGGTTGTGGCGATGGGCGGGGAAGCTGTCACCGAGACAGCCAGTGATCGAGACCAGTTCAAAGAGGCCGCCGCTGCTCGCCGCCGAGGCAATTACGGTCACCAGTTGCGTGCCGATGAGGTAGCGTTCGCCTTCGCGGTCGCGCAGCAGGTAAGGTTGTTTGGTTGGGGGGAGCGTTGTGTGTGGTTCACTCATTATAGAGTCCTCCGTCGTTATTTTTTAAGGAGAATGATCTGTTAGTGCTACTTATAACTTAGCCTATGACCAAACGGAAAGAGCGGGTCCGCCGAGTCATACGGTAAGTCAGGCTTTTGTTGCTGCACCGCATCCATTGAACTGGGCAATTCAAAGGGCAACTTGCCCGACGGATTGACATGGCCAAAGATAATGTCGAGCACAGCCCGATCATCGGCGCCAAACTCGCCTAACAACGCGGCGCACGCCTCTGCGATTTCCGGGATCACGGCGGGCCGGTCCAGGTGCATGACGACAATGGTTGGTTTTTGCGCCAGGACCGCAAGAATGCTTGCTAGGGCCTCGCCTTTGAAATCGAGATCGCCAGCGTGGAACATGCGCTCCAAGAAATTGCCCGTATCGCGGGTTTGGAAGGGCGTATCAAGCCGCAAAATCGCCCAGTCGGCCTCGTCCAGATTGGGGGTGACGTCGCCATAGGCGTTCGCAGTTTCTGGGTTGATGCGTTCAACGTAAAGCTTTGGACGACCAGATAGCGGCAGAACCGGATGGGTGTCGCCGTTCTTCAGCAGCACAATCGATTGGCGTTGCGCCTCAGCGCCGGCGGCGATGAAAGTGGGATTGCCAACGAGCTTTTCCGCGGCGGCGACATCGACATAGGGATTGTCAAAAAGACCGAGCCGAAACTTGTCGCGCAGAATGCGCCGCACCGACTCGTCGATGCGCGCCACGCTGATCTGCCCACGTTCGACCAGGTCGATCAGCACCTCGGTGCAGCTCTCGCCCCCCAAAATGTCACACCCCGCCTCAATGATACGCTGCACCCGTTCCGGCACACTCAAATGCTCAACGCCCCACGCCGTTGCCAACATGACGCCGCCCATCATCTGTTTGTCACTGACCAGCCCATAGTCGGTGCAGACGACGCCATCAAAGCCGTAGTGGCTGCGCAGCAGATCGGTGATAATCGCCTTGTTAAAGCCAAAGCCGACCTCTTCATACGCAAGGCCGACCGGCATGCCGTAGTAGGGCATGATCTGCGCAGTGTTCGCTGCAAAGGCCGCTTCAAAGGGACGCAGATGATAATCAAAATTGTGGCCGGGATAGACCTGCTCCTTGCCATAGGGGAAGTGGGGATCGTCGCCATCTTTCTGCGGACCGCCGCCGGGGAAGTGTTTGGTCATGCAGGCGACGCTTTGTGGACCCAGTTGCTCGCCCTGGAAGCCGCGAATATAGGCGCTGATCATGCGGCTCGCCAATTCGGCATCTTCGCCAAAAGTGCCGTTGATGCGCCCCCACCGTGGCTCGGTCGCCAGATCGGCCATAGGGTGGATCGCCACCCGAATGCCAATGGCGAGATACTCCTGCCGGGCGATATCGGCGAAGCGTTCCACCAGCTCAGGATCAGCGGTGGCGGCCAGACCAATCGGTTCCGGCCATTGGGAGAACTGCCCACCCCGTGCGCTGACCGCCGGATTGTTGGAGAAGGCATGGCGTGGGTCGCTGGCAAAGGTGATGGGGATGCCCAGCCGAGTATTCTCGGCCAGTTGTTGCATCCGGTTCTGCCACTCGGCGGCCAGGCGGGTTGTGGCAAAATTGGGGAAATTGAAGTGGTTCATCCGCTGTTCAATCACCATTTTCCCCGGTTCGGATTGGCTGATGTCGCCCGCCAGCAGCGAAGCACCGCCATCCCGCACATGAGCGGCGAAGGTTTGGAACATCAAGCCGATTTTTTCAGCAACGGTCATACGGGCAAGGAGATCGTCGACACGGCTTTCCACCGGCAGGCGAGCATCCTCATAAGGGTCGAGCTGACCGTTGTGATTGAGGTCGCGATAAGCGAAGTTGTCGTCGGTGTGGTGCAACGTGAGCACGGGCTGTCTCCTTGGATATATTCTTGACTGCCATCGATCAGCAAGTCGTGTTTGTTTAGATTGGTCTTGACCCAGAACTGCTTTTAGGCTAAAATGAACGTACATTTTTGTGTTTATGATCATTTCTCATGCCCTGCATCTAAACTGGACGCGTGACCCATTCGACCGCCTCCTTGTGGCCCATGCCAGCTTAGATAATAACATTCTTATCTCAAGGGATGAAAAAATCCGGGCCAATTATCAAAATGCGAGTTGGTAAGTCTGGCATGAATTGGTGGATGCAGCCTTCTATACTTCGCTCTGGATGGGAATTGGAGTTTTGTGCCGAGGTAGAAACTCCGGTTCCCATTTCAATCGCAGCATGATCATGGCACCACCTAGATTGACAGACTAACGTTCTTGATATAGAGTATGCACATGGTACCGTTAGTACGTACATGTTGTAGGAGGACAATTATAATGTTAACCGTATCTGCAACAAAATTGCGCAGCAACCTTTTTGAATATTTGGATCGCCTCGCCGCCGGTGAAGTGATCATTATTCAACGCAATAATGAAGAGGTTGGCCGCATCATACCGACGCAAAAAAGTAATTGGCGCGCAAAGATGACTGTCCATTCACAGCTACTCGTTGAACCGGATGAGTTGATCAAGCCGATTGAAGATATTTGGGAAGAGTATCTATAAAGTATGAGCCAGCGCGAACAGTATCTCTTAGATACTCACGCATTGATTTTCTGGGAAGGCCAACACTCTGTATCCAATGAATTCGTCATCTTTTTGGACGAGCTTGCCAAACAGGGAAGCTTGTTTGTCTCCTCGATCTCTTTTTGGGAAACAGCACTACTCATCCAGAAAAATCGCCTGAGTATCTCCGATGTTCATACTTGGAAAGACGGAATATTGGCAAACACAGGGCTTCGTCTTCTCAATCCCTCCGCCACGGAAATGATCAATTCTGTCCAACTGCCCAATCACCATAAAGACCCATTTGATCGCTTACTCATTGCACAAGCGCAGGCGAACAACCTTATCTTGATCACGCGGGATAACGCGATAGAACAATATGACATTGAGACTTTTTGGATGCAGTGAACGTAGCTGCTCGATAGATAGCGGCGCCTTGAGCCGTTTGGTTTTGATACGGCCACCAACTGCCGTGGCCTACTCAACCGGCATTCACCTCACCCCTAAATATTGACCAATTGTAAGTGAACTGAATATTGCAGTATATCCTCCCGACTACCCGCCCAATGTTGCCAACGCCTCATTCATCGTGGCAACCGCCTCTTCCGGCATCCGCTGCAACGCCCGTCGCAGCGACGCATTGCCATCTCGAAAGAGTATACCGCGTAGAAAATGGGGCGCGTTCAGCCGATCGAGCGTCTCCACGATCACGGTGCGCCCATTCTTTGCGCTGAGGATGTCGCCAATGGGATCATCGACGGTGTACGGCTCGCGGGCATCGGGGTCCGCATAGGGCGCGGACCACTGCCATTGACCCGCGCCAACCTCAATTGTGCGCCCCTCTGGCCCCGGCAACGTGACCACGCCACGTGCGTTTGACGGCACAGTGATACTCATTTCAAAGACGCCATCGGCAATCTGCCAGTTGCATTCCGCCAGGCCATAGGGCGTCTGCAGGCGGGTTTCACAGTGAGTCAATTTCCCGCCGGGCCGCGGCGCAAAACGAATAGTGCGATAGCCTGGCGCAGCCGGTGCGATGCCGCCGATGGTGCGCTGCATCCAGTCCGCCACCGCGCCGAGCGCATAGTGGTTGAAGGAGGTCATCTCGCCGGGGTTGATCGAGCCGTCGGGCAACATGCTGTCCCAGCGTTCCCAAATGGTCGTGGCGCCCATGGTCACGGGGTAGAGCCACGAGGGACATTCTTCCTGTTTGAGCAAACGATAGGCAGCGGCATGATGACCGGTGGCGCAGAGCGCGTCGCACATTAGCGGCGTGCCGACAAAGCCGGTGCGGATCTGGTAGCCGCTGCCGCGCACCAGTTCGGCCAGCCGGTCGCCAGCCCGTTGGCGCTGTTCGGGTGTATCAAACAAATCGAACATAATCGCCAGGGCATAGGCAGTTTCGGCATCGCACATCATGCGCCCCGCCGGGGTGATGTACTCGTTGGCAAAGGCGGCTTTGGCCTTGGCGGCAATGGTCGCATAGCGCTGGTGCGCGTCTTCCCGCCCCAGCAGCGCTGCGCTTTGGGCCACGAGATCGGCGGAATAGGCAAAATAGGCGCTGGCGACAATCACCCCGTCGGTGCGCGCCATAAACGGGTTATCGGGCGGCGCGGTCGGGTCGAGCCAGTCGCCAAACTGGAAGCCGGTGTCCCAGAGGAAGCTTCCACCGGCGATCCCGGCCACATGATCCACCCAATCGCACATGCTCTGAAACTGTGTCTCCAGGATTGCCAGGTCACCGTAACGTTGGTAGAGCACCCAGGGCACGACAACCGCAGCATCACCCCACGCCGCCGCGCCGTTGCCGCCCATAATATCGGGCACCACGAAGGGCACGGAGCCGTTGAACTTAGCCTGTTCGACCGTCAGATCACGCAGCCATGATTGCAAAAAGCCGCTGACATCGTAGAGAAAGGCCGCGGTCGGGGTAAAGACCTGGATGTCGCCCGTCCAACCCATGCGTTCATCGCGCTGCGGGCAATCGGTGGGCACATCAAGGAAGTTGCCGCGCATGCCCCAGAGCACATTTTGGTGGAGCTGATTGAGCATTGGGTCGGAGCACGCAAACCAGCCCGTGCGCACTAGGTCGGAATGGAGCACAATGGCCGTAATGTCGTCCGCTTTTAACTCACCGGGCCAGCCCTCCACTTCGACGTAGCGGAAGCCGTGGAAGGTGAAGAATGGCTCATAGCGTTCAACACCCCCGCCGCGCAGGATATAGCGGTCGGTGGCGTCGGCGTGGCGCAGTGGGCGCGTGCCCAACTCGCCGTTCTCCAGCACCTCGGCGTGGCGCAACGTGACAGTTTGCCCGGCTTCACCCTGCACGCGGATCGACAGGCGACCGACCAGGTTCTGGCCAAAGTCGACCAAGGTTTTGCCCGATGGCGATTGGGTAATGGCAACCGGGGAAAGTGTTTCAATGCGGCGTACGGGTGGACCAAGCGGCGCTTCCAAGACGGTCAGCGGCTGCTCATGGATGCACACACCGGACCACGCGTCATCATCAAAGTCCGCCTCCGACCAATCGCCCAGTTCCAACCGGGCATCGTAGCTTTCGCCGTCGTAGATGCTGCTGGCGACAATGGGGCCGGTGGTGGCGCGCCAGCTCTCATCGGTGATAATACGCTCAGTGAGGCCATCTTCGTATTCCACTTCGAGCTGGGCGATCAGGGCCGCCTGTTCGCCGTAAATATTGCGCCGCCCGCCGCCAAAGCCCAGCCGCCCACGATACCAGCCCTCGCCGAGAATCGCGCCCAAGGCGTTGGGCCCTTCCTCCACCAGATCGGTCACATCAAAGGTCTGGTAACGCAGCCGCGCATTGTAGACCGTCCAGCCGGGGGCCAGCACGTGGTCGCCAACCCGCTGGCCGTTGAGATACGCTTCGTAGACGCCCAGCGCGCTGATGTAGAGGCGGGCGGAACGGATGCCACTGCCCAAGTCAAAGCTGTGGCGCAGATAAGGGGCCGGGTTCGCAATGGTGCGATCTTCGGCCAAGGCGGGGGTAATAAATTGGGCAGACCAATCGTCAGCGGTGAGCAAGCCGGCTTCGATGGCAAGCGGCGCGCTCCAGTCGGTGGCGCTGCCGTCAGTGCCCCAGGCGCGCCCCTGCACACTGACTCGCTCGCGCGCTTGCAGCGGTGCAAAGGGCCAGGCGATCAGCACAGATTTCTCCGACTCGACCTGCGCCGTTGTTTGGCGCACTTGTCCGTCAGCGCCCAAGCAACGAAGTTCATAGGCCCGTTGTTGCCAATGTTGCGCCGTTGTTTTCACTTGCCACGAGAGGCGGGGTTCAGGCGTACCGATGCCCAAGGTCTCTTGTAAGTGTTCGATTTGTAGGGAGGAAACTGCTGTGTTTGTCATCATGTCTGCTTGCTTTCTATCATCATTGTGAGGGTGACAAGCAGGTAATCAGGTCGAGTTTCTGACTGTAAAATGGTTCTTGACACCCAGCGTTTTCTGAAGTAAAATAATAATCAGCTTTAGTTTTCAAAATCACTCTTCTTTAAGCGAAAGTCGGCTCCATGCCGTGCATCCGGTAACCGGATCTAGCTTATAGAGGGGTGATTTTTTCTATCTCAAGTGGGTTATCTATTACGGCTAGCCGTTGCAACAACTCAAATGGGATATATAACCGCGGAAAGATCGATGCTCGTTCACGCATTTTTTTATCTTGGGAGGATAGTGGCCCGTTGTCGAGAAACCAAGTTGCCCATAACGCAGTTAGGCCAGCATTGGCTGCACCCACTAATTCGTCAAATCCACCATCTCCGACGAAAATGGTTGCCTCCGGTACTACGCCCAATCTGTTACAGGCTAGGTGATAAACCGAGACATCTGGTTTCATTTTTCCTACCTCACAAGAAAAAACTGCTTCTTCAATAAGCTCTGCAAGCTTCGAGTCCGGCCACGCAGTGACTTCTTCTGCTGTTGCATTGCTCAGCACGCCGACTTTCACACCTGATTCAACCAGCGTTGTCAACATTTCAAGAACGTGCTCATCAATATTCATGAACGGGTACCGCTTTATCTCCAGACGTTCATGGTGAAGTTGGTTCAGAATTTTGTTATCGACTTCGTACCCAAGAGTCTCACATATTTGACGTAGGGCAGAGGGGAAATTTGCAATCTGCCCCGTAAATCTCTGCTCTTGAATTTGGCTCCACTCTCGCTTAAATTCATCTTCATTGAGACCAAGGCGTCTAGCTATGCTTGGTTTTGGCTTCTGTTCCAGCCCGTATTCCGAAATTAGCGTCTCGTACAAATCAAAGATCACTGCTCTATCTTCACGCAATGAGATCATCTAACCACGCCTCCTTTTTAGCCGACATTTGATTGAATATCAGTGGTGAGTTGGCTCAACATCTTGCTATAAATAAAGAGTGTCATTCCTGTAAAATATCAAGCAGACCTGTCAAATCAGTTGCACTGTAATCAGGCATATTGGCAGGCGATAGTGGTTTATTCTGTCGATTAACCCAAAGAACGGGTATGCCTAACGATTTTGCCCCTTTTACATCACTCCCACGTGAATCGCCCACGTGAAGTACATCGGAGGGTTCTAATCCTAACAGTAAAAGTGCTTTGTCAAACATTTCTCTACGCGGTTTATAGGCCCGACAATCTTCGCTGGTTACCATCCACTCAAATGAAATATCATTACACTGTAAAGCAGAGTCTAATTCTCTGTTATCACTGTTTGAGATCAAGCATATCGGTATTGTACATTGAGAAAGAGCCGCTTTACTCTCTGGAAAAGTAGTAGGGTTTGCCCAATAATCAATAAGTATTTGATTCAAGGCAGCGCTATCCAAGCCAACCTGGAAATGTTGTAAGGTTCGCTCTAAAGAGATTTGACTTAATTTTTTCTGAGGTTGGAAAGAGATGCCAAAACTATCAGTACACATGCGGCTAAATAAGTTGCTCCAATATGAGCCAACTTCAGAAATTGTAGGATTCAATGCAGAGGCTTTTGAAATTTGCCGACATATCCTGTCAATATATCTATCATCAGCCTCAACAACAGTACCATAAAAATCTAAGAGCACAGCTTGTGGTAAGAACTTTTGCATGATTTAGCTCTGTCAATAGTAGGGTGGATTAAGGTTCAGTTTGAATGAATCGTAGGCAAAGTCCAAAGTATTAGGAAAGAATATCAAGAACCTGATTTAGCGGCTGTCTATCTCTACGAGCGAGACTGGCTGGAATACTAGCAGCTTCTGCACCAGCAATAGATGGTAATGATCCAATGCAGTAACTTGAGGTCAGACCTCTTCACGCTATGTCACGCATTAAGATAATAAATGTCTGTCCCGAATGCGTACTGTGAAAAGTTTGGACGGGGTGATACCCAATCTTTTCAAAGACCCGCAAAGCCCGCTTGTTGAAAGCGGCAACAGTGGTTCGAAAGGCCTTTGGTGCAAAGTTGTGCCGCGCGCACTCAAAAGCGGCTTCCATGATGCTAGCGCCCAAACCTTTACCTGTTAAGTCTGACCTAAGTCCGCCTCCCATATCTAATGCCGCTGCACGATAGTCCCCACCAGGAACTTGAGCATCTTTCCCAAAGCAACGAAAGGCGATGAGTTCGCACGCTTCGGTCCACGTCATCCACCGATCCGACGGTTCTGGATTAACCTGTAATACATATCGTTGACTAGCCGTGTCGACGCGGAAAACAGTAGAACTAGGCGTAGAGATAAATCTGAGTTTGGCATTTTCAATACCATATCGCCCCAACGCAGCCTCGGCCAACTGTTTCAACCATTTTCTTTGCGTTATACGGGTAACTTGATCGAAAGATTTCATCTGAAGAACTCCTGTTTGTTTGGCCGCCGAACAATTCAATGGAACGCCAGCCGAACTAGACAAGCTTTCTGCTCTCCCCAAGAAAGTTCTGTACGACCGCCATGTAGTTGGCAAATTGTTCGCGCCGGATGTTGTGGCCCGCATCGGCGACGTGGGCAACAGTCAATTGCGGAATTAACTCCTTCAACTTAGCGGCCCCAGCCTCATCCACAATGGCGCCCCGCTCGACATCGGCGGTGATCAAGAGCGCGGGGCAGCGAATGTTACTCAGCACTTCTTCCCAGTTTTCCACACTGGTCCCCATGCGGTTGAGCGCCCGCAAGTTGAAACGCAACTTGGCATCGGCCCACGGTTCCAACTCGGCCTGTGACCATGCCGGATTGGTTTCGTGGCCGTGGGCAAGTACTTCGTCACGCGATAAGCTTTGTAGAGTGGTCATGCGTTCTCGGGCCTGTTGCATCCGGGCGGCGGCATCCGGTCTGTTACCAGAGGCGATATTGATGCCCCCGGCATCTTCGACCAAAATTGCGCCGGGTAAGTCGGGATAGATTCCGGCCAGCACAAAGGTGGTAGCGCCCCCCATAGAGTGGCCCAGGAGGGCCGGCTTGTGTAGCCCTAGTCCGGTAATCACGCCGGCGATGTCGGCGGCCATGTCGGTGACCCCGTAGCCCGTTTCCGGCGCCTCGGAGCGGCCATGGCCGCGGGCATCGGTCATAATCACATCATAATCATTGGCCAGCACCTCAGCCACTGGCGTCCAACAGAGACCGGCGTCTGAAAAGCCGTGGGCCAGGAGTACTGGCGGCTTATCACCGCCGGTACGGGTGTAGTGAATGCGGATCCCGTTGGATTGGATCGTTGCGCTTTGCCATTCAGTCATTGCGTTTTCTCCTCGTAGTATTACAGATATACTGAACAGAAAGGAATAGGAAGCAAATAGTAGGACAGTGAGACGGTAGGACAGTAATTCAGTAGATCAGTCACTATCTCACTGTCTTACTGTCTTACTGTCTTACTGTCTCACTGAACTCTGTTTCCAAAATCAGCAGCCAGTCATTGCCGCGGCCGCTGGTCGGCGGTGTGTAGGTCTGACAAGCGCCGTTGTCACTGGTGTGCATGTGATATTCGCTGCCATAGCGTGGGTCGAACCAGCTCTCTTTCAGACGTGCCGGTGTTAACCGTTGGCGATCCACGGTAAAGGCTTCGCCGCGTGGCGAATAGATAAAGGCGAAGGAGCCGTCTTCTGCACAGGCCGCCCGCACTTTGGCGCCGCCGTGGCGTGGCCCATCCAAGATCAGTTCCGGCGCGGGCCGCAAGGTCTGAAAGGCGCGTGAGGTAAAGAGACGTCGCAACAGCCCCATCTGGAAGGCGCCGGGGTGGTCTAACGCCTCATACCAGGGTGTGTTGGCCCACAACACTGGCTCACGGCCGACATCCCACATTTGCCAGATGTTGTTGTTGCCATAGGTGTGGCCACACGCGCCGGCCAGCAGCGCCCAATAGGCCGCTTGGCGCACATCGTAGGCATCGAAGCGGTCGAAGCGGTTGTAGTGCTGAAAGTAGAAGCCTACGGGAATGGTCTCATAGCGCGGCTCGCCATCGACAGTGGGCTTGGTCGGGGCGTGGGCATAGTCGGCCTCGATAAATAGTCCGTTGTCGTGGTCGTGCGCACCGTGGGAGCTCTGGCACATATGAAAGTCCATCCATTCGGCATCAGGGAAAAATTCTGCTGAACGACCTGGCCCAATCGGATGATAGCTCTTGAGGTGAGCGCCGCCGTCGCCGGCAGTCAGCCCAGCAGCCAGGTTGGTGATGATGGCGCGCTCCTCGTCGTTGGTGACATTGCGGTCGCCGCCCAGGATCCAGATCAGACTACTGTCACGGTAGCGTGCGCCCAGAAATTGACCGTAGACACGCGCCGAGGCGGGCGTGAAGATGGGGTTGGCATTCCAGCCTGACTGGCGCCAGTAGCTCCCCCAAGTTGGCAACAGCCCTATCACCAACCCCAACATATTGGCTCGCGCCACAATAGCATCCAAATGGCGGAAGTAGGCTTCGTTGGGGCGGGTCGGGTCCAGGTCGTGTAGGGGCCGATCGCCATTGGCGTTAGGTGTATTGAGGCCGTTCAGTTCGGCCAACACCACCGCTTGAATGACTGTAAAGCCTTTGGCTGCCCGGTTGGTGAGATAGCGGTCGGCCTCCTCCAGCGTCAAGCGATGAAACAGTTCCCACGCGGTGTCCCCGAGATAGAAAAAGGGACTGCCGTCGTCATATTGGAGAAAGCGCTGATTGGGCGTCACTTGCAGACGCTTTTGGTGGATTGTCATGAGTTGTTATGTCCTAAATATGTCGCGAAGCGGCGCCTTAAACCAATAAGCCAGGGCTGTTGGCTGTTCGCTGCTGGCTGTGGGCGGGCGTTTGTTCGCAAAACTTATCTAATTTTGCAAATTTTTTGGTTGTCAAATAATTCGTGCTGGCAATCGCAGTCTTCGATTTACTGCGGATGATTACCACCTTTTTACGCTTTTACCTTTGTGCTATTACACCGCTAACGACTGAATTTTCACTTCAGGCAGCCGCACCGGACAGTCCCCCTGCGGCGCAAGCTCCCCCAGCCAGACCTTGACCGCGGCCCGCTGCGAGGCGGCGCTATCGCTATAGGTCGCCAGCAGGTTGGGCAGATGGGGCATCTCGTGCAACACATAAGGGTTGCCAAAGGCAGTGTAACGCACCTGGGGATGATCCATAAAGAGTGAACGCCAGCGCCAATGACCCAGATGACCCACCAGGTTGTGGATCGAGCCCATCACCATGTAGGGCAACATGAGCAGGTTCATGAAAATCACATCGGCCGCGCCTGCTGCCAACAGTTCATCAACGCCAGGTTATGCGGGAACAGCCAACCACTTGCCTTCTCGTGCGGAAGCGACCACGGTATCAATGATGCGCTGATTGCGCAACCCATCCTCGAAGCCCGGCGTCATTGCCTCGTCATCGGCAATCGCGTCAACAAATCGGCGCACTGTGTTCTGGCGTAGATCCCAACCTGCCGTCTTGAAGTGATCGGGAATGGGCAGGTCAATAAAGTTGTAGTCGCCATCGAACGGTTCCAACGCGGCGCGAATGGTCGCTTGGTTTGTGTATTCCATCTTGAGCGCACCCTTTTGGCCAAAAATTTCGACCCCCTGGTTCATGCGCTCGCCGGTGCCGTAAAACGTTGCCAGGAAGGTCGCCATGCCACCGCCGCTGAGACGCGCCAAAAATGAAACCGCATCATCCACGTCAACGACGCCCATACCGCTGCCATCCGCCAATGGACGCTCAGCTTGAAACGTGTTGAGATCAGCCACAAGACTGGTGATGCGCTCGCCGGTCAGCCACTCGACCATGTCGATGAGATGGGAGCCGATGTCACCCAGCACCCCGGTGCCGGCGAATTTCTGTTGCAACCGCCACTCGATGGGACGCTGTTCATTTCGCCCCCAACCGGCTCGATAGATACCCTGAACGTGATAGATTTTTCCGATGCGTTCCTGCTCAATGAGATGGCGCATATACTGTACTGCCGGTGGATTGCGCCAGGTGAAATTAATGGCGGTCTTGCAGTTGGCCTTGGCCGCGGCGTCCGCCATCTGTTGTGCTTCCGCCCCGTTCATCGCCATCGGCTTCTCACAGATCACATGCTTGCCCGCAGCAATGGCAGCCAGCGTCAACGCGACATGGGTGACATTCGGGGTAATGATGTCGATCGCGTCGATGTCGGCGCGGGCCAACAGGGCGTGATAGTCAGAAAAAACGGCTTCGATCCCAAACTGCTTGGCAGCGCGTGCGGCGCCCGCCCGATCAACATCGTAGATGCCAACCAACCGTGCGCGTGGATGCGCTTGATACGCGGGGAGATGTACAGTACTCGCCCATAGCCCACTCCCAACGACGCCGATCCCTACTTCAGTTGCCATGTACTCTCTCCAAGTTTTCGGTTCCATAGCCCAGCGGCAGCAACGTTTCGACAAGATAGCGGCCGGCTGCGCGGGTGGCGCCGTCCGGATCAATCACCGCGCCGGGCGACTCTTCCTCGAATGAGATCCAGCCTTTGTAATCCGCAGAGTCAAGGATTTTCAACAGGCGCGGGAAATCGATGACCCCTTCGCCGATGGGGACCCATTGCCTGTCCGCCGAGATGTCCTTCATATGGACATGGCCGATGATCGAGGCGTAGGTCGAGAAAATCGCGTAGACATCCATGCCACCGTTGGCAATGTGGCCGGAATCCGGGCAATAGGTCACAACCGTAGGGTCCAGCCCGTCAAGCATGAGTTGGTAGTCGCTTTCAACGCGAAAAATTGATGTCGGATACGAGCTGGGGTGAAAAGAACAGGCGATGCCGCGGTCCGCGGCCAGCCGTCCGACCGCGTTCAGACAGGCGATCGCGTTGCGTTGACGTTCCAGAAGATTATCTCTACTTTGGGAGTAGTGAGAAAGACTCAAGCGTGGCTCCGGAAAGAGCGCCAAGTAATCAAAAATGCGTTCCGCGGCGGCGTGCTCATCGTTAGAGAGGGTGGGGCTGTGGTAAGTATTCCCAAAAGCAAGCGCAGCGAGATCTAGCGCCTGCTCTTGAAGCAGATCGAGCATGAGCGCACGGTCCTCCCAGTAGTTACCCATGATATTGGCCTGGGTTTCAATGCCCGTACAACCTGCCTGCTTGATGATGTTGCACATGTGGGGCAGTGCGCCCACATAGGTTGGGCCTGACATTGACCAGGTGAAGGTCACACATCCGTATCTGAATTTAGCCATCCTAATGCCTCTTCTTGCTTATCCTTTGACCGCGCCGGCGGCCAATCCCCGAATCAGATACCGTTGAAAGACCAGAAAGACAATCGCAACCGGCAAGGTTGTCATGACGGCTGCCGCCATCACTTGTCCCCAAAAGACGCCGGCCTCACCCCCCACAAAGCCGCGCAAGAGCACGGGCAGGGTGCGTACATTCTCGTTGGAGGTGAACATAAAGGCAAAGAGGAAGTTGTTCCACGAGGCAATGAAGACGAAAAGCGCCGCAGCAATGACGCCGGGGATGGCCACCGGTAGGACGACGCGTAGCAACGCGCTAAAGCGGGAACAACCATCGATGAGGGCGGCTTCATCCAAATCCCGCGGCACGGTCACAAAGAAGTTGGTCAGCAGATAGACGGCAAATGGAATGGCGTGGGTCGATTCAGCGAGGATGAGGGCCGTGTAGGTGTTGAGAATGCCAAAGGTTTTGAAGATGGCCAACATGGGGATGAGCAGCACAATACTGGGCAGCATATAGATCAGCAGCAAACCCACGGTGAGGAAGTTGCGTCCAGGAAAGTTGAAGCGCGCAAAGGCATACCCCGCGGCCACCGAGACCGACATGGCCAGCACAGTGGTTGCCAGTGCCACAATCACACTATTGGCAAAGGCGCGGCCAAAGTTGATCACCTTGAAGATATTAACGTAGTTGACAATGGTGGCGTCTTTGGGCACATATTGCACCCCTTGGGTAAAGAGGCCCGACTCAGGCGTGATTGAGATGATCATCATCCAGACAAATGGAGCCAGCGTAAAGAAGAGAATCAAGCAGACCGCCAGCCCTTTCCACCACTGATTTGTGCCATAATTGGCAGCCATTACATCGCCTCCCTGCTGCGTTCAATGAAATTAACATAGACGGCTGACGCCAGCAACAGCACAATTGCCAATACAATCGCCATAGCCGCGGGATACCCAATCTCTAACCGGCTCCATGTAAGGATAAAGCTATAGATCGCGACGGTATAGTTATTGTAGCCAGGGCCCCCTTCCGACATCAAGAAGATCAGGTCAACATTGTGCGAGAGCCAAATCGTACGCAATAATAAAAGCAGCAGAATGGTCGGCAAGATCAGTGGCATCGTAATGTAGCGGAACTGTTGCCACGCGCCCGCGCCATCAATGCGGGCGGCTTCATAGAGATCATCAGTGATAGATTGCAGTGCCGCCAACAGAGAAATTGCGTAGAAAGGAAACCCGGTCCAGATCATCGCAAAGGCAATGATGAGGAAGGACGCGTTGGGCTGACCCATCCAAGCTTGGTAGCTGTCAATGAGACCAATGCGGTAGAGAATGTCGTTGATCACGCCAAAATTTGCGTCCACCATAAAGCGCCAAATGATCGCCACCACAGCCGCGGGTACGACGTAGGGAATGAGCACTGCAGCGCGCACGAAGGCCCGCCCGATAAACGGTGTGTTTAAAAAGAGCGCGATCGGCAGGGCAACCAACATCTGCGAACCCGCCACAAAAACCACCCAGCGCACTGTGCGCCACAGCCCATCAAGGAAGATCGCGTCCTGAAATGCAGCGGTATAATTTTGCAGCCCGATAAACTCGGCGCCGCGCGTAAAGCTCAGGAGATTGATGTCCATCAAACTCAGCCGAATCGCAAAGATCGCCGGGTACAGCGTCATCATCGCGACGAGCAGAATCGCCGGCGCCACCAGCAGATACGGAAAGAGATCGATGCGCATCCGCGGTTGACGTTTGGGTTTTCCTAAAACCTGTGCACTATCCGTGCTTTTTGCCACAGACCTAGCCATGAATCAACCCTTTTTTGGCGAGAAGACAACCAATTGGACAATTGGTACAATCCAGCGGAAGTTAGTGGGACAGTGGGACAGTACAAACAGTATTTCTATCCCACTCTCCCACTGTCTCACTAATTATTGCGTAAGAAGTCGGCAGCAGTTTTACACAATTCTTCGGCCGTAATTTCTTCGCGCAATGCGCGTTGGACTTCTGGGCCCCACACGCTCAACATGGGAGTGAAGTTGGGGTGCCAACTGGGATACTTGCCCCAAGCGTCAGAAACATCCATAATCGCGCGGTAGAAACGATTGTCGTAGCCCTCGGAACCGACCAGAGAGGTAAGCATCGGCGCACCACCACGGTTGAGCGAGTAGTTGCGCACCGAGTCAACCTCACCAAGGAAGGCGGCTACTTCCCAAGCTGCATCCTGTTTTTGCGAAGTGGTATAGATGCAGGTGCCTTCGCCAAACGAGTCGACAAAGCGGCGTACGCTGCCGGCCGGAATGGCGGTGGCCGACACGGCGTCGCCCAACGCCTCCTCCTGAATCTTCCAAGACCAAATGCCGTGGTGCATCAGCGCCAACTTGTTGCCCTGGAGCGCCGCAAAGAGTTCAGGAAACTTATCCGTCACTGCGCTTGGCTGCGTAACCTTGTGCTCAGTGAAGAGCTTGAGCCACCAGTCAACCGCTTCAATCGCTGCAGGCGAGTCTAGATCCACAGTGCCGTCGTCAGCAATAATTTCGGCGCCGTTGCCCTTGATATAGTGACCAACCTGTTGCGTAAAGCCATTGCCATCGCCACCGCGTAGGCCGTAGCCAAAGCGGTCAGGCGGATTGTTGAGCGCGGTGGCGACTGTAAGCACATCATCAAGGGTGTCGGGCGGCGTTAATCCTGCCTCATCAAGCCAATCCGCGCGGTAGTACATGTAGTTAACCAAAAGTTGGTTGGTTACCATTGTCATTGGATCATCGGGCTTGCCATGTGCAGCCCGTTTCGCAGCAGGTAGCCACTCGCTGTAAGTCGCCCACCCATTCAGCCGCTCGCCAATATCGACCAACATCCCGGCCTCGGTAAACTCGGTCAGCCACGAGTCGCTACCCATGGAGAAATCCGGCATGCCGGCGTCAGCGGCGTAGGATTGCAAGAGCTTTTGGCGCTGATCAGCCACTGTCGAGATCAGGTCGGTATTGACCGTAATGCCGGAGTCGCTTTGTTCCATATATTTGTCGATTGTATCGGTAGTTAACGCAGCTTGCTCCGGACTGTCTGCCCAGAACCAATAGTCGAGGGTGACGGGCTCCATCGCAGCGGCGCCACCACTGCCGGAAGCCGCTTGATCGCCCGCCGGTGTTTGTGGCGCTACACAGGCCGCCAACAGCGCACCTGCCGTCGTGACACTAGATAGATACAAAAACTGTCGGCGACTTACCTTTGCCTTGTTCATGGTCTCCTCCATCGTACTGTTGTGCTCATATGAGCAAAGAGGTGAAATCATTCCTTGATTCTCCGGTGGCGGGAGAATCAAGGAACGATTTCACCCGAAGACCGATATGAGCCTACTTTAAGTATAGATTTAAGTATAGGTTGTTAGAGAGCTTGCTGAGAAAATAGAGAGCCAATTGGGAAGCCAAATAACGCATGGCATTGTAGCATATACACGCTGGTTATCAATAATCAGTAGACCTCAAGGGAACGCTCGCCGCCAGTCACGGACTGGCGGCAGGTCCGTGACCTGCCCGGAGCGTTGCGTTCTACTGATTATCAGTAAAACGCATCAATTCTTTACAATCATACCACCAACGGCTGAATCTTCACCGCCGGCAACTTGACCGGACAATCGCCCTGCGGCGCGATCTCCCCCAGCCAGACCTTGACCGCGGCCCGCTGGGAGACGGCGCTATCGCTATAGGTCGCCAGCAGGTTGGGCAGATGGGGCATTTCGTGCAGCACATAAGGGTTGCCAAAGGCAGTGTAACGCACCTGGGGATGATCCATAAAGAGCGAACGCCAGCGCCAATGGCCCAGGTGACCGACGAGGTTGTGGATCGAGCCCATCACCATGTAGGGCAACATGAGCAGGTTCATAAAGACCACATCGGCCGCGCCCGCTTTGGCCAGCAACTCCTCATCGCCGGGGTTGAGCAGATGCTCGACTTGAAATCCCCGCTGTCGCAGTTCTTCATCCACGACCGCCAGTTCCCGCGGGGGCATAAAGCGATTGAACTGACTCATCGCCCCAATCGTGACGGTCAGCACGCGGCTGCCCGGTGTCAGGTTGCGGGGCAATGGGTCACCGCCACGCAACAGGGTCATGCTCTTATCCGCCAACGCCTGGGCAGTCGCTTGATAGCTAGTAGTATCGGTTGCAGACAGTTTGGGGCCAAAGGGATCGACGTGCAGATTGAGGCGGGCTTTGAGTTCCAGCACGCGTTGCGCCGCCGCCCAGACCCGCGCCTCCGGTAGGCGACCATCCTTGACGGCGCCCAACAGTCGTTCATAATCCTGAATGGTCTCTGGGAAGAGATAGACATCACAACCCGCCTTGATGCACTCGACCACGCGTTGATCCGTGGGCACCCGCGTGGTCATGCCGATCATGCCAGTGGCGTCGGAGATGATCAGGCCGTCAAAGCCAAGCTCGTTGCGCAATAGGTCGTTCAGCAATTTTGCGTCGAGCGTAGCCGGCGGCGCATCGACAGGACGGTCGGCAAAGCCTTGATAATCGGGCAGCGAAATATGGCCCGGCATCACACACATGACCCCGGCGTCAATCGCTGCCCGCCAGACCTTGCCATAGGTCGCCTGCCAATCGGCAAAGGGCAGGTTATTGATGGTGGTGGCGAGATGTTGATCGCGGTCATCCAGGCCGTCGCCGGGGAAATGTTTGGCTGTGGCCGCCAGCAGTCCGTCGCCTTGCAGCCCCTCGATCAGGGCCGTGGCAATGCGGATTACCCGTTCCGGCTCATCACTGATGGCGCGCACATTGGTAATGGGGTTGAGAAAGTTGTAATTCAGGTCGATGACTGGCGAGAAGTTCCAGTGCATCCCGGCGTAGCGCGCCTCGGCGGCCGTGGCCTGCCCCACCCGGCGCGCCAGTTCTGGATCATTGGCTGCACCGGCGGCCATCGGGCGCGGAAATTCGGTGCTGTCGGTCAAGGTGTTGGCCCCCTGCTCCATGTCCCCGCCGGCGAGGATCGGCACGGTGGATGCCGCTTGTAGGCGCTGCATCCGCTCGCGTGTCGCCTCGGTGGTGGCCCCGCGCAGCGAGATCACGCCAAAGGGCACTTTCTGCATGAGGTCGAGCCACTCCTCGGTGGTTGAGCGAGGACTGGAGGGGCAGAGCAGTTGCCCCACCGCCTGGGGGAGGGTCATGGCGTTCAGGGTGGCGTCTACCCACTGTTGTTGCTCTGGGGTTAAGGGAATGATCATCTCAGGTTCCTTTGATTGTTTTGTATGGGTGACAAGCCTAGGGTTGAAACCCCAGGCCGATAGGGAAAGTACGCTAAAGCGCACTGGAATTATCGAGCGTATCGTGCTGGGCCTAGCCCCTGTTGCAGATTGAGCGATAAATAGGTATAGTACAAATCTATCCACATCCCTGACAACTGCATTGGAGGTAACCTATGACCGACTGGAAGACCAGCCAAGTACGAACCAACGGCATCACCCTGCATTACCAACGCACGGGAAGTACCACGGACGGCGACAAACCGCCGCTGGTGCTCTGCCACGGTTTTTCCGATTGCCACGTGGCGTGGACGCGGACGGCGCAGGCACTGGAAGATGTCTTTGACTTGATCATGGTCGATGCCCGTGGTCACGGCTATTCGGACAAGCCGGAACGCGGCTACAGTTCTACCGACCACGCCGCGGACATTGCGGGATTGATTGACGCGCTCGACCTCGGTCAACCGGCCCTCATTGGTCATTCCATGGGCGCGGCCACCGTTGCCCAGTTGGCCGCCGATTATCCCCAATTGCCGCGCCGCATTGTGCTAGAAGATCCGCCCTGGCGGGAAACAACGGGAATGCCCACAAACCGTGGCGCACAGATGCAAGAACTGGTTGCCATGTACGGACGCATGAGCCGTGAAGAGATTGCTGAATACGGTCGCGGCAACAACCCAACCTGGGATGACGAGGAGCTATGGCTCTGGTCGTTAGGCAAAACGCTGGTCAGCCCCCATGTCGTGCGGGATACCTCGCGGCTGCTGACGGATTGGCACGCTGTCGTCCCCCAAATCACCTCTCCTACACTACTCGTCACCGCCGACCGGGCGCGCGGCGGCATTGTCACGCCGGAGACCGCCGCCGATCTTACCGAGAAGCACCCAAATATCCAGGTCGCCTATATTGACGGTGCGGGGCACAACGTCCGTCGCGACCAATTCGCTGCTTATATTGCCGCGGTGCGCCCGTTTTTGTTGGAACCGTGAGTAGAGGTAGTGTCCCTGATGGGCGTGCATGAGGGACACTACCGAACGTCTACGTCCACTTGTGATCGACCCACAGCCCTTGCATATGACGCACGGTCAATAACTCCGCCGTGTGGTAGCAATTGTGGCCATACATGGCCGTGATGGCCTGATAGGGGGTGCCGCCAAAGAGGCGCGCTTGTGGTTGCTCTAATATTGCTGGGCCCAAAGTACGGATGGCGGCGGCAAAAGAGTGGCAGATCGCCATGGCGCGTTGGCGTGCTGCTAGCCAAGCATCATCGGTAACCGCGCCCAGCGGCGGCCAACCATTGCCGATTCCGTCCATCCGCCAAGCCGCCAGGCCGACATCTTCCTGCAGGAAGGCCCCGCGCGTGTAGTCCATCCAGAAGGCCATGTGGTTTGTAAGCGCCCAAATGCTGTTAAAGCGTTCCCCCGGCACATGGGCCGCCTGCGCTCCGGTCAGCCCATCGCTCACCACGACAAAGTGGGCAAAGCTGCTGGACTGGGGGTTGACAAAATGGCGCTCAATGATATCGGCAAGACGGCGAAGTTCAGACATGGTTCGTCCTTTACTTCCCGCGCACCGCGCCCACTACCTCGTCCGCCAGCCGCGCCACAATATCATCAGGATAGGGATAGCTCAGCGTGTAGACAAAGTGGGTGGCGCCGGCGTCGATAAAGGTTTGGGTGCGTTCACGGGCCGTGGAGAGATCGTCGTAGTCAACGCGCACCTGGGTGGAGAGGACAATATCATCGAAATTGCGGCCCACCTTTTCACAATGCTCTTTTAACACCGCAAGTTTGTGGTGAAAGACGTCAATCGGTCCGGCGACGAAATTCCAAATATCCGCATGTTTGGCGACTACCCGCAGCGTCAACTGTTCACCGCTGCCGCCGATGACAAAAGGCGGATGGGGCTGCTGCACCGGTTTTGGCTCGCGGCGGGCCTCTTTGAGCTGATAGTAACGGCCGTCAAAGGTGGTCAAATCTTGAGTGAAGAGCTGCTTAAGGATCTGGCACGACTCATCCAGGCGGCGGATGCGCTCACCGGGTGCATAGAGCGGAATGCCCATGCTTTCGTGTTCATACTCATTCCAGCCCGCGCCAATGCCCAAGTCAACCCGGCCATTGGAGATTACATCCACCGTAGCAACAATCGACGCTAGCACGGCGGGATGGCGGTAAGTGTTGCCGGTGACCATCAGGCCAAGACGGATGCGGCTGGTCTCGGCGGCGAGGGCAGCTAACGTGGTCCAGCCTTCCAGACAAGGGCCGTTGACATCGCTGTGGATCGGCGCATAGTGGTCAAAGAGCCAGGCGTGGGTAAAGGCGGGGTTGGCGTCGGTCTGCTGCCAGACTTTCAGGATTGCTTCGTAGGTGGTGTGTTGGGGGGCGGTTTTGATGCCGAAGGTGATTGGTTTCATGATATGCGGTTCCTTTCTTCAAGGCTCATATAGGTATGCGGCTGAAATTGCGCTTTTTCTCTTTGGGGAATCGTGCAATTTCAGTTTGCCGCCCATATGAGCGTTCTTCAAAACATAAGCGAAGGAGTAAGTAGAGTATAATACTTTGCCTACTCCTTTTAGGGTCTGTCCAGAAATAACCTAGATAATTTTTGACGAACTACTCGTGTAAATCAGTCTAAAAATTCACTACTTTGATTCTGGACAGACCCTTAGTCGCTTAGATTTTCACTCAGACAGTACTTACGGATGGTTGGGGAAATGAGGTAGGCGACAACGGCAATTACACCAGCAATCCCACCCAGCGCCACCGTAAAGCTGGCCAACGCCGTGTTTTGCATCCGTGCATCTTATGCCTTTATGAGTTGAGCGAGAAAGCTGCTGACAGCATTCATATAGGCTTCAAATTGTTCACGGCGGATGTTGTGTCCCGCCCCGGTGATATGTACGGTTTGCAGTTGGGGCACCAGTTGTTGCATCTCGGCGGCCCGTTCCGGTGTCACACCGCCACCGCGCTCCTGGTCCGCGTAGAGCAGCAGCGCGGGACAGGTGATGCTGCCCAGAATCTGCTCCCAATCGACCTCCCCCGCTCCCTCGCGGTTGAGTGCATTGAGGTTGAAGCGCAACTTGGCGTGGGACCAGGGCTCCAACTCCGCGTCCGACCAGGCAGGATTGTCAGTGCGTCCCTGTTGAAGCACCTCGGCGCGCGTTTTGCTTTGCAGATTGACCATGCGATCATGCCACTGTTGGAGTCGGGCTTTGGCTTCAGGGGTATTGGCACCCATCCGGTTACTCGCCCCGCTATCCTCAATCACAATCGCGCCGGGTAGATCCGGGTAGAGGCCGGCCAACGCCATTGTGGTCGAGCCGCCCATGGAGTGGCCCATGACTACCGGTTTGCTGAGGCCAAGGCCCGTAATCACGCCGGCCAGATCGGCCGCCATCGTTGGGGGATTATAACCGGATTCCGGTGCATCGGAGCGGCCGTGACCACGAGCATCGACCATGATTACATCGTAGTCGGCTTCCAGCGCTTTGGCGACGGGGGTCCAGCAGAGGCCATCATCCGAAAAGCCGTGGGCGAGGACGATGGGTGGCTTATTGCCACCCGTGCGGGTGTAGTGGAGCGTGATGCCGTTCGTAGCGATTTGGTTTGAAGTCCAATTGGGCATGATAGATTCTCCTTGTGTAAAAGGTGTTCTGGGGAGACGTTATACGGTTTGGCGTAACTATTCAGGGGTTCCCTGAGCTTGTCAGTATGACTGCGGGATCGGGAGGGCCTTTTCTGTTTAATACATTGTAAAGTAAAAGATTCGGTATTTTTCGTAGGCGCCTGGAAGGCCACCGCCGCTTGCCGGTGCCCCCGGGCGACCGCAAGGGTACGCCCCTACAAAATACCAAAGAACTTACTTTACGCTGTATTTAATGTCCCATGGTATCGGAATCGACCCGTTTCTCGGCGCCGGTGTCGAGCGCTGAGATGGCGGCGACCTCATCATCTGTCAGCGCGAAGTCGAAGATGTCGATATTTTGGCGCAGCCGCGCGGGGTTCGATGAGCGGGGGATCGCCACCACCCCAAGCTCAATAAACCAGCGCAGGGCAACTTGGGCAGGCGTCTTGTCATATCTGGCGCCGATGGCTGTCAGCGTTGGCTCGTCCAGCAGATCTTTGCCTTGGCCCAGCGGGCTCCAAGCCACCGTGACAATGTCGTGGGTGCGGTCGTAGGCCACATGGTCGGGCCGTGTAATGCGCGGATTCAATTGAATCTGGTTGGCCACAGGGCGGATGGTGGTTTCGGCATGGAGTCGGTCCAGATGGGCGGGTTTGAAGTTGGAAACGCCGATGGACCGCACTTTGCCGGTCTCAACCAGCTTCTCAAAGGTCCGCCATGTAGAAATATACTCATCGCGCTGTGGCAGTGGCCAGTGGATCAGCAGCAGGTCAACATACTCCAGGTCCAGTTGGCGCAGGCACTCGTCAAGACCGGCGACAGCGCGCTCGTTGCCCTGGAACTCGCCGTCCAACTTGGTGGTGACGAACAGTTCTTCGCGGGCGACGCCGCTATCGCGGATGCCCTTGCCCACGCCCCGCTGGTTGCCATAGCGATAGGCGGTGTCGATATGCCGATAGCCCACTTCAAGCGCGGTAACGAGCACCGGCGCAATGGCCTCATCATTGAGCGACGCCGTGCCGAGGCCGATTTGGGGGATTGCGTAGCCGTCGTTGAGGGGGAGGGATGGAATCGTCATGGGGTTGCTCCTTATGAACCGATATGTTTGGCTAAAAATTTTGCCGTCAACTGGGGAACTGCCGGATCGGTAAAGCCGCCGTGGCCGCCATCCCGCACGGTGTAAAAGGTCACGTCGGCCCCGACCTTTTGCAGGGCGTCAACAAGCAACACGCTCTGGCCATAGGGCACGAGCGGGTCGGCATCGCCATGTACAATCAAGAACGGTGGCACATCCGCAGTGACATAGGTGATCGGATTTGCCCGCGCCACTTTGTCCGGATGCTCTTGGATATTCCCGCCCACCAGTTCAGATTCCGGTGAATCGGGCGCATTGTGGATCATACCATCGGGGGGGCGCTGGGCATCCATTTGTAAAAAATCGGTGGGACCAAAGTAATCGACGACACATTGGACGCGGCTGGAAACATCGAGATGCGCACCCACTTCAAATTCACTTACGTGGCCCGCCGTGCCCAACATTGCCACCAGATGGCCACCCGCCGAGGGACCCCAGGCGGCAAAACGCTCGGGATCAAGCTTATATTCGGCCGCGTGGGCGCGCAGCCAACGGACGGCGGCCTTGCAATCTTCAATTTGGGCCGGCCAGATCGCGTGTTGGCTGAGCCGATAATTAATCGACGCCAGCGCATAGCCCTGTGTCACATACTCAAAGTGCAGCGGATTATTTTCGTTACCCTCTTTGCTGCCCACACGAAAGGCGCCGCCGTGAATCCAGATGATGAGGGGATGCTTTTCGCCCTTACTCTTTGCAGACGCAGCGCCGCCCTCTGCGTCCTCATTCTTAGGCGACGCAGCGCCGCCCTCTGCGTTCTGCGCGGGCAAATAGAGGTCGAGCTTTTGCCGTTCGTGGCCATCGTTCACATAGGCCAGGTCACGGTGGGCTATGACACCCGCAGGGGGTTGCGGCGGGGTGGGGAACTGTTCAGACATGGTACCTCCTTATTCTCGCAAGTGGGCGGTTATCAGTGATCAATGGACAGTACTCAGTGAACTGACAACCATCAAGGTATAGCAGGTTTAGAGTCGGGTATAAAACGTAAACCGAACTGCCTAGCTTGTTACTTTCGGTTGGAAGGGCGCACTGGCAACTGAGTACTGTCCACTGTCTCACTGCCTACTGACAACTGCCAACTGTCCACTGCCTACTGATAACGGCCTATCGTTTCATCGACACCAAGAGCCCATCAAACCCGTGACTATGGAGCATTGGGATCATGATCGACACCAGGTCGGGATGGGCAGCGACCACAGCGTTGTACTTGGCAATCCCCGAAGAGGGGTTAGGACCAAGGATGTCGTCGCGCAGGGTGTTGTCTGCCAATATTAGACCACCATTACGCAGCAAAGGCAAGCTCAACTCCAGGTATTCGGGATAACCGTCTTTGTTGGCATCAATGAAGACCAGATCGAAGGGTGCTTCGCCCGCGGCGTGCATCTGTTGCAAGGTTTCTGCTGCCGGACCGACGCGTACTTCCACTTTGTCTCCAACGCTAGCCTGGGCCAAATTGCGGCGACTCACCTCGGCATGATGTTGCTCAAGCTCGAGGGAGATCAGTCGACCATCAGCGGGCAGGGCGCGGGCCAGCCAGGTCGCGCTGTAGCCGCCCAACGTACCGATCTCCAGAATGCGTTTGGCACCGATCAGGCGGGCGAAGAATTGTAGGGTCTTACCCCCAATCGCCGACACATTGATCGGGCGGATCTGCTCGCGCGCCATCTCCGCCCGAATTTCGGCAAGAACGGCGTCTTCCGGGGCGAACATGCGACTGATATAGTGCGCGTACTGTTGGTTTATTGTTTCTAACTCGGCCATATCGATTCCTTTACGCTTCGTCTTCCTCTGTCTCGACGGTTCCACTGACGGCTTCCCTGGCAATAACCGCACGCACCTGGGTCTGGCACGCTTCGACCACCTCTCGCACCTGGCGAATCGTTGGCTGGTCGTCCTGGGCAATGGCATCGCGCAATCCACTCCAGATGATGCGGCTCAGGTGCTCAAGCTCTTCTTCCAAAAAGCGGACTTCCGGTTGGCCGGCGATCGTGACAGGTTGGGGGTCAAATTGCGCCCAGAAGTCGGCGATTGACGCGGCCTGTGCGTCCAACTCGGCTATGCCCGCCTCGGTCAGTTGATAGACGCGGCGCTCCGCTTCCTGCTCGGCGCGCACCAGCCCTTGATCTTCCAGATATTGCAACGTGGGATAGACCGTGCCGGGGCTGGGCACATATTGTCCGCCGGAGCGTTCTTCCAGCGTTTTGATCATCTCGTAGCCATGTTTGGGGCCATCGCGCAACAGATCGAGCAGGATGGTGCGCGCCTCGCCGCGCCGGGCGCGGCTCCTGCCTCTGGGACCGCCGCTTCTGCGGCCATGCCGTCCGCTGCGTCGACCATCATGTCGACCATCGTGTCGACCCCGGCCACCTTCCTGTTGACCCCGATCATGGTGCCTGCGTCCGCGGTTCTCCTCTTCACCGTTCCCATCCGTATTGCCGCCATGCCGACGACCGCGCCGACTATCCTGATCACGCTCCGGCTGATTAAGCTGCATTATTCGATTTCGCATACTGTCTCACTTTCATAAAATACTATCACGATATATCGTTATATCGTTGTGGGACAGTATACATAACAAAATTGAGAAGTGCAAATTCACATATCGCGATATATCGTTTTTGCTTGTTGTTATTAGTTGCACTAGCCAACAGACGATCAAAGGACGATGATCGCCACGCCGGCAGACGTTCTGATCACGGTGTGTGTTTATGATAAGAGAGCCTATTATGTACAATTGAATATAACAGAAAGGATCGACCCATGTACATCACCCAAAGCTTGAAACGCGCCGTACAGACCAACAGCCAGGGCATCGCCACCATTGATGGCGACCGACAGCAAACCTGGCAACAATTCGCCGCGCGCGTCGCCAAAGTGGCCGGTGCCTTCCAGGCACTGGGTCTCGCCCAAGGCGATCGCATCGCCGTCCTTAGCCTAAACAGTGACCGTTACCTGGAGGTCTACTATGCAGTGCCCTGGTTCGGTGGCGTCATTGTGCCTTTGAACACGCGTCTGGCCGTGCCCGAACTGGTCTACATGCTCAACGACGCTGGCGCCACCTGCTTGCTGGTCGACGACACCTTTGCGCCGCTGGTGTCGGAACTGCAAGAACAACTGGAGACCGTGAGGTATTTCATCCACATGGGTGAGGGTGAAGTTGCTACGCTTCTGCTTGATTACGAGACGCTGCTGGTCCAATCAGAACCGATTCCTGATGTCGGACGAGGCGGAGACGCACTGGCCGGGATCTTTTACACTGGTGGCACCACCGGCTTGCCTAAAGGAGTAATGCTATCACATACGAATTTGATGACCAACTGTCTTACATTACTCTCTCATGTCTATACTGGGGGCACATGGCGTTACCTACATGTTTCGCCCATGTTTCACCTGGCAGGTGGCGCCTTCGTCTCCATGGTCACAATAATCGGTGGTATCCACTGCGTTATTAGTGGTTTCCATCCCGAGAAAGTCGCTCAAGCAATACAGCAGCAGGCAATCACTCATGTACAGATGATACCGACAATGTTGAACATGTTCCTGAACAATCCACAGGCGCAGACGTTTGAACTCTCTAGTCTGCAGTATATCTTGTATGGCGGCTCCCCCATGCCTGAAGCAACCATTGGCCGGCTACGCGATAAATATCCGACCTGTAGGCTTGCACAGGCTTATGGGATGACAGAGCTATCGCCCATCGCCACAATTCTGGATGATGAGTATCATGTTTTCGAAGGCGTTCTTACCGGAAAGACAAAGTCTGGGGGACGGCCAGCCTTTGGCGTCGAAGTACAAATCGTTGGTGAAAAGGGCGACGCGCTACCAGCCGGTGCAATTGGCATGATCACAGTGCGTGGCCCAAACGTAATGTTGGGCTACTGGAACAAGCCGGAGGAGACCGCCGCCGTCCTCTATGATGGTTGGATGCATACCGGTGATGCTGGATATATAGATGAGGATGGCTTTGTCTTTATTGTAGACCGCTTAAAGGATATGATCGTTACTGGGGGTGAAAATGTCTATTCGACAGAGGTAGAGAATGTGCTGTATCGTCATCCAGCAGTGGCTATGTGTGCGATAATTGGCATTCCCCACGACGTATGGGGGGAGCAAGTGCATGCCATTGTTGTTCCGTAACTACTCAGGCATAGGCTGAGTAGAGGGGACGAAAGGTTGTCCAGCAAGCGAGTCACGGATAGCAGAAATAACATTCAAGCCCTGTTTGCGAACGGTAGAGATGTAGGAACGAATGGCGCAGAAGGTGTCAGCGCCGTCGGAAGTACGGAAAGCACCAGAAACTTTCTGCTTGACTTTGATCATACGCACATCGCGCTCGGCGAGATTATTGTCAAAGGGAACGCGGAAATCATACATGAAGGCAAGGACACCTTCTTTGTGGATTGCGAGGCGGTCGAGTAAGTTTTTGGGAGGGGATTGTTTGGGCTTGCCCCGTTTTTTAGGATAGGGTTCGGAGGGAGGCGGATTTTCCGCAAAGCCCAGTTGCAAAATGGCGTCGTAGCGTTTTGCAAAGTCAAGGCACTGCACTGAGGAGAGGGAATTGCGCTCAGCGGGTGCGGCATCGACTGCGACTTTAATCTCAAGGAGCAGTTGACTCATCTGCGTCGGCCATGTTTGTTGATATTGCTCAGAGATAAAGCGCAGTTCGCGCAGGTGGTGGGCGTTGCAGAAGGCATGGTCAACTTGGTCAAAGGTCAGGTAAGATGACCAGTGGTCATGAACAATGTGTCCGGTTGCGTTGGGCAAAATGCCAATTGCTTTCATCGCCTTTTGGCCTCGTTTGGGGTGGACTTCGTAATGGGTGAGGCGCTCTGTACTGCTGACATGGAGCCATTCGAGATGACCTTCCACCCGAACCCCACTTTCATCATGGTGGGTGACAGCTTCCTGGATGAGTGCCTGCTTGATGGCCTCAAGCGCTGGTTCGCTGCCCGCTTGGACAGCTTGATTTGCCTCCTGGATGATCGCTTCTGCTGGTTGATGACCATAGAAATCCCCCAGTAGCTCACAACTGCGGGCGATTGGCAGGAGTTGATAGGTGTTGAGATAGCAGGCTTGGGCTTTGAATAACTCGCCATACTGTACCGGTTGCGTGACACCGGCTGGGAAGGTGGCTTTCACCCGCTTCTGACAGCAGGGACAGACTTTAATTTCGCTGCGATGTTCGGTCACCTCCAACTCGACTGGCGGCACATCATAGACCTGACGTCGCATATGTTCAATGACCTCTATCTGACTCAAGTCATGGGCACACTCTGGACAAACCGACAATTCATGCACGATTACATGGTCTGGATTTTCGCTCATTTGGAGCGTATGCCCTTGATGCCCTTTCTGTCCACCGCGCTTGCGACCGCTTTTTTGACGCAAGCTCTCCGTTCGCCGTTTCTTGAGTCCGTCGCTACTTGGTGGCTTGCCGCTATTGCGACTATCTTTCGCAACTTGATCTTTCAGTCGCTGGATTTCGTTTGCTTGTTCTTTGAGTTGCTTGCGCAGTTCCTCGTTCTGCGCAAGCAATTCTTGATTTTGAGCCCATAGCAACCTTTCCAATTCCGTCCGTTCGGATTGGTTTATCAACTTCTCTATTTGTTGATTCAATTGCTTTTCTGGCTCACTCATAATTACACACTTTACCGCTGCTCTCTTTGATTTACGTTTGCTTTCTGTTTGCTTTTTAGTTCAATTTGTATGCCTGAGTAGTTACGTTGTTCCCAAGGAAGGGCAGACTATTATAGAAGCAGAGATCATCGAATTTTGCAAAGGGAAAATCGCCAGCTACAAGCGCCCACGTAGCATCGAAATCCGCGTCGAACCGCTGCCCATTAGCGGCGCCGGCAAGATTCAAAAAGGTAAGCTGCGAGCACCCTACTGGCAGCAACAGGAACGCGCCGTCAACTAGCAAACAATCTATCCATCTGCTTTACAACCTCATTGATCACACTTGTAAGTGGTCTAAGTTTGCCCTGCTCGTGTCGCCCTTGCGGCCCATCCTGTTGGCGTAAATATTCTCGTACTTGGGCGCGCGTCTGGTGGGTTGCTTCGGGTCTTTCCACCGCTAGCCGGACGATCTCTTGGACTGCCGCTATCTGTTGGTTGGTGTTTAGCACCTCTAGTGACGACACCAGAATCTCTAAGCTCATGGGAACGGCGTCGGAGTCGCGCACAACAACCAGCGCCTCACGGAAATGTCGAACAGCTTCTGCTTGTTCACCTTGGCGATGGCGCAAAGCGCCCAATGCGCTTTGCGCTTGACCACGCAGCCAAGAACTGCGCAGACTGGCGCAGAGTTGAGCCCCATGTTCCGTTGCCTTTGCAGCCTGCACAATCTGATCACCAGCAAGATAGACGGCCCCTAAACGTAGGTTAGCCAACGCTATTCCTTGGCGATAGTTTAGTGCTTCAAAGGCCAACAGCGTTGTCTGGAGGAAATTGAGTGCTTGACGCTGTTGCCCCTGGTAAAAGGCCAGTATACCCATTTGATAGCGTGTACTGGCTGTTTGCAGTCGATTCCCCAAACGCTCCAGCAGAAGCAGGCTTTCGGCAAAGACTACTTCTGCCAGATCATAGTTGCCTGTGGCCATGTGGATTTGTCCCAAGTGGCGCAGCGACGCTGCAGTCAAAGATAAATCCTGACTCAATCTGCGCAGGTTTAACGCTATCTGGATCCGCTGTAGTGCATTCGGGTAGTTACCTAGCCAGAGATCGAGCCGGCCCAGATTATCTAGAATCGATGCATGGTATGCTGCTGGATTCCCCAACGTGGCAATGCTATTTAGGCTATCTTCAAAATGTGTGCGCGCCTGTGTATAGGCACCCATGGAACGGCTGACTTGGCCCAGGCTTCTCTGTGCAACACTTTGGCCCAAAACATAGCCAATGGCCTGAAATTGCTGCTCTGCGGCTGTACTATGTTCTTGTGCCTTGCGATAATCGCCACTACTTAATTCAAGCATGGCTAGTTGCAGAAGATTCCAGGCCCATTGGCAGGCATAGGAAGCGGAAATGTCAACGTTAGACGAACCCAAAGTGCGGTGACATAATCTCTGCCCGTGGAGTGGCGCCATGATCTCCAAGCTGCGATAAGCAATCTGTCGCGCATGATCAACGTCGCCCAACCGCAGTTGGGCGGCTGACGCCATACGCAGATCCATGGCCGCCAACATAAGAAAACCGGCTTCTGTCATCTGCGCGAATTGAGCGCGTTCATGTTCCGGGCGAGAGATTACCTGACCAAGGAAGCCAACGAACTCCAGATGTTGCGATCGGATTTCCATATACCAAAGTAGAGAAGCGAATGCGTTGTTTACCGTGACGTAGTCTGCGTTTGGACTCAAAAAGGGCCAGGCGCTCAGAATGTTGTCCACCTCGGGATCCAGTTCAAACAGCACCTGTAGCTGGTCACCGCTGATCAGGTCAGTCTGATGGCTAGCCAAAAAACGCGCTATGTAATCCTGAAAACGGATTTGAGTAGCCCGTTGCTCAGCCGGTTGGGTGGCCAACTGTTCCTGTGCATATTGGCGTAACAGTTCGTGAATAGTGAAACGCCCGTCATCCGCCCGCGTGGTGAGCGATTTGTCTGCCAGGTTCAGCAAAAGCGGCAATGTCGCGCCCGCCACTTCATGCGAGGCATCCATCCGAAAACCGCCGCGAAAGATGGATAGACGGGCTAAGACACTCTGCTCCTCTTCTGTCAACAAACGCCAGGAATGGTCAAAAACGGCCCGCAGGCTGCGGTGGCGCGACGGCAGGTCGCGCAGGTTGCTCTGTAGAAAGTCGAGGTCGGCGCTAATCTGCTGGGCGATCTCCTGCGGTGTCATGAGCCGCGCCCAGGTGGCGGCTAACTCCAGGGCCAAGGGCATGCCGGCGGTCAGTTGACAGATGCGCAACACGTGCGGTGCATCCGTAGCCGTAAGGGTGAAACCGGCCCGACTGCGGCGCGCCCGTTCGGTGAAAAGCGCGACCGCCGCATAGGCCTCCAAAATCTCCAGACTCTCGCCCTGGGGTCCGCCCACCCCTTGCGGATAGGGCAAGCCCTTCACCTCCAACAACCACTCCTCCTGGATGCCCAACCGTTCCCGGCTCGTGACCAACACCTTGAGCGCAGGCGCCGCCGCCAACAGCGCCACTGGCAGATCCGCACCATCCAGCAGATGTTCATAGTTGTCCAGAATCAGCAGCATGGACTTGTCCGCCAGGTAGCGACAGAGTTGGGTGCGGGGCGTGTCACCGCTGTAAAAGGTAAAGCCCAGCGCAGTGGCCACCGCCGATTCCAGCCGTGTTGCGCTTTCCAAACCGGCGAGGGGGACAAAGAAAATGCCATCGGTGAAGTGTTCGGCCAGCGCACTCCCTGCCGTCAGCGCCAGCCGCGTCTTGCCTGATCCACCGGGGCCGAGTAACGTCAGCAAGCGGCAATTGGCTTCGTGGAGTAAGAGGTGGTGCAACTGCGCCAATTCTTGCTCCCGCCCCAAAAAGGGTGTGGCCTGCTGTGGCAAGGGCGTGACCTTTGCTGGCTGGCGTGCGACCGTTTGTGGCGCCGGTGTCGTGGCGCTTTCAATCCGAACTAGGACTTGGCTTTGCTCTTCGCCCAAAGCGCCGGCACGGATCTCGTCATGCAACTGCGTGGTCGCAGCTTCAGGGGCCACCGCCAACTCCGCTTGCAAGATGTTGGCACAGTCCCGATATTGTTCCAGGGCTGCACTGCGTTGGCCCGACCGGGTATAGAGCACCATCAGTTGGCGGTGGGCCTCTTCGTTTAAGGGATCGAGCGCCGTCCAGCGCTGGGCAAACGGAATGCCCGTTTCCCACGTCTGCTGCTCATCGTGGTAACGGACCAGCCGTTCCAGCAGGTGGTTCACTTGTTGCGACCAATATTGGCTCTCCTGGCTCTGCCACTGGTCAAATTCCGGCGCATCCTCCAACGTGAAGCCGGCCAAAAACGGACCGCGTATCAACGCGGCGGCGTCGGTCAGCGCCTCCACCGAATCTGTCTGTGCGGATAGCGCCCGCAAGCGCTGGAGATCGACCCATAGGTTCGCTTCCGGATTCAACGCAATGGTATGTCGCGTTGTCAGCAACCATTCTCCGGGCAGCGACTGGTTCAGAACCGATAGGGTACGCCGCAGGTTGGCCCGGGCATCTTGCTGTCTGTAGCCCGGCCAAAGCAACGTGGCTAAGCGGTCACGCTGCTGCGGACCGCCCTCGACCGCCAGAAAACAGAGCAGCGCTAATCCTTTGCGCAGCCGCAGATCGACCGGCTGGTGGTTCAATTCAATTTGTGGCGAGCCAAAGAGATAGATGGCGAGTTGTGACATGACCAATTTCGTTATGACTAAAACGATTCAAACGGAACCGAAGTCAGTAAACAGCGGCAAGTTTCACTATGGCTTTTTCAAAGAAATAAGTATCCAATGCTAAACAAAGCTGCATGACCGGTTCACGCCGGGTGCCCCGTGGGCGTGCAACACATGCGAATAGATACTTATTTTCTTGAAATGGCCTATAATATGTACACTAGTAGAGTTTGGCGTAAATAAGTAGACAGTTATCAGTCAGCAGTTATCAGTCTATGCGCTCACTGATAACTGCTGACTGATAACTGTCCACTGATACTAGGCATGTACAGGTTAACGATCAGTCCGTAGGCTAATCAATTAATGTTGCCCTGGGCCGCCGCACGCAGCCGTTCCACATCGCGCATGGGCGGCAGACCAAAGAGCCGTTTGTACTCGCGGTTGAAATGGGCGGCGTCGTTGTAACCCACCCGAAAGCCGGCCGTGGCCGCGTCGAGATCCTCACCCAACATCAGCCGCCGCGCCTCTTGCAACTGCAACTGCTTTTGGAACTGCAACGGCGTCATGGCGGTAACGGCCTTGAAGTGTTGGTGAAAACTGGAGGTGCTCATGCCCAGCTCCTGGGCAATCTCGTCGATACGCAGCGACTGGTCAAACTTCTCGTGAAAGTGCTGAATCGCCTGGGCAATGCGGTGGGTGTGGCCCCGTTGCGCCGTAATGTAGCGCAGGCGATCGCCCTGATTGCCCATGAGGAGGCGATAGACAATTTCACGCGTGATCAGCGGCACCAGCACAGGTGCATCCGCCGGCGTATCGACCAGCCGCACCAGCCGTATCACGGCATCAAGCAGGCTGGCGTCCAGCGGGCTGACGTTGGTGGCGCGCACATTAGCCTGACTACGCGGCGGGACGTGACCGGCCTCGACCATGACGGAGCTGACCAGCGTCGGATCGAGATTGAGACGCAGGCTCAGATAAGGGCGCTGCGACGATCCTTCGACGACCTGGCTCACGTAGGGCAACTCGGCAGTGAAGAGCAGGTAGTGGGCCGGGTCATACAGATAGCGCTCGTCGCCGACAAAGACTGTCTTGCTGCCTTGGGCAACTACGCAAAAGGCTGGTTCAGAGACACCATGCATGCCCATTGCGGTGGAAATGCGGTTGAAAAAGAGACCTTGCAGTGGCTCCATCTTGCCGTCTGTGCGGTTTACGCGCAGGATGCGATCCACCAACTCCGCGCGATTTTCTTGCACCCTATGCGCCTCAGGCGTTCGCTGCTGACCGTTCATCGAATTCTCCGTGACAATATCTACTATCTCACTAAGATTTTCTTGCTGCTTTGTAGGATCGTACAATCATTTTCGAGAATCATCATACCACCCTACAGGCCAAGCTGCTAAAATAGAGCTATGGCAGCAATACTAATCTAGCCAAGTGGTAAGCGCCTTGGAATTTTATTCAAGCGAGATTTGGCTCGACTGCACACAATACTTGATATGCATAACACAGAAATAGGAGAAAAACATGCAAAGCCGCAAACTTGGCAACAGCAACCTGGCAGTCTCGGCCCTTGGCTTGGGCTGTATGCGCATGACCTTTGGTGACGCCCCAATCGGCACCCGTCAAGAAATGATTGAGTTCTTACACGCCGCGGTCGACCGTGGCATCACCTTCTTTGACACAGCCGAGGTCTACGGCCCTTTCACCAACGAGCTACTCGTCGGCGAAGCCCTGGAACCCTACAAAGACAAGGTAGTCATCGCTACCAAGTTCGGTTTCAAACATGGCGATAACGGTCCGGCACCCGGCACCGGCCTTGACAGTCGCCCGGAACAGATCAAGCGCGTTGCGGAGGCATCGCTCAACCGCCTACGTGTCGAAGCCATCGACCTCTTCTACCAACATCGCCCCGATCCCGACGTTCCAGTTGAGGATGTCGCCGGTGCGGTCAAGGATCTGATCCAGGCGGGCAAGGTGAAGCACTTTGGTCTCTCTGAATCGAACGCCGACCAGATCCGCCGTGCCCACGCCGTGCAGCCGGTCACGGCGCTGCAAAGCGAATACTCGATCTGGTGGACGCCAATTGAGGAGAATGGTATCCTCACCGCCTGTGAAGAACTGGGCATCGGCCTGGTGCCCTACAGCCCACTGGGCCGCGGCTACCTGACCGGCAAAATCAGCGCTGACCAGACCTTTGCCGACAACGACATTCGCGCCCGCAACCCCCGCTTCACGCCCGAGGCGATTCGTGCCAATCAGGCCGTGGTCGATCTGCTCAAGCGCATTGGTGATGAACACAACGCCACGCCGGCCCAGATCGCGCTGGCCTGGCTGCTAGCGCAGAAACCGTGGATAGTGCCGATTCCTGGCTCGCGCAAGATTGAGCGGCTGGATGAAAATAACGGTGCGGTCGATATTGAATTGACCGAGGCAGATTTGCGCGAGATCCGTACGGCAATGGTTGAGATCACAGTGGTCGGTGACCGGTATTAGCACCCATTGCCGGTTAGTTAGCTCTTGTTGCAAAGTAGGTGACAGTCACTTTTGAACACTTTGCCTATCAGTTCATACTGGACTTTGTAAGTGACTGTCACCTTCATTCCGAGTTTCGCAACAGAAACTAGTTAGAGTGACGGTCGGACGGTCTTACTGACCCATTGTCCGGCTGTCTCGTTGACTCATTCCGCCCCTTCGGTTGCAAACTCAGACTTGTGACTTGTGGACGATATGTCAACGGTATGGACCGCCCGTACCGGCGAGCACATGAGCCACAAGGAAGGCAGCAGCATCCCAATGACCCCTACCGCCACCGTTGCGTGTAGACCAATCATTTCACCAAATGTACCGCCCAGTAATGCCCCCAACGGAATCATGCCCATCGTCAGAAAACGGTAGCTGGCGCTGACCCGGCCAAGCGTTGCGTCGGGTGTAAGCATCTGTCTCAGGCTTGTCTGGTTGATGTAAAAAACGGCGCCCATCATTTGCGATACACATTGCGCAACGCCCAATATGACAACGGCCGCAAAGGGGATCGCGCCGGCCGTCGGCACCAAGAGCAGGAAGAGTCCGCCGATCAGATTCGCAATAATCAGCGTATACCCAATCCCCAGGCAAATTGTGGTCCCACCCAGTTCACTGGGCGATTTCCCAGATGTGGCCACCTGGATCCATAAAGCTGGCAGTGCGAATTCCCCACGGGCGGTCCATTGGCCCATTGAGCAGTTTAACCCCACGTTCCGCCAACAGAGCACACATCGCGTCGACATCCTCAACACCAACGGTAAAGACAACACGTGATCCCGCTGCACGGTTGGCAACTGTGGCGGGTTTAATCAACTCATCGGCTTCGGAAATTTTTAGCAGGTTGATGAGCGTCCCCCCAAATTTGAACACTGCGGAATTGGGATCTTCAAAAAACACGGGAAGGTCAAAGGCGCGTTGGTAGAAGGCTTTGGCCTCGTTCAAATCCTCGACAAAGAGGGTGATTGCGTTAACGGCTTGGGGCCATGATTGATTCGTGCTCATGTTACTTTACTCTCCAGCTTACTATATGTTGCACGCAACTTATAGCAAGCCGCGCGTGCAATATGTTTTCATTTGCATGATTGTATAGTCCGATCGTACAGAACAAATATTCTAATGTCAAGTTGGCGCTATTGCAAGGTCCTTATCGTTTGGGGCAGGTTTGGAGTGCGAAATGCGCAACTCACCCACCTTGCGGCAACGTTGGTAGCGATTGTAGATATAGCCAGAGCGCCTGCAACTCGGCATCAGTCATGTGGTTGAGCGCCGCAAAGGGCATCCATTCGCTTTGGCGGGTGCGGATCGTGGTCAGGAAAGTTTGTTCATCCCACTTGCCCAGATTGCCACTGGGCGTAAGATTGGGGCCTGGTGGCGCGGCAGGGTCGGGATCTTTGCCGCCGGCCAATTGGGGGCCGTGGCAGGTGTAACACCCAACGGTATCGACTAGATATTTGCCGTAGGTCTCGGTGATACCAGGGGGCGGCGCAACGGGTCGTGGCGCCCTGTGGTCGATCTGCTCAGCATCGATGAGGTCGCCAAAGAGACCGGCAGAGAGCAGCACACGCCCCAAGAAGGTGGTCGAACGGGCGCGGGTTGTGCGATCCACTGGTGGGGCATGTTGGAGGTAGGCGATGATCTGCCCCAGGTCGTCATCGCTGAAGGCATAGAAATTTCGTGACGGCATAATGAAGAGGGGTTTGCCGTTGCGGTCAACCCCATGCCGAATCGCACGCACCCAGTCGCTATCGGTCAACCCGTCGCCCACACCCCCTTGCCCACGCGTCAGGTTTGGGGCATCCACCACCGCCAACGACGGGTCGTTAAAGAAATCGGCGCCGCCCAGGTCAGCGCCGTGGCAATTGGTACAGTAGATTTCGACCAGCCGTTTGCCCTCTTCGATCGCGGGCGCGTCGGTCGGGATGACGAGAGGTTCCGGTGATATGTTGTAACTCCGGTTCAAGCGACTACTGGCACGCCACGACAATCCCAGCGCAACCAATAGGAAGAGGATGAGCAGCCCCCCAGTCCCCAAACCCAGCCACTTGATAAATTTTTTCATTGGCGTCTCCTATTGTAGGGCGGTGTGTTCCGCCAAATGTGCGGTCGGCGTGTGGAACAGTTCCGCAATTGTGTAGAAACCGTGCCCGTAGAAGGGCGCACCGCGCGCCCAATCCTCCTCTTGCACCTCGGCCAGCGTCTGGAGCACAGCGGTCATGGCGGCGTCGTAACGGCGACCAATGGCGTCCGGCGTCGCCTTGTGCGCCAGCCAGCGCACGTACCAATAGCTCAACGAATCGACCAATGGTTGCAGGGATTTGGGCGAGTTGAACATCCCTTTGCCGCGCCGGGCGCTGGCGATTTCCTGCGGCAACTGTTCCAGCGCCCAGGTTAGATGAACCGCAATCTCCGCCATCGTCCAGGCACTCGTTGCGCTTTTCCCGCGCCATTGCTCCGCGGTGAGCGAGGTGAGGAACGTTTGAAACGCTATGCGCGTTGCTTCCAGTTCGGCCTGCAACGCGGCCCGGTCTACACCCGTATGCGGTGGCGTTGCTTGCCAGACGTTCGCGCGCTGCGCTACGCTGTTGCTGGCGTGGTTGGTCATAGTTGCCATCGTTTGTCTCCTTCTTTGTTGCCGAAAGTGTATCTGTTACTCACTATATGATCTACGATTAGCGGTTGTCATGTCGGTTGCGTGGCGGGAAAAAGCAGCGTTTTGATCGCGCGGGCGTACGGCTCAATCGCGACCTCCTCGTCAAGCGCTTTTTGCAATTCAAGCCCGTAGTAGAGTGAAAGCAAGATCCGGCCAACCGCCTGCGGATCGAGCGCGGGATCGAGTTGCCCCGCCCCTTGTGCCTTGCGAATGAGTTGGGTGAGTGTCTCCAAATAAAAGTCGAGCACCCGCCGAATGGTTGTCAACAGCGGGGGATTGACCAGTGCCTCGCCCCACCCTTGTACATTCACACGCGTCGCGCCCAATTCGGCCGCGCTAGCGAGTCCCTGGAAAAAAAAGTCAATCAAGTCGTGCAGCGCCTGTAGTGGGTGCTCACTGGCAATGGCAGCGTCAAAGATGGCCAGGCTGCGCTCATAGTCGAATTCAAAGCTGGCCTGGATGATGGCGTCTTTGCTGTCAAAGTAGTGATAGACGGCCCCCGAACTCAGCTGTGCCTCGCCATAAATATCGCGCATCGTGGTTTGGTTGAGTCCTTTGCGGGCAAAACAGCGATAGGCTGCGTCAATGATCTGTTGGCGCCGTGCGGCGCTATGTGCTTCGGTTACTTTGGGCATTCTATTGCCTTCCTCTAAAAAAATCGAACGTTCGGTTTATTTAATCATAAATATATCTTCCTGTCAATAGCCAATATTGAAGCCCTTAACAATCAGCCATACGCCCATAAACACCTCCCACAAACCGCCGGGCAGCGAGGAAGCCAACCCCAGACCGGAACCCATGAATTCGGACACCATTCCGCCAGCAATGATGGCATAACCGACGAGACCCCAAACGGCCAACCAGCGTGGCGTCAGGGTTGCCTTGTACAGAGTGTAACAAAGCTGCAAACCGGCCAGCCCCAGGGTGATCATGCCGAATTGGTAGTCATGTTTGTTTCCTTTCTGTGTTGTTCTTCGCTTGACGGGTTGTTGGTGTAGCGGTCCTTTCAAAGCCTTTTATCAACGGCTTGTCGCACAAGGCAAGTCAAAAAAAGTTGCACTTGTTGCCACCGCTCGCAAACTGCTTGTCTGGGCCTGGACCATTTTCTCCCAACAACTTGATTGGAATCCTGATTTTCACAAAATTGTGGCTTGACAACCATGAGAGAATCTTGGGAGGTATGCCGTTGCAGAGGGCGAAAAAACTCGCCTCAGTTGTGGTACGCACTCAATTTTTGGTGTTCTATTGACGGGCAGGGGAAGAGTGTGTTAAACTTCTCGGTGAAAGTGGAAAATGGTCGTAGTGGCAGATAGTTACGTTAGATGGGAGTAAGTTGTGGCGATCACACGTACGCGAGTGGCTGACGACACTTGGGTCTTTACCAGTGAACTCTATGTGGAAGTGAATGCAGGTCTGGTTGTAACACCGGAAGGGGGGATTTTGATTGACACCCTACCCTTCCCCTCGGAAACCAGGCAGATCATTGACTTTGTGCGTCGCGTCTGCCCGGGTGGGATCAAATATTTAGTCAACACCATTAGCCATGCCGATCATGTCTATGGTTCGTGCTTTTTCCCTGAAGCAGAATTGGTGGCCCATGAAGAGTGCCGCGCCATGTTGCTCGATCATGGTTATAAAGCACTGCGCGAGGCGCAGGAGCATACACCAGAACTGCGCACTGTGGAGATTCGGTTGCCGAAATTGGTCTTTGACGAGGGTATGCTCATTCGTTTGGGTGATAAAACGGTCCATCTCATTCACTCGCCCGGCCCCAGCCCAGACCTGTGCGCCGTCCATGTGCGCGAGGATAAGGTGCTCTTTGCCAGTGATCTGATGATGCCGGTGCCACTCATTGCTACGCCCTACAGCGATGTGGAAGCCTTTAAGCGCTCACTCTTCAACCTGCATGACTATAATCTGGAGTGTATTGTCCAGGGTCATGGGGACATTCTGCTGCGGGGCGAGGTTACCAGTAGCATTGATGTCAGCATTAAATATCTGGAAGAGATCCAGGCGCTGGTGACCAGGCTTATGGATGAAGGGGCCACCAAACATGATCTGCTGCGCTATGATATTGAGCGCTTTGATCGGAGTCGCATTCCGCTGGGTGGGTTGGTGCAACAGTTCCACGCCAACAATTTGCTTTTCCTGTGGGAACGAGAGCGCGCCAACCGCCGCCAGGCCCAACAGGCTGTACCAGAATTGGCCTGATGGCGGGCGCAATCATGGCTACAGCTTCATCCAATTCCATTCTGGCGCTAGTCGACGCCATTGCGCAGTTGAGCCCGGCGCAGCGGCGGAGCTTACAACGCCGTCTCTATGCCAGTGGTCTCTTTGTCCCTGAACTGCTGTTGACCGACCAAGATCGGCTTCATGTCGCCCCTGCCTTGGGCGAGGCTTATCAGCCGCCACGTCATCCACTGCCGCCTACCGCCACAGGCTTTGTCCCGCCAAGTGTAGATAGAACACAGTCTACCGTTGTGAAAGCCACACCGGCTACTACGCCACCAACCCAAGCTGAACCGCCGCACAGACCGGATGGCAATTATCGCTCACCGGTGAGCGGCAAGGTGGTGGTCGGCGCACCTTCCGCGCCGCGCGCGACCGATCCCCACCTTATGCCTCCGCTGCCGGGCCAGGCGCCGGAACAGCCTATCGGCATCATTTTTGATGGCGGCAGCAAGGGCAATCCTGGCCGAGGCTATGGCAGCTATGCGTTGCGTTGGCCCGGCGAGCCACAGCAGGTGGTGCGGCTCCAATTTGGCAACCATGTCACCAACAACGAAGCTGAATACGACACCCTCATTACCGCGTTGGAAGCAGTCAGCAAGCGACTGCGTGACGGCGGCGCCGATCTGGCGACCGCCCGCTTGGAAATCCGCGGCGACTCGTTGCTGGTCGTCAACCAGGTGCGTGGGGAGTGGCAATGCAAGGAAGCGCGCCTTCAACTGCGCCGTGACCGTGTGCGTAGCCTGCTCAAACCCTTTGGCGACTGGCATCTGACCCACCATGACCGCGCCAACAGTGTTGAAGTGTTGGGCCACTAAAAATCTAATTAATGGAAAACAATTAATTATTAAGGTATCTACGATGCGACAACATCGACAATATTCTGTCGATACGAGCACCCTTAGCGCCTAGCACGCAAAACTTACTTTTCTTGCAGCGAGATTTCCTCGATCCAGGCGCCGACAGACTGGTCAGCCGCCAAGAAAATCTCGCTGTAGTTCTTTGTTGGGTGTATGATGGATAGGGCGTCACGCAATGCGATTGTGCTGTTGTTGCCGGTGGGCGCCGGTGGCAAGGTGGCAATGAGGTTGCCTGTGTCGGTGGTCATGTCTACACTCACTTGCGGCAGAGTCCGGTAGCGCACTTGGAGGGTCGCGTTGTCAGGTAAATGGTAGAACTGGAGCGCGGCAGGCTCTGGCCCCAAGGCGCGTTGGTGTTCACCGGTTGCTGATACTTCCAGTGGGCCCCAATTGAGCGGCCCAAGCACCACATAGGGTTGGTCCACTGCTGGGGGCTCAACCCGCTGCACCGTCAGTCGTTCATCCTCATACAACGGCGGCTGGCCAGCAAAAATTGCATTGGCCACTTCCTCCGTATAGGTGCGTTCCAATCCACCGGGCATCTTGTAGCGATCTTGGATCACAATCCCAATTCCCAAATCATGCAACACTGTCTGGCCGACGCGGACAGGGTCAAAGGCCAAAATATCAGGGCCGAGATGGCGCAGATGTTGGAGCACCGGTGCCCGTTCCGTCAAGGTACGCGGGTCATCGCGGCTAATGTAGGCAACGGCAAGTGGCTTCTGGTGGACGGTCTGGTAGAGCAAGTAGCCAGGCCGATCATAGTTCATGGGTAGATTGAGCACCGCGCCGGCGTCCGGCAGCGCGCGCAGTTGGCTATAGAAGGTCGGTGTATCGGGCGGACTCATGGGATAGGGCGCCACCCAAAATTCAGCCAACACCAGCATCAACACCAGCGCGCTGAGCATCCCCATCCGGATGACCCCGCGCAGCGCATGGATCTGGCTGGCGGCAACGCGTTGGAGCAGATTGGTAAATCCTACCGCTGCCAACACGGCAATGGCTAGTTGCACCATCAATGCATAGCGGCTTACACTGCGGCTAATGCGCATAAAAGGCACTATTTGGTTGAGCAGGGCAAAGGGGGTCCACTCACCGCCCATCTGTGCCGGAGCCGGAATGGCGGCGTCGGTAATATTCCCGCCATGCCAACGCGGGCCTAGGGCAAGCAAGAAAAAGAGAAGCGCGACCCCCCACCAAAAGCCCGCACGAAGCTGCGCGGAGGAACGTTTGGCCCAAAGGGCTACCAAGGCCAGCAATAGGGGGAGATAGCCAATGCTAATGGTCCGTTCGCTAATCGGGGCAATTTGGTTGCCAGGCCAGGTAAAGCTCCCTGGCCGCCAGAAGGTGTGCAGCCGGTTGGGCGTCAGAAAATCTAAGACGCTGGCGCTCAGGATATAGAGATCGCTACTAGGGCGCACCATAAAGTTAAAATGTGTCGCTTCCCAGATCATGGGCAAGAGCAGCGGGCTCAGCAACAAAAGCATCAGCAGGCCGGCGACTGTGGCCGGCCGCAGCACCCAGAAGAAGTTCGCCAAACTCCGTGGCCGGTGTAGGCCATACCAGAGCAAGACCAACCCCGTAAAGAAAAAGAGGTAGAGCACAAAGTACCAATCACAGAGCCCCGCTAGACCTAAAAAGAGCCCGGCCATCATGGCCTGGCGCAGCCAAGGCCGCCGCTGCCTGCTCCGTTCCACGGCTAGCAGCAGGTAGAGCATGTAGAAAGGCAGCCACTCCAAGCTCATGACCTGCATGTGGCCAAGCAGGTGGGCCATGTGAAAAGGGGCAAAAGTGAAGATAGCGCCGGCTAGAAAGGCGGCCAAGTGCGGTGCGACCGGCAGAAAGCGCAGCGCTTGTGTCATTGAATGGGGCGTTGGCGCCGATGCAGCCCGCGTGGATATGCCTGACCATGAGTTAGCATGGAATTGCTGCCAATCCAGGCTCTTTAACGCCAGCAAGTAAACCCCGTACCCCCCCAATACCCAACTGAGCAAGACTACCGTATTATAGGCCGGTAAAAGGCCAACGCTTACCTGTACGGGTAGGGTAACGAGGCCATTAAAAGGATTTAGGGTATGAAAATAGAGACCCACCCCCGTTGGGTAGTAGAGCAGATCCGTCCAGTAGGGATTTTGCAGACGGTCTACCAGCGCGGTTTTGACCCACCAGAGGTTCCAGTAATTTTGCCATCCGTCAAAGCTATCGCCTGGGATCGCCGTAGTGAACTGTGTCGCCAGCGGCCAGGTCATCACCAGCGTCAGTAGATAGTAACTGACCAAAACAGCAACATGGGTGGCCGCTGCAATCAGGCGCGGCCGACGTATGACCTTGTGGACAGTGGGCTTACGCATAGGTTTTCAGTAACGCTCACTTAAGCGGCATCCGGAGGAGAGAACGCCAGCCGCGCGGCCTGCAAGACATTTTGCATCAACATCATGTTGGTCATGGGGCCAACGCCACCGGGAACGGGGGTCATCATGCCGGCTACCGCGCTCACTTCTTTCTGTTGACAATCACCCTTCAGCCCGGCATCTGTATAGGTTGTGCCAAAATCGACCACAATCGCACCGGGCTTCACCCAATCGCCGCGCACCATCTCGGCGCGGCCAACGGCCACACAGAGGATGTCAGCACTGCGACAGACGGCAGGCAGATCCACGGTGCGACTGTGGGCAATGGTGACGGTACAGTGGCGATGGAGCAGCAACAGCGCCATGGGCTTGCCCACAATATCGCTGCGCCCCACAACCACAGCCTGTTTGCCTTTAAAGTCCACCTGGGCGGCTTCCAGCAAGGCAATGCCGGCGGCGGGGGTGGCGGGTGTAAAGTAGGGTGGGCGCTGCGCCGACAGGCGGCCGGCGTTGAGTGGATGGACGCCATCCACATCTTTGCTCGGGTTTAGCGCCATCACCAATGCGCTGGCGTCGATCTGCTCAGGCAGCGGCTCCAAGATCATAATGCCATGCACGGCCCGATCTTGATTTAACTGTTGCAGCGCGGCGGTGACTTCCGCCTGTGTGGCTGTCGCCGGCAAGAGTTCCGCGTGAAAGGCAACATCTACCCCTTTGCAGGTGCGCTCAATGGCGCGGGCATAGCCAGCAGCCGCGCTGTCATCGCCCACGCGCAAGATGGCCAACGTGGGAGCGACGCCGTGCTTGGCCTGAAAGGCCGCGACATCGGCCTGCAGCGTCGTCTTATATGTTTTGGCAAGGTCACTGCCACTTAAAAGCTCGGCACTCATAGATCTATCCCCAATGTTTGGGCGCACGCCGCTAACCCCGCACTATAAGCAGCTTGTGCCTCCGCCATAAGTGTATCGCGCTTAGCCGACCACGTGGCCACATAGGCGGCGTCCTTGATAAACTTCAGATTAATGTTGACATTGACCAAGGCGCTGTAGAGCGCGGCATTGGCCAGGTAGAGCGCGGTGGCGGCATCACTGACCACATTGGCGTTACCCTGTGCGCCTACCGGTTTGGCTAGGTGGAGCACCGCCAGACATTTTTCCGCCGTGGTAAAGGGTGTTGTGGCGGCTCCCTCCAGCGCCACCTGGAGCGCCTCTGTCCGTTGTGTTTTTTCCGCATCGGTGGCTTTGGGCATAGCATAGCAGGCCGCCACCGCGTTAAATGCCTCTACATCACGGTCGGCCAGCGCGAGCAGATCGTGGCGTAGTTGTTCACTCTGTTGTAAAAGGTGTTGCATCTCGGCTTCAACCGCAGCATACTTCTTATTGCCTAGCGTAAAGTTGATCACCATGCTAAGCAGTGCGGCGGCGTGGCTGCCCGTGACCGCGGCCGCACCGCCACCGCCTGGGGTGGACGCACGCGCGGCCAGGGCATTGCCAAATGCGCCGAGGGTCATCTCCTGTGTAAGCATCCCGTCACTCCTACTTTAGGTCATTCCAAAAAAATAAATATACGAAGCGTTTTCCATATTGCGTGAACTCGTCAAGCTATTTGTTCTGCTCATGTATCCTTTATTTTTTTGGAGTGACTTTATTGCTTAATAGTTTCCTCTGTATAAAGGGGCAGGTTTCCGCGTGGTCAATGCAACTTCATCCCTAAACGGAAATACACCCTACTTAAAAGCAAAAGTTTACGGCTTGCCCCATTTCGGTGTAAAATGGTTTTGATCTACCGGACTTTCCAGATCCATCGAACTGGGATCCGACAAAAGTATACCACTTGCATAATCAACCGACCAGATTGTGTCTCTTGAAAATTGTCACTAAATCATTGGCTCATCTAGGTATACGGCTGACATTTAGGTATACGGCTGACATTGCGCTTTTTCTCGTTGGAAAATGGTGCAATTTCAGTTTGCCGCCCATATTTGGTAACAGAAACTCTTTGCCAACAGAGCAAGTTTCCGTAGCGCAGTCTGCCACCAGCTAGCGGCCAGCAGCCAACAGCCCTGGCCGAGAGACGCACCCCGCTAAATCATTTGATATGCGAATCTGTTTGACTTTTGTTTGAAAAGTATAGGATCAGGCAAAATAGCAGCTTTGTTACCCTTGTATGCACCTTGTAGTAGAGAATTGGGTAAATAAATAGCTCATTTTAACGGTGCGCAACATAGCAATTTGCGCGATTTGTGGTAAAATAGTAAGGATTTGGAAAGATTGAATTGAAATATTGAGTTATAGTACATTATTATATACAATAATATGTTATAGGATGTATACTATCGTTACCTATACTAGTACACTGTGGCGCCAATAGACCAATGGTTTGTGTAGGCCAGTGAAACAGTGGATAGTCACTGATCTACTGAACTACGGATTTACTTAGGCCATTTCAAGAGAATAAATATCCGTTCGCACGTGTTGCGTGAACCGGTCATGAAGATTTGTGTAGCGTTGGAGATTTATTTTTTTGAACAAGCCTTTAGCCGCGCTGGACTTGAGATAGCACAACCTAATATTTAGAAGTTAAGAGACAGAAACTCACAGAAAGTCGTTTCACTTTTGTAAAACGTGTATGAATAATCATTTTCTTTATGCTGACCTTGAAGACTGGGATGGAGCCGACGAGGATGAAATCGTCTATGAGTCTGAAGAATTGAGTCAAGATTTTATTGTAGACGAACAAGAACATGGTGAAGGAATCATTGCCGACGATCTCCCCATTCTGCCCCTCCGCGGCGCAGTAGTTTATCCTATGATGTGGCTACCGCTGCCGATTGGCCAAAGACGTAGTATCCGGCTGGTCGAAGATACTCTTCCTGCAAATCGAATGATTGCGCTGGTTGCCAGCAAAGATGAAGATATTGAGGAACCAGGCCCCGCAGATATTCATCAGATCGGCACTGCGGCGCAAATTCACCGGGTGCTGAAGACGCCCGATGGCACTATGCGTCTGGTGATCCAGGGGTTAGAGCGGATTCGTATCCGTGAATATCTTCAGAGCGACCCATACCTACGCGCGCGGGTTGAGATAATTCCTGAAACATTGGAAGCTAACCTCGAACTGGAAGCGATCTCGCGCGCGGTGCAAGAACTTTTCCGCAAGCTGATTGAGCTTGAGCCCCACATGCCGGAAGAGCTGACCATTATGGCGCTTAACGTGGATGATGCGCGGCAGCTTGCCTACTTGGTCGCCAGCAGTATGCGCCTTTCTACGGAAGATGCGCAAGCGTTATTGGAAATGGATAACATTTTTGATAAGCTTTTGCGCCTGACCCAACTGCTGAAAAAAGAGATCGAAGTGCTGGAACTGGGGCGCAAGATTCAGTCCGAAGCCCAAGGCGAAATGGAGCGGATGCAGCGCGATTTTTACTTGCGCGAGCAGATTAAGGCGATCCAGAAGGAGCTGGGCGACGAAGATGAGCATGCGGCGGATATCCGTGAACTGGAAGAGCGGATTGTGGCCGCAGGCATGAGTGATGAAGCAGAAAAGGAAGCGCTGCGCGAGTTGACCCGCATGCGCCGTATGCCCATTCAGGCGGCAGAATATAGCGTCATCAAGACCTACCTGGACCTGCTGGTAAGTCTGCCGTGGGAAAAGACCACCTCTGATAATCTAAATATTGCCCACGCCGAAGAGGTCCTGAATGAGGATCACTATGGGCTGGAGGAGATCAAGGAACGGATTCTTGAGTTTCTGGCTGTGCGTAAGTTGCGCTCTGAACGGCGTAATCAACAAGATCCTGAAGACATTCGGGATAAGATTCGGCGCGAGCGCGAAGGCGTGGTGCTCTGCTTTGTTGGCCCGCCCGGCGTAGGCAAGACCAGCTTGGGCATTAGCATTGCACGGGCCATGGAGCGCAAGTTTGTGCGGCTGGCCCTAGGCGGCATTCGGGATGAGGCCGATGTACGCGGCTTTCGACGCACCTACATTGGGTCAATGCCAGGGCGGATTATCCAGAGTTTGCGCCGCATCGAAAGTCGGAATCCGGTTTTTATGCTGGATGAGGTTGACAAACTAGGCCGGGATTTCCGGGGCGACCCCAGCAGCGCGCTTCTGGAAGTGCTGGACCCGGAGCAAAATCGTGAGTTTCGCGATCACTATTTGGATGTCGCCTTTGATCTCAGCCAGGTAATGTTTATCACCACTGCCAATGTCCTCGATACGATTCCGGATCCGTTGCGTGATCGGATGGAGATTATCGAACTGAGCAGCTATACCGAAGATGAAAAGGTAAAGATTGCCCAAGGTTACCTGATTCCGCGCCAGATCCTCGAAAATGGTCTGACTACTGACGAAGTTCAGTTCGAGGAAGAAGCTTTGCGGGAGATTATCCAGGGGTATACACGTGAAGCCGGCGTGCGTGGCCTAGAGCGACAGATCGGCAAAATCTGTCGTAAAGTGGCCGCCAAGGTGGCTGCTGGCGCGGCTGCCGAGCAGATTGTGGTGGGCAAGTCTGCTGTCCTGCAATTCCTGGGCAAGCGTAATATCCATACCGAAGATGTGATTGAGCGCGTGGAGATGCCGGGGGTTGCGGTTGGCCTGGCTTGGACTGCAACCGGCGGTGATATTATGTTTTTTGAGGCCACAAGGTCACCTGGCGACAAGGGCTTCACCCTTACAGGGCAACTTGGCGATGTGATGAAAGAGAGCGCCCAAGCGGCGTTGAGCTATGTCCGTAGCCGAGCTGCAGCGTTGGAGATTGATCCGGAAATTTTTAGAAAATCGGACATCCATTTACACATTCCGGCCGGCGCGATCCCCAAAGATGGCCCCAGCGCCGGAATTACCATGGCGACCGCGCTGGCCAGTTTGCTCACTGGAAAACCGTTAAAACCTAAAGTTGGCATGACCGGTGAGATTACTTTGCGTGGAAAGGTGTTGCCGATCGGTGGTATTAAGGAAAAGGTGTTGGCCGCGGCACGTTATGGTTTGGAAACGGTGATCTTACCCAAACACAATGAGGCGGATCTGGATGATGTCCCAGCCACTGTTCGTGAGCGATTAAATTTCGTTTTGGTCGACACCGTCGATGAAGTTTGGCACGCTGCCATTGCCGATTGACGCTGTTGGGAGTTGGGATAGGTAAGCGCCGACGTGGCGAACTGGTCAACTTGCCCACTATAGTGCCTAGCAGCCAACAGCGATCTGCCAATAGCGATCTGCCAATAGCGATCTGTAAGGAAAAAGGAAAGGATGAATGAATGCTTATATGAGACAGGAGGATAGAAAATTAACTTGTGAGCAGAAGACGTAGAACAAATCCAAATAAGGGGGGCGCCGCCAAAGAGAGCGGCAGCAGCACCCCGAAAGGTGGGCCAACCCCACCAGCAACTTCAGCCGGTCAAGGCGCCGGCAAAGGGCAGCGTAAATGGTATAAAGTTGACCTACACTTACATACGCCCGCCTCGCATGACTATGAAGAGCCCAAGGCAACCTATCTGGATTGGATGCGCAGGGTTGTCGAGAAGGAGCTTGACATTGTTGCCATCACCGATCACAACACGGTAGCTGGGATTGGCGCAATTCAGCGGGAGATTGAGTGGCTGACCCGTCTCGAGAAGGATGGCCGGCTGACGGATGAGGAGCGCAAGCGGCTGCAAGAGTGGCGCACCTTTGCCGATAAAGTGCTGGTCTTACCGGGCTTTGAATTTACCGCCACCTTTGGCTTTCACATTTTGGGTTTATTTCCCCCAGAGACCCCTGTGCGCCAACTCGAACATATTTTGTTGACTCTGAATGTACCGACGGATAAGCTGGATACGGGCAGCACAGAGACAGGCGCCAGCACCGATGTTTTGACAGCCTATCGTGTGATTCATGATGCCGGCGGGATCGTCATTGCCGCCCATGCCAACAGCACTCACGGCGTCGCCATGCGAAACTTTCCCTTTGGCGGCCAAACCAAGATTGCCTACACCCAAGATTCCAATTTGGATGCGCTGGAAGTCACCGACTTGGACCGGCGGGGTCATTCCACGGCTCGCTTCTTTAACGGTAGCAAAACTGAGTACTCACGGCGCATGCACTGCATTCAAGGCAGTGACGCCCACCGGTTAACCACGGATGCTAAGAATGCCAAGCGCCTGGGCATTGGCGAACGCGCCTCTGAACTCTTGCTGGATGCACCAACTTTTGAAAATATCAAAGCGCTGTTACGCAGCAATCAGTTTGATCGCACCCGCCCGGCGCGCCCTGCTGACAAGCCCTTTGACGCGCTGGCGGCAGCGCGTGAAGAAGGGCCAAACATTGTCCAGAGTTTTCATGAGTCGGCCAGCCGGCGCAGTGGGAAACTTACTGCCATTTTGGCGGATGTTTGCGCCTTTGCCAACACGGTCGGCGGTGTTGTCTATGTCGGCGCCAGCCAGCGTAATGACAAACCCAAAGGGCTGAGCAACGTCAAACAGGTTGAAGAAGAGATTCGCAGCGATCTAAGCGAACGGTTGACCCCACCGTTGCCGGCGAAGATCGATCTCTTGCAGCCACAAGGCGCCAATGTGCTGCGTATTCGCGTGCCCAAAGGTGAGAATCGTCCCTATTGTCTGGATGGCAACAAATTCTATGTGCGCGATGAGTCAGACACAAGTCTGGCCGTGCGCGATGAAATTGTGGCGCTGATTCAGGATGTCTTGATCGAAAAGGGGCAGGTAGCGCCGCTCACCCAAAGTAATGGTAGTGATAAAGTGCGCAGTAACCAGAATAATCGACGCCCTAACCGCGGTCGGCGCCAGGAGAACGACGGCAGTAACGGCGCTGCGCCAGAGGCGCCTGTGGCCAGTGAAGACGTAGGTGGAAGTAGTGCGGGAATGGATGGGGCAATGGGGACTGTAGGTGATGCAACCGACGCCTTTTACTTGCCCCAAGTGGGCGTTGAGATTGTCGCTTCGGAAGAACGTAATGGTACCCACTTCCATACCATTCGCGATTTGCGCAATGGCCATGTGATCACCAATGTCACCCGCAAAGGCGCCCGCAAGTTGTGGAATTATGCCATTCAGCAGCATGAAGACAAACGAGTGCGCTTGGATAAAATTGAGTGGCAGGGCGACGTGGGGCTGGTGCGGGCAGAGAAGCGCGCCGGCAAAGTGCGTTATGATCTGGCCCTACGCGAAGGTGAACAGACGCGCATCTTCTATGGTGTCACCGATGATGGCATGGAAGGCGCCTGGGCGCTCTTTGTGCAAGACGAATAGCAGATTTATCAGATTCTGTTGATATTGGCGACGCACACACCTGATAGGTTTTCAAAACCTGTCAGGTGTACCGCTGGCCGATTTTCAGAATGTTACAACGAGCAACTCTGTCTGCGTCCTACCAAATATAGAGCAAAACAATGACCGTCACGGCCCACAAAAAGCCGTCAAGAAGCAAAGGGCGATCTTCAAAGATCAGTTCATCCGGCGCCCCCCCCCGCTTTTGGACATGGATCAAGTACAGATAGCGTGCGATGAAAAAGAAGACAAAAGGCGTAGTTAACAACATGCGCCCATCGCGCACCAGCGCAGTCTGCGCTTCAAAGCTATAGAAGGTGTAGGCAAGAAAGGTGCTGGTGGTTACCAGACTCATAATCTGATCCAACAGCGGGAGGTTATACTCTTGTAGGCTGGCGCGGTGGGCGCCGGCGTCATCTTGGAGCAAAGTAATCTCGTGGCGTCTTTTGCCAAAGCCCAAAAAGAGCGCCAGCAGTGTCATGCAGACATAGAGCCAGGGACTGAAGTTGGTGACATTGGCCACCAGCACGCCCGCCAATACCCGCATTAAAAAGCCCAACGACAACACCATGACATCAATGATGACGACATTTTTGAGGTAGAGGCTATAGGCGACATTTTGTAGAAGATAGACAAAGGTGACCAAGCCAGCCCAGGGATTGAGCCAAGTCGCGACTGTGATGCTGAAAATGGCCAGAAATCCTGCGGCGATGGCGGCAAATTGGGGATTTAATTCACCGGCTGGTAAGGGGCGGCGGCGTTTGCGCGGGTGCAGGCGATCTTTCTCAATATCCGTCAAATCATTGATAATATAGACACTACTAGAGACAAGGCAGAAGCAAAGAACAACGAGCGTGGTGCTCAACAAAGGTTCAAGCGCGAATAACTTACCGTCAAAGACTAATCCGGCATAAATGACTACATTCTTTGACCATTGGCGCAAGCGCATCGTACGCACGAGACCATATATATTACGCCAGAGCAGTGGGGCAGTGCTAGCTAATGAGGACATGAAATAACCTTAGCGCTAATGATTTGAAAACAGTTAACAAGAATTCCAGGCCCATCCCGTAAATTGTGCAAAGTGGAGTTTTTGCCAAGGGCAAAAGCGTGCGTTCACACAACTTTGGCTAATGAGCGAAGCGACAGAACGTCTCTATGGCAGGCATGTTACTGTATGCAGTAAGCTTCGTCAAGATTTTACCTTCCGTATGCTATCCTTTTTACCATGACCCAATCCCAAAATACCAACTCTCCTGCCTCCACCTCGAAATCGAAACAGCGCTTAGATTTGCTGCTGGTTGCCCGTGGCCTCGCCGAGAGCCGTGAGCAAGCAAGACGGCTGATCATGGCCGGTGAAGTGCTGGTGGATGAGCAAGTCCGCGATAAGCCTGGTCAGAATTTCCCAGCAGATGTGACAGTACGTGTGCGCAACCAACTGCCCTACGTCAGCCGCGGGGGAGTAAAGTTGGCTGCCGCGCTCGACACCTTTCCTATCACTGTAGTAGGGCGTTGTGCGGTGGATGTAGGGGCAAGCACCGGCGGCTTTACAGACTGTCTTGTACAGCGGGGTATTGCCCGCGTTTATGCCATTGATGTGGGCTATGGCCAGTTAGCGTGGAAATTGCGTACAGATCCCCGCGTGGTGGTCTTAGAGCGAACCAATATTCGTCACCAGCGTCAGTTGCCCAATGCCGACCTAGCAGATTTGGCCGTCATTGATGCGAGTTTTATCAGTTTGTCCTTGGTGCTGCCGGCCACATTGCAACTTTTGACCCCAAATGCTGATATCGTCGCTTTGATTAAGCCCCAATTTGAGGCGGGTAAGGAACGGGTGGGCAAAGGCGGCGTAGTGCGCGATAAGCGTGTTCACCGCCAGGTGTTGGAGGAAGTTTTTACCCTTGCCGAAGGCTTAGCGTTGTCTGTGCGCGGGCTAATTCCTTCACCGCTCCTCGGTCCTGCCGGTAATGTTGAATTTCTGTTGTGGTGTGGGCGCGTCACCGGCTCCTCTATCGAGCGGGCTACCGCCATCGCGCAGGCGTTGTACGCAGCACAACAATTGCAGCACACATCATCCTCACTGTCCTAACCAGATTATCCTGCTAGAGTAAGATAAGGTTGCACAGATTATTTCTCATCTTTGTAGACTTTTTGCCTAAATTTATCTACGCAAAATTACGTATTTTGGGGCTTTTTTATAAATATAGCAAGGGATTTCTCATCAATTTGCGATCAATTAAGAGGCAACCTTTTTTATTGACCAAAGGACTCATACTTATGAATATCAGTACGCCTGTTCGATTTACCAGTAGCGACTTTTCGGTCCATTTAAATCAGCCATTTACCCTAGAGTTAGAGACATTGCCGCCCATCTTGTTGCAGTTGCGCGCTGTGCACAATCTTGAGAATGAGGACTATGGTCTGCTGGCGCGCCAGTCACAGCGTTTTGCCGTAGTTTTCCACGGTCCTCTGCGTCCGATCTTGCCCAAACAAATTTATCGTGTAAAACATCCTACAATGGGTCGCATTGATCTGTTATTTGTGCCGATTGGGCCTAATGGTTCTGCCATGCAATATAAAGCAACGCTGGCCTAAGCCTACATGACCATTGCGCGGACAACTCATTCCCCCTGCCCGGCTATGCATGTTGCGTGTATCGGTCGAAAAGTTTGCTCTTTGGGGTGTAATTATTTCGCTACCATGGCCTTAGGCGGAATGGTGCAAACGCAATATTTTAGCTCTAGAGTGGGTTTTGTTTGAAAACCATACTCTGGCTAAGAGAGTAGCCTGCACCATTTCGTCTGCACCATTCGTTTTGTCATACTGACGACTGGATATTTGACACAAAAGCCATTCCGGTGTAAACTTCCCTGTTGTACGCATGGACAGGAAATTTTTTGCTAGTACATAGCACTTAGGATTTTATTAATATTTACGCTCATATGGGCGACTCACTGAAATTGCACTGCGTGCCCTCAAGATAAGGTCGGCAATTTCAGTCGCATACCGATATGAGCCAATATTTTAGTAGATAGCCCATGCGGCTAACTGATTACTTGTACAATCTATATGTTGTTGTAGGCCATCGTTCTGCGTGTGTCAGGCGCGAACCGCCGGAACTTATATGGAGGGATGGCCGAGTGGACGAAGGCGGTTGTCTTGAAAACAACTGTGGCGCAAGTCACCGGGGGTTCGAATCCCTCTCCCTCCGCCATAATAGCAGGTAGTTATACATACTTGGGGAGGTCGCATAGCCCGGTCGAGTGCGCCCGCCTGCTAAGTGGGTAGGGGTAGCAATATCCCTCGAGGGTTCAAATCCCTCCCTCCCCGCCACAGGTTTTTATTGATTCTGTAGAGTACAGAGGTAAAAACCAAAATTATTAAGTCCCCGTAGCTCAGCGGAATAGAGCGCTTGGTTGCGGTCCAAGAGGTCTGGGGTTCAAATCCCTACGGGGACGCTCAAGGACCTGGTCATATGACCAGGTCCTTTTTATTGTTGGTTGAACTTGTGAATTATTGCGCAGACGTTTGTAAATTGGCCCAGATGTCGAGGCTGTGTTACACTATATTTGTGAACTTATCAACAAACGATCAAAATTGATCGTGCTCTGGAGAAACTGTACTACGAATATTGTATTGACAAAATAGTATTGATCAAAATATTGGATTAAAGAAATGAAGTGCCTGTGGAGGTATGGATGAGCCCTCTTGCACCCTATCGTCGGCTGTCGGCGATAATTGCTTGTTTATTGGTCAGCGTTCCCTTTTTCCTTGTTGCTTGCGTGCCTGATGCCAACAATGAACTAATCTCGCCAGATTTGGGCCCCAAACTCGTTCTGGCGCGTTCAGAAGGCAATGTGGAGGCGGCCCCGACGCCGGCCCCGCCCAAGCTTGCCGAGTTGACGCCGGACCAAATTTATGCCGGTCTCCCTGCGGATCTGCTGCAAGCAGTGCAGTCTGCAGATATTGGCGGCGCAGAGACGATTGCCTTGAAATATGGTTGTGTTGGCTGTCATTCGACCGACCCAACTGAAGTAAAGACTGGCCCTACTTGGCACAACGTTGGCGATACCGCAATTACGCGTGTGCCTGGCGAAAGCCCAGCCGAATACCTTCATCAAAGCATTATCAATCCTAATGCCTATGTCGTCAATGGCTACCCAAGTAATGTAATGCCACAAACCTTCAGTGATCAGATGTCACAGGATGAGTTGGCAACCATGATCGCCTATCTGTTGTCCCAAAACGGGCAGTAAGTGATCTGCTCGTTGGGGTAATCGAATGTGATGGGAGAGTAAGGTGAGCGATCTTAATTCGCTCACTTTTTTGTTTTGGCGCTAATTTTTTCTATCAATTTGAGTTTCTTCGCATATCTTACTCCTAACTTTCGCATGTAGCGGCCCATGATGCTATAATTGACCTATGGCGCGTGAACAACTTCCTACAGTGACTGAAGAACGGCGTTGTCCGAATTGCGGCACCCGCGTTGCACGTGATGCAGAAAGTTGCTTCATGTGTGGTCATGATCTACGAATAATGCCACGACGTTCCCAACGGATATCCATTGTGGATACCCTGTTGGTGATCGCCGTGGTCTTTGTGCTGGTGGTCTGGTGGCAAATGGGGAGTCGGTCACAGCCGACGCCGATTGACGCAACCGGCAATGCAATTCTGCCCACCAATGTGCCATTGTTGTCGGCGACGCAGACGCCAACGACAACGCCGGTGCCGGCGCCCACACCCACCAACGCGCCGCCAACCACGAGCTATATTCGCCACCAAGTGACGACAGGCGAGACGCTCTTATCGATTGCTGGGCAGTATGGGATTTCGGTCGCTGAAATTCAGTCGGTCAACAATTTGACCAATGAATTTATCCGGGCTGGAGATGTACTGATCATCCCGGTCTTGCAAGCCGTCGGCTCCAACAGCACGCCGCTTTTGAATCAAGCTTCGATCTCGCGCTTCCAATATACTGTGAAAGCCGGGGACACCGTGGTTTCCATTGCGGTCAATTTTGGCAGTACCGTCGACGATATTTTGGCCGCCAATAACATGTCCCCAAGAGATATTATCCGGCCCGGTGATGTGCTGGTTGTGCCGCTGCGCGCCGCCCCTGACGCCGTTATCGCCAGCGCGGCGCCAGTAGCCACGGCGCCGGCGGATACACAAAGCAGTGCACCGGTCGTAGATAAACCGTCGATTTATGTTGAGCCACGTCTGATTGGGCCGACGGAAAAGGAGACTGTGGCGCGTGACGAGGTGGTGCTCTTCCGCTGGATCAGCGTGGATCTCTTGGCCGACAATGAGTGGTATGTACTGTTGATCTATCCCGATGGCAATGCCGCACAAAGTTTGCCCAGTGTTTGGACAAAAAGTACCAGTTACCGCCTGACGCCTGACTATGCACCACCAAGTGGCTTATCCGCCGATTATGCCTGGCAGGTATCTGTCGCTCGTGTTGAGATTGGCGTCGAGGGACAGATCGTGTTAGAGGCAGCGAGCCCACCTAGTGAGGTGCGCCATTTTACCTGGCAATAAGAACCTATCCGTAAATTCGGTTGTGGCGTCCGTTACTTTGTCGAGTTGTGGACTTAGGCACAGAGAATTTACGGACAGACCCTAAGGACTTTTTCATGCAGCAAGCAGAGCGCAGTTACACAGTCGCCCTCTTGGCGATTGCGCGCCCAACCTTTGATGTGCCGCTGGCGCAATCTGTCGCCGACACCGTGCTGGCGCAACTGGAGCAAGCCAGTTGTACGGTTATCGGCGCTCGTAATCGCCTATTGATGGATCGGGAAGCGGCGGAGACAGCACTCGCTGCTCTGCAAAAAAGTACTTTTGATGTCGTCATTCTGCTCCAAGCTAGCTTTGCCGATAGTTCAATGGCTGTCCAACTTGCGGAAGCCTTGCGCCCTGCCGGCGCGCCTTTCCTATTGTGGGCTGTGCCTGATGAACGCACCGGTGGACGGCTACGCCTTAATAGCTTGTGTGGCATCAATCTGGCTGGTCATGCGCTTCATTTGCGGGGCATTCCCTATGAATATCTGCTGCTAGACGCCGCTGCGCCGGAAGCGATTGCCGCAGTGCAACGGCTCGGGCGCGTAGGGCAGGCACGGCGCCAATTACATAACGCACGCATTGGCTTGGTAGGTGAACATCCCGCTGGTTTTGATACCTGTGCCTATGTGCCTAACCATCTTGCTGAACTTTTCGGCGTGGAAGTTGTGCCGATTGCGCTAGCGGCTACTTTGCAACAGGCGGCGACCGTCGCCGTTGATCCACGCCAGCGTTTTATTGCCCAAGTGGGCGAATACTGCCATAATTTGGCGGAACTTGACCAAAACGCCCTGGCTGGAACGGCCAGCGTTTACGCTGCGCTGCGTCAACTGACCACTACCGAGCAACTAAGTGGTGTGGCTGTGCGCTGTTGGCCTGAATTTTTTACCGAATTGGGTTGTGCCGCCTGTGGCGCCATGAGTGTACTTAATGAGGAGCAGTGTCCGGCCAGTTGTGAAGCAGATGTCAATGGCACGGTGACCTCTTTGCTCTTGCAAGCGCTAAGCCAGACGCCGACCTTTATTACCGATCTAGTCTCGATTGACCGTGAAAGTGACACCGGCGTCTTATGGCACTGTGGTCTAGCGCCGGTCAGCATGGCTGACCCTGTGGCCGAGATCCTGGGAACCGTCCATAGCAACCGCAAACTCCCCCTGCTCTTTGAATTTCCCCTGAAACCGGGACGCGTCACCATTGCTCGCCTCCATCGCACAACTGTTGACCCGCAGTGTGCCATCCGTGACAGCTATCAGCTTGTCATTGGTGGTGGGGAGATGGTGCGTGCGCCCAAAAGCTTTAGCGGCTCCAGTGGGGTCCTACGCTTTGATCAGCCGGCAACCACCGTCTTTGATCGGATTATGCGCCACGGGTTGGAACACCACTTCAACATCACCTATGGTGATTATCGGACTGAGCTACGCACCTTTGCCGCCTTGGTTGGAGTATCGGTTTTGGAACTGACGTAAGCGCCGGCGTTGTCATCCACCAGCTTCCCAGCTTCTGTTGTCATCTCAGGTGTGTACTTAGGTGATTGGCCCTTCCCAAAGCGCCGGTCACCTTTGGGCGAGATTTAGGTGTCAACGGCGCCTAGTCATTTGTAGATTAACCATCATAATTTAAGCATCCATCAGGAGGAACCATGCATCAAATGCGAAAGAGTAAGTTATCACGCCGGCAATTTTTGCAAGTCGCCGGCACCGGCGCCACGGCTGCGCTCTTCTTGGCTGCTTGCCCTGCGCCGGCGGCAGCCCCCCAATCCGGTGGCGCCACTAGCGGTAGCGCACCCGCCCCGGCTGCAGTGGAAATCGAATTCTTTGCCTGGGGTGGCGCTGTAGACGATCCGGCCTGGGAGCAGTTGGCGAAAAACTATATGGAAGCGAATCCCAACGTGACAGTCAATGTTTCCCCCACGCCAGGTGGCGACGACTACTACGCTAAGCTGCAAACCCTCTTTGCGGGCGGCACTGCGCCCCATGTTGCCTCCTATCAAGGCTGGGAGTGGCAGCCCTATGCCGACCGCGAACTGCTGGCCCCTCTCGATGATTTCATTGCCGATAGCGGTTTGACAGGCCCCTATCCGGAAGGCATCAGCAGCATTGAAGTTTCAACCCGCCGCAATGGCAAGCGTTATTTGATGCCGCTCCAGATCGCCACTATGGTCATGTTCTATGTACCGGCGCTCTTCGAGGAGGCTGGCGTCGATCTGCCCACCGATGATTGGACCTTCGACGGCTTTCTGGCCAAGCTAGAAGCACTGACGGACACTAGTGGTGAGCAAAAGCGTTATGGCCTGCAAAATAATGGGAACTGGGTGCGCGACATTCACTGGATTCGCGGCACGGGCGTCCAGGAATTTGACGAGTTGGTCGATCCGCACCAGGCTATGTTTGATCAGCCGGAAATTGCTGAAGTGGTCCAAATTGTGGCGCAGGATGTGATCTATAAGATGGGCGCTTCCCCACTGCCTGCGGATACGGCCAGCGGTGCGAACACCATTCAAACCGGCAATGTGGCAATGAAGTATGAAGGCCCCTGGTTCTTCCCTCAACTCAATAGTCCGGAACTGCGCGAGGGCAATAAAGAGATTGTCTTTGACGTGGTGCTGATGCCCAAGCAGCAGGACGAAAACCGTCCCCATCGTGGTTGGGCGGAAGGCGTTGCCATTCCCCAGACTGATAAGGTTGCAGATGCCTGGGGCTTTGTCAGCTACATGGGTGGCCAAGAGGGCGACAAGATCTATGCTACCATGACGGGACGCATTCCCAATGATCTCTCGCTGATCGAAAGCTTTTGGCTGCCAACGATCCAGGAACGCTTTGGTGTCCAAAATGGCCAGGCCTTCCTTGAGGCGATCAAGCGCTCGGAGGTTGACGTTATTGGCGGTGTATCCCGCACGCGCATGTGGACCGAAGTGGTCAAGCCTGATGGTTGGGATCGGTTAAATAACAATAGCGCGACCGCAGCGGAAGTGCTGCCAGCCGTCAATGATGGGGTACAGGCGCTGTTGGATGAATACTGGGCGAATCAGTAACAGATAGATCTCCAAAAGATCTCCAGAAGAAGTTTTTTCCACCGTCCCCTGAGCTTGTCAAAAGGGACGGTGGAAAAAACTTCTTCTTCAAAACTACGGTTGATTACGGATTCGCTTAACAGCAAATTGTGATTCGTCATTAGCCATTGGCCACAAATGACCAATGACTAACTCTCTATACCACTGGAGGAAATCATGGCTCCGCTCGCCGGATCAATGCCCCGACGAGGAAACCGCGTTACGCGCCGCCAGTTGCGAGAATGGCTGGATGGCTACATCTTTGCCGCGCCCTTTATCATCGGTTTTCTGCTCTTTATTGCTTATCCCATGCTCTACTCCGTCTACTTGATGTTCTTTAAATGGGATCTGCTTTCACCGCCGCGCTTTGCCGGCTTTACCAATATTATCCGGGTCTTTGAGGATCCGCGCGCCAGGTTGAGTCTCTATAACAGCGCCTACTATACTATTTTTGCGGTTCCCATTCAATTGGTTATCTCGTTTTCCTTGGCCCTTGCCCTTACCCAGCGCATTCGCTTCCGTGATTTCTATCGGGCGGGTTTTTATATGCCGATCATTGTGCCGTTGGTGGCCAGTGCGGTCGTGTGGCAGCGAGTGCTTCATCCTGAATTTGGCATTCTTAACGAGGTGCTAGGTTGGTTTGGCATCCCGCCGATGGCCTGGCTCTTTGATCCGGCCCTGGCCAAACCCGCTTTTATCTTTATGTCCTTTTGGATGATTGGCCGGCAGATGGTGATCTTCATTGCCGGGTTGGGCAACATCCCCAGCACACTGATCGAAGCGGCCAGTCTGGATGGAGCTGGCCCTTTCCGCCGCCTGCTCAATGTCACCATTCCGCTGATGACGCCGCTAATCTTTTACAACATGGTCATTGCGATTGTGAATTCATTTCAGAGCTTTGTGCCTGCCCGGATCATGACCGATGGTGGTCCAGAGAATTCGACACTCTTTGCTGTGCTTTATATCTATCGCCAGGGCTTTAGTAACTTTAATATGGGTTATGCTTCCGCGTTGGCATGGGAGTTCTTTATCATTGTGGTTGGCTTTACCGTTGCTCAGTTCTATATTTCCCGGCGCTGGGTCTATTATGAGGGATAATGTGAAGGATAACGGGAGGAACTGATGGAGACACAATTGGAGATGGGGCAACAGCGTGTATTGCCCAAACCGACCAAGACCACAGGACGCCATAAGTTGCTCGAGCGCGCCTGGCTCATCTTTTTACAACTATTTTTAACGGTGCTGGTGGTCAGCTTTCTTGTCCCCACCTTTTGGATGCTCTCCTCATCACTCAAGGCATCGACGGAACTCTTCGTGCACCCCGTCAAGTGGTTGCCGGAAGACCCGCAGTGGAACAACTACGTCAAAGTCTTTGAACTGCAACCGATGACGACCTACATTGAGAATACACTGTTGATCGTGATCTTTGCTGTCGTCGGCACCGTCTTCTCCTCTGCCATGGTGGCCTACTCCTTTGCGCGTATGGAATGGCCGGGGCGCCAGGTTTGGTTTGCGCTGCTACTGGCAACCATGATGCTGCCCGATGTCGTTACCTTAGTGCCGCGCTTTGTCCTGTTTCGCACGCTGCCGGCTTTTGGCTTTCAGGGACAACCCAACTGGTTGGACACCTTTCTCCCCCTGATCGTGCCCTATTGGACTGGCATTACCGCCGTCTATGTCTTTTTGATGCACCAATTTTTCCGGGGCATTCCTATGGAATTGGAAGATGCCGCCGCGATTGATGGCGCCAACCGGTGGCGGGTTCTTGCCCAGATTCTGCTGCCTCTTTCCAAGCCGGTTATTGCCACCGTCGCCGTCTTTGCCTTGTTACAACACTACAACGACTATATGAATCCGTTGATCTATATTCGTTCCCGGGATCTGTGGCCGATGGCCTTGGGCCTTGCTGCTTACAACGATGCCTATGTCTCAAATTGGGAAGTGGTCTTCGCCGCCAGTACGGTCATGGTGGCGCCGATGGTGCTGATCTTTCTCTTCGCGCAGCGCTACTTTGTCCAGGGAATTGCCATGACCGGCTTTGGCGGACGGTAGCGTTCCAAACAGGGAATTGGGGCAATATCAGAAAAATCATTTAGAGGAGCCTCCTATGAAATATCGCTATGCTGAAATGACGTGGCCCGAATGTAACGAAGCGGTTAAGGCTGGGCGCGTGGCGGTTCTGCCTGTCGCCACCTACGAGGATCATGGCTATCATCTGCCCATTGATGTGGATGTGGTGCTGGCCACCGAAATCTGTGAGCGCGCCGTGGCCCAGATTCCAGCGGAAGCGGTGCTCATTCCGGCGGTCACCCACGGCTACAGTCCTCATCACATGGACTTCCCCGGCACCATCACCATTCGCTGGGACATCTTTATCAACTATGTGAAGGATGTCTGCATGAGTTTGGCCCACCATGGCTTTACGCGGATCTTGATTGTCAATGGGCATGGCAGCAACACGGCGCCGTTGGAAATGGCAGCGCGCCTGACGGTGGTGGAGACGGAAGGGCGCGTGCTCTGCGCGTCGGTTAACCATTGGGGCGTGCGCAAGTTGCGTGAAGAAGGTAAAAAGATCCGTACCTCGGACTACGGCGGCACATCGCACGCCGGCGAATACGAGACTGCGCTCTATCTGGCCTTACGCCCTGAACTGGCGCAGATGGATAAGGCGGTCGATGAACGCTCCCCTCTACCGCCCAGCTTCCAGACCGATCTATTGGCCGGTAAGCGTCCCGACGCATCGGTGGCGAACCTTATGCCCTTCTGGAGTAGCATGACCACCAGCGGTGTACGCGGTGACGCCACCAAAGCGACCCAGGCCCAGGGAGAACAGTTTCTAGCTGCGGCTGTCGACGGGGTGGTTGAACTGGTGCGTGAATTGAAGACAATGGAGCTGGCGCCGCGCCAAGATCATCACTGATAGAGAACTAAGCATGGTCACGATTCGACCGGCAACCCAAGCGGATCTGCCGCAGATCATTGCGTTGGACCAAGAAATCTTTGGCGCCTACGGTGCTGATGAAAGTTCAGCGGTAATCCAAGCGCGGCTGGAAGTCTTTCCGGCGGGTTGTGCTGTTGTGCAGGAAACGGAGGCTGCCGGATCGCTCTATCCGCTGCTGGGTTATCTGACCACGGAAAAGTGGTCTGCGCTGCGTGAACCCACCCTGGATGAAGACCCTAAAGAGAGTCACCAAGCACAGGGTACAGTTTTGAATATTACGACCCTGGCAATCAACCCGGCTTATCAGAATCGCGGGCTTGGTGGGTTGCTGATCCGCCATGTGTTTGACCTGGCGCGACGTGAAGCGTGCCTGGATATTGTGTTGGAAACTGCTCATGCCGAACGTTTCTATCTTCGGCATGGCTTTGTGCGCAGCGGTGTGCGGGTCCAGCGCGGTATTCCGCTCTATATCATGCATTGCGACTTACGGAATACTTAATTCTATACTTGCCATTCCCGTTATTCCATGTTACACTTAAACCATGGTACATTTTACAACCGCCGCACAACATGAGTCATCGATAACCGCTTATGCAAGAAGTTATTTGTTTTCATTGTGGAAGAATTGTCCACATCTCTCCTGATGCTGAGCTTTGTTCCGTCTGTGGGGAAAATTTACGTGAGTTGCTTCACCCAGTCTATGCATCGAAATATTTCTATGATCGCGCCGCGCAGATTGCCGCCGGCGGCAATGTTCTGCAAGCTTTGCAAGAAGTGGACCGCGGCTTAACTTACCAGGCTAGCTCTGAGTTACGCCTTTTAGGGGCTATTCTTGCCAAGCGGATTGGCGATTCTGAGCAGATGCGTCAACATGTGGGTGCAATTCCGATCGATGATGTCTTACGCCCTGAGGGCGAATGGCTGTTGCGTTCCCATCAGACACAACAACGGGATCTGCGCGAAGCAACCAAGCAGGAGCCCCCCAAACGCCGCGCAGGACGGCTGCATGACGAAGAGGAAAAGTCTGTCTATGCCGCGGATCCGCTGCCTGCGCCACTTGTTCCAACTACCGTTCTCTCTAACGCATCACCAAGCCACAGGCGCCGTCCACTCTATGCTTTGATTATTATCTTGTGCGTAGTCATCAGCAGCGCACTGTGGGCGCGCGGCCCCCAATGGCTGGCAACCCTCCAGGGCAACGCCTTCTTTGGCACTGCGTCGGACAGCACCAGTGATACAAATCCGACGACAGATCTGGCTGCTCCTGTGCGGCGGCCAACTCAGGATCTTGCGGGGGAGACAGCAACGCCCATGCCACTGCCAACCCTTGAGGTTGAACCCACTGCTGAAATTGAAGACAATGTTGTCCAGGCGAACACTACCCCAGAGCAGCTTGCCGCCAGCACACCCGGTGGCGCGCTCCTGCTCAATGGCGCAGAAACTTTTGATTTGCAAAGTTACCTAAGGGCAGCCCAGCGGCCCGATCTGGCGCAACTTGCCGTCTCCGCCGCCAAACAAGGGAGTACATTGACTTTAGAAGGGATTGTCCCCAGCTTTGAAGCACAGCAGGCAATTATTGAACTGGCTCAAAGCGCGCCGGGTGTTACGGAGGTGAACACCGTGAATCTCCTGCTGCGGTTGCCGCCCACCTATGTCGTGCAACCTGGGGATACGTTGTGGGATATTACCTATCGCTTTTACGGGAATGTAGACAAGATGCAGACGCTGATCGACGCCAATCAGGACATTCTTGCCTCGCCCAGCGCGCTAACCGTGGGGATGGAACTGACCCTACCGCCAAATGAGTAGACCCTGTAGCGGAGAGCTGCGGGTGGCGAGTGGCAGGTGGCGAGTAGCTCAAGTGTCATCAGGTGCTTGATGGTGCAGCTATCCTCAGCAGACCGCTACGTGTAGAGAGCATCCTCAGATGCGACTCGGGCAATTAACCCGCATCTGAGGATGCTCTCTACACAGTGGGTTGCAGTTTGCTGATACCTGATTTTGATACACCCTTTCGCGCTCAGCATAACGGGGGATGCCCAATTAACGCGGCGGGTGCATGGGCATAATCACGTGTAGAAACTCTTCCTCTCCCATGCCAACAGGGCGTAGTGTGCCGGGGCGGGTGGGTTGTGTGGTTTCGATGACCACTTGCGGTTGGTCGACCTGGCTGAGGACGTCGATCAAATATCTGGCGTTAAAGGCAATCTCCAGACTTTCGCCCTCCACCATTGCATCCAACTCACTCACATTATCACCCATTTCCGCACTATTCGCCGTGAGCCGTACATGCCCGGTGTGCTCGCCCGTGCCTGGATCCACAATGACGCGGATAATATTCGCATTGTCGCGGGCAAAGAGCAGGGCAACGCGGACCGCCTTTAAGAAGGAGGCGGTGTCGATCACGGTGCGGGTAGTGTGATTTTTCGGAATCGTGCCCCGGTAGTCGGGGAAGCGGGCGTCGATCAACTCGCTGATCAACTCCACCCGATGAAAGGCGCCGCGTGCTTCTTCGCCCTTGCCCCATAATTGAAAGAGCACTTGGTTGCGTGCTTGGGTGACAATGACCTGTACTGGCCGGCTGTCGTCGGCGTCGGCACTAATGCGCGCCAACTCGCCTAGGCTACGGGCAGGGACAATCACCGTAATATCCTCATCGATCAACCCTTGCGTAAGCGGGACGCTGCGCACACTAAGGCGGTAACCATCCGTAGCCGCCATCCCCAACCGATCATTGGCAAACTTGACTTCAACGCCGGTGAGTGTAGGGCGATTTTCGTCGCTGGAGGCGGCAAAAATAACTTGTTCAATCATTTTGCGCAGACCGCCTGCCTCTAGCTCTAGCCGTATTCCATCGACAATAGGGACCGCGTTGTTGCCTTCGCTGCCTGGCTCGCCATGTACTTGGGCCGTGGGAATGAGTGGAAATTCAAACGCATCGATCCCCTTCATATTGGCCTCAAAGCGGGCGCAATTGAGATGCAAGGTCTGTGTGCGCACGACTAGTTCCATGTCAATCCGCTCTGGCGGCAGGCTGTTGACAAACTCACTAAGCAAGCGCGCCGGCACCGTAATCGCGCCTTCATCTTCGACCTTGGCGCCAATCCAACAATTGATGCCGATTTCCCGATTTGTGGCAGCCAGCCGCAATTCGTTATCTTTGGCTTCCAGCAAAATATTACTCAGCACGGGCATCGTCGTACGTGACGAAACCGCACGGCTTACAATTGATAGCCCCTTGGCTAAATTTTCCTGATGGCAACTTACCCGCACTGGGTCCCTCCTACCTTTTGGCGCAAATGGGGATGGATACAATCGATATGCTTATCAAAAATGATCTATTAGCATATCCATAGTAAATCTATAATGAATCCATGAAGTATAGCATAATGCCTGTTCAGTTGTAGAATTGCTGGAAGGACTTTATGAAAATTACAATTTTGCATCCCCAAGTGAGCGATTTAGACGCTTTCAAAAATAAAATATCCAATTTGTAGAGGCGTTTCTTTGCAATGTCCTAGGTCTACGGAGAATTATTGCTTTGAATAGGTCTGAGAACTTTGTCAGTAAAAAATTTTACGTTTGCGTTTCCGTCTTCCCAATTTCAGCGGCGCCGATAACCATGCAAAGGGGCGAAAAGCAGATCGGGAGGTAAGCGGTCGTGAAACACTGTTCTCTGCTTGCGGTGTAGCCATATAATAAGAGCAGCGCACATAATTCGAGGGGTTCAAACAGCAACTGCTTTGGTGCACATTAGTCGGTATGAATGCAGGAGAAGAGGCATAACAAGTGTACTCAGCCACTGGTGCTGCATGACCAGCAGGCTTATTATCAATATCTGACAACTTTAAAAATGGACATTTTTGCTGGCTATTTGTCATCGGTAAATCTCCCAGCTCTGTATACTTAAGATTGAACTCTGCCAAGAGCTCAGTTGCTACCAATTTCTGTTCTATATGTGTACACACTCTATGTAGGTAGGTGCTGTTGATAATAAACATTAAATTTTCAAGTAAATCTAATCATATCATTTGGCTGTTTATTTGTCTACAAAGTGAAGGTTAAAAATGGGGTTAAAGTTTGTGTAGCGAACAGAGAAATTACTGTTGCAAAGTATATTGGTCGAGATTGGGGCGCATCCCAAATGAGGGGCGATAGGCGAAAAGCTATAATTGGCCTTGCTGGGGCTTCGCCCCCTTTGTGGTACACACCCTCGAGATTGCATGAGCTTGATAAGCAGCCATCTTTAATACGCACAAAAAAGACGCACCCTGGTTTAACCGGATGCGTCTTTGGTGAAAACGGTGGTTGTCGTAAAAGTTGCAACTATTCCAACGGACTTAGCCAGCGTGTCTCGCCGTCTCCATCGGCAGCCCAGCCTTCAGTCTGTCCATCATCTGTGCGTACTCGATACCAGGTGTAGCCGCCAGCCGATTGCGGACCATCGAGAATGGTCAGTTGTTGGTTCGGGTTGACACGCGTGAGCAGGGTCGCATCGGTGCCGGGCAAGGCGCGAATGCTCAACTGTCCGTTGTTCGGCATTGTCACCATCACCCGATCGCCCAGGCGTGGCGGTCGGTTGACCGGCTGTGCTTCACCCAGCTTCGGGCTAAGCCATTCGGTTTCACCGTCACCATCCGCTACCCAACCTGTATTCCCTTGACCATCATCGACCTTCCACCAGGTGAAATTATCTGCACTTACCGGACCTTCCAAAACCGTTACCCGTTGGCCCGTGCCCAATTGTAGGATCAGCGTGGCTGCTGACGCCGCCGAGGTGCGCATATTTAGCCCTGCCGGCGCCGTCACACGCGCGGGTTGACCAGCTTGCAGGGCTGTGCCTGGCGCAGGTGCGGGGGTAAAGGTGGCAGTTGGAGCTAAGACTAACGGCGTTGCGGTGGGCGCAATCACTGCGGGCGTCAACACTTGAAGGGAGGGCTCTGGCGTATCGCTGGGTGTGCCATTCGGCGCCGGGAAAAAGGTTTCGGCTTCATTGGCTGTCGGCGTCGGTGTAGGACGGGGGGCAAAGCTGCCGCACGCTAACGCGGGCAGCAGCCAAAGTAGTGCCATAAACCATAACCAGTGCAGAGGCTGGGGCCTGCCGCGTCTGGATGATTTGGGCGTATGCAATTTTGAACGTAAACTATCCTTCATCATGGGCACGGATTATAACAAATGTTCGCAATTCTGTGTATTGCAAAAGCTTTACGCGCGCTTAAATTAAACAAAGATCTTGTCTTTGTAACATACTACAGGGTTGCGGTGCGTAACCAGATAATATCATCCCATGCCGCGATTTTGGCCGCAAGCTCACTGGAGACCGGTTCGTCAACACCCAATGCCATAATCGCTTCGGCCCGCGGCGCGCGGCGACCGACATGCATAAAACTTATGTTAATATCAGCCTCACCCAAAGCTGTGCCGACGCGCCCGATAATGCCGGGGCGATCTTGGTGCGAAGTCAAGAAGACATGGCCTTCCGCCGGAAAATCGACCCACTGTTCGTTGATGGTCACCACATGGGGCTCACCCCGAAGCATTGCGCCCCCCACCTTCCAATGGGGCGCCGCCTTGGTGCTAATGGTTAACATGGTTTCGTGGGGCAGATCATGCTGATGTTGCTTGATCTCGATCAGATTCATACCGCGACGTTCTGCCACCAACGCCGCGTTGACCAGATTCACCCGCACCTGCACAACATCCGCCAAAAAGCCTTTGATCACCGCAGCGTTGATGTATGCGAGATCAAAGCTGGCCAGATTGCCATAAGCGGTGACTTCTACATCACCACTGGCCTGGGCCCCCAACTGCCGTAAGAAACGCCCCAATCGTTCCGCCAGATCAATATAGGGCACCAACATATCAAGATCCTTGGGCGGGATAATGGGGGCGTTGACCGCGTAGCGCGCCGGCCGATCGTTGAGTACATCAAGCACCTGGAGTGCAACATCCTCAGCGACCTGTTCCTGGGCCTCAACCGTGCTGGCGCCGAGATGCGGGGTGAGGATGATTTTCTCTGAATTGCGCAGAGGACTGTCGGCGCCCAGGGGTTCCTCGGTGAAGACATCAAGCGCGGCGCCAGCTATATGGCCACTTGCAACCGATTCGGCCAATGCGCCTTCATCCAGCACGCCACCGCGCGCCACATTCAAAATGCGGGCGCCAGCTTTCATACGCGCCAGTTGCTCACGACCAATCAGATTCTTAGTTTGGTCGGTCAAGGGCACATGGATCGTCAGAAAATCCGCCTGCGCCAGCACGCTATCAAGATCACCGAGCGCCACACCCCGTTGCGCCGCGTAATCAGCCGTCACATAGGGATCGTAGCCCACGACGCGCATGCCCAAGCCCTGTGCCCGGCGCACTACTTCCTGCGCCACGCGGCCCAGACCAACCGTGCCCAACACCTTATCGCGAATTTCGACGCCGACAAATTTGCTGCGTTTCCACTGACCTGTGCGCACATGAGCGTCGGCCTGTGGGATCATGCGCGCCATGGCCATCAACATGGCTACGGTATGTTCGGCCGCGGCCACTGTATTGCCTGTGGGCGCATTGACCACAATGACGCCAGCTTGGGTGGCCGCGTCCACATCAATGTTATCTACACCCACGCCGGCCCGCCCCACCACGCGCAGCCGTTTGCCGGCTTGCAATACCTGGGCGGTAACCGTGGTGCTGCTGCGCACCAAGAGCGCATCATAGTGGGGGATCTCTTCCAGCAATTGGGCCGGCGTCAGATCGGTGCGGACATCAACTTCAAGATTGGCAGCTTCACGCAACGGCGCCAGACCCACGTCAGCCAGGGCATCGCTGACTAAGACTTTCAATTTTTCACTCATCGATAGACTTCTTTTGTGTTAAGTTAACTTTCACTCTTTGACATGGTGGCAGGCGCGCTTACGCCCATCAACCATAAAACTTTGGCTAGGCCTATGCGTGCGGCCTCACTCAGGGCCAGACGTGCCTGGCTAAGTTCGGAGTGTTCAGGATCAACCACACGACAGTCACGATAAAAACCATTAAAGCTTTTCGCCAGGTCCATGGCGTAGTGTGGTAGATTGTGTGGCGACAGCTTCTCAACTGCCGTTTCGATCTGCTCTTCCAGCGCCAACAACTTGCGGATCAGTGCTAACTCAGACGGATGGGTCAAGCGATGTAAGCGTTGCCGATCAATCTGGTTGAGCACGGCTATGTCAAAGCCTTCCGTCGCCGCCTTAGCCAGAATGGAACAGATGCGGGCATGACTATACTGAACATAGTAGACCGGGTTTTCTTTAGTCTGCGCCACAGCCAAATCCAGATCAACCTCAATCGTACTTTCCGGACTACGGGTCAGCAGATTAAAACGCAATGCATCTGACCCTATTTCGTTGACCACTTCATTGAGGGTGATCAAGTTGCCGGCGCGCTTACTCAATTTCACTTCGCGGCCATCACGCATGAGTTTCACCAGATCATGCATCAGAATGGTTAAGCGCGCCGGATCCAGTCCCAACGATTGCATGATGGCTGCCATACGCGGTACGTGGCCTTGGTGATCGACTCCCCAGACGTTGATGACTCGGTCGAAGTTGCGGCGCAGGAACTTATCATAGTGATAGGCAATGTCGCTGGCAAAGTAGGTCGGCGTGCCATTGCTGCGGATAACCACTTCGTCTTTGTCGTTCCTGGGGTAGTTGCTGGCTAGAAACCAGACCGCACCGTCATGCTGGGCAAGCTCCCCCTGTGTCTCCAACTGATCCAGCAACTGTTCAACCAAGCCCTCGTCGTAGAGACTTTGTTCACTGAACCAGCGGTCAAAATGAACATCAATGCGCGCCAATGACACTTCCAATTCCGGCATAATCAGCGCGTGGCCCACCGACCGCAGTTCGGCCAACGCTGCCTCTTTGGGCAACTTAGCAAAGTGCTCACCATGTTCGGCATAGACCTGTTTGGCATAGTCGATCATATAGGCGCCGGCATAGCCCTGGTCTGGGATAACATCCTCCTGCCGCCACCAGTCGGGATCTTCTTCAATTACTATATCCGCTTGTAGCGCAGCCTGGTCGTGATTGACTACCTGGAGATAGCGAGCATAGAGGGTTTCAATAAAAAGTCGAAACTGTGTGCCGGCGTCGTTAACATAGAATTCGGTTTGTACGTCATAGCCAGCTGACCTTAACACGCGCGCCAGACTGTCCCCCAAAACAGCATTGCGCGCCCCACCATAGTGAATGGGGCCATTCGGATTCGCGCTGACAAACTCCACCTGCCAACGTTGACCCTGGCCCAAATCGCTATCACCAAAGCGCGTCCCGGCTTGAAGAATCGCCGTTACCTGCTCTTGTAACCATTGATCAGAGAGGCGGAGATTGATAAAGCCAGGACCAGCAATTTCTACCTTAGCAATGAGCACGCTTGAGGGCAGATGCACAACCACCGCTTCCGCAATGGCGCGCGGGTTGCTCTTTTCACCCGTAGCTTTGCGCATAGTCGCCGCAACCATCATCGCGACATTGGTGCTGTAGTCGCCATGGTCGGCCTGTTTAGGGCGCAGGATGTCTACCGGTGGAACGGCAAAGGCCGGTAGGGCGCCTTGAGCTTGAGCAGTAGTAACTGCGCTCTGAACCAGAGCTTTTACCTGATCACGGATCATAGTCAATCGCTTAATGCCATCTGATCTGTAACTTGCTCATTCCACCTTCTCCAAGTCGTACCAGTTGGGCCCAACCTCCACCTCTACTTTGAGTGGTACATCCAGGTGATAGGCATTTTCCATGACGTCGCAGATCAAGGGCACAATTGCCTCTTGCTCGTCCACCGGCACTTCCAGTACCAATTCATCATGCACCTGCAACAACATGCGTGACGCAAACCCACCCTGTTGCAAGCGATCATGCAGGCGGATCATGGCGATCTTCATGATGTCGGCCGCGGTGCCCTGAATGGGCGCGTTGATAGCGGCGCGCTCCAGACCCATACGCTGCATATACGGCAGCCGGCTGTTCTGTAATTCGGGGAAAAAGCGCTTGCGCCCCAATAAGGTCTCCACATAGCCCACTTCATTGAGCTTTTGGACAGTCTTCTCAATATAGGCTTTGATACGTGGGTAGGTGATAAAATATTGATCGAGAAAGCCTTGCGCTTCCTTGGGGCCCATGTCGGTGCGGCTGCTAATGCCAAAGGCCGACGAACCGTAGATCGTCGCAAAGTTAATCGTCTTCGCTAGCCCGCGTTGCTCCCGCGTCACTTCCGCAATCGGCACACTAAAGAGCTTGGAGGCGGTCGTGGCGTGGATGTCCTGATCTTTGCGAAAGGCGTCGATCAAAATTTCCTCTTGAGCGACATGCGCTAAAATCCGCAACTCCACCTGACTGTAGTCGGCAGAAAGGAGCAGACAGCCGGACGCGACCACAAAGGCGCGCCGGATCTCCCGTCCCAATTCGGTGCGAATGGGGATATTTTGTAGGTTGGGATTGCTGCTGCTCATGCGCCCAGTGACCGCGCCGGTCTGGTTAAAGCTGGTGTGGACGCGCCCTGTCTGTGGGTTGACCAGCGCCGGCAGCGCATCAACATAGGTGCCACGCAATTTCTCAAGCTGGCGCTGTTCAAAGATGAGTTCCAGCATCCGTTTCTGATTGGCGCTGAGCAGGTCGGTCATGGTGGCCAATTTGTCCAACTCGGAGGCCGCTGTGCTGTACTGGCCGCTCTTGGTTTTGTTCAACCCTTTGGTGGGAAAAGCCATCTCGTCGAAAAGCACCTGGCTCAACTGCTGCGTGCTCCGTAGGTTAAACTCATGGCCGACGATCTGAAAGAGTTCTGTCTCCAACGCATTGAGCCGTTCGGTCAATTTGGTAGACATTTCAGCCAGGAAGTCAGTATCGAGCAACACACCGGCCATCTCCATATCGGTCAGCACCGGCAAGATGGGCAACTCGACATCGGTATAGAGGGACCACATGTCGGCCTCATGCAGGCGCGGCACAAGTTTTTCATAGAGCTGGATCGTGGCATCGACATCCGCGCCACAATAAGCTGTCACCTGCGCAATCGGCGCCTGATCGATGGTGATCTGCTTGCGCCCCGTGCCAATCAATTCTGTGATCTCGGTCATCTCCCAGCTTAACTCAGCCGCCGCCTGATCTTTGAGCCCCAGATGACGGCTGGCCGGATCCAGCAACCAGGCCATGGTCATGGTGTCATGGATGGGGCCCGCAACCGTCAGGCCATGTTGGCGGCAAACGGTCAGATCGTACTTGCCATTGTGGGCCACTTTGGGCAGATCGGCATTGGCAAAGAAAGGTTGAAGTGCGGCGTGCACAGTTGCCCACGGCAACTGTTCCCCTTCCGTATGGGCCACGGGAATATAAGCTGCCGCTTGGGGCGCCCAAGCCACCCCCAACCCTACCAACTTGGCCTGGAGGGCGTCGGTGCTGGTGGTCTCCACATCAAAACTGAGCAATTGGGCGTTGGCTAAATGGTCCACGACCTTTTGCAGAGCTGCTTCATCTTGCACACATAGGTAGGTGCTCTCGCCCACGGCTGAGTCAGCCGCTGTTGCTGCGGGCGTGTCAAAGAGCCCCATCTGGCCGGCTGCGGTTGCGCTTGGCGTTGCGTCGCCACTCTGCATATCGGTGAGCGTGTCGGACTGGGGCAACTCCTTGATCAGGCTGCGGAATTCTAGTTCCTGCAAGAGCGCCACCACCGCTTCTTGATCGTAATCACGCAGCCTGCAACTATCGGCGTCGAAGGGCAGATCCAGTGTGTTGACAATGGTGACCAGGCGTTTATTCCGTTCGACCACAGGGCGGGCATCGATCAAATTCTGCCGCGTCTTGGGGCCGGAGATTGCCTCAACGTTGCTGTAGAGCTGCTCCAACGAGCCATATTCCTGAAGCAGTTTGGCGGCCGTCTTTTCACCCACCCCAGGAACACCTGGAATATTGTCCGAGGTGTCACCCGTAAGCGCCTTGAGATCGATAAATTGCGCCGGTGTCAACCCATAGCGCTCGTCAATTTCCGGCAGGCCATAGACGCTCGTGGTGGGATTGGGCCCACCAGAGGTGTAAAGGATCTTCGTCCGCTCTGTCACAAGCTGAAACATATCACGATCGCCGGTTAGAATGAGGACGTCAAATTCCTGTGCATCGGCCTGATGCGCCAAGGTGCCCAGCACATCATCCGCTTCATAATCGGGGCAGGTAATGATCGGGATATTGAAGACGGTCAGCAGTTGCTGAATGCGTTCAATCTGCGTGCGCATCTCGTCGGGCATCCGCTCGCGCGTTGCTTTGTAATCGGTAAACTCGGCATGACGCCACGTGTCACCCAGGTCAAACGCCACCGCCACATACTCGGGCCGGTACTCCTTGATGACACTTAATAGCTTACGCGTAAAGCCATAGACAGCGCCAGTAAGTTCGCCCGTGCGCGTCGAGAGCGGCGCTTTCATCCCAAAGAAGGCGCGATACGCTTGGGAGTGGCCATCGATCAAGAGAAGAGTGGGCATGATTTTGTCTGTTCGCTCAATTTTCAATCACTAAGGCGCCTTGCGCCACCAGATCCTTAACTTGTGTAATTTTTAGAATCGAGCGCAGAGTGCGCATACGTCGCCCTGCATCCAGCCGGTAACGACCGGCCGGCAACTCTAAAATATAATTATTGCTGGAACGATTCGCCACCACGATAATGTCATCCGGGTTTTCCTGCCAGGTGTTATCACTGTTCTTTGCCATAATCTATCGTGCTTTCTTTTGCTTGGATTCTACTTTATGCTATAAAACTTATTCATTTTACTTATTGTACCTTTGACAATCATGATCTGACAAAGATGGGCGCTTCCTGTCAGGATCTAATTCAATGGGTAATGGTATAACGGTTAACAGTTAATCATTAACCGTTATACCATTACCCATTGAGTCGGCTTCGCCGCAGCAAACCTCGACAACATTTTGTCGATTCGTGCGCCCTTAGCGCCTAAGGCGACAAGATTGCTTAGGAAGAGCAACAAAATAACCTATGATTCCAACACCTGTCAGGTCTCGCAGACCTGACAGGTGTCATTGACTTATTTAATCGCCATTCCTTAAGAAACAACCGGGTGGCCGGCTTCCTGTTGCGCGGAACGGGGCCGACCTTTGCTGCGACGCGGCCAAGCTTGCCATAGCTCGACGCCGATCATCAAGGCGAAACCGCCGACGTAGATGGCCAAGAAAGCGCCCAAAGTCCATTTTCCGGCCATGACGGCAGTGATAACAGCGTACAGCGCGTAGCCACACAGAACCGTTTCGCCAATAAATGTACCTCCCAAGGGCAGGCGATAGCCGCTGCCCTGCCATAGATCTGTGGCCGATTCCACCCGAAATTTGGGGGTGCGCAGGAAGACGCCGCCTTGGTTGCGTAGGCCCTGCCACACCGCAATCGTATTGTTGAGACAGATGCCCGTTCCCAGCAGGGTCAACAGTGGTAGGTAGCGCCAGCCCTTCCACCACGCCCCGCGCTGCAGCACGATCTGGGCCACTGCGTAGAGCAAAGGAGGCCCCAAAGAGGCAAAGCTCAATAAGGCCAAATGGGCCCCAGGGTCGCGTCCGGCTAACAGCAACGGGACACTCACCAGCAGCAAGAGGAGCAGAAGTGGGTGGATCAGGTAATTGCCCAAATGGATCAACGCCACTACGCGCGTAAAAATTGACCACTGGCTGGAGCAAATCTGATCGCGCAGCTTGCAAAGCGTCTGAATGCTCCCTTTGGCCCACCGAAATTGTTGCCGTTTAAAGGCCGCCAACTGGGGTGGGATTTCGGCCGGTGCTTCTACGCGATTGAGCAAATAAGGACGCCAGCCGGCTAACTGTGCCCGATAGCTCAAATCTAAATCTTCGCATAGTGTATCAGCCTGCCAACCGCCAACCTTGGGATCATCCAGGCAAGCCCGCCGCCAGATGCCGCCGGAGCCATTAAAGCCCATAGGATAGCCCGCCGCCATACGTCCTTCCTGTTCAACAACAAAATGCCCATCCAGCGCAAGTGCCTGACAACGGGTGAGGGGGGAGTAGGTCGCATTTAGATGTCCCCAGCGTGTCTGAATAAAGCCAAGCGCAGCCGCATCCGGCGCACAAAAGTGAGGAATGGTCTGTTGCAAAAAATCAGGGGGTGGTACAAAGTCTGCATCAAAGATGGCGATAAAGTCACCGGTCGCCATAGGAAGGGCATGGGCAAGCGCCCCGGCCTTAAAGCCGCTCCGATCGGCGCGGCGCACCACCGTAATATCAACACCCTGACGCTGCCAGTGGTCAGCGCGCCGCAGGGCAATGGCTGTAGTTTGATCGGTAGAATCATCTAAGACCTGAATCTGCAACTGAGTACGGGGGTAGTGCAGATTTGCACACGCATCAATCAAACGCTCTATGACATGACGCTCATTATAAATGGGCAGTTGCACAGTCACGGCGGGCAACGGTTGCGCTTGCCCCAAAGTTGGTAACCTATTTCTATGAGACGTATTTCTGCGGGACGAAAAGAGCCGATGACGCCCGAATTGGCCAAGTAACCAGAATGCTTGTAAGCCGTATAAAGCCAATCCGACCATGCTGATTGTGTAAAAGAACTGAAAGACCAACGTAAGACCGATATACATAAGGATTATTCTCATTGCCGCCTAGTTGGTATATAGGGCTCTGCGCGACATAGGGTGCTAGACAAAGCAGGTGGCGGGTAGCGAGTGGTGGGTAGCGGGTAGCGCATGACCCGCCACCCACCACTCGCCACTGAATTGACCCTCTAGCACGCGAAGACCCCTATATAGTTACACCCTACTACACCCTACCAAAAAAAGTAGCCGACGCACCTCGCCGCCGGCCATAAATGCCATTATACCGGATTCGTTTTGAACAACAAAGTTTCTGTCGATTCCAAGTGAATGCAATTACACAAACTGCATTTTGACTTGACGGGGTATTGCCGCAATCGCCACAAGTTAACCAACACCTGACAATAATGGAAGAATCAATACTGGACAACTTATCAGGCAACGAGTACAATATAAGTACATGAATGTTTCCAAATTGATTTTCCCAGCTACAAATAGTGGGGGCCATGTCATGCGTGGCCCATTTTTTTGTGCAGCCATAGAGATAAAAACTATAACGTCCTATAGATTATGAGTAAAACCGATTATCCGACTGAATTCCCAGCTGTTGTTCTCCATGAAGTGATCCTAGGCCCGCACATGGCCGCACCGCTCGATCTGGATGATAGCACTATCCAGGCTGCTGTGCGGAAAGGAATGGAGCAAGGTCGTATTCTCCTGCTCTTTGCACTGCCTGACCGCGCCGGCCTGCCTTTAAAGGAACAGATCCACTCCATTGGCGTCATTGCCCAACTCCAGTCCATGCAGCGTCCTGGCGGCAATGTTATCGTTGTACAGGGGATCATGCGCGCCCAAGTCGACGAATTTGTGCAGATGGAGCCCTATGTCCTTGCCACCTGTTATCCCTGTCCTGATCCGGAAACCTGGGATGAAGAAACAGACCAACTCATGTTGGAGGTGCGCGGCTTAATCGAAGCGTTTATCGAATTGACGCCTGGCATGCCCGAAGGGGTCATCAATTTTGTACGTTCCATTCGCGCGCCGGGCCATTTGGCCGATAATAGCGCATATGCCCCAGAGTACACCTATGAACAGCGCTTGGAACTGCTAAACACCTTTGATGTCAAAGAACGGCTGCGCCAGGCGCGTGACTTCTTCCGCCAGCGGGTGGCCTATGCCCAGGTGCAAGCCCAGGTACGAGAACAGGCCAAGGCCGGCCTCGAAAGCTCGCAGCGCGAGTACATTTTACGCGAGCAACTCAAGACGATTCGCCAAGAGTTAGGGGAGAGTGACGAAACTGAGGCCGAAATTGAAGAGTATCGCCAGAAAGTTGCGGCCGCCGGTATGAGCGCCGAAGCGCAAAAAGAAGCGCTGCGCGAGTTGGGCCGTCTGGAAAAGATGCCGCCCCAAGCTGCCGAGTTTTCGGTTATTAAAACGTACCTTGACTGGCTCTGCGAGTTGCCCTGGAGCAAGCTGAGCGAAGACAATCTGGATATTGCCCACGCGCGCCAGGTTTTAAATGATGACCACTATGATTTGGAAGAGGTAAAGGACCGGATCATTGAATTCCTGGCCGTGCGCAAGCTTGCCTTGGAACGTGAAGACCTTGATGATAATGACGAGCGTCGCGGTGCGATCCTTTGCTTTGTTGGTCCCCCGGGCGTAGGGAAGACCTCGTTGGCGCGTTCCGTGGCGCGCGCCTTGGGGCGCGAATTTACCCGCATGGCCCTGGGCGGCATGCGCGATGAAGCGGAGATCCGCGGCCATCGCCGCACCTACATTGGCGCCATGCCCGGGCGCATTATGCAGGCGCTGCGCCGCGCCGGCACGCGTAATCCGGTCTTTGTGCTGGATGAGGTGGACAAAGTAGGGGCAGATTGGCGGGGTGATCCGTCATCGGCGTTGTTGGAAGTGCTGGACCCGGAGCAGAATGCCAACTTTCGCGATCACTACCTGGATGTAGATTTTGATCTCTCGCAGGTCATGTTTATTGCCACGGCCAACTTGTTGGAACCCATTCCGGCGCCGCTGCGCGACCGCATGGAAATTATTCGCCTGAATGGCTATATTGAGCCGGAAAAGTTGCACATTGCCCGCAAGTATCTGATCCCGCGCCAGTTGCGCACCAACAGTTTGCGTCCCAATGAACTAAAGTTTACCGATGGCGCACTGCGTGCGATTATACGCGATTACACCCGCGAAGCCGGTGTCCGCCAGCTAGAACGGGAAATTGGCCGCGCCGCGCGCAAGATCGCCACCAAAATCGCGGCACAGGAGATCGAAGGGCGCACCAGCCTGAAAATTACCGATGTCCCTAAATTATTGGGCAAGGCGCGTTTCTATTCCGAGGTGGCGGAACGCACCCAAACGCCTGGCGTCGTTACGGGCCTGGCTGTAACCGAAGTGGGGGGTGATATTCTCTTCATTGAAGCCAGCCGCATGAATGGCAATGGCCGTCTGACACTCACGGGACAGTTGGGCGACGTCATGAAAGAGTCGGCCAACATAGCCCTCTCCTATGTGCGGGCGCGGGCGGATGCATTGGGCATCGATCCGGAGGTCTTTGAGAAGAGTGAGATCCATCTTCATGTGCCGGCCGGCGCGACCCCCAAAGATGGTCCTTCCGCCGGCGTGGCCATGGTGACTGCCCTCATTTCGCTCTTAACCGATACGCCCACGGCTGGACAGACAGCCATGACCGGGGAGATTACCTTGCGCGGCCGCGTGATGCCCGTCGGTGGGATCAAGCAGAAGGTGCTCGCCGCCTATCGCGCCGGCTTAAGCACAGTCATTTTACCCAAACGCAACGAAGCCGACCTGGACGACCTGCCGGAGGATGTCACCGCCAAGATGCGTTTTGTCCTGGCCGAGACCATTGATGATGCGCTACAGGAGACCTTGCCGCATGTGATTGGTGCCACCAACGCGGCGGCCCCCAAGCCGCGCACCGCCAAACGCAAGCGCAAGCCTGTTGAGCAAGCCAAAGTCGAGCAATAATATCAATGGACAACGATTAACCATTAAGAATTAACCGTTGTCCATTAACCATTAAACCGGTTCGTCTGTCAGTTTGCGTCCCGGTTCCACGCCGATACAGTCCCACCAAAGCTTGTTGGCAATCGCCATGGGGTCGCACGCCACCCCTTGCCCTTGAAAATATTCGCAGACACGCTGGACATCGCGTTCGAAAATTTTATAGGCATTCCGGTTGGAGAGCGCCATTGTCACCTGCGGGAAGTCGATTAGTGTGACCTTGCCCTGCCAATAAAGGATATTAAAGGCCGAGAGATCGCCGTGGATCATCTCATGTTTGAGCATCAGTTCCACATTGCGCATCACCTCGGCAAACAAGGTGCGCGCTTCGTTTTGTTCCAGCGCTACGCTGTGAAGCACCGGCGCAGCCATATGTGCATCGCCAATGTATTCCATCAGAATCGCATTGCCGCCATTGGCAATGGGGCGAGGGATTTTCGCGCCCAGCCCGTAGAGCTTCTGGAGTGAACCATACTCATAGAGCAGCCAAGAACCGTGAGTCAGCTCTACGCCAAAGCTGGTCTTCTTGCGCATGGCGCGCGCCTCACGGTTTTCACGCCGTTTGACGACGCCCCCTTCGCTGCTCAGCGTCTCACGCCCTTCCCGGTACATGGCGTCGTTGCGCAGATTACGAAACTGGCGTGGCCGGTAGACTTTGGCCGCCACCAGGTCTAGCTCCGTAGCCGGATTGGCTTTGCAGAGATAGACACTCGCTTCCTTGCCACCCTTCACCTGCGCCAGCACATCTACAATCAACCCTTGATCATAGAAGATGCGCAATGAATCCAACAGCCACTTGGCTTCAAAGCGGGCGGGCTGATAGGTGGGCTGAAAGCCGGCCTCTAGCCCTGCCGCGCCATCCGTCAGTTCTTGCATAATGTCATCTTGCGCGCGTTTGGGCCGTTGTTTTGCTTTGGCTTTGCGCCGGGAGCGAGCAGTGCGGTCGACCAAGCCAAAGCGTTCGAGGTGTTCGATGTATTCGTCGTCTTCAAATCCGTCGATCAAATTGTTAGACACTGTAGTTTTCCCTTGAAACTGGATTAATCATGCTTCAACTATACTCACGAGCAGCACAAGAAGTACCCTATTACTCCTGTAAAAAGTGTTACTTCTTGGCGCTCGTCGGTATATATTCCCGCAACAAAAAATGCCACGGGGTCAACCACCCCATGGCATTTTACAGACAAGCGATTTATGCGCGCCATTCATGCGGCAGGCAATAAAAAAGCCACAGGGTAACACACCTGTGACTCTGTGCTCTCGCAGAATTTGTGAGCTATGAACGCTATCAGGCGGGGCGCAAGGCCCCAGCATAGTTTCGCAGACCTGTTCGGTACCACATCTTCTGCTAGACAGATGGGACAAAACTTTCCTGGAGATCTATACGGGATCAGCCGCACGCATGATCAGCAATTCAAAGTAACTTATTACAATCGGTTACGTCTTTATTCAAAGAAGCACCATACAACAGCATTACCTAAAAGCATCACTGCAACAGCATCATTGGGAAATTTTATTGCGAGCAACTGCAATGCCAATGATCCTTGTATGACAATGACTCGTATGACAATTGTATGGCCCGATTGGATCTTTTACCGAACTAGGATCGTTTAAAAGCTACATAGCAGGCGTGTCAATCTCATATTCAATTGGGCTTGGGTTAACAAACTCACTTGGGCTGCCATTTACACGCCTCCTTCTGAAAAGAACTTTAGAAAACAACGGTCACCTTTGACTGCTCTTTGTTCAGGATGCACCTGATGAACGCTGGTAGTATACTATGAACGTAATTTGGTGTAAAATTATAGCTTTGCTAAACTGCAATTGTAATAAATTTGTGAAAGTCATCTAAGCAATTGTGTAAACCAGTAATTTCACTGGAGGTAAACGATTGCGCCTGCACAATTTCGTCTGATGACTGACTTATGATTTGCTTATGAAACCTATCATACATTTTCCGCTAGTACCGAGTAACTCAATGACGCCACCACTTGTACCGGTGATCGCTTTGGCGACGCCTGGCTGGGGTTGGCGTGAAATCGGTAAGGCAGCGCTGCTCATTTTGTTTGGTTCCATTGCTGTTGGGCTGATCATTATGGGGGGCGCGCTGCTGCTGGGTACGCCAACCGCGGCAATGACAGGCATGACTTCCACTCCAATTTTTTTGTTGGGCATGGCCATCTATCTGCTTGTCGTCCTGGCCGTTTATCTCTTCACCGTTCGCCGCGGCCACGGCGATTGGACGCAACTGGGGATGTGCAAGTTTTCCCAATGGTGGTGGCCGGTGCTACCGTTGCTGACGGTTGTACAGTTGCTGGGCATGGGGCTCATCAACACGCTGCTGATCTTACCCTTGGTGGGCGATAACTTTACCAATCCCCAAATCGCCGCGCTGACCGGCCAGGGTGCGTTGACACCGCGCGATCTGGCTTTGCTTTTGGTCTTAGTCGCCGTCATGGCCCCGATTGCCGAGGAGCTTTTCTTCCGTGGCATGCTCTACCCCGTCCTACGTCAGCGGCTGGGCGTGACCCTCGCGATCATGACCAGCGCTCTGATCTTTGCCTTGATCCACTTTATCCCTATTTTGTTGCCGGCGCTCTTCTTTGTGGGCGTCATCCTGGCCTGGGTGCGTGAACGCAGCGGCTCGCTCATCCCCTGTATTGCCCTTCACGCCATGCAAAACGGCCTGGTCATGCTCGGTATCTACGCGATGTCGATTAACGGGATGATTTAGGGATCCAAAATTAACAATTCAGCGCGGCTATGGTACACTGTGGTCATGAGCACAGCAGAAATGACCACAAGTGATGAATATACGCTGTTGGATTCGGGCAACCAACAGAAGTTAGAACGTATTGGCGAATACACTGTAATTCGGCCTGCCCCGCAAGCAATCTGGCTACCCCAGTTGTTGCCCCAAGTGTGGGACAAGGCAGACGCCATCTACATTCGCAGTTCAGATGGCGGCGGCCAGTGGGAATGGCGGCGCAAGATCAAGCGCGACTTTGATATCCTCTTTAATAATATCTCATTTGAAATCCGCCTGACCAACTTTGGCCATTTGGGCCTCTTCCCGGAACAGGCCGCCAATTGGGATTGGCTGCGTAAGGTGATCCGCAAGCGGCTGGTGCGCACCGGCTATCGCAACCTGCATGTGCTCAATCTCTTTGCCTACACCGGCGGCAGCACCTTGGCCTGTAGCCAGGCTGGCGCCCATGTGGTCCATGTGGATGCCGCCAAGGGGGTGGTGGACTGGGCGCGCAAAAATGCCAAGACCTGCGATCTGGAAGAGCGGCCCATTCGCTGGCTGGTCGATGATGCGCTCAAATATGTCAAGCGTGAGGAGCGGCGCAACAACCGCTACCAGGGCATTATCTTTGACCCACCCTCGTTTGGCCGCGGCCCCAAAGGCGAAGTCTTTAAGATTGAGGATGACCTGCTGCCCTTGCTCGACGCCTGTCGCGCCATCCTGGCCAAAGATGCCTGTTTCATACTCTACAGTTGCCACACGCCCGGCTTTACCCCCATTACCATGGAAAACCAGGTGGCTCCACTGGTGGCCGACCATGCCGGCGCTTTTGAGGGCGGCGAAATGGTGGTCACCGAAACCAGCGGTCGCCAGCTACCCAGCGGCGCCTACATCCGCTGGTTGGCGGATGAACAGTGAGACAGTGGTCAGTGAGACAGTATACGGAGACTGATTACTGTCCTACTGACCACTGTCCACTGACCACTGTCTCACTATTTCCAATTATCCGTATCCCAGCCTCAGGCCGCCTCCGCCCGGTAGCGCTTGATATTGGCAGAGACGCGATACTGCCCCATCTCCTGGCGAAACGCAGCCATGTGTGCGGTTTGACCATGGGCGGCCAACGTTTCCTCATTTTCCCACACCTCAAAGAGATGGAAGGTGTCGGCCTCTTCCAGGTCGGCAGAAAATTCATAGGTGATACAACCTGCCTCCGCTTGTGAGGCGTTGGCCATACGAACAAAAGCCTGGACCGCGGCCTCCCGCTGCTCCGGTTTGACCTTCATGTCCCCGCCGATAATGATCATGATTTTCTCCTTTGGTAGTTGCTTGGTTGACTGGGCTCTGATGTTGATCTTGCTAGGCCGAGAAATAATCTATAGAGTATACATCGTTAGGCTGCAATTGACAACACCCTTGTACCTGCTGGGCAGGGCAATCGCGAGTTGGCTCGTTCGTGGGGCCACAGGGCTATTATGAGCCTTGAATTCGGGCTATTTTTCCAATTTATGGCCAGAAACCTGCACTCAGTGGGAGAAATTTCTGAAAAATTGGCCTCTCGCGATTGCTCTGACCTGCTGGGTGCGTCCCACGAAAGTAGAGGTGCTTGATTTTTGGTCGATCTTAGGCTATGATTTAGCTGGTTTTCAGAGCTATGCAATATTTTCGGTAACACAGGATCTTAATTAGTGCACGTCTTTTAACACCAATTGAACGAAGACAATATGAAGAATCCAAATGACACACTTGAATCAGAAGATGATCTACGTCCAGAATATGATCTAAGTCAGTTGCTAAAACGTGCAGTACGTGGCAAATATGCTGCGCACTATAAAGCTGGGACAAACTTGGTGTTGCTGGAGCCAGATGTAGCAGCAGCCTTTCCTGACGAGCAAGCGGTCAATGAGGCACTAAGGTTAGTGATGCAGTTAGCGAAAATTCCTGGACACAGCATAGGAGCGTAGTGGGTCTATGACTCCTCATTTTCCCACACCTCAAAGAGATGGAAGGTGTCGGCCTCCTATACCACATGCCGCTGCCAACCGACGAGGCGACGCAACACAACAACGGATTTGGGCAGCAGCGGATTTGTTGGCTCACCGCTGCCATCTTCACATCTCAATGATTCCATTTTCCGTTAGCCTTGATCTTGCTGGTTACTTGTCAAAAGCAGCAATCACTCTCTACACCGTGACAAATCCGTTCCTATCTCAATCCGCTGTTGTGTTCCCGCCCGAAGAACAGGAACGAATTTACAACACCACCAAACGAAAACCGCTGAGGTTGAGGCGAGGATACAAGTCGTCGTAGCCGCGAGCGGCGAGGGCCGCATTGTTTGCATTGTTGTTCCACGACCCGCCCCGCACGACGAACCCGGGCTGCCTGGCTCAGGTTCCCCTGAGCAAAAGTAGTATACCATAGCTTGCCATTACCAGAAAAGCTTTTGGCAATTGCGACAGCGGGCGGTGGTGCGGATTGCAGCGGCTCGGACGTTCTCTTTTCCATGTTGATTGGTGAGGAGCCGCTACAACCCACCCCACCGCGCGGGGGCGATCATTTTGCGCGCGCGAACGCGCGTGGGGGGCGCAGCCCCCCACACCCCCCAGGCAGGCTGCTGCCTGCCCAACAGAGTCTGAGTTGCAGAGATCAGGTTTCAGAGTAACAGAGCGCCGAGGAGAAGAACAGGGACAAATTTACAACACCACCAAACGAAAACCGCGGTAGTGGAAGCGAAGATACAAGAAGATGTCGCGATAGGCGAGGGCCGCATCGTGAGCACCGTAGTCCCACGACCCGCCCCGCACGACGCGGAGGGCGTCCCCCGCTTCCTGGATGCGCACCGGATTGTGATACTCGTTCAGACACCACTCCCACACATTGCCACTGGCGTCGAGCAGACCGGTGGGTGAAATTCCTAGAGGATACATGCCCACGGCGCTACTCTTTTCCAGATAAGAAGGGCCAGCGTTTTGATAGGTTTCATTAATGTTGGCGTAACCGGACTGGTAGCTATCGCCCCATGGATATTGCCGTCCATCATGCCCGCGCATGGCCTTTTCCCACTGCCATTCGGTGGGCAGGGTAATGCGCCAGTTGCTCTTACCCCGTAGTTCCGGCGGCAAGAGCACGGGCTGTGCCTGGGCTTGGGCCGTTAACCAACGGCAGAAGGCCACGGCGTCGTACCAACTGACCCGCTCGCGTGGGTGATTCCAGAATTTAAACCGTTGTTCACCTGGCGCCGCGCGCTCTTCTGCTGGCACCGCCAACCCTTCCCACCAGGCCGGGTTATAAAAGCCATCCTGGGCATCGAGAAAGGCTTGAAACTGGCTGTAAGTGACAGGATAGCGGGCGATCCAGAAGGTCGGCTCGGTGCGCCGTTCATCTTTTTGGTAGATAAACTCCCGCCGTCCCTGCGCATCCGCCTCTGGAATTTTGACCCAGTCAATGTCGGGCAGGCCATCGCGGCGCCGCCCCACCCCTTTGCGCGTGTCGTGGTCGGGGTGGCGGCCCAGCAATTCACCGGCCACGTTGCGCTCCTCCGGGGTAAAGTGATTCGTATCAGTCAGCACCTGCAACGCCACCTGGCGCAGCGGTTCCAGATCGCGGCGATAGCGCCGGTCGCTCTTGTTCATGGCGAAAAGATCATGGCGGTGGGCAATGCGCAACGCTATGATCGCAGCGTGATCAGCGTCACCGGCGGTCATATAGGGCTGGCAGAACTCATCCAGCAACTCCCACAACAGCGTCTGCCCCTCGCGGCCCTGGGTCATCAATTCATCGGCGGCCAGAAAAGCCACATTTTCCCACAGCGCCGGCGCGCTTTGTACGCGGCGAATCAACCCCGCTGGATAACGCCGGTCGTCACGCAACGGTGGTCGCCGGTCGTCTGGCTGCCGGCAGGTCAACTCGCACGCCGCCAGATGCTCCTGAAACGAGCGATGGCTAAAGTAGAAGCGGGCCGGCGCTGGTGAAACGAGCAGTCCCACCTGCTGGGTCAGATAGTCGGAGATGTCCTGCGGCACAACGCGATAGTTGCCCCGAAACAAAATCCCCAACAGCGTCTCTACCGGGAAGATGGTCGAGTCGCGACCAGGTGATCCACCGGCGGTTACGTTATCTTGCTCATGCACCGTACAGGCCAGCGTCTCCAGCACCGGCCGCAACTCAGCCGGTGTTAGCCCCAACTGCTCCGCCACCGATGGGTTGGGCGCGCGGCGGCGCGTCCAGCGGTCCAGCAGCAGATCGACCGCGGCGCGATAGAGTTCCGCCTGCGTCTCCGGCAAGCGCCGCTGTGGATTACCCAACCAGAGCGCGGCCAACAACGTAAAGAAGAGCGGGTTGGCGTGAAAGCGTTCGTCCAGGTGCGGGTGGTCGCGCAGCGCCTGGACAAAGGTCGTGGCAGCTTGTTTCGCAGCAAAGTGACCGGCATCTGCCAGATGCCGGTCACTGGTCGGCCCCACCACTGCAAACAACGCCCTGGCCAATTCCTCTAGCCGCGCCAGACTCAACGGCCGCAAGGTGGTGTGGCCAAAGCCGGCCAACGCCCACTCGCCGGCGTGGTAGGCATGGGGCCGGCTGCCCACGATGATGCGCAGGTCGGCATGGCTCTGCACCAACGAATTCACAAAGGCTTTGACCTGGGCGCGCCGCCGCGGGTCATCGGCTTGCGGAATCTCATCCAGGCCATCCAACAGCAGCATGACCTTGCCGTCATTGATCAGCGCATACAGGTCATCACTAAAACGCGCCAGCGCCGGTTCCTGGGCCAGATAGTCCCACAAGGTTTGTACGGTGGGTAAAGGGGTTGGTTGGCGCGTGTCCGCCGGCAAGGTGGGGAAGACGGTGCTCACCAACGTGCGCATCTCGATATAGAGCGGGGTGTAGGCATCTAAGATCCAGTTACCAAGGGCGGCCAGGTTGGCGTTAGCGGGTACACCGTGGTCGCCCATGCGTTGGCGCAATTCGCCAGCCAGACAGAGGGTCAGATGGCGCAGAAAGCTGCTCTTGCCGCTACCCGGATCGCCCAAGAGGACAAAGCGCGGCTGGAGCATAGCGGCGTGGTGAGCTTCCAGGGGCCATGGGTATTCTTCATCACGTATTGTCCGTTCTGCCTGCTTCCGTTCATCCAACCCCTGTTGAATCACCGGAATCAGGCTCGCCAACTCCGCCTCACCCACACGTAGATCCGCCCAGTGACGGGGTTTGGTCGGCGCACCAGCAGAAACCAGGTTTTTGACAAAAACCTGGTTTCTTTCCTCGTCCTCTTCGCCCCCCGCCACCGCTCGACTGAGTGTTCGGCTGAGGTCACTCGAAGCCTTGTCGAAGGCCCACCAATCCACAATCCGCCCCTCCTCCGTCTGGATCACCAGGCGAAAATCCACCGGCAGCGGCACATAGAGATCGAGCAACTGCGCTTGATCCTCCCGGTCGCTTTGAATGTCGGCCAGGGAGACGGTGCTCCACGGCTGGCCAAACCAGTGGCGGAGGTAGGGGAGGGAGGCTGCTGGCTGCTGGCTGGTCGCTGTTGGCGGCGCGGGTTGGAGCCAGTCGCGGGGGCGGGTGGCGATGGGGTCGGTGGTGGCGGAGTAGAGGGTGAGCAGGTCGCTGTAGGCGCTAAAACCCAGGGCGTTCATGACGCTTTGCGCGCTCGCCAGGGCATTGGCCAGGCTGCGCCCGTCGCTGAGTGCGGCGTAGAAGGCGGGGGTGAAGGCATCGCTGACGGCCTGATCGTCAATGTCGTCGGTGACGCCCAGGCTGCACGGGATGTCTTTTGCCAGCAACGTGGCTGCGCCGGCGGTGTGGCAGCCGGCCAACACCACCAGTTGCAACGGTGCCGCGGCTTCAGCTTGGTAGGCGGCCAAAATACCGGCCAACTCCGCTGCGGCCAGAATCGCTCCCTGTTTGTCATCGGGCGCGTTGAGCAGCAGCCCGCCCTGGCCATCGCCATGACCCATAAAGTGAAGGATCTGAGGTTGGTGCGCGCGTAACTCTCCCAGCAGGTCACCAATGCGCGCCGCGGGTAGGCGCACCGGGGGAGCAAAAAGGTCGCGTTCCTGCCCGCGGCGCAGCGCTTCCTGCAATTTACGCTCCTCCAGGTCGGCGCCCAAGTGCGCGGTGCCCGGCGGATTGGCCTGGATAATGAGAATGCGGATTTTGTGGTTACTCATGCGCGGGGGTGATACTCCTGTGACATGCTTACGTATGCTTTCGGTTTAGAAAGTCATCATATACCAGCTTATAGAGAGCGTCAAGCCTTAATTCTGCTTCGGGTGTATTTCTGTTTTAGGGGGAGTTTTTGCTCTAGGCGCGCCAAGAACGGCGCTACCTAAAAAGTGAAATGCACCCTTCTGCTTCGGGTGCGTACCACATTTTGGGCGCTCTGGCAGAGAAATTTGGGAGACGCGAACCGGCTGCATCGTTACACCCTTTTTAGGCCAGACTGCGCTGCGTGCAGTACAATAAACTGATAATGGTATCCAACCGAGGGCTGGTGAATCACCAATCAACCAATCACCACCCCACACAACAAGGAGCAACTCATGATCAATTGGGGTATCATCGGCGCGGGAAGCATTGCCAGAGTCTTTGCCAACTGCCTGCGCTTTTCCAAAACGGGCCAACTGACAGCCATTGCCAGTCAGACGGCGGGCAAAGCGGACGCACTGGCCGATCTCTTTGGCGTTGATAAACGCTACGACAGCTATGCCGATCTCTTGGCCGACAGCACCATTGACGCCGTCTACGTCTCGACGATCCATCCCGCTCATCTGGAACCGGTGGTGATGGCGGCCAAGGCGGGCAAACATATTCTGGTCGAAAAGCCGATTGCCATGAATGCAACGCAAACGGCCACCATGATCGACGCGGCGCGCGAGAATGATGTCTTTTTGATGGAAGCCTTTATGTACCGCTGCCATCCCCAAATTACACGCCTGGTTGAACTGATCCAGGGAGGCGCGATTGGTGATGTGCTCGTGGTGCGCTCGACCTTTGGCTACCATGCCGGCTTCAACCCCGACTCGCGCGCCTATAACAAGGAACTGGGCGGCGGCGGCATTTTGGATGTAGGCTGCTATCCCGCTTCGATGGCGCGGCTGGTGGCCGGCGCGGCCGCAGGCAAGCCCTTCCTGGATCCTGTGGAGTTCAAGGCCACCGGCGTGGTCGGTCCTACTGGGGTGGATCACTACACCACCGCCACGCTAAAATTTGAGAACGATGTCGTGGCCGAAATTGCCACGGCCGTAGCCTGCAACTTGCCCCCGGACACAGTCATCTACGGCTCCACCGGCATTCTGACCGTGCCCAATCCTTGGCTGCCCTCGAGCCCCTGTCGCAGCGCGCGTGAAGCTTTGCCGCTTGACACGCAGTTCCCACCATCTAAATTACTGCTGCACAAACGAGGCTCAGAGCCGGAGGAGATTGTGGTGGAAGCCGATCGCGATCTCTTTAGCTATGAAGCGGACATGGTGGGCGCGCACATTGCCGACCGCCAGGCTCCCGCCATGACTTGGGGCGATACGCTGGGCAACATGCAGACGCTGGATCGGTGGCTGGGCGAGCTGGGAGTGATTTATAGTTAAATTTGCTAAAATCAAGGCTTGACAAGCTGCAGAATTCGTGCTATCTTTGACAGCGTTGTTTAGCAAAATAGAAAATCAATCCTAGCAAATAATCATACCATGACAACGGCAAACGCACGTCAACAGTTGCAGCTTCATCATACTGCTCGGATCAGCCAATCTGCTGGTCTTGTTGCGCTTGCCGAAAACCCACGCGATCCAATGCGTGGGTTTTCTTATTGGGGCTACTTTTATTTTTACTTTACCAACACTGCGCCATTCGACGCGGAGAGAACGGTGATGCCTGGGTAGCACCAGTGAGCAGACTGAGCTTTCAAGAGCGGGAATGGCGTAAGCCTCCCGCTCTTTTTTTGTGCCATTTGCGACGACCATTCGGCGGCGACTGCCAGGCGTCATACCAACACCAAAGGAGGAATTTCATGACACTTTGTCGAGGAGTGCGCGGCGCGACCACCATCGCGACGGATGACCAGGAATCAGTCCTAAAGGCGACACGGGAATTGTTGGCGCTCATGATCCGCCTGAACGGCATCCGTTCCGAAGATGTGGCCAGCGCCATCTTTACCACAACGCCCGATGTCGTCTCGATCTTCCCAGCCACCGCCGCACGCCAGTTGGGGTGGCTCGATGTGCCACTCATCTGCACCCATGAGATCCGTGTCCCGGGCAGCCTAGGCATGTGTATTCGCATTCTGTTGCATTGGAATACGGACAAGCCGCAACACGAAATCCAACATGTCTATCTGCGCGAGGCGCGCAAACTGCGCCCTGATAAAAAAATTGTCCTCTCTGCCCAGGATATGGAAGAACTGAATGCATGGATTGAGGAACAGCTGAGTAAGAATAATTAACTGCAGTCTGGCGTTTTTCATTGATTACACTGGTGATTGGTAATTAGTTGCTCGTCTGCGGGCGCTGTGCGCCATTGGTAATTTTTCACCTGTGACCGCAAAATTCGCCAGAGTCCAGTAATTAATTGAAAATGGAAAATAATCAATTGTTAATGGAGCAACCGTCGATACCGGAAATTAGCGATTAATTATTCTCCATTTTCCATTAACCATTAAGGAGATTGTATGACCATCGTTGCGTTTCAAGGTGAACATGGCGCGTATTCGGAAGAGGCGGTGCGGCAGCACTTTGGCCCCGATGTGACAACGCTGCCCTGTCATGCCTTTGAACATATCTTTGACGCCGTGGAAAGCGGGGAAGCAGACTTTGGCGCAGCGCCCGTAGAAAACTCAACGGCCGGCAGTATCAACAAATCTTATGACCTGTTGCTCGAGCATGACCTACGCGTGCATGGTGAGATCATGCTGCGGGTGCGTCACTGCCTGCTTACCACGCCGGGCAATGCCGGCAAGATCAAGGAAGTGCGCAGCCACCCCCAGGCCTTGGCCCAGTGTGAAAGTTATCTGAATCGCAATGGCTACACCGCCGTCACTTGGTATGACACCGCCGGCAGCGCCAAAGATTTGGCCGCCAAGCCGGAGGAAGGCATTGCCGTCATTGCCAGCCGTCTGGCCGCAGAAACCTATGGATTGGAGGTTGTCGAAGCAGGGATTGAAGACATTCAACACAACTACACCCGCTTTTTTGTGATTGGCAAGGGGGAGGCCGTGCGCGCCGACCGTTGCAAAACATCACTCGTCTTTGCTGTGCCCAACACGCCGGGATCCCTTTACGGCGCGTTGGAGGAGTTCGCCCGCCGCAAGATCAACCTGACTAAGCTGGAAAGTCGTCCCCGGCGCACTGCCCCCCGGCGTAGTCAGCCCTGGCAGTATGTTTTTTATGTGGATTTTGATGGCCATTGGCAAGACAAAGATGCCGGCGAAGCACTGGTCTATCTGCTCAACCGCGCCGCCTTTGTCAAATTGCTCGGCAGCTACCCCGCCGCCGCACCGTTGGAAAATGGCAGCACGACTGCCCAAGCACAATTGTTGCAAATTTAGGAGAAGGGAGACGGAAGTAGGGAGACGGGAGTAGGGAGAGCAACCCTTCTTACTCCTTACTTCCTACTCCCTACTCCCATCCAAACAATCAATGGAGGAAACACAATGATCGTCGTTATGAAAGCTGAAGCCACCCGGAGTGAAATTGATGCTGTAATGCAGCGGGCTGAGCAGATGGGGGCCAGGACCCATCCGATTTTCGGTGAGAGCCGCACCGTGGTTGCCCTCGTTGGTGACCTGACCGGCGTCTCGCGTGAGGTTTTTGATGAGATGAATGGCGTCGCCCACACGATGCGCATCCAGGAGCAGCACAAGCTGACCAACCGCACCATCCGTCCGGAAAACACCGTGGTCAGCATTGCCGATGGCGCGGCGCGCATTGGTGGCGCTGAAATCGTGGTGATGGCCGGTCCATGCAGCGTCGAGGGCCGTGACGAAATTATCGAAGTCGCCCAGGCGGTCAAGGCCGCGGGCGGCAAAGTCTTGCGCGGTGGCGCCTTCAAACCGCGCACCAGTCCCTATGATTTCCAGGGCTTAGGTGAAGAAGGACTGAAATATCTGGCCGAAGCGCGCGAAATTACCGGTCTGCCCATTATCACCGAAGTGATGACGGTGGAAGCCGTGCCGCTGGTCTGTGAGTACGCCGACATTCTCCAAATCGGCGCCCGCAACATGCAAAATTATGGTCTGCTCAACGCAGTGGGTAAGGTCAACAAGCCGGTGATGCTCAAGCGGGGCATAAGCGGCCTGCTCAAGGAACTGCTCATGTGCGCCGAGTACATTGCCAACAACGGCAACTACAACATTATGCTCTGTGAGCGGGGCATTCGCACCTATGAAACAGCGACGCGCAACACCTTCGACCTCAATGCAATTCCGGTGTTGAAGCAGTCCACTCACCTGCCCGTTGTCGCTGACCCATCGCATGGCACCGGCTACCGTGAATATGTACCGGCCATGGCCAAGGCTGCCGTGGCCGCCGGCGCCGATGCGCTGATTCTCGAAGTCCACCCTGACCCCGAGAAGGCGCTGAGCGATGGCCGCCAAACGATTTCTACCGAAACCTTCGCCCAACTTATGGTCGACCTGCGCCGCATTGCCGAAGCCGTCGACCGCTACATCGCCGAGCCAGGCGAAGAAGACCTGGGCGAGTTCGCCGAATTGGAAGCGTTGGCGTGAAGTTATTAGTGATTGGGTGATTGGTGATTGGTAATTGGGATTTCGACAAGCGTTCGCGCTCAATGGATTTCCAGCGCTCACGACCGCGGTTCAATCACCCATTACTAATCACCAATCACCCAATCACCCAATCCACAAGGAGCACAACAAAATGATTATTGTCATGAAACAGGGCGCCAGTCAGCCCGAAATTGAGGCTGTGGTCAAGCGGGTGGAAGAGCTTGGCAAGAAGGTTCATCTGAGTCGTGGTGAGGCGCGCACCATTATCGGCGTCATTGGCGCCGATGAACACACGATCAGCGAGGCCAACTTTGAGGTATTAGATGGCGTCGAGCGCACCATGCGCGTCATGCAGCCCTATAAGCTGGCCAGCCGTGATTTCAGCCACACCAACACGGTCATTGATGTCAATGGCGTTAAAATTGGCGGTGAGCAGATCCCCGTCATTGCCGGACCGTGTAGCGTGGAAAGCCGAGAAATGATTATTGAAACAGCGCATATGGTCAAGGAAGGGGGCGCCACGATTCTGCGCGGCGGCGCCTTCAAACCGCGCAGCAGCCCCTACAGCTTCCAGGGCTTGGGCGAAGAGGGGCTCAAGTACCTGGCCGATGCGCGGGAGGCTACCGGTCTGCCCATTATCACTGAGATCATGAGCGTCGATGAGATCGATCTGGTGGCCGAATACACCGACATCTTCCAGGTCGGTGCGCGCAACAACCAGAACTACTCACTGCTCAAAGCGTTGGGCAAAACCAACAAACCGGTCTTCCTGAAGCGGGGCATTAGCGGCACGATCCAGGAACTGCTCATGGGCGCTGAATATGTCATGAGCAACGGCAACATGCAGGTCATCGTCTGCGAACGAGGCATCCGCACCTATGAGACGGCCACGCGCAACACCTTCGATGTCAACGCGCTGCCTCTGCTCAAGGAACTGAGCCATCTGCCTGTCTGCGCCGACCCGGCTCACGGTACCGGCATGGCCAACCTGGTGCCCGCCATTGCCAAAGCTGCGGTGGCCGCCGGCGCCGACATGCTCATGCTCGAAGTCCACCCTGATCCCAAGCGCGCCTGGAGCGACGGCGCCCAAAGCCTCAACCCCGACGGCTTTGCCAAGTTGGTTAGGGAACTGCGGCCATTGGCAGCCGCGGTCGGTCGGGAAATTTAGCGATTTTTGGGATTAGGTGATCGCAAAGCACCCGCTTTGCGATCACCTAATCACCAATCACCCAATCACCAATCACCAAACATTATGACCAAACGTCTACGTGATTGCAGTGTTACTGTCATCGGGCTGGGGCTCATGGGGGCGAGCCTTTGTCTGGATCTGACGCAAGGGAAGCTTTGCCGCGAGGTGCGCGGGGTGGCGCGGCGGACGGTTACCGTCTTGGAAGCCTTCTTTGCCGGCGCCGTGGATCTGGCGACGAATGACGCCCACACCGGCGTGCTGGGCGCCGATATTGTAATTTTGGCCACGCCGGTGCGCACCATTGTGGATATGGTGCAGGAGATCGCTCCCCACTTGCAGCCGGGCACCCTGGTGATGGATATGGGCAGCACCAAGGCCGAAATTTGCGCGGCGTTGGATGCCCTGCCGGCGGGCGTCCAACCCATTGGCGGCCATCCCATGTGCGGCAAAGAGACGGCTGGGTTTGAGTCGGCGGAGGCGGGCCTCTATCTCAATGCGCCGTGGGTGCTGACGCCCTTGCCCCGCACCAGCCAGAGCGCAGTTGACCTGGCCACCGAATTGGCGCAGGCGGTGGGGGCGCGACCGGTTGTGCTGGAGGCCAAGCGCCATGACCGGCTTGTAGCCAGCATTAGCCATCTGCCTTTTCTGCTGGCCAGCGCGCTCGTTCATGCTGTGGCCCAAGTGGGCAGTGATGACGAAATGGTCTGGCAACTGGCGGCCGGCGGCTTTCGCGATACCAGCCGAGTGGCGGCCAGTGACACGCGCATGTTTATGGATATTCTTATGACCAACCGCACCGCCGTGCTGGAGCAGTTAGATAATTTTGCCGGCCAGGTGCAGGAATTACGCGCACTGCTAGCCGGCGAAGATGAGGCAGCGCTGCGCGAGAAGTTGGCGGTTTCGCAGGCGCGGCGGGCGGCGTGGAAAAAGCGGTAAAGTAATAATTATCTGAGAGGGTAGCCCGCTCCTTTGATGACAATCTTTTTGGTCATGGGCAGAGCTTTGCCGGCCATGCCCTGGCCTGCGCCGCGGCATTGGCCAGTCTTGATGTGCTGCTCAATGATGGCCTGCTTGAGCACGCCACGCGCATGGGCGACTACCTGGGCGCCAAGTTGCACACATTGGCAGAACGTCACAGCAGTGTCGGTGATGTGCGCGGCCTGGGCTTGTTCTGGACGCTTGAGTTGGTGCAGGATCGCGCCACCAAGGCACCCTTGCGCAAAGCGACCGAAAAATATCGGGAGACCATTGTCAAGCAAGTGGCTGAATTTTTGTTCAAGGAGAGAAATGTCTACGTGCCCTCCGATAAATTTGGCGTCTGGATTGTCCCGCCCCTCATCGTCACCCGTGAGGAGATCGACTTTATCGTAGCCGCCATTGACGACGCCCTTGTCCTGGCCGACGAATGGGTGAGTACCACTCGTTAAGCATTAACCGTTAACCGTTCAGCATTAACCATTACACAGGGATCTACCATGACTCAAATCCATCTCCAATCCGGCTCCGCCCTTACTGGCCAGTGTAGCATCCCCGGTGACAAATCGATTAGCCATCGGGCCGTCATCTTTGGCGGGATTGCCGAAGGGCAGACCAACGTGCGCAACTTTCTCGATGGCCACGATTGCCGCGCCACGATCGGGGTCATGCGCGAGCTGGGGGTGCAGGTGGATGTGTTGACACCCACCGAGCTGGTCGTGCATGGTCGCGGTCTCGACGGTTTGCAGGAGCCGAATAGCGTCCTCAACTGTGACAACTCGGGCACCACCATCCGCCTCATGACGGGGCTGTTGGCCGGCCAGAAGTTCACCAGCTTTCTCAACGGCACCCTCCAATTGCGCCGCCGGCCTATGGCGAGGATTGTCAACCCGCTGCGCGGCATGGGCGCCGACATTATGGGCCGGCAAAATGCCAACTATGCGCCGCTCGGCATCCGCCCCGCCCAGTTACGCAGCGTTGAGTACGAGATGCCCCTGGCCAGCGCCCAGGTAAAAAGTTGTCTGCTCCTGGCCGGGCTCTACGCCAAAGGGCTGACCCTGGTGCGCGAGCCGGGGCCCACGCGTGACCACACCGAACGGATGCTGATCGCGATGGGGGCGCCGATTGAGACCATTGGTCATACCGTCTACAGCGAACGGCCTACCTCGCCATTACGCGGTGTCGCGGTCGATGTCCCCGGCGACATCTCCTCGGCGGCCTTTTTGCTGGTGGCCGGCTGCATTGTGCCCGACAGCCGCCTGACCATCACCGGCGTTGGCGTCAATCCCACGCGCACCGGCATTATCAACGCCTTATTGGAGATGGGCGCGCAGATCACCTTGCACAATGAACGCGAACAGGCTGGCGAGCCGGTCGCCGACCTGGAGGTGCGCTATAGTGAGTTGCGGGGGGCAACCTTCGGCGGTGCGGGTATTGTCACCATGATCGACGAGTTGATGGTCCTGGCCGTGGCCGCCACCCAGGCCAGGGGGCGCACGATCGTGAAAGATGCCGGCGAATTGCGCGTCAAAGAGACCGACCGCATTGCCTCGACCGTGACTGAGTTGCGCAAGATGGGCGCCAAGATCGAGCCGACCAGCGACGGTTTCATCATTGATGGACCGGTGGAATTGCGTAGCGCGCCGGTGGAGAGCCAGGGCGATCATCGGCTAGCCATGGCCATGACGATTGCGGGGCTGGTGGCCAAGGGCGAAACGACAGTCTATGGTAGCGAAGTGACAGCGGATAGCTTCCCAAGCTTTGAGGTGACGTTACAGGCATTGGGGGGGAGATTGGAGATTAGAGATTAGAGACTGGAAACCCAAGAACAGCTTACTAATTTTGCATTGCGTTTAGATAATCTTGCTAGGCAGATCAATACATTTGTTAAAAGCTTACGTTCGCAAAAAAATAGAGGAGGCAAAGTTTAGTAAATGGAACAGCCACCAATAAAAGTGAAGGATCGCCAGTCTCTAATCCCTAGTCTCCCATCGCCAATCTCAGGGAAAACCCAAATCGTCGGTGTGATTGGCTGGCCGGTCAGTCACAGCGTCAGCCCGCCTATGCACAATGCTGCTTTTACAGCCTTAGGGTTAGATTGGACCTACATCCCGTTACCCGTTCCCATCGAACCGGCCACACGAATTGGCGAAGCGGTCAACGGCTTGCGCGCATTGGGGCTGCGCGGCGCCAACGTAACCGTGCCCCACAAGCAGGAGGTCATGCCCCACCTCGACTGGCTTACGCCCGCGGCGCAGGCGATTGGCGCGGTCAACACCATCCGCGTTGAAGAGGATGGCCGCCTCTCCGGTGACAACACCGACGCGCGCGGCTTTGTGGCTGACCTGCGCGACCATGGTGTCGATCCGGCGGGGCAACGGGCCATGGTGCTGGGCGCGGGCGGCTCGGCGCGGGCGATTGTCTATGGGCTGGCCGAGGCCGGCTGTCTCTCCATCGCTATTCTTAATCGCACCGTGGAGAAAGCCCATGATCTGGCCATGGAGATGCGCGCTCACTTCCCCTTCTGCCGTCTCTCTGGCCATGCCCTGCCCGATGAAGTGGCCGTGCTGGCGCAAGAGGCCCAGTTGGTCGTCAACTGCACCTCCCTCGGCATGACCCCTAAGGTGGAAGGATTGCCGTGGGAGGAGAAGGTGGCCTTCCGCCCTGGGCAGGTAGTTTATGACCTGGTCTACAATCCGCCCCAGACGCGGCTCTTGCAAAAAGCCACCGCCGATGGCGCACAGGCGATTGGCGGGCTAGGCATGTTGATCTGGCAAGGCGCCATTGCCTTTGAACGGTGGACAGGTCAACTGCCGCCGGTGGATGTAATGCGCGAGGCGGCGGAGGCTGTCTTTGCCCAACGTAGGAGCTAGATCCATGCAAAAACGAGATTTGCACTTCCCCAATCTACTCAATGTGCGCGATCTGGGGGGCTGTCGGACCAAGGATGGCCGCGAAACCCGCTGGCGCTCGTTGTTACGCGCCGATGATTTGTGCCGTCTTACCCCGGAAGGCGAACAGGCGCTGCTCGACTATGGTGTGCGGACCATTATTGATCTGCGCTGGCCGACCGATGCCGAAACCCATCCCAATTTTGTTCACCAAACGCCGGGAGCGCTACACCATCAACACCTTTCGCTGTTGGGGACCAGCATTGACGCATGGCGAGCCGTGCGGCCCCTTGGCCCGAAAGAACAGTTTAACTGCCTCGTGCTTCAGCATTTTCAGCCAGAGCTACGCACCGTCCTTCAGGCCATTGCTGCGGCGCCGGCGGGCGGCGTCCTCTTTCACTGTGTTTCCGGTAAGGACCGCACAGGCGTGGTAGCAGCCTTGCTGCTGGCACTAGCCGAGGTCGAGACCGAAACCATTGTCCGGGATTACGGCCGCTCCACCGCAAACCTGCGCGAGCCATACCTGGCCGCCTACCCCGACGATCCGGCCGCGACACTAGAGCGCGTGCGTTGCCCACCGGAGCAGATCCACAACATGCTGGCCTACATCCAGGAGCAGTATGGCGACATTGCAGGCTACTTATATACCATTGGCTTGCAGAAGAGCGAAATAATCCGATTACAAGAACGACTGTTGACAGCTTAGTTCTACAACGAGATTTCGGAAGTTTCGAGGTGACTGTCACTGTCCAGAGATAGATCATTACTATTCGGCTTCTCGTGGGCAGTGACAGTCACCTTTGCAAAATCTTGTTGTCGTATTAGGCAACAGTTAAAACAGTCACGCATAAGTTTTCATGTGCAAGGGGAGGATATAGATGGCCCAATTCCCGAGTGTTGATGAACAGATGGCAATTTTGATGCGCGGTGTCAATTTTGGCGACGAGCAAACCTATGCGCACATGGCACGTGAACTACTGGCGCGCCTGACCGAAAGCTACACTACCGGTCGTCCGCTGCGCGTCTATTGTGGCTTTGACCCCTCCGCGCCCGATCTCCACTTGGGCCACACGGTGCCCATGCGCAAGTTGCGCCAATTTCAGGATCTGGGCCACGAAGTGGTCTTTCTGATTGGCAGCTTTACCAGCACCATTGGCGATCCCAGTGACAAAGAGAGCGCCCGAGGCCAACAGTCACTCCAGAAAGCACTGGGGCAAGCACAAACGTACACCGACCAGGCGTGGCGTGTGCTGGAGCGCGACAAGACACTGGTGCGCTACAACCATGAATGGCTCAGCGAACTTAGCTTTACCGATGTGATCGACCTGGCCAGCAACTTTACCGTGCAGCAATTTCTGACGCGTGACAATTTTAGCCAACGCTTTGCCCGGGGTGATGCCATCTGGCTCCATGAATTTTTCTACGCGCTCATGCAAGCCTATGACGCAGTGGAGTTGCAGACTGACGTGCAAGTGGGTGGTACGGATCAGCTTTTCAACCTGATGGCTGGGCGCAAACTCATGGAGGCCAAAGGGCTGCCGGCGCAAGTGATCCTGACCTTTGACATTCTGGTTGGCACCGATGGCGTCAAACGCATGAGCAAGTCAACCGGCAACTACATTGGCATTAACGAGCCGCCAGGGGTGATCTACACCAAGGTGCTCAATGTGCCGGACACGGCCATGCGCAACTATGCCGAACTGGTCACCCGTTGGACGCCAGAAACAATTAATGATCGGCTGGGGCAGGTGGCAAGCAGTGAACTTGCCATGCGTGACTTTAAGCAGCAACTGGCCTGGGAGATCGTCAGCATTTTCCATGGCGATGACGCGGCGGATCAGGCGGCCACGGACGCCCGCAAAATGCACGAAGGTGATGCACCGAGTGATGCACCCATTTTTCATTTAACCGGCGCTATCAGTGTGATCGATCTCATGCACCAGGCTGGTCTGGTGCAGAGCAAAAGCGAGGGACGGCGGCTGGTTCAGCAGCAAGGCGTGCGGCTCAATGGCGAGGTGGTCACCGAGCTGGAGACCATGATTGCGCCAACTAGTAACGGCGAGCAAGTGCTCCGCGCCGGTAAACGCCAATATCTGCGGATCGTCAGCTAATATGTTCACCAATAACGTCAAGTTCTTCCAAAAAGCGGTGGTCTTTCATCCACTGAGCACACGCTTTCTCATCCTAAAACGGGTGGAGCACGATACCTCTGCTCCTGGACAATGGGACTTTCCTGGCGGCGGGATTGACTTTGGTGAATTGCATCTGGCCGCATTGGAGCGCGAGATCTGGGAAGAGACTGGTCTGACGATTGTCAACCAACAGGTGATCGAGGTGATGACCCGTTTTGACGCCTCACGACAGATCTACTCGATCTTTGTGGCTCACCAATGTCAGGCCACCCATGCCGAAGTTCGCCTGAGTGAGGAACACACGGCCTATCGTTGGGTGACGGCAAGCGAATGGGCGCAGATGGATGCCCCGCCTTCACTTAAACAGGTGGTGGCCAGATTAACGGCTGTAACCAATGACGGTGTTTTAGAAGCACAAAGGCGTAGAGATCAATGAGCAAAGGAGCAGAGAATGACAACTGAACAAACCTTGAGCCCTCATGAAGCTGTTATGCTCCTGGCCTTTACCGGTGCGGGTGCGGAGGAAGAAGTGGCACTGCCTCTGCTGGCAGGACGCAGCGCGTTGGACATCGCACAAGCGCGCTCAGCCATTGAACGGCTCAAATTGCGCGGCGCCGTGACGCAGACCGCCGAGCATGTTGACACCTATGTTGCCCTAAGTGACTTTGGTCGGCAGTGTCTTGCGCAGCAGATCCCTGAACTGCGGCTGGTTACTGATTTGCTGGCCCAAGGGCCGGTTCCGATCCAGGTGCTGCAAAGCCGTGACGATCTGGAGCGGGCCGAGGCCGGGGCCGCCTTTGGCGCCTTGCGGCGCAGCAGCCTCCTCCAGATTACGGATGGACAAGCCCAACTCGCACCCGCTGCCGATCTGGCGGAACTCCGGGCGCGCCAACAGTTGGTGGAACGGGTCGGTGGCGCGGGGGAAGTTGCCATGACCGATCTCACGCCCGCGGACCAAGAACGGCTGCAAGACAAGCGTCTGCGCCATCTTTTCAAGTTGACCGAGACCAAAGTGCGCAGCTATCGGCTGACCGCGCTGGGAGGGAGCCTGCGCGACCAGGCCACCGCGGCCCAGGATGAGATCAGTCGCCTGACAACGGCCATGCTCCAGGATGGCAGTTGGCAGGGCAAGCGTTTCCGGCGCTACAACATTGGGCTGCCGCCGCGCTTGGTGGCCGGTTATCGCAATCCCTACCGCCGCTTTCTCGACAAGACCAAACAGACGCTCTTGGGGCTAGGCTTTGAGGAGATGCGCGGTTCACTGGTGGAAAACGAGTTCTGGAATATGGACGCGCTCTTTATGCCCCAATTTCATCCAGCGCGGGAGATTCACGATGTCTACTTTGTCGAAGCACCGACCCATGCCCAGCGCGTGCCCGAACCCTATCTCTCCAATGTGGCGGCTGAACATGAAGGCTGTTCCACCACAGGCAGCCGGGGCTGGGGCTATCTCTTTGATAAAAAGCGCTCGCATCAGTTGGTGCTGCGCAGCCAGGGGACCGCGCTTTCGGCGCGCCAACTGGGCTTGCAACCGAAGATACCCGGCAAATACTTTTCCATGGCGCGCTGTTTCCGCTATGACACGGTGGACGCCACCCACGCGCCCGATTTTATTCACATTGAGGGCATTATCCTTTCGGAAGAAATGACTTTGCGCCACCTGTTGGGCATGCTCATGCTCTTTGCCAAAGAGGTGGCCCAGGCCACCGAGGCGCGCGCGGTGCCGGCCTACTTCCCCTTTACCGAGCCATCGGTGGAGGTGCATATGCATCACCCTACCTTGGGCTGGATCGAACTGGGCGGCTCCGGCATTTTTCGCCCGGAGGTGACCAAACCCTTTGGCATTGAGGCGCCGGTCATTGCCTGGGGGCTAGGGCTGGACCGCATGGCAATGATGGCGTTGGGCAAGAATGACATTCGCCATCTCTTCACCAACAATCTGCCCAATGGGTTGGCGGATAATCGAGGTTTTTGACCGGCAACTTGTTAGCTTCAAAGATGAGGGATGGGTAGATAGGTAAATCGGTAGATAGGTAAATCGGTAAATCGGTAGAAGCTAGGCTTATCTACTTATCTACTTATCTACCTATCTACTTATCTACTTATCTACTTATCTACCTATCTACCTATCTACCTATCTACTTGGTTCCGACTTGTCCAGGTTAGGGGAGTATATCAATGCCTACCATTACTGTACAGAAAGCTGATCTCTATCAACTCGCCGGGCTTGGGCCTGGTGTCGGGTTGGCGGAACTTGAGGCGCGCCTGCCATTGGTCAAGGGCGAATTGAGCTTGCGTCGACTCAATGGTCAGAAAGTCCGACTTACTGAAGCATTAAAAATTCCTGAAGCTGAACTGGAAATGCGGATCGAGCTCAACGATACCAACCGTCCTGATCTCTGGTCGGTGGAGGGGGTGGCGCGCCAGCTACGGGATCATGCCCGTGGCTATGGCGCTGACTATGACTTTTTCACCACTGCGCCGGTTGAACGCTGTATCGAAGTCGATCCGCAACTGGCCGCTCAACGCCCCTACATCGGCGGCTTTTATGCCCACGGCCATCAGATGGACGAGGCCGGCCTGCTGGCCTTGATCGAAGCGCAAGAGACCTTGACGCGTAACTTTGGGCGCAAACGCCAGAGTGTCTCGATTGGTTTCTATCGTGGCGATACGCTAACCTTTCCGCTGCGCTATCGGGCCGTTGGGCGCGAGAGCGTGCGTTTTATTCCTCTATCTCCAGTCGGTGAAACAGGCGAAGGATGGCCGGTGGGGCAAGCAATGACACCGGCGGAAATCCTGGAACAGCACCCAACTGGGCGTGACTATGCATCGATCCTGGCTGACCAGACCCTCGTGCCGCTGCTGACCGACGCCGAGGATAATGTACTGGCGTTGATCCCGATTATCAACAGCGCCGATCTGGGGCGGGTGACGCCGGGGGTAGATGCGCTCTTTGTCGAGGCCTCGGGTACGGAGTTGGATCAGGTGTTGCTGACGCTCAATATTCTGGCTGCCAATCTGGCCGACCGGGGCTGGACAATTGAACCAGTTACGACCCACTATCCTTATGCCACTGCGCGTGGGCGCCAGGTGACGACCCCCCAACCACTGGCGCTGACCCAACGGGTGGCGGTCAACGAATTTGCCCGGCTCCTGGGGGATAGCGTAACGGGGGCTGAAATCAAGGAGCGCCTGTTGGCCTATGGTGTACAAGCCGCAGCCGATGCGGAGTGGGTCACTGCCACCATCCCCAGCTATCGCCAGGATTATTTGCACGCGGTTGACGTGATTGAGGACTACGCCATGAGCCGCGGCTACGTCACTTTCACACCGACCATGCCGACCGATTTCACTGTGGGCAAGTTGCAGCCGTTGACCGAGTTTGAGGATCTGGTGCGCGATCTGCTGATTGGCTTTGGCTTTGAGGAGGCGTTCTGCAACATTCTGACTAGCCTGGAGCAATTGCAGCAGCGCATGGAACTGGCCACGGCGGAGCAAGGTGCACCGCCCTTTCATGGAGGGTCGGTTGTGCGGGTTGCCAATGTGATGAACCGCAACTATGCGGTCCTGCGTGATTGGATCTTGCCCTCACTGCTGGAGATTGAGGCTCATTCGCTGGGGGCGGTTTACCCTCATCGCATCTTTGAAGTAGGCGAAGTGGCGGTCTATGATCCAGCGCAAAACCTGGGTTCCCGCACCGAGTCACGCGCGGCTGGTCTCATTGCTAGCGATGAGACCTCCTTTGACAGCGCCCAGTCGGTCATCTATGCCCTGCTGGGGAGTTTAGGGGTCGAATTTCAGGTGCAGCCGTGGCAGCATCCCTCGTTTATTGAAGGACGCGTCGGCTTAATTCGTACAACCGATGGTGTGCAGCTTGGCTTTCTGGGCGAGTTAGCGCCGCAAGTTCTGACCAACTGGGGCATGCGCACACCGGTTGCCGCCTTTGAAGTAGCGCTTAATGCCATCTGCATTGTATAGTATAACTGGTTGACAGAAATGCCAGTCCCCTGTAAAATTACATCCAAATGTAATTCTTATGTAACTATACCCCGCGCAAATTGAAAACGCGAATGTGCTGCACAAGAAAAATTTGCGTTTTCAATTTGCGGAAAGTTTAGGGAGGGATCATGGAAAAGGGTAACTACTCAGGCATACAAATTGAACTAAAAAGCAAACAGAAAGCAAACGTAAATCAAAGAGAGCAGCGGTAAAGTGTGTAATTATGAGTGAGCCAGAAAAGCAATTGAATCAACAAATAGAGAAGTTGATAAACCAATCCGAACGGACGGAATTGGAAAGGTTGCTATGGGCTCAAAATCAAGAATTGCTTGCGCAGAACGAGGAACTGCGCAAGCAACTCAAAGAACAAGCAAACGAAATCCAGCGACTGAAAGATCAAGTTGCGAAAGATAGTCGCAATAGCGGCAAGCCACCAAGTAGCGACGGACTCAAGAAACGGCGAACGGAGAGCTTGCGTCAAAAAAGCGGTCGCAAGCGCGGTGGACAGAAAGGGCATCAAGGGCATACGCTCCAAATGAGCGAAAATCCAGACCATGTAATCGTGCATGAATTGTCGGTTTGTCCAGAGTGTGCCCATGACTTGAGTCAGATAGAGGTCATTGAACATATGCGACGTCAGGTCTATGATGTGCCGCCAGTCGAGTTGGAGGTGACCGAACATCGCAGCGAAATTAAAGTCTGTCCCTGCTGTCAGAAGCGGGTGAAAGCCACCTTCCCAGCCGGTGTCACGCAACCGGTACAGTATGGCGAGTTATTCAAAGCCCAAGCCTGCTATCTCAACACCTATCAACTCCTGCCAATCGCCCGCAGTTGTGAGCTACTGGGGGATTTCTATGGTCACCAACCAGCAGAAGCGATCATCCAGGAGGCAAATCAAGCTGTCCAAGCGGGCAGCGAACCAGCGCTTGAGGCCATCAAGCAGGCACTCATCCAGGAAGCTGTCACCCACCATGATGAAAGTGGGGTTCGGGTGGAAGGTCATCTCGAATGGCTCCATGTCAGCAGTACAGAGCGCCTCACCCATTACGAAGTCCACCCCAAACGAGGCCAAAAGGCGATGAAAGCAATTGGCATTTTGCCCACCGCAACCGGACGCATTGTTCATGACCACTGGTCATCTTACCTGACCTTTGACCAAGTTGACCATGCCTTCTGCAACGCCCACCACCTGCGCGAACTGCGCTTTATCTCTGAGCAATATCAACAAACATGGCCGACGCAGATGAGTCAACTGCTCCTTGAGATTAAAGTCGCAGTCGATGCCGCACCCGCTGAGCGCAATTCCCTCTCCTCAGTGCAGTGCCTTGACTTTGCAAAACGCTACGACGCCATTTTGCAACTGGGCTTTGCGGAAAATCCGCCTCCCTCCGAACCCTATCCTAAAAAACGGGGCAAGCCCAAACAATCCCCTCCCAAAAACTTACTCGACCGCCTCGCAATCCACAAAGAAGGTGTCCTTGCCTTCATGTATGATTTCCGCGTTCCCTTTGACAATAATCTCGCCGAGCGCGATGTGCGTATGATCAAAGTCAAGCAGAAAGTTTCTGGTGCTTTCCGTACTTCCGACGGCGCTGACACCTTCTGCGCCATTCGTTCCTACATCTCTACCGTTCGCAAACAGGGCTTGAATGTTATTTCTGCTATCCGTGACTCGCTTGCTGGACAACCTTTCGTCCCCTCTACTCAGCCTATGCCTGAGTAGTTACGCCGGGACATATGAAAAGTCGTGTAAAAAAGGAACTTGCGCGACTGACGTTAAATCCACGGCCAGATCATGCGATTGAATTACGAAGCCACCCTAATTATTATCGTATTCGCCTTGATACCTATCGAATTGTTTATCGGGTTGAAGATGAGCTTATCTTAGTCATAGTATTGAAAGTTGGACGCAAACAGGGGCCGGAGTTTTATAGTGACATCTGATGCTATATGATCCTGTAAAAGCTGGTAGGTAGTCGTAGCGTAGGCAATTACCAATGAAATTTCCTTATGGCGATACTAATTTCAACCAACTGATTAGCGAAGGCGCAGTTTACATTGACCGCACGGACCGGATTCCCCTGCTGGAAGAGGCCGGCAAAAATCTGACGTTGCTGCGCCCGCGCCGTTTTGGCAAAACGCTGCTGCTCTCCATGCTGGAGCATTACTATGATGTGGCGAAGGCAGGTGACTTTGCGCGTCTTTTTGGTAATTTGGCGATTGGCCGCAAGCCGACGCCGCTACATAATCAATTTATGGTGATGAAGTGGGATTTCTCACGCATCAATCCCCACGGCGACGTAGCAGCCATTACTCAATCTATGCATAATCATATCAATAGCAGTATTGAGTGGTTTGCCGCTTACTATGAAACTATTCTGAAGCGACCAATTCGGATCGATCCTAACGACTCTATGGCTTCCTTTGCATCACTGTTGATAGCAAGCAGAATTTCTGAGCGACCGCTCTATTTATTGGTGGACGAATATGACAACTTTGCTAATGAAGTCATGATGAGCAACCAGCCTACCGGCCATGATCGCTACGAAGCGTTGGTGACCGGCGAGGGGTTGCTCAAAACGATCTTCAAAAATGTCAAGGGTGCGATGGATGAGGGCGTGGGGCGCGTCTTTATTACTGGCGTTACCCCCATTGTCTTGAGCGATGTCACCAGTGGTCATAACATCTCCGAGAATATTAGCTTGCGCCGTGATCTCTCGGATCTCTGTGGCTTTACCGAGGCCGAGGTGCAGACGCTGGTGGGGCAGGTCATTGCGCAGTGTGGTCAACCGGCGACCAAAGCGGACGAGGTGTTGGCTATCATGCGCACCTTCTACAACGGCTCGCGCTTTGTCTATGAGGATCAACCGCCGGTCTACAACCCGACACTGGTTTTCTATTTTCTCAAATATTTCCAGCGTGAGTGCACCTATCCGCGTGAGTTGCTGGACACCAATCTAGCGCCCGATTATCAGAAATTGATCTACATTTCCCAACGCGCCAACGGTGAACAGATCATCACTGCCGCCCTCAATGAGGCTGCGCCCATCAGTGTCGTTGCCCTGGCGGATCGCTTTGGGCTGCGCCAAATGTTGGCCGAGACCAAGAGTAACACCTTCCTGGCCTCGTTGCTCTACTATCTGGGGGCGTTAACCTTGGGTGGCGACACACCAACGGGTGAACTTGTCCTACAAATTCCCAACCTGGTCATGCGGAAACTCTATGTTGAGCGGCTGGCCGAAATGATTCTGCCGGATGCGCTTGTGCAGCAAGCCGGCAGTGACGCGGCTCGCCTGCTCTATGAACGGGGGGAGATGCAGCCGCTCTGTGACTTTCTTGAGCAGCACTATTTCAAAGTCTTGGACAACCGCGATTACTTGCAGGCGAATGAATTGACCATTAAGACTGCTTTTCTTACCTTGCTGTACAATGACACCTTTTACATCATTGATTCAGAGCATACCCTGGCGCGCGGCTATGCTGATCTCACGCTGATCCTGCGCCCGGAAATGCGCCGCTACCGGCTCCTAAACCTGTTGCTTGAATTCAAGTTTGTGAAGCTGGGGGAGTTGAGGTTGCCACGTGAGCAAGTCAGGGCAAAGAGCGAAGCTGAATTAGGGGCGCTGACGCTGGTCAAAGAAAAGATGACCGAGGCTGTCGCACAGCTCAAGCGCTATCGTCCTATCCTAACGGCCAAGTATGGCGAACCGGAACGGCTGCACACTTATGCCGTCGTCGCGATTGGCTTTGAGCGCTTAGTATGGACGGAAGTAAAGGCATAGGTTGATATGTAGTGAGATAGGATTGGCGCTATTACCTTAGCTTGGCCCGCAGGGGCGCCTGACTTTAGGCGCCCCTGCGGAACGGAGGTTAAGGGCTAGTGTGTTTACGAGTTAACCATTACTTCTGAATGATCGGCAGGAAGAGGGTTGGTTGCGCGTTTGAGGCGCCTGTGTCGCCCAGGAGGGCAAAATCGCTGAAGTGGTTGAGTGTACCGGTTGCCTTGTTGTTGGCCGCCTCCACTGTTGTTGGCACAGCTACCCACGCACCAGTGGCTTCGTCAAAGACATAGATGGTAATGCTCTCTTCATCAATGCCTAATGCCGCCACCTGTTCATCGGTATACATGACCACTAGCGTGTAGTTGCCATCCAGTTGCGTAACGGAGCCGCCTGCATCATTGGCCGCATCCAGTTTGAAGGCAAGGAGTTTACGCTTGCCTGTGGGCAGGGTATGGGTGGGTGTGGTGACGCCAGTGTAAGTCACGTCGACGCCGGCGTGGGCCTCGGTCGCCGGTAAATCCACCTGCACCGTACCGTCGGGGCTGGCAAAGCGACCCCACTCAATGATGATGCAGATGCGCCAACGGCTACCGCTAATCCAGATGGAGAGGCGCGCCCGTGCAGCCAGGGTGTCGGCTAAATTGGTAAAGAGGATCTGACCATCCTTGACTACCGCTTTCACGCCGTCCGCCGGTACGGCTTGGCCATTATCCTCAATTTCAATCTTGTCCGCGGTTACCTCCTGTTGGCTGAGAAAGCTCAAAACTCGTCGCGGGTCAACGCTCTGACCATCCAACTCTGCTACGGGCTGGTAGGCAATCACCGGTCGGCCATCGACCAGCACGCGTGGGGTGTTGTCGGAGCCCAAGGTGATGATAACGCAGATGCGCCAGTTACGTCCGCTAATCCAGATGCCGATGGTGCGGTATTGGGCCAGGGTATTGGCGAGCCCCATAAAGCTGATGTGGCTCCCCTCGATGGTGGCTGTGACCTTCTGCGTCGGTGTAATGGGCATGGGGTCGGTTAGCACAGCCGCGGACGTGAGGCTGGTAGGTTTGAAAATTTCCACTTTATCGGCCACTACCGGCGCCGTGCCAATCACGGCCAATACACGCCGCAACTCGGCCGCCTGACCATCAATCTCGCTCGTGACATCAGTCACCTTCACATCCCGCCCGTCAACGGTAACATCCAGGTTGGCTTTGCTACCCCAGACGATGATGATGCAGATGCGCCAGCGGCTGCCGCTAATCCAGATGCCAATCCGACCGCGTGCCGCCAGTTCCGGCGCCAGACCAGTCAACGCGATGTGATTGCTTTGGACGGTAGCCACTACATCGGTCAACGTTTGGGTGTTGCTGGGCGTAGCGGGGTCAAAGATCTCGACCTTATCCGCCTTTACCGAACCATCACCCAGGAGCGCCAGGACACGGCGCATTCCAACTGGCTGGCTATCGATTTGGGCCTCGGCCCCTTCGACTGCGACTGTGCGCCCATCAACGGTAACATCTAGGTTGGCTTTGCTGCCCCAGACAATGATGATGCAGATGCGCCAGTTGCTACCGCTCACCCAGATGCCAATGCGACCGCGTGCCGCCAGTTCTGGGGTTAAGCCGGTCAGCGTGAGTTGGCTCCCTTGGAGCATGGCTTTGACCCCGTCCGTCATGACTTGCGTGGAACTTTCATCGGCCGGATCAAATATCTCCACCTTATCGGCAGTGATCGCTTCGTCGCCTAGGGCCGTTAGGAGGCGTAGCAATTCAACTGACTGGCCTTCCAGCTCCGCTTTTGCCCCTTCTATGGTGACTTCACGCCCATCCACTGTAACATCTAAATTGGTTTTGCTACCCCAGACAATGATGACACAGACGCGCCACTTGGCGCCGCTGACCCAAATGCCAATGCGGCCACGCAGGGCAACTTCACGGGCTAGGCCGGTTAACTTGAGACTATTCCCCTCCAGGGTTGCGCCAACACCGGTGGTGACGACCTTGGTTACATCGGGCTGGGCCGGGTCAAAGAGTTCGATTTTGTCGGCAGCCACTGGATCGGGGCCCAGGGCAGCGATCAGTTGCGGCACCGTGACCAGTCGGCCATCAAGCTGAGCTTCTATCCCGTCCACGGTTACATCACGACCATCGACAGTGACATCCAGATTGGCGTTGCTGCCCCAGACAATGATGATACAGATGCGCCAGCCGGAGCCGTTAATCCAGATACCGATCCGGCCGCGGTCGGCCAGCGTCTGACCTAAATGCGTCACAGTGATATCGCGACCATGGACAACTGCGCCCACATCCGACACAGGGATAGGCGTATCTGGCGGGGCAAAGACCTCCACCGACGTGGCTGTGACCGGTTCCGTACCGATCACTTTAAGCACATCGGTATAGGTCGCGGTCGTGCCATTCACCTGCGCTTCTACGCTCTCTACCGTTACGACACGGCCTTCCACGGTGACGGTTAGGTTGTCACCTTCGGCCGCGGCTACTGGTTTTGTGCTCCATGTCGTTGCGCATAAAAGCAAGGCAAAGAGGCCAAGCGCCAGCAGGCAAGGACGTAGAAGGGGGAGCATTAGGAATCTTTTCATAAATCTATGAGTAGCTTTCATACATCAGTTTCTCCTCTTGTGAAACTTGGTGGTGTACCACAAATTGTGTGAATTATGCTCTTGTCTAGCGGTGCAAATTGAATTTACACAACTTGAAATACCACCTATAAAATGAACATGGATTTGGTGATGTCGTCAATGCACACTTGGTTACGCAGGGGAGGGAGCAGAGGATAGCTCGATAGACAGACGGTGCTATGCTGAATGGTGTGTAAATCTTGAATCCTGCACGGGATGAAACGAGATTTATACAGTTTGCACTCTACCGCCGCCAGACATACGCCAGACATAGCGTCTACCCTATAATAGACGTTAACCTGCCAGGTTTTGATACGGTGAAAGGGAAAATTTGATCCGATTTTCCTAGCAATGCACCCCATACCAACAGCAGCTTGTGCAACCTTTGGCTAATAGTGTACACTAGCTTTATCGACAGAATTCCAGAGAACAATTGAGGACAAATTATGACCACAGCGAAACAATTGGACATCAATTATGGCGCCTATCCCGACGAGTCTGGCCATTTTGGTCCTTATGGCGGTAAATTCGTCCCCGAGACGCTGATGCCCGCTTTGGATGAATTGGAAGAAGCCTATCTCCAGGCGCGCAACGACAAAGAGTTTATGGAAGAACTGGCTTACTTGCAGCGCACCTTTGTCGGTCGCCCAACGCCGGTGACCTATGCCCGGCGTCTGAGTCAACATTTGGGTGGTGCGCAGATTTACCTGAAACGCGAGGATCTGGCCCATACCGGCGCCCACAAGATCAACAATGCGTTGGGGCAGGCGTTGCTGATGAAGCGCAAGATGGGCAAGACGCGTATTGTGGCCGAGACCGGCGCCGGCCAACATGGCGTGGCAACGGCAACGGTGGCCGCGTGGCTGGGGATCGAGTGTGTGGTCTACATGGGCACAGTGGACATGGCGCGCCAACAGCCCAATGTCTTTCGGATGCGGCTTTTGGGGACGGAAGTGCGGGGGGTCGAGAGCGGCAGCAAGACGCTGAAAGACGCCATCAACGAAGCCATCCGCGACTGGGTCACCAATGTCCACAACACCCACTATCTGTTGGGCAGCGTTTTGGGCCCTCATCCCTATCCGGCGATGGTGCGCGATTTTCAGAGCATTATTGGCTGTGAAGCGGTCTTCCAAATGCGCGACAGCGAAGATGGCCCCAAACGGCTGCCCGATGCGGTGGTCGCCTGTGTTGGGGGCGGCAGCAACGCAATTGGGATTTTCCATTCGTTCCTGGATTTTGAACATGTGCGGCTCATTGGTGTCGAAGCCGGCGGTCATGGCATTGAGAGTAGTGAGCACGCCGCCCGTTTTGCCGACCCAAAGATGGGCCGCTTGGGCGTTCTACAAGGCACCAAGAGCTATGTATTGCAAGATGAGGACGGGCAGATCGCCCTCACCCACAGCATTAGCGCCGGTCTAGACTATGCCAGCGTGGGTCCAGAGCACGCCCTCCTGCGTGACCTGGGGCGTACGGAATACACCTATTGCACCGACGACGACGCCATGGCGGGCTTCCAACTGCTCTGCCAGCTTGAAGGCATCATCCCAGCGCTGGAGAGTTCCCACGCCATTGGGCACGTGATGAAGCTGGCGCCCCAGATGGATAAGGACCAGGTTATTCTGGTGAACTTGAGTGGACGTGGGGATAAGGATCTCAATACGGTGATGCAGGTGCTTAATAATGGTTAATGGTGTAATGGTTAAGGAGTTACCATGTCCGGAGTTGAACGCATTAATGCTATTTTTACAAAAGCAAAACAAGAAAAACGCGCCGCATTTATGCCCTATCACGCCATGGGATATCCCACACGTGCAGCTACGTTAGAGGTTATTGCTGCTTTGGCTGAAGTGGGGGCGGACCTCTTTGAGATTGGCATTCCCCATAGTGACCCTCTCGCTGATGGGCCCACGATTCAAACCGCCACCTACACAGCGATTACTCAGGGGACGACAGTCAAGGATTGCCTAGCCATGGTGCGCGAGTTACGCAGCCAGGGGGTCACGCAGCCATTTTGCGCCATGACCTACTTTAACCCCCTCTTTGCCTATGGGATTGAGCGCTTTGTTGCCGACGCGGTGGCGGCTGGGGTTGATGGCTTAATTGTCCCCGACCTGCCGCCGGAAGAGGCTGATGAAGTGGAAGCGGCTTGTCGACAGGCTGGGTTGGCCACCATCTATTTGCTGGCGCCCACCAGCACTGAAGAGCGCGTCAAACTGGTGGCGCAGCGGGCAACTGGCTTTATTTATTTGGTTAGCGTTACCGGCATCACGGGCGCGCGCAGTGAACTGCCGCCTGATCTCAAAGCCTTTGTCCAACGCGTGCGCAAACATACCCAGCTGCCGCTGGCGATTGGCTTTGGCATTGGCACGGGAGAACAGGCCGCAACCGTGGGACAGATTGCCGAAGGGGTGATTGTTGGGTCGGCGTTGGTTAAGGCTGCTGGCAGCGCCGAGGGGGTAGCCGCAGTGCGTCGCCTAGGAGCAGAGCTAGCAGCTGGGTCGCATCAAATCCAGTAGAGGGCCGGACTTCTTATGATCATTCATATCATTCGCACGCGCGCTACATCACAGCAGGTGGCAGAGATGCAGCAAACCTTACAGACCTATATCAAACTGGCCATTGATGTTGAACGCAAAATCCTGGCTGGTGGCGGTGAAATGCACGCCGATTGTGAGGATGCACTACTGGAAGATGGCAGCCGGCAAGAGGATATTTGGGGTGCAGATTGGAGCCCTCTAAAACAACAAGTAACCTATGAATCTCTGATCAACATTCGGCCACGCCAAAACAATCGGTCAATGGAAATCCAAGATGCTACCATTCGCCAATGCGTTGATGAAATTGTTTTTGCATTGTTAGGAGGGGTATGAGAGACTATACAAAGACGCGCCAACGGTATTTGCGCGATCCTGTACCAGTACGGTTGGGGGGACTGGCTGCGAATTTAGCGCGTGTAAAATCATTTTCTGCTCATATGGAAAACGATACCCTGGTTAATAGCTTACTTGATGAAAGCAAACATTTTATCGAATGGACTGCTGCCGAAGCGGAGGTGGATGTGGCCGCGGAATTAGTGGACTTACAACTACAATTAGTGCGTTGGCAACGCACTTGGACTAACATTTGGCCCGATCCGGTCAAACGCCAGGAAGTTGCCGACACGGCCAAGCGTTGGTCGGATCGGGTGCTGGAGATGTCTGGCTTATTGGATGCCGACTGATCTCTAATAAATAAATCCACGCATACGGGCCACTTCAGTTAGCTGTTTACGCCGCGCTGACCGATTGGGGAATTGGTCAGCCGACAGTTCAAAGTGCTGGTAGATGAAGGTAATATAGTTACGGACGTTTTCCAGTGAACATTCCAACCGTTCCGCAATCTGTGCGCGCGTGAAGCCATTGACGTAGAGGCCATAGACCGCCACCAATGTAGGGTTGGGCGTGTGCCGTTGTGGCGAGGTGGTCAGCTCCTGCTCCAGCCGTCGGTAACTGTCAGCGCGCAGCAACCCTTGTTGCATTAACTGTAGCAATTCACGTTTGGCTGGGGTGGTGGCGAGGTGTGCCAGTAGCTGTGCGCTGCGCCCTGTAATTGCCTCTAGCAACCGCGATGCTTGCAGGCGAATATCCACCCCGTCCGCGCTTAATAGTCCGGTCAAGACCCCAATGCCTGCCTCGGCCAGATGATTGACAAAAATTCTCTCAACGAGCGACGGATAGATGCCAACCAACAGGGCTTGACTGCAAACGGTCGCAACGATGGTTGAGTGCCACCAATGGGGGAATCTTTCCAGTTGCTGATCAGACAGCCAGCCCAGGGCCTTTTCCATATAGGTCAGAAAACCAATAGAGTTGTAGGCTCTAGAGGCATGGTAAGCCAGGTGCATCTGAATTGCACAGCAGGAGAGGTGGTCGCCCGATTGCTCGTAAAAGTCCAGCGATTCCTGCAGGAGATGCTGTGCACCCTCTAGTTTGTTTTCCAGTAAATAAATAACGGCTAAGATTACCTGAAAACTCATAGCGCGTCCCAAATCGGCATTTTGCAACCCCCGGCTGATATGCAGATGGGCTAGCTCCAGATTGCCCTGTAAAACGTAGAGCCATGCCTGTTGTGCGTTAAGCCAGGGATAGTAGAAATTGTAATCGATTTCCTCAATGAGCCGCCGAGTGGCTGTATACCAAGCTGCCGCTTGTGTAAAGTCTCCGGCATCGCGGTTCAAATTGCCCAGCAAAATGCGCGCATAGAGTCGTGGCTGAATTCCCGTCTGCTGATCTACCAGTTGCAAGTATTCCTGAGCATGGGCGAGGGCCTCATATTGTCGTTGTTGATACCAATAGAGATGGATTTCAGCATTGAGCAGACGCGCTTGGATGGTGGTGCTCATGCTATAGTTCTCCAGCATGGCGCGCGCCTCTTGTATGTGTTGGCTTGCTTCTCGATAGTTACCCAGTTGAATGGATGTGCTGGCAATGCGCACCAATGCGCGAAATTGTCCGGTGTAATCGTCTATGTCGATGCACAGGGTAAGGGCTTGCTGTGCATACGCTATGCTGCTGCTAATACGCCCCATCTCCATCACGATGTCGGCCATGTGCAGATAACATTGAATGCGGAGCGTGGTCTCTGTGGCTTGACCTGCCGCAATCAATGGCTTTACCTCTTCGTGCAGGTAGTGATAAGCCATACGATACTGTTCACGGCTATGATAGATGCGCGCCAATTCTAGATAGCAGCGTGCTACTTCATTGTAGCGCTTCGCATAGGTGTATGAGAATTGGGCCCGTTCCAACAGATGCATGGCCTCTTGGGGCTGGCCAGACCGTGCATAGAGGATCCCCTCCAGATAGCGCAAGTCGGCATTTTCATGCAGTAAGGTTGGGGGAAAGTCTATGATGATCCCCTGAATGACTTGCAGATCTAGGTGTTCCAAAAGGTAGAGGACATGTTGGGCCAGCAATTTACTCGCTTGTTCATGCTTGCCTGACTCTTGGAGGGCTAAGATTTGTGCGAGCACACGGTGCGGTGAATTGCTTCTACTGGCGTAAGTCATAAGTTGGGTATACCTCCGAGTCATCAATGCATCTGGATCAGGGCAGCTCTGGTTGCTTTCGTGGGCTCTGTTTGAAAATTACAGTTTTCAAACAGATTCTACTTTGGGAGGAGATCGAGATCTGCCTGATGCTAAGATACACCCAAAAACCTCTATAAAACCTACATAAAAACTATACTCTTTTTATGGAGGCATTGGTCCTTTGTTCTTTGTCCTTGGTTATTGGTCATTTGCTGACCATTGACCAAGGACAAAGGACCAATGCCTATGCGCGTGGCTTGCCTTCGGGGAAAAATTGATAACCGCCTTCCGGTTTGCCGCGCCAGTTGACAATGTAGACCGGCTGGGCTGGGTCGGGTTCGATCTTTTGGCGTAAGCCCCGGATGACCTGGTGCAGATTTTCAGTGGAAACGCCGGCGTAATTGACTTCGTCGGCCCAGGCACCGGCAATGATTGCACTGTAGGGGTGACGGATGCGCGGTTGTTGGACCAAAAAGCGTAAAATGGCGAACTCAGTGGGTGTCAACGTTGTGAGTGGCTGCTCACCCTGATATAACTCCTGCGTTTGCTCGTCCAGCACAATTTTCCCGCGGCTATAGGCCCCCACCTCGACCACATGGGCGGCAAAGAGTTCGCAGAAAAGTTCCAGATCTTCATCTACAAGCCGGCAGAGACGGAGGGCTGTGAGCGTGCGCACAATCGCGTCGTGGCGCTGGTACAGCGCAGCCCGCGCCGCGCGCCGCGCTGTTTTGGTGAGCGTGCCGATCCGTTGCACCTCGCTCAACACCATCTGCTCCTCTTGGGTGAGTCCTGCCCAAATATCATCTAGACGATAACGAACACCTGGCTCTGCGCATAAAAGCTGCGTCCACTGCTCCAACGGTGGTGTATAGGTGTTCATTACCCACCAGCGGCAGACTATGCGCAAGAGCGAAGGATAGCCGCCGGTCAGCGCCCAGATGCGCGTGCGCTGCGCCTCATCCGGTGAAGCGCCGTTGCTGTTCACATGTTGCGCGATGATTGTGCGTGTATCCGCTTCCGTCAGCGGTCCCACATAGCAGATATGCGCGTCCAGCAAACGGTAGAGATCGCCGATGAGCGCTGGGTCGGGCAAGTAGGCCAGGGTCTGTCTCATGCCGGCAATATAGGAGAGGGTGCTCTTAAAGCTGTCGCGCAGGCCGCGTAGGGTGTCGCCCATTTCCGGCGTCAACATACGGCACGCTGCGTCAAAGCGATCCAGGACAAAAACCAAGCGGTCACCACGGGCTTGAAAATGAAGCAACAGTTCACGGAGTGCGCTCTGGGGCAGAAAGGGATCGACCACCGCCCGATTTTCCTGGTAATGTTGGGCAATCAGCGTGCGACTGTCACTGTCAAAGCGCCCCCGCTGCTCGTAGAAAGCGCGCAAGATCACCCGGTAGAGGGCGGAGAGAGTTCTAGCCGGCAGATTATTGAGATCCACGGGTAGCAGAAAGATCGTTTGCGCCTGGTTGGGGAGATAAGTAGAGAGGACATCGGTGCGATGGCAGAGAAAGCCGAGCAGGTCCGATTTACCCGAACCGTGCAGCCCCACAACCGAACCACTGATACCGACCCCGATCCAACGGGCCAGCAATTGCATTTCGTGTGATCGATAGGTTGAGGCATGGGTTTGCCAAGGCCGGCCCGGATTCCAGCCCGGAGTGTCTTGCATGGGTATTGCCTTTGCATTTCTTCAGTGAATTTTCAGTATTGTTGCAATAAGCCATAGCAAAAGCTCAACCATTTTCTCCGCTCTGCTGCTATCCTACTAGACGACAACAGATTACACCAACCCCGTATGGTGTAATTCAACGGCGCCACCTTGTCAAGTAAAAAATCAAGTAAAAACCATCTTGTGTTCATTGGGCACAGCCATGCACTGGCCGTACAGCGCAGCGAGATTGCTGGAGCGTTCTGTGCTATCAGGCTATGGGATCCCAGCGTCCAATGGGCTACTACCTGCTATAAGGAGCGAAAGTCACCATGAAGAGTACACTGCTACAATCTGTACGTCGTTGGATTTTTGTCTTGGTTGTTGCGGCGATGGTTGCTGCATCGGCGACCTATGCCCCCATCCTGCTTGATGAGTTGGCCGGCGCCACCATAACTCCTGCAGCTTTTGCTTGCACACATACCGGGGGCGGCTGTTAGAGCATAAATTCCAGATTGGGTGATGAGGTGATTGGGTAACAGTAGCGGTAAAAGGAACATACCAATGTCGGTAATCAGTGCTCAGTTTTCGGTATCCAGTCGTCTGTTCCCTGGTCACTGCCTACGGATTACTGTCTACTGAAAACTTTGTAGGTTGGTTTTGCCGCCACGGTTAGGCAATGATTACCCAATCACCTCATCATTTAATGACTGCTCGACACTCTCTTGCGCTTGGGCGATCTGTTTGTCAATGACCTGTAGTAAGTTAGGATAGGCGCGTGTCCCTTGGATCTGGTGGAGGTCGGCCAAAACCGCTTCAAAGGTTGCCAATGCTTCGGCAGCGCGCTTTTGTTTCAAATAAGAGAGGCCCAGGCCATCTAATGCATTCAGGCGCTCACTGGCATCGTTTAGCAGGGCAAAGAGATTGGTTGCCAGCGCAAAGCATTCCTCTGCGCGCGACCATTCCTGCAGTGCTAAACAATCAATCCCCTGGTTAGTGAGCACCTTAGCCAAATACCATTGGTCGCCAAGGCGGCGAAAGGTAGTCTCGGCTTGGGTATAGAGTTCCAATGCCTTGTGTGGATTGCCTTGTTGCGAGTAGGTAATCCCTAGATTCATTTGCACAATCGCACTGTGGGCAGGATCTTGCACCTCGTCAAGGATGGTGAGCGCCTCTTCAAAATAGATGATGGCGGTCTCATACTCTCCTTGCCCACGCAGGGCATAGGCAAGATTTTGCAGGCTCCAGGCCATCTCTTTGCGATTGCCATGTTCGGCGCGTATCCCCAAGGCCATACGATGATAGGTGACGGCCTGTTGCCACTGCTGCTCTTCCAGCGCATTTAAGCCCAGGGCTGAAAGGCTCATCGCGCGCGCAAGATCATTGGTTGGCAAGCGTTCCAGCGCACGTTGCGCAAGTGCGCGCACTTCGTCATGCTGATGCTGCTGCCAGGCAACATAGGCCAGTTGATTGAGCGCGCGCGCCTCGTCTCGTTGTTCGTCCAATGCAAAAAAGAGATCGATACTTTGCTCCAAGGCTGTGCGCGCATCTGTGAGTTGGCTTTGGAGGCGATAGAGCAGACCGATCTGTAAGTACAATTCGGCTGTGCTGTGGAGATCCTGGCACTGCCGGCTCATTGCCACCCCCTGCTGGAGATAGGCTAGCCATTCTGTGCGGTAGCCGGCCTGTTCTAGCTTGGGCGCCAATGCTACGAGTAGTGCGCTTGTCGCAGGCCAGGCTTCCGGCAAGCGCAATGCATAACTTAAGACATGTAGAGCACTGACGCGCGTTGCCTGCACTAAGGTAGGCGTCTGATCCTCTTGTACACGGGTCAGCATGGCCTTGACACTGCGCTGAGTATTCTTTTTGAAACGGGTTAAGTAGTCTCCCTCCGCAGTGGCCGTGCTGACGGCAGAGGGTGACTGCGCACTGGAATTGACAACTTTGTTCGCATGACTGCTCACACGATTGCTCCACTTTCCCAAGCCAACGAATGAAGAACCTCTTCCTGTAAAAAGGTGCGGGTGAGCCCATGGATGCTGTAACGGCGTTCATTGATTCCACCGCGCGCATCAACCAAATTCAAAGTCACCAATTTGTTGAGGGCTAGTCGCAATTCATCGACCGCCATCGCGCCGATTTCCGCTAAATAATGGATATCTTCCCCCATCGGACTGGCCAACGGCATAATGAGCAAAACCTGACGACTTAGTTCGTTTAGCCGTTGCCATGCCTGTTGATAGATATAGGTATAGAGATGGTCGGTCGTATCGCTGCGCGCGGCGCCGAGATCGGTGAGAATTAAGTCAAGCGGAAGAATATGGGCCTGTCCCACCACCAGCCGCAGCGCCAAGGGGTTGCCACCCACGGTCGCATAAATGGGTTTGAGCGCCGCTTCGCCTGCCATTGCCAATTCGGGTAGGTTGCTCAAATTTGCCTCTTGCCGGATCAGTGTCAGCGCATGAGCTTCGCTGAGTTCAGGCACAATAAAGTGGTAAATATTGGGCATACTGTAGAGGCGGTGGCGTGAGGTGAGCACGAATTTGCTGGGATTGGCCAGCTTCTGCAAAGTGGGCAAAAGCGTTTCCACATCCACCAACGTCTCCAAATTGTCGATCACGATGATATGGGGCAACTCGTGGAGGCGGTTATGCAATGCAGTAACCATACACTCCAGCGGATTGCCCATATGGGTCGGTAGCAGCTGTTCCACCAGCCGCTCAATGAGTTGTGCCGCGGTTAAGGCCGGCTGCTGTTCAACGTTGATCTTTCCATCCCAACTGAGCCGTTCCCGTCGTGCGCTCACCCAGCCAATATCATCCACCCAGCCTTCTTCGATCACACGGCGCAGCAAGGCGTCGGTTAAGGATGTCTTGCCAATCCCCCCCATCCCTTCAATGGAAATCAGCCACGGCGCTTCCGGCACAGTGAGCACTTGTTTGAGCTTATCAAGATGTTCCTCAACCCCTACTAGCGCAGTGTAGGTGGCGGCTTCCAAACGTTCCACCATTGCTGCTTTTTGCATCGCTACCGCTTCCATCTCATTGCTCCAGATTAGTTCTGCCAGTTGTTCGATGGCTTGCCGTTGCAGCGCATATAGTGTGCTTTCGGCTGCATTCATCTGATTGGTAACACGATGCATCGGAATGTTGTCCAGAAACCTTAAGTGTAGATAGCGCGCCTCCTGTTCATGCTCTTCTTGCAACTGGGTGATCGCCGTCAACAGGAGTTGATTCAGGGCGAGTTTGGCTTTGCCGCCGGCATCGCCCCCTAATGCACGATGCAATGTGCGAAAAAGATAAAGTTGGGCAAATATAGTGGGGATCTGTCGATTTTTGTGCCACTGTTTGAGCGCGTTGTGAACCCCGGTCGTTAGTTTGGTTAGAAACGGATTACGCTGTTCGTTCATACGACACCCAAGGATGTAGACCTTTCTTTTCACAGAGGGGGATTCGTATGCATACTTCTTGTTATGTGCATAAAGATTTACTAACTAAAATAACACAAATTGTGGCCCGTGACAATGGATTTAGAGAAATTCGATAGGTTTTGTATAGGTTTTGGGGCGCCTACCGATGGTAAGCTCAGAGAAATTCAATAGAAATCGTGTAGGTTTTGGCCAGGAAAGCCGTTGTATCATTGTGCTATAGTTTCCCAGAAAAGTTTCGCACTCCATTTTTCTGTGTGCAGATGGGCCAAAACTTTTCTGGAGATCTATCCAGCCAATCACTGTTGCTTGTAGATTGACGCTCTGGCTGTGCTTGTAATTTGCGGCCTAGTGCTGCCGCAGGAAAGGAAATGTACGATGAGCTCGCGGAAAGCAATATCTCTAGTTCGTATGTCCAAATCCCCTAAATTGAAAAAGAAAAATTATATCTTTGTGCTGTGGGGTGAATATTTTGATGAAGTTGCCGCGACAATCTTTGCCTCAGCATTGCGGCGGGCCAGTCTCTGTGTCAAAATCGTTGGCGTCCACGGGCCCGAGGCTGCCGGTTGTCACGGCGTCACCCTGCAATCCGATATTTCACTAGGGGAAGCGCTCACCTTTGTGAATCAGGCGCTTTGTCTGGTTTTGCCCTGTAGCACGGCGGCCGTTAAGCGGATGGAGCTTGATCCGAGAATTCATTATTTCTTTTCACAAGCCCGGAAGAATCGCGCCAAATTTGTGGTTTATGACAGTAGTATTATTCAGCAATCGCTTTTAAGCAGTCTGACCATTCCACCCTATGAGATTGCTACTTATTGTGAAACAGAGAATCTGCTTGTCTTTGCCCATGGAGTGGCGGATGCCCTGGTGCATATCGAACAAGCGCCCGTCCCGGCTCTGCAAACCGCACTAGATGAGCTAGTTCTGACTCATTGGTCGTAGTGCCCTTGGGGTGCCCATCCCTTGCCCCTGTCCCCATTTCATTTGTCCCTCGGTCTCACAGGCGCATCCCTTGGTGCCTGTGAGATTTTCCGGAGAACCACTACTGCCGTCATCGCAGCCCTGTTCGCTAAGAAGTTCGGCTTTCGCAAGAGAGTCGAACTTCTGCTAACCCTTACCCACAAATTGCCCAGAATCAGCACGTGCGATAGAATCAGCACATTCATCAATTCCAAGTGTTTTCAAGATAACTACCAGGATCATAGAAGGTCATCACACTGATGAAGTTAGGAATTCTCAACGCCACCAAGCCCCAGGATGAGGCCGCCTTCCAGTTGTGGGAGTTGGCCAATTTTCAAGCGTTTTTTGACCGCATCCCTCACAATTGTGAGTTAATCGAATATCGAGTAACAGAAGGTGAGTTTCCCGTCTCTACGGCATGTGACGCCTACCTAATCACTGGCAGCCCTCAGGGCGTCTATGACCCGGAGCCGTGGATTGCCGAGCTTGCAACCTGTATTCGCGGCCTCTATGTCGCGGAGAAAAGATTGGTCGGCATCTGCTTTGGGCACCAGATGCTGGCTCACACCCTCGGTGGGCATACGGAGAAGTCGGCCAAAGGTTGGGGTATGGGGCTACGGCGCTTTACCATCACCGCAATCCAGCCTTGGATGGACCCAAGGCTGGAGACAGGACAACTTTACTTTTGTCACCAGGATCAAGTGGCGCGGCTACCGGAAAATGCCCAGAGGTTGGCCGGCAATGCCTTTTGCCCCAACGCCATCTTCACTATTGGCAAGCAAGTGCTGGGCATTCAGGGCCATCCCGAATTTTCAGAAGAGTACATGCGGGCGCTTATTACAGAATTGGCTCCCGTTGCAGGTGCAGAGGTCACGCTCGCGGCGGCAGCCACACTGGCAGAAGGCGCGCCCGATGATCAGATCATGGCCCGCTGGATCATCAACTTTATCAAGCAGTAGTTTCGCAAACGGTAAACAGGAACGCTTTTGCGCAGTCGAATTCTATTAACAGTGCTCGTTTTTGGGGTGGCATTGGGGGTCTATTGGGGCACAGCTTCTTGGCTCGGCGATGGCGTCACACCGCGCCAGGCCTATTTTAACCACCTGGCCGATGCCTTTTTGCACGGTCGCCTCTATCTGGAGGAACCGCCCAGCACCCACGATCTAACCTTTTTTCAAGGGCAGTGGTATGTGCCCTTTCCTCCCTTGCCGGCCCTCTTGATGTTGCCGTGGGTGGCGCTCTTTGGGGTAGAGAGCGTGAACACCGTCTTCTTTAGCGCGCTTTTTGGCGCCCTGAATGTTGCCTTGATCTATCTGCTGCTGACTGCCATGACCAAACGAGGCTGGACCCACCTGATAACCAGAGATCATCTCTGGTTGACCGTTTTTTTTGCGTTCGGGTCTGTTCATTGGTATATGGCGACGCTTGGTTCGGTCTGGTTTGTGGCGCAGATCTGTACGGTGACCTTTATTGCGTTGGCCGTCTGGTTGACCATTGAGCACGGTTCCCCTTGGCTGGCCGGCGGCGCATTGGCGCTGGCCTTGTTGGCGCGCCCCAATGTCATCCTGACCTGGCCACTCCTGGCGGGTATTGCGGCGACTGTTATGTTGACGCAGGTAACGGTGAGCCAAATGCAGCCTGTGCCTGCATTTTCCTGGCAGGCGATTAAGTGGCGTGCTTTGCTGCGCTGGTCGCTGCTTTCCCTCATTCCGCTAGCCCTTGCCATTGGCCTCTTACTGCTCTATAACCTGGCCCGCTTTGGTAATCCGACCGACTTTGGCTATCTGAACGAAAATGTGGCGGACGAACTTGCGCCCAATCTGCACACCTATGGGCAGTTCAATCTCCACTATCTGCCCAAGAATTTCTGGGCCATGTGGCTAGCCGGGCCACGCTGGGATCGCGAGGCTAACTTCTGGCTGCCTGACCCGGAAGGCATGAGTTTGCTGCTCACGTCGCCGGTGCTCATCTACCTGGGCCGCGCGCGCCGTCGTCTCCCGTTGGTGTGGGGAGGCTGGGTTACGCTGCTCTTGCTCATGGCGCCACTCTTGCTGTACTATAATACCGGCTGGTGGCAATTTGGCTATCGCTTTAGTCTGGATTTCATTGTCCCGGCTGTGTTTCTGATCGCAGTTGCCGCCGGTACACGGGTCACTTGGGCTATGCGCTGGCTGATCCTGGCAGGCGTGCTCAGCAATTTGTACGGTGTGCTTTGGTGGTATGGGGCTTTTTGAATTACATGATCTTATAGACTAATTCGACAGTGTCACATTAAGATGATTAGCGCCGTTAACAGACGCGAATCCGGGTGACGCTGGTTTAATTCGCGCTCTCCAAAACCGCGTCCATACTGCTGGTGGCATCCTAAGGCGGTTTCAAGGAATAGATTACCCCGCTGAGGTGACTGTCACTGGCCACCAAGTCTGGCGTAATCCTAGGTTGCCTAGGCCAGTGACAGTCGCCTACAAAAGGGATTCAATTTCTTGGATCAGCCTTATGTGACATTGTCGAACTAAGCAGCGCTAATAAAGGTGAACTTATCTGCTGTTGTGGAGTGTACAAGGAGAAAAAGCTTATGTTAAGGATAGGGATCTTGGGCAGTGACAACAGTCATGCCGAACGCTTTGCCGAACTTTTGAATCTTGCCGACCATCCTGACTATATCGCCGACGCCGATGCGCGTGTGGTGGCAATTTGGGGGCAAGAGGCCGAACGTACTGCGCAGGTAGCCACCAACAACCAGATTGAGACTATTGTGGCCGAACCGACTGCTATGTTGGGGCAGGTAGATGCAGTGCTGTGCGTCACCCGTCATGGTGGGCTCCACTATGAATTAGTGCGCCCTTATCTGACCGCAGGTATTCCGACCTTTGTCGATAAGCCGCTGGCCATTAGCGCCGACGATGCGCGCACGATTGTCGCGCTGGCGGCGCAGCATCGCGTCCCCTTCTCCTCTTTTTCTACCGTCCAGTTTAGCGTGGACGCCCAAGACTTTCTCCAAGCCGCGCGTCAACTTGGCGGCGTGCGCATGGGCAGCTACAGCGGGCCGGCCACCCGGCGCAACCCCTATGGCGGCGTGCTCTTCTATGCTATTCATAGCGTTGAACTCATGTTAGCCGTGCAAGGTACGGGCGTCCAGTGGGTGCAGGCAATGGAAGGCAACGGTGTCGACGCGGACGAGAATGGCGCTATGGTGGCTGTCTGCGCCTGGCCCAATGGTATGATGGCGACCCTGGAATTATCGATTGATGCCAAGTACGCCTTCCGCGCCACGGCCTTGGGGCGCGAAGGTGTTCATTCGGCCACGCTCAATATCCGTGACTGTTATCGTCAAGGCATGCACCAGATCCTCGCCGTGCTGCGCGGTGCGCCCTCGCCAGTGCAGGCCAAGGCCATGATCGAAGCAATCCAAATCGGTGAAGCCATCGAACTGAGCTTGCAAGAAGAGCGGCGTGTCTATCTCTATGAGGTCTAAAGGCGTGCCCTGTCGCTAGTTCAAGCCTGCCGAAAAATTGAAGAGTTATCTCGCAGGGGAAGCGCATAACCGCCAGTCGGTCTGATAAAGAAAAGGTGGTACAATGGGCTCACAGCACAGAAATGCTTCCATCCCGTTAAGCAACCGCACTCTGCACTAAACCACTTCTCCTGAAATTGTGGAATTATACTACCGACTTGGTATAACCCGTCTTATGCATGAACCCATCGCGGCATGTTTCAAGTCTTTTTCTACATCGCTCGATAGCGATTAGTATCATTGTAGCAATGAATATAAGTATAATTCCAGACCACATAAGTATTACCTCCCACGGTTTTGCGCTCTCTGGTAAATGGAAGAAATATCTTAATTTCGTCAAATCTTACCAGAGAGCGAACCTTAATTACACAAACCGTTGGTTACCTTTCATAACACAAGTCGCAATTTAACAAGGTCTCATGTAGTTAAAAAATGGGAAAAGTTATGGTAGGTGCAGTTCCCATGCTGCACAGGCCTAACAGAACTGAAGATATCGAGTAGCTCTCTATGGCGCCAACCGATTTAGATCGCGCGGGAAAAGGGTTGTCTCGCGCAGGTTGGCGGCGCCGGTCAGTTGCATGAGCAGTCGTTCCAGGCCGATGGCAAAGCCGCCGTGGGGGGGCATGCCATAACGGAAGGTTTCCAGATAGCTCGCGAAAGGCTCAGGGGCAAGCTTGCGTTCGGCCAGGGCCGCAAGATAGCTTTCGTAGCAATGAAGGCGCTGGCCGCCAGTCACCAACTCCATGCCCCGGAAGAGCAGGTCAAAGGAGTTGGAATAGGCGGGTCGCGCCGGGTCGGGATGGGTGTAGAAGGGGCGCTTGACCATGGGGTAGCCGGTGACAAAGAGAAAGTCGCTGCCATGTTCCTGCTGCGCCCATTCGCCTAGCCAGCGCTCTTCCTGGGGCGCCAGATCCGGCTCGTTACGCTCGTCCACGCCATGCAGTTGGAAGACCAATTCTTTGGCTTCGGTGAAATGGAGCTGAGGAATGGTGGCGGGAATAACCGGCAGCTTGGCCCCCACCAATGCCAGTTCGGCGCTAAAGTAGGTGGGCAGGGTGGTAAAGATATGGGCCAATAGTTCGCGCAGTAGCGCCATTACCGTAAAGTGGTTTTCAATAAAGCCAAACTCCACATCCAGGCTCACATACTCGCTAAGATGGCGCGCCGTGGCGTGGGGCTCGGCGCGGAAGACCGGCCCCACTTCGAAGACGCGTTCAAAGACCCCCACCATAATCTGCTTGTAAAATTGGGGGCTTTGGGCCAGATAGGCGGGTCGGCCAAAGTAGTCAATGGCAAAGACATTGGCGCCGCTCTCCGTAGCCGAGGCCACCACCTTGGGCGTTTGGATCTCGGTAAAGTGCTGCTCAGTCAAATATTGGCGGAAAGCCGCCATGACGCCGGCCAAGAGGCGTAATGTGGCGCGCCGGCCGGGATGGCGATTGGTCACCACGGCGTGGTCGAGCAAGACCGGCAACTGCGCCTTGATCTCCCGTTTGTTAATCAGCACCGGCGTTGTTGCGCGCACCGGCGTAATCACGGTGATGCGCGGCTGTTGCAACTCAATCCCGCCGGGCGCTTGGGGGGAAGTCACCACCAGCCCCTCCAGCGTGATCACAGTCTCGCTCTGCAACTCCTCTGCGGTTAAGGGCGCCAGATCGGCCTCATTCTCGGTCACCGCTTGCACCGTGCCCCAACCGTCGCGCAGCACCACAAAATTGACCCCACCCAGTCGCCGCAGCGTGTGCAGCCAGCCCTGCAACTGCACCCGTTCCCCTACATAGCCGCCAATTTCGGTCGTCCGAATTCGTGTCATAGCTCCACCGCTCCTTTTGGCCCAAAATATCTATCCCAAAAATCTTTACAGCCCACCAGTGTCCACGAGAAATGCCAATAAAAAAAGCCCCCGTCCATAGGAGGACGAGGGCCGATTAGCCGCATCGTGGTGCCACCACCAATTGCCCGATCTATGTAAATGTAGATAGATCGAGCCTCTACCGGTTCGTCTTGCCTGGCCGCGAGGATGCCGGCAACAGTAAACCGCTGCGCGTTAACGGGCGCAACCCGCAACCAACTACTGACCTGCCATAAAACTATCAACAGGCGTTCCCGGGCTAGCTCAAGGGTGTCACAACCGCGGCGCCGATGACCATCCTCACAGCCAATGGATGGCTCTCTGACATCGGTGGAACCAAGTTGCCTGTCCCTCTCAACGCTTATGTCGTCTATCATTTTGTGTTGCCAAGCCTAGCACAGTGTTGGTTGCTTGTCAAGCATGAATTGAGGCATTACGGAATTTTGTGAAAACTTGTAACACTAACGCGCAGCGGGGTAACACGTTTGTGGAGTTAGAGCGCCATATTAAAGAGGTCAATCTGGATTTGATTACGCAGACTATGGTGCAACCGCTCCCCAATCCTGGGCAGAAGCCGCAGATGGGACAGATCTGCCAACGGCAGCCAATCCAGTCATTTCTCCAGTCTCCAATCCCCAATCTCTAGCCTCCGCTCCCCCAGTTTGCTGCCATAGAAACGCCGTGTATAATAATGAACAACAGGTGTTTTGTTGAGCAAAGGAACAGTACATGGAACCCCAGGTCATTGCCGATTTTCAATGTGTCACCGGTGAAGGGCCACTGTGGCACCCGGATGAACAGTGTGTGTATTGGGTCGATATTCCGCAAGGGCGTATGTTTCGCTACACGCCGGCTACGGGCGCGGCGGCGGCGGTCTATCAGGGCGAGCCCATTGGGGCCTTTACGATTCAGACCGATGGCGCACTGCTGCTCTTTCAAGCCCAAGGCGCCGTGCGCATCTGGCGGCAGGGCGCACTCACCACCTTGATCGATAGCATTCCCGGCGAGGAAGAGTCGCGCTTTAACGATATTATTGCCGATCCCGCGGGGCGGGTCTTTTGCGGCACCATGGCCACGCCAGCCCATCTGGGTCATCTCTACCGGCTCGACACGAATGTGACACTTCACCATTTGCTGGGCGGTCTGGGCACGCCGAACGGCCTGGGCTTTACACCAGACCGCAAGCAGCTCTATCACACCGTGACGCGCGAGCGCAAAATCTATCTCTTCGACTATGACGCCGCCACCGGCGCAATTACCAACCGCCGTGTCTTTGTGGACAGCAGCGCAGCACCAGGCAGCCCCGACGGCCTAACGGTGGACGCCGCCGGCTATGTCTGGTCGGCGCGCTGGGATGGCTCCTGTCTGATCCGTTACACGCCCGACGGCGAAGAGGAGCGCCGAGTCCAATTCCCCACCAAGAAGGTCTCGTGTGTTACCTTCGGCGGCCCCGACTATACCGATATGTATGTAACGACCGCCGGCGGCAATAACCGGGACGAGAATGGCGCCACCGCCGGCGCACTCTATCATCTCAATCTGGGCATACAGGGGGCGCCTGAATTTCGTTCGCGTGTGGCGCTCGTTACAGGGGAAGTCTTGCTATGACCGCTGTCAAGTTGGCCTATGGCCGCGACGGCTTGGCCGTCACCTTGCCGGCTGCCACAGAGATCGTCACCGCGCGCTTCGTGCCCGGTGTTGCTGACGAAGGGGTGGCGCTGCAACAGGCCCTGCGCCGTCCGCTCGGGATGCCGCCTCTGGCGACCTTGGTTAAGCCAGGGCAGCGCGTCGTCATTGTCCATACCGACATTACCCGCGCCACGCCCAATGACCGCATCCTGCCGGTGCTCCTGCGCGATCTAGAAGCCGCCGGCGTCGTCCGTGAGGATATTACGTTGCTCAACGCGCTGGGCACCCATCGGCCCCAAACCGAGGCTGAATTGCGTAGGATGTTGGGCGATGCCATTGTAGCGCAATACCGCTGTTTACAACACAATGCCTTTGACGACGCCAACTTGGTCTCGTTGGGCGTTACGTCCAATGGTCATCCCGTGCGTATCAACCGCCACTTTGCCGAAGCCGATGTCAAAATTCTGACTGGCTTTATCGAGCCGCACTTTTTTGCCGGCTTTAGCGGCGGTCCCAAAGGCGTTTTGCCCTCGATTGCTGGCGCGGAAAGCGTCTTTACCAACCACGGTCGGGAGATGATCGCCCATCCCAAGGCGACCTGGGGCAACCTGGCTGGCAATCCTATTTGGGCCGAAATGCGTGAGGCCGCGCTCATGGCCAAGCCGACCTTTCTGCTCAATGTGACGCTGAATACGGACAAGGAGATCACTGGCGTCTTTGCCGGCGACCTGTTGCAAGCCCACGCCGCTGGCTGCGACTTTGTGCGGCAAAGCGCGATGGTTCCGGTCGCAGAGCCCTACGATATTGTCATCACCACCAACAGCGGCTATCCGCTTGATCAGAATCTCTATCAATGTGTCAAAGGGATGAGCGCGGCGCGGCAGATTGTGCGCCAGGGCGGCGCGATCATCATGGCCGGGGCCTGTCAGGATGGCCTGCCCGATCATGGCAAGTATGCCGCGCTGCTGGCTGAAGGGGGTTCGCCTCAGGGGGTGCTTGATCTCATCGCCCAGCCCGGCTTTAGCGAACATGACCAGTGGCAGGTACAGATCCAGGCCCAGATCCAACTCCATGCTGATGTCTATGTCTACAGCGACGGCTTGACCGACGGTCAGATTGAACGTGCGCTCTTCACTCCCTGTCGCAATATTGAACAGACCGTCGCCACCCTTCAACAACGCTATGGCACCTCGGCACGCATCTGTGTCCTCCCCGAAGGACCATTAACCATTGCTTACCTGGCCAATGGAAAAGGGTGATTGGGTGATTAGTGATTTCACGCCCTAAGCTTCTCTTATCACACCTGCTCGAAAGGTGTGATACCAGCTTCTCTCATCACACCTGCTCGAAAGGTGTGATACCAGCTTCTCTCATCACACCTGCTCGAAAGGTGTGATACCAGGGCCTCCGATCAATCACCCAATCACTAATCACCCAATCACTAATCACCCAATCACTAATCACCTACATAGTCACCAACACATTCTCCAACAGTCCCATTTCGTCGAGCGCTTCGTGGGCGTAGGTATGGACAAGGTAGTTGGGGTCATTGAGACAGCGGAAAAGGGCAGGGGCCGCGGCTTCGCTGCCGATTTTGCGCAGGGCGTAGGCGGCGCGTGAACGGGCGCCCTGATGCTCACTGTTGCGCAAGACATTGACCAGCGCCCCAATCGCGTCATCCCCACACTGGGCCAGGGCATCGGCCGCGGCCTGACGCACCATGCCGTCGTCGTCGGCCAGCAAGGTGGCGACTGCGGCTAACGGGGATGGCGCTTGCGTGCGCTTGCGGACATAGAGGGCGCCCAGCGCCAGCGCGGCCACCGCACGCAGCTCGGCATTTTTCCCCTCTAAAGCAGCCAACAACGCCGGGATAGCTGCGCCCGTGCCACAGTGGGCTAGCGCCCGTGCCGCCCACCAGCGCTGATCGGGGTTGCCCTGCTGCAACTGCGAGAGCAACGCCGGCTCAGCCGTGGCCGTACCTTGCAATGTCAACCGCTCCGCCTCTTCATCGTTATCCTGCGCAATAGCCGCCAACCACGCATCCAGCCATTCAGATCTTTTCATACAATCACCTAATCACTAATCACCAATCACCTAATCACCCCTTTACTGCACCCCTTTATAAAGCCGCAGCCAATTGATGACAATCTCCGCCATGGTGCGGGCGCCAGCGCCACCCAAGACACCGACTTGTCCACTGGGCAATGACGAGGTAATGATCACGTAAAGCTCACCGCCATTGGCGCCAAAATGGAGGCGTTCGCCGTCGTCCTCCAGCGTTAACACATTTTCAAAGCCGGCGCCATTCAAGAGGGGATTAGATGTCCACGGCTGCAAGGTGGTCAATACCCCTTGTTGCCAAAGTTGCACTTGATAGCGCCCATGCCCGTCTACCACAAAGAGGTAAAAATTAGCGGCATCCTGATAACGTCCCACAAAGCCGGCGTAGCTGTCGGGCATCAGATCGGCCAGGGTGAAGCTAGCGTCAAGACGATAGGCAGAGGGCGTCACGGTGGCCAATGTACTCCACGCCACCCGCCCCGGCCAGATCGACATGCGATAGAGCCCTTCGTCCGGCACAACATCCATCCACCACTGGCCGGCTTGTTGGTTGCAGGCCAAAAGTCCCGTCCTGGTGACAAAAGCGTCCTCTTGCAGGAGCTGATAGCGTGTGCCAAAGAGGCCACCGCCAATCGGGCGCGGCGCCGGTTGGCCCGCTAACCAGGACGTCAGATAAGCGCGCACCTGGGGCCAGGCCGTCGGCGCGCCATTCGCCCTGGCAACCGCTAACAACAGCGTAGTCGCCAATAGGGCTAGCAACAAGAGGGTCAGGAACCAGCGCTGCCCAGCACTGAGTGGCGGACGGGGCGGGCGTTGCACCTCTGTCTTGGCTGTGGGGCGCTCTGGAGCCAGGCCAATGGCCACCCGTTTCTGGGCGCGGCGTTCGGTTGCGGTTGAAGATGAAAGCGCCGCGGCGGACTCTGGCGCAGAAATGGGCTCTGATGGCATGAAACAGACTCTATGTGAACTGAACTTCAACGATTGTTCTATTATATCATTGAGTAGAGGTGCAGGGCAAAGCTGCCTGAGGAATTGCGGAGAGGGGGGTGCATCCCAAATCGTTGGGACCAGAGGTGAGTGTCACTGGGCAACATGGGGTGGGAGCCATTGCAACGCCCTGTGCTCAGTGACACTCACCTTTTCGCCACTTGCGTGGGACGCACCCCTGAGAGGGCGAATCGTTGACGGATTGCGGTGGCCATGCTATGATGCTTGCGGCTTGAGGAATGAGCCGTAAATAAACAATAGATTTCAGGTGACCGACATCTTGCCAAGTGCCGATTACCTTCAAACTCCGCTAAAATCAATGGAGCCGCTGTCACTATGGCACATGTTGGACGCCGTCTGGTACGCACGTTGCTGGTCTATCTAGGTCGCCTACTCTGTAAAATCCTCTTTCGTGTAACTGTCGAAGGGCGTGAACATTTTCCCCCTGCACCCCAGAATCTGCTGGTGATCTCCAACCACTTTAGTTGGTTTGACGCACCGCTGCTCTCCCTCTTGCTGCCCTATCCACCCGCCTACCTAATTGCCACCGAAGCCACCGCCAAGTGGTGGGCGCGTGGCTTCACCACCATCTTTGAAAGTATTCCCATTTGGCGCGGACAAGTGGATCGCCAGGCATTGAGCACGGCGGTGCGTGTGCTGAAGCAGGGGGGAGTGGTCGGCATTTTTCCCGAAGGCGGCATCAACCCGGAGATGGCCGAGTTGGTCGCTGCTGGTCAACAAATTGCCCAACTACAGGGCAACATGTCACGGGCCGGCGCCCAACTGATCCAGGCGAAAGCGGGCGTGGCATTATTAGCGGTTATGAGCGGCGCCCAACTGATGCCGGTGGCGTTGCTCGGTGGCCATCTGTTCCTTGCAAATTTGCGCCGCGGGCGACGGACACCACTGACCTTGCGCGTGGGACCGCGCTTTGGCCCCTTAACGCTCGATCCTGCACTCAAGGGGCAGGCGCGGCGCCAACAGCTTGACGCCCTGGCCGACCAGATGATGATGCAGGTTGCCGCGTTGCTGCCGCCGGAAAACCGCGGCTATTACGCGGAACCGTAGCGGCTGAAGGCCGACAGAAAGATCAACGCTTCCCATTCCACAAACGAACAGGACAACCATGACCACGCAATGGTTACAGTGGCGGCGTGTGGCAATCCGCCGCCTTTTGCAGCTTGATCAACAGGCGCCGGCGCGCAGCCAAGCAGAGCTGGTGGCCGAGGCCCAACAGAACTATCGCTGGAATTTTACCTTTGGTCTGCTCGATGGCGCATTTTTCTGGTTTGGCAGCAGCTTTGTCTCTGCCGCCACAATTCTGCCCTTATTTGTCAGCAAACTGACCGACAATCCCCTCATCATTGCGCTCTTGCCCATTTTAGGGCAGGCAACCTGGTATCTGCCCCAACTCTTTACGGCCGGCCTGACCGAACGCCTGGCGCGCAAGAAACCGGTGGTGATCAATCTGGGCTTCTTTGTCGAACGGATGCCCACTTGGTTTATGCCGCTGGCTGCGCTCATGAGCTTGGCTGCGCCCCGGCTGGCCCTGGTCATGTTCCTGGTGGCTTATGGGTTGCATGGGCTGGGCGCCGGCGCCATTGCGCCGGCTTGGTCCGATCTGATCGCGCGCTGCTTTCCGGTTGAACGGCGTGGTTGGTTCTTTGGCTTTACCGCCTTTGTCGGCGCCGGCTTGGGCGCGTTGGGCGCGCTCTTTAGTGGTTGGCTGCTGGAACAGTATGCTTTCCCCACCAACTTTGTCTACGCCTTTCTGCTGGCCGCGCTCATGATCTTGCTCAGTTGGGTCTTCCTAGCACAGATGCGCGAAACGGTGGAACCGACGCCGCCGCGACCACAGGGGCGCCGGGCCAACCGGGCCAAGATTGGACGCATCCTACGTGGCGACCAGAATTTTCGGCACTTTTTGCAGGCGCGTTTGCTGGGAAACCTGAGCAGCATGGGCGTCGGCTTTATTACCGTGGTGGCGCTCCACCGTTGGCAGGTCTCTGACGGCATGGTGGGGCTCTTTACCATTGCCCTGCTCAGTGGCCAGACCCTGGGGACCTTGGTGGCCGGGGTCGTGGCTGACCGCTTTGGGAATAAACAGACGCTCATGGGCAGCTTCAGTGCCAATACGGCAGCTTTCCTCCTGGCTTGGCAAGCGCCCACCTCGGTCTGGTATTTCCCGGTCTTTTTGCTGGTGGGTTTCGGTTTAGGGATGCATATGGTGGCCGGCGTACTCATTGCCTTGGAGTTTTCCGTTCCAGCCCACCGGCCCACCTATGTCGGGATTGCCAACACCGCCAACGGCATCGGCATTGCCATCGCCCCCTTGGTCGGCGGGCTGCTGGCGACTCTGAGCTATGAGTGGCTCTTTCTCGCCTCGGCCACCGCGGGGATAGGCGCCGTGTTGCTCTTCCACACCTGCGTGCACGACCCGCGCTTTCAGCGTGAATTTTTGCGGCTAGAGTAGTACTGTAACGAGATTTCAACGAGGGTCAGGTGATAGTCGTGGCAATGATTCGTGGTCTCTTCCAGGAAGATGAAACGTGCGATCCGGTGGCGCCTCTAAATTCTCATTAAGTGACTGTCCGTAAATTCTCTGTGCCCAAGTCCACAACTCGACAAAGTACTGGACGCCACAACCGAATTTACGGATAGGTTCTAAGCGCACCACAAATCCGTTGCCTCCGTCATCCGTTGTTATGTTCCCCACGCCAAAGCGCCCTACTCATACGCCAACGTCTCGCGCACGCTGAGGTTGGCCGCGTTGCGCGCCGGCGCCAAGCTGGCCAGCGCGGCGACCAGAATGACAATGAGCAGCCAGAAGAGCGGACCGCGCGGGTCATAGATATAGGTCAGCGGCTGTTTGGTAAAGACCATGCCAATCCGCCGGCTCATGAGATAGCTGATCAGCGGCGAAAATAGGAGACCGATGACCCAGGAGATCAGGCCGATGATGACGCCCTCCACAATGAAAATCTGAAGGATGGCATGGTTCGAGGCGCCAATCGCGCGCATGACGCCGATCTCGCGTTTGCGCTCCAGTACATTGATGCTCATGGTGCCCATGAGCCCCAAACTCCCGACGGTCGCCAACAAAAAGGCCATGATCATCAGAATGCTGGTAATGATATTAAAGCGCTCGGTAAAGATGCGCCGATCTTCCGACGCGGTGCGGGTGGAGCGCACGGTCACGCCAATCGCATTCAGCCGATCCAGCAGCAGTTGGGCCACGTGGGCATGGGTGGCCGGATCATGCAGAGCGGTGAGGGCGCGCAACGTGTCGGTCTGGTTGTGATAGCCCATCTTCTGCCAAAAGTAGCGCTGGTTGACATAGACCAACGCCGGCGCCACCGGTGGTTGGAAGGCTTCCGTAATGCCGACAATACGCCACGTATTCTCCACGCCATCGACGCGGATGGTCAAATCGTCGCCCAATTTCAAGGTTGGCTCCGCATAGATGAGCCCCACCGCTACGACCATCGCATTCTGGTCATCCGGCTGCAGCCAGCGTCCGGCAATGATCTCCGGCGTGTAAAGCTGCGTCGTGGGGGGCAGGGCAAAGAGGCGCACGCTGTCGGCTTCGCTGCCGTCGCTACGAATGGGGATGCCCTCACGCACGGTCCAAGTTTCGGCGGCGGTAATGGCGGGAATGGCCTCAATGACGGGCGCAATCCGACTGATGCGCACAGGCTGGTCAAATTGAAGCTGTACATCAAAACCTTGGGCAGAGATCGTTTCTTCCAAGGTGGTAAAGAGGGAGAGGCGCAGCGTCAACACCGTCATAAAGATGGCGCCGCCCAGCCCCAGAGGAACTAGGGTGCGCACCAGGCGGCCGCGGCGGCGAAAGGTATTGCGCAACGAGAGGCGCACCGGACGGGAGAGGCGCAGCCGCTGTTGCAAGGCGCCCCCTATGGTGTTGGTGACGTCCTGGCCGTTGCGCGATTGGCCCAGCCCTTGGTCCTGAATGGCATGAAGCACCGTCATGCCCGCCGTGTGCGCAATAGGCGCCAGCGCGGCCAAGATGGGCGCCAGCAGCCCCACCAACACTTGCAGCCCCAGCACCCCCGGTGACAGTTGCACGCCATCCAAGTCGAAATTGAGTTGCAACGCCACAAAGCGGGCAAAAAAGTAGGCGGCGGTCGCGCCCAAGGGCACGGCCAGCACCAACGCACAAACCCCAAAGGCAAACACCATGCGCAGGTAGAGGTTGGTGATCTGGCCTGATTGGGCGCCAATGGCCTTCATTACCCCGATCTGGCGTGTCTGCTGCGTCAAAATCGCGGTAATGACGTTGATGACCAGGAAGCTGCTCAACACCAGCGCCATGGTGCCCAACAGCCCCAGAATCAGTTGAATGGTGGGCAGAAAATCCTGGGCAAAGAAGTGACCGGGAATCGGCACTTCAGTCCACAGCACCGTATAGCCGCTATCCTCGAACTTCTTGGCCGCGGCCTGCGCCACCCGCGTAATATGCGCCTGATCTTCACGGCCCTGGGCTACAATCAACTGGAGCTGGTTATAGCGACAGGGATAGCCCAGCCACTCCAAGGTATCACAGGTGGCATAGGTATAGGGCACACCGGTGATTTGCGCCGGTGGTTGGTTCATGTCATGGGTCAGGCCGGCAATGGGGATGGTGCGCTGCTTGCCGTCGGGCATCTCCAGCAGGATGCTTTCCCCAACCGCGGCCTGTGTTAAAAAGAGGGAGTTGCGCTCGACCAGGAGCGCATGGTCCGGCGGTGGCCAAGCGCCGCCATAGGGGAGAACGCGGTTGATCACATTGGTCGTGTAATCTTCCAGCACCAGCACTTCCAGATCATGCCATTCGCCATTGCGCTGTAAAAAGCGCAAAACGGTGCGAAAACGCCCCTCGGCGTGGGCCACCTCCGGCATACGGCGCACCGCATCGATCATCTCCTGATCAAACGGGGTGGTGTGAATGATGGCGCTGGCCGGCTCAATGGCCCGGTATTTCACCGGCAAGTCTCGATTGAGCCGAATAATTGCGCCAAAGATCATGCCAAAGGCAAAGACACCCACCGCAATCGAGAGGATGACCAACAGCGTACGCGTCTTGTGCAACCACAGATCACGCGCGGCATAGCGCCAGCGCAGACTTAGCATAGGGGTGCTCACTTCCTTGGCGATTCGTGAAATGGATTGTTCGCCTCTATTATAGCACTGATCGTGCTCTTTTCCTGATCCCCTACGCCATGAGCAGTGTTTTATCTTTATTCCCCCTCTCTTTCGCCGTTGGTCACCCTACGAAGGCTGCCGTAGTGTATCTCTGCCCGGCCCCACCGGCTCCTTAAGAATGCTGTAGTATGCTAAGCTGCGCCATAAAGTAACATTTTGCACACGAGTGAAAATGTTACTATGTGCTGCGGCGGAGTATAAATGAGAGATTATCCAACAATTGTTTGAGGAGATTTCGTATGTCGTACAAAAGTCAGATATTGGCCGCGCTTTCTGCCAAGGATCAGGGTGAGCGCGAATTTTTGCAGGCGGTGGAAGAGTTCTTGGAGGGGATTGAGCCACTGCTGGAACGCAAACCCCACTATCAACAGGCGCGACTCTTAGAGCGCATGGTGGAGCCGGAGCGCGTCATCATCTTTCGTGTGCCCTGGATCGACGATCGCGGTCTCTATCAGGTAAATCGGGGCTACCGTGTCCAGTTTAACTCGGCGTTGGGGCCCTACAAAGGGGGACTGCGTTTTCATCCAACGGTAAATCTGAGCATCCTCAAATTTCTCGGCTTTGAGCAGACCTTCAAAAATTCGTTAACCACCCTCAATCTAGGCGGTGGCAAGGGTGGCGCCGACTTTGACCCCAAGGGCAAATCCGACGATGAGATCATGCGCTTCTGCCAGTCATTTATGAGTGAACTCTACCGTCATATTGGCGCCGACACCGATGTGCCGGCCGGTGATATTGGCGTAGGTGGGCGTGAGATAGGGTATCTCTTTGGGCAGTACAAGCGGTTGGCCAATCAATTTAATGGTGTCTTGACCGGCAAGGGGACCCAATGGGGCGGTTCTCTGGCGCGCACAGAGGCCACTGGTTACGGGCTGGTTTACTTTGCCGAAGCCATGTTGGCGACACAACGACAAATGCTGGCCGGCAAAACGTGTCTTATTTCCGGCGCCGGGAATGTCGCTCAGTATTGCGCCCAAAAGTTATTGCAGGCAGGCGCCAAAGTGGTGACCATGTCCGATTCCGATGGCTTTATCTATGATCCGGCCGGTCTGGATGACGAAAAGCTGGCCTTCATCATGGAACTCAAGAATGTGCGTCATGGCCGTATCAAAGCCTATGCTGAAGCGTATGACGCAGCCTACATTACCGACCGCCCCGTCTGGTCGATTCCTGCGGACGCCGCCTTTCCGTGCGCCACGCAAAACGAACTCTCCCTCTGTGCTGCCAAGACATTGTTAGCCAATGGCTGCCAACTGGTGGCCGAAGGCGCCAATATGCCGGCAACGCTGGATGCCGCACGGTTTTTGGCCAAAGCGGGCATTCTCTATGCCCCCAGCAAGGCGGCCAACGCCGGCGGGGTGGCCACCAGTGGTCTGGAAATGAGCCAAAACTCCATGCGCACCACCTGGTCCTTTGCCCAAGTCGACAGCCGGCTTCAGGAGATCATGCAGGCGATCCATGAAGCGGCTTATCGCACTTCCGTAGACTACGGCGACCGTGGCAACTATGTCATGGGCGCCAACATCGCCGGCTTCTGCAAAGTGGCCGATGCCATGTTGGAACAGGGATTGGTGTAGAGGTATGGTAGATAGGTAGATAAGTAGATAGGTAGATAGGTAAATAAGTAGATAGATAGATAGGTATATCGGTAAATCGGTACCTATCTACCGATATACCGATTATACCTATCTATCTATCTACCTACCCGCCATGGTTACGCCAACAGTGGGATTTCCAGAAAGCGATCGGATACAAAGAGGCTGCCTTCGGTGGTGCCCTGGGGGGCAAGCTGCTGCAAGTGGCGCGTCAATTGGGCGCTTGTTTGGCGGCCCAGGAGCGTTGCAGTAAAGGCGTCGGCGACTGCCACCACCTGGTCGGCGCTTTCATGGACAAATTCGAGGCGGAAGTGGTGGATGCCGGCGCGCTGCCATTCCTCCAAATAGCGGCTGGCCTCTTGCGCCTCGGCGCCAAAGACGGTGTTGCGACAGCCAACGTCGGCCATGACCGGGTGGGCGCGGCCATGACCATCACGCAGCGCCACCTGATGTTGCTCACAGGGACGACCACAATCTTTGTAGCTAGTACCGGTGGAGAGAAAACGGCAGAAGACGCAGTGTTCGGTGTGGAAGACGGGCAGATGATGATAGGCAATGACTTCGATCCGGTCGGCGCCGTTCTGTTGAGCGAGATCGGTGACCTGCGCTGCGTTGAGATCATGGGTGGGGGTCAAGCGCGTCAGCCCCAGTTGTAGCAGCGTGGCGGCGCTCAGCACATTGGCGGCGTTGAGGCTAAAGTCACCGATTAAGGGGGGCAAGGACATCTGCGGTTGGGCAGCCTGTAGCGCATAGAGCAGACCGGTGGAGCGCACCAAGATTTGGCACTCCAGCCGCAGCAGAAAGTTCACAATCCGTTGTTCGTTAGGCTTCAATATGCGTGGGCTGGCCACCCGCGCCGGAATCCCTGCCCGCTGCACCCGTTCCACCGCCGGACGCAGACCATAGAGATCCAGATAATCGAGGGTGATGCTGGCCGGCTTGACCGTCAGCGCCGCCTCCAACTGCTGTGGCGTGCGCACCAGGAGATGGAGTTGCGGCGCGGCCTGGTTGGAGAGTCCAGGGTGTGACGCCGGCGTGGCGGGAAGCGCGGCGGCCAGGATGGCGGCAGGGTCGTGGATGGTTAAAGGGCTCGCCCGACCTTGTTGCGCCGTCAGTTGTTCAATGGCGTCTCGGCGCAACTGATTGAGCAACGAGGGCGGCGCATAGGGCGTCCCCTGCAGGTCAAGGGTAACGGTGTTCAGGACATAGGCGCTATTGCCCAGACGCCCCAGTTGATCCCGCAGGTAGGCTTCCGTAATGGCGCGCGTTTGGGCTGGCGCAAGGGGTTCTTCACTTTGCACCGCAACCGTATAGTGGGGCTGTGCCGTAAGTCGCCACTGGATGCGCAGCGGCGCCCCTTCATGCGCGGTAACCTCAATATCGACCGGCTGTTGATGGAGCGGTGTTTGTGCCTCAAGATAGGGCTTGACCACCTTGTCCAATGCCGGGTCATGGGTGCGCCAGAGCAAGTCGCCGGGGCGGATGCGGCTAAAGTTGATGGCGCCATTGCCAAACTGGAGGACTAATTGCTGTGGCTGTTGCCGCTTGGCTGATTGTTGGCGCGGCCCTTGGGCCAACTGCTGCGTAACCGGCGCAACTTGATAGATCCGGCCGCCCTCTTCCGGCGCTTCAGGACTACGCCACGTCGCCGCGTCAAAGACCACGCCGTCACCCGCTTTGAGTGGCGCCTCGGCTGCGTTAACATTCGGCGTGATTACCACTCGATCGGCCAGCACCTGGACGACTTTCCCCACCAATACACCCCGATGGCGCGGCGCTCGCCCTTTGACCACTGTTTGGTGATTGATGCCGCTAATAAAATGGGGGCCCAGCCCGCGGGAGTAGACCTGCTCCAGTTGCAACTCTTCACTGCGGCTAATGCTCAAGGGTCGGCCCGCCCACGCTTCATCCACTGCCTTGCGATAGGCCGCCGTGGTCAGCGCCACATAGTCGGCGTCCTTGTAGCGTCCCTCAATCTTGAGCGCAGCAATGCCCAGTTGCACAATCTCCGGCATCTGCTGCAGCGCGTAGAGATCGCCGGGCGAGAGCAGGTAGCGGGCGTCGCCCAGCGGGCGCAGTTGGTCATCGACCAGCAACTCATAGGGGAGCCGACACGCCTGCGCGCATTCCCCCCGGTTGGCGCTGCGTCCGCCCCACGCCTCTGACGAAAAACATTGGCCGGAGTAGGAGACACAGAGCGCGCCGTGGACAAACATTTCCAGTTCACAATCACTCTGGCCGCGGATCGTCTGCACCTCCTCCAGCGTCAGCTCGCGCGCCAGCACCACGCGGCTGACGCCAAATTGTTGTGCCAGATGAATGCCCTCGGCGCTGGTGATGCTCATTTGGGTGCTGCCGTGGATGGCCAACGCCGGCGCGAGTTGATGGGCCAGTTGAGCAATACCAATGTCCTGGACAATGATGGCGTCGGCGCCGGCCGCGGCAATGGCGGCCAGACTGCGGGTGGCTTCGCCCAGTTCGTGATTAAAGACCAGCGTGTTAAAGGTGACATAGCCTTTGACGCCCCGCTCGTGCAGCGTGCGCATGACCGTGGGCAGCTCACTGAGGGTAAAGCCGACCTTAGCCCGCGCTGTAAAATGGGTCAGGCCAAAGTAAATGGCGTCGGCGCCCGCTTCAATGGCGGCGTGGAGTTGGGGCCAGTAACCGGCCGGGCTCATGATTTCAGGTTTATGGGGTGGCTTCATGTTTGCGTTTCTTTGGTTTAATCCGCCGTAACAACTCATCATTGCTGGCCGTCTTGTTGATCAGCTTGAGCAGGCCCTGCATCGCCGCCTTGGCATCGCCGCCAGCCAGCCAGCGGCGTAGCGCTGCCAGCCGGTGTATCTCCTCTGGTGTGTAGAGCAGCTCCTCTTTGCGCGTGCTGCTGGCCAGCAGGTTAATGGCTGGGAAGATGCGCGCCTCGGCCAGCGTGCGATCCAACACTACTTCGCTGTTGCCGGTGCTCTTAAACTCTTCGTAGATATAGTCATCCATGCGTGAGCCGGTTTCCACTAACGCCGTGGCAATGACCGTCACCGAGCCGCCATGTTCAATGTTGCGCGCCAAGCCAAAGAGTCGGCGCGGGATCTCGAGCGCCTTGGCGTCAATGCCGCCCGACATGGTGCGCCGCGCCCCTGCGCCGGAGAGATTAAAGGCGCGCCCCAGACGGGTCAGGCTGTCAACCAGGAGGACGATATTGCGGCCACACTCCAACTCGCAGCGGACCATGGCCATGGTCAGGTTGGCCAGCTTCACATGGGAGTCGAGCCCTTCATCGTTAGAGCTGGCCAACACTTCGGCCTGGACGCTGCGGCGGAAGTGGGTCACCTCTTCCGGGCGTTCATCAATCAGCAGCACGATGACCCGCGTCTCCGGCTGACAGCTGTGGATGGCGTCGGCCAGCTCTTCCAGAATTTGCGTCTTGCCCGCCTTGGGTTGCGCGGCAATCAGGCCGCGTGTGCCCTGCCCAATCGGTGCAATCAGCTCAATGACGCGCATGGAGACGTTACCGCCATCGCCCAAGCGGATGCGTTCAGTGGGATCGACTGCCACCAACTGGTCGAAACGCTTGCGGGCCTGAAACTGCTCTGGCGACAGACCACAGATCGACGCGACCGTCGCCAGCTCCATATTTTGTTTGCCCCGCTGCATGGTTCCACTGACCAGGGCGCCTTCGACCAGACCATATTCTCTGATCAACTTGTTGGAGACCCAGGCATCTTCTGCCGTGGGATGAAATGAGACCGCCGCATCGCGCAAAAAGCCGCCACCCCGTGGGAGCAACTCCAGCACACCGGTTGTTGACTGTGTCATCAGCTTGCTAATCCTTCCTCTGCTCGCAAAATTCTATAGGTCCTCGACAAAAACGGCAGGAAGCTGCTTTACCATTGCAATCAACCTGTGTACACCTACCTGGCTCACCTCACCCGGCACGGTCTGGTAGCCTAGGGATTGATAGAATGCTTCTAAATAGGCATGGGGGTGCAAGGTCAGTTGGCACATCCCCTGCTTCAGGGCCAGAGTTTCAAGCGCCGTCACAAGCTGGCGCCCATAGCCGCGACCGCGGTAGGGCGCCAGCACAGCCACACGCGTGACCGCCCCCATCCGCTCCGGCAAGGGCACAAGCCGCGCCGTCGCAACGCCTACCTGCGCCGCATAACCGACTAAATGCAGCGCAGTGGCGTCCGCTGCGTCATATTCCAGTGTACTGGGGATCCCTTGTTCTTCGACAAAGACCTGTCGGCGAATCTCCTGCGCTAGGGCAAGTTCAGCCGAAGAGGTGACCTGTTTGATCTGAAGCATAGGTGTTGATCCCGACAGAACAACAAGACAACGCAACTTTATCCTGTCATTTTGTCATCCTGTCATCCTGCCATCCTGTCATCTCTTCTCTTAACTACCGTTGCGCCAGCGGCACATAATTGCGTTCGTCGGCGCCCAAATAGATCTGGCGCGGACGGGCAATGCGCTGTTCGGGATCTTGTACGAGTTCGTTCCACTGGGCGAGCCACCCCGGCGCGCGGCCAAGGGTAAAGAGCACGGTGAACATATCGGGCGGGAAACCCATGGCCTGATAGATGATGCCGCTATAGAAGTCTACATTGGGATAGAGATTGCGCTTGACAAAGTATTCATCGTGGAGGGCCACTTCTTCCAGCGCCAGTGCGATATCGAGCAACGGATTGGAGCCGGTCACCTCAAAGACCTGGTCGGCCAGCCGCTTGATGATCTTTGCGCGTGGGTCATAGCTCTTATAGACTCGGTGGCCAAAACCCATGAGTCGGAAATCGCCCTTTTTCACCCGCTCGACATAGCTGGCTACATTTTTCGCGTCGCCAATTTCCGTAAGCATGGCAATGACCGATTCATTAGCGCCGCCGTGGCGGGGGCCAAAGAGCGCCGCGGTGGCGCCGGCCATGGCGCTATAGGGATCGGCATTGGATGAACCGATGCCGCGCATGACCGAGGTGGAGCAATTCTGTTCGTGGTCGGCGTGTAAGATGAAGAGCACGTCGAGCGCCTTGGCCAACACCGGATTGACTTCGTAATGGCTCTGATGCATGTAGTCAAGCATGTAGAGGAAGTTGGCGGTGTAGCTCAGGTCGCTGTTCGGGTAGTTATAGGGGCGGCCAATGCGGTGACGATAGGCAAAGGCGGCCACGGTGGGCAATTTGCCCAAAATGCGTAGGATCTGCTTATCACGGACGGCCTTGTCATTAACATACTTGGCCTCCTTGTGGAGGGTAGACATAAAGGCAATCGCGCTGATCAACATGCCCATGGGGTGGGCGTCATAGCGAAACGATTGCATCAGCTTGGTGAGATTTTCATGGACAAAAGTGTGGTGGCAGACCTTATACTCCCATTCCTTGGCGGCCTGCTGATCAGGCAATTCGCCATAAATCAACAAATAGGCCACTTCCAAAAAGTTGCTCTGTTCGGCTAACTGTTCGATCGGATAGCCGCGATAGCGCAGGATGCCCTTATCGCCATCAATATAGGTGATGCTGCTTTTGCAAGCGGCCGTGTTGCCATAGCCAGGATCGTAGGTCATCAGGCCAAAGTCATCGGGGTTGACCTTGATCTGACGCAGGTCAATGGCATTGATGGTATCATAGGTAATGGGGATTTCGTAGCTTTTACCGGTGCGGTTATCGGTAATGGTTAATGTATTACCGCTCATGAATCAATACTCCTTTATAGATCTAATTTTATAGATTTCATTGCTTATTGGCGCATATAGGTCTTCGGGTGAAATCGCTTTATTTTTCCCTGGTATTTATTGCGATTTCACCTCTTCGCCCCTATGAGCGTTGCTTATTTCTGATTGGCCTGCTGTTAAGACATGCAAGAAATCGCCAAGAGCTTCTAGCACAATGTCCAACATAAATCGGGATAATGTTCAGTGTAGTCAGGAGCCATACACATACCCAAGCGCAAGCGATGGCAATAGTTTAATTTACCTTTTTTGCGTCAACAGAAAGGAGGAAAATCTGGTTGGCATGGGAAATATACTGAGCAGCGCCATAAGTTAACACTTTTTCAGGAGTGAAAAATGTACTTTATGTGCTGCTGCGGAGCATATGCGGTGAAAAAAGAGTTTAACTGCAGTAAACCGCAACCTGCGGAGCAAGCACTCTCTCGTGCGCACGGGGACCCACTGGCCGCGGCGTTAGAGAACGCCTTCTCCGTAGCGCGGTTTACTGCGCTTTCGTATCGGTTATTTTGCGTAGGGCCAGGCCGCAGCATGACCCTGTCCTGAACTTTCTACTTAATTCTACTTATGATGGCTGCACCCAATAATCGGCGTAGCGCCCGGCCAGTTCAATCGGCATGCGCCCAGCGAGATGGGTGCCCTCTTCCGTGTGATCTTCGTGCTCTACAAAGCCATGCTCATGGAAATAAGCGACCAGTTCGCCGCGGGTGTAGGGAATCAGCACATCAACCGGCGTCATGCGTGCATAGAGCACCTCGTCAATTTTGGTGCGCAGCTGCTCCAATCCCTCACCATTTTGCGCGCTAATGACGACGGTATTGGCATAGTCATTCAGCGCAGCCTCTACCCGCTCACGCATGGCTGGGTCATCCAGATCAAGGCGGTCCACTTTGTTGAGGGCGGTGATCACCGTCTTGCCGCCGGCTTCCAACTCTTCCAGCACTTCCTCGACTGCCCCCACCTGTTCATCCATGTTGGGATGGGAGAGATCGACCACATGCAAGAGCACGGTGGCTTCGGTCACTTCCTCTAAGGTGGCGCGGAAGGAGGCGACCAACATCGTTGGCAGCTTTTGAATAAAGCCGACGGTGTCGGTGAGCAAAACGGATTGGCCGCTGGGTAGCTCCATGCGCCGCGTCGTTGGGTCCAGTGTCGCAAAAAGCTGATTCGCCGAGAGCACATTGGCGGTGCTCAGTGCGTTCAACAAGGTGCTTTTGCCGGCATTCGTATAGCCGACCAGGGCAATAACGGGAGTGCCAGAAAGTTGGCGCTGACGGCGGTGCAGATGGCGTTGTTGGCGGATTTCTTCCAATTGGCGCTTGAGGAAGGCGATACGCCGGCTAATTTCACGACGGTCCACTTCTAACTGTGTTTCACCTGGACCACGCACCCCCACGCCGCCACTGGCGCCGCCGGAGCGGCCACCGGCTTGGCGGGCAAGGTGGGTCCAAGCGCGTGTCAAGCGAGGCAGACGATATTCATATTGAGCCAGCTCCACCTGGACGGCGCCCTCGCGCGTGCGGGCGTGGCTGGCAAAAATATCCAAAATGAGGGCGGTGCGGTCCAGCACCTTAATCTCCTGGCCAAAAACCTTCTCCAGCTCGCGCTGCTGGCGGGGAGATAACTCATCATCAAAGATGACCACATTGGCGTGGCTCTCCAGGACCAACATGTGCAGCTCTTCCAGCTTCCCTGAGCCAATCAGGGTCGCCGGATTGGGGCGTTCCAGGCGCTGTGTCACCTGACCGATGACAGACAAGTGGGCGGTCTTGGCCAACAGCGCCAATTCAGCCAGGGAATCTTCTAGGGTCAGCAACCCTGGTGCACCACTCAACTCAACGCCAACCAAAATGGCGCGTTCAAGGGGAGGGCTTGTGGCCACCAGGCCATCATGATCGCGAACAACGGTTTTACGGGTGCGCACACCGGCCTCATTGCCAGGTTGGTTGCCAGGTTCACTGAGGGTGGCGCTGGTGATTGTGGATTGAAAGGAATCAGGATTGGTCATACTCTGGTCTACACTTACCTACTTTCTGTTCTCTACTTGAATCGCTTTAAATCACTATTGATGCTGAAATCGAAATGGAACCCAGCTTTGGAGACTGGAGATTAAAGACTCGTGTACGCAATCTCCAGTCTCCAGCTTCTAGTCTCTACAAAACGCCGGATCTCATCTTGAACGAAGTATCACTTTCTACTGTTAACATTTTACACAATTATTTTACTATTGTACACCAGAAGCACGAAATGTGTTATATTAGGATAAGGTATGGTGGTGTTTGGCCTTACAGTAACATACGCAATAAACTGCTCAGTTACAGGGACGACACGGCGTAGCCACGCTATTGCAGACAAGGAAAGTGCTATGACACAGGAGATTTTAGGTTGGATTGATGATGAATTTGCACGTTTGCGTGCAGCCGGGTTACTGACGACAATCCGCACGATTGATTCGCCCATGGATGCTTGGGTGACGATTGGTGGGCGACGCTTGCTCAATTTTTGCGCCAACAACTATCTGGGGTTAGCGAACCATCCCCGCTTACGCGAGGCCGCCAAAGCTGCGATTGACCACTATGGCATCGGGCCCGGCGCAGTGCGCACCATTGCCGGCACCCTATCGCTCCACGTGGAGTTGGAACAACGGCTGGCTGAATTCAAGCGCGCCGCCGCCTGTATCACCTTTCAGAGCGGCTTTATGGCGAATGTGGCCGCGATTCCGGCCTTGGTGGGCAAGGATGATCTGATCTTTTCCGATGAGCTAAATCACGCCAGTATTATTGACGCCTGTCGCTTGAGTCGGGCCACGGTGGTGCGTTATGCCCATAACGACGTGGATGATCTGCGCCGGCAGGTTGCCCAAGCGCCCACCAGCGGACGGCGGCTGCTGGTGACCGACGGCGTCTTTAGCATGGATGGCGATATCGCGCCGCTGCCCGCCCTGGTGGAGGTGGCGGAGGCCAATGGCCTGTTGGTGATGGTTGATGACGCACATGGGGAAGGTGTCTTGGGCGAAGGCGGTCGCGGCATTGTCGATCACTTTGGCCTACATGGCCGTGTCCATGTGGAGGTGGGCACCCTGAGCAAAGCCTTTGGCGTCGTGGGTGGCCTGGTCGCCGGTGATCAGCGGGTAGTCGATTGGCTGCGCCAACGCGGGCGGCCCTTCCTCTTCTCTAGCGCCATGACCGTGCCCGATGTGGCAGCCTGTCTTGCAGCGACCAAGCTGTTACAGGAGTCGACCGAATTGGTGGATCGCCTTTGGGCCAACGCCAATTTCTTCAAACAGGAGATGGCGCGCTTGGGCTTTGACATTGGCCATAGCCAGACGCCGATTACCCCGGTCATGCTGGGCGAAGCGCCCCTGGCGCAGCAATTCAGCCGCCAACTCTTTGACGCCGGCGTCTTTGCCATGGCGATTGGCTACCCGACCGTACCCATGGGCAAAGCGCGTATCCGCGTCATGAACTCGGCTGCCCATAGCCAGGAAGATCTAGAACAAGCGCTGGCCGCCTTTGAGCAAGTGGGCCGTGCGCTGCGGGTCATCTAAAGTGACCGGCACTTCTGAAGTGCCGGTCACTTTGGCCGACTCTAATTGCTATTCCTAACCAACCAAAGGATCGAACATGCGCAAGAAAGTGATTTTGATTACGGGCGCCAGTGGAGAGGTGGGTCATGCACTGGTCAAACGGCTGGCTGAGCAATACGCCGGTCATCTGCTGACGCTCGATCTACAGCCGCTGCCGGAAGAGATTCGCTCGTTGGCCACCCATATTGAAAGCGATCTGCTCAACCAGCGTATGTTGGCGCGACTGGTCAGCGAATATGAGATCGACACGATCTATCACCTGGCTGCGTTGCTTTCTACACGCAGTGAGATTCGGCCCGAAGAGGCGCACCAAGTCAATGTTGAGGGGACCATGGCGCTGCTTAAGGTGGCGGCCGAAGAGAGCCAGTGGCGCGGTCAGGCGGTGCAATTTATCTTTCCCAGCTCGATTGCCATCTATGGCATGCCCGACCGCGAGAGTAAAGCACTCTACACCCGTGTGCGCGAGTGGGAATGGAATCAGCCGCGCACCATGTATGGCTGTAACAAGCTCTACTGTGAGATGCTGGGCAACTACTACAGCCGTCATCTGCGCCAGTTGGCCGTGGCGCAGCCGACCACCCTCGATTTCCGCTGTGTGCGCTTTCCGGGGCTGATCAGCGCCTTCACCTTACCCTCCGGCGGCACCAGCGACTATGGCCCGGAGATGGTGCACGCCGCGGCCAAGGGCGAAGCTTATCGCTGCTTTGTGCCAGAGGATGCGTGCATTCCCTTTATGGCCATGCCCGACGCCGTCAATGCGCTGTTGCAACTGGCGCAGGCGCCCCGCGCAAGTCTCAGCCGGTTGGTCTATAATGTCACCAGCTTTAGTGTCACCGCCGGCGAGATTCGCGCCCATGTGCTAGCTGCCCTGCCCCACGCTGAAATTACCTTTGCGCCCGATCCTAAGCGCAGCGCCATTATCGACAGTTGGCCGGCCGACCTGGACGATAGCACGGCGCGCCGCGACTGGGGGTGGGCGCCGCGCTATGATGTAGAACGGGCGTTCGGCGATTACTTGATCCCAAATGTGATTTCGTTGTATGATCGGTGATTAGGTGATTGGTGATTGCAGCACAAGTCTTCATTCAGCAGAGAGATAGGCAAACAGGGATTGCATGAAACCGTTTTTAAAGTGGGCTGGTGGTAAGCTACGGCTAGTGGCGCGGATTAAGACGATGTTACCGGCGGGCAAGCGCTTGATTGAGCCTTTTGTGGGTTCGGGCGCGCTGTTCTTAAACACCGATTTTGACGAGTACATTTTGGCCGACGCTAATGGCGATCTGATCAACCTCTATCAGCAGGTGCAAGTGGGGGGCGAGCCATTCATTGACTATTGTCGCAGCCTCTTTACCGAGGGGAATAACACCGCTGCTGCCTTTTATGCCTGCCGCCAACGGTTTAATGAGACCGTGGATCCGCTAGAAAAGGCTGCGCTCTTTGTTTATCTAAATAAACATTGCTACAATGGTCTTTGCCGCTATAATAGCAAGGGCGACTACAATGTGCCCTTTGGGCGCTACAAACAGCCCTATTTCCCGGCGGAGGAGATGCGCTATTTTCAGCACAAGGCGCAAAACGCGCACTTTCTGGTGCAAGATTTTGGCGTGACCATGACCACCGCCGCGCCGGGTGATGTGCTCTACTGTGATCCCCCTTATGCGCCCCTTTCGGCGACAGCCAATTTTACCAGTTATAGCGAGAAAAGCTTTGGCCCCGCGGAACAACGCCGGTTGGCCGAATTGGCGGGGCAGTTGCGCCAACGGGGCATTCCAGTGGTTATTTCCAATCATGATACTGCCTTTACGCGTGAAATTTACCGTACAGCCGACGCCCATGACTATTTTGGCGTCCAACGACATATTAGTTGTGATGGCGCTAACCGCACGAAAGCGGCAGAGGTGCTAGCACTTTACGGAGGATAGCATGAAACAAATCCACCCTAACACCACCATGGGTGTAGTCTCGCTCATCGTCGCCGATCTGGCGCGGTCATTGCGCTATTATCAACACAATATTGGTTTACAATTGAACCGGCAAGCAGATGACGCGGCTTGGTTGGGGGCGGGAGGACAGGATCTCCTGCACCTGACGGAGCGGCCCGGCGCCAGGCCTGTGGTGCGCGGGCGCACTGGCCTCTATCACTTTGCGCTCTTGACTCCTTCCCGTTTTGAACTGGCGCGCACCTTGCAGCACCTGCTCGATACGCAGACGCCCATTGGCGGGGCCAGTGACCATGCCGTCAGCGAGGCGCTCTACTTAAGCGACCCCGACGGCCACGGCATTGAGATCTACCGTGACCGCCCGCGCGAGACGTGGGAATACCCCAATGGCACAATCAAAATGACCATTGACCCCTTTGACGGCGATGGCGTGTTGGCCGAACTAGCCAATGGCGCGCCGCCATGGATAGGCATCGATCCGGCGACAACGATGGGTCATGTCCATCTCCACGTAGCGCACATTCCTGCTGCTGAGCACTTTTATGGGGAGGTTCTGGGCTTTGACCTCATGGTGCGCTATGGGCCAGCGGCCAGCTTTATGGCCGCCGGCGGCTATCACCATCATTTAGGCTTGAATACATGGGCCGGTGTCGGCGCGCCACCGCCACCAACCGACGCCGCGCGGTTGAATTGGTTTGAAGTGCGTGTGCCGGATCATGCTACATTGGACGCGGTGGCCGAGCGGGCGCGTGCCGCCAACTTGCCGCTCCAGCCGCTGCCCAACGGTTGGTCGCTTGATGACCCGGCGCACAACCAGGTGCATTTGGTGCAAGCAGGCTGAGGCGTGAACCGTTTTAGTATCTATACTGCGGTTGGATTGAAAACTGAAGTTTTAGGAGACTCTACTAGAGAAAGAAACTTCAGTTTTCAAACAGAGCTCAGTATAACGGGTGAAAAGCTTGTTCGTATTGCGGGCGCACAGCGCCAACAAAAAACAAGAATTTTTACCGCAAAGGCCGCAAAGAGAAACTAGAAATCTTCGCGATCTTTGCGATCTTCGCGTTCTTTGCGGTAGAAAAGCTTGGTTCTGGCTTGTCCAGGTTAGGCGAATCCGCAAAAATAGATAGGTTAGTAAATCCCGGCGTAAATAAGCCCATAGGTATTCTGCCCTATCCACCCGAGTAATTTTGGCTTATTTACTGCCGCACCCAGAGAGGGTTCCCGATTTACGCCACAATGTACTAGGAAGCAACCGATCTGCCGGGGACGAGCCACATGCTTGCTGGGTAATGAATGCCGATTGGCCTGTCCCCGGCAGATTTTGGCGTACTTATTGCTACGGAATGGCCTTACTGCGCCCGGATCGGTTGGCAACCGCTTAATATGGGTTGCATGGTGACAGCGGATGGCGCCTGGGCAAAGGTGATGATGTAGATGTGACCTACATCTACGCTATTAAAATCATTGCCGACGGCTGTCACCATGTAATCCATGTTGCCATCACCATTGACATCTCCGACGCTAAGGGCGTCGACGCCCAAGGCATCTTCTTGCAGGCCACCGGTAACGGCGTGTAACAGCGCGCCATCCTGGCCGGAATAGAGATAGACTTTACCCCCTTTGGGCGCGCCGGCGCTCGCTTGCCAGGCCGCCAGCACCACATCGCCATAACCATCGCCATTTATGTCGGGAATGGCACGCCCTGGTCCCAAACCATCCCCATCCGCCTCTGCCTCAAAAACACGCAGCGGCGCGCCATCAACCCCAGAAAAGAGATAGGCCCGCCCAGTCCCCGGCGCGGATCCACGCACCGCCGCGTAATCGCCGACAAAAATGTCGGGTGTGCCGTCATGGTTAACGTCACCCGCGCCTGAAGCAAAGAAAGTGCCAAAGGTGCCACCGCTGCTCGCCTCGGCGACTGGCCGTAGGGTGAGCAGCACTGTACCATCGACGCCGGAATAGACATAAGCTTCCCCCAATCCGTCGACACCGGCGCCGGGCGCCGCAGCCACCTGGTCCGGAATCTGATCGCCATTGACATCGCCCACCAATCCCACGCCACTGCCTAGCAGCCCTTGCGGCGTCGCGCCGAGCTGTTCCCAAAGCACCGTACCATCCACTCCGGAGAGCAGATAGACGCGCCCGGTGTCAGTGATGGTCTCGCTAACGTCGGCGCGCGTGGCCCCCACCAACAGATCTGCGTGGCCATCGCCATTAACATCCCCAGCGCCGGCCACACTGGCGCCAAAGTTCTCTCGAACATGGGCTGGTGTCGTGAGATCTTGCAGGATGGTGTGGTCGGCGCCCGAGTAGACGACAATTCGGTTGGCCGGGCCTGCCCCCCCGACAATGTAATCTGGAGTCCCATCACCATTGACATCCCCGGCTGTGCTGATGCTGTAGCCGAGACGGTTGCCCTCTATGCCGGTGGCTTCGTTGAGCAGCGCGCCACTTTTGCCCGAATAGACATAGAACTTCCCATTGGCGCTGTCGCCGCCAAAGAAAGGCGCTGTCGTCGCAAAGTCATTAACGCCATCGCCATCAAGATCGCCCAGATTGGCGCCGACCCAGCCAAAGCCGTCGCCCACATTTTCCCCTTGCATGGTGTAGAGGGTGACGACATCCCCTTCGACAAAGGGCGCGGCCGCGCTGACGGGGATGCCGATTAACAGCGCCAGCACTATGCCGGCCAGCATGAATCGGTGGCTCCATTGGCGATAATTTGGCAATACTCTCATTTGCTTCCCTCCTTGCTCCCCGCAATTGTGATTGGCTCATCTGGGGCTCCGGGTGAAATCGTTCCATTCTGCTCTGGTAACTGCAATGATTTCACCACTTCGCCCAGAGACGCGATTGTGCTTTGTGTCAAACAAGGTTGAGAATAGCGGAAATAGCGGGATCAGACTATCAAATTCTTGCGCAATTTTTGTAGCGCTTTGTCTGGCCGGCGTAGCAGCGAAGGTGCGACGCCAAAGGTGTGGCGGAAGGCGCTGGTAAAGTGGCTATGACTGTTATAACCAAGCGCAAGCGCTACTTCGGTGAGGTTGGCCCTAGGGTTGGCAAGCAGGTCAAGCGCGACGCACAGCCGTAATTGATTGAGATAGCTGTGAATGGAGCAGCCGGTGTAAGTGCGAAAGATGCGACACAATTCATAGGGCGAAAGGTAGACGGTGGCGGCCAGATCGGTAATGGTCAATTTTTCGGTGTAGTGGTCGGCGATGGTAATTTGTACAGCGCTGACCAGCTCACGCTGTTGCGCCTGGCTACGCGGTGAGATGCGGGTGGCGTAGCGACGGCGTGTGCTGTAGATATGGCGTAAGAGCGTGTCAAGCAGCCATAACATGGTTTCTTCTACAAAGAGCTGGTCGGGCAAAGGTGTATGCATAATGTGCTCAACCACCAGCCGTTGGCGGAGATAGATTGCTGGCGCGCTGGGGGCGTGGGTGAGCTGAAAGGGCTGGTTGGGCCGTTCGACTACGGTCGGTTCATAGGGGTAGAGCGCCTTAAGTAGATGATCGGGCGCAAAAGCAAACCAATCACAATAATCGCCGGCGGTTGACAGCCGTTCGCGCCTGTAGCATTGGTGAAGGTTATAAAACATGACCAGATTCGGCGAGGCGACAATTGGTAGGTCATGGGGGTGTGTAATGCGCACAGTGGTGCGTGGGAAAACAATCAAATGCCCACTGACAATTGGCCCACTGTCTGTAAAACGCGGATGTCCTACGGGACAACGAAAGCGACCAATGCGCAGGAGATCGCTCGTATAGATAGCGGTTGAGAGTGGCTGGGCCAATTCATTATTCATCATTTCCTCATCAGGCAACAAGACTATCGACACCGACAACCATGAAAAGGTGGCGAGGGGCGAGGGGCGAGGGGCGAAGTACTTGGAACCCGCTACGCACCACCCGCCACCCGCCAACCGCCACCCGCCAACCGCTATTTACATATCCGCGGGCTATGGATCAAGGCAACGGGGTAACTTGCGATTGTTGTAAGTTTATGCTATGGAGGGCGAGAGTTGAGGTAACGCAGCGATCACGTTGTAAAGTCGTGGCTTTCCGTAAGCTCAGCGTGGTTAAAGCGTAGTTGTAATGTATTGATCAGCAAAATGTAAGAACAAATCTACGCTATTTGTAGTATACTTATTTCAAACAATCTGTAATGCAGATTGCCCAACTCTACTACACTGTTAACAACTTCCTAACTTATGACTTGACAAGATTATATATCAGACTTAGTTAGTTCTTATGTTTGATTTTGGGTAACTATGCAGGAAGGGATACCGTTCACAAACCTGTAAAGTCGCGGTTTTGACATGAAAAGGCGCTACACGGTCATCCAACCTGTGTAACGCCTTGTTTGCGAAGTACCCAATTTATTGTCTTACTCCTTGGCGGGTGTGCGAGACAATAAGTTGACTCACTGTGGAAACTAATCCGGGCCAGTTGTGGGCGACTTCACGCGCCCCATTGTAACCCCTCTCTCTCTGGCTGTCAACCGGCTCCGGTTTAGTAAATATTTTGATTGCTTATGATCAACGCAAACGTTAGTGGATTAACTAACCGATCAAGCAGCGCGCCCATTTGAGCATAAAGAGCAACCGAGCCGTAAAGGAGAAGAGAGAGCCAACCGAGTCTACTATACTTACCCCAACCTTTGTTTATTTGCATCCATGCGTAAATTTAATCTTGGCTCATATCGGTCTCCGGAGGAAATTGTTCACTTTCTCTCTGATGATAAAAATAATTTTACCTCTGCACCCATATGAGCGTTTAACCTTTTCCTATTCTATCACTTATGTGGAGGATATATGCAGAAATCTTTATGGGCAGCCAAAGCAGGTTACCGATCGCGCGTCCTTGCTCTGCTGCTTATTTTGTCCCTGCTGCTGGCCGTACAGCCGAGCGGGGTCGCCCAGGCTGCGACCTGTACAACACAGAGCACGATTGCACAGTGGACAACATTTGCCGGTGCCTCTCCTTTTAACGCCACCACTGGTTCGGGCACAATAGAAGCCAGTACTGGCGGTACTGGCCTTGGGGGGCAAACCTTTAGTAGTGCTGTCAATGGCTCAGCAAGTGGCAACCCAGTTCTTGGGTATAATAGTTGGAATGGTAGCAGTTCAGCGACAGCAATTACCAATAACGATTACATCCAAATCAATATCAGCACCACTGCCTACCGCAATATTAACTTTAAATTTTATGATCGGCGACGAGGTGGTAATGGCGTCAACCCACCCGATAATCTTTTAATTCGTTATGGCTTGAGTGCTAATGGAACCTTTACCGACGGTCCGGCCATCACCTTAGCCAACGACAGCAGTTGGGCGTTACAGACACTTGACCTGAGTACCATTACCGCGCTTAATCATCAGACCAATATTTACCTGCGTATCTACGGCTGGAACGGTGGCACAGGCGGCAATGATATTTTATACTTCGATGACATCGAAGTCACCGGCTGTCGTAATAGCGCTCCGGTGGCTACGGCCCAAAGCGTCTCCACTGATCAGGATACGGCAACGGCCATTACCCTCGCCGGTACCGATGCCAATGATGACCCGCTCACCTACACGGTAGTGACTAATCCCAGTAACGGCACGTTAAGCGGTACGGCGCCAAACCTCACTTATACGCCGACCTCCGGTTATACTGGGTCGGATTCCTTCACCTTCCGCGTCAATGATGGAATTGAGAATTCAGCCGCCACAGCCACTGTGGACATTACCGTTAACGCCACAGTTTTGGATGATGACAACGATGGCGTGACCAACAACCTTGATCTCTGCCCCAACACGCCGACCGGCGAAGCGGTCAATGCTGATGGTTGTAGCCCGTCGCAGTTGGATGATGACAACGACGGCGTGACCAATAACCTGGATCAATGCCCCAACACGCCGACCGGCGAAGCGGTCAATGCTGATGGTTGTAGCGCGTCGCAGTTGGATGATGACAACGACGGCGTGACCAATAACCTGGATCTCTGCCCCAACACGCCGACCGGTGAAGCGGTCAACGCCAGTGGCTGTAGTGCGTCGCAGTTAGATGATGACAATGACGGCGTAACCAACAACCTGGATCTCTGTCCCAACACGCCGACCGGTGAAGCGGTCAACGCCAGTGGCTGTAGCCCGTCGCAGTTGGACGATGACAACGATGGCGTGACCAATGACCTAGATCAGTGCCCCAACACGCCACCTAACACCGCGGTTGATGCCAATGGCTGTAGTGTTTTGCAGGCGGACCAGACCGCGCCAAGCGCCAGTCCGTCCCAGTCCCCGGCGGCCAATGGCGCGGGCTGGAACAACAGTGATGTGACGGTCACCTGGAATTGGACGGATAACAATGGCGGCAGTGGTATTGACACGAATAACTGCACGACCAGCAGCACTTCGTCCGGTGATGGGGTGATTGAACTCACCGCCACGTGTAAGGACTTGGCCGGCAATGAAGGCTCGGCCTCCTATGTGGTTAGTGTGGATACGATCGCACCAACCATTGCGGCCGCTGCCGTAGGCGCGCCCAATGGCGCCGGCTGGTACAACGCCAATGTCGTTGTCCACTTCACTTGCAGCGATGACCAGGATGGCGCCGGCTTGGCCAACGACGCCTGCCCCAGCGATCAGGTCTTGAGCAGCGAAGGCGCAGCCGTTGCCTCGACTGCCGCCACCGTCACCGACCGCGCCGGCAACACGAGCAGCGCGAGCAATGTAGTTACCGTCAAGATCGACAAGACCAAGCCAACCCTGGCGCCCGCGGTCACCCCCAATCCTGTGATTCTCAACGGCGCCGCATCGGCCGTTGCCGGCGCAGCCGATGCCTTGTCCGGGCTTGCTTCCGAAAGCTGTGATCCAGTGGGCACAACGACTGCCGGTAATCCTACGGTGACCTGCACCGCCACCGATGTAGCGGGGAATAACAACAGCGCAGATGTGAGCTATGTTGTTCTTCCCGATGCCGATGGTGATGGCGTCACCGATGCCGACGACAACTGTCCGAATGATGCGAACGCCGACCAGCTTAACACCGATGGTGACGCCCAAGGTGACGTTTGTGACCCCGACGACGACAATGATGGCATCAACGATGGTAGTGATCCTAATCCGACAGTTCCGGAAGAGTTCACGGTTGCCTTTATTCATAATAACTCTGCCAACCTGAATGGACCCCAGGAAATCGACATTGCCATTCCCGGCAATGCGAGCAGTCAAGACTTTACACTGGTCTACCAACGACACCTGGATGCTAACCCTCACCCTGCTCCTAGCGGCTTCCAGATTGCAGGGCTTAGCTTTGAGTTGAATGCTTATGTCGGCGGCGAGCCGGTCTCGCCCTTTACCTTTGACGCGGCGGTCACCTTGGTGATTGATTATAGCAACATCGACCTGGGTGGTGTCGAGGAATCGTCGTTGCAACTGCGTTATTGGGATGGCACCCAGTGGTCTTCGGATGGCATTGTCTGCCAGCCACCAACTGTCGCGCATACACTCACTTGCACGACCAACCATCTGACGGACTTCGCCTTATTGGCTTTGCCTGCCCCCACATTAACCGTGTTGGATAAGCTGGATGATGTAAATGGTGACAATGGCATTAACCTCCATGGGCAAAGCACCTTTGCTGTACCAGTGCTCTTTGGCAGTGATGGCGGCAATATCAGTGCCGTGACCTTTACCTTGGCCTATGATACAAGTTGTCTGACCTTTGACCGCACCACTGACAACAACAACGATGGCATTCCTGATGCGCTCAGCGGTTTGCCCCCTACCGGTCAGTTTGATGCTAATCTGGACCAAAGCGTGGTTAATGGGCTGCGTCTCCTCGTCCGCCCATTGGCGACCGACACACCGCCCCTGGAAACGTTGAGCGACGGTGTCATTGCCATCTTTACCTTTAGTGTACAGAGCAGTTGTGTCACCACCGACGGCACTACAAAGGATGTCGCCTTCACCTTTACGGAGCATAGCTTTAGCACCGATGACGCCCAAGCGCTCAGCGGCGTAGTAACAGATGGCGCCTATACGCTACGCTTCAATGCCAATCCGACTGACATTACCCTCTCGGCCAGCAACTTGGATGAAAATTCTACGGTGGTTGGCACGTTCGATAGCATCGATCTGGATGAGAGCAACCCGCGCCCAGGCGATGCGCACAGCTACAGCCTAGTGGACACGGTCGGCCACCCGGATAACGACAGCTTCACCATTAGTGGTGACACCTTACAGGCAATTGCGCCGCTTGACTTTGAGAGTCAACCGAGCTACACGATCTTGGTGCGTAGCACCGACAACTTTGGCGGCACATTTGATAAAGAGTTTGTCATCACCGTCAACGATCTCAACGAAGCGCCGACGGACCTGACCTTGGATGATAACCATGTAGATGAGAACTCCACAGAGGCCGTGGGGACACTTAGCACGGTTGATGAAGATCTGATCCCCGGTGGCATTGATGATAGCCACAACTACAGCTTGCCGGCGGGCGTTTTGGATAATGATCAGTTCCTCATCGACGGCAATCAGCTTAAACCCGTGGCTGCCTTCAATTACGAAGTGAAGAAGAGCTATAACGTGCGCATTCGCACCAATGACCTGGCAGGTAATTTCTTCGAGAAGGTCTACACGATTGTGGTCGATGATGTCAATGACGCGCCGATCGCCAATGATGATCCGGCCAACCCACCGCTGATCGTCGTCGGTGGCAATACGGTGACAATTGATGTGCTGGGCAACGATCACGACGACGATAGCGTCCTCACGGTCGGCAGCGTGGATGCCACTAGCGCGCAAGGTGCTGTGCCGGTGAACAATAGCACCAATGTGGGCTATACGGCGCCAAATATCAATGGTGTAGACGCCTTCCAGTATGTTGCTACCGATGGCGCTTTGAGTGACAGTGCTACAGTCAGGGTCAATCTGGTCAAGAATGACAGACGTGGTGACTGTAATAGTGATGGCAAGATTAATGCCGCCGACTTCCCCGCCCTGGTATTGGAAATCTTTGATACGGATGTAACTGTTGATTGGTGGCGTATCTTTGAGCAGGGCTTCTTGGGTAGTCCCCGCGGTTGCGATGCTAACGCTTCCAAAAATGGCGTCAATGGCCAGCAGGAGAGTGTCCAAGCCTCTGACATCATTTGCACCGTGCTCATTTTCTTTGACAACACGGCCTGCAGCGGTGAAGCGCAATCAACCCTGATCGCAGCCGGCGCCAGCGTCACCGCAACGCTTGGGGTGGCTGATGGCCTAAGCGCCAGCGCAGGTGAAGCGGTTGCTGTACCGATTCAGTTGACCAATGCCGGCAACAATGTGGCTGCGGCTACCTTTGCGCTTAACTTTGATTCAACACAACTCAGCTTTGACCCCACCGATAGTAACGGCGACGGCCGCCCGGATGCCATTGCCTTCCACATTCCGGCGAGTATGGTGGCCAGCGTCAATTACAACGCAGCGCAGAGTCGCGTGGAGGTGGCAATCTATGGTGTTAATCTGCCGTTGCCGTTGCTCAGCAATGGTACGATTGCCACCATTACCTTACAGGTGCAGAGTGATATCACTGTCGACACCGCACCGCTCACGCTGAACAAGAGTTCGCTTGGTGATGACCAAGGACAAGAATTACCGGTTGTCACCCAAAATGGCGTCGTGACAATCACGGGGGTCAGTGGCGCCAGCGGCTCGACGATCTACATGCCGCTGATCATACAGTAGTTGATTGACAGCAACCCCGATCGTGGTAAGCTGTCGGGGTTGCGCCTATGTGAACTTTGCTTCGGCATCCTTTGTGATTTCTAAACTCGCACAAATCACAAAGGATGCCCAACTGCACGATAAAAGAGTACAGCATGCGCGTCTTATTACTTCTTCTTCTTGCCTGTGCGTTGGCTTCTTTGTTGGTGTTTGGCATTGTCAACTCTGCAAAGGTGCAGGCGCAGAATAATCTTCCTACGCTGACAATTGCCACCGACATTCAAGCCAGTGCAGGGAGTACGGTCACGGTGCCGATAGATTTTCGTAACAATGGTCGCGCGATAGCCAGTATTGCCTTTGCCATCGAAGTTAATCCCACTTGTCTGTATTTTGATCCGATTGACCAAAATGGCGACTATCAATATGATGCTGTGACCTTCTTGTTACCGGCACAACTGCGTGGCTCAACCAAAGCTGATCCCGCCTCCGGCCGCTTGGAGATTGTCATTGCAGATTATGCGCCGCCCCTTGCGACCCTACCTGATACAGACGGCATGGTCCAATTAACGTTCATGGCCAATTGTGCACCCGAAGCAGGAGAGAATGTAACTACCGCGATAAACTTTTCAACCGAGCCCGCGGCCAGTTTCAGTGATCCGCAAGGCAAAACGGTCGCTGGTGTGGTCGTCAATGGCACGGTGGTCATCAACTCTGCCCTTGCGCCATCGCCTACGCCTACGCTGATTCCCACAGTGGCGCCTACCCCAGCGCTACCTCCCGATGTATCGTTGGCTGTTAGCGCTTGGGCTGCACCGAGCGTTGCGCAAGCCGGTGATAAGATTCTCTATACCTACCAGGTTACCAACACCGGGGAAGTTTCGATCACCATCGCAGGTGTAAGCGATCAACTAGGCGCCGTACTCCTCACACGATTGGTGGGTAGCACGGAGAACACCCCGGTGACGTTGCTACCCCCTGGTGAAGTCGTCTTTGGCGTCAGTCGCTATACGGTGCAACCGTGCCCTGAAGTCGGTCCTCTAGTCAATACAATCTCTGTCACCGGTAAAACGCCCAATGACATTCTCTTCACCATTCAATCCAGTGCCAGCGTGATGCTAACGCCAGCCCCCGTGTTGGCGCCATTAACAGCCGCGGCTAACACAATCTACACTGGCTGCGCCATCCAACTCTCCATTGCCCCGACTGCTACGCGCGATGAACAGACTTATGACATGGTCGTCATTGCGGGCGCGCCCCCGGCTGAACTGGTACTGACTGGTGTGCAGGAAATCTATCCCGACAGCGGTTTGCCGGCCATGGTCGAACAGACCAATGGATTGATTGTAGCAGGTTGTGTCAATGCCCTCCCTTGTAATACAGTGCGGCGTATACTCTTTGGTTATGGCGCTGGTTATCAGATCCAAATCATTCAATTCCTGGAGCGCGTTACGGATTACTTTCTGCCAATTGTGCATGGGGAGTGCTTGATAGACATCTATGGCTGTTAAGGCTAGGGTAAGAAAATGGTTTAACATCACCATCTACAAGGATAGACAGCCACTGATAGAAGAGCGAACCTTGAAGGGGCGCTCTTTTTTATGTTTGGCTCATATCGGTCTCCTGGTAAAATCGTTCCATTCTTCTCTGGTAATTGTAATGATTTCACCGCTTCGCCCATACGAGCGTTTATGTTTTTAGCCTTACGTGTCCATGCCTTATATGTAGTAACAAATTACTACAAAAATAATAGAAGATAGTAAAAAAGCGTAACTTATTTGTCTTAAAAACGTCTACAATAGTTAAATTAAGATAATTTAATGAAATAAATGATTTAATTGTATTTTTGTAACTTTATAGAGTTTATGTGGGTGAATTGCAGTTGAAACGTAGGTGAACCGTGAACAATTGGTAAGGTATAAATATAAATTATAGGATATTGATATATGTAAAATTAAGGAACGCTCATATGGGCGAAGAGGTGAAATCGCAATAAATACCAGGGGAAAATAAAGCGATTTCACCCAGAGACCTATATGAGCCATTAAGGAAATAGAAATGCGTCATTAAGTTATTGGCTCATATAGGTATGCGGCTGAAATCGCCGTTTTCTCGCTGGGAAGTGATGGAATTTCAGTTTGCCGCCCAAATGAGCGAAGTTATTTTGGACCTATTATTACCCATGTAAAATACAACTATTTTTCATCGCCTCCCTATTTTACAAATCAGTTGTTTTCAGCCCATTTCAAAAATTGTAGAAAGCTTTAGGTAACTATTACTGACCCTGATGCTATTTGTTTGCTCAAATTGCTAACGGCTGGCGATAGTCACTTTTCTGTAATTATAATTAGTTTCTCTACTTACAATCTAAAAAGGAAGAAATTATGTTTATCCATGATAAACACTGCAAACTTTCCAGAAATTTTGTACGACTATTCATCGTCGTCATTATATGGGTTGGGGCTGCACTTGTCACGGCTGACCAACCAAGCGTGGTGTACGCGGCGCCTCCTGGCTATACACAACTCGGGGGTCTAGTCACCAATAATTATCGAACCTGGCAACCAACGAATAGCTCTTGGGTCTCTGGGAATGCTGCCGGTTATGCGGAAGGAGATGTAGTAGCGCTTTCCTTGCAAGTAAATGGCGCTACTATTGGTAATAATTACTATTTTACTGCCTGTTTTAATTATGCAGCGACGAATGGCGCCTACGCATTTATTGATTTAAAACCGTATGGCAGCTCATTTAGCCCAACGCTGCGTGGTGGGGCTATCACCAGTACGCTCAGTGGGGTGGCGGCGGATGGCGCTACGATCAACTATGTAACACCACTAACCCGCAATGCGGCGCCTTGTGGCAATAATAATCTTGGTTATGAGATTGGTTTGACAGCCAATACTGCCGGTATCTTTTATATATATTATGGTGCAGAATTGGCAAGGGCGGGTGCAGTCAGTGAACTTGGCGATACAATTCCTACAGGGAAAGGGGTGGGCGCCTGGCCAACTGGCACTTTCCAAACCTTTTTACAAAATGTGACAGGCAACAAGACCCTAAATTTCAGTCCAAGTGACATTGCAGTTGTAATTACCATTCAAAAGCTGGTTGATCGTGATCGAGACGGTGTTGCTGATTTAACGGGTGGCACCGATAATGACCCTCTGCTGGCTAATTACTCGTTTACTGTCTGTGACAATAATCGATCACCCGGTCACTCTTCTTGTACTACACTAACGACAGACAACTCAGGCAAAGTGACTTTTACACGACCATCTGACAAGCGCTATGATCTCTTTGAAACCAATCTCGCTACTGACTATGAATTTGTGATGTGGGGCGGCAACTGCACCAATAGTGGTGGAGTTAACCATAAAGGTGATCTGACTCTTGCTGTCACCGGAGCGACTTGTACCGTCTTAAACCAAGCGGTCTTTGTCCCCAACCCAGCATTGACGATTGTGAAGAGTGCGACGCCCCAAACTTACAGCGCAGTCAATCAGGTCATTAACTACAGCTACCTTGTCACCAACAGTGGCAATGTCACTCTGAATGGCCCATTCACAGTAAGCGATGACAAGAGTACAGACGAGAGTTGTCCAGCGACGGCCACACTAGCTCCTAGCGCGTCCATCACCTGTACCGCCTCCTACACCATCAGCCAGGCTGATCTGGATGCCGGTTCGGTGACCAATACAGCATCGGTCTCTAACGGTACGGTGACCTCGCCCACCGATAGCGAGACAGTGACCGCTGTCGTGACCAAAGCGCTAACGATTGCGAAGAGCGCCATGCCCCAGACATACAATGCAGTCAATCAGGTCATTAACTACAGCTACCTTGTTACCAACAGTGGCAATGTCACCCTCAGTGGTCCATTTACTGTGGATGACGATAAGAGTACGGATGAGAGTTGCCCTACGACATTCACACTTCTTCCCGGTGCTTTCATCACCTGTACCGCCTCCTATACCATTAGTCAGGCTGATCTAGATGCCGGTTCAGTGACTAATAAGGCGACGGCTAGGGGCGGTGGTGCAACCTCCAATGAAGCTACCGCCACCGTCAACGCTGTCCAAACGATTACCATTGTCAAGCAGACCTCTGGCGGCAATGGAACCTTTAATTTTGATACGGATAGCAATCTAAATACCGCCGAGTTCAGTATTGCTACCAGCGCCAGCACCGGCAGCGCTACCCCTTTCACCACACCAGCGCCAGGGGTGTACAAGGTAACCGAATTGGCCCAAACGGGTTGGGATCTAGAGCGGATTGTCTGTACGGGTGATGCAGATCAAGGGTCTTCTATCAATAATGCATCCGTCGCGATCGACCTGGACGCTGGCGAGCAGATTACCTGCACTTTTTACAACGCCAAGCGCGGCAATATTACTATTGTTAAGCAAACCGTCGGCGGCAATGGCGCCTTTGGCTTTGACACTAATGCCAATAGCGCAGCTGACTTTACCATCAATACCAGCGGTGGAACGGGCAGCAACAACACCTTCTTTGCACTGGTCACATCAAACACCTATACCATCACCGAATTGACCCAAACCGGCTGGGATCTGACCGGTCTTGGTTGTATGGGGGATGGCAATAATTCGACTCTGAACCAAACTACAGGGACTGTAGCCGTTCGACTGCTCCCGGGGGCAAATGTCACCTGCACTTTCACGAACACTAAGCGCAGCAAAATTACGGTCATCAAAAAGACCGAAGGAACGGACGGCGCCTTTGGCTTCTCTAGCTCGACACTGCCTTCCCAACATTTTACCGTTACCACGAGCAGTAACATCGGCGGTCAAGTCTTTGCTGACCTGGTTCCACAGCTTTATGATGTCAGTGAACTGGCTGCATCGGGCTGGCAGTTGACCAATATTGGCTGCATTGGCGCAGTCAACAGCACAATTGTCATCGGCAACAACAATAGCGCGGCTTTTGATGCTGGTGATACTGATGTCGCGATCGATTTAAAATCAGGCGAGGAAATTACCTGCACCTTTATCAATGATCCCCTGCCTCAGGCCACGGTAACCAAGCAGGCCAATGTAACTAGCTTGCCGGAACCAGGCGGCGCGGTCGTCTATACCGTAGATGTTACCAATACCACCGCCGAGCAGTTAACATTGACTGCATTGACGGACGTTCTCAATGGCGGAACCCCAGTCGATATTACCGCAATTGCCGGCAATCTTATCAATACAACATGCGTGACGCCCATCGATCTGGCGCCAACCGGTCAAAATGGGGATAGTTATAGTTGCCAGTTTACGGTAAACCTGCAGGGTGAGCCCAAGGATTACAATGACATCGTAACCGCCACTCTCGCTGATGATGAGGGCAATGAGATCACACCTACCGGTGAAGCCACGGTGGAAATTACCGACGTTTTGCCCACGGCCACAGCGACAAAGCTTGCTACACCGTCTACGCTGACTGAACCAGGCGGGACGGTTACCTTCCATGTCACTGTCATCAATACCAGTGTAGTGGAAGAACTTTACCTGACCGATTTGATAGACAATCCCTATGGCGATATTACCCAAGTCGGCCATGATGGGATTGTGGCCACGACCTGTGATGTGACGCCACCCCAAACTCTGGCCGCCAATGGGGGCAGCTATCAATGTCAGTTTACGATCGATTTCACAAATGTCGCGCCAGGGAGCTATGAAGATACAATCACCGCCACCCTCTTTGACAATGAAGAGAATCGTATTCAACCGACCGCCAACGCCAAAGTTACTGTCAATGACAATCCCGGTTCGATCATGGCAGCCAAGATCGCTAAGCCGGCCAGCATCCCGGAACCGGGCGGTATGGTGACCTTTACCTTTGTTGTGACCAATACAAGCCAGGTCGATGATGTGACCATTACCGAGATCAACGATAATGTCTACGGTAATGTCTGTGGCGCACCGTTGAGCGTTGTGTTGGCGCCGGGGGAAGCCTACCGTTGTAACTATCCCACGTCGGTCACCGGCAATGCCGGCGCCACCCACACCAACACTGTAACGGTTAAGGGCACAGATGATGACGGCAAAGCAGTGGAAGACATGGCCAGCGCAACGGTTACGATTACCAACCTGCCCTCTTCGCTTACGGTGGTGAAAAGCGCTAATGTGAGTGAAGTGCCAGAGCCAGGCGCGCTCGTCACCTTTACCGTGGAGATTCAGAATACCAGCGTAACTGACAGCATTACCCTGACCGATGTGGTGGATAGTCAATTTGATTTGTCCGGCAGCTCCTGTCAGGCGCTGATCGCTACTATCTTGACACCACAACAGATGGTAAGTTGTACCTTTACCGGCTTCGTCGGTGGCAATGCTGGCTTTACCCATATCAATCTGGTGACGGTTGCAGGCGTGGATGATGACAACGTGCCGGTGCGTGGCTCTGATCAGGAAGAAGTGCTCATCGACAATGTTCCTTCCTCCATCAAAGTCACCAAGCGCGCGAATACGAATACCATTCCCGAACCGGGCGCCACTGTGACCTTTACCATTGTGGTGAGCAACACCAGTGCCGTCGATAATGTTGCGCTTGATAGTCTAAACGATGATTTAGTGGGGCCAGTGACCAACTGTACGCCGGCTCTAGGCACGCTGTTGGCGCCAGGGGAAGCGCACCTGTGCACCCTGACGGCCTCTATCCAAGGCAATGCCGGCTTTGTCCATGCCAACACGGTGACAGCAAGCGGCAAGGATGATGACAATAACCCAGTCAGCGACAGTGACGGTGAAACCGTTACGCTGACCGATGTGCCATCGTCGCTTAAGGTAACCAAAACCGCCAACCGCACCAGCGTGTTGGAACCGGGCGCCAATGTAACCTTTACCATCCAGGTGGAAAATACCAGTCTCGTCGATACCGTGACGATCACACATGTGGTAGATAGCCAGTTTGGCGATATTAGCGCCAAGTGTTTACCCCCATTGGCGGTGGCTCTGGCGCCGGGTGAGATGGTTACATGCCAGGTGGTTGAATTTATCAGCGGGGCCGTTGGTTCGACCCATATCAATGTCGCCACCGCCTATGGACGTGATGATGATGGTAATGCGCTTACCGCCAACTCCGATCCGGTGAGGGTGACGATTCTGGATGTACCCTCATCGCTCAGTGTCACCAAAACGGCGACCCCGTCCTCCTTGCCGGAGCCAGGCGGCGTGGTGACCTTTACCGTGGTCGTTGAAAATAGCAGTGCAGTCGACAGCGTGACCCTTGATACCGCCACGGACAACCGTTTTGGCGACATTCGTTCCTTCTGTGCCGTCAACGAGTGGCCGGTGACCCTTGCGCCTGGCGTGGCGATTACCTGCACCTGGACGCGCACTATCAGTGGTAACGCCGGCTTTGTTCACGAAAATACAGTTACAGTCAGTGGCAAAGACGATGATGGCAATGCAATTGCAGGTTCCGACAGCGCCGTAGTAACGATTACCGATGTGGCGCCCGCGGTTACGGTGACCAAAGCTGCTAACCCCAATACTGTGCCGGAAAGCGGTGGCGCGGTGACCTTCAGTGTGGTGGTGGTCAACAATAGCGCGGCTGAAGCGTTGAGCTTGACGACGCTGGTGGACAATATCTACGGCGATCTCAATGGCCAGGGAACCTGTGTGGTGCCACAGACATTAGCCAAAGCCGGGGGTGAATATCGCTGTAGTTTTACCAAGATGGTAACCGGTGACTTTGGCAACAATCATGTTAACGAAGTTACGGCTACCGCCCGCGACGATGAAGGTGGCACTGATCAAGATCAAGATAGCGCGACCGTGGTTTTTAGCGATGTCAAGCCGCAAATTGAAGTGAGCAAAGCGTCCAACCTGGCGCGTGTACCGGAACAAGGTGGTGATGTCAACTACACCGTGACGGTGGTCAACAACAGCCTGGAGGCGGCGCAGTTAACTTCTTTGTTGGACGATCGCTTTGGTAACCTGAATGGCAAAGGCGACTGCGTCGTGCCACAGACCTTGGCCGCCGACGGCGGCAGTTACAGCTGCTCCTTTACCATGCGCATCTCCGGCACGGTTAGCACACCTCACGTCAATGTCGTTACCGCGACAGCACAAGATGATGATGGCAATGAAGATGTGGATATGGCCCAGGCCACCGTCGGCTTTTTCCAGGTGGCGCCAAACTTACAGGTGACCAAGAGCTATACACATCTGACCGATGCTGACAACAATCACAAGGTCTCGCCGGGCGATACGCTGCGCTATGAAATTACAGTGCTAAATATTGGCAACGGTGTTGCATCTAGCACTATTTTTTCCGATACGCCCGATGCCAATACGACATTGGTCGTTGGCTCTGTGACCACAACCAAAGGCACAGTCACCAAGGGCAACACTGCCAATGACAGGACTGTAGCAGTGGAGATTGGGGATATCGCACCCAATAGCGCAGAGACGATTCGGATTGTTTTTGATGTTGTAATCAAGACGGGGATCAAGACGCCCTTTATCCGTAACCAAGGTGTAGTTGCCATTGTCACTGGCCAAAGTGAGGATACCTCTGAACCGAGCGATGATCCGAGTACGCCCAAAGTGGATGATGAGACCATTACCGAGGTCTTTATTCCCACAGCCGAGGAAGAGACCGAAGAGCCAACCCCACCACAAAAGGCCCGTGTGATCTACCTGCCGGTAATTGTTCGCTAGTATGTAAAGTGAGACAGTAGGACAGTGAGACAGTCATTCAGTACTGTCCCACTGTCCTACTGTCTCACTGTCCCCTGTCCCACCGTCCCACCGTTATGCCTGATCCAGCATAGCAAAAACTTTCACGACGAGGGTAAAGACATCAGACTCCGTCACCATACCCACCACAGCGCCATCTTTGCCGAGCACGGGCAAACCGCCGATCTTGTACTGAACCATGAGGCGGGCGGCTTGGGCTAGGGTTGTATCACCCGTCACCGTAACCACTGCCGTGTGCATCACCCGATCCACTTTCACCTGTTTCATCAGATACGCCTGCTCTGCCCGATTTAATGTGGTGACCTCGGAAGGGAGCGCTCCCCGCACATCACCTTGGGTAAGGATCCCCACTAATTTACCGTCGTCGATCACAGGCAGACGCCGGATGTTGCGTTCTTGCATCAACAGTTGCGCTTCTGGGATCGAGGTAAGCGTATCGACACAAATGACAGGGCTAGACATAATCTCGCGCACCCGAATCGTGTGCCACCAGGTGGGCTTGGTGACATTCGACAAAGTCGCTGCTCGATTTTGCTGTAAGAGTTGCTGAATTTCCTGGGGTAATACCTCACCGGAGAGTGGTGTTCCAGACAATGTATGATTGTTCGCTGTTATCATGCGTAGACCTCCCGTTTGTCTATCGTCAGCAGACCGCAATGTATAGTGAGCATTCTCCCGGGTGCACGGGGTGGCATGGGATACACCGAGTAGACTGCGGTCTACGGACCGTCATCAATTGATATGTGCCATCAGCATAAGCGGCGCCAGCCATTTCTGCACTGGCCAGGCGGACAGTTTTCTACCTATCCAGTTGCGTGATTTGTTGGACGTGCCCCATTTGCATCAGAGGCTAAGTTGTGATTTACGCCGTAACTGTACTATACTCACAGGCAGGAGATCGTGAACTGTGCACAAATTCTCGTTTTTCTGTTAATGTTTAATCGGTATCGGTAATTGTGCTGAAATTTCAACTATGGCTATTTTTCAATCTGATCAACAACTTTATGATATACTGCAGTTAGTCTTTGCGGAGGTCACGCGTAATCCCACCCACATTGAAACCTTTACACAAAGCAATCTGGTGATCCGTCTGCGCACTCAGCAACCAGAGGCAGAAGTCTTGCTGGACGGGCGGCAGCCACCACTTGAGGTCTTTTATGGTGTGCGACCGGGGAAGGCGAATTTGGAGATTGCCATGACAGCTGATCTGCTGCACGCCATCTGGACCAGCGCCGTCAGCGCCCACGAAGCCTTTTTTAGTGGTCAAATTAAAACCCGGGGCAATTTACTCAAAGCCGCGGCCTTGCTTGATCTCTTTTATGCCTGCGAACAGGTTTATCCGCCAATTGCTGCTGCGCATGGCTTGGGAGCATAAGCCACTGTCACTTTGTAGGCTATACCCCATACCGGTTGGTCAATTCCTTTGACACCCATTAGAACACACGTTATAATTCAATCATTCAGTTGAGTAGCGAGCATGTTGTTCCATACTCACAACTTTGTGTGATCTTAGCTTGTGCAGTTACATTTGTGCAATCATAAGTTTGTACCATACATATTTGTACCATACATATTTGTATTGAAGGGAAACAATCAAAATAAGTACGGGGTGTCCTATAGATGAGTTCTATCGACGAGGTCAAACAGCGCACCGATATTGTCGAGTTGGTTGGACGCTACGTAGAATTGCGCCGCGCCGGTACAACCTACAAGGGATTATGTCCCTTTCATAGTGAACGCACACCTAGCTTTGTCGTTTTTCCCGATTCGGGAACCTGGCATTGTTTTGGTTCGTGTGGCACAGGCGGCGATGTTTTTAGCTTTTTGATGCGCCGTGAGAATCTAGATTTTCGCGATGCACTGGAACAGTTGGCGCGCGAAGCCGGCGTTACGCTGGAAGAAGCACATGATCCCGCCCAGGATCAAAAGACACGGTTGCTTGAGATTAATGAATGGGCAACCCATTATTATCAGGAGATCTTACGTCATCATTCGGCCGCCCAGTCCGCCCGTAGCTATCTGGCCGGGCGCGGCCTTAGCGACGACACTCTCGACCGCTTTCGCTTGGGCTTTGCACTGGAGCAGTGGTCTGGCCTGCGTGACTTTTTGCTAGAAAAGGGTTATGCGCTCGAAGAACAATTGCGCGCTGGTGTCATCAAGCAGAATGAAGAACGCAACAGTACCTACGATGCATTTCGCAATCGGGTCATGATCCCGATTCGCGATCGGCAGGGCCGGGTCATTGGCTTTGGCGGTCGTGTACTTGGCGATGGGCAACCCAAATATCTGAATACATCCGATACTCCACTCTTTCACAAATCGCAGATTGTCTTTGGTCTGGATCTCGCGCGTGAAGCCATTCGGCAGGCGCAGAAGGTTGTGATTGTTGAAGGGTATATGGATGTGATTGCTGCCCACCAGCATGGTTTTGCCAATGTCGTCGCATGTATGGGGACATCACTCACCAGCGATCAACTGCAGCAACTGCACCGGTTCACCAACAATTTTGTGCTGGCGTTGGATGCTGACGCAGCCGGTCAACAGGCCACCATTCGTGGCTTGAACCAGGCGCGGCAGTCGCTAGCGCGGACGCAAAAGCCCACCGTTACGCCGACTGGGCAAGTGCAACTGGCAGAGCGACTAAGCGCCAATCTGACCATTGTTTCCATGCCGGCAGGATTGGACCCAGACGATGTTGTCCGCCAGGATCCTGAGCAGTGGCAGCGCTTAGTCGAGAATGCACTGCCGCTGGTTGATTTCTATTTCCGTTTTATTGCCGAACAATACGATCTGACCAGCGCCCAAGGGAAAGGCTTGGCCGTTGCCGAAATTGCGCCGTTGATTGCAGAGTTGGATGACGAAATTGAGCGTCAACACTATATCCAACTGCTGAGCCGGCAGGTGCAGATCGATGAGCAGACAATTTTAAACCGAGTGCAGGCGGCGGTGAAGACCAGCCAGCTGCCGTTGGAGGCACAGAGACGGAAAACATCAGAACGTTATGGAATTCACCGGCAACGCCGCGATGCACCGGTTGCCCCCCCTGAAGCTGACAGTGGGGACAGCGCACAACTATCTGACAAATTGGAGAGAGGCCCCCGTGGCTGGCAGCGCAGCCCTGGCCCAAGAGCCGTCTCGCAGGAGGATCATCTGCTGGCCAATCTGTTGCGCGATCCCAATTTAATGGTTTGGTTGGCCGGCGCCACCGAGCGGCTGGAGATTGCGCCACTGGATGTGGAAGATCTGCAGTCGGTGCAGAATCGAGAGATCTTTAAGACGCTCAAGCGGTATATTGCCGGTGATGATCCATGGGATTTGGAAGCTTTTCAGGATGAATTAACCTTACATTTGCACGGGCACTTGGCCTATCTGATCAGTTATGGCGCCCACTTACCACAGAGTAATGAGTGGGAACTGCGGCTGGATGTCGTACAAATGTTGATCCATTTACGGATTGAGATGTTGCGCACAGATGCACGTCACCTACAATTTTTGCAGGATGATGCTGTGCGCCAGGGTGATATGTCCGGCGCAAAAGCGCTGGCCGAAGTCAATAATCAACATATTCGCAATCTTTTTCATTTGCAACAGTCAAAGCACTCGTTAACGCGCATTCTGGCGCAAAGTGGACAAGCGAAGTCAATTGTTCAAGTGTAGTGACCCGCCGATGCGGATAGGGAAACCCATGACCAAAAAACGACGGACCCTTTCTAGAGAAGATTCAGAAAATGAACCGATAACCCCCCTCGCTCGGACGACTAGCGCCGTCGAAAGTGAGTTAGATGAATACATAAATCTGGGCGAAAAGAAGGAAGAGGAGGATCTTTTTGACGATCTTCCTGAAGATGCCGAGGAAGATGAGAACGAAGACGCTGCTCCTATTCCCCGGATCGCACGTGACACCAAGCTCGAAGAAGAGATTGAACGTGAAAAATATGTCCCCATTGAAAAACTGGTGGCAGATGTCCCGGAGATTAGCCAAAGTCTCGATCCCGTGCGCATTTACTTGCGCGAAATTGGCCGCCATCCCCTGTTATCGGCCGAGGAAGAGTTGGAGCTCGCCCAGGAGATCAAACAAGGGCTGGAGCCATTGGATCGGGTTGAAGAGATTATCGGTCCTTTAGAAGGGCAGATTGCACTTTCGACGCGTCTGGACCGCGCCTTAAGTGAGATTGAGGCGGTGGAGGATCCTGATGAACGTGACGAACTAGAGGAGCGTATCTTCCGGGCCAAGCGCGCCCATAATCGACTGACGCAGAGTAACCTGCGTCTGGTGGTGAGCGTGGCCAAACGGTTTATTGGCCGCGGCCTAAATTTTCTTGACCTGATTCAGGAAGGCAATGTCGGGTTGATTCGCGCGGTTGACAAGTTTGATCACACGTTGGGCTTCAAATTTAGCACCTATGCTACCTGGTGGATTCGCCAGGCCATTAGTCGCGCCATTGCCGATCAGGCCCGCACCATTCGCATTCCTGTCCATATGGTGGAGACGATCAACCGCCAGAGTCGCATCCAACGTAAGCTACAACAGGATCTGGGGCGTGAGCCCACCTTTGAAGAGATTGCGCTGGAGATGGACTTCCTAGAGGAAGATGATATTAACCGGGTGCGCCGCTCCATGCATATGGGCACGTTGCTTGACCCGGATCTGGAGCGTCGTCTGGAGCGCGCGGCCAACAAGGTGCAGCGGATCAAGCGTTTAAGTCAGGAACCGATTAGCCTGAACACGCCGGTCGGCACCGAAGAGAACAGCTCGCTCGGCGATTTCATTGAAGATGACAGCATGCCGGCTCCCGAAGGCGCCGCCAGCCGGCGTCTGTTGCAGGAGCATATGAACGAAATTCTGGACGGCCTGAGCGAGCGAGAGCGGAAAGTGCTGGTCATGCGCTTTGGCCTGGAAGATGGCATCACCCGCACCCTGGAAGATGTGGGCCGCGAATTTAACGTGACCCGTGAGCGCGTCCGCCAGATCGAAGCCAAAGCCCTGCGCAAATTACGTCATCCCTTGCGCAGCCGGAAGTTACGGGATTATTTGGGATGAGTGGATGATTGGTCATTGGGGGAGTGGTGATTAGGTGATTGATGGAAGTGCGAGGCTCTTGCGGCGCAAAATCACAAATCACCCAATCACCCAATTTGACATTACCCTTGCCCTATTATATACTTGGGGACGTTGTCGAGAACACTCCTCAGTAGCTCAATCGGCAGAGCATCCGGCTGTTAACCGGACGGTTGTTAGTTCGAGTCTAACCTGGGGAGCCAGAGAGAGAACGCCTTCGTCATGATGAAGGCGTTTTTCTTTTTGAGACTATGATAAGTTGTCGAGAACACTCCTCAGTAGCCGCGCCCGACGGGCACCCGCCACTGGGCGCGGCAGAGCATCCGGCTGTTAACCGGAACGCACACCCCCTGTCTTTCACCATCCGCCGCCCCTTCCAGGAAGACCTGGGTGACCACCTCTAAACCAGCCAAACTTCCCTGACAGTGCTCAGTGCAGTGTTACCTAAGTTATGGTAGTCAGATACTGTCAACGAAATGATGCTAGTTTAGCCGACGAGGGCGGTCCGGCATTCGTCTTCCTAGAAGGGGGCGACGCACCGCAAGTCTGACTATGTAAAACAAAACGCCCTGGTAGCTGTTCAGCTACCAGGGCGTTTTGTTTTACATTTTTAAGGAGTTTTTGCGGGACTTTGATACGTTTGTTTATAAAGCTTGCAAAATTGTAAGAAAATTGCCGAAGGATTGCCGCGCAAATTACGATAAACTAGATAATCGCACATTTCACCGCCGCACACGTCCATCTTACCAATTCATCCTACCAGTTCATCAAAAAAGGAGATAGTTATGAGGGAGCGCGTCCGTTGTGAGGACGACCTTGCCGGCATTCGCTGCGGTGAATGTCAAGCGCGAAAGGGGGCAAACCGGCTATGAAATGGACTTTCGTGACCTTGCTGCTGCTTGGCGCGACCAATTTCTTCTGGGCTGACGGACAGTGGCTATTCTCATTTCCGGTTACTGCACGTTTGTCTGCGCTTGAAAGGGCGATTACTGCAACACAAGACGAGGTCGAGCAACTGGAAGCGGCGCTCCAGCCACTTACTACTACACTGCGCCAGTACAAAGCGGAAATCGCGCAATTACAAGCCGAGATTGACGACCTTGCAACCACCTATCCACAGCATAATATGCCCCCGGCAATCTACGCTGACTATGTGGCGAAGGTGGACCGCTATAATCTACTGACCGAAGTGTATAGCGCTGACTTGATCCGGTACCAAACCTTGTATAACGATTATGCAGTTAAGTTAACCCGCTATAATGCGCTTGCCGAAGAGGGGTTGGGTTTGGCCCAGCAGTCTGACCAAAACTGGGGAATGGCGCCCAGAGGTGCGGCGTTTCTATATTAAACATTTGGCTCATATAGGTATGCGGCTGAAATTGCCAATTTTCTCTCTGGGAAATTGTGCAATTTCAGTTTGCCGCCTATATGAGCGAAACATTTAAAGCTCTGCGCACCTTGGTGGATTGGTTCAGTGGCGGGTGGTGAGTGGCGAGTAGCGTAGCACTCGCTACCGCTTGACTAGGTGGACTATGTCGCACAGAACCACAGTTCATTCTAAAAAGCCGGACTTTTGATCAAAGTCCGGCTTTTCTTTAGTTTTCCAGGAAGGTAGCGAGCGCTTTCCAGGAAGGGGCAGTGTTTCACCTCAGCCGTCCCCTTCCTGGAAGACCGGTGGCCCCCTCTACCTTAGCAAAACCTCTCTGACAATGGACTACGGCTCATAGAGGTCTGCGGGTGAAATCGCGTCATTGCTCTCAGGCATGAGCACGATTTCACCGCTTCGCCCATATGAGTAATGTCTTAATTCTGCACGAACGGAATAAAGAGCGTGCTCTCGCTGCGTTCTTCGCTCTGTCCGATGGGACCGTCGCCCTTGGGCTCCGGTGTCGTCATCTCGGCGCCGGCATGGGGATCAACCACTTCGCTGGCGGCGCCGACTGTTACGCTCACATTATCGATGTAGAGCGAACTGCTGTAGGAAGAATCCGTAGTGGAGCGGAACTTCAGCGTCACAGTCTGCCCGGCGTACGCACTCAGGTCCGCCGACCCCTGGACAAAGCCATTGGTAGCATTCGACGCACAGAGATTGTAGGTGACTACATCCGTATTGTTCACCCGCACGTAGCCATAGTCCCAGCCACACCAGTCTGACGATGTGATGCGATAGGCATAGTTGAGTGTGCCACCGGTGGCCGGCACCACATAGCTCTGCGCAATTTCTGAAGTTTCACGGTTGGCGCCACCAAGCCATGCGCCCCAACTGCTATTCTGCCCCACGCCGCTCATGACCAGGGCATAGTTGTGCGAGGAGTATTCGCCCCACCCAACATTAGCGCCCGCTTCAAAGTCGCCGTTGGTCAACGGTGAAGTGGCCGGCGGTGTTGAAGTGGCGGTCGGTGTGGCGGTCGGCGCACCGGGCAGCGGTGTATTGGTCGGCGTTGGCGTGTTGGTGGGTGTGGCGGTCGGGCCGCTTGGGGTCGGTGTCGCCCCGCCAGTGCCACAGACTGGGCCATTCATCTTGGTCGCTTCTAAAGCCTTCCAGACTGTGGTGCACTGGGCAGAACCGGCGCCATAAAGATCATCACATGATTGCAAGAACCCATTGTAGGCATCTAAGAATTTGGCCGAACTGGTCAAGTAGACTGCATTGGTGCGATAGGCAATCGCGGCTGCGTCATTGATGCCAATGCCGGCAATGGTATAGCCATTGAAGGTCCCGCCATCGACCATCAAGGCATAAGCTTTGTTGGGGACGCCGGAATTGGTGTGGACGCCGCCACTATCCGCCGTGCCGCAGTACATGTTACCACTGTCGGTGCGATCGGGATCGCCAAAACGGGTCGGATCGAGCATGTCGCGGATGGCGCCAATGCCGGGGATATCCTCACCCATGTCCCAACGCACGCCCGTGGTGTCGGTGCCGCTGCCATTGGTCAAATCCACCGATTCACCAAAGATATCGGAGAAGCTTTCATTGAGCGCGCCGGATTGATTGGAGTAGACCAGGTTAGAGGTGCGCTCGGTCACGGCGTGGCTCAATTCGTGGGCGACCACATCGTCGGCCGCGGCAAAGCCATCGCCATAGGTCATGCGGGTGCCATCCCAAAAGGCATTTTGATAGTTGTTGCCATAACAAACATAGGAGCGCAAGGTGGCGCCATTGTTGTCATAGGAATCACGGTTGAAATGGCTGAAGTAGAAGTCGTAGGTGTCGCCGGCATAGTCATGGGCATTGTTAACATCGGTTGCCGTACAGCGCGTGGCGCTGGTGACAGCGCCTTGCCCTTCGGAACGCGCCAGCGTTGCCCGTGTATAGCTGGTGCGGTGTTGCATGTTGTAGGTCTGGCGGCTTTTGCCATCGGTGACGGCGGGATAGCTAAAACGCACTTCTCCGGTCTGGGCGTCGACAAAGACCCACTGCGCCAGATGGGGCTGCGTTTCTGAATCGGCCCGCACGCGATAGGTCAGGTAGGTGTCGCTGGCCTGATCGGTAATCAGCCCCGGATTGAGCAGGACCAGACTGCTCTCGGCCACATAGCCATCCTGCACCCCTAAGCGGTTCACGGCGACCTGACCGGCGTTCTGCTCCTGGACAGATGGCTTGGTGTTAAGCGCCGCCGTGTTGGGCAGTGTATATCCATTGACCACCGTCACCGCGCCGTCAGCGTTGAGATGAACGACGAGATCGGCGCCAAAGACCGCCACCCCTTTTTCGACCTGGTTAAAACGCACATGTTGGCGACCGGCTGCATCGGTTTCAACCTTCATCAACTGCAGACGCTCGGCCTGCTGATCGATGCCAAAAAGGGCGCCGTAACGGTCTAAAAAGGCGCGCGCCACACTTTCCGGTGTGGCGCCCTGGCGGGCAAACTCGCGTGTGAGGATGCCCCGTTCGGCGTAAACCCAGCGCGCCGTCCCTGTCGGTCCGTAGACATCGACATGCAAGGCGCCTTCACTCTGTTGTTGCAACAGGCTCTTGGCAGCATTCTGCTGGTCCGGCGCAGAGAGTACAGTGCCGGCCAGCGCAATGCTGACCACGATCACGATAACGAGCAGCAATAGCGCGCTCCCCCACAATGTGGGTTTACCAGAAGAAGAACGTAAACTCATAGAAAAATCCCCTGTAAAACTGTAAAGAAAAGCATGGTTGGCGGTAGGTCAAATGGGGTGTAAAGCTCAAATTCTTCACTAAATAAAATGAGATCTACCCAACTTGTGCCATACCGCCGCAAGGTTGATGACGAACGAACTGCGAGTGTGGTAATAGAAGGATGAGGTTAGCGATGCTGCAGTCCCATTTGCCGTGCCTATTGTAATCTTTGTGTAAATCAATTGCAAGTATGCGTGCTAAGGGTGTTACATTACTGATGCCCTAAAAAGAGGCTCATATGAGCGTAAAAAAGATTGGGTTTGTAATAGCCAACAGCACGTTATTTTGTCCCCGCACCTCGATCACCACCCAGCGGGTAGTGGGGTCAGCAATGCTGGATTGGAGCGCGCCGGCCTCACCGATCGGCTGGCTTGTTGCGCACACGCCATTGGTGATCAAACGCAGATTGCTCTCTGGCGGTGCTGCCCCCCACGCAATCTGCAGATCAACAGCTGCGTGCGCTGTTACAGGCAGTTGATCGCCGATCATGGCCGTGGCGCCTGCCGCGGTGCTGGCAGTCACCTCAAGCGTGGGACCACTGCTGAGGTAGAGATGACCGGCTGCGATGGCGCGCAAAATGGCCCGCTCCGATAGCTCGGCGGCATAGACGACATTAAAGCCTGGGTTGGTTGCATAGCCTTTGGGGCCATGGACATCGCTGCCCGCCGTGGCCACCATACGCCGCCCTTCGTTGAGCCACTGATACCAGAGTGCCAGGCCATCTTCGTTTTTGCGCTGATTGAGGGAATGCCCCTCCACCCAGGCTTCATTCCAGATCTCCACCAATTGCGCCGTTCCCGGCATCATCAGGGGATAGACCCAGCGGCAGCCGGTGCAGATGGGATCGCCAACATCCTTGGGGTGCGCAATGATAAAAAGCTGTTCTTGGGCGTAGAGCTGGCTGGCGATCTGGGCCATCTCCTCGCCCTGCTGCGTTACCCGCCAGTCCAACCATTCATGCGCGCCCAGACAGACCGCATGACCCCAAAAGGTTGTCAACTCTTGTCCGCCCATGGTCAGAAAACCAGGCGTACTCAGCCGTTCCATCTCGGCCAAGGGCGTTGTTGTGTTGTGGTCGGTCAGGGCGATAAAGTCGAGCTTGAGCCGCCGCGCCGCCGCGGCCAGTTCCTGTACACTCCAACTCGCGTCCGAGTGCACCGTATGGGAGTGAAGATCGCCGCGATACCAGCCAGGATTAGGGTTGGCCACATAGTCAAAACGTGGGATCGCCGGTATGACGCTGGTGGCATCCAATGGGGCGCCACTGCTGGTCGCGTTAGCCGGCTTGTCGGCGACTGTGGCTGTTACCGTCAGTTCATAGCGACATTCGCCAGGCATAATCATATGGGTGTCGATCTGCACGGTCCAGGCGCCGGCGGGCAATCTGCCGGCGCGATAGCCGGGGGTGGCGGTCGTGGGCGTAATTTCAACGATGTGGGTGTTACCGCCACGGTGGCCGGCGCCACGAAAGCCGTCCGGATCAAAGAGTGTCAGGGTCAGCATGTTGCGGACATCATTGACCAAGGGTGGTTCAAAATGCAGGCGTAGGGTGAGTTGTGTGCAGTGGGCCGGCAACTCCAGGTGATGGGGGATGTGACGTTTGACATCGGCTTCCGTTAAGGTCGCAGCAAAGTGATAGTTCATGTGATTATTTCCTTGTGACTCCAATAAAAAGTGTTATGGCTTAATGGGATCGCATGTGATTGCCAGATACGACCGTCCAAATAATCCCGGAATCTGCCAGATTCTGGAATTATTTGGACTCCGCCACCCAAAATCCAGAAGAACCAGCGTTATTTCTGTGGCTTGTCAGTATAGCATTGAATTGGTAGCAAGCAGAGTTGAACTTTAGCAAGCGAGAAGCAGTCAGGTGCAACCTGTGATCTCTCCCACATTTCTCGCCGCTCCCCTATTCGTGCAGTAGCGCCAATGGCGCGATAATAGAGCAAGCCCCTGTCAGGCTTTGGCGACAAGCGCAAATGAGGAGATGACTATGACTACCACCAAAGAAGCGTTGGCCCACTTACAGGATGAGTTGGAGGGGGTGACCCTTTATCAAGCGTTGGCTGAAGTGGAGCAGGATCCGAAGCTTGCCACTGTCTACGGCCGGCTGGCTGCTGTGGAACAGCGTCACGCCGACACCTGGCGCGAGCAGCTAACCGCGTCCGGCGTTGCGATTCCGCCGTTTCAACCCTCCTGGCGCACGCGTACCCTTATCTGGCTGACCCACCGCTTTGGCGTTGGCGCTGTGCTTCCCAGCATCACCTCGCTGGAGCAAGTGGACGCGCACAAATATCAGCAACAAGCCACGCCCCAAATGGCCGGCGACGAACGCACGCATGCCCGGCTGCTGCGTCAGATTACTGCGCCCATTCAGGGTGGTCTAGAAGGCGGAGCATTGGCGCAGATTGAGGGGCGTCACCGTGCTGCCGGCGGGAATGCGTTGCGCGCGGCGGTCTTGGGCGCCAACGATGGGCTTGTCTCCAATTTGAGCCTGGTCATGGGTGTGGCCGGCGCCGAGTTGTCGGGCAACGCGATCTTGGTGACGGGGTTGGCCGGTCTGTTGGCGGGCGCCTGCTCTATGGCCTTGGGCGAATGGCTTTCGGTGCAAAGTTCGCGCGAACTCTATCAGCGCCAAATCGAAGTTGAACGGCTGGAAATAGCCACGAACCCGGCTGAAGAACGTGAAGAATTGGCGCTCATCTATCAAGCGAAAGGGCTTGACGAAAGCCAAGCACGACAGACGGCGGAGCGCATTCTGCGCGATGAGAGCAACGCCCTCGACACGCTGGCGCGTGAAGAGTTGGGCATCGACCCTGACGAATTGGGGGGCTCTGCTTGGGCGGCGGCCATTACTTCCTTTGTCCTCTTTGCCCTGGGCGCCATTGTGCCGGTGATTGCCTTTGCCTTCTTGAACGGCATCAGCGCGATTGTGGTCAGCTTACTCTTGAGCGCCGTTGGCCTCTTTATCATCGGCGCTGGCATCACTCTCTTTACAGGGCGCTCGCTCGCATTTTCCGGCTCACGCCAGGTGCTCTTTGGTCTGGCCGCCGCCGCCATCACCTACGTCATCGGTCGCTTGATTGGCGTCAACGTGGGTGGGTGAAGGAATCGATGAAACTTAGTTTTATAAAAAAGGCAGAGTCTGCGGGAACAGAAGCTCTGCCTAAGGTGGACAAAACATCGGTTAGCGATCCAAACGAGCATGTCCACTAATAGCATATCACAACAACCACGCATTTTCAACTGTCATTTCTCCGAGATTTAGGGCAATCGCGAACCTTGACATAGCGTCGGATAAATCCGGCAGCTAACAACGAAAAGCCGCGCCCAGGGGGCACCCGGCGGCTGCATTCCGAGCGGTTGCACCCAAAGGGTACCCGCGCTTTTCGGTGTCAGCAGCGGGTTTTGACCCTGCTTTTTTAAGGTTCGCGATTGCCCTACTCCGAGATTAGAGCAACGCTCATATGGGCGAAGAGGTGAAATCGTTGCAATTACCAGAGAAGAATAGAACGATTTCACCGGAGACCTATATGAGCCTTAGAGCAAACGCGAACTTTGTCATAGCATCGGCGCTTAGGGGACCCGATCCCGCATCTGACAGCGAAAAGAGGGCTCAGCCATTTTTGAAGGAAATTTTGTTTGTCTGTTATTGTACCAAAACCACCTCTCCTTACCACCCCACCTCTCAGACCCTCTTACCCACCCGAGACTTCGAGCTACCAGGCAATCTGCCTAGTAACTATTCTTCTGCAAACGTTTACAGCAGAGATAATTAGGTGAAGATAGGACGATGGTACTATCGACACAATTGTAAGTTTTTGGTAAAGTGTCGGGTTAGAAAAGCACATAGTGCAATTGCCTGCGGGAACAGGTAATTGCGCAAAAAAGTAACAAACAAATGTAGATGCAAAGTTGTGGGGATAAATATTGGGTTAGCGATCCAATTGCATAGGGTGTCCAATAACCGCCTACTACCGCAAACAGCCGCCGTGTCCGACCAAGTCATGATACAGGTGGGTGACACCTCTCTTTGGTACCTCTCCATATACTACCGTTGGCGATCATAAAGATAAACGTTCATATGGGCGGGAAACTGAAATTTCATCATTTCCTAGAGAGAAATGGCAATTTCAGCTGCATACCTATATGAGCCAAGATAAAAGAGTTTGGCTACTCTTGCCCAACCTTGGGGCGTTGTTATTTTATCTGTTTGGAGAAGAATATGTTTGGTTCACCTCTGTTTGTTCGGCCGTTCTCGCGAAAACACACTTTTCTACACACGCTCCACAAGGCCGTAACCGTGTTGGTGCTGGCATCGCTGCTGGCCGGATTAATCCCGCCGCCATTGGTGACCGGCGCGCTGCCCAACCCCGTGGCTGATTTGGCAGAAGCCTTATTGCCAGGGCCTGCATTGGCCCAAGCTGCAGGCGGCGCAATTACGGGCACAGTTTTTCAGGACTACAACGCCGATGGCGTGCGCAACACCACCTCAACCACCGCCCTGCCTGCGGTCGACAATGGCGTCGGTGGCGTTACGGTGACAGCCTACGACGCTGATGGCGCGCAGTGCGGTCAGACGACGACCAGCACTACGACGGCCACTTTAGGGCAGTACACGCTTACACACACTTGTGCTGCTGCTACGGTGCGCGTTGAATTCACGAATTTGCCGACCGGCTATTACTCCGGTCCACAGGGAACGAACAGTGGCTCCAGTGTGCAATTCGTTAGCGCCACCGCCAGCAACGTAAATTATGGTATCAACCACCCCTGTGACTACTGCCAAAATGCGCCCACGTTGGCGACAACCTACATGGTCGCCGGCAATCAAATGACCAACACGGGCGTTTCCTCCTTGCCCAATACAAAGGTTGTGGTTTCATTTGGCTATAACTCGACCACGAGTACGGCCTTACCGACCGGTGAAGCGATGGCCAAACAGGTCGGTACGACCTTAGGGCTGGCTTATCAACGCAGCACCAAGACAATCTTTGTCGGCGCTTATATGAAACGCCACGCCGGTTTTGGGCCAGGCGGGCCAGGCGCGATCTACACCGTCAACCCTGGCGCCGATGGTGTGCGCGGCAATGCCGATGATGTTGTCAGCACCTTTCTCGATCTGGACGCGGCGAGCTATTTTGGCGCCGGCTCCTTTGGCGTTGATCCCCATCCTACCACTACCGAAAATATTGCCCAAACACCCTACAATTGGTTTCATGACAATCAGTCACTCGATGATGTGACGAAGATGGGCTTTGGCGATCTGGATATGTCGGAAGATGACCAAGAACTCTACGCGGTGAACCTCTTCGATCGTTCGCTCTATCGCATTCCAGTGGGCAACCCGCCGACCGCACCCGCCAAAGCCGCGATTACCGTCATCGGCGCCCCGACCGACCTACCGGGGGCTAGCCAGGGTTGCGTCGCCGCCGACGTGCGGCCATTCGGCTTGGGCGTTTACCGGCAATTGGTCTATCTGGGCATGATCTGTTCTGCGCAGAGCACGCAAGTGACCGCGAATCTGCGCGCCTATGTTTACAGCTTTGACCCGGCGACCAACAGCTTTGGCGCGGCGCCCGTCTTGGAGTTCCCGTTGACCTATACGCGCTCTGGCAACTTTACCAAAAGCTGGAAGCCTTATATGGACACCTTCGCCACCATTGTCGCCAGCACAGCAACCGACGGTGCGGCCACCTTTACCAACTATCCACAGCCGATCCTCTCTGATATTGCCTTTGATCGGGGTGCGATGATCTTGGGTTTGCGTGATCGCGCCGGTGATCAGTTGGGCAAATATGCCGGCGATGTCGGCACAGGCGCGCCGGGCAACTTCTACTATGTAGCGGCCTCCGGTGATATTTTGCGCGCCTGCGCCAATGGCAGTAGCTGGACGATTGAAAATGATGGCAGTTGTGGCGGAGTAACGACCACCGGCAGCAGTTCCAGCAATGCCGGCCCTGGCGGTGGCGAGTTCTATCTAGGTGACAAGGCGCCCTATCCCAACGGCACCAATCATGTTGAATCGTCTGAGGGCACGCTGGCCCAAGTGCCGGGCGCGCCCGAAATCGTCATGAGCGCGATTGACGCCACCGCACTAAATTCCGGCGGCTTTGAATGGCTCAACAACACGACAGGTCTATTGGCTGATGCGTACAAGGTCTATCAAAGCGCCAATCCCTCTGGCGCGCCCACCTCACCTTCCACAAGTGGGACGCCTGACACCACCTTTGGCAAGGCGGGCGGGATTGGCGATGTGGAAGCGCTCTGCGATCCGGCGCCGCTTGAAATCGGCAACCGGATCTGGAATGATGCCAACGGCAATGGGATCCAGGATGCCGACGAAGCGCCCATCAGTGGCGTCACTGTTACCCTGCATGACAGTAGCGGCACGCTGATCGCAACGGCGGTTACCGATGCCAATGGCAATTATATCTTCTCCAATGGCACAGGAACAGACACAGCAAGCGCCAAATATGAGTTGACCGCGCTCACCTACAGCACCGCCGACTTTGAATTGCGCATTGACACGACCCAAGGCGCGCTCAGTGGACTGTCATTGACCACCGCGAATGCCGACGCCAGCGCCAATGGCGACCTGCGCGACTCCGACGCTGTCCTTGACAACACAACCGCCAAAGTCATCTTTGCTACAGGTGCTATGGGCGCCAACAACCACACCTATGATTTTGGCTTCACCGCGGCGCCGCCCCCATTGGCCACGCTGAAAATCGTCAAGCAGGTGAGCGGTGGCAGCGTGAGCGTACCCTTTACCGTGACGGTGACTGGACCGAATAGCTACAATACAATCGTAACCGTTGTACCCGGCACACCGACCCAACTGACCAACCTGGAGGTGGGGCAATACACGGTGGTAGAGACGCCACCGTCGATATCCAGTGCGCCTGCGGGCTATGCGTGGGCCGGTGTCAGCTATACACCCATCGATGGTGCGGTTACCCTTGGCAGCGGCATGACCGGTACAATTACCGTGACCAATATGCTCAGTCAAGAACCGTTCGCGCCGACCGGTGTCTTGACCGTGACCAAGACCGTGGATTGGAATGGTCAAACACCAAATGTGAGCCAGGAGTTTACCTACACAATTACAGGTCCAAACGGCTTTACACCTCTGATCGATACGATTAAAGCGGGTGAGGTCAATACGTACTCATTACCAACCAATATTTACACAGTAACCGAGAGTTTACCTGACGCTGGCTGGACGACAATTTACACCGCTACGTCAGGTAGTGGTGGTAGCGAGCAAGCGGTTGTGAATCTGCAAAATGTAAATATAGCCACGCTGACGCCTGCATCGATCAGTGGTAAGGTTTTCCGGGACTTCAATAATGATGGGACAATGACCACCAGTGGCAATGTGATCGATGTTGGGTTAGCTGGGGTTACCGTGACAGCTTATGATGTAAACGGCAACGCCGTTGGCAGCACCCAAAGTGGTGGTGATGGTGTTTATTCTCTGCTGCCAACAGCGAATGGTCCGTGGCGCATCGAGTTCAGCGCCCTGCCTGAAGGTTATGAACCAAGCTTGGGGGCAACTAGTTCGAGTACACAGTTCGTTCTGACCAGTGGTGCAACGAATCTTGACTTAGCTGTCAACAAACCCTGTGAGTATTGTCAAGACAATCCTCCGCTGGCTGCTGGCTTTGTCCGTTCAACGACTAACTATAATGGCGGTAACAGTGCACCACAGGGCATTTACGCTTACAGCCTCACTTCTTTAGGTACAACGACCTACGAAGCAGGCAATCCGGCGGCTCCTATCATGCCAAGCACCGAGTTAGCTAGTGGTGCAGAAGTGGGCAATGTACAGGGGATCACTTGGCGTGCTTCTTCCAGAACCCTTTTCGCGGCGGCCTATGGGCGTAACACTGATGGCACAGTTGCCAATCAAGGATTGGGCCCGGGTGGTCTTGGCGGTATCTATGCCATTACGAATGGAACAGTGACAACTTTTGCGACGGTGAGCAATGTTGGTGCGTTTGCCGGCGTGGGCTCCGTTGGCAAGGTGGGTATTGGCGGTATTGAGCTATCTACCGATGAGAACACGCTTTACGCCGTCAACATGTTCGCAAAAACGTTGGTCGTGATTCCTATCGTGGGCTACCCACCGACAGCCGGGGCGCAAAATCAGATCGCTCTACCACAGCCAGCGGACTGTGCTGCCGATCATACCCACTCGTTTGGGCTGGGCAGTCACGACAATAAAATCTACATTGGCATGGTATGTGGTGGCCCTGCCACAACCGATTTACGCGCTTATGTGTATGAGTACGATGGCAACAGCTTTGCGCAGCAGCTTAATTTCTCAATGAATTATGTGCGCACCGATCATCCTGATGACAACAACACAAATGACACCTTTAACAATATTGATCATCGTGTCATTGTTTGGGAAGATAATCCCCCGCTCAGTCAGTATCATAATGGCGCGACGACGACAGACAATAACAATGCCACTGCGCGCGAACGCTTTGCCCCAATGTTGGTCGATATTGTGTTTGATGATGACGATATGGTGTTGGGCTTCCGTTCGCGACTGTCAGACCAAGCAATCAACAGCGAATGGACTATCGGTGGTGAACTTCTGCGCGCCTGTGCCATCACGTCAGGCGGCGCAACGACATGGCAAGTCGAAAATAATGGCGTCTGTAACGGAACAACATCTACCACCCCACCGCCAGTGACCGATGCCTGGATTGGGAAAAACACCGGGCTCTCTACGAGTAAAGGCCCGGGTGGCTATGAATACTATTGGGGTGACAATGGCTTTGAAGGCGAGATGGTGCAGGGAAGTTTGGCACAGATTCCCGGTTCGCGGTTGGTGTACGCATCCCAAATCGATGCTCTTGGTCACCGCTCACAACATGGCATCGCTGCGCTCAATCACGATACAGGTGCAACCGTTGCGGCAGGCAATATGGCCTTCGCTCGCTACAATTTTAGTGGTACAAGCCGTGCGATGAAGTCCAATCAAATGGGCGATCTCGAAGTGCTGTGTGACCCAGCACCGATTAGCATCGGCAATCGGGTCTGGGATGACCTGGATGGTGACGGTGTGCAAGACCCCGGCGAACCAGGCATCAACGGGATCACAGTAAGCTTACAAGGACCGACGAATACTGTAACAACCGCTACCACTGACGATGGTAACTACTATTTCACTGTGACGCCCAACACGCTTTATACGATCACAGTGCAGGTGCCAGGCGGTTACCAGTTGGCTGCGGCAAATACCGATGCACTCGACGCCGCGAACCTGACCAGCAACCACGCCATCAGCGACACGCGTGACAGCGATGCAGTGCTGGTCAATGGCACACCGACCATCTATTACACGACTGGTGGCCCCGGCCAGAACAATCATGGCCTCGACTTTGGCTTCACCCAGCCGATCAATGGGCAGGTCGATATTCTCAACACGGCGCCGGCACAGCAGGATTATGACCTTGCCTTGCGCAAACGGGTTACCAATCAGACCGCGAACCTCGACGGCTCGCGTGTAGCAACCTATACCATCGAAGTCTTCAACCAGGGGGATGTGGCAGCGAGCAACATCGAACTCGTCGATTATCTGCCCGCCAACACGACCCTGGGCACACCGGCCAACGGCTGGACTGTGTCCGGCAGCAATCTATTGCGGACTGTCCCCGGCCCCATTGCGCCCGGCGACTCGACCACGGTCGATCTCGTGCTGGATATCGGTGCTGTTGCCGCGGGCAACTGGGTGACCAATACCGCCGAGATCGCAGTAGATGACGGCGACGACATCGACTCGACGCCCGACACCACCAACGACGATGAAGTGGTCGATGATGTGATCAACGACAACCCCACCACCGGCACCGACGAAGATGACCACGACATCGCCGTCGCCCCGCCCATCTGCCCGGCACCGACGATCTGGAATGGCGGCGTCTACAATGACAGCCAGGGTGCATTCGTGACCAATGTGGAAGGACTGGACTGGTCTTCGGCAGGAAGTGGTGTGTTTGAAGGGATCGGGCCGATTGGGACATCTGCGCCGACTGGTACGCAGTTTACGCTGCGGTATCAGTCGTATCTTTTTGCTCTCAACGCTCCGAACGGTAGTGTGATCCCCTTCAATGGATTAAACTCTGTCTTCGAATACACCATTGTCGCAGAGATTCCGATGATTGTGCTGTCAGAAACGAATATTCCTGCGGCCAATCTGCAAATCCTGACGCTGGCTACGCGGCCCGGTGGCCAGTTCTTCATCTATCACGATGCCAACCCCAACTACGATGTTCCCATTGGTGTTGGCTTTGATGATGGCTCGCTGGTGGCGAGTGGCTACGTCAATGGTGGTCAATTTGCAAGCTTTACTTATAGTGGTGGAGCTTCTGCCACCGGCAGCTTCTCCTTCATTGCGCCGATGAGCTATGTCAATGCCGACTTCCTCAACCCGATCGACAAACTTGCCGAATTCCGGCTCGAAGGCACCCTCAATTCTCCGGCGCTCGATTCGACCACAACGACCTTCTTTGCCGGGCGCACCGGCGAGGGGAATTTCGAAGATTACTCGGTCACCGGCAGCGATATCCTGCTCAAGGTCGACACGAGCAGCAAATTGTACGAATGTATTCCCGATGCCCAGTTTGGTGACCGCGTCTTCATCGAAGATGACGGCGATGGCCTGGCCAACACAGGCGCCATTATTCCCGTTGAGGGCATAGTGATCACTGCCACCAACGGCAGTGAGGTCTACACCACAACGACCGACGTGACCGGTTACTACAGTTTCAGCGTGCCATCGGGCGCCTATACCGTGACCTACGGCACAGTGCCTGCGGGCTATGGGACGGTAGTGCACAGCACGGTGGTCAGTGGCACGAGTGAAAGTGGCAACGCGGGCAGCTACCAAGAGCCGGGCAACCCGGATGCCAACCACGGTCAGGCTACAGTGGTGACACTGGCAGCAGGGGAAGCGAACTGGCAGGTGGACTTTGCCTTCACCCCAGTTGTACCTCCTGTTCCCAATCCTGGTGGATTTGCCATTCACAAGGCGATTGCAACAATGGATGGGAGCAGCCCCAGCGTGAGCGGAAGTTTCAACGTAGTGGTGAGTTGTGCCGGCGCCAGCGCTTATCCAACGACCTTGAGTCTAAATGCCGATGGCACGCCAGTCACGGCAGGCAACTTGATCAGCGGCACGGTCTGTAGCTTTAGCGAAGACACATTGACGCTGCCGGCCGCGCCCAATGGCTACACCTGGGTCAACGCTCAGATCAGCCCTGCGTCTATTACCATCCAAAGCGATGTGACCACGACGGTCACCGCCACCAACTGGCTGGCGCCCTTGCCGGAACCGCCGACCACCGTTCTGACCGTAACGAAGACGATCAATGGCGCCGGTAGTGGCCCCTTTGACATTACCATCACTGGCTCCAACCACTACAGCACCACTGCGCAGATCAATGGCGGCGACGTGTTGACCTTTAGCGTGCCGCTGGGCGTCTACACCGTCACCGAAAGCTCCCCGGGCCTCGGCTGGGTGACAGTCTACACCGCGACGCCCGGCTACAGCACCGGCAGCAGCGCCGTCGTGACGCTGACCAATGCGAGCACCGCGCCGGTGACCGCACCGGGCGCCATCTCTGGCAATGTCTTCCGCGACTTCGACGCTGACGGCGTGGATGACGGCGCCAACGAGATCGGCGTGGCCGGGGTGATTGTCACCGCCTATGATCGCGACGGTGTGGCGCAGGGCACGGCCACCACCGACGCCGACGGTAACTATACCCTCAACACCACCGGCAGTGGGCCCTATCGCCTTGAGTTCACCAATCTACCCACAGGCTACGCGCCGACGATGCATGGCGCCGGCAACGGCACCAGTACGCAGTTTGTCAGTGCCCCGGCAAGCAATGTCAACTTGGGCGTTAACCACCCAATGGACTACAGCCAAGCCAATCCTGACATGTTCACGAGTGTCTACATCAACGGCGACACCAACTCGACCGCGCCCACCGGCACGCTGGTCAAGTTTGCCTACAACAGTTCAGGCGCGTCACCCACACCGACAACGCTGGCCACCAAAGCCCAAATTGGCTCGACCTGGGGGCTGGCCTATGCCCGCTCGACAGAGACGATCTATGCTGCTGCTTTCCTCAAGCGACATGTGGGCCTGGGGCCGAATGGCCCTGGTGCGATCTACGCCATTGACATCAATGGCGGCACACCCACACTCTTTGCGGACTTGGCCACGCTCGGGGCGAACGTGGGCACGGTGCTCTCCAACAGCGCCCGCGGGCTGGGTGAACCCACCTCTCCCAACAACGATCCTACGACCTTCGATCAAGTTGCCAAGGTTGGATTGGGCGACATGGACATCTCGGCTGACGAGCGCACGCTCTATGTCGTCAGCCTGAATGACAAGCGGCTGTATGTGCTAAATATACCAGCCGGCACACTAGCCAACAGTTATGCCATCCCTGACCCCGGCTGCACGGGCGGCGACTGGCGGCCTTTTGGCCTGAAATATAGGCTGGGTTCGGTGTATGTGGGCGGCGTGTGTGATGCCGCCACATCACAACAAGCTAGCGATTTGCAGGCCACGGTTTACGAGTTCGACGGCGCCAGCTTCACCAATGTGCTGAGCTTTGCCCTCGACTACCCCAAGGGGAACACAAGCTATCGCCCTTGTCCTGGAACGGACCGTGCTTGGCATCCTTGGGTAGCCACCATGCCTTGTAATGAAAGTGTCTTAAGTTATCCAGAGCCAATCCTCTCTGATATCGAGTTTGATGTGGATGGCTCTATGATCCTGGGCTTCTCTGATCGCTTCACCCACCAAACTGGCAATGCCAATTACCCGCCAATGGGGACGACGCTTATGTACTCGGAGAGTGGTGGTGATATTCTGCGGGCCTGTTATGTTGGCAACAGCTTTGCGCTCCAAGGCAATTCGGGTTGTCCCAATAAGTTCACAAACGACCAAGGTCCTGGCGGCGGGGAATACTACAATGATATTAGTGGTTATGACCAGCACAACGCAGAAGGCGCGCAAGGCGGACTTGCCTTGCTGCCCGGGCGTGGCGAGGTGGCAACCACCGGTGATGATCCGACAAGTATTCGTGCCGGTGGGGTTTATTGGATGAATAATAACTCCGGTGCGAAAGTTCGAGCATACGACATATATACGAATGGTTCCAACAATTCAGTGACTTTTGCAAAGGGTACGGGGCTAGGTGACCTCGAACTGCTCGTCGACCCCGCCCCCATCGAGATCGGCAACCGGGTTTGGAACGACCTCAACGGCAACGGGGTGCAAGACCCCGGCGAACCGGGCATCAACGGCGTGCAGGTCAGCCTGCAATCGCCCACCGGCACGGTCGGCACGGTAACCACTAGCGGGGATGGTAACTATTACTTTAATAACGTAGTCCCCAACACGCCTTATACGATTACGATCGACTCGGCGCAGATGGCGCTCAGTGGCTTGCGCCTCACTGTGGCGAATACGCAGGCGATCAGCGGCAGCACCGCCAGCAACAACGCCATTCTCGACACGCGCGACAGCGATGCCGTGCTGGTCGGCGGGGTGGCGACGATCTACTACACCACGGGCAGCGCTGGCCAGAACAACCACGGTCTCGACTTTGGCTTTACCCAGCCAGTCAGTGGGCAAGTGGATATTCTCAACAGCGCGCCACCAATCTTGCCTGCGCAGTTTGGTGACCGCGTGCTCATCGAGTCTGACGGCGATGGTCTAGCCAGCACTGGTGTGATTACCCCAGTCGCCAGCATGGTCATCACGGCCACTAACGGCAGTGAAGTCTACACAACCACGACGAACGCGGCCGGCTACTATAGCTTCACCGTGCCCGGGACCCTTCCAGGGCAAGCCTACACCGTGACCTATGGCACTGTGCCAGCGGGGTATGGCGCAGTCGTGCCCAGTGCGGTCATTAGCGGCACGGAAAGCGGTAACGCGGGCAGCTACCAGGAAGCTGGTAGTCCCGACGCCAACCACAGCCCGCAAACGAGCGTGACCGTGGCGGGTGGCGAGGCGAACTGGCACGTTGACTTCCTCTTCACACCGCTGCCGCCGAACCCGCGCTACAGCCTGGGCAACCGGCTCTGGCTCGACGATGGCGCGGGCAACCCGGCCAACCGCGACAACGGTGTCTATGATGCCGGCGAGTCGCCGGTGGCCGAAGGCGTGGTCGTGGAACTGCTCAACATTACCGGCACCGTCATCGCCACCACAACCACGGATGTAACCGGCTACTACCGTTTCGATAATCTGGCCGCGGGTGACTATCGCGTCCGCATTCCTGCGGCTGAATTCCAGCCGGGCGGCAAGTTAGCCGGCCTTAGCAGCAGTAGCGGCTACACCGACACCTTCACCACCGGCGAGAATAACCTCGACCACGGCGATGATGACACCAGTGACGGCGTGACCAGCGCCATCATCACGTTGCGCGCTGCTAACCCGACCGGTGAAGCGGATGGCGTTGTGATTGGCGCCGGTGCCAACGGGACCAGCGGCGATGCCAATGACAACCTGACGGTGGACTTTGGCTTTGTGCCGCCGTTGGCCCAATTCGGCGACCGCGTCTTCATCGAAGATGACGGCGATGGCCTGGCCAACACGGGCAACATTATCCCGGTTGCGGGCATAGTGATCACTGCCACCAACGGCAGTGAAGTCTACACAACCACGACGAACGCGTTGGGCTACTACAGCTTCACCGTGCCAGGGACCCTTCCAGGGCAAGTCTACACCGTGACCTATGGCACAGTGCCCACCGGCTATGGGACGGTCGCGCCAAGCGCGGTGGTCAGCGGCACAACCGCGAGCGGCAATGCAGGTTCCTATGCCGAAGCGAGCGATCCCGACGCCAATCACGGCCAGAATACGGTTGTGACCGTGGCGTCGGGCGAAGCCAACTGGCAGGTGGACTTTGCCTTTACCCCGGTCTACGTACACATCGGCGACCGGCTCTGGATCGAAGATGATAACGATGGCGACGCCACCACGGGCAATGTGACGCCAGTGGTGGGCCAGGTGGTAACCGCGACGGCAAGCAGCGGTGCGGTCTACACGGCCACAACCGACAGCAATGGGCTTTACACGATTACAGTGCCAGCCAACGACACGTACACGGTGACGACCGGCATCCCGGCCAATGTCGTGGACGCGCCGCTGGTCCCAAATGCGGGCAACAATGAGAACCACGACCGCCTGAGCACAACCGTGATAGTGACAACAACCGATAACCTGAGCCTCGACTTTGGCTACTTTGCGCCGACACCGATGATTGAGGTAGTGAAATACACCAATGGCGACGACGCAGACCTGGCGACCGGACCGGTGCTCGCTGTGGGTGAGATGGTGACCTGGACTTACGATGTCACCAACACCGGCAACGTGACGCTGACCAACATTGTCCTTGCCGACGATGTGGAAGGCAGTGTTAGCTGTCCGCTGAGCGAACTGGCCCCCGGCGCGGGCATGACCTGTGTCTTGACCGGTACGACAGTGGCCGGGCAATATGGCAACACGGCCGTTGTCACGGGCACGCCAACGCTGGGACCGGTGACAGCCGTGACCGACACAAACCCGAGCCACTACTACGGCGGCAATCCGGGCATCGAGTTGGTGAAATACACCAACGGCTACGATGCCAACAACCCGACCGGACCATACATCGGCATGGGTGAGGTGGTGACGTGGACCTATGTCATCACGAATACAGGCAGCGAAACCTTGACCAACCTTGCGCTGGTTGATGACGTGGAAGGTGCGATTACCTGTCCGGTGGGCAGCCTGGCGCCGGGTGCGAGCACAACTTGTGTGACCACGGGAACGGCAACGGCAGGACAGTATGTGAACACGGCAGTGGTGAGCGGCACGACGCCGGGTGGCAGCGTGTTGACTTTCACCAATCCAAGTCACTACTACGGCGTCGACCCGAGCATCGCGTTGCGTAAGTACACCAATGGTGAAGATGCCGACACGATTCCCGGCCCGACCATCAACGAGGGTGACTCGGTGACGTGGACGTACATCGTCACCAACACAGGCAATGTCAATTTAACTGACGTAACCCTGGTCGACGATATCGAAGGGAGCATTACCTGCCCGGCGACGGACCTGGCGACAGGTGCAAGCATGATCTGTACGTGGACCGGGATAGCGGTGGCTGGTCAGTACACGAACACGGCGGTGGTGACCGGTACACCGAGCATCACACCGAACCCGACACCGGAACTGCCGGGCTATCCCACGCAGCCCACACCGACCGACCCAGTGACGGACACGAACCCGAGCCATTACTTCGGTCAGCTCTATGTGGACATCGGCAACCGGCTGTGGATTGAAGATGACAACGATGGCGATGCCACGACCGGTAATGTGACGCCAGTGGTGGGTCAAGTGGTGACTGCGACTGCGAGCAGTGGTGCGGTCTATACGGCCACAACCGATAGCAACGGGCTCTACACGATCACAGTACCGGCCAACGACACCTACACGGTGACGACCGGCATCCCGGCGGATGTCGTGGCTGCGCCGCTGGTCCCAAATGCGGGCAACGACGAGAACCACGACCGCCTGGCTACGGCAGTGGTCATCACGACAACCGACAACCTGACCATCGACTTTGGCTACTATCAACCAGCGCAGTTTGGTGACCGCGTCTGGATCGAATCGGATGATGATGGTCTGGCCAGTACCGGTGACATCACGCCGGTGGCCGGGATGCTCATCACGGCCACGAATGGCACGGACATCTATACGACAACGACGGATGCCGATGGCTACTACAGCTTCATCGTGCCCGGTGGTGTGACCTACACCGTGACCTATGGCGACGTGCCGACAAGTTATGGTGCGGTCGAACCGAGTGCAACCCCCGGCGGTAGCAGCGAGGGCGGCGACGCTGGCAGCTACCAGGAAAGCGGCAACCCTGACCAGAGTCATGCGAATGGCACGACAGTCTATGTTGACGCGGGCGAAGCCAACTGGCACATCGACTTTGCCTTTACGCCGTTGCCTGTCCAGTTGGGTGACCGCGTCTTTATCGAGGATGATGGCGATGGTCTGGCTGCCACGGGTGTGATTACCCCGGTGGCGGGCATGGTGATCACGGTGACCAATGGGACAGACATCTATACGACAACGACGAATGCCGACGGCTACTACAGCTTCACGGTGCCGGCAGACACGTACACGGTGGCCTATGGCACAGTGCCGGCGGGCTATGGCGATGTGACGCCAAGCGCGGTTATCAGTGCCACGGAGCGCGGCAATGCCGGCAGCTACGGCGAAGCGGGCAACCCCGATGCTAACCATGTCCAGCACACAACGGTGACGCTGGCGGCGGGCGAAGCCAACTGGCAAGTCGACTTTGCTTTTACGCCGCTGCCTGCTGTCATTACCTACAGCCTGGGCAACCGGCTTTGGATCGATGATGGCGCCGGGAACTTGGCCAACCGCGACAATGGCCGCTATGACGCCGGTGAAGTGCCGGTGGCCGAAGGCGTGGTTGTTGAGTTGCTCAACATTACGGGCACGGTCATCGCTACCACGACAACCAACCTGGCAGGTTACTACCGTTTCGACGGATTGGCCGCCGGCGACTATCGGGTGCGCATCCCAGCCGGGGAATTCCAACCGGGTGGCCATCTGGTTAACCTGGCCAGCAGCACTGGCTTTACGACAAACTTCACCGCGGGCGAGAACAATCTTGACCACGGTGATGACGACATGAGCGATGGCGTGAGCAGTGAAATTATCACGCTGGGCGCCAACAATCCGACCGGTGAGGTCGATGGTGTAGTGCTTGGCGCCGGCGCCAATGGCACAACCGGTGATGTCAACGACAACCTGACCGTAGACTTTGGCTTTGTGCCGCCGTTGGCCCAATTCGGTGACCGCATCTTTATCGAAACGGATGGTGACGGCCTGGCTAACACCGGTGACATTATGCCGATCGAGGGTATGGTGATTACGGCGACGAATGGTACGGCGGTCTACACAACCACAACCAACGCGGCGGGTTACTATAGCTTCACCGTGCCCGGCGGTGTGATCTACACCGTGACCTACGGCGATGTGCCGGCCGCCTATGGTGACGTTGTCCCGAGCGCTACCCCTGGCGGCAACCGTGAGTCCGGCCCTGCCGGTAGCTATGGCGAAGTGGGCAATCCCGACCAGAGCCATGCGAATGGCACGACGGTCTATGTCGAGCCCGGTGAAGCCAACTGGCACATCGACTTTGCCTTCTGGCCGCCGGTCTTCGACCTGGCATTGCGCAAGGTGCTGGCTGCTAGTACAGTGCTGCCGGTGAATGCGGGCGACGACATCACCTTCACACTGGTGATCAGCAACCAGGGTACGGTTGACGCCTACAATATTGAAGTGAGCGACTACCTGCCGACCGGTCTGAGCCTGAGTGGCAATGACACCAACGGTTGGAACGGAACCGGCAATGTAGTGACCAATACGGTAGCGTTCCTGGCTGCGGGTGACGAGACGAGTATCGACATCGTGCTGACGATTGATGCCGCGTTCCAGGGCACGCACCTGACCAATGTGGCGGAGATCAGCGCAGCAGATGATGACACGAATCCTGACAACACGCCGCCAACTGACATTGACTCGACGCCGGATGACAACCCGACGAACGAGGACAATGTCAAGGATGACGTGACCGACGAAGATGGCGCCGTGCCCGGCGAGGATGAGGATGACCATGACATTGAGACCTTCCCGGTGCAGCAGATCCTGGGCGCGATCGGCAACTATGTGTGGGTGGATGAGAACAGCGACGGCTATCAGGATGCTGGGGAACCGGGGATTCCGAATGTGCGAGTGGTGCTCTACGACGACCAGGGGACCCTGGTGGCGGAGACACGCACGGACAGTAGCGGTCACTATCTCTTCCCGGATCTGCCGCTTGGCGATTACTTTGTGGATGTGGATGAGACGACGATCCCGAATGGCATGACGCAGACGCCGCCGAGCACACTCGAGGGCGCCGACTTCGGCAACCAGGATCACAGCGACAACCCGGCAGCAGGCGATTATGGCTATCCGGCGACGATTACGCCGGCTACGCGAGAGAACTTGACCGCAGACTTTGGCTACAACTACAACCCGCAGCCGGATGTGGATGGCGGCGACCAGTTGGCAGCCTTGGGCGACCGGGTCTGGATCGACAGTGACGGTGACGGCGCGCAGGATCCAGAGGAGATCGGTGTAGAGGGCGTAGTAGTGACGCTCTATAGTGACTCCGCCCCCAATGGGCTCCCGGACGGCATTTATGACACCGTGGTGGCGACCGACACCACCGACAGCAACGGCTACTATCTCTTTGATGACCTGACGCCAGGTGCGTATGTGGTCGAAGTGACCGACAGCGGTAATGCCAGCCACGACGTGCTGGATGTGACCAACTATGACCAGACCGGCGACCCAGATCACTTTGGGCAACCGGGCACGAACAACGACAACTTGAGCACCGCACCGGTGGTGCTGGGTCCGGGCGATGTCTACCTGAATGTGGACTTTGGCTACCAACCGGCGAATACGATGCCGCTGGGCAGCATTGGCGACACAATCTGGTTTGACGCCGACGCCGACGGCAATGGTCCGGCCATGGCGCCGGTCGATGGCGGTGCAGCCGTGAACCAGGGTCTCGGCAACGAGGACGATGCGCTTGAATATGGCATCCCCGGCGTGACGGTGGCTCTGATCCAAGATGTAAACGGTGACGGCGTCTGGCAACCGGCGAGTGAGCCGATCGTTGCCACCGATGTCACCGATGAGAATGGGCAGTATCTCTTCACAGATCTGCCGTTGGATGATGGTAATGGCGACGGCGATGCCGACTACCTCGTCTGGGTCAATGACACAGACAACGTGCTGGCCGGCCTGCGCCCGACCTATGATTACGACAATGGGACGAGTGCGCCCAACAACCTGAGCGCCCGTGCCCTGGATACAGCAACGCCGGATGTGCGAGAGCAAGACTTTGGCTACACACCTGTGCAACAGACGCCTGACCTGGGCCTGATCGGCGACACCGTCTGGTTCGATGTAGACGGCAGTGGCGGTGATCAGAGTACGCAGGGTGATGAGCCTGGCCTGGAAGGCGTGGTGATGGAACTGTTAGACAACAACAGCAACGTCATCGCGACGACCACAACCGATGAGAACGGCAACTACTACTTTGGTGGCTTGCCATTGGATGAGACGTATCAGGTGCAGGTGGCGCCGGAGAACTTCCAGCCGGGCGGTGTGCTTGAAGACTTGAGCAACACCTTTGACCCGAATGGCGGCAATGACAGCGTCGGACCGACGGTCACCTTGAGCACAGCGAATCCGGTCGACCTTGACCAGGACTTCAGTTACGCCTATGTGCCGCCGACCGGTGAGCCTGTCGGTCAGATCGGCAACCTGGTCTGGCTCGACCCGAATGCCAACGGTGTCTATGAACCTGAATTGGGCGAAAATCCTATCGGTGGTGTGACGGTCGACCTTTACCGTGACCTCAACGGCAATGGTGCGCTTGACCCCGGTGAACCGCTCAGGGCGAGCACGGTGACCAGCGACACGATTGACGCCGGCGCCTATGGCAGTGACGGCAACTATCTCTTCACCGGCCTGCCCGCGGGTGACTACATTGTCGATGTGACGGATGAAGATGGCACCCTGGCCGGCTACTGGCACTCATTGGGTGATGCGACCACTGATAACAACAGTCAAGTCGATCCCTATGCCGTGACCATTGGTGACGGTGCGCCCATGGAAGATCTGACTGCGGACTTCGGCTACTATGTCGACCCGGCTGCCGTGGGCAACTATGTCTGGCATGATGTCAATGTTGACGGCATTCAGAATGACGGGGAAACGGGCATCAACGGTGTGACGGTGGTGATGACCATCACCTACCCGAACGGTGACGAAACAGTGCTGGCGACGGTGACAACGAATGACCCGGGCCCAGGGGGCTCCCCTGGTCAACCGGGCTGGTACAGCTTCGGCAATCTGCTGCTGGATGAGGATTACAATGGTGATGGCCTGGGTGATGAACCGACCTTTACCATTCGTGTAGATGGTGATCAACCGGCGCTTGCCGGCTATGCCCCGACCTTGGTTGGCGAGGGCAACGACACGACGGTTGACTCTGATGACCATGTCGGCGTCGCCGCCGCACCGGTCCAGGGACAAACCGACACGCTGCGCAGCAATGATGACAACGCAATTGCGAGTTATGACTTTGGCTACTGGCAACCGGCGAGTCTGGGTGACCTGGTCTGGGAAGATCTGAACCATGACGGCATCCAGGGTGTCGGAGAGTCGGGCATTCCTGGGGTGACGGTGACCTTGACTGACAGCGACGGCGTGACTGAAACTGCCACAACCGACGCCAATGGCAACTACACCTTCACCAATCTGACGCCAGGTGTACCGTATACTGTGACCTTCACGACACCTGATGGGTATGAGCCGACGCTGGTGGATGAAGGCAACGACGCGACCGATAACGATGGCGCCGAGGTCGTAGTGACGCTCGATCCGGGTGCGCATAACCCGACCATTGACAGTGGTTTCTGGCAACCGGCGAGCCTGGGTGACTATGTCTGGTATGATGACAATCGCGCTGGCATCCAGGATGCGAATGAAGATGGTGTGGCTGATGTGACCGTGGAACTGCTCGACAGCAGCAACACGGTGATCCTGACGACCACGACGGATGTCAACGGGTGGTACAGCTTCATGAACCTGATTCCGGGCGAGTACACCATCCACTTCGTGACCGAGTCCTTGCCGACCGGCTATGTGCTGACCACGCCTGCTGGGACGACCGATGATGCGGCGGACAGCGATGCCGACGTTGACACCGGTCTGACCGAGGCGATCACCCTGGCTGCCGGTGAACACGACATGACCTGGGACGCGGGCATCTATCTGCCGCCGGCCAGCTTGGGCGATCTGGTTTGGGAAGACCTTGATCATGACGGGAGCCAGGATCCGAATGAGCCGGGCATCCCGAATGTGCCGGTGACCTTGACCGACAGCAATGGTCTGACCCAAACGGTGACGACCGATGCCAGTGGTCACTATATCTTTACGGATCTTGTGCCGGGTGAGGTCTATACCATCACCTTCGAGACACCGAATGGCTATGAGCCGACCGTGATGGATAATGGCGATGATGCCTCTGACAGTGATGGCGGTGTGGTTGTGGTCATTCTGGATCTGGGTGAAACCGACTTGACCATTGATAGTGGTTTCTGGCAACCCGCTAGCTTGGGTGACACAGTCTGGGAAGATTTGGACCACGACGGCAGCCAAGATGCCGGTGAGCCAGGGATCCCTGGTGTGATGGTCACGCTGACCGACAGCAATGGCGTAACCGCTACGTTGATGACTGATGCCAATGGCCACTATACCTTCACCGACCTGATCTCCGGTGCACCATACACGGTGGACTTTGCGACACCAGATAGTTATGCACCGACATTGGAAAATGTGGGTGACGATGCGAGGGACAGCGATGGCGCGACGGTTACCACCACGCTCGACCCGGGTGAACATGACCCGACCCTCGACAGTGGCTTCTGGCGACCGGCCCGCTTAGGTGACACTGTGTGGGAAGATCTGGATCATGATGGGGTTCAGGATCCGAATGAGCTGGGCATCCCTGGGGTGACGGTGACCTTGACCGATGCTGATGGTAATAACCAGGTGGTGACGACCGATGAAAGTGGCAACTATAACTTTGACGATCTGATCTCCGGTGTGCCGTATACCGTAACCTTCGCGGCGCCCGTGGGTTATGAACCGACGGTCGAGAATGTGGGCAACGATACAGCAGACGGTGATGGCGCAGTGGTTGTCGTGACATTGCAGCCAGGTGAAACCAACCCAACCATCGACAGTGGCTACTGGCGACCGGCTGAACTAGGTGATACGGTGTGGGAGGATCTGGATCATGACGGGATCCAGGATCCGAATGAGCCGGGTATCCCCGGTGTACCGGTGACCCTAACCGACAGCAACGGCGTGACCCAAACGGTGACGACCGATGCCAATGGTCATTACACCTTCACCGATTTGATTTCGGCTCTGCCGTATACGGTGACCTTTGCAACACCTGATGGTTACGAACCGACATTGGAAAATGTGGGTGATGGTACAACGGATAGCGATGGTGCCGAGACAGTAGTCATCTTGGCACCAGGCGAGATCAATCCCACCATTGACAGCGGTTTCTGGCGACCCCTTAGCCTGGGTAACCAGGTCTGGGAAGACTTGAATAACAATGGTCGCAAGGACAACGGTGAGTTGGGTATGGCCGGTATCACGGTGAACCTCTACCGCGACCGCGACAATAATGGCCAACCTGATGGCGCGGCGCTTGCCACGACGACTACAGTCGGTGACGGGCTCTATCTCTTCGCTAACTTGATCGGCGACAACTACATCGTCGAAGTGGTGGCGCCAGCGGGCTATGTGAGCAGCACCCCCGATGGCGGCGATGTTGACGACAATGCGGCGGACAGCGATGACAATGGCATGGGTGACCAGGGCGGTCTGATCTGGAGTGCACCGGTGACGCTGAGTGCCGGTGACGAGCCACAGGGCGAGCAGCCGGATAATGATCTGGTGACCCCAGACGCCAATGAAAACTTGACGGTGGACTTTGGCCTCTGGCGACCGCTCAACCTGGGCAACTACATCTGGCTCGACAGTGACCGCGATGGACAGCAAGACCCGAACGAGATCGGTGTGCCAGGGCTGGTGGTGACACTGGAACTGGCAGACGGCACGGTGTTGACGACAATGACTGACGCCACCGGTCACTACACCTTCACCCATCTGTTGCCAAATCAAACGGTGACGGTGACGGTGACGCCGCCGGATGGTTACAGCATCACCATCCCGAACAACGGTGATGATGCGCTGGACAGCGACATCGATCTCGGTGGCGTGGTGGTGGTCAACCTTGGTGGAACCGATGACTACACCATTGATGCGGGCTTGTTGGTCGATCCGGTGACGGTGGGTAACCTGGCCTTCGTCGACATGAATCAGGATGGCATCCAGAATGAGGGCGACCTGCCGCTGGCTGGCGTGGTGCTCCATCTGACCCATGCGGATGGGACACCGGCGACTGACATCTTTGGCAACCCGGTGGCCGATCTGACGACTAATGTCACGGGGTACTACACCTTCACCAATCTGCTGCCGGGCGAGTACACCGTCAGCGTGGTGAGCGTGCCGACCGGCTACACGCCGACAACACCGCACGTGGGGACGCCCGATCTGGATTCGTCCACCGGTGCAGCGACGACTAGCCCGACAACGGGCACGGCTGCCCAGTCTGGTGGCCAGGATCTGACGCTGGACTTTGGCTTCGTGCCGCTGGTCCGCCTAGGTAACTTGGTCTGGCATGACGCCAACAACAATGGCCAAGTCGATGCCGGTGAACGTGGCATTGCCCGGGTTGTCTTGCAACTCTTCCGGGAGGGCGACGATCCGCTGACGGCAACGCCAGTGGCGACAACGACGTCAACAACCGGTGGCGCCTATCTCTTTGATAACCTAACGCCGGGCCGCTACTTCGTCTACATCCCGACGCCATCCGGCCTCTATCCAGTGAGCAGCACGCCCACCGATGAGCAGGACAATAACGAGGACAACGACGACAACGGCAGCCAAGTCGCCAGGGGTGAACCAGTGCGCAGCCCGGTGATCGAACTGACTGACAATGGCGAAGTGACGACCGATGGCGATGACGCCGACGGCAACTTGACAGTGGACTTTGGCTTCTTCGCCCCGGCCAGCCTGGGTGATCGGGTCTGGTATGACACCAATCAGAATGGCATCCAGAACCCGCAAGAGCGTGGTGTAGCCGGTGTGGTGGTGCGTCTCTATGATGCGTTGACCAACAGTGTAGTGGCAACCACAACGACGGACATCAATGGCAACTATCACTTTGGTGACCTGGCGCCGGGCAGCTACTTCGTCGAGTTCACCGTGCCGACCGGCTACATGCTCAGCCCCGCGGACCAGGGTGGTCAGGATAACCGTGATAGCGATGCCGATCCGACAACACTACGTACGCCGACGGTGACGTTACAATCGGGTGAGCACAATCCGACGCTGGATATGGGCATCTACCTAGACGTACCGCCGGCCAGCATCGGTGACCGGGTCTGGTATGACACCGATCAGGATGGTATTCAGGATCCCGGCGAGAGAGGTGTGCCCGGTGTCGTGGTCGAACTTCATCGTGCTGACGGGGCTTTGGTGGCAACCGCCACGACCGGACCCAATGGTCACTATGAATTCGACAACCTGGCGCCAGGCGACTACTACCTGGTCTTTGTCCCGCCGGCTGACTATATCCTCAGTCCGGTGAATAACAGTGACAATGATGATAACGACAGTGATGTCGATCCGGCGACTGGGCAGACACTGGTGACGACACTGATTGAAGGTGAAGACGATATGAGTTGGGATCTAGGACTCTACCTGCCCATGCCGCCGGCCAGTATTGGTGACATGGTCTGGTTCGACGACAATGCCAACGGCGTTCAGGATGAGGGCGAGACCGGCGTGCCCGGTGTTCAGGTCACGCTATACACTGCCAACGGGACGCCAGTGGCGACGGTTACAACCGATGCCACTGGTCACTATCTCTTCGAGAATCTGGCGCCGGGCGAGTACTATATAGTCTTCACGCCGCCGAACGGCTATGTCGGCACACTGCCCAACCAAGGCAATGGCGACGACGCCATCGATAGTGACGGCAATCCAGCCACCGGGCAGACGCCGGTGACTCAACTCGAACCTGGTGAGCAGGACTTGACCTGGGATTACGGCGTCTTTATTCTGGATGAGTTAGGCGAAGACTTGATTGTACCTGGGGATATTGGCGACTATGTCTGGCTCGACATCAACAACGATGGCGTACAAGACGCGACGGAAGTGGGGATGCCGAATGTGACTGTTAACCTGTACGATACGGATTGGGTGCTGATTGCGGTCGATGTCACCGACGCTGACGGCAATTACACCTTCCCGAATCTGCTGCCGGGCGACTATATCATTACTGTTGTCTCGCCACCAGAAACTGTGATCAGCCCGCCTGATGCGACAACGGATGACATGGACAGCGATGTGGATCCCGCTACAGGCATATCACCGGTGATATCGGTGCTGCCGGGCGATACGATTGTGAGCGTGGATATCGGTTTGGTGCCCCATCAGGCAAATGCTATCGACCTGGTCAGCTTCACAGCGACCGCACAAGATAGCTCAATCCTGATCCAGTGGGTAACGTCGTTGGAGGAGAACACGCAAGGCTTCCATCTCTATGTGGGTTCCACCAATGTCTTTGCCAACGCAACACGGTTAACCGATCACCTGTTGCTGAGCCAAGGTAGCCAGGGCGGCGTCTATGTGGTGACAATGCCATACAACCCGCTCTATGACCCAGCAGTGGAGGAGCTAACCTTCTGGCTGGTCGAGGTCGAGAAAGATGGCACAGAACATCGCTATGGTCCGATCCGAGTCTCGAATGAGTCGTTGATCTTCTTGCCGTTGATTACACGGTAAATTTACTAACGGTTAATGGCAAACAATTAGGAATCGTCCGTTTGCCGTTAACCGTTAACACAGTTCCTTTTGTAGAAACGGGCATAACGTACCAAGTACGGCGCCCGTTTCTGCGTTTTATGGATGCTAATCTTTGCGTAATTTTACGCAAATCCCTGGCCCCGACTACGGTATATAATGACAGGTGCTATGGGCGGCAATCAGGTTGTCGGAAATTCGTGGTCTGGGATGGTGAGATAGGGAAATATGATGATAATACGGAAAGTCCTTTCAATCTGGTTAATATGGGCCTTGCTGTTGTCCTATGGGGCGCGACCAAGCGCGCTGGCACGTGGAGCAACGTTGCCATCTACAGCAGCAACGAATGTTCTTCGATTGACTCCAGCCCCGCTTTATCAAGCTACTGAAGTAGGGCATGACCTCCGCTTGACCTGGACATTAGGGCAGCAGAGCGCCGGCATAAGTGCAAGGGAAAATGGCGGAGTCGGTGATGGTGCGCAGGCGCCATCGCCTGCTATGCTCACTGCGCTTGCTGCGCAACTGGCTGCTATGCCCCAACAGCGGTTGAACGGTTATAACCTGCCGCTGCATTTGACACCGATCTTACTGCTGACGAATGAACCGATTTCACTGCGCTTACAACAGGATGCATCGTTGCCATGGCCACAGCCACTGACTGTGGCTGCGCCCTTGCTCCCCAACATATCTGATAGTGCAGGGATAGATATAACACCGTTGCGGGAACGGCAAGCCCTCCCGGTGGCGCCGGTCTTTGTATTGCGGGAAGGTCGGATGCGTGGTCTGCGCATTGCTGTCATCGCCTTTAGCCCACTTTACCAGGAGCAGGGTGTAACCAAAGTCACCTATCAGGCAGATGTCACTATTGCTGACGCCAAAGTGCTCCCGACAACATCTCTGCTCTTTGCGCCAGAGTTATCCCCTGGGGTTGGGACCAACCCTAACGAGCTGACTGACACCATCCGGCAGTTGCGTCAAGCACGCCCGCTTTTTTTAGAAGCGCCAATGACCGCAACCAACCCGGTCGCAGAAGAGGCGGCAATCAGGCTTAGCGTGAGTGCGGCAGGACTCCAACAACTGGTTGGCAGCGCGCTCATTGCCAATGGCATGGCCGCCGGCCTGGATCTGGCGCGTTTGCATCTATGGCGGCATGGTGCAGAGATTCCGCTTGAAGTTGACGATGCCGATGGTCGCTTGGACGAGAGCAGCATGGTGCGTTTCTATGCGCCACCGGCTGCCAGCAGCATGAATGTGGGTGACCGCTGGAATGCAACCGCTACGTACTGGCTGACTTATGAGCAGAATGAAGGTTTACGGATTGCTACAAGAGACGTGACGCCAGCGGGCGCACCGCTACGCCAGAGTGCATTTGAAGAAGGCGTTTGGGAGGATAATCAGCTTTATGAATCAACCATGGCGGGCGTTGATGGCGACCATTGGTTTGCCAGTAAGCTTGAGGTAGAGGCCATTGATCCCAACAACCCGGCCAGCAATCCTGTGTCGGGGATTATATTGACGCCCACTTTGACGCTTGATACTGCAAGCCAGGAACCTTCTCTTTTTACGTTGACCGGCAGTACACGTGCTGTCGGTCAACATCTGCTCTATGTCAATTTTGATGACCATATCGAAAGCTTGAGTTGGAGCAGCGAAACGACCTATGAGAATTGGCAACATACGATTACAACCACACTGCACCCAACACAGTTGGATCTGGCGCTAATTGCCGGGTTGACGCCCAGCCTGGTGCGCATTGACAAACTCTTCTGGCGGCAGCCGGCCTTGCTTGACCTGCATGGGCGTGGCGCTCTCTTCGTGGGCGCGCCTGGGTCATGGCGCTATACCTTGCAGAATTTGCCGCAGGAAGGTGCTCTCTATGCCATAACGAATCCGTTACGACCGGAACGGTTGCTGCCTCTGCCAGCGAGCAATGGGCAATTTGAAGATGGGCCCACGGCACAGCGCTATCTTGTCGCCGGACCGGGCACGGTGCACCAACCTGGCCTCAGCCTCTATGCGCCTACTCAACTTGCCACGCCGGAGGGCGCCGACGTGGTCTACATTGCACCGGCTAACTTTCAGGCTGTCTTGGCGCCGCTGCTTGAACTCCGCCGCCGCCAGGGGTATCAGGCGCGTTTTATTGATGTGCAGCAAATCTATGATCGCTGGAGCTATGGTGATGTCGCGCCGGAGGCCATTCGTGACTTTCTGCGCTTTGCCGTGAGCCAATGGACACCGGCGCCCATTGCGGCGGTGCTGGTCGGTGACACCACCTTTGATCCGCGCAACTATACCGGCGCACAGGATGAAGTGGCTAATCGCAACGTCGTTCCCACTTTTTTGGCGACCATCGACCCTTGGCTTGGTGAAACCGCCTGTGAAAGCTGCTTTGCCCAATTGGATGGTGATTCGCCATTGGATACCGCGGCTGATCCAGGCTTTTTGATGGACATCTGGCTAGGTCGTCTTTCGGTACAGGATGAGGCCCAGCTTGCCACAGTCGTGGACAAAATCGTACGTTACGAGCAGAGTGATGCGACAGCGTTATTACAGCCTGGTCATCAGCAGGCGCTCTTTGTCGCCGACAACTATATCCATCCGGACGGACAGCGGGATCTGGCCGGCGACTTTGCCTACTATTCGGATTTGGTGATTGAAGGCGACGCTGAACGGAATATTGCGCCTATGTTGCCATCCGCGATTACGCCGCGCCGGCTTTACTATGATCCCAGCGCCACGGGTAGTAGCGAACCCTGGCGTGAGCCCGATGGCGCACAAGCGCGGCTGCGCGCCATTGAAGAACTACGACAAGGGTCAACCTTGGTTACCTATCATGGTCATAGTAATCACTTTCAGTGGGCGACGACCGACCCTAATTTGGATCCACCTTATCTGCTGGGCACTAATGATGTCTTTAAGCTAGATAATCTGACATCACCCTTTGTCCTTTTAGAGATGACCTGTTTAACCTCGCAGTTCCCTTTCGTATCGCCTAGTGGCACAACCTTGGATGAACGGTTTTTGCGCCATGACAATGGTGGCGCTGTGGCTGTGTGGGGTTCCGCTGGGCTGACCGTGTCGGTGGGGCAGGATGCGTTAATCCGTGGGTTTCACCAGCAACTGTGGGCTACGCCCTCGCTAACAGCACGTTTGGGGGCACTGACCACAGCCGGCTATTATAATTTGTTTGCCAATGGCGTCTGTTGTCAGGAGACTCGTTATGCCTATTTGCTGCTTGGGGATCCGTTGACGCCGGTGTTGCTTTGGTCGCCAGACAAGCTCTATTTGCCTGTGGTTCATAGCCAGTGACTGTTCCCTCTAGTGTACACCCCTTGCCTCTGAGACTATTCCAAAAATTTGCTTCCCGATAAGTGAGGGCACCATTTCGGGAATGCGCCTCACGAATTGTGTTTGTCCACCGTGTTCATGGCGCATTCCTGGAATGTGTACAAGGGATTCTTTGCCTGAGAGCAGCCTAAAGCCGACACCGTAGGCTATTGGACTTACAATTTTCTTAGTTATTCGGAACGGGCCTTTCTTCCCTACACGTTTTGATCTACAGTTGACAAGTCAAGCTACGCAAGTCCCTTTTGTCTTGGCTCATATAGTTATGCGGCTGAAATTGCGCTTTTTCTTCCTGGAAAATGATGCAATTTCAGTTTGCCGCCCTATGAGCATTCCGCTTTGCACCAGGAGAAGGCAGTGCTTGTGTTGCATTCCTGTAGGGATAGGAGGTAAGTGTTATGTATAGACTACGCGCTGAATTCCCCAAGCTCGTCGTCATGATTGAACTCACCCTGTGGTTTTTGTTGGCCATGGGGATACCGGTCCAGGCTCACGTCGCACCCTTCATCACAGCTAGCTGCCAATCCGTCAACACGTTATTCTGCAACGTACGGTCTGTTACCGATAACAAGGCAATCGCCGGCACGGTTTGGAAGGATGAAAATGGCGATGGCCTACGCCAACTCAGTGATCCCTTTATTCCGTATGCCACGGTTCAGTTGTTTCAAAGCCAGGCTACTGAGCTACCGTTGCTGACGGCGACAACGACAATCACTGGATGGTATCAATTTGATGCTTTGGCGGAGGGAAATTATTATGTCGAATTCTCGACACCAGGCCATATGTTGCCAACCTTGCCTAATCAAGGCGCTAACGAGGCAGTGGACAGTGATGCTACACGCATCGACATGACTTTAAAAAGCCGTTCTGCACCAGTCCACATTGGGCAAGGGGGCGGAACAACCGTGATTGATGCTGGTTTTGTGTTGCCGGCTACCCTCACCACCTATATTTATCGTGATGACAATCGAGACGGCCAGCGCCAACTGGGCGAAGCGACTGTAGCTAACACTACACTCATTCTCTATGACGATCACGGCAGTGAGTTAGTGCGCGCAATCGTGGATGAGGATGGCAGCTACCGCTTTCTAGATCTCTTCCCTGGTCAATATTGGCTGGAGATTCTCCCGCCCGCAAATTTTGACCCAGCGGTGAGCGGCGTTGCTGCGCTACCCTTCTTGGCGCCGGGCGCTAATCAGCGTTATGAGGTTCCCGTGATCTATCATGCGCCCAATGTAATTGAGTTGAGCAGCTTTTCTGCACAACGTGTCGAGAATGGGCTGCGGGTGCGCTGGATCACGGCGGCAGAGTTTAAGACCATTGGCTATCGCGTGCAGCGTGTCGATGGCGTAAGCGCGGCCACTGCAACAGCAGTAAGTTCCGGCTTTATCAAAAGCCAGGGCAACAATGGCGGCGTTTATGAACTGACGCTTGACTACAATCCTATTTATGATGGACCCGTTGCGGCAATCCAATTTTGGTTAGTCGAATACGAGGCAGGTGGCCAAGAGAATCGTTATGGCCCTTTTGCTGTTACCGAACCAATGACCGCTAAGCTATACATGCCCTTTATTGTACGATAAGAAGCGATACTCAATGGTAGAGCCTGGGGAGTGGAGATTGCGCACGCGAGTCTCTAATCTCCAGTCCCCAAAGTCGGGTTTTCATTTCAGTTGCAGTAAAGGAGAATGACGGAGAATGACAACGGAGAATAACATGACGCGCTCGGTACGACAGTGATAGGATGGCTAAATCACCACTAATACATCTAGTGTGCGTGGCCCGTGCACCCCTTCAACCCGGTTCAGTTCAATGTCAGAGGTTGCCGAAGGACCAGAGACAAAGGTGATCGGCCGGCGCGCCTGCACCGCAGTTGAGAGTTGTGCAATGGCCTCCGGCATCACACCTACTATCTGGTCAGCCCGTACTACACAGAGATGATAATCAGGCACCAGCGAAATGGCCCGGCGCCCCTGCAAGGGCCCATGATCAAGCACAATGGTGCCGGTCTGGGCAATGCCCAATATGCAGCCGGTTAACACACCGTGGCTGCCGTCCAGCATCTCATAGCTGAGGTCACCGCCATCACGCAGCAGGGTAAGGTCAGTGGGCAGCCATGCAGCCGGCAAATCAGCCGGAACGACCAACCGTTCGACATGGCGCCGCGCCAGGGTTGCCGCAATGGTGGCGCCGAGTTCCCCTTCATTGATTCGTTGCACATGCGCCTTATATTCTGTGACGCGCTCAATAAAGCGGTCAATGATCGCTGCCCGTGGCGCCTCATCGCGTTGTCGATAGTTGCGTGCGACCGGACTTGGTGGCGGCAACTCAGTTGTAGGTTCGCCGGCGGCGGGTGTATGGTTCAGGGCTGTCTGAATACGCGCCAAAACGCGTTCACGTGCTGTGCTCATCGTTACTTGCGCTCCTTCCACCACTCGCGAAACGTCTGTTTGGGCACCGCAGGCATGTCGCGCACCGCGGTCCAGCCGTGCAACATGCCCGGCAACCAACTGATGTGACCGTTGTGCTGCAAGGGGAACTGACCGACCTTGGCCAGACGCTGGGCTTGTTCATAGGCCATGCGACTGCTAAAGATCTTGGCCAATGTCTTGAAGGCTACATTCTCTGGCTCCAACGCTGCGCGCCGGCCCCCTTCATCCTGCTGTTGGCGCACTGCTTCGCCACGCAGGTGGATCAACACTTCGGGAATGTTGATCTTGACCGGACAAACCTCATAGCAGGCGCCACAGAGCGATGAAGCAAAGGGCAGCGACTTGGCATGTTCGACACCCACCAACTGCGGTGTCAGGATGGCGCCAATCGGTCCCGGATAGACGGAGCCGTAGGCATGGCCACCGGTGCGTTCGTAGACGGGGCAAATGTTGAGACAGGCCGAGCAGCGGATACAGTTGAGCGTCTGCCGCCCAATCTCATCGGCCAGTACATTGGTGCGCCCATTGTCGAGCAACACCAGATGAAACTCCTGTGGTCCATCCCCCGGCGTCACGCCGGTCCAGAGCGATGTGTAGGGGTTCATGCGTTCACCGGTGGAGGAACGGGGCAGCAGTTGCAGAAAGACCTCAAAGTCGCGGAAGGTGGGAATGACCTTCTCAATCCCCATGACCGAGACCAAGACCTGGGGCAGGGTCAGACACATCCGTCCATTACCCTCACTTTCTACAATGCAAATGGTGCCTGTTTCGGCTACGGCAAAGTTGGCGCCGCTAATCGCTACCGGGGTGGACAAAAACTTACGGCGTAAATGGGTGCGCGCCACCGCGGCCAACGCCTTGGGTTCATCGGTCAGTTCACTCACCCCCAGCTTGCGCATGAAAATCTCGCGAATCTCAGCTCGATTTTTGTGAATGGCGGGTACCAGGATATGAGAAGAATGTTCACCGGCCAGTTGAATGATCAACTCGGCCAGGTCAGTTTCCACCGCGGCAATACCGGCTTCAGCCAGGGCTTGATTTAGCTTGATTTCATCCGTGGTTAGCGACTTGATCTTAATGACCTCACGCGCCTGATGGGATTGGACAATGCTGGTGATAATCTGGTTCGCTTCGGCCGCGTCCGCCGCCCAATGCACTTGCCCACCGGCCTGTTGCACAGCCGCCTCTAACTGGAGCAGGTATTGGTCCAGATGTTGGAGCATGTGCGCTTTGGTCGCCCGTCCGGCCTCACGCAGTTCCTCCCAATCGGGCATTTCACCAACCACATTGGCGCGCTTTGTGCGAATCGTCTGGGTGGCCTTGCCCATGTTGCGGCGCAGTTGGGTATTGGCCAGCGCCGCCGGTGCGTTCTCTTCAAATTTGGGGTCCAGTTCAATGAGCACGGATGTTGGCTTGGGTTTTGCCGTGGCTGTGGCTGGTTGCTTGCTCATACTTCCCCCTCGGTTGTGGCCAAAATTTCAGCAATGTGCATGGTGCGCACACCGGCGCGCTGGCGATGGAGCGCCCCACCGATGTGCATCAAACAGGAGTTATCGGCTGCGACACAGACCTCGGCCCGCGTCTCGCGCACGGCGCGCAGCTTGTCGCCCAGCATCGCCATGGAGGTGTCGGCGTTCTTGACGGCAAAGGTGCCGCCAAAGCCGCAACATTGTTCGGCGTCGGGCAGGGGCGCGAGATCGATGCCACGCACGGCGCGTAACAGCCGCAACGGCGCATCCCCCACACGCAACATGCGCAGCGAGTGACAGGTCGGATGATAGGTGACGCGATGAGGGAAGTAGGCGCCTACATCTTCTACGTGCAATTGATTGACCAGAAACTCGGTCAACTCGAAAACGCGCGGGCGCAGTGCTTCCACCTGGCGCGCCAACGCCGCGTTGCCGGCCAGTTCTGCGGCCATGGGGTAAAGCTCGCGTACCATGCCGACACAAGAAGCTGAGGGCGCCACTACCACTTCCGCATCGCCAAAGACGCGCACAAAGCGCTCCACCAATGGGATGGCCTCGCGCTGATAGCCAGTGTTAAAGTGCATTTGACCGCAGCAGGTTTGCTCGCGGCGGAACTCTACTGTGTGTCCCAGCCGCTCCAGCAGTTCCACTGTCGCACGGCCGGCTTGCGGAAAAAGGGTGTCATTGAAACAGGTAATGAATAGCGAAATGTGCATGGATATTCCCGTGTTCAGTCTTTTGTGGCAGTATCAGCCGGTTGGATAACGCCAAAATTGCGTCCAGATGACCCCCAGCCCACCTTCAAAAAAGTATACCACAAGTCCGGTGTGAATGGTTAATGCAAAATGGAAAACGGTTAATGGTTAATGAACAGTACCAATCATCCGGTCATCTGGTCATCCGGTCATCTGGTCATCCGGTCATCCGGTCATCTGGTCATCCGGTCATCTGGTCATCCGGTCATCCGGTCATCTGGTCATCCGGTCATCCCGTCGTCTTGGCATTGCGCTGAGCAATCTCCTGGCGGACCACCGGCGCCACTTTTGTGCCCAACAGTTCAATTGCGTGCAGGACTTTGGCGTGTTCAATGGTGCCGAGTCCCAATTGCAGGAGCAGCCGCTGATGGTGGAAGAGTTCATGTTGAAAGAGAATCTTCTCAATGATCTCATTGGGACTGCCCACAAAGTCGGCGCCGCGCAGGGTCTTGCCGGCTTCCAACTGTTGGCGCGTGGCCGGTGACCAACCGCGCTCGCGGCCAATTCGGTTCATGATCACTAGCGCCGAGGGATAGTAGGCATCGGCGGCCTGTTGCGCGGTGTCGGCTAGGAAGCCGTGAGAGTTAATGCTGACCGGCAGTTGAGCCGGGTCATGGCCGGCTTGCTGCGCCGCTTCCCGATAGAGCTGAACAAAGGGGGCAAAGCGTTCGGGCATGCCACCGATAATGGCCAGGGCCATGGGCAACCCCAGCGTGGCGGCCCGCACCACCGACTCCGGTGTGCCGCCTACAGCCACCCAAATGGGGATCGGATCCTGCACAGGGCGCGGATAGACGGCCTGACCAGTTAATGGGGCGCGGTGTTGGCCGGACCAATGAACATGCACCTCCTCACGCAGTTGCATCAGCAACGCCAGTTTTTCAGCAAAGAGGCTGTGATAGTCGTTGAGATCATAGCCAAAGAGGGGAAAGGACTCAATAAAGGAGCCCCGCCCGGCCATGATCTCGGCGCGACCGTTGGAAATGAGGTCGAGCGTAGCAAAGTCCTGAAAGACGCGCACCGGGTCATCGGAACTGAGTACAGTCACGGCAGTAGAGAGACGAATTGACTTGGTGCGGGCCGCCATCGCCCCCAGAATGACCAGCGGCGCGGACGAAAGATATTCCACGCGGTGGTGCTCGCCCAGGCCAAAGAGATCCAGCCCCACCTGATCGGCCAGTTCAACGGCCTCAATCAGATTGTGCAGCCGTTGCGCTGGACTGATCAGCGTGCCGGTCACCGGGTCGGGCGTCCAATCGGCAAAGGAATAGAGGCCAATTTCAAAGGGCTGCTTGTTTGATGCGCTGGTTTGCGTTGCAGGATTGGGTGTGCTTGCTTCGGTAGTAATGGTTGGACCCCTTTGCTTCATAGATAGACAGGCCACGCTAACTTTGCACCATCATACCATAGAGTATCAAATAAGCTTATAAACCGATCTTTCCCAGGTGTGTTCCACGAAAGATTTTGCTGGCGAATTCGATGATGGTTGCAACGACCACCGAATAAACCAAACCCGCGGTGGCAGATTTAAAAATTGGCTCATATAGGTATGCGACTGAAATTGCGCTTTTTCTCTGGGAAATCGTGCAATTTCAGTTTGTCGCCCATATGAGCGTAAAAATTAATCAGGTAAAAGACTGACATAATGCAAAAGGAAGTCAGAAGGTTCAAGAAACTGAACGAGAAAATCGACCTGGCCACCCTCATCTCCGGTCGCGACCCGTTCACGCCTCTGGAAATGTTTATCAATTTTAAAGCCGTTCGACAATTAAGGCCAGCAAGAAGAGTAAGATTAGGAGTAGTGCCAATAGCAGAGGACGCAACGCGCCGGCGCCCAAGGATAGGCGCGTGCGCAAGGGGAGTGTAAGCGGCTGATTGGCTGGGTGGAGCACAATCCGCAGGCCATCAGCCTCTTCTGCGGTGTACAAAATAAGGGAGTGGCCAATCCACTCTTGATAGAGCGTCGTGCCGGTCATGGCGATGAGCGCTTGACATTGGGTGCGGTCTAGGGGCAGCCGTTTCTGCGTGAACTCGCGCAGGTGGAGCACGGGGCTGGCTTGCTCCAGCCCCTGCCATGATACATTTTGAATGGTTACCCGTACCGGGCCCCGCTGCAAATCTTGAGGATGGAGCCGGTACTCACGGTCGATTATAGGTGCAAGAGACATGCTTTGGTTACCAATGTCCTTTGTCCTTTGTCATTGGTTAGCTGTGTCGCAACAAAATCGCCAGCGGCCCGAACAGGGATGGCTGAATGAGTGGTTAGAGCTTGACAACTTCGCCACTGGCGGCCGAGGCATAGATGGCCAGCACGCTGCGCAAGAAATTGTGACTCTGGGTTAGGGAGATCACCGGTTCTGCGCTATCGAGAATGGCTGCTTCCATTGTCTGCACTTCGCATAGATATGGGTCGATGGCCGGCGTGGTAATCGTCTCGGTTTTGCCCTGGATGTCGGTAAAGATCATCTGGCTGGGCTTGCCCTGTAAGCCTGGCTTCCACGGCTCGGCCACATAAATTGAGCCTTGATCACCGATGACGTGAGCTGCCTCGCGGAAGGGGGTGCGAAAGCCCGATGAGATCTGGGCGATGACACCACGGTCGAATTGGAGTTGCGCGCGCATGGCGACATCAACGCCACTTTCACCGCTAATTTGGTTGGCCCACACGGCTTGGGGGGCATCGCCCACGCCGGCCGCAGCCGCCACCGCGAGCGCCAGGCTGTTGGGATAGACACCCACATCCCACAGCGACCCGCCATGGAGCGCGGCACTGAGGCGGATATTGGTCGCCCGCTCTGGGGATAAATAGAAGTGAAACCAACTGTTGATCTGCTGCAACGCGCCGATCTTGCCTGCGCGCACCAATTGCAGTAGCGTGCGGGTCTGAGGATGGTGCAGGTACATAAAGGCTTCAAAAATGACGACGTTGTTACGCGCCACGGCGGCGGGAATAGGCTCAAAATCGGCCAGGGTGGTGACCAACGGCTTTTCACAGAGTACATGCTTGCCGGCGTCCGCGGCTTTGACGGTCCACTCGCGATGGAGCAGATTGGGCAACGGATTGTAGATGGCGTCGATCGTGTCATCGGCCAACAGCGCTTCATAGCTGCCATAGGCTTTCGGGATGCCATGTTCGGTGGCATAGGCTTGCGCTTTGGCTTGATCGCGGCTGGCGACGGCCACCAATTCACTCCGGTCCGCCGCCTTCAAAGGTCCAATTAGGGCTTTGTTGATATTGGCTGTGGAGAGAAGTCCCCAGCGCACTTTTTTGCTCGTAATACTCATAAGTCGTCTCGTTTCTGCGTTGATCAATCATCTTGGTTGGCTTCGGTCATATAGTCCATCATATTGTCAATGATAGATTTGATTGCAATGGTTCCTAATCGTGTTATCTTGTCATCTTGTCATCTTGATCTTTATTGCGCGGGTGGAAAGGTTGACGTTGCACAACGAAAGCCCAGATTTGAATCAAAACTTTCGGGGAGGAAGTTTTTGCGCGAGGTTGCGCGTACGTAAATGGCAACGTCGTTCCAACTGCCGCCGCGCAAGACTTTGGTGACACCGGTTGCCGGCCCTAGGGGATTCTTTTGGGGGGCAATGGGGTAATAGTCCCACTGATACCAATCCGCCACCCATTCGCGTACATTGCCGGCCATGTCATAAACGCCATAACTACTTTGATCGGCAGGGAAGGAGCCTACCGCCATGACATCACTGGCCGCATAGTTGAAGTTGGCTTGGTTTGTGGGTTCTTCGTTGCCCCAAGGATAGAGCGTATCATTGGCCCCGCGCGCGGCTTTTTCCCATTCGGCCTCGGTGGGCAGCCGCTTACCGCGGAAGGCGCAATAATTGGCGGCATCGTTCCAGGTCACCCAGATGACCGGATAGTTGCCATATTCAGAAGATGCATAGTAGTTGGCGAAGTTGACCGAACGCGGCAGGCGTGGCAGGGCGCAGCGCCCGGCGCGTACACAGGCTGCATATTGGCGGTTGGTCACTTCGTAACGATCCAGATAAAACTCATCTAGAAAGAGCGTCTGCTCAACCCGCTCATCCGGGAAGCCGTCGCGGTAACCACGAGTAAATTCACCGGCCGGAATCCGCACCATAGGTATCATATCCAATTCAAGGTACGTTGTCCCAGGCCACAACTCCATGTTGGGCGGTTCAACGTTGTCAAACCAATGCCGGAAAATGCGGGCATAGGAGCCATCCTCCTGCATTTCTTGGAGGGTAAAGTTGACCAAGTCTTGGAAGCGCCCATCATAGTTGGGGATGCCGAGCCCATAAGGCTCAGTAGGGAAGACTCCTGTCAGGACGGCAAAGGCTCCATCACGCGCCGCCAGATTGTTCAGCGCAGCGAGTGGCGCGGTCAGGCCATCAACCTGGCGCGCCTTTAGTGCTTCGACCGCCTTGGTAAATTCTTGGAAGGGCAATATATTGATGGTCAGTCCCTCACGATTAGCCAGTGCCTGTATATTCTCGCTGGCCGGCGACCCTTGCAATGCCGCGATGACCTTGCCATTGAGTTCCTGCAACGTACTGATCTGTGCATCGACCGGGAACAATAGTGCTTGGGCGCCCTGATAGTAGGTTTGACTAAAATCGATGCTTTCATCCCGGTTCTGCAAGTGAGGCAGCGCCGCCGCGAGAATGTCAACCTCACCTGCTGCCAGCTTCTGCGCCCCATCCGCATAGGTGACCGGTACAAACTCTACCGCATTCGCGTCACCCAGCCAGCGGCTGGCAAAATCGCGCAAGATCTCAACATCAAAGCCAGTCGGTTGTGCGTCCGCGGTAAGAAAGCCAAAGGGTGGCAGATCACGCAGGACGCCGGCAACAATCTTACCGCGCTGCTGAATCTGTTCAACCTTGGAACGCACCGGCAGATCCAATTTGGTGGGTGATTGGGCAAAGGTGTAGGGCCATTGACCGGGTAAAATCTCAATGGCATAGGGAACGGCGTCAGCCCCAAACCATTTGTGGTAGAGCTGATCATAGACGCCATTTTGCTTTAACGTTTGCAGCGTAATGTTGACTAGATTATTGAAGTAGGAATCATCTGCGGGCAGACCCAAACTATAAGGAGTTGTATTAAGTAGATTGTTGAGCAGAATCAGATCGTCCTTGCGTGCCTGTGACAGGACCACGCTATCGCCTAAAATTGCCGCAACATCGCCCTGCTCCAGTGCAACGAGGGCGTCACCCAATGAGGGGTAAGGGGTAATGGCAACGGCAACGTTGTTCGCTTCGGCCACTGCCTGCAATTGATCCCCGGCCTCAACGTTTTCTACAACAGCAATCACGCGGTCATTCAGATCGGTAATCGCCTGGATCCCCACATTGTTCTTGACCAGCAGACTGGTGCCGCCAAGAAAGTACGTTTGGCTAAAGTCAATATCGGCAGCCTGGGCTTTGTTGCGTTGTAGGCCGGCTGCAATCATGTCAATATCACCTGAGAGCAGTTTGGGGATGCGGTCCGCAGGGGTCACTGGAACAAGGTCCAATTGCACCCCCCAGTCTTGGGCAATGGCTTGAACAAGCTCTATATCAAAACCAGTAAGCTCGCCATCGGCATTGCGATAGCCAAAGGGCGCGAGATCGGTGGCGACCCCCACCCGCAGCACATCCGCGCGTTTTTGGATGCGGGCAATGGCCGATTCGCCGGCAGCTTTGACACGGGGCGTGAAGGCCAGGGTGTTTAGATTAGAAAGTAGATAGCCGGCATCGCCCGGAATAATCGTAATGGGGTAGCTTGTCGCATTTTCGCCAAACCAGGTATGGTAAATCGTATCATAAGCGCCATCGGTCTTCATTTCTTGCAGGGTAATGTCGACCAACTCGCGAAAGGTCGGATCGTCTAGGGGCAGACCAATCGCCAGGGGCAGAGAGACAATGGGTGCGCCTAAGTAGGTCTGGCTAAAGTCGATCTGCTCGGCCCATTCACGCTGTTCGACCAGCGCGGCCGCAATCAGGTCCACCTCGCCGCTGGCCAAGCGTGCAATCTGTGCGGCCGGCTCGTCGGGTATCAACTCAACGGCATTGGGGTCACCCAGCCAACGCCGGGCAAATTCATGGAGCAGATCCAGATCAAAACCAACACGCTGATTGTTGCTATCGAGGCTGCTAAAAGGCCAAAAGTTTTGATGCACCGCGGCGACCAGCCGCCCTCGCTTTATGATATTCTCCAAATGAGAAGGGGCGAGGGTAATGGGCTCTGGGGGAAGTTGGCTCAGCTTTTGATAAGACCATTCGCCAGGCGAAAGCTCAATCGCCAGCGGTTCGTCGGCGGGAAACCAATGTTGATAGAAACTGTCGTAGGTGCCATCCTTCTTCATATCTTGCAGCGTAAAGTTGACCAAAGCGCGTAACCGTGAATCACCTTGCGGAATGCCAATGCCATAATACTCCTGGGTAAAGCGTTGGCCAAGCAGACGTAGATTCGGTCCGGCCTGTGCAAATTGGCTAAGGGTGACGCTATCCGCGATAATTGCATCGATTTGCCCGGCTTGCAGTGCATTAACCGCCTGCGGATAAGCGGGGAAGGTGACAGTTTTGAGTAGCGTGGATTGCGTATCGATTAATTGTTGTAAGGTCTCCAATCCCGGTGAGTCCTGTAAAGCGCCAACAATTTTGCCGTGCAGATCAGCTAGCGCCGTGATGTCACTATCACCGTGCACCAATAATGTCTGCCCATCAACGAAATAAGGTTGGCTAAAATCGATAAAGGCATCGCGTTCTCGCTTATGGGGCATGGCCGCGATCAGCAGATCGACATCCCCACTGGCGAGCCGGGGAATTCTGTCCGCCGCCGAAACGGTCACCAACTCCAGTGCATTGGCGTCCCCAAGCCAACGACGGGCAAACTCGTGGGCCAGGTCAACGTCAAAACCGGCTGTTTGCCCTTCTGCATCAATAAAACCAAAGGGCTGGGCATCTTGGCGAACACCCACGCGCAACTTACCACGGTGGACAATAATTGCGGCTGTAGACGCCTGTGACCGATCTAAAGGGGCTTGTGGGGATAATAAGTCAAAGGGCAAAAACTGAACGGCCCAAGTGAGTAGGCCAACCAAAATAATGGCGGCTACCGAAAATAAAAAGATCTGCGGCCTTAACAGGTAACGCATAGATCGTACTCCTCAGTCCTACATTTGTTTTTGGGGAATTCATCGGGTACGCTAAGATGAATGCAGTGGGCAACTGCACCTGATAAATATGTTAAGCTACACATTGCAAAGCTAATTATCCAGTTAGCTAACCTTAAATGTAGATTCTTTGAGCTGTGCTGTTTGTTTGAACACGTGAAATCCCATCAAGCTACTCTCTGTTTTTATAGGTATTCCTGTCGCGCACTCTCAGGTTACTGAACTACGGCAAATGGCAACTTACCGCTTTAGTATATAGCAAAAATCACATTTCCGGTATATCCCAATGCTTACAACTAGCTAATAATTTATGACAATGCGCATAGGGGCGCAGTGATGAAATCGCGACAAATAGCAGAGAGCTATGCAGTAATTTCAGCCGCAGACCTCGCTAGGTCTTACGACAAATCGTATAATTGTTTGATCAATGTTTTGACATTTACGTCAATTATATTATCCTAAGTGAGGATTTTTTGTAAACTATTTGTCAGGAAAATTTTTGTAATCCTGCCCCTATAATATCATCTAATGGCAAAGTAGTCCTATTTGCGAACTTTGTTTGCAGATTATTGATGTGGTTGTAGTTTATTTATGTTTCGCCAGTTTGCCAGAGGCCGTTGGTGTAAGGATGTAGCTTTTCACAAAGCGTGGTCGGAGGTGTAGCCCATCAGACCCTTGCGCTTCGCCGCGTAATGAGTCGATCCAACTTGCCGCAGGCAATCACTATACTATCTGTCTTCAAACAGTAGGAAGGTATCGCATGAGAAGAGCTGGCGTGCGATTCGTCCAACAGCAAATTGCACAACTGCAGGATTCCCCGCTGCAACTTGTACGCTTTATAAGCTGGGCGTGTCGTCACCGATGTCGATATGTTTTAATTGTATGTTTCGTGGGCGTAGCGGTTGCCTGCTCCGGTAGCAATCAGTCGCCCGCTGCCGCTAATGCCTTTGCTGATGTGACAGTCCTGGATGTAGTAATTCATGATAGCTATTATGGCGATACCGATACAAATTTGACCAATCCACCGACTTGGACTGTAAACGCAGGTGGTGATGTTGTCGTAAATATTGTCAATCAAGGAGAACTGAAGCACAACTGGGCAATCGTCAAGCCAGGCATAACGGTCCCAGTTCCCTATGAGGAAGGGCAAGCCGGCGACATTATCCTGCACGGCATCGGTATGGTCTACAGTAATAGCCAAACCACTACAACCTTTCGCGCCCCTGAGCCTGGCGCCTACCAGGTCATTTGTACCGTTTCGGGGCATTATCCTACTATGCAGGGGCGCTTAATTGTTAAGTGACACTGACTAAGGCGGTAGGCCGTGCTGACATTTTTTACTACTATAGGTGGCTGTCACTGATCGGGAGCGATTTACTGGACAGATTACCTGTGAGCAAGTGACAGTCGCCTTGCGAGATTTCCCGACAGCTGTACTATTGGAGGTTGCCTATGAAGCGTAGTCCGCTGTTCATTATGATCCTTTTGATCGAGCTAATTGTTGCGATCATTTTGTTTTTTAATTATCAATATTTTATTGAACGGTTACAGAAAATACCTGCAACCTTGGAAGCTACGGCACCTACCTCAAATGACGCTGAGGTGGCGGCTACTGCTGCCAATGGCCCTACGGCAAATACACAAGTTGTCGCGCTGGCGCCGCCTGACCCATCTCGAGGTACATTGGATCCGGCCATTGCACCGGCTGTCCTCAGTCTCTTTGCACCGCTGCCGGTCGAAGTTCCATCTCCGACCTATCAACTGACGGATGCGTTGGTAAGCTTGGGGAAAGCGCTCTATTACGATCCGAGACTATCGGTCAATCAAACGCAGAGTTGCAATACATGTCATCCCCTGGCCCAGTATGCTGTGGATGCGTTGCCAGTCTCTAAAGGGCACAATGGCGAAGCGGTAAAGCGTAATGCCCCTACCGTCTACAATGCCGCGCTCTACGTCGCTCAATTTTGGGATGGGCGTAGCCCCACGGTTGAAGAGCAAGCTAAGGCGCCCATTTTGACTGATGGCGAAATGGGCATGTTAGATCCTGCTACAGTCGAAGCAAAGTTACGCTCCATTCCTGGCTATGCACCCTTCTTTGCCGCGGCCTATCCTGATGATCCGAACCCCATTACATTTGACCATGTTGCCCAAGCCATCGGTGCATTTGAACGGCGCCTGATGACCCCTTCACGTTTTGATCGATTTCTTGCCGGGGATTATGATCAGTTGTCTGCCCAGGAGCAACGCGGCTTTGCAACTTTCACTTCCCTTGGCTGTCCGACGTGCCATGTAGGGGTGACCGTAGGCGGGCTTCTGTTCAAAAAGCTGGGAGAAATTGAACCCTACCCAACCACTGACCTTGGTCGTTATGAAGTGACGAAATTGGACGCAGACCGTTACGTCTTTAAAGTGCCAAGTTTGCGCAACGTAGCCAAGACTGCGCCTTATTTGCACGATGGTAGTATTCAAACTTTAGAAGAGATGGTTGTATTGATGGCCCGTCACCAGCTTGGTAAGCAAGTGTCGCCTGAGCAGGTCAGTGATGTAGTTGCATTTCTTCAAACATTAACGGGAGAAATTCCTACGGAAGTCATTGCTGCACCACCTTTGCCTTAAGGTTTAGCTACGCTGACAAGCGCCGTCACGATTGATTGCTATCACGATCTTTTACCAAGGCTATGCCAAAGAATAAAGTATGCATGAGCAAAGGAAAGTCTCGCTGCGTTCGCACAACCCGCCGGAGCCCTTGGGGGCGCGCATCACAGGAAATGCTCCGCCTATTTATTTGCTTGGCATAGCCCCAATTCAGGTCATCTACAAAAACGAAAGTGTAGGATATGAAATTTCTCCGAGAGAACCTGGTTTACATAGTGCTCGCGTTGATCGCTGTTGTCCTGGTTATCATAACAATTAGTCTTCAGACCACCATTTTAACCACCCAGGGCGCACCGGGAGAGGAGGGCAATGGTAATATTTTGACTCTTATGCGGCGTCAACTTGCTGAATTGTTATTGCCGGCTACGGAGGTTCCTACCACAGTCTCTCTGCCAACTACGCTGCCCTTACCAACCAATACGCCGATCATGATTGTGCTTCAGCCTACCGTTGCACCCCCACCCACTGCACTTACTGCTAGTGAACCGACAGCGTTGCCTCCTGTGGCGCTAGAAGCTGTTACCACCACAACTGTGACAACTCAACCTGCGTCCGCCGTGCTCGCTAGCGATTCGGCAGTCCAGCTGATAAATAAAAATATTCTGATAACCCAGACGCAAACAGCATCCAAGCCAACACCTCAACCAACGCCGCCGCTCACCTTCACATCACCGCCAGCGGCAGATTTGCGCTTTGGTGTGGTTAATCGACCACAAGATTGTTCCCTAATGACTGCGGTTGTGGAGCAAATTCTAACCACACACTTCCAATTAGAAGTGAAAAGTGACCTTTTTGCCTCACCTGAGCAGCTCTTTGATGGCCTGGCCCGCCGCGCGATAGATTTGACTTTTTGTTTTGTCGATCCGCTTGACCGCCCGTTAATGCGTGCGCACTTGGGACAGATTCGCCAGATCGGCTCACAGCAGTTTGTTGCACCGGATAATACCTACAAATTGCAACTGTGGGCAAATGGCGCCGTCAGTACAGAACTGCGCAACCAACGGCGCTGTGTCCTAGATTTCCTGGAAAAGCTTGACTTTACAACTCTGGACTTGCAAGCACCAAGTGCAGATGCCTGGATCCAAGCCAATTCTTTCAGCGTTGAGCAATGGTTGAATTGTCCATACAAATAAGTCGCAAATTTTATTGTGTAATGCTCGTACAGGCGAAAATGTGAAGCGCTGTGCCGACCCGACCTGTGCAAGGTGCGCACACCAGCGAGAGGTTGAGTGTTTCCACCGGCAGCCCTGTATGGGCCATTTTTTAATCGTGATGAAAAGTGAAATTTCATCGAGCATCTTGAAATCTCACTGTCACACTAGGTTCTGTTGATATTTAACATCCGAAGTTCCCAGCCTTCCCGGAAGCATATCTAGCAATGCGCAATCTTTTTCCGGGGGACTGTGCAATGTCAACGGTTTCTAGAAGCATTAGTTTCACTTTTCATAAAGTGCGACGCTCCTATGAGCGAAACGGTGAAATCGCTGCCAATACTAGAGAAAAATGAAGCGATTTCACTCGCAGACCTATAGGAGCTAAGTGCGAAGTATTAGAGGAAACCTGTAGCATGATAACAAAGCACTATTCCGCCCTGTTGGCCCTATTTACCGCCATTGTTATAACAACGTCATCTGTGCTGCCTGGATTTGCTGCCGGACTTGCGCATGAGCCGGCAGCGCCGGTGCGGCAAGCTGAACAGCCACCGGCGTCCAAAGGAAAAATTGTGGTAGGCTCGCGCGATTTCACCGAGCAACTGGTATTAGGCCAGGTCTTGATCCAGGTGTTGCGCGATGCCGGTTATGAAGTCGAAGACAAGACTGGACTGGGCGGCACCAACTCTGCTCATCTTGCAATAGAAACTGGCGAAGTTGACATTATTTGGGATTACACAGGCACGATCCTCTCTGAGTCTCATGGCATTCCCGCGCCGGCGCTGCCTACAGATAAGGATATTGCTTTTCAGATGGTCTCGGGGCTAGACAAGCGGCACCACAACCTGATCTGGATGACGCCGACAGCCTTCAACGACACGTACACCTTGATGATGCGGACGGAAGAGGTGCACAGCGACTTGCAGACCATTGAGGATTTGGCGACGTACATGAACGCCAACGATGCGCCACTGAAACTGTGTGTGGAGAACGAGTTTTACAGTCGTGGAGATGGGCTCTTTTCGTTGCAGGAGCACTATGGCTTTGCGTTTAAGGAGGAGAACATCGAGTTGATGGCCTATGGCCAGTTGTACGAAGGGCTGCGCAACGGGCTCTGTGATGTGGCCGAAGGCTTTAGCACCGATGGTCGCATCTCTGCCTGGAATCTGCGCAACCTGACGGATTCCAAACAGTTCTTTCCTGCCTACAATGCCTCGCCCATTGTGCGTGCCGCTCTCCTGGACGAACACCCAGAATTGAACGATCTGCTCGACCGGCTGGGTCCTCTCCTGGACAATGCAACCATTGCTCAACTCAATGCCCAAGTGGACATCGGCGCTGATGGCGTACAAGGCAGTGGCGATGAACAACCCATCACAGAGGTCGTCGCCACCTTCTTGCGTAGCCAGCGACTGATCAAACTGCCGGAGATTTCGGTTGCCGCAGCTGATGCAACCGAAGGCCATCATGTTATTCTGGGGCAAATGTTGCTGCTGTTGTTAGAGAATGCCGGCTACCATGTTGTGGATAAGACCGACCTTGGCAGCAGCAATGTCGTACGCCAGGCCATGTTGAACGGTGAGGTTGATCTTTATATGGAGTCCGTCGCAACCGCGCTCTCAGCGTTCAATGGGCTGCCGGTTGCCGCTTTGCCCACCGATCGTGAGCGCGCCTATTTATTGGCGAAAGCTTTGGACAAAGCGCATAATATTGTCTGGCTAAAACCGCTTGCCTATAACGAGAGTTTTGCTGTGGCTATACAAGATGCGCTGGGGGAGCAGGGAGTTGAGGATCTAACGCAATTGGCCCAATATGTGAGTGACAACGTGGGTCCTTTGACCGTCTGTATGGACAATGATTTCTATGCCCGCACTACCGACGGTTTGCCTGCGTTGGAGGAAATTTACGGCTTTGAATTATCACAAGATAGTATCCGCCTCATGGATGTTAACCAGATCTATGCGGAATTTGCTAATGGTGACTGTGACGCAGCAGTGGTTTCCACTCTAGATGCTGCCACCCGCAACTACACTGTGCTGGCTGATCCGTTGCACTTTTTCTTGGCCTTTGATACAGCGCCGGTAGTACGGGGAGAGGCGCTTGCCCAGAATGTGGAACTGGAAGCTTTACTCAATAACCTGGTTGATCGGATCGACAACGACGCACTGAGTCAAATGGATCAAGCGGTTGAATTAGGCGCCGACGGTATCGCTGATAGCGGGGATGAGGCCGCGCCCGTCGATGTTGCGCGCGACTTTTTGCTGGCCAATGATCTGCTTGTCGCAGCCACTGAGGCGTCAGTTCCCACCGCCGCGGAAAGTCCAACCCTAGCAAGTAACCAAGCGGACAATGCGACGGCCACACCAACGCCCGACGCGACCTTGCCCGCTGTCGATGGCCCACAACTTGCGCAAGATAATCCCGAACTATCTACCGAGTCCGAGCCATCTACTGCGGAAGCTGCGCCAGTAGAAGCTGGTACTGCAGCAGACGAACCCTCTCCTATTATCGTCGGCTCAATGGCTGATACTGAACAACAATTGCTGGGAGAGATGCTGGTGTTGATGTTGAAGGATGCCGGTTATCCGGTCTTGGATAAAACCGGTGTAGGCACCTCGCCTGATTTACGGTCCCAGTTGGAAGCTGGTGAAATAGACCTCTATCCTGAATTCACCGGGGCGGCACTCTCTCTTTATCATAATATCCCAGCCAATGCATTGCCCACCAATGCCGATAGCGCCTATGAATTGGTCAAGAGTCTTGACGAACCATCCGATATAATTTGGCTCCGTAAGGCCGCTTTCGACAGTGCTTATGCGTTGCTGGTGCGAGAGGATTTGGCAGTGGAGGGTGTAAGCACGATAGCTGATCTAGCTACCTATCTAGCCACCGTGAATGCCGATTTGACAATTTGTGTCGAGGCTGATCTCATTGATAAACCCGACGATGGTGGCTTGGCCGGCCTCAGCGCACTTTACGGATTTACCTTTAAACCGGAAAACATTCTTGTCACTACCTTAGAAGAGGGCTACGCTGCTTTGCGTGATGGCGACTGTGATGTTGCCGAGTTATTACATACAGACGGCCGCGTACAAGCCTGGAACTTTTTTGTGTTAGAAGACACCTTAGGCGCCTTCCCTAGCTATGCACCGGCGCCGGTCATGCGGCGGGCTGTGCTCGAGCAATATCCAGAGTTGGAGACATACTTGGGTGCACTGAGTGACCACCTCAATACAAATACCATTACAGCCCTCAATGCACAGGTTGATCTTGGCGCAGATGGTGAGCTAGCAACCGGTGATGAAGAGGATGTCTCCACCGTGGCCGAGTCCTTTCTCTGTGCACAAGGGCTGATCACCCAGTGCCCGGAAAGTGCCGAAGTGGAGATGGCGGCGCCGGAGGCCACTGCCACAATCCTGGGACCTGTACCTCCTGTCACCGCAACCAATCCGGTCGCACCGTTACCTACGCCTACGGTCACCCCGGAGCCGCTTCCTGCGCCAGTGGTCATTGAAGTGACAACACCAGAAACTTATGGTGTGAATGCGCGCGCTTCTGCGAGCACAGAAGCGGAGGTTGTCGCGGTGCTGCCACGTGCTTCAGTTGTACAAGCCGTTGGGCGCACCACCGACAGCAGTTGGCTCCAAATCCTGTTGCCCGATAACGAGCCAGCCTGGGTTTTTACGGCTGCCGTCCTCACCCAACCTGAAAAAGTTGCGCAGTTGCCGGTTGTAATCCCACCCTTACCCTAGGAACAGACAACCGTACCCAAAGATCTTCGTTGAGCGGCACAGATGATCTTTGGGCACGGTCGTCTGTAGTTCTGCGTCTTTTGGGCGCCGGTCGCTGGAAAAGTGTAAGCACGATCTGCATAGACCGGACACGCCCATTGATTGTTCATGCCATTTAAGGTGAAGGTGGGGCTAATGGCGAGACCGGCGCATTGCCTCCATCTGCTGCAGGCGTCGGCACAGGCGCCACCCAAGCAGGGTTCGGGACCCGGTACATCGCGTACATCAATTGTCCGTAGGGATTAAAGCGATCCTCGGGGATTCCGCCAGGATACCGTTCTTCTACCTGTGCCAGATCGCCCAGCCGATGGGGTAGCGCAATGATCAACGTTCCGGCAAGGGTTGGATCATTGGCCCCAGCCAATTCCACATCATCAATTTGATTCGCATTATGCCGTTCCGCCGAGCGTGCAACAAAGCGGAGCACCCCATAATCGGCGTAAAAATTGGGTGCGCCAAACAAATAGGTGCGATAATCTTCCCATTTAACAATGTCGTGCGCCATTGAAATTGGCATTGTATTGGGTACATGCTGCGCATAGCGATCAAAGTAAGTGGTAAAGTTTATTCGGAAAACCGCCGCGGCGCAAAGGGCGCCTGTCAACAGCAAGGTCCATTTGCCGGTAGTGGGCCACACTTGTTTACTCAAATTAGTCAAACGCTGTAGAAAAATGCCGCCAAAGAGATAGACCGGAATAATGGCGACGATCAAGCGGGGGCCATTGGGGGCATCGTTGGTCAAAATCCCGGCAAAAAAGATACCTAACCCCAGCCAGATCACAAGCGAAAATTCATAGAAGCGCCGGATGCGTGTCAGGACGACGCCCAGACCCAACCAAAAGAGGGTGACGGTAATGGGGTCAAAGGCGGGAATATCGGCCAAATAGAACGAAGAGGTATCGCCATTTTGTACCAGAAAAAGGGCATTGCGCCGAAGCTGTTCCCAAAATAGCAGGGGCAGGTCGCGCGGCCACACTGCCTGGGGCCCAAGCGTGTGCGCCATTCCTTCTGCGTTGAAGATGCTGACCCCGCGCGTGCGATTCACAAAAGCGGCCAGACTATGGCTATAGTGCGCTGCCAGCGGTGCATAGGCGATCAAGGTGGCAATTGCCATCACGACAATTTGTAGCACCTTGGCGCGTTTTGTAACCCAGAGGAAGAGCAACAACGGTAGGGCCAAAATCGGAATCAAGCGCGAGCCATAGTAGAAATATTGACTGAGCCCCATCGCCAAACCTGCCCAAAGATAGAGTGTCACAGAACCCTCGATCCATTGCGGTTGATTGCGCGCCGGATCGGCCTGGGAATTGTCTGTGTGGGCTTTGCTTTGGCCATAGGCAATGATGATCATGCAGAGGATAAAGAGCAATACAAACCAGACGGTTTCAATATTGTTGAGCGCAATGCGGCTGTACTGGATGTGGAGATGCGAGACTGCCAACAGCCAACTTGCACTAACGGCCGCAATCCGTCCCCAACCTAAACGCCCGATGGCATAGATCGGCGGTACACAGAGCGCGCCAAAGACCACTGACAAGGTGCGTAGCCCAGTCAGCGATTCGCCAAAGAGCCAGAGTGCACCGGCTTGCAGATAATGAAAAAGGGTGGGATGATCCAGAAAGGCTGTGCTAAAGAAGGGCAGCGGATTGGGACTTATCTTGCTTGCCGGTCCATACAAGGCCAACAATGCTAGTTCACCCATTTCCCCTTCGTCGCCGTGCATGGTTGGCAGAAAATCGTTGAGGCGATAAAGCCGTAACACCAGCGCCACCAAGGTGATAGCAAGCACGAGCAGCCAATCGGTGCGGTCAAAGATCCGCCAAAATTGGTAGGTGACGCCTCTCTTTTGGTCGCGCTTGCCTTGAAGATAGAGCAGCCACTGATCGTGTGTGTGCCCGGCTACCAGAAGCAACACCATTCCTGCTAACCAAAGATAACCAGGTGTAAAGTCGAACTCGTTATTCTGGGCTTGTCGGGTCGCGAGCGCGGTGACAAAAATGGCCAAGGCAACTAGGCTCAGACCGGCGTAACGACGAAGTGTCAGAAAACTCTCTTCACGTTCGCCGCTACTTTGGGCTGTCAAGCGTTGTCTAACGCCTTCAGCGACAACCACGGTGAGAATTGCCGCAATTGTAAGACTGAGTAGGCTTCCACTAAACGCGCCATAGGCGCCGACACAAACCGCTAGGCAGAAAAGAAAAATGTATAAGATCATGTACCGTAGCCACTGAGGGATGGTGATGAATAGGCTTAATAATAAATAAGCTTCATCATATCATGCCACTATCGGTGATGCAAGTACTCTTTATTGCTTTGGGTGCGTACCACAAATGGACGAAGCACCAGCAAGCTCCATTGCCGCAAGTTTGGAACGCATTTATTGCTTAGGAATGAGCCGTAAATAACTTGTGCAAATGGAGACTAGAGATTGGAGACGGTGCTCGTGCAATCTCCAATCTCTAGTCTCTACTTTCTAATACAACTCGCAAGCTATTAAATTCCCATTCCTTAATCCGCCATTGTCGATCAGGGCGGGAACAATTTAGCCACATGACCCGTCCCAACACCACAACGCGTTGCACTGCAATAAAAACCGTTCACTCTTTCAAAGTGGGCCCTGTTTGAAAACCCCAGTTTTGAAAGCAACCGCCCTACAGGAGGAATCCATGCGTAGGACTTATTTTCTATTAAGCACGCTGCTAGCAGTTGTGGTGGTCAGTCTAGCGTTGCTTGGGCCCAACCAAGCGGCGCTGCGGTTACGCGCCCAGGGTATTATTATTGACCCACCTCCGGCCCCTCCCATTACCCCGGTGGCCGATCCGATCCGGATTCAATTGCAGCAAGTTGATGTGACGATTGACGGTCCAGTGGCGCAAGTGCGTTTGACGCAAATGTTGCGTAATAGCTCACCTAGCACAGTTGAGGGCTCCTACATTTTCCCTTTGCCGGCCGATGCTGCGGTAAGTGATTTCCAAATGACGGTTGACGGCCAGGTGCTAGAAGGTCAACTGCTAAGTAAAGAAGACGCACGGCGCGCCTATGAGGAGATTGTCCGCCGCCGGCGTGATCCGGCGCTGCTTGAATACTTGGGCCACGACCTTTTCCAGGTCAAGGTCTTTCCCATTCCAGCCGGCGCTACACGCAAGCTTGAGTTACACTATGTTCAACTATTAGCCCAGCACGAGGGTCTTTATCAGTTTCGCTATCCTTTGCAGACCCATCAGTATAGCCATGCACCGGTTGAGCAATTAGCTGTGAATATGGAATTGGTGAATCGGCCTGGCTTACGCACCATTTACAGCCCCAATTATGAGATTGCCGTTGCGCGCACATCAGATCGAAGCGCCCACGTTAGCTATAAAGCGACGGCAGCGCAACCGCAGGATGACTTTGTCCTCTATTTTGGAACGGACAAGAGCGCTGTTGGTCTCAATTTGCTAAGTTACAAACCAGCCAATGAAGATGGCTTCTTTGTGCTCCTCGCTGCGCCTGGGGTGGATGTTGCTGCGGATGCCATTGTCCAGCGCAACATCATCATGGTGTTGGACGTATCCGGCTCTATGCAAGGCGAAAAGATGGAACAGGCCAAGGCTGCCGCACGCTTTGTTGTGGATCATCTCAATTCCCAAGATCGCTTTAACCTGGTGGCTTTTAGCACCGGTGTACGGCTCTGGCAGACTACGCTTCAGTCCGTTGGCTCAGGTGCGCGCAAGGCCGCCCATCAGTGGCTTGAGCAGTTGCAGGCCAGCGGCAGCACCGATATCAACCGTGCTTTGCTGGAGGCGCTAGCACAACTTGATGACAAAGATCAGAGTCGCCCAACCTATATCCTCTTCTTGACCGATGGCTTGCCGACCCAAGGCGAGACGGATACGGCGCGGATCCTAGGCAATGTACGTAACAACCGATCTGGGGCCGGTGTGCTACGGCTCTTTACTTTTGGGGTTGGCTATGATGTCAATACCACACTGTTGGACGCCCTCAGCCAACAACTGCGCGGACGCAGCAGCTATGTTCGCCCCGATGAGCGCATTGATGAAAAAGTCAGCAGCTTTTATGCGGGTGTCAGCACACCAGTTTTGAGCAATGTCGCGCTCCAATTGGGCGACAATGTGACAGTCGATGAAACCTATCCTTATCCACTGCCTGACCTCTTTGCCGGTGAGCAATTGGTGATGGTCGGGCGCTACCATGATGGCGCGCCTGTCACCGTGACCTTGCGCGGTGAGGTCAACGGCAAACCGATTACCTATCGTTACCCCAATCAGCGCTTGTTAGCAGTGGGTGGCGAGCCTGCCTTGGCGCGGCTGTGGGCTGCGCGCAAGATTAGCGCACTGCTGAGCCAAATGCAGCTTACCGGCCCCGATCCGGAGCTGATCGATGCCGTCGTTGAGTTAAGTTTGCAATATGGCATTGTCACGCCCTATACCTCCGCTTTTGTACCCGAACCTAATGTGACTGCGGTGGGCACAGAGGCGGCTTCGCGCTGGATCGGTGAAGCAAATGATGTAGTTGATCCTTATGCAACGCCGGCTGCTGTTAATCGCGCCCAACTTGAATTCAAAGTTGCCGCCGCGCTGGGGGCTTCCAACGAAGTACGGACAGGTCAAGCTGCGGTGGTAGCCAGCCAACGTCTGGGAGAATTGGCCACGGCTGACACCGTTGCTACGACGGAAGCTGTGCGTTTTATCAACGGTAAGACTTTTGTCAGACGACCATTTGCGGTTGGTCAGAGTGGAGAGCGAATTCTGTGGGTAGATACACAGTACAAGCCGGAGATGAAGGTCGAGACGATTGTCTTTGGGGGTGACTGTTACTTTACGCTGGCGCAGGACCTGCAACTTTCCGCCTGGTTGGCGCTCTCGTCTAATCTGTTGATTGTGCACAATGCACAAAGTGCTTGGCGGATTACTACGGATACAGCGGTTGAGTCAGTGGCAATTTGCCCGGCATGGCAAGAATGATCTAGCAATAAAGCATGTTAATGCGCGAATCTAGGCTATTTGACTCAAGAATTACTATAAAAATCCGTACTACAGCGTACAGACGTAGGAACAAATTTATGTTAAACTACGTCATGAAGGGTGCCGGCAAGCAACTTCATACGAACGGTTTGCCAACACTAAAACAGCGCAAATACTTGCATGGGAGAGAAAATGTCATACACGTCACTAGTGCATGTGATTAGGGCGTAGTAGCGCTATATTCCCCTGGAGTATTTTGCCCATGCAGTTAACATGTAGTTTGTGTGCACATACATCGAGTGCGCAGAGGAGGGGCCAACCGTGAAAGGTAGGCCCCTTTGTGTTTTTCGGAGGTAAGGTAAACTATGAATGCTAATGGTCAGCAGATGATTGATTTTGTTCGTGATATGCAGGACATGAAGACCTTTCGTGACCAACACTGGGAAGGCTCTTTTGCTGAATATCTCGACATTGTCCGCAACAACCCCAAAGTTGCCAGAACATCATTTCAGCGGCTCTATGATATGATTATGTCCTATGATTCTGAGCAATATACGGAACTGCGTGAGGACCTAATTCATTACAAATTTTTTGACGATCCGTTTGACAATGGACGTGACGCCATTTTCGGTCTCGCGCGACCGTTAATGGAATTGGTACAGGTGTTTCAGTCTGCTGCCCGTAACTATGGTACAGAACGTCGTGTTCTGCTGCTTCATGGCCCGGTTGGCAGTGCCAAGAGCACTATTGTTCGACTCTTGAAAAAGGGTATGGAGGCTTACTCCACCACCGATGATGGCGCGCTTTATAGTATTGTGTGGGATACAGAAGATGGGCAGATGCCTTGCCCCATGCATGAAGAGCCTTTGCGGCTAATTCCGTTGGCTTCGCGTGACAAAATTCTGGCTGACTTGAACGCCAACAACAGTTCTGACTATAGAATCATCATCAAAGGCGAGCTTTGCCCAGCCTGTCGCTATGTTTATCGGCAGTTGATGGAACGCTACGATGGGGATTGGGCCAGGGTGATTGAGCATGTGCAGGTGCGCCGTTTGGTGCTCAATGAACAGGATCGCATTGGGATTGGCACCTTTCAGCCCAAAGACGAGAAGAATCAGGACTCTACAGAACTTACGGGTGATATTAATTACCGCAAGATTGCTGAATATGGCTCAGATTCAGACCCACGCGCATTTAACTTTGATGGTGAGTTGAACATTGCCAACCGTGGCATCGTGGAATTTATCGAGTTGCTGAAGCTGGATGTGGCTTTTCTCTACGATCTGCTCACGGCTTCACAAGAGCACAAGATCAAGCCCAAGAAATTTGCCCAAACGGATATTGACGAAGTCATCATTGGTCACACCAACGAGCCCGAGTACCGGAAGTTGTTGGCTAATGAATATATGGAAGCGCTGCGTGATCGCACCGTTAAGATCGATGTACCCTACGTGACACGCTTCCGCGATGAAGTGAGTATCTACGAGCGCGACTTCAACCAACGTACTGTCTTGGGCAAGCACATTGCGCCTCATACGTTGGAAATCGCCGCTATGTGGGCGATTCTCACGCGGCTTGAAGAGCCTAAACACGCGAACCTGACTTCGTTGCAAAAGCTCAAGCTTTATGATGGACGTTCTTTACCCGGCTACACGGAAGATACAGTACGGGAGCTGAAAATCCATGCCAGTCAGGAAGGAATGCAGGGAATCTCGCCCCGTTACATTCAGGATAAGCTTTCTAACGCCCTGGTCGCGCATGGCGCCGTTGGCTGTCTTAATCCCTTTGTCGTAATGCGTGAGCTGGAAACAGGGTTGAAGCACCATTCTCTGATTACCAATGAGCGGGATCGGGAACGCTTTGCTCTCTTGCTCAACGATGTGCGCGAAGAGTATGACGAAATTGTCAAGAACGAGGTGCAGCGCGCCATTACGGCTGATGAATCTGCCATTCGCCGCCTGGCAAGCAACTATATTGACAATCTTCGTGCCTATACCCAGCGTGAAAAAGTAAAGAACCCCTTTACGGGCCGTGACGAAGAGCCGGATGAACGACTGATGCGCTCGATTGAAGAGAAGATCGACATTCCGGTCAGCCGCAAAGACGATTTCCGCCGCGAGATTATGAATTACATCGGTGCATTGGCCATTGACGGGAAGCGCTTTGAATGGAATTCTAACGAGCGTCTACGCAAGGCGCTGGAACTCAAGCTCTTTGAAGATCAGAAGGATAGTATCAAACTGACCAGCCTGGTGAGCAGTGTGATGGATGAAGACACGCAGGAGAAAATCGAGGTTGTTAAGACTCGTCTCATCAAAAACTTTGGCTATTGTGAGATTTGCGCCTCTGATGTGCTCAACTATGTCGCCAGCATCTTCGCCCGTGGTGATGTGAAGGCGTCTATGAAGTAATGCTTATCGGTTGTAGACATCCCAGGTACTAACGTCTATAGGGTTGTTGCGGGAAATCGCTAGGTCTCTTACAAGAGCAAGTAAGCGCCTAGCGATTTCCCGCACCATCCGCTATAGCTTGAGAGGAGAAAGACTCTTCATGTCCCAAATTGAACAAGACACTTCCCGTTACCATCAAATTGTGCGTGGCAAAATTCGCCAAAATTTGCGCAAATATGTCCGCAACAGTGAAATGATCGGACGGCAAGGTAAAGATCTTGTAAGTATACCCATACCCCAACTTGACTTACCTCGCTTCATTTTTGGTCAGGCCGGTAGCGGCGGCGTTGGCCAAGGTGATGGCGAGCCAGGTGATATGCTGGCGCCTGGCGAGCCCGGTGCGGGAGAAGGCGGTGCAGGTGAGGCGCCTGGCCAACACATTCTGGAAGCGGAGATTTCGCTGGATGAGCTTGTGCAAATGTTGGCCGACGAACTGGAACTGCCCCGCATTCAGCCGAAAGGCAAAAAGAACATCGAAAGCGAGATTACGCGCTATACCGATATCCGCCGTGTCGGACCTGAATCGTTGCGCCATTTTAAGCGCACCTACCGCGAGGCATTGAAGCGACAGGTTGCCTCCGGCGCCTATGATCCTGACAACCCGGTCATCATTCCCGTGCGTGAAGATCGTCGCTATCGCTCCTACGAAACCAAGCCGGCCCCCGACGCCAATGCCGTGATTATCTACATGATGGATGTCTCCGGCTCTATGGGCGAGCGTGAAAAACGGTTGGTGCGCCTCACCGCTTTCTGGATCGACGCCTGGCTAAAGAAAAATTATCGCAATGTCCACCGCCGCTACATTGTGCATGACGCCTCCGCCGGTGAAGTGGATGAGGAAACCTTTTATCGTCTGCGCCAGGGTGGGGGCACCAAGATTTCTTCGGCGTTGCAACTCTGTCATGCCTTATTGCAAAATCATTATAGCCCAGAGCTATGGAATGTTTACCTCTTCCAATTTTCGGACGGTGATAACTTTGCCAGCGACAATCTACAGTGCTTGCAAATTCTACGCAATCAACTACTGCCGATGGCCAATTTATACTGCTACGGCCAGGTGGATGAACGTTCCTACGGTGACACCTTTATTGAAACGTTAGGAAAGCTAGACCAGCAGGAGAATTTGGTCTCTACCCATATTCGGAATGATGATGCAGTTTTTGATGCGCTCAAGGTCTTCTTGGGGAAGGGGCGATAATGACGATGAGAATTGGCATACTGCCTAAAGAATTAGCCACTTTGCAGGACGAGGTGGAAGGCTATGCCCGCGCCATGGGGCTTGAGTATCCAGAAGTGCGCTTTGTCATGCTCGAGTTTGACCAAATGAATCAGGTGGCTGCGTATGATGGCTTTCCCAGCCGTTATCCGCATTGGCGCTTTGGCATGGAATATGAGCGTTTACGCAAGAGTTATGCTTGGGGGTTGCACCGGATCTATGAAATGGTGATCAATACCGATCCCTGCTACGCCTACCTATTGACCAGCAATCTGACCATCGATCAGAAGTTGGTGATGGCCCATGTCTATGGTCATGCAGATTTCTTTATGAATAACCTGTGGTTTGCTCATACCAATCGACGCATGCTTGATGCATCGGCGAATCATGGCACACGCGTGCGCCGTTATATGGAAAAATTTGGTGTAGAAACGGTAGAAACCTTTATCGACCGCTGTCTATCTCTGGATAACTTGATTGATTTGCACAGCACAGGGATTCGCCGCCCACCTGTACGGCAACAGACTAAGGTTGTCGATGAGGATGCACAACAACCCGAATATGCCCGTTTGCCTAGTAAAGGGTATATGGATAGCTATATCAATCCGCCTGAATACTTGGACAGCATTCGCAAACAAGCGGAAGAGGAAAAGGCGCAGGAGCGCCATTTCCCCAGCAACCCGCAACGGGACGTTTTGCTCTTCCTGCTCGAACATGCGCCCCTAGAACCGTGGCAGCAAGATGTGTTGGCGATCATCCGCGAAGAAGCCTACTATTTCTCGCCCCAACGCCAGACCAAGATCATGAATGAAGGATGGGCCAGCTACTGGCACTCTCATATCATGACCCGTTTTGCTCTGAAGGACAGCGAGTTGATCGATTACGCCGATCACCATTCCGGCACGCTCGCCACATCACCCGGGCGGCTCAATCCTTACAAATTAGGAATCGAACTGTTCCGTCATATTGAGGATCGTTGGAATCGCGGCGCATTTGGCCCAGAGTATGAGGAGTGTGAAAGCGCCAAGGAGCGTGCTAATTGGGATAAGCAACTTGGGTTGGGCCGTGAAAAGATCTTCGAAGTACGCAAGATTTACAATGATGTCGGTTTTATCGACACCTTCTTGACGCGCGACTTTGCCGAAGAGCAGCGGCTCTTTACCTATCGTTTCAACCAGCATATGAACGCCTATGAAATTGAAAGTCGGGATTTTGAGGAAATTAAGCAACAGTTACTCTTTAACCTGACCAACTTTGGCGAGCCGATCATTGAAGTGACCGACGCCAACTACCAGAATCGTGGCGAACTCTACCTCAAGCACGCTTGGGAAGGCATTGATCTGCGCATTGACTATGCCCAAGCCACTCTCGAGAATCTACAGGCGTTGTGGGGGCGCCCCGTTCATATCGAAACGATGTTGGCCGATAAAGGGGCGGCACGTTTCTCTTTTGATGGCTCCGAACATACCTATCGCATCTTGCGTGAGAAGTAAAGATTGGATGAGTGGGTGATTTTGCGCCCCAGGGCCTTCGTTCGCTCACCTACTCATCCAATTATCCCACACCATTTCCCTGCTGCACCACCGGCAGTTGTTCAGATGCTACGCGTACTCCAGCATCAGCGTGAAGAATCATCAGCTTCTGCCATATCTTGCGCGAAAGCCCCGTCGTGAGCGCTTCTATTTCCGTTACCGAATCAAGCACGACACCATCATCAAAGCTCTGGACATAAAGCGCTGCCAATTTTCCCGTCAAGGAGAGCATTTCGCTACAATAGTCAAGGTACCGACTTAATTCATAGCTGCTCATTTGGCGGACAGGCGAGGAGGGGGTTGCTTGACCGCGCTGCAGAATATGCTCAGGATCTTTCGTCAGTTGATGCATATCGATGACATGGGCGATGGCGCGTAGTTCATGGAGCGCCTTCAGGGCGCGCGTACGCTTAATCCGCACTTCCAGCGTGATGAGAAAAAAGATCCCTGCGCCGATCAGTACAACATCGTTAATCCCTGCCTCAAGTGCCTGTACAAGTTCAAAAAAGTGAAACTCGGTAACTGTCAGATCGACCGTGGAAACAGTGCCGATAACACCGGCAACGATCAGCACAATCAACAAGCTATTGACAAGCCGCACCCACAGTAGCGGGCGGGCAACCATTTCGGCGCGTACCTTGGACTGATGGGCAATGGCCAATAATTGGCAGGAAACCTGATACAACCCAGAATCAGGGAAACGTTCGCCAATGCGGCGGGTAAGCCGTTCTAAAGTCTCGATAATTTTGGTTGAATCGAGCATTGTATAGGTATGCGCTAAAGTGGAGGCCGGAGTTCTTGCCATAGATCGGTTCCCTATTTTGCTACCACTCACAAATTGATTCCACATAGTGTGCTGAGCCGTCGCGTAGCCATCCATCAAGCTGTGCAACCTCCTTCAGTTGCTGACCACGCATCCGCGGCACAGCCACATAGTGGCAGCGTAGCTCCGGCAAGGCAGTCATATCACCCCAAAGTTTTTCAAACTGTGCTACTGGGAAAATGTCCTCTTGCCCTTTGCCCCAGCGTTTTTTGACATCTTTGAGCGTAACATAGGTGGGCATCCGTGCTGCTACACTGCGGATGGCGGCGTTTACCTTAGCTTCATTTTGCAGATCAGCACGGCGCAGGCTAAAGACGGCCAGCAACTTATCAATATCTAGCCAGGTTGTGCTGGTATTGTAATAGGTCAGGTTAAATTCCAACTCTTCGCGTGGTAGGGCCAACCCTTCAATTAAACGTAAATGACCATCAACACGAGCTAAGCCGCCGCCACGATCCTCAATGCGCCGGGTGATCACCTCTGCCGTCCACGCCGCACCTTGCGTGGCGTGATAGCCAAGCAGCACCGCACCGAGTGGCCCGCCAATGTCTGCCCCTAACGTATCCACATTGTGGAGCATAAGGTATTGCAACTGTGGACGGTCCGCCAGCAACTTCTGCAGGATACCATTGCGTAACAGATTGGGCGCTTCATACCAATGTCCCACCGGATGCAGACATTGGCTGGGAATGTTGTCGGTATAGTCGCTGCCTTCGCCCGCCTGTTGCGCCCACCCAATCAGCGCCGCGCGCAGGCTGTCCTGCACCTTTTGGGCCTGCGCATCGAGCAACTGCTGGGGCATCTCTTCCCAGGTAAAGCGCAAATCGCGCGCCATTGGCACCATGCGTAACCCAATGCTGCGTCCTTGGGAGAGGTAAAGCGGTCCTGTATAGCCATAGTTATGCGCCGCGGCTAAATAGTCGCTGATCGGTTTGTGGGTCAAGTAACTGGTGGTAATCACGTGGGGCACAGGTGTTCCGCTGTGTGTGCCGGCCAGACGGCTTTTAGCCAGGTGTACTTCCAGAAAAGAGCGATGTTTCCCCCCCAGCCGGGCAAAGGGATTGAGCGCCTTCACTACGCCGGCGCCGTGGGTCCAACGGCTACCCGCGCCGCCGGCCAGGGTAACCACAGCGGCCTTGCCGGCTGCCAACAACGCTGTGCCGGTTTGATGCAGTTCCTTGGTCACCTCCGGATTGAGATCACTCAAGTCAAAGACATCATCATGCCTCACATCCTCGATCGTGCTGCTGACCGGCAAACGATTTTGGGCCAGCCCAATGCGACCACTGCGTAGGTCGGTGCGGATCTGTTCGTGTTGCACCCGATCAAAGCCGTAGGTTGCCAGTAGCGCTTCTAAACTCTGACTCTCACCTTTCACCTGTTCTGCCTGGGGCAGGATATAGTCAAAGAGGGTCTGCACCATGCCATGTAGTGCCGGATCTGTACGGCAGGCAGCGCCAAAGCGGTCTAATTCAGCACGGCGGAAGTAGCTCAAGTTGCGTTGCTCCATACGCAACAGACGGGGCACGGTTAAGGTATAGTAACCAGGTGGCATCAGCGCCTGATCCGCGATATACAGTTCGGCAAAGGTGCCTCGCTCGTTAATGGCAAAGTCATAGACCACCGGCTCCATGGCAAAGGGCACTGCCGCCTCCAACTGCGCTTTGGTCGCGCGCATAATCGTCTGTAACCGTTCCTGGGCCTGCGTTTTGACGGTCGGGTCAAAGATAAAGCCCATCCCGCCGCCGGACATGCCGCCCATCATCCAGAAGCCCCAGAATTGAGCGCCAAACTCTGCTGATACTTTTTCGATTAAGGTCTCGGTGTAAAGGTTACTCGCCCACGGGATAATCGTCTGAATCGGGCCATGAAAGTTGCGGTGGGTGGCCGCGCCTACTGCGCTGACATCACCTTGATGCAGGTGGTCAACGATCCGATCGATAATCTGAATGGCCTCCTGCCGGCCTTCCCATTCTGCCTCTGCGCGTAACAGATATTTTTCTGTCACCATTTCCAGGATGGGGCCAACATCCTGGGCCATGCCCCCATGCACAATGACCAGACTAGCTTGAAGCTTCTGGCGCGTCTCCGGCGTCACATCCTCCGTGTTAAGGATACGATGGTTGGGCAACAACCGGCCACGACTGATGCCGAACTCCGGGTCATCCGGCGTGGCTTCAACGCCGGCAATGACCTTCATGCCGGGCCAAACGCCGCCCGAATCTTGCCAGCCACCACCGGAGCCGCCCAGCCACTCACCCAGAATCGCCCGTGCCGCCACCACCCGCCGTTCTTCTTCGGTAAGCTGACCGGTCAGTGACCGGGTCTGCCCGGTGGCGCGCATACAGACGGCAATTAACGAGGCCAGCAAGTTGGTCGAGACGGCCAAGCGCGAGCCCTTGGGAATGCCATTGACATGGCTGACCAACTCAATGCCATAGCCTGGTTTGACCAGACGCGCCAGCAGATCGGCCAGCGGCTGTTCTGCCCCTTCGCTGCCGGGGGGGACAATTCCCGCCGCAATGACGGCAGCCTTTAAGAGCCCCAGGTAATCCTTGGCAAAATCAAAGACCTCGGCAATCGTGCTGATCTCTGCCGTTGCCCCCAGATCGACGCTGACCAGGCGCAGGATCGGCTGGTCGATAATCCGGAAGTAGGTCTCAATGGGGGGCTTTGGCGTCGCCGGTTGATTTTCCTCGCGCACGGCCAGGTCAATCGAAACATTGAGCACGCGTGCACCTTCAGGAAAGTCCATGCCAAGAAAAAAGATGTCGCTCCAGCCGCTGTGCGTCAAGTCCATGCGCACGGGCGTTGCTTCGCGTAAAACCGGGAAGAGTGGCCTTTGGCCGAATCCTTGGCCAATTTCATGGTAGAGCACAGGGTTGACGCGTAACGGATGGTCCGCCGGATGGCCAATCCGAAACATCCATTGGTTGCCGCGCACAGAGCGGACGCTGCGCCGCACCTGGTCGGCCAGGGTCTGAAAACCAAGACCATGATAGGCGCTGGCAAGCGCGCTGGCTAGGCCATCACTGGCGCCAGCCGCTGCTTGCGTAGCTAGAAAAATATCAATTGCTTCCTCAAAACGCCGCTTGAGAAGATTCGTATAGCCGGCGAAAGGGATCAGAGCACTTTGGGCAATCGCGGCTTTGGCCGGCAGATGAAAGCGATAGATGGCATAGAGAAAGAAGAGGGCGCGCACTTGTTCATAGAGATTTTGGCTGGTGCGGCGAAATTGATCTAACGCCTGACATTCGCTTAAAAGTTGTTCCAGGGTGGCAGCGTGGCAGAAGCTTTCCAGCGAGCGGTTGCGGATTGCCGGGTCAGTGGCCGTAATGATTTTTACTAATTCACTCATCGCGCTCTCCTTATGCACGCCCGGCGCCCACTTCGCGTTGGGCAAGTAGTTCAAGCAAGGTGGCCAATACCTGATCCCGCTCTTGACCATTGAGCGCTAACGCCAGTTGGGCCGTTAGTAGCCCATATTTAACACCGACATCGTAGCGTGAATCCTGTTTTTCCAGGGCTAGATATTGCTCACGTTTGGCCAACTCTGCCAGCGCACCAGCCAGGGTGATGCCGCCTACCGGTAGCATAGCCGCGGTCTGCGCTTCTTGGATCTGTTGCTCTAAAATGCCAAAGATCGAGGGTGTCAACACATGCATCCCAAAGAAACAGAGATAGTAGCCGGCGCGCAGGCCGGAAACAATGAGATGTTGTTCCGCGGCGGTGGGCGTCGGCTTCTCGATCACTGTCTCCACCTGATAAAGATTGGGCCGCCCTGTAAGCCGTTGTGCACCAATGGTGCCATAGTAGGGGAGCAGGCTTTCGCGTGTCGCCTGCACAGCCGAAACCGTGCATGCCTCAACGCTGGCCACTTCTACCAGATGCTGAGCACAGCCCTCATCACTACGGCTCACATAAAGATGATCACCCACGAGATGTAAAAAAGGCTCTTTGCCGACGAAGGAACTGGCGCAAGCCACGGCATGGCCGTGCCCCAACGGCTCCTTTTGATGAACAAAGTGCAGGTGTCCTGCATGGTCGCCGGCCACGTCGGCGTAGGGCTTCTCGTCGCCAGGACGTACGACCAAACAAATCTCATCGATCCCAGCACGTTGCACCTCTTCAATCAGAATGGATAGGACCGACTTTTCAATGCCGTCCCGATCAATAAGCGTTTGCAGGGGTAATGTGCGCTGCCGGCGACCGGCGGCGGTAATGACAGCTTTTTGAATTTTCATAGAGGCTCTACCTTCTTTATTAAGTCACGGGCACAGACCTTCAATGAATCATATCATAAGACGGTTACGCAAGGTCATAACAATTGGCTGAGAATTAGTAAGTCTTTTGTTGGACTAGGAAATCTCGACAGAAATAAGTAGACAGTTTCTACCAGAGAAAAAGCTGTCATATTTCTGGTGCACCCAGGGGGCCGATTTATGCTCCAGTGGATTAGGTACGTAAAGTCTCTGTGTGACCATCGATACTGAGCGCCTGTCCAGAGATGACCTTGCCGGCATCGGAGCAGAGGTAGATGATCATATTGGCTATATCCTGAGCCTGTACAAAAGTATGCATTGAATTTTGGCGGGTGACCTGGGCGCGCACCTCGTCAACTGTGCGCCCTTCTGCTTGGGCTTTGGCTGCTAATACCCGTTCCTGGCGCTCCCCTTCTACCAATCCTGGGCAGATTGCGTTGACACGGATGTGATGCTCACCCAACTCCATTGCCAGCGATTTGGTAAAGCCAATCACCGCCCACTTCGAGGCCGCGTAAGGCGTGCGGTTGGGAAAACCGAAGAGTCCGGCTGCCGAAGAGAGATTGACGATCAAGCCGCCGCCGGCTGCTTTTAAGTGGGGCACGGCGCGGCGTGTGCAGTGAAATTGGCCGTTGATATTGACCGCCAACGTTTGGGCCCATGCCTCTGGCGTAATCTCTTCAACCGGTGCTGTGGGGCCTGCAATACCGGCATTGTTGACCAGGAGATCCAGCCCACCCAAATGGTCGATTGCCTCAACAAAGAGCCGGTCGACAGCCACAGGGTCGGACACATCGGCCACTGTTGTGCCAATGGCCGGCAATGTCGCTTGGCAATTACGCAGCAAGGTTTCATCCACATCACAAATATGCACTGTGGCGCCATAGGCAAGCAGTGTCTCGGCAATGACGAGACCAATGCCGGATGCGCCGGCGGTAATTAACGCACGTTGGCCGTGACAAGAAATTTGCATAAAGTTCACTCCTTTTGTCAGCAAAAAATCTGATGTAGAATCTGTACCATACGCGGGGAGTCGCCTCTTGTCAAGCTTGGCTTCTTTCTACTGTGAAATATCCCCTTGTTTACTGCGCTACTTGAGGCGCATAAATGCTTGTGGTAGAATAGTACAACTTACTTCCATGCCGGTGGGACAGCAGCACTAAAATTAGCTGCTTTTCGTTTTCCTTTTATTGCGACAATATCATAACAAGAACGTCACAGTAAGGCAATGGGATCGAGAATGTGTTACGCAGGAGCAAGCTTGGCGTATGGCCGAAAAGTTCGCGCTTGTACAACCCATTCTCGTTTACAATATGACGTTGGTAAGGATTTATAAATTACGTGTTCGCGTGGTGGGTTTGTGTAGAAATAACTTGTGTACTCTATGAATATTCGCATCTTATTGGTTTATGTGAGTGTATTGATCTGTGTATTCCTGGCTTTTGTGGCTGGTTTTTTAAGTTACCCTACCTTGCAGCCACTGTTAAATGAACAGTTGACACCCATTGTCGAGCCGGAAAAGCTTGCCGACACGCCCAATCTTACGGTTTTTCATGAAGTGTGGGAGATTCTCAACCGGGACTTTTATGGCCAGAAACCGCCGTCAGAGAAGCAGGTGGCGAGCGCAATCTTTGGCCTGGTCGGCTCCTACAATGATCCCTATACCCGCTTTGAAGAGCCGGTGCAAGCCGAAATTAACGAAACGATGATTACTGGCTCTTTTGGCGGGATTGGCGCTTCGGTCGAAATGACCACGACCGGCTTTATCCTCCATCCTTTGCCCGACAACCCTGCCGCCCAAGCTGGGATTGTTGATGGCGATCTGTTGATCCAGGTGGACGAGACCGTCCTGACTACGACCATGTTCGTTGATGAAATTGTGGCGCTGATCCGTGGCGAGGTTGGCTCTGCTGTTACCCTTGTGATCCGCCGTGAGTCTGGCCAAGGTGCGCCAGAGCTTTTAAACTTTAGCGTCACCAGAGTTGAAATTGTAACACCAAGTATGGAATGGCGTCTATTGGACGATGCGACTTCTACCGCCAACATCGGTTATATTCGCCAATTTGAATTCAATGGCCGTAGCCCCGAGGAGATGCGCAAAGCCTTAAGCGATCTACAGACGCAAGGTGCGGATCGCTTTATTCTCGATCTGCGCGGCAATCCTGGCGGACCCGTTAACGCCGCACTGGAAATTGCTGATATGTGGCTTGATGATGGGGCGCTGCTCTTTGAGCGCGAGGCAGATGGCGCTGAGCATGAATTTGACGCTACCGTTGGTCTAGAAGCCGGCAATGCGCCCTTAGTGGTGGTGGTGGATGGCGGTTCGGCCAGTGCTAGCGAAATTGTGGCCGGCGCCCTACAAGATCGGCGGCGCGCACTGCTGGTTGGGGAACAGACCTATGGCAAAGGTAGCGTTCAACTTCGCTATGGGCTCTCTGATGGCAGCAGCTTGTTTGTCACCAATGCCCGTTGGTTCACGCCGTTGAAACATCAGATCTCCGGCACCGGCTTAACGCCTGATGTGATCGTGGATGCCGGCGTAGATCCCATACCCGCGGCCATTGCCTCAGTTCAGCAGATGCAGATTGCGCAGCGCTAAAAAATATAGAAGTTCAAATAATCTTTCGGGCTAGCCTACACCTGACAGGTTTCCCAAACCTGTCAGGTGTTCCACGAATCTTTTTCTGAATGTCTATAGTAGCTGAAATGTAGTGATTGATAAGCGAATACGATCAGTATTTGCCAGAATAAGTTACAGGAAATCTAATGCAGCAAGAACAGCCTACCACCCATACCTCCCCAGTCCTTTTCTTCCGTTGGCCCTTTCTTGGCGCGGCGCTACTCATCTTGGCGCTCACCTTTACCATTGGGGCAGGTACTGGTTATGCGATGGCGAGCAATGCCAACGAGCAACAGGCCACTACCAGTTGGTGGCGCTTTCTGACCGGTAGCGCGTTGGCCGAAAGCAGTTGCAGTGAAAAGCAGGATCTGCTTTATCCGGAATTTGGCGTCTTCTGGGAAGCCGTGCGTCTCCTTTATCAGGACTTTTATGGCGAACTACCCAAGCCGGAGCAGGCAACGTATGCTGCCATTCGTGGAATTGTGGGTGAATTGGGCGACCCCAACACTTCCTTTATGACGCCGGAGGAGGCTGAGTTTTTCCGCACCAATTTGTCTGGTTCCTTTGAGGGCATCGGTGCACGTGTCGAGTGGGCGGAAGAGGAAGATACGCTGCGCATTACCGAACCCTTTGAAAATCAGCCGGCCTGGAAAGCAGGCATCCGCCGGGGCGATCTCGTCACTGCGGTGGATGGCGAGAGTCTAGCTGGATCGAATTTGACTGAGGCGATTAAACGCATTCGTGGCCCCAAGGGAACAAAGGTTGTGCTGACCATTGTCCGCGCCGAGGTCACTGACCCCTTTGATGTTGAAGTGGTGCGCGACCGGATTGAGACGCCGATCATTACGACGGACACCTTGGGCACAAATAAAGAGATCGCCTATGTCAAGTTGTCCACCTTTAACCAGAACTCGGGCCAATTGGTGCGCCAGGCCGTTGAAGATGCGGTTGCCCGTAAGCCCGCCGCACTTATTTTTGATCTGCGCGGCAATTCGGGCGGGCTGTTGCGCGAAGCAGTGAAGGTCGCTAGCGTCTTTCTGCAGGATCAACAAGTGTTGTTGGAACGCTTCAACGATGGGCGCCAGGAAACCTACGAGACCAGCGGCAATGCAGTGAGCAAGGAACTGCCCATGGTGGTGCTGGTCAACCAGGGCAGCGCCAGCGCCAGCGAAATTGTGGCCGGCGCGTTACAAGATCATGGCCGGGCGCAACTGCTGGGGGTGACAACCTATGGCAAGGGCAGTGTGCAACTGCCCCATACGTTGAGCAATGGCGCGATCATGCGGGTCACCATTGCGCGCTGGTTTACGCCTAGAGATCGCACCATTGATGGCACAGGGCTGGAGCCAGATGTTAAAGTGGAGATTACTGAGGAAGATCACAAGGTCGGCGCCGATCCGCAACTGGATGCTGCGGTTGACCTGCTAGAAAAAGAGATAGGCCAATAGAGCCCTATGGCAAAGCAAGCGACAAAAAACGAAAAACAAGGACCGCGCACCGTTGCCTCCAACCGCAAAGCGCGCCATGAATATTTTATTGAAGAGAGCTACGAGGCCGGCGTCGTCTTGACCGGCACCGAAATCAAGTCTGTACGCGCTGGTAAAGTGAACCTGCAAGAGGGCTTTGTCCTCATCCGTAATGGCGAAGCGTTCTTGGTTAATGTGCACATTGCTCACTTTGAACAGGGCAACCGCAACAACCATGAAGAGACGCGCCAGCGCAAGCTTCTGCTGCATAAGAATCAGATCGCCCAATTACACAGCCAGGCCACCCAACGCAACTGGACCATTGTCCCCTTGCGTATGTACATCAATGACCGGGGACGAGCCAAAGTGGAGATCGGCCTGGCGCGTGGCAAGCAGCAGCATGATAAACGCCAGACCATTGCCAAGCGCGAGAGTGACCGGGAATTGCGTCGCGTCCTCAAGGAGCGTTATTAGGAGCAATGGCTGACCTCTCTCTGCCTCACGGTTCACTGGTACTACCTACCTTCCTGCCCGACGCCACATTGGGCGTTGTGCGTGCAGTCGATAGCGTAGATCTGACCAACTGTGGCATTCAGGCTGTGGTGATGAACACCTTCCATCTCATGCAGCACCCTGGCTCCTCCACCGTACAGGCGTTGGGTGGGTTGCATGAGATGTGTGGCTGGCCCCATCCGATCCTGACTGATTCGGGTGGCTTTCAAGCCTACTCTCTCATTCGCCAAAATGCCAAGTATGGCCGGCTGACCAACGACGGCATTGTTTTTCAACCCGATGGCGCTAACCGCAAATATCAATTGACGCCGGAAAAGTGCATCCAACTCCAACTAAGCTACGGTGCGGACATTGTCATGTGTCTGGATGACTGTACCCACGTCGATGATCCGCCGGCTACCCAGGAGGAATCAGTGCGGCGCACCATTGCCTGGGCCAAACGCTGCCGCCAAGAATTTGATCGCCAATGCCAACAGCGCAAGCTAACAGATGACCAACGTCCCTTGCTCTTTGGCGTAATCCAGGGGGGCGGTTCGGACGCCTTGCGCCGCCATTGCGCCGAAGCGCTTTTGGCCATCGGTTTTGACGGCTATGGCTATGGCGGTTGGCCTTTGGATGCCGACGGCGCCCTGCTGACCGATATGCTTGGTTATACCCGCGACCTCGTGCCTGCCCACCTGCCCATGCACGCCTTGGGGGTTGGCCATCCGGCCAATATTGCGGCCTGTGCGGCGATGGGCTATGGCATCTTTGATTCTGCCCTGCCCACGCGCGACGCCCGGCGTGGTCGCCTCTATAGCTTTACCGCCACCGATGCCCAGCCCTCTGCCCACCACAGCGACTGGTTCCGCTTCCTCTACCTCACCGATGATAAGTTTATCAAAGCCAGAGAGCCGATTGCAGAAGATTGCGACTGCCTCACCTGTCGCCATTACAGCCGTGGCTACCTCAATCACCTCTACCGCGCCAACGATGCGGCCTTTATGCGCCTGGCCACCCTTCACAACCTGCGCTTTATGGCACGGTTGATGGCGAGACTTTACTAACCTCTGGAGAAACATTGTGATCAAAGCGTTACTGTTTGATTTGGACGAAACCTTATTGGATCGAACCGCATCGATCCAGGTTTTTTTAGCGCACCAATATAGCCGTTTTGCTAATGTACTCGCACATGTGCCATTGGCTCAATATCAAGCGCGCTTTTTATTGTATGATGAGCATGGATATGTTGCTAAAGAAATTGTCTACAGGCGGCTTCTCAATGAGTTCGGCCTTGCGTTAGATCCTATGTTGCTGGTTGAGGATTTCTACGCCAATGGCTGGCAACCTGCTCTCTTGTTTCCCGGCGTCACCGAATTATTGGAACAAACACGGCAAGATGGCTATAAACTAGCGATAGTTACAAGTGGCTCGGTACGCACACAACAACCTAAACTTGTCCACGGTGGGCTCAATGGTTTGTTTGATCAAGCACTTATCTCGGAAGCCGAGGGCGTGCGCAAACCGGACGCGGAGATTTTCTTGCGCGCTGCCGACCGTTTAGAGGTACAGCCACACGAATGTGTCATGGTTGGAGACAACCCACGGGCAGATGTCTGGGGCGCACTACAAGTAGGCATGAAAGCGATCTGGCGCCAGGGACATCTCCCCTGGCCATCGGCGTTGGCACAACGGCCTCAGCGGACGGTGACCTCGGTTGGTGAATTACTGGGGTTCGATTGGCAGCAATTGTGATATAATAGTAGCCAGCATTCGTTGATGGTGGGCAAGGAGAGACGTAAAATGCCGACACCTTTTCCTGGCATGGATCCGTACCTGGAGCGACCCAATTTATGGTCAAATGTTCACAGTAGTCTGATTACTGTCATTCGTGATTTTCTGGCGCCACGGTTGCGTCCACGCTATTTTGTGAGTGTGGAAGAGCGTTCGTATTTGGATGATCCTGTACCCGCCGGCTTTGTCGCGGTGCCGGATGTAGGTGTCATTGGCCCCTATACGCAACGTCCAGTTCCGGTCTTGGCCGCGCCGGTGGCGGTGGCCGAACCGCATGTGATTGAACTGCCAATGCCAGAGCAAATCCGTGAGACCTATCTGTCGATCCAAGAGGTGGGAACCCATGATTTGGCCACAGAGATGTGGTTGGAGAGCGAAGATGGGCTCAAGGTGGTGACCATTTTGGAGATCCTCTCGCCCTGGAATGAGGGCTCACGTGAGGGGCGAGCCCAATATGCGCGCAAGCGGGAAGAGGTCATTAACTCTTTTACCAATCTGGTGGAGATCGATCTCCTGCGCGCCGGTCAACGGTTTGTGCAGACGCGCAACGAGAATTATCATTACAACATTCTGGTCAGCCCAGCCCCTATGCGTCCGCGTGCTCATTTCTATCCCTTTACCGTGCGCCCTCCTATCCCTGCCTTTCGTCTACCGCTCCAGGAGGATGATGAATGGCCTGTGCTGGACCTAAATCGCCTGCTGCATGACCTCTATGAACGCGCCGGCTATGATCTGCGGATCAACTACCGTGCTGAACCTGTACCACCCTTTACTGAAGAGGACGCTAGCTGGCTTGATGACTTGCTGCATCAAGCCAATCGACGATAGCGTCGACTAACCGTCATTCGCCAATTTCTTTCTACCATGACTGATTCATCCAAACGCACGCGCTTAGAAACCGAAACTCTTATCATTGGCTATGCTATGAGCCGGCTTGACCAACTTTATTTGACCGCCCGTAATTGTCCTACCTGGCAAGCGGCTTATCGTGAAGCTGCAACGATACTTGCCGAACCCGTGCAAACATTTAATAACCTACGCGATGAATTTGACCCAATCCATCCTAATCCTCGCCAAGGTTGGCATAATCGTCCCATGCGTGCCAGTCGGGTGAAAGTAGTGGACGAGTTGCAAGATTTGAATGACGACGCACTGCTGGAATTAGTGAATCGTATTTTGGCGCGTGATGAAGAGAGTATTGGTGAGGCGATTGATTCACTCGCCGTTGTCAACCGGGTTGCCCATAATGTGGCCGAGCGATTGCTGACTGGACGGCGGGCAGAGGCATATTTTCTGGCTAATGCACAGGCAATCCTACAAATTGACCCCCGACAACTTATTGATTTGCGTAATGCCGCCTGTGGTTACGATTTTGGTGTGGATGGTCAGCCTAACTGGGCGATTGAAATCAAAGGCGTAAAAGCCGCGCGCGGTGCTATCCAATTTACAGATCGGGAGTGGCGTGAAGCAAAGGTACGCAAAGAGGATTATTGGGTTGTCGTAATTGGCAATCTAGCCACTCAGCCAACGTTCAAGATTTTCCGTGATCCTCATTGTTCACTGGTCGTCCAAAGCCGTTACCGCCAAACTGTTACAGTCGATTGGATTTCGACGATTGATCTGTAGATTTCTCCTACAGATCCAACGCCTCATCCAACAACTCATTGCTGGCGCGTACCTGTTCATAGGTGCTTCGCGCGCGGGCTAGTGTTTCGCCAAGCGCTTCTAGCCGCTCTTCCAGATCATCGGCGCTGGCGCTGGCTTCCCAGGCGTCGCGCAGCAGATCCTCAAAGGACTTGTTACCCTCCAAATTACCCAGGATCAGGTCCAACTCGCCGATCACCAACTCAAACATGCGGATTTTGCGCGCCAACAGCTCGATGACGTGAGCCTCGATCGTCTCGTTGCAGCTTAGGTTAAAGATGGCGACATCGCGCTCCTGCCCCAGGCGATGAAGACGGCCAATGCGTTGTTCGACGCGCATGGGGTTCCAGGGCAGGTCATAGTTGATGAGCTGGTGACAGAATTGCAGATTGCGCCCCTCCGCACCACTCTCGGTGCTGACCAATACGCGTACATCCCCCTTAAAGGCCGTCACTGCCGCCTCTTTGTGATCAATGCTCAGGCCGCCGTGAAAGGCGACCGTGGTGATACCCCATTCCTGCAACTGACTTACAATCGTGTCGAGCGTCTGGCGATACTCGGTGAAGATGAGAAATTTGCCGGGGAAACGTTCCAGGATCTCGCGCACGGCCACCAACTTGCGCCCAAGCGGAATCGACTCGGCCAGGGCCAGGAAACGCAGCAGTTCGGCGCGGGTGGCGTCGCTGTGCGCGTGATCCTGGGCCATCTTGCGCAGGGTGGAAGCTACGGCTTGGGGGCTGCTGGTCAATTCGCGCTGAAGGATGACCAGGGTTAGGCGCAGATATTTATTGCTATCGACGGCGCGGAAACGACGGCGGATATAGTCAGTCACATCGGCATAGAGCTGCCACTCGGCTTCGCTCAGCGCCAGGTGGTAAATGGCGGCCTGCCGGCGTGGAAACTGGATCTCAACCTTGCTGCGCCGGTTGCGGATCATCACATCGTTGAGCAGCCGGCGCAGTGAGCGGGTATTCTTGGGTTGGCGTGAATCAGCCTGTTCCAGAAAATGACGCCGAAAGGCGCGCACGGTGCCCAACTGACCCGGCGCCAGGATCGTGATCAGGCTGTACAACTCCATCAGGTCATTTTGCACCGGCGTTGCTGTCAGCAGCAGCACATAGCGCTTGCGGATCTGATTGACAAATTGCCAGGCCAGTGTGCTGCGATTTTTGAGCTTATGCGCCTCATCAATAACCAGCAGATCGAACTCACGCGCCAGAATGACTTCGCTTTGGTGTTTGAGCTTGGCGCGATCGAGGCTGGCGATCCAGCGCCCTTGCTCTGCAGCTTGCTGCTCACGCCACTGTTGCGGCGTCTCCATCACTGTAAAGGATTCGTGAAACTTGCTCTCTAGTTCCTCACGCCACTGTTCAGTCAGCGAGGCGGGCGTCAATACCAACACCGAGCGCACTAAGCCGCGCAGAATCAGCTCCTTCATGATGATGCCGGCTTCAATCGTCTTGCCGAGCCCCACCTCATCGGCCAAGAGCGCGCGCCCGCGCATCTCCTGCAACGCCTTGAGCGCCGTCTCGATCTGGTGTTCGTAATGCTCCACTGCAATTTCATCTAGGCAGATGAGTTGGTCAAAGCCGCGGCTTAAGCGCAAGGCTTCGGCGCGCAGCAACAGTTGGTAGACGGCCAACGGTTCCGGCGCACGCACACGCCCGTGGGTGCGGAAGAAGTTCTCCAGATTTTGGGGCGTCTCAATAACGCGTGGTGGCAACTGCACCCCTAGATTAGCAATCTGGCTGGCCAGGTTGTGATCCACATTGTAGCGATAGCCACAGCGGAAACAGGTGGTCGCCGTCTCCTCGTCCAGCCAATTGCACTGGGGACAGCGCTTGCCCATTACTGTCTCTGGCGCCTGGTCAGTCGGCTGTTTGCGTTTTTTGGGTTCTTCGGGGATTTCTAACCATTCAAAGCGCTCGGTTGACATAGGGGACTATTCCTTTCTCCAAGCCCCAGCCAAATAGGCTGCCACAACCTCGGTATGCAAGGGAAAGGCCAATTCCTGTGGTGTGGTGAGGATGGCGCGTTCGCTTGCTTCGGCCGTGGGAGTGAAGGGCGGCAACTGATCCAGGCGCAGCGGCGGTGCAAGCGCGACAATGATCAGCGTGTGATCGCCGGCGCTAAAGACCTTAATCTCGCGCAGCGTCGCCCCATTGATCTCAACGCCGGCCTCTTCCCACAACTCGCGTGCACCCGCCTCTTGCCAACTTTCTCCCACCTCAATATAGCCGCCCGGCAGCGCCAACCAGCCCCGGCGCGGTTCAATCATCCGCCGCACCGTCAGCACGCCATTGGCCACCGGCTGCACGACCACCGCTACCGGTAGCGGATTACGAAAGGTCATCCGTTGACAATGGCTACATTGACGCGGCCACGGCTGTTCTGCCGCAAAAGGCTGGCCACAGTAGGAACAGTAGGTGTCTTTTTGATAGGTTGGCATAGGAATGTTTAATCAGTACGGATAATCTTAATCGTCTTCTTGGCGCGCACATCATAGAGATCGGCGCGCCGGTCATAGAGATGACGGGCGCGCGAGAGTTCCCGCTGTTGCGAGAGGCTAGTCAAGTCAAGGTCAGTAATGACCACAGTCTCTACATTCGGTTCGGCTTCACCGGCAGTGGCACTGGGCGGAAAGGCAAAGTCGCTGGGGGTAAAGACCGCGGCCTGCCCATAGTTGATCAGATAGTTGCGGACCGTCGGCAGGTTGCCCACATTGCCGGCGATGACGGTGTAGACTGAGTTTTCAACCGCACGCGCTTGGGCCGTATAACGGACGCGGTCGTATGCCTTTTTCTCATCGGTGGAATAGGGCACAAAAAAGACTTCGGCTCCTGACAGCGTTACCAGCCGCGAGAGTTCGGGAAACTCAATGTCATAAGAGACCAGAATGGCAATACGCGCCAACGGCGTGTCAAAGACCTTGATCTCTTCGCCCGGCTCAAAGCCAAAATCTTCCCGCTCGATCGGTGGCACGTGGAGCGCATCTTGCGTATAGACATCGCCATTGGGTGTAAAGAGATGGGCTACATTGTAGACCGCTTCGTCACGGATGACGGGATGGGAACCGGCAATAATATAGAGGCCGTGTTCGCTGGCGGCTTGCGTAAAGAGGTCAATATACCGTTCGGTCATGCCGGCCAGTTGGCGGATGGCGCTGCGCGTGTCAATGTCGGAGGGCATGAGGCTAAAGAGCTGCACCGTAAAAAGTTCCGGCAAGACCAGGAAGTGGCAGTGATAGGTGTCGGCGGTGTCGACAAAAAAGTTGACCGTCTGCTCAAACTCATCCCAATAGCGAATGGGACGCATAAAGTATTGGGCGGCGCAGATACGGATCTTGCGCACCGGTCGTTGCAACGGCGCCGCTGCGATCTGACGTTTCTCCGGTTGATAGTCCAGGTTGGGCATCTCCAGCCAGGTGGAGTAGTTGAGGCTCGAATCATCCCACAGAAAGTCGAGCATCACCCGGCGCACCTGGTAGCCGGCTTTGAGATGGGCCTGCAGTGACGAGTCCTTCAATTCACCCTTGATCACCCGTTCCACATACTCTTCGGCGGTCATCTTGCCGGCAACTGCATTGTAGCCGGGAATGCGGCCATAGGCGACCATGCGACGCAGATTGTAGCGCCGGAGCAGCCGTTTGCGCTGTTCATAGAGTTTGCCGGCAATGCCCATGCCGCGATAGGCTGGATCGACGCCAATGTCAGCACCATAGAGGGTGTCGCCGCTGGGGTCATGGCTGCTAAAGGTGCCGGCGCCGGTAATCTCTTCATAGTTGTATGTGTGGGCGTTGTCATCAAGCTGGACGATGATCGAGGTGGCGTAGCCCACCACCTTGCCGTCGACTTCGGCCAGAAACTGTCCTTCGGGAAAGGCGGCCCACTGCATTTCGTAGAAGCGCTCGGTGTAGTAGGTGCCTTCGGGATACTCAGGGTAGGCGGCGCGATGACAGGCAACCACACCTGGTATATCCTCCTTGCGCCAGGTGCGGACTTTAACACGGGGCCGGCGTTTGGCTTTGGCCGGTGGGGTTGTTGCGGGTGCAGCGTTGATTTGAGCCTTGGCTGGAGACGTTGCTGAAGACTTGATCGATGCACTCATGATTGCTCTTCTGTCACTTGCTGACTCTGCGCCCACGCCCGTTCTACCGCTCGGCGTGTAACCTCATGGCCAAAGCCACGGCGGGCCAAAAATCCGCTCACTTTCTGGCGAAACGGGTTATAGTCCAGCGTTTCCCAACGATACAGTTTGTCCTGCACCGCAGCCCACGCTGCCTCATCTTCATCAATTTCGGCGTGATCGAGCACCTCCTCAATCACGTCGGCAGCGACCCCTTTTTGGCGTAACTCATACCGTAGGGCGCGCGTGCTACGCGGGCGAAAGCGTTGGCGATTTTCCACCCATAGGCGGCCAAAGTCGGCATCGCTGAGATAGCCTTCCCGCTGTAGCCGTTTGACCGTGCTTCCAATCGCTGCCTCAGCAAAACCGCGGCGTTGCAACCGCTCTTCCACCTCGGTGCGGCTGCGGGCCCGCTCACTCAGAAAACGGAGGGCAGCTGCATAGGCGCGTTTACCCTCATCTTCACATTGCAGCGTGGCAATCTCAGCAGTGCTCAGTGCTTGCCCCTTCTTCAGCCCCATGGCCAACATCAGATCCAACGAAAAGGCATATTCGTCGTCTAAAAAAACGTTGACCCGCTCTTTATTCTTCTTTTGGATCTGTAACCGAGTGATTGTTCGTGTTTCCATCTGGTCCTGTTCTTTTACTGCTGCGTACATTCTAGCTCTATTCTATCACGATTAGCACAGTAGATGGAAACTTACAAGCCTATTCATTTTGGGGTATTGATGATTATCTTAGTTTTGTTAATCGTACAATACGTAACCTTTGGTCGCACAATCCCTTACCCCCTCCACGTCGTCATAAACTGTACCAAAGTTTTCACGACATTCGCAAAGACCGACAGGCGCGCTACCTCGTAGCCGTGGCTATTTTCGCGTACATGACCAAAGCAGGCAATGCGTTGGGTTAACCCGGCGGCCAAGACCAGGCTGGCGTCGCTGGCCGCGCCCTCAAAGACGACCGGCTGGAGTTCCGTGTCGGCGACCCGCGCAGCCTGGCAGAGATCACGTAATAAGGCTTGATCATAGGGCGCCAGTCGATCCTTGGCCCAGATGCCGGGGCGACCATCCACTTTGAGCGGCGCGCCCGGCGGGATGGGGCAACCATCAATCGCAATAAAGGTCTCTGGCTCTTCACGTGCGGCCACCACTTTGGCGCCCAAGCCACCGACCTCTTCCCCGACGGTAAAGGCCACTAGGGTGGGTCGCAGCGGCTGCCTGCCATCGTTTCGCAACTGCGCCAGCGCGCACAACAGTGTGGCGACACCCATACGGTCATCAAAGGTCCAGGCGCCGATCAGCGGATCGTCGTTACCGCCCAAACGATAGGGACCGCAGACTGTGCGCACCGGCACGCCGGCTGAACCGGGCCGGATGCCGACGGCGGCTAACTCTGGGCTGGTCAGCCCGGTGAGGACGCGCACATCACTCCACTCAATGGCCTTGTTGCCGGTCGCGGTGTGGGTCGAACCCATCGACAGGATACCGGTAATCGACCCATGATCGCCTAGAATTTCAACTGGCCCTTCGCCATGCTTCCAAGGGTAGAGACCGCCGGAACGGCTGACGCGCAACGAGCCGTCCGCCTCTACATTGGTCACCACCATGCCGATCTCATCAATGTGCGCGGCATAGCAGACGAGCGGCGCAGTGGGCTGTGCTCCGGGCAAGCGCACAAGAATGTTGCCGGCGCTGTCGGTGGTGTGGCGATAGCCGATCTCCTCCAGAATGGTACGTACTACGGTGGCAATCTGTGCTTCATAGCCGGAAGGCGCCGGTACAGCCAAAAGCCGAGTGAACAGGTCGAGGGGCGTAGGTGACAAGTGTGGAATCTGATTCTTTTGGGACATGACGGGACTCCTGTTTGAGATTGGGGATTGAGTGATTGGTGATTAGTTGATTGGTAATTGGGTGATTGTAGCACTGCACCAGCCCAATCACCAATGGTGCACAGCGCCCGCGCTGCGCACACCCAGTCACCAATCACCCAATCACTAATGGCGTTAAGCGCCCGCGCTGCGAATAACCAATCAACCAATCACTAATGGCGCTGAGCACCTGCGCTACGAACACCCACTCACATCCACCACTCCAACAACACCGCCAACACCAATACATGCATGGTTTGGTCCACCATAATACGCACAAAGGCCAGGCGACTTTGGCGCCACCAACGCACCCAACGTCCGGCCAAATTGGTGGCATCAATGAGCCAATGTGATACAAAAATGGCGATAAAAAACGTTAAATAGGAGGGATGGCTGTTGTTATTGCGGGTGGCGAGCCAAAAGATGATGAACAGGGTAACCGTGTACGTAAAACAGTGTAACATAATTTCTTTGGTAAAGAGACGGCGCTGCTTGCCACGCGCCATCCAGTCGTTCTGCAACATCCAGTCGCCAACTAGATGACCAACCATTAACCAGGTGAAGATATTCATGGGCAGATAACTCACAGTCGTTTTCAAATTTAAGGGCTGAACCTACAAAATTCTGCGCAATTTGAGCAATGCTCCTTGTTTTTGCCGAGAGAGTGCGCGAAAATAGAGTGGTTGTCTTGTCAGACCATAGGGATCGATGCCGTCCAGAAATGAGTGATGGGTGGGGCTTCGAGTATAACAACGCGCCTGCTACAAAGATAGTAAGTGGGACACGGCGCGCCTATGATCTTTGCTGCAACCATAATGTGTTCTACCGCACAACCGCCTTGTGTTCTACCGCACAACCGCCGTATGATTGGGAATACACCCGCGACGTTTACCGGAACACAGACGTCATCAAGAATAGACTGTAATCTAATGGGGGAAGAAATGCAAGAGAATACATTGACGCGGCGCATTGCGCTGTTGCATCATGTGCCGCTTTTTGCCGGTTTGAGTGAGAAGCACCTTGCCGCTTTGGTGGAAGATCTGCGTCCGCGTGATTATAAACGGGACGAGTTGATCTTTCGCCAAGGTGATGAAAGCAAAGAGTTATATATCGTGTTAAAGGGTAAGGTGCGCATCTATAAGATCAGCCCTTCCGGTCATGAGACATCAATTGACATTTTTTCCACCAACGATGTATTAGGCGAGTTTGCCGCCATTGACAGCGAACCGCGTTCCGCCGCGGCCAAGGCCATCAGCGCCGTGACGCTCTTGGTCATTGCCCAGGAACGCTTTCTCCATCATGCGCAGACAACGCCGGGATTGGCTATGAACCTGGCGCGGCTCTTGGCCCAAAAGCTGCGTTCCCGCGCCGCCTATGCCGAGTCGCTGGCCCAATTTGATGCAGCTGGCCGCCTTTTACATATTTTATTGGACAAAAATGAGCGCTATGGTGAAGAGGTTGAAGCCGGCAAACGCTATGTGTTGAACTTGGCCTTGAGCCAAAGTGACCTGGCGTCTATGGTCGGGGCGCGGCGGGAATGGGTCAATCGTCTGTTGAATGAATGGCGGCGGCGCGGCTTGCTGGAGTTCGATAATGGTGTCATCACGCTGCTCGACCTGCCCCGTATCATCGCCGAGCGCGACAGTCGCATTGAAGCGAATCAAAGCAGTTCCGACTGGTAAGCGGGTTCAAAAAATAAAGGAGTCCCCATGCGTCTCGATCACCCACACCCATTGTTACACCTGTGGCGCCGGCTTTTCGGCCTGGCCATGAACATCGTACTCCTCATGGTGGTGTGGACACTGTGGGGCAGTGGCCCAACCAGCGTTTATGCCCAAGCCGCGCCGACCCTGACCGTGGCGCCAACGCAAGGCATCGGCGGTGCGGCGGTACAGTTGGATGGCGCCAACTTTGCCCCTGGCGGCTACTCTGGCGCCATTTTTTGGGATGGCGCTCAGGTTGAGACCTTTTCGATCCCTGCCGGCGGCAAGTTTAGCCAGACATTTGTTATTCCCATTGATGCGGCGCCAGGCGACCACACTATGCTGGTCTGTAGTGGTTCGCCCTGTTTTACTGGTGCGGCCGCGCAACAGGCCAGTGCAGCCTTTCGAGTCACCGCCACCGCACCCTATTTTGATCTGGATGTGGCCTACGTCTATCAGAATGACAGCGCCACCGCCAAGGCCTTTCTGAGCTTACTCGAGCGCTATGGCCTGCGGGTCACGCTGGTCACATTGGATGAGATTCTGCGCACCGATTTCCAACGCTTTGCCCTCACCTTGATCGCAGATGACACGGGTCTTAAAGACACGTGGGGCAATGCCAGTGGTCAGGCGGCCTGGATTGCCAAAAACAGCAAGGTATTGGGGCTTGGTGAGGGCGGCCATGCCTTCTTTGGCCAGCTTGGCCTGATCATCGGCTATCCCAATGGCGCCAGCGCAAGTGCCTTTGCCGTCTACCCCGCCAATCCGGCGCTAGGCCTGTATCATAGCGCGTATGCCACCGGCGCCGGCGTTGGCGCGCCCCTGGCTCTCTATCAGGACAATGTAGAGATGGTCGCCATCCCCGGCGGACTACTAGGCGCGACGACCTTGCCATTGGGCTATACTGACGCCAATAACACTAGCGCTACGCTAGTCAGCCAGGGTTGTAGCCACTTGTGGGGGTTCCGTGGCAGCCCCACCGTGATGACTGCCAAGGGACGCAATCTCTTTCTCAATGCGGTGCAGCAGGCGCTCTCTATGCCCTGTGGCGTCTCGGTGCAAAATCGTTGTGTCGAGCTGATCAGCCCAGCCGAAATTCCCGCGGCGCGCCGCTTAACCTTTGATGAACTGGCGAATGGTGTGGTCGTGGAAAACACCTACGCCGCCAGCGATGGCGTGCGCTTTGAAAATAGCAAAACGACACACGCCCTGAGCTATGGCAACGATCCGGCCAAGACGGCGTCACGCCCCAACAGCGTAATCAATACTGCTGTGGCGCCGGCTACCAGCGCTGGCGTGCCCATGTTGATCACCTTTGATGAACCGAAGAGCCATGTGGGCTTTTATATGGGCAATGGCGGAACGCAACGGCCCAACGGCACGCTCGTTGCCTATGATGGCGCCGGCAACATCATCTGCCGAGCCAGCAACCCTGTTCCAGATATACATAGCGAGTTTATTGGTCTCTACGATGTGGACGGGCTTATCTCCGCGGTGCGGCTTGACTATGGCAGCACGACGCTCAGTGAGTCGATTGATGATCTATACCTGGCCCCCAATCGCCAAGGCTGGCGCATTCAGCTTTGCACCGATGTGGCCGATCCCTGTATTCCCGCAACCGGTTCTGTCTATCGCACCAACACGGCCAACAGCACGCCATTTAGTGTCGATGGGTTGGGCTTTGTCCAGGGCGCAAACGCCATCAACATCGGCGATTCGTTGTGGGCGCTGACGGCCATGACCGACACGGCTGATTATACCGTCTACCGCACCAGCGGCGATGTGGCGCAGGTGCGTGCCGTCGATTTCACTGGTACACCCGGCACATTGCGTTTGGTGGTGACCAAGCAGAAGCCACTGCGCGTGCAAAATATGGTGGTCTCTGCCGAGTGGTATATCCAGAGCGATCCACAGCGCGCCGCTTGGCTGCGTGAAAGTCTGACCAAGGCTGCCAACTATCTCTACTCCTTTACTGATGGTCAATTCACGTTGGGCCGGATCCTAGTCTACCAGAGTCTGGATGGCTGGCTGGAAGCCGATCTGCGTCTACATCTGAATAATACGCTCCAGCCTAAGGCCAATATCGGCGGCATTGTCGCGGCAGATACAGTGGACCCGTGGCCGACAGTGGGTGCCGAATATAGCCCTGGCCATATCTTCATGGGCTCCTACTGGAATCGCTACGGGACGCCGCCGAACCAGCCGGTCACGGTGAATGGCACAGTGGTGCCGCCGTCCACGTTGGTGGACGACTGGTCGTTGGCCATGGCCCATGAGTTAGGTCATTACCTGCTCTATCTCTTCGATACTTATACCGATGTCGATGGTCATGCCAGCCAGGAATTGGCGCAACTCTGCACCGGCAGCGCCATGGGCAATGTCTATGCCGTGGGCAATCAGAATTTTGTCTATAATCCCGTACACTGGAAAGCGGCCTGTGGCGATACCGAAGCCTACCACGAGCTGAACGCGCGCACCGAGTGGGAGACGATCCAGCTTTGGTATCCGTGGATCGTGCCGCCAACCACCGCGGTGGTTGGTCCGACCGCGCCGCCGATTAACCTTACCACCGTCAACTTTGTGGCGCCCAGCACCACGCCAGGTACACCTGCCACCAGCCAGGTCTTTGACCTGATCTACCAGGGTGGTGAGCTGACTTCCGGCGAAGCGCGCGTCTTCACCCTGCGCGGTGACCAGATCTTTGAACAGGGCAAGCCGCCCAAAAATGCCACCCAGGTCGAGTTGATCGACGCCCAGGTGAACGACCGGCTTTGTGTCTATGATATTAATGACCATGCCGAAGGGGGCGAAATCCCGCGCCACCAATTTGGCTGCGAGATCATCCAGCCCAATGATGCTGAATTGGTCATGACCAAAAACATGGCGTGGGAGCCCCAACTGGCGCTGACCCAGGTGAGCACCACCAGCTTAAGCCTTCAGGTGACCCAAACTCTGCCTGCCGGCGCCCAGGTGATGGCCAAGCTCTACCCCGAACATGGGGTTGCCCTGCCAGAACAGATTCTAGCCAGTGGCGATGGCTCCTACAGTCATATTTTTGCGCTGGGCGGACCGGTGACGCCGGTCTATGTCCAGGTGTGGGTGAATGAAGCGCCGGGGGGCCTGACGACGCGGCGGGAGGTTATCGCCGACCGCGGTACGGGGGGCAGTGGTGCTTTTGGGCCAGCGCGGCTATATGGTGGCGCCTTGGTCGTCTCGTCTGATGGCAAGGCTAGCTTTGAAAGTGACGAGACGCTGGATCTTGGCCCAGGTGAGTCGATTGCCTGGCAAAGTATGCCTGGTACACCGCCGCTGCCTATAGGCAACACGATTATGGGGCAATCCTATCATCTAGATGCTTTTCCTTCATCGTTGGTAGCATCCGGTAGCGTTTCAATTGAATATGAGGAACCGGTTGTAATGCAAAGCGCCGGTCAATCGAGTGTAAAGGCAGCCGCGCCCGCGATCTATTTCTGGAATGGTGCTAGCTGGCAAACCTTACCCACCGCGACAACGACCCCGATCAACGCTGAAGATGATGTAAAAATTGCCTCTGCGCCAAGTCAGGGGGTGGGTGTCTATGCGGTGCTGCTGAGTGCGGGCGAGAACCACCTATTCCTACCGTTTGTTCAACGGTAAGAGCCTATTACGAGGACGGATTGAGATTACGCAGGGCGGTTGTTCGCAGCGAAACATTGCATACGCTCATCTGGGCGAAGCGGTGAAATCGTTGCTGTTGACTGTCTGGAGAATACGCTGGTTAAATGGCACATTTTCGAGGTAGGAGCGGCGCATGGCGGGATCGCTGATCCGTTGCGCTTGTTGTTGCAGGAGATGATAGGCGGCGGCCAAGACACGATTGGCCAGAGTTATCTCTCCGACAGCGTGTAAGACTTCGTAGCACATCCAATAATCGCGCTGGGGAAAATCCGGTCCTTCCCCAGCGCACGCGTCCAAAATCCGGATAGTTTCTTGGGCAGTGGCTATTGCCTCAGCTTTTCGCTCTAGTCTATATTGCCCTTGAGCCAAAGTTGCCAGCACCGATGTTGTCGATAATTCAACCCCTAGTGCTTTATACTGTAGTAAGGACATTTGTGCATATTCAACGGCTTCTGCAAAATGACCTTGTTGCAGGTAGGTTAGGGCTAAATCACTGAGGTAGATCGCTTCTAAATGTGTATCCTTTTGTAAGCGCGCAAGTTGTAAACCTTCCTGCAAGACGTTGATTGCCTCTGCTGTCTTGTGGATCTCTCGCAGAATTTGCCCTAAATTACAGAGCAGGTACGCCTGTCCGGCCTCATAGCCAATCTCTTGACTTAGACGTAGACCATGCCCCAAACTTGTCTGGGCAGTCGTATAATCACCAACGATTAAATAGAGAATGCCAAGCTCATTCCAAATGTTAATTTCCCACCAGCGATTATTGAGCGCCTGTTGAATAGTGAGCGCTTCGCGTAACAGCGGTTCTGCTTTGCTGTGATCACCCAAAGTGCTGAGTGTTTGTGCAATGCCTAGTTTGCTTGCGCCTGTACCAACACGATCCCCAATCATTTCGCTAATGGCCAGAGCTTGCTGAAAGTAGACAAGCGCCTCTTCATAGTTGCGATGGAGGTGGGCAAGCGCCCCTAGGGCATGCAAAGTCTGGGCTTCGTTATAGCGATCTTCCTGCTGGCGATTGAGTGTAATGCTCTCTATGAATTCTGACTGTGCTTCATCAAATTTTCCTTGTTGGCGGTAAACTAGCCCCAACCCGTAGTGAATCTCCGCCTTTTTATCGGCGCAATCTTTGGCTTGTTGATACGAATGCTCTGCTGCTGTATAATCCCCTTGGCGCCAGGCGATCATGCCCTGGCGCGCCAGACAGCGTGCTTCTCCTGTTTGGTCATTGCCTATTCTGGCCAATGCGAGCGCTTGCTTGATGGCTTGCACTGCCTGTGTGTAGTCACTAATCGCCTCATAATACTCACCCCACAGCAAGGCCAAATCAAAGGGCGATGCCGCCGGCTGCTGCGCCAGGCTTTGGAGCGTCGCCGCTTCCTCCTCGCGGCGGGCCAGGATGTGGAGCACCTCGACTTTGGCCTTTAGCCACGCTGGACGTATCTCCATCTCCAGCGCGCGGTCAAAATAGCTCAAGGCAGTTTCATTTGCGTTGTCGCGTTGGGCGCGGCAACCAGCGGCCTCCAGATAGTGAAGCGCCTTAGCACACACTTCCGCTTGCTGTCGGTCACTGTTGTAGAAGTGGAGCGCCAACTCTTCGACCTGCTCTTGGCGTAGTTCCTCCAGCGCCACCCCTACAGCATAATGAAGCTCCTGCCGTTGGTCGGTGAGCAAGGTCTGGTAGACCACCTCTTGGGTAATATTATGCTTGAAGATGTAACTGCGCTGTGGGTCGGGCGCTTCCAGCCGGGCAAACTCCCGTTGCAACAGGGTTTCCAACTCCTGTGCCAGACGATCTAGCTGGAGGCGCGCCGGGTGGGCCTGCATCAGCAACTCATGGCTAAAGACTCGTCCAATCACGCTGGCCACTTTGACGGTCAATTTGACCGATTCCGGCAGCCGATCCAGGCGAGCAAGAATAATCCCCTGGATGGTGCTGGGAATGCCTAGATCCACATTGCTCAACGGCGCCCCTTCCGGCACCACTTCTTCGCCATTGATCCACGTCAAACACCCGCCGGCGCGTAAGCGCTGTGTGACCGAGGATGAGAGCGCCCAACTGCCGTCCCTTGCCACAAGATGACCGCCATCGCGCAGGGCATCCACCAACTCTTCGGTAAAAAATGGATTGCCTTGCGCCTGCGCCAGAATAAGCGACAGGGCAGTAGGCGTAATCGGGCCTTGTAGCCGTTGTTCAACCAGTGCCGCAACCCCGATTGTGCTCAGCTCGGTCAAGGGCAGATGCTGCTGATCCGGCAGCGCAGCCACTGTTTGTAGAAAGGGTTCGTGTTCACGGGTCGGTGGCCGATGGACCAGTAACAGCAGCAGTGGCGCACTTTGCACTACCCGCGCCAGCGCCAATACGACGCCCTGTGATGCTTCATCCAGCCAATGTACATCTTCAAAGAGGAGTAAGAGTGGCCGCTGTCGCGCCTGGGCCAGCACCAGATCCAGCACCAGACTGGTCAACGCTTCCTGGCGTAACTGCGCACTAAAGGCCGCCGTGGTGGCATTGTCAGGAATGGGTAGCCCCAACAGTTCACCCAGCAGCGGCAGTCGTAGCGTCCACTCTGGACTGAGTGTGTTCAATGCCGCGATGGCCTGCGCAATCTGTTGTTCTGCTGACGCGGTGGTAAGCTGATCCAGTTCTAGCAACGCGCCCAACGCCTGGCGCACAGCAAAATAGGCGCTTTCCTGATTAGTGCTCTGGCAGGCGCCCCCAACAACGGTAAAGCCTTGCGCCTGCGCCTGGCGCGCCAACTCCGTTGCCAAATGGCTCTTACCCAGACCGGCGCCGCCCTCAATGCGCACGAGCCGTCCTTGCCCCTGCTGGACGCGTTCAAAGTCTTGTCTGAGCGCAGTCAGCTCGCGCTCTCGACCTACTAGTGGCATGGAGTAGAGATCGAGCAATTGGCGGCTGCGTGGCGTTGGTTGGAGCACCGCATAGAGTGGCTGTGGCTGATCCTTCCCCTTTAATTTAAAGCTGCCTAATGGCTGTAGCTGGAAACGATCTTCAACTGCATCGGCAATGATTTGGCTGACCACTACCTGCCCTGGCGCCGCTTGGGTCATTAAACGCGCCGCCATGTTGGTCTCATTGCCCAATACGCCATAGGTGCGACGCGTCGCGCTGCCATAGGCGCCCACACGCATGGCGCCCTGGCTAATCCCAATTTGCACCGAGCTGATAAAAGGGCAATCGCTCGGCGGCGCCCGTAACGCCAGCGCCGCGGTGACTGCGCGCTGGATGTCATCATCATGGGCAATGGGCGCGCCAAAGGCGGCATAGAGATAGCTGCCTTTATCACCGGTGGTGAGCTGGATCAGGGCGCCTTCGTAGCGGCTGACAATGGCCTGCACCCAACAAATGTAGCGGTCTAGTTTGGCTGCCGCTCCGTCGTCATGATCATAGTCAATGCCGGTAAACTTGAGGAAAAGCGCGGTGGCTGGTCGCAACTCGGCTAGAAAGCGCCCGCCTTCCCCTTGCAGTTGCTGATAAACCGTGGGCAGCACCCATCTCTTTACCGTCGCTTCGGTCAGAGCGGTTGGCGCCGGCTGTCCAACCGGGACCGCATGTGGTTGCACAGCGCTGACTACGCCAAAGCGCTCACCTGTATCTGGTTGTATACGCCAGGCACATACTGTCGCTTGCGATTGCAGGAGGTCAAGGGTCGCCGTATCTAGCAGCAACTCGCCTTGGGTGGCCATCTGCTCTGCCGCAGCCATACGGTCCAAGGTGGCGCCAGCCAGCACATCAATGAGTTGAATCGCCGGGTCACCCACCGCCATGCGCCGCACAGGGCCTGCCACTACGGCAACCTTGAGCGCTAGTGTTACAGCAACCTGATTGGGTAAAGTGATGGTCTGCATGGCCTGCATTGACTGTTGCATGGCCAATGCTGCTGTACAGGCGGCCAATGTCGCATGGCGTATAGCGTCTGTGTTGTGAGCACCCGCTGGCAAGTCACCCACTGGCAGATCGCCAAACCAGCAAGTGATGCCGTCGCCGCTAAAGCCAATGACGCTGCCGCCATAGCGCTCCACTTCATTGATCAGCGCAGTATAAACCGCATTCATATGGCGCGTCAACTCATCCGGCCCACGTCGCAACCCATAGGCGCGCATTAATGCACCGGTCAGTTGGGTAAAACCGGAGATATCCGCAAAGAGCGCGGCTCCTTGCGCCTTTTCGGGTAGCGCCTGCCCGGCAGCCATGGCCCGGCGGCGATCACTGGCAATATACGCGGCGGCTTGCATGGCCCTATTATATGCTACCCGTGGCAAAGCCCCAAGCATCCACGCCTGACGTAGCCGATAAGTGAATGTCAGTGTAATGTTAGTTTGTGAGGCGAATTGGTTGGTGAAACCTTTACATATTTTGAGGCATGATTGGATGATTAGGTGATTGGTAATTTTGATCGGCTCAATTACCAATCACCTAATCACCCGGTTACCTACTTTCAATTAATTTCCATTTTTCAGTCGTTCAACCTCTTTCTGATAATCATCGCTGAATTCTTTGAGTACATCTTGCAGGTTTTGTGTATCTGTTATAATGGTTACTGTTGTTGATAGAGTAGGGGTGTCAACAACAACTGATTCCGGTGAAGCCAACGGTGTCGGAAAAGGTGTTGGGGGTGTCATTAATGTTTGTAACGCAGTTTGATAACTGTTGAGAGCAACGGCTTCAAGCTGATTATCTTGCTTTTGGAGTAGATAAAGCGAGGTTTGCTTGTCACGATCAAGAATAGTAAATGTAAAAAACGCGGCTACCTGATCTGTCATGGATGGGCTACCAAAAGTTGCAGGAATTGTTCCCAAATTATCCCCAATTTGAATTTTCATCCCATCGTCAAATTCCGCAATGCCGAAGGGCTTTGCCGTAAACATTTGGTGTGTCTGCGTCTCCGCAACCCCAGGCATTTGATCCATAAGAAGAGGGATAGTCCACTTGCCATCCACTGAGGTGACATGATCACTGCTTCGCAGTTGCATGGTTGTCGTCTCCAGATTGAGCAGCTTATCCTTGTTTTGGGTCAAATCAAAAAGAGCTGAAAACAGGACCAGATTTCTAGATTGAAGCAATTCCTGGGTCTGTTGCGCATTATAGACGCTTGATTTGCATGAGAAGCTGAATGTCTATCGTCGCAACGGCGTGCAAGAATATCTAGTGTTGCAAGTCTATGGATAGCAGGTCACCTGGTATCGCCTGCACGAAGGCGCCTATCAATCGCTTGCGCCTGATGAACAAGGCATTTTGCGGAGCACAGTCTTGCCGGGCCTGTGGCTTGATCCGGTGCGCTTTTGGGCAGGGGATCTGGCCGGTGTCATGGCGGTGCTGCGTCAGGGGCTAGCCTCGCCGGAACATGCCACTTTCGTGTCCAAGCGTTGCAACGACAGATTGAAGCTGAGCCATAGAGGACCCAGGAAAGGTAGCGTGCTTTTTTCCTGCGTCCTCTGTGGCGGAGACGATCCGATCTCCACTCTAGACAAAGGGCTGGCCAAAGCGTTCGCGATGAGCGACTTCGGCCAACGTTTTGCGCTTCTTCTTGCCTTTGCCACCAGGTTGCGCCGGATAGCCAAAGGGCAGAATCGCTAGCACATCCATGTTGTCGGGAATACCCAACAGCGGCTTCACCTCGGTCATGCCGTGGAAGCCCACCCAGTTCGAGCCAATGCCCTCTTCCCAAGCGGTTAGGAGCATGGACTGGATAGCCCGGCTGCCATCAGAGACGGCAAAGCGTGTCTGTTCGATTACCACGACAATGGCGAATGCCGCCTGCGCCGTGTAAGGTCCGGATTGTACCAATGCCCCTAGCTGCTGCAAGGTTGCCCGCTGTTCAACCACGATAAAGTGCCACGGTTGCCGATTCATGCTGCTGCCGGTCAAGCGGCCAGCTTCCACGATGCGCTGGATAATCTCCGGTGGAACGGATTTATCTGCATAGGCGCGTACTGCCAATACGGTGCGTACTGCTTCATAGACCTGCATGATGTTCTCCTCTCAATCTCGATGTAAATAACTATGTAGCTGACATACAAGCTGAGTTACTATAAGGATAGGTCGAATTGGCAGGATTGACAAGCTTGGTGGTGAGGCAATCGATACAACCAGAAACCCGGAATCTCTCCAAATTCCGGGTTTCTCAGGTGCATCTACTCCACAATAGTGGGCGAGGTGGTTGACTTAGTTGTTAATCAAAGGCAAGAAAATCTGTGTTGTTCCCGGCGTAGGTTCATCCTCGGGATCAAGGCTAGTTGGCACATAGATTCCGGCATCCCAGCTTCTGTCAACCGTAAAGGCTGGCAAAGTGATCACTGTGGTGCGTTTGCTGGTTGGATCTGCGTCACTGTCTAGCTGGTCATTAGACGTTGCATTTTGTGGACTAATGCGGTAATTGTCAGGTAGCGTAAACTCAATCATGTAATTACCGGGATTTAAGCCAGGGAAGCTATAAATACCATCCACGCCTGTGGTTGTCTCCTTGACAAAGACGCCAGCGCCTGTGTACAGCTTAACAATCGCGCCGGGGAAGCCGGCTTCATCGCCATCTTGGATACCGTTTGTGTTCTTGTCCAACCAAACTCGGTCACCTAGTTCCGATGAGCCGGTGCTGGATAAGCCGATGAGACCTGCATCCCAAGTTAAATCATTCTCACCAGGCTCCAGGGTGAAGACGTCGGTGCGCACGGCATCACCGCGGGGATCTGCCACCGTGCTGTTCGGGTCGCTATCAATGGCATCATCACTGCCCGCATTGGCAACCGTCCAGATGCCTTCCGTCAGGGGATTAATGAAGACAAGATAATAATCGCCAGGGGGCAGATTATTAAAGAGGTAGTTGCCGCCATTGGTTGTGACGGTCTCTGTGATAAAGACACCTTCTGCTGTGTACAATTGGACAATAACGCCATTAATTCCAGCTTCACCTGGATCTTGCAAACCATTGCCTGCTTCAATCTCCGCCGGGGTCGAGCCGGTTGGGTCAATGTCTCCAAAGACAAGGTTGCCAACCGAGGCTAACAGGACGTTACAATAGTGGCTCGGATCGGTCGCCGTCAACTGCTGCGCCGTCACTGTCCCAATGTTGCGATAGGTGGGTCGGGTGACGCCTGCATTGTTGGGATCGCAGCCAGCAACAATGGTCAACCCCGCCTGTGTTGTGGTCAGATTGACCGCCGTGCCTACCTTTTGGTAAATCCACGTTTCGCCAGGAGCTAACACATTGTTCCCATCACCTTTGTCAATGATCTGCGTCACCTGACCGGCTATATCATCATTGACGGCAACCTGGCTGTCGCTAAAGGGCACATTGCCGGTATTCGTCACATAGTAGGTCCAGGTTATTGTTGCACCGGGCGCAATCTGTGGGACATCGGCGTCATTCGCATTGTCAGCGTCGTTGCCATTCGTAAATTTCTTGATCACAATGCCCGGCGCCGGTGCATTGCAGTAGTGGCTAGGATCCGAGTCTGTCATCTCAAGCGCCATCACCATCCCGATGTTGCGATAGGCCGGTCGGATCAGATCGGTCTGGTTGGGGTCACAACCAGGAACGGTGGTAACACCACTTTGGGCGGTGAGCAAATTCACCGCCGTGCCCACCTTTTGGTAAATCCAGACCTCACCTGGTGCTAGCAGATTATCACCATCACCCTTGTTGATGATCTGTGTCACTGGGCCTGCAATATCATCACTGACACTAATATCCACATCCATGATTGTAATATTGCCGGTGTTCGTCACGCGATAGGTCCAGGTAACCGCAGCGCCGGGTGCAATCTGCGGCACATCGGTCCCATTGGGATCATCGGCATCTTGGCCATTGGTAAATTTCTTAATCGCGATGGCCGGCGCTGGCGTGTTACAATAGTGGCTGGGGTCCGAAGCCATGAGATCTTGCACCACCACGGTCCCAATATTGCGGTAAGCTGGGCGCGTCACGCCTGATTCCGTGAAATCGCAGCCTTCTACAATCGTAAGCCCAGACTGGTTTATCAGCAGATTGACGGCTGTCCCCACTTTTTGGTAGATCCACACTTCCCCTGGCGCTAGGATATTGTCACCATCGCCCTTGTCAACAATTTGGGTGATTGGGCCAACGATATCATCACTCACCATCACCTCGGTATCGGTGAAGGGGACATTGCCGATATTCGTCACACGATAAGTCCAGGTGACGGTGGCGCCCGGCGCAATTTGCGGCACATCAAAGCCATTGGGATCGTCGGCATCCTGGTTATTGGTGAACTTCTTAATGGCAATCGCCGGGTTCAAGCCAAAGTAGTGACTGGGATCACTATCTGTCACCGTCTGGCGTGGTGTAATTACGCCGATTTGGCTTGTTCCTGTGACGATGGCAGTGTTAGCATATTGCCCAACCTGGGCAACGCCGGTGGCAGTGCAGGTTGTGCTCTCACCTGGAGCCAGAATCGTGCCTGCCGGCGGACAGTTGCTGGCGCCATTAGGCCCAATCAACCCTACCTGGTTGTCGGTTAGGAGGAGATCGGTTAGGGTAACCATGCCAGAGTTGACAATCTGATAGGTCCAGGTGACAGCATCACCAGCCTGAATCTGGGGACCAGTTGGATCATCCGCATCTTCAGGAGTTTGGCCAGGGCCATTGGTTGCTTTTTCTATGGAAATATAGGTTTGCGCAGTTAAGCAGTCCAACCCCTCATAATCCCGATTGGTGGATGGAAAAGGGCCAATCAGTTCTGCTTCCGCATTGGTCGTATCAATGCGATAGAGGCTATTTTTATCATTGCCATCAGGGCTAAAGTTGCCCGAACTGGCATAGAGGCGACCGTCGTTGAAAAAGGCCAGCCCCTCCAAGTCATCAACAATTTCACCAGCCAGCACCTGGCCTGACGCATAGCGGAAGGTGTTCATGGAAACTGTGTTACCGGTAGCGGGGTTGACGATGGCCAAAACGCCATGCAAGCCACTATCATTGATGGCAGCGTACATGACGTGGGTGATGGGATCAACAGCTAGATCATCAACATCGCCCAATTGTGTACCAGTTTCATCAGTAACGACAGGAATTTCTACATAATCGATGCCAGCACCGAAAAAATTAGGAATATGCGCGCCAGTAGTTAGATCAATAGCAAAGAGCAGATCGGTGCGTAGCCCAGAGCGGCGGTGGACGCCATAGAACGTGTTATTGGCAATATCGTACGTCAAACTGTCCACATCGCTCAACGTTAGCGTGCCGGCGCTGCCTCTGGCTACGCCGAAGGGCTGCGATAGCGGAGTAAACAGACCTGTGGCTAGATCTAATGTGCCAAGCTGATTGGCATCTGCCGCATACAAGTGACCGTCCGGCCCAAAAGCAATGCCCTCGATATTTAAGGTGCCAGTTGAACCGATGACAAAACTTTGCCCGGTGGTGCGATCGAGTCGGGTTAACGTATCTTGGGTGGAACCACTTGCCAATTCATCAGCAACCGCAAAACATTGTTGAGTAATATCATACTGTTGAGTGCCCTGGGCAAAAAGCTGACTCGGCAGTAACAGTAATGTGAACAGCAATACCAGGAAAACAAAGCTTTTTGCTGCTTGTGAAAATAAATAAGGACGAACCTGTAAGGTCATACAATACTCCTATCATCTACTCTACCGTTACTGCCATAGTTATCAAACATAATTCTGTAATTACTGAGCAGCCATTTGCTGAATGTAACTTGTTACTATAGTTTTGAGTAATATAGCCAGGGTATCCTATCTAAGCTCAAGTATATTCTTTTTTTAAGTGAACATGTATATATTGTGGATATAAATAGGCTATATGTCGTAGGGATATTGTAGACAATAATAGCAGAAAAAATAATTACCGATGATGACAATATACTTACAATATGATACGTCTTTAGGGAGAATAATTACGACTCCTGCTTTACCCAAAGATGGCAAAGTGCGTGAAAATTGGTACAATAAGCGTCAACATAGTCAAGCATTGAAGTGACGCACAGGCTGTGTTATAAAGTCGCCTGGCATTTCCGCCCTAATGAACGAAAGTTTGGAGTGTATAATGAATCTATTGGGACAACTTCGATCGACATCGTTGCTTATCTGGCTGACGGCGTTGTTACTCACGCTTAGTGGGTGTGGTTTTAGTTTTGGCGTCTTTGGGCCAGAAACAACGCCGACGCCAACGCCTGACAGTCGCCGCGCTTCTGTCCCTACCTTTACGCCTACCCCGGTGGTTCCCCCTACGGCGGTCCCGACTGCCGCGCCGCCTGAGCCGACCGCTACGCCCATGCCGGTCGAACCATCGCCGACCCCCACCGCCGATACGCCGCCGACCCCCACCCCGGCGCCCGCTGCCAAACTCACTGTTAACGCCGGGGTGGGGGTGGTGAATGTGCGCAATGGTCCCGGCACCAATTATGGGATTGCCGGCACCGCGGATGCCGGTCAAGCTTTTGATCTGATTGGGAAAAACCCAGAAGGCGATTGGTGGCAGATTTGCTGTGTCAATGGCCAGGAGAGTTGGATTTATGGCCAACTGGCCAGTGTGGAAAATGCAGAAGCTGTGGCAGTGGCGCAAAATATCCCTGCACCGCCGCCGGTAGCTGTGGCGCCTACGGCTGCGCCCGCTCCGGCTGCCGCACCAACTGACCCCCCGCCACCCCCTGCCGCCGATCCTTGTGCCAACATCGGTGGCGATGGTTGTAAGTTCAAAGTGCGAGATGGGCCTAAGTTTGGCCAAAATGGCGGGACTGAGCTAAAGCTGCAACTTTTCTTTATCCACAGTGGGATTGATGGCGGTCAACCCCAAGGCAGTTATTTTGTGGTGCTGATCAAAGATGGTCAGAATCTTGGTGTTAGCGATGGCGTTCGTAGCATCGCCAATGCATCTAACCAGGGCTCGTTGGGCCCCTATAACTATGAATATAAGATTGGGCTGGATAAGTTGCCGGGCAATACCGTCGCCGGTAACTATGTGATGTTTGTGCTGGATGGCAATGGCGAACGAGATAGCCACGACATTTCGTTCACCGTCCCCGAAGGCCAGGGCGAAGTTTGGGTCAAGTGGGATCAGGGCTAATCCCACCTGTTGTAAAAGAGGTCCAACTAAATTTCAGCGGAGAACCAAATAGGCCCAGAATCTCCTAAAGATTTGGGGCCTATTTGGCCCCCTACTTCCTACTTCCGTCTCCTGTCTCCCTACTCCTGTCTCCCTACTCCCATCCCTACATCCGCTCCGGCACAGCAATGCCCAGCAGGTCGAGGACAAGCTCAAGCGTATCAACTGCGCATTGCGCCAGCCCCAGCCACGACGTTTGTTGCTCGCGGTTCTGCTCACTGAGGATATGGTGTTCATGATAGAAGCGGTTAAAGGCCAGGGCCAGGGTATAGGCATACTCACAGAGATGGTGGGGCATCCGTTGCGCAAAGGATTGCGCCACCACTTCCGGCAACTCGGTCAACTTCAGTAACAGAGCGCGCTCAATTTCGTCACTTGGCGTGAGAATCGGTCCAAAGGTTAACCCTTCCGCCACTGCCTTGCGCAAGATCGATTTGGTGCGCGCCGCCGTATAGAGCAGATAGGGACCGGTGCGCCCTTCAAAGGCCGAAAGACGGTCCAGATCAAAGATATAGTCGCCCGTGCGCTGATTAGAGAGGTCGGCAAACTTTAGTGTTGCCACCCCCACCATGTGTGCAATGGCCTCTTTCTCCGTCGCGTCATAGCTCTGCGCAATTTCAACCTCCGCCAGCCTTTCACGTGCTTTGGCTTCAATCATCTCGATCAGACTGCGCAGCTTCATCACCCCGCCGGCGCGTGTCTTAAAGGGTTTGCCATCCTGCCCATTCATTGTGCCAAAGCCCAGGTGTTCCAGGCTGACTGCGGCTGGCGCAATACCCGTTTTGTAGGCCGCCCGAAAGACTTGGGTAAAGTGCAGACTTTGGCGGTTGTCTACCACATACAAAATGACTTCGGCATCCAATTCTTGTACGCGCAAGTCAATCGTCGCCAAATCGGTGGTGCCATAGAGCACCGCACCGTCGGATTTGACCAACAACAGCGGCGGTATCTCGCGCTTGTCATCTGCCTGTGTCACATCAATGACTAACGCCCCTTCGCTCTCTTGGGCATAGCCCTCGGCACGCAGGCGCGCAATCAACTCGTCCAGATGCCCCTGGGTATCACTCTCGCCCAGCCACAAGTCAAAGTGTACATTAAGGTCCGCATAATCGCGCCGCAATTCCGCAACAGAGACATCGACAAAGTGTTGCCACAGGGCGCGATAGCCAGGTCGGCCGCGTTGGAGTTCCTGTGTGGCCTGCCGTGCTTTCTCCATAAAGGCCGGATCGGCCTTCGCCCGTTGGCTAGCAGTCGGGTAGATCTCTTCCAGATCGTCAATCGTCACCGGTGACTCGCTGGGGAAAGGCCCCAGGTTATCCGCGGCAAAGTAGGGCCAGTCCGGATGGCGATCGGCCAGTTCGGCAATAATCTGCCCCATGGGCAACCCCCAATCACCCAGGTGGACATCGCCAACGACCTGATGACCCACAAATCGGGTCAACCGTTTGATGCTTTCGCCAATAATGGCTGCCCGCAAGTGGCCAACATGCATGGGTTTGGCCACATTCGCGCCGCCATAATCCACCACCACCTTATACGGTTGTGCCGTTGGTGAGCAGCCGCGCTGTGGGTCGCCCGCAATCTGTTGGATCTCCTCAACCAGGTAGCCATCGGTCAGCGTGAGGTTGATAAAGCCGGGGCCGGCGACACTGACATCTTGAAAGCAGCTATGTTGCCGCAACTGTTCAACCACTGCTTCCGCCACTTCGCGCGGCTTGCGTCCATAGGCTTTGGCTGCCGGCAAAGCGCCATTGCATTGGAACTGACTCAAATCAGGCCGATTGGAAAGCTGCACCTCTCCATAGCCCCGGTCATAGCCACCGGCGACAAAGGCAGCGCCGACGATCTCTGTAAGTTTTGTGCGAAGTGAAGTCATAACTTTCTTTCTCTTCTTAACGCAAATAAATCAAACTACGGCCATTGCGCTCCAATGGCTTCCACATAAAGCGCATAAATGGATTGGCTGGCTGCCATAAAAAGGCGATTTTTCTTGACGCCGCCAAAACAGAGGTTGGCGCATGCTTCGGGCAGATGGATCTTGCCGATGAGATCGCCATCAGGCGCATAGCAGTGGACGCCGTCAAAGTCTGGGCCACCCCAACCTGCTGCCGCCCACAAATTGCCATCGATGTCGGTGCGAATTCCGTCGGACATGCCCGGACTCATATCGACAAAGACGCGGCCGTTGCGCAACGTGCCTTCCTCCGTGACATCAAAGACGCGGATGTGCCTGGGGCCATCAGGCTGGTGGCTGACCCCAGTATCGACAATGTAGAGATTGGACCAATCGGGCGAAAAACAGATACCATTGGGCTTAGCAAAGTCATCGGCCACCACCGTCGCTTCGCCGCTGCGCGGGTCCAGTCGATAGACATTACAGGGCAATGCAAAGTCTGCCTTGTGCCCCTCGTAGTTCATGAGAATCCCATAGCCCGGATCCGTGAACCAGATGGAGCCATCAGCATGCACGACAACATCGTTGGGCGCATTGAGGGGCTTGCCCTGGTAACTGTCCATCAACACCGTGATGGTGCCGTCATATTCGGTGCGGGTCACCCGCCGCGCGTCGTGCTCACAGGTGATGAGCCGGCCTTGACGATCACGGGTATTGCCATTGCTGTTGTTAGAAGGGCTGCGAAAGACGCTTACCGCACCCGTTTCCTCGGACCAACGCATCATGCGATTGTTGGGGATGTCGCTCCACAGGAGGTAGCGCCCATCGCCAAACCAGACCGGCCCCTCGGCCCAGCGCATACCCGTGCAGAGCCGCTCGACAGCCGCATTGCCGATACGGTAACGCTGGAAACGAGGATCGACGACTTCAACTGCTGGGTCAGGATAACGCACCATGTTGCTGCTCCAATCACGCTGGTTGGCGGAAGGTTGGGTAGTGATCTCGGCCATAACTCCTCGCTTGTCGTATGCTATAGTGCAATCGAAATGAACGCCCGACTTTGGGGACTGGAGATTAGAGACTCGTGTACCTAATCTCCAGTCTCCAGTTTCTACAAAACTCCATATCTCATTTTGAACTGCGTATAGCTTGAAAAGATTTTCGCTCATATAGGCGGCAAACTGAAATTGCACGATTGCCTAGAGAAGAAAAGCGCAATTTCAGCCGCACACCTATATGAGCCAAGATTTTTAGTTTGTAAATAAATCTATCAATTGCTGTGCAAAAAGTCAACCACTTCCTGGCGTTTGGCTGGGTCCAGCCGACCGTGACGCACCAGCGTATCCAATACCTCGCTGACGGTGAAGACAGCGTGGGCTGTGACTCCCGCCGCCGCCAAATTCGCCACGCCGCCCTGTTCCCGATCAATCAATACGATGACATCCGTAATGGTCAGCCCCACCGCGCGCAGCCGTTCTACCGTTTGGAGTGTGCTGCCCCCTTTGGTGATCAGGTCCTCAATAATGACCACCCGTTCGCCGGCCTGCCACAGCCCCTCAATATCTTTGCCAAGACCGTGGGCTTTGGCCTCTTTGCGTGGGTAGATCATGGGCACCGCCGCCGCCAACGCCACGGCGGTGCCAATCGGCAGCGCAGCATAGGGTACACCCGCCACCCGATCACAGGGCAGCGGCGCGAGCAGGTTGGCATAGGCCACGGCGGCTTGGGCCAAAAGCTGGGGTTGGCTGACGAGCAGGCGTAGATCAATATAGAGCGGTGACTGCGTGCCGCTGGCCAGCGTAAAGTTGCCAAATTTCACTGCACCGAGATCGGCTAAGCCAAGAATTAGCGCTTCACGTGTCGTTGCCCCCACTTCTGTTTTCTGTTCTACGTCTGGCGTGGTCTTCGGCGCCGTTGATGGCGGGGCTGATAACAGGGGCTGACGATAGGCATTAATCTCATCACGCAAGCCAAGCGCTGCGGCGCGATAGTCGTCTGCCAAGCAGACGCCACGGCTGGCGCTAATGATAAGTCCGGCGCCATCACTGCGCAGCCCAGCCTGCAACGTTGCAGGCAAATCGCCGCCTTGTGCGCCAATGCCAGGCACCAAGAACCAACTTTGTGGCGCCGCAGCGCGCACGGAGGCAAAGACAGCGGGGTAGGTGGCGCCGACGACAAAACCAATGTTGGGTGACCAGTGCAGGGCATTGCGCACCACATGGATATAAAGCGGTTGGTTGGCCTCGCGGTCAAGCGTGCGCCAGTCGCTAATTTCCAAATGTTGAAATTCACCGGCGCTTGGATTTGAGGTGTGACAGAGGACAAAGAGTCCCTTGTCGGCGTAGCGGGCAAAAGCGTCCACGCTATCGCGGCCCAGGTAGGGGCTCAGCGTGACTCCGTCGACGCCCAGCACGTCAAAGCATGCCTGGGCATAGGCCGCGGCCGTGTTACCAATATCTCCCCGTTTTACATCCAGCAACACCGGAATCTCCGCCGGGATGGCGGCCAACGTTTGGCACAGCAACTCCATACCCGGCGCGCCCAGCGCTTCATAAAAGGCACTGTTCGGCTTATAGGTGCAAACTAACTCTGCAGTTTCGGCAATGACTGCCTGGTTCCATGCCAGCAGACCGGCCACCAAATTGCCATTGTCCTGGCGATGTTTGGCCGGCAATTGGGCAGGGGTCGGATCCAACCCGACGCAAAGCAAGCTCTGGTTGCGGATACTGGCAGCTTCTAGCTTGGTGAAAAAGGTGGCAGTCATGGCATTCCCTGTCCAATTAGTGTCTGTCCGTAAATTCTCTGTGCCCAAGTCCACAACTCGACAAAGTAATGGACGCCACAACCGAATTTACGGCAGGTTCTTATTATGAGCAGCAGCCCCTTGGGTCCTACTTGATTTAACCCTGACTCGCTTTAAACATAAACCGTCTCCGCACCAACCAGCGGTTGGGATGCCGGCGCCGGTGCCGTGACTTTTTGCGGTGTAAAGACCAATTCAAGACGCCACGGCGCTTCCCCGGTGCTGTTGGCGGCTAGCCAGACGCCCGCCGGCGGCAGTGGGTTGCCCCGGTCGTAGGTGCGGCACAGTTGATCGACCTCGGCTCGGGCCATGCCCAAGGTAAGCAACATGGCCTTGATCGGGCCACCATGTGTGACCAGCGCAATCGGGCCGCCGGCCTGGCTTTCCTCACAGAAGCGCTCCCACAAGGCCGTAAAGCGGCTGACAATTTCGGTTTCACTTTCGCCGCGGCGCCACTCGGCAATTGCTTCCTCTACGATAGGGGTGACGCCTACGGCGGCGCCGGCAATCTGTGCGGTGCGTAACGTGCGTTCTAGCGGACTGGTATAGATACGCGTAATCCCAGCCTTTTTGAAGAAGGAGCCCAGCTGGCTTGCCTCGACTTCTCCCTGTGCAGTTAAAGGCGGGCCAGGCGGAACGTCATAAGGGATATCCGTGCGACTCCAATCCGGTGTCGCATGACGCGCCAGATAAATTTTTGTGATCATGCGTAACTCCTTCCCGAGCTTGCTTTTGCCCGCTGTACGGCGCAAAAAAGCGGTATACCCTACGGAATACCGCTTGTCTCTTGAGCATCCCTCGCTGTGGATACTGCTGTAAAACTTATAGTCAAAGTCTCTAAGCTAACACTCGTGTGCTTGTATCGCCTCGCCAGAACACCAGGCTTCCCTATGTCACCCAGAACGGTCTGCTTACCGTTGCTGCCTTCCGACCCTGGCGGGGTTCACAGTGTCCTGCCGCACAGGACCCAGTGCCTGACGAAGCGATACAAGCACACGAATTTGCTTTAGTCATTAGTCATGGTCCTCTGTCGTTCGGCACAGGTAGTTACCCATGACAAAGGGCCAGTGACTAATTCTTAGCGGAGAGGGTGGGATTTGAACCCACGAACCCTTTCAGGTTACGAGCTTTCCAGGCCCGCGCACTAGGCCAGACTATGCGACCTCTCCAAACGAACCGTAATTATACTCTGTTTAGCCGTGATTAGCAAGTTTGGCGGCGTGCTGATCATCTATTGACAGTAGGACAGTGGACAGTAAGACAGTGGACAGTGGACAGTAAGACAGTGGACAGTGGACAGTGGACAGTGGACAGTGGACAGTGGACAGTAACTCACTACTGTCCTACTGAACTACTGTCTTACTGAACTACTGTCTTACTGAACTACTGTCTTACTTCTGTCACTTTGTACTAGTCGCCGGTAAGTGCGTTCTGCACCAGCAACTCATAGTGTGGTTTGCACTCGGCCAACAGGGGTAAGAGGCGGGGTGGAAAGGGCGTCTCTTTGGCGCGGTAGGGTTCAAAGCCGGTCGATTGATGCAGACTATGATACCAGTACTTGGCCCAGATCCCATCTTCGGGGCGCGCGCCGGCGGGCCAGGTGAGCATGGCTTCGTCAAAGGGGATGCCGAGCTGTGCACATAATTGGCTGAGCACCTGACGGGGTTTGCGCAGCAGCGCCTTGGCGTCAATGACCGGCGGCTGTTGACCCAACGCTTGCAATTCCGCATAGAGCGCCGACTGGACGGCCAAGCCTGTATCGCGCAGGATCGGCAAGGTCAAATTTTGCGCCAGCGAAGGCAACATCTGCACTGGATCTCGGATCAGTAGCACATTGACGGTTGCGGCCAGGAAGGTGTGATCGATCTCCACCAGATGGTGGGCCATCTGTTTCATAAAGAGCACGGGACGCGGGCAAGGGCCTAAGATTACATCGCGGATTACCTCATCACCGTCGTTGATCATATCTGCAATGACCTCCTCTTTACCGGGGTGATCGGCGTCGGTGACGCGCAAATAGTGCGCATAGAGCGGTTCGTCCAGCACCTGTGTATCCGCGCGCTGGGCAAAGGAATACATGAGCGCCGTCGAGACATTGCGGGGGCCGGACCAAAGATTGATGCGTAGGGTTGGCATAGCAGTACTTTCTAGGGTGATTATGGGCGGGCTAGCTGCGAACGGGATTCATTATAATCTGTCTGCTGATTTCGGCCAAAGTACGGTGGTTCATGCTATATCTAGCAGAAATGAAAGATACTGTCCCACTGTCCCACTGTCCCACTGTCCCACTGTCCCACTGTCCCACTGTCTCACTGTCTCACTGTCTCACTGTCCTACTGGTAACTTCACAAATTGCAACCGTTCACAGCATTGAACCCCCGCGTTCCCTCAATCTGCGTTGACAGATTGCCCGCCCTGCGCTAAAATGTAGGCAAGCTCTCCCTACCTGGAGTTGTGACGCTGCTTGTAGAAACCCACTTTGATTTGAGGCGGCTCAAATTGCTGTAAGTCGAATCGCAGTAAGTGGGTGGCGTCCATTTCCTCAAGTATAAAAGCTCTTTACTCAATCATCTTGTCCAGGGCAACGATTCGCGTTAGCTGCGGTTGATGTGGCTTCCCAGCACTCTTCGCAGCGGCATAACCGATTTGTGTTGCCATCCATTCATCGATTAGCGGAGGAGACATTTATCATGCAGAAAATCACGGTGACGGTCAATGGCGCAACCCACACGCGCGACGTCGAACCGCGCATGCTGCTGGTGGATTTTATCCGCGATGCACTGGGACTCACGGGCACCAATATTGCCTGTGACACCTCTCAGTGTGGCGCGTGTACAATTCACATGGACGGCATGGCGATCAAATCCTGTACGGTGTTGGCTGTCCAAGCCGATGGTAGCAACATTACCACCATTGAAGGGCTGGCGCAGAATGGCCAACTGCATCCCATGCAGCAGGCTTTCTGGGACCAACATGGGTTGCAGTGCGGTTATTGCACCCCCGGCATGATCATGGCTGCGGTCAAGCTGGTGGAGAACAATCCAGGCATTACAGAAGAGCAGATTCGTCACGGCCTGGAGGGCAACCTCTGCCGCTGCACCGGCTACCAGAATATTGTGCGTGCTGTGGCGCAGGCCGCGGCCGCAACGGCCTAAGGAGGTTCAGTTATGAGTGGATTAGTCGGTCAGAGTATCAAACGGGTCGAAGATCCGCGCTTTATCCAAGGTAAGGGCAAATATGTCGCCAACTTGAAGATTCCAGGCATGGCCTACGCCGCCATTGTGCGCAGCCCCTACGCCCATGCGCGGATCAAAGGCATTGATGCCAGCGCCGCGCTGGCCATGGAAGGGGTGATTGCTGTCTTTACCGGCCAGGATCTGGCGGCGGATAAGGTGGGCGGGTTGCCCTGTGGCTTTAACCCGCCTGATATTAAGACAGCGCCCCATCCAGCCCTGGCGGTAGATAAAGTGCGCCATGTAGGCGATGGTGTGGCCGTAGTGATTGCCGAGAATCGGTATCTGGCGCAAGATGCCGCTGATGCCGTACAGGTGGACTATGAGCCATTGCCGGTTGTCATTGACCCCAAAAAGGCCACCGAAGCTGGCGCGCCGCAAGTGCATGATGAGATTCCCGGCAACGTCAGCTTTCACTGGGTATTGGGGGACCGCACCGATATCGACCGTGTGTTGGCCAGCGCCGAGCACATTGTTACGTTAGACCTGATCAATCAGCGGCTGGTGCCCAATGCCATGGAGCCACGCGCCTGCATTGCCCAATATGACGATTTTTCGGATGAGATGACGGTTTGGACCACGAGCCAAAACCCGCACATTATCCGTCTCTTGCTGAGCCTGGCCACGCTCGGCATCCCGGAAAACAAATTGCGCGTCATTTCGCCCGATGTCGGTGGTGGCTTTGGCAGCAAGATCTTCCACTATGCCGAAGAAGTGATTGTCCCGTGGGCCGCACGCAAATTGAATCGCCCGGTGAAGTGGGTGGCCACGCGCAGCGAAGCCTTTTTGACCGATGCGCATGGCCGTGACCATGTCACCAGTTGCAAGCTGGCGCTGAAAAAGGATGGCACCTTCCTAGGGCTGGATGTCACCACCTATGCCAACATGGGGGCCTATCTTTCCACTTTTGCGCCCATGATTCCGACTGCGCTCTACATTACCCTCTTCTCGGGCCTCTACAAATTGCCGGTCATCTTTGGCGAGACCTACGGCACCATGACCCATACCGTGCCAGTTGATGCCTATCGCGGGGCCGGGCGACCGGAGGCCAGCTATATGTTGGAACGTTTGATTGACATTGCGGCGCGTGACCTCAAAATGGATCCGATTGAGATTCGGCGCAAGAACTTTATCCAGCCGGATGAATTCCCCTATCAGACGCCAGTAGCCATGGTCTATGACAGCGGCAATTATGATCAGCTCTTTAACAAAGCTGTAGAGGTTTCCAACTATCCTGAGTTGGTGCGCCAACGCGATGCTGCCCGCGCCGCCGGTAAGTTGGTTGGCATTGGCGTTAGCGGCTGTATTGAGGCTTCCGGGCCGGCGCCGTCACAGGTGGCGGTTGGCTTGGGCGCCGGCGTCGGTTTGTGGGAGAGCGGTTCTGTGCGCGTCCATCCCACCGGCAAAGTAACCGTCTTCACCGGTTCGCACACCCACGGTCAGGGCCATGAAACTTCCTTTGCCCAGATTGTCGCCGATGAATTGGGCATCCCCATGACCGATGTGGAAGTGATCCACGGCGACACTGGCCGCACCCCCTTTGGGTTGGGCACCTATGGCAGCCGCAGTGCTTCGGTGGGCGGCAGTGCATTGGTGCGCAGTTCCGAGAAAATTCGTGCTAAGCTAATCAAGCTAGCGGCCCATCAGCTGGAAGTGGCCGAGGAAGATGTGGTCTATGACCGTAGCAGCGGCAAGGTGCATGTCAAAGGTTCGCCCGATCAGGCCAAGACTTTTGTGGAGTTGTCGGTGGCGACACTGATGGCGGATAACTTGCCTGAAGGCATGGAGCCCGGCTTGGAAGAGACTACGTTTTATGATCCGGCCAACTTTACCTTCCCCAACAGTGCCCACATTGCCATGATAGAAATTGACCGCGAGACCGGTCAGGTAGCCTTGACTCACTACACGGCAATCGATGATGTAGGCAAAGTGATCAACCCCATGATTGTGGAAGGACAGATGGTTGGTGGTGTCGGTCAGGGCGTCGGTCAAGCGCTGTGGGAGCATGGCATCTATGACGAGAATGGCCAGTTGCTCTCCGGCTCCTTTATGGACTATGCCATGCCGCGCGCCGATGGCTTCCCCACTATCAACGCCGCCCGCACTGAGACGGCGTCGCCCCATAACCCATTGGGTGTCAAGGGCGCCGGCGAAATGGGCACCATTGCCAGCACCGTCACTGTGGCCAATGCGGTGATGGATGCCCTGGCGCCGCTAGGCATTCGCCACCTGGAGATGCCCTATACAGCAGAAAAACTTTGGCAGGCGATTCAGAGCGCAAAATAATTAATGGAGTAGGGAGTAGGAAGTAGGGAGTAGGAAGTAGGGGCTTGCCCCACTCCTTATTCTCTATTCCTGACTCCCTACTCCTTACCTTAGGAGAGACAACATGTATCCACCAAAATTTGATTATACGCGCGCCGGCTCGGTTGATGAGGCAGTGGCGCAATTACAGGGGGGGGCCAAGGTCTTGGCCGGCGGCCACAGCTTGATTCCGGCGCTTAAATTGCGCCTCTCTGATCCGGGTAAATTGGTCGATATTGGCCGGATTGCCGGCTTGAAAGGGATTTCCGTCAATGGCAATACCGCAACGATTGGGGCGCTAACGACCCATGCCATGGTCGCCGCGTCCGGCCAATTGCCCACGGCGTTGACCGAAGCCGCCGGCTGGATTGGGGATCCACAGGTGCGCAACCGCGGCACGGTTGGCGGCAACATTGCCCATGCCGACCCGGCTTCGGATCTGCCCACCGTCTTCGTCGCCCTGGGCGCAACGATTAACCTGACCGGCCCTAACGGTTCACGCAGCGTTGCCGCGGGTGACTTCTTTATTGATCTCTTCTACACCGCGCTGGAAGAGAACGAACTGGTCGTCAGCGTCGATGTGCCGCTGGGTGGTGGCGGTTCGGCCTACGCTAAATTGTTCAATCCGGCTTCACGCTATGCCATTGTGGGGGCGTGCGCCAAGGTGAGTGTGGCCAACGGGGTCTGCTCCAGCGCCTCGGTCGCCGTTGGTGGTTTGACCCCCAAAGCGACCAACGCTCCTTCGGTCGCCGGCGCCCTGACCGGTAAAGCGTTAACCGCCGAGACCATTGCTGCCGCCGCCGCACAGGTCGCCAATGACTTGGGTGAGGATGTTATGGGCGATATTCACGCCAGCGCCGACTATCGTCGGGCCATGGCTGCGGTCTATGTGGAGCGTGCGCTGAAGAATGCTGCCGAACGTGCCTAAGCGGGCTTTGCCCATGTGTGTTGACTGGAGTCTGGCATTTTTTGCTGATTACACTGGAGATTGGTGATTAGTTGAGTGGTGATTTTTCTCCTGTAATCTAAAAATTCGCCAGATTCCAGTATGTTGACTAATTTGTCTGGTTGAGATTAGAGATCGGAGCCAAGCTCCGGTCTCTAATTTTTGTGGTTCATCTGGATTTGGGCCGGCGGTCGTACAGGGCCTATAGGCCCTGCATTCCACCAGCAAGCTTTACAACACGCTCTTTTATTACCAACAGCTTTAGGGTGCATGGTATACTGTTGAACTAAAGAAGATATGACTTGGCAAGAAATCTGTGATGATCCCATATTACGTGAGTTGCCCTACAAAATTGAAACAAATGAGTGGGGCCAACTCATTTTGACAAGATTGTCTCTTCGTCAGGGCGCCTATCGAGCGCGGCTGGGAGCACAACTCATGGCGTATACCGACAAACGTTCTTTAATGGGTGAGTCGGTAATGAATGCTGCGATTGTGACGGCACAAGGGATCAAAGTGACAGACATAGGCTGGTTTTCCCAGGAGCGCTGGTATGTTGTCAAAGCGATGGATGCAGCGTCGTTAGCGCCGCAAATTTGTATTGATATTTTGCTTTCAGCTACTTTGAAGGACTATTGTGCACTGAAAAAGGCGCTATATTTTGCTGCTGGCGCAGAGGAAGTATGGCTCTGTTCTGCTGAAGGTCGTGTTACGTTTTATGGCCCGGAAGGTGAATTGCCTTTGTCGGTGCTGATTCCGGATTTCCCCAAGTTGATGCCAAAATTGCCAGTAAACCAAACTAATGACCGGAGTTTTCTGTGAATCCGATTGAATTAAACTCGATTAATGACGTACAGGCTGCGTTGGCTGACCAAAATTATGTCTGCGAACGCAGCTTGGCCACCTCGATTTTTCTTGCTTTGAAATTACAACGCCCCCTCTTTTTAGAGGGTGAGGCCGGCGTCGGCAAAACCGAGATAGCCAAAGTGCTTTCCACATTGCTCGACCGGCCCTTGATCCGCCTGCAATGTTATGAAGGGTTGGATGTGAACACTGCTGTCTATGAGTGGAATTACACCCAGCAGATGTTACAGATTCGCTTGCTGGAAGCGGCTGGTCATGTCAACGTGGAAGCGGCCCGCCACGAACTCTTTAGCCCACAATTCCTGCTCAAACGGCCGCTGTTGCAAGCCATCGACTATCACAACGGTCGCCCGCCTGTTCTCTTAATTGACGAATTAGACCGCGCGGATGAGGAGTTTGAAGCCTTCTTGTTGGAAGTGCTCTCTGATTTCCAGGTGACGATTCCCGAATTAGGCACCATCAAAGCGCCCATACCGCCGGTGGTGATTATCACTTCTAACCGGACGCGCGAGATCCACGACGCGCTCAAGCGCCGCTGCCTCTATCATTGGATCGACTATCCCGACTATGAAAAAGAGTATGGGATTGTGCTGGCCAAAGTGCCGAGTGCGCCGGAAAATTTGGCCCAGCAAGTAGTCACCTTTGTCCAGGAACTGCGCCGCGAGGAACTCTACAAATTGCCCGGTATCGCCGAGACGCTCGATTGGATTACGGCGCTGGTGGCGTTGGATGAAGAAGCGCTGACCGAGCAGATTGTCAATGACACTCTGGGCACACTCCTCAAGTATCGCGATGATATTGAGCACATGCAGGACGGCGCAGCGAAGATGATTATGCAGCGGTTATCGGCGATGAGCAGATGAGACTATCCGGTTAAAGCCTTCTGCTGGGCGAAGTAAGGAAGCCGAGGAAAAACTATGGAAGAAGTGACCATGGGCCAGGACGCGCAACGATCTACATTTTCGTCCTTTGACAATGGAGCCACCCCGGTTGTATCTTCAGACGTACTTGAAACAGATGCAGATACAGCCGAAGCAGACACCTATGAAGGAGGCGCACTCTATCCTTATGAAGTGCCGGAGGAAGTTGATATTCGTGAAGACGCGATGACGGTTTATGAGTGGCTCCGAAGGCTTCAGCGCAAATTATTGGTCGTGGATCCGGAATTTCAGCGTAATCTGGTCTGGAAATTAGAACAAAAGTCACAATTTATTGAATCTGTTTTAGTCAACATTCCATTGCCCCCTTTATATGTCAACCAAAAAAGCGATGGCAAATATATTGTTGTTGATGGATTACAACGTACTTCAACGCTAGATGAGTTTGTTACTGATCAATTTGCACTATCAGGTCTAAAATTACTATCAGATTTGAACGGACGCAAATTTGGCGACCTAAAGCCACAAGATCAAGCGCGCATAGAAGATCGAAAATTGCTTGTTTACGTTATAAAACCCTCTGTGCCTTTATCGATGGTTTATGATATTTTTCATCGCATTAATACAGGTGGGACACAATTAACAAGGCAGGAAATCCGCAACTGTTTTTACATTGGAAAGGCAACCAAGCTACTGAAAGAATTATCAGAACAAGACTATTTTCGACAGGCAATTGACAACGGCATTTCGCCTAAGCGCATGAAAGACCGTGAGGCGATCCTCCGTTACCTGGCCTTCAGTATCCAAAATTACAAAACAGAATATAAGAATGATATGGATGCATTTCTAGGCAAAGCAATGGAACAGATCAATCAGATGGGTGATGGTCAGATTGAACAGCTTAGAGTTGAATTTGAGCGTGTGATGCGACGCACGCATGAGTTTTTTGGTGATAAGAATTTTCGTTTGCCCACTAACTCAACACGTGGCCGCATTAATATTGCACTCATGGAAGCAGTTTGTTACTTTTTTACCCAAAAATCAGAGGAATTTCTCGCTAAACACAAACAAGTTATTCGCAAAAATTATCAACAGTTGTTAACAGATCGGGAGTTTATTGAAACGATCCGTTTTTCAACTAGTGCAAGGGGGCGGGTAATTGAGCGTTTTGAGTCTACCCAAAGAATACTGGGGAATGTTTGATGTTAACAGAACTCACTTTGCGCAATATAAAATGCTTTCAGCAAGAAACAAAAGTTCCTTTTCGTCAAATTAACCTATTGACGGGCATCAATGGTAGAGGAAAGTCAACAGTTCTACAAGCGTTGCTACTTATGCGACAGTCTCCAGAACATAATCAGACGACCGATCAGATCATTTTTAATGGTAGCTGTATTCACTTAGGAAATTTTGATGATGCTAGAAATAGTGCTACTCCAAAAAGTGAGCCTATTGAGCTAACCTTTGGCTTTGCATCTGGCGCCGACACACTCTCCTTAAAGTACATATTGGTCGAGAATGAGCATGATGAAATGATGGCCCAAGTGGCCAAAATCAATGTGCTTGGCCAAGTCGAACAGGTAGCTATTCAGGCTGAGGCAATTATACGAAATGACAGAGACAACTATTCTCTTCATTTTATGAATCTTGGGTTAGTATACCAAGTCACATTGAAAGATTTGCTGTTTGATTTATTTTATGGCGAATTAGACAAGCAAGCTGATGAACCAACCCAGATGTTTTGCTTTATTGATGCAAACGTTAATTTTTGTAGGATTCATTATATCTCAGCCGATCGAATCGGCCCACAGGACTTTTATCCCAAGCAAAGTTTTGCTGAGTTTGCCAATGTTGGCGCCCGTGGCGAATTTACGGCGAATGTCCTGTCAAAAAAGAAAAATGAACTCGTCAATCCGGCACTTTGCTTAGAAACCGGCGAAACCCATATTGTTTTGGACCAGACCGAAGCCTGGTTGGACGCAATCTTTGGCGGTGGCAAACTGGCAATTGAGGAACTACATGCGAATATTGTCTTGATGACCCTCAATGCCGAAAGCACCACCAATTTTTATAGACCGGTGAATGTAGGGTTTGGCTACAGCTATGCTTTGCCGATCATTGTATCTGGTCTGATTGCACAACCAGGGGAGATGCTCATTGTCGAAAATCCTGAAGCACACTTGCACCCATCTGCACAATCAAAGCTGACCAAATTTCTTGCCAAAGTCAGCGCAACCGGTGTGCAGGTCTTCATTGAGTCACACAGTGATCATGTCTTAAATGCTCTTCGGATTGCTGTGTTAGACAACATCGTTCACCATTCCGATTTGAGTGTGCTATATTTTACGCGTTCCCATGACCAAAGTGTAGAACAGATCGCTGTCAAGGCAGATGGCGCTATCGAATATTGGCCAACCGGCTTTTTTGATCAAACTGACGAAGATTACGAACGGTTGTTTGGCCTATGATTGAGGTCTTTGTTAATGAGTGTTCACTCCATGACCAATTCTATGGACAGGGTGAAGTTGCTACTGCATTTCGGCAATTCTTTACAACGCTTAACGTGTTCAATCAACATCAAGCAACTTATACAATCTACCATCACGAAAACCTGTTCACCATCTACAGCATTACCCAGTCAGAGCCGCTAATCGCTACTTTGAACACACTGCGGGATAAATCGCTGGCGCGTGCAATTAAGGGGATACTGTTTGACAGGCTAAATGCTCAGGATTGGCAAACAACGCGGCTGCATTCTTCCGATGACATTTTTACTTGTTTAGAGGAAATTGTTACCGATACCAGCATGGCCGAGTTGGCTGAACGTAAGCTGCAAAATGATGCCCTGCTGGGACTTTTGGTCAATTTCCCTTTCTCCAAATTTGCCAAGCAATTCATCGTTGACATTACCAAAAATGATGGAGAGCCATCAAGCATAGATTGTCTGGATGAAAAGGACGCCCTTGCTAGATGGCTCAACGACCATCTTCAAACAGAGCGTTTTGTATATGATTACACATCGAGTTTCAGGCCAACAGATTTGCAAACTGTTTTGCGAGACGGTCAGCGTTTTTTCTCCACCTCCTATTATGTCGATGGCCGCCGGGTTTATAGAGAAATAAACACTGAATACTATTGGTATGTCGATAATTTGCACTATGGCCGTGCCGCCCATCTTGAAGTTTTTGATCGCAATGGGCAACACTTAGGCGAGGCCACCCTAGAAGGCGCCATTGATACAACCAAAAGAGATTTCACCAAAAGGTTAAAGTTGTGACTTCTGATCTACCCATTTCCGGCAACCTACTGCGCAACTGTGTCCTCTTTGGGCGCATGTTGCGCGCCCTGGGGGTGGAAATCCGTCCCACGCAGATGGTCGATCTGGTCGATAGTCTGCACTACATCGACATCGGCAACCGGCAAGATTTTAAAAATAGCGCCCGCACCGTTCTGATCAACCACCGTGAACATCTGCCCCTCTTTGACGAAGCCTTTGACCTCTTCTGGCAGGCGCGCGGTCAAGGGACGTTGCTGGAGCTTGACATGGGCAAGTTCTTGCAGAAGCAGCAGCAAGAGAAAAAAATGGAGGTCTACCGGCGCAGCCCAGAGTCGGAAAACCAGGAAAAGCCTCACCTGGACGAAGAGCCGGAAGAGGAGCGCGTCCTCACCTATAGTGACCGCGAGGTGTTGCGCCAGAAGGATTTTGCCCGTCTTGATGCCTTTGAGATGGACGCGGTGCGCCGGATGATGGCCAGGATTGCCTGGAAGCTGGAGCCGCGGCGCACGCGGCGCACGATCCGCGCCACGCAAGGCCAACTGCTCGATCTGCGCCGCACCGTGCGCCAGAATCTGCGTCACGGCGGTGAACTACTCCATCTGGCGCGTAAGGAGCGCAAATATAAACGGCGGCCGATTGTGCTGCTTTGTGATATTAGTGGCTCTATGGAGCGTTATTCACGCGTGCTGCTCCAGTTTATCTATGTCGTCAGCAGTCGCCTGGATCGGGTCGAATCTTTTGTCTTTAGCACCCGGCTCACCCGCATTACCCATCAACTCCAGCGGCGCAATATTGATGAGGCGCTGAACGAAGCCAGTGCGGTCGTCCATGATTGGGCCGGCGGCACCCGCATCGGCGAGGCGATCAAGAGCTTCAACTATGAGTGGGCCAGACGCGTGCTGGGCCAGGGGGCGGTCGTCATGATCATCAGCGATGGCTGGGACCGGGGTGAGATTGGCCTGCTGGCGCGTGAGATGGACCGTCTCCATCGCAGTTGCCACCGCCTGATCTGGCTCAACCCGCTGCTGGGCGCGGTCGATTACCAGCCGCTGGTGCGCGGCATTCAGGCCTCCTTGCCCCACATTGATGACTTTCTCCCTGTGCACAACCTCGCCAGCCTGGAACAGTTGGCCGAGATCCTCGCCCAGTATCGCTGATGGTAACTACTCAGCCCGCTCCTAGCCAGTCCGTGACCGGCGCCAGTCACGGACTGGCTAAGAGCGGGTAGGCTGAGTAGTTACCGCTGATGAATGAATAAGTTGATTATGATCGACATTTACACGATTTGACAGCGACAATATTCCGGGTATAGAATTCCGGTTGACACTACAAATCAATTAGTAAGCAAACAAAATGACAAAAAGAAGAGAGCTTCTGTAAGCATAACGGTAAAGTCTTGCGTTTGCTGCTGGTTGAGGCAAGTTGAGACCTGTGTCAAGGTAGAGGCAATCATGTCTTTGGCTTGGCGCCCACATGGGATGTTGCGGTTGCGTTGCAGCTTTTTGGCGCACGGTAACCGTACTATTCCACCCCTCTTTGCACCGGGTCGGTCAACCTTGTAGGGCCGGTTCTTGCACGTTTTGCTGGATTCCATTTTTATTCAAAGTTCAGAGCAAGTAACAGACGCGGATCCTGATTGCGCGGATTGAGCGCGCTACTAGATCTGTGTAATCAAGGTCCGCGCAATCTCAATCCGCGTCTGTCACGCTTCCATCCCATCAACCCAGGAGGATTCTATGCGTTTCATACCCCCTCCATTTTTAAGCTAGCTTACCGTTTTCATTTCCTGCTTGTTCTAACCTTATTTTTGCATTTGCTCCCACCAGCCTCTGCCGCCGCGGCAGCAGTGCCACGGCTACCCGACGCCGACCCATCTTATGCATCTGAATCATTCACAGCCGCGGACACGCTGACCGCGTCTCCCCTCAGCGCCACCACGCCAGTCACGACGACCGGCGGCTCAGGGCCGGCACAAACGCTCTTGCTGCCGGTGATTGTCAATGGTGCGGCGGCGGTGAGCGCCAATGCTAACACTGCGCTGACGACCACCGTGACGCTGACCGAGAGCACGCGTCTGACGCTAGCAAACAGCCTCACGACTACGGTGACCGCGCCTGTCACGACGACGGACACAACCAGCGTTACGACGCCGGCGCTGAGCCCAACCATTACGTCAACGGGCAGCGTGACCGTGACCGCTACCCCCACCGCCACCGCGGCGATGACGGTGACGGCCACACCGACCGCCACATCTGTCCTGCCGACGACGCCAACAATCACGACGCCGGTCACCGTTACCCTGACCGCCACGGCTACGGCTCCCTTGGCGGTGACAACCACACCCACGGCCACCGTCATGCTGGCCGTAACGGCTACGCCGACCGTTACCATCCTCTTTACGGCCACCCCAGCGACAACAGTGGTGGCCACTGCCACCCCCACCGCCACCAGCGCGGTGACGCTTACGGTCGCGCCCACCCCGGAGCCGTCAACGCCGGAGCCGACCATTGAACCACCGACGCCGGAGCCGACTGTCACCGCGGAGATTCCGCCGGAAGGGGGGACGGTGGCGCTGGCCGACGGCAAGATCAAGGTGCACTTCCCCCCCGGCGCGGTCGATGAGATGGTGGAGGTGAGCATTGGCAAGCCTGCCAAGGATAAGCAGGACAAGAGTCTGCCACCCACCTGGCTGCAAGGGGCGCCCTTTGAGGTGTTGGCCTACACCAAGGCGGATAAAAAACCGGTTAAAAAGTTCAAGCAGACCTTGCAGATTGAGGTGCACTATGACGCCGCCCAGGTGCAGGGCGATGTGGAAAATCTGGCGCTCTTCTACTTTGACGAAGCTGAGCAGACCTGGATTCCCCTGCCCACGAATGTTGATGTGACCAGCCAGACGCTGGTGGGGCGTAGCGACCACCTGACCGTCTTTGGCTTTGATGTGCAGAACTGGGAAGCGGCGCGGCTGCCCAGCATCAAGGGCTTCCAGGTGGCGCTCTACACCGGCGCGGCCACCTATGCCTATCCACTCGAATTGCCTCAGGGGCCGGGCGGTTTCCAGCCCCAACTGAGCTTGAGCTATAACAGCCAGATTGTGGACAGCGCCACCAGCAAGACCCAGGCGTCGTGGGTGGGCATGGGTTGGTCGCTGGAGAGCAGCTATATTGAACGGGATATGAACAGCGGTTCCAAGACCGTCAATGACGACACCTTTCTCCTTGTGCTCAATGGCACGAGCTACCGGCTCTTGCCCGGCGCCGACGGCAACTGGCACACCGATAGCGAAAGTTATCTGCGCATTCAATACAATGGCTCCCCTCTACTTTATGCCGACCAGGCCAAAGAGTGGACGGTGTGGGATCCGCAGGGCAACCACTATATCTTTGGCAGCACCGATGAAGCCCAGCGCGCCACTTATCCGCGCGATGCTGAGCAGTGGACTTGGCGCTGGTCGTTACGCCAAGCCATTAACCCCTTTGGTCAAGCCTTGAGCTACAGCTACAATTATGAAGGGGTGAGCAAGGTTGGCTGTCAAGGTCAAGCAGAGACCTTTTGCGATGAAGGTTGCAACGACGTGGCCGTTTATCCCAAGGAGATTCTCTATCCTAATGGCCTCTATCGCATTCAATTTGATCTGACCACGCGCACCGACTATGACACCAGTTGGACCAATGCGTGTGGCGGCGTGCGTTTTCAACGCTCGCTCTTGAGCGCGATTCGGGTCGAGCATTATACCGGCTCCGCCTGGGAGCAGGTGCGCAAATATGTGTTAAGCTATGGCTATGGCGGCAGTTATATCTTCCCCAACCTGCTCTGGAACGCCGGCGGCCAAACGCCGACCCTGACTAGCATTCAGGAGTATGGCATCGACACCACCTCCTCTTTGCCGCTCACCACCTTTACCTATGGCGACAATCTGCACATGACCAAGGCGGACAACGGCTATAAGGGGAGTGTGGAATATGACTACCAACGCTGGTTTGAAGTGAACGCCAATGTGGGGCAGCAGGATCAGAAGTTGGGCAAGTGCTCCAACTATGATTGGAATTCAGGCGCCGACACCACACGCGACTGTAATTCGGGCACGCCCAGCGGTCTGCGCTTTAAAGGCGCTGGTACAACCACCTATGGCACGGTCTGGGAAGGCAGCTTTTACAATGTCTTTCAACCTGGGCAGCAATATCGCATCGTCTCGAACTTCAACCTGTGGGATAAGACGCCCCATGACATGCGCACCGGCCTGGACTATGGTGCTGCGGTGGCGTGGGAGACGGCGGGCTACCATAACTTGAGCCAATCCACGGTGGTGGACGCCTATATGCTGCTGCCGGCCACGGCCAGCCGGCTCTGGCTCAAGTATAATGGCAACGGCGTGCTGCGCGACTTCACCCCTTATCCGATTATGACGCGCTACCGGGTGACGGCCAAGCGGGTCAAGGACAGCACCACCAGCCAGACCCACACCTTTACCTACAGCTATGATGAAGCCGCCACCAACGACGCGCTCCATTCGGAAGCGGTGGCTACGCCGTTGGGGAGCAACCAGAAATATTTCACCACCCCCTACAGCGAATTCCGCGGCCATGCGTTGGTGCGCGAGGTGGGGCCGAATAACCGAGTCACCCTCCATTGGTTCCGCCAGAGCGACGCGCGGCGGGGACAGGAGGTCTATCAGCAGGTGGGGGAGCAGCTCTTCTATGATGATTTTGAGCCGACCAGCGGCGACTGCACCGGCGCCTATAATCTCAACACCGCCCAGTGGAGCGTGCCCAATGGCTCAGTCTGGACGCAACGCACGCAGGGCGACTGCGCCATGACGGTGGTGAACCCCAATGCGGATTGGCTCGTGAGCACCTATCGTAACAGCGCCACGTTGCAGGATGGCAAAGTCGTAATGGTGCAATTTATGGTGAGTGCGCTCAATGGCACGACCAATCCGTCCGCGCTGTTGGCATTGGAGACCACCAACAGCAGTCGGCGCTGGGGGATCTATGTGAAGACGGATAACAGCGTCGATGTGCAGTGGAATGATGGCAGTGGTTATGTCTATTCCGGACTAATAACCGCCGGCCAATTTAAACGCGATGTTTGGTATGTCCTCATGGTGGGGACAGACAACGGCGGTGAGTTGGTCCGCCTGTGGGAGCGGGACAAGGCGCCCGACAGCGCCAGTGTCTATCGCTTTACCGATACAGCCAGCAAAGTGGCGAGCGGCCAAAATTGGCGCTTCCGGGTCTGGGCGCAAACGGCCAATCTCTTTGTGGACACCTACCAGGAAATGCGCCTGCTGAACGAGACCGAGAGCAAGGTGGATGCCAGCGCGATTGCGCTGCAGAGCGGCTGGACCTTGACCCGACAGGATGGCCAGACGCTGGTGGGGCTCAAGGGCTATTGGACGCGCCCGGCCCAGAGCCAACTGCTCACCTTTAACAACGACACCCACTTTGTGGGCGTACAGAACGTCTACACCTATGACACTGGGGACCAAAATGGCGCCCAATATGGCAATCTGACGCGGACGGTGGAGAAGAGCTGGAATGGCAGCAGCTTTGTGGCCTATCGCGCCACCCGGCGCTGGTTCTTCCCCACCAACACCAGCACGGCCTATATCGTGGGGCTGCCGGCGGCTGAAAATCACTATGCCTGCCCCAGCGGCGCCTGTGACTATGGCAATGAAGACCTGTTGGCGTCGCAGCATCTGCTCTATGACAGCAACAGCAGTTGGGATACGGCGCCGACCGCGGGCAAGCTGACCGGCCAGCGCACCTTTGTCTGTTTTGCCAACAATAGCAACCAATGTATGGCCTATAGCGGCTCGACCAAGCAGCTCTTTAGCGACGCAGACTTTGGCTATGACCTCTATGGCAACCGTACAAGCGAAAAGGTCTACACCAACTATGGCACAGCGAGCAGCCGCGCCACCACCACGGCGCGCACGACCACCTATGTCTATAATGACGCCAATCATCACACCTATCGCACCTCTGCCACCAACCCAGCCAGCCAGACGACAAGCTGGCTCTATAACTATCGCAAAGGGGCGCCGACGCAGGAGACTGACCCCAATGGCATTGTGACCAGCGCTGAATATGACGCCTTTGGCCGGCTGACGAAAATCATCCGCCCCGATAACAGCAGCACCAGCCCCACGGTGGCCATTACCTATTATGACAGTGGGGTCAACAGCACAGGCCCCTTTGGCGTCAAGGTGGTGCAGCAGCATGATGGCGGCAACTACACCCTTTACAAATTCTATGACGGGTTGGGGCAGCAGATCCAAAGCGTAGTCTATGATGCGTGGGTCAACGGCGGCAGCCGCGACATCCTTGTGGACACCCGCTACGACGGCTATGGCCAGGTGGTCAAACAGACCATGCCCTATGATGTGACCAAGTGGGGCGGCTCCGGCACCGCCTACCGGGCCCCCAGCTTTGCGGCCAGCAACACCACCAATACCACCTATGACGCCTATGGCCGGGTGACCCAGGTGACGCCGCCGACCAGCGGGGAAGCCATGACCTACAGTTATCCCACCGACCTGGAGACCAAAGTGGTGAAGGGCATGGGCAACGGCGCCATTACTCTGCACGATGTGTGGGGGCGGGTGGTGGAAGTGCATAATGTGGATAGCGGCAACAACCTGCTCAACCCCTGGCTGCGCTATAGCTACGATGCGGTTGACCGGCTGACCCAGGTGGAGAAGACGACGAACACCAGCACCGTCTTCGCCACCACCCTCATGACCTATGATCTGGCGGGGCGTAAGACCCAAATGACCGACATGGATATGGGGGGCTGGAGCTATGGCTATGACGCGCTGGGCAACCTGACCAGCCAAGTCGACGCGCGCAGCTGCACCACCACACTGACCTATGATAGCCTGAGCCGGCTGACCAACAAGAGCTACAGCGGGACCTGTGGTGCGACGACCACGGCGGTGAGCTATGGCTATGATGCGACCACACCGACGGGCAACAAGGGCAAGGGGCGGCGCACGAGCATGACCGATGGGTCGGGCAGCACGACGTGGGAGTATGGCGACAGCCGCGGGCGCCTGACCAAGGAGACGAAGAACATTACCGGCAGCGGCAGCTATGTGACGCAGTGGAGCTATGACAGCGGCGACCAGGTGATTGCCATGACCTACCCCGACGGCGAGGTGGTGACTTATGACTATCTGTCGCAGATGGCGGTGACCAATGTGAGCGGCGGCAGCGTCTATGTGCAGGCCACCCAATATGACGCGGCGGGACGGGTCGAATTGCGCAAACTGGGCGCAGATCAAATCCGCACCGACTATAACTATCGGGGCTGGGACACACAGGGCGGCCGGCTGGAATGGATCCGAAGCGGCCCGCCCAGCGGCAGCACCGTCACGGCCAACTTACAAAAGCTGACCTACAGCTATGACAACAATGGCAATGTGCTCACCATTGTAGATGAACTGGCCGGCGGCACGCAGACACAGAGCTTCAGCTACGATGCGTTGGACCGGCTCACGTCAGCCGGCGCCAGTGGTGGCACGGGGGGAATCTATGGCTCCCAGAGTTACAGCTATGACAGCTACAGCCGGCTGCTCACGGGTCCGCAGGGCAGCTACACCTATGGCAGCAGCCACCCCCATGCGGCCGTCACCGCCGGCAGCTATAGCTACACCTATGACAACAACGGCAACATGAGCAAACGCACACTCAGTAGCGTGGACACACTCTTCACCTACGACGCCGAGAACCGGCTGGTGAGTGTGAGCGGTGGGGCGACGGCGAGCTTTGTCTACGACGGCGACAACCAGCGGGTGAAGGGGACGGCAGGCGGCGTGACCACGGTCTATGTGGGCAACTACTATGAGGTCGCGGGCAGCACCGTCAAGAAGTACTATTACGCCGGCAACCAGCGCGTGGCGATGAAGAGCGGCACGACGGTCAACTGGCTGCTGGGCGATCACCTGGGCAGCACCGCCTACACCATCAACGGCACGACGGAAACCGGTGAAGTCCGTTATTACGTCTGGGGCAAAGACCGCTACACCAGTGGCACGACCCCCACCAGCTACAAATTCACCGGCCAGCGTGAAGAGGCCGGTTTGGGGTTGTATTACTACGGCTCCAGGTGGTATGATCCGGGGCTGGGGAGATTCATCCAGCCTGATACGGTGGTGCCGAACCCTGGGGATACGCAGAGCTTTGACCGGTATGCGTACACACTTAATAATCCGCTGAGATATACTGACCCCACGGGACACACGGTTCAGCCACGTTGCCCGTACTGTAATGTACAATGGTTTGACTATTCCGGTACACCGAGTTGGCTTAATAAAGCGGTTGATGGATTAGCCGTGGCCGGCTGCTTCTTTGCCGGTTGTCATGTTGATACTGAAAAGAATACAGTGACAGGGCCCACGGAAGAAGAAGCCGCTTATGCCAGCATGGACCAAGTGATTGGGATGGGGCTAATCCCTATCGGTATGGTCGAAATGCCAGCAGTACAGGCAACAGTAGGCGTGAAAAACAGAACAGTTCGAGTCGTTGGAAATTACGGCACCCGATTTCGCAACTATGACAATGTACTTGAACTTGGACGTAACCTTGGCGGAAAACTTGATTATCATCATTGGATTCCACAACAGTTTCATCAGAGATTGACTAAAACTTTTGGAAATCTTTCTGATGATCTTCTGCATTTTACAGAGCCGCTGGATGATGGCTTTCATAGCTGGCTACACGGAAAGGGTGCCCAAGGATCGCTTCAAGACGCCTATAATGGTAGGTTGAAACAATGGCTTGACCAGAATCCAAGTGCGAATCTTGACGAGTTTCTCAAAGAGGTGAAACAAATCCGCGACGAATATATGCGTCTCTATGAGCAGTACATCACGGAACATCCGTGATAGACAGAGTGCACAGGAACAGAGTGCATTGGCGAGAATTGAATTTAGGCCATGCAGCACTCTGTTTGTTCGCCTTGAACCCATATTAAAAATTTAGGAGGATGATGTTTAGATTTGGCAAATCCTATCAACAACTTTCTACTGATGTGACCTTTTATGTTCTAGAAGAAGCGTCCATCACCATTGAGGTTACAGAAGTCGAATATAAGCATATTCCATGTCCACGCTGTCGCCTTCGTGCTATGGCTCGGGTGGGAGGTACATCTGTACGCTTCACGCGCGAAATCGAGATGACAGATTTTTCCGGAACTGCAAATGGTTTAACTGCTCGTCGCTCTGTTTTCCAACATTTAACGGAAAGCCGAATATCAGGATGGCGGCAAGGGTTTCTTTCCGTAGAAGCGACAGCCAACCTCAAACAATTAGATATAGATTACTATGAACTAGTAGTCATCGGTCATACAAGAGGGTACGCTGAAGCTGTTGGGTTGAAGATAGACAAGGAATGTGAGCTTTGCGGTTACGTCACTTACTACTATCCTAAGCAAAATCTCAAAATGCCTTTAGAATGCTGGGATGGATCAGACATCTTTATAGTTGATGAATTACCGGGGCTGTATATCGTGACAGAAGCGACATGCAATGTAATTGAACAGCATCATTTCACTGGTATAAAACTATTTCCTATCGCAGAATGGAAACACCCTGATCTACGGAAACGTCTTCCTGTGCGCGATAAGTAAGGCGTCAAATTTCTCACTGTGTGTTAACTGAAAAGTTGATACATTAATTTCGCAAAGCCAGTCCATCGCTGGCTTTGCGAAATTAATGTATCGTCATATACAACGGCACGATCGCGTCTAGCGGATACCTAGGCATACCCGTGGGGCAGAGACCGCGCCCAGGGGGCTCCCGCCAGCGGCACAACTCCCACCAGCTACAAATTCACCGGCCAGCATGAAGAGGCAAGCCTGGGGTTGTATTACTACGGCGCGCGGTGGTATGATCGCACCGCGGGTGCAAAGCACCATCCGGGGCTGGGACGGTTTATCGGGAGCCCCCTGGGCGCGGATACGGTGGTGCCGAACCCTGGGGATACGCAGAGCTTTGATCACGTAGTGGGCGCAAAGCGCCATCGCTATGCGTATGTCAACAACAACCCGCTCAAGTATGTCGACCCGACAGGCCATGAACCGTGTCCGAGCGGCAACTGGGGAGACTGCCGGCCCCAGCTAGGCAAGCTGGAAAGCAACCGGCTGGCCCAGCACTACCATGACCTAGGCGTCTCGTGGACGGCGGTGCCGGGGGATGCCAAAGCCGTGTTGACCGCCCAAGGCGAAACGGAAGGCAGCTATTCCGACCTCGGCCCCGGCGCCACGGTCCAGACCGGTTGGCGCGACCCGGCGACGGTGGCCGCATCCGCTGTTGTGGGTGGGTGGATGGTGTGGCGGTTACCGGCGCTATTGGCGCAAGGGGCGGCGGCCGCCTGTGCCGATGGGGATTGCGAGAATGAATATCGTGTCTATGAAATGGCGGTTAGGCGATTTGATCCTTCGAAGGCCGCCCAACAGTCGAGCGAATTACTGAAAAGAGGCGTTGAGCTAACCCAGCACGCATTGGAACAGGCTCAACTGCGCAACATTTCAACCCAACGGATTGCCGATACAGTTAGTGGTGCGGCACGCAATACACAATATTTTTGGACTAGTGGTCGAGTTGCACAGTGGTCACCGCATACCAATGTGGCAGTAATCATTGAGCAGGGAACCAGGCAGGTTGTTACGGTATTTGAACGTACTGCACCACAACAAGATTGGCAAGCAATGACTGCGTTTGAGATTATTAAGTGGCTAGAAAAATAGCCATCATCAAGAAACATGAGCGATTATGACAGTTTATCTTGCTCTGCACAGAACGTCACACGCTGAAGAATGGGAATATGAGTACCTGGATGCCTACGATGTAATTGTTGCGCGTCGGGTCCAGTCTCATCCTCCGTTTTCTACCTTACAAGGCGCGTACAGCCTAATTATCGATATGGATGCAAACAAGATTGTATCCTACTTTGAGACAGTCGGGGCAGCGGAAGTCACCAATTGGCATGTTGTCACGACCCTTGAAGCGCCCAAAGCGGAAGCGGGGCAGTTGTCAGTTGTGCAAGATCTTGATGATGGTCAAGCACAGGCATATTTCACTGATGCCACTTATCGTTTGTTTTATACGCGTTTGGGAGAGCCAATAGAGCCAACTTTGTTAACGCATATTGCCATCGGAGAACATCTGATTGTGGATTTAACTAGTAATGGTATGATAGCTGGTCTGTGGATGTTGAACCTGCCGCCGGCCATAGGTGAGAAGCACGCTGCCAAACGATAAAGTCAGCCAACGCAATCGGCTGATGTGAAAAACAGCGGACATTCCTTTGAAAAGAGTGTCCGCTGTTTTGTTTGAATAGTAATTATGACGGCGACAACCAGCGGGTCAAAGGGACCGCGGGCGGCGTGACCACGGTCTACGTGGGCAACTACTATGAGGTGGCTGGCAGTACCGTCAAGAAGTACTATTACGCCGGCAATGCGCGCGTCGCGATGAAGAGCGGAAGCACCGCCTCCTGGTTGCTGGGTGACCACCTGGGGAGTACGGCCTATACCATCAACGGTACAGCAGAGACGGGTGAAGTGCGCTATTACGCCTGGGGTAAAGAGCGCTACATCGTCTAGTTATGCTTGAATAAACTGCATGGGTTATATTTAGAGAGAGGACAATATGTCATATTGGCACGAACCAAGAAAGCCCGGACCTCGCGGCGGATGTAGTTCCAGCGAAAAGAACCGAGACATCTTTGCGTGTATCCGTTATCCGGATGTCGATCAAAGCGAAGCAAAGTATGAAATCTATGGAAAAATATGGATTGGTGACCGTAAATCAGAACCCTGGTTTTCGCAAGGGTGGATTGAATTATGGCCTAAAGCACCGATGCTTGCCGCTGATTTTCAGGAAGCAAGACGTTTACAACTTGAATTGCTGGAACGGCTTGTGCTGTCGGTTGATTATGATCTGTACAAGATTGTGCGAGCTGATAAAAAATTTGTGGAAGCAATCGAACACCCATCTAAAGAATATCTTGCCCGCATCTATCAACACCAAGATGGTAAATTTGAGATACATTATTTGGGCTGGCATACCGGTCGAGGTGGAGGGTGGGGCAGATTCCCACGGTTTGGTACACTTACCTTTGCCAGTGATCTGGACAGCGCCCGTGAGGCTGCTCAGCTAGAACTGGAAGAATTCGCAAGTCAAAAACTGTAGTGCTTCCCCCATAGTGCCGGGGTTCCGCGTAATAATATTTGCGCTACAACGGCGGTGCGATTACGCCGGCGCCGGCCAAACTGCCCAGGGTTAAAACCCGAGGCTGACAACTGAAGTTGGCTCAAGCCAACTGGCTGGCGTCGCCGGCATTTTGTCCGCGAAGCAATCTGCTCCTACCGAGGGCAAATCCGCTGCTTCCGGGGTACCCGCTGGGCCCCGTTGTTGTGTTTTGACGCGACCACCCGCGCGTCAAAGGGACGGCGGGCGGCGTGACCGCGGTCAGGTTGCCTGGGGTTTTAACCCTAGGCTGCCAAGTGGGCAATTCATGGCTCACCGACGCCGTTACTCATGCGCACTAGGCGTAGTTGACGTCGTGGTCTTCTCCTGCAATAGCGCCTGCACCTGCGTTACGGTCAGGCCGGTGATGTCGGCAATCACGGCCAGGTCAAAACCTTTGGCCGCCATGGCTAACACAATGTCGCGGCTCTTTTGTTCGATGCCGCGTTCGATGCCGCGTTCGATGCCGCGTTCGATGCCGCGTTCGATGCCGCGTTCGATGCCGCGTTCGATACCTTGGTTGATCAATTGCTGCTTGTATTCAGGGGAAAGCAGTTCATTGAGTTGATCGGGAGAGGTGTGTTGGAGTAGAATGCGTTTCCATTCCTGTCCGATTTCTAGCACTCGCTCCGGGGTTAACAGATTGTCCATCATCGCTCCTTCCGGTAAGGACCAAATCGCACCCAACACGTCAAAATAGGTCACCAACGCATCCGACAGATTCGATTGCGTACGAATCGTGGCCAACGCCTTGGCCTTCTGCGCCGGACGGCTAGCAAAGGCTTTGACAAAGGCGTTGTGCGGCGCATCGCTCAAGTCGTTGAGCGCTAAGAGCGGAATGTGACCGGTCAGTTCGTGGCTGCTGACATGGACGCCGGCCAAGTGACTCTCTTCATAGCCAAAGTTTTGCAAGCGCTCTGGGTTAGGCGTCTTGGCGCAGAGCACAAACATCTTGACCGCCTCCGGCTTCAGATCGTTGGCGGTGCGATAGAAATACTCATAGCTCACTGCCTGACGTAGCGCATCCACCGTCAATGATTCGGTGTACTTGAACTCGATCAGCACATGGCCGGCGTCACAATCGCGAATGCCATCGGGCAACAACGCCAACTGTTCCGGTGTCCATCTGTCCGAAGTGCGGCGCAGCAGCAAAATGTCCACCTTGGGCGGATTCTGGGTCACCTCCACCTCGGCAAAGACCTGCACCCCTGTCTGTCCCACCGAGAGTTCAAAGCCCTTGGCCAAAAAGCGATGCCATTGCTGCTGTGGGTGTCTCCTGCGTCGTCTGGTCATAGCCGCAGTATAGACAAGATGGGCCACTTTGTCAAGCGGAATCGCAGGAGCACAGGGTGTGAGTTAGCACAATGTCTAGCCACTGTCAGCGAAGCCACGAAGATCGGTTTCGCGGCTATGTGCACGACGCCGAGAACCGGTTGGTGAGTGTCAGTGGCGGTGCGACGGCCAGCTTTGTCTATGACGGCGACAACCAGCGGGTGAAGGGGACGGCAGGCGGCGTGACCACGGTCTACGTGGGCAACTACTATGAGGTGGCTGGCAGTACGGTTAAGAAATACTATTACGCCGGCAACCAGCGCGTGGCGATGAAGAGCGGCACAACCGTCAACTGGCTGCTGGGCGATCACCTGGGGAGTACGGCCTATACCATCAACGGCACGACGGAAACCGGCGAAGTGCGCTATTACGCCTGGGGCAAAGATCGCTACACCAGCGGTACGACCCCGACCAGCTACAAATTCACCGGCCAGCGTGAAGAGGCAAGCCTGGGGTTGTATTACTACGGCGCGCGGTGGTATGATCGCACCGCGGGTGCAAAGCACCATCCTGCACTAGGTAGGTTTATCGGGAGCCCCCTGGGCGCGGATACGGTGGTGCCGAACCCTGGGGATACGCAGAGCTTTGATCACGTAGTGGGCGCAAAGCGCCATCGCTATGCGTATGTCAACAATAATCCGCTCAAGTATGTTGACCCGACAGGCCATGAACCGTGTCCGAGCGGCAACTGGGGAGATTGCCGGCCCCAGCTAGGCAAGCTGGAAAGCAACCGGCTGGCCCAGTACTACCATGACCTGGGCGTCTCGTGGACGGCGGTGCCGGGGGATGCCAAAGCCGTGCTGACCGCCCAAGGCGAAACGGAAGGCAGCTATTCCGACCTCGGCCCCGGCGCCACGGTCCAGACCGGCCTGAAGGATCCGGCGACAGTGGCGGCATCCCTTTTCGGGATTGGGCGACTGGTGTGGCGGTTACCAATATTGTTAGGCGCTTGTATGGATGATGGATGTGAAACCGAGTATCGTACGTATGATATGGCGGTTAAGCGATTTGATCCTTCGAAGGCCGCCCAACAATTTAATGAGCTTTTAGCCAAGGGCGTTAGATTGACCGACCATGCTCTCAGAGAAGCTCAGAAGGATGAAATATCATCACAAAAAATCGCTGACACATTTAATGGGATGGCACGTAATACGCAGTATTTCTGGGACGGGAGTAGAGTGGCACAGTGGTCACCTCACACGAATGTTGCATTGATAATCGAGCGAGGTACAAAAGAAGTTGTAACAGTCTTTGCAAGAACGTCTCCTCAGATCAGCTGGCAAGCAATGACTGCTTTCGAGATAATCGAATGGCTTAAGCAGTAATGAAAGGGGCATGCGGGAAGGGTATGACTATCTTGGTTACTATATCGGACAAATCACAAGCTGAAAAATGGGAATACTGGTACAGTGAGAAGTATAATATGATCAGTTTGGAGCGCTTGGCAAGCGCACTTCCGCATCATACGCTTCAAGGAGCCTATAACCTCATTATTAAGGCTGATACCTTTAACATTATCTCCTATTTTGAAACAGTAACGTTAGCGGAAATTACATACTGGACAGTTGTGCCTACACTAAAGGCGCCAGCAGCAACATGGGCACAGTTAATCGTTGAGCAAGATCTGGATGACGGTCAACCACAAGCCTATTTTACCAATACTGATTATACGGTTTTCTACACTCGTCTTGGCGAACCAAAGGAATGCGCGAATCTTAGATGCGTTGCTATTGGGGAGCAAGTAATCGTAGATGTAACCTATGACGGTGCACTAGTCGGTGTATGGATGGTGGATTTGCCGCCAGAGATTGGGAGGAAGCATGCAAAGCAGTTATAAGAGATGAATACGTAACCTGTCGCCAAGGTATATTCTATCAGTAATATTATAGTATGTTAGCACAAGGGACACTTCTATCATGAAGAGTGTCTCTTGTTTGTCTATGACGGTGCAGGTGATACTTTGGCAGCATGGCCTACACCATCAACGGCACGACGGAAACCGGCGAAGTGCGCTATTACCCCTGGGGCAAAGACCGCGCCCAGGGGGCTCCCGCCAGCGGCACGACCCCCACCAGCTACAAATTCACCGGCCAACGCGAGGAGGCCAGTTTGGGGTTGTATTACTATGGCGCCAGGTGGTATGATCCTGCACTAGGTAGGTTTATCGGGAGCCCCCTGGGCGCGGATACGATTGTGCCGAACCCTGGGGATATGCAGAGTTTTGATCACGTAGTGGGCGCAAAGCGCCATCGGTATGCATATGTCAATAATAATCCGCTCAAGTATGTCGACCCGACAGGCCATGAACCGTGTCCGAGCGGCAACTGGGGAGATTGCCGGCCCCAGCTAGGCAAGCTGGAAAGCAACCGGCTGGCCCAACACTACCATGACCTAGGCGTCTCGTGGACCGCAGTGCCGGGGGATGCCAAAGCCGTGTTGACCGCCCAAGGCGAAACGGAAGGCAGCTATTCCGACCTCGGCCCCGGCGCCACGGTCCAGACCGGTTGGCGCGACCCGGCGACGGTGGCCGCATCCGCCGTGGTGGGCGGGTGGATGGTGTGGCGGTTACCGGCGCTATTGGCGCAAGGGGCGGCGGCCGCCTGTGCCGATGGGGATTGCGAGAATGAATATCGTGTCTATGAAATGGCGGCTAAACGCGTTAATTCGATTGTGTCATTTCAAAGATTAGGTGGATTCAGTCGAGATGTATTGACCAAAGGATATCATCTTAATTCAGAGGTAGGTGAGGTGAGTTTGATTCCACAAAGACTTGCGAACGGTAGTATTCAAATAGCTGTCAATCAAGCTGGAAGTACTACAGGAGCGATCACAAATAGTATTGTTCAAGGTGTTGCGGCTCTCCTTCAATCTGATCCAACAGGGGCGCTTCAACGTGCGCAGGGAATCATTTCAACATTTGGCAATGATCCTCGATATGTTGAGAGAGTACAGCAAGCGCAGCTTCTAGTTGAGGCAATTACTAGTGGGAAGTATACCGTGGTCAAGTAAGGGACTGATGTTTGACATTAATCAGTAGTCCGCAGTTGCATAGTCGCGTGGTCCAGAGTCGGCTAATTCAACATCTGGGACCATTGCGGACTACTGATTATAGATTAGTAACTTATCCTGCCGCCAGGTACAGCTACTCTTTCGGGAAGCGGCACAGATCATTTGCTCTATTTGCAAACCTGTTGCCGCTTCCCATGACTAGATTAGGATACGCTAAATGGATAAACACGCTCTTATACTTCCTTTTAATAGTTTCAAAAAATTCTTGATAACCGGTTCGCTAGGAAATTTGACTGCCTATCCATCGCGTGAGGAAGTTGAAAGGCAGTTAGGGAAGCCGATAACAGTAGATGAAAAAGTGGGGATAATTCCAAATCAAATATTATATATTTTGCATTATAGCAATTTACAGATAACCTATATAGACAGTAGCTTTTTTCAACTAGCAATTTATTTTCGAGAATATGCCCAGGTACAAACTTTGAATGAACTCCCTCACGGTTTGGGTGTAGATTGGTATATGTCAGTAAAAGAACTGGATTATCATTCTTTTCAATCTTACCTACTCTCAGAGAACATAACATGCCGCCAGGTAATTTTCCCTTATCCGAACGCTGAAGATGGCTTTACACTTGAAATTACGTCTACTGGTATCTGGACTTGCTTCACTGATGCTCCCAACTATGCGATTGACAGCATTTTTTATACGCCATCTAGACCAGGTGTTTGGCAGTATGAAGAGCTCAGTATATAACTAAATCTTATTCCACTTTAATGCCGGCCCCAGCTAGGCAAGCTGGAAAGCAACCGGCTGGCCCAGCACTACCATGACCTAGGCGTCTCGTGGACGGCAGTGCCGGGGGATGCCAAAGCCGTGCTGACCGCCCAAGGCGAAACGGCAGGCAGCTATTCCGACCTCGGCCCCGGCGCCACGGTCCAGACCGGCCTGAAGGATCCGGCGACAGTGGCTGCATCCCTCTTCGGGATTGGGCGACTGGTGTGGCGGTTACCGGCGCTATTGGCCCAAGGGGCGGCGGCAGCCTGTGCCGATGGGGATTGTACGAATGAAGTAACAGCCACTGGCGAAGCTATTGATGATACAGTCACACTCTATCGGGCTGTAAGGCCAGAAGAACTGAATGATCTACTTCGTTTTGGCGATTATGGTCTATCGCCTAGTGGTGCCGGTAAATATTTTGCCTTAACTGAGCAAGGTGTCCGTGATTTCATACAAAGCCCGCTAAACGCTGATGTTGATATGGTGTTGACAAAAATTGAAGTTCCCATATCTTTTGTCAGGAGATTTGGCTTCTTATTCCACGATCCTGGAACTTATGGAGCAAAAGATTCGGTGCATTTTGCAGATGATGTATTGCCATATCTATACGAGATTATGAAGGGGCTGCCGCAAATTATCCTCGATTGACAGCAAAATAGGACAGATTGACATGCTAAACAATCTGTCCTATTCTGCTGTTTCCACAAAGGACCGAGAAAGCCAGTGAATTACACGTTCTTTCTCGGTCTTTTGTGGTAAATTGGCTTTGCTACTATAAACACGACAGAGGGTGGATTTTAATAAATAGGAAAATGACTAAATGACTAAAAATGAGTTTTATACTCTTTTTCTTCAAGTACTTGAGCAAGCCTCCTGTGAAGTTGAAGATAGATTAAATGCTAAAATCAGTAGAAATTTTGACATCCACTTATATGGAGTTGGTTATTCAGATTATTCTCTGGATGTCGAGAAAGTGGTTGACATTATCTATATTGATTCGCAAAGATTTTACCGCGTTATTGATGTTTCTATTACAGGTATTCGTGATGATTTAACTCAAGTATTTGTTAGAGTTAGTGATCATGAACCAAGTTCTTTTGATCGGACATGGAATACTCCTCCTGGTTATGGGCCCTTTAAACAGTTGATTGCAAAAGAAATTAAGCGCCTGAATTAAATCAAACTTCGGATGCTTCGCAGTACGACGCCGAGAACCGGCTGGTGAGTGTCAGCGGCGGGGCGACGGCCAGCTTTGTCTATGACGGCGACAACCAGCGTGTCAAGGGGACCGCGGGCGGCGTGACCACGGTCTACGTGGGCAACTACTATGAGGTGGCCGGCAGTACGGTTAAGAAATACTATTACGCCGGCAACCAGCGCGTGGCGATGAAGAGTGGAACCACCGTCAACTGGCTGCTGGGCGACCGGGGGCCCCCTGGGCGCGGGAGTACGGCCTATACCATCAACGGCGCGACGGAAACCGGCGAAGTGCGCTATTATGCCTGGGGCAAAGACCGCTACACCAGTGGCACGACCCCCACCAGCTACAAATTCACCGGCCAGCGTGAAGAGGCAAGCCTGGGGTTGTATTACTATGGCGCGCGGTGGTATGATCCGGCACTAGGGAGATTCATCCAGCCTGATACGGTGGTGCCTGATCCTGGGGATACGCAGAGCTTTGACCGGTATGCGTATGTCAACAATAATCCGCTCAAGTATGTCGACCCGACAGGCCATGAACCGTGTCCGAGCGGCAACTGGGGTGATTGCCGGCCCCAGCTAGGCAAGCTGGAAAGCAACCGGCTGGCCCAACACTACCATGACCTAGGCGTCTCGTGGACCGCGGTGCCGGGAGATGCCAAAGCCGTGCTGACCGCCCAAGGCGAAACGGAAGGCAGCTACTCCGATCTCGGCCCCGGCGACTGTTATTCATGCGCGCCAGTTGCGGTTGTTGCTGCGGTCTTCTCCTGCAACAACGTCTGCACTTGGGCCGCTGTCAAGCCGGTGATGTCGGCAATTACGGCCAGGTCAAAACCTTTGGCCGCCATGGCTAATACAATGTCGCGGCTCTTTTGTTCGATGCCGCGTTCGATGCCGCGTTCGATGCCGCGTTCGATGCCGCGTTCGATGCCGCGTTCGATGCCGCGTTCGATGCCGCGTTCGATACCTTGGTTGATCAATTGCTGCTTGTATTCAGGGGAAAGCAGTTCATTGAGTTGATCGGGAGAGGTGTGTTGGAGTAGAATGCGTTTCCATTCCTGTCCGATTTCTAGCACTCGCTCCGGGGTTAACAGATTGTCCATCATCGCTCCTTCCGGTAAGGACCAAATCGCACCCAACACGTCAAAATAGGTCACCAACGCATCCGACAGATTCGATTGCGTACGAATCGTGGCCAACGCCTTGGCCTTCTGCGCCGGACGGCTAGCAAAGGCTTTGACAAAGGCGTTGTGCGGCGCATCGCTCAAGTCATTCAAGACTAACAGCGGGATATGTCCGGTCAATTCATGGCTGCTTGCATAGATCCCGTCCAGTGCCGTGGCTTCATAGCCGAATGTCTGTAACCGCTCCGGGTTAGGCGTCTTGGCGCAGAGAATAAACATCTTCACCTCGTCCGGCTTCAGATCATTGGCGGTGCGATAGAAATACTCGTAGCTCACCGCCTGCCGTAGCGCATCCACCGTCAATGATTCGGTGTACTTGAACTCGATCAGCACATGGCCGGCGTTACAATCGCGAATGCCATCGGGCAACAACGCCAACTGTTCCGGTGTCCATCTGTCCGAAGTGCGGCGCAGCAGCAAAATGTCCACCTTGGGCGGATTCTGGGTCACCTCCACCTCGGCAAAGACCTGCACCCCTGTCTGTCCCACCGAGAGTTCAAAGCCCTTGGCCAAAAAGCGATGCCATTGCTGCTGTGGGTGTCTCCTGCGTCGTCTGGTCATAGCCGCAGTATAGACAAGATGGGCCACTTTGTCAAGCGGAATCGCAGGAGCACAGGCTGTGAGTTAGCACAATGTCTAGCCACTGTCAGCGAAGCCACGAAGATCGGTTTCGCGGCTATGTGCACGACGCCGAGAACCGGCTGGTGAGTGTGAGCGGCGGCGCGACGGCCAGCTTTGTCTATGACGGCGACAACCAGCGTGTCAAGGGGACCGCGGGCGGCGTGACCACGGTCTACGTGGGCAACTACTATGAGGTGGCTGCGCCCAGTGGGCTCCCGACCGTCAAGAAGTACTACTACGCTGGCAACCAGCGCGTGGCGATGAAGAGCGGAAGCACCGTCAACTGGCTGCTGGGCGACCGGGGGCCCTCTGGGCGCGGGAGTACGGCCTACACCATCAACGGTACAGCAGAGACGGGTGAAGTCCGTTATTACGCCTGGGGTAAAGACCGCTACACCAGTGGCACGACCCCGACCAGCTACAAATTCACCGGCCAACGCGAGGAGGCCAGTTTGGGGTTGTATTACTATGGCGCCAGGTGGTATGATCCGGGGCTGGGGAGATTCATCCAGCCTGATACGGTGGTGCCCAATCCCGGGGATACGCAGAGCTTTGATCGCTATGCATATACGCTCAATAACCCCCTCAAATACTCGGATCCATCGGGCCATGAACCATTAGATCCCAGCAATTACCCATGCAGTTATGTCGCTTGTGTTAAAGAGGGCGGCGTTTGGGTTCCAACGGGAAATTGGACACCGGAACTGCATCAAAAATATTATGGCTATTCAGTCCCGCTTGACACGACGGCTGGGCCATCAATCTCTTCTATCCTTTTGCAAACAGCGGAGGCTTTGTCAAAGATTGATATCCCAGTTGAGGTCAGTTTTGCTCATGGTATTCCAACGCTGAGTTTTGATCAGAATAAATTTACCGAAGCCGTCAGCTCGCCTTTGAAAGCCTGTGCCAGTGCAATAGGAGGAACATGTGGTGCTGCTCTCGGTTTTTCTGGCAATGGTGCTGGCGCTGGCGCCAGAGTCAGTTTAGCGGTCTATGTGGATCAAAATGGAAATGTTGGAGTGTTTGATGAATATGGGGGTGGGGCTTATACACCTTGGCCAGCACCGCTCAGTAAGTGGTCGGTAAGTGGCATACCTGGAGCTGGGATTCAGGATATGGATGGCATGTTTGGACAATTCGGTGTATCAGGTGCATTAGGATGGCTCGGTGCGGGAGGCGAAATCGTTTTTGGTAGAGCCGATAATGGAAGGATTATCCATGGACAAAGTTATTCCGAAGCACAAACTCTTCCGGGAACTGGGGTCGCAGAAGGCCATTTTACCTTTACCTGGGGACATCCATTGATATTGATTGATTCTAATCAGTAATATCACACAACACCACCCTGTAATTTTGAGGGTGGTGTTGTGACATTAGATGAAGGAACAAGTGATGTTTGGATTTGTTGTCAAAATGATGATTGAAATTGCTACAATGCTCTTTTTCATTCGCGCAGCACGTATTAATTTTTACCCACAACAATATTATAGTGACTTAGACAAAGAACTGATGAAATCTTTTCGACGCGTGCTTGGCAAAACGGATGATTTGCCACCATTACGACCAAATCGTTTTGCCGGATACATGATGCTGGCTGCTGCTGGTTTCATTGGTTTGTTCGTGTTATTAGATCTTTTCTTTATATTTCGGTATCTGGTAACGGGACACTTCTAGTTCCGGCTAAATGGCAATCTATCAGAGATTGCTATTTAGCAAAAATTCTTGTATGTGTATAATCATTTCGGCCTTGGTCATCGTTTCGGCCATTTGATATAGTGCCTGCGGGCACTTCTCGCTGTCAGTAGCCCAATTCATTGGTTGCGTTGGCCGAAACGATGACTGTCGCCATCATTTCTTAAACTGTTAATCCCTACCGGAACAGTAGAGACCGGCAAAGTCCATTATTACTATGGGCCTGCTCTGGGCCGGATGTCTACTGAGAGCGAGGGGGCAAAGACCGCGCCCAAGGGGCTCCCGCCAGCGGCACGACCCCCACCAGCTACAAGTTCACCGGCCAGCGTGAAGAGGCAAGCCTGGGGTTGTACTACTACGGCGCGCGGTGGTATGATCCGGGGCTGGGTAGGTTTATCCAGCCTGATACGATTGTGCCCCATCCGGGAAATACGGGTTCCTTTGATCGCTATGCCTATACGCTCAATAATCCGCTGAATCGTATTGATCCCAGTGGCCATGGGGATTGCCCACTCAATGATGCGGGAGAGTCATTGGGGTTCGGTGAAAACGTTGCGCCTTGCGCAGCCGGTGGCAATACCGAGACCAGTGGACGCTTTACCGGTGGAGGCGCCCCTTCTGGTCAAGAAGGCTATATTGAGATCAAAGAAACAGGCCAGGCTTTTGCTGACACGGCTGGGGAGCGAGGGAGTAGTGTCGAAACTGGTGGCGCAGAGAATGTGCTTGCCGTTACTGGTAATGATAGTGCAGGTGGACAAGTATCTACAGTTAAGGGGACTGTCTATCGAGTGATTAGGCCTGATGAAATTCCGACAGAGGGGTTATCTGCTAAGAATCCGAATGCCAACTATAGCCCCGAAGGACATATTTTGAATGGCAGCCGGCCAGGATTTAAGTCGCAGTATATATCGACAACCGCAGATATAAATGTAGCTAACAAGTGGGCAGTGAAAACTGGCAACGAAATTGTTGAGATAGACTTGACTAAGGTCAAAAGCAACATAATCGATTTGTCAACTGAAAGTGGGCGTAATACATATTTGAGAGGTGTAACTGCAAGAAATTTTGCAAAGGCTTCATCGGAAGTTCTCATAGAAGGTCATATTCCTCCTGAGGCTGTAAAGTTACTGACAGAATAGGAGATATTATGTCGCAGAATTTACTTACAATCCATGAGCTAGAGATAGCTTCAGAACAATTTCTCGTCCCCCTACGCATGATGGATGGCTTTGCCCAGGAGAAATTTGACTATTTATGCCAAGCCCTACGCAGTTGTATTGTCGCATGGAACAACGATGATTCAATTCCCAAATTGGCAGCAAATATATTGGTTGATTTATACCCTGCAACAATATCATCCAGCTATTTATATCCTGAGGAAGTAGGCGCCGAAATTCGAGAACATGCAGAGGTGTTGGCAGATTTGGTCAGAGAAATTGTGAAAGTGTAAGAAGGCTAGTACACAACGGCTTAGATGGGGTGTAATTTACTTTGAGGCAGACGTGCCGGACAGGCGGTGAGAAGCTTTACTCGCCGCCTGTCCGGCACGTCTGTTCAGTAGCCAGCCAGTCATGGTGTCAACCGCGCCCTTGCTTCCTTGAATCTTATGGTATTTTCTATGCTTACAGCGTTCCAACGGCGCCAACCAACGCGTCAGGAGGGACCGCGGGCGGCGTGACCACCGTCTACGTGGACAACTACTATGAGGTGGCGGGCAGTACGGTTAAGAAATACTATTACGCCGGCAACCAGCGCGTGGCGATGAAGAGTGGAACCACCGTCAACTGGCTGCTGGGCGATCACCTGGGGAGTACGGCCTATACCATCAACGGCACAACGGAAACCGGCGAAGTGCGCTATTACGCCTGGGGCAAAGACCGCGCCCAGGGGGCTCCCGCCAGCGGCACGACCCCCACGACCTACAAATTCACCGGCCAACGCGAGGAGGCAAGCCTGGGGTTGTACTACTATGGCGCGCGGTGGTATGATCCTGGCTTGGGACGGTTCATCCAGCCTGATACGGTGGTGCCCAATCCTGGGGATACGCAGAGCTTTGACAGGTACGCGTATGTCAACAATAATCCACTCAAGTATGTCGACCCGACAGGCCATGAACCGTGTCCGAGCGGCAACTGGGGAGATTGCCGGCCCCAGCTAGGCAAGCTGGAAAGCAACCGGCTGGCCCAGCACTACCATGACCTAGGCGTCTCGTGGACGGCGGTGCCGGGGGATGCCAAAGCCGTGTTGACCGCCCAAGGCGAAACGGAAGGCAGCTACTCCGATCTCGGCCCCGGCGCTACGGTCCAGACCGGCCTGAAGGATCCGGCGACAGTGGCGGCGATGGCAGTTGGCGGTGGGCGGCTGGCAATGAATCTCCCAAGATTGCTCTATCAGGTGATGATGGGCGCGTGTGCTGCTGGGGAATGTACGAATGAGGTGGAAGGTGCAACATCCTCTGCACAGAAAGCAGCATCCAATGTACAAAATGCCAGTAACACCATCAATTGGCTGGAAGGACAAACGCAGAGAGTTGAGCATATCATGGCTTCAAAGCACGAATGGGGGCGTTTGGCCAATCTCACGGGTAATTTGTTGGATGACTATAAGGCCGTGCAACCATTTATTCAACAAACAGTAGATTCAGGGACAAGAAGTGTGATAAATCAGTCACCGGTAGGAGCGATTGTCGAGTTTAGTAACATCATCAATAATCAGCAGGTAGTGGTTAGGGCTGTACAAACAGCTCAGAATGCAATTCAAATCACTGATGCATGGGTGATGAAATGACAAAACAAACATCCACAGTTTCTCTAAATATGTATATTACCTTAGATGAAGCGAATCAACTTAGGCTGGATGATCATCTGGAAGAAGCCATAAATATCTATCAAAGTTGTATTGAGCGGTTTGGTAAAGAGGTAGATTTTCTAGCCATGATTGCTCATTTGCGTTTCAAGCTTGCATTAGGAAATGCAAATGAGACAGGTGAGAATTATAAGAAGGCTATCCAATGTTTAGAAGCTGCATTGGAATTGGAACCAAACAATGCCGTTTTACATGCACAGTTGGCTGAGGTATATACCTTAGGTACACTTAACTATATACTAGCAGCACAAGAGTACCGACGTGCTTTAGAGATCAGCCCAAACAATGTGTCAATTCTTTTTGGAGCTACTTCTCTGTATGGTTTGCCGGAAGAAGTTGTGATGCTTGACGAGGCAATCAGGTGGATGGAACAGGCAACTACATTAAGCCCAGATAATCCACACTTTCATATTCGACTTGGAAATCTGTATCAGGAAGCTGGTCGAATGTTAGATGCACGGCGAGCGTGGTTAAAATCTTATCTCTGCTCACAACCTCTCGGTACAGACTATGCTCAATCCATCAGAAATAGATTTGAAGGGTTAGGGTAACACCGATTTTGATATCAACCCTCTGAGATTTCAAAGAGCCATTCAAATTTGCAACGAACAACTCCATTCCAGCTTTAGGAAAAAGCTAGAATGGAGTTGTTCGTTATGTTTTAAAAAAGCATCGTCACACTAACAGCACCTGTCGCCAAGGGTTAAAACCCCAGGCTGACAACCAAAGTTGGCTCAAGCCAACTGGCAGGCGCGGCTGGCATCTTGTCCGTCAACTAGCCCGCCGGCAAACCCTTTGCTGCCACGACCCCTTCCCCTATTGCCTCGATACGACGTGAATGGCAATGGGCTCAACCTCTTCGCCCACCTGGCCGGTGCCGCCACGCTGGGCACAACGAACACAGACTTCACCTACGACGTGGAGAACCGGCTGGTGAGTGTCAACGGTGGGGCGACCGCCAGCTTTGTCTACGACGGCGACAACCAGCGTGTCAAGGGGACGGCAGGCGGCGTGACCACGGCCAAACCGCCAAGGGTTGAAACCCCAGGCTGACAACCGAAGTTGGCTCAAGCCAACTGGTCGGCGCGGTCGGCATTTTGCCCGCGAAGCAACCTGGTCCTACCGAGGGTAAATCCGTTGCTTCTCAAATCCGATGTTGTGCTCCGCAGCGACAACCAGCGCGTGGCCATGAAGAGTGGCACGACGGTCAACTGGCTGCTGGGTGATTACCTTGGTAGTACGGCCTATACCATCAACGGCGCGACGGAAACGGGTGAAGTGCGCTATTACGCCTGGGGTAAAGAGCGCTACATCGTCTAGTTATGCTTGAATAAACTGCATGGGTTATATTTAGAGAGAGGACAATATGTCATATTGGCACGAACCAAGAAAGCCCGGACCTCGCGGCGGATGTAGTTCCAGCGAAAAGAACCGAGACATCTTTGCGTGTATCCGTTATCCGGATGTCGATCAAAGCGAAGCAAAGTATGAAATCTATGGAAAAATATGGATTGGTGACCGTAAATCAGAACCCTGGTTTTCGCAAGGGTGGATTGAATTATGGCCTAAAGCACCGATGCTTGCCGCTGATTTTCAGGAAGCAAGACGTTTACAACTTGAATTGCTGGAACGGCTTGTGCTGTCGGTTGATTATGATCTGTACAAGATTGTGCGAGCTGATAAAAAATTTGTGGAAGCAATCGAACACCCATCTAAAGAATATCTTGCCCGCATCTATCAACACCAAGATGGTAAATTTGAGATACATTATTTGGGCTGGCATACCGGTCGAGGTGGAGGGTGGGGCAGATTCCCACGGTTTGGTACACTTACCTTTGCCAGTGATCTGGACAGCGCCCGTGAGGCTGCTCAGCTAGAACTGGAAGAATTCGCAAGTCAAAAACTGTAGTGCTTCCCCCATAGTGCCGGGGTTCCGCGTAATAATATTTGCGCTACAACGGCGGTGCGATTACGCCGGCGCCGGCCAAACTGCCCAGGGTTAAAACCCGAGGCTGACAACTGAAGTTGGCTCAAGCCAACTGGCTGGCGTCGCCGGCATTTTGTCCGCGAAGCAATCTGCTCCTACCGAGGGCAAATCCGCTGCTTCCGGGGTACCCGCTGGGCCCCGTTGTTGTGTTTTGACGCGACCACCCGCGCGTCAAAGGGACGGCGGGCGGCGTGACCGCGGTCAGGTTGCCTGGGGTTTTAACCCTAGGCTGCCAAGTGGGCAATTCATGGCTCACCGACGCCGTTACTCATGCGCACTAGGCGTAGTTGACGTCGTGGTCTTCTCCTGCAATAGCGCCTGCACCTGCGTTACGGTCAAGCCGGTGATGTCGGCAATCACGGCCAGGTCAAAACCTTTGGCCGCCATGGCTAACACAATGTCGCGACTCTTTTGTTCGGTGCCGCGTTCGATGCCGCGTTCAATACCTTGGTTGATCAACTGCTGCTTGTATTCGGGGGAAAGCAGTTCATTGAGCTGATCGGGCGAGGTGTGTTGGAGTAGTATGCGTTTCCATTCCTGTCCGATCTCCAGCACCCGCTCCGGGGTTAAAATTTCATCCATGATGACTCCTTCCGGTAAGGACCAAATGGCGCCTAGCACGTCAAAATAGGTCACCAATGCATCCGACAGATTCGATTGCGTACGAATCGTGGCCAACGCCTTGGCCTTCTGCGCTGGACGGCTGGCAAAGGCTTTGACAAAGGCGTTGTGGGGCGCATCACTCAAGTCGTTGAGCGCTAAGAGCGGAATGTGACCGGTCAGTTCGTGGCTGCTGACATGGACGCCGGCCAAGTGACTCTCTTCATAGCCAAAGTTTTGCAAGCGCTCTGGGTTAGGCGTCTTGGCGCAGAGCACAAACATCTTGACCGCCTCCGGCTTCAGATCGTTGGCGGTGCGATAGAAATACTCATAGCTCACTGCCTGACGTAGCGCATCCACCGTCAATGATTCGGTGTACTTGAACTCGATCAGCACATGGCCGGCGTCACAATCGCGAATGCCATCGGGCAACAACGCCAACTGTTCCGGTGTCCATCTGTCCGAAGTGCGGCGCAGCAGCAAAATGTCCACCTTGGGCGGATTCTGGGTCACCTCCACCTCGGCAAAGACCTGCACCCCTGTCTGTCCCACCGAGAGTTCAAAGCCCTTGGCCAAAAAGCGATGCCATTGCTGCTGTGGGTGTCTCCTGCGTCGTCTGGTCATAGCCGCAGTATAGACAAGATGGGCCACTTTGTCAAGCGGAATCGCAGGAGCACAGGGTGTGAGTTAGCGCAATGTCTAGCCACTGTCAGCGAAGCCACGAAGATCGGTTTCGCGGCTTTGTGTAAGACGCCGAGAACCGGCTGGTGAGTGTCAGCGGCGGCGCGACGGCCAGCTTTGTCTATGATGGCGACAACCAGCGGGTCAAGGGGACCGCGGGCGGCGTGACCACGGTCTACGTGGGCAACTACTACGAGGTCGCCGGCAGCACGGTTAAAAAGTATTACTACGCTGGCAACCAGCGCGTCGCCATGAAGAGCGGCACGACGGTCAACTGGCTGCTGGGCGATCACCTGGGCAGCACCGCCTACACCATCAACGGCACGACGGAAACCGGTGAAGTCCGTTATTACGTCTGGGGCAAAGACCGCTACACCAGTGGCACGACCCCCACCAGCTACAAATTCACCGGCCAGCGTGAAGAGGCAAGCCTGGGGTTGTATTACTACGGCGCGCGGTGGTATGATCGCACCGCGGGTGCAAAGCACCATCCGGGGCTGGGTAGGTTTATCGGGAGCCCCCTGGGCGCGGATACGGTGGTGCCGAACCCTGGGGATACGCAGAGCTTTGATCACGCAGTGGGCGCAAAGCGCCATCGCTATGCGTATACGCTCAATAACCCGCTCAAGTATGTCGACCCGACAGGCCATGAACCGTGTCCGAGCGGCAACTGGGGAGATTGCCGGCCCCAGCTAGGCAAGTTGGAAAGCAACCGGCTGGCCCAGCACTACCATGACCTGGGCGTCTCGTGGACGGCAGTGCCGGGGGATGCCAAAGCCGTGCTGACCGCCCAAGGCGAAACGGAAGGCAGCTATTCCGACCTCGGCCCCGGCGCCACGGTCCAGACCGGCCTGAAGGATCCGGCGACAGTGGCGGCATCCCTCTTCGGGATTGGGCGGCTGGTGTGGCGGTTACCGGCGCTGGTGATGGGCGCGTGCGCTGATGGCGATTGTACGAATGAGGTGGAGGCTGTCAGTCAGGCGTCCCCATCTGAAAAGATAAGCAACGCCTACCAAATTGCTAAAGAAGGAGGGAAACATGCTGGCTTTTTGCGCAATTACGCTGGTAGATCAATTGGACAAATACAAAAAGGAATTTCCTCAATTGAGCAATTGATTGTGGAGCACCAGGACAAAATTGTAAATCCGGAAAAGTATATTCCGAATTTTCGTGAGCTTGACCCCAGACAGCAAGAGGCTCTATTAACAAGAAAGTGGCCAGCGGACATTCAAAGGCAAATTGAGCAGCTTGAGATCTTGAAAGGTTTGCTTGATGAATTATCCAATCAATGAATATAGCTTTGTACGTGACGTCGTATTGCTTTTGCGCGCTAATGTGGCCGGAATAAAACAGAGCGCTTCGTCTAGTTTCGACTTTGAGAAGGGAAGACTTTTTGCATATTACGAAGTTCTCTCTCTAATCCAACAGCAAGCAAAAGCTTTTGGCATAGATATGGCCGAAATTAATATGCAAGATTTCAATGCAGATAGAGATGTCTTGTAATTGGAAGTCTATAGGGTTGTTCCTAAATAGCAGGTCGAGAAGGTGACAGTCACTGCCCACGAAGATGCCGCTCTCATGAAAAATCGATTGGGCATTGACTGTCAACTGGTTGGATACTGCTGGCGAACTAGTTACAACTGAGAAATCAGTTGCTGGCTGATGAGTAAAGTCCATTAAAGTGGACCGACTCACACGAGTCAATTAGGTTCAGCCAACGGCCAGTTTGGCTTGAATTTGAGTCGTGACCGATTCGCCAGCAGTATCCTGGTTGTTAAAAGGCACAGCCCTGACTCACGCCGGCGACGGCCAACAGTTGGGGCTGGCACATCAACTGGATGGCGGTGGGCGGCAATGTGAGCGTCGTGCGCAAGTACTATTACGCCGCGCCCAGCGAGCTCCCGCAGCGCGTCGCCATGCGCGAGAATGGGGCGCTGCGCTGGCTGCTGAGTGACCATCTGGGCAGTACGGCCTACACCATCAACGGCACGACAGAGACCAGCTACAAATTCACCATTTGCCCTGAGCCGGTTGGGCGCGAAGAAGGTAAATGCGAGGAGGCGGGGTTGGGGTTGCCCAGAGGTAAAACCCCAAGCTGATAACCGAAGTTGGCTTCAGCCAAGTGGGGTAGCTACACAACGGCGCTCATCAAAAAAGGTGTTGAGTTGATAAGGCTCAACACCTTCTCATCAAGTGTCGAAAGCTATGGTTGGTGCGGCAAGGCGGCCAGAAACTCCGTCCAGCTTGCTGCATCGAGCGCCGGGTTAACGAGGTCATTGAGTTCAGCCAGCGTGCATTGGCGCAGAGCCGCGCTTACGGTCGCCGGCACTGCGCCTAGCTGGCGTTGTAAGATCCGCTCCAGGGTTTTGTACAAGGCAAATTCGCCTTCTTCACGTCCCTCTTCACGTCCTTCTTCACGCCCGGCGGTTAACAGGGCGCGTTTGTACTCCGGATTGAGGTAGGCGTCCAAATCTTCCGGTGACAGGTTCTTCAGAAAGATCCGCTTCCACTCTTCCCCAATCTCCATGACCCGTTCCGGTGTCAAAACTTCGTTCATGGTTGCTCCTTCCGGCAAAGACCAGATGGCCTGCAAAACTTCCAACATCAGCAACAACTCGGCGGACAGACGCCAGAAACGCCGCAGCAACTGAAAGGCTTTGGCTTTTTCCTTGGCGCGACTGGCAAAGGCTTTGACCAATGCATTGTGCGGTTCATTGCGTAGATCATTGAGCACCAGCAAGGTGATATGCGTTACATAAATGTTGTTGCTGCGATAGACGCCCGGCAACTCGGTGACGGCATAACCCAAGGCGGCCAGGCGGTCGGCTTGGGGCGTCTTGGCGGAGAGCACAAACATCTTCACCTCAGCTTGAGTCAAGTCATGACCTGTGCGATAAAAATACTCATAGCCCACCGCTTGGCGCAGCGCATCCAAGGTGAGCGACTCGCTGTACTTGAACTCGATGAGGATCGTATGGGCATCCGTATCACGCACACCATCGGGCAACAACGCCCGTTGTGCTTCAGTCCACGTCTCCGTTTCGCGCCGCAGTAAGACGGTATCAATTTTGGGAGGTTCACTGCCGGTGGGCAATTCGCTCTCCACCGCCACTCGCTCACGTCCTACCGAAAGCTCCAAACTTTTGGCCAGAAAGCGATGCCATGGCGTGAGGGGACGTGGTTTCACTATTCGTGCATGCATACCTGTAGTATATGCCGCGGCGGCAGCTCTGTCAAGCTCTTCCAAGCCACAATTGCTAGAGGAGAATGCTGTGACCCATCGAGACCTTGCCCGCCACGTTAAAGGGTAAAACCCTAGGCGGACAGCCCACTAAAGCGCCCGTGTGAGTCTGGCTGTGGCGCGCTTGGGGTATCAGGTAGGCCATTCATGGCTCACCGCTGGAGCACTACCCTTCTCACTCTGGGGACTTGCCCTGAGCCGGGAGTCCATGGGTGCGAAGGGGGGCAACGCTAGGAAGCCGCGCTGGGGTTGCCCAGGGTTAAAACCCCAGGCTGATAACCGAAGTCGGCTGAAGCCCGACTGATCGGTGCGGCCGACATTTTGTCTGTCAGCCAACCTGGTCCTTACCGGGGACAAATCCGTTGCAGCCGGGGTGCCCGCTGGGCCCTGCGGTTGTGTTCCGCCGCGCCAGCCAGCGGGTCAAAGGGACGGCGGGCGGCGTGACCACGGTCTATGTGGGCAACTACTACGAGGTGGCTGGCAGCACGGTCAAGAAGTACTATTACGCCGGCAATGCGCGTGTCGCGATGAAGAGCGGCACGACGGTCAACTGGCTGCTGGGCGACCGGGGGCCCCCTGGGCGCGGGAGTACGGCGTATACCATCAACGGCGCGACGGAAACAGGTGAGGTGCGCTATTATGCCTGGGGCAAGGATCGCGCCCAGGGGGCTCCCGCCAGCGGCACGACCCCCACCAGCTACAAATTCACCGGCCAACGCGAGGAAGCCGCGCTGGGGTTGTATTACTATGGGGCCAGGTGGTATGATCGCATAGCGGGTGCAAAGCACCATCCTGGATTAGGGCGGTTTATCCAGCCTGATACGATGGTGCCGGATCCGGGAGATACGCAGGCGTTTGACCGGTATGCATATGTCAACAATAATCCGCTCAAGTATGTCGACCCGACAGGCCATGAACCGTGTCCGAGCGGCAACTGGGGTGATTGCCGGCCCCAGTTAGGCAAGCTGGAAAGCAACCGGCTGGCCCAGCACTACCATGACCTGGGCGTCTCCTGGACCGCGGTGCCGGGAGATGCCAAAGCGGTGTTGACCGCCCAAGGCGAAACGGAAGGCAACTATTCCGACCTCAGCCCCGGCGACTGTCATTCATGCGCGCCAGTTGCGGTTGTTGCTGTGGTCTTCGCCTGCAACAACGTCTGCACTTGGGCCGCGGTCAGGCCGGTGATGTCGGCAATCACGGCCAGGTCAAAACCTTTGGCCGCCATGGCTAACACAATGTCGCGGCTCTTTTGTTCGATGCCGCGTTCGATGCCGCGTTCGATGCCGCGTTCGATGCCGCGTTCGATGCCGCGTTCGATGCCGCGTTCGATACCTTGGTTGATCAATTGCTGCTTGTATTCAGGGGAAAGCAGTTCATTGAGTTGATCGGGAGAGGTGTGTTGGAGTAGAATGCGTTTCCATTCCTGTCCGATTTCTAGCACTCGCTCCGGGGTTAACAGATTGTCCATCATCGCTCCTTCCGGTAAGGACCAAATCGCACCCAACACGTCAAAATAGGTCACCAACGCATCCGACAGATTCGATTGCGTACGAATCGTGGCCAACGCCTTGGCCTTCTGCGCCGGACGGCTAGCAAAGGCTTTGACAAAGGCGTTGTGCGGCGCATCGCTCAAGTCATTCAAGACTAACAGCGGGATATGTCCGGTCAATTCATGGCTGCTTGCATAGATCCCGTCCAGTGCCGTGGCTTCATAGCCGAATGTCTGTAACCGCTCCGGGTTAGGCGTCTTGGCGCAGAGAATAAACATCTTCACCTCGTCCGGCTTCAGATCATTGGCGGTGCGATAGAAATACTCGTAGCTCACCGCCTGCCGTAGCGCATCCACCGTCAGTGACTCCGTATACTTGAACTCGATCAGCACATGGCCGGCGTTACAATCACGAATGCCATCCGGCAACAACGCCAACTGTTCCGGTGTCCATCTGTCCGAAGTGCGGCGCAGCAGCAAAATGTCCACCTTGGGCGGATTCTGGGTCACCTCGATTTCGGCAAAGACTTGCACCCCTGTCTGTCCCACCGAGAGTTCAAAGCCCTTGGCCAAAAAGCGATGCCATTGCTGCTGTGGGTGTCTCCTGCGTCGTCTGGTCATAGCCGCAGTATAGACAAGGTGGGCCTTTTTGTCAAGCTTACCTGCCAAGCTTACCTGGGGGAGCACATAGGACAATCGCATACCATACACCACCTGCTCGGGCATCCAATCGTGCGCGCTTGTCCACATGTTTCAAGAATTGCGCTTGTGATTTATAATAAATCAGCAATGATTTCATACGTAAACCTACTGCACCATAGAGGGGGAGTCTGTTGGATAACACTGCAACGGAGCGTTTGCGCACCTTTTATTATGGGCGGCGCAAGTTGGTTCACTATACACGCACGGCGCAACCCAGCTACTCGGAAGAGGCGCTGACGCCGGCTGATTTTCTCGATCCCCGGGAGGGGGATGAATTCGTCCACGGCCCGCGCCATGCCGAGGATGTGCGCCATCTCTTTGCCATCTTTCGCCATCTCTATCGCACCAATCCGCTGGTGGCGGTCTTTAGCAACGCCAAATTGCTGTGGGATGTAGAGGGCCTGCCCCAACCGGCGCCCGATGTTGTGGTGATCCCCGGTGTGGAAGCGCTGGATAGCGTGCCGGCCACCTTTGATGTGCGCGCTGCTGATCAACGTCCTGCCTTTGTGTTGGAAGTGGTCTCGCCACGCCTGGCTGCCGGTGATCTGGAGGATAAAGTGGCGATCTATGCCCAAGCCGGTGTGCGCGAATATTTTATTGTTGATAGCGGTGAGCGGGAAGAAACGCATAACATAGCCTACGCCGTGCTGGGCTATCGGCTGCAAAAGGGTGACTATCAACCGATTGCACCGGATGAACAGGGTAGTCTCTATAGTGAGGTCAATCGCGTTTGGATTGGGCCTGACCAGGCGCGCCAACGGGTTGTGGTCACTAGCGCGCAGAGCGGTGAAGAGCTATTGCCGGATGAAGAGGGCGTTGCGTCCCCCGCAGCCTTGCGAGCCGAGGCCACCTTCCGCGCCACCTCTATCGCGGCCCAGTTAAACTTTTTACGTGGCGAGTAGTGTTTTGTCAGATAAGTAATGATAGGTGGCAGGGGCATCCGCTTGCCGGTGCCCTGGGGCGACCGCAAGGGTCGGTTGCCTTCGAGGCGCCTACCACCTATCATTACTTACTTTACAGAACTGTAGTTTGATGCTAGGGAGAGAATACAATGCGTGAAGTGCTAAAGGAGATTGAACGTTGGCAGGGTGAGGGCAAGCAGGTTGCACTGGCGACGGTCGTCAAGGTCTATGGTTCGGCGCCGCGACCGCTGGGCGCCAAGATGGCCATCTCCGAAAAGGGCGAAATGGCCGGCTCGGTGAGTGGTGGTTGTGTCGAAGGGGCAGTAGTGCAAGAGGCGTTGGCCGTACTCAAAGCCGGGCAGCCCAAATTGATCGAATATGGGATTGCCGATGAACTGGCCATGAGCGTCGGCTTAGCCTGTGGGGGCAACATTCAGGTCTTTGTTGAGCCGCTCAAGTGGTAAAAGGATGGAACACGGCTTTTAGCTCTGTGTAGATTCGCCGAATCCGCGTTCCATCCTTATGTATCCTTTAGCTTCAAACCGAGATCCCCGCAACATAGCCGCTGCTCCACGCCCATTGAAAGTTATAGCCGCCAATTCGCCCATCGACATCACAGATCTCACCACAGAGATGTAAGCCGGGGCAACAGCGTGAGGCCATTGTCTTCAGGTCAAGCTGGTCAAGGGGAATACCGCCGGCGGTGACCTCGGCGTAAGTGTAGCCGCGATTGCCGGTCACAGGCGCCACCATGGCCGTAACGGTGCGCACCAGCCTCTTTCGTTGCTCACGCATCAAACTATGGGCGGGTGCGCCAGGTGCGATTTGCGCTACGTCACAGAGCGCCCGCGCCAACCGTTCCGGCAAACGAGTGCGTAGCAACGATAAGGGGGATTGCTTGCCCAAGGTGAGCAGCGCTGCCTCTAACTCTGCGGCTGTGGCGTCAGACCACCAATTGATGACCAGCGTGGCGTCTGGATCGTCGAGCTGCGCGTCAATCCAATAGCGACTAATGTCGAGCGCAGCCGGCCCGGAGAGGCCAAAATGGGTGCAGAGGGTGCTGTCCGTAAAGCTGGCGAGTTGTTTGTCATTGCTGGCGCGCACCTCCAGTGTTGCTGTTGTAGACACCCCGCTGAGGGCGCAGAGAAAGTGATCTTTGGGCAACGTAAGAGGGACAAGTGCAGGGAAGATGCGTGTAGTCAGCGTGTGGCCTAACTTATGCGCAAGGTGATACCCATGACCGTCGGAGCCGCTCTTGGGCAAGGCGCGCCCACCCGTGGCCAGGATGACGTGTTGTGCTGCCAATGTTCCCCAAGCGCCACTGAGGATAAAAGTATCTTTATCTCGGTTGACACTTTCTACACGATAGGGATGCAAAAGTGCTACGTGCTCATGCTGGACAGCACTCAACAGGGCGGTGAGCACACTCTGCGCCTGGTCGGTGACGGGAAAAAGTTTGCCGCTTTCTTCCCGTTTGAGCGCCACGCCAAGTTCTTGGAAAAAAGCCACGGTCTCCGTTACATCAAAGCGGCGGAGCACCTTCTTAATTGCATTGCGGGAACTGCCGGCATAAGCGGCGGCATCGACCACAGCATGGGTGACATTGCAGCGTCCGCCGCCGGCCACTAAAATTTTCGCGCCCAACTTGCGCGCACCATCCAGCACCACAATGGTGCGTTGTGGGTGGGCGCGACCGGCCCAAATTGCAGCCATGAGGCCGGCTGCACCGGCACCGATGATGGCTACGTCCGCAAAGGCGGGCAGGCTAGTACTTTGTATCATGCCCTCATCCATCGCTTGTTGTACGTTGTTGTAACCATTCACTGCGCAATATGGCGTAGAGATATTCGTCCACCCATTCGCCATGATTCCAAAAGGCTTGCAATGTATGACCTTCACGGCGCAGTCCTAGACGCTCTAAAAGGCGGATTGAGGCGTGATTGCGCACATCGCAAATGGCGCTGACCCGGTGCAACTGTAGCTCGCGAAAGAGATAGTTCAGCAACGCTGTCACCGCTTCGCCGGCCAGACCCTGCCCCTGATATTGGCGAGACAGTGTATAGCCGATTTCCCCCAAACGGGGATCATCTGCTTTAATATGGAGCGCCATATCACCGATTAAGGTGTTGTTCGTGCGCAGGGCAACCGCAAATTGAAACCAGGTCCCTGGGCTGCCTGGTTGGGCATTACTCATTTCAGTGATAAACGCTTGGGCGCATAGTTCGTTATAGGTCTCCCAGCTTTGATAGCGAGCCAGTTCCGGATCGCTGCGTAGTGCCAGGAAGGCGGGCAGATCGGTTGCCTGAAAGTGGCGGATAATGAGCCTTGGGCTATAAATGGGGTCAAAGATCATACTCTGTGCCATGCGTTGCTACTTGTTGCGATAGGGGATGTTCTACGAGAAGGGTGCGCTTCACCCAACTTTATTATTAAGGTTGTTCCTGTTAAGCAATTCAGGTGACAGTCACCTGCGCGAATCTACTATTGGGGAATAACTTTATTGTACACCTATCCTTTGCTTTGAAGGAAAACCGCAGTATCGCACATTGATTTTGATGATTCCAATTCGTTCTGTCTGGTCCAACCGTTGAAGTTGTGCTGCCTCTGCGCTTTGTTGGGGGACACAAATATGCTATAATTCCTTACAAATTTCGAGCAATTCTGACAAAAATGTGAGATGTGAGCGCGGGATGTGAACGCAGTAGGTATGGGAAGAGGCCCATTGTTAATTACTATGAGTGAACATACTGGGAGCGAACATACTGGGAGCGAACATACTGGCCCCAAACGTTTTACTAATAAAGAGGTGGCCGATCTCCTGTTGTTGGTGGCTGATATTTTGCAGATTCTAGAGGCCAACCGCTTTCGGATTATTGCCTTCCAAAATGGGGCGGAAGCGATTAAAAGCTATCCGCAGGATATTAACACCGTTCATGCTGAAGGGAAATTACAAAGCATTCCCAATGTGGGTAAGGGGATTGCCGGTGCAGTAGGTGAGTTACTCGATAAAGGCGTTGTCCAGGAATTTGAAGATCTCAAGACGCAAGTGCCCCCCGGTGTCGTGGCCATGATGCAGGTGCCCGATATGGGGCCTAAGAAGGCGCGCCGTCTTTGGCAAGAGCTAGAAATCACCAGTATTGCTGAATTAAAAGCTGCAGCCGAAGCCGGCAAGCTGCGCGCATTAAAGGGGTTTGGCGCTAAGAGTGAAGAGAAAATTCTCAAAGGGATTGAACTGTTGGCCAAACGGGGCGATGAGCGCATACCTATTGGTGAAGCGCGCCCCCTTGCGTTGGCCATGTTGGCTGGGCTGGAGGCCACACTCCCCTCCGACGCCATTACCCGCATCGAGATCACCGGCAGTTTGCGCCGGTGGAAAGAGACCATTGGGGATGTGGATATTCTTTGCGTCAGTGATCAGCCGGCAGCCGTAATGGCCGCCTTTCAGAAGCTACCCCAAGTTCATGATGTGACCCACGCGGGTGAGACCAAATCGAGCGTGATTTTGACCAATGGTTTGCAGGTTGACCTGCGTGTGGTCGAGGCCCGCCATTGGGGCGCTGCACTTCAATATTTTACAGGCAGCAAGGAGCACAACGTTCCATTCCGTGAGTTGGCGCTGAAGCAGGGCTGGAGCCTCAATGAGTATGGCTTGACGGCTACGGGAACCGGAGCGGCGCCGGAGGGAGAACAGCGCTTTTTTGCCGAAGAGACGGAACTTTACCAATTCCTGGGCCTGGATTGGCCACCACCGGAATTGCGCGAAAACCGGGGCGAAATCCAGGCTGCGCGTACGCATACCTTACCGCACTTGATCCAATTGGACGACATTCAAGGCGAGTTGCATGGCCATAGCACCTGGAGTGACGGCACTGCTAGCATTGAAGCAATGGCCGAAGCGGCGCGGGCGCGCGGCTATCGCTACTGGGCGCTCTGCGATCACAGCGTGGGTTTGGGCATGGTGGGGGGATTAGATGGGGCGCGGCTCAAAGAGCAGGCCGCTGAAATCGCACGCATCAATGAGCGCTATGCTGACGCAGGGATCAACTTCCGCCTGCTGCGTGGCACCGAGGTGGAAATTCTGGCTGATGGCACGTTGGGTCTGCCGGATGAGGTATTGGCAACGTTGGACGTAGTGGTTGCCAGTATCCACAGCGGCTTGCGCCAGGACCGCGCCGTCATTACAGAACGCTGTATCAAGGCGATCCGCAACCCCCACGTAGATATTCTTGGCCACGCAACCGGCCGGCTGATTGGCTCACGTCCGCCGTCGGATCTGGATGTGGAAGCGGTCTTGCAAGTTTGTGTTGAAACGGGCACCATCCCTGAGATCAATGCCCATCCGACGCGTTTGGATCTGAGTGATGTCTATGCACGACGGGCGGTCGAATTGGGCTGTAAGATCGCCATTAACAGCGACGCCCATGCGCTGGATGGCATGGAGGTGATGCCCTATGGCATTGCCACCGCCCGCCGCGCTGGGATCGCGGCCGCCGATGTGATCAACAGCCTACCTCTGGATGAGATGCTCGCTCTCTTGAAAGATCGACGGCAGTAGCCTATGTGTGGTCACTGGTTACTTGTTGAGCAATGGCACAAGTGACCAATAACCAATAACCATACAGACTGATTTTATGTAAATTCTTACAAGTTCAGGAGAAGTTGCAAGGTGATCGTAACCTTACGTCGTTTTATACGTCTATTAGATCAGGGCATAGTGCACAAAGGCGTAATTGCACTGGTAATTGTCGTATTGTTGCTGAGTGCCTGTGGTCGTGGTGGCGCCGCTGAAGTTACCCCCACGGTCGCGGCAACGCCAGCCGCAGGCGGTATGGTTATGCCCACTGCGGCAACCCCCACAGTGGCTGCGGCTACGCCCACAGTGGCTGCATCTACGCCCACCGCGGTGATGGCGTTGGAAATTGGGACATCGGTGCAGGCGGCCTTGCCGGAAGGGGTTCGTCTCTATAGCGATGCTACACACAATGCGGTTGTCATGGGCCTTTATCCAGCCGATGCTCTTTTCACCGTGTTAGATCCCAGTGGCGATTATGCCGACTATCCGGTTGAGCAGGGTGGCTTGCAATGGTATCGTCTGCGCGCTGCCGATGGTCTGGTCGGTTGGGCGCCGGCTGATGCAATTAGTGCGGCACATTAATCTGTACATTAACATAAAGAAAACACTATGAGCGCAGAATCGATTGCGGCGCGCTTGCAAGCGCTGCGTGAAAGTATCCGCTATCACCAATATCGCTACTATGTGTTGGAAGATCCAGAACTGAGCGATCAAGCCTTTGATGCGCTACTAGGTGAGTTGGAGGAGCTAGAGGTCGCCCACCCAGAGTTGCGCACAGATGATAGCCCTACGGTGCGAGTTGGCGGCGTTGTCTCGGAACGCTTTGAAAAGACCCAACATCCAGTTCCTATGCTCAGCCTTGCCAATGCCTTTGGTGAAGAAGAGTTGCGCGCCTGGCGTGACCGTGTCAAGCGCTTTCTGCCCGAGGCACAGCGTGGGCAACTGCGCTATGTGGTCGAGCCCAAATTTGATGGTCTAACCGTCGTTTTGCACTATGAAAATGGGCGCTTTGTCCTGGGCGCAACCCGGGGCGATGGTGAGTATGGCGAAAACGTCACCCCCAATCTGCGCACGGTGCGTGTCATGCCCTTGCAGATCCCGATTGATTTACATGCCGATCTTGCCGCACCGGCACGGTTGGTCGTACGCGGTGAGATCTACGTGGATAAGGCCGACTTTGTCCGCTTCAACACGCAGCAAGCCGAACAGGGCGAGCGCACCTATGCCAATCCACGTAACTTTGCATCCGGCAGTCTACGCCAACTCGACAGCGCAGTTACCGCGACACGTCCATTAAAGCTTTGGGTCTATCAGGCGCTGATTGTAGAGGGACTGCTAGTACCGCCCACCCACAGCGACAGTTTGGCCTATCTGCGGCAACTTGGTCTGCCGGTCTGTCCTGATTTGCGCTGTTTCTCAGATGAAGATTTTGATGCGTTGGTGGCTTACATGCTTGACTTTGGTGCGCGTCGCCTGGAACTGCCCTATGAGGTAGATGGGTTGGTGGTCAAAGTAGATTCTCTGGCCTTGCAGCAAAGCCTGGGCTACACCGGTAAAGATCCGCGTTGGGCCGTGGCGGTAAAGTATGGCGGTGAAGAGGCAGTCACCACCCTGACCGACATTGTGATCAACGTGGGGCGCACCGGTGCAGCTACGCCGAATGCGGTGCTTGATCCGGTCTCGATTAGTGGCGTCGTGGTCAAGGCCGCGACCTTGCACAATGAAGATTACATTCGCGATTTAGATATCCGCATTGGCGACAAGGTGGTGGTGAAGCGGGCGGGCGAAGTTATTCCCAAGGTGCTTCGGCCGCTAGTTGAGTTGCGCGACGGCACGGAGACGCCTTGGCAAATGCCGACCGCCTGTCCTGATTGTGGACAGCCCTTGGTGCGCCTGCCGGGCGAAGCAGCGACCTACTGCGTTAATAACTCTTGTCCTGCACAACTGGTGCGCGCCGTAGAATATTTTGTCGCGCGTGGTGCGATGGATATTGAAAGCTTCGGCTTTAAGCAGGCGGAACTCTTTGTCCAAAAGGGTTTCATTAAAGATCTGGCCGATATTTATTACTTGCCTTGGGACGAAATTGCCCAGTTAGAAGGGTATAAGGACAAGCGCATTGAGAATTTGCGCACAGGCATTGAAGCCAGTAAAACGCGGCCTGTCTTTCGTCTGCTGACCGCCTTGGGCATTCGCTTTGTGGGCGAAGTGGTGGCAGAGACGCTCATGCAACACTTTGGCTCTTTAGCTGCGCTCATGGCGGCCTCTGACGAGGAGTTGAGCGAAATTGACGGGATCGGCCCGCGGATTGCAGCAAGCATTGTAGATTACTTTGCGCTTGAACCAAACCGTGCCTTGGTGCAAAAGCTGACTACAGCCGGTGTCCGTGTGGCGGAAGCCAATCGACCAACGCAAGCGCAGGCGGCCAAGAGTCCTTTTACGGGTAAGATCTTTGTGGTGACGGGAACTTTGCCCACCTGGAGCCGTGATGAGGCGCAAGACTTTATCAAGCAGCATGGGGGCAAGGTGACCGGTAGTGTCAGCAGCAAGACCAATTATGTGGTTGTTGGTGAAAATGCGGGCAGCAAATTGACGAAGGCACAGCAACTGGGCATCACTATCCTGTCCGAAGCCGAATTGCGGGCGCTGGCGCAGGCGTGATCGCTGGCGACCGTACAACCATTGCACAGGAGAATATTTGCATCATGTACATTCATCCCGCCCCTCTCGCCGCTGCGGTGCAGGCGCTGCGTGACGGACAACATAGCCTGTCGCTATATTTGGAGCAGATGTGCCGCCGGATTGATCAGGTAAACCCCCACGTGGAAGCGCTGTTGCCGGAGGAACAGCGGTTGGAGCGCTTGCGCCGTGACGCACAAATGTTACGCTTACAAGTTGGTGATAGAGGCGAAAAACCACCTCTTTATGGGGCGCTAGTGGGGGTAAAGGACATTTTGCATGTGGATGGTTTTGTGACACGGGGCGGCTCGCAAATTCCGCCAGAGTTGTTGGCCGGCGCGGAAGCGACCTGTATACAGCAGTTGCGTGCTGCCGGCGCTTTAATTGCCGGCAAGACTGTGACGACAGAATTTGCCTACTTTGAACCCGGCCCCACGCGTAATCCGCACAACTTGAACCATACGCCCGGTGGCTCCAGCAGTGGGTCAGCTGCGGCGGTGGCGGCTGGCATGTGTACGCTGGCGTTAGGCACACAAACGATTGGCTCAGTGATTCGTCCGGCGGCCTACTGTGGTGTGGTAGGCTTCAAACCGACCTATGAGCGGATCGCGACAGCCGGCGTGCTTTACTTTTCACGCACGGTTGACCACATTGGTCTCTTTACGCAAGATGTGGCTGGGATGCAATTGGCGGCTTCTGTGCTCTGCCGCAATTGGCGTCACGACCCGTTGCCAGCCACGCAGCCCCTGCTTGGTGTGCCGGAAGGTCCCTATCTTGAACAGACAGAAGCAGATTCCTTGCAGTCATTTAAGCAGCAGCTTTATCAGCTAGCAGATGCCGGCTACCAGATCAAACGTGTACCCTTCTTTGCCGAAATCAACGGATTGAACCAACTACATCGACGTCTGGCCTTTGCTGAATTTGCGCAGGAGCATGAGCAGCTTTACGCCAAATTTTCCCATCTATACCGCCCGCGTACGGCAGAAATTATTGAAATCGGCAAAGGCGTCCACAGTGATGAACTTGCAGCCGCACGTGAACATTGTGTTGCATTAAGGCAAGCGTTAGAGGCAAAAATGGGTGAAGAAGGAATTGACCTGTGGGTTTCTCCTGCTGCACCGGGCCCTGCGCCGGAAGGTATTCATGCGACAGGCAATCCTGATATGAACTTACCCTGGACCCATGCCGGCCTACCCGCGGTGACGATCCCCGCTGGACAGGCGTTGAATGGTTTGCCCTTGGGCTTGCAGTTAGTTGGACGCTGGCAGCAAGATGAAGAATTATTAGCCTGGAGCGCCATGCTGGCGACAGCGTTCCCCGCACTATGACATCAGTTGTGCCATAAGGAGCGTTGGGAATAAGTGATGGAAATTTATTTTGAAAATAAGAATAGAATTGCAATGAAAAAGTGAAAGTAATTTGAAGCAATTGTAAGGATCAAGGAAGAAATGTCGTGGTATTATAAGCGGGATGATGTAGCTGTTGTATAAAGCTTTTACGTCAAAAGCTTACTTATAAAGCATTGTGACAAGTAAACCTAATGAAACGGCTCAATCATTATAAATTTTTAATGTTCAACAGGCGTTGCATTGAATGAATCGTCGATATTTCTCTTCAAAGAGGCAAGCCAAAAGGCCGGATATTCCTGTTGATCATGCAACGCCGCATGATGATGACACTGAATTCCTTCTGCGACTGCAAGAGGGGGATGACCGCGCTTGGGAAAAATTAATGGAAGAGTGGGGACCCAAGCTATACAACTATCTGAGTTATAACGCCCGCAGTGAAGAAGATGCACAAGATATTCTTTCTGAAACCTTTACTGCGCTTATTCACTCAATCCGTAATTTTGATGGAAATGTGGCTCTATCAACCTTTATTTATTCGATTGCCTATCGGAAGGTTGCAGACTACTGGCGTAAATCACAAGAAATGTACGAATTGCCGGCATCACTAAGCGTTGCCGGTCCCAGCAGCACTCCACTGGAGGTGCATGAAGTGCTGGCTGAATTGCCGGAGGTAGCTCAACAAGCGTTGTTGTTACGCTACCACGTCGGATTGAGTGTTGCTGAAATTGCCGAAGTACTTGGCCGGTCCTATAAAGCAACGGAATCTTTATTAAGTCGAGTGCGTCGCCAATTTCAGCACGCATTCGCAGGTCTTGAGGCTTAAAGATGGCCGATAATTTAAACGAACAAGAATTGCAAGAGTTATTTCGTAAACATTTGCCGTATCGGCAGATGCCGCCTGACTTTGCTGAAAAATTAAAACAGCAGGTCTTGGCCGAAGTTGCTACAACGCTCAAAACGCAGCCTTTTTCAGCGCCTGTCGAAGGGGCATCAAAGCCTGTGCCGGCTAAATCGGCGCGGTTTGCCCAATACCAGTTGCGTGCTGCGCGCCGCGCACGTGAGCAGCGAACTTGGGTCGATTGGTTCCAAGAACATTTTAAGATTGCACCATCCTTGACAATGGCAGGCGCGATGGTCTTGGCCGTTTGGGTTATCTTTTTATGGGGTGGCACACTCATTCGTAATTTGGAAATTAATGGACCGGGCTCTGCGACGCCAAGTGTGGCAGACATTATGCGCGGGGATGTGCCTGTGGCGCGGGCGCCGGCGGCAGCCGAAGCAACAGGTGCTCCAACCGAAACCTCTGAACCCGTTGCTGCCATGCCAAGTAATACATCAGAGAATGGAGACGTGGCAACTACGCCTGAGTCTACTCCGGGCGCGGCTGTTGTCGGTGAGCCTACGGCGACGGCGACTGTCGCCGCTGTGGAGCCTCTACCCAATAGCAATGAAGTTGAGACGCCAGTGGCCACTTCAGAAGATGTACCCGTACCGACAACCGGTGCTGCAACCGAACCGCCTACAGAGAATCCGTCACCTACGGAGAACTTAGGGAGCGTGCGCACTGTGACACCTGCCTCGCCCACAGCAGAGAATACTGCTGCAACTGATGAACCGACGGCGGCACGTGGTCCGTCAGCTAGCAATACTCGACCGACGGCTTCTGTGTCCATTGGTACTGGTGAGAATGGAACGCCTGTGAATATGGCTACAGCTACCGCAGTACAGGCTCGGTCGAGACAAACGGGAACTGTCCAGCCAAATACAACCCCGAAAATCAGTGTCACCCCTACTTTGACACCAAAACTAACGAGGACTGCTCCAGGTGGTCAGCCTACTAGGGCAGCAAGCGCACCTACGGTGACGCGTACACCTGTTGCTGTTGCCGGTGCTGCGAGAACAGCAACAAAGACAGCGACACCGTCACCAACGGTGATTCGTAAGCCTGCAACACCTACACCAACGAGGACGCCTGTCCCGGCTGGTATTTCAGTTTTTGAGCCTACGGCCTCGCCCGCGGCGCCGACCAAGGCGCCAACGGCGACATCGACGCCTGTAAAGACTACGGTGTATGGTATGTCGCCGTTGGCGCCCTCCTCAACAGCGACGCCAGTGCCAACGGATACGCCAGTAGCGACGAAGATGCCGACAAATACGGTGACTGATACACCGGCGCCGCCGACCAACACGATGACTAGTACACCGGTGCCGCCAACGAGTACATCGACCGATACGCCAGAACCTACGAATACGCCGGTACCGACGAGTACACCGACCAGTACGCCGACGAACACGCTGGCGCCAACGAATACACCAACGAATACGCCTGTGCCGCCGACGAGCACGCCGACGAGCACGCCGACCAGTACGCCGACGAACACGCTGGTGCCGACGAATACACCAACGAATACACCTGTGCCGCCGACGAGCACGCCGACGAGTACGCCGACGAATACGCTGGCGCCGACGAATACACCAACGAATACACCTGTGCCGCCGACGAATACACCGACGAGCACGCCGACGAACACGCTAGTGCCGACGAATACACCAACCAACACGCCGACGAACACGCTGGTGCCGACGAATACACCGACCAACACGCCGATACCGAATCAGGCGCCGATAGCAGCACCGCAATATCTGACTGTCAATGAAGACAATATGTTGCCGTCGATTGACCTACTTAAGGTGGTGACGGATCCTGACAACGATGTGTTGACGATTACCTCGGTGAGTCCCCCTCGCTCGGGTGTAATAGCATGGGAACAGGGAAGCCGCTTTGTTGCCTATACACCGAATGCAAATTTTGCTGGTGAGGATCAATTTACCTTTACTGTCTGGGATGGACAGATTACTCAGATTGGACAGATACAGATTACGGTCATGGCGGTCAATGATCCCCCTCAGTTGCGCACTGAACCTGCGACTGACACTGAGGTTACAGTCGGCCACCCGTATGAATTTATCTTTGATGTCTTTGATGTGGATGGTGAGTGGCTATTTACCGTAACGCCGATAACGACATTACCTGCTTGGCTAGGTTTGGAGACAGTGGACGGAACCCACATTCGTCTGTCAGGCACGCCGACTGATGGGGATGTAGGCACCTATAATTTGGATTTTACTATCCAGGATGCTGGTGGTGCGGCAATCACACGTAGTATGAATATTACCGTTGCGCCAGATGCCACATCCGGCCCACCTGGGCCTGTAGTAAGCAACCCTAGCAGTAATGCTGGGGGTGGGGTAGCTGCTGCCGGTGCTGGTGCAGATCCTGCTGGTGCTGGAGGTTCGACCGACGGCTCTGTCGGAAGTGGTGCACCGATGACAGGGACTGTACCCTATTCTGCCACCATACCAACTGGCGGATGAGAATCTCGTCTAATAAAATTTGATAGATGACAAAATCCCAAGCAATGCATTGCTTGGGATTTTTTTGAGCCAACAGTAACTCTCTCCGTGCGTATCTATCGATTAGGGTGCATCCACAATTGGGTGCGACAGAAGAGCCTCATAAATTTGTCCTTTGCTGCTTCGCTCCATTTGTGGTACATCCCCATCTATTTACGTGTGCTGTTAATTTGGCTAGTTTATGGTATACTGTAGTTGTGGTTAAAACTTCAGTTTTGTGAAGCGTGTTACTGCGACTTTTATATAGAGTAAAGTATAAGATACATAAGTGTCAGATATATAGAAGACAGGAAACATTCAGCTTTGCCCGCGACAAGAGATGTTATACTAGCAAGAATTAGCCTGTGTAAGGTTAATTCTTGGCCGATCGTGCAGTCGTGTTGAAAAGCACGTTTGGGGCAGACTGATTAACGGGGTTGCGTCCGAAATTAAGGGCAACCAACATGAAATGCAAATTTTCTTTTGGTGCTTTACGCTATTGGGGCCTGCACCCCCTTAATAGGGCAATCGCGAGTTCGTTATAGCATCGAATAAATTCGGCTATTGACAGCGATAAGCGCGGGTACCCCCTGGGTGCAACCGCTTGGTTTTCAGCTGCCGGGTGCCCACTGGGCGCGGCTTCTCACTGTCAGCAGCGGGCTTTAACCCTGCTTTTCGGCAAGTCGCGATTGCCCTAACCCGCTTAACGTAGTAAATTGAAAGTGGTAAATTTATATAGTAAACTGTGCTCTGCATGAAGAGCGAAGTATGACAAGACCTTGCACCGATATTATCCTACAGCTACCTGAGAAGTTGTCTTTCGTTTAGCACCTGAGATGGGAATAACTTCTCTGCAAGCCATAGCAGTGGCAGCACAGCGGGAATGAACTGAGCAATTAGGCACGGTTTGAGCGTTCATACGTGGTATCAACAAAGGTCATAGAGATGGGAGTGTTATGAATACTGCTGCGAAGATTTGGGAAGAACCAATCGTAAATGAGCTTTATATGATTGCTGGCTGGGAACAATGGGCAGATGCCGGTTCAGTTTCGTCGGGATTGCCGCAATATCTAGTTCAGCACTTGCATGCACGCAAGGTTGGCGAAATTAGCCCTGATGGCTTCTATCTATTTCAGATGCCCAGCACTCATCATCTTTTGCGTCCGCGGGTGAAGTTTGAAGACGGCTATAGTAAGTCCATTCGACCGCGCACAAATGAGTTTTATTATGCAGGTAATCGCCAAAAAGGGCTGCTGATCTTTTTGGGCGAAGAACCCCATATGGATATTGACCGCTATGCGGATGCGTTCTTTGCCGTGATGAAACAGTTACATGTCAAACGTGGCGTACTTGTGGGTGGAGTCTTTGGCGCTATGCCCTATGCCAAAGAGCGTGAGGTTTCATGCACCTACAGTCTGCGGCATATGAAAGATGAACTTACTAAGTATGCTGTACGTTTCTCCAACTATGAAGGAGGCGCGACTATTGGCTCCTACCTGGTGGACCGTGCAGAGCAAGCTGCGCTTGAATTGTTGGTCTTTAATGCCTTTGTACCTGCCTATGATTTTTCCGAGGCAGGGCTGCCTTTGCAGGGACTACGTATTGAGGATGATTATAAGGCCTGGTATGAATTGATGAAACGTTTGACTCATATGTTTGGCCTAGACATTGACCTTTCTGATCTGGATCGGCAAAGCGAAGCGTTAGTTGCTTCGATGGAAGCTAAATTGCAAGAGCTAGAAGGTAAAATGCCTCAGCTTAATATCCGTGAATATCTGGCCGAACTGACCAATGAATTTAAGGAGAACCCTTTTGACCCGTTGGATGAGTTGTGGGAACGCGAGTTGGGTGACCTCTTTGATGATGAGTAGTGTATCTGTGTGATTTATGAGTGGGAGGTGTGTATGGACAATAGCGCTGGCATGTATAAATTTGCAAGTGTTGGTGAACTTGCAGAAACAGTAACGCAACTCTTGGCGCTTAGTTTGCAATATCGTACCAATCTGGGGAGCAGATCTACGCCAAAAGCCAAAAACGGTCTTGAGCAGATAGAACACCTGATTTTGCAGCAAGCTCGCGACTATTTGGCAGAGGTGCGTGAAGGTTTCGTGCTGAGTGTCCGTACTACACAGTTGGCGCAGCGGAGTGAGTTGCGTTTCCTGCTTGACCGCGTGTTGTGGGATTGGCAAGCCTTTAGCCAGGAGTTGGGCTTAGATGAAGTCGTCGATGCGGACGAGCAAAATGACCAAGCGCGCGAATTGGAGCGTGTGCGCCAGCAGTTACTGGCTTTTGGCATGGCTTCCGTTGCCCTGGGCCAACTACCGCGCTTGTCGTCCGATCAGATCACCTTCCCCTACAGCTATAATGATCCGCCTACTTATTCCGATATCCCCGCGCCCGCGACGCCGGCCGCCATGTTGTCACGCATTGAAGAACTGGAACAGATGACTTGGCAGTTGATGGCGCAGGATGTACAGGAGCTTTTGAACCGGCGTTATAACGCGTTGCGGCGCACCTATGGCTTTTTTGAAGTAAGTGCCCACCTGGCCCGCCGGGAAACAGAGCGCTTTGGGGTTAAACGGCGTTCATCACAAATCTCGCTCTTCTAAACCTTTATCCTCGTGTGCGCAACGCAATTGGGTGTAGCCTTAGGCTCTCAAAAAAGGCAAGGATACCCTTTTGTTGTCAATCTGTAGTCAAAGCGTATAGATATCGTCAAATACCAGCCCTTGCATTTCCCGGTATTTTGTGCTATACTGAAGCTATGTCAGAGACAGCGTGCGGCTAATTACCGCTTCGGGGGAACGCTGTTTCTGACTTTTTTATTTTCCTTTAATTTTACTATGTTGAAAGCGGCTAGCGATAGCTGTGAGTTGGTCATAGTTACTTTGGATTACGTCCATTCCCATAAAAAATGCCTTTCTCTTCTGTTGTTTGCGCAATATAATGCCCATAATCTGTAGAACAACAACCTATCAAAAATCCCTGGCAAATTGCTCACACTAGAGTGGCCTGCCAGGGCTGTAGTGGTGGGGTCAATGGGCGAGCCGCCTGCAGTAGGACATCTTCTGCTTGTTACCTGGAGACAGTGACAATGACAGTCACTGTATTATATCTAATTGACTTACTGGAAAAGGCTACAACGAGCATATGGCTAATGAGCTCTGTGGCTCACCTGTAGTTGGCATGTCATAACTAATATTGCGTTGATTCAATGACGATATTGTAATATAAATTACCTTGTATGACAAAAAGTAAAATATACACTCCACACTCAACTTGACAATGCATCCCAAAATGATTATACTATTTCTCGTGCCTCTTAAACGCGGGCGTAGTTCAGTGGTAGAACGTCAGCTTCCCAAGTTGAATGTCGTGAGTTCGAGTCTCATCGCCCGCTCTGATTCTGCCCCATGTAGTGCATAGTCAGCACCTTGTATCTATATCTAGTGTTTGCCGTCCCAATGAGGGGCGGTTTTTTTGTTTATGGCAAACGACACTAGAACGTTAGCCTTGGCTATTGAACTGTTCGACTTGGACAACCAAGCGCGCAGGCTGACAGTGGCCACACGAAAGAACTACAATCATATCCTCTCGCAATTCCTCTCATGGTGTAGCGAACAATCTATCGACCTATTGACCGAAATTACAGCCGTCTCTGTGCGGCGCTACCTGGCAGGCATGGCCAACCGTGGCTTGTCTGGCACGTACCAACACAACCACTACCGCGCCTTGCGCACCTTCTTTGTCTATTGCGTTCGTGATGAACTGTTGGCAGCTTCACCCATGCGTCAGGTAAGAGCGCCCAAGGTAGAGCAGAAGTTACCCAAGGTGTTTGGCGCCGGCGACATAGAGACAATTCTGAAAGCCTGTGAAACCTTGCGCGACAGAACGATCTGCTTATTCCTGTTGGACAGTGGACTGCGAGCCGCGGAGTTGTGCAGCCTGGACGTTGGCGACATTGACATGCAAAGCGGTGTGGTGGTCGTTGAGAAAGGCAAGCAGCAGAAAGAACGGATCGTAATCGTGGGGGCCCAAGTGCGCAAGCTATACCGGCGCTATCTGGCCCAACGTCGCAGACCTGGCCCAAGTGCACCGGCTTTTGTTGCGGAGCGTGGCGGCGACCGTCTGACCGTGAATGCGCTCATCCAACTTATGCGCCGGCTACGGCTGGCTAGCGGGATAGAGAATTGCAGCGCACATACATTCAGGCGCACCTTTGCCACCAACAGCCTACGCAGCGGGATAAACATTTACGTACTGGCCAAACTCATGGGACACAGTGACATTCAGGTGTTAAGGCGTTACTTGGAAATTAGCCAAGAGGATCTGGAGGAGGCGCACCGGCAGCATGGGCCGGTGGATAAGTTGTAGGGTTCAACGCAGCAAGCCAGGGGTAGAGACCCTGACTTACTGCTAACCATATACTCGCTAGAACAGACCTAGCAGGCATAGGCTACGGGCCATTGTAGCCGAGCGCCTATCTAGCGAGCAAATCAATCTCGTTAGGTAGGCGCTTTTTGTTTGCGCCTACCACTACCACATGAGAGGTGGGCAATATGTTAGTACGTGAATTTGAACGGGTTCGTTTCTGGACGTATGCACTTTGTGCTGTCCTGGCCGCGGATGAACTGTTGCACCTTGTGCCCATGCTATGGCAGGCGGTGCACCCATGACAGTACGCAACGGTAAGGGATGGGTGACGCTGCGCGGCGCACGGGTGGCGGCCACAGGCGAGACAGCTTTGCAGGCAAAGGCGCGCGACTATGCACGCCGGCAGGCTGAGCGGGGAGCGCGCCGGCAGCAACGACAGGGGGCCGGGCAATGATGTTACTACCACACACTGACCAACGCACCCAACGCGACGGGCGCGGGCGCTTCACCAAGGGCAACCAGGTAAGCGCGGCGGGTGGCCAGGCTAGGGCCAAGGCATTAACACCCAAGCAGCGCAAGGCAATCAGCCGCAAGGGATGGCGCGCCATGGTGCGCAAGCACTTCGCCGGCGATGACCAAGCGGCGCGGGCCTGGCTGGGTGCGCTGGGCGCATGGGCTTATGACCAAGCAGCCGGCGCTGGCAATGGCATTATCGCGCCGGCCTACTCGCACCCTGGCGCACCTGGTGAGTTTCTAAGCAGGCGCTATCAACTCTCACTGTTTGACGCGCTGAACGTGGATGTTAATTTCTACAAGGACGGTGGGCAATGAAACGAATTGCTTTATCTCTTCTACTTGCTTGCGCTATCAATGCGCTGGCCGCGCAGCTGGTGAGTGCACAGGATACCTATCCACCTGATGCACGGATAGAACAGGTATGCGACCAGAACACGAGCCGGTATACCTGTGCGGACATCTACGACATGTACGCCTATTCACGGTCCTACTACTACGCCGTGGAAGTGCAAGCGGCGCAGGGCCAGGCGATTGACTACGACGCTGCTAGAGACTACGCCAAGCAGCAGGCAGAGGGCTACAACCAGGAGGGCCGCTACCAGTCGGAACGCAACCTATGGCAGCCCAGCCCGCAGCAGCGCCAGCAATGGCAAGCGCGGCGGGCTGGCTGGAACCGCAACGGAAGGGGCCAACGATGAAAACACCATTCATAATTGTGGCAGTCCTGGCTGGGCTACTCCTCCCATCAACAGCATGGGCATGCAGTGGGTTCGTTGATTGCCTGTTCGGATTCTCTGAACGAACAGAGGTGCGCCAGGCAGAACAGACCGAGCGCGCCAGGATTGAAGCCGACCGGGACGCCGACATCGCACGCATTCAGGCAGAGGCAGAGGAACGCATACGCCAGGCTGACGCCGAGGTGGAGCGCGTCAAGCAACAGCAGTATGTGACCGAAGCCCAGCGAGACATGGCCATAGCGGAGACGCAGCGCCGGGCCGAAGAGTACAAGGCCATGATTGCCGCGCTGACCAGTGAGAAGATCGCCGGCATCGACAGCAACGCCCAAACCCAAATCACGGCACTGCAAGAGCAGAGCAAGATCGCCATTGCCGGCATTCTGGAAACGGGCAAGACCGAACGCTGGCGTATCGGGTGGGGGTGGGGTTTCACCACTGTGTTGGTCGTAGTCGTGGCCGTAGTCGTGTTAGCACTACGCAGACGACAGACACAGGCGGGTGAATTTCTACCACCATCCAAGCAGCTACCCGTTAACTATCCGCGAATCGAGGTGAGAAGTGCTAGACAAAATGCTGAACGATACTAGGGTGTTAATGTTGGGCATCATTGGGTTGGTGTTCCTCTCTGCTATTGCGGTGCGCCTGGTGCGCAGCGAGGGAGTAAGAGCAGATAGCAATATCCAAAACTCTATCGCGGCGGGCCTGGCCTCTGTGCAGATTCCACCCACAGCGCAGCCGACCGATGCACCGTTGCCTGTGTTCAACTCTACCAACGCCGATACAGTCAACCAGTGGGCTAACACCAGTTGGTTGGCCGTCACCTACAACGACGATGGATCCAAGTGGGTGTGGGCGGATGGGTGGTATAACTGTCTTTGGGTGGCGCTGGACGGGAGCGGATACAGCCGACCCTATGAAGACCAGTACAGAGACTTTCCCGATAGCTGGGATTGGATGCAGTTGGGCGCGGTCAATCAGCGCAGCATTAAGGAGTTGTGTCATGGGCAATAGGTTCTTAGTCTTTCTGATTATCCTGGGCATGGCCTTCTTTGCCGGGTGGCTATTCGGGAATGAAGTTGCACCCCCACGCATGGCCGACGTGAGCGCAGCCATGTGGCTGGCGATGGCAGGCGCGGCGGTAATCTCCAGCTTGGTGATGGCAGTCGGGAGGTAGACATGGAAACAATCACACGTGAGCAGCAAGAGGCGATGGGGTTGACGCGTGGCCGACAGACCTTTGTACCGGCGCACCCACGGCAGGAACACCGACCGTTGCCGATACACGCCGACGTTAGCCATACGTTGGACGTAGCACCAACAAGCACCCAGCATGTAGAGGTGCGCACGTCGGCGGTGGATCGGGGCAAGGGTTTCTTGTTGGTCACCATCCCATTGAACTTTGCCTTTGGTGTGCTGGCGAGTGTGTTGGTAGCAGTGGGCGCGGGGGTCCCGTTCGTGAGTATCCCTACTCTGTTGGTGGGCTTTATCGTGTTCGTGCTGGGGTGGTTCCTAGCCTACCGGGATACACTCCAGCACAGCGCTGAAGGGGTTGCACTCTTTGAGGCGCGGTCAAAGTGGGACATTATCAAAGCAGAACATGACCGACGTTGGGATCACTACGAACGGCAGATAGAACAGGAAGAGGATGGGGAATGGAAATCAATCAACTGATAGAACGAACGCAGCAAGTAAGGGGTGCGCACGTTGACGGAACGGTGCGCCAGCGCATGGCACAACTAGCGCAGGAAGTGAGCCGGGCCGGGGATAATCAGGCGCGGGTTGAATTGCTGAATGAATCCGTGTTAGCGTTGGCCAGCATTCTCTACGACACCGATCCAGACGGGCATCCGGCCAACGTGGATAGCAGGACCGGGCGCATATTGCCGCCAACACCTTGGGGCCGCAGCGGGTGGCAACGCTGGGGCTTGCGCAGATGGGAGGCCGAAATCTTGTCGGGCATTCTCCGCAGCCGAGCCGAGACCCGCCGCCATTCTGCGCTCTTCGACTACAACGCGGAGGCGCGCACCTGGCACGTTGACCTTGGCGCGTACCCAACCAAAGAGCGGGCCTTTGCTTACCTGAGCGCTTACCCGATTAGCCTTGCAGAATGGCGACCGATGGCAGACGCGCACCGGGAACGATCGTTCCTGCACATGCGCCGCAAGCGCGGCCTGGAGTAGCCGTAACAGTATCCTTAACAGTAGCGCTACACTAGCAGCAACATAGCCGTAACAGTGGCGCTACCATAGACTTAACTGTAGTCTAAACGCTATCACAGAGTAGCCGTAACCAGAGTACGAATGTGTAAAGCTGCGCGGGTGCGTCCAACACCCACGCAGCTAACCCATGATGAAAGGATAAAGCTTTCACGATGAGCAGTATTAATCTTACCACAGTAAAGAGAATGGCCACCATAGAACATTTGGTGCACCTGGTGATGTGTGTCTTTGCAGTGGCCAGTATCGGGAACGTCTCCGAGTTCCTTCTATCCAGCGGCCACAATCCATTTACCGCTTACGGTGTGGGCTTGGCGCTGGGCCTGGGCCTGGTGGCAATCAGTGTCATGCTGACCCGCGCCGACATTGGCGACCGTCCTACGTTCTTCGCCATGTTGAGCGCAACCTTGGCAATGGGCCTATTGTCGGGAACGGTGCAGACCTTGGCCTATTACGCCCACACACCCAACCAACTAACGGCCGCGCTCCAGGGCTATGGCTTTCCCTTAATCGGTGAATGCCTGTTGGCAGTGGCCGCGGCGCTGTACGCAGCCAGCGAACGCAGACGTCGGGCAGCAATGGCTGATGAAGATATGGAGGAACGTATCAACGACGCGCTGAGCCAAGCACTTGCAGACATTGACCTGAGCAGCGCAAGCAAGTATATCGAACGCCAGGCGGCGGCGATCCTCCGGGCCAAGATGGACGCCATTACCGCCAAACGCATGGGGGGCATCCAGCGGGTTCCCGTCCATGGCGCGGCAGATGTAACGGAAGAGATGACGCCGGCGCCGACCAACACGTCGATAGGTAACGCCGACGATGACCAGTTTGTTACACGCATGGCGGAAGGGAAACGTAACAAGACCAACGAGCGGCGCGCCAAACTGTTACGCATTCTTGCCACCGAGTTTAACGGCGCACCGAGTGACGACCTGAACAAGACCGACCTTGCCACCCGCTTGGGCACCACACGCCAGACCGTTAGCCGCGACATTGACGCACTCATGGACGCGCAGCGACTGTCAGTGAACGGACATGTGACAGTGAAGGAAGGAACGAGCAATGCTTAACGAGTCTATTTCTGAACAAGTCTACCTTGAGATTGAGCAGCGCACCGGACGCAGCGCATGGGGACCAGTGCGCACCCTTCTGCAGGAGCTACCTGCACCGCAACGCAGCGCGCTTGAGGATGCCATACTCTGCTATTGCAGGGAGCAGACAGACATGGCGGTGACGGTGGGCTTCGACATGGCGCTGGATCCGCGGCGCTATCTGTTTGAGTAGCAGCGCAGGATAGCGGTGTTTGTGTGTAGTCTCACCGGGTTAGACACAAACACCGCACCAACGCGCGGAAGAGATACGCGCACTACTCAAGCGTTCCGCCCATGAGGCAGCGCAGGAAATAAAGAAACGCCACCAGCGCGCACCCAAGCCAGAGCCACCAAAGCGCGCGGGCGGTGACATGGTGCTGTACTCCTGACGACAGGACAGATGGCACATAAAAATAACCCGTTTTTGAAGGCGCAAAATTTTAAGGTTGAGTTTTCTTTTTGACCCATTTAGGACCGCCGAAAACGCTTGACAAATAAAATCGCCGTGATAGCTTGATAATATGATACTACGAAAATTTGTTCTTTTTCAGGAGGCGAAATGAAAAATGTCAGTATCACGCTTGGCCTTGCTGAGCGGCAAAAGTTAGCGCAGTTGGCGATGGGCGAGGGTTGCACCGTCAGCGAGATGGTGCGGCGCTTGGTGCGGAACGCACCCGTTCGAGAGGACACGGTAACCGTGTTTAAGTTGCAGGAGAAAAGCGGCAGCGTTTCAGTTTCTCAGGCCGTTAACGCTACCGCTTTCGCAGCGTAATCGTTCACCCAGCCCATCAAACAGCGAAGCCCCTGGCGGCAATCCAGAGGCGGGCACTGTTGGGCAGAAAGGAAAACTCTTACAATGGCTATTTTATCATCTGACGCGCGACGCGTCAAGACCTCTGCTAAACGCGCCTATTATGCGCATAACAGCCGGAACGTTGCCGGGCTTCGATTTGGTGACACCTTGCGCAGTGTCCGCGGCAGAGATGGCATTTTACGATCCGCCAACGCAATCGCTTGGGACGCCGGGGTAATCGAGCGCGCCGCGGCGGATGGCGTCACCCAGCTTGAAGTCAGCATCCGAGACGGTTCCACTTACAAGAGTACCATTGACAATCTACTTGAGCATGGCCGGATGCAGTACCGGTTTGGCCGGCAATGGGTGATGAGCTTGCGCTTCTACTCGATTGATGGACGCCAGCCTGAGGCCGAGACGAGCGGGCCGGTGGTTGCGCAGCTTTCCCTGTTTGGGGAGGTGAGCCCATGACCGCACAGCCTGACATGCAGCGGGCGGCGCTCTGGTACGCCCACCGGCTGAACTGGTATGTCTTCCCTATTCACAATCCCATCTTTGATGACAGCGGCCTGTGTGTTGGCTGTAGCTGTGAGTATTACCGGCGCACCGAGGAATGCAAGCGCCAGCACCCACACCTCTACCTAGGGCCTGATGGCAAGTGCGTCAATCCTGGCAAGTGTCCGCGCGTCGCTTGGGGATCCAAATCAACAGTTGACCCTGACCAGATTACAAAGTGGTGGGGCCGCCCATGGCGCGATGTGGATGTCGAGACAGGGACCATTATCTACAACCAGCCAAACCTTGGGATTGATTGTGGCAAGTCTGGCCTACTCGTTTTTGACGCCGATACTTACAAAGAGGTGGGCGACCTGTCCGACCTGCTAACCTGGGCTGACCGGGAAACGGTGACGGTTATCACCCAGGGGGGCGGCGAACATTTGATTTATGACCGGCAGGGCAAACTCTACGGCAACGCCACCAAGGGCTTACCGCCAGGGTTCGACATCCGCGGCGTGGGGGGCTATGTTGTGGGCGCGCCATCCATTGGCAAGTCAGGCCGGCGCTATCAGTACGAGGAAGCTTACCGACCAGGCTACACGCCACTGTTGCCCATTCCCAAGATGCTTGACGACATTTTGAGCGATGCCACACCCCAGCACAGGGCGCGCTGTAGTGGCTTGCTGCTGAATCAACCCGCAGCGATCCGGCGCTCTGTTGACTTGGTTGACCGCGTGTTGGCCAAGTTGGGAATCTCTTTTGATGTAGATGCCTATGGCGCCGGGCAGCGCTACCACTTGAGCGATTGCCCCTTTATGCCAGAGGATGACCCACACCCCCGCGATAACGGTTCGTTCGTTCTGGTACTGGATGACGGGCGGATCGCAGCGGGGTGCAGCCATAACCGTTGTCAGAAATCGATAGAGGAATCAGGGGGCAATGGGTGGCAGTGGCTACGCAAGTTGGCAGGGATGGAGCGGCGGCGGTTAATGGTGACGGTGACGATATGAGCGAACAACGGGAATTTAATCTACTCGACTATCGGCCAGAGGATGGCGGGATACTTGATTGCTGGATGGATCTGTTTGGTGACAAGTGGCTTTACGTAACCGGCTACGAATGTTGGTATCAGTGGACCGGTACGCATTGGGCCAAAGATGAAAGCTTAGCGATTCAGCGACAGATCCAACAACTTATGGATGAGATGAATCAGGCGGCCAAGTTTGGGTTAGTGGCCGCGAAAGCAGACCACCGCCAAGAGGATGAGAAATTGCACCGCTGTTATGTCCAGGCAACCAAGCGCACGCGCTCAAGGATTGCCAGCGTTGAGGGCATGGCGCAAGCACAGCGAGCCACCGCAGCGGGGCAACTGGACGCCGGCAACGTGCTTAATCTGCGCAATGGTACGCTGGACTTGGACACCATCACCCTACGGCCACACGGCCAAGAGGACTATCAGACTTATTGCCTAGCCTACGACTATGACCCGGATGCGACCGCCCCCAGGTTTGACCGATTCTTACAAGAGGTATTGGTTAATGAAGAGCCCGACGAGGCCGGGAAATGGGTGACTGACCTGGAATTGTGCACGCTCTTTCAGGAATTACTTGGGTACAGCCTGACGAATGACACCCGGTTCGAGGCTATGACCTGGCTGTCTGGCGATGGCGGCAACGGCAAGACTATTGCGATCTCTGTCATTCAGAAGTTGTTAGGTGTTCTCTGTTGCAGTGTGGACTTTCAAACTATCGGCTTGCCTGGCAACTATGACATTGCAGAGATTCCCGGCAAGCGGGTGATATTCTCAACAGAGAGCGAGCGCGGCGGGAAAGTGGCCGAGGGCTACATTAAGCGAGTTGTGAGCGGGGAGCGCATCAACGCCCGCGCCATCTACGGCAAGCCATTTGAATTTAAGTCTGTGTCTAAAGTCTGGTGGGCTATGAATGACAAGCCTGTCTTGAGAGATACGGGCAATGCGATATGGCGGCGCTTACGGTTGATTCCGTTTAATCGCACCTTCACCGACCTTACCAAGGATCCGGGCCTGTTAGAGAAGCTTGAGCGGGAATTGCCCGGCATTCTTAACTTTGCCCTGGATGGGTTGCGACGGTTGCGCATACGGGGCCGGTTGCCTGAATCGGCAGCAGTGGCCAGGGCAATAGAGGAGTATCGGCGCGATTCAAACCCGGTGCAACAGTGGATGGAGGAGCGCACAGAGACGAGCCCGGAGCCTGTCACATTGGCCAAGGTACTCTACGAAGATTATACCGAATGGTGCGCTGGGCCAGCGGGGCGGCAGCCGCTAAACGCTACGAACTTTGGCCGCGAACTTAAGCGCCTACGGATCGGGCAAAAGCGCACCATGCACGGGGTTTCCTATTGCCTACGTTTGCCAATTTCTATGTAGGGTTTTGCAAAACCCTACATAGCCTGTTACCGACTCTACCACCTGTAGAGTGCAGTTATGCATGTAGGGTATGTAGGGTTATGTATAGTTTTCTATTGTTATGCCCGTAGCGTTTTTTCAAAATGCAGATAGACAAACAATAGAAAAACCCTACATACCCTACATAACCCTACATAGAATAGTCAATTTACCAGAGGTAGAACCCTATGTAGGGTTTTCAAAACCCTACATAGAAAGGGACGGTCTTATGGTATCTATCGAATCAATACCACTTTTCCGAACAGTAGCAGTCGCGCCAGTGGCTAAGGTTGAGACGGCGAGCAGTGGCCGCGCTCCTCTCCCACCTGACAAGTGGGTGACGGGCCTGGCCACCTTCACCGAAGCGCGGCGCGTGCAACTGGAATTAAAGCAGCAATACATTACCGCGTTGGGCCTGGGGGATGCAGGCTATTATGTGGCCTGTCCTGACAGTGGACTTTGCAAGGCGGTGCAGCATGAGCAGTAAAGTTACACTTCACCGGCGCACCTCATGCTGGGGGGATCCGCCTATCTTCTACGATGACGCCGGCGCGATCCATTGGGCATTGGGCCAAGGTGCTTTTGCCACGGAGACGGCAGCGGCGGCGGCTTTCGCTTCACTGCACAGACTTTACCCTGACGGGACTTGGGCGCGCTGGCTGGGCATAGTGGCGCGGAGATTGGCGCCATGACACTTGACGAAACAGTAGCGAAGGCGGCAGCATTGAGCGCAGAGATTGACGAACTGCACCGGGGTTGTATGGACAGGCTGAACGCTTTAGGCTGGCAAACTCAAGACATGCTCATGCTATCTGAACTGATAGGCGAAGATGCCGCGGTGCTCATGGCGCAGGCGCAGCCAACGGACAACAGACTAAGAAGAGCGCGGGCAATGTTGGCCGGCGCGACGGATGCCACGAGTAAGAAGCTAGCCAAGCGGGTGATAGTGGACTGGCTGACACCGGAGGCAGAAGAGACAGAGACGACAGCGGTGCAGTCCATGGCGCGCACCATGCAAAGGCAGGCGGCTTGACTAATGATTCTGCACTGCTATCCTGTGGGTATGATGCACTATTACCGCAGGCTGCCACCTGAATATCTCTTGCTCATTAAGGTGCTTGAGCAGGCGCACCGCGACAAGTGCAGCCGCGACGAGCGCTTACGGACTGATGCACAGGAGTTCTTGCAGTGGGCAAGGGTAGTTTTGGCGGGTGAACTGCCAACGGGCAGGTGACCCCCCCCATGCAGGCGCATTAAACCGTGCACGATTACACGTTCTTTTGAAAGGATTTTATTATGCAGCAGATTGACACAGTGCTCGATGATGCATTCATGGTATTGACACCAGATGCACCGCACCCGGAGGATCCCAACCGCGACGCGGGCGGGCGCTTCGTGAAGGGCCACACTGCACCAGGACCAGGGCGACCAAGCCGGCAGGTGGAAGAGGAGATACTTGCCGCGGTGAACGAAGTCGCCACACCGGAGCGTATCAAGAATGCCTTGCAGGAAATGTTTCGCTTAGCTGAGGAGTACGGCAGTTGGAAGGCATACAAAGAAGCGCTGACCCTGGCGCTGGCCTACCAAATTGGCCGGCCACTGACACGGGTCCAGCAGCAGCAAGACACCCTGGCCGACATACTTGAACAGTTGGGCGACTGAGGCAGCATAGGGCAGTCGCTTTGACTCCCTATGTTTGCAGCCAAAATTTGCGCGATGGAACCTTCTATGTAATGTAATGTTGATATGTTCTGATGTAGTACCCTTGTAATACGATAGTCTTCCTACCTACTACTTATAACTTAATCCCTATCCTATTCTATTCTATTCCTATCTCCGCACTACTCCCCACCACCTACGACCGCACAGGAAGCGCACCACGCCACGATAGGCCACATAGAGGTAAAAACACACGCCGCGCACCCGTAACACTTCGCTGTGCGCTTCCTGTGCAGCCGGACAAGCGCACGTGTGTTCTACTCTGCTAACGTTGGCGAGTTGGGTGGCTTGTGTCTACTCTCCAAAGTTTAGACACAAGCCATGCGCTTACAGGATTGCAAGAAGCTTACCGCAGGATTGGCGCGACGATTGCGATTAACAAGATAGTCAAGAGCCATATTATACCTACCCGAGGTTATCATGAACATAGTTTTGAAACGAACCGGACAGGCCCTGCTTGCAATCGTGATTGTTGTCGTGTTCTTGGTACAATGCGCCAGAGACGATCTGTTTGTTCAGAACCGTGAGACTGGCGAATATCAATCTTTGCTGACAGTTTTGGTTTCGGATGCAATGTACTGGGCTTCTGAGAACTTATTCATCGCTGCCACGCCTTTCCCAACACTAGTTCCTACTGCCACCCCGGCCACACCTCAAGCAAGAATAGCCGGCTATTTGCGGGAATTGACTATCAACTTGGCCAGATTGGAGCGCGATAGTTTACGGATCGAATCTAACCGCAATGACAACGAGACAGTTGCAGTGATTGGGACTTCTATCGCGTTGACTTCCTGGGTTCTTGAAAACATGGAACCGCCGTCAAAAGTTGACTCGGAGCAAGTTGGGATTGCAGAAGATTACACGGAAGCGCATAAGTGGTTACTAGATGTATTGCACCCTTGCAGGATAATAGGCTCATATGCGATGAATGGTGAACCAGGGGAAACGATGGTTAGCAACATTCTGCAAGCACATGATGAGTGCAAAGAGAGAATTCAGTTTCTAAAGGGCAAGTATCCCCACTTGTTTGTATGTCCAGTAGGAGAGACTTATTGCCGATAAATTGCCACGCAACCAAAGACAAGCCACCTTGACGGGTGGCTTGTGGTCGGCGCTTACAGCTTGAGCCCAAGCGCGTCACATGGTGCACTGTGCAAATCCTGCTGGACTCCGATGTAACGTTCGGTTGTCTGGACCGAAGCATGGCCAAGGGATAGTTGGATCTGTTCAATGGGTGCACTGCCTTTGTGGGCAAGCTTGGCGAACGTCCGGCGCAAGTCATGCGGCCGCACGTCTACACCGATCTGCGCGGCGTAGGACTTCACCACATCAAAGACTGCTTGACTTGTCATGCCACTGTCAAGCAAGTTGTCACCGCGGCGCATGGAGCGGAAGAGCACACCACCACCGATACCGGCAGCTTGGCAGTAGGTATCAATGGCGGCCTTGCACCATGACGGCATTGGGACGGAGCGCGTCTTACTGCGCTTGCCTACCAAGTCAACGAGTATCCAACGGCCTTCGCGCTGCTGAATGTGCTCCACTGCTAAGCCGGCGCACTCTTCACGACGGAGCCCACAGCCAAGCAGGACAGCCAAGATAGCACGGTCGCGCAGTCCCTTAACTGTTTGTACGTCCGGCAACTCTAACAGCTTCTGCGCCTGCGCTTTGGTCAGCCAGTTACCCAAGCGCTTCCCTTCTTTGCGTACACCTTCTACCCGTCCGATAGCCTGCGCTGCGCTGTGGTCTATCAAGCCATTGTCTGCGCATTCAATGGCCAACTTGCGGATGGCAGTCAGCCTTTGGTTGATGCTGCTTGCACTCACACCTTCACCACGTAGCGCGGAGACATGCGCCTGTACAGTGGCTTTGCTGAATCCTGTTTGCCCGGTCTGCTGATGCCACACCATGAAGTCAGTCAGCGCGCGACCGTAGGCGCGTTTGGTATGGGCGGACGTTACCGCGTCGGTGACTAAGTTGATGATGGGCTGAATGGTGGCGGTGTGGATAATGGCTAACTCTGTCATGGCTTGCGCTCCTTATTAGCTTTTGATAACAGTCAATATCATAAGCTAATTATAGCGCTAAATACTCATTATGTCAATACTATAAACTCACTATTGATAAATAAAGAATAGTGGTATAGACTCTTTTCAGTGAGTATCAATCAGCACAATATGGAGTAGTAACTTATTATGTCGGCTAGAGTGCAATACATTCTATCGGATGAAGCATTGGAAGTCATCAACCGGAGTGCAACCGAGCGCAAGCGCGGTGAGTGGATCTCTAATGCAGTGATTGACTATGATGCCATTAAGCGCGGCGCGGTGACACCTGATACAGACGGGTGCGAAGTGGGATTGCTGGAGCGCATCGACACCCGGCTTTCACGTATTGAGCGCCAGCTAGCAACGATTATCGTTGAGCAGGGTAAAACGTTAGCCTAATGCAGGCTTGGCGGTGGTCGTGGTAGGTAGGTAGAACGTTAGCTTTTTTCAACAATACACCAGACGGTAAACAGTTAGCTTAGATACAAGTCACACGCGGGCGTAGTTCAGTGGTAGAACGTCAGCTTCCCAAGTTGAATGTCGTGAGTTCGAGTCTCATCGCCCGCTCTTTTGATTCTATTTGTTGTAGCATCTAACTTAAGTTAATGGATTTTGTGTTGCCAGCCTGATGATAGGGCTGGCCTTTTTGTTTGATGAATCTAGTACGTTGCTACCCTGGCAAGTTGTGTACATCATAACCGTCAAAAGACGGTTGACTTCTCCTCACGCTTTGCCATAATAAACTTATATGGCGAATCCAATTCTTTCCTCCTACCAACAAAAGTTGTGGCTACTGCTCTTTAGAACGGCGGCAATTGTTTTTTGCGCCTCGGCGCTGATCGCCTTGCTGCACGCTGTGCTTGACTTTGCTTGGGCCTATGTCACACAAACATTGGCTTTTGGCGTTGCCTCGCTCATTTTCTGGCATATGCTTAGCCTGCGTGAACAACAGAAATTAACCTCTACCGCAGAATCTGGCGGCATGCTAACATTACTATTGGCCATTGCCAGCTTTGTCATTACAACTGACGGTGCGCTGCTGTTGATTGGTCCAATGGCCGTTGCGCTGATCCTCCTTCTGATTGCGTTGCTTAAAGATGATGCTCTTGCTCAACGCTGGGGCCTGATCAGCCTGATTTTGTATGGGGCTAGCATTTTACTGCGTCAGTTTATACCAGCATTACGATTGCACTATCCAAGTGATTTGCTGATTCCGCTCTATCTCTTTCCACCAGTAATCTTTATGAGTTCTGTATGGTTAGGTCGCCTGTTAGCCCGTCATTGGGATGAGATTTGGGCCAAGAGTGTGTGCCTACAACAGGATTTGCATGAGCAAACCTTACAATACCAGCGCCTCTTGGAAACCATGAATGAAGGTTTTGTGATTGTCGATGAACGTGAAGTTTTTACCTTTGTTAACAATAAATTTTGTGAACTCTTTGGCTACAGCCGCGAGGAATTGATTGACCGGCGCAATGATGAAGTGATTGTTTACGACGAAACAAGCCTTACTATTTTGCAGCAACAAATCATCCTCCGTACACAAAATCAATGTTCAACTTATGAACTGAACACTTATCGCAAGGATGGGCGCCCGCTGACCATTCTTGTCTCTGCTATGCCTAATTTTGATGCCAATGGTCATTTCCGTGGTGCTATCTCTGTCGTTATGGATGTTACCGAGCGCAAACAGATGGAAGCCACGTTAGAGGCTGAACGCACTTTGTTGAGTCAGCGTGTAGAAGAACGCACCGCCACTTTGCAAGCGCTCACGGAGACGTTACAGCAAGAGTTGACCGAACGCAAGGCTGCTGAAAGTGCATTGCGAGTAGCTGAGGCTGAATACCGTGCACTCTTTGACCATATCCCCATTGGTATCTACCGATCGAGCCTTGATGGCCAGCAGCTGCGTGCTAATCCAACCTTAGTCGCAATGAAGGGCTATGCGAGCGAAGCGGAAATGCTCAGGGAAATCAAAGCTAGTGGCCGTGACTGGTACGTGGATCAGGAGCGACGCGCTGAGTTCCAGCGTACTTTGGCTGAGCAAGGGAGCGTAACGAATTTTGAATCAGAGGTGTATTGTTACAAAACGCGCAAACGTGTTTGGATTTCCGAATCTGCACTGCTGATATTGGGACCAGATGGGCAGCCGCTTTACTACCAAGGAGTTGTCCAAGATATTACGAAACGCAAACAGATCGAACAGGAGCAAGAACGACTCATCTTTCAACTTGCTAAGGTAGCTAAGTTGAAAGATGAATTTCTGGCGAGTATGAGCCATGAGTTGCGCACTCCGCTCAATAGCATCCTTGGGATGACAGAGGCGTTACAGGACGAAATTTATGGTCAGGTGACGGCCAAACAGATGAAGGCGCTGGGCACAATTGATGCCAGCGGCAGACATCTGCTCTCGTTGATCAATGATATTCTGGATTTGGCGAAGATTGAGTCAGGCCAGGTGGAATTGGTAAGGGGGACTGTGGAGGTGGACGCTACCTGCCAAGCAGCGATCCGTCTCATGCAAGGCGCAGCGCATAAAAAACGGATCCAACTTACGCTTACGCTAGACCCCCAGGTGCGCACGTTGGTGGCTGATGGGCGCCGGTTGAAACAAATTTTGCTAAATCTGCTGAGCAATGCGGTTAAATTCACACCGGAGGAAGGTTCTGTTGGTCTGGATGTGATGGGTCAACGGGGGGCTGAACCCTCCATCCAATTTATTGTATGGGATACCGGGGTTGGCATTCCCCAGAAAGATCGAGAAAATCTTTTTAAGCCCTTTGTTCAGTTGGATAGCAGCCTCACGCGTCACTATGAGGGCACTGGTTTAGGTTTAGCGCTTGTCCACCGGATGGTTGAATTGCACGGTGGTCATATCTCCGTCGAGAGTGTCGCCGGCCAAGGTAGTCGTTTCTGTGTGACGTTACCTTGGCAACAACCCAAGCACGGGATGACAATTAGTCAAGATGCTGTTAGTTGTACTGCTGCGCCAGTGTCGTGTATGCCCACCAGTGGCGTTGTAGACAGCGAATCAACTCTATCTGTTCCTGCTTTGGAAGGCCCTACAGCAGGTGACGGCGCAGAAACGGCCACGCTGTCTTCGGCTACACCTGTTTCTCCGCTCATTCTGGTGGTTGATGACAACGCCATTGCCGCACAAGGGTTGGTTGATTATCTTAGCTTTAAAGGGTATCGGGTGGAAACAGCCGCTGACGGTATACAGGCAATTATGAAAGCTGACACGTTGCAACCAGCCTTGATTTTAATGGATCTACAGATGCCTGGCATGAATGGGATTGAAGCCATCCGTCACATGCGTACTACGCCTAAGTTGGCCGCTACACCCATTGTTGTCCTAAGTGCATTGGCAGTGAACCGCAGTAGCCACAAAGCGGAAATAGGAGCCGATGTCTATTTAAGCAAGCCAATTACATTAACCCGCCTCCAAGATACGATCCAACAACTTCTTCATGCTGATGCCAAAAAGGTACACACCACAAACGGGGTGAAGCAGTGGTAAGCAGACCTGATATACTTATCCGTTGTCCCTAACTAGGGACGCCCTCCTCTTTAACGGCTAATCTACGTTGGCGTTCTGCAATTTTTGGTGAATTTGGCTTAGGAATTGTTCAGGTGTAACCGGTCTAACGACACACAACGTGATCGTAGCCTTGCGCCAGATCTCTTCATCATCAGGGAGCGAAAGTGAGGTCAGCGCAACAATGGGGACTTGATGAAGTTGGGGAATGGCGCGAATTTGGCGAATCGACTCGAGGCTGTCGCAATCCGGTATGTGCGGGTCGATCAAGATCAGATCAGGCAACGTTTGTTTGGCTAGTGCAACCGCTTTTGCGCTTGTTGTCGCCGTTAAGACAGCATAGTGGTGGGTGTGAAGGTAGTTTGTAATGTCACTCAGTGGCGCCTTTTGATCTTCAATAACCAAAATTTTTCTATCGCTCTCCCGCTCCTCTAGGGACCGGCTGCACTGTTTTTCGAGCGGCTGTCGTCCAGTCGCACTGGTGGCTTGCGGTGAATGAGACGACCAGGGCAGGGTCACGGTAAAGCGGCTGCCCTTTTCCGAATTGCTGGCCACGGTAATGCTGCCACCGTGGAGCTGTGTCAAACGATAAACAAGCGAGAGCCCCAAACCGGATCCATTGTGCTGACGCGACAATTTGGAATCGACTTGGACGAAAGGACGAAAAAGCTTATAGGTGTCCGCATGGGTAATGCCGATTCCTGTATCCCACACGGAAAATTGCACCACTCCTCTCTCTGGTTTTCCACTTACCTCCAGACCCACATGACCGCCCTCCGGGGTAAATTTGATGGCGTTGCTCAATAGATTTACCAAAATTTGTGCAAGACGTTGCTCATCGGCCCAAAGTGTATCAACTAAATAATTGTAAGTCTGTGTGAGCTTAATCCGCTTCTTAGTGGCAAGTTCCTGCATCATCTGAATCGTATGCCGGCAAATCTCGGCCACCGAGGTGCGTGCCAAGTGCAGCGACAGTTGCCCCGATTCAACTTGAGCTATGTTTAGCAGGTCATTAATCAGTCCCAGTAAATGATGGCTACTGCGTCGAATGCGACTAAGCGCCTCCACTTGTCGTTCTGTGGTTGGTCCATAAATACCCTCTTGTAGAGATTCAGCAATGGTCAGGATTACACTGAGCGGTGTGCGCACTTCGTGGGTGATATTCGCAAAAAACTCATCTTTTAGACGTGCAGCCTCCGCCATCTCTGTATTGAGCTTGACGATGGCTACTTCGTACTCTTTTTGCGCGGTAATGTCAAAGATCGACCCTGCAAGATAATAGCGCTCCTCTTCAGCATTCCAATGGCCTTGGCCGCGTTCCTTTAGCCAGCGAATCTCGCCGTTAGCATGAAAAATGCGATAGGTAAACTCATAAATTTGCCTTTGTGCTAAGGCCGTTGCGATTTCTGCACGCACGGTTTCAATGTCATCGGGATGGATAATTTCCAGGAGTGGGCGGTGGTTCGGTGCTAGAAATTCTATACTTGGATAACCTGTGATCTGTTCCCATTCCGGGCTCAACGCGAGTACAGTCCACGTGGTGTCATGAATGCGCCTGTAAATTGCACAGCCCAAATTGGCAAGTAACGCTTGCTGCTCTGCTTTTTGTTGTGCCAATGCCGCCTCGACGGTTTTGCGGGCGGCAATTTCCTCTTGTAGCAACTCTTGTAACGATTTATCTTGCATTGTGAATAAAGGCAATCAGATCCTGTGCGAGTTGGATCAATGAAGGCTCGTGCACATACATCATATGGCCTGCTGCGTAGTAGGTTATGCGGATGTTTTCATATAATGTGGGGTCCAACTCTAGATGGTTCATTGTATACTCGGTCGCAAAGTAAGGCGTAGCGAGGTCGTAATAGCCATTGGCGACAAGCACTTTAAGGGCTGGATTTTTGCTCATGGCTTCACGGAGCGTTTCCGCCACATTGACATACTGATTTTGATGTTTGCCGTAGTCCCACTGTTGGTAGAGGCTGGTCAGAATTTCATAGGGCAAATCGCTGGTAAAGTTGAGTTGCGTACGTACATAGTCATTAAATGTGGCCGTGTAAGAGCCTTGTAATGCCGAATAGCTGGGATCGTGTTGGGGTTGTTCGCCTGCCGCATCGCGATCAATGCCGGTAAAGCGGCTGTCCAGGCGTCCAACTGTGCGTCGTTCAGGGCGGCGCAATTCTTTGGTAAAGCGATGAATTTGAATGCGCAGATTGGTCTGTTCAAGATAGGCTGCGGAAAGGCCCGTATAGCGTGTAAGCCGTTTGACGATCATATTGCGTTCAGCATCGGACAGGCGCGCCCCCTTCATCAACGCCAAAGTATATTCATTCGCGGCAAAGGCTTCGACTTCCTTTAAAAAGCTGGCCAAATCCCGTTTATCGGTCCGTGCCTTGCCATGATAGAACGCCGTGGCGGCGTAGGTGGGCAAAAAGAGAATAAAAGGCAAATCATTCCCCAGATCAAAGCGCGCAGTTTGAAAATTAAGGATGACAGAAACGAGCATTAACCCGTTTAGATACATACCATGTCGGTTTTGCAGGTAGCCCGAAAGACCAGCCGCACGTGTTGTGCCATAGCTTTCGCCAATGAGAAACTTAGGCGAACGCCACCGTTGATAACGCGTCACATAAAGGCGAATAAAATCACCGACCGACTCAATATCCTTTTCCAGTCCATGAAATTGTTTGGCTTCTTCACCCGGCGCTGGTCGGCTGTACCCTGTGCTGACTGGATCGATAAAGACCAAGTCGCTCTCTAGGAGTAAAGTTTGTTCGTTGGGAAGCAGCTGATAAGGCGGCGGTTGAATGGCGCCGACGTCGCCGCTGACCACTCGATAGGGCCCCAAAAGGCCTAAATGAAGCCAAACTGATGAGGAGCCAGGACCGCCATTGAAAGAGATGGTCAACGGCCGTGCACTGAGGTCGGCAACATCGTTTTTCGTATAGGCAACAAAGAAGATGGAAGACTTCGCTTTTCCGGCTTCGTCTTTCATCACAATGGTGCCGGTTGTGGTCGTGTAGCGTAGGCGCTGGCCATTGAGGGTGAGTTCATGTTCCGCAACAACCAGTTCATCCTTAGGTTCCACTTTGGTCTCTGCCGGTATGGAATTGGTTTTGGCTGTCTGGGTTTGCTCTGGTTGGTCGCTCTTTTGTTCTGGGGCCATGTTTGATCCTCTATTTTGTATCCTTGGTTGTTGTGTAAAGGTGTTCCTCAAAGCGTTTTGCGCAGTCGATTACGCTTGGCTTACTTAACCAGCAACATCTGTTGCATTAGCTACTAATTTGTCGCGCCTGAAATGGTTCAGGCGCGCCCCCAAGGCCCCCACGCAACAAAGGCTTCGCATTAGACATCGACAATTTTTTGTCGATGTTTGCGCCCTTAGCGCCTACTTGTTGCGGACTCAGTTTTCACCGCGAAGGGCGTGAAGAGCGCAAAGATCTTTCTCTGGTGATGTTTAGCGCTTTTGGCGATAATTTAACGCGTTTTGCAACAGAAACTAGCTAACGATAGCGCGCCGCAATGTCTTTGCGATAGTAGGCCCCGTTGTAATGGATCTTGCGTATGCCGGCGTAGACCCGCTTTGCTGCTTGGGTCAGCGTGTTGCCGGTCGCCGTTACATTGAGAACGCGCCCACCCGCAGTGACCAGACGGTTATCGACCCACTTGGTGCCGGCATGAAAGACTAGGCAGTCATTCTGCTCCGCCTCTTCGATGCCTGTGATTTCGACACCTTGCTCATATTCACCAGGATAGCCGCGTGAAGCAAGCACCACCGTCAGCGCAGCTTGTTCTTGCCATGTGATCTTATGTGATTCGCGCAGTGATGCTAGGTGACCTGTGGTGCAAGCGAGCAACAGATCGAGTAGATCGCCCTGCAACAGCGGTAAGACTGCCTGCGTTTCCGGATCACCCAAACGGCAGTTAAACTCGATCACATGGGGGCCACGCGGTGTAAGCATGAGGCCGGCATAGAGTACACCGGTATAAGGCGCTCCTTCCGCCGCCATGCCGGCCAGCGTTGGGCGCAGAATCGTCTCCTCAATCTCAGCCAGTAGCGCAGGCGTCGCCAGGGGGGAAGGGGCAAAGGCACCCATCCCCCCTGTATTGGGACCATGATCGCCATCCAGCAAGCGCTTGTGGTCTTGCGCCGGCGGCAGAACCATAAAATCCTTGCCATCACAAAGCGCTAATATGGACAGTTCCGGCCCAGAGAGCCGTTCTTCCAATAGCACAGTATTACCGGCCGCACCAAAACGCCCATTCAGCAAAATATCTTGGACCACTGCGGCTGCCTCTTCCATGGTCTCCGGCAAAATCACGCCTTTACCCGCAGCCAGCCCACTCGCCTTTACGACCGGCGGATCATCCTGGGTACGCAAAAAGCGCATCGCTTCATCAAAGTCGTCAAAGATCGCGGCCTGCGCAGTGGGAATATGGTGCCGCTCCATAAAGTGCTTGGCAAAAGCTTTGGAGCCTTCCAACTGCGCAGCGCGTCGGCTTGGCCCAAAAATGGGCAATCCTGCTCTCTGAAAAAGGTCGACAATACCCTCTACCAGTGGCGCTTCCGGCCCAACGACGGTCAGATCCACCCTTTCCGCAAGGGCAAAATCACGTAATGAACTTAAATCTATACTGCTGATGGGGATGTTAATAACGCGCGGTAAGCGTTCTGTGCCGCCATTGCCTGGCGCTACATAAAGGGTGGTAACCTGTGGGGATTGACTTAACTTCCAGGCAATAGTGTGTTCGCGACCACCATTGCCTACGATTAAGATACGCATAGCTCTCCTCTTAGAGTAGGTACACCCGATTGGGCATTTTAGTGTGCAACATATTCATGTGGTTGTTTGGGCGACCTTTCGACGCGTAAGCGGTAACGTTCGAGGACGCTTAACAAATCGGCTGCACGCACAGGCTTTGTTAAGAAGTCATTCATCCCTGCTTCAACACACTTGTCTTCATCTTCCGGCATTGATGCCGCAGTGAGTGCCACAATATAGGGCGCGCGCCCACGTAGCCGCTCTTTGAGAATATGACGGGTCGCCTCCAGCCCGTCCATTTCCGGCATGTGGATATCCATCAAAATCACATCGTAGTGTTGACGGCGTACCGCTTCCACCGCTTTCACACCACTGTCGGCTAGGTCCGCGCGATAGCCTAAGCGTTCGAGTATGCGCAAGGCGACCTTTTGGTTGATGGAATTGTCTTCGACCAGCAAAATGTTGAGCGGTCGACGGTGTTGCGGAGCTACATGAACCGCTGCTTGTGCGCTTGGTCGTGTCGGCGCCGCTGCTACAGGATGTGGCGCCGGTGTGTTAAAGAGCCGGATTAATGTGTCATGTAACTCAGCCGGTTTTACCGGCTTATGCAAGGTGCCAAAATAACCTAGCGATCGCCCTTTTTGCTGAATCGTATGTTTGGCCACAGGCGCCAAAAGAATGACCGGCAACGTCTGCAGTTCCGGCTGACTGCGTAGTTGGTGGAGCAGATCCATATCTTTCATGCCCGGCATGGTCTGGTCGAGCAAAATGACATTAATTTCCTTGCCGTCGTGGCAGTGATTGATGATCTCCTCGAAGGTTGTGGCTTCTAGGGGCACCATATCCCAGTTGAGTAAGTGGCGCCGCAGAATATGACGGCTGGTTACATTGTCGTCCACTAACAAGACGCGTTGCCCCACCAGGGCTGGATGGATGCCGGGCAGCCGCGCTGGTTCATGGATGGCGGCATGGGTAGTGATGGTAAAGTGAAAGGTCGAGCCGGCGCCCTCTTTGCTGTCCACCCACAGATCGCCACCCATCATCTGGCTAAGTTGGCGGCTGATCACCAGCCCTAGACCTGTACCGCCAAAGCGACGGGCCACAGAAGCGTCCGTCTGCGCAAAAGACCGAAACAAATTAGGGATCTTATGGGGGGCAATGCCAATCCCTGTATCGCGGACACGAAAATGAACCTGGTAGCCTTGCTCACGTGTACGCATCGCGCCGACATGGACAAAGATCTCGCCCTGTTCGGTAAACTTAACCGCATTTGAGAGCAGATTCACCAAAATTTGACGCAGTCGAGTCACATCGCCGACAGGCGCGGTCGGGACGTTATCTTCAACCAAGTAGATGAGTTCAACGCCCTTTTCAGCAGCTTGTGGCGCCAGAATGTCCAACGCCTCTTCAACACAGCGCCGGATTTCAAAGGGCTGCGTTTCGAGCGTCATACTGCCTGATTCAATCTTAGAGAAATCCAAAATTTCATTGACAATCGTCAGCAGCGATTCACTGCTGATGCGAATTGTTTCAACAAAATCACGTTGCTCGTCACTTAAGTCAGTATCAAGCAACAAGTTACTCATGCCCATCACCCCGTTCATCGGTGTGCGAATTTCGTGGCTCATATTGGCCAGGAACATGCGTAGCCGTTTGCCGGCCTCTTGCGATTCTGCTTCGGCTTGCTCGCGCATCTGTTCAAAGAACCAGGCAAAACAGCCGACAGTTAGCAGCGCAGCCAAGATCGATACAATTAGACCCAGCATTTGGTACTGTGCTGCCAGCAACACCGTGGTAGGAAATGTATAATGGCTATAGACTAACTCTTCAAAGCCCAGAAAGCCTATGGCCAGAACAACGGCGACGGTCATCCCCCACCAGCGACCTAAGACGAAGGCTGCAACCATAATGGTCACTGGATACCAAATGTAGATCATGGGCGTATTGCCATGATTCAGGTAGGTCAAAGCAAAAATGGTAAAGCACTGTTCAATGACAAAGACCAAACCGGTGAATCTGCTGGATTTTGTGCGGCGTAGGAGTGATAGATTAAACAGATAGAGACAGCCCATCACCAAGGCAAAGGCGGCCAGAAGATCCTGCTCTAGAGGAATTAAAAAAAAGAGGGCAACACTAATGAGCAAGGCGCCCATAACGACTACGGTGAGCACCAAGTAGCGTACAATATGAGTATCGCGCAGATTGGTGGAAGGAAATTTATCTCCCAGAATTGCCGTTAAGAACTGTTGCATAACTGATTACGCTATATTTAAATGAGCTTGCACCGATCTTGTCATGAATTGTAGCGCGTATCTCTGAAAAAGAAAAATAGTAGATGCTTTTTATACTAGTAGATGCTGTCATGTTTGGCTTGATTACAAAATCTAAAGTACGCATTGCGGATGTAGGTGACAGTCACTGCCCACAGGATGTTTGTAAAAGTATCTGCCGCCGGGTAGTAACTGTCACCTCGGCAAAGCCTCGTTATAAGATTAGGAATTAGCTGCCTTGGGAATGAGCCGGATTTCAAAAAGCTTTGGCCAACGTTTGCCTGTGACAAAAAGCCGATCTGCAGTAGGCAGGTAGGCAATACCATTCAGCACGTCGGTGCCGGGAAGCCGATCAGCCGGATCCAACAGACCTGTCAAATCGATCCAGCCAACCACCTTGCCGGTGGCTGGATCAATGCGGGCAATCAGGTCGGTTTGCCAGATATTGGCAAAGATTTCACCCTTTACATACTCCAACTCGTTTAAGCGTACAACTGGGGTTGTGCCGTCATGGACCTCGACCGCACCCACCTGCGCCAATGTTTCCGGATCCCAGCGGTAGAGCCAGGCTGTGCCATCGCTCATAATCAACTCTTGGCCATCAAAAGTGATGCCCCAGCCTTCGGTTGGGTAACTAAATTGGGCCAGCAGGGCAAAGGTATTTTTGTCATAGCTAAAGCCAGTTTCCTCGCGCCAGGTCAGTTGCAGCAGCCGATCGCCTACAATGACAATCCCTTCGCCAAAGTACTGGTCTGAAAGCTGCGTAATGCGCTTTACCTTGCCACTCTCCAGATCGACCTGCCGTACAGATGAGTGACCGTAGAGTCCCGTCCCCTCATAGAGGATCCCCTCGTCAAAGAGCAGCCCCTGTGTAAAGGCATCCGGATCATGAGGGTACACACTGACAACCTCATAAGTATAAACAGGTGGATTAGATTCCGCTGTGCTAGCTGCCGCATCTACTGCCACTGTGGACAGTGGAGACTGCAACTGTAGCGGCGACGGCGCTTGTATAGGTGACAATGCTGTGACAGCCGTGGCGGTTGGGCTTGCGAGAGGTTTAACTGTGGGTGCCTGCGGTGTGGGTGTAGGCGTAGGATCTGTATGGCCGCAACCTGTGGCAACCACAATACACACCAAGATAACCCCCAACGCTGGCGGCCACTGTTGGTACTGCCCTACAATCATTTGAACACGCTTCATTGTATTATAATAGAACTGTTTTAACATATTGCTGTCGATTTAATCACAATCTTAGTTACAATTTTAGTTACGATTTACTGTTGATTTACAAGTTGTAGACTTCATTATAAACTTAGTCGTAAACTTGTAGATGTTGGCGCCTGTCTAAGTTGTAGTAATCCTGAGGGCGCCTTAAACGTTTGCATAATTATTGGATAGTGTAGCAAAAGAAATCCGGCATGGCTAGAATAAACATGGGTGAGTATTGATCATAAATTGTGGGCGCAATCGGCTCACGTATAATTTGCCTTCCTGAAAGAGGTCACTACGTCGTCGCGATGCCCCTGGGCGCGCTGGCCTCTTTCAGGAAGGCTACCGGGGTTTTTTGTCAACCACATGAAATTCCGCAGAGCCAAATTCGCCAACTTGGGCCCATGTTCGGTAAACTAACCTCACTCCAGATCTCAAACCAAGCGTTTGCGCCCAATCGAGATGGTTTTGATGAGAGGATTCAGATAGAAGCGATGAAGGTGATGAAAGATGGCGGAGGCAACATCTTGCAGACAAAAAGTATTATTTTAATTGTTGATGATACGGAGACCGGCCGTGAAATTTTGGAAGCACTGCTCTCGTCTCCTGCCTATCAGCTTGAATTTGCGGCCAGTGGTCCAGAGGCGCTTGAAAAAGCGGAAACTTTTACCCCCGATCTGATCTTGCTGGATGTGATGATGCCGGGCATGGATGGCTTTGAGGTCTGCCGCCGTCTCCGGCTCAACCCACGGTTGGCCGAGATTCCAATCATCTTGGTCACTGCACTTGATGATCGCAGCTCACGCCTGAGCGGGATTGAGGCCGGAGCCGACGATTTTGTGACCAAACCCTTTGATCATGCTGAACTGCGCGCGCGCGTGAATACAATTACCCGCCTCAATCGCTATCGGCGGCTGCTCGATGAACGCGCTCGCTTTGAGTGGGTGGTTGAACAGGCTGATGATGGGTATATTTTGTTGAGCCGCCAAAACAAGATTGTCTATGCCAATGGGCGGGCTCGCCGCTTTTTGGCGCTTGCCGCCAATGCGCCTTTGCCAACCGAAGTTACATTTTTGGAGTATACTGAGCAATTTTTCCGCTGTGAACCAGGCGAAGGCTGGAAAAAACTTTTGGCGGACGTGGTGGATACGCCCGAATCACCTTTGTATTTGATCCGCCCTGAAACCCATATGGCGCAAGCGCTCTGGCTTGAAGTAACGCTTTTAAATCAGGTCGAGGGCGAAACTGTGCAACGCCTTTTGCATTTGCGCGATGTAACCTCGCAGATGAGCACTCAACGTGATATCTGGACCTTCCATTCGATGGTCATGCACAAGCTGAATACACCATTGCACGCCATTTCGGGGGGCCTGCAACTGCTGACACCAGAACTGATCGAAAATCTTTCTCTGGATGATGTGCGCGAGATTGTAAAATTGGTCTCCGCCGGGATCCATCGCTTGAACCATACCATCAGTGATATTCTCCAATATTTGCGGATGCCGGTCAGTGCCCATTCGCTGGATGGCTTTGCCGTAGCCAGCTTTGAAGAGCTAGTAAAACAGATCAGTGTGGGGCTCCGTCTGGAACAGCTTGCCATCCAGAATGAAGCAGATATGGAGCGCAAGCTGATCCTCTCCGAACGCGCCATGGAGTGTATTTTGTGGGAGTTGTTGGAAAATGCAAAAAAGTTTCATCCCCAGTCGTCTCCGTCAATTTGTGCTGAATTAGTTCCCTTTTCTTCTAGTAAAATCATGTTGCGCGTAATTGATGATGGCACCCATCTGACACCGGAACAGATCGAAAAGGTTTGGCAGCCCTACTACCAAGCTGAAAAGTATTTTACCGGAGAGGTGCCCGGCATGGGTTTGGGTCTGCCGATGGTGGCGGCCTTGGTGTGGGAGGTAGGCGGTGGCTGTCGTCTGCTCAACCGTACTGATGCGCCCGGCACAATTGTCGAAATTACTCTGCCCTATGCCATGTAGTGACCATGTAGTGATAACGTTATAAGTTCCGTGGAAATTGTTATGAATAACACGCCTGATAGCTTAACTCCGCTCAGCAAAATTACCGATTCAGCGAAGACCAAATTTGTTCCTCATCGTTTGGTGCGCTTTGGTGATATTCAAACTTTGTTGGCGCGCCAAAAGCCTAATAGTACTCTGTGTGCACGCTATGAACAACCTTTGCTTCTAGATGCCGGCCCTGATGTCACCCATGCCGATCCCAACGGCTATGTTCGCCTGTTGGCCTATTACACGCCGGCGTTGACGGAGCTACGTCGGGGTGTAGTGCTCACATTGCATGGGTGGGAAGGCTGTAGCCATTCGAACTACAATATTCGGATGGCCAACCAATTAATTCAAGCCGGTTTTGATGTGGTGCGTTTGAACATGCGTGACCATGGTCCTAACCTGCATGTCAACCGCTACGCCTTAAATCGCGGACTCTTCCTCGGTACATTATTGGATGAGGCTGTGAATGCCGTTCAACAGGTTGCGCGTTTAGCACGAGATGTTCCCTTTTATATTGTTGGGGTCTCAATGGGGGGCAATTTTGCTCTACGCCTGGCAAGCCACCATCGTCACCACCCTTTTCCCAATTTAGTCAAGGTGATAGCTGTGAATCCGGCTGTGGATCCTGCCCATGCAACCGATGCCATTGATCAGCATCCCCTCTATCGACGTTATTTTCGGCAACGCTGGTTAGGGTCGCTCCTGGCCAAAGAACAGCTCTATCCTGATTACTTTGCATTTTCCTATCTCCAACCATTGACTACGGTGCGGACAATAACGGATTCACTTGTACAAAAGTATGGCTACCGTTACGGCGGCTTTAAGACAGCCGATGAATATTTTGCGGCCTACACGGTGCGCCGTGAAGACCTAACCGGGCTAACTGTCCCCACCCTGATCATTTCTGCCGCGGATGATCCGATTATTAGCGCCGCCGATCTTGAACAGTTAGGACCACAACCGTTGTTGGAGCTCCACCTGCACCCATCAGGCGGCCACGTCGGCTTTGTAGATATCTTTCCTTTACAGCATCGTCTGCCAGAGATGGTCATGGCTGCGTTAGGAATTGAGGCCGAGCCTATCGCGCGGTTGTGATGAAAAGCAGAGTTTTACGAAGGGAAATGGGTGCGTCCCAAATTAGGGGCGATAGGCGAGAAGCCCCCATTGGCCTTGCTGGTGCTTCGCCCCATTTGTGGTACACACCCAAGGGAAATCAGTCAGGCGATAAACTCCGATTTTCATGCAGAGCACCCTTTAGATGATACTTTTGGCTCTCCGTCTTCGGCAATTTGTCGTGGCTGTGCTATACTCAGGCAATATTGGTGAATAACAGGATGAATGATTGAGTATGCACATATTGATTGTCGGCGGCCGAGGCCAATTGGGCCTTGCCTTGCAGCGCGTCTATGCTCAGAAAGAGGGAATTCAGCTTTCGGTGTGGGCGCGTCCTGAGTATGATATTACCTCGCCTGCCATTGCCGACCATGTTGCCGCGTTGGGCCCAGCGGTTGTAATCAACGCCGCGGCATGGACTAATGTCGATGGCGCTGAAAGCGCCCCAACTGCTGCCTATGCGACGAATGCGTTGGGCCCCAAATATCTGGCCGAAGGCTGTGCACAGACCGGTGCTGTGCTGGTGCAGATAAGCACCAACGAGGTCTTCGCCGGCCGGCCCAACCACTTCTATCGTGAATACGATCAGCCCGCCCCACAGAGTGTCTATGCACGTAGCAAATTGGCCGGTGAGATCGCAGTGCAGCAGACCTTACGTCAATGCTATGTTGTCCGTACTGCTTGGCTCTTTGCACCAGGAGGGGTTAATTTTCCCAGCAAAATTTTAGCGGCGGCTGACAAACATGGTCAGTTGCGTGTTGTCGCGGATGAGATTGGCAACCCAACCTATGCGCCGGACGTGGCTGCGGCCATTGTGCAATTGGTCCAAAGTGATCGCTACGGCATCTATCACCTGGTCAACGAAGGCTACGCCAGCCGCTTTACATTTGCACAAGCGTTGCTGCAGGCCACGGATCGGGGGCATATCCCCTTGACGCCGATTGCCGCCGCCGAATGGCCGCGCCCGGCTGCACCTCCGCTTCATGCTGTTTTAGTCAATCAGGCCGCGGCTGCCCTTGCGATTCAACTTCGTCCCTGGCAGGATGCCCTCCATGCCTATGTCGCTGCTGAGCGGAACAGGAAAGTAAACGAATGAGCGATGACTTAACACCCAAACCCACTTCCTCCGGCGCGGATGACCCTGAAATGGCCAAGGCGCGCCAGGCGCAGTTGCGGCGGGCAAGAGAACGGGCCGCGCAACGGCTCAAAGGCGCAACGACGGACCCATCCCACGATGACCATGCCGCAGGAGATGAAGCTGCCGCAACAGCTTCGAGTCCTCTGGATCCGGTGGCCCACAGTGAGACCTATCGCGCCTTGCGCGCCGAGGATCGGGTGGTCATGCGGCATGAGATTGCATTGAACCTGGACAGCTTCCGTGCTGCGCCAGAGGATTTTGTTGCGCATACGCCGCAGGACTATCCTCCTTTGCGCCCTGCGCAGACGCCCTTTTTCTCGGTCATCATCCCCAACTACAACGGCGCTCGTTTTCTGCCCACAGTGTTCACTGCGTTGCAGCAGCAGACCTTGCAGGATTTTGAGGTGATTTTAGCAGATGATGCCAGCACCGACGATTCAGTGGCGCTGGTGGAACGATCCTATCCCGCTGTGCGCATCCTGGTCAATCGGCGTAACCTGGGCTTTGTGCGCACTTGTAACCTGGCCGTTGCTGCCGCCCATGGGCGCTATGTAGTCCTACTCAACAACGATACGGAGCCGGAAAGGAATTGGCTGGCCGAACTCGCCAAGGTGATTTGTGCCAATCCACAGGCGGCGATTGTAAGCAGCAAGTTACTGCTCTTTGCGGAACGCACCAAGTTGCACACCACGGGCGATCTACTGGGACGCGATGGCATCCCGCGTAATCGGGGCGTTTGGGAAGAGGATCGCGGACAATATGATGGTCAACCCGAGATCTTTAGCGGCTGTGGCGGGGCTGCGGCCTATCGCAAAGAGCTTTGGCAGCAACTGAATGGCTTTGACGAAGATTTTTGGATGTATATGGAAGATGTAGATTTCAGCTTCCGCTGTCAACTGGTCGGTTGGCGCGCTGTCTTTGCGCCCCAGGCGCGTGTCTATCATCACTTGAGCGCAACCGGTGGGGGCACAATGGCCAGCTACTATGTGGGGCGCAACACGATCTGGATGATCGCCAAAAACATGCCTACGGCTTTGCTGCTACGCAACTGGGAGGAAATCTGTGGCGCGCAAGTGAAGGTGGCCATAGCGGCGCTGCGCAATCTACGCGGGGCCGCGGCGCGCGCGCGGCTGCGCGGCCAAATTGCCGGTCTGCTCGGGCTGCCACGCCAATTGCGCAAACGCCAGTTGATCCAACAGCGCCGGCAAGTCAACGACTGGGACCTGCATGAACGGCTGGTTTAGTACTTATTTGAAGATGGTGACCGTGACCAAAGCAGAGTTGGGAGCATAATGATGCAAGCACCGCCAGAAAAACTGGGCTCATTCTTTCTTGGGGCTGAATATGATCTGGTCACCGGCCAACGGCAGGAGCTTGCCGTCAATTATGACGCACGCGACCTGACCACCCACGCTGTCTGTGTGGGGATGACCGGCAGCGGCAAGACGGGGCTTTGTCTCGATCTGCTGGAAGAGGCGGCGCTCGACCGTGTGCCGGCGATCTTGGTCGATCCCAAAGGGGATATTACCAATCTGCTCTTGCAGTTCCCCGAACTCCGGCCCGCAGATTTCCAACCCTGGATCAACGTCGATGACGCCCGGCGCAAGGACAAGACGGTGGAGGAATATGCCCAGGCCACCGCGGAACAGTGGCGCAATGGCCTGGCCGATTGGGGGATTAGCGGTGAGCGTATCCGCACACTGCAGGAGACCGTCGCGTACACCATCTTTACCCCTGGCTCCGATGCCGGTGTCCCGATTAATATCTTGGGCAGCCTGGCCGCACCAGGGCTAGCGTTTGATGATTATGCAGAAGTGATTCGCGAGCGGATCAGCGGTACTGTAGCCGCTTTGTTAGGGTTAGTCGGCGTCAAAGGCGATCCTGTGCGCAGTCGCGAGGCGATTTTGCTCTCGACAATCTTCGAACATTTCTGGCGACAGAACCAGAATCTTGACCTCGCCCAATTGATTCTAGCGATTCAAAACCCACCGGTGCGCCAACTAGGGGTTTTTGATGTTGACACCTTTTTCCCCGAAAAGGATCGCTTTGACCTGGCTATGGCCTTTAACAATCTGATTGCTGCGCCCACCTTCCAAAGCTGGCTGCAAGGCGAGCCATTGGACGTAGATCGGCTCTACTTCACTGCCGACGGCAAGCCGCGCCATAGCATCTTCTACATTGCCCACCTGAGTGACAGCGAGCGCATGTTCTTTGTCACCCTCTTGCTGGAGAATGTGCTGACCTGGGTGCGCCGCCAAACCGGCACCACCAGTCTGCGCGCGCTGCTCTACATTGATGAGATCTTCGGCTATTTCCCCCCCACCGCCGAACCACCCTCCAAACGACCGCTCTTGACGCTGCTCAAACAAGCCCGCGCCTTTGGGTTGGGGGTCATGCTGGTGACCCAAAATCCGGTTGATCTCGATTACAAAGGGCTGACCAACGCCGGCACCTGGTTTATTGGCAAATTGCAGGCGGAACGGGATAAAGATCGGGTGCTGGAAGGGCTAAAGGGCGCCATTGTTGAAGCCGGCGGCAACGCCAACGTTGACTATGACAGGGTGATTACCGGCTTAGGCAACCGCGTTTTCTTGCTCCACAACGTGCATGCCAGCCGGCCCCTCATTTTTCAGACGCGTTGGGCCATGAGCTACTTGCGCGGTCCGCTGACCCGTCCACAAGTGCGTCAGTTAATGGCTAGCCGCTTAGCGGCCTCGCCTGCCGCCCCAACTGCTGACAGTGGGCGTACCGCGCAAAGCGGGAGCCCTGTCACCATTCAGGCCGCCGCGTTGGCCGCGGCGACCCCGGCGCCGGCGGCAACTGAGCCAACGCCGACAGCCCCTGCTGGCTTTTCCCCGACGCCGCCGTCGTTGCCTTCGGATGTGACGCAAGTCTATCTGCCCCTGGTGGTAACCGACCAAGCCGCCGTGCGCTATCTAGCCCAGGAAACGCGCCGTACCGTAGAACCGGAAAGCATTCAGATGGTCTATGAGCCGGCCATCTTGACCCTGGCCGCGGTGCGCTTTATGGACCGGAAGCGCCAGATCGATGAGCGCAGCGAGCGTAATCTCCTGGCGCCACTGCCGGAACACATTGGTGGCATCGCATGGAGTCACGCCGAACCGGTCACCATAAAGAGCCGTGACTTGCTACCCAGTGCAGAAGAATTGCCACAGGGGCAAGGGCCCTATTTTGCCCCTGCACCCGAAGCAGCCAACAGTGGGCGTGAACTAAAAGGGATTGAAAAAGATCTTGCCGATTGGCTCTATTACAACAGCCGGCTGACCATTCAGCAACATGATCTCTTGGGCTTACACCAGGAGCCTGGTGAGCGTGAGCGCGATTTTAAGATCCGCCTGCAACAGGCAGCGCGCGAGCAACGGGATCTGGAAGTCGATAAATTAGAAGAGAAATTTGACAAACAGATTGATCGCCTGCAAGATAAATTGCGCAGCCAGGAGCGTCAGTTGAGTGCTGACGAGGCGGATTACAGCGCGCGCAAGCAGCAAGAGTGGGTTGGCATTGGCGAGAGTGTGCTAAGTTGGGTGATGGGCCGACGCAGCACACGCGCCCTTAGCACGGCAGCCAGCCGCCGGCGTATAACGGCACAGGCTGGTCAGGATCTAGCGGAGACACGTGCGGAGATTGAGGATCTGAAAGAAGAGATTACCCAACTCGAAGCGGACCTCAAGAGCCAAAGTGAGGAGATCACGCTCAAGTGGGCCAACCTGTTGGATGCGATTACCACCGAAGAAATTACACCGCGCCGGACCGATGTGAACGTTGACCTGGTGGCGTTGGCCTGGTTACCTTCGTGGATTATTCGCTATCGCGATGGACAGCGCAGCCGCATTGATAAAATCGCCGCCTATCAACTGCCGGCGGTTGGTTAATCGTAAAGATAGGAGCGATTTTCTGAAAAAAATATACTCGTTTGGCGTTCGTCTGAGCCTCTTCTGTTTACTCTGTTTGACAAGTGGTTGTTCCTGGTGGTTGTTGCCACCGGTGATACCGAAGCTAGATTGGGACACGGCGCCCCCAGCGGTCGTGGAGCCGGTGACGATGATCCCTTTACAGGGCCCGCTGGCTGCCAAACGCGCTGAGTTGTCCGGTTTGGCCTGGTATGGGGATAGTCTGATTTTGCTCCCACAGTATCCCGACCGCTTTGATGAACAACTCTATGTGCTTAAGGCCCAGGCAATTGCGGACTTTCTAGAAGGCCGCACCAGTGAACCATTGCGCCCCTTTCCAATTCCGATGAATGAGCGTGATATTGTCCCTCATATTCCCGGCTTTGATGGCTTTGAGTCCATTATTTTCTTAGGGAATCATGTCTACTTGACGGTGGAAGAGCGGCGTGGTCCTGATACCTTTGGTTATCTCGTCAAAGGGGAGATTGCCGAGGATTTGAGCGAAATCCGCCTCGATCCGGCTTACATTACACAGATTCTGCCGCAAGCTAAGTTGAAAAATATGTCAGACGAGACAAGCGTCGTGGTCGGTGATCAGGTAATGACCTTCTATGAGGCAAATGGCCGTATCATAAACCCCTCTCCCGTCGTCCATCTTTTTAACAGTGAAACAATCAATCAGATTGGCACACTACCGTTGGATCACATTGAGTATCGGATCACCGACGCGTCAGAAGCCGATGCTGAGGGCCGTTTTTGGGTGATCAACTATTTCTTTCCGGGGGACCGCGCGTTGCGTCCAATCTTGCGTTCACGCGGTGCGGCCGGCTTGATTGACGAAAATGCCGCGCCGATCGAACGGCTGTTGCAGTTACAGGTGACGGTAAAGGGCGTCGTTAGGACCGCAACACCGCCCATTGATTTGGAATTACTGCCCGATAATGTCGCGCGCAATTGGGAGGGGTTGGTGCAGTTGGAAACGGCGACGTTGCACGGTTTTTTACTCGTGACTGATAGCTTTCCGGAGACCATTTTTGCGTTTGTACCCAATCCGTATTGAAGCTGTGAAATCGCATCTATACTTTGCCCTGAGTGAAAAGCTGAGTTTTGCTCTTGCGTAAACCCTTGTAGAAAATTAGGCTTTTCATCATAATCGCAGTACAGTATAGAACCCTTGTGGAGAGGATCTGCCGTCGCCTGGGAGGGTTGCTCAGTTTCATCCGGTGTCTTTGTATCTATTGAATTTCGTATATGAGTAGGAGTAGCTTATGTTCAAAAATCTCAATCTCGGCGCAATTGGCGTCAAGACAACCCTCTCGGAGAGCATCGATTTTGCCCGCCGCTTTGGTTTTCAGGGCATCGATTTTTCCATTACCGAGGCGATGGCGTTAGCCGATTCCATCGGGGTAGATGCTGTACGCGAACTCTTTGAAGACGCCGGTATTGTGCCGGGCTCTTGGGGGTTCCCGGTCAATTATCGCGAGGATGACACCCGTTGGCGCGAGGGGCTCATGCTCTTGCCCCAACAGGCCGAATTTGCGTTGGAACTAGGATGTACGCGCACCAGCACCTGGATCTTACCCGGCAGCGATGAGCGCAACTTTCAGGAAAACTTTGAATTCCATGTCAGCCGCCTACGGCCCGCCGCTCAGATCCTTGGGGATTACGGCTGTCGCTTTGGGCTGGAATTCATTGGTCCCAAAACGCTACGCGCTCCCCGTAAATTCAATTTTGTCCACACGATGGACGGTATGTTGGCCTTAGCCGCAGCTATCGGCAACAATGTTGGCCTCCTGCTTGATTGCTGGCATCTTTACACAGCGCACGGCACCCTGGATGATGTACGCAAGCTGACGCGCGATGATGTCGTCACAGTCCATGTCAACGATGCCCCCCAAGGCATCCCGGTGGATGAACAGATCGACAATGTACGGACGCTGCCGGGCGAAACAGGGGTGATCGATATTGCTGGCTTCCTGCGCGCACTGCGTGAAATCGGCTATGACGGCCCTGTAACCGCCGAACCTTTTAGCCAACGGGTGCGCGAGATGCAACCGTCTGACGCAGTGGCGGCTACGGCACAGGCCATGGATCAGATCTGGCAGAGCGCCGGATTGGCGTAGTATCGAAAAACGCATAACTTGTGTAGCAAAGGAGACCGGCACTTGCCAAGTGCCGGTCTCCTTTGCCATCATAATCAGGTGGCTGTCACTGACTGTGCGCAGGTTTGTCAAGCGGCGTTGTATCGCCAGTGACAGCCACCTTGGCTATTTAAAGAGAAAGTAGCAACCCATGACTAAGATTGCGCTAATTGGTTGCGCACATATTCACACCCCCGGCTTTGTAAAACGACTGCAAGCTCGCAATGATGTCGCGGTGACCGCCGTGTGGGATCATGAGCCTACGCGCGCAGCAAAGTGGGCGCAAGAGCTAAACACTACGACCATCACTGCACCGGACGAGGTTTGGCAAGATGCTACCGTGGATGCGGTAGTAATCTGTTCTGAGACCGATCGCCATGAGCCGTTGGTCTCCGCCGCGGCCGCGGCTAAAAAGCACATGTTTGTGGAGAAGCCACTGGGCATAGGCGCGGCCGACGCCGCCACGATGGCCGCAGCCATTGAAGCGTCCGGTGTCCTCTTTCAGACCGGCTATTTCCAGCGTGGCATCCCTGCCAATCTTTTCCTGCGCGAGCAAATCCAACAGGGGCATTTGGGCAAGATTACCCGCATTCGTCATTCAAATTGTCATGCCGGTTCGTTGGGCGGCTGGTTTGACACCGATTGGCGGTGGATGGCCGATTTGGCCCAGGCTGGTGTGGGTGGCTTTGGTGATCTAGGCACCCATTCCCTGGACATTCTGATGTGGCTCATGGGGGATATTGCCAAGGTGACCGCCAGCATTGAAGTGGTGACTGGGCGCTATGGTGACTGCGATGAGGCCGGCGAGGCGTTGATCGAATTTACCAATGGTGCGATTGGGACGTTGGCTGCGGGCTGGGTCGATGTGCAACATCCCGTCAACACCATTGTCAGTGGCACAGAAGGACACGCCTACGTCTGTAACAATGAACTTTTTTACAAGAGCAGCCACGTAGAAGGCGCCGATGGCGTCACCCCTTGGACCAACCTGCCGGAAGCATGGCCCCATGCCTTTGAACTCTTTCTCGATGCCGTAGGCGGCAAAGCCAATGTACCGTTGGTCACTCCCAGTGAAGCCGCCGCCCGTAGTGCGGTCATGGAGGCCATGTACCAAGGTGCGCGCGAACAGCGCTGGGTGACGCTTGAATAAAGTAGACAGTGGGACAGTAGTCAGTGAGACAGGAGCCAGTAAGTCAGTAAGTGAGTGAGACGATGATCTTTAGTTGGCGGTTGTAGGAACCACAGAGCCAACCAATTACAAGGACAGTAAGACAGTGAGTCAGTGCCCAGGAACGTGCCTACTGTCCCACTGTCCTACTGTTAATTCTCTCTGTTTTTGGGCAAGCGAGCGGGAAAGGAAACCCCTATGCGTATCTTAGTGACAGGCGGCGCCGGTTTTATCGGTAGCCACACCTGCATTGAATTATTAGAGGCAGGCTATGATCTCACCGTGGTCGATAATCTGAACAACAGCAAAACTGAATCGTTGCGCCGAGTGGAACGGCTGACGGGTAAGAAGGTTGATTTTTTTGAGACTGACTTGTTGGATACAGCTGGGATGTCTGTCGCCTTTCGCAGCAACCCCGTTGATGCGGTGATTCACTTTGCGGCCTATAAAGCGGTAGGCGAGTCGGTGGCGAAGCCGCTGGAATATTACAAGAATAATGTTTCCGGCACCATTAATCTCTTAGATCTCATGCGTACGCACGGATGTAAAAATTTGGTTTACAGTTCCTCCTGTACGGTCTATGGCGAACCACAGCAGGTGCCCATTACCGAAGACCACCCGACCTCTGCCGCGGCCAGCCCTTATGGCTGGACCAAACTGATGACCGAGCAGATCATGCGCGACCTTTATCACAGTGCCCAGGAATGGAATATCGCTCTGCTCCGCTATTTCAACCCGGTGGGCGCCCACCCTAGCGGCGCCATGGGTGAAGATCCCAACGGCATTCCCACCAACCTGATGCCCTACATTACGCAGGTGGCCATTGGTCGCCTATCACAGGTGAGTGTCTACGGCAATGACTATCCCACGCCTGACGGCACCGGCGTGCGCGACTATATCCATGTGGTCGATTTGGCCCAGGCTCATGTTCGGGCTGTGCAAAAGTTAGCCGAAAAGCCGGGGTTGGTCACCTATAATTTGGGTACGGGCCGGGGCTATTCAGTGTTAGAGGTCATTGCTGCCTTTGAGCAGATTGTAGGGCGCCCCATTCCCTATCAGATTGTGGCGCGCCGCTCTGGCGATGTCTCCTCGGCCTATGCCGATCCGACTAAAGCGGAGCGCGAGTTGGGGTGGAAAGCAGAAAATGACCTGCTTGATATGTGTCGCGATGGCTGGCGCTGGCAACAGCAGAACCCCAATGGGTACGAAGCGGCGACCGCCTGACTAGGTTGGTTCTGTTAACACTGTGGTTGCTGAATTCGTTGGTTGGTTAACCAACCAACGAACCAACGCCGACCATGATTACCTCACACAAACTCAGCGAGCCAGCCAGCTTAAATCTGATCAAGCGCCTGTCGCAGATCGTCAATCAGATCATTTGTCTCCTCAACGCCGATGCAGAAGCGCACCAATTCATCGCGAATGCCCAACGCCAGCCGTTCTTCCTCTGGCACTTCGGCATAGCCCATGATTGCCAATGGACTGATCATACTCTCGACACCGCCTAGGCTAGGCCCAATGTGTGGAATCTTGAGGGCGTCAATAAAGCGGTACGCGCGTTCTCCATCGCCATCAATTTCAAAGCTGACCACACCACCAAAGCCACCCATGGTTGCCTTGGCCAGCGCGTAATCCGGGTGGCTTTCCAGCCCCGGGTACCAGACCCGACGCACCTTGGGGTGATCTTCCAGGAAGCGCGCCACGGCCAACCCATTGGCGTTGTGTCGTTCCATGCGTAGCGCCAGCGTCTTCATCCCACGCAACATCAGGTAGGCGCCATGCGGGTCGGCAATGCTGCCAAACATGGCCTGCGCCTGGCGTAGGCGCGTTGTGAGACGGTATGGACCGGCAATTGCGCCGGCCATTAGATCGTTATGGCCGCCCAAATATTTGGTGAGGCTGTGGATCACCAGGTCCACGCCCAGATCCAGCGGACGGCAGTTGACTGGCGTGGCAAAGGTGGCGTCTACCACGGTCATTAGTCGATGTTGGCGCGCCAGTTCGACCACTTGGGCATAATCGATACAGCGCATAAAGGGATTGGTGGGTGACTCGGTGTAGATCATACGCGTGTTGGGGCGAATCGCTGCTGCCAGCGCATCACAGTCACCACAGGGCACCACGGTGCTCTCTACGCCCCAGCCCGGTAAAAACTTGGTGCAAAATTCCCGCGATTGGTGATAACAATCATCGGTCAAGATCAGGTGATCGCCTTGCTTCAAAAGCAACAACAGCGTATTCGTCACTGCGGCCATGCCACTGCTCACCAACACCGCGTCCTCGGCTCCTTCTAACGCGGCCAATTTGGCCTCCACCGCACGAATGGTAGGATTGCCATAGCGCCCATATTCTTCGCGTTCCACCTCATCCCAAAACATGCGCTCTTCAAAGTAATTGATCAGATCCGCGGTCTTATTAAATGTGTAAACCGAGGTCTGGACAATCGGCACCGTCAGGCTATGATGGGCGCGAAAACGGCGTTCCCCGGCATGGACAGTCTCTGTCGAACGGGGGGCGACTATGTGTGAAGGTTTTTGTGTCATGGTCGTTAATTGCTTCTGATTGCTTCTTTTATTGCCGCAGTTAATAAAAGAACACGGACGTGGTCAAGATCCATCCGTGTTCTTGTACATATGTGAGTCCTCACATGATCATTCGCAGTCTAACCGGAGACATACGAGATTCGCCACAATTACGTTAAGCAGACAACAAATCCGTTGCTGCCTAAATCCATTGTAGCGTTGTGCGTTCCAATTATACCAATTTCGCGTTTAGTGTAATTTCACCCACACCCGCCAACGCTTTGGAGACGGGACAGTTGGCTTTGGCCGCGGCGGCCAGTTCGTTAAACTTTGCCGCATCAAGCCCAGGCACTTCTGCTTCGCAGTTCAGTTCAATCTTGGTAATCGCCGGTCCGGCGCCCAAATGGACAGTTGCCGTCGTATGGACGCGGGTCGGGGTCAACTTCTCATTGGTAATTAAGGCCGAAAGGAACATAGAATAGCAGCCGGCATGGGCGGCGCCAATCAGCTCTTCGGGATTGGTGCCGGGGCCGGTCTCAAAGCGTGAGGCATAGGTGAAAGGACCTTCGTAATGGCCGGAACCCACTTGCATGGTGCCGGCGCCCTCTTTGAGCGTGCCCTTCCAGGTTGCAGATGAAGTGCTTACAGTCATGATCTTCTCCTTGTGGTGATTAGTTGTGGTTGTAGTTTTAATATTTTCCGACAATGGCGCAATTTGGTTTAAGCGACATAGTGACTGTGCAGACTGCGCCGCTGTGTCGGGGACAGACCAAGTATACTTGCTTTGAGCAGTCATCTCCTGGTCTGTCCCCGGCACAGCGGCTGAACAATTGTTACTTCTCTTGAGCCTTCTTCTTGGCCAGTGCCTTGGCTCGCGCAAGCCGGTCGGCCATTGTATCACCCGTTGGCGCGGGCGCGACGGCTGGTGCTTCTGCTGCCGTGCTGGCGACTTCGGGCTGCGGCGCGGATGGCGCCGCAGCGCCATCCGCGCCATTTTTCTTGGCTGCGGTCTTGGCCTTGAGTTGGGCCAGGCGATCGGCTACACTGCTACCGGCAGTTGCCTGCTCACCTTCGGCACTGCCGCTTTTGGCCTTAGCGGCTGCCGCGGCGGCTTTGGCTTTGGCCTGGGCAATGCGATCAGTCGCGCCATTGCTGGCCGGTGTCTCCGCCGCTGCCGTTGGCGCAGGTGCTTTGGCTGCCGGCGCACTCTGTGGCTTACGCAGGCCGGCCAGATCTTGGAGCATACGCCAGTTGCTCAGCCGGTCGGCCATGGCGCCCAGGATCATTTCGCTGGGATTGCCATCCCGGTCAAAATGCTTGGCAAAACGTCCTTCGCCGCGGGCAAAGTCCACAAACGTAATCGGCTCTTTGGTCTTAGGGTCAATATACCAATCCATATTCACCCCAGGATTACCCTTGAGGTCAAGCCGCTCACGAATAGTCTCACCTTTACGGGGATCGTAGACCATCATTGGGAAGGCGCGACTGTCCACCGCGGCCTTGGCGCGCTGTGCTGCTTCGTGGTCACCCACGCCATGTTCCGGCTGGCAGGTAGTGTAGACGCTGATCAGCGCCGGGCCCGGATATTCATTGGCCTCCATGACCACACGATAGAAGTGATTCATGTGGGCCGCGGTCGTCTGCGCCACATAGACATTGGGATGCATCATGGCAATCTGGGCAATCTCTTTGCGCGCTTCGGATTTACCCAAATCTTCCTTGCCAAAGGGGCTCATCTTGGTGGCCTGGCCGGTAAAGGTGCCAGTAGACGCCTGCCCGCCCGTGTTGGAGTAGACCTGCGTGTCCAGCACTAACACCTTAATGTCCATGCCACTAGCCAACATGCGACTGAGGGCGCCAAAGCCAATGTCGAGCATCGCGCCGTCACCGCCAATGACCCAAAGGCGCTTCTTTTCCCAGCCCATCTGATCCCAACGGGCACGGACGCCCATCGCGTCAGTGGGACCATTCTCGAAGAGCGAGTTGGTCCAGGAGACGCCCCACGGATTGTAGGGGTAGGTGCTGCCATAGACTGTGGTGCAGCCGGTGGAGTTAATAATGCCAATGTTCTCCTGACCCACCTGGAAGGCGACGGCCGCCATCCACATGCGCAGTGCGGTCGCTTCGCCACAGCCGGCGCACGAACCGGCGCCGCCGACGTAGAGCAGGCTGCGGTCAGCCAACATCATGTCAACCAACACCCGGTCGCTGATAAAGCGGTCCGGGGTTGGGGGCAGACTGCGGAAGAAGTTGAAGGCATGGTCAAACTTGGGAACGGTGTCCTCTTCTTTGGGGATCATTTTGAGCGCATTGTAACCCAAATCGGCACAGACCTGGACACATTCGGCGCAGCCCTTACACTTGGTGGGGTCAATAAAGATGCCAAAGAGACCACCACTGCCTTCTTCTTTCTTTTCGGCAGAGTTGTAGAACTTGTTGGTCTTGGCCCATTGCTCGCCCAACCATTCACGCCGGTCCGCATCCGTTGCGGCCAGCGCAGCTTCTAGCACCGGCGGCTCCACCACTCTGCCCAGAATGGCCGTATCAGGACACTCCGTCACACAGGTCATGCAGGCGACACAGTTGTTGTGGTTAAACTCTGGGATCTCCGGCGCAATGTAGGAAAAATCACGGAAGGCGCCGGTGCCCGCCGGAATCAGCGAACGCGCCACACTAATATCGGCGACCAAAGAATCATCATCGCCGGCATTGTAGGCGCTAATGATTCTAGCGTTGAAATCTTCGCTATATGCTTTCAGGTCCAGCTCAAAGAGCGACGCAGCAATGTCGGAACTGCTGTCGCCATTGGCATGGCCGTTGACGCCATTGCTGCCATTGGTCTTGGCGCCGTTGACTGCGCCGTTGGTGGGCGTTGTTTGTTCAAGATCATCGTCAATGAGAAAAATAGGTCCAACCATTAAATCGTTTCTCCTTATCATACGCTAGGCAAGCGTTGCCTGCCCAGTCAAATGCTTGTGCCATCTATCTGTAACCCTTATGCCGGCACACGGGTTAAATCTGTCGCTGAAAGCATACCGACGGGCTTCTTGTGACCATTTTCTTGTTGCACCACCACTAGCCGTGAAATCTGATTGGTCACCAGCTTTTGCATGGCCTCCCCAATCGACTCGGCCGGTGTGGCGGTGATGACCTCGCGCGACATGACTTGCGCCGAGGGAAGGCTGGACCAAGCTTTGGCTTCGCCATTGCCGGTCTGGGCGCGCAGGAGATCGGTGCTGCTGACCACCCCTTGCAGATTGCCTTCGTTATCGACCACGACGATGGCGTCCACCTGACGCTCATTCATGGCCTGGGCGATCTTGGCCAGCGAGGTTGTCGGTCGGCAGGCAATCACCCCTTCATGCATCACATCGCTGACCAATTTCCCGTTGCTATGGACGCCATTGGTGTAGACGCCTTCAACCACACCCTCAATGACGGCGCGGGGCACCTCTTGCACTTCGGCATAGCCGCGGCGCACACAGGTCAAGTTGTCTTGCACCACCTGTTCGCTCCGTTTGCCAAAATATTTGCGCAAACTCTTTTCGACCCCCACCATCAAATCTTCCTGGCTGATGTTACGCCGCTTGAGGAAAGGTGTTGATTTGAGGAAGACGCCCAGCAACACAATGCCCTGCATACGCACCTGCAGATCCAAGACTGAGGCGACTTCACGGGCAATGGCGGCGGCATCCAGATAGAGCACTCGAATGTTTTTCTCACGAATAATACGGCGAGCATAGGCCGGAATGTTATTCCAGACCTGCTGCGGGTCCGTATAGATCGACTGGACAAAGACGGTGCCGCTCGGCTGCAGACCCTTGAGCGGATTGCCAGTGCTAAAAGCATTGACATCATTTAGAGGAACAAACTCTACAAAGTTCAGCTCGCAGTGGGTGCGGATAAACTCTTCGGCAGCCGTCAAATAGTAGGTGGTGGGCAGCCCCTTCTTCTCCGAACCATATTTGGGGTAGGCCTGGACATAGAGGTCAAAGAGATCGCCGACGATGGTCGCGATGACTTTGTTGGTTGTCACCGAACCGTAACCACCGACCGAATGGCCGCGCATAGAGAAGGCGCCGCTGGGGCGTACATCGGGGTCAAAGGAGCTATCGAGCGCCAACTCATGGGTAATGCCCAGCACAAAGTAGCGTGGGCCATTGTTGATCATATTCTTGACCGTCGCGATAAAGTCGCCGGGGCGTACATCGCGGCTGCCCAACCCGGCGGAACCGCTGTAGATGGTGGGTACGCGATGAATGGACGGGTAATCAGGCGTACCGACCAACGCGTCCGCAAAGGCCGCTTTGATTTCAGCCGTCAACGGATTGCTCTGCCCCATTGGGTTATCCATGCGCTCAAGCACGGCAACAGCTTTGACATTGCGCAGCGCCTCGACTAATTCTGGCCCAGGGAAGGGGCGGAAACTGGTAACATGGACAACGCCAGCCTTGATCCCCATCTCTGTGCGCAAATAATCACAGGTGACCTCAGCAGTTTCGGCCATACCACCCATGCAGACAATGGCGTAGTCGGCATCTTCCATGCGATAGGGCTCAATCAGGTCGTAGCGACGGCCCGTCAGTGCGTAGAACTCATCCATGGCATTTTTAAGCGCCGGTTTGACCCGATCATAGAAATAGCGCTGGGCAATCTTGCCTTTCATGTAGCTGTCTTGGTTCTGGACCACACCGGACATCATCGGAATTTGAGGGTTCATCAGATTGACGAGCTTCTCATCTGGCTTGCCGATGTATTCCTTCATCATCTCCGGCTCGCAGAGCAGCACATTCTCAATTGTGTGGGTGGTTAAGAAGCCATCTTGGGCATTGAGAAAGGGGGTTTGGCTATCCTCCGCCGCGCGGCGGGCAATGAGCGCCAGATCGCCGGCGCCTTGCGCATTCTTGGCAATGACCATGCCCCAGCCGGTGTCGGCCACACCCATGATGTCATCATGGCCGGCGTGGACATTGAGCCCCTGGCTGGTGAGCGCACGGGCGCCGATGTGAAAGACGATCGGCAGGCGTTTGCCTGAAATGACGTAGAGCACCTCTTTCATGAGGATGAGCCCCTGGCCCGATGTGAAGTTGGTCACCCGCCCACCGGCCACGGCAAAACCTTCTGCCGCTGATGCCGACGAGTGCTCACTTTCCGGCTCCATAAAGATGAGCTTTTCACCCCACAGATTTTTTTCGCCATTGGCGACCGCCTGCGCGTAGTTAGAGCCCATGACGGTGGACGAAGTAATGGGGTAGGCGCAAGCGCCTTGGGTAATGTTGGTCTCGACCCAACTTACCGTACCGCTGCCATCCGACGTGGTAGGAATGCCGGGATAGCGCACGGTTTTGTGGGGGACTCCATTTTCTTGATTATGATTTTCTTGCATGTGGCGCACCTCCAAAACGATACAATTGACTTAGCCAGAACAGTTTTGAACCCTGGACGAGGAGTTAGAGGTGCAAAACGTGTCTGGTGAACTATTGTGTTCATATGGGCGAAGCGGTAAAATCGTCGCGCTGGCGCAGCCCATGCAAGGCACATATACCAGCGGGAAATTGAGCGATTCTACCCGAAGACCTATATGAGCTAACTATTTTGTACGCTCATATGGGCGGCGAACTGAAATTGCATGATCTTGCAGAGAGAAAAATCGCCATTTCAGCCGCATCCCTCTATGAGTCACTTTGTAAGTAACAAGATGACACGTAAATGTTGGAAAATTCCCACAGCTATACTGTAATCGTAATAAAAGCCTAACTTTGGGGACTGAAGACTAGAGACCCGTGAGCCTAACCTCCCGTTTCCAGTCTCCAATCTCCGACAATGTAGTTATTCTTATGGTAACACACTTGTTTGTGTAGTATCACTAGGCTGTCGTGCCCCTGACCGACCAATTGAGTTCTGCAAATTTCACAATAGGGGTCATTATACCGGTTTGTTCAAAAAAACAAAAGTATTGAGGACTATATATCCATCGCAAGTTCTATGGCAATGCGTAATTGAATAGCTTATGGGGGATTTACGAAATTATTTAGCTTATCAATGCGTGAATACCCTTGTACCAACATTGTACTATTGTACAAATGTAGTGGCATCAAAAATGGGCTTTCCAACCTATGGAAAGCCTGTTTAATCTTCTGGCTTCTTGGGAAGCTTGAGCAAAAATTTAACTCATCTGCACAAAGGGTGAGCTGCTGGTCTTGCCCGCATGAGGAGGTAAGCGCCGACCCACCCTTTGTCTAATAAACGCAAAACTTAAGTAGGAGGAAATCGCATAAATTATGACAGAATCCGTCGTAGAAGAAGCGAAAATCATATCATTGAACGCAGCCATCCCTTCAGCCTATGCCATGAATGGGCGCGAACATGGAATTCTTTCCACCGAACAATTGCTGGAGATGTACCGTAAAATGGTGCTAATTCGGCGGGTAGAGGAGTCGCTGTTAGAGCTGGCCACCTCGGGTAAAATCGGTGGGGCCATGCACACCGCCATTGGTCATGAGGCGAACGCCGTTGGCGCGGCGGCGGCCCTACGCCCGGATGATTATCTGACCTGCACCTACCGTGGTCATCATCACTCATTGGCGCGCGGTATGGATCCGGGCAAGGCGATTGCTGAAGTGCTGGGCAAAGCATCCGGTTTTGCCAAGGGTAAAGGGGGATCCATGCACTTCATGGATCCCTCGCTGGGGCTTATGGAGGCTAACGGTATTGTGGGCGCCCATGTACCCCACGGCGCCGGCATGGCATTGGCCAGCAAGATCCGGGGTGATGACCGAATTGCTATTACCTTCTTTGGCGAAGGGGCCATCTTCCAAGGTCTCATGCATGAGACCTTTAATATGGCGCAGAAGTGGCAGTTGCCCATCATCTTTTATTGCGAAAATAACCGCTACTCCGAGATGACCCCCACCAGCCGTACCTCCTCGGTTGATGAAATCTATAAATTTGTCCAGGTCTATGGCATGGAAAGCTGTCAAATCGACGGCAATGATGTGGAAGCGGTCTACCAGACGGTGCGTGAAGCTGCGGCGCGGGCGCGGGCTGGGGAAGGCCCTACCTTCATTGAAGGGATCACCTACCGCCTTGCCGGGCACATGGCCGGTGATTTAGAGACCTATCGCAAACCGGAAGAGATTGAACTACAACGTGAGTATGAACCCCTCAATGTGTTGCAGCGGCGCTTGGTGGAACGGGGTGTTGCCGAAGCGCAGATCGGCGGTATCGAAGCAGAGGTGGACGGCGAGGTGGAAGAAGCCGTCGAATTTGCACAAACCAGCCCTTGGCCCGACCGCGCTGAGGCCTACACCGATGTCTATGCCGTTTAGTGGACGGTCGAGCAGCTACCTGAGGGAGTAAGAATCATGCGAACATCAACCTATATCCAAGCGATTAATGAAGCGATCAAAGATGAGATGCGCCGCGACGAAAGTGTTTATGTCATGGGCGAAGATGTTGGCCACTATGGCGGTCTTTTCCGCGTGACGCGCAATCTCTTTGATGAATTTGGCGAAAGCCGCGTCCGCGATACGCCGATCAGTGAACAGGGCTTTATGGGCATGGCCATTGGCTCGGCCATCGTGGGAATGCGCCCCATTGTTGAGCTGATGTACATGGACTTTTTTATGGTTTGCGCCGACCAGATCTTTAACCAGGCTGCCAAAATGCATTATATGACCGGTGGTTTGGTCAATGTGCCACTGGTGATTCGTGGCCAACATGGGGGCGGTAAGAGCTATGGCTCCCAACATAGCCAATGTGTGGAAAGCACCTTTGCCCAATTCCCCGGCATCAAAGTGGTTGTGCCAGCAACGCCTTATGATGCCAAAGGGCTCCTACTTTCAGCGATCCGCGACCCCAATCCGGTGCTCTTTTTAGAGCATAAAATGCTCTATTTCACCCGCGGCGAATTGCCCGATGCCAACGAAGAGTATGTTGTCCCTATTGGCAAGGCCAATATCAAACGTGAAGGGGCGGATCTGACCCTGGCCACCTTCAGCTATTGTCTATTGGAAGCATTACAAGCAGCCGATGAACTGGCCCAAGAGCAGGGCATTGATGTCGAGGTGGTGGATCTGCGCAGTATTGTCCCGCTAGACATGGAGACGGTCTATCAATCGGTGGCCAAGACGGGGCGCTTCCTGGCTGTCCACGAGTCGCAGTCCAATTGCGGTATCGGGGCAGAGATGGTAGCGCGCCTTTACGAAGAAGCGCCCCACCTCCTGCACGCCCCGGCCCGCCGACTGGGCATGGCGCCGGTTTCGGTGCCTGTGTCGAAAGAGTTGGAAGCGGAAATTTTGCCGTGGAAAGACAGCATGAAAGCCGCTGTTTTACAGATGATGCGCTAGCCGACAACCAGATGCAATAAAGTGAGGAACTCATGGCAACGGAAGTAAAATTGCCCGATTTGGGTGAAGGTGTAGAAGATGCGACGATCAATCGTTGGCTGGTGAAAGAAGGCGATGAGGTTAAGGCCGGGGATGTGATCCTGGAGGTTGCTACCGATAAAGTAGATACGGAAGTGCCGGCGCCGGCTGGCGGCAAAGTTCTAAAACTAGTGGCCAGTGAAGGGTCGATTGTTGATTTGAACACAGTTCTAGCCATCATTGGCGCCGAAGGTGAGTCCATTGAGACTGATGGCGCGGCGCCGACTGCCCAACCAGCCGCAAAAGAAGGGGCGCCGGCCAAGCAAGAGAGACCCGCCTCTACTATTGGCTCCACCCCGGCCGCGAACGGCGTCTCTGTCGATGGCCAGGAACTGAAAGCAACGCCGGTGGCCAAACGGGTGGCGGCAGAGAAGGGGCTTTCACTCTCTGGGATTGCCGGCACCGGTCCTGGCGGCCAGATTACCAAGGAAGATGTCCTGGCGCGGGTCGACCGAGGCGGCGAGGGTGGTGCGCTGCCCGACAATTTGGCCGATATTGCGCCGTTGGAGGTGCGCCGCGCCGCGGCTGAGCATAATGTTGATTTAACTGAACTAGCGGCAGGGCGTCCCCTTAGCTCGTTGACACGCTATGATGTGCTAAACGCCATTGGCGCAGGACAAACGCAATTCTTGCCACCGGCGGGAACGTCGGCCCCAGCACCTGCTGCCCAGCCGGCAGGCGCGGCTGCGCCAACACCGGCGGCTGCACCGGCCAAGGTGGCTGCGCCCGCGGCGCCGACGCCCAAAGTGGGGGTTGGCGATGAACTGGTCAAGCCGACGCGTATGCGCCAACTGATTGCTCAGAATACCTTTGCCAGCTTGCAATCCTCACCACAACTGACTACCTGGCATGATGTGGATATGAGCGCAGTGATTGCCCATCGCAAGGCACACAAGGGGGAATTTGCCCAATCTGGCGTCAATCTAACGGTGACCGCCTACCTGATCGCGGCGACCATTGCCGGCCTGCAGGCGGTGCCGGCGGCCAATGGCATGTGGACCGATGAGGGCATTCTCATCCGCCGCAGCTACCACATTGGCATGGCCGTCGCCATGCCGGCTGACAAGTATGGGCTGGGTGGGCTGATCGTGCCGGTGATCAGAAACGCCGGCGATCTGAATCTGTTAGGCATTGCGCGCCAGGTCAACGACCTGGCTGAAAAGGCGCGCGCCAACAAGATCACTGGGGAAGATCTCCAGGGTGGCACTTTCACGCTGACCAACTATGGCACCTCCGGCAGCGTCTTCCAAACGCCGATCATCCACCAAGGTCAGGCCGGCATTCTGGGCACGGGCGCAATTGAGAAACGGCCTGTTGTGGTTAGCAACGGCAGTCCCCTGGAAGCCAACATGGGCGACTACCTAACCTTTAAGCCAATGCTGACCCTGGCGCTCACCTTTGACCATCGAGTACTGGATGGCGCTACCGCCGACGCTTTTTGTGTCGTGGTTAAAAAGACACTGGAGCAGTGGCAATAGGTGCTAAGCGCACACTAGCGAAAAAAGTTGTCGATGTGTAATGCCGAAGAGGCTTGCTGCCTCGCCTGAACCATTTCGGCGCGACAACATAGGCTGTAAGGTCAAGAGGCTTGCTGCCTCGCCTGAACCATTTCAGGCACAACAACATAGGCTGTAAGGCCAAGAGGCTTGCTGCCTCGCCTGAACCATTTCAGGCACAACAACATAGGCTGTAAGGCCAAGAGGCTTGCTGCCTCGCCTGAACCATTTCAGGCACAACAACATAGGAGTAACTGACTCGTTACCCCATCGTCTATACTCTCCTTGGGCGGAATGATGTTGGTAGTGATACGGCGTTGACGTCCGCCACAGCGCCATTTAGTTGCTACCGCGCAAACGCCGCAGTGCCAACAACAGCGTACTGCGTATACTGCTCATCAAGCAACGTAAAAGTGATGAGCAAAGGAGGGTAGTATGTACGAGTATATGAGCCACGAAGCCTCCCAGGCTCGTTTTAAACAACTGTTGCAAGATGCCGAACACGCACGGCTTGTGCAGAGAGTGGTGCAGCGATCTCGTTCCAGATGGATGGAACAGGGGCTACTGCAACTGAGTCAGTGGCTGATCAACACCGGCTTTTGGCTAAAGCACCAGGTTGAGATGCATCCCAGCTTTAATGGGTAGTGTCCACTCAGCCGGCAACTGAATAACAACCGAATAGATTGTCATCTCAACGATCGAGGTGATTTGTAGAAAAAGGCCCGTGATGAACGAACAATCGATGTCACGGGCCTTTGTCATTCATGTAATTATAAACTGTCTACCAGACGGTCGCATCCTGCACTCGGCGCAGTTTGAGCACAAAGGAATCCTCCTGCAACTCCACCATATCATAGGTGATGGCCTGACCGGCGGCCACGTCCTGTTTTAGCTTCACACCACCAGCCAATCCTAACGGCAGCAGCTTTTCCGCCCGTGCAATCTCAGCCTTTTCACACTGCCCCAGCACCGTATACCCGCCACCTCCATCCAGCGTCTCGCCCTCTTCCAAGTGGCGCTTGGCCACGGTGATAACTTCCGTGGTGGGCGTTGGCAACGGTGTGCCGGTCGGCTGGCCATAGAGGACGGCGCTGGCAATCGAGATTGGCGCCTCGACGGCCACCAGATGGTAAGGGCGATAGAGCAGGTAGTTGTGACTGTCACCGCCGGCGGCCAGAAAGTAGCTGCGTAGATCCTCTTGAATGAAGGGATGTTCGGTGCGGACCACGGCAAAGACGCCCATATTCAGACCGTGTGGCAAGAGCGTTTTTCCGTCGGCGGCGACACTATTGGCGAGCTCGATCACGCCCTGTTGGCTAAGCAGACCTCCTTCCTGTTGCAGGCTAAAGGCGCGGGCAATCTCTTCAATATTGACTGATGGTTCATGCATACCACGCACATCGGGAACGAGGCCGGCCATATTGGCAATTGCGCAACATTCCACCTGCGCCTTGGTGCCGTCGCGAAAGGAGTTGAACATTTTGAGATTGATGGTGCGCCGTTCTAACATCTCTTCTGTAAAGCCAAAGCGTTGGGGCACGGTATCGGGTGTGCCCATGGGGTCGTCGGCATAGAGCACGGTGCCCCGTCCGGCCGCCACAATCTCGAAGCCCAGCGTACGCGCCCACTCAATGATATTCATGGTGCAGCCCGGTTGATCGCCATCGACCAGCGTGTAGACCACCCCGGCGCTGTCGGCCATGCGCCGTAACAGTGCGCCGACGGTGACATCTGTCTCGACATTGACCATCACTACATGTTTGCGATTGAGCAGCGCCTCATAGGCCATGCGCGCACCCACATCGGGAATGCCGGTCGCTTCCACCACGACATCGACCTCGGATTGGACCAGTTGTAAACCGTCTGCCACCACAACCGGCTGGCCGGCGCGCATGGCGTCATTAATTTGGCCGACTGTGCTTGCGCGTTGGATCGACTCCCGTGGGATGCCACCCGCTGCGCTATAGGCGTGGCGGGCATGGTCAAGGTTAATATCGGCAATCACCGCCGTAGTCATCCCTTTCATGCGCGAAAGTTGGGCCACCAGACCGCCGCCAAATTTGCCAGTGCCAATGATGCCGACTCGAATGGGGCGATTTTCGACGGCGCGTTGGGCCAGTCGTTGACTGTACATGGATCTCCTCCTTGTTGAGTAACGGATAGAATACCCGATTATATAGTAAATTGCACGCCGTAAGGCTGTGTGTTATTCTACCATCCACTTAACACTATACAAGAACACCTATTGCGTTGGCGTATTTGCTCGGTTTTAGCTTCGTCAACTCATCTCTGGAAAGTTAGTAAGGAGCATCCCTATGAAACGTATTGGCCTCTTGGGCGTCGGTATTGGTATTGCGCTTTTTGTACTGCTGCAGCTTTGGCAACCGACAGAACCAACGGCAGTCCAAGCTGCTCCCCCTGCGCAACAGGATACAACCGCGCAAAGAAGCCCCAATGCACCAACCATTATCGGTGGCCAGGAGGCTGCGCCCGGCGCCTGGCCCTGGATGGCGGCATTGGTTTTGCACAGCAGGGCGGATGCCAGCAGTGGACAGTTCTGCGGCGGTTCGTTGATTGCCGCAGATTGGGTGTTGACCGCCGGTCACTGCACCTATAAGGCTGTCAATAATCCCTTTGTAGCGAGCGAAATCGATGTAGTGGTGGGGCGCCATCGGCTTAGCTCTAATGATGGCGAACGCATTACCGTGACCCAAATTATTCGTCATCCTGGCTATGCCCACGGCAGTAGCTTTGACAACGATGTGGCTCTGTTGCATTTGAGTCATTCCACTGCACAAACACCGGTCAAGTTTATTAATCCACAAACAACCGCCCTGGAGGCCGCCGGCCGCCCCGTGATTGTAACCGGGTGGGGGACAACGATTAGCGGTGATCCCAGCTCGGCCAGCGATGTCCTACGCCAGGTCGAGATCCCACTGGTTGATCTGGAAACCTGTCGCCAGTCCTATGGCATATTGAGTGGAGATGTCACTGATAACATGATCTGCGCCGGTCTCATTGCCGGCGGCAAAGATTCCTGTCAGGGCGACAGCGGTGGCCCCTTGGTCACCTATGACGAGAGCACCTCCAGTTGGAAGCAGGTGGGTGTGGTCAGTTGGGGTTACGACTGTGCCGCATTGTATTACTACGGCATCTATACGCGTCTCTCGCACTATTCGGATTGGATTGCGCAGCAGATCCCGGCGCTGGCTACGCCCACCGCCACACCAACCGCTACCCCTACCCGCACACCGACCGCAACCAAAACAGCCACGCCTACACCAACCCCCACCGGCACCTTACCGGCGACGGCTACACCGACTGTAACGGCGACGCCCACACCGCCGCCGTTCCATGCTTATCTGCCCGTCGCGGCTTATGAGAATGTTCTGGCATTGCGTAACGGTAACTTTGAAGCAGGTGACAATGGTGGCTGGCAATCCTTCTCGTTACGCAATGCAACGCTGATTGATGCTGCCGCAGTAGCCGAGGTGCCAGCGCATAGCGGAGAGTGGATCGCCTGGTTGGGAGGGCTAAGCCCGGAAGTTTCCTACATCTATCAGACCGTTACAGTGCCACGCAACGCGTCCACCTTGCAATTTTGGTATTGGATTGATTCGGAAGATCAGTGTAATTATGATTTTGGTGGGGTGGTGGTTAACGATGTTGTCGTGAAAGATGTTTTCGACCTTTGCAAGTCCACCCAAACGGGTGGCTGGCGGCTACGTTCGGTAAATTTGAGCGCCTACGCCGGGCAGGATATTGAGCTTCAGTTGCGCGCCGAGACCGATAATGGTTATACCAGCAATCTATATATAGATGATGTTGCCTTTGTGGCCTCAACGCAGGCTGCCACTGCGCAAGGGGATGGCAGCTTGGTTTATCCCGCTGTGGTAGAGAAACGTAATGCCGCGGCTGCCCGCGACCAACAAGATGAACCGGCCGGACTACGGCTTTGGACACCAGCGGCACGGTAAGGATTGGTGAGCAAATCACTGGGTGCAGTGAGTAGAATTCTACTCACTGCGCGACCATCGGCAGGTATATACGCTGGACAGGCTGGTAGGGGGGTGGGTTGTTGACCATATCAACCAGCTTGTTAAAGGCGAGCAACACATCGACCGTGCTGAATTGACAGTGACCATAGCCTTGCACTGTCATAAATTCATGGAGAGCCATATTATCGGCGGCAATGGTCTTGCCCCGATAGGCAACCGCCTGTGCATAGGGTACAATGGGGTCGCCGGTGGTGTGCAAGGTGACAAGCGGTCGACTTAGGTGACCACTTGTTTCATAGTCGGCCGCAATCGCGTCGATGGCTGCCTGGTCGGCTACAAAACGTGCAACGTCTTGATTGAGTTGTGTGTCGTCGGCAGAGCCGGCATAGCTGGTTTGTTGATTGGCAAAGGGCTGGCCACCTAACTTGGCTTTGGCGTCATTGGTCGCAAAGACATTGTACCAGAGCAGATCTTTCGCAGTTTTTTCTTGGGTGCTGCTGTCGGCTGTATCGATGGCTGCACCACTGGTGGCAAGGAGTTGATCGAGATTGTCATGATTGGCCGGATTGAGCAGCGCTGGTTGGACCGTATTCGTGTAGTAACTTGTCTCCCAACTATCAAGCAGTTCAGCAGGAATGTTGACGGCGCTGGCCGGCAACAGTTGGGGGAAGAAATAGTCGAAGAGAACACGAAAATCTCCAAAGTGCGTAATCTGTTGCTGAAAGCTGCCATAAGGACCACACATGGCCAGGCCCCCAGCGAAAATATCGGGATGCTTTTCCAACGCAAGGGCTGTAATCGCACCGCCTTCCGAGACGCCCACCAAGAGCACCCGATTGGGTGCGCCCTTTTGTGCCGTGAAGATCGAGACCACATCGATCAGATCGGCCATCCCTGCCTGAATGGCTAGGCCATTGGTGCGGTAGCCGCTGGTGGTAAAGCCATAGCCCAATGACGTGGCAATTTGATCGACACTCAAGCCGCCCGGCAGCGCCATCTGATCCTCCGGAATGCCGATGGGGCGATTGGGCGCCACGTAGCCGTGGGCATAGACGATCAGATCGTTGTTCCAGGTGGTCGGCATACAGATCCGATAGGTGGCGCCGCTGCTTTGCTGGCCATCTTCACACGCGTGTGGAACAGTGGCGGTAACCGCCCTCCCTTCCTCTGCGCTCATAGTTTGCGGGGATAGGCAGAGCAGCCCAATCCATAGCAGAGTGAGCAGTAGGCGGCGATAAGGTGCGCCCCACTTCTGGGGGCCGAATCGAGTATTCCCCATTTCTCTGCTAGAGTGTCCCTGAAAATGGGGTACCCACCCGCGGCGATAGGATAGAGTTCGAAGCATAAAGTACTTTAGTAGGAAGCTTCGTTATGTTGGAGCTCGCGCACTGTTTTGTTATAGAGACTGCGAAAGATCATAGGCGTGCCGGCTACTGCAAAGGAGGTAGCCAGCTTGTACCACTGCTCTTTGGGCAAAACCAGTCTTAAGACGGCCAAGACAATGCCGGTGCCGAGGCAAACTGAAGCCCAAGTGTATTGTTCAGTGAATTTCTTGCCCATTTGGGTGTTGAGCCCAATTGCATAGAGCGACGAAAGTAGACCGATAATCGTATATGATTCTAAGCTGCGCATAGATCGTCCCTTTGTCTGGTTGGGTAATAGGATAAATTGCAGATTTTTCTAGACCGTTACCCTTAAGTCAATCGTAATATTATCCTAGATAGTATACGTATTTTGTCGTAAAAACCATAATTTCTTACTGAATGGGGAACAAGTCACTGCTGCACCCTGACTACAAATTCACTGATGATGACGTGCTATACCGACAAAAGTTACGGAAGACGTAAGAAATATAGACAATTCGTATGTTAGCTTAATTGATGGAGAAGGTTTTATGCATCAGCGTTCTGCTTGGGTTTGGATGGGCTATGGGCTTGTCTGGCTGCTGCTTACCTTACTTGCTGTGGTGGCGGTCTGGCAAGCACATGTAACCACCCTCTACCTTGCCACGCTTTTGATCGATAACCCAGCCTGGCGTCCATCCGGTTGGAGCATGAATTCCCTGGTTGGTGTGAGCAAACTTTCGGTGCTAATCTGGGGGAGTTGCTGGCTGATCACCGTGCTTTACATGGAGAATCGCTTGCGCACCAGCGTCACCGAGCGAAGGTTATTGCTGCAAACAGGGCGCTTTGCCGCCGTACTCGCTGCCTGTCTGCTGGCCGCCTATTTAATTCCCTGGTTTGGTTAAGGGGCTGCGGGTGGATCCCAAATTAGGGGCGATAGGCGAGACGCACAAATAGGCCTTGCCGGTGCTTCGCCCCATTTGTGGTACGCACTCAGGGGCTGCAGATAGTTTGTCATTTACCCCTGCTTTGGCTATGTTACTGCGGTGCTGATTACTCCTGTTCCTGACTCCTGCGACCGGGCTTGGCCTTTGTGCAGAAGGATGGCGCAGCGGAACCGTTTATCTTGCTGCAAAGGATGATTTATGTCAACAACTGTGCTCGATCCTCTCCTGGCGCAGAGCGACGTCGTGCTCCTTGACGGCGCAATGGCTACTGAACTGGAGCGACGGGGCGCCGACTTATGGGATCCGCTCTGGTCGGCCAAGGTGTTATTGGAAAATCCTGATCTGATCCGTCAGGTGCACTATGATTATTTTGTGGCTGGCGCCGATGTCGCCATTACGGCCACTTATCAGGCTTCCTTTGCCGGCTTGGCTGCCCGCGGCTTAGACGAAGCACAAGCAGCCAAGCTTATGCAATTCGGGGTGCAGTTGGCGCTGGAGGCGCGTGAGCAGTTTCGTTTACAAGCCGCCCCTGGCACAACCCTCTCTCCTCTTCTCGTGGCCGCCTCCATTGGTCCCTACGGCGCGTACCTGCATGATGGTTCGGAGTACACCGGTGACTATGGACTGACCATTGAAGAGCTAATGGCTTGGCATCGCCCGCGCCTGGCGCTGTTGGCCCAAAGCGGCGCCGACCTCTTGGCCTGCGAAACCATTCCCTCACTGGCCGAAGCCACTGCCTTAACCCACCTGCTACAAGAATTTCCCTGGACGCCGGCCTGGCTCAGCTTTAGCTGTCGTGATGGTGAACATCTCTCCCATGGTGAGCGTCTGGCTGAGGGAGTGACGCTGGCCGAACAGTGTGATCAAATTGTGGCAGTTGGCGTCAATTGCACGGCGCCGCGCTACATTGAGCCGCTGCTCCACAGCGTGGCCGGCTTGACAACCAAGCTGCTGCTCGTCTATCCGAATAGTGGGGAACGGTGGGATGCGGTGCACCAATGTTGGCTGCCCGGTACCGGTGCAACAGATTTCGCCTTGGCTGCCCAACGCTGGTACGCCGCCGGTGCACGGATTATCGGCGGCTGTTGTCGCACGACGCCGGCGGATATTGCGGCGCTGCGCGCGAGTTTGGAGGGAAGGGGAATAATTAATGGAAAATAATGGATGACAAATGATCCTCAGTAGACCGCAACGGAAATAGAAGTTGGAGTAACCGGCTCTGGACCACGCGACTACACAACTGCGGACTACGGATTCGATTTACCGACCTCTACCATAAACTCTCTACGTTGCATCGTTATTCCTTATCATTGCTTGGTCTGAACTGCTTCACTCATCTATCATGGGTAGTAAGAAGCAGACGTCCTCTCACTTTAGCGGATCTATTATTGGGGTACGACTGAAGAATGACTCGATGTTATAGCGGCATTTGGCGTGAACATCCCCCCAAGGTGATTTCAAGAGACCGGCACTTCCGAGGTGCTGGTCTCTTTCACCGACTTATTTCTGCACAACTGGTAAGAAAAGTTGATACCCTCCGGGCAATGGATCCTGTCCACGCGGTGTACAACCTCGGCATGGCGCAGGGTCGGCCGGCGGTGTTGCATAGTTCCAGTAAGCATCTAGTAATTCATCCCAATAACCGTCAGCCGCCGATTGCAGATACGCTGGACCGTAGTAGCGCCGTTTCCAATCATCTGTCGCGCTACGCAAAGGTAGATAGATGCTTAGTCCGCCCAGTTTGCCCCAACGCCAAGAGGAATCACCGGCATGGTAGGGATGTTCAACGGAACTGTGGGCTTCAGCCAGGATAAAGTCTCCCTGTGCCGGGTCCAAAAAGTCGCGCAAAGCCGTGGCAGCCGTGATAACCGTACGATTCATGGCCGCAAAATTGGCGTCAAGCAGAACAGCGGGCGTTTGGGTTACTGTAATAACTTGGGAGGCGAAACTGTACAGATCGCAATAGTAATCTTGTTGATCAATGGTGTGATCCTGATTGCTATCCATACATTCAGCCGCATCGGCCGCTTGCTGCACACGCGACTTGGCCGTTGGATCATGTTTCAGCACATCCACGAGCGCAAAGGCCAGATTGTTTTCCAGTGATATGAGCTTGGTGGCCTTAGTACCAGTTAGATCCATTAACGCAAATGTATAGGGCACAGCAACCTTTGGTGGTGATAACTCACGAATCTCATCGGCAATCCACTGCTGACCGACCATCTTGATGTCATGGGGCGAGGCATCCCAGGAAAGATGTAGGTCATAACGGAATGAGGTCCAACTCGTGCTCTCGGAAGCCAGCACATAATCTACCGAGTTCTTTAGTTCATAGACGACTTCGGACATGGCCATCAAACAGGAATCCAAGTAAAGCAGATCAATGGTTTGACCAGTTTTAGCCTTAGCTTCATCCAAAGCCGCGCGCAATTGGGCAGTCGATAGCGCTGATTCAGGGTTTTTATCCCACAAGACGCCGCCGTAGAAACGATTGTCTGGCTTCTCATCGTGCGTGGTTGGCTGCTCACCAAGGAAATCTGGGCTCCACCCGCTGCCATGACCGACCAGGGAGAGAATGACTGTATCGGCTGGATAGGCTTGCATGGCGCTGACGATAAACTCACGCAGACTGGCGTAGGTCCCCACATCTTCGTCCCAGTGCCACATCGTCACATTTTCCTGATAGCGGCCATTGCAGGACAGATTGCCAAGGACAGGACAATATTCTGCCAGATTCGTGTCGTGCTGCAAACGATAGTAATAGGCGTCACCCTGCTCTGCACCATCGTATAGCAGGAGCACCACCATGCCATCAGGAATGTTCGCTGACTCCGCTTTCTGGAAAAGCTCGCGCATAGGCTCACTCAGATCATTGTCGCCGCTGGCATAGATCAACACCAGGGTTTCGATCCGGCTTTGGCCAGCCACGGCCACGGAGGCCGTGGCCAGGTGTTTTTCGGGCGCTTCTCCATTTGTGCGCACCGCGGTGGCTGCACTGAAGAGAATGCTACCAGCAGCAACATTTTTGCCCACGATGGCACGGTATTCGAACACATAGGGAATATTGGGCTGCAGGGAGCCGGCATAGTAGAGCTTGTCGCCGATAAATTGTGCGCCCCCAGAGGGCGCACCGATCACTGTCACAGAAGTTGGTAGCGTATCTGTCAGCGCTACAGTGGATGCCCCTTCATTCGATAACAGCGTCAACCGATAGATTACCTCTTGCCCAGGCGCGGCAATGGTCGGCGTGACCTCTTTGGTAAAGGTTAGGGATGGCGCCAAACCGGGCGTGCGCACCTTGATGGGTGGATCATTGGCCCAACTGGTAAGAGCATTTTTCTGTAGACCAGTAGGCGGTGTGTAAGTGCGTATATAGAAATAGTAGTCGGTTCCAGGAGCAAGGTTTTTCACCTGATAGCGAGCCGTGGTTTGATCCGCAGTACGAATTGCATAAACTGGCGATTCTGACTTTGATTGAGTGTAAGCGATCTCATAATATCCAGCTAAATATGCTCTGTAGATTGGTTCCCACTGTAGCTCCACATAGCGATCATTTACATCGCCAACGCGAATGGCGGATGGTGGCACGGTTTGATGCCCCAGCACAGAGCGATAATCCCCATCATTGGCTAACTGAGATAAACAAGCTTTTGCCTCTTCCTCATCGATAAAAAGCATATTGTCGCCTAGGGATAGCTGGCTATATGGATTTGTTTCAATGTTGGGCAGGCAGGCAACTTGCTTTGGTACGGCGCCACGCAACTGGTTGGCTCCCAGCCAAAGCGTCTTTAAGTTAGTAAGCGCGCCAAATCCGCTGGGAATTGTGCCGGTGAAGAAATTGCCGCTCAGGCGCAATGTTATTAACGCGGTCATCTTTGCAAAAACAGATAGATCGCCCTGAAAATTATTATAGTCAGCGATAAAGGTGTCCACCTTGGTCCAAGCACCAAGCTCGGTGGGAATCGTTCCGGTGAAGCGGGTATTGTAGATGACAAAAGCCTGCATGTTGTGGAGATTGCCTAAGCTACTGGGCAGCATGCCGGTTAGCTGTAATCCACCGATACGCAATTCCGTCATCTTACACATGCCACCAACCCCACTGTTACAATAAGCGCCAAAGGTGTTCGGAATTTTACCTGTTAGCTTATCGCCACTGATATGCAACTTCTGCAGCTGCTCCATTTCCCCAAAGACGGCTGGAATTTGCCCACTGAAATCATTGCCATCCAAACGTAGGTCGATCATCTGCCGGAAATTATCCCAGTTGATCGTTGCTAGGTCACCAGATAGCTGATTATTCGTTAACATGAGTACTTGCAACGCAGCTAGGTCACTCAACTGGCTGGGCAGGGTTCCGCTGATCTGATTGTTGCGCACTTCTAATCGGCGCAGACTTGGCAACTTGTTGATCGTTGATGGCAACGAGCCAGTCAGCGTGTTAGAGACTAGGGTAATCCCAGTAATCGAACCGGAAAAACAGCTAACGCCAATCCAGTCAACACAGGGCGTATTGCTCTGTAACCACCCCGAATTATCATGCCAGCCGTCGCCGCCGGTGCTGTTGTAGAAATCGACCAGCCCTTCACATTCGGACACAGGGATACCTTGCACCGTGTCACAAAGGGCATAGGGGGACTGTGCCGGCGCAGCAAGCGCCACCGACGGACGCACGATGTTGATGAGATAGAATAGAGTTGACCATAATCCCAGACAGACACCAATGCATAGGGCAGCGGCGCCCAGGCGGTGCTGCCATCTCCGGTTGCGACTGTTGTTCATTGAAATGCTCCTTTGGCGCTTGATGATAGAGTAATCACAAATGCACTACTGTTAGACAGTGACCAGGGGAAATCACCATCCTAGCCCTGAGTTTACCGTTATTCCGGCAAAATCAAGTCTCAACTTTGTGCAAATCGTCTCAATTTGGAGATGGATGGCAGTGGACGGCCTCGGTGTGAAGACCCATTGCGGTAAAGAGTGTAAAAGCCTCGTTTAAGTAGGTTTTGGCGCGTTCATCATCTTGAGCCAAATAGAGTTTGCCCAAGGCGCGCAAGGCGTAGGCTTGGAGGTAACGGTCCTGATTTTCTTTTGCTGTTGCCAGCGATTGGGTAATATAGCGTTCAGCCTCTTGGTAGTTGCCACGGGCGAGATGAACTTCGCCCAGTGTCCGTAGCGCATCGGGAATGGCCACGCTCTCTTCGGTTTCCAGCACCTGCCAACTGTAGCTTTCTGCTTCAGCCAATGCGCCGGCGGCCAAATGGGCTTCGGCCAGCGATTGATAGGCGGCGGCAATACCATAGGGATGTTGCAACCGTTCAAAGATGCCCTTGGCCTTTTCGGCATAGGGAACTGCGTCGAGCGGTCGTCCATCCAACATACAAGCCACAGCTTGGTTGACGCGTACACTGGCCACACTCATCAATTTACCGATGCGGCGAAAGAGTTGGTAGGCCCGTTCAAAGTGTGATTCCGCTTCGGCAAAGCGCCCCTGTTTGATGAGCACCGCGGCCAAAGCATTGCGTGTTCTGGCTTCCCCATGCTGATTTTGCAGCGCTTCAGCCAGAGTTAACGCCAATTGATAATGTGCTTCGGCCTGGGCAAAATCGCCCTGGTCGCGCAAAATATGCCCTTTTAGATTATCCACTTCATATTGGGCAAGCTGGGCCTCTTCCCAGGCATCCTCCAGTGACTTTTGTCGACGATGGATCCACCCAAGATCGCGATGAAAGAGGGCAAGTTCGCTTTCCAGCAGTGTATCCACCAGTTGCAAGCCATGCTGATAGGCAAAGCGGGCACTTTCCAATTCACCGCTCAATTCGGCTACATCGCCGGCCAGCCGTTGCGCCGCGGCCGAGAGTTTTGGTGTGCGCCAGGTAATCGCGCGCAAGGTCGCTTGGGCCTGGGTGTAGTTGCCCAGGACTTTATGGACCTCGCCGCGGATAAGCCCCAGCAACTCCTGATCGCGCTGTTCGCGCAGTTGGTTCTGCGAGATCTGATCAAAGACGTTCATGGCAGCGTTGGCCTGCCCCTGATCAATTTCCACATCGCGGCGCGGATACCAGAGGCGGACCGCCTGCGCTGGCTGGCCGGACTGCAACAGATGGTAGGCCGCCGCAGTGATCTCCTGTCGTTCCATACGCACCACTGCGGCAACCGCATGTAGCTTTTCGCGCGTCTCCGGCGGCAGATTACCATAGATGGCGCGGCGGTAGGCGAGAAAGATGGTGACGCCGCCCTGACCATCCCGATTTACCAGCTGCCGTTCAATGAGTTGCACTAAAGCCGCCTGTTCTGTGGGTTCCGGCCAACTATCGATTGGCGCCGGTCGCCGATAGACCGCCAGCTGTTGCAAGATGAGGCGCTCAGCGTCACTCAACCGGCGCCACACTCGGTTGAGCAGGGCCTCTAGCGAAGGCGTAGTGGTTAGCTCTAATAACACACTTTCAATAGACTCGCCACTTTTGTGTAATGCGATGTAGAGGTGGATGAGACGCGGATTGCCTTTGGTACGCGTGTTCAATTGGGTGACCTGCTCGGTCGTCAACAGAATATCCGCCTTTTCCACAAGCTGTCTTACTTCTGTGTCGATAAGGCCGGTCAGCGTGAGATGGTTATCTGTAATCACCGGAATGGTCTGACCAATGAGTAGCACGCCAAAGCCTTTGGGAAAGCTTTCCAAAAAGCTGAGCAATTGGGTGTGCGCTTCCAATTCAGTCTGCAAGAGATCGATCTCATCAAAACAGAAGAGCGGCTCTGTGTCCCCAATGGTGGCCAGATCGTTGCGCAACAGGCCGATGAGAATCTCAAGCTGCAATTGCTCTCGCTCGGCTAATAGCTGCAACCAGAGAGTGGATGCCCCATACCGGTAGAGAAAGTGACCCAAGGCAAAAAAGAGATTGCTGATCTGATCGTTGATGCCCGGATGAAAGGTGTACCAAAAGAGCGGACGTGGGGCAAAGTGCGCCAACACCTGGGTGGCCAGGGTCGTCTTACCAATGCCACTAGGGCCGGCCAGCCCCACCTGCTGCTGATTGGCCAGCGCAGCCTGACAATCTCGTAGATCCTGGTCGCGCCCTACAAACATTGCTGGCGGTTGCGGCGCCTCAGCGCGTAATGCCGGATTGATGCGCCGGATCAGGGCCGTTTCTAAGCTCTGAATGGCTTTGGTGCGGTCACGGAAATAGGTAGCGCGCGATGTCCCCAATCTATCCCACAAGTCACCGTCACGCTTCCGCCGCGGCTGGAAAAAGCTGACTTCTAGGAGGCGTTGATACCATTCACCATCCTTATGTTGACCGGGCAGATCCTGCATGCTTGCTTGTAATAAGGCGGCCAGGGCATTGCCGCGTCCCAGCGCCGTTGGTTGTAACGCAGAGGGTTGTTGCAAGAGATAGTCGCCTAGGAAATAGGGCGCGGCCAGCGGCGATTGCGCACCCAGGGTCGCCGGCTCCTGCACCAAACCGAGCGCCTCAACCAATTGATCATACAGGACAATGGCCTTTGCTGGTTTTGTCACAGACGGGTTACCTCTTGTTACGAATTGGAATGAATGTTGAATGTAGTGTAATCAAGCAGGTTCATTATAAAGATTTTTCGGAAAAGGGAAAATATGAGACGGATTCGCACTTTTTGAGACTGCAAATTGAGCAAACGGCGCGATGCTAATGACCAAGAGATGAAAGCGCAACAGCCAACATCTCAACCGCACCGAATATGCCAGTTGGCATGAAGTACATGACACAACAAAGCGAGCAAACCAGAAAGGAGATCCCAATGTCATGGAAGATGAAAAACTTGCCGCCGCCACGGCCATCCTCGCCCAAGAAGCGCTACGGATTGCGTATGATCAGTTTCAGATCAGCTTGGACTTTTCGGCGGCCAGCTTGCAACAGGTGGACAGCATTTTGGCCCAATGGCACAAGCGATTACCACATAATCGACTGATACGCCGTTTATGGCTAACTTTTGCTGCGGATCTCGATCACACCGCGGTCATTTGGGGTAGCTATGTGGGGGAGGTGCTGCGTCGTCAGTGGGGGGGAGTGTGGGTATCAATATCACAGCGAGCAACACAGCCTGTTTTCGCTATGCGTTTGTACCTCGTTGGCGTCGGAACAGTTGCGCTCCTGCCGGCCAGTCGGATCTATCGCATGTTGATTGGTGAAGAAATGGAGACACTTTGGCGTTTTTATCAACGGGTCAGGTGGTTAGTTGAGTTAGTCTAATGCCCGCTTAGGTAGACAAACCAATTAGGATGTCTGAAGATCTAAAAACAGAATATAACTTTAAGGAGAACAAACATGAACAACCGAGTACAGTGTCCTAGTTGTAGGGGTGAAAAGTATAAGGTGTATTGGGAGGGGTCACAACATCCATTTTTAAAACATGTATACAAGAAGATACCCGTCCGAAGGCCATGCAGACAATGTGGAGGACTAGGCTGGATAGACCCTAACGCAAACAAAACTCCATGGTTCTGGAATTGGTAAAGTGGCCTCAAAGCCAAAATCGAAAATCAACACTTACCATAAAACAGGAGAGAAAACATGTTATCGTGCAAAGCATTAAAGCGTACTTGCGCAATGAGTCTCGCGTTCCTCTGCATGTTAACGTTTTTTGGACCAGCCTATACAGCCGATCTGCAAAATCCAGATTCACCGAATGACACATTTACACAGGTCACAGTAAACAATGGCGGGAAACTCATTACGCTACGCGGAACTGGCGCCGCCGTCGATATTGAATCGACAACCAATACCCTTTTTTTGACTAGCAGTGGCACCGGTGAATGCCCATATAACTGCAACAATGTTGTCATCAATCCGTTTGGAAAGAATGGCAATGTAGGTATTGGCACTCAGAATCCTCAAGCAAAGTTAGATGTTGTCGGCACAACGCGTACACAGATTCTGGAGATCACTGGCGGGTCAGACCTGGCTGAGCCGTTCACCATTAATGGGGACGACGAGATCACGCCCGGCATGGTTGTGGTCATTGATCCGCACGACCCCGGACAGTTGCGCCTCACCGATCAAGCCTATGATCGCACCGTAGCCGGCATTGTTAGCGGTGCAGGCGATGTTCAGCCTGGAATGATCATGCAACAGCAGGGAACAGCGTTGTCCGGCGCCTATCCTGTTGCGTTGACGGGGCGTGTCTATGTATGGGCAGATACATCAAATGGTCTCATTGAGCCTGGTGATCTCTTAACCACTGCTGCACGACCAGGCTATGCTATGAAAGTCACCGATTACAAACAAGCGCAGGGCGCTATTCTGGGCAAGGCGATGAGTCCATTAGAAGAAGGGAGCGGGCTTGTTTTGGTGCTGGTCACATTACAGTAGTCGGCGCAATGGCTAAACCAACAGATAATTACTCAGGCTAATAGTGCCTCAGAGATGACAGTCACTGACCAAAGGCCCTGTTCAATAATCAAGATCGTACTGGTCAGTGACTGTCACCTTGAACTGGCTGAGAAGTTACACCTCTGATATTCAATATAGGAAATCATCTTTTGACAAAAGGATAAGGTTATGTTGATTTCGCACCAAGTTTTACAACGAATGGCTTGTGGCAGTATTATATACAAGCTACGAATGATCGGAATTGTGTTGGCGTCTCTTTTGTGTCTCTTACCTTCGACTGTTTATGCCCAGCCAGCATCTCCAAACGAAGACATCTATGTAGACCGGGCCAATACCAATGGCACTGAAGATGGGACAAGCGCTCACCCCTATAACACCATCCTAGAAGGCACTAACGCAGCAAATGGCGGTACGGTCTGGATTGCCTCTGGGTCTTACGCTGAAACATTGACGTTGAATCGACCAATGACGCTGCGGAGTACAGGAGGCACAGTCACCGTTGGTAAGGAAAGTTTTCACTATAAAATTTACTTCCCTATAATGTAATGCTCTTGAGGAGTATGAATATGAAATCCCTACCGCACTTCATCCATCCAATGTTCATTTTCAGTCTTGCTCTTCTTGTCGTAATGGTTGCTTTACCGATATTTGTTGAGTCGGTTAAGGCACAGAACATTATAAACGCGCCAGAAGTAACTGGCAGCATTTCTGGTACAGTCACAGACGAAAACGGCGTCTTGCTGGCCAATGTGACGGTTGCGCTTTATCGTGATAACTACTACTGGTCCGAATGGAAAACCACGACGACTGACGCAACAGGGCACTACCAGTTTCATTTCGTAAGCACTGGCCTCTATCAACTAAAATTTTCTGATCCCCAAGGCAGGGTACTGCCTGAATTCTATAATGATGCCATGCTTGCAGACGATGCCGAGGAGGTGAGTGTCGCCGGCAATGACATTACGGATGTCAATGCACAGTTGGCCTTGGCTGGCGGCATCAGCGGCACTGTAAAAATGTTTGATGAGACAACGCCGGATTCGGTTGAAGTCTTTGTCTACGCAGTTAATGACACGGGTTGGCTCCCTACCCATCGCTTCACCCAAGCGGATGGACTTCCAGCCTTTACGCTCAGAGAACTGCGCCCTGGCGACTATAAACTTGAGTTTAAAGCAACCTATCGGGGTGAGCAATACCGTGAATTCTACAACAATAGTGTCGACGTAGAAACAGCTTCGCTCATCACTGTCGCCCCTGGGGCGATGACAACCGGCGTTGAGCTTCGCCTTGGTGAAAATCCGAATCTTGCACAGGTGAGTGGCAAGGTTCTGTCATCCGAGCAGACGCCACTCGAAGGAATTCGTGTAACCGCCTATACCGGTGAACAATACCCCTATACAATACGCACTACGCAGACTGATGAATCGGGCGCTTATCAATTGCGTGATTTGGCCCCCGGCAACTATCGACTCGGCTTTGCTGATCCCAACGATGTCTACGGGTATGAATACTATGCAGACGTACAACGATATGAGCAAGCGAACTCGCTTGTACTGGCTGCCGGGAGCCTCACCGAGATTAACGCAGAATTGGCTGCTACCGGTCGCTTGGCGGGATCTGTCACAATGTTCGATGGCACCGTTCCTTGGGGAACCACTGTTGAACTTTACAGCGAATCTGATGGCTTTACTGATGTTGTTAACAAGAAAGACCTGTATTCATACAGCGAATTTGAATTTACGAGCTTAGCCCCCGGCAACTATCGCCTGTTGGCAAAAGCTACTCATGAAGGCTACACCTATGCTGAGTACTATGGCGGCGCTTTCGATATTGCCGTGGCACGCGATATTTTGATCGAGCCGCGCCGCATAACCGGCGGTATCAATGTTGTGCTGGGCGATAATCATCGTTATGGCTCCGTTGCAGGTGTAGTCAGTGATCATTCAGACACCCCTTTGCCGCATATCACAGTGACAGCTTATGCAACCAGCACAGTCGGTTGGCAACCGATACGCAAGACGGAGACCGATCAGGCAGGACAGTATGAGCTGGCGCCGTTAAAACCGGCAAGTTACACAATCTGTTATGACGATGAAGCCAAGCTATTTATTGCCGCATGTTTGGGCGACAGTAATATTGCAAACAGTACCATATTAACAATTGAAGCGGGTAGCGTCATTAGTGAGGCCAATATTACATTGGAGATGACAGGCGCAATTGCAGGTACTGTGACAAGGATGCCCGAAAATAACTTCAATACGGTACAGGTTGAAGTTTATCATCAGGACGGCAACAGTTGGACCTATATTAACAGCGTTGAAGTGGAATTAGCGATGGCCGAGCGCGTAAACTATATTGTCGGCGGCTTGGCTACCGGCGTATATCGAGTAAAGTTTACCTCATCAGATTATTACGACGGCGTAATGGAATATTACGACGATGCACCAACGATTGCTGCTGCGCAAGATGTAACGGTCACAGATGGCTTGGTTACTCCCAACATTGATGCTGTACTCGGTACAGATAGTCGCAATGCTCGCATTGAAGGGATCGTTACCAACAATCAGGCGCCGATTGAGGGCATCCAAGTTGTTCTCTATCATAACATGAGCACCTATTATGAGGATTGGCGCCGATTTGCCTTTATCAATACAGGCCAACAGGGCAATTATCGGTTAGATGGGTTAGACCAAGGTGAATACCGTCTGATGTTTATTGATCCCACAGGTCTGCTTCCACAGGTCTATTATGGTGCACATGTTTCAAGCGAAGAAGCAACTATCGGAGATGCTCTGACTATCAAGTTAGAGAAGGATACCGTTGTGACAGGGATAAATGTAGATATGACTAACGATCTAGCTTTGAACGAAAAAATCTATCTGCCCATTGTTCTGCAGTAGACAGAGCCATTAGCTGTTAGGCCACTCCAGAGAATAAATCATACAGAGCAGAACAGCTAGCTCGACGAGTTCACGCAACACGCATCACCCCGTATATTTATTTTCTTGGACTAGCCTACGTAAATGAGTCTCTATGGATAACCCGATTCCTACTAACCCCTTCTATCACCGCACGCCCGTGCGCGACCCGGCCTATTTCTTTGGTCGGCGTCGCGAGCGGGAGCAACTGCGCAATCTGGTGCGCAATGGCCAGAGTGTTGCGCTCATTGGGCCGCGGCGTATTGGCAAGAGTTCGCTGCTCTGGCAACTGGTGCACGACCTGACCAACCCCACAACCCGTGATGGAACCACCCCCGATGCGCGCTACTGCGTTGTCTACTTCAGTGGTGAAGCGTGGCAGGATCAGCCGGCGCATGCACTCTATTGTGGGCTGTGGGATGCTGTCACCATGACCTTGCGCACCACCCCTTCCCTGGCCAACCTGGCGGCAGAGGCAGACACAACTACGGAACTCGACTTCCCGACTTTTCTGCGCGAGCTGCGCCAGCTTACCAGCCAGGGGGTGCGGCTGCTCTTTCTCCTTGATGAATTTGACGCGCTTAGTCGCAACCGCTATTTGGATGAGTTCTTCTTCTCCAGCCTGCGCAGTCTGGCCGCGGGGCCAGGGGTGATCTTTGTCACCGCCTCCACTCTGCCGTTGCTGGAATTGACCTATGCCCAACAGAGTGCGCTCAGTTCTCCTTTTTTCAATATCTTTCTGCCCCAGCGGCTGGGATTGATGCCCGATAACGAAGCGCTAGCCTTGCTGCAAGGGACAGCCACCTTGGGTGGGCGCGCCCTCACAGCCGAGCAACAACAGTGGCTGCTGGATCTAGCCGGCCCCCATCCCTGTTTTCTCCAGATTGCCGGCTACCATGCCTGGGAAGCGCGTGCATTGGGGGCGGCAGAGGATATTCCCCACTTGCGTCAGGCTATCTTCACCGAGGCCGCGCCACTCTGGGCCTACCAATGGCGCTATCTCAGCACCGACGAACAACGCGCGCTGGCCTTGTTGGCCACGGCTCAACCACAGTCGCCCAGCACCTTGGCCCAGTTACAGCAAGCCTGTCTGTTGCGCGCTAGCCAGGCAAGGCCGGGCTATCTCTCGCCGCTCCTGGCCGACTTTGTGCGCCAACAAGCGATCTACCAGATCATCCAGGCCGGGCCGTTGCTGATTGACCAAGAGGCACAGCTTGCCTGGCTGGCGGGGCAAGCGCTTGCGCTCTCACCCCAGGATTATCGGCTGCTAACGCTGCTGTCTACCCAGGCCGGACGCTCCCTCACCCGCGACGAACTGGCGCAGCAGCTTTGGCCTGATGAGGCCACCGCCATCAATCATCAAGATCGCTTAAAGACCGCCATCAATAGCCTGCGCCGAAAGCTGGGCGATCACGGGGAACTGGTGGAAAGTGCGCCCAATGGTGGCTATCGTTTGCGTTCTGACGCCGCATAACGCTTACCGCCTGCTCACCCATTGCTTACCCCGTCGCAGGCTAACAAGCTGATAAAATCTAGCGAAATCGACCCTAACCTACCCAGACAATCGAATCAACCTTTTATAACAGGATGTTTCATGGTGGATGACGTACAAATTGCTTATAGCCAACTTCACTACGCGCTTATTCAGAAATGGGTGCCAGAGTTGTCACAAAGACTTCATCGTTCAGTTGAAGAAATTTCTAAGCAAGGATTATCTGCTTATGATTTTTCAGGTGGTGAGGTCACCATCAAATATGTCGATACGATTATGCGTTTCCGCTCTGCTTTTCTGCTCGTTAATAAGGAGCGCAAAGAGATGGCTGTCTTCTCAGAACATAGTGGCTATCATGAATTTCGCGTCAGGGATATCGAAGCTCGGGAAACGCGCTTTTGTAGTTTCTACAGGTAACGGCATATCAGCTTAAACCATTCACGACAAGAAAGGAACAAATATGATCGTCAATCGCCGCACCTACACCGCAAAACCGGGCCATATGGAGGCTCTGATTGAGGTGCTCAAAGCCGGGGGAAGTTATCTGGAGAATATGCCCACCTTCCGCGTCTACCAAGCGCTCTTTGGCGAGAGCAGCCGCGCCGTCCTTGAATTAGATTTCGACGATCTGGCCCACTATGAAAGTTTTTGGGCCAGATGGGGCGCCGCGCCGGAATCGGCGCAAGTGTTGGAACGCTTCCGCCAACAGGTCGAGGCGGGCGAGACGAATGAGATCTGGCGGTTGTGCTAATAGAATGACAAGCGGCAGATTAGCATATCCCGTAGGGACGTTTGAAGCTAGGAGTAATCGTCAATGAGGTCCAACCACCCTTTCCGGTTTGGTATCGCCTGCAACGCAACCACGCGAGCCGAGTTGATAGATCAGGCGCGGCAAGCCGAGGATCTGGGCTATGCCACCCTCGTCTTTGAAGATCATCTCACCAAGGCGCTTTCACCGATCCCGGCTATGGTCGCTGCGGCGGAGGCGACGACCAAATTGCGCGTCGGTAGCTATGTCTTTGGCAATGACTTTCGCCACCCGGTACAGTTGGCCCGTGATGCGGCCACGGTCGATCTGCTGACCGGCGGGCGACTTGAACTCGGCTTGGGCACCGGCTGGGCCCGTAGCGACTATGAGCAGTCGGGTCTGACGCTTGATCCGCCCGGTGTGCGGGTGGATCGGCTGCAAGAAGCGCTTCAGGTGCTCAAGGGCGCGTGGCGCAGCGAACCCTTCAGCTTCACCGGCAACCACTATCAGATCAAGGAACTCACCGGCTTGCCCACGCCTGCCCAACGCCCTCATCCGCGGCTGATGATCGGCGGTGGCGGCAAGCGGATGCTCTCCATCGCGGCCCAAGAAGCCGATATCGTCAGCGTGAATGCCCGCACGACCGCCACGGGTGGATTGGACTTTATGAGTCTGACCGCTGAAGCCACGGACGAGAAGATCGGCTGGATCCGTACCGCGGCGGGAGAGCGCTTTGCCGATCTCGAATTGAATGTGCTGGTCATTGACGTGACCATCACCGCGGACCGCCGACGCTCTGCCGCAGAAGGGCTGCGCGCCTATGGATTGGATAAGCTGTTGACTGTGGAACAGGCATTGGCGATGCCGGTTTCGCTGATCGGCACCGTTGATGAGATTGTGGAGCAATTGATCGAACGCCGCGCACGCTTTGGTTTTTCCTACATCGTGTTGATGCAGGGCATGGTTGACTTTGCCCCGATTGTGGCGCGGTTGGCGGGCAAATAACCCAGCGACTTTTGCAACACTTAGGGGAAGCTATGCTGACAGAAAAGAGTCTTATCGTCGATTCTATAACGATCCATTACGCAGAAGGACCATCGAACGATCTCCCGCTAGTCATGATCCACGGGATGACAGGATATTGGAAGTATTTTGTTCCAATGATGCCTAGTCTGGCTTTGCGCTCGCATATCTTTGCACCTGATTTGCGGGGTCATGGCGCTTCGAGCCGAACACCCGGCGCTTATAGTCTCGCTGATGATGAGAGAGACCTAATTGCATTTCTGCGTGCAAAAGCTAACAAGCCTGCCCTATTGGTCGGCCATTCGTACGGGGCGATTATCGCGACTGCCACAGCGGCATCCGTACCGCAATTGGTGCGCGCGGTTGTGGCAGTAGACCCGCCGTTGCCACTGTTAACGAAACAAGGCTCTTGGCTGGCTAATGCCATCTTCCCCTACTTTCGTGCCTTATATTCGTTACTCAGCCAAGATCACACGGATGCGGACAGAATGGTAAAGTTGGCTAAACTCCTTCCAGACGCCGATGCATTGACACTGCACCAGCGTCTCCAGCAGTTCAAACGGTTCGACCCAGAACGGTTGTTGTGGAGCATTGAGCGACGGGTTGAAGCCGGACGAACAGTAGAAACCCTGGTATCGGGGATCACTTGTCCACTATTGCTCATCCAGTGCAATCCCGCACTCGGCGGCGTGTTAGACGATACAACGGCGTGCAGGACGGCTGAACTGCTCTCTAATTGTATTCATCTTTATCGGTCGGATGCAGGGCACGATATTCCCCAACAGCAGCCAACAGCACTAGCAAAGATGGTGACTGACTTTCTCGAACTCTTATGAAGGAACCACACATGACCGCGATACCCGAAGTACAGTTTGCGAAAGGGGTGCTCCTACAAGCAGCCGAACAACAGACCGGACTCACCGACTGGGGCGCTCGTCCTTTCGAACCGGGGCTGGATGTGCTGTTGGAGGCAATCGAAAGTGAGGCGCAGTGAATCCCCTCGGACGATTCGGCGCCTGGAACAGCATGGTCCGTGTCTTATCGAACTGGCTCAAATTGCAAGCCGATAACTACCGAAATCTCCCAAGCGACAATCGCAATGCTGTCTTTGTGTTAGGGCCGGCACGGTCAGGCACCACGCTGTTGCAACGGCTTCTCTGCCAAGATCCACAAGCTGGGTTCCTGCGCTATGCCGATATGCAGTTCCTGGCACCGGCGACAGCATTAGGCACGAAGGCCGATGAAGAGAAAATCCAGAAATGTCGAGAGCTAACCACAACGATGTATCAATTTCTGCCGGCGATGCGCTGGATGCACGAGAGTCAGCCGGAAATGCCGGATGAAGAAGCCTTTCTCTTCGAGCATCAGTATTGTTCTGTCCTGTTTCCATTACGCATGCACGTTCCGAGCTATAAAGCGTGGTACCTGAACACAGAATTGCATGGTGAAGCGTATCAAGAGTTAAAACGTTTGGTCACCTATATCGGTCAGCATCGACAGTTCAGCCATTGGGTGTTCAAAGCACCGCAGCATCTTTTTACAGTAGACATCCTAATGGAAACTTTTCCCAATGCCAAGCTGATCTGGCTTCATCGCAACCCAGTAATTACGATGCCATCATTGAGTAGCTTGGGCTGGAACATACAAAGACGCAATAGCGATGCCGTCACACCAGCGCAAGTGAGCCAGGAGATGATTGGCTTTATGCAAACCGGCATTGAGCGAGCAATGGCCGTGCGCAAGCGAGTTGGGGACACACGTTTTTGTGATGTCTACTATCGCGACTTAATGGCCGACCCGGTGGCTGAGATACGCCGGATCTACGGTGAGATTGGTCTGCCCTTTTCTGCACAGATGGCCGCTGCTCTCCAGAGATGGCTCATGGAACATCCACAGCATAAACATGGCCGTCATGCATACACGCTCGAAGAGTTTGGGCTGACCGAAGTAGGCTTATTGGACCGTTTCTCTGATTACATTGAAGAGTTTCGCATTCCTAGAGAAGAATAATTGTCAAAGGCGGGAGGAAAACCATGTATTCACCAGCAATCAATCCACCCCACCAACCCTGGCTCGACCGCGTCGAAAGCCTGCGCGACACCATTCTTGCCCACGCCGACGCAACTGAAACCAACGGCACACTGGCCCAACCTGTCGTCGACGCGTTGAAAGATGCCGGCCTCTTTACACTCAAAGTGCCAAAGGAACTCGGCGGCGCAGAGGCTGATCCCATGCTCCAGATGGCAGTGATCGAAGCGCTCAGTTATATCCATCCGGCAACCGGCTGGTGTGCAATGATCGGCAACGGTAGCAACGGTTTGGCCGCGGGCTATCTACCCGACGCAGGGATCGCCACCCAGTCCTTCCGTTATGGCGGTGGCGGTGCGCTCTTTCAACCGAATATCCTCGAACTCCTGCTCCGCGACAGCAACGCCGCCGCCCAACATATCATGGTGACGGATGTCACTTATGAGGCGTATGGGAAAGAACTGATGGGGTTGGGTGATTCATAGGATGCAGATTTATGCGCAAAAAGCTTGTGGAGAGACAGCAATTTGGGGAAATGCGTTGAGTAATTTCTTATCCGAGGTGACAAGAGGCACCTGAGACTCTTCAGCCAATATGACAAATTCACAATCATAGGCCGAACAGCCACTTTTATGGGCATGTTGTAAGACACGATAGGTCGCTACCTGATATTCGCTGCCATTCATCATCTCCAATGCGGCATCAACAATCGTAAAAGATTGGCTCAACGTGAGGATCTCCTGCCGGACATAGAGCGCGAGTACATTGCGAAATTCGCTGCGCCACAAGAGCGGGGCAATCCAGTGGGGATCTTTGTGTAGCACCTGTTCGGCCAATTCAGAATACGGCCCACTGAGAAACAGATAGCTAATCAGATTTTTATCAGCGACAATCACGGACGCCCCGCCATAATTGCTTCATCCAGTGCCTCGTTAGAGATGGGATGAGCAGCAGTAAGTGTACGCAACGCACGCGCTTTGCCTAGGAGTTCATCTGGGCTTGGCTTATAACTGGCGACCCGCCGCTCGATACAAACAATCACTTCGTTATTGATTGAACGTCGATTGACTTCTGCAACATCTTTTAACTGTGTATACAGAAGCTCTGGAATATTTTTGACGGTAATTGTTGCCATGGGTTGCTCCTCAATTGCAAACAGAATAGAACCATTATGCAACCATTCTGGTGACCGTGTCAAGTAGATTTTGAATTTTTAACAAACCCAGATTTTCAATAAAACCCAAGGAGAATCAACCATGAAAATCGTCAACCGCCGCACCTATATCGCCAAACGGGGCCATTTGGATGAAATGATCACCATGCTCAAGGCAGAAGAGACCGACCTCGTCAAACGGGTCTATCGCTCCCACTACGGCACCTTCGACACAGCCGTGATGGAGATCGAGTTTTCCAGCGTGGCTGAAATGGAGGAACGTTGGGCCGCGTGGTTCAAATCGGACTATGCGCAGGAATTCGTTCCTCGCTGGCTGGAGATCACCGAGAACGGTGGCACAAATGAAGTCTGGATTTTGGAATAAGGATTGGACACAAAATGGGTCATACACAAGCACATCGGACCGAAGATTATTTGCGCTTTATCGCCAAGATCGTTGGCAAATACAAAGAGAGCACCTATGAGTTGATGCAGATGGCCGCAGGCCACAACGTGTTGGACGTTGGCTGTGGTCCAGGTACGGACACAGTTGCGTTGGGCCATCTCGTTGGTGAAACCGGAGAGGTAATGGGCATTGATCTGGACGCTGCACACATTGCGCAAGCTGAGGAAAAAGCCCAGGCGGCGGGCATGGCGGGCTGGATTCACCATCGCGTTGCCGATGCAAGCGACTTGCCCTTCGCAGATGATACTTTTGATGCGTCGCGCAGTGAACGTCTCTTTCAGCACCTGCCCCAGGCGGAACCGGCACTGGCCGAGATGGTACGTGTCACCAAGCCCGGCGGCTGGATTGTCCTGTTAGACACCGATTGGGGGTCGACATCAACAGCCACATCAGAAGTCGATATTGTGCAACGACTGAGCCATTTTCATGCAACATATGGATTTGCCAATGGCTATGCCGGGCGCGAACTCTTGCGTATGGTACATGAACAGCATTTGACCAACATCCACATCGAAATGGCCCCTATCTTCGTCACCGACCTTGCCATTAGTCGACGGGGCGCCATGATGGACGAAACTGAAGAGGCCGCGCTAGCAGCAGGTGTCGTCACGCAAGAGGAACTGGATCGGCTTCACCGCGACCTCGAAACACGCGACCAGGCGGGGCACTACTTTGCCTTTGCCAATCAGGTGCTGGTGGCCGCGCAGAAAGCGGAACTGAGGTGACAGTCACTGGCCAATAAAAAGTCTGTAAACTCAAACTAGCTGTGGCCAGTGACTGTCACCTCAACTCAATCCACGTAACACACTACAAAGGAGACCTAATTATGAACCGTTATCTCGTCGAGATGCAACTCGCCCCACAAGCCTTTGCCGCCTTTGTCAAAAACCCCTCTGACCGTCAACAAGCCAACGCACCCGTGAACGCAGCGTTGGGTGGGAAGCTGGTCGAATATTACTTCGGCGTCGGCAGCAACACGGTCTATTGTATTATGGAATTCCCGGACCAGGTCAGCCTGGAAGCGGTCACCATGGCCATCCTGGCTAGTGGCAGCGTTCTGGCGAGCAAATGTGTCGGCATCCTTACCGCAAGCGAGGCGGTCGCCGCCATGGAGATGGCCGGTGGTGCGGGGTATCGGGCGCCGGCGTCGAAGTAGAAACGACCGTTTTGTCCCGGCGGGACGACTGAGTTTAGAGAAGATGATCCTACCTAAATTCAAGCGTTCCTCTGGGATGACATAGCTTACTGTCACTCGTTCCACGCAGAGCGTGGAATGCAGCCTAGGACGCTCTGCGTCCCCAAATGAACGAAGGAGAACAAAAAATGGCCCTTTATCTCTACCAACTATCCTACACCGCCGACTCCTGGAAGGCGCAGATCCAGTCGCCACAGGATGTGCGGACGCGCGTGGGTGCGGCGGCCGCGAAACTCGGCGGAAAGGTGCTTCATATCTGGTATAGTCTTGGTGAGTATGACTTGACTGCCGTTCTTGAATACCCGGACAATGTCTCCGTTGCGGCATCGAGCATCATGATCCTTGCCGGCGGGGCGCTCAAGTCGGGGAAGACCACACCGCTCATGACCATTGAGGAAGGCCTGGAGGCCATGCGCAGGGCCGGCGAGGCAGCCGGGTTGTATAAGCCATCACTGTAGAGAAAGCAATCAAGACCACAAATCCACGACGGAGACCAAAATTTACCCTCATAGTAACTACTCAGCTCCCAGCTAGTCCGTGACTGGCGATGGGGTGCCAGTCACGGACTGGCTAGGAGCGGGCTGAGCAGTTACCCCTCATAAGGGTAGGGATCGAAATTCGTACAATTCTTTCACCACAAAAGAGAGCAATTTCAGCCGCATTCCCATATGAGTCCAGATTTAATCAGTGAAACGAGTGTGTACAATGAATGAAAATAAGCGAAAACATAGTTATGATATTTGGAAATCAATTTTGGGAGAACATTCTGTTATAGCGGCTGGCAATATCATTGAGCAATACCAGTCTAATATCACAGAATACCATTCTAGACACATACCTATAATTCTCAGGCCAACCTCAAGCGAACAGTTGCTTGATATTGTTAAGGTAGCAAATCAATATCGAACCCCTTTATATCCAATTAGCACAGGGAAGAATTGGGGCTTGGGTTCTCGTTTGCCAGTAATATCGGAATGCACCATTGTTGATCTCAGTCAATTGAATTCAATTATAGCGGTCAACGAACGCTTTCGTTATGCGATCATTGAACCAGGGGTCACGCAAAAACAGCTATCTGATCACTTGCGGGCCATCGGTTCATCCTTGATTCTCAACGTTACCGGATCTGGTGAAGATACAAGTGTTATCGGCAACGTACTCGAGCGTGGTGTAGGAGCTTTGGATCATCGCATCCGCGATCTGTTGGGGATGGAAGTTATCCTTGGCAATGGCAATATTGTTCGTACGGGTTATTGGCATTTCTATAATGAAAGTAATGATAATAGCCATGTCGCCTATTATCCGTATGGTATTGGTCCAGATTTGAATGGGTTATTTACACAATCGAACCTTGGTATCGTAACCAAGATTATCATACGCTTGGTAAAATATCAATCGCGCACAGGCGCATATTTCTTCTTCCCAGAAAAGCATCTAGCATCCGTAATCGATACACTACATTCCCTCCGCGAAGAACAGGTCATTGTGGGCAGCCATATTGTTACAGAAGTTAAAGATCCACGAACTGTAGAAACAGTCACAGTTGACTTTAGTCAACCAACTCCACTTTGGTTTTCTTCGATGATGATGAGTCGCTGTAATGCAATGCGGAGTGTAGCTATGAAGGAAGTTGAAAATCAATTATGCAAGTTTACTACTCAACTTCACTTTTTTGACACCACTGATCCAGATCAAATATTTAAGAATGACTACGTTCGGATTATGGCACAAATGATGCACGGGATACCCACCAATTACAGCTTGGAAACTATGGCAAAGATGACCAGGCACTCGCTGACAAAACTAAATATCGATCTTGATCCTCAAATGCCCGGCTTTGTCTGCGCTCTGCTCGCTATACCGTTTGCTGGTGAACAGATCGTTGAGATCATTAGTCAAGTTCGGACAATTTCGAGAATGGTAGACATAGATAGTTACTTCAATTTTGTTGCTATTGGCGATACGGCCATGGAAGGATTCTTTCGAGTCTTTTTTGACCGATCTGATGAAGGGCAGATCGCTAAAGCACATCGCTGGAATGAACAGGTATATCAAAAGCTTGAAACTATCGGTATTTATCCATATCGAGTTAACATTGAGCATATGCATCATTTTGTAGAGAGGCGCCAGGATACTTTTTGGCAGTTGGTCAGAGATATCAAGGGAACCCTTGATCCGAATGATATTATTGCTCCAGGTCGCTATGCGCCATTATGATTGGTCGATACACATTAACCATGGAGAGGCCAAACAATGATTTTCCAAGCAGAGCAAACGAGTCGAGATCCGATCTCCATCGTTGCCAACACCCTTCAAATACGAGATGTCACTGATGATAAACACTCACTTCAGGTCGCATTTACTATGGTAGCAGAAAACTATGCACTACTCAGCACAAGGGATCTGACTATTGAAGAAACTTATCAGGAACTTTGCACTGATCTGTTCTACAGAAAAGGCATATCTCGAACCATTCTTGCCACAGGTTATCACCCTATACGTAAAGAGATTTCCGATCTTGCAACAGCTCGCGTTATAGTGAATTTTAGGTCAAATAACGACACGCCCGCATTAGAAGCAATGCATCTAGTTCACCCACCGAACGGATGGGAAAACTTTGACTTTATGGGATTTAACCCAGCTTCGTCTGCAGAAATAGGACGATTCGTTGTCATACCAGATTGTCGCCAGAGTAAAATCGGTGCAACTAGTCTTGTCACATTTTTACTAGAACAAATCTTTTGGCAATGTGTCGACATCGCACATAAGCATAACAAAGATCAGATTTGGGCGATAATGCCCAAATACACAGTGCGCATTGTTGAATCTTTCGGTGTGAAGTGCATTCCCATTCCTGCCATGCAGTTGAATTATCGTGAACATCACAACTTATTTAATAAATATAATCGGTATTGGCTGCATGGCAATCCTTGGTTTTATCGATTTGATATTTAAGCGCTAAGTTTTGTCGCGCTCTGTGCTACATCTCCCAGTGGCGCAGTTACTATGTAGGCAAAGCATTACGCTGTTTCCGTTCCTAAACTCAGTTGTCCCTAACGCGACAGCGGCAAGCGGGCACACCACCAGTGACGCATCACCAATGACCAATCACCCAATCACGCACTCGTCTAATCGCACCATCCCCGACCGCTGGCTGCCCGTGGTGTGGGTGGGCTGGTTGATCTATGTCCTCGTTGTCTTTACCATCCATGTCGAGGGGACGCCCTTGTATCTGGCGCAACTCCAAGCGCCGGATAGTCTGACCGTCGGGGCGTGGGAACGGCCTACCCTCGGTGATGCTGCGGTATTGCCCCAACTGGGGATCTCACTGCCCTGGTATGCCCACTACATTACAGCCTGGGCGCTCATTTATGGCGTCACGCTCTTTGGCGCCGGCCTCTTTATCTTCTGGCGTCGTCCCTATGAGGTCATGGCGATCATCGTCTCCCTGACGCTGATCAGCGACAGCCTGGGCGAAAACTCGATTGACTATCTGCTGGAACAGACACATCCCTGGTGGGCCTGGCCGGTCGAGTTTAATCAGATGACCGGCGCAGTGCTGTTGCTCTGGATTGGCTACCTCTTTCCCAATGGTCGCCTGGTCCCGCCGTGGAGCAAGTGGCTGATGATCGCCTGGGGCGTGATGAACTTTTTCTGGTTTCTCTTTCCAGCAATTCCGCTGAACCATCTCTATGGTGAAACCGCGGAACGCCATCTACTGGCCACCTTCCTCCTCATTACCGGCTGTTATCTGACGGGGCTTTACGCGCAAATCTATCGCTATCGCTATGTTTCCACCTTTGAAGAACGCGCCCAGACTCGTTGGGTGCTGCTCGGCTTTGGGGCCAACTTCATTAGCACGACGGTGCGCTTTCTACCCCTGGCCATTGCCCCCCTCCTCAATGAACCGGGCCTGCCGCGCCTCATCCACATTTTGCTCGGCTTTCCCCTGGCCAATCTGGCCGGTATGGTGACGCCGATCACGCTGACCATCGCGCTGCTGCGCTATCGCCTCTGGCTGGTCGACCCGATCCTCAACCGGGCCATGGTCTATACACTGCTGACCGCTGTGTTAACGGGGATCTACCTCTTTAGCCTCTATGTGGTGCAGTGGCTGCTGCCGGAGTGGGCCATTCCAACCTCGGCTGTCGACATCTTTGTCGCGACGGCTGCCGCCGCGCTGCTCCTTGCCCCCATCCGCAACGGACTTCAACGCGCCATCGACCGCACCTTCCAACGCGCGCGCATTGATGTACAGAGCGCCTTTAGCACCCTCCAACAGGAGATCCGCACTCTTATCACGCTGCCCGCTTTGCTGGAACGGCTCGTTGTGCGCCTGACTGACCTGCTGCACGCCACCCACGGCGTCATCTATCTGGCTGATGAAACGGAAGCGCTAATGCCCGCGCAAGGGCATGGCCTTTTCGCCAAGGAACTGCCACCCCTAGCACTGGGACCCCCCCAACGGCAACGGCTAGAGGACGGCGTAGCAGTGATAACCCACACGGATCCCCTGCACCTGCTGCTGGTTCCTTTGCCGGCGCCCCCCACGGAAAAAGCGACGGCGCTTATGGGGGTGCTGGCGTTGGGGCGGCGTCAGAATGGCCAACCCTATAGCCGGGATGACCTGGTACTCTTGGCAACGCTGGGCGCACAAGCCGGCGCCGCCATCGCGGTGGCGCGGTTGGTGGCAGAAGAGCAGGCGCGTCTAGCCTGGCGTAACTCCGCCGCCGGCCAAGCTGCCGCCCTGGCCGCAGAGCTACCCACTACACCGCAAGCTCTCCTCCCCCAATTACATGCCCTGGCGATTCGCGCCCACACCGATCTAGAGGCGGCGAACGTGCTGCGCCATCTGGCCGATGCATTTCAAGCGCATGACAACAACGTTGCCGCCACGTTGGCCCAAGGTTACTACTTTTTGGCCACCGGTCATCGCGAACCAGCGCTCTTGACCATTGGGCTGCGAACACTGGTCACCGAATTGAATGACGTCTCCCCCACAACTTGGCCTGCAGCCACCGCATTGGCAAAACCACTGGCGCTTTTCCTGGCTGCTCTGCAGGCGGAAACGCTGCAACAGATCATGGCCACTGTACTGCCGGCGGATCAATTGCCAGCTGAGTCGGCTAGCCTTGAGGATGCCGGCGCGGAGTTGCGTTTGGCCCAGCAGCAGTTGCAAAGAGCTGTTGCCGGGCTGGCGGCTTATGGTCAGGTCGAAACAGCCGATGAACAACTTGGACTGTTGGTGCAAACCCTGGACCGTCTGACCTCGCTGGCGCACCGCACCGCAGCGCAACTCTCGCCACCAATTCGGACACTGGTGCAGCGTATTGCTGAACATTGGCGCGCGCTGCTCACGCGCCAGGCCGCGGCGCTGCGGCGCCAGGCGCGCATCGTCGCCGTCCTCATTACACGGCGGCTCTTTGTGCCTGAAACCACCCCGGACACAGATGAGCCTGCTGCCATTACGCTTTTACTCGCGCTCACCAATCAGGGGCGGGGGCAAGCGGTCGAGTTGGTCATCACGCTGACTGTTCCTCTCCTTGGTGATCACAAAGTCGCGTCGGAGGTGTTGGTCGAACAACAGTTGGCTAGGCTGATCGCCGGTGAAACTGTGCAGGTGGCTTTTACCCTTCAACCGTGGACGATCGCCCAGCTTCCGCTGCATTTTACGATTCGTTACCAGGATGAAGAGGGCATGGCGCAACAGTTGATCTATCGGGACGAGCTGCGCCTCTTGCCGACCAACGCGCTCTTTCAGCCCATTCCCAACCCCTATGTGGCCGGCGCTCCCTTACGCCCGCAGAGCGCCACCTTTGTTGGACGCCAAAGTGACCTGCAATTTATTCGTGACACTCTGCGCAGTGTGGAGAGCAATGTGGCTATCGTGCTCACCGGCGAACGGCGCATGGGCAAGACTTCGCTGCTGCAGCAACTGTTGGTGCAACTGCGCAATGACTATGCACCGGTCTATCTCGATTGCCAAGCGCTGGGCATTGAGCCAGGGCTGGGACGGTTTCTTTATGATGTGGCCGAAGCGGTTGCCGCCGCGGCTGAACTACCGCGGCCCAATGCGGCGGACTTTGCTGACCGGCCTAGCGCCTTCTTTGAGCGCACCTTTTTGCCCCAGGTGCAGCAGGCTTTGGGGCAACGGCGTTTGGTGCTGCTCTTTGATGAATTTGAAGAGTTACAAGCACGGGTCGACCGGGGGCGGCTGGAGCCGGAGCTTTTCCCCTATCTGCGTCACCTGATCCAGCATAGCGGCCTGGAGGGCGGGACGCGCTTTGCGGTCCTCTTTGCCGGCACGCACAGGCTCCACGAACTCAACCCCGCCTATTGGTCAGCCTTTTTCAACGTGGCCCACCATCGGCGGCTCACCCATCTGCACATTGATGACGCCCGGCATCTTATTACCATTCCGGTGACGCCCCATCTACACTATGATGACCTGGCGCTGGCCCAAATGTTGCGCTTGACGGGCGGCCACCCCTATTTTTTGCAACTGCTCTGTTATGTCATCGTCAACACTGCCAATCACGAAGAACGCGGCTATGTATCCTTGGCCCAAGTGCAAGCCGCGTTGACCGAGACCTTTGATCTGGCCGCTTCGCACCTGCTCTATCTCTGGGGGCAGGTGGATGCTGCGGCGCAACCAGTGCTACTGGCCGCGGCCGCCGCAGGACGTGATGGCGCATCGTTTGACATGGACGCCGTCTATGGTCACATCGCCCAGACCACTGCGGTGCTTGCACCGGCCACGGTGGCCCAGATCTTACAAGAACTTGTTACCCAAGAGGTGTTACAATCCCTGCCAACCGATGAACGGCGCTATCGGTTTTCATTGGAGCTATTGCGCCTCTGGATTGAGCGACGGGGGCGTGTGTTATGAAGGGAGGGCAGCACAACAACGGATGAAGGGGTAACGGATTTGTTCTGCTGTATACCAGAATTTAAAAGAAAACAAACTGTTATTGCACTATATCGCCTTCCAGCATGAAACCAAGCCTTGATCACAGCCTTTATCCGTTGCGGTGTTATAACCTCATGCGTTTTCATTGGGCTGACTGCAAATCCGTTATCTTTTTCATCCGCTGTTGTGTTTCTTATTTTCAATCACGAAAGGAAGAGTCCCATGATTATGAACCGCCGCACCTTTAAGATCCAAATAGGTGAGGTAGAACATGCCATTGAAATGTTGCGAACAGAGGGCCCCAAAGTCAACTTTCCTGGCCCCGTGCGTGTTTACCACACGCTTACCGGAGAATTTAATCAGATTATTATTGAGTATGAGTTTCCCGATCTCGCCACCTATGATGCGTTCTGGCAAGAGTGGTCGGCTAGCGAACTCGCCGCTGCATTCATGCCCGGCTGGAATGCGATCAACCTGCCTGGTGGCAGCAACGAGTTATTTTTCAAAGAGATCGAACTGTAAAAGGAGCATCCCATGTCAACCGCCAAAACCGCGGCCGAGCGCTACATCAACGCCATGAACACCGGCACGCTAGATGACCTGGCCGAATTCGTCGCCCCTGACTTTGAGCAGATCTTTTATGGCTTCCCCACCGTGCAGGGGCTGGAGGGGGCCAACGCTTACATCACCATGCTGCGCGCTGCCTATCCCGATTTGGTGCAGACGATTGACGATCTAGTGGCCGATGGAAACAAGGTCGCCTTTCATGGCACCCTACGCGGCACGCAGTTGGGACCATTGCGGACGGTTGCGCCCAGCGGCAATCAAATCGAATTGCCCTATCTGGCCCTGGCCCACACGGTCGCCGGCAAACTGACGCGCATTTGGATCGCAGCAGATAAGTTGGATTACCTGCAACAGTTGGGTGTCCTGCCGCGCTCAGGTTAGTTGACAAAGACTTGCAAAGCTTCTGCAAATGCCGTATTCTGCTTTGTGAATTAGATGCTGGTAAAGCATTGTGACTTCAAGTCAGTTGTATCGCCGAGGAATCTCAGATCTTGTAACCGATGACTTTTCGTTTCACTTCGGAATGACAAGATTCATCATAATCTAGTTCACAAAACAGTACTGCGCTGCCGGAACAACAATGTAGCTAACAAAGGAGAACAGTTATGTACAAAAAGATTTTCGCAACACTGTTAGTGATCACGCTGCTTTGGACCGAAGCAGTTTTGCCGGTTGTGGCGCAAGAGCCAGACCCAGGTGATGGGCAGACTAACTATACAGTTCAGAACCTGAGTGACACTACACAGGCCAGTCTCTCTATCCAATTTGTCGATCGTAATGGTAAAGTGGTTGCTTCGGCATCTGATACCCTTGCACCCAAAGAGAGTAAAGGTTCCAGCTCGGCTGGATGGGGCACTAGTGTCCCCGCCGGTTTTGATGGTTCAGTCTATTTTAGCTCCTCTCAGGAAGTTGCTGTCTTTGCTCAAGTTCGCTGGCAAAATAATACGTTATCTCCCTCTGCTGGCCGCTTCCGCACTGCCGGCGCCTACAATTATGCGGCTTTTTCGCCTATTGATCCTGGGGGTATAACACTCTACTACCCGTCACTCTCGGCCCGCGATGGTCAGCAATTCTGCAATATCACGGTGCAGAGTACAGGCGATCATTCTGATACAATCAAAGTAAAATTTGATGTAACGCTCTACAATCGTGATGGCGCCACTGCGAAAACTCTAACGAATCAGGAAGTCAATCGCGGCGCTGCAAAGACCATTGTATTGCCCAACCAAGGTTTGGGGGGGAATTGGTTAGGCTCGGCCGTTGTTACTTCGCAAAACACCAGTGATCTGTTCATTGGCTTCGCGACTTGCCACTGGACGGGCTACTCAACCGCTTATTCGGCGCTGACTGAGAGTGGTGGTGCTCAGACAATTTACGTTCCTGAAGCCCGTCGTCGTGTAGGCCCTGCCGGCTTTGAGCAATTTGCGGCGATTTTGGTGCAGAATCTGAGCACAAGCGATCCGGCTACCGTTACTGTGAAATGGTACGACCGCAATGGTAATCAGCTTTACAGCTTTCAACAGAGTATTCCGGCTAACTCTTCTAAGGGCTTTAACACTCGTTTCCCCAGTGATGTACCTGATCATGCAGCGTTGGATGCGGCGTTGGGCAATGCCTATAATGGCCCTGTGATTATTGAGTCAAGTGGTCCAAACATTGCAGCCATTGTGAATCTGCAATTTACGGCCAATGATGGCAGCGTCGGCGAAGCGGCCACCTCGTATGCCGCGGCAACGGGCGGCAGTGCGCAGATTTTTATTCCTGCCGCCTTTCGTTTACATCCATCAACTGGCTGGAAGCAATTTACCAGCTTGATTATCCAGAACGTCGGCCCCTCCGCTTGTAACAATTTTGACATGGAATGGTTTGAGCGCGCCGGTGCTTCTAAGATGAAATATCAAGATTCCCTACCTGCTGGCGTCTCTCATGGTTATAATACGCAATTCCGTGCACAAATTCCGACGAGCGCTGATCCTGCCTCTTTGGGTGATGATTTTAACGGTTCTGTTATTGTGACTTCCAGTGGGTGTCAATTGATTGCAATTCACAATACGCTGTGGCCCGACTGGACTGACGCGACAACTTACAACGGCTTTGGGAAATAGTAAACATCCATGAACTTTACCGAATTGCGCTATCAAGAGCCGCGCACTAAGACCTATCTGGGCAGCCCCAGCTTGGCCCGGCTGCCCAATGGCGACCTGATTGCCACCCACGATTACTTTGGCCCCGGCTGTCCCAAAAACCACGAAGGGGAGGAGCATCTGCTCAGTGTCTACCTTTCCCACGATGATGGCGTCACATGGCGCAATGTCACTTATGTAGCCAACGCCTACTGGAGCAGCGTCTTTGTCCACCGGGGCCTGCTCTACCTCTTGGGGGTCTCCCAACGTTATGGCTCGATTGTGATTCGGCGCAGTGACGATGGCGGTTACACCTGGACCCATCCCGCAGACGAACGCTCCGGTCTGCTCTTCCGGGGTGGCCCCTATCGCCAGCCACCCAACTACCACGCTGCACCGGTGCCGGTAATTGAGCAGCAGGGCCGGCTCTATCGCGCCTTTGAAGATTGCACACCGGATGTATGGGGCGCAGGATTTCAGGCGCTGGTTATCTCTGCCCCTGCCGACGCCGATCTGCTGGACGCCGCCAACTGGACCATGAGCAACCAACTGACCTATGATCCCGCCTGGACGCCGGCGACGTGGGGTGCGCTAGAAAATCCCGGCTGGTTGGAGGGCAACATTGTGGAGACGCCCCACGGTGAGCTGTGGAACATGTTGCGCTTCAACTCAAAACCACTGGTCGACAAGGTGGCAGTGGTCAAGGTGCACGATGAAGGGCGGCGTATCACCTTTGACCCGGCCACCGATTTTATTGACTTTCCGGGCGGCATGAGCAAATTCACCATCCGTCGCGATCCGGCCACCGGTCTCTATCTCACCCTGAGCAATAACAATACAGAGCCGGCCAATGCGCGCCAGCGCAATGTACTATCGCTACACAAATCTACCGATCTGGTGCACTGGGAACATGTGAAGACCTTACTTGAAGATGATTCGATGCTGTCCCCCCAGGTCTCCATCGACACTGTGGGCTTTCAGTATGTGGACTGGCTCTTTGACGGGGCGGACATTCTCTACCTGGTGCGCACCGCCTATGCTGGGGCGCATAACTACCACGACTCCAACCGCATTACCTTTCACAAGCTTGAGGGCTATCGTGCACTGCTGTAATCCATTACGTCTCCCCCCCTTCTTAGGAAGACCTGAGTATGACGTTCTAAGGTGCTTTAGCAGTAAAGCACCACCATGGCTTCATCGGCTGCGTAGCCGGTCTCTTGTTCCACCGTGACCGAATAGGTTTCTAGCGTCGGCAGTGCGGCGGTGGCTGCTATATCTGATGGTGCTTCTCCCTCGGCGCGTTCGACGGTGACGGTGTAGGCTTTGACGCGCATGGGGTCGGGCACAAAGATCATGGCGCCGGTGGTGACATCAAATTCCCAACTGTGCCAGGGGCAACGCAGCACCCGGCCGGCCAACCCATAGTGATACTCTTTGGGTCCGGCAGGCACCATGGTGCCGGAGAGCGTGCCGCGACAGAGCGGCGCCCCCTGGTGTGGGCAGCGGTTACGAATGGCATAATATTGGCCATCTACATTAAAGACGCCAATCGAGCGCGTCCCCACCTCCACAATCTTGCGGCTACCCGGTGGCAACTCACTCACCTTGGCGACGATATAGCGTTGGCGCACCATGCACCCTCCTCCCGTTAAGTTTAGTAAATCAGTGAGACAGTAAATCAGTAAGACAGTAAATCAGTAAGACAGTGGAGCGGTGAGACAGTTCCCACTACTCTAACAGTCAATCACCGATGGCGTACTGCACCCACGCGCGAATAACCAATCACCCAATTACGAATCACTCAATCACCCAATCACCAATCCCCCTACAACCCATAAAGCGTCCGAGCATTCTCCACCGCAATCGCACGGCGCATGGCCTTGGGCAGTCGCTGCATAACGTAGGCCGGGTCGTCAAAATCCCAATGGGGATAGTCGGTGGCAAAGACCATAATGCGCTCGGCGGACATCATCTCCAGCGTCTGGTGCAGATGGCGCAGATTGGGCGTCTCCAGTGGCTGCGAGCCAACGCGGATGTGCTCCAAAATGTACTCGCTGGGTGGCCGCTTAACCCACGGCACCTCAGCCCGCAGCGAGGTCCACTCGCGATCCATACGCCACATGAGCCCCGGCAGCCAGGTAAAGCCGTACTCCATCAAGACCACCTTGAGCGTGGGAAAGCGGTCAAAGACTCCTTCAAAGACCAGGCTGATGACATTGTTGATGCCAATCGAGATGACGCCGGTCTGCAGCTCAATGTAATAGGTCGGCGCCCCCACTGCAATCTGCGGCCCATTGAGCCCGGCCGACTCCGCGCCCACATGCAAGGCAACGGGCAGATTATGGCGCACCGCCGCCTCGTAAATTGGCCAATAGTGGCGCTTGCCCAGCAACAGATCCATCTGCGGCATGGCTACCTGCACCACGTCGGGATGGTCACCCCAGCGCTCAATCTCCGCCGCGGCCTGCACGGGATCCTGGGGCGCCACCCAGATCGAATGCTTGAAGCGGCGGTCGAAGCGGATCCAGACATCGTCGGTCCAGTCATTGTAGGCGCGCGCAATGCCCGCTGCCAGATCGGGGTCAGGCATGCCGGAAAGGGTGGTCAAATTGTTGCCCATGAGGATGGCGTAGGTAATGTCATAGCGGTCGAGCAACTCTTCTTTCACCCGTTGCGGAATTGCGGCATGATTCGTGCCGTCGGCATCCATAGTGTCAACGCGCGCGGTGCTAAAGGGGTGAAAATAAGCGCGGCGCGGCAACTGGAAGTTGTTACGCGCCTCGGCCTTGGCGCCAATTGCCGGCTCAATTCGATGGAGGATGGCCGGCTCCAGATAGGGCAGTAGGTCACGCAAGCTACCCAAAATATGATGAACATCGCAGTCGATCAAGGTGTAACCGGCCGCACCCTCATCTATTTTCTCCTGTACCCCGGTCGCAACCTCATTCTTAACTGCTGGTGCCGATGGCGCTAACGTCATCCCATTCCTCCTGATTTACTGTCCCACTGTCCCACTGACAAAGACCTCATCCACGCAGCGCCCTTCCCATTCTTCATGGGGCGGGATGCCCAATAGTGTGGCCAGCGTCGGTGCGGTGTCGAGCAGGCTGACCGGTGCAGTGATGGTGTAATTTTGCTTGATGGGCGGCCCGGCGATCAGCCATGGAATGGTCATATCTTCGGGCAGATCGGTGCCGTGGGTGCGCTCATGGCCACCGTGGTCGCTCTGGATCAGGATGGTGACCTCCTCCGGCAGGCCATCCAAGAGGCGGCCAACCACGCCATCAATAAAAGTGACATGGCGTAGATATTCATCGCTCATCCAGCCGTGGTTGTGGCCATAGACATCGACCGTGCTCTGGTAGACAAACATAAAGTCGGGCCGCGCCTGCCGGAAATAGCGCAATGCTTCGGCCACCATGGTCTCATCACCGGCGGGGTCATAGGCGCTATCGTCAAAGTAGGCATAGGCCATCTTGCCGGGGCGGTAGACATCACGCAGGTAATCCCAATTGCAGATAAAGGCGCAGCGCCGCTTGTGCTCGGCTGCCACCTCAATCAGGCCGGGCAAAGGGCGCGCCATGGGCTGCCATTGATTGGTGGTAATGCCATGCCGGCTGGGCGGCACGCTATGAAAGATGGAGGTGTGGCAGGGCAAAGTGACGGACGGCATGACCGACGAGGCCGTCAAGGTTGATGCGCCTCGTTGTCGAAAGCCTTGCAGGTTGGGGCATGCCGTCGCCGCTAGCGCGTCCGGGCGCAGGCCGTCGATCATGATTAGGATAACCGGGGACGAAAGTGCTTGTGACATAGAAATTCCTTGGGGTCTCACCAGAGTAAATCGGTAGATAGATAGATAAGTAAATCGGTATCTATTTACCTATCTGCCTATCTACCTATCTACCTATCTACCGATATACCGATTTACCTATCTAAGCGCGCCAGCCACGGGTGCTCCGGATTGGTCACCAGGAGGGCCCAACGCAGCCAGGCGCGCCGGTGTGCTTCCAGGGCAGGCAGTACGTGCGCAAAGTCAAGCTGGTCTTTGGACCGATCTCGCGTTCCGGTGTTGCGGCTTTTAAAGAGCAATACCAATTCGGGCGCCAGATAGCGCAGCCCGTCAGCCGTGGCCAGCGCCATGCGTGTCACCGACTGTACGATCGACGGTTCACGCCGATAGAACCAAACGCCTTGGGCAAAATCGGTAAACAAAAAGTCGAGAAACTCATGCTCACCATGCTCATGGACGCGATGGGCATGGGCCTGATGGCGCGGCAGTTCAAGGCGCATGTGGGGTGGCCACGGTTCCAGCTTGCCATCCAGCGGCGTCAGCCACTGCCACTGGCGGTCACGCATATGTTGTTGCACGGCCAGTTGATCCTGACGGTCAACGATAATATCAACATCTTCGTGATGGCGGGTTACCTCTCCCAGAAAGAGATCCAAGGCCCAGCCGCTGGAAATGTACCAGGGGTGGGGAAACGCGGCCAGATCGGCCACCAGGGTATGGAGGGTGGCAAAGTTGTCATGGGCAATCCACCAGCCATGCGCCTCTTGAATCAACTCGGGCAGAAGTGTTGCTTTCCAGCCATGCTCATCCCTCGAACCCACCGCGCCGGCTTTGGCGGCCAGATAGCGCGCCCGGGCCGGCGCGTGGCTGCGTAGATAGTCGCGGAGAAGCAGGTGGTCATTCCATGCCGGGTCAGCCCACGAATGGACATAGAGTCTACGGCCATCCTGATGCTGGAAGAACTGCGCCTCACTCCACGCTGCCGGCTGTGGCTGGTAGCCAAGCGCCTGCAACTGGGCAACGTGCGCACCCGTCAATGGAAAGGGTTCGACCACCAACAGCAGATCCAGCGGCGAGTGGGCAGCCAACGCCGCTACCGCCGTCGCCCCTATATGCGCGGCCAAATTGACGACACCACCCTGGGTGAGGGGACCCAGGGCAGTGAGTAGTTCTTGGTAACTTTGCTGAAAAAGCGCGTCGATGGGTCGGTCCATTAATCCGCCGCAAGTGCAATGGTGGAACCAAAGGTGACCGCCGGCGCTACGACCCGCGCCGGCAGCCGTTCATCCAGCGGCGACACATCGCGTACAAAGCGCCCCTGCATACTCCATGGCCCGGTCCAGGTGATCTGCGCATCAACCAGGCGGCCGCGCAAGGGCAGATCGCTTTCGATGAAGACCAATTTGTTCTGGCGTGTGCGGCCGCGCCACTTGCCCTTATGTTGTTCCTCGACCAAAACCTCGACCGTCTCACCCAGGAAGCGGCTGTTAATCGCACTACAGACCTCTTCTTGCAACGCCTCCAACACCTTATGCCGTCGCACCTTCTCTGCTTCCGGCACATCATCCAGCAGCCGCCGTTCGCTGACGGTGCCGGGCCGCGGGCTGTAGCGGGCCAGATGGGCCTTGTCCAACTTCAGATCGCGCAGCACTTCCACTGTTCGGTCAAATTGTGCAGCCGTCTCGCCACAGAAGCCGACGATAATGTCGGTGTGAATGGCCGCGTCGGGGATGATGATGCGGATGCGCTGCACCAGAGCGCGATAGTCGTCACTGGTATAGCCGCGCTTCATGCGTGCCAGCACTTCATCGTCGCCGGCCTGGATCGGCACTTCGATGTGCTCGCAGACCTTGGGCAGATCGCGCACCGTCTCCAGCAGGCGGTCGGTCATATAGTTGGGGTGGCTGGTCAGGAAGCGGATACGCCATAGCCCTTCAATCGTATTGACTTCGCGTAGTAAGTCAGAGAGGTCGGGGATAGCGCCTTCGGCCAGGCCGTTAAAAGCGGTGACCTTGTTGCTGTTGCCCAGACCGCCTTCACGCCAGTCATAGCCATAGCGGTCCACAATTTGGCCCAGCAGTGTGACCTCACGCACCCCCTGGGCCACCAGCCCCTTGATCTCATTTACAATCTCCTCCACGGGACGGCTCCGTTCAATGCCGCGGCGGAAGGGGATGATACAGAAGGTGCAAGCATGGCTACAACCGTAGACAATCGGCACATGCGCGGCTACGGGCGCTTCACCACTCAAGGCCAGGTGTTTAATCGATTGGGTTGTGCCGATGGGCTGCTCTGCGTCCTGCAACTGATAGCGGCGCAACATCTGCTCCCGCTCAATGGCCGCCATTTCGGCGTCGATCTCATGTTGGCGCAGATGATTGACCAAGGGCGTCGCCTCGCTGGGGGCCATAAAGACATCGACAAAGGGGTAGGATTCCAGCAGTTGCGGGCTGGGCTTAATGCCGACCATACAGCCCATGAGCGCAATGGTGCGATCCTCTTGTTGTCGTTTCCAGGGCTTGAGGCTGCCCAACTTGCCAATGGCTTTGTCTTCGGCGCTCTGACGCACCACACAGGTGTTAAGCACCACCACATCGGCGTCATCCAGTTGGTCAGTGGGGCCATAGCCGATCTTTTCCAACTCGGCGGCGACATGGTTGCTGTCGGCCACATTCATCTGGCAACCAATCGTCCAGATATGATATTTGCGCGATGCAGTCGAAGTTTCGTCGGTGGCCACCTCTTGGGTGATCACCGCCTCGGGATCAAGATGATCTTGGCGTGTCATGTTTACTCTCCTGTTGTCCAGTGTACGCTGGGCAGGTTAATGGTTAATGCTGAATGGTTAATGCTAAATAATTAACTCTCAGGCATTGTAGGGGCGAAAAGTCAAGATGTCAAATAAGAAAGTTGGCGCCATTTACAGACGCGGATCCGCGTCTGTACGGTTGGCTAAACACGACAACAAATCCGTTAGTTTCTCAATCCATTGTTGCCTTCCGCCCCCTCCACACAACAAATCGCCGACCTGGCGTCGGTCATTTGTCAAGAACGTGCAACCTATATTGGTGATAGAGTGTGGTATGATTGTCCTTTGCGTACGTTTTTACAATCCAACGCGTAATGAAGGCTCTGTGCCGGACAGCTCAGTTAGCTGAGCGGCTCCAGGAGAAAGTTAAATGAAATTCATGTCATACCAAACTTTGCTAAAACCGCAGCGCATCTTGTTCTCGCTGCTAACTCTTTTTGGCGCGCTTTTTGCTTGGTCGTTATGGCCAGCTACGGCACATGCGGCAACGGTGCTTTCCCCATTGCCTGGGCCACTGTCCAGCGTGGCGCAGGATACCACCGTAACCTCACAGGCAGAGGCGGAGATGACAGCCCTGACCTTTGTGCAAGTGGTAGCGGGCGATAACTACTCGTGTGGCCTGGCTGCCGGCGGCGCTGTGACCTGTTGGGGGAACAATGGCGATGGTCAAATCGGTGATAACACGGAACTGCCCTACCGGCCACCTGTGGCTGTCAGTGGCCTGGCCGGTGGCGTCCAACAGTTGGCGGGCGGTGGTAGTCATGTTTGTGCCTTGTTGACCGGCGGCAGCGTGAAATGTTGGGGCAGCAATGGCAGCGGTCAACTCGGTGACGGCTCCACCAGCCAGCGTCGTCTACCGGTGGATGTAATTAGCCTGCCTGGACCAGTTGTCGCACTGGCCGCCGGTGGCGAACATACGTGCGCCGTGCTGCAGTCGGGTGCGGTGGCCTGCTGGGGCAAAAATACGAATGGTCAGCTTGGCAATAATGGCCAGGCCAATCTCTCGACGCCGGCGTTGGTCGTCAACTTGGCCGGTAGCGCCACCGCGGTTGTGGCCGGCGCCAACCATAGCTGTGCATTATTGCAAGGAGGTGCAGTGCGCTGTTGGGGTGACAACGCCGCTGGGCAGTTGGGCGACGGTACAAATTTGAGCCACAACACACCGGTGGCCGTCAGTGCTTTGGCTGGGCCGGTCGCGGCGCTGGGCGCCGGCGCGAATCACACCTGCGCTGCCCTGACTGATGGGCGTCTCCAGTGCTGGGGCGACAACGCGCGTGGTCAATTGGGCGATGGCTCGCGGGATGACCGCACGACGCCGGTCTTTGTGCAAGAGCTGAAAGATGTCATCGTCGCCGTGGCTGCTGGACGTTATCACACCTGCGCGCTCTCCAATGATGGCGATCTCTACTGCTGGGGCGCCAATAATCGGGGTCAGTTGGGGGACGGTACACTGGAAAGCAGCCGCACACCGTTGCGAGTCCGTGGCTTGCCCGGTGATACGAAAGCCGTAGCCGCCGGACTTGATCATGTCTGTGCTATTCTGCTTTCCGGCGCACCCTACTGTTGGGGCAGCAACCGCGACCGGCAACTGGGTCAGGGTGCGCCAGCCTTCCACAGTGTTCCCTTCTACTTAACCGCTGTGGAGAACACCAATCAACGGCTTGTCAGAATTCCCACCATTGTGGCAGGGCGCTATCATACTTGTATGATCACGGCGAGCCGCGGCGTCCAATGTTGGGGGCGCAACAGTGATGGCCAGCTTGGCGACGGGACGATCCTGCCCAGCGCCACGCCCATGAATGTGGTCGGCCTCGCCAGCGGCGTGATTGCCCTGGCGTTAGGGGCGGAGCATACCTGCGCCTTGCTCCAGAATGGGACGGTCAAGTGTTGGGGCAACAATGCCGTGGGTCAACTGGGCGACGGCTCCAACAGCGATAGCCCTTTGCCTGTGGATGTGACCGGGTTGACTGGCGCAGTGGTTGCTCTGGCCGCCGGTGAAAATCACACTTGTGCACTGCTACAGAGCGGCGCGGTCAAGTGTTGGGGCGAGAACACGGCTGGGCAGTTAGGCGATGGCACCACTACCAATACTAGCTTTCCGGTCAACGTCTTGGGGCTGAATAGTGGGGTGGTGGCGTTGACCGCCGGCATTGCCCACAGTTGTGCGCTGGTGCAAGGCGGTGCAATCCAGTGTTGGGGTGATAACAGCGCCGGGCAGTTGGGTGACGGCACGCTGCTCAACCATACAACCCCGGTGGCAGTCGCTGGCTTGCCCGGCGCGGCGGCCGGAGTGGATGCCGGCGGCGCGCACACCTGTGCCGTCCTGGTTGTCAATGTCGCCTGCTGGGGCTCTAACCGGAATGGCCAACTGGGGGATGGCAGCAAGCTTGATCAGACAATGCCGGTGACGGTTACTGCATTACCGGCGCGCGTGACTGCGATTGCGGCTGGCATTTCGCACACCTGTGGCTTGACTGTGGATGGTGGTGTCACCTGTTGGGGCAGCGACGAGTATGGCCAACTGGGCGACGGCGCGACCACCACAAGTCTGACCCCCGTCATGGCCAGTGGTTTGCAAGCCAATGTGCTCACCCTCAGTGCCGGCGGCTACCATAACTGTGTACTGGTGGGAGGGAACCGTCCCCTCTGCTGGGGGCGGGATAGTGATGGTCAGCTTGCCAGTGGTGTCTCCACCCAAAGCACGACGCCGGTCACCCTGGTGGAAAGCTATCCGGCGCAGCTCTACTTGGGCTATCCGGTGGCCAAAGTGGGCAGCACCCTCACCCTGTTGGGGACAAACCTGCCCTACAGCGCCACTTTACCGATTGTGGTCAATGGCGTCACCCTCTCTGACACCTTGCAGGTCACTCCGGCCGGCGAGTTTATCTTGCACCTGGCTACCGCCACGGCGGACGCCGGCGCCTACACGGTTGAAATCAGGACATCTCCCAAGCTCACCACCCACTTTTTCCTGGATGACCGCTTCGCTCTACGTCCAACAGAAGGAGAAGGTAACACCGTGGTTATTCCGGCAGGTATCAGTACGCCGATCTTGGATCTCTACTTCCCCATTGCCAGTAAGTAGTTTGAGAATGGTATACGAACTGCAGACGCTGCATGCCTTCTGGGTACGCAGCGTCTGCAAGTAATGACGGGCAACGAGAAATGAGAGGAGAATCTATGCCATTGCCCTTTGTTGAAGAAAACACAGCTTCGAGACGTAAATTAGTAACGCTGGTCAGCCATCTTTCGGATGAGGAACTTGCCCTTGTCACCCCCTATGGTTGGACTGTTGCCGCGCTCTTGGCGCATATGGCTTGGTGGGATCAGCGCGTGCTGGTGTTGCTGCGCCGTTGGAAGGAACAAGGCGTTGATGAATCACCTGTAGATTCGCAGCTTATCAACGACGCGCTGAAGCCGCTCTGTCATGCGCTTGAACCGCGCGCCGCCGTTCAATTATGCCTTGCCTCGGCCACCGAGACCGATGCCGAAGTTGCGGCGACATCACCCGAATTGATCGCGCAAATTGAGGCCGGCCCCACCCATTTCCGTTTCAACCGGGCACTGCATCGCAACGATCATATTCGAGATATTGAGGCGCTTATTGGTCAAAGAATCGATCTGCAGGAGCAAAAATAGAGATGTACTATGGTCTTAGTATTCCCAACTTTGGTGATTATGGCGATGTACGCGCCCTGGCCGAATTAGCCTTTGACGCCGAACGGTCAGGGTGGGACGGCTTTTTTGTCTGGGATCATCTCAATCTACCCGAACCCCAACCGATGGCCGATCCCTGGGTTGCGCTGACGGCTATTGCCCTGCGCACCAACCGCATCCGTCTAGGCCCTATGGTGACCCCGATTCCGCGCCGGCGTCCCTGGAAATTGGCGCGCGAGACACTGTCGATTGAGCAAGTCTCAGAGGGGCGATTGATTCTTGGCGTGGGGCTCGGCTACTTTCCCCAGGAGGAGTTTGCCCATTTTGGCGATGAAGCGGATGCCAAGCTGCGCGCCGCCAAGTTGGACGAAGGATTGACGATGTTGGCCGGTCTGTGGAGCAATCAGCCCTTCACCTTTGAGGGTCAATATTACCGGGCGCAAAATGTCCACATGTTGCCGGCGCCAATCCAACAGCCACGCATTCCGGTGTGGGTGGCGGGCATCTGGCCTAACAAAGCACCCTTCCGCCGCGCGGCGCGATGGGATGGTGTCTTTCCCATTGGCAACAGCCCCAAACCACTTGCGCCGGTGCAAATTGAGGAAATCGTTGCCTATGTCAAAGCCCATCGGGAAAGTGCGGAGCCATTCGATGTCGTTTATGGCTACAAGCTAACGGGTGCTGATCCAAAACAAGATGCTGCCCATGTGGCTCCCTACGCAACTGCCGGCGTGACCTGGTGGGTGGAGTCGCCGGAGGAATGTTCGCTGGCAGAGATGCGCGAACGGATTCGCCGCGGCCCACCTAAAATCGACAAGTGAGTTAGTGGGAATAAGACAGAATCGCACCGTCACCAACCGCATCTGTGTTTTGGATAACCGTTTAAATGACGAGGAGTTACAACATCCGGTTGGTGGCCAAAATGGATTGATTTAAGACAGGGTTAATGACTATGGGATAACCAATTGAGAGTCCTACACAGTAAAGGCACTAACAATGGATTTACTTTATCTTCAAACGCATTGGGCACTTGTCCGCACAGGACTGGTCGAGACAATCAGCAAATTCAACGACGCCGAGCTAGATTTCAAGCCTTTTCCAACTTTTTGGTCGGTGCGTCAACTGATGTTGCACATCGCCCAAGAAGAGCTTGGCGAGTTCAACTATGGCATCACGCAAACCTTGATGGAATTCCCGCCCGACTACCCGCCTGTAGCCTATCCCACGGTGGAGTCGATCTTAGCCTTGCTCGAATCTGTGCATGCGCCGATTCATGCCTATGTTGAGAATCTGGAAGAAGCTGAGCTTGGGCGAACCATTACCACGCCGTGGGGAGCTAGCTACACGTTACTTGACATGTTGGGACATCTGATTGAACATGAGATTCATCACCGCGCCGAGCTGTCGCTGATCCTGGGCATGTTGGGACGCGAGGGGTTGAACGCATAGAATGATCGGGCCGTTTGGGGTGGCTAGATCGGGAAAAGGCAATGGATGCACTGTCAATGCTGGAAAGACCAAACATTCCCACTGTCCTACTGGTAAACTATAGAACGGATAGAGCATGAACATACTCGAAGTGCGTCGCCATAGTATGCGCAAAGCCGGCGGCGGCTCACAGCTATCCCAAGCCGGTGTCGATTACGCCCGCACGCTTGGCGCAACCCTTGGCCCCTTTGCCCGTGTCGTGACGAGCGTTGTGCCCCGCACCCGCGAGACCGCCATCGCGATGGGCTTTGCCGTCGACTACGAGATCGTCTCCGCACCGGATGATGACGCCATCTATGCCGAGTTGGAAGGCTCCCGCTGGTGGGAGGCGGCACAGCCGTTTGTGGCCGCGGCCGCCATCGTGGCCACAAAGGGCGCGACCTGGCGCTATGCCCAAAAACTGCTTGCCGCGTGGCGCGATCTCCTCACACCCCTCCCGGAGGGCGCCCATGCCCTCTTGATCGGCCACAGCGGCGAACTGGAACTGGCGCTCGTCGCGGCCTTTCCCCATGCCGATCACGCCACATGGGGTGCTCCCTTTGGCCACTGTGAAGGGGCCCGCCTGATCTTTGACGGCAACCCCGCACATTTTGCTGATGTACAGTTGTTGCGACGTTAGTGTCCGGTGCTGGCGTACCGGTTCCGCTCATATGGGCGAAGAGGTGAAATCGCAATAGCTATCAGGGCAACGTACAGCGATTTCACCCAGAGACCTATATGAGCCACCGGTTCAATGGTAATGAAGAGGAGCTGATGATGGACGCGAGTTGGGAATTATTTGTCGAGCAATATCCGCTGGTGACGGCGGCTTATCGAAAGGTGGCCCGCATGGCCTGGTTTCAGGAAGAGGGGTGGGTTGCCTTTGTGGGCCACTATACCCACGGCATCTTTATGCAACTCTATAAGCCGCATTGGTACAACCACGAGTTTGACGGCATCCATTTTGAGTTGGCGATGGACGCAAATTGTGTGCAAAACAAGGTGGTCAGCATTCAGTTGCATATTACTCACAAAGCGGTGTTGCCCGACCGTGACCAATTCAACGCCCTCACCATTCCCAGCATGAAGCAGGCTGTTGCGGAGTGGGACGCCCGCTACGAGTTTTCCGAAACCAAGCTTTCCGAGCGATTAAGCCTGACCGTTCCTGTGACAAAATCAACCTTTGCCCAAAAAGTGGCCGATGAGCTGACACAGGTCTGTCGCCTGGGCATCATCATTGATGAAGCGCTCCATGATTTATGGCCACGGTCATGAGCCATGTCGGGGGACCGTCGGGGTGTAGTGCCGTTTTAGGGAAAGTTCGCGGCGGGGCGGGCTTTCTAGGAAGGTGGTTACCCTAAACGTGCAATGCGTCCTGTGCCGCACCGGCACGCTTTGACGGGCCCCTGAGCTTGTCGAAGGCCGGTCAAAGCGCGGCGGCTGGCGCAGGAACCAATGTCCATCTCTTCCTGGCCCAAGCGGCGCAGGCGGCGGGGGATCTCGATCTGGCCCGCGTCCACGCCACCCAGGCCCGCGACCTGGCCTATTGCGACGGCCCACCCTACAGCTACAAGGTGGCCTATGACGAGGCAGTGGCGCTGTTGGCAGCATTGGGTGATGTGGCGGCGCCATGACGAACCTATGCCTACATTTGTTTGTGTAAAAAATCAAAACAAAAACAGCGCAGGCCACCACAAGAATATCCCTGTGAGCTTACGCGGCAACTAACCCAGCCTCTGCCGCTGTGCGCCGTGTCGCCTCTAACACCGCACGCAGAACATCCAAACTGGCGACTTCGGCATAAAATATAGGTTCATCCCACTGAAAATCCCGAATTACACGCACCTGAAATTGACCTTTTCGGTTGTGGGCAGGGTACCACCCAACATCCAGTAACACATCGTCAGGATAGGCAACCTGTAAAAGATCTTCCGTTAAATTATCGATTTGTGCCTTCCACTCCTGGTTACCGTCGATGGTAAACTCTTCATACACAACATTGCCGGGTGAGAAATTTACGATATCAGAAATTTTGGAGGCCACTATTTCGTTAACCTTTCATATTGCTCGCGCGTTATCGGGTGACCATGAATGGTATTTGCGCTTTCCTCTACTTGTATCCATCGACTTTCGCTGCCAACGCTTGCACCGATTATATCATCAAATTCCATCACTTTCCACGGTTTTCCATTCGTCGTCGGAATGCCATTGCTCCATACTTTTTCTGCTTATTCCTACACAAAGCGGAGGCTCAACCGCCCTGTAATGACGGACGCGCTTCCAGTGGATTCATACCCGTCACCATGCTCGCTGGCGTCTTCTGTCCACCAGTCATCACGCGCCAGAGCACCGGCGGTGCAAAGAGCGCGGTAGGGGGCTTAATCATGTTTGCCACATCAAAGAAGGCGCGGCAGACGACCGGGTCGTGGCGCGCAATCCGATGCACGCGGTTCATGTAGGCGTGGAGAAAGGCGGTCCCTGCGGGCCGCTTGCCCTCGATCTGTGGATAGCGGAAGTCCTCACCGATGACCATCGACCAGGGCACGTCGACAATCTTCGCTACGCGGGCAAAGAAACGCCGGTGCAGGTCGGCCAGGTTGGGGTCAGCCGCCAGCAGTTGTTCCAATGCCTGCGCTTCAAAGGCGGCCACCGTCATCCCTTGGCCATAGACCGGGTTGAAGGCGCAGAGCGCATCACCCATGACCAGGAAAGCGGCCGGGCTGCGCTGCAACCCCTCATAGCGACGCCGCTGGTTGGTCGGAATTTTGTGCACCACGGCCTCCCCCAGGGGCTCGGCATCTTTCACGACTTCGTAGAGATCGGGTGCGGGGAGCGTGCGGGCAAAGTCAATCCAGCCGGCCAGGTCGGTGGGGGCATGGTCCCCCAGCCAACCGCCGAGTGAGATGATCCAGCGATCCCCTTCCATGGCCACCATAAAGCCGATGCGCGTCTGCTGCGGCGCGGTGGGGGTGACAAACGCAGCCAGGTCACCGTTGAGGTCGGTGGGTCGGCGGCGGAAGATGCGGGTGGTGTAGCCTACGTCGATCTTGACCCGCTCTTCCGTGGGTTTGGCATAGCCGAGCGCTTCCAACCAGACCGGCGCCTTGGACCCCCGGCCACTGGCATCAATGACCAACTCGGCCTGAAGTTCTTCACCACTAGTGAGCTGCACCCCAGTTACGCGCGTGCGGTCGGCAGTGGCGCAGAGCGCATGGACGCCCTCTTCCACCACTTTCACATTGGGCAGCGCCAGCACACGCCGGCGGATCACCGACTCGATCAGTGGGCGGCTCATCAAGATGCCCTCTAGCCCGCTCTTGAATTTAGCCTTGTAGCCGCCCAGTTGATACCAGCGCGCATCGTTGATGACATCGCAGGGCATCGCGCCATTAGCGATCAACTCCTGCCCAAAGCCGGGGAACAGTCGCTCCATAATCTGATAACCGCCGGCCAGCAGACCATGGCCGTGGCGCGCTTGCGGTGTACCTTTACGCGCCTCTGCCCCCACCGGCAGCGGATCACGTTCAACGATGGTGACCGTGGCGAAGGTATCGCTCAGGACACGGGCCGCAAGCAGGCCGGCGATGCTGCCGCCGATGACAAGGGCGTGGGCGGGCTTGGTTGATTGCATGTTCATACGTTGCTCCTCTTGACTAAAGTGACATGGTATCTGTTCTATAGTTCCATTAAAGCAGAAAATGATCTGCTTGAGGAGCAGCTAATCGCGACAATTAGCGGTACAAAGGCAATACAAAAAGCGATACAGATTGATACTCAGTTCAAAATGAGATCTGGAATTTTGTAGGGAATGGAGATTAGAGACTAGAGATTACGCGAGTCTCTAATCTCCATTCCCCAAAGTCGGGTTTTCATTGCGCTTGCGGTATAGTTACAGCGCATGACTTGGCCGCCAGATTATCGGCTCGCCATACAAGTTGCCCAACTCAATACGCCAGGGGGTGAACTTTAGCAGCCCATAGTAGTGGTGGTCAACAGAGCCGTAATGCGGTTCGGGGTCAAACCCCAGCGGCGGTGGCGTCTGTTGGTGCAACTGCCAGATCCGCACTTTCTCGCTCTCCTCCTCGACCCACTCTGCCCGACAATCCACATAGACCGGCTTTTCTTTGTCCTGGATATAGGCCAGCGAGACATAGGGGTTGCTGCGCAGATGTTTCGCCTTGTGTGACTGTGGCCATGAGATGAGCCAGCCAATCGGCCCATTCCAGATCGGGTGGATCATCCGTGAGCGCGGACGGTTTTGCCGGTCCATGGTCGCCATGTTGCAATAGACGGCCTGGCTGATGCGTGCCATAAATTCCTGCTCTATATCGGCAAAATTCGCGACTTCGGCCATATCCTCTCCTTTTTCCAATGGATTTTTGTGGCGCTGCGGGATTGTATGGGGTTGACAAGCAGCCGCCTGTAGCCTTCCTAAAAGAGGCCGGAGCGCACACAGTCACCGCAAAGCCTTGTGGCCTCTCCCAGGAAGACAAACCCCACAAGATCCGGTTGAGCCTATTTTCTTTTTATTTGCAGAAGTCTCTGGAGCCTGCGGCTTCCATGCGTTAAGACCAAAACAATGCGCGCCAAGAGTGGCCAAGCTGTAGCAAAAGCGTAATGTTGGTCACCATGCGCCGTACGTAACACGTTTGAGCGTCATCGTGCGGATGTTCTGCAATTGGCTTGCAAATACTCAATAAAGACAAGGGTTTCGTTAAGCTAAGTTGGGGGAATCGTAAAGGTGTCGTTAAGTTAATTCAGGGAAGTTGTAATATAATTAGTTTCGTCAGATCGTCGCGATGGAAGGCGCATCGCGCAAAAAAAAGGAATACTGCGGACCGGCGAAGTCTTGAGCAGCATTCCTGGGTGTCAGACAACCATTGACGACTATTAACGACGATTGTCGTAAGGGCTTTACGCGCCTATAAGGCGTCAATGGTGCTGATTTTCTAGTATAACATAGGAGTGTTTCACAATGAAAATCAAGGAAGCCACTCATAAATTCGTAATGTTCTTGCTCTGTGGGATGGCCGTGGCCGGTCTGTTGACTAACTTCATATCATCGGCACGGGCTGCAACCAACTGGTTCATCATACAAACCGGTGCTGAGAATCAAGCTGGACGCGCCCAGCAGAGTGCGTTCAATTCCCTGCAATATCCACTTGATGTGATCCATTCAACCGGTTGGAAGCTCACACTGCCGATCGCGAGCCCACAGGGCGCGGCGCAAGAAATCAAAGTGGGCGGAGAACCCGATCTGTCTACTTATTCAAGTGAATGGTTCCACCTAGACGCAACGCAAGCTGGCATTGTGTTCAAAGCAAGGACCGATGGCGCAACGACTTCTGGATCAAAAAACCCGCGGTCAGAACTACGGGAAATGACGGCTGACGGCAAGGCCAACGCTTCATGGTCATCGTCAACGGGTGTGCACAATATGGAGGTTGAGTTGGCTGTCAACGTGCTGCCCCTCGGCAGTAAGCCTCATGTTGTCACCGGCCAAATTCACGATGGGGGCGATGATGTCACGGTATTCCGCGTGGAGGGTTCGCTGACTGACCGCAACATTGCCAGCATTTGGATTACCGATGGCAATACGACGCACGGTCACTTACTCACCGACACTTATCATCTGGGCGACCGATATCGTGTCGGGTTTCGCGTATCAGGCGGACAAATTCATTATACATTCAATGGTCAACCAGTGGCCTACGTGCAGAACAAAAATTTTAGTGGCGCCTATTTCAAAGCCGGCTCATACAATCAAGCCGGCGGCAATTGTACACAACTGGCCGACGGACAATGCGACTATGCAGAGGTGACGATCTACGCACTCCAAGTCTGTCATGATGGAATTTGCACCGGCAATGCGCCGGGCGCCATTAGCCAACCGACCGCCACGCCGATCGACCCGACGGTTGCGCCAACAACCGAGCCGACATCACAGCCAACGGTTGCGCCAACCACCACGCCGGCGCCGCTGCCGCCGACGGCAGCAAGCAACGCTGTGATCTATCTCAGTTCCACATCTGGTGGTAACATCGGCAACGTCCGCTTTAAGGATGAGGACATTGTGGTCTATGCTCTGGCAACCGGACAGTGGCAGCTTTACTTTGATGGCTCTGATGTGGAGCTTGCCGACACTGATGTCGATGCCTTTGCGTTTTTGCCGGATGGCTCACTGCTCTTCAGCTTTATCACCGCAACCAACGTGCCGGGCGTTGGCAAGATAGACGATTCGGATATTGTGCAGTTTATACCGACTGCGCTTGGCCCGAACACCGCCGGCAGCTTTCAACTCTATTTTGATGGTTCGGATGTTGGCCTAACCAAAAAGGGCGAAGATATTGATGCCTTAGCTGTGCTCAAGGATGGCCGGTTCATTGTGAGCACCACTGGCCACTACAAAGTCGGAGATCTGTCGGGTGACAGTCTGGATTTTCTCGCCTTCACCCCACATAAATTAGGCGCAGACACGGAGGGTGATTGGTCGCTATATTTCAAAGGTGCAGAGGCAGGCTTGAAAAAAGGCAGTGAAAACATCTCCGGTGTCTGGATCGACGAAACGACGCCCGACAATCCGATCCTCTATTTGAGCGCCCGCCGTGGGGGCTCTGTGGGAAGTCAATTGCAGGGCGATGCGAACGACATTTTCACTTGTAACCTAGCTACGGGTGCGGTTTGCGCCCTGCAACGTTTCTGGGATGGCAATGACCACAATTTTGGCTCTGAAACCATCGACTCGTTGGCCATGAACTCCAGTCTTGTTGCCGCGGAAATAGTCTGGGCGGCGGACGCCTCTGAGGATGACGGTGGCGCAGAAAATAACGTCGAGCCTACCGCCGAAATTGCCGCGCACGATGAAGTTTTAACGTCCTATCAGATCTTCTTGCCCGTGATCACGAAATAACGATCACGCTGCACCAGACCCTTGGGCAGAAATAACTAGTACAGTGTGTACTAAGTTTTGCTAGATTAGCCAATGCGGGTGCGCTGGCGAGCGTCTTCCTGGAAGGGGCAACGCACACCCCCTGTCTTTTACCATCCGCCGTCCCTTCCAGGAAGACCTGGGTGACCACCTCTACTCTAGCAGAATTTTGGTAACAGTGTACTAGTACAGTCTGGCGTAAATACCTGGACAGAAATAAGTAGCGCTTCTCTCTGGGAAACAGCCAATTTATCTGTCTACTTATTTCTGTCCGGATTTACTAGCCCAATCGGGGTAGCATTGAGGGCCTGGTCAGACGCACCGGCGTATTTTTATGCAAAGAGGAAAGCTCAACTCCCTTGCACTAGCCGGGCCAGTTGCCGGTTGTTCAGGCGCGACCATACCCGCAGTCGGCGCAGTCCGTTCACCTGTGCATGGTGCTGCAACTGTTGCCAGAGCCGCCGACCAATCCCTTGTGCTTGAAAGCGATCTTCAACCACAATCCCCGGTTCGGCGGTCGGCTCCAGCGAGTACGCCTCGCGCACATAGTAAGCCACCCTACGATGGTATTCGGCTCCGCGGGTAGGGTGGCGACAAAGCCTGCACCTCTTTCCGGCGCAAGGCGGCAAACGGTTGCGATCTCCACCAGCGTTGGCCGTCGGTATTGCAAGTAACGGTAGCTAGAACGCTCTCTGGCAATAGGGTGCGTACCACATTTTCGGGGGCGCTCTGGCAGAGAATTGGGGAGACTCGACTCCCCCCGAAAATGGGACGCACCCCTGGCAATAGGCGCCCATGCATGGCAAAAATAAAAGAGGCATCATCCCATTTCTACTGCTCTATCCCGTCCGTAGTCGCGAACGGCGACGGCGTGCGCAGCAGATCGACCAGCGGTTGAACCGGGCGAACGTTGACAGGAAACGGTGCGATGCTCATGCGGGAGCGCCACTTCGGTTGCAACGCCGGTGGACGCATCTCGTCATCCAGCGCTTGGCCCAGGTCAACCACCAATCCCGGCAGCGCTTCCACATCCGCCAACGTGGTGCGAAAATTGACGATACAGGCGCGCAAGAGATATTGGCCATCCACCAGCGCATTCGACACAAAGGCGGCACCGCTCGTTTGCAAGCGATTGAGCAGCGCTTCATTCAACTTGTTCAAATAGGGCTCGGCCAACGTCGGGTCGTTGGGGAGATCGGGGGGCACAAAGCGAAAGGTGGTGATGCTCAAGCTCTGTGTCACCGCCTGCAACGCCGCGTGGTCGCCAATCGCCCGGTGTAATGCCTGTGCCAGCGTAATGTCATCCCTGATCATCTCAACGTAGCCGGCTCGCCCCACCTGACGCAGCGCTAGCCAGACCTTGAGCGCCCGGAAGCCGCGCGAGTTCTGCATCCCAAAGGCGTAATAGTTGATCGGCGCGTCTTCCTGAATACCATCAAAGTTGTAATAGGTTGGGTGATGGCTAAAGGTCTCAACCAGATGATCAGGGTTGCGCACCAGCGCACAGCCGGCCTCCAACGGGCTGTAGAGCCACTTGTGCGGATCGAGCGCAATCGAGTCCGCTTCGCGCAACCCTAGCAGATCAGGGGGAGCATCCGGTAAGGTGGCGGCGGGGGCGCCATAGGCGCCATCGACATGGAACCAGAGATCATACTTGCGGCAGATGGTGGCAATGGTGGGGAGCGGATCAACGGCGCCGGTGCCAGTCGTCCCTGCCGTGCCGACGACGAGGAAGGGCAGCAGCCCGGCATCCCGGTCGGCACTGATCTGTTCTTCCAGAGCCGCCACATCCATCTGCTGATTGGCATCGACACGAATCCAACGCACGGCATTGGCGCCCAGACCAAAGAGGTCAGCCGCTTTATCAATCCAGGTGTGGGTCTCCTGGGAAACATAGGCCACCAGCCGTTGGTCGCCGGCGGCAATCCCCTCTTTCTGCAGATCCCAGGGCGCTTTTGCTTTGCGCGCCGCCAGGAAGCAAACAAAGTTTGCCATATTGCCGCCGCTGACCAGGAGACCGCCAGCATTGCGCGGGTAGCCGATCAGGTCAGCGATCCAACGCACAGTCTGCGCTTCGATTTCGGTCGCCATTGGGGAGAGCGTAAAGGCGCCGACATTGGGGTTCACCGCGGCGGCCAGAAAATCAGCCAGCACGCCAATAGGGGCGGCGGCGGCAGTGATATAGCCCCAAAATTTGGGGTGACCGTTAAAGAGCGAGTGGTCAAAGAGCAGGTCGGTGGCTTCTGCCAACAGATCCTCGGCCGGCGCACCATTCTCCGGGAGGGTAGCCGCGCCGAGCAACTGGCGAATGGCCTGTGGCGACTCACCCGATGTCACCGGGCGCTGCGGCAGTTCCTCAAACAATTCAGCGATGCGGTCAACCAGTGCATAACCTAATTGGCGAAATTCGGCACCGCGCATGTTGAGCGGCGCCTGGCGATAACGTAAATTGAGGGTTGGATCTAAGAATTTCATCTCGGTTCCTTTGTTGTCAGGTTCTTGCTTGGCATTTTGCTCTATCCCCAGCATAGCAGGCGGCGGTGTCGAGACAGCCCCCAAAGCGCGTCGAGATCGCGTCGAAATTCAGCGCGATTGCCGCGGACGTCGTTACCCACGGACGTCGTAAAGCTTATAGAACATCAAAGGCGCGGCGAGATTGTGTCAGGAATCTGTTAAGCGTGAGTGAGGAAAGCGGCTATCTTAGTGACAAATTTCATGTTGTATTGCCGCCGCTTTTTGCTATAATCAGTAGGCCATAAGCAGAAACTAGGGTTCTGGCGGAACCTTGGTTTGTTGGACTATAGCCTGATCATTTGCTGAAAATATTTACAATGGCTGAAATATTAGAACTAGCCCTCTTGGGCGCCCCTGAATTGCATCTGGCTGGGCAACCCTTGGCCCGGTTGCGTTCCGTCAAAACGTATGCTTTGCTCTATTATCTGGCCGTCACCAGACGTGCCCAACCGCGTACGGTGCTGGCCGGGCTTTTTTGGGGCGGTGTGGATGAGTACTATGCGCGGCGGAATCTCAATCGAACCCTTTCCGACCTAATGCGGTACGTGGGTGATCATCTGCTGGTAGATCGCCAAAGTTTGGCCTTTGCGCGCAACCAACCGTATCGATTAGATGTGGAAGTGTTGGAAGAGGCAACGAAAACCCCGCCAACAGCGCAAAGTCTGCCAGGGCTGACTGCGGCAGCCGATCTTTACCGGGGTGACTTTCTCGATGGCTTTGACGTGCAAGATGCGCCGGAGTTTGAACAGTGGGTGTTAGCCGAGCAGGCCCGGCTCCGTACTTGCGTGCTGCAACTGCTTGCCACCCTTGCCCAGTTCCATACCGAACAGGGCGATCTAATACAGGCCATGACATATGTCCGCCGTATATTGCAACTGGAGCCGTGGCGGGAGGAAGCCCATCGTCAGTTAATGCTCTTGTTGGCCCAGAGCGGCCAACGTAGCGCCGCCCTAGCCCAATTTGAACTCTGTCGTCAGGCGCTCCGCAGTGAACTGGCTGTCGAGCCCGACGCCGCTACGCTGGATCTGGTCGCCCGCATTCGCACCGGCGGCTTTGACACGGTGACAGATGACACGGTGACAGATGACACGGTGACAGATGACACGGTGACAGATGACACGGTGACAATGGTTGAAACGCCGCCTCCACCAAGCAGTCACCCGGTCATCCGGTCACCTGGTCATCCGGTCATCAGGTCATCAGGTCACGCCGCCCCTCCGTCCCTACCCCACAACCTGCCGGCCCAACGCACATCCTTTGTCGGGCGGGCGGCGGAACTGGCCGACATCATGCGACTGTTGCTGGCGGAGGAAGATTGTCGCCTGTTAACCTTGATCGGACCGGGCGGCATGGGCAAGACGCGGTTGGCGATTACAGCGGCTGAGCAGATTGTTGCTGTACCGGCGCCCCAACAACGCTTTCCGGATGGGATCTTCTTCGTGCCGTTGGAAAATGTGCGTGATGAGGATGGATTGGTCACTGCGGTGATTGCTGCCGTGACGGCGGAGAGCCGCGTTCCCGCACAAGGGGATGCACCCTTGCCTGAACAGTTATTTCATTTCCTGCGCCACAAGGCGCTGCTGCTCGTGTTGGATAATTTTGAGCACTTGCTCACTGCTGCCCCGCTGCTTTCTGATCTGCTGCTTGCCGCCCCCAAGGTCAAGTTGCTGGCAACCTCGCGCGAGAGCCTTGGCTTGCAAGAGGCGTGGTTTTATCCGGTATTAGGATTGACCATGCCCAGCGGCGCAGCGGAACAGCCGCGCGGGCAAGAGGAATATGACGCCGTTCTGTTCTTTGCCCAATGCGCCCGGCGCATGCGTCCCGACTTTGTGCTGGAACGGGAGCGGGACGCGGTGCTGCGGATTTGCGCACTTGTTGACGGGATGCCGCTAGCGATCGAACTGGCCGCGGCTTGGTTCAAAGTAATGACCTGTGCAGAGATCGCCCAGGAGGTCGCCCGCGGGTTGGATATTTTGACGGCTCGCTACCAAAACATTCCAGTTCGCCAGCGCAGCATGCGCGTGGTAATGGAGCATTCCTGGGCATTATTGGCGGCGGAGGAACGGGAAGCACTGGCGCGCCTTGCCGTCTTTCGCGGTCAATTTAGCCAGATGGCGGCCAACGTTATCACCGGTACGCCAATTTTTACCCTGGCGACCCTGGTGGAAAAAGCGTTAGTGCGCCTGACGCCCGCGGGTCGCTACCAGATGCACGAGTTGACCCGCCAGTACGCCGCCGAGCAGATAGACGGCACTGCCCAGACTGCGCTGCGCGACGCCCATGCCAGCTATTACGCTGGTCTGCTGCACCAGCAACAGCCTCACCTGTTTACTGCCATCTACAAGGAGGTATTGGACGTCGTTGCGACTGAGTTTGATAATGTCCGTCACGCCTGGCAGTGGATCGTCGAGACGATCCGCCAGGGGCGTGAGGGGTTGCCCGTCACCACCCTTTTGCAGCAGATGGCCGAGGTATGGACAGCCTATCATCTCTTCAACGCGCTCTCGCTCTCTGGCCTGGCCCTCTTTAGCCATGCCACTCAGGTGATGGAAGCAGCCGGGTGGGCGGCCAATGACGGTTCGCGGCCAGCGCAGCCCCACCAGCAAGCGGCGTGGGTGCATGTGTGGCTCTACACCGGGCTGTTCTATCAGGAGATAGGCCATTTTCGAACAAGCCTGACCATCGCCGAAGAAGCGCTTGTCATCTGCCGGTCACTCAATGTAGAGTACGATCTGGTGCGGGCCCTCCTGCTCTATGGCCACACACAGGTGCGGCGCGGCACCTATGCTGCCGCTATCGTCACCCTGCAAGAGGCGCTTGACCTCTGCCGACGGCTCGGCTGGGCTGCTGGCCGTGCAGAAGCCTTGAACGGTCTAGGCCAGACCGCTAGCAGCCAGGGTCACTATGCAGAGGCCCAAGCCTACCTCTACGAGTCGCTCGCCCTCGGCCAGGAAGTCGGGTATCAACCCTGGATTATACGCACGTTGACCATGCTGGGCACCACCTATTCACACCAGCGTGACTACGGGCAGGCGCTTTCCTTCTATGAACGGGCGCTCACTATCGCCCAGGCCGAGGGCTACCAGACGCAGATCATGAACATCATCAGCAACCTGGGCGGTGTGCAACGTGGCTTTGGTCGCTATCCATTGTCGGAAACCTATTACCAGGAGAGTCTGGCGCTGGCGCGCAGCTTGGGTGACAAACGCTGGATCGCAGCCAATCTGAACGGCCTATCGATCACTTATCTGGAGATGGGCGATCTGACTTCTGCCGAACGTGCGCTGCGCGAAGCGGTTACGGTTGCCCACCAAAATGAGAGCACGCCCGATACGCTGGGCAGCATTGCGCTCTTAGGCCATGTGCTGGCGCGCCGCGGCCAGCTCGAGACAGCGCTGCGGGCGATCGCCTTTGCCGAACAGCACCCCGCCGTTATGGCACGCGATCGCCTCACCAACGCACCGCTGCTGGCCGAGTTGCGCAGCGAACTATCGGCCACCCTCTTCGATGCGGCGGCTGCCTGGGCCGCCAGCCAATCGCTGGATGATGTGGTGCGTTGGTTGCTGCATGGCGCCGTCTAACCACCACGATAAAACCCTACAGTGCAAAGACCCGAAAGCCCTGATTGCCGACACAGTAGATGACAAACTGGGCGATCTGCGCTTCGGGGTATTCCCGGCGCAAGCCCTCGACATAGCCATTGATCTGTACGGTGTCTTCTGCTTGTATGGTGAGCGCCGCAAGCGTTGTATTCAATTTGCGGAACTCGCTGTTGGAATAGTACTTGAATTCGATCACCCACCGTAGCCCGGCGAACTTCTCGTGGTATTTGCCGACAAACTCGAGATCGCTTTTGCCTGTTGGGTAAGAGCGTTCCATGTTCCAGGTGAACCATTTGGAGAGATAGCGGCTGCACAGTTCAAAGAAGGTGCTGCGGTAAAAGTTCTCATTGACTTTGGTAAAGATGGCTTCGGGAAACTGGCCGATATATTCCCGCCAGTAGCCGGCAAAGAGCAGTTCCAGGTTAGGTTGGTTGACAAAGGCTTGCATCATTTCGGCGTAGCGGGTCGAAACATCGATCTGATGCAACTCATTGAAGTACTCGATAAAAATCTGACGCATGTTGAGGTTAGGCAGGCGCAAGAAAAAGTTATCCTGTTGGGTCAACATGCCCAGGTAGAAGAAGGAAATAGGATAGAAGCCCGGTTGAAAGAACTGCACTGTGTTAAATTTGCTGGTCAGAAAATTTCGGTCGTAGGCGATATGATTTTGTGTCGTCAATTGAGTGACAAAGGCTTCTGTGTCGCCAGCGTTGGCACTGGTTAACCTACGCACCCAACTCAAGTCCGTGCGCAGATTCAAGTCAGTCAAAAATTCGGGCATTTCTTTGTGAATGGTGAAGTAATCCAGAAAATACATGAGGATGGTCGAATTGTAGAGCGCCTCGCCTTGGGGATCGACAAAGTGATAGCCATTGTAGTGATTGCGGATGGTCATGTCTACCAGCGGGCGCGTCGCCGGATCGATGGCGTAATCGGCGTAGACTTCGTCCAACAAGTGATCCACTTCGGCTTGGGTAAAGCCCAACATCGCCTCAAACTCCGGACGCAGGGTGATGATCGAGGCGATATTAAAGCCGGAGGCCAGTTCATCAATCAAGATCGGCAGCACGCCGGTAATAAAGACATTGACAATCGCGCCGGTTTCGCGCCCTTCTTTCAATCCCTTGAAGAACGATTTGAAAAAGCTATCGTCAGCGGTCAGTTGTTGATAGAGCAGATCCTTGTGGCCGGTGACCAGTTGGTTGGCAAAGTTGTCATATTCATCAATGATGACGTAGAGCGGGGGTAGGCCATATAAGCGCAGTACGGTCAGTAAAATACTCAAGTTATCGGCCACCGGTGCTTCCTGATCCAATTCCGGCAGCAGATCGCCAAACACGGCGGCGTACTCACGGCGCAGACCATTAATCGTGAAATTACATTGGCGCTTAAAGCTGCCTTCAATATCGCGGATTGTCGGCCCAACGGCGATGGTGGAAAAATTCAAATAGAGTACCAGGCACTGGTTCTGTTGCCCGGTTGGATGTTGCCCGATCCAAGTGTGGCCGAAGAGTTCGTCAAATTGCGGGGCAAAATTGCGGTCATAGTAATAGCGCAAAATTGAACAGAAGAGCGACTTACCAAAACGGCGCGGGCGCAGAAAAACCGGGTTGCGGATCTGCTCTAGTTTGGCAAGGTAAGCTGTTTTATCGACAAAGTAGCCGCGATCGCGCACAATGGCCGCATAGTTGGCTTCACTGTATAAAACCCGTTTCTTCATACCCGCTCCTCTCGCCCTGGTACGCGTCTATAGGCAACCGGCTGCCTATTCCCATTATACCACACTCCTGTTTTCGGATAGATAGTAAGTCAGTAGAACAGTAGGTCAGTAGGTCAGTGGGTCAGTAAGGCAGTATCAACTGTAACACTGTCTTACTGATTTACTGTCCTACTGATTTACTGTCTTACTGTCCCACTGCCTACCCGGAAATGCCAGACAACTTGAGCCGAATGTTTATTTCGGTCGAATCGGGTGGGCCATGGCGTAGCGCAACCGCCAGTAGGAGCCAGCGGATTGCTTCCAGACATACTTGCGCAGGTCTTGCATGTTCCATTTTGTTACGCGCAAGTTGTGATTGAGCACCTCGCGACTCGTTAGCTTGCCATCTGGTGCGCGGTAGTCTCTGGGCGCTCTGGGTGTGTATTGCAGACGGATGTAGCTCTGTCCGTCGTCGGCAGTTATCAGTGAGGTTGTAAAACCTTGCTTTTCTGCCACCTTCATATAAGTTGCGTAGTTTTGGCGCCCTTCATCGCTCGCAGGATCCACATAGCGCCCCTGCTTATCGAAGATCTGGACGTCTACACCGATGCCCAAGTGGTAGATAGAGCCGGGATCAGCATCGTCGTAACCACGCACCACGCGCGCGGTAGTCCAACCAGGGCCGCTCTTACCATCGGTTCCCGCCATGAGACCCTCGTCCATATGATAAATGCTCATCGTCATCTGCGTTTGCCAGACCATTTCCGGACTAAGGCGCGGATTGCGCAGCAATTTATCAGGGTCGTAACCAAACGCTTTCCGAGTGGCTTCAAAGGAACCAGCAATGATCCGTAAGCCCTTCATGTTCACCTGCTCAACCGCTTGCGGCTCTGTGCCATCCGGGTCGGTGTAGCGGCCCGGGTTGTTGAGCGCATAGGCATAGAGATTGAGCATCTGCGGATTCTTGACGCCCTTCAGCGGCTCCTCCACAAAGAGCGGATCGACGCTGATAAAACGCCCCGTCACTGGCTCGTAGTAGCGGGCATCGTAATACAGCAATCCGCTGGCGTCCTGCTCCTTACCCGTAAAGCGATAATGCACCTGGTCGCCGTTTTGTTCGTAACGCGTCAGACCAAAGGGATAGTAGGCAATTTCCGCAGCGAGGTTGCCATTGGCGTCTAGCAGCAAGCTTGTGCCACCCAGGTTGTCCGCCACATACCAGTGGGTGGCGAGTGGCGAGTGGTGAGTGGCGGGCGCAGGATCGCTGAACCCTTGTAAAAGCTGGCTGCGATCCAACGGCTTGACGACCTCGGCAACGCGACTTTGTTCATCGAAGACATAGAGAATCAACTCGTCGCCGCGAATCTCGGCATACTGACCGGCGTAGAGCGTCGTCGTGAGCGCCGCGCCTTCTTGTACGCGCTGTTTGACGCGCTGCCCTTCGGCGTCGTAGAAAAAGGTCGAGACCACGCTGCCATCGTCTACACTGGTTAATTGGTTGCGCGCATCCCACTGATAATGGGTTTGCCCCTTTTGGCGCAGGTTGCCGTTGGCGTCGTAGCTCCAGCTTTCCCCGTTGGCCGTGGTGAGCGCGTGCGGACCGGCGCCATTTTCACCATAGCGCATGGCGCCGACGTTTAGTCGAGCATCGGCAGCACCGCTGGTTCGTTGCACCATGTTGCCGATGCTGTCATAGCCATAGTCAATTACACCATAGGTTCCTGCGGCGTGGAGCAGACGATAGAGCGGGTCGTAGACAAAGCTTTGGGTCTGGTCATTCTGCGCGGTGCGTCCGGCCTGCGCGTCGTTGATCGACAGCACATTGCTCACGTTGTCCAGCGTGTAGCTCAGGTCTTGTAACACGTCATCGCCATGCACCGTCTGTAATCGCTTCACCCGGAGGCGCGCGTCGTATTCGTAACTCGTGCTGGCGCCGTTGCTGTAGCGGATCGATGTGCGCTGTTCAGTGGGCAAGTAGTTGATCCCCTCGACAAAGCCGGGAATGCGTTGCAGTAGCCCTCGCTCATTGTACTCATACCCCACCGTTGAACCGTCGGGGAAGGTGGCGGCGACCAGCCGATCCGTGCTGTCATAGGTCAGGTGCGTCACCAGCGCCAGGTTCTCATCGTTGAAACGGCGCACGCTGCCAATGACATTGCCGCGCGCGTCATAAGAGAAGTGAGCGCTGCCCGCTTGGTCTTCGATGTAGGCGGTTTGCCCCAACGTATTTTGGGCATCAGGATAGAGCGGCGACAGGTCGCCATCATAGTGATAACGGGCGTTGACCACCTCGCTCTGCCCGTTGTTGTAGACCCAGCGTTCCTCGCGCAGACGGTGGGCGGCGTCATAGGTGCGGCGGATCTCCTGCCCGAGCGCATCGCGCGTGACGAGCAGATTGCCGGCGTCGTCATAGGTGTAAGTCATCTCACCCTTATCCGGATCGATCATGTGTAGCTTGCGCCCGAGTGCGTCGTAGCTCATGGTCTTGACGTTGCCTTGCGCATCGGTCAGTTTGATCAGGTTGCCCAGCCGGTCGTAGGCATAGCGGGTGGTATATCGTTCGGCTTGACCGTTGACCACATTGACTTCTTCCGTACTCAACAGCCGCTCCAACCCGTCGAAGGTAAAGGTCGTCGGTGTGTTGGCATAGGGCGACCCCGCCGTGTTGTCCTCTTCGTCGTACTGGATCTGGGTGAGCGGCCCGTATTGGGTGCTGTTGTAGGTGCCATCCGGGTTGACCGTGCGCACCACGCGCGCCATTGCATCGTAGTAGACGGTCGCCTTGGGCAGCGTCGGGTCGGGCGCTTTGTAGGCTAGCCCCGTGTCGAAGTAGGCGAGATACTGGTCGCGTACACTCTGGCGGGCGTTAAAGGTGACGCCTTCCATCACCACCACTTTGCCGTCCTCTGCTTGCGTGCGTTTTTGCAACTGGCGGCCCAAGCCGTCGTAGTAGACCACGCTGGTGATCACTTTATCCTCACCGGCACGCACCCGCTGTTCGCTGTAGATGGCGCTGCGCGGGCTGCCGATTTCGTAGCGAAATTGCTGCGTCGGTTTGTCCAGCGTGTCGCCGGGCGCGGCAATCTTGACGAGGCGACCAAAGGTGTCGTAGGCAAAGGCGTGGGCGTTGCCGTTGTAGTCGGTGGCGCCGGTCACTTTGCCCAAGCCCATGTGATAGGTCGCGGCGTATGATAATGAGCTGCCATCGGCAAAATAGACGCGCTCCAGCACCGGGAAGGTGTGCTGCACCGGGTCATAGTCCACCGTGGTGATGAAGCCATTGCCGTCCATGATGCCCACCACGTTGCCAAATTCATCAACCTTTTGACGCTTGGTCGGAATCGCTCTATTGTTGGCGTTGGGGCCGAGACTTTCCACTTTGCGCATGAGATCGCCGTGGGTGAACTGGCCGAGGGGTAGCCCCACATACGCTTCGCCGTCATAGTAGAGTTCCGCCGCGCTGACAAAGTTGCCTGCCGCATCGGTCTGGCGCACGCGCTGGGTGAGGTTGAAGCGATAGTGCGCCGTGTCGTAGATATAGTCGGTGTAGGTCAAAATCTCATCGTCGCCACAGGTGACATCGCCACCGCAGACCTGGCCGAAGTTAATGTGCTGCGTCTGGTTGCCATAGTCATCCTGGGCAAACTGCTGGCGCAGGTGTACCGGTTCCGCCTGTTGCTCATGCACGAAGGCATCGGTCTGGCTGACAAAAGCGTAGGCAATCGGCTGCCCGGTGCCAGTTTGTCCGGCGTCGACCACCACCCGCGTGGTCAACTGGTTGACGGCGCGCTGAAAACAGCCGACATAGTCGCCGGAGCAGTGACCGTCTTGGGCCAACACCTCACTTTCGAGCAACATCCCCTTGCGGCTTTCGTCGCTCATGCCCACGTCATAGACCATGTTCGTAACGGTCGTCGCCGCGGTCTCATCGCCGACTTTGGTCTCCTGGCTCCGCACAAAGCCGCGGAATTCCTTCTGCACGCCGTCGTAGTAGCCATCACGGTAGTGATAATTGATCGTGTAATCATCGCCACTGTTGGCATCGTGGACGATGACGCGGTTGACCACCTGGACCGGGAAGGGCAAGTTGACCTGCCACGGGTTGGCGGCATCCCAGTCGGCGATGTAATCCTCAATCGAAGATTTGTAGGTGATGTGGATCGTGCGCCCCAAGCCGTTGTCAACACTGCGCAGCAGGAAGGGCTGTTCCCGCGTCGAGAAGTCGACATAGGCCATGCCACTGTTGCTGCTGAAGAGCAGTTCGGTCGCACCGTCGCCGTCGATGTCGGCCAGACGTACGGCGGTGTTCTGCGCGTCGAAGGCGGGCGTGTCGAGAATGGTGATCGGGTCGGCCAGGCTGCCATCGCCCAGGCTGAGCCAGTAGGTGACGCTGCGGTTGCCCGGCAGCACGAGGTCCATCTGGCCGTCGTTGTTGAGATCGCCCATCTGAATCATGATGTCCTGAGCGCCGACGCCGCTGGGCGGGTTGAGGATCGGGCGCGGTTCTTCATACGAACCGTTGCCGTTGTGCTCCCAGAGCACCACCTGGCCATCGCGCACCATGATGACATCGTCCATGCGGTCGCCGGTCATGTCGCCGATCTTGAACTTGGGGTCGGCAAAGTTGGCGGCGTCGCCGGCCGCGGGCGCGGGCACATCAAAGTCCGCGGTTTGGCTCCACGCCCCTTCACGCGCCAGCCAAATTTTCAGCCGACCGCTGCTCGTCAACACAACATCGATGCGGTGGTCGTTGTTGACATCCATCAGTTGCACATTCGGGTCGTTGAGATCAAAGGCCGGCGCCGGACCAAAGTCGATGCGGTCGTCCTTTTCCCAGTCTGTGCCCGGCTGGTTGCGATAGTAATAGAGTGGCGCATTGCCGGCGCCACTGGCCTTGACAAGCAGATCGACGCGGCCATCGCCGTTCATGTCGGCCATGCGCACGTTGGGGTTGCTCAGCCGCTCGGCGGGCGAATTGTTTGGGATGATCGGTTCGCTGGCCCAACGGGCATGACCCAAGTTGAGATAGAAGCGATGGTGGCCATCCTCGGGGGTGTAAACCAGGTCGGGCAAGCCATCGGCGTTGATGTCGACCAAGTCAGCGTCGGGGTTGGTCAACACCACCGGTGGCGGATTCTGCATGGCGACCACGGCGTGTGCGGTCGGGTCAAATTGGGTGTAGGTGAAGCTTTGCGGCGGCAACTTGCTCACGCCATCATCGCCCACCTGCTCGACTTTAATCAACAGCGAATACTTGCCGATCGAGCGCTCCGGTTCATAGGTGAAGGCATAGGCGCGCACCAGCTTACCCAGCGCCCACATCTGGATGTCGGTGCCGCGCAGCCCGACGCGGATCGGTGCGCCGCTGCGGCGGTCGGTGTAGGTATCGGGCCGCGGCTCGTAGTTGAAGATCACGGCGTTGTAGACCGGTCCTCCACCATTGTTCTCGCCCCCCTTATTCTCACCAAAGTTATAGCGGATCTCGCGTGGATAGGCGTAGTCGCCGTCATGCAAGTAGCTGTACTGCAACTCGTTGCCGTGGGGGTCGATCATGCGCTCCAGTTCCCAGCGGAAGGTGCCTTTGGCGTTCGCCACGCGGGCGTGGTCTGTTTCGCCAAAGACGTAGCGGATGCCGTCGGGCGTCTGCGCTTCCCAGCCACCACCGTCCGTGCGACGAAAGCGCATGAAACTGCTCTCGTTTTCAAAGCGGTAGCTGCCATCCTTGAGTGCGACGAGCTTCTCGCCGCTGGCATAGAGAAAAGTATCCTGCCCGTCGTCATAGGTGGGCAGACCGTCCTCGGTGCGCCGTTGAATGGCGGGGATGCTCAGCTTCCAGCCCATGCCCCACGGCCCATTGGCATTGCCGCCGTCGTAGTTCAGGGCCAGGTCGGGTTGAAATCCCACCCGTCCTGGCGCGGCGGTGAACTTGACCGGGTAGCTGGAGGTGCCCGTGCTCAGGTTCGGTTCAAAGTTCTCGCCCAGCCCCTCGAGTGAACCGGGACCGGAGGGCAGCGAGATCACCTGCGGCTTGACACCCGATTTGTCCTGGGCGAAAAGCATGGTTGGACAGAATAACAGTGCAAAGAGCGGCAAGCATACCGAGATCAGTAGCCGCCACTTATGCTGTATGGATAGGATTGGCTTACTGTTTATCATTGGTTACATTCTCTTTATAATAGTCAATTGAAATAATCAATTTTCGTCGCTAAGGTAGGCGGCTCTGGTTCCACGCTCCGCGTGGAATCCCGGTGCGGACGCTCCGCGTCCAGAGTGGTGCGGAGCGTCCGGAGTGGGCGCAGAGCGCCCGGCTATGCATTCCACGCGGAGCGTGGAACGAGTGACCTTACTGACTATGGCTACCGATTGACCAGCGGCAAGAAGAGCTGGTGGGTCTGTTGGCCCGGAACATCCGGCGTACCAACTTGAAAGCTCACGGACTTGGAGGCAACCCCTGCCAATGCCGTGAGCATTGCCCCGCCGGCGTTGGGGCCGGCGCGGTAGGTGGCGGTGACGCTGCCGTTTGCGTCGCTCATGGCGCTGGCCGGCGTGACCTCGCCGAGCGAGCCAAAGAGCGTGACCAATTCACCGGCCAGCGGTTGCCCGGCAGCATCGTGCAAGACGGCGTGAATGGTGGCCGTCTCGCCGGGGTCGAGCTGGCTGGCGCCAAAGTCCAGGGTCAAGCCATTGGTGGTGGCGCTGGTGGCCGGGTTGATCACCTGGATGGCGGCCTCGCGACTGAGATCGCCCGTTGTGGCGGTGACCAGAGCGCGACCGGTTGCGCCGGTGCTCTGGAAGGTTGTCATCGCCATGCCGTTGCTGTCCGTAATGGCGTTGGCCGGGTTGACGTTGCCGAGTGCGCCTTGGAATTGCACCGTGACTCCAGCGACCGGCTTGCCCACGGCATCGCGCACCCGCGCCGTGAGTTGAGCGCTGCCATTCGTCATCGGCAAAACCAGCGAATCAGCTTGCAGCAAGAGCAACGCTGGGGGATTCGTCGGCAGCACCACGGAGGCGGCCCCTGTCAAGGGCGCGCCAGCCCGTAGCGCGTCGATCAGGGCGGTGAGGCTCTGCTGGCCGCAGAGGGCGAACAAGAGCAGGCCGCTCAGCAATAGGCTGCGATAGATGTGTTGTGCGGTGAAGAGTCTATCCTGAAAATCGGTTGTGAGTCTACGGATTACTCCTACACGAGTGATTGAGACAGAGCGTTTCAGGAGAAATAGTAATTGTGTCGGATTCATGATAGTTCCTTTACTTTACACGTGATTCAGCTTTCAGGGCATGCGTTGCCATGCTGCCCTTGTCGATCTTGTTGGGGCCGCTTTGGATGGCGGGTACGATATCCCCTGGACTGAACCAGGGATCCTCTTTCGGTTCCTCGCGCGAGAGGGGCGCTGCCGTCGGATCGATATGAATGTGTCGGTCCGGCGATTGGACCACACCATCGGAGTGGAAGTAGAATTTGCGGTCAAAGCCAACGGTCGTAATGCCTTGCTTGGCCAGGCTCTCTTCACTGGAGGTGTGGCCATTGACCACATTGCAACTGAGAAAGCCAACGACCCCGCCATTGCGCACCTTTGCATCACGGGCAAATTCTGCGGGTGTCAGACCATCGTTCCAGCGGACGCCGGTCTTGTCGCGCCGCGCATCGACGCCGATAGTATTGACATTGCCGTGGCCGACATAGAAGGCCGCGCTGACTTTGATTGCACGCAGACTGGCCTGCTTTTTGGCATCAAGCAATTCCGAGCCTTTGATCACTTGGACACTGATTTTGGCTGCCCGGAGTTGGGTGGCCATCGTGTCGGCAATCTTCTTGTGTAGCCACTCTTGGTCGCCCACGCCATAGACAATGACGACATCTTCACCGTCGGGATCGATGTTGCGCACAGGATTGTTGCGCACATAGGCATAGAGATTGAGCGCCTGCGGATCGGCCAGATCTTTCTCGGGCTGTTCAAAATAGAGCGGGTCCACCGAGATGAAGCGGCCTGCGCCTGGATCATAGTAGCGGGCGCCGTAGTAATAAAGCCCAATCGCGTCATCGAGTTCTTTGCCAGTATAGGTATAAGCGGCCACATCTCCTCCGCTCTCGGGTGCCTCCTGGGCGCGACTTGTCCCAAAGGGCAGATAGGTTTGCCGTTCCACCACCTGACCGGCAAGATCAACCAGTACCGAGGCGCTACCCAGGTGATCGCTGTGATAGAAGAGCGTTTTGGTCTGGCCTGGGTTGTCGCTTTGCGGCGCGACTTCCGCCTGCAAGCCATGGATCAGCCGACTTTTATCAAAGGGTGTGCGCACTTCGGCAATGCGTTCATCGTTGGCAAAGATATACTTCACAAATTCGTCGCCACGCACCTCTAACGAACGGTCGGGATAGAGCACAGTCTGCTGTTCGCCGCCGTTGTTCACCATTTTGATCATGCGCTGGTCCGCATAGTTATAGCGGTTCTGCTGATCCAGACCGTCTGGTCCCTGGACCGCCCGCAAGCGGTTATGGGCATCCCAACTATAGGTAAAGTCACCGGCGGCAGATGTGCGGGCAAGCAGACTGCCGTTGGCATCGTAGCGCCAGGTACTGTCCCCAAACTGGGTGAGGGCGTGCGGACCAGCATTTTCACCGATTTGGAAGTCGCCCAGATTTTCTTCCGATAGTGTAGCGTTCTTGCGCACCAGATTGCCGATGGGGTCGTAGCCATAGGTAATCGCATTGCCGTCGGCATAGTGAACAGCCGTCAAGCGGTTGAGACTATCGTAGGTAAAGATCTGGGTGGCGTCATCAAGCGCGGTGCGATCCGGACGCAGATCCTCAATGCGCAGGATATTGCTAACGCCATCCAATTGATAGCGCCAATCCTGGTAGAGCACATTCTGCTGGCCCGCGGTGCGCAGCGTGGCGAGCCGTTGGCGGCTGTCATAGCCATAGGTCGTGATCGCGCCATCCGCAGTGGCGATACGGGTGCGTTTGCCCAAAGCCATATAGTCGATGTTGGTGACATACCCGGGCACGGCTTCCAAAAAGGATTGCTCGTTGTAGACAAAGTTCTGCACCACACCGTCGGGGTAGGTGTATTGGACCAACCGTTGCATGGCGTCGTATTCCATGCGCATGGCAAAGTCGATCTGCTCGTTGGTATCAAGCCGGTTGATCCGGCGTACGCGTCCGGTGATGTTGCCACGGGCGTCATAGGAAAGATATTCGCTGCCCGCTTCGTCCTCCACCCAGGCCAGATGACCTTGTGTGTTTTGCGCATCCGCATAATCGGGCGCCAGGTCAGCATCGTAGTGGTAGCGCACTTCGGGCGTCACATCGCCGTCGCCGCGCATTGTGTTTTGGGTCAGGACGCGATTGGCCGGGTCATAGGTGTAGCGGATGTGCTGTCCCTTGGCGTCGACCGTCTCAATGAGATTGCCTTTGTCATCATAGGTGAAAAAAGCCTGGCCGCGATCCGGGTCGTCAATGCTGAGCTTGCGGCCCAGCGCATCAAAACTCTGGGTTTTCGTATTGCCCTGCGCATCCACAATGCTGATCAAGTGACTCAGGTCGTCATACGCATAGCGCGTGACGTAGCGCTCGTCTTGGCCATTGACCCGATTGATCTCCTCCACGCTGATCAGCCGCTCCAGCCCATCAAAGGTCAGGGTGCGCGGCGTGTCGTAATGGGGGGAGGCCGGATTGTTGTCCTCTTCGTCGTATTGCAGTTGCTGCAACGGCCGATAGACGACCCGCGTAAAGGCGCCATCGGGCTGTTGGCGGCGCACCACACGCTCCAGTGGATCATAGAACTGGGTGATGTGCGGTAACGCTGGGTCAGGTGCCTTGTAAGCCAGATCGGTATCGTAATAGGGTAAATATTCAATGCCGACACGCTGGCGGGCGTTAAAGGCCACCGCCTCGGTCACCACCACTTGTCCCCCTTCGGCTTCAGCGCGCGTCTGTAACTTGCGCCCTAGCCCGTCAAAATAGGTAACGGCGGTGTAGACCCCATCGGCGCCGGAGACTTCGCGCTGTTCGCTGATGATTGCGCTGCGTGGGCTACCCATTTCATAGCGGAACTGCTGCGTCGGCTTCTCTAGCGTATCACCTGGCTGCACAATCTTACTCAGGCGGCCAAAGGTGTCATAGACATAGGTGAGCGGATGGCCATTGTAATCGGTGGCCGCGCTGACTTTGCCAAAGCCATAGTGATAGGTGGCGGCAAAGACCAAGGATTTGCCATCGTCCAGATTCATCCGCTCCACGACTGGAAAGGTATGCATGAGCGCATCATATTCGACCGTGATCACCTGGCCGTTGGCATCCATGACGCCGATGGCGTTGCCAAAAGCGTCAAAGCGCTGCCGTTTGGTCGGGATGAAACGCCCGTTGCCATTCGGCCCCAAACTCTCTTCCTGGCGGCTGAGATCGCCACGCGTCAATTGGCCCAGGGGCAACCCAATGTAATCGTCGCCATCATAGTAGAGCCGTTGGTCGCTAACCACATTGCCCGCGGCATCAGTCTGATAGATGCGCATGGCGCGGTCAAAGCGATAGCGCGCCGTGTCGTAGATGAAGTCGGTGTAGGTCAGGATTTCATCGTCACCACAGGTCACGTCCGGGTTCGCTGTGTCCCCACAGACTTTGCCGAAGTTGAGCTGTTGGGTCTGGTTGCCGTAGTCGTCCTGGGCAAATTGCTGGCGCAAATGCACCGGGCCCAGAGGGCCTCCCGCCTGCTGCTCGTGGATAAACGCATCGTTCTGGCTGATGAAGGCATAGGCAATCGGCCGACCCGTGTTGGTCTGTCCGGCCTCAACCACAACACGCGTCGTTAATTGGTTGACCATGCGCACAAAGCAGCCGGCGTAGTCGCCGGAACAATGGCCGCCCTGTGCCAACACTTCACTTTCCAGTAGTAGACCCTTGTGGCTCTCATCGGTCATGCCGACGTCGTAGACCATATTGGTGACCGTCGTCGCCGCGGTGTCGTCGCCGACCTTGGTCTCCTGGCTGCGTACAAAGCCGCGGAATTCCTTCTGTTCGCCGTCGTAGTAGCCATCGCGGTAGTGGTAGCCGATCGTGTAGTCATCGCCGCTGTTGGCATCGTGGACCGTCACCCGGTTGACCACCTGAACCGGGAAGGGCAGATTGACCTGCCACGGGTTATCAGCGTCCCAGTCGGTGATGTAATCCTCAATCGAGGGCTTGTAGGTGATGTGGATCGTGCGCCCCAAGCCGTTGTCTACGCTGCGCAACAGGAAGGGCTGCTCCTGCGTCGAGAAATCGACATAGGCCATCCCCTGATTGCTGCTAAAGAGCAGTTCCGTCGCGCCATCGCCATCAATGTCGGCCAAGCGCACGGCCGTGCTTTGCGCGTCGAAGGCGGGCGTATCGGGAATGGTGATGGGGGCGGCCAGGCTGCCGTCGCCCAGGCTGAGCCAGTAGGTGACGCTGCGGTTGCCGGGCAGCACGAGATCCATTTGGCCGTCGTTGTTGAGATCGCCCATTTGAATCATGATATCCTGGGCACCGACCCCGCTCGGCGGGTTGAGGATCGGGCGCGGTTCTTCATAGGAACCGTTGCCGTTGTGTTCCCAGAGCACCACCTGGCCATCGCGCACCATGACCACATCGTCCATGCGGTCACCGGTCATGTCGCCGATCTTGAACTTGGGGTCGGCAAAGTTGGCGGCGTCGCCGGCCGCGGGCGCGGGCACATCGAAGTCCGCGGTTTGGCTCCAGGCACCCTCACGCGCCAACCAGATTTTGAGCCGACCGCTTGCGGTCAACACCACATCGATGCGGTGGTCGTTGTTGACATCCATCAACTGCACATTCGGGTCGTTGAGGTCAAAGGCTGGCGCCGGACCGAAATCAACGCGGTCGTTCTGCTGCCACTCGGCACCCGTTTTATTGCTGTAGTAGTAAAGGGGCGCGCCGGCGCCACTCGCCTTGACCAGCAGATCGACCACGCCATCGCCGTTCATGTCGGCCATACGCACATTGGGATTGCTCAGCCGTTCGGCGGGCGAGTGTTGCGGCAACACCGGTTCGACCTGCCAGCGCCCGTGGCCGCGGTTGAGATAGAAGCGATGCTGACCATCTTCCGGCGTGTAGACCAGATCGGGCAAGCCATCGGCATTGATGTCGACCAGGTCGGCGTCGGGGTTGGTCAACACCACCGGGGGCGGGTTTTGCATCGTGACCACGGCGTGCGCAGCGGCGTCAAACTGGGTGTAGGTAAAAGTTTGCGGCGGCAACTTGCTCACCCCATCATCCCCTACCTGCTCGACCTTGATCAGCAGTGAGTACTTGCCCGTGGAACGTTCCGGTTCATAGGTGAAGGCGTAGGCGCGCACGAGCTTGCCCACTGACCACATCTGAATATCGGTGCCGCGCAGGCCGACGCGGATCGGCGCGCCGCTGCGGCGGTCGGTATAGGTATCGGGTCGCGGCTCATAGTTGAAGATGACCGCGTTGTAGACTGGGCCACCCCCGTTATTTTCACCTGTGTTGTAGCGGATCTCGCGTGGATAGGCATAGTCGCCGTCGTGCAGATAGGTGTACTGCAACTCGTTGCCGTGGGTGTCGATCATCCGCTCCAACTCCCAGCGGAAGGTGCCCTTGGCATTGGCGACGCGGGCGTTGGCGGTTTCACCGAAGACAAAGCGGATGCCGTCGGGCGTTTGTGCTTCCCAACCGCCGCCGTCGATCCGCCGAAAGCGCATGAAGCTACTCTCGTTCTCAAAGCGGTAGCTGCCATCTTTGAGTGTCACCAGCTTCTCGCCGCTGGCATAGAGAAAAGTATCCTGGGCATCGTCATAGGTGGGCAGGCCATCCTCGGTGCGCCGCTGGATCGAGGGGATGCTCAATTCCCAGCCCATGCCCCACGGGCCATTGGCGTTGCCGCCGTTGTAGTTCAGCGACAGCTCGGGCTGAAAGCCCACGCGTCCCGGCGCTGCTGCGAATTTAACAGGGTAGCTGGAAGTGCCGGTGCTCAGGTTTGGCTCAAAACTCTCGCCCAGCCCTTCGAGTGAACCGGGGCCGGAGGGCAGCGAGATCACCTGCGGCTTGACGCCACTCTTGTCCTGCGCGAAGGCTGTTGCCGGTGTTAGGACAACTAGCCAGGTTGCCAACGGCAAACAGAGCGCGTATAGGATTAATTTGAATATGTTGTGTTGATTGTTATGTTTCATTGTAACCTTCGACTACTTTATTTGCCCGTGCGTCCAAGAACGGGGCGCACGGTGTGATCTGTGACTCAAACGGCCAATCAATTGGAAAATCCACCCCATCCCCTGGCGAGGAAGGGGCCGGGGGATGGGGTGAGAATTTACTGAATTTAATTCTCAACCTTCATCAACCCAGCTTGAATCGCCCGTGGCTCTCTCCTAGCGTATGATCAACGGCAAGAGAATCTGTTGCTGCGTTTCTGTCGTCGTCAGCACCGAACTCGGCGCCACCATGGCCGGTGTGGGTGTCGCCATTGGGGTGGCTGTCGGTGTGAACACCGGCGCCCCTTCGGCTGCGGCGGCGTTGACTACAGCGCCACGCTGTACAATCGGTAGGTAAATCTTGGCTCCATTACTATTGTCTGCCGGCACGGTTGCGGTAGCGGTCGGCGTCGGTGTTGGTGGTCCGCCTTGGCCTGGTATTGTCGGCGTCGGGACGGGGGTGCTGCCTTGCGGCGTCGGCACTGTGATAATGGCCGTGACGCCACTGGGCCGCACCAGCAGGAATGTACCCTTGACCAGCATGGGGTGCGGTTTGAAGCCAATAATGGTTTCAGTGTATGTCCCGCGCAACTGATCGCCTTGCGCCAACACTTCCCCAGTGAGGACAAAGTGGCGCTGGACGGTGCGGCCCGAAACCACGCTGCTAAAGGTTTGTGACTCAATCCGCAGTGTCGGGGTGATTGCGCCATTGGCGGTTACACTGCCCGTAAAGGTTGGGCCGCCCAGAAAGACTTGGGTCTTGGCCGCGTTGACCTGGCCGGCAAGCTGTCCATTGGTGGCGGTGATATCCAGTTGCAGATCCAGGTCGCCCAGCAGCGTGGGTTCGCTGATCAGTACGGTGCCAGCATAGGAACCGGCGACGGGTTCCGGCGCGGCCGCGGCGAATTGGGCGGCCACCTGGCGATAGCTAACCAACGCGGCCAGCAGCAGCAGCACCAACCAGGGCAGTAGGTAGCGGCGTTGTTTTTTTACTAACGTGTTCATGCTCTACTTCCCCTCCGTCTGCTCGGTTTGCCCAAAGCTTGCCTGCAACTGCTCGGAATCCGCCTGGGCCGCCTGGATGTTGTTGGCAAGGGCAATGCCGGTGGTGTCCATGTTGATCTCAAGGTCTTCCAACTGGTTGATGTCCAGTTTGCTGTTAAAGGGCGAACGCAGGTCAATGCGCAAGGTCCAGTTGGAGGCAGCGACGCTGCGGTTGAAGAGCGCGCTGCTCGGCGTGCCCCGGCCATTGCCATTCACGCTGGCCAGAATGGTGGCCGTCTTGCTTTTACTTTCAAAGCCCGGCGGCGTGGCAAAGCCGGCCAGTTTGGCATTCTCCGGTACATACTCGACGATTTGGCCCTTGACAGTGCGATAGGAGGCATGACCGTCGTGGGTCAGTTGCACTTCCGGGGTACTAATGTCGCCAAACTGCCGCGTCAAGACGTTGACGGCAATACCCTGAGTGTTGGGGACATCCGCAGGCAAGCCAACACCGGCAATGCGGTTGTTCCAGACGTTGGGCGTAAAGAGCTTGTTGTTGAGCAACGTTGTGGCAAAGGGCAACTCGAAGCCGACCACCTGGCCAGTCACCGTGTCGGTGATCGCGCTGCGTTGCAAAATCGCCTGGAAGCCTTCAAAGCGCAACCGCGCCCGTTCACTGGCCGACAACTGGCCGGTGGGGTCGAGATTCTCATCGGTCAGGCCGAAGAGATCCTTGGCCACCGAGATGCGATAGGGAAAGCGGTTGCGTTCCCCCGGTGACCCGATCGCCACACGGAAGGCTTCCAGGTCGTTGAGAAAGTTGTCAACATCATCGGCGGTGCGCGCCTTGAAGATGTTGTTGAGATTCGGAAAGCGGATCAGAAACTCAGACTCAAGCGATTTTGCCGTCAGATAGGCGAACTGGGCGGCGACGGCAATGCTGCGTGCCGCCTCCACGGTTGTCTGGTCGCGCAAAAGGCGGAAGGCGGGATTGGCCAGATTGCTGTCGATCAGATCGGCGCGCGCCTGTTCGCGCAAGTCGAGAAATTGGTGATATTGGTTGACCAGGTCGTTGTGCTCAGCGAGCAGGCGATTCATTTCGGTCAGTTGAAGCTCCTTCTCAATCGCCAATTCGCTGGTCTGCAACAGTAGCGTCTTAATCGTGGCCGCGCTGTTGGCGTTGATGATGTCGGCCTGATTCACCGCCTGCTGCAACGCTTGCACACCTTCCAACTTGGCAAGCGCCTCCTGCGCCGGGTCCCACACGGTTTGCGTCGAACTTGCCTCTGTATTTTCCCAGCGGATGCCTTGGTTGAGCCCGCCCGATATGCCCACATCCCAGTTGAGCGGATTGATCCCGAGTTTGAAGCTGCCGCCCGCCTCCACGTTTTCATAGTGACTTTTGCTGTGACCGGTCGTAACGACCTCCGTTGTGCGTTGGGCATTGATCACCCCCTGGGCAAGCGCGGTGGCGGAGATGATCTCCCCACTTTTGAGTGTGAGCTCGATCACCTGCTCGGTGCGCTCCTGTTCAATCTTCACTTGTTCAAGGATGTTCTCCTGGCGTTGTTTCACCTGGCGCAGACGCACGGCAACCGCTTCCAGGTTGTGATAGTTCTGGATCATCAAGCCGCCGTTGCCCATGCAGCTTTTGTAATTATCTTGGCTCGGGCCACAGAGCTCGAGCAGGCGGTTTTCATAGGTCAGGCGCAGGTTTTGCATTTCACGCGCCAGGGCGGTGCGATTCTGGTCAAACTCACGCTGGGCGTTCTCGGCGCGATTCTCGTCCTCGGTGGCGTCGCGCAGAAAATCGGATTGGACCAGCCGGCGCAACTCCTCATAGGTTTGCAACGGCACATAGGCATCGACAAAGCCAAAGGGGTTGATGCCGTCATGGATCGCTTGGGCGTGAGCGCGCAATTGTTCCAGATTGGTCAGGATTTCAAAGCCACCATTTTCATAAAACTTGACATTCTGTTGTGTCGAACTAGTCGCCAGCGCCATCGCCTGCACATACTGGTTGGCAAAGGCCCGTGAGTAGAGCGCCAATGCCTGGGCATCGTTCCCCAGTTGGCGATAGCGGTCGGCCATTTCACTGATCGCCACGATCATCCGCTCGCTGACCAGGCCAAAGAGGTCGAACTCGCGCGCGCCAAAGTAGTCGCCGATATAGCCGCCGTTGGGGCCGCCAAAGTCGGCGTTGAAGGCGTGGGCCAGCACGCCCACGGCCAGTTCGAATTGCTGGCGCGCCTTATCCAACTGGCTTAGCTCCTCGGCAATGATCTGGTCAGCACGTGGGTCGCCGCCGGCAAAGCGGTAGTCCAAGGCATCGACCAGAAACTCGTTGCCAAAGATCATGTGGATATTGGCGATCTCACGCGTGGCGCTCAAGACGCCACTCCGTCCGATGGTGCGCACGTTGGTGGAGGCGCCGTTGACCAGCACAGTCATGTCAGCCGGTTCGGCCAGCGCCAGAAAGCCAAACATCTCACGCGCCCGCACCAACTGGCCGCGAATCTGCGTTGCGGGCAGCGGCCAGGAGGATGGATTGTCGCCGGCGCAGTAACCGCGCACATCGACGCTGTTATAGTTACTACAGAACGCAAAGAACAACTCACCGTTATTAAAATCCTCATAGTTGAGTTTGCACTCATCGACCGTTTTACAAGAAGGCGGCAGTTGTAACTTTGTGTGGCGGAAGGTCACGCCGGTAACCAGCAGCGCGTTGGCCTGATCATAGACCTTTTGATAGTCCTGGCGGGCCAACAGTGCCGGCGGTTGACTCTTGGGCAGCAGGCTAAGTTGATTCCCCGCCGTGGCAAAGTCGCCAATGGTGCTCAAGCCGCCGGCCGTGATCGCACGCCCGTCGCTGCCGTGCATATCGATATCGGTTTCGCCTGTGATCTGTGCTGCTGGCATCGCTTGTGCGGGTATGGGCAGCAACAAGGTCAGCAGCAGCAGCCAGAGCAACAGGCGTTTGGATAGATTGTTCATGCGATTACGCCTCTCTTTTGACGACAGCTTAGTTACCCTGGTCTTCGCGTATCCCGTAGGTCGTGTCATATTCGACTATACCCTTCAGGAAGCAGACCACGTCGATACTCGGCGTGTCGTTCTTGTTATGACTGGAAAAATTGACGCCCACCCACCACCAGCCGTCCTCGACATAGGCCCAGACTTTGTTCGTACCATTGCCATTCTCGTTGATGTCATACAGCCCTGTTGACCAACTGCCGACGGTGCATTCGTAGTCGGCAGCCGGCACTTCGGGGAAGGCTCTGCCCCCATTTTCCGGTAAGTGGGTAATACGCACGATTTTCACCGGTTTGCGACCAGGCTTGAGGCCCATGGTCAAGTTGCCTTGAAGCCAGATGTTACTGGTGCTGTGGATCTCCCCATTCACCCCCAGGTTGCTAAAGGTCTCCACCCAGCCGTTGTCGTAGAGGTTCAACTGGGTGTTACCATTGACCATACCGGCCTTGTTGGTAGATTTATCATAATAGATGCTGGCGCGACGTTGGCCATCGACGCCAAAGAGGTATTCGCCCTTTTGCGCCGCACCTCCTCCCTTTAGATCCAGCATCATGTCGGGGTTATCCGTATCTCCTTGTACATAGATGCCGTTGTTATTCACCGTCAGGTGTTGCGCCCCCGCATCAACCTGGAGGGCGCTGCCCGTCGTCGTGCTGATCTGCAACTGCGCCTGCGGGTTGGTGGTGCCGATCCCGACCCAGCCCGTATTATCGACATGCACGGCGTGGGTGCTGCTGCCATTGGGCGCGGTCAAAGCAGCAGCATGGTCGGCATACATGGCATAGGGCGCGCTGGCAAAACGCTGACGCGGCACCATCTCATCCAAGGGCGCGACCGTGACGCCGATAAAGAGATCCGGGCCGGTAAAGAGTTCGGGCGGCACCGGTTTGTTGTTGCCCAGGAGTACACTAAATTGCCCATCGCGCACGGTGACTTCGTTGTGTTCCTCCATCCACAGCGCAGCGGGCAGCGGGTCAGTGACATCCTTGTAAATACGGAAGGTCAGCTTGTGGACGCCGCTGATCGGTTTGCCCTCGGCATCGCGCAACATACCCTGGTAGTTCAGATAGGGCGGTGTGGTGTTGGCGCCAGTGACGCTTTGCAGCAAGGCCGCACCCAGCGCTGAACCAATCGGTTGGACAACGCTAAACAAGAGATAAAGTAGCGTGGTGGCAACGACAGAAACAGCAAGAGTTTGGGCTGAGATGTTGAAACGATTGCGGTACATAAGATTGAGTTCCTTTCTGAAAAGCTTGAAATTGTTTCGATTTCGGTTTGATGCGGTTAGCAATAGGACTGGCGGCCTTGCGCGTTCGGTTGGTGATCGGCCTCGCTTGGGGTAACGCAATCACCTTCTGCTCGGTGAAATCTGCCGCCGTTGCGTCCAATGCGGCGCCAGAGCGTGGCTGCCAGCCAGGTGAACAGGCGCATACCGTGACCCACCAAACCACTCTTCGCTTTGGTGGATGCGCGGCGCGCCTTGTAGACCTGGCGTTCCAGTTGGAAGCGCGCAACCCGCCGCTCATATTCTTCGTGCGTGTACTTCACATGATCAGGGTTGATGAGCAATGTTTTTCTCCAATTCAATTTGCTAAATTTCTAGACGAATACGAAAGATTTGCTTGCGATCCGCTCGCCCACACGCACCACCTCAGCGACCAACAGGTCGAGATCGGAGCGCTGCGTGCGGTGGTTGTTAATGGCGGCGCGCAAACAGTGGCGTCCGCGCAACGTCGTATCCGAAACCGCCGCTACGCCCGTCTCCTGCATCTGCTGCATGATTTCGAGGTTGAGCCGCTTGAGCGCCGCTTCATCCAGATGGCCGGGATTGTAACGGAAACAGACAATGTTGATGTTGGTCGGTGTCATCAGCTCCAATCCCGGTGTGGCCTCGATTAATTCAGTTAGATAGTGGGCCTGCGCAATGTTCTGGTCGATCAGGCGGCCAAATTTCTGGACACCGTGCTCCTGTAACGAGAGCCATACCTTTAAGGCCCGGAAGCCGCGCGACGTTTGCATGCCGTAATCATAGAGCCAGTCCGCCGCAGCCACCCCCCGTTGCGCTTTTTCCAGATATTCGGGCGTCAGCGTAAAGGTTTGCAGGTGCGCACGAGCGTCACGGACTAGCGCGCAACCCACCTCAAAGGGCGCATGGAGCCACTTGTGCGGATCGAGCGCCATGGAATCGGCCAGTTCCAACCCGGCGACACGGTGGCGGTTCTCCGGCGCGATCGCAATCAATGCGCCGATGCAGCCATCGACATGGAACCAGAGATTCTCCTGGTCACACAACTCGGCAATCGCTTCTAAATCGTCAATGGCGCCGGTGTTGACTGTGCCCGCATTGGCGATCACGCATGCCGGCTGCCAGCCGGCCGCACGGTCGGCGTGAATGGCGGCGCGCAGGGCGTCTATGTCCATCTCGAAATGGGCATTCGATGGCACTTTGCGCAGCGCCTGCCGCCCTAACCCCAGCACCTCTACGGCTTTCTGGTGACAGCCATGCACCTGATCCGAACTGTAGAAGCGCAGCGGTTTGTCGATGGCGGCTACACCAGCTTCCCGTACATCGATGTCGGCCATGACGTTACGGGCTACGGTCAGGCCGATCATGTTGGCCATGGAGCCGCCGCTCACCAGTGTGCCGCTAGCCGACGCCGGAAAGCCGACCATCTCCTTGCACCAGTCCACCACTTGGTTGTCAATCATGGCCGCGGCGTGGTTGCCGCCGCCCAGGTTGGAACCGATGATGGCCGCCAGAAAGTCACCCATGGCGCCGGTAAAGTTACTGCTGCCCATGTACCACATCCAGAAGCGGGGGTGGATGTTGCCCATGGGATAGGGCAGGCCATTTTCGACAAACCGCTGATAGACTTCCTCCAGCGCAGTTGGTTCTTCGGGCAGCGGGGTGGTAAAGCCAACCTGCACCGCCGTCGGCATTGCCTGCCAGACCGGCCGTTCTCGCACCGTTTGTAGATATTCGACGGCGTCATCGACCATGCGATGAGCCAAGGCGCGCGTCGCTGTCCAATCTGGGGGGTCGAGTGTTTCTTCGGTATGGTTCATTCTTGTTCTCCTGTCACTCCATTATCTTGCGATACCGTTGGCCAACCTGACAACGGGATTCAAATCCCGCGCTGACAACGAGAATCCGCCGCAGCGGCTAGGCGCGTTCCCGCAGACGCTGCATCCAGAAAAACCCAGGCTCCTCGCTGTCGGCCTTCCCCTTACCCACAAGTCGCCGGGGGATGAACTCCCCCGGCTAAGCGCAGCGTCCGTTGAAGCGGACTTGACCGCGCCCGCGCCCAGGGGGCGCCCGGCGGGCGCTGTTGCTAGCCCCACTCAGAGAGTCTCTCATCACACCTGTCGAGCAGGTGTGATACCAGGGTTCGCGTTGATCGCAGGGCGGCGTCCGTGCCGCCTTCCTACCTGCACCGAAAGATGGGGGTAAGGGTTAGGCTGTCGGCAAAGTAAGATAGGCCAGCAGTATCATCGTGTCAGTCAAAGAGGAGATTCTGAATCCCCTCTTTGCTCACTCGGCTTTTATAACTGGTCATTAATACTTTGCTAAGGCCCGTACAGGGAAGGTGCCTGCCCCTTTCACTTTGGGGGGGATGGCGCTAAAGGTAAACCCATGGTTGGGGAGGCTCGCCAGATTGCAGAGATGCTCAACAATCAGGATATTGGCCCCCAGCAGCGTGGTATGGACCGGGCGCGTGCGTCCGCGGGTGTCGTCGATATTGTGTGAATCGATGCCAACCAGGGTGACGCCCTGTTCTACCAGATAAGCTGCGGCATCAGCGGTGAGAAACGGATGGTTTTCAAAATACTGATCGGTCCGCCAATGCTTGGCCCAGTCGGTATGCACCAGCACCGCCCGTCCCCGTACGTCCTGCTGTGCAAAGGCATCGACATCGATGGCCAGGCCCTTGCTCAGATCGTGCCGAATCGTAATCCCCACCAAATCGACAAATTGTTCAGGCAAGATCTGCGAGAGATCGTGGCCGTCTGCAAAGCGGTGAAAGGGGCAGTCGAGATAGGTGCCGGTATTCGTCACCATTTCAATCTTGCCGATCTGGAATTCCGTGCCTGCTTCGTAAAAATCGCGTGATTTTTGCCGGCTGAGATAATCACAAATCACAGGCGCCGGCAGCCCTTTGTAGGTGATCATACCCGCTTCGATGGTGTGGCTGAGATCGATAAATTTTGACATAAAACTCTCCTTTACGTCGTTACGTGACAAAACTTGCGTGGGTCACGAGCAGGTTTGTTGTAAATCGTAAATCACAAATCGTAAATCCTTGCGGCATCGCCGCCTTATTGTTTATGACCGTCTATAGTTACGCACCAGCGGTCAGGAGCGTGAACACACCGGCTAGCAGGAGCGCGCCATTCCACAAAAAATCAAGATTGAACCAGCTCCGCCGCAGCAGGCGCAAACCTAATTTTTCATAAACCACCAGGGCCACAACCGCCATCACGGCAAACATGGCCGCCGTATGGAGAATCACCGCCAGCAGTTCGGTATTGGGCAGCCCCATGCTCGCCGCTATCATCATATGTCCAGCATGAGCGCTGTGGAGCTGAGCTGTGCCGCTGTTGACCTGTAACAAGACCGGCACCAGCATCAACCCCGCGCCATGCGCCGTTGACATGAGAAAGGACCAGGTGGTCAGGTCGCGAAACCCTACCCGCATTCCCACCCAGCGCGGATGGGCCGCGCTGGTCGCAATCCGATAGAAGGCAAAGATCAGCAGCGCCCCTGCCCCCATGATTTGTAATACATGCGCCGGGATGATCATTTGCAAGAGACCCACCACCGCGACAACGGCCGCAATCGAAAGTGCATGGCCCAGCGCAATCGGTGCAAAGGCACGCAGCACCGCCTCGCGTCGCCCTTCCTGCATTCCCAACCCCACAGCAAAGAGCCATCCCATCGCCGGATTCACCCCATGATACGCGCCCAACAGCGCTAATGTGATCCAAGGCCAAAGTTCGTTCATCTTATCCTCCTTGTAGGTGGGTGAGTGGCGAGTGGCGGGTGGCGAGTGGAGTAACTCGCTACCCGCCACCCGCCAATTGTCAACTCGGGTAACAATACGAATCCGACGACGCATCCCCCCCTTGCAGGCGAATCTGATGGGGGCGTTGATCCCCAAATTCGACAAAGAAGTTGGGGTTGAGCGCCGTGCCGCCTTCGGGTTTCACGTCGATCATGGTCGCCCAGCCGCGGATGCCTTCGGGGTAGAATTGAGCGTCCCAACTGGCGTAGAGCGAGTTGGTGAAGTAGACCCGCTTGCCGTCACGGCTGATCTCGACCATCTGTGGACCGCCGTTGAGGGGGCCACTCTTGGGGTGCGCCGCGTGACGCACAATACCGCCCAGATGGACCGAGCCGGTCAGTTCCGGGTGGAAGGGATCAGAGACATCGTATTGGCGCATCTCACCTGTGCCCCAACAGGAGACATAGAGTTGCTTGTCATCCAGTGAGAGATTGATGTCGGTGACCAACGGCGGCACGGCGCCAAAGCCTTTGAGCATGGGCGGCAGCAGATCCGGGTCGGCTGGCTCCGCCGGCACTTCGATTACTTTGCGAATGGCGAATTGGCCATTTTCCCGGTGCCAGAGCCAGATCGACGCCGAGAGATCCTTCAGGCTGGTGACAACGCCAACAAAGCCATAGGTTTCATTCGGGTTGTGCGCCGGGCGCAGTTCCAAGACCATCTGCTGTTCCGCCCCCAGGTCGAGCGCCTGGAGATGGCGTCGCTTGCGCAGATCCCACACATGGAGGTGATGGCCGTACTTGCTGCCGAGCAACAGTTCCGGATTCAGCCCTGCTTCCACCATGTTGGGGGTCCCCCATTCACTCGTGATCATCACATCCTGGGTCAGGTGCCACCAAAAGTCATAGGCGAATTGTTGAGGGCCTCGCTCCTTTTCCCAGGCGCCTTTAATGGCGAAGGTCTTATGATCCATGACGAAGATGCCGCCGGGGCCGTTGCCGTCCGGCGCGCCGAGCGCGCTCACATAAATATCATCCGGGCCGCAGTGGATCGTGTGCGGGCGACTATAACCGCTCTTCTGGTGAATCTCTGCGGCGTCGATCATCTTGATGATGCGCGGCTGGCGAGGATCCGGTTGCGTATCGAGAACATACATGCGTGAGGAGCGTAGCCCTGGCACGAGCAAATAGCGTCGCTCGACATGTGGGTGGGGCGCCCAGGGGCAGAGCGCCGCGCTACAGGCGTTCCAGCCAAAGTGGTGCAACTCATCGCCAGCGTAAAGCATCTCCACCCGGCTCACGACCTGACCATACGCGCTGGATTGCGGATCGACATCCATCACCGCCATCGCGTCGGGGCGTCCATCGTCGTTGGGGTTGAGAACGGCCACATAGGCCAGTTGCTCACGGGGTGCTTCCATGGCCATTTGGGGCGACGGGTAAAAAGTTAGATCTGGTTTCCACGTTGACATGTCGTTATCCTTTTCTGTGATATATAAAAAGAAGTACAAATTAAACTGCCAAGTGCATGGTCAATGGCGCTAACTTAGCACTAGCGCCATCGCCGCAAGCGACCAATCAAGCGGTCAAAAACATTGCGGCGGCGCGCTCAGGGGCTCCCGCTGCTACGGCATGTTTCTTAGCAGTCATCAATACCCAGTTTTTAGTGATCAGTCACGAAGCGCACACTGAAAACTGAGTACTGAAAACTGTTTGCTTTGATACGAAATTGACTTTACAACCTTTAATTCCAGACGGAACAATTGTCTGGGTTGAACCACCTGCCTATCTGTGTCAAACGATTCTCCTGATCCATCTGACCTTCCAACTGGTGAGTGGTCGGTTCGCCCAGATCCACCAGATACTCGCTCAGTCCGCCATTGATTTGGGCGCGATAGGGGAAGCCGCCACCTTGCACCAGCTTTGCCAGTTGCCGGTTGTTCGGGTGCGACCACACCCGCAGCCGACGCAGCCCGTTCATCTGGGCATGGTGCTGTAACTGTTGCCAGAGCCGCCGACCGATTCCTTGGGCTTGAAAGCGGTCTTCAACCAGAATCCCCGGTTCGGCGGTCGGCTCCAGCGAGTACGCCTCGCGCACATAGTAAGCCACCCCCACGATGGTATTCGGCTCCGCAGGCAGGGTGGCGACAAAGCCCGCACCTCTTTCCGGCGCAAGATGGCAAACGGTTGCGATCTCCGCCAGCGTTGGCCGTCGGTATTGCAGGTAACGGTAGTAAACGCTCTCCGGCGATAGGCGCCCGTGCATAGCGAAAATAAAAGTGGCATCATCGGATTGGAGGGGCCGTACGGTCACAACTTGGGTACCCAGTGTTGTATGTTGCTCAACCCACGATTGCGATAAGATTGTCATAGACAAGGTCTCCTGATTAACGGTACATATCCTGAAAATCCCCTCTGTTTTCCCAATTTACGCAACGGTAATTCAGGAAACGATGGGACAACTTGGCTTGCCAAAGAGCACTCCATAGAGAAATGATGGTACACAAAAGCCGGTGCTGACGAGGAGCAACGGTGTGCCGACCATCAATCCCCCAAAGAGATAACCTATCGCCGGTCGTCCCCACCAGAAACCGGCGGCTGCGGCCAGCAGGCAAAGCGTTGCCAGCAGACAGGCAAAGCGCCTGGGCTGCGGCGTGGCCGGGAGCGGATGGGCGTTGCACACACGCGCTACGGTCAGATTGTAGAGCAGATCTAGCGGCGCTGCCGGCAAAAAGATGCCGGCGGCCGCCACCACCGCCAAGAGCATAAGCAACGCGGGGGATGCGTCCCATGTGCCGATCAGCGCGCCGATCATGCAGATCGCCGGGCCGAAGCGCAACCCCAAGTTAATGCCGGTCAGCGCTTGGTCATTCAGTCCCAGATAGCCCTGGGTTTCGATCCGGTGGCGGGTGATTTCTGTTACGGTTGCCATAAATTAGTTGTCCCTAAAACAAGCCCTCAATCGACAGATAACGTTCACCCGTGTCATAGCAGAAGGTGAGAATCCGCGAACCCTCCGGCAACTCGGGCAATTTTTGCCCAACCGCGGCCAGCGACGCGCCGGAGGTGACACCGACAAAGATCGCTTCTTCTTTGGCCGCGCGACGGGCCATGTCGTAAGCCGCGGGACCGCTGACCTGGATAGCGCCGTCGAGCAGGTGCGTGTGCAAGTTCTGCGGAATAAAGCCGCCACCGATGCCCTGGAGCGGATGGGGGCCGGGCGCGCCGCCGCTGATCACGGGGGAGAGTTCCGGTTCCACGGCAAAGACTTTGAGATGGGGCCAGCGGTCTTTGAGCGCTGCAGCGCAGCCGGTGATGTGGCCCCCGGTGCCGACGCCGGTGATCAGAACGTCAAGTCCCTCGGGGAAATCGGCGATAATCTCTTGCGCCGTGGTGCGCTTATGGACCTCAACATTGGACGGATTCTCAAATTGTTGCGGAATCCAGGCGTTGGGCGTCGCCGCGGCAATCTCTTCGGCCCGGGCAATCGCCCCTTTGACCCCTTTTTCGCGCGGTGTCAAGTCACAGACTGCACCATAAGCCGCTATGATTTTGCGGCGTTCGACCGACATGGAATCGGGCATGACCAGAATGAGCTTGTAGCCTTTGAGCGCCGCCACCATGGCCAGGCCGATCCCGGTATTGCCCGAAGTCGGTTCGACGATGACGCTGCCCGGCTGGAGAATACCGCGCGCTTCGGCGTCTTCGATCATCGCCAACCCGATGCGATCCTTGATGCTGCCACCGGGGTTGGCGCGCTCCAGTTTCATCCACACCTCGTGGGTATGGGGAAAGAGCCGGTTGATGCGAACATGGGGAGTGTTGCCAATCGTTTCTAGAATATTGTTAACTTTCATGATCGATTTCCTTTCAGAATTGCGTCACTAGTTTTGCGAATGCCATCAGACCGGCTCGACGGCCACCACACTTTCAATCTGGGGTACAACGTAGACACGATATTCTGTACCGGGCCGAATGTGCCGCGGGAAAATCGGCAGCCGGAAGGAGCGCCCCGCGATGTTGGCGTAAAACGCTTTGGAACGGCGACTCACCTGAATGACACCCCGGATACATTCCACCCGATCATTCGCGACGACAGTGCGTGTTTGCCGGAAATAGCGAATCCCGATGATCAATACGGCTGCCAATAGTCCACCCCCCAAAAGCCACTGGATCGGAGTGAGGGGTCTTGCCGCCACCCCATACAGAATGGCGATGAGCAGAAAACCAAGCAACCAGGCGACAGCAACGTTCACCGTGCCACTCCACAACAGATTGCGCTGTTGGGTCGTGCCGAGTCTACCGGCGCGATTGGCGGCGAGGTCTTTAGCCGAGATGCGAAAGGCTTGTAATAACTCATCACGATGGTTCATCGTTCACCCTACTTCCTGCGCAGTCCTGGGATTAACATCGGCGTCTGTCGGCGGTAGGTCCGGTAGGCATCGCCAAAATAGGCGACCAGGTCTCGCTCTTCCAGTTGGATGGCGAGCAACATGAAGGCGGTGGTCATCCCGGCAAAGAGCAGGTGGCCGACGGTCATGATCGGTGTCGCCCAGAAGGCAATATGGAAGCCCAGCATGATCGGGTGACGGATCATCTTGTAGAGCACGGGCGTCCGGAAACCGAGATCCTTGTAGGTCTGCCCCTGGGCGTGCATGAACCCCTGGCGCAACCCAAAGAGGTCAAAGTGATTGATCAAAAAGGTGCTAAAGAGCACAATCAACCAACCTAGGCCGGATAGTGTATAAAGCGCCCAGTAGGCGATCATGTTGTCCACCTGCCACACTACCCCCGGCAGCGGTCGCCATTGCCAGAAGAGCAGGACGAGCGCCGAACTGGCGAACAACACATAGGTGCTGCGTTCCATAGGACGGGGGATGATGCGCGTCCACCATGCTTTGAAGGCCGGCCGCGCCATGCCGCTGTGTTGAACGGCAAAGACGGCGAGCAGGACAAGGTCGATCAACAGCGCCTGGCGGAAGGGGGTCATTGCACCAATGTCGATCGATTTGGGGACAAACAAATTGCCGACAAAGCCAATCGCATAGAGAAAGGTGACAAAAAAGATCAGGTAACAGACCATGCTGTAGAGCAGTGTTGCCATGCGACCGAACATTGATCCATTGCGCTGCGTCATTTTCTGTTCTGCAACATACGTAGACATGAATGTTCTCCTTGTTTTGGGTTGCCGCCGTCTTGGTGACGTTAGCACAAATCATTGTTTGTTTGTTGATAAAGAGTGCGACTCCATTTTCGGGGCAACGGGATGGGCAATGCCCGCCCGTTGGGGACGCTGTGTTTTGAGTATCGGCAGCAAGTTTTTCTGCTGCCGATACCTTTGCGTCAGTTCGCCTGTTTATAGAAGTAATAGTCAGCCGTGTACGGCACATAGGCCCGGTTGCCGATATCGGTGGTTGCGGTGCAGCCGGTTGCCGGCGCGGAGCCGCCGCTGGTGTTGAGACGTTGGATAAAGGTTGTTTTCGCCAGCTTGTCGCCGCCGGTGAGGCCATTCTGTGCGCCAACAATGGTCACGAGGAGCCAGGGGATAGCGCCCGGTGCCACGAAAGCGGGGTCGGTGGAAGAGTTGCCGTCCGCGACCTTGCCCCACACAATGCTCGTGTCCTTCGAATACTGCCACGTTGCCCGCACGGCGCCCCCTTCCGTTGGGTTGGGGCTGAAGTAGTGCGTGGCGGCTTCTTCGCCATCCCTGAAGAGGGTGGCCTGTGGTGTAAAGAGCGTAAACTTAACGCCACCATCGGCGGGTAAGCAGACATAGTTCTGCGTGCCGACGGCTTGACCAATCGCGAAGAGTTTATGCCCGGCCGGCACTTGAATATTGGCGGGCACGGTTGGGGGTCTGAGATCCTCGGCGCGGACCGGCTGCAGCAACGAACTCAGGGCAAACGCTGCCAGTGTCATGGCGCATACCAAATCCAGAATCCAATGCTTGCGCAACTTTTCCAGTACATTGTGCTTTTTCATCTCGTTCTCCTTGTAAAAATTAGATAATATGGTTGGATATCAGTGGGTCAGTGAATCAGTGGGCTAGTGAATCAGTGGGTCAGTGAATCAGTGAGACAGTGCTACTGACCCACTGTCCTACTGTTCTACTGTCCTACTGTTCCGCTGGCTACATCATCGATAGGCCATTTCTGGTTCAGGCAGGGGCGTGACCATCTGCGCATGTGGCTTGCCCCGCAGCACCCGCCAGAGAATCCTGGGGTGGAAGAGGCTGGTGGGCGCGGCCATCAAATTCATTACCTTGAGAAAGGCCAGATAAACCGTTGGATCATGATGGGTTGCCTGGTGAACTTTGGCTACATAGGCGTTGAGTAGATCCACCCCGGCCGGCTTCTTCCCTGCGGTCTCCGGGTAGCGGAAATCTTCACCCACCGCCAACTGCCAGGGAATGGCAACCACCTGGGCCGCCGCCTTGAAAAAGTCACGCCAGAGACCCGTCAGGGTTGTGCGATCGGTCAATAGCCGATCCAGCGCCGCTGCTTGGAGCGCGGCCGAAGTCATCCCCTGACCGTAGACCGGATTGAAGCTGCAAAGGGCGTCGCCCAACACCAGATAGCCTTCGGGGAAACGCTTTAGCCCTTCGTAATGGCGACGCAGGCTTCCCGGGAATTTATGGGGGATGATGTCTGAAAGCGGCTCCAACCGTTGCAGCATAATATGCAGATCGGGCACGGGCAGGCTTTGGGCAAAGGCCATAAAGCCTGCCTCATCGGTCGGCGGATGATCGCCGGCCCAGCCGCACAAGGTGCAGATCCAACGGTCGCCTTCGATGGGGAAGAGCAACCCCAGACGCTTGCCATGGGGCGGCTCTGCCGCGATCATTAGGAGTTCCGCCCCGATCAGATCTCCTGGTTGGCGCCGATAGGTCCGTGTCGCATAGGCCAGATTCGCTTTGACAAAGCTCTCTGCCGGTTTGGCGTAGCCTGCCTGCGCCAGCCACTTGGGTGAAGCCGAGCCACGTCCGCTGGCATCCACCACAAGATCCGCCATCAGGGTCATCGCGTGCTGGTCGCCGTTGCGGCGCTGAACGGTCACACCCGTCACCCGGCTGCGATCCATACTCAGCATAAGTCCCTCCACATCATACTCATCGAATACCTGCACATTCGGCAGGTCCATGACCTGGCGGCGAATCTGCCATTCCAAAAAGGGGCGGCTCATGAGGGCGCCGATCATGCCGCTGGGGAACTGATGGCGGTAGCCGCCAAAGGCGTACCAACGCATCGCCTGTCCCAGATCAGTTACGCTGGCGCCGCCGTCCTTCAGGTCAGCGACCAAGGTGGGGAAATAGCGCTGCATGGTGTCCAAACCCTTGGCCAGCAGACCGTGCAGATGGCGCGTCTGTGGTTGGCCTTTGCGCGCTACGGGTTCATTCTGAATTTTGTCGCGCTCCAACAAAATGACGCCGGTGAAATGGTTGCTGAGGATGCGGGCTGTTAATAAACCGGCCATGCTACCGCCAATCACAACGGCAACTTTATTCTGTAACTTTTGCGACATGCGTATCACTCCTGTCTCATTTCTTTTTTGTCTGGCAATCAAGTTCTTTTTTTCGCTGGCTCTAGCATAACAAGCCGTGGCGGCGAATTAGCTTCGGCGGTGTGTCGCTAGCGCGTCGAGAGTGTGACGAAAGCGCGTCGGCCTGTTGACAGTGATGCCCTATGCCGATGCGCCGACCTTCGCTACGGCTTCTGATAGGGATCGAGGGCGTAGCCGGCCTCCTTCCATGCCTTCAGGCCGCCACCGATATGCGCCACCTCGGTCAACCCCATCTCTTGCGCCCGCTGGGTTGCCAGCGCTGAACGCCGTCCGCTGGCACAGTAAAAGAGGAAGGTCTTGCCACTACCAAAGAGCGGGTTGTAATAGGGACTAGTTGGATCGATGACCGATTCCAAGATGCCGCGCGGGACATGGATGGCGCCCGGAATGACCCCCGTATACGCCAGCTCCCCTTCGTTGCGCAGGTCGACAAAGATGACTTCTGCTGTCCCCACCTGCGCTGCCGCGTCCGCCACGGTCACGGTTGTAATGACGGCTTGCGCCTCTGCGATCAATTCTTGATAACTTTTCATGTTGATCTTTCTTTCTGCTTGTCCGGATACCCTTATGCATCATGGTGATTGGGTCGATGAATGGGTCCGTCTGCTGTGAATCCAGCATAGCAGGCGCCAGGGAGGGTTGTCACCACCCGACGGGGTGGTCGTGGGGTGGTGTGGGCGCGGTTGTGGGGTGGAATCAGCGAAATTGCCGAAGAGGTGAGGTATCAAGTACAATAAAGCGGAGCAGCACACGGAACAGTGTACGCATGGAGATTGGATCCATATGAATGAACCGCTCTCGGAACGGGAAATCGAGATCCTGCGGCTGGCGGCAGATGGCTGTGCCAATGGGGAAATCGCTGCCCGCCTATCGCTCTCTTTAAATACAGTGAAGTGGTATAGCAAACGCATTTATGAGAAGCTGGCGGTGGAGAATCGCACGCAGGCCATCAAACGCGCCCAAAGCTTAGGCCTGTTGGCAGAGGACACCCCATCTACGCAAGCTGCGCCACCGCAGAACAATCTACCCACCCCTTTGACCACCTTTGTCGGACGGCGCGGCGAGATCGACACCATCAAACAACTGCTCAAACAGCATCGCCTGCTGACACTGACTGGCCCTGGTGGCATCGGCAAAACACGTCTGGCCCTCCAAGTAGCAACCGAGATGAGTTGGTCTTATCCTGACGGTGTCTGCTTTGTGGAACTTGCCCCGATCAATGAAGCCGAACAAGTGCTCAACACCATTGCCTACCAGCTAAGCACCACAGAAACACCAAACACCCCCCTGCTGCCCATGATCCAAGCGACTTTGCGCGACAAACAATTTCTGCTTGTCCTGGATAACTTCGAGCACCTCCTGGATGCAACACCGTTGGTAACCGATCTTCTGGCAGTCTGTTCAAAACTAACCGTACTCGCCACCAGTCGGGAACGGTTGGCGCTCTATGGGGAGCAAGAGTATGGGGTGCCGCCCCTCCAGTTGCCCGACCTGGATGGCTTTGCGGCCAGCCATCTAGCGCCGCTGACTCTACTAGCCAGCGAGGCGCTACAACTCTTTGAACGCTGTGCACAGGCCGTCTATCCCGATTTTCGACTGACAGTGGAGAATGTCTTCGCCGTCGCTAGCCTTTGTCTACGTTTGGATGGCCTGCCGCTGGCGATTGAACTGGCGGCCGCCTATAGTAAGCTGCTCTCACCCCAAGCCATGTTGACCCAACTTGATTCTATGTGGCTGGAGATGAGACGTTCGCTGCGCAACGTGCCAACCCGCCAACAGACGCTGCGCAACACCATCGAGTGGAGTTATCGCCTTCACAACCCAGAGGAGCGGCAACTCTTTGCGCAGTTGGCCGTCTTTCGTGGCGGCGCCACCTGGGAGGCAATTGTCGCTGTCTGTATCGATCACACGCAGGAAACTGCGCTGGTGACACTATTCGAACCGCTCAACGGGTTGGTCAACAAGAGTTTGGTTTGGCAGCGTGCCGGTGAGCATGGTGAATCACGCTTTGGCATGTTGGAGACCATTCGCGAATTTGCCTTGCGTTGCCTACAGGAAAGTGGACATGAAGCCCAGACGCGGCGGCAGCATATGCTGTACTATTTGGCCATGGCCGAGCAGGCGCGCCCCAATTTGCGCCAGGTCGAACAGGTGCGATGGCTGCGGCGGCTGGGGCAGGAACACCACAATTTGCGTGCAGCTTTGCATTGGGCGTTGGACGATGGCGCAGCCGAGATCATTGTTCGAATGTGTTGGTCGCTGTGGGGCTTTTGGTGGTTTCGCAGCTATCTAAGCGAAGGGCCGCGCTGGGCCGAGCAGGTCTTGGTACATAAAGCACAGTTGCCCCTGCCCCTACGCATCCGTGCCGAAATTGTTGTAGCAGGGATGTTTTTGACGCAAGGGGATCTCGTTGCTTGTGAACAGAAGATTGGGGAATTACAGGAACTGTCACGGCAGGTGGGTCGTGATGCCCTAGCCGAGGGATTTGCTTATTGCTGCATTGGACTGATAGCGCTGTTACGGGGCGATTGGAGTCAAGCCCTGCACAACCTGCCGATATCAATTACGCTCTTTGAAGAAGCGGGCGAAGAGCCCCTGGCCGCGATGATGCATAGCTGGACTGGCACCGCCCACCTGCTGGCTGGTGACGATGCGCAGGCTTTGCCGTACTTTGAGACAGGACTCGCTCATGCCCAGCAGGTGGGGGATCACCAGGGAATCACCACTGCGCTCTTCAATTTAGGGCAAATTGCCCTGGTGCGCAACGAGTTGGAGGTGGCGAAACAACGCTTCGCCGAGGGCCTTCCCTATGTACAAGCACTGGAGGATCGCGCCCAAATCGCCGCTCATGTGGAAGGCTTAGCCGCTGTCGCTGGCGCAGCAAGCAATTACGCCCAGGCGGCCCAACTCTTTGGCGCAGCCGAGGTTTTGTTCGAACGCGCCGGGATTCGCGGCAATATCTTCTATCAACCCTACTATGCCCGCTACGTCACCATTCGCAAGGAAGTTGAACAAGCCTTAGGCAGCGCATCCTACACGGCGTTATGGCATACGGGGTGGGCGATGACGTTGACGGAGATGATTGCGTTCGCTCTCTCCGCCAGCATCTGATTGTGCGTAACAGACACGTTACTGTCTGTTAAAGCTGCGGTTGCGATTGGTCACAATTTTCTATTGCTGACAATCATGAAAAGCCGTTTAAACGGAAATAACACCCGACCATCCCGTTGCCTTTTGTACTGTTCCGGCAGATGGTGCAGGACAGCATTTTCAAAATCAACTCTTTGTGCGTTACTCGGCATTTCATCCAAATAGGGTTTTAGCCCCGTTGATCGGACCATTTCCACGATTTGTTCGTAGGTCGCCATTACATGAAAGTAGCTCGTTTCCCAGAGCGAAAATGGGCATTGTAGTTGACTCAAGAGATCATAGTAGTAGCCCGCCGAATGGAAGTGAAAGACGCGGTCACTGGCAAAGGAAGACGCAGGAAACATTTCGTGGTAGAGCGTCTCTACGAGTGCATAGACCGGCATCTCATGGTACAACGGCATCTGGATGGCCAATACGCCGTTGACGGTTAAGGCATGCACCATTTTCTTGAATAGCGTTTCATGGTCGGGAACCCAGTGAATTACAGCGTTGGAAAAGACGATATCAAATTCACTGCTGTAGTTGATGTGCTGTGCATCCATGACCTGCCACTTGGCCTGGGGGTAGTCCGCTTGCGCCTTTGCGATCATGGCAGCCGAGCTATCAATGCCTAGGATGTCGGCGGCCGGCCATCTTTGTGCCAAAATCTGCGTACTATTCCCAGGGCCACAGCCGATATCTAAAATCTTCTGCGGCGAAGTAATTTCAATCCGGTTGAGCAAGTCGATGGCCGGCTGGATTCTTTCTTTGTGAAAGCGCAGATATAACTCGGGATTCCAATCCCTGTTCATGATGCTCTCCTTGGACAAGACCTAAATTCAAATCAACTTGGAAACGCACATTGGCCGGCGGAGTCTTCCAGGAAGGGGCGCCGGCCAATGTGGTAAAGGGGCAAACGCCTGCTCCTTTCAGGAAGACTCCGCTTTGCGATCGCGTTATTCGACCTCAACATGCCCTTTCTCGCCCCCACCAGGAAGTGTACCCAACCAGCGGCTCTGCCCACGGTGAGGGTGCAACTTCCGCTGGATCGGGGATGCCGGCAAAGAGATCATGCTCAAGTTCCCGACCACCGTTGACCAAACTCATGGCGCGATAAAAGGTCTGGCTGCCCCATAAGATGCGCTGTTGCGCCGGCGGCAAGGCGGCAAAGCGTTGATAGGCCGGCAATTGTGAGCGGTGGCAGGCCACGGCCCGTTGCACCTGCTGCCAGTGCGCGGTGGCGTCGAGCCGGGTGGTAAAGGCCCATTCTGGCCAGGTGGCGGTGCGCCGTTCGACGCCGTCAATCGTCATCACCAGATCGCCAAAGACCTGCTGATAGATGGCCGACTCGGCGGCACACCAGGCGCGGTAATAGAGCTTGCTCACCTGGTGGGGCGCTTGTTCATCCTCATCAATGTAGTGCGGGTTGGCGGCGGCGCTAATGGCGGCGGTCGTCAACTGACAAATGGCAATGTGGTCGGGGTGGCCGTAGATGCCGGTCGGATCAAAGGTGGCCACCACCTGGGGGCGCCGCCGCCGCAGATGGCCTACAAGCAGATCGATCATGGCGACCGGATCGGCTTGATCCAGCTCCCCATCCATGATGTCGAGAAAGGTCGTTTCCCGGATCCCCAAAATCGCTGCTGCCGCCTGTAATTCCCCCTCGCGTATACGCCCCAGCGCCGCCGGACCGGGGTAGGTGGCCGGCTCACCCGGCCAACCCCGTTCGCCACGGGTGGCCGTAATCAGATAGGTCGCAACGCCCTCCTGGGCATAGTGCGCCAGCAGCCCGCCAAAGCCTAGTGACTCGTCGTCGGGGTGGGCGAGGATGCACATGAGCCGGTGTGTCGTGCTGTGTGTATTATCATCGAATAACATAACTTTTCTCCGTATGTTTCCCGTTCGTCTCATTGGTGACTTGCACGTGCAACAGATTGTCACGGCGAGTCACTATCAATACCAGCGACTTCTTGTTTTGTCCGTCTTGAGAATAGCAGGCGAGGGTGACGAAATAACCCTCAGGGCGCGCCGGAAGCGCGTCGGAAGCGCGTCTAAAGACAGTAAGACAGTGGGACAGTTGGTTAGTGCTGCTGTCTTACTGTCTCACTGTCTCACCGCAAGACAAGCGGTAAAAAGAGCTCGTGTAGACTCTCCTCAGGCAAGACGACGAACGAGCGTTCAACAGGGGTGGCAGGCTTGAACTGTGCGTTGCCAGCCTGCGTAGCGACGAGCGTGCAAGTGCCTGTTGCGAGAAGCTGCACGCGGTTGCCGGCGAGGGTGCAGACGCTTGTTGTCTTGCTCTCCAAGGTGACGGTCAAGCCTGACGAAGCTGTTGCGCTCAACACAAAAGAAAGATCGCTGAGTCGCCGGTCGGCGATGGTAGCAAAGGTGATCGTCTGTTCAACCAGCACAGGGGCGATAAACTCGAAGGCCCCGATGTCGCTGGCCGTACCGTTGGGTCGAGCGACACCATCCAAATCGCTGAGTGGGGGTAGGTTATTGCCCTGATCGATGGCAGCCGAATTGCCAGCGAGGTGATAGTCGCCCGCAGTTGCGTTGCGATAGCCAGCCGAGCCGCGCAGCGGTGTGCCCTTTTGATCGACCTTGCCGATGGTCAGGCTTGTGACATTGGTATCCACCAATGTGTTGACGAGCGTTAGGCTGACTGCCTGCGCGTTGAAGGGAGCTTTCAAGGCGGTGGGGTTGCCGCTGATCAACGTATTACTCAGGTGCAAGTTGACGCCGTTCCCTTCGCTGTGGATGGCCGCCGAGGCATCGAGTGCGACACGGTAGTTGTTGGCAAAGGTCACATAGTTCATGGCCACCGTCGTGGTCAATGGCTCTTGCACCTGGATCGAGAGCGCGTCCCCCCGTTCGCCAGCGTTGCCAGCTAGCAAGACATTTTCCAACAGCAGATTGCCCTCTAAGAGGTAGATACCACCACCGCGACTGGGGCCACCCAACACGGTTGGCGAGATGGCAGATGCATTATCGAGGATGTAGGTGTTACGCACCGTTGCGGTGCCACCATTGAGATTGAAGGCCAGCCCACCCCCACTCGAACTAAAGTCGTTGCCCGCGCGATTCCGCTCAATCCGCACCTGGCTCATGGCCACATCCAAATGCGAACCCGCCACCGCCTGCAGACTCACTCCCCCACCGATTGCAGCGAGATGACCGGTCGAAGCAGTGTTGCTGATAAAGGAGACATTCTCCAGCGTTAATTTGGCTTCGCGCACGAACCGATCGCCCATAACTGCGGCCAACCCGCCACCTTCCCCGCCGTCGACGGTGCTGGCAACGTTGTTTTCGACCCGCAGGTTGACTAGGGTGGCCTCTACGGTTTGGTTGACACCACCAATGTAGATGCCGCCACCGGTGTGATCAAAGAGATTCGCGTTGCCATGCCGGATGATAAAGCCATCTACCCGCACCTGGTCGGCCTGGATGGTGAGCGGGCGATAACTCTTTTGCCCGTCCAAGATGGTGGGGTTGGTCGTCCAGGAGGGGGTGATCCAGTTGGTGAGCGTAAAGCCGCCGGTCAGCGTGATCGGCTGGCTAACCACGCTTGGCGCGCGGTAGAGCAGGATCGGCTCGTGGTAGATGCCAGCCGCCACGCGCACTTCGACATTGCTCAACCCCTTTGATAGAGCATAGTTAATCGTCTGGCAGGGCTGCTCTACCAGTGTGCAATAACCGCTGTCGCTGCCGCTGGGCGCAACATATTGAATCAGGGGGGTATCCTGCGCCTGCAAGTAACGAACGGTGGCGAACAGGAGGGTAACAGGGATCAAAAGGATCAGCAGGGTTTTCATTTTCTTCCATCCTCAAACCAGATCAAGTTCATTAAATAATTCACCAGATGGTAGGTGCGATTTCCATATTGCACGTTCGTTGCTCCACCGAAAATTTGATGGAGTCACGAATCTGCAATATGAAATAGGACTTACGCAGGAGCCCAGACTTTTAGGGTCTCGCAGACCCTAAAGGTCTCTGGTGGCGAATCCGTCTTGCATAACTCTTGTGGAAATCGCACCTACTACACTGTGTCCGAAGTTATGCGGGTTTAGCCAATGCGGGTACGCCGGCGTGCGTCTTCCTGGAAGGGGCAACGCACACCTCCTGTCTTCCACCATCCGCCGCCCCTTCCAGGAAGACTTGGGTGACCACCTCTACTCTAGCAAAATTTCGGTTACACTGTACTACGATTCATTTACCGATGCACCAGCGGCAAGAAGACTCGATTGGAAGTCGTCGCTGGGTCGCTGTTCTCGACCTTCACGATGCGCATGGTCAGCTCAATCGCACGACGGGTAGAGGCGATATAGTCGGCTTCCTCGGTATACTCATGGGCGGTGATCCCTGCCAGGTATTGATCGACCAGACCCTGCAGGGCTTCGCGTCGTTGATCAGCCACGGTGGCGAGCAGGAAGCGAGGGTTGTTGCTCAAGTTGCTCCCCTCAATCGGTTGCGCCAGCCGGCTCACATAGCTTTGGATCAGCGGTTGCTCATCGATCAATTGTTGGTTGCCGTAGAGGATGCCATGCAGGAACTCGTCGTTGCTGGCGGCGCGGGGCAACCCCAACGCGATGACGGTGTCGATCAGCGCCTTGCTGCCATCGACTTCGGTCACCGGGCCTTTGAGCGCGCCACTGTTCATTTCATTGAGAATACGGCCATACAACTCATGTTCATAACCCGACAACTGTGTTTCTACCTTTTTGAGCGTCGCATCGAAGAGCTTTTGCAGGGCAGCCGCTTCTACTGCCGAAAGGGGATCGGTCAGTGGGCTTGCGGCAAACTTTGCCGGCATGTCGTAGAGCGCCCAGTAGGTGTGAACCCAATTGCCATCAGCCGGTACGCGCATCCGCTCCGTCGGGACGGTCTGTTGCATGACGAGCGTCCCCTCAAAGGTGATCTGTAGTATCACCTTATGGTCGCCAGCATCATAACATTCGGCGGGCGTACAGACACGGGTGATGTTGGCCCATCGATCAAAAGCACAAGCGCTAAACTTGCCCAGCTTGAAATACTCTGCCAGGTTATAGACATCAAAGCTGGGGATGCGCTCTGTAAGCTGGCTAGGCAGTCTATAGGAATTTTCTGCGGGATTGCCACAATCGGCTACACCCACGCCTGGCGCCCGATAGGTCAGCGACTGATAGGCCCCGCCATGCACCAGGAAGGGTTCGGTGCGTTGCAATCGGCCAGCGCGCACCTCGTTCATGTAGGCAGTCTCCACTGCTGCAATCGAGCTATCGAGGGCATCCACCTTGTTTTGATAGTTGGTGATGACGCTGGAAAAGAGCAACTGATTGCCAACCGTGTTCGACATCACCTGAAGCGTCGAAAGGTTGCGCATGGCACTTTCCAAATCCTCGCCAATTTTGCTAAGCGCTTCACCCCGTTTCGGGTCGATGCGCTGCATGTGTTCGGGCCATTCCAGTGCAAGCTGGGTATAGGCGCGGCTGGCAAAGAGCCAATCGCGCGGGCTGGGCAACCGTTTGTTGGTGATGCCCGGCAGCCCATGCGCTGCCAACCAACCGTTGATGTAGTTGATGTTGGCATCAAAGGGATAGGCATTGAGTTCCGCGAGCGTCTGCCCATCGCTGAAATCGCGTTGCGTCGGCCCGGCGTTGAGCGGGTCAAAGGCATGGATGGTCGCCCAGGTATGCAGCGTATTCTCAAAGGTAACAAAGTCCGGTTGATAGGGCATCGGTTGCCCTGTGCGCTGTTGGTAGCCCAGCCCCCCGTTGATCGCCTCCAGCAAGGGACGGCGACCCAGGGCGTTGAGAAACTCGAAGTTGTTGCGCTCAATCCGGCTCAATTTGAGGTCAAGCTCAGCCAGCGATTGTTGCACCTCTTGAATGTTGCCATTGATCTTGCCCAGTTGGATGTCGATCTGGTCAAAGCGTTCGTGCATGGTGGTATAGATCGTATTCAGGCTCTGGTCAATGCGGTCAAAGCGTTCATGCATCTCCACCCGCAACTGGTCCACCTGCTGGCGCAATTTGCCGATCTCGTCCAGGATCATTTGTTCTGGCGAGGGTTGGTCATCGCCAAAGAGGCTGACGATATTCATCACCGCACCAAGGACGTTGCCGGTCATCACCACACTGCTGAGGGAAAAGACCTTGTCCACGGCGCCAAGCCCGGCGGTTGCTTTGAGCCAGCTATTGATCGAAGTGGCTACCTTTAAAGAGGAGGTGGCAACCACCGAAAAGTCCTTGGCATACTTTGGGTCGATCTGCGCCGCAATGGTCGTGATAATCGAGATGCCCGCCTGGGCGGCCTCCAGCTTGAGTTGATAGGCCGCAGCCTTCTTCTGCATCACCTCTTGCCATTTGGCCTTTAGCTCCGCATTCTGCAGATAGTCGATGATCACTTTCTGGTCTTTCTCGATATCGTTCAGCGTTCCTTGCATCTCATCCAGCGTACCATTGATCTGCTCCATCTCACTTTTGCTCAACTCTTTCAGTTCGTTGAGGGAGATGGTCAGCGCGCCATCGTCGCCAAGGCGGTCGCGGATCTCCTGTAATACGGGCAGGTCCGGGTTCTTCGCTAGAATCGTCTTGGCGTTGTCACGGATGCTGGTATTGTTGCTGCCTTTCATTTTGCTGTGTACTTTGTCCACCACTTCGGCAACTACTGGGTTCTCCTGCGCGCAATCATGGAGTTCGATCAAGGCTTCTTCTGCGGCATCGGCTAGCCCCTTTGGTAGTTGAAAGTCTCTGGCCGCAACGCCAATGGCTTCATTCGCATCAAAAATATTCCCTTCATAAGCCGTCAACTTCTGCCAGATGCCTGGGACATACTTCGCCAAGCCAGGCGTATCGAGTGCTGTATTCAGCATGACATGGACCACTGTTGACTCATCGGTAAAGGGGTTGTGTTCCAATTGGAACTCGACTTTATTGAGATAGTCAATAAGCTTGTCGGTTCCATATTGCATATCGGAATAGCGCACGATGACAGCCATCATCTCGTGATAAACCTGAGTTTGCAGATCGGTTTTGGGCAACCAGTACAGACGGTAGAGGACGCCACTGGTCGTTTCGCCTGAAATTGGCGCCTCCTCGTCGTCGGCGTAGACCTTACTCGCTGCTACATTGGTCGATTGGGCCGCCGCTGCCGAGCAACTGTCGGCGAACGGCAATCGGGTGGCGGCACGGGCGGGGACGCTCATCGCCAATTGTTGGGTCAGCAGGAGGAGGAGTAATAACAAACGGTAGGGTATATGGTTTTGTCTAAACATGATGATATGTTCCTTTGCCAGATTATACTCACGAGCAGCACAGAAAGTAACCTATTACTCCTGTAAAAAGTGTTACTTTCTGGCGCTCGTTGGTATAACTACAATTAAGAATCTATCCGAAAATTCTCTGTTCCCGCTGGGCTACAACCGAATTTTCGGATGAACATTAAATAGATTGTGGTAATCATTAACATAGCCACAGCATAGCAAGCGATGGTGGCGAAATGGCCCTTCCTGCGCGTCGGGATTGTGTCGATATCGCGTCCAACAACAAACCCGGAAGCATCAAACTTCCGGGTTTGTGGTGCTTTCAATGATTCAATCGGCTTTACGGGATTGAGTAGATGGTTTCGTTAGATGGTTTGTTGGTTTTGACAAGCTCAACCAACAAACCATCTAACGAAACCACTCTTAAACCGTTGCTGCTTTGATGGCTGACAGATGTTTGAAGCTGTGGCTGATCGGGTGATCTTCCAGCCAGAGTTGCAGCGTCATTGGCGCATCACCGTAAAGCGAGTTTGGCACGGCGATATCAAGTTGTTCATCGGTCAGGGCGCGGGTAGCGGCGACAGCGGCGGCGCTGTTCTGGCGCAAGAGCGCCAAGGTTTCTCTACGATCCGGATCGGCATGTTCGTGGGCATGGTTGGCGTTGATCTCGGCCACGGCATCCCAGGTGACGCCGGTGATGGCTTGCCCACCAACAATCGTTTGTGCAAGTTGCATTTCCAACGGGTACATGTTGGCGACATGGTGAACCAGAATCCCGACACTACGTGCTTCCCCAGGGACAGGAGTCTCCCATTGTTGCGGGGTCAGCCCTTCGACGTAGGTTGCTAATGCGATGGCTCCTTGTTCGAGACGGGTTGCGAGCGCTTCTGAACGCTTGTTCATGGTAGTTTCCTTTTTGAAAAATAGGTTGGTTAGGAAAATCGTAAATTGGTTCATAGGTTAGTTGGTTGTAAAAGTAACAGTTTTCAGTGGTCAGTTTTCAGTGGTCAGGTTCGAAGTACTCACTGAAAACTGGCCACTGATGACTGATGACTGCACGACTACTGATGTGCTTCCATCTCTGCATCGCTGACGTATGCATCGCACGAGACCTTGGGGTTAAAGTCGGCGAACATGCCGCTGGGGTTACTCTGCCAGGCCCAGACATGCAAGTAATAGTAGGCCGGGAGCCGCAGGCGGTTGGGGGCGCCTGTAAAGTTGAACATTTGGCCCATGACCATCGGCGGCCCGTCGTGCTTGGCATCCCAGGCTTCGGCGAAGACGACGTATTCGACCGCCACCAGTTGCAACTTGCCATCCTTCGGTTGGTAGAGGACGGCCTCCGGGTGCAGGGCGTCAACTTCGCCGTCGCCGACCAGGTCGCCGTTGACATAATGGACACCCATGGCCCCGCTTTGTGGGCTACTCATACACCCGTGGAAAAGCCCGTAGCCCTCCTTTTTGGCCGTTTCCACGTCCTGAAAGCGTACTAACCCCTGCCGTAGTGTCTCTACTATCGTCCCTGTTGGCGATGATGCGTTGGCGCGCGTCAGGGCTACGGAGGTCATGACCATTAGCGCTAGCATGGCCAAACCAATTTGCAATAAGCGTTTGTGTTGCATGAAAAGTCTCCTTGTGTGTTGTTCTTGTGCTGCCACCTGACAGCACGGATCGAATGATAGAAATGGGGGCTAAGCCGAGCCAACGACCCACTAGCCGGTGACGATGACGATAAAATGGCCTGTGCTTGACGAATCAAGAACTTGGCTTGTCAGCAGACTTGTGCCGTCTATCGCTAGCATACCAGGTTGTGGCGACGAAATGGCCTCGGCGGTATGTCGGTAGAGCGTCGAGTGTGTGACAAAATCGCGTCGAGATTCTGTCTAAGCCTGTCGATGTATGACGTGCTCCATCATAGCAGGCGAGGGGGTGGGCTGTCACCACACAAGAGGGTGGTCAGAGGGTGGTCTGGGGATAGAAGCGGGGTGGTTGCGGGGTGTCCTAGAACAGTGGGGCAGTAAGACGGTGGGGCAGTGACTGCCCTAACTTCATCCCTAGTACAGTGTCAGGGAAGTTTGGCCAGAGTAGAGGTGGTCACCCAAGTCTTCCTAGGGGCGGCGGATGGTGAAAGACAGAAGGTATGCGTTGCCCCTTCCAGGAAGACGCACGCCAGCGTACCCGCATTGGCTAAACTCGCATAACTTCGGACACAGTGTGCTAGGGCCATTTCAAGCAAATAAATATCCGTTCGCACATGTTGCGTGTTGCGTGAACCAGTACAGAAATGCACCCGTCTGCCCATGAAGATTGCGGAATTTGTTGAAATTCAAGTAAAATAAATTGGTGCAGAAGGACATGGAGATCTGTCATAAAAGAGCGCCGATTTTGTTTGTCGATGGAGGTTGACTACCCGATGAACGAACCATTATCCGAGCGTGAAATTGAGATCCTGCGGCTGGCGGCGGATGGCTACGCCAATGGCGAAATTGCGGCCCGTCTCTCCCTCTCCCTGAATACAATCAAATGGTACAGTAAACGGATTTATGAGAAGCTTGGCGCTGAGAGCCGTACGCAAGCCATTAAACGCGCCCAGAGCTTGGGCTTGTTGGCCGGCAATGGCGAACAACCGCTGCCGGCGCAGCCTCATTATAACCTCCCTAATCCGCTCACCGCGTTTATCGGCCGGCGCGCCGAAGTTGACGCCATCAAACACCTGCTCAAGCAACATCGCTTGCTTACCCTCACTGGCCCCGGCGGGATTGGCAAAACGCGCCTAGCCCTGCAAGTGGCCGCGGAGGTGAGCGTACTCTTCCCAGATGGCGTTTGCTTTGTGGACTTGGCGGCGATCAATGAAACGCATCTGGTGATCAACAGCATTGCCTATGCGCTCGGCGTGGCGGAATCACTCGACACGCCGCTCATCGCGTTGACACAAGCCTTCCTGCGCGATCGTCACCTGCTGCTTGTGCTGGACAACTTTGAACATTTGATCTGGGCTGCCCCTGTGGTGGCGGAACTGCTTGCCGCCACCCACCATTTGACAATTCTGCTCACCAGCCGTGAAATCCTGGCCATCTATGGCGAGCAGGAATATGCTGTCCCACCCCTACAACTGCCCGATCTGGAATGGTTTGCCGCCAGCCATCTGGCCACCAGTGATCTGCTCGCCAGCGAGGCATTGCAGCTTTTTGAACGGTGCGCCCAAGCCGTCGAGCCTGCGTTTCGGCTGACCGCGGCGAATGCGCCTGCCGTCGCCAGCCTCTGTTTACGCCTGGATGGGTTGCCGTTGGCCATTGAACTGGCGGCGGCCTATATCAAACTGCTCTCGCCACAGGCCATGTTAACGCAACTGGATTCACTCTGGTTGGAGATGAAGCGTACGGTGCGCAACATTCCGGCACGCCAACAGACACTGCGTAACACAATTGAGTGGAGTTACCGCTCGCTCACTGAAGAGGAGCGCCGGCTCTTTGCGCAACTGGCCGTCTTCCGGGGCGGCTGTAGCTGGGAGGCCATCGGCGCGATCTGTGAGATCCACAGCACCGGCGCTTTGCTCCAAGCGCTCAACGGGTTGGTCAACAAGAGCTTAATCTGGCGTCGTGTGGATCGCAACGAGCAACCCCGCTTTGGCATGTTGGAAACCATTCGCGAATACGCGCTGCTCTGTCTCCAGGACCGTGACGAGCTGGAAGCCGTGCAGCAACGTCACACCTACTATTACACCCAACTTGCCGCCCACCTCGAATCCCTGACCATCAAACAGCAGGTGGTCTTACAGCAATTGGAAGACGAGAACGATAATTTTCGAGTCGCTCTGCGCTGGTCATCAACCCATGATCCAGAGCCGGGGTTGAACCTGATTGGCGATTTGGGCTCGTGCTGGCGGATTCGCGGTCGGTTGACAGAGGGTATGACTTGGGCGCAACAACTGCTGGCGACAGGGCAACAGGCGTCGGCAGCGGTGCGCGCCCGCGCCTATGCCAGCGCGGCTGTGCTCTCCTATGTGCTCGGCCACCGGCGCCAGGCCTGTCAACTGGCGGATCAGGGCTGGTTGTTGGCTCAACAAGGTGAGAATTACCCTGCCCGTGCCCAGACCACCTTCGTCCGGGCGGCGGTCCTCGTGGCCCCCAGCCTGACGCCGGCCGAATATGAGGAGATTGTCCGGTTGACACAGGAAGCGGCGCAACTCTTTCTAACGCTCAAGAATCCAATGAATTATGCCCGTACCTTCAATCTGCTCGGCGAAGTGAAGCGGATGCAGCAATCCTATGCCGAGGCCATTCCCCACTACGCTGAAAGTTTACGCGGTCTGCGCGCCGTCGAGTATCAGTCGGGCGTGGCGATTGTATTGGCAAACCTGGGCTGGGCAACGTATCATCTGGGTGATTACAGAGCCGCTTTTGCTCACTTTACCGAAAGTATCGACCTCGCCTACGATTTAGGCTTCGCCGACGGCGTGGCGGTGGCGCTCATTGGTACGGCGGGTGTACTGACCCGTTTGGAAGAGCCGCACCAGGCTGCCCAATTCCTAGGCGCCGCCGAGGCGATTCAGGCTGCGCTGGGCGTGGGCATCACGGCCGCCGATGAACCCGACTATCAACGGACACGCATCGAACTGCAAGCCCAGCTAGGGCCAGCAGACTTTGACCGCTGCTGGCTGGCGGGGCGTGCGTTGACTGTACCTGCGGCCGCCAAGCTCGTCCATGATTTTTCTTCCGCACAATCTTTGTACGCATAAACTGATGGCTGAAACGTTAGAATTAGTGCTTCTGGGCAATCCTGAAATCCGCCTGGCCGGGCAACCGCTGCCCCGGTTGCGTTCGGCCAAAACCTATGCCCTGCTTTACTATCTGGCGGTCACACGGCGCACCCAACCGCGCACGGTGTTGGCTGGTCTTTTTTGGGGCGATGTGGATGAGTACTATGCGCGGCGCAACTTCAATCGCACGCTCTCGGACTTGGCTCAATTTGTCGGTGACCACCTGCTGATCGAACGCCAGGCCGTAGCCTTTGCCCCCCAGCAACCCCACTGGTTGGATGTCGCGGTGCTAGAAAAGGCGGCAACGACGCACCCGACGCTGCAAAGTGTTGCGTCCCTTGCATCTGCCGCCGACCTCTATCGCGGTGATTTTCTAGATGGCTTTTATGTCCAAGATGCCCCTGAGTTTGAACAATGGGTGCTGAGCGAGCGCACCCGGCTGCGTGTCAGTGCGCTGCATCTGCACCAGGCGCTGGCCGAGTTTTACACCGCACGGGGTGACCTAGCCCAGGCCATGGACTATACACGGCGAATCCTGCAACTGGAACCGTGGCGCGAGGAGGCCCACCGTCAGTTGATGCTGTTGCTGGCTCAGAGCGGTCAACGCAGCGCCGCACTGACCCAATATGAACGTTGTCGCCAGGTCCTGGCCGCGGAATTGGATGTTGCGCCCGCCGCCGCCACGCTTGACCTGGTTGCCCGTATTCGGGCCGGTGACTTTGACAAGGTGACAAGAAGACAAGATGAAGGGATGACAAGATGGCAAGATAATAAGATGAGCGGCGAACCACCGATTTCTGCGCCCGTTACTGCGACAGTGATTGTTGCTCCAGTAGCGGACAAGAATGTCGCAAACAACACTGCTCCGAGTGATCTATCACCCGGTCATCCGGTCACCCGGTCATCCGGTCACCCCATCCCTCCTTCCCTCCCCCACAACCTCCCCGGTCAGCGCACGCCCTTTGTCGGGCGTGCGGCGGAGTTGGTTGATATTACGCGGCTGTTGCTTGAGGAGGAAGATTGTCGCTTGTTGACCCTGATTGGACCGGGCGGCATGGGCAAGACACGGCTGGCGCTCAAGGCCGCCGAGGGGATCGTCGCCACTCCCACCCGGCAACCACGCTTTGCCGATGGTCTCTTTTTTGTGCCGTTGGAAAATGTCGGCGACGAACCTGGGCTTGTTTCAGCGGTGATTGCAGCGCTTGCGACGGAAAGCGGCTTTCCCCATCGCGTGGATGTGCCCCTGTTTGACCAGCTCTGCCAATTCTTACGCACCAAGTCCATGTTGTTGGTTTTAGATAATTTTGAGCATCTAGTCGAGCATGCTGACCTTTGCTCAACGCTGCTCATGACTGCCCCCCACGTAAAGCTGCTGGTTACATCACGCAAGGCTCTCGGTTTGCTGGAAGCCTGGTTCTACCCGCTGCTGGGCTTGAGTCTCCCCACCGGTGTACAGGCGCACAATCCGCCGCAGGGCGAGTATGACGCGGTGCGGCTCTTTGTCCAGTGCGCCCGCCGTACCCGCCCCGACTTTACACTGGATGCTGAACACGCCGCGGTGTTGCGCATTTGCACCTTAGTCGAAGGGATGCCGCTGGCGCTTGAACTGGCCGCCGCTTGGCTCAAGGGGATGACTTGTGAGCAGATTGCCCAGGAAGTGGCGCGCGGGTTGGACATTTTGACTGCGCGCTACCAGAACATGCCGGCCCGCCATCGCAGTATGCGCGTGGTGATGGATCACACCTGGGCGCTGCTCACCGCTGATGAGGCGGAGGCTATTGCGCGCCTGGCAGTCTTTCGCGGCCGTTTTCGCCAGGAAGCAGCCCATGCGATCACTGGGACGTCGCTCTTCACGCTGGCGACTCTGGTGGAAAAAGCGCTGGTGCGGACGACGCCGGATGGGTACTACCAGTTGCACGAACTGACGCGCCAGTATGCAGAAGAGAAGTTAACTACTGCCGCCAAATCAGCCTTGCGTGACGCCCATGCATGTTATTATGCCGGCCTGCTTGACCAACAGAAAACCGTGCTCTACACCGCTGCGTATCAGCAGGCCTGGACGATCGTGGGTGGTGAACTCGATAATATTCGCCATGCCTGGGAGTGGCTTGTCGCAGCCGTTAGCGCCGGCCGCGCAGCGTTGCCGGTAACAAGCCTGTTGCGTCAAATGGGGCAAGTCTTTGCCGATTACTATATCTTTCACACACTCACCCTCGCCGGTCAAGCGCTCTTTATCAACGCCAGTCAGGTGGCTGAGGCGGCTGGGTGGGCTATGAACGCCGATAGCAGCGCCGGGCGGCATAGTCCACAAGCCACCTTGGTGCATCTACGGCTCATCACGGGTCTGTTTCACTTTGACCGCGGGCACTATCGCGCCAGCCTGGCCATCGCCGAAGAGGCGGTGACGGCGTGTCGCGCATTGGCGTTGGAAGAGGATTTGCTGCTGGCTTTGCTGCTCTATGGCCGCACCCAAATGCGGCGCGGGGCGTTCAATGAGGCTATCACGGCCCTGCAAGAAGCCTTGGCCCTCGCCCAGCAGCTTGGCTCTACCCATAGTTGCGTCGAAGCATTGATCAGTCTGAGTCTGGTGGCCAACGCCCAGGGACGCTATACGGAAGCGCAAAGTTACTTGCAACAAGGATTGGCCCTTGCACAAGAGATGGACTATCGTCCCTGGATCGCGCGGGCGTTAACCAACCTGGGGACGACCTATTCACGCCAGCACGACTACCATCAGGCCAAACCTTACTATGAACAGGCGCTGGCGATTGCTCAGGAAGCAGGCGACCAAACTTTTGTCATGATTACTACCAGCAATTTGGGCGGAGTGTACCGCGGCTTTGGCCAGTACAGCGTGTCGGTGGACTATTACCAACGCAGCCTAGCAACGGCGCGCCGTATGGGTGATGAACGCTGGATTGCAGCCAATCTCAATGGTCTCGCCATTACCTACTTGGCAATGCAGGAACTGACTGCTGCCGAACGCGCTTTGCGCGAGGCGCTGACCGTAGGGGCACAGAGTGACAGCACCCCGGATACGCTGGGCAGCATCGCGCTCTTGGGGCATCTCTGCGCCCAGCGCGGCCAACTGGATGCTGCGCTCAAGGCGCTGGCCTTTGTCGAGCAGCATCCCGCCACGATGGCGCGTGACCATCTCTACAACCAACCGCTTCTCGCCGAACTGCGCAGCGAATTGGCGCCTGCCTTGTTTGAGCAAGCCGCCGCCTGGGCTGCCGAGCAAACGCTGGATGATGTGGTGCAGTGGTTGCAGTTTGGCCCTTGACTCTCCAGAACCATGCCGTAGCAGCGGGAGCCTTCTGGACGCACCTTACTGTTCTAAAAAGCGCTGCTGGCGGCTACCAGCCAGCAGCCGCCAGCAGCGCTTTTCATGAGTATCGGTGTCCGTAGACATGGCGCCTGTTCGGAAAATGCGCCCCAACCAGAAATACACCCCTCACTGACTACCGATGCGTTGATTTACGCGGCCATCTGGTATAATGATGGCTATGGCTGAAACGTTAGAATTAGTGCTTCTGGGCAATCCTGAAATCCGCTTGGCCGGGCAATCACTGCCCCGGTTGCGCTCGGCCAAAACCTATGCCCTGCTTTACTATCTGGCGGTCACACGGCGCGCCCAACCGCGTACAGTGTTGGCCGGTCTTTTTTGGGGCGATGTGGATGAGTACTATGCGCGGCGCAACCTCAATCGCACTCTCTCGGACCTGACCAAAGCTGTGGGCGACCATCTGATGATTGATCGCCAGAGCCTAGCCTTTGCGTATAGCCGGCCCTACTGGTTAGATGTGGAGGTGCTGGAAGCGGCGGCAAAATTATTGCCCACTACGCAAAATTTGGCAACACTTACGGCGGCAGCTAACCTCTATCGCGGCGACTTTCTGGCCGGCTTTTATGTGCAGGATGCGCCCGAGTTTGAACAGTGGGTGCTGAGCGAACGCACCCGTCGGCGCGCCGACGCCGTACAGTTGCACCATGCACTCGCTGCATTCTACGCCGCACAGGGCGATCTGGCGCGAGCCATAGATTATACGCGCCGTCTTCTGCAACTGGAGCCCTGGCGCGAGGAGGCCCATCGTCAGTTGATGCTGTTGCTGGCCCAGAGCGGTCAACGCAGCGCTGCGCTTGCCCAATATGAACTTTGTCGTCAGGTTTTATCCACGGAGTTGGATGTTGAGCCCGCCGCCGCAACAGTACAGTTGGTCGAGCAAATCCGCCGGGGGGCAATCCAGCCATCGGCACAGCTACCCGCACAGCTACCAATACAGCCATCGACGCCCGCCGCGCCCCAGCCGCTACCCGTTCACCCGCCACCGCCCCCAAGTGTCACTCGCTCTGCCCTGCCCACGCCGGTTACCCCTTTTGTTGGCCGCACACAGGAACTGGAAGCGATCCGGCGCCGGCTGCTGGATCCAGACTGTCACCTGCTCACGCTGGTGGGCACAGGCGGCAGCGGTAAAACGCGCCTGGCTTTGGAAGTTGCGCGCCAATTGAGCGCCAATCCATCTGAACATGGCCTGTTTGCCGATGGCCTCGTTTTTGTACCCCTACAGCCGTTGGACGCAACTTCTGAAATTGTGCCGGCCATTGCCAAGGTGTTAGGCGTAAGTCTTTCCGGCAGCACGCCTCTTGAAACCCAACTGCACCAACAACTGCGCGAGCTGCACTTGCTCTTGGTGCTCGACAATTTTGAACATCTGCTGGATGGCGCCCAACTGGTTTCCGAGCTTCTGACCGCCGCGCCTGGCGTCAAAATCCTGGTTACCACGCGCGAACCGCTCAATTTGCAAGAAGCCTGGTTTCATCCCATCAGCGGCATGTCGTTGCCGCGCCTGGCAACGGAAGCGCAGGCCGTTGGGGATGAAAGCCCCACGCTTCCAACCCCACCGGCGGGCCCAAATCAGGCCGGCACAGATGATGCCGGCCAACTCTTTGTGCAGAGCGCGCAGCGGGCGCACTCCGGTTTCGCCGCCGCGCGTGAAGCGCCGGAGATCGGCCGGATTTGCCACCTGTTGGGCGGCATGCCATTGGCCATTGAACTGGCCGCAGCTTGGACGCGTGTGCTCTCCTGCCGCGAGATTCGGGAGGAGATTGAACGTAGCTTGGACTTTTTGCACACGTCACTGCAAAACGTGCCCGAACGTCACCGCAGTTTGCGCGCCATTTTAGAGCAGACCTGGCGGCGCTTGACCGAGCCGGAAAAGCGCGTGCTGAGTAAGTTTTCCGTCTTTCGGGGCAGTTGCACGCGCGTTGCCGCCGAAGCGGTGACCGGCGCCACGTTGCCCATTTTGGCCGCATTGGTGGAACGGGTGCTGCTGTGGCGCACGGTGGATGGTCGCTACGAAATGCATGAGTTGATCCGTCAATTTGCGGTGGAAAAGCTGGCTGCGGATCAACCGCTTGCCGACGCCAAACACGCTGACTACTATGCTGCCTTTTGTGCCACCCATACACCCACGCCGCACCATCCCAACGGCGCCACTGTCGCCGACCGCTTGCGCACCTTGCGCGGCGAGTTTGACAATGTGCTGGTGGCCTGGCGCACTTCATTGCAAAACCAGTGGCTGGAACCCCTTATGCAGATGGCTGAACCGGTGGCGCGCCTCTATGAATCCGAAGCGCGTTATCGCTATGGCACGCAACAGTTGCAGGCGGCCGCCCGGGTGCTGCAACCCCACGCCGCGCGGCCCGAAGTGGCGCGCACGCTGGCAGGCGTCAATGGCTGGCTGGGGCGTTTCCATTTGCCGCTGCGGTTGTTGGCGCAAGCGGAGCATTTCTATTTAGAGCAGCGTACGCTGGCGCAGCGGGTGGGCGATAAGCAGCACTACGCCGCCGCCTTGGCTGGCCTGGCGCGCGTGGCCATGGACCAAGGGCGGCCGGAGGATGGCCAGGCGCTAGCCCAAAACGCGATCGATCTCTTGCGGCTGGAGCCAAAGAGCCGTGCGTTGATCGATGCCCAGCACGCGCTGGGCATTACCTATTTGGGGCGGGGCAATTCACAGCAAGCAGAGGAACATTTTCAGCAAGCTGTGGCCATTGGGCGTCAACTGGGCGATATTGAGGCCATGTTGCCATCGTATATCAACTTGGGCTTTGCGGCGATGGATGTTGGCGATTATGCCAAAAGCAAACGGCTGTTGCTAGATGCGTTGGCGCTGGCGCAAAGCGTCGAGTGTAAAACGGATTGGGCGCGCCTCTATTTCCGCCTGGGCCGCACCTGTGAAATGACCGGCGACTATGCAGAGGCGTTGACCTATTTTGCGCAGGCGCGCACAATCAGCCGGCGCGAAAGCAATGTCTATTTGGAGGGCACTATCGATCGCTCGGAGGGCGACATTCAGCGGTTGCTGGGCAACTACCAGCAGGCCCGCGTTTTGTTGCAGAACGCGTTAACCGCCAGCCAATCCATTGAACTGACCTCCAGCATCGGGATGGATCTTTCGCGTCTGGCGCTCCTGGAGGAAGATGAAGGGCATTGGGAACTAGCCTGTCAATATCTGCGCGAGGCGGCGGACCTGGGGATGCAGGGCGGGCGCAAAGTGGATGTCCTCTTCTGTCAGGCCCATTTGGCGCGGGTGTTGGTGCGCATGGGGCGGCTAGATGAGGCCACAGCAGTGCTGCGCACGGCGCTGACTTGGGTCAAACCTGGCCAATTTCAGACCGCCACACTCATCCTCATCCTCTCGGCCGCCATCCACCGGTATGTAACAGCCAAGGACGATGAGGCCATTGCCTGGATGACCTTTGTCATGCAGCATCCGGCGGCATCCGCGGCCACACGCAATCTGGCCCAAACTTGGCGGACGCAATACGAGCCGGAGCCGGTTGATCTTTCCCAAGGGTTGGACACGTCGGCACCCCCGTTGGAATTCGCCGGGGTGCTGGCGAGTATCGTCCGCCGTTATGGTGTAGTAGACGAATGATCATCTTTTATCGTCATCAATGATATACTCGACTCGCTCATAGATGAGAATCGCGTACTCGTGTAGTTTGTGCATTTTGATTCTCATCTATGGCAGTCGAGAGTATATAATGATTTGTCGTAACCACAAGTGTCACAGTTTGTATTTCGCTATCGTTTTGCTCTCACCAGTCAACGATGCCAACACTCCAACTTCAGCTTTTTGGCGATTTTCGTCTCGCCTATAACGATGATCTAGTGACAGCCGTCAACCAGGCCCGGCTGCAATCCTTGTTGGCCTATTTGGTTTTGCATCGCGACGCGCCTCAAGCGCGCCAGCGGCTCGCCTTTCTCTTTTGGCCCGATTCGAGTGAAGCACAAGCGCGCGCCAATTTGCGCCAACTGCTGTACCGTCTCCAGCGGGTACTGCCCGCAGCAGATCATTTTTTGCAACTGGATGCCAAAACGGTGCAATGGCGATCTGGCGCGGCCTTCACCCTTGATGTTGCTGAGTTCCAACGCTACCTGGTCCATGCTGAGGAGGCTACCCGCAAAGCCGATGCAACGACGGCGCGCACTGCGCTACAGGCTGCCGTGGCGTACTATCAGGGCGATCTGCTAGCCGGCTGCTGCGATGAATGGGTACTATTCGAGCGGGAACGCTGGCGCGAGACCTTTCTCAAGGCGTTGGAGCGGCTTGTCTTACTGGCAGAAGCGTAGCGCGACTATGCTGTGGCCATCGACTACGCTCAACGCCTGCTGCACGAAGATCCCCTACATGAAACGACTTATCGACATCTGATGCGCCTTCATGCGCTCATGGGCGACCGCGCCAGCGCCTTGCGCGTCTATCACACCTGTACCACGATTTTGCAGCGCGAGTTGGGCGTTGAACCCAGCCCACAGACTTACGCGCTCTATGAACAGCTGCTCAACCGCGCCGCATCCCCCCCGTTATCTTCAGATGATGAGACAGACGACAAGGTGTTGCCTAGGCCACGTACTACCTACCTCCAGGAAAAATTGATTGGTCGCCAGACCGAATGGCAAATCGTGCTGGCGGCCTGGCGTTTGGTTGCCGGCGGTCGCACACACTTCCTGGTGATAGAGGGTGAGGCCGGCATTGGCAAGACACGGTTGGCAGAAGAGTTTGTTACGTGGGCGAACCGTCAGGGTATTCGCGCTGCGCATACACGTGCCTATGCCGCCGAAGGCGCCCTGGCCTACGCACCGGTGGCCGAATGGCTCCGCACCGATGCTGTGCGGGCCGGTTGGCTGGGACTGGAAACCGTCTGGTTGACTGAGCTTGCGCATATTCTCCCTGAAGTGTTGGTGGAACATCCAGGCTTGCCCGTTCCCCAGCCGTTGCGCGAAAGCTGGCAGCGCAAACGGCTCTTCGAGGCGCTGGCGCGGGCCACCCTGGCGGACAAGCACCCCTTGCTGCTGGTGCTTGATGATTTGCAATGGTGCGATCGCGAGACGTTGGAATGGCTCCACTACCTGCTGCGCTATGCGCCCCGGACCCCGCTGTTGGTCGTTGGTACGGTACGTCCAGAGGAAGTAGAAAGCGACCATCCATTAACAAGCTTATTGCTCGAACTGCGCGGTGCCGCACAAGTGACCGAACTGGCGCTCGGCCCGCTGACCCTGGACGAGACAGCCACATTGGCCACACAGGTGACCAGTCAGCCGCTTCCGCCCGACGCCATACAGCGCCTCTATCGAGAGACCGAAGGCAACCCGCTGTTTGTGGTGGAAACGGCGCGCACGGAGCTGAGCAGGGCGGTTGGCGAGGTGATGGATCGAGGAGGACTTTCCTCATCACCCCCGCTGCTTGATTCTCCCAATCCGCTGCCACCCAAAGTATACGCCATCATCCAACGGCGTCTGGCTCAACTCTCGTCCCCGGCGCGTGAACTGGCTAGTTTGGCTGCCGTCATTGGCCGTTCGTTTGCATTCCAAGTAGTGGCGCAGGCAAGTGACCAGCGCGAAGATATGCTCATGCGCGGGCTGGACGAGCTGTGGCAGCGGCGGATTATCCGTGAACAAGGCCTTGCTGCCTATGACTTTAGTCATGACCGCATTCGCGAGGTTGCCTATGCTGATGTCGGCCCGGCGCGGCGACGTCTGCTTCATCATCGTGTGGCACAGGCTCTGGAAGCCATACACGCAGCCAATCTGGAACCAGTCAACGGGCAGGTGGCTGTCCATTACGAGCAGGCTGGTCTGTGGGAGCAAGCAATCCATTACTACCAACAGGCTGCTGAAACAGCAAGACGTATCTGCGCCTATAACGACTCCGTTCATTCTCTGAACCGTGGCTTGGCTTTGATCGCCACTTTACCGGTGACTGTTGAACAGCAGCGAAAGGAGTTGATGCTCCTGCTCGCATTGGGCGCGGTTTTGAGTGCAATCAAAGGAAAAGCTGCACTTGAGGTTCGTGAGGTATACACCCAGGCGCTGGCATTGTGTTGGCCCCTTGACGACAAGTTCTCGATGTTTGTGGTCCAACAGGAGTTGCGCATTTTCTACGGGCATCGTGGCACATGGCTGAAAGCACGCCAACTGGCAGAAGAGAATCTTGCCCTGGCAGAGGAACTAGACGATTTGGAACTACTCCAATACGCTCACCTGGGTATAGGTTTGGTCTTGCACCATACGGGTGAGTTACTTTTAGCGCAAGTGCATTTGCAGCAGGCGATTCATCAACCCCTTGCGCAAAAGAATCGCTTCAACCAGTTGTTCTTCGATGATGCGCGGCAAGGTAGCCTGCGCAATTCTGCGGTGACCTTATGGCTGTTAGGCTATCCAGATCAGGCCCGCGCTCAAATCGATGAAGCGCTGACGCTTGGCCGCAACGAAGCGCAGATCATTCGCTTCGTCATGACTCTGCGCTTTGCGGCAATGCTGCACCATTGCTTGCGGGAAGTACATATGGTGCAGAGATGGTCCGTAGAAATGGAAACACTTTGCGTAAAGTATGGGTTTTCCCATTATTTGGCGGTTGCTGCACTCCAAAACGGATGGGTGCTGGCCACGCAAGGTGAAGTGGCGACAGGCATCCCGCAGTTACAGAATACCCTTGTTGCCCAAACAGCAACCGGTCGCCGTTTGCTTCTTACCTATGAACTTGCCTTGCTTGTCGAAGCACATTGGATGGCTGGGCAATACAGCGAAGGCTTGGCTATCTGCCATGAAGCGCTGGCAGTGGTGGAAAAAACAGGCGAGTGTTTCTGGCAAGCGGAACTTTTGCGACTTCAGAGTGAGTTGCTCTTGGCGCATGGGGCAACTTTGGATGAAGTCGAAGCAGGCTATTGGCAAGCCATCGCCATTGCTCGCCAACAAAATGCCAAATCGTTGGAATTGCGCGCGACAATGAGTCTGGCCCGTTTGTGGCAAAAGCAGGGAAAACCCATTGAGGCCCATCAGATGTTATCGACAATCTACGATTGGTTTACCGAAGGTTTTGACACCCCCGATTTGCAAGCCGCTAAAGTGTTACTTCAAAAATTAGCTTGACCGCGTCATTATCACGCTTTTGGATCGTCTCTCCGTAATTTTGATCACCAATTTTCTCTTCGTATAACGTTTCCTGGATCGCTTTCGAACCACCCCGGCTGCTATGCTGGCAGCAATGGACACCGATAAGCCACACTCACTCCATCCGAAGACCCATCTATTCACTGTGCGTGTATGGCTGGAAGTATTGAGCCTCGATCGGTGCGAAGTACGCGTGCAGGTCAGACATATCGAGAGTGGCGAGACCCGCTATTTTCGGGATGGCTGGTCGCTGCTGGTGTATCTGCTGATCAAGGTGCTGGAAGTCGAGCGCGCAAGCAATGCAGGTGATGACAGCTCTTGAAAATTTCGTCTGATGTGTCCTGCACTTCTCACGCGTTGATGTCCTCTAACTGGTCCCCCGCCGTTGGAGGGATTCACCACCCCGGCGCGCTGTTCATTTTGTTTCTTACTTTTTTGATTGCGCAAAGAAAGGAAATGGATGATGAATTTCACGAAGTTTGTTACACCACTTATCCTGGTCGTGCTGTTGCTCGCCGGCTGTATTGCCCCGGTGCGCAACAGCATGATTGAGCCCCAAGCCGGCCAGTGGCAAACCTGGGTCGTGACCGATGTCGCCACCGTGCGTCCGCCGGCCCCACCGAACCAGGAGATCACACAGCAGGAACTGCAGGAACTCAAGGCACTAGTGGCCGAACGGGATGCCGACGCGCTCGCACAGGTGAGGTATTGGGATGCCGGTGCGCCTTCCTACCGTTGGCTGCAGATCGCACTCACGCAGATCAGGAGCAAACCGCTCACCAACCCACGCGTGGCCCGGGGATTATCGCTGCTAAACGTTGCGATCTATGACGCTTTGGTCGCCACTTGGGACGCCAAGTACAATTTCAACCGGCCACGTCCTGCTCAGGTGGACCCAACGTTGACGACCCTGGTGAGCACGCCCAACAGCCCGGCCTATCCGGCGGAACATGCTGTGGTGGCGGGCGCCGCGGCGGCCATCCTCAGCTATCTCTACCCGGACGACGCGGCGGTCTTCCAGGCCAAAGCCGAAGCGGCAGGGCGTTCGCGGCTGCTGGCGGGTGTGCAATATCCCAGCGATATTGAGGCCGGCTTTGCCCTGGGGCGTGCGGTGGCCGCCAAAGTGCTCGAACGGGCCGCCGCCGATGGTTCCGATGCAATATGGGACGGCACAATGCCAACTGGTCCGGGACACTGGGTCGGTGAAAAACCGATTGAGCCGCTAGCCGGCGCCTGGCAGCCATGGGTGCTGACAACCACCGACGAGTTTCGGCCACCGGCGCCACCGGCGCCCGATTCAGAGCAGGGCATGAGTGAATTGCAGGAGGTCAAGACGATTACGAATACGTGGCAGACAACCGCCAAGGCGCTCTATTGGCAGACCTTTGATGGCATTTTTACCGACTGGTATGAATACGCCAACCAGTACATCTTTGAGGACCACTTGGATACAAATCCACCGGCGGTTGCGCGCATTTACGCCGCCATGAGTGTTGCCCAGTACGATGCGATCCTGGCCTGTTGGGATGCCAAGTATACGTACTGGTCGATCCGTCCCAATCAGGTAGATGCGACGGTGGTTACCCTCTTCCCAACGCCCAGGCACCCTAGCTATCCTTCTTCGCATGCCTGTGATTCGAGCGCGATTGCGGCCGCGATTGCAGCCTATTTTCCTGCTGAGGCTGAATTTCTCGATGCCCTTGCTGACGAAGCAGGTGAGTCACGGCTTTGGGCGGGCATTCACTTCCGCAGTGATATTGATGCCGGGTTGACTTTGGGGCGCGCTGTGGCGCAGAAGGTGATGGCGCGGGTGCAGGAGGACAACCCGTAAGACAGTAGGTCAGTCACTGATTTACTGTCTTACTAATAAGCTACTGACTTACTTCCTCCAACGCGGGCAAGGTGCGTAAGCCGAGGTAGGTTAGCAGGCCATCCAGTTGCTCGCGGTTAGACCAGAGGATGCCTTCCTGTTGCGCCAGGGTTGTGGCTGCTTCTGTCAACCCGGCGTAGGCAAAGAGCCACATGCGAACAGTATTCTGTTCATATTCGGCTTGGACGGCCTGCGCTTGGGCCAGCAAGGTTTCGAGTACACCAATGCCAACCTTTTGCGTGGTGACCCACTTACTTTGACAGACCCACTTCTCCGTGCCAATGGCGGCCAGCAGGTCGATCTCCTGGTCGGCCCCAGTTTGCAAACGATGGCGATGATGGACATAGATCAGTGGCCAGTCCATTTGAATATCAGCTGTGCTGTTAAAGAAGCGCCCCGGCAACGGTTGTTTCTGTTTGTCTTGACTGTTTAATAAGACCTGGGCCATAAAGACTTCCGCCAGATAGCCTTGATATTCGCGGACGCGCCGCTGCAGCGTACTGTAGCGGGCCAGGATATCCTCATAGACCCGGTCCGGATGCTCCCCTTCCACATCCACACGGCCCCAAACTTTGAGAAAGTCAATCAAAATTGGATCATCGACTTTGTGAAACCAGCCGCCCAGTTCCCGGTATTCTAGCAAATCACCGCGCGAAAGACGGATCAGCACCTCGCGAATTGTCTCCAGCGGCACATCCTTGCCTTCCTTGGCCTTGAGTTGCTGCTGGATGCGCTCCAGGCTAATCCTGCGCTCTTCTTCCAAGGCGGAGAGATAGAGGATCCACTTGGTGATGCCAAATTCGTTGATCCGCGCGATCCAACTGTTGACTTGTTCATTCAATTCCGCCCAGATAAAGCCAGAGGAGATGTCCACCGCCAATACACGATTGATCGCCTCTTCATCCACCAGCGGTGTGTTGCTTTCGGCAGCTTGTTGGACAACCGCGTCGATATAAAAGGGATTGCCGCCACAGCGGCTTGCCACCACCGGTAGCATTAACTCCGGCACTGTGGCGTGGTAATAGGCTGCAGTGCTGCGCACCATCTCAGCCCCCCAATATTCCGAAAGTGGTTCAATGGGGTGACTGCGAAAACGGCCAAAAAGGGATCCACGCCCCAAAATCTCCCGCGCTAGAATACTCATGGCCGAGCCGGTGACAAAGTGGGGGCAGGTGTTGGACTCTACTGCTTCTTTCATATAGCCGACAATACGAAAGCCGTCTTGGGGTAGGTGGGTGTTCTGAAACTCATCCAGAAAGACCACGATGGTGCTGTCATCGACATCCGAGACGCGGCGAGGAATCTCAACGGCTTCCTTTTCCAGGATAACCATATTCCCACTTAGCATGGCCTGGTGCCAGTTGAGGAGCCAATCGAGCCTGGCGGTAAAGGGGTAGCGCGTACGGGATTGTTCCACCCAGGCCACCAGTTGATCTTGGCTGTAATTTTGCTGGATAGCTTCCGGCTGCCGCGTGTAAAAGGCCACATAGTAGCGGATGAAATTTTCCAAATATTCCAATGCAAAGGTGAAGCGATCGGGTTGTGTATCGGGAAACGAATAATAGACCGGTACAACCGCCTTGGGATCATAGGGGTCCTGCTCAAAAAAGAGGCGATTAACTACACGGCGAAAAATCTCGGTCTTGCCCATGCGCCGCCGCCCCAACAGCACGGTGGACATGGTGCGGCGTTCAGCGGCATTGTGCGCAATGGTATAGAAATAATCCAAAAACTCAGCCCGGTCGGTGTAGACTTCATCGGGCACTAAGGGTTTGATGACCCAAGGCGAGCCTGGGAATAGGTTTGGTTGATCCGGCATAACTTGCTCCAATCCAATAACGTGCACCCTTTTGGCTGTGCGATTTATTATATCACAGCACGCGTGAGCATTATGCTCCGGCTTGGTTTTAAGCAGCGGCAATCATTAATTCGCGATGTAAAAGCCCTTTGCCACCATGCCCCGCAAAAACAGGATACTTTCCAAGGCATAGATGCCGCGGTGGGCAAATTCGTTCTCGACTATTTGCTCTGTGTCAGCAAGCCCCGCGCGTGCTTGTACATCTTTGCGCCCCAGGCTTTTCTGATACGTTTTGCCGTTTTCATTCCAAGTGGCATAGAGATAGGTGTAGCGGCCATTGGGCGTCGGCTTGCTAAATTCACGAATATAGAGTGGCTTGCGCGCGAGCAGCCGTTTTGCTTCAGCAACGACGGTGCGCAATTCGCGCGCAGTTAAAAATTGTAATTGTGTCAAAATTGTTTCTACATTGTCCATAAGCTATCCATCGGTTTCAAGATGAGTGATTATCAGTTCCAGAAAATCGGCGGCCATGGTGGCAACAGCAGTAGGGTTCCCCGTATTGGTTGCGGCAAAGACGCCCAAGCCCAGGTTGGGAACATAGGCTAGATAGGCGGCCGTGCTGGGATCGGCGCCGCCATGCTCAAGGATCACGTGATTGCGATAGGAGGAGAGAAACCAACCGATGCCTACACCACCCGGCGTTGGTCGATTGGTATAGCGCGATGCCGACAAATGAGCCACCGGTTGGATCATCGCATGGCGGCTGCGGGAAGAGAGAATAGTTGACTGAGCGTTGGCAAACAAACCGATCAGAAAACGTGCCATATCGCCGCCAGACGCGTTGAGCGCGCCTGTTGCGACAAAACCCTGAATATCCTTCATCTGGGTAGGGGCAGCTACCGGCGGAGTGGTAAAGGGTAAATAGCAAGTCGCCAGGTGGACTGCAGGCAGAGTCTCTGCAGCAAAGCCGCTGTGCACCATGCCCAGTGGCTGCAAAATATGCTCCATGACATAGGCCACATAGGGTTGACCAGCAATTCGTTCCAAGGCATAGGTCAGCAAGGCCACGCCCAGGTTGGAATACGCGACTTGCGCGCCTGGTGCGCTCAACGGCGTCACCAGCGGCAATAAAGCAAGCACCTGTTGACCGGTAGGAAAGCGCATTTGCCGCAGTGACTCAATGGTGGGCGGAAATTCCTGCATCACCTCGGCCAGTTCCGGTAGCGGCGGCATGATGGGGAGTCCGGCTGTGTGGGAAGCAAGCTGGCGAAAGGTGATGGCCGCACCGGTCGGTAGCTGCTTGAGTTCCGGCAAGTAGCGCGCAACCGGTTCGTCTAGTGCTAGCTTATGTGCGTCCCATAATTGCAACAACATGAGCGCGGTAAAGACTTTAGTGATAGAGCCAATGCCATAGATGGTCTGGTCATCAGCCCGACGCTTTTGCTCTAGATCCGCATAGCCAACAGTGCCGTGCCAAAGTATTTTGTCATCTTTGACAAGCAGCGCTGAAAGGCTGGGGAGCCCTTCTTGGTGATAGACATTCTGTAACGACTCATTCAGAATTTGTCCGAGATCATCGCTAAGAAGATGGTGACTAGTGACCATAGCTCCTCCCAAATGAAAGGGGTATATTGCACTGAATATCGATATTCAGTGCAATATACCCCTTTCATTTATCCGTGTCAAACTGAGATGTATGCGAAACCAGCGAAACCAGCGTTAGAGAACGCCTCCTCCACGGGGACATTGTAAAGCTCGTCTGGCGAAAATGAACTATGCCCTAAAGGGGAACAACGATTTGGAGATCCGCGATCTCCAGCCACTGCGTCTCCGCGCAACCTACGAGTTGATGCCGCGGCAGACTCCACGGTGTGACACGCATAGCTTGGTTGTCCTTCCAGATGACCAAGCCTAACGGGCCACCCGGTGATTGGTCGCAGCACAGAACTTCCACGCCATTGACGGCAAAGCGAACGCGGTTGCTTTCCCAGGTGAGCGTGTATGTGTGCCATTGGGTCATGTCGAACATCAGCAGCGCTTCGCAGACACCAATCGCGCGCTGACCAATGGGCCAGAGACGACGATAAAATGGACGCCAGCGCATCAAGGGCATGGCCACCGGCGCGGTGGGTGCGAGCAAAAAGAAGGGCCAGCGCCAGGCATCAAGGGTGGCGGCTTTCCAACCAGGCCCCGGCACGTCAAGCGCCAGCGCCATGTTCGAGGGGGGCGAGCTGAAGAAGAACCAGAGCGCACGGGGCAGGGTTGGCCAACGTTGCATGGCCGGCATAAAGGGATCATTCCAGAAGCCAAAGCCGGCTGTGCCGCGTAGTTGGTCAACTGGATGGGAGAAGCGCGCCTGCAGCGTCATGGCCAGCGGCGGCTGCCGGGGAAAGGCGGCGCGGCTTAAGTCCTGGTAATCATCAAGCTGGGCATTGGTATAGGCCGCGGTGGTAGTGGCCTCGTTTTGCAGGCGTATGGTTGTGCCTGTGGCATGGATGGCGCCACTGCCCACGACAAAGCGCTGCAACGTCTCGGCTAAGTTATCCATCGCCTGCTCCGTCGGTAGCCGGGGGCTGGTCTGCACCATGCTTCAGCGTTGCAGAGATGATGCTGACCTGGGCAAAGCCACTTGTCCGTTCGGTCATCGTGGCAGTCAGCCCGGCCGCAGTCAATTGGGCTTGCCAGCGTTCCAGCCAAGCCTCACCCGGCGCACCATAAAAAAGCGGCATCATGCGCTGCAACGTTGGGTGGCGTAGGCGGACCCACAGGCCCACTATGAGCAGACGGCTGGCACTGTTCTGCCCGGCTGGAGATGGCCGCAGCAGGCGTACACATTCGCGCAGCGTTGCTGTTTCGAGAATATAGGGGGCGGGAAAGGTGGCGACAATGGTGTCAAAGGTGGCGTCCGCAAAGGGCATGGCTTGGGCGCGTGCCTGGACTCGTGGTGTAGCGAGCCCCCGCTGTGTTAACTTTTGCGCGGTGAGCCCGTGCATGGCGGGCGCTAACTCCAACCCATAGATGGCGCGGCCCGTTGCGCTGGCTGCACACAACAATTCGCCGGTGCCAAAGCCTAGCTCTAAAATACGCTCCCCCTGCATCTCGGCCAACGCCAAGGCGCGCCAGCGCTGCCACTGGCCCAAACTGACCAGCCAACTGACCCAGTCATAGGACCAGGCCAATTCCGCATAGAGCCGTTCACAGGCCCAACGATAGAGGTGGTTGATCAACATGATGACAGCTCCCCAAGCCTTTGCTGTACTGTCCACTGGTCACTGAAGACTGATTACTGTCTACTGGTCACTGAAGTCCGAGCACTGCCCACTCTACCCTAGCTCTACGCATAATTCTTCATTCTGCATGATGTTTGGACAACGTAGGCGAGCAGTACAATTTCTGTTGACTAGCCGTTCCCCAGCCGTGGCGCATCTGTGCTTGAAAGTACTTCTACAATTCGCTACAATAGTCTCTACTAGAGTCCATCTCTCTCCTCTTTACAGCCACCGCCACAGCCATTACAGACAGAGGTGGACTCTTATTTTTCCCTATCGGTAGGACCCAACTTGGGAACACTAGTACTTAGACGGTGGCCACTTGGTATGAAGCTGTTGTTGCTGCGTCGTTACGGCGTAGTAAAAAGGAGGCATCGACTATGCGTATCCCATTTTTGAGTAAGCGATATGACGACGATCAGCTCGATCAATGTGTGATGACTTCGCTGGAGAGCGATGGACTGGTGGACACTACCCGACTGGCCATCAATTCCAAGGATGGCATTGTGACGATCCAGGGTCGCGCACGGAACACCTTTGAAAAGAAACGGGTCGGCAGCATTGCTCAACAGGGGTTGGAAGCTTCCGGTTTGCGCTTCCGGCAGATCGTTGACAATGTAAGTATCGAATAGCATGACATCGCAACCTCGCTTTTGACCTTCATAAGTGTTAACTTGAGCGTTGGGAACCGTGTTGAGCATCCTTAGATGCGAGCGTTCTTCGAGCTGGGCGCATTTGAGAATGCGCAATATACGTTAAGTTAACACTTATGTTTTAACCTCTAATTGCGTCCATTCAAGTAGTAATGCCACAGTAGGCGTGCGGCTACGGCGCGCCAGGGTCGCCACGGTGCGCCAATCGCTTCCATTTCCACCGGTGTGGGGCGGGTAGGAAGCTGTTTGATTTCCTGTACCGCCACTTGTAGCGCCAGATCGCCGACCGGCCAGATGTCGGGCCGGCAGAGACACATGAGCAGATAAATATCCGTCGTCCAGGCGCCAATGCCTTTGCGCTTGAGCAACTCAGTGCGCGCGGTGTTATCGTCCTGGCGCGCCAACTCCTCCAGATCTAACTCGCCCTCTAGCAAGGCCTGCGCCAACAGGCGACAGTAGCGCGCTTTTTGACGGCTAAAGCCAATCGCACGCAGCGTCTCATCGTCCAGACTTAATAAGCTGGCCGGCGTCAACGGTGAAGCTGCCAACCGCAGGCGGTCAAAGGCGGCGCGGGCCGAAGCAAGCGAGACTTGTTGTTCCAGGATAATGAGCACCAGGGTGGGAAAACCAGGCTCGCGCGCCCAGAGTGGCGGTGGACCTAATGTGGCGGCAATCCGCGCCAAATCCGGATCCAGCCCGCTGAGGTGCTCCACCGCCACAAGGAGCCGCGCTTCAGTAAGAGAGCCATTCATATCAGGCCAACACCACTTCCGGCAGGCGATAAAGTTGGCGCGCATTCTCACCCATAATGGCTCGGCGTAACGCCTTGGGGAAGGTGCGCATGGCAAAATCAGGCGTGTCCCCGTCCCAATGTGGATAGTCGGTGGAGAACATCAACATGTGCGCCGCGTCAAACATCTCCAAGATCGCGTGGAGGTGGGCCGGTTGCTCCGGCTCTTCAATCGGCTGCGTGCTCAACCGGATATGCTCGGTGATAATTTCGCTAGGGGGGCGATCCACCCAGGGCGTGGTCATGCGCAGCGCCTTCCAATTTTTGTCGAGCCGCCACAGGATCGGCGGCAGCCACGCCACGCCCCCTTCTAGCAGGACAAATTTAAAGGTGGGAAACTTGGCAAAGACCCCCTCCGTCACCAAGCTCACCAGATGGGCAATATAGCTGCTGACCAGATTGGTGTGCCATTCCAGATAGCTGGAGGGATAGCCCACGTTGGTCGGCGCACCGGAGATGCCCACGCCCTCGGTGCCGGGGTGGATGGCCACCGGCAGGCCATATTCTACCGCCGCGGCATAGATGGGATGAAAGAAGCGCTGACCATAGGCCATGCGCGCCGCACTGGGCATGATCACCTGCACTACACCAGGATGGCTACCCAGCCGGTGGATCTCGCGCACGGCCAACTCTGGATCATTCGGATAGACAGCAATCGAGGCGCGGTAGCGCGGGTCCGCGGGCAGCCACTCCTCGACAATCACATCGTTGATAGCGGAGATCAGCGCCGCGGCGTAGTCCGCTTCGGGGGAAAGGCCCAAATGAAGCACCGAGCCACTGTTGAGGATGCCAATATCGAGTTGGAATTCATCCATAAAGTGGGTGGCCATGCTCTGCGGGCTGTCCTCAATTCGTGAGCCATCCTCTAGGACCGCGTCGGGACGGTTCACGCCATTCGGGTTCCAGTAGCCCATGGTGCCGGAAGAGCGGTTGCCGCTCTGGTAGCGCATCCGCCACGGTTGCGCCAGCCGCGGCAAAATGCAGGCCGCGGGCACGCCAGGGTGGATATCGGTATCAACAATGGTGTACTCTTTTTGCATAGGTTACCTTATTCGTCTTATGTTGCTTGTCACGCCACTTCAGCCCTAAGTGTAGCCGATTTAGGACGGATGGGCAACTGTGTTGTCACAGGTTGGGGCCACTAAGGCTACTTCAAATAAATTTCAGCTCATAGAGGTCTGCGGGTGAAATCGTTTTATTTCTCTCTAGCGCCTGTTGCAATTTCACCTCTTCGTCCATATGAGCGTAAATTTCTTCATCTCGACATTATCAGCTACTCGTAAGATCATGTAAAGGTAAAGAGTGGTATAATCATCCCTGTACTGTGCTAGAATAGACGGAAATTTTGTGACTTATCTGGATTTCGGGTAGCAGAGTCAAAATAATCCCGGAATCTCGAAAAGATTCCGGGATTATTTTGACGGTCGTACATGGCAACCACAGGAAATCCCGTTGCGCCAATTTTGTCAGTAACCATTCCCAGACGCTTGTAGATGATACACCCTGGCGTCTAACAATAATGGATAATATCTATGCCAATCAATCTTGCCGTGATACCTGTCGCCGGTTTGGGTACACGTCTCTTACCGGCGACCAAATCTCAGCCCAAGGAGATGTTGCCCGTAGGGCGCAAGCCAGTAGTGCAATATGTCGTTGAGGAGCTGACGCGTGTGGGCCTGGAGCGCATCCTCTTTATTACCGGACCAGGCAAAACTTCGATTGAGAACCACTTTGACCTCAATGCCGAGCTAATTCAGACTTTGCGCGAGAGTGGCAAAGAGGAGCTGCTGGCCGATCTCTACTTTGAGCGCATGGCCGTCCAATATTTCTACACACGCCAGCGTCAGTTATTGGGGTTAGGCCATGCGGTAGCCTGTGCACGGCCCTTTGTAGGGAATCAACCCTTTGTGGTGGCTTTGGGCGATTCGATTATCGGCATGCACGCACAGAGCGACATTGTGCGGCGTATGGTTGATTGCTTTGAAGCGAACCAGGCCGATGGCGTCATCGCCTTTGAAGAAGTGCCGCGCACCGATGTCTCTCGTTATGGCATTGCCAAGCCTCAAGCCGGCAGTAATCTCGCCGACCCCTACTTTGTGCTAGAGGATGTCATCGAAAAGCCTGATGTGGACGAAGCGCCCAGCAACCTGGCCATTGCCGCCCGCTATGTCTTTGCCCCCACCATTTTTGACGCCCTCGATCGGACCAAGCCAGGCAAGGGGGGCGAAATTCAACTGACCGATGCGGTGCGCCTGCTGCTGCGTGAGGGTGGCAAGGTCTATGGCATCTGCCTGGGACCACACGAACAGCGCTATGACATCGGCAACTATGACTCCTACTTCCGCGCCTTTCTGGAGTTTGCGTTGGCCGATGAACGGCATGGGGCTAGTGTGCGCCAACATCTGACGGAACTGTTGCAGCGCGACGCACAGAAACAAGCAGAGAACTGAGGGACAAGGGATCACTATGCTCATACTACGTAAACGAACCTATGCCCGCGCCGGTTTGCTGGGCAACCCTTCCGATGGCTACAACGGCAAGACCATCTCCTTTATTGTGCGTAATTTCTGGGCCGAGGTGGTGCTCTATGAATGGGACTCGGTCGATATTGTGCTGGCCAAGGACGACCGCGCCAGCTTCCGCACCATCTATGACCTGGCCAACGATGTAAAGCTCCACGGCTACTATGGCGGCATTCGCCTGATTAAGGCAACCATCAAGCGCTTTGTCGAATATTGTCAGGCGCGTGAGATCCCCCTACATGACCGCAACTTTTCGGTGCGCTATGACACCACCATCCCACGCCAGGTGGGACTGGCCGGCTCCAGTTCGATCATTGTGGCCACACTGCGCTGCCTGCTGGACTTTTACGATGTGGCTATGCCATTGGCGGTGCAGCCATCTTTTGTGTTGTCCGTCGAGACGGAAGAGTTGGGCATTGCCGCAGGGCTGCAAGATCGGGTGATCCAGTGCTACGAAGGCATGGTCTATATGGATTTCGACCGCGCCTGCGCCCGCCAGCAAGAGGGCTTCACCACCTATGCCTACGAACCACTGGATATAAGCTGGTTGCCCTCCTTTTACATTGCCTATCATGCCGACCTGAGTGAGCCCACCGAGACCTTTCACAATGACATTCGCGGGCGCTATCTGCGCGGTGATGAAGTGGTGGTCAATGCCATGCAGCGCTTTGCTGAGCTAGCTGCCCAAGGCCGTGAGGCGCTTCGGGTTCAAGATGTTGAACGCCTCTCCGCGCTCATTGACGCCAACTTTGACACCCGACGCAGCATCTACCAGCTACCTGCCTGGCAAGAGGCGATGGTCGAAACGGCGCGTAACTGTGGCGCCAGCGCCAAATTTGCCGGCTCCGGCGGCGCAATTGTCGGCATCTATCGCGATGAAGCCATGTACCGTACCCTCGAACAACGCATGGCCGCCATTGGGTCACGCGTGATCAAGCCCCACATTCAATAGATGCGACCGTAGGGGCGCACCCTTGCGGTCGCCCCTACGGATGCATATTGATGAACTTGCCTCTACTTACTGCTTACTCAATGTCATTAAGTTAGCAGTCATCAGTACTCAGTTTTCAGTGTCGCGCCGAGACTGACCACTGAAAACTGAGTACTGAAAACTGGTTACTTCGACACCAAAACCCTTAACTAAACGACATTGACTGCTTACTGCATAATCGTCGGCAAATAGATCTGGACTGGCGCCGTTGGTTCGTCGGTTGGGTCAATGCCCGTCGGCGCACTCACAAAGCCAAAGTCGATGGTCAAGTTGTTGCTATCCGGCGGCTGGGCGGCGCCAACGGGCCCTAGATCCGTTTCATTCGTCGGTTCATTGTCATAGGTCAGGGTGATGACGCCAGTGCGAATGCCGCTCACGGCGGGATTCGCCACGTTGATACCATTGTCATTGAGATCGCCATCATTATTGGGATTGGTTTCGGTTGGGTCACTGCTATTTAAATCGTGCAGCGGGCCACCCGTCGCAAAGTTGCTAGCATCGATGAGCACGATATAGTCGCCCGGCAGCAGATTGATAAAGTTATAGTACCCTTGGGCGTCGGTGGTAGCCGTCAACGGCTGCCCCCCACTGCCCACCACAGGGTTGCCGGCGCCATCCAACAGCCGCACCAACACATTGGCAATGCCCACCTCCGCGCCATCCATAATCCCATTGTTGGAGACCCCACCGCCGGCGCCATTGTCCAACCAAACCCGGTTACCCAGGTGTAGCGGCTTATAGACCCCAAAGTCGGCAGTAAAGTTGACATTGTTGTCATCCAAGGCGCCACCATAGCTGCCGGCGCCTGCCTCGTTCACAGGTTGGGTATTGGGCTGCAGATCATAGTCCATGGTGGGCACACCGTTGGTCGCCAGATCTACATTATCGATGCCATTTTCATCCACATTATCATCAATGCTGGCGCTGACGCCACTGCCGGTGGAAGAGAGATACTCTGCCAGTACGGCGCCACTCTGGAAGTTTTGTGGGCGCAAATAGACGAAATATTGGCCCGGTTCCAGATTGTCAAAGACATAAAAGCCCCCGTTGGCCGTGGTTGTGGTGGCCAGCGGTGTGGCCGTCACCGGGTCGGCGCCGGCCGGCAAGAGCGCGACTACTGCGCCATCCACTCCCGTTTCACCGGTGGCAGGCTCAAAGCGACCATTGTTGTTGAAGTCACGGAAGACCACATTGCCAATCGCCACCCGCTCCGTCGGCGGCGGCACCACCCCAAAATCGACGGTCAGATTACTATCCGCATCCGGCGTGCCCTGGCCGTCATTGCCAGGTATGCCGCTGGACGTCGGGGTCTCATTGAGTGGTTCATCACCAGTCAGGGTGATGACGCCACTAGTAATGCCGTCAATGGCGGGTGTGCCGCTATCCAGACCGTTGTCATTTTGGTCGCCATTGTTGTCGGGATTTGCTTCCTGGCCGGCGCCGGTGCTGCTCGTATAGCCAGCTAGCAAACCGCCGGTCTGGAAATTGCTGGCCGCCAGCCGCACACGGTAAGATCCCGGCGCCAAACCGCTAAAGAGATAGAAGCCATTTTGCGTAACGCTGGTTTGGCCAGTAGGCGCGCCGGCGCTATTCAACAACTCCACCACTACCCCATTGGGCACAGGCGGCTCTCCTGTCGTAACCAGGCCATCATTGTTGGTGTCGATCCAAACATAGTTGCCCAACGAATAGGTCTGTGCCGGGGTAAAGCCAAAGTCGTAGCTGTGATTGTTAAAGCCAGGGGCAGAGAGGTCGCTGCACGGGATGGCATAGATGGCATTGACGCCTGCCAGTGTGCCATTGGAGTCGCGCAAGTCGCCGTTGGCGCCGCCGCCGTTGTTGGCCTGAGTGAGGCTTAGACCGGCCAATGGAGCCTGTTGGCTGCCGCCTGCGGCGTTCGGAATGCGCACTTCGTAGACCGCTTCCCCATTGGGCCCACAGAGACCGGCATCAATGCCGTTGGCGTTGTTTTGGTTAACATTGCTATCGTTAAAGAGATATTGCCCGTCGTTGGCAGTGACGGTTGTGCCCACCAATACGCCATCGCGGTAAAGCTCAACGGTTACACCGTTAATGCCCGGTTCGCCGGGCCCTTGCACGCCGTCGCCATTGGTATCCTGCCAAACGCGGTTGCCGATCTCCAACGGCGCTTCCGGACAGAGCGGTTCAATATCGCCCATGCCATTGGCCTTTTCAAACCTTGCTGGGTCACCCGATGCATCGTGCACCAGATAGCCGCGCGTCGTCATGCCGGTCACATTGTTGTACCACTTGACGCCACTGTCACTGACCGCGCCGGCGTTTTCGATTGGGTTGAAAATGGTAGCGACCACATCCGGTAGGCCGGCCACTTGTGCCAATGCGCCATAGGAAGTCTCGGAGTGAGAGGGGCTGATCTGTCGATCCTGATAGTAATATTCACCGCCGCCCGGCCCTTCAGCGTCATTGGCGCCGGCAGTGGTGACTCCGCCACATGTGCCATTAGACTCCAGATCCCAGCCACCGCTGCTGTTGATGCAGGCACGCAGAATGTCTCCACGCGCTTTGGCCGAGTAATTTCGGGAATCGGCTGGATCGGGACCACCGGCAACAGAGCCAAAGAGATCGCCATCGCGGTCGCGTAGCCCCAGGATCATGTCGTTGTGGTCAAAGACAATGTCGGTGAGCCACGGTTGTGCCCACTTGCCGTCTGCTTGAATCGCATCGTTGGGATTAAAGGTGGTGCGGTTCAGCCAATATTGCCACAGCAGGTTGTTCGCTCCCCGGTCATAGAGCAGGGGAAAATCGAGCACTGGCGTAGTGGTAAAGGCGCCATTCGCATAGACAAAGACATAGGCGCGTAGGGCTTCACGGTTCTGGGTTGATTCCGCCGAACAGACCGCGCCGACATAAACCTTGCCGTTATTGACGCCAATGCCAAAGGCGCGGAAATCGACGGCTGGGCAAGAGGCAGGCACCGGCACCGCGGTCGCGGTATAGGCGCCCGGATCGGCAATGGGGATGCTCAACAGCGTGTTGTCGGCCAGATTGACCGTGTAGAGCGTGTCAAAGGTGTCATTGATGTCCAAATCACCAAAGCCGACCTTGCCCACCTGATTAAAGGAATTGCTGTCATTGAGCCAACAGTTAAAGTTGGTATTGTTGGCATTATGGCCCGGTGAAAGACAAGTCTGACCGGGTTGGGGATGGGGATCGGCGCCGGCAATGGCGCCAAAGTCATGGAAGAGACTTGGACCGGTGGGGGTAATCTGATAGATAGCGCCGGGGCCATTGGGACCAAAGCCACTGTGGCGTTTCATAAACGCAGCGGCGTAAATGGTCTGGTTGGTCGGGTTCCAGGTAAGACCCCAAACTGCGCCGACTTCCTTGGCTGTGGCCAAAGGAGTGGGATCCGGTGTGCGCACCTGCTGCTCATTGGTCAAGTCGGTGCTACCCGCTGTATAGGGGAAGGAAACCATCACGACACGATCTTTGTTGACGCCGTCGGGGTTGTCATTCTGTTCGCCAAAGACAAAGCAAGAGGTCGTCATGGTCGGCGCCGGGCTTGCCCCACAAAAATCGGCTGGGTGGCTAAAGCCGACATCTACGTTGGCCGTTGGTCCATCGACAAAGGTGACCGAGGTGCGCGAGTTGCTGCCGGCTGGGCCTGGATGCAAGAAGTTTAACGAGCCATCGGCCGGCAAGGTAAATTCCAGACGCACCGGATAGGCGCCGACGGGATCAATGCCGTAGCTGCCGTCGGCGCTCGTCTCACAAGCTGTGGTCGTGCCGCTGGCGTCGTAGGCGGTGACGATGATGCCGCTCAGGCCGGGCTCGGCTGTTGCTCGGCTGCCGTCGGCGTTATAGTCCCGAAAGACGGCGCCGGTGATGCCGCTGCCGGTGCAGGGCGCAGCGTGGGCAGTGGGGGTAAAAAGAACGAGAAGATTGCCTATAATCAAGAATGCTAGTACCAGCGCACAGAGATTGACGCTCTTACGTGGAAAATTGGGGGGAAAGCTTGGTGTGTCGCTGGCCAAGCGAGGGGATGTACGTGGTTGGGGGCTGCGTACAAAGGGAAAAGGGCGGTGTGCCGTAACTCTAGGGATAATTTTCATGCCATACTCCTGAGGTATCGATCCTAAAACAAAGGTTCTTGCGAAACGTGGTGGTTTCAGGGTGTACGCAGCAATGCCCACCGGACGCCTCTACATCATATAATTTTTTGGATGAGTGAGCAAATTAAATTTATTTTATTGGTTATCATGGACCTATATGCACCTTGAGTTCTGCAAGAACGCTCCCTAAATTGGGAACACGTCAAAGATCTGTGATTTGCTTGTAGAGCAGCCGATAGTCAACAGGTTGTTACCGTCAGGGAGTTGAGAAAACGACTGTTAGGGTACGTGTGGAAGTTGTAGGGGATGCGTCCTACTTGTGGTATGCACCCAGTTGTAGGTGAATAGTGGAAATGTAGTGGAATAGACGCAAGCAGCGTTTGTAACGATCTTGTAGCGTTTTATCCAGACTTTGTAGCGTTGGTGTAGCGCTTGCATGATAGTGTAGCCATATGTTGACTTTGTAAGTGTCAAATTCACTAGCAAATCCAGCAGTAAGCATGACTGCTGGTAAGGCTATTTCAAGCAAATAAATATCCGTTCGTACGTGTTGCGCGCCCACGGGGCACCCGGCGTGAACCAGCCATGAAGATTTGTGCAGCATTGGATACTTATTTCTTTGAACAAGCCTAATCGCAAAGGATTGCCATGACCCCAGAACCGGTTGACCACTGTACCTACATCATTCGGGCTTGGAAAGAACCTGCATCATCACCAGAGGCAGGACAGTGGCGCTTTGTCTTAATTACGGTCGATTCAAAGCAACGTGAAGGCTTTGTTGTCATTGAACATCTGCTGAAGGCATTACAAAGCGAATTGACAAATGTGACACAGGATTTGCCCCCATGATTCATGAACTAAATAACTAATCTAGTGACTGCACAGCGTTGAAGATTAGCTCATTCAAGCACAAGACCTTCACACAGCGCGCCAAACAAAGAGGAAGCACAATGCAACAGCTGATTCAAAAATTTGCAAAACTGACCGCCCTTGTATTCATCGTACCGCTACTCCTTTCCAATGATCTGACGCTGCTCTTTGCAGAGGAAGAGAGACAGCAAGTTACGATTCCATCTGATCTTTCTGCCTCCGAGCCCACAGTTTTGTATCAGGAAACCAAGGCCGATGGCAGCATTAATGCACTCATCTCCTTACCCGCTGTCCAAGATACCTATGCCGCCTCTAACCCGCGTTCGATCAACTTTGGCGGTGCAGATACGCTCTTGTTGGGCTATAACAGTGCTGGCAGTAACCTAGGTGCGTTGCGTCTGCTTATCCGCTTTGATTTTCCCGGACCCATTCCCAGTGGTGCAATCATTAATAGCGCGCGTATTCGCCTCTATCTCTACGGTGTCACCGGTGACAGCATGAGCGCGCAAATCCGCCACTTGGTCTCGGGTTGGAATGAATATGAGGTTACCTGGGATAACCACGAACCAGATTGGGGCAGCGCCGACACCTCAGTCGGCATCGGCGTCAATCCGGGATGGGTCGAATGGGACATTACTCGCTTGGCGAAACAATGGCAGAACGGCAGCGAGGCCAACGACGGCATCATTGTCTTGGGAAATGAAAATCCCGGCGAGCATCAGCGCGCCTTTTGGTCACGCGAGGGCGGCAACGGACAGCATCCCCAGTTGCTCGTTGACTATTCACAATCTGCTCCCGATCGGGAGGCGCCCCACACCTGGTTTGAGCATCCAACCAACCGCTATCAACAATCAGACCGCTTTACAGTCGAGTGGAAGGCTGATGATCCCGGCGGCTCTGGGGTGGACTATTATGATATCCAATATCGCGAGGCCGGCCAGAATTGGCAGGATTGGCTGCGCCACACCACCGAAACCCGCTCATCCTTTCTTGGCCAAAATGGCAAGAGCTATGAATTTCGCGGGCGGGCCGTGGACAAAGCGCATAATGTAGAAGCTTATTCGAATGCCCCACAGGCTGCGACAACAGTAGACATTGCCCCCCCTGCTGTGACCATGCAGGCCTTGCCCGCCTATAGCGGCGACACCGTGCAGGTCGCCTGGTCGGGCGTTGATCCGGAATCTGGCATTCAGCGCTACGAACTGCTCTATAGCATTGATAACCAAAGCTGGAACAGTTGGCTTGCAGGTCTCACCCAGACGTCCGCCCAATATGACGGCGTGCACGGACAAACAGTGGGCTTCGCCGTGCGCGCCATTGACAACGCCAATAATGCATCGACTTGGAATGCACCCAATACTTTCACCTTTACGACGATTGATGGTCAGGCGCCCGTCGCCTGTATCAGCGCGATTCAAGGGGTCTCCACGAACACCTATCGGATTCACTGGGCAGGTGATGATGGCGCCGGCGCGGGCATACGCACCTATGATGTCCGTTATCGTTTTAACAACGGTGAGTGGCAAAGTTGGCAGCAACAAGTTGGCTTTGATAACGCCGTTTTCACTCCGATCCAAGGCGATGGCGCCTATTTCTTCACAGTGCGGGCGGTCGATCATGCCAGCAATCAAGGCGCCTATCAAGAAAGTTTAGGCTCGACATTGCGGATTGGCTTCACCACCCCAAGCACCGACGCCTACATGCTCTATCTCCCCTTTATCGGTAACCAGCGCGAATGCAAACTGTAGTACAAGTCAGTTTGTGATTTTACAAAAAACAGCTAAGGAAGCTCATGACAACCATTACAACCCTACTGCGGAGCGTGTTCTTACTCACGATAGTCCTTGTGGTAACCGCCTGTGGGACGCGTGCGCAACCGACCGCCACCCCGGCGTCAGAACCAACCGCTGCGCCGGTGGATGTTTGGCAACAAGTGCAGGCTAGCGGCACCCTTGTTGTCGGCACCTCGGTCGATTATCCCCCTTTTGAATATTACAACCAGAACTTCTCCATCGATGGCTTTGATGTGGCGCTCATGCGCGCCATTGGGGACGAGTTGGGGGTGAAGGTCGAGTTCAAAGATATTGCCTTTGATGGCCTGGCCGCGGCGCTGGCCGTCAACCAGATTGACGCCGCCATTGCCGCCATTTCGGTCACCCCGGCGCGCGAACAAGCCGTGGACTTTAGCCAGGTCTACTATGTGAGTGAAGATGCTGTGCTGGCCACCAATGCGTCGATGCCGGCGATTCGCGCTTACGCAGATTTGGCCAATTTCACCATCGGTGTCCAAAAGGGCTCGGTCTATGCGGAGATCGTCAAGGATGAACTGATCACGCCTGGGCTGATGCGTCCTGCCAATCTCTTTACCTACAACACCATTGAGCGCGCCGTCGCCGACCTGCAACAGGGGCTGGTCAGCCTCGTCCTCCTTGATTTAGGTCCCGCCCAAAGCTTTGCCCAGCAAGAGAAGGTGGTGTTGGTGGGGCAAGGGCTGACGCGTGAACGCTATGCGGTTGCCCTGCCCAAAGGGGCTGCCACTTTGCAGGCAAAAATCAATGAGGCATTGGATGCGTTGCGCAATCGTGGCGCCATCGCGCCTCTGGTGCAGCGCTATCTGGATCTGGCGCAAAACGAGATCCAGCCCCTCCCTACCGTGGCGCCACCGACCGCCGTTCCCACTGCCGCCGCGCCGGCCACCGCCGCCCGAACATCCGCCCCAACGATGGCCCCAACCAGCGCCCCAATTGTCGCGCCTACTGCGGCCCCCACCGCGGCGCCGCCCCAACCGGGCGCCTGTACGGATGCGATGGTCTATGTGGCAGATCTCACCTATGACGATCTCAACATGACCCAGCCCCCAGTCTTTACGCCGGGTCAACCCTTCCGCAAGGGCTGGCGCGTGCGCAACAGCGGTTCCTGCACCTGGAACAGCAGCTACTCGGTGACCTTTGTCGATGGGAATGCCCCCGCCGCCTCCATGGGGGGACGCGCCACTGCTATCAATGGGCCTGTGCCCCCAGGCGCGACCTATGATCTCTATGTGGACCTGGTTGCTCCCTTAACGCCGGGCGTCTACCAAGGTACCTGGCAACTGCGCAATGGCCAGGGCGCGGCCTTTGGCGAGCGGGTTTGGGTCGGGATCAGTGTCCCCGGTCGTCCCGGTCCCACCGCGGCGCCGACCCAAACGCCTTCCCCCGACCTCAATTTCACCGTGGACCGCAACAATATTCGCACCGGTGACTGTGTGGTCTTCCAGTGGAATGTGAGCAATGTGCGTGAGATCTACTTTTATGCCGAGGGGCAAAACTGGCAGAACAATGGCGTTGCCGGCCAGGACACCCGCCGTGTCTGTCTCGACCGCACCACCAACTACTATCTGCGGGTCGTGCGCCAGGATAACAACACAGAAATTCGCCAAATCACGCTCAATGTACAGGCGACCAATGCGCCGAACATTGCCCGTTTCACGGTGGGGCCGGCCCAGATTCCGGCAGGCCAGTGTGCCAATCTACAGTGGGAGGTGCAGGGCAATGTCCAGCGGGTGAAGCTACTGCGCAACAACCAAGTCTTCTGGGATGATGCGCCCTTGAGCGGCAACACCAACGACTGTCCATCCGGCAGCGGTGGGGTGGATTACACGCTGGAAGCGAGCGGCCCAGGCGGCACCAATCGCGCCTCCAATCACATTGATGTGGTGGCGCAACAGGCGACCGCGACGCCAGTGCCGACGAGTGCGCCGGCGCCGGTGGTAAACGCCTTCGCCGTCAATCCGACGCAAATCACCGCTGGTCAGTGTGTCAGCCTAGCCTGGAGCACGAGCGGTGGCGTGGACTGGATACGCCTCTCGCGTAATGGCGCGGTCGTGCTGGACAATGGACCCGTCAATAGCAATGGTCTGCAAGATTGTCTGGAGCAAGCGGGGGCAACCACCTATGTCTTGGAAGCCCACAACCAAAATGGCCAATCCGCGGTGGCGCAGGCCAATGTCGAGGTCGTCGCGCCGGAGCAGCCGACGCCCACGCCCCAACCGCAGGCGCCGGTCATCAACAGCTTTGTCGTGGACCGCAACACCATTACCTTTGGCGAATGTGTCAACCTTTCCTGGCAATTTGGCGGTGACAGTCTGGCTTTAGCGCAGTTGTTCCGCAATGATGAAGTGATTGCCGGTGATGTGCCCCTTGCCGGTTCACAGCAGGATTGTCCGCCGGCGCCGGGCAACGTGGCCTATCAGTTAAAGATCGATTCTGAGTATGGCGGTATTGCCCAGCAATTCCAATATGTCACCGTGGAGGACACCGCTGACAGTGGCGCGGGCGCCGGTCAGTTGCCGGAGACGCCGCCCGTGATCGAAAGCTTTACCGCCGACACCACTCAAATCAATGTGGGGGGCTGTGTCAACCTAGCCTGGTCCTTTAGCGGCACGAGTTTGGTGGGGGCGCGGCTGTTGCGCAACGACGCCGAGCTTGCGTTAGATGTGACCGCCCCTGGCAGCTATCAGGATTGCATTGCCGACGACAGCCTGGTCGGCACCGTCACCTATCGCCTGGTTGTGGACTCCGAGTTTGCCGGTTCCTCCGCGGCAGAACAAGCTATTACGGTTGTCGGTGGTTGAACGGTTCATTCATTGTCGCGGTTTGCTGGCGAACCAACTGAGGTCACCACTGGTACTCAGTTGGTTCGCTTCGACCCAACGCGTTTCCCTTTTCAACAGCGCACTCAAAAGTAGAAGGAGAACAACCCATGAACAGCAGATTGACACTCCTGCTCGTGTTAGGGGCCATGCTGCTCTTTGCCCCGGCGGCATTGGCCCAAAGCACAATCCCAACGGCGGATGCTGATGCGCCGTTCACGGCCTTTGTCACGATTGATTTGACGGCCGGCTATCCACTGGACCCGTTAATCGTGAGTCTCAACGGTGGTGGTGATGTGGCGGCCAGCACCTATGGTGAAAGCTGCACCGGCTTTATTCCAGCGAGTCCCACCGTCACCTTGAACTGGGCTGGTGAGGCCGATTTTGTAGAGGCTTTTTTCTACAGTGACCACGATCCTGTCCTTGTGGTGCAAACACCATCCGGTGACTACCTGTGCAATGACGACGCCAACGATCTCTTGCTTGACCCCGTGCTGCAACTTAATGACCCGGAACAGGGGCGCTACAACATTTGGGTGGGCAGCTATGCCCCCAATCAATTATTGCCGGGGGTGCTCGTGTTGACGACCCGCCCTGAAGTCAATATCGGCACCTTTTCCTTGGGCAATCTGATCACCCGCGCTGCGATCCCCGAAGATCTGGTGGAGGGGTATGAGGTGAATACAGGCAAATTGGTGACGCAAACCGCCGCGGGTCGCGCAAGCACCGCGGTTGAGTGGAAGAGCGAAGAAGAGCTAACCCACACCGTTACCGTTTCCGGGACAGTCCCGGCCTTCGATATTGGCACGCCGGATATGATGTGCAATGGCTTTATTCACACCCTGCCTGACTTCGTCTTCAATCTGAGTGAATCACCGGACCACCTGCGCATCTTCTTCGAGGGGGATGGCGATGCCACGCTGATGGTGCAGGATCCGGCAGGCGCGATCTACTGCAACGACGATCATGTTGCCGGCGAGAACCTGAACCCAGTCGTCGATATTCCTGCACCGGCAACTGGCCAATATTATGTCTTCATCGGTCGCGTCCAGATCGAACAAGAGATTCACGGCGTCATGACGGTGAGCGGCTCTGTCGAATTAAAACCTGCTGTATTGAAGGGAGGCGAATAAGATGAAACAGTGGCGCTACTTCTTTGTTTTCACGCTGGTGCTCACAGTGTTTTTCCCGCTGCTCTTCTCTGTGCAACCGGCAACAGCCCAGAGCGGGAATCAATGGCGTATAGACTTTTTCCCAAACTTGGATTGGGCCGGCGCACCGGTCTATACGCAATATGCCAATCTGGTTGACTTTAACTGGGGACAAGGGGCGCCGGGCCCTAACCTGCCCAATCAGAACTATTCAACCCGGATGAGCACCGATGTCTATTTCTATTCGGGTGTCTATCGCTTCAATATTCTGGCCGATGACGAAGTGCGGCTGGCCATCAACAATGCCAACTACTTTGATACTGTGGGCCGTGGCCAGGCTGGGAAAGCCTTTCTCGTTGATATTCCCATGAACCAAGGGGTCAGCCATCTCACGGTAGACTTTCGCCAATATGGCGGGCCCGGCTATGTCCATGTCTATTGGGACTACATCAAGCCCGATCCCTCTGCGCCGATCTATGTGCCGGTGCAGCCTGCTTTGCCGCCGCCGGTTTCCTCCGTGAATTCCCTGGCTACCCAGTATGGTGATTACACGCTCTGCATTCGGCAGAGTCTGCACCAGGCTAACTGCTTCCAATCCAATGGGCAGTGGAATTCGCCCAACTTGGGCTCAATCCAGATGGAGCCGCAGATTGTGGTATGGCAGCAGTGCCAGGTCGACGCCCGCAAGCAGCAGCGGCTCTACCCTAACCGCGATCCGCAAGCTTCTAAGTGTTCCAAAACGGAAGCCGGTTGGTTCCCGGAGTAGTTCGACAATGGCAACTAACCGTCAGGAGACCCAAGTGCTTTATTCTCAGCAAGAAGTTCAACAGCATGCAGACCGGCATGGCGTCAAACGGGCCAGAGCGGAAACCTATGTCCTGATTACGTTGGTTGCCTTCGCCGCCTCGGTGATTGTTACCCGCGTCTATCTAGAGATGACGGGTTATCCACAGATCGGCAGCGGCAATCTGCACATCGCACATGTGTTGTGGGGTGGGCTATTGCTCTACATCGCTGCGCTGTTGCCATTGGTCTTGCTTAACCGTGCCGCGCTGGTCTGGAGCGCGATCTTGAACGGGGTCGGCGTGGGACTCTTTATCGACGAAGTGGGTAAATTTATTACAAGGGATGTCGATTACTTCTATCCTCCGGCGGCCCCCATCATCTATGCCTTCTTTCTCCTGAGTGTGCTGTTGTACTTTTTTGTGCGCCGCCCCGTGCGCCACAATGCCCGCGCCGAGCTTTACCGGTCGGTCGAAGAATTGCCTGCACTGGTGGATGGTGTGTTGTTGGCGCAAGAGCGTCAGGAAATTTATGAACGGTTGTCATTTGCCCAGCAAAGTGCCAATCCACGTGCGGCAACGTTGGCCAGAATATTGCTGGACTATCTAGCGGCTGAACAGCAGTCACTCATGGCCGCTGCACCGGGTAGGGTGCAGGCGTTGCGCTACATGATTGCGCAATGGGGGCAAAAGCTGGGGCGACCGCTTCATCGTCGCATCATCTTATGGCTGGTGGGCCTGCATGGTCTGCAGAGTGTTATCGACATCATGTTGCTAGTGGTGATTGCACTAGTGCCAAACCTGTTATCCCAGCCGCTTGGCGAGCAACTTGTCAATGACAATACGCTGCGTAGTGTTGATGATCTGCCTTGGTTTTTGATGCGGTTGGGGCTGCAACTGGCCATTGGGCTCATGACGCTAGCTGCGTTCATCCTCATGCGTCGTGGTCATGAGGAGCGTGGCATTAATCTGGCGATCTTTGGACTGGTGCTCTCCCTGACGACGGTCGTGATGCTCACCTTCTATCTTGATCAATTTCGGGCAATCTCCAGCGCGCTTTTTCAGTTTGTCCTATTGCTCTTTTTTAGTGCATATCGCGTCTGGTATCTAAGTGGCTCAGCAACCAATGCGAGCTAAGTTTTATAGAACTCCCACAATTAGTTGGAACAGAAAGGAGACACATATGGGTATTCTTGCATGGATTATTTTAGGGGCGATTGCTGGTTGGTTGGCCGGTATGATTACCGGTCGTGGCGGCGGACTGTTGACAAACATTGTCGTTGGGATTGTTGGGGCGCTCATCGGCGGCTTTTTGATGAATACCGTCGGCGGCGCCGGTGTCACCGGTTTTAATCTCTATAGCATTCTTGTAGCCGTGCTTGGCGCCGTTGTTCTCTTGGTCATTGCGGGCCTTTTTAGTCGTTAGCTTTCGTGGTATACCACCGATTTTGATGAAGGAAAGAACTCGAATGAAATATCGATTTGGTCAGTATCTGGTGGCTCTATGGGTGCTTTGTTTGGGCGTAGTAGCGTTACCCACACCGGTATTAGCGCAAAGCTATGTAACAATAACCGTACAACCCGGTGATTCACTAGGCAAGATCGCCGGCCGTTATTGCACCAATTGGCAGATGGTCTATGACATCAACCGCCAGACCATCGGCGCCAACCCAAGCGCCATTGAGGTGGGCATGGTGCTGACTGTGCCCAATAACTGTGGCGGGTCTCCAGTACAGTTACCCGAGACCGGGGGCAATGGCATCTATGATCGGGGGCCAACTACCCATGCCAGCGGCACGTTTAACTCGCCCTACTACACCGTGGCTTGGGGGGATACGCTCTATTCGGTCTCTAATCGCTTTGGGCTTTCCCAGGATGCCCTATTGCGCGCCAATAACATCTATCAAGGCGGTTTGTTAACCGGTCAGACGCTCTTGATTCCTGGCTTGAATAGTGGCGGTGGCTCACAACCACAACCGCCCAAACCGCAACCGCCGGCAGTCAACGCCGAGCGCGTCTACTTCAGCTCAGGGAATATTGCCGCGTCACGGGTGGGCACGATCGTCAATGGCGCCGCCAAGCGCTATGTACTTGGGGGCCGCGCCCGCCAGGTGATGGAGATCCACACCCGCTCGCATGGGGAAGCGCTTACGGTCGCCGTCATGCCTGTCAATGGGGGCGCTTTGGTAGTCAATGGTCAAAACAGTGGATTGGAGAACAATCTATGGGTGGATCTGCCCAGCAGTGGCGACTATATTGTGACCATCACCCCCGTGCGTTTGCCGGAAAGTCCACAACTCAATTTCGACATCTTTTTTATCATCCAATAGCCGCTTCATGTTTTAGTGTGGTTGTTTTGAAAACCCTTATCTGTTGCGTGGTCATGCACGCAGCATGGCAGTCCTAGTGCAGTGTAACCGAAATTTTGATGGATTAGACGTAGGTGCGGTTTCCATACCGCACAGATCAGAAATTCCCCAGATTGGTCGATTGTGCGGTATGGAAACCGCACCTACGATCTAGGTCTCTAATTTATCAGAACTTCCCTGACACTGTCCTAGCCGTACTAACAATAAGTTGCATAATCCCTCGCCATTCAAGAAAGTGAATACATAGATTATGAAAGTCCGGAGAGGGCAATGGCACAGAAGTGTGCGTTACTATTATTTCAATATTATTTGGGTAGTGTGCTTGGTGCTTACAATGAGCGCCTGCACAGGCGGCAATCTTGTGCCGACTGCAGCCACACCTGAGGCAACAACCGAACCCACCACCGCACCGGCTGTGGCCACCGCTGTGCCGACCGAGGCGTCAGCCGGCGCCGGCGGGGCAAGTGCATCGGCGGCTGATATGCTATTGGCGCGCGTGGGGATCAATGCACAGTTCGAACCCTTTGTCTACAAAGATGAAGCTGGTCAAGTGGTGGGCTTTGACCTGGATTTGATGACCGCCCTCACCAAGGCCGGTAACTTTGAAGTGACCTATATGGATCTGCCCTTTGAGGAGTTGCTAGCGCAAGTGGCAAGCGGCGAGCTTGACGCGGCTATTAGCGCCATCACCGTCACTGCCGAGCGGGCGGAGCAGGTCAACTTTTCTGATGTCTACTTCGAGTCCGGCAGTGCACCCGTCTCCTACTATAACCCGGGCCAAGGGCTGGCTGTCCGGCTGGATGAGACAACCATCCTCAGCGCGGACAACCTAACTGCGCAAGTAAAAGTAGGGGTGAAGGCGGACACAACAGGCGCGTACTTTGTGGCAACGGAGACAGACGCGCAAGTGGTTGCCTATCCGGAAGCGGCCAACGCCTTTGCTGCATTGCGCAACGGCGATGTCGATGCCGTTGTCATTGATATCCCGGTCATTGTCCGCTATATCAGCAATAACGCCGACGCCGGCATCCGCATCACCGGTGGTCCGCTGACTGATGAACAGTATGCAATTGCCGTCAGCCCGGCGCGCGCTGATCTGTTGGCGCGGATCAACAGCGCACTCGCTCAGCTTCGCGCCGATGGTACATACGACCAGATCTTTGAGAAGTGGTTCGGATCGCCTTGACCCAGCACCTTATCAAAAAGAAAATCAAGCACTCTGTCAACTATGAATAAACGCAGCTTAAGATCTACGTTCTACGCAAGAGAGGATTATCACGATGAAAGTTTCACTGACGATTAGCGCTATCTTATGTGCAGTTCTACTGCTCTTTGCGGTCTCATTGGCTAAGGCAGCGCCGGCGCTCCAATCGACGCATAACCCAGCCGACGACTGGGCGCGTGTTCAAAAAGTAGGCCGACTGATTATCGGCACCTCCGCCGATTACCCGCCCTTCGAGCTTTACAACAGCAACTATGAGTTTGATGGCTTCGACATCGCCCTGGCTAAGGCGCTGGGCGAGCAGTTGGGGGTAGAAGTCGTATTTAACGACTACGCGTTCGATGGTCTAATAGACCAGGTGCGCCTGGGCAATATCGACGCGGCCATGGCCGCTATCTCCGTCACTTCGGAGCGGCGGGAACTGGTCGATTTCACCAATCTCTACTACATCGGCAGCAGCGCCGTTGTGGCCGGTCCCACCTTCACCCAGACGGTCACCGCGCCAGCCGACATGGCAGGACTGACTGTCGGCGTCCAGAGCGGCACTACCTATCAAGCCTGGGCCCAACAGAATCTGGTCGACACCGGCTACATTGCACAGGCCAACCTTATCCCCTATCGCTCTGTGCGTGACATGTTCACCGATCTGCGCACCGGCAAAGTGGACGTTGGGCTGGTGGGCAAGCTGACGGCCGATTTGGCCGTACGCGGGCGCGGGCTGACCATGGTGGGCGAGGGGCTCAGCGCCCAGCAATTTGCGATCGCGGTCCCCAAAGGCAGCAGTCTGATCGAGCCGCTGAATAAGGCGTTGCTTGCGCTGCAGGCCGACGGCCAGTTTGCTGAACTCTCCAAACTCTACCTGGCCGAAACACCGGCGCCCAACGCGCCTACAGCAGGCGGTGCGGTCGTCTCTCTCTTACCGACCGCCACACCCACGCCACCCGCCGCCGCTACCCCTGCGCCGACCGCCACCCCTGCCTGCATCTATAGCATGAAGTGGATCGCCGATCTCAACTTGGACGACAAAAATATGGCCGCGCCCCCAATCCTGATTCCCGGTCAGGACTTTAGCAAAGGCTGGCGTCTCCAGAATGACGGCACCTGTGCCTGGTCTGCTGATTTTTCACTGACCTATGCCAATGGTAACCGGATTGAGGCTGCCATGGGTGGCACCAGTGTCAAGGTCGGGAAAGCGGTACAGCCGGGAGAGCAGATTGACCTTAACGTGAACCTGCGCGCCCCCCAAACCTATGGCGTCTTCCAAGGTTTCTGGCGCATGCACGATGATCAAAACCAAGCCTTTGGCGAGGTCATCTGGGTGGGCATTCAGGTGCCTGACCCCAATCCACCGACACCGACGGCGCCCCCCGTCACAGTGGCAACCCCGATCCCGCAGCAGCCAACGACCTCGATCAATCCCAATTTGCGCGCTGACTCTGCCTATATTGCCGCGAACCAGTGTACAACACTGCGTTGGGATGTTGACAATATTCGCGCCATCTACTTTATTGACGGTGGCAATCAACAGGGGGTCGGCGGCCACGACGCACGCAATGTCTGTCCCGGCGCTACCACCACCTATACCCTGCGCGTGGTTGGCAATGACGGCGGGACGCACGACTTCCCGCTTACCATCAACGTTTCGGGCAATGCCGACTACAGCATCAATTTCTGGGTGGACCGCGATAACATTGACGCCGGTAAGTGCACCACACTACGCTGGGATGTGCGCAATGTACGGGCGGTCTATCTCGATAACGAAGGAGTGGCGGGTGTCAGCCAGCGCGAGGTCTGCCCTGGCGATACGCGTACGTACAGACTTGCCATTACCAAGAACGACGGTGGTCAGGACAGCCGTCAAGTCACAATTCGGGTCAATAACAGCCAGCCGCAACAGAGTGGAGCGCGTATCCGGCGCTTTAACGTGGACCGCAACATGACCTTTATCGGCGAATGTATCACCTTGGACTGGCGCACCGACGACGCCGAGGGCGTTGGCATTGAGCGTAACGGTGCCACGATCCTGCAGGCTGGCCCCGGCAATGGCAGCTATCAAGACTGTTATGGACCGGTCGGCGTCAACGAATATGATCTGATCGCCTACAACCGCGTCGGCACCGACCGCCAATCCCTCACCGTCGTGGTCCAGGATGCCGGTGACTAAGGAACGGTACTGCTGTACTATGTATTCCGATTTTGTCGAGTGACTTGACAGGATGACCAGATGACAGGATGACCAGATGACCCTATATTCACGCATCCTGTCATCCTGTCATCCTGTCATCTCTGAGAAAGTTAAATCAGAATAAAGCCATGCTAATGTTTTGTAAGACATGGAAGGATAATTTATGGAGAACACCAAATTATATCCGATATTCGCTTTGGCGCTCGTCTTCTTGCTGGCCATCGCTGCCTGTACGCCCATTGTTGCGCCAACGGGCGAACCAGCCGCGGCTGCGGGGTCGATTTCCGGTACAGCCGAGACGCTCTCTATCCAAGCGTTGAAGAACGCAACCTACAGCGGCATCTACGACGACCCCATTACGCTCACTGATGGCGTTTATGAAGAGAGTGATCCTCCAGTAAGCGTGCGCTACCGGGACAATGCGACTTTGTTCGGGGATCTGGATGGCGATGGTGTTGACGATGCCGTTGTCTTTCTGCTCGACAGCGGTGGTGGTAGCGCAACCTTTACCTATGTCGCGGCACAACTGAATCAAAACGGCGAACCGGTTGATGGCGGCGCCGTCATGGTCGAAGATCGCACACAGGTGCGCTCCGTCACCATTGAGGAGAGACAGATTGCGGTGGAATTCACCACCGCCGGGCCAGGCGACGGTGCCTGTTGCCCCAGCCACATGGTGCAGAAAACCTATGCCCTTCAAGAAGGTCAACTGGCGGAAGTTGGCGGTGGTGGGGAACCGGTACGTGTCTCGGCAGCCGACCTCGACGGCACGAGCTGGCGTCTGGTGGAACTGGGCGAGAATCAGCCGGTGGCGGACGACGTTGAAATCACCATCACCTTTGCCGGCGACCGAATCAGCGGTAGCGGGGGCTGCAACAACTACAACGGCAGCTTTACGCTGAGCGACGACAACCCATTTCTCGTGACCTTCGGCCCCATCGCGTCTACGCGGATGCTCTGCCCCGATCCCGCCGGCAATCAAGAAACTGCGTATTTCAATGCATTGGGCGCGGCTACCATTTGGGGCTATGACTTTGGCAACTTGGTCATCTCCTATGGGAGCGGCGATGCGCGGGACCGACTGCTCTTTACGCCACAACCAGCCGCTGAGGCCGAGGGTGCCATGGACGAGAGTCTGACCGGTACGACCTGGCAATGGGTGGGCCTCACCGATCCCATGCAGCAAGTCACGATCGACACACCTGAGAATTATACACTGACCTTTCTCGCTGATGGGTCAATCCAAATTCATGCTGATTGCAATGAGGCCACCGCCGCCTACACGGCTACGGACGAGGGTAGCCTCACGATTACCCCCGGCGTAACCACCCTCGCCCTCTGTGAGCCGGAATCCCGGGGTGAGGAATTGCTCCAGAAGCTTGGCTTTGCCGCCCGCTACTTCTTCCAAGACGGCCATCTCTTCATTGACATGATGGCCGATGGCGGTACGCTGGAGTTTCAACCGTAAACAGGTACGGAAATATCCGCTGTCAGGTGACAGTCACTGCCTATTGGTTTTGTAGTGTACAACCTACGCCCAGGCAGTGACTGTCACCTCGTTGCAGCCAATTGCTGACAGCCCTCAACAGGGGAGAACCCTCTGCCCTTGCTATTGCACTCAATAAGAAAAGGAATATAACATGTCACGCAGAGTGCCCGCGATTGTCACCGCCATCTACCTTGTGTTGGTCCTCTTATCGATCATCCCAATCTTCACCGGTGATGATCCGCTGTCGGCGGTCTTTGCCGTTCTGCTCACACAGCCGTGGGTTTCGCTCTTTGATAACCTCTTTGGCCTCTCCGGCAATATGGCCACCGGGCTGATCCTGATCATCATTGGCGCGGTTATCAACGCCTTGATCATTTACTACGTTTTGCGCTGGTTGGTCGGGCGCTTTGCGCGCTAAGGTCCATGACCAATCCGTTGGCATCGTAGCGGCACGGTATACCGTGCCGCTACGATGCCATAGTTTCTCGGAAAAAGATTCGTGGTGTTACTCATCTGTTTAACTCGTGATCATGCCACGAATCTTCTTATGAATATCTATAGCTTCCTGGCAGCAGTTCTCACTCATACCTTACAAGATAATTTGATCGGTCCCGCGATTGGCATCGGTCTAACGATGGTCATTCTCGTGATACAGGGGGTGGATGCGAGTCAATTCAATATCGAAGATCAAAATAATTTACCAGAAGTCTTTAAATCCGCCATGGCGCTAGGTCTGCCACTAGAAGCGCTTGTCATCAACATTATCAATATCCCACTGCTGATCATTGCCCTGCGCCGCAGCGGCAATTGGGAACGGGCAATTATCCGTGAAGAGTTGGCCGATGAAGTACCTGAAATTGTGACGCCGGAGGAATACCAAGGTGTACAGGCGGAAAAACGTTTCCGCTTGCGCCGCATTCCGGGCTATTCCCGGCGCGTTGGGCGGCGCATCCGCAACGCGCAGAACGCGCTCGCCTTTCACAAGCGCTATCTGCGCCGCAAGGCGCGCTCGATTGAGAGCGATCCGCTGGTGGCCTATTGGCGCGGTGAAGTGCTGCGGCTGCGCCGATAAGGGGCTGCATTCAACATAAAGCTATATGGCACCCGCTCCTTATCCCCAAATGAGATAGGGACCGGGCCTAAAATTTTGAGAACAAGGAACCTACGCATGAAAACCTATGCACTACTAGTTGGGCTCATCGCTTCCCTGCTGGTGAGCGGATGCATCGCTCCCATCCAGCCACTGTCAACGCAACTCGCGCCGGTTTCGACCGCCGATACGACCGATGCGGATGCCGTCGAGCTTTCTGAAGCAGATAACGCCGCCTATGTGGAGTACGTCAAAGCCGGCTTGATGGCGAATCCGTGGCGATGGACCACCTACAGCAGCGATTCGGAGAGCGTTACCGTCGAAACGCCCGCAGACTACCTGTTGGCCTTCCATGAAGACGGCACGCTTACAATCCAGGCCGACTGCAACAACGCTGTCGGCTCGTATGTCGTCGAAGGGCCGACCGCTGCCCGCATCGAGATCGGCCCCGTCACACTGGCGGCCTGTGCGGGCGATTCCCGCAGCGAGCAGTTCCTGCAACTGCTGGGCCGGACCACCCAGATCATTCCCACTGGCGCCCAACTGATCCTCGTCTTGGACACAGCAACAACATCCATGCGCTTCGACGCCGCGGTGACGACGGCGGTGGATCTCTGCGGCGACGAAGCATTGACGATCAACACCGTCGAGGACACGCTCGCTCCCGAACTCAGCGCCACCCTCGACGAGGGTTTGGTGAGCCTCATCCAGACGCCGCCGCGGCCTGGCCCTGGCGCGGTCATGTTCATCCAAACGGCGCAGGGCCGTTACTTCAAGTCGGTCGGTGTGGCCGATGTCGACACCTGTGCGCCGCTGGCCGCCGACTCTCCCTACCAGATCGGCAGCAACACCAAGATGATGACTTCCGCCATCCTCTTCCAACTCCAGGAAGAAGGTTTGCTTTCCATCTCTGACCCGTTGCGCCAGTGGCTACCCGAATTGGCGGCGCAGTTGCCCTACGGCGACCAGATCACCATCGACATGCTGCTCACCCACACCAGCGGCCTGTACGACTACTTCGACGCGCCGGATAAGGACGGCGCCACCATCGCTGACGGCGAGACAGACAAAGCCATGCTCACCCGCGCCTTCACCCCCGAAGAGTTGGTGACACTCGTGGCCGACTCTGGTCTCAGCTACTTCGAGCCTGCCGCCGAAGGAGAGTGGAAATATAGCAACACTGGGTACATCCTGCTCGGTCTCATCATCGAGAAGGCGACCGGCATCACCTATGAAGAAAACCTCAAGGCGCGCATCTTCGAGCCGCTGGGGCTGGAGAAGACCTACTTACAGACGGGCGCGCCTGAGCCGGGCAGCCTACCCCACGCCTACTACAGGACACCCTTCAACTTCACCACCGACGAGTGGAATGCCAGCCAGGGCTGGGCGGCGGGCGCCGTGGTCTCCACGCCGGGCGAATTCGCCGTCTTCCTCAAGGCATTCTTCAACGGAGAGCTGTTCACACAGGAATCGACGCTTGAACAGATCAAGCAACACACCGCAGCAGGGATGGATAAGCTCGGCTCAGGGACCATCTATGCCCACGGCATGCTCGACAACAATGGCGTGTTGGGACACGGCGGCCAGACGCTGGGCTTCCTGAGCGACGGCGGCTATCTCCCCGATAAGGACGTGACGATCGTGATATGGAGTAACGCGGCTGAGAGCAATGTCAGTCGCATCATTGTGCCGGGTATCGCCAATGCGATTGTGGAAGCCCAATAACCCACGGCTCATCTGAGCAGCGGCAGCAAGCGCTGACTGCCGGGCTACAATTCGGCGATCTGTCCGCCGGCGAGCTTCAGTGATAGCAGGAAGCGCGTTCATCAACGTAACCGCAGCCGTTGTCGTTATCGTTCACAAGGACACTTACATGCATACCATTCGAAAGTACTATTTCACCAATCTGCTCTTGGTGGCGATACTGATGCTCCTGAGCGCCGCACAACCCGGCATTGTACTTGCCCAGAGCACAGCCGCTGCCGATCTGCCGCCTGCCACCATCGCCAACGATGAGGGCGGGCCGATTGTCGTGACCGGCGAAGCCAGCTCGGCGAATTTTGCCTTTATGCCCGAACTCTATCCGAACCCAACCGTCCTGCTCATGGATGTGACGAATACATTGGCCGGTGAGCCGGAGAAGTATGTCGCCGACACGGGGCAGATTTTGGGCGTTTTCACCAAACCCTTATTTCCGCCGCCCGGAGAATTCCGCATCAATCTGCCGATTGCGCCGACCGGCGCAACCCTGGATGTGGACAACGATGGCGAGAGCGACACCGGTGTGCAGATCTTTGCGCTACAGGTCGCCTCCAACCTGGTCAACGATTCCTACTTGCAGCAAATTGAGCAGGAGGGCGGGTTGGGCTCCTTCCTGGTGGATGTGGCTAGCGGCGCGCTCACCCAAGGCGCCTTTCTCGTTTATGCGCCCGACGACGATCAGGGCTTCCCATCCGCTTTTGGCGACGATGGCCTGTGGTTCACTGAGGATGATCCCGCGGTGGCGCTGCCCGCCGGCTACACGTTGGCCACCCTCAGCCAGGATGGCAGCGTCACCTTCGACCGTTCTGCCGCCGCCACCATGAACACAATGGAGCGGGTTGAAGAAGCGTCGCCGGACTTTTCCGACCAGGGCATTCTGGAAAGCTTTAACTCGCTGATCGACATTCTGGCCGAGCGCTACGCCTACACCGCCCTGCGCGGGCTGGATTGGGAAGCGATTCGCCAAACGCACCTACCCCAGGTTGAGGAAGCCGATGCCAACAACGATCTGTCGGCTTACTACATCTTGCTCGCCGATCTGGCCGTTTCTATCGAGGATGCGCATGTCTCAGCCACGGCTAATACCAATATTGAAGCCACATTGGCCTGGGCCCAAAGGTTCCATGAGCGAACCGCCGGCAACGTGGGCGCAACGGTAATCGCCACAACCAGCGCCATGACGGCAACCGAAGCTGCGGAAGACAAAATTATCGTTTTCACAGTTGGCACTGACACGCCGGCCGACGCAGCGGGCTGGGTTCCGGGCACGGAAATTGTCGCGGTCAACGGGCAATCCCCCGCAGCGCGGCTGGCAGAAGTGCCGCGTATCAGTGGAACGGGCGTGGCGGAAGTGCGGCGCGCCGCCCAAGCCAGTTTCTTCCTCTCGTTCCCACTGAGCCAGACGGTGACGATTGGCTATCGCCTGCCGGATGCCAGTGAGGTGACGACAGTCACCATGACCGCCGGCGAGTATGACACCGGCCAGCACGCAGCCGAGTCAGGGACCCGCACGCCCGTAACCTATGAGCAGGTCGGCAACTATGCGGTCGTGCGCTGGAGCGATTTTATCAATTACATCGTGCCCAAAATCGCTGTGTTGGAGGAAGCGCTGGCCTTCGAGAAAAACCAATCCTCGGCGGGTATGATTCTCGATCTGCGTGGCAACGGCGGCGGCTGGCTCGAGCTTTATCAGATCATGGCTTCTTATTTCTTCGCACCTGAGAAGCCGATGGCCACCCATGTTACCGATTGGTATTACTACGATGCCAAGGTAGGCGATCTGGTAAAGGCCTATGCCGTTGATTTTATGGCTAGCGCGCCACGTCCGGAACTGGCCTATACCGGTCCGCTGGTGATTTTAATCGACCAGCATTGCGCCAGTGCCTGTGAATACTTCACCCAACATTTGCAACTGTTGGGCCGAGCCACGGTGGTTGCCCAATATCGTTCCATGGGCGCCGGTGGCCCAATTGAGCGGGTCACCATGCCCAGCGGCATTACGTTTCAATACACCATGGGGCGCACCACCTTCGCCGGCACCGACGAACCCAATCTGGAAGCCAAAGGGGTGGCGCCGGATGTGCGCGTGCCGGTCACGCTGGAAACCGAACAGGCCAAGCTGCGCGGGGAAGACCCAGTGCTGGCAGCGGCCATTGCCGAACTGGATCGACTCACCGATCCGGTCACGCGGCTGACCGGCACGACGTGGCGGTGGGTCGTTTCAGTCAGCACTGCCGGCGAACAGACAACCATCGCAGAATCGGATAGCTATACCCTTACCTTTGCCGCGGACGGGAGCGTGGCGATCCAGGCCGATTGCAACCGAGCCGGCGGCGCTTACACCTTGACGGAGGATGATGCGTTCACCATCACGCTGGGCCCCACCACCTTGGCCGCCTGCCCCGAAGGCTCGCGCAGCGACGCCTTTCTCAGCTATCTCGGCGCGGCGACAAGCTTATCATTCGAGGGGCCGAATCTGAACATTGTGCTGAATCCGGACAGCGGTGCGTTTTTGCTCGGTTTCGAGCCGGTGGAATAGCGAGGTGACAGGCACTGGCCAAACGCGATTTTCACCGACTGTAATCGTCCTGGCCAGTGCCTGTCACCTTGGATGCACACACATTTTGAGGAGCTATCATCCATACGGGAGAGAAAATCATGCGTAATCTGGAAACTGTCCAAGCGATCTACGCCGCCTTTGGGCGCAGTGACGTCGAGACCGTTTTGGCCCATTGTGTCGCGGCGCCTGAATGGGAATACGGCGGCACATCCACCAACTTGCCCTGGCTGCGCCAGGGGCCAACCCGCTGGTGCTGGTCATCGTCCTCACCGGCGGTACCCTCTGGTACGTGAGCAGACGGATCTTTGGGAACCTGTTTGTCTCCATCTTTCTGCATGCGTTCTACGATACGGCCTTCTATCTTCTGCCCGGCGCCACTCTGGTCAGCGAAGATTTGCCCGATCATGTGCTGGATATCCAGTTGGCATCGTTTTTGGTGCTTTTTGTTGGCTCGGTGATAGTCCTATTCGTTGGTCGCTCTCTTTTCCAGCAGCAAACATATTTCAACAGGAAAACTCCATGAAAAATGCACTATCCCTAACGTTTGCAGTATTAGCGCTATTGCTTGTATGCCCCAGTTTGGCGACAGCGCAAGCAGGCGAGCCACAGGCGCTGAGCGCTGATATGGACATCCCATGCCCAATGGGGAACCTGTTCGGTGAGACGGCGGGTGAATCCATCCTCTGCGGGCAGATCCAAGTCCCCGAAAACTGGGACGCCCCGGATGGGACGACGATTACCATCGCCTATGCCGTGTTGAAGTCCCAGGGGCTGGCGCCCTTTACCGATCCTATCATCTACTTTGCGGGTGGACCCGGCGGCTCCGCATTGGCAACAACCGCCCAAAGCGTTCAATTCTTTGCCGGTCCCCGCAAGATGCGCGACATCATCCTCTGGGATCAACGCGGCACAACCTACAGCAATCTTCTGCACTGCCCTATCTCTGTGAGACAGCCGGATGCGGAACGCATGGCCGCGCTGGATGAGGAGTACGCCCCGCTCACCTTCAATATTCACTCAGATCCCGAACACATCTATACGTACTACAGTGAGAGCGTTTCTGCCTCAGGCATCGACAAATGTCTCCCCTATTTCGAGGAAAAGGGCATCGATCTCAGCCAATACAATACCCGTAACACCGTGCTGGATGCCATCGCGCTGATGCGGCATCTCGGCTACCCGGCGTACAATCTGTATGGGGCGTCCTACGGCACAAAAATCGCGCAAGAGATCCTCGACTACTACGCAAAAGATTCATCCTCAGACCTGCCGCCGATTCGAAGTATGGTGGTCGACGGTGTCGATCCTCGCAACATGGAGTGGCTGGAAAATGGGTACATTCAGTCCTATCTCACCTTGCGTGTCTTCGCAGATTGCGAGGCGGATGAGTCCTGTGGCGCCGCGTATCCGGATATCCGCCAACGCCTGATCGATCTGCTGGCAAACATGGAAGAGGCCCCGCTGACCACAGATGACGGCGCCGAAATCACGCTGGACGAATTCATCGGCGTCTTGCGCACCGGCAACACGAATGTGGCGCTGCGCGCCCTGCTCCCCCGCATGGTGGATGAATTGACCCGTGGCCAGACTGCTGCGTATGCCGTGGCTCAGGCCGCAGCCGCCGGCGAAATCTTCTTGCCCCAGCCGCCGGCGGAGGCAGAAGCGGCGACACCTCTGGATATCCCCGCCTCGATTAGTGAGCCTGTTACGTCAATCTCGTCAGACGTCTTTCTGACCGAAATACAGTTGACCGTGATCGCGGCGGCGCTGGCGGAGTCCGACTCGCGGCCCGCACTCTATGCCAACATTCTACGCGAGTACGTCGACGGTTTGAGTAGCGGCGCCGTCGTCTCCTCGCTGTTGGGAGGGATGAGCACAGATCCCACAGCGCAGACCCGGGATAAGCTGATTGAACTTGGCGCGCGACTGGGCTTGCCTGGCCTAGTCGGCGCGCTGAGCGGCCTGGCATCTACCTTCACCGATGAAGAAGTCGCACAGACCATTGCGATCATCACATCGGAAGAATTTGTCAACCGGCTGATCACCTTTGAATCCCTTACCAACAATGTGGTGGTGTGTAACGATCACGCCGCCAATCTGTCCAATGAACGGGCCTTTGAAGTCTACCAAAGCTACGAAGCGCCACAATTGCTGCTTGGCAACGTTGGATGGGTGGGTGTTTATCAAACCAAGTGCGAAGCGCTCGGCCTCAGTGGCGCGGCGTACGCGCCGCCGCCGGCCGCCGTGGTCAGTGATATTCCTACCCTGGTCATCAACGGCGAGATCGACGCGGCCACACCCGCCGAATGGGGCAGGCTTGCCTCTGAAGGTTTAACGAATGCCACGTTGGTCACACTTCCTGGCACCCCCCATGTACCGGGGTTGAGCAGGAATTGCGGCCGGGCCTTGATCGATTCCTTCTTTGCGTCGCCGGAAGGGGATATCAGTATGGCCTGCGTCGAGGCGCTCCGCGTTCCCTTTGTTGCGCCGGACGATCTCTTGCCGGAGCTTCCCGAATAGGAAATCAAGTTGATGCAGTCGTTCACAAAGTTGAAAAGGAAATGATCATGCACAAAGTTTATCTTGCGCTTCCCCACGCCCTGGACAAGGTGTTGGGCCATGTCGCTGACAACGGCAAAGTCACCCGCAGCCGAGTTGGCTTTGACAAGGAGGTTGGCTACGCAAACCTGGAGACGGGCGATATCTATGCGGAACGCTTCGGACCTGACAAGGCAGTGGGCCGCGTGGACCTGGGCAACGGCAAGGTCTATACCACCCGCCTCGGCCCCGATCACTATGAGGGCTGGGTCAGCGCCGATGGGCGCATGCACCGTCACCGGGCGCTCGCTCCCGATGCCTACATTGGCCAGGTCGAGTCGTTCGTTTCCTTTGCCCATTCGGCCGCGGCCATGTTGTTGCTGGTCCTGCCGGCGCTGGAAGAGCAAACAGACGAAGAGGCTGAGACCGAAGAGTAATTCTTTGATGAGGGTTAAGCAATCAACCCCATATTCAGAAACCGGGTTTTTGCCAAAAACCCGGTTTCTCGGCCTATAACTGTGTAATCAATGTTCATCCAAGGGATAAGCTGATGAAACATATTCTGTGGAGCAGCGTGTTGCTCGTCGCACTCCTGCTGACGGCCTGTTTGCCGCCGGGCGTGCCCGGTCCCACTGATCCCTGCGCCAATTACGATCTGCCTTTCCCGCGCCCAGAGCCCGCCTACAACGCCAAGCGTGTGCGCGATCTCAGCCCCTTTGCCGACGCTCTGGCCGGATTGACCGCCGAGCGAGTGGCCATTTTGGACGCGCTTCTGTCCGACGCCACCATCCTCGACCTGCAGCAAGCGCTTGCCGCGGGCACACTGACTTCCACCGAACTGGTTACCTACTATCTCGACCGCATCCGGCGCTACGATATCGACAAGCTGAACTCGGTGCTGGAACTCAACCCGCAGGCGCTGGCGATTGCCCGCCAGTTGGACGATGAACGGGCGGCGGGCAATGTGCGCGGCAACCTACATGGCATTCCCGTGCTGCTCAAAGACAACATTGCCACCGGCGACGGCATGCACAACAGCGCCGGCGCCTATGCGCTCAAAGATTGGCAGCCCGATCGCGATGCGTTCCTCGTGCAGCAATTGCGTGCGGCCGGCGCCATCATTCTGGGCAAGGCCAACCTCTCCGAATGGGCCAACTACATGGATCCCTGCATGCCCAACGGCTTCAGCGCCCTGGGCGGTCAGACCCGCAATCCCTATGGTCCCTTTGAGACCTATGGCTCCAGCAGCGGTTCCGCCGTGGCGGTGGCGGCCAACCTAGCCGCGGCCAGTGTGGGCACCGAGACCCAAGGTTCGATTATGCTGCCCGCGGAGATCAATTCGGTGGTCGGCATTAAAACCAGCATGGGGTTGGTCAGCCGTGACTATGTGGTGCCGCTGCTGGAATGGCAGGATGTGCCGGGACCAATGGGGCGCACGGTGACCGATGTCGCCGTGTTGCTCACCGCCATGACCGGCGTGGACGCCAACGACCCGGTTACACAAGATGCGGCTGCGCTAGCCGGTGTCGATTTTACCCAATTCCTCTCAGTGGAGGCGGCCCAAACGCGGCGCGTGGGCATCATCGTCTACAGCGAAGAAGATATCGAGCAGGTGCTCGCCGGCTTTGGCCTGCGTGGCGACAAGGGTGAGAGCGCCGAGGCTCTGCGCCAGCTCTATCGCGCGCAGAGCGATGCGCAACGGGAGATTGGGCATCGCTTCCGTGATCTGGGGATGACGGTGGTGGAAGTAAGTGCTTTGGCATTGCCCGCACGGGTCGATGTCAATGATGTGCTGCCCTATGGCTTCAAGGATGCGATCAATCGCTTTCTGGTCAATTTGGGCGCTCAGGTCGAGGTCGACAGCCTGGAAGCCATCATTGCCCTCAACGACGCGGATCTAGCCAATCGGGCGCCCTATGGCCAGGGCTATCTAGAGGGGGCGCAGAACGCACCTCTCAGCGAAGCGGAGTATCTGGCGCTGAAGGCGCACAACCAACAGACGACCCGTGCCGCCCTCAGCAGTCTCTTTGCCGATTATGAGATTGATGTGTTGCTCTCGGATGTGGGCCAAGCCTACGCCCCCGCGGGCTTCCCCGCCATGACCGTACCGGCCGGCTACGACGAGGCGGGCCAACCGACCGGCCTCAACCTGATCGCTGACTATCTGGGCGAGCCTGATCTGATTGCCGTCGGCTTTGCGTTTGAACAAGCCACTCATGCACGGCGCACACCTGACTTGGAGGCAACTATGCAAGAGATCGACGCGCTGGGCAACGGGGCGACCGCATCCGAACCCATGCAAGCAGAGACAACCAAACCGAGTTACGTTACGGACTTGGAAACCGTTTATGGTGCACCAAGCCAGGCCGGCTTCGGCAGCGCTGTCTTCTATGCACCAAACGCAGCCGAACCAGACCTGGCCCAGATGGCGCTCGACCAATACAAGTACTTTGTCGGCGACCTTTGGGTGCGCTACGGCGAGGAAGCCTGGCTGGGACCTTGGAAAGAAGTCTACGCTCGCCCACCCAGCGCCGTTCACGATATTGTGGGCGAGTTGCACGCCATCGAGGATGTCGATGCTGCGCTTTCTGTACCAATGATCCTGGACAATGTTGAGAATGCCGACCAGGCCCGGGCCGCGCTTTCCGCTGCATTTGACGATGCCACCGTGACCGAGGTGAGCGTCTTCAACCTGGGCGACGGGGCTGCTATGTCTGGCCTCTTGGTGGCCGGATTGCGTCAGGCATCGGCAGAAGCGATCTTTTTGGTTTTCCTGCTGGATTAGTATCCACAAGGATGAAGCAATGGCACTGCAACAACTAGAACGCAAACAGCAAATTACCTTCGGTTTGGCCTTGCTTGTCACCCTCGTGACGGGCGGCTTGGCGCTTGGCGCGGCCAACGCTACCCTCACCTTCTTCGTCGCCGCCGCGGCACTGGCCACGTTGGCCGCCACCGTGGGCGAAGCGACCGATCAGTTGGGCCGCCGCCTCAGCCCCACGATGACAGGTGTACTGCAATCCGCCATTGGCAACCTGCCCGAACTCTTTGTCAGCATCTTCGCCCTGCAGGCCGGATTGGTCACCGTTGTGCAGTCAGCCATTGTCGGCTCGATCCTGGCCAATAGCCTGCTCGTGTTGGGGCTGGCCTTTGTCATGGGTGGACTACGCTTTGGGGTGTTGCGCTTTGATCAGGGCTCGACCCGCATCATTGTCACGCTGACCGTGCTCGCCGTTAGCGCGCTGATCGTGCCCACCCTGGTGGCCGAACTGCACACGCCCGCCGGTGGCCATGAAGAGGCACTGTCGATGCTGAGCGCCGTGATCTTGCTGATCATCTTCATCTGCAGCATCTTCTTTGCCAACCAAGGAGGGTCAGCGGCCGCGCCACCCGACCAAACTGAATACGAAGGCGAAACCTGGCCGCTCTGGTTGACCCTGGCTATTTTAGGCGCGGCTGGGGTGGCCGCGGCCTTTGTTTCCGAATGGTTTGTCGATGCGCTGACCCCGGCTATTGCCGCGCTCAATATCTCGGAAGCCTTTGCCGGACTGGTGGTGGTGGCCATTGCCGGCAATGCCGTGGAAAACGTAGTGGGAATCCAACTGGCCATGCAGAACAAAGGCGATCTGGCGGTCAGTGTGGTCCTCAACAGTTCATTACAAGTCGCCATTGCGTTGACGCCGATCCTGGTGATTGTCAGCGCCTTCGTCGGCGCAATCCCGTTGACGCTCCAACTGCCACCGCTGCTGGTGGCCACGTTGGTGCTGGCAGTGTTGTTGGACACGGTGATCGTGTTGGATGGCGAGGCCAACTGGCTGGAGGGGGCGGCGTTGATTGGCCTCTATGCCATTATTGCCACCTCGTTTTGGTGGGGATGAGACAAATAGATTGGGGTTGATCAGAAGGCGAACCACACCCAAGTCGGTTGCGCCTAAATTATTTTTGACGGTGACTTACGTTATTTTGACGCTCATATGGGCGACAAACTGAAATTGCACGATTCCTCAGAGTAAAAAACCGCAATTTCAGTCGCATTCCTATATGAGCCTATTTTGAAGAGGAGAATTTTCTGTATGCAAAGAGAAAAACAATTTTGCCAAATGCTTTTTGCCGTGCTGTTGATCGCTGCCTTGAGCTTTGTCCCAGCCGTTACGCAAGCCCAAAGCGACAAGGATGAGCCGCCGATTGCGCTCGAAACGTTGGGCAATCTTACCTATCACAATGAGTATAGCGCCGCGGGTCAGGTGACGCTGGTAAATGGCCAATACGAAGAAGATGATCCGGCAACTGTGGGCGACGGCTTGCTGGTCACCCTGACTGGCTATGTCGCCTATGGTGACCTGAATGGCGATGAGGTGGAAGACGCCGCGGTGGTGTTGGAAACCAACACCGCGGGCACCGGCGTTTTCTACAATTTGGCGGTGGTGATCGCTGCGGCAGGCACACTGACCAACGTGGCGACGATTCTCCTGGGCGACCGCGTCGATCTGCACAATCTGGACATTGTAGACGGCCAGATTGTGGTGGATATGGTCACCCAAGGGTCGGGCGATGCGCAGTGCTGCCCCACGCTGGCGGTCCAGGATTTCTATGCGCTGCAAGATGGGGCGCTGACCCTGATCGAAGAGGAAAAGATGACCGACATGGCCGCAACGGCAGGGGTCTTTTCGCCCGAGGCTGACCCAACCACCGCAATCCTCTACATGGGGGGCGCCGATGCGGTCTGGCTCGACCCGATGCTGGTGAGTGTGCACAGCGGTTCGGCGACGGGACCGGCGGTTAAGGCTAGCACCTTGGGCCCAACCTGCACCGGCGCCATTGATGAACGCCCTGACGTTGTGCTCAACTGGACGGAGGATGACTCGGTAGAGATGTTGCGTATCTTTTTCCTAAGCATGGGCGATCCTATCCTGGTTGTGGCTACACCAGACGGTGAAGTGCTTTGTAACGACGATCTGAACCCGCTCATGCTCGATCCGTATGTCGAAATCGCCAATCCTGCGCCTGGACGCTATGCGATCTACTTGGGTAGTTTTGAAGGGGATGTGACGACGCCCGGTTTCCTCGTCGTGACCAGCCAAGAGTTCAACCCGGCCACCCTCGATATTGCGCAGATGTTCCCGCGCACGATCAACCCTGGCGCCGTGGGGGAAGTGCTCCCGCTTGATGTTCTGGAGCTTGATGGTGAACCCATGGTTGCCGCACCCGACGCGCCGATCACAGCGGAGAGTGCACCGTATACAAGGACATTGGTCGCCGGCGGCGAGTTGGGCGCCTACAACATCGAACTGGGGAATGATCAGTGCACCGGTTTTATCGACGCCACCCCGACCTTTGCCTTCGATTGGAGCGGGGAAGCCGATGACTTTGTCCTCTTTTTTGAGGCCGCTGCCGACACAACCCTGGTCGTACGCGACCCCGATGGCGCTTTCCAATGCAACGATGACCGCGACGGCGCCGCCAATCTCAATCCTTACCTGGAGCTGACGCCCTTAGAAGGCCGTTATATAGTCTGGCTGGGCGGCTTTGAACCCGAAACCCAGATCACAGGCACGCTAACCATCGCGACCTCAGCAGATGTACAGCCGGTGGTGTTGCCCTCTAGCGGTTCTAGCGACTAACGCACGAAAGAATGGGAATAGCGCGTGACGGATTTTCACCTTGTGAAGAACCCGGCGCAGCGACAGTATAATGAGTGCCTGAGTGAGCCGGGCACGTACAGCTATCTATTGGAGGTGGCCAACGACCGTAACACGATGCGCCAGGAACAATCTGTGACCTTCCGACCGTGGCCACAGCCGCGGTAATCGATCAGTAGAAGTTCAACTTCTCTGCGTAGAGAAGTTGAACTTCTACATCCCCTTCAACTGTGCGACCGACCCTCTACTGCACCCAATGCCATGAGCGCCTGGCGTTGGGCGCCACTGATGCCGGTGACATCAGCAATGTTCATGCCGGCATAGGGTCCTGGCGCCCGCATCACGGCCAAACACGCACCACTCTTCGCATCCCATACGCAGATCGACCCATCGAAACTGCAACTGGCAACTTTGTCCCCCGCAGGGCTGTGGGTAATGCTGGTGATACCAGCGGTGTGCCCATTTAGCGCTTGCGTAATTTCTCCGGTTCTGGCATTGCGCATCAGGACGGTATAGTCGGCGCCATCGGTGAACAGCGTTTGGCTGTCGCTGTCGAAACTGAGACAGGACGAACCGTAGTAGGTGCGGATAGCCGCGCTGACTTGGCCGGTTGCCAGGTCGAGCAAGTGAATTTCCTGGCCGGCGCAGATCCAGGCTAACGTCTTGCCATCAGGGCTAAAGAGCAAACGCCAGACCGGTGACTCAGTCGCCTGCACTTGATAGCGTAGTGTGTATGCTGCCGCTGCACTGTCCCAAGCATAGACCAGCACCTGACCATCTCTGGCGCCACACGCCAACTGCTGACCACCCCTATCAAATGTCAAAACAATTGCCGTGGTTGGCGCAATATCAATCGTGTGAAGGACAGCATCAGAGTGAAGGTCAACCACTGTAATGGTGTTATCCAGGGTACCGTAGGCCAAATAGTGTTGCGTTGGGCTAAGCGCAATGGCGAATTGAATGGTGGCACAGACATTGGGGATCACCCGTTGTAACTGTCCGGTTGCCACTTCCCAAATGTGTAAGGTTTGATCATGGCTACCGCTGATCACATAGCGCTCGTCGGGGGTAAAGGCAACAGTGCGTACAGGGGCAGTATGTCCGTGCCATGCATATTGTAAGCGACCGCGTGGCACGTCCCACAGGCGCACGACGTAATCATCACCGACGGTGACCAACGCTTCGTGGTTGTGGCTGAAGGCCAGGTGACGAGTTGCAGCTTGAGGCCCACGTAACGTGTGCCACAGCGTCGCCGAGGCCACCTGCCAAATGCGAATCGTGCCATCCAAGCCACAAGCCGCCAACAATGCTCCATCTTCGCTAAAGGTGGTAAAGTCCACTTGGCTTAGGTAGCCTTGCAACATGCGTTGCAACTGACCACTCTGGGCTTGCCAGATACGAATGGTCTGATCATATCCCCCAGAGGCGACGGTGCGGCCATCCGGAAAGTAGGTTACCGTGTTCACCCAGCCGTGATGCCCGCGGAAAACCTGTTGTTGTTCTCCCGTCTTAACATCCCAGGTGCGCACTGTTTGATCGGCGCTGCTACTCACAAGTTGGCTGCCATCTGCACGAAAGGCCAGGGCCAAGACGAAATCCTTGTGTCCATTGAACACACGACAGGGCTGCATGGTCGCCATATCCCATAACCAAATCTGGCCATCTTCACCGCCGGTTGCGAAGCCTTCACCTTGCGGCTCAAATGCTACCGTAAGGATCTTGCCATCATGGCCTTGCAACGTCTGCACCTGTTCGCTGCGCTGAAGGTTCCAGAGATAGATCTTTTGCTGATCGCCGACGCAAAGCAACCACTGGCCATTGGGATGAAAGCTCAACGCACTGATGGTTGTGGAGGCCGGCAATATCTGCTTCACCGCTGGTTGCTGCCAGTCCCACACATAGATGCGTTCGTCGGTCACAGCCGCGGCAAGCTGCCTGCTGTCAGGATGTAAGGCAAGCGCAACAATCGCTTTGCCAATGTCTGCCAAAACACGCAACAAGGCAGGGCTCTCGATTTCCCAAATGCAGACCAACCCGTCTAGCCCGCTACTGGCCAGAAATGCACCGTCGTGTGAGAAGACTAAAGAGGTGATAGCCTGTGTGTGGCGCTCCAACACACTGTGCAACTGATAGTCAACCGTACGCCAGATGTAGATGGCGCCATCTGAACCACCAGCCGTCAAATACCGTCCATCTGGGCTTAGGGCAACCGCACAGATAATGTCGATAGTGTTCAGAAAAGCCGCATCCGTAAGATCCGCCCCTTGCAAATTGACCTGCGCCAACGCTTCGGTGCGCAGATCGGCCTGGCGCAGGGAAAGATGGGAAAAATCCCAATGATTCAAATCCACCTTAAGTTCTATGAGCAGGTGCAGTATATTCGTGCCTGCGTAGCCAACCACCGGCGCTTCTTCATGCCGTAGGGTGTTGAGCCACTGGCCCAAATGGCGCGCTACATAGGTTACATCGCTTTGGTTTAGCAGGCGGCGCGCCAACGGTTGGAGCAGTAAGCGCATCTGCGCATCCCGGATATGAGTTTGGGACTGAGCTTTGACTAAGCTGTAGCGGTTGAGCCAGGATTGTCCACTGTGCAACGGAGTGGTGTGCGCTACTGTGGGTGCGGTTCCAAGTAATTCCGTGTACATGCCCTCGATCAACACCTCGCTCACATACTCCATGACAACGTTCTGCAATAAAAAGCGAATCTCATGCTTCTCGGCTTGGGATGCACCAGTTGGTTCTGCTATGGCGGTTTCTAGCATCCCCCGGCGTTGTAAGGAACGGGCTGCTTCCAGAAACTTGCGGCGTGGGGGCGGCTGGACCCAATTCTGGGCAAGCTCCTGTAAGGAGACTGGCTCGCGCTCGATGGCCAACCAGCAGAGGATCGCCCGTTCCAGTGGGGAAAGCCGATCAAACTGCTGATTGAGCACAGCTTGAATATCATCAAAGACGATGGTCCGATCCTGTAGTAGTACGGCAATCTCACCCCCATAAAAATCTTGAATCGTTTCTGCCACTAGCTTTAGCGCCAGTGGAATCCCGGAATAGCGGTCCACGAGCTTCGTCAGTTCGGCCGCTGAACCTGTGAGACCTTCCGCCCGTAATAGGCGAACGCCACTCTCGTGATCCAATCCTTGCAGCATATAGGAGGAGACCATGGGGTAAGAGCGCTCCAGCCGTCCTATGACCATAGGGAGTTCGCGACTTGTAAAGAGCAAACAACTGCGATGTTCAGTTTCCCCCATGCGCTGGAGGAGATATTCGTACTCGTCGTGTTCTTCGCAAAATTGTCCAGCATTTTCACCTTCCTGCAGAAGGCTCTCCAGGTTGTCGAGCACTAACAGACAACGTTGCTTACGCAAATAGGAAAAGAGCAACTCTAATTGCTCATACAAAGTGGCGGGTAAATTATCTACCTGCTCACCGGCCAGGATCTGTAGCCATGAGCGGACCAACGTCGCTAACGAAGGTGCGTTAACGAGTGAACGCCAGATAATATGGGCAAAGGAGGTGCTGGCCTCGCCTCCTACTGTCGCGTGCGCTGTTGGTTTGGCCAGAGCGCGGACAAGCTGGGCTACAAAGGCTGTCTTGCCTGCGCCACCAGTACCCAATATGCCGATTACACTCTTTTGCTCTGTGAGCAGCCAGCGAGTTAGCTCTGTCATGTCAGGTTGCCGGCCATAAAAGGTCGCGGGACGCGGCATATCACCACAATCCAGGCTGGGAGTAGCCGGTGTCGAAGCCAAGCTGGCGGCTGTAGAGGGCGGTGGTGGTGGATCATGCTCATTCCCTACCGACTGCTGTGTCACATCGGGGCTGCTAACCGTCAAAGCGCCGGCCTTGATGCGTGTATAGTGGGTGGTCATTTCCGCTGAAGGTTCGACACCAAACTCATCAGCCAACACTTTGCGAAACATTTCATACTGGGTCAACGCGGCGGTGCGCTGTCCCCCTTGGGCCAAGAGCAACATCTGTAGGCGATGGGTTGCTTCGCTCCAGGGCTCCAGTTCGAGCAAATGGTTGGTCGTTGCAAGCCCCGCTTCCGTTTTCCCTGCCTGTAAATAGCGGTCCGCCAATATCGTTAGGATGCGAATAGCTTGCTGATGAAAATATTCCCGTTCCAACAGCATCCATTCTTCAAATTCAGGTGAATCCCCAATATGAAACCCTTCTAAAAATTCGCCCCGATAGAGCTTTGCCTTCTCCTCCAGCAGTGCCAAGTCCATCGTGGTGAGGTCGCCGTTAGAGGAAGCAGGGGGTGTGCTGGTGAATACCTCAATATCTAATACATAAGGTGCATTGCGATTGAACGTGACGGCCTGATAGTCGATCGTCAGGTGATCGCCCATTAATTTGCGTAAATTCGGAAGAATCCGGCGTAGATTATTGCGCGCCTGTTGCACCGCCATCTCGGGCCACAGCAGGCTAGCTACGCGATCTCGTGATTGCGGCATTTGTGTAGTGGCTAAATAGAGCAGCAAAGCTTGCGCTTTGCGTGTAACAAAGTCATTAATCGGTTCGCCACCGTGTGTGATTTGAATATCGCCAAGGAGTCGCAGTGTCAGTGTAGCCATAAAGTTTGTTAAAACTCCGGTTTTATCACGATCTCAGTGTCAGAGCGGGATAGGTTTAGTGTAGCTTAAAAAATAAATCTAGCCAACCTTAAATCTAGCCAATAATTTGCGCTGCTTCTGTAACATTATTACCAAAACTGTGCATTTTATTTGCAATTATTGTGCAATTTATTGCTTGCTATGACATTGACAATATCACATTCAGAAAGCATCTGACCCTTCCAGGAAGACTGGCGACAACCTTAGGCTAGCCAAACTTGCCTGACGGTGTGCTTGCTTATGGCTGCGGTGGGCGTTGTTGCCGCTCCTGCTTTTTGATGATAGAATAGCTGTAACTTTTCTGGAATAGTCTGATTACCCACTGTAGAGAGAGCATCCTCAGCTGCGCATCGGGCAGCTAACCCGTAGCTGAGGATGCTCTCTCTACGGCTTAACTGATCTTGCATATACCCAAAATCAATGGCAGCTATAGATGTTCAGATAATCTTTCGGATTATGCTACACCCGATAGGTTCCAAAACCTATCAGGTGTTCCACGAATCTTCTTCTGAACGTTTATAGTACAATAAGGAGCCTCTATGCGGAGTTGGTCTACGAACTTTCTCGGCCAGCGCAGGCTAGTTGCAGCTAGTGTTTTTGTCGTTATGATGGCGGTAATGGGGCTAATAGCTTCACCCGTACCTGCCATCTTACAAGCCCAAACTGAGGATGCCGTGTGGGTGCGCGTCCAGGCAACAGGTACGCTGCGCGTCGGCACTGCAGCCGATTACATTCCCTTTGCCTACCGCACCTCCGCCACCGAGTTTGATGGCTATGATGTTGCGCTCATCCAGGCAATCGGGCAGGAGTTAGGGCTCCAGGTAGAGATTACGGATATCGCCTTTGATGGTCTGTTGGGGGCTTTGCAATTAGGCCAGATTGATGTGGCGATCGCTGCACTATCGATTACCCCGGAGCGGTCAGCCGTGGTCGATTTCACCAATGTCTACTACGTGGGGCAGGATGCGGTAATCGCCAAGCCACAGTCGCCGATTGTGGTGAACACTGTGGAAGAGTTGGCTTCCTATCGCATTGGTGTGCAACGAGGCTCCGTCTATGAAGGATGGCTGCGCGACACCTTGGTTGCACCGGGCAAGCTGGCTGCCGAAAAGCTCTTCGTCTATGGCTCAACCCCGTCGGCGGTCTACGATCTGCGCCATGGGTTAATCGATCTGCTGGTGTTGGACGCTTCGTCCGCAGAAGCCTACGTCCAGCGCGGCAGCGTCAAATTGGTCGTGGAAGGTCTCAACAAGCAGCGCTTTGCCATGGCAGTCCCCAAAGGTGCAAACGCTTTGCGGGAGGCAATCAATAGCACGCTAAGTGAATTGCAGGCAGAAGGGCGGGTGGTCGAATTGGCGCAGCGCTATCTGCCCCTCAGTGCTTCCGAGGTGCAACCACTGCCCGTCGCATCACCTACCCCCACTTGTCTTGATGGTGCGACGTTGGTCGACCAGAACCTGGCAACGTTGCCTGTCGTGGCGCCCGGACAGAGCTTTCAGAAAGTGTGGCGTATCCGTAACAGTGGCACCTGTGTCTGGAATAATGCTTACGTCCTGACCTATGCCGGCGGCAATGACCCGGCCGCGCAGATGAGTGGCGCACCCCTTCCGGTGCAAGGCACGGTGGCGTCCAACCAGGAATACATCTTTACATTGAATCTCGTGGCGCCACTGGCCACCGGTCTCTATCAAGGCGCCTGGGAGCTCCACAACAGCCAGGGAGCAAGCTTTGGCGAACGTCTTTGGGTGGCCGCCCAGGTGCCAGGTCCGCCCACGCCGGCGCCAACCCCAACCCCCGCTTCACAGTCGAACATCCAATTTAGCGCTGATCGCACCTACGTGCGCGCCGGTGAGTGTGTCAACTTTTATTGGCGGGTGGAGAATGTCAGCGCGGTCTACTTTTATGCGCTTGGCGAAGAAGCGGCCGGCGTTGGTGGCGTGGATCAACGCACGCGCTGTCCTACTTCTACCACCACCTTTGAGTTGCGGGTCAGTGCGTACGATGGTTCCCAAATTATACGCCAGATCACGGTGAGCATCGACAGCGCACAGACGCCCCAAATTCGGCGCTTTGACCTCTATCCAGGTGGCCAGGTCAATCTGGGGCAATGTGTCACCGTAGCGTGGGACGTCACGGGGCAGGTCAACTACGTGCGTATACGCCGTAACAGTCAGTCCCTGTGGGATGGCGCCCCGCTCATGGGCTCATTCCAAGATTGCCCATCACAACCGGGCGTCGCCGATTATCTGCTTGAGGCACAGGGACCCAATGGCGCCAGCTCCACCCACCGCACTATTGTCGTTGCCGGGCCATAGCCTAGGTGCAAGTTGTGGCGGGGGGGGCGAGTGGCGGGTCGCGAGCCTTGCCCCGTCACAACTTGCCCTGCTTGCAAAGATTTTCCGTTCCAAAAATTCCAGGTTACGCCGCCGTGCCGGCGACAGACCAAGTAGATTTGTGTTGATCCATCAATTCCTGGTCTGTCCCCGGCATGGCTGCGTCGTTGCGCATACAGCTGATACTGGCTGAGCCCTTTTAAGCGCCGTCCATCGGTACATAGCCCAATCGTAGACGCGACTGTTCCAGATCAACCCAGCGGTGTTGGTTGTCAGAGACGCCATAACAGATGTCAAATCTGGGCTCCGTAGTGGCGTCGAGGGCGAGATTGATGATATTCGTCACGTCACGATGGCTGCACCACACAGCTTTGGCGGGGATCGTCTCGGAACGATTGGCCTTGTTGACACCGCCAATGCGCAGACAGACGGTGGAGATGCCATATTTGTCGTAATAGGTGCGGCAAAAGCCCTCGGCCCACACCTTGCTGGCCGAATAGGGTTCGGTGGGGTGGGTCGGGTCGGTCACTTTGACCTTGGGGATATCGGCGGGAATATCGGCCAGCCGCCCCTCATAGATGGCCCGGTAGGGCTCGCGATGGACAAAGTAGCCCCAGGTAGCCATGATCGAACTGGCATAGACCAGCCGCTTGATGTTCTCTTTACGGCACGCTTCCAACACATTGTAGGTACCGACAATGTTGCTGCTCAGCACATCTTCAAAGGACGCGCCGGGATCGGGCACCGCGGCAATGTGCAGCACGGCATCCATGCCGGCAAGCGCGGTATTGATGGCGTCAGCATCGGCCAGATCCGCGATCATAAAATGGTCATCGGGCAACCGGGTAATGCTGTCGGCATCAGCCCGCGCCGAACTCATCACCCGCCGCCCGCTGCCATAGACATCATACTTCTCCGGCTGGGCCGCCAGATGTTGATAAGCCAGGTTGCCGATCAGGCCGTAGACGCCGGTAATGTGGACTTTGAGTGGGGTGGTGGACATGGGTATTCCTTTTCTAGCTTGTGTAGCAGAGTCATGGTTGTTGAATTTGCAAGGGATTTTGGCGATTATAGGAAGTGTAGCTGGGTGATGCAATTTACGCAAGTGGGGTAAAGGGCATAGGGGTTATGATAAGCGACAGATCTCGCCCATGCCGTCCAAAATCGCTTTGTCGATCTGGTCGCGACCGCAACAAGATGGTAGCGGGAGTGGGGGATCGGGGTATCTCCTCAATAAAGATGGCCGTCTTTTATCATATCACTCCAGGGAGCGACCCTTGCGGCGGTTATCTCCTAGGTGCCCTTAGTTTTATAAGGAAGTGCTCGTCACGATGCTCCGCGTCGTGATGCCCTCCGGACGCCCTGCGTCCCTTGAAGCCAATACCAGCGCACTTTCCCTGGTGCAAAAAGATCCTTATAAAACTAAGCCTAGGTGCCAGGGCACCGGCTAGCGGATGCCCCTACAGCATCCATCATTGTTTATTTTACAAAACAGTAGTGCCCGTTGGGGCTGCCAGTGGTCTCAGCAATCACTCCCCATCCAGCCACGCAACCAACCTCTGCTCCGCAATGGTCGCCGACAGGTCGCGTACCAGTGGCGTAACCGAGATGACCTGGTCTACGGCCACGGCGCGCACGTCGGAGTCGGGCTCCAGGGTGGCGGGGTCAGCGCGGGTGACAAAGTCCAGGGGCGCCGGATCGCTCAACGCTTGCCGGGCTCTGGCCACCGGGTAGAAGTAACGCTGACGGCTCAGCCGTGTCCAGCGCAGAGGTGTGGCCGGCGTGGCGTGGCTAGGCACATCCAGCTTGAGCAGATCGACGCCGGGCGGCAAGCCATGCCGCAAAATGGCCTGGGCCAGTTGGCGGACAAAGTGAGCCGCGGTCAGGAAATCTAGATCCGCGTCATGGGTAAAATAATGTTGCGGGTCGCTCTGCAGCGAGACGGCCAACGCCGGCACCTCAAACGAAGCCGCCTCTAGGGCCGCCCCCACTGTGCCGGAGGTGGTAATGCCCTCGCCAATATTTTCCCCAAAGTTAATGCCGGAAACCACCAACGCCGGCGTGCGGTCGGCCAACTCAACCAGGGCATGTTCCACCACTTGCGCCGGTGTAGCTTCAATAGCATAGCCAATCATCTGCACACCGTCGATCCGCAACTGTTCGGTAAAGATGCGTCCGCTGCTGCTGGGCGGCTTGGCGCGGCCCACCGCCGATTGCTGCTGCGCCGGTGCCGCAATCAGCAGGTCGCCTAGCCCGATACAAGCTTCCGCTGCCGCCAATAGCCCGGTAGAACGAATGCCGTCGTCATTGGTAATAAGAATTAAGGGTGTAGTTGGTGATTGGTTCATTGGTGATTGGTTGATTGGTGATTGGTTCATTGGTGATTGGTTGATTGGTGATTAGAGAATGGAGACTAGAGATTGGGGATCGTCTCCTGTCTCCTGTCTTCCGTCTCCCGTCTCCCATCTCCCATCCTAAATCACACGCTGGCGCAGCGCGGAGCTCAAATAATCCATGAGTGAGACCACAATCGCAATGGCGAGAATTTGAGCGCTGGCGGCGCGATAGTTGAGTAGGTTGATATTCTGCTGTAACAAAAAGCCAATACCGCCACCGCCGGCAAAGCCGATGATGGTGGACATACGGACATTAATGTCCCAACGATACATGGTAAAGGAGATATAGGGGGGGACAATCTGGGGAATGACGGCATAGACAATCATCTGCAAGCGATTGGCGCCGGTGGCCAACACGGCTTCCAGCGGGCCATGCGCAATGCTCTCCACCTGTTCGGAATAGAGCTTGGCCAAAGAGGCGACGGTATGTAGGCCCAATGCCAGCACGCCGGCAAAGGGTCCAATGCCCACCCAGACGGCAAAGACAATCACCATGATCAGCGCTTCAATCGAGCGCAGCGCGTTGAGGACGGTGCGTGTCAGCGAATAGACGACTAGGCCCACCGGCAACGATTCGTTGTAGCGCGTGCGCAACGCCAGCAGCACTCCAACCACTGCGCCAAGCACCGCCGGCCCGTACAGGGTGAAAGTTAGATTCTGAATGGTGTAAAACCAGGCGACGGCGGCGGCGATTAGAACAAAAAGCACCGCGCCCGCAATCGCGCCCACAGTCAGATTTAACACCTTGCCGGTCGCCGGCGCGGTGTGTTCCACCAGTCGCTGTCCCCACTGACCAGCCAGATTGACCATAACGCCCAGCCCAATCAGGGCGCAGAGGGGCACAATCAGCAGCCGCAGGATGCCGCCTAAATCGGCCACGAAGCCACCCAAAAAGGCAAACGCACCCAATGCGCCTTCTAGACCATGACCCAGCGTCAAAAGGAGGCTGCCCAGCACAAAGAGGGCTAGAATCACACCCGCGACCGCAACGGCCAATGAAATTCCCTGAATGACAGGGGAACGTTCGTCACCAGGCGCATCCTGCAGATGGCTTGAGGGCAGGGTCCAACGCAAGGCCTGCCAGGCAACCGCGGCGAGGACAAGTCCACCGCCGAATTGTACCGGCGTAGGGGTTGTGCTGATCAAATCGCCGGCGTCCGCCAACGCACTAGCGGTCAACGCGCCCACTGCCGCGCCCAGCGGTGCGGCAATGACCGCAAGCGCGAGACTAATAAAGGGCGTGGTGACGGTGCGCATAAGGTTCTGCGCCGCAAAGAAGCTGACCGGTATCGCCAACAAGGTGCCCAGGGTGGTTGCCAGCAGCGCCATAAAGACCGTTTCCACAATCTTGTTGATCGTGTCAATGCCATTTTGACTCAAGTGCGGTAAGCCAACATTGCGGCGCGTGACGGCGCGTAGCAGTTGCGCCTCTGCGTTGGTGCGGTCACGCAATTTGACCTGCAGGGTAAAGGAACCGCTGCCGTCGGTTTCGATCTTGCCGATCTGCAGCGAGACGCCGCTGGGAGGAATAAAGTTGAGCGGGCCGCTTGTATTGGGGGCAAAGTTGTGCCCAGTGACCGTAATGGTGCTTTCCGGTTCGGCGCAGGCCGATGCCTCCAGATAAGGCGCGCCTGGTTCCGGCGCAGCCACTGCCGGTGTCGCGCCGGCCGGACAAGGGATGTAGATAGGCCGCTCGACCACGAACTCTTCCTGGTCATAGACGACAAAATCGGGCCGGGCTAGCGCGCGCAAGATGCGCGCCAACGATTCTTGGCGAGTGGGCGAGCCTAATTCTTGCAGGTTGACCTGTGTTACCTCAAAGCCATAGGCATAGATGACGAGTCCCGCTATAAGCGCCAACACCATGCCAATTCTACGTAAGCTCATCTTTTCCACCCTGAGTATGGAACGTCAACACGGCCTAACCGACCCGTTCGGCCTCTTGGCCGTAGATTGCTTTAAAGCGTGCATCATCGATCTCCTTTGGCGCGCCGTCAAACATAAGCCGGCCTCCGTTGAGGGCAATGACGCGGTCGGCATAGCGGTGCACCAGATCGAGAAAGTGCAGACTGCAGAGGATCGTGACGCCATCTTCCCGATTGATCTCTTCGAGGTGCTGCATAATGCTGTGCGCCAACACGGGGTCAAGACTGGCGACGGGTTCATCGGCCAGGATCATGGCAGGGTCTTGCATGAGGGCGCGCGCAATGCCCACCCGCTGCTGTTGCCCGCCGCTCAGGGCATCGGCGCGATTGGCGGCCTTGTCCGCCAGCCCAACCCGCGCCAGTTGCTGTTGCGCCTTGGTGACGTCGGCGGCTGCAAAGCGGTTGATGAGACTCCAAAAGGGGTTGACATAGCCCAGGCGTCCTGCTAACACGTTGGTTAAGACCGATGAGCGATGGACCAAATTAAAATGTTGAAAGACCATGCCGATGCGCCGGCGCACACGCCGCAATTCCGCGTCGTTGGCCGCGGTGACATCGACCCCATCAAAGGTGATCGTGCCACTGGTCGGCTCCACCAGGCGATTGATACAGCGCAGCAAGGTGGACTTGCCCGACCCGCTCAGCCCGATGATGGCCGTAAATTGTCCCGGCGGCACTGCAAAGCTGACCTCTTCCAGCGCCCGGACGCCATTGGCATAGACTTTGGTTAGATTTTGAATCTGTAGAATTGGACCGCTCATCGCTCGTTCTCGCTCTCGGTGGTTAGAAAACCAGCAGCTCGACCGCACAGCGCGGTCGAACTGTGCGGTCGAACTGCTGACTTGCCTATTGTCCCAAATCTTCCAGCGTCAAGCCGGAGGCCTCGATCATTTGGCGGACAACATCATATTCGGCATCAGTGGCAGGGCTAAGGCCGGTCCAGCCATAAAAGTCCTGGTTGCCAATCGACTCGTTCCAGGTTTCCGTCTGTGCGAAGGCCACGAGCGCATCGGCAATTTGTGTGCGCAGTTCAGCCGGAAAATCAGGTGAGAAGGAGAGCGTATCGTTGGGGATGGCGGGCGAAATGGTCAGGATCCGCACTTTCTGAATGACATCAGGCGCTTCCTGACGGAGGTTGGCCCTTGCATCGAGCACACGCCAGCCGTCACAGAGGAGTTGACTGCCGTCTTCATTGGGCGCGCAGCTATCGATCAGGTCAGCGGGAATATCGGGGTCGTCACCCGGTTGCCAGGCCGTTTCGCCTTCCGGCTTCAGGGGCGGGGTATAAAAGCTGCTGGCAAAGTCTGCTTCATTGTTATAGACGGCACGCACGGCGCCGGTATGGCCGCCCGCTTCCAGCGTTTCGCCTGGCTCTACATTATTTTGCGCCAACAACGGCAAGATCGCCAGATAACCAGAGGTGGAGCCGGCATCGGGGTAGGCCCACTTTTTGCCATTGAGATCCGCTAAGGTGGTAATGTCACTATCGCGCGCGACCAAGAGCTGCGCCCAATAGACATCACTGCCAAAGCGCACGGCCTTAAACGCGACATCAACGCCACAGAGTTGGTTGGCTAACACATAGCCAAGCCCAGGGATAAAGCCCATGGAATCGGTGGGCGAGGCGCACATCTCCTCAATGGTGGCGGCATAGGAGGTCGGCACGCTCACCTCAAAGAAGAGACCAGTGGCTTCCTGCAAGGCATTGGCCATCAGTTCGCCGCCGCTGACAATCACTTGGGCATCCACCGACGGGACAAAGAGCACCTTAATCGGATGTGCTTCTGTACCAATCTCAGAGGCGCCACTATCAGACGCCGGCGCGGCGGCTTCTTCGGCGGGAGCGGGTGTGGCGGCTTCGCCGGCCGGGGCAGACGCGCCCGGTTGGACGGGGGCGCATGCACCGACGAGCAAAGTCAGGATCGCGATCAATGTCGCCATCTGCAACCAGGATGATCTACGCTGCATAATCTTCTCCTTTGTGTCGATTGTTTGCAATAAGTGTGATGAGGGACAAGTGTGCTGAAGTATCAGTAGAACGCAATGGTTTGCTCTTAGCCAGTTCGTGACTGGCGGCAGGTCACGGACCACGCCTGGAGCGGTTGCAGTCTACTGAGTATAGCAAGAAGTTCGGCTTTGCTGAAAAGCCGAACTTCTTCTTCCCGGTTGTTAGGCCGGTTCGGCTACGGTTGACTGGAGATGGGCCAGCCCATGCCGCAGACGCGCCAGGGTCTCGGCCCGCCCCAGCGCGGCCATGCTTTCAAAGAGAGGGGGCGCGACGGTTTTGCCGGTCAAGGCCACGCGGAAAGGGGTCAAGAAAGGGCCTACCTTAACCTGCATGGCTTCCGATTTGGCGCGAAAGGCGCTTTCCAGCTTCTGCACGGTGAAGGCATCCAACCCTTCAATCAGCGCAATCCCTGCCTGTAGCACAGCGATGGTTTCGTCTAACGTCATTTTGCGTCCAATGAACGCGGCGGGCTCTGGATATTCAAGAGCATCGGCGGGTTTAAAGGCCCAATCCACAAACGCGGCCGCCTCGGTCAACAGTTTGATGCGCTCCTGAATCAGTGGTGTCAATTCCGAGAGCGTCTCGCTGTGATAGAGTTCCTCTTCATCCAGATCCAACGCTTTGGCCAAGAAGGGCGCCAACTGCTGGTGCAGCGTGGTTGGGCTCAGGTTGCGGATGTAAACGCCATTGAGCCACTCCAGCTTCTCATAGGGCAAGGCCGCCGGTTTGGGGTTGATCGACGCAATATCACTAAAGCGAGCAATGACCTCGTCGCGCGTAAAGACTTCCCGCTCTGGGTCAAAATTCCAGCCCACATTGGTCAGGAAGTTAAACATAGCATCGGGCAGATAGCCGGCGTCAATAAATTCATGGACCAGCGCCAGATATTCTTTGCCGTCCACAATCTTCTTGCGCTTGCTCATTTTGCCTTTGCCGCTGGGGTCCAGAATGACCGGCAGGTGAGCCAAGATCGGCTGCTCCCACCCAAAGGCGTCATAGAGCTGCTTGTGCAGCGCTGCCGACGAGAGCCATTCATCGGCGCGCAAAATGTGCGTAATCTGCATCAGATGGTCATCGATGACATTGGCCAGATGATAGGTGGGCATACCATCACTCTTGAGCAAGACGGGGTCGAGGATGCTGTTGCTCTCAATCTCAATATCACCCCGAATTACATCATGCACACGTGTGACGCCTTCCAGCGGCGCGGCAAAGCGCACCACAAAAGGGCGACCCTCGGCCGTAAACTCAGCGCGCTGCTGCTCGGTCAGCCAACGGTGGCGGCGGTCATAGCCCAAAGGCAGATCTTTGGCCCGTTGCTCCTCGCGCATGGCATCCAACTCTTCACTGGTCACGTAGCAACGGTAGGCATGGCCACTGGCAATCAACTGTTCTATATACTCCAGATAGATCGACTGCCGTTCGCTTTGAATATAGGGGCCATAAGGGCCGCCGACATCAGGCCCTTCGTCCCAATCCAACCCTAGCCAACGCAGTCCGCGCATAATATCGTCCAGGCTTTCAGGGTTGTAGCGATTCTGATCGGTGTCTTCGATGCGCAGAATGAATTGGCCGCCGGTGTGGCGGGCATAGAGCCAGTTAAAGAGCGCCGTGCGCAGCCCACCCAGGTGTAGATAGCCCGTGGGGCTAGGGGCAAAACGAACCCGTGCTGGTTGTGTGTTGCTAGCCATAAAATGTAATCCTAACCGGTTGCAGTTTTTTTCTTCGCCAACATATAGGCTGCCTATTATATACTAATAATATATGATATATACTGACAAGCAGCAGAAGAAGGAACCCATGACCCCTGTAAAAAGTGTTACTTCTTGGCGCTCGTTAGTATAGCATAAGTCTGGCCAAAATGAATATCGCGTAACCCCTGGGATCTAATCACTTAGCCATTAATCATTGTCTAAACTATGATTTTTATGATTAGGTGATGAGCTATGATGCCGCGGGCAGATGTTTGTTGTCATTGACTTCTCCCTACCCGCAATCCGAAATCATAGCTCCTCATCTAATCCTTTGCATCGTCTAGACTATGATTTTTATGATTGTGTGAGGGCTATGATGCCGCGGGGTTGCTATTCAGGGTGTCGCCGTAGGTAATAGAAAAACCTTGTCTAAACTATGATTTTTATGATTGTGTGAGGGCTATGATGCCGCGGTCAGATGTTCGTTGTCATTGACTTCTCCCCATCCGCAATCCGAAATCATAGCTCCTCATCTAATCATTTACATCATAGTTTAAACCCCCTCGACCGCGCCAATCTGAGCGCGCACCGCCAGCGTCAGGTGACCAAAGTGCTCCGTGCCCAGCATGGCCAGTGTGCGCGGACGGGGCAGGTCGATGGCCAGATCTGCCACCAGCCGGCCCGGGCGCTCGCTGAGCACCAGCACACGATCGGCCATGAAGACTGCCTCTGCAATGTTATGGGTCACCATGAGCACGGTCATGGCATGTTCCCTGTGAATGCGCAAGAGTTCCAGATTGAGCCGTTCGCGTGTCAGCGCATCGAGCGCGCCAAAGGGCTCATCCATGAGCAAGAGTTGTGGCTGTTGCATCAGGGTGCGCGCCAAGACAACCCGTTGCTGCATGCCGCCAGAAAGCTGGCGCGGGTAGCTCTGCTCAAAGCCTTGGAGGCCGACCAATGCCAGCAACTCCCCAGCCTGTTGTCTGTTGCGCGCATCAACGCACCCCTGCTCGACCTGGATCGGCAGCAGCACATTGTCCACCACCGTGCGCCAGGGCATGAGATTGGTGCGCTGAAAGACATAGCCAATGGCCGCATTCGGTTCGCGTAGTGGTTCTAATCGAAAAAAAATTTGCCCTTCATCCGGTGTCAGCAGCCCGCCAATCATGCGCAGCAGGGTGCTTTTGCCACTGCCGCTGGGTCCTAATAACGCCACAAATTCACCGGCACTCACCTGAAAGCTGACGCCATGCAGTGCGTGGATGGCGCGCACAGTGGTTTGAAAGTATTTGCTGACCTGCGCAACCCGTAAAAGGGGGCTATGCGCCGTTGCTCCGTTCATCGTCACTGCATAAACTCATTGGTATATAACTCTGCTGCCGGGACCACGGTGTCGACCAGGCCGATCCGTTGCATAAATTCGGCGGCGCTCTGCCAGGCCGCTAAATCGGTTGCACCAAGCGGCTGATTATCCTGCGGCGTCCAATAGGGCAGCACGGCGTCAAAGACCGCGCGATTGGCCGCTTCGTTGTCGCCACCCGCCTCTGGCACAGCGTTGAGCGTAAGCGCAAACGCCTCGTCAGGATGATCCAACGTATAGCGGATGGCCTGCAACGTCGCTCGCACCATTTTCGCGACCAGATCGGGATTTTGGGCAATGGTCGTTTCGTTGGTCACCAGGCCATTGGCCGGTATCTGCAAATAGGGATCGAGCTTAATTTGGGTCGTGGCGATCCCGCTCTGCGCCAAAACGACCGGGCCATTCACCGCGTAGTCGACCGCGGCGTCCACGGTCCCTTCACTCACCGCCGCGACTTGGGCAAAGCCGATGCTCTCTAGCTTCACATCTGCTTCACTCAAATTGGCAGCCTCCAAAATGCCGCGGAAGGCGACATAAGAAGCGCCAAAGGGGCCGGGGATGCCAATCCTTTTGCCGGCCAGATCGGCGGGCGTGGTGATCCCGGCTTCGGCTTTGGCAAAGATGACGACGGGAAATTGGGTATACCAATTCATGACATAGCGCACCGGCAGGCCTTGCGCCCGCCCCAGCACCACCTGGTCGCCGCTGCCGACCATAAATTGCAACTCATCGACACCGACTAGCTTAATATAGTCATTCTCAAAGCCGTAGTCCAGGGTCACCTCTAACCCTTCTGCGGCATAGAAGCCCTTGGCAATGCCTACATAAAAAGGCGCAAATTGTACATTGGGAATGTAACCAACGCCCAATTTTACAGGGGCCAAACGAGCGGTATCACTAGCTGCTGGGGCCGGTGCGGTGGGCGCGGTGACCGCGTTGCACCCGGCCAAAAGCATCCCAATGATGCTCAACATTACGAGCCAACTGCTTTGGTGCAGTGCTGGTGTTCGTCCAGTTACATAAAACATGCGTTATTCCTCTTGCCATTTGAGGTAGCGCCGTTCTAACAACACTACCAAGAGATAGAGCGATTGGGCAATGACGACCAGACAAAGAATCGCGACAAACATCATCGGGGTGTCCAGCACGCCACGCGCCAGATTGATCAAAAAGCCTAGCCCGACATCTGCCCCGACAAACTCACCGACCACAGCGCCGACCACAGCCAGAATCACGCTGAGTTTGAGACCACTCAGGAGCACCGGCAGCGCGGCTGGCACTTCCAACAGACGGAAAAGCTGCCAACGCGTTGCGCGTAGTGAGCGCATCAGATCGTAGAGGTCGTGGTCCACATTACGGATGCCCACCATGGTGTTGATGAGCATGGGGAAGAAGGTAATCAGCGCACAGATAAGCACCTTGCTGGTGATACCACTGCCCAACCAGATGACCAACAACGGCGCAATGGCCACGATCGGGACACTTTGGCTGGCGACCAAATAGGGCGCCACCAACTGTTCCACCGTGCGATTTTTGCCCAACAGATAGCCCAACAGACACGCGGTGCTCAAGCCCACCAATAACCCTAGCCCAATTTCAAGCAACGTGACCTGGGCATGGCGCAGCAACGTTCCATCCGCAGCCAGCGCTATAAATTTGCGGCCAACGACCAACGGGCCGGGCAAAATAAAGGCAGGGTAATGCTGCCAACGCACCAGCGACTCCCACAGCGCCAGCCCAGTGAGCAGCACGACCGGAACTAGTAGACCGACTTTATGGGCAATTACCCACTGTTGGAGCCCTGGCCGGTGTTGGGGGCGCACCGGCGTCCGCCAAATCGAATGTTGCACTTGTTCAGCTTGCATAAGACATCTTTCCGTTTTGTCCGATGGAGGACTTACGCTGCACCAGACCTATTAGGTTTCTCTGCGGCGAACCCATTTTGCGTAAGTTTGTCCAATAAAAAATCCCGCTGCTTCTACACCACGCAACGGGACATACAACCTTTTATACAGCCAATGCCAAAAGCACACGCTCGTTTGCCGAGTGTGTATATACCGACAATGCTCTCCGACCTATCGCGATTTAGGCGGTCGCATAAAAAAGCCCCGAAGTCTCGCTAGAAACTTCAGGGCTTCATGGCAGAATGACTGGCGCGCTGGGTATGACAAAAGCCACGCCGTCAAGTAGATGCACTGACCAGCGTATTTTCCCAAACCCAATCGACTCATCGCGGAAATTGTCGCAACGAGTGCAATGCGGCTGCATAGAAACCTTCTCCCATCCGGACTATACCGTCGGCGTCGGACTTAGCAGAAAGCAAAAGCTCTAAACAAGCTACTTGCACCTCTGCTGCACCGTTCTCCTGCCATTTGCACACCCTTGTGCAGCGGCTCGCGGGCTTACTGTCAGCGACAGATCACCGCCGGTCGGGAATTGCCTGGCGTAAATGCAAAGCTTGTATTGCAAAGATTATACTGCCTGGCTCACCCTGCCCCGAAGGTACATATTTAATTTTCTTCTTCGCTCCTATGGGGCGAACTGAAATTGCATCCTTTCCCAGAGAGAAAAATAGCAATTTCAGCCGCACACCTCTATGAGCCTTCTTCTTTCAGTATATACAGATGATCAAAGCTGTCAAGTGAGGTTTCCTACGTTCACCATTTCTGCACCCAAAAGCGGAGCTTCCGGGCTAATCTCAGGATTGGTCTCTTCGCTCGGGCTTGGCGCGCCTTGCGCATGGCGATGGACAATTTCGGCCATCACGTGCACGGTGTGATCCAAAAAGCTTGTACCATTAGGCAGTTGTGACTTCATATCCAGATAGCCGCCGGCGCTCGTATGTCGCATGGGGCCCACCTCCAAAATGGTCACTAGGCCCTGGCGACGCGCCCGGTTCCACTCCGACGCCGCAAAGATCGACCACCGTCCCGGTGCAATCCAACTCAGCTTGCGTGGCCAATCCTGCGTGCCATAGAGATGATAGATATGATCGGCGGCCAATAACCCCGGATCGCTGCTAAAGATGCCGCCCAGCGAAATGACGTAAATGGGCGCTTCAATCCATTCACGCAGATAGGTGACGGCGCCCACGGCCATTTGCCCGGCGCCGCTATAGCCGATGATAAATACTGGCTTCTGACTGTTCAGATCATATTGATAGCGCAGTAGGCCATGCAATAATACTTCAGCCATGGCTTGGTTGTAGATCGGGCCATAGCGTTTATCGGCAGAGATCATTACCTGCCAAATGTTGCGAATATTGATGACGTAGCCTGCCAAATGGGGCCCATCAAATTTGCGGCGCAAGGCCCAGCGCCAAAAACGAGCGAAGATCGGTTGCCCGGTTAGAGCCAGATTATTGACCGAATAAGGAAAAATGTCGTCGATAATGACTGCCTGGGACAATGCCAACGCCAAACGCTGCAGAAAGCCCTGTTCGCGTCGGCTCAAGGTTTCGCCGGAGACACGGCCTATCCCGGACAGAAAGAGCACATAGCAACTGGCGCCGGGGCGGACAGCGCGGACCAACCCATCCGATGGCACATTGTCAAAGTAGATCTTTTCGCCAAACCAGCCTGCCCACCAGCCTAGCGTTTCAAAGGGAGAAAGCGCCGCCCATACCAGCAAACCAATCAAAATAATGCTGACAAAGGTAAGCAGGTCAGCTAATGTCTCAACCACGGGGCTGCTCCTTCTTGTTAAACAAGCGGTTGATGGGTGGGGTCAGGTGGCGTTTGCGTAGCCGGCTGCGCCACTGATCCAAACTGTCCAGCCACAGGGGATAGTGGCGCAATACCGGCAGATCTGCCAATGTAAATTCCAACGGAACGCCAGCCGCGCGATGTTGTAACCAGCGTCCTAGTGCGTAGACTGGTCGTCCAATCGTACGCCGCCATAGTTGAATGAATGTCCAGCCAAGACCACTGGCCACAATTGCCTGCCCCGTTTCAAGATCCAGTCCAATGCGGATTGCAACCACAATCGCCACCATACTCCAGAGGGAAAGAATAATCGAAAAAGGATTGCCCAGGAAGGGTGTCAACTCAAAAAAGGCTAATATCTGTGGCGCATAGGCCAAGCCCACCGCGCTGGCCGCGGCGGTTAGCGACTCGGTGCGGGCAAAGACATGGACTCCTAACAGCCAGATGGTCACACTCCATAGCCCATAACCAATAAGATGGCTGGCGGCAGTGATCAGCAGCGAGAGGGTAAAGCGTATGGGTGAGACCCGGTTGATAAAAAGAATAATACTTTGTCCTAATGATTCCGACAAGCCGGCTAAAATAACGACCATCATGGCAATGACAAGCCCACCCGGCAGACGTTGGATATCTGCGTAAATGGTGGGCTCCAACCGTATTGCCTGTTGGATGGCCTGCCAGAGTGATGGCATTCCACTAACATCGATCATGTGTGGTATAACTCCCTATGATAACAGCCAAGAACGATCAACTATACTGCGTGATGCGCAGGATGATATGAAAATGGTAAAGTATATTATACTTAAAAACAGCGAATCTGGCACTTCTCTTTATTCATCAAGTGCGTACCACAAAGGGGGCGAGGCGCCAGCAAGACCAATTTGCGCTTCTTGCCCATCGCCCCGAATTTGGAACGCACCTTATTCATCCATGAGAAAAAAATTGCAGAGTCCAATCGGGTGGGTTATACTGTCGCTTGTGTCAGGAAATGGTAATGATAATACCGCGGTTGTGCTGAAAACCTGCGGCCGGACCACTGTTGCTGTGTCTCCTGTCGAGAGTTTTTATACAGAGCAAAGTGTAGATAGACGAACTTATGCAAAAACAGATTCCACAACATATTACGTTGATTGCTGGCGCACTCTTGATCCTTAGTGGCGCCGTCCTGTTGTTCTGGCTCATTGTGCACCTGCCGGGGGGCGCCGCCGATGCCGCCGCCCAGGTGGCTATCGGCGTCGAAAGTGCGCAGGCCAGCGCGAATGAGGAGCAACCGGCCAACGCTGATCTGAATGCAACCGCGCCGACTACGGAGACCGCGGTTGCCCCTGCCGCGCTCGCTGCACCTCTGGTCATCGGTGTTACGGATGGGTTGCCCCTTTCCATGCTGGAGTTGCTCCATACGCGCACAGTAAGTGAGACCAACTTTTTTACTGCGCCGCTAGACGCCGCCACGGTGACAGTTCAGTTTGATTATAGCAAGGACAATGGCGAACCAATCTATGCCGCCACCTATGCTGCCGCCACCCGCTTTGACACCTTGGAGCCAAAGATTTCCTGGTCAACACTCAAAGCTGTGTGGGAGGGCGAGGACACTGCTTTCACCGCTGTCGCCATCTTGACACCGACGCTGCCTGCGCTAACGCAGGTTTTGGGGCAAGCCGGTGCTACGGTGCAAGGCTATGCCACGGTCGCTGACGTGATCGACGCCGCCTGGCGTGACGATCCCACCGTGGCCTTGCTCCCCTTTGACGAGCTGGACCCGCGGCTGGTTGTCTTGGCGATTGACGGCCAAAACCCCATCGAGAACCGTAACAAGTTTGACGCCAAAGTTTACCCGCTGGTGGCGACGGTCTATGCCCATCCAGCGCCGGCGCTTGCGGCCGACGCCGAAACGCGCCTGCAAGAACTCCTAGATGCGCTGCCGGCGGGCAACCGCGATCCTGATCGCTTGACCGTCATCGCCATGACCGGTGTCACCGCCATGGTGCGCTTGACCGCGGAGCAGATGGATAAACGGGGCAACGCGTGGCCGGCCGAGGTGGTCGGGCCTGAACTAGCCGCCGCGGACATTACGGCCATCAGCAACGAAGTGCCCTTTGTGCCCGGCTGTGAAACCAACACCAATAAGAACAATCTGACCTTCTGTAGCAAGCCTGAATATATGGAAGCGCTGACGGCCTCCGGCGTCGATATTATTGGCCTCACCGGTAACCACCAGAATGACTATGGCCGTGAAGATGCGCTGGTCTCGTTAGATATTTATGAAAAGGCCGGGCTGCCGGTCTATGGCGGTGGACGCAACCGCGATGAAGCCTTTGCCCCGTTGTATCTGGAGCACAACAGCAATCAACTCGCCTTTCTTGGCGCCAACAGCTATGGCCCCCAATTTGCCTGGGCGACCGATAACCAGCCCGGCAGCGCCCCCTTTGATTTGAATATCATGTCGGCCACCATTCGCGCCATCAAAACCCAAGGGCGCGCGGCGGTAGTCCTGGCCGAGCTGCAATATCAGGAAAGCTATGATGTCGTCCCGCTAGTCGATCAGCGCCAGAACTTTAATGCCCTGGTGCGCGCCGGCGCCGACATTGTCACCGGCGTCCAAAGCCATGTTCCGCAGGCCATAGAGTTCACCGACGGCAAGCTGATCCTCTATGGTTTGGGCAACCTCTACTTTGACCAGATGTGGGGGCAAACCACGCGCGAAGGGATGATCGTCAAACATACTATCTACAATAACCGTCATATCAGCACCCAAGTCCTCACGACCTTGCTCTATGACTATGGCCAGCCGCGCTGGACAACGCCCGAAGAGCGCAAGAGTATCCTAGATCGTGTCTTTGGCGCCAGCTATTGGCAGAAGTAGTGGGTGGCGAGGGGCGGGTGGCGCGCCCTCGCTACCCGCCCCTCGCCACCCTATCCAACAAAAAAAACATTTCACCTAGAATGTTTCAGTTCTTGCCCGTAACCCTTAAATCGCGTATACTGATAGATCTATGATATACTGACGAGCAGCACAGGAAGTAACCTATTACTCGTGTAAAAGTGTCAGTCAGCGCAAAAGGAACATACAAAGGTATCAGTGGACAGTCATCACTCTTCAGTGACCAGTGTACAGAGGACTGATGACTGAAAACTGAGCACTGATTACCCATCGTTGCATGTTGGTTTTGCTGCCACTGAAAGGTGTTACCTCCTGGCGCTCGTTAGCATAGTTTCTGTGCTAGAAATGACCTGTGCTATGTCAACTATATATTTTGAGGGTGATCTATGACTGTTTCTTCACGCAGTAAATTAAAATCCAACCGTCCGGGTGAAAGCAAGCGGAAAAATTCCTCCATGGGCCTTTGGCTGATTGGTGGGGCGGTCGTCATATTGATTCTGATTGTGGTGGCGATTAATGTGAACAACTCTGGACCTACTGGTCCGATCACTCAACCGGATGTACCAGCCGCCTGGATCAATGGCATGTCACTGGGCAATCCTGATGCTGCCGTCACCGTAGCGGCCTACGAAGACTTCCTCTGCCCCCACTGCCGTGAGTGGACCGAGAGTGTCGAACCGCAACTCTTTACAGATTATATTAAGACCGGCAAGGTGCGGTTTGAGTATCATACATTCCCGCTGAGTGGCTTCCTGCCCGGTTCGGATATGGCCGCATTAGCTGCCAACTGTGCCGCCGACCAGGGCTCCTTCTGGCCCTATCATGATCGGCTCTTTGCTGCCCAAAGCCAGGGGCAGGCTGGCTTTACCATTGATAAGCTAAGCAGCTATGCCGGTGAACTCAACCTCAATGAGCGTGACTTTACTGCCTGTATGAGCAGCCTGAAATACCGCTCCGCGGTGGATGCTGCGGTGCAGCAGGGGATTGCCGCGGGCGTCCAGGGCACACCGTCGATCTTTGTGAACGGCCAGTCGGTGCAGAGTGATTATCCCACCATTAAGAGCGAAATCGATCGGCTGCTCGCCGCGGCCGGGCAATAACTACTATATTCTTGCGAGGGGTCAATGGCTGAACGCTTATCGGAGTGGCTAGATCGAAATAGCCTCTACATCGCCCTGCTTGCTGCCTGGATCGCCATGTTGGGTAGCCTCTACTTTAGCGAGGTTGCCCACTATACGCCCTGTTTGCTCTGTTGGTATCAGCGCATTCTCATGTATCCGCTCACGGTAATTCTGGCGGTAGGGCTGTTGCGATCCAGCGCAGATTTGCCCTACTTTGTCTTGCCTTTGTCGGGGTTGGGCGCCTGTGTGTCCACCTATCATTACCTGGTGCAAAAGACGAATCTGTTTAGCGGCGCCACGACCTGTCAAGTGGGCGCTCCTTGTTCCATGATCTGGATCAACTGGTTTGGCTTTGTTACCATTCCCTTCCTCGCGCTTGTCGCCTTTGTCACCATAACGATCATGACGATCATCGCGTTGCAAGCTGGTGAGCCGGCCTTCGCTGAAAGCCGCCCTACGCCAACCTGGCGTCCAGTGGTGGCAATTGTATTAGTGGTGATGGTGGCCTTTACCATCCTGTGGCAGTTGAACCGCAAACCGGTCCAGGCTCAGGCGCCCTTTAATACGCTTGAAACCGGCGCGCCCATGCTGCAAACAGATGGCACACCCGTCGGGGTTGCTGATAGTAGCGGCGACGCAAGTGAGGGGCAACGGCTCTATCACGAAGTCTGTGCTGTTTGTCATGGACAACAGGGCGAAGGCGCCGCCGGTTTGGGCACTGCCTTGCGCGACTCGGCCTTTGTCGCCGAACATTCGGATGCGGAGTTGTTGGCGATGATTCGCGCCGGGCGCGCGGCCAATGATCCGGCGAATCAGAGCGGGCTTGTCATGCCCGCCAGCGGCGGACGCCCCGATCTGTCCGATACAGAGCTGCTGGCAGTGATTGCCTATCTGCGCAGCCCTGCGTTGTATCAAAGTGGAGAAACCCAGTAGCAATGCGTTTTACTTTTCCTATGCGCCGCGTTCCTGCTTGCCAAACCCCTGAATCGGCGCGGCAACTTGGTCGCTCCGGCCTGGCGCCATTATCATGGGGCTGCCGGCTGCTGCGACCAACACGTTTTTTGCCAGGAGTCGTCCTATCTACACTGCTCCTGCTTTCAATCATGATGTCGTTCCCATTCGCATCCGCCTATGGACAATCGGGCATTACTGCCCCCGAGACGGGCGCGACGATCAGCGGTGATGTGCAAGTCTTAGGGACCGCCGTGATCGACCCCTTTCAAAAATATGAGTTACATTATAAACTTGAGCCAAGCGGTGATGATGCCTATGTCTATTTTGATGGCGGCACCAATCAGGTTATCAATGGTCAGTTGGGTACCTGGCGCGCGGCAGGGCTGCCACCGGGCATCTATAGCCTGCGCTTGCGAGTGGTCAAGGCGGACGGCAACTATGCTGAATATTATGCCCATGAACTCAGCGTGAATCAAGGACCGGCGCCAACACCAACTTCCAGTGAGCCGACGCCAACACCGATTCCCACCGCCACCTTTACCCCAGCGCCCCAGCCGACGCCGATTGTGGGTCAGGTCGCACAGCCCCAAGTTGAGGGGCTGGCCGCCACGCCCACTGCCGCAAGTGTTGCCGTTGCGTCGGAAAACCCAACGGATGGCGGCGATTCCGCGGGCAATGTCACGCCCGATCAGGATACGGCGGCGTCTCTTTTTGAAGCGCAAGCGGCTGCATCGCCTGTGGCTGAACAGAGCAGTTTTACCCGGGAGTTGGGTACGGCTGTCTCTATCGATCGCTTACGCACCTTCTTTTTTACTGGCGTGCGCTTTAGCGCCACCCTGATTTTAGGGATTGTAGCCCTGCTTGGCGGCAAGCGGCTCTTTAACTGGCTGTGGATGCAGTATCGGTAAGCGCTTAATCGTATCATGGCAACTTTGAAACTGATCGTTGGCCTGGGTAATCCCGGCCCCCAATACCAGGCCAATCGGCACAATATTGGCTTTCAATGTGTCGATCTCTTTGCCCGCCGCCATCGGATCGAGGTGGCAAAGTTACAAAACCGGGCTATGATTGGTGATGGCTGGGTGCAACGGCAAGGAATGCGCCAACGGGTGCTGCTGGCCAAACCGCTTACCTACATGAATACCAGCGGCCAGGCCATTGCACCCCTCCTGCGTTTCTATAAAATTGACCTGGCTGATTTGATTGTCATGCATGATGACATTGATCTGGCACAGGGCAAGTTGCGACTGCGTATGGGCGGTTCTTCCGGCGGCCAAAATGGCATCAAATCGCTGATTGAACAACTAGGCAGCCAGGAATTTGCCCGCGTCAAAGTCGGCATGGGCCGTCCGCCTGGACGGATGGATCCGGCTGCGTTTGTGTTGCAAAACTTTACCTCGGCAGAGGAAGAGATCTTTGCGCCTTTGCGCGAAAAGATCGGTGATGCGTTGGAATGTTGGCTATTTGATGGTCTGGAGACGGCCATGAATCGGTATAACGGCTAATGAACCTATCTGGCCTCCTCAAATGCTTAGCACAGTTGCCGGCCTATCAAGCCCTGCTGGCCCAAAATGACGGCACGCCCCAGGCGCTGCTGCAAGCGGCGCGCCCGCTGGTCGTGGCCGGCCTCAAGCAAGATCGGCCGGGTCCATTGGTTTTGTTGACCGCGCGCAGCGAAATGGCGCAGCAACTGGCCGCCCAGGTGGAAAGCTGGCTGCCGCCGCCACAGGATGGTGGCCCCCCGGTCTACATCTTTGCTGAGCCCGACGCCCTGCCCTACGAGCGGATCGCCTGGAGCGGCTACACGCGCCAACAGCGCTTAACCGCGTTGGCCGCATTGCAAAGTCGCACAGGACCTAAACCGGTCGTCATTGCCAGCGCGCGCGCCTTGATGCAGAAAACCTTGCCGGCGCGTGAACTGCGGCTGGCGCTGCGTCCTCTCAAAACGGGCGGCGTGGTGCGGCTGGAACAGATGACCACCAACTGGGTGCAGACCGGCTACAATCCGGCAGAGACGGTCGAAGAGCCAGGATCCTTTGCCCGCCGCGGTGGCATCATCGACATCTGGCCACCCAACCTGACCCAGCCGGTGCGCATTGACCTCTTTGGCGATGAGGTTGATAGCTTACGTCTCTTTGACCCCACCACCCAGCGTTCGCAACAACATCTGAGCAGCATCGAAATTGGCCCGGGCAGTGAGGCGCTAAGTAAATATGGTCCGTCCGTGTTGGAACGGTTGGGCATTAGCGGCGGAAACTTGAGCGCACCGGAAAATGTGGCCACCGACCCCGATGCTGCCCCTTTGCTGGATCCCAGCTTGCTCCTGGCCATCCGCGAGGAGCTACGCCTGCAGGTGGAGCATCTTAGCCAGGGTTACAGCTTCCACGGGATTGAATGGTATCTGCCCTATTTCTACCAACAACCCGCTTCCTTGCTTGATTATTTGGATAGCGACGCGACCTTGGTGGTCGATGATGCGCTGGATCTCTTCGCCACCATCAACGAACTGGAGAACCAGGCCGCCAGCCTGCGCGAGGAGTTAATCCGCGCCGGTGAATTGCCGCACACCTTTGCCCCTTCCTTTTTCACGGCCGAAGAACTGCGCGCTGCCCTGGCCGCCCGCAATCCGTTGTTGCTGGGCTATGGCGACCTCCACGGCAAGAGCAGTAGCGCGAATACCCCATTGGCGCGCAGCTTTGCACCGGGGCCACGCTATGGAGGCAAGACCAAACCGATTGTCGCCGATATTGTCAAGCAGAACGAACAAGGGGCCACGACGCTGTTGGTCACCCGCCAGGCCGCGCGTGTGCAGGAACTGCTGCGCGACGCCGATATGATTGCCCATGTGCAGAGCGATCTGCTCTATGCGCCCACCCAACCGGTCACGTTGGTGCAAGGGGTCATGGGCGAAGGCTTTGTCATGAAGGGACTGGCAGCGCAGGGGGAGTCGGCGCAGAACACGCAGGACGCTTACAATCTCTATCTCTACACCGACACCGAACTCTTTGGCTGGAGCAAACCGCAGGCGCGCCATCGCACACACAAACAGAGCCGGGTTGCGCCCGAAGTCTTCTTTGCCGATGTCAAAGCCGGTGACTTTGTCGTGCATCTGGAACATGGCATCGGCACCTATGACGGGTTGGTCAAACTCAAGCTGGATGGCGTCGAGCGCGAATATTTGCAGGTCAGCTATGCGCGCAATGACAAGCTCTATGTGCCTGTCCACCAGGCCGACCGGCTGAGCCGCTATGTGGGCGCCGGCGAAAAGACGCCCATGATCAGCCGCCTGGGCACCGCCGATTGGCAGACCGTTAAAGAGCGCGCCAAACGCTCCGTGGCGGACATTGCTGAGGACCTGCTCAAGCTCTATGCCGAGCGCGAGCTGATCACCGGCCATGTCTACAGCCCGGACAGCCCCTGGCAGGAGGAGATGGAGGCCAGCTTCCCCTACGAAGAGACCGTCGATCAATTGCAGGCCATTGAGGCGATCAAACAGGACATGGAATCGGAGCGCCCCATGGATCGGCTGATCTGTGGCGATGTGGGGTATGGCAAGACCGAGGTCGCGATCCGGGCCGCCTTTAAAGCGATCTTGGATGGGAAGCAGGTGGCCATGCTGGTGCCGACGACGGTGTTGGCGCAACAACACTATCGCACCATTAGCCAGCGGCTGAGCCATTTCCCGGTGCGCGTCGAAATGCTCAGCCGCTTCCGCACACCGGCCCAACAGGAGCGCATTATCCAGAGTTTGCAGGATGGCAGCATTGATCTGGTGGTCGGCACCCATCGCCTTTTGAGCGACGATCTGGTGTTTAAAGAGTTGGGCATGTTGATCGTCGATGAAGAGCAGCGCTTTGGCGTTACCCATAAGGAAAAGCTCAAGCAACTGCGCACCCAGGTCGATGTGCTGACCCTGAGCGCCACCCCCATTCCCCGCACCCTGCACATGAGCCTGAGCGGCATTCGCGACATGAGCACCATCAACACGCCACCCAAGGAGCGCTTGCCCATTCACACGGTGCTCTCTGAATTTGATGAAGTGTTGGTGCGCCAGGCGGTGCAGCGTGAGCTGGATCGCAATGGGCAAGTCTTTGTGGTCAACGATAAGATTCGGGGTCTCCATTATTTGGCCGACCGCATCCAGCATCTGGTGCCTACGGCGCGGATTGTGGTGGCCCACGGTCAGATGCCCGAACGGCAGTTGGAAGATGCCATGATCGCCTTTGCCGATGGCGAATATGATGTGCTCATTGCCACCACCATCATTGAAAATGGGCTGGATATTCCCAACGCCAATACCATCATCATCAATCGCGCCGACCACTTTGGCCTGGCCCAGCTCTATCAATTGCGTGGGCGGGTGGGCCGTAGCGCCCAGCGTGGCCACTGCTACCTGCTCTATGAAAAGCACACCTCTCTGAGCTATGACGCCCGCCGTCGGCTGGCTGCGATTATGGAGAGTAGCGAAGAACTGGGCGCTGGTTTTCGCATTGCCATGCGCGATCTGGAGATTCGTGGCGCCGGCGATCTGCTGGGGGCGCGCCAACATGGCCACATTGACAGCGTCGGCTTTGACCTCTATACACGTCTGCTGGCCCAAGCCATCAACGAAGCCAGGCGCAAAAAGGAACGCTTTGAGCAGGCGGTGCAAGAGGACCAGAGTGGGGAAGAAAGTGAGCAACCAACGGCGCCGACCAATGTGAGTCCCGTTGCTCCCCCTGTCGCGTCCAAGGCGCTAGAGACGCCAATCACCCAATCACCCAATCACCCAATCACCGAACTCCCTGACACGCCCTTCGACTTAGAAGATCCGCTCGCACCGCCGGTGCAACTGGACCTGCCGCTCGATGCTCAGATCCCTGAGACCTACATTGCCGATGAGGGCTTACGTCTGCAACTCTACCGGCGCATTGCCGGCGTCACCCATCTGGAGACGCTTGACGAAATGCGTCAGGAACTCTTGGATCGCTTTGGCAAGGATGAGATGACCGGTGCGGCGCCCGAAGAGGTGGAAAATTTGCTCTTCCAGATCAAGGTGAAGATTCTGGCCCTGAAAGCAGGGGTCGAACGCATTGGTCGCGAACTGGATCAGTTGGTGCTCAAGAGTGAGGCGCTGGAGAACATGAACCGACCAGCCATGCAGCGCCGCATCCGCATTGGGCTCGGCCAGGTCGACGACGACAACATTGACCCCGAACAATCCGCGCGCGTCGCCCGCCGCGCCATCTACCTGCCCATTGACGAAGAAGGCGCCTGGAAGGTGGCCCTAGTCCGCACGCTGGAGATCATGGCGTATAGCTAGTACTTGTTACGCATCTATATTGATCGCAACTATCCCACATTTCCCACAGAATATCCCACAGTATCCCACAAAATTTTGTGGGATACTGTGGGACAGCAACGCACAAAGGTCTAGTTCAACCATCCTGCCAGCAACGCTGACACTTCCGCCGTCGTGGTGGACTTCACCTGGACCGACGCCTTTTCGCCTTCACCATCATTGGTAATCAACCAGCTTCGTTGGCTATTTTGCACCAGGGTAAGATCGCGCGCCGCCACCGCACCGTTGTGCTGCTTGCGCATCTGTACAATCGAGAGCCGTGGGCGGTCGGCCAGGGTGGTGGCAAAGGCGCGGGCGCTCTCAACGCTAGCCCTGTGCTGCACCAGCAGATTGGCGGCAGCCTGCGGCGCGCCATTGTCGGCCTGCTGGCGTGCTTGGGCAAAGATCGCAACCGGTGCGGTAAAGTGGAGCGGCGCGCTGGTAAGCCCATCCTCCCAAGCACAGGCGCTTAGTAATTGTCCGACAAAATATGGCGGCGAAGGCAGCCGCGCAAAGAGATGCAACACGTCCGCCGGTCGTGTGTGGGCGACAATTTCCTCGCCGCGCACATAGCCAAAATAGCGGCGCGCCGCCGCGCCATTTGTCGGCCAGTGGTAGACATAGATCGTCTGCTGGGGATAGGCGCAGACACCCACCGCCGCCAAAAGCGCCGTGTGGATCGCCAACTCACCATTGTCGCGCACCTGTGCCAGCTCCCGCGCGCGTAACGCACGCGCCGCGACTGTCAGCGCCGTCGCCTGTTGTTCTGCACTCAGTGCACCGTTGGGATCGTCATCCAGGCCGGGCAGCGCCGACACGCGTAACATCTGTAAGACGAGTAGCAGCTCCTCGCGTGAGAGGAGCACGTTGAGCGGCTTTGCACCATTTTCATTGCTCATAAGGACACCTTATCACTAAGTTACGGTGCGTACCACAAATAGGGAAAATAGCACTAAATTTTGTGCCTTCATTGGCTAACCCTCATTTGGGACACACCTTTTATCACTCGTTTGATTTTCGTTTTAATGCTTTGCCAAAGAGCGCCAGGAACGGGCTCACCGCGGCCAGGCTAATGGGCAAGCCCAGGTTGGCCTGGGGCGCGCTAGCCGGTGACGCGCCGCCACCGCCGGAGCCAAAAGCGGTATAGATGCGCGCCTGTTCACCACCGCCGCCGACTGTGCCGCCACTATAGGCAAAGCGCACGGGAGGAGGCGCCGCTTTTTCCGCGGTGGCGGCGGTTCCAGCGCCAACGCCGGCTGGAGCAAAGGGCGATGGCCGGTTAAAATCACGGTTGGGCAGGGCGCCGCTGCCGGAGCCACCGCCCATGCCGCTGCCGAGGCCACTGTCACCGAGACCGCTGCCCATACCGCCACCTGAACCACTGGCCGGGCTGCCGCCGGAACCGCCGCCTAGGCCACTGTCGCTCAGCGGCGCCCCTGCTCCCATATCGCCACCGCCACCACTACCGCTACCACTGCTGCCACCGCTAGAACCGCTCTCCAGGCCACGCCCCAGATCACTGTCGCTCATGTCAAGGGGACTGTGCTGTTGACCGTTGCTGAGATCGTCGCGGATGCCCTCATAGACAGGATCCAGCCAATCTTTGGGAATGCCATAATCGTCATAGTTGGTCTGCATGTAGTCACGCAGCGAGTCGTTGACCCCGGAGAGCCAATCGGTCGGTAGGCCATAGTCGGCGCCGGCGCCAAAGCCAGTGGGATTGTTGAAAAGGTCGCCCCAACCATTGGTCAAGTCATTACTTAAACCGTCACTGCCCATGATGTCGCCGGGGAAGAAGTTGTTGCCCAACGTATCACCACCATACGCGCTGCCGTTGGCAAGCAACCCATCATTGCCCCACAGGCTGGACCCCGCTTCGAGCAAGCTGTTAATATCGTCGGCGGCCATGCCCAGCCCACCGGCGGAATCACCTAAGCCAGCGCCAATCCCGGCGCCGTCGGCGCCAACGCCTCCAGCCAAGCTATCACCAAAGCCGGCGCCAAAGTCATTGATGCCACTTCCCGCACCCAAGCCACTATTCCCGGATGGGCCGTCCGCACCACTACCGGCGTCGCCCACACCGTCGGCGTCGCCCGCGCCGCCGAACGCATTGCCTCCACCAACACCGTCAGCGACACCAGCGCCACCAGCCGCGCCCACGCCAGCCGCCACACCGACGCCCGCACCGACACCGGCGGCGGCCGCGCCGCCCTGATGATTCACTTCATTGCGCAAGCCGGAGGATGCCTCCTCGTCTGCGCTCTTCATCATATTGCTGATCTCTTTGGTAGTCTTATCGGCCGCCGCCAGCGCCTCAATAAGCCGGCGTACGGCTGGGATCACCTTTTGATCCATTTCACTAAAAAAGGCTTCCGAGCTGCGGCCCATCCAACCGCCATTTTGCAACGCTTTCATGGCGCGCAACACCTGCTGCAACATCTGTGCCGTCGCGTTCGCTTGTTGATCAAAGGAGGCCGCCACCTTGGCCAACGCCTCGTGGTCGACACGAATAATATCCGCCATTTTCTAATCCTTACTCATCCCTACGAATGATAAATTTGAGCGTGATGTCACTTCCTTCGAGCCAGAGCAGATCGCCATGGTGCAGCGGCGTTTGGGTGGCGGTGACCAACGTCTCCTGCCCGGCGCTGTTGCGCAGGTAGAGCGGGTTGTTGGGCGAGAGGCTCTGGACAAAAAATGCGCCCTCTTCTTCCAGGATCTGGGCGTGGCGGCGCGAGACACGCATGCCGCTAGGATAGCTCTCCAGGTTGACCGCGATCCACTCATTGTTGGGCAGCGCATCCGTGGGGCGACCGATGATGGCCGGTTGCCAATGTAGCTTGTAGACCGCGCCGCTCTGCACCTCCCGCAAGTAGATGGGCGCACTGGGCCGCTGCGCGCCCTTGGGCGGTGTGACTGCGCTTTCCACCAGGGTGAGCTGCGTGTCGTCGGCCACCTGTTCTCCAATGGGCAGCTCATCATCGAGTGGCGTCCGCTCGGCTGTTTTGACAAGCTGATAGTGTGCCGGGTTATTGCTCAGATAATCAATCCCGGCAAATTCTGTCAGAATTGCGTTGATGAGCGCCGGCGGTTTTAACAGCGGCAACGCCAACGCTTGCTGCTCATGTTGGGCAAAGACATCGATCCGCAATTTGCGTCGTGTTTGTGCTGCGCTCACCTGCTTATCTCCTTAGTATCTAAACAGTGATTTTCTTGTACAAAAGACGAGAAAGCGTAGATAGGTAAATCTGTAGATAGGTAAATCGGTAAATTAGTAAATCGGTAAATCGGTAAATCGGTAAATCGGTCAATAGGATATAACGACGAATCCCTATCTACCTATCTACCTATCTACCTATCTACCTATCTACCTATCTTTTTGGTTCTGTCTTGTCCAGGTTAGGAAACGTAGATCCTACTCTTCACCATTCCCTGCCAGATGGGTGGCGGCGGCGTCGAGAACTTCATCGGTGGTGCTGCTTAGGATAAAGGGGTCGAAGGCTGCGTTGCGTTGGATCGCCTCTTTGATAAAGCTGGCCAAGACTCCGACATCATCCAGCGCACCGCCGTCCCCCACCCCGCCATTATCCCCTGCCTGTTGTTGCTTGATCTGGCGCAACAGGTCAAGCGCTTCGCGGAGACGGCCTTGCAGCACGGGCGGCGCACCGTGAACAGCACCGTTCGTGTTGCCATTGGCCGTTGCCGACCCTTGTGACCAGGTTGCTTGTTGATTGGCGTACTTGCCTTTGATGAGCTTGACCCAGCTATCTAGCGCCTGGGCCATCTGTTGTGCGGCGTCTTCATCGTCCAGATCGGCGTCAATGGCCATGTCGCTGTGCATCAGGTAGGGCGCCGCTACTTGGATCATGTTCGCCTGGCCTGATTTCACGGTAAAGCCGCGTCCTACGATCAATTCCTTATCCTGGAGACCAGGAGGACGGCGCAAGATGCGCAAGGTGTCCAATGCTTGCACGCTGCGCAACCCCACGCCATAGTTGGACGACTGCACCTGCCGTTTCAATTCGCTGATGCTGCTCTCCAACATGCCGGCGACAATGAAGTGCAGCCCATCACGACCATGTCGGCGCGCCAGGTTGGCCAGATCGCGCCCAACCGTGCGGCTATTTTCCAGCTCTTCGCTAAAGTCATCGAAGTCATCGATGATGACAAAAAGTTCACCGCCGCGCTGCTCACCGCTTGGCCCTTCACTTAATAAGGCGCACTCATGGGTCAATCGGGCCGTGAGCCCCTCCAACTCTTCTGCTTCATAGATGGTGGTGAGCGCATGGGGTAGTTCCGTGAGCTTGTGACGCCCGCCATAGTCAGTAAAGCGCCGTTGCAGGTCGATCAAGATCAGGCGCACCTGCGTGGGGGGATAGCGGTACGCCAGCGAAAAGATCCAGTTGTAGAGCGTCGTGCTCTTGCCGGAGAGGGGCGGCCCCACCACAGCAAAGTGGGGCCCTAAGCGTTTGAGGTCAAAGCGCGCCGGTTGCAACGACACATCACGCCCCAACACAGCTTCCACTCGGCGCAAGCGTGCGGGCGGCCCCACTTCATCCAGCAGCTCACGCAGGGTGACCAACTCGGGCAAGATGCGCACCGGCGCCGGGCGGTGACGCCAGGTGAACGCCTCACTTGCGGCGTATTCCTGCATCTGTTGCGCCAACGCACGCAGGTCATCGGCTTCGACATAGCGCTGCCGGGCATAGGGCGCCTCAACGCCGCCGACGGGCAGTGCAATTTGAAAGAGCAAGGGCGCGCCACTGACCCGGCGGTAGCCGCGCCCGGGAATGTCGTCGATCTCGACCGCGCCCCGGCCCACAATGTCCAGATAGCGGTCAAAGTTGCTCTGTTTGAAGGTAATGCGTTCGCCAAAGAGGTTATAAAGCTTGTTGGGCATGTTGTTGGGAATGTTACAGGTGGCCACAAAGCTAAGGCCCATGCTCAGCGCACGGCGCACCAACGGCATAATCACCGTCTCCACCAACATCTCATAGCTTTCGGTCAATTCGGCAAAGTTATCAATGAGCACCAATACTGCCGGTAACGCGGCGTCGGGGTTGCGCTCATTGTATTCCAGCAGCGAGCCGGCGCCGGCCTCACCCAGCAACTGTTGCCGTTCATCCACCATGCGTTCCAACATCTCCAGCAGCCGTTGCAGCCGCTCTTCAAAGGTCGCTTCATCGGCGTAGATGACATCGCCAACATGGGGCAGCGCCTCCAGGCTACGGTAGTTACGTCCACCCAGGTCGAGGATGTAGGCGTGGAGTTCGTTGGGCGAATGGGTGGCAGCCAGACTCACCAACAAGGTGCGCAGAAAGACGGTTTTGCCCATGCCCGAATCGCCATGGACGACCAGATGGTAACGGCTTAAGCTAAAGTCCATGGGCGCCTGGCGCGCTTCCGCCGGGTTGTCGATCAGGCCAACGACCGGACGCAGGGCTGGGGTAGGGCCTTCCTGTCCCCACTGCACCGCTGGCCAGAGCCCCGCGCAGTCACCATTGCGCCAATCGCTGACAGCCGTGGTCAAGGTAAAGGTGCGTTCCTGTTGCGCATCGACCAGCGGCGATTGGAGGCTGACATGGGTGGGCAGGAAGTTGGGCCAGGGCTTGCGCGCCATGCGTCCTTGCGTCAGCGCGGCGGCCAGGGCAACGGCGCTTTCAAAGAATTGGGGCTCTTCGCCCCCTTGCTCCTCCTCCGCTGTACTGCGCGCCGGCCAAAGGACGGGGGCAGGTCGTTCATCAGGCTGCTTTTCACCAGCATAGGCAACCTGGAGCAGCTCAATATTTTCATTGCCCACCTGGAGATAGCCACGCCCCGGAATGCTGGGCAGCAAGGCGGCGTCGGGCCGGCGCAACATTTCGTGGCTGGTGTCCCGCTCTTCGACGCGCAGACAGATGCGCAGTTTAATGTTGGCGCGCATCTGGTCGGAGACGCCGGTAGGGCGCTGCGCGGCCAGGATCAGATTCACCCCCTGAGCGCGCCCGACGCGGGTAATGCTCTCCAATTCGGCCCGATATTCAGGATTGTTGGAGATCATCTCGGCATATTCATCAATGATGATAAAGAGATGGGGGTAGGGCGCGTGGCTCAGGTGTAGGCCCTGGCGCCGGTATTCAATAATATCCTTGGTCTGGGTGTCGGTGTTGAGCGCCTGGCGGCGACGCAGCTCGGCATTGATGGCCATAAACATGCGATTGACCGCGGCCTTATTGAGGTTGGTGACAATATCGACCACATGGGGCAGCTTCTCAAAAGGACGAAAGGCGCCGCCCCCTTTGTAATCGACCAGCACAAAGTTGAGGATGTCAGGCGCGTAGTTGAGCGCCAGCCCCACAATCATCGTCATGAGCAACTCCGATTTGCCGGAGCCGGTGCCGCCGGCAATCAAGCCATGGACGCCATCATCCTTGGCGGCAAAGTGGAGGGTGCGCGCCTTATTCCCCGATTTAATGCCCAATGTGACCTTGAGCCAATCCGCGGCTGCCGCCTCTCGGCTGGTGGCCCACTGGCGCGCGGTGGCGGCCTGTAACTGGGGCAGGAAGCTTGCATCGTGCACCAACCCTAGCATATCGGCCAGCATCTGCCGCTGCGAAGCCTTTTTGGGCAGCGCACCGATCTTAAAGGGCGCCTGACCGGACCACGCCTGGCTGCCGGCCTCCTGCATTTGCCGCCCCAGCGTGCGCAACTGTTCCACCTCGCTGGTCGGTTCGCCCTGCAGATCGACAAAGCGCCCTTCCGCATCATACTGGCCGCCGGCAATGGCCACTTGGAACGCCAGCGGCATCCGTCCCACCCGTACATACCCACGGCCAGGAATCTCGTCGATCTCGCCAATGCTGCCGCCACTGATCCCTCCGACAATCGCCCGGTACTCGTCGGCGTCGGCCAGCCGCAGCGTGAGCCGTTCGGTGAAGAGGCTGAGCAGCTTGTTAGAGAGCACATTTAAGCGGGTGACGGTGACAACAAAGTGGAGGCCAAAGGGCTTGGCCTGACGGATCAAGGCGACCAACAGTTCAAAGGGGTTGGTCTCATCTTCCTCGTGGCCGCCAAAGCTTTCGATGAATTCGGCAAAGTTGTCGAGCACAACCAGGATGGCCGGTTCTACGGTGACATCCGCCCGTTGGTTATACTCGTAGAGCGTAGAGACGCCCACCTGGCTAAATTTGCGTTTGCGCTCATCCACCACCCCATTGAGTTCGCGGAGCAACTGTTGCACCCGCTCTTCATAGCCCTGTTCGTCGGGCAGGATGATCGAGCCGACGTGGGGCAGCACCTCCAGCACCTCTAGATTGCGCCCGCCCAGATCCAAAATGTGGGCTTGAAACTCGTCCGGGGAATGGGTGGTGGCCAGCGCTGTCACCAGCGTGCGTAAGAGGGTGCTCTTGCCCCAGCCCGACGCACCAAAGATCACCGCATGGCCTTTGGTCAGGTCGAGCACCAGGGGCAACTGGGAGGCGTTGTAGGGATCATCGACCAGGCCAACGATGGCGCGCATGGCGGTTGCGCCCCATTGTTGTGGCTGCCACGCCGGTTTGCCCGCCAGCCACTGGGTGATAAAGGGATTGAGGACCATGGGCAAGCCGGGCCGGCCAAGGGTGCGCAGCGGCGTGTAACTTGCTTGTTGGTAATCGGCCTCCAAGGGCATCGAGAGCGTGAGCTTGGTGGGCAGGAAAGGAGGCCAGGGCGATTGGGGACGTGCGCCCGTTAAGAGTGTTTGCGTCAGTTGCACCGCCACATCATAGAACTTGGGTTGGCGCCCACCCTCTAGCGGCTCGGCATCGGCAATGTTTTCACCAGTATAGGCGACCTGCACCAGATCGACCCCTTCGTTGCCCACCTGTAGATAGCCGCGGCCTGGCATGCCATTGGGCAGGTAGGCGGCGTCGGCGCGGCGCAACATTTCGCGACTGGTGTCTACTTCCTCCACCCGTAGACAGATCCGATATTTGATGTTGGCGCGCATCTGGTCAGTGACGCCAGTGGGGCGCTGCGCAGCCAATAGCAGGTTGACCCCTTGGGCTCGACCTACCCGGGTGATGCTGTCCAGCTCTGCCTTAAATTCTGGGCTGTCGCTAATCATCTCGGCATACTCATCAATGATGATAAAGAGATGGGGGTAGGGTTCACGGGTCAGGTGCAGCCCTTTGGCCCGGTATTCAACAATGTCCTTGGTCTGGGTGTCGGCGTTAAGCTTTTGGCGGCGTTGCATCTCGGCATTGATGGCAGTAAACATACGGCGCACTGCGGACTTATTCAGGTTAGTGACAATATCCACCACATGGGGCAGGTCATGGAAGGGTTGGAAGGCGCCACCCCCTTTGTAATCGACCAGCACAAAGTTGAGCACAGAGGGATCATAGGCCAGCGCTAGGCTGACCAGCAAGGTCATCAACAGCTCCGACTTGCCGGAGCCAGTGCCGCCGGCAATCAACCCATGGACGCCGTCCGCTTTAGCTTCCAGATGCAATTCCCAGGGCCGGTTGCCTGCCTTGACGCCTAGCAATACCCGCAGCCAGTCAGCCTGTGCTGGGTCCAGCGTGGCCTGCCACTGTTGGCGCACCGCTTGTTGCAGCACATTGCGAAAATCCTGCTTGCCGTCAAACAGATAGCGTTGGGCCAGCAGTTGTTTGAGCAAGACCGCCGGCGGCAGGGCTTTGATCTGCACCGGCTCTTTGTAAGGATGGGTCTCTGCATTGGCCAGGAAGGTCTGCATATTCTGGATGAATTGCGTCAACAGCCGCTTCTCCGGGGCGGGATCGTCACTGGTCCGTAATTCAAAGGGCTGAGCAAGCTGAAAAGCCAACGGACTTTGTCCGACCTTGACATAGCCGCGCCCGGGCGCACCGGTAAAATCCTCTACATAGCCGCCGACAATACCACGGTAGTCACCGGCGTCGGCCAGCTTCAGGGTTAGTCGTTCGGTGAAGAGACTGAAGATCTGGTGCGGTAGATCGGCCACGCGACCGGCGGTCACCACCAGGTGGATGCCATAGCTTTTGGCCTGGCGCGCCAGGATAATCAGCTTATCCAGGGGTGTCTCAATATCATCGTCGCGCCCGCCAAAGGTCTCCTTAAACTCAACAAATTCGTCAATCGCCACGACGATGGCCGGCAGCGCCTGGTCAGGCTTGACTTCGTTGTATTTATAGAAATCGGGCAGCCCTGCATTGGCCAACAACGTTTTGCGGGTTTCGACTATCTCATCCAATTCGCGCAGGAGCTGTTCGACGCGCTCTTGGTAGCCTTCTTCATCGGGTGAAATGACTGCGCCGACATGGGGCAATTCGGCCAGCGACGCCAGCGCGCGTCCGCCCAGATCAAGCAGGTAGAGGTGGAGATGGTCAGGTGAGTGGGTGGCGGTCAGGCTGACAACTAGCGTGCGGATCAGTGTGGTCTTACCCCAGCCGGCCGCGCCAAAGATGGCGACATGACCGGCGGGTAAATCGAGCACCAGCGGTAACTGACGGGCGCCCACCGGATCATCGACCAACCCAATGACTGGCCGCAATGCATACCGCGCCCAATCCGGCTGGGAGAGCCAGCCACACTCCCCAGTGAGCCAGCGGTTGACGGCGGGGTTGAGCGTGAGATCGGCTTCCAGCGCTTGGCCCAGAGTAATGCGCAGACATTCCACCGGTGCGAGATAGTCGCTATGCGTGATGGTGGCTCGGGTGGGATCCGCCGCAATGAGCAATTGGGTCAAGGCCAGGTGCACCGGTAGCGGGTCGGGCCAAGGCGCGCGCGACTGCGACAAGCCTTGGCTTTGAGCCATCGCGGCCAGCCGGTCCACGATGGCTTTGTAAAGCTCAGGCGCTTCTTCATCCTGTTGCTCCGGTGTATGCGGATGGCGGTCCGGCCAGATGACATCTGCCACAGGCTGGGCTGGATCCCCATATTTGTCCCCGGTATAGGCAACTTGGATCAGCTCGATCTCATCATTGCCCACCTGCAAATAGCCGCGGCCAGGGATGTTGCCGGGTAAGTAGGCGGCCTCTTCCCGGCGCAACATTTCGCGACTCTCGCCTGTAGTCTCCACGCGGAGGCAGATCCGAAACTTGATGTTGGAGCGCATCTGGTCGGTGACGCCGCTGGGCCGTTGGGCGGCCAACAGCAGGGAAACGCCTTGCGCCCGCCCCACCCGCGTAATGCTGTCTAACTGCGCTTTGTATTCTGGGCGGTCGGCGATCATTTCAGCAAATTCATCAATGATGATGAAGAGGAACGGATAAGGTTTATGGCTGAGATGCAGCCCTTTTTGGCGATACTCCACAATGTTTTTGGTGTTGGTCGCGGTGTTGAGCGCCTGCCGCCGTTGCAGCTCCGCTTGGATGGCGGTGAACATGCGGGTGACGCCATCGCGCTGGAGGTTGGTGATGACATCAACGACATGGGGCAACGTATCTAAGCCTTTGAAGGCGCCGCCCCCTTTGTAATCGACCAGCACAAAGTTGAGCACCGAGGGGGCGTAGGTGACGGCCATGCCGCTGATCAGGGAGATCAGGAGTTCCGATTTGCCGGAGCCGGTGCTGCCGGCCACCATACCGTGCACGCCATCGCGCTTAGCGGAGAAGACCAACGTGCGCGGTTTGTTGCCCGACATTAAGCCAATTTTGACGCGCAGCCAGTTGGCCAGCTCCGCCTTGATGCTCTCCTGCCAATGGTGTGCGGTCTGTGCCGCCAGTTCTTCCAGATCGGCATAGCCCATAAAGTCGAGAAAGGAGACCGCGCTGGGCACATTGGCGCCAAAGCCCTGGCGCACCTCCACCTGGCCCAACTGCTGTGCCAGCGCCACCATGCGTTCCGGCTGGTCAATATAGTCGGCGGCGCCCACATAGCGAAAGGAGTTGATGCCAACCTCGGTGTAGCGAAAGTGCAGCTTTTCAAATTGAGGCGCAGTGAGATTGGTGGCCGGCGAGGTGCGCTCCACTTCGATCACGGCCGTACAGCGGCTGGGCGCCTTGCTGCGGTCCGGCGCCAGAAAGATGACGGCAGCGCCTAACTTGGCGCCCTCTTCCAGTAAAATTGACAGCGCCGCGTCTGACTCCAGTTCGCTGAGACGGCCGCTTTGGTTATTGAGCAGATCAATCACCACCAGAAGCAGTGGGTGGGTGGGGTCATCAGGGCTCTCTTTGGCGTCGCGATCTTGCAGCCGGATTTTGCGCTGTGCCAGCACCCGGCGCAGATCCTCAAGATACTGTGCCAGCACATTGGCGTCGTCATCATCAAAGACATTTTCCGCGGCAGCCTCAGGCACTTCATCGACAAAGCAGCGGTAGCTGCCCTGCTGGTCAGCGCGACAGTGGGGCAGATCTTCCGTCCATTGCCATTCCGTGCTGGTCGAGCCCAAAATGTAGAGCCGTGCATCTGCTGGTTGATGAAAGACGGCATAGTGGGCCACCAACGCCCGGGCAAATTGATAGACCGCACGCTGTTCACCGGCCACGGCCAGGGCATGGGTGGTGGGGGTGCGTGGCGTATCATCCTGCTCTGTGGCCGGCTCTTCCTCTTCACTGCTCGTCTCGGTGGCAGGACGGGGCTGGCGCAGCGCGATGATCACCGGGATGTGGTCCACAAAGCGAGAGTCGTCGGCTAACTTCATCGCCTCGCGCACTAGCTCGTCTTCGAGGCTGTCGGTCTGACCCAAGGTGTAGACCACGGTGGCAGGTAAAGAACCCATCCCCAGGCGCAGCACCCCAAAATCCTCATCCCCCACCCGGCGTTCCCAGACCCGGGCATCGGTGCGCAGCTTCGGTTCCTGGCTTTGGGCCTCGCGCCGCGTCTCCTGGACAATGCGATAGAGCGAGAGCGGGTCAGGGTAATTGTACTCGTAGAAGCGACGCTGCTCGTCATGGTAGCCATGCATTTCCTGGGTGAGTTCCACCAAGCGGGCGCGATAGGCTTTGCGAATGGCTGCACGCCGTTCCCGTTCCTTGTGATAGCTATAGAAGGCAAAGCCGCCCATACCGACCACCGAGAGCATCATCGGCAGAATGAGCCAGAGGCTGCGTCCGCCGCTAAAGGAGGTGACAAAGACCATGCTCAGGACCATGAGCAGCGGCAGCGCCATCTGTAAGAGCTGCATCAAGCTATTTTCCTCAGCATTCGGCGGATTGGGGATCTCAATGCGGTCAAAGGGCAATTCCGGCTGAATACGCGGTGGGCGGTCAATGTAGATGATTTTATCCATAAGTTGAGTCGTTATGAGTTCGTTATTCGTTTGCTTTATGTGTTTTTCTTAATGTGTCCTACTTAACTTGACAGTTTCCTGAGAAAGCAGTAATGTATGCAACTGGAATGCCCTCCTCTGTCTCATCACTGCCTGGCGCTTGATATTTCCCGTAGGGGGCAAGGTGGTATACCGAGAATTGTATGAATTCAATTTACACACAATTCGGGATACCACTGAGTTCGACCTCTGATGGGGCCAACCCCTGATGGGTTCAACCCCTGATCTCCCAAACATAGAAAGTCGAGGAAATGGCCGTGAAACAAGTCTGTCTGCTCTGCGAACGCAACTCGCCCTCTGGCAACCTCTTTTGCCAGGAATCCTACTGTCCGGCTGAAATGTCGCCGACCATTCTCAATCATGGCGATTGGCTAGGCGATATTGAAATTGTCAAGCCGGTCATTGTCTTGCGGGCGGCGGTGCTCTATGAAGCCATTCACCAGAAAGAGAAAGTTTTGCTCAAAGTCGCCCATCCCGGCAACGAAAATAAGGAGCGTCTCAAGCGCGAAGCGGAGCTGCTGCGTTCGCTCCAAGGTGGGCTGCGCACGGTGCCTCATCTGCCCACGTTATTGCCGCCCTATGCCAATACGACACTGCGCACTGACGCTTATGGTAAGTCCATGTTGCGCGGCCATCTGCTCTATTTTTGTCTCTTTCGCTATGTTGAAGGCGAACCGCTGCGTCACCTGCTGCAAAAAAATCCCCAACTTTGGATCCACCATGTCGGCTGGATCATGAGCAGCCTGGCCGCCACTATTGCGGCGCTACAGCACAAGAGCATCTATCACTATGGCCTAAGTCCTGACTGTCTGCTCGTCCGCTTTGATGAGCAACACAATGCGCCGCGCATTTTGCTCTTTGATTTGGGCATTGCTGCCAAGGAGCAAGAACTGGCCCACTGGTGGTATCCCTTCTTCGCACCCCCAGCCTATATGGCGCCGGAACTGATCGATGCACGCAACGTACAGCCGGACTATCGCGTGGATGTCTACGGCCTGGGCATTACCCTTTATGAATTGCTGATCGGTGAGCCGGCTTTTCCCTACAAATTGCGCAGCGCGGCTGAAATTGCACGGGCGATTGCCCGCCAGGAACGTCTCCCCATGAATCGCATGGAGGATGTGGACACCGTTGCGACCATTGCGCTCCAAGCCGTCAGCCCTCAGGCGGCCGCCCGTCAGCCCAATGCCCGAGAACTTGCCCGTCTGCTGCTAAACCAATTTGGGCCCGTGCCCGAAGAGAAACAGCGCCGTTGGCCCAGCCGGCGCACCCTCTTGCTGATTGCTGCCGCCGCTGGCATTATCATCTTGCTGCTTGCGCTGATGATGAGCGGCGCGTTTGGGTAATCTGCTCGGAAGATGGTTGGTTACGCTACGTTTGTTCTGCCCCAATCTTCCAAGATATGATTTAGTGCAGCGCCGCCTACAGCCTGAAAATGTAATGTGTTGGGTGCACTGAGGGTCAAGATCCACTGTGCATCTTCGCCGCGTACAACGGTAAAGGCGCGTTGTAGCTGAGGCGTAGGTTGATAGCTAAAACGGGCAAAGGCCGTAATGGAGTGCAAGCGGCTTAGGGTCGCGGCAAAGGCTTTGGCCGTGTCATTGTCTAGGCCAACTGCGCATAACTGCGCTTCTAGCTGTGTACGTGTTAATGTCGTGGATGCCGCGGCCATGGTGGCAAAGGCGCTTTCAGGCAGGTGGCCCGCAATGGTGACGGCTGCACCGGGCAGTGGCGCCACCAACTGTTGTGCGGTTGCGACTACATCCTCTCTGCCGGAGAGTTGCAAAAACTGATGGATGCCGGCATTTTCAACATGAGCCAGGGTTAAGGTGCTGTTTTGATGAAAATACGAAACACGTTCCGCCTGCGCGGCTGGTTGGTGCAACAGGAGCCAGGAATAATGGGGCTGCGTGCAGGTATGCAGAAAGTGGCGGACCCCTTCATCTAAACTCAATGTATCCGTCTCCCTTGACAGCAAGCCACGCGCGGCGAGCGTTCGCTCAGTCGCGGCCAAAAGGGCCTGGCGCGTCTCTTCCGACAGTGTACCAAAGACCCGCGTATCTAGATCGTCAAAGCCCATCGGCGCGGGCAGATCGGCGAGTAACAGAGCTGACAGAAGCTCCTCCTGGCTAAGGGCAAAGCCCAAAAGTTCATCCATACTTGACTCCATGTACTGTGCCATGTTGTGTACTGTAATACGTCTTAGCGTGTATTACTGGCCTCGCGGTTGCATGGCAAAACGCCAGCCTTGTCTAGCGGCAAAAGCGCGCAGTAGCACGATAGCTTGGGCTAACGCCGCCAGCTGTGGGTTTGACCAGTAGAGCCACTTGTTGTCAATACACTCAAGAAATTCTTCGCTACTCTGAGGACGGACCAACGGTGTTTTTAGATGGAGCGTGGCAAGAAACTCCTGTTGCCGCGCCAATGCTGTGGGCGGTATCGCGACAAGCCAGAGTGCATCTAGCTGGAAATCTGTACTTGCCACGGCCGCGCGTAGGAGCGTGGCCGTGGCCGCCGTGACATAACCCAGCGCAAATGTTTCGCGCCCTGCCTGGGTGATGGTGATCTGTGGGGTTAGCTTGGCCAACTCGACATCCCACAGTGGCGGGTCATAGGTGATCATGCACAGATCGCGCCCACCAAAGACATGTTGCGCCACACGCGCCACCACTTCATCCCAGGCCGGCTCGTGGCGGGGTGAATCGAGGGTGAGTCGGTAAACGTCAGCCTGTTCCTGCTGTAGGGTTAGTACTGCTGTTTCCACCTGTGTCATTAAAAGAGTCCGCCGATCTGTTCCCCGGCCCAGGAACCGCCAAAGGCGCCGCCAATGCCGCCGACTAGACCACCCAGGAAGCCGCCTACACCGGTGCCAACGACATTGCCTACGCCAGGGAAGGCGCTGCCGACCACGCCGCCCAGCCAGGCGCCGCTCAGCGCGCCAACCTGAGCGCCGGCAAAGGCGCCACCCCAGCCGCCAGCCACACTGCCGATGGTCTGTTTGGTTTCACTGCCCACTGTATAGCCATCATTGTGATAGGCTGCGCCCAGGCGAAAAACATCAAGGGTGATGGCAACGGGCAGCGCAACCTTATTCAGCCCTTCCAGAAGCCGGGCGCCACGACCGGCCGCGCTGAGCAAGCGCGGTGAAATCGGTGTGTGCGGATCGGGCACTCCCGTCAACTTGGGGTTGATGTTGAGATGGGGCGTGGGCGCGCCAGGATGGGGACCATCAAAGCGAATCAGGGGCAGTCCCTTGCCTGGTTTGCCGGCCAGCATATCCATCAGCGCCGCCACCGCGGTCTTTCCCGGCGCCCCTGTGGCCGGTAAAGAGCGGAAGCGGAAGCGTTGCGGCAACAGCGCATCAGCCGTTACTCCTTGTAATAAGGCACTGAGCACGCCCGCTACGCCAAAGGCGCCGCCGGTCACCGCGCCCGCCATGGCGCCTGCCCCCAAGCCCTGGCCGCGCCCCATGCCATTTTCCTGGAAGGGCGCTGCAGCTTCCTGTTCAGCCGCCTGCATGATCGCTTTGATTTGCAACATGGTTGTTCGCGCCGCGGCCAAAGCGCCGGTCAACCGCTGCATAGCAGGGAAGAGTTCCTGGTGCATTTCACCCAAAAAGGCGGCCGCGCCACGGCCTTCCCAGCCACCCTGTTGCAGCGCCTGCGTGCGCGCCTGTACCCGTCGCTGTAGCTCTTGGTTGGCTTCCGCACGGGCGCCAAAACGCCGGGCCATCGCATCGAGCGTTTCGTATTGCGCCTGAATAATCTCTGCACTCATCCGCTGCTCTGTTTCTTGTGATTGGTCGTTTGCATTGAACCTAACGCAAGGGGCGTACCTGTGTGGCGAGTGGCGAGTGGCGTCTACTGCTTACGACTCTCGTTTCGCCACGGTAAATAGTTTACGCACCACGCCACCCGCACCACGCCACTCGCCACCCGCCCCTAATGAAACTTAGTCGCCCCTAACGCATCACCGCGTTCATAGGCGTCGGCGGCGGCGCTTAGATCTTTGCTCAGTTCGGCTGTCTTTTCCACCATTTCGTCAATCTGCGGTTTGATGACTTCAATAAAGTGGATGACTGCATAGCCGCCGACCAGCCCAATAAAGGCAGTGGCTTTGAGCGCATTGGCAATCGCTTCCAATGCTTTACTCACCGCTTTGAGTACATCGCTAATGGTCTGGAAATTCTTGGCCATCCCCCGCACCGCGGGGACCTCCATATAGACACCCTGTTGTGAATTCATGGCTTTCCCTCCTCTTAATAGATGCCGCCAAAGATGTCGCTCAAGGCGTTAACCTTGGTGCGCACCTGCTCATCGGCGCGGTCAATGCAATCGCAGGCAAATTGAATATTGCGTTGTGTTGTGGTAATCCGTTCACCGATCTGCGTCACCTTGGGCATGGCCAAGCTCGATACTTCCTGCACAAAAGCGTCGGCGCCTTTACCAATCCATACCCCACCAACCACCTGTTGCACCATCATCTGCATGGGACGGTGTGCCTGCTGTTGGACCACATTGAATTGCTGGGTTAATTGCGATAATGCACTCTGCACCATGGCCCGCGCAAAGCGCAACAATGCTTTAGACAAGAAAGACATCAGTTCTACTCCTGTTCAAATCCAGTTAAAAGTTACTCTTCGCCTGGGCGTCCGCTTCACGCATATATTTGACGGCGGCATCGACATCGCGTGACAGCTCCTGATATTTGTCGGTCAGACGGCCAATGGCCGGACACAGCTTGCTGCGGATGGCGTCTTTAAAGGCGTCACCCCCGCGGCCTAACAAAGCACCTCCTTCGATTTCGTTGGCAATGCTCTGCATCTCTTGCATGGTGTCCTGCAACTGCTCAACCCCTTGTTGGAAGGTGCGGATCATCTCCGCTGCCAGCCCATAATCCAGTTTAATCTTGTCTGTCATCTGTTGCTCCTTTTGGCTATACTCAGTAGATTGCAATATGCTCTAGGCGGGTCCGTGACCCGCCGCCAGTCACGGACTGGCGCAGAGCAAGATGTTGCGGTCTACTGATACTGAGCAAGGCCATAGATGGTGCTTTGCACCCGCCCCGTTCGCACGAGTGCACTCTTCTCCTCTATGCGCGCTTGCGGTATATAATACGGTTGCTTTGAAAACTATACGTTTCAAACAGGGCCCACTTTAAACGCGGAAGACCGAACTGGCCTCTTCTTCGGCCTGTCTCACTGTCTGCGAAATATCTTTGACACTTCGATTGGCCTCGCCCAATGCTTGTTGGAGGCGCTGGGATGCCGGCATGATCTTGCCATTCATCTCGGCAAAGAAGGCTTGCGAGCCACGTCCGATCCAGCCGCCATTTTCGAGCTTGTCCATGCTGCCCCGCACGCGCTGCAGCATCTGCTGGATCTCCTGCGCCTGGCGCGCAAATTTGTTGGCGATCTGCTCAAGCTGTTCATAATCTGCTCTGATTTCATCTGCCATTGTTTTGAGACTCCTTTGTAATAGGAATAAAAGGAAACCGTTCTAGCCGGAAAACTACCTTAGAAATAGTGGAGGCGTGCTACTTTCCTCCCAGTGATCCATCTGGAGCATGAGAAGCTACAATGGGCGCAACTGTGCTCAAAGCAGCTGTATTACTGGAGTCTGGCGTTTTTCATTACACTGGTGATTGGTAATTAGTTGCTCGCCTGCGGGTGTTATGCGCCATTAGTAATTTTTCACCTGTGACCGCAAAATTCGCCAGAGTCCAATATATTAAATGCAGATAATATGCTTTTTGTCAGATAGTTTAAGCAATTCGTCGAAACGCAATGTAAGCGATAATGGAAGAGAGAACGGAGTCGGGGTGCGATGTTGAAAAAAGTATAGGCAGAATGACGCGATTTGTCAAGTAGGAATTTTTGATGTATTTTAAGAAGAGTCAAGCTATTTGACACAGAAACATTAGCCGTAAATCCAGAACAGACAGAATCTACCTCTGGCTGTTACAGATAGATTTCCAGCTATCGTTGCGGTTCTTCCCACTTTGACGCCACAATAGACCCGCGTAATCGATAGAAATTGATAGGTTTTTGCCAGAAACTGAATAGGTTTTTGATAGGTTTTCCATAGATTGGTGCGTGCCAATGCTGTTATACTAAGGGATAAAATCACCTTACTGATTGTATTTGCAGTTTACTTACAATTTCTAGAATTGCGTATCTTTTTCTATTTGCGAAACGTCGTATAGATCTACACTCATATGAAATTTTTCTTGACCGTAGGCGCCGTGCTACTCTCGCTAATGTGCGATTGGCTGGCGCCTACCTCAACTTTTGCTCAATCACCACCGCCGGTTGATATCCAAATTAACAGTATTCGTTACGATGAAGCCAAAAACATCTATATTTTGACGATCAACTTGTCGCGCCCTGAATTTGTCGATACGCTTGTCCTACGCGTGGAAGAGGCGGAAGCAGGCAAGGAAGTAACCCAGTTCACCTTTAATGTTGACCGACGGTCGAGTATTATTACGGATCTGGATGGTCGGCTGCTGGTTGATAATCGCGACTATTTGCTCAAAGTACAGGCGGTGGATTTCGGTGGCTACCTGATCCCGCGGCGGGATGATAACAACACATTGGACCCGGATGAGCGGCTGGTGCTGGCCACCAAGACTTTTAAGCACACCCTGCCCCAGGCAAAGCCGATTGTGGTCGGCGTGCAGAGCGTCAATGTCGATTTTGAACAGCAGCGCATCGCGATTGACATTGACATGCAGGATGAAGATGCGCTGCAGATTGCCAACTACCAGGGCTGGATCGTTAATAAAGAAAGTGGTAGTCGAATCCATGAATTTGGCCCCACGGTCTTCACCGTTGGCGTCAACAACCGCCGTTTGCAGGAGCCGATTCCGAACGTGATGGCCTCGACGCCAGCGCCGGAGGGCTATGAACTTTATCTGGAATTCACCACCAAAGCGGATCAGCACATCCGCACCGAACCGTACACCTTTAAGCCGAAACTGCCACCTCGACCAGGCTTTTTTGCCCAGCTATGGAGTGGCCTGAATGGCAACCCCGCCCTGCTGATCGCAATTCTGGTCATTCTGCTGGTGATCACCGGCGCAATCGTGCTCCAGAATACGCGCCAAGGGCGAGATCCTCTGCCGCCCCGCCCCCCTATCCATGGCACCAACATTGCCATGACCCACAACGAAGGTGGCGGGGGGGGCGGCTATAGCATGGGCGCACGCCTTACTGTGCTCCAGACCGGTCACGATGCCGACCGCATTACCAAGGTCGTGCATCACTTTCCTTGTGACATTGGCCGCGAGGGCTGCCATTTCAACGTGCCCCACGATGGCCACATTTCACGCCGCCATGCTCGGCTGACTTTGCGGAACGGCAATTTTTACTTGAGTGATTTGGAAAGCAGAAATGGCACCTTTGTGGACAATACACCGTTGCCGCCCAGGCAACCGGTGGCGGTCAGCGAACTCTCGGTTGTTCGCCTAGGCACAAACACTGTGATTAAAATTGAACCGGCTGACTAATTGCTTACAGATTGACCGGTAATGCTTGAACCTTGCTAAAAGTTATGTTAACCTAATATAAACCATTATTGTAACTACTCAGCCCGCTCCTAGCCGGTCCGTGACCGGCGCCAGTCATGGACTGGCTGAGAGCAGGTGGGCTGAGTAGTTACCCATTATTTTTTATTTTACTTGAGCGGAGGTATTCATGCATATCCCCCCAAGCTGGTCGCATTGGGTGCGGTGGCTATTACTCACCACCACTGCTTATAGTCTAATTTTGTATCGACCACAGCCCATCTTGGCCCAAAGTGCGCCTCCTCCTGCGCTACGTATCACCCATGTAGATACGTCGCACTTCCCAGAGGTTGCAGTCTATGTGGTTGGCGATAATTTACCGACCGATTTGGATCTGGCGACCTTGCCGCCAACGCTGCAGGAGGATGGCGCGTCAGTCGCCATCGGTAGCGATCAGGTGCAGAGTATCGGCGTCCAGGTCGCGTTGGTATTGGATGCCGCCGGCAATGTCCGTTTGCCAGGCCCTACCGGCGACCCGCGCCATGTGGAGGTGGGGCGCGCCGCACGCAACCTTGTCAAGACGGGCCTACTCTCGGCTGAGCAAGATTGGCTCACGTCGGTGGCCTTTAATCAGAATAAAGAAATTGCGGCGCTGGCTCCTTGGAGCCAAGATCATCAAGCGGTGGCCGATTCGCTTTACATCTATGAACCGACCGAAGTCGGCTTTACACCCCTCTTTGATCTGCTGCGCTTCACGCTAAAGCTCTTTGATGATCCCGTCTTGCCCCAAGGCCAGGAACGGGCGATTGTCATCTTCTCTGATGGTATTGATGTGGTCAGCACCACCGGGTTGACCGATGCGGTCAATCTGGCCGCCGCACACAATATCCGTATCTACCCTGTGATGATTGGGCCGCAGGTGGAAGAAAACCGTAAGAAGCTGGAATACCTTTCCACCATGACCGAAGGCAGCTACTTCCATCTCGCCTCGCTGGAAAATCTGGATCCCCTGTGGGCAGCGCTGGCCAAACGCAAGCAGCAACGCGTCTTTACCTATCGTTCGCAGCAGGCGCAACCGCGCAATGTGACCGTGGGCTTGACCCTGCCTGATGGCCGGACGCTCTCCACCACGGATGACATTCCTGGCGTCAACTTGCGCCCATTCGCGGTGGAGGCCACGCTGCCCGATGGACCCACCCTGACCAAATATGCCGATGCCTTTGATACGCCTCTGGATCAGCTTGCGCCGAACGTAATGAATGTTCAGATCACGATGGGCGTGGTCGATGGCTACGCCCGTGCCGTCCAACGAGTTGAATATCTGGTGGGTGACCGCATTGAAGTGCGTAATGCGCCCCCCTTTGATGCGCCCTTTGCGTTTCCGATTGCCGATTTTGATGACGGCACCTACTCTGTACGGGTGCGGGTGGTGGATGAGTTGGGCTTAATTGGGGAATCAGCGCCACTGGTCTTTTCGGTTAAAGTTATTCGCCCGCCCGCGCCGACGCCAACGCCGGACGTAACCTTGGTCTATGAAGCGACGCGCGCGGTGGAAGTGGCGGCCTTGGCCACCCAGGATGCCGTGGCGGCCGCGCAACAAGCGCAGGAACAGGCGGCTAAACTGGAAGCTGAGCAAGTCAAAGCAGAAGCCGCGTTGGGCAAGGTGCAAACGCTGACCTGGGCGACCGTTGCTTCCGTGGCCTTTGGCGTGGTGGCGCTGGCCTATGCTATCTACATTTTAAGCAACCGTGACCGCCGTCGCCAGGCCACCCAAATTATTACCGGCACCATTGCCGCCGCCACCGAGCCTTTCCGTCCCCGTCGCGGCGGGGCTACCAATGAACCGCGTGCTCAATTGACATTGGTCGACGGCGGTGGGTCACCGGCCATTCCGCCGGTCATCTCCCTCTCGCGGGCCGGCGTCCGGCTGGGGCGCGACCCGTCTGTCGTCAATGTGGCGCTGGCTGACCCGCGCGTCTCTAAGCTGCACTGTCGGATTCTGGAAGATCCGACAACCGGCGGCTATCGTATCCTGGATGAAGGCAGCACCAGCGGCACCTATGTCAATGACCTGGAGGTTAATATCAATGGTCAGGTGTTACAGCCCAACGATCTGATTAGCATTGGGCCATTGGTCTATCGTTTTGAGATTATTGGTCTGACACCCCCTAGTGTCAGCGCTGACACAACCAAACCCTTTATGCGCGATGATAACACCGAGCCCTATGTGCGCACACCGCAAAGCGTTGAACAGGGTGAAGGATAAAAGGATACTCATTCATGTCCAGAATCAAGCCCGGTAGCCGGATCGGGCCTTTCCCCTATCGTATTCTCAAGCCGCTTGGCAGTGGCTACGGCAACATGTCTGATGTCTATCTAGCCAGCACGGGCGCGCTTGATGCGGTGTTACCATCTGACCAGGTTGTGTTGAAAATTTCCAAAGCGCAAGATGAGCACCAGGACTTTTACAAAGACACCATCTACAACGAGTCAGAGCGGCTGCGTCAGTTACGTCACCCAGGGATTGTGCGCATTTTACCCATCCAGACCGACAATCCTATGCGGCAACTGCCCTATGCGGCGCGCGCCGGCAACCTGCCCGACAATCCCTGGTTTTTGGTGCTCGAATATCTGGCCGGTGGCTCGCTCACCGATCTGATCAACCAACATGGCAAGTTACAGGTCGCGCTGGCGCTCCAGATTGCGCGCAGCATTGCCGAGACGTTGGACTATATCCATCGTAATGATCAGGTGCATCTGGACATTAAGCCGGAAAATATCCTCTTTCGGCGGCCACTTGAGGCGGGCAACCGGATTGAACCGGTGTTGATCGATTTTGGTATTGCCCGCAATACCGGACAGGAGGGGCTAGAGGCGCGCACCCTTTTCTATGCGCCTCCCGAACGAGTTCAGCTTAATCGCAGCAATGTGGCGCCGGAGCGTCTGCCCAAACCGCAACCGTCCATGGATGTCTATTCGCTGGGGGTAGTGATCTACCAGATGGTCACTGGGCGCCGCCCCTTTGACGGGCGTAGTGATAAAGGCATTAGTTCGGCCATTCTCGCCGGCAACCCGACCGAGCCGTCGCGCTATGCCGGCCACATTCCGCCCACGTTGGAAACAATTATTCTACAGACCATGCACCGTGATCCCTTAAGCCGACCGACGGCTGGCGAACTGGTGCAACAGTTAGAAAATCTCATTGCCAAGAGTGGCGCAACCCCGCAGAGTGTAGTGGTCAATGCACAGCAGATTGGCGCCAGCGCGGGGTGGCGCTGGCGTAAACGGCTACGCCCAGTGGTTGCCCTGTTCATGGTGATGGTCCTCTTTGTCATTACCCTAGAAGCGGTTTCCATTCTCCAAACCGGTCGAACCTGGCCAGCTTCGCAGCCAGGGGTCACCGTCAATATGCCGGGGGTTGTAACGAGACTTTTTGCGCTCTTTGCTGGTCCGGTGGCGATCGGTGACGCCGCCGCGTCGGCGTCCATTCCGCCGGCGGCGACGGTCACGCCTGCGGCGCCCACGTTGGCTGTCCTGCCGACCGATGTACTACCGAGTGAGACTGTAGCGGTGGTGACCACCCCAGCGCAAGGTCTAGTAGAAACCGCAACCGCGCCGCCGACGACTAGGCCCAGCCTCACGCCAACAGCTACTGCCAGCCCGACGCCAACGGCGACCGCTAGCCCGCGCGCCCCGACTTCGACACCGGTCGATGATGGTGTAATTGCCACGTTGGCCGCAACCAACACCTTCAGCGCGGTGACCAAGGCCACTGTGAACGTCACCCCGGGTCTTGCGATGTCCACGCCTGTGCCCGAACGCACCCCGACCAAGACGCCGACCGCGCCGGCGCCAACGGCGACTACGAAACCAGCCGCGCCGCCGCCGCCTAAAATAGCACGCGCTGTCCAACTTGTGGCGCCAGAACATGGTGCCAGTGGGCGGGGCAAGGTGGAATTTCGCTGGCAGGCTAACTTTACGTTGCAAGCCAACCAAGCCTTTGAACCGATCTTCTGGCGTCAAGGTCAGGACCCCTTGGTCAGCGGCTTGGGCTGGGGCGGCACGACAACGGGAACGAGCAAGATCGTTGACTTTGATGTGGCGGCGCCCGACACCTATCTCTGGGGAGTCCTGTTGGTTGAAACCAATCCTTATAAGCGCCTACAATATCTTGGCGGTGAATGGAGCTATGCGGTGCAGGGGTCGGGCAACAGTGACAGTTCCACGCGTGGCAGTGGCGGACGATAACATTCATCGCTCATATGGGCGACTCACTGAAATTGCACTGCTTGCCCTCAAGCTAAGGTCGGCAATTTCAGTCGCATACCGGTATGAGCCACATTCATAGAGGCTGAGATTATGCGAATTTCTGGAGCAATCAGTGATCCGACCCTGGCCATTGGGGTGCTGACCGATGCTGGGCGCAGCGGCAAAAACAATGAAGATGACTATGTCGTCTTTGAAACAATTTCCCACCAAGAAAATGGCACAGTGGGCGCCGTGACGGTGCAAGTGTTGGTCGTAGCCGACGGCATTGGCGGCAACGTGGCCGGCGAAATGGCCAGCGACACTGCCGCCCGCACCATTCATGATGCCTTTACTGCGAATGTCGGGCAGCGTGTCCGGCAACGGTTGGTGGAAGCGATCTACGCCGCCAATCACAACATCTATCAGCAGACGCTGGCGCGACCGGAGTTGGTGGGCATGGGCACGACCGTGGTGGCGGCGGCGGTGGCCGGTGATCAACTCTATGTGGCCCATGCCGGCGACAGCCGCGCCTATCTGATTCGCAACGGCAAAGCCCATCAACTGACCCTGGACCATACGTGGGCGCAAGAGGCGATTGAGGCCGGTCGCCTCTCGCCGGCTGAAGCGCGTGAACATCCCAACCGTCATGTCATCAAACGCTTTCTGGGCATTGCGCCCACCGTCGATGTCGATACGACCATGGTCGATCTTAACCGGGGAACGGCGGATCCTGATCAACTTTATGAGTGGCCCAAGACTGACCAACTTACCCTACAGCCGACCGACATCTTGTTGCTGTGCAGCGATGGCCTGACCGATGTGGTCACCGATAAACAGATTGAGCAAGTGGCGACGCGCTACGGCGCCCAAGAGGCGGCGCGTCGCCTGGTCGATATGGCCAATCAGGCGGGTGGCCCGGACAATATTACGGTCGTGATGATGAAACGCCAGTCGGCCGGTGCATTGGCTTCTGAGCGGAGCAGCCGTTCACCGATGCTGGCGCTTTTGCTGGCCCTATTGGTGGTCGTGATGGGGGGAGGTGCATGGTATATTTTGCAAGGGGGCGCAACGCCGCCAGATACCGTGGCGGATCAGGGTGCAGCAGACACGGTGGCTGCCGCTGTGATCACCCCCACCGCGACCACCGCGGCCGTGGTTGCACCAACTTTGACAATACCGGCCACCGCGACCGAAGCCCCTTCGGCGACACCATCAGCCACACCCTTGCCCACACCGCTGCCAATGGGGATTGCCACGGAGATTGCCACGGAGATTGCCACGCCGACCTTAGCCGCGGCCCTGGCATCAACGGCGTTTGTGACCAATAGCACAGCTATGACCGCCACAACGGCTGTTGCACTTGCGCGCGCGACTACACCTGGCGTGGTTGGTGAAGGAGCATCACCTGCAGCCACCGCCATACAGACGCGCCCACCCACCTCAACCCCGGTCGCCGACAGCACGGACACCCCCACACCCACCCCCACGCCCACCCCGCCACCGACGAGAGCAGCAACGGCGACGGTGTTGGGGGGAGAACCGCCACCAACCCCCCGGTCATCTCAAGTTGCAGGGGTACCGGTTTCGATCCCTGCGAATGCGCGTGTGACATTGGAAAAACCAGAAGCAGGGGATACACTGAACAGCAAACGTTTATTTACCTGGAAAGCAAATTTCTCTTTACCCGATGATTACGCGTTTGAACCTGTGTTTTGGCGTCCCAATGAGGAGCCATTAAAGGATGGCAAAGGCTATGCCGGTTATACTACTGTCCTAAGTTTAAACATAGATTCTGAGCTATTTCGCAAGGACGGTTCTGGGGAATATTATTGGGGTGTCTTATTGGTACAAGTGATTCCCGAGTATAGGCGGATCAATTATTTGGGTGATTCGCGCCGTGTCATTATTGACTTTGCTGGATCAAATTCAGGCCCTGGTGGTGGATCTTCAAGTGGTGGTGGTAGTCGTGATGATGGTTAAGCGAAAAGTGCGGAGAGCCTAGTAGATTACACTCTTACATCACAGAGAGGGAAAAGATGGTAGCTATGTTGATTCTTAAGCGGATTTCTACCCTATTTGCCTATTGGGTTTGGCTGATTGGTTTTGCAATTTTAGCATTAATATGGACGGTCAGCCCAATCGCACAGGCTCAGTCGACAGTATTGTGTTTTCAAGGAAATTCATCGATTCCTATCGATCCACCTTCCTTAAAGCTGTCAGTGGCAGAAGGTGAACATGTTACTTATACAGTTAAACTTTGCAGTGAGCCCAAAGAACCCGTAACGGTCACACTCAAGTTAGATACTGGCTGGGAAAAGCAATTAATTATTGCTCCCACAACTCGCATTTTAAGGTTTAACGATACAGATTGGGATGTGGCTTGGACGGTTACCATTACGGCTATTGATGATGATGTGTCTGAAACTTCGCCACAGATGATCACCATCGGTCATGTAGCAACTAGCGGTGATCCTGACTATAATTACCCCAATGAGGACATACCACGGGTGAAGTTGTCAGTCTTTGATGATGAACCGTTACTATTCTTGCCAATTGTCGTCAGGGACCCAACCTCGACTCCAACTCCAACGGCAACGCCTACTGCCACCCCCACAGCAACCGCTACTCCTGTCAGTACGCCCCAATGGCGTCAGTTGGCAGCGAGTCCACCCCATGTGGATGTATTGTCAATCCATGAGAATAAACTTTTTGCTGGCGATCGTAGCGATGATAGTGCTATTCGCGGCATCTATCGGGCCGAAGCTTGTACTATTGGTGTTCAATTTACACCGCTGCAAACGAATCTCCGTGTTCAAGATTTGGCGTTTCGCGGACAAGCAGGGATTGCCGCCACCAATGGTGATAAAGTCTACTACTCTACAAACGCTGGCTCCACCTGGCAACGCACGCCGAGTGGCATCAACGAATTTGCTTTTGCGGTCTCTTTTGTCAGCGATGGCAAGGCCTATGCTGGGACGGATGATGGCGTTTATCTAAGCACCGATAATGGTCAAAATTGGACCAAAGTAAACCCAGATAATGGTAAAGGCCCTACCTTGATCAACGCGTTTACTTATGTTGAGGACACCAATACGCTTTGGATTGCTACCTATGGCGGCGGTGTTTGGCAACTGACGCCAGGTAGTAACCATTTCGAACAACGTAGCGGTGGCTTGAGCGATCCTAATGGTAATGGACGAGTTTGGGATCTTGTCCGACGTACAGCAAACGAGATCTACATTGCGACCACAGATGGTGTTTATCGCGGCGACGGAGTCAACCCATGGACGCCATTTGGATTGCAGGGGCAGCAAGGACTCAGCTTAGAAATTGTGGGTAATCAGCTCTATGCCGGTATCCGGGATGGTGGCATCCAATCGACACCGCTAGGCGGCGCAGCAAATTGGAGCCGAGATAACGGTATAGATCCAACACTCACTGTGCGTGACTTACTCTATGCACCTTCTGGGCTTTGTGATGATGCGGCAACAGGGCGTCAGGCCCTTTTAGCCGGCACAACCAACGGGATCTGGGTTTATCGGTAGTTGATCATTCACTTCGTATAACAACGCATTAGGAACACTATGGACTTGACCGGCCGCCAACTTGGCCCTTATCAAATTGAGCGTGAAATTGGGCGAGGCGGCATGTCCGTCATCTACCTGGCGACCGATACACGCACCGGTGAGCAGGTTGCGCTCAAGGTGCTCCTGCCCCACCTGGTCCATGATCCGGTGACGTTGCGCCGTTTTCAGCAGGAGGGTGAAAACGCCAGCCGTCTGATCCATCCCAACATTGTGCGCGTCTTTGAAGCGGGGGTGATCGACGGCCACTACTACATTGCCATGGAATATGCCGCGCGGGGGACGATTGCGTCTCTGCTGCGGGCACGCGCCCAGCCCATGCGCGTGCAGGAGGCGCTTCCCCTGCTGCGGCGGGTGGCGGCGGCGTTGGACTATGCCCACAATCGCGGCATCCTGCACCGCGATATCAAGCCCAACAATGTCTTGATTGGCGGCAACGGCCAAGTGTTGCTCTCTGATTTTGGCGTAGCACGTCATCTCTCCACCGACTATACGGTGGTGACCATGACCGGCTATTCGGTGGGAACGCCGGCCTATATGTCACCAGAACAGGCGCGTGGTGATTTCGATCTGGACCAGCGTTCTGACATTTATAGCCTGGGCGTGGTGGCCTACGCGATGTTGACCCATACCTTGCCCTTTGACGCCGAAAGCCAGTTGGTGCTGCTGCGCAAGATCATTGATGAGCCGCCTACCCCGCCGGAACAGGTCAACGCCGGCTTGCCTCCCGGCGTCTGTTATGCGTTACAACGCGTGCTGGCCAAAGCACCCCAACAACGCTTTGCCACTGCCAGTGATTTTGTCGAAGCGCTAGAGACCGGACTGAGTTGGACGCCCACCCCGCGCGATTGGCGCACCCTCAACGAAGCACCTGTTCAAGCCGGCTCTGCTACCAGCACTGCCTCGTCCAACAGAAGGAGCGTCACTCCTCCATCCCCCTTGCCTGCCCAGCGCCAGCGCGGTAGAGCGATGGCGTTGCTGTTGGGCATCGGTGCACTGGGGTTGGTGGCGGTTGCCTTCCTTCTCTTGGGATCTGGTGCGAATATGGCCGCTTATTGGGGGCTGATGAACAATCTTCTTTCCCAAGAGGCTACCGCAACACCGGCCGCCTTGGTTGTAATCTCACCACCCACCGCCACCATGACGGCCCAGGTGGCCAGCGTCAAGACCATAACCGCGCGTGTAATACCGACGGCCACGGCTACTGCGCTACCGCCTACGTTAGCGCCCACGCCGGTCATGGCCGTAGTCCAAAGCGAGCCAACCGAACGCTCCGCATTGGCTGATGGCGCTGCGACTACGACCGCCCGCGCCACTGCAACGGCTACGCCGATGGCAGCAATCGCCCCCACCGCAACTGCACTACCCAGCGCCACGGCAACCCACACGGCAACCCACACGGCGACTGAGACGCCAACCAGCAGCGCGGTGGCCACCTTACCACCTACTACACTGCCCACTTCGACGCCAGATGGGGCTGCCACTGCCACTACGCAGGCCTGGCTCATTGCCACCTCGGTGGCCCAAACGCTGACTGCCCTGCCGACCGCGACACCAACCAAAACGGCGACATCCAGTGCAACCCCAACACTGCTGCCTTCGGCCACACCGTCGGCGACGCCTTCCCCCGCTCCAACGGCAACGGATACGGCGACACCGCGCCCAACCTCAACGCCAGTGCCGGTGGCAACGGCAACGCCCACCCCTGATTGGTACTTAACCTTGACCGCGATCGATCAGCAACTGACGGCGCTTGCCCCGTTTCTGACACCTACGGTGGCAGCTACCGCGACGCCTGTGCCATTGCCGACCAACACACCTGCACCGACCGCTGCACTGGCGCCGACCAAGCCTGCGCAACCGGGTCTAATTACCGGCTTCGAGCCCTTGGGCAACTGGCAACGGGGGGCGGAATCCTATGGCGCGCTCACCCAGTCACAGACCCAGGTGGCGGAAGGCGCCTATGCGGCCGAACTACGCTACGACTTTCCCGCCGCCGCCGGCAACCGCAACTATGTCGTTTTCCTGGCATCACCGCCGCTGCGCCTTGCCAACGATACCAACGCACTGCAGTTGCAGGTCTATGGCGACCAATCTGGCCATTACCTCAACTTCTGGCTCAATGACGCCGCCGGTCATACCTGGCAATTTACCTTTGGCCAGATTCGGCACAACGGCTGGGCTGTCATGAATGCCTCGTTCGCACTCGATCAGCCTTGGCCGGTAAGTCAGCTAGAGGGGAGTGAGACTACGCAGTTGGCCTCGCCACTCTATCTCAAAGCCCTTGTCTTGGACGGTGTGCCGGATGGCGTGGCCAGCACCGGTGTCATCTACCTAGATGCCCTGGCGACCGCTAATGGTAATAGCAGCGCACCGCAGGCAAACCCGCCGCCAAACGCGCCAGTGGCTAGTCCCACAGCCGGCAACAGTGCACCTGCCGCCGATGCTGTGGCGCCCATTAACACTGGCGCGCGCCAAGGACGAATCGCCTATTCGATCTTTAATGGTCGCACCATGGATGTCTATGTCTACAATCTGGCCGACGGCAGTCGTTGGCCTCACTTGGCCAATAAGCGGCAGCCGGACTTTAGCCGTGGCGGCATTTTGCTGCTTAACGGGGATGGTGGCGGCGTAAATGACATAACCCGCATTAGCCCAAGCGGTAACGAGGAGGGTGTCACCATGCACCCGGAAGACGCCCACCCTCAATGGTCGCAGTCGAGCCAGAGCATTGTCTATGCATCCACCCACCAAGGCGATGGTAAATCACGGATCTACTGGCAGCGTGATGCAAGCGGTCGCTTCGATTCGCCGCCCCTTGCCTATAGCGGGCGTGAACTCTTTGGCAAATACCCGGTCTATTTGGATAACTGGCGGATTGCCTATCAGGGATGCAATGTTTGGGCCGGCGGCAGTTCCTGTGGCATCTATACCGCAGACACCAATGGCGGCGCTCCTAACCAGGCCACCGATCAGACCGCTGATATCCCTACTGATAGCCTGGGTTCCCAGGTGCTCTTTATGTCAAACCGGGGTGGCAACTGGGATGTCTATGTGGTCAACTGGGATGGCAGTGGGTTGACCCGTTTGACCGACCACCCAGGCCGAGATGGCCAAGCCACCGCGTCGCCTGATTTCCAACAGATTGCCTTTGTCAGCGACCGCGATGGCGGATGGGCTGTCTATGTGATGAACCGTGATGGCAGCAATCAGCAGAAGCTCTTTGATCTTAACGGCGGTTACGGTGGTGGTGACTATGATTGGCTTCAGGAGCGGCTCAGTTGGGGGCCGTAGGGGTGGGAGACAGGAGACAGGAGACGGGAGACAGGAGTAGGGAAACAGGAGTAAGGAGTATGAAAAGGTGGCGTGAGGTTGTTGGTTTGATTTTGGTATTGGGGTTGGTTGGTGTCATTGGCTATGGGCCGGGACAAGTTGTCTATGGCATAGCGCATGGGGCCGTGGTACAGCAACCATTTGACGCGGCGGCAACGGTCACCGCGTTGGTGCAGACGCGCGAGGCAATTCTTGTCATCCTCACGGGCACGCCTACGCCCGCGGCTCAAGCTGCTCTCTCCTCTGGGGCCGGAGCAACTTCTACCGCGCAAAGCGTTGCCGATAACAGCTTCAGGGTTGAGGTCAAAGTGCAGGGACTCAATGTGCGTAGCGGGCCGGGCACAAATTATACAATATTGACATCGGCCAACGCGGGGGAGACTTTTGCCATCATTGGGGAAGCCTACAACTGTAGCTGGTTGTATGTTCAACGTGACGATCGTGCGCTTGGCTGGATCTCTGGCGCCGCGCGTTATGTAGCGTTCACCGTTCCGTGCGGGGATCTTCCGCAGGCGCCAATTCCCGTCGCGCCGACTGTTACGCCCCAACCAGCTTCACAGGCGGCAAACAACGTTGGCTGTTATAGCTTACTCAATCAACTGGGCTTTGAAGTGACAATTACATTGGCGCGCAGCGACGGTTGGCAAGATTCTTTTTCCCTCGCTGCGGGTGCGGAACGGGAGTATTGCGCGGCGCCAGGAACATACAGCTATTCCCTCGCCGCGCCTGGCGCGCTTGGCGCCATTCAAGGAACATTAACCATCAAGGACGGTGAACGGTACCGCCTGCCCTTAAAGTTGGGCGAGTAAGATTAACATAATCTGTGGCTTTATCCCACAATATCCCACAAAGTTGTGTGGGATATTGTGGGATAAATGTGGGATAAATCTAGATGCCGGCCGCCTGCAGGACTGCTTGCCCTAGGTAAATTGGGGGGTGCAGGGTGTTATGCATGTGAATCAAGCAGGCGGAGATAATATTCGGCGGTGTCGATGGCGGCAGCGTAGGTCGATAACCCAACGGCGGAGCTGGCTAACGCCAGGCTGTGCCAGGTGAGCAAGAGCGGCATCCACTGCTGTTCGGGCTCCGTTAAGGGGTGTGCAGCGCCATAACTGTGCAAAAAGGTTTGATGCACCTCTGGTGCAACCGGTCCCCAGTTGTGATAGCGTGTGCCGAGGTGGACCGCCGCCCACGCCAGATCATTGACCCGATAACCCCAGTGCACCTCTTCAAAATCAAGTACGGCACTGATTTTTCGCTCATGCCAGAGGAGATTGGCTGCGCGGTAGTCGCCATGGACGAGTTGGGTGGCAAGGGGCGGAGGCGCTAGCTGCGTTAGCCGTTGCTGCAAGGCCCGACAGCCGGCGCGGAAGCGTGGCTCCGGGTTTGCAGCCATTTTGGGGGAAGGCCAGGCCTCGATCAGCATCGGCAGGGTGGGGGCAGGTCTCTGTTGGGCAAAATCACCGGCGTGTGGATAGCTGACCAGTGCTTGATGGAGCTGGGCCAACGTAACGCCGGCGCCCTCTGCTTGCGCAAGTTGCGCCGGCTCAAGCAGATCGCCGGGCATCACCCGCTGCACACTCAGCGCAAGATGATCACGGATCACCTGCACCAAGCCATCCGGCGTGGCCAGCGGTGCCGATACGGGAAGAGATGCTTGCCCCAGCCAGACGACAAGCTCTGCCGCAGCCTGTAAGTGAGGATAGGCAGGCGCAAAGACAGACCCTTTGGCCAGCAAGGGTCCCGCTTCTGTCGTCAGCCAGGCGATTAAGTTGGCGGCACTCAGGGTCAGACGGTCGACGGCGGTGACCGTAATGCCATAGGTGCCGGCAACGGTATCGCTCAACCATTCTACCGCGGCGGCGGGGGTGGCAAAATGAAAGCGTTTGGCTAGGGCAACTTGGGGATCGACAGATTCCCACAGCATGGTTGGTTGTGGTGGCTGCATTAGGTTGGCAGATCGCCTTCAATGGGGCTCCACCCCTGGTCACTGCGGACACTGTCGATGACCTGTTGCTGGATCCAGCCATCGCGGAAGGTGGGATAGCCGTGGTCGCCTTCGCCCCGAATGTCGGCCACAAAGTCACGCGCCAGTTGATCCCAGTTGCGCTGTGAATGATCCGGCTCCGACGGCAGCGCGGCATGAATACGTGACGGGATGGTCAACTCTTCCCAGCCATCGCTGCTACTATTCCCACCGGTGCACAAAAACATGGCGCCCTGGACATAGGCTCCTTCAATATGGAGCACCCCCTTTGCGCCATAGATCGCCACATAATCGCCATTTTTCGCAAAATTGAGCGCCGAGTGGCGAAAGGTGGCGGAGACTGCCTGATCCAACGCACCATTGCGGTCACCCAAGCGTACCAACACCGTATACGACCAATCACTGTCGACTTCTGCCCATGCGCTCTGGGCTGCTTCCTCCGGCGTCAACACCTGCTTGAAATAATTGCGGAAGTCATGCACCTGGTTGGCAATGGGGACGCGCTTCAGGTCATTGCGCGTTTCGCCCATGGCCGCCAGGATCTCACCGCCAACCATATTCTGTACAATCGCCAGCTTATGGGTGAAATTGTTGAAAAGCCGCCCGCCGCCAGTCTCCAGCCGATGGGGCCAGCCAAAAGGCATGAGCCTGGGCCAGTTGTAGTGGGAGACACATTCCACTTCATAGATGGCGCCAAGGATGCCTTGCTGCACCAGTTCGCGCGCATAGAGGGCTTGCGGTTGATAACGATAGCTGGCGGCATAGGCCGTTTTTACTCCATGAGTCTTGGCTACCGCATAGAGCTGGCGCGCTTCTTCCGCCTTGAGGGCTAAGGGCTTGTCACAATAGACATGGCAACCGGCTTCTATTGCCGCCGCCGCCATTTCCAGATGTGTGCCTCCAGGCGTGGCAACGGCCACAATGTCCGGTTTCAGATCGGCCAACATGGCGCGCCAATCGGTCTCGGCATGAGGGATGTTGAGCCGTTGGGCCGTTGCTTCACAACTGGCCAAGGTGCGACTGGCCATGCCAATAATATCAACGCCAGCCCGGCGCAAGGCAAGGGTGTGACCTTCACCGGCATAACCGGCGCCAAGAATGAGGGCACGCAGCGTAGCGCACATGAGCATGATCCTTTCAACTGATGGGTGAGGGGCATGTTTTGTGTGATGAAACTCTTTATAACGTAAGTACATCTGCGGCTGTATAGACATAGACCCTTGGGTTGTCAGTAACAGCCTCACTCACGGTCTGTCGATCGCGCACAAAGAAGACATAGTATACATCCCAATAAGGATCGCCATCTAGCCAACGCAACCCGCGGTTGACCAGGCGGTTGACTGCGTCCTGGGTAATGGTGACGCGTTGCCATTTGGCCTCGCCAAAGATGACCCGCCGTTCGGCGCGATTTACGCCAACAATGTCAATTTGGGCCTGGCGCGACCACCAACTGCCCACCTCTTCCAGGCGGATGGGAATCTCACCCCGTGTGGTGATCGTATAGAGGTGGGCGCGCGCAATCTCTTCCCAAACCGGCGCAATGATATGCAACATATTCTGTCGAATCTGGTCAAGCGCTTCCTCTGCTCCTTGACCGATCTCCAAATAATTGCGGCGCGGTAAGACCCACTGGTGCCAAAAGCGAAAAAATGGATCGCGTAGGTGATAGGTCCCCCATCGCTGTGGCTTGCTGATCCGTGCAACTGGCTGGCGATGCTCCACTATCCCTAAATCGACCAGGGCGGCCAAATACCACCCCGTTTTGTTGGCGTCTGCCAGCCCGGATTGATTGGCTATGTCAATACGTTGATGGGCGCCCCGCGCAATGGCGCTTAGAACCCGCAGGTGGTTTTCTATGTCACCATGTAACTCCTCATGCAGTTGCAAGCGCGGCTCGTCAAAAAGCGAACCTGCGGGTGACAAAATGTCCTCTGCAATGTTGTCCAAGAGTGTCGCCTGACGATTGACCGCGGCCAGGTAATGAGGCATCCCCCCCAACACGCCATAGGTGTCGATCAGTTCGGTGGCGGAACGTTGTGGGAAAAAGGGGGGCAAATCACTCACTTGGAGGGGGCGTAACTCATAGGGCCATGTGTGGCGGCGATAGAGCGGAGCATCGGCCTCCAACAGGTGGCGGCGCATGATGCTTAGCAGCGAACCGGTTAACACTAGATAGAGATTCGTCTGTTGTAGGTGCAGATCCCAAACTTTCTGCAGAATCGTGGAGATGCCCGGAACCATCTCTACCAGATAAGGATATTCATCAATCACCACCACGAGGCGCTCATGGCGGGCCATTTCGCCCATAGCCATAAAAGCGGCTTCCCAATCAGGATAGGCAAAATCGTCTGGAATTTCATTTGGAATTTCATTGGCCGGCTGATTGGCCTGTGCCAACGCCAGTGAAAATTGCCCCAGCAGTGTGGCGCTATCCAACCGTTGGGCGAAAAAAAAGACGCGCCGTTTGTCGCTGCTCCATTCGTAAATTAACGCGGATTTGCCCACCCGCCGCCGGCCATAGAGCACCGCGATCTCGGCGCCGCCCCGTCGAAAGCGACTCTCCAAATAACCGAGTTCACGCGTCCGATTGAGAAATGTACTCGTCATCTATGACCTTACCTAGTAGACAGTGCATAGTAGCTAAACTCCACCCCTTGCAAGCCAGTTGAACCAGCATATTTTGCCGAAGGCTGCAACCTTTATCCGCGTAAAGTATACTATGGATGAATAGGTATTAAAAAATCGTAGTATTCATAATGGGATTTTAGAAACATAGTTATTATCTAGTGTTTGTGTAATTGGCGCTATTTCCTGTTCTCCTTTGGTCAAAATTGATCTCTGTGCATATAATGAGTCATACACTGTACCCTGGTTGACTGACAAATCCTATTTTAGCGCCAAGAGCGCTAAGCAACACGAAGGACTCACCCATGCCAAGACCAAGCGAAACCTTTGAGAATCTTCAACTCCCTGCCCCCGATCTCACCCTGCCTATGGTTGGACCGGCCTTTCAACGGCCCGATCCTGTTGTGATCGAACGGCTCAAAGACGCGGGCGCGGCCACCGTCAGCGCCATTCTGCATAAGATGGGCGTGCGCCAAACCTTTATTCATGGTCCCTTGCCGCGCACACCGGGCCGTAGGGTGGTGGGCGCCGCCGTGACGTTGCAATTTATGCCCAAGCGCGAGGATGTGCTGGCCGCAGCCGAAGCCTACAGCTTTGAGCGGAGCAGCGCATTGTGGGCCGTTTTTGAGACGGTGCAACCGGGCGACCTGCTGATGATCCAAGCCTGGAATGACCCCTACACCGGCTGTCTGGGCGAGATGCTGGCCACCTACTTCAAGGGCCGCGGCGGCGTGGGCATTGTGGTTGATGGCTGTGTGCGCGATTGGCCGGGCATTCAGGCGGTAGATATTCCGCTCTGGTGCAACGGCTTCACCCCCAACTATGCCTCGCAAGGCCCCTATATGCCCTATGCCTACAATGTGCCGGTGGCGCTCAGCCAGGTCCTCGTCATCCCCGGCGATGTAATTATTGCCGACGATGATGGCGCGGTGGTGATTCCCGCCAAGCTGGCGGAGTTGGTGGTTGAACACACCACCGCCCACGAAGATTGGGAGGTCTTCTCACGCCTGAAACTCGCCGAGGGGGGAGCATTGCGCAAGTACTATCCCCTCAGCGAAGAAGGGTGGCAGGAGTATGAAGCGTGGCGGGTGGCAAATGGGTAGTTTGGCAACCTTTAAATCATCGATTTTCACACTTTTCACAGATGAGCCATCGTGCTTATTGCGCTGCGAAAGTGCCCTCTATTCTACGCGACTTTACATCCCCCACACCTGGATGGTGCGCCCTTGATGCTCTTGTGTACGGGCAAAGATTTTCTCTGTCCACGCTTTCGTTTGATCGCGGTCAAAAATGACCAAATGGCCCTCATCGGCGGCACAGCTATCCATGTAGCGCCAGGTTTGCGCCACGCCCTGCTGGATCGTGGTGGCTACTTGCCCGCGCCGCAGTTTGGTCTCGATCACGATCCGTTGTTGTTGCTGCTCACCCCAAGGCCACAGCAACAGCAGATCGGTCCGTCCTCGACCCAGCCCATATTCACGTGTCACTTGACCGCCACCGTTGACAATCCGCTGGAGGAAGGCCTGTAAGAGCAACTGTGGGCCGGCCTCTTTGTAATCAAAGCGTTCCAACCAACTGGCTGAATGTTCACGAAAGAATTGTTGAAAGGCAGCCAATAATTTGGGCATCTCCAGCCGCCCATCAGCTGCAATGTACCACTCCGGCTGGTGGGTGATGGTGAGTTGGGTGGTGTAGACCAGTTCACGCGGGATGACTTCCTGGTAAATTTTGTTGGCAATCCGAATTTGCCCTTTGGTGGTGATCAGCCCCAAATCGGCCACATATTGCACATCATCGGCTGGCAACTGCTCCGGATCAAGGTCACCGGCCAAAATGGGTGCAATCACCCGATGGACGCGTGGCTCTTTCAGCTTGTCGACGAGCTGATCCAAATGGGTCTCACGGCGTAAGATCAAGTTTTCTTTGGCCCTGGCCACCATCTCAGTCGTGATCGGCTGTGTGCGGTCGCGCCCTTCTTTCATCTTGAAGCAGACCTCATACCCCAATGCATTGACCAACCAGGGCTGTCCCTGTGTCAACTCCCACATCAAATCCAGTGTATCAGGCGTAAAATTTTGGCCGGTTTCTACTGTATGTTGGTGATACAATTGCTCCATTTCTGCTCGATCAAAATCACCCAACCGCATCGACTCTGCTTTAACGTTAAAGGCGCTGCCGCCGGTGATGACGGCCTTCTCACGGCTGGAGTGAATGCGATAATCGCGCACATCGCGCACACCACACAGGATAATGCTCTGGGGAAAGCTGGTGGGACGATTGGCATAGCCGGCGCGCAACTGGCGCAGCACGGCAATGAGCGTATCGCCCACCAGCGCGTCAATTTCATCAATGAAGAGCACCAAGGGCTTATCACTGACCTCGGCCCAGCGGCTCAATAGTTCATACAGGGCCGCATCGCCCTCATGATTGCGCAACACATCCAAGCGGATATCGGCCGGGAAAGTATCTTGCAAGCGGTCACGCGCCATGGAACTGAGCATACTGAGAATCGCGCTGATCCCACGGTTTACATCCTCACGCGCCGTTTGGGCAATTTCAACGTTAAAATAGAGCGCATGATAGGTGCCACGCTGATTGAGATAATCCATCAGTGCCAGCAAAAAGGTGGTCTTGCCCACCTGTCTTGGCGCATGGAGCACAAAGTACTTCTGTTGTTCAATCAACAGCAGCACTTCATCCAAATCAAACCGCTGGAGTGGCGGCACACAATAGTGCAATTCCGGCTTGATGGGGCCGGCTGTGTTGAAAAAGCGCATGAGCATTTCCTTCCGGCAAGCAGATAGACCACCAGCTTGTGGTCCGCAAATTCTATAGCGCTTTTAGTATAACACCAAATTTATCGTTCGTGTAGGTTGTTTACTGTATTTAAGAAACTGACAGAAGAGCGGAGTTGCGTTACTGTATCCGTCATCACTCCGTGCTTGATGTACACACTCAATGTCATTAAGTTAACAGTAATCAGTTCCCAGTTTTCAGTAGTCAGTCTCGAACCCCACACTGGAAACTGAGCACTGATTACTTTGACATGATAATTTCTTAACTTAATGACATTGTGTACACACTTATTTGTCAAGCATAAGTATATACAACAAGCGGGTGTCTGGATGGAATGAGTCCAATTTGGTTATGGACGCACGGCGTAGAAGAAGTTAAAGGGATCTTCCTCAATCTCCAACTGTTGAAACTGGGTAAAGCCGGCGGTGGCAGTCATCATCTTGGCCACCACCGGATTGAAGCCCATGGTCCCCAACCCGGCGCCGTCCGGTTCAGAGAGGGCCGAGGACATGCAGTAGATCACCGACAGCCCATAGAGCAGCGGTGACAGCGGATTCCCCAGGTTTTCCTCAACACTGTCGGAACAGCGAATATCCTTGATCACCAGCACCCCGTCGGGCCGGATGCAGCCACGAATGGCCTGCAAGGTGCGCTGCGGATAGGTCATATCATGCAGACAATCGAGGGTCAATACCAGGTCATACTTAGATTCGGCCGGCAAGCCCTCCCCCCTGCGCACCTGATAGGTAACATTGGTCAAACCCAATTGCGCCGTATCGCTGCGTGCAATCTCAATGGCCGTGGGAGAGGCATCGTAACCGGTAAAGGTAGAGTTGGGAAACGCTTGCGCCAATTCACAAAGAGCGCCACCGACACCACAGCCCACATCCAGCACCTGGATACCCGCTTGTAGACGTTCGGCCAAGCCATCCACCCGGCCAAGGAACATGGGTAAGAGGGCATGGCTCGGTGCAAACATCCGTTTCATGGTGCAGGCGCAGTTTTTACCATGTTCCTCATAGCTCATGCCGATGCCAGTTGAAAACGCCTCGGCAATGCGGTCGAGCGTGCTAGGCGGGACGAGTGAATTGAAGAAGCCGGCCAGATAGAAGGGGCTGGATGGGTCGGCCAACACCGCGGCGCCGGCTGGTGAAAGCGCAAAGCGCTCGTCCCCATGATGCGCAACCAGGCCCGCCGCAGCCTGATCGCGCAGCCATTCGAGCAGCCACCGTTCTTGAAGGCCGGTGCGGCCGGCTAGCTCCGCGGCGCTGAGCGCGCCTTGCTCGCGAAGCGCGGCATAAAGTCCCAAGCGGTCTCCCATGTGGACCATCATGGTGACGGCGTGGCCGGTAAAGAGGCCAATGACATGGTGGGCAAATTCCTGGGTTGCTTCTACGCTTGCGGGATCGGGTGTAGTTGGGGTGGATGACATTCTGTTTGCTCCTAATATGAATTATGAAGAGAAAGGATACGATGAGCAATGCCCATTGCCGACGGTCCAACCTGGCAGCGATGCGGGTAATGTAGAAGTGTGAGGCGTTGCATTTGGGCGCTCTGATGGTTGCAGGCCCGCTCATGCTTTGTATCACTATGAGGTGGCTTGCTGTTTGATTGTATATGATTTACTGGCTAAATAGACTCTCAACATGCTCTCAAGCTTCTCTCTGCTACGCTCAATCATTCTCTGTTGGCGCAGAAGGCGATGCAGTGGACGGCGTAATGGCGACCGCTGCTTCCACCTGCGTCTGTAAAAAGGCGCTCAACACCTCCCAGTCCTGAAAATAGCGCCAGGCGCCACCTGGCACATGTTGCACCTTGCCCCGCCACTTCACTCCGCCTTGGGCCGAGGCTTCCGCCCAGATGCGCACGGTAAAGAGTTGGGATGGCGGTCTTGGAGTTACCTCACTGCTGCTGTCGTTATTACTGGTGTCGTTGCTACTCTCGTTCATCTCACACCGTCGGCTTGATGTTCTGGTTCATGCGGAAGAGATTGTGCGGGTCATATTTATTTTTGATTGCCACCAACCGTTGATGATTAGCGCCAAAGGCCGCCGCGGCCGCTTCGGGATCGCTGGCAAAGTTCGTATAGAGACCGCCAGCAGAGTAGGGTTGCAAGGATTTCACATAGTCCCGCGCCCAGCCAATGTACGCTTCGCTATCGGCCGGATCATCCCACACCAGGTCAACGCTGTAGAGCATGGGCACATCACGGCCGCGGAAGGCAGTGGCGTTGACCGGCACGCGGCTCATGGCGCCGCCATAGAGCCAGAGCACCAGGATCGAGGGCGCCGTGGGTTTCTCGCCGGCGCGGGCAATGATGGCATCCAGCACGTCATCATCCAAACTGGTGAGGTCGGTGGATTTGTTGTAATAGAGATGGCCGGCTTTGGGAAAGAAAGGGTCAAAGGACTTTTGCACCATGGTGTAGGGCATCTTGCCGCTCAGGTCGAGGATGGGCGTGGCCAGCTCGCGCAGGGGTTGCAAGATGCGTTCGCCTTCGTCGGCGTCGCCGGCATACATGGCGCCTACGCCGACAATGGTCTGTCCCCACAACTCCTGGGGAATGGGGTCGAGGGCTGGAATGCCCCAGAAAAAGGCAACCGCGGTGATCTCATCGGGTGCGTCCGCCATAAAGTCGCGCCAGGCCGCCAAGACTTGTTTGGCGTCAGCCAGCGGATACATGGCTGTGGCCGACATGACAATGGGGCCGACGGGGTGACATTGATACTCAAAGGAGGTGACAATGCCAAAGTTGCCGCCACCCCCACGGATCGCCCAGAAGAGGTCGCTGTTTTCCTCCGCACTAAGCCGGCGAAACTCGCCATCGGCGGTGACAATATCCGCCGCGATGAGGTTGTCACAGGCGAGGCCGTACTTACGCCGCAGCCAGCCCATACCGCCGCCCAGGGTCAGACCGGCAATCCCAGTCTCAGAGACGACGCCCACAGGGGTGGCTAAGCCAAAGAGCTGCGTCTCCCGGTCCAACTCGCCCAGGGTGACCCCCGGTTGGGCTCGGACTGTGCGCGCGTTAGGATTCACATGGATGCCCTTCATGAGGGAAAGGTCGATCATCAGCGCGTTGTCCAACGCCGCAAAGCCGCCCACATGATGACCGCCACCGCGCACCGTAAAGAGCAGATGGTTTTCACGGGCAAAGTTGACCGCGGCGATCACGTCGGCCACGCCGGTGCAGCGGGCGATCAGCGCTGGTTTGCGGTCGTACATCTTGTTCCAAATGACGCGCACATCGTCATAGCCGGGATCGGCTGGCAAGAGGATGGGACCGGCAAAACTTTGGCGGAAGGCTGTAATGGCATCATCGGGTAGGGTCATGGGCGCGCCATCAATCGTTAACACTTTGCTAGACATCGTTGACTCCTTTTGCAGATATACCCACGAGCGCCAAAAAGGTACACTTTCTACAGTGGTAATAGGTACCTTTTTGTGCTGCTCGTCAGTATAAATTGGGCCTAAAAAGCTTGATTCCACTAATGGTTGGCGATGAAGGTTGCGATATAGGGGTAGCATAGCAGAGGCTGCGTTCCGCCAGCGTTCCGCGGTTAACGGGTTTTAAAGAGATTAGAGGCAAAATCGTTCCGTGCACCGAACGGGTGCGTCCCATTTTCGGGGGCCGAGCCGAGTCTCCCCAATTTCTCTGCCAGAGCGTCCCCGAAAATGTGGTACGCACCCGCGTCGAACAGCTTAGTTGACACCTTCTATCGGCTTACGTTACAATCACCACAAGGAACGTTTGACCGTGAGGGAACTTATGCACCCAGCCATGACCTTATATGAAACCGATTTTTATGCTTGGGTGCAACAACAAGCCAATGTGCTGCGTACTGAGGAGTTTGAAAAGTTAGATCTACCCAACCTGATTGAGGAACTTGAAGCTATGGCTTTGCGCGACCGCCGCGAACTGACCAGTTGCCTCATTGTTTTACTAATGCATCTACTCAGGTGGCAATATCAGCCAACTCCACAGGGTCGCTCGCAACCGCGTAGTTGGCTCAACACAATTACCACCCAGCGGCACAAAATCGAACTCATTTTGGATGATAGCCCTAGCCTGCGCCGTGAATTGAGTGCGCGCATAGACTATGCTTATCCGCGCGCTTGTCTACAGGCGAGTCGCAAAACCGGCCTTTCGCTCACCACCTTTCCTTCTGCATGCTCCTACACACAGGAGCAGATTTTGGATCATGCCTTCTTTCCCACTGCGGCCTAGAAATGCTTTTCTTCCAATAACTGCTTGGCCGCCAGCAGATCCGGTGTGTCAAAGCCTTCGGTGAACCAGTGATAGACTTCAGCCAGCAAAGTATGGGCTTCCTTGTGTTTGCTCTGTTGCGCCCAAAGCCGGCTCAGGCTCATAGCGGCGCGTAGTTCAAGCGCTTTAGCTTGTTGTTGGTGGGCAATGGCTAACGCTTGTCGCAAACAGGCTTCAGCGTTGGCCATTGCTTGGCCTTGCCCTATGAGCAATTTACCTTTCAGGCGGTACATCTCAGCCACATACCAATAGTTATGATTGCCCTCAAGTGCAGCAAAGGCTTCGTCTAGGGCGACCAGCCCTTGTTGATAGTTGCCTGCCTGCCCATGCGCCTCGGCTAGTAACGTGACTGTGTGGGGATAACCTAGCGGACTAAAGGCTTGCTTTTTCTGGAGTACAGCCTGGTCAGATAGTTGTTTTAGACTTTCGTCAATCTTGCCTTGGAGCAATAACAACCAACCGCTAAAGAAACCAAATTGATCTTCTTGCTGTACAGAGGCGGAATCCATGATCGTATGCAATGAGCGAATCAAAGGCTCTGCCGTAGCCGCGCTCTGGCAGTTACAAGCACACCATGCACTATAGGCTGACACAAGAAAAAGTGTAAAGGGATGGCGCAGTTGGTGAGCTAACGCAATCGACAGTTCACACTGTTGCCGCGCCTGAGCAGGATACCCTAGATACCAGAGCGTCCACCCCAAGCGAGTGCGACAATAGATGCCGGTATCCTGCCCATATTCAATGATGTCGTGCTCCTGACGTACGCACGCATGCAAGTCAACGACCTGTTGTAGATAGGCACTGGCTTCTGGAAAAAAACCTTGCCAAAACGCACTTATGCCAAGGACGTAGCTGCCTTCCAGATAAATAACTTTGTCCTCCCTTGAGGATTGCTGCCCGGCAATCTCCAGCATTTGCTGTCCCATTGCTTGTGTTTGCTCAAAATCACGTTGGCCTGCCCTATGAATTGCCAAAACGCGCAACATACTTGGATGGAGCGCCACACCCAACTGCTGAGAAAGGAGATGCGCCCGCTCGTAAACATTGCGCATCAGTGTGACCTCAAAATTCGTCACATTTGCCAGTGTAGGTGCTAAAGCCATGAGCAAGCTCAATTCGCGTTGGTCGCGCGCTTTGCTTCTCGGCAATGTCTTGAGGAGGATGATTGCGCGTTGGCGGTGCGCAATCGTCTGGTCTGTTGCATAAATCTGTGCAGCACGATCTGCCGCGTGGGCATAATAATCAATGGCCTTCTCCACGCTACCGGCCGCGTCATAATGAGCGGCAAGCTGTGCTGCGATATGATTTAACTGGCTTGTAGGTTCCTGTTCTAGCGCCTCTGCTATGCAACGATGCAGGTATTTCCGTCGTACGCGACTGATCCCCGCCATCACTACATCCCGAATCCGGTCATGCGAGAAATCATAGGCTTCAGTTCCCTGTTCGTGGATGATACGCCGCTGCCACAGTTCGTCCAGCGCATTAACGGCTTTGTCCTGCGTCATCTTGCTGCCACTCACCAGCAGTTCGAGCGTGAATGAGCGCCCGATCACCGCTGCCCACTCGCAAAGTTCCCGCGCGGCGGAGGAAAGCTGGGCGAGTCGGGATTGTATCACCGCCAGGACTTTGGGTGGTAGCTGTTGCAGAATCTCTTCATTGGTTTCGCTGGGTAGGAGCAGAGACGTATCGGATTTACCGCTGAGCGTGATTTTTCCATCTCCTGCACGCATTGTTTCAACCACAAAGAGGGGATTGCCTGCTGTGTCAACAAAGAGCTGGTTTAGACTATGTGAGTCTAGTTGCCGCGCGGTCATTTGATTTGCCAATTCGCTGGTTTCGGCTTGGGTCAGTCGCGTCAGATCAATTTGGGTCAAAGTATCACTGCCTCGGAGCGGATTGAGCAGTTCATAGAGTGGATGGGTTGTGTCCACCTCATCCGGCAGACGGGCCGTGCCGATCAGCAACAGCTTGGTCTGGCTAATGGTAGCAACATTGCGCAGTAAAAAGTGCAGTAGTTCGAGCGTCTCCTTATCGCACCATTGTAGATCGTCAATCAGCAACAGCAATGGCTGGTCGTCCATCAACAGTGCACGGGCTGCCGCCTCAAAGAGGTGATGGCGTTGTAGACTCTGTGTGATGGGATCAGGCGCCGACAGCGTGGGGTGTTCGCTGAGAATTTCCGGCAGCAGGCGTGCGAGTTCGCGCAACCAGGTGTTGGCAAGTTTCGCGCGTGAGGAGCGCAGCTTCTCTGTACGCAGCCAATCGATGACCGGTGCATAGGCCAATCGGCCCTCGGCAGCGTAGCAGCGCGCGCGTACAGTGCAAAAGCCTTGATGATTGGCCCAATTGAGCAGCTCTTCTGCCAAACGGGTTTTACCGATGCCTGCCTCACCCGCAATCAGCACAAATTGTGGTGCACCACGCAGCGCCGCCTGCCAACGCTGCTGCAACCGTTGCCATTCCGGTTGGCGGCTGACAAAGGGCGCGTTGGCCGCCAATTCAAGCTGGGCAATAGTGGTAGTAGTGGGCGGCGCGCCATGCAGGAGCCGTTCGTAAACGGCTTGCGTCTCTTCATCGGGATCGACACCCAGTTCATTGCGCAGTTGGGTAACACAACTATGATAGGTGCGGAGCGCCGCCGCACGGTCATCGTTGAGGGCGTAGAGCCGGATCAGCCGTCGGTAGGTGGCCTCGTGTAGGGCGTCATGGCGCAGCAGTTGCAGGCTGCAGTGGATGGCTTCAGCGTACGCGTGTTGCTCTTCTAACCGCGTGCTCAGGCGTTCCAATGCCGTAAAGTATTGCCCCTGCAATTCTTCACGTAGCGGCAAGATCCATTCGTCATAGCAGCCCGGCAACAACTCCCCCTGATAAAGGTCAATGGCCTGGCGCAACTGGGCAATGGCAACGTCAGACTCATGCTGTTCAACCTGGGCCAGGGTCAACCGAAAGTCAGCCACATCCAGCTTACATGCCACCTGTGGCGCCCATTGCAGCGTATGGCGATCGGTCACAAGCCACTGGTCGCCAGCCGGCAAGGCACGTTTGAGATGGAGCAGATGCTTGCGTAGGTTGGTCAACGCCTGTGCTTCGCTAGAGTCGGGCCAGAAGCGAAACGCCAGATGGCGTCGGTTTTGCGGTGCGTCGCGATGGAGCAGGAGGTAGGCGAGCAGCGCCTGCAAGCGCGGCGTATTGATCTGGGTGATTGCCTCATCGCCATAGGTGACGGCAAAATCACCCAGGAGACGGATGGTTAGATGCGGGGTGTGGTTGCGCGCAGCCGCCGGTGGGGTGGTTGGTGATGACATAGCTTTACATCCTCTAAACCTGAAACGCGATACAGTAGTCCAGTGTCGGCTTGATCGGGCTGGCTGGGTTGAAAAAGCGCATGAGACGTTCCTTCCAGTAAGTAATCAGTTGCTTTGCAACATGCAATAAGTGTCAATTAGTATAACACGCAATTTATCGGGCGCGTAGGCTGGGCAGTAAATTGCCAACGGTCGGCTTGCATGGCGCCTGTTAGCCATTTAGGCGCCACGATCATACATTCCAGACATTTCATTCCAGACATTAGAGGTATGCAAGCAGCAACGAGGGAGCCACTGCTTGCAGATTTGTCCTTCTTACTGTGTAGAGATGGAGGATTTGAGATTTTTTGGCAGCGAATTTCTTGATAAAATCCAAGCGCCCTATCCACATGTGGATAGGGCGCTTGAACTCCTAACTTTGATTGGTTAAAGTGATAAAAAGGCAAGGATTCCTGCGAAATAGTTATCGATCAGTTTGTGATTACGTCATGGTAAGATCACAACTACAACCGGCGTAACTACCGTCGCACCAATGGTAAAAACACTCTTGAACCAGATGACTGATCTGATATACCACTACCAATTCCGAAACGACCCACCAGGCTATAACTGCCACCGTTCAATTGAGAGTGTTCTAATGGCCCCGCTGTGGCAGTTATGTTGTAGGAGCCACCACTTGAATTTGTTGGGCTGCCAAGAACGAACGAGGTTAGGTCAAAAGTATTGGCAAGTTGTGCCCAGGCTGGTACACTGAACAGAAGTAGAAGTACAAATGGAAGTAGAAATTTTGTGTATTTCATCGATTTCTCCTGTTATTATCTTTGGCTTGCACAGTGAGATATGAGTTGGCCTTGGTTCTACTCTTGTATGCAGCGTTTATACACGAGCTAAACCATTCAAAAAGAAGAGATTCTATGCTGAAAACATACTTTCGACCACTTCACGTTCTAGATTACCAGCCACAGTTGGCGGATGGAGCGCCCCCATTCACATCGCCAAATGAGAAATCATCAGCAAACACACATGCCAATTGATACTGAGTGGCGCCCACTGCATCACGAAATCTGCGACAGGTATCGGGTGACCAACTGCTGGAGACCATTATCGAATCGCGCCAGTAACCGGCGGAAATTACACTACACAACTTTTGAGCAGAAAGCTGTACCCCACCACCAACGCTTAATGGTCCATCTATTACGGTTCCGCCAGAGAAATCTTGTCCAAAATTGAGGACGAGCGTATCGTTTTCCCAATGTACCATTGCTCTTCCGCCATCACCTCTACCATTGGGAAGCATCACGAAATCAATTCCCCCCATGTAAAGGTTGCCATCAAAGCTGACCGAACCATTGACCTTTGTGTTACCAAGCGCAGTAATGTCCTGTGCAACAAGATTCATGTGATCACCTGTTGCCATGTTCCACATATCCACATTTCTAATGGCAGAATTGAAACTGCCCACTTGAACATTGTCTCCAAATTCGCCGCCTAGGTAGGCAGCCTCATTGTCGCGCCCATCCACTCGCAAAAAGCTTCCTGCAACATGGAATTTTTGAGATGGATTCGCTGTGCCAACGCCAACATTTCCATTTTTGACCATCACTCCCGGCACTCCCAATGCGTAGGGTACGACGCCTAATGTTGTGCGCGGACTGAGTACTATATAGCTTTCTGTCGAACCTGCCGGCTTGACTCTTACCTCCAGAAAGCGCGCCTCGCCATTGAAAACTGCCTGTCCAAAATCAAGCTGTGCGGTGAAAATGCCATTGTTCGCCGTGATATTGTTCAGTTGCACTGTACTGCCCTGTTGATTGCCACCGCTGGCGGCATCATAGAGAATGAACTGAAAATCGTAGTTACCGTTGGCGGGGCTGCCATTCTGCTTCAACTGACCTTGATAAGTAATGGCTGTACTTACTGGCGCGCCATCAGGGCTGCTCAGTGCAGACGCGGCCACGGTGGGTGTGGGGTGTGGCTCCTGAGCGGCCACGCTGCCAGCGGTGGTGGTTGCTATGGCTAGGCTGATAACTAAGCTGAGTAATGCTTTGCGATTCATCATCTCTTCTCCTTGTGGAAATACGACTTAATGTGATATTTGATACATATCCTGAACGTGCCAACGTTGCTTATACCAGTACAGTGGCTCAGACTTTTCTATTTTCCTGTACTACTGGGTAGAGATGGAGGTTTCTAGCTTTTTCGGCAACGAATTTCTGCAAAAAACGGCATGGTTCACATGGGCGATCATCATCTTTACAACTAAGCGCTGAGCCAGCATTCTCTAATGCGGCGGCGAATCAAGCGAAACCGACGTTAGAGAACGCCTCCTCCACGGGGACATTGTAAAGAGCATTCCGGCGCAAATGAACCCTGCCCAAAAAACAAAAGAGCCAGGTCCATATTTTGAACCTGGCTCTTTTGACACAAAGCAGGGAAACTCGCTAGCGCTATTGCTTGATCACCACCGGCAAGTAAAGCACTTGGCGCGGCACGTCGGCGGGTGCGAGCGGGTCAGTGGGGGGCGCCAACTCGCCTGTGGGCAGACCATAAGCGGCTTGCAGCAATTTGTCCCAGCCGGCCTCGCTGCTGAAGTCAAAGAGCTTGTCGCTCAGGTAGTCAGCGTAGATCTGTGTATAGCTGAGCGGGGCGCTGGCGGCAATCGCATCCCCAGTCGCCGGATCAGCCGGCAGCGCCAGCAGATCATCTCCCTCCGCCGGATAGTAGAGCGAGATGCCGTTGGCCTGGGTAAAGCCAATCAACGCGCCGTGCGCGTATTGATCCGGCAGATGTACGCTAGTGGACGAATGACGCGCATGGAGTACCACAGCATCGGCGCGGTTAAACTCGCTCAGAATGGCAGTGGCGGCGGTGGTGACGTCTTCCGTCAATGCGGCTTGCTGGATGCGCAGCACAAAATCCTTCAGGTCAACATAGGCGTCACGCGGCGTGTTGAGATAGTTGCTATTGGAATCGAAAAACTGGCTCTGGTTGCGCAGGAGATTAAACAACTGTTGATGGCGTGTCCCAGCATCTGTATCGGCGTCCAGCCACGCTTTGAGATAGATCGCCAACTGGCTAATGCCATTTTTGAGGGGGCCAACTCGTGTCAGATCGAGGGCCGAAAGCGTGAAGGGCAGCTTGTCGCGTGTCGCCAGGTAGGCATAACGATCCACAATCGACGTAGCGAGTTGCTGGGCGTCCGTCCACTGGGTAATGTAATGGGCATAATCAGCATAGGCGAAGTAGCTCCAACCGATGTACTGCGACGCAATCAAGTAGTTCACCTTGGTCTCGCTGCGCACATCATAGGCAATATCGAGCAAAGCCATGCTACAGGCATCGAGCTGGACAATCTCAATGGGCAGAACGCCAGGGTCACTGAGTGCGGTGCGCAATTCGCTGGGGGTGAGGTAGGCGCTGCCGGATGGACCGCTGGTGTGATCAAAGGCGATGCCTTGAAAGGCGTTGCCATGATTGGCAATGGCGAGGTAGTAGTGGTCAGCCGGCAGCGCATGTTGTCCCCATTTCAAGAAATCCGCCAATGCCTCCGGCGTATCCATTCTCTGTTCCCCAACCTCTACCTTTGTGACGATGCCAATGGGCTTAGACTGAATCAACCAACGCTCTGTGTCTGCTGTCTCCGGCTTGCCAATCGACGCTGGACCGTCAATCTGGAGGGCTATTTGCACACAAGCATGGTTCAAGCTCTTTAACTCATTCAATACACGATGATAATCGCTCAGCAGCGCGTCGCCATCATTCTTATAGTCCGCATCCAGATAGAGCAACATCGTCCAGAGTTGACCGACCGGGCAGGTGGTGGGTGGTGTAGGTAAGATCGCCGGGTCAAGTACGGGTAGATCGTCTGGGGGTGTTGCAGGGTCATTGACATCGACAAAGACCAGCCTGGTGGCCGGCTGTGACCAGACCCCTTCATTGTCCTGTACCTGCAGGTGCAAGGTGTGCAATCCTGGGCCAAGCGTGCTAGCGGTGGTAGCTCCGCTGGTGGTTGGGATTGTTACCTGTGGGTTGGCTGTGGTGATGGCAAGACCCGTAGTGGTTGTCCAGGTGTAGCTCTGAATAATATCTGTGTCGTCACCGTCCTGTCCGACGGCCGTGCAGGTGAGTGTTTGGCCGGGCAACAGATCCTCAGATGAACAATGGGTAATGGTCGCAATCGGATCACTTTCGGTCATTGACGTAAAGCTGCTGATCAGACCATAGCTCCAGGAAGCGAGATAGACCAAATCCTGTTGATTGGCATCTTTGGTGACGGCAATGCCGTATGCATCCCATACGGGATCATCATCAACCCCATAGCTCTGCCATTCAGTCAGGTTGTTCGGATTGAAATGATGGACGCGGAAACGGCGACCGGCTGTATCTGTTACCCACAGCGAGCCATCGGCAGCCACAGTGAGGCGGCGAGGGCCGGCAAATTGACCTGGGTTATAGCCGGAACTGCCAATCGTGCTAACAAAGCTTAGGTTAGCCCCGTCAAAGGTTAGCTTGACAATGTGATTATAAGTGGTGTCAATAACGTAGACAATGGTCGGATCGCCACGGTCGTCCACAGCAATCCCCAAGGGGGTGGTTAAAACGGTGCCAGGGACGATCCCGGTTGAACTGGTGATGGCAACAAAGGTTTTTGTCGTCGAGTCATAGTGGACAACTTGCAGATTGTGATTTGCTTGATCGCCCACAAAGATAGCGCCATGTTTGTCAACCGCCAATCCTGTTGGATAGCTGAACTTGCCCAGTGTACTCTCATTCCAGGGCTGCGTGTCGCTGATGAGATTGGCGCCTTCCAGATGAAAGCGCTGTAGAGAGTTGGCGTTGACCGTAGCGATCAATGCCCCGCTCGCATCAAGCGCCAAAGCGGCGGTATTATAACTGCCTGCTGCTCCCAGCACCTGCCAACTATGAATAATTTGGTTGTCCTTTATTTGGTTGATACGTCCCGACCACGGATCTGGAAAGAAGAGGCTCTGATCGGCTGCAATGACCACGTCGGACGGGGTTCCAATACTGCCTGAATTGTCCGAAAAACCGCCCCAGCTTTTCAGCGCACCCCCTCCCTGTTTGGAATATTGCACGATCTTGCCATCATAGCCGCCGACAAGGTAGATGAACTCGCCAGAGAGCGCAAGATAGACGCCACTGCCCTGACTCACGGGCGGCTGCGACCAGGCGCGTTCCAGGTGATTGCCATTGCTGTCGAAAGCATGGAGTTGAAAAGAAGCACGATCAAAGACGAATAGGTTGTTGGCATCATCCACCACCAGTGCGGCCGGTCTGGTAATGGGCTGACTGAGGTGAAAAGTTTCCGTTATCAAATCACTACTGAACTTGGAGATGCCATTGGGTATGTCTCTAGCAACAAAGAGCGTTCCCTGTGGCGAGACAGCAATCGTGCGGTCGATTGGGCTGCCGGTGGGCAATTTCCCTATTGCCTTTACCAAGTCGTCTTCGAAGATATGCTTTAGCTCTTTCCCGTCTGGGCTAAACTTATAGAGGCCGTCAAATAAGGTGATCGCGTAAATATTCCCGACCCCATCCACGGCCAGTGACCAGGTATTGGCCGGCGCGGGAATAATTTTGCCGGTGAAGTCGCCGTCCGTGGTGTAGATCACGATGCCTTGCTTATAGGGATCGGCCAGATAGACACGCTCGCGTTGGTGGTCAATGGCAATGTGGGGAACGCCGCGGATCTGCTGTGGTTGAAAGCCAATTTCACGCTGCCAATCAGACCGCTCTAGCCATGTGCCATCGCCTACTGGTCGCAACACCATCATACGGAAATTTTCGCTATCCCATAGATAGAGGTCACCCTGGCCATCCACCGCCACGCCGGTAATTTCTTGAAACTTGCCGACATCCGCCACGCCGGGTTGTGTATTCGCCAATGGCAACGCGCCCGTCTGGTAGAGGTTGAAGTGAAATTGCTGCCCACCAGGCTGGATGGTATAGTGAGTAAGCTGGGAGGAGATACCATGATAACTGACTTGCAGCGTAATTACATCGGTTGGCGTAATTGGACGCGTCAGCTTTGTGAGATCAACGTAGTAGTAGGGCCGGATTTCTTGGCCTGGGTAGTGTGTTGTCCAGGCTGTGCCGACTTCACCTTGGGCATCCGAGATGGTCACCGCAGCATCTTTAACGGCTACACCGTTAACATACACAAAGCCGCTTAAACAGCAAAGGGGCGCCTCTTCACCCGGTGGTGTGGGGTGGATACAACCTTGGGGTAACGGATCGACGCCTTCATCCAATCGCCCCATGGCCAGCGCCAGCGAGGCGGAAAGGGCAAAACCGATCAAAACAAGGATGCCAACCGCGAATACCTGATGCGTTTGGCGAAAATGGATCGTTTTCAGAGATTGCATAGATTGCTCCTGGTAAACTTTTCGGTGGGTGCTCAGCAACATGTCGGATAGACATGCTATGATCAAGAGATGGCGGTATTGTGGAAATTTGGCAGAGAAATGGGCGCCCTTAGCGGCGCACGCAGGTAAAGGCCGCCCATAGCGCCGGGTGGCGATAGCTGTTGTTTTGCCGCAAAAAGTCAAGCTGGGTTTGGCGCAATGCTGCTGGGGCCGTCAATCCCTCTTGCAAAAGCGTGTAGAAATGGCGCATGAGGGCGCCCGCCATGCCATCGGCGATCGGCCACAACGTGCAGAGCACCCGTTGCGCACCGGCAATGAGAAAGGCGGATTGAAAGGCAAAGAGCGATGCCTCACTCTCCATGCCGCTGGCCGTGGTGCAGCCACTGAGGGTGACCAACTCTGTACCCCACAGCGGTAATTCATAGCTCTGTTCCACGGATAAGACTTCGCCATGCAATTGAATCGCGGTAAAGAGGGGGGCATCGCCCCGCTGCAAGGTGTGTGCCGCAATGTGGACAAGACGCGGCGGGCTTTGCAAGCCTGCCCAATACGGGAGGACAGGGGCGTCAATAAAGGTCACACTCTCTGCCAGCACATCCAGCAGGGCTGCTGCTTCCTGACGCACGGCGGTAGCCTGGCCGGTGGAGGCGGCGATCACTAGTGGCGGGGAATAGTTGGCCATTTGCGCCGGCTCTAAGGCGAGCAAGGCCCCGCTTTGCATAAATTCAAGCGCTTGCTCTTCAATCCAGTAGTTGCTTCCCGTCCAAAAGGCGGCAAAAGGCAGCAGCGTCAGCACATCACAAGGCGCCACCAGAATTTTGTCGGTCGCCTGCGTTGCGCTCAAATAGGGTTGAAAGGGGGCAACGAGCAGTTCGTAACAACGCCGCAAAAGGGCTTGGCTTTCCGTGCTTCTTGTTGCTACCATCTGCTCGCGTTGAGAGGAAGTCAAGGCGTTAAAGCTATGGAAAGTGAGGGCAAGCTGTCCGGCAATTTCGGCAATGGTCGCCACATCCGCCAACTGGACAACGACACACACGCCCGTTAGGGTGGCACAGATGCCATAGAGTTCGTCGCCGCAGCGCACATACTCAAGGAGGATCGCAGCGTCCATCTGTTGCAGGAGCTCCGTCACTCGTTCGCTGGTCAGCTTGGAGTTGGGTGATTGCTGCTGTGTTGTTTGAAGACGCAACTCTAGCAGTTTTTCTTCCAGGCTGGCTAATTCTGGACTGGCGGCTTCATAACGAGCGTCAAGCAAGTTGCGCTCGGCCGCTGCCGCTAACGTCCAACGCAGCGTAGCAATCTGCTGACGTAGTTGCGCAATTGCCTGGCGCTGTTCCAAAGGAGCACTGTACTCACTGCGTACACTGGAAACCAAATCAAGAAAAGCGCTGGCTTTTGCCCGCCAGGTATAGAGCAAGACAAGTCCATAGTCCCCTTGTTGATAGGCGTGGCGAATGAGTTCATCAAAGAGATCATTGGCTTGCTCGTGAAAACGGGCCTTTAGTTCCTGCAAACTGAGCGATTGGCGGATCTGATCATCGGTCGCGGCCGCTGCTTCCAACAATTCCCGCCCCTTAGACCCCTGGGAGGGCAAATAGAACTTCCCCAAACCGTGCAGCGCCTGCCGCCGCAGCCAATGGATTCCCTGGGCAGAGGCAAAGTCGATGACGGTTGTATAGTCTTGAATGATTTTCGCAGGGTGACTGGGGCCTGTTGGCGCTTGGCACAGCAGATCGGCCGCGAGCAGCTTGAACTCTGCCTGTAAGCTTTGATTGGCCGGCAAGGGTGGTGGGGTTGCCAGCAGTTGCAGGGCGTGGTCAATTTTGTTTTGCGCTTGCGCCACGAGAATTTGCTCAAAATAGACCCGCGCCATCCAATAGTGATTTTCACTCTTGGTCCAAAAAGCGTGCGCCTGCTTGAGTAGCGCTAGGGAGCTTTGTAGTTGCTTCTTGCCACCCAGTAAGCGCAGACAGATCGCCAGATTGACCAGCGTTTCGCCTCGCATCGTCTGCAAGTTATGTTGTTCCAGCACTGTCAGCGCGGTTTGATATTGTCGCCGTGCCACCTGCCAGGCGCCAAGCTGACGCAGGAGCGTTGCCTGCAATGCCAAGACGACGCTCTGTTCCATTGGGTTGTCAGTTGCTGCAAAGCCGCGTTCCGCTTGTTGAAAGCACCGAAGTGCATCGGCCGGACGCCCGCCAATGGTGTAAAGCTCGCCCAAGTTTAGGTCAATTCTGGCCACCGTCAATTGGTGGTTTTGTTGTTCAGCCCGTTCCCGTTCTTGCCGCAGCCCTTGTTCGCTCTCATCAAAGCGCCCAAGCCGCCCCAAAGTCAGATACCGATTCACCTGAATTTCCGTCGCACCTATGGCCATCTGCTGTTGGGTTGCCAACGCCAAGCCGCGATCATAGACAACCAATGCCTCGGCAAAGCGGCCCCAGTTGTGCAAGAGCCAGCCAAAATGTAATTCCAGGTAGAGTAGGTACTTTGGATCAACGTCTGCCAGATCAACCAATAGTGCATGCGCGGCATGATAGCATGCTTCCGCTTCTTGGTTGGCGCCACATTCTGCCAGGACAGCAACCAGATTTGCTAACAAGCGGGCCTGGCTGAGTTGCTCATGTTGGGCTCCATAAAAGGTCAGCGCCGAGCGAAACAATGCCACCGCGCTCGCCGGCGCGTAGTAAGACGCCCACATGCCACGCGCCCACTGGGCCAATGCCAGCATCTCTGCATCCTCAGTCATAAACTGGGCCGCCAGCAAGCCGTAACGCGTCGCCCGATCCGCCAGTTGGGGATTTTCTTGAATTTTTTCGGCAGTGGCGTAGGTGTCCTTCAGGTGTTGGATGAACCGAAGCGAGAGTGAAGCTTGGTTTTGTTGCAACCAAGATTCTAGCTGTTCCTCTGAACAGGCCAGTAATTCTTCAGCAAGGTGCTGTAGGATTGCGCTAGATGCAGACGCCGCTGGTTGCGACATAGAGAATTCGTCCTATTGACGAGTTAAAGATCATCGCCCACGTTGAACTCATGTAAGATGATTTCTTCCTGTGCGCGCAGAATACGAAGACGATAGACGCCGGCATCCAGCCCCTTGATGGTGAATAACCCCATTTCGTCAACCGTGGTAGACAATACGGGAGCGTCTTCATCCGCAGTATCCTGCATTGTGATGGCGTCTACCTGTGTCACGGGTTGATCATCGTCGTAACGCAACCTGCCAGAGAGCATCCAGTTGCGTTGTTTGCCCGTTGTACGCGTCGTACGCACCAGTAGTTCAATCTGCGGCGTCCGTTCAACCGTGCGGTAACTGCCTTCGCCCAGCACCGGCACAGGACTCAAGGTGGCGGGCCGGAAGATGAGTTCATAGAGGCGACGCACCAACGATGGCGCGGGCGTTATGGCGGCAGCATCAGCCGCACCAAGCATCTCGACTTCAGCGCGGCAGTAGAGACACTGCTGCACATGGTGATGGACAACCAGATAATCTGTCCCAATCAGGCGCCGTTCCTGATAGGCAAGTAAGCGTTCGCTCTGCGGACAGAACATTTGCCGTAACGCAGGGCGCCATTCCTCTATGTCAGCTTTTAACCGGGCGATTGCTTCTACACAGACAGGCGAACGTTCAATGGCTGCTCGCATTGTCGCATCGACATGCCCATTGATATAGTCAAGTAAGATGCCCTCATCATAGGGGCAGGGTTCAAATGGATCCATACGCACCTCATTGTGATCAAGTCTAAATTCTAGAGATGCAGAACCAACGAAATTTTGGCGCGCAGGATCGCTTCTCAGCCGGCGAATTAAGTTTTGCTGCACTTGATTGACGGCTCTAACGTTGGCAAACTCACCTGGGTGGAGATCAATAACATCTTGTGGCTTCATTCCCTGCAAAAAGATGATTTCGGCCACCACCCGTTCCTGTACGCTCTTCATATGCTTTTCGAGGAAGGCCAGCAGATCCAGCACTCCTTCCACAGCAGGTGGAACAACCGCGGGCAAGGGTGATCTTCCCGTTTCGCCATCATCGCCTTCCGGCCCATCATCAGCCGGCAACGGGGCTTCGTAAGCGCGTTCTTTGCGGCATAACTCCAGGACGCGGCGTTTGGCCGCCGTTTTAATGACCTCAACCAATCGGCTCAGATCGTCCCCGCCCACCAGATCTAGCGCCTCGGCTGGGTTACGCACCGTGTAGCGCCATAGATTATGCCATACATCTTGCACAATGTCGGGCGCATCCTGCTGTGACAAGCCACTGATCCGGGGCGCTCGGCTGACGGCCGCGTTGCATAGCCGCGCCAGCCACGGTTCAAAGATGCTCTGGAAGCAGCGCCACGCTTCTTCGTCTTTGGCGCAAGCGCGCCGCCAGAGTCCACTACAGCCCGGCGAATGCCGTTCGCCATGTGCGGCAAAGCGTTGGCGTTCCTGCCGGCACTCAGCACAAAGTTGTGTGACCGAAGCCATATTGTTTCCTATTGGGTAAAGATAGGGGTAGGTGATTAAGGTGTCGCGGAACTCATTGCGCACAGCGGTAAGCACCGTTACAGTACGATTTTCCGGTCAGTCTACTACAAAAAACATTGCGCTACAACTGTGAAGGAAAATAGAATGCAAAATAATTCCGGAATCTCCCAAAGATTCCGGATGATTTTGACGGTGGTACGTGTCAACTAGAGGAGATCCCGTTGCGCCTCTCTTGTGTGGCGCGGGTGCGTGCCATATTTTGGGCATTGTACTGGACGTTTGATCTAATTCTTTTCCGCAAGGCAAAAAAATGGGACGCACCCGTGTGGCGCACGCGCCTAGAAGCGAGATGCTGTCAATGGTACATCGGCATCTTGCCAGGCTGCTTTGAACTGCTGCTCCACTTCGGCGGCTTCGGCTGTTTTGTTCTGCGCTGCCAAGCTTTGCATCAAGCCAAAGAGCGCCCAGCCACTGTTGCGATATTGTTGTAGATCCTGGCGATAGACCGCTTCAGCATCAGCCGCACGTCCGGCTTTGAGCAAGGCCGCGCCGAGCAGATCACGGGTGGGAATGTACCAGGCCGGCGGTTCGACATAGGGAAGGGCATCCTCTGCCTCCACCGCGCGCTCCAGTTCGACACTCTGTTTGTCGCTATCCCCCTGTGCTCCTGCCAGATCGGCGGCCAGAATGTGACCTGCCATTTGCAGATTGTTGGCGCCGGTTGTGAAGCCCAGAATCACCATGTTTTTCATTTCGTCTAAGTCGGCCAACTTCATAAGTGCATCATACTCGGTCTGCGCCTCGTTGGCTTTGCCGGTGGCAACCAGCGCCATACCGCGCGCCCAGTGCCACATCCCAGTTGCATATTGCAGTCTCTCATCTGGTTGCGGCTCGGCCAAGATTTCGTCCCAGTGGCCAAAACGCACCAGCGCAAAATACGGAATCGCACTAAAGTTTTGCAGTAGCGGCACGGCGATCCCTACCTCTGTGGGAATCTTCTCTGCCACTTTGCGTGCTGACTCGATGGCAAGTGCACTTTCGCCCAGCATTTGCGCGGCACAAGAGAGGAAGTGAATGTTGTGTGGATAATAACCCACAGCATACATGCCCTGCGCACCTCGATCTATGATATAGCTTTCATCGTCATGAATGGCATGTTCGTTGGCCGTGATCACATCGTGATAGCGCCCGACCCGCCAATAGATGTGCCCTGGCATGTGAACGAGATGACCCGCGCCAGGAACCAGATAAGTTAAACGATCGGCGCTTGGTACGGCGCGATCTGGGTTAGGCGAGCCTTCTGTGACGTGAATATAAAAATGATTGGCGGCGGGGTTGTTGGGGTCACGTTGCAAAACGGCTTCCAACGTGCGAATGATCTCATCGGTGTACTCGGTCGGTTTGCCATCCTTTGTCCAGTAATTCCAGGGGGTGACATCCATCATGGCTTCGGCAAAGAGTGCTCCTGCGTCCGTGTCGTCGGGATACGTCTGTGCCAACTGACGCATGGCATCGGCGTAGGCTTTGTCCAACAGCGCGTGGTCGGCATTGGGATCGTCACTGTAGCGGGCCGAAAGCGCCTTGATATAATCCTGTTCGGCCTGACTAGCTTGGGGTGCAAGCTTGATGGCCATTTGCAGCGCATCCCAGGCCGGTTGGACGGCGGTGGGGTCCATCTGGGGGGCATTAATGTTGGGCCCAAGCGCATAGGCAATGCCCCAATAGCACATGGCACAGTTGGGGTCTAGCTTGAGTGCATCTTTATAGGAGCGGATTGCCTCGGCATGGTTGAAGCCAAAGGTGAGGATCAGCCCTTCGTCAAAATAGGTTTGCGCCAATGCGGAGTTGGTCGTGATGGGATGGGTGTGATCGCCAAGATTGCCGAGTAGGGGGCGGCGCCGGCTGCGGCTGCCGCTTCATCAGCCGTTGGATGATCTGTTGCATGGTTGTGCATGGGGGCTGCCTGCCCTGCCGGTGGTTGAATCGGTTGACAGGCGCTGAGCAACATTAGCATTAGCAAGACGAGAACAGTTGTAAGAGAAGTGACTTGTTTTGTGGTCATAGCTTGTTCCTTGTAACTGAAGGGTTGAACTGGTGTAGATTGTAATCTACTTGGTTGTCGATCATGTATGCCGACAGCATCAGCCTAGCACTCCCTCCGTTCTCTTCCCGTTCCGCCAACGAGCGCAGGGGAACGCTAGCGTTCCCCTGCCTTTTAGAACCAATGCTGACGGGAACGCGGCCATCTCTAACAGCAGCCGATAGAAAAGCCGGCGTTCCCACAAAAGATTAGCTTAGAACCCTAAAGCTGTCAGCGTTACAAATGACAACAACGCATTAAAGCTCGTCATGCAACAGTTTCTCGAGCGTTTCAACCGATAGAGTATAGGTGTAATAAGGCTCTTCATAGCTGCCCATAGAGGTTGCCACATTATCGAGCAAGATGGCAGCCAAGCCTTCTGTCGGTAACAAGGAAACGACAGTATGTGAGCCTGGTTTATCGCCAATACCTGTGATGAATTGTTTTCCCTCAAGATCGCCGACACCGCAACCCCAGCCCCAGCCATGTACTTCGTTTGACATATCCAGCGTGAACAATGTATCCCACAAGTGAGCTTGACTTTGCGGTTGCAAAATGCGTTTGCCATCGAGTTCGCCACCACTCATCTGGGCAAGGACCCACCGGCTCATATCCTCAACGTTGCTGTGCAAACCGGAACTAGGAGCGTGGATGCGGTTATACGGGAAACTATCCCAGACGATTGGTTTGCCCGATTCATTGTAAACATGTGCTGCTACTAATTGATCAGTGGGGACTTCCTTATGCAGGAAGGTGGAACTAGCCATCCCAAGCGGGTCAAAGATATGATGTCTGATATAATCCTCAAAGAGTTCACCAGAAACTTTGTGGATGAGGTCAGCCAGAATGTCGTACCCAACATCGCTGTAGCGAAACTGATCACCGCCAGGATCCTGATTGAGCAGTATACCTGTCTTGAGACTGCGGACAAAGCGTTCCGCTGCTCCATCGTCATACTGCGGATCGCTGAATTCACCATAGGTATCTGCCGATGTAAGTTCAGGCAAACCGGAATTATGTGCCAGCAGATGTCGAATCGTGATCGCCTTATAGCGTGCATCTTCCATTGCAAAATAGGGTACATAGCTAACATAGGGTTGATCGATATCAACTTTGCCCGTTTCTACTAACTGCATAATCGCCGCAGCGGTGAAGGATTTGGAGATCGAACCCAAAGTCATGACCGATTGTGGTGTCATAGGGGCGCCTGTTTTCAGGTTGCGCACCCCAAAACTGTTCGTGTAAATTAACTTACCGCCTTGTACGATGCCAGCCGCCATACCAGGGGATTGATGCGTCGCCATCCCCTTTTGGGCGTCTTCGACAAAACCTGCAAAACGGGGATTACTATCTGTGGTAGCAGATGGGATTGTCATCTCATTCGGGCGGCGAATTGGTTGACAAGCCGTCAGTGACAACCCGACACTGAGCCAAGCCGAGGAAGCCAAAAATTTTCTACGGGAAAACGTTTTCACAAGATTTCTCCTTTTCTGGATTTTAGGAATCATAGTAGGTCTGGAGGCTCGGGTCCGTTGACATTGGGTGAGATGATAGTCACTGACTACGGGTACGCACTCTAGTCAAACGCGTACGGTTAGAGACTGTCACCTCTGGTCACTATACAATGTCAACAAAACCTTTCAGTACTGCAATTGGAAATCACAGTACTGAGAGGTTAACAAAACTACCGTTCCGGTAGCGTCCTCCAATGCTCCTTGCTTGCGAGATAACGTTCCGTAGCAGCAATCGCGCATGAGGAACCAATTTATGTTGAATGTTAGGGTGTAATTGAATAACGCTGGAGTGTATAAGCAATGTGCTAGGTTTTGGCTAGCTCAACTGTTTCAGTAGATTTTTCGCATCCTGCAAATCTGGCGTGTCAAATCCTTCAGTGAACCAATTGTAGACGCCAGCTAACAACTCTCTCGCCTTATTGCGTTTACCTTGCTTATTCCAAAGACATGCTATACTCATCGCGGCACGCAATTCAAGCGATTTTGCCTGTTGGTGACGTGAAGTATCGAGTGCTCGCTGGAAACATGATTCAGCTTCAGAACAATCTCCGACACCAAGCAGTAGCTCGCCTTTGATGCGATACATATCCGCAATGTGCCAATAATTCTGATTCCCATTCAGTAGCGAAAACGCAACTTTGAGCAAACCTAACCCCTGCTCAAAGTTACCTGTTTGTTGTAACGCTTCGCATACGATCGCAACCCGGTGAGGCACATATGTCCCGTTTGGGTCCATCTCTCTGGTACTAGAAATATGCTTCAACAATTGTTGCGTCCCTTCAAACTTATCTCCGCACAGAACTTTGATCCAACCGATATAAAAGCTATCCAGTGGCCTTGTTCGATCCGTACCGAGGTAATTATCAAAACGTTGTTGATAGGTTATATCAGCCGTAACCGCGTCTCGAAGGGTACACGCACACGCAGTCGCATATCCTAAAACGACCAATTTGGTTAGTGGATGTCTTAGTTGATTAGCAGCCTGTAGAGCAATATCACATTGGTGACGCGCCTGATCGGGATAGCCTAAATACCAGAGGTTCCAGCCTAGTCGTACTTTGCTGGTAATGCCTATATCCTGTGCATATTCAATCGAATTGTACGGTTTTTGCAGTAGTGCATGGCTGTCGCCGGCTTGTTGAAGATGGTGTTTTGCTTGCCCGAAACGACCTTGCAGGAAATCGGTTATGCCAAGTACATAGCAACCTTCCACATAAGCCAACTTTTCAGCGCTCGACGCTTGTTTCCCTGCCATCCGCAGTAATTGTTGCCCAACGGATAAGGCTTGTGTATAGTCTTGGCGTCCGACTCTGTGGATAGCGAAAATTCGCGAGAAACTTGGGTGTAGTGCAACATTCAGCCGTTGCGAGAGGGTATCCGCTTGTGCGTATAGGTCACTTATCAGGACTGTTGCGTCGGGACCTACTGTCGCAAGTGCAGGTCCAAAAGCCGTTAGAAGCGCAAGCTCTCGTTGATCTCGCTCCACACTCTCTGACATTACACTGAGCAAAACAATTGCTCGTTGCAGATAGGGGACGGCATCATAGTTTGCATAAATTTGTGGTGCATGTATCGCTGCACGTTGATAATAGGCAATTGCCTGTTCGATTGAACCTGCGGCATCGAAATGGGCGGCAAGAATTGCTGCCATGGTATCGAGTTGCGCTGCCTGCTGATGCTCCAACGCCTCTGCTACACGGCGATGCAGATACTTCCTCCGCACCCGACTGATCCCCGCCGTCACCACATCGCGGATGCGGTCATGCGAGAAGTCATAGCCATCGCTGCCCTGCTCGCGGATGATGCGTCGTTGCCATAGTTCGTCCAGAGCGTTGACGGCTTTGTCCTGCGCCATCGTGCTGGCGCAGACGAGCAGATCAAGTGTGAAGGAGCGACCGACAATCGAGGCCCATTCACAAAGCTCCCGCGCCGCGGACGAAAGTTGCCGTAGCCGCCCTTGAATCACGGCCAACACTTTGGGCGGCAAGTGCTGCACAATGGCTGCATCTTCTTCAGGAATTGGGTGGGAAGAATTTGCTTTATTGGTCAAGCCATTGTGTATGCCTTGAGCGCGTTTGGGGTCATGTCTAGCGCGCATCGTCTCAACCACAAAGAGCGGGTTGCCCGCGGTGTCGGCAAAAAGCTGATTTAAGACGCGGGCATCCAACGGTTGCGCCGCCATTTGTGTGGCCAGTTGCGCGGTTTCGCCAGCGCTCAAGCGTGCGAGGTCCATTTGGGTCAAGCTGTCGCTGGCCTGGAGCGAATTGAGCAATTCATACAGGGGATGGCCCGCGTCCACCTCGTCGGGCAGACGCGCCGTACCTAGCAGCAGCACTTTGGTCTGGCTCAGCCGGGGTGCATTACGTAGCAGAAAGTGCAGCAGTTCCAGTGTCTCTCTGTCGCACCATTGTAGATCGTCGACGAGTAGCAGCAATGGCTGCTCACGCGCTAACAGGGCCCGGCTCACTGCTTCAAAGAGATGATGCCGTTGCACACTTTGGGTAAGTGGTTCGGGTGGCGACAAAGCAGGATAGTCATTCAGCACCTCGGGCAAAAGTCTGGCAAGTTCCGTGAGCCAGATTGGCGCGAGTTGGCTGCGTGGCTGGCGTAGCTTCTCCGTACGCAGCCAATCGATGACCGGCGCATAGGCTAACCTGCCCTCGGCGGCATAGCAGCGCGCGCGTACAGTGTAAAAACCTTGATGATTGGCCCAGTTGAGCAGCTCTTCTGCCAAACGGGTTTTGCCGATACCGGCCTCGCCCGCAATCAGCACAAATTGTGGTGTGCCGCGCAGCGCTGTCTGCCAGCACTTCTGCAACCGTTGCCATTCCGGTCGGCGGCCGACAAAGGGCGCGTTGGCCGCCAATTCAGGCTGGGCAATAGTGGTAGTAGTGGGCGGCGCGCCATGCAGGAGCCGTTCGTAAATGGCTTGCGTCTCTTCATCAGGATCGACACCCAGTTCATTGCGCAATTGGGTAACACAACTATGATAGGTGCGGAGCGCCGCCGCACGGTCATCGTTGAGGGCGTAGAGCCGGATTAGCCGCCGGTAGTTGGCCTCATGTAGGGCGTCGTAGCGCAGCAGTTGCTGACTGTATTGGATGGCTTCAGCATACGTGCGTTGTTCCTCGAACAGTGTGCTTAGCCGTTCCAATGCCGCAAAGTATTGTCCCTGCAATGCTTCACGCAGTGGCAGCAGCCAGTCATCATAACAACCCGGCAACAGCTCCCCCTGATAAAGGTCAATGGCCTGGTGCAACAGCGCAATGGCAACGTCAGACTCACTCTGTTCCGCCTGGGCAAGGGTCAACCCAAAGTCAGCCACATCCAGCTTACATGCCACCTGTGGCGCCCATTGCAGCGTGTGGCGATCGGCCACCAGCCACTGGTCGCCATCCGGCAGTGCGCGTTTGAGATAGAGCAAATGCTTGCGCAGGTTGGTTAGCGCCTGTTCTTCACTGGAATCGGGCCAAAAGAGAAAGGCAAGCCGCCGCCGACTCTGGGGCGCCTGGCGATGCAGCAGCAAGTAGGCGAGCAGCGCCTGCAAGCGCGGCGTGTTGACCTGGGTGATTGCCTCATCGCCATAGGTCACAACAAAATCACCCAAGAGGCGGATGGTTAGGATGGGCGGAGGATCGAATTCTGTTATATGAAGATATGTTGGGGTATTCATTCAGGCATAATTTGCATTACAATATGTATAGGCACGGTGCCATCGATTCCTTCATTGCTTTTTGCAGGTAGGCGATGGCGGTGCAAATTCTGCGTGATGTTCTAATACCATATGTGGATAGGGATAATACTAGCCCAATTCAGGTTCTATATGTATACAACAGAAGCACCCCGTTTAGGGTCTATCCATCTTCTCACCCAATCCCGCCACAAACGCACTATGCTCCGCCGTCGCCAACCCCTCTTGCAGCGTTGCCAACATCCCGGCCAGGTCATTTTGCCAGAATGCCTTGCTATTGAGCCACAGTCCGGGAAAACATTCACTGCGCAAAACGCCGGCGGCGTCCGGTTGTAACTCCTCATATTCACCCTGGCGCAGGACAAACCAACGTATCGTTTGCTCGTAAGTCAGCACTACCAGATATTCCCGTACCCCGTTGCGCGCATAGACCAATTTTTTGTCATGCATGTCATAGCTGGCACTTGTGCCGGCAATTTCAATGATCAGTTCGGGCGCGCCTTCAATGTAATCATCCGATGAGATAAACGAGCGACCACCTTGGGCGCGATCAATGCGTAAGAGCAGATCCGGTTGCGGTTCATTTTGATTGTCAAGCCGAACAGTGGCATTATCGCTGCCATCAATATTCGGGGTTGACGCAAGATAGGTTGTAATCCATCCGCCTAGATATAGGTGGGGATTCCCATGTCGCTTATGCTTTACTGGGGATGGCATGTAAACAACTCCTTCAATGAGTTCGGCCTTTTTGATTTCAGATTGAGCTTGATAGCGACGCTCAAACTCGGCGCGCGACAGCCGATCTCCAGCAAAGAGTGGCAAAGGTTCTTTCTGTGCAGATGGTGATTGGGTTTCCTGTACTTGGGTAAGGACTTGAACAGTCATAGAATCTCCCTACTATAATTACCAACCTTATAGGATAATTATACCATATAACCCGTTACGAATCACCTCAATGGCTCGCCAACTTCCGCCGCATCCGTACATATTGCGCATAGTCAATCGGCACACGCCGCTTGATGTAGTCCCGTGTGGCGGGGGCGCGGTGGCGCGCGTCGGTAATGCGCTCGGTCACCAGTAGGTCAAAGGCGTCGGAGCCGGCGCCGCTGCCATAGCTGACCATAAGGATGCGTTGGCCTGGCTGGGCCTCATCCAGCACGGCTGATAAGCCGATGATGGCCGAGCCGGCATAGGTGTTGCCGATCTCCGGCACGAGCAAGCCCGTCTTCCACTGCGCCGCGGTGAAGCCTAGCTCTTCCAGCGCGCGGGTGGGGAACTTGGGGTTAGGCTGGTGAAAAATCACATAATCATAGTCCGCCGGCGCGGTTCCCATTTCGGCCATCATCTGTTCGGCTGCCGGCATCACATGGCCAAAGTAGCCTGGGTCGCCACTAAAACGTTCGGCATGGCTGGGATAGTGGGTGCTGGGGCGCCGCCAAAAGTCGGTCGTATCCGAGACATAGCTGAGCGTGCGCTGGATCTGAGCCAGCGCCTCTGCGGCCGGCCCCAACAAATAGGCTGCGCCGCCTGCCCCCGCGGTGTATTCAAGCGCATCGCCGGGGCGCCCTTGCGCGGTGTCCATGCCAATGCTCAGCACATATGGAGCCATGCCACTGCCGACAAAGCCTATGCCGGCCTGCATGGCTTCGGTGCCGGCCTTGCAAGCAAATTGCCAATCGGCGGCCAGGGTGGCCGGCGTCGCGCCAATGGCTTCGGCCACAATCGTGCCGGTTGGCTTGACGGCATAGGGATGACTTTCGCTACCTACCCAAACGGCGCGAATCTGCTGGGGATCGATGGCCGCGCGCGCCAAGGCATTGCGCGCTGCCTCAATACTCATGGTGGCCGTATCTTCATCTAGTCCTGGCACAGCCTTTTCGCGAACTGGGCTGCGGCTGTTGCCCTCTGTCCACACGCGGCTAATCTCACTCCCCGGCAGCCGATAACGCGGTACATACGCGCCATACCCGACAATGCCAACGGGGCGTAATGGTTGATTTAACATATGGTTGACCTTATACGTTGTCTATATGATCTGTTTTGTCTACCTTGATGGGTATGCTAGAATAGAAGCATGGTAAAGATTTCTGTTACACTTATACTTGCGATAATCTTGGTGGTGACTTGGTTTGCCACCTATGTTGCTGCCCAATATCCGGCGCCGCCTCATCTCTATCTGCAGACGGCTCCTTGGTGGCATGTTGGCCTATTTGTCGCGTGGCTCGTTGTACAGTTATGGGCTAATATCCTGATTGTGCTTTGGATTTATGACTGGCGTTCACGGCGCAAGCACTTTTCCCAGAATCCACCACAACAGGCCGGCTAATGCAAGTAATACAGGAATTGCCCATAACGCGGCAACGCCTATACTCAGATAATCTTCCTCTTTTTCACCTTCGTAGAATAGCCGACGCGCCGCTTCATTGCGCGTAACCAATTGTAGTAAAATCATACCAATAGCTACATTCAGTGAACCGCAAGATATGATCCATTCGCCGCCGGTTAGTGAATTTAGGCCAAGGCCAACGATGATGCCAGTAAATGCCCATACACCGGCCAAGATGAAAATTAAGCTGATCCCTTTCATCGGTTTTGGTTACTCACTAACTCGAGCGCCCGCTCCACTCGGATTTGCCCTTCCTGTACCAACTGGGCGGCAATGCGATTGACCGCTTCGCCTTCGGCGCCGGCGGCAACGGCTATCTGGCGCGCATGAAGGGCCATGTGGCCGCGTTGGATGCCTTCGGTGGCGAGGGCGCGCAGTGCGGCCAGGTTCTGGGCCAGACCAACGGCAGCCATCACTTCGCTTAACTCGCGTGCGCTTTGAATCCCCAAGATCTTCAAGGCCACCTGCGCCATCGGATGCGCCCGCGTCGCCCCGCCGACGATACCCACCGCCAGCGGCAGTTCCAGCCGTCCATAAAGGGCTTTTGATTTACGATTTACGATTTCAGATTTACGATCTTCTGCGCCTGCAGGTGGAGTCGTAAATCGTAAATCTGAAATCGTAAATCTATCCTCTTCCACGCGCCACTCCGTCAACGCCCGATATTGGCCGTCGCGCGCAGCGTAGGCATGAGCGCCGGCTTCGATCGCGCGCCAGTCGTTGCCGGTGGCCAGCGCGACGGCGTCAATGCCGTTGAGGATGCCTTTGTTATGGGTTGCGGCCCGGTAGGGATCGGCAACGGCAAAGGCATTGGCGTGGGCAATGTTGGTGATGACCTCGGCGCCGGTTAGGCTCTCGGTGGTGAATTCTTGTGCAGGAATCGCGACTTCCGCCCAGGCGCGCCGCTGGTCGGTCAGGTTGCTCAGAATTCGCAAGAGGGCGCGTCCGCCGGATAGGTGCTCCAAGGTGGGGGCAATCGCTTCCGCCGCCGTATTGACGGCATTGGCGCCCATGGCGTCGCGTGTGTCAAAGAGCAGGTGCACGATCAGCATGGGGCCGGTGGGCGTTTGCGGCAATGGGCGCAACTGGAGATCGACCGGCCCACCACCGCGCTCGGTAATTGAGGGGCTCGTGTCGGCCTGAGCCAGAAGCTGCGCCTTTGCCTGCAAAATTGCCTGTTCCGCGGCGGCAACATCGGGTACATCCAGCAGTTGAATCTGTGCAATCATCACCGGCTCTGTGCTGCCGGTGCGAAAGCCGCCGCCGGCGCGCGCCAATTTAGCTGCAAAGCTTACCGCCGCCACAATGGAAGGCTCTTCGACCACCATTGGGATCAGATAATCCCGGCCATTGATCAGAAAGTTGACGCCAATGCCCAGCGGCAACGCAAAGCGACCGACTACATTTTCGATCATCTTGTCCGCCTGATCGACTGTCAGCCCATCTGCCAGCACTGCCTCTTCTTGCGCGGTCAGGCCGGCCCAAGCCGCAACCTGGGCGACACGATCGGCAACGCTTTGTTGGTAAAACCCGCGCAGGCGGGACGATCGGGTAGAATTGGTTTGGTTCATCATGCTACCACCATAGCAAATGTGGGCTGTCACAACCTATCAAGTTGTGTGCTGAGAGGAAATGGTTGATGCCAGGAGCACTAGCCGCTAAAGGCCGCCCATGCACTGCGTACTGGACCATCCAAGAGCTGCGGCGCTACCGCTAGGCTGACCGAAAGCAATAACATACAGAGCGCCAAAGTCATACTCACCGCGCGTTCGCGATGCAACAGCCGGTTTTCCAAGGTGCCAAAAAGAACGCGGGTTAGCCTTACAAAGCCCCAAATTGCGCCAACCGAGGCCAACAGCACCACCGCAGCCGGCCGCCAGTCATTTTCGGCAATGATCTGCAAGGCGGTCCAATGGCCGGTAAAGCCGGCGCTGAGTGGAAAGCCAGTTAAGCCTAGCCCGCCCAACACAAAGGCGGCGCTGTTCCAGGGCAGTCGATTGCCGGCGCCATGTAAATTCGCCGGGTGTAGCGAGCCGACATGTTGCTCCAGCACCGAAAGACCGGCTGCCGCGGTAAACATGCTCACGGCGCGCAGGCCAAACAGGAAGAGGACCAAGGGCCAACTGCGCAGCCCCGGCACAGCCAGGATCATCAGGATCAAGCCCCAGTCGTGCAGCGCGGCGTAGCCCCACAGACGACCGGGATGGCTTGCTCCCGCGGCGGCAATGCCCCCCCAGATCGTGGTAGCCAGTCCGGCCCAAGTCATCCATACCTCAAAGGAGCCGGTTTGCGCCACAAAAGGAAAGGGATTGACGACCCGAAAGAGTAGGTGCAACAGCGCCAGTTGATAGAGCAGTGAGATCAGGGCTGTGACCACGGGCGGCGCGGATTGGGCGGTGGCTGGCTGTGCGCTGTGGAGCGGCACCGGCGCCAGAAGCAATAGAATGCCCAATGTTAGCAGCCGCGCGGCGATCCGTTCGGGCGTATCATCTTGCGGGTTGAGGGGAATCTGTTCAATATACCAGGAAGCCAGCAAAAAGAGCGGAAAGGCGAGAATCGGTGGTACCAACATCCGCAGCGGCCCCGACGGGTTGGTGAGACGACCGGCCTGCAACACGAAGACGGCGACACAGTTAAAGACGATCAAAAAGAGGGGCACCAAAAAGGGCGGCGCTAGCGGCCCGGCGGTCATCAAGGTCAAGGCAGTGTAACCGGCCAGCAAGAAAAGGGTAAAAGGCACAAAGCTGTGCCCCTGGCTGATGCTGATGCTCAACAAAAAGGCGGCGGCGGCCATCAAAAGCGCGGTTACCAAGATCGGGATAGCGCCCGATTGTAGTTGAAAGGTGAAGCCAAGGCGCGTCAAGGGTGTGCTTACATCAACAACCCGGCCTAGGATGGGCGTCGCCTGCAACGGGTTGTTTAAGTCCACGCGCCAGAGCCACAAGGCTAGGCTCGTGGTAAAGAACGCCGCCACGATGCCCATTGTGGTTTCCCAACTGCGCAAGAGGTAAGTAAAGAGCGCAACGCCAACCAGTCCGCCGATCAGCAGCACCGGCGCCGTCAATAACGCAACATCGCTGCTCATGGCACTCTCCTCGCCAATAGTGGATGTTCGCCTGTGCGGTCAGGGGTGGGGCGGGGCGGGCGTTGAGTGGGTTGTGGGCGCAGCGTATCCTGAGGGGGCAAGGATTGGGTCGGTCCTGGCAATAGCGGACGCGGCGCGTTTGCCGCCACTGGGTAGGTTGAATCGGTCATGGCAACGGCACGACGGATGACGGGGACACGGTCGGTCAGGGTGAGATAGCTACAGGAAAGCGCCACCAGGATCTGTACCATGCCAATGAGGATAAAGAGCCGGTGTTCCGGCAGCAGAATTTGGATAAAAGCTTGTACCGGCATGAACCAGAGCAAGAGCGCGATCCCGGTGTAGAATGGTGCGTCACTAAGGCCTAGTAACACCATCGAACAGAGCCCCAACCAAAGGAATAACTGGGCGATCTGGGGTGAAAGTAGGGGCAGTGGTAATTCCAGATCAAACAACTGCCAACTCATGAGCAGTAGCCCAACCGCCATCAACCGGACCAATAACGCGCCGGGACGCTGGGCTGTGAGCGCCCCTTTGACCTGTTGGGCCGAGAGCAACAACATGAGCGCGGCCAGGGTGGTCACCAGCATTTGGACCATCGCCCACTCTGCACTCAGGCCATAATTTTTGGCAACCAACACCACAATGCCAGTCTGGATGGTGATCAACCCAAGCAAAAAGAGGCGCCACCCCCACCAAAGAATAATCAAGAGCGCCGTTGCCCCAATGACGATGATACCGATGCCGGAAGCAAACACATTGAACGTTGTCAGCAACCACGTAAAAAGTGATTCCATTGTTTGTTTTGACCAAATTCTCTAACCCTAGCCTTATTTATGCCGGGATTTACTAATTCATCAGCAGATAGCCGATAAGAATAAAGACCAACAGCCAGCCCATATAGCCAGCGCCCTCGACGACACGGGTGACATTGCCCCATACTTCACTGGTAAATTGCAACCCCCACCAGGTGAAGCGAAACAACCAATGAAGCTGAATCACGTGGTTGATGGGACTTGCCCAGCGCCCGATCAAAGGCCAAATTTTGGGGCGTAGCCAGACTAGCCCTAGCCCTAGCACGAGCGGGACGACCAGGGTGATCCAAATGGACCATTCTTTGGCCACGACACTGGGTGGTTCTCCCAGGGTGGGAGGAATGGCGTTGGGCATGCTGGCCAGCACCGCAACCGTGCGGGGAAGAAAGCCAGCCACAGCCAATGGCAAGCCCAATGCAACACTGGCTACCAACAGCCGCACCATTGTGCCCGGATAGGGTTTGGCCCCTTCGATACGTTCGACATCTTCCCAACTGCGTAAGAGCGCGGCAACCTGAAATGCCTGTGCCGCCACATAGATGAAAAAGAGCAGTTGCACCACCGTGCCGGGCGCCCACAAGCGCGCCAGCGACGGTTGGGCCAAAAAGCCAGGCGTTAAGGGCACACCCGCGAGCGTCAACGCACCGACACTGACCGGTATGGTCCAGCCCCAGCCCCGCCAGACCCGTTCACCCACCAGCCACAGACCGCCGCCCAAGGCAAAAGCCGTAGTCGGCCAAATCATGGCGCTGGGCCCTTCATCATAGGTGAGCGCACCGGTGAGTGCGGCCAACCCCGCCGAGGCAATCAGGACAAAGGAGTGGTGGTCGGCCTGTTCGGTCGCCGTCCAGGCCGCGATTGAACTGCCCAGCAAGACCAGCAAAAAGACGGCCAACACATCAAGCCGGAGCAGAATATATTCGCGCCCCAGCCCGTAGGTCCATCCCAAGAGCCAGAGGCCGCAGAGTGTGGGCACCATATGTTCCAACAGCCGTTCCGCAATGGTGATCTGGGAGCGGTTTTGCCCAAGCAGCCAGAGGTGAAAGGGATAGACGCCAGCGCGAATGAGCGCCGCCAGCGTAAGTAATAAGATCGACTCTAGGGGTAATGTCCCGTTCTGAAATTCCTGCCCCGGTCCGGTTGGCCCAGCCGGCAAAAGCGCGATCAACAGGAACATCGCGCCAATCAGGCTCAACCCACGGGAGTGATTGCCCCGTTCAACGTTCACCGATTCCAGGAGTAAGGTTGCTTCGGGAGCTTGTTGCGCATCATCTGTAACACTACTGCGTCGGGTGGCAGGACGGGTTGTACTGCGCAAGAGCATGAAGACATCGAGCAAAACCCAGGTTAAGATGGCTGTCAATAAGTTGCCGCTAGAGACAAAGAGCAGGGCAGCGGCCAATACGGTAAGTTGCATGGCCAGCGAGGCATGAATGCGCCTGCCCTCTTGCACATACTCGCTGTTCAGATCCAGCAGCACGCCCAGGCCGCCCAGCAATAAAATCAGCCCGGCAATGTACCAGTTCCAGCCATCGCCGACCCAGTACAAATTGGTCCCGGTTGACAGAATCGGTCGCCACGGATAGCTAAAGGTCGGCACCACCACCAGCTCAGAGCGCAGGATCAACAACAGCCAACCCGCCACGCCAATAAAGAGCAGCGCCAGCCCGGTCAACAGGTTGGGCCGGCGCACCCAACGACCGATAATGAGTTGGCCGAGCGCACCAATGAGCAGAAAGAGCGAAGGGCCGATAGGTGAGAGTAGCATTGAATTAAGTGTAATCACAGCACAAAATTCTAGCACAACAGGTGCATCCGGGAAAGTTTGGCGCTGGCTCTAAGCGCGCAGCAGCCGCACAACTATCCTATCACAGTGTAATCGTCCAGAATGCAACGAGCAATCATCATGCAAACGGTGCACACGAATGCGCTTGCACCCGCTACTCAATGTCGTTAAGTTAAGCAATGATCGTGTCAAAGTAATCAGTGATCAGTGCTCAGTTTCCAGTGTGTGGCTTGAGACTGGCTACTGAAAACTGGGAACTGATGACTGTTAACTGAATGACATTGACCCGCTACTCGCCACCCGCTACTCGCCACTCACTACCCAACGTAACTTCAACGTAAAGGGAGGAACCGCACTTTTGCCCCACACCCCATCCGGGTCGAGCAGGACAACCTGCACCATCGCGCCGGCCTTGCGTTCGATGTTGAGCGGGCGCTCCTGGCGGCGGAACAGATCGCGTAGACTTAACCGCGCACGCGGGCTGGCTAAATCGCCCACAAAGAGCGCCAATGTGATCGAAGGTGGTAGCTCGGTTGGGAAGCTTGCTGTGTCTGGTAACTCGATCTGAAGCGCACGCAGGATGATCGCATCCGGCAGAACCGCTTGCCGGTCGGAGTTGAACAGCTCGGCGCGCCCGTCACTGAGAGGCGCTTTGCCTGTAAAAATAACACGCTCTTCTTCCTGGCTGGCTGGACCGGGGCCAAAGGACGCTGGGCTCATGGGGGCTGGGCTGAGTGCTGGCGCTGGGCTCACTGCGCGCAGGGGGGCGTCGCTGGGGCCTTCTGCTGCGCGCATCCTGGCCACCGGTTGTGCTGGCATGGACATGCTGCGCAGCGCGGTCATCCCGGGCGGCGCACTGCCATAGCCCCCATGCAACAAAAATTGGTCAGACCAACCGACCGGCAGGGCATTGGCAACGGCCACTTGTGCGGTTACTGGCTCGCCTGCTTCCTGGCGCGTGGCCACGAACGCCACAGCGGTGGACGCCAAGTGATAGCGCAAAGATTCTTGCACCAGCAACTCTTGCAGCATTCGTTGGCTCTCGCTGCGTACATTTTCGGGGTAGAGCGCCGCCCCATTATCTGCGTTAGGGTGCAGGATCTCTTCCGCCTGATACCCCAGACGCGCCAATTGCTCGGCCAGTTGTTCCTGCGTAAAGCCGGCGTTGATCAGATATTCCAGGGCCATAATCCGCCGTGCGCCAAAGAGCGCCTTGACCGCTGCGCCTGCCGTCCCTTTCTCTGCTTGTACGCGATCTAGCGTCGTGGTGGCTAAGGCAGCGTTAGCGGCTGTAGAGAGAGTAAAACTAACTTGCTCATCGGTCACCTGCGGCAGATAGCCGGCGATCCACTGCGCGCCCCCGCCTGTCAAAGCGCCGACATCGATCCATGTCGCGCCGGTCGGCGCCGCGGCCAGCGTCTGCTGTTCGCTGGCGATGCCATGCGGTTGATTGATGCGTAACTGTAAATCTGCATAGAATGGCTCCGCCCAGTCAGCCAACACCTCATCGAGTGCCGTGGTAATGTCTTCCTCTGCTGGATCGCTGGTTAAGAACTTGGCCACACCACCCCCGCGTTTGGCCAATTCCAACGCCAGAAAGGCATTGGGCGCGGCATCAATGCAGAGGATATTGATGCGCCGGCGCGCGGCCTGCGTCCGCTCTGCATCGGCCAGGCGGAGAATGCGCGCCTCATCACTCACTGCCGCGTCGGTCAAGAGCAGCACATGGCGGGCGCTTGCGCCTGGCTTGCGGGGCAGCCGGAGCGCCTGTTCCAGCGCCACCCCTAAATTGGTGCCACCACTGTCGCGTCGGCCTTGGAGCCACGCCACCGCCTCTGTCACCCGATCCGCCGTAGCCGGCGCTACATCCTGGACAAACCAGGCAGTTTCCGTATGAAAGCTGGCTAGGGCAAAACGATCCCCCTCTTTCAAGTCACTTAGAAAGCGGTCCACCGCCCAATCGGCCGCGGTCCATTTTGCGCCTTGCATCGAGCCGGAATGGTCTACCAGCAGAATGGCCTCACGCGGAATCGCCGCTTGTGCTGGCTGCCGGGGTGGCGCAATTTGGGCCAGAAAGTAAAGATCTTGGCGTCGATCATCACTGGCAGCCGGCTCAGCATAGGTGAAGATTGTCAATGTGGGCGCGGCAGCTTGACGACGGGCGCGCCAGTGTAAGACGCAATCACGGTCAGGGATGACCTCGCCTTGCGCCAATTGCACCCGAATGCGCTTGGGTTCAGCTTGTGCAGTGTCCGTCACCAACAATTCGTGGGTGGGGCTGGTGATCTGCTCCACCCCCTGGAAATGGAGATCCAGCGCAAAGCGGTGGCCAGGGTCGCGCAGCAGCACCAACGGCTGGCCGTTCGCTTGCGGCGCTTGCCGCTCATCGGCGCGGACATAGCGGGGCGCGGTGGTCAAGGGGATGCGCAGTGACCAGCCACTGCTCTCGGCATGGGCTAGTTGTACATAGCTTGTCTCCACCACTACCGGCTGCTCCGGTTGAAGACCGCTCACCTGCAAGGTGAAGACATCGGCGGCTTCGCGCGTGGCCAGCACTGCCTGGCGTCCCTCTTGTTTGGCCTGTGCATACGCTGCTTCTGCTAAATCACGCGCCTTGAGTTCGGTCGCGATCTCAACATCGCCAAAGTGAACCCGCACCGCCATAACCGCCGCATCGCCCGGCAGTGGAAAGCGATAGCAGGCCTCCACTGTCGCTGCTAACTCTTCACGGCGATAGGCAAAGGTCTGGCGCAGCGTTAGCGCCGCTAATGGACCGATTACCTCGCCGCATAACTCACTACGCTGCAGCGGTACAAAACGCCGTGGGGCTTGCGGCCCCTCCGCTACAATCTCCAAAATGCCAACACCGCCCGCACGGGAGTTTTCATAATGTGCCGTATAGAACATGGCCGCCTCCTTTAGAACAGCGCGCCCTCAGCGTGTCATCGACCCCGATGCACCAGGCGCGGCAATAGTTAGTGGGCACCCTTAACCATTCATCATTAATTATTTTCCATTAATTATTGTAACTACTCAGCCCGCTCCTAGCCGGTCCGTGACCGGCGCCAGTCACGGACTGGCTAAGAGCGGGTAGGCTGAGTAGTTACTAATTATTTTTCATTAATTATTTTCCTCACTCTATTATAGCGCACTTTGGTCAATCCGTCTGTCCAGCAAAATAACGATCTTAACCGGGTGCGTCACCTTGTAATTCGTTGGCTCTATGCTCCTCATAATCGCCAACTAAAGATACTTCTGTTTGGGGCGCTTCATTGGTAACGCAGTTGTGGTATAATATAGCGATTCAGGTGTGCAGGGATGCGAATGACGCTCATCTGGGCGAAGCGGTGAAATCGCTACCAGCACCAGAGATAAATTGAGCGATTTCACCGTAGACCTATATGAGCCAAGGATGAAGGTGGAACGAAAGGGCAGCCATGCAGAAACGAATTTTATATAGCGAAGCTAACTATGCTGCGCTGGTGCGCGATCATGGTTATTTTGTCGACAAAACATCCTATATTGCCAAGCTGGAACGGATCCGCAACCCGGTTTTTCTGCGCCCGCGACGTTTTGGTAAGTCGTTGCTCTGTTCGCTCCTGCGCTACTATTATGATCGCAACTATGCTGACCAATTTGACGAACTCTTTGGCCACACCTGGATCGGCCAACACCCAACCGGGCAGCAGAACCAGTATCTGGTGCTTTACCTCAACTTCTCTACCATTGCCACCGGGCCAACCATCCAAGCGATCGATCAGAGCTTTCGGCGCCAATGTAATCACACCTTAGAGAACATGCGGACGCAGTATGCATCCTTGTTGGATACAATGCCGGCGCTAGACCTCTCGGCGCCGGTGGCGGACAACCTAAGTGTAATTTTGGGCCACATTTGGCAGTCTGAACTGCCGCCCGTCTTTGTCATCATCGACGAATATGACAATTTTGCCAACCAACTGATTACGGGCCATAAAGATCTGCTCTATCAACAACTGACTGCTGAGGATAGCTTTTTCAAATCGTTCTTCAAAACTTTAAAAGAGGGGCGGGAAACCGGCGCGATTGCCAATGTCTTTATTACCGGAGTGTTGCCCATTTTGATCGATGAATTGGCCTCGGGCTTTAACATTGCCACCTTTATCACCTTGCGCCTCCCCTTTGAACAGATGTTAGGCTTTACCCAAACCGAGGTTGACCGTCTATTGGACGAAGTCTATCACGATTATGCCGTTGACCCGGCGACACGTGCAGAAGTGAACGCGGTGATCAAAAATTATTACAATGGCTATCATTTTGTTACACCCGGCGGAGAAGCACTTTACAATCCAACCAGTGTGATCTATTTCTTGGATCACTTTACAACAACTCATCTATTGCCCAAGCGGCTCATTGACGCCAACCTGAAGACCGATCTTTCCTGGGTGCGCCGGCTGACCGCATCCAATCCGACGTTGACCAAGGAATTTGTCGAGCAACTGACTTTGCATAATGTAATCGGCTATGACGAAAAGTATTTGTTAGAGCAATTCGATATGCAGCAGTTTTTTGACAAGGGCTTTTTCCCCATCTCTTTCTTCTACCTGGGCATGTTGACACAACAAGATAGCTTTTACTTATGCTTACCTAACGGGAGTATGCGCGAAATCTTTGTAGAGTATTTCAACCAACTTTATGAGATTGATGTCTCGACGCGTTACGCCGCACTAATGCAAGCCTTTGTGAATCAACCCAATCTGGAACAACTCTTTGCCGGCTACTGGCGTGAGTATATCAGTCAGTTTCCGGAGGCCATCTTCACCAAGGTCAACGAGAATTTTTATCGTAGCACCTTCTTTGAATTATGCAGCCGCTACCTCTCCCGCTGGTTCACCTGGAATTTAGAACGTTCTTACCCATCGGGCAAAAGCGATTTAGAGTTCGTGGGCAAATATCATGAAAAGTTTGCCGGTCTGCGCTGGGTGATTGAATTCAAATATTATTCCAACGCAGAACTTCGCAAGCTCAATACTACGCTTGACGCGTTTAAACTCCAGCCGGAGGACACCGTGCAGATTGCCGGCTATGCGGAGGGTTTGCGGCGTGAATATCCTGAAGCCCAGATTGCGCAATTTGTCATCTACTGTTTCGGCAACCAGGGCTTCCGCGTCTTTGCGGTGTGAGCCAGGAGTGGGATCACGTGTGGGCAAGGATGGGGCTGTAGGAGGTGTAATCCAATTTGGGGGTAAGACAGTTGAAACTGTCCGCTAACAGTGAGAAGCCGCCTCAGCGGCTATGTGTCCAGTCGCCAGGTGCCTCTTGGGCGCGGCTTCTCGCTGTCAGTAGCGGGTTTTAACCCTGCTTTGACAAGGAAGGTAACCTACGTTATGATTGACGGGCCACAACCTTTCCGTATAACATTTGGTGCTTGCGCAAAATGAATCATGGACACCCTCTCCCTTCACCCACTTTCGATCCGCCTATTGGGCGCCCTGGAGATCCAGCTTGGTGATCAACCGGTAAAAGGGTTTATCTCCAGCAAAGCCCAGGCCCTGTTGATCTATTTAGCTGTCACGCGGCGACCGTGGAACCGCTCAATTTTAGCCACTCTTTGCTGGGGTGATATGAATGAGCGCGCGGCCAGGCGCAACTTGACCAAAGCGCTTTCCAATTTGCGGCGGTTGGTCGGTGATTATCTGCAGATTGAACGTCAGACCGTTGCCTTCCGCCCCACCAAGAGCCATTGGTTGGACGTCACCGCGTTTGAACAAGGGGTGACCGCCAATGCTGTAACAGCCCTGCAACATGCCGTGAAGCTCTATCAGGGCGACTTGCTGCCCGGCTTCTTTGTGGCCGATGCGCCCGATTTTGAGGCGTGGCTGCGCGCTGAGCGGGAGCGGTTGCACGGTCTATGTTGCGTCGCCTTGACCTCCCTTATGGCTCATGCCGGCCGCACCAATGACCTGCGGCAGGCGATTGGCTGGGCGCAACAACTGTTGACATTAGAACCAACTGATGAGCAAGCCCACCGCCAATTGATGCAACTCTACATGCGCAGCGGTCAACGCAGCAACGCCCTGGCCCAATATGCCATTTGCTGTGAGCGATTGGCGCAAGAGCTGGCGGTGGAGCCAGATGGGACGACCACTGCGCTCTATGAGGAGATCCGCGCCGATCATGCCCTGCCAGAGGGAGAGGAATTCCTGGCGCCCACGCGGCTGGGTGTCATCCCAGCCGCGCTCTTGTCACATCAGCAAGCTGAATCTAGGTCGGCGCTGGAGCAAGTATTACGCCAGCCATCTCCGTTTCCTGTTGGAGTGGTCAACCGTGCCCGGCAGCCGTTGCCGCTGATTGGGCGTGAGGATGCTTGGCAGCGCCTGCTGGCGACCTGGCCGCAAACCGTGACCGCGCGCACCCACTTTTGCCTGATCCACGGCGAGGCCGGCATGGGCAAGACGCGCCTGGCCGAGGAGTTATTGACCTGGACCGACGCCAAAGGAATTGAAACAGCGCGGACCAGAGCATACGCCGCCGCAGGGGATCTAGCCTACGCCCCGCTCATTGAGTTGCTGCGCACGCCACCCTTGCAACAGGCGCTGAGCCGGGTGGACGAAATCTGGCGGGCCGAACTGGCGCAGCTTTTACCTGAACTGGGTAGCGGGCGCGCTGACCGGCGGCAAAGTGATCGCCAGTCGCTATCCGTTGATGAGAGCCAATGGCGGCGGCAACGGCTCTTTACCGCGCTGACCCAAGCGTTCCAGCAGGGCGAGCAGCCCAGGGTGCTCCTGATTGATGACCTGCAATGGTGTGATGGGGAGACGTTAGCCTGGTTACACTACTTTCTGCAGGCCGCTCAGCAGGGTGACGATCTGGGGCGTGCCTTACCGCCCACGCTGATTATCGGCACCGCGCGCCCGGAAATTCGCCATGACGCCCACCCCTTCACGCCTATGTTGCTCCATCTACGCAGCACCGGCCAAATCACAGAGATTGCTCTGAAGCCGCTCGACGTTGTGGCGACCACTAACTTGGCAAGCCAGGTGGCGGAGCACGAAGTGACATCAGACCAAGCCAACGCACTGTACCATTATACAGAGGGCAATCCGCTCTTTGTGATTGAGCTGATGCGCACGGCGGGGTGGCAAAGCCAATTGGACAAAATGCGTGAGCACCAGCACCGGCAAGCCGCGCTTTTCCCGGCTGAGGCTTCCGTCCCCAGGTTGGAATTGCCACCCAAAGCACAGGCCGTGATCCAGGAACGGCTGGCGCAACTCTCACCGGTGGCGCGCCGATTGGTCGGTCTGGCCGCGGTGATTGGCCGCTCCTTTGACTTTGCCTTATTACGCCAAGCCAGCACAGATGAAGAGACGGCGGTGGTGACGGGGCTCGATGAGCTTTGGCAACAGGGCATTGTGCGCGCCCACGGCCATCAGCGCTACGACTTCAGCCATGATCGCATCCGCGAGGTGGCTTATCTGGCAGTGGGGCCGGTGCAACGTCCGCTCTGGCATCGGCAGGTGGCGCTGGCGCTGGCAGAGCTGAACCGCGCAGATTTGGCGCCGGTGAGCGCTCAGGTGGCCTTTCATTTTGAGGAAACCGGTGATGTAGAGCGAGCGATTGGCTATTATCAGCAGGCGGCGGCAAGGGCGCATATGCTCTTTGCCGATGGAGATGCGGTAGCCATGCTCTATCGGGCGTTGGCGCTGGTCGAAGCCTTGCCCGTCACCCGGCAAAACAAAACAACGGAACTGTGCATCTTATTACAATTGGTAGATCCCTTGATGGTCGCCGCGGGCTCCTTTGAACCGGCCTTATACACTATTGGTTTACGCGCGAAGGCGCTGGCGGAAGAAATTGGCGAAAAGGTCCAACTGTTCCAGGCGCTTTCCTGTCTGCGCGTTGTTCATCAACTACGAGCTGAGTACAGAGAAGCTCAATTCATTGCAGAACAGCTGGTGGCGCTTGCTGACCAATTAGAAGCGGATCGTATTGGCTCAAAAGTTGCTAGTATTCCGTTTTTTATAGAAGCTCACTATCTCCTGGCGCATACCCATCTCTACCTAGGGAATTTCCTCTCTGCCCAAGTTCATTATGATCAGATACTCGCTTTTGACGCAACCCCCTTTAATCCTCTGTCATTGGCGACCAAGAATCTGTGGTTACTGGGCTATCCGGATCGATCACAGGATTGCGCCAATCGAGCAATCGCCAAGGCCGCTAGCCAAGATCGACCCTATGCCCTGGCATTTGTAAAGACTAATCTCGCTCGCCTTTATCACTTCATGCATGAATTTACAGCGATGAAGCAAATGACAGAAGAGTCGCTTGCATTGGTCGGCACCCAAAATAATCCATTGCTTCTCATCCTGATTAAATCTTTCCAAGGACGGGTCCTGGCGGAAGAAGGACAGGCTGAACAGGGTATTGCACAAATCCGAGCCATGCTTGCCCAATTAGATGCAAAGCAGCACACCGCTTTCCGCACCCATTTCCTGAGTTTGCTGGCAGAAGCCTATGCTTGTGCTAATCAGTTCGTGAAGGCATTGGACGTTCTTGATCAAGCTCGTGTTTTTGTCGAGCGCAATGGTGAACGCATTTGGCACGCTGAACTGGTGCGTTTGCGCGGTGATTACCTATTGGCGTTAGCTACGCCGCCAGCAGAGGTACTCTCCTGTTACGATGATGCCATTGCGATTGCCCAAGCCCAGCAAGCCAAATCCCTTGAATTGCGCGCTACCATGAGTTTAGCCCGCCTGCTTCAAAACCAGGGCGAGACCGCAGTCGCCTATCAACGTTTGTCCGTGGTTTATAACTGGTTTACCGAGGGATTTAACACAGCCGATCTGCGCGCGGCCAGAGCGTTGTTAGCAGAATTACCCCCAATGCCCCAGCGGGACGGCTAAATTTAGGAGAAAAAATGTTTTCCTCCTAAACTCGACCATCCCTACGGGACTTACTCAGCCACCCTCACAGTTTACAACCTGCGGCGCCATCGGGATATCTCCACCATGCGGGAAGAACAGCCCGTGATGCCCGATCTCTGTTGCCTCACCGCTGGCGGGATCGATCTTGTAGAAGCCATCGGAGTCCGGCGTTGTCGCGTAGAGTTCGCCTTCAGTGGTAAAGCCAATCCCCATAATCACGTTGTCCGCTTCAACCCCTGTGATCGTTGTCATTTCAGTCGATGCACCGGTTTTCACATCAAGCGTGTAAAGGATATTGCGCGTGGTTGCCCAAAGTATGCCTTGCGGGTCAAAGGCCATATCCATCAGTTGTTCGACCCCGGTGTCACCGACCAAGGTAAGCGACCCCGTTTCGCGATCGACCTTATACAGATTGGTATCGCCGTACATGACGCCAAATTCATTCGAGAATTCAAAACCAGCGGCGAACATTGTTCCGCAAGGGTCAATTTCGACCGCCAGCATATTGAGGTTGATGGGTTCTCCCAACAACTCCACCGCACCAGTTTGCATATCAACGCGTGCCACCCGCGATTCAGCTTCATCCCGTGTGGCATCAGCCGGCAACCGTTTGGCAATGATGCCATAAACTGCACCTTCATAGATTGCCCCGTTGCCAAGCGGCCATTCTGTTCGTAAAATATTGATTTCCGGGTTCTCATATTTGGCGATATCGGTGCCGACACCCGATTCCAGATCGATCTTACCAAAATGTTCGTGGCCTTCGTGCGAGGTGTAGAAATTGACCGCAATTGTTGAGTCGGCTGCGGTGCTTGCCGCGGCGGCGACTTCCTCTGGCTGCGCCATTGCCTCCGGCGCAACAATCGGCTGGCATGCGCTGAAGACGAGCGCCAAGAGCACCAATAATGCTAAAAGTGACTTCATGATCTGTTCTCCTTTGGGCTACAATAGGGTATTGTGGAACAGCTATCAGTCTAGCAGCCGAGTGCGCCGAAAACGCGAAGAGAATGCGAAGAAAAGCTGAATACATTGTAACGAGTCTATGCGTGTTAATGGATCAATTTAGTGGCGGGTAGGGAGTGGCGAGTAGCGCATAACCCGCCACCTACTACTTGCCACCCGCCAAAACAACTGCGATAAGGTTTTGATAGATGCCAATCCCACTTTCGATTCTTGATCTGGCCCCCCTGAGCAGTGACTCAACCAGCGGCCAGTCGCTGCGCAACAGCATTGATCTGGCCAAGCTGGCCGACCGGCTGGTCTATACCCGGTTTTGGTTAGCCGAACACCACAACATCCCCAGCATTGCCATCTCCACCCCAGAGATCATGATCGGCCTAGTGGCCCATGAGGCCAGCCGCATCCGGGTTGGCTCTGGCGGCGTCATGCTACCCAATCATGCGCCCTTGAAGGTGGTGGAAGCCTTTCGCACCCTGGGAGCACTTTTCCCCGGTCGCATCGATCTGGGGATTGGCCGCGCCCCCGGCACCGATCAGTTGACGGCCTATGCCTTGCGCCGTTCACAGGAGCGTCTGCGCATCGACGACTTCCCCGATCAACTGGCCGAACTAATGGCCTTTGACAGTGGCGCCTTTCCGGAGAATCACCCCTTCCGCGCGATCCAGCCTGTGCCGCGTGATGCCCCGCTACCGCCGCTCTGGGGCTGCTTGGCTCCTCCGGTGGCTACAGCGCCAGACTGGCTGCAACAGCCGACATTGGCTTTGCCTTTGCCTACCACATCAACCCCAGCCTGGGAGCATTACAGGAAGGATTGCAGGTCTACCGAGAACACTTTACGCCATCGGCCCAACTGACCGCACCTCATGTCATCCTAGCCATTGACGATACATTCGTCTCATGCGGCGCGCCGGCGATCCTATGAGTTGATCGCGGAGATCTTTGGGTATTGGCGCGAATCCGGCAGATCGTTGGCCCCAACAGCTTGAAACAAGGGTCTATTGGCTGGCCCGTTCGATTATGAATAGCATTATTTGTCATGACATATGCTTGGATAGGGTGCTGATTGTATGTTATACTGTTAGGCATAGCTGAATTTTAATCTTGGACAATGGACCAAAGAGTGGAATCGGATTGAGTAGAGATGAAAGTATAAGAGGAAGCAGATGACTCTTCAATCAGTTACGGTAAATTTGCCTGATGTAATGTATAAACGATTCCAACATGTTGCAGCTGCACTCAATCGTCCAATGGAAGAGATCGTCTTTCAAAGCATTCAGGGCAACTTACCACCGGACCCAGGCGATTTGCCCAGCGAATTGCGCCACGAATTGACGGATATGCAATCAATGGCGGATCAAGAGCTGTGGGTAATTGCCAAAGCAGGTGTCGATTCAGCAAAATGGGAACGCCATCAGGAATTGCTTGATAAAAAGCAGGTAACCGTACTAACTCCAACAGAGGAGCGTGAATTAACACGCTTGCGCCAAACTGTTGATCAGATCGTTATGTGCCGTTCCTATGCAATGGCGCTCTTGAAATGGCGCGGCCATTCACTCACTCCACTACTAACACCGATCAACTGATGACGCGCCGAAAAAGAATTTCACAACGAATGCGGCGTCAAATTGAAATGGATGCCGCATACCGCTGCAGCTATTGTCGTAGCCCTATGGCTGTTGGTATCCCCATGTTAGTCGATCATATCATCCCATTGGCCGCCGGTGGAGATGACACCATCTCGAATTTATGCCTCTGTTGTTATCGTTGCAATGAATTCAAGAATGATGCAGTTACCAGCACTGATCCATCAACCGATGAAATGGCGCCATTATATGATCCGCGTCAGCAGCGATGGCAAACTCACTTTGCATGGAGTCATGATGGGTTAACCCTAGAAGGTCTCACGGCCAGTGGACGAGCAACGATAGCTTTGCTGCGTTTGAATAACGATTGGTTAGTCCATGCACGAAGACTTTGGATATTGGCCGGCGTGCATCCTCCAATTGAATAAACTGAGGAGGGTAATATGATGGTTGCCTACGAATATTTGTTGGATACAAACCATTTATCGCCGATTGTCACCATTCACCGCAGTCATCGCTCTTCGCTACTAATGGGGGTGCGACCACGGTGGAATTCTGGCTGCGCGACTAGGCCGAATCATTGGATGACCAACAATCTGTTGCGCACGAAAATGAAGCAACATGAGTGCCCGGGAAATCTAGACTCAAGTTTAGTGACCGCGGCGCAGGCGCGGGTTGACCACCGGTTCGAGGCCCAGGGAGAGAAGCATAAAGGTTAAAGCAGTGAGGACGATCAGCAAACCGGGCGGAATGATCCACCACCAGTAGCCGACATAGACGCCGCCGGTGCGGAAGCCGGCTTCGAGGATTTGTCCCCAGGTGGGGATAGAGGGGTCGCCCAGCCCCAGAAAACTGAGACCAGCTTCGGCCAGAATTGCCGAGGGCGCAGCAAAGATGAGGCGTGAAACGACATAAGGCGCGATTTGCGGCAAAATGTGGCGAAACATAACCCGGCCATGCGATGCGCCCAGACTTTGGATCGCCTCTACCAGCGCGTTGGTGCGCATGTGCAGTACCATAGAGCGGATCTGAATCGTCAGCCCTGGCCAGCTAAAGGCAATCAACACAAAGAGGATCACATAGAGGCTGGGGCCAATCACAAAGAGCATAAAGATTAAGAGCGGCAGCACTGGGATGTTGGCCACAATGTCGGCGGCCCGCTGGATCAAGAGATCCATACGTCCACCCAGGTAGCCGCTGGTAATGCCCAACGTGGCGCCAATCGCCGTCTCCACCAGCGCCACCACCAGACCGATAAAGAGCGCCACCGGCAGGCCAAAGAGCAACCCCTGCGCCAGATCGCGACCCAGGGTGTCGGTGCCCATCCAGCCATAGACCGCGCCGCCCACCACAAAGTGGGCGGTGGCCATGTGATCATTGGCATCGCGAAATGCAGCCTGGATCACAAGCTCATAGTCGCCAGTCAACGGGGTAAAGTGCGGCTCCTGATCATCTTGCTCACCATCAGTTGGCGTGCCAAAGACGGCCTGATTGACCAGCCCACGCAGATCACGCTCGTCAATTTGCTGATTAAAGGTCTCGGCCAGAAACTCCTGCACAGAAGTGACAGTTGAATCATCGGTGCTCAGTTGGATGCGCAGCGGATCGTCGGCGTAGCGGCGGTAGGGCCCCTTTTCGTCCTCACGCGGGCCGCGCGCGGCATGGCGCAGGAGGCGCACCTCGTTGCCATCAGGGCGCACCAGGCTGACAGCAATCAGCGGTGGCCGCTCCACATAGGTAATATCTTCCAGCGTCACGGCCAAAAAAGTAGGCGGTGTGGTGTAGGGATAGGCGAAGGGTAGACGATAGGTCTCGACGCGTCCGGCGCGCGCTTCCCGCACTTCAGTCGGCTCGCCGGTCATGAGGCGGAGATGCTCCGGCAGGGGCTCTTCACGCCAGCGGTTGGTCCAGACCGGGGCCGCAGCTTTGGGATTGTCCACCCAGACGTTGGGGTTGCTCCACAGGCGGTCGCCATAGTCAAGCGGATAGGTGGTGAGCACATAGGCCGCGCCGGCAAAAAGCGCCACCAACAGCAGCACGCCCCCCTTGCCGGCCCCACTCCGCCACAGTTCGCGCAACGCTTCGCTCAAACGCATAGCCGGTCAATCCCCATAGCGCACCCGCGGATCCAAGAAAATATACATCACTTCCAGCAGAATTCGAATCCCTACATACATGAGGGTGAACATAAAAGTTAAGGCTACAATCACATTCTCATCGGGCGTGCCGGCCAGCGAATCATAGTAGAGCCGCCCCATGCCCTGCCAATTAAAGACCGTCTCCACCAGAATCGAGCCGGAGAGTGAGCCGGCCAGCCCAAAGATGAGCCCCGTCACAATCGGCGGCGCGGCCACCCGCAGGATATGGCGGTTGCGCACCCGCCTTTCGGGCAGCCCTTTGGCGCGCGCAATCGTGACATGATCCTCTTGGGCAATATTCAGGGTGATGGTGCGCACGGCATAGACATACGGACCAATGCTCACCAGTACCAGGGTGAGGACCGGCAGCAGGGCATGTTGCACCAGATCGAGAAAGCGTGCGCCAGGCGCTACCGGTGGCGGCGTGCTGTACATGCCACCTGAAGGCAGCACACGCCAACGCACCGAGAGAAAGAGGATGAGCAGGATGCCAATCCACCAGGTAGGCACGGCAAAGGAGACGGCGGCAAAGCCGGACATCAAGCGGTCCAGCCAGGTGCCGGCGCGTGTCGCCATATAGGCGCCCAGCCCCAGGCCAATCGCGGCGGTGATAAAGAGCGAGGTGGTGAGCAGCAACATTGTGTTGGGCAGCCGTTCGAGCACAATGTCAATGACGCGGTTGCTCCCCTCAAAGCTGCGCAGATTGCGCGCCTCGCCCAAATCCAACAACATCACCCGCTCCACCATCCCTGGCAGGCGCACCCACCAGGGGCGATCCAGGCCATAGAAGGCCTCGAACTCTTTTTTGCGGTCGGCCAATACCTTTTCCAGTTGGTCCGGGTCGCGGATCGTCTCGGCCAGGCTCGTGCGCTCGGCCCGCAACTGCTCACTCACCACCGCATTGAGAATACGGTCCGAGTAACCGGTCAAGCCCAAAGTAAGCACCAACAGGAGCATGACCACAAAAAAGACGCCGATCATGGTCGAGGCGCGAATAAGCAGTGGACGCAAGAGAGACATAGTTACTGCAGATCTGCTTCAATCTCGACTTCGCGTTCGGTCAGTTGGGCCAGTTCGTCGCTGGAGGCAGCCAGCACCAGCCGGTAGAGACCAAAGTCCAGGTCAAAGGTTTCATCTTCGCTGAGCGCAACGCTAAATTGATTGTTGCGACCGGCCTTGGCGTCGCCTTGGGCCACAATTTTATTGGTGGCGGCATCGACCAACAGATAGCGCAGCGCCAATTTACCCGGCCCTTTGAGGGTGACGGTGGCGGTGTACGCTTCGCCCAGCACAATTGACTCGGCGTCGGTCTTGGTAAATTGGATCAACTCCGGCGTTCCCCGGTAGAGATCGGCCGCGGTAAAGGGATAGCTTGCGTCGCGGTAGGCGTCCAACTCGGCAAATTGGGCTGGCGGGTCATAGCGGGCCAGGAAGAAAGGGCCATTGCTGATGATCAAATGATCATATTGGTCGAACCAATCGAGCACCGCCTTGTAGCGCGCATCGGCGGTCTTGGCATCGACCAGACTCTGCTTGCTTCCCGGCAAGGTGAAGACCGCGGTCGGCACGGACTTCTTGCGGCGCAGGTCGAGGATGGTGCGCCGCACCAAGCGTGCATCACGGTCGAGGACCAGGCTGATCCAGGGCACATTGTAGCGCGCCGCAGCCGTGTCGCTATAGGCGCCGCGTCGTTGCTGGAAGACCAGGTCATCCAGCGCGTAGAGCAACTCCCACGGCGTACCCAGGCTGGAAGGGGTGGCGTAGGCGGCAATGTAGTTGTCGTCAAAGTGCCAGTAATCGACATAGACTTCAATGTGGGTGTCATCCACTACACGGAAGCCGCGGAAGGTCTCTAGCGTGGGCCGCGAAGTAACCGCCAGCACGGTTTCGATCTTGGCCTTGTTGGGGTTGTAGGAGAGGTCAAAGCCCTGGTAGAGCGAGTAGAGCAGGTCGGCCATCGTAATCGGTTGGCCGTCATGGAACTTGGCGTCAAAGTACTTGGCATAGTCAAAGGTCACCTTGCTGACCGCTTCAACACCTTCGCCTACTGTCTGCCATTTGCCGCTCTTGGCATCCCACACAAAGGCATCCTCCGGCACCTCCAATTTGCCCTTGGGCCCGGCTGATTCGACCTCATAGCTGACCCGGAAGGGCTGGGGAATGCCGGTGAAGGGATCGTTCCAGATGGCTGGGTCGCTCAACTGGCGGTAGATATCGCTGCTGTAGACATCACCAATGCCGCCGACGGGATTCCAGGTGGAACGTTCGGTCCAGACCCACAGGTGGCCAACCGTCAGTTCATCGCTCTTGGGTTTATAGGCGGTGCGCAACGACCAGAGGCCACGAGGCCCGGCGGCCAGATCCTGGGTAATGCCCTGTACGTCACTGTTGACGGCATAGGCGCTGTTAACGGTCGCCACCCAAATGCGCACCGACTCATCCAGCCCGATCTCGGTCATCTCTCGGTACATCTCGTCCCGCTCGGCCTTGTCGGCAAACTCGCCGCGGAAGAGCTTCTTGCCCAAACTGTCCAGTGCTTTGTTCTCATATTGCCAGAAGCCGGTCTGCTGCCAGCCGGGCATATTGCCCAGCCAGGGCGCGTTAAAGGAGTTGATGCTGCCAAAGTCATAGCGGTTGGGCGCACCCCGCCCCCAGCCTTCGGTGTAGATATGCCAGCCAAATTGTTTGGGGTCGGAGGAATAGACCGTCTGAATCGCCGGCGCAAAGGGTTGGTAGTTGGCATCGACCTGGAAGCCGGCCTCGCCCAACGCCGTTCGCACCAGATCGCCCAACTCGCGCCGTTCATCCTCGACGCGGATGATAAACTTGATGCGCACCGGTTTGTCGTTATAGTTCCACACGCCATCGACCAACTCGGCGCCGGCTTCTTCCATCGCATCGGCAATTTCGGCCCGCGCATATTCAGGGTCGTAGCGCAGATCGTGTTCCTGGATAATGTCAAAGACGGTTAGGTAATCAAAATCGGTGGGGCTGTTGACGGTGTACATTGGTGTCGCCTGCCCTTGATAGATCTCACGCGCAACAAATTCACGGTCAACCAGCCGTTGCATGGCCTGGCGCACCTTGGGCAGCGCAAAGGGATTGAGTTCGCCCTTCGGCGCCGGCGCCGGGTTGAGAATCAACGAGATAGTGTTGGCCGGCGCTTCATAGAGTTTGACCGCCTTATGGTCGCGCAACTCACGCGCCGCCGCGATCTTCAAGTTATAGTAGTATAGGTCCATGTCGCCCGCTTCCAGATCGAGCGGCGCACGGTCCACGTTAAAGGCTTTGAAGTAGAGCTTGTCCACCGCCGGACCGGGCTGATCGTCGCTGGGCGGCGTGTAGGTCTCCTGGGCCAGGGCAGAGGCGCTCACCCCCAGCACCAGACTCAACAGCAGGAACATCCGCAAAATCGATCGCATTGTATCTACTCCTTTTCTGGCATCTCTTCTCCTCAGACCCCACCCCAGCCCTCTTGTACTTACCATTACCCCCATCTCCGCTTTCCCATCAGCAGAGATGGGGGTAATGGTAAGAGCTTGGGGAGGGAGTAAATGATTCTAACGGCGCTGGTTCTGGCGTAACTGGGTTAGGACAATGCCCAAGACCAAGCCAGCCAGCGCCACGAGCCCCAACATCCAGTTGGGTGCACCGCCGAGCAGCCCAGCAGCGGCTATGGCGGGCGCGGCGACCGCCGGCGGTTGTGTGGCGCTCTGTTCCTGGCGGAGCAGCCCCTTAATGTCTGCCAATTCGCTTTCCAGATGCTGAATGCGGTCGTCGGTGTAGCTGGCCACCTGGTTGCTGGCGCTGGTGGTCGTCGGGACCGTGCTGCTCGACAACTGGTCGATCTGCTCATGCAGTTGCTTGAGATTGTCCTGAATATTGTTAAAGCCAAACTCCATGTAAAACGAAGTAGAGGCCACATTGCCGGAGCCATCCACCAGGGTCACCGGATGAGGACCTTCGCCCGAAATGGGAATAAAGACGCTGGCCGTCATGCGCCCGTCACTATTCGTGCGCCCCGAGGCCACAGTCTCTCCCTCTACCAACAGGAAGTAATTCAAATCGGGTTGGAAGCCGTGCCCTTGCACCGTAATCGTCTCGCCGCCGGAACCGGCATCGGGGCTCAGGAAAATCTCCGGATTGGACATCTGCCGTTTGCGGGCAAAGCCAATCTTCTGGTTGACGCCACCATATTCGGCCAGCCGCCCATCGGCCCAAACCATATAAGCCTCATCATCGGTGGCGGCAATCGAGAAGTAGTCGCCAATAAAGAGCCCCTGTGGGAAAGCCTTATTGGGATTGGTGGGAAAATCGGTGACGCGGGTATCGGCTACATCCAGCCCTAACTCGTCATTCTTGAAGCCCCAGGTGTCACCCTGATCCTCCGAACTGGTGTAGTAGATGTGGAAGCGCGTCTCGACACTGTCATCACGCATGTCGCCCCACATGACATTGATCCGGCCATTGGGCGAAACGGCAATCGCGGGGAAGAATTGGACGGCCGTCGTCTCATCCTGATTGATGCGCTTGGGGCGCGACCAGCGGCTGCCTCCATCGGTCGAACGAATAAAGTAAATGTCGCCTTCATCAGCCGGGCGCTCCGGCGGCAGCGCGGTAAAGACAATGTAGAGTTCATCGTTGGGGCCGACCGCCGCCTTGGGGAAGACCGAGGCCCAATAACGGAAGAAGGCGGTGCGCGGGCGAAACCCCGGTTCTAGGAAGCTGGCAATGCGCTTGGGGCGTTCAAAGGTCGCGCCGGCATCTTCCGACTTTGCCATGTAAAATTCGCCCAAGCCCTTCTGCGATTCGTCGTCGGTGCTGTCGAACCAGAAGACATAGACAACTCCCTTTGAATCGACCACCGGCACGACGCCCTGTACGGTGCGCTTTTCGCCTTCACCTTCACCTGCTTCGCCTTGTAGCAGATTGTCCGCAATAACCCCTTGCAGAATCCGGGGCGCTTCCGGCCCGACCTCAATCTTGCCCTCTTTTTCGCCATTGAGCGCCGCTTGTTCAGACTCAGCCGCGCCTTCGCTGTTAAAGCCTTCACCCTCGGACGAGCCCCCCTCACCATAAATGCGCCGCACCGTCGGTCCTACCGCCACCGGTTCGGACCAGGTCACACCGTTGTCGGTCGAGCTGACCAACTTGGGCGTTGTCTCCACCGTCGGTGCGCCCAGCACAGGCACTTCGCCAATGTAGAGGATGTCGTAGAGCGTTTTAAACTCGACATAGGTGACATAGATCACCTCTTGATCTTCAATGGTGGGGTGCGGGCCGATGAACATCCACGGTTTATCTAAAAAGCTCAGCGCGATGGTGCCGCGCAGACGGCCGGTGGGGTCCACTTCCACGTTGTTGGTCTCTACGGTGCTCTTGGCCGTGGCCACCGGTTCACTCCAGGTGTAGCCACCATCGGTTGAGGCCGCAATGGCAATGCTGGAGATGAGGGCGGAGCCCGAGGCCGCGCCAATGTTATATTCATCGACGCCGATGGAGATCGAGGCGATATAGACATTGCCCTGGCTATCAAATTTGACCACAGGATCCCCGCCGGCGCCCAAATCGTCGCGCACATACTTGGTTTGGATCGGCCCGTCCCAGTTGGCGCCGCCATCAATGCTGACATAGACGCTGTTGGCCGGGAAGTTATAGTCAATTGTGCCCAGCACCAGGTGGTCGGGATCGAGCGGATCTACGGCAATATCCGGTTCGGTTTGGAGGGCGCGGTCGCTGAAATCGCGCGTCACCAACATAGTGCGGCTAAAGGAAGGCGCCGGATCGCGATAGGGCACGAGGACGCCCGGCGCGCCCCCCTGCGCTGTAGGGCTGTTGAGGCCGGCCAGCGGGTTGGCCAATGCCTCCAAAGGCTGGCGGGTGAGGGGATTCCACTCTGGCGCACCCTCCGTGGGGCGTGCATCCACCCCTCTAGCCATGAGCCAACCGGGCCCGGAGATCAGATCCTGAATCGGCGCCATAAGATTGATCTTTTCATGACCGGCGACTACGGTGGAGGGAGTCCCTGAATTGCCCGGGGCGGCTGATTGCGCCCAGAGCGGGCCAAAGGAACCAAGGAGCAGCGCGAACGCCACCAAAAATGAGAAGAGTGAACGCAGAAAAGCCATAGGTTTGTCAGCCTCCATTGATCAAATTTTGTTAAGTAACCCAAGCCGCGCCCCGGGCGCCCATTGGGCGCGTGGTAGCGCAGTGATTTTACCAGATCGCTCCAGTGCTAGAGATTGTGGTCGCAACTAGAACTAAGTTCTATTGACATATTGGAATTGGCCAGTGGTACACCTAACAGATTTCCAAAACCTGTCAGATGTGTGCATCGCAAATGTCAACTAAACTAAGTAGATGAGACAATTACTGTAGCAGATCATCTGTGAAAGCAAGATGAAAAAAACTGCTGAAAATATGAGAATTTGATTAGAAATTCCTACTTCGCTTTCTGAAATGGACAGACACATACTGTGCGCAAAACCATCCGGTGATTTTCTATAATTGGTGAATGGTTAGGTACAGATTATTTCTGCCCGTCAAACAAAAAACAGGCGACCCACTGTCCTGGTGCTATTTCGCGCAGGGGCGGCACAGCCTTGGCACAGACGCCGGCCATAACCGCCGGACAGCGGGGATGAAAGGGACAACCGGATGGCACATGGCTTGGGTCGGGCGGCTCACCCTGTAAGACTGGCCGCGTCTGGCGTCGATTTTCTGGATTTGGCTCCGGCACCGCAGCAATCAGCGCCTTTGTGTAGGGGTGTAAAGGCTGATCAACGATTTGCCCTGCCGGCCCCTCTTCGACCACCCGCCCCAGATACATGACAGCAATGCGGTGGGCAAAGTGGCGCGCGGTGGCAATGTCGTGGGTGATGTAGAGAAAGGTGATCCCCCGTCGATCACGCAGCTCGCGTAACAGATAGAGCAACTCGGCGCGGCTCGATGCATCGACCATGGAGACTGGCTCATCGGCCAAAATATAATCCGGTTGGAGCACAAGCGCGCGGGCAAAGCCGGCCCGTTGCCGTTGACCGCCAGAGAGCGTATGAGGATAGCGGTTGGCAATCTCCTCCTCCGGCGTCAACCGCACATCGCGCAGGGCGGCATAGACCCGTTCTTTGCGTTCCGCGGCAGTGCCTATACCATGAATGACCAGCGGCTCGGCCACACTTTCAAAGATGGTCATGTAGGGGTCAATGGTGGCGAAGGGATCCTGGAAGATCGCCTGGGCGCGGCGGCGAAACGCTTTGCGTTGGGCAGCCGAAAAGCGACTGATCTCCTGTTGGTCGAAGCGTACATGGCCGGCGGTCGGCTTTACCAATCCCAGAGAAGCTCGCCCCAAGGTCGTTTTGCCGCTGCCCGATTCGCCCACAATCGCGACGACCTCGCCCGGTTGCAGGCTCAACGTAACGCCATCGACCGCCCGCACCGTCTGCGCGCCAAACAGCCCTTTCTGCACGGTAAAGTGAACCTTGACCTCATCCAATTGGAGCAACGGCAGGCGCGCCGGATCTGTCCTGGGATCGGCTGTCGAGTTGTCGGTAGGCTTTGCGCAGTCCGGCGTTTTATTTGCCGCGGCAGGATCTGTACGTTCCATCATAGCCAGCTATTATAGCAGGATCCGAGGACAGTTGCATAACGCGCGATAGGCAGAGGGTGTGTTTCATTTTGGGGTGAGTTCTTGTTGGCCATGCGCAAACGTGCCGGGGATGGACCAAGACTTGGCGCGTATACCGGGCTACGTGAGGTCCGTTCCCGGCACGTCTCGCCCCAAGTCAAGTACACCCATAGGCGGACAGGGCGAAATTTATGGGGCAACCCAGCAGCATGATGGCCGTTGCGCTTTATCGCTAGAAATACTCGCCAGAATTAGCAAAAGCAAGTATACTGATGGGAAAATGGCTGAAAGCTGTTGGCTGTTGGCCAGCTACTAGCAGCGATTTCCATTGTTATTAGTGCCGCGCCTAGTGCACTGTCAGGGAAGTCCTGCTAGAGTAGAGGTGGTCACCCAGGTCTTCCTGGAAGGGGGCGGCGGAAGGTGAAATAGAGGGGGGTGCTGTGCCCCCTTCCAGGAAGACGCACGCCAGCGCACCCGCGTTAGCTAAACTGTTACAATTTTCTTGACTAGTGTTTTGTAAAATAAATAATGATGGATGTCGTAGGGGCATCCGCTTGCCGGTGTCCTGCCACCTATCATTTCTTATCTGACAAAACACTCGTAGGTAATCGCTCTTAGGCGCGGCATGTTATCTGGTGGAAAAATCATTGCATAGTCGCAAGGTCATGTGATCGTATCGTTCAGACTACGCGACCTTGCGACCACATAACTGTTTTTGGGTGAATGTAGGAGGCAAATTTTTTATGGTGCACGTGCTGATTCGTCGTTGGTCAATCGTTATGGCTGTGGCTGTCGTTGGTCTGCTGGCCGCGGCCTGTCAGATCCCGCGGGTGCCGGTGCTCCCGCTGCAGACCGTGACCGCAACGGCTGCGGCAGCTGACAGCACGGCAACGGATGCACCTATGCCGATCGACACCCCTGAACCTGGGCCCACGCCCACCGCTACGCCGGAGCCCCTGGCCGAACCGGACACAGCCCGTTCCAACGAACTGGTTGAGGAAGGACAGGCGCTCTTTCTGGCCAGTGATTTGCAGGGCGCAGAGGTAGATTTTATTGACGCGGTTGCCGCGGATAGCAGCAATGTGTCGGCGCTCATCCATCTGACCAACCTCTATCAATATTGGCCCCATTACTGGCAACAGGCGTTGACAGTGGCCGAAGCCGCCGCCCAACTCGCGCCGGAGGATCCAACGGTGTTGGCTTATTTAGCATGGGCGCAGCAAGGTGCGCATCACTTTGATGACGCCTGGGCCACCGTGCTACACGCCACCGAGTTGGGGCCTGACAATGCCATTGCCCACGCCGCCGCTGCTGACATTCTGAGCAGTGTCTATCAAATGGATGACGCCTATGCCAATGCGCAAAAAGCCGTAGAATTGGACAGCCAATCGTCGGTGGCGTGGGCAACCTTGGGGTCGATTGCTTTTTCGCTGGAATATTGGGACGAAGCCGGCGATGCCTATGATAAGGCGCTCGATCTGGAGCCTGATTTCTTTGCCTGGCATCTGCTGCGGGCGCGTTATGAGCTAAATGTAACCGGTGATGTGCAGACGGCGCGCGATTTACTCGAACCGGCCCTGGCCACCCAAGCCGACCATCCCTGGATCATCTCCTTTATGGTCGATGCCGCGGTGGAACGCAATGAATGGGAGCAGGCCGAGACTGAGTGCCAACGGCTCTTTGTCTTTAACCAGCCCGCCACCCCCTACCCGGATGCCTACTCCTGTATGGCCGGCGTCTTGATTTTGCAGGAGCGCTATGCCGAAGCGGAGAGTTACCAGGCGATTGCCGAGTCAATTGCTACATCGGACCGGCTCGATATTACCTTGCTGCGTATGCGCCTCTACAATGAGCAGGAAGAGTGTGATAAGAGCCGGGAACTGGCGCAGAGTTGGCTCGACCAACGCGCCTATAGCGTGCTGGCCAAACGCATGATCGGCGTCAGCTATCTCTGCGACGAGAATTATGACCAGGCCGTGAACTACTTTGAACAAGCGGTCCAGGATCTGCCGCGCTCTGTGTCCGACGCCCGCCTGCTTGCCAATGCCTATGCCCGTGATAACAAAGCATCGGAAGCCGTGGCCGCCATCAACCGCGTGAAATCCTTTGCCACCATGGACCCGCTCTATTACCAGGGGCTCTATGAAGTCAATATCTTCCTGGGCCAGACCAAAGAGGCGCTCAAGGCGGCCCAGCGTTGGCAGGTCTTGCGGCCAGAGAGCACCGAGGCCCGCTCCAGCATTGCCCTGGTGCAGCTCTTTGACGGCAATACCGATGCCGCCCAAAGCGCCGCGCTCGACGCGATTGACGCTGGCGATGTCAGCTCGACCATCTATGCCGTTCTCGGCGAAACCTATAGCCGCCAGCAGCGCTACGAAGATGCCGAAAAGTATCTGCTCATGGCCCTCGACCGCGAGAAAGATCATTTCCTGGCCCACAACTTTATCACAACGCTCTATCTCATTCAAGGCGAGTGTGACAAGGCCGAACCCCATCTGCTCTGGCTCAAGGAGAACACGACCGATCCGGAACGGGCAAAACAATATGATGATCTGTTGCAACAGTGCCGCGACCGCAAGGCGCAATTTAGCCCGGATGCGGCTGACGCGCTGGATGATGACGCAGCCTTGGCCGAAGCCGAAACCCAGCTCAAGGCCGCCGGCGTTGACCCACGATCGGTGCGCTTTGCCGAAGATGGCGCGGAGCGCAATCTGGTCGTCGCCTATGCTTCTGAGTTGGAGGCGGCCAGTGCTGCCTTTGGGGAACAGGAGCGGGAGATTTCGCGAGAAATGGCGCGCCTGTTGACACGCATTACCAGCTTGCCTACCGGCGTGATTGTGCTCTCCGGCGCCGGCAACCAACCCCAGAACATTACCTATGTCACCGCCCGCGCCGCCTTCCTCTGGCGCAACGGTGACCTGACCGACGAAGAGTTTGAACAGACCTGGTATCAACAAAGTGCGGAAAATCTGGGGCAGTAATGAGGCTGTTGCAACAGATTCGGAAAGGAACGGATTTTTCGCTTCTCAGAATCAATCTGAGATTTCGGGAAGTATAGAGTCAAAATAATCCCGGAATCTCTCAAAGATTCCGGGATTATTTTGACGGTCGCACCTGGCAACCATATGAGATCCTGTTGAGCCAAAATGATTAACGCTGTCGCGCCATCGGCTTGGATGATCCAGCGTGGGACGCCTTGGCGGGCATGGCGCGACCGGGTTGAACTGGCGGCGGTGTATGCTCGCCAGGCATCATCCAAAAGAAGCGATAGGCAGTGAGGCCGGTCACCAACAGCGCACTGCCCCAGAACATAAGCTGCATGCCCAAGTCGCCACTATCGGTGCCGGCCAGCAAGCCGTGGAAGGTGACCAGCCCATAGGCCAGGTAGGTAAAGTAGTGGAGTCGCCGCCACCATTTCTGCCCCATCCACCCACGCCAGGAAAAGCTGACTGCGGTGAGGATCATAATATAAAGACCAATCACCCCCAGACCCACCCACGCCGGACGATAGGGACCGGTAAAGGGCACGACCAGATTCTTCACCGTATAGAGATAATAGCTGTCAAACAAGAGCGCCAGGGCATGAACGCCACTCAGGATGATCGCCAGCCAGGAGAGGATATTGTGCATGGCCAGCGTTAAGGCCGGCGCTACATGCTCCTTCACCAGCTTGGTCGTCTGCATGAGCCCCCAAAGCGTCGCCGCGGTCAGCAAGAGATAGGCCACGGTGCCGCTGGCCCGGCTGAGATGCCACGCTGTCTTTGCATCCACACCCACCCAACTTTGTAGCTGAGCGCCCAGGGTCGTATTGGTCAGCACCCACCAGCCGCCGCCAATGAGCAGCAGACCGGCGGCCAGGCCAAAGAGCAAGCTAACCAGAAATAGCCCTGCCTGTAGAAGACGGGCGCCAATCTTCGTGATCGTTGTAGCCTCTTTTGGTTTATGTATTGTCATCATCATTTTCACGACTTTTCATAACATTTATTTTATACAGTAACACCCACGTAGTCGGCCAACACAGGTGTAAGCGCCACCTCGCCATCCACCGCCGCCAGCAGACCGGCCATTTGATGCTCGGTTAGCTGCTGAATTCCTTCACGCATTCCCAGCAACAGGGCCGCCTTGGCCCACGCTTCGGCCACCGTCGCCTCAGTGGCCAAGATGGAGGCGGTTACCACATCGGTCACAGCCGGTTCACCGGTGCGCGGGTCGATCAAATGGTGGCGGACGCGTCCAGCCTGACGCCAGCGTCGGTAGTCAACGCCGGAGGTGGCCAAAGCCGCCTCAGCCAACCACAACTCCAGCAAATCGGGCGCCGTTGGCTCATCCGCTGCTGCACTCCCTGCCTCGACTTCTGCACCCGGCGTAATGGCCGGCAGGGTCGAGGGCGCCGCCACGGCAACCGGCCAGCCCGGCAACCCCTGGGGGGCAACGCCAGCCACAATATCACCGCCGGCATCGACCAGACAGGCGCCCCACTGCGAAAGCAGCTCGACTGCCCGCTGCGCCGTATAGCCCTTGCCAATGCCGCCAAAGTCGAGACGCACGCCAGCGGGCAATTTGACCGCCTGCTTGACGCCATCAAGCTGAATGGCCTGCCAGCCGCCCTTCTGGCCGGCTGCTGTGGAGGGCAGACAACGGTGCTGGGCTTGGCGCGCCATCGGTGTGAAAGCCCGGTCAGCTTCGAGCAATTCAAACGACCGTGTATAACCGGCCGCTTCCACCGCATTGAGCAACGTGGGGTCAAAGAGTCCGTCGGTCTGCGCCGCCAACTCCAGCGCCCACGTCAGCACCGACCAGAGCAGGGGCGAAACCGGTAACCATTGATTGGGGGAACGGTTGAGTGTCGAAAGCTCACTTGCCGGATCAAAGCGGCTAAGCGTTCGTTCATGGGTGGCAAAGAGCTGCTCCACCGCGGCAAAGGCGGTCTGTGCAGCGCGCGCGCTGCTCTCCACCCATAGGCTGATCTGACTGCCCATGGCTCGAAAGCTATAGGTGGGCCAGACGGTAAATTCAACCGGAAGTGACGTATCCATGATTATCTCGATGAACGGCTGCGCGTGAGCGGCCGGAATGATTGCCTGGACGAATTATTAAACAATGACGAGCCACTGTTTGAATTGTTAAATGACGGTAGCGACGGAATTGCCGGCAGGGTCACCCCATTGCTTTGATTCCTACCTAACACGGGTGGGTTGGTGGAAAATTGCGAAGGGCTCGCCTGGGTGACGACGGGCGCACCCGCCGACTGTGCGGCGGCAAGCACCTCGTCTTTGCTGGTTAACAGTTGTGCGCCCAACAAGGTGGCCGCCACACTGCCAACGGCCAGAGCTGTTTTAAGCGAAGCCCAACTGCGTTGTTTGTTTTGAGCCGCAGGTCGTTTGGATAGCTGATTGCGCACACTCTGTAGACGATCCGCTTGGGTTGAATTCTGTTGCATAATAACTGTACCTCTTGATGAGTTATCTTGATTTAGCGAAATCCTGACGACCGTGACTGGCGCTGCAACTGTTGAATGATCTGCACCGCCTGCACCAGTTGCTGTTGATATTGGGCTTCCCGATCCTGCATCGTCTGTAGGTCGGCGCGCAACTGTTGATTCTGGGCCTGTAACTCGCTGATTTGCTGTTCCAGCGCACGCTGGTTGGCGCTACTGCTGTTATTCGTGCTGGTGGTCACCTGCGTGATGGGCGGGGTGGTCGCCGTCAAATCCTGCGCCGCCAGCCGGTTCGCATCGCGTAGACTCAGCACCAAGAAGGTCGCCAGAATGAGCCCCACCAATGTGCCAAAGCCAAGAATATGTTTCATCCGATTTAAAGTCGATGTATGCATTGCACTCCTCCATTTGCGTCGGTGCGGTTTCCATACCGCACTGTATTTATCGAAAATGTGCGGTATGGAAACCGCACCGACCATTGAATACCTTTAGCGGCATGGAAACCGCATTTACCCTTGAACTGCCCCTAGTATCGCGCATTTCCATGCACACATGGTTAACTCCGTTCTAAATTGTGTTAAATCCAACTTAAATCTGCGCCGCAGGGATTGCCTGAACCGGGCAACTATGTCACAATAGTAACCATTCAGTCCTTATGAACGAGCGCCTTGCTAACCGCCAGCAGCCAACAGCTAACCGCCAACCGCTGGCAAGCGCAGCCAGTGGACGATAGAAGGGAACAAAGATGGCCACCATTCTTTTGGTTGATGACGATAAATTGATTACCGAGCCGCTAGCACGCGCGCTGCGCGACGCCGGCTATATGGTAGAGGTGGCGCATACCGGCCGGCAGGGGCTGGAGATGGCGCTGGCCGACGCACCGGATCTGGTCGTGCTTGATGTCATGCTGCCTGAACTGGATGGCTGGGCGGTCTGTAAGGGCATTCGCGACCACAGCGGTATGCCCATTTTGATGTTGACGGCCTTGGGCGAGGAGATCGACCGGGTGCTGGGGCTGGAACTGGGCGCCGATGACTATCTCACCAAGCCCTTTAGCACGCGCGAGTTGCTGGCGCGCATTCGCGCCATGTTGCGCCGAGTGGAACTGGACCGCCTGCCCCCCAACCAGAATGGCCAACTCGTCAGCGGCGCGGTGCGGATCGATTTGACCACCCACCGCGCCTACAAAAATGGTCAGGAGCTGACCTTGCGCCTCAAAGAGTTTGAACTCCTGAGCCTGCTCATGAGCCACAAAGGGGAAGTGGTGACCCGGGCTACGCTCTTTGACCAGGTGTGGGGCACCGACTGGCTGGGCGACACGCGCACCTTGGATGTCCACGTCCGTTGGCTGCGCGAGAAGATCGAGGACGATCCCGGCCAGCCCCAACTGATTCAGACGGTGCGTGGCGTCGGTTATCGCTTTAACGCGGCTGAGAATGGTTCCACCAACCGTAAACGAAATGAGAAAACGCTATGAAAGTGCGCACCTTGCGCGCCCGCCTGCTGCTGGCCTACATTGGGCTCATTGTCCTGGGCTTTGGCAGTGTGGCGCTGGTAGCCGGCCAACAGCTTGCTCAAGGGGTGGTTGAGGAGTTTGAGCGCAACCTGGCCACCCAATCCGTGTTGGTGGCGCGCGGGCTCAGCGAAGTGATGGAACATGACCGCGCCGCCGGGCGTGATGTGGCCAAGCTAGAACAGGTCACCAAAGACTTTGCCACCAACCTTAATGCCCGTGTTGTGGTCATCAACGACCATGGTCAAGTCTGGCTCGACAGCGCCGGCCTTTTTCCCAAAGGCGACCAACGCCACCTGAGTGAAGTGGGGGCTGCTTTTGCCGGCGTCATTACCTACAATGTCCGTCGCGATGAAGACCATAAAGCCACTGTCCATGCCGCTGCCCCTATGAGCGATGCCGGTAAAGTGTTTGGGGTCGTACAGCTTACCGCACCGCTGGCGGCCACCGAACCCCACATTTGGCGGCGTTGGCTGGCGTTAGGGCTGGGCGTGCTTGCCCTGACGATTGCCGCCTTGGGCGTTGCGCTTTGGTTGGCTTCCTCGCTCACCCGGCCGTTGGCCCAGTTGCGCATCATGGCGCTCCAGATCGCGGCCGGCGACTTGTCACACCGGGTCGCCCTGCGTGGCAACGATGAGATTACCCAGGTCGCTGCGGCCTTTAATCACATGGCGACGCAAGTACAGGCCATGTTGGATGAGCAGCGCGCCTTTGCCAGCAATGCCTCCCATGAATTGCGCACGCCGCTCACCACCATTCGCATTCGCAGTGAAGCGCTGCGCAACAACTGTCCTACACAGTCGAACCTGGATGACGTTACCCAACAGCGCTACATTGCCGAGATCGACGACGAAGCGCGCCATCTGAGTAACCTGATCGAAGATCTGATCATCCTCTCGCGCTTTGATGCCGGTCGCGTGGAGCTTAGCGAAGAAGAGGTCGATGTTGTGCGGCTGACCAAGGTGCTGCTGCGCGAATTTACACCAGTGGCCGAAACGCGCCAGTTACAGCTCACCCTCGACGCACCGGCTGAACTGCCGCCTCTCACCGCCAATTCGACCCATGTGCGCGTGGTGCTGCGCAACATCCTCGACAATGCCATCAAATATACGCCCGATGGGGGGTGGATCACCTGGCGGTTGTGGGGGGAAGGCCGTTTCCTGCACATGGAGATCCGCGACAATGGCCGCGGCATTGACCCTGCCGTCTTGCCCCAACTCTTTAAGCGTTTCTATCGGGGCGACCTCGCCCACACCCGCGCCACGCCCGGCGTCGGTTTGGGGCTGGCGTTGACTCAATCGATCCTCCACTTCTATGGCGGCCAAATTGAGATTACCAGCCCTGGTTTGGGCCAGGGCTCCACAGTGCACATCCAGTGGCCGCAGCACCCCGTCACCGCTCACCCGCCCCAGCTGCTCGCCGCCACCCCCTGAGCCTGTCGGCTGACCTTACGCGATCCTTCTGCGCCCCTCAACCCTGCTCGTCACGGATCAGATCGGCCATTCGCTCGCCCATCATCAGCACCGTCGCGTTGATGTTGGCACGCACACAGTCCGGCATAATCGAGGCATCGACGACGCGTAAGCCCTCTACGCCATGCACCCGCCCCATTTGATCAACCACGGCCAGTGGATCCGACGCGGGGCCCATTTTGCAGGTGCTGGAGGAGTGATGGCCAGTGGCGGGGTGTTGGAGGATCCACTGATCGAGTGCAGCGTCAGTGGCCAGTTCAGCCTCAGTCGGCTGGATGCGATGGTCGATAATGGCTTCAAAGTCCTGGTGATGGGTCAGGTCGATGCAGAGACGAATGGCCTCGCGCTGGCGTTGGCGGTCAAAGGAATGGTCGTAGTAGCGATAGTTCAGGTGGGGCTGCATGGCGGGGTCAGTGCCGGCCAGCGTCAGTTCCCCGGCGCTCTGGGCCAGGTTGACGGTGGGGCGGATTAAGAAGATGCGCTCCTTGGGCCGGACGCCGAGGTAGACGATCATATCATTGACATCCGTTGAGCCCGCAGCGGTATAACGCAAGCCGACCTGGTGCATGTGCTTGAACGGGTCGAGGACCATGTCGGGGTTGACGCGCCAGTGCAATTCGGTGGTCATATGGTCGCGCAGATTCTGGCCCACGCCGGGCAGGTCGGCCACCACCGGCAGCTGCAGCTCCCGCAGGTGCGCGGCCGGCCCCACGCCGGAGAGCATTAAAAGCTGAGGAGAGCCAATCGCGCCGGCGCTAAGGATGACCTCTTGGGCGTAAATCGTCTCCATCCGGCCGTCAATGACGACCTCCACCCCCTGTGCGCGCGGCCCGGCAAAGCGCAGCCGCTGGACATGGGCGTTGCCGCGGATGGTCAGGTTTGGGCGACCGCGCGTCGGATTGAGATAGGTCAACAGCGTGCTGTAGCGGACCCGGTCCACATTGTTGAGCGGATAGGGACCGACACCGGTGCTGTAGGGGCGGTTGAGGTCGGGGCAGTCGGGGTAGCCGGCGGCGCGACAGGCGGCGTAGAAGGCGGCCTGGTCGGGCGTCCAACTCTCCGGCGGATAGCGGCGCACCGGCGTGGGGCCGTCGCCGCCATGCGCGTCATCCTGAAAGTCCAGATCGCGTTCCACCTTGCGAAAATAGGGCAAAACCTGGGCAAAGCTCCAGCGGTCGTTGCCGGCGGTGGCCCAGTTGTCAAAATCATCCGGTTCGCCGCGCAAAAAGATCTGGCCATTGACCGCACTGGAGCCGCCCACCACCTTGCCCCGCGGCAGGTGGATCGGCGCGGCCTCCGCGGTCACCTGGGCCCGATAGCGCCAATCATGGCTCTCCGTCGCCAGAATGCCGGCCGCATGACCAAAGCCATAGGTCAACTCCGCCGGCATCGCCGCGGGGTCGGCATAATCGGGGCCGGCCTCCAGGAGCAAGACCGAACAACCGGGATCTTCCGTCAAGCGGGCCGCCAAGATCGCACCAGCGCTGCCCGCGCCAACAATCAGATAATCATAGTGGGAAAACGCATTGCTCACCGTCATCGGCCCTCTCTTAAAGTGGGCGATATAGCACAGAACTGGCATACCGCCTTAAATTGGGCGGTATCGCACAGAACTGGCATACCGCCTTAAATTGGGTGGTATCGCACAGAACTGGCATACCGCCTTAAATTGGGCGGTATCGCACAGAGCTGGCATACCGCCTTAGGTTAGAAAATGGGTGATTGTAGCTAGTACTTGTTGCGAAAGTCAGTTTTCACCGCGAAGAACGCGAAGATTTTTCTGGTGGCGCTTAGCGCTCTTGGCGGTAGTTTAACGCGTTTCGCAACAGAAACTAGCTATTTAAAGGCTGTCGAGAATCGCTGCCACCTCATCCAGGCTGATGGCGTCTACACCTTCGGCGAGGGGATAACGTTCTTGGCGGGAATAGAGAATAAAACAACGTAATAAATTGAGGTCAGCGCGATGGTCCAGAAACGTTCTAGCGTCTGCGCTGGAATGCGTGGGCCAAATTGCGCTTCCAGATCAAGATACAGCGATGTCATCTCCTCAGCAATTTCAAGAGCCAGCGTTGTTTTGCCAATCTGACGCAGGCCAATCAACGCAACCGTCGCCTGTCGCGCTAATGCTTGTTTGACTGTTGAATGTATTTTTCGCGCAATCATCCTTGTATATTATCCATGACGTGGAAGATTTGCAAGTTCGGATGATTCCCATCGTAGTGATTGGTGTCAGCCGACATAGTGCCTGATAAGGCGGTTCCAGAAAAATGACTATTCTCCGCTCATATGAGCGAAGCATTTCATTCTAGGCGCTTACACCGAATACCTGATTTATTTCTTAATTCCACATATCGCCTGGCGATATTCGTATACCGGATTATTTTCTAAATTCTCATAAACCTGGATCTGTTACAGAAAATCGCGTTCCGGGGGCAGGCGAGTTCGCGGTGGCGCGGGCCTTCCAGGAAGGGGGCGCAGTACGCTCCGCGTGACGAACTGATCCTGCCCCCTTCCTGGAAGGCGGTTAAAAAATGACCAATGACCACTAACCAATGACCAATCCCCTAAATCTCCCGCTTTGCCGCAATGGCCCCCTGGGCGATGGCAAGAAACTCAGCCACCGTCAGCGCACCCAGATCGGCTTCGGTGCGCAGGCGGACGGCAACCTGGCCCTGCTCCTCTTCCCGGTTGCCGATGATGAGCATATAGGGAATCTTCTGGAGCTGGGCGTCGCGGATCTTGGCGTTCATGCGCCGCGCCGCCTCATCGACCTCGACGCGTAGACCGGCGGCGCGCAGGCGCTTGGCCACCGCTTGCGCATAGGGCAGATTGCGGTCCGTAATCGGGATCAGCCGCACCTGCACCGGCGCCAGCCAAACCGGCAGCGCGCCCGCCGTGTGCTCCAAGAGGATGCCGATAAAGCGCTCCATGGAGCCATAGATCACACGGTGAATCACCACCGGCGTCTTGGCGCTGCCATCGCGATCGACATAGGTGCAGCCAAAGCGCCGCGGCAACTGAAAGTCAAGCTGCAGCGTGCCCATCTGCCAGTGGCGGCCCAGCGCATCCTCCATGACAATATCGACCTTGGGGCCGTAAAAGGCGCCGTCCCCCTCAGCAACCAGATAGTTGCCAGGGCCCACATGCTCGTCGAGAATGCGGCGCAGCGCCCACTCGGCCTTCTCCCACGTGGCCACATCGCCGATAAAGCTCTCCGGTCGCGTGCCCAAGCGCAGTTGGTAGCGCAGGCCGAAGCTGTGATAGAAGAGATCGGCCAGGGCAAAGATGCGTGCGTACTCCTCCTCGATCTGATCCTCGCTAATAAAGATGTGGGCGTCATCCTGCTGAAACTTCTGCACGCGCAACAGCCCCTGCAACGTCCCCGACAATTCCTTGCGGTGGAGCACATCACAGTCGGCGAGGCGCAGCGGCAGTTCCCGGTAGCTACGCACCTTCAGGTTGTAGACCACCATGGCGTTGGGGCAGTTCATCGGCTTGAGCCCATAGGTCGTGTGCTCATTGACTGGGATTAGGAACATGCCCTCTTTGTAATGCTCCCAATGGCCGGAGATCTCATAGAGCTTACGCTCGTTAAAGAGGGGCGACGCGATCTCCTGGTAGCCATGCTCCTCGTGCACCTGGCGCCAGAAGGCCAACAACTCGTTGAGCACCTTGAGCCCCTTGGGCAGCCAGTAGGGCATACCGGGCGCGGTGGGGTCAAAGTGGAAGAGTTCCAACTGCTTGCCTAGGCGGCGATGGTCGCGCTTTTCCGCCTCGGCCAGCCGCCACAGGTACTGCTCCAACTCGGCCCCATTGCGCCAGGCCGTGCCATAGATGCGCGTCAACATGGGGTTCTGTTCATCACCGCGCCAATAGGCGCCGGCCACCTGCATGAGCTTGATCGCCGCAGGATCCAATGCCCCCGTCGTCGCCACATGGGGTCCACGACAGAGGTCGACAAAGCTATCCTGCTGGTAGACCGTGAGCATCGGAGGTGCGCCATCGGCCAGCGGCTGGCCATTCTCATCCAGCCCGCCCTGCACCAGCCCGTCGATGAGCGCCAGCTTGTAGGGTTGGTCGGCAAAGAGGGTGCGCGCCTCGTCCGCCGTCACCGCGCGCACCGTAAAGGGATGATCGCCCTCCATGAGGGCGCGCATGCGCGCCTCCAACCAGGCCAGATCCTCGGCAGTGGGCGAACGGGGCAGATCGAAGTCATAGTAGAAGCCATCTTCAATCGGAGGGCCAATGGCGATGTGGGCGCCGGGAAAACGTTCCAACACAGCCTGGGCCAAAACATGGGCCGCCGAATGGCGGATGCGGTAGAGCTGCGGGTCATAACCGGCGGGAATATATTGTTCCGCCGCCGCCACCAGCTCTGCCTGGGGTTGTTGTACACTCATGGTGTACCTCCTTCCTGGGTGAACCACCTGGCGCCGCGTTTTCAGTGGGTCAGTGAGACAGTGGGTCAGTGAGTCAGTGAGCGCTTACGACTGTCCCACTGTTTACTGTCCCACTGTTTATTGTCCCACTGTTTACTGTCCCACTGTTTACTGTCTCACTGTCCTACTGAAAACGCGACAAACAAAAGAGCGCCCGTCGTTCTGGGACGAGGGCGCTCTGGCTCGCGGTTCCACCCAGCTTGGCCGGTGACCGGTTGCAGGGCTAGCCAACGCTAGGCCGGTTGCAACGGGATCAACAGCCCGCTCTGCGGCGGATAACGACGCCACCCGGATTGCCATAGTAGAGCGGTTGGTTGGTGATCGGCGCCGTGCCGATCGGCTCGTTCCGGCAATCCGCTCGGAGACGGTATCCCACCACCCGGTTGCGGGCAGGGCTCGCAGTCGGTGACCCCGCTTCTCTGGCGCACGTAATGGCGTGACATGTTCTCGTCTAAGCGATTGTGGGCTTCAGTATAGCGGAGTTGGGGGGCAATGTCAATCCCCCAATTTTTGCGGGTGCGTACCACAAATGGGGCGAAGCACCAGCAAGGCCAATGGGAGCTTCTCGTCTGTCGCCCCTAATTTGGGACGCACCCATTTTTGCCCTTTGGTGGGGACCAGCGCGTGACCAGCATCTGCGCGATGCCGGTCACGTTGATGGCATGATTGGCGGGGAACGCTTGCGCAAACAATACGGGCATTTCTAATTGACATTGGGAGCCGAAGCGAGGCAGGGTGCAGGTTGACTGCCCAAGGGTAGGGCATCGATAACTGACTGCCCCCGATCACCCGGCGACAGGCGGCGACGGTAGTTGCGCCACAAACGCGGCGAGGGTTGCTTGGGCCAAGGCCACATCTACCAGTGGTTCAATTTGCTCAACGGTCAGCGCTTGGAGGTGTGTGCTGACTGTTGCGGGAACTGGGCCAAAGCGATGGGTGAGCAGGCGCAGCAGGAGACGCACCGCCTCTTCCTTACGCCCCTCTTGGCGCCCTTCTTGGCGCCCTTCTTGGCGCCCTTCTTGGCGCCCTTCTTGATGCCCTTCTTGGCGCTCGATGCGGGCAAACATGCTTACATAGGGTTTGGCTTGTCGCATTTCCATTTGCACAATCTCCTCGCGTAACTGGTGTTCGAGTTCGCGTGGTAACCGCATCACCCAATCGATAAAATGAAACAAATTGATCACATCTTGCTGGGTGTAGCCCCGCTCGAACAACCGCCGAATCAGATAAAACTTCCAGTCATAGCGTGCTGCCGGGTCAGCCTTGGTTTCCTGGTTCTTGAGATGGGCCATGACGACCGTGGCAAAGGGGGTGTCATCCGCTTCTAACGCGGCCCACTGCGCGCCATAGTCAAGCAACTTGACAGTCGGGTAGGTGAAACGTTGCCTGCTGCCCAGCAATTCCCGTACATAACGTCCTGGTCGCCAAGTAGGATCTTCATCACTCAAGACGGCGAAGCTCGCCACGCCCTGGCGATGCCAATCAAAAAGCCGATAGTTGTAGACGAACATACGCTCGTCAAAGTGCGTGTCTGCTTGCCCTTGCACCTCAACATGGATCAGGATCCATTGGTTGGCGCCATCCAACAGCCGCACCTCCACCAGGATGTCGGCATAGCGGCGGCCAAAATCCGCATCGCGCACCACCTGCTGTAGCTCTTTGTCGAGAAATTGCACCGAATGTCGCCAATCGATCTGTGCATGGGCGGCTGGAAAAAAGAAACCCATAAACGCCTCAAAATACCACTCGATTAACTGCTTCCACGGGCTGTCATAGTCATCGTAAAGGTGAGATTGGGTCATCGGCTTGCCTCCGCTTTGTCTGAGTATAGTATACAAGCGAATGGTCTGCTGTGCAAGAGCGAGTGGACTGTGGGACAGTAAGACAGTAAGACAGTGAGGAGTAGGGTGTCGCGCGCGTTCTGTCCCGTAGGGATAGCTGAGTTGTGGCATGATGCTAACGTGAGGAATCTTCCTGGGTGCGGGTGGCGTGGCTGGGGTGAGGCGCCTAGCATGGTCCCCATTGGCCTGCAACTGCATCGCGCCGTCGGCGCAGGTAGGCTCACCCCGTTTCTACAGCAGATGCAGAAAAGAGCAGATAGATCTGCTGCTACAAAACATCTGTTTTATTGGGCAACACTGCTTTTCGATTAGGCGCCACAGGATCTCATGTGGTTGCCAGGTGCGACCGTCAAAATAATCCCGGAATCTCTCAAAGATTCCGGGATTATTTTGACTCTACCACCCGCAATCCAGATGAATGTTTTTGGCAAATGAAAAAGGATTGCCGAGTTATTGGGACGGGGGCTGGGCAATCCGGTGCTCGTGCTCAAGGAAGAAGAGTTGCAACTGCGCGTGTTGTTGCAACAGGTGCGACGGGCGGGCCGTGCGCAGATGCGCCAAGGACTCCAGTTGCGCACGACGCTGGACCGGCTGTGGCCGGGAGCGCTGGGCGATGGCAAAGCCTACCGCAAAGCGCACCCAACCTTGCCGCCCCTACTCCACTTGGTCGACTCGCGGCCACTGGAGCGGGAGACGGTGCGCGTCCTCTTGGCCCACTGCCCCAACCCCTACCGCCTGCGCGAGTTAGGGGAAGCTGGCATTCGCCAACTCTTCCATGCCCAAGGCGCGTCCTGTGGCCCCAAGACCGCGGCGCGCATTTATGCCGTGGCGCAACAAAGTCTGCTGCCGCCGCCGGTCATGGCCACCATCCTGGCCGACCAGGTGCAGGCGGACTTTGCTCTCTATTGCGCGTATGAAACGCGCGTGCAGACGTGTGAAACCCAGGCCGAAGCGTTGCTGCGCCAGAGTGACGCGGCGGTGCTGCTCACCTTCCCCGGTCTGAGCACAACGCTGGCCGCACGCTATCTGGCCGCACTGGCCGACCCCGCACGCTTTACGAAGGCCGGCCAAATCTGGTCCTTTGCTGGCTTTGACCCCATCATCCACAGCACCGGCAACAGCCAGGTCCAGGGCAAAATCTCCTACAAGGGCTGTCCCTATCTGCGCGCCACCCTCTATCAGATCGGCTTTCTGGCCGCGCAACACTGCCCCGTCTGCATTGAGTGCTATCAACGCGCCTTACGCCGCCATCCCAGCCAGACGCGCGCCTTGATTCATGTGGCTAATAAAGCGAACCGCATTTTGTTTGCTCTCCTGCGCGACCACCAGCCCTATTCGCTCGAACTGGCGCGGCGTGTCTAGCTCGTATGCCACAGTGTACTTAGCCTGTTGGGTAACTTTTGCAACAACAAGGAGATGATTTTGGCCAAAGAAATTCCCGTGGTTTGCAAAGCGCTGCTCGATGACCCACGCCACCCGCGGGCCATCCCCCTCGACACGCCTGCCTGGTTCGCCTGGTTGGATGCGCCCACCACGACGCGCTTTGCCTACGCCTACTATAACCACGCCGCCGGTTACATCGACGGCTTCATGACGCTGCGCAAGGAACCGCGCCAGCGCGGCGGCGCCTATTGGGTTGCCTATCGCCGTCACGGGCGCCGCCTGCGCAAGGGCTATCTCGGCCGCTCGGCCAACGTCACCGCCGCCGCTTTGGCCCAAGTGGCCGCACGCCTGCGCCGAGACCGCATGGGACAGTAGGACAGTGAGGCAGTCATGACTGCCTCACTGGAAGAATTTTTGCTCAGCATCGGGGGGGACGAAACCGGCGACCGGTCACCCGTTGCTCAAAGAAAGGAGGATTGTCCCATGACGGCACCCTTGTGACTCGGGCCATTCCGTGCCTCTCAGGCGAGGCTTGCCCTGCGCTTGAAATACACGGAATGGCCGGCTTCCCTTGTGGCCTCCCTGCCCATCCGCAGTGGTTGTGCCCAAATGTCCATGCCGGCCCACGTGCTCACCTAGGCGCAGCGCCGCCTGGTTCCCATAGCCGTCCGACCTCTTGGCGCCTGACGCCGTTTTTCAGTAGGGTTTGGAACCTAACCAGGAGAATGGCGAATGGAAAACGGTTAACAAGTAATCATTCATTATTTTCCATTACCCATTCTCCCGGTCCCCAAGGTCGACATAAATCTCGCCGTGGATGGTGGTCACCCGCAGCGCGGGTAGATCGTATACACCTAACTAGACTGAGGTTCGTTCTTGGTGCGGGCGGCACTGCCGGGGTGATGCACCCGGCTTGGACCATCTTGTTTGCTCACCTGCGTCGCGGCCGACGCGGGTAGGTTCCCCCTACCCTAAAACCGGAATCTGGCTTACTTGACACTTTGTCCCAAGGATGCTGTCGAGGATTCATCTTACTCCCACATGTCCGACAGCACGGACATAACAATCAAGACCAAATGTCTCAAACCTCTGTCGAGGATTCATCTTACTCCCACTTGTAACCTAGCAATTGCACCGGGCTTATATTGTAAGTCTCAAACCTCTGTCGAGGATTCATCTTACTCCCACATTTTAGTGGTTGTGTTGCCCTGTGTGTGGATAATTTGTCTCAAACCTCTGTCGAGGATTCATCTTACTCCCACAAAGTCGAATTGGGAGTGTTGGCTTTATCCATTATTTGTCTCAAACCTCTGTCGAGGATTCATCTTACTCCCACCACCCCAGCGTTGGGGTAAGCGCCACTCTTTCCCGGTCTCAAACCTCTGTCGAGGATTCATCTTACTCCCACGCAGTGTGCTGGGAGCGTTTATTGGCCTGATTGACGGGTCTCAAACCTCTGTCGAGGATTCATCTTACTCCCACTGGAATTCAAATAAACGGCTCGGCCTGGACACCCGAGTCGTCTCAAACCTCTGTCGAGGATTCATCTTACTCCCACGAGGGGAACCGGTCACCAAGACAATTGAACTGATCCAGGTCTCAAACCTCTGTCGAGGATTCATCTTACTCCCACTAATGAACGATCTTCCCGAGTTGGTCGATACAGGTTATGTCTCAAACCTCTGTCGAGGATTCATCTTACTCCCACTCAAGAATAGAAAGATAAAGAGAAGAACGATGAATGCAGAGTCTCAAACCTCTGTCGAGGATTCATCTTACTCCCACTATATTGGGTCTTGCAGTAGGGCTGATGGTGGTACTGGTCTCAAACCTCTGTCGAGGATTCATCTTACTCCCACCACAATCACCCTCCAGGCACCGCGTTACCTCAGAATAAGTCTCAAACCTCTGTCGAGGATTCATCTTACTCCCACTTGCTGGTCTGATTTCCGTGTCTGGTACCACATCGAGTCTCAAACCTCTGTCGAGGATTCATCTTACTCCCACTATGGCTTGATACTTATTATGCTGAGGAAACGAAACGTCTCAAACCTCTGTCGAGGATTCATCTTACTCCCACAAAGCATCGTTAATGTTGTAAACACAAAGGGAAGTCTCGTCTCAAACCTCTGTCGAGGATTCATCTTACTCCCACTAGGGTGGCGTGAGGCGAGCAAGAAGCCACATTTCCCGTCTCAAACCTCTGTCGAGGATTCATCTTACTCCCACTTTTCCACAAACACGCTTGACGTTGGCGGCAGTAAGTGGTCTCAAACCTCTGTCGAGGATTCATCTTACTCCCACCAGTGGCGCTTTTATTAGGCCACTGCGCCGAGGTAATCGTCTCAAACCTCTGTCGAGGATTCATCTTACTCCCACCCGAAATTTGCCTGCCCGGTCAGGGTGTGGCAGCGGGTCTCAAACCTCTGTCGAGGATTCATCTTACTCCCACTTGTGTCTGGTATCCGCATGGGGAAGACTGATTGCGCGTCTCAAACCTCTGTCGAGGATTCATCTTACTCCCACGGAATGCTGGAACTGGTTGATGCTAATGAAGCAACTGGTCTCAAACCTCTGTCGAGGATTCATCTTACTCCCACCAGTGGCGGAGCCAAAGTCAACCGATGCGTTGCGGCGTGTCTCAAACCTCTGTCGAGGATTCATCTTACTCCCACACCCTCGGCGACAACGCCGAGGCCTCGGTAACGTTGAGTCTCAAACCTCTGTCGAGGATTCATCTTACTCCCACTGGCTGTAGTTAGCCCACAAAGACCACCCCTCTCCTCGTCTCAAACCTCTGTCGAGGATTCATCTTACTCCCACTGCCGGAAGGTGTGGGACAGGTCACGCTGCACTTCACGTCTCAAACCTCTGTCGAGGATTCATCTTACTCCCACGATATTTGCTGGGTTGGAAGCTACAACCGTGACGCCAGGTCTCAAACCTCTGTCGAGGATTCATCTTACTCCCACTTGTGTCAGAAGGTTCATTCGAATCTCCTGTAAGCTCCGTCTCAAACCTCTGTCGAGGATTCATCTTACTCCCACGCGACGGCCCGGTGCCACAGCGTGAAGATACAGATGGAAGTCTCAAACCTCTGTCGAGGATTCATCTTACTCCCACGGGTCTGCTCCAAATGACCTTGAACTCACCGGCATCTAGTCTCAAACCTCTGTCGAGGATTCATCTTACTCCCACGGGAAACCGTGACGCCCGGTGATCACCGTTTGGATCGTGTCTCAAACCTCTGTCGAGGATTCATCTTACTCCCACAAGCCCGGTCAAAAGCCGGGCAGGAGTAAAGAATGTGTCTCAAACCTCTGTCGAGGATTCATCTTACTCCCACGTGCACTTGCCGCCAACAGCGCCATCCCCGGCACATAGTCTCAAACCTCTGTCGAGGATTCATCTTACTCCCACGAACGAACGTCGACACCGTCGGTGCGGCGTCCTGCTGGTCTCAAACCTCTGTCGAGGATTCATCTTACTCCCACAATATGTATTGCTTCTGTGGCAGTCCCATGCGTTCAGGTGTCTCAAACCTCTGTCGAGGATTCATCTTACTCCCACCAACAATAGTGTTGGCGTCCCAATTTTCCGAAAGCAGTCTCAAACCTCTGTCGAGGATTCATCTTACTCCCACCACCGCAGCCTGCCTCGATTCCCGGCGGTGCTGAACTCGTCTCAAACCTCTGTCGAGGATTCATCTTACTCCCACAGGCAGGTAGATTAGCCGCCCTGGGTTGACAGAATATCGTCGTCTCAAACCTCTGTCGAGGATTCATCTTACTCCCACTCGGCAGAACCTTAGAATGGCGAATCACCGATGATAATGTCTCAAACCTCTGTCGAGGATTCATCTTACTCCCACGATGCGATGGCGCAGGCAGCGATCAATGAAAATGAAAAGTCTCAAACCTCTGTCGAGGATTCATCTTACTCCCACGCCTATACTTTGTCCAATTGGACGTGGGGAACCTACTTGTCTCAAACCTCTGTCGAGGATTCATCTTACTCCCACGCAGAGCGAGAGCAAATACAGACCAATGCGAAGTTCTTGTCTCAAACCTCTGTCGAGGATTCATCTTACTCCCACAAATGGGTGGAACATTGCCCAGGTCGTCGAAGAGTTCACGTCTCAAACCTCTGTCGAGGATTCATCTTACTCCCACACCGGATGTTGCACGATGTGGGTGATGGTACCTATCGTATTCGTCTCAAACCTCTGTCGAGGATTCATCTTACTCCCACCAGGCTTGACAGTAAGACCGTCAGGACTGCCAAAAAAAGTCTCAAACCTCTGTCGAGGATTCATCTTACTCCCACGTGGCAACGGATGCAATCAAAAGCTACCAAGCCCTTCGTCTCAAACCTCTGTCGAGGATTCATCTTACTCCCACTACGAATATTTGCTTTACTGAGGCAAGCGGACTGATCGTCTCAAACCTCTGTCGAGGATTCATCTTACTCCCACCAGCTAGAAGCCGAAAAAGCCGAGAGGGAGAAATTCGTCTCAAACCTCTGTCGAGGATTCATCTTACTCCCACCCCCATACTCAGCGATGAGTATGACGAGATGGACATCAGTCTCAAACCTCTGTCGAGGATTCATCTTACTCCCACCCGCGACGCCTAGTGTAACGCCATCTGTGACACCGACGGTCTCAAACCTCTGTCGAGGATTCATCTTACTCCCACAAATAGACGAATCAAGTGTAGTGGTTGCCGTAGAGCAAGTCTCAAACCTCTGTCGAGGATTCATCTTACTCCCACGTCCTGAGTTGCGAGACGTTCGCTGCGCGGTGGGAACGTCTCAAACCTCTGTCGAGGATTCATCTTACTCCCACCCTGACGCGCTTTGCTGAAGGACGAACCGATTGTTTATGTCTCAAACCTCTGTCGAGGATTCATCTTACTCCCACTCAGCAAAAGTGGCGGATTTGGCAACGGTAGGCGTTTTGTCTCAAACCTCTGTCGAGGATTCATCTTACTCCCACAATCGTCTAAATAGATTACACAAAATCCGCCCGAATCGTCTCAAACCTCTGTCGAGGATTCATCTTACTCCCACAATAGTAACGCGGGTGGTACGAATATTTGCTTTACTGAGTCTCAAACCTCTGTCGAGGATTCATCTTACTCCCACGAAGTGGCAACGGATGCAATCAAAAGCTACCAAGCCCTTGTCTCAAACCTCTGTCGAGGATTCATCTTACTCCCACTCGGGTCAGCGCCCGTGCCCAAAATGTAGTTTTTCTAGTCTCAAACCTCTGTCGAGGATTCATCTTACTCCCACAGTTACAAAGCACCGGAGCATGCCGCCATGATCATCAAGTCTCAAACCTCTGTCGAGGATTCATCTTACTCCCACCAGCAGTTGAATGGTGATGGCAGTATTAACACTACTTGTCTCAAACCTCTGTCGAGGATTCATCTTACTCCCACGGGGATCCTAACTACCCCGGTTAGGTTCCCCTGCTGAGTCTCAAACCTCTGTCGAGGATTCATCTTACTCCCACGATGCCAACGCAGCCCTCGCTGCGTGGGCGGCGCTCAGTCTCAAACCTCTGTCGAGGATTCATCTTACTCCCACCAGTATGAGCCCGGCTGCACTGTGATGATCCCACTCACGTCTCAAACCTCTGTCGAGGATTCATCTTACTCCCACTCGGGTTCAGCGAGCAGGAGTTGGTCGACCATTTCATGGTCTCAAACCTCTGTCGAGGATTCATCTTACTCCCACCTGGTGGAGTGGGCGCTCGTGGTGCCCTGCTACGCCGTGTCTCAAACCTCTGTCGAGGATTCATCTTACTCCCACAACGTCCACAGCCACCATCATTCCAGGGGTGACTGAAAGTCTCAAACCTCTGTCGAGGATTCATCTTACTCCCACTAGTACGGCCTGGAGAAGATCTTCTTTCGCTGGAATATGTCTCAAACCTCTGTCGAGGATTCATCTTACTCCCACCTTCAGTATGTAGCCTACCAGTGGTGCAAGGAGAATAGTCTCAAACCTCTGTCGAGGATTCATCTTACTCCCACCTCGTTTTACAACCGATGGTCGTTATGGCACAGGACGTGTCTCAAACCTCTGTCGAGGATTCATCTTACTCCCACTGCTCGCCTCGCTAGAGGATAAAGGGAAGGAGAACGTGTCTCAAACCTCTGTCGAGGATTCATCTTACTCCCACGATAATTGCACTGGTGTTTTTTTATTCAGTTGTAAGTCTCAAACCTCTGTCGAGGATTCATCTTACTCCCACTTATCAAATGGCTGATCAAAGCATGCTGACATTGGGTCTCAAACCTCTGTCGAGGATTCATCTTACTCCCACGAGGTGATTGCACAGCAGTACAAGGAGCTTTTAACTTGGTCTCAAACCTCTGTCGAGGATTCATCTTACTCCCACGAGGATGTAGCTGGCGGCATGAGCACTTTCGATGGCATGTCTCAAACCTCTGTCGAGGATTCATCTTACTCCCACGAACTCAATGCTGCGCCTGGGATCGAACCCGGCTGCTAGTCTCAAACCTCTGTCGAGGATTCATCTTACTCCCACTTTAGTTGCGGATGACGCCAGCATTGTCGCAGATGGGTCTCAAACCTCTGTCGAGGATTCATCTTACTCCCACAACCCGAGCGGCTCTCCCACAATGGCGTGGGAGTAGGGGTCTCAAACCTCTGTCGAGGATTCATCTTACTCCCACTTGCGAGTGGCGGAACCACCATCCATGGTGATGGTGAGTCTCAAACCTCTGTCGAGGATTCATCTTACTCCCACATGGTAGTATGCCATCTGTTGGGGCGTGGAACTTCCTTGTCTCAAACCTCTGTCGAGGATTCATCTTACTCCCACTTTGTTCAATACTCAGTTTCTATATGGCCACCAGACGGGTCTCAAACCTCTGTCGAGGATTCATCTTACTCCCACATGGCGACGACACCTGCTCCATCGAGCTGGATATCGCGTCTCAAACCTCTGTCGAGGATTCATCTTACTCCCACGCCACCGGCGAGCCGGTTCCGCCGACCGCCACGCCAAGTCTCAAACCTCTGTCGAGGATTCATCTTACTCCCACCTGGCTAGCTCCACGCAGGATACCTGCGTGGAGCTAATGTCTCAAACCTCTGTCGAGGATTCATCTTACTCCCACCAGTTGCAGAGCGCAACGTCCCCACGGACTTTCCGTGTCTCAAACCTCTGTCGAGGATTCATCTTACTCCCACGGGGTGCGCGCCGACGGCGGAGGCAACCGCCACCGGGTCTCAAACCTCTGTCGAGGATTCATCTTACTCCCACGTTGGTAGAGAGTGGCGGGGTGTACCGGCGCACCCTGGTCTCAAACCTCTGTCGAGGATTCATCTTACTCCCACAGCCAATCGCGCCACTTTTGTATAATTTGCTTTCCTACCACTGGGAAAGAGTGGAATAGACATGGGATTCTTACCAACTGATTTCGCATAATTTTCGCGCCACATTCTTTTCTGTAGTATACTATAGGAAGATCGCAGGGTCAACAGCTTGCCGATTCACTTGATTATAGCAGCAAGCAGCCTTATTGTCAAGGAGAATTTTATGAGTGACAGCGCTGTGTCAGCTTTGTCCACCGCATTGGCGCGCTTGCGTCATCAGGAAGTGCGGGCGATTGTGGCGGCGCTGGGCTTGGGCCGACGCGCCGACCAAAACCAGAAAGGCGCCTGGGTGGCGGCCATTGCCGCCGCCTGGCTGGATCCGGTGCAGCGGGAGGCGCAACTAGCGCGTCTTTCCCCAGCAGCCCATGCGGCCCTCTGGCGGCTGGTGCAAGGCGGGGAATTGCCCACGCTGCTCTTTCTGAATGAATATGGCCCACTGCGTCTGCCCGGCGACTCAGGGCGCGCCACGGCGCCATCACCACCACCGCTGGCTGATGAATGGGCCGAACTGGTGGCAAGCGCCACGCCCAGCACCGATGAACCGCCCTGGCGCGCGCCGCAAACGGTCTGTGAAGAACTCTTTTACGCTGGGTTGCTCCTGCCCAAAACGGCACAGCCCATCCGGGAAGCGCCGCGGCTCGAGCTGCCGTGGGTGCTGCGGTTGCCCCTGACCCAATGGGGGCAGGAACAGCTGGGGTTTAGCGCCTTATATAGACAGACGCCCGATCCACTGCCGGCGCAGCCCATTGCGCTGCTTCATGATCTGGGGCAATTCCTGATTTATCTGGCGCAAAGGGGGGAGCAGCCGCTGCGCCAGGGGCGTTGGCTCTCGCCGCGTCACCTACAAGCTCTGCATGAACGGCTATTGCAGCCATCCCCCACCATCCTGCTCACGGCGCACAAAGGCGCGCATTGGCCAGCCCTACTCAGCTTTCTGGCCGACGCCGCCGGCTTACAAACCGCGGGCCAACTCACCGCGGCCGGTTGGCAGTGGCTGGCGGCGGAGCCGGCGCAGCAACTGCGCGTGCTGTGGAATGGCTGGCTACAGGCCGGCCCCGCGCTGCGTCACGCCTATGGGCAGCCGCTAGACGAGTTGCCGGCGCCCTGGCCAGAGCTGGTTTTCGATTATCTGGAGGAGGAGATCTTTGCACCGGCCTGGTTGACCGCTGTGCTGCTGGGCATGGAAGAGGAGTGGCACAGCTACTTTGTGGCGCACCTGCCCACGCTGCGTGCGCTGGATATTGCCCATGCCCAGCTGTTGGCCCTTTTATACCATGATTTTGATGCGATTGCGCCGGCATATCTGCTTGATGAGCGGAGATTGCCGGCCCATCCCAGCGGCATCGGTATCACCGGGGCCACCCAGTTTGACGGGGTGCTGGATGGCGCGGCAGCCGATGATCTACCGCCTTATGATCAACCGCCCTATTTACAGATCGGCTATCAGTTAACTGCTTTGGGACGCTGGCTGCTGGAACCGGAAGCTCAGCAGGCGCCGGGTTGGCGCTGGCAGCTCCACGCCACCCTGACCGAACAAGCGGATGGGCTCATGATCACTGTTCCCATCAACGCGGCGCCGCTGCCCCAGGCCCAGTTGGCGCCCTTTGCCGATTGTCCGCCGGCGCGCCAGGGTGCGGAATGGGCTGTGTACAGCGGTGTGCACCGCTATCACCTGACTGCCGGCAGCGTTGGGCAGGCGGCCGCGGCAGAACAGGGCCTGCCGACCTTGCTGGCCGCGTGCCAGGCGCTAGCCATCACGCTGACACCCAACCAACTGGCGCGCTTGCACCAGTGGCATACGGCCGGCCGGCAACTGCGCCTGACCTTCTTGCCGGCGCTGCGTACAACCGAGAGCACGCTCATGGCGCGCCTGCAGCAGACGCCGGCCTTGCGTCCGTTTCTCGGCGAATTACTCGCACCAACGGTTGCGGTCTGGCAAGGCGAGCAGGCAGCCTTCCTCACTGCCCTGCGCAAGGCCGGTTTTATCCCTGACCTGGATTCGTCCACGGGGGCGCCGCCGGCCGATCCGGATCGGCCGGCCTTTTCTCTCCCCACCGCCGAAGCCGCTTTGTTCTGGCTGGCGGCGCGCGTCTACCAACGATTGGGTGACTTTCTGCCCTTGCCGGCGCCGCTGCCGACGGCGCACCTGGCCGCCCTGTTCGACCAGCTTGCGCCCCCGGAACAGGCTGCCTTGCACGCGCAATTGGCGCAGGTCGAAGAAGAGCTGCGCGCCGCGTTGGACCAGCTCCCTTACACCCCGCCCCCGCAGCCCACCGATCCTGCAGTGTGGCGCCCCCTGATCATCCAGGCCATTGACAGCCAGGCCAGGTTGCAGATGACCTATTTTACCGCCGGGCGTAATCTGACCACCAGCCGTCTGGTGGAGCCCTATTGGCTTGAAGAGGTGCGCGGCGTGCCGTACCTGCGCGCCTATTGCCATAGCGCCGGCCGCGTCCTCATCTTCCGCCTGGATCGCATTGAGGCGCTGTCGCTTTGTATGCCCGATCCATCGTAGGTGCGGTTTCCCTACCGCACGGCTCCTCATAGGCGCACACGATCCCCACCAACGCGTAGGTGCGGTTTCCCTACCGCACACTCTCCCCGTCGCATCCATGATTGCCAAATTCACAATCTACCTACACCTATTGTCCTATCAATAATTCAATTAAATGAACAATGTGCGGTATGGAAACCGCACCTACGATTATGAACAATGTGCGGTATGGAAACCGCACCTACGATTATGAACAATGTGCGGTATGGAAACCGCACCTACGATTATGGACAATGTGCGGTAGGGAAACCGCACCTACGATTATGAACAATGTGCGGTAGGGAAACCGCACCTACGATTATGAACAATGTGCGGTAGGGAAACCGCACCTACGATTATGGACAATGTGCGGTAGGGAAACCCGCACCTACGATTATGGACAATGTGCGGTAGGGGAAACCGCATCTACAACAGGAAATAACAATGAATGTTCGACGTTATTATGTGCCGAATGCGGTTGTTTTTATTACGCAGGTTGTTGATCATCGCATTCCGATCTTCCAACATGCACCGTTTATTGAGCAACTGCGGATCAACCTACGTAATGTACAAGCCTTACATCCGTTTGTGATGATGGGATACATCTTTCTGCCGGAACATTTTCATTTGATGTTCCGACCAACGGGGAAAAGCACCTTTAGCAACATTATGCAGTCATTGAAACGGAATTTCACGCTGGACTATAAAAAGCTGATCGGGGTTAATGGGCCGATGAAATTTTGGCAAAAAGGCTTCTGGGATCATGTGATTCGTGATGAGATCGATTTTGAACGCCATTTGGATTATATCCATTACAACCCGGTGCGCCACCAATTGGTAGATCGGCCGGAAGCCTGGCCTCATTCCAGCTTTTGCCATTGGCAGCAACGCCAGGCGTATCCCGAACGATGGGGATGGTCCTTGTCACATTCAATTACCCAGCACAATTGGGAACGCGCCGAAGAAGACAATCTTACGTAGGTGCGGTTTCCATACCGCACGAACCTCACCAACCCGTAGGTGCGGTTTCCATACCGCACGCATCTATTTATCAGCGAACGTGCGGTATGGAAACCGCACCTACGATGGGAATCCGGTTGCGCGACGAGGGGCATTCGGTCATGCTTAGATCACCACATAATCTTGCCGACGATGGAGTTCTGCTTTGCCCAAAAGCGTTACTTTGCCCAGGCAGTTATCACAGAGTGGATAGAAGCGCACATCATCTTGATTTTGATCGATGATGTCACGCAGGCGAGTCTTGAGTTTGGTCAGGTCGGTCGGACGTAGTTCGCACTCGAAGACGCTATATTGGGCGCGTTGACCATACCCTGCCAACGTTTTCATCACTTTGGTGCGCCGCTTATCATCAGGAATATCATAGCTCACCACCACCCACTGCCGCCGGTTGCGTGGCGCCCGCCCGACCAAATTTTGACTCGCCATCCGCTATCTCCCATCTCCCGTCTCCCGTCTTCAGTCTTCAGTCTTCAGTCTCCTATCTCTCGTCTCTCATCTTCCATCCCTACGTAAACACCTCCGTATTAAACGCCTCAATCGCTAGCGCCAATTCACGCCACGGCATCATCGCCTGGCTGGCCAGACCATCCGCCAGACAATTCCATTCACGCGGAGCCAGATAGAAGCGTACTTGGGGCAACCGCCGCACCAATGCACAAGCGCGCCAATGCCAGGGACGCAACTCGGCGCTGTTGACATTGAAATAGCCGCGCATCTGCCCAACCACTACTTCGCTGTCCATCACACACATCAATTCCGCCGCTTGGTGGGCCAGCCCGAGTTCCAGGCCCAGCAGCAGGCCGGCATATTCAGCTTCGTTGTTGGAGCCCTGCGCCAGGCGCTGCCAGCGCCAATCAATAATCTGGCCGCGTTGGTTGCGCGCCACGGCGGCCGCGGTGCAGATGGGTTCTGTCCGAAAATATTTACGCCAGGCCGCACGTGTGGCGGGATCTGCCGCCTTTTGTGCGCCGCCCGCGCCGCCGTCGCAAAAGACCCAAAGCCGTGGTCCTGACTCTATTTGTCTATGCATCGCTTCCCCCTTTCGCTATTGCCGATTGCCGATTGCCGATTGCCGATTGACTACGCCACCACCCCTTCATATTCCTGTCGCTCCCCCATGACAACACGGGCAAAGATGCGGGCTTGCAATTCGATACAGCGGCGCAGCGTGTTCTCATTGCCACTGGGGGTGTGGCGGATCGTGCTGCTCATCCGTTCTTCATAAGCTTCGATTACGGTGGGGATCAGCGCTTCGCCCAATTCAACCGGGCGCGCTTGACGCCCCGTAAAGGTGAAATGGGTTGGTTCGATCACGCCGGTCGCCACCAATGCTAATACTACCTGGTCGACCGCCAGCGGTCGAAACTCCTCCATAAGGTCGAGGGTCAGCGACGGCCGACCGTATTCAAGGACATGAAAGCAGCCCAGGTAGGGATCAAGTCCCACTAATTGCAGCGCCGCGGTGGTGTCTTTCAAGAGCAGCGCATAGCCAAAACTGAGCAAGGCGTTAAAGGGGTCTGGGGCTGGATAGTAATTGCGGCCCTTGAACTGCCAGCGGGTATCCAGCAAGCTGCCGATAGCTTCAAAGTAATAGGCGCCGGCCTTGCCTTCGAAGCCGCGTAATGCGTCGGCGTCGCGCGCCCCACTGCTGGCGCGCCGCATCTCGGCAATGCCGGTGCTGGTGCGCTGCAACCGCTGCTGCAACGGACCCGCCGGTTGATTGGCCAACAGGCTCTGCAGGGTGTTGTATTGATTGGCCAACTTGGTCTGCACAATCTTCTTGGCCACCGCCAATGATTTGGCATCATCACCGGAGAAGCGCAACTGGGCATGGCGCAGTTGCGCAAACTTCGAGCCGCTCTTGGTTAGCCGGCCGCGAAATTTGCCGAATACACTCAAAAAGACCAGATCGACATCGTGCGCCAGTAGAAGCGCCGTTGCCTGGGTTGTCACCTGAACATTGCCATAGATCACCAGTTGTGTCAGCTCACGTACAGGCGCTTGCGCCAACAGTTGTTGCTTGCGCGTCTCTTTGTCCTTCTGGGTTACCCGAATTTGTTCCACCGCACGCCGCACCACGGCGCCCTGTTCGCGTACATGGAGTACGGTCATCCTGCCACCTCCTTACAATTGGTAACATTCATCACGTACAAAGAAATGGCCCAACCAGGCAAAGCCCTGCGTAAAATGCACCAACTGGGTTTTTTGCTCGTTGAGTTGCAACCCCCATTGGCGCAGCGCATCATAGAGCGCCACCAGCGCATGTTGGGCCTCCGCTTTACGCTGACAACAGATCACCAGATCATCGGCATAACGCACCACGGCCAGCTTTTGCGCGGTGAGGGCGACATCGATCTGGTGTAAATAAATGTTCGCCAACAGGGGCGAAAGCACGCTGCCCTGGCTGGCCCCCGCCTTGCGCGGCACCCCATCCGCGGTGTTAAAGATCTTGGCTTCCAGCCACCGTTCCACATAACGCAACAACAAGGGATCTTGTACCCGCTCTGCCACCAACGCGAGCAGGCGCGTTGCATCAATGCTGTCAAAGCAATCTTTGATGTCGGCATCGACCACCCAACGCAAGTTCGCATCACGTAAGGCTTGCACCTGCTGAATGGCGTCTTGTACGCCTTGCCCGGGTCGAAAACCTATGCTACAGGGCAGAAAAATCACTTCGAAGCTCGGTGCGATGATGTCGTAAATGGCGCGTTGGGCAATGCGATCGCGGAGGGCCCACAAGGCCAAAGGACGTAGCCCGCCGCTGGCTTTGGGCACCATAATGCGTCGGATTGGGCGTGGGGTATAGTCGCCACTGATCAACTGCTGCCGTAATTGAGTAAGCTCTTGTTCTAGATCCGCCTCGAATTTCTGAATCGTCATACCGTCTACACCGGCGCCGCCACCGGTGCGCTTGACGGCCAACCAGGCCCGGCGTAACGCCGCCGTAGGAAAAAGCTGGTTGGGGGGTGTCGCGGGGATCGAGCCAATGGCTGGCGGAGCAGCGGCGCCGGGCGACTTATGCACGGTGCTCTGCGGTTGATTGTTTTTTCTCCTCATCTTCTCTTTCGCTGGCTCTGTCATGGTTCCTCCGATCACAGGTGAGCAGTCGCAGGTGCGCCAGGGGAATCGCGCATCTGCGGGAAATCAAATCAGCGCGCTACAGTACACTGATACGTTGCACAACGACCACTTCCCGTAAGGCCGCAAAATGGTAGCTGCGGTTGGGCTGTGCATTGCTCCAGTGGGTCAGGGCAGGATGAGTTTCTGCCGGTGTCGTAGATAAGGCCGGATCAAAAGCATCACTCTGTGGTGCAGGCAGGATGAGCCATTGCGCCAAAGTATGATCGGACTGGTCGGCCGTTAAACGCGTCGACGATGGCCATAAAGGGATGGCTTCGCGCAGGAGCGGGTCAAGCCAATGCGCAATCGCCGCTGCTGCTGGTGAGGGTGCGCCGTTATGGCGCCTGGACCAACGTCCCTTTTCAGGAGTGTCCGTTTCAGGTCGGGATGACGGTGGGAAGGTCGCCCGCAACCACGCTGTCACTGACCACTGCTGCAACGGAACAAACGTGGCCGCAAAGTGTTCAAGCAGGTTTTCACCGATGGCTGCGGTGGCCCCATCCACCCATTCGTCAGCGGCTGTGCGCTGCAAAAGCGCCGACAAAGCCTGCATTCCCGCCTGCCGCGAGACCTCATCGGTGCGGATCAGCTGCTGACGTAGCGCTTCGACACGCTCCCGATCCCACGGCGCCGGCAGCGCCTGCATGCTTACTGTCAACTGCTCGTCCAGGTAGGCGGCGAGTGCAGTCAGATGACCGCGCAACTCGTGTTGCCAGGCCAGCGCCAACTGCACATCCTGCGCCATGGCCAGCGCCAATTGTCGGCGCAAGTGTAGATTGGCTTCCTGGTATAATGTCTTTTCCTGCACTGTCAAGCAGCGACTTAGGCGGTGCAGCCGCCAGGGCAAGCCTACAGCCAATTGCCAAAGCCAACGGGGCCAGTGATGCGGCCGGCGGCAGAAATGCCAGATCCCGCTGAACGATAGGGTGGGCAGTGGTGCACAGAAAGCAGCCAACTGCTGACATTCGCGTTGGGTTTGCGCTTCGTGTGTTTCCAAGGTGTGCGCAAGCGCACACAACGCCTCATCCACCTCTTGCGCCAGGGTAAGGATCTGTCTGCGCAATTGTTCCAAGGGCGTTGTATCGTGCAGTGGGTCGACGCCATTGTCGGGCGGTCGGGGCAGGATGCGACTAAAGGATTGCCAGGCAGCATCCCACTGCGCCAATCTAGAAGCAAGCCAGGTGCTGCGAACTTTGTGGTCGGCAACTTGCTGAATGCGCTGCTGCTGGTTGTGATAGGCGAGGAGCATAGGGACGGGGTGGGCGCTGGTGCGCCACCAACGCGGCTGCGTGCGGCGCAAGCGCACCGGTGGCGGGGCCTCGGATGTCAACACTTCCTCAGGCGCAAATAACTGTGTCACCAGGTGCACCAGTGAAGACGGTGCACCAGACTCATCGACTGGGCCATCAGTGACCGCTGGCGCCAAGCGGGCATGAATCGCTTCGCTGGCAGTGAGCAGAGCCAGGGTGCGGATCAGCGAGGTAGTCGGCAAAGGCTGACTAGCGGCGCCAATGGCGTAAAATTGCGCGGGAATAGCCATGTGGGCAGGCGTGACCGTAGATGCTTCCATCCTCCTGTTCGTAAAGATAGCACTAGGTTTGGGTATGTTTGCCCAGAGGAGCGCGGCGAGTGCGGTAGCTGCACGCTGTTGCCATGCCGGTGTCTCTACTTCTTCGATAGGCGCGCCCAGTAGATAAAAAGGTCCTGGGACCAGTGGTGTCAGGCGACGACGGCAGTGCTCTAGATCCGCCTGGCGCGCCGGATCGGCTAGAATCAGAAGCAGGATGGGTGCGTGGTCGCCCTCTTCCCGACAAGCGGCTACCAATAGGCGTTGCAACTGTTGCCGCGCCCACGTGATCCGCTGATCGACTACGGCCGCAGCCACTGCCGGGGGCTGGTCGACACAGAGGTCCAACAATAACCACATTGGCAGCGGATCCTCACCCGCCAACCGGTTGGTTTGGGTTGCCCCGGCGGCAAGGGGTGAAGGTGGCAGGTTGCCCATCTGCTTGGCTATTTTGCCTTCGGCGCCAACTGGAAAGAGGTGGATAACGGGTGGCCATGACAACCACGCCGCGCCAACGGCAGCCGTTTGCGTTGCAATGGCGTGAGCAAAAGGGCCAATGGTGATTAAGGAAATGGGAGGCAAGGTCACCTCCGGCTGGAAATCATCCAGTAGGGGATCATCCGCTGGCACGATTTCACTGTCCTGTATTGCAGAGAAATGATGCCCATTCAAAGGCAGCGCCTGTGGAGAAGCGCTTGACGGCTCCAAGGGGTGAATGGTGAATGACCTAAGGTTCATTGGTTACCTCCAAACTTAGCACGAACCTACCGCCAGGGACTTTCGGGGGATTTAAATACTTAGAATAACCTAAGTCAATCGGGAGCGGGGGATAAAAAAGAGCTGGCACACTGCTAACTAAAGTGTACCAGCTCTTCACGTAGCGGGAAGCCCTCAATTTGTTTGTCCTGCGCATGTAACAGGGGGCGCGTTTGCTGAGGAATGTATGTTTGTTTGTCTTTGTTTGAAAATGTTTGTGTTGATGGTAGGCGCCTACGGCGATTCTGCGGCTTGCGGCGGACCGCCCATGCCGCGCCGGCGCGCCTCATCAATAATTTGCCAGCGATAGCGTAGCTGGAGTCGCGCTCTGATCCCGCTAATGTGGCCGCGAACAGCGCCGGGCTCAATGTAGAGTTTGTCGGCAATTTCTTGATCGGTCATGCCACTGGCCAGACAACATAGCACCTCCACCTGGCGTGAGGTGAGCGGTAGAGGTGCATCTGGCTGGGTGCGCTGGCGCTCCTCCTCTTGGTTCTGCAATAAACTCGCCACTTCCGGACTCATGCGCCACCAATTGTTCAGAACCCCATGCACCTGTGAGCAAAGCCACTGGATCCACGCTTGCCATTCTGATGGTCCATTTTGTTTGGCAATGATGGCGTGCACGCCATGGTCGAGCGCCTGTTTTGCTAGAGTCGGTAGCACCATGAAATTTTGTGAGAAGCCGATGATTTTGGTGTGCGGGCTATGCTCACTGATCTGTGCTATGATCAATAGCCCTTCCTCGAAGCTTTCTTCTTGCCCGCTATGTAAATTATCACCAGGGCGCATCAGCCCAACATCGACCAATGCCACATCAGGTGCGTGCTCATCTAGGAACTGATCAAGATTGGCGCGCCCGGTGAGATAACCGACAAAGTGGAGTTGCGCATCGGCTTCAATCGCCTCGCGTACAGAACGGATCATACCGCCATCATTCTCAACCAACATGACGCGTTTGGGCTCTGTACTTTGCGCCGAATGAAAACCGGAGTATATACTATGTTCTGTTGTCATCGTTTTCCTCCTTTGGGTTACTAGCCGTTAAGGGAATGGCAAGATAGACCAATGTTCCACTTTCCGGCTCAGAACAGATCTCCACTGAACCATTCATACGTCCGATCCGGTCTTGAATACTGGCAATTCCTTGTCCCAAGCGGACACGACTACTGTCAAAACCAATGCCATTATCGGCAATGTAAATCCGCAATTGTTCGGCTTCGATTTCGGCGGTGATGGAGAGAGCCGTTGCTCGGCTGTGCCGAACAACATTGCCGATAATCTCATCACAAGCAAACATGAGTTCATTGCCACCGGCAACGCTAATGGGGGTATGAACCGCTTTACAGAGAATCGATTTCACCGATATCTGATGGTACTTGCCAAGCAATTGTGCCTGTGTTTCCAGATCATCAATAACCGATTGCAATGTCACCCAATGCCGTTCACCAATCAAATTGTCGACGACGCGGCGGGCGCGCTCCACCTGACATTGTACAATCATGCGCTCTTCTTTCCAGGCAGTTGAATCGGGTTTGCACTGATCCAGCCGCTCCAACCCGCGCACAACATCATGTAAACGGTGTGCCAATGAGTCATGGACGATGCGCCGCATGGTAACACGGCGGTTGCGTTCGCTCAAGGCACTTTGGATGCTACTCTTGATCGCCAGCGCAGCATAGGGGGCCAGCAGTTGAATGCTGGATTGCAGCGCCGGCGAAAATTCCTGTGGGTCTCGATAGTTGACCCACATTAACCCCAGCTTTTCCTGACCGACAATCAGCGGCATGGCAGCGCACGACGCAACTCCCTCGCGAATTACAAACGGGGCAACATCATGTTTCTCATGCCAAGCTGAGCTTTTCACCAGATGTGAATCGCGAGGGGCATCAGGAAAGATTTGTAGGCGCGCTGCTTCCATTAAGGGTGCAATCATCTTATGGGTTTGGTCCATCGGTAGATCTTCAGTGGCAGGGCAAGTTAATGTACCAATCGTGCAGCGTTGATCAATCTGCGCACTCTCTGGGTTGCGGTAGTAAAAGCGAATAACATCCGCTTCTAGCAGGTCCAGGGCGACAGCACCGATCTCTTCCAGCATTGCCCCAATCTCTTTCACGTGAATAATGCGTTCTGCCAGAGCTGTACCCAATTGAACCAAGCGTTGATGAAACTCTAGCATACTATTGCGTTGATGAGCGGTCAGCAGATAGTGGCCAACATGGTTCATGAGTTGCAAATCTTCGTACGCGACATCATAAGGTAACGTCGATTCGAGTTCGAAAACAACAGAACGCTTACGATCTAGTTTTAAAGGCACGGCTAATGCTGAGCGCGTGCTAGGAAAGGCGGTTGCCGGGAGAAAGCGATGTTCGGGGTCGTTGTGGGTGTCATTGATAAAGCAAGGCTTGCCCTGTTGTGCTGCCCAGCCGGTAATCCCGCTGGTAACATCAAAGGTAAAGCCGGCACGCGCCGACTGCTGTCCGGCAGGGGTTGAAGAGCCAATCAGGCGCATGATCTGATTGGCTGTTTCATAAACAAGCACATTCATGGTGACATGACGCTTTGCATCACTGAGCAGATTGGCTATCACGCCGGCAACCGTATCGGCGGCATTGAGCCAACGGTCAGCTATCGTGGCATTGAGCAAGTTGCCCAGACCGTTCTTAAGGGTATTGGTTTGGTAGGCCAACGAGCGCGCCAATAGATAACTGGTCGTACCAATATAGCCGCCGATTAAGGCGCGAATCGCACCATTGCGGGTATGAACAAGCCAATCCACCACAAAAGCATTGAGATCTAGCAAAGGCCAAGCTGAGAAAAACATGAGGATCATAGTGAAGACAATCAATAGCACTGCCCATGCACGATCCAGATCCACACCAACGGTAATCATCGGAATCAGATAAAGCAGCCACAATTCAGTCGAAGCGGCGGGCAATAACCAATGAACCGCGGTTAACCCCAGGACGACGCCAAATTTGCGCAGCGCGCTCAGCCGTTGTTGCCAGGGCGACCCTTGTGTATAGCGGTCGGCAAGATCAAAGAGGGAGGCGGCGATGCCATAGCCAATCATTGCCGCGGCGGTGATGCCCAGATCGCGCCAGCGATTCTGGATCGGTAGCGTAGCTAAGCCGATTAAGAGGCTAAAGGTTAAGAGGCTCACCACTGTCCAATAGCGCCGAAAGGTGAGCAAATTCCGACGCAAGGGTTGAATCCACGGCTGGACAATCGGCCCATTGCCAGGACGGTAGGGGTCAGTAAGCAAGTGGCGAAAATGAATAAGCATGACTAGCTCCTTATCCGGGAAAAGTGTTACTTACCGGCAATCGCTACCATACAATACCATAACTATCCTTTTCAGCGCGCGTCTATTTGCACGAGTTTGACGACCTATGTAGCGTTGACAACCGGTGCAGTTATCATTCCACATTGCTCCTAGCAATCTGCGCCTACCTTTACCCAACCCGTCGCACCTGCCCCATGCCAATGGTGGTCTTGACGCCAACGCCGCTATACATAGCAAAGTCGGCCAACATCTGCATGGTGGCCAGCCAATAACGGTCGCCGCCCAGGGCCGTATAGGTCGCACGCCCCACACCGCCGATGAGGGGCGTACCTTTCTTCTGGGTAATAACCTGACTTTCCAACCGGTAGTTGCTCAGCGCCACCATCTCCTCGCCAAATTGGCGCACTTCCGGGCTCAGCGTCACTGGGCTAAAGGTGTTCCAACGGTCGACCAGACTGCCAAAGACCAAGTTGGGCAGAGGAACGGGAATATGCATCCCCTTGGACTGAAAGGAGGTGGGACTCTGAAAGAGGAGGGATACCTTCCGTTCCGGTCGCCCCTTTTGGAGCAATTGGGCCGCGGCCAGGGTTTCATAGGTGGTGCGCCCGCTCCAGGGATCGTCATCGGCATTACAGCAGACGCCGGCCACCGCAAAGCGCTGGTCGGCTAGCAGCCAGGTCGTCGGCGGGTCGGTCAGCAGCGCGGTCTCCAATGCCTGGCTCACTGGCGGTGTCAACCCGGTGAGGCGGACATAGTAGCGTTCCCCAGCTCGGATTGGCATGTGGTCACGCGCCGCGCGGCCACCCAACAGATCAGAGCAGGTGATGGCCTTGGGCCCATCACCGTCATGGATCGTCGGGCCCAGCGCCGGGTCCAGCGCCTGCAAGCGGGCCAGGGTGGCCGCATAGTTGGCGCGGCCCAGGTGGGCGGGCAGCGTAGCGTCGGTGGAGGATGTAAGCGTGAGGACGATTGAGATAAGCATGATTTTCCTTTTGCTTTGACTATTGCAGTGTTACCTAAGTTTTGCTAGTTTAGAACTGGCCTAATCACACTGGTGATATATTGATTCTAAACTATCAAAATTTAGTTTACAGTGTACTATTACAGTGTCAGGGAAGTTCTGACAAATTAGAGACATAGATCGTAGGTGCGGTTTCCATACCGCACAATCGACCAATCTGGGGGATTTCTGATCTGTGCGGTATGGAAACCGCACCTACGTCTAATTCCTCAAAATTTCGGTTACACTGCACTATGGTATACGATCACAAATGTTCTGAAGCGATGGTGGTTGGAGGAAGTGTCATTATGCCCCAAGTTTTGGTTGAATTGCCGGCCCCTGAACGTGAGTCGTTGATTCGCGCCGGATTGTATGAAGCGACCCGGGCGCGACGACGCGAACTTGAAACAAGACTGGCGGAAGCGCAAGCCCATCTGCAGCATTTTGAGCAACAGTATGGTGTCGCGTTTGAGCAGTTTGAGACCGAACTTCTGCCGACTCTTGATACGCCCCAAACCCATGAAGATTATCTGGATTGGTTCTTCTGGCACACTCTTTGGGCTGAACAACGGGCACAGTTGACAGCGTTGCAAGCGTAATGTTATTACCGGCGCACTCGTGCAAGGCTGGGATAATGCACCCCACCATCCACACATTGCCACTTACCCACATCACAGTCATACGCCAACAGGGATTGAGCCATCTTCAGTGCATTTCCTGGAAGACGCATTAGCAGCAATCGAGCAGCGCATCTAAAACAGCTGCCGTTCCCATCATCTTCCCCATCATCTTCCCCATCATCTTTCCCATCATCTTTCCCATCATCTTTCCCATCATCTTTCCTTGCGCGCCTGCTCGCGTAGGGTCTGCAAATCGAGAATTTCCGCCACTTCATAACGCCGCGGCAGTGCACCGGTCACCGGTCGCGTGCGCACCGCCGGCGGGAAGTAGCCCATGCGGCCATGCAGCTCGGCCAAGACCATTGCGGCGATAAAGTTGAGCGCCGGCAAGACGACCAGGATCGGCTCGCTCTGCCACTGGGCCGGCGTCAGGTCGAGCTGGGCCAGGAGCGCGGTCAGTTGCAGGCCAAAGGGCTGCTGCTCGTCGAATTGAGTAGGCACATCAATGACGCGGGCAACTGTTTGCCCAGTGAGCGTCTCGATCTGCTGCTGTTGGGCCGGGGTGATGGGGTGCGAAAAGTTGAGTAGGATCATGGTTGAATTGTCCTGTACGGCTATGGTATACTGAGCAATCATTATGACCAGTAAGGAGATGAGCAATGACGGTTTATGAACATGATTTCTATGCCTGGACGCAACAGCAAGCGCAGTTGTTGCGCGACCATGCTTTCACGCAATTAGATATTGAAAACTTAATTGAGGAGATCGAAAGCATGGGCCGTTCAGAGCGTCGCCAACTCTCTAACCGATTGGAGCTTCTGCTCATGCATCTCCTCAAGTGGCACTATCAACCGGCGCTGCGCGGGCGCAGTTGGGAGCTGACCATTCAAGAACAGCGCCGCCGCATTGCCAAATTGCTGCGCACCAATCCAAGCCTCCAGCTGCTTTTGCATGAGATCTTGCCGGATGCTTACGAAGATGCAGCCTTCAGCGCCATGCGGGAGACTGGTTTGGCATTGGAAACCTTCCCCGCCACCTGCCCCTATACGGTAGAGCTGGTGCTCGATCCGCAATGGTTGCCGGACGAAGCGCATCGCGCGGCGCCGGCGCCTTAAGCCCGCTGCCGCGCCCGGTCGCGGATCTCCTGTAGGTTCAAAATCTCCGCCACTTCAAAGACCCGCGTGCCGTCTCTTGTCTCCGGTCGTAGCCGCACCATGGCGGGAAAATACCCCATGCGGCCATGTAGTTCACTGATCAGGCAGAGCGCCCCCGGCGCCATGCCCGGCGGATTCACCACAATTGGCAGCGTCTCCCATTCGCTTTTGGTCAGCCCCACATGTTCGGCCAAGGCCACACATTGGGGGCCATAGGGTTGCTCATGGACAAAGTCAGCCGGTCGATTGATGAGCTTGCCGATGCGTTTGCCCAAGGCCAGTTCAATTTGCTGGATCTGCTCCGCGGTTAACTCACGGGTGAAATTGAGGAGACGCAGGTTGCTTGGTGGCAGCGCGGCGACGCGTATACTTTGCGTAAGTTCGTGATATGCCTGCACGGCGTCGGCCAGGGCGCGATTTCGGGGATACTCCTCCGTCGCAAGCGCCAGGAGTTGGGCGATCCGTTCTTGATGGGTCGCCTCGCGCAGCACAGCGTGCCAATCATTGAGCGCCCCATTGCCGATTGTCACCCGTGTCACTGACAGACCGGCATCGTGCATGATCCGCGTCAGATCGGCTTGGGTGGGGTAGAGTGTGGCCAACATGGTATATAGTTGGCGCTGGATCAGTTCAAGTTCAGGGTTCATCTTGTATCGTCCTACTTGGTTGTAATATCGCGCCGGTTGCAAAAGCTAGGCACCGAACGCACAGCTCAACCGGTTCAGACTGCGGTGAAGCCGCCTGAACCGGTCGTAGTCGGAAAATGGGCGTGAGTGGGCTTGATGCAAATCTGCGTAGAATCATAGCCGGGCAGGAAATCCTTTCTATGGTATAGTACATTTATATTGCAACCCGATTAACCCGGTTGGATCAGGAAATGGAGCAGAACATGTCAATGGTTGCACCCTATCAAATTGCAATTGCCCAAGACGAAATTGTAGTCCGTATCAATCGCTCATTTTTTCAAACCGATGAATTAACCGAATTGCTTGATTATTTACGCCTGAAAGCCCTCCGGCGCCAAAGCCGCCTGACCGATGCCGAGATTGCTGAGTTAGCAGACGAAATGATTCAAAGCGGCTGGGAGCGCATTAAGACACAATTTTTGGATGGTGTGTAATGGCCACGTCACGTCGCCTTGACCCTGGAACTGGGCGGGTTACTCTGGACCGGTGACCAAAAATTAAAGACTGGGTTGCAAGCCAAAGGCTTCCATCACTTTTTTGTGCCGCCTGTCCAGGCTTAAGCTATTTCTGCCCTTGCTCGGCGCGCGCGCCAGTGGCTCTATCTATCAACTAAGCGCGGTCAGTTGCGGGTCAAAAGGCTGCTGCTTGTCAAATTGGGGGAATACGTCGATGGTGCGGGCGATCGCTTGCCCGGTGAGCGCCTCGATGATTTTCTTAGTCGCTGAGGCGACTTCCTGCTGCTGTTGGGCCGGGGTGATGGGGTGCGAAAAGTTGGGTAGGATCATATTGAGTAAACCGTCGCTTTCGTGCTATACTGATGGCAGATATAAATAATGGCAGAAGGGCGTAATAGATATGCAAATTGAAGACTATTTCGATTTTGCCTCACCGGAACAAATCCAGATCAAAGGGCACCGGATCTTAATCGATGATGTACTCCATGAATATATCCATAATGCAATGACGCCTGATGAGCTGGCAGAACGCTTCCCGACTTTGACGCTGGAAGAGATCTACGCAACGTTGCTCTATTACGTGCGCAACAAGGCTGAAATTGACCGGTATCTGACGGCTAACCTAGAGTATGCCCATCAATGCTGGCTGGAACAGCAGGCCCATCCCACGCCGGACATGGTGCGGCTGCGCAAGATCCGTGCTGAGCGAAAGGCGCAGCGCATTCAAAATAGGATAACCGCGGCAAATGAGCAAGTTGCGGTATGAATGAAGTCTGCTATCTCCTCGATGAAAATTTAGGGTTCCGTCTACGCAAAGCTTTGCTACAGGCCGCACCAGACATTACCGCATGGTGTGTTGGGGATGTTGGCGCGCCGGCACTGGGGACAAAGGATCCAGAAATTCTTATCTGGTGTGAATCACATGACTTTCTATTGGTCACGAATAATCGTCGATCCATGCCGGTGCATCTGCGTGATCATTTGGCGGCTGGGCGGCATATCCCAGGGATCCTGGTCTTTCAACGCACAATGCGGATTCCTGATGTCATTGCGGAACTGATCTTGATTTGGGAAGCGTCGTTGCCCGGTGAATATCAGGATCAAATCCGCTATTTGCCGCTTGAGCTTTGATGGTCATTGCTACGCTCGTTGCCGCGCCCGGTCGCGAATCTCCTGTAGGTTCAGTATCTCCGCCACTTCAAAGACCCGTGTGCCATCTTTTGTCCCCGGTCGTAAGCGCACCACAGTTGGGAAATGGCGTATGCGCCCATGCAGTTCACTGAGCAGGCAGAGTGCGCCAGGGACAAAACTCGGCGGGTTGATGAGGATGGGGAGCGTCTGCCATTGTACAGCTGTGAATCCTACCTGCTCTGCCAATGCTGTACATTGTGGGCCAAGGCTTGGTATCACCAAATTCTGCCTCAAGGTGGTGACCAATCGCAAGATCAATTCGCTTGCTAAGAAGCTCTTCAATCTGTTACTGGCGCTCGTCGGTGATGGGGTGCGCAAAATTCAGCAGACGAATATTGCTCAGCAGCATCGTTGCCTATTGGCAGGCAGCGATGGTTGTGGCCAATGCTTGATTTTGGAGATACTCGCTGGTGGCAACGCTCAGTAGTGTCGTCAATTTATCCTGTTTTCCCGCCTCTTGTAATAGTTCGTGCCAGAAATTGATCATGCTATTATCCGTCGTAACTCGGTCACGCACCACGCTGGCGTCGTCGGCGACCCGCTTGGCATCGGCCAGGGTAGGGTAGAGGTGAACGAGAATCTGGCGTAAGCGGATATAGACAGTTTGTATATTCATTGGTAGATCCTTCACGTTAACCTAGACCGGATGTTCCTTCATCTCTACCAAACACCAACCCAGTGGATCACCTAACCGCTCGCCGTCGCCAAGGCGCAAGAGGTGACGGCTTTTGGGGAAAATATCCCCCGCCTTGCGGCTGCCGGTTGGGTCAAGCCGGTAACGGCTAACAATCTGCTCAAATTGACGCTTATCTTGCTGTATATACTCATTGATCGTCTTGGTCTGCCAACCGCCGCCCCAGCCCAATGAGAGGAGAAACTGATTCGGCTGGAGTTGGGTAAAGCGAGTAGCCAGTTCTTCATAAAAGGTGTGGACCGCGGGTACATCGCGCCGCTTTTGAAAGTATGTCACTTCGTGAATGAGCAGTTGGCGCGCATATTCGCGTCCGTGCGCAGCCAGTTGCGCTAACCATTTGGCGCGGGTCGGCCAATGGTTAAGCTCCTGGCGGCGGCGCTCATCAAAGGCTGTCTGTCGTTCTTCGAGTAGTTCACTGGGCAAATGCAAGGGCAAGGTGAATTGCGTGCCCTTGGCGACCGTCTCCAGGTCAATATCCAGCCCGCGACTACGACCACGCCGGTCGTTGGATGCGGTAGGGTAAATATGGGCGCGGCGCAGGCGGAGGCTGCTTGCCGCCACTCCTTCACTGTCGCCAATCTGGAAGGCGCGACCAAAATCGCGGTTGGCGTCGACGCGCTCGCCGCCCTTACCAAAGAGTTCTGCTTCCACCGGCTGTGCAGCCCAGGTGCGACTGCGCCCCAAATTCGCCAGAGAAGGTTTCAATGTGTCGGCCGCAACGGTTGCCAATAACGTCCGTATCGCACCCTTGAGGCTTGACCCCGGTAAATAGGGTTGACCATAGACGGTTTTGATCTGTTCGCGGATCTCGTTGGTGACAGGCTGGCCGCGCAGACGATAGCGAAAGAGTTTGCTTTCCGGTGCAAAATCGGCCGCTTCCAGCCAGCCGGCATCGAGCAGATCGCCAATCTTCATGCCGGTGATGGCATTAATGACGTTGGTCTCTTGCTGGTTATTGGCCAGGGCGCGGTCGAGCATTGTATTCATCAGCGTGCTGTCGTCGGCCATATAGGTGTAGTTGTTGCGGTGGACATACCAATCAATGCCACTTAACAACGTGGCGCCTGTGCCGATATGGAGATCACTCAGAAGGGTGACAGTTACAGTTGTGTTTGTCATAATATTCCCGATCTGGCTAATAAGTTCAATGTACAAATTGTGGGACGACCGCTACCGGCCAGCAGAGACCATACCGGTGGATAGTGTAGGCCGTATTTTGTAAAGGTTGTGGTGTCGCGTTGGCCAGATACCCCTGTGGTGCCACGCCGGATTCCGTTGAGAGGATTGCACCTACATCAACCATGCGTACAGTGGGCCGGCGCAGATTACTATAGCCGGGCAAGGTCAGCCATCCCCGGCGCAGGATGATTTCATAACGGGCATCGCCCATGAGCACTGTCCGTTCACTCGGCTTAGGTAGAAACGGTGAAAGCGTTGTAACATGGGTGGCGTTTGAGGGTTGCTGAATAGGCATCTCCTGGAGATCTTCAAAAGAGGCGCTATATTGGCCATAGCCATAGGTGCGTTCGCCGCCAATGCCGCTGTCCCCCAAATAGGTGATGGCCGCTTGAACCTGCTGCCGCACGGCCACATCGACCCCTGCCAGCCATTCAATGTAAAGATATAATCCTGCATTTTTTGCGAAGTTCACACTACCGCTGCTGTAAACGGCCGATGCGCCCGTTATGCGATCTACGGCTACACGGGGACGGATTCCTACTGACCAAAACCGCGTCTCAGGGTCATGTAAGCTGTTATATTCACTTCTGCTTAACCAAACGCTTCCCTGTTGCACCGTACGCGGCTTCGCTCTGACTTCGTCATGTGCGTTTTCTAACAGTTCGGCTTTATCGGGTGCGGTCAGCAATGAGTGGCCACTGATAATCTGCGCAAAGATCGCATGGCTCACCCATTGAATCTGCTTCATCTGTTTGCGCTGCCCAATGGGATCTTTGCCAATGGGAATGTGCAAGAGCGGCATGGGCAAGAGATAAATAGGCGTAAGCCCTGCGCCAGGCTCCACAAAGGGCATTAACGATGTGATACGCAAGGGTGGCGCTTGTTCGGTCCGATCCGCGCTCGGAAAGCGCGCAATAAACTCAGCCACAGCCGCGGTCCCCTGCAGTCCGTGGATAGCATTGCAGAGAGCCGAGAAGAAGCTATCGGCCGGCATGGCGATTTCTGTCTCATTTAAGCCGACCCCCCGTTTACCAAAGTGAAAGGGACCGCGGGGCCAAAGCTTGACGCGGGTGTAGCGTGCATTGGCCAGGGTGCCAGTTGTCGATTCATTCATGAGTCCGCCCATCGTTAGACTTAAAGGGTTAAACCTGTGGGAACTGCTGCTTGACCCACGTCTCAATTTCGTTGCGCCGATCCGTCACAGAGCCGGCTGTCAGTGGCATATCGCACCGTATATAATCGCTGCCTTTGCGTACAAAAACCTCGGTCAACTCAAAGGCGACCTTGCCGCCACCGCGGGAGCCTAGCCCACCTAGGTAATCCTCTTCGACCAAGATCATCGCCGTCAACAGATGTTTAAAATGATCACTGCCCGTGGTGCTGTAAATATTATAGACCAGTTCAAACCCTTCAAAGCTGGCGCCAGCCGGCACTCGCTCAATCTGGCGTGGGGTAGCGGCGCTGGTCACTCGGTCGATGGTGGCTTCCCACTTGATCTCCGTAAAAGGAAGGTCAGTGCGGGCTGCGTTCAATCTGTCGGCGCTCTCATCGCCCAGATAGGTGTCACGCACGACTAAGGTAGTGGGATGGGGCACTGGTTCATCACCGGTGACGCCAAAGATGGAACAGACTTGGCAGGCGCGAAACTTACGTTGATAGCGAGCCTGCCACTCATCTAGTGGCGCATTCCCTTCCGGCAGGTCGCCGGCTTGGCAGGTGTGGATCCAGACTTCCTTACCGCGCGTGCGGCCAATGGGAAAGTTCTGCTCTTTTCCATGCAACCGTTCGCTCAGCGACCGCATTTTGCCCTTAATTGACGAGCCTGGAATAAAAGGGCGTCCACTCAGCGGATCGCGAATCACAGGGCTGTCAACGCCGCCAATCTCTAAATTGCCTGCCGCGCCACCAATGTGCAAACCTGTGAGGGCGCGAATGTTGCCACGCAGGAAAACTCTGCCTAGCAATTGAATCTCTCGTAGATCCTGTTGTACTGTTTCAGTCATCTCACTTATCTCCTGCCTCTGTTGCGTCGTTGTCGCTGATTTTCACCTTCTTGGGCCGTATGATAGGCCAGAATTGCCTCGAACATATCGACAAAATAGCCAAAACGCTCGTGCTGCATTTTGGCGCCATCGGCGCTGACTACCTTGTCAATCGCATGCGTAAGGACAGCCAACAGTGGCCCAGCCTTTGGTTCGCGTTCTGTCTGATAGGCCATGCGCGGCTTGAGCAGAAGCAGGCGACGCACATTCTCTCTGGCATCTTCTTCTGGACGCGACCATTGCGCTTCAATCTTACGCACTTCGCCAAAGATATTGCGGATCTGACTTTTCGTCAGACCCTCGTTGGCCAGTGCACGGCCAAATGTATCCGCACGCTGAACCAACAATGCGGCCTTGCCATTGACAATGATCTGCTCCAGATCATCTTTGGAAATATCGGTGTTACTCATTGGTTGCTCCCTTCCTGTGATTACCCAATCCTCTTTCCCCAATCATTTTTTCATCCATGATGACGGTCTCCTTCGCGCTTGAGGAATTGCGCCCACCGGGCACTGACGCTCATCCGTTCAATCCTGCCCGCTTTCAGCAGTTCTTGCTGAATCTCATTGATCCCGCTCGCTGCGCCGTTGCTTTGGTCAATCCGAGCAAGACTATAGATCATCTTCCACAGCCACGGTCCCAGAAAGAGGGGTTTCTCTTGATAAAGACCATCCTCGCCACGCGCTTTGATGCCGGGGATCTCGCCTTTGTCCTGGCGATATTGTTGATAGATGGTGAGCAGCGAGGTAAGTAAAGACGAAGGTGCGCCAGCATTGCGCAGATCGACCAATTTCTCCTGCCACTCAACAATTCCTTTGAATGCAGCCCATGAATGTCGTTTACCCAAAAAGCTGATGGCGTTCTTCTCCGGTCTTGGCTGGCCTTTTTGCTTGGCCCTATCCAATTCATCATTGGCGCTCTCCACCGCGGCGTAGAGTGGCTCCTTGCCGCCTGCTAACACCAGTCCCGCCGATAGATGCACACCTGCATTCTGGCCTGTAAAGCGTTCAAAGTCGCCAGCAATCCGCTGGGCCAAATAGGGCATTACATCCCAGGAGCCAATAATAAGCAGATCATCGCCGCCGGCATAGAGCACGTAAACTTTGTCTCTTGTCTGCACGCCCGGCGCAATTTCCATGCCAGTGCAGAGTTTATGCAGCCAACCACCAAAAAAGAGGGTCAACGAATCAGAGAGCATGGCGGTCTGCACTGCACTGCGCTTGTCGAGGCTGTTAACCAGCAGGCTGGCCAGATTGTCGACATCAGCCTTGAGTACACCCAACCGTTTGAGAGAAGAGGGGGTGTCATCGGCCAGGGTGCTGTTATCACGTATGGTCGGTCTTGCCTGACTGGCCCCCTTTTCTGTCGGTGTTGCTGTGGTCAGGGGGTAAAAACCGTCTACATTTTCATTAGGAAAATCATCAGGGCTGAGGGCCAGGGTCATTGCATTGGCTGCTGGATGGGTGTCTATGCTGTACCAATAACCGTCAGCGTTTTCAGTGGCAGAATTGGTGCGCCGTATCGCATTAAGCGCTTCCTGCCAGGCAGAAACACCAATTTTTTCTCCGGCTCTGTTGCGTTGTGCCGGTTTTTGCCGGTGACAATTGAGATAAACCTGCGGTTGGGCCATTTCCCGCGCCAGTTCCTCAAAGCCTTTACATTCAGGACAGGTAGCGCCGGGCTGTGCCGGGCCACTGTCCGGTAATTCATTATCTTCTTCAAATTCGCCCGCCATCTCTTCGGGGCGACGACAGATAGCGCAAAAGCGGTCCGAGATGGCAACGTCGGGCGCAAAGAGCTGACTAAACTCCGCGGCGTTCATGGTCATAGTGCGGAAGGGCTGCTGTTTGGCTGTCCCTAATGCTTCCTTGAGGCGCTTTTCATAATATTGCCACTGACTCACATATTTGCCCATTTCCTCATCCCATATTGGCTCTGCTTGGTATCGAAGCGCGCTGTGGGGCAACTGTATATGGGCCAACGCCAGGAACAGATCTCCTTTAAAGCCGGCAAAGGGCAATCGATAGTTGTCACCATTGAACAGAATGGTATTGATTGACTTTTCAATTTCCTGTAGTTTTTTTGCCAACCCTGCATCATAGCGACAAAGCAGCAGTGCGTTGCCACCGGCACTGATAATTACATTGGCCCGGCAGAGGTCAAGTTCATCCAATAGCCGCTCGACGATGGCCGAAATCAGCAACTGGATAAAGGCCGACCGCCCACGCACGCCCTTGCCTGCGCCCCGCGCCGTAATCGTATAGACCATGGTCTGAATACCAGGTAGATCCAATCCAACGAGGGCGAGTTCGGGCAGTTCGTCAAGCGCTTGCCCCTGTGTAATTGCGATCAATGCCGCCACCATGGTCCATTGGCGAAAGAGGGAGACCCCCTCTTCTCCGTAAGTACAAGGCAAGGTGCTAGCGTACTTTTGCATGAGATAGGAGAAGCGGTCAAAGTCCGTTTCCTCGTCACCGCCATGTTTGAGAAAGGCGGTGTGCAAGGCAGACGCGGCCTGTCGAAAGGCGTCATCCTCTAGTCTCTTCTCTCGTTCGACAGGATTTAAAGACCAAGCGCCATTTTCGTCATGCAAAGAGAGTGCCGTTAAAGGCACAAATTTGTTGGTAACTCTGCCCTCTTCGACGCGAATGCGCGACCATATTGATAGCATGGCTCTAGCCCGTGGCTGGCTGGCTGTAAAGAGGTGCTTTGTCCATGTCTCCCATCTTAGAGTATCGTCGGTGACACGACTATCCTCTTCTGTAACCTGTTTGAACAGAGCACGACCATAGTCAATGGCCAAATCTGCAATTGTTTGCTTCACTAAGTTCCTCCCTGAATCCATCTGTGCAGTTCAAAAATTGAACGCCTTGTGGATAACCTTTTCAAATTCGGCAAGCTCAATCTTATTCCACTGGTGGCACGTTTTTTCACTGCCCTTCCAATCGGGTAGATGCAAGACATGGATATTGTGCTGAGCTGCTAATGCCATATAGTCTTCATATTGAGCATCTTTAATCGTTTTGATGGCTAGGATTTTAGCTGTATAGGTGCCAAGATAGCGTTCGCTAGCCATATTGTTTAACTGCCTCATACCGCCCATCATATCGCTATTTACTTTACATTCGACAATGGCAAAGCGATTTTGTTTGCGGAGCACCCAGTCAGCTTCCTCATGGCCGGATTTTACGACCAGGACGGAGTTTTCGCGCTCGTCAACGTAGGGAGCAAAGCCCAACCCAATATCGCGCTCAAAATAAAGACCATCATTATTCTGGTTACTGCGTTCTGATTTTTTCTCAAGCTCTTCATGGCCGAGATAGGCCCTAAACAGATCGACTATTTTTAGTTGAGTACCAATGGGCGTTTCTGATTCGCCAACGAGTTGGTTACTTTGCGGATCAAAATCAAACCTAAACAGGCGAGTCTCTAATTTGTCGCTTGCGATATACACAATATTTCCATGATGTTTGTGAGCATACTGAACCAAGCCAATCGCCATTGTTTTGGTACCGCCGGTTACGTCACAAACAATTTGAGCCTGGCTCTTTTCATCTTCTAGCGTGTACTCAATTTTTTCCACAACATCAGCCATGCTCCACTCGTAAACCGAATCGGTCTCCAGAAGCTCGATTGGCTTACCAGCTTGGCTACACTCACCTTTGAGCATTTTCACCAAATGATTGCGTCGTTTCACGGTGTCGGGATCATTGGAGCCGAGCAGAATAACTTTAGCCGGTTGCCAATGCCGTATTGCTAGGAGTGTCGGCAGCGGTTGGTGACCGACCAATGAGACCAAAATTGTCGATTGGGTCATACCTTTCCCCTCATCTTTCGTATCTCTAAAGGATTGGGCACAATGTAGGTTTTGCCAAAGCAACAGTGTTTGGATAAAGTATGGCATAGGTTGGATAAACTGTCATGGGAGTCAACTCCCAAATTTTACTTACCTTACCACAGTTTTATCTGATGTGATCTACACAAAACCTATTGAAAATCTCTAGATTGTAGTGGAAAGATGAGATTATATGAGCAGAAACTGACAAACGCGATCTGATTTTTCTTAAACTGATGTTATACCAAATGACGTATGATCAACTGATAAGTTATTCTATACTTGCGCCATCCAACCACCCGCCCAACTCCCTCCGCAAGAACTCGCGTTTCACGCCCACATCTGGTTGCAGACCGAAATAACTTTCTAGTTTACTGTAGACGCTGTTGAGCTGGTTGGTTACGGTTTTGGGGCTTTTGTGCAACTGGGCGGCAATCTCTTTGACCGTTAAGACATTGCCGGCCACCATCTGCGCCACTTGCCGTTCCGCGTTGGTCAATTCATGGGTGAGAAAGTGGCGGATTTGCTGGTTCCGTTCGGCTTGTAATGACAGGCGTGCTGCTTCGGCCGTTTCGGCTTGGGCAAAGCGGCGAAAGATGGGCGGCGCGGCGCTCTGTTGCGGCAAGGGAATGGGAATGAGTTGGGCTTGGGCAGGGTCAGTGAGGAGATAGGTGCGTGATTGGCGAAAATTCTCTGTCGAGTGCAAATACCAGACTCGATCTTCTGGCCCCAACAACAACTGCGCCACGCTCATACCCAACATCGCCATCGATTTACGTCCACCGGCCAACAGCAGATGCACACGTGCACCGCGCACCAACTGGTTGCGGATGACACGATAGAGCGCGTCGGTAAATGCCGTAAATTCAGCAGGAGTGAGAATATCAACGATAAGAATGGTGTGTGTCTGGAGCGGTGGCCATGCCGGCTGTGCTGTAAACATGGCGCGCAACGCAACCAACGCAGTTGCCACCGGTTCATATTCCGGCTGAGTGTGGAGCACATCAACCGCGTTGATCGCTTCGTTTTGGGCCAAGAGTAATTGCGTCGCTAGGGCGATGACTTGTGGTTCTGCGCCAAGGGTAGCAATTAGAGTTGCCGTCATGGAGGCTGATGACTTTCAATTTATACCGCGCAGCAGCACCTTTTAACATTTTGTAAACGAGTAAATGTGTTAATTTGATGGCGCTGCTCAGTATGTCATAATGATAAGAACAGGCATTCTAAGAAAGGACAATTGTCCGAAACAGTAGAAAGTGTAACAACGATTAGATAAATAAGCAAATTGACAATAAAAATTGGCTCATATCGTGCAACCGGCCTGGCCTGTAGGAATATTGGCATAAAAAAATCCGGCCATCACTTGCAGTTCCCCCGAAGCGGCTGAGCCGCACTGCAAGTAATGGCCGAACTTCCTGTAGTATAACTTGGCTTTTGCTTGTTGTCAAATTGAATAGGGCGCAGTTGAAAATAATCTTTACCGATTTATCTTCTTAACCTTCATCAGCGGGCTTCTAGCGGTATAAGGCCCGCTTCAGGGGATTAAATAAATAACCGGGTAGTAGGCGCCTAGAAGGCAACCGACCCTTGCGGTCGTCCCCCCTGGTGGGCTGACCTTTACCCACATCTTTTTCGCTCAGAGGTAGGGCGTGGGTTTAAGGTGACCGGCATCTCCAAGATGCCGGTCACCTTCCAGAGCGACACTCGCCGACCAACCGACTTGTGGGTAAAGGTCAGCCTTGGTGGGCAGGCGCAAGGCCCGGTTGCCTTCTAGGCGCCTACCGCAAATACCCGATTTAATTTTTAATCTCCTACAGCGGGCGCTGCTTCTAGCCGTGTGGCTTTAGCCCACGGCGGATAATATTCCCCTGTTGGAAAAATTTGCCAGCGCAGACGCGCCTTTTACGGACACTGTATGACCTGCTCCGCTAGCCCAATCATCTGTTCGCTTTGGCTTTGCCAGGAGGCGTTAAAGTGGTTAAAGCGGCGCACGTTGTTTTTGAGCAGATAGAGCACCTGGTATAGGTGGGCGCGCGCCAGGCCGAGCTTGCGTTCGTGCGCGGTGTAGCCCCGAAAGTAGCCCTGCAGAAAGTGGCCACTTGCTTTGGCAGCTCCTTCCCGGTCCGCAAGGGTATACCACCATTGAAGATCGGCGAGAAATTTGCCCAGATCCAGTGCTGGATCGCCCAGGGCGCAACTGTCACAGTCGATGAGGGTGAGCCCAGCAGGCGTCAGCAGCAGATGGTCCGCCTTGAAGTCGCGGTGGAGCAAGGCTGCTTCTGCTGTCGGCAGACGATCGTATTGCGCGAGCAACCGATCCAACAGGGCCAGTAGCCGGCCATGACCAGACGGCCAGAGCGCGGCCAGATGTTCGCCGGCCCGCGCCGCGGCCTTGACCTCGGCGCCAAAGGTGGTCTGGGGTAAGCGCAGGGCCGGCGTCAGCGGTGCGCGATGGAGATGGTGCAGCGCCGCGCCAATGGTTTGTAAAGTGTCGCCCAGGCTATGGCCGCCCTGCGGCAGCGCCTGGGTCAAGGGCAGGCCCGTGACCGCCGGGTAGAGCAACAGTTCCTCGTTGCGCAGGTGTGCTATGGGCCGCAACGCCGTCAGCGGCTCCTGGGCCATGGCGAGCCGGTCAGCGATGATTGTGGTCATCTGGGCCGCTACTGCGCCGGCGCCGGCCTGGTAGACTTTGGCGAAAAAGTGTTGCAAATCGGTCGGCGGGGTTTCGTCTGTGCTCAAGGTTAATCGCAGGACATGCCGTTGGCGGGGCCGATAGCGGATTGGCTGCACCTGCACCATTGTTTTTGGCGGCAATCCGAGCAGCGGTGCGAGGAGAACGCGCAGGTGGGGTGGGCTGTAGAGCCGCGGCAGGTGGGGAAAGGCACTGTCTAGTGGCGCCACTTGAATCTGCATCGCCGTCGCACCATCAGCCAGCGCCAGCCGGCGGAAGGGCGCGGCCAGAGCAAGCGCCTCAATCTCCGCCATTTGCTGCAACTGGGCCGGTGTGAGCGTCTCTTCCGCCGCCGCTGTGGCCGCGCGCCAGGTGACTTCGATGGGCCGGTGACTGGGCGCGCCGCTTTCATCACGCAGCGCAACGTCATAGTAAGCCGTCACTTTATGTCCGGGTTTGACTTTGACGCGCTGTAATGTGCAGCCGCTACACTGCTCCGGTTGGGTCAACAGGGCCGCCACCTGATCGTGTAGCCACGCTTGCATGGCCGGGCTGTGGAGCAGCCACTGGAGCCCCGCCAACCCTGCCTCTCCAGCTACAATTGCGGGGGTGTCTTGGATCTGCCACTGAGTATTATTCATAGCTTATGGGCACGAGCGCGTGCGATAGGGAAATCACACCTACTAGTCGACCAAACTTAAATTGCGGGATGCCAGAAAGCAGGTTTCTCTGAGAAACCTGCTTTCTTATTGTGCAGCAGCCCATTGTGTTCACATTTTTTCCAGATGGCGTTCGAGCATAAAGATACAGTGCTCCAGCCGCGCCAGCTTGATCTTGGACCAGGAACTCATAATGAGCGAGAGGAGGTCGATGCTCTCCCAGAGCCAGAGCCGCTGGCGATTGACCGGCGCATGGCGTTCATATTCGGCGAGAAAGATCGTACAGAGCGCTTCCAACTGTTCAAGCTGCGCCAGACGTGTGGCCGGATCGACCGGGCTGTCTTCCTCCACCTCGTCGTCGTCATCCTCGTCTTCTGGGCTGGATTCCAGTGTAGCGCCGGGGGTCGCTAACTTTTTCAGGCCAAAATTCTTGAGCGTCGTCATAAAAAGGGCTAGATCCATGGCCGGTTCAGCCTGACAGAAGCCGTCAAAGTCAATAAAGCCAATCTCCCCCTGGGCTAACAGGATTTGTGCAGGCCGAAAACTGCGGTGGGCCGGCAGCCGCGGGTCGGCGGGGGTTGCTGCCGCCAACGCCCGCCACTGTTGCACCAGATCTTCGGCCAGGTTAGCCAACTGGGGCAGCGGTTTGGTGAGCCGCGCCCGTCGCTGCAGAATGTCGTCCAACTCCGCTTCCCAGGTCACCACTTCGCCGTGATAGGCGCCGCTGTGATGTAACTCGGCCAGGCCGCGCGCCGCTTGGCGTAGGTAGACCGCCACCTGGGTGTCGAGCGCTGGGTCCGCCTGGAGCCAGGCCCGCTCCAGCAACTGCTTTAGCGTCTGCTCCTCCCGAATGGGCCCTTGCACCAACACATTCTCCTCTGGCAGAAAGGCCAACGGTTCGGCAATGGCCACAGTTTGGCTCTGTCCCAGCGGTGATTCCCAGAGCTTTTTCATGCCGGCGTAGGCGTTTTCCCCCTTGCTGCCCCGATAGGTTTTGGCAATGACCACCGCTGGCCATGCCCTATTTTGGGGGGCCTGGTCAGCGGGGTACGTTAACTCATAAAGCACGGTGCAGCGGCTGCCGGGTTTGTAACGCATGATATGCGGTGTACAGGCGGCAATTTTGTACCCTGCATAAGGGCCGCCATTGGCGCGGATGGCGGTTTCCAACATGGCGCGCGCCGCAGTCGCGTCGGTCAGCGTGGGCAAGGTCTGCAAGGTGCTCTCGGGCGGCGCCGTGGCCAGGGAGAGATGCAGCTCGGCCAGATAGCAGCGCCACTGAGCGTGGCCAAAGGGATAGGCGCCATCGCTGGGCTCTGGGGTCGGATCAGCGGGCGGAATCAGCGCTCCTTGAAGCTGCACCTGTTGACAGTCCCCCGTGGCTACCCTGGTGATCTCAAGCGTATAGACGCCCGTCCAGTAGCCGGACTCTTCGCGCAGTCGCAGCCGCCGGACCCGACACTGCTTTAAAAGGAGCGCACCGGATGCAAATTCGGGCACCGTGCGCACCAACGCGTCCTGTATGCGTGCGGGGGAAATGGCCGGGGTCAGCCAACTTGCTGACTCACGGCCTGGCCACGCGACGACGGAATGGGCTCCATTGGCGGACGGGAAGGTGAGGGTGGGGTTGATGGTGTGAGACATGAAATTCGCTCCTCTAATAAGGTCAAGGCCGAGGCCATACGTTCTTCCTTTAACTTCTGCAGACTGTGTAGGCCAATGCGGGCTAGGCTAATCATTTCATAGAGTTGGACGCGACGCCGGAGTTGGGTTGCGTCCGCGGCTGCGCCCGGCTGTGCTTCCAGGTATGCGGCCATAAAGTGGGCGCACAACTCATCGGCCAGAGTGTGGGCTGTGTCCGGCTGCTCCGCTTGCGCTTTCAAAAGGGCTAAGCGCAGATAGGCTTGAAATTGACCGAGATCCAAAGCCGGTTCGGCCTGGCAAATGGTGTCAAAGTCCACCAGTCCAGTCTGCTTGCCGTCAAAGAGCACCTGCGTATAGGTGAAGTCGCCATGACTGAAGGCCGAGGCCAGGGGTGGGCTTTGTTGGGCCTGCTTTTCCACCTGCTGCAACGCTTGCTGCATTTGGTGGACTGCGTCGGGGGCCAGGGGGCGCAAGACCAGAATTAGCTGCTTGAGGGTGGCCAACTCATCCGCCAATGTGCGCGCCTCGCCCAGTGCAATGGGCGCGTTGTGCAAGGTGGCCGCCATCTGCGCACAGGCGGTCAGCGCCTCCTTGACCGACAACTCCTGGTTGGCATCATCCGCGCCGCCGGCCAGATAAGCTTTGAGCAGCTTTGGCATAGTGGGCAAGCCGGGAATCGACTCCATCAAGAAGAGTTGCAATGTGGGGTGATAGGCAAAGGCGCGCGGGATCTGGAAGCTCCCCTCATGGTCCGTTGCTTGATCATTTGTCGGTAGATAGTGATCCAGCGCCGCCAGTGCTTGGTAGGCCAGTTCGCCTCGGCCATCAGCGGCAATCTTCCCATAGTAGACCTCTGTGTGGGGCGCGAGATTGTCATTCCAGCGCCCCTCAATCTCATAGCGGAGCAGGCAGCGATGTTGGCGACCATAGTGGCCTGGCACCACTGTGCATGATTCAACCAGGAAGCGTCCATCACGGGCCGTGGGCAGCAATTCAGCCAACACATTGCACATCTGGGCGCGGTCGGTTGCCGGTATGAGCGCAGGCAAATCGGCGTCGATGGGGAAGAGTTGCACCGCCATATTGAGCGGCATCGCCACTGCAATCGGTGTCCGATAGGCGGCGATTTCCGGCCGTTCTTCCATTTCTATGGCCAAGGGCGCCAACTGTTCCTGGGCATAGGCCACCGCCAGGCGCTGCTCTGGGAAGACACGGGCCAAGACCAACGGGTAGAGCTTGTCGCCGGTGCTGCGTTGGCGGATGACCAATTCGTAACGCAGGAGACAGCCCTCCCCGGGAAGATAGGTGGCCTTGCCCGGTTTGCACCGTTCAATCACAAAGTCGCATGGGTCGGCGCCAAAAAAGGCATGTTGAAGATACATTCGCGCCTGGTCTGGGTCAAAGGCGGCCCGGAGCGTGGGCAGATGGTCGTCGAGCGCCTTGCTCTGCATCAGCTCAACTTTCGGTGCTTTGACGGCAACCGGTGCTTTGGTGGGAGCTTGGGCAAGGGCGGGGGCTACTTCCTCCGCTGGTTCAAATTGCTTCGTATAGAAATCGGAATAAGAGCCGCCGGAAGTTAAGAGTTCGTCGTGTGTTCCCATTTCTTCCACCTTTCCTGCCTTGATGACTACAATTTTGTCGGCCTGGCGTACGAGCTTGAGGTCGTGTGAGATAATGATTGTCGTTTTGCCCTTCATTAAGACGCGCAGCGCTTGGAGCACCATTTCTGCCGAGGCGTTGTCCAGGCCAGTGGTTGGTTCATCCAAAATCAAGATGGGGGTGTTGCGCACCAGCGCGCGCGCAATGGCAATCCGTTGGCGCTGTCCGCCGGAGAGATTGGCGCCCCGTTCGCCCAGGATGGTGGCATAGCCGTTGGGTAGTTTTTCAATAAACCCATGCGCGTTGGCCTGTTTGGCGGCTGTTACAATCTCCTCGGGCGTGGCGTCGGGGCGGCCATAGGCGATGTTGTCGGCGACGGTGCCGGTGAAGAGAATGCTTTCTTGTAAGACCACGCTGATTTGGGCGCGCAAGGACTCAATCGTAAAGGCGCGGATGTCGTGACGGTCGATCAGAATGCGGCCACCGGTGGGGTCATAGAGGCGGGGCAGCAACTGGGCGATCGTGCTTTTGCCGGCGCCAGTATGGCCAACCAGGGCAAAGACATCGCCGGGCGCGGCGCGTAAGTTGATCTCATGCAGCACCTGGCGCACCGGCATGGAGACCTCTTTGCCCTCTTCGGCGTCGGCGTCGGGCTGATAGGCAAAGTTCACCTGTTGAAATTCGACCAACCCCTTGAAACGTGGCGCCGTAACGGCATTGGGCGCATCGGTCACCGCCGGTTTGCGGTCGAGCAATTCGCCAATGCGCTCGACGCTGGCAAAGACCTTGCCAAAGGTATTCCACTCTTTGATAATTTTCTTGGTGGGTTTGAACATCTTCTGGATCTGCAAGATGTAAACGACCAACATGCCCGGCGTGCTCAGCTGGTGGGTAATCAGCCACAGCCCCAACCAGACGACCAGCGCAATGGTGACCGCTTCCGAGACAGAAACCACCCAGCTAAAGCGCGCCTGCAGACCGGCTGCCTGCAGCGCGGCATTGGTGTTCTTGCGGTTGTGATCGGCAAATTGGGCCAAGGCGTGGTCACCCCCGCCATAGGTCTGAATCACCCGAATGGAACTGAGCATCTCTTGGGCGGCGGAGGCCAACTCGCCTTCGCTGGAACGTTGCTTTTTGGACGCAACCTTGATCCGTGAAGAGAAGTAGTTGGAGATAAAGGCCATCACCGGCATGATGACCAACGCAACCACGGCCACTTGCCAGGACATATAGAAGAGCGCGCCCAAAGTGCCGACCAGCACCAGTAGACTGCCGATAATGTCGGAGAGTGAGCTGATCACAAATTCTTCCAGCGCGCTGACATCCCCGGTGACGCGGGTCAGCACATCGCCGGTCCGGCGCCGGTCGTGAAAAGCCAAGGAGAGCTTTTGCAGATGCATGTAAAGCTTAGTGCGCAGGTTAAAACCAAAGACGCGCCCCACCTTGGCCAGATAGATTTCGGCCATGGAATCGCCCGCGCTGTTAATCATGGCCATCAAAATAATGGCCAAGGTCAAACAGGCCGCGGTAATGAGCAGAGGACCCGCACCCCCCGACCAAGTGGCCGGCAGCGGCAACCACGACAAGTAGCCGAGCAGATCGGGACGGCTGCCGTTGAGGTAGTCGATCAGGTAGGCCAAGGGGTAGGGCTCCAGGATCGTAGTCACCGCCTCGGCTACCAGCATGAGCACAGCCAAGCCAACGAGATAACGCTGGCCGGCCAAGAAGCGATTGAAGGTCTTGATCAGGTAACCGACGGTGTCACGGCGTTTGGGTTGGCCCGGCACGGCGCGCTTGGTGATGCGGTGCGACGGCGTTTGAATGACAGTGGCAGCATCGCTCATGCCAATCTCCTTTCAACAACGAAATCGTGTACGACGGAGCGCGATAGGGCGAATGATGATGACGAAGGTAATGATTCAACAACTGGTTGGCACAGTGGATGGCCAGTGGAGATGGTCAGGCAGCCAACGCTATATTCAGATACCGAATCAATATACCATGAAACATTCAAAAAGGGAAACTAAGATTTTGTGATCCAGCGTAGGTGCGGCTTTCGTCCACACCGCACAGGTTAAGACACAACAACAGATTTAGGGGGTAACGGATTTTCTATCGGCTTTACAGGATGGTCACACATGACAGGGATTGCGTGACGAACCGTGATCGATTGACTGTGAAATTCATCTCATGACATGACAAATCCGTTGCCGCCTTCATCCGTTGTTGTGTTACGCTCCTATTCGCCCTTACCTTGACACCTATCCACACCGCACCTACGCGGGATCACTGGCAAGACAACGTTCGGCTGCCGTAATCAACTGGGCGGGCAGCGGTGAATAGGGGCTGCGGGCAAAACCACGCAATGCTTTGCGCAACAGCGCCAATGCTTGATACCAAGTTGCGCGACGGCGGAAGTCGGCGGCGGCGCCACTGGCAGTCATATACGCAGCGAGAAACTCTTCTTCTAACGCTGTCAGCCAGGTGGGGGCATGAATGGTCTCTGTGCTGTGCTCCGGCCGTAGCCGATTGCGCACCGAGATCTGGCGAAGTGTGGCCAGGAACATCCCGACATCACTGGCTGGGTCGGCTAGGCCACAGTGATCAAAATCGAGTAATGCGATCTGCGCCCCACCCACCAGGAACTGGCTAGGCTTGCAATCACCATGCACCGTGCACAAAATGGTGTTTTCTCCCGCCAGTTGCGCAACCGTGGCGGCCAGGGTGGTGGCCAGCTTGCTCATTTGGGTGCCCAGGGCCGCGTGTTCGCCGGCCAGCTTTTGGGCCCGACGGGTCAGCTTGGCCAGGTCGGCGTCGACCGGGCGCTGCCGTTGGGTCAGCGTCGGCAGCTTGTGGACTGCGGCCAAGGCCACCGCCGCGGCGCGGATATTGGCGCGAATTTCCGCCACTGTCTGTTCCGAAACTTTTTCAGCATGTTCAAAGGCCAGATCGAGCGGCTGACCGGAGACAGGCGCTTGCACAATGAGGGGCAGTTCGGACAGAAAAGCCTCGGCATGGGCCAAGGTTACCGGCGCGCCATTGGCCTGTGTACACGCGGCCAGCCGTTGCATTTCTGCATAGACTGCCTGGGCTTTGGCGCAGTCATGATAGAGCTTGCCAAAGAGTGTACGCGAACTGATGACGCCGCTGCGGTCTACCAGCCGTAGGTCGTAGCGCAGTGTGCAGCGACGGCCTGGGCGGTAACGCAACAAGGTGGCCCGGCAGCGCAGAATGCGTTGTTCACCGCTGCGACAGGTCGGCAGTTCGGCGTTCAAGCGTGCTGCCATCTGCTGGCCATCCAAGGCGGTGCGCAGTGCGGGCAGCGCCGGGTCATTGAGAAAGGGATAGACATACATGCCTATTTCCGGCAGCCAGACCGCCTGGGTCGGCGCCCGCTCCGGCTGCTGTCGGTGTTCTGCATGGGCTGGCATCACGCCCAACACAAGCTCCGCGTCCAGTTGATAGAGCATTGTGCCGCTGCCGTTGGGGTCAACTTTGGCATCTAGAATATGGCAGGAACGGGTCGATTGTTTTGCTACCGCTTTGGGCCATGACGCCGGTGACAGCGCATTACGCAGCATAGGCCCCATCTGTTGTGCGGAAAAAGCCTGGGCAAGTTGCTGTTGTTGATCAAGAGCGTGCGTTGGGTTGATTGTCAAAGTCGTCATGGGTGTTATCCTTCTTATACACTGACTAATGCATTGTCAAAGAGTGCCGCCAGTTGTTGTGCACTGGACTGTAGATTGAAATGGTCCGCAATGGTGGTGCGTCCCGCCGCGCCTAGTTGACGGCGTTGGTCCGCGTCGCTGAGCAGGAGCGCTAACTCGTTGGCCACGGTCTCAATATCATGGGGCGCAGCCAGCAGTCCATTGCGGCTGTGCGTCACCAATTCAGGAATCCCCGCCACTGTCGTGCTGACCACCGGCACGCCACAGGCCATTGCTTCGGCCAGCACCGTGGGGACGCCATCACGGTCGCCGTCGTCGGTCACAAAGGGCGTGAGCGCAAAGATGTCGGCCTGGGGCAGAACCCGCTGTAGCTCCTGTTGTGTGCAGGCGCCGGCCAGTTGGACACAGTGGGTCAGCCCCAGTTCGTTGATTAACTGTGTCAACTCGCCCTGGAGTGGCCCCTCGCCATAGATCACACAGTGAAAGCTGCGGCCGGCTTGTTGCAGTCGGGCGCACGCCTGGAGCAGGTCGGGATAGCCCTTCTTGGTCACCAGGCGGCTGGCCGAGATGATAAGGGGGATATGACCGTTATCCTCTGTGTGTGGCTGCGGTTGGAAATCCTGCAAGTTGATGCCGTTGTGGATGACGCGCAACTTGCCATGTTGGGGCGCCGGCGCAACCTGTTTGAGATACTCAATGTTGGTCGCACAACAGGTCACAATCGCGTTGGCGTCGGCAATCCGTTCGGCCAGGGCCGACGCGGGAATCTGATAGAGATCCCGGGCATGGGCCGTAAAACTATAGGGAATACCGGTTAAGCGATGGACCAGTTGGGCGATCAACGCTGGGTCATGGGCAAAGTGGGCATGAACGTGACCCACGTTGCGCCCACTTTCGTGTTGAAGCTGGTGCAACCGCGCCGCCAGATAGACCGCCTGCAGGAAACAAACAAAACGCGTGCTGGCTGTATAGCCGGCGTCAAAGTCGGTGTGGCGCACCAGATAGCAAAGGGTGCAGAGATAGGCCCACGGCGCACGCCCGAATTGGCGCAGGTGCTCCAGCATAATCTTTCGCCATGACCGTTGCTCGGCCTGTTCCAGATACTCGACCGGCGCTTGCACCTGGCTAACTTGGGCCTGGGTCAGCGGTTCGTGCGGATGCGTCACGGCAAAGATATGAATTTTGCGGCCCAGGCTTTCCAGTGCCAGAATCTCATTCAAGATAAAGGTCTGGGAAAGGCGTGGATAGCTGCGTACGATATAGGCGATAATGGGTTGTTGCGTTGATGATTGCATGGTGATTCTCCAGGAAATCCACAAATCCTTGTTATACTTCGCTCTGTACAAAAACCGGAGTTTTGGTTCTCTAAAGCACTAATACGACAACGAGACTTTGCAAAGGTGACTATCACTGCCCACGAGAAGCCGGATAGCAATAAGCTATCTCTGGGCAGTGATAGTCACCTCGAAGCTTCCGAAATCTCGTTGTAGTACTAAGGAAAACTCCGGCTTTCATCACAACCGCAATATATACTCGACTCGCTCATAGATGAGAATAGAGCGCTCGTGTATTTGGTGCGTTTTTATTCTCATCTATGGCAGTCGAGAGTATAGTTACATTATCAATAGCGATTGGGCGGCAGCAGCGCCAGCCCACGTTCCAGTATCAGGCGTACTTCTGCGAACTGCTGGTTGCCTTGCGGTACAGGGCTAGGGCCAAAGCCAAGACAGAGTTGTCGTGCCACCTTGATGCAGGTGTAGACAAAGAAAAAAGTAAAACGTTGATCATGACGCCAGCCGGTGTGTTGGGCGTAAGCCTGTAAGAATTGCTGCTGCAAAAGGGCGGTCCGCTGGCGGCTCCACCCACTGCGGTAGGCAAGGAGTTGGAGGTTGACACAAAAGTGCGCCACATCAAAGGTAGGATCCCCCAGACGCATTTCATCGAGATCGATGACAGACAGCTTTGGCTCTTCGGTTTCATCAATCAGGACATGACGATAGTGAAAATCTTTGTGGATCACCGTTTGCGTCTCCAGCGTTAGCTCGTTGGCTGTGTCCAGCAGATACGAATAGAGATGCGACGCGGCGGCGGCCAGTGGCCGAAAGTGTGACGTCACTACATCGGTCCACAGTTGTAAATTTTCCAGCTCATTGGCCAGGTGGAAGCATTTCTCTAGCGCCAACGGCTGTGTGTGCAGCGTCGCCAACCAGGCAGCGGTCTGCCCCAGCCAATAAACGGCCTGGGGACCCGCCAGATATTCATCCAAGAACTTGCCGGGCGCCGGCTTGTAGAGCAGCAAGGCCATGTTGTCCAGCAGGCCCACGGCCTCTGGCGTTCCCAACCGAGGCGTTCGGGCAAACGCTTGTTGCGTCAGCCGCATATTGCGGATAATGTGCAAAGCTGGCTGGCGGTCAGCAAAGAGCTTGCCAAAGAGCAGCAAATCCTTCTGCTCGCGACCGGCCAGGCGATAGTGAATCAAGCCGCGTTTGCCGGCCTTGCAATCCAAGAGCTTGGCATCCGTCACCGTCCACTCTTGCTCTCTGGCGCCGAAGAACGGCTGGAACAAAGGCGTCATGGCTGTGCAATTTAGGGCAACCTGCAAGGGCAAAATATCCGTTTGCGCCATGCTGTCAGTTGCTTGAGGCTGTTCAGCTACCACCGGATTGGCGTAGGGTAGTGGCGAACTTGCTACCGGGTGTAAGGTCGAATTCTGAGCTAACATGGTAATTTCTCGGCAATCAATCTCAGGGCTTTTAACAGAGTTTTACAGGACGCACCAGTGATATAGTGGCGAGTTTGCCGTTTGCACTGTCGCTTGTGCTTCACTGGTATGAGTATAACGCGCGTAAGAAAGTAGATCGAGACAAGCTTTCTAACAATTTACGCGGACCTTCTATCAATTTCATTCGTTAGCTATCATTCAGAATTGGCTCATAGCGGTCTCCGGGTGAAATCGTTCCATTCTTCACTGGTAATTGCAACGGTTTCACCGCTTCGCCTCTATGAGCGCAGAAATTTACAGGCGTTTATTTTGCTGGCAACCTCCAATTCTGCTTAAATTCAGAGAATAGTCATCTGGCTTACGCAATAAATGATCAGTGGAATAAGTTGACCATTAAACCTGTCAGGTCAGCGAGACCTGACAGGTTTAAATCGACAAGTTAATTCTTGACGTTCTCTAATAGACTAATGATCTAGTAGATCGATAGAATCCTATTTAGCTTTCTATTTGCCATACAGCGATGGCATTGGGTGAGAGTAGGTCGTGCACTTCTTGCAACAGATGAGGAAGTAACGGCCATTCGGTATGGGCTAAAGCCCGAAAGCGCCGTCCAGCAATTTTGAGCAGTGAGGTCGCTTGGTAACGATTTAACCAAGCGGCGGGTGGCAGTGGACGTGTGGAGGCGTATCCTTCAAGAAAAGTCGTGCCGGCACGCTGAATAAAGGCGGCATCTTGGGGTTGACGCCGTGCTTTCCAATGGAGATAGGCAAGGAAGTTGCCGAGATCCCGTGCTGGGCTGGACTCACAAAAACTATCTAAATCAATTAAATAAAAGTGACCCTGTGGGTCGAACAAAAACTGGTCTGTGCGTAATGCCCCGTGGCTGGGGACAAAGGGTAGCTCCGCTTGGCTAGCGGCCACACCAAGCGCGGTGACTGCATCCAGGTAAGCTGGTACAAGTGTGGGCATGGCCTGCTGCATGGCCGCCAGGTACTCGTCCAGTAGCTTTACATCATCCGCTAGGCACGTGCGCTGGCTGCCAATGCTCGGCAAATTGTGCAAAGTGGCGGTGGCCATACCGGCTGCATAGAACCATGCCTCTCGCACAGAACTTGCTTGTTTTGGGTCAAACCCTGCTCTGTGTAGTTCTGTCCCAGCGGGTACGGCGCGTTGAAGCAACATGTGCCACTCGGGCCAATAGGCGAGTGGTTGCGGAATGCGCAGAGGTGCTGATGTGGACGCCAGCATTGTTGAGAGGGTGGTCAAGTTGTCCATGATCTGGTGATCTGCGGTGGCCCAGAGCTTACCAAAGAGGCTGGTCTCTCCCGCCGTGGTGGTTAGATCATAGCGCAGTGTGCAGCGGTCTGCCGGCTTGTAGCGAATCGGGGTTACTGTACAGTGCTCTATGCGCTGGGGCGGGGGGAGCAACTCTTGCAGCCGCGCCTGCATGGTGACCGGCTTCAGTGCGTGGGGTAACCAAGGTAACTGTTGGTCCTCTGTATAGAGATAGCAGTGCGTGCCTTGTGCTGTGATCGCCACGACGCCGGTGGTTGTGCTCGTCTGCCCCGCACCATCGGCCAATGTCAAGGTGTAGGTGGCTAGACAGCGGGTTGGCGGGCGGTAGTCAATTTCGCGCCGCACACAGCGTTGCAAAACCAGCGCGGCAATCCGCTCCTGGTCTGTCGTCGCTGCAAGGCGATGGGGGCTAAAAAGCTGTGCGACCGCCTCTACGTCAAATAGGATTGGCAAGGTTGAAAAGGTCGGGTCAAACCCATGCCAGTTGACCATATTATCCCCTGAGTATAGAAAAATTTGATATAGACGTTCAGAAAGAGATCCGTGGAACACCTGACAGGTTCAAAACCTGTCAGATGTCGAATAGCCTGATCGCTTAGCTGGACATCTTATAGATCGATGGTTTAGACGCTTCAGTCCTTCCTGGCAATGGTTATTGGCAAAGAGCAAGGGTCTGTTACCGTTGCCAGGAAGGAGCGTGATTGGGCTTTGGGAATGGTTTTGCGTCAGATGGTCAGAACAGTCTCTGGATTGGGACGTGAACCGTTGACGGCAGTTGGCGTCCGTAACAAAGCAAGGAGCTGTTCTGCACTTTTTTCGACCCCTTGTAAGTCTGGGACAAGTGCGGGCGGCGTCACTGTTGATTGATCCAGATTGTTGAGAATCAACTGGGCAAGGGCGGGGCCGGACAACTCATCTGGGTCGAGCATCTCTAGCCAGCCTTGGGCGGCAAAGAGCTGGGTGCGCAACCGTTGCTCGGCGCTGGGCCCCCGGCGTGGAATCATGATGGCGCGCTTCCCGGATTGCAGTGTTTCTACCGTCGTGTTGTAGCCCGCCATTGCCACCACCAGATCAGCGGCCTGGAGATAGCTGTAGGTGTCCTCTACTGCTGAGATCACCTGGATGGGTCGCCCTTGTGCGCGCTGTAAAAGGTCATTTTGTTCGGCCACAGGCATGAAAGGACCAGTGATGAGAAGCAGCGTACATCGGTGCTGTTGTTCCACAATGGGCAGGGCATCCACCAGCGCGCGCATCATGGGGTAGGCATCGGCGCCGCCGCCGGCCATTGCCACAATCGATTTAGCGCCAGCGCTTTGGGTGGCAAGCCAGTTGTTAGGAATGGCGTCAAGCCGTCGCTCGTTAATAGGGGGACAAACGTAGCCACAGTAGCGCAGGCGCGCGGCAATTTGAGGCGAAAACTTGTAGTGATGGGCCAGGTCAAAAACCTCGCGCATGCCGTAGATGAGCACCAGATCGTAATATTTTTCAACGGCCTGTGCAGCGCCCTCAACCTGCCAGCGCTCTTGCACGACTTGTGGCGCATCCAGTATATCGCGCAGACCCAGCACGACCTTGGTGCGCGCGCCGGAGCTTTTGAGCGCGCTCAGCGCCGGCAACAGCTCGCCCATGGTGCCATGCGGCATATGGTCGACCAGGAAGAGATGGGGGGCAAAGGTAAGCAACGCCTGCTTGATCAACTGGCGCCGCAACTTGTGCACCTCGGCAAAGGGTAGCGCCAGCCGTGCGGCATGCCAATCTCCTGGCCCTCGCTTCACAATGGATGGCAGCTTTAAATAATCATGATTGGGCGCCATGGGAAAGAACTGGCCTAGTTGTGAATCGGATAGGGTTAGGATTGATGCGTCCGGTCGGAGGCGAAGAAACTGTGTAGCAATGGCGCTTGTTCGGCGCATGTGACCAAGGCCCAGTCCGTCTTGCGAATAGATCGCGACACGCGGGGCTTGGGGGATGGAATAAGCTGTCATAAACCCTCCGCAGCAATGAAGTCTACAAAACAGTACACTGACCGACGCGGCCAATATGCTGTGAGCAATGATGGGAGTACAAACAAGAGTACGAATGAACTGGCATGAGGAAACTGGCAGGAGCCTACAGTCTGCTTTATCTCTTCGGACACCAATAACAGACAATGGACGCCAGGATCTGACGAGCAGATCTAACGTCCATTGTTATACCAGCGCTTTGGATAACATATACTCATTACCAATCTCAATGTACAGAATGTGGCTGCGTAGGTTAATGTAATGTTAACATTCTGTTAAGAACTATAATAGCATGATTTTTAAAAATGTCAATAGGTAATTTTTAAAAAGACTATTATCCACTATGGCGCGCGAACTACATGGCCAAGTCAGCCCCATGAGCATTGCTCATTTAACCGCTCCCGCCGCATTGGCGGTGCGCATCTAAACTTGGTTGGACGGCTAAATTCCTATGCTTATAGATAAACCCCTTAAAAGTCGCACAGTCGCTCTCGTGTAAAAGCACCTGTATAAGTGCGACTTTTAAATGGGTTGTCCATTAGCTTTACTAGATTTAATGGTATAATGTAGCGGTTAAAAATTATGGCTCTTCGCGGCAAAGTGTAATTGACAAGTAAAGTGGCGAGTAGCGGGTGGCAGTTCGCTACTCGCCACCCGCTACCATGCTCTGTTTCGATCCACTAACACGCGTAGACTCCAAATTATATATCAGCAAGTGAGGAGAAATACCATGCGCCAACCCTTTCGCCTCGGTTTTCTGACCCATGTGGAGGGTCCAGGCGAACCGCGCCAAATCTATCAAGAGACGTTAGAACTCTTTACCGCCGCCGACCAACTGGGGTTTGATACGGTTTGGGTGGCACAACATCACTTTATTGGCCACCCTGGTCGTTTGCCCTCTCCCTTTCCCTTCTTGGCTGCTGTGGCCGAGCGCACTCGGCGGCTTCGGCTGGGCACCTCGATCGTTGTGCTGCCGCTGGAAACGCCATTGCGCGTAGCCGAAGATGCCGCGGTGGTCGATACGCTCAGCGGCGGTCGTCTGGAATTGGGCGTCGGCAGTGGCGGCGATCTCAAGGAGTTTGACGCCTTTGGCATTGATTCCGCCCAACGCCATGAACGCACCACCACCGGATTGCATCTTTTACAGCGGGCGCTACGCGGTGAAGTCCTGGGTGACAGTGGCCAAATCTTGCAGCCGCCGGCGCCCACACTGGTCGAGCGCCTGTGGCAGAGCGCCATGAGTGAACGGGGGGCCGATTTTGTGGCGCGCAACGGGGCCGGTCTGTTGCTCAGTCGCGCCGCTTGGGGCCGGGAAGAGCCGACCGATCAGATCCAACTGCCGGTGGCGCAGAGTTACCGGGGCGCATGGGAGCAATTCTCGCCGCTAGCTGGAGCGCCGCGCATAGGCCTGTCGCGCGGGGTCTATCCAGCAGCAGATACGCGCACAGCATTGGCCGAGATCCGTGAGGGGGTTATGCGTGACGTGCGCGCCCGCATCAAAGCGGGGCAAATGCCGGCTGGCCTGCCCCTGGAACGCTACTGCGCCTATATGCACCTGGCGTATGGCCATTCAGAGGAAGTGGCGGCGACGCTGGCTGCCGACAAAGTCCTGCCTTACACCACCGACCTGATCCTCCAATTTAACCCTGTCAAGCCGCCGTTGGCGCAGGCGATTCGCATGTTGGAACAGATCGCCACTGAAATCGCCCCGGCATTGGGTTGGCAGCCTGCCCCACAGGCTTAAGCTGTCCAAGAATTTGATTCCCTATCATTGCGGATAACATTCCGGGAATGCGCCAGGAACACGCTGGACAAACACCATTCGTGATGTGCATTCCCGGAATGTTCTTTGCCCTGGCGCCTAGCCTGGTTTTAAGATCACGCAACACGCTCTACGCAACACGGAAAGCGTCATATAGACACAATCTTACAGAGCAAGACTCATAATGGGCATATAATAAATGATGAGTGCAAACTCTATTCTGCTTGAACTTCCTCTGTACGGCAGAGAATCGATGAACCTCTCTACTATTCGTTCAGGAAAACCTTATAACCTACTTCCCAGCCTGGGTCATGCAAAGCGTTTTCCCAACCAATTCACTTGAAAGGAATTGATCATGGCAGTAACCAAAGAGCGTTTTGAGCAAGGGTTGACCTATGATGCGTATAAGGAACAGATGACACGCAACCGCGACCGTCTTGACGCAACGGAAGAGTCAGTCACCTTTGCTCCTGCTGATCTGGCGTTCTTTAATCAACTCCCCGCAACGCTCAACGTGTTGGCGCTTGCCGAAGATTGGTGTGGCGATGTCATTGCCAATTTACCCATTTTGGGCCGTTTGGCCGCAGCCTGTGACACACTTGATTTGCGCATCTTTTTGCGCGACCAAAATCTCGACATTATGGATCAATATCTGAAAAATGGCGAGTTCCGCTCGATCCCCGTCTTTGTCTTCTTTGATGAAAATTTTAATGAATTGGGCTATTGGATTGAGCGTCCAGCCAAAATGACGGAATTACAGGCCGAGATGCGGCGCAATCTCTTTGCCACTGACCCGTTGTTGGCCGATGTGGCCCCTGATACACCTATGGGCCAACTGCCGGAAGAGGCGCGCAATCGTGTGATGCAAGCCTTTGGCGAATTTCGTCAGGAAAAGCGCGATTTTTCGAATAGCGAAGTCGTGCGTGAGATTCGTGAACTTTTGACCAAGGGGGGCGTGCAGCCTGTCGCCACGAATGGCGCCGCCGCGCCGCGCGCTACGAATGGCGCGACGCCGGTCACCAAACAGAGCCAGGCTAAAGTCAGCATCACCTACTGCGCGGCCTGTGGTTATGAGCCGCAGACCCTGGAACTGACCTCGGCGCTCATGCACACCTTTGTCCAGGACCTGGCCTTGATCGAATTGATCCCCTGGCACGAGGGCGCCTTTGATGTAGTGGTCAATGGTGACTTGATCCATTCCATGTACCGTGATGGTGGCTTTCCGGAGACGGAGACCATTCTCAACGCCGTGCGCGAACGCATTGGCTGAACAGTTCTGGCTAATTTCTGTTGCGAAACTTGGGGTAAAGGTGACAGTCACTTACAACGTCAGTGACTGTCACCTCATCTTTCGCAACAAGTACTAGCTAAACTATAGAGATCAGGATCAAAATTTTTACTGTCCCCTGAGCCTGTCGAAGGGGACGGTAAAAATCTTGATCTTAAAAATTATAGAGGATGCATAGAGAAAGGATGGAGCATGGCTCAAGAAGAAGGATCCTCCCCTGCTGTTGCAACCGAGGATCTGATGAACAAACTGGCGGGCATCCAGCCGGATGCGCCACTAGCCGAGGTGCGGGCGCGTCGGCCCGATGTGGTGATCCACACCCAAGGCAGCTATGACACGTTGCTGGCGCCGGCTGATACGGCGGATCTGACTCTGGCGGAGCGGGCGCTGGCCGCCTTGCGTGTGGCGTGGTTAACGCCTAATGGCACGTTGATCCACCACTACCAGAAGCGTTTGGCCCAACTGGAGGTGGCGGATGCGACGGTAGCCGCGGTAACCGCCTTCCCCGCCGGCGCCCCATTGGAGCCGCGGCTGGTGGCCATTCTCCACCATGTGGACCGCTTGACTTTGGAGCCGGTCACGGCGACGGCGGCCCATGTCGCGGCGCTCCGGGCCGCCGGGCTGAGTGTACGGGCGATTGTCGCCCTGTCGCAACTCATTGCTTTTGTCAGCTACCAGGCGCGTGTGCTGAGCGCACTACACCTGTTGGACGCACCGAGTGCAGCAGGGGGAGCAGAAGGCCCACAGCAGCCACCGCGCGCACCGTTGGCCGACGGCAGCAGCGTACACCACTGGACGATGGAAGCACTGGACTGGGCTGCCTGGCTCCCCACGCTCGACATCGCGGCCGCGACGCCGGCGCAGATCGCGGTCTTGGAAGAGAGCACCCCGACCGCCAAAAGCTCACCCTATTACCTGCTTCTCGTGCAGGAGGTTGATGCCTTGCGGGAGCGCTCCAAGCTCTACAACGCTATCATGTACGGACCGCGGGGGCTGCGCCGGGCCGACCGTGAACTGGGCGCGGTGGCTACCTCGCGCGTCAATGGCTGTGTCTATTGCGCTTCGGTCCATGCCCAGCGCTACAGCCAGCTTACCAAGCAGCCGGAAGTGATCCAACACATCTTTGACGAAGGGATCGGGGCCGAATTGGAGCCGCGTCAACGCGCCGTCGTTGCCTATGCCGCCCAATTGACCCGCACCCCCGCCCAAATGACCCCCGCCGATCTGGCGCCCCTGCGCGCCGAGGGGTTGGATGACGGCGACATTCTCGACCTGACCAACGCCGTGGCCATGTTTGCCTGGGCAAACCGCCTCATGCTGACCCTGGGCGAGCCAGTGCACAAAGCGGTGACTTGAGGAGGTCCAAAATAATTTCGCAATCTTCCAATGCGCCCAAGCTGCAGCGGAGACAGAACGATTGTTGGCGCATTCCCGGAATGCCCGACGGCAAATGGCAGAGATCCCCGTAACGTATATAGTACCTAATTTGTTGCGCCTGAAATGGCTCAGGCGCGCCCAATGGGCACCCGCGCAACAAAGGCTTCGCATTAGACATCGACAAAAAATTGTCGATACTTGCGCTCTTAGCGCCTAGACAACGTTACTCCACTGCTGTCGCCATGTAGGCTACGTTGCGCCATGCACCATCTTCACGCACCCAGACGGAAAGAAAGCGGGCGCGGTAGTCAAAGTGTTCGGTGCCATTGCGTCCTTTGCCACGCCACTGCCCGGTCACGAGTGCGCTGTTGCCGTAAAGTTGTACGTTCAGTTCATCGCTGGCTGCCAATTCCCAGCGGCGATTTCCTGTGGCCAAGGAGGCCAGGGTCTCGGCCTTGGTCTCACGGGCGCCGCCTGGCTGGATAATCACATAATCGGGGTGCAACAGCCGGTCGAAGGTGGCAAGATCAAGCGTCAGATGCGCCGCGGCTAACGCCGCTTCGGCCTGGATGATAGTGGCAATGGCGTTGGCTTGGTCACTCATCTCTGGTGTCCTTAGGCAATTTTGCCTCAATCTTTTGGGCAATCTCACAAAAGGCGTTGGCAGCGGGCGTCAGTGAATTGGCTTGCAACAGCGGATGTGTGGCGTCGATGCCGCGACTGATGGTAATATGCATGGGGATGCGGCCAAGCACTTCTAGCTCGTCGCCTTCAACGGCATAAGAGCGGCCGCTGCGATGAAAGACCTCAATCGGCTCGCCACAGTGTGGGCAGTGCAAGTAGCTCATATTTTCAATGACGCCCAGCACCGGCGCCGCGCTCTGGCGAAAAAAGGCGAGGGACCGGCTGGCATCCATCAACGCAAGCTCCTGTGGCGTGGTGACGATGATCACGCCATTGATGGCAATGGTATTGAGGAGCGTCTGCTGCGGTTCGCCTGTGCCGGGCGGCAGATCGATGATCAGATAATCGAGAAGCCCCCACTGTACGTCCTGCAAGGTCTGGCGAATGAGTTGACCGGCGGCATCGGCTGGGGGCATGACGGCGTCGTCTGTGCCCATAAAGAAGCCAATCGACATGACCTTGATCCCAAAGCGTTCCAATGGTGGGAGATAGGGTCTTGCATCGGCGCGCGCCACCGGCAGAAAACCGGGAAGCGCTTTTTTCCGCGTGACCCCCAACATAATGGGGACATTGGGGCCATAGAGGTCGGCATCATAGAGTCCTACCGCCGCGCCATGGCGCGCCAGCGCCAACGCCAGGTTAACCGCCACTGTGGTCTTGCCCACGCCTCCCTTGCCGCTGGCCACGGCAATCACATGGGAAACCCCAAGCAGTGGACGAATGAAGGTCGGATAGCGTAGCATGGTTACCTCTATCGGTCTTTAAAATAATACGCTCATATGGGTGGAGAACTGAAGTTGCACGATCTAGTATATCACAGCTTTGACGCAAAGGGTGAGGTCGGGTACGCAGTAACCATTGTTGCCTGTCATTTGTCATACCTGGTACAGGTATCGATTCGTCAGACGAGGAGAGAAAGGCTGTGCGCGCATGGAACCATTGGTCGGAACGGGCGTCGTGATCGGCGACCTCTATGCCGACCATGATGTTGAAGAGGAACTAACCGAACTGGTCGCCTTACTCTTTCAGCAATACGCCAAGCCAATTTGCGCCTATATTCAGGCGCTGGTCAATGATTGGGAACTGGCGTATGACCTGACACAGGAGACCTATCTGCGACTGCACCAGACGCGTGGACGTTTGCCGGCGGTCGAGAATCGGCGCGCCTGGGTCTATCGCATTGCGACGAATCTGACCTTAAATGAGGTGAAACGGCGTAAGCGCTTTGCCTGGCTGCCCTGGAGTCAGGTGGATGAACGGCGGACGGACGAATGGCCTGAGTTTGACGCCACATTGGATGATCAGGCCGCGGTCAACCGCACGTTGGCCCAGTTAAGTGCGGAACAGCGTGCACCGCTTTTGTTGGCTGCCGGCTATGGTTTTACGGTGCGTGAGGTGGCGGAAACCTTGGGGATTAGTGAAAGCGCGGCGAAAACGCGCCTCTATCGCGCACGTGAGCGCTTTCGGCAACTTTATGCCGAGGGGGAAGCGTCAGAATGACGATAGAGAAGGAATCGGTTAAGGAGTCTGTAATGAATACCCATCAACAAATCCAACGCCTGTTGGGTATCTATCGTGAGTTGACACCGGCTGAACAGGCAGCCGTTGACGCCCATCTGCAAGGCTGCACCCTCTGTGCCCAAAGGTTCGCCGTCTATCAGCAGTTGGATACGCAACTGCGACAGGCAATGCAGCAGCGTATGGCCTATTTGGAGCAACAGCCTAAGGTGCGCTTTGCGCAGCGTGTAGGCCAGACGGGCCAAGGGGCGCGACCACAAGGCGTATCACAAGCAGAGGGTTGGTTACCGCCACTCCGCCTCACAGGGGTGTGTACCACATTTTGGGCACTGCGCCAGACGATTACAGAAATGCTTCGCTGGAATGCCAATAAAATGGGACGTCCCCGCCTCACTGTTACTCAAGCGACCGGAACGGCCATCGTCGTGTTGCTGTTGCTCTTATCAACGTTGATGACAAGCTGGTCATTCTTGGACCGGCATATTGCGGCGTCAACGCCCACCGTGACCACAGCACTGACTGTCACGCCAGCGACGACTGCTGAAGGTAAGACAGGTGAAATTAAGCATGTGGCGGATCCGTCCGTTGCCACAGTCATGACTGTGGCGCCCAACGCCACGCCGATAACCGCACCGCCGTCCCCCACCATTGTAGCCACCAACAGTCCGGTGGCCTTACTATTAAGATAGGCTCATATAGGTCTCCGGGTGGAACCGTTCTATTTTTCTCTGGTAGTTATTGCGATTCCACCTCTTCGCCCATATGAGCGGTTAAGGTATCAATGATTGAAGTCTGGCACTTTTTCTTCGCTACACTGGAGAGGGGTAATGAGTTGCTCGCCTGCGGGCGCTGTGCGCCATTGGTAATATTTCTCTGGCAACTCGAAGATGCGCCACTCTGTCGGGTCACCTACTCCTTACTCCCTACTCCCGTCTCCCTCCCAACCAACGCATACTCCCGGATCAGCACCTCGGCAGGGATCCTCAGCCCAGTTTCCAGGCGACGGATCATCGGCAAGGTGAGATGGCGGCGCTTTTCCATGATTTCCCAAACGCGCTGGCGCGGTCCAATATAGGGCTCCAAATCTTTGCGCGTTAACCCTTGCGTTTCCATGACATGCTCAATCATGGAAACAGGATCAGAGGTTTCACCCATTGGGTAATGTTGATCTTCGTATGCCTCGACCAAAGTGATCAGCACTTCCAGTCGCTCGTCCTCCGATGTATTTGGCCTGGCGTTAAATAATCGACCAATCTCTGCCAGTGCCGCCTCATAATCTGCTTCTGTTCGGAGTGGCCAAACTGTAACAGGCTTAGATCGTTGTTGCGTTAATGCGGTCGTATTCTGCATGTGTTCCTATAAAGCTACAGAAGAAAGTAATGTTTAAACGGGAACAATCTCCAACCGAATCAAGCCCTGTGGGGCTGGCTCCTTTACACTGAAAACAATACGCTTCACCGTCATTAACCCGTGTTCAAATTCCACATCATGTAGCTCAAGCTGCACGCTCACCTGATCGTCGTCAAAGCCGATGCGCATTTCCCCATGAATGCCATAGATCAACACGGCGTTTTCACCGATTTCCACCTCATTAAAGGTGGTCAGTACGCTCGCAAAAGGGGCAGCTTCACCGACAAAGGCAAACTGATCCGCCACCTCCACCCAGCCATGCGGTTCATCCCGATGCAGGGTTAAGCGCCGTTGTAAGGACGCCAGCCCTGCTGCTGCAGGATAGGCGCTCTTTAGTTCCAGCAACAGCACGTCTTCTGTGGCCGTTGTCTGGTGTTCCAGTAGTTGGGCGGCGTATTCACGCCCAACTGCCTGCAACTGACCATTGGGCACGGGGACCGAATGGCCAATGGATGAATTGACAAAGTACTCATAGCGCTTATCGCCAAAGTAATCCTTGGTATAGCGTCCGGCGCCTACATCGGCAATGAGCGATTCACGGCGCCAGTGGACAATAAAGGCGCCCACATCATTTTGGTTGTGCATTTCGTCATTGTGCCCTCCCTTGGCCGCCAGCACCAACGTGTTGCGGTCGGTGGGGTCGAAGCGTGCCAACATCCATTGCAGGCCGCGAAACCAATCATGGCGCGTCGGTGCATAGGTGGCGGGTGGTGTTGCCGGGGGGAGCCAGAAGAGGCTGCGCAATCCCCACTCAAAGTAGGCCTGATGAGGCGCCGTGGCTTGTTGCGTGGCGGCCAACCCGTGCAGGTCGGGCAAGTCCAACTGCTGACCCAAGTAGTGCAGCAGAGCCGGTTCCAGCGCGACATCCGGAGCGCAGTCAGAGAAGTTGACGTAGACACCTTGGCTGAGCAAGGTGCGCAAAGGAAAGGCCGCGATCCGACGTAGTCGCTCCCCTTCTAACAAGTTGATGCGACCGCCGGTTCGCGTTGCCAACAGATGGGCCAGGATGACATAGTGACCAAAGCCATAGCCCCAGTAACCGGGGCCTTCGCTGGAGCCACCGTCGGGGTCAAAGGTGGCGAGATAGTCGTCCAGCGAACGAGTGGCGCGGGCAATGACATCGGCCAGGCGCGCCGGATCCGTTGCCAGGTAGAGCGCGGCGCCCACAATGCCACTGTTACAGACGGCGGTCCAGTTCGCCGCGTTACGCGCTTCCGACTGAAAGAGCCACCAGTGGTCATGGCGCGTGAGATAGGGGGTGATGCAGCGCCGGTCCACTTCGTCACGGATGCGTTGGCCCAGGCGCGGGTCAAGCTTGCTGCCCACCAGCGCATCCATCTCGGCGAGAGTGAGGGCCGTGCTCGCCACCCCCAGGTCCAGGTAAGGACGTTGCATATCGGTCAGGGCTGATTCATGGGCAGGATAGGCCCAACTGCTCTCTTCACAGGTCGCCCAGGCAATGTCCAGCAGCGGATCAAGAAAGCGCCCTTGATCCTCAAGACACTCGGCCAGGGTTAAATTCCAGAGCATACGACGGCGTTGGCTGGCCGGCGCTTCGTATCCTTCACGACGACCCGTGCGCGCAAAGTCGAGGAAGAGGGTGGCGGGTAACGCTGGAATTGGCGTTGCCGCATCGCGCGCTGCTTGCGCGCAGATAGCCGCAACCTGTTGTTGGCCCAAGCGGGTGTGGACGGCGGCCCAAGCTGTACGTTCATGAATCGGCGGAAAGGGCGTCGTAGGTGCGGTCTGACGGAGGATGATCTCGATCTCAATGGGGTTGTAACGGGTGAGCATAGGCTTCCTTTGCACATTCTGCGTTGCCAAAATGGCATCAAAAACGTCTACATCCTTATACGGGTCTTTTTCTACTTACCATCGTTTTCCCCACGTTTTCCCCACGCGTGTCAGGTAAATTGGCGACGCAAGCATAACTGCTTGGAGGTAAACTATAAAACTTATTAATTGACATAAGGAAAACGATATGCAACCAAAGAGCATTATCTCTAAAGGACTACGCTGTCAAGATGACGGCGAACATAGACCCGGTCATGGTAAGTAGCGTGCTGTCCCTCCCTATGAAAACCTGACTTGGGGGGCGTGAGCTTGGAGACTAGAGACTCGTGCACGCAGTCTCCAGTCTCCAGTCTCCAGTCTTCAGTCTCTGCAACACTCTGGATCTCATTCTGAACTGAGTACAGACACAGTTGACGCCAGGGTGTTAATCTCGTGATGTGCCGGTATTTTTTGTAGAAAGGAATGGCGCAAGCCGGGATTAGGAATCTTGGCTGCCTGCAGTTGGAGAAGCTGGTAAGCCTGGTTCAGGATGTCGGCGGAGCGTGGGTCACCATGGTTTACCAAGATATGATAACAGATTAGGAGAATATGACTAGTGGTTGGTGTCACCTGATGGGTGGAGCTAGTCACAACGGGTAAGATTTCTTCCACCACTGCTAGCGCCTCTACATGGTCATCCACCAAGAAGAGGCTTTGTGCCAATCCACCTTTGGCAATAATGGCACGTTTAGCGCGGCCTAGTTCCTGCCAAAGCTTGTAGGCAGCTTGATAGGCCTCTGTCGCTGCTGTAAAGCGGCGGCGAGCGAGCGCAATATGGCCCCACACAATCAATGCCTCGGCTTGCACCGCCTGATAGCCGTTCTGCTGCGCAAGCTGTAGCGCACGTTGGCAACGTTGCGCCGCATTGGCTTTTTCACCCAAATGATGGTGAATTAAGCCTAGCTGGGCCAGTGTACGCGCTTCCAGGCGGCGTTGCCGGATCATGCGGAAAATCTTCAAGGCGCGCTCGGCGTGGCTGTGTGCTTGTTCCCATTCGCCTAGCAGATCAAAAACAATACTCAAATTTAAGTTGGCAAAGCCACTGCCTTCTTGATCGCCTAGGACGCGGCCCAACTGCAAGGATTCTTGATAGTAATAAAGCGCTTGCGTCAAGTTACCCAACATTGCATTACTGACGCCAAGGTTGTTATAGATGATCCCTTCTTGTTGGCGGTCGCTGCGCCGCCGTGCGATGGCGAGCGCGGCTTCATAACATTCGATCGCGCGCGAATATTCCCCACCAATGTCATAGTTCATTCCCAAATTGGAGAGACAGTGAACTTCGGTCTGGCTACGTCCACTGTTTTGCGCCAGTGTCAACGCTTGCGTATAGTCAGTGCGATGCTGCGTATAGTTGCCCTGCACCCAAGCCGCGTCACCGCGCCGTAAGCGATAGAGGGTGGCTAAGACAGGGTCGTTGGTGGCTTGTATAATCTCGGCTGTCTCTTCGAGTAACTGCTCTGCTGCTGCGATGTGGGACATTGCAATGTAAAAGTAAACCTGCTCTAGGCGCAAGCGCGCCAGAAGCTGCTGCAAGTCCACAGTAGGCGCGCTTGCGCTTTGCAAAACTGTGCGCAGTGCGGTGGCCGTGTGTGCATAGAGCAGGGCGGCCTCCCGGTACGCTCCCAGCCGAAGATAAATTTCTGTGAGTGGTTCCAGCATTTGGGTAATCGTAGCCCATGCTTGTTGCTCAGTGGCCCATTCCCATCCTACACAAATATTGCGTAACTCTTCTCGGATTGCCTGTAAGGTGCGTGCATCCAGCTCTTTGGCTTCTATCTGCGTAAGCAAAAACTCTTTGTAGTAGAGCAGATGCCGATTGCGCGCCTCTCGTTCTTCATCCGGCGCACGATGTAATTGCCCCAGTGCATATTGACGCATCAGTTCGTGCATAGCATACCGTCCCGCGGTGGGTTGATAGAGCAGGGATTGTCCCTCCAGTCCTATCAGTTGTGCTTGGGTGAGGCCAGCAACCGCAGTTGCAGCAGTAGCAGTAAAGCCATTGCGGAAAAGTGCACAGCGTGCCAGGCTACGTGCTTCACTGTCATTCAGGAATTGCCAGGAGTAGGCCAGCGTTGTTTCAATGCGTTGATGGCGGGATGGTAAATCATAGAGGGGAGCGGCCAGGTTAGCAAAGTTTGCTGTCAGCAGCTCGACAATTTGGGTGCATGAGTGGTGATAGGTGAGCGCCGCGGCTAGTTCTATGGCCAAAGGCAACCCTTGGACCAACTGGCAGATTTGCACGATCGCGTTGCGATTTTTGCTGTCCAACATGAAGGTTGGCACTACTTGGGTAACACGCTGCACAAAGAGCGCAAGTGCACCGTAGTCTAACAATTGCTCATTGCTCAGTTGTTCTGCTTCAGTGGGCTCAGGGACCGGTAGACCATCTAATGCAAAAAGGTGCTCTGCTTGATAATAAAAACGGTGGCGTGAAGTCACCAGAACTTTGAGGGCCTGCGTTTCTTTCAGCAACTTGATAATGAACTCTGCACCGGCAGCGCCAATTTGTTCAAAATTATCCAGAACCAAAAGGAGTTGTTTATAGCGTAATTCCAGGATCAACTGTTGAAACAGCGGACTAGGGCCAGCAAAGGTAAGGCCCATTACCTGGCCAACTGTCGCCGCCAATTGTTCTGGAAGCTCATCGCCTGCGACGAGATCCGACAGGGGAATAAACCAGACTCCATCGGGGAAGTGGGGCAGTAACGCTTCCGCGATAGTCAAAGCAAGGCGCGTCTTGCCTACCCCACCTTCACCTGTCAACGTGAGCCAGGTGCAATCGGGCTGTAGCAGCTTGGCTTGTAGCGCAGCGATCTCCATTGTGCGCCCGACAAAGAGGGTGAGTTGGCGTGGCAGGTTATGAGGCGTTGGCTGAACAGTGGGCTCTGGTAGCAAGCTGTGCGGTTGTAGCATGAGCGAATAAGCAGGGGCGCGTCTGTCACTGATGGATAGGGTCCCGGCACGGATCTGCTCGTAGAGCTTAACGGTTTCAACACTGGGCTCAAGCCCAAGTTCTTCTGCCAGGATCATGCGACATGTTTCATATTGGCGCAGAGCTTCGTGGGTGCGTTCACTATAGGCGAGGCAAAGCATCTGTTGATGATGCGCCTGCTCGTGCCAGGGTTCAACCGCTAAAAGCCGTTGGGTGGCTTGAAGCGCAGCATTATAATTTTGTTCCTCAATGTAGCGGTGGGCCAGGGTGGAAAGGCAGTGCACAAATGCACCGTGCAACTGTTCGCGCTCAATCGCCAACCATTCTTCAAAGAGTGGGGCATCGCGCACATAAAAGCCCTCAAGCAACTCGCCGTGATAGAGTTCGGTGGCAGTGCGCAACGTTTCCAATGTCGTTGCGCCGTTGATGTAGCGCAATGACTGCTGGAATTGCGTCACATCCAACCAGTGGGGCTCGCTTTGCGCAAATTCAATCGATTGGCGTGTAACGAGTAGGTGGGGCCCTAAGAGGCGGCGCACATTGGGTAGAATGTCACGCAGATTCTTTTTTGCTCGCTCTTCAGCCACGTCTGTCCAGAATAAATTTGCCAAGGCGCTACGGGTGTGGGTGCGCCCGGTAACCGCCAGATAATAAACAAGCGCTTCGGCTTTACGGGTAATGAATTCAGTGATAGGTGCATTGCCTAAGGTAATTTGGGGCGCACCTAGCAGAGATAAATGCAACATATTCAATACACTCATGATTACAAAATATTGGGAGTCGATTGCCTAACTACGTTTTGACCCCACGGCGCACCCATGCAAAGCCGATCAGCGCCGCCAGCATCAGCGTTCCCCAACCGACAATCTCCCAATTCATACGGTGGGGCGGCAGCACGATAAAGGGAAAGTGGGCCATGCCGTTGCCTTCTGGCCCGGTGATGACAACATTTGCCTCCCAGGGACCGGCTAGTGGTAACAGAAAGTCGCTTTCATAGTACTCTTCAAAGAGCCGGCGCTGCTTTGCTGTGCCTTGAGAGAATTGCTTTTCAGGTTGTTCCAGGGGTGTGAAACGAATTTCTACAGCCAGATCCTCTGTTGTAGGTAAATTAGCCGCGTCGGCGCGATTCGGCTGCGCCACCGCCACACTGATATGCGCTTCACCCGCCCGTAGTGGCTCCGGCCACGACCAGACCCAAATTCGATAAGGGCCGGCTGCGCTGTCCGCCAGGTGGGGTGTGCCACTACTGTGTGCGCTTAACAAATGTGGCCATACCAACGACAACGCCCCCATCACAACCAGACAAATCACAACGATGATCAACCGCTGCCTCTTCACTTGCGCACCAACTTCTTTGTTCTATCATGGGTAGTCCGCAGCCACGTAGTCGTGTAGTCGTGTAGTCGTGTGGTCCGGAGTCGGTTAAGCCAACCTTTATTGCCGTTGCGGTCTACTGATAATCTATTAGCGAGCAGCCAAGCAATAGCATTCTATAGGGGTAAAATGTTACTGCTTGGTATACAGATATGTATCCATGTATATCGTTGCGTTATAAAGCTGTGTCGGCGCCAATGATGTCATAGCCGCGCCATGCGACCGTGCGCGCCATGCCGGATGCTAAAGGCCAAAGTACACTATGTTCTGCACTGGCAACCCAACGCCGGCGATTTTCTTCCGTATCAAAGATCAACTCCATCTGATAGTTGAATTCGGTGGGTGCGGCTTCAATCTCTGTGGCTACTTGGGCCGGAAAGAGACGCAACAGGCGGGAACTCTGGTACCCCTGTTGTTGCTGTAGCGCCGGCGCATATTGTGTGGCGTACATTGCCTGAAATGCCTTTTCCTGCTCAGGGGCAAGTTCGAAATAAATCTGTAGTAAGATCATCATTCCTCCTCCTTATTTGTTCAAATTTGGCTGCGTACCCCATTGAGGGGAATTGCACCATCGGCTTTATCTGCCCCTGTTTGGCAATTCCCCCTCAATAGAACGCACCCTTCAAATTTCGCGCAAGAGCCAGCGCACTGCATTCTGTTGAATCTGGACATAGGTTGGATTCCAGAGCGCCGGAATGGTGTGTCCGGGAGCGAGATAACAGACACGCCCTTGGCCATAGTCATAGGCCCAGCCTGCTTCACAAGTTGCGCCCAACTCTTTGTAGGTCAACCCATCTTCATTGATGCTGCGCATGAGCACATGTTCGGGTGCCTTGTCGTAGACCAGATAGTGCTGTTCATCAGTGACCACAAAGTCGGTGAGGCCGCGGGTAATGGGGTGCTCCTGGTTTGTGATCTGCACCTTAAAGGGACGCAAGGGCGGATGTCCTTCTGTCGCCGCACCCAGCACCTCACGAAAGGCCTGGTTATTGGTGGCAATGTAGGTGACATTGTGATAGAGCAGCGCGGCGCCGCCCTGCATGACAAACGCTTGGATCGCCTCCCCTTGCGCCGGGGTCATCCAATCGACCACAACTCGCTCCATTGCCGGCAGCGGCGGCATGCTGACCACTGCGGCTGGCGGGGCGGCGTCATAGCCATTGGGCCATAACATGGCGTCACGAAAGAGGATGAGCAGCTTATAGCCTTGCAGCGTTGCGGCGTTGAGAGCGGTCACCTCATCCGTAAAATCGATGGTCAAGCCTAGGTCGCGGCCAAGCGTTTTGCCGAGCGCCGTCCGAATATAGTCAGAGTTGTGATAGCGGTCGCCGATGAGCGCGAACGCCGTACGTTTTTCAGCCATTGGTTGGTTCCTTTATGTTGGCATTGGGCGATGATAATGAATGTAGCAAGCAGTGTATACCATCTTGATGCAACCCCGCATCAGCACATTCGCATGATCATAACGTTGGTGCGAGTTGATGTCAACTTACTGCAAAGGCTCGGGCGCGTACCACATTTTCGGGGACGCTCTAGCGGAGAAATTAGGGACACTCGACTCAGCCCCCGAAAATGGGACGCACCCCAAAGACTTATATAGGTCTGTGGGTGAAATCGCTCGACTTCTCTCTGTGCTTGCGGCGATTTCACCTCTTCGCTATATGAGCGTACTGCAAAACTAGGGTGTATTTCCCTGACACTGCATTAGTGTTTTGTAAAATAAATAATGATGGAAGTTGTAGGGGCATCCGCTTGCCGGCGCCCTGGCGCCTAGAAGGCCACTGCTATACTGAGCTCTGTTTAAAAACTGAAGTTTTAGGAGACTTTACCAGAGAAAGAAACTTCAGTTTTCAATTCAACCGCAGTATAGTAGTTTGACAAGCCAAATCATACCTTTTATAATTATTTATTGTACATATATTCAAAATCTGAATAATCATTAATGAATGCTTATAGCGAATGCTTATAGCGAATGCTTATAGTGTGAAAGTAAGGCTTGTGCTATGAAAGGGAAAAACGCACTTTTTACAGTTGAACATGCCTTGTTGGGTTTTGTCTATGCACAACCTAGCCACGGCTATGACATCTATCAACAGCTTGCTGAGTCCAACGGGCTGTGGCAAGTTTGGCGTATGAAGCAGAGCCAACTTTATGCCTTGCTGGCTAAACTAGAGGATGAAGGTTATTTAGTCACTACCCTCCAGCCGCAAGGGACACGCCCGCCACGCAAGGTCTATTCTTTAACCCTTGTCGGAGTGAGCGCTTTTGAAGCATGGCTAGCCACCCCTGTCACCCATGGCCGTCAAATGCGATTAGAATTTCTGGCCAAGCTCTATTTCGCCTATCGGCAAGGTCCGGCTGTAGTGCTGCCATTGCTTGATCAGCAAACTACAACTTGCCAGCAGTGGCTGGCCGAGTTGCAGCAGCAGGTGGATGCACTTGCTACCGGCGATCCTTTTGCCTATGCCGTACAACAGTTCCGGATTAGCCAGATTGATTCGTTTCTAACCTGGCTTACCACCTGTCGACAAGCACTCGGGGCAGATGTCGAACAGCGTTAGAAATAAATTACCACATACCCACAGGAACCCTATGTGCAAGCTACGTCACATGAAACTGTTATTGTTTGTCTTTAGCCTGCTGATTTTGGGCTGCGCCCCGGCCGCTGCACCGACGACTTTACCATCGGGCAGCGCGGCCACAGGCGCTACGATCACCCTCAACGTCTTTGCCGCAGCGTCGCTGACCGATGCCTTTGGCGAAATTGGTGCGAATTTTACTACCGCCCATCCGGACGTTGCGGTCGTCTTCAATTTCGCTGGCTCCAATCAACTGGCTACACAGATTGGTGAGGGCGCACCGGCGGACCTCTTTGCCTCGGCCAATGAAACGCAGATGGGGGTGGCCATTGAGAGTGGACGCATCATCAGCGGCACACAACGCACCTTTGCCCGCAACCGCTTGGTCGTCATCACGCCCCACGATAATCCAGCCCGGTTGTCCACGCTCCAGGATTTGGCAAAGCCGGGGGTCAAGCTTGTCTTTGCCGCGGCGGCAGTGCCGGTTGGCCAGTATACGCTGAATTTTCTCGACAAAGCCGCCGCCGATGGCTCATTAGGCGCCGACTACAAGGACGCGGTCATTGCCAATGCCGTTTCCTATGAACAGAATGTGCGCGCCGTGCTGACCAAGGTCACTCTAGGCGAAGCGGATGCCGGTGTGGTCTACACTTCCGATGTGGGCGCCGTGGCTGCGGACCTTGTACAAATCATGATCCCCGACAGTCTTAACACCATTGCCAGCTATCCGATCGCTATGTTAAGTGACAGCGCAAACCCAGAGGTAGCGCAACAGCTTATGGACTATGTGCTGGCGCCGGCTGGACAACAGGTGCTGGCGCGCTATGGCTTCATTTCCACTACCGGTGATACCACCGGCGCCGCGCCGGGAACGGCATTCGGCGCAGTGAGCGGGTTGAAGGCTTGCTGCGTCAACTGGCTACGATTGGATAGAGTGGATAAAACTTGGAGGAACAGATGAAAACAGATACGAACCTGTTTATGGATTACATTGACGATGCAACACAGCATGATGTCACCACAGCCGCTTTGTCCATTGCGGGACTGGTTCTTGAGCCGCGGCTGTTCTATCCCGCCGACCTCTTTCTCCTGCCGCGAGCCAGTTTCACCGAGACCTTTAGCTGTGATGAGCAGTGGGCAACCCAAAGCCAAACCTGGGCTGGGCCGCGTTTGCTCGGTGTACTCAACCTGGCCGGCCTCTTGCCGCAAGCAAAGTATGTGCGTGTCGGGGCCGGTGAGTATGTCGTGCCGGTCTTGCTGGCTGAGGCCGGCCAGGCACTGTTAGCGGACACCCTCAACGGCCAACCGCTTACGCCGGAACATGGCGCGCCCTGGCGTTTGGCGTGGCCGGGCGCGCACTGCTTTACCAGTGTCAAATGGGTGGATCGATTAGAAGTTACTGCTGTCCGCGGGACCAATGCCGGCGCCCGGTTGACCAGCGCCCGGCGGCGGGCAGAACGCACCGCTGCCGCAGGGTAAGGTATCCTCTCCAGCGCTTGATGGCCGCTTTGGCGAAGGCTACAGGTTGTGTTTTGGTGAGTTCAGTCTATAATTAACCTAACCTGGACAAGCCAGAACCAAGTAGGTAGGTAAATCAGTAAATGGGAATTCCCCTCCATGTCCTGTCTACCTATCTACTGTTCTACCTATCTATCGTTCTACCTATCTACATCACAAACCAAGAAAGATCGGTTATGAACACACCGCCAAGCACCTATTTCACTGTCTCCCCCATGGATTTACAAGCCTTCATTGCCCAAATGGGCCAAACCGTGGGGTTGCCTGCGGATAAAGCAGCATTATTGGCGGAGATGCTCACCGCCAACGACCTGCGCGGCGTCTTTAGCCACGGCACCACGCAGATGGCCACTTACGCGCGTCTGTTGCGCGATGGCGTGCTCAACAACCAACCAGACGTGCAGGTTGTCAAAGAGACGCCGGTCAGCGTCCTCGTGGACGGCGACGGTGGCCTGGGTTATTTTCCGGCGCACATGGCCACACAAATTTTAATTGAAAAGGCCAAGCGTCAGGGTATCGCGGTTGCGCTCACGCGCAATCACGGTCATTTTGGCGCAGCCGGCCTCTATTCACGCATGACCTTGCCCCACGACCTGCTCTGTTTTGTCACCTCTGGCCATCAACTCGAACTTCACCCAGATCAGCCGCTGCTGAGCGCTGCCGGTGGTTCGCCCATGTCCTTTAGTTCCCCGGCGGGAGAAGAGGAGTCATTACTCCTGGACTTTGGCGCGATCCACGATCTCTATGCCAGCTCACCTCACCGTGAGGAGATTATCCGGCTGGCCCCTGGCACGGTCTTCCGTTCGCTGGGCATGGGCGCGATCTGTCAATCGTGGGGGGGCTTTCTAGCCGGTGTACCGCTCGATCCGGCGCAGGCCCAACGCACCTGGGCCGGCGCCAATCAAGGCTCGTTGGTGATGGCCTTTCGCATTGACCTCTTTTTGGACGCGGCGCAATTCAAGCGGGAAATGGACGACTATGTGCGCGCTGTCAAAAAGTTGCAGCCGTTGGCCGGCTTTGCTGAAAGTTTTCTGCCCGGCGGGGTAGAGGCCGTGCGCGCCCGTATCTACCGCGAACAGGGCATTCCCGTTGGACCCACCCACCAACAACGCCTGGAAGAGGTGGCTACTGAGTTAGGGATGCACGTTCCGTGGTCGCGGTGAAAGGTTTACGTCTAACGTGGGCTTTGTTTAAAGGCTCATATAGGTCTGCGGATAAAATCGCGCAATTTCTCTCAGATATTCGCAGCGATTTCACCTCTTCGCCCATATGAGCGTTGTTTAAAACCTACACTATAAGAAAGAAGAACTCATGCTTTCACAACGTTATACAAGCGACCAGCTTCGCTCCCTACTCCTCCCACGTACTGAATGGCAACCCTACCCCATAATCACGGACCGGGCAGCATGGGAGGCGTTGCCTGCTGGGCTACGCCAGTCTACCATTGCTACCGGGGAAGCTGCGCTCAATTATGTATGGCCGGCGCTGCCGGCGACGCTCTTTCTCCAATTTGCCCGCAACGGCAACCGGCGTAACTATGAGATTCCGCATTTTGCGCGGCGCGGCACGCTCAATGAACTGGTGGTTGCCGAGTGCATAGAGAACCAAGGGCGTTTTCTAGATGATATTGTCAATGGTATTTGGGCCATCTGCGAAGAGAGCTTCTGGGGTATTCCGGCCCACACGTACATGCAGGCGACCGGCCCAACATTGCCCGAAACGAGCCAACCGATCGTCGATCTCTTTGCCGCCGAGAGTGCCGCGCTCTTGGCCTGGACCGATTATGTACTTGCTGACCGGCTGGATACAGTTTCGCCCGTCATCCGGCCCCGGATTGTCCGCGAGATCGACCAACGGCTCTTGACCCCCTGTCTGGAACGAGATGACTATTGGTGGATGGGCTTTCACTATGATCGCCGCGTCAACAACTGGAACCCCTGGATCTGCTCCAACTGGTTGGCCTGTGCGCTGCTGGTGGAGGCAGATGAGACACGCCGAGTGGAGAGCGTCGCAAAATGTCTGCGCGCGCTGGACAACTTTATCGATCCCTATCCTAGCGACGGCGGCTGTGATGAAGGTCCCAGCTATTGGAATTATGCCGGCGCGTCGCTCTTTGATAATCTGGAACTCCTCTACAGCGCCTCCAATGGCCAAATTGACCTCTATGGCGAACCGCTGATCCAGGAGATTGGGCGCTTTATCCACCGGGTGCAAATCGCCGATGATTACTACATCAACTTTGCCGATGCCCCGGCGTTGGTCTATCCCGATGCCATGTTGATCTATCGCTATGGCCTGCGCATTGGTGACCATGCGATGGCTACACTGGGCGCATGGTTAGCCGAACGGCAGGACGTACAAAGCGGTGCACACAAAAGAGTCGATGTGCCAACCAACCTGGCGCGCCGGTTGCCGGCCTTCTTTGCCCTGGCAACCCTGCCGACCACGCCGGTAACACCACCGCTGCCGCGCGATGTCTGGCTGCCGGAGATTGAAGTGATGGTGGCGCGTGAGCGTGAAGGCTCGACCGATGGCCTCTTTGTTGCCGCTAAAGGCGGGCACAATGCCGAGAGCCACAACCACAACGACATCGGGAACTTTGTAATCTACACCGACGGCAAACCAGTGCTGGTCGATGCCGGCGTCGAGACCTATACGGCCAAGACCTTCAGCGACCGCCGCTATGAGATCTGGACCATGCAGTCGGCCTATCACAGTTTGCTACCGACTGTGGATGGCGTCCAGCAGTCGCCCGGCGCCGACTATAAAGCAACCGCGGTCCACTACACTGCCGACGCAGCAAGCGCTGCCTTCACTCTGGACATTGCCACGGCCTATCCGCCGGCGGCACACATGGACCGCTGGCAGCGCACGGTGACCTTGCAGCGCGGCAGATCCGTGCAAATTCAGGATGATTATCGCTTGACGACGCAACCACAGGTGATTGAACTTAGCCTGCTCACACCCTGTGTGGTTGATCTTGTAACACCAGGCGTCATTGCTTTTGGAGAACGAGTGATGTTGGGTGCGCGGCTTTCCGGCGCGGGGCAAATGACCTACGACGCGGCCATTTTCACTGTCACAACCGAGGTTATCATGATTACCGATGAACGGCTGGGCGGCACATGGGGTGATTCCCTGACCCGTGTGGTGCTGAGGGCAGAAGCGCCAATGCCGCAGGGAACGTGGCGCTTTACGTTTACAGGTTAGTGCTGAGCGAGGAACTCTTTGACGGCTTGCAGACATTGGTCACCATCCGGTGCATCCAAAAGCAGGTCGAGCACTGGTCCACGTTGCGTTGGCGTTACACTTTGCAACAAGACGATTAAAGCCACCGGCGCCGACTTAACGCAATCTCTTGCCATTGACGCGCTGCTTCAACTTCGGCTCTGGCCTCGGCTTCACGCCGTACAGCCTCAGCTCTGGTCTCGGCTTCGCGGCGTGCTAATTCGGCTCTGGCCTCGGCTTCCATCAGGAGGCGTTGATTTTCTAATGCCATGTCACGCGCCATTTCTTCCTTGGCTTTGGCCAACTTCTCACCATATGCACGATCAAATAATTTGGCAATGACTGGATTATCCAGATCCATTGAGTCCTCCTTGAACAGATCCCTCTGGCCAGGTGTTCGCTAAAATTTTCAGCGCATGATCATAGGGATTTTGGATCGCCATGAATTTATTGCCTACCAAGTAAGTTTATGCTTGTACATCAAAACACCGTTAGTATACCATAAATGGTATGGCTTTGTCATCTAAATCAAAGTCGCCGGGTGCGTCCCATTTTGGGGGGACTGGTCAAGCAACTAAAATACGTTAACCAGAGTAAGCCCCCAAATGTGGTACGCACCCAAAGTCGCTGCGCAGGACAATTGCGAACTTCGTAACAGCATCGGGCAATCCGGCTGCTAACTCTGTAAAGCGCCTGAGGACAGTTTTTCTGCGCTGAATGGCGGTTGTTGTCGTAAGCAAAATGTGCTAGGATAGAGCGGTGTGAACCCACTAGGGTGTTCACACGTGCGTCCACAGTCTGTCCTATATCGACTAGAGGTTTCAAACCAGGTCATCCTTATGAGTACGACTTATCGTGAAGTTACCCATACCAGTTATTTCCGGCGCATCCTCAATTCTTTTGTGGGTGCGCTGATTGGACTTCTGCTCTTTTTCGGCTCGTTTATTGTTATTTGGTGGAATGAAGGGCGCACCAATCTGGCCCTGGTGGCGGCGGAGAGTATCCCCGTCAGTGCTGCTACCGTGGATGGCGCCAATCAAGGCAAGTTCCTGGCTGTGACTGGTGATCTCGTTGCGACGGAGAACGTAGGCGATCCGCCCTATCTGCAGCCGGGGCCCTATTTACAATTGCGGCGTGAGGTGGAGATGTTTGCGTGGGTCGAAGAGACCAAGAGCACCGAACGCACAAAAGTGGGCGGCGGCAGTGAAACGGTCACCGAGTACAGCTATGTACAGAAGTGGACCGATGCCCCCAACAATTCGGCCGATTTTAAACAGCCCGAAGGACATGCCAATCCCACCCTCTCCATTCCCAAATCGATTCTGCGTGCGCCTGGCGCGCAGTTGGGCGCCTACGCAATCGACCTGAATCAGTTGACCATGCCCGGCGGCTCAGAACTCCCGTTAACGCCGCAGAATGTGGGCGCCGACGCCGGGGGCAAGGTGGAGGGCAACTATCTCTTCCTGGGGCAAGGCGCACTCAATTCGCCCCAGATTGGCGATATCCGCATTTCCTATTTGGCATTGACCAGCCCTGCCGCGGTGACTGTCTTTGGGGATCAACAAGGCGGGCAGTTAACGCCCCATCTCTATGACAAGGGCAGCACTTTTTTCCGCGCGCTGGCAGGAGATCGCAACAGCGCCATCAGCCAACTGCAGACGGAGCATACCATTACCACTTGGGTTTTGCGCGGGGTAGCCTTTCTTATGCTTTGGATCGGGTTGATGATGGTGCTCAACCCACTGGCAACCCTGGCCGGCATACTACCCATTTTGGAGAGTATCACCGGGTTTGTCACCGGCCTTGTCGCTTTTATTGTCGCCCTGGTCATCTGGGCTGTGGCCACCTTGATCAGCGTCGTCTTGCATAATATCTGGTTAGCATTGATTGCCGCTTTATTGGTGGTGGGGGTTATTGTTTACCTCATGCGCCGCCGCCAAGCGAATAAATTGCAACCGACATAGTGTCCTTGGTTCTTGGTCCTTTGTCACTCGTGTAGATGCGAAAAAACGCCAGAGACAACCAGTGACAAAGGGCTAATGACCCAATCACCCAATTACCTCTTAACAACTCTCTGATCAATTCTCCATAATTTCTGCATATTTGCCCGCTACAATGGGATACAGAGGTTTTTAAAACGCATAACCTTCTGTAACTAAATTCCTTGTATGAATGGAGAAGACAAATGATTAAGCAACCAAAATCATGGAAGCGAGCTATCCTGAGTGGCGTCGGCGCGGTGGTATTGGCCGGTGGCGTCTTTTGGGGGGTGGCGCAGTCACCTATGGTTTTTGCCCAGAGCAACCAGCCGGATACCCAAGCGGCACAGACACAACCAAATACCGATCAGAATGGCTGGTTTGGTTGGTTTGGCGGACAGGGTGTACGGGGTCTCTTTGGGCGGGGCGGACCGCACGGTGGCTTTGGTCTGGGCGCGATGCAGCATGGGTCTGCCAATGGGCAGGCTCTGTTAGCCAATGCACTAGGCATTACGGAGGCTGAACTGCAAACTGCTCACCAAACTGTCGCCGAAAAGGCGTTGGAGAAGGCCGTGGCCGATGGGTTGTTAACGCAAGCGCAAGCCGATCAGCTAAAGGCTCGCCCTGGCTTCGGGATGAGGGGCGATGTAGGCCGCGTCTTCACCCCGGCTGAAGCCGACGCCGCGTTAGCCGACGCGCTGGGGATTACGGTGGAAGATCTGACGGCAGCGCGCAATACCATGTTTGACAAAGGTGTGGAAGCCGGTCTACTGACCCAGGCGCAGGCCAATGAGCTAAAGGTGCAACAAATGCTACGCAATGCGACACAGGAGGCGCGTAAGAATGCGTTGGACCAGGCCGTGAAAGATGGGCTCTTGACCCAACAACAGGCCGATAACATACTGAATGGTCAAGGTCGCATGGGGTTTGGCCCAATGATGGGGGGTCGCGGTGGTGACTTCCATCGTGGTCACGGTATGGACCGCCAGGGTGGCCCGCGCTTCCAACAGCCCGGTGGCTCGAATGGCGATCAGGACAATAACCAGAATAATCAGGATAACAGCGGTTCAAGTGGTTCCAACTTCTTCGTCCCGGACAATGCGCAAGGGTCGGGTAGCAATCTGTAACAGTAGCGGCAAAAGGAACATGCAGCTGTGAGTAATCAGTGCTCAGTTTTCAGTATCCAATCGTCTGGACCCTGGTTACTGCCGACTGATTCTTGGCTACTGAAAACTTTGTAGGTTGGTTTTGCCACCGCGGATCTGTAATGCTTCGTCAGTGAGCCAGGCACTGTAGAGCGTAAAATAATCCCGAAATCTTTGAGAGATTTCGGGGTTATTTTGCCAGCCCCCTATCAACCCTTGCCATTCTCAAAACTTCCCATCGCGCGCTTCAAAGTGGGTTGGTTTATTCCAGACTACTCTCTCATTTTTCACCCACGCCACCGTCCATTCGATCATCTGCTGCAGGGAAACGCTGGGGTAGCCAAAGAGTTGTTGCGCTTTGGCAGCATTGCTCAGCAGCGCGGTGGGCGCCTCCTGGCCCACAAAGTGGGGTTCTTGCGCCAGCAATCTGCCCATCACTTCGGCGACGCGGCGCACGGACACAGTTTCCGGTCCAGTTACATTGAGCACGAACGGCGGCGTGCTACAGTGGTCGAGCAGCGCCAGCGCCTGGGCGTTCGCATCGCCTTGCCAGATAACATTGGCATTGCCCATGCTCAGATCAATCGGTTGCCCGCTGTATACGCGCTGGGCAATATCGAGCAAAACGCCATAGCGCAGATCGATCGCATAGTTCAGGCGCATAATCGCACAGCGCAGTCCCTGGGTTAGGGCAAAGTGTTCGAAGATCCGCTCCCGCCCTAAACAGGACATAGCATACTCGCCGACGGGATTAGGCGTGTCACTCTCCAACGAACCGCCCTGAGCCACCGGCGTAAGCGGATAGACATTGCCGGTGGAAAAGACCACCACATTGGCCTGAGTAAAACGTTCAGCGACCAGGGCCGGCATATAGCTGTTCATGGCCCAGGTGCGCGCACTTTGCCCGCTGGTGCCAAATTTCTGTCCGGCCATAAAGATGACATGGCGACAGTCGGGTAAGGTGGCCAGCGTTTGGCGATCGAGCAGATCACAGGCGAGCGGTGTCACCCCCCACGCGGTCAATTGCGCAGGCAGCGCCGGCTGACTAAAGCGCGCCACGCCAATGACCCGATGGGGCGAGCCGACTTCGGCCAGTGCCCGCGCCGCCATGCGCGCCAGTGTTGGCCCCATCTTTCCGCCCACGCCCAAAATTAGCAGATCGCTTTCCAGCCGCTGCGCTGTCTCCAATACCAGTGGCGACGGTCGTGAAAGTAACTCATCCAATTCTGTCTCGTTGTGAAGCGCTGTTGGCAATTGCATAGTCTATACTCCTCGTTGGTGGTGCACAGCCACTACAATGGTGGCTACAATGTTATCGACAACGGTAGCCATCATGTTATGTGGCAGAAAATAGCGCAGTGCTGTAGAGTATAGCACGAGCATTGCTCAGATCGATAACGTCCAGATTGACAACTAGCGTAGTTCGTCTTATGATTGCAACATGAGTGGCGAGACACCGCGCTTAAAGCGTCCTGATGAACTGGAGCAAACGCCGATCAAATTTATCCTGGATGTCCATCTGGGGAAGTTGGCGCGCTGGTTGCGTCTGCTTGGCTTTGACACCCTCTACCGTAATGATTATGATGACCCGGAAATTGTTGAGATTGCCGCATGCGAAGGGCGCACCATTCTGACGCGTGATGGCGGCATCATGAAACGGCGTGCGGTCATCCGGGGCTATCACATTCAATCCACCAATCCCGAAGAGCAGTTGCGCGAACTCTTTGCCTGCTATCCACTGGAGCAGCAGATCAAGCCTTTCCGGCGCTGTCTGGCTTGCAACGGTCTCTTAAAAAGCGTGGACAAAGCTACCATCCTCCACCTGCTGGAGCCCAAGACAATTCATTACTATGATGAATTCTTCCGGTGCACGGATTGTCAAAAGATCTACTGGCGTGGCACACACTTTACCCGAATGGAGGCCTTTGTGGCGCGTGTGATTGCAGAAATGGCAGAGTGATTTCAAAGAATCACCGATCCACACTCGGTGACTGTCACTGGCCACAACCGCGCTTGTTGGCGAACCTACGCTTGGCCAGTGACAGTCACCGAGGATACTCAATAAGGAGCTAGCATGTTCGTACGACAGTTAGGGCGGAGCGGATTGATGGTAAGCGCCCTGGGTTTGGGCTGCTGGGCAATTGGCGGTCCCTTTTGGCGCGGTGATAATCCCGTGGGCTGGGGTGATGTAGATGACAACGAGTCGTTGGCTGCGCTCCGCCGCGCGTTGGAGCTAGGTGTCACCTTCTTTGACACCTCCGACGTCTATGGCTGTGGCCACAGTGAACGGATCCTGGGCCAGGCGTTGCAAGGGCGGCGCGATCAGGTGATGATCGCCACCAAGTTTGGCAATGTCTTTGATGAAACGACGCGTAAAATTACGGGGGCCAGCGGTGAGCCGACCTTAATCCGGCGCGCTTGTGAAGCCAGCCTACGCCGTTTGCAGACCGACTATATTGACCTTTATCAGTTTCATATCGGCGACTATGCGTTGGAACGGGCCGGTGAAGTGTTAGAGACCCTGGAGGCGTTGGTCACCGAGGGCAAGATCCGCTGGTACGGTTGGAGCACCGATGACCCGACGCGGGCGGCCTTCTTTGCCCAAGGCGAGCATTGTACTGCCATTCAACAGCGCTTAAACCTCTTTGAGGGCAACGCCGACGTGCTCGCCCTGTGTGAAGCGCAGCACCTGGCCAGCATCAATCGCGGCCCGCTGGCGATGGGACTGTTGACCGGCAAGTTTGACCATCACTCCCGGCTGCCGGCCAATGATGTGCGCCATCAGTGGGATCTGCAACAGGGAGAAGCGGCCCAGCGGCTGGATCGGCTGGACGCGCTGCGGGATGTGCTGACCGCGCAGGGTCATACACCGGCCCAAGCGGCCCTCGGTTGGCTGTGGGCGCGCAGTGGGGCAACTGTGCCTATTCCCGGCTTCAAAAATGTAGCCCAGGTCGAAGAAAATGTGGGTGCACTCGCCCGTGGCCCGCTGTCGGCGGACCAAATGGCAAGGATTAAAGAGCTACTATAGAGACGTAAATACTTACATCCATGAGTCTAACAAGTGAAGTTTTTCTGATCAATGTAACCGGACGTGATCGCCCTGGCTTGGCGGCCAAGTTGACCGGTGTACTGGCCCAAAGTGAGGTCATGATTTTGGATATTGGCCAGGCCGTGATCCATGAACATATCTCGTTGGGGCTCCTGGTCGCCATTCCTCACTCCCATCTGGCCTCGGCTGTGCTCAAAGATCTGCTCTATGTCGCCCATGAACTGGAAGTGCAGGTGCGCTATTCAGTGGTCTCCCAAGAACAGTATGAGCACTGGGTCGGCGAACAGGGCAAGGAACGTCGCATTATTACCGTCATGGGGCGACAACTGAGCGCGGCGCAGATCTCAGCCGTGGCTGCGCTCTGTGCCGAATATGGGCTTAACATTGATGTAATTACGCGACTCTCCGGGCGTCGCTCCTTGGTTAATCCGGCCATCCACCCCAAGGCGGCTGTCCAACTGACCGTCTCCGGCAAGGTCGATGAACAGGTGTTGCGCCGGCGGCTGATCCAGATCTCTCAGGAGATGGGCATTGATGTTTCGTCCCATGTCGATGACATCTACCGGCGCAACCGGCGGCTGGTGGTCTTTGATATGGATTCGACCCTAGTGCAGGTGGAAGTGATCGATGAGTTGGCGAAATTGGCCGGCGCCGGGGAAGAAGTGGCGGCGATTACGGCGGCGGCTATGCGCGGTGAACTAGATTTTAAGGAGAGTCTACGCCGGCGCGTGGCGCAACTGGCCGGCCTGGATGAGCGTGTGTTGGCCGAGGTGGCGGCCACTCTGCCCTTGATGGAAGGGGCGCAAGGGGTGACCAGCACCTTAAAGCGGCTGGGCTACAAGATTGGCATTATCTCCGGCGGCTTTGACTACTTTGGTCATCATCTCCAGCGTAAACTGGGCTTTGACTATGTCTTTGCCAACCGTCTGGAGATCATCGACGGCAAATTGACCGGACGCGTGTTGGGAGAGATTGTTGATGGCCCACGCAAGGCCGAATTTCTGCGCCAGATTGCCGCCCAAGAAAATCTGACGCTGGAGCAGACGATTGCTGTGGGTGACGGCGCCAATGATATTCCTATGCTCAGCATTGCCGGCATGGGGGTCGCCTTCCACGCCAAGCCCCTTGTCCGCGAGCAGGCCGAACGCTCCATTACCAGCCTCGGCTTGGATGGCCTACTCTTTCTCATCGGCGTCCGTGAACGTGAGTTTCATGGCAATGGTGAGTAGGTGATTGGGTGATTGGTGATTAGTCATTGGTAGTTAGCAGACAAATCACCAATCACCAATCACCCAATCATCAATCATTCCCTCGTCTCAACTGTTATAATCACTACTAATCACGACTGATGGATAGGAAACTGCAATGAAGCTAGATGTACGCACGGCCCTGGTGTTACGCCATCCCACCGACGCGACCGTCTTGTTACTGCGCCGCAGCCCCACCAAAAAACTCTTTCCCAACCTGATCACCGGCATTGGCGGCAAGGTGGAACTGGAGGTGGGCGAAGGCGAGGATTTGGTGGCGGCTGCGTGGCGTGAATTTACTGAAGAGACGAAGATCCCTGTAGACACCGTAGCCGATGTACGCCTACGCCTCTCGACGTTGGTCAGCCGGGGTGAATTGCAGGTATTGTTGCTCTGGTTGACCGGTCGGCTGATGGCGCCGCCCACGGACCTGGGCTGTACAGAAGGTGAACTGGCATTCTATCCCATTACACAATTGCCCCTCGACGCTATGATCCCCACCGCGCGCCAGACCATCCCATTTATCTTGTCGTTGCCCGATGACGATATGACAGTGTACAATGGCTACTTTGATGCAGATAATCATTTGATTACGAGTAGAAGTTACGCATAAAATTGATAAGTAATAAAGACTGAGGAGCTGGACCATGAAAGTTCTCTTTATCGGCGGCACCGGCAAGATTAGCTCGGCCTGTACGCCTTTGGCGGTGACTCGCGGCTTTGATATGTATTTGCTCAACCGGGGCCAAACTGACCGCCCTGTGCCCGCCGGCGTGACAGTGCTGCACGGCGATATTCGCGACCGCGCGTCGGCTGCGGCTGCGCTTGAGGGCCATACCTTTGATGTGGTGGTAGATTGGATTGCCTTTACCCCGGAGCATATTGAAACTGATCTGGAACTCTTTAAAGGGCGGACTGGTCAGTATATCTTTATCAGCTCGGCCTCGGCCTATCAGACGCCGCCGGCCAGCCTACCGGCTACGGAATCGACGCCGTTGGACAACCCCTACTGGCTCTACTCGCGTAACAAGATCGCCTGTGAGGAACTCTTGCTGCGCGAGTATCGCGCCAACAAATTCCCCATGACCATTGTGCGCCCTTCCCATACCTATGACAAGACCATGTTTCCCTTTATGGGCGGCTACACCACCATCCACCGCATGCGCCAGGGCAAGCCCGTAATTGTGCACGGAGATGGCACCTCGCTCTGGACCCTCACCCATCATACCGATTTTGCCAAGGGTTTTGTGGGGCTAATGGGCAACAGCCGCGCGATTGGCGATGCCTTCCACATTACGTCGGACGAATGGCTCAACTGGAATCAGATCTATGAGATCTTTGCCTATGCTGCTGGTGTCACTGCGCCGCAGTTGGTCCATATTCCCTCGGAATTGATCAATGCCTATGACGCCACTCTGGGCGCGGGGCTATTGGGTGACAAAGCCGCCAGCATGATCTTTGACAATAGCAAGGTCAAGCGCCTGGTGCCGGACTTTCTCTGTACCACGCCGCTCAGCCGTGGCGCCCAGGAGGTTATGGCGTGGTATGACGCCGACCCGGCGCGGCAGGGGTTGGATGAGCGTATGGATGCACTCTTCGACCAGATGATTGAGGCGTATCGACGCGCCTGGCCGGCATAAATCAAGCAGCTTTGATTCTATGAGATTTGTGGCTGGAGCATGGGACAATGATCAACAGCGCCCATGCTCCAATCACAAGTTTGAGGTTGACAATGAATGACGCGCCAGCTATAGGCAATCAATTTGAAAAAACATTTGTCCGTCTGCAGCAACTGGATCAATTCCTTAACGGTGCAGATCATTTACTCATCTTGCCGCACAACAATCCGGATCCTGACGCAATTGCCAGCGCGTTGGCGTTAAAGTTTCTTGCCGAGCAGCGCTATGCACTATCGGCTACCATCGCCTACCAAGGAATCGTGGGCAGAGCCGAAAACCGCGCCCTGGTGCGTTATCTGCGCTATCCTATGAAGCGGCTGACTCCTGCCGATTTTGCCAAAGCATCACATCTAGCGCTGGTCGATACACAGCCAGGGGCAGGGAATAACCCCCTGCCGCCGACGGTTACCCCTGGACTGGTACTGGATCATCATGAATATCGCACGGCAAGTGACGAAGTCGCTTTTACCGATATTCGACCCCAGATGGGCGCTACTTCCTCTATCCTGGTTGAGTATCTGCGCTGTGCTGAGCTGGAAATTGCGCCGTCGCTGGCCACCGCCCTCTTTTACGGCGTGAAGACCGATACACAGGGGCTGGAACGAAAAGCCACCGAGAGCGACCGCGAAGCCTTTTGCCATTTGTTGCAATTTGTCGATCTGGAGGCACTCTTCAAGATCGAGCGGGCGCAACTGCCCGGCGATTATTTTCGCACCCTGGCCCAGGCGCTGCGCCTGGCCAAGCACTACGATGATGTGATGATTGCTTTTCTAGGCGAGGTGAGCTATCCTGACCTTGCCGCCAATATTGCCGAACTATTAATGCGCCATCAAGGGACCAGATGGGTGATCTGCGCAGGCGTCTATAAGGATGCCCTTTACATCTCTGTGCGTACCAACCAAAAACGGGGCGCCGGTCAGCTTATTCAGCAAGTGGTGGGCAAGCGGGGCCGCGCCGGTGGTCATGGTTCCATGGCTGGCGCCCAGGTGCCATTGGCCGGCGACAACGCAGAGACCCTCATGAACGGCTTTATTAACGATTTCTTGTCCCACCTGGATCGCACCGGTGTTCAAGCCGGGCGGCCCTTTATCTAGGAACTGTCCATCCATGCGTTTTGCGCCCTCTATTTTGCTACCCAATCCTGCTGTCCGTCAGCGCATTGTGCCGATTTTGGAGGCTGCCCTGGCGGCCGTTGACCCCTATGGCGCGGTGCTCGCTGTGTTACAACGGAATGGTGACCGGCTCACCGTTGGCGCGCGTCACTATGACCTAGCTGCCTATCGTCGACTTTTTGTGATTGGCGCGGGCAAAGCCGGCGCCCCTATGACTCAGGCGGTGGAGCAGATCCTCGGCGATCGGATTACGGATGGGCTGGTGGTGGTGAAGACCGATCACAGCGGCCCAACCGCACGGGTCAGGCTGGTGGAAGCATCCCATCCTATGCCGGATGCCGCCGGCGTGGCCGCGGGCCAGGACATGCTGACGTTGGCCCACACGGCAGGTGCAGATGATCTGGTGCTTGCGCTGCTTTCGGGGGGCGGCTCCGCGCTCTTGGTCGCACCTGCGGAGGGGCTCACATTGGCCGATAAGCAGGCTATGACCAACGCGCTGCTGGCTTGTGGCGCGACCATCAATGAGATCAACTGTCTGCGCAAACATTGCAGCGCCGTCAAGGGCGGGCAACTGGCGCGGGCGGTGGCGCCGGCCACGTTGGTGACACTGGCGCTGAGTGATGTTATCGGCAGTCCGCTGGATGTCATTGCCAGCGGTCCCACCACGCCCGATGCCAGCACCTGGGCCGATGCCTGGGCGGTGGTGGAAAAATATGCGTTGGCGTCCAAGCTGCCAAAGGCGATTCTTCAGCGGTTACAGCTAGGGTTAGCCGGCGCCCTGGCTGACACGCCCAAAGCGGATGGCGCGGCCTTTATACGCAGCCAAACCTTGGTCGTTGCGGATAATCGGGTTGCGGCGGAAGCGGCATTGGCCAAGGCGCGCTCGCAGGGGTATCACGCACTGCTGTTGAGCACCTATGTCGAAGGTGAAGCGAGCCAGGTGGCGAAAGTGGCTGTGGCGCTGGCCAAAGAAGTGCAGGCCACCGGCCAGCCAGTGGCGGCGCCGGCCTGCCTGATTCTGGGGGGGGAAACAACGGTTACCCTTGGCGCCAATCCGGGTAAAGGGGGACGCAACCAGGAGTTGGCACTGGCTGGCGCCCTGGCACTCCAAGACATAGCGGGGGTGACCGTCGTTGCTCTGGCCACAGATGGCACCGATGGCCCCACTGACAGTGCCGGTGGCATGGCCGACGGTGGCACGGTGGCGCGGGCAGCAGCGCAGCACCTTAGCTCTGCCGAGGCATTGCGCCGCCACGCTGCCTACCCGCTCCTGGCAGCCACCCATGATCTGCTTCGTACCGGCCCGACCCAGACCAATGTCAACGATCTGATCTTTATCTTTGTGGAGTAGTGACAGCTGCTACGGCTAATGACAAAGGACCTATCACCCAATCCACCGCTTATAATAAAAATCACTATTTTCGTCGTTATTGAGCTTAGCCACCACCTCAAACATCCAGTCGTCAAGGTGGGCGTCGTGGGCATCGGCGCGGGGGAAGGGGTTGTTGTAGCCGCTGGTCAAAGCGCGACCGACAAAATCGAGCCCCTTGAGCGCCAGTTCGGGGATCTCCAGCCGGCGCACGCCTTCTATACCCATAATCTTTTCGTTGACTGCGGCAATGGTCATGCCCCCAGGGATGAGGGGGAGCGCACGCGTGCGCATCATGGGATAGAAGATGTCAAGCACCTTGCGTTCTGCGCCAAAGGCGTTTCGTGCATCCTCTTGCAGATACTCTTTGGGTAAATAGAGGCTGGTCGAATAGGCGCCATGACGGCCGTATTCGCGTTGGGTGGGGTCACGGCTGATTTTGTCGAGACTGCCACGCCAGTCGGCAAAGACGCTGGCCTCGACACCAATGCCGTTTGCCTCCAACACCTGGGGAAATTTGACGGCCATTTCACCCATGACAAAGCGGGTAATCTCAATTTCGCGCTCACTAAGGGGGCGCAGTTCCCATTGAAATAAACCTTCTTCATCCACATCCTTGACATAAACCGGCGGCATGCCCGGCAGCAAGCCGGAGATAGCTGCAGCCACTGTGTTGACATAGACCACCCGATCAGCGTCGGCTTCTTTGAGCGCCTCGATCAATTTCTCCAGCGGTTTGCCCTCCATGGCCATGCCATCATTGAGCCAGTGAAAACGTTGCCCCATGTCGGCGCTCTGGGCCAGCTTTTCCATGACCTTGCCCGTCTCAAAGTTGAGTGAGCGGCTCAAGTCACGACCTAGTACAGTGACACTGGCGGCGCCACCCGCCCCCAAGATGGCTGCAGCAAAAGCACCGCCCAAGCCAGGACCCGTGGCGCCGGCCAACAGAAAATGGCGACCTTCGATCCAACTTAGATCATAAGCTTGCTGGGCCAGCAAGGCGGCTTGAGCTTCCCTGCTTTGGTCCAAAAGAGCCTGGGCCTCGGCAGGAAAGGCTTCGATCTCCTCTTTGGTCGGTTTGGTTAAGGGAGGGGATCCCTCTTTGATCCGCAGACCAGCCATGGGCTGGCTAAATGGACTAAGCATGTTTGGCGCCATGAATCTACCCTTATCTACTATTTAAATTATTATATCTAAGTAATTTGACGTAAGGGTCTGTCCAGAAATAACCTAGATAATTTTTGACGAACTACTCGTGTAAATCAGTCTAAAAATTCACTACTTTGATTCTGGACAGACCCTAAGTGCCGCAACAGAAATAAGTGGGGGTAATGGTTGGGGGAATTCCTGGGAATGGTAGTCGATCCTATCATAACTTGGGGTGGATTTACAATTGTGGCGGGTGTCAGGGGTGCATTTCTGTTTTAGGGCGAGTTTGCGCTGGTCACAAAGAGAGGTGCCGGGAACGGACCAAGACTTGATGCGTATACAGGGCTGCGTGAGGTCCGTCCCCGGCACATCTCCCCCAAAGTGAAACGTACCCATCTGTTTGGGTGTATTTCTGTTTTGGGGTGAGCTTATGTCGCCGCGGCTGGGGGGCTTTGGGAATAGCTACCGGTGAGTAGTTCCTTACGAAGGAATCCTACTATTACCTTACTATGGACAGGATTAGCTAGGTTATGGTAAAGTGATACTTGTCTATACCCTCTTCTTCGTGATTCGCCAATGGGAAAAGATCCAATGGGACAATATTCAAAGCCCAAAGTAAAGGTGGGTGTGGTTGGTTGTGGTGCGGAGGCAACAGCCCACTATCTGCCCTATCTGATGCAAATGGAAACGGCTACGCCGGTGGCCGTTTGTGACATTGATGTGCAGCGTATGGCAACCTGTGAACGCCTCTTTGGCGCACTGCAACAGTATCAGGATTACCACGCCATGATCGAGCGGGCCGATATTGACGCTGTCTTGATTCTGACCGGTCCCGGCACCCATGTCCACTTTACGTTGCAGGCGGTACAGGCGGGAAAGCATGTGTTGCTCCAAAAGCCAATGGCACTGACCCTTCATGATGCCAATGCCATTGTGCGCGCCGTGCGACAGGCCGGCGTCAAAGCTGTGGTGGAACCCAGTTTTGCCACCCTGCTCGATCCCGATTATGTCACCCTCCGCTATTTGCTAGACCAGGGTGTATTGGGTGAGCCCTTTTGGTTTTCCTGCATGGCGAGCACCCCGGCTATCTACTGTCCTGCTGAGGAGCAGTACCCTCACGATCCGACAACCAGCTATGTTCTGGATAGTGGCAGTCTGCTCTTTGACTCTCCCTATGCGCCCACCCAGATTGCGACGCTCTTAGGTGATTGCAAAAGTGTGATAGGGATGACTAAAAAGTACAGCGCTGAGCACTTCCTTGCGCCAGGTGTTGAGAGTACAAACCCGTTGAATAGGATGACAAACAGTGGCAATATCACCACTTTTCCATCAATTTTCTCTCCATTACGAAGCGCGCAGGCGCCAGGGGACATGGCCACCCATGTCTATAGTCTCTACGAAATGGCCAATGGTGCGCTGGGCGTCTTTCATATCACATGTCCTCTTCAACCCTATCTGCCCGATAGCGGCGTTTTTGAGATCTATGGTGCTGAAGGTAACTTGGTCTTTGCCGGCGACACCCCAGCGGCGATCATGAGTAGACGCAAAGAACTACTGCCCAATGTGGATGCTGATGGCTGGTGGCATCTGCCCCAACAGAGCAAGCTGGACAAGGCGATGCGCTCCCCGGCAAAATCTGGCGTTTTTAATCATTACCATCAGTCTACTCAACACCTGATTGACTGTATTCGGGACGATCGCGACCCATTGCTCAACGTGGAGTGGGGCCGCCACATCACTGAAATGTTATTGGGCGCGCTGGAGTCGGCGCGCACTGGTAAGCGCTATCAAATGACAACGACCTTGACTGGGCTGGTGGCGGCTGGCTAGGCTGCTACATACTTTCATATAGCTTCTCACGTCTATGGACACCGCGCCCAATGGCGGTTGCCTGCCAGGCGCGGATGAAAATTTTGGACGCGGATTTGCGCGGAATTACGCGGATTTTTGCGTTTTTATCCGTGTGGCTCCGCGCAAATCCGCGTCCTATTTTCCCATCAGCTAGCCTGTGGTATGATTAGGGTCTGAACTCCCGGGCATTTCCCCAACACAAGCAAAATCACTAATCACCTAATCATCAGTGGCGCTAAGCGCCCGTAATAGAACCCCCAATCACCAATCACCCAATTACCACAAGAAGGAGAACGTCAATGGCTGCCTTTGCTACCCTGATCCAGAATGCCAAAATTGTTGATGGGACCGGCAACCCCTGGTTCTACGGCGATATTGCCTTGCAGGGTGACCAAATTGCTGCAATTACCCCGCGCGGCCAGATTACGCCCGATCAGGCTGGTGACGTGGTGAACGCGGCCGGCAAAGTGGTCTGCCCCGGCTTTATTGACATCCTCAGCCATTCGATTTTGCCACTGATGGTCGATCCGCGCTGTCTTTCCAAGATCACCCAGGGCGTCACCACTGAGATCATGGGGGAGGGCTCGACGCCAGGGCCGATCAATGAAAAGATTGACCTGCGCGCCATGCGCAGCCACCCTTTTGCCAAACTGGCGCCGGAGTGGATCGAGCGGATGCCCACCTGGACGCGCTTCCGCGACTGGTTGGAAGCACTGGCGGAGCGGGGCGTCTCGCCCAACATTGGCTCCTTTCTAGGCGGCGGCACCTTGCGCCAATACGCGATGGGCATGGAAATGGGCGAACCCGACGCCGATCAACTGGCCGTGATGCGCCGCACGATGGCCGAGGCCATGGAAGATGGCGCCCTGGGCGTCTCCTGCGCACTGATCTACCCACCCAGCGCCTACTCCAGTACTGACGAATTGGTTGAGGTCTGCAAGGTGGTGAGCGAATATAATGGCATTTATATCACCCATATCCGCTCTGAGGCGGATGGGCTGATTGAGGGCATTGAGGAAGCGCTAGAAATCGGACGGCGGGCCAACCTGCCGGTGGAGATCTACCATCTCAAGGCTGCCGGCAAACGGAACTGGCCCAAGATGGCGCAGGTGATTGAAATGATCAACGCCGCCCGCGCCGCCGGCCAAGATATTACCGCCGATATGTACACCTATCCTGCCGCCGGCACCGGGTTGAGCTCCATCCTACCCCCTTGGTCGGCCGCCGGCGGCAAGTTCTTTGATAACCTGCGCGACCCGGTTATGCGCGCCAAGATCCGCGCCGAAGCGCTTCACCCGTCAGGCGGCTGGGAAGCCATGGTCGAACTTTGTGGGCCGGAAGGCGTTATGCCGATTGGCTTTACCAAGCCGGAGAATCAGCAATATGTGGCCAAACGGCTTTCCGAAATTGCCGTCATGCGCGGCCAGGCGTGGATCGACGCCGCCTTTGACCTCTTCCTCGCCGAAGAGCAGCGCATTAGCACCATCTACTATATGATGACCGATGACAACTTGCGCCTACAACTGCAACAGCCGTGGATCATGTTTGGCACCGACGCCGGTGGTCTTGACCCGCTTTGGGCTGCTCCCACGGGCCCTTATCATCCCCGCGCCTATGGCACCTACACCCGCGTTCTGGGCCGCTTTGTGCGGGAGGAAAAGGTGCTGCCGCTGGAGGATGCCGTGCGCAAGATGAGCGCGTCCGTGGCCCAACGGCTGGGCATCCGCGACCGGGGTCTGCTGCGTGAAGGGATGTTGGCCGATGTGGTGATCTTTGATCCTGCCACCGTGGCCGACCGCGCCACCTTTGAGGATCCTCATCAGCTTTCGGTGGGGGTCACAGATGTGTGGGTCAACGGGGTGCGCGTGCTCCAGATGGGAGAACACACTGGCGCCACCCCTGGACGAATTGTCGACGGGCCGGGGCGTTAATTCGTGGAGAACGAGACCGGCATCTCGACGATGCCGGTCTCGCTGGCGACAAGATTCATCATCGCGCGGGAAAACGGTAGGGGATATTGAGTGGTCTCCTTGAACATAAGATCAACGATTAAGAGTTTTAGCTGGCAATGTCATGCTGTTTTATAATTCAACTATATACAAACAAATGCAAGCCTACTATTGAACGCATGAAAACATCGCCATATTTTGAACGAAGAGTGACTTTGGATCGTCCTGATATTCGCCGAGAGTGGTGTGAACGTGTCGTCAGAAATTATATTCGACGTCAGCGCCAAAAAGATGGTAGAATTCGATATTGGGGATATATTGAAGAACGGCATTGGGGATATATTGAAGAACGGCGTATGTATTTAAGAGTCGTTGTGCTTGAAGATGGCGTTACCTTGCATAATGCTTTTTTTGATCGAGATTTCAAGGAGTAAGCTATGCGATTTGATTATGATCCGGAGACCGATTCACTCTACATTAAATTGTTTGACCGACCAGGTGTAGATGCAAGCGAAATCGAGCCGGGCATCGTTTTTGATTACGATGAGGAAGGAGAACTCGTTGGGATCGACATTGAACATGCCAGCAGGATTGTTGGGTTCCTTGCCATGTTGACCAGTTTTGACCAACGCCAACCGATCCTGCCTATGGCTATGTAAAAGATGGTTTCAGGAGACCGCAATGGCTCAGATGCGATCTCCAGAGTTTGGGATAAGAGCACGTTGCAAGATGGCTTGAGAGTCGCAACTTTTACTACTTTTGGCCTACAAAGGGCAGATAGATCCGCAACTCCGCCGGCGGTTCACGATCTGTGACCATAAGCGTATAAATCCCCAGTTGATTCGTGACCGTTGTCACCTCACGGCGTTCGTGGTCGACGGTGCTTTCCTGTAACTTCCATTCAAATTTGTTGGGATCCCAGCGATAGATGTGCAGCGCAGTTTGCTGGTCTGCGGTTAGATCCGCGGCATAGTGAAGGGAGAGCAGCCCTGTTTGCTCCAAATTCAACCGTGAGCCGGAAGCGGTCAGTTCATAGACATCTCCTATAATCTGGGCGTCCGGCGGCGGCGCGCCTGGCATTACACCAAGCCTATTGATCACCACCAGGGTGCTGGTGGCGCTCTTTGTGTTCGGTGCAAGGTAAAAATTTAGGTTGCCATCGGCAGCAAAGAGGCGGGCCGGCGTATTGGGGACGACTGCTTGCAACTGATAGGTGGCGTCAAGATAGGTTAACTGCCCATTCACTGTCCCAGCGACCTGGACAAAGCCAATGCCAAAGCGATTGGCGTTGACACTGAGCGCGCCTACATGACCGCCGCTGGTTGGGCTCAGTTGAACGGCTACACTCTGGTTTTGGCTGGGGGCAATGGCGTTGACGCTTGGCGGGCTTTGGGGATCAAATTGTTGCACAACAAAGGTCAGATCAATCTGGTTGGGATCTTGGGTATAGGCCGGGATAATCCGGAGCGTGGGATATGGGTTGGCCAAGGCTATGCGGGCCGCGCCGGGCGCGTTGAGCGTCAGCACGAGAGCGCCGCCGGCGTCGTGGATGGTCAACTCGCCTTGCAAGCCACCATTCAACGTTGCTGCGCGCACTTTATCGCCAATCCCGGCGCCAAAGATGGCAAGGTGGCCGTTTTTGTCGGTGAAGCCCTGGTTGAGGGGCCGTGTGCCGTTGACGGTGCCCTGATAGAGGGTGACGACGGCGCCTTTGGTGTAGAGGGTCCCATCAGCTTCTTTCACGGTTAGGATGAGTGGCTGTGATTGGGCTGCAACTGGGTGGATGTGCACTTGGGGCCAGGCCGGCAAACCCGGCGCCAGCGCCACGGGGCCGGTCAAAACGCTGCCGCGCATCATCGGGGTCACAATTTGCCAGCGGGGCGGGTTTGCGCTGTCCGCATAATGGCGCGCTAGCGTCTCCCAGGTTGATTCACCGTGGCCCTGGGGTTGAAATTGGGGATTGTGCTGTGTCTGCAAGGTTATTTCACAGTTGTTGCCCCAGAGTGCCGTTGGCGTGCGGGCGCTCAATTCACTGGTGGCATATTGCCAATCCATGGCGCTGGCGTTCGTGCCGTTAAGGTCTTCCTGCGCTCTGATGGCCGCCGAAGTACAGCCGGTTTCCTTGGAGAGGCCCAGCAGATTGCCATTAGCATCAAAGTCATAGAAGAGATATTCATCCCACAGATACAACCCATAGTGGCCAAACTCATGCACCAGTGTGCGCAAGCCATCGGATGCATTCCACGGCTGGGTATTATCGCCATACCGGTCCCAACCGCGACCTACATGGATGACCCGTGAAGTATCGGCTGCGAGAATGCCGCCAATATCGGCATAGGGGTGCACATCACTGCGCGCCAGAAATTGCAGGTCGGCATTGGTCCACTGCTCCCCATCCTCATAGATGGTCACTTCGCCAAAGGCCATCTGACCATCGGTCAGGTCATAGAGATAGTTAGAGCCGCTGCGCAGCGCGTCTGCCAACTGGTTCAGATAGGCGTCATCTGCATTCCATTCCAGCGCCACCAGCAGGTTAAAGAGGATCAGCGGCTGCGCTTTTTTGACCACCAGGCGCTGTTCGCCCAGGCTGGTGGCCGTGTCGGCCAGGGGTTGGCCGGCGGCTGTCCAGGTGTGGCTGGTCAGATAGGTGCGATAGGCCCAACCGTTGTGCTCGGCCCGCGGGCTCGGGGCCTCTTGTTGCAAGGCCAGCGCCACCAGCGTGGCGCCGACCGGCGGCGTCAAGGGCGCCAACAGCCCCGCCTGATCGGTGCGGGTGAGGCCGGTCAGGGTCTGGGTAATCGGCTGCCCATTGGCATAGACAGTGGCGCCGGCGACAGGGTTGCCATTTTCATTGACCACGCGAATGTACCAGGGCGCAGCCACGCGAAAGGGCGGACTGATGCCCGCAGCCGCCGACCATGCTAGTGGACTGCTCTTTGCGCTCGGCATGGCGCGGATACGAAAGCGCACATTGTCACTCTTGATAATATCGACGGCGGCTTGCCAGATAAAGCGATGGGGCGTGCCCTGGGCGGAGGTCGTCAGATTGGTCAGGCCATCGCTGCCGGGGGCTGGAGTGGCAGGCTGCCATTGGCCGCCGCCGGTGGCCGAAAATTCAGGAATGATCTTCGCAACGGGGTCGCCTTCTGCGTCAAAGAGCGTATAGTGGATCTCAATCTGGCCGGCCGTCAGGATCTCCGCTGTTGCATAGAAGTCGGCGTCGGGCGTTGCCCCGGGACGCTGGACAGTCACCCTGGGCGGATGATTCTGCCCCGCGGGCGCGCGCCAACGCAGATTCGTGTAGACGCGGCTGGCGGATTGATCATTGATTGCCACCAATGCCGGTTTGCCATTGTTTTGTATATCCACCCAGGCAATGTCGGTGGTGCTGCTAATGTCAGAGAGTGCCTCAATGATCGGATCGGGCGAAAGCGCACCATTCTCGTTACGATAGACATAATTCTTCCGGCCTACTGCATTGCCGGCAAAATTGACGCCGCCATTGCCGGTGGCAAGGTCAAAGTCGCCATCGCCATCAAAGTCGCCCCAGGCCATCGTCTGCGTGCCATCTTTTTGGAGCGATTCCCAAGCCGGCGTTGTGTCAAGCTGACCGGCCTGATTGCGGTAGATCCGGTTGGGATTTTCATGGTTGGCGGTTACCGCATCCAGGTCGCCATCGCCATCATAGTCAACCCAACCGACATCACTGGTGCTGTCGTAGTAGGCTTCCGCTTGTTGCCAGACCGCAGTAAAGATGGGCGTCTGCGTCGCTGGATCGACACCATCATTGCGATAGAGTCGGTCGGCTGCCTTGATTGACTGTGTCGTTGTGCCGTTGCCAAAGAGCAGATCGAGGTCGCCATCCTTGTCATAATCACCCCAAGCGACGGCGGCTGAAAACTCTGCACCGGGTCCTGTCCAGACAGCCGCGGTCGTGAGTTGACCATTGTCATTACGATAGAGGCGATTGGGATGATATTCTGTACCCGCATCGGTGGCCACTGAGCCATTGGCGACGGCCAGATCGAGGTCGCCATCGCCGTCATAATCGCCCCAGACCACAGCGAAGGTTGCATCTGTCTCTGCTGAACTCCAGACCGGGGATTGGGTGAGCATGCCATTGTCATTGCGGTAAAGGCGATTGGGCGCGCCAATCAGGCCAATCACCAGATCAAGATCGTGGTCGCCATCGACATCGCCCCAGGCCGCGCTGGAGACAAAGATCGCCTCTGGAATCGACCATACGGACGTAGACGCGATGATACCATTGTCATTGCTGAAGAGCCTAACGGCAACAGCGGATCGACCATAGCAAATCACCACGTCACGGTCGCCATCGCCATCATAGTCCCCCCAGGCCGCACCGACCGCCCGTCCGCTGAGGTCAGTATTAAAGGTCTGTTCACCGGCCAAGAGTAACAGGTCATTGCGATAGAGGTGGTTGGTCTGCCCGCCGGTTGTACCATTGGCCGCAGCCAGATCGAGCACGCCATCACTATTAAAATCACCGACAGCAAGACCCGTGGTGGCATCTTCATCCTTACCCAACCATGCGGAGGTGAGTTTGGGCGTAACTTGGTCACTCTCCAGCCCATCATTGCGATAGAGACGATCTAGCCCGTCATTCCCGGCCAGCAGATCCAGGTCGCCGTCGCCATCGAGATCCGCCCATTCAACATCCAGCGTAATCTCACTTTCGGGCGAAGTCCAGACGGGGGTGGCAGACAGGACGCCGTTGACGTTGCGATAGATGCGGTTCGGCGCGCCGATGGGGCTGTCAAAGGCGTTGATGTTTACGGCCCCGGTCGCCAGATCCAGATCGCCATCACCATCATAATCGCCCCACGCAAGGTCGAAGGTAATGTCGTTCACCGCCGACGACCAGACGGGATCCGCAGCCAGATTGCCATTTTGATTCAAGTAGAGCCGCAGCGGTTCGCCGCCATTCAACACTAACTGGCCATTGCCGGTCACCAAATCGAGGTCTTCGTCGCCATCGACATCACCCCACGCCAGCGCCGAGGTATGGTCCGGATTGGCGGCGGGTGATGCCCAGATGGGGGTAAAAGCAGCCGGCGCATTGCCCTGTTGGGTGGTGTCATTGCGATAAAGACGACTGGGGCTTCCATCATTGCCGACGACCAGATCCAGGTCACCATCTTGATCGACATCGCCCCAGGCCACGCTGCTTGTATTTGCGATCTCATCGACTTGCCAGGCAAGATCAAATTGTGGCGTCCCGGCGGATGAAAGACCGTTGTTACGATACAGGTGGGTATAGCCGACGTTGAAGTCATAGAGTTGACTGGCCGCGGCCAGATCCAGGTCGCCGTCACCGTCAAAATCACCCCAAACCACGTCGTTGGTGGCATATTGCAGTGCTACCGGTGACTGCCAAACCGAAGTTAAGATCGGGGTGGCCGAGGCGGGTTGGACGCCATCGTTGCGATAGAGCCGGACGCCCTCTAATCCGCCTACAGCGAGGTCTAGGTCACCATCCTGGTCATAGTCACCCCACGCCGCGCTGGTATTGAACTCATCTTCTGCCGACACCCAGACCTTGCGCAGGATGTCACCACTTTGGCCATGCGCCAGCCGACTGCTGCCGCCAAGCAACAGCGCGAGCAGCAACAGTATTCGCCAGGGACAATAACGTAGAGCCGGAAGATTGAACGCAAGAGGTTGGTTGTTCATCGGTGCACCTTGGGTAAGTAGATGAAGAAAGATGGTTCAGCGGCGACGCGCGTCGCGGTTGCTGTAGGCGTGGGCGTCGCCGTTGATGGTATAATAGGTGTTGCTGTCATGGTGGGGGTGGGTGTTGCTGTGGGCGTCGTCGTTGGCGTGGGTGTCAGCGTCGCTGGGCGTTGCCAGGTAAGTCGCCAACCATCCAGTAGTGGCGCCGCGCCTGGCCTGGTGGCGGTCAGATTGGCGCGCAGGCGCAATGCCGGATAGGCCGTTACATCCAATGTGGACAGGTCAAAGCCGTTGGCCACATTCGTAAAGAGGGGCGTACCGTTAAGATCCAACAGGTCAATGGTTAGTGTCGTGGTCGGCGGCTCCATTGTTGTGGTGTAGTAGATGCGCTGCCAGGCGTTGATTGGGGGCGGCGGGATAATCGGCTGTGAGAGCGCTACGCCCTGGGTGGCGGAATAGGCCAGGGTCAGGAATTCATAGTGACTGCCATCCCGAATAATGTCAATGTTGTGCGAACGTGAAACGTCCACGTGATCCCAGCCGTGAAATTCATCTTGCCAGGATTGTTGATCTGTCCCCTGGCCCGTCAACGGTGCAGCCATGAGCGCATAGGTGGTGAAGGTGACCACCGAGGTGCTGACCTGTTGTCGGTCGGTTGCCAACAGAGTGGTCAGGGGTTGCCAGGTCAAGGTGGCAGGGTTCCAGGCCATGATCACCAACGCTTCCGGCGCCAGGTCGCCCAACAGCGTGGGGTTGTAATTAAAGACAAGCGGCATTCTTTGGGTGGTGGTGTAGACGAGACCGGCGGCCCGCAGTGTATAGACTTGCCCCACAAATGTATAGTTGGCGGGCGGCGCACCAAGTAGCTCACCATTGTTGGTGGTCACGGCCAGATAGGTTTCGGCGGGGAAGGTGTCGGTAAACAGAATCGAGAGGGCGAAGATCTGGTCGGGTGAGACGATGGCGCTCTGGGCTTGGGCGGGGATATAGGCGCGTTTATAGTCAATCCAGCTACTGCTTTGCTCCGTCGTGGTAAAGCTGAGGGCGCCGACAATGTTGGTCTGCTGCCAGAGGCCGCCAATGGTGGCAAGATAGGCGTCAGCCACCGTCGAGTAGGTGACTACATCGGTGTAGGAAAATTCCCGTTGGGCGCCGCCATTGCCGGTGGCGCTGATAAAGAGTTGTCCCGGCACTTCAGACCGAATGCCATTGACCAGCATGGATTGACCATCCGGCGCAGGAGCAATATAGACAAAGATCGGGATGGTGGCGGCCGGCGCCGTGCTAGCTTGCGCGGGCTTGGCATAGGAACGCACCCAGGCCGTGGCGGTGGTCGCGGTGACCAAGGCAAGCGTCAGCGCGCCGGCCAAGAGCAGAGCGAAGAGTACAGGGATAACAGGGCGGGCGCCTCTATCGGCACGTGGCAAAGATTGTTGGATGGAGTGAAGATTCATAAGCAGATGACCGATCCGATAGCAATTGAACAAACAGATCGTGAACAATGGCTGCGCACCTTCTTTGGCGCACTCTACAGCCGTAAATTTAGCGAATGTCAGACGTTGATTGACGAGTGGCGCAACGCAATTCCCCCCACAGCCCCAGAGGCATTGTGGGCCGATTATTTGACGGGCGTACTCACCAACGAACGGGATCACGATGCGCCGGCCGCCGAACAAATTTTTCAGAGCGTGTTGGCGGCCCACCCAGTCGCCTCGCTCAGTCTGCGCACGCTCAAGGCATTGGGCATTATGTATGACGCGCAAAGTCGCTGGCTGGAGGCGATTGACGCGTTTAAAGCGATTCTGGCCGCGACCGACGCCCCCGCGCTGACGATTGAAGACCGCGCCGGCCTGTTCAAGAATATTGCCCTCTGCTGTGAAAAGGGGTACGCTTACGGCGCATTGGACGCCGACTATCTCGCCTATGCCGAACGTTGTTGTCACGAAGCGCTGGCGTTGCTGGCCAGCGTAAGTGCGCATCCTGCCGAGCTTGCCTGGGTGGCCGCCACCACCCAAAGCGCGCTGGGCTTAGTCTACAAACATCAACAACGTTGGGCCGAGGCCCTGGCCTGTCATCAACAACGGCTCGCCTATGCCCAACAAGAGGAGGACGCCTTTGGCATGGCCGTCGCCTATGACAACCTGGGCGAGATCTACCAACTGCAGGGCCAGGCAACCTGGCCTGACGCCTTGACTGCCTATCAAGCGGCATTGGCGATTTTTCAACGCCTTGACCATCCGTTTAATACAGTTGAAGTGTTGGCCAATCTGGCCGCGTTGCACCAGGCTATGGGTTCATTCAGCGCGGCCATGACCGATTATCAAGCCGCGCTTGCACTGGCCGAACAAGTACGCGCCGGCGTTACATCGGAAAGTGGCCGTGTCGGCTACTTTGCCACGGTGGAGGCCGTCTATGCTAATGCCGTTCTTCTGGCTGTGCAGTTGCAGGATCTGCCCACCGCCTTTGCCTTGACGGAACAGGCGCGCGCCCGCGCCTTCTTGGATACGTTGGCGGCGGGTTCGCCCCAGTTGGCGCGTATAAACCGTGAGCCGGTGATTACCCTGGCGCAGGTGCAGGCCGGCCTGGCGGATGATGCAATGCTCCTGGCCTATTTCACCACCGGTCTGTTGGAGTGGCAGGTGCAGGCGAGCGCCTCGCCCTCTCTGCAAAATCGGCATCGTTTTCCGCAAGAAACCACGTTGCTTTTTGCCATTACCCGCGACCAGGTTCAGTGTTATGATCTGGCCTTATCACCCAATTTGGTGCGCCCCGGTCATCTGACCAGTGTGGTTGAACGGCATTTTCTGGCAGAACCGGTGCGGCGCACTTTATTTACAGCGTTGTTAAAACCGGTCGCGACCCTGCTTCAGGAGAAACGCATTGTTTATTTGCTGCCACATGGCCCGCTCCACTACATTCCATTTCAAAGCCTGTTGGCGGCGGATGGCGCGCCGCTTTTGCGTCCGCATAGCGCGGCCTTTGTCTATGCCCCCAGCGCGACAATTCTGCTTAGTAAAGCAACCACTAAGAGCGCGACTGCGGCTGGCGCCATGCTTTGTCTTGGCTACGACCGTCAAGGCGCATACCAACTTCGCTATGCAGAAGCGGAGGCGCGGGCATTAGCTCAACAAGTGGGCGGGCTTGCCCTGACCGGCGCACAGTCCAAGAAGCTCTCGCTCTATAGCCTGGCCGGGACGCACCGGTTAGTGCATTTCTCTTGTCATGGCGCCTTTGTGCCGGAAATGCCGTTGGCGTCCTTTCTGGAACTAGCGCCCGATGAAACGCTCACTGCGCTGGAAATTATGGAAAAGCTGGTCTTGAACGCTGACCTGGTGACCCTTAGCGCCTGTGAAAGTGGTCTAAGCCGAGTGCGCCATGGTGATGAATTGGTGGGCCTCCTGCGCGCTTTCTTCTATGCCGGCGCGCGCACCCTGTTGGCCACCCTCTGGCGTGTCGATGAGCGGGCCACCTACCTCTTGATGCACCGATTTTATGCCCAGGTGTATAATGGCCAAGACTTTGCCACCGCGTTGAAAGATGCCCAACTCTATCTCCAAAATCTAACCTATGGCGAGGCGCAGCGCTTGCTGCAACGTTATGCGCCAACAACTGCGCAACCGGTCGTTACACCGGCTACGGCTACAGCCGCGCCTTGGGCTGGGCAAGATCAGGGAAGCGCCTTGATGACGCGCGGTTATGTAAAAGGCGCCCCGGATGAAAGGATGAGCGAACCGGCAAGGGAACCCGCGGCTGATGCAAAAATCTTTGCTGACCCGCGCTACTGGGCGCCGTTTGTGCTCTTTGCACGTGAGATTGGCCATGTAAGTGCCGACCCAGGCGCTATCCATTCGGCTGCACCTGCACGGTCAATTCCGCCAGATCGGCGGTGCGAATCTCTGTAATCACCGCCTTGCCATAGGCATCGGTCTGCCGACTTGCCAACACCTGGGCGCCATGCCGAATCACCACCGCGATCCCGGCAAGATTGGGCCAGCCGCCACGGCTAGGGATATCGACCTCAACGAGCAACTCACAATGGCTGGGATCCTGAAACGCCTCCAAGGCGACAATGGAGACTGCAAGGTCGGCAAAGACTTCCTGTAGATCGATGCGGCAGAGCGTTTTGCGCGTTGCATCCCCTTTGAGCCCAACCATAAGCGGCGGCGCCACGCTCGCAAGCAAGCTACGGGAGAATTCGATAATCAGGGCGCCGACTTCATCCATGCGCCAGTGGACCTGCGCCGGCGCCGCTAGCTGGGGGGCTGGCGGCGCGAGAAATGACAGGTCGGGCGCCGGTGTACGCTCTGGTTGGAAGGAGGGCATGGCCGCGATTTGCACCATTTCGCTGACTTCCTGAAACATTGCATGGCAAGCCGGACAGTGCGCCAGATGCACCTGGAGGGCGTGCCAGCGTGCTGCGGCCCCGGCGTCGGCGCTGCCTAATTGTGCGTTCACATACTCCGGCAGTTGCGCCTGCGCCGCGGTGCAGGTGAGCTGATCTTCCTGATCCTGTATGAAAGCTTGCAAAAATGCATCCCACTGCGCCTGACAGCGTCGACAGCCTTGCAGGTGCGCCAACGCGGCAGGCAGGTGCGCCATCTCACCGTCGGGGTGGGCGAGATAGCGCTCGACAATCTGTTGAAACTCAGTACAGTTCAGTGAAGGTGCAGTGGCGTCTGAGCTTACGGCCATCATAACGATCCTCGATTCAATTCATTTTCTACCTATAGAGAGGCAAATCGGCGCTAAACATTACAACCAATTTGGCAAGCGATGCTGACCGTGAGTATACAACGTATTGGGCAAGGACGGAAGGAGCCATCGCGCACTTCCTGTTATGCACCGCGAAAATAGGCGTTCAGCTTTTGATCTTGACGTAAGCGCGCAATGCCGCGCGTGCGCAAGACCCGCACGTGGTTGGTTGTGATCCCCAAACGGTGGCCGATCTCCTCATCATCTAACGCTTCAAAATATTTAAGAAAAATCGTGGCGCGTTGCCGTTCTTCGGGCAAACTGGCCACGGCGCTCAGGAGCAACTCCCATCCTTCCTGGCGGCAGAGCCGTTCGAGCAAGCCTGCCGACACCGGTTCACTTACTTCTTCCAACTCCAGCCCGTGATTGATCTCTTCTTTCTTTTGGCGGCGGCGCGCTTCTTTGAGCACATGACGCAATTTAAAAAGGGCAAAGGTAAAAAAGGCAGTCGGTGTGTGGCATCGGTCAAGTTGGGTGTAGACCAACCGGAGCGCCTCTTGGGCTAGGTCGGCGGCCAAAGCTTCATCACGTTGTAAGGCATTATGGTAGAGATAGCGGTGTAATTCGGTGTAGGCCACGCTGCGTTGTGTCTGGTCTGCGGATTGGCGGCAAGCGGCATAGAGCGTCGCTGCATAACATTGGGTAATCACGTGTGGGAAATGGGCTGTGGCTGGGTTCTCGCCAACTGCTTGCCACACGGCATGACAGAGCGCGGTTTCATCAAGCAGCGTCCAACCATAACTGGACATCAGGCGCTGTACAGCAGCGCGCAGGGGTGCGGGGAAAGCTGATGGTTTCATGTGAAAATTGCCTGTAATGTTTGGATGAAAAATGCCTCTATTTAGACAATAAGGCCGTCCAGAAAAAATAAATACGCCATATTGTAGGGGCAGACCCTTGCGGTTGCCCGACAGTACCGGAGTAACTATTTTTTCGGAATAGCCTAAAGTAAATCATAACTCCAACCAATATGCTGAATGAACACAGATGACCTTGCTAGAGCGTCATCCGACAAAACCAAATACACAATATCCTTAATAATTAGTATAACACGATTTTTTGTTAATGACAATGAGTAAAGATATAAAAATTTAAAAACTGGATAAATCTAATGTAATTTTGAAGGGATATTATTTTAATATGCCTGTCATTCTATTTACGTATACTATACAAATGTTACAAGGAGAACCATATGAGAAAGCGTTCACTAACTCTATTCCTAATCACTGTGCTTTTGATAAATATTTTGCAGATGATGTTCAGCGGGCAGGTCTCTGCTAAACCTCATGAGGGGGAGGGGAAATATAAAGATGGAAACCCTGATACGATAGACTTAAGTGTGCTTTTTATGTTTGATACAACTCCTGATTTTAACCCTAATTCAGCTTGGGAAGGCACCTTCACGCGTGCGTCCGAGTTACTCTACAACGCCACTGATGGTCAGGTGCAATTAGGTGAAATTGCTTTATACAATAACTGTCCGTTCATGATGGATAAGGCCGATATCTTAGTCCACCCAGGAGCGGGACGAGCATCCGCTCACCCAGCCGGGCTTGGGAATCCTGGTTGGCATACATTTCTTTACAATGACACGAATTCTCAAAATATAAGTAGTGACCGCGGGCATGTAACTGTGGTTCATGAGCTAGGTCACTATGTATTTGAACTCTATGATGAGTACAGAGATATAGCTGGCAATGAGTTCCAGGATGCAAAGGGTAATCCAATTGCTTGTGTTCTAGGTAGTTCTGATGCCAGTTTGATGGATGCAGGCGGAAGCTATAACAATCAGAGAACAGAATTTGCTTTGTATAGTACAGAACTGACAGCATGTAGTAACACAGAACATGTTCAAAAAACCAAACAAATTATGCAAACGCCTCAAGGAATAATTGATTGGCCTTGGATAAAATATACGGTTCAAAAGAAGTACGGGGCCAATCTTTCGATGCCAAAAGTTCGTAATACAACCATGCCACCAGGCCATACAGTACCTAACTTCAAATACTACGATTGCTCGGTGAGAGCGGTTGTCACATTAGACCGTTCCGGTAGTATGACTGGGGCTAAGTTGGCCACTGCGAAACAAGGGGCGCAAAATTTTATTGATCTGGCTTCAGGGAATAATAGTTCCACTGCGGCTCCTGTAGTTGATAATGTTGGCATTGCTTCCTACTCCGATAATCCTAGTATCGATTACCCGATTAGCCCAATGACTGGAACAAATAAGAGTGCAGCCAAAGCCGCCATTAACGCACTAGGTGCAGGAGGTAGCACCAATATCGGTGGCGGTTTGCAAACAGCGCTGGATATGATTTTGGGAGAAGGCGATCCGGTATCAAATGAGGTGATTGTCTTATTGTCAGATGGGTTGCACAACACCGGCACAGAGCCTGCTGCTGTCTTGCCTGCAATCCAAAATCGCAATGTAACAGTATATACCATCGGCGTCGGTGGTGATGTGGATGCCAGCTTGCTTAGCAATATTGCCAGTACAACCGGTGGCTCCTACGCTTTTGCCGCTGATGCTCAGCAGCTTCAGTCTCATTTTGAGAAAATTTACCAGCAGGTGCGCAAAAATGGTGAAATAGTGGAATTAAAAAGCACGCCGACAACCCCTCTTGTAGTGGCCGCAGGCCAATCAGCAAGTTCTGTTGTGGAGCTAGATTCCTATACAGAGCGAGGTGGTGAAGCGACATTCTTTCTGAGCTGGGATACAGGTGACTTGGATCTGACGCTGATTCGGCCCGACCAGACTACTGTCAATGATACGGATGCCGATGTGGCTATGCATGTCAAAGGAACCAATAGTGAACTTTATCGTATGAAAGACCCCGCAGCAGGTAGTTGGGCTGTGACTGTCACATCGGCTTCAGGGGCGGAGCACTATAATCTGCAAGTACATTCCAGTGCTTACTCTGGGGTTTTTGTATCGCCGTCGGCAGATAAAGGAACCTATCATCTTGGTGAGCGAATCCTAGCGCACACATTGGTCTCTGCACCGCCTACAGGCAAGAATTGGGGGGCGACAGACAATGTTGCGAATGTTGAAGTAACAGCCGTCGTTAGCCTAGATAATGTCGAACAAGCGACATTTACGCTTTATGATGACGGCAGTGAATTGCATGGTGATGCAGCCGCAAATGATGGAATTTACAGTAATTACTTTGAACCGGGTTCAGTGGGCAATTACACTTTTGATGTGGTGGCAGTCAACCAGTCTGGTTTTATTCCAACTGGTGAACCTATTACCATGGCTACTGGTTCAATCCGTGAACAGATCCCGCAAGAATGCGCCAACTGTGTACAACAACCAGTCGCACCATTTACGCGACGTAATGAATTTACCGTGGTTGTCGTTCCAAGCGCTTTACCCGATTTGATCGTCCAGGACATCATTGCAACAGAAAGTGGGATCGAGGTCATTATCAAAAATATTGGACCGGGGCCGGTTTTGCCAGAGCAAGATTTTTGGGTGGATGTTTATATTGATCCTACTACACCCCCGACCGGCGTAAATGATGTTTGGGAGTTTATGGGGGGAACAGGATTGGTTTGGGGGATCACAGCCTTGCCAGTATTACAAGGCGGCACAGTTATGGAGCCAGGTGAGACAATCTCGCTCTTTTTCGATAGTCCTCACTATTGGTCATCTCTAAGCAATTTCCCTGCTGTCATCCCTGCGGGAACAGCCATTTACGCTCAAGTCGATTCAGCGAATGCTAATACAGACTACGGCGGCGTACTGGAAGTGCATGAATCTGTTGGGGGTGTATACAACAATATCTTTGGTCCCGTAATCGCCCAGAAGGTGGGAGCAACCAATACACAAAGTATCAATCTCTATCTTCCTTTAATTGCCTCTTCTACTCAATTTAGTGCCGTCAATAATGAGGAAACGTCAGTGAGATCATCCGGTGTGGAAATTGCCCTGCCGAGTAGGCCATAACCAATTTATGCCCCATGCTACACATTTAGGTCTAGGTGTGTAGCATGAAGTTAGCCAATAAGGAGAAAAAGTTATTATGCAAATTTACAAAATGCGTATACGTGTATTGCTGCTTATTTGCATCATTTGTACTGGGCTTAGCGCTGTCTATCCATCATTTCGGGCTTATGCAGAGCTGCCGCCACGTCCTACAAAAACGCCTGTGCCCGACAAGGATCGCTCTAAACCGGAGCCGCCAGCCGGAACCCTTATCTTGAACACCCAACCGACTGTTACGGGACTTTGGTCAGTTGTCCAATGGCAAGATGAGGCTGGCCAGTGGCGTGATGTAGAAGGGTGGCGGGGAGAAATCAATGCGGGTAAGACAATTTGGTGGGTTGAGGAAGAACAATGGAATACGGGACCTTTTCGCTGGGCAATCTTTGAAACCAAGGGAAATAAGCTGCTTGCGGCTAGCGAACTCTTTGTTTTGCCCGGATCTGGAGAAACGCACATTGTCCGTGTTTATCTGCCGCGTTAAGGCATGGGTTGCCCCAGAGTCACTCTGGTAACCATAATTACTTCAACCTTATGAACCCTGAGAAAGGAAACGATTATGTCAAATGTATGGGTGCGTATCAGTTGTGTCGTGGTGTTGGCGGCGCTGTGGCTTATGCCGGCCACCGTTGCGTTGGCTGATGGTCATCTGCCGCCCAAACCGCAGGAGGGACCGCGGTTAAGTCCGCCGGCCATTCCTCACACATCAGTCTTGAACAATGATACCATTTATAACAATCTGTTAGTTCCGCCCCCTGTGGAATCCCAAGAGGCTGACGCCGCCGATGGTGGACGCACGCAGCAAGCGCCGGGGCGCGGCATTCGCCAGACGATCACCCCCCATTCAGTCGGCACAACCCTCTTTGCGTCCGGCACAGTTTGCAATGACTTCAACCGCGCCGACGACTGGGCTTCACCCCCTTCCGATGTCTTCACCAATTGGTATGCCGGTTGGGGGCCCTTTGCGGTCGATCACGGTCTCTATCAGGCTAAGAACACTGTCTTTGCCATGGAGCGGGTAGTGGGTCCTGGCAAAAACTATGGGGCGAATCAGTTTAGCGCCAAAATCTCCAGCAATCAGCCCTATGCCGGCGGTTTTGGTAGTCCACTGATCAAAGTGGCGCCGGGCGCCCAGGTGACGGTGCGCGTCAAATATCTGATCTGGGATCACGACCATCACGGCTTGGATTATGACTGGGCCTCGATGGGTGTCAAGCCCGATGCGACCGGCCCCGAAGCTCGCTATGTCAACGGTTATGTGCGTGGCGTGTGGGCCGAAATGAGCAACACCATCACCGCCGGCCCCACCGGCCAAATCATGGTGCTGATCCAGGGCAGCTCCCCGATTGCGACCAACTCCAACATCTACTTTGACGACGTGCAGATCGCCGTAAATGGAAACTATCTGGCGAAGTGTATGTATGAGTAGCAAGTAAGCAGCTGATAGGTCATGTTTCTAGGACAGACAGAGTCAGTGTTGCCCTGGCGATATGACCTATCTACCGTATCTCCTTTATAAAAACCCTTTTGCTAGCAGATTAATCTGCACTGCGTCGGCATTCCTATGTTATCGCGCCGGCTACAGTTTTCTGAATTCTTCCTCATTCCCCAATTAGTTGTTGCCAATACTCAAAAAACAGATAAATAGAAGCATAATAGGTGACCACTCTTGCCTGCCATACATGCTTGCTTTTTAACAACCATAACGATAACAGTCTTTATCTATAGAAAGGATAGAGGTTTTCGATAGGTCGACAACTTGGAAATCGTGCTATGATGGCAACCGCAATGCGGGACAACTGTGGTCGACCTAAATCTCTCTTCGCTGCAATAGACCGAAGATTTTATCCCGCTAGTCATCATATAAACCTTATGCATTTTTCGATCAGGAGGAACTAATGTATCGTCGGCCATTCTATCTTTCCCTCGCTCTGCTGTTATGGTTCGCCGGCCTGTTCATTCAAAGCCAACTCACGATAATCCACGCCCAATCTGCTCCAGAAGCCACAACCGCCCCCACCCAAGAAAGCGAACCCAACAACGATTTTGCCTCCGCCAATCTGATGGCGATTGGCGCAGCCAATCCAATGGCGGCAACGGCGACCGACAAGACTGATCTTGACTTTTTCAAGTTTAATGCAACCGCCGGTTTGCCCTACACGGTTGAAATATTTAATGTCGCCAAGGCGGTGAACGACCAAGAGGGCGCCATGCAGTTGTTTGTCTATGATAGCAATCTCTCTGAAATCGGCAAAGATGTCGATTACGACTCCAATGGCGCCGGCAATGTGGTCGCCAGTGTGACCTTTGTGCCCAATACAACCGGAACCTACTTCTTAAAGATCTATCCTTACTACAACGGCAATGGCAGTGGTCCCTATAATGTGCGCGTGCTGCCCCGCTATGACCAGCCCGAAGCCAGTTGGGATAGCACCCAAGAACCCAACAACAGCGCAACCCATGCCTTTAAGCTGACAGTTGGCGCGGCCAATGCCTTCACCTCGACCATGACAGCGCCCAATAGCGCTTATCTGACTGATTATGATGTTAAATATGATGTCGATTGGTTTTACTTTAATGCCGTGGCCGACCAGGTCTATGTGATTGAGACCTACAACATTGCCAAAGCGGTCAACCGTGATGGTGGCGCCATGCAGCTTTTTGTCTATGACAGCAACTTCTCCGAGATTGCCAAGGATGATGGCTATGATTCAAACGGTACGGGCAACCGCAACGCCAGCCTTGTCTTTACGGCCAATACAACCGGCGTCTATTTTATTCAACTCTATCCCTGGTACAACAACTGGGGCAGCGGACCCTACAGCATTCGCATTCTCCCCAAATATGACCAGCCAAGCGCACAGTGGGATGGTGATTACGAACCCAACAACTGGGCTGAACATGCACCTACGCTGCAGGTTGGCGCTCTGAACGCCATCACCACCTCAATGGAAGGGCTGGACAGTTCTTATCTGGCTGATTACGATGTGAGATATGACACCGACTGGTTTCGCTTTGACGCCGTGAAGGGCATGTCTTATGTGATCGAAACCTTTAACGCAGCCAAGGCGATTAACCCCAACAACTATGCCTTGCAACTCTATGTCTACGATGATAATTTCTCGAAGCTGATCGAGGATAGTGGCAGTGATTCCAATGGCGCGGGCAACACCAATGCCACTGTTGAGTTTGTAGCTAATACATCCGGCAATCACTATATCCTTGTCCAACCCTATTACTATGGTGCAGACAGTGGCCCCTATCATATTCGCATTCTGCCCCGCTATGACCAGTCGGAAGCCCATTGGGATGCGAATCAGGAGCCGAATAACTGGGGAACCCACGCCTACCCTCTTGAAATAGGCCGCACCCATGCGGTGCAGACAAGCATTGAAGCGCGCGATGCCGCTTACCTTACCGACAACAATGATGTGGACACCTTCCGTTTTGAGGCCACAGCCGGCCACTGGTATGTCGTGGAGACCTTTGATGTCGCCAATGCCATTAACCGCAGCGGCTACGCCATGCAGATGGCGGTCTATGATAAAAATGGTTCCAAGGTGGCCGAGGATATTAATGCCGATTCCAATGGCGCCGGCAATACGAACGCCAGTGTCCAATTTGAAGCTACGACCGGCGGCAATTACACCATTGTCGTCTACCCATATCCAACGAATGGAGGAAGTGGCCCCTATCAGATCCGCGTCTTACCCATGTATAATCAACCGGGCGCCAGTTGGGATGCGGCCATGGAGCCCAACAACTGGAATCGCACAGCCTTCCCGCTGGCTGTTGACGCTTGTGGCCGTCTTACCTCGATTGAGCCGCGCAACAGCAGCTTTCTAACCGACGCCGGGGATCGGGATTGGTTTGTCTTTACGGTGCAGCAGGGTAAGCAATACACCTTTGCCCTGGTGGATGATGTATCAACCATCGAAGGCCAGTTTGGCGACTATGGCCTGGAAGTGCTCCTGTATAACAAAGAGTTCAGTCAGGTTAAAGAGTCGCTCTACAACAATGCGCCTGAACTCACCTTTACGGCTGACTACAATGGCGTCTACTATGCGCTGGTCTATCCCTATGACAATAATAAGAATGGCTTTTATCGGGTCAAGCTTGTCGAGTCATTGGGTAGCAGTTGTGAAGGGGTCTCCCCACTTGCCGCGGTGGAAGGCAATGTCAGTTCAGGCACAAACCCAGATACCGGTGAAGTGACCATTCGTGGTCCACGGAGCGGCGCCCAGGTGACGATCAGTACATTGGCCAGATGTCCCAGTGGCCAGCCGCAAAATGTCACCCTCTGGGTTGGTGACCAGAGCTACCCCATGACCCATGCCGAAGGGGATCGTTACACCGCCACCCTCACCTTGCCCACCGGTTCAGGAACTATGGTCATGCGGGCAACCTATACCTGTGGTGGTGTCACTGTAACCAATATCATTGGCAATGTCGTGCTCATCGACCCCAGTGGTCAGATTACCGACAAAGCGACGGGCGCCCCCATTGCCGGCGCACAGGTGACCCTCTACCACATTGCCAATGCCCAACCCGACGCCAGCGGTCAGGCAGGTGATTGTCGCACCACGGAAACCCGCGGTGGCAGTGATTGGAGCCAGCTACCCGCCGCCACCTTGAACAGCAGCGAACGGATTGATGCATTGGCCGAGAATATCAGCACCAGCCCCCAGATCAGCCCCACGATCAACCCGCAGATCACCGGCGCCGATGGACGCTATGCCTGGGATGTGGTTCCCGGCTGCTGGTACATTGCGGTCAGTGCACCAGGCTATCGTGCTGTCACCAGCCCGCTGGTTGGCATCCCGCCGGCGGTGACGGATCTGAATCTGCAACTGGAAAAACAGGTGGGCGGCAATCTTTATCTGCCGCTGGTAATGAAGTAGACATTCGAGTCAACTAAAGCTGCCGGGAAGGGCAAACCTTCCCGGCAGATAAATTTTCTGCGAGGGTGTCATGCGTAAACTCACAACCAATCTCCAACGTTACCTTTGCTTACTACTCGTCGTTAATCTGCTCCTAACCGCGTGCATGACGCCGGCCTTTGCCGTCGCCCTACCCCCTGTTGCACAACAACAACCCGCCGATGATGATGGCGCAACGGAAAAGCTCTACTTGCCCCTGGTGGCGCGGGATGGCACGCCACAAGCGCTAACACCCACTGCTACCGCTACAGTCACCGGTGTACCAACTGCCACGCCAACCGCCACCCCCACCAGCGCACCCACCTTACAACTCACCCCCGTTGGCAACCAGATTGCGCCATTGGGCCGCACACTGAAACTCGCTCTTGCGGTCAGCAACCCCAATGGCGGCGCGCTGACCTACAGTGTAGCGCCCTTGCCGCTGCCGGCGAATGCCGCCTTTAACCCAAGCACGGGGGAATTTAGCTTTAAGCCCGACCTCAGCCAGGTCGGTGAATGGACCCTCACCTTTGGCGTCAGCAACGGTCAACAACACGCCGCTGAAACCATCAAGATCAATGTGCCCCAGCCGCCGGCCAATGGTCCAACGACCTTGAGTGGGCGCATCCTCGACGCCAACGAAGCCGCCGCCGGCCGCGAAGTGCCCTTGGTCGGCGCCACCGTGCGGCTAATGAACAGCACGCCCATGTCCACCACCACTGCCAGCGATGGCTCCTTCCACTTCACCGGCATCCCGGAAGGCGAACAATACTTTGAATACAATGGCAGCAGCGCCGGCAGTAGCATTGCCGCAGTCGGCAGCTATGGCGCCTATCGCGGCCAAAAGGCGATCATCGCCCATGTGGACAATGCCATTGAACGCCCGATCTACATTATGAAGATCGACATGGCGGGCAAGACCGATGTCGATCCGAACACATCAACCGTGGTCAACAATCCCAACATCGGCGTTACGTTGAACATTCCGGCCCATACGGTGATGAATGACCAGGGCCAACCCTATACTGGCCCCATTTCTGTTTCGCCGGTGCCGAGAGGATTTACGCCCGCTTCGCTGCCCGATAATCTTGATCCGAGCCGCGTGCTGACCATCCAGCCCATGGGGTTGACCTTCCAACAGCCCGCCCCCATTAGGTTCCCGAACAGCGACAATTTGACGCCAGGCAGCGAGGTAAATATCTGGTCACTGGATCACGAGCAGGGCAAGTTTTTTATTGCTGGCAAGGGGAAGGTCAGCGCCGACGGACAATGGATTGATACCGTCGAAGGGGGTATTCGCGAGGCATCTTGGCACTTTTTGCTGCCGCTTTTATTGATTCTGATCCCAGCCATTGCGGACGCAGCCGGCAACAATAATCGTATTTGCCCCGCTGTAAACAGTGGCTCTATGCTTCACCTTGCCGACGGCTGTTTAGAGTCCTCAATTCAACTTCCGGGTTATCTTTCATTAGGGCAAGGGCGTCAACTAGAATTTAGTTATCTCTCGCAACGCGCTTGGCCCGTGCCGATTTTGCCTTTCCAGGCTACTTTGCCGGTGCGCGCCGCCATTCCCGATGAGATCCACTACAATCTGCGTAACTTTGGCGGCTTGACCAACGATATGGCTGCCCCTATGTATTGGGATAAGAGTCAATTAGATGAGAACCAAGATGAACTGTTGCGCGGGGCAGTAAGTGTTAACGGCACGAATTGGGAGACTGGCATTTACCCCTACTCGATCCGGCTAACGAATCAGTATGGCGCCACCAGTGTTTCGAGTGATGTCAATGGACGTTATCCATTGGTGAATGAGCAAAACAGTGCGTTGGGTGCAGGTTGGGGATTGGCTGGATTGCAGCGTATCTATCCCCAAGCAGACGACAGCGTGTTATTGGTTAATGGCAACGGTTCGTCGTTACAATATCGTGCTGTTATTTCTGCTTCTATAGGGGGTTGGGATATCAGTCGCGGCGGTTCCTACGCACTAGTTAATGGCAGTGATGCTAGTCAACTCCGTTCTTCACTAAACGCAAATTTCCCTGGTGCCAGCTATATTGGGTTATCGACGTTATCATCCGAATCTCTTTCGGGTGTGGGTGTCTTGTATACTACGATAGCGAAGGATAATTTTACCCCAATTGCACCACTGACCCAGGGTGAACAGAAAGCTCTGTTTGATTTTGTGGCGCAGGGCAAGTGTGCCATTCTGAGTGTCGATCATGCTGATTTCGGAGCGTTTGTTACGAAGAGCTTTCTTGATCCATTTGGTATGGTGGTGCAAGGCTCTCTAAAAGAACAATTAGAAATACCGATCGACAATCCATCGAGCAGTCCTATCACTGACGGCCCTTTTGGGGTAGTTTCTTCTATTTCCCAGCTTTGGACTGGGGGCATCACCAATTTAGGACCCTATGGTAAAACATTAGCTTCCAACCGTCTCGGCTCGTCTCTGACAGTGATCGAACCTAAGACCATTGACGCTGATTCTGGCCTTGTAGTCGTATTTTCCGACGAAAACATGTTTTATGATAGTTTTTTTGCGCGTAATGAGGCTATTTTTCTAAACTCGTTTGCCTACTGTTTAGAAACCAAAAAGCAAGGCGCTCATGCGTATCTCAGTCCTGCTGGCGACTATGCCACATTGTTCGAAAATGATAATAGCTCCTACACACGCCGCCTAAAAGACGGCACAACTTACACCTTCAACGCCGCCGGCCTGCAAACCGTCCTGCTCGACCGCAATGGCAACAAAACGCAGTATGCTTATGACAGCAGCAACCGTCTCATCTCGATCACAGACCCGACTAATCAGGTCACGACTTTCACCTACAACGGGGCGCATCTACAAAAGGTGACCGACCCAATGGGACGCACCACGACCTTTGACCATGATGACAAAGGCAATTTAATCAAAGTCACCTTCCCCGATGGCAGCAGCAAACAATTTGGCTATGACATCCATCACCTGATGACCACTGAAACCGACGAGCGAAACAAGACCACCACTCGTCACTATGACGATTATGGTCGGCTGGTCAGCGCTGACTTGCCCGAAGGCGTCACCCGTTCCACCCAATATGCGCAGAAGGTCGGGCTGGTTACTGACCCCAATGTCGGCACCGTTACCAATCCTGCGCCGATTATGCGTCCGGACGAGGTGAATAGCACCGTCACCGATGGCGAGAGCCGGACGACCACCTACACCTTTGGCCCCATTCAGAGCATCGCCTCGATCCTCGACCCGGCCGGGCTCAAGACCACCATCGACCGTGACCAGGATAGCAACCCGACCAAGTACACCTATCCCAGCGGCCAAGTGATCAATCAAACCTTTGACAGCAATGGCAATCTGCTTACGGTCAACGATCCGACGGTGCAGGGAACGACCACCATTGGCTACGAACCGCTCTTCAACCAGCCGCAGACCATCCAAGACCCTTTTGGCAACACGACCACGATCAGCTACGACGACAACGGCAATCCCACCCAGATTGTCTCGCCGCTCAACCGCATCTTGCGCATGAGTTACAGCGGTCAAGGGCTGCCGGTGGTGATAACCGATACACTGGGCACGGTGGCCAATTTTGGTTACGACAATAAGGGCAATCTCGACCAGCTACAGTGGGGCAGTGGGGCAATAGCGCGTACAGCCACATTTACCTACACCGATCATGGCTATCTACACAGCATGACCGACCCGTTGCAGCGTCCTTTTGTCTATGGGTACGATGAACTGGGACGCTTGACCCAGGAAACCCTGCCCGACAATCGCACGGTGCGCTATCAATATGATGCTGCCGGCAACCTCACCGGACTGACCCCGCCTGACCGCCCGATGCATGGCTTTGCGTATGACGACCTAGGTCAACTTACGGCATACATACCACCTGTGGTGGCTGGGGTGAGCAACCCACGCACGAGTTATGCATACAACAAATCGCAACAGATGACCACATTGACCCGCCCCGATGGCAAGATGGTCAAATACATTTATGACAACGCCGGCCGCCTAACGACCATCCAGTTTAGTCGCGGCGCGGTGAGCTATGCCTATGACGCCGCCACGGGCCAACTCACCACGATTGGTGCGCCAGAGAATGTCAACCTCGGCTTCCAATACCAAGGCGATCTGCTCATCGACGAAAGCTGGAGCGGTGTGCTCACTGGCGCCGTGCAGCACAGCTATGATGCCGGCTACCGTACGGCGGCGATTGCGGTCAACGGGGTGGCGGTCGGCTATCAATACGACGCCGACAGCGCACCGACCCAAGCGGGTGATCTCAGCCTCAGCTATCAGCCGAACAGCGGTTTGCTTGCCGGCAGTAGCCTGGGCAACGTCAATGACAGCTTTGACTACAACGCCTTTGCCGAATTGCAACGTTACACCGCCAATGTTGGCGCAGCGCCACTCTTCCAGACCAGCTATGCGCGTGACGCCCTCGGTCGCATCACCACACTGACCGAGACGATCACCAACGCGACCGTTGTCTATCTCTATGGCTACGACACAGCCGGACGACTGGCAACGGTGCGGCGCAATGGCGCGCAGATCGCCAGCTACAGTTACGACGCCAATGGCAACCGCCTGAGTGGCAGCGACAGCAGCGGTACAAATAATGGCAGTTACGACAACCAGGATCGCCTGCTCAGCTATGGCAACGCCACCTACAGCTACACCGCCAACGGCGAACTGACCAGCAAAAAAGTAACCTCGACAGGCTCAGTCACCAGTTACAACTACGACGAATTTGGCAACCTGCTCAGCGTCAAACTGCCCAACAACGACACCATCAGCTACCTGATCGACGGCAAGGATCGGCGCATCGGCAGGAAGGTCAACGGTGTGCTGCAAAAGGGCTGGCTCTACGAGAATCAACTGCGCCCGGTGGCGGAAGTGGATGGCAGTGGTACGGTGGTCAGCCGCTTTGTCTACGCCACGCGCATCAATGTGCCCGACTACATGGTCAAAGGCGGCGTCACCTATCGTCTCATCCTCGACCACCTGGGCAGCATGCGTCTCGTGGTCAACGCGCAGAGCGGCGAAGTCGTGCAGCGCATGGACTATGACGCCTGGGGCGTAGTGACGCAGGACACGAATCCGGGCTTCCAGCCCTTTGGTTTTGCCGGTGGCTTGTGGGATGGACAGACGGGGTTGGTGCGGTTTGGGGCGAGGGATTATGATGCAGTGGTGGGGCGGTGGACGACGAAGGATCCGATTGGGTTTGGCGGCTCATCTTCAAACTTATATGGTTATGTTACGAATGATCCAATGAACAACTTGGATCTATCAGGTGAAAAAAGTCTAACCCGAAAAACGCTTAAGGAGTTGGGCTTTAATCAACTTCCTGATATTTATGATAAAGGATTGGCATGTGCTGAAGGTGCTTATAGTGGAGGAAAAATTGGTTCAAGGTTTGGCCCTTATGGCACAGCAGGTGGTGCGATCTGTGGATGTGCGGCGGGCTTAGCTGTTGATGAATATTTTTGGGATCGGCTTTTTGACGAAGTCAAGCAATCACCCAATAAACTTAGAGATTGGTACCGGAGCCTACCGAAAGAAGGTATTTTTGATCGCCTAATTGAAGACTGGCTACGCGAAAAAGGAGTTCCACTCTGATCTGTAAGTTCTTTAGATTTTTGGAACACAGAGATGATTCCAAACCCTCGGTGTTCTCTATGAAGCCTCTGTGATCCTGCTTTGATTCAGGCTGTTGTGCTGGTTAGGTTGTATTTGTTCGATAGGGAGATCTGCTATATACCTGTTCCGCCAGGCCGGCCCCCAGCACTAGATCTGCCTTACGACGGCACAACTCACAATCATCATCTATAGTCTGAGGGCAAGAACTACAACGGATGCCCGACACCAACGGATTGCTCCCAGGAAGGACGCCGTTTTCCGTTCAAGCGAACAGCTTTTCGCCCACGCACCTGTTGCTCACCGCCGGTCAGCAGGGATCTATAGCGGCGGCCTGCCTCCGATCAACGGATTGTTGACGGGAAGCATAACATTGCAAGGACAGAACGAAGGCAAGATGGGCAGCGGTGTTGGTGCAGTTGGTAAGTGGCCGGAGCGCTTCGGGGCAAGCTTGTCGGTCTTGTGCCAAATCGATTGCCGACACAATCCGTTGTCATGTGGTCAGGATATAGTATAATGTGAGTGACAGAATTGTGCTTACATCTGCTAAAAGCGGAGGCTATGTTTCATGATCACGACAATTACCGAGCAGCAAACACTCACCTTTCCGGTTGAGTTAATCAGGCGGCTCAACCTAAAGCCGGGCGCACAACTCGATTGGTCCGTGGCCAGTGATGGAACATTGATTGCGCGCCCACTGTTGTCACGCGCAGAGCGGGTACGGCAAGCGGCGGGGATGGGTCGGGTCTGGTTGCAAGCTGGTCAATCGGCAGTCGCAGAACTGATCGCCGCTCGGGCTGGGGAAGATCAAGAAGAAGGGCTGCTTTAGATGTATTGACTTGATTCTTCGACATGTTAGTTCAACGGTATTGACCAGTCTTCGTATAACAGGCCCGGCACCCGTTGAAAATCACGTGTGTTGCGGGTCAATAGCGTTGCGTCGTTTGCCAAGACAATGGCGGCAATCAACAAATCTTGGGTGCCGACCCGCAGCTTTAATGCGACGAGACGCTGGAAAAGATCGGCTGCGCTTTTGTCAAAGGCTAAGATCGGCATTCGGCAGTAAAAGTGGAGGGTTTGTTGGAGCCAAAAGAAGGCTTGTATACGCTCATCGGGATGACGTGCCCGATGGATCACAGCCAAACGGCCACTGATCTGCTCTTCATAGCTGACAACCGTGATCGCCAGTTGTTGTGCCGGCAATGGACGCAGACGCTCTCCTATGGCCGGATGCTCTTGTTGATAAAGCGAGGCATGATCGGTGTCAAGAACAAACATAACGGTTATTCGTCCGGATATTGATTGCGGGCGCGTCGATAGGCATCGACTTCCTGGAGAAAATCAGCAAAGGTTGGATCCGCACGGAACATGCCAAAGGTTTCGGTATATGGAGTTGCAAGGACGGGTTCAGGGGTTGGCACTTCCATTGCCACCACTTCACTTTCACTCAGTAATTGTAAAATTGTCTCATAGATTCTTTCTAGCGCTTCGTCACGCGTTGGTGCATCAACCGTATACCCTGGAAAGGCCAGCGCCGTGGCGGTATAACCGTCACTAGGATTGTTGCGAATCAAAATGTTATAAGTCATTTGTCACCCATTTCATAGACCTGTTCAGTAGCTGTCACAATGCTTCCTCATACAACTATATCAACGCTCGACTGCCTCCCATCATCGGCGGCAAACCGGAGGCAATCAATAGTTGGTGACAGGCGGTGACAGCCGCTTCACTGGGAGCGCCGTCGCCTAAGAGATCATCGCATTACTGCTTTATGAATGCAAGTGTAACACAAAAGTAGCATAGCACCAAGACAGGTGCTAATGCCGAACCTATCAAAGCGGAGTGATTTTATGAATTCACAACCCAACTCAATTGAAGGCCCCAATGCTCGCCCACCACGCCTGGCGCGCCGCCAGCTTTTGGCATTGGGCGGCGGCTTGGCCACCACGGCCCTGTTGACCGGCCTTGCCCAAACCGATGTCAGCGCCCAAGCGCCGGTCTCACCGCTGCCGACGCCGGCAAGCAGCCCAGCGGGAAGTATGGACTTGCGCACGGACATGGCCTATCGCCTGCGCCTGCAAGCGGCGCAACGGCTGCAAGACCAGGTCGCCGTCACCCACCCCACCAACGGCGACGAAGCGCGCTACCCCACCTACATCGGCAACTTTAGCAAAGGCTTGCCCCACAATGCACTGGGTGAAGTTGAGCCAGCGGCCTATCAAGCCCTGGTCGAAGCGATGTTGGGTCGGCGCGCCTGCGAAACCATCCCGTTGGGTGGCCAGGTCAAACTGGCCAATCCCCAGGCGGCCTTTGCCTTTCACCTGGAAGGGATGGACACCCACAACCTCACGATGCCGCCGGCGCCCACCTTTGCCGGCATTGAAATCGCCGCCGAAATGGTGGAACTCTATTGGCAGGCGTTGACGCGCGATGTGCCGTTTGCGCAGTACGGTCAGGAGCCGCTCACCCAGGCTGCCCTGACCGACCTGCAACGCTTCCCGGCCTACAGCCAGGTCGATGGCGGTACGCTCTTCCGCGGCGCCACACCGGGTGATTGGACTGGTCCTTATCTTTCGCAATTCCTTTACTTGCCTGTCCCTTATGGCGCACTCACCATTGACCAGCGCTACCGGGCGCCGGTGGCGGGTGATGACCATGTGACCGACTTTGCCGCATGGCTGGCGCTCCAAGATGGCATGGCGGCCACCCAACCCAATAAGCTCGATCCCATGCCACGCTATCTGCGTACGGCGCGCGACCTGAGCGAGTATGTCTACACCGACTTCACCCATCAGGCTTATCTGAACGCCGCCCTGATCCTCAACCAATTCGGCAAGGAGGCAATGAGTCCCAGCAACCCCTACCGACAGAGCGCCAACCAAGGGGGCTTTGTCACCTTTGGTGTGGCCGATGTCTTGAGCATGGTGACGGGGATTGCCTGCGCCGCCCTCAAAGCAGCCTGGGCGCAGAAGTGGCTCTTTCATCGTCGCCTGCGCCCGGAAGCGTTTGGCGGGCGTATCCAGCAACATCGCGTCGGCCAGACCAGCTATCCGCTGCATGAAGCGCTTTTTGAGACTGAAGCTGTGGCACGAATTTATAACCGCTTTGGCAGCTATCTCCTGCCCCAAGCCTACCCCGAAGGCGCGCCCACACACCCTGCTTATCCCGCCGGTCATGCCACGATTGCCGGCGCCTGTGTCACCCTGCTCAAAGCCTGTTACAACGAAGCCTTTGTCCTGCCGGAGCCGCAAATCCCATCCGCAGATGGCCTGGCGCTTACTGCCTATACCGGGCGCGCAGCATTGACCATCGGTGGCGAACTCAACAAATTGGCGGCCAATATGGCGTTGGGGCGCAACGCCGCCGGCGTCCATTGGCGCTCCGATTCGATTCAGGGTCTATTGCTCGGTGAAGCGCTAGCGACCAGCGTCCTGGCCGATCTGGCCCTCACCTATCATGAGGCGTTTGACGGCTTTACCTTTACCCGTTTTGATGGGCGAAAGGTTGTGGTGGGTGGCGGCGGGGGATGAGCAGTAAGCATGAAATAGGCGTGGTCAACTATGCAACCGCAAACTCACCGTAAGGACGAATTAACGGCGGCTGGAAGCTGAGAATAATATCGGTGTTGGGGACGCCCTGTTCCAACAGCCAGGTAGCGATCCCTTCCTCGGTCCAATCTTCCTCGATATAGATTTTGCCATTGTAAAGCGCGAGGTGGAGGACGGTTTTGAGAATCCGTTTATTTTCTTGCCAACCGACCTTGCGCACCAGATATTGGTGGTGCTCATCGTCAAAGGCCATAACCACTTGATACGGCAGGTGTGGAGATTTCTGAACAAGCGCTACATAGTCGCTCAGTGCTTGTTTGATCAGTGTGGCATAGAGCTTTACTCGATCCATTGGACAACCTCCTCGCGCTCAACATCAACGACCAAGAGTTTTAGGTGACGCCGTTGGACAATTTCGTGTGTGCCTTTGCGTAAAAAGAACGTTTCATAAATCACCGAACTGATGGCAAGGTACAAGTCGTAATCCAACTTGGCGAGCGTAATGATGTCTACATACAGATCGTACTGACCAAGCGCTTGTTGCAACTCACGAATAAAGGAACGCCCGGCAAAGGTCTTTACCTCAACGATGATTCGTTTACCCTGTTTCTCGGCAACAATCGGTGTTCGTTCAGCAACAAGATCAGCGAAAATTTCGAGTTCCTCATATTCGATCTGGAGAAACTCGGCTGTTATCGCCCATCCATCTTTGATAAGCGCGTTTTTGATTGAATCGTGAATTGCATCTTTTGCCATACGTTCAGTATAGCACATAATTAACGGGGTGGACAATAGTCTATTTGCCAGAACCCCTGCCGCGCAAGACAGGCTTCGCGATCTGCCCAAAGTCTTGTATAATGGAGGGAAGGGCCATGCCCCATCGCATATATATCACTTGAATGAACCGACTCCAGCAAGACAATGCTACTGGAGTTGAAAGGAGCCCACAAACCTAATGAATAAACGCATCTTGATCGCCTATGCCAGTGGCGCTGGCTCGACGGCTGAAGTAGCCGCTGCCATGGGCGAGGTCATCAAGGCTACGGAGATCCCGGTTGATGTGCTGCCGGCGCGTGAGGTTACTGATCTGCAGATGTACAGCGCGGTGGTGCTGGGCAGTTCGGTGCGGCTGGGGCGTTGGTTGCCCGACGCCATCAACTTTCTCGAAGATTTTCAGGCGGACCTGACCACCCGGCCGGTCGCCTACTTTACCACCTGTTTGACCCTGGCGGAAGATACCGCCGACAATCGGCGCAAAGTGTTGGCCTATATGGAGCCCATCCGTCAACTGGCGCCGGCGGTGAAACCCATGGGCATTGGTCTCTTTGCCGGTTCTCTCGACCCCACCTACCGGTTGATCTTGGTCGATAGTGACCATGGTCCTTATGGCGACTATCGCAATTGGCCGGCGATCCGCGCGTGGGCGGCGGAAATTGCACCGCTGTTGGCCGCGGGCGAGGTGCAAGGTGACAGCGAACCGCTCGATTTCCGTGAAGCTGTACTGACCTATGCCGATCTTTCCAATGCCGATCTAAGCCGTGTCGATCTCAGTGGCGCCCACTTGGTGGAGGCGACCCTGGCCGAGAGCGACCTGCGTCAGGCAGATCTCAGCGAGGCTGACCTGACCCAAAGCGATCTGCAAGAAGCCGACCTGGAGCAGAGCGCGCTGCATTGGGCTACCTTGGTCGATAGCGATCTGCGCAATGCCAATCTACAAGGGGCAAATCTCATTGGCGCCGATTTGCAGCAAGCGGATCTTGCCGGCGCCAACCTGAGCCAAGCAACCCTCAATGGCGCAGTGTTAAAAGGCGCCAATCTGACCGGCGTTGACTTGAGTTATGCCGATCTCAATTGGGTGGATCTGACCCATGCCAATTTGCGCGGCGCCAAGCTAATGACCGCAAGTCTCGGTTGGGCGAATCTGAGCAACGCTGATTTGACAGATGTGGACCTGACCGATGCACGGTATAATGATTATACCGAATGGCCGGCAGGCTTTGATCCCCGTGCTGCCGGGTGCGTCTATATCGGCTTTTTTCAATAACGTTTAACTTACACCTGAAAGCAAATTTGTATGACCAACGCGTCACAGGGGGACTCACCCTCTGAAAAACATGATCCCTATGCTGCCTTTCGTATCTATGAGTATCGTCTTTATCTGATCGGCTGGCTGCTCGCCTCCATCGGCACCCGTATCCAAAGCGTCGCCATTGGCTGGGAGATGTACCAGCGCACCGGTGAGGCGCTTTCGCTGGGGTTGGTGGGCTTGGCGCAAGCGTTGCCGACAATGCTACTAGCGCTGCCGGCCGGTTACTTGGCTGACCGCTTTAACCGGCCTAAACTGGTTATGGTCAGTCTCTTTGCCATGACGCTGACCTCGGCGGGGCTGGCTGTGCTCTCGTATAATCAGGGTTCAATCACCTGGATGTATATTCTGCTGGCATTGGATGCCACGGCGGTTATCATCGGCCGCCCGGCGCGCGTAGCGCTGCTGCCGCAACTGGTGCCACTGAACGTGTTGGCGAACGCCGTCACCTGGAACACCAGTTTGATGCAGATCACCGGCGTAGTGGGACCGGCGTTGGGCGGGTTGATCATTGCGACCATCGATCCTTCCTTTGCCTTTGTGGTGACCGCAGCAACGTCACTCATCTTTATGTTCCTGCTCTCGCGCTTTCGCTTCGGCGCCGATGTCAAGCGCAGCGCACCGCCGACGTTGCAGACCTTGTTGGCCGGTATTCACTTTGTCTGGAATGCGCGCATTATCCTTACCATGATCTCCCTCGATCTCTTTGGCGTGTTGTTGGGGGGCGCCGTCTATCTGTTGCCCATCTATGCCGACGATATTTTGCACGTCGGGGCCACCGGCTTTGGGTGGCTGCGCGCCGCGCCGGCCATTGGCGCCTTTTGTATGGCCATCAGCATGATTTACCTGCCGCCCATGAAGCGGGCTGGTTGGCGTCTCTTGATCAGTGTCGGCGCTTTTGGCGTGGCCACCATCATCTTCGGCTTCGCTAAATCGTTCGGTTTGGCCTTTGCCATGCTCTTTCTCACCGGCGCTTTTGACAACGTCAGCATGGTCGTGCGTCAGACCGCTCAGCAGTTATTGACGCCAGATCACATGCGTGGACGGGTGTCGGCGGTGACGAGTGTCTTTGTCGGCGCGTCGAATGAGTTGGGCGGTCTGGAATCGGGCGTGGTGGCCCAATATTTTGGGCCGGTCTTTTCGGTGGTCAGCGGTGGGATCGGTACGCTGATTGTGGTGGCGATTACGGCCTGGTTGTCGCCGGAGTTACGCCGGCTGGGGAGTTTGCATAATATTAAGCCAGTGGCGGTGGAACCGGTGCAGGAAAAGGAAATTGTAACCGCCCCAGCCTAGAAGGGTTATCATTATACTGCGGTTGTGATGAAAAGCGGAGTTTCTCTACCAGAGTCATAGGCAGAAGCAAAACTCCGGTTTTCATTCAGAGCTTAGTATAGCAATAGAGCAGGAGATTCTATGAAGATTGCTGTCGTTGGCGCCGGCCCGGCCGGCTTGACTGCCGCCTACCGTCTGCAAAAGGCCGGACATCGGGTCGAGGTATTGGAAGCCTCTTCCGTAATCGGGGGCCGCACCCACTCCGCGCGCTTTGGCCCTGGTCATCTCTGTGACACCGGTGCAGGGTGGCTGGCGACCTTCTATACCAGCACCTTGCTGCTCTTTGATGAGCTGGGTTACCGTGACCGCTTTGTGCGTCCGCGTACTGTACGTGGGGCTGCCGACCTGATCCTCAATGGCAACTTCTACCCCTGGTCCTACCGGGGCGATAAGGTAGAGCCGGCTGCTTTACTCGACGCAGAGGATATTGCCCGTTACCAAGCCTACCTGACCCATTTAGAACAAGTACAGCCGGATCACCTGGAGCCTGATCTGCTTTACGATCAGCGCAGCGGTGAGGATGAGTTGGCGGTCATCAGCCCGAACATCCTCAACTATGTTCTGCGTATTTTATTTGAGGGACCCTGGTTTACGCGCCTGTCGACTCTTTCCGCCACCCATATTCGTCTTTGGCTGCGGGCGGTCCAACATAGCCATTTTTTCCAACTGGACGATGGCATGGACGCCCCCTGGCTGCAACTAGCGGAACTGCTCAATGTGCGCACCGATGAATTGGTCGAAGGGCTCACTGCCGGCGCACAACAGGTGACTTTGCACTGCGGTAGCGGCAGCCGCCATTATGATGGCGTGGTGTTGGCCGTGCCGGCGCCTGCCGCCACACGCATTATGGCCACCCATCCTGAGCTAGCGCCGACCTGGCTTCCTGAGGTCGAATACGCGTCCCAGGTGCGGATCTATGCCGCCCGGCGCTGTGCCGATGATGCCCGGTTTGGCGTCCATCTTTTACCGCCCCAAGACCTTTTTTCGGTAGAGTTTTACTCTGGCCGGCACGGGGCGTGGGGGGCCTGTCCCGACGATTGGCAGTGGGGCCTAGCCTGCACCTATGGCGCTACGTGCGCCCACTTGCTACAGGAGGATCGTCAACAGGTAATCAACAAACTATGGACGCAGGCGCGCGCCATTGCGCCTGATCTCTTTACGCTGGCGGAAGCCGATGTGGTCCACTATATTGGCTGGGAGTGGGCGGTGCCGATCATGGCGCCCGGTCATTATGGGCGGCTGGCAGCCTATCGCAACCGTCCGCCAGTCGCCTTTGCCGGCGACTGGATGAATGAAGCGTGTGTTGAAGGAGCCGTGCGTTCAGGCGAGGTCGCGGCGGCTGTTTTTGGGGCGGGATAAATTGTATGTAAGTAGATTGTCTAGTAGATTGCATTTTCCTGTGTTGATACTATGGTAAGCTTGTATCTATGGCAACATCCTATGTGTTGATGCAAGTATGGAAATTGTAGTTAGTCAATCAAGAAAGTGTAATTATGAAATCAACCCCGCCTATGCTTCCCGGCCTACCTGTCCTGGGTAATGTTGTGGACTTTATGCGTGACCGTCATGCCTTAATTCGCCGCGGCTATGCAGAATTTGGGCCCATCTTTGGCATCAAGTTGGTCAGTCAACCCACTGCTGTGCTGCTGAACCCAACCTATCAACAGCTATTTTTTACGGAAACCGACAAAGCGCTGCGCATAGACAAACCCTACGCGAATCTGTCCGCGCTTTTTGGTAAAGTGGCCTTCTTGGCGCCTCATGCCACCTACTTGGAACAACAGCCCATCCTCTATACGCCCTTCCGTCCGGAAAAGATGGGTGACTATCTGCGCATCATGCAGCGGGAAGTTGAAGCGTGGATGGCAGAATTGGGCGAGAGCGGCGTGATCGATATTTCTGGTGAATTAGGGCGCTTGGTGCAGCGTGTGGCCGGCTTTGCGCTGATGGGTGCTGATTTCCAGAGCAAGGTAGGCCGTGAGTTCTGGGATCTCTATGCCGATCTGGGCAAGACTTTGGACTTTGTGATCCCGCCCCATTGGCCAACGCCTAACAATCGCCGCCGTGACCGTGCCAAAAAGCGCATGATCGAGATCCTGCGCCCAGTGGTGGCTGAACGACGTCGCAACCCCACCGACTATGATGATTTCCTCCAGGATTTCGTCACTGCTAAAGGGCGCAGTGGCGCGCTAGCTGATGATGAAACGGTCATTGGGTTGTTGCGCGCGCTCATGTTTGCCAGCCACGAAACCACTGCCGGTCAAGCTGCTTGGTTAGTCATTGAACTGTTGCGTCACCCACAGTACCTGGCGCACGTGCAGCAAGAAATTAATACCCATGTTCCACCAGGCACGGCGTTGGATGGCAAGGTCTTACGTTCGTTGCAACATCTCTATTGGGCTGTGCGCGAGATTGAACGCTGCCATCCATCGGCGGATATCCTGATGCGCACGGCGGCGGTGGATGTCGAGGTGGGTGATTACCGGGTGCCGGCCGGCTGGAATTTGATGGTGGCGCCCGCGGTCTCGCATCGCCTAGCAACGTTCTTTGCAGATCCGGAGCAATTTGACCCATTCCGTTTTGCACCGGGACGTGAGGAAGATCGTCAACATGGCTATACACTCATTGGCTTTGGCGGCGGTCGCCATAAGTGCGCCGGCATGAATTTTGCCAATCATGAAATGGCGATCATTACGGCCTTATTGTTACAGCATTTTGACCTAACCTTACTTACGCCCAATCCGCAGACGACTTATGAATTGGGCGCTGGTCGCCCGGAACGGACGCTGGTGCGCTATACGCGTAAGGCGCATCTTGCTGCGCAGGAGGAAGCGCCACAGTTGCTGGCAGTGTAAGTCTAGAATCTATCCGTAAATTTGGTTGTGGCGTCCATGACTTTGGCGAGTTGTGGACTTGGGCACAAAGCGTTTACGGCCAGACAGTTAGGTGACTTCCCATTTACAGGGGTATGACTCTGCAATCCGCACAAAGCCAAACTTTTCCAGAATGGGGCGGCTCATGGGGCTGGCGTCAACGGTCAGAAACTCAACCTGACGGCTGAGCGCCTCCTGGGTGCGCACGGCCAGCAACGCCGTGTAGAGCCCACGTCCGCGGTATTCACTCAATGTGGAGCCGCCCCAAAGGCTGGCAAAGCGACTGTTGGTGGGATAATAGATCCAGGCTGCGCTGGCTGCCACTTCATTGACATAGGCAAGGTAAATACTCATCTGGGGGGGATGGTTGCGTAGGGCATCTGCCAGAAAGTTTATAAGCCCCTGGTGGTCACTCTCCCAGACCGTGTCCTCAATCGCACGCACGGCACTTAGCTCCGCCGGCGTCGTCAATCGTGCTACTTTATGCGTGACGGGCTCCAGCAGCATGGCTGGCGCCTGTGCTAACTCCAGCACCATAATCGATTCTGCCTCTTCGATTACAAAGCCATGCTGCGCCAGTCGCGCCACCAAATCGGGGGGTGTGTCATAATCGTAGGCTTTCCACTCAAAGCTTTGCTCATGGGCTGTAAACCAGTGGATCTGTTCGCGAATCACCTGGTCCGCGTTGGTTTCATCCAACTGTGAGTAGATAATCGAACCTTCGCCATGCGCACTGCTGTCGCGATGGCGTATTACGTGGGGCAGCACCTCGCGGTAACTGCCAGGGTAGCTTACCTGGCAGCGCTGGTCTTGCGTGTAGAGGGTGATGAGTTCTTGAATATCCATGGTTAAGTCGCTTTTTTACTATTTACTCATGTTGTGCACATATCCATATCAGAGGTGATGTTTTTGTGTAGTAAGCGTCATCGGCTGCGTTTTGGCCGGACAGCCCCGCATCTAAGGATGCTCTCTACACAGGGAAACGTAACCTGCTGCGTAACCTAAGTTATTTGCTTTAGTGCGGCAATCATGCTTTACTGCATTTATCATAATTGTAATTTAGGTAACTGGACTCTGGCGAATTTTTAGGTTACAGGAAAAAAATCACTGATGGCGCACAGCGCCCGCAAGCGAGCAACTAATCACTAATCTCCACTGTAACCAGCCAAAAACGCCAGACTCCAGTTGGTAATGTGCAACGCAATGCCCCTTTATTCGTTGCTAACTTTACGAGGAGCACTGATTATGCCAGCTTTTGACACCCTGATTCATGGCGCCCGCATTATTGATGGGACGGGCAACCCCTGGTTTTACGGTGATGTGGCGCTGCAAGGTGACCGCATTGTCGCGGTTACACCGCCGGGCCAGATCGAGCCCACGCAGGCCGGCGAGGTGGTGGACGCGACGGGGCTTGTCGTCTGTCCCGGCTTTATCGATATCCAAAGCCACTCTATTCTGCCGCTGATGGTCGATGGGCGCTCACTTTCCAAGATCACCCAAGGTGTGACGACCGAGATTATGGGCGAGGGCTGGACGCCGGCGCCGGTGGGGGGCAACATTGAGGATCCCTATAAGTTGAGCCTCGTCACCTTTGATGTGGGGGAATGGCAAGCGCGTATGAAGGGATGGCGTCGTTTTGGTGATTGGCTGCAGGCCATGATCGACCACGGTGTCTCACCCAACATTGGCTCATTTCTAGGCGGCGGCACCTTGCGCGCTTATGGTAAAGGCATGGCGATGGGACCGGCTGACGCGAAGGAGTTAGCGACTATGCAACGCGTGATGGCTGAGGCCATGGAGGATGGCGCGGTGGGGGTGGCCTATGCACTGATCTACCCACCCGATGCCTATGCCCTCACTGACGAAGTGGCCGCAGTCTGTAAAGTTGTCCATGACTATAATGGCGTCTACATCAGCCATGTGCGCTCGGAAGCAGCGCAGCTTCACCAGGGCATTGGTGAAGCGATTGAGATTGGCCGACGTACCGGCTGCCCGATTGAAATCTATCATCTCAAGGCGTCGGGGCAGGAGAATTGGTGGAAGATGACCGAGATCATTGCCATGATTGATGCTGCGCGCGCAGAGGGGATCGATGTGACGGCCGATATGTACCCCTACACCGCTTCTGGCACCGGTTTGATGGCCATGTTTCCCACTTGGGTCTCCGCCGACGGCGCGTTCTTTGCGAATCTGCGTGACTCGGCAACACGGGCGCGCATCCGCGAAGAGATGCTCAACCCGGCGGATGGGTTAATGGCCAGCCCGCCTGAAGCGGTTATGCCAATTGGCTTTCAAAAGCCTGAACACCAGGGCTATGTGGGGCAACGCTTGCAGGCAATTGCCCAGGAACGCAACCAGCATTGGATCGATGCGGCCATTGATCTGCTGCTGGCTGAAGAGCAGCGGATCAGCACCATTTACTTTAAGATGAGTGAAGAGAATGTACAGCTACAACTTCGGCAACCCTGGATGAAGATTTCGACCGACGCTGGTGGCTATGATCCGGCGTGGGGTAGGCCGATGGGGCCAGTCCATCCACGTTCGTATGGCACCTATCCGCGTGTGCTAGGGCGCTATGTACGTGAGGAAAAGGTGTTGCCGTTGGAGGATGCCATTCGCAAGATGACCTCCGCGGTCGCTGACCGGTTACGGCTGTCGCGGCGCGGTCTTTTGCGCGAAAGTTACTATGCCGACGTTGTAATTTTTGACCCAGAGACCGTGAGTGATCGGGCCACCTTTGCTGAACCGCACCAGCTTGCAACAGGAATCCAGGAAGTGTGGGTAAACGGTACGCGCGTGCTGCGTAATGGTGAGCACACAGGCGCCAAACCAGGGCGGATTGTTGCAATGGATAGAGCATGACAAAATGCCGTTCATATGGGCGGGATGCGCTAAAGCGCTCCTTGGGTTAAAGCTGCTTTGTTGCGTAGTGGCGATTGGCTTTAGTAAAAGTGATAGGCGTTATTTCTTTCTAAAATCAACCGCCCCTACGCGACCTGCTAAATACGGCTCTTCGCGACCCAGTGTACTCGCCACCTTACTTGAATTCGCTCCACTAACACGTATAGCTCTCTAAATACTTAACCTTTAGCAATTATACAGTCGTTTTTATTGTTAGAACAAGTGGGAACTGCTGAAAACCGTGGGTGTAAAAGCAGTGTGAGGCACAGGGCTAGCTTGTGCTTGGGCTGCTTTTGGGGTAACGACCCACATCACACACAAAATTAGGGCCAACGCTAGAAAATTTACGCTCTGCTTCTTCACAACTTCTCTCCTTTTTCTCACCATGCAACTATTAACGGACAGCTAACTTTCACCCATGACTTTTACACATTACAAGGACGCAACCAAATAGATCCAAGCGCATGTGTTTGACTGCATAGATAATGCCGAGAATAGCATATTCCTCAGTTAAATCGCCTTTCATTTGCCTGTCACTCCTGCTTACGGGGAATGGGGCGCGTTCCCAATGAGAGGCGATGGGTGAGAAGCGCCACTAGGCTTTGCTGCTGCTTTGCCCTATTTGTGGTACGCATCCAGTGAATGTTCAAAGTTGCAAAAAAATATACTATATAGTACAATTAGAACGCATGTTCGTTTGCGTGCCTATTAGATTTTGCGAGCCTTGGAGAGAGAACATGACGACTCAGTTACACACCAATCAATTACGCTCTGATACTGAGCAACTGTTGGCCCATTTGCATCGTGGTGGTCGTTTTGCCCACCTCTGGACCGATTGCGGTAACCGTTCTTACTGGTTTAAGGCAAACAGCCCTTCTTCTACCCCACGCCGTCGCCATGTGCCGCAGCGATGGTTGCAGCAGAATGTCTACTTTACAGTCCATCCTTTGGAGCGGATTCCACCCTGTAACCTAAGTGGCAACACCGATCGCCGCTTTATTAGCAGTCAGGTGGAATATATTAGCGCCATAAACACTTTGTTTGCTGAATTTGACGGCAAAGATACGGTGCTGCCCATCGAATATCATGCGCTGCTGCCGGCCGGCTTTCATCAACTGCGGCCGGTGGAACAACGCCAGGCGAGGAAAGGTGCCCAGGAGCAACTGTTCTATAGCAGTCCTCTGCGCTTCAAGCGTCGCTCCCTGCATCAGATTGAAGCGCTCTATTATCCTCCTAGTGTCATTATCGACAGTGGGGGTGGCTATCATTGCTATTGGCTACTGCGTGATCCCCTGCCTTTGGATGAGACAAACCGGGGCGATGTGCAGGTCGTGCAACATAGTTGGGTGCGCCTCATGGGGGGCGATGCCGGCGCGGCGGATCTGCGCCGTGTTTTGCGGTTGCCCGGCACCTATAATCACAAAGCTGGTTTTGCAAATGGTGCCACCGGGCAACCCCCGCGCGTTAGTTTTGTCAAGGCCAATTTTGGTTTACTCTATGACTATGGCGCGCTGGAAGAGGCTGTGAGTGACTGGCTCTACGCAAAGCGGCCGCGCCATCGCCGCGGTCGGCGTACCTGGCATAACGTGAATGTAAATGATCAGGCAGTACGCGCCCAGTTTAATCAACAACACAAAATTGTGGATCTGTTGACCGCTCATGGCTATCAAATCACCATGCGCCATCCCAAACAGACCCGATTAGCCCGCCCTGGACACACCAAGAGCCTTTCTTCTGTCTCCGTTTTTCCCACGGCAAAGGAGAGTACGCCTGAATTATCGGTGCACTTTAGCACGAATGATGCGCTTTATAGCGAGGAAGTGGTAAGCCCAGCTGATGGCCAAATGCACCGCCGTGTTCATGATGCATTTTACATCTACGTCATGCTCACGCATAATGGAGATTGGCAAGCGGCCTATGCGGCGGCGCAACTGGAACAACAGGCTGCCAGATAAGGCGGTTCCAGAAAAATAAATATCCAGCCTACGGCCACCCGCAAGGGGATGCACCCTACGGATCTGGGTAATTTAAATTCTGGAACCGCCTAAAGCCAACTGCGCAACTATCAACCACTCTTACAAATCAGGGGGCATGCACCAAATGGGGCGCACCCTATAAAGCAGGACCTATGTCACTATCTGCGGTCGTTCTTGTACTGCTTTCTGCTGTAATCCACGCCACCTGGAATTTGGTAGTGCGGGCGCGCGGTGTAAGTCAGACTTTTATACGTATACCGGTGATAATTGCCATCGTTGGCTTGGTCCCGGCCCTATGGCTTGAGTTTTATCATACGCCATTCCCTGCCCCAGTTTGGGGCCTGCTGATGGTTTCTAGCATCTTTCAAGGTATCCATCATTTTGGCCTAACGATGGGCTACCAGCGTGGCGATTTTACGCTGGTTTACCCCATTGTACGGGCCCTGCCGGTTCTCTTTCTCGCTCTGTTTGATCTTGCGCGTGGTCGAAACCCATCTCTACCGGCCTGGCTCGGAATGACTTTGGTGGCGTTGGGCTGTCTGGTGATTCCCCATACGTCCCTACGCACGTTGCGTTGGACTGTCTATACAAGTGCTATCCTGTTGTGGGTATTGATGGCTGCCTTGGGCACGGTTGGCTACTCGATTATGGACAAGTTTGCTGCCGAATCCCTGCCATCAGATGCAACGATGGCTGCCCGCTACTTTGTGTTAGAAATGACCTGCTCCACCTTTACGTTGGCTTCCTTACTCACCCTCGCTGGACAACCTACAGGTTTGCGCCCTTGGTACAAGGGATGGAAATGGCCGATGTTGGCTGCTATGGGTGTTTTTACTTCCTATTGGCTGATTCTCTGGGTTTATCAGATCAATGCCCATGCCAGCTATGTGGTTGCAATGCGTCAATTTAGCATTGTCATTGGGACGATTGCCGGTACACTACTCTTTCGCGAGCCGGCGCCAACTTTACGCATTACAGCTTCGGTATTGATTGCTGTAGGCGTAATCTGCATTGCTCTGGGCGGCTAAAGGCAAATATTTTACTCTGGAGATAGGAAAAATTACTCTTAATGTACCTTGTTTATATCTTTTTAATGTATTAGTATTTAGAAATTCTGTCATACAATCGATAGTCTCATCCTATTGACCTCTTGGTCGCGAATGTTAAAATGGGATTGAGGAGATGGTAAATATAGCAAAGGATTGAACCTTGGACTTTTTTCTTCATGCTTTCATCGATATGGGAATACGCTATTTGTCTTAGGCTGATCCAAGAAATTGAATCTCTTTTTTAGGTGACTGCCACTGGCCTAGGCAACCTAGGATTACGCCAGACTTGGTGGCCAGTGACAGTCACCTCACGGGGTAATCTTTTCCTTGCAACGGCCTTAGCTGTGTGAGTGGGCAGATGCAGATAGTAACAATCCATTTATATACTAGAGTTGTTCCTAAATAATCGGTTGCGAAGGTGACAGTCACTGCCCAATCGATTTTTCACGGGAGCGACATTGTCATGAGCAGTGACTGTCACCTGGGTTGCTTAAAAGGGAACAACTCTACTGAGCAGCGCCATAAAATAACACTTTTTCAGGAATGGAAAATGTACTTATGGCTGCTGCGGAATATATTTATGCGGCGACGAATCAAGGTGCATTTTGTATGGGAGTAAAGATGTACTTTTGGCTGTTGCAGAGTCTAAGTATTTGAGAGAAGCTTATCATTATGGCGCTTTGTAATCGTATCTGTATTGGCGGCGTTGTCGCGCTTGCATTCTTGATCGCGACAACCATTATGACATCGGTCGTTCCGGTGCTTGGTCATCTGGTCATTCTATTGGTCTTGGCCACATTGGCTGTCATCGCGCAATTTTTTGGGGTGCGGTCGGCGGATGGTCAAGCGCATTACCCGCACAATGTCTTTTTCTTTGCCGGTGTTCTCTTGTTGCCGCCATTTCTGTTGGTTCCGCTCTTTGCAATTCCACTTTGGATCGAAATGGTGCAATTGAGCCGTATGGAGGAGGAAGGTACAGTACGCTGGAATGATCTGCTCTTAAACATAGCACTCTATACCGTGACCGGCAGTTGTGCCCATTGGCTGTACTTCACCCTTAATAACTACTTGGTCACCATGGTCGATGTGGGGCAGGTCTTTGCCGCATTAGCCTCGGTGCTGGTCTATGTCATTGGCAATCACTTCTGTTTTCGGTTAGCTGACATCCTGATCAACAAACTGAGCTGGCAAGAGTCGGCGGCCTGGTTGGTGGAAAATCTGTGGGCTGAATTTGTGATGGCTTACCTTGGTTACATTGTCGCCGTGCTCTGGTTTGTAAATCCAGTGATGATTTTGCCTATGCTGGGGGTGTTGGTGCTAATCCAAAAGGCTCTGCTAATTCCAAGGCTGCAACAGGAAGCGCAGACCGACAGCAAAACAGGGTTGCTTAACGTCCGCTACTTCAATCAACGTTTGGAAGATGCATTAGAGCGTGCGCACCGTTTAGGGCGACCGCTCTCTTTGATTATGGCTGATCTGGACTTTCTTCGTCGCATCAACAACAATTATGGTCACCTGGCCGGTGATATGGTTTTGATTGGCGTTAGCCACCTTCTACACCACGCAGCACGTCCTGAAGATTCGGTCGCCCGTTTTGGAGGAGAAGAGTTCGCGCTCTTGTTGCCGGATACGACCCAGGAAGAGGCGGTTGAACTCGCGGAAGCTATGCGCGTTGCCATTGAGAGAAGCGCCTTTGAAGTGCCTACCAGCAGCAAACCCATTTCAACCACGATGACCTTTGGTGTGGCCTCGTTTCCGCAAGATGCACTGACCGCCACCGACCTGCTTCATCAGGCCGATGTTGCTGTTTACCAGGCCAAAATCGATGGTCGTAACCGTACTGTCTGCGCCAACGATCTCTTTTACCGGATCAAAGGAGATGATGAAAATGGTATTGGTCATGACACACATGGCGATGCCGGTAAACCGCTGCCAACCGTGCGTCATCCATTGGCAATTCGACCGCTAGTTGAAAACGAAGAGGGTGTTATACTTGGCGACAGTAGCGCTCTGTTCAAATTGCTCTCTGTAGCCAGTTCGCATGGTGGTATTACCACGCTAGCTGTGGTCGTAACGTTGCTGAGCTTGATCTGGCGTTTGCCGACCGAGTGGGCAACGATCTTCTGGCTGATGATTTTGGCTGCAGGCGCGCAATTCCTGCGGGTGCGCCTCTTTTCTTCCGGTGAATTGTCGGTTTCGGCCTCTGTGCTCTTTGCTGCTGCGCTATTGGCAGGTGTGCCCGGTGTGGCGGTGGTTAGTGCCGTGATTACGGTCACCTCGCTCTATGCCGAGCGGCGCGCCGAGTGGCGTAGTGCTTTTAATCAGACAATAGCCTATCATTGGGCAATGGGTGTAATGGCCGCCTTTGTGCCTGCCCTGATTATGTCGATTATGGCCCTGCCCCTGGATCTGCGCTATGTGCTGCTTTTCTGCATCCCCTTTGCGATGATGGCTACTGCTTATAGTTATATCGGTGTTGGCTTAATGGCGCTGGATGTGAGCATGACATTGCAGAAGTCTTTTGCCCAGGTGTGGCAAGAGGATTTTGAAGGCGCAACACGCCAATATTTGCTGATGGCTTTCATTGGCCTCTGTTTTGGCATTGCCTATACGATGTTTGGGTGGGGTGGCATGTTTCTCTGTGCGCTGCCGATCTATGTCATGCGCCTTGCGCAAGAACAATTTGTGGCGCACGAATCCAACTGGCTAGGCAATTTCTGCCTACCTCAACAAGAAATGCTACCTAGCCCTGCACGAACCAAGCAACTGTAGCTAAAGTTCGCCACTGGTTTTCGCATAGTGTTTAGGCATGTTAGCTTTGAAGGCGTGGGTCCAGTACATCGCGCAGGCCATCACCCAAAAGGTTAAAGGCCAACACTGTAATCAGCACGGCCAAGCCGGGAAAGAGTGAAAACCACGGTGCAGTAGTAAGGTGGGCTGCGCCTTCGCTGATCATCTGGCCCCAGGTAGGGGTGGGGGGAGAGATGCCCAGCCCAATAAAGCTGAGATTGGCTTCAATACGAATGGCCGATGCCGTCCATAAACTGGCCATAACCACCATTTCTCCCACCAAGTTGGGGAGGATATGGCGCCAGACCATGCGCACATTACCAACCCCGACCGCTTGAGCCGCATGAACAAAATCCTTGGCGCGTAAAGAGAGTGTGGGGCCATGCGCCAGACGGGCAAAACGCGGGGAGATCACGAGGCCAATCGCCAGTATCATCTTGACCAGACCGGCGCCCAAAACCGCAAGCACCAGTAAGCCCGTAATCAGATCGGGAAAAGCCAGCAGGGTATCGACAACACGCATGATGATGGTCTCGGTGCGACCGCCTAGATAACCCGCTGTAACACCCATCGCAATGCCGGTGACGCTGCCCAGAAGCACAGAACAAACCCCAACCAGCAGCGAGATGCGCGCACCATAGAGAATGCGTGAATAAATATCGCGACCATAGGTGTCGCGCCCTAGGTAATACTCATTGCTGGGCGGCGCCAGGCGGTCGCGCGCCGATTGTTCTACCGGGTCGTGGGGCGCCAACCACGGCGCAGTCAATGCTACCAGCGTAATGGCCATCACCAATAGAATGCCAACAATCGCCAACCGATTTTTGAGAAAAGTGCGCAGCAGCCGCTGGCGCTGGTTGGTGCTTTGAAAAGCTGGCGGTTGCGCCGCATTCCCTAATGATTGAGGTGGCAACGATTGGGTTAACTTAGTCATAGCGCACGCGTGGATCTACAAAACCGTAGAGAATATCAACTACCAAGTTAATAATTACGATGAGAAAGGCGTAGATGACCATGATCGACTGGAGCATGGTATAATCGCGCTGTTTCATGGCGCCAAACATGAGCTTTCCTAGCCCAGGCCGCGAAAAGACAATCTCCGTCATGACCGAACTTCCAATGAGGCTTACGGCAAAGAGTCCCACAATGGAGACAATAGGAATCAGGGCTGAGCGCAAGGCATGGCGAAACATAACCACCTGGTTGGCCAGCCCTTTGGCGCGCGCCGTGCGCACGTAGTCCTCGCTGAGAATGTTGAGCATGGCGGAACGGGTCATGCGGGTGACGTAGGCGGTCATAATGAGGCCAAGCGTCAGAGCCGGTAGCACCAGGTGATGGAGGAGACTGCCTACACTGGCCGGGTCGCCGGCGCCAACGACGGGAAACCAATCGAGCTGGACAGAGAAGACTAACAGGAGGATGATACCCAGGTAAAAGGCTGGCACGGAAAGCCCAGCCAAGGAAAAGATCCGCCCTAAATAGTCGAGCACACTGTTACGGCCTACGGCCGTAAGAATGCCCAATGGGACACCCAGCAGAATCCCTAGCAAGATCGATGCAAAGGTAAGTTGAAGGGTGTAGGGCAGGACAAAGATAATCTGTTCCGCCACAGACTTGCCGGTGATGAGAGATTTGCCCAAATCGCCTTGGAGCAACCCGCCTAAAAATCTGCCGTACTGGACAACCAATGGTGCGTCCAATCCCATCTTTTTCTGGAGCGCCTCCACTGCTGCTTTGGACGCGTAATCCCCAAGCGCAGCCTGCGCCGGATCACCCGGCAGGACGCGCACAATCAAAAAGACCAATGTGAGAACGGCCCACAACGTGGGGATGGAAACAACAAGGCGACGCAGGATATAAGCAAGCATAGTTGAAGTTGAGCGTGAGGGTATGTTAGTTCAGGATGTTGCGTGTTGCGTTACTGAAAACGCAACACGCCTATAACGATCTGAACGATCTAATCGGTCAAATCCGTCTGTTCCGTGATCTGCGGATTCAGATTCATAATCGCCTGCAGCGGGTGGCCATAATCGACCTTGTCGCTGCGCGCATAGACCTGATTTTGATACATCAGTGTGTGGGAGACCATGTCGGTCAGGATCTGAATCTGTGCTTCCTTCCATAGCTCGATCTGCTTGGTCTGGTCGGTTTCAACCCGTGCCGCCTCGATCAGATCGTCGATCTGGTCATAGTGCGAGAAATTGGTGTCTGGCTTGGCGCCGGTCACTACAATCGAATCGGAGTGATAGAAGCGGGTCAGATAGACATCGGCATTGGGGCGGAAGGCGACATAGATGATCACAGGGTTCACATCCTGACGAATTAGGCTGTGCATACTGGAATGGTCAACGATCTCAACCTCCATGTTGATACCCACCTTGGCCAACTGCGCCTGCATACTCTCATAGGGTTTGCGGTAGGCGCCCAATTCGGAGGAGACAACTTTAAAGGAGAAGCCGTCGGCAAAGCCAGCTTCGGCCAAGAGTTCCTTGGCTTTATCGGGATCGTAGGAGTAGTCCAACCCAAGGTCGGTGACCTCCTGTTGAGTGAGCCCGCCTTCCATAAATTGGGCCGGCACCGGCGAATAGACATTGGCCGCCACGCCAGGACCAAAGAGCGCCAGGAATTCATCGCGATCGAGGGCATAGGCGACCGCCTTGCGCACCAATTCGTTGTCAAAGGGGGGCTGAGTAAGGTTAAAGTGAATGGTGGCAACCTCACCGACGCCAAAGACATCCACCATTAACCCTTCTTCGCTGTTGACACTGTCGATCCAATCCGTTTCATCCAGGCCGGAAATCACATCCAATTCGCCGGCTTTCAGCCCTAATTCACGGCTGCTAATATCGGGCATGTAGCGCAACTCGACTACATCTAACTTGGGCCGACCCCGGAAGTAGTCAGGATTGGCAACCAAACGTACCCGGTCCTGCGGTGTATAGCTCGCAAAGATAAAGGGGCCGGTGCCCACTGGATGGGTCTTGATGGCTTCGTCACCCATCGCCTCAACGGCCTTGCTACAGACAATAAAGCCACCGGCGTAGTCAGCGATCTTGGGCAGCATCAGCACTGGCGACAGTGGATTCTCCATGGTGATCTTAACCGTGTAATCATCCACTTTTTCTACACTCATGCCATTATATTCACCCGCATAGGCAGAGCGATCGGGGTTGGCTGCTTTGGTCAACGAGTAGACTACATCATCGGCGGTCAGCTCGTAGGCTTCGGTCTCTGGGCTGGCCTGACACATGACACCTTTGCGCAGTGTAAAGGTCCAGACCTGCTTGCCATCGACAATTTCAGGTTCGGGAATGGCTTCAGCCAAATCTGCTTCGATTGCCGGCGCTTCACCCGGTCTGTAGCGCACAAGGCCATTAAAAACCATACTGACCAAGGTGCGGTCATTGGTGGAAGCGGCAAAATGGGGATCCATTGTACCCACATCGGCGGCGTTGATGCCAAAGCGCAATACCTTCTCACCGCTGCCAGCGGTATCTGCGGCAGTGGTTTCTCCCGCCGGTGCAGCCGGCATACAGGCCACCAGCAAGATGAGCAGCGCGAAGATGACAACAAGCAGACGAGATTTGCGCATCTGTTCTTCTCCTTCTGATTTGGCTCATATCGGCCTGCGTGTGAAACCGTTTCGTTTTTCTCTGGTGTCCGTGTTTTGTACGGGCCTTACTAGGGCAACGATTTCACCGTTTCGCCTATATGCGCGTCTGATTTTATGCGGTTGAGATAGCGGAGTATCAGGCTAAATAATGACACCAGTTGCTTTGTCTTGTCAAATATTCAACACATTCTGGCGTAAATACTGTCTTCGCTAACTGATTGCGCATCAGTACAAATACCTGCACCGATTGGTGCAACCGTTTGCGCCGAGATTTACTAGACCACTCATCCCTGCTATTCTTCTTCATCCCCTTCAATGAGACGGTGGAGCGCTTCGATCAAGACTTGATGCTCTGCTTGATGCATACGTCTTTCCAGATTTTCCAAGGCATCGCTGGGATAAATGGGGACTGTTTTGGTGGCAATTACCGGCCCCTGATCAACCCGTTCGTCCGGTACAAGATGCACCATAACGCCGGTCGTTTTGAGCTTGCCCTCCTGGTAGGCGGCAAAGGCGCGGGCAATGGCATGAAGGCCGGGAAATTGACCAGGGAGTGCTGGATGCAAATTGACCACCCGATAAGGAAAGTGCCGTAGAAAGTCTGTACTGAGAATGTGCATCCAGCCGGCCAGCACCACCCACTCCGGTTTATAGGCTTGGACCAGCTTGGCCAGGTCGGCATCATACGCCTGCCGATCTTGACCGGCGTCGGTATAAGGTTTCAGCGGGTGGTAGCGGGTGGGAATTCCCGCTTGCTCTGCCCGTTGCAAGCCATAGGCATCTTTGCGGTTGGAGATCACCACACAAATTTCGGCATCAAGTAGCCGCGTCCGAATGGCGTCGATCATTGCTTGTAAATTGGAACCATTGCCAGAAATGAGAACGGCCAGTTTGGTCGACATGACTTTTACTTTCGTTGCTATGCATTGCTCTTTATGAAAACGTTGCCGCAGGATAAATTACTGCTTGATATTGATCAATTTGACAGACGCATCATCTGGGGTGCGGTCGCGCAAGACGCCAATGGGCAGCGCACTCGGCAGCACTTGCGCCAGCAACGGCTGAACCTTAGCCGGCATTACCAACACCATGCCGATGCCCATATTGAAAACACGATAAGCTTCGTGGGTATCAATATCTCCCCACTCGACCAAAGCCTGGAAGAGGGGCGGTCGCTCCCACTGGGCTAGATCGATTTGGGCCTGGAACTGGGGCGGCAAAATACGGGGAATATTTTCGTAAAAGCCGCCACCAGTGATATGGGCCATGCCATGCAGCGGTATGTTCGCCTGTTGTAGGCGCTCGATGTCGGTTAGGTAGCAGCGATGGGGTGCAAGCAGCGCATCGATCAACGGCTGGCCATCCGCAAGTTGGGCTGTCCAATTAAGCTCAGCAATGATCTGGCGAATGAGCGAGTAGCCATTGGTATGGGGTCCGCTACTGGGCAACCCGATGAGCAGATCGCCAGCCTTCATCGCATTCGGCTGTGGCAGCAAGTGGCCACGGTCGACCAACCCCACGACGGTGCCGGCCAGATCAAAGGCGCCCTCCATGTAGACGCCCGGCATCTCGGCGGTTTCGCCGCCCAAGAGCGCACAACCTACGGCGCGACAGGCCTCGGCAATTCCCATGACCACTGCGGCGACCGCCTCCGGAATGAGTTTACTGGTGGCGACATAATCGAGAAAAAAGAGTGGGCGGGCATTCTGAACCAGGATGTCATTCACACAATGATTCACAATATCATGCCCAATACCCTGCCAACGACCGCTTTGCGCGGCCAGTTTTACCTTGGTGCCTACGCCATCGGTTGAAGCCACCAGCACTGGGTTGGGGGGGAGGTGACGTAGGGCAAAGAGACCGCCAAAGCTGCCTACATCGGCCAGCACATTGTCGGTATACGTAGCACGTACGGCTTCTTTCATAAGATCAACTGCGCGTTGGCCGGCGTCAATATTAACGCCAGCTTTTTGATAGAGTACACTCGCCATAAATCGTTCTGACTTTGCTGTTCATTGGTTAGCTAGTACTGGTGGCGAAACGCGTTAAACTACCGCAAAGACCGCCAAGCGCGCGAAGCGTCACCAGAGAAAAATCTTCACGTTCTTCGCGCCCTTCGCGGTGAAAAGTGACTTTCGCAACAAGTACTTGCTAGTTTCTGTATTTAGTACCTATCCAAAAACCTTTGTGAGCGTATGGGGTTTTCACCGGGGTTGGCGGGCGTCACAACCGGTTTTTGAATGGGCTCTTGGTACAGTATAGCACGGCTAAAGATCGGAGCGAAATTATCTGGCAATGCTTGAGCATAAGACAGTGGAGCAGTGGGGCAGTGAGACAGTAGTATTTTAAATTGGCGGTTGTGGGGACCACAGAGCCAACAAGTTATAAGGCGATTACGTACTGGGGTAATCCAGAAGTTACCACGCAGCGTAAAATTGGGGGGCTCTCATTCCTACGCTGCGCGGTAGCCAAAAAACCTATGAGGGGGAAATAAAAAGCTTGTAAAAAGCAATGAAAAAGCAAAAATATAGATGTGTTCCTTGCGGGAAAGCCAGCGTCAGTAGCCTGGGTTCTGTGTTTCTCAGTGGTAGCAATGGTCTACGCTTATAGCTACAGGATCTGATTTTCTGTTGATTCTGGCACTCGCAAAGCTAGAAGCCTCGGAAAATTCCTTGCTTTTTGGTGCTGGACTCTTGGCAGATTACTCCTTGCATGACCGCTCGTTCTTTGGCTCTCACTGTTCTTGATGCGTCAGTTCTCTCTGGTAGAGCGTGCAAAAAGGGGAGGGCACTGACTACTAATTTAGTAGCAAAGCTCACACGACTCGTGTAAAAAGGGGAGCATGAGGAGCAAGAGAAGGACTAAATCTGATTGGTTTTGCCGTGGTTGAGCCTCGTGTACTGAGCTATATCCTCGATAAAAAGCTGGAATTCCCTACGTCATTCAGCCGAAATTTAGCCGAAACCTATTGACGTTTTAAATTTGTCGTGTTACTATGACCTCAGGTAAGAAAACTTAATGAAAAGAAATGTATACACCGGACTGCGTAGAGGAGGTGACATTGACTCAACACAGTTTGGCAAGACAACTCCATCAGATTTGCGTTAAGGAAAGGTTATTCAAGTATGAGCACAGAAAAATCCGGTGAAAGAGAAAATTCACAAGAGGTTGAGCTTGGCAAAGATTTACTCATTTACGCAGGGTTATTTGGCTTTGGTATCCTCTACAATAAGACTGTCGCCCATTTGAATCGCAAATATGGCCAACATGGTTATACCTCTTTCTTTGTAGTCTTTGGCGTATTTTCTACCTTGGCAGCATTGAGCACCCGCATTGGCGCAATGAACACTATGAGGATTGCAGCAGGCTTTGTGGCTTCCGGTCTCCCTATGGTTTTCGGAGACACCACTCGGCATTTAGAGTACAAGCAGGAAGTTGCCGTTGCACTTGCAAGAGCTAGTAAAGCCAGAAGAAAAGGGATCAACGATGTCGGACAAACCCAGACCGGGGAAAGACAAAGATTTAAGGTTTATCAAGAACGCGATTGAGGATGCCGACGAAATCTACCGCCTCTTTGCTTCGGATCTGATAAACGAACAATCGCCCGGTGTCATTGAGTTGATCTCTGAAGGAATGTTGCTTATCATCGAGCAGTATGATGCCCTCAATCAGATGCTCGATGATGAAACTTTAACGCCGACCCAAGTGCTTGATCATAACCGTTGTCTACGGGATCTTTTGAAGTTGATGATCAAAGAGCGGCTATCGCCGGTCGGGCGAGTGTCAGCCGCTAATGTGATTCAAGCGCTGGGCAGTCAACTGCGTTCCTTAATGGTAACTAAAGAGATCCGCGGTGTTGATGCCGAGGAGAATGGCGAATTGGCATAGCTCACTGAGCGTGGAGGACAATATCATGACAGTAACGAACAAAACATCCACTTTGTCAGAAAAAATCGCTCAGATCTGTTTAGGCCTTAAGCCATTCCAGTCGTTAGAGTATGATCCGGTCACCAACACCATCTCGATTATTACTGAGTGCTTGGTGCCGAGCAAGGCGGTCGACCAGATCTCGCGAATCGTGACCAGTCGGCGTGAAGACGAGAAAGTTTCTGTACGGCGCTATGCCGATAAGTTCAAGATTACCTTTGTACGCAGTATCAAGTTGCAAAATGGATGAGGGAGCGGTTAGCTCAACTCCAGGTGATGCTAAGTTGCTATCCCTCATCCACTGTAATAAAACACTGCAATAAAATATTGTAATAAAACTTCATCAGTACCTATGCAATAAACAAATTTAAAAATACTTAATAATTTTAAAGAGTTCTTGACCTACTCATAGGCAAGAGTAAACAAAATAAACCTCAAGGCACGTGAATAGCCGGCCTGTCTGAACTGTAGACAGTGCTGGCTATTTTTATTTTTAGTATTTAAGGGGAAACTAATCTCTATGCGTACCATTAATCTACAAACGGCTTATCAGCTGGTGATTACGGCCCTACTCTTAGGGGCATGTCTTGGCCTACTGAGCCAACGCCTACCAGAATCTCTGCGGATATCTTCTCCACTGGGGGTAATCTACGCCGAACCTGCTTTCCCCAATGCGCCGTCCCTGGCAACGTCGGTTGCTGCTGACCAACCGGCCGCTGATACGACAACCAGCAAGACCCAAAGCGCGGATGTGCAGGTTGAAGTGGAAGTGCATACGCGTGGCAACGCCAATGCTGCGGCCCACGCCGTAGGCCCGGCCAACAGCGATGTAAAGGCAAGCACAGAAGGGGAGGGTGATGGTCGCTCCGTAGCCTATATTAATGCGCCCATTGCGCCGGAGTGGCAACAGTCCACCCAGTCGATCGCACCTGCTGCTGCCCCCCAAGGGGTAGGTCGCTCTGAGGCTTCGTCACCGACGGCAACGGTAAATGAGGATTTCGTCAACTTGCGCTCTGCGCCATCTTTGGATGCAAGTATTGTCGGCTCGGCTACGCGTGGACAGCAGTTCGCCGTGGTTGGACGGGATCCTACCAATAGCTGGTTGCAGGTCTGTTGTGTTAACGGGCAGACGGTCTGGATCTATCGAGAGGTTGTGCTGATGGTAGGTGTTTCTGCTTATGTGGCTGTGGTGCAATCCGCGCCGGTGGTGAGTAACAACAGCCCGCGGGCGGCGGTTGCCTCTCCCACGGTGGCGCCACCAACTGCAACACCGGCGCCTGTGCCGCAATATGCCTTTGCGCTGTCGGAAAAGACACAATTTGGAGAAGGAGTCACACCCAGAATTTATGCATTTGTACATCAAGATGATGAGTTGCTGGGAGGATATCGCCTGCGTGTGCGCAAAGACGGTGCAGAATTAGCGGCGCCGGCAGTCTCGACCTCTGGTGCACCGAACTACACCTGGCCCATTCCCCATCCCCGCCAGCGTTCCTATAATCTGAAAGTAGAATTTCCCCGTGTGAATGTTGCAGGTATCTGGGAGATCACCTTGTTTGATCCTGGCGGGGCCGAAGTGGGAACGCCGGCGATTTTCTCGCTGGCGCCCAATGATCCCAATCAAGAGCTTTATGTGAACTATGTCAAAAAGTAGTACCTGAATTTTCTGTGAGTTCTGCTAGAACTTTTTCGTATTGAAAGGCAAGGAGACCTAAAATGTTAAAAGCACTCTATTTACTCACCCAACTGCTATTGATCACAATTATTCTCACGGAACGGATGTCCAAGTTTGAGCAACCACCCTCTTATTCTGGGGAACACTACCTGCGCACCCTCCCGCACTCGTCTTGCTCCGCACGCTCTTCGTGGCCCCAACGAAAAAGCACTCTGCGTTGCATTTTTTATCTTTTAAGCCGTTGCGCGTGGCGCTGAAATGCATGGCGGTAACCGCTAGCGCTTACCGCTAGCGCGTACAAGGTCTCTCTGGTTCTACCACGGGTGCGGCGCATTCCCCTGGCGCATCGCACTCGTCTTTGTACTAAAGATGTCCCCCTTGATCTGAATACAGCTCCCTTTGCAAAATCTCTTCGATGTCAGCTATTCGTGCGCAGACCAATCAGCACGCAATGTGGCGGTGTGGTGAATTATCGGCCGTTACACAATATTTAGACGTTCGCTGCTTGTGGATCTAGTCGCGTGGCAACACCAAGGGGGGCAACGGATTGAGGATAGGAACGGATTGACCACGAGATTGGAAGGATAGCAGAGTCTTTCTTCTGAACGCTGAGCCAAGTCAATGGAAGCATCCGTATGCACGACAACTAATCCGTTTCTATCTTCAACCCGTTGATTCGACCGCCACCACCTCTCACACTTCCTGGTCGGCGGGGTGGATTCCCGCGGCGGCTAGCATTCAGAATACCCTGCGATCTTGTCGATTGCATAACCAATCCGTTGCCCATTAGGTGGTTCCAGAAAAATAAATATCCAGTCTACGGGCACCGCAAGGGGATGCACCTACGGATCTGGGTAATTTAAATTCTGGAACCGCCTTAGCATTCATTGCTCTGGTGCTACTTACCAATCCGTCACTCCCAACACCTTCTGTCCTAGCTCGGTCAACTCTGCCGTCGACTGAGTTGTCTCCTCCCAATGGCGGGGATCCACGGGGAAGCGGCCCGGTGCGGTGCGGTTTTGCCACGAGGCGATGCGGTGTTGGCGCAACTCTGCATCATCGGTTTTGGCTGGGAACATGGTAATGTATTGCGCCAGCCGGGGCCGGTCGGTCTTGTTGCGGCCGTTGCCGTGGAGCAGTCCTGTGTGCCAGATGATCAGATCCCCGGCCTTGCCTCCCAGCGGCTTGACGGTTAAGCCCGTAATGTCGGGGCGGCGCAACTCGGCATCCGGCTGCTGGCGCGCCAGGATCTCCGGCACCTGCTTGTGCGATCCGGGCACACACTGAAAGCCACCCTGGGCTTCGTCCGTATCGGTCAGACAGAGCACCCCTTGCACCCGCAAGCCAATCGGCCAGGTGGTGGGGTCAAAGTCCCAGTGGATAAAGCCCTGGTAATCCCAATCGGGCCGCGCCGGCGGATTCATATTGGTTCGGTCCAGGCTGACCCAGAGTTTTTCCGTGCCAAATAGCTCCTGAAAGGCCTGGTGGATGCGCGGGTGCTGGCGGTTATTCCACAACGCCTGGTGGTGATAGAGTTGGACCATCCCTGTGCGACTGTGCCAATCCGGCTGGTCATACCAGCCTGCCGGGTCAGCCGGATCCATCTCCAAAAATTCCCACACGACATCGACAACCGCGTCTAAATTCGCTTTGGGGACAACATCATGCACGACTACATAGCCATTCTCTTCCCAAAAGGCATGGTCGGCGGCGCTTAAGATCGTCATTGTTACAGCTCCTTTTATGGCAGTAGACTTATCAATCGGTATACCGACGAGCACCAGGAAGTATCATTTTGAGCAGGAGTAAAATGGTACTTCCAGTGCTGCTCGTGAGTATAGAGGCAGGGGAATCCTATGTATACTAAGCTGCGCCATAAAGTAACATTTTGCACACGGGTGAAAATGTTACTATGTGCTGCGGCGGAGTATAATAGTAGATAGTCTACAGAATTTATGGCGTTTCGTAAAATCGCGTTAACAGCTCCCCTCTGGCACATAAAAAGTCTGACTTTTGCTAAAGTCGTGCGCTGTACACATGAAGGATTCGCCACGATTCCTGCCGCTTTTACACCTGTACAGCACACTCTCCACGCCATCATACGGGTGCATACCAAATTAGGGGCGACAGACGAGATGTCGCAATTTGGCTTGTTGGCGCTTCGCCCCATTGGTGGTACGCACCCCATCATATAGTATTACCGGAAATTGTCACCGCGATATGTTATAATTTATTCTGTGCGGTGCGCGAATCAACGCGGAGAATCGTATATACAAAGGGTGAGGCGTTGTTAAAAAAATTACCGGTTGGGATTCAGACCTTTTCTGAAATCATCAATGGCGGTTATCTTTATATTGACAAGACGGCAAGTATCTATCGGATGTTGCAAAGCGGTAAGTACTTTTTCCTGTCACGCCCCCGCCGTTCCGGTAAATCGCTGACACTCTCGACGATCAAGTCCATCTACCTGGGGCAACAAGCACTATTCGAGGGGTTGTGGATCGCAGACCAATGGGATTGGTCGCGCGTGCAGCCCGTGATCCATATCTCCTTTAGTGGGATTGGTTATCAGACGCTGGGGCTGACCGCAGCGCTCGAGCCGAACTCCATCTACTGAGTGAGCAGCTTGGTATCCGTTTACAGGAAGCAGGCATTGACCGCCTCTTTGCCGAGTTGATCCGCAAACTGGCGGGCCGGGGGAAGGTTGTGCTGCTCATCGACGAATATGACAAGCCCATCATCGACTATTTAGATGAGCTGGAACAAGCGCATGCGAATCAACTGATTCTGAAGACCTTTTATTCGGTGATCAAGAACAGCGACCCCTACATTGAGTTTCTATTGATCACTGGTGTTTCCAAGTTTGGCAAGGTCTCAATCTTTTCGGAACTGGACAACCTGATAGACATCACCCTCAATCGTTACTTCGCCGACTTGACTGGCTATACCCAAACAGAGCTGGAAACCGCGTTTGGACCCTATATGGCAGATACCGAAACCCTGCTTGGCTTAACGCGCGGCGAACTGTTGGCCCAACTGCGCCACTGGTACAATGGCTACTCATGGGATGGACGGACCTTTGTCTACAACCCTTTCTCAATCTTGAGCTTTTTTTTACAGACTGATTTCCGCAACTACTGGTTCGGGCCCAGTGGGCTCCCCGGCACGCCGACCTTTCTTTTGAAACTGATGCGGCAGGAGTGGCTCTATGTGTTGGACAACCTGACTGTCAGCGAACAGACCTTTTCCAGCTATGACATTGAGCATCTGTCGGCAATTGCGATCCTCTTCCAGACCGGCTATTTAACGATCAAAGCGCGTGGCGACTTTGGTCTCTACACGCTCGATTATCCCAATGCCGAGGTCAAGGAGTCGCTGCTTGCTTACATCATTGCCGATCTGCGCAACGATCAGCCCCCTTTTACGAAACCGATGGTGATCCAACTGTATGAAGCCTTCCATGCCAACAACGTGGTGTGCGTGATCGACCTGATCAAGAGAATTTTCAAGAACATCCCTTCCCAGATCTTTCTGGCCAAAGCTGAGGCATATTACCACAGCCTCATTTACCTAGTCTTCTTTTACCTCGGACAATACACGCAAAGCGAAGTCAATACCAACGATGGGCGACTGGACTGCCTGGTGCAAACCCCTACCCACATCTATATCCTCGAATTTAAGCTAGACCAGAGCGCTGCAGCCGCACTGTAACAGATCAAAGACCGGGGCTATGCCGAGAAATACACCGCCGACCCGCGCCCCAAAGTGCTGGTTGGGATTAACTTCAGCCGTGAACAGAAAACGGTGGATGATTGGAAAGTAGAGACAGTGGGACAGCAATCAGTTATCAGTGTGTCTGCTCAACTGAGCACTGAAGACTGACAACTGTTCACTGACAACTGGAACTACACCCGCCGCAAGATCAGCGCATGATACGCCTTGCCCGGCATGGGAATGTCCACTCGACCGCGATAGCTCTCCGGGCTGTGCGTGCTGGTCATGGCCCACGTATCGATGATTTCAGCGCTGTACGCTTCGCCTTCGGGCAGGTTGAGTTCGAGCAGCGCCGGTTGGGAGGGACCGGTGTAGATCAGGTAATACTCTCCTGTTTTCCCGGCACAGGGCACCTGGCGCATGACCCCTTCCATGGGATCCAATCCCTCAGCCGGTCCCGCTTCCAGGATTTGGCGCAGGAACGCAAGCCGGGGCGCACTTTCGCCGTGTAAAACGCCTCCTTTCGACCACCACAACACCGCGTCAGGATGAAGGTAGGTCTCGCCGTGGCCGACATAGCCTCCGCGTGCGGTTCCCTCCCAGAAGCGGTGGACCATCTCCCGCGCCGAAATGTTGCCCCAGCCCATGGGAATATCCCCCTCATACGCACACTCATCGACCACCACCGGCTTTTTGGCCTGTGTGCGCCACAGGTTGACTTGCGTCAGGTCGCGGTATTGGATGCTCTGGTGGGTCACCCATGGTTTGGCATGATCGTAGAAACCACGGCAGTTGTGGACGGAACGCAGATGTTGGTAGGGATCACTCTCCTGCACCACTTGAAAGAAGCGATCCCAGTCGGCCATGGACTTCTCATCCATCAGGTCAAATTCGTTGGCCATGGACCACCAGACGTTACGATAGGCGGCCAGCCGCGCCACCACATAGCGCAGATAGCGGTCATCGTGTTCCGCGTCCATCGTCGAGAAACCCCAGCGGTCGTAGGGGTGAAAGAGAATGATGTCGGCCTCAATGCCCAGATCGCGCAGTTGGCCGACCCGCCGTTCCAGATGCTGGAAATAGGCCGGCACAAAACGGTTGAAGTCAAAGCGCCAGCCCTGCCTGAGTTCACTCTTGTTGCTGCCCAACCATTGGCTGCTCCCTTTGGCCAGACAAGGGAATGGGTACGCCGCCGGCTCGTTTTCGTTGTAGCGATAATGTTTGGGAAAGACACAGAAGCGAATCTTGTTGAAAGGTGATTGCGCTAGCGTTGCCAACGTCTGTTCTTCGAGTTCATCCCCTTGTAGATTCCAGACATAACAGGTGGTGCCGATCTGCTTATAAGGCGCGCCATCGGCATAAGCAAAGTGATAGGTGTTGGCGACACGTACGGGCCCATGATTGCCTGCACTGGGCGCAACACAGAGGAAATTCCCTTCTTTGCCATCTAAGGCGGCCAAATTGCTCTGTGCGCGATAGTGCCATTCGCCCTGCACATCGGGCATAAAGCGCACGCGGTAAATTCCATCACCATCGTAAAAACCGTCAACGGTGATCGTCCGGTGTTTGTACGAAAAGTGTGCAGCAAATTTTGTGTCAATAAACGGGTTACCGTCGGCGCTGGCGGTGAGGGCAAGCTCGAAAATACCCCACTGTTCAACTGTCGCTGAGGGTGTTGATGCTTGATTGGTCGTCATTGTGTGAGTCCTTTATTTCAATATTCCAAAAGATGTAGAGGAGCGGCGCGCCGGCTTCAGCGGGAATGACTGCCATGCGGGTTTCAGCGCCGACATCCAAGGTTTGGCTATCATCCCGCACACCACTGCGGACCACTTCCCCGGTGCAGGGATTGACAATGCGATAGTGGCGTGGCACGTGGGTCTGATCCATCAAAATCAGTGGGCCGCCCTCTTCCTGATAACAGAGAAAGAATTCATCCGGGACGAGCAGGCTGCGCCGCCCCAAGGTCTTTTGCCAGTCAGGCTGCATATCGGTGAAAGGCAAGCCCTCTAAAATCTTGGCGACCAACCCCACATAGCGCGCCCCTTCAAACTTCAGCGCTTCTTGCCAGCCACAGCCTTCCGCCAGGAAGAAAGGTGCATGGCCCGGTTCGTTGGGGTGCAACACCCATTGCCAGAGGCTGCCGGCGCCATAGACCACGCCCATTGTTCCACCGGCGCAGAGATTGCTCCATGCCTCATGGCCCTGCCACCAACCCGTCGCTTTATCTGGTTGGCCGCCATGCTCATAGGTCGGCTCACCGTTGGCCACCGCTTTTACCGGCGTGTTGCGCCACATGTCGGCCACGCGCTCGGGCCTATGTTCGCCGCTGTGGCCGGTTTGGCACCACTGGAAGTCGAGCCAAGCGTCGTCCTGATGCGCGCAGTTATCGGCATGGGGACGATAGTGAATACCGGTCGGCTGTGCGTAGGCATCCCACAGTTCGATCTCAGCCCCGCCCGCGGCGACCGGCGGTTCATAGCCCGACCCGTCACCACCGACAAGGTAAATGGCAGGCCGCGCGCCATAGCGCGCAACGAGATAGCGGCAATAGCGGGCATATTCCGCTGGCGGCAACACTGGGCCGGCCACACGCTTGCCCTTCCAGCCAAAGCCAAAGAAGACCGGCTGAAAGACGGGTACGATTTCATGGTCAACCAAAATGCTAATCAGCTTGTCAAGATATTGAAAATAGGCCGGATTGAGTTCGTTGATATGGCCGCTGGACAAGTCTTCAAAGCCGACGGCAAAGCCCTCATCCAGCGTGCGCTCACGTGGCCCCTCGGCATCCATATCGGGCTGTACACTCATCAACAGTGCAGCATTAAAGCCCTTGGTTTGCCGGTCTGCTGCGTACACTTGGCACTGTTCCTCTGTGGCGCGCCAGGGCAAGGCCCAAGCTGTATCGCCGACCAGGATCGCCGGATAGCTATCGGCATGGATCAGGCTGCGTCCCCCCGGCGACATGCGCCAGAAGCCGTGGCGATGGAAGCGGTTGGCCGGTGTTGTTGTTGGTGCCATGGCAGTTAATTCGCCGGTTTTGCCGACCAATCCACCATCGGCCACGTCGCAAAAACTGCGCCATGTCCATTGGCCCGCTTTGGTCGGTGCAAAGCGCACCCGCCATCTGTTGTCACCATCCCAGAAAGCCGGGCGCCGCAGCTGTAGACCGCTTTCGTGGGTGAAGTCGATCCACGGTTGGAGGTCGGTATACGGGTTGACGTAACGTTGCTCTGATGTCAATGTCAACTCAAGCTCGCGCCAGAGGGCGGTCATCATGCACTAACTCCAATCTTTTTCAAACTATCTTAAAAACATTACTCATACACACGAACACTGACCGTTTGTGCTATAATCGATGCAACCATCTTTGCACAAAAAGGCAACTCATGCGGATCTTTAACACATCGGGCGCTTGCGTCCCCGAAGAACATTACACAGTGATGCGCCAAGCATTGGTAGCAAAAGGTGAAACATTGGTGGCGCAAGGTCGCTTCTTCACCATCTTTGCCCCGCGTCAGAGCGGCAAGACTACCTATTTTCAACTTTTATTCCGCCGTCTGACCCCCTTGGGCTATATTACGATTCGAGTTAGCTTCGAAGGCATGAAAACTCTTTCCCGCAGCAAATTCTATCAAGTCTTTGGCCAGCGTTTAGCACGTGGCCTGATCGAACAAGGGATTGAGACCAAATTTAGCTTTGCCGACCAGACGGATTTTCAAACAAGTCTGGAAACTAACCGTTGGCCCGATCAAAAGCTGGTCTTGGTGATTGACGAGTTTGAAGAAATTGCCCCCGAAGTTCTGAGCGAATTGTTACACATCTTTCGCGACATTTATCAATACAAACAACATTATGCCCTCCAAGCTTTGCTCCTCGTGGGCGTCAGCACCCTGGCCGAGTTGGTCGTTTCTTCGGCTTCGCCCTTCAACGTTGTGGATCAATTGCAAATTCCCTACTTTACCTTTGCTGAAGTGCAGGAGTTGATCGGGCAATATGTGCGCGAAAGCGGTCAACCTTTCGACGGTCAGGTCATCAAAGCCATCTACGACAATACCCACGGACAGCCGGGACTAGTCAATGCGCTTTGCCAATATTTAGTCGATGTGATGGTCACGGACCGCAGCCAGCCAGTGACGATGGACGCCTTTTACCCTACCTTAAAACATTTTCTTACCGAACGGTTCGACAAAAATATTCTCAATGTCATTAGTAAGGCCCGTGAAAAGCAGGCCTTTATGCTCAAACTCTTGTTTGGTGAAACTGCCATCCCGTTTACGATCAATGACCCCGATATTGCCTATCTCTATGCCAACGGTGTGGTAGACAATGTGGATGGCTATGTGCAAACGTTGGTTCCACTATACAGTAAGGCATTGCTTACAGCGTTTCGCCCGAAGCTCAACGGGGAAACGCAGGAGTATGTCTCCGCTAATGACAACTTTCTTGAATAGTTGCTGCCGACGTAGCAGTATCAGCCTGCGGCCGCACGTGACTGCCGCGGCTGCCATTCTCGCCTGAGCAGCCCGTACACCGAAGAATCCGACACCTCGCCATTGACGATGCAATCTTCGCGTAGCGTACCTTCGCGCACAAAGCCGAGTTTTTCCAGCACGCGTTCTGATGCCCTGTTGCGCGTGTCTGCCCCGGACTGAACGCGATTCAGATCCAGCGTGTCGAAGGCCCACTGCAACATAGCATCTGCGGCCTCTGTGGCAAAGCCTTGGCCCCACGCTTTCTCAGCAAGGCAGTAGCCAATCATCGCACTGCGATACGCTGGGTCCCACTTCATCAACGTGCACCAGCCGATGAACACGCCATCAACGGTGCGTTCGATAGCCAGTCGCACGCCGCTGCCTTCCTGCGCCATCTGCTGGCAACGGGCAATGAAGCGATCTGCTTGTGTACGCTCGCGCCAGGGCGGTGCGTCCCAGTAGCGCAACACAGTTGCGTTACTCATCAGCGCATAAATTGTGTCCGTGTCGGCTTCCGTGAACGGACGTAATCGTAGACGCACGGTGTGCAGCGTCGGAGTTGTCAGGGAGATGTTCATCTTTGTTTCCCTTACTTTGTCGAGTTGTAGACTTGGGCGCAGAGAATTTACGGACAGACACTATGTATACTCCGCCGCAGCACATAGTAACATTTTCACCCGTGTGCAAAATGTTACTTTATGGCGCAGCTTAGTATAAGAGGGTGCACGACAAATCTATAACAAACGACAAATAGTGTCAATTTTTCTATAGGGTGCGTCCCATTTTCGGGGGCCGAGTCAAGTATCCCCAATTTCTCTGCCAGAGCGCCCCCGAAAATGTGGTACGCACCCTTTTGCTATGGAAGCGATGGACAAAAAGCCACTAGATGACTATACTTACTATAACTTTCCCCCTATAACTTTCCCCCCTATAACTTTCCCCAAAAATTGTCAAATGTAACAATGGAGCCAAACACTCATGACAACTGCACAAGTTGATGCAAGCTTTATGCAGGCGCTGACCTGGCGCTGTATTGGTCCGCCCCGGGGCGGGCGCGTGGTGGCCGTCGCCGGCCATCCCACCGAGCGGATGACTTACTATTTTGGCGCAGTCGGCGGCGGCGTCTGGAAGACGACCGACGGCGGTGTCTACTGGGAGAATATCACCGATGGTCAATTTACCAGCGCAGCCGTGGGCGCGCTGGCGGTGGCTGAATCTGACCCCAATGTCATCTATGCCGGCACGGGCGAGGCAACCATTCGTGGCGATGTCTCCTTTGGTGACGGCGTCTATCGCTCGACCGATGGCGGTAAAAGCTGGACCAACGTCGGGTTGGCCGACACCCACCACATCGCGCAGATCCGTATCCATCCACAAAACCCGGATCTGGTCTATGTAGCGGCGCTTGGCCATGCCTTTGGACCTAATGCGGCGCGCGGTGTTTTCCGCTCTAAGGATGGCGGCAAGCAGTGGGAGAAGGTGCTCTTCAAAAGTGAGAAAGCCGGTGCCGTCGATCTGAGCATGGATGCCACCAACCCGCGCATTCTCTATGCCACCCTCTATGAGACCGTCCGCACCTTCTGGTCACTCACCAGCGGGGGGCCGGACAGCAGCATCTGGAAGTCAACCGACGGCGGCGATACGTGGACAGAGTTGACCAACAATCTGGGGCTGCCCACCGGCCTGAAAGGCAAAATAGGGATTACCGTCTCGCCAGCCAAACCGGAGCGGGTCTGGGCGATTATCGAGGCCGAGCAAGAGCAGGCCGGCGTCTATCGTTCAGACAATGGCGGCGCGACCTGGGAACAACTCACCGGCAACCGCGATCTGATCCAGCGCCCTTGGTACTACTGCCACATCTTTGCCGACCCCCAGGATGCCGATACGGTCTACATCAACAATCTGAAAATGTGGAAATCGGTCGATGGCGGCAAGAATTATAGCGAAATCACCACCCCCCATGGCGACAACCACGCCCTCTGGATCGACGCCCACGACCCGCAGCGCATGATCAACGGCAACGATGGCGGCGCCTGTGTTTCCTTTAATGGCGGCGCTACCTGGTCCACCATCTACAACCAGTTGACCGGCCAATTCTATCACCTGGATGTGGACAATCGCTACCCTTATCATGTCTATGGCACCCAGCAAGATAATTCGAGCATTGGCGTGCCCAACGCCACCGAGAAGGGCGGCATTCCCTGGACCGATTGTTATGCGGCCGGCACTGGCGAAAGCGGTTATATTGCCGTGAATCCGGAGAATGCCAACATCGTCTATGTGGGCGCGGTGGGCAGTTCACCAGGCGGTGGCGGCGCGCTCCAACGCTATGATCATCGCACCAAGCAGATCCGCCTGATTACGGTCTGGCCGGAGATGTACACGGGATGGGGCGCCGGCTCGATGAAATATCGCTTCCCGTGGACCTTCCCGATCGCCTTTTCGCCCCATGACAGCAACGTGCTCTACACTTGTGGCAACCACCTCTTTCGCACGACCAATGAAGGTAGCAGTTGGGAGATCCTCAGCCCTGACCTGACCCGCAACGATCCCGATAAGCTTGTGCCCTCCGGCGGACCTTTGACGTTGGATACCAGCGGCGCCGAACATTACTGCACCATCTCCACCTTCCTCGAATCGCGCCATGAAGCGGGCGTCTTCTGGGCCGGCAGCGATGATGGGCTGATCCACCTCTCGCGCGATGGCGGACAAAGCTGGCAAAATGTGACACCCCCGGACCTGCCCGAATGGACCTTGATCGCCACCATCACCGAGTCCCCCCACGCCGCGGGCACGGTCTATGTCGCCGCCACACGCTACAAGCTTGATGACTACAGCCCCTATCTCTACAAAAGCAGCGACTATGGCCAGAGCTGGCAGCGGATCGACGCCAGCTATCCCACCTATCAGGGACGCACCCAAATCACTCGCGTCATCCGCGAAGACACAGCACAGCCGGGGCTGCTCTATGTGGGGGGGGAGACGGGACTCTATATTTCGGTGGACGATGGGCGCAGTTGGCAGCGTATGGAAGCGAATCTACCGGTGGCGCCGATTTATGACATGCTGGTTAAGGAGAGTGACTTGGTGGTGGCCACCCACGGCCGCGCCTTCTGGATCTTGGATGAGCTGACCCCGTTACGCCAGGCCGCAGCGGCCAATGTCGTGACCGAGGCCGTTCACCTCTTCCCGCCCCGTCCGACCACACGCCTCACCTTGGGCTGGAGTGTCAGCATGTTCCGCGGGCCCGGCAAAAACTACATGATGGGCCTGGGTTCAGCCATTACCTTTACGGAAGAGAAAAATGCCGAAGGCCAGCCAGTGCGCAAGATGCTTGATGCTGGCGAGAATCCGCCTACGGGTGTGGTCCTCTACTATTGGCTCAAAGAGCAACCGGAGTCACCCATCAAGCTCACCTTCTTTGACAACGCCGGCAAGGAGATCCGCAGCTATAGCAATAAGACCGAATCAACCCCTAAAGACGAGACGACCATCCCGGCCAAGGCCGGCCTCAATCGCTTTGTCTGGGATATGCGTTACCCGGATGCGGTCAAGGTGCCCGGTGATCTGACGACCGAAAAAGCCTCTACCGGCCCACGCGCCAAACCCGGTGATTACCAGGCGCAACTGACGGTGGGCGACCAGACACAGACTGTGCCCTTTGTGATTGTGGCTGACCCACGCGTCAACGCCAGCCAGGCGGATCTGGATGCTCAATTCCAGCTTTGGCAGGAGATTACGGCCAAGGTTTCGGATGCCCACAATGGCATCAACCGGCTGCGTAAGGTGCGCACCCAGTTGGATGGCTGGATTGAGCGGGCCCTGGACAATCAACAGGTGGTCGATGCCGCCAAAGCCATTCGTGAGAAGCTCGACGCGATTGAGCAAGAGTTGGTCCAGACCCAGGCGACCACCAACAACGACCGGCTGCGCCTGCCCTCGCGGCTCAACACCAAACTGATCGGCCTGATCAGCATCGTCTCCGCCGCCGACGCGCGTCCGCCCCAACAGGCCTATGATGTCTTTACCCATCTGAGCGGCCAGATTGATGACCAACTGGCGCTGCTCGACGGCATCATCGGTGATGACCTGGCCGCGTTCAATGACATGGTGCTGGCGGCGAACATTACGCCGGTGAGTGTGTAGGGGGTGGCGAGTGGCGAGTGGTGAGTGGCGGATGGCGTCCTCGACCAGTTCACGCAATACGCAACCCGCAATCCGCCACTCGCCACATCTGCCGTATTGCGCACAGATGTTCTGTTTGGTAAGGAGTCGAGCGCATGAGCGTACAAAGTGTGGTGCAGTCTGCTCTGGGATCGCCCAGTGGAGAGCTAGGCTGGCCGCAACAACGTCAATGGACATATATAGATTATCTACGTTTGCCAAATGACGGGAACCGCTATGAAATCATTGCAGGCGTCTTGTACGTGGCGAATGCACCCTCAGTTGAGCATCAATTTACGGTGCTCAAGCTTACCTTTTATTTTGAGTTACATAGCACAAACAATCAACTGGATATGGTGCTGACGGCTCCTTTGGAGGTGCATTTAACGGAGAATACGAAACCTGTGCAGCCGGATGTATTATTCATGCGGCGGGATCGCCAGCCCTCCATTGGGGCACAGGTGATCAAAGGTGCGCCGGATTTGGTCGTTGCGGTCATTTCACCGAGTTCGCTCCGGCTCGATCGCACCGTCAAATTTGATGCTTATGAACGCGCCGGCGTTCCCGAATATTGGATCGTTGATCCGAAAGCGCGCTTGGTGGAAGTCTATACCCTGGCCCGCGGCGAATATGCCCTGCTTGGACAATACACCGGAGATGAGGTCGTCACATCCAATGTTTTGGTCGGGCTAGCGGTGCGCGCTAGTCTACTGTTCTTGCCGACTGCAGGAACAGGATAAGATGGGCTATCTAGAAGAAATATGGCACAACCGGATCACGTGTGGTTCGCCTTACTGGAAGAGGCCAAAGCGTACAGGTCACTGCAACGACGTGTGGCCTCTTTCAGCAAGGCTGTGGACGGATTTTTGTCAACCACATACAATCCCGAAGAGTGAGAAATATTGACGTTTTGGGTAGCAACTGTTAATTTATGTGAGGCTCTCTAATTTTTGAATTTGGTTTGGTCTTAGGTTATACTCTTTGACAAGTAATCTTAGTTGCCGCTAGCCTGACACATTAAGAATTATGAGCTAAATGAGGGAATAGAGAAATGTACTCGTTGCCTGATCACATAGTAAAACTCATCAAAACTGGAAGACCTTCTGAAATATCAGAAGCGTTACGCAATTGCATAGTACAATCTCTAACGCATAAAGTATATAATGATGCTGTGTATGCTTTGTTGGCTCTAAGCAGCAGTGAGGAGCAACTTGTTAAGGAATTGCATCAAACTGGAGGATCGAGTGGATTATCTATTGTTCGTTTAGCATTAACCGTCGCTCAAATCTCTGGTGATTACTGTTTAGTAGCAGATACATTGAGTATGTTGGCTTGGATGCTCCTAGCTATAGGAGACGAAATAGGCGCATTTCAAGCGATCAACCAAGCCATATCATATACAGGAGTAGGTGATGATCAAGAATTACTAACTCGATTATATAGCCAACGCCTAAGTATGAAAAGAAGTTCAAATAATCCCGAAGACATCAATCTTGATGTACAGATTCTATCTGAAAAGTCGATTGAAAACCAAGATTTTCGGCAACTCTTCTTCTGTGCAATTACATTAGCTGACCATAATCCTACTGATGCAATAACGTTGCTGAACAAAGCAGAAGAAATTCTCAATAATTTAGATTTAAATAAGCTAGAAGCATTATCAGATGAAGATACTGTACTAATAAGGGTATCATCGAAAAATGAAGTCTCGAAGAGTACAAAAGGCTCTGGTGATGCTCTAAGAGCAAAATGGCTCTCATTAATACAAAAAAGGCGTGATTCATTAACCTCTGACGCAATATAATAAGAAAACTCACCTTAACTCTTTCTCTAGCTTCCTAAGAAATATTCGTGCCCCGCTATGTTACTCTTAAATCATACCAATAGCGAAAGAGTCACGTACTTTTCATCTCCAACAACAAATTCCCTTTCTCCTTAATATAACAAGGGACAAAAGGAAACCTTTTGTCCCTTGTTAAAAGATATTGCTAATATCGAATCATTGCAACAAATCAATTCTACACTTGACAAGAGCAAATTACCTTAGTGGTCGGTGCTTACTAAACAGGCAACATGAACCACGTTCACCATAAACGATGAAAAGCAGTCTGGCGTCCGCAGTCAGCCTGCCTGACTGCGGACTTTGGACTATTTTCGCACCCACTAATGAAAATGGGCTATTTCAGAGCAATGAACTAAATACAACTTGCGTAAAGGTGAGTAGGTGACGGACCACCGCCTAACTCAGCTACATGGCTGATAATTGGGAAAACAGTACCGGATGTTTGGTGATAATACGTGCATCCACCTGAATCGTTACAAAGATCGCTGACGGTGGAGGTGGGAGCCCCTCTATTGAAATATGCATACATCCAACCGGTTTGTGAGACGCTAAATACTGTCGCCCCGCCCTGATAGGGGTAACACCACATGTAAGCTGTCGAGGCTCCTTCTGGAGCATTAATTGATGCACCCTGTACCTGCATTGAACGATAAGCACTAATAAACTTGGCAATTATTTCAGGGGAAATGTTATCTTCTACTAATGCACTTCTAAGCTGTTCCTCACTGTTGATCTTTACAAGTTTCTGTGTAGCTTGTTCAGCAGGATCTGCGGAAGACACGACGAAAGGCAAAAACACCTGCGTTTCTGCTGGTGACTGTGCAAAAACCGGGAATGCAAGAATGCATATTAATAGCCCAATCATGCCTGGAATCAAATAGTGTGTTTTGAAATTCTTCATTCTCATCAATTATCCCCTTGTTTGAATGATGGTATTACTACCGGTTAGTAGATTAAAACGCATTGTGGCAATAGGCACACAGTAGAAATTTTCCTAGAGAGGAATTTTGCGAAATCTGGCGAAAAACGCCAAAAATGTGCGGTTATTGCCACAATGCATCAAACCAAAGGTGCAACGATCAGACTGCTAGCATAGAATCAGTATAGTGCTAAGATTTTTATTTGTCATCAGGGTAATCCCCTGATCTTTTCTGCATGTGTTCTCATTCCCACAGTAATGATATACGCATCTCTTTCACCCAAGCGATTACCTCGCGTCGTGAACAGACTTCAAGCTTGACGAGGATTTGGTTGACATGCGATTCCACCGTTTTTATTGAGACTATCAGTGTTTCCGCAATTTCGGAATTCGTATACCCTGAAACAAGCAGTTTCAGCACATCATACTGGCGTGACGTTAATGCCTGGAGCTTTGCCTCTACGGTAGCTTGCCAGGTACGAATGCGCTGGCGTTGACCAGGCGTTCACGCCTGGTCAACGCCAGCGACCATGCGCACGGTTTGCAGCAGTTCAGGTATCGTGCAAGTTTTGACGATAAACGCGCTTGCCCCTGCCTGCCAGGCCGCGGCAAGGTAGACATCCCAATCAAATGGACTGAAAGCGATGAAAACGGTATGGGGATCAGCAGTAAGGATCTTCCGACAAAGCATTTGGCCCGGCTGGTCTAGCAATGTTACATCAATTAGCGTAATTTGTGGGGTTGTATTTTTCATTAACTTTGGCAACTGGGCTAACGAGTCAGTTTCACCTACTATCAGCAGATCTGGCTCTTGTGCCAGCTTGTAATAGACTGCCTGTCGAATGCAGCGCTGAGGATCAACTAACAGCAAAGAAATGGCGTCCATTTTCTACATCCTTTCTGGAGTTCGAGAGCTTCGGAAAAGTATAGTGCAATCAAAATTTATTTAATTATCCAGTAGGTCATATAAGCATAATGCAGAAAGTTTGACAGTACTTGCCGTTTTTTTAGACGATTCTCCTCCGTAGAGAAAGTGCGGATATTAAAGGAAGCAGATGGCGGTACTGAACCTAGCCAAGTTTCTATTCGCGTGCAGCAACTCGCCTACCATATAGTTGGCGCCGCTGGCTGTCCCATTGGCCGTGGCTCCGTTGAATCCGCTTGTAAGCTTGTCGTTCAACAGCGTATGAAGCAGGCCGGTATGCGTTGGAGTCGCGACGGTGCCCAAGCCATGCTCGCTCTTCGTTCTGCCTTGCTTAGCGATCGTTGGTCCCTCTTCGAACACTCCCTTTGCCCTCCTTAATTCTTGCCCCTTTCCTGGGACGCACCCCACCACCCACCACAAGTTGCCAGATTGCGCCCCATCGGCTATAATGAGAACGGAAAAACCGTATCTGCTCGGCTCTCCATCCAGGGCCGGGCATTTTTATGCTTAGGAAACTTATGCTGGCTTTAAAAGAACCAATATTACAAGCAGGAAAAGCGGTTGGGACGTATATGCATCCCAACATTCGCAATATTGCGATTATTGCTCACGTCGATCACGGCAAAACCACGCTGGTCGATGGCATGTTGCGGCAGACGAAGGTCTTTCGCACCAATCAACAGGTGCAGGAGCGGGTGCTCGATTCCAATGACCTGGAGCGCGAACGGGGAATTACCATTCTGGCCAAGAATACGGGCATTGTCTATCAAGACACAACCATCAACATTGTGGACACCCCCGGCCATGCCGACTTTGGCGGCGAGGTGGAGCGGGTCATGAATATGGTCGATGGCGTGCTCTTGCTGGTCGATGCGGTGGAGGGGCCCATGCCCCAGACCCGTTTTGTGTTGCGCCAGGCGCTCAACAAAGGGCTCAAGGCAATTGTGGTCGTCAACAAGGTCGATCGCCCGGCGGCGCGGCCCGACTATGCAGTCAACGCCACCTTCGACCTTTTTATTGACCTGGGCGCCAATGAGGAGCAGGCAGACTTTCCCATTGTCTATACCGTGGCGCTAGAGGGCCGGGCCGGCTTGGCGCCCGATGCGCTGAGCAGTGATCTGACGCCCCTCTTCGACGCGATCATCGATCACATTCCCGCGCCGTTGGTCGATCTGACAGCGCCAACCCAGATGTTGGTGAGCACGCTCGAATATAGCAGCTATGTGGGCAAGATTGCCATTGGCCGCCTGCAAAATGGCACAATCCGCAGCGGCCAGACCATCATGCATGTCAACGCCGCCGGCGCAATGAAGCCGGCCAAGGTGAGCCAGGTCTATAGTTTTCATAATCTGCAACGACAGGAAGAGGATGAGGTTATGGCCGGCCACATTGTGGCCGTGGCCGGCATTGCCGATGTTGGCATTGGCGACACCCTGACCGATCTCAACGACCCGCGCCCGCTGCCGCCGATTACGGTGGAGGAGCCGACGGTGCGCATGACCTTTAGCGTCAATGACAGCCCCTTTGCCGGCCGTGAAGGGCAATATTTGACCAGCCGTCAGTTGCGGGCGCGTTTAATGGCAGAGTTGGAACACAATGTGTCGTTGCGCGTGAGCGAGACCGAACTGGCCAGCGAATTTCTGGTGGCCGGTCGTGGTGAGTTGCACCTGGCCATTTTGATTGAGACCATGCGCCGCGAAGGTTATGAGTTTGCCGTCAGTCCGCCCGAAGTGATCTATAAGGAGAGCGAAGAGGGCCTCTTAGAGCCCATGGAACATCTCTTTGTGGAGGTGCTGGCTGACTACTTGGGGCCAGTGACCGAGATGCTGGGCAAACGGCGGGCGCGGCTCGTCAACATTCGCTATGGCGAAGATAATACGGTCTATGTCGAATACATTGCGCCCACCCGTGGGCTCTTGGGCTTTCGCCAGCTCTTCCTGACCGCCACGCGCGGCACCGGCATTTATAACACGCTTTTCTCTGGCTATGAACCCTATTCCGGCGAGATTGACACCGTAGAGCAAGGAAAATTGGTGGCGCTGGAGACCGGCATGGTCACCTCTTATGCGTTGGTCAAGCTACAGCAGCGGGGAGACTTTATTGTCAAGCCAGGTGATGATGTCTATGCCGGTCAAGTGGTTGGGCGTAATATCCGGGCGGATGAGTTGGTGATCAACGTTTGCCTGGCCAAGCAACTGACCAACTTCCGTGAGAAACCTTCGGCAACGAGTGACATGCTCAATGCGCCGATGGTTTTATCGCTGGATGAGGCGATTCAATATTTGGATAAAGGCGATCTGTTGGAAGTGACGCCGGAAGCGCTGCGGATCCGCAAAAAGGAACTGCGCCATGAGATTCGCCAACGTGAAGCCAAGCGCGCCCGGCAGGCGTAAGCCGCTTCGTGGCCAAGAGACCCCATGAAAAACGGCTCATCGGGATTTCGGGTGGAGGAGTCCAAATAATCCCGGAATCTCCCAAAGATTCCGGGATTATTTGGACGGTCGCACATGTCGACCACATGAGATCCCGCTGAGCCTGAAAAACCAGGGATTTGTTAAATCCCTGGTTTTTTACGCTTTGTCACCGTCCACTCAAGGCTTGGCTGCAACGGTCGGCGCTGCGACGGTTGGCTGCCAGACCAAGCTGCCTTCGTCTACCGATGTGCTGAGGGTGCTGTTGCCTACCTGCGCCACCAAGGGTACGGCGCCGGTGCCGGCTTGGCGACGCACCCGTAGCGTATAGTTGGCCGCCGTAATCTGTGGCGGCAGATGATATTGGAAGTAGACGGTCTTGGTGGCCCCCGGTTCCATAATGAAGAAGCCGCTAAAGACTTGGGCGCCCCCCTCGCCGCGTTGTGAGGTCACCGTGTCCGGTTCAAATCCGTCAGTCGCGATCAGTTCGCTGCCGGCGGGGGCATAGAGCCGTACATAGTCGTAGTAACAGCGCACCATCATCTCTTCGTAGCTCTCCTCGTAGTGGGGCCGTTGGTCACAGACATAGCCCGTGCGTGCGTAGGGATGGTGATAGGTCAAGGCAATGGTGGCGACGCCTGGTTGGCCGGCGCTGTCAGACCATTGCACCTGATATTGCACAGAACGTTCCAGCACGGCATCGACCTTGTTATAGCCAAAGTTGCTGTCAACCACGGCCAAAAAATCGCCGGCCTTGGGCGGCTGCAACCCCCCATCCCACTCCAGTCGCGCCAACTCTTGACCCATCTGCGGGTTATCCACCCAAAGCTGGAGGGCGCGTGTGCTCAACGCCCGGTTTAATGCCGCAACCATCCGCAGATAGTTAAAGTTACCCCGTTGAATGCGTGTAATGGCCGCTTTGGCCAGGCGCGGGATAAAATCTTTGCGCTGCTTCCACCACTCTTTCTCACCGGTGGCCAGCGCGGCATCACTGTCAATCGGGGCAGCCCAGAACTGTTTAATGCGTTCTACGACTGTGGCGCCAGTCAAGGGTTCGTCAATGTCGGGCAGTTTTAGCGGCTCCAGCGCGCCGACTAACAGCTCGACGGCATGGAGGTCAATGGTGATGACGCCATCCACAGTGCGGCCTGTCTGCTGATTATAGAGGGTGCGCACAATTTGGGCTGTGGTCGGAAAGTCGGGCGACCAGTTCGCATCGCGCAGGAGCATAATATCAATGCCCATAAATTGGCGCACCGGATCGGGCGTGCGCGGTAGCGGAAGATCGGTGCGGCTAATGCTCTTGTCATAGCTGTCCATAAAGTCGATGCCGACAATGCGGCCATCGGCAATGGTGACAAGACCGACCGCCGTGACAAAGCCACCGGTGGCGCGCAACTCATGGTTGTTTTGGGCTAACACCAAATAGGTGCGATTCTTGCCCACCCCCAGCGCTTCCGGCAGATAGGCGCCCAGACGCAATGCCGGATTTATGAGCGCAACGCTCGCCTGTAGCCCTTGAACGGGCTCGCGTAGCCCTAGTGCGAGCTGATCGGCGTCGATCTGCTGCACTTTTTGTTCGATGGCGGCCGCTTGGACGCGCATGGCGTCTAGGGTTGGCTGGGCGTTGCTAAAGGCTATGGGCAGTTGGGTAATGGGCGATGCTCCAGCCGGCGTCAGCAAGATGGGTTGGGCGATGGCAAAGCCCTGCACCGCCAGTTGGGCCAGATCTGCACTGACCTCCGCCAATGAGGGAAGGGCTGCCAGCGTTGGCCCCACCGCGGGCAGCCACTGTAAGCGTGTCAAGAGCGGACTAAAAAATGTTGCTTCCTCTTTGGCATCGACCACGGCAGTGGCGCTTGCTTGCAACAGCGCCTGTGCCGTGGGAAATTGCTCTGCCGTGAAATTGCCGCGCACCAACTCTGTAAATTGTTGGCCGTTGCTGTAAGCTTGCACCAGATAAATGCTAACCCGTACCAACTTAAAGAGCAGCAGAGCCAGCAGCAGTCCCAGGACGCTGCCGATCATGATCTGGCGTCTACGGCGTTTAGGCCTATTCTGGCTGTGCTGAATCTCTCTGCTCATAGGGTCTCTTCAGTTGAATGTGCCTGTGCCGTGGCCAATTCTTGGAGACGTGGCAGCGCGGCTTGCAATAGGCGGTCGATCTCACGCACGGTGGAACGAAACTCCTCAAGCGGCCCGCCGATCGGATCGTGAATATCGTAGGTAAGACCAATCATCTCGCTCAAGAGGTAGATGCGATTACGTACGGCGGGAAATTCGACTTGGAGCGCCTCACGGTGGTTTTGCTCCATAGTCAGAATGAGATCATAATCAGCGAGATTGAGATCATCAACCATACGCGCCCGATGTGCGCTGAGATCAAGTTCCACTTCGGCGGCGGCAACCTGCATTTGGGGATGGGCGGAACGACCAACCGAAGCCCATGTGCCGGCTGACTCAACCTGCCAGGCGACGCCGTTAGGCTGTTGTGTGAGCCGACGGCGCAGCAGTGCTTCGGCCACAGGAGAGCGGCATTGGTTCGCGGTACAGACAATCAGGATTGCTGGCATGATCATGATTTGGATGGGCTGGCTGGATCGATTTTCACTTGATAAACGCCATTGGTCTCAGCTTGGGCCACTAGCTTCCCATCAAACAAGCTTTGGGGCTGAGGCGTCAGAATGGGGTTGGCGGACTGAACCGTCTTGCGCTTCTGCTTACTGTCACGCTTGTGACCATCTGAACGGTGGTCATTATCATCATCTGCATAATAGTAAGAATAGGAATCGTAATAATAGTAGTAGCCGCGCGCCGAGCGAGCCAACCGATTCAAGACGGCGCCAAAGAGACGTGAATTGCTACGCATGAGCGCTTCCGCCGCGCGCGCAATCATGGCCCGTGGCGTTTTTTCGGTGTTGATCACTAACAAAACGCCCTGTACATCATTGGCCAGCACCTGGGCATCTGTTACAGCCAAGACCGGCGGCGCATCAAAGATAATGATATCGGCTTCTTGGCTTAAGGTCTCTGTCACCTGTTTCATGCGGTTAGAGCCAAGCAACTCAGCCGGGTTGGGCGCATCTTTGCCGCTGGGCAACAAGCGTAAGTTGGGAACATTGGTTTCGCGCAAGAAGAAGTTCAACGGCGCATTCCCCGCCACTAAGGCATCGGTCAGGCCAGGACTTTTAGGCAGATCAAAGACCTTGTGTTGCTGTGGCTTGCGGATATCGGCATCGATCAGAATAACTGAACGACCTGATTGTGCCAAGACCACGGCCAGGTTGGCGGCAGTTGTCGTTTTGCCTTCGCCCGGTGTGGCGCTGGTTACAACAAGGGAGTGAAGCGACTCATCAATACTGGAAAATTGCAGATTGGTGCGCAAACTGCGATAGGCTTCCGTAATGGGATGGCGTGGTTCATGCGCAGCAATGAGCGCGTCTTCGCGCAGCAATTCGCCGTGTTTCTTGCGCCGTCCATTGCCGTGGGGAATCCGGGCAATGGTGCCCAGAATCGGCGTGTTGACCACATTGTAAAGATCCTGAGGGGTTTTGATGCGGTCGTCCAGATATTCAATGAGAAAAATAATCCCCAATGCCAGCATAGCGCCAACCACCGCAGCCAGTAAGGTGTTGATTAAGGTACGGGGGCGAATCGGTTTTTCCGGAATGTTGGCTTTCTCGACCACAACCACGCTGTCGACCGATTGCACTTCGGTCAGGCGCAACTCTTCATAGCCGCGCAAGATGTTGGCATAGCTGTTTTGGTATTGGGCCAGTTCATTGCGCAGTTGGCCCAAGCGAACTTCCTCTTCGGCTGTGCGCGATTTGCCTAGCTCATCGATCTCTATCTGTTTGAGTTCAACCTGATTGCTAAGCGTTGCAAGCTGTTGCTCCAGACTTTTCTTCGACTCTGCAAAGCGCTGGGTCTGTACATCATTAATATCTTTGATAAAAACCTGCGGCAGCGTATCGGCAACGGCGGCGACAACTTCCGGTGAGATCCCTTCAATCGTGACTTTGATCAACTGTGTATCGCGGATGGGGGAAACAGAAATATCGGTGAGGGTATCCTTGAGCACCTCAATACCTGTGCTAAATTGCTCCGCTACTTTTTCCAGCGTGGTTTCACGCTGCATCAGTTCGGCATAGGTGCGCGCAATGCGTTCACTGGTCAGGAGATCTTGATAGCTGGCGTCAGGCTTGCGCGCTTCGTCGATCAAAAGCGTTGTTGATGCTTGATAGACTGGTACTGAAAAGATGCTGAAGACGTAGGCGCCGGCGCCGGCAACGATCGTACAGAGGATCAAAAGCCATGACCAATGCCAGAGGATACGCACATAGACTTTCAGATCAAGCTCGGGAAAAAGATTTGGATTTGGTGTTGTTGGAAGATTGCCACCAGTTGTTTGGTTAGATGTTTGCACTGTATATTCCTCGCAAATTTTACGTGTATGGTTAGCTGCTGTTCAAGATTTTTGGGTGTAATGACAACAGCTACTGGGTTGTACGGGATCTCTACTGACCAATAAAACTGGGATAGCTTGGTTAGAAAGGATTGGGTTTCTCGTTGTTTGCACCTGATACTTCAATGGTTTGCTTGCGCTGCCCGGGAGCTGACCAAGCACTGGCTCCAATCGTTGGATCTGCTGGGGCCGACGCTGCGCAGCCAAACGGCCTGTATTGGGTTAGTATAAACCAAATTGACGAATTAGTTAACTTACATTGTACTGACATTTGTATGTCATTTGTTGTAGGTTTACGGTTAAGTATAGACGCTTATGTTCGCATCATCTATGTGCTATTTTTGGGGTGCAAGCTGCTGCAAAGATCGAAAAGTCGTATAATCGCAATTTCAGAATCCTCCTCGCAATAGTTTTGATCCTGCCGTCCAATTGTGCTGATCGTTTGAAAAATACGTGAATTATGGCTTTTTAATCGCTGTCACTAATGATACAATAGGATTCGTTAGTTTGTTGTAAGTAAATCGCGGCATATAATGCAAGGAGTAAGGCTCGATCGTGGCTGATGGCTGGAGCAAATGACTGGAGCAATCACGATAATGGATAAAGTTGTCGCGCGCTTGCTGTGGCTGGAGCCGTGCTGGATCGCGTTGGTAATGCCTTCCTTGCTTGTACGCGATTGGCTTTGGGATCCCTGGGTGCATCCGTGGTTAATTGTGGCGCTCTTACTCTTTTGGCCTTTGCGACTTTGGACACAGCGACAAATTGCACCGGCAACACCACTTAATTGGCCAGTTTTACTACTGCTTATATGGTCGCCGGTTGGGCTTTGGGCCTCAGTCGATCTAGCGCGCTCCTTGCATGCATTGGGTTTTCTGGTCTTGGGCTGCGCCCTCTACTTTGCACTGCTTAACTGGCCGCCTACGCAGCAGTATCCCTGGCGTATTGGCATGTTGTTAGCTGGGGCCGGCTGTGCACTAGCAATGTTAGGACCCGCCCTTCTATTGCGGATCCCCATGAAATTACTGATATTTCCTGATGATCTCACGAAATCTGGGCCAGCGGATTGGGCCTTCATTGGCGAAACGGTAAACCCTAATGTGCTGGCCGGCGCTTTACTGTTGCCACTGCTACTGTTGCTGGCACTGACTTTGCGCCCTCGTTGGGCGAAACGGCGGTGGATGGCACAGCTGCTCTGGGCGCCTATCTTGTTGATCGGTATGGCATTGTTGTTGAGCCAAAGTCGCGGCGCGTATTTGGCGCTCCTCGTTAGTGTGATCGTGCTCATTGCCTTACGTTGGCCTTGGATCGGCATTAGCTTTGGGGTTGGTCTGTTTGCAGCCGCGTTTGTTCTTATCACGACGCAAGTGAGTGTAAGCATGGGGGGCGCAATTGTTGAAGCGAGCAAGCTGGCTGGCACGCTCCCTTTGGCCTTACGTGTTGAAGTGTGGCATCGGGCGTTATGGGCATTGTGCGATCATTTACTGACCGGAATTGGCATAGGTACATTTGACCTGGTCATTCCGCAGCTCTATCCCTATACGCCAGGACAACGGGGTGTCATTCCCCATGCCCATAATCTGTTGTTACAGGTCGGTGTGGATTTGGGTCTACCAGGATTATTGCTCTATGGCTGGCTATTGGTGAGCACCTGTGGGGTGTTGATCAGGGTGCTACGTCATAGCTGGGCATCTGCATCTGTCCAGGAACGCGACACCGCACTACAGTGGGCATTAGCGGCCGGTACGTTAGCGGCATTTATCGCGCTTATGACGCATGGTATGGTTGACGCCGTCACGTGGGGAACAAAGCTGGCATTTCTGCCTTGGCTCCTCTTTGCTTTGACGGCTGTTTTATCTTTAGATGTTAATCGAAAATAAATAATCTGGGCTCGTCTAGGCAAATTGTGCAAACCAGAGCGCCGTGGCAAAACATTATGTTTGCACAATCTGTGTAGATGAGCGAATAATTGAGGTGTTAGAAATGGTTCGTTTGAAGAAAGTATATATAGCAAATTGGGTGATGCTCTTTATCTTTGCCAACTTCCTAAGTGCCTGTCGTCTGGGACGGCAGCCAACGCCGACGCCCATCCCGATTAATCTGCCACTGCCGAACAGCACACCCTCGGCGCCGACTGAAACCTATACGGTGCAGCCAGGCGAGGTGGTGCAGGATGAAGTTTTTTCAGGCCGTGTCACCTCTGCACGCGAGGAAGATCTCTTCTTCCGGCGTAGTGGCCAGGTCACGACGGTCTATGTCGAAGATGGCGACCTGGTGGAACAAGGTGACCTGATCGCAACGCTGGACAACGAAGTCTTGGAGATCGACCTGGAATCCGCCCTACTCGGTTTGGCGATTGCGAAAGAGAATTTGGCCGATGCGCAAAAGAGTTTAGAGTACCGGCGACAGCAGGCCGCTTTAAATCTGACCATTGCCAAGCTCATCTATACGGCAAGCGATGAGGTTCGCGTAGAGGCGCCTAACGGGGTTACGGATAGCAGTGCTTTGGCCGAGATCCGCCAGCGGCAGGTGGAACTGGCGCAACTCAATCTGGATGCCATTGAGACAACGGTTGATCCTGTGCTAGAACTCAATGTCAAGCGGGCTGAATTGAGTGTCGATCGCGTGAAGCAACAGATTTTAGAGGGACAGATCGAGGCGCCTTATACCGGTGAAATCCGTTTTATTAATCTGCCTGAAAATGGCGAACAATTGGCGGTCCAGGGTTATGCCGCCGTTGCGCGCATTGTTGATGCCACCCAACTCAAGGTGGAACTCAATCTGCCGCGCACGCAGCTAGAATCTCTGTCTGAAGGAATGCCGGTGGAGATTAGCGCGGCGAGCTTGGGCAGCAAAACGTTGCCTGGCGTGATCGATGCCTTGCCTCGTCCTTTTGGTACAAGCCAGGGTTCGTTAATGGAAGTCGTGTTGACTAATTCGGAGGACAACGCCGCGTTGCGTGAAGGCATTACCGTGGCGGTCAATGTGCGGTTGAAGAGCAAACCCGATGCCCTGACCATACCCCGTTCCGCCTTACATGAAGAGAACCAACTCTACTATGTAACCGTGCAAGAGGGAGAGACGGTGCACCGGGTCACCGTGGCCGTGGGCGTCATTGGCGAAGATCTGGTGGAAATTGTCGCCGGTCTCGAAGCGGGCGAAACGGTTGTAGTTGGCCTTTAGTACGGTCCGCGGCTACGCAATGCCTCGGTCACTGCTAGTGCACTGTCAACGAAATTCTGCTGGTTTAGAGGTGGTCACCCAGGTCTTCCTGGAAGGGGCGGCGGATGGTGAAAGACAGGGGGTGTGCGTTGCCCCTTCCAGGAAGACGCACGCCAGCGTACCCGCATTGGCTAAACTCGCATAGCTTCGGACACATTGTACTATTGATGTGTAAAAGGCATTATTCTCTGTCAAGAGTGTGCCTTTTACACATCATTGCACCTACTCTATGATGATGGGTAGAAAGAGAAAGTCACTAAAGGGCTCTGTGAGCACGTGGAAACGATAGGATTGGCGTACTGCTGCGGTGGGAATGCCAATGTCGCTGTTGCCGGCGCGAGCCTCAATGAGAAATTCTTGTAGACCAGGTTGCAGCGCGGCGGGCTGCCAGTCAAAGGTCACGCTCGCAAAGTCATCAGGGCCAGTGGATGCTGTGAGGGTTGGTTGCTCTACCTGGGCGACTGACGTTAGCTTGCCCTGAGGATCTTTGTGCCAAAGATGAATGCTGATTTTGCAGCCGGTTACATTGCCCGTGTTGTAAAGCTTGGCTTGCACCGTAAAGGTGGGCATGGGGGTAGTCGTAATGGCGAAGGCGGCGGTCAGGGTTGGCGTTAAGATGACCGTCGCCGGCGTTACGGTGAGATCCTGCAAGGCTAGGGTGACAGCTTCCTGACCAACAATGTTGGTAATGTAGTTGCCGTAATCGACGCCGAGGGGCAGCAACTCTGCGCTGTCTGGCGTCATAAGATTTCCATTATGGCCTTCGCCCGTAGCTGGGTCGTAGGGTGGATAGTTCAGGCTAAACCATGACCAGCTTTGAATCAGTCGATTGCCATCGGCTGGATAGCCGGTGGTGTCATCGGTGGCGGTCATGAAGAAATCAAAACTTTTCACCATAAAGGCGCGTACCTTTTCATAGGGAAAACCGTGGAGGGGTGATAAAAGAATTCCATATTCGGTGACAAGCAAGGGCTTGTTGCGATAACCGCGTGCGTTCATCCACTGCCGAAAATCAATCAAATTTTGTTTGAAAATCTCAATATTGTCATGATCAAAGGCTGTATATTGCATTCCCTCACTGGCGTAAGCCTCTAGCCCAGGCGGAATGGAGGCGCCCCACACATAATTTTCCGGCAAAATAAAGGCGTGAACGGTCCAGAGATCCATTGGGATGGGTTCGCCGTAGCGCGTCTGATATTCATTCAAAACCATGTCAAGATAGCGACGGCGCAGCGGGGTCGATTGCACCACGGCGCCGATGGCCACGTGGCTGTTGGCATCGCGCGCTTTGATAAAGTGATAGACATCATGGTAAAAAACCGCATACTGGGCTGGTGTCAGTCCATCTTGTTTGTCGCGGTCGGGTTCGTTGCCAATGAGCCAAAGCGCGCCGGGATTAGCCTGGAGCGTCGACTCGGCTGTCGCCGTAAAGGAGCGTTGATTCCAGAGTTTAGGTCGCACCATTTGGGCGTAGAGAATGTCCGCTTGATGAGAGGGCGCCGGTTCCATCATATAGTCGAGATACCAGTGGGCCTGGAGCGGACGAATATCATAGTCGTCAATGTGACGGTCGTCATCACGGGCCACGTTAAAGCCAAAGCGAGCCTGGGGTGACGGATAGGGCGTACAACTTTGCGCATAGCTGCTGGAGAAGGTAAAACGAAAGCAGCAGAAGAGCACGATAACAACACCGGTGATCTTGGCCAGCGCACGCAGTGCGCTATATGTTTTGCGCTTAGGGAATTCCCTCGAAATTTTCGCTTGCATCTTTGCTCTACCTATGGTTACTCAACAAAACTGACGAACCTAATAATTGTGTTTAGATTATACGAATCCTACTAAAGAAATAATTCTGATTTCAAACAGTTTGCTTAATTTTCCCCATTGATTGTAGCAGTCAAACAATGTTTAGGGAAATAAATGCACTGGGGTTATGAGGTAGAGTGATGAGTAGCGTGGGTCGGGTGTAGCGTAGGTGATCGGCGTGGAGAGTGAGTTTCGCAACTGGTTGCACAGTAGGCCAGTAAGACAGTAAGACAGTGAGGCGGTCGGTCACCATTGTCTTACCGTCACTGCACTGTACTAATGGCTGAGCACAGGTTGCAAGGCGAGGGGCTGCCGCTTGCGTCCCGAGGGCTCAGGCGCTCCGGTGGCAGCAGCGGTAGTGGCGGTTTCTGCTTGCCAGAGCTTATATTCAGGCAACAGTTGATGGAGCAACTGGAAGACCATCTCATTCTGGTTGTCAAGCGCGGCTGCAATCAACTGCGTGATCTGTTGATTGAGGCGGGGGGGCACAAATTGGCTGGCGTTGTGGGCCACTAGCACTTTTTCGTGTTCCGTCCGTCGATAGGATTCATTGGGCGTAAACATCTCTTCAAAGAGTTTTTCTCCGGGACGCAACCCTGTAAATTCGATCTCGATGTCGCTGCCTGGGCGCAGACCGGACAGCTCAATCACATCATGCGCCAGGTCAATGATACGCACGGGATCACCCATATCCAACATAAGCACTTCACCGCCGTGTCCAATGACTGCCGCCTGTAAGACTAGTTGGACCGCTTCGGGGATTGTCATAAAGTAGCGCACCATCTCTGGGTGAGTCACCGTGATGGGACCACCGTTCTGGATTTGCTTCTTAAAGGTATGAATCACACTACCCCGACTGCCCAATACATTGCCAAAACGCACAACTTGGTAGAAACGGTTGGTCTTGCGCGCCGCCTCCAGGACCAGCAACTCTGCAGTCCGTTTGCTGGCGCCCATGACGTTGGTGGGATTAACTGCCTTGTCGCTAGAGATCATGACAAAGCGCTCTACATCGATTCGCTGCGCGGCTTCCAACAAGATTTGCGTGCCCAGTACATTATTGGTAATCGCTTCAACTGGGTGTGCCTCCATCAGGGGTACATGTTTATGGGCCGCAGCATGAAAGACCGCCTCTGGCCGGTGCTGTTCAAAAATGCTCAGGATCCGCTGCCGGAAGCGCAGGTCCGCGATGACGGGGATAATTTCTGTCTGTTGCGTGCCTACGGTGATCGTTGTCGCTATATCGGTCTGAATGTTGCGCAGTTCATTGGCAATTTCAAAGACTGAGTTTTCACCATGTCCCACCAAAATGAGCTGCGCAGGGCGGAAGCGCAGGATTTGCCGGCAGAGTTCACTGCCAATCGAGCCACCACCACCGGTGACAAGAACACGTTTACCCTGTAACAACTCATTGACAGCAGCAGTATCGGTCTGAATTGGCGTGCGGCGCAACAGATCCTCGATCTGTACATTGCGGAGACGGTTAATACTTACTGAACCGTTGACTAATTCGTGTAGCCCAGGCATAGTTTGGGTGGCAACACCGACGCGTCGGCAAATGGCAACAATATCGCGCAGTACCGCGCCCGGCGCCGACGGCATCGCTATCAGCACACGCTCAATCTTGTGGGTGCGCAGAATTTTGGCCAACTGTCGCCGCGTGCCGAGTACTGGGATGCCGTATAGTTGCATGCCCTGTTTGGCCGGATCATCATCAATAAAGCCTATGAGGTTGACATGGATGCGATGGTTTTGAATCTCACGCGCCAACATTGCCCCTGTATAGCCGGCGCCCGTCAGCACAATGTTCAGCGGTGGTCTGTCTGCTCGATCCGTGGCCGCAATGCGCACCTGCCACCTATCGGTCAAACGTAAAGTAGCGCGCGTGCCGCCTACTAGAAGAAAACCTACCATCATTTCAATCACAAGCATGGAACGGGGGAGCACAAACCACGTCAGTGTTGCACGCGCCAAGAAGAAGCTGACTATCAGGGTCAACGTCCCCAGCAAGATTGCTATAAAAATTTGCGATAACTCAACAATGCCGGCAAAGCGCCAGAAGCGTCGGTACATACCGGTGTGGTAAAAGATTGCTGTGCGAATCATTAGCGCGGCAACAATGTATAGCAGAAGAGATGTTGCGTAACGCCCGAGACTAGTAACATCGTCAATCCGTAGATAGAGCGCAAAGAGAGGAGCGCAGGTGAAGGCAATAATGTCAAAGAATAAAAAATGGCGATTCCGCAGGCGTCCAAGGAGGTGTGTAAGTGTGTGTAAAGAAAGTTCAAGCGGTGGCATTGGTTAGTCCTGGTTTACATGTAGTTTTGTCGAAGCCATTGTACAACAAAAATCGGATACTAAACCTTGCAATTCGATTTCGTGGCTTACAATGGTGTAATGTCTTGTGCTTGTAAAGAATTTCTGCTCTTCGCCACCATGTTCTGTTTTGATCCACTAACACGCGTAGACCCAGAATTTCAAGAGTGGTGAACCTGTTTTATAGACTGCTACGTGCCCGTCGCTGTACCGAACGTATAACCTTCGTCACGCAGATCAGATCCTCTTCGCGCAAATCTGACCCGGAGGGGAGGCAGAGGCCGTTATTAAAGAGCGCTTCGGCAACGCTGCCGCCCACCTTGTCACAGCCGGCGAAGACCGGTTGCAAATGCATCGGCTTCCAGACTGGGCGTGCTTCAATGTTTTCCGCTTCCAGCGCCAAGCGAATCTCTTCACGTGTTGCTCCAAATTGTTGTGGATCGACAGTGATACAGGTCAACCAGCGCGTGTGTCGACCCCATGACGCTTCCGGCATAAAGCCAATACCCGGCAAGCGCTCCAGCAGCGCTTGATAGAGTTCAAAGTTGCGCCGGCGCGCCTGTACACGCGCTTCTAACACCCGGATCTGACCACGACCAATGCCGGCCAATATATTGCTTAGGCGATAGTTGTAGCCAATCTCTGAATGTTGGTAGTGCGGCGCCAGATCACGCGCTTGGGTTGCCAGCTTTTTGGCGCGACCAATCAGTTCTCCATCATGGGAGACCAACATGCCACCACCTGAAGTAGTAATAATCTTGTTGCCATTAAAGGAGTAGATGCCGGCTTTGCCCCATGTGCCCGGCGCGCGGCCCTGGTAGCTGCTGCCTAACGCCTCGGCTGCATCCTCAATCAGCGGTATTTCATAACGGTTGCAAAGCGCTAGGATTGGGGCCAGATCTGCACTCTGTCCATAGAGATGGACCACAATCACTGCCTTGGGTAAGCGCCCCTGGCGCGCGCGGTGGGCCAAAATATCCGCGAGTAAGTTAGGATCCATATTCCAGGAATGCGTTTCACTGTCAATAAAGGTGGGACGGCCCCCCAGATAAACAACGGGGTTGACGGTGGCGGCAAAGGTGAGAGTGGAGGCCAACACCTCGTCGCCTTGACCGATTCCTGCCAATAATAGCGCCAAGTGGAGCGCCGCCGTACCCGAACTAAGCGCCGCAGCATAGGGCGCCCCCACCAGTTCGGCAAATTCTTTTTCAAAGGCATCGACGTGGGGACCAACCGGCGCGATCCAGTTGGTGGCAAAGGCTTCCGTGACGAACTCAGCCTCTAACCCGGACATATGGGGTGCCGAGAGATAGATACGCGCCGGTTTAGAGGATTGTGCACCAGTGGCGGGGTCATCTTCGCGCCGGCGCACAGGTGCAGGTATTTTTAGAGTAGCAGAAACAGTGGCAGTTGCTTGCATAAATATACCTCTATCTTTGGGGGGCTGGAGATTAGGGATTGGAGACGGGAGACTCGGGTGCGTAATCTCCCGTCTCCAATCACCAATCACTAGTCACTAGTCACCAATCACTAATCACCAATCACTAATAACAATTCCGTAAGTTCGCGCCACGAGGGAGCAATGATATGGGGTGCATGCTCTGGCGTGGGAGGCTGCTGCCGGCTGTAGTCTCCCTGCGCGTGCTGCAACCAAATGCTCCTCATCCCCAAATGTCGTGGCGCCCAAAAATCTTTTAAGGGATTATCGCCAATGTAGACTGTTGCATGTGGAGGAACAGCCAACTGGGTTAAGATTGCGTGAAACGGTTGTTGGCTTGGCTTCCATGCCGTACGGCCCCATTGATCCGAAAAGATGACGCCATGGAAAAAGTGGGTGAGGGAGAGCGCCGCCCACTTACGTTGTTGCACTGCCAGATAACCGTCGCTGAGCAGACCCAGCCGATAGCGTTGGGCCAGCTTGGGCAACAGCGCTATAACTTCGGGAAATGCACGTAGATGGGGCTCATGGCTGCGATAGATGTGAACAAGCCTTGTAATGAATGAATTCACCTCCTCTGGGGTCGTCGTTTTATCGATCACCCCAAAGTGTGCGAGCCAGCGATTAAAGGTATCGCCGCGAACCCCTGCGTCAAAGAGCCCTTGTAAATGAGCAAAACCGCGGGCTGCCGGTATCTGTAGATGCGTTTCCCCCCACTGTGCAACCGCGTGAAAGCCGCTGAGCACATAATCACGCTCTGGATAGAGGGTGTCATCTAGATCAAAGATAACTGCTTGCCATGTGGGCATGGTCTACCCCGTTGAGTACATAAGCATGGTTGTGGTTGATCTGCGTGCTGTAAAGCTTATTTGGGTGGATGGGTAGAACGTTTTGGATCATGCGGGTATGTTCTACTTCATCCAGGATATAGGCGTCATCAAAACGTGAGAGATAGAGCCCACTCTGATAGCTGCCAATGGCGGGAATGGGAATCGATATATCGGCTGCATTGGCCAGTAACCAGCGGGGTGCGTCCACTCCTGCCGAGATTGCGAGCGGCGCACCGCCGCCAAAGCGTCCATTAATCTCAGTAAAGTGAGGAACCCCCTCTTTGAACATACATTGAACCGTAATGGGCCCAACTGCGTGTAACGCCTCGGCAATCCTTACACACGCTGCAATGATAAATGGATCATGAATGGTTACGCCTTTGGCGACTTCGCCTGAACGTACTTCAATTCGTTGGCGCAGGGCAACACCCAATACTCGACCATCCAAGTCACAGATGACATCGCAGGTGATTTCAGGGCCCGACAGCCATTCCTGGATAATCGGCTTGGGCACATATTCCGAAAAAAAGGCAAGTTCCCGTTCGTTGTGAACCTTGAATGCATTCTTGCCGCCACTGCCAAAGCGTGGCTTGATAAAGAGCGGATAAGTCGCCTGTGTCGGATCAATTTGGTTGGGTAACCAGGAATGTGGCGTGGGCAGATCCAGCGCCTGGAAAAACTTGGTGGTTTTCCACTTGTCATCCACGGTTGCAGCTTCGTCGGGGAAAAGCACTACGGCTTTGGTGCCCACGTCTTCCAATTGTTTACGATGATGTGCCAGCAAAGGGATGTCTGGGTCAATCAGGGGGAAGATCAAATCGACCGCCTCCTGCTGACAGATTTGCAGCAACGTCGGCACATAATCAGGACGATTGAGACGCGGTACGATATAGGCGCGATCGGCTGTATGTAAAGCTGGCGCCAGGGGATTGGTATCCAGTGCAATAATTTTGCCTGTCAACCCAAGCCCCTGATAGGCCTGGCGAAATTTACGCAGTAACTCTACACGTCTTCCAGCGCTCGTGAAAAGTATATTGATGGGTTTCAAACTTGAATTCCTCCCTGCGAACCGATGAACTCTTCCATGGTCGCATCGTCAGTTGGACTAACGCCTTCTTGTTGAAATACTTTGATAAAAGTTAGAAATAAAATTTTACAGTCAAGCGAAAAGGATAGCCGGTCAACATACCAGACGTCGAGCGTAAAGCGGTGCTCCCAGGTTATATTATTACGGCCATTGATCTGCGCCCAGCCGGTGATGCCGGGGGTCACCTCATGCCGGCGCATCTGTTCGGGGTTGTAACGGGTCAGATAACGAATCGGCAAGGGTCTTGGCCCTACCAAAGTCATATGCCCCAATAGTACACTGAGAAAGGTGGGCAGCTCATCTAGACTGGTGCTGCGCAAAAAGTAACCAAAGGGGGTAATCCGCTGTGCATCGGGCAGCAGGTTGCCCCGGCGGTCCCGTTCTTCGGTCATGGTGCGAAATTTGACCATGGTGAAGTACTTGCCGTGCCGACCCGCCCGCTCCTGGCGGAAAAAAACTGGCGCCCCCAGGTTAATGCGCACCAACAGCCCAATGAGGGCAATAACCGGTAGCAAAAAGAAGGCTGCAGGAATAGCTACTGCTAAATCTAGGCAACGTTTGCCGTACATCCGATACATGCTCTTCTCTCCAATGATACTCTGTAGACCGCATCTGGGCGTGCACCTTATGGGGTCTGGTGATAATGATAGAACCTGGTCGCAGAGTGCGATGGGAGAACGGCGAAACCAGCCTGTTTATATGATGGACGTTGACTCCTTGTGTGTGTCAAATCCCTTCATGAATTCAAGAATTAGTTGCACTACGTCTTAAGGAGTGCTATGCTACAGTAGACAAAGCGTCCCAGGCTCTAGGCAAGCAAGGTCTATACGCTTATCTTGTAACCGTTTTTCAAGCGCAAGATAGGCGTCGTGGATGCTTTTGTCATCTTCACGCCACAGAGGTGGACAGACCTCTGTGGCGTCTTCTACGCTGTCCTGTTACACAGCCACTGCTGTATGAGGATCCTTATACTAAGACCGTTACTAAGACTATTACTATGACCATAAAGTCGCCCAATCCACGTTTGCAAAAAGCTCCTTGAACTTTGCGCAATCCACCTGGTTTGGCTCACGGCACTGTGTTGCAAACAAAGGCAGCGGCGTGACGTCTGTACGAGCTTGCAGTTGAATGCCATGGGTTTGACAGTAGTCCTGAATTCTTTGCACAACCGCAGTGGGTGTCGCACAAAGTTCCTCATAGGCCACGTCAATGATGGCTAGATCGTGGTTGCAGGCACGCTGCCTTTGAACTATTCGGTAGGTGGCTATGATTTGGCTGGCAATCTGCGTATAGACCGGGCAATGGTGTAGGTCGATGCACTCCCTGGGCTGGATAGACCACCACGTCGCCTCGTGACTACACAGTTGCCGGCGTGCACGCAAAAGGGAAAGTGCATTGGCAGTTGGGTCGCGGCGCATGTTCACAATGACCACCTGATCGAAAATCTCTGCCAAATTTGCCAGATAAAAAGCGTGCGCATTAAAGGAATTTACCATAGGTCGCCCCACCTGTTGGTGGATCTGGTTAAAGACGCGCTTGATGTGCGCGAGCCGCCAGTGGTCGGGCCGTGGGTCTGTTTCTGTCATCTCCATGCCAAACCAATAGGGCCAGAAAAAGTTTCCTTCTGACAAGCCCCCCAACCCTGCTACATAGCCATGATCGGACTGGAATTCCCCCACCCGTTCCCTGAGCAAAGCGCGCGAGAGCCGATAGGCCAGATAGGGATAGCGCAACAAAGTATGCTGGAAATTGTCAAAATAAAATAACTCAAATTGTGATGCAAGCACCTGATACATCAAGGTTGAACCAACGCGTGGCGGCCCAACAATGGCAATCAGCGGTAAGTGGATCTTCGTGGTGTCTACAGCGGCACGGTGCAAAATTGCTTGTTCTAACCAAGATGGAACTACTAGATCAATACTGCGAAACTTTCTTGCAATTGTACGAAAAACCATAACGTCTAGATCTATTAATTTTGACTCTGCGCGACAAAGTGTACTGGACAAGTAAGGTGGCGAGTTGCGTATGGCAAGTTGCGAATTTGCCACCCGCGGGAACTCTCTGGGCGCGCCACCATGCTCTGTTTCCATCCACTAACATGCGTAGACCCTTAATTTTGTAATGCCGTGGCATAGAGCGCTTCATGGCGACGAATGGTATGTGCTACATCGTAGCGCTTGATCCACTCTCTGCCGCGCCGACTCATCTGTGCTACCTCTTCCGGTTGATCGACGATGCGCGTAATGGCCGCGGCAATGCCTAGAATATCACCATTTTGTACTAGATAACCATTGCCATTTTGTAACAGATCGCGCAAGCCACGGATATTGCTGCCAATGACAGGCACACCCATGCTTAATGATTCCATCGAACTGCGCGGCAATCCTTCCCTGTCAGAGAGCAACACAGTTGCCACTGCACTCTTGAGCAGCGCTGGAATGTCACGCCGGTAACCCAGAAAGTGCACATAAGGAGCCAGGCCTAAATGCGCTGCGAGCTGCTGCACCTTCGCTTGACGAGGTCCAAAGCCAACCAGCGCCAAATGCAGATTCGGTCGTTGCAGGTGCGCCAGTGCCTGGAGGAGATCGGCGTGTCGTTTACCCTTATCAAAGTGGGCAATCATTAACAACAGCTTCTCCCCTGCCTTTAGCCCTAACTCATTCCGAATCGCCTGCACGGCATTCGCCGGCGTCTTTTCCGGGGCATAAAAGGTAGTGTCTAGCCCAATGCCCGGTACATAGTGAACCTGATGGGGGGGAACGATTGCATGCTTTTGGGCTGCTTCTTGATCCTCCTGATTCATAACAATCAAATAATCTGTCCAGCGTCCGGCCAGCTTTTCGAGGGTAAGAAAAAAGCGATTTTGTACAGGCGAAGCACCCTGATAAAAATGAAAGCCGTGAGCTGTATAGAATACTTTGGGGCGCTTGGCGCTAGGCAAGTTTCTCAGCGCAAAGCGTAAGACAAAGGCTGCCACAGGGGTATGGACATGGACCAGGTCATAGCTCTCCTGTGTTACCAACTGGCGCAGCCGCTGCGGCGTTGTAAAGTTTTGCCAATGGAGCGGGTTGCGCGCCCACTCAATCTCCCAGACCTTGTCAAAGGCCGCACAACATTCTGGGCAATCGGTCGCGCCTTGGGCAATGGCGTCAACCTGCCAGCCAAGAGCGCGAAAGTGGATTGCATAGGGCGCTAAAAAGGCGCGTAATGTTCGATAAACAGTTGTTGCAACAAGTAACTTCGTCATAACTCTTTAAATTGCGATTGGCAGTCTGGTTGAGATTTGTCGCTCATCTGGGCGCCGCGGTGAAAGCATTCCCTTTTGCGCGGATAGTGCAATGATTTCACCCAGAGACCTAGTACAGTGTAACCGAAATTTTGATGAATTAGACGTAGGTGCGGTTTCCATACCGCACAGATCAGAAATCCCCCAGGTCGATTGTGCGGTATGGAAACCGCACCTACGATCTATGTCTCTAATTTATCAGAACTTGCGTAACACTGTACTAGATGAGCCTAAATTTGATAGCCTAAGCGGACTAGAGTTGCTTCCGCCAAAGGACGACAGCTATCCACCAACTGCGCCGACCAATCATGATAATGACTTTCGTGGGCAAAAATGCCCCGTGTCGCACCGGCGCGACCATCCTCTTGGCCTTTGTCATGGGGGAAGCGATAGTATTCCAATACCTGCGGCTCCCAAGGTTCATGCAGAAAGGTAAAGAGCGCGCGCAGCTTTGCTTCCGGTTCGGCGCAGAGATCCTCATAACGTAGGCGCAGACACTGGTCGGGGAAGCGCTTTTCAAAGGCCATCATCTGCGCTACCTTTTCTGCCCAGTAGCGCACGGCCCCAACCCGTAAATCTTCCCCCTCCTGACAATAACTCGCTAACGCAGGACGAGCAAAGGCGCCACCGCGGGTAAAGGAATGGGCCTGGTCAAGACCATGCCGGTAGATCATGACAAATTGGCTTTCGGGGAAAAGCTGTTGAATAAAGTCAAGGTAGTCTACATAAGCCGGCGTCTTATCGGCCCACCGGTCTTTCCCGGTCGAGTTCGCATAGTTGCCATAAAAATAGCTAGCGAGTTCGCGCAGTTTTTGTAAGGTGTGCGTATCATCAAAGCCCATCCGCGCCAAGCCCACTCTATATTCTTGATTGGCGATCAGAGGCGCCAGCCCTTGCAGAAAATTACTTTCCGGTGGACAACAGATACGGCTATGGCTGTCGACAACATAGCGCACCAGCGTTGTCCCCGAGCGATAGACCCCCACCAAAAAGATGGGCGGTTCTGTCAAGGTGACCTTGCCCGCCGGCTGGATTCGCACAATTGCTCGGCGAAGCACCAGGTCATGATAGATTCTGCGTACACTCTCCGTGATAGATGCCATGAGATTTCATATTTCTCGTCTAGCGCCCTGCATGAGCGAACTTTGGCGGGTAGGCGGGACATAACCGTACGCCTGCATGAGTGGCCAACTTAAGAGCGCCATTTTGCGCAGCGCCGGTCGCAACTGTCCTTCCCACTCATTATCCAGTTTCAACGGTTGCACGCCGGCACGCCGTATCCGATTGCCGGCCACCCCGTGCGCCGCATCCAGTGCAGATGGGGTGGCGCTAGTGGTCGCGCCTAGGTTGTCAAAGGTTAGCCCAAAGTGATCGCCAATCCTGGCCACTGTGCGTTTGGGATCAGCTACGAAATCTTCGTAGCGAACGCGAATCACGGGCAATTGGGCGTTACGCGCCAGCCAATGGACGCCTACATTGGTGGTCACCCAACTGAGGAGCATGCGATAGGCGCCGCCCTGCTTGGCAATAGCGTTGCCTTTGGCCAGTTCCAGGTTATTCCCCCGCAAGTAGGACCACATGACCGCGCGCGGGTCGCGCACCAGATGAATTACTTTAGTCTCTAGTTGAGCCACGCGCTGCAGGGCTGCCGCCCGGCTTGTCACCAGCCGGGCCGATTTGGACGAATCGACAATCACATGGGCCTGACTGATGCTGCTGATGGCAGCGACCAAGTTGGACCAAATCCGTTGATAGTGCAACTGCTGTTGCGTCAGCTTACCCCCTAGCCCACGTTTGTAGCCAAGGGGATTCTTTTCGACTGCCCGACTGATGCGTACCGCATCCGCTACTGGAATGTCAGGCGTCATCTGCTGAAATTGGGCAAAGACTGCCTGCCAAAAAGAGCAGTGACGAAAACTCGTCCCACAGGAACAGGACGCATCGTCACGCCACTCGCGCAAGACATGGGTCAACTCCCCCATGCCGATCACACCGCCATTCATGCCCAAGTACATATCTAGTAAAGTTGACCCGCTGCGTCCATAGCCGGCAATATAGAGTATCGTTGTCATAACGCTACTTGTGGTTCGGCCACCAAAATCTTGGCAGACAGAATCAGCCCACAGAGCAAGCCGACCGTTTCGACCAAAAAGCCGGGAAAGACCTGATATTCCATAATCGTCGCGATCATGGCAATGAGAAAGATGCAACCAAAGCCGCGTAGCTCGGCCTGGTCGGATCGTGTCAGCGTCTGCCAAGCATTCCACACCATTAACAGATAGAATGACAGATAGGGCAGACCACCCAGTAACCCGGTTGCCACAAATTGCTCCAAAAAGTGATTATGGATACCAGCGCCTGCATCATCCGCAGTGTAGGCGCCGTGTCCTATCCCTAAGAACGGGTTTTCAAGCAGTGTCGCAATCCCTGCTTGATTGATGCGCACACGCGAAGCTGCATTATCTTGACTGCGGATTGTGTTAACATTGATCAGATCGGACTCTGCCGCCGTCGGCATAAAAACCGCAATCCCCAGCACCAACACCACTGAGAAGGCCAGTGCTAACATCCAGGCGCGTGAACGTTGCTGCCAATGGGAGGTGTAAAAGCCTTTCACAACCTCGCTCCCGATCACAAATGATAAGAAACCTGCGGCTCCGACACCCAAAAAGACCCCCCGCCCTTGTGAAACAAGGATGCCGGCGCCTAACGCAAGCGATACGGCCCATTTGAGCAGGCGGGATGCAAAAATCTTGTAGGGTGACAAGTAGCTATACATTAAAATCGCCGTGGCAAAGGCGGCCATGATCCCAAACTCGCCATAGCTCATGTTGATGCCAATCGTACGTGGCACCGGAAATTTCACGCCCAAAAAGGTGCGCGCCGGCAGGTAATACATGGCAATGGGCAAGCTAAAGATATGAAACCCATGTAACACCGTCAGGACGCCAAGAATGCCCATGCTGAGTGCAAAGGCATAGAGCGCGTTGCGCATGGAACGTATATCCCGTACATTGGCGGCTACGGCCAGGATGATCAGCGCAAAACTGGTTCGCCCCAACAGGTGTGAAAAACTAGCTGCCCCTTTGTGATTGATCAACACCAGCGCCTCGATCACCAAGACGATCAAATAAAGTGTCATCTCAGCCTGATTCGCGTTGATAAACTTTTTTAACAAATTGGGCCGGCACAGCCCAATGCATAACATCAAACAACCAATGGCCAGCAAAGGGGGAACTGGCAGCAACTGGCGTCCGTGCCGGTACAAAAGCACCGAAAACAACGGAAAGCAAAAGGCATAGACGGCCAGCGTATGGTTGAAGAGAAGCACCAGACCGGCATAGGCCGGAAAGAGTACGATCGCATAAATATTCACAACCAGCCGATGTAGTGCCCGGCCCATGGCGCCCGCTCTCGATGTTGGCTGCTGCGGTCTCCAAAGGATATACGTGCGATCAGGGAAACTAGGGGTTAGCATTGCGCAACTTCCGTTGTAGCCAAAACCATAATTGGGTTACTTCGCTGATCTGCCAAAGTTTCAAGACAAGCGCCAGGCAGATCAGACTTAGGCTGACTGCTAACACAAGGTTGATAAACGTAAAGATAACTTGATTAAAACCATACGCCAGCCCTGTCAGCACATGATAGCTCATGTAGCTCAGCCCAATGCAGAGCACCCCACCGCTACAGATTTTTAAGACAAAGGGCGCAAAACCGTCAGCCGTGAAGCGGCTATAGCGCTGCTGCACGGATAGCCAGGCCCAACCCGTCGCAAGCACCATTGTGATTAGGAAAGAGACCCCGATCCCAGTTGTCCCCAACCAGCGCACCATTAACAGCGTTGTGCCCAGATTGAAGAGCACACTGACCACCTTTTGGAATGATGGCGTCTTGGCGTCTCCATCGGCATAAAAGGCGCTTTGGATGAGCGGTGTCAAAATGTAAAAGGGCAGGCTAGCCCCGAAGATCAAGAGCAACTGCCCCGTCCGTAGTGCGGTGACGGCGTCCATTCTGCGCCCGGCAAAAAGGATCGTCGTCAGCGGCTGATGGAAGACGGCGAGAATGATTGCCACCGGAATGAGAATCAGCAGCGTCAACCGGATGCTGCCATCTAAAATTTGTTGCTGCTCCTTTCGGTCGGTTGCATTACCGCGCTTTAACTTAGACATTTCGCTCAGTGTAATGGTGTTGATCCCTTGGGCCACGATGGCGCCGATGGCCAATGTTGTGCGTCGTGCATAGGTGACGGCGGTGACACTGCCGACCCCTAAGTAGCCGGCAATAACCCGTTCAAAGACTAGATTGCCGCGCGCCACTAGGAAGACAAAGGCCGGAAAGAGCGAGAGGCGCAACATTGTCAGCGTCGCCTCCAGATGCCGCCATCCTCTGCGGAGCGTCCGTAGCCGCATAATCTGCGCCGTCTGTAACAGCAGGCTGCCCAACTCGACCAGAAAGCCCAGTAAAAAGGCGAGCCCCAATGTTGTGCTGGGGTGCGCTTTGCCCAAGAGTAGCACGCCGATCAGAAAGGTGACGTTGTTGGCCGCCCGCCGCAGGGCAACGCTTTTATACTTTCCTGCTGCATTCAGGTAGGCGCTCACGACTGCGATTTGTAGGCTAATGCCCAGCACCGGCAAGGCAAAGTGCAGACCGGCGGTGAGCAGCTCTTGATTAATTTGTGAACCGACAATGATGGTGGCGATTAAAGGCGCTCCCACCACCGTTGCTGCTAAAATCCCCAGCGAGGGAAGGAGAGAAAGGATGAAGAGCAGACCCAGTCGCTCTTCTGCGATCTCGCTTCCCTCGGCCAGCGAAGTGCCAAACCAGGGCAATAGAACCGTCTGGCTGACCGACTGTAGCGCGCCTGTCACGGTCACCGGAATGACAATGGCCAGGAAAAACGCATCACTCACCGCCCCCACGCCAAAGATCCAGGCCACCGCAATATCACGCAGCAACTCCAAACTGGCGCTGACCAGCAGGAGCGCCGATAGCATAAACGACTGTTGTGCAACCTGGCCGTTTTTACTACGAGCGTCCTGCTTGTTGGGTACAGACTGTTGCTCAAGGCCCTCTAATCTGTGTACTTTACCCACACCGGATCCCACACTTCAAAGTCAAAGTTGCTCAATTGATGTTGATTACTGCCGTCGGCATTCATGAGCCAGAGTTGCTGAACGCCGTTGCGATTGGACATAAAGACAATTTGCGACCCATCCGGCGACCAACTGGGATGTTTGTCCCACGCCCAAGTATCATTGGTCAATTGTAGTGCGGGCCATTCCTTATACATGCCAGCCCAAATTTCATCGTTACCTGAATCATTGGAGACAAAGACAATGCGCTCGTCTTTGGGCGACCAGACCGGATCCCAAGCAATGCCGGCGTCAAATTGGGTGAATTTATGGGTAGAGTTATAGAACGCGTCATAGACGAAGATCTGGCGCAACCGGCTGCCAGTGGTATCCAGTTCCACATAGGCATGATACCGTTTATCGGCAGAGTAGCTATCGCGTTCTACAGCACGGTTGTAGAATTCCATGCTCGTCAGCCGGAATGGATTCGTGCCATCGGCATCCATGCCATAGGCCTCGGGGCCGCGCCGACCATCCAGATCCGCTAAGAAGAGGATCTTCCCAACCAAGCCTGATGGGAAGACTGGTGTCGCTTGGCTGGTTGGTGTGGCTGTCAAGGCGTCCAAAGCAACGAAGTAAGGCGTATCGGTTGGTTGTGGTCGGCCTGCTGCGCTGCGGTCGGGCGTGGCTGTGGGGGTATCTGTCGGCGTGGCCGTAACGTAGCGAGCCGGCGTCGGTGTGCCGGTGGTAAAGGCAATGGCGGTTTCCATCAAGGCCATGGCCGTCTCGGTGGCAGGATTTTCTGCGGTTGGCGTATTGGTCACGATCACAGGCTTGGGTGTATGGGTGGCGAACACCATATTAGCCGGCGCCGCCGTTGCCGTGCCCGTAGTTGTTGCATCAACTGTCGCTTTTGCTGCTGCTGTTGCCGCGGCAAAGACATCTTCGCTGGTTGGCGTCGCTGTGACCACAAAAAGCGTAGCCGTTTTCGTGGGCGTAGGTTGGGGCGTGTTGGTCGGTTGGGGGGTATTGGTGGGACGCGGTGTATTCGTCGGCCGCGGCGTATTGGTGGGACGCGGTGTCGCGGTCCAGAAGATGACCCCTTCCGGCACCCCAGTCGTCAGCGCAACTGCGGTTGCTTCTGCGTTGAGCGCATTGACGGTCGCTTGATTTTCCGGCGTCGGGGCGTAGGGAATAATGCGCACCCTAGGCACAACCCAATTATCTGGCAGCGGAGTTGCGGTGCCGGTTGTAGTTGCGTCTACTGTCATTTGCATAACCAAAGTGGCTGCCGCAAAAACATCTGCAGGGGGCGCGGTTGGCGTCACCAGGAATGGTGTCCAGGTGGCGGTGGGAGTTGGGAGTTGGATGGGGGTGTTGCTAACCGTAGCGGTTGCGGTAACGGGCAAAGTCGATGTAAGTGTAATGGTCTCTGTGATCGGCTGTGACGGAGCCTCTGCTGCGGCTTGGGCGTACAGCGGATCAGGCGCAAATGGATTTGTATACAGAAGACCTTTATTTGCAAGCGTAAAAAGAACAATCGGTCCACCAATGAGCAGAAACAGTAGCAAGCGATGAAATCGTAGTGGCATGGTGTCTGTGGCTCCTTGCAGAAAATGTTGGATTTTCTGGAATAAATACTTGACAACAAAATAGCGCATGACAAGGTCAATCATTGTTTACAACATATGTACTATACACTCACGCTATTATAATATGAAAAATTGCCTGTATGTCTTACAATCCTAAGTGTTTGCTTACAATAATCTAAGAATTAGTCCACTAACTGTCCAGATCAAGGAAATTCTTAAGTAAGAACAGCAAATAAGCCCGGTGTGCTCCCAATAAAACAGCCCATTGTAATTATATGTCGAAACTTGATCGTGCTAACTTACATGATATTTTGTTTTGTCCGCTCTCAATTTACGCAAAAATAATGAAAAGACGCAGGCATAATTGCCTGCGTCTTTTCATCTGTCTGTAGACTTATAAAGGTTAAAGATTAAGCGGATAGCGATGAGCTGCTTGCTGCGCGGCCGTAAAGATGGCCTCGGCAGCCTGTATTGGCAGATCTGTACGCATTGCTAATTCCAGCGGTGTAAAGGTTTTGGCCATGATGATTTCGCTCGTCGGATCACGGATCATAATGCAGATCAACATCTCATTGTCACTATGAATTGCTACAGGGGTCAGGAGAACACGTCTTTGCTGGGTTGCTCCACTTCCTGTCACGAATCAATATGCTCCTTTACCGCGTAGAACCACGTCGACTGTGCGCCACAAAATCTGCAGATCCAGCCAGATTGAGTAGTTTTGCACATAATAGAGATCTTGCTCTGTGTTCAAATGCATCAGGTTGTTACTGCGTCCATTAATCTGCCACCACCCGGTAATCCCCTGGGGTACGGCTAGCCGCCGATACTGCCACCGTTCATATTGTTCCACCAACCACGGCAACTCTGGCCGCGGACCGACCAGACTCATTTCCCCTTTGAGGACATTGAGCAATTGGGGTAATTCATCCAGGCTGGTGCGGCGAATGATGCGGCCTACGCGCGTGATCCGGGGATCGTCTTCACTTTTATGGATAATATTGCCCGCTTTATCTTGCTGATTGACCTGGGCTTGTAGACGGTCGGCATTGACCACCATAGAGCGAAACTTATACATAGTAAAGAGACGACCATGCTCGCCCACCCGTTCGGCATAATAAAAGATCGGGCCGTTGTCTTCCAGCTTAATCGCCAACGCCACCAACGCCATGACCGGCCACACGAAACACAGAATCACGGCCGCACCCACCAAATCGATCAACCGTTTCGCCACCCGTTGAAAACTATCCAAAGGCGAGTCATGCAGATCGATCACCGGAATATAGCCAAGCCGTCCAATCGACGCCCGGCGGAAGGTGAGATCAAAGTAGTCGGGAATGACACGCAGGTTGACGGGCAGATTGCGCAGTTGTTCAATCAGGTTGACCATGTGGCCTTGGACATGACGTGGGAGGGCCAGCACTACATCATTGACGCCATATTGTTCAACGATTTTGCTGACATCCAACTGTTCAATCTGGCCCACAATCGGTACGCCGGCATAGAGCTTTTGGTGGGCGTAGCGGCTGTCGGCCACCAGCCCTACCAGATGGTAGCGCGATTGATTGAGCCCCTGGATCTGCTGAATCAGGTTGACCAGGTTGTCGCCTGACCCAATGACCATCACATTGTGAGTGTCCAGCGCATGGCCCTGAATTCGATGCCAGAGGCGGAGCAGGATGCGATAACTGAGCAAGGCCGCCAGGGTCAACAGATAGAAGTAGAGATAGGAAAGGCGCATCAGTTCGATGTTGGCCATGTAGAGCATGCCGGCCAAGCAGAGCGCCGCCACCGTATGCGCCATGATGATGCGTTGGAACTCATCGATCCACTGGACTATATAAGCTGAAGCGTAAACCGAGGCGACCACAAAGCTTAGCAGCCAGATGAGGCCGACGGCTGCCTGCAAGGCCAAGAGGGGGATCTCTTGTTTGCTTAGATAGGTTTCGCTGAGCTGCCGGCCAATGGGGAGGACAAAGCGTAGCCGGAGACTCAGCCAAAAGATCACTTGAATGAGACAACTATCGACTAACAACAACATCAACAGATAATTGGTGCTGAAACGTTTGAACGACGATGGCTTCGTAGACCAGCGTATTGGAAGGGACAACTGGCTTTCGAACATAGAATACTCTCTTACTGTAAAATTAAAAATGCAACGAATCATACTGTGGAGAGTGTATCCGATTTATGGTTGGATGTAATCGTCCTTATGTCGGATTACGCTCTGATTACACTGGTAATTCAATAATATGGCTTAAATCTCAGTGTTACACCGCAGGATTCCGGTTTGGTTATAATCAATAGTAGAATATTCAAAGCTTACAGGGTGGCTCAGCAGCGCACGGGTATCAGCTCTTTACACACAGGCGCATCCGTCACAGTTGGCGGCAGTTTAGTGATTGCGTTTCGGTTGCGTATTGGGGCGGAAATGTTGCATGAGCAACCAGAAGTGGCGGATGACCGGTCATTCCTTGGTTGCTCTAGCATAGGTGCGGCGAATGGCCTGGGCATTCTTTTTGTTCGATCCCACGGATAAACTCGGACAACGTCCGCTACACGTAAGCGTAACGGACGTTGTTTGGGGGGAAATGAAGGCACAAGAGATGGTTGGCCGATGGGTTACTTCGCTTCGCCTGGCGCTGCAATTGATGGTGCTGTGTGATAGTGATAAAGGAGGGTGATTTGGGCAAAGATCAGCCAGGGAATAAAGGCCAACTTATTGCCCCACGTCACCGCGTCCAGCAGACCATGCACCTGCATCCCTACCAGCGCGGCCAGACAGCCGGCGGCCAGTGACCAATGGAGTTGGCGCGTCCGTTCCAGATGAACTACTTGGCGAACAAAGCGCTTGTTACTCATAACGTGACGGTTTGTAGGAGGTGAGATGAGTATATTTTGGTCCCAAGTTCCTCCCAAAATGTTTGCAGTTGTTTGGGGCGTACGAGTGTGTTGCAAGACTGAACCAGCCTTATAGATAATGGTAGCGTAAAATGCTATATAGGATGTAAGCCCAACGAGTCCTAAGTCTATCCAGATTTGAAGTAACAAATTATGGGCATGCGTTGCAATCTCATTATCTATGGCAGGGTTAGGATATAATAATGGTAGAACCTGGCGAAAGTTTCCAATACCGATCCCTGTCCAAGCGAAGTCGTGTACTGCCTGTACGCTAGCACTCCAGACAAGTACACGCCATTCTGAACCGCCAAAGGTATTGTCAGCTCCAATTAGATCAAAGATATTCCATGCCCCTAATTTGTAGATTCCAAAAAGCACAAGCCCTAAAAACAGTGGAATACTAAGGGCAAAGCGTGGCCAACGCAAGACTGTTAAACAGGCCACTGTTGCGCCAAAGGCTAAGTATCCACCCCGACTTTGCGTTAGAACTAGTAGAACTACCAAAATCATCGCTATACAGATCCACAGGACTCTGCGCCATTGCTTTTGATAGGAGGGAGACTGACGGGGAATAAGTTTGCTCGCTTCCTCATGATCTATTGATGTATAGACATGGCGTATAGGTAGCGGCGCTGGTATAGTAAGGGCTATTACTAGTGGTGCCAGCAACACTAGCGTTCCTGCTAATACATTAGCATGGATTGTTTCTCCGGTTACATCAGCTACACCAAGGAAGAGATCATAAAATGGTACATAGAAGAGACGGAAGGCATTTTTCCATTGAACCGCAGGTACACAAAGCAGAATCAGAATACTGCCAATGACTGCAACACTCAACCCCAAGTAGCTAGGCGATCTCCGAAGAATAGGGTGTTTGATTAATGCCCTGTAGAGAGCCATTCCTACTAACAGATAGCTAGCCTGTTGCCAAGCAATAGTCTGTACATTTGCTATAAGGATATTGATTGGAAGCCAACAAACAAGTATGTAAAATGGCCATGTGTAAATTCGACGCTCACTTATAGTTTGCTGTCCCCGAATTAGCCAGCGGGCCGGCCAGAAAGATAGCAATAGTAGGAGTGTAGGCGGTAGCCAAATGTCAGGTAAGACATTAGGTAACACCATTGCGAAAGCACCAAGCGTCAATACCCAAGGCAGTTCCCCGTAGTCTAGAAAACGCTGTAGTAGTTCGTGGAAGCTTAGCCGTTTTATTTCAGGCGGAAGGGTGGTTGCAATATTCATATTAGGCTAGAGATTTTTGCCAAGAATCGGTTGTTGTGATGGCTGATGGCTCAAGTTTTTCTGTATATGTTCATGCATAATACGTTGCATAAAGCCAGCGAGAACTGTTGAGCGCTCAAATTCTTGTACCTTTTTGATCCCGTTGCTACCGAGTTGCGCACAAAGTGCGGGCTCATCACGCAGCCGGCGAATATTCTGGACAAGCGTTTCAATATTCTCCGCCGCAGCGACTAGGCCACAATGCGCATCTGCGATTGTGATAGCAAGTTCGGAGTTAAGGTCGGCAGAAATCAGCAGTGGTTTACCCACTGCCATAATGCCCAAGAGCTTTGATGGAAAAAAGACATTACCGGTTTGGGGCCTTTGAGCAACAAAGGAGACATTGATAGCATCTAACATCGCATAGTAATCCGACTGCGATAGAAAGGGCAAAAATGTAACATTCGTTAAATGTTTTTCTTGAGCAAGTTGTTCGATGCGTGCTTTATCTGCCCCTTCACCAATAATCAGGAAGTGGACTGAATCATCATTTTGCATCATCTCTGCTGCATAAATTAGGACATCCAGACCTTGTTTAATGCCAATATTCCCAGCATAAGCCACAGTAAATTTGTTTTTATATTGAGGGTAGTGGCATAGGAAAGGAGCAAATTGCTGCTTTGGGACAGTAGCAGATATATCGATCCAGTTATAAAAAATCTCTAGTTTTCCTTTGTCAACACCCTTGTCAACAAGCAACTTCCACATGCCTTTGGTAATCGTGGCAACCCATGTGCTGTGGTGATAAATCGATTGTTCAACTTTCGTTAATGCTTTAATCAACCAACTTTGTTGCAACATTCCTAATGATTGAGCTGCATCGGTTTGAAAATCCTGAACATGAAAGACCAATTGTGCCTGCCAAAGATACTTGAAAATAACGCCAATGACACCTAATAACAGAGGCGGCGACAATATGACGATGCAATCTTGACGACCGGCGCGGATGAAATTTAGCAGAGCAAATAGTGTAAAGGAAATATCATGTAGAATGCGTTTGAGTGTTGTCACATGGTGTGGTACATAGAGGTAGCCACGTAAGATACGGACACCACGTTCTCGTTCCTGGCGGAATAACTTGTGACGATCTGCTGGCGCTTTAAGCCACTTTGGATAAAAGGGAAAGCCGGTGACTACAGTCACATCATGTCCTTGTTCCGCAAAGTACCAGGCCAAATCACTGGAATATAGGGCAATTCCGCTGTGATCTGGGTGAAAGTATAAGGCGCTCACCAAAATTTTCATTTTTGATTGCATGATCTCTCCTATGAACTAATCGGTCGTGAAGTTTGAACTTCGCAACAAGTACTAGGCTATTACTCGTTGTGAGCTACGTTGAACCCACGAGGCATAAATCTCCTCAAAGATCTGCTGTAGCCCGACAGTTATTTGCCAGTTGGGATAGTGTTGGCGTAGTTTGCTCAGATCCGAGATATAGCAAACATGATCTCCTTGACGATTTTCATCTACATATTCAAATCGCATCGTCTGATGAGAGATGGACTCTATTATGCTGAATGCTTCAAGAATAGAAACAGAATTCGCGCGACCACCTCCAAGATTGTAGACTTCCCCGCAACGCGGATTATTGATGAATGCTTGCATGAATTGGACGACATCAAAGGAATGAATATTGTCACGCACCTGTTTTCCCTTATAGCCATAGATCCGGTAGGTGGTATGATTTACATTACATTTGACGAGATAGCTTAGGAATCCATGCAATTCAACGCCGGAATGGTTTGGCCCAGTCAGACATCCGCCTCGTAGACAACATGTCGGCATTCCGAAGTAGCGTCCATACTCTTGCACCATGACATCCGCTGCTACCTTAGATGCGCCAAAGATAGAATGCTTTGACTGATCGATCCGAAATGTCTCAGCAATACCATTGTAATATGCATCGTCAGCAAAATCCCAACGGGTTGGCGTTTCCATCAGAGCAAGCTCATTTGGGGCATCACCATAGACCTTATTGGTAGACATGTGGATAAAAGGAGATTCTGGGCAATAGCGTCTAGCTGCTTCTAGCAGGTTGAGTGTGCCAACAGCATTCACATCGAAATCATCAAAGGGTCGTCGTGCCGCCAAATCATGACTTGGTTGCGCTGCTGTGTGAATAATTGCATCGGGCTGAATTTCACTGATAAAATCTAAGACGGCTTCCCGATTACGTATATCTAATTCATGATGTCGAAAATTAGCAACCTTGGTTTGTAGTTCCTGCTGACGCCAGCGTGTATCCCCAGAAGGACCGAAGAAATCTGCTCGCATATTATTATCTACGCCGTATACTGTCCAGCCTTGTGCACCAAACCAAGTCACAACTTCACTGCCAATCAGTCCATTTGACCCCGTAATCAGTAGTTCTTTGGGGGAATATCTGTTCATATGAATTTTCTTTCTTGTTGTATTCATTGTTCCTAGCAAATTTATTCTTAGAACCTATCCGTAAATTCGGTTGTATCGTCCATTACTTTGTCGAGTTGTAGACTTGGGCACAGAGAATTTACGGACAGACACTTAGTAGTCCGCAGTCGCGTAGTCGCGTAGTCGCGTAGTCGCGTAGTCGCGTAGTCGCGTAGTCGCGTAGTCGCGTGGTCGCGTGGTCCAGGGTCGGTTAGGCCAACCTCTGTTGCTGTTACGGTCTACTGATTCTCACGAGCCATACAAGCAGAGGCTGTTTATCCCAAATGATAAGGCTTGTCGTCTATGGCTATATTGAACTTAATGTCCAGTTAACGCGGTAATCTTCAATTCCAAAGATGATCTCTACCCAAATAGTCCGCTAATTTCTGATTGTGATCTTGAAATATGGCTTGTAAATAGTCTTTATCTTCTTCGTTCATGGGTGGTCGCTCATTACGCATAACCTTGTCGCGGATTATATGTTCCATATACGCAAGATTTTCACGTGCCGTGCCAGGAAGCCACATCAAGCCCGGTTTAATGGAATTCTTGAATTTTAGCCAAAGCCGATAGCCTGCTGCCTGCCAAGGTGTTGATGCAATGACTGTTGTATTAAAAGATTTTTGAAGATCAGGCTCAAATCTATCATCAACCCCCAGAAAGTTATAACACTGTTTCATTTGCTGGTAGGCATCTTTCTGTAAATCCTCAGTAATAATAATATGTACCTGCTTTGGGCTATAGAACTCAAGAAAACGCATCAAGTATTCGTGGTAGTAGCCACTAGTTACATATTTCTGGAATCCTTTAGGCGAACGGATCGCCTGTGAAAAAGAGAGTTTTGGATTTTGTGTTCCGATTGAAATTGAAAACCAATAGTTCGAATAGGCTCTTTTGATAGGGTTCCGAAACATGAACAGTAACTTAGTCTGTGGTATCGCCGCTGCCATTCGTAGTGGCGTATCTACATTCATCATGTATGATGTGGAAAATTCGCCAATGATTGGCTTAGGGCCAGAGTTCTCAAAAATTTTTTCATACCATGCTATGCCTTTTTCATAATGATGGCTGAAAAAATGAACTTCTTTAGCCGCGGCCATAAAAATATCAGGATGTTGATTCAGATAATAATATAAGGATGTTGTACCGCTTTTCCCGGCACCACATCCAATCAAATTCGGAAGCGTCATATTTGGTCTCCTAGTGTTGCATCTCTTAGACCTCAAGTATAGTCGGAATCAGGCGGTTTAGATGGGCTTCTTGAGTGAAGTTCGCTTTATAGTGGGCTATTGCGTTGCTGCTCATCTGCTGATACTGTCGCGGGTTGCGCCAAAGCTGTTCAACTGCATCGGCAATGGCCGTAGGTGACTTAGGTTTCACTAGAAATCCATTATGTTGATCAATAACTTGTTCTGGAATTCCGCGATAATTCGTTGTAATGACTGGTGTACCAAAGGCAAGAGCTTCAATGATGCTGATAGGCTGGCCTTCCCACTGATAAGTGGTTGGCAATACAAAGACATGCGCTTGTTGTAATAATTCTTGCTTTTGCGACCCCCGCACTGTGCCATGATAAAAACTAACTTCCGCCACTCCTTTACTTTGTCTAAGGAGATCAAATTTTTCAGCGGTATTCCCCTGAATATTTTGCTCATCGGTGGCCTCGTTGACTGTCTCTAAAAATGCGCCACAGAAATTAAAGTGAATGGGGATGTTACGTTCAACGTGCAAGATCCGGCATGCTTCAAGCACATCGAGATAGCCTTTAGAAGGAATCATATTGGATAAATAAAGAACATATATAATTGGCGCACCTTCCAAAGACTTAGGTGCAGTCGTTTGCACCTGGATCTCAGTCGGTAGCCCATTGGGAACAATCTTTAGTTTTCGGTCAATATCTGGCACAAAATCAAATTGGCTGCGCAAAAGTTTGCCTAGGACAACTATCGTATCTGCTTTAGCAAATGTTTTACGCAAGATGAGTTTGAACCATTCGGGGCTTTCTGCATAGAAATCAGAAATACCACCTCCCTTCAAATGCAAAACTATTCGTCGTCGCAAAAGCCAGGCGCTCCAGATCATAAGCATATCACGCAAAAATCCGGAACGTGATGTACCGATTGTTAAATAAACGGTTCCGGAGCTAGGCAATTTAGTGAGATAGGCAAGCAGCATATTGATCGTTGCACCAGCCCCTCCCCATGAAAAGGCGCCTACTCTACGCCCAATCATGCCTTGCGATCGGTCGACAACATAAAAGGGCAACTTCCTATCTTCAAAACCAGTGATCAACAGATCAAACCCTATACTCATTCCATAGGTAAGTTGCTGTGAGGACCGAGGGCCGACAAGTATAACTGGTGTCAACGGATTTTTGTGCATAATCGACATCCTTTGTTATTAAAGACGATGGGATCCAATTTGGGTGCTGCCTGTTGTTATCTGCACTGTGTGCAGAGCACCAGCTAAAATGCCCATTGCAGGCCATTCCCAAAGCACGCTTGGCGCAAATTGGAGGGCGACTTGAAAGCCGATTACAGCGGCAAGAATTGCCTGTAAGTAGATGCGTTGCTGAAAATCAGCGTAGTTGCGCAGTTTCAGGGATGTTCCAATTAACGTGCCAACAAAACATAGATAAGCAATTAGTGCGAAGATGCCGTTATTGGTCGCCATTGAAAGTGGGAGGTTGTGGATGCTATAGCCTACCTCTTTAAACTCCTTCGATTGGACTTCATAAATACGCGTTTTAATTGGGGAGTAGTATTGCCATTGGTTGAATCCCACTCCGAAAAGGGGATGTTTGGCTAATACAGTAAATGCTGCCTGTGCAAGTTCGATGCGGAATTCAATTGTATCTACATGTCGATACGTCTCGACTTCAACCCCAACCAGTGAACGGAAACTATCGATAACAAGTGTACGACTGGATGATGAGACTGCGCTCACACCTACAACGGCAATAAAGCCTAAAACCAATAAAATACGTACAGTTCTAATGATAGCGGGTTTGTAACCTTCAAGTAGCAAAAATGTAATGACAGCAATACCAATTGCAAGCAACCCACCGCGTGAATAGGTAAAGATCCAGGCCATTGGCGTCATCGCTAATAAGAGGAGCGCACCGTATTTTTTTAGCCAGCTGCGCTCTTCTGTTAGAAAGACGGCTAACGTAATAACAGCTACTAAGGCCAGATATGCTGCATAGTCGTTTTTTTGTAATTGATCCCATAAAAATAGTTCGCGTGTGCGCAATCCTAACTTTTCAAGTGCTAGACCAGAACCAATACCCCATAAAACCATGGCCAGTCCCTGGATGAGTAGAACGTCAATAAGCCACTTTAACGAACGGCGATCATAAATCATTTGAACTAGCAAAAACATCAGCGACCAATCTAGCGTCAAGCGCATAAAGGCGCCAAAAACTGACTGGATATTATCAACAATTAGTAATGATAACGTCATGAAAAGCATATAAAAGAGAAGGAAGGGTATCCCTGCAGGTAAGATGAGTTTTCTCTGCTTTGTAATAATTTGCCAGGTCATGCCTACTATAGCTAACCCTTCAAAGACCATATAAGGCGTTGCTCCCAATGTCCCAATCGCCAGACCGGGGACAAAAATAGATTTCATAAAGGTAGTGAAAAGTGTGAGTACAACGAAGATTTCAGGATATTTGCATGTGAGAAGTAAGAGTGCCACACCGCCTAGGGCGGCAAAGGCAAGCATAGGGCTATAGCTAACAACTATTCCTAAGCAAGCTGCAACTATCAATATTGGGAACACCCAGCTATAGTGCCATCTTTGTTCAGCGTAAACCATTACTTTGCCCTTCTTTTGGTTGATTTGCCATCGTTGCCTCTGTTGGATACTGTGGTTGCGATGAAGGCCACAATTTTGTATCTGAGTTGTGCAAATAGAAATTACTCAACTGCGCACTGACCTGTTGAATATCATAGCCTGCATCTTGCAGGGCTGCTTTGCGAATAGGCCAAGTAGGAATGGACGTACCTAGATTGCGCATAATAAGATTAGCCCACTCGCTCTGCGGTGTATTAAGAGATTCATAACGCACCAGGCCAAGTCCCAGATCAGTCTCGTTTGGGATCGTATCACTTGCTATTGCAGGAATGCCTGCGGCTTGCGCTTCAATCAGTGCTAATCCTAACCCTTCATAGCTTGAGGGCATGACAAAGCCATCTAGGGCATGTAGAATTGTGTGCACATCTGCACGCGCCCCCAGAAAATGTACTGCACCAGCAATACCAAGCGCCGTTGCATGTTGTTCTAAACTGTTGCGTAGTTGACCTTCACCTACAAGAACAAGATGGGCATTGGCAATCTGCTGATGCACAATAGCAAAAGTATCCAGCAAAAAATGGTGATTTTTGACTGGATCTAGACGTCCAATATGACCGATCAATATGGCATCCACAGGTAGTTCTAAGTCAGCGCGACTGATTTTTTTATCTGCTGGCAGTATCTCGTACTGCGATAAATCAATGGCATTCCGGATGATCTTTGCATGGGGTGAGCGTAACCATGAGGTGCCAAATAGCCAATTACCAGCAGGTTGACTACAGGCGAAAGTATGGGTTGCTGTAGCCGCAATTCTTTTGCGCATCAGGTAATGCCAGGGCTGATGGAACCATTTGTTAAGTTCAGTGGAGGTGCTATGAGCATGTACGATACGCGTTTTTATTCCATGCCGAATAACGGTCGGTAAATAGTGACCAGCATAGAGTCCTGTGTGCACATGCACAGCTGTGAACGGTCCTGCATCCTGTAAGACTTTCCCTAAAGCTGAAGTAAATTCGACCATTCGCAAAGGGTTGCCTGCTTTCCATGGTAATCGAAAGAGGCGCCCGCCTAGTTTTTGGATCTCTTGATCATAGAAGTCTTGTTGCTGTGTGCGTACAACAAAATCAAATTGGACCTGACTATGATCGATATGTCGATAAATGTTCATCACTACAGTTTGCAACCCACCGGCGCGCATCCGATGAACAATGTGCAAGATCCGACAGGGTCGTTTAGAACGCAATAGGTTTACTTTCATGCTAGATATGCCCATCAACTATGTGAACCTGTATTGGTCTGCCTATAAACCAAATAATAGCGAGGGTTAAGTGCAATCTGAGTCCAAATTCCTGTGCATCGTTTAGTGATGACAAGCATTACCAGGTTTTTGGCGATCAAGTTCGTCGTTACAGCTAGTGCAACACCTAGCGCTCCGTACCATCTAGCAAACAGGAGCGTTGCACCTAATGTGGTTATACCGCTAATAATCGAGATCAACATTAACTTCTGCTGATGGCCTGTCATAATCAGCGTCAAACCACAAGAGCCAGCAGAAACATTGATGACGCTGCCAAAGGTCAAAATTAATAGTAGATAACTTGCCTCTTCATAGTAGGTTCCAAACATGAAGCCCAATACGGCGCGCCCAAAAAGCAAAAAGATTCCAAAGGCCATCCAGGCTGGAGCGCTAGAAAGCGTCGCTAGCATTCTCAGTATTTTTTCTAACTGGCGAGTTTCGCCTTTTTGAAAAAGTTCTGCAATGGTTGGCGCTACAAAACCATTGACTACGCTTAAAGGGACAACAATCAGTGCGACTAAGCGAGCGGCGACTCCAAAAAGAGCAAGCTCAGATGATGTTGAATTAGCTTCTAGCACCCAGATACCTGCTTGATTGCTGAGGATGGTTGTAATGTCGTGTACAAAGAGTGGCAGTGCAAGCCACAGAAATGTAGATGAGGGTAATTTTGTCCAGAGGTGCAGACGAAACTTGTAATGAGACAAAGTTACGATTAGTGTACGTGTTGCCCAAAGCACTGATAACAAACCGCCACTGACAATAATTAACAGGGTTTGGTTCAAACTTAGGTTCTGACCTTTTAGCCAAAATGCCAGCACGCCACCAGTTGCAAATATATAGGTAATAAGGCCGCCAATTGTACCATCTGCAGTCAATGCTGCGCCGCGAACATCATGGAAACTGCGTAGCAGTTCTGCCAAAATCTTTTGAATTGCAAAAATGACACCCCAAATGATCAAGAGTAGATGAAGATAAGTTGGCAGATGCAAATATGAATTACCTGAAGCGAGTAAGACCGCACTGACCCCAATACCAACAACTGCCCACTGTATTACATTGCGAATGTTGTTCTCTACCATTGGCCACTGTTGGTTGCCTACGGCTCCTGCAATGGCGCGGACTGCCGTTTGGCTAAGGCCTAGTAAAGCAACTGTGGAGGCTGCGGTGACAATGCTTTGGATAAATACATACTGACCCATAGCCTCAGGTGAAAGCAGACGCGTCAGCAGACTTGTGAAGACGATGCTAAGGGGCAAAGTGATCATTTTGCCGCTAAGAGCCCACAGTCCGCCATTTAGCAACCTTTGCGAAGAGGTTAAGGGCCGGGTTAGAAATGGCCTATTACTAAGAATCATATCAGTAATTCCAACTGCTCAAACTCGTTCTGTCACCTCAACTAGTGGGAGTTGTAGCCATCCTGAAAGATCTCTATTGAGTAGCTGTTGAAGTTGTTCTACATCTGTACGATAATAGTCTGTTAATAACATGCGCAGTTCAGTATCCAATGATGGATAAGTCTTCAGATTGCGGTTGATTAGATAATAGCGCAGCTTACGTCGAAAATTGACCGGTGCAAATGGCCGCAAAACCTGGGTTACAATAGTTTTTTGTGTTAGGAATCGATGAAGTGCCTTGCTACGTGGAATGCCGCCTTTATTCGCTGTATAGGACATATCTGGTATAAATGTTTCATCAACCTCAATAAAGGCGCAGATTTCTTTATAAATGTGCATGGGCGCGTTGCGGAACTCGTCATATAGAATGATTTTTACTCGATCTGTACCAAATGTACTCAGATAAGCACGAATGGCTTCAAAATAATTGCCTGCTTCCAAAATAAGACGTTCATACCAATCTACTGGATGACCTGACTCTACATCGGCAATAATTTGCTTAAAGGTACGAGTCATAAACTCTTGGCGGGCACCCTGATAATAGTTGGAGTAAGCCCGATCAACAGGATTTCGTAGGAAAATAATAATTCGACTTTCCGCTGTCAGATACTGTTGGATCCGTGGAATTGCCCGATCATAGAGCACTAGGCACCAGGGATCCACCTCGCCAATTCGTTGTGCTGGCTTCGCGTTTTGGAAAAGTGCACTGTAGGCTGCAAGTGAGGTAACCACAGGAATACGTGCACAGATTTCTGGATCTGTTTCAGGGCTTAAACCTGTCAAGAATCGGGATTCTTTACAATCAGGTGATAGATAGACTTCGGGATGTTGAATTAGATATTGATAGATTGCAGTCGTACCTGATTTCATAGCACCCGCAACAAGAAAAGTTGGTAGGGACATTATTTATTTCCTGTTAATTGTCAGCTAATTTTCTGAGTCGTTCGTGAATATCATCACGTTCTGGATGAAGCTGAATTGCCTTGAGATAAGCTGCGCGCGCTTGATCCAAATCTCCAGACCATTCATAAATTTGTCCAGCGCGATTGTAATAATTTGCCTTAATACTTTGCTGCGGAATCTGCCTGAACTCTTCTGTCGCGATAGCATTTTCAATTGCATTGATAGCTGAGGGTCTGTCTTCGTTCAGTCGGTAGATCCAGGCTGCCTGATAATGACCTTGGGCATAATTGGGAAACAGTGCCTCTGTCTCTCGTGCTAACGCGACAGCCAATGTCAGAGTGTTGGCCTGTTGGGCGGCGTTCATCCTCGCCAGATACCAGGCAGGCCGTTTTGAATCATACGTTAATGCCTGTGCATACCACTTGTCGGCTTCTTTGAATCTAGCCTCGCGTGTAAGAAGGCTGGCAATTGCAAAATAGCCTTCTCCTTGGTAGGGAGCAACCATAATAGCCTGATTGAATTGGGGTAGCGCCGCTTCAATGTTATGACTACTTTCATAAGAGGCCCATCCCAGCTGAATCCAGATTTGAGGGTCGTCCGGGATAATTTTTGTCAAGCCTAGGTAAACTGAGGCTGCCTTGTCCCACGCACCTTGATCTTGATAAATCGACCCCAGTTCTTTAGACCAACTCAATGCATAACGTGAGCTTGGAAATGACGTAATGTATTGATAGAGAATCGACTCGGCTTGTGCTGAATTCTGATAAAATAGACGTAGAAAATGGGCCAATGGTAAAACGCTGCGTTCAGGTGCAAGCTCATAAGCTGTCTTATAAGCCAATAGTGCCGCATCTAGCTTGCCTTTTTCAATGTTTTGTTCTGCGGCTTCTAATAGATCGTCAACTGCCTGAATCTCAGTCCAAAGCTCGACTGCATCCGCCATGTCTCCTTGAGCTTCTAGCAGTTGAGCTTCCAATCGTAACGCTTCATAATTATTGCGGGTAAGTATAGGCTCCAAAATTTCTTGTGCTTGCAGAAACTGATTAGCCTGTATAAATTTCCGTGCTTGCCATAAACGTGCATTGTCATGCCCTGCTGGAATCGTAGCTGTCCAAGCATTGTCTGGTGTCAAAAGTGCTAATGGATACTGAGTGGCATTCCACAAGTATTGGATTGACCACAAATTGATCTCAAAGCTCCTCGCGACAGCAGGGTGAAATTCAATGCTAGCATATAGAAAGATGACAGGTGAGATGAAAAGCAGTATTCTGCGCCATTGCATGAGACTTAACAACCTACTACTACAGCTGGGCGTAAAGCGGGTTCCCATTAGGTACAGTAAAAAATCGCTACAGTTACTTGAATATAAGAATGATTTCATCTGTGTAACGGTTTACGCTGAGATTTACTATTTACTTGTCGTAATGTGATAGTAAACGCCCAACCTGTACAACTGATTCACGCGTCTTCGCTACAACAATACAACTTTGCTTACGCTTATCTTAACATAACTTGGGGTGATACTCACTAGGCTAGATGATGGATTTTTTGTCGTGGCTAATGGGCTTTATGACGTAGATTACTTTGCAGGGACCTAAAGGAATCAAAATTTTGTGGATCATGCAATAAAAATCTATGTAAGTTGGTTAATAGATATTCTAGCTGGGCCGGCTCTCCAATGGCGGCGGAGGCAGATGGCGTCTATACCACTGCCGCTATAAAAACTGAGGCCAGTTCTACAGAGAAGAACTGGCCTCAGTGAGTACTTTTGAAGGGCTGTTGACTGTGCTCTACGCACGTAGGCGGTGCGCTCGACCTGCCTTTGCCTACTGCTCAACAACAAATGGGAAGTAACTGCGATAAGGCAAAGCCTCGCCCTGCGTCACCGTTTGGGTTGATGTGGGCGTGCTGGTTGGCGTTGGTATGGCGCCAACAGTCGCGGTGGGCGTCGGTGTCACGGTCGGGGTCGGTTGGCCTGGTGCAAAAAGGCCAAACTCGGACAGGTGATGCAGGTAGACAGAAAGTTGGTTATTGACATCATCTCGCGCGGCCAGGGTAATGCCGTTGCTGCGCCATGCGCCCACTTCGTCGTCATAGCCATAGAGCATAAGCTCATCCTCTACCAAGTTGGCCACCTGGCTCTCGCTGTAATTTACCGTCAAGAGTGCCGGGCTCTGAAAGACAAAGTCGGTAACCAACTGCTCATGCTGATAGGCTTCCACGCGGATGGCTTTGCCGGCAAAGCGCAAACTGGACGGGGTGGAAGAGGGCGCTTCGAGCGGAATTAACACAAAGGTGGTTGTCTCTGTAACCGCACCCGCAGGTAGATTGATGACAAGGCGCAAATGATTTTGGTCAGTATAGACCAACTGTCCGGCGGCGTCCGGCTCTAGGACCAAACGCATGATGTCCGTCATGGCCGCGGTGGGCGTACTGGTCGGCGTCGGTGTGGTCGTGGCTGTACTGGTCGGCGCGGTGGCCAGGAGTGTGGGGGTGCTGGTCGGTGTCGGTGTGGCGGTGGACGTGCCAGTCAGCGCGGTGGCCAGAGGCGTGGGGGTGCTGGTGGCTGTCACCGTTGCGGGTGTCGAGGTCGGTGTAGTTGTCTCGGTGGCCACCGGCTCCACAACAATAGCGCGGCTGACCACATTATTGACAGTATTACTCTCTAGCTTACCATTCGCCGCTTCGACCTGCGCAAAGATGGTATAGTCACCATCCTGGTTTGGCGTCCAGGTAAACGATGCCTTCTGGGGCGCATAACAGCCGGTCTGCACCAATGGCACGGTGGCGGACGAACCAATCAGCGTTCCCTGGGTGGCCGGATCGCCCGCATAAAAGCGCACCACTGCATCCTGTGCCGCAACGCCGCCGCGGTTGACAAAGGTGGTGTTGAAGGCAATGGGTGTGCCAACCCTACTGACCGCGGTCGAGGCTCCCAAATCACTCAGCGCCAGATCGATGGTGCGCACGGTGAGAGCTTTCGTATAGTTGGCGTAGTCGTTGCCCAGCGGCATGATCTGTCGGCTATCGTGGTCAAAGAGATTGCCGTTGAGTCCAAAATAGGTATTGAGGTCAAATTCCCAGTAATTTAGACTAAACCAGGCCCACTCCTGCACCAGGCGATTGCCGTCGGCGGGATAGCCAGTGCTGCTGCTCGTCGTGTTGAGCATAAAGTCAAAGGTGTCGGTCATAAACTGGCGCACACGGGCGTAGTCATAGCCATGATATTTAGAAAGCAAAATACCATATTCCGAGACGATTAACGGATAATCGCGAAACCCCCGGTCGGCCATCCACTGGCGAAAGGTGCGAATCTGCGCCTTAAAGATCGCAATGTCCCCGTGATCGTCCAACGTCGGTGGACAGGGGATCGCTTCACTCTTGTAAGCATCCAGCCCGGGCGGAATACTGGCGCCCCAGCCGCAATTTTCGGGCAAAATAAAGTTATGGATATCCCAGATCTCCACCGGCATGGGCACGCCATATTGGGTCTGATATTCCGCCAACACCATATCGAGATAGCGGAGACGGATGGGGGTGGGCTGCACAACCCCGCCAATCGCAATGCGGCTGGTGGGGTCGCGCCCTTTGAGAAAGGTGTAGACCGTATGGTAGAACTCGGCATATTCAGCCGGCGTCAGGCCATCTTGGCCATAACGGTCTGGCTCGTTACCCAGGATCCAGATGGCGCCGGGATTCCCATCGACTGCACGCCCCAACAACTGGGGCAGCCGGGTCAGATCAACTTTGCTGCGCACCATTTGGTGAAAGTGGATTCCATCTGGGAAGTAGGGTTGCCTCCGATAGCCATAGTTATGATACCACCCTGCACCCAACTGGGCGGCATCGTAATCATTAATGTCAATGCTCCCTTCCGGCGCCACATTAAAGCCGATCCGCTGATGGGGGGATGGGTAGGGCGGACAGCTTTGGGCTAAGGTTGTGCCAAAGAGCGCAAGTGAGAGCAGCGCGCTGAAGAAGGTGGTGAGCGTGACCTTGTGTTGCGCATTAACGCAATAGTTTTGCGATTGTTTCATTCATTCCCTCAGGGCTGGGAGTCGCCATCATCTAAACTGGAGTCTGGCGTTTTTCATTCGTCACACTGGTGATTCGGTGATTGGTAATTGGTAATTTTTCACCTGTGACCACAGAGTTTGCCAGAGTCCAGATCTAAAGTTGAATTCCCACTCCCCAACCTGGAGTTGGAATTGCCACGTCATCAATTATCCGGGCAACTGCAAGCTGCCTGGATGTGCCACTATTGTTTTGTAAAATAAATAATGATGGATGCTGTAGGGGCATCCGCTTGCCGGTGCCCTGGGCGACCGCAAGGGGCGGTTGCCTTCTAGGCGCCTATAACCTATCATTATGTATTTTACAAAACACTGTTACAGTGTGTCCGAAGTTTTGCTCGTTTAGCCAATGCGGGTGCGCGGGCGTGCGTCTTCCTGGAAGGGGCAACGCACACCTCCTGTTTTTTACCATCCGCCGCCCCTTCCAGGAAGACCTGGGTGACCACCGCTACCCGAGTCAAGCTTCGGACACGATGTACTGGATGATCTTGCCCCAGCACACTGTGGGTAAAGGTAAGCCAAAACCGGGCGCTCATGTGGGCGGCAAACTGAAATTGTACCATTCCCCAGAGAGAAAAACTGCAATTTCAGCCGCATACCTACATGAGCCAAACCGGGAAAGAAACACTACTGCAGCGTCCCGGTAAAGTCAGCCACGATAAATAGATAATGGGTGTCGGAAAATTCAGGCCAGCCGGTCATCAGCGTTAAGCGCGGCTCGGTGGTTGGCGCCAGAAATTCCTCCGCGCGTTGCACCTCCGCCGCCGACGCACCTAGATCAGGAATAGGATCAGCCACTGTGGTCACCGTGTAGAGAAAGGACTTGCCCCCAGCATCGGTGACCAGAATCTGCTCACCCACGGTCACTTCGCCCCGTGCCAGCGGTGCAAAGACGGCCGCGCCGATTTGATGATGGCCGGAGACGATCATATTGCCCGCTGCGCCAGCCAGGGCGGAGTTCATGTGCCAGCCGGCGCTATTTTCCGGCAATTCCCAAACTGCCTGACGCTCACCTTCCACCTCACTCACCCGCCAGCCCATGGGCTCGACTGGGATCGCCAGGTCTAACGCCGGCATGACTAGGCGCAACGGCGGCTGAGCCGTTGCGCTGTCCACTGGGGTGGCGCTTTTGACCGTAAAGGTCGTCGCGTCCATTGGGATTGTCTCCGTCAGCACCGTTGTCGCAGTTATCGTCGTGTCGTGGGTCATCCCGACTGGTGCGTCAGCGGCCGCCGTCGGCTGACACGCAGCCACCCCAATCATCAACATAGTTGCCAAAATGGCTCTGTAAAACATAGAAGGGTCTCCTCAAAGTTTTGTCAATGATTAGGTGACTGGTGATTGGGTGATTTTGACAGACGCTGGCGCGAAGGACTTCCGGCGCTTACACTGAAGTCTGAGTCTCCCCATCACCTAATCACCAATCACCTAATCACTAATCTCCTACCGAAAATGGGGCAACAGCGTCGGCGGCATGGCCAGGGTAATGCCGGCCAACGCTTCGACCCCCTGATCGCTCTTGACGGCGGCCAGGTTGTCGATCAGCGCGCCATTGGGGACGGCGGGATCAATCCGTACCGTCAGCGTGGCCGTCACCTGGGCGCTAGCCTGCACTTCCGGCCAGTTCAACGTCAAAATGGAGCCATCGGCCACTGTCCCGCTCTCTGCAATGGCGCCTTCACCACTGATGGTGGCTGCCACATAGTGCAGTTGCGGCGGCAAATCATCGCGTAGGCTCACGTTGGTTAGCTTAGCATTCCCCCGGTTGTGAAGCGCCAGGTGCAAAACCACTGTCTGGCCTTGCCAGGCAAAGGCAGGTACAGGGCGCATAATTAATTGTAGACTCTCGTCGGCCGCCATGGCCGCGGTGCCACTACTGGCAAGAGAGGGGGCATCGGTCGTGGCTAAGACAGGCAGGAGGGTCAGCGCCTGGCTCTGGTCAAAGTCAGGCGTAATGTATTGCGCGCTGACCCAACCTGGCCGCTGGGCGCCGGCGCCGCAGCAGATATACCACCAGCCATTGCCACTGTCGCGCCCGCGGATCTCTACCCTTTCACCACTAAAGAGTGTATCGATAATATGCGCGTCACCGCTTGGCTCCTTACGCAGATTCAATGTGGTGACGGCTACGGCGCCGGTAAGGCCGGTAGCCGCACTAGAATCTTCTGGTGCAGTGTCCGGCGTTGTCGCATCGGCGCCATCTGCCGTCGAACCGCCGGCGCCACCGCCGGTTGTCTCTGCGTCATCGTTGTTGTCCGGCTGGCGTGTCGCCGGTGGCGCGCCACCGCCCGTTGCACCACCGCCACTGTCGCTGTCAAGGTCAATGGGGGTTGGCGTCGGAAAAGGCGTATTGGTGGGCGTCATGATCGATTCTGGTTCGGGCACCGTATGGACATCGGGGGTCGGCGTAATTGCCGCCCCAAAGCTCGGCTCGCTTGTATAGAAAGAGAGCAAGCTGAACATGAGCACGGCTGCGATAATCCAATAACGGGAAAACTTACACAAAAAATTTTGAAACATAGCGCTTCTACCTCAACTGTACAACTATACAAAGCCGGGGATCCTTTGGATCATGACTACCTTAGGTGGATTACAAAAATAAAAGAATTCCAAAGGATTAATTAACCTATAGGACGATGGTTACTATACCATTGCTGCTATCTCATTGCCGAATTAGGGGAGCCTCTGTGCCAGAGTGGAAAAGCAGCAGCTTCTCTGGAGTACAGCGGCCTCCGAAACAATTCAGTGAAATCACCGAGTAGTTGAAAGCAATCTGAAAGGTTTTAGGAACAGCATCTGTGCTATACTGATAAACGCAGACGGTAAGTTGCGCATGGTGATTTCTCCTTTGGTTGATCTCTGGCGGTTTTACTGTCGGAGGCAAAGAACCCAGTCCTAGCGGCTGGGTTTTTTGTTCCCAATCACCAATCACCCAATCACTAATCACCCAATCATCCAATCACCAATCTCCCGCCACCATACCCATCTAGACGCCAAAACAATGTAGGGGTTACTCATATTGTAAGAAAAATGAAAGTTTTGTCGTAGCAATATGCTGGTATAATGAGCGTCAGATAGGCTATTTGACGTAGAACCAATGCCATTTCAGTGTTCAGTGTTCAGTGTTCAGTCGTCTGTACCCTGGTCACTGTCTACTGTCTACTGTCTACTGTCTACTGTCTACTGTCTACTGAAAACTTTGTAGGTTAGTTTTGCCGCCACGGTTTAAGTAAGGGTAGGTAGCATCGGCAGCTGAGGATGCTGCCTCGCAATCTGAGAGCTAAGTTTTTCTACTTCTCTAAATACCAGATTCTCCTTTTCTGTTGCGTTGACAGGCCCGGCAATGGCGCCGGGCTTGTCGCATTTTACAGACTTGCACGAGCCTCATGCATCAGTCCAGTCGTTCGCAGTCGCGCACCCGTGTGGCCCAGAGTCGGTGATCCAACCACTACCTTCGTATCTTGCGCCCACTCTCTTCCCCTCCTGTCTTTGCAACCCAAACCCTCCTTGTACGTATCCTTTTAAAGAAATCCTTCCAGGGCGGCCTGCTCTAGTGTATACTATCAGTAGTCCGCAGTCGCGTAGTCGCGTAGTCGTGTAGTCCAGAGTCGATCAAGCCAACCTCTAAGGAAATAATATGCCGGAACCAATTATCGAAGCCAAGCAAGTCCACAAAACCTTTCACATGGGCAAGATCGCCGTCCATGCGTTACGGGGCATTGATCTCACCGTCACTGCCGGCGAAATGGTCGCGATTATGGGACCATCAGGCTGTGGCAAGACCACCTTGCTCAACTGCCTTTCCGGTCTGGATGATTTTGACGCCGGTGATGTGGTGATTGAAGGTGTCAGCCTACGCACCATGTCCGACCGCGCCCGCACCACCTATCGCGCTCAGCGCATGGGCTTTATCTTCCAGACCTTTAATCTGCTGCCGGTAATCACCGCCGTGGAAAACGTTGAATTGCCGTTGCTCGTGAGCGGCGTCCGCCCGGCCGAAGCTCACCGTCGCGCCCTGGCCGCCCTCGATCAGGTGGGCCTCTCCGACCGCGGTCATCACCGGCCTGCCGAGCTTTCGGGGGGCCAACGCCAGCGGGTAACCATTGCCCGCTCGCTGGTCAACGACCCGGCCATTGTCTGGGCCGACGAGCCAACCGGGAACCTAGACAGCAAAACGGCCGGCGACGTCCTGGCGCTTATGCAAGAACTCAACCGTGTGCATGGCCAAACCTTTGTCATCGTCACCCACGATGCGGCCATCGGCGCCGCCTGTAACCGCATCGTCCATATGCAGGATGGCCAGATCATGGCCGATCAGGCTGGCGCTGAGGCTGCACCTGTCGCGCCTGATAGCGCACAATCGAATACTGGGCCGGCGTTAGTCCAGGAGGTCACGCCATGAATCTGCTGAGCAACCTGGGAACCAACACCGCCATCGCGCTGAGCGCCGCGATTGGGCTTATCCTGCTCTATCTGCTGCTCCTACGCCTGCGCAACCCGGTCCTTGTGCGTCTGGGGCTGCGCAACATTCCGCGCCGGCCCACCCAATCAGTCCTGATCGTCGTCGGCCTTGCCCTCAGCACCATCATTATTGTCAGCGCGCTCAGCACCGGTGACACCCTCACCTACTCGCTGCAGCGCCAGGCCGTGGCCGCCTATGGCGAGATTGACGAAATTCTGGCGCCGCCGCTGTTGTCGTTGATCGTCAGCTTTTCCAATACGGAAGGCAACCCCTTTTCCGCCACGGACACCACGGCCACCAGCGAGAATCAGCAGGCATTGCAAGATCTGACCGCCGGCGGCCTGACCACCGTCTTGACGGTGCTCCAAGGCGGGCTGCCCGGTATTACGATGGATCGCTACGAACAGTTGCGCACCGAGGCTGCCGACGACCCACTCATTGATCGCGTGGCGGCCTCCATTCTCTTCCCCACCATTATCCGCAACACCAACACCGGTCAGGGCGAACCGCTCGGCTTTATCTTTGCGGTAGATAATGACTATGACCAAAGCTTTGGCCTTCATGCCGCCGAAGGGGAGGCGGTGGAGATGGAGCAACTGAAGCCGGGGGTCGGCAATATCTTCACCCAGGCGTCCAATCTCTTTGCCGTGGCCGGCGATCTGGCCCAACAGGCCGGTATCAATGTGAGCCCCTCCAATGTGGCCGTGGCCACTGCGGCGGTGGGCGCGGCGTTAACCGCGGCCGGCAGCGGCGAGGTGGATCTGAGCCAGGTGCGCATTCCGCTCGATACCATTGACCAACTCGGTATTGACACGACACCGCTGCGCGATCTGGGCTTGACCGAACTGAGCTTGGCCGCGCTGGGCGTCACCAGCACCACCATGACGACTACCCTGCCCTCGCTGCTCACCAACATGGGCGTGCCCACCGACACGGTCGACCTGGGCGCGCTGGGCCTCAGCACGGCGACCATCTCCTCCACGCTGCCCTCGTTGCTCTCCAACATGGGGGTGACCACCTCCACCCTCAGTCTGGCCAATCTGGGGCTGGGCAACACCTCCACCCTGATGGAAAATATTCTCAGCGCGCTCAACCTCAACACATTGGGCAGCGAAATGGACCGGATCCTGGCCCAATTTGGCCTGCAACTGCGCCAGGGCGATGTCTATCTCAATCGCCTGGGCGCCGACCAACTAAACGCCCGCGTTGGGGATGTGCTGGATGTCTATGTCGGCCCCATCCCGATCCCCTTCCGTGTCAAGGCCATTGTCGATGAGGCGGGGCCTTTGGGCGCGCTCTTCCCGGTGGTCATGTTGCGGCTCGATGAGGCGCAGAAGTTGCTCTTTATGGAGGGCAAGGTCAACAACATCTTGGTCTCCAACCAGGGGGATGAGTTAGGCGGCCTGCAGTACACCTCTGAAGTGAGCCAACACCTGCGCGTGCTGGCCATGGATGAGACGGCCCTCAACCAGGTCGTCGCCATCCTGCGCCGCCCTAATGTGCAGCCCATCTTGGTCGCCGCCGCGCGTGACGCACAGCAGGCGGTCATGGAAGGGTTTGATGGCCCCCAATGGGTGGCCGACTTGATTCAGCAGGTAACGCCCATGGGTGGCATGGTCGCCGGCGTGCGCGATCTGGGCGCTGCGTTGACCGCGCCGGGCATTAGCCCGCGTCTGCGCGAAATCCTAGGTGATACCACCATGCGCGGCTGGCTCTTGGAACAGAATCTGCCTGCCGACGCCAAGACAGAATTGAGCAGCGCCCTGGCTGATCTCAACACCTTTGACGTGATCGATCCTCTGAGTAAATCGACGCTGCTCACGATTGGTACGGTGGGCGGCGGTATCTTTGCCTCGGTCTTCTCGCTCTTTGGCTTCTTCTCGATCCTGGCCGGCATTCTCTTGATCTTCCTGATCTTTGTCATGTTGGCCACCGAACGGCGCAGTGAAATGGGCATGGCGCGCGCGATTGGCGTGCAACGGCTCCATCTGGTGCAGATGTTTGTAGTCGAGGGCATGGTCTACGACCTGCTGGCCGCGGCGATTGGCGTAGCGCTGGGGCTGGCCGTCACCTATGGCATGGTCGGCTTTATGGGCGACATCTTTAACAATCTGACCAGCCAACTGAGCAGCCAGAACAGTATCTTCCGTTTTTACTTTCACGCCGCGCCCACCTCCATTGTTATTGCCTATTGCCTGGGTGTCCTGCTCACCTTTATTGTGGTAACGCTGGCCGCGTGGCGGGTCAGTCGCCTCAATATTGTCTCGGCCATTCGCAATCTGCCCCAGGAAAGCGAGGATGCGCGGCGCTCGTGGTTGCGCCGGATCTGGACCTGGGGCAGTGTGCTGGCGTTGACCGCGCTGGGCGCCTACCTGTTGCAGGTTGGCCTCCAGCGCGAACTGTGGAGCGTGCTGCTGGCGGCCGGCACCTTCCTCTTGATTGGCATTTCGTTGCTCGTCAACTATAGTCTGGAACTGACGCCGCTGCGCAATGAGCAGATCCATCGTTGGGTCTACAGCGTCATCGGCGTTGGCTTGCTGCTCATCTGGACCGTGCCCTGGTCGCGCCTGCTGCCCCAGTGGACCGGCCTCACCCTCTTTGCGCCCAGCCCAGATCAGACGCTGCTGACGCTAGCCCTGGGGGGTCCCTTGATCATCCTCGGCGCGATCCTCACGGTAACCTTTAACGCCGGCGTTCTCACCTGGTTTGTGGGCATTGTGTTGGGCGGCGTCGGCCAGTTGACCCCCGTGCTCAAGACCGCCATTGCCTACCCCCTCAGCGCCCGCTTCCGCACCGGCATGACCATGCTGATGTTCGCCATGATCATTAGCACCGTGGTGGTCATGGCCGTGGTGATTCGGGCGACCCAGACGATTGTCGTGCTCGACGTGCAGGAGACCGCTGGCTTTGAGGTCCGCGCCGACACGACGCTGCTCAGCTTCTTCTCGCCCGTGCGCGATCTGGGCAGCAAGATTGCCGAGCTGGTGGCCGCCGGCAGCGACTATCCCCAGCTACAAAATGTGACCGGGGTCGGCGCCTTCTCCCAGCAGTCGGTGCAGGCGCGCCCTGCCGAGGGCGCCACCTGGTCCTTTGCGCCGCTGGCCGGCGTCGATAGCGGCTATGTCACCCAGGCTGCCGAGATTTATCACTTCCAGGCGCGCTCCCCCGGCTTTGCCGATGATGCCGCGGTCTGGCAGGCATTGCGCGAGCGGGATGATGTGGCGATTATTACCCCCGCGTTGCTGGCCGCGGCAGATAATGGCGACAGCTTTGGCAACGGCGCTCCTGAGGGGCGGCGCGCCAGCCGGCGCTTCCGTTTCCCGGCTGCCCTGGCGGACAGCACCGAACTGCCTGAACTCTTTATCGAGTTGCGGCCTGATCCTAACCCTGACAACCCCTTCCAAGAGGCGGCCACCCTGGCCGCGCCCCTGCGCCTGCAGGTGATCGGCCTGCTCAGCGACCGCGTCACCCTGGCCGATGCACCGTTGCAGGTCAATCTGGCCGTGGTCGATCAGCTGAACGGTACGGCCACCTATCCCAGCAGTTTCTATATCAAGGTGAGCAGTGGCGCCGACGTGCATGCCGTGGCCCAGGAAGTGGAGCGCGCCTTTATCGGCAATGGCATCAATGCCACCGTACTGGCTGAAAGCTTTGCCCAAGGCCAGGCCTTTACGCGCGGCATCCTGCAACTCTTCCAAGGTTTTATGGCCTTGGGTCTGCTGGTTGGCATTGCGGCGCTCGGCGTGATCACGAGTCGCATGGTGGTGGAGCGGCGGCAGCAGGTGGGGGTCCTACGTGCGATTGGCTATCAATCCCGCATGATCGCCTTCTCGTTTCTGCTAGAGGCGAGCTTTATCGCCATCACCGGCATGATCATCGGCACCGTTACCGGCATTGTGCTGGGCGAAAGCATCATCCGCAGCTTCTTCACCACCTTTACCCCCGACACGACCTATAGCTTGCCGTGGGGACAGATCGCGGTGATCCTGCTGGTGGCCTACATCTTCTCGCTGCTCACCACCATCGTGCCCGCCTACCAGGCCGCCAACACCTATCCGGCAGAAGCGCTGCGCTATGAATGAGGATAACTCCCTTGGATCGCCTCAAAAAAATGCGCAGAGAACGATCAAACCCACCAGACTGGCGCCGCTGTTGAGCAGGGTGCGGAGGGGGCGCCAGCCTGGTGACGCTGGTCGCCAGACCGCAGCCGGTGTGCCGGCGGGCAATTGGGCCAGCAGCGCGTGCAGCCCCTGCCGCTCCTCCTGTGTGCCGCCCCAATCCAGCCGCTGCTCTACCAGCGCCAGGCTTTGCTGGGCGGCTGTACGTGCTGCGGCCAGCCGCCCTTCGGCCTGCAGCAAGCGTGCCTCCAGATGGAGCCACGCCTGGCTGAGATCGACGGCCAGCAATGGATTTTCCACAACTGCCGCACAGGCCAACCAGGGGCGGGCAGCCTGGGGGCCGCGGCCAAAGGCCAACTCATAGCGGGCGGCATAGAAGAAGGGCCAGCCCGCCTGCCGCAGGGCGGGATTGGCGTGGACAAAGGCCAGCACCTGGTTGAGCGCCGCCGCGGCTGCGGTCGCTTCTCCCCGGCTCAAGGCACGCGCCGCGGCCAGGAGCTGGGCGGCGTAGCTGCTGCGTGAGCCATCAGTTGGGGTGATGACCGCGGCAATGGCTGCCGCATCTAACTCAGCATAGGACGTATCACGAAAGACGCGCGCCGTCAGTTGCTGCACGGCCAGTTGCCGTTCAACTGCGGCGCCACCCCGCAAGAGCTGGAAAACATGCCGTGCATCGGTGGCGGTCATGCCAAAGCGGAAGGGGATAATGCAACTGCAAAGGCCGATAAAGGTAAGGTAGGTCAGGCTGTGGAGCAACGCCACCAGGTAGGGGTGGATGACCTCTGTTTGGACAGCGCCGTTGATCCAGTGGAGCCCGACCAACCAGAGGATCTGGAGCAACGGGCCGCCGGCCACCACGGCCAGCTCGCACCAACGCGAGTGGCATGCCGCCTGCGGCAGGACAATGGTGCCGCCGCGCAGGGCCAGGAGGTTGTTGCTGGTGCGGCGCCAACGTAATCCGCTGGCCGTCCGCCCCAACCCCACCATACCCACATGGATCAGGACAAAATGATAACCTAGGGCCAGCGCGACCAGCAGATGGCCCACCTCATGGACCGCAACGGTCACATAGATGCTGAGCGGAACCGCGAGCGCAAGGTAAAGCCAAAGACGCCAGGGATCATGGACCAGGGTCAACGGCCACGGCGGCAAGTTGCGCTGCAACGTGGTCGCCAGCCAGAGAATGACCGCCAACGCGCCACCGAGCATCACCAACTCCAGCGGGGCCAGGCGCCATGAACCTCTGCCCATGCGCACCCGTGTCTGAAACGCAAGAGGGGAAAATGTCAAATCCATAAAAATAGTCCTATTCGCCCAAATTCCGTACGAATAGGACTATTTTACTGGTTTAAAGAATCGCTCCCAAGCGCTATTTGTAGCAACTTTCTGTGAAAAATGCCGTAGCAGCACATCGCCCGAGCATTCTGTGTTTTGCCGCGTGATGGGTTACGCCCACTGGGCTCCCGGCGATGGCGCTACTGGTAAGAAAAATGCCGTAGCAGCACAGCGCCTGCGCATTCTATCTTTTGCCGCGTGATTGGTTGCGCCCAATGGGCTCCCGGGCGATGGCGCTACCATTGCCTACAAGTTGGTGTGAATCGGCTGCCCGCCGAGGGCTGAAGCCCACGGCTATAAACAGCGCCCCATGAATGGGACTTGTCCTGCTGCCAAAGCCCCATTCATGGGGCGTCGTTTGCTAGCTCCGACCATTTATGGCGGGGCGGACAGTGTACAACTCACCTGTGCCGGCTAAAGATCTAGGTAAAGGTAAGCGCATCGGGGGAGGGCTAGGGTAGGGTAAACCCATGATTATTTACTTGACAAAACACTACTGTAGTGTGAGCGAAATTTTGCTAGGGTAGAGGTGGCTACCTAGGTCTTCCTGGAAGGGGGCGGCTGATGGTGAAAAACAGGAGGTGTACGGCGCCCCCTTCCAGGAAGACGCACGCTGGCGCACCCGCGTGGGCTAAACTCGCCAAATTTCGGTAACACTGTACTACTGCTAAGAAAAATGGATCAGCTTGCGCCGCGACTTTCCTGACCCCACGACCCCGCGACTTCCCGTCCCTACTCACGCACATAGATTAACTGCCCGCCCCCCAGATATTTAACCCGCTGGTAGGGATCGGTGGTGACCAGCAGCACGCCCCAGAAGTAGTCGCCGGGGGGTGCACTGCGGATGCGGAAGTGGTCGGCGCCGATATTGATCTGCGGCCCATTGCTAACGCCCGCATACCCTTTTCCCTTGCGCATGGGATCCTCGCCCTTTTGCCAGAAGATAACCTCAAACGCATAGCCGGCGGGCAGGGCAAAGTTTGCCGTCCAGCGGAAGGGGCGCTTATCGTTCAGCGTGTCGCCGGCCACCGGCTCTACCAGCGTAACCGTCGCATTGGCAAAGTCAGGCTGCGCCGGCTGGGGGGCTACGGTGGGCGTGGCCCGCACCACAGCCTGGCGCACGGGGGTGCGTGTGGGTGGCGCCGGCGTCGGTGTGGGCGGGATGGGCGTGGGCGTCACGGTGGGTGTCGGTGGCGCCATGGCCACCGCAGTGGCTGTCCGAGCCGCCACCACGGCCCGACTCAGGGTGTTGGCAAAGCTTACGGCCGTGGCTACCTGTTTTTGCAGTGCCGTCAACGGGTTGGCCAGCGGCTCTGCCGCCAACTGTCCCACCAACTGCTGCATGGCCGCTCGTTCATCGGCGTTAAGGCCGGGCGCACCCCGATTGGTCTTGGCGGCAAGCGCGGGCGGGGCTCCTGCCGCCCCCGGCAAGGGTAGGTCGGCGGCCTGCGCCGGATCGCTCATCGTTCCCGCTGCCGCCCCAGCCGTCATCGCTTCGGCCTGGTTGCCTGGCTGCTCGCCGGGCTGACCCACCGCTGGATCGGCCATAGCCGCATTTTCCCCGTCGCGCGCCGGTTCGGCCACGACCACCAGATTATTTTCGACCTGTTGGGAGAATTGGCCCAGTTGGTGGGCAAAGGAGGGCCAGGCCAGGATCACCGCCAGCAGACAGGCTGCCATCAACACCAGCTTGCGCCGGCGTGCGCGGCGTTGGCTGGTGTTGGTGGCGCCTACGCGCACAGTCCGCTGGGCCACCGGCTGGCGCGCCCATTCCAGCACGAGCGCCGTGTAGGCGTCAACGGCCCCGGCCTGGGCAGCGCGGTCGGCCAGGCGCCAGGCCGCTTCCTGCGCCGGCTGCTCGGCCACCGCTTCCCCAATCGCCTGGCCGCGCACCACGTCGGTGAGACCGGCGCTGCAGAGCACCAAGACATCGCCCGGCGTCAGCGGCAGTTGGGAGACAGGGGTCTGCGCGCCGGTGACCGGGGGCCGCAGCGCGGTGGCGACGCGGATCGCCGGCGCCTGCCCCAGCGGATAGGCGCCAACCGGCCCCTCTTGCACCACCGTCAGTGGGTGGGCAATGCCATTGCGCACCAGATAGGCATGGCCATTGCCGGCGTAAGCCAGGTGCAGCGTATTGCCCTCAAGCGCGCCAATAATTACGGCCGCACCTTGCTGGCTGGCCATCCCGGCCACCGCCGGCGCAGCGGAGTTCTCGCCGGCGGTCTGGTAGAGGGTCTGGTTCGCCTCTTCAATGGCCTTGACCAGCCGCGCCCCAAGCGGCAGCCGCTCTTCACTGCGCAGGACCGCATAGATCGTGCTGATGGCCAGTTGGCTGGCCTGTTCGGCAGCCAGGCCGGAACCGGCGCCGCTGGCCACCACCGCCACCGGCGCCAGCACTTCGCTGGCCCCGGCCTGGGCGCGCACTTCACAGGCCACATAGTCGTCAACGGTGGGTTGGTGTGCGGGGCGATTGCGGTGGCCCCGTTCACTCGGTTGGCTCCGTTGGCCGGGCTCGGAAGCCACCCCGATCATACAATTTGGATTCGTAAAAGTTGATATGTAACGCATTGGGTAAATAATTTCACTCCTACCCCACATACCCGAAGATGGCAAAGCGACGGTCCACAGAGCTACACGGGAGATCTGTATGCAGTCGTGTCCATGGGCAATAGGGTGCAAAACTTGTCCAGTTGCAGCCGGTGCGCGGTGACAGGCGCCTGTAATGCAGACGGTTATGCCAGAGACCAGCTAACCGGGTCACCTTGGTGTGAGAGTGGTCGTGAAAGAGCGCGGCATGAGAGCATGCCATGAAGGATCATAATGGGGTGGGTAAACTGCTTGGCGGCAGTGAAGCTAAGACAACTATAACATAGTTTAACTAAAATTGCAAGTATGTTTGCTGATCGTTTTGGGCAAAATTGTAAGCTTTGGTATGCAATTGATGATCCAAGTGGGTAACTAGTGTTCTGTAAAATTAACGCTCATATGGGCCAAAATTAATTATGTTGGGTGTCGTAGGGGCATCCGCTTGCCGGCGCCCTGGCGCCTACCACCTACCATTACTTACTTTACAGAACACTAGTACAGTGTAAACAAAATTTTACGAGTTTAGCCAACGCGGGTGCGCCAGCGTGCGTCTTCCTGGAAGGGGCAACACACACTTCCTGTATTTCACCATCCGCCGCCCCTTCCAGGAAGACCTGGGTGACCACCTCTACTCTAGCCAAACTTCCCTGACACTGTACTAGTACACTGTTACCGAAGTTATGCGAGTTTAGCCAACGCGGGTGCGCGGGCGGGCGTCTTCCTGGAAGGGGCGCCGCACACCTCCTGTCTTTCACCATCAGCCGCCCCCTTCCAGGAAGACCTGGTGCCACCAGGGGTGAACTCCCTCGGCGCCCTCGGACCAGCGCACCTAATCGGCTACACCCACTGGCGCGGGCTAGTGATTTTGCCTGACTAAGACTTTAGGAGGCTATCCGTTATTTTACACCAAAACCTACGTCATACTATGTGAAACTATGTCGATTGTCATATTGTGCTTTCAATACTGTAAGCAATTCGTATTAAATTGACTATTGACAGGACTAGTCTTTTCTGTTATTGTTAGTGTGCAAAGCGAATTGTAAGTATTTCCTATAAACCTCACTTTTTTTGATTTGGCTGACATTGCCCCTTCATTGCACCCCTCTTTATTATTTTCCTAGAATCATTGCATAGTGGCACTGTTGCAAAGACGCAACGGTGCAGCTGACTGACGCTTTGGCGTGCCCTGCACAGGGCTTTTCCGTACAAGGCTGCTCTGTCACCAGGTGCGGTGATCCCGTCGTGGATCTCGCTGTAAGCTGGGTGACAGGGGTACTAGGTATTTTGCTCCCAATGCAACAGATACCGCTGTGCCCCAGGCCGTGGGAGAGCGCTGTCAGTTGCCAGCCTCCAGCCTGTTTTGCGTTTACTGTCTGTGGCGTGCTGCCTATTTGTGTTCTCAATTGAATCATTCGCTCATATGGGCGGAGCACTGGAATTGCACCCTGCTTTCATCGGAAAAGAGGCAATTTCAGCCGCTACCGCTATGAGCCAAATCCTTAATGTATCTCAGACGGGTTGGTCGTGCAGTTGGACCCTGCCGCGCTAGCCCGAGTGTGTGAGCGGTCCTGGCTGCTGTAGAGGTGGCCAAGGGTGGGGGAGTCTTTGCGCCTGGTGCACTTGCTTGGCGGCGCGCACCGGGGGCGGAAAGGAGCAATGCCTACGGAAGAACCGACAATTCGCTTGGGCGGCACGGCGCCCCAACACCGTGCAGAGGAAACACTTGCGCTTTGCACCGCAGTGGGGTGGAAGCGGCCCGCCTTCTGGGAAATGAGGCGGCCGCGCTGGAAATCTGATTCGCTTTTGCTTTCTGTTGATCTATCTATCCTTTTGTGTAACTTTCGGGAGAATTAAGATGTCAAATATAGTAATGTTCCGCTATCTGCAGATTAAGAATTGGATCGAGCGTGAAGAAGGCCAGGATTTGATTGAGTATGCTTTGATTGCTGTATTGGTTTCTCTAGCGGTGGTAGGTGGCTTGACTGCACTTGCCGGTGGACTGAATAGTGTTTGGTCCCGTATTGTGTCGCAACTTGCAGCATCATAATGCGTGTAGTTCGCTTGTATAGTCCACATGTAAGTATAGCTATGCAAGCGAATTTGTAGGCTGAACTGGTAACCGAGTCTAACTAGACTTTGTAAGGATCTATTGGTTGTTGTAGATAAATTTCGAGATTCAACAGGGTTTCACGTGGTTGACACATTAGAACTAGTTGGGTAGTTAAGCCTATAACGTACAAAATGGTCAACCATGTGAGATCCTGCTCTAGAAGAACCAATTTTGATAGACCGAGAAGGACTTACAAAATGAGACTTTGCATATTCCAGGATTATGGACATATTGAAGAGTTGCCTATATACAAGCTGGCGTGTGAGGAGGGACAAGACCTTATAGAGTACGCATTAATTGTTTTATTTGTGGTTCTAGCTGTTACCGCTACTTTAATTAATACCGGCAGTCAGTACGCCGCCATATACCAACAAATTGCTAGTCGTATTGCTGCTCTTTTGGGCAGTGGCTAGTCTATTTTTTACCGAGGGTGGTGCTGAAAAATATTGGAGATGGATTCTAAGGTGATTGTGCAGAAGATATGTAAAAATCGGTTCCTTTTTCTCTTTCTTTTTGCTTTCGGTATTCGTCTGTTGGTTATTTTACTGATTCATGAGCCAGGTTACATGGATACATCTTATTACGCGGTTCAAGGAATTCAGTTTGCAGAAGGGGCTGGTGCGCAAGAGCCATATATTTGGAATTATCTCAGCGTATCTGAGACCATTCCAGGTCCTGCTTTTCATTATTGGATGCCCATGCCAGCTTTACTTGCTGCGCCATTTTGGGTAATAGGGCGGTCATTTGAGGTTATGCAGATTCCTTTTGCGCTGCTTTCCGTATTGTTAATTGTTTTGGGTGCCCATCTTGCTTGGACGATAGCTCGAAATGAGCGTCACTTCTGGACCGCTGGACTTTTGCTTACATTTTGCGGTACAGTAACACCTTTTTTGACACTGCCCGAAACCTTCGCACCATTTGCCTTCTTTGGTGCAATCTGTTTGTGGTTGAGCGGTCGATACTGGCAGACAACAAAGGTATACCTGATTGTTGCTGCTGTTATTGCTAGTGTGCTGGCTTACCTCACCCGTTCGGATGGACTTTTACTAGTGATGTTGGTGCTTGTATTACCTTTGTTACGTCATAAAGTCATGGCCTTTCTTGTCGTAATAACAACTGTTGCTGTGTCCCTTGCACCTTGGTGCGTTTATAACCTTCAAAACCATCATTACTTACTCCCGACCAGTGGGACAAAAACACTGTGGCTTACAACTTATGACGATTTATATTGTTATCAATGCGATCTATCGATCCACACATATTGGCAATGGGGTTGGACTGCCATTCTTCACTCAAAATTAAAGGCGGCAGTTAATAACATCATGATCCTAATCTTCAATTTGGGCTTTATCTCTTTTACACCATTGGCCATTGTAGGGGGATGGCAGATACGCAAAAGACCAGAATTCGTGGTGGCGTGGTCATACTTATTGTTGTTGTTCTTGACAATGACATTGGCTTTTACCTTTCCTAGTTCTCGCGGTTCATTAATGCATAGTCTAGCTGCACTCTTGCCATTTGCTGTAGTAGCTATTGTTGTCGGTCTTGATGTTGTAGTTGTCTGGGCCAGTAAAAAACGCGGATGGAATACTCAACAGGCGCAGATAGTATTTTCTGTCGGCGCCCTTGTAGTCGCGGTTGTAATCACTGTAAATGCTTTGAAAGATAACTTACTAATCTGGAAAGACGCCAATTTACTCTACCATCAAGCTGGTCAATGGCTTGATGATCATGCGCAGACAAGCTGTCCAGTGTTAGTTAGCGATCCGCCCAGTTTTTGGTATATTACGCGTGTACCGGCTCTAGTCGTACCCAATGAAAACCCAGCAACATTAAGACAAGTGGCCCAAAGATATGATGCATGTTGGTTGCTGCTTGACCCAAATCGTCCATACCCTTTACAAGATCTATATGATTCAGGGCAGGCAGATGGGTGGCGGTTAGTGCACTCTTGGACGCATGGAAAACTCTTTCGATTTATCGCAGGAGAATCGACAACGGGACTTTGAATTATTGTTGAACATATAGCCAAACTGTGGGTGCGTTTTATCGGGTTACTATAACGACTGAAGTCGTTGAATTTTAAGGCTAAGGCTTATGAGTATTTTGTGGCGAGAAGATGGTCAGGATTTAGTTGAATATGCCTTAATCTTCCCTTTGCTCATTCTGATATTACTAGGAATCCTAGAATTCGGTATTCTTTTCTTTGACTACAGCACCATTGCCAACGCCGCCCGTGAGGGCGCGCGGGCCGGCATTTTGCCGGCGACGACAGCCTGTAATCTGGCCTGTCGCGATGCCGCTGCACTGACCGCGGCCCAAAACGCAGCTGCTGCACTGCACAGCACACCGACAATTGCGGTGACCCATCCCAGTGCTGGGACAATCCAAGTGACGGTGACCTATAATACCAGCTTGATCACGGGGCCGATGATTGCCGCCGTCGGCGGCAGTGGCGCCATTTCGCTCCACAGCGTAGCAACGATGCGGACGGAATGAGCGGAGCCAATGACACTTTGTTGCATAGAAAGTAAAGGTTGAACTATGGCACGCTTACGCGGACTTTTATGGATGATGGCCGGGCTGGTGCTGGCGGTGATTGCCGGGGCGGTGGCTTTTTCCACCCTCTCACAGGCGGCGCCGGCGCCACAGACGGCGACGGGGGAGCCAGCGCCCACGGTCGAGGTGGTGGTAGCGCTACGCGCGGTGGCGGTGCGCTCCGCGTTGACGGTCGAGGATGTGGGGCTTAAGGCGGTACCGGCCGCGGCAGTGCCCGAGGGCGCCGTGCATGAGCTGGATGGGGCGTTGGGCCAACTGACCACAGCCGACCTCTATGCTGGTGAAATTGTGGTGACGCAGCGGCTGCTCGACCCCAACCTGACCACCACCGACGGCCGGCTGGCGCTGGTCATGGCGGAGGATCAGGTGCTGCTCGCGATTCCGGCCCAGGATCTCCTGAGCCGTATCAGTGTGCTTAAACCCGGGGATCAGGTCGATGTGCTCTTCTCCGGTCTCTTTCCTACCCTACGTGAGCGGGGATCGAATGCCGAAAATGCGAATGACGAACAGGCGACCTTTACGCTGCTGGAGAATGTGCCGGTGGTCGCGCTGGCCGGTGAAGATGGCGCGCCGGTGGAGCCGGGCACTCTGCCGGCCGCGGTGCTGGTGACGGTGCCGCCCCAAGATGCGCTGGTGGTCAAATATATGATCGACGCCGGCGGCACGATTGACCTGGTGCTGCGTGCGCCGGGCGCCAACCGTCGCTTTGAGACCAACCCGGTCGATGTGGATTATATGCTCAACCGCTACAATATCCCGAATGGGGTGGGGGAGTAGGGGGAGCGATTTACGATTTACGATTTACGATTTGCGAGTGGCGGGTGGCGAGTCGACGAATGACCAACGACCAACGACCAATGACGAGTGACCAATGACCAAGCAAGCGGGAGGAGATGGCTGTGTTGAAGATTACGCCGGGTGAGACTTTACGGGTATTGTTGGTGGCGGAGCAGGAGGTGGTGCGCGCCGGGGTCGAGGAGGCGCTCCAGGAGTGGGCCGGCAACCATCAGCTCTTCTGGGTGGCGCAGGCCGAGTTGGCCGGCGCGCGGGCCCAAGATCTGCAGCCCCACGCGATTCTGGTCGATGACGAGCTGGGGGGCGCTGAACTGACTGAGGTGATCCGGCGTCTGGTGGCGCAGGCGCCGGGCGCGGTCGTGTTGGCCCTGTTGCAGGAATATGCGATTGGCGAGGCGAGCCAGGCGGTGCTGGCCGGCGCGCGTGGCTTTGTGACCAAACCCTTTAGCAGCGAACAGTTCTGGAATACGCTGCGCCAGTTGCTGGCCCAGCCGCGCACAGGAGGGCAGGCGCCCACCAGCGCGCCCCAGCGGGCGGGGCGCACGGTGGTCTTTGCCGCGCCCAAAGGGGGCACTGGCCGCACCACCATGACCGTCAACACCGCGATTAGCCTGCACCAGAGCACCGGTCAGTCGGTGGTGCTGGTGGACGCCGACTTTGCCGCACCGGCCCTTGATGTCATGCTCAACCTGCACGACGAACATGACCTGACTGACTTGCTGGCGCGGCTGAGCAAGGTCGATGAAGATCTGATCCGGCGCGTCCTCACCCCCCACAGCTCCGGGGTGCAGGTGCTGCTGGCGCCGCCGCCGGCGCAGATGAGCGCGCCCCTGACGCTGCCCCAGGTGCAGCAGGTGGTGAGCCTGTTGCGCCGTATGTTTGACTGGGTGATTGTGGATCTGGGGCTGCCCTTTGACGAGATGGCCTTTGCCTTTCTGGACACGGCCGACCGCATTGTGGTCTCGGTCTTGCCGGAGATGGTGGGGCTGCGCAACACACGCCTGCTCCTTGACACGCTGCAGGGGCGGGGCTACAGCGGTGACAAGATCTGGCTTGTCCTCAACCGCGCCACCCTCAAAGGGGGCGTGGCCCAACGGGAGATCGAGAACCGGCTGCGGCTGCGCATTCGCCACACCATCCCTGACGACCAGCCGCTGGCCAGCTACACCGTCAACCGGGGCGTGCCACTGGCCCTGAGCCACAAACGGAGCGCGGTGGCGCGCGCCACCCTGGGGCTGGCCACCCTGCTGGCCGCCGATGCCCAGGCCGGCCGCGCCGCGGCCGAAAGCCCGGAAAGTGGGGCGCCGTCGCTGGGCTTTCTGGCCCGCCTCTTTGGCCGCCCCAGCGCGGCGGACGCGTGAGCGACGTAAAAGGTGACCGGCACTTGCCAAGTGCCGGTCACCTTACAACAACAGATGAAGACTGCAACGGATTTGTTATGTCGTGAGACAAAATTTCCGGCTAAGTCGACAACTGTTCAGCGAGCAACCTTGATCATTCATAATTTCACGAAGCCGATACCCAATGGGCAGTCAACGGGATCGAGGAGCGTGACCATCACCTTGGCCTACCTTCCCGACCACGCCGTCCGCGCACCGACAAATCCGTTGCTTTGTAAAGCCGTTGTTCTGTTGTAACCGACCTAACGAGGAGACCGATGAACCAACCCTTGCTCTTTGCCCTGACCACGGCGCTGGCCGTGCTCACCTTCTTTATTGGCATCTGGCGGCTGCTCCCGCGGCGCAGCGAAGTCGATAGCCGACTGCAACACTATGCCGAGCCGGAGTGGGTGACCGCCGCAGCGGCGCAGCCGCGGGCGCGGCGCCAATGGACCCTCATCGGCCGCCTGGTCACCGGCTTTGGCCTGGCGCCGGCGTTGGCCAAGGGCTTGGCCCAGGCCGATCTGCCGCTGACGGTGGCCGAATTCGCGGCCATGGTGCTGGCCGCCGGCGGTGTGGGCCTCTTTTTGGGCTGGCTGCGGGATAATCTGATCATCGGCCTCTTGGCCGCGTTAGTTTTTGGCGCCATCCCTTTTCTCTATCTAAAGATCACCCAACTGCGCCGCCAGCGCGCCTTTGCCAACCAACTGCCTGATGTGCTGACGCTGCTGGTCGGCGCCCTGCGCGCCGGCTATGGCCTTAACCAAGCCATCGCAGTGTTGGTCGAGCAACTGCCGGCCCCCTCATCGACTGAATTTGACCGCATCCAGCGCGCGGTCAACCTAGGCGTGCCGCTCCTGCGCGCCTTAGGCAATCGCGCCAAACTTTTAGAAAATGATGATCTTGATCTGGTGATTACGGCTATTAATGTCCAATATGAAGTTGGCGGTAACCTAGCTCAGGTGCTCGATACGATTGCAGAAACGATCCGCGAACGGATTCGCATCTTACGTGAGGTACGTGTCCTTACCGCACAGCAACGGTTGACGGGTTACATTTTGACGGCAGTGCCGTTAGGGCTGGCCGTTGCTCTTTCAATTTTGAAGCCTGGTTTTTTCGATCCTTTTTTTGAGCCAGGGCTGGCCCAATATTTGCCTTATATCGCTATTTTCCTACTGTCTATTGGCTTTTTGTTGATTCGGCGTATTGTGGATATTAAGGTGTAGGCATAAAGCAACCAGGTTTTTCAAAAACCTGGTTGCATTAGAGGCCTTTGATAGGTAGAAATCAAATCACTGATGACAAATTTATTCTTAGATTCAACCCTGCTGTGGTCGCCCTGGCTCTTTGCGCTCCTGGTCGCCAGCGCCACCTTTATGCTCTGGCAAGCGCTGGCGCCGGCCCGACCTGCCCGCCAGGTGGGCCAACGGCTCGATGGCTATTTGGAGCGCTCTGTCACACTGGATGATCAGGAGCTAACCGGCTCACTTTTTAGCCGGGCCGGGGTGCCGCTGCTGCGCCGGCTGCTGCGCACTGTAGGCGCCTTTATGCCCCAACGTCACTTTGCCCAGACCCAGGAGTTGTTGGTCCAAGCCGGCGAGCCGGGTAACTTTTCTGCCCTTGACTTTTTAGGGCTGCGCCTCCTGCTCGCGCTCTTGCTGGGAGGGGGCTATCTCTTCTGGCTCAGTGCGCTGGCGCCGGTCAGTGATCTGTTGCGCAATACTCTAATTGCCGCTGCCGCCGGCTATCTCTTGCCTCAATTCTGGCTGCGTCGCCGAGTCCGGAGCCGCAAACAGGAGATCTTAATCGCATTGCCTGACGCGCTCGATATGATGACGATCGGGGTCGAAGCAGGGCTTGCCTTTGAATCGGCCATGTTGCGGGTCGGCGAACAGTGGCAAAATGCCCTTTCCGCCGAATTGCGCCGTGCTGTCAATGAGATGCGCATGGGGGTCACCCGTAATGAGGCACTGCAGCGGCTGGCGGCGCGCGTCCATGTGGATGAACTGCAGACCTTTATAGGGGTACTGGTTCAATCTAATCAGTTGGGCGTCAGTATTGCCCAGGTGCTTCATAGCCAGGCCGACCAGATGCGCCTGAAACGGCGGCAGCGGGCGGAAGAACTGGCCCGCCAAGCAAGCGTTAAAATTGTGGTGGTGCTTGTCTTTTTTATTCTGCCTGTACTTTTTATTGTGATTTTAGGGCCAAGTATTCCGCGTATTCTCGATATGCTTGACTCAATGGCCAGAGGATAATCTTATGACGGTAGCTTTTGATCACCCCTCATCTGTGCGTCAGGATCCGGCCTATCAGCAGGCCATGACCCATTTCCAACGCGGCGAATGGGGAGAGGCGATTGCCGCACTGGAGGCGTTGCAGCGCCAATATCCCCAGCAGCGTTCGATTGCCCGGGCGCTGGATGAGGCGCGCTTTAAGGCCGGCCTCGACGCCGCCACCCAGGTGCGCGCCAAACGCTGGACCTGGAACAGCCGGCCCCGGCTGCTGCCGCTGGCGCTGCTCGTGTTGCTGCTCTTGCTGGGCTATCAGGGCATTGGCCTTGTCCAGCAGCGCATTTTGCCGGCCATGGAGCAGGCGCGGCTGCTGGCCCAATACCGGGGCTGGCTGAGCCAGGCCCAGGCTTTTGTGCAGGCGGGCGCCTATGACGACGCCGAACAGGAGTTTCGCAAGCTGTTGGCGCTTGCCGCCAATGAACCTGATGAGGTGGTGACCCTCAAAGAGGCGGCGCGCGCCGGGCTGGCTGAGATCAACAACGGCCGTGAACTCCAGGATCTCTACACCCAAGGGGTGAGTTTGCAGGCCGCCGGCGAATATGACGCCGCGCTGACGGTTTTTAGCGATCTGATCATCCGCGCCCCCGACTATCGCGATGTGGGCCAGCGCATCTTGCAGATCAAGCGGCGCATGGAGATCGCCGATCTCCTGGCCCAGGCCGACCAGCGCTATAGCGCCGGCGCGCTGCAGGAGGCGGCCGACCGCTATCTGGAGGTGCAAACATTTGACAACAACTTCCAGCGCGCCTACATTGCCGGTCGGCTCTTTGAGATCAACTTTGGCCTAGGCCAAGCCGAGTTGGCCAAGCCCCAGGTGCAGATCGAAGAGGTGGAAAAGGCGTTGACCTATTTCCAGGCCGCGCTGGCTCAGGATCCCATCAATGACGCCGCGCTGCAGGAGCAGCGGCTGGCGCGCACCTATCTGGCGGCACGCGAACGCTATGACCGCCAGGAGTGGCGCGAGGCGGTGGCGCGGCTGCGCGATATCTATGAGCTGGATAGCGACTACCTGGGCAACACGGTGGTTCAGTTGCTCTATGACGCCTATATCGGCAGCGGTGACCTCTACCGCAATGACGACGACCTCTATCTGGCCTATGACCAATATAGCAAGGCCGCCGACCTGCCGGGGGTGGACACGGTGGTGGCGCGCGGGCGGATTGCCCAGATCGCGCCCTTCCTGACGCCGACGCCGACGCCGACGATTACGCCGACCCCCAGCAGCACGCCGACGATTACGCCGATTCCGCCCACTGCGGCGCCGACACCGACACCGACCCCCCGCCCGCTGAGCATGTTCCGCGGTCGCATTGTCTTTAAGTCGGACAACCCAGAGCAGCCCGGCTACTGGGTTATGAACCCTGATGGCACCGGGCGTGATTACCTGGGCGAGGGTGGCAACTATGACAAAGAGGCCGAGGCGATGATCAAGCAACATCAATTCTCGCCCGATGGCCGCTATCGCACCTTTGTGACGACCAAGGCGTGGGACAAGGCGCCCCAGGTCTATGTGAAGCGGCCCGACCATCCCCAATATGGGCCCCTGCCCGACCGCGCCATCTCCCAACTCACCGGCGTCAGCTATGACCCGGTCTGGTCACCCGATGGCGGGCGCATTGCCTTTGTCAGCCAGGAAAATGAGAGCGACGACATCTGGATCGCCAACGCCGACGGCACCAACCGCCACTCGCTGGTGCGCAACCCGTGGGAGTGGGACAAACACCCCTCGTGGTCGCCCGACAGCCGCCTCCTGGTCTTCTGGTCCAACCGCACCGGCACCAAACAGATCTTTGTGATGGACACCAATGGCCAAAACGTGCGCAACCTGAGCAACGTACCCTGGGATGAGTATGATCCGATCTGGATTCGGTAGGAGAATGCCCGTGGCGGGTAGCGGGTGGCGGGTAGCAGTTCCCCACCCGCCACTCACCACCCGCTACACCAAGGAGTCTTATGTTAAGTTTTAAACGCAATCAACCTGGTTTGGTCAATGGGGGCCAGGGCAGTGGGCCCGGTGGGAGCGCGCCGGGGGGCAATGGCGCCGGGCTCAATGGCCGTGGGCGCTATGGGGCCGAGGCCGTGACCGACAACACCACCTATATCCTGCTGCGCGACCGGGTGCAGCAGCGGCTCTTGGCCGAGCTGAACCCAACGGTGAGCACCGGCAACAGTCAGGAGGTGCGCCGGGTCTTGGAGCGCATCTTTGCCGAAGCCATGACCGAACTCAACTTGCCGGTGAGCCGGGCCGAACAGGCCGAGCTGCTGGAGCAGATCGCCTCTGACATTATGGGCTTTGGCCCCCTCGACACGCTGCTCCATGACGACAGCATCACCGAGGTGTTGGTCAACGGTACCGAGCAGGTCTTTGTGGAGCGGGGGGGCGTCCTCTATGAGACCGACCTGCGTTTCAAGGATCCGGCCGATGTCATGCGCATCATCGAGCGCATTGTCACGCCGCTGGGGCGCCGGGTCGACGAGAGCAGCCCTATGGTCGATGCCCGCCTGCCCGACGGCTCGCGCGTTAATGTGATCATCCCGCCCCTCTCACTGATTGGACCCTGCATCAGCATCCGCAAATTTGGCAAAAAGGTGCTCACCGCCAGCGAGCTGATCCGGGCCGGCGCCATGACCCAGGAGATGGCCGAGTTTCTGCGCATGTGTGTGCGCGCCGCGCTCAATGTTGTGGTTTCGGGCGGCACCTCCACCGGCAAGACGACCTATCTCAATATGCTCTCTTCCTTTATCCCGGAGAAGGATCGCATTATCACGATTGAAGACGCGGCCGAACTCAAGCTGCAACAGCGCCATGTCATCCGGCTGGAGGCGCGGCCGGCCAATGTAGAGGGGCAGGGCCATGTGAGCATTCGCCAGTTGGTCATCAACGCGTTGCGTATGCGCCCCGACCGCATTGTGGTGGGCGAGGTGCGCGGCGGCGAGGCGCTCGACATGTTGCAGGCCATGAATACTGGCCACGACGGCTCGCTCACCACCGTCCACTCCAACAGCGCGCGCGATACGCTGGCCCGTGTCGAGACCATGGTGCTCATGGCCGGCATGGATCTGCCCCTGCGCGCCATCCGCGAACAGATTGCCGCCGCCTTTGACCTGGTGGTCCATCTGGAGCGGCTCGCCGACGGCTCCCGCCGCGTCGTCCAGGTGACCGAGGTGCAGGGCATGGAGGGGGACATTATTGTCATGCAGGATATCTTCCGCTATGTGCAGACCGGCTATGAAAATGGCAAAATCCAGGGCCACTTTACCCCCACCGGCGTCCGCCCCAAATTTATGGAGAAGCTGGAGAGCCGCGGCCTGCGCGTGCCGGTCGATCTCTTTATGCCCGCCGGCGGCCCGTCGTCGGTCTTGCGGCGGTGAGGCACAACAACGGATTTAGAAGGGAACGGATTTGTGATCTGTTAAACGAAATGGTCGTACAAACTGATAGATCTAAAAAGGGAACTTATGACACGCAATAATCTTGATTTTCGTGGTACTTGGACTGAACTGTTTGGCACGGTTATTGTAGTAACTCTACTGACCCTAATAACCTGTGGTATCTATGCACCTTGGGGATACGCACAGATGCGTCGTGTCGTGTTGGCCCATACCTTTTACCGTGACCGGCCCTTACGATTTGATGGAACAGGCGGGCAGGTATTTGGTGAATTACTTTGGATCCTGCTCTTTACAGTAATCACGTTGGGATTGTATCCCCTGCTTGGTTTTGCGCAGGTACGCCTGCTGAAATGGGAGTGTGAACATACCATTCTTCCTGATGGTCGCAGATTGGAATACCGTGGATCGGCGTTTAATCTTTTCGGTCAATATTTGCTGATTGGCCTGCTTTCAACCCTAACCCTAGGTATCTACTACTTCTGGGGATACACTCAGTTTCGGCGTCACATTATCGCACATACATTTATTCAGGGATACGGCAATCCCTTTCAATTTACGGGAACGGGCGGTCAATACTTAGGTGTCGCGTTGGTGAATTTATTGTTGACAATCATCACGCTGGGTATTTATTCCTTGCTGGGGTTTGCTATGGTGCGTACCTTAAAATGGGATACAGGTAACACAGTAGTGCCATTTGATGATCGTTCATCGTCATCTTCCACTGAGAGCAACAACGTGGGGGCGCCTTCAGGCGTTAACATTACAGTAAATGTCACCCGCTAGAAAATCATCCTGTTACCATCTATGTGAAATACAACAGCAGACCTAGCAGTCTGCCCGAAGAGCTATTGGACATGGTACATTCAATTCAAGTTGAGTGTTAGCCGATCTTTGGCCCATGTGACAATGCTCGTGGGCCTACAACAAATCCGTTCTCTTCTAAATCTGTTATTGTGTTTGGTGATTGGAACAAGCGAAGCGAGGAATAGCATGATGATCATGGACACGTGGTCACCCAATGGACACCAAAACTCGTTGGCCGATCCGCCCGCGGTGGGGCCGGCGCCGGTGGGCGAGGCCGAGCATGTCGGACCAGCGACGCTGGCGGCGGTCATGGCCCAGGCGGAGACGCGTTTACAGCAGGGGGATGATGGCCGCTTTCGGCCGCTGGCCACCGGCTTTACCCCGCTCGATGATGTGCTGAGCGATGGACTGCGCCCGGGCGAATTGCTGATTGTGGGCGGCCCCTATGGCGTGGGCAAGACGATCTTTGGCCTGCAGGTGGCGCGCAATGTGGTCTATCACCACGCCGACGCCGCGGCCATGTATATCTGCTATGAACATGACCGCACCCATCTCATGAGCCGGCTCCTCTGTCTGGAGAGTGTGGAACAGGGCAAGGGGGACGGCGCGCTGACGCTGCGTAACCTGGCCCAACTGGCGCTGACGCCGGGGAATGGGGGCCTCTTGCGTACGTTACAGCGGACACCCCGCTATGCCCCGCTGGTCACGGCCATGCAGCGCTATGCCGAGCGCCTGCTGTTGGTCAAGGCCAGCGGCAGCGTCTCGACCTTGCGCCAGGTGAGCCGGTGGGCTGAGGCGTTGGCCGGCCTGAGCCCGCAGAGCCTGTTGGTGGTTGACTATCTGCAGAAGATTCCGCCCGAGCAGAGCGGATTGCAGCCGGAGGCGGAGACGACGACGCTGCTGGCCCAGGGGCTCAAGGAATTGGCCATGCGCACGGGGCTGCGCATCATCGCAATTGCCGCCTCGGACCGGCTGGGGCTCCAGGCCAAACGTATGCGCTTTGCCGATCTGCGCGGCAGCTCCGCCCTCCAATATGAGGCGGACATTGGGCTCGTCTTTAACAACAAATTTGCCATTGTCAGCCGTGAGCATCTGGTCTATAACGTGGCCCAGAGCCAGGCCATGCGCAACTGGGTGGTCATGAGTGTCGAAAAGAATCGGGCCGGCCGCAACGCGGTCGATATGGAATTTGCCCTTGACGCGGCCCACTTTCGCTTTGGCTGCAAGGGTGACTATGTTCATGATCGGCTGATTGATGAAAAGGTGACATTGGCATGAGCAAGCGAAGCAAACAATGGCTGGGCAACGAACGCGGCCAGAGTCTGGTTGAAATGGCGTTGGTGGCGTCGCTGCTGCTGGCGCTGGTGGGTGGTGTTGTGGACTTTGGGAGCGCCTTTCATCACTACATTATTGTGACCAATGCGGCACGAGAAGGGGCGCGCGAAGGATCACGGATTCCTTGCCAGAGTGCAAAATTGAGCGAGTTTACGACCGCTATTGCACAAGCGGCAACTGCAGAGGCGGTGGGTAGCGGCGTCACATTGGTGGCGGGGAATATTACGATTTCTCCAAGCGGTTGCCCTGCCGCGGGCGCAGAATTACGTGTGACTGTGACCATCGACTATGCGCCCATCTTGGGCGCCTTTCTGGGGATTAGCAAAATCACGATCAGCAACTCGGTAAAAATGGTCTTTTTCGGCAACGATCAAGGGTATAGGTCTTCGGAAAAGTTTTGTACCATCTGTATCGTGGCAGGTGTAGTACAAAACTTTTCTGCAAAGTTATAGAGAAATAAATTCTTGGTCTCTTCTGGGCGCCTGTGTATTAAGCCAATGGCCAACGCCGCCACACAGGTATTTTTTCCTCTGGGGGAAACGATGTTTGTACGAATGCGAACTTATTTCAACAAACAGGAATCAGGCCAGGTCCTGATTCAGGCAGCGGTGATGATAGTGGTGTTGTTGGGTTTTGTTGTCTTGGCGATTGATGTTGGTAATGTCTACGCAGAACGGCGACGGATGCAGAATGCGGCGGATGCCGGTGCATTGGCTGGGGCACGCGAACTTTGTCTGTTAACGAGTAAGGACGTAGCCATTGCCAAAGCCAAGGAATATATGACCAAGAATGGTGTCACTACTGCGAACATAGGGGTAGATGATGTGACAGTAAAGGATAATGTAATCCAAACAACAGCTAGAGAAACGGCCAAGACCTATTTTGCTGGATTTGCTGGATATCCTACTCTGCCGATTGTCGCCGAGGCCGCGGCAGCCTGTGGCGCGGCCACGAACGCTTGTGGCTTATGGCCCATTGCGTTTGATCTCTCATTTTGGACCGAAAACCTAAAGTGTGGCGAGAAGTTTGTGGTTTGGAACTCAGCGCCACCACAAAATAAGAAAGAGGAAGATGACAGTAAGATTAGCTGCCAGATCGATGGCAAAGATCACCCCATTTGTGATTGCTATGAATGCAACCTGGATGGCAAAGATGGCGATGATTTTCGTGTCATTACCGAACAAAGTCGTGGCTGGCTGGATTACTCGAATGTGATTACGCCGCCCTATGTCGATACCTGTACAGAAAGCGATAGCTGCAGCGCCAGTGAGTTGGCCTGTCGTCTTAAGAGTGATTCAAATACGCCAATTTCGCTGCCGGCCTGTGTTCCGGGAGTTCCTGGGGTAAAGGCAAGCGCCAAAGATGAGATAAAAGCGCGCGCTGACAAGCACGATGCGGTGAGCATTGCTCTGTTTGACAGCATTGGTTGTCCCTCCGGTGTTACCTGTGGGGGTGGTGAAACTTACCACATTACAAAATTGGGTTGTGTCATTGCCGAAGCTTGGGATCAAAATTTTAAGCTACAGCCTAAAGCGGGCTTTAAGCCACCCACTTATACACCGAAGACGAGCAAAGTTGTGATTGTGAGCCGTGACTGTAGCGGCGCCTGCACCTCAAGCTGTGGCAGCACCGATGGTACGCCTGCCCAGCCCTGGGAAATGACTGCTGTAAGTTTGACAAAATGAATGGTTGAGCCTTAGCTGGGGTAGCTGTACGCGATGGCTGAACAGCTATCAATGATTTAGGAATAGTTTCATGTTGGCAAATACTCTCTTTGTAACCACTCTCTATCCGACGCTGCTGTTGGGCTGGCTGGCCGGTGCGGTGGCCAACCGCGCCGCCGACCATCTGCCCACAGGGCCGCTGCAACAGTTCTTTGCCCGTTTTAACCTGCGCACCCTGCCCCACTACTGGACCCTCTGGTGGTATCCAGGGCAGTGGCTGCGCGGTCAACGGGGCGTCTGCCCCCACTGTGGCCAGGTGCGCCCCTGGCGCGCGCCGGCGCTGGAAGCGGCCATGATCGGCGTCTTCTGGCTCACCTGGCGTTGCTTTCAGCACAACCCGTTGCTGCTCGCCATTGGCTGTTTCTATGCCCTCTTCTTGCTGATCGTGCTGGTCATTGACTACGAGCAGCGCCGCGTCCTCAACAAGCTGCTGCTGCCGGTGAGCATCGTGGTGCTGCTGCTGAGCCTGGTGCCGGGCACCCCCACGCCCGTGCAGGCGCTGCTGGGCGGATTGACAGGCTTTGGCCTCTTTCTGTTCTTGGCGCTCCTGCGCCGCGGCGGCATGGGCGCGGGGGATGTGAAGCTGGCCGGCGTGATTGGGCTCATGACTGGCTATCCCGATGTGATGACGGCGCTCACGATTGGCGCGCTCCTGGGCGGCGTGGCCGCGCTCGTGCTGCTCGTCAGCCGGCGTGCCGGTCGCAAAGCGACTATGGCCTATGCGCCCTACTTGGCCTTGGGCACGCTGATTACGCTCTGGGCGCAAATGGGGATACATTGAGTTTGTCGGTGCGATTTCTATGTTGATGCGCGTCAAGCTAAGCCACAACAACTGATTTAGGAAGGAGCGGATTTGAATCTCGCCCGGCGGAAAATGTACAAGCGATTCACTGAGCCATGGTACTTCCCCTAAGCCTGGTCGCTCCCGCCACAAATCCGTTACATCCTGCATCTGTTGTTGTGTTAGGGCTCCCCGCTCCCGGCGCCGCACCGCTGGTGGACGCAGAGCGTCTAGGCTGCATCACCACGCCGCGCGTGGTGACGAGTAAAAAAGCATTTTCCGATTACGAAGTACAAGGAGTAAAACCACCCATGACCCAGCCAGTGTGCAGACACTGCCCACCTGCTCGCTTCGTTCTGCATCACATAACCCTACCCCTCCTGCTCTTGGCTTTGGTGTTACAGCCGCTTGCTGTCATGGCTGCCCCGCCCCCTGCCCCCACCGGTGAAGAATTGGCGCCGGTGGCGCCCACGCTGCTGGCGCCGGCGCCGAATGCCGTGACCACCGGCGTGACCGACCCGCCGCTAGGGGTGCCACAGTTGAACTGGCAGCCCGTTGCCAACGCCACCCAATATGGCGTGGAGGTGAGCAGCTCGTCCGGCTTTGCCGAGCTGGTGGCCAATGTCACCACCTATGCCACCAGCTACACCCCCGAACGCGCCCTGGCCGATGGGGAGTACTATTGGCGGGTGCGCGCCCGCGAAAAGCTGCTCTGGGGCCCCTATTCCGAAGTGCGTACCTTTACCAAGGCGTGGAGCGCGGGCGGCGCCCTCGTCCCGGAACTGCTTGCGCCGCCCGCCGGCGCTACGCGTCCTGCCTTTACCAACGCGGATTTCAGTTGGCAACCGGTGGTGGGCGCCGCCACCTACCTCTTTGAGATCAGCGCCGACGCCGCCTTTAGCAATGTGCTCTACGCCGCCTCTACCCTGGCGCCGCACCATACCCCGACCCAACGGCTGGCCAATAATGTCTACTACTGGCGGGTTACGCCGGTCGATTACCGCGGCAATCGCGGCACGGCCAGCGCCGTTAACAGCTTCCAATTTAGCTGGGATACGCCGCCTCAGTTGCTGACGCCCGAGCACGATGTTGATCTGCCCTTTGTGCCCCGCTTTGCCTGGCGCGCCGTCGAGGCCGCGGCCAGCTACCGGCTGGAGATCAGCACCCAACCGGACTTTGGCGCGGCCACCGTCTATGTGACCCCCAACACCGAATATACGCCGGTGGAAGCGCTGAGCAATGACCAGGATTACTACTGGCGCGTGCTCGCCACTGACAACCAGAAGAACAATACCCCGTGGAGCGAAGTGCGCCGCTTCCGCGCCAAGTGGAACTTCCAGGCTCAGTTGCTCACACCGGTCAACAATGTGATTGACCAGTCCCACCCATTCTTTAGCTGGACGCCGATTCCCGGCGCCGAGCGCTATCAGGTGCAGGTCGATGAGAGCACCTCCTTTCAGCAGCCGCTCATGAACGAAACCTTTTACAATGTGACGACCGCGGCGCTGGTGAAATTGACCGAGACCACCGTCTTTATCGGCGCCGATTACTTCTGGCGTGTGCGCGGCATTGATGCGCGCAACAACTATACGCCGTGGAGCAATATCCACTCCTTCCGCTTTGGCACGACCACGGGACCTAACCCCATCTATCCGTTCTACTACTATCCGCCCGACAGCGCCAATCTGCCGGTCCACCACGATACCACCGCGGCCTGGCCACTCTTTATCTGGGACAATGGCCACGCCTATGACCCAGCCACCAATCAAAGTGCGCTGCCCGCCTACTATACTCTGGAAGTGGCCAGCGATCCCGCCTTTCAGACCATCGTCTTTCAGGTGGAGACGGCTGGGTTGGCCGCCGCGCCCACCCGCGCCCATCCCTTTGCCGTCACCGATGGCGCGCTCTACTATTGGCGGGTGCGCCCCAGCAACAACGGCTCCAGCGTCGCCCACACTTGGGTGGCGCGGATTGACCGCAGCCTGCCTCAGCTTCCCGCCAGCACCGCCATCACCCCTATTCATCCCGCCGACGGCTTTGAAGCGGTGGGCGCGTCACCAGTTTTGGGTTGGCTGCCGGTCACCGGCGCCGATCACTACCGGGTGCAACTGAGCCGTACGGCCACCTTTGCCCAGATTACAGAGGAGGCCGAGCCCCTCTTTGTCAACTATGTGCCGGGCCAGGGCAGCCGCAACCCCTTGCCCTTTGGCGCCCATTGGTGGCGTGTGCGCGCCGAGGATGGCGCCAGCAATCCGCTCGGGGATTGGAGCACTCCCCACCACTTTAATCTGTCAGTGGCGTTGGTCAACGGCAACCGCTATGATCTGGCGCCGCCGCCCTGGCCGGCCAGCATTCTGAGCGGCACCACCACCTATGACCCTGCCTTCTCCTATGTGGCTGACAGCCCTGTGGCCGGCGTCGGCCAATCTGAAGTGGGGGCCTTGCATGTCATGCTCAACCGAGTGGATCTCTGTATCGATCTGCCCGGCAACAGCCCCTGTCACGCCAAATATCCGGAGACGGCCGATAATTACCGGTGGCTTGTGGCCTTTGCCGTCAATCCGACCATTACCGACCCGGTGCGCTATGGCCTCTATATTGATACCGATCACATCGCCGGCGCCGGCGGCACAAGCGACCCGCAGGGGAAACCGATTACCGTCGATTCCCTCTATCTGCCTGAATATGTGATCTATGTCAACCGCAACGGGAACAGCGTAAACCCGGGTGACGTGACGCTTTACACCTGGCAGGGCGCCGGTTGGGACCCTGGCCAAACCTTTAGCGCCATTGGCGGCAGCGCCTGGTATGCCAATGATGACGCAGTGCAACTGGTCATCCCCTATACCGCGATTGGCGCCGGTAGTGAGAACTTTTCCGGCAGCATGGCCATGACCCTCCTGATCACTGACAGTGCCACGGGTGCGCTGCTCGACAGCGCGCCGGGGCAAAATTGGCCGGGACAGAGCAGCACGATCCATAATCCTGCCTTTGTCTCTGACATGGTCATGCCCCTCTATCCCTTTGACACGCCGCTGAGCAACCCCATTATCCATGAAGATATGCCGCCGCTGCGTTGGCGTCTGCCGGCCTTTGATTCCAACGACGGCTATCAAGTGGAAGTCGCCCGCGACGCGCGCTTTACCGATATTGTCGAAACTTGGGAGATCAACGAACAGGCCACCAGCCCCTTCTACTCCTTCCTGACCACGGCCTTCCAGTCCAAGAATCCCTATGCGGACAACGAGAGCTACTATTGGCGGGTGCGTCCACGCCATGAACGGTATACCAATAATGCCACCCAATTTGACTATGGGCCCTGGTCGCCGGCGCTGCGCTTTAAGCTCGACAGTCGCCAGGTGGGCAACCCCACCCTCTCCACCGGTGCGCTGGCGGCAACCACGCCGACCTTTTTCTGGGATCGGGTCGATGGCGCGGCCGGCTACACCCTTCAGGTGGCCAATGATGCCAACTTTAGCAGCCTGGTCATTAACCAGGCCGTTGATGGCACGAGCTATACCCCCAACAAAACGTTGCTCGATGGCGCCTATTTCTGGCGTGTGGCCATGCGGCGCTCACGCACGATCATTGGCCACTGGACGCCGCCCCTCTCTTTTGTCAAACAGTCCCTGGCGCCAGCGCCCGTGGCGCCGATCAACGGCGCAGTGGTCAATGGTCAACCTACCTTGCAGTGGTCGCCGCTGCTGACGCCGACGCTCGAACCGCGCCTGGCCGCGCCGCGTTATCAGCTCCAGATCGATGATGACCCCAACTTTGGCAGCCCCAAGAGCTACAGCACCGAAGCCACCGCCTATACCTTGCGCGAGCGTGAGAGTCTGGCCGATGGCGACTGGTATTGGCGGGTGGCGGTCTACATCGACGCCTTCAAGGTGGGCGCCTATAGCCCTGTCCAACAATTTCGCAAGGAGTACCTGCCGCCGACCCTGCTGACACCGGAGCAGAATAGCAGCATAAGCACGATTGGTAGCTTCTCCTGGAGCCCGCTGGCGGGCGCCGCCTACTATGAAATTGAATTGGCCGGCGACGCCGACTTTAACCGGCCCATCAAGGCCACCACCGAGAGCACGCAGTATACCCCCACCCAGGCCGTGACCTTTGCCGAAGTCTACTGGCGCGTGCGCATGGTGGATAAAGATCGCAACCCGGGTCCCTTTATTCTGGGGCTGGTCAGCGTGCCGGGCGGGACAGGGGAGCCGGCTGGGCCGTATGGCGTCTATCTGCCACTGGTAACTAAGTAATTCGCCAACATCAGGGAAATAATGCGAGATGCGAGAGCAGAGGTGAGCAAGCGTAAGTCTTCCTGGAAGGGGGCACAACCACGCCCATTATCCCTTCATCTGCCGCCCCCTTCCAGGAAGACCTGGGTGACCACCTCTACCTTAGCCTAACTTTAGACATACTGTACGAGCTAACTAGTAGGAAATCATCATGTTACAGGTAACCAATATCACACGTCACACAAAATTAATCGACAAAGGCCGGGTGGCGCGCAACCCGTGGACGCGCCTCAAGGGGCTGATTGGCGTCCGTCATCTGGCGGCCGGCGACGGGCTGCTGATCACCCGCTGCAAGGGGGTGCACTGCATGTTTATGTCGATCCCGATTGATGTGCTCTATGTCAACAAGCAAGATCAGGTGGTGGCGATTGATGAGGCCATGCCGCCATGGGCGGTCGGCCGTGTCCGTCGTCATAGCCACTATGTCCTGGAACTGCCGGCCGGCACCGCGGCACAAAGCGGCACCGGTGTGGGCGATCAGTTACAGGTAGAACGGCGCAAGTAGCGCTTCTCGACCTCGACGAAACGCCCACCTTCATCCACAGCCTCACACCGGAGTAAAGTCAGTAGGTCAGTAAGACAGTGGGACAGTAATGCAGTCCACTGCCCCACTGTCCACTGTCCACTGCCCACTGTCCACTGTCCCTAGCCACCCGGCCAGTTTGGAAACCCGTCCAGCGCCTGATGCAGAGTGGGTGCTTTTGCGCTATCCTGGGAACAGAGGTTACAATCACTGCATTAGCAAAGGAGCGCAGTATGTATCAAAAAATCTTAGTGCCCCTCGATGGTTCAAAACGAGCTGAGCGGATTCTGCCCTATGTCGAAGAACTGGCCCAAAAATTTGGCTCGCGGCTGGTCCTGCTCCAGGTGGTGGAACCGAGTATGGTGCTCGCGTCTCCCTACGATATGGGCCACTACTACGATGTTACCCAAATCGAGCGGCTGACCGATGAGGCCAAAGCCTATCTGGCCGCCATCAAGGGCGATCTGGAAGAAAAAGGGATCAAGGTGGAGACCATTGTCGCCAATGGACCGGTTGTCACCTCGATCTTGGAAGAAGCAGTGCGCAAAAATGTCGATCTGATCGCGATGGCCAGCCACGGGCGCACAGGACTTGCCCGCGCTTTCTATGGCAGCGTTGCCGCCGGCGCCCTCCACCAGGCCGACCGACCGTTACTCCTCATCCGCGCCCAAGAAGAGTAGAAATTAATACAAAACGGTTAACGATTAGCGGTTAATGATCTCGTCCCGCAGGGACGCCTGAGTTTAAGCTGAAGAGCAAAGACTTGGGGCTCAACAGGATTTCATGGGATTGACACCTATGTCCGCGAAAATAATCCTGGAATCTCCCAAAAATTCCGGGATTATTTTGGCGCCACCACTCGAAATCCAGATGAGCTAGTACAATGTGTCCGAAGTTAGGCGAGTTTAGCCAATGCAGGTGCGCTGGCGTGCGTCTTCCTGAAAGGGGCAACGCACACCTCCTGGCTTTCACCATCCGCCGCCCCTTCCAGGAAGACCTGGGTGACCACCTCTACTCTAGCAGAATTTCGGTTACAGTGTACTAGAATGAATTGCTTTGCTTGTGCCAAGCCATCCTAAAATCAAGCGTCCCTATGGGACGAAGCCTTGTTGACTCCCTTGACTTCCACAGAACGATTTGCTGCTCGACCCTCCTCCTCATTTGGGTGCGTACCACATTTGGGGGCTACTCTGGTTAACGCATTTTAGTTGCTTGACCAGTCCCCCCATAATGGGACACACACCCTCATTTTGGCCACGACGTGCGCAATCCTACACTGTGATTGGACAAGATCACGTATAATAAGCGGTAGCTATACTACTCAGTAGACCGCAACGAAAACAGAGGTTGGATTCACCGACCCTGGACCACGCAACTGCGGACTGCTGATACTGATTCAGATTCTCCATGAGAAAGGAAATCTTATGTCCAATCTAACCGCCTCACCGGCGTGGCAGGCGCTCGCCACCCACAAAGAAGAGATGGCCGCGGTACAGATGCGCGATCTCTTTGCCCAGGATCCGCAGCGCTTTGATCGTTTCTCCCTGCGCTTTAACGATATCCTCTTTGACTATTCCAAGAATCGCATTACCGCCCAAACGATGCAACTGCTCCGTGCGTTGGCGCGCCAGGCGAATCTGGATCGGTGGATCAAGGCCATGTTCAATGGCGAAAAGATCAACAATACCGAGGATCGGGCCGTGCTCCACATTGCCCTGCGCAACCGCAGCAACCGCCCCATTTGGGTCGACGGCCAGGATGTCATGCCGGAGGTCAACCAGGTTCTGGCGCAGATGCGCACCTTTAGCGAGGCCGTGCGCAATGAGACCTGGCGCGGCTACAGTGGCAAGGCCATCACCGACGTGGTCAACATTGGCATTGGCGGCTCTGATTTAGGCCCCAAGATGGTGACCCTCGCCCTCACCCCCTATGCCAAGCCAGGCTTGCACAGCCACTTTGTCTCCAATGTGGATGGCACCGATATTGCCGAGACCTTGCGTCAACTCAATCCGGAGACGACCCTCTTTCTGGTCGCTTCCAAGACCTTTACCACCCAAGAAACGATGACCAATGCCCACACCGCGCGTGATTGGTTCCTGGCCGCCGCGCCCGACGAGAGCGCCATTGCCAAGCACTTTGCGGCCCTCTCTACCAATGAGCAAGCGGTGGCCGCCTTTGGCATCGATCTGGACAACATGTTTGCCTTCTGGGACTGGGTCGGCGGGCGCTACTCACTCTGGTCGGCCATTGGTCTCTCCATTGCGCTGGCCGTGGGTATGGACCACTTTGAAGAACTGCTCACCGGCGCCTACCAGGTCGATGAATACTTCCGTACCACGCCCTTTGAACAAAATATACCGGTGATCATGGGGTTGCTCGGCATCTGGTACAACAACTTTTGGGGTGCTCAGTCCCACGCGATCCTACCCTATGACCAATATATGGCCCGCTTCCCCGCCTATTTTCAGCAGGGTGATATGGAGAGCAATGGCAAGTCGGTGACCAAGGCCGGCGAACCGGTGGACTACACCACCGGTCCCATCATCTGGGGCGAGCCAGGAACCAATGGTCAACATGCCTTCTATCAGCTGATCCACCAGGGCGCCAAGCTGGTCCCCTGTGATTTTATTGCCCCGGCGCGCAGCCATAACCCTATCGGCAAGCACCACTCCATTCTGATCGCCAACTTCCTGGCCCAAACCGAAGCGCTCATGAAAGGTAAAAGTGCCGACGAAGTGCGCGCGGAGTTGACTGCGTCTGGAGTCACCGGCGCTGCTTTAGAGACCCTTGTCCCCGCCAAGACCTTTACCGGCAACCGTCCTTCCAACTCCATTCTCTTTCAACAGCTCACCCCCACCACCTTAGGTTCGCTGATTGCCCTCTATGAGCACAAGATCTTTACCCAAGGGGTGATCTGGCAGATCAATTCCTTTGACCAAATGGGGGTGGAATTGGGCAAACAGTTGGCCAAAGCCATTGAGCCAGAGCTGATGGGGGATGCGCCCGCAACCACCCACGACTCCTCGACCAACGGTTTGATCAACTACTACAAAGAGTTGCGTTAGGTTCTTTGGAAATTTACAGTCGCCCTCTGGGAACTGCTCTGCTATAGGAAAACCTCTCAGCAAAGGGTTGTGAAATGTCAGCACTGCCTAGTACAGCGTCAGGGCAGTTCGGCTAGGTTAGCGGTGGTCACCCAGATCTTCCAGGAAGGGGCGACTGCTGGTGAAATAAAGGGGGTGTGCGGCGCCCCCTTCCTGAAAGACGTACGCTAGCACACCCGCGTTGGCGACACTGTCAGAATTTCATTGACACTGCCTCGTGGTAATGTCGTGCACCTAAGAGCGTATTTGTAAATTATACGCCGTCCAGAGGTGACCGGCACTTGCCAAGTGCCGGTCACCTTAAGTCAGTTATGAATCTTCAAATGCCCAGAATGACATCCCCGCCGCTAATTTTCTGCACTTTTCTGTGAGATTGCTCTCACTCTTTCACGATAACTCTCGAACCTGACCGATCGACTAGGATAACGACTCGCCAACTAGCTAGTGACAGGTAGAGAGGCGCTGATCTATGATTGGGTAAAGCCCCAGAGTCGGGTGGCCACTCCAAAAGGGGAAAATGCTGGTTCCCTTGCTAGCCGACATAGAAAGGAGGGTGCGTACCACAAATGGGGCGAAGCACCAGCAGGTCTAGTTTGAGCTTCTCCTTTATCGTCCCGAATTTGGGACGTATCCTAGGAAGGAGGGGACAATGATCTATAAACAGAAATCGATACTACCCGGTTATGTTCATGTGATCTTCGAATTGCCGGCTTGTCTGTGGGCCGACCGTATCCATTTGGTGGGCGAGTTCTGTGATTGGGATCATGAACGTTTGCCTTTGCAACAGGACCGGGATGGGGTCTGGCGTATTGAACTCGATTTACCCAGTGGGCAGCGCTATGAGTTTCGCTATCGAGTGGATGACCGTTGGCTGACCGATAGCCATGCCGACGAGCTGACCATGAACGTTTATGGCACCCAAAACAGTGTTGTCTATACGACATTGCCGGTGGAGCAGTTGCAAGAGGAGGAGCACATTCCGTTGCAGATGCCCATCCCCTCGGCGCTGTGGGCCAGGGAATATAAAAATGGACATATTCACAAGGTCCGGAAAAGTGCGCTTCCGGTAGTGGGTCGGTAAATAGGTAGATAGGTAAATCGGTAGATAAGTAAGTCAGTACATCGGTAGTTTCTACTTATCTCAGGGGTGAGCATAAAGCGAACGAAGGGGGATCGGCGTTGGTCGCACGGCGCTGAAGCGACCGTGCTAGGGAACGACGCCCCATCCATGGGGCTTCCTATGCTCGCCACCGGCGCCCAAGCCAGCTTTAGCCGGCGCTGTTTGCTAGCCCCGTGGCTTCAGCCCGGGGCGATCAACCACTATGCACACCCCTCATCTACCTATCTACTTATGGCTGCGCTATTCCTCAAGAGGAGCTTCCTATGTTTCATCACATTGTCGTGCCGGTTGACTTCACCGCACGCAACAAACAAGCGTTGGATCTGGCTGTCAATCTGGCGATCATGAGCCAGGCGCGGGTTACCCTGTTGCATGTGATTGAACTCATGCAAAATGCTGTCTTTGAGGACTTTGCCGATTTCTATGCGACTCTGGCCACGGAGGCGGACACAAAGTTGCAGGCGCTGGTGGCGCCCTACGCGGAAACCACCATTACTATCGATCAGCGGGTTATCTACGGGGATCGGGTGCGTGAGATCTTGCGCTTGATCCAGGACGAAAAGGTGGACCTGTTGGTCATGAGTTCCCACCAGATCGATCCGACCGACCCCGCGCGCGGCTGGGGCTCCATCAGCCATAAGATCGGAATTCTGGCTCCCTGTCCGGTGTTATTAATGAAATAGCGTTTGTCAAGCATCAAACTTTAGGGGGCGTACCGCAGTTTCGGGGGCGCTCTGGCAGAGAAATTGGGGAAATTCGACTCGGCCCCCGAAAATGGAATGCACCCGCTTTGGGGTCACTGTACATTCTGTACAAAAGGAGAGTTTTATGGGCCCGCGTGAAATGGAACAACATGTTAGGATTCTGGCGTGGCTATATATGATCGGCCACGCGATCTTTCTGGTCATTGGCGGCTTTCTCTTTATGCTGCTCACGGGTATCGGCGCGGCAAGCGGCGATTCTCAAGCGTTGGCCATCCTCACCATTGTCGGTACGGCGTTGGGATTGTTGCTGACTCTACTGGCTCTGCCTGGCATTGTCGCCGGCTATGGGCTGCTCAAACGACGCATGTGGGGGCGCTATTTGGCCATTGTTGTCGCCATCTTTGATCTGGCCAATTTCCCCATCGGCTCCATCATTGGCGCCTACACGCTCTTTGTCCTGTTGCAAAGCAATGCCGAAGCGTACTTTGCTGGGCGCGCCGACTACGAACTGCGCACCAATGAAACATCCCTGGCCGGTCAGGCCCGCTAACGTGGGTGAATCATGAATGGAGAATAATTAATTGTTAAATATTAATTATTCTCCTCCTGGCCGCCGAGAACTCGCCCAAAAGCTGCAACGCACCCGCTGACCACCCCACCGGTTTGACAAAGCCACCCGCACTAGCTACACTTGTTCTATATCAATATGCTCTAGTGAGCAAGTCATCTTGTCATCTTGTCATCCACCATGCATCTGACTGAACAACAGTTGGCGATTGTCCAACACGATCATGGCCCTGCGTTGGTCTTTGCGGTGGCCGGCGCCGGCAAGACCACCACGATGGTCTATCGCATTGCCCGGTTGGTGCAGGAAGCGCGCTTTGCGCCCCACCATATTCTGGCCACTACGTTCAACCGCAGCGCAGCCCAGGAGTTGCAAAGTCGACTGGAGCCCTGGCCTGCCTGTGCCGATGTCGACGTGCGGACGCTTCACTCGCTGGGGGGCCAGATTGTCGCCGTGGCCCAGCGCCGTGGCTACTTACCCCAGCTCAAAGCGCAGGCCTTTAAGCAGGTCGATAGTGCCACCGATATTGTGCTCAATAAAGCGCTTGCCACGGCGCGCCGGCGCAAGACATCCTATGTGGAAGAGCTCAATCAGCTTGACCGCCAACATTTTCTTACAACGCTCGGTATTTGGAAGGGGCAACTGGCGTACCCCGATCTGGCCCACGCTGCTTTACCGGCCGCGGCCCGGCGTGTCGCCACCCAAGCGCAGGCGCCGGCTACCCGGCCCTGGTATCTGGCCTTCTATCGTCTCTATGAAGAAGTGCGCGCCGCCGAGGGTCTGCTCACCTTTGATGACCAATTGATGACCGGCTGGGAGATGCTGGTGCGCCACCCCGCACTGCTGGCCGAATTTCAGACGCGCTACCGCTGTGTGCTGGTCGATGAATTTCAGGACATCAATCTGGCCCAGGCCGAATTGCTTGATCTGCTCACCGCACCCCATCGCAACTACATGGTCATCGGCGATGACGACCAGACCATCTATGAATGGCGCGGCGCCAACCCTCGCTTTATTTTGGACTTTGAACGCCGTTACCGCGCCAAGGTCTACTACATGACCGAGAACTTTCGCTGCAAGGCGGGGCCGCTGGTGCTGGCCAATCGCGTCATCCGCCACAATCAGCAGCGGCGCGCCAAGCAATTACAACTGACCCAGGGCTTTGGCGGCGTCACCACGGTGCAAGGCCACGCCACAGCCGAACGCATGGGCCAGGCCATTGCCCAGCAGGTTCAACAGGCCCAGGCCCAAGGCTATGGGCTAAATCAGATCGCGGTGCTGGTGCGCGTCTACGCCCAGACGCCGTCGGTGGAGCAGGCGTTGATGGCGCTGGGGCTGCCCTATGTGGTGGAAGGTGATGCCCCTTTCTATCGTCGTAGCGAAGTGCAGACGCTCATCGACTACTGTCGCCTCGCCTACTTTGAACGGCTCTTGCTGGCGCACACTGCCCTCTCTGAAGAGCAATGGACGCAGTGGGAGAGCAGTTGGCGGCAGATTTACTGGCAGCCCAAGCGCTATATCGCGCGTGACCTGGCCCAGCAGCTAGTCACGCATGTCCGCACCACCCAACGTCCGCTGAGTGAGGCGCTGCGCCACTTTAGCGCCGAAGTGCGGCCCTCCATTGCGGAAAAGATGACGCAACTGGCCGAGGATCTGCTCTGGCTAGCGCAGGCCCTGCCTCCCGGTCCACGCGCGCAAACGCCGGCGGCGCAGATCCTGACCCAACTGGAACAGCGGCTTAATTTTCGCAACTATCTAGAGGCGGAGCATGGTTCGGCGGAGAGCGGCATGGCCAAGGCCGACACCGTCACGGCCTTTTTGGAGTATGCCCAAGGCAAAGGCACGCTCATGCACTTTCTCCAGAATCTCCGCCAATTGAGCCTCAGCGGCGACGAGCCCGCGGCCGATGTGGCGGGGCCACGGGTGACGCTGACGACCATCTTCCGTGCCAAAGGGCGAGAGTGGCCGATTGTCATCTTGCCCCACTGCAACGAAGGCTTCCTGCCTTACAAGACAGCCCATAATCTGGAAGAGGAGCGCCGCCTGCTCTATGTGGCGCTGACCCGCACCCAGCAGGATCTCTATCTCCACCATATCACCGAGGCCAAAGTTTCCTCATTTCTGGAAGAGGCGCAGCATACGGCGCTGCTCAAAGGCGTGCAGTTGCTGGCCACGTTGCTGCACAAGGCGCCGGCGCAGTGGAACGCCAGTGAGGTGGCCGCCGTGGCCGCCTATACCCAGCAGTTGCAGCTCCAGGGCTACTTTCAACAGTGGTCGCCGTGGGATCGGGCTACACAACAGCAGGTGGCGACGATGATGGCCGGCCTCTCCACCGTGGTAACCGAGCGCAAACTCTTCCGTCGCCTGCGCCTGCCCACTAATTTTGCCGAATTCTGGCGCTCCCTCTGGCCGAGCCGAGCTGCGCAGTTACCTGCACCTGTGCCTACAGTCCGAGCCCAGCCAGTCCGTCACCCGCTATCCTCCCCCCAACGCCCACACTCCACGGCGACCACGGCTGAGCAAGTGCCTGTTGCGGCGCCACCCGCGGTGCGCTGGCACGAAGGCATGAGCGTCCACCATTCCACCTTGGGGCGCGGCGTCATTGTCAGTGTGCTCGACACCCTGACCCCCGCTGTTCTGTCGGTGCGCTTTGACGATTCCGGCGCCACCAAACGCTTTCTGGCCGATACCGACCAACTGGCCGTAGAGTAGAGAGGCTTCTATTAGCACGCCGATCCATCTCCATGTCCACTCCCATTACACGCTGCTAAGCGCCACCCCGACCGTGGAAGCGCTGGTGGCGCAGGCCGTGGCCGATGGCCTCCCCGCGTTGGCGCTGACCGATACCAATGTGCTCTATGGCGCAGTGGCCTTTGACCGCGCCTGTCGCAAAGCACAGATTCAACCCTTGCTGGGCATGACGGTGACGGTGGCGCCACTAGCGGCTGCCGCGTTGTCCACGCCACCGGGATTGCTGACCCTCCTGGCGACGGGGCCGGCCGGCTATCGCTCGCTCTGCCGGCTGGCGTCGGCAGTGCAAGGTCATGCCGACCGCGAGGCGCGCGCCGCTCGTGGGTTAGATTGGAGCACCTTGGCCGAGCACAGAGAGGGTCTCATTGGTCTGGCAGGCGGTCGACGGGGCTGGGTCGAACGGTGGCTGCGCGCCGGTGATGACGCCCAGGCGCGCGCCTATGCCGAAGCGTTGGCCAGCCTTTATGGCGACTGCGCCTATCTGACGCTGGAGCGCCATCGTGCGGCGGATGATGGGGTAGTGGAGGCCGTAGTAAGCCTGGCGGCGCGGGTAGGGCTGCCGATGGTGGCCGTTCAACCCGTCTACACCATGACACCCAATGCGCGCGTCCGTCTGCGTTTGTTGGCTGCCATGAACCTGAACTGTCTGCTGGCCGATGTCCCGGCCAGTGCACTACCCGACCAGGGCGAGGAACATGTGGATCTGCACTGGTTAAGCCCGGCTGCAATGGCGGCGCGTTTTGCCAGTTGGCCCGCGGCGCTGGACGCAACAGCCGCAATTGCTGCCCACTGCGCACCGGCCTTGCCCGATGGCCGCCCCATCTGGCCTGTGCTCAAATTGCCGCCTGACCAGACGCCCACTGCGGCGTTGGCCACGCTGGCCGAGGAGGGGCTGACACAACGCTATGGCGCCGCTACACAAACTGTGGCGCGTGCCCGGTTGACCCACGAGTTGACCATGATTACCAGCCAGGGCTATGCGCCGCTCTTCCTGTTGGTGGCCGATGTGGTGCGCTACGCCCGCCGCCAGGCCATTCCGGTCAGCACCCGGGGCAGCGTGGCTAATTCGCTGGTAGCCTACTGCACTGGCATTACCAGTGTGGATCCCCTGGCGCATGATCTGCTCTTTGAGCGCTTTCTCAACCCGGAACGCCAGGACCCGCCCGACATTGATCTGGACTTTTGCAGCCTGCGCCGAGATGAGGTGTTGGCCTATGTGCGCGCCACCTATGGGCCGCAGCAGGTGGCGCTGGTGGCCACGATCAGCACGCTGCGGCCCAAATCCGCCGTGCGCGAGACGGCCAAAGCCTATGGCCTGGCCAAAGAGCAGATCGACCGACTGGTGGCGCGCCTGCCCGATACCTGGCATCCCGACCCACGCCGCCGCGTCCAAAGCAAAGTAGAGGAGATGCTCGCCGGTTTTCGCGATCCACAGGAGCGACGGGTGGTCATGGCTGCTTACGAGCTGTTAGGCCAACCGCACCATTTGAGCTTGCATCCCGGTGGTGTGGTGGTGACGCCCGGCCCGCTCACGGATGTAGCGCCAGTGCAATGGACCCCCAAAGGCTTCCTTGCCATCCAGTTTGAGCATGAGCATGTAGAGGCCATCGGCCTGCCCAAGATCGACCTGCTGGGCATTCGCGCCTTGACCGTGCTGGCCGCAGCCACCCATCTCATCCGACGCGATCTTGAGCCTACCTTTCAACTGGAGCAAATCCCCCTCACCGATGAAGCCACCGGCGTCCTGTTGGCCACCGGCGACACCGTGGGCGTCTTTCAATGCGAATCGACTGGCGCCCAGCGCACTTTGCGCCAACTTAAGGTGCGCACTGTGCAGGATCTGGCCGTGGCCAACGCCTTCTTTAAACCTGGTCCGGCCACTGGCGGCATGGCCCAGACCTTTATCCGCCGCTATCGGGGCGAGGCGCAGACCTTTTACCTGCATCCAGCGCTGGCGCCAATTTTGGCGCCGACCCATGGGGTGCTTATCTTTCAGGAGCAGATCTTACGGGTGGCACGCGAGATTGCCGGCTTGAGCTGGACCGAGGCCGACCATCTGCGCCGGGGCATGAGCAAGTTTCGCGCCGACGCAATGGAGGCCATACGTAGCCGCTTCCTGGCCGGTTGCCAACGGCCTGCTCCCGCCGGCCCAGCTTTTAGCGCGCAACAGGCCGCCACCCTCTGGGAACAAGTGCGCGCCTTTGCCGGTTACGGCTTTAACCAAGGACACGCCACCGCCTATGCTGACGTAAGTTACCGCTCCGCCTATCTCAAAGCCCATTGGCCGGCTGCCTTTCTGGCGGCGCGTCTCTCCACCTGGGGCGGCTTCCACCACCAGGCCATCTACATCTGTGAGGCGCAACGGCTGGGCATTGCGGTGCGCCCGCCCCACATTAACCACAGCGGCGAACACTTTACCCTGGCCTATCCTGCGGAAAACCAGCGCGATGATGAGGACGGAGCTGAGCTTGAGCAGCCCCAGCCGACTTTGTGGATGGGACTAGGGCAGGTGCGCAGTCTACGCCGACGCACCGTGCAGGCGTTGCTGGCGGAGCGCCCCTTTGTGGATCTGGCCGATCTGCTGCAGCGGGTGTCCCTACAACAGAAAGAATTGCTCCATCTCATTCGCTGTGGGGCGTTGGATGAACTGGGCGCCAGTCGCGCCGCACTCCAGGCCGAAGCCAAGGAGCGCTTGCAAGGCGCCCAGTTGCACCAAATGGCCTTTGCCTTTGCCCGCCCGGAGCTTCCGTCCGAATCGCCGGCTGAGCGGCTGGCGTGGGAAAAGCGCATTTTGGGCCAGCCGTTGACAGTTCATCCATTGGCGTTGGTGCAAAAGTCTGGCCTGGAATCCGTACCGCTGACCCAGGTAGCAACTCAGCCCGGTCTGCGGGTGCAGGTGCTGGCCACGCGTCTGCCTGGTTGGACGGGGGATGCCGGCTTCTTCTTGGGGGATGGCGACACCTTCGTCGTGGCCCAAGGAGCCAAAACATTGCGCCGCCCCAAAAGCTGGACGCCGCTTCTGGTCACCGGGCGCTGGCGTGTGGATGAATGGGGTGGCGGTCGTCTGCAAGTAGAAGAGGTGACCGAGTTGACGGCGTGATGCGATAAGGTTACGCGGTAAGGGCAAACCCTTGCGGTTGCCCTACGTCGGGGCAACCGCAAGGGTTTGCCCCTACCGGAAGGTCGCTTCGGTCAATTGCCCTTGCGCATTGACCCGCAGGGTCAGGAGGACATTCGCCTTGGGGCCGGTCAGGCGGAAGGTGGCCCAGGTGCTGCCATCGCCGGCCTCTACTTTGTCCACGGTGCAGGGGCCGCAGAGGATATGGGCCAGGCGCACCTGATCCCAGAGCGGCGCCAGATCCAGATCAGGGGCGCAGAGGTGTGCCAATTCATCCTGCAAGGGCTGTGCCGTGAGATCGGCCAATGCTTTTGCCAGTCTCTGTAACACGGACGATGGCTGCACCGTGATTTCCAGCCTGAGCGTTTGGACGCGCGGCGGCACAGTGGGCGCCAGGGTAATAAAGACCTTGCACCACCCCCGTTCCCCTTGCATACGCCAGTGGCCACGCAACCAGTTTTCCACCACAAAAGGACCGTCCGGTTGCAGCGCGCCTAATTGAGCCTTCACCTCAGCTAATTCCTGCAAGTGGTGGGTCCGATCCAGGTCGAGAAAAAAGTTGTCGGCAAAGAGATCCGCGGCTAACTCGTCATCCCACTCAGTCAGCAATTTTAGTATATCTGCGCGCGCACTGGCCAACGCCGGCGCCACCGGCACACGGCGCGGTTCTACTTTGCTCACCGCAATTAACCGCTGCAACGCCTCGCTACAGGCGGCGTGGACACGGGCATAGGTGACGTTGGCCAGCACGATAACGCCAATGCCGTAAGCCGGCGCCCAGCGCATATGCGAGCCAAAACCGGGTAATCCCCCACCGTGGCCCACTGTTTCTACCTGGCCGTTATGGCTGATCGAGAGTCCATAGCCATAGCCACCGCTCTGCAAAAGCGGCGCTGCGCCCAAGTGGGATAGGGTGATGCTAGGTGTAGTGGCGCGTCCGATCTGTTGCATTTCACGTAGGGAACTGTGTCGGAGCAACGTCCCTTTTGTATCGTCACGCGGCGGCCAGGCTCCTTGAAAGAGCGCCACCCAACGGGCCAGATCGGGCACTGACGTAAAGAGCCCGGCAAAGGCGGCCACATCTCCGCCGGTGGGCAACATGGGTTCCGCTTTCCACATCGCATCTTCCCAGCGATAGCCTTGGGCCAGCCGCTCTGCCGCCACATCGGTGGCGTTCCAAACCGTGGCATTCATGCCCAACGGCTGCAGAATCTCCTGTGTGATATAGTCAATCGCCGGCAGGCCAGCCACATTAGTAATGATGCGGCCCAGCACCATATAGCCATAGTTGGAATATTCAAAGGTCTGCCGTGGCGGGTTGGACCAGGCGACGCCGGCGCGGTAGAAAGTGCTCAGCTCCTCGTCGGTGCGATAGAGTTGCCGGTCCGCCCAGGGATCATCCTGGGGCCAACCGGCGGACATCGTCAACAGGTCACGCACGGTAATCGGTGATGAGTCCACCGTGGGATAGGTCAAGGTAGCCAGTTCAGGGACGTAGGTGGCCGCCGGTTCATCCAGGCACAGCCGGCCGCGGTTGCGTAGCTGCATGATGGCCAACGCGGCAAAACTTTTGGTCATAGAGGCAATGCGAAAGACTGTCTCTGTGGTTACCGGGGCGTGGTCGGCGACATTGCGCAGCCCAAAGGCATGAGTAAAGATCAATTCGCCGTCAATCACTACGCCATAGCTTACGCCCGGCATCGGTTGGCCTTCGGCGTAGCGGCGGAAAATCGTTTCCAGTTCAGGGCAGGCTGCATACAATCGCTCGCGCCGGTCCGTGTCAACAAAGGCGGCAACCGGCAAATCAGGTGAGGTAGGATTTGTGTTCATGATTCAGTTTTGTGTTTCAGCGACGAACAAAGTAGGTGCGGTTTCCATACCGCACAAGGTTGTGTACATGGCAATGTGAGGTATGGAAACCGCACCTACTCCAATGTGAGTGAATGATAACCGCGGATTACACAGATCTAGCGGATCAAAATCCGCTAGATCTGTGTAATCCGCGTTCAAGCTGGTTACTGCGCGACCAGCGGCAGATAGATCAAGCTGCCGGTGCTCACGGTAAAGTCCAGAATGCGACTTTCCAGGCCATCATCGTCGATGCCGGTGACGACAATGCGGTAGGTGCCGATTTCGTCAAAGGCGCCATAGAGGCCGGCGTAGATATTGTTGCCTCGATCTTGCAAGGTAATGGGGGGGGGGCCCTGCACCAGCTCTTCGCCGGAGGTTGGCGCGCGGAAGGAGGGCGGATAGATGGTCGCCAGCACTGTCTTGACCTGGCTATTGTCACGCACCTCGGCGCGAATCTCGCCGCGCGCGCCCAGACGCACCTGCGGCCCAAAGCGCTCTTGGGTCGTGGCGTCGAGTACCTCAGCTTCGACGACATAAGGTTTCCACTTGATTTCAGCCAGCGAATTATCGGTGTTAAAACCACGGATAGCCGCCTTTTTGCCATCCTGGCCGCCGTTGGGCGCGCCGTCGCCATTATCATCCAGCCAAGCAAACTGATCGGAGTGGAGGCGCAGCGCATTGGCCTTGGCCTCATCAAAGGCGACATAGAGACTCTGGCCCATAGCCAGGGAATCCAACAGTGCGTCGGAGAAGACCGCACCCTGGGGCGAGGCCCAGGCCAACGAGAAGGCACTGGCCGAGGTGACGACTACCCGGTTGGTCCCGCTAATGCTCTTATCGGGGTCAATAAAGCTGCCCGAGTTGCATGCTTCAATGATCACATTGATTTTCACGTCGGGCACGGCCGCTTCCAATTGGGAGAGCCAGCTATTCATATCATCAGGGAACAAGCGCTCCCCGCGCGGCTCATCCAGATAGAGCTTGTCATAAGCGCCATGATCCATCACATAGATAGTCAGTGGTCGATCGGCACTCAATTTGTCCGCTGCCCAGTTGACAATGGCATCCTGTAGATTGGCTTTGCTGGGCAAGGCCGCGACATCTTTGACGCCATCGCCATCGGCATCGCGATTGAGATCGGGCGCCAGATAACGGATGCGTTCCGGCCCATAGCCGTTGTTGCGCCAGAGGCGATAGACACGGTCAGTGACGGCATAGATGCGATCCTGGAGTTTGTCGGTTTCTAGGAGGCGACCGGCGACGACAATCAAAGCGCCTGGGCCGCCACCCTCCTGCTCGCCGCGTACGGATAGTTGGTAAGCGACGTTGCTGCCAAAGACGGTGGAGGTATGGTTCAGCAGACGCAAATAGTAGGAACCGGTCTTGGCCGCCTGAACATTGAGCCGGATGTCCGGTGAAAAACTGAAATCCTGGGCGGTCTCGGCCGCGCCGCTACAATCCCCATAGACTTCCATGAGCAGGTCAGCCGGCGAACCGGGAGGAACGCGCGCCTCGATCTGATATTTCTTGCCCTGCTCCACCTGGAAGCTGATCCAATCGTTATCACCCTGTTGGTGGAAAGTGTGGCTTTGAGTCAGGCCGTCGGTGGCAATGGTTTTGGCCGCGGCACATTGATCATCAGCCTCAAAGCCGTCACCGTTTTGCGTGGAGCCGTTGTTGGTGGCGGTGGCAGTAGGTGTCAGCGTTGGGCCCGTGCCGGTGGTGGCAGTTGGCGTGGGGGTGCGGGTTACCGTTGCGGTTGGTGTTGGGGTCGCCACCGGGGTGACCAATAGCTCCAGCGTGTAGTCCCCCACATGTTGCGAGTAGCGATAGGCGGTGACGACGCCCCCTTCGCCATCAATAGGTTCGATCTGACCATTGTCATTGAGTTCGACGCCATTGTAGATGCGGTTGGCAAAGCCGACCAACTGGGTGGCAGCGGTCTGCGTATCGCTCTGATTGGTGGCGGCCAACAGCAACTCCGCCTTTTCAATCAGGCTGACAAACCAGCGGCCATCGGTTTCGCTGTTGCCCAGGTTGCCCAAGGTCGTGCGCACTTCGGCGACACGCGTCTTCATATTGGCGGTGGCGTCGGCATGGTCGGCCACTAGTTGGAGCGTGGTCGAGATATTCTTTGCATAACGCAATAGCCCATAGCCATCACCTGGGTTGGTGGCAGCGCCATCCCCATCATGGTCGCCATAACGTGGATCTGCTGTGCCGTAGAGCAGATTGAGCACATGTTCGGCGTGCATCCGGGCTTCGGTCAATTTATTGGCGTCGGCTGCGGTCTTGGCAAAATTGGCATGATCGAAGAGCAATTTGCCCTGCGTGGCTAAGCCAATCGCATAGCCAACGCTGCCCGGCGTACCAGCCGCTTGTGCCATCACGTTGCGCAGGAGGCCGAGCGGCGCGACGGGCAAGGCGCCCTGCGCATATTGGACGCCTACACTCAAGTAAACGCCACGCGCCTCGGCCAGCAGATCGGTGCCGGCAACCGTAATGGTGGCATCCAGCGTTGTGCCGGTGGCGGAGGTTGAGCCAACCGGGCGGAAGCTGCCATCATCCAAGAGCAGGTAGGCCCAAATGGCCTCACCAGAGAAGGGCGTGGTCAGTGAGGAGAGCTTGATGACCAACTGATCATTTTTTAGTGCGTTACTACTGTTGCCATAGCGGACTGTGCCATTGGCGGCGAGATACTCAGCAATGTATTGCGTGTAGCGATGGGCGGTGATGACACCTCCTTCGCCGGCAATGGGTTCAATTTCGCCATTATCATTGAGTTCAACCCCATTGTAGATGCGGTTGGCAAAGCCCACGAGCTGGGTGGCTGCCGCCTGGGCTTCGCTTTGATTGGTGGCGGCCAGCACCAACTCCGCCTTTTCAATAAAGAGGGCAAACCAGTTGCCATCATTGTCGCCACTGCCCAAGTTGCCCAGCGTCGTATGGACCTGGTCGACGCGGGTGAGCATGTTATCGGTGGCGTCTGGATTGTCGGCAATCAGTTGCAGTGTCGTCGAAAGATTCTTGGCATAGGTAATCAGGCCATATTTGTCGCCCGGATTGCCGATGGCGCCATCGCCATCTTGGTCGCCATAGCGCGGGTCATTGAGGCCGTAGAGAATATTTAACACATGTTCAGCATGAATTTTTGCGTCAATTAGCTTATTGGCATCAGCTGCATTCTTGGCAAAGTTGCTGTGATCATAGAGGATACGCCCCTGTTGCATTAGGCCGACGGCATAGCCGACCTGGCTGGGGGTGTCGGTGGCTTTGACCAATGCCGTGCGTAGGGGGGCGAGGGTGGAACTGGGCAAGGTCACCGAAAAGGCGGAAGCCTCCTGCATAATCTGGATCGAATCATAGGCAGCAATGAGATTGACGCCGGGAACGTCACAGTTATGATGCAGGCCATTGCCATTGACCTGTAAAGGACCACAGCGCCGGCCGCTTTGGGTGGCATCGGTCAGGAGATAGGCTTGCAGGCTGCGTTGGGCCGGCGGGGCGGGGGCGCCAGCTATATCGATAGCTAATCGATCGCTTTTGTGCGATGTCCCAATGTCTTGAGGCTGGGCGCTGCCGGTCGTGGCGGCGTTGTCAAGCCGGGCCGCGAAAGAATCCTGACTGGCTAATGTACGATTTGTACTGGCAGCCCAACTAGCCGTCTGTTGCAAAACAAGGAGCGCCACCAAGAGACACGCCAAGGCGCCGATAATCAGGCGGAATCCCGCATTATGTTGCTCTCGCTTTATGCTTCTCTTCACGTTTACTCCTTTTCAATCAATGTCTGTCCTTAAATTCTCTGTGACCAAGTTTACAACTTAGTAGAATAATAGACACTAGAACCGAATTTACAGATAGGTTTTCCGTGTGATTTGCACCCTAACGTAGTCCAGTGGACGGCATGGGGGATTAGACGCTTACGTGTGCAAGCAGCTTCATCCCGGAGGGATGATTGAGTTTAGGACGATATGGGTTTCTTGATCGATTGGGCGCGAAGCCGCGTGCCCCTATAGGCGCTAAGAGCGCAGATATCGACAAAAAATTGTCGATGTCTAATGCGAAGCCTTTGTTGCGCCTGAACCATTTCAGGCGCAACAAATTAGGTGCTTATTGCTTCGCAATCGCCTTGAACGACAGAGTATAGTATAGCTTGAAACAAAGCCAGACCCTAATGGGCACTTAGGCGCAAAGAGCCCACCGTTACTCCTGTGGGCTCCTTGGCAAAACGCATTAGACTTCCAGCGACGTAAGATGAGTTTACTGACTGCTGACAACCTGCTGTGTCTGAACCACCGGCAAATAGACGCTCTCGGCTTGCTCAATTGTAACTGTCTGGCTGGCGGCCTCTGACCAAACGCCTTCATCATCCTGGACGCGCACGGTAATGACATGTTTGCCCAAGGGAAGGATGCCGGCCGGCAGTACACAGGTGTTGGCTGTGGTGCAGAGCGAACCGACGCGGTCGGATTGCCAATCCCAGGCCAGAATTTGACTTGCCCCTCCCTGCTGGATATTGTCCGTGTCCGTGGCGCTGGCATGTAAAGTCAAGGTCTCCGCCTGGGAAATATTGCGATTGGCTGGGCCGGTGATGGTGACCATGGGGGCCGTGCCTGGTGTAACAGTGCGGTCCAGCCGCCAGAGGGCTGACTGGCGCGCCGCCACAATGTAGTGTCCGCTCTGGATGACCGCATTCACGTCATCCGTTGCGGCCAGATCACTGACCCACTGGGTTGGTGCGCCCTGCAGGTAGACTCCCTTGGGGGTGCCGGCCAGCGGTCGTCCTTGTGCGTCCACCGTCAGTGCGTAGATGGGCGCCGGCGCGTCGGGGAAGGTACTGTCAGCGGGCAGGCCGTGGGTGGTTGTGTAGGTTTGCCAACTGTCATCGGCAAATTGGTAATGGGTGATGCCGCCACGCGGCCCTTCACCGGATAGGTAGGGCCGCGTGCCAAACCAGACTCCCTGTGCGTCAGCAGCACTGCTCAAGACATAGTCAGAGGCCAATCCATTCTCGGTCTGATAGTGCAGCCAGCCACTGTTGATGTTGCCGGTCGCGGCATGGGCATAGAGCCCGTTGCCCAGGGTGCCAGCCCAAATTGTGCCCGTTTTGTCGACGACAAGGGTGGCCACAGGCCCATCTAGCGCGGTGACTGTGTGCCAGGCACCGTCATACTTGGCCAGTGCATCACTGCCATCACCGCCACCGACCCAAATGTTGCTGTTGGTCGGATCCGCGGCCAGGGTCCGAATTTTGGCGGCAAAGGGGGGGGTGACATTCAGCCACTGATTGTTCTTATAACGCGCCAGATTATGCGGCCCGGCGACCCAAACCTCGCCATTGGTCGCCACCGCAATGGCAATGACTGTCTGGTCTGACCAGGGCAAGGTGTGGGGCGTCTGGGCGTTGGTGACCACATTAACTGCCAGCAGACCGGCGGCGCCGCCGGCCCAAATCGTGTCGCCGACAGCCGCGAGCGCCTGCGTATAGTCACCGTTATTCCAACTTGTCCAAACCCCTTGCTCCGGCAAGACCAAGGGTAGTTCTTGTTCGCCCTCTGTATCTGGCCAGGCGCGAAAGGCGCGTGTGACAGTTTGGCCGGCAAAGGTGACGGTGACGGTCATCGTGTCATTTTTCTTGGCGCCCAGCGAACTGCCACTAATGTGATAGAGGGGCGGATCGTTGGCGACCTGCTGGCGGGTCTGGCTGACCGTCTGTTGACCGCCAAAGGTCAGTGTCACCGGGGCAGCTGTGACCGCCTGCCCTCGATAGTAGACGGCGCCCCAGGTGCAACCACAAAAATCGGGCTCATTGAGCGGCACAGGACCGGCCCCAATACAGTGGGGCGGCAGCGGCACAGGATCTTCCTGGGCTTGGGCGACTGCTGTGGTCAGTTGCATAAGCACCGTGACCAACCCTGCAATGACAGCCAATGAAAGCCAATAATACAGGGCGCCGCGGTGCTGTAATTGGCAAGCTGCTATTGTGCAACGAACATCGACTGCAGCAGTTTGTCTATAGCGGCTGCTCTTGCGCAAATGCGGGTTGGCAGCGGGCATTGTATAGGGCGTGTAATGTATAGTGACAGCACGCTGATTGACTTGTGCAAACATACCTATTTATCTCCTTATCCTGCTTTCGGGGTTTGCGAGAACCGCGGCGTTGGGCTGAAATTGGTGATTAGTTGATTGGTGATTGGGTGATTCCATTAAGCTTCCGTGCCTAGAAGCGGGAACCCTATGTGGCGGTAAAGGCACAATCACTGATCACCCAATTACCAATCACCCAATCACCCATCCTTCATGACGTAATTGCCCTACGATAAGTACGCGGGATCTCTACCCAATCTAATGCACAGCGGGGGAAAATTATGTTATCAGCTTATAAACGTAGTAAGCTTGAGAAATGCGGCAAGGGTATCCCTGGGTAACCTACAAGGTAACGTGAAATTAACGTGATGCAGGAGCGCCCTGTGGTATTCCCGTAAGCAATCAGTGTTCGGGTTGTAGACAAGAAACCGGTAGCCAGTTGCCGATTAAGGTAAAGGGCGCCCAATAAGCCGGATGGCGATAGACGCTGGACTCTGGCTGTTGTGGCTCCGCTTGCTGAAGCAGGGCCAGTTGGGCCGTGCGCAGTGCGTCGGCGCGCGATGCACCGGCAAGAAGCGCTTGGTAAAAGGTTGTCATCAACTGCGCCGCCATTCTGTCCTCGACGCGCCAGAGGCTGACCAGCAGCGAGCGCGCCCCTGCACTAAGAAAACCACCGGCCAGGCTCAGCAGATCAGCGCCGCGCAACTGGCCGTGACCCGTCTCACAGCCACTGAGGATGACCAGATCGGCCTGGAGCTGCAGTTGCGAAATTTCGGTCAAGGTCAACTGGCGGTCGGCCAGCACAAGGGAAGAGAGCAGTGGTTGATCCATGCGGAATTTGGCATGGGTGGCCAAATGCACCAGCCCATAGTGCTCGGCGCGCTCTAAAAAGGTCTCGGCGCGACATGCGGCGCCAATAAAACAATCCGCTTGCGGCGCCAGTGCCTGAAGTTCTTCTAGCTCTGTCGCGACCGCGGCCAAATCCTGATTGTCATAGCCGCAGAGCAAAACGCCTTTGCCCGGCGCCTGATGCTCTAAACAGAGGTCCAGCACGGTGGCGCTTGGTGTGTAACTGAACGTATACTCTTCGACAAGATAACGCGCACCGTTATAGAGGGCGTGAAAGGGAATATAGTGAAGCGTCTGATCTGGTGCAATAATCAGGGTTTTGTAGGGCGCCAGGGCTGATTCCAGCGGCTGAAAAAGTGCTTGGTAGAGCCGTTGTAGCTGTGCATTGGCTGCACTGAGCAGGGAAGGGATATAGCGGGCGGTGCGCGCCAAGCCAAAGTTCGCGGAGAGGGCCAACACTTGTTCGACTGCTGTGCTAAAACCCTGACGCGCTGCATCAACTTCGGCGAGGGGCGCCAGTTGGTAGTGGCCGAGAATGCCGGTTGCGCCTACCACATAGGCGCAGACATGGTCTTGATTGACAAAGTACTGAAGCAGCAGCCGCTCCTGTAGATGACTTTGCACGCGAGCCAGTGGCGTCGGCTCACCGGTGGCATAGACCGAAAAGAGCGGGCGACGGCGCTGGATCTGATGGGTGAGGCGTTGCGATTGGCTTTCTACTTCTGCAATTGTGGTCGCCGTGGTCACCGTAGGCTGATGGCCTTGGGCTGTGCCGCTTTGCAAACCCTCAACTCTTGCTTGCCGGTAAAGTTGATCCAGCCGTTGTAAAAGCGCTTTGAGTTCTGTGGTCAAAGCACGCAACTGCTCATCTTCAACGGCGGTGAAATGGTGGGCTTCCTGGCTCAGCCGTGACGTCAGCTTCTCGGTCAGCAGGCGCGCCTTAGCCCGTTCGATTACCTGAAACGCCTCTTCAAATTGTGCGCTGCGCGTGTAAAGGCTGGTCAGATCTTGGTAGACGCCTAATTTGTCGGTGAGAAAATCGGCGCGCAGGGTCTCAATGTGAAACTCACCCCGGATCGATTCAATCTGGCGAATGGCAGCGCGATACGCGGTAACGGCCGCAGCAATCTGGTTCTGAGCATCGGCCAACTGGCCCAGACCGTGGTAGACGCGATAGATCAACGTGCGATCGGCATATTGTTCGGCGTGTTGTTGCGCTTGCGCCAGGGCCTGTTGCGCAGCTTGCCACGCTCTCCTTCGGAGATGACAGCGCCCCAAGACGATCCAAACCAGGCCGGCCGCAAACGCGGGGCCCAATTCACCAAAAGCCCGCTGAGCCCGGCAGAGGCGTTCGATTAGCTCGTCAGTAATAGGCCAGTGGGCTTGCAGATCAAGTTGGGCGCGCACCAACGTCAGCCAGTGCGCTTGCAACTCAACGCTCTCCAGGCCGGCGATGAGTATCTCTGCTTTGTCCTGCAATGCGCGCGCTTCTTCATACTGGCCTAACATGGCCAAGAGCGCGGCGTAGTTGTAGTACAGCCGAATTTGGTCGGCCTGCGCCGCCATGGGCGCAAACAACTGCTCAGCACTCTGGTAGGCTGAGATTGCTTCCGTGAATGAGCCAATTTGCACCAAGGCATGGGCCTTGTTGTTGGTCAACTGCGCCAGCATCAGTTGGTCGGCGAGTTGCTCGGCAATCTGCTGTTGGCGTTCATAAAGGGTGAGAGCTTCTTCATAGTGGCCCAACAACTCATGGGCCACCCCAGCATTCATCAACAACTTACCCAACCGCTGGCGATCGTCCCGAGATTCGGCTGCGGCTGTGGTCAGGATCGGTTCAATTTCGGCGGCCAAGGCCAGTGCGCCTTCGCTGTCGCCGTTGTAGGCCAACATGCCCACATGGCCGACCCCCATGCGCGCCGCATCAAGCCAATTAGCGGCAGCTAAATAGGCGTGGCGCGCCTGCTGAAAGTGGCGGTCAGCTTCGGCATAGCGTCCCACAAACATGAGCGCATTGCCCAACGTCCAATGGCCCAACGCCGGCGCCGGGCTGGGCATCTGCTGGCTCAGGGCATAGGCTGTTTCCGCAATGTGAAGTGCTCTGGCCGGTTCTGTAAAGTAGAATTCGGCCGAGATTTCCTTGAGTTGCTGAATGGTCTCTAGCCCAAGCCCATATTTTTGAAGCAAAGCAGGATGGGTCTCTGCCTTGCTCTGTAAAAGCGTTTCCAGTAGGGCAGCATCGATCATAGGGGTATTGTAACCCCAGGCAGGCAATGATTCAAGTGTGGAGGAGGCTTAAAAGCTGTGGTGGGTAGCGAGTAGCGGGTGGCGAGTGGCGAACCTGCCACCCACTACTCACCACCATGCTCTGTTTCGATTAACAGGTTTGCCATAGCTGTGGGCAAACCTAGGGCGCGGTTCTACTGATGGATGATGTTTGCGTAGTTATGTGTCAGTCAAGCAATGATCAGATCAGGAATGAGGATCGTCTGTTCCGCGGCGTGGACCATAAGTTGATAGTGACCGGGCTGGACCTGCTCAAAGGTAAAGGCGCCGGTGGGTTCAAGGTCAGCGGTGACCGTAGGAAGCTGTTCATCTGCCGGTACAAGCCGTACAACCTTGGGCTCTATGGGCGCTGTGGCTAAAAGCTGGCCGGCTAGGTGGCGCGTATCATCCTTTGCCGGCTGCACCATGACGCTCAGGTCGGCGTTCTCTGCTTCAAAGAGCAGCACGGCCGGCGGTGCCGACTGTGCACCGCTGGTGGCTGCTTCACTGCGTAGGGCCACACCGCTTGTCGCGGGTGTCAGTGGTGTTACCAAGGTGGCAACCACAATTTGCAGTTTGGCCAGCGCCTCATCGACCCGTTCGCGTAGCTCGTTGAGCGCCAACTTGGGTAGATGGCTGAGCGGGCTGGCCTTCGGCGCCGGTACAAACTCTGCCAACGCGGCTAATTCAGTGCTACAATGAGTACAAAGGGCCAAATGCGCGCGTACCTGGTCTGTAGCTGCGGTGTTTAACTCTTGCCAATGGTAGGCGCGTAATTGTTGCGGTGATGGACAATCAAAGCGATAGAGCATTGACTGCAAAGTAGCGGCGAACTCTTCTTGTTCTTCCAATTCACGTTGTAAGGTTGGATTTTGCGTTAACACTTCGGCAAGATCGGGGGCCGGTTCACCATCCAGATAGGCTTCCAGCGCCCACGCCGGCAGGTCGTCCAGGGCAATTGAATTGGCTTCAGCTCGATCGTTCGCAAACATGACTCGCACTCCATCAGAATTACATCATGCTCCGCAGCGGTAAATAAGCACATTTTTACTGCTGTAAAAAATATACCTTCATGACGCTGCGCAGTATAGGTAGATTATAATTGTTATTCACTACAGACGATGTAAGGTTTGTAACTGTTCATCGCGCCATAGCCGATTTTTTAAGTTACGACGAATCGCGTAGATCTCTTCGCTGTCTGTGAATAAGTCGGGAAACTGAATTAAAATCGAGCGCGGTTTCAGGTTAGAGACAAAACTGAGTCGCGCCACAACGCGTTCCTGTTCGTTATGACAACAGTTATCCACAATGGCCCAAAGCTGATCGGCCGTAAGGCGGGTGATGATTTCAGTTTCGGGCCGCATCCCCATTTCGAGCCGGGCGAGCTGATCGTCAGGGTTATCATGTTGCCATTCTATGCGCAGCGCCTCTTGTTCTGCTTTGCGCTTGGCTTGCAGCACAGAGGTTGCCGCGCAGGATTTTAAATAGGCAAGCACACTGGCCAGCCGTGTGGCTTTGGCCAATTTGTCGGCAGTGAAGGCGCGCCAGAAGGAAGTAAAGGCATCCAACACCATTTCATCAACGGTGGTATCACCGATATGATCGTTGGTGTGGGCAAAGTCAATGGTCCAGCGATAGACCAGCTTCTGATATTGCTGATAAATGACGGCCCAACACGCTTCGCTGTGCTCCTCGATCGCACGACGGAACATTTCCAGACAGAACCCCTCGTGCGAATCGTCGGGTTTGGTCTGGCGGCAACCCTGTAACAGTTGCTCGGGCGTGAATCTATCTAAGGATGTTGTTGCTTTAGTACTCATCACTCTGTATTCACCGCTCTATAGTAGTAAATGCAAAATAGCCGGATTTTTGACGCTCTATGCGTATATTCAAACAAAGAACGTAGGAAAGTCGTATTTTTCGAGCTAGCTACAAGCTTACGTGCTCTGGCTTGCGCGCACGGGTTGCAATAAAGGTTGGCATATAGGCATCCAGCGCGCGCCCAGGCCAGGAATCTTCATAGAAACCGGTCAGCACAAAGCCGGCCGCCAGCTGGCCGCCGATCTGATCCTCCAGTGTATGGCTAAACTCCAGGGGCTGTTCATCGTCAAGATAGGTTTGGCGCTCAGCTGGGGTGAGACTGGTCAGATCAGAATAGGGGAGTTGGTGACGCACTTGCAAAATGTCATCGTCGGCTAGGGCCTGGTCAAAAATGTAAGTGGCCGGATTACAAAAGCCGGCCAACAAAAGCCCCCCCGGCTGCAAGACACGAAAGCACTCCTGCCAAAGGGGACGGACATCTGGAATAAAGAGATTGGCACAAGGATGAACAATCAGGGCAAAGCTGCTGGTGGCAAAAGCGGAAAGGTCGGTCATGTCACCTTGCACGGTGCGGATAGCCAACCCATCGCGCCGGGCGACGTAGCGATCTTGGGCCAACTGTTGGGGTGAACTATCAAGCACTGTAACGTGGGCGCCGGCGGCGGCCAAGAGTGGCCCTTGCTGACCACCACCAGCCGCCAGACAGAGGACAGAAATGCCGGTCAGCGGGGGAAACCAGGTGTGCGGCACAGCTTTGGTTGGCGTCAGAACAATGTCCCATTCGCCACGCCGGGCCGCGGCAACTGCGCTGCTTGCGACCGGAATAGTCCACTGGCTGCCCCGCTCTACGGCTTTGTCCCACGCCTGCCGGTTGTAGAGGCGGATCTCTTGTGCGTTCATGGGTTTGCTCCTTGGGTGGCCGACCAAAAACTTCGGACCAATCGTGAGACTTCGTGTAGGGAAGAGGCGACGCGATAAGCTCTTTGCGCAACAGCGGGGGTGGGCTGAATGAGGTCCGGCACCATAACCGTCACCATCCCTGCCGCACTGGCCGCGAGCACGCCGGCTTCTGAATCTTCCAACGCCATACAATGAGAAGGCGCGACGCCAAGCCGCTGCGCGGCTGTCAAAAAGATCTCTGGCGCTGGTTTGCCATTGGTGACCTGATCGCCGGAGACTACAATTGCAAAGCGGTGGGCGATCTCCGCCTGTTGCAGTGTGAAGATCGCTTCGTCCCACGCTGACGAGGTGGCTACTGCTTTGGGAATCTGCAGATCATCGAGCAGATCAAGCAATTCAGCCAGCCCTGCTTTTTGAGCAATGCCATGTTCAAGAACATAGTCATGCCAGTAACGGGGCCAGATGGTTTTGAACTCTGCCATAGGAAAGGTCGCCGGCTGTGCTTGTTGCAGCAGGGCATAACAGTCTTCCATACGGCGGCCTGTGGTCGCCATTAGGGTAGCATCGGATGTGACATAGCCGAGTGCGTTGGCCGCGTTGCGCCAGGCGATGTGATAGATAATTTCTGTGTCTACCATTAAGCCATCCATATCAAAGACAACGGCGGTCAACGGTGGCAGATCATCATGCTTAGTCATAGCTCCGAATGATTCTCCTCAGTTCATCGAAAAGATTCTGTGAACACAATAGATAGTTTGCTGCTGGCGTAAAGGCTGGTTTGCAGAATTTTTAGATCAGCGTTCTTTTTTGGTTACGCAACGCTTGGTTTTGCTCTACCTTACTGCTTTCCAATCCATTATAACGCAAAGTACTATAATTGTCCGATGCGTTATTCTATGAGTGATGAATAAAGCAAACAGGCCGGATCCAGATCCGGCCTGTTTGTCTTCATGCAATGTTCGTTGGCGTCTACTATACTCACGAGCAGCACAAGAAGCAGCGAATTACTCTTGTAAAAAGTGTTGCTTCTTGGCGCTCGTCTGTGTGACTACTTCTGAGTAACTACTTTTGACTGACAAAGGGCAAGAGTACTCGATAGCTAATTTGTATCGAATCGGTATCCAGGTAATCGGGAATTCCATTGCCGTTGCTGTCATCGTTGGTGGGATCGCCATCACCATTGAGATCTTCTAGCTTAGTAAGAATGCCGTCACCGTCATCATCATCGTCCAGCGCATTGGCAATACCGTCACCATCAGTGTCATCGTTGCTCATATCGCCGTCATGGTTAAGATCTTCTTTACTGGTGGGCACGGTGTCGCCATCATCATCAGCATCCAGATAGTTGGGCAGGCCATCGCCATCGGTGTCATCGTCGTTCAGGTTGGTGTCTGCCGGATCATAGCCGGTGTTATCCACCTTGGTCAGGACACCATCGCCGTCGTCGTCATTGTCGAGATAGTTGGGCGTCTTATCGCCGTCGGTGTCGTCATCGGTCGGGTTACCATTACCGTTGAGATCTTCGGCCTTGCTGGCAATGCCGTCCCCATCATCATCCGTATCCAAATAGTTGGGCTTGCTATCGCCATCCGTGTCATCATCAGCAGGATTGCCATTGCCGTTGATGTCCTCATCTTTGGTCGGCACGCCATCGTTGTCATCGTCCATATCAAGCGTGTCCGGCGCCTTGTCCCCATCCGTATCAATGGTACCATTGCCTTCATCAACGTCGCTGACGCTATCGTTGTCATCGTCGAGGTCGATGTTGTTGGGCAGACCATCGCCATCAAAGTCCGCCGTGCTGTCGGTGTCCAGATAGTCAGGCGTACCATCTTTGTCAGCATCGTCGTTGGTCGGGTCGCCATCGTGATTGGCGTCTTCATCCCGGGTCAGAATGCCGTCGTTGTCGTCGTCGTTGTCCAGATAGTTAGGCGTCTTGTCGCCATCGCTGTCATCATTGGCCGGATTGCCATCCTTGTTGATGTCTTCGCTCTTGGTTGGGATCAGATCGCCGTCGTCGTCATTGTCGAGATAGTTAGGCGTCTTGTCGCCATCGGTGTCGTCATCGGCGCGATTGCCGTTGCCGTTGACATCTTCATCTTTGGTCAAGACGCTGTCATTGTCGTCGTCGTTGTCCAGATAATTTGGTGTTCCGTCCCCGTCGCTGTCATCGTTATAGATGTTGCCATCGCCATTGAGATCTTCGTTGCCGGTCAGGATGCCGTCGCCATCGTTATCAGCCTGGAGTCCATCGGTGTTGTTGGCATCCAGGTAATCCGGGATGGTGTCGCCATCGGTGTCGCGCGCGTCCGCCGGGTTGCCATCGCCGTTGGCGTCGGCGTTTTCGGCGCTGGTTGGCACACTGTCGCCGTCATCGTCGGCATCAAAGTAGTTGGCTAGACCATCGCCATCGCTGTCATCCGGGCCTTGGTTATCCTGGTTGATATCAAATTCACTGACATCATTAAGACCATCTTTGTCGCTGTCGCCACCCGTGCCGTCCGTGGTGGAATCATCTGGATCCAGGTAATTGGCAATATGGTCACCATCGGTGTCGCCGGTACCTTCATCCAACGTCAACTTGTTGTCATTGTCATCATCATTGTCCAGATAGTCTGGCGTCTTGTCGCCGTCGGTGTCACGGGCATCGGCGGCATTGCCGTCGCCATTGGCATCGGGGTGCTCTTGGGCGGTTGGAATGCCATCATTGTCGTCGTCATTGTCCCAGTAGTTGGGTTTGCCGTCACCATCGGTGTCAAGCGCCGCCGCACTGTTGACGAGCGCTTGGGTGGCGCCGCCGCCAAATTCGCTGGCATCATTTACGCCGTCGGTGTCGCTGTCGCCGCCGCTACCATCGGTGGAGGTGTCGTCGGGATCGACGTTGTCCGGAATGTGGTCGCCGTCGGCATCGGTGTTGACTTCAAGGGCGGTCAGTTTGTTGTCATTGTCGTCATCATTGTCCAAATAGTCGGGCAAAGCGTCGCCATCGGTGTTGACCGCATCGTCGGGCAGGTGATTGCCATTGGGATCGGCATTCTCCAAAGCCGTTAGGATGGTATCGTTGTCGTCATCGTCATCACGGTAGTCGGATTTGCCGTCACCGTCACTGTCATCCGGGCCGGAACCATTGCTGTCTACATCATATTCGGCGCCGTCAAAGAGGCCATCGTTGTCGCTGTCCGAGTCCAGATAATCGACAACACTGTCATTGTCGCTTTGGGCCGCGTCCTCTGGGTTGCCATCGCCATTGATGTCGGCCTTCTCCTGGATGGTGGGCAGGCCATCGTTGTCATCATCATCGTCGAGATAGTTCGGTTTGCCGTCGCCGTCAGAGTCGTCGGCCATGATATTGTCATTGTTGATGTCATACTCATAGAAGTCGCGCAGACCGTCATGATCGCTGTCCCCGCCCTGTTGCCCGGTTGTGTTGTCATCCGGATCCAGGTAATCGGGAATGCGGTCACCATCGGCATCGGTCGGGTTGGTGGCCGGGTTGCCATCGGCATCGCCATTGGCATCTTCGGCCGCAGTCAATAGGTCATCATTGTCGTCGTTATTGTCCCGGTAGTCGGGAATGTTGTCCTTATCCGTATCCTGAGCGTCGGCTGCTGTGTGATCCCCATTGGGATCGGCATTTTCCAATGCGGTGGGCACGCCATCATTGTCGTCATCCGGGTCCAGATAATCGGGCAAGCCGTCACCGTCTGTGTTGTCTGGGCCTTGGGTATCCCCGTTGGCGTCATATTCAAAGGTGTCGCTCAGCCCGTCATGATCGCTATCACCGCCACTGCCATCGGTCGTGCTGTCGTCAGGATCCAGATAATCGGGAATCCGGTCCTGGTCGGCATCGGTGGCTTGGGTGGCCGGGTTGTTATCGCCGTCACCATTGGCGTCTTCAACGTCGGTGTTCTCGCCGTCATTGTCATCATCGCGGTCCAGATAGTTAGGTGTTGCATCCAAATCGCTGTCCGGCAGCACTGCCGCTACACCACCCATAGAAGTGTCAAAGGCATCGTCTAACCCGTCGTGATCCGCATCAACCTGGCTAAAGGCGCGATCGGGTTGGCCGTCACCATTAGCATCATGGCCTTCGATGGCATCGGGAATCCGGTCGTTATCACTGTCAGTGTCAAGCGAATCGGCAATACCATCGCTGTCACTGTCGCGCAGACCGTTCCCTTCCACCCCATCGGTAATGCCGTCGCCATCATCATCGCTATCTTTTCCATCCGCAATCAGGTCATGATCCGTGTCATTCAAGATAGTGATCGTCTGCGGCGTCGCGGCATTGGCTCCGCCCTGGATGGCAATGATGGCTACCTGGAGTGTTTCGGTCAGTTCATGTTGTGCATCCGCCTTGGCGACAAAGGGAATCGTCGCTTTGCGCTGGCCGCCCGGCACCACTAATGTAGTCTGGGCTATGTAGTCATCACTGGCGGTCGAGACATCGGTATAGACCAATGTAATGTTAATTGCTTTGACATTAGTCGTTGTCAGCGTCGCTGTAATCGTACCGGTGATCCCTTCGACCAGTGATGGCGTAGCGCTAAGGGTAACGGCTGTTAAATCGTTGTCGATAATCGTCACCGTCTGTGGTGTCGCTGCGTTGGTGGCATTTTGCACGGCTGCGACATTGATCTGGAAGGTCTCGTCCCCTTCGACGGTGGCATCATCGGTAATGGTAAAGCTGCCGGTGGCGCTGAGCGTATTGGCCGGAATCGTCAATGTGCTCTGGCCGCTGTAATCCTGGCTGCCGGCTGTGCCATTGATATAGGCAAGGGTGACCTGTACCGGATTCAGGCTGGTGACACTCAAGGTCGCCGTAATCGTTCCATGTTTCCCTTCACCAACGCTGGGGGTGACGCTCAGCGTTACAGGGCTATAGACATAGGCGTTCTTGCTAAATTCAGAGGTGTTGCCATTGGCGTCAATAAAGAGCGCCGTGACATATTCACCAGCGACAAGGTTATGAATGCCGGTCAACGTCTGGGTGGCAAAAGCGCCGCCCGTGACTGCGAACGAACCTAGGAACGCGCCACCCTCACCATAAATTTCATTACTGAGCGTTTCACCTTGACCACTGTTGGCCGCCACTTTATAGATTTCGACGGCGCCGGCCAGATTGTTACAGGTGGAGCCGGTGATCTTTAGGGAAGTGCCGACAATTTCAGCCAGGGTAATAACCGGATAGTCTACCAGCAAATTCTGTTGGTTACTTTCCTGGCAGTTGCCATTGTTCGGGTTAACCCCATCGGGCACCAGATTGAGCGCCTGGCCGCGGTTGCTGCCAAAGGCATTTTGGCTGATGCGGATGCGGGTGGCGGCGGCGTTGCCACCACCGGGACCGGTGCGCAAGGCAATGCCATCGCCGGCAACACTGTCGGTCATTGTGTTGTGTTGCACTGTGATTTCCTGCCCGCCCGCCACTTGCACATTCTGGCGTTCATCTACGCTCAAGGTGCGGTTGGTGGCGCCGCCGCCATTGCTGCTTATGCTGTTGCCATCAATCGTAATGCCACGACCATAGTTGAGCTGGATACCCTGCGCCCCATTCTCGGCAATCAGGTTCTGGGCAATGGTCACGTTTTGGCTGGCGCCGGGCAATGCGGTATTGTTTAGTTCAATCCCTGCGCCCTGCGTGTCGACAGCAGGTGCTTTGCCATTGCCGCGAATTTCGTTGTTAGCAATGGTCAGCTTGGTCAGCGCGCCTGCGCCCGTTTCACCATATTTCAAGATCCCACTATCAGCGGCAAAGCCAATCAGGTTATAGCTGATGACCACCTGGTCGGCGGCAGCGTCAAAGATAATATTGCTGCCTTTGGTGCGGCTGGCGCCTGGGTCGGTGAAGCTATTGGCCACGCTCCCCAGCAGGTTGTGCGTCACGGTAATGCCGGATTTGCCGTTACGTATGATAATGTTGCCGGTATCGCCAAAGTTGTTGGCGCCGGTGGGGAGGGTGGTCGTGTTGCCGAAGCCATAGATAGCTACAGATTGAATCGTAATACTGTTGGCATTAATATCAAAGCCATAGTCGATTGTGCCGGCGGGCGTAATCTCCAATTCGGGGCCACTGGCGCCGGCCAAGCTAGCTTCATCGCCAGTGGCGGCGCGACCATCAGCACCCAAGCCGACGGCGCCGGTGTACCCTAGTAACGCCGTGTTGGTATCACGTACTGTGGCGCCATCGACATTGCTATAGGCAACGCCGTTGATCGTCGTGCTGTTGTCGGTAATCTGGGGCAAGGCGGACGACAGGGCAACCCGCCACCATTGGTTGGCGCCGTTGATCTGGTTCGGCTTCACCACCGGCACAAAGCGCATGGTGTTGGCGCCGGAGAGCGCGTTCGCCAGGGTCAGGAAGGTGGGCAACGTACCTTGACCTGCGCCCGCACCCAGGTTGGTGACCACGTTGGCGCTAAAGCCAAAAGCAACGCCGGTGACACTCTTGTTGCTGATTACAATGCGCATGGCATGTTCGCTCAGCCCAACCGCAGGCTCCGCCGCGGCGCTGGCTGTGCTGCTGTTGCTGCTGCGCCCACCATAACAGGGGCCGGCGGTCGGATTGCCATTTTGTGCGCCTGGCACCCAGTCTGGCGCGCTGGGGCTGGTCTGCTCCACATAATTGGGCGCAGCGCCCGTGCAGATGGGGCCGCTGCCGCTGGCGCCGTCACCAGTGGAGCCATAGGTCTGCTCAAGGAGCATGGCGCCGGCGCCGACTGCCCCGGTGGCCAGGCCGCGGAACTCATTGATGGTGACATAGTAGACGCCATTGGTCAGCCCGGTGAAGGTGAAGTTGCCGCTGCTATCCAAAGTGGTGCTTTTGAGATGGTTGCCAAAAGTGTCATAGAGATGGAGATCCGCGGTTGTGGAGCCCACAAAGGCCGGGCCGGTGGCGCTGGCCGTGCCGGCAACATCGTGGAAGACTTTGCCGGAGATCGAGAGCGATAGATCGTAGTTGGCGCTAAATTCTGAGGTGTTGCCGTTGGCGCGATCGATGGCGAGCATGGTGACGTTATCGCCAATGCTAAGACCAACGGTTACAGGCACGGTGATCACACCGTTGCTAATGGAGCCACCACTGACATTGGTGAGCGTGCCAAGGTAAAGTGCGCCTTCACCGGCCGCGGGAATTCCTTCACCGGCGCCCACCGCGGCTTTGTAGAGTTCCAAATCAAAGGCGCCACTGTTGCAGAAGGTGGCGCTGGTCGTCAAGAGATTGCCAAGCAGCGCCGCTTTGGTGATGACCGGGCGGCCCAAACCACCATTGGCGGCGCCGGCATCGGTACAGCCGGTGGCGGCAGTCACGCCATTATCGCCCAGGTCGATTGCGTTGCTACTATTATTACCAAAGGCGTTCTGCGTAATCCGATTGCCGCTGCCGCCCGCTGTAATGGAGACCGCAGAGCCACTCGTCGCATTTTGCAGCTTGTTATGCGTGATAATATTGCCGTCAGTTTCAAAGATGCGGATAATATCACCGCTGCTGCTGGTCAAGGTATTGCCACTGATCGTGTTGTTGCCGACCGCGCTGTTCACACCCTGACTTTGGGCCATAATGATGGCTTCGTCGGATTTGTTGTAGCGGATCAGAATGCGGTCGGTGCCTGCGCCCAGGCGAATACCACCATTGATCACATTTTTCTCAAGCGTCCAGTCGCCCAATGTCCCGGCCACCACATTGCCGGAGCCGGCGGCGCTGTTGGAGAGCAGGATGGAGGTCAGGTTAGATGCGATATAGTTATGGCGATAGGTGCCGGTGCTGGTCGTAGGCGTGGCATAGGCTGTGGTGATGCCATAATAGGTGCGATTGGTCGCCATACTGTTGGTCACCATATCATAGCCCATGACTATATCTTCGACGAGCAGAGCTGTGCCGGCACTCTGGCGAATGTGATAAGATGAACTGCCCATGTTATCATGCACGTTAAAGGCAAGGTTGCGAATGGTAATATTGTCGCCTTGCACTTCCAGGGTCGCCTGATTGGTGCTGAGATCTTCAAAGATCTCCAACTCTGGCCGGGCAATAGCGGCGACCGCGATATTGTCCATCCCTACAGTCATGGCCCCGACTACATTGCCTTTGTTGGTGTCCAGCAAGGTAGTGCCGTCGCGGTACTTGTAGGCGTGCCCATCAACGAGAATGCTTTGGCCGGTAATCGTTGGCATTAGCGCCGTGCCGGTATAGACCATACGCCACCATGTGTTGGTGCTGCTGGTCATGTTTGGCGCGACCACCGGCACAAAACGCATCGTGTGGGTGCCGCTGAGGCTATTGGCGGCGCGCAGGAACATACGCAGGCTGCCGGGGCCACTACCTTGCAGGTTGTTGACCACATTGTGGCTAAAGGCAAATGTGAGACCGGTGACGACATTGTTGGTGCTGATTAGCCTGACCTTGATGACGTGCTTCTTCAGGGCCAGATCTGTCCCAGGATCATTAGGTATGCTCGAATCACGACCACCATAGCAGGGGCCTTGACGAGTTTTATTTTGGGCGTTAACCAACCACCGGCTGGGGGTGGCATTGTTTTGGGGGACATAGTCTGTTGAATTGCCAGCACAGATGGGCCCGCTGCCGGTGGTGGCGGTGCCGGAGGAGCCGTAGGTCTGATCGACTGCGCCGGCGCCTTCGCCATCACTAAAACCAGCCAATTCATCGGTATTATCGACTGCGACATAGTAATAGCGATCTAAGAGGCCGGTAAACATAAAATTACCGTTGGCATCGGTCGTGGTCGAGATGACGACGCGATAGCGATCGTCAAAGAGCGTAACATGGGCAGGTGTGGCGAAGGTGGTGAAGGTGTTGGTAATCGCCGTGCCCGCCTCGTCATAGTAGACCGTACCGGCGATGCTGCCACTCTGGGCATAGACAGCAGTAGGCGGTTTAAGGCTAAAAAAGACAAGAGACAAGAGCAAAGTAATAAAAAGGCTAAGCAAAATTCGTTTGATACTGTGACGCATGGTTGACATAGGCAAAAACTCCAGTCCATTGAAATACGCTTCCGGCACATGCCAAATTGATAGCTGGCTTAAATGTGCCAATAAATAAAGTCATCGGCCATTGACTAATCGAAGCTGCAATAGCATTGACTGACACAATGATAAGTTAATCCTTACAAAAAATTCATTACAAGTTCGTGACAGAGTTTCCAGTAATCGGTCAGGCTAGGCCAAGCTGCGCATAGCGCAAGAATTGACAATTCAGATTCTCCGTGGTAAATTAAGAGTGAGTATGTCATTAATGTGACATCAGTACGGGTGGTTGCAGTTTAAAAATTGCATAGCCTGACAAGCAAGACTATCGGGGTGGATGGTAACCGTCGCTGTTAGTTTGGTTGGCTGCCTCACGGGTGGCGACGAGCTAGCAGAGGAACTTCCCGACTCCCTGCTTATCACACCTGGTGTTGATGGGCAACGTTGCCTCACGAAACAGCAAGTGAGGGCGAGCGGCTAGCAATGGCTGCTTGACTACAACCGCAACAGAGAGGATTCCCGCCACCGATTGGGTTTCTTTTTTAGGAGACTTGTCGGCGGTAAGGGGTGAAAGGGTGGAGTAAGAGCCCACCAGCAGCTTCAGTAATGGGGTTGGCTAGGCGAGCGTGCAACGGGGAGCAAGGCGAGTGGGTTACGCTGCTCAGTTGAGTGGTGTAATCTCGTCGCAGCGGTGCGGGCGAAGTTGGATAACACCCAGCAGACCACAAGCCGCCGGTTGTAGTGGTTATAGAATTTTCTGTAGCTACTATTTTCGAGACAGATGACGGTGGTGCTGCGATTGTGTGCAGCAGACAGAATCGGGGGTATGCAATCCGCCCCGATAGTTGCCCGTGATATTTGCTAAAGTTGCTAAGGCCGGTTATAATAGGCAGCGCCTACTATGCCGACGTGGCGGAATTGGCAGACGCGATAGATTTAGGATCTATTACCGCGAGGTGTGGAGGTTCGAGTCCTCTCGTCGGCATTGCTAATGGTTCATTAATAATTTTCTACTATCCATTAAGGGATAACTTGTTATCTGGGCCCGTGGCCTAGCGGGAAGGCGTCTCCTTTGCAAGGAGAAGATCGTCGGTTCGAATCCGACCGGGTCCACTAGTTATTTTAGACGTACTGCAATATGTGACACTTTGTCAGGTGCGTATTTTGACAAATCTCATGGTTGCATGTATGATAGTGATACAGTCAAACATGCGGGCGTAGTTCAGTGGTAGAACGTCTCCTTGCCAAGGAGAAGGTCGTGAGTTCGAATCTCATCGCCCGCTCTGAAGGGCCGACCAGAAGGTCGGCTTTTTTGCCGAGATAGCTCAGTTGGTAGAGCACAGCACTGAAAATGCTGGTGTCCCCAGTTCAAGTCTGGGTCTCGGCACCATTCTGATAATTAATTGGCAATCAATAATTGTTAATTTGTAGGGTCTACTCATTAGCAATTCTCCATTTTCAGTTATCAATTAATTATTAGTGGGGGATCGTCTAATGGCAGGACTACGGTCTTTGGAACCGTCAATCGGGGTTCGAATCCCTGTCCCCCAGCTCAACCAGGGTGGCCCTTCTGCCCTTGGTTTTCTTTCATCTTATGGCGCTTGTAGCTCAATGGTAGAGCACCAGATTGTGGATCTGGGTGTTGTGGGTTCGAGCCCCATCAAGCGCCCTATAAGCCTAACCTTGCACGAAGGTTAGGCTTTTTTGTTTTGCGCATAGAGGCGAAGCGTTGAAGTTACACCGAACACCCGCGCGCAAACGAAGTCTGGCTAATCCTACCTTTCCACTACGTTCCGCCGCTGCGTCTCTCTACATTGACAATTTCTACATAAAGGCGTAGGTAAACGGTCCGGCTTTTGTCGCGAAACAATCAAACGTCTGCCACCAAGCTCCATTATCATCAATGTATACAGATTCCAGAACCCCTCCCGCCCCCTCGCCAACAAGCATGACCGGTGAAGGTTCTGGGTAAGCATCGAAAAGGTGAATCACTAGTACAATCTAGCGTAAAGACCTCGACAGAAACAACGAAATGGAATAACCGCCTACGAGCGAGTTCGATTGGCTGACCTCTTTCTGTCAGGATTTACGGCGCAACATGGAAAGGTCTGAACATGAGTTACTTCTTTAGCAAGCAGGAACAGAGTACTTCCAATTCCTATGATACGCAGCCTAGCTTTCGCACCCGTCGCCCTGCTACTCCCACGCCGGAGCGCTTTGCCAATGCGCAACATCGTTGGGTGAGCGGCGGTGTAAATGGTAGAGCGGCTATGGCGGTGGAGATGCCTGAACTGCTCCGGGCCGCACAACTTGGTGATGAACTTGCCTTTGGCTCCTTAATGGACCACTATCATCACATTGCGGCGCGTGTGGCGCGCCAGATTTTGCGTACAGAGGAGGCCGCGGCTGATGCCGTGCAGGAAGCAATGATCAAAGTTTATCGTGCGTTGCCCCGTTTTCAGGAAGGAAATTTCCGCTCTTGGCTCCTGCGTATTGTCACCAATACCTGCTACGACCATCTGCGCCGCCAGAAGCGACGCAATGCGCTCAGCCTAGATGAGTTGACGGAAGGCAGTGACGGTGAGGCGACCATTGGCGCCCGTATTGCCGATGATGTTGAAGATCCGGAGACAGTGGCGTTACAACACGAAGGAATGCAGCTGCTCTTAGCTGCAATCAACGCCTTGCCCCATTGGCACCGCAATGTCGTTTTGCTCATTGATGTGCATGGCTATGACTATGAAGAGGCGGCGGCTCATTTAGGGGTTCCTTTGGGAACAATCAAATCTCGCTTAAGCCGAGGGCGTGCCGCCTTGCGTGATCGACTTGTACAAGAAGGTTTGGTGCCGAATCATTTAGTTAAGCAACAGTGAACGTACCACACAACCCTTACCCATTCCCTACTTTGTCTGGTACGCACTTCCCCTAAGCCAAACTGATCGCCACTGACCACAGGCGCGAAAGCCTAATTTTCGATAGACAGCGCCGGCCGCTGGCGTAATCCAGTAGAGTACAGGTTGTTTGCCGTCAGCCAATAGCTCAGCACAAAGCGCGCTACAGACCGCCTGACTGAACCCTTGTCCGCGCTGAGTAGGGGTAGTATAGACGCCACCAATCATCGCCAGGGTGCTGCTCTCGGCGTTCGTCAATGCTGTTGCAACAACGGTCTGTCCTGTTTCTGCCAACCAGAGACGCGTATCACGTAGCGGTCTCTCTATGGCTGCCGCATCCCGCCGCATGTCGCCGGCATCGGCATAGAACTCAACCAACCTTGGTAAGTCGTCTAAGGTGGCGCGCCGGATTACGGCTTGGTCAGGCGCATGAATTGGACGAAAATCACCTGCCTGCAAGTTCATCACTTCTTCGATCTTCACCTCGCCGCTCTGATAACGCTGCAAATAAGGCAAAAACGAAATAATGCCACCCGGATTATCTTGTAACCGCGTTGCGCCCGCCGGGTGTTGATCCAACACGGCTCCCAATGCAGACCAGGCTGCATCCGGTTGACCATAGATTGTCCAGCCTGTCATATAGCGGTTTAATATGGCGCGTAGCGAGTTCTGTGCTCCGGTTGCGGACACATCACCCCAAAATTCACAGAATTCACGTTCAAAGCCTAGCGTTTCCAAATTACCCAACATATATAAGTTTAGGTGGGGCGCACGGGTTAGTAGCGTAACTGCTGCTGCGCGGTCGCTTGCGGTCAATTTTCGGATCATGGCTGCTTTCTCATCAATTTAACAGGAATATAAAGTGATAGTTGCTTGGGATTTTGTGCAATAGATACAATAAGGAAGTGTTATAGCGCGCTGCTGGACATGCCCTGATCAAAAGCCCAGCGTCCGGGGCCATGCTGCTGCAGATAGGTGGCGACTGCTATGTCCATGTCCCGGCGTATTGCATCTGGTTGAAAGCGCAGCCAATAGCCGAAATCACTGGTCCATGGCTGGCCATTCATTACAGTGCGCAGGTGTAACTCGGCAATGGGGCCGGCCGCGGCCTGCAAGCCTGATGTTATAAATGCGTCTGGGATTGGCGTGCGATCGTACTCTACCTGCCGAAACGTAGGATGCCACTCTCCGCTTTTTCCATCCAATAACAGATATTGGGCGCGTGGGTCGCTATTGTAGGGAATGCCTACGCTGCCGCCGTTAAAGATCTGCCAACGGTCTACGCGGCGCTGTAAAGGACGATGGACATGGCCACAAACAATCACCGGCTCGGCCACGGCTTGGATATAGTGCAGGATCTTATCATTGCTATCTTCGGGTAGGATGCCGATAAAGGGGTTGTTGGGAATGCCATGGATCAGCGCGATGGGCGGCAGATTGGGCTGGGAAATCTGTAACTCCGCCGGCCACTGGCGCATCTGCTCCAAATGCGCCGTATGTAATGTTTCCTGGGTCCACCATAGGGTGCGGAAGCGTTCGCGCTCGGTAAAGGGCGGGCGATTGCGTGGTGTGTTGATGGCGCCGACAATCAGATCGTGATTGCCCTGGATAGCCAGCCAGCCAAAGTCGTGGATAATCTCCATAACCTCACGATTCCAGGGACAGCGATTCACCTGATCGCCAACTAAATAGACGGCATCTGGACTTTGGCTTTTGAGATCGGCGAGAACTGCTTCGAGTGCCAGTAGATTGCCATGAATGTCAGCTAAAAAGGCCAGCCGCATTAGCTTTACCCCGTGGTTGCGTGAGTGGGTTGGTGGAGTGGGTCACGTTCCCGCACATATTGATCGCGCGCGGTTGCCGCAACGTAGGCTTGAAAAGCTGCTGTAATCTCACCTTCGGCGTCACGTCCATTTTCATAACACCAGCGATAAAAAAAGATAATCTCCGGCTCTGCCGTAACCACTTCCCAGTAAAACAACTGCGTAATCACGCCGCCCGCTTCTCCCATGCCACTCTCTTGGTAGGCGGCCAATGCAGGGCGTCGGTCATAGGGGATGCGATGCATGGTGGCGCGCCAGCCGCCAGCTTCTTGCGCCTCACTCACATTTTCGAGCATGGCGAATTGTGCTGTCGGATCGCCATTAAGCGGCAAGCCAACGCTGCCGGGGTTGATCAGATGCCAGTGGCGGTGCACTTCGCCATGGTCGGCGCCCCATTGCTGGCTATGTTGCCCGCCACGCTGATTGTTATAGTGTCCGCCATGCGGGTCGATCTGGAGTGCGCTCTGTAAGTCGATATCCATACGAATGTGACGGTCGATCTGGACATGGGTATGTGCGGAAATGACCGTATGCTCTTGAATGTGACGAATTTCCGCCGCAATGTGCGCGCTTTCCTGGTTATTATGAAAGCCGACCCGATTGCGGCCAGGCACGCCATGGGCCACACGTAGCGGCTGGGTGCCTGGTAGGTAAAAGGTCCGTTCGTCCGGCAACATGGCGAGATAAGCCCCTTGCTCAGGCGAAATCTTTTCGATTAACCAGTGAAGCTGGCCCCAACGGGCCGGATCCTCATAGCCGGGTGCGGCGCGTTCGGTGCCAAAGTCCAAGTAGTAAAATTCATGATTGCCGCGCACCACCACCCAATTTTGTGCACGCACCCGATCAAGCACTTCCGCGCTAAAGGGGACGCCATTGATAATGTCACCGTCCAGCACAACGTGATCCGGTTGCAGACGTTCCAGCATGGCAGAGACGGCCATAAAGGCCGGTAGATTGCCGTGAATATCGGCTAAAAGAGCAATTCGCATAAAGAGTACTATACACGGAAGAATCGGGGATGGCAAACCGTTAGGGGAGTTGGGTGCGTACCACAAATGGGGCGAAGCACCAGCGAGGCCAATGGGAGTTTCTCGCCTATCGCCCCTAACTTGGGACGCACCTGGGGAACTAGATAGCTGCAAGCGGTTTGAGATAGAGCGTCACTTCGCTGCGATTGTGAAAGAGTTGACGTGCGCCGGCAATGGTGTAGGCCTGTTGCAAAAGTTTGAGCGCATGGTCGAGCAACGGTCGACGATTTTCTTCCGGTAGCTTCAAGGTCATGATGGCAATACCCTCGCGATAGAGCTGGGGCGCAAAGCTGACCATGAGCCGAGCCGAATCGCGCGCATCCATGCGCATGTCATTGACGATCAGATCAAAACGGTCGGGGTCGTCGGCCAGATAGGCTTCGGCCGTCATGCGCTTGTGACGCACCCCCCGGTCTTGCGCCACCCGCGGATCCAGTTCCCCAGGATCGACCGCTGTGACATACTGTTCATGTTGGCGTAGAACCCGCGTCCACCCGCCAGGCGCTGCGCCCAAATCTAAGGCTACGCCACGTGGCGGGAGATTGATCTGAAAGACTTCCAGCGCTTCCAATAGCTTAAATTCGGCGCGACTGACCTGACCTTGCTCGCGCGCAAAGCGCCGCATACCGCCCGCCCAGTCCGAGAGATTATGTATGGTGAGCGAGACACCCAAGTAGGCGCTAGGGTTGCGATCCGCTGTTTGGGCGCAGACGAGCGACAGCACCTGCTGGGGCGCGCGTACATCAAGCGGCGCCCCAGTCGCCGTTTGAATGACCTCGGCCAGCAGATTGTTGAGATCAAAGGGCTTGTATGGCAGCTCGGCCAGCACCCGCGTCTGTACGGAGAAGCTTAAAGTTGGATCAAGGAGGGCGAGTAACTCGTTGGTTACTGTTTGGCGGATAATGGCTAGGTCCGCATTGCGTTTGCCCCGGAGCCCAACCGTAACCTGCACCGGACAAATGTGACGTACAAAAATCGGTGGGGTTACCCGCCAGGTTTCGGCTATGGCCAAAAACGCGGGAACGGCAGAGATGAGCATAACGCCTTCCGCCAAGGGGCTCGCTTGGGCGGCGGGCGCGCTGGTCTGCAATTCGGCCAGGGCCAAGTCTAGAAAATCAGGGTCAGCCGTGAGGATGAGTGCTTCGTCCATGTTGTCTTTAGGCCACTTCCTTGCGAATGGCCGCGGCCAAGGCCAACGCGCGCGTCGGGGCATCACCCACATGCTCGGTTGCATCGAGTAAATCTGGCACCGCTGCCGCCGATACATAGTCGGTAATGCGCGGGTCGGCGGCTAACAGTTCGGGGAGCGGATTACTCTGGCCTGCCTGGAGCGCAGCCCAGGCTTTGAGGCTATGCTCGCGAATAACTTCGTGTAATGTCTGGCGGTCGCCACCCGCTTTCACCGCACTCATCAACACCCGCTCGGTGGCGGCAAAGAGGCCATAGTCGCGCAGGTTACGGGCGGTGGGGCCGGGCCAAATGCGTAACCCTTCGACCAGGCGCCGCCCACGGGTCACTACCTCATCGGTCAAGAGAAAGGCTTCGGGCAAAAAGACGCGGCGATTGGCCGAGTCATCCAGGGTGCGCTCCAGCAGGTTGAGCGCAACATTGTCCCACGCCACGCGGGGCAGGGCCGCCACCTGACGACTGAGGCTGTCGATATTTTCGGCGGTAATCGGGTTGCGCTTAAAGGGCATTGCGCTGGAGCCCACTTGTTTTTCGCCAAAAGGTTCGCTCCATTCGCCAATCGGGGGACTTTGCAGGAGACGCAGGTCAAAGGCAAACTTATGGAGGCTGGCGCAGAGGCCGCTGAGTGCATTGATCACCAACAAGTCTTGCTTGCGCGGATAGGTTTGGGTGGCCACGGTAAAGGCCCGCAGATCCAACTTGGCCATGACCCGCTCTTCCAATGCTCGGGCGCTCCAAGCTGATTCCTCTAACAGTTGTGTATAGCTGGCGCTCGTGCCCACCGCACCCTTCAGCCCTTTGCCCCGAATGCCGTCACGCACGCGTTGCAACTCAACCAAATCCATCAACAGATCCTGACCATATTGGGCCAGGCGATAACCAACTGTTGTCGGTTCGGCCGGCTGGATGTGGGTGAAAGCAATCGCAGGGATATGGGCTTCCGCCTCGATCCGTGTCGCCAAGCTGTTCAAGAGCGCTCGCAAGTTGGTCAGAATTAGATCCAGCGCATTGCGTAGGCGTAAGGCATCCACGTTATCGAGCACATCCATGGAGGTGGCGCCCAAATGAATAATTGCGCCGCCGACTGGGCACTGTTCGGCAAAGGTTCTGATTTCAGCCATCAGATCGTGGCGAATCTCCCGCTCAATTGCTTCGGCGCGGGCAATGTCGATCTCATCTTGATGAGCGCGCAGGTCAGCCGCCTGTTCGGCTGTAACTAGACCGGCTTCCTGCTGCGCCTCGGCCAACGCAACCCAGAAGCGCCGCAACAGTCGCCGTTTTTCCGTTTCGCTCCAAATCTTGCGCATAGCCTCGCTGCCATAGCGCCAGGTGAGAGGAGAAAGGTAGGTGTCGTGGTCAAAAGTGATCATTCTAAAGATTGTCTTTTCTAAACCCGTTACTTCTTGGCATTCCAAACGTCATCCATTTGGATGTAAAGTAGCGGGAAGGTGATTGCATGTTGCTCTTGGAATGGTGGCTAACCTTATTTGTGCGCACGCTGAAATGGTTGACTTTGAGCATGCTACTGGCGCTGCTATTCCTTACGCTGTTTGTTGATAGCGGTGATGCTGCTCCATGATCTGCTGCAACGCAGCGGTCGGCAGTGCATAAACCGTACGCCCTTGCCAGCCGGTTGTGGTGACAGCAGCACACAGTGCGTTGAGAATCGCCTCCTCCGTCGCTTCCACCGTGGCGTGAAAGAGGGGGTCGATCTGCTGATTGGGCAACATCTTGACTGCCACTGGCCCTTGGTGCGCGTCGGGCGTTGCTGCCGCAGCCGTAATGCGGAGATCATTGCCGGTAGCAAAGGCCAGAAAGATGTCGCCGCTACTATTGTGGCCAAAGCCGCCCACGCGCGCCAAGCCGACTGTTGCCCGTTGCGCTAGCCGTTTACATTGAAAGGGTAAGAGCGGGGCGTCGGTTGCCACGATGATAATGATGGAGCCATCCTTGCTCTGCTTGCCGCGGGGCAATGGCGCCAACTCCTGACTGATTAATCTGCCCACCGGCACGCCATCGACGCGCAGATCCTCACGGCTGCCATAGTTGGCCTGCACCAGCACCCCCACGGTGTACTGCACTCCTTGGATCATGACAACGCGTGAGGCGCTCCCAATGCCGCCTTTGAAACCGTGGCAGATCATGCCCGTGCCGCCGCCGACACAGCCCTCGGCCACGGGCCCTGAAGCTGCCGTCGCCAAAGCCGCAAAGACATGCTCTTTGGTGAGATGGAAGGCGTTGATGTCATTGAGCCAGCCATCATAGGTTTCGGCCACAACCGGCAGGAGCCAATTGCTGTCAGGATTTTCACGGATTTCGTGTTCCACCAATGCATCGCGCACAATGCCGACCTGATGGGTGTTGGTAACGGCAAGGGGCGCGCCTAACATGCCTGCTTCAGCCAGCCAGTGGACGCCAGTCATTTCACCATTGCCATTGAGGGCATGGTAGGCGGCGTAACATTGATTTTTGTAAACTGCGCCGGCGCGTGGCTTGATCACAGTAACGCCAGTGCGCGCCACACGGGGTTCGTCATAATGGAGCGTTGTATGGCCTACCAGAACATCAGTAACATCGGTAATCGCATTGTTTGGGCCTGGCGGCAAATCACCGATCACGATCCCAAGATCGCGCAGACGTGGACGAGACATAGTGTAAGACTCCTGTGGTGCGTCCCAAAGTCGGGGCAATGGCGAGAAGCTTCAATGGGCCTTGTTAATGCTTGCCCCCATTTGTGGTACGCACCCGAACTCCTGCGGTGCGTCCCCAATTAGGGGCGATAGGCGAGCAGTTCAAATGGGGTGAAGCACCAGCAAGGCCCATTTGTGGTACGCACCTGAACTCCTATATAGTTTCGGCAAGAACTCATGCTTCATGTATAATAGCGTACCTAGGCTTGAAATGTGAAACTTGCTGTAACTATTGGTGCGCTTATGTCGATTCTTACGCTTTCAAATATCAGTCAATCATTTGGCGATTTTGATCTCTTTTTGGGCATTAACGCTGGTATCCCCAACGACGGCAAAGTGGGGCTGGTCGGTCCCAACGGTATCGGAAAAACGACCCTATTGCGTATTCTGGCCGGATTGGAAGTCCCTTCGTCCGGCAGCGTGCATTTGGCCCAAGGCGCGCGCATTGGCTATTTGCGCCAGGAAGCAATGGATGCCTTTAGCGGGCGGGACAACACGATCCACACCGAAATGCTCACAGTCTTTCGCGTCCTGAAGGAGCAAGAACTCCTGTTGCAACAGCTGCAGGAGCGGATGGCCCAAGGTGATCCCTCTGAGACACTGCTGGCGGAATACAGTGTTGCGCACGATGCCTTTGAACTGGCCGGTGGCTATACCATTGATGTGCGCATTAGCCAGGTCTTGCAAGGCTTAGGCTTTTCCAAAGAAGATTGGGATGTCCCGTTAAGCCAGCTTAGCGGCGGTCAAAAGACCCGTGCGTTACTGGCGCGCTTGCTGTTGGAACAGCCGGATCTCTTAATTCTCGACGAGCCCACCAACCATCTGGATGTCGAGGCCATTGAGTGGTTGGAAGGCGCCCTGCGCACCTGGGCCGGCGCCCTCTTGATTGTCAGCCATGATCGCTATTTTCTGGATCGGGTTGTCAATCGTATCTGGGAGATGAGTCGCAGTGGGGTTGAGGAATATCGGGGTAATTACAGCGCTTATGTGCAGCAGCGTCAGGAACGATGGGAGCGCCGGCAGACTGAGTTTGAAGCGATCAAAGAAAAGTTTCTTAGTGAACTGGACTTTATCAAGCGCAATATTGCGCGGGACAGCACGCGTGACCGTGCCAAGGGGCGGCTCAAGCGCCTCATTCGTGAGGTGCGCGTGGTCGAAGCTGGCGGGCTCCATCTGCTCAATAGCAAAAATTGGGGGCAGGTGATGGATGAGATCGCCATCTCCGAATCGCGTTGGGAAGTGATGGATGTGGAACAGGCGATCAAAGGGTTGCAGAGTCCCATCCAACGTCCGCCGCAACTGAACATGCGCCTCCAGACCAATCTGCGCAGCGGTAATTTGGTCTTGCGCAGCGACAAATTGGAGATCGGCTACCCTGGCAATCTGCTCTTTCATAGTGACCCGCTTGAACTGACGCGCGGTGAGTGCGCTGCGCTGATCGGGCCGAATGGCTCCGGCAAAACTACCTTTCTGCGCACCCTGTTAGAAGAGATTTCACCTTTGGCTGGTTCGCTCCGTTTTGGCGCTAGCCTTAAAGTGGGCTACTTTGCCCAAGCGCATGAAAAGCTGAATCCAGCGCGCACCGTTTTGGAGACCCTGCTGGATTATCGCAATCTTCCCATTGGGGAGGCGCGCAATTATCTGGCACAGTACCTTTTTCGGGGTGAAGATGTCTTTAAACCGGTGCAGATGCTGAGCGGTGGTGAGCGGGCGCGGCTGGCGTTAGCGCTGTTGGCGCTGGAAGGAGCCAATTTCCTGCTCTTGGACGAGCCGACCAATCACCTGGACATTCCGGCGCAAGAAATTTTGCAAGAGGTCTTAGAACACTTTGCCGGCACGATTTTGCTGGTTTCCCATGATCGCTACCTGATCGACCGCTTGGCGTCGCAGATCTGGGAATTACGTGACGGCTATATGCATGTCTTCGGCGGCCCCTATGCTGAGTTTATCGCAGCGCGGGAACAGGCTGCCGAAGCTGCAAAGCAAGCTTCGGCAGATCAGCGTTCGGTTGCGCGGCAGGGACAAAGCCAAGAGCGACGCAACAAAAACGAAGAGCGCAAGCGTGAACGCGCGCTTGCCGAAAAAGAGGCAGAAATTTATGAGCTTGAGCAAAAACTCAGCCAGATCGAGGCTGATCTGGAAACGGCCAGCTATGCCCAGCAGTTGGAAAAGATCCAGCAGTTGACCGCCGTCTATGCCCAGACCCAAGCCGCTTTAGAAACATCCATGCATCATTGGGCAGAGTTGGCGGAGCGCGAAACGGCATAAAGCTGCTATTCAATGGCCAGCCGATAGCCATAGCCGCGGATGGTGGCGATGAAGCGTTGATCATCGGTGCTATGGGGCTCAATGCGGCTGCGGACGCGGCTGACCATGCGATCAATGTTGGCGTCGTAGACTTCGCCCTCTTGCTCCGGCCAAACTGCCTGCGCGATCTCGTCCTTGCTGACCACACGGCCACGGTTTTGATAGAGGAACCAGAGCAGATCAAACTGCTTGGTGCTCAGCGGCGGATCCAACAGGTCGCCATCGACGAAGACTTGCCGGGTGTTATTATCAACGCGTAGCCCCGGCTCGCGCACCGCAATCAGTGAAGGCGCCGTGACGGTGGCCGAGGGATCATAGAATCTGAAGCGTGTGGAGGCAAATTGCACTTCACTCCCGTCTTGTAGCCAAACCGTCGCGCCGGCAGAGAGACGGATCCCATCGACCATAACACCATTCTTGCTCTGCAGATCATGAACTTGATAGGCATTATCCATGCGTAAAATTTCTGCGTGATTCCTGGACGCAAACTGGTCCTCTAGCACGACATGCGAAGTGGCGGAGCGGCCCACTGAAATTACATCTGTTTTTAACTCATACTCGGCGCCTGCTTTAGGTCCGCTGGTACAGATCAATCTGCCAAATCGACTCACGTTACTTGATTCCTATTACTGATAAAGCCTAAATTAGGCAATTCAAAAAACTACAACTTTGCAAGTTGCGCAAAATTACTGAGCACAACTACGCAATATTTTTCGTAGGCTTAAACTTTTCGTATACTTTCTATACGATTACGCAATGTTCGACCATTGATTGGGCAATAGTGTAATTAGAATAACTTTTGCCACAATTGTACGTATATTTTAATAACACTAAAATATCACTAGGTACATTCTATGCAAAAGTGGTTAGAATACCAAGCTGGGAACTTTCTAGATATAGAAAAAATGTTCAAATCTATGGAGTCACAGTATAATAGGACTTACAAAATTTGGCTAGCGAGGGGAATTGTCGGTATAGTTTGGTTGTCAACAATCCGACTATGATGAATTAAAATACACTTGTATAGGCGAAGCGGTGAAATCGCGGCCAATACCCACGAGCAATAAAGCGATTTCACTCGCAGACCTATAGGAGCCTAAAATTAACTGGTGCGTGTGATGAGCAGCGCTGACCAGAGCGAGCAATTAAATCAAAAAGTGACATCTGAGTATGATATGGACCCAATCATTGATGGGGGAGATCGGCTGATCGGCCAGCGTATTGACCGGTACGCAATTTTGGCGCGTTTAGGAGGCGGCGCAATGGCGGCTGTCTATCGCGCGGTCGATCAAGATTCGTTACAGGAAGTGGCGTTGAAGGTCTTAACCTCCGGCGCAGATGCTGTGCTGCGTGAACGTTTCCGGGTCGAGGCGCGCACCGTTGAAAAGCTAGAGCATCCCAACATTGTACACACGATTAAAGTGGGTGAGAGCCAATCCGGGTTAGCTTACATTGCAATGGAATTGGTTGAAGGTTCCAATCTGGCCACCTTGCTCGACCATCAACACCAAATCAGTGTGGCCGACAGTTGTGCCTTACTGGAACCCATTGCCCGCGCATTGTCTTATGCGCATACGCACAAGATTGTCCATCGTGATGTCAAGCCAAGCAACATCTTGTTACGCCGTGTGACGCCTGGAACCCCGCACGCCATCACCATCTCTGCGCTTGATTATCCAGTTGTGCCGCTCTTATCTGATTTTGGCATTGCGCGCGCGCTGGATGCACCTGAATTGACAGCAGTCGGACGCACCATTGGCACGCCGGCCTATATGTCGCCGGAACAATGCGCCGGCCAACGCCTGCTCGATGGGCGGGCTGATATTTATTCCCTGGGCACAGTGCTCTATCGGTCGCTGGTAGGGCGTCCACCTTTTGTAGGCTCGACAACGCAGATTTTGCATGCCCATGTCTATGAAGCGCTTACCCTGCCGGACAACATTGCCCGCTTGCTGCCACCAGCCATTCTTGCAATTTTGCGCTATGCATTGCAAAAAAATCCAGATGATCGCTATGCAGATGCGAATCTTTTTGCGACGGACTTGGACGCGTTGGTCCGCTCTATTCGTGGCCGCCACCCGGCTGAACATGAATCAACCCTGACAATGCCGCTGTTGACGGCAACGCCGTTGCCCTATGAGAGTACAACGGCGCAGGTGTTGGTGCCGGGGGAAGGGGATCAAGGGATCGCGCCGCCAGTCATTCCTTATGTCCCCCCCAACGCCAAAGGCGTGGGCGAAACGCCTTCCTCTGGCAACCATAGAATTGCCGCACCTAAGACGCCTACTAGAAAACGCATCCAAACTTATCCACAAAATTGGGCAGGTATTGTGGGGGGCGCCTTGGTCGCACTTGCGCTGGTGATTTTAGGACTTATCGCCGTCAATACTTACCTTGCCACACCCTTGAACTGGCCTGGCTCTGCTACCCCCCAAAGCACGTCGATTGCGGCGATCGCAGCTGAGGTGTCCGCCACTGTGACGGACACCCCTTCGCCAACTGTAGATGCGGGCACGCCGGCAACACCGCCTGCCTCAACCGTGACCGTTGGCGCGAGCAGTGACGCCAACTTGGCGCCAACATCATCTCGATCTGCTGCGCAACCTTCGGTGGCACCATCGCTTCCGGCTACCCAAGCTGCTCCAGGCGCAGACCCCACTCTAGCGGCAACCGCAGTCACTACGGTAACAGCCGTTACCATTACCCCGACAATCTCTTTGGCAGACAACGCAGCAACCGTGACCACGACGCCTACGCTCACCGCAACACCTGGCATCACGGTCTATGACGCACGCTCGACCTGGGAAGATATCTTGACTTACTACCAGGAACAAGACTGGCGTCGGACGCGTCGTTTTATCATTGAAATGTTTGCCACCACCCTGCAGATCAATAATGAGGCGACCGCATCAGAAATTGTCGGCCTGTCCAATACCGAGCAGGCTGAACGCATGGTTCAATACTTTTTTAATCAGCCCCAGGCGCCATTTTGGCAGCAATGGCAAGGGGCTTTTAGTCCGGCACAGGTAGCACGTGTACTTTTTGAGAGCTATACTGCCTTGGCGGCTGAAGAAAACGCTGCGGATCGACCTGATCTGGCGCTTGACTATTTGGAAGCAGCCCAAATTATTCGTCCTGATACGGAAAGTTTCGTCACCAAGCTGGCCACTGCGACCTCAAATTACAGAGATGCGGATAACAGCGTGGCCAAGACAGCAGCTAAGCAAGCGTTGGCCAGTATCTATGCCGATTACGCGACTGCATTGGCTAACATCGACTCTTTTTGTCTAGCCGCTGTAAATCTCAACGTGACCGTTGTCTTTACAGCACCCGTTGCCACCACTCAGCCATCGCCAGTGGAGCAGACCCTAAAGAACTATCAGATGCAGTGCCAGCCTAGCGCCGTTACTCCTGAGCCGACTCAATTTGCTGGTTCTATCATCTATTCTACGGTCGAAAGTGGTCATTACCGGATTTACGAAGTTGATCTGGCCAATGCAAAGTTTGCGCCACAGCTTTTGGTTGAAAATGGTGCCCAGCCCGCCATTTCGCCTGATGGGCAACAGATGGCCTTCTTTAGTACACGACAAGATTCGCAAGGGCTAAGCCGCTATATTTTTGCTGAACCCAATCCATACCAACTTTTCCCCCGTTTTACCAAAGCGGTCGAAGATGCCAAAAATGGTCCGCCAAGCTGGAACGTTTATGGCACTGAGATCGTTTTCTCCAGTAAGCGCGAAGGCGATCGCATCTCGCGCGTCTTTCGCGTCCCCGCCGAACTCCAAAGTGACGCCAGCTTGGTTGACTTTGGTGAAGATCCTGCTTGGCAGCCCATTGCCGGCGGCGTAGTTGTCTATAAAGGTGCGGATGCAACGGGGAATAATCCTGGCCTATGGACCATGTACGAGAACAATCAACGGAGTGGCCGGATCACAAACAATGTGGATGATCGCCGTCCTGCCTGGTCGCCTGATGGCCAAACGTTGGTCTTTATGCGCCAGTTGCCAGGCGATAATTGGGAAGTCTTCAGCAAAAATCTGGCCAGTCAAACAGAATTGCGCCTCACCAATAACAGCGCCAAAGATGGTTTACCCGTTGTTAGCCCTGATGGTCAGTGGGTGGCGTTTGCCAGCGACCGCGGTGGCAAGTGGCAGATCTGGGTAGTGCCAATTACTGGAGGAGAAGAGCAACCATTGATGCCGATTCAAGGAGTCTTGGAGGATTGGTTGGAGCACGCAATCCAGTGGGTGAAATAGAAATTCATAATCGCTCCGACAGGCGTGACGGTGAGCATGATGAACGCCCTAACGAGCCGGGCTTTGTCGATCTGACTGATCAAGAGATTGGGCGCTACCGTATTCAAAAACGCTTGGGCCGCGGAGGAATCACCACCGTCTACCAAGCGTATGATATGGTAGATGATTTCCCCGTAGCCCTCAAAGTCTTGTTACACAACACCGACGCCAAATTATATAACCGGTTTCGCTTTGAAGCGCAGACCGCAGCCAAACTACGCCATCCCCATATCATTCGTACCTTGCGGGTGGGTATCACGCCCAGTAGCGAGAGTGCCTATATTGCCATGGAATTGGTTGAGGGCGAAGATCTTTCTGCGCTGTTGGCGGCGCGCCGCCGGCTATCACCAGAAGAGAGCTGTGTGCTGCTGGAGCCGATTGCGCGCGCCCTCGCCTATGCTCATAGCCAAAGCGTCATCCATCGTGATGTTAAGCCAAGCAACATCCTGCTACGCGCTGTTGGCGCCGGCGTTCAGAACAGCGTCGTCCTCGAGTCACTTGACTATCCGATTGTGCCCCTGCTCAGTGACTTTGGCATTGCCCGCGCCTTAGATGTCCCCGATTTGACCAACGTGGGGCGCACCATCGGCACTCCAGCCTATATGGCGCCCGAACAATGTCGTGGCCAGCGCGATATTGACCATCGCGCTGATCTCTATGCGCTTGGCGCTGTCTTTTATCGCTGTATCACTGGACGCCAGCCCTTTGTCGGCTCTACAGTTCAGATCCTGCATGCGCATGTATATGACCCTATTGTCATTGACGAAGAGGTACTGCGTCAACTTTCACAGCAACATATTCAAATCTTGCAGCGGAGTTTGGCCAAAGAGCCCAATGAGCGCTACCAAAGCGCTGAGGAAATGGCGGCCGATCTGGTTTTGGGTGCTGATGCAACGGCTCTCCATTTGACCGATGAACAACGCGAGTCGAGCGCAACCATGACGTTGAACCTGCTGCCGGTATCGACAGTTTCAACTGCCAGTCAAACAGCTATTCTCGTTGTAAATAACAGTGGCAGCGCTACTGTCTCTGAAGCTACCGCGCAAGCTAGCCATGACCTCCAACCCATTGCAACCGAAGGCCATATCAATGTCTATTACGATCGCGAGATGGATCATCGTTTGCGCAAGTGGTCGGGGATCGTACTGACCACGCTTCTAACGATCATCACAGTCGTTGCTCTCCTTTCATTAATGGGTTTTTCTTTAAACTCACTGATAATGTGGGTGGGCAAGTGGTTGTCTGCTACGCCTGCGGTGGTGGCGCAAGATTTGGCGCAGACCGATCCCCCGCTCGGGCCAGCGCTCGGTGGTGGGAATCAACTTTGGCGTAAACTTCCTGATTCGACGGTTGCCCCCCGCCTCTCTTTGTCTGTGGCGCAGACGACCACCTCCAGCGTTGCCGCGCCCACGCCATCCCTGCCTGGAGCGTTACAGAGCTCAAGAGAGACTCAACAAGCTGTATCATCACCTCAACTTTCTCTCGTAGATCTATTACTCGGTTTTGTGGTTGGAGATTCATCTCAACCAGAGTGTGATCCCATTGATGAAGCACTGTTAAAATTCATCAACACGCAGTTAGACGTTGTCCAGGCCACCGATTTTCAATGTGCTGAAGCGACTGTCGAAGGGGAAGGTGAGTTTTTAACGTTACGCCGCGGTTTTATGCTCTATCTCCCCCCCATCGAGAAGCTTTTTATCTATAGTGAAACCGATCAGCAATGGGAAGATGTGAAACTGTCCTGGCATCCTGATGAAATTGCGCCAACCATTGCGCTTACCATGACCCTGACACCAGATGACGGACTCTTTGTGCCGGGGCGTATGTTTGCCTTCATTTGGCAAGATCCTGCCTATCAACTCCTCCTCGGCGCGGCTACCATGCCAGAGTCACTACGTTTCCCGGCTGTCGCGCAGAAATTCCCCGGTGGCTGGCTTATCTATGACCGCAGCAGCGCTGAATATTATCTATTTTTAAAAGAACGACGGCGTTTGTAGATTCCTCTGCCTTATTGCATAATGGCTGCTGTTATTCTGTTAGTGTCTGTTGGGTGCGTACTACATTGGGGGGCTTACTCTGGTTAACAAATTTTAGTTGCTCGACTAGTCCACCAAAATGGGACGCACCCATGTCTGTCCGTAAATTCTCTGTGTCCAAATCTACTACTCGACAAAGTAACGGCCGCCACAACCGGATTGACGGATCGATTCTTAGTTGAAACATAGAGATCACAATTTCGTCGGCCATCGTAAGCGCAGATAGAGGCGTTGCCGAACATGATTGAACAATGGAGAACCTTATGAATTCGTCTATGTATAGAACGACTGCTCCCGTCTATCTACTTTTTGCCGGCTTGTTACTCACGATTATGTTGACCATTGGCGCTTGCGGCGGTATGACTGCCCCTGCCGCGCCCCCGCCAACACCAACCTTTACACCAACGCCACTCCCCACGCCGACCCCTGTGCCAACGCCCGTAGCCGCGGCTGCGACAAATGGAGCGCCCGAACCCATTGTAACGATCCCGGCGGACTTCAATCCTGTGCTGGACAAACGTCTCGGCTATTCCTTTGCCGTGCCCAAGGATTGGTCGGCGCTCGATTTGCGTAGCAGCCAATTTCAGACGATGGCCGGCCTCTTTGGCATGGGCGACCAAATTGCCTCGCTCAATGAGTTTCTTGATTCGCCGGAAGGACAATCGCTTGGCTTTATCTATGTGACCGATCTCACCTCCGCCATGTTTGGCGGCTTACCAACGGTGCTCAATGTCTCTGTGGTAAACGCACCTGGCTACACGGCAGAGAGTGTCGGCGCGCTGATCGAACAGACGATCCAGCGTAATATGAGCACGCTCGGCAAGGTTGCCATTGAGAAGTTGGATACAGGTGTCGTTAACAACTTGCCCGCTGTGCAGGGTGTGGCGACGGCTGATCTCTCCGCCATTGGGATGAAGAATAGCGCCTATGCTCAAGTGGTGGGGTTGGTTGTCAACGAAAAGGTCTATGTTATGACGCTGCTAACCCAAGCCGGCCAACGCGGCGCCAAAGAGCCTATCTTTAACCAAATCATCGGCACATTTCGGCCTGAGGCGCAATGATCGATCTGGCGCCGGGGCATAAAATTGGTCTGGTCGTTGCCAACTCGGTGCTGTTAGCCGGTGGTACAGTAGGCTATGGCGAAGCAATCCACCCCAATCTTGTCATGTCAACATTAGGAGCCGTCGTCGTTGGGCCCATCCTGCGCCAGGGCACAGCTGGCGCGGCGTGGCCACGGTTGGCAGAGACACCCACCGGCTTTGTGTTGGCCACGGGGCTACAAAATCGGGGCGTCAATGCGGTGGTTAAGCACTTTGGCCGCCAATGGTCCAAATTGGGTTGTCCCGTCATTGCCCAAATTGCGGACCGCGCCAGTCATGCGTTGGCTGAAGTGGTGGAACGGCTGGGCAATGTGGCTGGGCTGGCCGCTTTGGAGTGGCTGCTACCTGCTGACGCCGATGCAGAGCTAATACGCCGCGGCGTGCGCGCCATTGTCCGCAGCAGTGAATTGCCGCTTTGGCTTACATTGCCCTTTAGCAGTCCGGCAGCCCTGGCAGCAATGGCCACCACCGCGGTCGAAGCTGGGGCTGTCGGGCTGGTCGTCGGTCAACCGCAGCCGGCGCACCTGTTGCGACCCAATCACACTACACATACATATCTACCGGTAGCCGGTGCGCTCTATGGCCCCCTGGCTTTTGCGCCGATGCTGGCCAACCTGGCGCACATTGCCGCTCTCTCCTTGCCGGCGGCCCTCATCGCCTGTGGCGGCATTCACACCCCAGAGCAGGCCCGCCAAGCGCTGGCTGTGGGCGCACGCGCCATTCAAGTCGATAGTGCCTTGTGGATTGAACCGGGACTGCCGGCCCACCTGGTGGCTGCTTTAGCCCATTCCGTAGAGGTGGAGTCCGAATAATCCCGGAATCTCCCAAGATTCCGGGATTATTCGGACGGCCGTAGCTGTCAACCCCTGAATTTCCAAAGAGTCGTTATTTTTTGGATTGGCTTTAAGCGAACAACGACAACTGTTGCATGGGCAGCCGGCCATTGAGCAGAACATAAGGGGCGGTGCGCGCCGTATCGCGGATACCAATGGTGTGCAGGTGTGCCAATTCGGTAATGCGTGCTTTGCTACGCGCGGCCAGGATGGCATCCGCCCCTTTAGGCCCAATCCCGGGCACACGTAACAGTTCACTGCGGCTGGCGCGGTTGAGTTCGACGGGCGCTTGTCGCAAGTGCTTCTCGGCCCATGCCTGTTTGGGGTCAACCTCCAACGGTAGATTGGTGTTGGCTTGAAAGGGCAGATCTTCTACTTGCCACCCATAGTCGCGCAACAGAAAGCTGGCTTGGTAAAGGCGGTGCTCACGCAAAGCCGGCGTGGGCGCAAGCTCCTCAAAGGGCGTCTGGCTGACGGGGCGAAAGGCCGAATAGTAGGCGCGGCGTAAGCCCAGCTGTTGGTATAAATGCTCGCTAACCTGGAGCAACTCCAGATCCGTGTCTCCCACGGCGCCAACCACAAATTGGGTGACGACACTGGCGCGTAGCCGCTCTTGCTGACGTAGGGTGCTGATCCACTGCAGCCGCTGGATCAATTCCCCCCAATAATCTTTCTTCGGCGCCAGTTGTTGCAGCCGTTGCGCCGTGGCCCCTTCCAGATTGACGGAAACCCGGTCGGCCAGTTGCATGGCGCGCCGAAGCTGGTCATACTCGGCGCCCGGCATGATTTTGAGGTGGATATAGCCGCGATAGTGGTAGCGCTGCCGCAAGATCTCTGCTGTATCGATAATCTTATCTTGGGTCGTCACGCTGCCCTTGATGATGCCGGACGAAAGAAAAAGGCCATCCACCACTTGGGATTGTTGCAGTGTCGTGTAGCTCTTGGCCATTTCGTCGGGCGTAAAGGTGAGGCGCTCGGTTTTTGTGCGCCCGGCGCGGAAGGGACAGTAAAAACAGTTGCGTTCACACGCGGTGGTCATCATCGCCTTAAGTATCGGCTTCTTGCCCGTCGGCGTGGTCACTTCAGAGATGCAGGGCAGACTTTTGGGAACGCGATGACCTTTTCCTTTTTCTGTGGTGGACGCTTGACGCGCTGCCACCGGCTGCTCCGTCACCGGGTCAGCGCCCGCCGGCTCAAATTGCATGGCGTCGTCCAACAAGGCTAATTTTTGATAGGCGTCTGGTGCAACTTTGAAGTTCATAGGTTAATTATACTGAACAAATGTTCTGTTGTCAAGTGGGAGCAAGCAGATGCGGGCTGTCGTGCAGCGAGTCAGTGAAGCAAGTGTGGCGGTGGATGGCGCGGTCGTAGGAGCGATTGAGCGCGGTTTTTTGATTTTGTTAGGCGTGACCCATGACGATGGCCCAGCCGAAGCGGCCTATCTGGCACGTAAGATTGCCGGCTTGCGCGTCTTTGAAGATGGCGAGGGCAAGCTCAATCTGAGCCTGGCTGATGTCCAGGGCGCGGCGCTGGTGGTCAGTCAATTTACCCTCTATGGCGACGTGCGCAAAGGGCGCCGCCCCAGTTTTACCCAAGCCGCGCGCTCGGAATTGGCTCAGTCGCTCTATCAGCATTTCTGTGATCTGCTCATTGCCGAAGGCGTGCCGATGCAGCAGGGCGTCTTCCAGGCGCACATGCAGGTGCACCTGGTCAACGACGGTCCCGTCACCCTTTGGTTGGATACGGGGGAGTTGATGTAGGGCTTACTGTGTTGCGTGTTGCGTGCTTGGTGCGCAGGATGTAGACTGGTGAGTTTCACCTCGTTGGGTATCTGCTTGCCGGCACTCTGGCGCCTGGAAGGCCACCGCCGCAAGGGTGCGCCCCTACTCACCACCCAACGGCGTAGCCATCGCGCCGTGGGTCGGAACCGCCCATGAGCGCGCCGGAGTCGGGATGGATGAGGATGGCTTGGGCGCTACCGGCGCCGCCCCAATCGCTCAGAATTTCCAGATCATGGCCCTTCTGCGCCAGCCCGGCGCGCACCTCTGCCGGAAAACGCCCCTCCAGTTGGAGGCGATCTTCACAGGTGTGGGGGATGGTCGATTCCATGGGATTTTGCAGACTGCGCCAGCGCGGCGCTTCCACCGCCTCTTGGGGATTCATGCCAAAGTCGATGATGTGGGTGACCAGTTGCAGGTTGGTCTGCACCTGGGTGTCGGCGCCCGGTGTGCCACAGATGAGATAGGGCTTGTCATCCTTGGTGACAAGCACCGGGTTCATGGTGTGGCGCACCCGCTTGCCCGGCATGAGACAGTTGGGATGGCCTTCCTCCAGATGCCAATAGGTCATGCGATTGTTGAGCAGAATGCCCGTCTCGCCCGCGATCAAACTAGATCCAAAGCCCGATTGAATGCTCTGTAGAACGCAGACAGCATTGCCTTGGCGGTCGGCCACGCAGAAACAGGTGGTGTCTTCAAATTGTTCCGGCAGCCCGGGCGGCACATCGGTCGTCACTTGGTTGGGGTCAATGCGCTTGACCTGTTCCGCGGCATACGCTTTGGAGAGCAGCCCCTTGATGGGAACGTCCACCCAATTGGGGTCGGCCATATATTGCTCCCGGTCGGCAAAGGCCAGCCGCTTGGCTTCGACCATAAGATGGACGCTTTCCGCTGTGTTGCAGCCCAGCGCTTGCAGGTCAAAGTGCTCGACCATGTTGAGTTCCTGCAGGAGGATATGGCCGCTGGAGTTGGGCGGCATCTCATAGACTGCATAGCCCCGGTAGTTAGTCTGGATCGGCTCGGCCCAATGGGCGTGATAGTCGGCCAGATCCTTGGCCGTCAACAGCCCGTCATAAGCGTCGCTAAAGTCTAGCAGCGCTTGGGCAAGCTCACCCTCATAGAGCACCCGCCGTCCCCCGGCGGCGATTTTGCGCAGGGTGCTGCCCAAATTCTTTTGCACCAACAGTTCGCCTGGTTGTAACGCCGCGCCCTCCTTGGTAAAGATCGCGCGTGTGTAGGGGTCGGCGGCAAAGCGGGGCAATTCCTCTTGCAGAGCCGCCGCCAGCCGGTGGCTCAAGGGGAAGCCATCCTCACAGAGGCCAATCGCCGGCGCCAAGACCTGCGCCAACGGCAATACGCCATAGCGTTCATGGGCCAGCAGCCAGCCATCGACCACGCCGGGCACCGAGACACTGCGGATGCCCTTCATGGGAATGCCGCCGTCCGCCAGGTAGCGTTCGCGCGTCGCGGCATAGGGCGCCGGTCCCGTGGCGTTGACCGCTGTGACTGCCTTAGTCGCCGCGTCATAGAGCAGGATAAAGCCGTCGCCCCCGACACCGGAGCCCTGCAACTCTACCACGCCCAGCGCCGCCGCGGTGGCAATGGCCGCGTCAATCGCGTTACCACCGGCGATCAAGGTCCGAATCCCGGCCTGCGACGCCAGCGCATGACCCGATGTCACCATGCCATTGCGCCCCATAACTGGCGGGCGAAACGCGACTGAGCGGATGCCATGTGGTGATTGCATGTTGTATCTCCTTGTCATTGGGTGATTGGTGATTGGTCATTGGGTGATTCAGGCTTATCTGGCCAGCTGTGTGTGTGGATACTGTAGCCTACTGTGGCGAAATTTGCAAGGTCGCGCAAAAGAGCGGGGTAGACTTGCGCTGCGATTCCAGGTTAAGATTCACCATCATTGCATGAGTACTGTGATTGGTCATTGGGTGATTATTGAAGGCAGGGGATCTGTGCCTAGTGAGGGCTACACCTCTGTTTTACACAAGCGCATAAGATGGCCTAATCACCAATCACCCAATGACCAATCATCCAATCATCGTTATCGTGCCCCAGGTGCGCCAGATTGTGCACGACTGCCGCTATCCGCCGCTGGGCACATGGGGCTATGGCCCACGCGTCCCCTCCAACTATGGCCGTGACGGCGGCGCCGACTATATCGCGCGCGCCAACCGGGAACTCTTTGTCGCCGTGCAGATTGAGACTGCGGAAGCGTTGGCCGCGCTGGATGAGATTCTCGCCACCCCCGGTCTCGATTCGCTGGTGCTGGGGCCGTGGGATCTCTCCGGCGCGCTGGGGCGGCTGGGCGAGGTGGAACATCCCACGATGGTGGCGGCGATTGAGACTGTCATCGCCAAGAGCCGCGCCGCCGGTTGTTTTGTGGGCGCGGGCATGGGCACGGACCCCGCCTACGCCGCCACCATGGCCCAACGGGGTGTCCAATGGCTCCAGGTCGGCTGCGATTACGGTTACCTGGTCGAGGGGATGGAGGGGCTGGCGGCGGCGATTCGGGCGCGGGTGTGACGTTTAGCGGGATTAAAATCCGCTTCTAACCGCGAGAAGTCGCCGCAGCGACTGGGGCAGCCATCTTAGCCCCTGAGGGGGCTTCTCACGGTTAGCCGCGGGTTTCAACCCTGCTACAGATTGCCATTGCGCCGGTTTCGCCCTTAACCCACCCTGTGGTACACTAGCATTGACCAACGTTTCCAGTAAAGTTAACCGTAAAGCCGGCCCCATGAGCACTATACCCTATCTGGACTCTGACCTGTCGATTGAACCCTATAGTCAACAAGGATACTCCCATGTACAGACCCCGATTCGTGATTGTGTGTACGCTGTGCTATAGCCTGTACGCGCTGCCGCTGCACGCGCAGAGTGTGACACCAACGCCTACGGTGACACCAATCCCCACCCCACCCCCGTGGTATATGGTGACAGAAGGTAATGTACCCTATGTGATTTTGCTGGCGATTGGTCTGATTATTTTTATTGCGGGTACATTAGCGCGTCCGCTGCTGGAAGATCTGGCCAATGCGTTGCAGCGCTGGGTGAGGGGCTGGGGCAAGGCCGGCAACTTCTACAAACGCTATCTCGACTGGGTGGTGGCCAAAAACCGCTTTGACCGCATCCTCTTGCCGGAACGGGCCGTTATGGGGATGCAACATCGCCGTCAAGCCGTGGCCCTGGAAGAACTTTATACACCTTTGGCGCTGGGGGGTGAACGCCATGAACCCACCAGAGACTTCTTTAATGCCGGCCCAGTGCGACAGCGCTTACACGCCGTACGCACTTGGTTGACCAAGCTGTGGCAACGGATCCGCCCTCTGCTTAAACCGAGTGCCGGAGAAATTGGTGATCTGATTCAAGCGCAACCCCATCTGGTGATCCGTGGCGATCCCGGTTCAGGGAAGACCACCCTGTTACGCTACCTGGCGGTTTCGTGTGCACGCACTTTGCGCCGGGACCGCGCCGATGGTGATGATCGCCGCCTCGTGCTTCGTCGTTTTGGCTGGAAGAAGTCGCCCTTTCCGCTGATTATTCCCTTGAATCTATTGGCCGACGTGGGTGATTGGGGGCCAGAGCGGCGATTGTTGGATGAGATGATTGAGACGTTGGACCCTGAATTGCGTCACCAATATCCAGCCGGCTTTTTTGAGCGACAATTGGAAAAAGGTCATTGCCTGGTGCTATTTGATGGCTTTGATGAATTGGGCAGCCGCAGTGCACGGGGCAAAATGGCGCAACTGATTGCGGATCTGACAACCGGTTATGACCATCCCACCAATCGCTTTGTCGTTTCCACCCGGATTGTGGGCTATGAAGCGCAACTGGACGCGTATGGTTTTACGGTGCGTACGGTGCAGGAGTTGGAGGATCAAGCGACCAAACTGTTGGTGGAACGCCGCTATCGCGCCATTGCGCTTACCGAAGGGTTAGGACGGAGTGAGCAGGCGCAAGCCGATCTAACGCGCTACTATGCAGAGCGGACACGTGATCTACTGGCCAATCTGGCCCGCAATGTCGGCTTACGCGAGTTGACCAGCAATCCCTTGCTGCTGTCGCTTATTGTGCTGGTCCATTCAGCCAATATCAAATTACCCGATGAACGCCATCTGCTCTATCGCGACTGTGTTACAATCCTCACTGAAGATTGGCAGGAGTTCAGGCGCACCAGTGTGGGCCTGGCGCCAACTGCGGCGGTGGATGGCTTGACGCTGGATCACAAGATTGTGCTGTTGCGCACGATTGCCTTGACCATGCAACAACAGCGCCAGGAAGAACAAAGCCGCGCGTCCAAAATAGATCCCGAAACCAGCCAGGCGTTGATCCGTCGTGATGTGGTCGAAGCATTGATTGCTAAACGTCTGCCCAACTTTATTGCTGACGAATTGCCGCCGGAAAAGGACAAGCGCGCAAATCTGCGCCCGGCGGGCTGCGGCCCTGCTGGATGACATTCGCGAGAATAGCCAGATTCTTACGGAAAAAGGCTTTGACACCGCCGGGGAGCCGGTGGTTGGCTTTTCTCACCTCACTTTCCAGGAATATTTGGCCGCAGACGCCGTGCGCGAAAGCCCTACCGAGTTGGCGACTTTAATAGAACGGCTCTTTGACCCGACTTGGCGGGAAGTGCTGCTCCTCTATGTGGGCATGGCAGAGGCCGGACCGATCATTCAAGCCTGTTTAGCCGATACGCGTCAATTACCCCTGACGCGCTATCTGCTGGCCGGACGTTGTCTGGCTGAAAAGGTCAACCTTGATCCCCAATTACGTGAACAGGTGCTGGCCGGCTTGTGCAGCTATTTCAGCCCACCCGACGCCACCGATCTGACAACGACAGCCGATCTGATTGCCCATGTTGGCGGAGAGACTCGCTATGATTGGTTGATCACCAACCTGTGTACACACCTGACGCCGGCGGAAACCGAGTGCTTTACCTATCCGCCTACCTCTGAAGAATCATTTTATAGCGCTTTACAGGCGTCCTTATTACGTCTGCTACAGGAGGCGGAAGAGACCGTAGTGCGCTATCATGCCGGCTGCACCCTGAGCGCCATCGGCGACCCGCGCGATCTGGATGAACTGGTCACGATTCCAGCCGGCGAGTTTAGCATGGGCAGTGAAAAGTATGACGATGAAAAACCAATACACCGCGTTGCGCTCGACCAATATGCCATTAGCAAATATCCGGTTACCAATGCCCAATATCAGCGCTTTGTGGAGGCCACCGGTCACGCACCGCCCCGGTATTGGCACGCCGGCAAACCGGCGCCCTGGCAGGCCACCCAGCCTGTCATTCACGTCGATTGGCATGATGCCCAGGCCTATTGTCGCTGGCTGAGCCAGGCGTGGGGGAAAACGGTGCGCTTGCCGACCGAAGCAGAGTGGGAACGGGCCGCGCGCGGGGTGGATGGCCGCGAATGGCCGTGGGGCAACGCCTTTGACCCCAACCGCGCCAATACCAACGAAGAACGGGGGGATTGGACAACCACCCCAGTGGGCATGTACCCGTTGGGCGCCAGTCCCGATGGTCTGTTGGACATGGCGGGCAATGTGTGGGAATGGACGACCACCAAGTGGCTTGACAATTATGCGAATTATGCCAATCTGGTGGATAATAGCGTGGAAGGGGATGCGGATACACGCCGGGTGGTGCGCGGCGGCTCGTGGGTCATCGATCCGTTCGGCGCGCGCGCGGCCATCCGCTACAGGAACGCCCCTGCCATTTGGGGCGACTTCCTCGGCTTCCGGTTGGTCGTAGTTCTGGCCCCCGACAATCCATTCTGAATTCTGATTGTGACGCGCGTTGGTTCCAAATTAGAACAAATCTTCTCTTTCAGAACAGAAGCACTGGAATTGGGGCGTGGGTAAGCACAACAGCTGGGCCCGTCCCAAAGGGAACCCTGCTCCCCGGCTGCAACGGATTTGTGGTTTGGCTTATGTAGAGAGATGAGAACTAGGGCTGGATTGGCATAGTTGTGGTAAGCTAATGCCATTGGACTATAGCCCAACTGGTATAGAAGGAGATGCGCGACATGACATCAGCATTGCAAAATGTAGAACCTAGCTTGGGTGACTTAATACGCCTATCTCAGCAATTTCCCGCGGCAGAGCGTTTGTTACTGGCAAAAACCTTGCTAGACAGTCTGGTAGGCGACGCGAGGGAGTTCTCTGCAACCATCTCATCAAAGGACATGCTATCTGTAGATGAAGATGCCATCGTCTCCCACGAGCGGGAAGCATTTCTTGCGCTTCATCCTACACTTCTCAACCAATATCCTAACGAATATGTTGCGATTCATCATGGGGAATTGATTGATCATGACAAAGATGGTTTGGCTTTGACGTTGCGCGTCTATCAACGATTCCCTGATGAATTTGTTTGGATCGCACCTTTGAAAACTGAGGCATTAGAGGAGTGGGTAATCCGATCGCCACGTTTTGAAGCGGTGAGATAATGAAGATATACACATATGAATATGATATGTCATTTTCTCCTTCAATGCCGATTGTGGATATTCGCGTGATCAATATTGAACAGCCACCAATGTCAGTAGCGCTCACAGCGATGATTGATTCTGGTGCGGATGGGACAATGGTTCCGCTCTTTCAGCTACGTGCAATCCAAGCCCGTCGCTCAGGACAGATTATCATGCGAACAGTTACGGGTATACGATCACTCGTTGATATATATACTGTTGCACTTCAAATTGGACCCCATACCTTCCCTCATGTACGTGTTGCTGCTGATCGGCAAAATGACATGATAGTATTGGGGCGTGATGTACTCAATCATCTCATCGTGACCTTGAATGGACTGGCTTCTGCAACGGAAATTCAAGAATGAACAGCTCCAAGCCAGCCAGTTTCCACACACTATGTCTGATGCCAATGGCGTCTTTGCGAATCACTAATCATCTAATCACCCAGTGACCAAACCATGCCCCTCGATTATTTAGACTTTGAACTGGAAATCGGCCAACTGACCGGCCAGGAATATCCATTAACCTTGCTGCGTTCACCGGCGGGTGAAGCGCGGGCGACGTTGCTCTGGCCCTTGGGCGAGTTGGCGCTGGAGAATCGGCGCAAGGATTTGCAGATCGCGCTGCTCAGTTCGGGCGGCGTGCGGCGCACTATCTTGACGCCGGCGGAAGCGGCGGTGCAACGTTTTGGCGCGGAACTCTTTGACCTGCTCTTTAGCGGCGAGGTGCGCAACCGTTATGATGTAAGCCAGGAACGGGTGCACCACCAAGGCAAGGGCTTGCGCGTCAAGCTGCGTATTCAAGATCCCTTGCTGGCCAATCTGCCCTGGGAATTTCTTTATGACCCCCGGCGGGGCGAATATATCTGCCTTTCGCAACAGACACCGCTGGTGCGCTATCTGGAACTGCCCCAGACGATTCGCCCCCTGGCGGTAACGCCGCCGCTGCGCATCCTGGGCCTGATCGCCAGTCCCAGCGATCTGCAAACGCTTGATGTACGCGTGGAGCGGCAGCGGCTGGAACGGGCGATTGCGCCACTACAAGCGGAAGGGCTGGTGGAGCTGCAGTGGCTGCCGGGCGCGGGCTGGCGCGACCTGCAACGGGCGCTGCGCCGCGAGCCGTGGCATATCTTTCACTTTGTGGGCCACGGCGATTTTGACCCGCGGCGGGAGGAAGGGTTGATTGCCCTCTGCACCCCCGCCGGCAAGGCCCATCACTTTAGCGCCGGCGATCTGGGGCGATTGCTGGCCGACCACCGCACGTTGCGGCTGGCCGTGCTCAACGCCTGTTTGGGCGCACAGGGCAGCAACCATGATCTCTTCTCCAGCACGGCGGCCACATTGGTGCGCCGGGGGCTGCCGGCGGTGGTGGCCATGCAAGAGGCGATTACCGACGCCGCCGCGATTGAATTCACCCAGAGCTTCTATGAGAGCCTGGCCGACGGTCTGCCCGTGGACGCGGCCATGAGCGAAGCGCGCAAAGCCATCAGCTTTGCCGTGACCAACACGCTGGAATGGGGCACGCCGGTGCTCTACTCGCGCGCGAGTGATGGGGTCTTATTCAATGTGGCATCGTTGCCTGAGGGGGAGCCTGCCGGGCGCGAAGGCAACGATCGGGCTGCGCCGTCCGAAAATCTTCCAGGAAAGGGCGATAGCCAGGTGCGTAATCCGGAAAAGGCGCCCGCCCCTTCCCGGAAGATGGCCGACGCTCCCCCCGCCACTCGCGACGCACCATCCGCCACCCCCAACCCTGGCGACAAAAAGACCATCACCGCGGCCGGCGTCCCATTCATCTTTGTCTATGTGCCGGCCGGCCCCTTTCGCATGGGTTCTGAAAAGTATGATCGGGAAAAACCGGCGCACACCTTTACCACCGATGCCTATTGGCTGTTGCAGACGCCGGTGACCAATGGGCACTATCAGCCCTTTGTCAAAGCAGGTGGCTATACCAACCAGGAATGGTGGACGCCGGCAGGCTGGCAATGGCGCACTAAAGAAAAGATCACTGAACCGCGCTATTGGCAGGACAGCCAGTGGAATGAGCCCAAACAGCCAGTGGTGGGAGTCAGTTGGTATGAGGCGCTGGCCTTTGCCAATTGGTTGACACAGCTAAGTGGCGAGGCCATCCGTCTGCCCACTGAAGCCGAATGGGAAAAGGGGGCGCGGGGGGAGGATGGCCGGGAATATCCCTGGGGCGACCAGGCGCCGGATAAGACGCTTTGTAATATTGATAAGTATGTGGGCAAAACGACGCCGGTTGATGCCTACCCCAAGGGCGCCAGCCCCTATGGCGCACTAGATATGGCGGGCAATGTGTGGGAATGGACGCTAACCAAGTGGCTGGACAATTATGAAAATTATGCCAACCTGGTGGATAATAGGGTTGACGCGGACGCTGACGCACGCCGGGTGGTGCGCGGCGGCTCGTGGAGCAGCTTTCCGCACGTCGCGCGCGCGACCTTCCGCATCTGGGACGTCCCTGCCGATAGGGACGACAACCTCGGCTTCCGGTTGGTCGTAGTTCTGGCCCCCCGATAATCTATTCTGAATTCTGATTCCTGAACTACTGGATTCTGCATGTGACGCGCGTCGTTCCAAAATAGAACAAATGTTCTCTTTCAGAACAGAAGCACTGGAATTGGGGCGTGGGTAAGCACAACAGCTGGGCCCCAGGGGCTCCCCGGAAGGGACGGATTTGTTGTCGGGCGGACAGGTACTGCTCATTTAACAAAATTTTGTAGGTGCGGTTTCCATACCGCACAACTTTGGTTAAACCAGAACGTGCGGTATGGAAACCGCACCTACGTCACCTCCAATTTGTTAAGCAGATTGTGAACCATGCCTAAGACCTATCGCCGGCTCTATCCACAGCTCTGTGAGTTTGAAAATCTCTTGAATGAACAACAATTATTGACCCGCATCACCCTCAATCTGCAAGTGATGGTCGGCAAGCCGGTGATTCGGGGTACGCGCCTGACAGTCGAGTATATTCTCAATTTACTGGGGCATGGCGCCAGTGTGGATGAAATTCTGGCTGAATACGTCGGGTTAACCGAGGAAGACATTCAAGCATGTCTGCTTTTTGCCGGTAAGGCGCTTGCTGAAAGTGCTTTTTTCCCATTAACGCTGGAGCCGGCTTGATGCGTTTGGAGCGGCGTAACAGTTTGTGTGTAAATGTGATAACTGATCCGATTTTTGCCCAAATTGGATCTTGAAAAATCGCAAGCTCTATGTTATACTATTGTTATATCCCCCTCGTCATTTCGATGGCGAGGTGCAAGGCCGTGACCATTGGGTTGCGGCCTTAGCGTTTCTATCAACGTAAAGCTATGTCGGCGGGTAGTGGTGAAGACGTTTGTCTATGTCGATGGATTTAACTTCTATTATGGCGCTGTCAAAAATACTCATTACAAGTGGGTAAATTTAGACCATCTTTGCCGGCTAATTCTGCCCAAAAATACAATCGAACGCATCAAGTATTTTACTGCCCATGTAACGCCACGTCCGCATGATCCGAATCAACATATTCGTCAACAAACCTACTTGCGCGCCTTAGCAACGATACCGCATTTAGAAATTATTCTAGGTCATTTTCTCAGCCATAAGCGCCGTATGCCGTTGGCCCAGCCACCTGTATCTGGTTCGCCATATGCAGAAGTCCTTTATACCGAGGAGAAAGGATCTGATGTCAACTTGGCAACCCATTTACTGGTAGATGGCTTTCGTGGACGTTATCAAGTAGCGGTGGTTGTCTCCAATGATTCAGATTTGGCAGAGCCAATCCGGATGGTGCGACGGGAATTGGGGCTAGATGTAATTATCCTCAATCCCTATACTAAGCCAAGTGCAGAATTGAAACGAGCAGCGACCTTTGTCCGACCTATTCGCCAAGGACCGCTCCAAGCCAGCCAGTTTCCACATACTATGTCCGATGCCAATGGCGTCTTTGCGAAACCGGCGACGTGGTAAGAAGTGATCTCATAGCAGGTGCTTTATAATGGCAACACGATCACGATTTCACGTCAAACCCCTGTTGGTTGACACAATTGACCAAGAGAAGTTGTGGGTCCATTATGATGATGAAGCGGACAGCATGGTCATTTACATTACTGGCGCGCCCGTTTTTGCAGTTTCGGTCCCAGTTGAGGATGACACTTACCTCAAGGTAAATCCGGCCACCGGCGACATCGTTGGTTTGCATGTCGAAGCGTGGGAGCAGCATTTTCTGCCAACCCATCCGCAATTCCAGGCGGCTTGGCAAAAGTTACAGTCAATTGCTGACGCCACGCCCGATTGGAACACCTTGTTACGCATGGTTGCCCTATGGCTGATCTTTCTCTTGAAAACGGATCACTTCATGAAATCCACATTCATTTAGCGATCTCCGCTTCGAATACGTATCCGCTCACGGTCAGCCGTAATAATTGCGCCATTCATCAGAATTGCTCCATACCGCTCCAAAACCTGTCGACAAACCATGATTTGCTGGCGGCTTGATAAACTTACTAAACGCACGATGCCGGCGTGAGGTTTGCCTTGCAGAATGGCTAATGCCCCAAAATCCTTATCGAGCGTTACAAGAATACGCCCTGTCTGAAATGCATAGTCAAGGATTGCTTCATCCCCTGGATCTTTTTCCCAGGCGCCTGTCCATTCCACATCGATCTGATCGGCCAATAATGCCTGATAAACAAGGCCGGCAACGCATGTATCCAACAAAACCTTCATGCTGGAATGCCAATCAACGTGGGCTCAACATGTTCATTACCGACAATGCGTTGGGCATAGAGCAGGCAAGCCTGGATATCCTCATATTCGAGCCAGGGATAAGCTTCCAGGAGAGATTCGGCAGTATCACCGGCCGCTAACATGCCCAAAACATGCTCTACGGCAAGACGCCGGCCACGTACAATCGGTTTGCCGCTAAAAATCTCCGGGTTAACCATAATCCGCGCCAATAATTTTGTTTCATCCATTAGATTGCATCCCTTATGACCATAGTATCGTTGCCCCTTTTCTCAAATAACCCATGACAAAGACAAAAAGTGCTCCTGTAGGATAACCGCGTCTATAGTTGAGGCGCTTGCATTATAACATGCAGCGCGATACAACGCTAGCCATTCATTGACTGCCATTCATCGGCGCCAAAGCTCGGGTAGAAAAAACTGACTTGTCAATGGGTCACGCCTCATGCGATAATAGCGCGAGAATCGTCCATAGCCTTCGTGTCCATGCTTGACGTGGACATGCCGTCCAGCCACTCTGCGTTGAGATGCCATCATCAGTATAAAGCCGTCAAGGGACGCGGAGCGTCCAGGCCGCATTACGACGCAGAGCGCCGTAACGAGTACAGGAGCCTGTGTATCAAAGGAGCAGCTATGTTAAAACCCTACCCCATTACCTGGAACGGTGCGCCGCGCACCCTCTGCATCCCGCAGGAGAATATCACCGCTGAACTGGCCATGACCGACCTGCCACCGCTGGCCGACCCGTGGCAGGCGATTATGAACGCGCTGGAGCACCCGCTTGGCGCACCGCCGCTGGCCGAAGGCGTCAAGCCCGGCAATAAAGTGGCGCTACTCACGGGTGACCGTTTCACCGACCAGATGTTGGGGCCGCGCTATGGTCTGGGGCTCAAACTGCTCGACTACCTCAACCGCCTGGGGGTGCGCGATGAGGATGTGACGCTGGTCTATGCGCCAGGCAGCCACCCCAGCCCTGACTGGGAGGCCAAGTTGGGGCCGGCGCTGCTCCGCCGTGTGCGCGCCATTCGCCATGACTGTTTTGACGAAGCGAGCCTCACCTACCTGGGTGTGACCAGCCGCTGTACGCCGCTCTGGATCAACAAGGTGGTGGCCGAGGCCGATTACCGTCTGGCGATTGGCGAGATTAGTCCCAATGTGCATGGCGGCTGGTGTGGCGGCGGTAAGATTATCCTGCCCGGCGTGGCCGGCTGGGACACGATCCAACACAATCACTTTGGCGTCATTCACGAAACCAACACACTGGGGTTGGCCGATGGCAATCACATGCGCCGGGATATGGAAGAGGGCGCCCGCATGGCTCACCTGGAGATGAAGGTCGATCTGCTGGTTGACCGCCGGGCGCAGATTGTGGATGTCTATGCGGGTGACTTTGTGGCCGAGCATCGGGCGGCGCTGCCCAAGGCGCGGGAGATCTGGATGACGCGCATGGAGCCGGCCGACATCTTTGTCCTCCACCCCGGCGCAAGCTTCGAGCAATATCTCTCCTCCGCTTTCTTTATCCGCATGGAAGGGGCCGAGTTGGGCAGCAAGGACGACGGCATTATCATCCTCGTGCTCGCGGCCACCGGTGGTTGGGCAGCGCCGGCCAGTGGTGGGTCTTCGCCCTTTATGGACCCTGCGCAAGGGCGTGAACTCTTTGCCGCGGGCACCGCCGAGATTGCCAAGCAGATGGTGCGCAAGGCGGTCGATGTGCGCGGCGCCTCCATCTACTACACGGCGCGGCGGGTGCTGGAACGGCGGCGGGTCTTCCTGGTCTGTGACGGCATTCAGCCGGCTGAGGCCCAAGCGCTTGGCTTTGCCCACTGCACAACCAATTTTGAAGAGGCGTTGGCGCTGGCCCTGGCCGAAAAAGGCAAGGACGCCACCATTGCTCTCAACCTGCGCACCGACCCGGTCTACGATCCCCCTGGCCGCCCCGTGACCTGGCGCGTGATGCCGTGGCGTGAAGGATAAAAATGGTTAGTCAACAACTTACACCCAACCTCACCTGGTACGACGACACCTGTACTGTCTATGCCATCCGGCAGGGCAATGCCATTTTGCTGATCGATTGTGGTACTGATCTGCGCCCGGCGGATTTGTCAAGCAATGGGAAAAGTCAGGTCGAACAGTTGCTGCTCACCCACTTTCACCGTGACCAATGTGCCGGCGCGGCGCAATGGCAGGCCGCGGGGGCGCAGCTTGTCCTGCCCTTTGCCGAGCGCCGCTTTCTGGAAGAGAGCGACCTACTCAAGGCCGCCTATGACATCTATGACAACTACACCGCCTACTATCCTGGCTTTGGGCCGTTGCAGGATCTGCGGGCCGACTGCTATGCCTATGACTACGGGACGCTACCCTGGCGTGACTTGACCATCAACGTGATCCCGCTGCCGGGCCACACCTTTGGCTCGGTCGGCTATTGGTTTGAACTGGATGGGCAGCGCTTTATGGCTTGTGGCGATCTCATGTCCGGGCCGGGCAAGGTGCGCGACTACTTCTGGAGCCAGTGGCGCTACATGGATTTCCAGGGCCATGTCAACCTGTTGGAGAGTCTAGCCACGGTGGAAGGACTGGGGATTGATTGGATTTTGCCTGGCCATGGCGCGCCCTTTGCCGCCACGCCGGCCGCCTTTGCTGCCTTGCGTGAGCCGTTGGCCGCGCTCTATGAACTCTTCTACGCCAAACCCTATCTCCCCTACCGGCCCCAGTTCCGCCAGATCACGCCGCATGTCTGGGAAGTGACCAATTCGATGGCCAACAGTTACGTCATCGCGGCAGAGGGGCAGGCGCTCATGATCGACTGTGGCTATACCTCGGGCGCGCCAATTACCGCCAACCCGCATCGCTTTGTTGACCATCTACTCCCCTATTTGGAGCGTGAACTGGGCGTCGAGCGGGTCGAATGGTTTCTGCCCTCCCACTATCATGACGACCACCTGGCCGGCTACCCGGCGTTGCAGGCACGCTATGGTACACAGGTGGCCGCTTCACCGGAACTCCAGGATATTTTGGAGCATCCCGAACGATACGAGATGCCCTGCCTCGTGCCCCAGGGCATGACGGTGCAGCAGGTGGTGCCACGGGGCGACGCACTGCATTGGCGCGGCATTGATTTTTTTATTGAGCAGCACCCCGGCCAGACGCTCTATCACCACTTGATCTACTTTGCAGTTGATGGCAAACGCTTCCTGGCCATCGGCGACAACATCTCCGGCCTCTCTTTCCGCGAACAGCGCGACCACATCCACTCCTTTATCCCCAAGAACCGCACGCCGGTCACCAGCTATCCCGACATGCCGCGCCAAATCTTGGACCGCAAGCCCGATTTTCTGCTGACGGGACACGGTGGCGCTGTGCCCTGTGACCTGGCCAAGGTTGAGCGCTGGCAGCAGTGGATGGATCAATGGCAGCAACACTTTCTCCAGATCATCGACCAGCCCCACCCCAACTTGGGCATGGATCCCCACTGGGTCGAGTTCTACCCCTACAAGGTGCGGATTGCGCCGGGCGCGGTGGTTGACTTTCAGGTGCGTATCACCAACCATGAGCCGGCTGCGCGTCCTTGTACGCTTCGCTTCCGTGCCGTCGCCGGCGTAAGGGTGGAACCGCCTGAGGTGAACGTCACCGCACTGGCCAACCAGGTGACGACGGTGGCGGTAAAGGTGTACTTCCCCCACACGTTTACAACCCACTCCTTGCCCGTAGTGGCCGATGTGACTTGGGGTGATCAAAGGCTAGGGGAGATCGCTGAGGCGATTGGGTATTGGTGATGATTACAAATAACGCAAATACTGCTCCACAAAGTCGTAATCAACCAAATCTGAAAACGCCTCCATCATTCGCTTTGTCATCGGCCCCGGAATCTCTCCTTTGTCCACCATTTTGCCATTAAACGAATAGACCGGACAGACACAGAAGCTGGTGGAAGTAATAAAGGCTTCGTCGGCGGTGTAGGCGTCGTAGGGGCTGAGGTCATCCTCGACGACGGCGAGCCCCTGTTGCGCGGCCAGTTCAATGACCGTTTGGCGACTCACGCCGGCCAGCACATATTGAGCTTTGGGCGTATAGAGCACGCCATCTTTGACCAGAAAGACATTGCTGCCCATGCCCTCGGCCACAAAGCCGCGCGTGTCGAGCAGCACGGCCCACGCGTTAGGGTTGACCGCGCGCACTTCCAGATCACCCATGATCAGATTCAGATAGTTGTGGCTCTTCACGTTGGGACTTAGACACTCCGGCGGCACCCGCTGCACCGAAGGGAAGACGACCGGAATGCCGTCACGATAGAGGTGGGCGCGCGCCTTGAGCGGCAAGGGCGTGCATTCGATGATTACCGTGGGGCCGCCATTTTGCCAGAAGTCGCCCCCCACCCGATCGACGCCGCGCGAGATGCGCTGCGCCACCCAGTAATCCTCCCCTTCGGCCAGCATGGGCAGGTTGTGCAGAAGCACCTCTTCAGTGATGGCCATGATTTCCGTGGGCGACAGAGCGATCTCGATGCCCGCGTATTTCAGCGAGCGGTAGAGGCGAGCCACATGCTCCTTGAGCCGAAATAGCCGTCCACCAAAGGTGCGCGCTACATCAAAGACCCCATCGCCATATTTGAAGCTGCGGTCCCGAAAAGGAATTAAGACCTGGCTTTCGGGCACAATTTGACCGTTAAAGTAGGCAACGCGTTCTGAGTTACTCATATTTCTTGCTACCAGATTGTTGTTATAGGAGAAGCTTGAAGTTTACTATCTCTGCTGATCGAGGGTACTTGTAGATGGATGGCCGTCCCCGCGATAATGCGATCCGGCAATTCTGGAACGTTGTTACGGTTAATGCTGCTCATGGCAGAGATGATAGAGCGATCAACTGGTGTTTCTGTCAGCATTGCAACAGCAGAATTTAATTCAGCCAAGATCAATTGCAAAGCTGTCAGCGCAATACGTCCTTTTTCGCTGAGGTATACAATTCCCGCCAATGTAATGGAAGAAATTGTGATCAGCTCGCCCTGGTTGGCTGCATCTTCAAATACCTGGCGAGCGCGTGGTGACAAACGTGAATCACCATAAAGATACCAAATAAGTGCATGAGTGTCAGCAACTGCAACAATGGTCATATATCCTCACGGGGAAAGGTTGACCAAGCTTCCTGGCGCGCTTCGTCGATTTCCTTGGCAGAGGGAGCTGGACCTAAATGGGCAAGCATACCATGGAGCGAGCGTCGAGGAGGAGATTGTCCAACACTCGATTCTAACTCTTTTTCCAGCATACCCATCAACTTCTCCACAAGCTGGACCTTTTGTAAAGGTGGCAAGCGTAACGCCTGTACTAACAATTGATCAAACGAAAATGTCATCTCATAGGTGGCTTGTGCTTCTTTTACAGTTTGCATATCACGTTCCCTTCACAAATTGATAATTGTGAGTATAGCACAGGCCGCCTATTCATCCAAGCGGCTACAAATACTCACCAAAGAAGGCCGCGGCCCGTTCCACCCTGCCAAAACTATGGCCGTGGGGATGAATGTCGGTCCAGAGCCGGTCAGCGACACCGGCGGCTTCGTAGATCCGTTTGACTCCCGCATAGCCTTGGAGCAGGTCATGGATAAAGAAGCAATCGTCATAGATGCCCATGTCGAGCAGCAGCGGCTGCGGCGCAATCAGCCCGGCCAAGTCATCGGTGTCAAACCAGGCATAGATGCCGGGGATGATCTAGGAGCCGCAAAAGTTGGCCCGGTCAAAGCCAAAGGCTTGCCGCAGGTTGATATAGGGCCCATAATGTCGGCCTCGGCAATGCGTGATTCTGCAGCGACGTCAAAGGTGGTCATGGTGCCTCCTGGCGCGATGCCCATCATGCCAATGTGCTCGGAATTCACCGCATCTCTAGAGCCCGTCTCTCTGAGGTGCACCCGAGACTTTTTTGCGAGTTGCCCTATCACACAAAGTTATTTTATAATAGATAGCGCTCCGTCTTTTACTGCTTCTTTATAATTTCATATGCGGTCTTTGTGCAACTGTGAGAAATTAATGTTTTCATAGGAGGAGAATGCTCATGAACGCTCAGCAAGATCGACCTACCCGGCTCAGTCGTCGCGCCTTTTTGGCCTTGACCGGCGGTGTGGCCGGCGTAACTGCATTGGCAGCCTGTGCGCCGATGGCGGCTCCCAGTGGCGCGGCGCCAGCCGCCAATGCTAGTGAGCCAGAAGTCCGTTTTATGCATCCACTCGATCCAGTCATGGTAGATCCGGCGCAGAAATTATTTGATCAATTTTACGCCGATCACAAGATCCACATTAAACACGAACCGGTGCCAAGCGAGGATTTTGCCCAAAAGGTGGTGGCGGCTATGGCCGCCGGTACTGCCCCGGACATCATCTGGGGCTGGGGACCGCATATGCGTCTTTTTATTGAAAAAGATGGCACCATGGATTTGGATCCCTTTATCGAGAAAGACTTTACGCCGGAGATCATTAATGATTTTGTCGCCAGCCAATGGAAGATGCTGCAGTGGAACAGCCACCAACATGGTCTGCCACAATATTGTGGCATCTGGGCGTGGTACTACAACAAGCGCCTCTTCGATGAAGCTGGCGTAGATTACCCATCTGCTGATACAGACGCTGATTCCTTTTTGGACGCTGCTATGCAGTTGACCAAGCGTGATGCTAGCGGCAAGCCGGACCAGTTAGGGGTGGATATCTTCTTTGCCCTAGAATTTACTATCTCTACTCACATCTGGTCTTGGGGCGGGGAGGTGCATGAGCCGGAGAACAACCGCATTTGTCGGTTAGATGAGCCAATTGCAATGGAGGCCATGCAATGGCTGGCTGATCTGCGCTGGCAACATAAAGTCTCGGCCACCCAAGGAGAAGAGGAGGCTATGCGCACCATTGGGTGGGGACTTTTTGCCACCGATAAAGTCGCCACCAAATGTGACGGTTCATGGGCGTTGCAGGTTTGGCTGGAAAGCGTCGGTGACAAATTTGACTGGGGTGTCTTCCCCCAATATAAAGGGCCGGGTGAAAATGGAAAGCATGAAACGTTCCATACCACCGACACCTGGGTGATCAACAAAAACACCCCTGTACCGGACGCGGCTTGGGAGTGGCTAAAATTTGCTACAGACGCGGAATGGCAACGTATGCAGATGCAGACGCGCCTGATCCAGCCAGCGCGGAAATCGTTGGCGCCGGAATGGGCGGGCATTGTTAAGGAAAAATTAGTCGCGGTCAATCCTAATCTGGAAGATGTAAACTTGCAGATCTTCATTGATGGCTTCGACTATGCACGGCCCATGGTGCAGTTCTCTGAACACACGGCGGCAATGGAGATTTTGACACCAGTCTTTGACCAAATCTACCAGACTGGCGATGGTAAAGTTGAGGAACTTATCCCCGACGCTGTGGCCAAGGTGAATGAACTGTTGAATAAAGCGTAGGAATGGTAAAAGGAGGGTAACTACTCAGCCCGCTCCTAGCCGGTCCGTGACCGGCGCCAGTCACGGACTGGCTAAGAGCGGGTAGGCTGAGTAGTTACAAAGGAGGACAGTTAACTCTTAAGCATTATCTGTCCTCCTTTTACTATGCGTTTAGGCTAAGCTACGTCAGGTGAACTATGGCAATTCGTATAACAGCAGATCGACGCTTTAAATTGGGGATGCGGGCACGCGAGGAGATTGCGGGATACCTCTTTATTCTGCCCTGGCTCTTTGGTTTTTTGCTCTTTACCGCCGGGGCCATGCTCTATTCGCTCTACCTCTCCTTTTATGATACAGATTTTCTGAGCAAATTTGAGTTTGTAGGGCTGGCCAACTATGCCCAGATGCTCTTTGCCGATGAACTGTGGCCGAAAGCGATTGCCAACACAGCTTATTATGCATTTGTGGCAGTGCCGCTTATGACGATAATGGCGCTTTTAATCGCCCTGTTGCTCAATCAACAGGTGATTGGTCTCAGTCTTTTCCGCACCATTTATTATCTTCCTTCAGTTGTCCAGGGGGTGGCGGTCGCGATTCTGTGGGTGTGGCTCTTCCACCCTGAATTTGGGTTGATCAACGGCTTGATCGGTTTATTTGGCCTTCCTGGACCGCTCTGGCTGGCAACGGAAGAGTGGGCTATGCCAGCAATCATCATTATGAGTTTGTGGGGGGTGGGTGGCTCAATGATCATCTTTTTGGCCGGTCTCCAAGGCATTCCCCAAAGCCTCTATGACGCGGCTAAGATTGACGGCGCTGGCCCGCTGGCTTGTTTCTGGCATGTCACCGTGCCAATGATGACACCAACGATCTTTTTTAGTCTGATTCTAGGCTTGATTGGCTCGTTCCAAATGTTCACGCAAGCGTACGTTATGACGCGCGGCGGCCCCAATAATGCAACGCTCACCTATGTCATGCATATTTACAATAAAGGTTTTCGCCAGTTCTACTTTGGCTATGCCTCTGCATTGGCTTGGGTGCTTTTTCTCATTATTTTGCTCTTTACATTGTTGATCTTAAAGAGTTCAACCGTCTGGGTTTACTACGAAGGCGAATTAAAAAAATAAGGAGGTGTTATGGCAAAAACAACAGCACTTGCAGGCATTAACACTTCTTCTGTAACCGGAAGCGGTCGTCGTGTAACGTATCTTGCCCAACGGTTCCTGGGTCGCACCTTGGTCTACCTGTTGTTACTGGCCGGCGGTGTCCTCTTTATGATTCCCTTTGTGTGGATGCTTTCCACTTCGCTCAAAGAGGGTCCGCAAGTCTATACCTGGCCACCGGTTTGGTGGCCCGATCCGGTGCGGTTAGATAACTACAATAAAGCCTGGACAGTGTTGCCCTTTGCCCAATTCTATTGGAACACATTGCGGATCACAGCCTTATCGATTATCGGCACCGTCATCTCCTGCTCATTGGGCGCTTATGGGTTTGCGCGGTTGCGTTTTCGTGGGCGAGATACTTTTTTTGTTATTTTGTTGGCTACGATGATGCTGCCGTCGCAAGTCACGTTGATTCCCCAATATGTCTGGTTTGCTCGGTTGGGCTGGGTTAATTCCTACCTGCCGCTGATTGTGCCTTCCTTTTTTGGCAATCCTTTTTCTATCTTCCTGCTTCGTCAATTCTTTATGACGATTCCCCACGAGTTGGATGACGCTGCCAAAATCGACGGGTGCAGCTTTTTTGGCATCTATAGCCGAATTATCTTGCCGCTCTCCAAGGCGGCGATTGGCGTTGTCGCCATCTTTTCCTTTACTTATAATTGGAATGATTTCTTAAATCCTCTCATTTACCTGCAGAGTTTAGAACAATTCACCATTTCGTTAGGGCTCCGCATGTTTCAGACCAATACTTATGTGGATATGCAATCCCTTATGGCCATGTCTGTGGTGGCCTTAGTGCCCCAACTTGTGGTCTTCTTTGTCGCCCAACGTCATTTCGTTCAAGGCGTTGTTTTAACAGGTATTAAAGGATAAATCATTTTATGAGATATGAACCGCTTTTCAAGCCCTACATTTTTGGTCAAGCGGAAAAAGCCCAAATGGACCACGTTGGACATTTTGTGTTGCCCGGCATTCTTACAGACACGGCATGTGCAAACTTAGTGACTTCTCTGCAGCGTATTGAGGAACTAATCAAAACTGGTGTCAAAAATCCATTGCCAAATCACAATGCTGCTGAATATGACAGCTATTTAGAAAGCCTCATTGCTCATCCCCAGATGCTAGCTCTGGCACGCAGTGTATTGGGGGAAGAGATTCGGTTTGATCATTGTGTAACGCTGAATCGTCCCACCGGCAACCAAGGCTTACGTTGGCATAGCCATGAGTATGCCGATGATGACCCACGCTTGGGCTTTATTCGCGTCTTCTTCTATATCAATGGTTTTGAACGGGGCGACGCCAATTTAAAGGTTGTGCCGGGTAGTCATCTCTATCGTGATCGCTATCTAACCGCCCAAACTGATGACGAATTGCGCGCCGGGTGGTTGACCGACAAATCCCATCTCCACACCGGTGAACCGTTGCGGATTGAGGAGTTAGAAGCGCCACCGGCTACTGTTGTCTTAATGTGGACCCACGCCGCCCACGCGGTGAATCCCCGCCGTTCTACCAATACCCGCTGGTGTGTAGTTTACGCCTATCGGAACCCTGGTCGTGCTTCGGAAGCACGCTGGATCACCGAAGCATTCGAGCGAAAAGCAATCCCCGGTGCGGAAGGGCTAATGAGCCTGTATTAGCTTCTGCTGACATTTGCGACGCGCACGCCTGATAGGTTTCCAAATCAATAGTCAGTAGGGTCTTTAGCTGACGGTTGTGGGAACCACAGAGCCAGCGAATTACAAGACCCATAACAAATAACGAATAATGAGGGACGGCGGCGAGACTGCTGTTTTGTTTATAACTGCGGTTATGTCAAAATTGCAGGCTGCAGTCCTGGAATCTCCTCATCCAATGGGAAGTAGGGTCGTTGCAGGTGCTTGAAGTGGGCATAACGGATAGTAGGCGGAGTTGGGCCGGGAGTGGCAAGAATGTAAACTGCTTTGGCCAGCGCACCATAGGCCAGGCGATAGTTCATAGGATTCTTGGCGACGATAAATTTGGCCGTAGCCGGATCCAGCCCAACCGCGCGATACTGTTCATCGCGCCAATCATAGGTGCCGTAAGTCGTGATGAGCACGCGGATGCCATCGATGGCCAGCACTGCGGTCGCTCCCATGTCGCCCTCCACGCCGTCATAGATGCCCCCCTGATAGCGGAAACGCCCAGCGGAAAGCGTAGTTACCTGGCCGGTGACGGTGATAGGTTGCCCCCACCGTGGGTCCAGTTGGTGGCCCAATGTACAGGTGATGGTTGCACCCACTCCAGCTTGTTGACAAAGCGCAGCGGCCGCCGGATCAACTACGGGTACCAAAGCGCGGGCCAGCCGGTCGGTCTGCAGCAGGGCTGCTAGTGTCGCCACACTGTCGCCAGCCGCGCCGCCCCCACAGCAGTCAGCCGCCTCGACCAGGATGACCGGCCCCCCATCAAGTTGAAGCCCGGCGGCAATGGCCGCCGCGGGCGTCCAACTTCGGGGTTCCAGTTCAAAACGTAGGTCCCAGTAGGCGTCGGCCAACTCCCGCACCAGCGCAACTGCACCATCCAAGTCATTATCCGTAATAACAATCGCGCCGCTACCCATGTCAGCCACATCCAGAAAGGGTTGGACTAGAATGACGCTGGTGGAGAGAACGCCATTTTTCCCTTCATGCGCTTTGGCTCGGCGCATGAGACGGGCAAATGGATCATCCCCTTCCGTGGAGCCATGGATAGCGCCGGTGATGACCGGCACTTTGGCGGCGGCCATGGTCGGACGACAGCGTCCCGCCAGCGTATCGACTAGCAGCCGCGCCCCCCGTTGGCCAGTCGTGTAGGCATCGGCGTGGGGATAGGTTTCCCACGCGACCAGGGCATCGGCGTCACGCACCATGAGGGCGCTGATATGGGCATGGAGGTCGAGCGTCGCCACAATGGGGGTGTCAGGTCCGACCATGGCGCGGATGGCGCTGATCAGATCTCCTTCCAGGTCGCCAACGCCTTCCGCCGCAGCCGCACCATGCAGCGGCAACAACATGCCATCCACTGGCAGCGCATGTTGGAGGCGTGCCAGCAGTTCGTCTTTGAGTTGAGTGTAACAGGCTGCCGTCAACGGTCCGCCGGGGCAGGTGCTGGCCCAGAGCAGCGGTGCAACTTCAAGCTCGGCTTCGGCTAAAACCTGCAACATGCCGCCTACCACGCCATTTTTTATTTGGCAGATGGCGGCGCCGCGCACTAATTCATAGCGTTCAAACCAACTCAGGTCAATCGCCACCCCGCCCAAGTGGTTGCATTCGGTGAAGATCGCTCCCAACGCAACCCGTTTTCCTTTAGCCATAGCCTGTCCTTATTGTCCTTGTTCATGGTTTTAGTGTAATGATCATACCGGATCTGAGACAGTTGGTAAAGTCGGCAAAATGCGTTTATGTAGTAGAAACGGGTAAGAAATGGAGGCACAGTTCATTTGAGGGGAGAACAAGTTAACAATTGTAGGTGCGGTTTCCATACCGCACGTGCTCACATACACGAGCTTGTGCGGTATGGAAACCGCACGTGCTCACATACACGAGCTTGTGCGGTATGGAAACCGCACCTACGGGTATCAAATTGTTAACCAACGATAACCCGATTTGAACCACGTCGAAATTGACATTTGGAGACGCGGATTCAGATTGCGCGGAGTTGTTGGAAACCAGAGAAAAATCCGTGTGATCTGAATCCGAGTCTCTTGCGCAATTTGTTTATAATTCATCCGTTTGCAGTATAATCACACTATCAAGGTTGGTAGCCCCGTGGCTATCTCCCTACTTTGACATTGTCAAAATCTTTTCCCGTTCTCATGATGATGACCGTAATGATCCAACCGATGATCGAACATCTCACCCTAATGATCAATGCCGGCGGTCAGAGCCGACGCATGGGGCAACCTAAGGCGCTGTTACCGCTGCCGCCGGACAACCGGCCTCTCTTGCAGGGGATTGTGCAGCGCTTGCGCATGCTCAAGCCATGCCAGACGTTAGTGATTGCCAACGATCCTACGTTGCCGGCTCAGATGGATCTTGGTAAAGAGGTGTGTTGGCTGACCGATCGTTACCCAGAGACCGGCCCACTGGGCGGGCTTGCCACTGGGTTAGCTGCGTGTCCGGATTGGGCGATTGTGGTGGCTTGTGACATGCCGCTGCTCAACCCGGCGCTCTTTGCTTATTTGGGAAGCCTGGCAGTCACAGTTGATGCAAGCGGCCCAGCCCAGTGGGATGCTGTGGTGCCGGTGGTGGACGGTTACCCGGAAGCACTCCATAGCCTCTATCATCCGCGCTGTTTGCCGGCCATTACGGCGCGCTTGGCCGCCGGTGAACGCCGCGCTACCTGCTTTCTACCCGATGTCCGCGTGCGCTATGTGGACGAAGAGGAGTTGCGTCGCATTGACCCCACCCTTGCCTCCTTCTACAACGCCAACACACCCGAAGAATGGGCCCAGGCTATGTCATTGCTATAACCCATCGTTTACCCGCCACGCGCTAACCTCACAAATAGAGCAACAACAGTGGCAAAGTAATCCCTGCCACCAACGTTTCCATCGTCAGGATCGCGGCCATCAGTTGGAAGTCACCCCCCATCCGCTCAGCCAGAATGTAGGAAGAGGTGGCACAGGGCAAGGCGACAAAGAGGACGCCGACCGCAGCAACACGCGGCTCGACGCCAAGCCACGTGCATAGCGCCAGCGCGACCAGCGGCGAGAGTAGCAGTTTAATGAGCGTGGCGAGCAATAGTGGACGCGGTGAGCGATGGATGCGCGCAAAGTTGAGCCCTGCGCCAACTGTGAGCAGACCAACCGGCAAGGCTGCCTGTGCCAATACCCCAAGAATGTTGTTGGCATCACGGAGCAAGCCAATCCCGCTGACATTGAGCAAAGCGCCAATGCCACAGGCAATAATCAGCGGATTGCTGAACGTCTCTCTGGTAATCTGCTGCAGGGTGACGCTGCCGCCACGGCCATAGTGCACCAGCGCAACCACGCTGATCATATTCGCCAACGGGATCATGGCCGCCAGCGCAACTGCTGCATAGGCCACACCTGTTTGGGCATAGAGCGCCGTCACCAGCGCCAGCCCTACATAGGTATTGGGGCGGATGCTGCCCTGCATCACCGCGCTGACAGCTTGCTTGTCCAGTACACGCATCCTATGCAACAGCCAGACGCCCAAGGTGGCAACGGCAATGGTGATGATCACGACGCTCCACATGGGCAACACAACCACCCACGTCAACTCGGTGCGCGCTAGCCGGCTGATTAGCAGGGCCGGCAGCAGCACAAAGTAGGCTAGGCGGCTCATCCCGCGCCAAAACGCACCTTCTGTAAAGGTGCTGTGGCGTAAATAGTAGCCGAGCAGGATGAGGACAAAGACTGGTACTAGCGCGTCGGCAACGATGCGCATTAAAAGAGGGTCGCCAGCCGTTGTCCCAGCCAGACCGCAGTTAACCCCAGACCCACACTGCTGATCACATAGAGCGAAGCATAGAGCAGGCGCTCGCTTTGTACCAGCAAAATGGTTTCGCTACTAAAGGTGGAGAAGGTGGTAAAGGCGCCGAGAAAGCCGGTAAAGATGAGCAAGCGGGTCTCCAGTGTAAAGAGTTTATGGGTAAAATCCAACCCCGCCAGTAAGCCGATGAGGAGACAGCCGAGCAGATTGGCGGTCATGGTGCCATAGGGGAAAGGGATCCCACCGGTCAAATTGGTCACAGTCGTGCCGACCCAATAGCGGCAGAGCGCACCAATGGCGCCACCGCAGGCAATCATGATAAATTTGCTCATGGTCGCTTTTCTCCTGGTTGGTTGGGCTGGTCTGGCAGCATTTCACGCCGGTAGACAAAGAGCGAACAGGAGCCCAGTTGAATGCCGTCCACGGCGATCTCCAAGGCATATTCACCCGCCTCTTTAAATTCCAGATTCTGCGCGTTGACGATCAAATTGACCGTGCCCCCCATGCCTGCCGTAAAGCGGATGGCCATCTTGCCGTCCACATTCAGTATGGGCTGACCATCGGCGTCGATGATCATGAGGCGCATCGTATGATCCCCCTCTTCAATGCGCGCCGCCCGTAGCCGGGCGACAATGGCGCAATGGGGATATTTGAGCGGCAGCGCGGCGGTGACCAAATTGTCGGTTGCGCCCAAAATATTGAGCCGCCCACCATATTCAGCCGCAGCGTCACAGAAGGTTAAAATTTCAAGTTGCACAGGATGCTCTCCCATTCTGGGGTGATTGGTGATTAGTCATTGGTCATTTGTTTACGAGACCAATGCCAATAATTAATCACCAATTACCAATGACTAATCACCAATCACCAATGACAAAATTTCACGCACAGGTCGGAACTCAATCAGGCGCAGCGAGGTGATGGTGACAGTGTGAAAGACATCGGCTTGTCGGCAGCGCATTAACGCCTCGCCGACCTTGGCCGCCGGCACATCAATGCCCACCGTGCAGTGGGGCACCCAGTGGCCAGGCTGATAGTAACCATGACTCTTGAGCCCCACCGCCGCTAGTTGTGCGTGGAAGTGCGCGTGCACCTGTAGCAACTGCTGGGTTACCACCGGCGCCAGGTAGATTACGCCTTGCTCTGTCGGAAAGGAGCCAACCGCGGCCAGGGTTACGGCAAAGGGCGCCAGGGTTGTTGCAAAACGGTGCAGCACTGCCTGCAACTGCGTCAGATCTGGCTCATCCATTACGACTAGACTGAGATGAGGCGCGCCACCGATTTCTAGCAGGTTTAAGCCCCCACAGGCGGCAAAGATGCTTTCGGTCAGGCGCACGATCGGTGTTGCCTGTGCTGCGTCAAAGTGTAATTCAACCGCATAGCCCATGAGCTTACCCCGCCAAATCGGCCAGCCGTTCCACCAACTGCGCCTTGGTCTCTTCCAACTCGGCCTGGCGGTTGCGCTCGCGGGTGACCACATTCTCCGGCGCCTTATTGACAAAGCCAGGGTTGTTGAGCAGGCCGGCAATGCGTTGCAGTTGGTTGTCGATGTTATCGATCTCCTTTTGCAGTCGGTTCTGTTCTGCCGCCAGATCGACCAGCCCGGCCAGGGGCAGATAGACCGTCACCCCGCCCACCGCCAGCGTCACCGCCTTGCTGGGCGCGGGCAGGTCGGTCGCGATGGTGACATTCGCTTCATCCAGCCGCGCCAGGTTGACCAGTTGCGTCACATTAGCCTCCATGATCGCCACCTGTTCGCCGGCGCTGATCTGGGCGGCAATGCGCCGCGCCGGTTCCACCGTATATTCAGCGCGGGCGTTGCGAATGGCGCGCACCACCTCTTGAATGCGGGCAAAGGCGTCGTCTGCACTGGCATCGGCATGGCCGCTAAGCTGGGGCCAACGGGTGGCAATGAGGGCTCGACCCTCGCCGCCCAGCGCAGGCAGATTTTGCCAGATCGTCTCCGTCACAAAGGGCATATAGGGATGGAGCAGGCGCAGGCTCTGTTCCAACACAAAGGCCAGCACCTGGCGCGTCGCTTGGGCTTCGGCCGCTGTGCCATTGTAGAGGCGCACCTTGGCCGCCTCGATATACCAGTCACAATATTCATTCCAGAGAAATTCATAGAGCTGACGGCCAGCCTCGCCCAGTTGCCAGCTTGCCACCAATCGCGTCACCTCATGCTGCACATTTTCCAGGCGGCTCAGGATCCAACGGTCCACCAGCGCCAGTTGGTCAGCGGACGGCAGTTGATAGCGCATGTCGGCCGTGGTCGCAGCGGCGTCCAGCGGCAAGGTGTGGTCAGCCAGATTCATGATGACAAAGCGCGCCGCGTTCCAGATCTTGTTGGCAAAGTTGCGGTTGGCCTCAATCCGGGTGACACTGAGCTTCATGTCATTGCCCGGCGTGCTGCCGGTGAGCAGCGAAAAGCGCAGCGCGTCGCTGCCATACTCGGCAATCAGATCCAGCGGATCCAGCGCATTGTTCAAGCTCTTGCTCATCTTGCGCCCCTGCTCATCGCGCACCAGCCCATGCAGATAGACATAGGCAAAGGGCGCCTTCCCGGTGCACTTGAGCCCCATGATGATCATGCGCGCCACCCAGAAGAAGATGATGTCATAGCCCGTTTCCAAGATGGTGGTGGGGTAGTAGGTGGCCAGATCCGCAGTCTGGGCGGGCCAGCCCAGGGTGCTAAAGGGCCAGAGACCGCTGCTAAACCAGGTGTCGAGCACATCGGGGTCTTGTTCCAGCGTCACCTCCTTGCCATAGTGGGCCGTGGCCAGTTGCTGCGCCTCTGCTTCGTTGTGGGCGGCAAAGACGTGGCCGTCAGGCCCATACCAGATCGGAATGCGGTGGCCCCACCAGAGTTGGCGGCTGATACACCAATCGCGGATATTCTCCATCCAATGAAAGTAGACCCGCTCAAAGCGTTCGGGCACAATCTTGATGGCGCCGGAGCGCACGGCTTCTATGGCCGGCCCGACCAGTGGCTCCATCTTCACCCACCACTGCTCACTGAGCAGCGGCTCGACAATGGTGTGACAGCGCTGGCAGTGGCCCACCTGGTGCGGGCGCACTTCGGTGCGCACCACTAGCCCGGCGGCCTCCATATCGGCCCAGAGCTTTTTGCGCGCCACAAAGCGATCCAGCCCAGCATAGGGCCCAGCCTCGCGGTTGAGCGTGGCATCCTGGTTCATGATATTGATCATGGGCAGGTCATGGCGCAGCCCAATTTCATAATCGTTGGGGTCGTGGCCCGGCGTCACCTTAAGCGCACCGGTGCCAAATTGGGGGTCCACATAGGCGTCGGCAATGATGGGGATGGCGCGGTTGAGCATGGGCACCAGCGCGGTCTTGCCCACCAGGTGTTGATAGCGTTCATCATCGGGATGCACAGCCACCGCCGTGTCGCCCAGAATCGTCTCTGGTCGCGTCGTGCTCACCTCCAGATAGCCACCCTCTTGCAGCGGATAGCGGAAAGTGTAGAGGGTGCCCTGTTCCTCTTCGTATTCCACCTCCAGGTCGCTAATTGCGCTAGCGCAGCGCGGGCACCAGTTGACCAGCCGATAGCCGCGATAGATGAGCCCTTCGTTGTAGAGGGTGATAAAGGCTTCCAGCACCGCGTCGCTTAGCCCCTCGTCCAGGGTAAAGCGTTCGCGCTGCCAGTCACAGGAGATGCCCATGCGCTTCTGCTGCGCGCTGATGCGCCCGTGATACTCGTCTTTCCAGCTCCACACCTCCTGGACAAAGCGCTCACGCCCCAGATCCTGGCGGGTGACCCCTTGCTTGTCCAACATGCGCTCCACCACATTTTGGGTGGCAATGCCAGCATGGTCGGTGCCGGGCACCCAGAGGGTCGGTCGCCCCTGCATCCGGTTGTAGCGAATCAGCATATCCTCGACGCTGCTGGTAATGGCGTGGCCCAGGTGAAGCGCACCGGTCACATTCGGCGGTGGCATGGAGATGACAAAGGGCTCCGCCTGGGGGTCGGCTAGGCCAATCGCAAGCTGTTGTTCCGGGCGGAAAAAGCCCTGCTCTTCCCACCAGGCGTAGAGTTCCTCCTCTACCTTGGTGTGGTCATAGGCTTTGGGCATGGGAATTTCGGTCATACGTGCATCCTTTTATCCTATAGAAGCTACAGGTGACCGGCACTTGCCAAGTGCCGGTCACCTTGGCTCAACGTAATAAATTCTTATTCCTAAAACACAAAAAGAGCCGCTTGTCTCAAGGACGAAGCGACTCTCCGCGGTGCCACCTTGCTTATGTGCTACCGAGCCATCCTACAGGCGTCAATAACCCATCTCTCAAACGCGCTAACGGGCGTACCCGGATAAAACTGGTTAATGATTAATGGAGAATAAATAAATTAATTATTATGTCCTACCCGGCTAGGGGTGCAACCACATTAACAATTAGCCGTTTTCCATTAGTAATTAACTGATTCTACCAACCTTCCCGGCGACCTTCCCTAGGGCTGGATGAATGAAGCTTGCAGCCAGGGCTTCATCTCTCTGCCATCCGCATTCCTGTAGGTACTCCTCCGGTGCACTGTTATTCTGCTTTGGAAGGCTCAGCGTCATGGGGTAAAAGTCATGGATGATCAGTCGTAGCCAATGAACCGCTAAGCGTCTAAAGTATAAACGAGCAACTGTGCTCTGTCAACTTACGCGCCTATTGGGGTGCGTCCTATTTTGGGGGACTGGTCGAACAACTGAAATTCGTTAACCAGAGTAAGCCCCCAAAGCTGGTACGCACCCGTCTATTGTTGACCACTGATGCATTTCTTCTCAATAGAGTGAAAAATATCTGCGTCGGGAAAACGGCTACAAAACGTGCTTGACGCCCAATGTAACCTATGCTACATTGTTGATGACCACTATATGGTCGAAGCCTCTGGCGATGTAAGCCGCAATCCGTAGCACTGACCCGATGGTTATGGCATCGTCACCTCCGGCTTCGAAAGCACCCATTGTTACAATTTAATAATCATGTAAATAGTCATGCATTTGGGGGAAACATCTTGGTGTTTACCCGAAAAGGGGTATCCTATGACGTAGAAGCTTTGCCTTTCTGTGTCGCTTTTGTTGCTGAATCTGTGATCAATCCCGGCTGATTGCAGTCGTGTTTATGCAAGGTCATTTTCTCAACGAGAAAGGAGTGTTATGCAAAAATCTCTAGCTTGGGGCATCATTTTGCTCCTCTGCGCCGGCTTACTGGCATGCCAGCCGATTGTCATACCGTCCGCACAACCGGCTGCCGAAGAAATTCCCTTTGAAACGCTGTCGTTAAATGAAACAGGAGAGGGAGTAAAGGTAATGCTTGTTACTAATGAAACTCAACTGCTGATAGTAACCTCTTCGGATCAGGTGGTGGGGCTGCAACAGATGGTAAGCGCCGAGGATTTTGCCCAACTACACCAGGTGGACTATCAGTCGCAGGCCGTCATCGCACTGTTCCGCGGCGTCCAAGGCTCCAATGGGTATCAAACCATCATTCAGCGAGTGAGCCGTGAAGGTGATCGTCTTGTGGTTCATGCTGAATTGTGGTCGCCAAGCCCTTACTATGCAGCGACAACCGCGCTGACCTATCCCTACCATCTGATCAAACTAGCGAAGGCAGACTTGCCGGCACAATCGGTGGAGCTTGTCTTGGCGTCGTCGCTAATTACACCAACGCCGCCGGCCCAATAGAACATAGGAAAGGGATATGCCCTGTGCGGCAACGAGCGTTTGATGCTACCTTACTCAAAAAATGGATAGTGCTCAACGGCATCCTCTGACCTGTTGGAGGAGGATTGAACTGGCTGCTTGTTTTCATTCTGCTTGATGGATTAATCCCAACCGGCCTCTACTCCACTTGCACAAGCATGATGGAAATGCCTAGTCCTATTACACCTCTGCTGACCTCTAACCCATGTCTACAGCGCTGGTTTGCCCTTGAGTTTCTCTGGGCAGGAATGATTGTTGGCCAAGGAGTCGGATTTATGCAATGGTGGGCTGTTTTTCAGCCTATGAGCCTACCCAAAACTTGGATTGACGTGAGTACCATCGGTTGGGCAGTCGGCGGGCCATTAGCGTATCTTTTGTATCTATCCTGCCAAGGTGATCGCCATTTTCAGTTCCTACTGTTTCAACCGCAGGCAATGCCTGTGGTGTCAATGTTCACATGGATTGTTCTAACTAGCGAATTAATCAGCTGTATAGGTGAACAATGGCTACTGAGTAAGAATGGGTTTCGGTCCAACTACTGGCTGTTGAGCCACTTACTCGGGTTGGTAAGCGCCGGTATCGTTGGTTTTTTGCTACCCAATTGGCTACCGACCATTGGGTATGTAGGACTTTGGGTTGGTCTAACTTCAGGATTTACCTTGTGGTATTGTACAAAACACTCATCGCGGGAGGGCATAAGCCATAAACAATTTTCGATACGTGGTTAATAGTGCGAATGGTGATTTGAAAGAGTGCAGATGCTAGTATGTTTTGCATCTGTCAAAATTCATGCCTCCACCAGACAGGAGACACCGGATGAACAGAAGGTCTTTGCTACTTCTTTTTTGTGGCGCAGCACTTTTTTTCTTGCTGATTGGAATTTTTGCTGCCTTTCCTCAGTTGCCCCTACATCGCTTGGCCCAAATTGAACCAGGCACAGTGCTGGTGGCTTCACTACAAATGAAAAGCTCGCCGCTCCCAAAATCTGAGCCAACTTTGTCGGAGCGGACAACTGTTTACAGGACGTACCAAAGGGCCTTTGACTCACCGCTTGAGCCGACGGCAACCCCCACACCGCTACCATCTTCCGAGAGAGAGACAGCGTTACGCTATCTGTCTGAACAGTATGGAATACCGCGTAACGATCTGTTGATTGTCGATGAAGAAACCATGACTTATCCGTTGCTTGAACGCACCTTTCACATCTTCACCATTTGGGCACAGCCACCAAGCGAATTTCGTGAATTCAATCTGCTGGTCGATGTAACCGATCTGCGCATTGAAGATATTCATGCTATTCGAGCGCAAGAAGAAGCTGCTTATGTGGCCAAGTATGGGAAATTGCAACCAGAGCTTTATGAACGTTTGCAAAAAGCCCGTAATGATGAACCGATCTTAGTCGCGATTTGGGTAACGCCTGACGCTGCACAGCGCAGCCAAGAAGAATTGTACCAGATCTTGGTTGACAAATATCCCGGAGCGGCCACATCCATGACCCTCTATGGCGTCCCGTGGCGCGTGGAAGATACAGCGCTGGCGGAACAGATTCGCAATGAATATTTTCAGATGTTGTTTGATGATAACCGCGTCCGCGTCCAGCCGCTGGTGGATGCACTGCAAGCATCCGGTGCGCTGACGGTGACAACCTTTGATGGGCTGCCATCAGTTACGGCCAACCTAACCAAAGGATTGATTTACACCATCGAACAGCGCGATGATGTTGGCACAATTTACCTCATCGAAGACGAAATCGCTCCATCCTGTGAGATGTTCACCCAACTTGAACAAGGAGCAGGACATCAACCCCCCACGACGCTTGTGCGCGAACGCGCCCACAGTGTGGAACAAAAGTGGTCAGGCATGGCGCCGACGTTGGTGGTCCTTGCAACAGCAGCTGATCTAGCGCAGGTCAAACCCTATCTTACGCAACAAGCGTATGAGGATTTAACAAAACTTGATTTCACCGCGCACTTTGCCATGATTGTTCTTTCTGAAGAAGATGTATCTGGTGGTTATGTTTTTTGCGCAACCAGTTGGTTACGCACTGGGAACCAACTGACCGTATTTGTCCATTCAATTCAACAACCATTTATGGCCAATATGGTTGTATCCTATTATGACATCTTCGAAGTCACGAAAGGCGAAAATTGGCATGGGAACTTTACGGTGCAGCTACAGTATACGCAACATAAGCTTTATGTTGATGCCTACGACCACGAAACTAATGGAGTTAAGGCAAAGGGCATTGTGGCAGAAACCATGGTTACCTTCCCTTGACGTAACTACTCAGCTGTGGAGGTGACAGTCACTGGCCAAACGCATTTTGTAATGACCGAAATCCTGCCAGCCAGTGACTGTCACCTCGGGTTCACCAACAACCTGAGCAGTTACCCCTTGACCATTGCAAGCAACCCGACCAACCATTTGCTCTAGTTTGCGCCTAAGAACTCGTCCCGTAGGGATGGTTGAGTTTAGAGCAAGAATTATGCTATAGTCCTAAATTCAACGGGAACCCTGCTATCATCCTTTCGAGGAGGAGGATGAGAGAATCTAGGGGCCTACGGGACGGGAAATCTATTTATGAAAATTCCTGCGTCGTCGGTTTGATCAGCAATTCCGGCACATGGGCGCGGGGTGGCAGGGAGGCGATAAAGAGCGCAGCGGCTGCGACATCTTCCGGCTGCAGAATGCGCGCTTTGTGTTCGTCGCTGACCGGCACAGGACGTTCATCCAGGAGCGGTGTGTGGACTTCGCCTGGGTCGATGATGGTGGCGCGAATGCCGTTGTCCTTCTCTTCCAGGGCAATCACCTTCATCAAGGCATTGACCGCATGTTTGGAGGCGCTGTAGCCGGCGCCGGCCAGCACCGAGGCGCGTACACCGGCCAACGAAGAGACGGTGATCAACAGCCCATCCCGCCGTTCCCGCATTTGGGGGAGGACGGCGTGGATCACATTAAAGACCCCAGATGTGTTGACCTGTAACATGTAATCCCACGCTTCCGGCTTTAATTGTGCCATACGCCGTTCCAGTACATTGACACCGGCGTTGTTGACCACAATATCAATCTGCCCCAACTGCTGGTTGGCATAGGCCACCAACGCCGTAACCTGCGCACGGTCCGCCACGTCGGCGGCGTAAGCGTGCAGCGTAGACGGGTTGCCGGCCAACCTTTGGGTTTCCTCTAACTTGGCGGCGCGCCGGCCCGTGATGACCACCTGCGCGCCAGCTTGTGCGTAGGCAATGGCGATGGCGCGCCCAATGCCGGTGCCGCCTCCTGTAATCAATGCTGTTTTTCCATCAAGCTGCACAATCTTCTCTCCTCTTGTATTTTGGTAACTGTTCCGCCCGAACAGTTACTATTTTTGGGGCTTATATAGGTCTCTGGGCGAAACCGCTGTATTTTTTCTGGTAGTTATTGCGATTTCACCTCTTCGTCCATATGAGCGATTTTTTTTGAATAGTCAGGTCACATTGTAATGGTATTTACAATAAATCGGTTTTGACGCCTCGTAAGTCACATGGTATACTCTACTTTAACCATACTGATTACCTACGTAAACCTTACCATTGTTGAACTTTAGGTGAACTTTGGTCTTCGGCCAAACTATTCCTGCTTGCAATGCGTTGAATCTCCCTCAGATGATGTTTCCTTCCGGCAACCCCTGACATAGAAGCAGGTTGATTGGGCCCTGACACTCTTGTGGCTAGCCATTCGCGTGGCTAGCTATTGATGTCTCTTCCGAAGTTGACGTTACTAAAATTATTACACAGTTGTGCTGTTAACTCTAAAAATAATTTGAGGCGTGATGATGGGTACGCATCTGAAATCAGCACTTGTTTTTGCTTTCGTGATCCTGGGTGCATTCATGGTCGTTGCCGCTTGCCAACAAGCACCGGCAACGCCACAGGTTTTGACAGTTACGGTAGTGGTTACCAGTACCCCCGAGCCCGCTGTGGCTACACCGGCAGCGCCTGTGTCTGCGCCGGCATCAGCGACAACGACTTGTCCGCATGGCAGCTTGGCGGAGCAAAGTGAAGTTGTACTCGGCGCGATCTTCCCTATTTCCAAACCGGCCATGATGTTGAGCGGCTTTGCCATGCAGGCCGCCGCGAATTTAGCGATTGCCGACATTAATGAACAAGGGGGCATCGCTGGCAAACCGGTGCGTCTGGTTGCCTACGATTCGGGCAGCTCAGCCATACAAGGGGCAGTCTTTGCAGAACGGTTAGCTACCTTAGATTGTGTCGCCGCGATCGCCGGTGTTTTTCATAGCGATGTTGCGCTGGCCATCAAAACCGTGGCCATGAAGCACCATCTGCCGGTTGTTTTTGCTGATCCCTACGCCGATGAGGTGACCGCAGATTTTGCCTCCGAAATTTTTCGTATAGCACCCACGCGCACGATGTTAGCCAAGATGATGGGGGATTGGCTCTCTGAAGTCGGTGATTACAACAGTGATGGCAAGCAATTAGCGGTCTTGCTGGTCGATAACAATAGCTATGGCACCACGCGTATCAAGCAAGCCAAGGACTGCCTGTCAACCACTGACATTCGCTTAGAAGCCTATACCGTTGATCTGCCCACCACGGACTTTTCGCCCATTATCGCACGTATTGTCGCGCTGGACACCTTACCCGACGCCATTTTCATCCAACTACATAATGGCAATGCGCTGGAGTTGCAAAAACAGTTATTGGCTGCCGGCATTGGTCCCGCGCGTAGCACCTTGTTAGTGACAACCGCTACCGCCTTAGACTATAACGCGTTTTGGGCGCAGGTTCCTAATGGGGAATATACGGTCATCGCCCAAATTGGACCGCAGCCGTCAACCGTGACGGAGATGGGGCAGCGTTTTGCCAATAAATATCAGCAGTATTTTCAACATTGGCCGGAATCGATTGCTTTTGAAACTTATGATTCGCTACTGCTCGTCGCCGATGCACTTAGACGTGCCAATTCACTCAATGCCGACGCACTCATCCAAGCTTTGGAAACCACCGATTTACAACTGGCCTCCGGCCACTATACCTTTCCCTATGGCAGTAGAAATCCGCCTGATGGTGAAACGGTTCCCAATTACATGTGGCATCAGTGGCCCGACCCACAAATTCTCTATATGCAATACACTGCGCCCAACCAATTACCAGGCGACGCCGCCATCATTTGGCCAGCGGCCTATCGCACCACCGATGGCCCGCTTGCGCGCCGTTTGATCGCCCGCCGTTAGCTCAAGTCGGCTGGTGAAGGTAGCAAATGAATAATAACAGTCATCCTCTAACCATGTAGTGTCTCCACTTGCAGCGTCTCTTGTCTTGCTTGCTGTTCCGTGGCATCGGCTGTGGCAGACGCCACGATCCGCCCACCTGGGGCAGGTAGGCTCACCAGCAGCCCTAAAACAGCCGCAACAAATGCAATGAAAAAGACCCCCTGAATCGCATTGGCCAGGGCAAAGCGCAATGCACCATCCAGGCTCGCTGTGGCGTTGTCGCTGGCCAGTGGGTCGAGCAAGCTATTGAGCGACACTGCTGTGGGGTCGATGCCTGCTTGGAGCAACGCCGCGGTAAGACGTAGGCTGAGCACCGCGCCCATCACGCTGACACCCAAGGTGCCGCCAATGCTGCGGCTAAATTGTAAGGTGGAGGTAGCGGTGCCCAAATCTCGCTTGCGCACTGCGCTCTGGACTGCAATCAGGAACGGTGAGACGGCAAAGCCCATGCCAATGCCCATCAGACCCAAGTTGATCATAACCTGGAGTTGGCTGATATTGACATCCGCGCGCATCATGAGGAAGGCGCCAACATTGAGCAGCACCATGCCACAGAGGACAACGGTCCGGTAGCTGATGTAGAGCAGTGCGCGGCTGCCGATAATGCTGGCGCCCACCCACCCCAGGAGCATTGGCATTAAGGTGGAGCCTGCTTCTGTCGCACTGGTGCCCAGAACGGCCTGGACAAAGAGGGGCACGAATGAGAGGCTGCCAAACATAGCCCAGCCCGAGAGGAGACCATTGGCTGTGGCTGTGGCAAAGAGCCGTTCGCGGAATAAGCGCAGAGGCAAAATAGGGTCAACCGCTCGCAGTTCCACCCACACCAGGGCACCAAAGAGCAATAGTGCCAGCGCAAGTAAACTCCAGCCGGTGGTTGTGCCGATTTCAAATAAGCCCATCAAAAGCGAGACCACGGCAGCGCTCAATAGCACGGCGCCCCAATAGTCAACCACCGGCTTCTTCTGCGTATCGACATGGAGATCCTGTAGGGCGAACCAGACGACTAACACTGCGATCAACCCAGGAAATACATTGACATAGAAGACCCAGTGCCAGGAGATCTGATCCACCAAAAAACCGCCCAACAGGGGCCCCACAATCGAGGAGACTCCCCACACGCCGGAGAAGAGCCCCTGCATACGCGCCCGCTGCTCAAAGCTAAAGATATCGCCGACAATAATAAAGGCCAGCGGCATAACGCCGCCTGCGCCCAGACCTTGGATGGCGCGATAGGCGATGAGTTGCCCCATAGTCTGGGCCGTGCCACAGAGCATGGAGCCGACCAGGAAGAGCGCCATTGCAATCGCAAAGATAGGGCGGCGTCCGTAAATATCGGACAACTTACCATAAATAGGCACCGTGGTGGTGGAGGTCAACATATAGATGGAGAAGACCCAACTGTAGATGGCTAAGCCGCCCAACTGGCTGACAATCGTGGGCATGGCGGTCGCAATGACGGTGGTCTCCATCGAGGCCATAAAGAGGCTGAGCATAATGCCCACCGTCGTAATCATCGTACGCTGACGTGACATTAGATTTTCCTTCAGGTGCAGCCCCCATCGGGGGAAAGATAAGAAAATTAGTTCAACCGAATCCCCTCAAGTGATTGGTTGATTAGTGAGAAACCAACCAGCTAATCAACCAACCACTTAGAAGAGACTCAGCTGTTCTGCCTCCGGTTTTGTCGGTTGTGGTTTGCGGGCTGCCATTTGCTGCAGTTCCTTGAGCGTACTCTCAATATCATTTAGGAAGCGCGATGGTGCATTTTGCACCCGGGCTCCAAAGAGTAACCGCCGTCGAGCATGGAGCAAAAATAGCCGTTGTTGTGCGCGCGTCATGCCCACATAAAAAAGGCGCCGCTCCTCCTCGACATTGGTGGTGCGCTCGTTTAAAGCATAGGGCAACAGCGTCTCCTCACAGCCAACCATAAAGACCACAGGAAACTCCAGACCCTTAGCCGCGTGCAAGGTCATCAACGTGACGCGGTCCGCTTGCGCATTGTAAAGATCCGCTTCCTGTTGCAGCAGCATCGCTTCTAGAAAGGCTGGCAAATCTTGCCCAAAAGGCGTGGCGCGACGAGTAAATTGCTCCACACGTTCCTGTTGTCGTTCATTGTAACTTTGCTCCAGATCCTTCTGCAAAAAGTGATAGACCGCGTCGATGATCTGGCTGACATCTTGGGGCGTCCACTGCTGCTGCAGCCTTTGCACAAAGGCGCCAATCCGTGCCATATCTTTCCGGCGCGCATTAGCGTAGATCTGTTCCTGGTAAAACGTAGCTGTGGGATTAATTATTAGCCAGAGATAGGCGAGAATCTGGCGGATCTCTTTATATTCGACCAGCGGCGTCTGGCCAACGGTTTGGTAGGGAATGCCGGAACGTTCCAACGCTTCGACCAGTAGACGGCTCTGCGCACTGGTGCGGTAGAGTACGGCAAAGTCGCTAAAGCCGCGCATCTCTGTCTCTGTGCCGGTCGTGCGCCCTGAGTCGAGCGAAAAGTAACTGGTGCCTCCCACCATCTGTTCAATCTGGTGAACCACATATTCGGCCTCGGCCTTGTCGGTGGGCGCCTGGTAGGTGGTGAGCTTGGTTTGATCCACAAAGTCAGACCAGATCTCCAACGCGGCGGCGCGGTCGGCGCCTTGCTCAATGACCTGCATAGCCGCATCCAAGATGGTCTGGGTGGAACGATAGTTCTGGTGCAGCCGACGGATTTGCGCGGTAGGAAAATCTTGTTGAAACTGCATGAAATATTCACGCTGCGCGCCGCGAAAGCCATAGATGGCCTGGTCCGGATCGCCAATCGCGCACAAATTGGAGGCAGGCGGTGTCAATAAACGTAAAAGTCGATATTGCGCGTAGTTAATATCCTGATATTCATCGACCGAGATCCAGCGAAAGCGCGCCTGTACCTGCTCGCAGAGGTCGGCGCGGCTTTCCAAGAGGCGCACCGTCTGTAACAATAGGTCATCAAAATCGAGCAGCCGGTTGGCCCGAAGCGCCGCAGCATAACGACCGTAGCGTTCACTCAGTTGCGGAGCATCTGGGTAGCGGTCCGCCAAAGCAGGAGCGTCGGGCATTAGCAATTGGTTTTTCGCATCACTGATCTGGACCAGAAGCTGATTTACCTCTTTTTCACTGAGCGTCGCATCGACCTGTTTGAGCAGCATCTTTTGGTCTTCTTCGCTGCAGATCGCAAAGTTGGGGTGGATGCCAATGGCCTCGCCCATGTCGCGCAGGAGCATGGCGCCAAAGGCGTGAAAGGTTTTGATGGTGATGCGCCGGGCTAGTGGCGCGCCAAGTAGCCCGCGCAGACGCTGCGCCATCTCTTCGGCAGCTTTATTGGTAAAGGTAATGGCCAAAATCTGCTCCGGCGGCGCCTTATGCGTGCAAATCAGGTAGGCAATGCGAACCGTGAGTGTACGCGTCTTGCCTGTGCCTGGCCCCGCCACAATAATGACAGGGTCATCCACACAGAGGACCGCGGCGCGCTGCTCTGGATTAAGTGTGTCCAGATAGGCAGTCTCGCCGTTGGACAGAGTTGCCGCCGTGACTCCCAAAGACGGAGCGGCTGTGGCTCCCTCCGTTAGAGCGGGGGTTTGATAGAATGCACCGGATTCAGCCAGCCTGGCTACGGTGCTGTGTGCAGGCGCGGTTGCCGTATCTGTCCACTCATCTGTGCTTTCCTCTGTGCTTTCCTCAAGATCGCGATTATCTTCTAACCCAAAGTCAGGGCCCTTCTTGGAAGACCGTTGCGGCTCCTGCGCGTTTTCCAGTTGATTTGAGTTTAGCGGCGCTGGACGCTCTGGTTCGGTAAAGAGATCCAGTTGCGGCGCGCCAAGGGCCGTTACTTCAGCGCGCTCAAAGATCTTGATGACGCCATATTCGCCATCATAGCCGCCCTCGATCATAACCTCGCCGCTGCGCATGCGGCGGATGCCCTCGGCCAGCAAAGGACCGCCCTGACGTTCTACATCCGCTAAGGGCGCATCAAGCAAGATATGCAGTTCATTGCCAAGTGTGCTTAACAGGGTCTGGTAGTGGCCCTGTACGCGTTTGGATGTTGCGCCGACGCTGTAAATATGACCCAGGATTTCGGGCAGCGGAATTATGCTGCGGTAGGGATGGGTGCGCGCTGGCTTGCCGCCTACGGGGCGGTCAGCCAAAACTTCCACCCGGTGCATGACCCCTACCGTTACCGGCTTGCCACAGACAGTACAGCGGTCGTTATGGGCAATGCTCACTTGGGGATGCCAGCAGACGCCACATTTACGATGGCCATCAAAGTGATATTTGCCCTCTTCAGGGAAAAACTCCAAGGTGCCGCGATAGGCGTCGGGATCACCACTTTGGAGCGCAGCAAAGAGGGCTGGGTATGAAATCTCGGTGGCAAAGAGACTTGCTTCCCGCGCCAACTTTTGCGGCGAATGCGCGTCTGAGTTGGAGACCAGTGTGTAACCGTCCAGGTTTGAGACCCGCCAACACATGGCTGGGTCAGCCGAAAGCCCCGTTTCCAGTGCAAAGATATGCTCAGTCAGATCGCCAAAGCACGCTTCCACCGTGTCAAAGCCCGACTTGGAGCCGAGCATGGCAAACCAGGGCGTCCAGATATGGGCGGGAATGAGATAGCCGGCCGGATCGGTTGCCAATACAATTTCCAGGAGATCACGGGAATCAAGCCCCAGAATAGGTCGGCCATCGGAGCGGATGTTGCCGATGCGTTCCAGCGCACTCTGTAGCCGTTCCACCGCACTAAAGGAGGGCATAAAGATCAGATTATGTATTTTGCGGACGGCGTCGTGGCGTTTATAGATGTTGCTGACCTCGCCGCCCAACATAAAATAGACTGGAGCCTGGCAAGCTGGTGGCACTTCTGCGGCAATAGCGCGGGTATATTCTGCCTTTAATTGGAAGACGCCCTCGTCAACCGGTGTAAGCTTTTCTCTGATCTCGCTCAACCAGCCGGGGTGGGCAATATCGCCAGTGGCGACAAGCTGCACGCCCTTGAGTTGCGCCCACAGGGCCAGGTGCTCAAGGTCCAGATCTTTGCTCGTCGCACGTGAGTAATAGGAATGGATGTGAAAGTCAGCAACGAAAGTGTTCATACCTCTATTTTGGGCAGAAATTGAAATTGTGCAAGTTTAAAGAGCAGCGGGTGGCGCGGTGGCGGGTGGCGCGATCGTTGGCGATCCTGGATTTCTGATGCATCCTCGGCGCTGGCGCTTAGTTTTATAAGGAAGTGCTCGTTACGCTGCTCCGCGGCGTAATGCAGCCTGGACGCTCCGCGTCCACAGCGGTCGTATAAGTCATCTTCACTCCGATGTATCAAGATCCTTATAAAACTAAGGGCGCTGGCGTAGGAATTCAGACCAAATGATTACGGTTTAGATAGTTGTTGTATGATTGGCAATGAGCTGACTTCGTGTAGGTAGTATGAATATATCATAGGTATCATTCCTTGTTATTTGACACTCTTATGTTCTGTAGCTTTGAGGATAAAGTTTTCCGCAGGTTGGGAAACTGTTATCATGAAGCCGTTGTAGCTGTTCTGCCTGGTGTCGTACAAATGCAATGGCGCAGTTGACGCCAGGCAGGCAGTGAAGTTTTGTGAAAGACGGACATGGAGACGGCGCAAGAGGGCTCTCTCCATTTTCTAATTTGCAAAACTTGTGTTGATTCTATCGGAGCAAGGAATATGGGAAAGTTGCGGTTATTGGTTGTTGCAGATGTTCATGTCATGCGGTTGGGCTTACGCACTGTTTTTACCGATGAGCCTGACTTTGAGGTGGTCGGAGAGGCAGATAGCGCCCATCAGGCCATCCGCTTGTCAGGACATTTACAACCTGATATTGTGGTGGTAGATCTCCACTTATCAGATCAGAGCGGAATTGAGGCCTGCCGGGAAATCCGGCGCCAATGGGAAAACATTCAAGTTCTCCTCCTCACTTCCTATCTAGATGAAGAATTGGCAATCGACGCCATTCGTGCGGGTGTTGCCGGCTATATCCCCAAGTACATGAATGCACATGAACTGGTCAACAGCATAAAGGTCATTGGCCAGGGTGGTGCTGTGCTAGAGCCGACCGTCACACGCACAATGTTGCGCCGGTTGCAGCGGGCTGAACATGAGCGTCATCATGCCGCCTTTCGCGTGCTCTCTGAACGCGAATGTGAGGTGCTAAAGCATGTATCAGCCGGCAAAACGAACAGTGAAATTGCTGTTCTGTTGACGTTGAGCGAAAAGACCGTCGGTCATCATGTAAGCGCAATCTTGAGCAAATTGGAGCTTACCAATCGGATCGAAGCGGCCACCTATGCGGTACGCCATCGTCTGGATCAACTGGACGCGACATATGCCACAGGAGTGCAAAATGGTAAAGTGCATCATCGCCACGGCCAAGGTGAAAGACTGACCGTGGCATAACTGTCAATAATTTGGCATGAAAAAGACCGGTGTCAACAGACACCGGTCTTTTTCATGCCACCCAAACTATCCCCCGCCTATTATACTACGACTGAAGCGCAAGTGCTTCCAGACTCTCTGTCATTTCCCAGTGTTCCTCATCAATAAAATCAACAGCAGTGCTGGCGGTAGCATATGCAGAGTGCGGTAGTTGGCGGGCAAACATAATCATCAACAACATGCCGCCCATTGTTGCCAGAATAAAGAGTAACATCGCCGGATCATCCACGCTGTGGGGGCTATAGTCGCGGATAAAGGGTGTAATCTCAGCCGCCGTCACCCATAGTAGCAGGGACAGCACCAAAAAACTCCATTTTTCAAAAGCAATGCCCGGCCGATTTTGCGTCGGTTGCGCCGCTAGAAAGATGGAGGGCACATCAGCCGCTAGGAAGCGGTCAATCCCAAAGGTCGCACCGACATTGGAGATAAAGAGCACGCTCTGGATGACAATATAGAAGGCTGATGGGCTGACAACGCCGGCCAGAACAAAGTTGATATTCATAAAAAGCCCCGCCAGCAGCGCTAGATTGGTCAATGTCCCACTCATAACCGCCGCTCCTACCAGCAGCTCACCGATAATGACGAGCCAACTAAAGAGCAGGGCGTTTGGCTCGAAAACCGTATGAATGAGGTGTTGATAAAAGGGAAAGTAGACCGCATCCTGGCCCACCTGATTCTGCAAAAAGTGGACCAATGCCTGGCCGGTTAGCCAGTGGATGTCCATGATTTTCTCGACACCACACCGTAGCCACCCAAGCCCAATAAAGAGCCGCAAGGGTAGCAGATAGACGTTGCTGTTCTGTAGCTCTGTCCTCACAAAGCGCCAAAGCGAAGCGAAGAGGCTCGCAACAATGGGCAAAGGAAGTGCACTTGCCTGCGCCACTGCGCGCCGATTGGGCGCGGTGGTAAGTTTTGCAGTAGACATAGAATCGCTCCTTGGTGAGAAAATATTGACCAAACACCTTCATCATAGTGACAGCAACACAAGAGGGCGCCTATTCCCTTTGCAAATATGCACCAGGCGCCTGCTTGGCGCTCGTCACTATAACTGGAGAGCATCGGTCGCACTTGCCATCAGCTGCAATGGCAGCGTAAAGTATAGGTCGGTTGCGTGGCGGCGCCTACGGGTGGTCTCCCTATTTCCGTTAGGGAAGGTTCCCTAATCCCGATTTAACTGATTCATGCTGCACAGCGCAGAGACGTACCCTCTCCAGATCTAAATTGGAGCGCAGCGATTCATTGTGTGTATAATAGGTGGAGGTACTTGCGTTTTTGTGATTGTTGATTCTAGAGGCTTATGCAAAAATATCTTTCTTTCCCCCCCAAACAGCTGGCCCAACTGCTAGCACTGTTGGTTGTCGGCATCTTGAGTATAGGATTGTTGGCTGCCAATCGTGTAGTGCAGGCGCATGATCTAGGGCCGCTGGCGCCGCCCCAATTGCCTGCTTGTCGGGTCGCCGCCACCACCTGCGACTTAAGTCAGGCGCCACAAGCACCCACCCCTCGCACCCAAAGTGCTCCACAAGCACAAGTGGGACGACAGGCGCCTGACGGCAAAGGTTGGTTGGCCACGCAGTCGGACCTGATCTCCTATGCGGATCGCAAGTTGGTTTGGGCGGATCCGCTTACCAATGTGCCCTGTGTCAATGGTTTTGCTGATGTTTATCCCTGTCATGATGTGGATCTCCTCGCGTTTCTGCCGGCCGCGCAGATGGGTGGCGACACCAATAATGACATGTGGGGTTGGACTGATCCGGTGACCGGCAAAGAATATGCTCTGGTCGGCGCCCGCGATGGGGTGGTCTTTGTGGATATTAGCAATCCGACCGCGCCGGTCTATTTGGGGAAATTGCCATCGCATGGCACCCGTAGCGCCTGGCGCGATCTGAAGGTCTATCAAGATCATCTCTTTGTCGTCGCGGATCTTAATCGCAATCATGGCTTGCAGGTTTTTGACCTGACCGATCTGCGCACCGTAACCACGACCCCCACCATCTTTACGGAAAGCGCCCACAATGGCGATTTTAGCGACGCTCACAACATTGCCATTAATGAAGCGAGCGGCTATGCCTATACGGTGGGTGGTGAACAGTGCAACGCGGGGCTGCTCATCTTTGATATTCGTGACGTCGATCATCCGGTTGAGGCGGGCTGCTATGCCGAAGACGGCTACATTCATGACACTGAGTGTGTGATCTATCACGGTCCCGATCAGGCCTATCAGGGGCGTGAACTCTGTTTTGATGCCAGCGTCGATGCTTTTACCATTGTCGATGTAACCGATAAAGCAGCGCCAACGCGTCTCGCCAGGCTCGCTATTGATGGCGCCGTCTATCTGCATCAAGGCTGGCTGACCGCGGATCAAGAATATCTCCTGCTGGATGATGAGATGGACGAATGGTTTGGTGGTCATAACACCCGCACCTACATTTTGGATGTGCGCGACATTGATGTCCCGCAGTTGATTGGAGAGTACAATGGCGCACTGTCGTCGGTAGATCACAATCTCTACATCAGCGGCACCTATGCGTATGAAGCCAATTACACTAGCGGGTTGCGCATTCTGGATATTCAGGACATTGACCGGGGCGTTCTGCACGAAGTGGCCTCTTTTGACACCTATCCGGAAAATGATGTTGCCACCACGACCGGCGCCTGGACTGCGTATCCCTTCTTTAAGAGCGGTGTTGTGGCCGTCAGCACCATCGATCGGGGACTCTTTTTGTTAAAGCCGCACCTGACGCCAGATGTGGTCTTGGGTGTGGTCGCTGCTACTGCGGAGGTCTGCACCACCGGCGATACAGCGCAACAACAGTTCACAGATACGCTGGAAGTAGCCGTGCGTAATCAGTACACCCAAAGCGTGACATTGGGCGTCAGCGACCTGCCGGCTGGGGCAACCGCAACTTACAACCCGACCGTGTTGACACCGTCCGGTAGCGAACAGATGACAAGCACCCTTTGGGTGGATGGCCATGCGCTCCTGCCAGGAATTTATCCGCTGACCATTACCGTGACTAGCGCCGGAGGGCAGCTTTTAGATACAGCACCTGTCCATCTGTATGCGGCCGAGACGCCACCTTCCTTCGCCGGCTTAACCCAAGTGGAGCCGGCCGTAGACATTACCTCTACCGCGGTTGTCTTTACCTGGCCGGCTGATGCAAGCGCAACTGCCTTTCACCTAGAAATCGCGCGTGACCCGGAATTTGCCGCCCTTGTGCAGCAGGCGACGATAAGGTATGCTAATCATTATATATGGGCGACACAGTTGCCCTATAACAGCACCTTTTATTGGCGCGTCCAGCCGGAGAATCGCTGTGGCTTGGGTTTAAGTTCGCCTGTCTATCAGGTGCACACAGGCAACGCCTTATTTCTACCGTTGGTGCAGCAGTAGGCTTGATCGTTGGCACGCAATACGTAATTTATCATTAAGCGCATACTCACCAGTGTGCAACCAATTTACAAAGGGAGATCTTATGCCACTCTACGAATATTTCTGTTCAACCTGCAATGACACCTTTGAGCAGTTGCGGCCGGCGCCGCAGGCCGATGTGGCGGTCAGTTGTCCAACCTGTCAAAAGCCGTCGGCGCAGCGGGTGCTTTCGCTCTTTGCGGGCCATATCAAGGGCGAAGCGGGTGCGTCCATGCCTACGTCGCTGCCGTCATCTATGCCTATGGCCGGCGGCTGTTGCGGCGGCGCTTGTGGCTGTCATCATTAAACCTGGAAGATTAAACACTGGGGGGAGTGATTCCGATGAATTGGCAAAGCTATCTTGCCGACAATAAAGAACGCTTTTTGGCTGAACTGCTAGACTTTCTGCGCATCCCTAGCATTTCCAGCTTGCCGGAAAATGCTAAGGATGTCCGTAAAGCGGGAGAGTGGGTCGTTCAACGCATGCAGGCTGCGGGGATTGAGCATGTGGAGATGATGGAAACGGGCGGCCATCCGGTGGTCTATGGTGATTGGTTGCATGCACCGGGGAAGCCCACCGTAATGATCTATGGTCATTTTGATGTGCAGCCGGTTGATCCGCTGGAATTGTGGGAGAATCCTCCTTTTGAGCCCACCATTCAGGAGGGTCGTGTCTATGCCCGTGGCGCCAATGACGACAAGGGCAACATGCTGACACCGATTCTGGCTGTCGAAGCGCTGCTGCAGACTGCGGGGGAATTGCCCCTCAATCTTAAGTTTTTCTTTGAAGGGCAAGAAGAGATTGGCAGCCCAACCTTGCCACCCTTTGTCGAGGCCAATCAGGCCAAGTTTGCCTGTGACATGGTGGTTAGCTCAGATGGTGGCCAATATAGCGATACGCAGCCGGAACTGACGGTTGGGTTACGCGGGCTGGCCGCTTTGCAGATCGATGTACGCGGGCCTAATGTGGATGTCCATTCCGGCATGTTTGGGGGCGCCATCAGTAATCCCATCCATGCCTTGGTGCGCATTTTGGATTCCATGCGTGCACCCGATGGCAAGATTCTCGTTCCGGGCTTTTATGACCGCGTCCGCCCACTGACCGCCGAAGATCGCGCCCATATTGCGGCGGTCCCGCTGGAAGATGAGGAGTTCAAAGCCAGGGTGGATGTGAAAGAGACCTTTGGCGAACCGGGCTATAGCACGTTGGAGCGCATCTGGGCGCGCCCGACTTTAGAAATTAACGGAATCTGGGGCGGCTTTCAGGGCGAAGGCACCAAGACGGTTCTGCCCAGCGCCGCCCATGCTAAAATTACCTGTCGGCTAGTCGCCGACCAAGAGCCGGGGGAAATTGTCCGCCTGCTCACAGAACACATCCAGACGAACACCCCGCCCGGTGTCGAAGTGACCATTAAAGCCGGTGCCAATCGGGCCGATCCTTATCTCATGCCCACCGATCATCCCGGCAACGTGGCCGCCCGCGATGTACATTTGCAACTCTATGGCAAAGAGCCTTACTTTGTCCGCTCTGGCGGTAGCATTCCCTTTTGTAGCCTCTTCTACAAAGTGCTGAATGTCTATACGGTCAACTTTGCCTTTGCGTTGGGTGACGAAAAACAACATTCACCCAACGAGTTTTTCCGCCTACACAACTTTGAGCGTGGGCAAAAGGCATACTGTATGTTGCTAGAGCGGTTAGCCGAAGTCTAACGCTAAAGTGGTCTCTGTCTGAGAATTTCATTTTTTGTCGCTCAAAAACATAATTCTCAGTGCTGCCGCACCATTACTAATAGCTTAATTACTGACGCGAGGTTTGACTTTTAGACGAAGTCAAACCTCTTATTTTAGGAGAATAATCTGTGTTGACTTTCGGTGCAAATTGCTATATACTATGTTTGCTTACAAAATAGTCAATAATTAGGTGCTTTGTCTGTTGATATACGCGATAACGTGTACTTGCCCAATTGGGTAGCGAGTGGTCTATGACTCGCCACCTGCATTCGTCATTGTATTTAGGTCGAGTCCCTAGTACTGAAGAACCAAAAATGTTCATGAGCTGGAAATCCCATCAATGCCACTAATGGGTCTGAACCTCATCTTACTGACAATTACATTGCTTGCATCTTGTATTAGCCTCTTGCAGACAGTCCGTGACCCTTACACAAATAGTCCAAGCTGGATACCCATTTCGCTCGCCCTCTTAGTGGCTACGGCGTTAACTTTTATTGTGCAGCGTGAAATTGCCGGTTATGTTAGTATTACTTTATGGCTTCTGGTGGCTGTCATTCCCTCGTTAGGTTTTCGCCTCTCTGACCGTTTTTATTATCACGGTGAATATGAAAAGGCGCGCCGTCTCAAAAACTGGCTGCGTTGGTTACATCCTTTACGGGATTGGCCCTGGCAAGAGGCCCTCTATCGCGCCCATACGCTGCTGCATCAAGATAATTACGCCGCGGCTATTACTCTCCTCGAAGCCGCACAGTGCCAACCGCCTACGCCGGAACAGATCTGTATCTTGTTTTATTTGCGTCGAGATTGGCGTGGGCTAATCACTTGGTGGCAGCAAATAGGGAATCAGTTACCGCTCAAGCAGCGTAGCAGTCTTTATCGCTATTACCTTCTAGCATTAGGTGAGACAGGCACGGTCAAGGCTCTTGTTGAGGAATTTCAACAAGAGTATCCTCGGCTCGAAAAACTACCCTCGCAATTGGATTACTGTTATCTCTATGTTTTTGCCTTTAGTGGGCGTGTCGAAACCGTTAACAAAATGATGCATGCCCATATATTGGAAAATATCAATCCAGACATGCGTGCCGTTTGGAGCGCTACTGCCTATCTGGCTGCTGGCCAATCAGAGATGGCTTACGCTCTTCTCAGGCCACTGGTGCGTACAGCCCCAAATGGCATCGTGCGCATGGCCGCTGAAATACGCCTGCAGAATCCCCCCCCCTGCGCCCCAGCGCTTTTTACCCCGGCAGAGAAAACACTTCTCATGCAAATTGAGCAAGAATGGCGACGCCGTAATCAGCTTACTTCGGTCTGGCAGTAAGACCAATAGAAGGTTAATATCTAGTTATTGATGCATCAAAAAGTGCAATTTTGCTAAATTTTGCATAAGGTATTGACATCGTTCAATTGATGCGCTATAATGGGCGGCATACAACTGGCGCTTGTTGTATATGATATGCGACATTTGTCTAATGCTAACTTTATGTATGTAAATCATATTGTTTAGCCATCGCGGCATCGGGTGGGATCTCCCACAATATGCTACTGCACCTGTAAGCATATTGTGGATCCAATACAATTTTTCGTTCTTCGTACCCCATAAGGAGACACAAGATGACAAAAGTATATCTAGTTGTAAGTGCATTGATTTTATTAGCATTGCTATTTGGGCCAATGGTCTCAATTGACAGCAATACCCATTCCGTTGCAATTTCGTGGAATAGTGGACCCATGTTGACTATCCTGCAGTGGACAGGTGGTCCTGGTGGTTGGACGGGTGGTCCTGGTGGTTGGACGGGTGGTCCTGGTGGCTGGACGGGTGGTCCTGGTGGTTGGACAGGTGGTCCTGGTGGTTGGACAGGTGGTCCTGGTGGTTGGACAGGTGGTCCTGGTGGCTGGACGGGCTGATCTGTGTGGTAGTGTTCAAATTGTGATTGCTAGCGGCTAACATTGGCAGCGATAGCCTTTGCTATCGCTGTCTTTTTTGAATACAGCAAATCCTATGATTAAAGGTCGGCTTTCTACTTTGCTTCTACTTGTGTGTACTAGCTTGATCTGGTTTCTAATTGGCTGGATCATGCACAGTCGCACAGTTGCTACGGTTGTTTCTCTTGCTACTCCGGAAAATCAATTAATTGCGAAAGCGCAACAAGCGTTACTCCATAGCCAATATAATACTTCCAGTGCTAAAGATTTAGCTTATGGAGCGATTCAAGGGCTAATCCAGCAAACCCACGATCCCTATGCTCATCTTTTCCGCCCGCCAGCCAGTCGGGCCTATTATGCTGACCTGGCAGATGATATTGGTGCTCCTGGCCTTTGGTTTGACATAATTGACGGAAAAATGGTTGTGATTGATGTTACACCAAATAAGCCAGCCGCTCAGGCAGGAATCAAAGAGGGTGATATTCTATTAGGTGTCGATGGGACCATGTTTGATGATTTTACATCCGGTGATGAAGCCAGTATTCTCTTACGCGGTCCCGCAGGCTCTACTGTGGACATTACGGTTCAACGCGGAGAAAAAGTTCAAAATTATAAAGTTGCACGCGTCACGCGAGAAATTATCTCATCGTCCATCATAACGCATGAAATAGGTTATATACGGCAAAACCTGTTTCCTCTCCATTCAGAAGAACAAGTGAAAAATCACTTAAATTCATTGCTGAAATCCCAGGTGCGCGCGCTCATCTGGGATTTACGCGATAGCCGTGGTGGTGCTATGTCAACCACTGCCGCAACACTCAGTTACTTTGTCGCGCCTAATATCCCACTATATACTGCTGATTTTCTTGATGGTCAACAACTTCCGTTTGAAAGTGAGGGCAATACTATTACCTTGGATTTGCCCTTGGTGGTGCTTATTAATAATCGAACCTACTCATCAAGTGAAATGGCAGCCGTTGCGCTTGCCGAAAACAACCGTGCTACCTTGATTGGAACAAAAACCTCGGGCAAAGGAACTATTCAGGATGTGTATTTTCTGGATGAAGACCATCTTTTGCGTATGAGTATTGCCAAATGGCTCTCGCCAACAGGAAGATGGTTAGAGGGGCAAGGGGTAGCTCCGACTATTGAAGTCACGGATGATTCAAAGACGACTGAAGATGAAGTGCTTGATTTTGCTGTTGACTACATTCAGGAACATTGGCTACAGCAGGTTCTCCAATCAGTTAGATAGGAGTTGCTGCCGTGCAGCTGCACTCGTAGCCATTGATTGCCTTGTTGCATTAGCGCATATGATTAGGCAATACAAATGCACAGGCTAGACGGGTTTTGTTATTGAGTTTGCTAATTGTTTTGGTAGCATGCTTCTCTTTACGTAGCAACGGTCAATGACGCTGTTTCCTGCACCGGATTGTTGTAGTTCTTGTGTAACCGCTGAGGCAGAATTTATGAAGAATTGGCTTCCCCGCTCCTTGGCAACAGTTAGAAACGCTGTAACTACAGCAGGATCGAATTGGCGGCCGGAACAGTGTACGACTTCCTCAACGACATCCTCAAGCGAACGTGTTGCACGATAGGGGCGGTCAGACAACATTGCCTCCACACTGTCGGCCACCGCCAATATGCGTGCGCCCAATGGCGTTTCTTCCTGCTTTAGTCCATCAGGATAACCCCGTCCATCCCACCGTTCATGGTGGTTGCGCACTAATGGCACTAAGTGGTGGAGTTGGGGCATTTGGCTGACAATTTCAGCGCCAATGACTGTGTGTAATTTAAGTGCTTCATATTCTTCATCTGTTAAGCGGCCCTGCTTGCCAATAATTGCATCGGTTACCCCAATTTTGCCGACATCATGAATCAGCCCACCCCGTACAATCAGTGCTCGTTCACTGGCTGGAAGGTGCATTGCTTCGGCGATTGCCTCAGCGTAACGCGCAACTTGTGCTGAATGACCAAAGGTGTAAATGTCGTATGCATCAATGACCGAACCTAATGTGTGAAGAAGACTGAAATTTGTATCTTCGAGCTGTTTATTGGCTGCTTCAAGCTGATCTACATAGGCACGGGTGTTGCTTACATAGAGGTGAAAAGCATAACCAGTGGCGACTACAGGCAGCATAAAGATTGAAATGCCGATAGCCCCTGCCACCGTATAGGCATAGGTCAGGCCGCCGCCGCCAATTACACCACTTAATATAAAAATCGGCATCGCCCAACGCCAATCTTCTAACCACACTTGAGAAACTTTTCTTCCTGTTTGCAATCTAATAACCACCATTAGTAACACCATATTTACGATGTTATCAATAATCACAGCCATAGAGAGTGGTAACAGCATGTTCCAATGGATCAGAGAACCGTTAACCCCTCCTGCTGATAAAAAGACTAACGCACCGCAGGCTAAGGAAATTGCTCCCATACTAATGTTAAATGCCCAGCGTTGCAAAAAGGAGGCCCGCTGTGTTTTAGCTGGTTGTGGTTGACGGAAACTTAACATTATTTCTGAAGCGGTGCCTGCCGCCAGTTGAGTCAATACGCCACCCCAAGGCCCGAACGTTATCATTGCTGCTATGGCAATCACATAGCCCATAGAAATATGGATGTGGCTTTTGGCAAAAAGCCGTACAGTGCTTACTTGTGCTGCAAACGCAACCCCAACAAAAAGAGCAAGTGCACCCCATTTACCATCGTAGTTGATAAACGCCGCCAGGCTTATGCCCAATCCAATTAATGAAACTGTACCCGTATAATAAGGTACCCATCGCGCTAGGTTGCGCTCGCGTTTCAACATACCATCGATCAATGTGGCTACCGACATTGCTTTCATCTTTCTTCTGGGTTACGTCGTTGGCTGACACCGCTGTATAATGTGAACCTGCTAATCGCAAGAGTTCTTACAAATTTTAGTTAATGCTTTTCTGTAATTTTTTCTTAAACTAAGGATAGCATAGCCTGATTGGTTAATGTTCTGTCAAAAGGCTGTCAATCTGGATAAAACCTTGCTAGGTTCATTGATCCAACTTCCGATTTTATCTTTTTATAACCATCATTACATCTAACGAATAACGGAATCATCCCTACTGCAAATTTATGAAATTTTAGCCGGAGTGTTCAGTGGTTTTAGGGGGCAACAGCATTGTATGGATGACATGGGGTTTAACTGGCGTTGTTTTCCTAACTGCTAGCCAGCATAGAGGACAATCCCGTCCAGTGGCGGGGGTGCTGAAAGGGACGCGTGCTGTTGGTGAACTGTGGAGCCAACTGTAATGGAGTTACAGTTGGGTTTGGGGATTGATGATGGTGAATATTCTCTTTATCTCACTCTACTGGAGTGTATTAAGTGCCTGTCGGTAAATTCTCTGTGCCCTGGTCCGCCACTCGGCAAAGTAGTAGACACCACAACCGAATTTACGGATAGGTTCTAAGCCAATGCTGCCGCCGGGTTAACTGATTGGCTGTTCTGCGCGTTGACGTTCATTTGATTGAGCAATTCATCATTGAAATGTATCCTAAAGAGATAGGTGGGCAGATCCTCCACTGGCCAAAGGGTTGCCAATACCAGCCGTGCACCTGCCGTTAAGAAGCCCCGGATCAAACCCATGGGTTCGTTGCTACATAAGAGACGACTGACGCCGCTCTGGTAGGCGCTTAGCACCACCAACTCCGCCTGTAGCTGCCATGTCTCCAAATTTCCCGTACCGTCAGCGGTTCGCCGGCCCACTTTCCACGTAGGAAGCAAGTGGCTCAGCAAAGTCGAACTTCTTCCTGCTTTGATTGTAAGCTGATTGCAAGCCGAAAATTAGGAAAAGCGCGGTATACTGTCATTACCAAGCAACAGGTAGTAATGTTGCACCTTAAATAACCAAATTTATCCAATCGCGGGGGTGCGGCCCATGTGACCCACCTTGGCACGCAGAACTACGGAGGGCTGGTCGTATGACTGGCCCTTTCGTAATTTGGGGATAAGGCACCCTTTGCAAATTACAGAAAATTCAGCAACAGCTTTACGACCTCATCAATGGCCTTCGGGTTAATCTGATAGACCTTTTTAGCCCCCTCATCGCGCTGCGGCTCAACCAGGCTAGTGGCGACTAACTGGCGCAGATGACGCGACGCCGCTGACTTGTCCAACCCAAAACGATCAATAATTTCCTGTGTACTAAGTCTTTCCTGTTGGCGTAACGCATCCAAGATTGCCAGACGAGTTTCGTCGGCCAACGCTTTTAGCCGGTTGACAGCGGTGCTTTGATCCAGCAACGGTGTACTTGGGACAACTACTGCTGAAGCCGGCATATGGGCGGGAAAGCCAATGCGCAACTCTGCCGCGTCACCAAACCAAAGAATGTAGGGCCCATTATGGATCTGGGGGATAAACCGGACCTGCTGATAGGTCAACAACGTTTCCAAGCGAAAAGCGGCCCGGAGGTCGCGGCCCGTTACGGTCTGCATTGCCTCCAGCAGCGGTATTCCCTCCAACTGCGTATGCTGAAAGGCATCAACTATGGTCTGGAGGCGTGGTTGGATGCGTTGCCATTCGGCGGCCACAACATGATCCCATAACCACTGTAGATGCCCGACCAGCAGCGGCTGTAATTCCTGGGGCGCATTTAAAAGTTCAAAGAAAGGCCGCGGGTTGGGCAACTCTGCTTTGGCGCGTAGCGTCTCTTCAAAGAAACGGACAAAGGCAGCATAGTCTGCCAATAGCTCTGCTGGCTCCGGCGGCGTGCGCAGGAAATAGTCATAGCCGACAAACAGATGGGGTGAATGCAGCAGCCAATAGAAAAGCTTATCGCGCAAGAGAACCGGATCCTGTGCCGCTAACGCCTCTAGATAGGCTGGGAAACTCGCAGTCGCCGGCCCGCGCTCTACTGCGTTCGTCAAGGCGTCAAGCCAGAGCCAGCCAAACAACAAGTCGTGGCGCGCCAACGTTTCCTCATCTAGCTGATGTCGGGTGCGTTCCACCCATTCGTCTAGCCCCCCATAATCTTCCGCGCCGCTCAGCGCTACCATGCTCATTAAAATATTATAGACTGGCTCCAAAGCCACCATGGCGGTCACGCTTTGCGGCGCCGGCAAGCGTCCTATGGGGAGTGGTAAGGCTAATCGATCCATGCTGCCCTCTGTGGTTGTAAAGTCTGTTGTCATAAGGTCGCGATGTCGCGTAGTCGCGTAGTCAGCTTATCATCCAATCTGTAGTGCAGTTTCTACTGGCGCATCTTCTATTTTGGCAACTGGGGCGTAATCGGGCAGGATCACATCAATATTGCGCACTGCGGGAATGGCATAGCCCGAGAGTGCGCCAAAGGCGCCCAACAGCCCGGTAAGTACAAAAAGCAAACCAATCCCGGCGCCGGCGCCGGTCCCCACGAGCCAGCCAAAGACGCCGGCAAGGGCGCCGCCGCTTTGCATGGCTGGCTCAAAGAGGCGGTCGGCCAATGGTCCGGCCGAAAGCATGGCCAATGGCCCTGTGATCTGGGCGATCAAGCGGCGGGTGGCAAAGACGCGGCCCTGCACATCGGGCGCAACCTTGGCCTGCCAGATGGCCTGATTGGAGCCATTAAGGATGGGGATAAAGAACATGATAAAAAAGGCGCCGATGATCCAGGCCACAGGGCCTTGTCCCAGCCCCAACATCACCGACCCCAACAGAGACGAAAAGATCATGCCCATGAGCACACCATGCACCTTCCGTTGCGGGCCGCCCCACACGCTAAGCAATATCCCGCCGGCCAAGCCGCCAATGCCAAGGGCCGATTGCACCGTACCCAGCAGCAACTCGTTTTGCGCTGTGCGCGCCAGGATCAGTGGGGCCAGCAAGACCATGCTGTAGCCGCCAAAAAGATTGGCAAGGAAAAACATCATCTGCATACCCAAGAGACTGGGGCGCGCCCAGATATAGTGAAAGCCAAAGATCGATTCACGCCAGAGACTACTACGCGCCTGCGCGCCCACCTCGGTCGCCTCTGGCTGGGGGATGGCAACCAACAGGACGACGCCAATCGCAAAGAGAAAGGTGACAATGTCGATGATCATAATGCCTTCAATACCGATCAACGTGAGCAGCAGCCCGGCGCCAAGGGGCGCAATAATCCCCGACGCCGCCTCTGCCACCGACATCATGCCATTGGCGCGGCCATACTGTTCCTTCGTCAACATCATAGTCATGGCCGCCGAGAAGGCCGGAAATTGGAAGGACTCAAAGGCACCGGCCAGCGCACCCATCAGATAGAGATGCCAGATGTGCAGGTCGCCCATGATGTAGAGCAGCAGCAGAATAATGGTCGTCGTGCCTGCCGCCAGGTCGCTAATCATCACCACCAATTTTCGATTCCAACGATCGACCAGTGCACCGGCGACTGGGCTCAGCAAGACTACCGGCCCAAATGAGAAGAACGCCACCAATGCCAGCGCCGTGGCCGAGCCGGTAAGCTGGTAGGCCCAAATGGTCAGCGCAAAACGGGTCATCCCCGTGCCCAGCAGCGAAATCAACTGGCCAAACCAGATCAAGGTAAAGCCCCTCATGCCACTCAGTTGTGCATTCTGTTGCTTCATCGTTATTTCCTCTTTCTTGTTTTCTCGAATTTTTGAGAAAATAAGAAAATAGTAGCATGAGGCGCAGTGGATGTCAAGCACAGCACAGGAACAGGTGTATCTCAAGTTTTGGGTGCAAAGGTGACTGTCACTGGGCAGAGCGTTGTTTGGATTGCCCAAAGTGGTTATTGCTCGGTGACAGTCACCTCGCTTGCCCTAAAAGTGAATTGTTTATCGGCATTTGCAGGCGTGGAATATGATTACCAACGCTGGTTTGAGGTGAACGCGAATGTGGGGCAGCAGGGCCAGAAGTAAGGTCGTTTAGTTCATCCAGTGTGCATTGGCGCAGGGCCGCGCTGACAGTTGCCGCTACTGCGCCCAACTGGCGTTGTAAGATTCGTTCCAGGGTCTTGCACGAGGCGAATTCGCCCTTCTTCACGCCCTTCTTCACGCCCGGCGGTTAACAAGGCGCGTTTGTACTCCGGATTGAGGTAAGCGTCCAAATCTTTCGGTGACAGGTTCTTCAGAAAGATCCGCTTCCACTCTTCTCTAATCTCCATCACCCGTTCCGGTGTCAAAACTTTGTTCATGGTTGTTCCTTCCGGCAAAGACCAGAGGGCCTGCAAAACTTACAACATCAGCAACAACTCGGCGGACAGGCGCCAAAAACGCCGCAGCAAATGAAAGGCTTTGTCTCTGTTTCCCGCCGCAGTAAGACGGTATCAACTTTGGGTGGCTCACTGCCGGTGGGCAATTCGCTCTCCACTGCTATCCGTTCGCGTCCCACCAAAAGCTCAAAGCCTTTGGCCAGAAAGCGATGCCATGGCGTGAGGAGACGTGGTTTCACAATTCATACACGCATACCTGTCGTGTATGCCGCTGCGGCGGCTCTGTCAAGCTCTTCCAAGCCACAATTCTCCAAAGATAACAAGTCGCCATTGTATCGCCCTATTTGGGAGGACTGGTCGTGCAACTAAAATTCGTTAACCAGAGTAAGCCCCCCAATGTGGTATGCACCCAGCGGAATATAGCAGTTTGTCACTATGACCATTCAGTGGCAAAATAGGGAAAATTTCCTTTGTTTAAATCTGAAATCAAACATCCTATGCTCGCAGTTGTCATCAAGGTGAACTTTAAGGTGTACTTTCTGTCCTTTGCAAAATACGCCTTGATGACAACCGCGAGTATGCAAGGAATTAGAGGAGCAAGAATTTTATGCGTGCAACACAGGTAATGGCGCCTGGCGAAATACGGGTTGTCGAGATGCCCAAGCCCGATTTACAACCGGGTTACGCATTGGTGCGAACCAAACAAGTTTCGCTCTGTGGCAGTGATTATCACTCGATCTACTTTTCTGAACCTTCTGCCTATCCTTTGCCGCCAGGCATGAGCGGTCATGAGGTGGTCGGTGTGGTCGAGGCAGTCGATGCGCCAGGATCCGGTGTACAGATAGGCGACGCTGCGTTGGCTCTGGTGCGTGGCAACCGCGGCATGGCCGACTATTCATTGGTGGCCGCTGAGGATCTCCTCACATTGCCGGCCAACAAACCGCTCGACCATCTGCTACAAGCTCAGCAATTGGGGACTGTCATCTATGCCGCTAAACACCTGCCCACGAATGTCATTGCCAAAGATGTTGCTGTGATTGGCCAGGGCTCCGCCGGTCTGTGGTGGAACTATATGATGCGCCGGTTGGGTGCGCGCCGGGTGATCTCCATCGATTTGCAAGGCCACCGGCTGGCCGCCTCCAAGCATTATGGCGCCACTGACACAGTGCACAACGCCAATTGTGACGCTGTGGAAGCTGTGCGTGAATTGACGGGCGGGGAAATGGTCGATGTGGTGATCGAAGCGGCCGGTGAAGCTACGACGATTCCATTGGCGGTGGATCTGGTCAAACGGCACGGCGCCATTCTCTACTTTGGCGTGCCCCGGCTGGAGACATTGGAATTTCCCTTCTTTACTCTTTTCCGTAAATGTTTGCTGGTGCGCACCATTGTCGGCGCCCTGTCGGATCACAATCACGTTTCCACGCGCCTGGCGCTGGAACTAATCGCCAATGGCGAGGCAGATGTAGGCCCTATGATCACCCATCATTTCCCCTTTGAGCAGGTGCTTGACGCCTATGAATTGCAGACGACGCGCGATGAGGGTGCGATTAAGATCGTCGTTGATTTTTAAGGCGCGACCCCAAACAGAGCTAGTGATTATTCAAACTAAACTGCGGTTGTGATGAAAACCGGAGTTTTATATAGGGGAATGAGTCAGGACACGAACTCCGGTTTTCATTCAGAGCAAAGTATAGGAGCCTTGCATGACAGAGAAGAAGAGCCATACCATCGACTTGCGTAGCGATACTGTGACCAAACCGACGCCGGCCATGCGCCAAGCCATGGCCGAGGCTGAAGTGGGTGATGATGTGTATGGCGAAGATCCCACGGTCAATCGCCTGGAAGCCATGGTCGCCGACCTGTTGGGCAAAGAGGCGGCGCTCTTTGTCTCTAGCGGGACGATGGGCAATCTGACGTCGGTGTTGTCCCACTGTGGCCGTGGCGATGAGATGATCGTCGGGGATCGCTGCCACATCTTCCGTTCCGAACAAGGTGGTGCGGCGGCGTTGGGGGGTGTACACCCGATGGCTGTGCCCAATCTGCCCGATGGAACACTAGATTTGGCCACGGTCGAAGCCAACATTCGCGCCGACAATGAACACTACCCGGTGACGAAGCTGATCTGTGTGGAAAATACCCATAACTTTTGTGGCGGGCGCGCCCTGCCGGTCGAGTATATGGACGAGATTGGCGATCTGGCTCACCAACATGATCTGAAATTGCATGTCGATGGCGCGCGCCTGTGGAATGCCGCGGTCGCGTTAAATGTTGCACCGGCCCGCCTGCTGCGCAGTGCCGACAGTGTCAGCGTCTGTCTGAGCAAGGGCCTAGGCGCGCCGGTCGGCTCAGTGGTGGCGGGGGAAGCCGCGTTTATCCGCCGCGCGCGCCGGATGCGCAAAGTGGTGGGCGGTGGTCTACGGCAGGCTGGTGTGCTAGCCGCCGCTGGCATCGTGGGCGTCACTGAAATGGTGGAGCGGCTGGCCGATGACCATGCCAATGCCCAACGGCTCGCCCAAGGGCTGGCCGCCCTGGATGGCATTGCGATTGACCCGGCAACAGTCCAGACCAATCTGGTCTTCTTTGAATTAACTCACCCTGAGATTACCCCCCCCCAACTGGTCAACGCGCTGGCCGAGTACGGTGTTAAACTAAGCGCTTCCGGCGGACGGCGCTTGCGGGCGGTGATCAACTATCACATCTCCAGTGCGGATGTGGAGCAGGTGCTGGCCGCCTTTGGCAGCATACTGGCTAATGGTACAACGGCCAGCGTCAAAGGGGTTGTGGCCTACGGTTAGTCATTCACCCAACTTAGACTGACGGATAACAGAAACCAGGTTTCTGCCAGAAACCTGGTTTCTCACTTTACTCATTTTATGCAGATTGCTGTCATTGGCTGTGGCATTATTGGGTTGACCACTGCGCTGGTGTTGTGCGAAGCTGGGCACTCGGTGCAGCTCTATGGCCGCGCCCGGACACCGTGCACCACTTCGGACCGGGCCGCGGCCATTTGGTGGCCGGACTGGGCGGCTGAACCAGCCTATCTGACCCCCACCTATCGGCAGCGTGTGGTGCAGTGGGCGCGGGCGGCCTGGGCGTGTTGGCAACAGTACCAGTCTGATGGGCGCTATGGCATACGCCCGGAACGCTGCCATCTTTTTTATGCCGAAAGACCGGATGACGCACTGGTCGCGGCGGTAGTTGCCGATTCGCAGGTGCACTATGCGCCGGAACTGCCGGGACCTTTGTGCTGGCATTGGAGCTTTGATTCATTGCTCCTTGAGATGCCCAAAGTAATGCCCCAACTGACTGCTGATGTCGAGGCCGCTGGTTGCCCTATTCGGGAACGCACCTTTTCTCGACTGGAGGAACTCTATGCCCTCGACGTTGACCTTGTGGTCAATTGCACAGGACTAGGGAGCCGTGAATTGGTCGGGGATCGCGCGTTGACGCCGATCCGCGGTCAACTGCTCCATCTGACGCCACAGCCATTGCCCTACAAGTTGACTGCGCAGTGGCAGGGACGTTCTATTTATTGGATGGCGCGTGCGGATGCACTGCTCTTGGGTGGTTCCTACGAAAAGGGCGTAAATATCCCTTTGCCTACTGCCCAAGAATGTACAGCAATCTGGGCGGCGCAGCAAAGCTGGATAGCCGCAGGTGCTGCCGGCTTGCCGGTGCCCAGGTTAAAGCCAGATGCCATCATTGGGTACAGTGCCGGCCTCCGTCCCTATCGGGTAGAGGGCGTTTGCTTGGAAGCCGTTACCACCCCTAGCTGTGCCCGACCACACGCGATGATTCACAACTATGGGCATGGCGGCTGTGGGGTGAGCTTGGCATGGGGGTGCGCAGAAGAGGTTGTTACCTTGGCGCATAGCCTGATGGCCTGAGGCTATGGTTTGGGCGAACAAAAGGTTTTGTGTGTGGTGCAGTATCGTATAAATGTCAGCGGTTGGTAAACTTTGTCACTAGATGTTAGGAACAAAGTCTGTTATAATGTGATCTCTTGGCTAAACATATGTATGTACGCATGTTGCCGAATTGTACTAGCGTACCAAAATCGTCATACGTTCACCTGATCGAATAACAAAAATATGCTCTATAAAGGTGTTAAACGGCCACAAAATCTTAAATGGTGGTTACGGATGCTTTTGGGTCAGCGTGAAACTTGGTTCGCGTTGATCATTTTGCTGGGTGTCGCCTTGCTTTTTTGGCTACTCAGTGAACCCTTGATCTATTTGTTGCGTCAAGGGGACATGGCGCGAGCCTGGATCTACAGCTTTGGTCCGCAAGCACCTTTGGCCTATATTACGCTCTTTGCGTTGCAGATCCTGGTCGCACCCGTGCCTGGTCAATTTCTGGGCATTATGAGTGGCTTTGTCTTTGGGTTCTTCTGGGGCGCACTCTATAGCATTACCGGTTTGATTATCGGCGCCGGTATCGCGATTGCCCTTACCCGCCGCTATGGGCGGCCGCTGTTAGAACGCTTTGTCGAGCGTGAACAGTTACGGGTTTGGGAGCGCAAGCTCTACATGCGTTCACCGGTGAGTTGGGCGCTGCTTTTTCTCTTTCCTGTCCCTGATTTTGTCTTCTATTTGGCTGGTCTCAGTTCTATGCCAGTCATCCGCCTCTTTCCTGCGATTATTGTCGGTCGTGGCTTGGGTCTGATCATTGCCACCACGATTGGCGGCTTAACCGCCCATATGCCGCCGGAATGGGTGATTGTCAAGTGGGCAGCGTTGGTGGTGCTCGCCCTCTTGCTCTATCGCCGTGAGCGCCGATTGCGCCTCTATTTCTTACTAGGGCTACGTAAATTTGAGCACTTTTTACGCCGCTGGCAGAAGACAAGCCGCATCTGGTTATTCAAACTAAGCCGGCCCCAAAGACATGATGAGGACTTTACCCTGCCTGATGTGGCGCAGGAGTAAAAGATAATCTTCTGTTCGTGAGCTTTACCGCGCTTATGGCATGATTTGCACTGACTTATGACTATCGACCCATTACCGGCAACTGCCGGCGTTGAATCTTCCCATCCTTTGCCGATCATGAAGCGTTTGGGCCTAGGGTTGGCCGCGCTCGGGCGTCCAGGCTATATCAATTTGGGGCATGGCGCTGACTTGCCTCATGCTTATGCCCTGGAAGCGATGCAGCGCCACAGCGCAACTGTGTTGGATGCTGCTTGGCAAGCCGGTGTCCGCTATTTTGATGCCGCCCGTTCCTATGGCCGCGCTGAAGAATTTTTAGGTCATTGGTTACACAGCCGCAATGTGCAGCCCAATGCTGTCTACATTGCTTCTAAATGGGGCTATACCTATACCGCAGATTGGCAGGTGGTGGCGGCGCAACATGAAGTCAAAGAGCATTCGTTGGCTGTGTTGCAGCGCCAGTGGCAAGAGACACAGCGTTCCCTGCAAGGTTATCTCTGCCTCTATCAAATTCATTCGGCAACCCTGGAAAGCGGTGTGCTCACAAATCATGCCGTCCTCAATGCCCTGGCCGCGTTAAAGGCGCAAGGGGTTGCAATTGGACTATCACTCAGTGGCGCCAACCAGGCTGCTGTCCTGGAGCAAGCGCTACAGGTGCAAGTCGATGGTGCACCTCTCTTTGCTGCAGTGCAAGCGACATGGAATCTGCTGGAACCAAGCGCCGGTCTACAACTCCAAATTGCCTATGAACAGGGACTACGGATCATTGTCAAAGAGGCATTGGCGAATGGCCGTTTAACGGCACGCAATCAAGCCGCGAGTTTTGCGGCAAGCCGCCAACTGCTAGAAAGCCAGGCGGCGCGTTTAGCCACGACATTGGATGCACTGGCGTTGGCCGCGGTGTTGGCCCAACCCTGGGCTGATATTGTCCTGAGTGGCGCCGCGACGGTGGCACAGTTACAATCCAATTTGAGGGCGCCCGACATAGCGTGGGATGCGGAAGCAGAGGCGGTGCTGGCCTCCATTCGTGAGCCTGCCAGCCAATATTGGAAAACACGCAGCGCATTGGCGTGGAATTAAGCAATGAGCTGTAAATAGCTTGTGGAAATGGAGACTGGAGACTAGGAATTGGAGATTCGGCGCTTTGTCTAGCGAATACGAATCTTTTGCCCCAAGCTAAGCACGGAGGATTCGGTCAGGTTGTTCATTGCTAATAACTGCTGCCAATCGATGCCATAGAGCAGAGCGATGCTAATAATCGTATCACCGCTGACCACTTCATGATAGGCCAGGGGTGATGGCGCGGTTGCACTGGATTCGGTTGGGGCAGAAGACTGTTCAAGGGGTTTCGGAATACGCAATTCCTGGCCCACGCTCAAAACAGAATATTCGCCCAAGCCATTGGCAGCCGCCAACTGTTGCCAACTAAGGCCATAGATGGTCGCAATGTCAGCTAGAGTATTGCCCGGTTGGACTGTGTACAAACGGACTGAACCATCTGCAACGTCAGCCGCTACGGTGTCGTTGGCTGCACGCACTGTATTGGCAGTGGGCCCACCTACGCCGCCGACACCAGGCAACCGTAGCACCTGACCGATCTGGAGCATAGAGAATTCGGTCAACCCATTGGCTGCGGCAATGATAGGCCACTCAACGCCGTAGCGAATGCCGATGGCCAGCAGTGTGTCACCGGGCTGTACAGTATAGTTGATGCCGCCGGCAGGGATAGGTAAGGGTTCCGGTGGGGGAGGCATGACAATTTCAGCGCCATCGCTGTTCTCGCCAGCTGAAAAGACGGCGACAAAGATGATTTGCCCATTGGGTGCACGGCCAGTGCCAATGCCATACTCGTGCCAGTTATGATTCAAAATATTGTTGCGGTGGACTGTACTATTCATCCACCATTGAATAGCTTGGCTAGGATCACTAACCGAAACCCAATTTTCGCTGGCCCAGGGACTGTTGCCATAACCGGTGCGTGCTACCCGCTGCCGTACATTACTGCCATCACTGCCGGTGTGGCTGTAATTATTGTTGCCAATCATATCATTAACATGATTTTGGGCAGCCAAATTGAGAAGAGGATGTAGTGCTAGGGGCGGTAGACCTGCCTGGGCGCGCATTTGGTTAATGGCCAGCGCCACAACCTGTGCATCCGGTGAGATTTGACTTAAAACCGAACTGCTGTCCTGCGCCAATACAGGCTTGACTGCAAAAGCCGGTATTGTTATAGCCAAAAGGATGATAACAAACAACAGCGAAACATCTGGGTTTGTCACCCAGCTATGCTGGCTTGAGAATCCTTGAATAATCTTTTGAGGCTCTTTGTTGATGGCTGCGGTGTCCATAGCTCGTTGTTGTAAACGTTTTCTATTACTCTTTCGCTGTTGCATCATACGGTGCCAGGATACCAAAAAACCAAGAAAAGCGCAAAACCCTTTTACGTACAATCTGCCTATCCATTCACAAAATCAGAGCAAAAACGATTTGCAAAATCAAATTGGTTGTGCCATTCTGTGTATTATGGCACACTCGGCCTGAATAAATGATTACGTTTGCCTATCAGATTTGTGTGTCAAACTTACGAAAATTTTGCTACAAGCGTCCCATTTCTAAGACTTTTCATCAATCAGCACTCCTTAGGCTGTCGGGCCGGATGAATGGCCTAGGGCGACGGCGAATGCCGATTTGTGAAAACGTCCGAAATTTCTACTTACTAAGGAGGAACAAATGCCAATTACTGCACGTGGCGCTATTGCCCGCACCCCAGGTGCACCGGTTAGCATTGAAGACTTTACCATTGACGACCCAGGTCCCAACGAAGTCCTGGTGCGGATTCTCGCGTCTGGCGTCTGCCACACCGATTTAGGATTTAAACTGGGGTCCTATGGTAGCGAAGGTTATCCCTTTATTTTGGGTCATGAAGGCGCCGGTGTAATTGAAGCCATTGGCCCCGGCGTTACCCACCATCAGGTCGGCGATCATGTGATCCTGGCCTGGCGTGCGCCTTGTGGCAAGTGCCGTTTCTGCCAAGCCGGGCGGCCCAATTTCTGCGCGGCCAGTTTAAATGCGGAAAAGCGTATGCGCACCCAAGATGGCCACTTGCTCAACCAAGTATTGGGCATTGGCACCTTCTGCACCCACACTCTCATCCATGCCGACCAGGCCGTCGCCTATGACCCGCAACTGCCGGCAGCCCAGATGTCGCTGATCGGCTGCGGCGTCATGACCGGCGTCGGTGCGGCGCTCTATGCGGCCGGCGTCAAGCCAGGCACCTCTGCGGCGGTTTTTGGCTGTGGCGGCGTAGGTGATAGTGTGATCCAGGGAGCGCGTTTGGGCGGCGCCACTACGATTATTGCTGTGGACATTGATCCGCAAAAGCTGGAATGGGCCAAGCAATTTGGCGCTACCCATACGGTTAATCCAAAAGAAGAAGATCCGGTGGCGCGCATTAAAGAGATCACCGGAGGTAACGGCGTTAACTACTCCTTTGAGGCGGTGGGCAAGGCTCAGACCTTGGAACAAGCGCTCTGGTGCCGCGACCTTGCCGGCACCTGTGTCTTTATCGGCGTGCCCGGCCCTGGCCCCACCATGACGCTGCCCTTGCAAAAGTTCTTTGACCTGGGCGGTCACCTCTGTGTCTCCTGGTATGGCGATTGCTTGCCCACCCGTGACTTTCCCCTGTTGGCCGACTGGTATCGCCTTGGTCAGCTAAAGTTGGATGAAGTGGTCAGCCGCACCATCTCCCTTGATGAAGTGGACGATGCCTTTGCGGCCATGGAACGCGGGGAAACATTGCGTTCCGTGATCATCTTTGACTAAGTGTCTGTCCGTAAATTCTCTGTGCCCAAGTCCACAACTCGACAAAGGAATGGACGCCACAACCGAATTGACGGATAGGTTCTAAGGCTAATGGGAAAGTAGGCCGCGGATTTGTGCGGAATTCCGCACAAATCCGCGGCCAAAAAATTTCATGCGCACCTCAATCCCTATCCAAATTTAGAAAGTACACATCTATGTTTGATCTCATTAAAGAACTCACGGAATTAGACGGTCCAGTGGGGCAAGAGGAGCCTGTGCTCCAAACCGTTGAGCGCCTCTGGCAAAGTCATGGCGCCCAGGTGACGCGCACCAAGGTGGGCAATGTGGTGGCGCGTTGTGGCGGTGCTGGTCCCAAGGTGCTCCTGGCTGCCCATGCCGATGAACTCTGTTATTTGGTGCGCGCGATTGACGCCGCCGGCTTTATTTGGCTCGCAAATGGCCAAGGCTGGCAGCGCGCCGCGGGCAATCGCAATGCCTTTTATATGGGCCAGCGGGTAAAGATCCTGGCGCGTAGCGGCGTGATCCCCGGTGTGATTGCCACGACAACAGGACACCTGGCCTCCTTTGCGCTACCGGAGCTACATGAACTGACCTGGGATGACTTCTGGGTGGATACGGGGTTGAGCCGTATGGAATTGATGGCCCGTGGTGTTACACCGGGCACACGGGTGATCTGGGATGCTGCCACCACCCAAATGGGCCACCACATTACCGGCAAAGCGCTTGATGATCGAGTGCCGCTGGCGGTCATTAGCGAAGTGTTGCGGCGCGTGCCGCAAGACGAATTGGGTTGTGAGTTGACCTTGGCCTGTACAGTCCAGGAAGAGATTGGTCTCATTGGCGCCTCTGCATTGGCGGCGCAGGAGGAATTTGATGCCGCGATTGCCGTCGAAATTGGATTGGCCGGCGACATCCCTGGTGTGCCTGACCGCTCTATGCCCACCCGCCTGGGCGCGGGGCCGTTGCTGATTCACAAAGATTCGCTGGTGCACTATGACTATGCCCTGACCGCACGGCTGGAAGCCATTGCCCAACAAGCGGGCATTCCCATCCAACATGCCGTCTTTGGCTCCTTTGGCAGTGACGGCGCCGCCTTCATGAAGGCCAATATCCCTAGCGCGCTGGTTGCCTTTCCTGGCCGCTATACCCATACCCCTTTTGAAACTGGGCATATAGATGACATTGAGGGTTTGGTGGCATGGCTCTGCGCCTTTGTACGAGCAGGACTGTAATCGATTTGGAGCGGATAAAATGCGGATCCTGATTATAGGCGCCGGCGATGTTGGTTTTCAATTGGGTAAGCGGCTCACCCAGGCCAATCATGATATTACAGTGATCGAGACTGATCCTGAACGGGTGAAGCGCGCCCGTGAGCAGCTAGACGCTTTGGTGGTGGAGGGGACCGGCTCCAGCCTGCAAACGCTGCAGGCGGCGCAGGTGCACCGCGTCGATGTGATCGCAGCGGTCACCGACAATGACGAGACCAACTTGATCGCCTGTCGGTTGGCCAAACGCTTGGGCGTGGCCTCCACCATTGCTCGGGTGCGCAATCCTGAATATACGGCGGAAGACTTTATTTTCTCGCCTGAGGAGTTGGGGGTTGATCACATCATTCACCCGGAACGGGAGGCGGCTGACGCCATCATTCGGCTGGTGCGCCAATCGAGCGCCAGCTACGCGCTGGAGTTTGAAGGGGGCAAGATTCAATTGCTGGGTTTGCATGTAGAGGCAGGCTCCTCTCTGCTCTATACGCCCTTGACTGAATTGGGCCACAAGCACAACCACCCGCCGTTGCGGATTGTGGCAGTGAACCGGAACCATGAAACCATTATTCCGAAAGGCTCCGACCGACTCTTCCCCGGCGATCAGGTCTTTGTGGTCTGTAACCCTGACTATGCCGCAACCTTTAAGAGCCTGGCCGGCAGAGTGGATAAACCCATGGCCAACGCCATGATTATGGGGGGCGGATTGGTGGGCCGTTTTGTGGCCGCCGGGCTGGAGCACGAGAGCAATATTAAGCTGATCGAATGCAACCGCCAGCGCTCAGAGCAGTTGGCTGACAGACTTTCCCGCACATTGGTGCTGCACGGCGATGGCACCGACATGGATCTGCTCCAGAGTGAAGATCTTGACCGTATGGACGCCTTTGTGGCAGTCACCGGGGATGATGAGAAAAATATCATTGCCACCTTATTGGCGCGCCATGCCCGTGTGCCGCGCACCATTACCTTGGTCAACCGCGTAAATTACCTGCCGATCATGCCTAAGATCGGGCTAGATGCAGTGGTCAGCAAACAATTGTTGACCGTCAACGCCGTGCAGCATTTCATCCAACACCAACAGGTGGCGGCGGTGGCCAGTTTGCCCGGTATTGAAGCACAACTGATTGAGTATATTGCCAAAGATGGCTGCAAGATCACCCGTAAGCGCCTGAAGGACATTCGGTTTCCCCAGAATGCCATCGTCGGCGCCATCTTGCACGATGATCATATGGTGGTGCCCAATGGCAGCACACAGATAAGGGCCGGCGACCGCACTGTCATCTTTGCCTTGCCCCAGGCTGTGGATGAACTTGATTGTCTCTTCGGGCGCTAATCTATAATCAGTAGACCATAGTCGCGTAGTCGCGTGGTCCGGAGTCAGTTAATCCAATCTCTATTTCCGTTGCGGTCTACTGTTAATCAATAGAGCGCAACAGAGCCTAAGTTAAAGCCGGTCGACTTCGGACTTCGCGACTAAACGACTGTAGCCTATTGATAATCTCTCTGCGAGCATCTTATGCATTACCAAAGTGTCATCCACCTCCAAGGTTTACTCCTGCTTTCGCTGGCCGCGACCATGTTGGCGCCCATCCCTTTTTCCTGGTACTACGGCGATAGCGATTATCTTGCCCTCTTTTATAGCTCGGGTTTGACGGCTGCGGTCGGTTATCTGGCTTATTGGCGCACGCGGTTGGTGCGCGCCCTGCGGCCACGCGAAGGCTTTGCTATTGTCGCCTTTGGCTGGATCTTTTTCTCGATCTTCGGCAGTCTGCCCTATCTTTTTGCCGGCTCGATTGCTTCGTTTACCGACGCCTTTTTCGAGACTATGTCGGGCTTCACCACCACCGGCGCCACCATCCTGACCGACATTGAGCAGTTGCCCCACGGCATTTTGCTTTGGCGCAGCTTGACCCACTGGCTGGGTGGCATGGGGATCATTGTGCTGTCGTTGGCGATCCTGCCTTTTTTGGGCGTGGGCGGGATGCAACTCTTTAAGGCGGAAGTGCCCGGCCCCGTGGCGGACAAGTTGACACCCCGTGTAACCGAAACTGCCAAAATTCTGTGGGGAGTCTATGTGCTGCTCTCGGCCATTGAAACGCTGCTGCTGATTTTGGGGGGCATGACGCTCTTTGACGCCCTCTGCCATACCTTTGGCACCATGGCCACCGGCGGCTATTCAACCCGCAATGCCAGTGTCGGCGCCTACAGCAGCGCCTATATTGACTACGTGATCACCTTCTTCATGATCTTGGCCGGCGCCAATTTTTCGCTTCACTATCGCTTTTTGCGCGGCGATTGGCGCATCTACTGGCGGGACAAAGAGTTCCTCTTTTATCTGGCGATTATTGGGCTTTCTACCCTGATTATCGGCGTAGAGGTGTGGCGTAGCACCTACCACACCGTAGCTGACACATTGCAGTACACCCTCTTTCAGGTTGTCTCGATCCAGACAACCACTGGCTATGGTACGGCTGACTATGAGCAGTGGGCCTTTAGCTCACAGTTTGTGCTCTTTGTGCTCATGTTTGTGGGCGGCTGCGCCGGCTCGACTGGCGGTGGCATCAAGGTGATGCGGCTCCATTTGCTGGTCAAATTTGCCGCCAGTGAATTTACTCGCTTGATTCATCCCTATGCTGTGGTGCCGGTGCGCATGAATAAGGTGGCGGTGCCGCGTGATGTGGTGGTCAATGTCTTGGGCTTCTTTGTGCTCTATATCTTTATCTTTGGCGCAGGCGTCTTTGCCATGGCGCTTTTAGGGCTAGATATAGCCACCGCCTTCGGCGCCACCGCCGCAACATTGGGCAACATTGGCCCAGGTTTAGGCAACGTGGGCCCCACCGATAACTACGCCTTTATTCCCGCCACCGGCAAATGGATCCTCTCCTTGCTCATGCTGCTGGGGCGTTTGGAGATTTTTACTGTGCTGATCCTTTTCTCGCCGGCCTATTGGCGGAAGTAAACGATCGATGGGGGCTGGTGCACTGCACTTTGGGGCCAGTTAAGCGAGTGTTTTGCAGAAACGTATCCGTCGTAATTATCTGCTATACGAATTGCACAACTACACAACTTGCGACCGTGTACAGATGTATATTGACAGTCCCCTCACCCTTATGCTACACTTCGCTCACCCCAATGCCGTGTGTCAGGGCTTACGCCTGGAATGTGGCAACCTGCACAATGCTGCCTCAACTCCTACAGTTGTAGACCGGTCAGGAAGGAAGGTGCCCGTTGCTTCCTTCTCCATCAACCAAATAAGGAGCACAATCATGTCTGACTTTCTCGCAACACAAGGTCAACGAGAACGGCGCGTTTTGTCGCGCCGTACATTTCTCCAGCTAACCGCCGTTGGTGGGGCGGCAGCGGCGCTCGTCGCCTGTGTCCCAGCCGTTGGGCCCGCCGGCGGTGGTGAAACGGGCGCCCCCGCCGCGTCAGAGGAGAACGCCGCCAGTGAGCCGACCCAAGGAGGGACGCTGCGTTTGATGGGCCACCAGGAAGTAGCTGGTCTCAGCCCTGATGACGTAGGCGCCAGTGTACAGACGACGGTGATCTTTGCGATTCACAACCAATTGATGCTGGGTGACGAAAATCTGATTTCGCAACCGCTATTAGCTGAGTCTTTTGAAGTGGCCGAAGATGGATTGACCTACACGTTCCATTTGCATCAAGGTGTAAAGTTTCAAGATGGCACTGATTTTACGGCCAAAGATGTCCAATATACCTATGACTACTACCGTAACCCCGACAACGCCGCGACCATTGTCAATGATTTCCAGGGGATCGCTAGCGTCGAAGCGACCGACGATAGCACGGTGACGATTGCAATGGCCAGTGTCAACGCCGCCTCGATTGTTACCTGGGCCGAGACGCCGATTGTGCACTCTGCCCACCATGCCGAAGTCGGCGAAGATGCCTATCGTAATAATCCCATTGGCACCGGCGCCTTTAAGTTGGTTGAATTCAGCCCGGCTGATTATGTTTTGTTGGAAGCCTTTGACGAGCACTTCCGTGGCCGTCCCCATATTGACTTTATTCGTCAAGAGGTGGTGCCAGAGCCCTCCGTGCGTACGGTGGCGCTGGAAACCGGAGATTCCGATTCGGCATTGTGGCCGTTGTTGGTGGAGGATAGCCTGCGCTTGCGTGATGATCCCAATTTCACCGTGATCAAGACTTCGACTGGCGGTGTGAAACATTTTCCGCTCAACAACAAAGCGCCGGCACTCTCGGAGAAGGTGGTGCGCCAGGCGATGATGCACGCACTCGACCGTCAACGGATTATTGATGACCTGTGGAACGGGGCGGCTACTGTTGCGCATAGCAATTTGGGCCCAAAATTTACCTTTTATTCGCTCGACCAAGATCCGTCGCTCAAGCACTATGACTATGATCCCGAAGTGGCCAAGTCGATGCTCGATGAGGCCGGTTGGGCGGTGGGCACCGATGGCATTCGGGAGAAAGATGGCGTCAAGCTCTCTTTTACCTGCACCACCATTACCGGCGATCAGGCGCGGCGTCCCATTGCTGAGTTTGCCCAACAACAGCTCAAGGAGATCGGCATTGACATGCAACTGGCCGAATCACCCATTTCGGCGATTCTTGAAGGGCTGCGCAACGGCACTATGGAAGCCTCGCTCTATAACTGGACCTATGGTTCTACCGATCCTGACCCTTCCACCACCCTGCGCTCCGATGGCGGCCAAAATTGGAACTCCTTTGAAAATGCCCGCGTCGATGAATTGATCGATGCCGGTCTGCAAGAGGTCGATCCGAACAAACGTAAGCCCATCTATGACGAGATTCAACAGATCGTGGTAGAGGAAGTGCCCATGCTCTACCTGCAGTGGGACGATTGGTTCAATGTCTTCACCAGTCGCGTCAAAGGTCTACCAGAAACAGCCAATGATGCCTTTAGCATCTATTACAATGGAATACACAAGTGGTGGCTGGATCCGGTTGAATAAATAATATCATCCTTTAGGAGAAGTTAACGCATGAATAAATTGACCAATCGTAAAGTAAATCGCCGGCGTTTTTTACAATGGATGGGGGGTAGTTCTGCTGCTGCGTTGCTGGTGGCCTGTGCGCCAGCCACTGTTCCGGCTACTGGCGGTGAAGCTGCCGCACCGGAGGCTGGCACCACCACGGCAGAGAGTGAGCAGAGCGGCGGGACCATGATCTGGGTAGGCCATCAGGAAGTGGCCGGCCTTAGCCCAAACGACACCGGCCCCACTGTGCAACTGGCCATGATTGGCAACATTCATGATCCGTTGCTGCTTGTCAACGAAAATCTAGAATTAGAACCCTTGCTGGCCGAATCCTACACCGTCGCCGAGGATGGACTGCAATATACCTTTACCTTGCGTCCTGGCGTTACCTTTCATGACGGCACGCCCTTTACGGCCAAGGATGTCAAGTATACCTTTGACTTTTATAGCAATGTCGAAAACGGTTCCACACTGGCCAATAACTTTCAGGGTATGAACACCGTTGAAGCCCCCGACGATATGACCGTAGTCATCACCATGTCCTCCGTCAATGCTGCTTTTTTGGTCAACGCGGCAACGACCTTGATTGTACCAGCCGACTATCATGCTGAAGTGGGCGAAGACACCTATCGCACCAAGCCGATTGGCACGGGGCCCTTTAAAGTAGTAGAATGGGTAGCGGCTGAATACACTTTGCTGGAGGCCAATCCCGATTACTTCCTGGGGCGGCCCAAGGTTGACTTCCTGCGCCAGGAGACCGTGCCCGAACCTTCGGTGCGCGCCATTGCGTTGGAAACAGGCGACGCCCACTACGCCACCTGGCCACTGCTGGTGGAGGATAGCATTCGCCTGCGTGATTCAGGTGAAGGTTATCAGGTCTTTGAGACGCCGGCGAGTTCTGTTAAACATATTCCGCTCAACAACAATCACCCTGTGTTGGCCGAAAAGCAAGTGCGCCAGGCCTTGTTGTACGCATTGGACCGCCAGCGCATTATTGATGATTTGTGGAACGGCGCCGCCGTGGTGGCGACCTCTAATTTGTCGCCGGCTTCAACCTATTATAACCCCAATGTGAAAACCTATGCCTACGACCCTGAACAGGCCAAGGCATTGCTGGAAGAGGCCGGCTGGGCGGTGGGTGCCGACGGCATCCGTGAAAAAGATGGTGTGCGCTGCGCCTTTGTTTGTGCCACCATCATTGGTGACCAGGCGCGGCGTCCCATTGCTGAGTTGGCCCAACAACTCTTTAAGGAAGTGGGCGTGGAGATGACCTTAGAAGAGACTTCCAGTGCCTCCTCCGGCATGCGCGATGGCGATCTGGACGCATCTCTTTACAATTGGACCTATGGCAGTGTCACCGACCCCGATGCGTCAACCACGCTGCGTTCTGATGGCGCTAACAATTTTTCCCATTTCAAGAATGAACGTCTGGATGAACTGTTGGATTTGGGGTTGACGGAGACCAATCCAGAAAAACGTAAAGCCTACTATGCCGAGGTCCAGGAGATTGTGGCCGAGGAAGTGCCATTTCTTTTCCTGCAATATGACACCTGGTTTGATATCTTTCGCCCGGAAGTGGGCGGCTTGCCTGCGCCAGGGGCCATCAAAGATGGCAACCGCTTGATGCGCAAGGCTTATTTGATGAGCTTGAATAGCTAATTTTTATCACGAAAATATATGACTCTACTGCAAAAAGCTAAAAAACCGGGTTTTTGCGCAGAGTTCTCTCTGGGGATTTCCGCGAATTTTCTGAAAAACCCGGTTTTTGCAGTGGACTCATATATTTATTTATTAATTTAAGGAGAACTTGTCTATGCGTGAACTACCCTCTCGTGCGTTTAGCCGTCGGCGCTTTTTGCAACTGACCGGCAGTGTCTCAGCCTTTGGCTTATTGGTGGCGTGTGCGCCGGCGGCTGTGCCCAGTGGTGAAGGCGCCAGCGCACCGGCGGCTGCCGAAGGGGCTACTGACACAGAAGCCGCGGCCACCGGCGGCACTATGGTTTGGGTGGGCCATCAAGAGGTTGCCGGCCTTAGCCCGAATGACGGCGGACCAACGGTCCAGTGGGCCATGATCAGCAATATCCACGATCCCATGTTTTTCCTCAACGAAAATTATGAGCTTGAGCCAAGGTTGGCTGAATCTTATGAAGCGGCCGAAGATGGCATGACCTATACCTTCCACCTGCGCCAGGGGGTCAAGTTCCACAATGGCACTGAATTTACGGCCAAAGATGTGAAGTACACCTTTGAATTCTATGCCGACGCCGAGAATGGCTCGACCATTGCCAACGCCTACAAGGGGATGGGTGAGATTGAAACGCCCGACGATTATACCGTGGTCATCCACATGAATGAACCCAACGCTTCCTTTATGGTTGGCGCGGCGACAAGCTGGATTGTCCCGGCTGATTATCATGCTGAGGTCGGTGAAGACACCTACCGCACCAAGCCCATCGGTACTGGGGCCTTCAAGTTGCTGGAATGGGTGCCGGCTGAGTACACCTTGCTGGAGGCCAACGATGATTATTACCAGGGCCGCCCCGCGCTTGACTTTTTGCGCCAAGAGGTGGTGCCGGAGCCCTCGGTACGCGCGATTGCGTTGGAAACTGGCGACGCCCATTACGCCACCTGGCCCTTGTTGGTGGAAGACAGCATTCGCCTGCGCGATTCCGGCGAGGGCTTTACGGTCTTTGAATCACCGGCCAGTTCAGTCAAGCATTTCCCGCTGAACAACGCTCATCCCTTTTTGTCCGATAAACAGGTGCGCCAGGCTTTACTGCTCGCCCTGGATCGCCAACGGATTATTGATGATCTCTGGAATGGCGCGGCGACCGTGGCAACATCGAACTTGACGCCAGCATCGCCCTACTACAACCCCACTGTGAAGACCTATGAGTATAGTCCCGACCAGGCCATCGCGCTTTTGGAAGAGGCTGGTTGGACTGCCGGCGCCGATGGCGTGCGTGAAAAGGATGGAACACGCGCTTCCTTTACCTGCACCACCATTACCGGTGACCAAGCGCGCCGACCCATTGCGGAATTAGCGCAGCAACTCCTTAAGGAAGTGGGGGTCGAAATGTTACTGGAGGAGGCGCCGGTGGCCTCAATTTTGGAAGGCATGCGCAAGGGCGAAATGGATGCCTCCCTTTTTAACTGGACCTATGGCACCGCCCCCGAACCCGATGCCTCTGGTACCTTGCGCTCCGATGGCGCCAATAACTTCTCTCAATTTAAAAATGACCGCGTCGATGAGTTGCTGGATCAGGGGTTGCAAGAGACTGACCCCGAAAAGCGCCGCGTCTACTATGATGAGATCCAGTCGATTGTCGCCGAGGAAGTGCCCTTCCTCTTCCTCCAATACGATTCCCTCTTTGATGTGTTCCGCCCCGAAGTCAAGGGTCTGCCCGAACCGGGCACCATCAAGACGGGCAATGTGTTAATGGCCAAAGCGTATATGATGAGTTTGAGCAGCTAAGGACGCAGGGTTGCTCCTAGAAGTCCGACTTTTCACAAAAGTCGGACTTCTGACGACTCACATGATAGTCAGAATTCACATCCGCAAATGATCAACTACATTATCTCGCGCCTCTTGCAGGGGGCGCTCGTCATTTTCCTGATCAGCGTCGCCACCTTTGTGGTGATGCGTATGTTGCCGGGTGATCCGGTCATGTTGTTGTTGGGTGAAGGCGAGATCCAAATTACCCAACAACAGATCGACGCGATTCGCGCCAAGTGGGGTTTAGATAAATCATACCCGGAGCAATATTGGGTCTGGGCCACCAATTTGCTCCACGGTGACTTTGGTGAGTCACTGATCCGCCGTGGTGTCCCTGTACGTGATATGATCGTGGAAGCCATGCCGGTGACCGGCAAGCTCAATGTCATAGCCCTATTCCTGGCGCTCATCGTCTCTATTCCGGCCGGTATTCTTTCCGGCGTGCGGCGTAACTCGGCCTTTGACTATTTCTCTACTGTAGGGGCGACGGTCGGGGCGGCGCTGCCCAATTTCTGGTTTGGGTTGATGGGGATTATTGTCTTTGCGCTCATGTTGCGCTGGCTGCCACCCTTTGGTCTAAAAACTTGGCAAGGCTATATTTTGCCGGTGGTTGTGCTGTCCAGTGAACAGATGGCGGTCTTTACAAGGGTCATGCGCGGGGCCACCTTGGAGACGCTCAATCAAGACTATGTGCGCACCGCCACGGCCAAGGGGCTGGCGCCTTCGGTCGTCATCATGCGTCATGCTGTACGCAACGCGCTGCTGCCGGTGGTGACGGTGATTGGCTTCCGTATCGCCTTTCTCTTTAGCGGCACCATTATTGTCGAGCAGATCTTTGCCCTGCCTGGTATTGGGCGCCTCTTTGTCGATTCCCTCTATCGGCTTGACTATCAGGTGGTACAGTCGCTCGTGGTGATCTTGGCGTCGCTCGTGGTCTTGATCAATTTATTGACGGATCTGGCCTATGCCTTTGTCGATCCGCGCATTCGGATTGAACGATAAATCCCGCCAGAAATAGTCAGACACTTTGTGGACAGTGTGCAGGCTGTCGGCTTTCTGTCGGGATATATTTAAAATTCATAGTAGGATTCTATGGCAACTACCTCACTTGATGGACATTCCCAAAATTTGGCCCTGGTCGCGACCAAGACAGAACGCCGTTCTGAGCTACTCCAGGCTTGGCGGCGTTTTCGCGCCAATCGGCTGGCCATGTTGGGTTTGCTCTTTATCCTCCTCATCTGTCTGATGGCGATCTTTGCTCCGCTGATCGCCCTTTATGACCCCACCGAAATTATTGCCAAACGCGGCGCCCCGGCCTCTGCCGCCCACCCCTTGGGCTTTGATGACATTGGCCGCGACCTGCTGAGTCGTATCATCTATGGCACACGACCGGCGCTGATCGTCGGGTTGGTGGCCACAGTGGTTTCAGTGGTGATTGGCGTTTTGATCGGCGCAGCGTCCGGTTACTTTGGCGGCTGGGTGGACACGGTGCTCTCGCGTGTGGTGGATACGCTAATGGCTTTTCCCTTGCTGGCGTTGCTGTTGCTGCTGGCTTCGGTGCTGGGGCCGAGTTTGGTCACCACGGTGATTGTCATCGGTGTAACCGGCTGGGCGCGCTTTGCCCGTGTCGTGCGTGCGGATGTGCTGAGTTTGAAAGAGACCGACTTTATCACCGCGGCGCGCGCCACCGGCGTGCGTAATGGCCGCATTATCCGCAACCATATTGTGCCCAATATTTTGGGGCCGGTGATTGTGCTGGCTTCGCTTGGGATTGGCGGCATCATCATTCTGGAAGCGGCGCTCTCCTTTCTTGGGTTGGGTTTGCAGCGCCCCACCCCTTCCTGGGGCCTGATCCTGGCTGATGGCCGCGCCTGGATCCGCCAACATCCTCATATCACCACCTATCCAGGCATCATGATCTTTCTCACCGTGCTGGCCTTTAACTTCTTCGGCGACGGTGTGCGCGACGCGTTGGATCCAAAGCAGCGGTCAGAATAAGTAAGAGGAACCTATGTCTTCACTTGAAAATATTATTCGCCAGACTATTGTCGACAGCGGCGCCACTATGGGCGTTGCCATCCACCACATTGAATCGGGTGACGAGATCAATCTCAACGCCGATGAATCTTTTCCTATGGCCAGCGTCCTCAAGATTCCAGTTCTCTGCACGGCCTTCCGCCAAATCCATGAAGGCAAATTTGCGCTGGATGATCGCTGGGAATTAACCTACCCAGAGAAGAACATTGGGAGCGGCATCCTCACTTATTTGCAGAATGGCCTGACCCCAACCGTGCGCGACCTGCTGACGTTGATGATCATTATCAGCGACAACACCGCCACCGATATGGTGATGAACCGGGTGGGTGTCAGTACAATCGATGCGTTTATGCAGGAGTTAGGCGTGCCGGACATCCACATGGCGATGACCATCCGCGGTATCTTTGACGATATCTTTGGCCATGAAGGCGCCGAACCAAGCCGTCTCTTTGGCGATCTGACCAAGCCCAAGCAGATGCCGCCTTCCAGCCGCGAGGGGCACGCCTATCGTGGTGGCCCTACCAACAACGCGGCTACACCGCGCGCTATGACCCAGCTTTGCGCCATGATCTATCGTGGTGAGGTTGTCAATCGGGATGCGTGTGACGACATGTTGTACATCATGCTGCAACAGCAACTCAACCAGCGCCTGCCCCGCTTCCTGCCCTATGGCATTCCCTTTGCCCACAAGACCGGCACTCTTTCCGGTTGCCGTAACGACGCCGGCATCATGTATGCGAATGAGCAGAATCACATTGCCATCACCGTCTTTTCGCGCTGGAATGCCGAAGCGGTGAGCGGCGACAAAGTGGCGGAATGGGCGCGTATGGAAGCGATTGACAGCGCCATGGGCCATATTGGCAAAGCGGTGTACGATCATTACAAGGATCGCTGATTTTTGAATAACGCTCCTATGGGCAAGCGGTGAAATCGTTGCCATTACCAGCGCGGAACGGAACGATTTCTCCCCGAAGACCTCTATGAGCCTTTATAGTAAGGATAAGACTTATGGCAGCCCCAGTTGTCGCGGTTGAACCCAATGCAGGGACTACAGCCGCTATACAGCGTCTACTTACCGGTGAAGAACTGTACCGGATGAGTGGACTTGGCTCAAACGACTTGATCAGAGGAGAAATTGTTGAACGCATGCCCACAGGACATTTACATGGTGATATAGAGTTTACAATTGGCTTCTTTCTCAAAAGCTACTTGCGCAAACACAAACTGGGCAAGCTATTTGGCGGAGAAACTGGTGTTTATACCGGACGCAATCCTGATACAGTGCGTGGTGTTGATGTTGCCTATATGTCCTATGCGCGCTATGAACGTGTACAATCAACATCTTATCTTGATATTGCGCCGGAGCTGATCGTTAAGATCATGTCACCGCAAGACACCTGGACCGAAGTGCAGGAAAAACTGGTGGAGTATTTTGCCATTGATGTGAAAGTCGTTTGGGTCGTTGATCCAAAGCTGAAACAGATTCATGTTTTTCATGCGCTGGAAGAGATCCATATCTTGCGCCTGGAAGATGACCTTACCTGCGAGGATCTCTTACCGGGGTTTTCCGTGCCCCTGACCGAGATTTTTGATGCGGAAGCATAATCTTGGCCATCTGGATTCCAGGTGGCAGCGCCCGAATAATCCCGGAATCTCCCAAAGATTCCGGGATTATTCGGGCTAATGAACACAGCAAACCCATAATTTTATCTCATCCAACCAGCAGGATCTACACCGAATGAAACTCTTCACTGCCCTTCTTGGCACCGAGACCAACACCTTTTCCCCCTTTTTGACCGGAATGCAAAATTTTGAACAGACTTACCTGGTCCGCAACGGCGCACATGGCGAGCCGCCGGCCTCGACGGCGCTGCCCTTGATCCGCTGGCGTGAGCTGGCGCGCGCCAAAGGGTGGGAAGTGGCCGAAGGGCTGGCCGCCTTTGCCGTCCCCGCCGGCACGACCATTCGCACCGTCTACGAAGAACTACGTGATGAATTGCTTGGCGAGTTGCAGGCTGCCATGCCTGTCGACGCCGTGCTGCTCTATATGCATGGCGCTATGGTGGCCCAAGGCTATGACGACTGTGAAGGCGATCTGACCGAACGAGTGCGCGCCCTTGTCGGACCCAAAGTGCCGATCGGCGTCGAGCTTGACCTGCACTGTCACCTGACCCAGCAACTCATCGACAATGCCGACGCGGTTGTCACCTATAAAGAGTATCCCCATATCGATCCGCCCGACCGCGCCATTGAACTCTTCCAGATCATTGCCGACGCGGCTGAGGGCAAGACCAAACCGATTACCTCGCTCTATGCTTGCAACATGATCGGCGTCTATCACACCACACAGGAGCCGGTGAAGAGCTTTGTTGCCAAGATGAAAAGTCTAGAGGGCAAGGATGGCGTGCTTTCCGTTTCCCTCGGCCACGGTTTCCCGTGGGGCGATGTGCCCGATTTGGGGACGTGCATGCTGGTCGTCACCGACAACCAACCGGAGAAGGGTGCAGCGCTTGCCAAACAACTGGGCGATGAGTTCTACGCTATGCGCGACACCGTACAGCCCAACTATTACACCATGGATGGCGCGCTTGATGCCGCACTGGCCATTGAGGGTGGCCCGGTGGTGCTGGCGGATGTCTCGGACAATTCCGGTGGCGGCGCACCCAATGATTCAACCTTTTTCATGCGCCGTATTCTGGAACGAGGCTTTGCCAATGCCGCTATCGGCTGTATCTGGGATCCGGTCTTGGTGGCCGTGGCGATGGAACTGGGCGAAGGGGTTGAGGCGGACTTACGCATCGGCGGCAAAATGGGGCCGATGTCCGGCGACCCGCTCGACCTGCACGTGCGCATCGGCAAAATTGTGCCAAACGCATATCAACTCTTTGGCCAAGGGCGGGCCAAACTCGGTGATAGTGTCGCGCTTCATGGGCCGCAGGGCTTAGACATCGTACTGATCACCCACCGCACACAGACCTTTGGCCCGCAAGTATTCAGCAATGTCGGCATCGATCCCGCACAAAAGAAGGTCCTTGTCGTAAAATCGATGCAGCACTTCTACGCCGGCTTTGAGCCGATTGCCAAACGTATTATCCATGTCAGTACGCCCGGTACGCTTGTGCCGAATATGGCGCAGATTCCCTATACACGGGCCGACCCCAATTTGTGGCCGTTGCAGAAATAGCTTAGAGCATTTAAATATTCATAACTGACTCAAGGTGACCGGCACTTGCCAAGTGCTGGTCACCTATGGACGGCGTATAATTTTCAAAATTATTTACTCGACTCTATCAATCCTCATAAACCCGCCATCCCAATGCCTCGGGGTCAATCGCCGCGATCTCTGTCAACCCCATCTTGACATATTTGCCTGTTGCACTGACTGCCACCGTGCCGTCGGGCAGATACAATTCCCCGCTGCCTTCAAAGAGGCGCCGATTTTCGTGCGTAATGCGACCGCGCGCAGTTAATTCAACCTTCAGGGGCACCGGTTGGTGAAAACGTACGGCAAAGTCGGCCGTGACCCCCCAGGCCATAGGAACCTGCCCTGGATCGCCAATGTTGATGGCACGGCCAATGGTCTCGTCGAGGATGCCCGTGGCGACGCCGCCGTGCATACGCCCCGGGTAGCCTTGATGCTCCAGTCTGCCGGTAAAACGGGCCAGGATTTCGGCGTTGCCATCAGCGTCCGTTGTTTCATAAAACGCGACTTGTAGACCCGCCACATTTTTGACGCCACAGATAAAGCAATGATAACTGTTTGGTTGTTTGTTCATTGGGCTTATGTGTTTATGATGAGTGGTCAGTGGAACAGTGGGACAGTAAAATCCTCCACTGACCTACTGACACACTGTCCTACTGACATACTGTCAATCAGCCGGGCGGACGGGGAAGAGATAGTTATCGCCGGCGCTAATGGTCATCTCGCCATTGGTTGAACCCCAGGGCGGCGGCGCATCCAAGGTGTAGGTGTAGCGTCCAGGATCGAAGCATTGCTGCTTTTCGGAACCGGCCGCGACTTTGAAGTTCATATTCCAGTTGTCACTAGGACGGGTAAAGGTGACGTTGAGTTCGGCGCCCAGTTGATTTTGGAAGGTATAGCAACCCTTACCAGTAGCGGGGCGCGGCGCACCCCCGCTATTGCCTTGTGCCGGCGGCGGTGCAGCCACCGCGGGAATGTCAGCGCAGTCACCCTTAAGGGTCACATAGCGACTGCTGCCCGACACCCAGCCGGTGACTTCATCACGGGTCTGGACATTGAGCCAGGCGCAGTCATCCGCCTGACCAATGACCCGTAACTGATCGCCCCGATTCACACCGCCAATGCGGCTATAGTTGGTGCCGGGACCGCTGCGGATATTGAGCGCATCGGTGACAACTTCGGCGGTCGGCTGGGCGCTTTGTCCGGCATCGCCCTGCCACTCGACGTTGAAGCTCTTGAAGATCTCGTCCAATACATCAGGGCTGGTGCTGCTATCGATGAGCACATTGAGCAGTACCAGATAATCGGCGCTCTCCTTGGGTTCGGCCGCCAACACAACCCATAGACTGTCGGAGCCGCCACATTTCTCCCATAAGTCATAGTTGCCGACAAAGACACTGTCGTCATATTCAAAGCGTTCACTGCTCTTGCAATTCTCGGAATAATCGAGCGCGTCCAGCACTGCCTTGGTGTCGGCGCCGGCAAAATCTTTAGAGGCACCAAAGAACATGCCAGGTGTTGTCCATGTATTCCGATATTGGTCGAGGTCGGTGGAGACATAGAGCGATACGCCAATCGCTTTGTCATCCAAAATCCAATCACCACTGCTAGTGTCGCCCCACGCCACTGGCACGCGCACTGCCAGCGAACCCGACTCGTCATTGAGCACGGTGTAGTCGATGCCGCTGCTGTCGGTGGCGGCGCTTTCACTATTGGCGCCGGCGCCATCACCAACATAGAAGCTCTGGAGCAGCACCTTAAAGGCTTCTACATCTGCATCGGTGATCGCGACAAATTCGAGCAGTACCGCCTGTTTGAGATCATCGGATTGGACGACTAAGTAGGCAAAGGCATTGTCCTCACCGCCACACTTTGTGTAAAGATCATAGGCGCCGGCGTAGGTGATGCCGTAGATGGTATGCTCATGTTTGTAGCGGTCATCATAGGTGCAGGTATCTTTCATGTCAACCGAATCAAGCAGGTCATTAATATCTAACTCTTCCTCTAGATCGGTGGCGGTGCGTACATAGATGCCGGCGGTTGTCCAGTTATCGTTAAAACCCTGGATGCTGGTTGAGGCTGCCAGCGTTTTGCCCAATACTTCATCGTTGTCATTGAGCCAGTCGTTACTGGCAACATCAGACCAATCGGCAGGAATGATGGCGCTCAGCGCCGGTTCGTCCACAAAGACATAGTCATAGGTTAGACCGCTGACATCGACCAGATCGAAGATATCGCCGCTGCTGCTTGCGTCTTGGTTGCTGCCGGTGGCCGAAGGGAGCGTAACCACAAAGCTGTCAAGAATATGGTCAAGCGCTTCAATGTCTGCCTCGCCGGCAATGTAGATCTCAAAGAGGACAATATAATCTTGCGTTTCGGGCGCTACAGAGACAATCACCGCCCGGCTTTGGCCGTTGTCGCAGTCGGTCCAAAGGTCATAATAGCCGGTGTAGAAGCCATCGGGAATCTCTTTCCGCCCGCCATTGGTGCAGACCTCCGAATAGTCAACGGCATCTAACATGGTTTTGGGCGTTTCCGATTGAGCCAGAGAACTGGAAACGTTGAAGATCACGCCCGGCGTTCCCCAACTCTTAAAGACGCTGTCCAGGTCGGTGGTCGCTACTAGGCGGATGCCCACCGTCTCTTCTTTCCAGACCCAATCTGTGGTTTGCACATCTTTCCACTCGACCGGCACTTCCAGCGCAAGGATGCCATTGTCATCGGCCACCGTGGTATAGCCGCTATAGGTGGCCGGAGCATCGGGGGCGGTCGTCTGTTGGTCACCCCCGGCGCTCTGATTATCTAATTGATCGGCAAAGGAAAAGCTTTGTGCCAGTTCGCGGCCATTAATCTGCCCTTCCATGACCTCTTTCGTGGAAAACCGCAACACCTGGAGCGACAGCACATCTGTGGCTCCATGGCTACGCAGAATATCACAATAGGTGGCCATGCTGCCATCTTCGGCCAAGGTAATGCCTTCCATTGACATGATAATATCACCGGCGCGAATGCCAACCTTGTCCGCCGGTGAACCCGATTTGACGGAAGAGACCCAAATGCCGCTCAGCTTCTCTCCATCATTAACGGCTTCACCATTGATGCCAATTGTGTCAACATTTTCGCCGGCGCGTAGTCGATCAATCAGAGGTGTCGCCTCGTCACGCGAGATAGCAAAGTATTGGTTGGTGTTGCTGTTGCCGGCATAATTGATGCCGACCACATGGCCATCGCTATCGACCAGTGGACCGCCTGAATTGCCGGGGTTAATGTCGGCGTCATGTTGCAGCACTTTGGTGACAGAGGCCCACGCGGTTTTGCCATTCGCCCTCTCCTTGGCCACAATCCCGCGGGTTAATGTGTATTCAGGGTCGCCCAGCGGAAAGCCGGCGGCATAGACATCCAGCCCCACCTTGATCGGCCCTTCATGCCAGTCCAGATAGCGAAAACCGTCGCCTTGAATATCGATCACAGCCAGGTCGGCGCATTCAGAGACGCCCAGCACCTTGGCGCTACGGGGCTCATCTTCACCCGCCACATAGACTTTGTAGAGACCGCCCCCGGTGACGACATGGTTATTAGTGACGGCAATCCCGCTCGGGTCGATGATAAAGCCGGAGCCGCGCCCCGCGGCATTCATCTGCAGCCCCTCCGCCGGATCCATAAAGGTGCCGACTGCTTCAATCTGGACGACGGCGTCGCGTACGTCGGCGAGGGTGTCAACGGGACCGGCTGCTTCATCCGCGGCTGGCGGCGCGGCTTCTTCGGCGGCCGGCTGCTCGGCTGCACTTTCTTTGGGCTTTAATTCTGAAAGCCCTGGTAGCACCACGCCGGAGCCACGCGTCGAGGTCGAAGTCTGGGTGGTGGTGATACTTTGTGTGGCCGCAATCGGCGCAGAACTCTCTACGGTAGACGTAGCCTTTGCTGCTGCGCTAGAAACGCGATCAGGGGTGGCGCGATTGTGGACAGGAACGGAACCGGTCGCGCTCACGATGCCGGCGTGACCCAATGTCATTGCCAGAACCATCAAAAGCGCGCTAAAGCGACGTAGGTACAGGGGGAAACTAGACGTAGAAATAGTAGGCATAAAATATTCCTTTTGTCGTACTACGAGCATTGCCTTTGCTTGCGTGTCATCAGAGCCAAATCAATGTGGGCTGCGTTGGGGTTATGCGTGGGATGGGTTTAATGCTGAACTTAAACTCCATCTTACACGATTTATTTTGTTTTGGCAACATGGAATTTGGGGTGTATTTTAGTTGGAGTAAGGGTGAAGTGAAAGTGGGAGTGAGTGTCAGCCGACCCAAAGCGCAGCCAGCTGACACTCAAATTTACACGTTCATCTGGACGAAGAGGTGAAATCGTTACAACTACCAGAAAAGAATAGAACGGTTTCACCCAGAGACTTGTATGAGCCACTTTAATAAAAGATTAGCGTGAATAGACAACGCCGTCGGTGGTTAAAAGCGCCATAACAATAAACAGACAAAGTGAAATCAAGAAATAGACCAAATCATTGGCACTGTTGGTGTTCTCTTTGCGATTTTCCATTTTTCCCTCTCTTGACGACTATATTGCTGTAGACAGAGATACCAACGGGCCTCCAGCAGTGTCACTTTGTACAAGAGTAGATAATACTGCTTGGGCTGCTCGTGAGTATATCTACAGTCTAGCAGCAGGGAGGGAAAATGTCACTAGTACGCCGGTACTAATGACCTCGCGTATTTTGCGTAGAACCAGCAATTTTGGTAATCAATTTAGCTCAATGGGCGCCAGATTCCTATGTTTATCGCTTTTTAATTTGGTCCACGGTTGCCAATCTTGTGCGCGCCAGGGACCCCCCTTGGCGGCAGCAATCGGACGGTGGGCGTTGTCACCATAACGAAAGGCCCATCCTTCATCACAGGCTTGACAGGTTAGACAGCCCGCCGAATCGGGCGGACAACTGAGGCCGGTCTGATTTTCGGCCGCCAGCCGTAGCTCGTAGTGGAAGTAATTTTCGCTGACGCCGCTCTGCACAATGTCCCACGGCAGCGGCATCCCCACCTCCCACGCGCCGACATAGGCTTCACGCTCTAGCCCCAATTCTTGCATAGTCTGAAAAAAGCTACGCACCGTCAACTGCTCAGCCGGCAACGCCATGAGCACCTGCGCTAGTCGCCGGTCACCGCGGCTCAGCACGGCCTGCACCTCCGCCCACTCCGGCGAGTCGGCGCGCACATCCACGCCATGTCGTGCTAAGGCTTTGTAGATCTGTTTCTGGCGTTGGCGCAAAGTGCCCACCGGTGTCATGGCTTCCCATTGAAAGGGGGTATGCGCTTTGGGGACAAAGGGCGTAGCATTGATCGCAATGCGCCGCTTAAAATAGGTGCGCGCGGTCAAGGTAAAGTCAATCAGCGCCTGAATATCCTCATCCGTTTCGGTGGGATGACCCACCATAAAGTAGAGCTTGAGTTGGGGAAAGTTAAACTCCTGGGCCAAGGCAATGGCTTGCATCATCTGCTCTTCGGTCTGGGTCTTGTTGATGACATTGCGCAGCCGCTGACTGCCTGCTTCCGGCGCCACCGTCAAATTTTGGGCGCCGGTTTCGGCCATGGCGCGAATGAGCGGTTTGCTAATTGGATCCATGCGCATGGAACTGGCGCTAAGCGAGGCCCCCATGCGCTGCAACGCCATGGCCAACTCGTCAATCTGCGTATGATCGCTGACCGCCGCACTGACCAAGCCAATCTTCGTGTAGCCCTGTGCGATGGCCGACTCAGCTGAGGCTAGCAGCTTATCTAGGGGCTGTTCACGCGGGGGGCGGTAGACATAGCCGGCCAAGCAAAAGCGGCAGCCGCGCCCACAACCACGCGCAATCTCCATCAGATGCATGTTGCTAAACTCAGTCTCAGCCGTATAAAGGGTGCTGCTGGTCTCTACCGTGGGCAAGGCGCGCACCCACAGCCGTTCCACCGGGCGGAAGTCTGCATGGTTGCGGTTGGAGGGACGCAATTCCGGCACATACCAACCGGGGGTGGCGTCCAACTGCTTGAGCAATGCCGCGTGATCCCCGGTGGCGTCGGCGCGTAAAAGTTCGATGAGGGCCGGCACGGCCTCTTCACCTTCGCCGATCAAGATGGCGTCAAAAAAGGGCGCCACCGGCTCCGGATTCATGGTCACGCCGGGGCCGCCGGCGATCAACAAGGGCCACGGCTTTCCGTTCCACTGTGTGCTATTTTGACGTTCCGCTGCCAGTAACGGCATGTTGGCCTGGCGTAGGAGGTCCACCACATTAAAATAGTCCATCTCCCACGAGATGGTAAAGGCCCACAGATCAAAGTCGGTGGCTTGGCGTTGGTTTTCCAAGGAGAGCAAAGGTTTGCCGGCTTGGGCTGCGCCTTTCTCCCAAAAGATACGCTCACAGAGTACATCCGGCTCACGGTTGAACCAGCGATAGAGCAACTGCAGTGCTAAACTGCTCATGCCCACATAATAGGTATTGGGCATGGTCAGCGCCACCGTCATCCGCCCCCCCCAAGCCTTGGTCACCGTTCCCGCTTCGGCAGGATAGTTCTGCTGTGTAGCTGCTTGTGCCGGACTGTGCCGCGCACGGTTTTGTGTCTGTTTGTGATAATTCTTACGCATGTGCCTCAAATCTAAAATTTCTCACTGCAAAGTACTGGGGCGTTATCCCTATGCCCCGTCGATCATGCTGGAATTATATCATGAGTTTCATAAAAATTCCAGGCGAGTTCTTGACGGGGGAGTATCTCAGTTTCGGAGCAGCCATGCAATACACCCGAGTGGCTTATGATCACAGTCGAAGGAAGAGAAAGCTTTGGGTGCTAACATTGACCGATGCTATAATGAGTAGCATAGGATTGCTGTCGAAATGTACTATTTACCCCATAAGGATGGCAGATGCGTAAATTTTCGTCATATGGACCCATTGACACAGCATTGCACTACTATGTGCCGCGCCAGGCATTGATTGATGATGCTGTTAATCACTTGGTGGGAGAAGATCCGACAAGAGGCGGTCACTACATTACGGTGTGGGCCCCACGTCAGCGCGGGAAAAGTTGGATCCTGCAACAGGCCATGTGGCAGATTCGCGCCGATTCGCGCTATGCCAATTTTGATGTACTGAAGATCAATTTGGAGCATTTGAAACAAGAACGCAACACAGATAGTGTTGTACAGTGGCTTGCTAAAGATATTCTGGAGAAATTAGAGATTGATGGACTAACAGTGCGTACATTGAAGGAGTTCTATGAAGTTTTCAAACAAGACGTTCTGCAAAAGCCGTTGATTCTGATCTTGGATGAATTTGATGCATTGGCTCCTGAGGCGATTAGTGGGCTTGTCAGTGTCTTCCGCAATATTTATAATACCCGCCGTGAACAACCGGATAGGCTAACCGCCGAGAAAGATTATCTGTTGCATGGGATGGCGCTGATTGGTGTGCGCAGTGTATTGGGGCTGGACAACCCGCGCGGGTCACCTTTCAACGTACAGCGCAGTTTGCAGATTCCTAATCTCACCTTGGACGAAGTAGCGGAGATGTATCAGTGGTATGAGCGCGAGAGCGGCCAAGCGGTGGAACCGGCTGTAACTGAACGCGTCTATTTGGAACTACAAGGGCAACCAGGATTGACCTCTTGGTTTGGCGAGTTATTGACTGAAACGTACAATAAACATAACCCGGTGATTACACTCCATGACTTTGCCATCGTAGAAGCCGCCGCTAGCAATCGTTTGCCTAATGCGAATATCATCAATCTTATCAGCAAAGCGAATGAACAACCCCATCGTGATTTCCTGATTGAACTTTTCCAAACCGAAGAAAAGATTCTTTTTCGCTATGACAATCCCAGTATTAATTTTCTTTATATGAATGGCGTTATTGACGAAGAGATTGTGAGCGAGATGGAATCCTATGTGAAATTTTCTTCGCCTTTTGTGCAGAAGCGACTCTTCAACCGCTTTGCCGGCGACATTTTTCACGATACCGGCGCCCTCTATCCGCCCTTTACCAAGCTGACCAATATCGTGACGCCGACAGGGCTCCATATCAAAAATATGTTGCGCCTCTATGAGCAATATGTGCAGCAGAATCACAACTGGCTCTTTCAAGAGGCGCCGCGGCGGAGTGATCTGCGTTTATACGAAGCGGTCTATCACTTTAACCTGTTTATGTGGTTGACCCGTTTCCTGCAACGGACGGGCGGTCGTGTGCACCCCGAATTTCCCACCGGCAATGGACAGATTGATCTACTGATTCGTTATCAACAGCAGCTTTATGGGTTAGAATTGAAGAGCTTTCGGAGCGATTTTGAGTACAATGCCGCGTTGGTCCAATCCGCCCGCTATGCCTATCAGTTGCAACTGGCTACCATCACTGTGGTCTTCTTTGTCGAGGCGGTGGATAATGAGAATCGCGCCTACTATGAAACGCCTTATCAAGATGCCACTACCAATGTCACAGTAGAACCGGTATTCGTAACCACGGTGGAATGAATGCTATTTCTTTGCCTTTGTTTGCAGGGAAAGGCTCCGCCCAGCCTGTGACGGCCAGGGTAGATTGCTATGTTCGGCATAGATGGCCGCCAAGCGGCCCTGCACCGTCGCCGGCATCGGCGCACCGCGCCCCTGGATAACATCCACATGGAGCATCATCCATTCACAGGTCGCGGCCATAAAGCCCTCGTCAGCATGATAAAGGGTGTGAAAGAGATGCATCCGCTTGGCGTCATAGCCCAACAGTTGGGTTGTAAAGCGTAGCGGCGCATTGGCCTTGAGTTCATGCAAGTAGAGGATATGTCCTTCTAGAGTGTAAACCGAGCAGTTGCTGCGGGTGCGATAGGCGGCGTCCAAGCCAACATAGTCGAGCAAGGCATCGGTGGCATGGCTAAAGGCCACCGCGTAATAGCCATCCATCATATGGTGGTTGTAGTCAATCCACGCTGAGCGGACTATGTCTGTGTAAAGGGCCAAGGGTCTGTTCACGGAATATCAGTCCTCTGCATTATTCGTTAGTCTTTATCCCTATCGCTGGTGTAGGGGACATCGCTGTTTCGTTCCAGGCTACAAAGAACGTCGTAATCAAGAGCGCGCCCACCATCGCAATTCCACCATAGAAGGGCCAACTGGGATTGCGCGCATAGAGCAGCCCGGCTACGTAGGGAGAAGTGGCTAGCCCCAATTGCATGGCGGTCTGTTGTAGACCCAAGCCAAAGCTGAGCGTGGCTGGTTCTAATAAGCGCCCAATGCGCACCAAAATTGAAGGGCGGATCAAGCGGTTGCCGCCACTCATAAAGAAGGCCGCTGCCAGCACTGCCAGGTTGCGGCTGCTCAACATCAGCCATAGCCCAACCACGGCGAGCGCCAGGCTGATCAACAAGGCGCGCAGCCCTTCACCGCGCAATTTACTCAACGAATAGGCCAACAGCACTACGCCCAATGCACCCCAGGTGCCGAGCCAGCCAATCTGTTGGAAGGTGAAGAAACGGACTTCCTCCAGATATTTAGGGGCCAATACCAAGCCTACATCCACAGCAAAAAAGAGCCCAAAGACCCAGAGAATGTGGACCAGGAAGGATGGATTACGCAACAGTGCACGGGCGCTGGCACTTCCGCTCCGCGGTTCTGGTGGCTGATTGCGCAGTGGGAACAACACCAGCGTTGAGGCTGTGTAAATGAGCGCCGCAATCAGATAGAGCACGCGCAGGCCATAGTGCTCGCCAATCCACCCGCCAATTGCCGGCGAAATAATGCTCCCCAAGGAAATGACGCTGGTGACGGTGGCAAATGCCTCGCCCCGGCGTTCCGGCGGTGCGCTGGTGGTAATATACCCATAGAGCACAGCGACGGCAAAGTTGGAGAGTGTATAGCCGGCGAGCGCTGGTGTAAACCAACGCCAATCCGGCGCAAAGGTCATGGCAAAGGTGGCCAATGCGCCAATGCTCCAGCCCGCAATCATCACCTGTTTGCGTCCATAGCGGTCGGCCCAAAGGCCAATCGGCGCATAGAGAAAGGTGACGATAAAGGCGCCCAATCCCAGTGCCAGCCCCACCTGTTCCGGTGTTGCACCTAGTTGGGTAATGTAGAGCGGTTGTAAATAGAAATAGAGATAAAGCCCCAACCCCCACAAGAAGGAACTGAGATAGATCAACCCCAAGTCCCGATTGACCACCATGTAGCGTTGGACGTATGCCATAGAAAGTTCCTATGTTTGCTCTTCAGATCAGTGGGAGCGTTTCGGTTTAGGGAAAGAGGGCTGACGGTATGACCAGACCTGTCAGGTGCGGCGCTTTCAGGGATAAGTACTGGACGCGGCGCATGGGGCTGCCTCCCTTCACCCGCACCTGACAGGTCTCACCGACGCCCGCAGCATGGTTTACCCCCAAACTGAGCTACACCCGATCAGTTGGTGCGTTGGATGTGACGCCTAAGTGTGATAAAATACTGATGCATTATACCCTGCTTTTGACAAGCTGATAGCAATTTCCAAGCCCAAATAGGATCATTATGCCGACCACGAAGCAAACCATTATTACCTGCGCGATTACAGGTTCAAGCCATACGCCCACCATGTCACCCTATCTGCCCTTTACCCCGGATGACATTGTGCGCCAATCCGTTGACGCGGCCAATGCCGGCGCGGCCGTGGTCCACCTCCACGCGCGCAACCCGCACGATGGTAGCCCGTCCGCCGATCCTGCCCTTTTTCGTGACTATGTGACGCGCATCAAAGCGGAGAGCGATGTCATCATTAGCTTGACGACTGGCGGCGCCACCGGTCAGAGCGTTGCCGAACGCCTTCATGTGATCAAAACGCTCCAACCGGAACTCTGCACCTGCAACCTGGGCACGCTCAACTACGGGCTTTATCCTATGATCCCCCGCTACGCGGGCAAATGGCGCTTCGCCTGGGAAAAGCCTTATTTACAGAGCACCAAAATGGAGCCCTTTGTCAACAACTTTTCTGACATTGAATATATGCTCAAAACTTTGACCCAGGAGACCGGCGCCCGCTTTGAGTTTGAAGCTTATGATGTGGGGCATCTCTATACGTTAGCCACGTTTTTTGACCAAGGGCTGGTGGCGCCGCCTATTTTCATTCAATTTGTCATGGGCACGATGGGTGGAATTGGCGCCGAGGTGGTGGACAATCTGGTCTTTCTCAAGCGCACCGCCGACCGACTTTTGGGTGAGGATGTACAATGGTCGGTGTTGGGCAGCGGTCGCCACCAACTAAACATTGTGACCGCCGGCGCAATTATGGGCAGCCACGTTCGTGTGGGGCTGGAAGATGGTCTCTATCTGGCTAAAGGCAAATTAGCTGAATCTAATGCTGCCCAGGTCAGCAAAATTCGCCACCTTCTGGAAGAACTTTCGCTGGAGATCGCGTCACCGGCTGCGGCAAGAAGGATGTTGGCCTTAAAGGGGATCGATAACGTGGATTATTGATGCATTACCCCCTTGAGCGTTGCTGCTCGGTTCATGCGTCATTTTCAACGTTATATTCTTGCACCTTTTCCGCAACCATACGAATAAAGGCGCGATTCTCAATTAGTTGCTTACAGTCTACTGCGGGTGAGTCAGTGGTGGACAAGTCACCTGGCGTCTGATCACGATCCATAACCCCGCGCAATTCACTGTTGATTTGCGTCTGATAAGGAACTGCGTTGGGTTGCGCGGCGCGTCCCTTGAAATATTCAAGGACATCTTGATCTAAATAGAGCGTCACGCGAATCTTTGTTTTCCGTGGATCAGTTGTGGCGCCAGGCTCAGCCACGAAGGATCCACGCGATAAGCGTTTCATGGTGGCCAGCTTCTGATCCAACTCGGCGTCGGTTAATTCGTCATTGTCTGGTTGTTTATGTCTGTCTTCTTTATTCTTCATTAGTATATATTTTGTGCATATGTGTCATCCCATTCAAATTGTTGAATGTTATTCAACATACATATGCATACCTTGGCAATAGGATCTTTGCTCTTTTATCTTACCCTTTTTTGGCGACAAACAGCATCGGATAAATGTATGGTCTTCAATGTGCGCGACAATAACCTTCAAATCAAAACCGACTTCCCCTGCCAGGTGCGTGAGATGCCTCATGTGTGGATTCCTCTGGCTGACGGCACACGCCTGGCGGCCCGCATCTGGCTGCCAGTCGATTCGGAAGCGAAGCCGGTTCCGGCCTTGCTGGAATACATCCCTTACCGTAAAAATGATTTCACCGCACTGCGCGATTCCATCCGCCACCCCTATTTTGCCGGCCACGGCTATGCCTCTGTGCGCGTCGATATGCGCGGCAGTGGTGATTCCGACGGTCTGCTGCTGGATGAGTATCTGCAACAGGAACAAGATGACGCGCTTGAGGTGATCGCCTGGCTGGCGGACCAACCCTGGTGTAGTGGCGCGGTGGGCATGTTCGGCAAATCGTGGGGCGGCTTTAATGCCCTGCAAGTGGCGGCGCGCCGCCCGCCGGCCCTCAAAGCGATCATCACCCTCTGCTCCACCGATGACCGCTATGCCGATGATGTGCACTACATGGGTGGCTGTCTGCTGGCCTCCGATATGTTCTGGTGGGCCTCAATCATGTTGGCCTACAATGGCCGGCCACCCGACCCTAAAGTTGTGGGCGAGGATTGGAAAAGGATATGGCTGGAACGGCTAGAAAAGACGCCGCCCCATGTGGAAGCGTGGGTCGCGCACCAGCGGCGTGATGCCTTCTGGCAACATGGCTCGATCTGTGAGGATTACAACGACATCCAATGTGCGGTCTTCGCCGTGGGTGGCTGGACCGATGGCTACACTAACGCCATCTTCCGCCTGTTGGAGCATCTGACTTGTCCCAAACTTGGTCTCATCGGCCCTTGGGCGCATGAATACCCCGAAGTGGCCGTGCCGGGGCCGCAGGTCGGCTTTAACCAGGAGTGTCTGCGCTGGTGGGACTACTGGCTCAAAGGTATCGACACGGATATTATGCAAGAGCCGTTACTGCGTGCCTACCTCATGGAGAGTGTACGCCCTGCCATCTTCTATCCCTACCGCGCCGGCCACTGGGCTGCGGAAAGTAAATGGCCGTCACCGCATATTGGTGTGAGCACCTATTGGCTGGACGGGGAGCAATTGAGTGACGCACCGCCCACCGTCGAACAAACGATTGCCTGCCCCAGCCACCAAACTCACGGCCTCTATGCCGGCGTCTGGTGTCCCTTTGGATCGCCCGGTGATCTGGCGTCGGATCAACAGGGGGAGGATGGCTTGTCAACCACCTTTACCTCAGCGTCTTTCACCCAGCGTACAGCGTATCTGGGCTTCCCGGAAGTCACCCTGACCCTAAGCGCCGATCAACCCAACGCCCTGGTTGCTATCCGTCTCTCTGATGTAGCCCCCGACGGCGTGTCTACCCTGGTGAGTTGGGGTATGTTGAACCTGACCCACCGTGACAGCCATACACAACCCACACCGCTAACGCCTGGACAACCCTACACCGTCACCGTGCGCCTAAACGCGATTGGTTACACCCTGCCCGCCGGTCACCGCTGGCGCGTCGCCGTCGCCCCCACCTACTGGCCCCATGCCTGGCCCTCACCAACCCCGGTGACGCTCAGCCTCTATACCGGCACGACGACCCGGCTGACCTTGCCCGTGCGGCCAGCGCAGACCGCAGATGACCTGGTCACCTTTCTCCCTGCCGAAGCCGCACCCCTCATGGCCCACGAAACCCTGCGCCCAGAGATCCGCAAACGTACGGTTGAGCAGGAGCTGGTCAGTCAGGTCGTGCGCTTAATAGACTACTCCGACGAAGGCGCCCGCCGGCTGTTGCCCGGTGGTATTGAGTATGGCAGCCTGCTCAATGACACCTACACTGTTGTGGCAGAAGATCCTTTGTCCGCTCACGTGCGCTGTGAACGCCGGTTGCATCTGGGCCGTGGTGACTGGCAAGTGCGCCTCGAAACCGTCAGCACAATGAGCGCCGACGCCACCCATTTTCACCTGAAGAATACCCTCACCGCGTATGAAGGCGACGCCGCAATTTTTACCCGTACCTGGGTGACGGCAATTGCGCGTGATAATGTATAAAGTTTGACCGAAAATGCTTGATAACAGGGTTGTCAATCACTTCCGTTCCCCACTCCTTATGATAATGATATAATGAGCCTCCGACCTGATTCCATAAGCCAGCACAATTTCTATAAACCCATAAAGGAAACAGTCGTGTCCGCCAATCAGCCCAATTTTCTCATCATCCAAGCCGACCAATGCGCCGCCCCGGCGTTGCCCACCTATGGTCATCCTATTGTGAAAGCGCCTAACCTTGCTACGTTGGGTGAACAGGGTGTCGTCTTTGACAATGCCTACTGCAACTCTCCCCTCTGTGGCCCCTCACGCTTCTCCATGCTCACCGGCCAATTGCCCTCGCGCACCGGCGTCTATGACAACGCGGCGGAGATGCCGTCCCAGATTCCCACCTTTGCCCATTACCTGCGTAACCTGGGCTACCAGACCACCTTGTGCGGCAAGATGCACTTTGTCGGCGCTGACCAACTGCATGGCTTTGAGGAGCGGCTAACCACCGACATCTACCCCGCTGACTTCACCTGGACACCGGACTGGGAGAACCCCGAGCGCATCCTGGAGTGGTATCACAACATGTTCAGCGTCGTCACTGCCGGTCAATGTGAGGCTGCCCTCGATCTTGGCTATGATGATGAGGTAAGCTTCCAAGGCGTGCGCAAACTTTATGACCTGGCGCGGTCACCGGATCCGCGCCCCTTCTGTCTGGTCGTCTCCTTTACCCACCCCCATGACCCCTATCTGGTGACGCCCGCATATTGGCAGCGCTATCAGGATGATGAGATTGACATGCCGGCGGTGAATTTGACCTATGACGAACTCGATGCCCACAGCCGCCGTCTGCTTGACTGCTTTGCCGTTGATGAGTACACCATCACCGCTGAGCACGTGCGCGCCGCCCGTCATGCCTATTACAGCGCGATTAGCTGTATCGACGACAAAGTAGGCCAACTCCTGCACGCCCTCCAAGCGATCGGGCGCGACCAGGATACCATCGTCATTTTTCTCTCCGACCACGGCGATATGTTGGGGGAACGGGGCCTGTGGTACAAGATGTCCTGGTTTGAGTGGTCGGCGCGCGTGCCGTTGATTGTGCATGCGCCACAACGCTTTGCACCCAAGCGTGTCGCGGCTGCTGTCTCCTTGTTGGATCTGCTACCCACCTTGGTCGATCTGGCCAGTAACGACGCCGCTCCAGTTTGGGCCGCGCCACTTGATGGTCACAGCCTCTTGCCGCTGCTGACCGGTAATGACCAGGCCTGGGGCGACTATCCCGTTGTGGGCGAATATTTGGCCGAGTGTGTCGCTGCACCATCGCTCATGCTGCGTCGTGGCGATTATAAATATATCTACTCCCCAGATGATCCCGCGCAACTCTATGATTTGGGCAATGATCCTCAGGAGTTAATCAACCTCGCTGGCCAGCCAGATTATGCCCAACTGCAAGGCGCTTTTCGACAAGAGCTTGACCAGCGCTGGGCTGTACCGCAACTGCGTGCCGCTGTTATTGCCAGCCAACACCGCCGTCGCCTGGTAGCCAATGCATTGCTACAAGGTAAGCCCACCTATTGGGATTTTCAGCCGCGGCGCGACGCCACCCAGGAATATGTGCGCAACCACATGGAGTTCTGGGAGCTGTACAAACGCACCCGCTTCCCCTATGCAGAGCCGCCGCAACCCAATCGGCAGGTCAAACGGTATGCCAACCTGCCGCCCTCTAGCTAAAATGACACGATGACAAGGGGACAAGATGATCATAATGATTCATTTCGTCATCCTGTCATCCTGTTTCCTATCATCGCTAGCGCGTTACATCTGCAAATTGTTGCATTTTGGGTAAGTCTGTGTTAATCTCTGCCTACCACAAGCCGTTTTTGCCACCCTCCCCGAATACAAACGAAAAACAATCGAAGATAAAAGATAACTACCACAAGGAGAAATGCTATGTACAAATCAAGACTTGGGCTGCTGTTAAGTTTGTTGTTGATGGCTGCCCTGGCCTTCGCTGCTTGTACTACACCCGCTGCTCCAGCGACCGCCGGCAATACCGGCGGTGAGCAACCGGCGGCGGCCCCTGCTGCCAGTGGACCACAGGGGACACTACGCATCGGTCTTACCACAGACATCGCCGCCATTGAAGTGCCCTACGCCCCAGAACGCCAAGCTGCCAACGCCGCTTGGACCATGTTTGATGCCCTGGTCTACCCAGAAGCGGACGGCACCTATTCACCGGCACTGGCCGAAAGTTGGGAAGTCTCGGATGATGGCCTGACTTACACCTTCAACTTGCGTAAGGGTGTTACTTTCCACAATGGGGAAGAATTTACTGCCGATTCCGTTGTCTACAGTTGGCAGACCTACTCCCAACCGGAGGTGACCTATGCCAATGAGTGGTCCTTTGTCCAAAATGTGGAAAAAGTCGATGATTATACCGTCAAGATTTCCACCGAAAAACCTAATGCTCTCCTGCTGGCCCGTGTCGCCGGCTGGTCGATGATCCCACCCAAGGCCCATGCGGAAATGGGGTTGGAAGCCTTTGCCCAAAGCCCTATCGGCACCGGCCCCTTTATGTTTAAAGAATGGGTCAAGGGCGACCATCTAACCGTCGTCGCCAATCCCAACTACTGGCGTGAGGGCTATCCCAAGGTCGCCGAAGTGCTCTTCCGCTTTATGCCCGAATCAGCCACCCGTGTTGCCGCCGCCCAAGCCGATGAGATTGACATTGCGCCCCGGCTGACCGCCGATGAAGCCGATCTGTTGCAGAGCGACGAGAACGTGACCGTTATCAACTACCCAGTTGATCGCGTCTACTATGTTGCCTTTAACAACATGACTACCGGCCTCGACACGCCGATTATGGATCTCAAAGTGCGCCAGGCCATCGCTCACGCCATTGATGTGCAGACCATTATCGACTCCATCTTTAGTGGTGCTGCGTCACGCGCCACCGGCTTTGTCGCCAAGGGCAACCTGGGCTATCAGGAAAGCGAGCCGGTCGCCTACGATCCGGAGCAAGCCAAAGCCCTGCTGGCTGAAGCTGGCTACCCCGATGGCTTTGACATTGGCATGGCCTGCCCCGAAGCCGCCTACCCGAATATCAATGAAGTCTGCCAGGCAATCCAAGGCTACTTGGCCGCAGTCGGTATCAACGCTGACCTAGATCTGCAAGAGGCCAACGCCTACTGGGATCACGAATCCAAGAAAGAACTGCCGCCTCTCTTTGTCGATAGCTGGTCCAATACCATTACGGAAGCCTACAGCCGGATTGAAGGC